>NZ_JAMXMV010000002.1 GCF_024055715.1 Actinoallomurus soli
GCAGCAACGGCTCGATCCGCTGCCAGGCCGCATCGGTTAACTCATGTCGCCGGACCATGACACACCATCAAAGCCCGTCACAAGATCGACCTCAGCCGAACGCCAAGATCTACCGGACACGCCCTAGACCACCTGGCCCTCTGCACCATTCTCCGCAAGGGGCAACTTGCCTAGCGACTGGTCTTGAATGTGGGCACGCGAATACGCGTTCCGACGCGACACGCCTGTTCTTCGCCGAATTCCGCTGTATCAGACGAAGCCGGCGGCGCTAGCGCCGCCGCAGGCCGCCCACGCCGCACACCCTACGGGCGTGCGGCGTGGGAGTCGGCCCCTCCGGCCGTGCCGGAGGGGGCGGCCCCGGCAACTTCTCTTGTTCGCCTAGTAGTAAATTCTCCGGCCGGTGCTTGGGGCCAGGCCCTCGCGCCTTCGAGCAGGAATGCGACAGAATCACCAGGTGGATCAGGGCCTTGGTGTGTTGCTGGGAGCGGGCGTCGGAGCGCTCGGGACGGCAGTGACGGCAACGTTGACCGCCTGGTGGGCGCGGGGCCAAGCAAAGCTGACCGCTGATGCTCAACGAGAGCAAGCCCAGGCCCAGGCTCGCGTTGATCACGCGCGCTGGCGACGGGAAACTCGCAGGGATGCTTACGCGGCCTTCTTGGACACCGTCCATGCCGTTCATGATCGGGCGGAACGGGCTCGTAGTGCAGTGATGAACGATCCAGGGCGCTTGATCGAAGGCGCGTCGACCTTCATGCAGGAAGCCCAGGCGCTGCGCGAGCCCTTGCGAGCACGGTGGGCGGTCGTCGCGATGGAAGGCCCGAAGCCAGTGGGGACGGCTGCGAAGACACTGCTGGACCGGACCAGCGACTGGCTTGTCCACGTCGAGGTACTGATCGCAGTTCATGGGCAGGGAAAGTCCCAAGAACCATTCGAGGAGGCATGCGCTTCGGCGTACCACGATGTGCATGCGGCCTTGGTCAAGTTCATCGCAACGGCAGAGGCGGTTCTGGACGCGTCGCCGGTCGCTGCTCCGAGTTGAGGTAGGCCGAACGCAGATCCCTTCACGCGCTCGTGCCGTGCTCGTACGAAGAGGGCACCTTCGGCAAGGTCCGCCCCTGGACTCGCGGCGGGTGAAGATCGAGAATGCTCCGTGCCTCGGTCTGGTCCGCCCGTCTCGGCTCGGCTGGCGGCTGCCGACGGTGTTGTGCCGATTCCACCGATCCTGGGGGAGATCCTTCGGGCGCACATCGCGGTTCGCGACGGCAGAGGATGGCCGGCTGTTCCAGAGCGAACGGGCAGGTCGTCTGCTCGACCTCGTACTGGCGTGTCTGGGCCGAGGCGCGGGCCATCGGTCCGTCTCCGGAGTGGGCCGCCTCCCCGGTCGCTCGGCCGCCGTACGACCTTCGACGCGGCGGTGTCACTGTGACTCAGCTCCGGCGTTCCGGCCACCGAGGTCGCGGCGGACCGGCCACAACGCGGGCGACGCGAGCACCGTTCTTTGCTGAATCCCGCTGTATTGGATCAAGGCGGCGGCGCTCGGCGCCGCCTCAGGCCGCCCGCCCGGCAGGCCCTACGGGCGTGCGGCGTGGGCGCCGGTCCCTCCGGCCGCGCCGATCGGGCGGCTCAGCAGACGAAGACCCAACCGCGGATTCCCTCCAGCGTCACCAGCTTCGAACCGTTCTCGCGGGACGGCCGCAGGGCCGCCGGCCAACTTCACTTCGTTCGCCCTCCGGGTCGCCTACGACGATTGGCAGGCCACCCCGCTCACCAGGTCATGGGGCACTGTCTAGTGGTGTGGCTCGGGCCGCTGTTCGGGGAGCTATGTAGGTTATCGGCCGGTCGCCACCGGATGTGCGACCTGTCTACGGGAAGGTTGGCGCATGACGAAGCAGGACGTGCCAACCGATGGGCAGGCGTTGGAGTCGCCACCACGAAACTCGGTGGCGCTGGGGGTGTTCCTTGGCGTGGCGTCTCATCCCAGGGTGCCGTTCACGGTGGTCGAACTGGCAGGTCGTGGCATCACGGCCGACGCGGCTGCAACTCGATGGATGCTGGAGGTTGGAAAGCCGTCCCTAGACGGTCTCACGCTGGCCAACAAGGTCATTGAGTTTGGCGAGTGGGAAGAGCGACTCATTGACCTTTGGCGAGCGTTCAGAAGCGGCGATGTCGAGACTGCGCTCTTCGAAACCCGCCTGGCTGAGATCGTCACCGCTATGGAGGAATGGCCGTCCGATCCGGACGGTCGAGGCTAAGACCGGGTGCGGCCACCACATGCCTCCGGCGGGGGCCTCCAGGCTCGGGGATGGAGTCGGACCGCACGCGGCGCACGATGATCGCTGGCTAGGGTGGAAGCCGGGTCATCCCCTCTGCCTCCGTCCCAGGACAAGCCCAGCAGACCAGACCCCACGGGTCGAGGTCGTTCGTCCGTGGGGCGCTCCACCTCGGCCCGTGGAGTCTGGCCCGCTTCCCCTCCGGGGTGGGACGAAGGCACAAGGGATGACCCGGCGGGGGTGATGTGGGGTGGGCACGCCTGGAACCAACAACTCGCGCCGTGCCACACGCGTGCCAGATAGACCGGTGATCAAGAGAGAGTCGCGGTGAACCGGGGATCATGAAAGCGAAACGGCCCCTGACCGCATCTCTGCTGGTCAGGGGCCGTCCCACCTGATGTGGCGGGTCCAGGATTCGAACCTGGGTAGGCTGAGCCGACGGATTTACAGAGGGTCGGCGTTCTCGTCCCAACTTCCTCTCTGACCTTGGAAGACACCGGCGGACCTATGTCCCGGCATCGTCGTCATCCCGCGTATATCCCGCGTGCCTCCGAGATCGAAATGTCGGACGCGTGCGCCGAGTGTCAGCAGCCGGGCTTGGCGTCGGACGTCGCCGCCGAGCCGAGCAGAACCGTCGGCCCCACCCCCGTAGAGGGTGGAACGGCGACTGACGAGATGGGCAGGGCTAAGGGTTCCTCTTACTTCTGCGATCTCGTTCGGCCATCATGGCGGGATGACTTGGGACTGGCTTGCACCCACAACAACTGGCGTCGTAGGGCTGGCGGGCCTAGTGGCGACCTCTTTGACTGCATACACACAACAAAGGAACCAGTTGAAGGTTCTTAGTATTCAACGCTCACACAATGAGGGCGATACACTAAGAGCAGAAAAAAGAGATGCATATCTCAAATTCCTGCAATGCCTTAATGAGGTAACGAGTGCGATCTATGGAAATCTACCCGATTCTACCAGTATTTCGTACGGTAAAATTGTGGCAGAGGCACACGAAAAGCTATCATCTGCGCTCGATGAGCTAGAGCTCGTCGCACCGGAATGGGTAGTTCGTTATGCACGGATCCTCCAAGCTAGGGCACTTCAATGGCTGACCGCCATGCGCTTCGATGCAGAAGCTGGAATGAGTCAATATGAAAGAGTGATAGTCTCTCGTACCTATCTTATGACGGCAATCAGGGCCGACATGTTTGGATACGGTCGAGATTCCGCCGAGAAGGCAATTGAGAGAATCAAGTCTGGCTATAAAGAGGAAGGGTTCGGACAGAAAGACCTAACGGATCAAGTGGTGAAGGCTTGGAATGACGCGATTGAAAGCCGCAGAAGTTCCAACAATGAAGGCCGTACGCCTCCTGCCGAATCAGAAGGCTGAGCCGCCGAGGCGCCCCGACGGCCTTGGAGGCCCCGACTAGCGGAGGGCTACCGTCGGGGCAGGGGGAAACGGACGCCATCCCGCGCATCTCCTGCGCGCGCTGCTCATGCTTTCGGGTGCACTCTTCATTACGAGTCATGCTAAGCACGTCCGCAGCCGTCCAGATCTGACTACCGACCTGCGTTGTCGTGCTCTCGGGTGTCCACGCCCGTCCGGGGACATCCAAGGTGGTTGTTAGCGCGGGCGTTAGCAAGGTGGCCACCGCGCACGCGGCCGGCTAGCCCCTGTCCGGAGTGCTTTCCGACGCGGACCCGTGAGACGATGTGACAGACGGCTTCGCGCGGGTGTGGGAGCGTGGCTGTAGGTCAGTCCTAGACGGGGTGGACGTCATCAATAGGCGTACTCGTCGATATCCAGTTCCGCGCGCGTCAACCGGAGGAACTCCAGCGTCCTGGCGTCAAGATGCCAGCCCAGCAACTGGTGCTGTCCCCCAACCTTCTCGAGACCCTCAACCGGGTTGGTGTCCTCTTCTTCCTCGCCGTCCGGATGCTCATATATCCCAACGACTTGCAGCCTGCTTGCGCCTGGTTGTCCATCCATCCGGTCAAGCTCGGCGGCCAAGGCGCCGATGCGCTCGGCATGGGCGAACAGCCTGTCCGCGACCCAGAAGCACCTCCTATCGATGAGAGGAGACGTATCTGGTCGGCATCGCTCAAGTGAGGCGAGGACCACCGGAGATAGAGGACAAGCTGACCCGGACCGCAGGGCCGGCTACGGCCCGAGGACCGGAAGCAGCGCGTCAGCCGATCGCCCCGGCCCCGTGCAACGCCCAACCACCCACGGCGATCGTCACGACCTGTGCATCTATGAGTGCCGAGGTTGCGTCTCTCACGGCTCAATCTCTCGGGAGGCTTGCTCGTCGCCAGGCATCAGCCGGTTGATGGTCACGCCTGCATCGGGGTCCAAACCGAGCAACCGCATAGCAGCGAGGGACTTCAGCCGGTCTTGCAAGTTGGCGTCGGCGACACGGTCAATCAGTGCAAGCGTCTGCTCATGAAGCACGTCGCTGCGCATCTCGTCTCGCAGACGGTTTGCTTGTTCGGTCAAGTGCTTGCGCGCCCTGTTCGAGTGGATAGCGAAAGCGCCGCCGCATGAAGTGATCAGTAGACCACTCAAGCTTGTTAACGCGGGCAAGTAGTTGGAGTGCTGATCGGCGAGGGCTAGGGCGCCGCCTACGAGGAGGATCACCGCACCGGCGGACATGAAGATCACGCTCAGTCGAAACGTGGTTTCGGCCTGTTTCAATGCTTGGTTGAGGAAGCTGAAGAAGAAGTTGACTCGCTGCTCGTCGACCTTTGGTTGCGGTGCGGGGCTCCAGACGTAGTTCTGGTAGAAGTCACCGCCCACCGAGAGGTTACCGATGGAGTGGTGGACAACTGCCTCGTCGCGATCATCATCATCGTCGGGCGCGCTCGTTACCTTCGCCATTGCCTTGCAGGCTCCCTTTATTAGTCGCTTGCCGTCAGTGTAGGTCGTTCTGCGTCTCATACCGGTGGCACCGGAGCCAGGTCGATCCCATCGAGGGTAGAGCTGTTCGATGTGCTACAAGCGTAACTATTTGGGACTGGGCGGCCGGCCGGTTCGGGCCGGGATCGGCCCGCAGAGGCCGCACGCCCGGCCCGAGGGCCGGTCGGCCGCCGGCGGCCCGCGTAGCGGGGCGCCCTTGAAGACGTAGAGAAAGTTCTCATCCGGGCGGGCTGTCCGTTCGGTCTTGAATACGTCAGAGCCCCCGGTGCCGTGCGTCGGTGGTTCGGGGGCTCTGGTCGTTGGCCGCGGGGTGGGTCTAGGGCCTGTCCGGCGGATCATGGCTTGAGTCAGAGGCGCCCCACCCGACGTCGGCCGCCGCATTGCGAAGGTCCGCCTCGTGTCGGTGATCCTCCCTCGCCATGAGCCGGCGCGCTCCGCGGACACGCTCGGCCGGCCCGTCAGGACCCGCCTGGCCAGGTTCGAGGCAGTCCTACGGTTGCGGCGAAGGCTCCCCAACCCGCCCGCCGGCGGGGTGCCTTCGGCGCGAACGGGCTGTTCCGGACAGCGGTCCACACGTGATGCTCGCCGCCATGAGGTGACCGACGGCCAGCACGGCGAGGAGCGCTTTTAGGACCTGCTCCGCAGGCGCAGCCGGCCGCGGGCCGAGCTGAGGACGGACCTTGTCCTGGGGGTCGGTGGTGACCTGCACGGTGCTGCCGACGCGGGGTTCGCCGTCGACGGAGAACGACCTGCCGTCGTTCAGCCGGACGTAGACCCCGACCTGCTCGGGAGCCCCGCTGTCGCTGGTGGAAGTCTTGATCCCGGTGACCACACCCGTGGACGTCACCCCGCGATCATGCAGGATCCGCTGCTCGACCTCCCGGTCACCGAGTACGCCGGCCGTGAACGAGCAAGCGACGACGACAACGACACCGGCCCAGAAGACCACCCAGCGCGCTGTGCCAGTCTGGTCCTCCATCCAGCAGTCTCTGACGAACAGGTACACCATCGCCATGGCGAGGTAGAACATCAGGCCCGCGAACACGAGGACGAGGGTCAGACCGTGCTCGTTCGCACGCCACGCGTACTGTTCGAGCCTCAGCGACAGCAGCGAGATCCCCAACGGCACGGCCGCCGCCAGCACGCACCAAAGCGACCACACCAGCGCCCAGGCCGCCTTTCCCGTCACGTGACTCCCCATCCGACCAGCCTGACGCGACAACGACGACCTCCGCAAGAGCCCGGCCCTGCACAGCACACGGCACGTCATCCCCGATCCGGCACAGAACCGCTCACAGGCGGGCCGGGGACGTATACCTGCTGCAGCCCCCGGACAGGCCCTAGTCGTCGCTGAGGTAGTGGTGGCCTGGCTTGGGGTGCATCAGGAAGTCGTGGTGGGAGATGTTCCAGGCGTAGGCGCCGGCCATGGAGAACGCCACGAGATCGCCGATGGCAAGGTGGTCGGTCGGGACCTGGCGGGCGAACACGTCCTTGGGTGTGCAGAGTTGCCCGACGAGGGTGACGGGCTGGTCGTCGACGGCGGGGCCGCTGCCCCCTCGGGGCAGTACGACGAACGGGTGGTTGTGCTGCTTGGTCACGGGGGTTCGGATGTGCATGGTCCCGCCGCGCAGTACCGCGTACCACTGGCCGTGGGCCTTCTTGACGTCCAGGACCTCGGTGACGTACCAACCGGCGTAGACGCTGACGGCGCGTCCTGGCTCGATCCGAAGCTTCTCCCCCGGCTGGGCCAGTGCTGCGACCTGGCGGGCGTAGCCGGTCCAGTCGAAGCGGTGGGCGGGGTCGGCGTAGTCGACGGCCATGCCGCCGCCGAGGTTGATTTCCGGGTCGGTGACGTCGGCCTTGGCGAGCCAGGGCCGTGCCCACTCCAGGATTTCCCGGGACTGGTTGACCATCGCCTCGGCGTCCAGCCCGGACGCCAAGTGCGCGTGAATGCCGCGTAGGCGGACGTGCGGGTTGTCGGTGAGGGTGTCGCGGCAGTCCTCGATGAGGTCGGGGTCCATGCCGAACGGGCCGGACATCGCCAGGGCGACGCCGGTCCGGTCCCCTGCCAGGTTCACCCGAAGGAGGATGTCGACCTGGCGGTCATGCTCGCGCGCCAGGGCGGCGAGGCGGGACAGTTCGTGCGGGGACTCGACGTGGATGCGCTCGACGCCCAGTTCCAGGGCGAGCCTGAGTTCGTCGTCGGTCTTGCCGGGTCCGCCGAAGGCAAGCCGGGCGTCGGGGAGGATCTGGCGAATGTGTTGGAGTTCGCCGCCTGAGGCGACCTCGATCCCGTCGACGTGCGGGGCGATGGTCCGCAGGATGGGGGCGTCGGGGTTGGCCTTGGCGGCGTAGAAGATCTCCGGTGCGCCGGGGACGGTCAGTGCCTGCCTGATGCCGGCGGCGTCGGAGGCAAGCGCGTCCAGGTCGTAGACGAACGCGGGCAGCTCGCTCGCGCCGGCCAGGTGTTCGGCGTGCTTGCGCACGCGTTCGGTGATCACGCGTCGGTTCTCCTTCAGCTGGCTAGGCGAGCGGAAAGTCAGTCTCGATGATCAGGTAATGCGCCGGCGTGACCGTGGTGGTGACCTCCACGGCGGTCCCGTCCGCGGTGCGTCCCACGTGGAAGATGTCCAACACCGTACGTTCGGGGCTGATCGCCAAGGCGTTCGCCTCGGCCTCGTCGGGCAGGCGGTCGCGAATCCGCTCACTGGCGCGGGTCTGCTTGTATCCCAGGTCGGCGAGCGCGGACTTGACTCCGCCGACGATGACCGGGCCTGGCTTCTCCAGGACGGTACCGTCCGCGATTGACAGCGGGAACCATGAGGCGTTGAGGACGACCGGGATGCCGCTGGCCAGTAGCCGGCGCCGCCGGACGAGGCAGTTCACCTCGCCGGGCGGGAGTCCCAGCGCGTCGGCGATCTCCTCGGGTGGTTCGGCGTGTTCGACGGTGATCTCGTGCGTCGGCTCCAGGCCGAGGGCTTTGACGACACCGCCCGCCAGCACGGACAACACGGCTGGATGGCCTGGGCCATCGCCGTCTGCATCGACCTGACCTGCGTCATGGCCGCCCGCGAACGCCAGCGGGACCGGCGCACGGGTCGACGTACCGGCCCGATCTCCTGGCCGTCGCTGGTCCTGGCCGGCGGGGTGGTGCTCTCCTTGGCCGCCAACCTCGCCCAAGCCGAACCCACCCCCTGGGGCTGGCTCACCGCAGCAACCCCGGCAGGCGCCTTCCTGGTCGCGGTCTCGATGCTCGAACGACGCTCCACCGGTCGACGCCCGGCCGAGGCTCCCTCGTCCTCGTCGGCGATGGGCGCTGTCGACTCGTCCCCGGTGCCGCCGTCGTTCGGACGGCCGTCCTCGGACCTCGTCCTCGTCCGGGACGACCAGGACGACGCGCCGAAACAGGACGAGCGCCGGGACGAGGCTGCCTCGGCGGGTGGTCCGGCGGCCGAACTGCTCACCTTCGCCCGCCGCGTCGCCACCGAACACGAACAACGCCACGGACGCCCCATCACCCGCGACGCCCTCCGCGCCCGCCTCGGCGTATCCAACCAACTCGCCTCTGACCTACTCCGCCAAATCCGCACCGCCTGAAGAAAGGGAACCCACGTCATGACCGCACAACCGATCGTTCCCGGTGACCTGTTCGCCCGTCACCAGACCATCAAGGGCCTGCGCGCCCTGGCTGACTTCCTGGAAGCCAACCCCGGCGTTCCGGTCAACCCCTACGGGTGGGATGTCAGCTACTACGCCCGCGGCACCGACGAGCACCAGGCGACCGAGGTCGACCGGATCGCCGCGCTCCTCGACGCCCTCCCGGTCGACGAGCGGGACGACGGCGGCCACTACACCGTGACCAAGACCTTCGGCCGGATCACCTACACGGCCGTCCACATCCCCGCCCGGCGCAGGGAAGCTCACGAAGCGCTCATGAGCTACGCCCCGGTCTTCGAAGCGGCGACGCGCGAGGAAGCCGCGTGACGGACCTCGACGACGAGCGTCCGGCGCTGGTGCCGCTGGTGGAGCACTGGGCGTGCTGCCACTGCACCGGCGGCCTGACCTCCGAGGGCCAGACCTGCGAGCACTGCCAGGGCCTCGGGTTCGCCTGAGGCTCTGACGCCCCCGGCGTGGCCACACAACCGCCAAGTCGTCCGCCACGTCGGGGGCCATCCCTCCACCGCTCCAAAGAACGACAGGAGACCCCTCCATCTTGCCTGCTGCCGTCCCCTCCCCGCTCACCCTCCGCGACATCGCCCGCCGCGCCACCTCACCCGACTACCAGCGCTGGGCCGCGCAGATCCGCCGGACCGGCGGCTGCGCCCAACCCATCCACCTGCGCGGGCGGGTCGACTACCGCGACCCCCTCACCGGCGCCCTACTCCACCGCTACTCCACCGCCCATGAACCGGACGGCGTGCTGCGGGTGGCGTGCAAGACCCGCCGCGCGTCGCGGTGTCCGGCGTGTGCGGAGGTCTACCGCGCCGACACCTACCAACTCGTCCGCGCGGGCCTGGTCGGCGGCAAAGGGCGTCCCCGACACCGTCACCGAGCATCCGGCGGCGTTCGTCACCCTCACGGCTCCCTCGTTCGGGCCTGTCCACACCCGACGCGAAAAGGCCGGCGTCATCCAGCCGTGCCACCCCCGGCGCGACCTCGACGACTGCCCGCACGGGCGTCCGCAGTCCTGCACCGACCGGCACGGGGCCGACGATCCGCGGCTGGGCGAACCGCTCTGCCCGGACTGCTACGACTACACCGGCTCCGTCCTGTTCAACGCCCTCGCCCCCGAACTATGGCGACGCTTCACCCTCGCCCTGCGTCGGCGGCTGGCCAAGGCGGCGGGCCTGCCCCTCGCTGAGATGCGGGCCGTGCTGGCCGTGTCGTTCGCCAAGGTCGCCGAATACCAGCGGCGCGGCGTCGTCCACTTCCACGCCGTCATCCGCCTCGACGGACCCGACGGGCCTGGCCGACCACGTCCCCGCCCGCCTGGGCGACCGGGACGCTCCTCGACGACGCGGTACGCCATGCCGCCCAAGCGGTCACAGTGACCACGCCCGCGGCCGAGGACGTACCGGCGCGCTCGCTGGCATGGGGCTCGCAGGTCGACGTACGACCGATCACCACGACCGGGGAACTCACCGACCAAGCCGTAGCCGGCTACATCGCCAAATACGCCACCAAAGCCGCCGAATGCGTCGGCACCCTCGACCGGCGCATCCGCCCGACCGATGACCTCGACCGGCTGAACATCCGCGACCACGCCCGGCGGCTGATCGCCGAGTGCCGGCGACTGGGCGGGTTGGCGGAGATGGCCGATCTCCGGCTTGCGGACTGGGCCCACATGCTCGGCTTCCGCGGCCACTTCTCGACCAAATCCCGCCGCTACTCCACCACCCTCGGCGCACTCCGCGAAGCACGCGCGGCCTACAACCAGCGCGAACACGACATCACCACCGGCCGACTGCCCCTCTTCGATGACGACCAGGTCCTCGTCATCGCGCACTGGGACTACGTCGGCCAAGGCCACACCCCTGGCGAAGCCTTCCTATCCGCCGCGCTGAGCGGCAAGCCATTGCCCCCTCTCGACTCCACCGGCGCAGGCGGAACCCTGCCGGAACTCATGGAGGTCATGTGAACAGACGAGACGAGCTGATGACCGTTCCCGAGGTCCTGGCCGAACTCGGCGGCGTCTCGCGCCGAACGTTCTACCGCTGGCGCGAACTCGGCAACGCTCCCGCCGGCCTCAAGCTGCCCAACGGCGAGATCCGCATCTGGCGCAGTGAGTTCGCCTCCTGGCTGGAGACGCTGCGGGAGGCGGCGTGAAGTCGACTGACGTCAAGTTCTGGGACGTCCGCCGGAACAAGTCCAGCAAGACGGCCTCGTTCGAGGTTCGCTGGGTGGTCGCCGGTCGGCAGAAGTCCCGTACGCGGCGGACCAAGGCGCTCGCTGAAAGCTTCCTGTCCGACCTGCGGCAGGCGGCCAAGCGCGGGGAAGCCTTCGACACGGACACGGGCCTGCCTGAGTCGATGATGGAGGCCAAGCAGGCGGCTACGTGGCTGGCCTTCGTGCTGGCCTACCTGGACGCGAAATGGCCGCATGCCGCTGCCAAGTCGCGTGACGGTCTGACCGACTCCCTTGCGACGGTGACCCCGGCGCTCGTCGCTGATCGGCCCGGTCGGCCGGACGCCGAAACGCTGTGGCGGGCGCTGCGCCACTTCCTCCTGTCCCCCACCGATCGGGTCAAGGAGCGTCCCGCCGAGATCGCCTCGGCGATCCGCTGGCTTGAGCAGGCGTCCCTACCGATGGGCGCCCTCCGTGAGGCTCGGGTCGTGCGGGCCGGTCTCGATGCGCTCGCGTTGCGGTTGGACGGGAAGCCGGCTGCGGCGGCCACCGTGGCGCGGAAGCGGGCGATCTTCTACAACGTGCTTCAGTACGCGGTGGAGCTCGAAGAACTCGACTCCAACCCGATCGACCGGGTCCGGTGGAAGCCGGTGAAGGTCGCGGAAGCGGTCGACCCTCGGGTGGTGATCAATCCGGGGCAGGCGCGGGAGCTGCTGGCGGCGGTGACGTACATCGGGAGCCGCGGCGGCGGCCGACGGCTGATGGCGCTGTACGCCTGCATGTACTACGCGGCGCTTCGGCCGGCCGAGGCGGTGGCGCTCCGTCGACAGGACTGCCACCTGCCCGAGCAGGGATGGGGCAAGATCACGCTGAGCGGGTCGCGTCCCGAGGTCAACACCCGGTGGACCGATAGCGGCTCGACGCACGAGGAACGCCAGCTCAAGCACCGTTCGCGGAAGGATGTCCGCGTGGTGCCGATTCCGCCGGTCCTGGTGGAGATCCTGCGGGCGCACCTCGCGGAGTTCGGGACGGCGGAGGATGGCCGGCTGTTCCAGAGCGAACGGGGCAAGGTCGTCGGCTCGACCTCGTACGGGCGCATCTGGGCCGAGGCGCGGACCATCGGCCTGTCTCCGGAGTGGGCCGCATCGCCGGTCGCTCGGCGGCCGTACGACCTTCGACACGCGGCGGTGTCACTGTGGCTCAATTCCGGGGTTCCGGCTACCGAGGTTGCGCGGCGGGCCGGTCACAGCGTCGATGTTCTGCTCAAGGTCTACGCCAAGTGCGTCGAGGGCCAGGAGGAGATGGCCAACCGCCGGATCGAGGAGGCGCTGGCCGGCTGATCGTTCCTTACCCTGGAGGGGCTGCGGGATCATCCCGCGGCCCCTCCTTGGCGTCTGGGGTGACCTGCGGGAACGGCCGGATTTCCATCCCGCGTATATCCCGCGACCACCGGCCGGGGGCTGCTTCCGGTGGCATCCGGCTGCATATGTCGATCAAGAAACGGAACGGCCCCTGACCGCATCTCTGCTGGTCAGGGGCCGTTCCACCTGATGTGGCGGGTCCAGGATTCGAACCTGGGTAGGCTGAGCCGACGGATTTACAGTCCGCTCCCATTGGCCACTCGGGCAACCCGCCGGGTAAGCCGCCGTAGCGACGCTCAGAAGGATAGCGGACTCTGGGCCCAAGGGTGACATCGGTTTCGGTCGGCGGGGCACCGGCGTCGGTGGCAGTGGAGCGGGCGAACGCTTACTAGGCTCTCCAGAGAGATCGTCGTTATCCGTGAGGACATGAACCGTGGCTTCGGAAAGCTCTTTCGACATCGTGTCAAAGCTCGACCGGCAGGAGGTGGACAACGCTCTGAACCAGGCCGCCAAGGAGATCGCCAACCGGTTCGACTTCCGTAACGTCGACGCGGGGATCCGGTGGTCGGGCGAGACCATCGAGGTCCAGGCCAACAGCGAGGAGCGCGCCAACGCCGTCCTCGACGTCTTCCAGGAGAAGCTGGTCAAGCGCGGCGTCTCCCTGAAGTCGATCGATGCGGGCGAGCCCAAGGCGTCCGGGAAGCTCTACAAGCTCACCATCGGGCTCAAGGAGGGCATCTCCCAGGAGGACGCCAAGAAGATCAGCAAGATCGTCCGGGACGAGGGCCCCAAGGGCGTGCGGGCGCAGATCCAGGGTGACGAGCTGCGGGTCAGCTCGAAGAAGAAGGACGACCTGCAGTCGGTGATCACGCTGCTCAAGGGCAAGGACCTCGACGTCGCCCTCCAGTTCACGAACTACCGCTGACGAGGGCGTCGGTCCCGGCCGGTGCCCGTCCGCGAGGGTTCCTGAACGCCGCCATGACGCGCCTGGGCTCCATCCGGGGCCCAGGCCAGGCGGCCGGCCCCGGACAGGCGCCGTAGCCATGCCGGTCTCGGCGATCACGTCCCGGGGCCGGGCGAAATGCGCGGTGAAGGTGACCTCCGGTGGCCGCCTCGCCGCCGGAGTGGACCGCGTCTCGTCCTGCGCGGACGGGTCGTTGGTCGCACGGCGTGAGGCGTGTCACCTGCGGTAGCCGGCCATCTCCTCGAGGCGGGCGATGCGCTGGGCGGTCGGCGGGTGGGTCGAGAACAGGCGGACGACACCCTCGCCGCGGAACGGGTTGGCGATCATCAGGTGGCTGACCGCGGTCAGGCGGCCGTCCTCCGGCAGCGGGAGCCGCCGCGTGCCGCCCTCGATCTTGCGGAGGGCGGAGGCCAGGGCGAGCGGGTCGCCGCTGAGCTGGGCGCCCGAGGCGTCGGCCTGGAACTCGCGGGTGCGGCTGATGGCCAGCTGCACGATCGTGGCCGCGATCGGGCCGAGGAACATCATCAGCAGCGCGCCGAGCACGCCGGGGCCGTCCTCGTCGTCGGAGTTGCCCAGGGGGATGAGCCAGGCGAGGTTGGCCACCCAGGTGACGACGGCGGCGAGGGCCCCGGCCACCGAGGAGATCAGGATGTCGCGGTTGTAGACGTGCGACAGCTCGTGCGCGAGGACGGCGCGCAGCTCCCGCTCGTCGAGGATCTGCAGGATGCCCGTCGTGCAGCAGACCGCGGCGTTGCGCGGGTTGCGGCCGGTGGCGAAGGCGTTCGGCGCGATCGTGGGTGAGATGTACAGGCGTGGCATGGGATGCCGGGCGCCGGTCGACAGCTCCCGGACGATGCGGTACATCGCGGGCTGCTCGACCTCGCTCACGGGCCGGGCGCGCATCGCGGACAGGGCGATGCGGTCGCTGAAGAAGTACGCGACGCCGTTCGTGGCCACCGCGATGACCAGCGCGATGGTCAGACCCGCACGACCGCCCAGCGCGCCTCCGATGAGGAGGATCAGCGCCGACATGACCCCCAGCAGGGCGGCCGTCTTGACACCGTTGAAACGCACCTGCGGCACCTCCCCTTGTCCCCCTAGGATCAACGGGCTGACCTGGAGAAATGTTCCCCGTTAGGGGACGGCGAGCGCGGCCGCGTGCAGGACCAGTTCAGGGGCCGCGGAGACCACGACGGCCGCGGCCAGGGCGACCGCGATCGCGACGCCGCCCGCGCGGCCGGCCCGTACGCGCCGGGCCTTTCCGGCGGCGAAGAGCCGCGTGGCCCAGGTCAGGTAGTAGTAAAGGCCGATGACGGTGTTCACCGCCATGATCACGGCGAGCCAGGTCGCGGCGCCGCCGACCGCCGCGCGGAACACCACGACCTTGGCGAGCAGCCCCATGACGCCCGGTGGGAGCCCGGCCAGGCACAGGAGGAAGAACGCGAGGGCGAGGCCGCTGCCCGGGTTGGCACGGGCAAGGCCCCGGTAGGACTCCAGGTCGCGGATGCCGCGCCGGGCCGCGACCGTGACGACCGCGAACGCGCCGATGTTCATGATCGCGTACATGGCGACGTACGCGGCCGTGGCCGTCATCCACTGGTGCGGGCGGACGTGCGCTCCCCCGGCCATCGGGGCGAGGATGTAGCCGCTCTGCGCCACCGAGGACCACGCCAGCAGCCGTACGGCGTCGGTCTGGCGGAGCGCGAGGAGGTTGCCGAGCGTCATGGTCGCCGCGGCCAGCACGCCCATCAGCGGGCCCCACGTGTGGCCGTACGGCCAGAAGCCGGCGGTCAGCACGAGGGTCAGCCCGGCGAAGCCGCCCGCCTTCGAGACGACGGACAGGAACGCGGCGACCGGCAGCGGAGAGCCCTGGTAGACGTCCGGCGCCCAGAAGTGGAACGGCACCGCCGCGATCTTGAAGCCGAAGCCGGCGACGGTCAGGACGATGCCCGCGGCCGCCACGGGCCGCAGGTCGCCGTGGACGCGGGTCAGCCCGGCGGCCACCCGGTCGAGGTGCATCGCGCCGGTGACGCCGTACACGAGGCTGATCCCGAACAGCGTCACCGCCGACGACACGACCGACACGAGGAACAGCTTGAGCGCCGCCTCGGACGCCGTCCCGTCGTACCTCCGCAGCGCGACGAGCGCGAACACCGGCAGCGACAGCGTCTCCAGCGCGACGACCAGCGTGATCAGGTCCCGGCCCGCCGCGAGCAGCAGCGCCCCGAGGATCGCGGCGAGCAGCAGGAAGTGGTACTCCCCCACGGGCAGCGCCGATCGCCGCATCTCGCCGTGGGACAGCAGGACGACCACGATGGCCGCCAGCAGCACCACCGCCTGGAACAGCACGGTGAAGTCGTCGGCGACGTAGGAGCAGGAGACGTGCTCGCCGGCCCGCGTCGCGGCCGCGCAGAACGTCGACCGCCCGTGCCCGAACGGCAGCGCGACCGCCGCCGCGATCAGCGACACGGCGGTGAGCCCGCCGACGGCCTTCGCGGGCGCGCCGAACGCGTCGGCCAGCAGCACGGCCACGGCCGCCACCGAGACGATCAGGACCGGGAGGATCGCCAGGTAGCCGATGGACTGGATCATCGTGCCCCCAGGAGCAGGCGTACGGCCCCGTCGGTGAGGGCGAGGAGCGTCTTCGGCCACAGGCCGATGAACAGCGTGGCGGTGATCAGCGGGGTCCAGGCCAGCAGTTCGTGCGAGCGAACGTCGGCGAACCGTGCCGTGCGCCAGCGTTCGGCCACCGGGCCGTGGGTGACCCGCGACAGCAGCCGCAGGAAGTAGGCGGCGGTCAGCACCGCGCCGAGCCCGCCGACGGCCATGAAGGTGATGAACGTCGGCCTCGGCAGCCCGCTGTGCGGCTCGTACGCGCCGAGCAGTGCCAGCATCTCGCCCCAGAAGCCGGCCAGGCCGGGCAGGCCCATGCTCGCCACCGCGGCGAACGTGAGGATGGAGGCGAGGTACGGGGCCTTGGCGAGCATGCCGCCGCCGAGGGCGTCCAGGTCGCCGGTGCCGTACCGCTCCTTGATCGCCCCGGCGAGGAAGAACAGCAGGCCGGTGATGAGGCCGTGCGCGATGTTGCCGAACAGCGCGGCGTTCAGCCCGACGGGCGTGAGCGTCGCGATGCCGAGCAGGACGAATCCCATGTGCCCGATGGACGAGTAGGCGATCATCCGCTTGAGTTCGCGCTGCGCGAGGCAGGCCAGCGCGCCGTACACGATCCCGATGACGGCGAGGAGGCCGAGCCAGGGCGCCCAGACCTTCGCGCCCTCCGGCGCCATCGGCACGGCGATGCGGACGAAGCCGTACGTGCCCATCTTCAGCAGCACCCCGGCCAGCAGCACCGAGCCGATGGTCGGCGCCTCGGTGTGGGCGTCCGGCAGCCAGGTGTGCAGCGGCCACATCGGCGTCTTGACCGCGAAGCCGAGGGCGAGCAGCCCGAACGCGGCGACCTGCAGGCCGTGCGACAGGCCGGCGCCGTGCCGGGCGGTGAGGGCGGTCATGTCGAGGGTGTGGGCGTTCACCGCGACGATGAGGATGCCGACGAGCAGGAAGCCGGAGCCGAGCAGCGTGTAGAGGATGAACTTGTTCGCCGCCGCACGGGCGCGTGGCGCGGCGTCCTTGCCCGAACCGCCCCAGTCGGCGATCACGAAGTACATCGGGATGAGGACGACCTCGAAGAACACGAAGAACAGCAGGAGGTCGAGCGCGACGAACGTGCCCAGCATGCCGACCTCGAGCAGCAGGACCAGCCCGATCAGCGCCTGCGGCGACCCGCCCCGCGACCCGGCGGGGACCGGCAGCGCGCGGGCGGTGTAGACCATGCACAGGAACGTCAGCGCCGCCGTCAGCACGACGAGCGGCAGGGAGATGCCGTCGACACCCAGGTGGAAGCGGAGCCCGATGGACTTCGCCCAGGGGACGTTCACGCCGAGCTGCGCGCCGCGCCGGCCGTAGTCGAAGGCGGCCGCGGCCGCGACCGCCAGCACCAGCGTCACGCCGGACACCGCCAGGCCGTACAACCGCGCCAGGCGCGTCACCCGGCGCGGGCTCCCCGGCAGGGGGACGAGCATCCCCAGCGCCCCGAGGAAGGGCACCGCGAGCATCGCCGCGAGGATCATGTCGACACCGCCCGCTTCACCGCGACGATCGACCTCGGCACCGCCCGCTTCGCCGCGACGATCATGTCAGCACCACCACCGCGACCACTATCAGCACCACTCCCGCGAAGAGCCCGGAGACGTACGCCTGCGCGTTGCCGTTCTCGGTGGCCCGCAGCAGGCCGCCGAGCCGCCGCGCGCCCCGGCCGGAGCCCTCGACGCCGGCGTCGACGACGCGTTCGTCGGCGTGGACGACGAGCCGGGCGAGGGCCCGCACCGGCCGTACGATCGTCACGTCGTAGACGGTGTCGAGGTAGAAGGCCGCGCGCAGCACCGGCCGCAGCGGGCCGAGCAGGCGGACGGGGTCCAGGGCCGGGTCGTTGTTCCAGACGACGTACACGCCGCCCGCCCCGGCGGCGGCGCACAGCAGCGAGATCACCGCCATGCCCCACTCGGGCCGCAGCTCGGCGCTGCCCAGCCCGAAGAAGCCCAGGATGAGCGCCGGGACCGCCAGCGCCGCGACCGGCCAGCGCATCAGCGGCGTCGCCTCCCGCGCCCGTACCGCCGACCGCCGCTCACCGAAGAACGTCACCAGCCAGGTCCGCGTGGCGTACGCCGCGGTGATCACCACGGTCAGGAGCCCGGTGACCAGCACGAGCCAGGCGACCCACGACGGGATGTGCGGGACCGGCGCGCCCATCATGTGCCGGGGTTTCACGGTCCAGGTCAGGACCACGGCCTGTCCCTGCGGGGCCGGTCGCGTGGTCAGTGGCGTGGAGGCGTACCAGCCGCCGGCGGACGGCGTTCCGCGGTCGTGGGCGGCCTTCCACGCCTGGGACAGGATCGTGTCCTTGCTGAAGAAGCCGCTGGCGGGCGGGATGCCGGCCAGGGCCGCGAACCCGACCGTCATCGACCAGAACGTCACCGGCATGGCCAGGCGCAGGCCGCCCATGGCGCTCATCAGGTTCGAGCCGACGGTGACGATGACGCAGCCCGCGCCGAGGAACAGCAGCGCCTTGAACGCCCCGTGCGCCAGCAGGTGGAAGACCGCGCCGTCCCGGGCGCCGACCGCGAGGCCGGCCGCCATGTAGGCGAGCTGGCTGATCGTCGAGTAGGCCAGCACCCGCTTGAGATCCTCCTGGGCGAGCGCGGCCAGCGCGGCGCCGAGCATGGAGATCGCGGCGATGACGCCGAGGACCGCCAGCGACGCCGGCGCGAAGAAGAACGCCGGGTAGAGCCGGGCGACGACGTACACGCCCGCCGCGACCATCGTCGCGGCGTGGATCAGCGCGCTGATCGGCGTGGGACCGGCCATGGCGTCCGGCAGCCAGGTGTGCAGCGGGAACTGCGCGCTCTTGCCCGCGACCCCGCACAGCAGCAGGAGCGTGCCCGCCAGCAGCGCGGTGTGCGGCATGACCCCGACCCGCCCGATGATCTCCCGGATCTGGAACGAGTGCGCCGCCAGGCCCAGCACGAAGATCCCGAACAGGAAGCCGACGTCGCCGAGCCGGGTGACGAGGAACGCCTTGACGGCGGCGCGCGAGGTGGCCCGGTCGTGCCAGTAGTGCCCGATCAGGAAGTACGAGCAGATGCCCATGACCTCCCACCCGACGTACAGCACGAGCAGGTCGCCGGACAGGACCACGAGCAGCATCGCCGCGGTGAACAGGGACACGAACGCCGCGTAGGAGGAGTAGCGCGGGTCGTCGCGCATGTAGGCGACGGAGTAGATCTGCACCGCCAGTGCCACGCAGCAGACCAGGAGCGCGACCACCGAGGCGAGCCCGTCGACCTGCAGGGACAGCGTGATCTCGACCGTGCCCGTCGGGACGCGGGTCAGCGTGCCGACGTGCGAGGCGGGGTGCCGCAGCTGGTCGACGGCGAGCACGGCGGTCAGCACGGTGGACACGGCGACCGGCACGACGGCGATCAGCGCCGGGCCGTTCGCGGGCATCCGCCGCGCCAGCACGAGCGCGCCGCGCCGCGCGGTGCCGGGAGCGGGCTTGCGCACCCGGCGGGCCAGCGGGGACAGCAGATGCGAGACGGTGTGCCCGAACAGCATGCCGACCAGGGCGGCGGCGAACGGGAGCACGACCGCGACGGCCGCCACGACGATCACCGGCGCACCCCTTCGTCGTCGGTCATGGACCCGACGTCGGAGTCGGGGTCCGGGTCGCCCTCGGCGAGCGTACGGAGCCGGTCGATGTCGACCGTACGGCGGTTGCGGTAGATCAGCAGCACCAGCGCCAGGCCGATGCCCACCTCGGCGGCGGCCAGCACGATGACGAACAGCGTCAGCATCTGGCCGCCGTGCAGCCGGTCGGCCCACCGCATGTCGAAGACGACGAGGTTGAGGTTGACCGCGTTGAGCATCAGCTCGACGGACATCAGCACGAGGATCGCGTTGCGCCGGGCGAGCACGCCGTACACGCCCACGGCGAACAGCAGCGCCGCGATCACCACCGGGTAGACGAGATGCATCAGATCTCCTCGTCCACGCGGGACAGCACGATGGTGTCCTCGTCGTCGGGACCCGTCCGCCGCTTGGCCGTGCCGAGGCGCCGCGCGACCACGCCGCGGGGCGCCGCGGGCCGGCGGCGGGGCGCGGGGTCCTCCTCCTCGGGCTCCGGCCCGGCGCCGCGGATGTCGGTACGGGACAGCACGATCGCGCCGATCAGCGCGGCCAGCAGCAGCACCGACAGCGCCTCGAACGGCAGCACCCAGGTCTGGAACAGGCTCCCGCCGAGCGTGTGCGACGACCCGCTGCCCACCCGGTCCTTGATCGGAACGTACGCCGAGCGGAACCCGCGGACCAGCGTCGTCACCAGGACCGCCGCGGTCGCCACCGCCACGACGAGGGCGACGATCCGGTTGCCCGAGTCCAGGTCCTCCGAGCGCCCGATCGGCGCGCGGGTCAGCATGATCCCGAACAGGAGGAGCACGACGACCGCGCCGACGTAGATCAGCACCTGCACCCAGGCGACGAACTCCGCCGTCAGGACGAGGTACGAGCCGGCCAGCGCGCCGAACGACACGACCAGCCACAGCGCGGCGTGCACGAGCTGCCGGGTGGCGACCACGAGCACGCCGGAGCCCACCGCGACCACTCCGAGCAGCACGATGACGACGTCCGCCGCGGTCACCTCGTCTTCAGCTCCTTGGGCGGCTCGGCGCCGGGGTCGTGCGCGGGCGGGGGCGGCACCGTCCACATCCACTCGCGGAGCCGCTCCCGCTCATGCGTCAGCTCGGCGATGTCGTACTCGGCGTACTCGAACTCCGGCGACCAGAACAGCGCGTCGAACGGGCACGCCTCGATGCAGATCCCGCAGTACATGCACAGCGCGAAGTCGATGGCGAACCGGTCGAGGACGTTACGGGTGCGCGCCCGGCCGCCGGTCGGGGCGGGCAGCGTCTCCTTGTGCGAGTCGATGTAGATGCACCAGTCGGGACACTCGCGGGCGCAGAGCATGCAGACGGTGCAGTTCTCCTCGAACAGTGCGATCACGCCGCGACTGCGGGGCGGCAGGTCGGGCTGCACCTCGGGGTACTGCCGCGTGATCGAACGCCGCGTCATCGTACGCAGCGTCACCGCGAGCCCCTTCGCCAGGCCAGATCCGGGAAGCCGTGCCACGGTTCACCATGATTACTTATAGGGAGCGTCTTTCGAACACGACCGTATACCCATCGAGCCGAAACGGGTCGCGGCGCTGCGGCGCTCGACCGGCTTACCATCGGGCCATGACGCGGTCGCCGATGCCCCCGCCCGAACGACGGCCGTCTCAGCTTCCGCCGCGCCCTCCCTCGGACGGGCTGGGCTGGTCGGTGGTGCCGCTGATCACCCTCGGCGTCGGCTCGCCGGTCTCGTTCCTGTACGCGGCGGTCCGGCGGCGTTCGGCGGGGCTGGCGGTCGCCGCGGCGGTCTACGCCGGCGCGCTGGTGGCGGCGTACGAGGCGCTCCTCGCACCGGGCGATGAGCCGCACACCCTCGGCCTGCTCCTGCTCCTGGGCACCTGGATCGTCAGCGCCATGCACGCGATCGGCGCCCGCCCCCGCCTGTACCCGCCCGCCGACCCCAGCGACCAGCGGAACCGCCGGGTCGTCGAGGCGGCGCGGTACCGCCGGACGCTCCGCGAGGAGGCCCGCCGGATCGCGCTGGAGGACCGCGGCCTGGCGCACGAGCTGCGCATCGGCCGGCCCGACCTGGACCCGCGCGCGTACGACGACGGCGGGCTGATCGACGTGAACCACGCTCCGCCGCAGGCGCTGGCCCTGCTTCCGGGCGTGACGCCGGAGCTCGTCGACCGGATCGTCCGCTGCCGGGCCGAGCACGGCGGGTTCATCTCGGCCGAGGAGCTCGCGATCCAGGCCGACCTGCCGCCGCGGATCGTCCCCGACATCGCCGAGTACGGCCTGTTCCTCACCTGAGGGGCTCGGGGGGTGGGGTGAACCGAACCCCGGATATCCGTACTCTCACGATCGTCCGGTGAGGCGCTCGGCCGCGAGCATGAAGGCACGACATCGCCGCTCGACGGAGGAGACCCCCGATGACCGCTCTGACCTCTGGTTCCCCGATGGCCGGCTGGTGGCGGACGCCGTTCACCGCCGAGCCGTGGCGGCGCACCGCCTACGTCGTGCTGGCGCCCGTCGCCGCGGTGGTCGCGATCGCCGACGGCGGGCGGGTCCAGCGCCGGCTGGCGGGCGCGCTCCTCGGCCGCGGCGTGCGGGCCGGCCGGCTGCGCGGCGTCGCCGTCCTGCCGCTCGCCCTCGTGAGCCTGGTGATCACCGGCTACGGATGGTCGCTCGTGGCCCTCAACCTGGGCTACCCGGTACGTTGGCTGATCGGCATGGGCGGATCGTACGAGCACGCGTGGGGCGGCCCCACGTTCGCCGGGGCGTGGGCCTTCCACGCCGTCTTCGGCGGGCTGACCTTCCTGTTCCTCATGCCGTGGATCCTGCGCGGCCTGACCGCCCTGCAGGTGCGGGTCCTGGGGCGATGGAACGTCTGACCCGCGGCGCGGCGTCCCGTCCGGCGACCGCCGCGCGGGCGGCCTTCGGCCGGCGGGCGGCGGTCGAGCTGCTGTACGCCGTGGTGACCATCCCGGTGGCCGTCCTCGGCTTCGGCTACGCGGTGGCGACGCTGGTCTTCGGCACCGGCCTGGCCGTCACCGCGGCCGGCATTCCGCTCCTCGCCGTGGCCCTGATCGGCGCCCGGCGGTTCGGCGGCCTGTACCGCGGGCTCGCCGGGCGGCTCCTCGGCGAGCGCGTACCGCCGCCGACGCCCCACCGCCCCGGCACCGGGTTCTACGGCCGGGTCCAGGCCGTGCTCGGCGACGCCGCCGGCTGGCGGGCGATGGCGTATCTCCTCCTGCGGCTGCCCGTCGCCCTCCTCCACCTCTACGTCATCCTCTTCACCTGGGGATGGGGCTTCGTCGCGCTGACCTATCCGCTGCAGCACGCGTTCGGCCTGAACGAGGTCACGACCCGTGACGAGCAGGGCATGATCAGGCACGGTTTCGCGGTCGGCGGACTCCACCTCGACACCTGGCCCCGCGTCCTGCTCGTCTCGGTGGTCGGCGCGATCCTCCTGTTCGTCGCGCCCAAGGCGGTACGCGCGGTCGTGCTGCTGGACCGGACGCTGATCCGGCGGCTCCTGGGCGACTCCTCCCCCGCCGAACGCATCCGCACCCTGGAGGAGACCCGCGCGCGGGCGGTCGACGACGCCGCCGCGACGCTCCGCCGCATCGAGCGCGACCTGCACGACGGCGCGCAGGCCCGCCTCGTCGCGCTGACGATGCAGCTCACCCTGCTGCGGGAGACGGCGCCGGAGGGCCCCGTCCGTGACCTCGCCACCGCCGCCCAGGCGACGGCCCGGGAGGCCGTCACCGAACTGCGCGAGCTCGTACGCGGCATCCACCCGCCGGTCCTGGACAGCGGCCTGGACGCCGCCCTGGCCTCGCTCGCGGCGCGCGCCGGCCTGCCCGTCGAGCTGCGCGCCGACATCCCCGCACGGCCGACGGCGGCGATCGAGTCGATCGCGTACTTCTGCGCGGCGGAGCTGCTGACCAACGTCATCAAGCACAGCGGCGCCACCCGCGCCGAGATCGAGGTGGTGCAGCGCGACGACCGGCTGCGCCTGCGCGTACGGGACGACGGCGCGGGCGGCGCGGTCCTCGGCGGGGGATCGGGCCTGTCCGGCCTCGCCGAGCGGATCCGGCCCGTCGACGGCCGCCTGGAGGTCGACAGCCCGGCCGGTGGCCCTACGGTGATCAGCGTCGAACTCCCTTCTCATGCCTGAGGATGAGCCCATGCGCATCGTGATCGCCGACGACGCCGTCATCCTGCGGGAGGGGCTCGCCCAGCTGCTCGCCGCGCGCGGCCACGAGGTGGTCGCGGGGGTCGGGGACGCCGCCGCGCTGCGGGAGGCGGTCGCGGAGCACCGCCCCGACGTCGCCGTCATCGACGTACGGATGCCGCCGACGCACACCGACGAGGGGCTGCGCGCGGCGATCGACCTGCGGCGCGACCATCCGCGTGTGGGGATCCTGCTGTTCTCCCAGTACGTCGAGACGCGGTTCGCCGCCGACCTGCTCGCCGGGTCGCCCGCCGGCGTCGGCTACCTGCTCAAGGAGCGCGTCGCCGACCTGGACGACTTCGTCGACGCGCTGCGGCGGGTCGCCGTCGGCGGAACCGCCCTGGACCCCGAGGTCGTCGCCCAGCTGCTCGGCTCCCGCCACCAGGGCGTCGGCGCGCTGACCCCGCGCGAGCGGGAGGTCCTGGCCTTGATGGCCGAGGGCCGGGCGAACGCGGCGATCGCCAAGACCCTCGTCGTCTCCGACCGGGCGGTGGAGAAGCACATCGCCAACATCTTCACCAAGCTCGGCCTGGCGCCGTCCGGCGACGACCACCGCCGGGTGCTGGCGGTCCTGCGCTATCTCAGGTCCTGACCGGCCTTCCCGGAGACCGCGGTCTTCTCATCCGGAGACCGCGGTCTTCTCGCCCCGGAGGCCGCGGTCGACGAAGCCGATCATCCAGTCGAAGCTCTCGTCGGTGTCGCCGGTCCACCGAAAGCCGTTCGCGGCCTGGAGCGCGGCGAGCCCGTGGAACAGGCACCGCAGGGTGCGCTGCGCGTGCACCATCTCGTCATCCCCGACGCCGTATCCCCGCAGGATCGCGGCCATCGACTCCAGCACCCGGGCGCTCGCGTCGTAGAGCTCGTCGCCGGGCCCGGTGACCTCGGCGCCGATCGTCGCGGCGTAGCGGCCGGGGTGGGCGGTGACGTACGCCGCGAACGCCCGGGCGAAGGCCGCCAGCGCGTCCGAGCCCGCCCTGCCCTGGATCGCGGCCCGTACCGCCTCGCCGAGCTCGGTCACCGCGAGGACCGCGACCCGGCGCCGCAGGTCGTCCAGGCCGCCGACGTGCTTGTACAGGGACGGCGTCCGGACCCCGAGCCGCTGGGCGAGCGCGCCCATCGCCAGGTCCTGGTAGCCGACCTCGTCGGCCAGCTCCGCGCCGGCCCGTACGACGTCGGCCGCGGTCAGTCTGCCCCGTGGCATCGCTCCTCCTTCTCGGGTCAGGCGGCCGTACGCTCCTCGATCAGGCGGCCGTGTGCTCCTTGAGGAACGGCACGATGACCGCGGCGACCTCCTCGGGGAACTGCGCGTGAGGGTAGTGCCCGGCCCCCTCGATCATCGCCACGGTGCCGCGCCCGGCGGGCATCGCGGCGACGACGCCGTCCGCCTCAGCCTTCGGGTCGGCCCAGTCGGGGTCGAGCGTGCCCATGACGACCAGGGCCGGGCAGGGGAGGTTCGGAAGTTGTGCGCCGGCGTCGGTCGGCTTGGACTGCCCCATCTTCTGCAGGGCCGCCATCCGGTCCTTGTCGCTCAGACTCGCGCGGATCGCGCCGACCTGGTCGGCGAAGTCGGCGGGCTTCGTGCCCGGGTAGGCGTGGTCGAGGTAGCGGGCCCACGCCTCCACGCTGCCGAACATCCCCGCCCGCATGAGGAGGGTCAGGCCCTTGCGGTAGCGCCCGACCCGCAGGAGCCCACCGAGGTCGAGCTTCTGCGCCCGGGTGAACGGGCCGATCTCGACGACGGCGCTGACGAGATCCGGCTCCTGGGCCGCCGCGATCGTGGCGGCCCCACCGGCGAAGGAGTGGCCGACGACGACCGCGGGCCCGCCCAGGTGGCGGATCAGCGCCAGCAGGTCCCCGGCCGTGTCCGTACGGGTGTGGGAGGCCCAGCCGGTGCTGGACTCGCCGTGCCCGCGCAGGTCGGCGCTCGCCACCCGGAACCCCGCCTCGACGAGCCGGGGCGCCAGGAAGCGGTAGGCACTGCGCAGGTCCCCCATCCCGTTCGCCAGCACGACGAGCGGCCCCTCACCGGCCACGTCGTACGCGATCCGGCCACCGTCAACATCCAGGAACTCGGTCATCGCCATCTCCTTTGGCTAATTTCGATAGCCATAAAGCTAATCTAATTAGCCGAGCGCGTCAACCGCCTACCCGCGCCGCCCACGGCCGAGCGTGTGGGCGAGCACTCCGGTGAGGGCCGCGAGAACGAGGACGACCACGCCGCTGACCCCGGTCGCGTGGACGTAGCGGCCGAAATCCGACCCCGGAGCGCCGGGCGTCCCTCCGAGCACGGCGGCGAACAACCCGCCGATCAGCGCGACACCGGAGGCGTTGGCCACCTGCGTCGCGGTGAGCAGCACACCGCTCGCCGCGCCGCCGTCCGCGGGGTCGACCCCGGCGAGGATCCGCCCGATCAGCGGGGCCGCGACCAGCCCCTCCCCGACCCCGGACAGCGCGAGCACCGGCAGCAGCCAGACGACCTGGGACGACGACGGCACGGCGACCACGACGAGGACCACCGCCGCGAGGCTGACCACCATCAGGACCGTTCCGGTCACGAGGGCGCCGAGCCGCTTGCCGAGCAGGCTCGACACCGCGAAGCCGACTCCGAGGGGCGCGAAGATCAACCCGCTGCCGAGCGCGCTCTCCCCCAGCCCGGCCTGAAGGTGGTAGGCCAGCAGGAGGAAGAACCCGGCGTTGCCGGCATAGAAGGCGAAGACCGTGCCCAGCCCGCGCACCATCACCCGGCGGGCCAGCAGCCGCATCGGCACCAGCGCGTTCGTCCTGCCTCGCTCCAGAAACCCGAATCCGGCCAGCAGCCCGGCGCCCGCGAGGAGGAGCGGCCAGCCCCACAGCGGCCAGCCGAGTTCCGCGGGCAGCAGCAGCCCCGTCAGCGCGAGCGCGAGCACCGCCGCACCCGCGAGGTCCAGACGGGCCCTCGGCCCCCGGCTCTCCCCGACCGTGCATCGCGCTACCACGATGGCGGCCAGGCCGATCGGCAGATTGACGAGGAAGACCCCGCGCCAGCCGAGCCCCAGCGGATTCCAGGCGAGGAGGGCGCCACCGACGATCTGGCCCGCGATCGAGGCGAGGCCGATGGTGGCGCCGTACAGGCCGAGTGCGCTCGACCGCTCGGGGCCGGGGAACGAACTCTGGATGATCGCCAGCACCTGCGGCAGCATCACGGCGGCGGCCAGCCCCTGCGCCACCCGGGCGAGAATCAGAACCGGTGCCGTGGGAGCCGCCGCGCACGCGGCCGACATGATCATGAACAGCAGCACGCCGGTCAGGAAGATCCGCCGGCGGCCGTACAGATCTCCGAGCCGGCCGCCCGTGACCAGGCCGACGGCGTACGCGAGCGTGTAACCCGCCATCACCGCCTGCGCCTCGCCGAACGACGCCCCCAGGCTCCGCTGGATCGAGGGAGCGGCGACCGTCACGATGCTCGCGTCGAGCAGCCCCATGAACGTGGCCAGCAACACCGACGCCAGCGCGATCCACTGCTTCGCACCGACCCGGGCCGGCATGGTCGGAAGTGTCGTCAGAACAGCCATGACGTCATTCGGCCAGACGGCCGGCCGCACCGTCCAAGTCCAGGATCTTCTGCTGTGATAAGCACGGCTTCTCACCGCTGGTAGCCTTTGGTCGCATGGAATTGCGGCATCTGCGGCATTTCGTGGCTGTCGCCGAGGAGCTGCACTACGGGCGAGCGGCGCAGCGCCTGCACGTCGCACAGCCGGGCCTCAGCCAGCAGATCAAGGTGTTCGAACGCGAGCTCGGGGTGACCCTGTTCGACCGCAACCGGCGCGGCGTCTCGCTCACCGAGGCCGGCACGGCGCTCCTGCCCGCGGCCAAGGACGTCATCGCCCGCGCGGACGCGGCCGTGGCACTGGTACGGCGCCACGGCGCGGGCCAGGCCGGCCGCCTGGTCGTCAGCCTGACCCGGTCGGCTCCCGGCGGGGTCGTCACGGACCTCATCGAGCGGTTCCGTGACCGCCATCCCGCCGTGGAGCTGCAGCTCACCAGCGGTTACACGGCCCTGCACGAACAGCGGCTACGCGATCGCGAGATCGACATCGCCTTCGTCCGCCCGCCCATCGACCTGCGCGACGACCTGGCCTGCGTGCAGATCGGCCTGGAGCCGATCGTGGCGGCCGTGCACCCGACGCATCCGCTGGCCCGCAAGCGCCGCCTCCGACGCGGCGACCTGGCCGGCGAGCCGCTCATCTGGTGGCCGCGCGAGCACGGTCCGGGAATGTGGGATCGGATGCTGGATGAGGTCTTCGGTGAGGGCGAACGCCCGCCCGTCGCACACTGGGAACCCGAGGAGGAGCGCATGCTCCAGGCGGTCGCCCAGGGGCGCGGCCTCACCCTCGTCACCGAGGGCAGGGCGCACAACCTGCGGATGCCCGGCGTCGCCATCCGGCGTTTCGCCGACCCCGTGCCGACCGTCCCCGTCGGCGTGGCCTGGCGGCGCGACGACACGGACCCCACCGTCCGCCGGTTCGTCGAGCACGCCCGCACCCTCGCCTGAGCTCGTACGGCAGGGCCCTGCGTCACGAACGGATCCGGGGCGAGCACCTGCCGCCGCAGGGGCGGGAGCCGCCGCCTCCGGAACTCAGCCGACGAGACCCTCGAGTGATCCGGCAGGCGTCATCCGAGCAACCCGATCTCCATCAGCAGCGGGAGGGCGTTTCCGACGAGCGCGAGGAACTTGTTCCCGGTGGCCACCGCGCCCTTGGCATCCTTGACATCCTTGATGCCCCCGATGAGCATGCTGCTCTTCTGCGCGGTGATGCCGAGATCGGTCAGTGCTCTCTTGGCGGCATTCTGGTCGACGTTGACCCTCGCCGAGAGCTTTGAGTACTTACCCTCCAGGTCCTGCACCGCCCGAGAGTCGGAGTTGTACTGACTAGAAGTGAGCAGGACGCTCGGATCCATCGTGTCCGGAGATCCAGGAGACGCGGAATAGTTCGCGTAGTAGCCGAGCGCCTCTTCCAGCACCTTCCCGACTGCGAGCAACTGGGAAGCCGCAGCGTGGCGCAGCTTGTCTGCCTGGACAAAGATCGGATAGGCGATCTCGTTACAGGTCGAGATGAAGTCTTTTGGGAATGTAAACTGGTCAGAGTACCGCCGCAGAGCAGGAGCGGCCAGCGCCGTGTACCCGAACTTAGGATGCACCCCAGGACCCTTGGTGGCAAGCCAGTTGAGGTTGAAGCCGTCCACCTTCGGAGCGTTCTTCTCCACCTCCAACTCAAGCTTGAGCTCGAGAGCAGAGAGACCGACCGCCAGGTCATCCGCAGCTTTCGCAACCGAACAGATCACCGAATTGAGACCGTTCATCATGGCCGCGTCCGATGTGAATGTACTACGGAAAGCGTATGCGGTCTCCCCGATCCATCCGCCATCCGCCCCAGAGTGGTAGCCGCCGGGCTCGTCATCTTCCTTCACCAGCTTGGTGATGACCCCGACTAAGTGCCCGACCGTCGGATGTGATTCCATAGAGACATATTGATACATTCTCCCCGCCAGCTCATATAGACCTTGCGGGTCGCCAGCAATAAATCTGGCCCGAGTCGGAAATAGAGTCCGACGAGCTTTATCGATCTTTGGCTGCGGAAGATCGAGCATGGGCCTGTAGTGACGCTCAGGTATGGACTTACCCTCTGCCATGGAAGACTCCTGGTAATCCGTCATTCATGGGGCTGATCCGGAGGAAGGGAAGCTTCTTTCGCAGCTTGGAAGACCTTCCCGATGATCGCATGCGCCTGCTCCTCAGCGCTAGCGTATTGTTCGGCGGCCAACCTCAACTTGTGGCCATGATTAGCCATGGCTTGGCCGATCTCGACGTGAACCTCGCCGATCAGGCGGAGCGTGTTCTCAAGCACTCTGTCAATGATTTCGGTTCCACCTCTGGGACACCCGAACGGACACTCGGCGCCATCATACGGCATTCCCTCGCTATAATCAGCCGCCCTATCAAGGAACAGATTACCTGCAGCGCCGATATCTTCGACTACGGCCCGGAGATGCGACTTCGACATTTTCCACCCCTAGAGGTGATCGATTATTTTCTTAGCCATCTTTATGATGTCTGCCTTCGTCTGCCCGTACGACTCATGGGAGACGCTAACCCTTCCACCAGTTGGCTTGCCGAAGCTTGCACCATTAAGGGAAATATCGATTGCAACGTTCTTGTACCGGGCTTTCAGCGTTGCGCCGACAGTGTCGAAACTGACGGTCCGATCGGCGACGCCCTCCGAGATCGGCCCATCACTAGTCTGGAAGACGATAGCCGTATCACCGAGATCAGCTATAGGGATCGACGCTCCATACCAATGATGCGCATTCTCCCGAAAAGGGCCGGGTCCTACTTTTCCATAGGACTCGCCAACCGATCCCACTGACGGCCATCTGAGCAGATTCACATTCAAGGCCTTGTATCGTGACGAGGTCCGGGTGAAAGCGATGCCCTCTTCCTTCGTGACGCGACTTCCACCCAGGATTTCGGAATACGTCTGGACCCCGGACAGAGTCACGCCGGGGAGCGGCGCGCGCCCAAGCACGCCGACGAGGTCGGGAAGTGCGACGATCAACCCGTGGGCGTCGTGGGTGGCTTTCAGAGGCAAGGCTGCACCGGTGGTCTTCAGGCCGGCGGGGGTGGACGCCGGGGAGGCTTTATGCCGTGGGGAGCCGTTCGAGCAGGAAACAAGCACGCCCGCCATTAAGACACCCACCAAGGCGATCCACCTGGAGCGTCGGCCATCGACGTGCCCCGGTTCGCCGACAGCTGTAGATCTGTTGGCCGTCAGTCCCGCGGACCAGAATTCATGCGAGACCGATTTTGGCATATCAGCCATCCCGTTATCTCTATCGCGATGCAATGCGCCCACCATCCGCCCTGGAATCACCTCACTGGGGACAACTGAGCACATCAACCACATAGGCCGCCGAGTCGACAACAGAAGCGATCATCAGCGCCTCGACCTGCCCTTTCATCCCCGCACACTCACCACAGGTCGCCACTTGAAAGAGCAAAGCTCAGAGTAGTTCGCCGTAAAGTACTCGTCAACCAGGCACGTTACGGACGTATCTGCTGTTGTTCCACTATCGCCACATACCGAATTCGCTCTTAGGGCTGATCGCTCGTATGCCGGCCAGGCCGGCCGGTCGGGCGGTCAGCCGATGGCGATTTTGATGATGCCGGTGAGGGCCAGTTGGACAAGGGCGAGGGGGACGAGGCCCGCCCAGGCGAGCTTCTGGAGCTGGTCCTCGCGCAGCCGGGGGTAGCTCACCCGCAGCCAGATCACGACGAACGACAGCACGAACACCTTGATCAGTGTCCAGAGCCAGCCGAGCTGCGTGTCGAGCACCGGCCCCTTCCAGCCGCCGAGGAACAGCACGGTCGTCAGCGCGGACAGCACGACGATCCCGGCGTACTCCGCCAGCAGGAACAGGGCGAACCGCAGTCCGGCGTACTCGGTGTACGGGCCGAAGATGATCTCGGAGTCGGCGACCGGCATGTCGAACGGCGGGCGGCGCAGTTCGGCGAGGCCCGCGACGAAGAACACCACTCCGCCGATCACCTGCCAGGGCAGCCACCACCACCGCCACTGGTCGACGATCGCGGACAGGTTCAGGCTGCCCGCCGCCATCGCCACCGAGGAGGCGGCCAGCACCATCGGCAGCTCGTACGACAGCAGCTGCGCGGCGACCCGCATGCCGCCGAGCAGGCTGTACTTGTTCGCGCTCGCCCAGCCCGCCATGATCGCGCCCAGCACGCCGACGCCGATCATCGCCAGCGCGAAGAACAGCCCCGGGTCCATCGACACGGCCACCTGACCGCCCGGTCCGACCGGGATCACGACCAGCACGACGAGGTACGGGATGAGCGCGACCGCCGGCGCGAGCGAGAAGATCCGCCGGTCGGCGGCGGCCGGGACCACGTCCTCCTTCTGGGCGAACTTCACCCCGTCCGCGACGAGCTGTGCCCAGCCGTGGAACGCCCCCGCGTACATCGGTCCGAGGCGGCCCTGCATGTGGGCCATGACCTTGTGTTCGGCCTGCCCGACCAGCAGCGGCAGCACGGCGAACGCGCCGACGACCAGCAGCAGTTTGACGATGACGACCAGGACGTCAGACATCGCCGCCCTCCGGGTCGATGCCGCGTGCCCGGCGTCGCGCCGGCTGGTCCCCGGGAGCCTCTCCCGCGCCGCGGCGTGCGCCCCGGCGCGCCTCGGTGGCGGCGCGGGCCGCCGGGCCCCAGTCCTGGGGTACGCCGGGCGGCAGCATGCGGCGGCGGCTCGGCGCCCCGTGCCCGGACTCGCCGGGCTCCTTCGCGCCCGGCCAGGGCTTGGCCACCCGTGCCGCCAGGACGAACTCCTTGCGCAGCGGATGTCCTTCGAACTCATCCGGAAGCAGCAGCGGAGTCAGGTCCGGATGCCCGTCGAAGATCACGCCGAACATCTCGTGCGTCTCCCGCTCGTGCCAGTTCGCGCCACGGTAGACCGCGGTCGCGCTCACCAGCCGCGGGTCCTCGCGCGGCACCGTCGTACGTATCAGCAGGTGATGCCCCTGTTCGAGCGAGTGGAGGTGCGTCACGATGGCGAATCCGCGCTCCAGCTCGTCCACGGCGCTGAGCCAGTCGAAGAAGCCGCATCCCAGCTCGTCGCGTGCGAACGTCAGCGCCTCCTCCCACAGCTCCGGCGGGACATCGACGGTCAGCAGGCCGAAGGACTCGTCCGCCCGGACGTCGTCACCGAACCGGCGCGCCCACGACACCGCCAGCTCAATCGTCATCGCTCAACCCCGGAATGATGGTGTGGTCGGTGTCGCCCAGCACGGGGGGCGGCTCGGCGATCCTCCGCAACCGGCCGCCCAGCCGACGTCTCCGCCCCTCGGCCGGTGAACCTCCGGAGGGTCGCTCCGTCGCCGTCTTCTCGCGTCCGGCGTCGCCGGCCGGCTCTTCCGCTGCGGTCTCGTCGACCGTGGGCAGGACCTCGGTCGGCTCGTCGGGGCCCTTCGCGGACGGCGGCGTCTCGGCCGGCCGGTCGGATTCGTCAGGGACCGGCAGCTCCTGGGTCGTCCCCGGGTCCTTCGGCGTGGGGAGGTCCTGAGTGGTGCTCGCGTCGGGGACCGGCGGCAGTACCTCGGTCGGCCTGTCCGCGACGTCGGGATCGCCCGGCGAAGGCGGAGCCGGGGTGGGATCGGGATCCACTGTCGGGAGCTCCTGGGTCTCCGCCGCGGCGGAGGAGGGCTCGCCGGAGGCCGGGAGTTCGGGGACGGGCAGGTCCTGCGTCTCGGTGGAGTCCCGCGTCACGGCCCGATCGTTCTCGGGCGCCGGTACGGCGGCCGGCGGGAGTTCCTGGGTTCCCGTCGCCGCGACGTCCTCACTCAGCGCGGTGAACTTCTGCGTGGGCTGCTCGGCCGCCTCGATCTCCTCCGGCTCGGGCACGGGCGGCAGCACGAGCGGCCGGCGCAGGACCGCGGGCGTGGGCGGCCGCCGTACGACCGGTGGCGGCGGCGCGACGGCCTCACCGTTCCCGGTGTACCGGTCACCGAGCGACTCGGCGGCGATCTTCTCCTGCAGCTTGAGGATGCCGTGCAGGAGCGCCTCCGGCCGCGGCGGGCAGCCCGGAACGTACACGTCGACGGGGATGATCTGGTCGACGCCCTTCGTCACGCAGTAGGAGTCCCAGTACGGGCCGCCGCAGTTGGAGCAGGCGCCGAACGAGATGACGTACTTCGGCTCGGGCATCTGCTCGTAGAGCCGTTTCACGGCCGGCGCCATCTTGTCGCTGACCGTGCCGGACACCACCATCAGGTCGGCCTGCCGCGGTCCCGGCGCGAACGGGATGACGCCCAGCCGGATGAAGTCGTGCCGGGACATCGACGTCGCGATGAACTCGATCGCGCAGCAGGCCAGGCCGAAGTTGAACACCCACAGGGAGTACCGCCGCCCCCAGTTGAGCACGAACTTGATCGGCTTCGGGGCGAGCCGGGAGGCGGGCCCGATACGCGGCTCGGGGAGATCGACGGCACCCATGCCCCCATTCTTACGTGTCCTTGGGGCATGCCTCACGGCAAGGTGGACACGGATCGCCGCGGCGGGGCGGACTTGTCACCGGCCGATCACGTTCACAGAACACCACGTATTCGATCAGTCACTGTGCGAACTCGCTCCCTCCGTTTACGCCGGCGCCGGCATCCCGTACTTCTGGCGGCTGGAGCTGCGGAGATTCCGTGGGCTGCAGCCCGGAGAGCAGCCGCCCGTCGTGCTCGTGCACGCGATCGACGAGAAGAGAGGGTCCTACCGGCTCGCCGAACGCCTGGCCGGCGGAACCAAGAGCCGGGTCACGCTGCCCTATCCGGTGGAGTTCGACCCGGCCGAGCCGCTGCCGCAGGACGGCTGACCCGCCGCCTGCGGCTCAGACCCACCCGAGGACGCCCTTCTTCCAGGCGTACGCGAGGCCGGCGGCGATGAAGGCGAGGAAGACGAACATCTCACCGAGCGTGACGTAGCCGTATCCCTTGGCGGAGAAGACCGTCGCCCAGGGGAACAGGAACACCGCGTCGACCGCGAAGACCACGTAGAGGTACGCGAAGACGTAGTAGCGGACGTACGACTGCGCCCAGCCCTCACCGACCGGGTCGACACCGCACTCGTACGTCGTGAGCTTCTCCGGGGTGGGCCGGTGCGGGCGCAGTGCCCGGTTGGCGAGGAGCGCGCCGCCCACGATCGCAGCGCCGATCGCGAACAGCACGACGACGGTCAGGTAGTTCCCGTAATAGCCGTGCACGAGCCTCAGCGTAATCGGATCACCCGCCGCGGACGACCTCACCCGCCTCCGACGCGGCGTTCCTCACCCCGCCGGCGCGGAACGCTCGGTGAGCGGTCCGCGCCGGGCCAAGACGCCGCTCGGCTGCCGGCGTATGGGAGACGATCCCGCCGTAGCGAACGGCGGCGGCGACGGCACGCGGCGGGCCGGGTAAGGCGACGATGCCGCGGAACGGGCGGCTCGACCGCTCCTCGGCGAGGGCTCTGGCCGCCGTCCGGCGGCCGGCCACTTGCAGCCGGACGGGCACAGGTGACGGCTCCGCGGTTTCGGGAGATCAAGACGACCGGGTCCATGGTCAAGAGCATCCGGCAGAGGGAATGACCGGCACCACCCTTCTCCACAACCTGTGGACAACTCTCGGAACGGCCGGCCCGGACCTGCGAGCCAAGGCTCCGTGATGGCGGCATTCCGCGATGCGAACCGCCGGTTCTTCGCGCTTTGTCGCCCACGTTTCCGAGCGTTCCGCCCGCCCGTCACCAGGACGAACGTCGCCACGTCACTACACGGGGCGTTCGGGGAGCCGGCCGTGGCCGGAGAGGAGCCGGCGGAGGCGCCGCGCGGGCGCGGGCGGCAGACGGTGATCTTACGGGCATCGACCGGGTAACAGACCGCTTCTCCGTCTTGTCCGACGATCAGCGTAAACGTAAGGTCACGGCGTCGATCGTTATACAGGGGACATCATTGAGCACGGAGCGAGACGGCGTTCAGGAGCCGTCGCCGGAACAACCGGGAAAACCGGAGGAGATCGAGCACGCCGGATCGCCGGAAGGGGCGGAGACGTCCGCGCCAGGCGAAGGTCCAGCGCAAACGGAACCCTCCAGCCCACTCGAACCGTCCCCGCAAGGCGCAGGATCGGGGCACGACCGGCAGGTGGCCCCGCTCCCGCCCCCACCGCCCGCGCACTTCACCCAATCCGGGCAGCCCGGCCAGCCCGTGCAGGCCGGCCAGGGCGACCCCGCGCAGTTCGGGCAGCCCGGCCAGGCCGTGCAGGCCGGCCGGCCAGCGCAACCCGCGCAGTCCGCGGAGGCCGGGTGGCCTGGCCGGGCCGGAGAGCCCGCCGAGTCCGCGTCGGAGGGGGAGTCCGCCCAGGCGGATGGGTCGGTGAACGATGCCGCGCCCGCGTCTTCCCCAGGCGACGAACCGCATCCGGGCGAACCGGCGGAGTCGCCCGGGCCGGACGACGGCCGCACCGGTACGTGGGCGGGGCCTTCCGCGCCGCAGGCCGAGACCGGAGTGTGGCAGGGGCAGCCGGGATCTCCTCCGTCCGCTCCTGCCGCCCCTCAGCAACCGGCGGTGCCGTTCGGTCCGGAAGGGACCGCGGCCTCCGCGCCCGCCGTGTCCGGCGGCCCCGAAGAGCCCGCCGAACCCTCCGGGCCGGACACGGGCCCCATCGGACCCGGCCCTCACCCGCAGGACCCCGGCGGCCCCGGCCCGTACGCGGGCGGCCCGGCCGCTCCCGGTCCCTACGCGGGGAACCCGGCCATGCCCGGGCCCTACCCCGGCGGACCCGGCGCCCCCGGGCCCTACCCCGGTGATCCCGCCGGACCTGGGCCCTACCCCGGCGGACCCGCCGCTCCAGGGCCGTACGGGGAGAACCCGGTGCCCGGGCCGTACACGGCAGGCCCGGGCGGGCCCGGGCCGTACGGGCAGGGCGTCGGTGGGCCGGGCCCGTATCCGGGGAGCCCCACGGGGCTCGGGCCGTGGGAGAACCCCGGTGGCCCGCCCGGACCTCCCGGCGGCCCGCAGGGCTGGAGCGGCGGGCAGGGGTGGGGCGCGCCTCAGCCGTACCAGTACGGGCCGCCCCCGCGGGCGAAGAAGTCCAAGGGTGTCCTCATCTCTGTGCTGGCCGGCGCGGGGGTGGTGTTCGTCGTCCTCGCCGTCGTCGGTGTCGTGGCGCTGGGCCGCTCCGGCGACGACCCCAAGACCACGTCGGGCAAGGCGGCGCGCGAGGCGGGTCATGCGATCGGCCAGGCGGCCGGGGTGACGCTCACGGGCACCTACGGCGGGAGCCGGGCGACGTTCAGCGTGACGAAGGCGGGGAGCGCCCGCGGCACCTTCAGCGCGAGCGGTTCTCAGGTCAGCCGGGTCGACGTCGGCGGGACCACCTACCTGAAGGCGAACAGCGGCTACTGGAACGACCAGGGTCTGGACTCGGACGACGCCGAGAAGGCGAGTGGCACGTGGACGAAGGCCCCTGACGACATCACGACGCTGAACCTGGCCGACCTGGCGCCCGCGCGGCTGTCGTCCGTCCTCGGCCAGGCGGCGAACGACCCGCTCGCCGCGCGGACGACGGTGAACGGCGTGCAGGCCCTCAAGGTGAGGGTCGGCGCCCGGACGTACTACATCACCAAGAGCGCGCCCCGCCGGGTGCTCCGGCTGGAGGGCGCCTCGGGGTCGGATCAGTACGTGTTCGACGTCAAGGCGCTGTCCTCCGCCGGCGCCGGCGAGGTGTTCAGCGGGCTCCGGACGGATGTGCAGGCGCTGAAGGACGCCTACGACCCCGACCTGACCGTGCTGCCGCTCAGCAGGCTGCAGTTCGGCAGTTGCACCGAGTCGAGCTGCACGGTGCGGGCCGACGTCAAGGCGACGTCGCTTCACGACTCGACCGGAGGCGTCCGCGTCAGCATGAAGATCAAGTTCAGTGGCGCCACCGACGGGGCGGCCGTGTCGACCTGCACCGACACCGCGTCGACGAAGATGGACACCCAGGTGCGGTTGTCCTGCCGGACCAGCGGCGGCACGTGGTCGTCCTGGTACCGCTCGCACGTCGGGCGGTTCACCATCCACGCGACGCCGTCGTTCTCCGGGACCGTCAACACCGCCTCCGATGTCAACGGGCTGCTGGCCAAGCTCACGCAGGAGCAGCGAACGAACTGAGGGCGGGAGGCGCCGGGTCGTGCGGCCCGGCGCCCGCCGCTCCCCGTTCCACCGGTTTTCACGGGCTTTCGCGGCGTTCGCGGGCCCGGTTCCGGCCCGGGCCGCGCGGCCGCCGGGACATGCCGCGGCTCCCCGTTTCGAGGAATGCCGTGGGTGAGGCCATATAGTTCGGCACGTGTCCGGACTCCTGCTCTTCGCACGGCTGCACGTCGACCTCTGCCGGTCGGCGAGCGCGCTGTGTCCGGAACCGGCGGCGGCCTGATCCGGCCGCCCTCCGCAGCGCGCTGAGCCGCCATCGCAGGTATGCCTACGCCGTGACTTGGGAAATCAGTACGGGGGCGTGATGCGAGCGGGGCGGATCACTGGGCGCTGCGACGCATCTCACAAGCGCGCTTCTAGCGGCCAATGTTGAAATAACCACGTGATCCGGGACGTAGCATGAAGGTAAGCCTAAGTGGCACGTCGGTGGCGGATGCCTCCCTCCGCCCGAGTGCCGCGCGTCGAGGAGGTCCTGCTCTGTGACCAAACAGGTCCGGCAACTCGACCGCGTCATCATCCGTTTCGCCGGGGACTCCGGCGACGGCATGCAGCTGACCGGCGACCGCTTCACTCAGGAGACGGCCGCCTTCGGCAATGACCTGTCAACACTGCCCAACTTCCCCGCCGAGATCCGCGCGCCGGCCGGCACGCTCCCCGGCGTCTCCAGCTTCCAGCTGCACTTCGCCGACCACGACATCCTGACGCCGGGCGACGCGCCGAACGTCCTGGTCGCGATGAACCCCGCGGCCCTCAAGGCGAACGTCGGCGACCTGCCGCGCGGCGCGGACCTCATCGTGAACACCGACGAGTTCACGAAGCGCGCGCTGGCGAAGGTCGGGTACGCGGCCAACCCCCTCGAAGACGGCTCGCTCGACGAGTACCGCGTGCACTCGCTGCCGCTCACCTCGATGACGGTGAAGGCCCTCGAGGACTTCGACATCTCCAAGAAGGACGCCGAGCGGGCGAAGAACATGTTCGCGCTCGGGCTGCTGTCCTGGCTGTACCACCGGCCGACCGAGGCGACGGTCCGGTTCCTCGAGGTGAAGTTCGCCAAGAAGCCCGAGATCATGAAGGCCAACATCGCGGCCTTCCAAGCGGGCTGGAACTACGGCGAGACGACCGAGTCGTTCTCGGTGTCGTACGAGGTGAAGCCGGCGACGCTGCCGCCGGGGCTGTACCGCAACATCTCCGGCAACATGGCGCTCGCGTACGGGCTGATCGCGGCGAGCGTGCGGTCCGGGCTGCCGCTGTTCCTCGGCTCGTACCCCATCACGCCGGCCTCGGACATCCTCCACGAACTGTCCAAGCACAAGCGGTTCGGGGTTCGAACGTTCCAGGCCGAGGACGAGATCGCGGCGGTGGGCGCGGCGCTCGGCGCGTCGTTCGGCGGCGCGCTCGGCGTGACGACGACGTCCGGTCCGGGCCTCGCGCTGAAGGCCGAGACGGTCGGCCTGGGCGTCGCGACGGAGCTGCCGCTGGTCGTCATCGACGTGCAGCGGGCGGGCCCGTCGACGGGCATGCCGACCAAGACCGAGCAGGCCGACCTGCTGCAGGCGATGTACGGCCGCAACGGCGAGGCGCCGGTGCCCGTGGTGGCGCCCGCGACGCCGTCGGACTGCTTCGCGACCGCGATCGAGGCGGCGCGCATCGCCGTGAAGTACCGGACGCCGGTGATCCTGCTGTCCGACGGGTACCTCGCGAACGGCTCCGAGCCGTGGCAGGTGCCCGAGGTCGACGCGCTGCCGCAGATCGATCCGGCCTTCGCACAGCCGGGCCAGGAGGAGTTCCAGCCGTTCAAGCGGAACCCGGACACGCTGGCCCGCCCCTGGGCCGTCCCGGGCACGGCGGGGCTGGAGCACCGCATCGGCGGCATCGAGAAGGCCGACGGCAGCGGCAACATCTCCTACGACCCGGACAACCACGACCTGATGGTGCGGCTCCGCCAGGCGAAGATCGACGGCATCGCCCGCGACATCGCGCCGGTGGCCGTCGACGACCCCGACGGTGACGCGCGCGTGCTCGTCCTCGGCTGGGGCGGCACGTACGGCGCGATCGCCGCGGCCGTGCGCCGCATCCGGGTCTCCGGGGACAAGGTCGCGCAGGCGCACCTGCGTCACCTGAACCCGTTCCCGGCCAATCTCGAAGAGGTGCTGCGCTCGTACGACAAGGTGATCGTGCCGGAGATCAACCTGGGTCAGCTCGCGCTGATCCTGCGCGGCCGTTTCCTCGTCGACGTGATCGGCTACAACCGCGTCCGCGGCCTGCCCTTCAAGGCAGAAGAGCTCGCGGACGTCATCCGGGATGTGATCAATTCATGAGCGACCCTCTCGCCCTCGTGCCGAAGGACCCCGAGCGGCAGACCGCGAAGGACTTCAAGACCGACCAGGAGGTCCGCTGGTGCCCCGGGTGCGGTGACTACGCGATCCTCGCGGCGGTGCAGGGCTTTCTGCCGGAGCTGGGCCTGAAGCGGGAGAACATCGTCTTCGTCTCCGGCATCGGCTGCTCGTCGCGGTTCCCGTACTACATGAACACCTACGGGATGCACTCGATCCACGGGCGCGCCCCGGCGATCGCCACCGGGCTGGCGTCCTCGCGGCCGGACCTGTCGGTGTGGGTCGTGACCGGTGACGGCGACGCGCTGTCGATCGGCGGCAACCACCTGATCCACGCGCTGCGCCGCAACGTGAATCTGAAGATCCTGCTGTTCAACAACCGGATCTACGGGCTCACGAAGGGGCAGTACTCCCCGACCTCGGAGATCGGGAAGATCACCAAGTCGACCCCACTCGGGTCGCTGGACTCCCCCTTCAACCCGATCTCGCTGGCCATCGGCGCGGAGGCGTCGTTCGTCGCCCGGACCATCGACTCCGACCGCAAGCACCTGCAGTCGGTGCTGCGGGAGGCCGCCACGCACAACGGCACGGCGCTGGTCGAGATCTACCAGAACTGCAACATCTTCAACGACGACGCGTTCGCGCCGCTGAAGAACCCCGAGACCCGCGACGACGTGACGATCCGGCTCGAGCACGGTGAGCCCATCGTGTTCGGCGCGAACCGGGACAAGGCGCTGCGGCGCTCGGCCTCCGGCTCGCTGGAGGTCGTCCCGGCCGACTCTCCGGACGTCCTGGTGCACGACGCCACGAACCCGGACCCCTCGCTCGCGTTCGCACTGTCCCGGCTCGACTCGCCGGCGTTCGAGCACACGCCGATCGGGATCTTCCGCAACGTCGAGCGCCCGTCGTACGACGAGCTGATGCGGACCCAGATCGACGAGGCGATCGCCCAGCAGGGCCAGGGCGACCTGGCGGCCCTGCTCGGCAGTGGGGACACCTGGCGCATCGACTGACCTCCCTTGTTCCGTTCGCACGCCCATGGAATCGTTCGGTTCCATGGGCGTTCGCGTGGAGAAGCAGGGGCCGGTGACGACGGTGGTGCTGGCCCGTCCCGAGGTGCGTAACGCGGTGGACGGGCCGACCGCGCGGGCGCTGGCCGAGGCGTTCCAGGGGTTCGACGCCGACGAGGAGGCGAGCGTCGCCGTCCTGTGGGGCGAGGGCGGCGCCTTCTGCGCGGGTGCGGACCTGAAGGCGCTGGGCACCGACCGCGGCAACCGGGTCGATCCGCCCGGCGCGGGCGCCTCCGCGCACGACGTGTCCCATTCCTCCGAGGGCCCGATGGGGCCGACGCGGATGCGGCTGTCCAAGCCCGTGATCGCGGCGATCAGCGGGCACGCCGTCGCGGGCGGCCTCGAGCTGGCGCTCTGGTGCGACCTGCGCGTCGCCGAGGAGGACGCCGTGCTCGGGGTGTTCTGCCGCCGCTGGGGCGTCCCCCTGATCGACGGCGGGACCGTGCGCCTGCCGCGCCTGATCGGCGAGTCGCGGGCGGCCGACCTGATCCTCACCGGTCGTGCCGTGCCTGCGGCCGAGGCGCACGAGATGGGCCTGGTCAACCGCGTCGTGCCGCCGGGACGTGCGCGCGCGGCCGCGGAGGAGCTGGCCGCCCAGATCGCCGGGTTCCCCCAGGACTGCCTGCGGCACGACCGCATGTCCATGCTCGAGCAGCAGGGCCTGGAGGAGGACGCCGCGATCGCGAACGAGTACCGCCACGGCCGCGCCGTCCTCGAGGAGACCGGCCTGGCCGGCGTCCAGCGGTTCCGGGACGGCGCCGGCCGGCACGGCTCCTTCGGCGGCTGATCAGACCGACAGGGGGTGGCTCGTGGTCGTCGTCGCGCCCGGCGTCGGAGCCGACGTCGTCCCGGTCGGCGTCGGGCTCGGCGAGGTCGACGAGGTCGAGGTCGACGTCTGGTCCGGAGTCGGCGACGGGGTCGGCGAGGTCGACGTGGGGGTCGGGGCCGGCGCCGGGGGCGTGTAGACGGGGACCGGGGTGGGCACCGGCGCTCCCTTCCCGGTCTTGAGCCGGTTCACGATCTCTGCGGCGGCGCTCTGGCTGAGGTTGCCGGTGATGAGCACCCGGCCCTTGGTGATCGGGGCGTCGACCCGGGGCGCGGCCACGACCTGGTCGCGCACGGTCAGCGCGAAGTTGCGGCCGGCGGCGTTGCGGGTGAGGCGCTTGAGCGCCCTGCCGTCCGCCGGCGTGAGGCTGATCGAGACGGCGTACCCGCCGCCCTGCTTGGCGCGCTCGACGTGGAGGTCGTTCACCCGCTTGATGGTGATGCCTTCGGTCAGCTCGTAGCAGACGGGCCCGATCCCGGTCTGGCCCATCATCCCCTGGACTCCGGCCGGGCACTGCTGACCGGGGATCGCCTGCGTGACCGGGAAGATCTTCAGTGGTGCGGCGAAGCGCGTCGGGTGCTCCTGGGAGAACGCGACGATGAGCGTCCCGGTCAGGGCGATGGCGGCGATGACGAGCCACAGGATGACGATGACCGCGATCAGCCCCGGCCGGCCGTCGGCCCGCCGCGCGGCCCCCGCGCCGGGCCGTCGGCCCGGCCGTGCGCCCGTGCGCCGCACGATCCGCAACACCGACCTCCGTTCCACCGGTTCCCCGGAGGAGGACGGCTGTCCGCCGCCGGAGGTTGTCCTGCCGGCGGCGTCCGGTGCCGGGGCGAGCGGGGTACCGACGGGCGGCATCCGGCGCGTCCGGCCGGCCGCGTCGCCGCCGCCGGGCACCGATGGCCCCACCGGGGCCATCGGACGGGTCGGGCTCTCGGCGTCGCCACCGGCCTGCTCGGAGGGCGCGGCGAGCGCGGACGACGCGGAAGGCGCCGACTGCCCGGTGGATGCGGGCTCCGCGGAAACCCCGGGTGGCACGGTAGGCGCCGGCTGCCCGGAAGGCGCGGGCTCCGCGGAAGGCGTCGGCGCCGCGGCGGCCGTCGCGCCCGGCTCGGGAGCGTCGACCGGCGGCGGGGACGGGACCGGAGGCATCGGACGGGTCGTGTCCTCGGCGTCCCCGCCGGGCTCCTGGGGCTGTCCGTGCGGGGAGGCCGGTCGGCGTGCGGACCGGTGAACCGCGAACCTCAAGGTGTCTTCTCCTCCGCGTGGGGGCGGGCGGAAGTCTCTCGCCAAGGCGTGAATCGGGTCAATGGCATCATGCGGACGGCCTGGCGCGCCAGACCGGGGGGCTTCCGCATCTGCGGCCGCCGACCGTAACCCAGGTTTTCGCCGGTCCTGTCCGGGTAGCAGGTGCCGCGAACGCGGCGCCGAACCCGGAGGAGGCTCGGGTCCGGGACCGTTATCGATCTTACGTGCGCCGTTCAGGATTCACTCGACGGAGTCGGGTATTAGCGTCAGGTCATCAGCACCCTGGGTACGGGCTTCGGCCGGCCCGAGGACCATGGAGAGGGGAAGAGACATGGTTGCCATCGGATACACGATGATGTGCGAGCAGGCGGCTCCGGACCAGTTGGTGCGCGATGTCCGTGCCGCCGAGCACGCCGGGTTCGACTTCTCGGTGATCAGCGACCACTACTTCCCCTGGCTGCCCGCGCAGGGCCATGCCGGCTACGCCTGGGCGATCCTGGGGGCCGCCGCGCAGGCCACGGAGCGCATTCCGCTGATGACCTTCGTGACGTGCCCGACGATGCGCTACCACCCGGCGATCGTGGCGCAGAAGGCCGCCACCGTGCAGATCCTGTCCGGCGGGCGGTTCCGTCTCGGCCTGGGCGCCGGGGAGAACCTCAACGAGCACGTCGTGGGCAAGGGCTGGCCGATGACGAGCGTCCGGCACGAGATGCTGAGCGAGGCGATCGAGGTGATCTCCGCGCTCTTCGACGGCGGGACGATCGACTACCGGGGCGCGCACTTCGACGTGGAGTCGGCCAAGCTGTGGGACCTGCCCGACGAGCGGATCCCGATCGGCGTGGCCGTGTCGGGGCCCGAGTCGTGCCGGCTGGCGGGCGAGCAGGCGGATCTCATGATCGCCACCGAGCCGAAGGGTGAGCTCGGTGAGATGTTCGACGCCGCGGGCGGATCCGGCAAGCCGCGCGTCGGGCAGCTCGCCATCGCGTACGACACCGACCGGGAGGCGGCGGTCAAGCGGGCGCACGAGCAGTTCCGGTGGTTCGGCCTCGGCTGGCCGGTCAACGCGAACCTGCCGGGCACGGGCGCGTTCGAGTCGGCGAGTCAGTTCGTCACCCCGGACCAGGTCGCCCAGCAGCTCTCGTGCGGCCCGGACGTCGACGAGCACGTGGAGAAGATCAAGGGGTTCGTCGACGCGGGGTTCCAGGAGATCGCCATCGTGCAGATCGGCGGCGAGCACCAGGACTCCTTCATCTCCTGGGCCGAACGCGAGCTGCTGCCCGCGGTGCGCTCGCTCTGAGGACCGGTCAGGGAGCCATCAGGTCGGCGTAGTCCGAGCACTTCTTCTGGTGGCCGACGACGACCGTCCAGCCGCGCGGCGGGTGGCGGAGGTCGAACGGGGGCCGGCCGGGCGCGGCCTCCTGGCCGACCATTTGCTCCCAGCCGGCCGCCCGCACCCGGCGGACATCCGGCTGTGCGGTGCCGGAGCAGACGAGCTGCGCCATGACCAGACGGGTCATCAGTCCGCTCCGGTCGTAGTGGACCGTCATGATCCCGTCGTCCACCGTGATCTCGTACAGGGGGAGTTTCGCGAGTGGGCTCCAGATGCCCGCCGCGATCTCGTCCTGGGTCGGCCCGCTCAGCCACAGGGCGTACACCGCGGCCTGCGGAGCGCCGGGAAAGGCCACGCGGCGCTCCGGCACCAGCCGGCCGTTCCGGACGAGGTAGACGGTCGTCTGCGGGACGGCCTGCTGCGCCAGGGCGGGCTCACCGGCCCCGATGAGGCCGGTGGGACGTACCCCGCAGGCCGCGCCGAGGAGCGCGGCGGCCACCGCGAGGACGACGCGGAACCCGAGGCGGGCCGTCACGCGCGTTCCGCCGGCGGACCGGGCGAGCCCACGGCGGGCCCTCACACGCGCTCCACCGGCGGGTTGGGCAGCCACAGCTCGAACGTCGTGCCGGTGTCGGTGTCGAGCAGGGTCAGCTCGCCGCCGTGCAGTTCGGCGTTGGCGCGGGCGATGGCGAGCCCGAGGCCGCTGCCCTCGCTGCGGGTCCGCGCGGCGTCGGCCTTCCAGAATCGTTCGAACACGTGCCTGCGCGCCTCCTCGGGGATGCCGGGCCCGCTGTCGGACACACGCAGCCGGATGCCGGGACCGTCCGGCACGTACGAGCGTCGCAGCCGTACGGTGACGGGGCGTTCGCCGTGCTTGAGGGCGTTGCCGACCAGGTTCGCCAGGATCATGTCGAAGCGCCGGGGGTCGACGCGGGCGCGCAGGTCGGGGACGAGGTCGGTCTCGACCTCCTCGCTCCAGTCGCGCAGCCGCAGGCTCTGCACGACCAGCTCCGGCAGGTCCACGTCGTCCAGGACGAGCGCCGCCGCCCCGGCGTCGAGCCTGCTGATCTCCAGCAGGTGACCGATCAGGGTGCGCAGTCGGCGCGTCTCCTCGGCCACCAGGCCGGCGGCCGTGGCGGCACTTCCGGTGGCCTCCTCCTCCAGGGCGTCCGTGACGGCGGTCATCGCGGTCAGCGGCGTGCGCAGCTCGTGGGACACGTCGGCCACGAACCGGCGGGCCGACCGCTCCATCTCCCGGAGCTCGGTGACGCTGGCCTCCAGGGCCTCGGCGCTGGAGTTGAAGATCCGGGCGAGGCGGGCGAGCTCGTCCCTGCCGCGCGCGTCGACCCGCCGCTGCAGGTCGCCGGCGCCCAAGCCCTGCGCGGCCGCGGCGAGCCGGCGGACCGGCCGCAGCACGCTGCGCGCGGCGAGCAGGGCCAGCAGCAGCGCGACGACGACGGCGGCCCCGCTCCCGGCCGCGACCGAGCGGGCCATCCGGTCGAGGTCGTCCCGTTCGCGCTGGAGGCTCACGATGACGTACGCCTCGATGGGGCTGGCGAAACGGCCGCCCGTGGCCGGCAGGTAGACCGGCGTGCCGACGACCAGGTACGGCACTCCGCGCGAGGAGATCCGCTGGAAGTAGATCTGCTGCCCGCGCAGCGGCCGGGCGAACCGGTTGTGGGGGCCGGGCCCGCGGACGGCGGCGATGAGCTTGGGCGGGATGCGCAGGCCGGTGAAGTGCGCGCCGCTGGTGGCCCATCCGCCGGGCTCGTCGCCCAGCACCCAGGACTGGCGGCCGGGCTGACGGGCGAGGGCCCTGCTGATGGGCTGGAGCAGGTCGGAGGTCAGCGTCGTATCGGGCAGCCGCGTGGGGACCGTCTGGGCGAGGACGTTGCGGACGTCGTTGACGACCGCGTTCTGCACCCGCTCCAGCAACGCCCGCCGTACGAGCCAGTACGCGATCCCCGCGGTGACCGCCGAGGCCAGCAGCGCCACGGCGGCGAACGCCGCGACGAGCCGACCGCGCAGCCCGATCACGAGGCGACGAAGCGGTAGCCGAAGCCGCGTACGGTCTCGATGTACTTCGGCCGGGACGGCACGTCCTCGATCTTCGACCGGACGCGCTGCACGGTGGCGTCCACGAGCCGCGAGTCGCCGAGGAAGTCGTGCTCCCACACGGAGGCCAGCAGCTGCTGCCGGGTCAGCACCTGGCCGGGGTGCCGGGACAGTTCGAGCAGGAGCCGGAGCTCGGTGGCGGTGACGTGCACGTCCTGGCCGGCCCGCCGCACCTTCATCGTCCCGCGGTCGATGACCAGGTCACCGTGGGTGGAACGGTCCCCTGGCGCGCGCTCGACGCGGCGCAGGACCGCCCGCAGCCGCGCGTCCAGGACGCGCGGCTCGACCGGTTTGACGACGTAGTCGTCGGCCCCGGCCTCCAGGCCGACGACGACGTCGATGTCGTCGCTGCGGGCGGTGAGCAGGATGACGGGCAGGGAGTCCTCCGCACGGATCCGGCGGCAGACCTCGACGCCGTCGATGCCCGGCAGCATGACGTCGAGGATGACGATCTCCGGACGTTGCGTGCGCACCTGCTCGAGACCGAGTTCGCCGGTCTCGCGCGCGGTGACGGAGTGGCCGAGCCGGGTCAGCGCGAACTCGAGTCCGGCACGGGCCGACGGGTCGTCCTCCACGAGCAAGATTGTCGCCACGCGCCCATTATCAGGACAGTCGGCGCAATGGTCAGAACAAAATGATCATGTCACAGTCTTGGAACATCGCGAACTTCTCCACGCCGCCCAGGGCGCGGGCGAGACGCCGGAGTACGCGAGCCGCCAGCCGTCCGGGTGCCGCCGCCACGACGCGCCGGGCGCCGTACGCTCCGGAACCGGCACGATGACCATGCAGGTCCCCGTAGGTGGCGCCTCATTCGCGGAGTGGAAGAAGCCGATCTGCGTCCACCAGACCTGGTAGGTCTGCCGCACCCAGACCCGCCATGTCAGGCCCGCGTCGACGGCCACTCCCCCGTACGGCGGGCCGGGGCGGAAGATCGGCTCGCGCGCCGGGAGCCAGGGCTTGGCGATGACGAGGGCCGCGACGAGGTTGAACGCCGTGAGCCCGGCGGCGATCGTCCACGCCGGGCGCGGCAGGAACGCCAGGACGACGAGCGCGCTCAGCAGCCCGAACGCGGCGAGCGAGGAAGCTCCGAGCCGGAATGACGTCCAGTCCCAGGTCAGGAAGCACGTCTCGGGGAAGTCGAAGGCGATGAACGTGTAGTGGGTGAGCCGGTCCCCGGCGAACACCGCGGCGGACAGCCCGGCCCCGACGAGCACGACCCCCGCCGCGCAGGCGTACCCGGCGAGGGCGTGCCGCCGCCGGATCAGCACCGCGAGGCCGCACAGCGCGTGCGCGACGGCGAGGCAGGCGAGGTAGCGGCCGTAGAAGTAGTTGCCGACCCGGTGTTCGTCCGGCAGCGCCGCCGAGGACGCCAGGGCGGTGCCGGCGGTCGCGGCCAGCAGCACCCCGGACAGGATCCGGTCGGCCGGGGCGCTCCAGGGCCGGCAGAGCGTACGGGCGGCGGCGACGAGGCCGATCCCCGCGAGCCCCCAGGTGGCGACGATGAGGTACCAGATCTGGCCCGCCGCGCCGCACACGGCCCACTCCAGGCCCGCGACCGTGGTGAGCCGCGTGGACAGCAGGCCGCCGAGGTTCCGGACACCGTGGGGGTACAGCGCGGACCGTACCGCGCCGTTCAGCGCCCACCCGGCGCCGACCGCGAGGAGGACGACGGCCGCCGGGACAAGGAGCGGCCGGACGGCGGCGCGCGGCCTCCCCCGTTCTGCCACGACCGCGGCGCGCGGCCTCCCCGGTTCTGCCGGGACGGCGGCGCGTGGCGTCCCCTTCCGTACCAGGTCGCGCCCCAGGACGGCGGCCAGGGTGAGGACGTGCACGGCGAGGACGACCGATCCGCGGGCGTGCGTCGTGTAGGCGTACGCCGCGGCCAGGCCCGCCAGCGAGCCGGCCGCCACGGTCCGCCGCGCGTACATACGCCGGGCGTCCCCGGAGGTGTTCCGCCCCCGGGACCAGGCGCGCAGGAAGGAGTGCAGCGCGAGCAGCCAGCCGAGGAGCAGGGTCGGCAGGACCGCGTCGGTGAGCGCGAACCCGCCGAACACCGTCGCCGCGGGCAGCAGCGCGGCGCCGAACGCCAGCGCGTACGCCTGCGGCCGGGCCAGGCGCATCCGGCGCAGCGCGACGACGCCGAGCGGGAAGATCGACGCGCCGACGAGGGCGTTGATCCCCAGCACGATCCGGTAGCAGGTCTGCGGGTCGTGGCCGAGCCAGAACGCGGGGCTGATCAGCAGCGGGTATCCGCCCTGGTAAAAGGTGCTGCCCGACAGGTCGCCGCCCGGGCCGCCGGTCAGCCACCGTGCCGCGAGGAGGTACCCGCTCTCGTCGGGGAACGCGACCGGGACGCCGTTCCCGCCGGTCAGCGCGTACCGGATGCCGACCTGGGCGAGCCAGCCGGCCAGGACGAGCAGCGGCCAGGAGGGCCGGCGCCGCGGACGGACCGCGGGCGGGCGTGACCGTACCGGGGTCCGGACGTCGAGAATGCTCGGAGACGACATGCGGACCAAGATCGTCAACCAGTGTCATGACCCTGTCCGTGCGGTGTCCGCGTTCTGTTACACGCCGCGTAGGGTCTACGCCATGAGGCGGGGTCGGTGGGCGGCGGTCGTCGGCGCGGCGGCCGTGCTGGCGGGCGGCGTGACCTGGGCGGCACTGCCGGGGCCGCCGCACGTGCGGACGTCGGAGCAGCGCATCCAGGTGGTCGACGGGCCGCACGACGACCGGCACGTCGGTCTCGACACGACGTTCTTCGCGCCCGCCGGCCACGGGCGCGCCCCCGCGGTGCTGCTCGCGCACGGGTTCGGCGGCAGCAAGGACGACACCCGCGGCGAGGCCGAGCGGCTGGCCCGGCACGGGTACGCCGTGCTCACCTGGTCCGCGCGCGGCTTCGGCCGCTCGGACGGCGAGATCACCCTGGACTCCCCCGACTACGACGTGAAGGACGTCCGGCAGCTGATCGACTGGCTGGCCCGCCGCCCCGAGGTGCGGCTCGACGGGCCCGGTGACCCGCGCGTCGGCGTCGCCGGACAGTCCTACGGCGGCGGGATCGCCCTGCTGGCCGCCGCGTACGACCGCCGCGTCGACGCCATCGCGCCGCAGATCACGTGGTACGACCTGGCCGACTCGCTCTTCCCCGACGCCACCGGGAAGGGCGCCGCGAACGGTGTGTTCAAGAAGGTCTGGGCCGGCATCTTCTTCACCGCGGGCGCGTCGTCCACAGGGTGTGGACGGTTCCTGCCGTCGCTGTGCGCGATGTACCAGAAGGTCGCGGAGACCGGGCGGCCCACGCCCGAGGCGGTCGCGACGCTGCGCCGGTCCAGCGCCTCCTCCGTCGCCGGCCGGATCCACGTCCCGACGCTCCTCGTCCAGGGCCAGTCGGACTCGCTGTTCCCCCTCGACCAGGCCGACGGCAACGCGCGGGCGGTCGCCGGCGCGCCGGTGAAGGTCGTGTGGTTCCAGGGCGGGCACGACGGCGGCGACCCGGAGACCACGCGGGTCCGCGGCCTGGTCACGGGCTGGTTCGACCGGTACCTCAAGGGCGACCGCACGGCGGCGGAGAGCGGGTTCACCGTCACGCGGAGCGGCGGCATCGACTCCTCCACCCAGCGCGTCGTCGTCACCGCCGCCGCCGCGCCCCGGTATCCGGGCCTGTCCGGCGCGTCCCGCCGCACGCTCCCGCTGGGCGGCCAGGAACAGACGATCCAGAACCCCGCGGGCGGGTCGCCCGCGTCCATCTCCACGCTGCCCGGGCTCGGCGCGCTGAACGCGGCCGGCGGGCTCGGCGCCGGGGGCGCCCCGTTCGACATGCCCGGCCAGTCGGCGGTGTTCGAGACCGAGCCCCTGGACGCTCCGGTGACGCTCACCGGGTCCGCGCACGTCCGCGTCCACGTCGCCGGCGGGCGGGCGACGCTGTTCGCCAAGGTGTACGACGTCGGGCCGGACGGCCAGGCCGAGCCGGCCCGCCGACTGGCCGCCCCCTTCAACGCCGACGGCACGGTGGACGTCGCCCTGCCCGCCCTCGACCACCGCTTCGACGCGGGGCACCGCGTCCGGGTCGTGTTCAGCACCACCGACATGGGCTTCGCCTCCCCGACCCGTGCCGCCTCGTACCGCGTGTCCGTGGACTCCCCGCTCACCGTCCCCGTCGACCCGGCGCTGCGCACGCCCTCGGCCCCGCTGCCCTGGTGGGTGTGGGGCCTCCCGGCGATCGCGGTGGCGGCGGCCGTCGTCCTCGTGGCGACGGGGCGCGGGCGGCGACGGGGCGGCGCGGGCCCCGGCGACCCCGAGGTACCGCTGGAGATCAGCGGGCTCACCAAGCGGTACAAGAACGGCCACCTGGCGGTGGACGACCTGTCCTTCCGCGTCGAACGCGGGCAGGTCTGCGGCCTGCTCGGCCCGAACGGCGCCGGCAAGACCACCACGCTGCGCATGCTCATGGGCCTGATCCACCCCGACGCCGGGCACATCCGCATCTTCGGCGAGCCCGTCCGGCCCGGCGCCCCGGTGCTGGCGCGGCTCGGCTCGTTCGTCGAGGGCCCCGGCTTCCTGCCGCACCTGTCCGGCCGCGACAACCTGGAGCTGTACTGGAAGGCCGCCGGGCGCGGCGAGGCCTACCTCGACGAGGCCCTGGAGATCGCCGGGCTGGGCGACGCGATCCGGCGGCCCGTGCGCACCTACTCACAGGGGATGCGGCAGCGGCTCGCCATCGCCCAGGCCATGCTCGGCCTGCCCGACCTGCTCGTCCTCGACGAGCCGACCAACGGCCTCGACCCGCCGCAGATCGCCGAGATGCGCGAGGTCCTCGTGCGGTACGCCGCCGCGGGCCGGACCGTCATCATCTCCAGCCACCTGCTCGCCGAGGTCGAGCAGACCTGCACCGACGTCGTCGTCATGCACCGGGGCACGCTCGTCGCCGCCGGCCCCGTCGCCGAGATCGCCGGCCACGACGGCTCGATCCTGATCGGCACCCCGGAGGTCGACCGCGCGATGAGCGTGCTGACCGCGCTGGAGGGCGTCGAGGGCGCGGAGCCGTACGCCCCCGGCGTCCTCGTGCGCCTGGACGGCTCGGGCCCGGCGGCCGTGGTCGCCGCCCTGGTCGCGGGCGGTGTTCCGGTGGACCGGGTGACGCCGCACCGCCGCCTGGAGGACGCCTTCCTCGCGCTGATCGGAGACGGCTCGTGACGGATCGGGAAGGCCCGGTGACACAGGAGGCGCTCGACGGCCGAGGTGGGCGCGCGGCCGAGGATCCCGCGTACCGGCGGCGCCGGACGCTGCCGCTGCGCGTCGAGGCCGTCCGGCAGCTGCGCCGGCGCCGCACCTGGATCGCGTTCCTGGTCCTGCTGGCCCTGCCCTGGGTGCTCGCCGCCGCCTTCAAGATCGGCGGCTCGCCCTCGGGGGACGCCGCGAACACCCCCGGCCTCGTCACGGTGGCGACCGCGGGCGCGCTGAACTTCACGGCGTTCACGCTGTTCGCGTCCTCGGGCTTCCTGCTCGTCGTGGCGGTGGCGCTGTTCTGCGGCGACACGGTCGCGAGCGAGGCGGGCTGGGCGTCCCTGCGCTACCTCCTCGCCGCCCCGGTGCCGCGCGTCCGGCTGCTGCGTCAGAAGCTGATCGTCGCCCTGGCGTACGCCGCGCTGGCCGTGGTCAGCCTGCCCGCCATGGCGATGATCACCGGAATCTACGTCTTCGGCTGGGCCCGCCTGCGGGTGCCGGGCGGCGACGTCGCGCTGCCGAACGGCACGGCCCTCACCCGGCTGCTGATCATCGTCGCCTACATCCTCGCGTCCGAGCTGGTCGTCGCCGCCCTGGCGTTCCTGCTGTCCGTCACCACCGACTCGCCGCTCGGCGCGGTCGGCGGCGCGGTCGGCCTCGTCATCCTCAGCAACATCATCGACGCGGTGACGGCGCTCGGCCACTGGCGGGAGTTCCTGCCGACGCACTGGACGTTCGCCTGGACCGACGCCCTCCAGCCGCACCTGGAGTGGACCGGCATGATCAAGGGCACGGCCCTGTCCGCCTCGTACGCCATCGTCTTTCTCGCCCTGGCCGTCCGCCGCTTCCGCTCCAAGGACGTCGTCAGCTGACGTCCCCGGGGGTGCTCAGGGGGCGGACGAATCGGGCGGAGCGGTGGCAGGCGTCCTCGAAGCCCAGGTGCTTGTAGAAGGCGTGCGCGCCGGTGCGGTACCGGGAGCTGGTGAGCTCGAGGTCCTCGCAGCCGAGGCGGCGCGCCTCCGCCTCGATGAAGCTCATCAGCCGGGCCCCGACCCCGTGCCCGCGAGCCTCCGCGTCCACCACCAGGGACACCACTCTGCCGCGCCGGCCGTCGCGTTCGAAGAAGGGAATGGCGTGGAAGGCGAGGACCCCGACCACGTGATCGTCGAGCGTCGCGACGACGACACGGCTGAGCGGATCCTTTCGCCACCGCGCGATCCGGTCGGCGGTCTGCTCCACGGTCGACGGATAGCCGAGCTGCGTCACCAGCTCGGCTATCACGGGGGCGTCGACGGCCGAGGCTTCTCTGATCAGGACGTCCATCGATGGTCCCTCCTCACCCGACCGAGAGTTTCACACCCCGGAGGACTTCAGGAGAAGGAAGTGGCGCCCTACCGGCGAGCGGGGCCGGGTTTCGGGAGGGCGCCGGTCGGCAGAGGGCCGGTCAGGACACGCGCCGGCGGATCCATCGGACGCAGAATCCGGCCAGGCAGAGCGCGGCGACCAGGTAGATCGCCGTCTCCTCCCACTGGAAGGTCCAGAAACGACCGGCGGGGTGGTAGGCGACCCGCTGCCGGTAACCGAGGGCGGTGAGCCTGTCGAAGCAGGTCTGAGACGCCTGCCCTGTCTCCAGCGGGCACTTCCCCACCCAGGACGGCGGGGAGACCGCCTGACCGGCGGCGTCGACGGTGTGCTGGGAGACGATCCAGGCGCCGGGCTCGTCGATCCGCACCGTGAGGTTCCCGCTGATGTCGATGAGCATCAGGTTCGCCGAGGTGATCGTGGTGGTGACGTGGTCCGGAGGCAGCAGGTGCGACCGGGCTTCCAGGGCCATCGTGACCTGGACGACGGTGAAGAGGGCGAGGAGGAGGGCCATCGCGGGCAGGGTCCGCCGGATGACGACGCCGATGGTGACGCCGAGGACGAAGGCGAACGCGGCATAGCCGATGGGGACGACACCGCGCGTGTCGAAGACCAGGGCGTGCAGGCGCGGCAACAGGAACACGCCGTGGCCGGGTGCGCCGCTGTTGCGGGCGATGGCCGCGTCGATCGGGCCGTTCCACCAGGTCACCACGAGGCTGAGCAGCCCGGTGGCGGCGATCGCGACCAGGCCGACGACCCCGAGCTTGACGAGCAGCCATCGGGTGCGGGTGGTCAGGGTCCAGGCCAGCCGGTGCGTCCCGGCGTCCAGCTCCCGGGTGACCAGCGGGGCGCCCCAGAACGTGCCGATGAGGGCGGGGGCGAAGAGCACGGCGAAGGTGCCGATGAGATAGAGGCCGCTCTCGGTGCGGCCCAGTTCGTCGAGGAACGCCCTGCCGTGGGCGTGGTACAGGTGGGCGATCCGCGGGCCGGTGGCCAGGAGGAGGGCGGCGAGGACGGCGACGGCGCCGAACACCACGGCCGCCTGCGTACGGAGCTGCCGCCAGGTGAGCCAGATCATCGCTGTTCCTCCAGGACCGGGGTGGACCGGCTCATGTACGCCAGGACGAGGTCTTCCAGCCCGACCGGGGTCACCGCCCAGCCGTGGCCGTCGACCGGGACGTCGGCGCGGACGAGCAGGGTGGTCCGCCGGTCGGTGCGGTCGGCCGAGACGGCGTGCACGCCCGGCGGGAGGGCGGCGGGGTCGAGGTGCGGCGCGCCGATCAGGTGGTGCGCGGCCAGCAGCTCGCGGACGTCACCGGCGACCTGGACCCGGGAGCCGACGAGCACGATGAGGTGGTCGCAGACCCGTTCGACGTCGGAGACCAGATGCGAGGAGAGCACCACACTGATCTCCCGGCCGGCGACGGCGTCGCTCAGCTCCCGGAGGAACTCGTTGCGGGCGAGCGGGTCGAGGGCGGCGACCGGCTCGTCGAGGATCAGCAGCCGGGGTCGCTTGGCGAGCGCGAGGGTGAGGGCGAGCTGGGCGCGCTGGCCGCCGGACAGGCTCCCCGCCCGCTGATCGGGGGGCAGGCCGAGCCGCCGCACCCGCTCGGTCGCCAGCCGCATGTCCCAGCCCGGGATCAGCCGGGAGCCGAGCGTGAGGTGCTCGGCGACGGTGAGCCGGGCGTAGGTCGGCGTGTCCTGGGCGACGAAGCCGACCTTGGCGAGCTGTGCCGGGTCGGCGCCGGGGCGTTCGCCGCACACCTGGATGGTGCCCGTCGTCGGCGTCAGGAGGCCGGCGGCCAGGCCCAGCAGCGTCGACTTGCCGGCCCCGTTCGGGCCGACCAGGCCGACGACCCGCCCGGCCGGGATGTCGAGGGTGCAGTCCGCCAGCGCCCAGCGCCTCCGGTATCTCTTGCCGAGTCCCCGAGCCCGCAGCACCGCGCTCATGAGCGTCTCTCCGTGAAAGGCATGCGGTTCACTGTGCGGGCCCGGGCTCCGCGCGGGTACCGGCCGGAAGGACGGTTCCGGCCAGGCCGGTCGTACTTTCGGCTGATCCGCCGGTGGCGGCGGATCTCTAGCCTGAACGTCATGGGTCTTCTGGATCGCCTGATGGCGCGCCCCGGAGCGGCCGTGAACGCCGTGCTCGGCATCGTGTTCGCGGCGGCGCTGGGCTATGAGATCCACCTCCTGAGGGGCCGGCACGACGACTGGGCCCTCACGCTCGCCGCCGGGGCTGTGGTGTCGGCCGCCGCCCTGGTGCGGGAGCGCTCGCGTACGTGGGCCGCCGCGGCCGGTCTCGCCGTCGCCGGGGTCGCCGAAGCGGCCGCCTGGCGCTGGGGCCTGTCCGGCGAGCCGTCCGGCGCCGCGATCCTCGCCCTGGGGGTGCTCATCGCCTCGGCGGTGAGGGTGCTGCCGGTCCGCACGGCGGCGGCCGTCGCGGCCGGCGGGGCGGTCGTGGTGGCCGGCAGTCTCGAGCGCTACTCCCACTTCCTGGCCACCGGCGCCCCGGTCTCCTACTCCGCGACCTGGATCATGGCGCAGGGATGGGTCGCCATCGTGGGAGCCGGGCTGGTGCTGCGCCGCCTCGACGCCCGCCGGGAGGCCGCCATCGACGCCGTACGGCGGGACGAGCGCCTCGAACTGGCCCGGGAGCTGCACGATTCGGCGGCCCACCACATCACCGGCATCGTGCTCCAGGCGCAGGGGGCCCGCATCGCCGCCCGCCGGAGCGCCGCCGGCCTCGACGACGCGCTCGCGGGCATCGAGGCCGCCGCCACCGAGGCGCTCGCGTCCATGCGCCAGGTGATCGGCCTGCTCCGGGAGGCCGACGATCCCGGCGGATCGGCCCCCGGGCCCGAGGCGCTGGCCGACCTGGTCGAGCGTTTCGCCCGGCGCGGCCCGGCCGTACGCCTCGACCTGCCCGACGGGCCGCCGGACCCCGCGTGGCCGCCGGAGGTGACCGCGACCGTCTACCGGGTCGTCCAGGAATCGCTCACCAACATCACGCGCTACGCCTCCGGCGCCGGGGAGGTCATCGTGGCCCTCACCCACGACCGGCGCGACATCACCGTCGAGGTCACCGACGACGCCTCCCCCGCCGGTTCGCCGAGGTTCCCCCACTCGGGCGGGTACGGCCTCGTCGGAATGCGCGAACGCGTCGAGGCCCTCGGCGGCACCCTCGTCGCCGGTCCGCGGCCGTGGGCCGGCTGGTCGGTGCGCGCCAGCCTGCCGGTGCCGAGCCGCTCGTGAGCACCCGGGTGCTGATCGCCGACGACCAGGCGATGGTCCGCGGCGGGCTCCGCCTCATCCTGGAGGACCAGCCGGACATCACCGTCGTCGCCGAGGCCGCCGACGGGGCCGAGGCCGTCGCCCTGGCGCGGCGGCTGCGACCGGACGTGTGCCTGGTCGACATCCGGATGCCGGGCCTCGACGGCATCGAGGTCACGCGCCTCCTGGCCGGTCCGGACGTTCCCGACCCGCTCCGGGTCGTCATCGTGACCACGTTCGACCTCGACGAGTACGTCTACGGGGCGCTGCGCGCGGGCGCCGTCGGCTTCATCCTCAAGGACGCCGGCCCGGCCCTGCTCGTCGAGGCCGTACGCGCCGCGGGCAGCGGTGACGCCCTGATCTCCCCGTCGGTCACCGTACGACTGCTCCGGCACCTCGCGCCCGCCCGGACTCCCGCCGCGCCTCCGGCGGTGCCGCTGTCCGTACGGGAGACCGAGGTCATCCGGGCCATCGCCCGGGGCCGTACGAACCAGGAGATCGGCGCGGAGCTCTTCATCTCGGTGAGCACGGTCAAGAGCCACCTGGCCAGCGTCCAGGCGAAGCTCGGTGTCCGTAACCGGGTCCAGATCGCCGCCTGGGCCTGGGAGAACGGGCTCGCGCATCCGTCCGGCCGGTGACCGGCGCACGGCAGATCGATAGTGACGAACAGGCCTCTTCCGGGCATGATCGAGGCGGACGCGCGGGAGGCGATGCGGGTGACCGGTTCGGAGTTCGAAGAGTTGCTGGTGTTCGGCGGATCGGGCAGTCCGCGGCTCACCGCGGCGATCTGTGATCACCTGGGCGTGAAGCCGGGGCGCGGGGAGGTCATCCGGTTCTCCGACGGCAACCTGTTCGTGAAGGTCAACCAGAACGTCCGGGGCCGGCACGTCCACCTGGTGCAGTCCACCGTCTTCCCCGCCAATGACAACTTCGTCGAGCTGCTGTTCTGGATCGACGCGTTCAAGCGCGCCAGCGCCGCGTCGGTGACCGTGCTGATGCCCTACTTCAGCTACGCGAAGGCCGACAAGAAGGACGAGCCGCGGGTGTCGATCCGGGCCCGGGTCTGCGCGCAGTCGATCGAGGTCGCCGGGGCCGACCGCGTCGTCACGATGGACCTGCACGCCCCGCAGATCCAGGGGTTCTTCACGCGGCCGGTCGACGACCTGTACGCCCTCCCGCTGCTCGCCGAGGCCATCGGCGACTCGGAGAACCTCGTCGTCGTGTCACCGGACGCGGGGTTCGCCAAGCAGGCACGGAAGTACGCCAGGCGCCTCGGCGCGCCGCTCGCCATCGCCGACAAGGAGCGCGTCGACCACACCGAGACCGCGCGGGTCGTCGATCTGATCGGCGACGTACGCGGCCGGGACGCGGTGATCGTCGACGACTTCACGATCACCGCCGGCACGCTCACCGAGGTCGCGGAGTCCGTGATGGAGCACGGTGCGCGGAGCGTGCGCGCGGCGGTGACGCACGGGGTGTTCACCGGCAAGTCGATGGAGCGCCTGGACTCCAGCCCGATCTCGCGGCTCTACGTGACCGACACGGTGGAGAACCAGCCGGTACGGCTGTCGCCGAAGGTGCAGAAGGTCTCGGTCGCGCCGCTGTTCGCGGAGGCGATCGCCCGCATCCACCGCCGCGAGAGCATCAGCGTCCTGTTCGACTTCTGACTTTCGCGGCCGTCCTCGGGGCGGTCCCGCGATGCAGCCGTGGACCGAGCGCTACCCGCGACCGTCGCCCGGCGGAGTTCTGACTCGCCCGAAAACCGGCGCAGTCCAGTGTCGTAAGACGACTTTGTCAGAATGATCTTGAACCGAAGTCGCGCGCGCGGTCGTGGCCGGGTCGCTCTGGGCGGGGCGGCCGTGGTGCTGGCCGCCGTCGTACCGCCGGCGCATGCCGCCGAGACCGACACCAGCGCCGTCGCACGGCAGCTTCAACGGACCATCGCGGGTTTGAAGTTCGGCGAGGTCCTGGACACCGAACCCCCCACGTCCACCCAGGCGAAGAAGTCCGCCTCGGTCGACGTCGACCCGGAAAAGAGGCTCGCGGGACGTGATCGGGCGCCCAAGCTGAAGGCGGCGGCCATCGCGGCCGCGACACAGATCCACCAGCAGCCGAACGTCGACGTGACCGTCCTCGAGCTCGACGGCAACGGCCGACCCGTCTCCTCGGGCACCGTCGTGACGAGCCCGACGTACAAGAACGGCGTCATCGTCCCGGTCGACCGGAACTTCCACACCACCGCGGTGCGCTACCGGCACTGGGACACCAACCTCTGGAACACCGACAACGGGCAGGGCGACACCGACGTCGTCCCCGGCCGCGAGAACGCACCCATCGACTTCATGTCGCCCTACCCGGCGTCAACCCTCAAGCTGCTGGTCGGCTTCGGCGTCCTCCAGCTCGTGGACGAGGGCGTCATCACGCTGGACGACACGTACTCCTACCAGCCGACGCAGGCCTCCGACCTGTGCGGCGCCGCCACGACCGACACCGTCCGGAACTACTTCGACCGCATGATCACCGTCTCCGACAACGGCTCGGCGTGCGCGATGATCAAGCTGTTGAACGACAAGGGCGCGATCGACGGTCTCAACCAGACCTTCCAGGACATCGGCCTGGAGACGCTGCAACTGAAGGACACCAACCCCGCCAACGGCGGAAACTGGACCTCCGGCATCACCATGTCCTCTCTGGACACCGCCAAGCTGCTGGCGCTCCTCAACGGAGTGTCGGGCACGGCATGGACCGCCCCGAACGGCAAGGCGGTCACCAGTGACGTCCTGAGCACGTCCTCCCGGGAGTTCTTCCTGAAGGAGCTCGGCGACCAGGGCTGGAACAACGTCCTGTCGACGACGAACTACTGCGGCTACACCTACCCGACGGCGGGCATGCCGCAGCGGATCTCGCAACGGTGGATCGGCCCTGACGGAACCGTGACGGTCAACGACGACCCGACCGATGGCAAGTACCAGTACCCCGTGCAGCCCTGCCAGGACGCCGCACAGGTGACGTTCGCTCACAAGACGGGGCTGTCGGAGAACGCGGTGAGCGACGCGGGCATCGTCACGTCGCTGCCCGGCAAGCCGAACCGGCACTACATCATCGCCGCGTTCAGCAACCTCGGCTACCGGTACATCGACCCGAACCGTCAGGACGTTCAGCCGTCGGTCAACCGGACCGAGAAGTTCGCGCTGCTCGGACGCACGATGGACGCCTACGAGGCCGCGCGCTGACGCAGGCGGGCACGGGGTGAAGGGGCCGGGGAATCCCGGCCCCTTCTGCTGATCCGGCGATGTCGGCCTCATCTCCCGGGGGCCGCGCACCGACGGGCATCTGCCGGTCCGCGGACCGGCAGATGGCCGCAATCGTCATATCCGCGTCATTGCGGGCACTCGGCCGGGGCGGCGACGCTGGGGGCGTGCGGATCACGTTCCTCGTCCACTCCGGATTCCAGTCGCTGGACCTCACCGGCCCCCTGGAGGTCTTCGCGCTGGCCGGCGACGCCTACACCACCGAGGTGGTCGCCGCCGAACGTACGCCGGTCGAGGCGTCCAGCGGCCTGGCGGTCCTCCCGCACCGGGCCTTCCACGACGACCCCGTCGACACCCTCATCGTGGTCGGCGGGCCCGGTACCGCGGAGGCCGCCCGCGACGAGCCGACCATCGCGTGGATCTCGGCCGCCGCGCGCCGCGCCCGCCGTGTCGGCTCGGTGTGCAGCGGGGCGTTCCTGCTGGCGCGTGCCGGGCTGCTCGACGGCCGGCGGGCCACCACGCACTGGTCCGCCTGCCGTCTGCTGGCCGAGCGGTTCCCGTCGGTCGAGGTCGATCCGGACCCGATCTTCGTACGGGACGATCCGGTCTGGACCTCCGCGGGCGTGACCGCGGGGATCGACCTGGCGCTCGCGATGGTCGAGGACGATCTCGGCGCCGCGGCCGCCCGGGCGGTCGCCCGGCAGTTGGTCGTGTTCGTGCAGCGGCCGGGCGGGCAGGCGCAGTTCAGCGCCCAGCTGGCCGGGCAGCGGCCGGACCGGCCCGGCATGCGGGAGCTGCAGCGGTGGATCGCCGACCACCTGACCGCGGACCTGTCCGTCGAGGCGCTGGCCGCCCGTACGGGGCTCAGCACGCGTCATTTCGCCCGCGTGTTCCGCGATGACGTCGGCGTGACTCCGGGGTCGTACGTCGAGTCGGTGCGGGTCGAGGCGGCCCGCCGGCTGCTGGAGACCACCGGCCGCCCGCTCGACGTGATCGCCCGCGAGTGCGGCTTCGGCACGCCCGAGACCATGCACCGCAGTTTCCGGAGGACCGTGTCCGTCACCCCCGGCGACTACCGCCGCCGGTTCCGCGGCCACGCGTCCGTGGCATCCCGATGAGGAGCGACTCCGTGCGGATCGTGTTCGCGCTGTACGAAGGGTTCACCCCGCTCGACGCCGTCGGGCCGCATGAGGTGCTGTCGCGCCTGCCGGGCGTCACGGCGGTGTTCGCGGCGGCCGAACGCGGCCCCGTCGGTTCGGACGGGGCGCTCACCGTGCTGGCCGACGCGGCGTTCGACGAGCTGGACCGGTGCGACGTCCTCCTCGTGCCGGGCGGTCCGGGCACTCGCGACGTCGTGCTCGGCGATCAGCGGTACGTCGACTGGGTCCGGCGCGTGCATCCCACGACGCGGTGGACGACGTCGGTGTGCTCCGGCTCGCTGATCCTCGGCGCGGCCGGGCTGCTCGACGGCCTGCGGGCGACGACCCACTGGTGCGTGCGGAGGGAACTCGAGGCGACCGGCGCGACGTACGTCCCCGAGCGCGTCGTGACGGCCGGCCGGATCGTCACGGCGGCGGGCGTCTCGGCCGGCATCGACATGGCGCTGACCTTGGCCGCCCGCATCGGCGGCGACGTCGCCGCCCGGGCGATCCAGCTCTGGACCGAGTACGACCCGCGGCCGCCCTTCGACAGCGGCTCACTCCCGAAGGCATCTCCCGAGGTCCTGGACTTCGTCACCGCCCACCTGGCGGCCGGATGACCCCACGCTGCCCGGCGGCGCCGGACAGCGCTGTCAGGTCACGAGGCAGAACTCGTTGCCCTCCGGGTCGCGCATGACCTGGAACCGGCCGTGGGAGTCGGTGCGCGCGTCCTCGACGGCGGTGGCGCCCTCGGCGCAGAGGCGTTCGCGGGCGGCGTCGATGTCCGCGACCTCGACGTCGAGGTGGAGGCGGTTCTTGACCTCCTTGCCCTCGGGCACCATCTGGAACGCCAGGCGCATCGGCCCGCCGGGAGGGTCGACGTAGGACCAGTCGGGATCGCGGTCCACGGCCTCGCCGCCGACCACCGCCGTCCAGAAGCGGGCGAGCTTCGGCGGGTCGGCGCAGTCGATGACGAGTTCGTTCAATCGTCCGATCATGCCGGAACGGTACCCGGCGGTCCGGATGGCACTCCCCGGCCCGGCGGGAGCCGGGCCGAGATCTGGCCTCCGCTTACCGTCTGATCTGGGGAAAGTCGTCTACCGTGAGATACCCGGGCGGCCGAGACTGAGGGGGGCAGGCATGCCGGAGGAGCTCGCGCGCTTGACGGAGTTCGTCTACGAGATGGGATTGCTCAAGCGCTACAAGCGGAGCGGCTGGCTCGTCGCGGGGGTCGCCTCGCCCGAGAGCATCGCGGACCATTCCTTCCGTGCGGCGGTGCTGGCCGGCGTCCTGGCCGCCCTGGAGGGCGCGAGTCCCGAGCGGGCCATCCTGCTCAGCCTCTTCCACGACAGTCAGGAGACCCGGCTGACCGACCTGCCGTACCTCGCCCAGCGGTACGTCGCCCGCACGCCCAACGAGCAGGTCACCGCGAATCAGGTGCGCGGGCTGCCCGCCCCGGTGGCGGAGCTGATCTCCGGGTCGGTCGCGGAGTACGAGCAGCGGGCCAGCCTGGAGGCCCGCTGCGCTCGGGACGCCGACAAGCTCGAGTGCCTGCTCCAGGCCATCGAGTACCGCGACCAGGGGCACCACACCATCCAGCCGTGGATCGACAGTTCGCTGGCCGCGCTGCAGACGCCGTCCGGGAAGAAGCTGGCGGATGAGGCGCTCGCCACCGGATCGCTCGACTGGCTCCACGGCGTGGTGAACGGCGAGAACGGCCCGGGCTGAGGTACACGGCCCGGCCCCGATGTCCAGGCCCGTGCGCCGTGAGGTTCGTTACTTGGATGTTTCTGACAAACGGAGTTAGCGTCAGTCACGTGCATAGTACAGCCGACTGAGGAGGCTCTTGCATGTGCGGCATAGCCGGCTGGGTGGACTACGACCGTGATCTCACGCTCGAACGCGACACCGCCCTCGCGATGACGCGCACGATGGCGCTCCGGGGCCCCGACGCCGAAGGGCTGTGGATCGACCCCCACGTCGCGCTGGGGCACCGGCGCCTCGCCGTGATCGACCCGCGGGGCGGCGCTCAGCCGATGAGCGAGGGGCCGGTGACCCTGGTCTACAGCGGCGAGACGTACAACTTCCGTGAGCTGCGCAAGGTGCTGGAGTTCCACGGGCACCGGTTCCGCACCCGGAGCGACACCGAGGTCGTCCTGCGGGCGTACCTGCACTGGGGCGCCGACCTCGTCGAGCACCTGAACGGGATGTACGCGTTCGCGCTGTGGGACCGGCGGACCGAAGAGCTCCTCCTCGTACGGGACCGGATGGGCATCAAGCCGCTGTACTACGCGCCGACCCGACACGGAGTGCTGTTCGGCTCCGAGCCCAAGGCCGTCCTCGCCAACCCGCTGTTCACCCCGCGCCTCCGCGACGAGGGCCTGTTCGAGCTGCTCACCACCGCGAAGACCCCGGGCCACGCCGTCTTCGACGGCATGTACGAGGTCGAGCCCGGGCACGTCGTGCGGGTCTCGCGCGCCGGGGTCACCGACCGGCGCTACTGGGCGCTGACCGCGCGGGAGCACACCGACGGCATCCCCCGGACCGTCCGGCGCGTCCGCGAGCTCCTGGAGGACATCGTCGAACGGCAGCTCATCTCGGACGTCCCCCTGTGCACGCTGCTGTCGGGCGGGCTGGACTCCAGCGCCCTCACCGCGCTGGCCGACCGGGCGATGGGGCTGGGCACCGTGCGCACCTTCGCGGTCGACTTCACCGATGAGGGCGGCGGGTTCGTGCCGGACGCCATGCGGGACACGGCCGACACGCCGTACGTCCATGACGTCGCCAAGCACGTCGGGTCCCACCACACCGACGTCGTTCTGAGCGGTGAGAGCCTGTCCTCCCCCGAGGCCGTCGAGCAGGTGATGCGCGCCAGGGACCTGCCCGGCATCGGCGACATGGACACCTCGCTGTACCTGCTGTTCGCCGAGATCCGGCGGCACTCCACGGTCGCCTTGTCGGGCGAGTCCGCCGACGAGGTCTTCGGGGGGTACCGCTGGTTCCACGATCCGGCCGCGGTCGCCGCCGACACCTTCCCCTGGCTCCACGGCCTGGGCGGGATGACGGACCTCGTGGACCGCGACCTCGACCGGCGCACGGACGCGTACGTCGCCGAGCGGTACCGCCAGGCGATCGACGAGGTGCCCCGCCTGCCCGGCGAGGATGGCCTCGAACGCCGCATGCGGGAGATCTGCTACCTCCACCTCACCCGGATGGTCCGTTTCCTCCTTGATCGCAAGGACCGGCTGAGCATGGCGGTCGGCCTGGAGGTCCGCGTGCCGTTCTGCGACCACCGGCTCGTCGAGTACGTCTTCAACACGCCGTGGGCGTACAAGACCTACGACGGCCGGGAGAAGAGCCTCCTGCGCGGCGCCGTCAGCGACCTCCTTCCCGCGTCGGTCGTACGACGGCGGAAGAGCCCGTATCCGGCCACCCAGAACCCCAGCTACGAACGGTCCGTACGCGACCGCCTGTCCGGCATCCTCACCGACCCGAACGCCCCCGTACGGCCCTACCTCGACGTAAAGGCCGCGCGCGCCGCCCTGCGCCGCCCGATCGGCCGGGCCAGCCTCCAGGAGAACCGGACCGCGATGGAGCGCATCGTCGGCCTCAACGACTGGCTGACGGCCTACCGCCCCGAACACATCTAACTATTCACCATTTATCGCAATTGGCGAGTGATCAATTCGCGGCCGATGGCATGGCCGGTTTAAAGTCCCGGCCATGCCATCGCTGAGCCATGAATCGCTCGCCTTGCTCTTCAAGAACCGACCGGCCCTGGCGGCGGAAATCCTCCATAACGCTTTAAAAGTCGACATCCCAGACTATAAAGCCGTCCGGGTTGAATCCGGCGATCTCACCGAGTGGAATCCGGCGGAGTTCCGCGCGGACGCCGTCGTCGTCTTCGAGGCGGACACCCCCGTGCTGGCCGTGGTCGTGGAGATCCAGCTCGGGCGCGACCAGGGCAAGCGGTGGAGCTGGCCGGTCTACCTCGCGGGCCTGCGCGCGCGGGCCCGCTGCCCGGCGATCCTGCTGGTGATCTGCGCGGACGCCGCCGTCGGCGACTGGTGCGCCGAGCCGATCGAGCTCGGCCATCCGGGGTGGACCCTGACTCCGCTGGTGCTCAAGCCCGAGGCGGTCCCGGTCGTCACCGACGCCGCGGAGGCCGTCCGCGCGCCGGAGCTGGCCGTCCTGTCGACCATGACCCACGGCGCCGCCTACGACCGGGCGAGAATGTTCCACGCCCTGCTCTCCGCCCTGGCCACGATGGAGGACGGAGACCGCGCGAAACTGTACATTGACATCGTGCTCGCGGCTCTGCCGGAGACACCCGCCACCGAACTGGAGGCATTCGTGCGAAGCGATACATCTCCCTACAAAAGCGAGGCGTTCCGCAGGACCTACGCCGAAGGTAAGGCCGAGGGGGAGGCCGAAGGCGAGGCCAAAGGCGAGGCCAAAGGCAGGGTTAACACCCTCCTTCAGGTGCTCGAGGCGCGCGGCGTCATGGTCCCGGACGAGGCGCGCGAACGCATCACCGCCTGCACCGACGTCGCCCAGATCGAGGCCTGGGTCAAGCGCTCCGTCATCGTCCGCACGGTCGACGCGCTCTTCGACTGAAACGACGCGGCGGGTCAGTCCAGGTCGGCGAAGAGGTGGCGGGTGAGGAAGTCGTTGGTGAAGACGCCGTTCGGGTCGTAGTCGCGGGCCAGGGCGTGGAAGTCAGCTAGGCGCGGGTACCGCGAGCGCAGCGCGTCGGCGGAGGTGGTGAACAGCTTGCCCCAGTGCGGCCGGGCCTCGAAGGGCGCCAGGCGCTCGTCGAGCAGCTCCAGCACGGGGCGCACCGCTTCGGCGTCCTTGACCCAGGTGAAGTGCAGGGCCACCGTGTCCCGCCCGTAGGACGTGCTCATCCACAGGTCGTCCGCCGCGACGGTCCGGATCTCGCAGATCTGCAGGACGGGGGCGATCCGGTCGCGGACCTCGTTCAGGGCGTGCAGCGCCTCGACGGCGCGGGTTCGGTCCAGGAGGAACTCCGACTGCAGCTCGTCGCCGCTGCTGCTCGGCGCGAAATCCGGCCGGAAGTGCGGCAGCCGGTCGTACCACGGTCCGGGCACACCACCCTGCTCGGTGCAGGCGACGGGGGACATCGCGGGCACCGGGTGCCGGGGCCCGTCGGCGGCCCGGGCGCCGAACCACTCCTCCGGCATCGGGTCCACGTCCGCCGCGTCGACGCGGTCCTTCACCCACACCTGGTCGATCCGCGCCTCACGCCACGTGGTGAACAGGCTCACGCTGTACGCGCCGGACACCACCGCGGAGAAGCGCTCGTCCAGGACCTCCAGCGGCAGCCCTTCGTACACCCGCTGCCGCACGTCGAACGTCGGCGCGATGTCCAGCGTCACGCTCACGACGACGCCGAGGGCGCCGAGCCCGACGACGGCCCCGGCGAAGCGGTCGCCGTCCCGCTCGCGGCTCAGCGCGACCAGGTCACCGGCGGCCGTGACCAGCTCCAGCCCGGACACCGCCGTGGCGAGGTTGCCGTTCCTCTCCCCCGATCCGTGCGTCGCCGTCGCGATCGAGCCGGCGACGGAGATGTGCGGCAGGGACGCCAGGTTGTGCAGGGCGTACCCCTTGTCGTGCAGCTCGCGGCTCAGCTCGGCGTATCGCACGCTCGCGCCGACCTTCACCGTGCCGGCGGCGCCGTCGATCTCCACCGCGGAGGGGAGCTCCGCCAGCGAGATCAGGGTGTCCGGCGTGTCGGCGATGTCGTTGAAGGAGTGGCCGCTGCCCAGCACGCGCACCTTCGAACCGCGCGTCACCAGGCCGCGTACCTCGTCGAGAGAGGTCGGGTAGCGGACCTCCTCGGCCCGGAAGCCGATGTTGCCCGCCCAGTTCCGAACCGCACCGGCCACCGGCCCCCACGCACCTTTCGCCCTCGTCGGCCGCCCTGCGCGGTCGATCTGCCCACCTCGCACGATATGCCCTGCCGGAAAACGCGTTGCCGCCGTGGCCGCCCTCTGTTGTACTCCCGAGGTACGAGCAGCCGACCGAGGAGATGGTCATGCGCACTGCGTACGTGTCCGCCCAGCAGGTATTCGCCGCCTACGCGAAGGACACGACGCCACGTGCGACCATCGAACCGACCGGCGCGGGCAGACGCCGGTAAGACCACCTCGACCGGTAAGACCACCTTCACCGGTAAGAGCACCTCGACCTCCGTCCTGGGCTGCCTTCGCCCAGGCCCTCGCGCGACTGCGGCCCTGGCCGCCGCGATCGCGGCGGCGACCGCACTCCCGCTCGCCGCACCCCAGCTCACCCGGCGTTTCGTCGACGAGGCCATCGGCGGCGCGAGCACCCGCCGCCTGGTGTTCGTCGCCGTCGGCTACCTGATCCTGGCCGTCGCCGGGCAGGGCGCCCGTACCCTCACCGCCTGGCTGGCGAGCCGCCTGGCCTGGGACGGCACCAACCGCCTGCGGGAGCGGCTGGCCGAGCACGCGCTCGGCCTCGACATGGGCTTCCACGGGCGGCGTACGCCCGGCGAGCTGATCGAACGGGTCGACGGCGACGTCGTCGCGATCGCCGAGTTCGTCGTCGCCTTCCTACTCGACGTCGTGGCCGGCGTCCTGCTGCTGGCGGGCGTGCTCGTCGTCATGCTGACCGTCGAGCCGCTCATCGGCGCGCTGCTGCTCGCGTACTGCGCGGCGATCGGGTTCGCGATGGCACGGGCGCAACGGCTGGCCGTGCCGTCGGCCGCTCGTTCCCGCGCGGAATACGCCGCGCTGTTCGGCGACATCGAGGAGCGCCTGGCCGGGCTGGAGGACCTCCGCGCGAACGGCGCCGGCGAGCACGCGGTCAACCGCGTCCACCGGGCGAGCGGCCGCAAGTACCGCGCGGAGTTCCGGTCCGAGCGCGTCGGCAGCGGCCTGCTCGCGGGCACGTCGGTGGCGTTCGCGGCGGGTACGGCGCTGGTCCTCGCGGTGGCCGCGTGGGCCCGCGGGTCCGGAACGCTGACCGTCGGCACCGCCGTGCTGCTGTTCCAGTACACGCAGATGGTCCGGACGCCGTTCGAGCGGCTGATCGACCAGTTGCGGGAGTACCAGGCGGCGCTCGCGGGCGTCGCCCGCGTCCGTGACCTCCTGGCCGAACGCCGTACGCTGCCGGAGCCCGCCGATCCCCGGCCGCTGCCGGCCTCGGGCCCGCTCGGCCTGCGGCTCGACGGGGTCGGGTTCGCGTACGCCGACGACGGCGTGCCGGTGCTGTCCGGCGTCGACCTGACGCTGGCGCCGGGCGAGACGCTCGGCCTGGTCGGCCGTACGGGCAGCGGCAAGACCACCATCGCCCGGCTCGTCCTGCGCCTGTACGACCCGACCGAGGGCGTCGTACGGGTCGGCGGGCTGGACCTGCGGGACGCCGACCCGGAGTCGGTACGGCGGCGGATCGGCGTCGTCACGCAGGACGTGCAGTTGTTCACCGCGAGCGTGCGGGACAACCTGACGTTGTTCCGGCCGGGCCTGGCCGATGACCGGCGGCTGCGGGAGATCCTGGACGAGGTCGGCCTCGGCGCGTGGCTGGCCGGGCTGCCCGACGGTCTCGACACCGGGCTGGGCGGCGACGCGGCCGGCGTCTCGGCCGGTGAGGCGCAGTTGCTGGCGTTCGCCCGTACGCTGCTCGCCGATCCGGGGCTGGTGGTGCTGGACGAGGCGTCCAGCCGGCTGGATCCGGCGACCGAGCGGCGCGTCGAGGAGGTCGTGGACCGGCTCCTCGCCGACCGTACCGGCGTGCTGATCGCCCACCGGCTGTCCTCGCTGGCGCGGGTGGACGTGGTCGCGGTCGTCGACGGCGGCCGGATCGTCGAGTGCGGCCGCCGGGACGCGCTGGCGGCCGATCACGGCAGCCGGTTCGCGCGGCTGCTGAGCGCGGCGGGGGTGGCGCGATGAGACCCGTGCCGACCGTGATGGCCGGTCTGGCCCGCTCCTCCGGGCTGGGCCGGTACGTGCTCGGCGCCCTGCTGTGGCTGCCGACGTATCTGTTCCCCATCGGCGGCGGCCTGCTGCTCAAGGAGGTGTTCGACCGGCTGAGCGGGGATCGGGCCGCCGGCCTGCCGGGGGCGCTGTGGCTCTGCGCCGCGTTCGTCGGGCTGGAGGTGGTGCGCGGCCTGAACCTGGTGACCGCCTGGGCGTACGGCGTCTACTGGTGGGAGGCCGCGGCGACGACGCTGCGCGTCAACGTCCTGCGCTCGATCCTCACCGCCCGTGGCGCCGCCGCGGCCCGGCTGCCGTACTCGTCGGGTGAGGCGCAGGCGCGGCTCCGCGACGACGTGAGCGACCTCGTCCAGGTCACCGATGACCTGGTGGACCTGACCGGCACCGTGCTGTTCGGCGTCACCGCGCTGGTGATCATGGCGACGGTCGACCCCGCCGTCACGCTCGCCCTCGTGCTGCCGATGATCGCGGTGGGCGTGCTGAGCCGGCTGCTCGGCACGGCCGTCCGGCGGCTCCACCGGCGTGCCCGGCGGCTCGGCGCGGTGGTGACGGCGCACGTCGGCGACGCGTTCGCGGGCATCCTCGCGATCAAGACCGCCGGGGCCGAGGACGCGGTGCTGGCGCGGCTGCGCGCGCACAACCGCCGGCGGCGGAAGGCCGCCGTGCGGGACCGGCTCGCGACCGACCTGCTGGACACGGTGACGAGCGCGACCGTCGAGATCGGCATGGGCATCGTCCTGCTCATCGCCGCGCCCGCGATGCACCACGGGAGCTTCACGGTCGGCGACCTGGCGCTCTTCACCGGCTACCTCGGCTGGCTGACCGCGCTGCCGCGCTCCCTCGGCACGTTCCTGTACCGGCTGCCGCAGGCGGCGGTCGCGGCCGAACGCCTCGGCCGGCTCATGGCGCCGCACGAGGACGTCCACGACCTGGCGCGGGTGAGCGGCGTCTGGTTCCGCCGGGATCCGCCGCCGGTCCCGGCGCCGCCGCCGCACCCCGACCCCCTCGATGTCGTCGAGGGCCGGGGCCTGACCGTGCGGTACGGGGGCGGCCGCGGGCTGGACGCCGTCGACCTGCGGATCGAGCGCGGGTCGTTCACCGTGATCACCGGAGCCGTCGGAGCCGGCAAGACGACCCTCGTACGGGCGCTGCTGGGGCTCGTGCCCCTGGACGCGGGGACGGTCGCCTGGAACGGCCGGCCCGTCGACGACCCGGGGACCTACCTGGTCCCCGGCCGGGTGGCGTACGCGAGCCAGATCCCCCGGTTGTTCTCCGACTCCCTCCGGGAGAACCTCCTGCTCGGCGCGGACGGCGAACGGCTCGCCACCGCGATCGGGCTCGCGGCCTTCGACGCCGACGTGGCGGCCATGCCGGACGGCCTGGAAACGGTCGTCGGCCCCCGCGGCGTGCGGCTGTCCGGTGGGCAGGTGCAGCGGGCCACGGCCGCGCGGGCGCTCGTACGGGCACCGGACCTGCTCGTCGTCGACGACCTGTCCTCCGCGCTGGACGTGGAGACCGAGCGGCTGCTGTGGGAGCGGATCGCCGACGCCGCGCGCGACGGCCGCGGACCGGCGACGCTGCTCGTCGTGTCGCACCGCCGGGCGGCCCTCGAACGAGCCGACCGGATCGTGGTCCTCGACCGGGGACGCGTCGTCGGTCGGGGCCCGCTCGACGAGCTGCTGGAGGACTGCGCGGAGATGCGCCGCCTGTGGACCGGCGAACTCCTCGCCGAGGCCGAGGAGGAGGCGGAGGAGGAGGCGGCGGACACCACCGTCCAATGACCCGGAGAGGCGGACCGGTGCTCCTAATCGACTTCCACCTTAGTGGTATTGACAGGTCGATAATGAGTCGGCTATTTGCGCGAGTCCTGCCATATTCGCTTGAACGCAGGTCACCAGGGCATCGCGCCTTCGACTCGAACGGAATCATGCGGTCGTTATGTGTTCGTGATGTTCTTTCGTCAACCAAGGATCCGAGCGGCGGGTCAAATAGGGCAGAAGGCGGCCATTCGGCTCGCCTCATCGAGGGGAACATCACCATGGGAATCAGCCGCCGCATTTCCGCGCTGCTCACGGTCGCCGCCATCGCCACCGGCGCGATGGCCACCACCACCGCCGCCGAGGCGTCCACCGCCAAGTCCAGCCCCTGCACCAAAGCAGCCGGCAAGTACCACGGACGCCTCATCCTCACCGCCAAGCTCACCGGCCACGACTCCGAGGGCCACCCCAAGGCCACCGGCGGCACCCTGCGCGTCTACCACTCCGCGACCTGCAAGACCCTCTGGGTCCGCGTCGACGAGTCCGCCGAATACGCCCACCGGGGGACTTACATCTTCACCAGCATCCAGTACTACAACACCAAGACCCACAAGAACGACTACGCCTGGGAGACCCGCAAGACCGCACGATCCCTGGTTTCCAAGGCCGTACCCGCCGGCCACGGCAAGGCCGACGTCAACGGCGGATTCGTTGCCGACTACCAATTCGTCTCCCCCCACCACGTCCGTTTCTGATCTGGAGAGGAGCCCTCTGCTGCGTTAGCTGAAGACTGTCGTAGTGAGCGATGACTCACTATGGACCCATGAGGCGATGATCAGGTATTTCGCTTGAATTCATTCCCTCGAGATCAAGGAGATGATTCATAGTGCGCATGGGGAAGATCACGATGGCTGCTCTCATGGCCGGTGCCACGGTGGCGGCGGTCGGGCCATTGGCGGCGCCCGCCGACGCCGGGACCGGGACGGATTTCCGAGTGGCCGGCGTCAGGATCTGGGCGAATGGTGCGCTCAACGACCCTTACTCGGGGATCCTCGGGCTGGGCTACCCGGGTCAGGGCTTCGACGTCGACATGGTGTATTCCGCCCCCGCTTACACGTGCGACAACGGTGTGACGTCGTGGACGTCGTTGCACGGCCGCGACATCGCGACCGGCGTCACCGGGTTCGTGCCCTCCTGCAACACAACCTGGTGACCTCAGGCCACGACCGAAGGCAAAGCGGCTGTCGGTGAGCGTCTGACTCCCACGCCGAACTCGGCGAGCGAGCGAACGCGCAGCCGAGCACCTGGAAGATCTTGACCAGGCTCCGCTGTTGCCCCTACCGGGCCGGTCACGGCCCGGTAGGGGCAGCAACCGAACTATCCCCCGGGGTTTCGTCGCACCGCGGGCCCACCGCCGGCGCGGCGGCAGGACCGGGCCCACCCGGGGGCGGGGGGCCCGGTCCATCCGGGGCCGACGGGCCCGGTCCACCGGAGGAGCGGTGGGCCGGGCCCCATTGCCCGTTCAGCCGAAAAGGGGGAACAGTTCGGCGACCGGACCGAGGGACTCCCGTTCGGCCGCGGTGAGCGGCGTGCGGCCGGTGCCGACGCGGACGTAGTGGACGTCGTCCCAGTCCTGGGCCAGGGGCCGGCCGGCGAGCCCGTCGAGCACGTCCCGGACGAGGCGGAGCACCTCCGGTGCCGGCGGCGGACCGGGCAGGTGCGCCGTCAGGTCGAGGTGGTGGACAGTACGCACGTTATGACCGGTCGGTAGGGAATGGCCCGATAAGGACGGGCCGGCGGGACAACCATGACCTCCCGGCCGGCGTCGTCGCCGGTCGCCTGCGGCGGCGCGAGGGCGTACCGGAGCGGACAGCACGACCGATCGGCCCTAGGCTCGGGGAATGGTCTGGAGTCTGCTCGGGGCGGTCGCCGCCGCCATCTGCTTCGGCACGGCGAGCGTGCTGCAGGCCCTCGCCGCCCGCACCGCACCCACGGGCACGGGCGTCGACCCGCGGCTGCTGGTCCGCCTCATCCGGCGGCTTCCGTTCCTCATCGGCACGGGGCTGGACGTGCTCGGCTTCGTCGCCGAACTGGCGGCGCTGCGGTCGCTTCCGCTGTTCGTCGTGCAGGCGGTCATCGCCGCGAACCTGGCGGTCACCGCGGTCGTCGCCGCCTGGGTCCTGCACGTCCGCCTGTCCGTACGGGAATGGGCGGCGGTCGCCACGGTCTGTGTCGGCCTGGCCCTGCTCGGCCTGGCCGCCGGCCACGAGAACCCGGCGTCGGTGAGCCTGACCTTCCGGCTCGCACTGCTCGGCTGCGTCGTCGTGATGGGAGCGGCGGGAATGGCGGCCGGGCGCCTGCGCGGAGAGACCCGGTCTGCGGTGCTCGGGTTCGTCGCGGGCCTGGGGTTCGGGTTCGTCGCCATCGGCGCGCGGGTGCTGGTGAGCCTGTCCCCGCTCGATCTGCTGACGGACCCGGCGGCGTACGTCATCGCGGCCGGCGGTCTGTCCGCGTTCCTGTTCTTCGCGACCGCGCTGCAGCGCGGCTCGGTGACCACGACCACCGCCGCCATGGTCGTGGCCGAGACCGTCGTGCCGGCGCTGGTCGGAGTCGTCCTCCTGGGCGACGGCACCCGTCACGGGTACGCCTGGAGCGCCGTGCTGGGCTTCCTCCTGGCCGTCGCGGCAACGCTCGCCCTCGCCCGCTTCGGCGAGCCCGCCACGGAGACGGCCGAGCCCGCCCCCGCGCCGACGTCACACCACTGAGCCCGGGCTCAGACGCGGTCGCGGGCGCGGCTGCGGGACTTGTTCTGCTTCCAGGACAGCGGACCGGGCAGATCGACCCGATGCGCACGGCTTCGGGAGTTCCACGACCAGCGACCGATTTTGATGCTCCACGACGAGAAGCCGTGCTCGGTGAAATTGAAGATCAGCGGCCCGAACTTCTGCCGCTTACGGAACATCACGCCCATCGCCGCGCTCCCCTTCGTTCCTTGCCAATAGATGCGCCAGCAGATGCCCGCCATGCCCTGAGCCAAACTTCCCGCAGTTGAATGCCAATGACCCGGCGCCCGCCGTCGCGGTACTAGTGCCGGGGCACCATTCGGAATCGGGACCCGGGGATCTGTTCCCGAGACTCCACGACCAACAGGATGTGGCCGTCGATCCCCTCGACCCCAAGAGGAAACGATGACCACTCTCCGGATCTCCCGTCGCGTCGGCATGCTCTCGGTCGCGGCCGCGGCGGCGTTCGCGCTGGTGCCGATGGCCTCGGCCCAGGCCGCCCCCGTCAAGGCCGACGGCTCCGTCACGACCGCCGGCGCCTCGAAGAAGACGTACTTCACCTTGAGCGGGCTGGGCACCAGGCTGAGCGGCATTCCCAAGGGCAAGGCCTGGGTGGGCTGGCACGACGGGACGCTGACCGACAAGGCCGAGTGGAGCGTACGGGTGACCGACATCGCGAGCGGCAAGTGGTGCGCCCAGGCCCGGATCATCCTGGACGTCCCCGGGAACGACGTCGAATACACGAGCGGCAAGGCCTGCGGTAAGGGCAAGCACCTCGACTGGAAGAAGACCTCGACCGGCAAGGCGTTCCTGCGCGGCGTCAAGGTGCAGGTCTGTCAGAACCTGCCGGTCAGCAACGCCCAGCAGAAGTGCGTCACGAAGAAGTACATCAAGAACCCGTACTACCACTACTGATCCGCACGGCGCGTCCCGGCTCTCACCCGACCCGGGTGAGGGCCGGGACGCCGCCGCCGGCACGGCCCACCCGCGCGACCAGGTTGACGGAGCGTGCTCACGGGGTAGCACGCCAGATATGGCAGCTTTTGCTGAATACCAGAACGAGCTGTACGCCCAGGGACTGTCCGGGCATCAACCGCAGTACCCCATCAAGTTCGCGGACCTGGAGGCGAAGGCGTCGGCCGCGATGCCGCCGAAGGTCTGGGGGTACGTCGCCGGCGGCGCCGGTGATGAGCACACCCAGCGGGCCAACTGCGAGGCGTTCAAGCGCTGGGGCCTGTATCCGCGCATGCTGGTCGCCCCGGCCGAACGCGACATGTCGATCGAACTGTTCGGGGTGAAGCTGCCCTCACCGGTGTTCATGGCGCCGATCGGGGTGATCGGGGTCTGCTCCCAGGACCGCCACGGCGACCTCGCCTGCGCGCGTGCCTCCGCCCGCACCGGCGTCCCGTTCTTCGAGGGGACGCTGTCGGCGGATCCGATGGAGGACGTGGCCGCGGTACTCGGCGATACGCCCGGCTTCTTCCAGCTCTACACCCCGCCGGACCGGGACATGGCCGCGAGCCTGGTGCACCGCGCGGAGGCGGCGGGTTACAAGGGCATCGCCGTGACCCTCGACACCTGGGTCACCGGCTGGCGGCCGCGGGACCTGCGCGACTCGAACTACCCGCAGGTGCCCAGTGGCTGCCTGACCAACTACACCAGCGACCCGGTGTTCCGGAAGCGGCTGCGGCCCGGCGACGATCCCGTCGAGGTGGCGGTGCGCACATTGCCGATCTTCGGTGGACCGTTCAGGTGGGACGACCTGGACTGGCTCCGGTCGCAGACCGAGCTGCCGCTGATGCTCAAGGGCATCTGCCATCCCGACGACGTCCGCCGCGCCAAGGACCACGGCGCGGACGCCATCTACTGCTCCAACCACGGCGGCCGGCAGGCCAACAACGGGCTGACCGCCCTGGACTGCCTGCCCGACGTGCTCGACGCCGCCGATGGGCTGCCGGTCCTGTTCGACTCGGGCGTACGCGACGGCGCCGACATCATCAAGGCCCTCGCGCTGGGCGCCGCGGCGGTGGGAATCGGCCGTCCGTACGCCTATGCCCTCGCGCTCGGCGGCGTCGACGGCGTCGTGCACGTCCTGCGCTCGCTCCTGGCCGAAGCGGACCTCATCATGGCCGTCGACGGCTACCCGACCCTGAAGGACCTCACCCCCGAGTCACTGCGCCGCGTGGCCTGACCGATCCGGGCACCCGCGCTGCCCGAGCGACGCTCACCAGCAGCTCATACAGGTACGACCCGGACGGCTTTGCCGCATAGCTTCGTCATGTCGTCCTCGTCGGAGGTAAGGATCACGACCGGCTTGGCCGAGCTCAGAGCGGTCGCCGCCACGACCGCGTCGATCGCGTACTTGTGCCCGTGTAGCCCCTGGGCGCGCAACAGCTCGACGGCCGCCATGCTGATCTCTTCACTGACCGGTTCGATCCTCAATCGGGAGAGGTGCCAACGGAGTCGATCCGCCGTGGTGCGGACGTCTTGGGCCTCTATGGGGGTGAGGGCGCTGACCACGACCCGAAAGTCGTTGTCCTGCGCTTCCCTCACCAAAGCCGTGACCCTTTGATCGGCCGCGCACCATTTGACCAGCCCCTCGCAGTCGAGGACCAGGGTGCCCGCGCTCAGCCTGCTTCGCGACCGCGCCACCCGGCATCCTCCTGGAGCTCAGGCGCGCTCTTGACGGCACGGAACAACTCGGTGGCCTCATCCCGGAGTTCCTGAGGGATCGGGCCCGCCTCCGCCTCGTTCGCCTCAAGAGCCTCTTCCAGGAGGTCCCGCTCGAGCTGCCGCTCCACCGCAGCGTCGACATAGGCGGAGAAACCCCTATGCCCGGCGCGTTCCCGGACCGCGCGAACGTTACCCGCCCGCAGTGAGACGCTCACCTTGGCGATAGGGCCTTCCCCCAGTCCGTACCGGCTCTCAGAATCAGCCATGGATCCACTTTACTACTAGAAGTAGCAAAGCGGGGGTCGCGGACAGGGCTCGTCTGACAAGAGCCTCTGCTGCGGCCTCGAGGCAGCAGCAGGTCCTCAACGCCCGAGGCCGCCGGAGCGGCACGGACGGCGATGTACAGCACGTTGCCCAAGGTCACGTCCCACTCGACTGAGGCGACGGCGAGTCGCTGAGGATGAGGTCGGCCATCCGGACGAGGCGCGCCGCATATTCGCGTCCGTCGCCATGAGGGAGCGTTGGAAGAAGCTTCTGGAGCACGCGGTTACAGTCATCCAGGATCACGCGCTTCTCGGCGTCCAGCTCTCCACCCAGATAGCCACTGACGCAGCCGGCCATGTAGGTGTCGAGCAGCGCAACGGGTTCGCCGTCGGCCTCCAGCCCCTTGAGGTCATCCGGGAACGTCAGCCCGAGATGCTCCGCCCACAGACCCGAGACCTCGTCGAAGACCGCTTCGTTCATTCGGTGCGGGAAATGTCCACCGGACGACTGACCCCTGTGCCGTAGTAGCCGTTCGGATTCTTGGCGTCTTGACCTAGAGTGCACTCCAAATCCTAGCGTCCGCGGCATGAGGAATCGATTTCTCGGTAGGTCCGGTCTCCAGGTCAGCGAGCTCTGCCTGGGCACGATGATGTTCGGCGTGGAGACGGACGAACAGACGAGTCACCACATCATGGACGCCTACGCCGAGGCGGGCGGAACCTTCCTCGACACCGCCGACGTCTACGCCCAGGGCGGTTCCGAGGAGATCCTCGGCCGCTGGCTGAAGACCAAGAACCGCGACGACTTCATCATCGCCACGAAGGCGTTCAACGCGATGGGCCCGGGCCCGAACGACCGCGGCTTGTCGCGCAAGCACATCCTCGACGCCGTGCACGCCAGCCTCCGCCGGCTCGGCACCGACCACATCGACCTGTACCAGGTGCACAACTGGGACAACGCCACACCGCTCGAGGAGACCCTGTCGACCCTGGACACGCTCGTACGGAACGGAACCGTCCGGTACGTCGGCACCAGCAACTTCTGCGGCTGGCAGCTGCAGAAGGCCCTCGACCTTTCGGCGATGCACGGCTGGGAGCCGTTCGTGTGCCTTCAGCCGCTCTACAACCTGCTCGACCGCGACGCCGAGTGGGAACTGCTCCCCGTCTGCCGAGCCGAAGGGCTCGGGGTGATCCCCTGGTCGCCGCTGCGGGCCGGCTGGCTGTCCGGCAAGTACCGGCGCGGCACGACCAGCCCGTCGGACGGCAGCCGCGTCAAGCAGGGTGAAGTCTCCGGGACGATCCCCTGGAGCAAGTACGCCACCGAGCGCACCTGGCGGGTGGTCGACGAGGTCTCCGCGATCGCGGAGGAGACCGGCCGTACGGCGGCGCAGGTGTCGCTGCGCTGGCTGATGCAGCGCGCGCCGGTCACCGCCCCGATCATCGGCGCGCGCACCCTCGACCAGGTGAAGGACGACCTCGCCGCCGTCGAGTGGTCACTGACCGCCGAACAGGTGGACCGGCTCACCTCGGCGAGCGACATCGAGCCGCCGTACCCGTACAAACTGCAGTCGCGCTTCGCCCGGCGCTGACCGCCCGTATACAGCCTACCTCCGGCCCGACGCGGCCGGAGGTCAAAGCGGACCGGTGCTGTAACCCGATGTTCCTCACCAGCGCTGCGCGGCGGCGTTCAGCGACTCCGCGATGAGGTCGAGATCGTCGAGTGTGACATCCGCACCGGCTGCGTTACGTATCCAGTGGAGCGTTTCCTTGCGCCCGTGTACGAACCAGCGGTCGACATGAAGCGCGATGTCGTATGCAACCGCGGCGTCGACGGCACGGATCTGAGCCAGCACGGCAGGCCGTGTGGCCTCGTCAAAGATGAGGCGGACGATGTCGAGCAGGTCGGTGCCCTGTTCGCCGGCAGATCGGTTCTCCACTGCCTGGAGTTTCATTGCGATCAGCGGACCCGATTCGGCTACCGGCGTGATGACCTCGACATGCTCGCCGTTCGTACGGATCACTTCGATGGTGAGGTCTGTTGCGGTGTCATTGGCCCAGGCGTGTGCCGAAGCATGGAGGCGATCACCCGGGTCGTCGCTGGGCTGGTCAAGTTCTGCCTGCCGGACTTCGAGCACGTCGACCTTCACTGCGCCGTACGGGGTGGGCAGTAGGGACCGCCGCCGGTTCAACTGGCTTGGCACCGTCGGCCGCGCGGAGCACCTCAAGATGAGGCACGCCGCCGACCAGACAATCGACGACGTCTAGGTCGACCGTGGCGCGATAGGGGCTCGACAAGCGCGACAGGCCCGCGAGCCCACCGACGATGACGGGTGGCTGGCCGATGAGCGTACGGACCTCTGGCAGTCAACAGCGCGATCACGCACCTGAGCGTCAAGCTTCCGCCGAACAGCCTTACACCTACTTAGAGCCCTGGCCAACACAGCACCCACGGAAGTCACTCGCCAGAAGTCCTGATCAACGGGCCTGCGTCAACATGCCCTGATCTGGCGTCTTCGGTCCCGGAGTCGGCGCGCGCTCCTTCCACACCGTGAGGGAGAAGGGGTTGCCAGGGTTGAAACCGAGTCCGGAAGCAGTCGCGTGGGGTAAGCGCCAGGCCAGCGGATCTGCCAGCTCTCGGAACGCCCGACCAGTTGGGCCAGCACGGCCTGGCTCAATCCTCGCCGCCGTCTCTGGCGGGCGATGCGACGACCGATCTCGGCGCGAGCGTCCACGCTGTGCCTTTCGCCAGGGGCTACCGTGCCCGAAGTGCGGCAAGCTCTGTGAGGATCTGCTCCCAGGGTGGCATACGGGCATCCGGCGGCGCAGACGGATCGAACAGCACCCGCACGCCCATCGAGCGCAACGCGTCGAGGTTGGGACCGAACGCCACATGACGGGCAAGCGCGTCCTTGAGCAGCGGAACCGCCACGATCGGGACACCGGATCCCGCCAACTCACACAGCACACCGACGGCGAACGTGTCAGTGATGCCGGTCGCCCACGTGTTGATCGTGTTAAAGGTCGCCGGAGCGACGATCGCCGCGTCGGCCGGAGGCAGCGCCTTGGGCTCCCCCGGCATCCGCCACTCACTCCGCACCGGCTCACGCGTCAGCGAGGCGAGCCGGTCGGCATCGATGAAGCGCAGTGCCAGCGGAGTGGCGATCACGAAGACGCGCCATCCCGCCGCCTGCGCAAGGACCACCAGGTCCTCAACGTTGGAGGCCGCAGGAGCGGCACAGACCACCAGGTAGAGGACCCCGCGCGAGGTCACGTCCTACTCGGCGCGGGCCACGCCCACCGGGCAGGTGAGGCCGGTGCCGCCGACGCCGCAGTAGCCGTTCGGGTTCTTGGCGTCCGAGAGGTACTGCTGGTGGTAGTCCTCGGCGAAGTAGAACTCACCGGCGGGGACGATCTCGGTGGTGATCTCGCCGTAGCCGGCGGCGTTCAGGACCTTCTGGTACGCCTCGCGGGAGGCGAGGGCGGCGTCGCGCTCGGCGTCGTCGCGGTAGAAGATGACCGAGCGGTACTGCGTGCCGACATCGTTGCCCTGGCGCATGCCCTGGGTCGGGTCGTGGCCCTCCCAGAACGCCTTGAGCAGCTGGTCGTAGGAGATCTTGGCCGGGTCGTACACCACGCGCACGGCCTCGGTGTGGCCGGTGCGGCCGGAGCAGACCTCTTCGTAGGTGGGGTTGGGGGTGTAGCCGCCCGCGTAGCCGACGGCCGTCGACACGACGCCGGGGATCTTCCAGAAGGCGCGCTCGACGCCCCAGAAGCAGCCCTCGCCGAATTCGGCGATCGCGGTGCCCGGCGGGTACGGCGGGGCGAGCGGGGTGCCGAGCACCGTGTGCCGCCCGGCGACGGGCATGGGCGTGTCGCGGCCCGGGAGGGCCTCTTCGGGGGTCACCATCGTCATCTTCGCGAATCCGAACACCCTTGCAGGGTATCTCTCGGCGCAAGCGAACCCCCGTCCGTGTAGCAGCACTGGACAGTACCGTTAAGCATTTACGCTGATTACGGCTTGATACGATTTGGCGGTGGCTGATACCCGTCGTGGCATTGTGTCCGGCATCGCGGCGTACACGATGTGGGGCTTGTTCCCGCTCTACTGGCCATTGCTGAAGCCGGCCGGGGCGCTGGAGATCCTCGCGCACCGCATGATCTGGTCGCTGGTGGCCGTCCTCGTCGTCCTGGCCGTACGTCGGCACTGGGGATGGCTCCGCACGATGGGGCTGCGACGGATCCTGCTGCTGGCGGTCGCCGCGCTGATCATCACGGTCAACTGGGGTACGTACATCTACGCCGTGAACAGCGGGCACACGATCGAGGCGGCCCTCGGCTACTTCATCAACCCGCTGGTCAGCGTGCTGCTCGGCGTCCTGGTCTTCCGGGAGCGGCTGCGGCCCTGGCAGTGGGCGGCGATCGGGGTCAGCGTGGTCGCGGTCGGGGTGCTGGCCGCCGACTACGGCCGGCTGCCGTGGATCGCGCTGCTGCTGGCCTGCAGCTTCGGCACGTACGGGCTGGTCAAGAAGTTCGCGGCGACCGGATCGGCGGAGAGCCTGACGGTCGAGACGGCGGTGCTGTTCGTGCCCGCGCTGGCGTACACGCTGCTCGCGCCGCACCAGACCTTCACCGGGCACGGAGTCGGGCACGTCGCGCTGCTCGCCGGGGCGGGCGTGGTGACGGCGATCCCGCTGATGCTGTTCAACACGGCGGCGACGCGGGTGCCGCTGACCGTCATCGGCATGCTGCAGTACCTCGCGCCGGTCATCCAGTTCCTCATCGGCCTGCTGGTGCAGCACGAGGAGATGCCGGCGAGCCGGTGGGTCGGGTTCCTCCTGGTCTGGGCGGCGCTCGTGATGCTCACCGGGGACGGGCTGCGCGCGGCCCGCTCCAAGCGGCGTACGGCGCCGCGGCCGGAGCCGGTCGCCGAGGCCGCCTGAGACCGTCTCTAGGACTCCCTGTCGGCCTTGACGATGAGCTTGGCGATGTCATCGTCGAAAACGGGGCTGTAGGAACGCCAGTGGGTCGATCCGCCGTCCTGGTGACCGCCGATCGTGCCGATCACGTCGCCGCTCTGTTTCTTGGCGTCGTACCGGAGGAGCCACGGGCTGCCGCTCGTGCCGCCGTACAGGCCCCGGCAGTCGAAGCCGAGCTGGTGCCTCGCCTGCTTGAACGTCCGGTTCGTGCATCGGACCGGTTTGTCCGCCGGGTTGTGGCTCCTGACCGGGTACCCGATCACGGTCACCCGGTTGGTGTACCCCTGGCCGGTGCGGAGGGTGTTCGAGCCGACGACGTCGGCGATGTGACGGCCGCCGACCTTGCGCAGCGCCGCGAAGCCGACGTCGAGGTCCGGGTCGCCGTGTCTCGTCCAGCGCGCGTCGAGCCAGGTCCTGCGGATGGGCCAGACGCCGTACGGCCTGGGTCGCGCGGCGTTGTAGTCCGGCACGAAGGCGATGTGCCGCGCGTAGATGTGCTTCTTCGGGTCGTACAGGCAGTGGGCCGCCGTGAGGATGAGGTCCTTCTTCGGCGTGTGGACGACGCTCGCGGTGCAGTAGTGGCCGCCGTCGCCGTCGTCGTAGAAGAGCGCGCCGACGGACCGGCTGCCGCCGCCCTTCTCGGCGGTGGGCGTTCCGGCCGGGGGCCCGGACGGCTTCCCGGCCTTACGGGCCGATCGGTGTCCCGTCGGAGTGGCGGACGCCATCCGGGAGACGGTCCAGTACGCTGCCGCGCGGGCCGCGTCGGGTTCGGCGTGGCTCACCGCGCGGACCGTCTCCACGTCGGCGGCGGCCGGCGCCGCCACGGAGGGCAGGGCCGCCGTCAGCAGGACTCCCTGCGCCCATCGTCCGATCCGCATCGGGTGCCGGCTCTGGACGTCCCGCTCAGGCCTGGTCGTTCGCGTTGACGGCCAGGTGGCCGATGTCGTCGTCGAACAGCGGGCTGTAGGACCGCCAGTCGGTGTCGCCGCCGCGCTGGTAGCCGCCGATCACTCCGACCACGTAACCGCGCTGCGCCTGGTCGTCGTACTCGGCGATCCACGGACTGCCGCTCGTGCCGCCGGTGAAGCCACCGCAGTCGAAGCGGAGCTGACCGTCGGCCTGCCGGTACGTCTGGCCGGTGCAGCGGATCGGCCGGTCGCTCGGGTTGTTCGACCGCGACGGGTAACCGATCACCGTGACCCGGTTGAAGTAGCCCGTATTGATCAGCAGCTCGTTCGCCCCGACGACGTCGGCGATGCGCCGGCCGTCCATCTCCTGGACGGCGGCGAACGCGACGTCGGCGTCCGGGTCGCCGTGGTCGATCCAGCGCTGGTCGGCCACCATCAGCCAGACCGGCCAGGTGCCGTACGGGCGGTGGCCGCGGCTGTACTTCGGCACGAACACGATGTTGCGGTTCCAGGTACGGCCGCTCGGGCTGTACAGGCAGTGCGCCGCGGTGATCAGGAGATTCCGCTTGGCCGAGCCGACCACGCTGGCGGTGCAGTAGTGCCGGCCGGTGCCGTTGCTGAGGAACAGCGCCCCGACGACGCGGCTGCCGCCGGTGTAGCCGGCCGACGGAACGGCGTCGGGCGGCCCGGCCTGCCGGACGAGGCGGGGGTCGACGGGCGTCGCGGTCTCCATGCGCCGTTCGGTCCAGTACGCCGCGCTGTGGGTTCCCGCGGCGCGGTCGACGAAGCTGACGGCATGCACGCCGTCCGCGCTCGCGGCCGAGGCGTGCGGGAGCGGGGTGAGCGGCGCCAGGCCGGCCAGGACGGCACAGAGCAGTCGTGTGGTCTTCACCCGGGGCTCACCCTCCGTGCGCAGGCGTACACGATGACGAACTATTGCATCATCGCGGCGGCGCCGCCGGGCTTTCGCGAGCCGTGTCGCGATTCAGCCGTGCTTCTTGGCCGTCGTGAAGAGGTTGTTGATGTCCTTGTCGAAGACGGAGCTGTACGAACGCCAGTCGTACTTGCCGCCCTCCTCGTAGCCGCCGATGACGCCCAGCACGTCGCCGCGCCGGGTCGTGGTGTTGTAATTCTTGATCCAAGGACTGCCGCTCGTGCCTCCGTAGAAGCCGTTGCAGTCGAAGTAGATCTGGTACTTGAAGGCCTTGTGGGTCGTGACGTTGCAGTAGATCGGCTTGTCGACGGAGGAGTACTTCTTCATCGGGTACCCGATGACGCGGACCCGGTTCGTGTAGCCCTGGTTGATGACGAGCCGGTTCGCGCCGACGACGTCCGCGATGCGCCTGCCGTTCCGCGTGCCGACCACCGCGAAGCCGAAGTCGAGGTCTGGGTCACGATGGCTCTTCCACCGGGAGTCGACGTACATGGACGTGATCGTCCAGGCGCCGTACGGCCGGGCGCCCTTGGTCTTGCTGTAGCGCGGCACGAAGACGATGTTCTTCGCCCAGCCGTTCGTGCCGTACAGGCAGTGCCCGGCGGTGAGGATGAGGCTCTTCTTGGACGTGCTGACGACGCTGGCGGTGCAGTAGTGGCTGCCGCTGCCGTTGCTGAGGAACAGCGCCCCGACGACCGGGCTGCCGCTCCACGTGTTGGCGGTCGGCCGGCTGGACGCCACGCTCATCTTGCCGCTCGGCGCCTGCGTCGGCCGGCCGTCGAGCGGGGTGGCCGCCGCCATCCGCTTCGGCGTCCAGAACGCCAGGGTGGCCGCGTCGGAGACGCCGTACGGATCGTCCGTCTGCGCACTGGCCACGGTGGCGCCGTGCCGATGGGTGGATCGGGCGACCGCCGGCCCGGCCAGAGTGACCAACGCGGCCGGGATCAGCACAATCGGCATGAATCTCGTCGCGCGCACCACTCACCCCGTTGAAGACATTGTTTAACCCCGGCAAAGCGAACCAATAGCGTAGCCCTAACATCTCCACTCTTGATCAAGGTATGCAGTAACTTGCATGTCCCGTACCGGTCATGGGCGCCAGAGCCCGCGAGGCTCCGAGGAGGACGCAGTGCGAGCAGTTCGTAGGGCCGTCGCGGTCACCGCCGCCGCCGTCACGGCGACCGGGCTGGGCGCCGCGCCTGCCACCGCGGACGGCGTCGCCGTCCTGCCGCGCTCCCCTCACCCCGGGCAGCGCGTCCACATCTCCGTGCCCGGCTGCAGCGTCGGCCCGACGGCCCATGTCGCCAGGTCCCGGGCGTTCACCCGCGACGTCGACCTCTACGGCAAGGCGGACACCGGCGAGGGCGACGCGAGGATCAAGAAGGACCTGCGGCCGGGCCCGTACGCGATCATCGCGTCGTGCGGAGACGGGCGTACGATCCGCGGCGAGGTCGTCGTCGTGGCCAAGGGCGACAAACCCGGCACCCCCGGTACCGGCGGCACGCACTCGTCGGCGCCGGTCATTCCGCCGCCCGGGGCGAAGCCCACCGCGTCCCCGCATGCGCCCGCGAACCTGAGCGCCACACCGACGGCCTCACAGAGCCACGATGACTCGAAGACGCCGTTCCTGGCGATCGGCGCGGTGATGGCCGCGCTGCTGCTCGCGGGCGCCGGAACCCTGCTCGTCCGCCGCCGACGCGATTAGCTCGTACGGGTCAGAACGAAGTCGCAGAGGGACAGGAACGCCGCCCGCGCGGGAACATCCGGCAGGGTCAGCAGCTCGGCGCGGGCCTCGTCGACCCACCGGCGCAGGTCGGCGCGGGCCCGGCCCATCGCCGGATGGGCGCGCAGCAGGGCCAGGGCCTCGGCGTGCCGCGCGTCGTCGGTGAGGTCCGAATCGAGGAGCTCACGCAGCCGGGCGTCCTCGTCCGCCGCCGAACGCAGCACGTGGAGCACCGGCAGCGTGCGGATGCCCTCGCGCAGGTCGGTACCGGGCGTCTTGCCCGACTCCTCCGACTCCGAGGCGATGTCGAGGATGTCGTCGGACAGCTGGAACGCGACACCGATCTTCTCGCAGGCCGCCGTCAGCCTCTCGACGATCTCCGGGCTGGCACCCGCCAGCAGGGACCCCAGCTGCGCGGACGCGGCGATCAGCGAGCCCGTCTTGCCCGCGATGACCTCGATGTAGTGGTCGAGCGGGTCGGCGTCCTCGGCGGGGCCGGCGGTCTCCTGGATCTGCCCGCGGACCAGCCGCGCGAACGTCCGCGCCTGGATGCGCACCGCCTCCGGGCCGAGGTCGGCGAGGAGGTCCGAGGCGCGGGCGAACAGGTAGTCGCCGGTGAGGATCGCGATGGTGTTGTTCCACCGGTTGTTGGCCGAGACCTGACCGCGCCGCATCACGGCCTCGTCCATCACGTCGTCGTGGTAGAGCGTCGCCAGGTGGGTCAGCTCCACCACGACCGCGACCGGGATGACCCCGGGGGCGGCCGGGTCACCGAACTGGGCGGCCAGCAGCACCAGCATCGGCCGGAACCGCTTGCCGCCCGCATCGGTGAGGTGCCGCGAGGCGTCGGTGATCAGCGCGTAGTCGCTGCGCACCGCGTCCCGCAGCGCCTCCTCGACCTCGGCCAGTCTCTCCTGGATGCCTGCTGCGAGTGTGTCATCGACGGCCGGAAGGCCCAGAAGGGCACTACTCACAGACTTCTCCCCAAGTCTCAGCGGACGAACAGCTGATTTGCGGCCGACTGCGCCAGGTGCAGCGCGGGGCCGGGAATCACGCCGAGGACCAGGGTAACGAACGCCCCAACTGCGACCGCCGCCGCGGTCGTCGGGCTGAAGGCCACACTCGGCCCGTCCGCCAGCGGCTCGCTGAAGAACATCAGCACGATGACCCGGACGTAGAAGAACGCGGCGATGGCGGAGGACACCACACCCACGATCACCAGCGGCATCGCGCCGCCGGCCATCGCGGCCTGGAAGACCGCGAACTTCCCGGTGAACCCGCTGGTCAGCGGGATACCGGCGAACGCCAGCAGGAAGAAGGCGAACGTTCCGGCGACGAGCGGCTGACGCTTGCCCAGGCCCGCCCACCGGGACAGGTGCCCGGCCTCGCCACCGGCGTCACGGACCATCGTGATGACCGCGAAGGCGCCGACCGTGGTGAAGCCGTACGCCGCCAGGTAGAACAGCGTGCTCGACAGGCCCGCCTTGTTGGTGGCGATGACGCCGGTGAGCAGGAAGCCGCCGTGCGCGATGGAGGAGTACGCCAGCATGCGCTTCACGTCGGTCTGGGTGATCGCGACGATCGCGCCGACCAGCATCGTGAGGATCGCGACGGCCCACATCATCGGCCGCCAGTCCCAGCGCAGCGTCTCCAGGCCGACGTAGAACACGCGCAGCACACCGCCGACCGCGGCGACCAGGGTGCAGGAGGCCATCAGCGCGGTGAGCGCCGTCGGGGCGCCCTGGTACACGTCCGGCTTCCACGCCTGGAACGGCGCGGCGCCCATCTTGAACAGCAGGCCGACCGAGAGCAGCGCGACGCCCGCGAGCAGCAGCGGCTCGGTGCCGCCCTGCTTGCTGATCGCCGCCGCGATGTCCGACAGCCGCACCGAACCGGCGAAGCCGTACAGCAGCGCGGTGCCGTAGAGGAAGAACGCCGAGGAGAACGCGCCGAGCAGGAAGTACTTGACCGCGGCCTCCTGCGAGAGGAGACGACGGCGCCGCGCCAGGCCGCACAGCAGGTACAGCGGCAGCGACATGACCTCCAGGGCCACGAACATCGTCAGCAGGTCGTTGGCGGCCGGGAAGATCAGCATGCCGCCGACCGCGAACAGCACCAGCGGGTAGATCTCGGTCTGCACCAGGCCCGCGACGAGGCTCTCGCGCTCCTCCGGGCTTCCGGGGACCGTGGACGCCTGCGCCGTGAACGGGCTGTCACCGTTCGTCCGCTCGGCGATCAGCAGCATCGACATCAGGGCGAGGACGAGGATCGTGCCCTGGATGAACAGGGTCGGCCCGTCGACGCCGACCGCGCCCATCGCGGCGACGTGGTGCGGCTGGTCGCCGATGCCGAGCGCGATCGTCCAGGCGAACGCCGCGACCAGGCCGACGACCGAGACCAGTACCTGCAGCCCGTACCGCTGGGCACGGGGCGCGAGGGCCTCGACGAGCACGCCGACGCACGCCGCCCCGAGCACGATCAGGACCGGCGCGAGCCGCCCGTACTCGATGTGGGGGGTCGGGATGTCCCCCGCCGCCATGTAGACCGTGCTCATTGGTCGCTCATCCTTCTCACTCGCTCCGCCGCCGACCTCGTACCTCGGCCGACGACTCCGCTCGCTGCGGCGGATTCGCTCCGGGTCACTGGTGGCTTCCCTTCTCGGCGACCGTCGGCTTCGGGTCCTGCTGGTGGACCTGGATCAGGGTCTGCTTGACCGACGGGTTGATGGCGTCCAGCACCGGCTTCGGGTAGAAGCCGAGCGCGACGATGATCGCGATGATCGGCGCCACGACGATCAGCTCACGCTTGGACAGGTCCTTCATGCCCTTGACCGCCTCGGCGGTCGGGCCGTTCATCGTCCGCTGGTACATCCACAGGATGTAGATCGCGGCGAGGATGATGCCGACCGTCGCGATGACCGCGGGCACCTTGTAGCGCGAGAACGTGCCGACCAGGACCATGAACTCCGAGACGAAGCTCGACAGACCCGGCAGCGACAGACCGGACAGACCCGCGACGAGGAAGGTGCCGGCCAGCAGCGGCGCCACCTTCTGCACGCCGCCGTACGCGTCGATCCGCGCCGACCCGCGACGGGAGATCATGAACCCGGCGAGCAGGAACAGCGCGCCGGTCGAGAACCCGTGGTTCACCATGTACAGCGTCGCGCCGCTCTGACCCGACGAGGTCATCGCGAAGATGCCCAGCGTGATGAAGCCGAAGTGGGAGACCGACGTGTAGGCGATCAGGCGCTTGATGTCGACCTGGCCGATCGCGAGGACCGCGCCGTACACGATGCCGATCACCGACAGCGTCAGCACCACCGGCGTGAACCACTTCGACGCGCCCGGGAACAGCTCCAGGCAGAACCGCAGCATCCCGAACGTGCCGACCTTGTCCAGCACGCCGACGATCAGCACGGCGGCGCCGGCCGGGGCCTGGCCCGCGGCGTCCGGCAGCCAGGTGTGGAACGGCACCAGCGGCGCCTTGATCGCGAAGGCGATGAAGAAGCCGAGGAACAGCCACTTGGCCGTGGTCGGCGAGATGTGATGCAGGATCTCCGGGGCGCGCAGCTCGTCGAACAGGAACGTGCCGTGGCCCGCGTTCGCCGACACGACGTACAGGCCGATCACCGCGGCGAGCATCAGCAGGCCGCCGAACAGCGAGTACAGCAGGAACTTGACCGCGGCGTACGAGCGCTGCGGCCCGCCGTAGGACCCGATGATGAAGTACACCGGGATCAGCATCGCCTCGAAGAAGACGTAGAAGAGGAAGACGTCGGTCGCCGCGAAGACGCCGACCATCATCGCCTCGAGGGCGAGCAGCAGCGCGAAGTAGGTCTTCACCGACCGCTTCGGCGGGGCGTCGACCCCGCCCGAACGGTCCGCGTCGTTCCAGGAGGCCAGCACGACCAGCGGAACGAGGATCGTCGACAGCAGGATCAGCACCAGGGCGACGCCGTCGACGCCGACCGCGTAGTGCACGCCGAACTGCTTGATCCACCAGTACTTCTCGGTGAACTGGAAACGCTTGCCGTTCGGGTCGAACTGCACCGCCATGACGATGGACAGCACCGCCACGACGAGCGTGACGCCGAGCGCGACCTGCTTGGCCAGCGCGTCACGGCCCTTCGGCAGCAGCGCGACGAGCAGCGCGCCGACGGCCGGGATCGCGATGAGGGCGGTCAGCATGAGGCCACCTTCCGGTGCGGCAGGGAAGTCGTGGCGACCACTAGATCCTCACCAGGAACAGGGCACCGACGACGAGTGCGGCTCTCCAGCGAGCACGGATGGACAGGGCGTACGACGCCATGCCACCGGTGGTCGGCCACTGCGGCAGTCGTGGCCATCAGATCCTCACCAGGAACAGGGCACCGACGACCAGCGCGGCGCCGACGAACATGGACAGTGCGTACGAGCGGACGAAACCGGTCTGGACGCGGCGGACCCGGCCGGAGGTTCCTCCGATGAACGCGGCGAGGCCGTTGACGACACCGTCGACGCCGCGGTTGTCGAAGAAGACCGTGAGGCGGGTCAGCCACTGACCGGGCCGCATGAGCAGCGACTCGTTCAGCGCGTCGCCGTACAGGTCCTTGCGGGCGAAGGTCACGGCGGGGTTGCCCGCCGGGGCCGTCCGCGGGACCGGGCGGCGCAGGTACTGCACGTACGCGAGGCCGACGCCGACCACCATGAGCGCGAACACGATCGCGGTGTACGGCGTGATCAGCCGGTGCGACGCCTCCGGCTCGCCCACGACCGGCGCGAGGAACTTCGCGAACCGGTCGCCGAGGATGAGGAAGGCACCGCCCGCGACCGAGCCGATGGCCAGCAGGATCAGCGGGACCGTCATGACCTTCGGGGACTCGTGCGGGTGCACGTCCTCGTCCCAGCGCGGCTCGCCGAAGAACGTCATGAACATCAGGCGCGACATGTAGTACGCGGTGATGCCGGCGCCGATCAGGGCGAGCCAGCCGAGGATCTGGCCGGACGTGCCGCCCTTCTCGAAGGCGGCGTCGATGATGCCGTCCTTGGTCCACCAGCCGGACAGGCCGGGGAAGCCGATGATGGCGAGGTAGCCGAGGCCGAACGTCGCGAACGTGATCGGCATGACCTTCCGCAGGCCGCCGAACTTGCGCATGTTCACGTCGTCGTTCATGGCGTGCATGACCGAACCGGCGCCGAGGAACATGCCGGCCTTGAAGAAGCCGTGCGCGATGAGGTGCGCGATCGCGAAGACGTAGCCGGGACGGCCGAGGCCGGCGGCCAGCACCATGTAGCCGATCTGCGACATCGTCGAGCCGGCGAGGGCCTTCTTGATGTCGTCCTTGGCGCAACCGATGATCGCACCGGCGAGCAGCGTGGCGACGCCGACGATCGTGACCAGCAGGCGCGCGTCCGGCGACAGCTCGTAGATCGCGTGCGAGCGGACGATCAGGTAGACGCCCGCGGTGACCATCGTCGCCGCGTGGATGAGCGCCGACACCGGGGTCGGGCCCTCCATGGCGTCCAGGAGCCAGGACTGCAGCGGGAGCTGCGCGGACTTACCGCACGCGCCGAGCAGGAGCAGCAGGCCGATCGCGGTGATCGTGCCCTGCGACGCCTGTGAGGCCTGGCCGAAGACGTCCTGGTAGCTCAGCGAGCCGAACGTCGCGAACATCACCATGATGGCGACGGACAGGCCGAAGTCACCGACCCGGTTGACGATGAACGCCTTCTTGGCCGCCGTGGCCGCGCTCGGCTTGTGCTGCCAGAACCCGATCAGCAGGTACGACGCGAGACCCACGCCCTCCCAGCCGATGTACAGGCCGACGTAGTTGTCGGCCAGCACCAGCAGGAGCATCGCCGCCACGAAGAGGTTCAGGTAGGCGAAGAAGCGCCGCCGGTCCGGGTCGTGGCTCATGTAGCCGATCGAGTAGATGTGGATCAGCGAGCCGACCCCGGTGATCAGCAGAACGAAGCTGATCGACAGCGGGTCGACCAGCAGGTTCATGTCGACCTTCAGCGACCCGGCCGAGATGAAGGGGAACAGGTGCACCAGCCGGCTGCGGCCGTCGGCGTGCTGACCCAGCATCTGGAAGAAGGCGAGGACGCCGACGACGAAGGCGCCCAGGGACATCGCGGTGCCCAGCAGGTGGCCCCACTTGTCGGTACGGCGCCCGCTCAGCAGCAGGATCGCCGCGCCGGCGAGCGGCAGGGCGATCAGCAGCCAGGCGACGGACTGGACGCCCTCGGCCGCCTGGGGGTGGAGTTCCGGCCCACCGGCGGCAAGAACAGCGTTCATCGTGGTCATCGGGATGTCCTCAGTACTTCAGCAGGTTCGCGTCGTCGACCGACGAGGACTTCCTGCTCCGGAAGATCGTCATGATGATCGCCAGTCCGACGACGACCTCGGCCGCGGCCACGACCATCACGAAGAACGCGATGATCTGCCCGTCGAGGCTGCCGTGCATGCGGGCGAAGCTCACGAACGCCAGGTTGGTGGCGTTGAGCATGAGCTCGACGCACATGAAGACCACGATGGCGTTGCGGCGGATGAGCACGCCGATCCCGCCGATCGTGAACAGGATGGCGGACAGAACCAGATAGTGGCCCGTCACTGTTCCTCCTCCTCGACCTCGACCGGCTTCTCGATCACGGCCTTGACCGTCTTGGCGCCCTCATGGGCGACCACCTCGGGCGACGCGCCGTGCAGGTCCTCGTGGTCGCCGGTACGGCGCCGGGCGATGACCGGGCTGACCGACAGCTCCGAGATGCTGCCGTCGGGCAGCAGCGCCGGCATGTCGACGGCGTTGTGGCGGGCGTACGTGCCGGGCGGCGGCAGCGGCGAGACGCGGTCGCTCTTGATCCGCTCCTTCGACAGCTGCTTCTGCGTCGGCTTCGGGCGCAGCCGCTCACGGTGGGCGAGGACCATCGCGCCCAGCGCCGCGGTGATCAGCAGGGCGCTGGTCACCTCGAACGCGAAGACGTACTTGGTGAAGATCAGCCGCGCCAGGCCCATGACGTTGCCGCCATTGGCGTTCGCGTCCTTCAGGCCGGCCGTCTTCGGCAGCGTCGCGTGGCCGAAGCCGACGAACAGCAGGACCGCGAAGGCGATGCCCACGATCGCGGCGGCGACACGCTGACCCTTGATCGTCTCGACCAGGGAGTCGGTCGAGCTGACCCCGATGATCATGACGACGAACAGGAACAGCATCAGCACCGCGCCGGTGTAGACGATCACCTGCACGAACGCCAGGAACGGCGCCTCGTTCACGGCGTACAGCACCGCGAGCGAGAACATCACCGCCGCCAGCATCAGCGCCGAGTGCACGGCCTTCCGCGTCAGGATCATGCCGAGGGCCGCCCCGACCGAGACGATCGCGAGGATCCAGAAGATCGCGCTCTCGCCGGTCTGGTGCGCGCCCGCGGCCACTGCCCCGGTCATTTGGCACCGTCCTTGGACTCGCTCTTGGCGCCGAGGCGGTAGTAGTCCTCCTCGGTCTCGCCGAGACGCATCTGGTGCGGCGGGGCCTCCATGGCCTCGGTCAGCGGCGCGAGGAGCATCTCCTTGGTGTAGATGAGGCTCTCACGGCTGACATCGGCGAGTTCGTACTCATTGGTCATCGTGAGCGCCCGGGTCGGGCACGCCTCGATGCACAGCCCGCAGAGGATGCACCGCAGGTAGTTGATCTGGTAGACGCGGCCGTACCGCTCACCCGGGGAGAACCGCTCCTCCTCGGTGTTGTCGGCGCCCTCGACGTAGATCGCGTCGGCGGGACACGCCCACGCGCACAGCTCGCAGCCGACGCACTTCTCCAGGCCGTCGGGCCAGCGGTTCAGCTGGTGCCGACCGTGGAAGCGCGGTGCCGTCGGCTTCTTGACCTCGGGGTACTCCACCACCTCGGTCTTGCTGAGCATCTGGTGGAACGCGACGCCGAACCCCTTGATCGGGTTCAGGAAATCAAGCACGGGTGGCCTCCGCGGAGTTGGGCGCACGGCCGTTGCCGACGCCGTGGTAGTGCGGCGCGTCGAGCGGCGGCACCGGGAAGCCGCCCGCCATCGGGTCGTGCTCGGCCGCGGCCTCCGTCTCCTCCGGCTGCACCTCGCTCGCCGAGACCCGCTCCCACAGGAACGACGCGATGAGCAGCAGGACGACGACGATCGCGGCGACGATCATGATCGGGCCGACGTCGTGGTGCTCGTTGCGCAGGGCCCGCACCACCGACACGAACAGGATCCAGCCGAGCGAGACCGGGATGAGGACCTTCCAGCCGAGCTTCATCAGCTGGTCGTAGCGGACCCGCGGCAGGGCCGCGCGCAGCCAGATGAAGAAGAAGGTGAACATCCAGATCTTGATCAGGAACCACAGGACCGGCCACCAGCCGGAGTTGGCTCCGGACCAGAACCAGGTGATCGGCCACGGCGCGCGGTACCCGCCGAGGAACAGCGTCGTGCACAGCGCCGACAGCGTCGTCATGTTCACGTACTCGGCGAGGTAGAACATCATGAACTTCAGCGACGAGTACTCGGTGTGGTAACCGGCGACCAGCTCGCCCTCGCCCTCGGGCAGGTCGAACGGGATACGGCCGGACTCACCCATCATCGTGAAGATGTAGATGATGAACGACGGCAGCAGCAGGATCGCGTACCAGGACGGCGTGTGGAACGTCACCCCGGCGATCTTGAACGCCGTGCCGTGCGCCTGCGCCGCGACGATCTCGGAGGTGGACAGCGTCCCGGCGAACAGGAACACCGCCACGAACGACAGGCCCATCGCGATCTCGTAGGAGATCACCTGGGCGCTGGAGCGCAGACCGCCGAGCAGGGCGTACGGCGACATTGACGACCAGCCCGCGAGCACGAACCCGTACACGCCGATCGAGGCCATCGCCAGCGGCAGCAGCACCGCGACCGGCAGGTCCGCGAGCTGCAGCGGCGTCTTGTGGCCGCCGATCGAGACGACCCCGCCCCACGGGATGACCGAGAAGGACACCATCGCGGGCGCGGCGGCGAGGATGGGCGCGAGGAAGAACACGACCTTGTCCACGCCGCGCGGGACGATGTCCTCCTTCAGCGCGCCCTTGATGCCGTCGAACAGCGCCTGCAGGATGCCGAAGGGGCCGGCGCGGTTCGGGCCCGGACGCAGCTGCATCCGGCCGATGATCCGGCGCTCCGCCCAGACGGTGATGAGCACCGTCAGCAGCAGGAACACGAAGACGACGAGCGCCTTGAGGATGATGATCCACCAAGGGTCGTGCCCGAAGCTGTTCAGCGTGGCGCCCTCGGCGAGGACGTGCGTCTCGCTCATGCGACGCTCCCGTTCTGAATCTTCACGACCGCCCCGGCCGAAACGCCCAGGTCCCGGTGGACCGCGCAGCCCGGGGAGTTCTCGGGGAGCCAGACCACGCGATCCGGCATGTCGACGATCTCCAGCGGCAGGGTGATCTCGCCGTGCGCCGTGGCCACGGTGACCTTCCCGTCCGCCGCGATCTCTTCGGCCGTCGTCGCGCTGAGCCGCGCGACCGGCGTCTTCGCGGTGCCCGCGAGGTACGGCTCGCCGTCCTGCATCCGGCCCGCGTCGAGCAGCATCCGCCAGGTGGCCAGCAGCGCCTCGCCCTTGCGCGGGTCGGCCGGTACGGTCGCGGACACGCTGGGCAGGCTCGGCCGGTCACCGCGGAACGCGCCGAGCGCGGCCAGCTCGCGGCGGGCCGCCGCCGAGTCCGGCAGGCCCAGGTGGACGTCGAGCTGGTCGGCGATCGCGGCCAGCACCTTCAGGTCCGACATCACGCCGGGGGTCTTGAGCACGACGTCGAACGGGCGGCCGCGGCCCTCCCAGTTGACGAACGTCCCGGCCTTCTGCGTCACCGTCGCGACCGGCAGCACCACGTCGGCCCGGTCGGTGACCGCGCTGACCCGCTGCTCCAGGCTGACGATGAACGGGGTGTTCTCGAGCGCCTCCAGGGCCCCCGCCGGGTCCGGCAGGTCGTACGGGTCGACGCCGCCGATGAGCAGCGCGTCGATCCCGCCGTCCCGCGCGGCGGCGAGGATGCCCGCCGTGTCGCGGCCCGGCGTCTCCGGCAGCGAGCCCACCGTCCAGGCCCGCGCGACCTCGCCGCGGGCGGCGGCGTCGGTGACCGGGCGGCCGATCGGCAGCAGGGTCGGCAGCGCGCCGGCCTCGATCGCGCCGCGCTCGCCGGCCCGGCGCGGGATCCACGCGAGGCGGGCGCCGGTGGCGGTGGCCAGGCGGCCGGCGACCGAGAGGGCGCCGGGCACCGCGGCGAGCCGCTCGCCGATGAGGACGATCGCGCCCTCGGTCTTGAGCAGCTCGGCGGCGGCCTTGCCCGCGTCGTCCAGGCCGGTGCCGGTGATCAGGTCGCCGAGCACCTCCGCCTCGGTCCCCGGCACGGTGGCCAGGAGCGTGCCGGACAGCTTGCGCAGGCCGCGCGTGGCGTACGGCGCGACGGAGTAGACCTTCAGGCCCTTCTTGCGGACCGCCTTGCGGAGCCGCAGGAAGACGATCGGCGACTCCTCCTCCGGCTCGAAGCCGGCCAGCAGCACCGCCGGGGCGTTCTCCAGGTCGGTGTAGGACACCGTGATCGGGCGTCCCGCGACCGTCGCGGCGAGGAACTCGGCCTCCTCGGCCGAGTGCGCGCGGGCACGGAAGTCGATGTCGTTGGTGCCGAGCGCGATCCGGGCGAACTTGCTGTACGCGTAGGCGTCCTCGAGGGTGACGCGACCGCCGGTCAGCACGCCCGCCTTGCCGCGGGCGCGGGCCAGGCCCTCGGCCGCGACGCTCAGCGCCTCCGGCCAGGACGCCGGCTCCAGCACGCCGTCCTCGTTGCGGATCAGCGGGTGGGTCAGGCGGTCGGGCTGGGTGGCGTACGTGAACGCCCACCGGCCCTTGTCGCAGTTCCACTCCTCGTTGACCTGCGGGTCGTCACCGGCCAGCCGCCGCGTCACCTTGCCGCGCCGGTGGTCGGTGCGCTGGGCGCAGCCGGAGGCGCAGTGCTCGCAGACGCTCGGCGTCGACACCAGGTCGAACGGCCGGGAGCGGAAGCGGTACGCCGCGCCGGTCAGCGCGCCGACCGGGCAGATCTGCACCGTGTTGCCGGAGAAGTAGGACTGGAACGGCTCGTCCGTGGCCGCGCCGACCTGCTCCTTGGCACCGCGCTCGAACAGGTCGATGAACGCGTCGCCGGCGATCTGGTCGGAGAACCGGGTGCAGCGGGCGCACTGGATGCACCGCTCGCGGTCCAGCAGGACCTCGGTGGACAGCGCGACCGGCTTCGGGAACGTCCGCTTCGTCTCGACGAACCGGGACTCGCCGCGGCCGTTGGACATCGCCTGGTTCTGCAGGGGGCACTCGCCGCCCTTGTCGCAGATCGGGCAGTCCAGCGGGTGGTTGATCAGCAGCAGCTCCATCACGCCGTGCTGGGCCTTGTCGGCCACCGGCGAGGTGAGCTGCGTCTTGATCACCATGTTCGGCATGACCGTGGTGGTGCAGGACGCCTGCGGCTTGGGCATCGGCCGCCCGTTGCCGGCGTCCGGGATCTCCACCAGGCACTGCCGGCAGGCCCCGATCGGGTCGAGCAGCGGGTGGTCGCAGAACCGCGGGATCTGGATGCCGAGCAGCTCGGCGGCCCGGATGATCAGCGTGCCCTTCGGAACGCTGATCTCGAACCCGTCGATCGTGACGGTGACCAGGTCCTCGCGCTTCTCGACCCCGGTGCTGTCGCTGGTGACGGTCACTTTCCACCTGCCCACGCGGTCGAGGCGGCCCGGTCGAAGGGACAGCCGCCCTGTTCGAAGTGCTGGATGTACTCGTCCCGGAAGTACTGGATGGACGAGGTCACCGGGCTGGTCGCGCCGTCGCCGAGGGCGCAGAACGACCGGCCGAGGATGTTGTCCGACAGGTCCAGGAGGGTGTCGAGGTCCTTCTCGCTGCCCTCGCCCTTCTCCAGGCGCTTGAGCATCTGCTTGTACCAGTAGGTGCCCTCGCGGCACGGCGTGCACTTGCCGCACGACTCGTGCGCGTAGAACTCGCTCCAGCGCAGCACCGCCCGTACGACGCAGGTCGTGTCGTCGAAGAGCTGCAGAGCGCGGGTGCCGAGCATGGAGCCGGCCGCGCCGACGGACTCGAAGTCCAGCGGCACGTCGAGGTGCTCGTCGGTGAACAGCGGCGTCGAGGAGCCGCCCGGCGTCCAGAACTTCAGCCGGTGGCCGTTCCGGATGCCGCCGGCCATGTCGAGCAGCTCGCGGAGCGTGATGCCCAGCGGCGCCTCGTACTGGCCCGGCCGGGTGACGTGCCCGGAGAGGCTGAAGATGCCGAAGCCCTTGGACTTCTCGGTGCCCATCGAGGCGAACCAGTCGGCGCCGTTCGCGATGATGCCGGGAACACTGGCGATCGACTCGACGTTGTTGATCACAGTCGGGCCGCCGTAGAGGCCGGCCACCGCCGGGAAGGGAGGCTTGAGCCGGGGTTGACCGCGGTAGCCCTCGAGCGAGTCGAGCAGCGCCGTCTCCTCGCCGCAGATGTACGCGCCGGCGCCGGAGTGGACGACGAGCTCCAGGTCGAAGCCGGAGCCGAGGATGTTCGTGCCGAGGTAGCCCGCCTCGTACGCATCGGCGACCGCCTGCTGGAGGCGGCGGATGACGTGCAGGACCTCACCGCGCACGTAGATGAACGCGTGGTTCGCGCGGATCGCGAACGCGCTGATGATGATGCCCTCGACCAGCACGTGCGGGTTGGCCATCATCAGCGGGATGTCCTTGCACGTGCCCGGCTCGGACTCGTCCGCGTTGACGACGAGGTAGTGCGGCTTGCCGTCGCCCTGCGGGATGAAGCCCCACTTCAGGCCGGTCGGGAAGCCCGCGCCGCCACGACCGCGAAGGCCGGAGTCCTTCACCGCCTGGATGATGTCGTCCGGGTTCATGCCCAGCGCCGTGCGGAACGCCTGGTACCCGCCGGCGTTCTCGTACCCGCGGAGGGTGAACGAGTCCGCCTGGTCCCACGTCTTGGTGAGGATCGGGGTCAGAGTCGTCGTCATTTGGTGGTCTCCTCGGGCTCAGGAGCGGTCCAGCCCTCGCGCTTGGCCAGTTCGAGACCGACCAGCGACTCCGGCCCGGCCTGCACGCCCTCGCCGGCGCGGCCGTCGTTGAAGCCCGCGAGCACCCGCGACGCCTGCTTCCAGCTGCACACCGAGCCTGGGCCGCGGGTCGGCGCGACCGGCTTGCCGGCGCGCAGGTCGTCGACGAGCTGCTTGGCCTTCTCCGGCGTCATGTCGTCGAAGAACTCCCAGTTGACCATCATCACGGGAGCGAAGTCGCAGGCCGCGTTGCACTCGAGGCGCTCGAGGCTGATCTTGCCGTCCGGGGTCGCCTCGTCGTGACCGACGCCGACGTGCTCGGACAGCTCCTCCCAGATCTGGTCGCCGCCCATGATCGCGCACAGCGTGTTGATGCAGACGCCGACGTGGTACTCGCCGACCGGCTCGCGCTTGTACTGCGTGTAGAAGGTCGCGACGCCGGTGACCTGCGCGGGCGTGATGCCCAGCATGTCGGCGCAGAACTGGATGCCGTCCTCGCTGACGTACCCGACCTCGGACTGCACGAGGTGCAGCATCGGCAGCAGCGCCGACCGCGGCTTCGGATAGCGCGCGATGATCTCCTTGGCGTCGCGCTCGAGTCGCGCGCGGACCTCGGGGTCGAGGGCCGCACCGTCCTCGTGCGCCACGATCCCCGCCGCGCGCTCGGTGCGCTGCTCGTCGCGCTGTTCCTCAGCGCTCATCGGTCGACTCCCCCCATCACCGGGTCGATGCTGGCCACCGCGGCGATGACGTCGGCGACCTGGCCGCCCTCGGACATCGCCGGGGCCGCCTGCAGGTTGGTGAACGACGGGTCGCGGAAGTGCACGCGGTACGGGCGGGTGCCGCCGTCGCTGACCGCGTGACAGCCGAGCTCGCCGCGCGGCGACTCCACCGCGGCGTACACCTGGCCGGCCGGAACGCGGAATCCCTCGGTCACCAGCTTGAAGTGGTGGATGAGGGCCTCCATGGACTGGCCCATGATGTGCGCGATGTGGTTCGGCGAGTTGCCCATGCCGTCCGGCCCCAGCGCGAGCTGCGCCGGCCAGCCGATCTTCTTGTCCTGGACCATCACCGGGCCCGACTTGGCCGAGCCGGAGCTCAGCCGGTCGAGGCACTGCTCGATGATCTTCAGGGACTCTTCCATCTCCGCCATGCGCACGAGGTAGCGGCCGTACACGTCGCACGTGTCCACGGTCGGCACGTCGAACTCGTACGTCTCGTAGCCGCAGTACGGCTGGGTCTTGCGCAGGTCCCACGGCAGGCCCGCGGCGCGCAGGACCGGGCCGGTGACGCCGAGCGCCATGCAGCCGGTCAGGTCGAGGTAGGCGATGTCCTTGGTCCGCGCGACGAACACCGGGTTCGCGTCGAGGAGCTTGCGCAGCTGCTTGAGCCGGCCCTTCTCCCGCTTGACGAAGTCACCGATCTTGTCGATGGCACCCGGCGGCAGGTCCTGGGCGACGCCGCCCGGCCGGATGTAGGCCATGTTCATGCGCAGGCCCGCGACCATCTCGAAGATGTCGAGGGCGTACTCACGCTCGATGAACCCGTTGAGCATGACGGTGGTCGCGCCGAGCTCGAGGCCGAACGTCGCGATCGCGACCAGGTGCGAGGAGATCCGGTTGACCTCCATCATCATCACGCGGATGACCTGCGCCCGCTCGGGGACGTCGTCGGTGATGCCGAGCAGCTTCTCCACCGCGAGGCAGTACGCCGCCTCGTTGAACAGCGGCGAGAGATAGTCCATGCGGGTGCAGAACGTGGTCCCCTGGGTCCACGTCCGGTACTCCATGTTCTTCTCGATGCCGGTGTGGAGGTAGCCGATGCCCAGCCGGGCCTCGTCGACCGTCTCGCCGTCGAGCGTCAGGATGAGCCGGAGCACGCCGTGGGTCGACGGGTGCTGCGGACCCATGTTGACGACCATGCGGTCCTCGTCGCCGGACGCCGCGGCGTCCACGACCTCGTTCCAGTCCTGGCCGTTGACGTTGTAGACGGTGCCCTCGGCGGCCTCGCCCGTGCCGTAGGCGTCGTAATCCGTGGCGGTCATACGTAGGACCTCCTCTCGTCGGGCGGGGGCACCTTCGCCCCGCGGTATTCGACGGGGATGCCGCCGAGCGGGTAGTCCTTGCGCTGCGGGTGGCCCTGCCAGTCGTCCGGCATCATGATCCGGGTGAGCGCCGGGTGGCCGTCGAAGACGATTCCGAACAGGTCGTACGTCTCGCGCTCGTGCCAGTCGTTGGTCGGGTAGACCTTGACCAGCGACGGGACGTGCGGGTCCGCGTCGGGGGCGGTGACCTCGAGCCGGACGCGCCGGTTGTGGGTCATCGACAGCAGCGGGTACACCGCGTGCAGCTCCGAACCGGTCTCCGCCGGGTAGTGCACGCCGGACACGCCGGTGCACAGCTCGAAGCGCAGCGCCGGGTCGTCGCGCAGCACCTGGGCGACCTGCGCCAGGTGCTCGCGGCGGACGACGAGGGTCAGCTCGCCGCGGTCCACGACGACGCGCTCGATCGCCTCGCCGAACTCGGGGTAGGCGCGCTCCAGCGCGTCCGCGATCTCGTCGAACTCGCCCTCGGCGCCGGTCGTGCGCGGACCGCCGTACGGGCGGGGGCTGGAGACCTTGGGCGACTGCCGGACGACGAGCCGGCCGTAGCCGGAGGTGTCGCCGGTCGTCTTGGCGCCGAACATGCCCATCCGGGCGATCGGCTGCTCGCGGCGCTCCTCTTCGGCGTGCGCCGGCAGCTGGTCGGCGGCCTGCTCGGCCTGCTGCTCAGGGTGTTGTGACGTCACGAGACCACCTCGGGCTGGTCCAGGAGCGGGAGCTGGCGGAGCCGGGCCTTCTCCAGCTCCTCGATCTCCCGCTTGCGGTGCACGCCCAGCTTGGTGTTCTGGATCTTGTCGTGCAGCTTGAGGATCGCGTCGAGCAGCATCTCCGGCCGCGGCGGGCAGCCGGGCAGGTAGACGTCGACCGGGACGATGTGGTCGACGCCCTGGACGATCGCGTAGTTGTTGAACATGCCGCCGGAGGAGGCGCACACGCCCATCGCGATGACCCACTTGGGCGAGGCCATCTGGTCGTAGATCTGCCGGAGGACGGGGGCCATCTTCTGGCTCACCCGGCCGGCGACGATCATCAGGTCGGCCTGCCGCGGCGAGCCCGAGGCGCGCTCCATGCCCCACCGGGAGAAGTCGTGGCGCGGGTCGCCGGTCGCCATCATCTCGATGGCGCAGCAGGCCAGACCGAACGTCGCCGGCCAGACCGAGCTCTTGCGCGCCAGGCCGATGACCTGCTCGACCGTGGTCAGCAGGACGCCTGCGGGGAGTTTCTCTTCAAGACCCATTGTCAGTCCCACTCCAGACCACCGCGACGCCACACGTAGGCGTACGCGATGAGGACGGTGACGATGAAGAGCACCATTTCGACGAGACCGAACAGCCCCATGTGGTCGAAGGCGACCGCCCAGGGGTAGAGGAAGATGATCTCGATGTCGAAGACGATGAACAGCATCGCGGTCAGGTAGTACTTCACCGGGAAGCGGCCACCGCCGACCGGCTGCGGCGTCGGTTCGATGCCGCATTCGTACGCTTCGAGACGTGCGCGGTTCCAGCGCTTGGGACCTGTGAAGGACCCCATGATGACCGAACCCACGGCGAACAGCAGCGCGAGCGCGCCGAGTACGACAATAGGAACGTAGAGGTTCAAATCCCTACACCCCCCTCTTGGTGTTGCCTTCGAGCGCGCCACCGGCGCGGCACGGCCGCGATCCAGAGGCGGGATTCCCAATCCTAGGCAGGGCGATCATCATTTCTTCTCTCGTCTCACGCCGCCGGAGCCATTTTCGACATCGCGTTGATGACGCGGTCCATCGCGTCGCCGCCCCGCGGATCGGTCAGGTTGGCGAGCAGCTTGAGCGTGAACCTCATCAGCGTCGGGTGCGGCAGGCCGTGGCGCGTCGCGAACTTCATGATCCGCGGATCGCCGATCGCCTTCACGAAGATCCGGCCGATCGTGTAGTAGCCGCCGTAGGCCTCCTTGAGCACGCGCGGGTAGTCGTGCAGGGCACGCTCGCGCTGCGCCGGGGTCGGCCGGGCCAGGGCCTGGGCGATGATCTCGGCGGCCATCTCGCCGGACTCCATCGCGTACGCGATGCCCTCGCCGTTGAACGGGTTGATCATGCCGCCGGCGTCGCCGACGAGCAGGAGGCCGCGGGTGTAGTGCGGGGTCCGGTTGAAGCCCATCGGCAGGGCCGCGCCGCGCACCGGGCCGGTGGCGTTGTCCTCCTGGTAGCCCCACTCCTCCGGCATCCCGGCGAGCCAGCTGCGCAGGAGCGCGCGGTAGTCGACGTTCTTGAACGCCTCGCTGGTGTTGAGCAGGCCGAGGCCGACGTTGGAGGTGCCGTCGCCGACGCCGAAGATCCAGCCGTATCCGGGCAGCAGCCGGTCGCCGTCCCACAGCTCCAGCCAGGACTCGAGGAAGTCGTCGTCGTGGCGCGGGCTCGTGTAGTAGCGCCGGACCGCCACGCCGATCGGCCGGTCGTCGCGCTTGCGCAGGCCCATCGCGAGCGAGAGCCGCGTGGAGTTGCCGTCCGCCGCGACGACGAGCGGCGCCGTGTAGGTCACCTCGCCGTCGGCGGTCTTCGCGACGACGCCGGTGATCCGGCCGGTGCGGTCGTCGAGGACCGGGCCGGTGACGTTGGTGTTCATGTGGAGCTTGACGCCGGCGGCGACGGCGCGCTCGGCGAGGATCTGGTCGAAGTCCATCCGCGTGCGGACCAGGCCGTAGTCGGGGTAGCTCGCCAGGTCGGGCCAGGGCAGTTCGAGCCGGACGCCGCCGCCGATGATCCGCAGCCCCTTGTTGCGGATCCAGCCGGGCGCGTCGATGTCGACGCCCATCTTCACCAGCTGCTTGACCGCGCGGGGGGTCAGGCCGTCACCGCACACCTTCTCGCGTGGGAAGGTCGTCTTCTCCAGCAGCAGAACGTTGAGACCCGCCTGCGCCAGGTGGTAGGCAGTGGTCGAGCCCGCCGGGCCCGCGCCGACGACGATGACGTCGGCTTCGGTCTCGGGGTCCTTCTGCGTTGTGGACACTGGCTCGGTCACGGGATTCCTTCGGGTGCACGGTTTCGGTTGTGCGCCCCTGAGTCGGGGGCTGCCGCGACGGATCGTACGGGGCTGCGTGGAGCCGGGTGCGACCCGGGGTGGCTCTCTTGTTCTTTTGTGAAGCGCTTCACAAGCTCCCTACACCGTGAGTGTAGACCGTGCCTCTCGATGCTCGGGAACCATGCGCGCTGCCCGATCGTACGCGCCTGCCCGCGTCCCGCGTTAACCGGCCGCTTGCGTACGCTTACGTCTCATGACGCGGGCATCCCTGGACAAGCGACCCGCGGAGGTGGCGGCGATGTTCGACCGCACCGCCGCGCGCTACGACCTCCTCAACGACCTGATGACGGGCGGCCTCGACCGGCTGTGGCGGCGTGAGGTCGTCAAGGCCCTCGACGTGCGCGCCGGCGAACGGGTCCTCGACCTCGCCGCCGGCACGGGCACCTCGTCGGTGCCGTTCGCCGAGGCTGGGGCGCACACCACCGCCTGCGACTTCTCTTTCGGCATGCTGCGGGAGGGCGTGCGCCGCAACGGGTACGCGGGCGTGCGGTTCGTCGCCGGGGACGCGCTGCGGCTCCCGTTCGCCGACGAGTCCTTCGACGCGGTGACGATCTCCTTCGGCATCCGCAACGTGAGCGACACGGTCCGGGCGCTGGCCGAGATGCGCCGGGTGACGAGGCCGGGCGGGCGGCTGCTCGTCTGCGAGGTCAGCCGACCGCCGAACCCGGTGCTGCGGACCCTGCACGGCCTGCACCTGAAGGTCGGCCTGCCGCTGATGGCGAAGGTCAGCTCGAACCCCGACTCCTACCACTACCTCGCGGAGTCGACGGCGGCCTGGCACGACCAGGCGGGGTTCGCCCGGCTCATCCAGGAGGCCGGCTGGACCTCGGTCCGCTGGCGCAACCTGACGTTCGGCGCGGTGGCCCTGCATCACGCCGTCCGCTGACCGGGTGAGTCAGGCGCTGGGCTCCCGGTCGTCCTGACGGGTCGTCGACGAAGGCGCCGGGACGTCCTTCTTCGTGGCGTCCTCGTCGTCCTCGTCCTCGCGGGCGGCGCCGGCGGCGAGGTTCTCCCGCATCCGGGCGGCGCGCTGGGTGACGGAGGACGAGACGGCGTCGCGCTGACGTGACAGCAGGACGAAGCTGATGACGCCGCTGATCAGGATGGCCAGCGCGAGGAGCAGGAACCCACGCGCTCCGGCCAGGAACAGCACTCCGGCGGTCGCGCCGAACAGCGCCAGCCGGGCAAGGGTGTAAACGAGTACGGAACGCATGACGTTCTGAGACTATCCCCCCTTCGCGGGAGTCGGTCCGGGGCCCGGCCCGCCGGCCCCGGACCACGAGCGTCAGTTCGGCCCGGGCCGTCAGTGTCTCCCGGGCCGTCAGTGTCTCCCGGACTGTCAGTTCCGCTCCGGCTGCTCCGGCTCGGCGAGGATCTCCGCGTACAGGGCCGGGTCCACGTTGCCGCCGGAGACGACGGCGACGTGACGCCGGGGACGTCCCGTGTGGTGGCGTCCGCGCGACCCGGTCGCCGCCAGGTGCCCGGCCGTCGCCACCGCTCCACCCGGCTCGGCGACCAGGCCCGCGCGGCGGGCGAGCAGCCGCATCGCGGAACGGATCTCGTCCTCGGAGACCACGATGACGTCGTCGACGTACGCGCGGATGTGCTCGAAGGGCCGTTCGCCGACGCGCTCGACGCGCAGGGCGTCGGCGATGGTCCGGCTCGTCTCGGCGGCCGGCCAGCCGATCCGGCGGCCGACGCGGAAGGAGTCGCGCGCGTCGGCGGCCAGCGCGGGCTCCACGCCGATGACCTTGGTCTCGGGGCGCTTCGCCTTGATCGCCGTGGCGACGCCGGCGATCAGGCCGCCCCCGCTGATCGGCACGAACACCGCGTCGGCCTCGGGCTCGTCCTCGAGGATCTCCAGGCCGATCGTGCCCTGTCCCGCGATGATCCGCGGGTCGTCGAAGGGCGGGATGAGCGCGTACCCGTGCGCGCCGGCCAGCCGGTCGGCCGTCTCCACACGGGCCTCCATGGTCGGCTCGACGTAGACGATCTCGGCGCCGAGCGCGCGGCAGGCGTCGGCCTTCACGGCCGGGATCGTGTGCGGGACGACGAGAACGGCGGGGATGCCGAGCACGTGCGCGGCGTAGGCCACCGCCTGGGCGTGGTTGCCGCTGGAGTGCGCGATGACGCCGTTCTTACGCTCCTCCTCGGGCAGTGCGCTGACCGCGGCGTACGCGCCGCGGAGCTTGAAGGAGCCGACCGGCTGCAGCGACTCGGCCTTCAGCAGGAGCGGGGCCGAGGGCGCCGTGCCGCGGAGCGGCACCAGGGGGGTGCGCATCGCCACCCCGGACAGCCGCCTGGCGGCGTCCTCGATCTCCTCCGGTGTTACAAGATCGGACATAGCGAGCACCCTACGTGGCTCCGGGGCGTCACTGTGGGCGACAGGTCGATCGTCCGGCCGGAAGGTCGCAACTGATCCGTCACGTCCAGTCATTACTGCATGTCACAAAACTACGCAGCGTGATGTTTTGCGAAAACAAGGGAGAAATCGGTCTTGACACGGCAGACTGAGAAACAGTCCACCCGCGACGAGAGCGGGACAAAGGGGGAGAGAAAACGTGGAGAGTACGAGCGAGCGCCTGCTGACCCCGGGTGAGGTCGCCGCCCTGTTCCGGGTCGACCCGAAAACGGTAACACGCTGGGCAGCGGCCGGCCGGATCAGCAGCATCCGGACGCCGGGGGGGCACCGTCGTTTCCGGGAATCCGAGGTGCACGCACTACTGAGGGGCGAGGAGCCGGTCGAGTCCTCCGTACGCAGCGAACTCAGCCGGTAGACGGTCGACGGCGGCGACCGGACCGCGCCGTCATCCCTCCGCCTGTCAGGCCCGTCACTCCTCCGCCTGCCGGGCCTTGAACTCCTCGAATTCGGCGCGCAGCGCCTCGTCGTCCTCGCGCCAGCGACGTCGCTTCTCGGCCATCTCCTCTTCCGAGATCGACTCCGCGAGAAGTCGCTGGTAGTCGGGGTCTTCCGGGCCGATTTCCACATAGGCCTGGCCGATCACGCTCCCCGTCCCTCCGTGCGCCCGCCGTCCGGGTGCCAGCACGCTCGCGGGCACCCGCAGGGTCCCGCCGGGGAGCCTGATCACGTACATCGCGCCATCACCTAAATCCCGTATTTGCGGTTGAAGAAAAGCATTACGTTGAGCGCTGTTCGGGTATCGCCGCCGAGCATGTCGACAAGCGCCGGCCGTTGGCGGGACGCGATCGCCGCGAAGGCGTCCGCGAAGAACTCGTGACGGCCCAGATCTTCCGCCTGCCGGTGAAACTCACTCTCCAAGTGTGGAAGACATTGGGCGTACAGCGCACGGAACTCCGGGCTGTCGGACTGCCATTGTCGGCCGCTCTCATCGGTCATCGTGCCGTCGATGTCGTCAAGAGCGTGCCCAATCTCGTGCAGCATCACGTCTGGAGTCGGTGACGGACGGTCACCGACGACGATGGTGCGATCCCCGTACGCCCCCGCGCAGATGTCCCAGGTCGCCTTGCCCGACGGCAGGGGCTCGCCCCGGAGATAGGCCATGTCGTCGAGGTCCGGCACGCCGCCGGAGCCCACGTAGATGCCGTTCAGGCTCTCGGCCAGCTTGTCCTTCAGCACGTCGGGCAGCTCGGCGAGGCTGTCCACGGCCCGCACGACGTCCGGGGAGGCCGGCGCCCCGTCGGCGGGCCACTGGCGGTAGAGGATGTCCTCGAGCGATCCGCAGTGCCGGCGCCCGTCCCGTACGTCGGGCGCGTCGGGCGGGTGCGGCGCCGCGCGCGGGAGCTCGTCGTCGAGTTCGAAGTCGCGCCAGGTGTAGCGCGGCTCGGCCGGCCGGTCGGGCGCCTTCGGCCGGTCGGGCAGCGGGGTGTCCGCGCGGTCCGTGAGCCGCCGTTCCTCGTCCGGGCGCAGCTTGCGGAAGCGGCCGAGCGCGTCTCTGGGCTGCAGGCGGCGCGGACGGGCGACGTGGCGTTCGGCGGGCGCGGCCCGATCGGCGTCTCCGGCGGAGTCCTTGCTCCGGCGGTGGCGCCCCGTCCGGGACTCGGCGGCCGGCGCCTCGGGCTGCTGGCGACGGTTCACCCGGTAACGCATGACACGGCCCCTCGCCTCGGCTAAGCGGAAGCGTAAGCCAGCCTCCGTCCGCCCGTCATCCCCACCGCCGGCGATCCGGCGTCCCGCCGCGCCGCCGTACGGTCGCCTCTGAGACCCGATGCGGTCACCTCTGCGGTGGCGTTCAGGTGGGCGGGTTACCCTGCGAGCATGCTCGTCCTTGCCGTCGTGCTCGTCCTTGTCGCACTCGGCGTGTGGCTTTTCTGCCTATTTGAGGTCCTGTCGACCGATGAGACCGAAACTCGGCATTTGCCGAAGTTTGCGTGGTTCCTCATTGTGTTGCTGGGTTTCGAACTCGGCGCGATCGCCTGGCTGCTGTTCGGCCGGCGCCGCAGGTTCGTGACGGCCGGCGTGACCGCGTGGCCGCCGGAGTTCCTCACCTCACGGGACTTCGGCCGGGACGATCCGGGGCCGGCGGACCGGCGCGGCCCGCTCGGCCCGGACGACGACCCGGAGTTCCTCCGTCATCTGGACCGCCGCCTCCGCGGCGAGGAGTCCTAGATTCTCAAAGGCCCCGGCGCCGTGACGGCGGCCGGGGCCGGAGTGAGCGGTCTTCGGCGGGTCAGGCCAGGGCGCTGCCCGCGACCCACTTGTTCCACGGCAGGGCCCAGAACACCCAGCCGTTCGAGTCGACCTCGTTGGCCAGCTTCCGGCTGGTGCCGGTGACGTTCACGATGTCGCCGCGCTGGGCGATGTCGTAGAAGTAGCGGGCGCCGGTCGGCGAGGTGCGGACGCAGCCGTGGCTGGCGTTGCGGTGGCCGAGGGCGTCGTACTCCCCGACGCTCTGGTGGACGTACTCGCCGCGGTTGGTGATCCGGACCGCGAGGTGCACGACCTCCTTGTAGTAGCCGGCGTCGCCGGGCTTGCGGCCCGGGGACTCCATCGTCACGCTCTCGGACTTCTCCTGCGTGATGTGCAGGCCGCTGGTCGTGGTGTACTCCGTCGTCGTCCCCATGCCCGTGCTGATCGGGAACGTCTTGACGACGCCGTCGTGGTTCACCTTCATGTAGTGCGTCTTGGCGTTGGCCACGGTGACGTTCGACGCGCCGATCTTGAATGACTGCGACACGTCCGCCTTGCCGTACACGCCCTTGAGGCCACGGACGCCGGCGAGGTGGGCGGTGAACGTGACGTTCTGGTGCGCGCCCCAGAACTTCTGGGTGCGGAAGACGACCTCCGTGGGCGACATCCAGTGCCAGACGCCGGTGTCACCCTTGTCCGACTTCACCTCGAGCGCCCGCTCGACGTTCGCCTTGTTGGCGATCGGCGTGTCGAACTTCACGATGATCGGCATGCCCACGCCGACCTTCTCCCCCGGCATCGGCGTGATGTCGGCGATCTTGAAGCTCTGCGTGGCCTTCTGCGTCGTGAACGTGCTCTGCGTCGTCGTGGTCTTGCCCTTGGCGTTCTTCGCCGTGACGTTCACGCTGTACGACGCGCCGGGCTTGAGCGTCCACTTGGTCTTCCACTGCATGTGGTCGGCGGTGAAGTCCCCCGGCACCGGCGCGCCGCCCTGGGTGACCGTCACCTGCTCCAGCTTGCCGCCCGACGACGCGACCGCGACGCCCTGGTCGGGACGGGCGGCGCCGGTGCCGTTGGCCGGAGTGATGCGCACCTGGGCGTCGGGGGCCTTCGTGCCGTCCTTGCCATTCGTGCCCGCCTCACTGCTGCCCGTGCATGCGGACGCACCGGCGAGCAGCGCCACCATCGCCAGCATGCCAACGGCCGACCGCCTGTTACCCACGCGAGTCCTCCCAGTTTCACCCACGCCTTGTCCGACGCACGGCGTCGGTAAAAAGTTGGCAGTGGGAGATAAATGTTCACCCAGCGTAGGAGTGCAACCCGGAGACGAGGTAGTTGATTCCGAAGAAGTTGAACAGGAGGCACGCGAAGGCGATCAGCGAGATGACGGCCGCCTTGCGGCCCCGCCAGCCCGCGGTGGCGCGGGCGTGCAGGTACCCGGCGTAGACGACCCACGTGATGAACGACCAGGTCTCCTTGGGGTCCCAGCCCCAGTAGCGGCCCCACGCGGAGTCCGCCCAGATCGCGCCGGCGATGATGGCGAACGTCCAGATCGGGAAGCCGAACATCATCGTGCGGTGGGAGATGCGGTCGAGCGTCTCGGCGTCCGGGACGCGCTCCAGCAGGCCGCCTGGCCTGGGCGCCGTACGGCTGGCCTTGAGCAGGTAGAGGATCGTGGCGACGCCGGCGACGGTGAAGATCCCGGTGGCGGTCACGGCGGCGGTCACGTGGATCGCGATCCAGTACGAGTGCAGCGCCGGGCGGAGCGGGCCCGGGTCGTCGTACAGCCAGATCGTCGCGATGCCGAGCGCGATGACGACGGCCACCATGAGGAACGGGCCGAGCCAGGTGGTCTTGTAGCGCCAGAGCATCACGAGGTACACGGTCACCGCGGCGAACGTGATCGCGGACACGAACTCGTACATGTTGCCCCAGGGCACACGGTCGGCCGCCATGCCCCGAGTGACGATCTCGGCGCCGTGCACGCCCCAGGCGAGCACGTTGAGCAGGATGGCGAACCGGCCCCAGTCGACCTTGCGGCGCTCGCCCTCGCCCTCGGGCTCGTCCTTGGCCTCCGGCACGTCCTCCACGGTCTCGGGGCCGCCCGCGCCGACGAGGACCTTCGCCTCCTGCGGCACCGCCGCGACGCGCCGCCGCCCGAACGAGATGTCGGCGGCGTATCCGACCATGGCGACGACGTACAGCAGCACCGCGCCGAGCATCAGTTGGTTGCTCAGGTTGGCCAGATGGGTGTCGACCACGGCCGTCACTCCTCGTCTGTGTTCGGGGGTTCGTCCGGAGGCGTGCTCCGGGGCTCTTCCGGGGCGGCCATCTTGAGCCGCTCGACGATCGCTTGGAAGTCGGGAGTGGCGCCGCCGAGGGTGAGCCCTCCGACCTGGACCACGGTACGCCCGCCCTCCGCGGCCTTCGCACGGACCCACACCCTGCGGCGGCGCACGAGGAAGGAGGTCACGATGCCCATGATCGCGACGATGCCGGCGGCGAGCGCGGGGACCCGGCCGGGATCGTGGTTGACCTGGATGGTGACGTACTGCCGGTAGCCGTCGAAGGTCACCGATCCGGCGCCGCTCGGCAGCTGCAGCGTCTGGCCGACCGCGAGGGGCTTGACCTTGTTGCCCATCAGGAGCGGCTTGAGCTTGGCGGTCTCCAGCCGGTACACCGACTGCGGGGCGCCGTTGGACAGGCCGAGGTCGCCCCGGAAGGCGAACAGCGCGACCTGCGGGTTCCACGCGGCGGGGAAGGCCGAGACGACCTTGCCCTGCTGGTTCGGCACGGCGGTGGGCCAGAACAGCCCGATGAAGCCGAGCTGGTCGGGCTGGGCGTCGGGCACCTTGATGACGCCCTCGGAGGCGTACGTCGCCTCGTTCGTCGGCAGGAACGGCACGGCCCCCTGGAAGGCGACCTGGCCCTTGCCGTCCTTCACGGTGAAGCGCGGCGCGTAGCCGTGGCCCAGGAGGTAGACGCGCGCCCCGTCCACGTTCAGCGGGTGGTTGACCTTCAGGTCGTAGGACTTGACCGCGGACTTCAGGCCGTTCTGGTACCGGATCTTGGCCGAGAAGTTCGTCGGCTGCCCGCGGTTCGGGCCGCTCGGCAGGTAGCTCGCCGAGAAGGAGTCGAGCCAGACGGTGAAGGGCGGCAGCTTCGAGGCGGTGAAGCTGCGGCCGCCCTTGAACGCGTCGTACGAGGCGAGGGTGTTGGAGAAGCCCTCCCCCTCGGTCACCAGGACGTTGCCCTTGTAGCCGAACGCCGCGCCGGAGCCGACCGCGAACAGCAGCACGAGCAGGGCCACGTGGAAGACCAGGTTGCCGGTCTCGCGGAGGTAGCCCTTCTCGGCGGCGACCGCGTCGTCGTACGCGTCGACGCGGAACCGCCGGTCCTTGAGGATCGTGCGGGCCTCGGCGAGCACCTCGTCGGGGGCGGCGTCCGTCTCGTACGACGCGGCCTCCGGCAGCCGGCCGAGGTTGCGCGGGGCCCTCGGCGGGCGGGAGCGCAGCTGGACGAGGTGGTGCTTGGCGCGCGGCAGCACGCAGCCGGCCAGGGAGACGAACAGCAGGATGTAGATCGCCGCGAACCAGGGCGCGGCGAACACGTCGAACAGCGACAGCTTGTCCAGCACCGGCGCGAGCGTCTTGTGCTGCTGGAAGAAGGTCGTGACCTTCTCCGGCGCGAGCCCCCGCTGTGGCAGGAACGAGCCGGGCACGGTGCCGAGCGCGACGAGGAACAGCAGCACCAGCGCGGTGCGCATCGAGGTCAGCTGCCGCCAGCCCCACCGGAGCCAGCCGAGCACACCGATGCCCGCCGGGCGCTCCCGTGGCGCCTGCGGCGCGGCCTGTGCCTCAGGAGCGTCGACGCTCACGGGCGTGCCCCCTTGTCGAAGCTCATCAGATCACCGTCTTGAAGCCGGAGACCCAGCTCTGTAGTTGGACCGTCAGGTCGCTCCACAGCCCGGTGACGAGGAGCAGCCCGATGGCGACCAGCAGGCCGCCGCCGATGCGCATCACGGCCTGGTAGTGGCGCTTGACCCAGCCGAACGCGCCCAGGGCCTTACGGTACGCGACGGCGGTGACCAGGAACGGCACGCCCAGGCCGAGGCAGTAGGCGAAGGACAGCAGCGCCCCGCGCGCCGCGCTCGCCTCGGTGTAGGCCATCGCCTGCACGGCCGCGAGGGTCGGGCCGATGCAGGGCGTCCAGCCGAGCCCGAACAGCGCGCCGAGGAACGGCGCGCCCGCCACCCCGGCGGCGGGCAGCCGGCTCGACTTGACCGTCCGCTGCAGCCCGGGGATGAAGCCCATGAACGCCAGGCCGAGCAGGATCGTGACCCCGCCCAGGACCTTCGTGATCACGTCGGCGTGCCGTTGCAGCAGCGCGCCGAACCCGCCGAACGCCAGTCCGGCGCTCACGAACACCACCGTGAACCCCAGGACGAACAGCGCGACGCCGAGCACGAGCCGCCCCCGCCGCTGTTCCCCGAGGTCCGCGCCGCTCATCCCGGTGACGTACGACAGGTAGCCCGGTACGAGAGGCAGCACGCACGGCGAGAGGAACGACACGAGCCCGGCCGCCGCCGCGACCGGGAGCGCCATGACGAGCGATCCGCTGGTGATGGTGCTCACCACGCGCTCACCACCCGTACGGCCGTGGCCGAGGGGGTCACGGCGCGACGGCGCATCGGGGTACGGCTCATTTCTCGGCTGCGACCTTGGTGACGAGGTCCCGGAGGTGGGAGTACGGCACGCTGCCGATGATGCGGACCGCGACCTTGCCGTGCCGGTCGATGACGAGCGTGGAGGGCACGGCGTTCGGCGGGATGTCGCGGAAGGCCAGCGCCACCTGCCCGGCCTGGTCGTACAGGCTCGGGTACGTGATCTTGAAGGTGCGGAGGAACGCCTGCGCGTTGTCCTTGCCGTCCTTGATGTCGACGCCGAGGAACTGCACGCCCGAGCCCTTGGTCTGCTCGTAGATCTGTTCCATCGTCGGCGCCTCGGCGCGGCACGGGGCGCACCAGGACGCCCAGAAGTTCACGACCGTGACCTTGCCGCTCTGCGCGGCGAGGTCGTACGGCTTGCCGTCGAGCGTGGTGCCCTTCACCTGCGGCGCGGGCTTGCGGTTCTTGATGATCTGGCTGGAGTTGTCACCGGCGACGTACCGGGAGTCGGAGTTCCCGGCGCCGCTCTGGACCGCGTCGGTGCCCGCGCATCCCGCGAGCGCGCCGATGCCGAGCAGAACCACCGCCGGAAGGGTCAGGGCACGGGGGGTCACGGGCACACTCCTACTACTACATCGTGTAGTACTCGCTTCTATTGTGCAGGAGGGCTCAGGCGCCGGGGACACTGGGGCGGCGGGACAGGTCCCCCGCCGGCTCCGCGTAGCCGACCTTGACGATGCGATCGTCGTCGTAGGTGAAGCTCGTCACGCTGGCCAGCGCGCACTGCCGGCGCCCCGGGTGGTGCCACATCCGGCGGCCCTCGACCCGCCGCCGCGTCACCCAGATCGGCAGCTGGTGGCTCACGCACACCGCCTCGTGGCCGCGCGCGGCGTCGCGCGCGTCGGCCATCGCCGCCAGCATGCGCCGGGCGATCTCCTCGTACGGCTCGCCCCAGGACGGCCGGAAGGGGTTCCAGAGGAACGGCCAGTGCTCCGGGCGGCGCAGCGACCCGTCGCCCACGCCGAACGTGCGGCCCTCGAAGTGGTTGGCGGCCTCGATGAGGCGCTCGTCGGTGCCGACCGGCAGGCCGAGCGTCTCGGCGATCGGCTCGGACGTCTCCTGGGCGCGCTCCATCGGCGAGGACACGAGCACGGTGATGTCGCGCCCGTCGAACCACTTGGCCGCCGCCTTCGCCATCAGCCGGCCGTCGTCGCTGAGGTGGTATCCCGGCAGCCGCCCGTACAGGACACCCTCGGGGTTATGCACCTCGCCGTGGCGCAGCAGATGAACGATCGTCTTCATAAGGCCCCCACACTACCGGCCCCCGAAGGCGGTTGATGTGACCCGGGTGTCGCGGACACGCCGCGCGGAATCGCGGCGTTCGGCGTCGTCTCGACGGATGCTTGGGGGGTACGCCGCTCCGGCGAACCTGCCCGCCGTACGCGCATCTCATAGGAAGTGAAGATCCACATGAGGAATCGGCGGCTGTTCGCCGGTCTGGCCATCGCCGCCGCGACCGTCGCCCTGACGCCGGCCTGCTCCGGCGGCGGCCGGAAGGCGACCTCGGCCGCGGCGGACGCGGAGATCACGATCAAGCCCGCCGACGGCAGGCGGACCGTCCGGCCGGATCGGAGCGTCGAGGTCACCGTCTCCGGCGGGCGGCTCGATGAGGTGGACGTCCGCCAGGACGGCACGACGACGCCCGGCGCGTTCGGCGCCGACCGCCGGTCGTGGCGGACCATGTGGACCCTGAGACCCGGGGTCTGGTACCAGGTGAAGGCCCTGGCCCGGAACTCCGAGGGCCGGGTCACCGCGGTGATGAGCCGCTTCCGTACGGCTCCGGCCGCGCACCGGATCGGCATCGCCGACGTCACGCCGCAGGCCGGCGAGAAGGTCGGCGTCGGAATGCCGATCATCGTGACGTTCGACGGCCCGGTGGGCGACCGCGCCGAGGTCACGCGCGCCCTGGAGGTGAAGGCCGACAAGGGGGACGAGGGCGCCTGGCACTGGACGTCGGACCGTCAGGTCGTCTACCGGACCCACCGCTACTGGCAGCCGCACCAGAACGTCGTCTTCACCGCGCACCTGGCCGGCGTACGCGCCGCCAAGGGCGTGTACGGGACGGCGGACGTCACCCGGACCTTCGCCATCGGCGCGTCCAACATCACGGTCGCCGACGCCCGCACGCACCGGATGAGGGTCGACCACGACGGCCTGGTGCGGACGTTCCGGATCAGCATGGGCAAGGGCACCACCCGGGAGTACACCACCACCAGCGGCATCCACCTGACCAGGGAGAAGAAGCCGGTGGTGCAGATGGAGTCGCCGAACTGCAAGCCCGACCAGCCCGACTGCGACTACTACAAGGAGAACGTCCACCTCGCGGTGCGGATCTCGATGGGCGGCGAGTACGTCCACCAGAGCGTCGGGGAGTACGACGCCCTCGGCCACCGCAACGCCAGCCACGGCTGCGTCCGCACCTCCCCGGCCGGCGCCCGCTACTTCTTCGGCATCGCCCAGCGCGGCGACATCGTCAAGATCACCGGTACGTCCCGCCGGTTCGTCGACGAGCCCAACGACGGCGACTGGAAGTACTGGAACTACTCCTGGAGCGACTGGCTCAAGGACGGCGACCTTTAGGGCCTGTGGCCTGCGAGGACGGCGACCTGTCCCGCCGAGCGCGGGCGGGCGGCAGGTCAGAGGCCGGTGGCCGCCAGCCACGCGGACAGCAGATCACGGTCGCCGAAGACCTCCAGCCGTTCGTCGTCGGGCCGCAGGCGGCCGTAGACGAGCAGCAGCAGGTCTCCGGTCGCCGCCCGTACGGCGGTCGTCCCCTTGCCGTGGCCGCGCTCCCAGGTGAAGCCGCCGTCGCCCGGCCGGATCATCCACTCGCCGTCGCCGTCGGTCGCGTGCAGGTGCAGGGTCTCACCGTCGCGGTCCAGCTCGCGTACGCGGTCGGCGACCCAGCCGAAGGACGGCAGGTTCTCCAGGAGTTCCTCGATGCCGTCGGCCGCCGTGGCCGCGTCGACGTGCGGCTCGCGGCCGACCGCGATCTCCGCGTCCGCCGTGTGGACGACGGCCTCGAACAGGACCCGGCGGGGGAAGAAGCGGACGTGCCGGTCGGCGCCGATCGTCCAGTTCGGCCGGTCGGGGTCGGTCGCGCGCAGCGTCTCCAGCAGGATCGCCGCGGACTCCGCGACCCAGGCCGGGTACGCCCGCACGTCCTCCGGCAGGTCGAGCGGCACGTCCCGCGACCAGACGCGCTCGGTGGCCCGGGTGCGCACCAGGTGGGTCATCCACCGGTAGGTGGTGCCGTGGTGCCTGGTGAGGTCGATGATCGTCCAGCCGGGACACGTGGGGACGGGCGCGGCCGGGTCGGCCTCCCCGACGATCGCGACGAATCGCGCCACCTCGGCCTCGACGGCCGCGCAGTACTCCTCATAGGTCCGGTGAGCCATGATCGCCGACCGTACCGCGTCGCCCCGGCCGGCTCGGCTCGGGGCGGGCAGAGGTCTCGGTGATCACCGCGATCGAATGCGCATATCAGGACAAATCACCTCGCCGACGGCGCCTTCACTGAGCGTTTCGTACGTCTTCGGCCGAGGGCCGGGGAGGCAAAACGACGAAACGGCTTCTCATCCGTCCAAGTCGCCGGACCCGGCGCATCTTCGTCGATTAGGATTTCGGGCCGTGTCCTCCTGGCGAGCCGCAGGCGACTTCCCCCCCACCTATCCGCATCCGATGCAGACGCTGACGCTGATGCTGATGGACGGCTCCGTCCCCCGGCGGGCCCGAGGCGACATGGACGCCTGCCTCGCGGCCGCCCTGGAAGGCGCCGAGAGCCGGCTCCGCCCGGAGCCCGACCCCGGCATGCTCTACCCGTTCGGCCTGGTCATGGACGCCGACGGGGTGCTGCGGAAGGCCGGGCAGTACGACGCGGACTACTCCTACGACGCGACGGCCACCGCCGGGGCGCTGCACCACCTCGCCGACGGGTACCGCGCCCGCGCGGCCGAGCTGCGGTGCGCCGTGATCTCCTACTACGTGCGCATGAAGGAGCCGTCGCCGGGCGACACCACGCCCGTGGACGTCCGGCTCCGCCGGACCACGGACTGGCGGAACGACCCGAGCGCGGCCCCACCCGGCACCGTCGACGCGATCGCCATGGAGGTCGAGCACCAGTCGGGCTGCGCCCTCGCGGTCTTCATGCCGTTCGCCTGGCAGGGCCCGGCACAGGAGTTCGTCGTCGGCGACCTGATGGCCGTCCCCTCCAAACGCCGCGTCTGGCCCGACGCCTGACCCGTTCCCGCAGCGCCGAGGATTTCGGTGCCGCCGGCGACGGCGATCTGGGGCGTTGACGGCGGCTCAAGTGGCCTGCGCGACATCGCCGCCCGGCTCACACCGTCCATCCCGGCCCCAGCCGATGTCCAGAGGTCTCTCAGGTCAGCGGCGGGAGTCCGGCGCCAGGACGGCACCGGACGACCCACCGGCCGCCCGCGCGGGCGGCGGATCTTTCCGGCGATCGGTGACGACGGCGTGCCGGGCGCCGCCGAGCGCCGCGCGAGTCGGGTCGTGCCGGTAAGGCTCGTGTCACCAGGTACCCGCAAGCCCCTACCGGCCTCCGTAGGAGGGATGCGTCGAGCTTGGCTGATAGCCGAAGCTCTGGTCAGGGAGCGACGCCGGGTTGTTGGATCCGCACCGGTCCGGGGCCGCGGCCCTGGAGGGTGTCGTCGGGGTTGAGGAGCAGACATGCCTTCATCGACAGGCAGCCGCAGCCGATGCAGCCGGTGAGCTCGTGTTCGAGGCTTTCGATGACACGGCGGCGCTCCTCCAGTTGTTTCTTCCAGCGCCGGGAGACTCGCTGCCAGTCCTTGTGGGTGGGGACGCGATCGGTGGGGAGGTCGGCGAAGACCTCGGCGACGTCCGACAGCGGGATGCTCAGGCGTTTGGCCACGATGATCAGGGAGATCCGGCGGAGCATGTGCCGGGAGAAGATCCGCTGATTGCCGCTGGTGCTTTCGCTGAAGATCAGGCCCTTGCGCTCGTAGAAGTGCAGGGCGGAGGCGGGCATGCCGGTTCGGCGGATGACTTCACCGATCGTGAGATGGTCGTCTGGACTCGCATGCACGACGCTGCTCCTTGCCTTCTCCATACGCTGGTGGTCAGGTGGAGCGGGACGTCACGGCGCGGCTGTAGATCAGGACGGCCACGGTGACCGACAGGACGAGGCAGAGCAGGCCGACACCGAGCTGGGTCACCTGCCACGACCAGGTGAAGGCGTCCAGTTCCACGCTCTCGGCTCCGTCGGTGAGCCGTCCGGCACCAACCTCGGCAGCGCGGCTGGTGTCACCGAGCTTGGCCGCGAGGAGGCCGACGAGGGACGCGCTGTAGGCGGCGATCACGAGAGCCTCGGCCGCTCCCCGCAGAGTGTTGAGGAAGCCGGCCGCCATGCCGACGGTGTCGGCATGGACCAGGGCCATGGCCTGGCCGTCGGTGATGCCGAAGGACGCTCCCATGCCGACGCCGATCATCACCAGCGGCGCCGCGACGGCCAGGACCGCGTCGTCGGCGTTCAGCGTCAGCAGCCACAGATTCCCGGCCGCGACCAGCACCAGAGCGATCGTGATCAGCAGACGGGCCGGCGCGCCCTTGTTCACCAGGGCCGCGGCGACCGTCGGCATGATCAGTACAGGGGCGGTCAGCAGCAGCATCGTCAGCCCCGCGGCCGCAGGGGAGAGCCCGGCCGCCGCCTGCAGGTAGGTGGGCAGGAAGACCAGCACGCCGAGGAATCCGATGGAGGTGGTCAGTGTCGCCAGGCTCCAGCCCAGGAATCCGCGGTTGGCGACCAGATCGGGCGCCAGTACCGGAGCGGTGCTGCGCCGCTGAACGATGCCGAAGGCGATCAGCACGACCAGCCCGGCGATCCCGGTGAACAGGACGACGGGGTGCGTCCAGCCGAGTTCGGGCGCCTCCAGGAGCGCGAACATCAGCAGTGCCAGTGCCGCGACGAACAGGAGACTGCCCGCCCAGTCGATCCGGTCGGCACCGGCCGTGCGGGACTCGCGGGCGCGCGTCCCGCCGAGGGCGACCAGCAGGCCGACGACGGTGAAGACCGCGAAGCTCCCCCGCCATCCGGCGGCGCTGATCAGCAGGCCCGACAGGGTGGGGCCGACGGCGATCCCGACGCCGGCCATGGTGCCCATCAGCGCGAAGGCACGATTGCGGGCCGCACCTTCGTAGCTGGACGCGAGGATGGCGCCGCCTGCCGCCATGATCCCTGCGCCGCCGACGCCGGAGACGATGCGGGTGATGTCGGTGACGACGATCGCCGGGCTCAGCGCCGTCCCGAGGAATCCGGCCGTGAAGACCAGCGCTGAGACGATGAACACCCGTCGACGGCCGATCCGGTCGGCGGTCGATCCCGCGATGAGCGTCATGGCTGCGAAGGCCAGGTTGTAGCCGGCGACGATCCAGTTCAACGGGGACCCGGAGGTATCGAGATCACGACCGATGCTCGGCAGTGCCACCGCGGTCCCCGATATGGACATCGCCACCAGGACGACGCCGGCCAGGACCACCGGAAGCGTCAACGGAGACGGCCGATCCGCCGGGGCCGGATGCGGAGGGGGCTCCGTGGCCCTGCTGTCCGTGCTGTCGGCCATGACTGCTCGCTTTCTCTGGTCCTGACGCAGACGGCGAACAGCTCACCAGCTCAACCACAGTTGAGGTCAAATGCGCTGGTGGGGCACGCCGGTACGAGGCCGTCACGTTGATGTGCTTGCGGTCGAAGGGCGAGAGTCGGCCGACGTCTTCGTCCAGCAGCGGGTAGCCGCTGGCGCGCAGGTGGTCCAGGACCGTGTCGATGTAGTCGTCCGTTTTCGGGACGCGTCTACGTGCGCATGAAGGAGCCGTCGCCGGGCGACACCACGCCCGTGGACGTCCGGCTCCGCCGGACCACGGACTGGCGGAACGACCCGACCGCGGCCCCGCCCGGCACCGTCGACGCGGTCGCCATGGAGGTCGAGCACCAGTCGGGCTGCGCCCTCGCGGTGTTCATGCCGTTCGCCTGGCAGGGCCCGGCACAGGAGTTCGTCGTCGGCGACCTGATGGCCGTCCCCTCCGAACGCCGCGCCTGGCCCGACGCCTGAGCTCAGGGGCGGAAGGCGCCCGACACCGCCGTGGACAGGGCCCGCCGGCGGCGTTCATGGTCCGCCTCCGGATCGCCGGGGGCGGCGGCGTAGGACAGGCTCGCGCAGGACCAGGTCAGGGCCATCGCGATGACCAGCGCGAGCACGTCCCGCGGTTCCATCGCGGGCGTGATGAATCCGGTCCGCTGCGCTTCGGCGATCGCCCGTAGCTTGGCGTCACTCGCCGCTTCGTCCATCACGAGGCCCCCGGGCGTGACGCGTTCGAGCCGGGCCCAGGTGGCGAGCCGGATCAGCTCCGGCCGCGCGATCGCCGCGTCGTACAGGCGTACGGCGTAGTCCGGAAGATCTTCCGCGGTGAACGGGGTCGCCTCCACGACGGCGTCCGCGTTCATGCGAAAGACGGCGTCGAAGAGTCCGAGCTTGTCGCCGAAGTGGGAGTACAGCAGCGCCTTGTTCACGCCGGCCTCGGCCGCGATCCGGTCGACCCGCGCACCGGCGATCCCGTGGGCGGCGAAGTCGGCGGTGGCGGCGGCGAGGAGCCTGCGACGGGTGGCCTCGGCATCGCGGACGGGCATCCGCCGATGGTATCTGACCAGTTGGTTGACACTCGTCGAAGCGGCGGCGTACGTTGTAACTATCTAGTTAGTTACCGGAGGCGAGTTTGTGATGAGGCGTGCCTACGCCGTTGAGCGGGCGGGCGGCCCCGTGCGGGTCCACGAGTACGAGCCGGCGCCGCTGGGGCCCCTCGAGGTCGAGGTCGCGGTGACCCACTGCGGGGTCTGCCACACCGACCTCGGTGTGATCGATGACGAGTGGGGCGTCGCGAGGTTCCCCGTCGTCGCGGGCCACGAGGCGGTCGGCGTGATCGAGGCCCTGGGCGAGGCGGTCGATCGCACGCGGCTGGCCGTCGGCCAGCGGGTGGGCGTCGGAGCCACGGCCGGCTCCTGCTTCGCCTGCGAATGGTGCCTCAGCGGCCGGCAGCAACTGTGCCCGGCCAAGGACAACGTGGTGGTCCGCGGGACCGGAGGGGCCTTCGCCAGCCACGTCCGAGCCAGCGACTGGCGGCACGTCCAGCCGATTCCCGACGTCATCGCCTCCGAGCACGCGGGGCCCTTCCTGTGCGCCGGGACGACGGTCTTCCCCCCGCTCCTGCATCACGGCGTACGGCCGACGGACCGCGTCGCCGTGGTCGGGATCGGCGGCCTGGGGCACCTGGCGATCCAGTTCCTCGCGAAGTGGGGCTGCCATGTGACCGCCATCTCCTCCACTCCCGCCAAGAGGGACGACGCCCACCGGTTCGGCGCCCACGACTTCGTCGCGACGACCGAAGGGGCAGGACTCGAGCGGGTGTCGAACTCCTTCGACTTCGTCCTCTCGACCGTCTCGGCCGACCTGCCATGGGACGCCTACCTGGCGACCCTGCGCCCGCGCGGCACGTTGTGCGTCCTCGGCCTTCCCAGCGGCGCGCTCACCATCAGCCCGCTCAACCTCCTCCCGGGCGAACGGACCATCGTCGGAGGCGTCACGGGATCACCGACGGAGACCCGGCAGATGCTCGACTTCGCGGCCCGGCACGACATCCGCCCGCAGGTCGAGATCTTCCCCGCCGCACGCATGGACGAGGCCCTGGACCACGTCCGCCAGGGTCGCGCCCACTACCGCGCCGTCCTGGAGTTCTGAGTCAAAGGGGAACGCCGAGGATCCTCGTCGTTCCCTCGACGAAAATCCTCGGCGCTCACGGACCAGGCGTCACCAGGGGACGACGCCCTCGTCGTCGAAGAAGCCGCCGCGGGGGCCGTCATCCGGCAGGGTGGCGAGCCGGATCGCGATCGCGGCACCCTGCTCGGGCGTCCGCAAGCCGTCGAAGCCGGTGAAGTCGGTCGCCACGTAGCCGGGGCAGGCGGCGTTCACGATGATGTTCGTGTCGGCGAGCCGGCGGGCGTACTGTGCCGTGACGCTGTTGAGCATCGACTTCGACGGGGCGTACGCGGCCATGATCGGGCCGGCCTGCAGGGTGAGCGAGCCCATGGTGCTCGACATGTTGACGATGCGCGGCGAGTCCGCGCGGCGGAGCAGCGGGAGCATCGCGTTCGTCACCCGGACGACGCCGAACACGTTCGTGTCCAGGACGGTGCGGACGACGTCGAGGTCGAGCGTCGTCGGATCCTGCGCGCCGCCGTCGGTCCGGCCGGCGATGCCCGCGTTGTTGACGAGTACGTCGAGCCGCCCCGTCGTCTTCTCGATCGTCGCCGCCGCCTCGGCGACGCTGTCGTCGGAGGTGACGTCGAGGGCCACCCCGAACGCGTCGACGCCCGCGGCGCGCAGCCGCTCGACGGCCTCCTCGCGCCTGACATCGTCGCGCGCTCCCACCGCGACCGTGAAGCCGATCGCCCCGAGGCCCTGGGCGATGGCGAAGCCGATTCCCTTGTTCGCGCCGGTGACCAGCGCGGTCTTCCTGTCGTTCACTCCATCCATGCTCGTGAGCCGCGCACTCGGCGTCCAAGATCGCCTAAGTGGGCTGTGATACTCACCAGGTATCAGGCGGTAGGTTCCGTCCGTGGACGATCTCGAGACCCGCGAGCTCCGGTACTTCGTCGCCGTCGCCGAGGAACTGCACTTCGGACGCGCCGCCGATCGGCTCGGGATCGCGCAACCGCCGCTCTCCCGCGCGATCCGCCTGCTGGAGCGGCGGCTCGGCGTCCGGCTGTTCGATCGGGACCGTCGTGGAGTGGCGCTCACCGACGCCGGCCGGGTGCTGCTCCGCGAGGCCGGAACGGCCCTCGACGCGGTGGCGGCCGCCGCGCGCCGGACGCGGCGTGCCGGGGATCCGAAGCGGCCGCTGGTGCTCGTGACGAAGGCCGGGGCGTCCCACGAGCTGCTGCAGCGGCTCCTCGACACGCTCGCGAACGAACCCGGTGCGGCACCGATCGAGGTCCTCCTGTGCGAGGTCGGCGAGCAGGCACGGCTGCTCCGCGACGGGCACGCAGACGTGGCACTCATGCACCGGCCCTTCGACGACCTCGCCGGGTTCGACACCGAGGACCTCCACGTCGAAGGGCAGGTCGCGATCCTTCCCGCGAAGCATCCGCTCGCGTCACGCGATCGGCTCACGATGGCCGAGGTCCGCGACGTGCCGGACCTGCCGATCGCTCGATGGCCCCGGCTCGACGGTACCTACCCGGACGGGCCCGGCCCGGAGGTGCGCACCCAGTCGCAGCTCGCCCAGCTCGTGGCGCTCGGCAGGACGCTGCTCGTCATCCCGGCCTCCAGCCGTGCCTGGCAGTGGCCCGAACACGTCGCCGTGCCCGTCGTCGACGCGCCGGAGGTCACCACGGTGATCGCATGGCCGCCGAACAGCCGCTCACCGGCGGTCGCCTCACTCGTCCGCTCGGCGGCCGAACTCCGCGACACCGCCCCGCCTCCGCCCGCGGACCGCGCACCATCCGGGCGCGGAAAGCGATAGCCCACCCTGGTGATCGGTTGAACGCTCACACGCCACGCATCCGCCGCGTGCCGCCTGCTCAGCCACCGGACTCGGCATCCTCCACCCACTGGCCGCCCTGCCGGCCGGACCGGGTGCTCGCCGGTGTGGCCCAGCTGGCCAGGATCGGCAGGACCCGGGCCGTGGACGAGTCGGGCTCGACGGTGTACACGATGAGGTGCTGATCGGGGGCGTGGGGCGCGGTGACGATCTCGATATTGAAGTCGAGGACCCCGGCTTCGGGATGCGCGATGCGTTTAGGAACCGAGGCGTAGTCACGCACGGTGTGGTCGTCCCACCAGCGGGCGACGTCCGGGTCGGTACGCCGCAGGTCGCGTACGGCGGCCAGGAGCCGCTGGTCGTCCGGTCGCCTGCCGACCTCCATCCGCATCGCGGCGACCGACCGGGCGCCGAACTCGGCCCAGTTGACGATGCGCTCCCGGGCCAGAGGATCGCGGAACAGGTAGTCCATGAAGGAAGAGCCCGGCGGCAGAGTGCGCCCGAGAACGGCTTCGAGCAGTGCGTTGTGCGCGAGCACCTCGGAACGCCGGCCGAGCAGCAGCACCGGGACGTGGTCCAGGGTCGCGGCCAGGCGCAGCAGCCCCGGATCGGGGCGCTGCACCTCCGGCGCCGGCCGGCGGGTACGGATCTCCGGAGCCGCGAGGTCCCGAAGATGCGCCGCCTCTACCTCGTTCAGCCGCAGAGCACGCGTCAGCGCGACGAGCACGGATTCGGACACCGTCGCCTGCCGGCCCTGTTCCAGCCGGCTGTAGTGATCGGTGCTCAGGCCCGCCAGCATGGCCAGCTCCTCCCGGCGCAGGCCGGGCACCCGTCGGGGGCCGGGAAACGCGTCGATCCCGGCCTGGGCGGGGGTGAGCCGGTCTCGGCGGGCCCGCAGGAAGGCACCGAAAGCGGAGCGGTCTCGACCCATGTCCCTACGGTACGGCCGCCGGCACGGCCTTGCCTGGTCACGCCGTGCCTAGGGAACACTCGCACTGGTCCCGCGCCGGTAGGGCCCGTGAAATGGCGTCATGACCTCATCGAACGAACTCCGCCCCTCCCCCGTACCGCCCTTTCACGGCCGCAGCGCCATCGTGACCGGGTCGACCAGCGGCATCGGCGCCGCCATCGCTCGCGTGCTCGCGGCACGTGGCGCCCACGTGATCATCAGCGGCCGTGACCCGCGACGCGGCGAGGAGGTGGCGGCCGGGATCCGCGCCGCCGGAGACAAGGCCGACTTCGTCCCCGCCGACCTGGCGGGCGACGCCGACGCGGTGCGCGAGTTCGCCGCTCGGGCGACGGCGGCCGCGGACGGGAAGGTGGACATCCTGGTGAACAACGCCGGTATCTATCCCGCGACGTCCACGCCGGACCTCCCCGACGACGCCCTTGACGCGATGCTCGCCGTGAACATCCGGGCACCGCATGTGCTCGTCGCCCAGATGGCGCCGGACATGGCGGCCCGGGGCACCGGCGTGATCGTGACGATCGGATCCTGGATGGCGACTGTGGGGAGTCCGTTCGCCGCTCTCTACACCGCCACGAAGGCCGCCGACGAGCAGATGACCCGGACCTGGGCCGCCGAATTCGGCCCACGCGGTGTCCGGGTCAACGCCGTCGCTCCCGGCGTCACCCTGACTCCCGGCAACGAGAGCGCCCGCCCCGTGATCGAACAGATGACCGCCGGGACTCCGGCCGGAGTTCCGGTCGCCCCCGAGGACATCGCCCACGCCGTCGCCTTCCTCGCGTCCGAGGAGGCCCGCATGATCCACGGCACCACCCTCTACGTCGACGGCGGCATCACCACCACCCGCCCGGCCTGACGTCGAGACGGCCCGGCCGCCACACCGCAGGGACACAACGCACCATCGGGAAAGGTCGGACACCACCCGGGGGGCACCTTGTTTCCGCAGCCGTCTATCTGGACGAGACCTCTCGGGTCTGGCTCGCATTTCGTGATGGCCGCGGCGGCGCTCGTTCGGGCTCCCGGCAAGGCCGCCCGCGTTCCTACAGTTCTTTGCTCTGCTCACGCCGGGTAGGCAGTGGACCGTTCCAGGTGTATAGCCGGGGTGAGCAGAGCAAAGGAGGAGAGGAGAAGGGGCGGTGGGGGTGGGGCGGCGAGCGGGCAGGCTCGTCCGGTTCGAGCCGTCCATCACGGAAAGCGAGTCAGACCCGGCTTCTCTCGTCCAAGTAGACGGCCACGAAACGCGACGGGCCCATGCGGCGGCGGATTCGCCCGCAATGCTCTACGCCGCCGACGTGGACAACTGCTCCGAATCAAACAGCCGGGTGGGCGGCTGTCTTCCACCCCTGTCCCGCCAGCGGCCACCTCGTCCCTCCTGAGGGGACAGCCTCCAACGCGACGCGTTCCCGGGATCCGGTAAGTCCGTCGTCTACCGAGTGGTCGACTTCTCTGCCGAGGGTTCTCGTTGTTCCAACGACCAGAACTCTCGGCACTCACTGGCGCTGATCTGCGAGGAGCGGGCGCAGGCGCGCGCAGACGGCGTCGACTTCGGCCTCCCCCGGCAACTCACCGGCGCGGGACATCGCGACTTGGAGCTTGGGGCCGGACTCTCCGAAGCGGGCCATGTCGGCCTTGGTGATCGGCTGGACGACGAAGTGGATGTGGCCCGGCTTTCCGCCCGCGTGCGACCACAGGCAGACGTAGACCTGCTCAGGTCGGACCACCTCCGTGACCGCCGCCGCCGTCCGCCGCAACAGCGGACCGAGCGCCGCGCTCTCGGTGTCGTCGAGGTCGGCCACGTGCAGGACGTGCCGCAGCGGCTTGACCACGAGCGTGCCGACTCCGAGCGGCCCGACGCAGTGCTCCACGACCAGGCCCGAGCCCTCGTGCAGCCGCCCGCCCGGCAACGGCCGCACCCCGGTGCTCAGCTCACACGCGATGCATCCGCTACGCGCCGCCTGGTCAGCCGCCGACACGGACCTCTTCGACGACGGCCACTTCCACGCACTGACCGCCCTGCTGATCGGAACGGGTGCTCGTGCGCCACTGAGCCAGCGGCAGTCGTGCCACGATCACGCATCCTTCATGAGAACGGCCACCTCCACGCATTGGCCACCCTCCTCGTCGCTCCGGGTGCTTCTACGCCATTGGACCGGCGGCGCTTCCTCCACGTTCACGTGTCCTCCAGAACGGAACGGATGAGCTCCTCGGACGCCATGGCAGGCAATGCCGCCGCCCGAACCAGGTCGAAGCGGGCCTTGAGCCTCCCGACGTGCCGATGCTCTCTCGTGATACCACCCGAAATCTCACCTGTCGCCGCGTAGGCCACGTCCGGCCCATTGTCGAAGCCCATGATTGTGAAGGGCATCGAGAGGTAGACGGGCGCTTCCTCTGGAAGGAGCTGAATGGTGATGTTCGGCTCTTTCATCGCGTCGAGGAGGCGTTGGAGCTGGGCGCGCATCACATCAGAGCCGCCCACCTTGCGGCGGATGGCGTACTCGGCGAGCAGGAGGACGATCCACGGGGGCTCGTCGCGGCGGAGGATCTGCTGGCGTTCCATTCGGGTGGCTACCAGCTGTTCGACCTTGTCGGGGTGGTTGCCGGCGCTGAGGACGGCGCGGGCGTAGTCCTCGTTCTGGAGGAGGCCCGTGATCAGCATCGGCTCGAAGATGTGCATGGAGGACGCGGTGCCCTCGGCTTCGAGAAACGGGCGGAACCAGCCGAGGGCCAGTTCGCGGGCGGCGAGGGGCTGGAGCTCGGCGAAATAGCCGTCGAGGGCGAACAGCCGGTCGAAGTCCTCCGACATGGAGGTCGTCGCCGAGCGCTTGGCGGTCTCGATCTTCGAGATGAGGTCGCCGGTGCAGCCGACGCGATCGGCCAGTGCGTCCTGGGTCCAGCCGTTCGCGTCGCGGTACTTCCGGAGCTTGTGGGCGAAGAGCGCCGCCACTGATGTCGTCGGGTCGACCTCGCGCCGATATCCCATGTCGCCCTCCGGGCTGTCACTGTCGGGGGTTGTCGGGCCGCTTCCATTGCCGAGCGTAGTCACATGACAACAGAGTGAGAGGCGAATCGAGAATCCCCCGACGGACGCGATGGGCAGGGTCATGATCGCCGACTCGTACTCCCTCAAGCTGGGACCGCATCCGGGCGCCGCCAAGGTGGCCCGGCTGGCGGTCGAGCGGCGGCTGCAGGACTGGGCGCTGCCGGAGCTGCTGGACGACGTGCACCTCGTCACGACCGAGCTGGTGTCCAACGCCGCGAGGCTCGGTGCCGTCTTCGAGCTGACCATCAGCCGGCCGGGCGACCGTGCCGTACTGATCGAGGTGCGGGACTTCGCCGACGGCGAGCCCGAGATCCGGGCCGCCGGGCTGGACGAGGAGGACGGCCGAGGGCTGTTCATCGTCCAGGCGTACGCCACCGCGTGGGGCTGGCGGCCGGAGGGCGACGGCAAGACGGTCTGGGCGCGGTGCGGCGGCTGACCACGAGGCTCCGCGCGGTCGGGCCTTCCCCCGAATCCGGTCGCGCGGCAGGGGCCGCGGCGAGCGCGGAGGTGAGGGGCCGGTGCTCGCCGTGGCCCGTACGACGTCAGGCGCACTTCAGCGGCGTCGGCGCAAGTGCACCGCGGACTCGATATGATCGTTCAAATTGATCTTGAGTCGAGGTCATTAAGCTCTCTGGTGGCGCCGCCGGCGCTCCGTTGACCGCCCGGTCGTCGAACCGGCCGCCCCCAGGAACGTGGCCGGAGGATCGGCCGAGCCGGGGCGGAAGAAGGGCCGGCGACCCTTCCGGGTCGCCGGCCCTTCCCGTCTCAGGACAGGTGGGGCATGACCTCGGCGGCCAGGCGTTCCATCTGCTCGGCCTGGTCGAAGAGCGTCGTGAACAGGATCATCTCGGCGCCCGCGTCCGCGACCTCGCGCAGCCGGGTCACGCACTCGTCCGGCGGGCCGAAGACCGCGACGGGAGTGAGGTCGTCGCCTCCGGAGCGGCCGTACACCCGGTTCAACGCGTCGGTCATACGGCGGCGGGCCCGCGTGGCGTCGTCGTCGACCGCGATGTAGACGCGCTTGGCGAGCCGGAAGTCCGCCGGATCGCGGCCGGCCTCGTCGAGCGCCTCCCGTACGACCCGGGCCTGATCGGTGAACTGCGCGGTCGTCTGCGACCCCGCGCCGAAGAAGCCGTCGCCGTACCGGACCGCGCGGCGGATCGCGTTGGGGTGGTTGCCGCCGAACCAGAGCGGAGGGTGCGGCTTCTGGAACGGCTTCGGCTCCATGCCCTGACCGTCGAGCTGCCAGAACCGCCCGGGGAACGCGATCTCGGTCTCGGTCCAGCAGGCCTTCATCAGCCGGATGCCCTCGGTGAAGCGGGCGACGAAGGCGTCCGCCTCAACGCCGAACGCCGCGAACGCCCGGCCGCGACCGCCCGTGCCGACGCCCACCTCCAGCCGGCCCCGGCTGAGCTGGTCGAGCGTGCTGATGCTCTTGGCCAGGTGCAGCGGATTGTGCAGGGTGGTGACGAAGACCGCGCAGCCCAGCCGCAGGCGTTCGGTGCAGGCCGCCGCGTACGTCATGGTCTCGAGCGGGCTCAGGATAGGCGCCACGCCGAGGACCTGTTCCTGGGTCCATCCGCTGTGGAAGCCGAGTTCCTCCGCCCGTACGACATAGGCGCGGAACGCGGCCGGGTCGAACTCCCCGTCGGCGAAGAACTGTGGGATCGAGATCGCGAAGCGCATGCGTTCACGCTATTCGAGCGCGGCCGGGGGCTCCTCGGCGGGGAAGAGGATCGGGCTGAGGAGGTGGCGGGTGCGCTCCGGTGAGGGTTCGTTGGCCATCCGCGCGACGATGACGTCGCGCAACTCCTCGATCATCTCGGCGCGTTCGCGGGGACTGAGCCAGATCGCGTGCTGCCGGTAGCCGACCAGGTCGCGGGCCGGATCCGGGTCGCGGTCGAGGTAGGCGTTGAACTCGGCGAGCAGGGTGGCCATGGCCACGGCGAAGACGCGGCGGTGGTCCTCCGGGGAGACGGACGCGGCCGTCTCGGCGTCGATCACCGCGCGGGCCCGGCGCAGGCGGTACGTCCGCTCGACGGCGCCGCGCACCCGCTGCTCGCCGTCGACCTCCAGGAGCCCTCCTTCGGCCAGCAGGCCGACGTGCCGGTACACGGTCGCCTTCGAGACGTCCGGGAGGAGCCCGCACAGCTGCGCGGTCGTGAGCGCCCGCCCGCCCGACATCGCGTGCACGATGCGGAGCCGCACCGGGTGCAGGAGCAGATCCACCGGGTTCATGGTCTGACGATCTCACGTCTGATACCTTTCTCAAAGTTGAGAACGATGAGGAGAGGCCTCGCCCATGCGACCTGCGACACCGGACTCCCGGACCGAGCCCCCGCTGGGGCGGCTGTACGAGGTGGGCGGCCGGCGGCTGACGCTGCACCGGTCCGGCGCCGGAGAGCCCGCCGTGATCCTCCTGGCCGGGGCCGGCCTCGTCGGCCTCGACTACGTCAATCTCCACGACCGCGTCGCCCGGCTGACGACCAGCGTGATCTACGACCGGGCCGGCACGGGCTGGAGCGACCCGGTGCCCCTCCCCCGTACGGCCGGCGAGGTGACCGACGAGCTGCGCGACCTGCTGACCGCCGCCGGGGTCCCCGGCCCGTACGTGCTGGTCGGGCACTCCCTGGGCGGCGCCTACGCGCGGCACTACGCGCAGCGCTTCCCCGGCGAGGTCGCCGGACTACTTCTCCTCGACCCCAGCCACGAGGACTTCCTGGTCCGCGCGCCCGCGCAGGTGCCCGAGATGCTGGAGCGGATGAAGAGCCGGGAGCTGCCCGAGCCGACCGAGGAGCAGATCCAGCGGTCCCGTGAGGTGCTCGCCGAGCACTTCGCGGCCTGGCCGGAGGCCGTACGCGGGCCGCTCGCCGAGTACCACCTCACCGCGTGGCGTACGGCGTGGAACGAGGACAAGAACCTCTATACGGAGGTGGCCGACGAGCTCAGGGACGCGCCGGACCTACCCGACGTGCCGCTGATCGTGCTCACCGCCATGGGCCACGACGTGACCCAGGCCCACCTGTGGCCCGGGGACCTCCTGCGCGAGATCAACGACATGAAGCGGACGATCCATGGGGAACTCGCCGCGTCGGTCCCCCGCGGTGAACAGCGGGTCCTCGACGACGTGGGGCACGGCTGGATGCACGAGGAACGCCCCGACGCCGTCCTCTCCGCCCTCACCGACATCCTCCGCGCCGCCTGACCGTCCACCGGGCGGCGCGGGGAGGGAACGGACGGGTCAGGGACGGGCGCCGAGGCTGTTCACCCAGCCCATCGCCTCGTACGTCATGGTCAGGCTGGGCGCCTTGCGGTCCCCGGACTCCTGGGCGAGCAACCGGCCCGACCGCGGGTCGATGATCAGACGGATCTCGAAGTTCTTGCCCGGCGAGGCGCTGTCGTCGTTCCCCCCAAGGGCCAGGACCGCGCCCTTGCGGCCCATCGGGTCAGCGGCCGTGCCGAGGTAACGGATGCCCGGCTGCTCGGCGAGCAGCCGGTACAGCCCGGCCTTCGCGCCCGGTGTCAGCGGCCCGGCCAGCAGGTCCTGCGCCTCGCCGAAGACGTACTGGGCGAAGTCGCCGTCCATCGACTTACCGTCCTCCTGCTGCGCGGCCTGGTTCTCGTGCTTGAACCAGGTGCGCATGACCTGTTCGAGTGCCTTCGGGTCGGACGGCAGCTTCGCCAGCTTCTCGATGGTCTTGTCCCGCTGGGTGAGGGAGAGCCTCAGGTCGCTGAAGTCGTAGTTGCCGACCACCGGCTTCGCGTCCGTGTCCAGATTCCACTGCCGCCTCTCCTGACGGCTCATCTTCTTCCACGTGGCCTCATCGGCCGGAGTGGCAAAGGTGATCTTGGGATCGATGCCGACGATCGTACGGTCGTGGCGGTTGCGCCCGTCCCAGCTGTCCTCCGTCCTGCTCACGTACGCGGTGAGGGGCGGGTCCGGCAACCAACGGCGCGGCCCCGCCTTGCCGGCCGCCCGCGCCTTGGCCATCGCCTTTGACTCCGCGGCCGTCGAAGGACGGACGAGGGTCGTCTCGCGTTCGCGGGTGTACCAGTAGGCACCTGTGGTGAGCGGCGCCTTGGCGGCGCTGTCGGCGCTGGCCAGCAGGACGGCGCGCGCGTCCAGCGCGCGTACGGTCACGGAGGCCGTCGGCCGGGCGCCGGGAGAGTCGCCGGAGCCGTCGGTGGCGGCGATGACGAACGCCGCACTCGCGGCGACGGCCCCCGCGGCCAGACCGGCCACCAGGACGCGCGGCATCCGGCGCCGCGCGGCCGGCACGGAGAGGCCGTGGCCGGACCCGGTGCCGTTCCACGCTGCCGCGAGGTCCTGCTCGCGGCGGCGGGCGTGCGCCTCGGCGACCGTGGTGTCCAGGCCGGCGGGCTTGAGCGTACGGAACATGGCGTCGGTGTCGTGGTTCATGGAGGCTCCGGGGTTCATCGGGCGGCCTTGTCGGCGGCGCGGGAGGCGGTGGGGCGGCTGGTGCGGGACGCTGGGGTGTTCTCGATCGCCCTGGCGAGGCGGCGCCGCGCCCGGTGCAGGCGGACGAAGAAGGCCGCGGTCGTACAGCCGACGACCCGGGCCGCCTCGCGGGGAGCCAGGCCGTGCCACATGACGAGCGAGAGGACCTCGAGGTCGCCGTCGGAGAGGCGGCCGATCGCCGCCAGGGCGCTGTCGCGCTCGACGACGTGGTCCGCGACGTCCCACGCGACCAGGTCGGCGTCGGTGGTCATCGCGGTGACCCGGTCGACGAGCGCGCGCCGCCGGAAGCCGCTGTCCCGCTGTTTCAGCAGCAGGTTCCGCGCGACCCCCAGCAGCCAGGGCAGTGCCGGCTCGCGGATGTGGTCCAGGCGGCGCCACGCGACGACGAACGTCTCGCTGACGATGTCCTCCGCCGCGTGCGGCTCGGTCCGCGTGATCACGTAACCGAGCACGCGCCGGTAGTTGTCGTCGTACAGCTCGGTGAAGCGTCTTCGGGATTCCTCGGAGTAGTCCAACGGAGTCCCTGCCCTTCGGTGAGTCGGTGACCTTTCACCAGTACTTCCGGCGGTCCCTGCCGCCTTTACCGATCACTCCCGAACAAGATCGCCGAGCGCGCGTCGCTTACCCGAGACGTAATCGACCGCGTTCCCTCCCACCGGGAGGATTCATGACGTCGGACCACCCCAGACAGATCAAGGAGCGACCCCATGTTCTTCGAGACCGCTGACGGAACCCGCCTGGCCTACGAGGACTACGGCCAGGGCCCGACGATCGTCTTCGTCGCCAGTTGCATGCTGAGCACCGACATGTGGGAGTACCAGATCCCCTTCTTCGTCGAGCGGGGCTACCGGTGCGTCGCGCTGGACCGGCGGGGTCACGGGCGTTCGGACCGGCCCTCCGTGGGATACGACCTGGACACCAGCGCCGACGACCTGGCCGCGCTGATCGAGCACCTCGACCTGCGGGACGTCACTCTCGTCGGCCACTCCATGGGAGGCGGCGAGATCGCCCGCTACCTCGCCCGGCACGGCGAGGAGCGCGTCGCCCGCGCGGTGTTCATCTCCGCCATGCTGCCGTTCATGAAGAGGACCGAGGACAACCCGGCCGGCATCCCGGAGGCCCTCTTCGAGGCCATGAGCGCCAAGATCCGCGCCGATCGGCCCAAGTGGCTCTCCGACCAGGCCCAGGTCTTCTTCGCCACCCACCTCGGCCCCGCCGTGTCCCCCGCCCTCGTCGACTGGATGATCCGGGAGTGCGAGAAGACCTCGGCGTGGGCGGTGCTCAAGTTCCAGCACGCGCTGTTCCACGCCGACCACCGCGCCGGGCTGCGCGAGATCACCATCCCCACGCTCGTCGTCCACGGCGCGGCCGACTTCTCGGCGCCGGTGGACGTGACCGGCCGCCGTACCGCCGAGATCATCCCGGGCACCGTCTACAAGGAGTACCCGACCGCCGGGCACGGCATCTTCGTCAGCCACCAGGACGAGCTCAACGCCGACCTCCTCGAGTTCATCAAGGGCTGACGCGCCTTGCGCGCGGCCGACTGCCGCCGGCGGTGCGACTACCGAGCAGGGGGGTCGGCCGAGGTCGACGGCGCCCGGCCCGCGGGGTGACGGTCGGCCATGGGTTCATGTGTCCCACCATTCGCGCAGCCCTCGCGTCGCCGCCACCTGGGCCGTGGCGGCGAGAGCCGCACGCCGCGTGGTCTGCGGGTCCAGGACGCTGCCGCCGGAGAGAACGATGACGCTCTGCCGGTCCGGGACCACCACGGTGACGTCCGCGCCGCGCCGGCGGAGCGATTCGACTTCCAGCTCCAGCACCGGCCCAGGTAGCGGGGCCAGAACGAGGACCCGCTCGGGCCCGCCCGGCCTGGGCGGGGCGAGCAGGTCGGCGTTGGTGCTCGACCGCACGCCGCCGTCCACCCACATCCGGCCATGCATCAGGACGGGCGCGGCCGCTCCGGGGGCCGCGGTGGTCGTGGCGATGCCTTCGGCCAGGGTCAGGCCGTCCGGCGGGCCCCACACCCGTGGACGCCCGGTCGCCGCGTCGGCGCAGACCATCCGCAGCGAGGCGGGCCAGGGGGCGTCGGGGAGCCAGCGCGCCCAGACGGCGGCGAGTTCGGTGACGGCTTGGGGTCTCATGACCTGTGCCGCCTGAGCCGCGATTTGGCGGATCTCCTCCTCGCTCGGGTGCCCGAGGCCTGCCGAGCGTCCCATACGGCCGAGCAGTGACGGTTGCACGGGCCCGCCCTGTGCGGCGTGCCATCGGGCACGGTCGGCCATGGCGGCGGTGAACCGCGCCAGAGGCCGATCGGCCGCCAACCACGCTCCCAGGACGGCGCCGGCGGACGTGCCCAGCACCTCCTCAGCCGCCCCCAAGGCGACGCCCTGCTCTACCAGCCCGTCCGCCAGGCCGCCCAGCCACGCTGCTCCGGCGGGGCCGCCCCCGCCGAGTATCAGTTTCCGCATCACGGTCGTCTCCCTGCCGTGCTCAATGGATCGGGCCGTGGCTGATGGGCGGGCGCAGAAACGGAACGCGCGCAAGGATGTGGCCGAGCGCCTCGGGAGTGAAGCCGCTTCCGCGCGCGGCCAGGTAGCCGTCAGGGCGCACCAGAATCCAGTCACCGGCACCGGCCCCCAACGTCTGACGCAACCGCAGGTCGGCGTCGTGGATGAGAGCCGTCCCAAGTCCGGGGCCCTCGTGCCTGTGGCGTTCAGGTCCGGGACCGTGCGGGACGATCAGATGCGTGCGCAGCCATGCCGGAGCCGTGCGCGGCGCGTCGGCGGGGGCGAACACCAGCAGATGCCAGCCGGGACGCCGGATCGCCTCGCGCAGGACGGTCCAGCCGGGGGAGTCGGCGTCCGCCGCGCCGACCTGCGTCAGGCGTTCGCCCGGACGCGGCCCCGCAGCGCCGGAGGCGTTCCCTCCGCCGGTGGTGAGGGGGCTGCCCGCGTAGTCCAGGGCAAGGCCGGACATGCCGCGGATGAGCTGGCGCAAGAAGGCGTAGTCGGAGTCGCGGCCGTCCTCCCCGGTCGTCATGGCGACCTCCATCACCTCGCCGGTCGAGGCGAGCAGCGCCTGTCCGACCGGGACGCGCTCGGCATCGTAGGTCTCCAGCAGTCCCGGATCGGCCTCGCCGCGCAGCACCATCGCCAGCTTCCAGGCCAGATTCGCGGCGTCCTGGATGCTGGTGTTCATGCCCTGGCCCGACGCGGGCGAGTGAACATGGGCCGCGTCGCCGGAGACGAAGCACCGGCCGACGTGCATGGCGGGGACGGCGCGCTGCTGGATGGTGAAGGTCGAGACCCACGTCGGCGTCTCCACCCGGGTCTCGCGGCCGAGCGCCTGCGAGAACTTGGCGCTGAAGCGCGCCGCCACCTCCTCAGGACGGTTCGGGTCGCCCTCCCCGGTGGTGTCGAGAAGCCGCCACTTGTGCGGGTCGGGGAAGGGGAACAGCATCACCAGCCCGTCCGGGGGGAACATCCAGTGCAGCGCGTCCCTGGCCACCGGGGTGTCCACGACGGCGTCGGCGATCAGCCAGGTGTAGGTGGACTCGCCCTGCAACGGCAATCGCAGGGACTTGCGCACGATCGAATGGCCGCCGTCGCATCCCCACAGATACCTGGCCTGGACGATCTCCTCCTCGCCACCCGCGTTCTCCAGCACCGCCCGCACGCCCGCCCCGTCCTGGGTGAAGGACCGCAGCGCGGTGTTCCACTCGACCGTCGCCCCGGCGGCGGCCGCGTGGCCCCGCAGCACCCGCTCGGTGATGACCTGATCCACCATGAACATGTAGGGGAAGCGGGTTTCGAGTCCCGTGTAGTCGTAGTCCAGGCGCAGCGGTCCGTCGTCCAGATGCCGGACGAAGGCGTTCACCCGGACCCCGAACGGCGCGATGTCGCCCAGGATCCCCATCTGGTCGTAGAGCTCCAGGGTCCGCGAGTGGGTGTTGAGCGCGCGGCTGGTGGTGGCGGGCCCCGGTGCGGCGTCGACCACCCGGACATCGACACCCCACCGCGCCAGCTGCAAGGCCGCGGTCAGGCCGACCGGCCCGGCTCCCGCGATCAATACGTCGACGTCATGAGACGACATTCGGACCTCCAGTGTCACCTATGCTGACACTGGACACACTATCGGACCACCGCGAAAGGCAGGACAGGCATGACCGCATCCGATCAGCCCACGGAGCTCCCCCTGGTGGCCCTGCTGCAGCGGCGCACCCGCTGGTTCCAGGACGCCCTCGCCGCGCGCCTGGCCAAAGCCGGAGTGGATTCCATCACCCCGGCCCACATGCAGGTCCTGGCGCACCTGCGCGACCGGGACACGGCTCTCAGTGTCGCCGAGTTGGCGCGCCTCGCCGGCGTCTCCCGCCAGACCATGCATCGCGCTGTCAAGCAGCTGACCGTGGAAGGACTCGTCACGGCCGACGAGGGAGCCGGCTTCCCGCGCACGACTCTCGTCCGCATCACGGGCCACGGCCTCGAGCGCCGCCGGATCGCCGCCCGCTTCCTGGCCGACCTCGAGGCCGAACTGGACGAGCACCTCGGAACCGACCTCACCGTATCCCTGCGCGAGGCCCTCACCCGAGCCTGGCCACCAGCCGAATGACCTGGCCCGGGTCGGTGGCGTCTCTGCGGGAACGACGCCGTGGCCCAAGATCCGGGCCGGAGAAACGATTCTGCGTCGTCAGGTGAGCGCGGACCGTCGCCGCCGGGGGACCGGTGCGACGTCCCCGCGGCGGCCCGGGCGCAGGGCCGCGTGCCACTGGCCGGGGCCGGGGCCGTGCCAGGCGGCCAGCGCGTCGGCGACCAGGCCGGTCACCGCGGCGTAGATCCCCTTGTGCAGCAGGTCGACGGCGAGTTCACGGCGTGGCCAGGTCCACGGCGGGGCGCCGACGCCGGTGGCGTTCTCCAGGATCTGATCGTTGGTCAGGCGGACCACCCCGAACATCGCCGACGCCCAGGGACCGCGCAGCCCTGCCGTGGCCATCACCCCGCGGAGCCCGCCGAGCAGCGCGCCCTGGCCGAGGTGCATGGCGAGGTTGCGCGCGGCCGGCTGTCGCCGGCGGTGCTCCGGCAGGCCCGTCAGGCGTTCGAGGGTCCGCGCCGGGACGTGGGAGTCCGGGCGGCGGGTCCATCGCTGTTCCAGCTTCTCACCGGCCGTCATCGCCAGCGCGCCGACGAGTCCGGCGGCCATTCCTTCGATCGTTCCCCGTGTCCACATGTCCGCGCCCCTACCCGGGCGCGGCGCTCCGTGACCCTCCGTGAGCGCAAGGTCCGCCCGTGAGCGCAAGGTCCGCGCTCAGACGTCCACGTCCGCGGCGGCGGCGCGGAGGGCGGCGACGGCGGCGCGGATGGCCGGGCGGCGGGCCGCCTCGGCGCGCCAGATGCCGTACACGTGCCGGTTCAGCGCGGGGCGCACCTGAACGATGCGGACGCCGGGCGGGACGTCACAGCGGCCCAGGCGCGGCAGGACGGCGCTGCCCAGCCCGGACGCGACGAGCGCGAGCTGCGTGGCGTACTCGTCGGCGGTGTGGCTGATGCGCGGCTCCAGGCCGGCGGTGCGCAGGGTGTGCTCCAGCCAGTCGCGGCAGATCGCGCCGACCGACTGGGCGATCCAGGCCTCCCCGCGCAGGTCGGCCAGGTCGATGACCTCCCGGTCGGCGAGCGGGTGGTCGAAGGGCAGGGCGACGTCCGCGACGTCGTCGAGCAGCGGCGCCTTGACCAGGCCGTCCGGGATGGCGAGCGGCACGTTGAACCAGTCCTGGACGATGCCCAGGTCGATCTCGCCGCGTGCGGCGAGGGGCACGCTGGCGTGCGGCTCCTGTTCGCGCAGCGTCACCGTCAGGCGGGGGTGCTCTTTGGCGAGCAGGCTCAGCGCCCGCGGCATCAGGCCGCGCGCCGCCGTGGGGAACGCCGCGACCGCGAGCTCGCCGACGGCGGCGCCGCGGTGCGCCTCCAGGTCGGACTCCGCGGCCTCGACCATGGCGAGGATGCGCTCGGCGTGCGCGGCGAGGAGGGCGGCGGCGTCGGTGAGGCGGACTCCCCGGCCGTTCCGCTCCAGGAGCTTGTGACCGGTCTCCCGCTCCAGCTTGGCGACCTGCTGGGAGACGGCGGAGGTCGTGACGTGGAGGACCTCGGCCGCGGCGCTGACGGAACCGTACGTGGCCACGGCGTTGAGGGCGCGGAGCCGCTCCAGATCGAGCATGTAGACATGCTACATGGACGCCTTAAGGAACATTCGCTTGTCCTAAAACGTCGTGCCCGGAACGATCGGAGTCATGAGACCTCGCGACATCGCGATCGCGGTGATGATCGCCGCGATCTGGGGCTTCAACTTCGTCGTCATCCACGTGGGGCTCGGCGCCCTGCCGCCGCTGCTGTTCGCGGCCCTGCGGTTCCTGGCGGCGGCGGTCCCCGCGGTCCTGTTCGTGCGGCGGCCCGCGATCCCGTGGCGGCGGATGACGCTCGTCGGGCTGCCGCTCGGGGTCGGGCAGTTCGGCCTGCTGTTCATCGCGATGCACCTGGGCATGCCGGCCGGGCTGTCGTCGCTCGTGGTGCAGACACAGGCGCTCTTCACCGCCGCCTTCGCCGTGCCGATGCTCGGCGAGCGCATGCGCCGGGCGCAGGTCGCGGGCATGCTCGTGGCCTTCACCGGGATCGCGGTGATCGCCGTGTCGCTGGGCCAGGGCGGGCCGGTGCTCGCGTTCGCGCTGTGTCTCGGCTCGGGGGGCATGTGGGGGCTGGCCAACATCGGCCTGCGCAAGGCCCAGCCGCCGGACACGTTCGGATTCATGGTCTGGGTCAGCCTGGTCCCGCCGCTGCCCCTGCTCGCACTGTCCCTGATCTTCGAGGGGCCGCGCGCGGACGCGCACGCGCTGGCGCACATCTCCGCCGGTGGCCTCGGCGCGCTCGCCTACATCGCGTACCTGTCGACGCTCGTCGGGTACGGCCTGTGGGGCGCGCTGCTGCGCCGGTACGACGCCGGGCAGGTGGCGATCTACTCGCTGCTGGTGCCGCTGTTCGGCGTGTCCTCGGCCGCGCTCCTGCTCGGTGAGCGCGTCACGGTCCCCGACGTCGTCGCCGGCGTCCTCATCGTCGGCGGCGTCGCCCTCGGCGGCCTCCGCCGCCGTCCGCGGCCCGTCCTCTCCCGGGCCGACGCCCCGGCCGCCGCACTCGCCGAGAGGTGACCACGATGCTCCACGGAATCCACGTTCCGCTCGTCACGCCCTTCGGGCCGGACGGCGCCCTCGACGTCCCCTCCCTCGAACGCCTGGCCGACCACGTCCTGGCCGAGGGCGCCGCGGGGCTGGTCGTGCTCGCCACCACGGGCGAGGCCGCGCTGCTCACCGGCGACGAACGGCGCACCGTCATCGCGACCTGCCGGAAGATCAGCGAGCGGTACGGGACGCCGCTCACGGTCGGCGTGGGCACGATCGGCACCGACGAGTCCGTCCGGCAGGCGATCGACCGCGCGGCCGACGCGGACCTGCTGCTCGCGGTCGTGCCGTACTACCTCCGGCCGTCCGACGAGGGCGTCCGCGACCACTTCGCGGCGATCGGCGCGGCGGCCGGAGTGCCGCTGATCCTCTACAACATCCCGTACCGGACGGGGAAGACGCTCCGCGTCGAGACGCTCCTCGGCCTGCTCGCCACCCCGTACGTCGCCGGGATCAAGCACTGCGCGGGAGCGATCGACGCGGACACCCTGACCCTGCTGGCCGAGGGACGGGGCGTGCTCGGCGGGGACGACGCGTTCCTGTACCCGCTGCTGCACCTCGGCGCGGCGGGCGGCATCACGGCCTCGGCGAACGTCGCCCCGGCGGCCTTCACCGCGATGGCCGACGCCGTACGGGACGGGGCCGCGCCCCGCGCCCGCGAGCTCCACAGCGCGCTGCTGCCCCTGGTGAACGCGCTGTTCGCCGAGCCCTCCCCGAGCGTCATCAAGGCGGTGCTCGCCGAGCGCGGCCTGATCGCCGACGCCACCGTACGGTCGCCGCTGCGGCCGCCGACCGCCGCCTCGCTGACCACGGCGCTCGAACGGCTGCGAGTATTGGAATCATGAGGATCGGATTCGGCGCCCCGGTGTCGGGGGCATGGGCCACGCCACGGAACGTCGGTCACTTCGCGGAGCGCGCGGAGGATCTCGGGTACGCGTCGCTGTGGACGTTCCACCGTCTGCTCACCCCGGCCGAGAAGGACGCGCTCGCCCCGGTGTACCGCAGCGTGCTCGATCCGCTCCTCACGCTGACCTACGCCGCCGCCCGGACCTCCCGGATCCGCCTCGGCGTCTCGCTGGTCAACTTCCCGTTCGTCACGCCCGTCTACCTCGCCAAGGAGGCCACCACCCTGGACGTGCTGTCCAACGGGCGGTTCGACCTCGGGCTGGGCGCCGGCTGGCAGCACGAGGAGTTCGTCGCCAGCGGCACGTCGGAGGAGCGGCGCGGCGCGCGCGCCGAGGAGTTCGTGGCCGCGCTGCGCACACTGTGGGAGGACGAGGTCAGCTCGTTCGAGGGAGAGTTCTACACGATCCCGCCGAGCCGTCAGGCGCCCAAGCCCGTGCAGAAGCCGCACCCGCCGGTGCTGCTCGGCGGCGTCGCCGAGGCCGCGCTCAAGCGCGCGGGCCGGATCGCGGAGGGCTGGCTGAGCCGCAGCGCCACCGACCTGTCCCGCATCCATGAGCAGATCGCGATCGTCCGGCAGGCGGCCGAGGACGCCGGCAAGGACCCCGACGCCGTCCGCGTCGTCGTCCGCGGCGTCGTACGGGCCGGAGAGGAGGCCACGTACGACGCCGGCAAGCGCCTGCGGCTGTCCGGGTCCTACGACCAGATCCGCGAGGACACCGCCTGGCTCGCCGAGCAGGGCGTCACCGAACTCTTCTACGACCTCAACTGGGACCCCCTCGTCGGCAGCCCCGACGCCGAGCCCAAGGCCGCCACCGCCCGCGCCGAAGAGATCATCGAAGCCCTCTCCCCGAACGCCTGACCGGCCCGGCGGTCCACCCCCTCCTCCTACACCTCGGTGCCGTCAGGCGTGCCCTCTCGCGGCAGCACCGTTGAAGGTATGATCAATTGCGGACCTAGATGCACGTCGGCGAGGAGGCGGACGATGCCTGACGCGGATGGGCATCCCGAGGTCGAGGAGATGCGGTTCGGGGACGTGCTCGCGGCGCTCGCCGACCCGCATCGACGGTCGGTGGTGGCCGAGCTCCTCGACCAGCCCGAAGGCACGGAGCGAACCTGTGCGTCGTTCGGGCTGCCGGTCAGCAAGTCGACTCTCACCTACCACTTCCGTGTGCTGCGCGAGGCGGGGTTGATCCGCCAGGTGAACCGAGGCAACAGCCGTAAGGTGACACTGCGCGGAGCAGACGTCGATCAGCGGTTCCCGGGGCTGTTGCAGATGGTGCGCGATGAAGCGCCGTGACCGGCGCCCGTGACCGGCCGGCCGGTCTGATGGCGCCGCGCCGCACGACGCCTTCCCACTCCTGCTTGACTCCGGGTAGGTAGCCGGGAAGGTCGACGAGGGCGACGAGCGGGATGCCGAAGCCGTCGCACATCCGTACGAAGCGTGCGGCCTTCTCCGCCGACAGCGCGTCGAGGCAGCCGCCCTTGCGCAATGGGTTGTTCGCCAACCACACCGACCGTCCCACCGCCGATGCGCCCGAGTGTCGTGATGATGTTGCGGGCCCGGCCGGGGCGGAGCTCGATCCGGTCGACGGAGACACGCGTGAAAGATGACAGGGTCATCACGAACCTCTATGGGTGGGATCGTCGGGGAAGGGTCAGACGATGGCCGCGAGGCGGGTCAACGGCCGCAGCTCGCGCGAAATATGACAGGCATGTTGATCAGCCGTAAAGCGGAACGACACTCCATTGCATCGCACCGACGGGGCGGCTACGGTAGGTACGAATTTCTTCGTACCTACCGTCTCGGAGCGCCGATGAGCAGTGAGCCACCATCTCCGCAGATCACCGGCGGCGATCCGGTCCTCCCCGTCGACGCCGCGCCACCTCTGGCGACGTCTCCTCGACCGGAGGCCGAGAGGGCGGCAGGGCACCGCGTGACCCTCGCCGCGGTGCTCCTGGCCGTACTCGTCGTGCCGACCTCCATCTCAGGCACTGCGGTCGCGCTGTCCGACATCGGCGGCCAGACCTCGGCCGGGCTCACCTCGCTGCAGTGGGTGGTCAACGCGTTCAACCTCACCTTCGCCTGCTTCACCCTGGCCTGGGGGTCGGTCGCCGACATCGTGGGCCGCGCGAAGGCCTTCGCCCTGGGCGCCGGGATCTACCTGATCGCGTCTGTGGCGAGCGGCCTGGCCGGCAGTATCCACGTCCTGGACGCCGCACGGGCCCTCGCCGGCATCGGAGGCGCGGCGATCTTCTCCTGCGGCAGCGCGATCCTGTCAACCGTGTTCACCGGCCCCGCCCGCGTCCGCGCGTTCGCCCTTTTCGGGACGGTCGCCGGGATCGGCGTAGGCGTCGGCCCGTCGTTCTCCGGCGCGATCGTGGAAAGCCTCGGCTGGCGGTGGATCTTCGGCGTGCACGCCATCGTTCTGGCCGTCGTGCTCTGCGCCACCCCGGTCGTACTGCGGACGGTCGCCGACCGCGGGCGCACCGGCGCTCGCATCGACCTTCCGGGCGCCGCGCTGTTCATCCTGGCGATGCTCGCGCTGACGGTCTCCATCGTGCAGGGATCGCAGTGGGGCTGGAGTAGCCTCGGGGTCCTCGGCCTGTTCGCCGTCTCGCTCTCGCTGTTCGCCGTGTTCGCGGCCGTGCAGCGGCGGGTCGCGCACCCCATGCTCGATCTGAGCGTGCTGCGCGACCGGCGCTATGTCGGGTTGTGCCTCGTGCCGGTCGCCGCGTCGTTCGGGTTCGTCACGATGCTCACCTACCTGCCGAGTTACCTGACCGCGGCGGCCGGCCGTACGGCCGGTACAGCCGGCCTGATCATGGTGCTGCTCACCATTCCCGTGTTCGTCTGCCCGATGCTCGCCAGTGCGCTGGTCAACCGGGGCCTACCGGCCGAGACCGTGCTTCGCGCCAGCCTGGTCTGCCTCATCGTCGGCGACCTGGCGCTGCTGGTCTTCGACCCCGGCTTCTCCGTCCTGGTGGTCGCCGTGCCGCTGCTGGTGACCGGAGCCGGCATGGGCCTGTCGGCCGGCCTGGTCGATGGCCGAGCGCTGGCGATCGTGCCGGACGAGCAGGCCGGTATGGCGGCCGGGTTCTTGAACACGATGCGCCTGGGCAGCGAAGCAGTCGCCGTCGCGATCTACGGCGCGGTGTTCGCCACGCTGGTCCACGCCACGATCTCACGGTCCATCGGCTCGGTGGCCCCCGGAGCCGACGCCGGACGCCTGGCCAACGAGGTCGCGGCCGGAAACGTCTCCAGTGCGGTACGAGCGGCGGGCACCTCGCCCACGCGGGATCTCACCGCACTCCTCATCCACGGGTACGACGATGCGTTCCACACGATGCTGTGGATCCTCGCGGCGATCTGCGCCGGGCTGAGTGGCGTGATCCTCTACTTGCTCCGAGGCCACCGGAACACACAGTGACCCGCAGCCACTACGTCGGGACGGGGTCGGCCTGGCAGCACCGAGACTCTCCGCCGCGATGATGGCGACGAAAAGTCTCGGCGCTGGCGAACATGCCGGGCCGTGGGCTATGCGGCTTCGGCGGCGGCGCGGGCGGCGTGGGGCAGGGCCTCGGTGATGCGCTCCAGGGCCGTGTCGTCGTGGGCGGCGGACAGGAACCACGCCTCGTACGCCGACGGGGGCAGGTAGACGCCGTGGTCCAGGGCCGTGTGGAAGAACGCCGCGTACTTGCGGGTGTTCTGCCGCTGGGCCTGCTCGAAGTCCAGCACCGCCTCGTCGGCGAAGAAGATCGAGAACAGGTTGCCCGCCGTCTGCAGCCGGTGCGGGACACCCTCCTTGGCCAGCGCCTCCGTCGCGGCCTCGGCGACGACGCTCGCCGCGCGGTCGATCCGCGCGTACACCTCGTCGGTGGCGGCGCGGAGGGTGGCCAGGCCGGCGGCGGTGGCCAGGGGGTTACCGGACAGGGTGCCCGCCTGGTACACCGGGCCCGCGGGGGCCAGGCGGTCCATGACGTCGGCGCGGCCGCCGAACGCCGCCGCGGGCAGGCCGCCGCCCATCACCTTGCCGAAGGTGTACAGGTCGCCGGCGACGCCCTCCAGGCCGTACCAGCCGGAGCGCGAGACGCGGAAGCCGGTCAGCACCTCGTCGATGATGAGCAGGGCGCCGTGGCGCTCGCAGACGCGCTTCAGCGCGGCGTTGAAGTCCTGGGTCGGCGGGACGATGCCCATGTTGGCCGGGCACGCCTCGGTGATGACGCAGGCGATCTCGTGGCCGTACTCGCCGAACGTCTCCTCGACGGCGGCGATGTCGTTGTAGCGGAGCACGATCGTGTCGGCGGTGGCCGTGCCCGTGACGCCCGGAGAGTCGGGCAGGCCGAAGGTCGCAACGCCCGACCCGGCGGCGGCCAGCAGCGCGTCGGAGTGGCCGTGGTAGCAGCCGGCGAACTTCACGATCTTCGAGCGCTCGGTGAAACCGCGCGCCAGCCGGATCGCCGACATGGTGGCCTCGGTGCCGGAGCTGACCAGGCGGACCTTGTCGATCGGCGTGCGCTCGACCATCTCCTCGGCCAGCAGGACCTCGCCCTCGGTCGGCGCGCCGTACGAGGTGCCGCGCTCGATGGCGTGGTGCACGGCCTCGACGACCTGCGGGTGTGCGTGCCCGAGGATCATCGGGCCCCACGAGCAGATCAGGTCGACGTACTCGTTGCCGTCGGCGTCGACGAGGTACGGGCCACGGGCCGAGGCCATGAACCGCGGGGTGCCGCCCACGGCCCCGAAGGCGCGCACCGGGGAGTTGACCCCGCCCGGGATGACGGCGCCCGCCCGGTCGAAGAGTTCTTCGGAACGATTCGTGGAAGTCACCCCACGAGTCTCCCAGACGTCATTCGGCGTCGTCGGCCAGGATCTCCAGTAGCCGCACCGGGTCCGGCAGCGGCACGCCGTACGGCTCCCTGACCCAGGTCACCGCGCGGCCGAACGGCAGCATCGACGGCGGCGCGACGACGTAGCTGTCGCGGCAGTGCCAGCGCATTCCGGGGTTGTCGGCGATCGTCTCCGGGACGGTGTCGAGGTGGCAGGACCACCACTCGTCCTCGTCGACGGGCGCGCCCCGGGTGGCGACGAAGAACAGGTAGCGCTCGTCACCGTAGGCGGCCACCGGGCCGACCGGGACGCCTTCGCGCTCCATCCGCTCCAGGGCCGCGCGGCCCGCCCCGGCCGGCACGTCGAAGACGTCGAAGACCCGCCCGGTCGGCAGAACGATGTTCGCCTCCGGGTCACCCGCCCACCAGCGTCCCAGGGTGTCGGCGTCGACCGTGGCCTGCCGCTGCCACACCTGGGACCGGGGATGCGCCGCGGGCGACGGGCAGCCGATCCGGTCGCAGGAACACGCCCGCGTGCCGTCGGTCGCCGGATGTTCGCCCGGATAACAGGGCCAGCCCAGGGCGGCGTACTCCTGTACGGCGGCCGCCATGCGCTCGCGCCTGGCCGACTCGCCCGTCTGGCGGCGGCGCGCCGACCGGTTCGTTCGTTTCGCTGTTACGTCCAGCATCCTGCTCCCCCTCCGCTCCTCTTTCGATGATGGCGCGCCGCTCTTTCCCGAGTTGCGGGAACCCCTGAATAGCGGCGAAGCCGTGACCTGCTACGGCGGGGAGGGAGCGAAGCCGCCGTAGCGAGTGGAGTGAGCGGCCGAGGGACGAGGTCGCTCGCGAAGCGAGTGAGGCGCGCGAGCGACCCGACAGCGCAGCCCAGGTCAGGCGCGCAGGGAGCGGGCCACCTCGGTGGCCCAGTAGGTGAGGACGATGTCGGCGCCCGCGCGGCGGACGGAGGTCAGCGTCTCCATGATGATCCGGTCGCGGTCGATCCAGCCCTGCGCGGCGGCGGCCTCGACCATGGCGTACTCGCCGCTGACCTGGTAGGCGGCGACCGGGACGTGCACCGTGTCGCGCACCCGCCGGACGATGTCCAGGTAGGTGAGCGCGGGCTTGACCATGACGAAGTCGGCGCCCTCATCCAGGTCCAGCAGCGCCTCCCGGATCGACTCCTCGGCGTTGGCCGGGTCCTGCTGGTACGCGGACCGGTCGCCGAACTGCGGAGCGCACTCGGCGGCGTCGCGGAACGGGCCGTAGAACGCCGAGGCGTACTTCACGGCGTACGCCATGATCGCGACGTTGCCGTAGCCGGCCTGGTCGAGGGCGGTACGGATCGCGGCGACCTGGCCGTCCATCATGCCGCTCGGGGCGACGACGTCGACGCCGGCCGCGGCCTGGGCGACGGCGATGGAGGCGTAGCGCTCCAGGGTGGCGTCGTTGTCGACCTCACCGGAGGGCGTGAGGATGCCGCAGTGCCCGTGGTCGGTGTACTCGTCCAGGCACAGGTCGGCGATGAGCACCGTGGAGTCGCCGAGCTCGGCGGACAGGTCGCGCAGGCCCTTCTGCACGATGCCGGCCGGGTCGTCGGCGCCCGAGCCGCGGCCGTCCTTGACCGCCGGGATCCCGAACAGGATCAGCCCGCCGACGCCGGCCTCCACCGCGTCGTGCGCGGCCTTGCGCAGCGAGTCCCGGGTGTGCTGCACGACACCGGGCATCGACGCGATCGGCTGCGGCTCGGTGATGCCCTCCTTCACGAACAGCGGCAGCACCAGGTCGCTCGGGTGCAGCCGGGTCTCGGCGACCATCCGCCGCAGCGCGGGGGTGCGGCGGAGCCGCCGGGGACGTACGACGGGGAACTGCGCGGTCACGAGGGCCTTCTTTCAGACGATCACTTGCGCCGGCGCGCGCCGCGGCGCATCTCACTCGGCTTGCGGAGGGGGTCTCCGGCCTCGACCTGGGCGGCCCGCCGCTTCGCACCGTACTCCGCGAGGGCCTCGGCGAGGGCGCTGACGGACGGTTTGTCCGCCATCACGTCGACGCGCAGGCCGTACTCCTCGGCCGTGCGCGCGGTCTGCGGGCCGATGCACGCGATCACCGTGACGTTGTGCGGCTTGCCGGCGATCCCGATGAGGTTGCGGACCGTCGAGGAGGACGTGAACAGCACCGCGTCGAACCCGCCGCCCTTGATCGCCTCGCGGATCGGCGCCGGCGGCGGCGCCGCGCGTACGGTCCGGTAGGCGGTCACGTCGTCGCACTCCCAGCCCAGCTCGGTGAGCCCGGCGACGAGGGTCTCGGTGGCGATGTCGGCGCGCGGCAGGAGCACCCGGTTGATCGGGTCGAGGTCCTTGTCGTACGGCGGCCAGACCTCGACGAGCCCCTCGGAGGACTGCTGCCCCTTCGGCATGAGGTCGGGCTTGACGCCGAACTCCACGAGCGCGGCGGCGGTCTGCTCGCCCACGGCCGCGACCTTCAGGCCGGCGAACGCGCGGGCGTCCAGGCCGTACTGCTCGAACCGCTCGCGTACGGCGCGCACGGCGTTGGTCGAGGTGAAGACCACCCACTCGTAGCGGCCGGTCACGAGACCCCGAACGGCACGTTCCATCTGCTGCGGCGTGCGCGGCGGTTCCACCGAGATCGTGGGCACCTCGTCGGGCACGGCGCCGTACGAGCGGAGCTGGTCCGACAGCGACGCGGCCTGCTCCTTCGTGCGGGGCACCAGCACCCGCCAGCCGAACAGCGGCTTGGTCTCGAACCACGACAGCTTGTCGCGCCAGCGGACGACGTCGCCGACGACCAGCAGCGCCGGGGACTCCAGGTGCTTGGTGTCGGAGGCGACCTTGGCCAGCGTGGAGTCGACGGTGTACTGCTCGGTGGTCGTGCCCATCGAGGTGACCGCCACCGGCGTCGTGTCGGACCGGCCGGCGGCCATGAGGCCCTTGGCGACCTCGCCGATGGTGTTCTCGACACCGAGGATCACGAGGGTGGCCGCGCCCGCGTGGGCGGTCCAATCGATCCCGCCCTCCTGGGCGTCGACGATCGTCACCTCGCGGTGCTTGCCGTCCGTCAGCGGAATGCCCGCGTAGCCGGGCACGCCGATGACCGACGAGACGCCGGGGACGATCTCGAACGGGATCTTCGCCTTGGCGCAGGCCTTCGCGTCCTCGGCCACGGCGCAGCCCACGCCGGGGTCGCCGGCGAAGACCCGCGCGACGACCTTGCCCGACCGGGCCAGGCTCGCGAGGTTCACGCCCGCCGGGCCGATCACCTCGGCGGCGGGGTTGAAGTGCGGCTCGTACGGCGGCGCCAGGGTCTCGTGGACCACGATGACGTCGGCCGCGCCGAGGATCCTGGCCGCCCGGAGCGTCAGCAGCTCCGGGTCGCCCGGGCCGACGCCGACGAAGGCGACCCGGCCCTGCCGTGCGGCGGACGTCGTCTCGTCCGTCATCGTGGGGGCCTCGCCCTCGTCGTGTGCGGCCTTTTTGCTCGCGGGGCTCAAGATGTGCTCTCCCCCATCAACTGGTCGGCCCCCTCCGCCAGCATCCTGAGCGCGAGATCACGCCCTAGACGCTCGGAATCATCCGGGGAGCCGCTTACCGACAACCGAGTCTGCCGTTCACCGTCATACCCGACAACGACTCCGGTCAGATGCACGATTTGCTCTTCCCATGCAGCGTATGCGCCCACGGGAGCCGAGCAGCCCGCTTCCAGCGTGGCCAGAAGCGTCCGCTCGGCCGTTACAGCCGCCCTGGTCGGGGCGTGGTCGAGGGTGGCGAGGAGCTCGATGAGATCATCGCGGTCGGCCCGGCATTCCACCGCCAGCGCGCCCTGGCCCGGCGCGGGCAGCATCTGGTCGGACTCGAAGATCTCCGAGACGGCCTCCAGGCGGCCGATCCGGTTCAGCCCCGCGTACGCCAGCACGACGGCGTCCACCTCGCCTTCGGTGACCTTCCGCAGGCGCGTGTCGGCGTTGCCGCGGATCGGCACGACGTCGAGATCGTGCCGCATCGCCCGCAGCTGCGCGACACGGCGCGGCGAACCGGTACCGACCCGGGCGCCGGGCCGCAGGTCGGCCAGCTTGGCCGGGCCGCACAGGGCGTCGCGGGGGTCGTCGCGGTGCGGGACGGCGGCGAGGGCGATGCCCTCGGCCGGCCCGGTGGGCAGGTCCTTCAGCGAGTGGACGGCAAAGTCGATCTCCCCGGAGAGGAGCCGCTCGCGCAGCCCGTTGACGAACACGCCGGTGCCGCCGATCTGGGCCAGCTGCGCCTTGGAGACGTCGCCCTCGGTGGTCACGCCGACGAGCTCGACCGGCCGGCCGGTCCGCGCGGTCAGCGCGTCGGCCACCAGACCGGACTGCGTCATGGCCATCAGGCTGCGGCGGGTGCCCAGCTTCAGAGGTGTGGTCACTGGACATCCTCCGCCCGGATGACCGCCTCCGGGGCCTTGGGGTCGAGGTCGAAGAGTTCGCGCAGCGCGTCGGCGTACGCGTCGCCGCCGGGGGAGGCCGCAAGCTCCTTCACGCGCACGGTCGGGGCGTGCAGCAGCTTGTCGACCACGCGGCGTACGGTCTGGGCGATCTCCGCCCGTGACCTGTCGTCGAGTTCGGGGAGCCGGCCGCCGAGCCGGCCGAGCTCGGCCTCGACGACCTCCGCGGCCTTGCTCCGCAGCGCGACCACCGTGGGGGCGACCGTCGCGGCGACGAGGCCGAGCTCGAAGGCCTTGACCTCCTCGCACACGATCCGCCGGACGGCGTCGGTGTCGGCCTCGGCGGGCGCGTCGTCGGCGGTGCTGAGGTCGTCCAGGCCGACGAGGGTGACGCCGGGCAGGTCGCGGACGGCGCGGTCGACGTCGTGCGGCAGGGCGAGGTCGAGCAGGAAGACCGGGCCCCGGACCATGTCCGGGGTGATCACGAGGCCGGTGGCCCCGGTGCACGAGACGACGATGTCCGCCTCGGCGAGCGCCTCCCGCAGGTGCTCCAGGCGGATCGCCCGTGCCGGGGCGTCGGTGGCCTCGGCCAGGCGCAGGCCGCGCTCGTACGTGCGGTTGGCGATGACGATCTCGCCGATGCCCTCGCGGGCGAGGGTCGCGGCGGCGAGCGAGCTCATCGAACCGGCGCCCACCACGAGCGCGCGCCGGCCCTCCAGGGAGCCGGCGCGGCTGAGACCGACGCTGACGAGTGAGGCGCCCGCCCGGTCGATGCCGGTCTCGTTCCGCGCCCGCTTGCCGACGCGCAGCGCCTGCTGGATCGCCTCGTTCAGCGCCCGGTCGACGGTGCCGTACTTCTGGGCGAGCTTCAGAGCGGTACGGAGCTGGCCGGCGATCTGGCCCTCACCGACGACCATCGAGTCCAGGCCGCAGGCGACCGAGAAGACGTGCTGGACCGCGCGTTCCTCGTAGTGGACGTACAGGTGCTGGGACAGCTCGCCCAGCGGCACCTCCGAGTGCCGGGACAGCAGCTCGGAGATCGCCGAGACGCCGGCGTGGAACTTGTCGACGTCGGCGTACACCTCGATGCGGTTGCAGGTGGAGACGACGACGACCCCGCTGACATTGGGGGAACCGTGGACGTCGTGCAGCAGCTTGACCAAACGCTCTCCGGTGACCGCGGTGCGCTCCAGAAGAGCGACCGGGGCGCTGCGATGGCTCAGCCCGACCACGAGAATGCTCACTGGTGCTCCCGTCCCTCACCCGACGGCCCCGGGCGGCGGGACGGCCGTGTCGTCACGTCCGCGCCGCTCATGAGCCGTCAACCGCTTCGAGATACTCCTGCTCCACGCCGGCCGGGCCGCCGGCCTTGCGCTGTTCGTGGAACGCGAGGATCTGAAGCTCGATCGACAAGTCGACCTTACGCACATCCACCCCGTCTGGCACAGTCAGGACGACAGGGGCGAAATTCAAGATGCTCGTCACACCGCTCGCCACCACGCGGTCGCAGACCGGCTGGGCGGCCGAGGCGGGCACGGCCAGGACCGCGATGGAGATCCCGCAGTCCGCGATCACCTGCTCCAGCTTGTCGATGTGCTCGACGGTCAGGCCGTTGATGCGCTCCCCGACGATGGCCGGGTCGGCGTCGAGCAGGGCGGACATCCGGAACCCGCGCGAGGCGAACCCGCCGTAGCCCGCGAGGGCGCGGCCGAGGTTACCGAGTCCGACGATGGCGACCGACCAGTCCTGGGTGAGGCCGAGCTCGCGGGAGATCTGGTAGACGAGGTACTGCACCTCGTATCCGACGCCCCGGGTGCCGTAGGACCCGAGGTGGGACAGGTCCTTGCGGAGCTTGGCCGAGTTGACGCCCGCCGCGGCGGCGAGCTCCTCCGACGAGACGGTGACGATGCCGCGTTCGGCGAGCGTGTGCAAGGCGCGGAGGTAGACCGGCAGCCTGGCGACGGTCGCCTCAGGGATGCCTCGGTTCCGCGCACCGAGGGTGGATCGACGGGTCACAAGCCTGCTCTTCGGGACTCGACTCGCGGCCGGTCCTGAGTCGCCCGTCGGCCCGGTCGCCTGGACTTCCCTCAGATTAAGCCTTTGTGAACGCATGCACAAAGTCGGTGCTCATCCGCGCAGGTCCCGCCCGGCCACCCGGAGCGGGTCGTCACGGGGCCCTCGACCCCCAGCTCAGCCGGGCCTCCGGTGCGTTCGGGCGATCTTCACGAGCCGTCTGGGACCGCCGCCCGGTGTGACGCAGAGAACATTGACACGCTGGTCAGGCGCCGAGGGCGGCGCGCAGGCGTCCCTCGTCGACCCGCCAGAAGTCGTGCTGGACGCCGTCGACGAAGGTCACCGGGATCTGCTCCCAGTACAGCCGGGTGTCCTCCTCGGACGCGGTGATGTCCCGCTCCTCCCAGCCGACGCCCAGATCGCCGCACACCCGCGCGATGATCTCGCGGGCGTCGTCGCACAGGTGGCAGCCCGGCTTGCTCAGCAGCAGGACGCGCGGTGTCTCAGCCATGGGGCCAGCGACCGGACGGGTTCGGCTGGTGGGGAGGCCGGCCGTTCGGCGGCGGCTGGATCGGCCGCGGGCCGGTCATGTCATGCCGCGGGCGGCCCGGGTCCTGGGCGGGCCGCTGGACCGGGCGCGGGCCCGTCATGTCGTTGGGCCGGTGGGCCGCGGGCTGCCGCGAGGGGTCGTACGGGGCGCGCTGCGGCTCCTGCGGGCGCTGCGGGTCGTACGCGGGCCGCTGCGGCTCCTGCGGACGCTGGGCGTCGTACGCGGGCCGCTGCGGCTCCTGGGGGCGCGGCTGGTCGTACGGAGGGCGCTGCGGGTCGTGCGGCGGCCGCTGGGCGTCGGGCGGCAGCGCCACCTTCGCGGCGGTCGCGGTCAGCTCGATGACGTTCGTGCCGGCGACGTGCGAGCGCACCTCACCCGCGAACCGCTGCACGTGCGGCTGCCGGGTGTGGTTCTCCACCGCCGCGGCGTCACGGAAGAGCTGGTAGAAGATCCGCTGCAGCGGCGCGCTGTCGACGGAGTGGCAGGCGTAGACGAGCGTGCCCGGCTCGCGCTCGATCACCGCGCGGGTGACCTCGGCGGCCAGCCGGTCGAACGCCTCCTGGTGGCCGTCGTGCAGCGTGTACATCGTGATCCGGCCGTACTGCCCGAGCGGGAACGGAAGCGCCGGGGCCGCGGGCTGCGGCGCGAACGACGGCTGGGAGTGGTACTGCCCGCCGGCCTGGTGACCCTGGGCGTGCGGCCCCTGCGGCGGCGGGCCGGACGGCCGACCGAGGGGAGGCTGCCCTGCGTAGTTGGACATCTCGTCGTACGCCTCCGCTTCTTCATTATCTTCGTCTTCGTCGTCATCGGCCCGCTTCGACAGGACGCGGGAGACGCCGAACCAGATCAGGGCGACGGCGCCGCCGAGCGCCAGCGGCGCCAGGGGGCCGGGCAGGAAACCGCGCGTCGCGGTGACGAGGAGGACTCCCGCGAAGGCGACCATCGCCACGGTCAGCATGATCTCGGTCGCCCGCCGGTCGCGCTTGTTGCCGCGGATCGCGGTGACCGCCACGCAGGAGACGAGGGCGACGACCGCGAAGACGTGCGCGCCGTTGATGACCAGCTTGGGCAGCGAGGAGTAGTGCCCCGTCGCCTCCGGCAGGCTCTTGCCGAACGTGCCGATGATCGGGTCGAGCAGGACGATCACCACGGCCACCACGACGTACGACCCGGCGATGAGCCGGGCCGCGAACCGCGCCTGGACCGAGCGCGCGGCCAGCTCGACGACTCCGAGCGCGAGGCTGAAGGGCGCCAGCAGGGTGCCGAACAGCGTGACGCACCGCAGCAGTGCGGGCGAGAAGCCCATCGCGTAGCCCGCGGTCATCGCGCCCAGCGCGAGGCCGAGCGCGCCCAGCGTGAACGTCCACAGGAACAGGTGGATCCGCCGCTCGGGGAACCCGCGCACGCCGAGCAGACCCGCGCACCCGAAGGCGGCGAGGGTCGCCACAAGTGCCACCGCGACGTTCACCATCGGACCAATGGTGCCCGATCTCCGGAGCGGACAGGTAACGGATCCCCCTGTCCGCGCTTGGATTTGCTACGTCCGGGCCGCGCGGATATCAGGCGGGATTCATCATCCGTCACCATTGCACCAGTTACTGGTGAGTATCTAGCATGTTTCGACACACCCGGTGGCCGATCAGCACCGAGGAGTACCGATGCGCAGCCTCACCCTCGACCCCCCGCCCGTGTCGCCCGCGGGGCCGGTCGCCCTCAAGCCGGCCGGCGACCAGGATGAGCTGCGCGAGCTGGTACTCCGCGCCCGCGCCGGCGAGTCCGACGCGTTCGCCGCCCTGTACGACCGCTACGTGGATCTCGTCTACCGCTACGTCTACCACCGCGTCGGCGTCCACCCGCTCGCCGAGGACCTGACCAGCGAGACGTTCCTGCGGGCGCTGCGCCGGATGAGCGTGTTCACCTGGCAGGGCAAGGACTTCGGCGCCTGGCTCGTCACCATCGCCCGCAACCTCATCCTCGACCACTACAAGTCCAGCCGGTACCGCATGGAGGTCTGCACGGCGGAGCCCGACGAAGGCGACCGCTGGGAGGAGGGCCCCGAGCGCGTCGTGCTGGACGACTGGACCCACCGGGCGCTGTTCTCGGCGGTCCGCGCCCTCGGGTCGGAGCAGCGCGAGTGCGTCGTCCTGCGGTTCCTGCACGGCCTGTCGGTCGCGGAGACCGCCACGGTGATGGGCAAGAACAGCGGGGCGATCAAGGCGCTCCAGCACCGCGCCGTACGCTCCCTCGCACGTGTCGTCCCCCGCGACGTCCGCTGAAGGTCCCGGGCGACGTCCGCCGAGGGTCCGGCGCGGCTGCGAGAGATCCTGCGGAGAGTCCCGGCGCAGCTGCGGAGGGTCCCGGCGCGGCTGCGGAGGGGACACTGACGGTCCCTCTCGGTTACCGGTGATCGAAAGTGGTTACGCTCGTCTCATGCGGTTCTGGCCAAGGCGTGATGATGCCGATGACGCGGAGCTGGCGGGTGAGGCCGCCGCGGCGGCCGCCGCGGTGGTGGACGTGCCGCCACCGGACCCCGACCCCAGCGCGGCCGCCTTCTTCGACGTGGACAACACGCTGATCCGCGGCGCCTCCATCTACCACTTCGCGCGCGGGCTCGCCTCACGGAAGCTGTTCACCGTCCGCGACCTGGCGCTGTTCGCGCTGGGCCAGGCGGCCTTCCGGATGCGCGGCGCGGAGAACGCCCAGCACATCAGCACGGCGCGCGAGGCCGCCCTGGCGTTCGTGGCCGGGCGCAGCGTCAGCGAGCTCGTCAGTCTCTGCGAGGAGATCTATGACGACAAGCTGGCCGACCGGATCTGGCACGGCACCCGCGCCCTCGCGCTCAAGCACCTGGACGCCGGCCAGCAGGTCTGGCTCGTCACCGCCACGCCGGTCGAGCTGGCCCGGATCATCTCGCACCGGCTCGGCCTGACCGGCGCCCTCGGCACCGTCGCCGAGACCGAGAACGGCGTCTACACCGGCCGGCTCGTCGGTCACCTCCTGCACGGCCCGGCCAAGGCCGGCGCCGTCCGCGCGCTCGCCAAGCGCGAGGGCCTGGACCTGGCGCGGTGCTCGGCCTACAGCGACTCCTTCAACGACCTGCCGATGCTCACCACGGTCGGCCATCCGCACGCCGTCAACCCCGACGCCGACCTGCGCGAGCACGCCCGCGAACACGGCTGGCCGGTCCACGACTTCCGCACCGGCCGCAAGGTCACCATGGTCGCGCTGCCGACCGCGGCCGGGGCGGGCGCGCTCGCCGGCGGCGTCGCCGCCGGCGTCGCGCTCCGCCGCCACTACCGCGACCGCTGACCCGGCCGTACGCCGAGAGTTCTGGTCGCTCCAGCGACCGTGGCTCGCGGTGCTCTCGTCCCAGGTGAGGCGATGACCGCCGCCGGGTCCAGGCCACGCCGTATGGACGGTCAGCGGCGGACCATCCGCAGCATGGTCTCGGGGTAGCGGGCGCCGGACACCGGCAGTTCCAGCTCCGACAGCTCCGCCTCGGTGAGCCGGATCTCGGTGGCCGCGAGGTTCTCCTCCAGCCGGGCGCGGCGCTTGGTGCCGGGGATCGGCACCACGGTCTCGCCCTGGTGCAGCAGCCAGGCGAGGGCGAGCTGGCCCGCCGTGACGCCCTTGCTCGCGGCCATCTCGCGGACGGTCTCGGCGGCCTTGACGTTGGCGTCGTAGTTGGCGCCCTGGAAGCGCGGGTCGGTGCGGCGGTAGTCGTCCTCCGGGTAGTCCTCGGCCCGGCGCACGTCACCGGTGAGGAAGCCGCGGCCGAGCGGGGAGTACGGCACGAGGCCGATGCCCAGTTCCCAGACGGTCGGCAGGATCTCGTCCTCGAGACCCCGCTCCCACAGCGAGTACTCCGACTGCAGGGCCGACACGGGGAAGGTCGCGTGCGCGCGGCGGATCGTCTGCGCGCCGGCCTCGGACAGGCCGAAGTAGCGGACCTTGCCCTGCTGGACGAGCTCGCCGACGGCGCCGGCGACGTCCTCGATCGGCACCTCGGGGTCCACGCGGTGCTGGTAGAGCAGGTCGACGTGGTCGGTGCCGAGCCGCCGCAGCTGCTGCTCCAGCACCTGCCTGATGTGCTCGGGGCGGCTGTTCACCCCGCGGCGCTGGCCGTTCTCGTCGATGTCGAAGCCGAACTTCGTGGCGATGACGGCCTCGTCGCGGCGGCCGCGCAACGCCCGGCCGAGGAGCTCCTCGTTGGTCCAGGGGCCGTAGATCTCGGCGGTGTCGAAGAAGTCACAGCCGAGCTCCAGCGCCCGGTGGATGGTCGCGATGGACTCGGTGTCGTCGCCCTGACCGTACGCCCAGGTCATGCCCATGCAGCCCAGGCCGAGCGCCGACACTTCGAGTCCCTGTGTGCCCAGTCTTCTCTTCTCCATGGCGACCAGGCTGCCCCTTAGAGCGCGCTCTAAGTCAAATGCGATCAGAAGAAGATCGAGGCCCGGCGGCGGAGCTGGTCGTAGAGCATGTTCTGGATCGTCTCGCGGACCTGGTCGGTCAGGTTGAGCACGGTCATGTGGTCGTCGGCCTGGTCCGGGTCGTACTCATCCGTCATGATCGGCTCGCCGAACGCGATGATCCACTTGGACGGCAGCGGGACCAGGCCGAACAGGCCGAACATCGGCCACGTCGGCGTGACCGGGAAGTACGGCAGGCCGAAGAGCCGGGCGATCGGCCGCAGGTCGGCGATCTTCGGGTAGATCTCCTCCGCGCCGACGATCGCGGCCGGGATGATCGGCACCTGGGCGCGCAGCGCGGTCGCGACGAACCCGCCCCGGCCGAACCGCTGCAGTTTGTACCGCTGGCTGTACGGCTTGCCGACGCCCTTGAACCCCTCGGGGAAGACGCCGACGAGCTCCCGCTTCGCCAGCAGCCGCGCGGCGTCGGCCTGGCAGGCGAGGGTGTGCCCGCTCTTGCGCGCCAGGTGGGCCAGCACCGGGATCTGGTAGACGAGGTCGGCGCCGAGGAGCCGGAGGTTGCGCTTGGCCGGGTGGTGGTCGTGCAGCCCCACCTGGAGCATGACGCCGTCCAGCGGGAGGGTGCCGGAATGGTTGCCGACGACCAGCGCGGGGCCGGTGTCGGGGACGTTCTCCAGCCCGAACATCTCCACGCGGAACCACCGCTCGTACAGCTGACGGGCGAGCGGCATCAGCAGCGTGTCGTTCAGCTCGGGGTCGAAGCCGAACTCGTCGACGTGGTAGTCGCCCTCGATCCGGCGGCGCACGAAGCGCAGCGCCGACGCGACCTTCTGCTCCAGCTCACCGGGTGGTTCGGCGCGGTGCTCGGCCCTGTCGCCGTGGAGTGGGATCACCTCGGCCGCGTGACCCACCACCGCTCTCGCTTCCTCGGACATCAGACTGCGGTCACCTCCTGCTGAAGCCCCCTACCCCGCCGGTGACCAGGTCAAAGATGCCCGCTCGCAGGCTTCGCCCGAGCCCTTGGGAGTCGACGAAGTCGGCGAAGGCCTCTTCGGAGCTGTACTTGGGGCGCCAGGACAGTTCGTTGGTCAGGCGCGTGGTGTCGATGACCCGGCCGTACGTCAGCCAGCGCAGCAGCTCGGGCGAGAAGCCCTTGAGCCCGCCGAACCGGCGGCCGACGTCGCCGAGCGTCTGGACGGCGGGCGACGGGAGCCGCAGGATCGGGCGGCCCGCCCGGCGCAGGGCCTGGGAGAGCAGCACGACGCCGTCTCCGGCCGCGTTGAAGCAGCCGGGATGGTCCTCCACGGCCATCCGGCGCAGGATCTCGACTCCGTCGTCCTCGTGGATGAACTGCAGGCGCGGGTCGAATCCCAGCACGGTCGCCACCACCGGCATGTGGAAGTAGCGGCTGAGCGGGTTGTCGACGTTCGGGCCGAGGAAGTTCGCGAAGCGCAGCACGGAGACGAGCAGGTCGGAACGGCGCCGGGCCAGCCCGCGGACGTACCCCTCGACCTCGACCGCGTCCTTGGCGTAGCCGTGCGCCGGCGGCGCCACGGGCTCGTCGAACTCGGTGAACACGGCCGGGTCACGGGCCGACGAGCCGTACACCGCCGCCGACGACCGCACCACCAGCTTGCGCATGGCCGCGGACCGCTGGCAGGCGGCCAGCAGCTGCATCGTGCCGATGACGTTGGCTTCCTTGGTCGCCATCCGTGCGGCCGCGGTCATCGTCACGAGGTTCAGATGCACGACCGTGTCGACGCGCGCCGAATCTATGATCTTGGCGATGCTCGGCGTGCGGATGTCGACCCGGACGAACTCGGTGCGTCCAAGGGTCGCCTCGGGCGGCACGGTGTCGACGCCGATGACCCGCTCGATGCTCGGCTCTGCCTGCAGGGCCTCGGCCACCCGTGCTCCGAGCCACCGGGAAACGCCGGTGACCAGGACCACCCGGCTCGCGCCGGAACCTGATGCTGCGCTCGCGGAGGGACGCGTCGACGGCACCGGTGTCCCCCCATCCGTGGACGGCTGCGTTACTTCTTGTTGCGACGCTGAATGCGCGTCTTCTTCAGCAGCTTACGGTGCTTCTTCTTGGCCATGCGCTTACGACGCTTCTTGATGACAGAGCCCACGGAACCCTCACTCGATGATCAGCAGGAGACGGGCGATCAGCACCCTTGGCGGGCACACAGCCCGGTGCCCAAGGGTACCGCCGCCTCGACGCCGATCGTTCGCGGGCCGCCGCCACGCGCCGTGGAAACCGCCGTGACTCCGGCGGATCGCGCGCGCGTCAGCCCGCTTCGATGTACGCGTCCCGCAGATAGTCGTGGACAGCCTGCTCCGGTACGCGGAACGAACGTCCCACGCGAATCGCCGGTAGTTCTCCCGAGTGAACGAGGCGGTATACGGTCATCTTGGACACCCGCATCACCGCAGCCACCTCGGCCACAGTCAGGAACCTGACCTCGCTCAGAGGTCGCTCGCCTGAGCTCATCGGACGCCCTCTTCCACACGCCGCGCGTCAGACCTTTGGGTGACTTTGATCACGGCCGTGTACTTTCCTCCAGCGTAAATCGTGATTCCCGAGTCGCAAGAGGGGAGTTCAATCAATCAGGCTCGAATGTGTCAAAAGATACACAGTGAGCGGGGTGTAGTGATCCGGGAGCACGTTGTCGTCCAGGGGCACCACCGTATGGACCTTCCCCTCCGCCTCCCCCGCGAACAGGGCCGGGTCATTACAGTCCGCGAAGCCGACCGTGTCGATACCCGCCTGGCCCGCCGCGCCGGCCCAACCATGGTCCGCCATGACCAGATCCGGCCAGGGACCGCCGTCGGCGGAAACTTCTCGCAAAATCGCGCGCATGGGCTCCGCGTCGTGCGTATGGTGCAGCGCCGCGCCCCCGCTCAACGCCGCGACGCCCTCGATGTAGCGGATCACCCGGCGCTCCGCGCCGCGCGGCGTCTCCACCTCGTACGCCCAGCCGGACGCGGGCGTCAGCACCCGGCAGCCCCGCGCCCGCAGCGCCCGGCCCACCGCGAGGTACACCGGGAGCAGGCCGCCCGGATGCCCCGTGGCCAGCAGCACCGTCTCCCGCCGTTCCGCCGCCCGCGCGAGCCGGCCGGCCATGGCCTCCAGTGCGTCGATCGTGCGGTCCGGGTCGATCGTGTCGTCGCCGTACAGGTGCGCCGGGTCGGGGTTGATGCCGCATTTCTCGGCCATCAGCGCGAAGATCTGGTCGAACCCCCACTCCTGCTCCAGCTCGAGCCCGAACAGGTAGTACGGCTTGCGCGCCGCCATCCGCCGGTAGTGCAGGAGGTTGCCCTGGCGCGGCGTCGCGACCACCCCGGCGATCAGCGTACGGACCAGGTGCGCGCGCAGCTCGTCGCGCGTCGGGACCGGGTGATCGGCGAGGCTCACGGCATCGGGTCCAGACCGTGCTCCGGGAACACCGCCTGCCGCGTCGCCTGCACGGCCCGGTCCACCGGATCCGCCGGGTCGTAGCCGCTCTCCCACGTTCGCACCTCCGTGTCGGCTCCATCGGTCATGCGCTCGGGCGCCCGCCGCCCCGTACGGTCGCGTACGAGCTCCCGCCAGGACTCCGGGGTCGGCGTGCCGGGCGGGATCGGCCGCCCCGCCGCCTCGGCGAGCAGGTGGGTCCAGGCACGCGGGACCACGTGGACGAGCTCGTAGCCGCCTCCACCGGTCAGGACCCAGCGGCCGCCGGCCGTCTCGTGGGCCAGCCGGTGCAGCGCGGCGTACGCGGCGCGCTGCCCATCGACGCTCAGCGTCAGGTGGGCGAGGGGATCGAGCTCGTGGCTGTCGCAGCCCTGCTGGGTGACCAGGACCTGCGGCCGGAACTGCCGCAGGAGCGGCGGGACCACCGCGTCGAAGGCCCGCAGCCAGTGCCGGTCGCCGCTGCCGGGCGGCAGGGCGACGTTGACCGCCGTGCCCCGCGCCCCCGTCTCCTTGGGCAGCCCGGTGCCGGGGAACAGCGTCCGGGGCGTCTCGTGCAGGCTGATCGTGAGGACGCGCGGGTCGTCGTAGAACGCCGCCTGGACGCCGTCGCCGTGGTGCACGTCGACGTCGACGTACGCGACCCGCTCCGCGCCCTGGCCGAGCAGCCAGGCGATCGCGATCGCCGGGTCGTTGTAGACGCAGAACCCCGAGGCCGCCCCGTGCATGGCGTGGTGCAGTCCCCCGGCGATGTTGGCCGCGTGCTCCGCCTCGCCGGTCCACACGGCGCGCGCCGCGGCCACCGAGGCCCCGGCGACGAGCGCGGACGCGTCGTGCATGCCGGAGAAGACGGGGTTGTCGGCCAGGCCCAGGCCCCGCGCGACGTCGAGCCGCTCCCGGCGGACCGCCTCGATGTAGGCCGGGTCGTGGACGAGGGTCAGCAGCTCGTCGCCGGCCGGCTCGAATCCCTCGACGGACACGTGCGGCGCGTCGAACACGCCCAGCTCACGGGCGAGCGCCATCGTCAGCTCGACGCGGACGGGGTTCATCGGATGCTCGGCGCCGAAGTCGTACGCCACCAGCCGGTCGTCCCAGAACACCTGAAACGAGGCACTCACCGCTCGACCTCCCGACCGCGCCCAAAGCTCCCACGGGTCACCGTACCTGTACGCTGCACGGCCATGGCGCTCGAGATGCGCGGCGCGTGCGAACGCTGCGACGCCCCCCTGGACCAGAACGGCCTCGCCTACATCTGCAGTTACGAGGACTCCTTCTGCGGGGCCTGCACCCGCTGGCTGTCCCACGTCTGCTCCGTGTGCGGCGGCGAGCTCGTCCGCCGCCCCACCCGCGTCTGACGCGCCACGGCGGGAAGCCGCGGGCCGTCCCCGTGCGGAGGACGGCGAGGCTCAGGAGCGGCCGACGAGGGCGGGCTCGGGTTCGGCGCCGATCGTGCGGGTACGGCCGGCGCCGAGGCCGGGCAGCACGAGGATCACCGACACGGCCAGCAGGATGACCGTCGGAACGCTCCACCCGTGGGTGGCGTCGTGCACCGCGCCGACGGCGAGGGGCCCCAGCGCGGCGATCACGTAGCCCACGCCCTGCGCCATCCCCGACAGCTGCGCCGCCACGTGCGCGTCGGCGGAGCGCAGGCCGATGAACGACAGGGCGGTGGCGAACCCGACGCCCTGCCCGAGCCCGAGCACGATGATCCACAGCCAGACGGAGCCGATCGGGGCCCAGGCGGTGCCGGCGAAGCCGATCAGGCAGAGCACGCCGACCAGGACGACGAGGGGCCGCTGGTCGCGCAGCCGGCGCTCGATCACCGGGACGGCCAGCGCGCCGACGGCCTGCAGGAGGCTGGTGACGCCGAGGGCGTAGCCGGCCGCCGTCTCGCTCAGCCCCCGGTCCTGGCACAGGGTCGGCAGCCAGCCGGAGACGACGTAGGCCAGCAGGGACTGGATCCCCATGAACGCGGTGACCTGCCAGGCCAGCCCGGACCTCCAGACCTGCCGCGAGCCCGCGGCGGCCGCCACTCCCGCCGCCGCCCTGCGGGCGCGCGGCAGCCAGGCCAGCGCGGCGATGGCCGCGGGGATCGCCAGCAGCGCGAGGGGAAGCCGCCAGGACGACCCGGCGGCGTGCTCGACCGGCACGGCGACGCTGGAGGAGACCGCCGCGCCGACGGTCACGGCGATCGTGTACACGGCCGTGACCGCCATGATCGCTTGCGGGTGGTCCCGCTTGATGATCGACGGGACGGCGATGTTGCCGACACTGATCGCGATCCCGGCGAGGAGCGCCCCGCCGAACAGCGCGACCGGGGAGGGCAGCACGCGGACCAGCAGCGCGACGACGAGCACGAGCATGCTGGCGACGAGGAGGCGCTCGCCGCGCGGCGAGCGCCGCAGGAGCGGCAGCACCAGCCCGAAAGAGCCGAAGAAGACCAGCGGGAGCGTGGTCAGCGCGCCGGCCGCCGCGCCCGACAGGTGCAGGTCGTCCTGTATCTGGCTGAGCAGCGGGCCGACCGCGACGATGGCGGGGCGCAGGTTGAGCGCGACAAGAACGATCAGCGCGATTCCGGCGTAGCGCCTCACAGCACATCCTCCAGCGCGCGAAGGGTCGGCGCGACGACGAGGGCCGCCGCGCGGCCGGCCGCCTCGGCGTCGCCGGCGGCGATCGCCGCCAGCACGGCGTGGTGGCGCTCGGGGCCGCCCTCGGGCAGGTCGCGGTCCTCGCGGACGGCGCTCAGCGACTCGCGCAGGCGGTGCCGGAAGAACCGGAACGCCTCGGTCAGCAGCGGGTTCCGCGCGGTCTCGGCGACGGCCAGGTGGAACCCGGAGTCCGCCTCGCCGAAGTCGGCGGGGTCCTCGGCCGCGTCGCGGTTCCGCAGGAGCCCTTCGAGGCGCCGCAGGTCCTCGGGCGTACGGCGCAGCGCGGCGAGCTTGGCCGCCTGCACGTCGTAGGCGAGCTGCACCTCGAACACGTCCCGCAGCGACGCCCGCTCGACCCGCCGGAGCAGCGGCCGGGGGTCGGCGGCGCTGCGCACGTAGGTGCCGTCGCCGCGCCGGACCTCGAGCACGCCGACGTGGCTCAGGGCGCGGATCGCCTCCCGCACGGCGGGCCGGCTGACGTGCAACCGCGCGCTGAGCTCGTGCTCGCCGGGGATGCGGTCACCGACCGCCCAGGCGCCGGACGCGACCTGGGCGTGCATCTGGTCGAGCACGGCCTCGACGGCGGACTCCCGCCGCACCGGCTGCAGCGACACGCCCGTCCTCCCTCAGGTGTCAGATGTCAGACATCTCGCGGTTGACTCTACACGTTTGTGACGTGAGGAACAGGACATGTGGGGCATCTAACTAACCAGGTGACTCCTGGCGCAGGAGGCGGTTGCCATGACGCACGTCGCAGAGGCCGAACGTCCGCCGTACGAGCGGATCCCCAGCTCCCAGAGCCGTGCGCTGGCCGCGGCCATCCGGCTGGGGATCCGTCCCTTCTCCGGCCGCGTCAAGGGCGGCCCGGCCGGGATCCGGCTGTGGCGCACCCTTCTGGGCGCGGGGTCGCACTGCCTGCGCGCCGATCCCCGCGTCCTCGTCGAACCGTTCAGCGACCCGTGCGTCGACGAGCCGCGGATACGGCGCCCCGTCCGCGGCGAGTGGCTGCGGCCGCCGGGCGGTGACGCGAGCCGCGGCGCGGTCCTCTACCTGCACGGCGGGGCGTACGCGATCTGCTCGCCGCGCACCCACCGCGTGATCACCACCCGGCTGGCCATGGAGACGGGCATGCCGGTGCTCGCGCCGCGCTACCGGCAGGCGCCCGAACACCCGTTCCCGGCGGCGTTCGAGGACGCCCTGGACGCGTACCGTCTGCTGCTGGCGCGTGGCATACCGGCCGAGCGGATCACCCTCGTGGGCGACTCGTCCGGCGGGCACCTCGCCGCCGCCCTGACCGGCGAGGCGTGCCGTACGGACCTGCCGACGCCCGGCAAGGTCGTGCTCTTCTCCCCGTGGATCGACCTGACCGGCGAACTGGCGACGACCTCGGCGATGCTGCGGCGGGACCCCTTCATCGTCCCGGCCGTCGCGACGCGGTTCGGCCGGCTGTACGTGGGGACCGGGGATTGGAACGATCCACGACTGTCCATCCTCAGCTGCGCGAGCGCCGACCTGCCACCGTTCCTGATCCAGGTCGGCGGGATCGAGGTGCTGCGGGACGAGGCCGAACGGTTCGCCGAGGTGCTGGCCGAGGCCGGGGCCGACTACGAGCTGCAGGTCTGGCCCGGCCAGATGCACGTGTTCCAGATGTTCAACGGCCTGATCCCGGAGGCCGGCGAGGCGATGCGGGAGGCCGCCCGCTTCATCCGCCGCGACGCCGACCACGGCTCGGTCCCCGAAGCCGCCTGACGCCCGCCGCGGGCGGCGGGCGGCGGGCGGGGAGCGTTAAGGCGGACGTCCTTCAGGCGGCGGGCAGCGGGCGACGGGCCGTAAGACGGACGTCCTTCAGGCGGCCGTCAGTCCGATCGCGCGCTTCGCGGCGGCGAGCGTCGGCGCGGCCAGGGCGCGGGCCTGCTCGGCGCCGGTGCGCAGGACCGCCTCCAGGCCGGCCCGGTCGGCCGCGATGGCGGCGTACCGCTGCTGCAGCGGTTCGAGCAGCGCGATCACCGCGTCGGCGGTGTCCCGCTTCAGCGCGCCGTACGAGGAGTACGACAGCGCCTCGACCGGCGTGTCCGTGCACGCGGACAGGATGGCCAGCAGGTTGGACACGCCCGGCTTGGCCGCCGGGTCGTACGTCACCTCCGAGCCGGAGTCGGTGACCGCCCGCATGACCTTGCGGCGTACGACGTCGACGGGGTCGAGCAGGTGGATCGTTCCCGGGGAGTCCACCGACTTGCTCATCTTCCGCGACGGGTCGGCCAGGTCCATGACCCGCGCCGCGGTCGCCGGCAGGACCGCGCGGGGCGGCGTGAACACCGGACCGTACGCACGGTTGAACCGGTCGGCCAGGTCACGGGCGAGTTCGAGGTGCTGGGACTGGTCCGCGCCGACCGGGACGTCGGTCGCCTGGTAGAGCAGGATGTCGGCGGCCATCAAGGCCGGGTAGGTGAGCAGCGACAGGCGCACGACCTCATGGCGCGCCGACTTCTCCTTGAACTGGATCATCCGCTGCATCTCGCCGTAGTGCGCGGTGCTCTCCAGCAGGTACGACAGCTCGGTGTGCGCGGCGACCGCGCTCTGCCGGAAGAACACGCAGCGTTCCGGGTCGATGCCGGCCGCGACCGCGAGCCCGGCGAGCTCCAGCGCCCGGTCGTTCAGCAGCGCGGGATCGTGCGGGCTCGTGAGGGCGTGCAGGTCGGCGATCCCGTACACGTGGTCCGTGCGGGCGGCGTCGGCGGTCAGGCGCTGCGCGGACGGCCGCAACGCGCCGAGCAGGTTGCCGAGGGTCGGACGGCCGGACGGAGTGAAGAGGCTGAGGACGCGGGCCACGGTGACTCCTTGTGGACAGGGCCACCGCACCGGCGTCACGAGAAACGGCCGCCGAGGCGGCGGCCGTCGAATGGGTACGCGAGGGAGGTCGGCCGCCGTCAGGCGGCCCACCAGCTACTGCTGTGGAGCGATCCTCGCATGCCGATCAGTGTAACCCGGAAACGTCGTACCCGGGTGTGACCATCGCGTCATGGCAGAAACTGTCGCGCTCGCCGTGCGGGGGCCGTTCGACCTGGCGGCGAGCATCCGGTTCCTGGAGGGATTCACGCCGGCGGGCCGGCCGGACGCCGGGCGGCACCGGGGCGCCCTCGCGCTCGCCTTCCCCGCCGCGCCGTCCTGGCGTCCCGTGGGCGTCCGGCTCCGGCAGGAGGGCAGCGCGGTCCGCGCCGAGATCGAGGCGCATCCCGACGACGTGGCGACGGCCGCCGAGCACGCCCGGCGGATCCTGTCGCTGGACGTCGACGGCACCGGTTTCGCCGCGCTCGACGACCCGCACGTCGTACGGCTCCGGGAGCGGTTCCCGGGGCTGCGGCCGGTGCTGTTCCACTCGCCGTACGAGGCGGCCTGCTGGTCCGTGATCGGGCATCGCATCCGGATCGCCCAGGCCGCCGGCATCAAGCAGCGCATGGCCGAGCGTCTCGGCGACGCCGTCGGCGGGGTGGCGAGTTTCCCCGGCCCGGAGCGGCTGCTGGCCGTCACCGACGTGCCGGGGCTGCCGCCGGTCAAGATCGATCGCCTGCACGGCATCGCCCGCGCCGCCCTGAACGGCGACCTGGACGCCGGTCGGCTGCGGGCGATGGAGACCGCGCAGGCGCTCGTCGAGCTGCAGCGGATCCCCGGCATCGGGCTGTTCTCCGCGGAGCTGATCCTCATCCGGGGCGCGGGGCACCCCGACGTCTTCCCCGCCTCCGAGCGACGGCTGCACGACGAGATGGCCCACGAGTACGGCCTGCACGGCCCCAGCCCGGCACGCCTCGCGGCGATCGCCGAGGCCTGGCGGCCCTACCGGTCGTGGGTCGGGCTGCTGCTGCGCGCCCGGCGCGAGATCGAGACCGCCGAGATCGCCCGCGGCCGCCGCGTCACCCGCTGAGTGCCCGGCGGCCCGTGCGCGGTGGGTGTTCCCGGCGCCCTATGCCGAGGCTTCTCGTCGCGTCACCGACGAGGATTCCCGGCGCCGGCCGCCCGCTCCCGTTCGCGTGAGCCATACACCCAGGGCGGCCGCCACCGTGGACACGGCCTCGGCGACGGTGGTGACGACCTTCTCGGCGTACCACACCGGCTCGTACATGTTCGGCAGCGGGCCGAGCGACCCGACGTCGACGTACCGGTAGAGCAGGACGGCGCCGAGCGCGCCGGCCGCGACCAGGAACGCGATCCCGTACGTGAGCCGGGTCGCGCGGATGAGCACCAGCACGGCGACGAGCGCGGCCAGCACCCCCTGGATCCAGAACAGCGTCCCCTCGGTGAGGCCGCCGCCCGACGATCCCGTGTCCCCGGCCAGGTGGAAGTGAACGTACGCGTCGACCGCGAGCCCCGCGACGACGAGCAGGCGAAGTATCAGGCCCATACCCGCATCACCGTTCGCGGGGCCGTTCCGGTTCAAACGTCAGGCCGAGAAAACGGCGCGGGTCAGCGAACGTTCGCCAGGAAGGCGCGGGTACGAGGGCTCCGGGGCTCGTCGAAGACCTCCGCCGGCGCTCCGCTCTCCACGATGACGCCCTGGTCCATGAACACGACCCGGTCGGCCACCTCGCGCGCGAAGCCCATCTCGTGCGTGACGACGACCATCGTCATGCCGTCTCGCGCGAGGTCGCGCATCACGTCGAGGACCTCGCCGACGAGTTCCGGGTCCAGCGCGCTGGTCGGCTCGTCGAACAGGAGCAGGCGGGGACGCATCGCCATGGCCCGTGCGATCGCGACCCGCTGCTGCTGGCCTCCGGACAGTTCGGCGGGATAGTGCCCGGCCTTGTCCGCCAGCCCGACGCGGGCCAGCAGCTCGCGCGCCTGTTTCTCCGCGTCCGGGCGGGCCCGCCGCTGGACCCGGACCGGGGCCTCGGTGACGTTCTGCAAGGCCGTCATGTGGGAGAAGAGGTTGAACTGCTGGAACACCATGCCGACGCCGGCGCGCTGGCGGGCCACGTCCCGCTCCGGCAGCTCCTCGACGCGGCCGTTGCGGCGGCGGTATCCCATCAGCTCACCGGAGACGTACAGCCGGCCCGCGTCGATCTTCTCCAGGTGGTTGATGCAGCGCAGGAACGTCGTCTTGCCGGACCCGGACGGCCCGAGGAGACAGACGACCTCCCCCGGCCGTACGTCCAGGTCGATGCCGCGCAGGACGTGGTGGTCGCCGAAGCGCTTCCACACCCGCTCGGCGCGGACCAGTGGCTCGGTCGTCATCGGGTCGGACCTCCCTCGGTGACGCGCGGCGCGCCGTGGAACGTGAACGCACGCCTCCCGAAGCGGCGTACGGCGCCCTGGTCCGGACGCCGTCCGGTGCCGCGGCCGAAGTGCTTCTCGATCCGGGTCTGGATCAGCGTGAGGACGGTGGTGACGATGAGGTACCAGATGCTGGCGACGATGAGCAGGGGCATCGTCTGGTACGTCCGGGAGTAGATGAGCTGGGCGCTGTAGAGGAGCTCGGGCATGGCCAGGACGCTGACGAGCGAGGTGGTCTTGAGCATGCCGATCGTCTCGTTGCCGATCGGCGGGATGATGATCCGCATCGCCTGGGGCAGGACGATGCGCCGCATCCGGGTCATCGGGGTCATGCCGAGCGACGCGGCGGCCTCGATCTGGCCGCGCGGCACCGACAGGATGCCGGCGCGCACGATCTCGGCGGTGTAGGCGGCCTGGTTGAGGCCGAGCCCGAGGAGCGCCGCGGTGAGCCGCGAGACGAGGTGGTTGGCGTCGGCGGTGGCGAACGCGGGCCCGAACGGGATGCCGACGGAGAGCCGCGGGTACAGCGACGCGAGGTTGTACCAGAAGATGACCTGTACGAGCAGGGGAGTGCCACGAAAGAACCAGATGTAGCCCCACGCGGTTCCGGAGAGGATGGGGTTGCGCGACTGCCGCATGATCGCCAGCACGGTGCCGAGCACCACGCCGATGAGCATCGCGAGGACCGTCAGTTCCAGGGTCTGGAGCAGGCCGGAGAGGATCTGCCGGGAGGTGAAGTAGTCGCCGACCACGGACCACTGGTAGCGCGGGTTGCGGATCAGGGTGTGGACCAGCATCGCGGCGAGGACGGCCACGACCGCGGCCCCGACCCAGCTCGCGGGCTGCCGCCGGCGCCGGGCGTGGATCTCGTCGCCGGGGGCGGGGGCGTCGACCTCCCGCGCCTGCTCGGTGAGGCTCATCGGGTCACCCCTTCTCGGTCGGCGGGTTGACGACGGACTTGGTGAGGGCGGACTTCTGCTGACCCCACTTGGCGAGGATCTTGGAGTAGGTCCCGTCGGCGATGAGCTTGTTCATCGCGCCCACGAGGGACTTGTCGAGGCCGGAGCCCTTCTTCATGAACATCGCCTCGAGGCCGGCGCGGATGATCGGCCCGACGGTGACGAGCGTGCCGTGGGACTGCTGGGCCTGGTAGGCGGTGACGGGGTAGTCGGCGAACAGCACCTGCGTACGGCTGCTGGCCAGCGACTGGTTGGCCGACGACTGGTCCGGGAAGGCCTGGGTCGTCACGGCGGGCTTGCCGGCCTGGGTGCACTTCTTGCTCTGGTCCTGCGCGTCGGTCAGTTCGAGCGACCCCTGGACGACGGCGACGGTCTTGCCGCACAGGTCGTCGAGGCCGGTGATGGTCTTGGCGTCCTCCTTCCGCACGAGCAGTGACTCGCCGGAGTAGTCCGTCGTGACGAAGTCGAGGACCTTCTCCCGTTCGGGGGTCGGTGCGGCGGAGGAGTGCCCCATGTCGAACTTGCCGTTGGTCACGGCGGGGATGAGGCTCTGGAAGTTGAGGTTCTGCAGCCGTACCTTCAGGCCGAGCACCCCGGCGACCGCGTAGACCATGTCGATGTCGAGGCCCTGGATGGTCTTGCCGTCCTCGGCGACGAACTCCTTCGGGGCGAGGGTCGCGTCGGTACCGACGGTGATCTCGCCCTTGTTCCGGATCGCCGGGGGCACGAGCGCGGCCAGCTTCGCGTCCTTGGCGGGTGTGGGGATGCCCTGCATCGGCCCGAGCGCGGCCGCCTTCGCCGATCCGCCGTCCGCCGCGGGTCCGTTCCCGCATGCCCCCAGCAGCACCATCAGGGCCGCCGGGGGCAGGACGGCGCGCTGCCATCTGGCCGTGGTCTTCATCTCACTGTCTCCCTGCTGTCGTGTCAGGCGGTCGCCAGGGAGCGGGCCAGCCGGACCGCTCCATTGACGGGGGGTTCGGTCAGGACCTCGACGCGGCACCCGGGAACGAGGTCGCCGAGCGCCGCGGTGAACGCCGCCAGGAGCGGCGGCTGGTGGACGATCACGCCGCCGGCCGCCACGACGCGGTTGGCGGACGCCCCTCGATCGGCGAGGGTGCGGACCAGTTCGGCGAGTTCCCGTCCCGCCGACTCGATGACGTGGCGGGCCGCGGCGGACCCGTCGCGGTGGGCGGCGAACACGACGGGCGCGCATCCGGCCCACCATTCCGGCGTCCCGGTGGTGAGGCGCGTCGAGATGCCCGCGGTGTCGGGCAGTTGCAGCGCCTGCAGCAGGTGGCCGATGAGCGGGTCGTCATCCTGCCCGCGGTCGCGGGCCCGCAGCACCGCGCGGGCCGCCTCGCGTACGAGGCCGGCGCCGCCGCCGTCGTCGCCGAGGAACCAGCCCCAGCCGCCCGCGTAGAGGGTCTCACCGTCGGAGGTCCGGCCGACCGCGATGGACCCGGTGCCGGCGATGAGGCCGATTCCGGTCGGCCGGCCGCTCGCCGGGACGATCAGCTCGGCGTCGTTGACCACCGTGCACGGGACGTCGACGAGCGGGGCGAGCACCTCCTGGAAGCGGGCGCACTGCTCGGCGCTGTCGCACCCGTGAGCGCCGACGGCCAGCGCGACGAGGGTGGATCCGGCGCCGAGCGCCTCCTCGAGCAGGTCCGCCAGCCGCTTGGCCCGGACCGGATAGGAGTACCGGCGCCAGTCCCCGCTCGGCCAGGTCAGGTCGACGACCGCCTCCCCGGCCGGCGTCTCGGCGCGCAGCCGCGTCTTGGTGGCTCCGACGTCGAAGCCCGCCACCACGTCGGTCATGCGGACAGCTCGCGCACTGCGTCGATCTTCGTGTCGAGCCGCCGGAACACCGACGCGTCGATGTCGGCCGACAGGAGCCGGGCCGTCGACCGCAGCAGCAGCTGGAGGACGACGATTTCCAGAATGGCCCGCCGGCACGCGCTCACCTCGGGCAGCCGGATCACCCGGCCGGCAGACGTGGAAACGTCCCGGTCGGTGATGAACAGGAGGTTGTCCGTCCGCTCGGCGAGCTGGTCGATCAGCAGTCTCTCGCGTTCCCGGCCGAGCACGACGTGCGCGGTGTCACCGGCGCTGTCCATCGGCCCGTGCAGGTAGGAGCGGGTCTCCATGCCCATGGCGGGATAGCGCACTCCTTCCCGCAGCAGCAGGGCGCCCTCCTCCGCGGCGGTCGCCGAAGGCCCTCCGCCCACGACGTCGACCGCGCGGACGCCCACGACCTGTTCGGCGAACGCGTCGACGACCGGCTCCGCCTCCTCCATGACGGCCTCGACCTGGTCGCCGAGGCCGGACCAGCCGGCTCCGACGGCCCCTTCGGTCCAGCGCTCCACGGCCATGCCGAGCGCCAGGAGGGTGCCGGTGAAGCCGATGGTGGAGACCCCGCTGTCGGGTAGGTCGCCGAATGACAGGAGGGCGTCGCAGACGTCGCCGAGCGGCGAGTCCGCGTAGTTGGCGACCCCGGCGCGCGCCTCCCGTTCGACGTCGAGCAGGGTCTGGACCGTCTCCCGGCTCCGGCCGCTCTGGGAGACGCCGACGTAGAGGTCGGCCAGACGGGCGGGCTGCGTCTTCCGGTGTGCCGGGAGCTCCCCGCACGACGTCCGCTGAGCGACGACGCCTCGGGCGCGCAGCGCGTGGACCGGGGCGGCGAGGGCCGCGTGGCTGGCGCCGATCCCGGCGAGCAGCACGCTCTGCGGTGCCCGCCACACGTCGAACGACCCGGCGGCGAGCCGGTCGGCGACGAACACGGCCGCCTTGTCGAGCTGGCGGGGCTGGGCGGCGAAGGCCTCGAGGTACGGGATGCGCTCTTGGGTGGCGTGCTGCCGATCGACCACGTCAAACTCCTTGCTCATAGCTGTGACCTGCGAGGGTTTGTAAAAGTAATCTACTTAAATAAGTACGGTCAAGAGTGTTCCGGGATGAGGACCGAGAGGGGAGAATGTTCGGTGATGCCGACGCGTGCGGAGGCCCCGCTACCCGATACCGCCAAAGCGGTGCTGGCCAAGGTGGTCGATCGCGGACAGGTCACCCGGCCGCAGCTCACGGCGGACGTCGGCCTCTCGCATCCGACCGTCGGCACCGCCCTCGCCGAGCTCGAACGCCGCGAGTTCGTCGCCCGGGTCGGCACCACGCAGGGTGCGCTCGGCCGCGCCGCGACCGTCTACGGCCCCGGCCCGGGACTCGGCTGGGTGCTGGGCGTGGATCTCGGCACCACCCACGTCGACGTCCTGGCACGGTCCCTGGCGGGTGACGACCTCAAACGCGAGCGGCACGCCGTGCGCCGAGGCCGGGCCCAGGACGTCGCCGCGCACGCCGGGGACATCGTCCGCGCGATCACGGAGGGCCTGGCCGCGTACGGCCCGTTGCGCGCCGTCGCGGTCGCCGTCGGCAGGATCATCCCGCCCGGCCTCGACCTGTCCCCCGCCGACCGGACCGCGCGACCGATCGAACGGCTGGCCCGCGACCTCGTCACCGCCATGCGCCTGCCGGACGGCGTCCCGGTCATCTTCGAGAACAACGTCAACTGCGCCGCGCTCGCGGAATCCCACCAGGGCGCCGCCCGCGACACCGGTGACTTCGCGTACCTGCAGATCGGCGTGCGGATCGGCCTGGGCATCGTGATGGGCGGCCGGCTCCTGCGCGGCGCGACCGGCGCGGGAGGAGAAGTGTCCTTCCTGCCGTTCCCCTGGGCTCCCGGCGTTCATCCGAAACGCGAGGCGCTGGAACGCCACCTCGGCTCGGACGCCCTGCTCGACCGGGCCCGGCGGGCGGGTGTCGTTCCCCCGCCCGAGACCGCCCAGCAGCTGTTCGAGGCGGCCGCCGCCGGTGACGCCGCCGCTCAGGCCCAGGTCGCCGACCACGCCGGTGAGGTCGGGCGTCTCGTCGCCGCCGTCGCCGCGATCCTCGATCCCGGTCTCGTCGTGCTCGGGGGCGGGGTCGGGAAGAATCCGCAGCTACTGCCGGGTGTGGGCGCGGCGCTGCGCGACCTCGGCCAGGAGACCGCGGTCACCGTCACCGAGCTCGGCGACGACGCGACCCTCGAAGGCGCCGCGTTGCTGACCGGCGACTACGCGCTGGGCTCGATTCTGGGCGGCTATCACCCACCGCTGGTCGAGCGCCCCTCGGTCGTCACCGCCTGAGGCCGGCGCATCGATCCCGTCGTGCTGCCTACGGCGGTCGCGCGCGATGTCACGGCGGGATCGGCCGGCCGGTGCGGCGGTCAGCCGGCGCCGAGTTCGCGGCCGCGGTCGCGGGCGGCCTCGATGGCCTCGATCACGGCGGCGCGTACGCCGTGGCGCTCCAGCTCGCGGATGGCCGAGATCGTCGTCCCGGCGGGCGAGGTCACCGCCTCGCGCAGCATGACCGGGTGGTCGCCGGAGTCACGCAGCATGATCGCCGCCCCCACCGCCGACTGGATCACCATCTCGAGCGCGGCCGCGCGCGGCATGCCGAGCAGGATGCCCGCGTCGACCATCGCCTCAACGAGGTAGTAGAAGTACGCGGGGCCGCTGCCGGACAGGGCGGTCGCGGCGTCCTGCAGCGACTCGGGGATGCGCAGCACCTTGCCGACCGGGCTCAACAGCTCCTCGGTCAGCTTCAGGTGCTCCTCTCCGGCGTGCGTGCCGGCGGAGATGACGCTCATCGCCTCGTCGACGTGGACGGGGGTGTTCGACATGACGCGGACGACCGCGACGCCCTCGGGCAGGCGCTCCTCGACGAACGCGGTGGGGATGCCGGCGGCCATCGAGATGACCAGGCGACCCGCCGGGACGTGATCCCGCAGCTCTCCCAGCAGCGTGCCCATGTCCTGGGGCTTGACGGCGAGGACGAGGGTGTCCGCCGTCGCGGCGGCCTCGGCGTTGGTGACGACCTGGACGCCGTACCGCTCCCGCAGCAGGGCCCCGCGCTCCTCGCGCCGCGTCGTGACCAGCAGCTCGGCCGGCTTGCGCCCGGCCCGCAGCACTCCGGACAGCAGCGCCTCGCCCATCTTGCCGGCACCGAGAATCGCGATCATCGTCTCCAGCCTCCCGTCTCCCCGAAGCGTACCGAGCCGCCCGCCCGGGCCGCTCCCTGACCTGCGGCCGCCGGAGAGATCCTCCCGGACGGGAAAGATCTCGGCCTCTTCGGTGAATTCCTTGTGACCGCTGTTGTCCATGAGGATCGAGAGTCCGCATGAGAAGACCCAGAGCGAGTGTGGTGATCACACTCGCCGGAGTCGTGGCCGCCGGGATTCCCGCCACCGCGCACGCCGCGACCGCCCCTCGGCCACGGAAGACGGCCCGGCCCGCGACGGGGAAGCCCGCGACGGCCGAGCTCTCCTCCGGCAGGTTCTGGACGGTGACCCTGCTCACCGGGGACGTCGTCCGGGTGCAGACCGTCGCGAACCGCCCGCCCCTCGTCTCGGTGCAACCTGGAGCGGGCCGGAGGAACATCCCCTTCGTCAAGGACATCCGGCCGGACGGGACCGTCCGGGTGGTCCCCCAGGACGTCGTCTCCAAGATCGGGAAAGTCTACGATCCGGCGCTCTTCGACGTCACCACGCTGATCAACGACGGTGACGACGACGCCGCGAGCACCGGCCTGCCGCTCATCGTCAAGAGCGGCGGCGGGGTGAAGGCGCTCGCGGCCGGCGGCCGGAGCCTCCGCAGCATCGGCGCCACCGCGGTCCGCCAGCCGAGGGCGAAGGGACCCGCGCTGGCCCGCAGCGCGCTGGCCGGGGACGTCCAGCACATCTGGCTCGACCGCAAGGTCCACGCGCAGGCGCTCGACCACAACCTCGACCAGATCGGCGCCCCTGCCGCCTGGAAGGCCGGCGCGACCGGGAAGGGCGTCAAGGTCGCCGTTCTCGACACCGGCGTCGACGCCACTCACCCGGACCTTCAGGGGCGGATCGCCGAGCAGCAGAACTTCAGCGACAGCGCCGACACCGTCGACCGGTTCGGGCACGGCACCCACGTCGCGGCGACGATCGCCGGGACCGGCGCCGCGGCCCACGGCGAACGCAAGGGTGTCGCCCCCGAGGCCGACCTCCTCATCGGCAAGGTGCTCGGTGACGACGGCGGCGGCCGGGACTCCGACGTCATCGCCGGCATGGAGTGGGCCGCCCCCAAGGCCAGGATCGTCAGCATGAGCCTGGGCGGCTGGACCGACGACCCGGCGAACGACCCGACCGCCAAGGCCGTCGAGGAGCTCACGGCCCAGGACGAGACCCTGTTCGTCGTCGCGGCCGGGAACGACGGGCTCCCCGACAGCATCGAGTCGCCCGGCGTCGCCCCGTCGGCGCTCACCGTCGGCGCCGTCGACGGGAACGACAAGGTCGCCGACTTCTCCAGCCGCGGGGGCGCGCTGATGAAGCCGGAGATCTCCGCTCCGGGTGTGGACATCGTCGCGGCCCGCGCCGCGGGCACGGCGATGGGGAACGTCGTCGACGCGCGGTACACCTCGGCGAGCGGCACCTCCATGGCCACCCCGCACGTCGCCGGGGCGGCGGCCGACCTGCTGCAGACGCACCCGTCCTGGACGCCGGCGCAGCTGAAGGCCGCGCTGGTGACCACGGCGCACGAGGCCTCGGGAACGGTGTACGAGACGGGCGCGGGCCGGCTGGACGTCGGCGCGGCGGTCGGGGCGACCGTCGTCGGCGACCGCCCGGGCGTCTCCTTCGGATCGATCCCGCACGGGTCGACCGGAGCCCTCACCCAGCAGCTGAGCTGGACGAACACCGGACCGGCCGCCGTCACGCTGAAACTCGCCGGCCACCTCGCCACCCCGCGGGGTGAGAGCGTCGGCGCGCTGAGCCTGCCCGCGACGGTCAGCGTCCCGGCCGGTGGATCGGCGTCCGTCACGCTGACGCTCGACCCCGGCCGGCTGACGGCGGCGGGTCACTACAGCGGCGCGGTCACCGCGACGGCGGACGGCGTCGCCCTCCGCGTCCCGGTCGGCGCGACCGCCGAGCCGGAGACCCACACCCTGACGCTGAAGGCCACCGCGATCCCGGGCACTCCCGATGGTGCGCTCGGCGGCTACATCGGGATCGTGAACAACGACGACCCGAACCTGTACGACGACTCGGCGGAGATCTCCGCCGACGGCGTCGCGCGCGTCACCGTACCGGCCGGCCACTACTCCCTGTTCGGCAGCGTGGACGACACCACCGAGGGCGCGGCGCGATCCGCGTTCGTCGGAGACCCCGACGTCACCGTGGAAACCGACACCACCGTGACGCTCGACGGCTCCCGCGCCCGGCCCGTACGGCTGTCGGCGCCCGGCGCGACGGCCGACCCGGAGGCCGTCCAGGGCCTCATGGCCGAACGCGGCGTCGGGAACGCGGTCTGGGGCACCGGCGTGCTGGCGTTCGAAGGCTCCCCCGCCGTGTACAGCACGCCGATCGATCCCGCGCGGACCGGCACGTTCCACGCGTACGCCTTCGGCCGGCTGACCGACGGCGGGAAGACGGTCTACGACATCCTGCACGACCTCGGCTCCGGGGTTCCCGCAACGGTGGCCTACACGGCCGTCCCCCAGGACCTCGCGCGGATCGACGAGCGCTTCGACGCCCTGGCCGGCGACACCTCCCACCCGGACACCGAGAAGCGGTACGGCGTCTCTCCGGGCGGCTTCCTGGTCAACGAGGCGTCCAGCGACGTTCCCGCGGGTTCGACGCGGACCGACTACGTGTCCGGCGAGACCGGCGTCCAGTGGAGTGACGAGGCGTTCCGCAATGACCTCGGCGAATACGGCTGGGTTACGGAGGTGCCGATCCGGCGCTACGAGGCCGGGCGGACCTACACGAACGACTGGTTCCGCCAGCCGCTCCGGCCGGGCCCGTACTCGGCGACGGATCCGTCGGCGAGCGGCTGCCAACCGGCGCCGACGACCCGGGCCCGGGGGAACATCCACGTCCAGATGGTCGACCTGCAGGATCTGCCGGACGGCTTCGACTGCCTGCTCGGCGACCCCGTCTGGGAGAACTCCACGTCGCGCACGATGCGGCTGTACGCGGACGGGAGGCTCGCCGGGACCACCACACGTCCCTACGGCGACTTCAGCGTGCCCGCCAGGGCGGGCACCTACCGGCTCGTCTACGACCTGGACGTGTCGAAGTGGATCCCGGTGTCGACGAAGACCTCGACGACGTGGACGTTCCGCTCGAAGCCGGGTGAGGAGCGGGTGCCGCTGCTGACGGTGGACTACGCGCTGCCGCTGGACGTGCTGAACCACCCGAGCGGCGACACCGCGACCTTCACCGTCGCCCGCGTCAGGGGAGCGGCCGCCGCGAAGGTCACCGGCCTGAAGCTGTGGACCTCCCTCGACGACGGCACGACCTGGCAGGCCGCCACCGTGAGCGGAAGCGGCGGGAGGTACACCGCCAAGCTGCCCACGGCGGCGAAGGACCAGGCCGTGTCCCTGCGCGTCCAGGCCACCGACGACGCCGGCGGCAGGATCGACCAGACGATCATCCGCGCCTACACCGGCGGCTGACCGTCCCCTCGGGCGGCCGCCGTGAGCGCCCGCCCATCCCCCGGCCGTCCCCGGTCGGCCGCCGTGAGCGGCCGACCGGGAACCGAAACCGGTCTATCGGACAAGTACTAAGGGGGCCCCGGGGCTTTCGGGCCCCGGGTACGGCGAACCGCCCCGGCCCGCACCTCCCGTGTGCGCGTTATCCCACCCTGGCCGGGGCGGTTCGTCCTTACCCGTCTCAGGACCTGGAGGCCAGGGACCTCAGGAAGAAGCCGACGTTGGCCGGGCGCTCGGCCAGCCGCCGCATGAGGTAGCCGTACCACTCCCGGCCGTAGGGGACGTAGACGCGCACCTGCCCGCCGAGCTCGGTCAGGCGCCGCTGCTCGTTCGGGCGGATGCCGTACAGCATCTGGTACTCGAAGCCGTCCGGGGAACGCTCGTTGAGGATCGCGAGCGCACCGGCGATCTCGATCAGCCGCGGGTCGTGCGTGGCCAGCATCGGGTAGCCGCGTCCGGCCATCAGCACCCGCATGCACCGCACGTACGACTTGTCCACGGCGTCCTTGCCGGTGAACGCTACCGAGTCCGGGGCGTTGTAGGCGCCCTTGCACAGGCGTACCCGCGATCCCTCGTAGGCGAGATCGGCGCAGTACTCCTCGGCGCGGCGGAGGTACGCCTGGATGACCGCCCCGGTCTCGGGGAAGTCCTGCCGCAGCTCCTTCAGGATGCGCAGGGTCGAGTCGACCCTGGTGTGGTCCTCCATGTCGAGGGTCACGGTGGTGTTCGCCTGGCGGGCGGCGGCGCAGACGCGCCGGGCGTTCTCCAGCGCCGTGCGCTCACCGTCGTCGAGCAGCTGGCCGAGCGCGGTCAGCTTGACCGACACCTCGGCGCGGGGGCCGTACCCGGCCTCGGCGAGTCGCTCCAGGAGCCGTTCGTACTCGGTGGTGATCGCCTTGGCCTGGACGGCCTCGACGGTGTCCTCGCCGAGATGGTCGATGGTGACCAGCAGGCCATCGGAGATGAGCCGGTCGGTGGTGGCCAGGACGTCGGCGGCGGCCTCCCCCGCGACGAACCTGCGAACGACGCTTCTGCTGTACGGCGCGGTCTCGACGACCCGGCGTACGCCGCTGCTGTGTGAGGCGGCCAAGAGAGCCTGACGGAGCAAGCTTCCCCCTCTCCCCAAGGGACCACACTGTCCCGATCGCCCATCAGGCTATGCCAGCCGTGACGGCCCTGGTCACGGTGGATCTCCCGCGGATTGACCGAGGACAGGGGGATCCGGCCCGGGTGGTCAGGGCGTACGGCGGCGGAGGGTGGCGGCGCCCAGCAGCAGGGCGAGGACGGTGCAGCCGGCGATGACGGCGATGTCGCGCCAGAGGGTGCCGGTCAGGGCGGGGTGATCGGTCAGCTGCCGCATCGCCTCGACGAGGTACGACAGCGGCAGGACGTCGGCGATCCACCGCAGCACCGCGGACATCTGGTCGCGCGGCACGAACAGCCCGGCCAGCAGCACCTGCGGCAGGACGAACGCCGGCATGAACTGCACCGCCTGGAACTCCGTACGCGCGAAGGCGCTCGTGAACAGCCCCAGTGCGACGCCGAGCAGCGCGGCGAGCAGGGTCAGGACCACGAGCGTCCACACCGATCCCCGCAGGTCCAGGCCGAGCCACGTCAGGGAGATCGTGGCGACCACGGCCACCTGGACCAGCGCGGTGACGCCGAACGCCAGCGCGTAGCCCAGCAGCAGGTCCAGCTTGCCGAGCGGCATCGTCATGAGCCGCTCCAGGGTGCCGCTCGTCCGCTCCCGCAGCGTGGCGACGCTGGTCACGATGAACATCACGACGAGCGGGAACACGCCGAGCAGCATCGGCCCGAACCGGTCGAACGCCTCCGGCCGGTCCATGACGTACCGCAGCAGGATCATCAACAGGCTGGGGACGCCCACGATCAGCGCGAGCGTGCGGTGGTCGTGCCGGAGCTGGCTCAGGATCCGCCGGGCCGTCGCGAGCGTGATGGCGACGCTCATCGCCGCCCCACCGCCTCTCTCCGCTCGATGATCTTCAGGAACGCCTGCTCCAGGTCGCCGGTGCCCGTCTGCTCGCGCAGCGCGCCGGGCGTGTCGTCGGCGATGATCCGGCCGTCCCGCATGAGGAGCAGCCGCTCGCACCGGGCGGCCTCGTCCATGACGTGGCTGGAGACCAGCAGGGTCGTCCCCCGGGCCGCCAGCTCGTGGAACAGCTCCCACAGCTCGCCGCGCAGCACCGGGTCCAGCCCGACGGTCGGCTCGTCCAGGACGAGCAGCTCCGGCCGGCCGAGCAGCGCGACGGCGAGGCTCGCCCGGTTCAGCTGGCCGCCGGAAAGGGAGGCGACGAGCTGGTCGCGGGCGCCGCCGAGGCCGACCTCGTCGACGACCCGGTCGACGTCGCCCTTCGCGGCGCCGAGCACGGAGGCGAAGTAGCGGAGGTTCTCCCGGACGGTCAGGTCGGCGTAGACGGCCGGTTTCTGGGTGGCGTAGCCGATGCGGTGGCGCAGCGCGCGGTGGCCGGCCGGGCGGCCGAGCACGGTGACGGTGCCGCTCTGGACGATCTGGACTCCGACGACGGCCCGCATGAGCGTCGTCTTGCCGCAGCCGCTCGGCCCGAGCAGGCCGACGACGGAACCGCGCGGCACCGCGAAGGTCAGGTCGTGCAGGACCGTACGCCCGCCGCGCGCGACCCGGAGGTCCCGGGCCTCCACGACAGAATTCATCATGCGTTGAAATTAGGCCCGCGCCCTCGGTGTGTCAAGGCATCCCGGCCCCATGACGGGCTTCGACGGAGCGCGGGACTCTGCGTGCGTGCTCCGAACGATCGTCACGCGCTGACGGGATGTCCCGGCGAGGCATAGTGGCGCTCTCCCGTCGCGTCTACCGACATGACAGGACGAGAGGAGACCCGTGAACCATGAGGCGCGTCGGCAGTTCACCGAGTTCGTCACGGCACGAACACCGAGCCTGCTGCGGCTCGCGTACGTGCTCACCGGCGACCGGCACGCGGCCGAGGACCTGCTGCAGAGCGCACTGACCAAGACGGCGGCCCGGTGGGGAAGCGTGCGGGACAGCCCCGAGGCTTACGTGCGCAAGGCGATGTACCACGAGCAGGTGGGCCGCTGGCGCAGCCCGCGATGGCGCCGGGAGTCCGTCACCGACGCCGTGCCCGACCGCTCCATCGCCGATCTGAGCGGGCAGGTCGACCTGCGGCTCGCCCTCGAGCATGCGCTGCTGGCCCTGCCGCCGCGGCGAAGGGCCGCGATCGTCCTGCGGTATTTCGAGGACCTGCCGGAGGCGGAGGTCGCGCAGGTGATGGGCTGCTCGGTCGGCACCGTGCGCAGTCAGACGCACCGCGCGCTGGCCCGGCTGCGGGAACTGGTGCCCGACTTCGCCGCGCTGGCCGAGGACCCCGCCCCCGAATCGACGAGGAGCTGACATGACCACGAGACAGGACGAGGTCCTCAAGGAGACCCTGCACCGGATGGCGGGCCGCGTCACCGACGCCGACCCGGCCGGCGAGCGGCTGGCCGGACACGCTCTACGCGGCGCGGAACGGCGGCGGACCAGGCGGATCGCCGCGGGAACCACCGCCGGTGTCGCCGCGATCACGCTCGCGTCAATCGCCGTCGCCGGCGGAGGCCGGGACCGCGCCGAGCCGGAAGCGGTGCGCCCGGTGACGTCCGGTTCTCCGACCCACCACCTTCGACTCCCGTCGAACACCGCGGCGGAACGCGCCGTGGTCCGCGCCTGCATGACCACTGATCCGGACGTCCCAGACATCACGGCCGCCGACGATCCGGGAGAGATGACAGGGCCCGGGACCCGCATCGCCGACTTCCGGGTCCTGGTCACCTACCGGGACCCACTCGGGCAGGCCGTGCTCCTCGGCAGCACCGTCGCGCACCGAACCTGCGATCTCGACACCCGCGGCCGGCCGACCGCCACCGATCGGATGACGCATCAGACCGCGAACGCCTGGCAGCCGTCGCTGTCCTCGGCCACCAGGGTGATCTCTCTGGACGACGGCAGGGAGGACATCCTCCACCGCTCCGACATGACGGGCGACGACAAGACCCCGCACGGCGTCCAGGCGGAATTCGCGGGCCGGGTCCGGCCCGACGTGACCCGGGTGACCTTCACCCTGCCCGACGGGCGGACCTCCGACGCCGCCGTCGCCCATGGGTTCTTCCTGTGGCGGAAGAGGACCGACACGCCGGTTCCAGTACGGGACCTGTCTCCCTACAGAACACTGGTCATCCGGGCCTACGACCACGGCGGCCGGCTGTTGACGACGGTACGCACCCAGATCAGCGCCGCGCTCGCGGGCTCGTGATCGGTCTCACGCGGTGGGGCGGGTCAGCCCTCGAGGTAGCGCTGGAGGGTCGGTGCGAGCAGCGCGACGAGCTCGTCCTCGGTCGCCGACGCCACCGGCTCGATCTGCACGATGTACTTCAGCATCACGACGCCCATCATCTGGGCCGCGGCCGCCGCGAGGTTCAGCGGCGGCAGGGCCAGGGCGTCGGCGACACGGGCCAGAATCGCCCGCGTGACGAACTCCCGCAGGAGCGCCGCGCCCTGCTCCGTCGTGGCCGCCGACCGGAGGATGCCGACGAACTGCGGCCGCAGCCGCGGATCCGACCAGATCCGCAGGAACGTCCGCGCCATCCGCTCACCGATCTGCGACCGCGGGCCGGCCATCACCTGCCCGAGGAACACCGCGGGATCCACCGGCAACTCCATCGCCGCTGCGAAGAGCTCCTCCTTGGAGCCGAAGAAGTGGTGGACCAGCGCCGGGTCCACCCCGGCCTCACGGGCGATGGCCCGGATCGAGGCCTTGTCGTAGCCGCGCTCGCCGAACAGCACGCGCGCGGCCGCCAGGATGTCGTCCCGCGACGAGGACGGCCCGGGACGGCGTCCCGGCCGGCGCGTCGGCGTCGTCATCCGCGGCGCCCCTCGTCACCGGTCCGAGGGGCCGCCGGCGCGGTCACGAGGGCGTGACCTCGCCCTCGGAGTCCACCTGCCAGGGACCGGCGGGAGCGGGAGCGGCCGCGGCGAGGTGCAGGCGCGCGAACGCGAGGGACTCGGCGAGATCGCTCTCCCGCTGCTCACGGTCGGTGGCGCGGCGGGTGTTGATCTCGACGACGATCTGGCCGCCGTAGCCCTGCGCGGCCAGCCGCTCCAGCATCTCCGCGCACGGCTGGTTGCCCCGGCCGGGGACCAGGTGCTCGTCGCGGTTGACGATGCCGATGCCGTCGGCGAGATGGATGTGCGCCAGCCGGTCGCCGAGGGAGTCCGCCATGGTGAGCGGGTCCGAGCCGGACACCGCGGCGTGCGACAGGTCGATCGTCACGTTGGGGTAGTCCATGTCGACGGGGTTCCAGTGCGGGGAGTACATCCCGACCTCCGCCGCGCGCGCCCGTACGGGGAACATGTTCTCCACCGCGAAGACGACGTCGGTCTCCTCCTGCATACGGGCGAGCCCCTGCTCGAACTCCCGGGCGTACTCCCGCTGCCAGCGGAAGGGGGGATGGACCACGACGACCTCGGCGCCGAGCTTCTCGGCGGTGTCCTTGGAGCGGAGCAGCTTGCCCCAGGGCTCACGACCCCAGACCCGCTGGGTCAGCAGGAGACAGGGCGCGTGGATCGACGTGATCGGAATCTGGTGATAGTCGGACAGTCTGCGCAGCACGTCGATGTCCTGGCTCGCCGGATCGGCGGTGACCATGATCTCGATGCCGTCGTACCCGAGGCGCGCGGCGAGGTCGAACGCGGCCGGCGTCTTCTCCGGGTAGACCGACGCCGAGGACAGAACGATGGGCGCGTCGGGGACCTGGAGGACTTCTTCCACAATCGGCAAGCCTATGCGTTCCATCGTCTGGTCCGGCCAGCCGTGCCCGCGTCCGTCGCGAAGGCGTGTTCACGTCCGGGGCCGTCTACCGTGGAGGCGTGATCGCCCCTGGAGCCATCGCCAGCCCCAACATCTGGAACAGCCCGCAGGTCTACGAGCTGGAGAACCGCGCGGTCGACCCGGACGGGCGGATCGAGCGGGCCATGCGCGAGATCCGGTCCTGGGACGGCGCGGTGGTGCTCGACGTGGGCTGTGGCACGGGCTTCCACCTGCCCGCGTTCGCGCGGACGGCGGCGAAGGTCGTCGGCGTCGAACCGCACGCCGGGCTGGCCGGCCTCGCCCGCCGGCGCGTCGCCGACGTGCCCAACGTTGCCGTACGCGTCGGCGCGGCCCAGGCGCTCCCGGTACCCGACGCGTCGGTGGACGTGGTCCACGCCCGCTGGGCGTACTTCTTCGGGCCCGGCTGCGAACCGGGCCTGGCGGAGCTGGGCCGGGTCGTACGGCGCGGGGGCGCGGCGTTCGTCATCGACAACGACGCCACGCGGTCGACGTTCGGCGCGTGGTTCCGGCGCTGGCTGCCGTCGTACGACCCCGTCGCCGTCGAGCGGTTCTGGTCTCGGCATGGGTTCTCCCGTACGCCGCTGGAGATGCGCTGGCGCTTCGACGACCGCGCGGATCTCGAGGCCGTACTGAAGATCGAGTTCCCGGCCGAGCTCGCCGAGGAGTTCCTGGGCGAGGTCGAGGGCTGCGAGGTCGACTACGCCGTCAACCTGTGGTGGCGGCGCTACTGACGCGGTACCCGTTCAGCCGGCGGACACGCGGGACGCGCCGAGCACGGCCAGCACCCGGTCCGCGACGGCCTGCATGCCCTTGGCGTTCGGGTGGACGGGGGCGGCCGGGTTCTTCACCAGGATGCCCTCGACCCACCGGTCGGCGGAGCACATGTCGTGACGCCGCCCGGTGGTGTACGCGTCGACGAACCGCGCGTCGCCGAGCCGGGCCTCCGCGGCCAGCATCTCGTTGAGCCGCCGCTCGAACCGGTCGAGGAACGGGATGTCGCCGGAGGCCGTGGGGACGTTCGGCCAGCATCCCGTGCGGGAGGGCAGCATGCGGGGATAGCCGACGAGCAGGACGCGGGCGCGCGGCGCACGGGCGTGAACGGCCCGCAGGATCGCGGCGACCTTCGGCGCGGTCGCGGCGATCCGCTCGTCCAGGGTCGTGCCGTAGTAGCGCGCGCAGGGCGCGCCGTGGTGATCGACGAGGCTGAACGCCGCGCAGGTCAGCACGATGCGGCTGTAGCCGATGTCGTTGCCGCCGATGCCGATCGTCACCAGGGTCGTGTCGCGGGTGACGGCGTCGAGTTGCGGGATGTTGTGGCCGAACAGGACGGACTGGGACCGGCTCAGGTCCTCGGTCGTGGCCGCGCTGCAGCTCACGTCGGTGAACGAGGCGGGCTGCAGCATCCGCGCCACGAGCGAGGGATAGTTGTGGTCGGAGCGCAGGCATGCGATCGGGCTGCCGTGCCGGTGCGGGATGAACGGCCCCGCCGTGAACGAGTCGCCGAGCGCGACGTAGCGGCCGCCGGTGACCGCCGGCTCCCAGCCGCCTGTCGTGGTGACCGCCCGTGCAGGGCCGCCGGTCACGGGAACCGCCCGTGCCGAGCCGCCGGTGACCGCCGGCTCCGAGCCGCCTGTCGTGGTGACCGCCCGTGCAGGGCCGCCGGTCACGGGAACCGCCCGTGCCGAGCCGCCGGTCACGGTGACCGCCCGCGCCGAGCCGCCGGCGACGAGCGCCGGAACCAATGACACGACTGCAAGCCACCTGCGCATCGCGCCCTCCCCCTGCCCTCCTGTCCGCCAGTAAGGATCGGCGGACAGGTTTCGTCAACTCTCTTGTCCGAGATCGGCCAGTGACTACTATGTCACCCCGAGTCACCGAGGTCACTCTCATTTGTCGGCGGCGGGCCGTACAGTCGCGGGCATGGCGAAGAGCGTGAAGCAGGCGTACCGCTGCACCGAGTGCGGGTGGCAGACCTCGAAGTGGGTCGGGCGGTGCGGCGAATGCCAGGCGTGGGGCACCGTCGATGTGGCGGGCGCGGCCAAGCCGGCGCGGGTCGTGACGCCCGGCCCGGTGAGCGCGCCGGCCCGGCCGATCGGCCAGGTCGACGTGCAGGCCGCGCAGACCGCCGCCACGGGGCTGGACGAGCTCGACCGCGTGCTCGGCGGCGGCCTGGTGCCGGGCGCGGTCCTGCTGCTGGCCGGCGAGCCCGGCATCGGCAAGTCCACCCTGCTGCTCGAGGTCGCGGCGCTGCACGCCGACCGCGGCACCGCGCTCTACGTCACGGGTGAGGAGTCGGCGGAGCAGGTGCGGCTGCGGGCCGACCGGATCGGCGCGATCGCCGACCGGCTCTACCTCGCCGCCGAGACCGACCTGGCGGCCGTCCTCGGGCAGATCGACTCGGTCGCCCCCGAGCTGGTCGTGGTCGACTCGATCCAGACGATCGGCTCGGCGGAGATCGACGGCGCCGCCGGCGGGGTGAGCCAGGTGCGGGAGGTCGCGGCCAACCTGATCCGGGTCGCCAAGGAGCGCGGCATCACGACGGTCGTCGTCGGCCACGTGACCAAGGACGGCTCGATCGCCGGTCCGCGCGTCCTGGAGCACCTCGTCGACGTCGTGCTCTACTTCGAGGGCGACCGGCACAGCCGGCTCCGGATGATCCGCGCGGTGAAGAACCGCTACGGCCCCACCGACGAGCTGGGCTGCTTCGACCTGTCGGAGATGGGGATCATCGGGCTGGCCGATCCCAGCGGCCTGTTCCTGACCCGGCAGGAGAAGCCCGCGCCGGGCACCTGCGTGACCGTGACGCTGGAGGGCCGGCGGCCGCTGGTGGCGGAGGTGCAGGCGCTCGTCGCACCGTCGCCGCTGGCCAACCCGCGCCGTATGACGTCCGGGCTCGACTCCGCCCGGATCGCGATGATGCTCGCGGTGCTGCAGCGCCGCTGCCGCATCAAGCTGCACGACCGCGACGTGTACGCCGCGACGGTCGGCGGCGTGCGGCTCAGCGAGCCGTCCGTCGACCTGGCCGTGGCGCTCGCCGTCACCGGCGCGGCCAACGACGCCGCCCTCCCCTCCGACCTGGTCGCCTTCGGCGAGGTCGGCCTGGCCGGCGAGGTGCGCGGCGTGCAGGCGGCCAAGCGGCGGCTCGCCGAGGCGTCCCGGCTCGGCTACCGGCGCGCCATCGTGCCCGGCGGGTCGATCGATCCGACTTCCGGCCGCACCAGTGGCACGATCGTGACGGATGAGGGTATGCAAGTGACAGAAGTGGACGACGTTTGGACGGCGCTCGCCCTCGCGTTCGCGACGGCGGCCGCGGACGCGTGACCGCGCGCCGGTCGCCAACCGGCGAGGGGAGCGGGTGGGCGTCTCGCGTTCACCGATAAACTGACCGCCGTTCAGAGACCTCCGGGGGTCACGTGCCAGCACAAGACAGAGGCAGAGACGAGCGACGCCGCGCAACCCTTGCCGCCGTCGCTCCGGGGACGCAGCTCCGCGACGGGTTGGAACGCATCCTTCGGGGTCACACCGGCGCGTTGATCGTGATGGGCTACGACCGTGTCGTCGCCGGCCTGTGCACGGGTGGTTTCGAGCTTGACGTCGAGTTCTCCTCCACCCGGCTCCGCGAGCTGGCCAAGATGGACGGCGCGATCGTCCTGGACGCCGGCTGCACCCGCATCGTGCGCGCCGGCGTGCACCTCATGCCGGATCCGACGATCCCGACCGAGGAGTCCGGCACCCGGCACCGCACGGCCGAGCGGGTCGCCCGCCAGACCGGCTACCCGGTGCTGTCGGTGAGCCAGTCGATGCGGATCATCGCGCTGTACCTCAACGGCCAGCGCTACGTCCTGGAGGACTCGGCCGCCATCCTGTCCCGCGCCAACCAGGCCCTGGCCACGCTGGAGCGCTACAAGCTGCGCCTCGACGAGGTCTCCGGCACGCTGTCGGCGCTGGAGATCGAGGATCTCGTCACCGCCCGCGACGTCAGCGCGGTCGTGCAGCGCCTGGAGATGGTGCGCCGCATCGCCGACGAGATCAAGGGCTACGTCGTCGAGCTCGGCACGGACGGACGGCTGCTGTCCCTGCAGCTCGACGAGCTGGTGTCCGGCGTCGACGTCGACCGCGAGCTGATCGTCCGCGACTACCAGCCGGAGGACCACTCCCGCTCGGTCGAGGAGGTCCTCGCCGCGCTCAACCAGCTGTCGGCCTCCGAGCTCCTCGACCTGGCCACCGTGGCCGACGTGCTCGACTTCGGCGGCAACGACCCGCTGGACACCCCGGTCAGCCCGAAGGGCTACCGCCTGCTCGCCAAGGTCCCCCGCCTGCCCGGCCTGCTGATGGAGCGCCTCGTCGAGCACTTCGGCGGCCTGCAGAAGCTCCTCGCCGCCAGCATCGACGACCTGCAGTCGGTCGGCGGGGTCGGCGAGTCCCGCGCCCGCAGCGTCCGCGAGGGCCTGTCCCGCCTGGCCGAGTCCTCGATCCTCGAACGCTACGTCTGACACGCCCGACCCGAGCCACCCGGCGTCCGCCGCCCCGCGCCCGAGCCTGAGCGGTGCCCACCGCCCGCGTCCGCTAGAAGCGAAACCGGCCGGCCGCATCGCATGCAGCGCCGCCGCTGGGCCACACGCAAGGCCGCAGCCCTCTGGCTGCGGCCTTGCGTCGAGACGGGATCGGCGAGATCAGTCCCCGAACGGGATCAGTCCTTGAAGACGTCCTTGATCTTCTCGCCGGCCTGCTTCGCGTCGCTCTTGGCCTGGTCGGCCTTGCCCTCGGCTTCCATCTCTTCGTTTCCGGTGACCTTGCCGACCGCTTCCTTCGCCTTGCCCTTGATCTTGTCGCCCGTGTTCGCGGCCTTGTCCTGCGCGCTCATATCGACTCCTTTTCGCCGTGCATCGCTCGGCCGGGGCCTACCCGCCCTGGCGGCAGGAATGCAGATGTGCCCGGGGGGCTCGCCCCGCTGGAGTGGGGGCATCGTTTCCGGCGCTGTCCCCTCAGGCGGGATTTCTTCCTCCTGAGGGGACCGCGCCGAGAGACAGTGGGCCACCTGCGGGAGCGGACCGGTGAGAGGTACGGGCACCGCCGACCGGGCGGCCCGGTCCTGCCTGGTAGGTGGGCCGCCCGCCGGGATAGGGCATCGTTTTCATGCCTGTCTACACAGGGGAGAAAAATTCTTCTCTGAGTAGACGCTCCTGGAAGACGGCACGCCACCTGGGAGTCCGTTGTGAGGATGATTGTCCGGTGTGTCGCTGGAGCCAAGGGCGTACGCGGAGCAGGAGACGGGCGGGTCGCCCGGTCCCCGGCCGGTATGGCCTGACCGCCGGTCGGTGCGTGGCCACCCCTCAATGATTCGCCGGACAGGCCTTAGCGCAGGCGGAAGACCTGGCTCTGCGTCCGGACGCCGGCGCTCTTGGCCGAGACGACGTACGTCCCCGGCCGGGCGCGCGAGTCGCCGCCGCAGCGCGTACGGTCCCAGTCGACGTCCGCGATGTACGGGACGCCGCGCCGCAGGAGCCGGGGCTCGGACGCGGGGCGGTCGGCGCACCGATCGGACGACCAGACCGGGTCCGAGCCAGAGGTGATCCGCAGCCGCAGCGCCTTCGCCCCCACGTCGAACGTGCAGGCCCGGCGGCCGGTGTTCACCACGCTGATCCGGAAGCGCGGGTGTTCCTTGTCCTGATAGATGTCCTTGGTCGGTGTGAGCCCGACGACCACGTCCGCGTCGTCGCAGGGGTCACCCTTGCGCGGCGCCGCGGCGGGCACGCCGGCGGTCACCGTGACCGTCACCGTGGGCGTCGCGGCGGCCGATGGGGCGGCCGGTGTCACCGCGGGAGTCGGGGTGACCTGCAGCGGCGTCATCGTGGTGGCTGCGGCGTTTCGCACCTGGGCCGTCGGCTTCTTGTGATCGGGACCCGAGCAGGCCCACGCCATCAGGCCGATGGCGGTGATCCCCCCGGCGAGAACGTAGACCCGGCGGCGCCAGTAGGCGTCCGCCTCCCCCAGGTCCCCGTGTGTGTCGGAGTCCATACGCTGAGTATCCTTTTTCGATCAGTGCGTGCCATCGCGACCCGCCGTGCCAGGATCGAACTCACCATGCACCGACCTACCTACGCCGAGCCCATTCTCAGCTGGTACGCGCAGAACGCACGGGATCTCCCGTGGCGCCGGCCGGACGCCTCCCCCTGGGCGGTCCTGGTCAGCGAGATCATGCTGCAGCAGACACCGGTCTCCCGCGTCCTGCCCGCGTACGAGGCGTGGCTGACCCGCTGGCCCACCCCCGCCGCGCTGGCCGCCGAGCCGCCCGGTGAGGCCGTCCGCGCCTGGGGACGGCTCGGCTACCCCCGGCGCGCGCTGAACCTCCACGCGAGCGCCCGCGCGATCGTCGAGCGCCACGGCGGACGGGTGCCGTCCGCGTACGACGACCTGCGCGCGCTGCCGGGCGTCGGCGCGTACACCGCCGCGGCGGTGGCGAGCTTCGCCTACCGGCAGCGGCACGCCGTCCTGGACACCAACGTGCGCCGCGTGCTGGCCCGGATGGTCACCGGCGTGGAGTACCCGCCGAAGACGCAGACGGCCGCCGAGGTCCGCCTCGCCGAGTCGCTGCTGCCGCCGGACGCCGAGACGGCCGCCACCTGGGGCGTGGCCGTGATGGAGCTTGGCGCGCTCGTCTGCACGGCCCGGGCTCCGCGCTGCGCCGACTGCCCGGTGACCGCGTCCTGCGCCTGGCGGCTGGCGGGCAAGCCCGCGTACGACGGCCCGGCCCGGAAGGGCCAGACGTACGCCGGGACCGACCGCCAGTGCCGGGGCCGCCTCCTCGCCGTCCTGCGGCACGCCAGCGGTCCGGTGGAGCGCGCGGCGCTGGACGACGCGTGGGACGACGTACGCCAGCGGGAGCGCGCCCTGTCGTCCCTCATCGAGGACGGCCTCATCGACCCCCTGGACGACGGCCGCTTCGCCCTCCCCCGCTGAGCTTTCGAGGCAGTCCCCCTGACCCGGCAGCCGGGGCGCGTACGCCCCGGCCTGAGGCCCCCGATCAGACCGTGTCGGCCTTGGGCTGCCGGGCGCCTTGGATCGCCTCGATGAGGGTGGGGACCATGGCGTCGTCGAGTTCGACGACGAGCAGCTCGTCCTCGCCGAACCGCACGGACGTGATCTCCTCGTCCGCGTGCCGGACGACCCGCAGTGCCGTGTTCTCGGGGATGTGGGCGCACGTGGAGACGTACACGCCCTCGACCTTCATCAGCACGGTGACCTCCTGTGATCGGACTTCGCCATCTGCCTGACGATGGTGTCATCGAATGATTACGCTGCGGAATGGTTCCAGCTCGTACCCCTGCGCTCTCCCCCAACGCGTACAAGGAGCCCGTACCCATGACGAACTCCTCCGGCTTCGTCGCCTACTTCGGCACCGAACTACGCCGCCACCGCGAACGCCTGGGCTGGCCTCGCGAACAACTCGCCGAGCGCGTCCCCTGGTCCGTCTGGACGGTCGCCTCCGTCGAGCAGGGCCGCCGCAAACCCCCACCCGGCCTCGGCGAACACGCCGACGCCCTCTTCAACCTCCCCGGCGTCATGACCGAACTCTCCAAAAAGGCCCAAGACGACAACACGTCGTTCAGCGACCTAGTCGAGTTGGAGCAACGCGTCAGCGGAATCTGTGAGTACGACATGCGCTTGGTGTCCGGCTTACTACAGACGAGGTCGTACGCCCGTGCAGTCAATCAGGTACCAGGAAACGGTCTCTCACCTCAAGAGATCGATCATCTAGTCGACAAGCGCATGAAGCGCCAGGAGATTCTCAGCTGTCGACCAGCGCCAACGTTCCATGCGATCATCGATGAAGCGGTTCTGTGCCGCCGGATCGGCGACACAACCGTCATGCGCGAACAACTCACTGCGTTGACCGTCCCGCGCCCCAACTTGACCCTTCAAGTTCTTCCGTTCTCCGCCGGAGCCCATGATGCCGTTGGCGGCCCGCTCTTGCTGCTGAGCATCCCCGACGAGCCGGAGGTCGCCTACGCCGATGGCTGGGCTCGTGGGCAGCTCATCGACACCCCGGCCGAGATTCTCCGCGCGCGACGCTCTTTCGAGCAACTCGCCGCCCTGGCATTGCCTCCAGACATGTCGGCGGAGATGATCCAGGCATACGCAGAGGAGATATGAAGAATGTCGCAGTGGCGGAAAAGTACGTACAGCGCGCAAGGCGAGTCGCACTGTGTTGAGGTCACCACATGGCTCAACGAAGTCGATCAGTCCTGATGAAGTCGGGAACATGGCGCACGAGCAGTTACAGCACCCAAGGTGAGTCCCAGTGTGTCGAGGTACAGCTTCGGTGGCGCAAGGCCACCTACAGCACCCAGGGCGAGTCCAACTGCGTCGAGGTCGCCGCATGGCCTAGCGGAAGCTCATGACCTGGACGGCACCGGAGGCGCCGCGCGATTCCGCCCATTTCAAGGCGGTCACCGCGGATGAGCGCGCGACACTCGATGCGTGGCTGGACCATCATCGGCGGACGCTGCTGTGGAAGTGCGGGGGGCTGACCGCTGAGCAGCTTAAGCGGCGGTGCGTCGAGCCGTCCGGTCTGTCGCTGCTCGGTCTCGTCCGCCACATGGCCGAGGTCGAGCGCGACTGGTTCCGCTACCGGTTCGCCGGGGAGCGGCCCGGCTATCTGTACTGCTCCGACGACGATCTGGACGCCGAGTTCGACGTGGCGGGCGCCGACGCGGAGGCGGATCTGGCCGCGTACGCCGGTGAGATCGAACTCGTGCGGAAGACCACGGCGGGGCGATCGCTCGACGAGACCTTCCTCGACCCGCGCGTCGGCGTGGAGATGAGCCTGCGCTGGGTGTACACGACGATGATCCAGGAGTACGCCCGGCACAACGGCCACGCCGACCTGCTCCGCGAGCGCATCGACGGCGCCACGGGGCACTGAGCCGGCCGCACGCCCCCGCGGGTAGGCCGGCGGACTCGATCGCCTCGTCAGGGCCGCCGGATCGCGGTGACGTCGAACTCCAGCTCCACCTTCCTGCCGATCAGGAGCCTGGTCGCGGCGTTCCAGTTCACGCCCCAGTCCGTACGGTCGATGGTGGCGCCGCCCGTGAAGCGGACTCGGAGGTCGCCCTCCAGGTCGCGCTCGGCACCGGTCCGCTGGAAGGCCACGGTGACCGGCCTGGTCACGCCGCGGATGATGAGGTCACCGGTGAGCCTGAACTCGGTCTCGTCGACGAGCCGCGTCTCGGTCGAGGTGAAGGTGATGGTCGGGTGGTCCTTCAGGCCCAGGAACCGGTCGCGCAGCTGACCGTCGCGTTGCGCGTTGTCGGTTTCGAGGCTGCCGGCCTGGATCGTGAGTTCGACGCTCGACCTCGACGGATCGCCGCCGTCCAGGTGCGCGCGCCCCTCGAACCGCTCGAACCGCCCGCGCACCTTGGAGCCCATCGTGTGCCGGGCGACGAAGCCGATCCTGGTGTGGGCGGTGTCGAGGACGTAGTCGCCGGACAACGCGCCGAGCGTCGTGGTCGTCATGCTGATCACTCCTAGGGATCTCGTGAGTTCAGCATCGAGGCAGGTCAGCGCCGGAACAAGGTAGGCTTCGTGCGGCAATCAATAACAGTGGGGTTATCGATGGAGCTGCGGGACATCGAGATCTTCCTGACGTTGGCCGAGGAGCTGCACTTCGGGCGTACCGCCGAACGGCTGCACGTGTCCCAGGCCCGCGTCAGCCAGGCCATCGCCAAGCAGGAACGGCGCATCGGCGCGGCGCTGTTCGACCGGACCAGCCGGCGCGTGGCCCTGACCCCGATCGGCCGGCGCCTCCGCGAGGACCTGCGGCAGGCATACGACCTCCTGCAGGCGGGACTCGCCCGCGCGGAGGCGGCCGGTCTCGGCGCGGGCCAGACCCTGCGGATGGGTGTGATCGGCCAGTTCGGGCACGAGCTGCGCCCCCACCTCGACGCCTTCCGCAGCCGCTATCCCGGCAGCGACGTGCAGTTCGTCGAGGTCGTGGGCGGCGCCCCGTTCACGACCCTGCGTACCGGAGAGACGGACGTGAACGTCCTGTGGCTGCCCGTCGCCGAACCCGATCTCACCATCGGCCCCACCGTTGCCACCGGAGGACGCGTGCTGGCCGTGCCCGTGGATCATCCGCTGGCCGATCGCGGCACGGCCTCCCTGGAGGACCTCGCCGACGGTCACGTCGTCGACCTCGGCCCCGGCGCCTCCGAGTACTGGCTCGCATCGATGGTCCCGACGCGTACGCCGCTCGGCCGCCGGGTCCCGCGCGGACCGGCCGCGCGCACCTTCCAGGAGATCCTCTCCCTGGTGGCCGCCGGGGACTGCGTTCACCCGCTGAGCGCGCACGCCGCCCGCTACAACAGCCACCCGGGCATCGTCTTCGTGCCCATCGACGAGGCGCCCGACCTTCAATGGGCGCTGGTCTGGCGCTCCACCGCCGACGGTCCCGCGATCCGCGCGCTGGCCCAGACCGCCGCCGACGTCGGCCCGATCGCGCTGTGACCGGCGACATGCGGGAGGCGGCGGACCGGCGTTCCCCGGGTCAGCCGCCCAAGAAGGGCTCCAGCAGCTCGGCGGTGACGGCGCGCAGGCGGGCGCGGATCGCCGGGTCGTACGTGCCCTCGTGCGCCCTCGCCTCACTCTCGCCGTCGAAGTACCGGCCCGTGACCGCACCGCCGGCCGGTCCGGCCGCGAGGTTCAGCACCGCCCTGGCGCCCGTGCCCACGGTCGACATGGGCGGCATCATCGCCTCCCGGACCATGTGGGTGTTCATGAACGTCGCGGGGTGCAGGCAGTTGACGGTGACGCCCTCGCCGGCGAGCTCGTCCGCCAGGTCGAAGGTGAACGCGGCGAGCGCGAACTTGCTGCGGTAGTAGGCCTGGGCGCCGGTGTAGCCGGTGTCCATCCTCAGATCGGCGAAGTCGACCGGCGCCTGTCCGACCGAGCCGACGTTCACGATCCGGGCGGGCGCCCCCTCCCGCAGGGCCGGCGTCAGCCGCCGGGCCAGCAGCGCCGGAGCCAGGTAGTTCACGGCGAACCGCAGCTCGTGGCCGTCCCCGCTCAGCCGCCGCCTGCGGTAGGGCGGACGGCCGGCGCCGATCCCCGCGTTGTTGACCAGCAGCCGGAGCCCGCCGTGGTCGGCGCTCACCCGGTCGGCCAGTTCCCGTGCCTGCGCGAGCGACGCGAGGTCGGCGAGGTACGCCTCGGCGGTGCCGCCGGCCTTCTCGATCCGGCCGACCACGTCGGCGGCCCGGTCGGCGTCCCTGCCGTGGACCAGGACGTGCATCCCGTGCTCCGCCAGGGCCGTGGCGACGGCCCGGCCGAGGCCCGCGGTGGCGCCGGTGACCAGGGCGATCCCGGTGTTCGTCATCGTCTCTCTCCTGTTCCCGGTCGGCTCAGGCCGCTTTGGCCAGGCCGAGGACCCGCATGACCATCCGATCCCGGAGCCGGACGGGCAGCCGTGCCACGAGCAGCATCGGCCGGACGTCGGAGTTCGCGAGGTACCGCGGCTTCGGCCTAGCCGCCTCCATCGCCTTGACGATCGTGCGGGCGACCGTCTCGGGCTTGGACGCCCGCATCTTGGCCATGGCGGCTCCCATGGCCGCCAGCCGCGGCCGGTAGAGCGCGAGGCGCGCGGGGTCGGCGTCCGCGAGGGCGGCCTCGGCCGCCTCGTCCGCCTTGGCGAAGATCTGCGTGTCGACGGCGCCGGGGACGACGGTGACGACGGCGATGCCCTGCGCTCCGAGCTCGATGCGGAGGGCGTCGGACAGCGCGTCGAGCGCGGCCTTGCTCGCCGAGATCGGAGCGGCGAACGGTGCCGCGAGCCTGGCCGTCGGGGCGCTGATGTTGATCAGGCGGCCGCCGCCCTTCCGGAGCAGCGGCGCGAACGCCCGTACCACCTCCGCGGGCCCGAAGACGTTGATCGCGAACTGGCGGCGCAGCTCGTCGGCGGGCACGAGTTCCAGGGGGCCCTGGATGATGATCCCCGCGTTGTTGACGACGGCGTGCAGGCCCTCGCCGTCCTGCAGCCGGGCGACCTCGGCGGCGGCCTCGGCGACGCTCTCCGGATCGGTGACGTCGATCCGTACCTGCTCGATCCGCTCCTGTCCTCGCAGGTGAGGGGTGTCGCGGCGCACTCCGGCGTAGACGCGGTACCCCCGCTCGGCCAGGGCCTGGACGGTCGCGGTGCCGATGCCTCCGCCGGCCCCCGTGACGAAGACGGCGCGTTCGTTCCGCTGCGCTGCCTGACTCATGATCGACCTCACATGTACTTAGGGACATGTACCTTGGGACAGGATGATCATCAGCCGTCCCGGGAGGACATGTCAAGATGGACGTCCGGATCACGAGTGAGGACGGTGAGGCAGTGTCGCTGCGGCATGGTCTGCTCGGGCTGCTCGCCGAAGGACCGGCCAGCGGCTACGACCTGGCCCGGCGCTTCGAGGAGCACCTGGGGCCGGTGTGGCCGGCCCAGCACCCGAAGATCTACGCGGAGCTGTCCCGGCTCTCCGACGCCGGGATGATCGAGGTCGACAGCCACGGCCCACGCGGCCGGAAGGCCTACCGGATCACCGACGCCGGGCTGGCCGAGATCCGCCGCTGGCTCACCGAGGAGAAGGTCGACCACACCCTCCGCATCGAGTCCGTCCTCCGGTCGTTCTTCTTCTGGCTCATGGAGACCGACGACCTCCAGGCGCACCTCCGGCGCGAGCAGGAGTTCTTCGCCGAGACCGCCGCGGTGGCGCGCGGCTACGCGGCGGCCAAGGATCGCGGCGACTTCGGGACGAGCGAGCAGACCCGCTCCATGCGCGTCGCCATCGAGGCGGCGAACCGGATCTACCAGGCGCTCGCCGACTGGGCCGAGTGGGCGCAGACCGTCCCCCCGGCCGTACCGGCCGGGGACGGCGAGGACTGAGCCGGAGGCCCGCACCGCGGCGGGCCTCCGGTGTCGGGGTCAGCTACCGCACTTCTGCCCGTTCAGGGTGAACGCCGTCGGCACCGGGTTCTGGCCGGTCCACGCGCCGTTGAACCCGATCGACGTGGCCGCGCCGGGGTTCAGGTGGCCGTTCCAGCTCAGGCTGGCCGCGGTCACGCTCTTACCGGTCTGCTGCCAGGTGGCGGACCAGCCCTGCGTGACCCGCTGGCCGGCGTCCGGGAAGTCGAACGCCAGCTTCCACCCGTCGACCGCCGTCGTACCGGTGTTGGTGACGGAGACGCTCGCGGTGAAGCCGCCCGGCCAGCTGCTGCCGATCGTGTACGCGACCTTGCAGGTTCCCGCCGAGGTGGCCGCCGTCCGTACGGTCAGCGACGGGGAGACCGGTGAGACGTTGCCGGCCTTGTCCCGGGCCCGGACCGCGAACGTGTAGGAGGTGTCCGGGGTAAGACCGGTCACCGTGTACGCGGTGCCGGTGGCGTCGCCCACCTTGGTCATCGAGTCGCCGTCGACCCGCAGGACGTCGTAGCCGGCCACGCCGGTGTCGTCGGTCGACGCCGCCCAGCTGAGGGCGACGCTGTCGCTCGTGACCGTCCCGGCGACCGGCTTGCCCGGCGCAGTCGGCGGCTGCGTGTCGCCCTGCCCGCCGCTCGGCAGCACGACCATGGTGATCGAGTTGGCCGGGAAGGTGGCGTTGAAGCCGGTCGCGGTGACGGGCTGGTCGGCCTGCCGTACGACGCCGGTCAGGTCGGCGGAGCTGTAGCGGTAGACCTGCGCGGTTCCGGCGGAGGCGCCGGTGAGCGCGACGGGGCTGGTCAGGTCGTCGCCGGTCTTGTTCACGACGACCATCGTGAGCGCCTTGTCGCTCGACCGCTGGGCGGCGTAGATCGCGAGCTTGCCCTGGTCCTCGCTGGTCGCCTTGACCGAGGTCTCGCCGAACGCCCCGCCCTTGCCGTCGTAGTTGCGGTAGATCCGGAAGGCGTCGGCAACCGGCTGGTCGCTGGTCGGGGCGGTCCACAGGTCGGCCATGTCGAGCCCCTCGCGGCCGAAGATGCCGAGGACGTCCGCCTCGGCGAGCGCCCCGTTGATGTCGCCGAAGGCGCCCCAGCTGTACTCGGTCATGGCGGTCTTCGTGCCGGGGTAGTGCTGGTCGACCAGCGCCCGCATCCTCGGGATCATCTGCACCGGCTGGTTGATCCAGCTCTCGTCCACGTACGTCGGGTCCCAGAGCTGACGGGTGGAACGCAGGCGCAGCTCCTTGGTGGCCGCGTCGCCCGGATCGCTGCCGGAGACCCCGGACTGCTGCGGGTACAGGTGGATGTCGAAGTAGTCCAGAATGCGGGTGCCGTGCGCCTGCTCGTACGCGCGCATCTGGTCGAGGTACCACGGCCCGAGGTCCTCACCGCCGTGCGCCGCCTTGTCCGGCGGGTTCGACCAGCAGCCGGTGCGGTTGCACTGGTCCTGGTCGAGGCCGGAGTAGAAGATCGAGTTCAGGCCCCAGCCGACCGGCCCGAGCGTCTTGGCGTCCGGATCGGCCTCCTTCACCGCCGCGGCCCACTGGTACGTGCGGTCGCGCAGCTCGTCGTAGCCCAGGCCGGTGGGGCGTACGTCGCGCTGGGTGCTGTGCCAGATGTCCGGCTCGTTGTCCAGGTCGTAGTACTGCACTCCGCCGTCGGCGGCGCCGCCGTACCGGCTCTTGAGGTGGGCGATCCAGTCCTTCGCGTACTGCGGGCCGACCTGGACGCTGGTGTCGGTCGGGTCGTTCCCGGTGATCTGCGTGCCGTCCGGTGTGACGCCGTTCCCGCAGTCCGGCGCCCACTGGTCGGTCTGCTGCTGCGGGCCGTACTTGGCGACGCTGAAACCGCACGCCTTCGCCCGGTCCTTCGCCACCCAGCCGATCATCGGCAGGGTGAGGATGGTCTTCGTGCCGGTGGCCTGGTCCTGCTCGACGAAGCGGTCGGTCTCCGAGCCGTCCGGGAGCGTGGACGGGTCGGGGTTGTCGTTGGGGATGTTCTCGAAGTACCAGTCGGCGGCGCGGTTGGTCGTGTCGTTACGGAAGTTGTAGCGGGAGGTCGCGTTGCCGCCCCAGCGCCGTACGGGCAGGCGCAGGTCGCGGGCGAGGTCCTCGTCGGCGAAGTTCATTCCGTAGATGTCGGGGCTGATGGCGTGCCGGGCGGCCGTGAGGTCGACGGCCAGTGCCGGGCCGGTGGCGGCCCGGGCCGGCCGTGCCGCGATCACGCTGCCGCCGAGGGCGGCGGCGAGCGCGACCGAGAGCAGTGCGGGGGCAGTGCGCACGGAGCGTCCTTTCGTCGTGGGAGCGCTCCCATAGCACACAGCTCACCGCGTCACGTCAACGAATCCCGTGAATCTTTCAGAACCGCTCAGCGCTTCACGGCCACGCCGCCGCACATGTGGGGCGCGGGATCGTCCGGGTCGGCCGGCTCGTCGGGGTGCCACTCGGTGACCTTGACGACGCCCGGATCGACCAGCTCCAGGCCCTCGAAGAAGCGCTCGATCTCGGCCCTGGTGCGCATCTTCATCGGGATCCCCTGCGAGCGGTAGGCGTTCACCCCATCGGCGAGCGGGCTCGCCTCGTCGGCCGTGGGCACCACCGACAGCGCGAGCACGCTGCCCGGCGCCAGCGGCTCGATCAGAGACCGTACGACCGTGAGCGCCTCGTCCTCGTCGACGAAGAACTGCAGGATCGCGATCAGGGTCAGCGCCACCGGCCGGCCGAGGTCGAGGGTCTCGCGGAGGACGGTGGAGCCGAGGATGGCCCCGGTGTCCCGCAGGTCGGCGTCGATGTAGGCCGTGCACCCCTCGGCGGAGCTCGTCAGCAGCGCCCGTGCGTGCGCCAGGACGATCGGATCGTTGTCGACGTAGACGACTCGTGTCTCCGGCGCGAGCTCCTGAGCGACCTCGTGGAGGTTCGGCGAGGTCGGCAGGCCGGTGCCGATGTCGAGGAACTGCCGGATGCCCAGGTCCCCGACCAGATACCGCGTCATGCGGAGCATGAAGTCGCGATTGGCCCGCATGGAGATCGGCAGGGTCGGCAGGTGCCTGGCGATCGCGTCGGCCGCGGCGCGATCCGCCGCGAAGTTGTCCTTACCGCCGAGCATGTAGTCGTAGATCCGCGCCGAATGCGCGACATCCGTGCGCAGATCCGGTGCCTGCACGGCGCCCGCCGACCCGTCGCCGATCCCGTTCGTCTCCACGCGCGACCTTCCCGTAAGGTGCCTGGAGCAAGTGATCTTAAGGGCCGGGCTCAGAAACCCGCGACCGCGTGCGGGGTGTAGGGCTTCTCCAGTCGGGCGATCTCGTCGTCGGTGAGCCGCAGTTCGAGCGCGGCCAGGGCGTCGTCGAGGTGCCGGTCCTTCCCCATGCCGACGATCGGCGCGGTCACGAACGGCCGGCTCAGCACCCAGGCGAGCGCCACCTGGGCACGCGGCACGCCCCGGGCCTCGGCGATCGCGCCGACGGCCTCGACGATCTCCCGGTCGCCCTCCTGGTAGAGGGTCTTGCCGAACTCGTCGGTGGCGGCGCGATGGGTCGTCTCGTCCCAGGCGCGGGCGAGGCGGCCGCGGGCCAGCGGGCTCCACGGGATGACGCCGACGCCCTGGTCCACGCAGAGCGGCATCATCTCGCGCTCTTCCTCGCGGTAGAGGAGGTTGTAGTGGTTCTGCATCGTCACGAAGCGTGTCCACCCGTGCCGCTCGGCGGTGAACTGCGCCTTGGCGAACTGCCACGCCCACATGGACGAGGCTCCGATGTAGCGGGCCTTGCCGGCCTTCACCACGTCGTGCAGCGCCTCCATGGTCTCCTCGATGGGCGTCGAGGGGTCCCAGCGGTGGATCTGGTAGAGGTCGACATAGTCGGTGCCGAGGCGCCGCAGGCTGTTGTCGATCTCCGTCATGATCGCCTTACGGGACAGGCCGCCGCCGTTCGGGCCCGGCCGCATCCGACCGTGCACCTTGGTCGCCAGAACGATCTCGTCGCGCCGCGCGTAGTCGGCCAGCGCCCGGCCGACGATCTCCTCGCTCGTGCCGTCGGAGTACACATTGGCCGTGTCGAAGAAGTTGATCCCGGCCTCGACGGCCCGGCGGATCAGCGGACGGCTCTGCTCCTCGTCCAGGGTCCAGGCGTGATTGCCCCGGTCGGGGATGCCGAAGCTCATGCACCCCACGCAGATCCGGGACACGTCCAGGCCGGTCGCACCGAGTTTCACGTACTCCATCTGTCTCCATCTCCTCGAATATCGCAATGCCGAAGGCCCCGCGCTCGCGTGGAGCGCGGGGCCTCAGGGACGATCAGGCCGGGCTACTGGCGGTTGACCGACTCGGCCGCGGGCGGCGGGGAGTCGGGCACCGAGGCCGGCTTGGGCTCACCGGTGAAGGTGAACTTGGCGGTCTCGCCGCTGCCCTCGACACCGACGATCACGATCTCGCCGGCGCGCAGCTCGTTGTACAGGATCTTCTCGGACAGGTTGTCCTCGATCTCCCGCTGGATCGTGCGGCGCAGCGGACGGGCGCCCAGCACCGGGTCGTACCCGCGCTCGGCCAGCAGGTCCTTGGCCTCGGGCCGCAGCTCGATGCCCATGTCGCGGTCCTTGAGCCGCTCGTCCACCTTGGCGATCATGAGGTCGACGATCTCGATGATCTCCACCGGGGTGAGCTGGTGGAAGACGACGATGTCGTCGACACGGTTCAGGAACTCCGGCCGGAAGTGCTGCTTGAGCTCCTCCTGGACCTTCGCCTTCATCCGGTCGTACGACCCCTGCTGGTCGTTCTCCCGGGCGAAGCCGACGGAGACGCCCTTGGAGATGTCCCGGGTGCCGAGGTTCGTCGTCATGATGACGACGGTGTTCTTGAAGTCCACGACCCGGCCCTGGGCGTCGGTCAGGCGACCGTCCTCCAGGATCTGCAGCAGCGAGTTGAAGATGTCCGGGTGGGCCTTCTCGATCTCGTCGAACAGGACCACGGAGAACGGCTTGCGGCGGACCTTCTCGGTCAGCTGGCCGCCCTCTTCGTACCCGACGTAGCCGGGCGGGGAGCCGAACAGCCGCGAGACCGTGTGCTTCTCCATGAACTCGGACATGTCGAGCTGGATCAGCGCGTCCTCGTCGCCGAACAGGAACTCCGCGAGGGTCTTGGACAGCTCGGTCTTACCGACGCCGGACGGGCCGGCGAAGATGAACGAACCGCCGGGACGCTTCGGGTCCTTCAGGCCGGCGCGGGTACGCCGGATCGACTGGGACAGCGCCTTGATGGCGTCGTTCTGGCCGATGACCCGCTTGTGGAGCTCGTCCTCCATGCGGAGCAGCCGCGCGGACTCCTCCTCGGTGAGCTTGAAGACCGGGATGCCGGTGGCCGTCGCGAGGACCTCGGCGATGAGCTCCTCGGTGACCTCGGCGACGACGTCCATGTCGCCGGCCTTCCACTCCTTCTCCCGCTGCGCCTTGGCCTGGAGAAGCTGCTTCTCCTTGTCGCGCAGCGCGGCGGCCTTCTCGAAGTCCTGCGCGTCGATCGCGGACTCCTTGTCCCGGCGCACGTCGGCGATCTTCTCGTCGTACTCGCGCAGGTCCGGCGGCGCGGTCATGCGGCGGATGCGCATCCGCGAACCGGCCTCGTCGATGAGGTCGATCGCCTTGTCCGGCAGGAACCGGTCGCTGATGTAGCGGTCGGCGAGCTGGGCGGCGGCCACCAGCGCGCTGTCGGTGATCGACACGCGGTGGTGCGCCTCATAGCGGTCCCGCAGGCCCTTGAGGATCTCGATCGTGTGGCTGAGCGAGGGCTCGGCCACCTGGATCGGCTGGAAGCGGCGCTCCAGCGCCGCGTCCTTCTCCAGGTACTTGCGGTACTCGTCCAGCGTCGTGGCGCCGATGGTCTGGAGCTCACCGCGGGCCAGCATCGGCTTGAGGATGCTGGCGGCGTCGATCGCGCCCTCGGCGGCGCCCGCGCCGACGAGCGTGTGCAGCTCGTCGATGAACAGGATGATGTCGCCGCGCGTGCGGATCTCCTTGAGCACCTTCTTCAGGCGCTCCTCGAAGTCACCGCGGTAGCGGGAACCGGCGACCAGCGCGCCGAGGTCCAGCGTGTAGAGCTGCTTGTCCTTCAGCGTCTCGGGGACCTCGCCCTTGACGATCTTCTGGGACAGGCCCTCCACGACGGCGGTCTTGCCGACGCCGGGCTCCCCGATCAGCACCGGGTTGTTCTTGGTACGGCGGGACAGCACCTGCATGACCCGCTCGATCTCTTTCTCTCGCCCGATGACGGGGTCGAGCTTGCCCTCGCGCGCGGCCTGGGTCAGGTTGCGGCCGAACTGGTCCAGCACGAGCGAGGTCGAAGGCGCAGCCTCCGACGGGCCGCCGGACGACGCCGGCTCCTTGCCCTGGTAGCCGTGCAGCAGCTGGATCACCTGCTGGCGGACGCGGTTCAGGTCGGCCCCGAGCTTCACCAGGACCTGGGCCGCCACACCCTCACCCTCGCGGATCAGGCCCAGCAGAATGTGCTCGGTCCCGATGTAGTTGTGGCCGAGCTGCAGCGCCTCCCTCAGCGACAGCTCAAGGACCTTCTTCGCCCGCGGAGTGAACGGGATGTGTCCCGAAGGTGCCTGCTGCCCCTGGCCGATTATCTCTTCGACCTGCTGGCGGACGGCCTCGAGGCTGATGCCCAGACTCTCCAGAGCCTTGGCGGCAACACCCTCGCCCTCGTGGATGAGGCCCAAGAGGATGTGCTCGGTGCCGATGTAGTTGTGGTTGAGCATCCTGGCCTCTTCCTGAGCCAGGACGACAACCCGCCGCGCGCGGTCCGTAAACCTCTCGAACATCTCGTCGCTCCTCACAGAGCGGTCGGGCAGAGGCCGGGATGTCCGACCCTGTCCTCCCGCATGCTAGCCCGCCCCGCGGTCCCTACCTCGGCGCCGTACCAGAGAAGATTCCCCGGGCTAGGGCTGTTCATCCTCATCCAACTACCGCGCGGGGCCCGGATGTTCCCCGTACGCCGCAAGCGAACGGCCCGCCGCCGACAAACTCAGGCAACGGGCCGGTCTGACTTCTCTCTGCCGCGGGTCAGTGCGCGCGCTCGTACTCCTCGACGACCGTCGCGGGGATGCGTCCGCGCTCGTTGACCTTGATCCCACGCGCCTTCGCCCACGCACGGATGTCCGCGCTACGCTCGCGGCTCGAGGCGGCACGGCTGCGGCGGCGGCGTCCCACGCCGGCCCTCCGCGCGTGCTCCACGAACGGGGACAGAGAATCGCGCAGCTTCTTCGCGTTGTCGCTGCTGAGATCGATCTCATAGGAGACACCGTCGATAGAGAACGGAACCGTCTCCTCCGCCTCGCCACCATCGAGGTCGTCGATGAGGCGCTTAATGATCTGCTCTGCCATGGAGACTGACCTTTCACCGGAGCAAACTGCATTCGGTTGCCAAAGATATACCGCGACGGTGGCCGATGACAATTCGAACCACAGATCCGAGTTTAGCACGCCCGTTACGCAGCGTTATCCCCGGCAATCGCTCTGGATCCCCCGGGTTACTGGCCGCTCCGGCGCTTCTCGGAGGTGCGTTCGCGCCGTCGCTTACCGCCCATCTCTCGCCGCACCACCCAGAACACGCCCGCCAAGAACGCGGCGGCCACGGTGAGAGGCGGCGCGAGGGCCGCCAGGTCCTTCCACATCCTGTCCACGCCTTCCGTTGGCCGGGTTTAAGGGACGCCTGGCCCGAACGCTGCGGTTCTGGACCTGCATCCTCACCGTGAAATTGTCTCCCAGCGCCGAGCCGGGGCGCGCACCGACCCCTTTCGGGCCCGGCCTCGGCGACCATGCGGAGCCTCGTGGGAGCTCCGGGATTGAACGAGGCCGGCCGCGAGCCCACTGATCAACGTACGGGCCCGCCCTCGGCGTTCCCGCAGCGTCCGGGGTTGGTGGGCATGTCGGCGACGGCCGTCACAGGCATGCCCGCTAAACGGGCGTCTCTCCGATTTGGCGACACCTCCGGCATCGCGAATAACAGCCTCGAAGCTGCCCTTAACCCCCAGCCTGCTCGAGAATGCGCCCTGCGGGCCATGCCCCCGCAGTCCCAGATCCCCTGTGGGGCAAGGGGTTCCGGGGAATCCGGCCGCCCCGGCGATCGGGCGATCATAAGTCCCGGGACATGGCAGGATCCATTGGGGTTGGGTCGGACGATCGAGAGACGGCGGCGACGACGTGATGTTCTACGCGGACCTTCATATCCATTCGAAGTACTCCCGCGCCTGCAGCAAGGACTGTGACCTTGAACACTTGGCCTGGTGGGCCGGGCGCAAAGGCGTATCGGTCGTGGGCACCGGGGATTTCACGCATCCGGCGTGGATGGAGGAGCTGCGGCAGAACCTCGTTCCCGCCGAACCGGGGCTGTTCCGGCTGCGGCCCGAGCTGGAGCGGCGGGTGGCCCGTACACTACCGCCCGCCTGCCGGGCTCCGGTGCGCTTTCTGCTCTCCGTGGAGATCTCGACCATCTACAAAAAGGGTGAACGCACACGGAAGGTGCATCACCTTCTTTATGCTCCGACGTTCGAGGCGGCCGAGCGCATCACCGCCGCCCTGTCCCGCATCGGGAACCTGACCTCGGACGGGCGGCCCATCCTCGGCCTCGACTCCCGGCATCTGCTGGAGATCACGCTGCAGAGCGACCCCGGGTCCTACCTCATTCCGGCGCACGTGTGGACCCCGTGGTTCTCGGTGCTGGGGTCGAAGTCCGGTTTCGACGCCGTCGCCGACTGCTACGACGACCTCGCGGACCACATCTTCGCCGTGGAGACCGGTCTGTCCTCCGACCCCCTGATGAACTGGCGGGTCGGATCGCTCGACCGGTACCGCCTCGTCAGCAACTCCGACGCGCATTCCCCGCCCGCGCTGGCCCGTGAGGCGTCGGCCTTCTCGACGGACCTGGACTACTACGCGCTGCGCGCGGCGCTGGAGACCGGTGAGGGGTACGCCGGCAGCGTCGAGTTCTTCCCCGAGGAGGGCAAGTACCACCTCGACGGGCACCGCAAGTGCGGCGTACGGCTGGAACCGGAGGAGACCAAGGCGCAGGACGGCCGCTGCCCGACCTGCGGCCGCCCGCTCACCGTAGGCGTGCTCTACCGCGTCGACGAACTCGCCGACCACCCGGAGGGACGCCGGCCCGAGGGCGCGGCGGACTTCCGCAACCTCATCCCCCTGCCGGAGATCGTCAGTGAGATCCACGGGGTCGGGCCGCGCTCGAAGTCCGTCCTGGGCAACATCGCCGAACTCGTGGCGGCCCTCGGGCCGGAGCTGGCGATCCTCGACGAGGTGCCGCTCGACGACGTGCGCCGCGCGGGCGGCGAGCTGCTGGGCGAGGCGATCGCCCGGCTGCGGCGGGGCGAGGTGATCCGCGAGGCCGGGTTCGACGGCGAGTACGGCGTGATCCGTCTCTTCGAGGCGGGCGAACTCCGCCGGGAGGGCAAGCGCGCCGTCGGCCTCATGGGCGCGCCCGACGACTCGGGCCTGTTCGACCTGCCCGAGCCGTCCGCCGCGCCCGCCGTACGGGGCGCGGCGCCGGTGGTCCGCGAACCCGGCCTGTTCGACGTTCCGGGCGCCGAGGATCGTCCGTCTCCGCTCGAGAGCACCGCCCCCGCGCCCTCAGAGCCCCGTGAGGAGGTCGAGGAGGCCGTCCCCGACGATGAAACACCGATCGAGGGCCAACAGGACATCCTGGAGGCCGTCGAGGCCGTCGAGGCCGACAGGGCCGACGAGGCCGACAGGGCCGACGAGGCCGTCGAGCGGCCGCTCCCGGCCGGGGAGGAGACGTCGGTCCTGGACGGGCTCGACCCGGACCAGCGCGCCGCGGCCGCTCATCCCGGCGGGCCACTGCTGATCATCGCGGGGCCCGGAACCGGCAAGACCCGTACGCTGACGCACCGCATCGCCCACCTCGTCGGCGAGCGCGGCGTCCCGCCCGAGCGGTGCCTGGCGATCACGTTCACCCGCCGCGCCGCCGAGGAGATGCGCGAGCGCCTCGACGCCCTCCTGCCCGGCCGCGCCCGCCGGCTCACCGTGACGACCTTCCACGGCCTGGGCGCGTTGATCCTGCGGGAGCAGCACACCCGCGCCGGGCTGCCCGACGGCTTCCGGATCGCGGACGAGACCGACCGGCTCGAAATCGCGCGGGAGATGACCGGCTCGGACAAGGAGGCGCGGCGGCTGCTGGCCGAGTTCGACCGGCCGGAGGGCGACGGCGGGCGGGACGAGTCCGAGTCCCGCAGCGTGTTCGAGAAGCTGCTGCGCGAGCGCGGCCTGGCCGACTTCACCGACCTGCTCCGCCTCCCCGTACGTCTCCTGGGCGAGGACCCCGAGCTGGCCGGGATCTACCGCGACCGCTGGCCGTGGATCAGCGTCGACGAGTACCAGGACGTCGACGAGACGCAGTACGCCCTCCTGCGCCTGCTGACCGGCCAGAGCCGAGGGGACGGCGGGCCGCCGACCGGGGAGAGCCCGGGGGATGAGAGGCCGGCCGGAGAGAGCACGGGGGACGGCGGGCCGACCGGGGAGAGCACGGCGGACGGCGGGCTGACCGCGATCGGTGACCCGGACCAGGCGATCTACTCCTTCCGCGGCGCGGACGTCGGATTCTTCCTGCGCTTCCAGGAGGACTTCGCGGGCGCGACGACGGTCCAGCTGACCCGCAACTACCGGTCGGCGCCGGCGATCGTCGACGGAGCCGTGCGCGCGATCGCCGCCACCAGCCTGGTGCCCGGCCGTACGCTCGTCCCGCAGCGGTCCGGCGACCGGCTCATCCAGGTGCACGAGACCGCCGACGCGCAGGCGGAGGCCGACCACGTCGCCGGCACGATCGACCGGCTGCTGGGCGGGGCGTCCTTCCACTCGATGGACTCCGGGCGCTCCGACGGCCACCACACCGACCACCTGGACTTCTCCGACATCGCCGTGCTGTACCGCACCGACGCGCAGTCCGAGGCGGTGATGGAGGCGCTGACGCGGGCCGGCATGCCGTACCAGAAGCGCTCGCACGACCGGCTGCTGGGCCGGCCCTGTGTCCGGGAGCTCGCGCACGAGCTGCGGCACCACGGCGGTCCGCTGCGCGACCGGCTCCGGGCCGCGACGGGCGTGCTCGCCGAGGTACACGACGAGGCGGTGCTGCGGTCGGCGGCCGAGCTGATGACGCCGCTCGCCGGCCGCCACGGCGAGGATCTGGAGGCGTTCCTGGGCGAGCTGGCCCTAGGCGCCGAGGTCGACGCGTACGACCCGCGTGCGGACCGGATCGCGCTGCTGACGCTGCACGCGGCCAAGGGGCTGGAGTTCCCGGTCGTGTTCGTCATCGGCTGTGAGGACGGGCTGCTGCCGCTGCGGCTGCCGGACAGCGACGAGGCGGAGGAGCGCCGGCTGTTCTTCGTCGGCATGACGCGGGCGCAGACGCACCTGTTCCTGTCGTCCACGCGCCGCCGGGAGCCCTCGCCGTTCCTGCGCGCGATCCCGGCCGAGCTGGTGACCCGCCCGGAGGCGGCCCGCCGCCGTCCCCGCGACCGGCAGCTACGGCTGCTCTGAGCCGGGCTCGTCCACGAGGTAGGGGTCGCCGGGCTCCGCTTCCATCTCGCCGGGCTCCGCTTCCACGGGGCCCGGCGAGGACGGCTCTTCCTCGGGCCCCGGCGCGGGCGATCGTACGTCGAGCACCAGCGTGCCGGCCGCGCGGTCGTGCAGGGCCTGGCGGTAGGAGCCCTCGAACAGCAGGCCGTTCTCGGCCAGCCAGAAGATCCCGGCGAGGATGTTCAGGACCGGTACGGGGCGCGCGGCGGGCGGCAGGGTGTAGATCGCCGTCCGGACGAGCGCCTGCACCACCGTCGGCCGCTCCCCCGTCACCGAGATCACCCGCAGCCCGGTGAGACGCTTGCCGACCGTACGGCCCCAGATCGCCACCTGCACCGCCTCGTACAGGAAGAAGGCCACCGCGAAGGCGAGGGGGGCGACGACGCGCTGCGCGGTCTCGCGAGGGAACAACTCGGTCGCGCCCAGACCGATGGGCACGCCGACGATGAGGATGTCGATGATCCGGGCGACCAGCCGCTGGGACGGCTCGGCGACCGCGCCGACGCCCTCCTCGGTCATTCGTCCGCGAACTCTCGGTCGTCGACCACGACGGTGGCCGCCAGCCGGTCGTGCAGCCCCTGATGCAGGGGCTGGTCCCAGATCGCCCAGAGGTACGCCATCACGGTGCCCACTCCGCAGCCGAAGAGATAGACGACGTTGTTGACCGCCGCGCGGGCCGACGCGCGGGCCGGGGTCAGGGGCTCGCCGGTCTCACCGACCACGCGGAGCCGCAGCACCCGCTTGCCGAGCGTCTGCCCCCAGAGCGCGAGCTGCACCGCCTCGTACCCGAACGGGAGGATCCCCAGGACGAGGATCCAGCCGACGATGGCGGTGCCGGACCAGATGCCGCCGCCGTTCTTGACGTGGCTGCCCGGCTCGTTGAGCCCCACCGCCGCGATCATGAAGGGGAGGATGAGCGCGAACCCGACCACCCCGAGCAGCCCCGCGTCGATCAGCCGCGCGGCGGCCCGCCGCGCGATCGGGGCCAGCAGCAGCTCCGCGGGCGGCTCCTGCCCGCCGTACGCGCCGCCGTCGTCGTACGCGCCCTGGCCGCCGTACTCGTCCCGGCCGCCGTAGCCGTCCTGGCGGCCGTACGCGCTCTGACCGCCGTAGCCGCTCTGGTCGCCGTACGACGGGTAGGCCTCGCTCATCGATCACCTTCCAGGTGCAGCAGCATCCGCGTGTTGCCCAGGGTGTTCGGCTTGACCCGCTCCAGGTCGAGGAACTCCGCCACGCCGTCGTCGTAGCTGCGCAGCAACTCCTCGTACACCTCAGGAGAGACCGGCGTGCCCTTGAGGCGCTCGAACCCGTGCCGGGCGAAGAACTCCACCTCGAACGTCAGGCAGAACACCCGGCGTACCCCCAGCTCGCGCGCGGTGTCGAGCAGCCGCGCGACGATCCGGTGCCCCACGCCATGCCCACGCCGGGACGGATCGACGGCCACCGAACGGACCTCGGCGAGATCCTCCCACATGACGTGGAGGGCGCCGCATCCCACGATCTCACCGCTCGCCCGGTCCTCCGCCACCCAGAACTCCTGAACGTCCTCGAACAGGGTGACGGTCGTCTTCTCCAGCAGGCGGCCCGGCCCGGAGTACAGGTCGATGAGCCGCCGGATCGCCCGGACGTCGCTGACGCGGGCACGGCGGGTCGCTATATCCACGAACAGGGAACCCTAGTCGTTAGGGCCCACTGGTCAGATCAGCTGCCGCCGCGCCGCCCAGACAACGGCCTCGATGGGGGTGTTCACGTCGAGCCGGTCACAGATCGATCGCAGCCTCCTCCGCAGGGTGCGCGCGCTGAGCTCGAGCTTCCGCGCCGCCACATCTGCGGTGACGCCTGTGGCGATCTGCGCGAGCAAGCGGAGCTCGTCCTCGCTCAGACGCGGATCGTCGGTGCCACGGCGTGCGAGTGTGGCCTGTTCCACTCCGTCCTCCCTCATCCCGGGTGATGGCTGCGGGGGTGCGGCGACCGCCGCATGGGCACGGGTAGGCGAAGGCGCACTTGACCGGAGTTGGCCGCCCGCCCGCATGAGGATGCGCGACGCGGGAACTCCGGGTAACGATTCATACGTTGGAGAGTTGAGCGGGAACGTCGCCTCGGGTGCACGAGGGAACGTCCCGGCGGCGTTGCCGGGACCGATTTCGGCGTGTCCGGGTGGGGTCATGTGTGCGCCCTCGCCCCCATCCTTTCGCGCAGCGATCCGGCAAGATCGTGAATCGTTTCAAGGTACGCTCCGCTCCGGAACGCTAAGCGGCCGTCTTCCGAGCGTCAAGGGTTGGCATGTTACGCCGCGTACGCCGTCGTATCCGTTCCGCTACATAACACATCGGCCACAGTTGTTCACCCTCGTCGACCTGCGGAAATCGGTCTCACCGGGAAGGTGGAAGCGTTGGCGCGCATCAGCATCCGAGATGTTGCGATCCATGCGGGGGTCTCGGTGGGCACGGTTTCGAATGTCCTTAATCGGCCAAACCTCGTGGCCGAAGCCACCCGCGAGCGCGTACAGGCCTCCATCGGCGAGCTCGGTTTCGTGCGCAACGAGACCGCGCGGCAGCTCCGGCAGGGGCGAGGGCACATCCTCGGCGTGGTCCTGCCGACCATGTCCAACCCGCATTTCACGGAGGTCGGCCGGGCCGCCGAGGAGGCGATGAACGCCGACGGGTTCGACGCGCTGTGGTGCACGAGCGACGGCTCCCGCGCGAAGGAGCAGCGCTGCCTCGACTTCCTCGAGGAACAGAACGTCTCGGGCGTGCTCATCAGCCCGCTCGACCTCGACGAGGACCGCGTCGCCGAGCTCCACGGTCACGGCCTCGCCGTCGTGCTGCTCGACCGGGTCGGCGTCCGCGTCTGCTCCGTGGGGGCCGATCACCGGGCGGGCGGGGCGCTGGCCGCCCGCCACCTGCTGACCCGGCGGCACCGCCGGCTGTTGTTCGTGACCGGCCCGCTGTCCGCCAGGCCGGTACGCGAGCGCCATCACGGCGCCGTACGCGCGGCGCTGAACGCCGGGCTGACCGAGCGCGACCTGACGACGTTCGAGCAGGCGGAGATGACCGCGGCGGCCGGCCAGGCGGCGGCGGTCCGGCTGCTCACGCTCGACCCTCTGCCGACCGGCGTCTTCTGCGCCAACGACCTGCTCGCGCTGGGTCTGGTCAACGAACTCGTACGGGCCGGGGTGAAGGTGCCCGCGGAGATCAGCGTGGTCGGCTACGACGACATCGACCTGGCCGCGACCGCCGTCGTGCCGCTGACGACCGTACGCCAGCCGCGCGCGGAGCTCGGCCGTACCGCCACCGAACTCGCGCTCGCGGAGACCGGCGACCCGGAGCACCACGATCACCGGCAGGTCGTTCTTTCTCCCGAGCTCATCGTCCGCGAGTCCGCCTGAGCGGCGTCGCCACGGGCCGTCCGCCCGTGACGGCGTCGTCGGCGCGTCCGCCCGAACCTACGGCGAGGGCCTCCGCCCCCGAAGGGGGGAGGCCCCGCGTTCGCTCGGTCAGGCCGTGGCGGCGGCCGGCGCGACCTCCTGGTGGCCGATGGCCAGGCCGCTGTCGGCGTCGAAGAAGTGCAGGCGGCTGGTGTCGATCGACAGGTCGATGTCCTGGCCGGGCCGCACGTGCGAGCGGGCGTTGACGCGCGCGGTCCACAGCGCCTTGTTGTCGGCGAGCGGGATCGCCGCGTCGTCCTCGTCGGCGTCGTGGGCGAGGTCGGCGGTGTCCTTGTGCTCGACCGGCGGCGCGTCGATCGCGAAGATCACGTTGATCTCGCTGCCGAGCTCCTCGGTGACGTCCGCGTGCACCCGGATCGTCGGCCACTCGTTCGGGTTGTGCCCGGCGTCCTCGAAGTCGGACGGCCGGACGCCGAGGATGACCTCCCGGCCGAAGTAGTCGTCCAGGCCGGGGCGGCCCGTCAGGACCGACTCCGGCACGGGCAGCTTGTATCCGGCGAAGGCCACGGCCGGGCCGTCGTCGCGGACGAGCTCCGCGGTGACGAAGTTCATCGCCGGCGAGCCGATGAACCCGGCGACGAACAGGTTGACCGGGTTGTCGAAGAGGTTCTGCGGGGTGTCGACCTGCTGCAGCTTGCCCTCGCGGAGCACGCAGACGCGGTCGCCGAGGGTCATGGCCTCGATCTGGTCGTGCGTGACGTACACCGTCGTGACGCCGAGCCGGTCGTGCAGCTGGTTGAGGGAGGCGCGCATGGACACGCGGAGCTTGGCGTCGAGGTTCGACAGCGGCTCGTCCATCAGGAACGCCTGCGGCTCGCGGACGATCGCGCGGCCCATCGCGACACGCTGCCGCTGACCGCCGGACAGGGCGGCCGGCTTGCGCTTGAGGAACTGGTCGAGGCCGAGCATCTTGGCGGCCTCGTTGACCCGCTTCTTGATCTCCGGCTTCGGGGTGCCGCGCAGCTGCAGGCCGAACGCGAGGTTCTGCTCGACCGTCATGTGCGGGTAGAGCGCGTAGTTCTGGAAGACCATCGCGATGTCGCGGTCCTTCGGCGCCAGGTTGTTGACCACCCGGTCACCGATCGAGATCTCCCCGCCGGTGATGTCCTCAAGACCGGCGATCATCCGGAGGGCGGTCGACTTGCCGCACCCGGACGGGCCGACGAGCACCATGAACTCCCCGTCCTGGATCTCCAGGTTGAGGTCGTTCACCGCCTTGACTTCGTTCGAGTAGGCCTTGTCCACATGGCTAAGGACGATCTTCGCCATAGGGGAATCCTCCGAGGATGCATCGCCGGTTAAAAGTGTCCACAACCATAGCCAGTGTTCGCATATATGAACAAGGCCTACCCGGGACTAAGCTGTTCCCTGGCTCCGGCGTGGTCGCCGGGCCGCGCGTAAGCGCAGGCCAGGTGCCTCGGGAGGCTTCATGGACGCATCTGAAAGGACCGCGCCGGGCGTCAAGTCCGCGACGCGGACCGTCGAGCTGCTCGACTTCTTCGCCCGCCAGGGCGGCATGTACAGCCTGACCGAGATCCAGCAGGAGCTCGGCTACCCCAAGAGCAGCCTGTACGCCCTCCTCCGAACCCTCGTGCAGCTCGGCTGGGTCGAGACCGACCCGACGGGGACGCTCTACCGCATCGGCATGCGGGCCCTGCTCGTCGGCGCCTCCTACATCGACGGCGACCCCGTCGTCGGCATGGCCCACGAGACGCTCGACTGGCTCGCGGAGGTCACCGGCGAGACCGTTCACTTCGGCCGCCTCGACGACCATGACGTCGTGTACCTCTCCTCCCGCCCGTCCCGGCACAACCTGCGGCCCGTCATCCGGGTCGGCCGGCGCGTGCCGACGCACAGCACCTCACTCGGCAAGGCGCTGCTCGCCGACCACCCCGACCCGGCCCTCCCCGAGACCCTGGAGCGCCAGACCGAGCGCACGATCACCGACCGTGACGCGCTCCGCGCCGAGCTTCGCCGCATCCGCGAACGCGGCCACGCCGCCGACCGCGAGGAGAACACCGTGGGCGTCTGCTGCTTCGGCGTCGTCCTGCGCCTCCAGCGGCCCGCGCGCGACGCGATCAGCGTGTCGATCCCGGCGATCCGCCTCAACGAGACCCGCGAACGCGAGATCTCGGCGCTCCTGCTCCAGGCCCGCGAGCGCATCGAGTACGCGGCGTACCACCTGATCCACCCCTGACCACGCCCGCCGCACCCCCGGCCCGCGTACCCCTACCTACGTGGTTCCAGGTAGTTAACCGGGTATTTTTCCCAATCCGGTAGCGCCAGCGGCACGGCATGCTCGTGAATGAGAACAACTGCTGGAACCAGTTGAAAGGGGATGAACTCCGCGATGTGTCAGCACCGTCCGCCGTGCCCACCGGCGGGTGCCCCCGATCACGACGCGGCACGCCTCGTCGCCTACCACCCCGAACAGGGATGGGGACTCCTCTGCAACGGCGTCATCGTCTTCGAGGACACCGGAGAGCTGCTGCCCGACGGCCGTAGCGTCCCCACCCACCGCGGGCACCTCGTACCAGCCGCCTAGACCATCTGCCTGCGGATCACAGTAAGAGGCCGTCGACGGACCTGAGGGTCCGGACCGGCCGTCCCCTCGTCAGGCACCCCCACTGACCCCCCGGATCCCCTCAGTGAGCGCCGGGGTGGGTATCCCCACCGTGCCGGCCCCGGCGTTCATTACCCCATCGCCCCAGCCGGTCCCCGAGCCGCCGTAGGCCGACCCGCCGGGCCGCCCCGGTTCTCGATCAAGCCGTGTCGGCCTGACGTTGATGGGCGCCTTGGATGGCCTCGATGAGGCTGTGGATCACGCCGTCGTCGAGTTCGACGACGAGCAGTTCGTCCTCACTCTCGATCATCGACGAAGCGGTCCTTTGCCGCCGATTCGGCGATTCGGCGATTCGGCGGCCACGCGGGCGCAACTGTTGGGTCTCCCCGGAACGTCACCGTCCAGGTTCTTCCATTCTCCGCATGCCTGATGGCGAATAAGCAGCTACAGCGGCACCGGGGAATCCAACTCCGTCGAGGTCACCGAGTGGTCCGGCGACGCCGGCCGCTCCTGAGGGGAAGGCAGAGCCGGCGCACCAGCGGCCGGGCGAGTCCTCGTGCACTCGGACCGAGCCTCCGGGCCCGCCCCAAGCGATCCGACGCTATAACCCCAGCAGGAACATATCCCTGCTCACATGACGGCGCCGATGACGAACCCACCCCCGCCCGCGAAGGACACGGCCGGTCACCCAGTCGTCCCCCGCCCGTACGGCCGGCGGTACTGGCTGCCGCTTCTGGTCTGCCGGACGTCTCCTCGGGCCGGCGTTGGGAGGGGTAACGCTCACATCCCGCTTTCACCGAGCATTGCGTACGCCCGATACGCCAATCGCGGCGAAATGTTCGTTATCTCGCATCCGAAAATCACATAACGATTGTCCGCATTGAAGCTGCCGTCGTTCTCCCTGGAGGAGTCCGCGGGAGAGACGTCCGTCACATCCGGTCCGATGGGGAGATTCGGTGACTCCAAGCGGAAAGTCGGTAAAGTGCCGGAAGTGGGCGAGCTTCCCCTGTCGGCCGAGACCGGCTGGGCGTCAAGGGCGGAGAAGCGGTGACGGGCGAGGTATCTCGATTGGGCGGATTCGATGCGAATGTGCCGAATATTGCCCGAATGTACGACTACTACCTTGGCGGGAAGGACCACTACGAGGCCGACCGCGTACGGGCGGAGGAGGCCGTCGCGGCCGACCCCACGCTGGTCAACCTGATCAAGGAGAACCGCGCCTTCATCGGGCGCGCGGTGCGGTACATGGCCGAGCAGGGCATCGACCAGTTCCTCGACATCGGCACCGGCCTGCCCACCCAGCAGAACGTGCACCAGATCGCCCACGCGGTGAACCCCGGCGCCCGGGTGGTCTACGTCGACTACGACGAACAGGTGGTCGCGCACGGGCGGGCCCTGCTCGCCGACTCGGACCAGACCGAGATGATCCGCGCCGACCTGCGCCGACCCGGGGAAATCCTCGACCACGTCAGAGGGAAGCGGCTCCTCGACCTCGACAGGCCGGTCGGGCTGCTCACCATCGCGACCCTGCACTTCATCCCGGACGAGGACGACCCGCAGGGGATCATGACGAAGCTGCGCGAGGCACTGGCGCCGGGCAGCCACCTGGCCCTGACCCACGCGTCGGCCGACGGCGTGCCCGACGTGGTCGCCAAGGTGGTCGAGGTGTATCGGCGGACCTCCGCCCCTGGAACGCCCCGTACCCGGGAGCAGGTGACGGACCTGTTCGGCGAGTTCGCGCTGGTGGACCCCGGTCTGGTGTGGGCGCCGCTGTGGCGTCCCGAGCGGCCGGTCTCCATGGAGGAGGCCGTACAGACCTGGTTCTATGCGGGCGTCGGCCGCAAGCCTTAGGGACCGGCGCACTCCCGCGCCGGGTGACCCATCGCGGCCCTGGCGAATGCGGCACCACCCCGGCGCGCGATCCGCCAGATACGCCCGCCATGTCCCGCGCGGTGGTCCGGCACCGGTCCGATCGCACGGGCCCTCAGCGTGATCGACCATGCAGCCGAGAAGGATCGTCCGGCGTCGCAGGCGGTTCGGATGCGGGGATCCGGACCGTCGCCGCGACGCCGGACGGTTCGTCGGACGCGGTCTCCCGGCGGGTGATCAGCGGGCCGGGTCGGGCCGGCCGCTGATCGAGAGACCGTTCACGTCATCGAGCCGGGTCGGGTGACCTGTCACGCCGTGGTGGCCGGGTCAGGTGACTCGTCACGCCGTGGCGGCGGGGTCGGGACGGGCGTCGGCGGGACGGGCGGCGACCGTACGGTGCGGGCGGTGCCGTATCACCGAGTCCAGGGCCCACGTGCCGGGGCCGAGGACGGCGATCAGCAGGAACGCCCAGCTGAACATCGCGGCCGGCTCGCCGCCGTTCTGCAGCGGGATGATCCCGCTCTTGATGTGGACGGTGAAGTAGGCGTACGCCATGGAGCCGGAGGCGAGCGTCGCGGCGGGGCGGGTGAGCAGGCCGATCAGGACGAGCGCGCCGCAGATCAGCTGGATCAGTGCGGCGTACCAGCCGGGCCAGGTGCCGGCGGCGATGGCGTGACCGGTGCCCCGGTTGCCGCCGAAGACGCCGAACAGCGAGGCCAGGCCGTGGAAGGTGAAGAGCAGGCCGACGACGATGCGGAAGAGGGACAGCACCGGGCCGTCGAGTCGATTCAGGTTCATCAGAGCCTCTCGGGTAGAGCAGGGGCCATCGACCGCGCGGTGATGAAGGTCGCCGTACTCCCGATCGGTCGCCGGGCGGGGCGGGGAGTTCAGCAGCTGATCAGGCTGGATCAAGGATCGATCTGACAACCGTACCTGTCAATCAGCCAACTTTTCAGTTAACTCCCGGACGCCGCTGACCTGGAAACTCGCCGATGATGCGACGGATCCACAGTGAAAGAACCAGCGATTCGCAACCGGGCTCCGGCGGAACGTCCCGCCGGAGCCCGCGTGCGGTCACTCCGGCTTGACGAGCGGGAACAGGATCGTCTCGCGGATGTTCTTGCCGGTGAAAGCCATGATCATGCGGTCGATGCCGATGCCGACGCCGCCCGTGGGGGGCATGGCGTACTCCAGAGCGCGGAGGAAGTCCTCGTCGAGCTGCATGGCCTCGGGGTCCCCCCCGGCGGCCAGCAGCGACTGCTCGGTCAGCCGGCGGCGCTGCTCGATCGGGTCGATGAGCTCGGAGTAACCGGTGCCCAGCTCGGTTCCGAAGCCGATGAGGTCCCACTTCTCCGTCAGCAGCGGGTCGTCGCGGTGGGTGCGGGCGAGCGGCGAGGTCTCCAGGGGGTAGTCCCGCACGAACGTCGGCTGCACGAGGGTGTGCTCGACCAGCGCCTCGAACAGCTCCTGGACCAGCTTGCCCTGGCCCCACTTGGGGTCGAACTCCAGCTCGCGCCGCTCGAAGATCTTCCGGACGTCGTCGATCGGCGTCTCGGTGGTGATCTCCTCGCCGACCGCGTCGGAGACCGCGCCGTACAGGGTGACCTGCGGCCACTCGTCGCCGGCGAGGTCGATCTCCTGGCCCTTGTGCACGACGACCGTCGTGCCGAGCGCGGCGACCACCGCGGCCTGGTACAGCTCGCGGGTGAGGGTGGCGATCGTGTCGTAGTCGCCGTACGCCTCGTACGCCTCGAGCATCGTGAACTCGGGGTTGTGCGTGGAGTCCGCGCCCTCGTTGCGGAAGTTGCGGTTGATCTCGAAGACCTTCTCGATGCCGCCGACGACGAGCCGCTTGAGGTACAGCTCGATCGCGATCCGCAGGTAGAGGTCCATGTCGTACGCGTTGATGTGCGTGGCGAAGGGGCGCGCGGCCGCACCGCCGTGGATCGGCTGCAGCATCGGCGTCTCGACCTCGAGGAACTCACGGCCGGTGAGGTACTCGCGGATCGCCCGTACGGTGTCGCTGCGCAGGCGGGCCATGCGCCGCGCCTCGTCGTTGACGATCAGGTCGACGTAGCGCATGCGGACCCGCTGCTCCGGGTCGGTGAGGCCGGCGTGCTTCTCCGGGAGCGGGCGCAGCGACTTGGAGGTCAGCGCGAACCGGTCCGCCATGATCGACAGCTCACCGCGCTTGGAAGTGATCACCTCGCCCTCAACGCCGACATGGTCGCCGAGGTCGATGTCGCGCTTCCAGGACTCCAGCGCCTCCGGGCCCACGTTGGCGAGCGAGAGCATGACCTGGATGTCGCCGCTGCCGTCCCGGATCGTGGCGAAGCAGAGCTTGCCGGTGTTGCGGGCCAGGATGACGCGGCCGGTGACGCCGACCTTCTCCCCGGTCGACGCGCCCGGCTCGAGGTCGGGATACTTCGCGCGGACCTCCGCGATCGTCGCGGTGCGCGGGAACCCGAGGGGGTAGGGATCCACCCCCTGCTCGCGCAACCGGTCCACCTTCTCGCGGCGGACCCGCATCTGCTCCGGAAGATCGTCGTAGGACTCGCTCACGGGTGAAAAGGCTACCGGGCCGGTGGACCTCCACCGGCCGCCGAGCCCCCTGTCGCCTGGGCGATCAGCCCGAGACGCCGACGTTGCGCTCGTAGACGAGGCGCAGGCCGATCAGCGTCAGCCACGGCTCGTACACGTCGATGCTGCGGGCCTCTTCCAGGACGAGCGGGGCGAGGCCGCCGGTCGCGACGACGGTGACCTCCTCCGGGTCGTCGGCCAGCTCCTCCGACATGCGCCGTACGACGCCGTCCACCTGGCCGGCGAAGCCGTAGATGATGCCGGACTGCAGCGCCTCCACGGTGTTCTTGCCGATGACGCTGCGGGGCCGTACGAGCTCCACCTTGTGCAGCTGGGCGCCGCGCGCGGACAGCGCGTCGACGGAGATCTCGATGCCGGGGGCGATGGCGCCGCCGACGTACTCCCCCTTGCCCGAGACGGCGTCGAACGTCGTCGCGGTGCCGAAGTCGACCACGATCGCGGGGCCGCCGTAGATGTGGCCGGCGGCGAGGGAGTTGATGATCCGGTCGGAGCCGACCTCCTTCGGGTTGTCCATCCGGATCGGCACGCCGGTCTTGACGCCGGGCTCGACGATGACGGCGGTGACGTCCCCGTAGTAGCGGCGGCACATCTCCCGCATCTCGTGCAGGACCGAGGGAACGGTGGAGCACAGCGCGATGCCGCTGATGTCGGTGTCGGCCAGCAGCGGGCTCTGCTGCACGAGGCCCTGCAGGACGACCGCGATCTCGTCCGCGGTACGCCGGGAGTCGGTGTTGATGCGCCAGTGCTCGATGACCTCCTCCCCCTGGAAGAGGCCGAGCACCGTGTGGGTGTTACCGACGTCGATCGTGAGCAGCATCAGGTCCCCGCTGTGTTGATGGTCGCGCTCGCCTCCTCGCTCGCTTCGCGGACGGCTCGTTCCTCGCCGTCCACTCCGCTCACTCGTCAGCTCGCCGCTCCCGAGAGGTCAAGGCCGATGTCGAGCGCGCCTGCCGAGTGGGTCAGCGCCCCCACGGCAAGGTAGTCGACTCCGGTCTCGGCCACGGCGCGGGCCCCGTCGATCGTGAGCCCGCCGCTGGCCTCCAGTTCGGCCCGGCCGTCGGTCAGGCGCACGGCCTCGGTCATCTCGGCGATGCTCATGTTGTCCAGGAGGATCGAGCGCGCCCCGGCGGCCAGCGCCTCGCGCACCTGGGCGAGGGTGTCGCACTCCACCTGAACGTGCAGGCCGGGGGCGGTGACGGCGGTGAACGCGGCGGTCACCGACCCGGCGGCGGCGACGTGGTTGTCCTTGATCAGTGCCGCGTCGGCGAGGGACATGCGGTGGTTCACGCCGCCGCCGAGGCGGACGGCGTACTTCTGCAGCGCGCGCAGGCCCGGCAGCGTCTTGCGGGTGTCCCGGACGTGCGCCTTCGTGTGCGCGATCTCGTCCGCCCAGCGGCGGGTGAGGCTCGCGACGCCGGACAGGTGGGTGAGGAAGTTCAGCGCGGTGCGCTCCGCGCGCAGCAGCGGCACCAGCGGGCCCTCGACGGTGAGCAGGACGTCGCCGGGCGCGATCCGGGCCCCGTCCTCGACCCGGGTCACGACCTTCAGGCCGTCGCCGGTCTCCGGAGAGAGGATCGCGAAGACCAGTTCGGCGACGGGGAGGCCGGCGACGACGCCGGACTGCCGGGCCACCATGTCGGCGCGGCCGGTGGCGGTGGGCGGGAAGATCGGCTCGCTGGTGACGTCCGTCTCGCCGTCCTCGGCCAGCGCCGTACGGACGAGGCCGTCCACAGCCTGGGGATCGAGTCCGGCGGTGCGCAGCCTCGTCTCGAGTTCGGCGTTCACGAAAGCTCCCGGGGCTCGTAGTCGGTGGTGATGGTTCCGTCGTCGGCGAGGGTCGAGACCAGGTGACCGAGCCAGTTCTCGTCGGCGTCGGGGAAGTCCTCCCGCCAGTGGCTGCCCCGGGTCTCCTCCCGGCGCCGGGCCGCCGCCACGATCAGCGACGCCACGGTGTGCAGGTTGGTCGCCTCCCACGCCTCGGTGCACGGCTCACCGGTCGTACGGTCCGCGAGCGCGGCGAGGTCGCGTGCGGCGCGCTCCAGTCCTGGACCGTTCCGCAGGACGCCGGCGCAGGAGGTCATGACCTGCTGAACGTCGGCGTGCACGCTCGGGTCCAGCAACGCCGGCCCCGCGACGGCCCCACCCGAAGCGGTACCGGCGGGGGCGTCCGCGGCGAGGTCGGCGGGCAGCGCCTCGGCGATCCGGCGGCCGAAGACGAGACCTTCGAGGAGGGAGTTCGAGGCGAGCCGGTTCGCGCCGTGCACGCCGGTGCAGGCGACCTCACCGCAGGCGTACAGGCCGGGGACGGACGTGCGGCCCCACAGATCCGTACGGACGCCGCCGCTGGCGTAGTGCGCGGCCGGGATCACCGGGATCGGCTCGTGCACCGGGTCGATGCCGTGCTCCTCACAGGCCGCGAGGATGGTCGGGAACCGGTTCGCCCAGGTGCGCGGCCCGAGGTTCCGGCCGTCGAGGTACGCGCAGGGGGCGCCGGTCTCCCGCATCATCGCCATGATCGCCTTGGCGACGACGTCGCGCGGGGCGAGGTCGGCCAGCGGGTGCCGCCCGGCCATGAACCGGTCACCCCGCTCGTCGATGAGGTACGCCCCCTCGCCGCGTACGGCCTCGGAGATCAGCGGCTGTCGGCCCTTCGCGTCCGGGCCGAGCCACATGACCGTGGGGTGGAACTGCACGAACTCCAGGTCGGTCACGGCCGCTCCGGCGCGCAGCGCGAGCGCGACGCCGTCGCCGGTCGACACCTCCGGGTTCGTGGTGGCCTGGAAGACCTGGCCCAGACCGCCGGTCGCGAGGATCACCGCACGGGCGCGGGCGGCTCCGACGCCGTCGCGGCGCCCCTCCCCCATGACGTGCAGCGTCACCCCGGCGGCCCGGCCCTGCTCCATCAGCAGGTCGAGCACCAGGGCGTGCTCGATGACCTCGATGCCGGAGTCCTTGATCTTCGCGAGCAAGGCCCGGCTGACCTCGGCGCCGGTGGCGTCACCGCCCGCGTGCGCGATGCGGCGCTTGAGGTGGCCGCCCTCGCGGGTCAGGGCCACTCGCCCGTCCTCGCCCCGGTCGAACTCGGCGCCGAGCTCGATCAGTTCGCGAACGGCGTCGGGGCCCTCGGTCACGAGCACGCGTACGGCCTCGTCGTCGCAGAGGCCGACGCCGGCGGTGAGCGTGTCCCGGAGGTGCTCCTCCGGGGAGTCGTCCGGGTGCAGGGCCGCCGCGATGCCGCCCTGGGCCCACCGAGTGGACCCGTCGTCGAGCAGCGCCTTGGTGACCAGCAGCACCCGTCCGGCCGTACGTGCGCGCAGGGCCGTCACGAGCCCGGCGACGCCGGAGCCGATCACGATGATGTCGGTGTCGATCGTCCAGCCCGGATCGGGCGCGGTGAGGCGTCGGGGGATCATGGACCCTCCTCGGAGGCATTCTCGTCAGATTGACTATAACCCGTCGCCCGTACCGCACCACTCCGCCGGGTCCGCCTGATTCCGCCAGGGTCGTCCTTGTCAGCCGCCCGCCCCTCCGTGGTCACCAGCGCGGCAGCGCTCACGACCGCCGCGTCCAGCGTCTTCGCGTCCGCGAATCACGTCTCGGGCGAAGCCTGACCGGTCAGCGCCTCGAAGCACGGCCGGAGCAGCCGCGTGATCTGCTCCGGCGTCGCGCCGCGGAGCGGGCCGAGCTCGATCAGGTTCCGTCCGGTGGACACGCCGAACAGGATCGCCAGGATCAGCGCGGCGCGCAGCTCGGCCTCCTCGCCCGGGATGGCGGCGCTCGCCTGCTCGACCTGCCGGGTCATCGCGGCCCGCATCCGCTCGGTCGCCTCCGGATGAGTGAACGTCGAGCGCAGCAGCGGCAGAGACGTCTGCGGGAGTTCGCCGAGCTTGACCCCGACGATGGAAAGGAGCAGGTCGATGAGCCCCGCGGGGTCGCCGGGCAGCTCCTCGTCGGGCGGGACCTCGACCGCCCGGCGGAACAGCTCCTTCTTGTCCCCGAAGTACTGCATGACGAGCGCGGGATCCACCTCGGCCGCCGCCGCGACCGCGCGGATCGTCGTCCGGTCGTACCCGACCTCGGCGAAGCGCGCGCGGGCGGCGGCGAGGATCCGCCCCTCCGTCCGGCGTCTCCGCTCCGCCCGGCTCATCGGCTGGTTGGCGTCGCGCACGGCCTGAATCTACCGGCGTTGACCGAAGATCCGATTTCGCTCTACGCTCGTTGAGACTCAACGGACGTTGAGCGAATGGAGGTCTCAGCATGGCGGCGACCGGTCCACGGCAGGTGTTCGAGAGCTTTCGCACCAGGGTGCTGCGCGGCGAGTGGGGGGCGCCGGAGGCGCTGCGCTCCGGGGACGTGACGATCGAGCTGCCCTGCGCGCCGCCCGGAGCGCCCCGGCGCTTCGAGGAGAACGGCGCGGAGTTCCACGCGCACACCGAGACGAGCCGGGCGGCCCTGCCCGTACGGTTCGAGGAGTTCCGCGACGTCCGCGTGCACGAGACCACCGACCCCGAGGTCATCGTCGTGGAGTACGCGATGGCCGGCACGGTGACGACCACCGGCCGTTCCGCCTCCGCGCCGTTCGTCCTCGTCCTGCGGGTCCGCGACGGCCGCGTCCGGCTGTGGCGCGAGTACCAGCCGGTCCTGGCCATCGCCGAGGCCCTCGGCTCTCCCGACGCGCTGCGCGCCGGCGTCCGCGGCCTCCCGGCCCTTGCTCCGGACCCGGCGCTCTCCCCCTGGTCGCCGTCCGGCCCGGCCGGCCCGGCGTCCGCCCCGGAGACCCCGGCGTCCGCTTCGGAGACCTCGATGTCGGAGTCGGGGACGCCGGTGCCCGGGCCGCGCGGGGTGTACGAGCGGATCCTGCGGGCCGCGCTCGATGGATCGCCCGACGACTACGCCGACCTGTACGCGACGGACGCGATCCTGGAGTTCCCCTTCGCCGCGCCCGGCCTCCCGCGCTCCCTGCACGGCCGGGAGGAGATCCGGGCCCACCTGCGGGCGGCGATGGGCCGGGCCCTGAAGATCGAGGAGTTCCGCGGCGTCGTCGTCCACGAGACGACGGACCCGGAGGTCATCGTCGCCGAGCACGCCATCGTGGGCACCGCGACGGCGAGCGGGCTGCCCTGCTCGATCGCGAACCTCATCGTCCTCACCGTCCGCGACGGCCGCATCGCCCACCAACGCGACTACCTGGACGTGCTGGCGGCCGCCGCCGCGGCCGGCCGGTGAGCCGTCAGCCGGTGAGGACGGAGCGGAGGGTGGCGGCGAAGGCGTCCGGCTCGCCCGTCTGGCCGTACTCACCGCCGGCGAAGCCGATGTGGTTCCCGGGGAAGGTGACCGGCGTGATCCCGAGCCGCTCGGCGACGGCCACGGCCGTGCGCTTGGGGAGGGTCTCCCCCGACGCGGCGCCCACGCCGATCACGATGCGGGTCGACGCCGCCCGGAGCGCGTCGAAGTCGTGCCGGTAGTGGTTGCAGAAGACCATGTTCCGGCCGAGCAGCGCGTCGTCGCGAGAGCCGTCGTCCTCGGTCGGCAGCCCGAAGGCGGCGGGGTCCGGAGCGGGCTCGTCGGCGTACCCCGCCGGGAGCGGGCCGTCATGGGAGACGAGCCTGATGAACTTCGCCATCGCCGGGCCGGAGCCGCTGCGCCGGTAGGTCTCGTTGATGTCGACGCACGCGGCGAGGACCACCTCCCGGTCCGGTAGTTCCCGGGAGGCCGGTGGCTCGTGCGCCACCAGCGTCCGCACCTGCTCCGGGTGCCGGGCCACCAGGGCCAGGGCGTTCACCGCGCCGCCGCTGCTGGCGAAGACGTCCACCGGCCCCGCGTCCAGCGTGGAGATCAGCCGGTGCAGGTCGTCCGCGTGGTCGTCGGGTGTGGACTCCGCGACCTCGCCGGGGACCTTGCTGCGCTCCGCGCCGCGCGGATCGTAGGTCACGACCGTACGGTCGGCGAAGTGCCCGGCGAGGGTGACGAAGCCGGCGGCGCCCATCGGCGACCCGATGAGCAGCAGCACCGGCTCGGTGCTCGCGTCATTGCGCCGGACGTCGTAGTGGAGCACGGCGCCCGGCACGGCCAGCGTGTACGTCTCGAGTTCGGTCATGCAGGTACGGACCGGCCGCGCCGACGGAACTCATCGGCCACGCGCGGGTCTCAGCGCGGCGTCAGGGCGTCGCCGCGGACGTCGGCCGTGCCGGGGACCGGTTCGGCCGGGTCGGTGCCCAGGTCGACGATCCGGTTGTCGCGGTCGACATGGACGACGCTGGGCTGGAACGCCCGGGCCTCCGCGTCGGTCATCGCGGCGTAGCTGATGATGATCACCAGGTCGCCGGGATGGACGAGGTGGGCGGCGGCGCCATTGATGCCGATGACCCCGCTGCCGCGCGGGCCGGTGATGACGTACGTCTCCAGGCGGGCGCCGTTGGTGATGTCGACGATCTGGACCTGCTCGCCCGGCAGCAGGTCGGCGGCCTCCATGAGGTCCTCGTCGATCGTGACGGAGCCGACGTAGTGCAGGTCGGCCTGAGTGACCGTGGCCCGGTGGATCTTGGACTTGAACATCGTGCGGAACATGGGGGTCACTCCGAGGCGGGACCGAAGAGCAGGGGGACGTTGTCGATGAGGTGGGTGGTGCCGACCCGGCCCGCGACGGCGAGCACGGCCGGACCCGTGTGGGCGTCGTCGACCTCCTGGAACGTCTCCGGGTCGACGAGCACCAGGTAGTCGAGCTCGAGCGGCGGGTCGGCGGCGATCGCGCCGTCGAGCACGGTCCGCGCCGCCCGTACGACCTTGGCGGGGCCGTCGCCGACCGCCTCGGCACCCGCGCGCAGGGCCATCGACAGCGACACGGCGGTGAGGCGCTCGGCCGCCGACAGGTAGCGGTTACGGCTGGACAGCGCCAGGCCGTCCGCCTCGCGCACGGTCGGGGAGCCGACGATGCGGACGGGGACGTTCAGGTCGGCGACCATCCGGCGGATCACCGCGAGCTGCTGGGCGTCCTTCTCACCGAAGACGGCGACGTCCGGGCGGACCAGGTTGAACAGCTTGAGGACGACGGTCAGCACGCCGTCGAAGTGGCCGGGGCGGCAGGCCCCTTCCACGACCGTCCCCATCGGCCCGGAGTCGACGGTGACCCGTGCGCCGAGCGCGGTCGGCGGGTACATGACGTCGACGGTCGGCGCGAACACCAGGTCGACGCCCTCCGCCGCGCAGATCTCGATGTCGTCGGGGAGGGTACGGGGGTACCGGTCGAGGTCCTCGTCCGGCCCGAACTGCAGCGGGTTGACGAAGATGCTCACCGCGACGGTGTCGGCCAGCTCGCGGGCCCGGCGCAGCAGCGACCGGTGGCCCTCGTGCAGCGCGCCCATCGTCGGGACCAGCGCCAGCGTGCCCTGGGAGGCGCGGGCGGCGGTGAGCTCCTCACGTGTGCGGGCGATGATGGGTGTCAATCCTCGGTCCCCTCGATGTCGTCTCCACGGCCGCCCGCGAGGGCGTCGAGCAGGCGTTCGGCGTCCTCCGCGCGGAGCAGCCCGGCCGCCAGCGCGCGGTCGGCGGTGAGCCGGGCCAGCGCGATGTACGCGTCGTGCGCCTCGGGTGAGATGCGGGCGAGTTCGGTGACGTGCTCGGCGACCGTCCCGGCGTCGCCGCGCACGACCGGGCCGGTCAGGCCCCGGACGCCGAGCCGCAGCGCGTTGTCGAGCGCCGCGCCGAGCAGCGGCCCGAGCATCCGGCCCGGCGCCTCGACGCCGGCCCGCGTCAGCAGGTCCATCGACTCGGCGACGAGCGTGACGAGGTGGTTCGCGCCGCCCGCGAGGGCCGCGTGGTAGAGGGCGCGGCGCTCCTCGGGGATCCAGACGGGCTCGCCGCCCATCTCCACGACGAGGGCCTCGGCGACGGGCCGCAGCGGCTCGGGCGAGGTCACGCCGAAGCTGATCCCGGCGAGCCGGTGGACGTCGTCGGGCCGCCCGGTGAAGGTCATCACCGGGTGCAGGGCGAGCGGCAGGGCTCCGGCGCGCGTGGCCGGGTCGAGGACGCGGACGCCGTACCGGCCGCTCGTGTGCGCCAGCAGCTTGCCCTCGACCTTGACGTCGGTCGCGACGAGCCCGGCGACGAGCGGCGCGAGCGCGTCGTCGGGGACGGTGAGCAGGACCAGGTCGGCGGCGGAGACGACGTCCTGGACGGGAAGAAGGGGCACGCCGGGCAGCCGCTGGCTCGCGCGTTCGCGGGAGGCCTCGGAGACGCCCGCGGCGGCCACGACCGAGTGGCCGGCGAGCGTGAGCGCGTGGCCGAGGGCCGAGCCGACGCGGCCGACGCCGACCACGCCGACGGCCAGTCGTCCCGGCCGGTCATGGGAGGCGGTCATTGATCGTTCCAGTCCTTCGCGGGTACCGGACGGTGCCGCCACAGCTTATATCGGGCCGGGCAGCGCACCGTTCCGCGCCTCGCGGCCGAGGCCTGCGCCTGGGCCGGGCAGCACACCGGCCCGCCCGGTGGCACTGCGGGCGGGCCGGTGAACGCTGTTACCTGTGCGACCGGGTCAGGACGACGACCACGGACGGTGGTGGCAGGGCGGGCGGTGGTGGTGGTGGCACGGCGGGCGGTACCCATGCCCGCCGCCGACCGAGGCGCCGCCGCGGCAGCCGGCGAGTGCGCCACCGATGACGGCGACGCTGTTGCCGCAGACGTTGATCGGGGCCGTGATCGGCACGAGGACCTGGTTGCCGGACAGGACGCCTCCCTCGCCGCTCGTGCCGATGTCGGCCGCGTTGGCCGGGGCGGCCAGCAGCAGCGCACCCGTGACGGCGGCCGCCGCCACCCCGGCCGCGGTGAGTTTCTTGAGCACCTGAGCTCCTCCCGTACTTCGGTTCGCAGCCGCCCCGGAGGGCGGCCGGTACGTACGGTAGTTACTCAGCTACTCCCAGGTAACGGTAAGCGGATCTACCTTGGCGAAATCGAATCGTTACATCAGGTGACTGTTATGTCGCCGAGCGTCGATAACGTCCCGTCTAGTCGGCGGCGAGGGACTCGACGATCGAGGTCCGCGCGGCCCGCCGGCCGGGCATGATCGCCGCGACGACGCCGGCGACGGCCGCCAGGAGGATGAACAGGACGATCCGGCCGACCGGCAGCCCGAGCGCCGCGTCGTCGACGGCGGCGGAGATCGCCGCCCAGCCGAGCGCCGTCCCCATCACCACGCCGACGAGCGCGCCGATCAGCGAGATGATCAGAGCCTCCAGGGAGAGCATCCGGCGCAGGCCGCGCCGGGTCAGGCCGAGGGCCCGCAGCAGGGCCGACTCCCTGGTCCGTTCCACCACCGACAGGGTCAGCGTGTTCGCGATGCCGATCAGCGAGATGACGATCGCCAGGGCGAGCAGGGCGGCGACGAGCAGGAAGGCCTGGTCGAGGGCCTTCGACAGCTGGTCCTTGATGTCCGCGGCCGAGCTCACCCGCACCGCCGGGTAGTCCCGGAGCGCTTTGTTGACGGCCGCCCGGGAGGCGTCCGCCGAGACCCCCTTCCCGGCGATCAGGTAGACCTGCTCAGGATCCTTCGGCCCGAACGACCGGGTGAAGTCCGACTGGTCGAGCAGGATGTCCGGAAGGACCGACTCCTCGCCGGAGGTGATCGCGGCGACGCGCAGGGTCATGGTGCCGTGCGCGGTCCGTACGGGCACCGTCCCGCCGACCCGTACGCCGAACATCTTGGCGTCGTCATCGTGCAGCACGAGGGCGCCCGGCCGCAGGTCCGCGAGGGAGCCGGCGGAGATCTTGGGCTTCAGCTCGTGCCCGAGGGCCCCCTGCGTGACCGAGCTGACGTCCTGCTTCCGGCCGCCGACCGTGGCGGACGCCGTCCGTACCTCGATGACGGCCGAGAACTGCGGATCGGCGCGCAGGTGCGCCACCGCGGCGCCGGGGATCGGCCGGTCGTCCGGGCCCGACTGCGCGGTCAGCCGGTAGTCGACCGGGAAGTGGTCGCGGATGTTGTTGTCCGCCGTGGTCCGTACGGACGCCAGCGCCACCGAGAACATCGTCATCAGCGTGACGCCGACCGTCAGCGCGACCGTGGTGACCGCGGCGCGCTTGGGATTGCGCCGCGAGTTGGCCAGGGCCAGCCGGCCGGGGACGCCGAAGACCCGTGCCGGCAGCCCGCCGACGACCCCGCTCAGGGCCCCGACGATCAGCGGGCTGAGCGCGATGACGCCCAGGAAGACGAGCGCGCCCGCCGCCACGATCTCGAGGAACGGTCCCTTACCGGGCGTGGCGGTCAGCGCGAGGGCCGCGACGCCCACCCCGGCGACGCCGAGGAGCGCCCCGACGACGATCCGGGCGATCCCGGCGCGTCCCCGCACCCGGCCCTCCGACTGCGTCCGCAGCGCCGCGACCGGCGGCACCCGCGTCGCCGCGCGGGCCGGCATCAGCGCCGACAGCACGGTCACCGCGAGTCCCACGGGAATGCCGACGAAAAACGGGGTGGGCGAGACGACCAGCGAACCGCCCGGCACGCCGCTCCCGGAGTCGAAGATGAGCGCGGCGCCGTACCCGAGCCCGATCCCGATGAGCACGCCGAGCACCGAGGCCAGCAGGCCGACCACCACCGACTCGACGAGGACCCCACGGAACACCTGGCCGCGGGTCGCCCCGACGCAGCGCAGCAGCGCCATCTCCCGCGTCCGCTGGGCGATCAGGATGTTGAACGTGTTGTAGATGACGAGCGCGGCCACGAACAGCGCCACCAACGCGAACGCGAGGAAGAACGTCGCGATGTCGTCCACGTTCAGGCCCGACGTGGCGGCGAGCCTCTTGGCGAGGCCGTGGCTGGTCACGGTCGTGTACGACGGCCCGGCCGCCGCGGCGACGGCGGCGCGCAGCCGGTCGTTCGAAACGCCGGCGGCGCCCTTGACGTCGACCTCGACGTAGCCGGGTTCCCCGGTCATCTGCCGCGCCACCGGCTCGGTGAAGCCGACGGCGCCGCGGAAGCCGATCTCCTGGTCGACGCCGACGTCGACCAGCCCCGTGACCGTGAAGGAGTGCGCGGTGCCCTTCTTGTCCAGGACCCGGATCGTGTCCCCGACCCTGTATCCCGTGTGCCCGGCCACGCCCTTCTCCAGGACGGCCTCGCCCGGACCGCCCGGGGCGCGGCCCTTGGTGATCGTGTAGCGGGCCAGCGGCCCGGTGACGATGGACATCCCCAGGGTGGGCGTCTCGCCGTAGGCCCGGCCGTCCTTGCCGAGCAGCGCGGCGTCGCCGCGTACGAGACCCTGGGCGTCCTGGACCCCCTGCACGGCGCGTACGGCGCGCAGCGTCGCGTCCGGGATCTTCTTGTCGTCTGTCAGGACGGCGACCGAGACCTTCTGGGCGGAGGCGGTGAACTGACGGTCGAACCCGGCCTTCATCGTGTCGGTCAGCACGAACGTGCCGGCGACGAAGCCCACGCCGAGGGTGATGGCGAGGGCGGTGAGCATGAGGCGCAGCAGGTGCGCGCGAAGCCCGGCGAGTGTCGTCTTCAGCATCGTCAGGACTCCAGGCTCTTCAGCGTGTCCAGAACGCCGTCCGGGGTCGGGCCGTACAGCTCGGTGATGATCCGCCCGTCGCGCAGGAACACCACCCGGTCGGCGTACGAGGCCGCCACCGGGTCGTGCGTGACCATCACGATCGTCTGGCCCATCTCCCGTACCGAGGAGCGCAGGAACGACAGGACCTCGGCACCGGACTTGGAATCGAGGTTGCCCGTCGGCTCGTCCGCGAAGATGACCTCGGGCCGGCTGACGAGGGCGCGGGCGCAGGCCACCCGCTGCTGCTGGCCGCCGGACAGTTCACTCGGGCGGTGCGACAGGCGCGGCCGCAGCCCCACCGTGTCGACGACGTGGTCGAACCACCTTCGGTCCAGCGTGCGGCCCGACAACTCCAGGGGCAGGAGGATGTTCTGCTCGGCGGTGAGCGTCGGCAAGAGGTTGAACGCCTGGAAGATGAAGCCGATCCGGTCCCGGCGCAGGTGGGTGAGCTGCTTGTCCGACAGGCGGGTGATCTCCACGTCGCCGATGCGGATCGCGCCCTCGTTCACCGTGTCCAGGCCCGCCAGGCAGTGCATCAGCGTGGACTTGCCGGAGCCCGACGGGCCCATGATGGCGGTGAACGCGCCGCGGGCGAACCCCACGCTCACCCCGTGCAGCGCCCGGACGGTGGCCTCACCGGTGCCGTAGTCCTTGATCACGTTGTGCGCCAGGACGGCGGGCGGAGCGCCCACGGCGGTGCTTGTCACGACTACTCCTTGGTCTGGGTCGGAACGTCGTGATCGACGGTAGATCTCCGCAGCCCCGCCGCCATCGCCCCTGCGGACAGCGTCGAGTCAGCCTCCTCGGTGACAGGAATCCGCCCCATCAGCCTCAGGTCGTACGGGCCAGGATGACCCGGGACCGTACGGAACGCCGACGACGTGGCGGCCGTCTGAGGGGCATGTTCGCCACCGGGCACGCCGCATCGAAGAGGTCGCCGAGACCGTCGGCCGCGGGTGCGCAGTACCCGGCCGGATCCGATCGTGGTCTCCTGCGTACTCGACCCGACCCGTGGTGATGTCCGAGGCCGAGAGGGCCGCCGTGGCCTCGGTGCTCCGGCGATGGCGGAGCGGGGGCCGCCTGCTGACCGGTTACCTGGTTGCCATGGCGCCGGCGTTCCCCCTCTTCGCCGGCTGGGACCACCGGTTCTTCGACCTCGTCAAGGCCTCGGGGCTCATGACCGCTGGCGGTGTCGCGCTACTCCTGCTGGTCGGTATCCGTAACGGCTGGGCCGGCGACACGCTGGCGGAATGGCGACCGGAGCTGGCCCGCCCGCACGAACTCGCGGGGAACCCGCGCCTCAGCGGGACCGGCTCGCTGGCGTACGTGGCGGCCCTGGTCGCCCTGACGACCTTCGGCCTGTTCGTGCAGTCCATGACCGCGGACATCCGGGCGACCGCCCGAGGCACCGCTGAGGTGCGGAGTTGCGCCGTCAGCCACGACTCCCGCACCGGCCGGGTGACCACCTCCACCTGTAGGGGGACCTGGGTCGTGGCCGGCAGGACGTACTCCGGGGAGCTGCCGGGCGGAGATACGGATATTCGTTACGACCCCGATGATCCCGCGACGCTCGGCAAACGGTCGCTGGAAGGCCCGGTCGGTCTCACCTTGTTCCTGGGCGTCATCGCTGGAGGCCTCGCCTGGCGGTGGATCACTCTCGCCAGAGACCCCTACATCGAAGAGCTCGAGATGCTCACCTGGCAAGCGGCCCGGACACGGGACCGGTAACGGATCTCGCTCGATCCGTCTCCGCGCGGGCGACGGCGCGGACAACGCCGTCGACCGGACCGTCGTCCGCGCCTACGGCCCGCGCTGATCAGCGTCCTGCGTGTGGTCGCACCGAACACCCTCGCGCGCGGCCACACGCCGGGCGCCACGCCGTTGCTCCAGCTGAGTGAGTCTTTGCTCCTGGCGAGGGGTTGATCAGTCCCTACGACGAACCGCTTCACGCACCGCCGAGGCCGTGCATCCCGCCTGGCCGGACGACATCCGCCCGATCGGCCAGCCGCTATGGCGTCGGTAGTGACCTCACACGCCCGGCGAACCGGTCATCGTTCGGCACCATCGACGGCGACCAGGCCACGAGGACGGCGACGTGACGCCCGCGTGCGACGTCAGGATCAGGTAGGCCCCCACCACTGCCGTGTCGGCGTCCGCTCGGCGGAAGAACGTGTTGGTCACGTTGTGCCGAGCCGGCTGCCTCCCCAGCCGAAAGCCGCAGTCGTCGTCATGCCGAACCCGCTCATGCTGCTAGGCGGCCGTGAGGACGATCTTGCCCTGGATGTGCCCTCGGGCGGCACGTTCGTGCGCTGCCCGGGCGTCCGCCAGCGCGAACGTGCTGTCGATGGCGACGCGGACCGTGCCCGTGTCGAGCAGCCGTCCCAGTTCGGCGAGCTGCGCGCCGTTCGAGCGGACCTGGCCACTCGAGACCGTGACGCCCAGCTTCTCGATCTCTTCTTCGTCGAAGTCCCCGGGAAGCACGGGGAACTGGGAGCTCCGCGCTTGAGCGTGCGCAGGAAGCGCCTGCTGTCGGGGCCGCCGACGGCGTCGAGGACGAGGTCGATGTCGTGCACGAGTTCTTCGGGGCGGCTCCTGGTGTAGTCGATGAACTCGTCAGCGCCGAGTTCGCGCAGGAACGACTCATGCCCGCCCGATGCCACCGCGATGACACGTGCGCCCTTCCACTTCGCCAGTTGGAGCGCGAGGTGGCCCACGCCGCCCGCGGCGCCGTTGACGAGCACCCTCGTGCCGGCGTCGAGAGCCGTCGGGCGGTGCCGCGCCTCCTGGAAGGGCGAGGGGTGATCGTGTCCGACGTCGATCAGGAACTGCCACACGGTGAGCCCGGCCATGGGCGCCCCGGCGGCATGCACGTGGTCGACGGCGGCCGGCTTGCGTGCGAGGTCCGACGCCGGCGCGGCCACGTATTCGGCGTAGGCGCTGCCGTCGAAGCCGGGGAAACGCAGCAGACCGAAGACCTCATCGCCGACGGCGAACGCGTCCACGCCCGCGGCGACGGCCTCGACGACACCCGACACGTCCGTCCCCGGGATCACCAGGCAGCCTGACGGTCGCTTCGGGCTCCCCGGGCATCGTGGTCATGCGGACAGATGCGCGCGGACGCCAGGAAGAACCGTGACCAGCTGCTCGCAGTGGCGGGCGCCGCCATCACCGAGCAAGGCGTCGACGTGGCCCTGCGCGACATCGCGCGCAGGGCCGAGGTCGGGCTCGCGACGCTGCTGCGGCACTTCCCGACGCGCGAGGCACTGCTCGACGCCCTGCTCCACACGAGCTTCGACGCGCTGACGGCGAAGGCGGGCGAGCTCGAGGCATCGCGCTCGCCCGAGGACGCTCTCGTCTCGTGGCTACACGACTGCGTCGCGTGGACGACCGAGTACCGGGGCGTGACCGTGCTGATGGCGGCCGCCATCGAGGACACCGAATCCGCGCTCCACGCCTCGTGCGTCACCCTGCGCGCGGCCGGCGCGCGGCTCCTCACCCGCGCCCAGGCCGCCGGCGTGGCGCGCGGCGACATCGACGGCGACGATCTGTTCGCGCTGATCGCCATGCTCGCCTGGGCCGGCGATCAGCCCTCGCTCGCGCCACGCGCCGATCACCTCTTCGAGGTCGTCGCGAGCGCGGTCCTACCGGCTGCCGCCGGTCAGTCGGCGCCGCTGCGGACGAGGCCGGTCTCGTAGGCGAAGACCACCGCCTGGACGCGGTCGCGGAGCTCCAGCTTCATGAGGATCCGGCCGACGTGGGTCTTGACGGTCGCCTCGGAGACGTACAGACGGCCCGCGATCTCGCCGTTCGACAGGCCCTTGGCCACGAGGTTGAGGACCTCGCGCTCGCGGGCCGTGAGGGTGTCCAGCCGGCCGTCCGGCGCGGGCTCCTCGGCGGGGAGGTGCGGCACGAACTTGTCGATCAGCCGCCGCGTGGTGCTGGGCGCGACGACCGCGTCACCGGAGCAGACCGCGTGGATGGCCTCGATGAGCTGCGTCGGGCCGGCGTCCTTCAGCAGGAACCCGGCCGCCCCGGCCTTCAGCGCGGCGAAGGCGTACTCGTCCAGGTCGAACGTGGTCAGGATGATGACCTTGGGAGCGTCCGGCAGCGCGCAGATCCGGCGGGTGGCCTCGATGCCGTCCATGCGCGGCATCCGCACGTCCATGAGGACGACGTGGGCCGGGGTCTGCCGGGCGACCCGCACGGCCTGCTCGCCGTCGCCGGCCTCACCGGCGACCTCCAGGCCCGGCTGCGCGTCGAGCACCATGCGGAACCCCGCGCGTACGAGCTCCTGGTCGTCGACGAGCAGGACCCGAATCGGTCGTTCCTCGTCCGTCATGCCGCGCTCGTCTCTTCTCGTCGTTGGGACTCGGTCACCGGGAGGTGGGCGAAGACCTCCCATCCGCCGCCGGGCCGTGGCCCGGTGCGCACCGACCCGCCGTAGAGGGCGGCGCGTTCGTTCATGCCGACCAGGCCGTGGCCCTGCCCGTCGCTCAACGTGGAAGCGCCCCGGCCGTCGTCGCGGATGCGGATCTCCACCGCGTCATCACCGTAGTGGAGGTTCACCTCCGCCGTGGCCGCGGGTCCGGCGTGCTTGCGGGTGTTCGTCAGCGCCTCCTGGACGATGCGGTACACCGTCAGCTGCAGCGCGGTCGGCAGCTCCGACGGCACCCCCTCGATCGTGAGGCCGACCGGGAGCCCCGCCGAGCGGATCTGGTCGACCAGCTCGGCGAGCTGCTCGACGCCGGGCTGCGGCGCGTACGGGCCGGCGTCCCCTCGTTCGCGCAGGACGCCCAGCATGCGCCGCATCTCGGTGAGCGCCTGCCGCCCGGTCGTCCCGATCGCCTCCATCGCCCGCCGCGCCCGTGCCGGGTCGATGTCCACCATGTACGACGCGCCGTCGGCCTGGACCACCATCACGCTGACGCTGTGCGCGATGACGTCGTGCATCTCCCGCGCGATCCGGGCGCGTTCGGCGGCCGCGGCGACCTGGGCGTGGGCGTCCCGCTCGCGTTCGAGACGCTTGGCGCGCTCCTCCAGCTCGGCCGTGTACTTCCGCCGGGTGCTCATGTAGAGCCCCCACATCCACATCGCACCGGTGAAGACCGCTTGAGGGAGCAGCGTGCTCCAGCTCCCGAAACTGTTCGGCCCCTTCTGCCAACGCCATGTGGCCATCACGCCGCCGAGCTCGACGATGAGGACCGCCGCGAGCGACCAGCGGAACGCGCACGCGGCCGCGACCGTGTACAGCGCGACGAAGAGGTTGAAGTCCGCCGGGACGATCTGGAAGTCGAGGGCCCACTGCACCAACGCGACGACCGCGACGACCGCGAACGTCGCACGCGGCCATCGTCGGCGCCAGATCATCGGAACGCACATGGCGGCCACGAAGACCAGATAGGCGTACCACGGGATCACACGGCGACCGGGAATGCCCGGGCTCGTGTACGTGCTGGTCAAGGCCAGCGACATGCCGGTGAGCGGCAGCGCCCACAGGAGGTCGACGAGCCGGGGATGGCGGCGGAGCCAGGCGAAGAGACGGGCGAACACCGCATCAGCGTACGTTCGGGGGCGCCGGTGGCGCGTCAACCGCGAGTCTGAGGCGGAGTCCACCGGGAGGCGCACGCGGTACGGTCGAGAGGTGGGTCAGGTCGGGTGGCGGGCGGCGATGCAGGGGGCGCTGTACGGGCCCGAGGGCTTCTACACGCGGGGTGAGCGGCCCGCCGCGCACTTCCGGACCTCGGTGCACGCCTCACACCGGTTCGCCCTGGCCCTGGCCCGGCTGATCGTCGAGGTCGACACGGCCCTGGGTCACCCGGACCCGTTCGACCTGGTGGACGTGGGGGCCGGCTGCGGGGAGCTGCTCGCCGAGATCCTGCCCGTGACGAGCCTGGCCGGGCGGCTGCGGCCGATCGCCGTCGAGGTGGCCCCGCGGCCCGAGGGGCTGAGCGGGGCGATCGAGTGGCGTTCCACGCCGCCCGAGGAGATCACCGGGCTGGTCGTCGCCAACGAGTGGCTGGACAACGTGCCCGTCGACGTCGTCGAGCTGACCGACGAGGGGCCACGCCTGGTCGTCGTGGACCCGCTCACCGGAGCGGAGATCCCGGGCCCCGCGCCCTCCCCGGAGGACACCGAGTGGTTCGAACGCTGGTGGCCGCTGCGCGAGCCCGGTGACCGCGCCGAGATCGGCCGCCATCGCTGCGCGGCGTGGGAATCGGTCCTGCGGCGGCTGCGGGGCGGTCTGGCCCTGGCCGTCGACTACGCGCACGAGCGGGACCACCGCCCGCCGTACGGCACCCTGACCGGCTACCGGGACGGCCGCTGCGTCGCGCCGGTGCCCGACGGTTCCTGTGACATCACCGCGCACGTCGCCCTCGACGCCTGTGCCGAGGCGGGCCTCCGGGGCGGGGCGACCGGCACTCTGCTCACGACCCAGCGCACGGCGCTGCGCGCGCTCGGGCTGCGCGGCGAGCGGCCCGCGCTGGACCTGGCCCGGTCGGACCCGCGCGGCTACCTCCGGGCGCTGCGCGCCGCCGGCGAGGACGCCGAGCTGATCGACCCGTCCGGCCTGGGCAGTTTCGGATGGCTGGTCCAGACCGTCGGGGTCGACGTGCCCGCCGTCCTGCGCGAGGCCCAACCCTCGGCGTGAGGGCTCGGCCCTCGGTGTGAAGGCTCGGCCCCTGACGTGAAGCCTCGGCTTCGGCGTGAAGGCTCAGACCTCGGTGTGAGGGCTCAGACCTCGACCTGGAGCGCCCGCAGGCCGCGCAGGACGTAGCCCGGTTTCCACTCGGGGTCCGCCTTGACGGTGAGCCCGGGCGCGAGCCGGAGGAACGCGCGGAACGACTCGGCGAGCTCCACCCGCGCCAGCGGGGCACCGAGGCAGAAGTGAATTCCGGCGCTGAACGCCAGGTGCGGATTGGGCGTCCGTGACAGGTCCAGCACGTCCGGGTCGGCGAAGACCTCCGGATCCCGGCACGACGAGGCGAACTGCAGGGCGACCTCGGCGCCGCGCGGGATCGGCACCCCGCCGACCTCGATGTCCTCCAGCACCCAGCGCTCGAACAGCGGCAGCGGCGTGTCGTACCGCAGCAGCTCCTCCACCGCGGTGGGGATCAGGTCGTGGTCGGCGCGCAGCCGCTCCAGCTCGCCGGGGTTACGGAACAGCGCCCACCAGGAGTTGCCGGTGGCGTTCACGGTCGCCTCGTGCCCCGCGTTGAGCAGCAGGGCGCAGGTGCCGATCAGCTCGCCCTCGGTGAGGCCCTCGACCTGGCACAGCGCGCTGATGAGGTCGTCGCGCGGGTCCTTCCGGCGGGCACGGGACAGGTCGCGCAGGTAGCCGGAGAACTCGATCGAGGAGCGCACCGCCGCGTCCTGGATCTCCTGGGACGGGTTCAGCTGGTACATCCCGCACATGTCCGCCGACCACGGGCGCAGCAGGTGCCGGTCGGCCTCGGGAACGCCGAGCATCTCGGCGATCACGGTCACCGGCAGCGGCTCGGCGACCTCGGCGATCAGGTTCCCGCCGCCCCGCTCGACCAGGCCGCCGACCAGCCCCTCGGCGAGCGCCCGGATCCGGGGCCGCAGGTCCTCGACCATCCGCGGGGTGAACGCCTTCGACACCAGCCGCCGCAGGCGGGTGTGGTCCGGCGGCTCCATGTCGAGCATGCCCGCGTCGTTGAGGTCCCAGAACGGCTTCAGGGACTCCGGCTGCGGCTCGCGGCCGAACTCCTCGTCGGTGGCGACGTGATGGTACGTCCGGCCGAGCCGCCGGTCCCGCAGCAGCGCGTTGACGTCGGCGTAGCGCGAGATGACCCACTGGTTCGTCGGCTCGTGGAAGAAGACCGGCGACTCGCGGCGCAGGCGTTCGAAGACGGGGTACGGGTCGGCGACGAAGGCCGGCGATCCGGGGTTGTATTCGTTCAACGGGCCCACCGTTCGGTACGGATGTCGGTCGCACGCGCCCGGTGCGCCCGCCCGGCCGCCGACTCGACGATCGCGCGGGCCTCCCCGAGCTCGCGATCCTCCGCGGCGACCTGGACCGGTCCAGGTGGCGCGTCGATGTGAACGGTACCGAGCCCCAGCAAACGCTGGAACGGGCCGGCGGTGAGGCGGACGCTCTGCGCCCGCGCGTGGGCGACCACGTCGAGCCGGCGGCACACCCGGCCCCGGCGGGTGACGAACAGCCGGTCGTCCGTGCCGGCCTCCCCCTTGCGGAACGGCGCGAGCCACGAACGGGGTGCGGGCAGCAGCGGCACCGCCTCGGCGTTCGTGCCGGGGAAGACCAGGCCGACCATCCGCAGCGCGACCTCACGGGGCGCGACCGGCAGCAGCACCGACGACAGCGCCTGCCGGTCCCCGACGTAACCGGCGACGGTGACGTCGATGCGCGCCCAGCCGTTCCCGCGCCACAGCACCGGCTCGACGACCCGGACGGCCTGCACCCGGCCCGGCGGCACGGTCTGCATCCGGGTCTCCATCAGGCCGTACCGCAGCCGCAGGCCGTCCGGGGACAGGGCCGCGGTGAAGTTGGTGTGCATGACCAGCGGCGCGACCACACCGCGGGCCAGGCCCAGCAGCACCGGCAGCGCCGCCGCCAGCACGCCGGGCTCGCCGAACACGACCCCGAACGCCAGCAGGGCCACCAGCAGCATCAGCGCTCCGATGACCGGCAGCTTCATCAGCTGCGAACCGAGCAGCGTCCCGAACCCGACCCGCCAGTACGGGCGTTCGGGCGCCTCGGGCGTGTGGCCGGGCAGCCCGGCGGCCCGGGCCAGCAGCTCGGCCCGCAGCTGCTCGGCCGGCGGCCGCCCCAGGAAGCGGAACTTCGTCTCGGCCTGATCGCCGCCGGCCAGCTCCACCCGCACCTCGGCGAGCCCGAACAGCCGTGACACCAGCGGCCGTACGACGTCCACGGCCTGCATGTGCGCCAGCGGGATCCGGCGGTTGCGGCGCCGCAGGATGCCGGTCTCGACGACCAGGTCGTCCCCGGAGATCCAGAACTTCAGCGACCACCAGCTCCAGAACCCGATGGCCGCGGCCACGACGGTCGCCGGCAGCATCACGGCGAGGAAGCGGGCGATGATTCGCGGGGTGAGGACCAGGGCGACGCCGTCGGGGGTCTGGGTCAGCAACAGCGAGTAGCCGCCGAGCACGAAGGCGATGACGACGACCCCGACCGCGTTGATCACCGCGGTGGCCATGTGCAGCCGGTGCACGCCATGGGAGAAGTGCACGGGCGGCTTGGGCGGCGGACCGTACGGCGGCGGCCCGTACCCGTACGGCGCGGGCCCGTACATCGGCGGGGTGAACCGCGGGCGCGGCGGAGGCCCGTACGGCGGCCGCCCCGGCCCGTAGGGACCGTTCATAGTCCGATCGACCTCGCTTCGCCCTTCTGCGCGAGCCGGTCGCGCAGGATCGCGGCGTCGCGGGCGGGCAGGCCGGGGATCCGCGCGTCGGTGGCCGCCGCCGCGGTGTGCAGCCGCACCGTCGCCACCCCCAGCCACTGTTCGAGCAGCCCGGCCGTCACGTCGACGTACTGCATGCGCCCGTACGGCACGACGACGAGGTGCCGGACGAAGAAGCCGTGCGTGACCAGCAGGTCGTCGGCCCGCTCCGCGAAGCCCCATGACCGGTAGCTCAGCTCGGCGACGATCCAGCCCACGGCACAGGCGACCAGGACCACGGCGAGCCAGATCAGGCCGCCGGCGAGGCCGCGCGTCCGCGACAGCACGAACGCGCCGACGACCGTCACCGGAAGCGCCCACAGCAGCACGGTGATGCGCCGCTGCCAGGTGAGCTTGGGCGAGACCCGCACCCACGCCATGCCGCTCGGCGGGTCGAACGCCTGCTCCGCCCGCGCGCCGATGGGCACTACGGAGGGCATCGACGGCCCGTTCGGGGCGGGCGGCGGAGGCATCGGGCCGTGCTGCGGGCCGAGCGACGCGCCGGGCGGCAGCATGCTCGGACTGCCCGGCGGCATGTCCTGCGCCGCGCGCGGATTCGGATACTGATCGCCAGCGTTCATGTCGCGCCTTAGTCAACCCCAACCGGGCCGCCTCCCGCGAGACCCGTCATGGCAGGATGGGTGATCGAGGCGAGTGAGAAGGCGAGCGCGGCAGTGAGCATCCAGCGGCGAGCCGCCGAGCGAGCGGAGTGGTCGGCGAGGAACGAGCCGGCCGCGCAGCGAGTGAGAAGGCGAGCGCGGCAGTGAGCATCCAGCGGCGAGCCGCCGAGCGAGCGGAGTGGTCGGCGAGGAACGAGCCGGCCGCGCAGCGAGTGAGAAGGCGAGCGCGGCAGTGAGCACCGAGCGGATCGTGGGCGTGGGCGCGGGGACCAAGGACCTCGCCACCGAGGACATGACGCTCAACATCGGGCCGCAGCACCCCTCCACGCACGGCGTGTTGCGCCTGCGGATCACCCTGGACGGCGAGCGGATCGCCGCCGCCGAGCCGATCATCGGGTACATGCACCGGGGCGCGGAGAAGCTCTTCGAGGTCCGCGACTACCGGCAGATCATCGTGCTGGCCAACCGCCACGACTGGCTGTCGGCGTTCGCCAGCGAGCTGGGCGTCGTCCTGGCGGTCGAGCGCATGCTGGGCATGGAGGTGCCGGTCCGCGCGGTGTGGGCGCGCACCCTCCTCGCCGAGCTGAACCGCGTGCTCAACCACCTGATGTTCCTCGGCTCGTACCCTCTGGAGGTCGGGGCGATCACGCCGATCTTCTACTCCTTCCGCGAGCGCGAGCAGCTGCAGCGCGTCATGGAGGAGATCTCCGGCGGCCGGCTGCACTACATGTTCAACCGGGTCGGCGGCCTGAAGGACGAGCTGCCCGCCGGCTGGCTCGGCCGCGTCACCGACGCCGTCACCGCGGTGCGCCACGGCGTCGGCGACATCGACAAGCTCATCCGGGGCAACGAGATCTTCCGGGCCCGCACCCGCGGCGTCGGCGTGCTGACCCGCGACCAGATCGAGCAGTACGGCGTGTCGGGACCGATCGCCCGCGCCTCCGGCGTCGACTTCGACCTGCGGCGCGACGAGCCGTACCTCGCGTACGGCGAGCTGCAGGACGTGCTCCGCGTGGTCACCCGGACCGAGGGCGACTGCCTGGCGCGGTTCGAGTGCCTCCTCGACCAGGTGCACGCCTCACTCGACCTGGCCGACGCCTGCGTCGCCCGGCTGAAGGAGCTGCCGCCCGGCCCGATCAACGTACGGCTGCCGAAGGTGCTGAAGGTGCCGGAGGGTCACACGTACGCGTGGACGGAGAACCCTCTCGGCATCAACGGCTACTACCTCGTCTCCCACGGCGAGAAGACCCCGTGGCGGCTGAAGCTCCGGTCGGCGTCCTTCAACAACATCCAGGTCCTCCGCGAGATGCTGCCGGGCCACCTCGTCGCCGACATGATCGCCATCCTCGGCTCGATGTTCTTCGTCGTCGGCGACATCGACAAGTAGCCGGTCCTACGACGACCCGTCAGCCGGTGGGCTGGGCGGGGGCGTTCTGGTTGCCGGGGGCGGTGGGGCGGAGGGAGGCGCAGGCCTGGGCGGCCTTCTTCTGGGCGGCGGACATGCTCGGCATGCCGCTCGGGCGGCCCGATGGCCTGGCGGTCGGCATGCCCGATGGCCTGCCGGACGGCTTACCGGAGGGCCGGCCGCCGGGGGCGCCCATGCCCGGTCCCCGGCCGGGCATCGTCACGCCCTGTTTCTCCATGCACTGCCGGTAGGCGGACGTGGCGCCGGCGTTCGGGCCGCCGCCCTCGCCGGCCGGACCGCCGCTCTGGGCCGAGCTCTTGCCGCCGCCTCCGCACGCGGCGCTGAGGAGCAGGGTGCCCGCGACGGCCGTGCCGCCGAGCAGTCGGATGGTCAGTCGCTTGGTCAGCATTCTGGTTCCTGTTCTAGGAGAGTTACCGTCAGCGGCCGGACGAGGTGCCCTGGACGGATGTGGCGGTGAGGGTGCCGTCCGAGGCCTGGGAGCCCTGGACGGTGACGGTCGTGCCGGTCTTGAGGGCGGAGGCCTTGCCGCTCCGCAGCACGCGGACCTTGGTCTTGCCGGTCACCTTGACCTGGACGACGCCGTTCGCGGTCTTGACGTAGATCGTCGTGCCCGTGACCTTCTGGACCGTGCCGGTGGTCCCCGAACTCACGCCATCGCCGGAGTCCGACGGGCGGCCGCCGCCGGGCATGCCGCCGCCGTACGTCCCACGGCCGCCGGGCAGTTGACCGCCCGTCGACCCGCGTGAGCCCTGGACCGCGGTGGTCGTGTGGTCACCGAAGTGGCGGTCGACCTGGGCTCCCGCCCCGAAACCGGCGGCCAGCAGCGCGCCGGCGCCGAGGTAGGCGGTCAGGCCGAGTCGCCTGCGGGCCCTGGGCGCCGCGGCGAGTTCGGTCTCCAGGTCGCCGTCGAACGGCGAGGCGGACAGCACGTCATCCCGGGTCACCGTGGCCTCGGGCTCCTCGTACGGCGTCCACGTTCTGCGGCCGGTCACGTCGTTCTCCTCGATGTCACTCATGGCGCAGGGCCTCGATCGGGCGCAGCTTGGCCGCGCGGTTGGCCGGGTAGCTGCCGAAGAAGAGCCCGATCGCGACGGACACGCCCAGCGCCAGCGCGATCGAGGAAGGCACGATCACCGGCTTCACGCCGACGACCTTGAAGAGGCTGCCGAGGACGCCGACCAGCACGCCGAGTACGCCGCCGACGAGGCTGAGCACGGTCGCCTCCGCGATGAACTGGCCGAGGATCGCCCCCTTGGGCGCGCCGATGGCCTTGCGGATGCCGATCTCGCGGGTCCGTTCGGTGACGGTGACGAGCATGATGTTGGTGATGCCGATGCCGCCGACCAGCAGGCTGATGGCCGCCACTGCGCCGAGCAGCACGGTGAAGGTCTTGCCGGAGGCGCTGACCGCCGACTGCAGGCTCGCCTGGTTCATGATCTGGAAGTCGGCGGTGTTGGACCCGGAGATGTCGTGCCGCTGGTCCAGGATGTCGGTGACCTCGCTCTGGGCCCGGTCGGTGGCCTTCGCGCTCTTGGCCTCCACGACGATGGAGTTCAGGCCGCCGAACCCGGTGAGGTTCTGCTGGACCGCGGTGAGCGGGCCGATCGCGACGTCGTCGGCGTCCTGCATGCCGGACGAGCCGGACTCCTTGAGCACCCCGACGACGGTGAACGGCGTGCCGCCGACGTTGATCTGCTTGTTCAGCGGGTCGACGGTGCCGAAGAGGTCGTCGGCGACGGTCCGGCCGATCACGACGACCTTCCGGCCGCCCGTCACGTCGTCGTCGGTGAACGCCGCGCCGCGCGCGAGCTCCTTGTTCGCGGCGCCGAGGTAGGCGGGGTACGTCCCGACGAACTGGCTGATCGAGTGGCTCGTCCCCTCGTACGTCGTCGTCACCGACGAGGAGGTCACGACCGGGGACGCGCTCTTGACCGAGGGGGCGTTGACCGGGTCGACGAGCGCCTTGGCGTCGTCGACGGTGAGGTCGTGCGCCTGCGTACGGGGGCCGCTGGACTGCTGGCGGTTCCGCGTGCCGCCGAACCCGCCGAACCCGCCTCCCCCGCCGCCGGACGTCGACTTCGTCACGGTGAGGGAGTTGGCGCCGAGCCGGGAGATGTTGTTCTTGATCTGCTCGGAGGAGCCGTTCCCGACCGCGACCAGCATGATCACGGCGCCGACGCCGATGAGGATGCCGAGCATGGTCAGCGCGCTGCGCAGCTTGTTGGCGGTCAGGCCGCGCAGGGCGAACCGCAGGATCTCCCAGGGACTCACCGCACGCCCTCCACGACGGTCGCGGGCGGCGGGCCGTCCACCGGGGCCTGCCGGCGGTCCTCGATGATCTCGCCGTCGACCAGCCGGATCACCCGTTTGGCGCGGGCGGCGACCTCGTCCTCATGGGTGATCAGCACGATGGTGCGGCCGGAAAGGCCGAGCCGGTCGAGGATGCCGAGGACGTCGGCGGTGGAGCGGGTGTCGAGGTTGCCGGTCGGCTCGTCCGCCAGCAGCAGCGCGGGCGCCGTGACGAGGGCGCGGGCCACGGCGACGCGCTGCTGCTGGCCGCCCGATAGTTCGTTCGGCTCGTGATCCATGCGGTCGGCGAGGCCGACCTGCCGGAGGGCGGCGCGGGCCCGCCTCCGGCGCTCCGCCGGCTTCACGCCGCCGTACGCCAGCGGCAGCTCCACGTTGGCGAGCGCGGACATCCGCGGGATCAGGTTGAACGACTGGAAGATGAAGCCGATCCTGCGGTTGCGCAGGATCGACAGGCGGCGTTCGTCGAGCACGCCGACGTCCGTCCCGTCGAGCAGGTACCGGCCGCCGGACGGCACGTCGAGACAGCCGAGGATGTTCATGAGCGTCGACTTGCCGGAGCCGGACGCCCCCATGATCGCCACGTAGTCGCCGCGCTCGACGCGGAGGGACACGCCGCGCAGGGCGTGCACGGCGGTGCCGCCCTGGCCGTACACCTTGGTCAGCGCGCGGACGTCGAGGACCGCGGGTTCGGGCGTCACGGCCGGCCTCCCCCGGGAACTCCGCCGGGCGCCCCGCCTCCGCCGAAGCCGCCGCCGAACCCGCCGCCGGCCCGGCCGAAGCCGCTGGTGCCGCTGGTGCCGGTCGTCGTCGTGGTGATGAGCACCTGGTCGCCCTCGTTCAGCCCCGACTTGATCTCGGTGCCCTGGGTGCCTTTGACTCCGGTCGTCACGGTCTTGATCACCTGCTTGCCGTTCTGCAGGACGGTGACCGTGCTCTGCCCGCCGGCGGTACGGACGGCGGCCGCCGGAACGTACAGGACGTTCTGCGCCGTGGCCGTGGTCACCTGGACGGTCGCGGTCTGGCCGATCCGCACCGAGCCGGGGATCGAGGTGAGGGTGATGGTCGCGCCGTACTGCACGACGTTGTTGCTCGTCGTCGGCGACATGTCGATCTGGGTGACCTTGCCGGTGGCGGTGACGCCGCTGAGCGCGTCGAAGGAGACCGTGGCGCGCTGGCCGGTCTTCAGCTTGATCGCGTCGGCCTCGGTGAACTCCCCGGTGACCATGAGCTTCTTCGGGTCGGCCAGCTCGATGAACCCGCTCCCGGACGAACTGGACGAACTGGACGAGCTGCTCGTGCTCGACGACCCGGACGAGCCCCCGGAACCGCCGCTCCCGGACGGACCGCCCGATCCCCCGGACGAAGAGCCCTGGGAGGTCGAGCCGGAGGAGCCCGAACCGGAGGACGAGCCCCCGACGGTGCCGTTGACGGTCACGACCGTGCCGGCGAAGGGCGCCCGCAGCTCTGTCCCCGCGAGCGCGCGTACGGCCTGGTTGTAGGCGTTCTTCGCCGAGACGTACGAGGAGTAGCCGGAGGCCGTGGAGGTGTCGCCGTCCTCGGCGGCGGTGAGGTTCGCCTTGGCCGAGTTCACGTTCTCCTCGGCGGAGGTCGTGTCGAGCCGGGCGAGCAGTTCGCCCTTCGAGACCTTGTCGCCCGCCTGCACGTAGATCTTGGCGACCGTGCCGGAGGTCGTGAACGACAGCGAACGGCTCCTGGCGCTCTCCACCGATCCCGAGGCCGACACCGACGAGACGACGGTGCCGCGCATGACCCGCGTCGTACGGCTGAGGGCGGAGGCCCCCGCCGAATCGTCCCCGCCGGTGAGCGAGAGATATCCGACGCCGACGCCGGTGACCAACAGCACGCCCAGCGCGCCGTTGACCACGAGGGATCTGCGCCCGAGTAGACGTTTCACCCGGCACAAGCTGGCGGAGGAAGGTGGGATTACCCTAATTCAAAAATGAAAAGATGATGAGAGACGGTCCCCAGGAAACTCTCACATAAGGCCCAGATTAGTCTCATCCAAGCACGTCATCATGGCGCGCCATGAGATTTCGGGTGTCCGCGCCGAATTTCCGGCTGAAACGTACCCAGATGGCCACCGGCGCAATCGGCGTCGCGGTGATCGGCGCGGTGACGGCCGTCGCCGTCGGCACCGGCGGCGGGAGCGGGGCGGCGCCGGCGTACGCGACGGTCGCCGAGGGCGCGGTGACCGCCACGGCCGGGGCGGCGGGGAACGTCAGGAGCACCGACAGCCGCGATCTGGCCTTCAGCACCTCCGGAACGGTGACGAAGGTGTACGTCAAGGTCGGCGCGAAGGTGCGCGCGGGCGCCCGCCTGGCCCGCGTCGACCAGACCCGGGCCCTGGAGGACGTGGCGGCGGCCCGCGCGGCGCTCGCCGCCGCCGAGGCGGCCGAGTCCGCCGGGACCACCGTGACCGGCGCGACCGGCGCGACCGGCTCGAACGCGGCGGCGGCGACCGGCCGCGCGACCATCTCCCCGGCCGCCTACCGGACGACGACGTCGCCGAGCCCCACACCGTCGGCGCGGCCGAGCACGACGAGACGCCCGTCGACGCCGCCGAGCACTCCGCGGCAGACGCCGACGTCGAGGGCGCCGGCGTCCAGCAGGTCCTCGGGCGGCGGGACCTCCGGGGGCACGACCTCGGCGGCGCAGCTCGAGGCCCGGGTCGTCCAGGCGAAGAACACCCTGACCCAGGCGGAGCGCACCCTGGCCGGAACGGTCATCACGGCGCCGATCGACGGCACCGTCCTCGCCGTGAACGGCCGGGCCGGCGACACGGCCTCGGCCTCCAGTACGTTCATCACCATCGGTGACCTGGACGAACTGCAGTTGCAGGCGACCTTCTCCCAGAACGACGTGGCGCGCATCCGCATCGGCCAGGAGGCCGAGATCACCCTCAGCACCGACAGCACGAAGACCTACGCCGGCTCGGTCACACACGTCGACACGAACGCGACGACCAGCGACCAGCTCGTCAAGTACGGCGTGATGATCGCCTTCGACGACGTGCCGTCCACGGTGCTGATCGGCCAGTCCGGAACCGTGTCGGTCACCACCGCGTCCGCGACGGACGTCCTCTACGTGCCCTCGCCGGCCGTACGGACCGCGGCGAACGGGACCTCGACCGTCCGGGTACGCCAGGGCGGCCGCACCGTCACCCGTACCGTTGAGGTCGGCGTCCGCGGTGACGCCTACGTCGAGATCACCTCGGGCCTGGCCAAGGGCGAGCGGGTGGTCACGTCCGGCTGAGACCCTCGTGACCCGCCCGTCCAGGGCTGCCGCGACCCGGCGCCGCCTCGCGGCGGATGTCGGCCGCGGTGCGGCCGAACTCCCTCTTGAGGGCCCGGCTGAGGTGGCCGGCATCACGGATCCCCCACCGCGCGGCGATCGCGGCGGCGGTACGGGTCGCGAGAGCGGGGTCCTGGAGATCCCGGCGGATCCGGATGAGCCGCTCGCGCCGGACCCAGGCGGCGAAGGTGGTGCCCCGCCGCTGGAAGAGCCGGTGCAGGTAGCGGGAGGAGATGCCGTGACGGCGGGCGACGGAGTCGACGGACAGGGCCGGGTCGTTCAGATTCGCGAGGGCGTAGGCGATGATCCGGTCGGTGAGGCCGGCGGCCGTCTCGACCCGCTGCGGGCCGGCGTCGGTTAACGAGGCGACGAGCAGCGAGGCCAGCGCGTCGGCGAGGTGGAGGCCGAACCCGTCGGGCAGATCGTCGATGCGCTGAATCGACGACGCCACCGCCTGCAGGTCCTCGGGCCGCAAAAGATTGGCCGCAGCGAACTCCGCGTCCATATCGCGCAAGGCGAGGTTTCTCCTTTCGGATCAGATGGGATGGAAGACGTCCATGTCGCTGTTCCTGACGCTAAGTCGTCGATACCTTCAAGATGCCGATCGGAGCTCAGAATGGGATGGGCTGGGATGTTCGTCGGACCGGGCGACCGCGACGGCGCAGGTCGCCTCAGGGCCCCGATCCCGGCCCCACCTGGGGATGGGACGGATTGGGATGGAGCGGGAGACCGAGGCAGTGCCGAGCGACCCTCAACGGCCGACTCCGGAGGACTGCACGGTCGGCACGCGCCTGGCGACCGAGTTGCGCGCCCTACGGACGCGCACCGGGAAGAGCCTCAAAGAACTCGAACAACTGATCCATGCCAGCGACTCGTCGATATCCCGCTATTTGTCAGGACGGATCGTGCCGCCATGGCAGGTGATCGAACGGCTGTCGCGGCTGGCCGGAGACGACCCCGCACGGCTGCGTCCCCTCTGGGAGCATCTCAACGACGACCGCCACCGGAAAGGGACGTGCTCGGCGCTTCCCCTGGTACCTCCCGCGAGAGAGCAACCGTCCCGGCCGCCGGTCGAGGAGACGGTCCCGGCGTCCTCCGGGCGGCGGTTCACCGCCCCCAGGAGACTCCTCGTCGGCGGCCTGACGACGGTGGCCGCGCTCGCCCTCTTCGGGGCCGGAGTCCTCGTAGGACTGTGGCTGGCGCCTGACCGGACCCGCCCTCCCGTCGTCCAGCAGTCCACCGCGTGCGGGGACTGGCCCTGGCCGAACGGAGCAGAGGGTCAGGTGGTGGTCCCGCCCGCCGCCGCGTACGGCCACGACCACACCGCGACGGTCGAGCTGCGGAGCGGAAGCGTCAACGGGCGGCAGATGGCGTGGGGACAGATCAGCCACGCCCGGTACGGCGACCGGGTCTGGATGGACTGGAGCCGGAACGACGGCAGGACCTGGATCCAGTGCGGTCCCTTCACGACGACCGGCGCGACCTTCTCGAGCCGCGCCCACGAGATCGCACCGGGATGGCACTTCCGAGCCTGTGCCGACACTCCGCGCCCGGCGGCGGACCATCCGCGCGACGCCTGCACGAACTACTGGTGAGCGACGCCGGGGCGCCCGGTGCTCAGCCCGCCACCCGGTAGGCGCGCGAGACGGTCTCGGTGACCTGGTTCCCCGCGCTGTCCACGACGGTCGCGCGCAGCGCCACGAACCCCGGGTCGGCCGGGTTGGTCACGGAGGCGACGCCGTTCGCGACGGGAAGACTCTGCCAGGTCTTGGACCCGTCGGTGGACGCCTCGACCTTCAGCGTCCTGACCGCGTGCGCGGTCGCACCGGAGTTGGTCACGACCCGGACCGGGATCTCGGTGGTGGAGCCGGGCGCGGCGGCGTTCCGGTCGTCGAGCCCGCGCGGCGCGAACCGCACCGTGGTCAGCGGCAGCGCCGTCTTCTTCTTCGTCCGCGCGGACGTGAACACCCAGCCCACCTGGACGCGGTCGGACAGCGTCGACTCGGCGGCGTCGCGGGTGGCCGTCACGTCGAGGTGGTAGGTCGCCGCCGACTTCCCCAGGGTGACGTCCGGCTCGTACGCGTCGAGGGCGAGCGTCTTCGCGCCGGCCCGTAGCTTCACGTTCGCGATCGTGAACTGGTCGAATCCCCAGTTCCCGGCGGCGTCGGACAGCAGGTTGACCGGCGAGTAGTGCAGCTGGTCGCCCGTACGGTAACCGCCGGGCGCGGCAGGCGCGAACACCGCGGCGTTCCAGGTCTCGTCGGGCGCCGTGCCCTTCGCGTACGTCCGGGTGGCCAGGGTGACGTTGCCGAACAGCGGGTGGGACGACGACTCGTACCACAGCTCCCGCTTGCAGGCCGCGCCCGGCTGGACGTACTCGGTGAGGGTCGCGGGCGCGTCGAGCCACATCTCGTCGTCACCGCCCCAGACGGCGCCCCGGCAGCGCGGGTTCACCTTCATCCCGTCGCCGAACGACCGGTAGGTGACCTTGACCTGCGCGAGGTCGGCCTTGGTGACGTGCTGGGTCACCCCGGCCGGGATGCCCCCGGAGTAGGAGGTGCCGAGGCGGTACAGCACGCCCGACCCGGTCCAGGTGCTGCCCTGGGTGAACGTCACCCCGGAGCGCTTCACCGGCACCGCGTACAGCCGCCCGGGAACGTCGTCGGTGGTGAAGTCCATCGACCCGTGCCGTACGTGGACCCGGATCCGGCCCTGCACGGACGGATCGCCGACCGACAGGTCGATCGGCTTCCCGCTCTTGGCGCTCAACGTGACGTGGTCGTGGCCCTTGGACACCTTGTACGTGCTGAGGACGACGGTGTTCTCGGGCGACTCGCCCGGCTCGTTCCGCGCGAGCGTCGCGTAGATCTCGTACGTCCGCTTGTCCGGGAGCTTCGCCACGGCGGTGTCACGGCCCATCACCGGCCACGACCTCCCGCTCGCCGGGTCGTAGATCTGCGCGGTGATCCAGGGCACCTTCCCGGCCCGGCTCAGCCCCTTGATCGTGAGGTACCGCGTGGTCGTCGCCGAGGCGGCCGCGGGCAGCGAGCCGAGAACGAGAGCCCCGGCGATCCCGGTGACGAGCGCGCGTCTCCCCAACCCCATGGCCACCCTCCACCACACCCAGAATGAAGATCACAAACCCTACATTCCGGGCACCGCCCACACCCCGCTTGGCCGAACCAGGCCAGCGAACCCCCGCCCCGCCCGCGTTCGATGGCGATCTGAATGATTCGTCCGCCTGTCGAAGCCGACGCCGGAGGTACGTTCAGATCGTGATGCACTTCTGGCGTATTCCGGCCGTGACACACTTCGTGCAGGCCACGGGCTGGTTGGCGCTGCTCGTCTTCGCGCTCCCCGCGCTCGGGTACCTCCTGGTGATGCTCTTAGCGCGCCCCCGGCCGCCGGCGATCTTCGCCGCTCCGTGCGTGTTCTTCGTCGTGGCGTGGTTCCTGGCCGCGCTCCCGGTGATGGCGCCGCTCTGGGTGATGCCGCCGCTTGCGCGCGCCGCCGTCGCCGCCGCGATCGCCTACCTGGTCGCGCTGGTGGTGCCGCTCGCCTCCGGGATGGCGCGGTATCCCCTGCACGTCATCCGTTGCGGCCGCCTGCCGGTGGTGGGGACGACCTTCGCCGCCGCCTACTCGTACACGGTCCCCGCCAGCCCGGAGTACATGGTGTCGCCCTTCAACGATCATTTCTTCTGTTCCTGCGAGGAGGCTTCTGCCGCAGGGTTCCACAAGTTCCCCTGACGAGCCTCCCGCCGGCTCAGGCGGATCGGTGGAGGTCGGACCGGACCTCGCTCGCGATCTCGTGGATCTTCTTCTCGGTCTCCCGCAGTCTCGCCTCGGCCTGGGCGGTCCGCTCGGCGGCGCGGCGCTCCCGCCGGGTCGGCTTACGACTCGTCCCGGCCTTCATCTTCGAGCGGGTGAACAGTCCCATCACAGTCACTCCTTCGGCTGCGCTCGTGCCGCCAGGAGATCCCCCGTATCGAACGGTTCATTCCGATTGCGAGTCACCCGGGGCGGAGCCCAGGAGCCGGGCCGAGACGTGTTCCTGGGCCAGGAGGCGGAGGGCGGTGATGAGTCGTTCGCCGACGATGGTCCCGACGACGACGCTCTCGGCGATGCGATCGGTGTCCGGGCGGGAGGCGACCGCCGCGACCTCGCGCTCGGCGAGGCGCTCGACGGCGTCCGCGTAGGAGTCCAGGTCCGCGGCCAGGTCGCCCTGGCCGAGCGCGTACAGGGCGGCGATGGTCTCGGCCAGCGTCCCGATGGCGGGCGCGTCCGGCTCGATCGTCCAACCGCGCTTCTCGATCAGTTCACGGACCTGGGCCTCGGCGCGGGCTCCGTCGTCCTCGGCCGGCTGCCGCGGCGGGGCGAGGGCGCGGTGCACGGCCCCGATGCGGTGGTGCAGGGCCTGATCGTCCGAATCGAGCGACTCCAGCACCTCCTTGACGCGTACCACGGGCAGACCCGCCAGATCGATGAGCGCCCGGATCAGCCGGAGTCTGCGCAGGTGCGCGTCGGCGTAGTCCGCCTGGTTGGGGCTGGTCAGCTCGCCGGGCGGCAGCAGCCCCTCGCGCAGGTAGAACTTGATCGTCGGCACTGAGACGCCCGATCGCCGGCTCAACTCCCCGATACGCATCCTTGCCATCCTCTCCGAACTTATGGATAGTATCACTATCCACAGAACGGATAGCGAGACTATCCACTTTGATCGGAGGGATCGTGGTCTACCTGGCGAGCGCCCAGTTCGTCCCGGCGAGCGTGACCGTCATGCCGGACCACGGCGACCTCGTCCGCATGGTGCCGCCGTTCGCGCCGGTTCCGGGTCAGACCCGCCCAGTCCGCCTCCGCTTCCCGATGACCCCCTGATCACGAAGGACGACACCATGAAGACCCTCGCCCTCAGCACCGAGTCCCGGATGATCGCCGGGGCCGTGCTCATCACGATCGTCACCATCGAGTTCGGCGGCTGGTTCATGACCCGGATCGCCCGCGGCGGTGTGCCGATGACCGACTTCCAGCGCTCCTTCGCGCGCGCCGGGCACGGACACGCCGGCGTCCTCGTGCTGCTCGGCCTGATCGGCCTGCTGTACGCCGACGCCACCGGCCTGACCGGCGTCCTGCTGTGGACGGCACGGCTGGGCGTGCCGGTGGCCGCGATCCTGATGTCCGGCGGGTTCTTCGCCGCCTCCGCCGGTCGAGGCGCCACCGCGCCCAACCGTTTCGTCTGGATACTGTGGATCGGCGCCCTGTCCCTCGCCGCGGGCGTCCTCAGCCTCGGCCTGGGCCTGCTGACCGCGTGAACCGGCCACTGCTGCGCTGATCACTGGCGGTCGCCGCCCACAGGGCGCGGTGAACGCCAGTGATCTCGTCCTCAGGAGCTCGCGTCGAGGAACTCCAGCCGCGTGCCCGACCTCACGGGTCAGTACGCCTGGCCCTCGTAGGCCCGTACGAGGCGCTTGGGGGCGGTGAGGCGCCAGGCGTCGGTGAGGAGCTCACGGAGGTGGCCGGGGTCGACCCGCGTGACGTCCACGCCGACCCAGCCGTGCCGCCCGACGTACGCCGGGAAGGAGAAGATCTCCGGCTCCTCGGCGAGCAGCGCCGCCTGCTCGTCCTTCGTGGCCTTCACGCTGGCCGACGCGCCGTCGTCCGACAGCATCGCGAAGATCCGGTCGCGGACCCGGAACGTCGGCCTGCCCCATGTCTCGCGCTCCTCGGCCTCGGGCAGCGCCAGCGCGATCTCCCGCAGCTCCTCCACGGACGCCATGTGCCCCTCCTGTCCCGGTCGGCCGCCACGCGAAGCATGGCAGCCGCCACCGACACTCAGATGCGCGAGGCGTGCCGGTGGTCGTTCTCGTCCTCGGGGCCCTTCGGCACGCGGCAGGCGTACTCCAGGAACAGCGCCGCGCCGATCAGCGCGATCCCGGCCAGCGCGGTGCCGCCGCTGACGAAGAAGTCACGCCGGGGCGTCGGCTTGTCCAGCGACGAGATCAGGTAGACCGCCATGCCGGCGAAGCCGCCGGCCAGCACCGCGGCGGCGTGCGAGCTCGCCTTGGCCAGGGCCGCCAGCCGGGCGGCGACCAGGGGCTCGATCGGCTTGGAACCGGGCCTGTGCTGGATCCGGGCCCGCGTGAAGAACGCGGTGTACAGCTCGCCGAGGGCGAGCAGCAGCAGCGACGGCACCATCGTCCAGGGCAGGATCGGCAGCGACGTGTAGAAGAAGCGCACCACCGCCCACACGACGACGGCGACGCCGATCAGTACGGCGGCCAGGACCGCGATCCGGGTCGGCTTCACGCGGGCGGCTGCAGGGAGAGGTCGTCCCGGCGCCGGAGCTCCTGGCCGGCGACCGCGGGCAGCAGGTCCGCGACCCGGCCGCGGCCCGGCAGCGAGGCGTCCGGGTCGACGTCCGCCCAGGGCACCAGCACGAACGCCCGCTCGTGGGCGCGCGGGTGCGGCAGGGTCAGCTCCGGGGCGTCGGAGGTGACGTCGTTCACGGTGACGATGTCGATGTCGAGCGTGCGCGGCCCCCAATGGACGTCACGGACGCGGTCCATCGACTCCTCGATGTTCAGGACGCGTTCGAGGAGCGACTGCGGCGCCACGCTGCTGTCCGCGACGATCACCACGTTGAGGAAGTCGTCCTGCTCGGGGCCGCCGATCGGCTTGGTCTCGTAGACCGGTGAGATCGCGACGAAGTCGAGGCCCGGCGCGTCGAACAGCGCGTCGATCCCCTCCTGCAGGTTGTCGAGGCGGTCGCCGAGATTGCTGCCCAGCGACAGCACGGTCCGGCTTTTCTGCTCAGAAGTCGTCATGAGCGGCTCCGGGTAATGGTCACGGCCACGTCGGTGAAGGGATGGGGCACAGGGGCGTTGGGCTTGTGCACGGTGATCTCCACGCTCTCGACCTGTGCCACGTCGAGGCAGCGGGCCGCCAGTCGCTCGGCCAGCGTCTCGATCAGATTGACGGGTTCGCCTTCGACCACGGACACGAGCCGGTCGGCCAATGCCCCATAGTCGACGGTACGCAATAGATCATCTCCGGCCGCGGCCGGGCGGATGTCAAGGCCCAACGTGACGTCGATGATGAACTCCTGGCCGAGCTCGCGTTCGGCGGGCAGGGCGCCGTGCCGGCCCCACGCGCGCAGGCCCCGGAGCACGATCCGGTCGCCACTGACTGTCACTCGACCTCTTCCTCCCTGCCCAGGACGGGTGAGCCGTGGTGGAGCCACAGCCGCCACCCGGCCTCCGTACGTACGAACACGTTGGTGGTCACCACGCTTCCCCCGGAGGTGAGCCCGATCTCGTTCTCCTCGGCGGCGGTGATGATGTTCTCCGCACAGCTGACGACGGCCTGATCGCCGGAGATCCTGATCTGGGTGTCGGTCAGCACGAACTGGATGTACGGGGTGTTGGCCATGATCAGCGCCCAGGAGCGCAGGACCGCGCTCCGGCCCCGGATCAGCGGCCAGCCCGGGTGGACGCAGACCACGTCGTCGGCGTACGGGCCGTCCGCCCAGACCGCGCCCATCCGGTCGAGGTCCGCGGACTCGAACGCGGCGTAGAACTCCGCGTGCACTCCCTCGACGGCCTGGACGTCCAGCTCGGTCACCGGGCGGCTCCCCAGGCGGCGGCGACGCGTACGGCGTCGGCGTTGGGCCGTACCTCGTGGACGCGGACGCACCAGGCTCCGGCGGCGGCGGCCAGCGCGGTGATCGCGACCGTGGCGTCGTCGGACTCGGCGAACGGGCGGGGCGTCCCGTCGGGGGCCGCGAGCAGCCGGCCGAGGAACCGTTTGCGGGAGGCGGCCACCAGAACCGGGTGGCCCAGGGCCCGCAGGGCGTCCAGGTGGGCGAGGAGGGTCCAGTTGTGGTTGTCCTCCGGCCGCTTGGCGAACCCGAGCCCCGGGTCGACGACGAGCAGGGACGGATCGACGCCCTCCTCCAGGACCGCGTCGATGCGGGCGCGCAGCTCGTCGCGCACCTCGCGGACGACGTCGGCGTAGACCGCGCGCTTGTCCATGTCGTGGCTGTGCCCGCGCCAGTGCATGACGACGTACGGGACGCCGGCCTTGGCCACCGCGCGCGGCATGGCGGGGTCGGCCAGCCCGCCGCTCACGTCATTGACCAGGCGGGCGCCGACGGCGACGGCGGCCTCGGCGACCTCGGCCCGCATCGTGTCGACGCTGACCGGCACGCCCTCGGCGGCCAGCGCGTCGATCACCGGGATGACCCGGCGCAGCTCCTCGCGCAGCGAGACCCGCTGCGCGCCGGGCCGCGTCGACTCCCCGCCGACGTCCACGATGTCGGCGCCCTCGGCGACGAGGGCGAGGCCCCGGCGGATCGCGGCGTCATGGTCGAACCAGGCACCGCCGTCGGAGAACGAGTCGGGCGTGACGTTGACGACGCCCATGACGAGGCAGCGCCCGGGATCGGGCAGGCCGGCGACGCTCATGGTCATATCGTCAGCCTAGTGGGGCCCCGCCATCACGGACGTTTCAGACCGGGGATGCGGACGCGCGGCCAGACGATGAACGCCTCGGCCTCCAGCGCGGCCAGGGCGATCCGGGGCGCGTCGTTCAGGCTCGGGTAGACGAAGAACCTCGGCTGCCACACCGGCTGGAACTTGGCGTTGAACTTGTACAGCGACTCGATCTGGAACCAGCGGGACAGGAAGATCAGCAGGCCGCGCCAGGCCTTGAGGACCGGACCGGCGCCGATCCGCTCACCCCGCGCCAGCGCCGCGCGGAACACCGCGAAGTTCAGCGAGATCCGCTTGACGCCCAGGTCCGGGGCGGCCTTGAGCGCCTCGACGATCAGGAAGTCGTTGAGGCCGGGCTGGGCGGACCGGTCGCGCCGCATGAGGTCGAGGGACAGGCCGTCCGTACCCCAGGGCACGAAGTGCAGGATGGCGTGCAGTTCGCCGTCCTTCTTCGCGGTGGCGACCACGCACTCCTCGTCGCCGGACTCGCCCACCCGGCCCAGTGCCATCGAGAAGCCGCGCTCGGTGTCGGTGCCACGCCAGGCGTCCGCCTGGGCCCACAGCGCTCTCAGCTCCTCGGGTGCGAAGTCCTTCTCGCGGCGCACCTCGGCGGTGTAGCCCTGCCGGGCCACGCGGTTCACCATCTGCCGGACGTTGCGCATCGTCCGGCCCTCCAGGGAGAACTCGGCGGCGTCCACGATCGCCTCGTCGCCGAGTTCGAGCGCCGACAGGCCCGTGTCGCGGCACCAGACCTCCGCGCCCAGCTCGCTGCAGCCCATCACGGCGGGCGCCCAGGCGTGCCGGGCCGCCTCCTCCAGGAACGCCTGGATCGCGCCGGGCCACGCCTCCGGGTCGCCGATCGGGTCACCGCCGGCCAGCATCACCCCGGACACCACGCGGTACGTCACGCACGCCTTGCCGGTCGGCGACCAGATCACGCTCTTGTCCCGGCGCAGCGAGAAGTAGCCGAGCGAGTCCCGGTGGCCCTGCCGGGCGAGGAGGGCCCGGATCCGCTCCTCGTCCTCGGCGGACAGGGAGGGGGCGGGCTCGGCCGGGCGGAGGAAGAGGAAGGCCGTCATGCCCCCGGTGAACAGGCCGAGCGAGCCCAGGATCAGGCCGAACAGATCGTTGCGGCGCTCGGAGACGAACGTCACCGGACCGGTGACGCCGAACAGGCCGCCGACCACGTGCCACAGGCGCTCGGAGAAGGAGTAGTCACGGACGAGGCCGTGCCGGTTCACCGTGATGAACAGCAGGCCGACCCCCACACTGGCCGCCGCGAGGAACGACCCCACCCATAGCGCCCGCCACCGGGTCCGTGGGTCGCCGGTGGCGTAGAACTCGTCGCGGAAGTACAGCAGCGCGCCCAGCATCGCCGCCGCGACGATGGCCGACAGCGCGAAATCCTTGACGACGTGCGAGACGATCGTGAAGGCGAGCAGGCCGACCACCGCGCGCCACGCACGCCGCTTGCGGCGGCGCAGGGCGTGGGACAGCAGGAGCAGCAGCAGCCCGGCGACGAGCGTGGCCGTACGGGCCGCGTTGTTCACGGAGCCCGGGACGTACTCGTCGAGCCGCACCATCCGGCGATGCCACTCGGGCAGCAGTGCGCCGACGACGTCGTGCAGGCCGATAAGGAAGGACAGCCATCCGGTGACGGCCGGCACCCAGCGCCGCTGGAGGCGGCGCTCCAGCGAGGCTCCGCCCGGCTCCGGGCGTACCGGCGCGTCCTGCTTCGTCCCCATCACTGCCCCACAGCGTCGTCATCCGGGCGTGCCCGGTCTGCCATCTACACCGACCTCGATTCCTCGGAGTCCGGCCGCAGTCTCCCGCGATACGGGGCTACTCGTTCGACGATTGGTCAAGGCATGGAGTTCGCCGCGAGTCCGTTCGGTGAGAAGGCCGTCACCCTGAGGGCAGGTATCGGCATCCTCGGCCCCGGGGAAAGGCTCCGGAGCCGAGGAGAGCGCCGGAGCCGGGGAGGGAGCGGGGGCCGAGCAGAGCGCCGGTGCCGGCGCTCTGACGGGAGTCAGCGGCCGAGGATCAGGCTCATCGCCTCCGCGCGGGTGCTCGGCGACTCGCGGAAGTCGCCCCGCACCGCCGAGGTCACCGTCCTCGCGCCGGGCTTGCGGACCCCGCGCATGGTCATGCACAGGTGCTCGGCCTCGATGACGACGATCACGCCGCGCGGCTTGAGGAACTCCATCAGCGCGTCGGCGATCTGGGAGGTCATGCGTTCCTGCACCTGGGGCCGCCGTGCGTACACGTCGACGAGCCGGGCCAGCTTGGACAGCCCGGTGATCTGCCCGCGGGCGTTCGGCGTGTAGCCGACGTGCGCGACGCCGTGGAACGGCACGAGGTGGTGCTCGCAGGTGCTGTAGACCTCGATGTCCTTGACGAGCACCATCTCGTCGTGGTCGGCGTCGAACACGGTGGTGAGGACGTCCTCGGGGCCCTGCCGCAGCCCGGCGAACTGCTCGGCGTACGCCCGGGCGACCCGCGCCGGGGTGTCGAGCAGCCCGTCGCGGTCGGGGTCCTCCCCGACCGCGAGCAGGATCTCCCGGACCGCCTTCTCGATTCGAGCCTGGTCGACCGGCGGTCCGTGTGGGACGAGTCTCTCGGTCACGCCTTGCCTTCGGTATCGCTGTCCTGGTGGTGCTCACCGAGCGCCGGGCGGGACGAGCCGCTGCCGTTGCCCTGGGTGAGGTCCTGGACGTCCTTCGGGCCGAGCAGCGCCAGCTCCTTCGGCGTCAGCACCGGCGGGCGGTCCGACGGGAGCCGCTTGCCGTAGCCGCTGTACGACGGGGCGGCCGGGCGCTTCGTCACGGGCTCGAAGATCTCCAGCACCTGCTGCTTGGAGAGGGTCTCCTTCTCCATCAGCTGCAGCACCAGGTTGTCGAGCACGTCGCGGTACTCGACGAGGATCTCCCACGCGATGTCGTGCGCCGACTCGATCAGGCGGCGGACCTCGTCGTCGATCGCCGAGGCGATCTCCTCGGAGTAGTCACGGGTGTGCGACATCTCCCGGCCGAGGAACGGCTCGCCGTTGCCCTCGCCGAACTTGCGGGCGCCGAGGCGCTCGGACATGCCGTACTCGGTGACCATCTTGCGGGCGATCGAGGTCGCCTTCTCGATGTCGTTGGCCGCGCCGGTGGTCGGCTCGTGGAAGACCAGCTCCTCGGCGGTACGGCCGCCGAGCAGCATCGCGAGCTGGTCGAGCATCTCCGACCGGCTGGCGAGGAACTTGTCCTCCATCGGCAGCGTCATCGTGTAGCCCAGCGCCTGCCCACGCGACAGGATCGTGATCTTGTGCACGGGGTCGGCGTTCGGCAGCGCGTGCGCCACGAGCGCGTGACCGCCCTCGTGGTAGGCGATCGTCTTCTTCTCCTTGTCGGACATGACCCGGCTCTTGCGCTCCGGCCCGGCCATGACCCGGTCGATCGCCTCTTCGAGGGTGTTCATGTCGATCTGCTTGCGGTCCATACGGGCCGTCAGCAGGGCCGCCTCGTTGATCACGTTGGCGAGGTCGGCGCCGGTGAACCCGGGCGTACGGCGGGCGATGGTGTCCAGGTCGACGTCGGGCGCGAACGGCTTGCCGCGGCCGTGCACCCGCAGGATGCCCTTGCGGCCCTCCAGGTCCGGCCGGTCGATGACGATCTGCCGGTCGAAGCGGCCCGGGCGCAGCAGCGCCGGGTCGAGGATGTCCGGCCGGTTCGTCGCGGCGATCAGGATGACGCCGCCCTTGACGTCGAAGCCGTCCATCTCGACGAGCAGCTGGTTCAGGGTCTGCTCGCGCTCGTCGTGGCCGCCGCCGAGACCGGCGCCACGGTGCCGGCCGACCGCGTCGATCTCGTCGACGAAGATGATCGAGGGGGCGTTCGCCTTGGCCTGCTCGAACAGGTCACGGACGCGGGAGGCGCCGACACCGACGAACATCTCCACGAAGTCCGAACCGGAGATCGAGTAGAACGGCACGCCCGCCTCGCCGGCGACCGCGCGGGCCAGCAGCGTCTTACCGGTACCGGGCGAGCCGTACAGCAGCACGCCCTTGGGAATCTTCGCCCCGATCGCCTGGAACTTGGCGGGGTTCTGCAGGAACTCCTTGATCTCCTGCAGCTCCTCGATCGCCTCGTCCGCGCCGGCGACGTCCGCGAAGGTCGTCTTCGGGGTGTCCTTCGTGACCAGCTTGGCCCGCGACTTGCCGAAGTTCATCACCCGCGAGCCGCCGCCCTGCATCTGGTTCATGATGAACAGGAAGATCAGCACGACGACGACGATCGGCAGGAAGCTGAACAGCAGGCTCAAGAAGACGTTCTGCTTCGGCACCGAGGTGTTGTAGCTCGTCAGCTGGCCCTGATCGGCCTTCTGCTGGAGCAGCTTGGCCAGGTCGTTGCCCTGGCCGCTGACCCAGGAGGCCTGCATCTGCTTGCCGTTCTTGAGCTTGACCTCGATCCGCTGATCCTTGTCGATGATCTGGGCGGACTTGACCTGGTTGTTCTGGATGGCCTGGACGACCTTCGAGGTATCGGCCTTCTCGTACGAGCCGCCGGGATTGATCCCGTACATGACGAGGAGCACCAGCGCCCCGAAGGCCAGAATCCACAGCAACGGCCCGCGAAAGTAGCGCTTCAGATCCATTTATGCGGTGCCCCACGATGGGGCCCGTCCCTCCTGACCAGCGTCTCCAAGACCCCGCCGCGAATGCGCCGAGGCGGCCTTCCCGAGTGTGGCTCCCCGCATTGCAGCCGGGATACCGAAGGTACACCGGTCTCACGGAAGACCGCAGCACGACGACCGGTGCCCTACTTCGCAACTAGCAACGTACTAAGCTAACCCTCTTGTTCCCCACTTCCACCGTAGACGTGTGGGGCAAGTGTTCCCACGAACGGAAGGTTGCGGTAGCGCTCGGCGTAGTCCAGGCCGTAGCCGATCACGAACTCGTTCGGGATGTCGAACCCGAGGTACTTCACGTCGACCTCGATCTTGGCCGCGTCCGGCTTGCGCAGCAGCGTGCAGACCTCCAGCGAGGCCGGGCCGCGGGACGCCAGGTTGCTCATCAGCCAGTGCAGGGTGAGCCCCGAGTCGATGATGTCCTCGACGATCAGGACGTGGCGGTCCATGATGTCCGCGTCGAGGTCCTTGAGGATCCGCACGACGCCGGAGGACTGGGTCCCGGAGCCGTAGGAGGAGACGGCCATCCAGTCCATCGAGACCGGCGAGTGCAGCGCGCGGGCGAGGTCCGCCATGACCATGACCGCGCCCTTCAGCACCCCGACGAGCAGGATCTCCCGGCCCGCGTAGTCGGCGTCGATCTGGGCGGCGAGCTCCCGGATCTTGCTCTGGAGCTCCTCCTCCGGGATGAGCACCTTTTCGAGATCTGCCCGCATGTCCGTTTCGTCCACCGCAGAGCCTTTCGCGATCATGACGTCCAGTTCACGCCCGCCTGAAAACTCCTGGTTGCCTACTTATCGGAGGATTCGGACGGCCCGAAGAGCAGCCTTTCATACCGGCGCCGGGCCTGAACGCGGCCGGGTAGGTCCACGTGGGACTGGCCCCGCCAGGCCGTGACGAGGGCGTCCACCGCGTCGACGTGGACGGCCGCCAGGGTCCCCGGCGGGCTGCCCGCCGCGATCGCCGCCCGGCGCAGCACCCGCGTGCGCACCGCCCGTGGCAGCCCGGCCAGCACCTCAACGGCCAGCACGGTCTCCCGCCCCTCCGCCGAGGTCCCGAGCGCCGCGCGCCCCGGTCCGTCTCCGCCGCCCTCGGCCTCCCGGAGAGCCGTGGTTCCCTCGGCCTTCCCGACGTCCGGGGCTCCCTCGGCCTCCCTGACGTCCGGGGCTCCCTCGGCCTCTCCCGGCTTCCCGGCCTCCTGGAGCGCGCGCTCGGCCCAGGCGTCGAGGGCGTCGGCGTCGTCGCGCAGCATCCGCGCCGTACGGGCCAGCGCGGCCGCCATCCCGGGCCCGAGCTCCTTCTCCAGCAGCGGCAGGAGGTTCCGGCGGATCCGCGACCGGGCGAACGCCGGATCGCCGTTGTGCGGGTCCTCCCACGGGTCCAGGCCCATCGCCAGGCAGGCGCGGCGGACCAGATCGCGATCGAGGTCCAGCAGCGGCCGGCGGTAGGGGCCCGCCGCCTTCGCCATCCCGGCCAGGGAGCGGGCGCCCGAACCCCGCGCGAGACCGAGCAGCACGGTCTCGGCCTGGTCGTCCCGCGTGTGTCCCAGCAGGACCGCGGTGGCGCGGTGGCGCGCGGCGGCGTCGGCGAGCGCGGCGTACCGCGCGTCGCGGGCGGCGGCCTCAGGACCGCCGGACGTTCCCACGGTGACGTGCACGGCCTCGGCCGGCTCCAGACCGAGCCCCGCCATCGTCCGTACGACCTCGGCGGCGCGTTCGGCCGAGCCGTCCTGCAGGCCGTGGTCGACGGTGACGCCACCCGCCCGATGACCGGATCTGGCCGCCTCGAACGCCAGCGCCCCCGCCAGGGCGAGGGAGTCCGCGCCACCGCTGCACGCGACGAGCACGAGGTCGCCCGCGTCGATCTCGCGGAGGACGCCACGGACCGCGAGGCGTACCGCCGCCACCGCCGGATCAGGTCCCACGGCCCCATTCTCCAGCCCCCCGCCGACCCGACGAGCGCCTTGGGGTGTTTTCCCGGCCCGGCACCGGCCCGAGGAGCGCCTTGCGATCAGCTCGCCCGAGGAGCGCCTCGGGGGTCAGTCCGCTGTGGGCGGCAGCTCCGGCTTGCCGATCACCCGGCCGACCCACAGGGCGGGATCCTGGATCTCGGCGTGCGTGGGCAGCGTGTTCGGCGAGGTCCAGACGCGGTTGAACTGCACCATCCCGACCTGCTCGATCACCGTCCTGACGAACCGTGAGCCCTCGGCGTACTGCTTCATCTTCAGATCGAGGCCCAGCAGGCGGCGCATGACCCGGTCCACCCCGGAACCGCCCTCGCGGCGGTGCTGGAACTTGGCACGGATGTCGGCCACGCTCGGCACGACCTCGGGGCCGACGGCGTCCATCACGTAGTCGCCATGCCCCTCGGCCAGCGTCATCACGGCGGTGAGACGGTCGAGGATCTCCCGCTGCTCCGGTGTCTGGATCGCGTCGATGAGGTTGCCCTCGCCGCCGCGCACCGCGTCCGCGACGGCCTCGCCCACGTCGCGCAGCCGGTTGAGCAGCGCGCCGGGATCGAGGTCGGCGGCGAGCAGGAACGCCGTCATCTGGTCCTGGACGTAGGCGCGCAGCCACGACACCGACGCGAACTGAGCGCGGTGCGTCTCCTCGTGCAGGCAGACCCACAGCCGGAAGTCGTGGGTGTCGACGTCCAGCTCCTGCTCGGCGTGCACGATGTTGGGCGCGACCAGCGTCAGCCGCCCCGTCGGGGCGCGGCCCGCCGGGTCCGGCGGCAGGAACAGCTCGTACTGGCCGAGCACGCGGCTGGCCATGTACGCGAGGATCGCACCGACCTGGGCCCCCGTGACCCGTGAGCCGACGGCCTGGATGACCGCGCCGCCGGCGCCGCCGCCGATCCCGCCGAGCATCCCGCCGCCCCGGCGCTCCTGGAGCTGCTCCATCAGGGGCTCGAGGACGACGCGGAAGCCGTCGACGTTCGCCTTGATCCACCCCGGCCGGTCGACGACCTTGGCCGGGGACGGGTCCAGCCCGCCGTCCATCCCGGTGAACTCACGGACGTGGCCCTGCGCGATCCGCGACAGGTCTCTGAGCTCGGCGACGACCTGGCGGGCCTCCGTGGGGCTCACCTGGGGTCCCGAGCGGACGAGGCGGGTCCCCGTCTGTACGGCGACGTTCCAGTCGATCATGGATGCTGGCATCACGTAACCTCTCCGGCCGGGCACCTCTAACGGTACGTCCCCGCTGTTGTCGGGGGCATGCCCATATCTCGTCCAACGCGCGAGCGGGCCGGATCGACTCCCACGGCCCGACCGGCGGCACGGCCCCGGGCCGCCACGCGGACCCGGGGCAAGGCCACCCGGTCGGCCGGAACCCGGGCCGCCACGCGGATCGTGTGCGCGTCCGCCGCGCGGGCCGGGACCGCCGCCGCCACACGGACCGCGAGCACGGCCGCCACACGGACCGCGAGCACGGCCGCCACACGGACCGCGAGCACGGCCGCCACACGGACCGCGAGCACGGCCGCCACACGGACCGCGAGCACGGCCGCCACACGGACCGCGAGCGCGGCCGCCGCACGGGCCGGGGCCGAGGTCGCCGCGCGGAGCGGGCGCCGGGGAGCCGTCAGCGGCAGCCGCAGGTCGCGAGGCTGCCGGCCAGGCCGTCCAGCGCGGCCAGCGCGGCGCTGGGGTTCGCGACGTGGTTGGCCATGAAGGCGAACGACAGCAGCCGGCCGTCGGAGTCGTACACCACGCCGGCGAGGGTGTTCACGCCGTTCAGCGTGCCGGTCTTACCGCGGACGACGCCCAACCCGGCGGCGGAGGAACCGGTGCGGTAGCGGCCGGCGAGGGTGCCGGAGAAGCCGCCGATCGGCATCCCGGACATGATCGAGGCCAGCTCCGGGTGGCTGGGCGAGGCCGCGGCCACGAGAATCCGGGCCAGGCCGTTCGGAGTGATGCGGTTGTCGGGCGACAGGCCGCTGCCGTCGACGGTGGCGATGCCGTTCGCGAGGCCGAGCCCGGCCAGCACCTCGTGGACGGCCGCCGCGCCCCCGGCGAAGGACGCCGGCCGGTGGCGGGCGAGGGCCACCTGACGGGCCATCGCCTCGGCCATGTCGTTGTCGCTGTTGGTCAGCAGCTGTTCGACCAGCGCCGAGACGGGCGGGGACTGGACGGCGCCGAGCTGCTGCGCGCCCTGCGGCGCGGTGGTCTGGGACCCGAGGGTCGCGGAGATCCCCTGTTTGCGCAGCAGCTTCACGAACGCGTCGGCGGCGATGCGGGGCGGGTTCTGCACGCGTACGTGCGAGGTCGGGGCGACCCTGCCCTCGTCCACCTCCAGCGCCCACACCGTGGACACGTCGCCTTCGCCGATGTAGTTGGCCTTCCAGCTCGGCCCCATCTGCTTGCCCTGGAACAGCGACACGTCCCAGTCGACGCGCACGCTCCGGGTGCCGGCCGCCTTCAGCGACGTGGCCGTCTGCTTCGCCAGGTCGGTCAGCGAGGCCGGGCGCGGATACGCGTTCTTGCCCGGCGAACGGGTCAGGGACGAATCGCCGCCACCGACGAGGATGACGCCGCCACCGCCCTTGACCACCTTCGTGGTCAGCCGGTGCTCCGGCCCCACGGCGGCGAGGACCGCCGTCGACGTGACCAGCTTGGTCGTCGACGCGGGAACGGCCGGCCGGTCGGCGTTGCTGGCGTACAACGCGCGCCCGGTGCTCACGTCGATCACGGTGCCGGACAGGTTCGCCCCCATGCCGGACTGCCCCATGAGGCCGTCCAGCCGGGACGTGAGGCTGCCCGAGCTCGGCTCCGGCGCGGTCGCGGTCGTCGGGCTCAGCGCCGGTGCCGCCGCCGTCAGGATCGTCCGCTCTGCGACGGTTGGGGGCCGTACCGCCAGGGAACGGTCCGGTGTGAGCTTGACCACTGCGAGCGCGGCGGCGACAAGGAAGACGTTCAAGAGCGCCAGTGTGAGCATGGCCACGACGCGCTCAGGCCTCGGCACGTGCGCCCCTCCCCCATCGTCGTGCACTCACCACGGTGCGAGATCCTTGTACGAGCCAACATCCAACCAGAACAACCTCGGCCCGCCCCGGGGAGCGGAGGACATTGTGGAATTCGACGTCACCATCGAGATCCCGAAAGGCCAGCGCAACAAGTACGAGATGGACCACGAGACCGGCCGAATTCGGCTGGACCGTATGCTGTTCACCTCGACCCAGTACCCGGCCGACTACGGATTCATCGAGAACACACTGGGCGAGGACGGTGACCCGCTCGACGCCCTGGTCCTGCTGCAGGAGCCGACGTTCCCCGGCTGCCTGATCCGCTGCCGCGCCGTCGGGATGTTCCGGATGACCGACGAGGCGGGCGGTGACGACAAGGTACTGTGCGTACCCGCCACGGACCCGCGCATGGAGCACCTGCGCGACATCCACCACGTCTCCGAGTTCGACCGGCTGGAGATCCAGCACTTCTTCGAGGTGTACAAGGACCTCGAGCCCGGCAAATCCGTCGAGGGTGCGAGCTGGACCGGCCGAGCCGAGGCCGAGGCCGAGATCGAGCTGTCGGTCAAGCGCGCGGCGCAGCACGGTCACTGAGCAGCGGCGCGGCGACAGGACGGGTGGCTCCGGCGTAATCCGGACGGAACGCCGGAGAGATCCGCACCCGCGCGCCGGTGAACGGCGCCTCCACCATCTGCCCGTTTCCGATGTAGATCCCGACGTGATGGATCGTGCTCGGGTCGGCGGGATTGTGCGCGAAGAAGACCAGGTCCCCTGGGCGCAGTTCACCGCGTGACGGGTGCGGGCCGGCGTTGTACTGCGCGGTCGCGTAGTGGACCAGCCGCACCCCGGCCTTCCCCCAGGCGTAGGTCACCAGGCCCGAGCAGTCGAACCCCACCGTGCCCGCCCCCTGCGCGATCCCCCGGGTCGGCCCGGTCTCGTTCCCTCCGCCCCAGGAGTACGGCGTGCCGAGCCACTTCAACGCGGCGGTCGCGGCGACAGAGCCGAGGTCGGAGCCGCGCGCGAGCCCACGGACGAGCGCCCGGTCACCGGCGCCGAGCCGCGTCCCGGCGAGCGCGACCTGATGCGACGAGGCCCCGGCCGGCATGATCTGACGCGGCGAGGTCCCGCCGGGCACCTCCTGAGGAAGCGAGCTCCCGGCGAGCGCGGCCTGACGAGGCGAGGTCCCGGTCGGCACCACCTGATGCGACGAGGCTTCGCCGGGCACCCCGGCGTGGAGCGACGTTCCGGCGGGCACGCCCTGCTGCGGCGAGGTTCCGGTGGGCACGACCTGGTGGGACGAGACGGTCCGCTCGGGTCCGACGCCCGCGACGCGGGCCTGGTCCAGGGCCGCGGTCCGGGCCTCTTCGAGGGCCGCGACGCTCGTCCGGGCGGCCTCCAGCTCGGCGATCAGCGCGGCCTTCCGCTGCTGGATCCGTTGTACCGCCTCCTGCTGGCGCGTCACCGCCTCGACGGCCGCCTGCCGGGCGTCGGCGGCGCTGCGTACGGCCTCCTCCTGGGCCGCGAGCGCTTCGCGCGCCTGGAGTTCGGAGACGTCCGCGGCGGTCTGGGCCGCGGCCTCCCGCTGGAGCAGGGCGCGTCTGCGATCGGCCGGTCCCTGCGCCGTCGCCCGCGTGCCGGACCCGGCGGGTCCTCCCGCACCGCCCGAAGCGGCACGTCCTCCGGCACCGCCGGAAGCGGTGGATCCTCCCGCACCGCCCGAAGCGGCACGTCCTCCCGCACCGCCCGAAGCGATTGCCACGGGCGGCGGGCCGCCCTGGCCGTGGTGGGCGCCGACCGCCATCCTCGCCACGTCGTCCCGTACCTGCGCGAGCCGGCGCCGCGCCTGCGCCGACCGCCGCGCCGCCGCCTTGTACGCCGCCTTCGCCTGGTCGAGCTTGACGCGCTCGGCGTTGTAGCGCTCGACGGCGCTCTCCGCCTGGTCGCCGAGGTCGCCCAGCAGCCCGTCGGCCTGGGCGAGTTCGGCGTTGATACGTCCGACGCGGACGGCCTGCGCGCGCACCCGCTCCCTGCCCCGCGCGACGTCCCGCGCGGTGGGTCCGGTGTCCGCGCCCGGCGCGGGCCGAGCCCCCGGAGCGGCCCCCGCGAGGACCTCGGCGCCGGCCGGGCCGGCGGCCTGACCGGCGATCGCGCACGTCGCGACCACCACGGCGCCGAGCCGGCGCCGGACAACAGCTGACACAGTGCCCCCTCGGACCCCGTTTCCTCGTGAGCGATCTGTCACTCAGTTAGCCCCATGAGTCACAAGGGAAACACCGGTCACAGTCGTGATTTCCTCAGGAGGCGGGAGGCGCCGGCCGGTGAGCCGACCCGGAGGCCGGCGCGTATCAGCCCGTCAGGCGCATCTCAGGAGGCGGCCGATCCATGGCCGGACGGCCGACTTGGGCGGCAGCGGACCCCGGGGGTACGTGAAGATCGGTACCTCGTCCCCGTGGCCGGCCCGCAGCTCGGCCGCCTTGCACCAGTCGGCCGGGGTGCGGGTCGCGGCCCAGGCCAGCGCGAGCGCCTGGCGCACCTCGGGGACGCGGTCCCACAGCTGCAGCAGCGTCACGGTCGCGTGCGCGGCGGCGTACCCGTCGTCGGGATAGGCGCGGCTGGCGAAGAACGGGGCGGTCACCCTGCCGCCGTGCGCGGTGGACAGCGCCCACGTCCAGTTGGCGACGACCAGCTCACGGACCGGATCGGCGAGCCGCTCGGCCGCGCCGTACATCCGCTCCTGGCGGCGGCCCGTGAGCCGGTGGGTGTCGAGCAGCCAGTCGATGTCGGCGGGGGCGTCGCCCTCGGCGAGCCAGGCCAGCACGGTCAGGCCGCGCGCCGACTGCAGGCGGCACAGCTCGGCGACCTCGCGGCGCATCCGGGCGCCCGGCTGCAGCCACTGCGGCCACGGCGCCCGCTGGATCCGCTCGACGACGTCCGCCAGCCGGGGCGGGACGGCGAGCGGCGCGACCAGGTCACCCCGCAGGTCGCCGGCGCGGACGGTGTACGCCGCCATCAGGGGCTCCCCGGCGCGGACGGTGCGGGGTTCCCGGCCGGGTCGGGTCGACGGTCGCCGGTGTGACGCTCCCCGGACCGCCGGTCCTCGGACTGTGGTTCGGGCGCGGGACGTCGTTCCGGCGGGCCGGACTGCGAGGAGGGCGGGGTGCTCGGCGGCGGGTCCGACGGTCGGCCGGACGGCGGCGGCGAGGACGGTGGAGCCGGGGTCGACGGCGGCGGTGACGTGGGCTCCGTCGGGGTGGACGGCGGCGACGGTGTGGAGGGGGGCGATGACGGTGGCGGAGCCGGTCGCGTCGGCGGGGAGGACGGAGGCGGGGCGGACGGGCCGCTCCAGTCGACCACGACCCGCGCCCCACCGGGCCAGAAGGTGATCACCGCTTCGCCCGGTCCGTCGGCGGGGGCCTGAACGTGGACGATGGCGGGCACGAGGTCGGCGGGCCCTTCCGCGGGCTCGACGGTCGCCGCTCCCGTCACCGCGGCGTGCCAGCCGGCGGCTCCTCCGCCGACCGCCTGAATCCTGAGGACGCCCGTGCCGCCGGGGGCCAGGCTCAGCCGGGCGGGCACGACGTAGATCCACCCGTCGCCGGGGGCGGGCGCGAGAGGCGCCGGCTGCTCCGCCGGTGCCATGGCCGGGGCCCGGGGATCCAGCGCGAACGTCGCCGCGAGGGGCCGTCCGACCGCCGGCGGCGCGACCAGGCCCGGGCTGGGCACGCGCGCGCGTGGCGGGGAGGCTCCACCGGCGACGGCGGGAGTGTGGCGGGTGTCCCGGCCGATCCACGGGAAGACGGCCGCGATCCCGACCGCGGTGACGACGGCGCCGGCCGCCGCGGCCAGGCCCCGCGGCCATCGTGCGTCACGGACGGGCCGGTGTACGCGCCCCGGCCCGTGCTGCCGGGGGAAGCCCCGGGCCCCGAAGCCGCGCAGGCGTGCGGCGGCGAACAGCCGGTAGCCGGCCAGCCGCGGGTCGGTGAAGCAGCCCGTGATCTGCCGGCGCAGGAAGTCGGGCGGGACGGCGTGCGGCAGCAGGGCGCAGACCTTGGCGGCGGAGATCGTGCGCGGCAGGTGGGCGGCGCAGACGTCACACGCGATCCCGTGGCTCACGAGGGCCTCGCGCACGTCGTCGCCGAGCTCCCCGCGGCGGTGGCGCTGGATCGCCGCCCGGCCGTCGCACTCGAACGCGTCCTCGTGGGCGAGGATCTCTGCGATGACGGCCGCCTCCAGCAGCTCACGCGCCTGCGCGAGGAGGTCCGCCACCTCGCGGGCCGGCAGGCCGACGATGCCGGCGAGGTCGGACGGTCCGAGGGAGTGGCGGTGGTGCAGGTCGAGGAGCTCCTGGCTGAGCGCCGGCAGGCCGGTGACCGCCCGCCAGGCGATCACGCGCAGGTCGACGTCGTCCTGGTCGTGGCGGGCGACGGGGAGGTCCGGGTGCAGCGCCCCGGGCGGCCGCCGCCGGCGGCACTCGATCCGCGCGAGGGCGTACAGCCACGGCCCGAACCGCTCGGGGGCGCGCAGCTCGCCGATGTGGGCCTCGGCGGCGAGCAGCGCGTCGCGGAGGGCCAGCTGCGCCGTCTCGCGGGTGCGCAGCTGGAACCAGCAGTAGTCGTAGAGGCGATCGGCGTAGGCGTCGTACACCGCGCCGACCGCGCCGGGATCGCCCGACCGCAGACCATCGACCAGGAGGCGGTCTTCCATGCCGCGAAGGTAAAGCCTTTTCCGCCTCGCATTCAACTGTTTCCCGCGGCCCTTGCGTAGATAATTCGTCCGCGCGAGATAAACGATCTCCGTTCGGCGGAATTCTAGGCGGGAATTTCGGATTTAAGCGATTCGCTGGGAGAAGCCACCGCAGGTGCTTCACCACAGTCCCATACGACTTGAACAGCGCGAACGACCTCAGACCACGCCCGTCCGGCCGAGGCCTCAGCCGGTGACGCGCGAAATCCCGGCCATGGCACAACCGGCCTCCAGCTCGGACAGCCCAAAAGCCGCAACCGGCCCAAGAGCGCCCGTTTCCGTCATTCCGCTGGCGGCCTGACGGGCGCCCCAGGCGACGATTCCGGCCGTGAAATCGTACGGGTCGCCGCCCGAGAGATGGACCTCCGTCAGCAGGCCGCCCTGCGCGTCATAGGCGGCGGCGACGATCCGCGACGTCAGCGTGCCCTTGCCGGCCCGGCGGCGGGCCAGGCGGGCCAGCCCGCGCCCGCAGAAGCCGATCGTTGCGGCGGCGGCACGGCCGCGCGGCAGCCGGGCGGCGATCCGCGAGGCCGCGCCGAACCAGCCGAGGTAGACGTTGACCTCGCGCAGCCCGGGATGGGAGGCCGGCAGCGTGAAGTGCTCGGACCCTCCGATGGACATGCCGGCACGCGAGCGGCCGGCCATCTCGAAGTCCCGCACCCGGCACCGCGGCTCGTCCACGACGCCGTCCTGGTAGGTGTACATCCGCGTGGCGAGCAGGCCCGGCGCCGACGCGAGGGTGCCGGCGGACAGGCCGCGCACGAGTGATCCGCCGCCGAGGAAGTAGCCGACGTCGACCCGCGCGGCGTCCTCGCCGACCCGGTCGAGGGCCAGCGCGCAGGCGAGGTTGCCGGGCACGTGGTGGTAACCGAACGCGGGGAGCAGGGCGGAGCTCGCCTTGGCGCCGTACTCGTCGAACACCTCACGGACGAATCGCGGCTCCCCCGCGGTGTCGAGGTAGTACGCCCCCGCGTCGACCGCCGCGGCGAGGGCCGCGTGGCCGTGCCGCAGGAACGGTCCGACCGTGGAGACGAGCACGTCGTCGCGTTCGACGAGGGAGCGGACCGTCCACGGGTAGTCGGCGTCCGCGTACGCCGTCTCCAGGCCGCCCAGCTCGGCGGCCAGCGCCGCCAGGGCGTTGGCGTTCCGCCCGGCGAGGACGGGGCGTACTCCCTGGTCGACGAGGGCCCGGGCGGTCAGGGCGCCGGTGTAGCCGGTCGCGCCGAAGATCACGATGCGCCCCTCCATGCGACCTCCCCGGCTGCGAAAAGATGTTCGGCTGTCGCGCTGAGCGTACTAATCCGTCACCAAGGGTGCTGGTTTTTCGTCATATGTCGATCATCGGGGGAAGAATGCGTTCCGCAGCGGCAGCGATCGCCGCGACCTCGGCGGTGGTGAACAGCACGGGCTGGCGCTCGATGAGGCGGTTCACGCGGTCGGCCCGGTGCAGCAGCACTCCTTCGTGGACGATCCCGCCACGCGGCAGCCGGCCGCCGTGTACGGCGATCACCGCTGAGATCTCGACCTCGTGGCCGGTCTCGGCGGCGAGGCGGTCCGCGACCGCCGCGGCGGCTCGGCGGGTCCGGGCGTGCAGGCGCGTCAGCGGCCGGGGCCCGGCCCACAGCCGGCCGTCCGCCCGCAGCCGGGTGAGCGGCGGCCACCGCCGTGAGGAGATCGCGTACACGCCGGTGTGGCCGACGACCAGGTGGTCGAGGTTCTCGCGGAAGCCGCCGGGGAGCGCCCGGTCGTGCAGCACGTGGAAGTACGCGGGGTCGAGCCGGGACAGCCGCCGGCCCGTCCGCCGCTCGGCGGCCGCGCCCCTTCGCCAGTCGGTCAGCGCGCCCGGCCGGACGCGGAAGAAGAGGAGCTGCGCGACCAGCAGCCCCACGCCGACCGCCAGCCCGGGCGCCCAGCCGAACAGCCCGGCGGTCATGGAACCGGCGACCCCGGAGATCACGAGCCGCGCGACGGCCCGCTCCTGGCGCCGTTCCGCGCGCAGCGCGCGGTACCTCGCCTGCGCCGACGCGCCGGCCATGGACGCAGCTCGTCCGGACACGGCAGTCCTCCTCATCGAAGAGGGTGCTGCGCGGACGCCGTCGCCTTCAAGGCACTTGAACGGCCTGTTCAAGTGGCTTGACGAAGTGCCGACCGATCCGGCCGCCCGGACCGCCGAGACCTTCCGTCGCGGGAGCGGCGGAGATCCTCGGCGGAAGTCCTCAGAACAGCGGGATGAGCGCCGCGATCAGGCCGAGGACGCTCGGCCCGGGATCAGCGGGCCGTGCTCACCGGTCGGCCGCCCCCTCGGCGGCGCGGAGGCGGCGGGCGAGGCCGCGGTTGATGGTGTGGGCCCAGAGGGGACCGCCGTAGATCAGGCCGGTGTACGCCTGGACGAGCGTCGCCCCGGCGCGCAGACGCTCCCAGGCGTCGTCCGCGGTCTCGACGCCGCCGACGGAGATGAGCACGAGACGGTCGCCGGCGCGGTCGCGCAGCCGCCGCAGCACCTCCACGGACCGCCGTTTCAGCGGTGCCCCGGACAGGCCGCCCGCGCCCGCCGCCTCGACCTCGGCCGGGTCGGTGGCCAGCCCCTCGCGGGAGATCGTGGTGTTGGTGGCGATGACGCCGTCGAGGCCGAGTTCGAGCGCGAGGTCGGCGATCGCGTCCACGTCCGCGTCGGCGAGGTCCGGGGCGATCTTCACGAGCAGCGGCACCCGCCGGTCGGTGGCCCGGTCGGCGGCCTCCCGTACGGCGGTGAGCAGCGGCCGGAGGTGCTCGACGGCCTGGAGGTCGCGCAGACCGGGGGTGTTCGGGGAGCTGACGTTGACGACGAGGTAGTCGGCGAGCGCGGCGAGCGCCTCGGTGCTCGCGACGTAGTCCGCGACCGCCTCGGCCTCCGGCACGACCTTGGTCTTGCCGATGTTCACGCCGACGATGACGTTCCGGCGTCCCCGGAGGCGGGCGGCCGCGGCCCGTGCGCCGTGGTTGTTGAAGCCCATCCGGTTGACGATCGCCCGGTCCCGTACGAGGCGGAACAGCCGGGGCCGGGGGTTGCCGGGCTGCGGGCGGGCGGTGACCGTGCCGATCTCGACGAACCCGAAGCCGAACGCGCCCAGCGCCTCGTACGCCTCGGCGTCCTTGTCGAACCCGGCGGCGAGCCCCACGGGCCCGGGGAACTCCAGGCCGAGGGCGCGGACGCGCAGCGCCGGGTCACGCGGGGCGAAGGCGCGGCGCAGCAGTGGCAGCGCGCCGGGGACCGCGCCGAGCAGGCGCAGCAGCGCGAAGCTGATCCGGTGGGCGGTCTCGGCCGGCAGGCGGCGCAGGAGCAGCGAGAACACGAGTCGATACATCGGGAGCGATTCTTCCAGCGCCCGCCCGCGCCGCCTGCAGCGCCACCCGCGCCGCGCCGGACGGCTCGGGTCGCTAGATTGTGATCATGGCTCCTGTGGCCCCCATCCGCGTCGAGGTGGACGCCGGTCCGGCGACCGGGGACCGCCTGCGGCACCTCGCGCTGGTGAACTACGGCCACCTGACCGTGATGCAGGTCCGCGGCGGGCGCACCCGCGGCCTGGCCCTGCACCTCGCCCGGCTCGACGCGGCGAACCGCGAGCTGTTCGGCACGGGCCTGGACGGTGACCGGATCCGCCACCACATCCGACACGCGCTCGGCGACGACATCCCGGACGCGACGGTCCGGCTCGTCGTCTTCCGGCCGGACGACGCCGACGACGTCTCGATCATGGTGATCGTCCGCCCGCCGGGCGGGATGCCGCCCGCTCCGCAGAGCCTCCAGACGGTGGAGTACCAGCGGCCGGTCGCGCACATCAAGCACGTCGGGTCGTTCGGGCAGATCTACCACGGGGCGGCGGCCGAGCGGGCGGGCTTCGACGACGCGCTGCTGACCGCGCCCGGCGGCGTCATCTCGGAGACGTCGATCGCCAACATCGGGTTCTTCGACGGCGGCTCGGTGGTCTGGCCCGACGCTCCGCTGCTGGCGGGGATCACGATGCAGTTGCTCGAACCCGCGCTGGCGGCTCGTGGCCTGCCCTCGCGGCGGCGCACGGTCCGGGTGGCCGACCTGCCGTCGTTCGACACGGTGTTCGTGAGCAATTCGGGAGGCGTGGCGCCGGTCGGCCGGGTCGACGACGTGACGCTCCCGATCGATCCGAAGCTGGTCGGGATTCTCTTCGAGGCGTACGAGTCCGTTCCCTGGGACGCGATCTAACGTCGCCCTCATCCGTGAATCAGCGGATATCAAGCGCCATTTCCGTTAATGCGGTTTTCGCGGTCGTGTCGAGCAACGCCGAGTCTTTACCGCAGGAAACTTGACACGGTACGCCAAGATCACCGACAGTACAGAGACCAGATCTGTCGCCGGGAGGACAGTAGGGCAATAGCCGCCACGATCACCGCCGAGCACCATTTTCAGGCTGGTCATGGGACGCCCGGATGGGCGTCTTTTCTACTTTTCAGGGGGGACCCGATGAAGTCAACAACCGCCCAGGAAGTAGGGAGGACGGTGCGGCTCGCGCTGCGCACGTGGGGCCACACGTTCCGCCTGGTCACTCTGGTGGTCGTGGTGACGTGGCTCTTCATGGCCACCGAGCGGCTCCCGCTGATCACCTGGTGACGCCCGGGGCCGGGCGCCGTTCCCCGGCCCGGAACACCGCCATTCACGGTCTTCCTCCTCGACGCGGGGAGGAAGACCGAGTCGAACGCCTCCGCCCCCAGGCTCGAATCCATCCCGTCCCGGTGACCACCGCCGGCGAACGGCTCCACGAAACCGCCTGAAACGCCCCCTCCACTCCTCCCTTTCCCCCTTGGCCCGGCATTCCCGGCCGTACGATCCGGCACCGCGACGCGCACCCTCCGCACGATCACCTCGCACGATTCCGCGCCGCCCGTAGCCACGCCTCCGAAGATCGCCGACGGTGACGATCTCACTCGACCCGACCACCGGCCGAGTGCGGTCGTGCTCCTGCACGCCACCCGCCCTGACCAGCCGATCGCCTCTCGATCCTTGGCGTGAGCATCCACTGCGATGTGTTACGTTTTGGCAACTTTCTTACTTTTGCCCTTATGTCCCTGATTGTCCGTAACCACAATCTGCCCTTGTTCACCACAGGCCGGGCTCCCCTCCCTCATGCCCGGCCCGAAAGGGGTCTCGTGAAGAAGCTTGTCGTCGTCGCCGCGACGGCCGGGCTCGGCATGACCGGGCTCGGCCTTATTGGCGCCACAAGCGCGTCCGCGGCCACGGACACGTCCGCTGCCTTCCGCCCGGCGAGCCTGAGCTGGCACGCCTGCCAGGCCGACATCGTGAACGGAGCGAAGGCGTACGACGCCCTCGGCCCGGTCAAGGTGTCCACGATCATCCAGTGCGCCGAGCTGCAGGTCCCGCTGGACTACGCCCACCCGAACGGCCAGAAGGTCACCCTCGAGCTGACCCGTACGCCCCACCAGGGCTCGGGCCCGGCCAAGGGCGACATCCTGGTCAACCCCGGCGGTCCGGGCGGTGAGGGCGCGCTGTTCGGCCCGCGCGTGTACGCGCAGAACTCCGCCGCCATGCAGCAGGCCTACAACGTCATCGGCTTCGACCCGCGCGGCATCGGGTTCAGCACGCCGAAGATGACCTGCGACGAGGACTACAGCAACGCCCCCCGGCCGGCGTACGGCACGGGCGGCGCGGCGACCGACGCGGCCTGGCTGGCCAAGACCAAGGCCTACGCCAAGGCGTGCGCCGCGAAGTGGGGCCCGGGTTCCAAGCTGGACCTGATGGACCACATCAAGACCATCGACTCGGTTCGTGACATGGACACGATCCGCAAGGCGCTGGGCAACGACAAGCTGGACTACTACGGCGCCTCGTACGGCACGTACCTCGGCCAGGTGTACGCGACGGTGTTCCCGACGCGCGTCGGCCGGATGGTCCTCGACGGGAACGTCAACCCCAAGCACGTCTGGTACGACGCCCAGCTCGACCAGGACCGCGCGTTCGACAAGAACATCGAGTACTACTTCGGCTGGATCGCCAAGTACGACAACGTGTACCACCTGGGCAACACCCAGCAGAAGGTCCACGACTTCTTCTACGGTCTGGAGAACTCGCTGGCCAAGAAGGCCGTGAGCGACCAGGGCGCGGCGGTCGGCCCGGACGAGCTCGTCGACGGCATCCAGACCGCGGCGTACCGGCGCAGCCAGGCCGTCTGGCACACGTACGCGGCCGCGCTGTCCGCCTACAAGACGGGTGACGTCGCGACCTTCGTCGGCACCTACGGCGTCCAGACGACGGGCGGCAGCGACGACAACGAGTTCGCCGTGTACAACGCCGTCCAGTGCACCGACACCCAGTGGCCGCTGAGCTGGAACAAGTGGCACGCCGACGCGGTGCGCGTCAACAGGACGGCGCCGTTCGAGACCTGGGGCAACGTCTGGTTCAACGCCCCCTGCCTCTTCTGGGGCGCCAAGGCCGGCAAGCAGGTCAAGGTCGGCCAGACCCGGGACCTGCCGAAGAACATCCTGATGTTCCAGGCCACCGATGACGCCGCCACGCCGTACGCCGGCGCGCTGGAGCTGCACAAGGTCCTCAAGGGCTCGCACCTGGTCGTGCAGGACGGCGACCGTACGCACTGCATCGTGCACCGCGGCGACAAGGACGTCGACTCCTACTTCGACGCCTACTTCCTGAACGGAACGCTGCCCAAGCAGGACACCGTGCACGTCCCGCAGCTCGGTGACCCGACCCCGCCCGCGTCGACCGCGAAGACCGCGGCGTCGGCCCACAGCGAGGTCGTCAAGTAACACCCTCCGCGCAGAAGGGGCCCTCGATCCGAGGGCCCCTTTTTCGTGCCCTCGACCGGTAGGGTCCGGTGAATGCCCGACTCCCCCGTACTGACGACCGAGCGCCTCGTCCTCCGGCGGTGGCGGGACTCCGACCGCGAGCCGTTCGCCGCCCTGAACGCCGACCCGGAGGTCATGGAGCACTTCCCGGAGACCCTGGACCGGGCGCGCAGCGACGCGTTCGTCGACCGGATCGAAGAGGTCTTCGAGGAGCGCGGCTTCGGGCACTGGGCCGTGGAGGTGGCCGCCACGGGCCGGTTCATCGGCTTCACCGGGCTGTGGGTGCCGCGCTTCGACGCGCACTTCACGCCCACCGTGGAGATCGCCTGGCGGCTGGCGCGGCCCGCGTGGGGCCACGGCTACGCCAGTGAGGCGGCGCGGCGCGTCCTCGCGTTCGCCTTCGAGGACCTCCGGCTCCCCGAGGTCGTCTCGTTCACCACCCGGCAGAACCTCCGCTCCCAGGCGGTGATGCGGCGCATCGGCATGACGCACGACGCCGACGGCGACTTCGACCACCCGTTCATCCCCGAGGGCCACCCGCTCCGGCCGCACGTCCTGTTCCGCATGCGGGCCGAGGAGTGGCCGGCCGCGGTGACCGGGTCGAGTTCCCACAAAGGGGACGGCCCGGGCGGAAGCGGGCGATAGGGTCCGACAGGCCAAGATCGTCCTGAAGGAGTCCGGTCCATGCGGAAGACCCCCCTCGCCCCCCTCGGCCTCGCCGTGGCCGTCAGCGTGGCCGGCGGCGCGCTGACCGGGTGCTCCTCGAAGGCCCCGCGGCCGACCGGCGCTCGCCAGGACGCCGCCGTCGTTCAGCCGCAGACCGGCAGCGTACGCCCGGCGTCCCGGCCGAAGGGCCTCATCCCCGGCGTCGACGTCAGCGCCTACCAGACCAAGATCAACTGGGCGTCGGTCAAGGCCAGAGGCAACCGGTTCGCCTACGTCAAGGCGACCGAGGGCGTACGGTACGTCAGCTCGACCTTCACGGCGCAGTACGCCGGCTCCCGCAAGGCCGGGCTGGACCATGGGGCCTATCACTACGCCACGCCGAACACCGCCGGCGGGAAGCGCCAGGCCGACTACTTCCTCGCGCACGGCGGCGGCGGCAAGGCCGACGGCCACACCCTGCCCGGCGTGCTCGACATCGAGGACGACCCGTACGGCAAGAACAAGTGCTACGGCCTCGGCCACGCCAAGATGGTCGCCTGGATCAGTGCCTTCCTGACGGAGTACCACGCCCGTACGGGCCGGCGCGCGGTGATCAACACGTTCAAGAACTGGTGGATCGACTGCACCGGGAACTCGAAGGCGTTCTCCGCCAGGGCCCGGCTCTGGGTGAACGACCACAAGGCCACCGCGAGCAGGGTCCCCGTCCCCTCGGCGTGGAGCTCGTACACGATCTGGCAGTGGACCGACAAGGGCGCCTATGGCGACGAGGACTACGTCAAGTCGGCCTCCGTCTACCGCAAGCTCCTCGCGGACTGACAGAGCACCGCTTTCTGTCGGTCCCCATCGGCAGACTGCCCTTCCGTACGCGATGGTGAGAGGAGACGGCGATGCGCACGTTGTTCGATGGCAAGGTTTTCGTGAGCTACCGTCAGATTTACGTCGACAGCGGCAGCGACTTCGGCGGGGACATGTACGCCACGTTCGCCGGCCAGTCCAACGGGTTGTGCGGCGGCGCGGTGCCGGGCTTGCTGTTCCTCGTCACCGGCCTGCACACCGGGGACGTGACCTTCACGGTCGAACTGCACGAGAGCGCACCTCCCGTCGACGACTCCTGGGAGGACATCGTCGAGGTCTCGTTCACGCCGGCCGGCCCGAAGGTCTCCCTGGACGAGTGGGACGGTGAGTCCTGGCCGCTGGAGCTCGCGCAGGTCCCCTACCGGGTCCGCTACTCCGCGACCGGGATGGACGCGGGCGCCGAGCTGGACACGCCGGACGACGACGACCTCGGCCCCGACCGGTACCTCCTCCAGTTCTGGCCGGACACGCCCCGTCCCGACGCGGTGGTGAAGCAGACCAGCGACCAAGCGGACTACTGGCACGGAGTCGGCCGCAGGGTCCCCGCCCCGTCCGCCCCCGCAGCGGAGCCGTCCGCGCGCTGAAAGGGAGGCCTGGCCTCGCGACCGCCTCATCGGGGACCCTGATCGCGTGGCTTTCGGCATCGGAGCGTGGCCGTGTCGCGGAATCCTGCTCGTTCCGGTCGACCCTCGCCAGGGCCTCACTCGGCGGTACGTCGACCGGCTGCTGACCTGGCCCCGGGCCGTACGAAGAGCTCGGGCGACCTCGCCGGAGAATGGGGCGTAGCGTCGGGATTCGGCTGGTCAGCGAGCCTTTCGCCGAGCGCTTCGTGCGGCGATGAGCGGTCGGCCCTTGTTCGGGTAGGGGGATGGGACGAGCCGGTGCCCCACTGCCGGCGGATCCGGGGGACGCGATGCAGACCTTTCTTCCCTACGCGGACTTCGCCGCGACGGCGCGTGTCCTCGATCAGCGCCGCCTCGGGAAGCAGCGCGTCGAGGCGCTGCAGGTGCTGCGCGGGCTGACCGTCCCCGGTTACGGCTGGCGGCACCACCCCGCGGTCCGGATGTGGGCCGGATACGAGGAGGCGCTGACCTGCTACGGCCTGGTGATCTGCCGCGAGTGGTGCAGCACCGGCCGCCGGGACACCTGCGCCGTCAGCCTGAGCACCGAGCTGCGTGAGGCCAGGCTCATCCCCGCCGCCCGCGACCAGGCCGCGCTGGCCGAGGCCGGAGCCCTGCCGCCCTGGCTGGGGGATCCGGACTTCCACCGCAGCCACCAGTCCTCACTGCTCCGCAAGGACCCCGGCCACTACGCGCAGTTCTTCCCGGACGTTCCGGATGACCTGCCGTACGTCTGGCCCGTCGCCGACCGCCTGGTCACGGAGGACACGTCGAGCGACCGGTAGGCGCCGCAGCCGCGACCCACGCCGACGGCTCCGCCGCCGCAGCGGCCTCCTTGCCACCACCGTGGTCTCCTTGCCGCCGCGCTGAACCGCGATTCGTCCTGGTCGTACCTTTCATCCGGCAACACCGGCGGCGAAGTTCCTGCCGTGCGCGGCGGCTCACCCCTGCTGCCGCTGGGTCTTACCGGCGGTGGCCATGGCGATCAGCCAGACGGCCGACAGCAGCCGCCACAGCGGCTCGAGCCGGGTGACGGGCGTGACGATGATCGACACCATCGAGACCGCGAGAAGCGGCGCCACCACGAGGCCGAACCTCAGCGCCCACCTCGGCCGCACGCCCGTGGCCAGACCGATACGGGAGACGAGCCAGACCAGGACCCCCAGACTCGTCAGATGGAGCGCGCCTCCGCAGACCAGGGTCACCCGGCCGAGGAGCTTCAGCGTGCCGTCCCCGGCGTCGTCGGCGATGGCCACGAGCAGCAGGGACAGCGCCACCGAGGCGCCGAAGGCGGCCGCCGAGGCCCAGCCCGCCCACCGTACGCGCCTGGCGGGCGGTCCGTCCGGATCGAGGGTCCGGGCCAGGCCGGCGGTGAACCAGGCGAGGCACACCGCCGCGACCGCCTGCAGCGTCGCGGCGGTCACCACGGCGGCGACGCTGCCGGTGTAGTACTCCCGCAGCTGGGCCGCGGACGCGTCCGGCAGGTACAGGGACGTCTTGGCCAGTACGCCGCTCGCCACGAGGCCGGCCACGAAGGCCACGACGAATCCGACTCCCGCCGGCCGCCAGGCCCGTCCTGCCGCAGGTTCGCGCTCCATGGGGATCTCCCTTGCCGGGCCGCCGTTCGGGCGGCGCCCTCCGAGTTCCCCCAGCCTCCCGAGCGGGTACGCGGCACGTCGTCCCTCGGGAGCGGCCTGATCCCGTACGGTCGCGGGCGCAGCTCGCGGGCCGGCCCGTACGCCACGGAGAGTACGGGCCGGCGGACCCTGCCGCCCGGCGGATCGGCCGGGCGGCCCGCGGCTCAGCGGGAGGGCCTTAGGCGGGAGAGGCTCAGCGGGAGGGGCTCACCTGTTCCGTACGGCCGGGACCGGTGAAGGCGAACACCGACAGCGGGCCGTACCCGGACCTCAGCAGGCGGATCACGATGATCGCCATGGCCTCCAGGTGACGGGCCTGCGTCAGGTCGCCGGCGTCCAGGGGCTCCGCGCCGAGGTCGGTGATCAGAGTGCGCGCCACCGCCTTGCCCTCCTCGTCACCGGCGATCGGCACCGCGAACGGACGGCCGTCGAAGGAGAGCGGCCGCATCTTCCAGACGTCGCCGTGCGCCTGGTTGAACGCCTTCACGACGTGGGCGCCGGGCGCGAGTCGGGCCACCTCCTCGGCCATCGACGTACCGCCGCCGAACGTGATCTGCGAGTAGTCCGAGAGGTCGACGGCGTTCCCGCAATCGATGATCGTCTTACCGGCCAGCGTCCCCTCGGGGCCGCCCGCCGCGACGAGCGTCTCCTCCAGCCCGGCGAGGAGCACGGCGAGGAGCACCGCGTCCCCGAACCCGGCCGCCTCTCGCAGGCTCCCCGCCTTCGCGCCGACCCGCTGGGCGAGGTCCTCGGCCTTGGCCGGGGTACGGCCGCCGATCAGGACCTCGTGGCCCGCGCGTACCCAGCCGGGCACGAGCGCCTCGGCCATCCGCCCGGCTCCGAGCACACCGATCTTCATCGCAGTCCCTCCTGTCACGTCGAAGCACTGCGTGGAACGGTAGGAGGCCGTGGGGAACCGAGGGGTTCCCTACGCCGGGCGGGCGGCCACGGCGGCGCGGGCGTCGATGAGCGCGTCGGTGTGGTCCTCGGCCCAGCGGGACAGCGCGCAGAGGGGTTCGAGGAGGCTGCGGCCGAGGTCGGTGAGGCGGTACTCCGTCCCCGGCGGCGCGGTGGGGAGGGCGCGCCGCTCGACCAGGCCGTTCTCGCCCAGCCTGCGCAGCGTCTGGGTCAGCATCTTCTTGCTGATGCCGCCGACCTTCTCGCGGAGTTCGGAGTAGCGGGCCGGACCACGGCCGAGCGCGATCACGACGACCACCGACCAGGTGTCGGAGACCAGCGCCAGGGTGGTCCGGGCCGGGCAGTCGGCGAGGAAGGCGTCATGGGCGACCACGCTCCGGATCGTACGCCGACGTCCCCGGGTTCCCGCACGGTGTCTCTGACCGCTTCCCGCCATTCCCGCGAGGCCCCCCCTCCGGCGGACGCCCGGTTTGCCCGCCCACTCCGCCTGTGATCGCCTTGACCCCGTGCCGACTTACTCCTCCCACGACGGGACCGTTCTGGCGTATCACCTCGCCGGCCAGGGGGATCCGCTCATCTGCCTCCCGGGCGGGCCGGGACGGCCTTCGGGCTACCTCGGCGATCTGGGCGGCCTGACGGCGTCGCGCCGGCTGATCCTGCTCGACAACCGGGGGACCGGCGGCTCGGCCGCGCCTGCGGATCCGAGCGGTTACCGGGCCGACCGGCTCGTCGCCGACGTCGAGGCCCTGCGCGAACATCTGGGGCTGGAGATGATCGATCTGCTCGCCCATTCGGCCGCCGCCGATGTCGCCGTCCTCTACGCCGCACGGCACCCGTACCGCATCCGCCGGCTCGTCCTGACGACGCCGAGCCCGCGCGCGGTCGGGCTGGAGCCGACCGACGAGGAGTGGTCGGCCGTGATCCGCCGCCGGTCGGCCGAGCCGTGGTACGAGAAGGCGCTCGCCGCGCTGGAAGCGTGGGAGTCCGGTGACGAGCGCGAGGAGACCTACCTCGCCGCCCGGCCGTTCTTCTACAGTCCCTGGGACCGGACGGCCGAGGCGCACGCGCGGTCCTGCCCACCCGTACGCGCGGCGGCCGAGGGCTTCTACGGCGAGGTCGCGTTCGACCCGGACGCCACCCGTACGGCCGTCGAGCGGCTCACGGCACCCGTCCTGGTGATCTCCGGAGAGGACGATCCGTCCCCCACCCCCGAGCAGGCCGCCGCGTACGCCGCGGTCTTCCCCGAGGGGCGGAGCGCCTCGGTGCCGGGGGCGCATTTCCCCTGGGTCACCGCTCCGAGGGAGTTCGCCGCGACGGCCGAGCGCTTCCTCGCGGGCTGATCCGATGAGCTTCGGGGTCTACGCGCGGAAGGTGCGGGACACCGCCCTGCCGTACGGCCGGCGGGTGTCCGCGCTTCGCTCCTGCGTTCAGCTCTACCGGCCGATCGGATTTCACGCGACCCTGAGCTTCCTGGAGGAGCTGGCGGGGCCGTTCGGCCGCGATGAGGCGGCCCTGCTGCGGGCCCTCGACGCGCTGATCGAGAGCCGTGAGGCGTGGAAGGCGGACGTCCGCGCGTACGCGGCCATGCGTGCACTGGCGAAACGCCACGGCCTGCGCAGCCCTCGGCCGACGGATCCGAACCCCGGCCGCTTCCCCGGCCACTGGTACGGCGCGCCCGGACGCGCGGCGCTCCACGCCCTGGAATTCTGGCGCCGCGACCGCCTCCCCGCCCTCCTGGGACCACCGGACCAGGTCACCGAGGACCTGAACTCCTGCGTCAACGCCGCTCTGCGTTCCGGCGGCCCGTTGGCGGGCGAACAGCGGCGGATGCTCGACGCGTGCGTCGCCGAACTCCGGCGGCGGCGGGAGGAACCCGACCGGTGGTGCGGTGGGCAGGCGGCGTACTTCCGCTTCCGCGACCTGTTGACGGTCGCCCGATTCGTACGGACCGCCGCGGAGGCCGGGTGAGCGAGACCCGAGGGTCGGGTCAGGTGCGTGCGGCCGCCTGCTACCGGCCGTGGAGGTCGGGTCAGGGGTCGTGCGGCCGCCTGCTACCGGCCGTGGACGGCGCGCCCGGCCGTCTTCCAGGTCTGGTGCAGCCGGTCCAGGTAGGACTGGGCGATCGATCCCGGCCGGGCTCCCCGGGCGAACGCCAGCATGTTCCCGGGGCCGGCGTTGTAGCCGAGGGCGAGCAGGTCGTTCCGGGTGTACCGGCTCGACCATCGGGCGGGCAGGCGGGCGGCCAGGTCGTGGAGATACCAGGCCGCCGCGGTGATCGCGAGGTCCGGGTCGTCCGGTAGCTCGTCCCACCGGCGACCGGCGAAGGAGCGACCGCGCTTGACCTCGTCGAACGCGGCCCTGTGCATGTCGGCGATGCCGAACGCGGCGTCCGGCTTGATCCTCTGCCAGGCCCGCTCGAACGCCGGGTCGTGTGGCTTGTCCGACTCGTTGTACAGGATCGCCATCAGCAGTTGCGGGGCGATCCCGGCCTCACGCGCGTGCTTGCGGACCTGCGCGGCGAACCGCACGGGGTCGTACGGCCCGGTCGGCGTCGGGCCGGGCCGGGCCGTGGCGTCGTGCCGGGTCGCCGAGCCGGCGTGGGGTGTCGCGGACCGCTGCGGGAGCGCGCCGCCGGAGTCCCCTCCGCCGCACGCCGACGCCAGTGCCGCCACGGCGACCATGACCGGCACGACCAGCCATCGCCTCCGACGTCCTCGCACTCGTGCTCCTCCCCGCCGCGTGGACCGATGTCCCCAGTGTCGCCCCCGACCGGAGCGATGCCATCAGCCTGGAGAACGAGTCGGCCGGGTCAGGTTGAATGGGGATCATGACCTCATCGGCGTTCGAGACGACCAGGCCGGACCCCATCGCCTACCTCGACCGGCTCGCCGGGACCGATCTGGGCCGGTCGTACAAGCGGCTCATGCTGGAGGAGCTCGGCGTTCGGGCGGGCCAGACGGTGCTGGACCTCGGGTGCGGCCCGGGCACCGACCTGGGTTCGCTCGCCGACGCGGTGGGCTCCGGCGGCGCGGTGATCGGCGTCGACCTCGATGAGGCCATGGTCGACACCGCGCGGGAGCGCACCGCCGACCGACCCGTCGTCGAGGTCCGCCTCGGTGACGTCCACGACCTGCCCCTGGCGGACGGCGTCGCCGACCGGGCCCGTACGGATCGCGTCCTGCAGCACGTCGCCGACCCCGTCCGGGCGCTCGGCGAGATCCGCCGGGTGCTGCGGCCCGGCGGGCGGCTGGTCATGGGCGAGCCCGACTGGGAGACCCTCGCCATCGACCATCCGGACGGCGGCCTCTCCCGCGCCTACACCCGCCACGTCGCCGACAAGGTGATCCGCAACGCGAGCATCGGCAGGCAGCTCGCCCGGCTGGCCGCCGGCGCCGGCTTCTCCGTGCCGGCGGTCCTGCCCGTCACGCCGGTCTTCCGGGACGTCCGGGCGGCCGACCGGGTGCTCGGGCTGGAGCGCACCACCGGGCGCGCCGTCGACGCCGGATATCTCACCGGCGAGGAGGCGCGACGCTGGCTGGACCACCTCACGAGCGGCCCGTTCCTCGCCGCCGTGACCTTCTACATCGTCGTCGCGGAGTCCTGACGGCCGGCACGCCGGAAAGCCGGGGAACCCGAGGGGGCACCCCGGCCGGTCCGCCGGGGCCGAGCCTCAGGGCGGCTCGGCCGGTACGGACCTCATCGTGGTTCAGTCGGTGCCGGACTCCATCGCGGCGTGGTCGAGCAGCTCCTCGTCGGCGGGAACGACCTCTCCCCGGCCGCCCGGGCCGCGGGAGGCGATCGCCTCGGCGCCGCCTTCGGCCATCGCGCCGATCAGCCCGGTCGAGGCGGCCTGGTCGGCGCCGATGAGGGTCGGGTGCGGGCGGTTGCTGCCGACCATGCCCACCGCGGCGTACTGCTCCAGCTTGGCACGGGAGTCGGCGATGTCGAGGTTCCGCATGGTCAGCTGGCCGATCCGGTCGACCGGGCCGAACGCGGCGTCCTCGGTCCGCTCCATGGACAGCTTGTCCGGGTGGTAGCTGAACGCCGGCCCGGAGGTGTCCAGGATGGAGTAGTCCTCACCGCGCCGCAGCCGCAGGGTGACCTCGCCGGTGACGGCCGTGCCGACCCAGCGCTGCAGCGACTCGCGCAGCATGAGCGCCTGCGGGTCCAGCCAGCGGCCCTCGTACATCAGCCGGCCCAGCTTGCGACCCTCGTTGTGGTAGCTCGCGAGGGTGTCCTCGTTGTGGATGGCGTTGACCAGCCGCTCGTACGCCGCGTGCAGCAGCGCCATGCCCGGCGCCTCGTAGACGCCCCGGCTCTTGGCCTCGATGATGCGGTTCTCGATCTGATCGGACATGCCCAGGCCGTGCCGGCCGCCGATGGCGTTGGCCTCCAGCACCAGGTCGACGGCGGAGCCGAACTCCTTGCCGTTGATCGTGGTCGGCCGCCCGGCCTCGAAGCCGATCGTGACGTCCTCGGCCGGGATCTCCACCTCGGGGTCCCAGAACCGTACGCCCATGATCGGCTCGACGATCTCGATGCCCGCGTCCAGGTGCTCCAGCGACTTGGCCTCGTGGGTCGCGCCCCAGATGTTCGCGTCCGTGGAGTAGGCCTTCTCCGTGCTGTCCCGGTAGGGCAGGCCGTGGGCGAGCAGCCACTCGGACATCTCCTTGCGGCCGCCGAGCTCGTTGACGAACTTCGCGTCGAGCCACGGCTTGTAGATCCGCAGGGAGGGGTTGGCGAGCAGGCCGTACCGGTAGAACCGCTCGATGTCGTTGCCCTTGAAGGTGGAGCCGTCGCCCCAGATCTGGACGTCGTCCTCGAGCATGGCCCGCACCAGCAGCGTGCCCGCGACGGCCCGGCCGAGCGGGGTGGTGTTGAAGTACGTGCGGCCGCCGGACCGGATGTGGAACGCCCCGCAGGCCAGCGCCGCCAGGCCCTCCTCCACGAGGGCGGCCCGGCAGTCGATCAGCCGGGCGACCTCCGCGCCGTACGCGGTGGCACGCCCGGGCACCGAGGCGATGTCGGGCTCGTCGTACTGGCCGATGTCAGCGGTGTAGGTGCACGGGACCGCACCCTTCTCGCGCATCCACGCGACCGCTACCGAAGTGTCGAGGCCGCCGGAGAAGGCGATCCCGACGCGCTCGCCGACTGGCAGGGAGGTCAGCACCTTGGACATGAGCACAAGTATGCACGGCCATGCATCACTATGCAAGCGCGAAGGCTCCGAACTCCGTGCTCGCCGCACGCGTCAGATCTCGCCGACCGGGATCTCCGGGGAAGCCGAGCGGCAGGGGACGCACCGTGGAACTCGACCACCAGACGGGGCCACCGCCGGGAACGACCGGGCCGGGCCGGCCGGCCCGCGTTCCCCTGCGCCCGATCGCGCTGGTCCTCGCCCTGATCGCCGCGGCGGCCGGGGTCCTGGGCCTGGCCACGGCGGACGACGGCCTCGAACGCCGGTCCGCCGTCGTGGCCGGCGTGCCCGTCGAGATCGCCCGCCCCGCGCGGACGACCGGCAGGCTGCCCGGCGTCGTCATCGCCCACGGCCTGGGCGCGAGCAGGCAGCTCATGCGCGGCTTCGCGGACACGCTGGCGCGCCGCGGGTACGCGGTCGAGCTGGTCGACCTCGCCGGTCACGGCGCGAACACCGAACGGCTGCCGGGCACGGGCGAGGGACCGGCCGCCGACGCCCGGCTCGACCACGACCTGGACGCCGCCGTCGGCCACCTGCGCGCCCTGCCGTGGGTGGACGGCGGGCGGATCGGGCTCCTCGGTCACTCGATGGGCGCCGCCGCGGTCCTGCGGTACGCCGCCGCGCACGCCGGCATCCGCGCCACAGTGGCGATCTCCCAGGGCGCGATGGCGGTGCCCGGATCCGCGTCCCGCCCCCGTGACCTGCTCCTGCTCGCCGGCGGCCTGGAGTTCCCCGGCTACCGCGACGGCGCCGTGGCCGCGCTGCGCGCCGCCTACTCGCAGGGACGCGCCGGCGTGACGTACGGGGATCCGCAGGCCGGGACCGCCCGCCGCGCCGTGCTCGTCGGCGGCGTCGAGCACGTCTCCATCCTGTTCGCCCCGCAGACCCACCGGGAGGTCGCCTCCTGGTTCGACGCGGGCTTCGGCCGCCCGGCGGCGCGCGGCGGCGTCGGCCTGCGCCCGGTACGGCGCGCGGCATCGGCGATGCTCCTGCATCTCGCGGCCGTGCTGAGCTTCGGCGCGATCGCCTCGGCCCTGCTCGGGCGGATGCCGCCGCCCGGCCGCGAACGTCGCCCGGCTCCTCTTCCGGTCGCGCTCGGCGTGCCCGCGCTCGCCGTCGCGGTGGCCCTGCCGGCGATGGCGGTGCTCCCCCGGAACCTGCTGCCGCTGGCCGTCGCGGGGCCGCTCGCGGGGTTCTTCGGCGTGATCGGCGTCGCCATCCTGCTCGGCCTACGGCTCGCCGGGCGAACCGGCGGCCGGAGCGACGGGACACGGCCGGCGACCGCCGCGGCCGCCGTGGTCCTGGCGGCCTGGACGGTGCTGTCCTTCGCCGTGCCGGCGCAGCTCGGCTGGGCGCACGCCGTGCCCGTCGGCCCGCGGGTGTGGGCCCTCGTCCCGGTCACGGCGTGCGCGGCGCTGTTCTTCGGCGGAGTCGAGGCGCTGTGCGCCGGGTACGGCCGGCGCGCCGCGACGATGATCCACGCCTGGACCATCGCCGGGGCGCTGGCGGGCCTGTGCCTGGCCGTGCTCCTCGGCGCCGCCCCGCCGTTCGTCCTCCTCGTGGCGCCGCTGCTCGCCGCGCTGCTCGTCTGGCAGGGCGTTCAGGCGGCGGCGCTGCGGGCGGTCCGGGCCCCGGCCTGGCTGACCGCCGTGGTCGGCGGCGTGCTGCTCGGCTGGCCGCTCGCCGTGACCATGCCGATCGGCTGAGCCGGGGCAAGGGGGTCAGACGGCGCGGTGGTACGGGTCGGGCCAGGTCGGCTCGGCGCCGAGTTCGCGGGCCGCGCGGTTCGGCCAGTACGGGTCGCGCAGCAGCTCGCGCCCCAGGAGCACCGCGTCGGCGCGCCCGGAGGCGACGATCTCCTCGGCCTGGCGGGGCTCGGTGATCTCACCGACCGCGGCGACCGGCACGTCCGTCTCGGCCTTGATCTGCGCGGCGAACGGCACCTGGTAGCCCGGCCCGGTGGTGATCCGCGCGCCGGAGGCGATGCCGCCGGTTGAGACGTCGATGAGGTCGATGCCGTGGGCGAGCAGCTCCTTGGCCAGCCGTACGCTGTCGGGCGCCGTCCAGCCCTCGCGGTCGTCCTCGGGGTTCTCGGTCAGCCAGTCCGTCGCCGAGACCCGGTAGAACAGCGGGAGCTCGTCGGGCCAGACCGCGCGTACGGCGTCCACGACCTCCAGCGCGAGCCGGATCCGGTTCTCGAACGAGCCGCCGTACTCATCGGTGCGGTGGTTGGTGTGCGGCGAGGCGAACTGGTGGATCAGGTACCCGTGCGCGCCGTGGATCTCCGCCACCTGGAACCCCGCGTCGAGGGCACGCCGGGCGGCCGCCGCGAAGTCCTCCACGACGCGGCCGATCTGCTCGCGCGTGAGCTCGGCCGGCACCGGGCCGTCCGCCCTGAACGGCAGCGGGCTCGGGGCCACCGGCCGCCAGCCGTACGGCTCGTCGGGGGCGATGGGGCCGCCGCCCCGCCAGGTGCGCTCGGTGGAGGCCTTGCGGCCCGCGTGCGCGAGCTGGATGCCGGGCACGCTGCCGTGCGCGCGCAGGAACGCGACGATGCGGGCGAGCCCGTCCCGCTGCCGGTCGTTCCACAGGCCGAGGTCGGCGGGGCTGATCCGGCCCTCGGGGTTGACCGCCGTGGCCTCGGTGATGACCAGCCCCGCGCCGCCCACCGCGCGCGTGCCCAGGTGCGCCAGGTGCCAGTCGCCCGCGACGCCCGTGTCTGGTCCCTCGTCCGGGGCGGAGTACTGGCACATCGGCGACATCCACGCGCGATTGGGGAACGTCAGCTCTCGCAGGGTGAGAGGCTCGAACAACGCACTCACGGATCATTCTCCTTCGGCCGGATACTTTAGTACGGTATACGCCGTAGTACGAGAAATGCCAAACTACGAAGGGCGTCGTACTCGACGACGAAGGGAGGAGCGCCGTGCCGACCACCGGCCGGGTCCTCGACCACCCCGCGCGCACGGACATCCGGCTCGAGTCGGTGCTCCACGCGCTGTCCGACCCGGCGCGCCTCCACGTGGTCCGCTGCCTCGCCGAACTCCCGCCGGGCGAGGAGGTCGCCTGCTCCGCCATCGACCTGGCCGTCACCAAGTCGACCACCACGCACCACTTCCGCGTCCTCCGCGAGGCGGGCCTGATCAGCCAGGTCTACCGGGGCACCGCCAAGATGACCGCCCTGCGCCGGGCCGACCTCAACGCGCTGTTCCCCGGCCTGCTGGACGCCGTCCTGACCGCCGACGCCGCCCAGCGCCACCGCGCCGCGGCCCGTCAGGACGGGTGACCCGGCACCAGCGACGTCCTGACCCTTGCCGAGGTCGGCGAACCGCTCCCGCGACGGGCGGGGCCACCGCGCGAGCGGTCGGACCGGCTCCGCGGCCGGTCGGCCGGCGGCGGATGATCCATTCGGCGACGGCGAGGTTGATCAGCCAGCCGACGGTCATGAGCACCGCCTTGCTGGGCTTGGCGAGCGGCCCGACGATCAGCATCCAGGGCAGTTGGGTCAGCACCTGAGTGCCCGCGCCCAGCCCGATCGCGTATCCGCGGATCATCCAGGCGCGGTGCGCGGCGATACGCCGCCGCCGGATCGCGGCGAAGCCGAGGACCATGGACGCGACCATGGCCGAGCCGAACACGAGCCGGACCCCGGTGAGGACCGCACCGGTGTCGGCGGGCCAGGGGTAGAACACGGTCATCCACAGGCCCGACAGCGCGGCGGCGACTCCGGCCGGCACCAGTACCCGCCCGGCGGCGCGATGCCAGGCGAGCCGCCGGCGGCGGAGGCCCGGCGCGAACTGAAACGCGCCCAGCACGCTGAACAGGGTGACGCTGACGATGTGCACGACCACGGGCACGGGTGATGCGAAGAACCGGGCGTTCTCCGGCGTGATCTGCGCGCCACCGGCCAGTTCGGTCACGCGGGCCATGCCCGCGGCGACCGGGACGGCGCTGAGCGCGAGCAGCCCGGCGGGGATGAGCCTGTCTCCCCTGGCGCGCGTGGTCCGCTTCTTCTCGGTGGAGGAGGTCACGGCGAAATCCCTTCTCGGTCCCGGCCGACCGGCGGCAGCGCGCCGGGACGGCCGCAGGGGCGTCCTTCGCCGCGCTTCGATCGGTGATGACCCGATCGTGACGGTTGACGCGGTGCGGTTCATCGGGAGAAGGTCCTGCGCCGAACAGCCGATCGTCCGAGGGAGAGGTCGTACTTTCGGCGCGTCACCGGTTCGGCGCGCCGTGGTTCGTCACCGGTTCGGCGCGCCACCTCGCCCGAACCGGTTGCCGACGCGCTTCGTCTCGTACGCCCAGATGGCGATGTCGACGCGGTTCCGGACGCCGAGTTTGGTCATCAGGCTCGTGACGTGCGTCTTCACCGTGCTGAGAGTGATGTGCAGCTCATCGGCGATCTCGCCGTTCGTCCGGCCCCGTGCCACGGCGGCGAGGATCTGCTCCTCCCGCTCCGTGAGCGGGTCGATGGGGTGCACGGGCGCAGGCGCGGGCGCGGTGTCGGCGAACGTCTGCAGCAGGCGCGCGGTGACGCTCGGGGCGATGAGCGCGTCGCCGTCGGCGGCGGCGTGGACGGCCTGGGCGAGCAGGGCCGGGCCGGCGTCCTTGAGCAGAAACCCCCGGGCCCCGGCCTTGAGCGCGGCGTAGACGTACTCGTCGAGGTCGAACGTGGTGATGACGACGACCGCCATCGGGGCCTCGACGCCCGGACCGGCGAGGAGACGGGTGGCCTCGATGCCGTCGAGTCCGGGCATCCGGATGTCGAAGAGGCACACGTCAGGGCGTTCTCGCCGGGCGAGTTCGACGGCTCGCCGGCCGTCGGCGGCCTCGCCCACCACGTCGATGCCCGGCTGGGCGTCGAGGATCATCCTGAGCCCGGTACGGACGATCTCCTGGTCGTCGGCGACGATCACGCGGACGCTCATCTCACCCACCCGTACGCGGCAGGACGGCGGTCACGGTCCACCCTCGCTCGGGATCCGGCCCGGCCTCGCAGGTGCCGCCGAGCAGGCCGGCGCGTTCGATCATTCCGATGAGCCCGTATCCCGGCGACGCGTTCGGGCGTACGAGGGTGGTGTCACCGTCGTCGCTCACGCGCAGGCGCACGGACGTGTCGTCGGCCGCGACGCGAACCTCGATGCGAGTGGCGTGCCTGGCGTGCCGCCGGGCGTTGGTGACCGACTCCTGGGCGAGGCGGTACAGCGCGGCCGCGACCGGCGGAGCGAGGTCGCCGAGGTCGCCGGCGATCCGTACGTCCACGGACGGACCGCCGCGGGCGCCGCTCGCGAGTTCTTCGAGGTCGGTCACGCGCGGGCCGGGCGCGAGTTCCGCCGGTTCGTCCCGGCGGAGGGCGCGGACGATCGTGCGCATCTCGGCGAGCGTACGGGACGCCTCCGTCTCGATCACCCGGAGCGCGTCGGTCGCGGCGTCCGGGTTCGACGGCGCGGTCGCCAGGCCCGCCTGGGCGCGGATCGCGATCGCCGACACGTGGTGGGCGACGGTGTCGTGCAGGTCGCGGGCCAATCGTTCCCGTTCGAGCAGCTTGACCTGGTCGAGTTCGCGCATCCGTGCGCCGGCCCGGTACCGGAAGGCTCCGCCCAGAGCCATCGCCGCGAACAGGACGGCGGTGAGGGCGACCGAGTCGGTGAGGCTCGTGTCGCCGGTGGCCAGCGAGAGGACGACCTTGGCGAAGATGATCGCCGCTCCGATGACGGTCTGTCGCCCGGACCCCCACCGGAACAGCGCGTACGGCAGGAGGATGAGGTACGCCATCGTGTAGAGCCCCGGTGGCTGCCCGGTCGTGAGCAGCGTGGCGAGGGCGGAGGCCCCGATGGTGACCGCGATCGTCGCCAACGGCCTGGTCCGGCGCCACAGCAACGGGGGCACGAGCCCGGCGGCGAGGACGACCGAGAGCATCCGCCACGGAACGTCCGGCCGAAGCACTCCTTCGAGCACCGCGGCCGGCAGGAGCACTCCGACGAGCACCCAGTCCCGCCGTACCCGCACCGGGGCGCCGGGAGGCCGGGGTTCCTCCCAAACGGAGCGTAGAAGGCCGAGCACCGCCCCATCGTACGGGGGAGGACGCCGCTCCTGATCAGCCGAAAGTACGAGAGCCAGGGGCGTCCGCGCGCTCCGGTCACGGCGACGCCCACCCCCGCGACACCCGTCTCCCTCGCACGTGGCGTCCGTCGATGAACGCGCGGGAGGAATGCCGAGGGCCGGACCGGATCCGACGTGCCGGTTATCGTATGGCCAACGCAACGCCTTGGGGGTCGAATGATCGAGCTGTCCACGGTCATCAGAGAGCTCCGCGAGGAGCTGACGACGGCGATCGACGCGGCCAGGGACGAGTCGCTCCGGCTCGAACTCGGCGCGATCGAGCTCGAGATAAGCGTGGCGGTCACCCAGGAGGACGATCTGGGCGGCAAGGTGAAGTTCTGGGTGCTGGAGCTCGGCACCGACCTCAAGGACACGACGGCCTCGACGCAGCGCGTCAAGCTCACCCTTCAGCCCAGGCTCGGTGACGCCACGCCCTGGGTCGGTGGCAGGACCGAGCCGCGCGAGCGCTGACCGTGATCCCCGAGCGCGCCGCGGAGGTGATCGTCGACCTGCCGGGTGACACGGCCGGACGGCGGGGCTCCGGATACCTGGTCGCCACGGACCGGGTCCTCACCGCCGCGCACGTGGTGGCGGGCGCGGCGAAGATCCGGGTGCGGTTCGAGGCGGACCGGCCCGGCGAGTGGACGGCCACCATCGCCGAGGTGCGCAGCGCCCTCCCCGGCGCGGACGTCGCCGTACTCACCGTCGACGGCGCGCCCACGGAGCCCGTACGGTACGGCCGGATCGGTCACCGGGACGCCGTCCTGCAGTGCTCCAGCCTCGGTTTCCCCCGCTTCAAGCTGCGCCAGGACACCGGCGGGGTCTACCGGGACACCGCGCACGTCGTCGGCTCCGTCGCCGTCCTGGCCAACGCCAGGTCGGGCGCCTTAGAGCTCACCGTGCCCGCACCGCCCTCGGCCGAGCCCGGGCACTCCCCCTGGGAGGGCATGTCGGGCGCCCCGGTCTTCGCCGGGGAACACCTGATCGGCCTCGTGCACCAGCACCATCCCAAGGAGGGCACCGGCCGGCTGACCGCGCTCCGCGTGGACGGCTTCCCACCCGACCTGCGCGCGTTCCTGGACATTCCGGACGCCCTTCCGGACGTGCTGCCCCACGACCTCGGCGCGCTCACCGAGGCCACCTACGTCGCTCAGGTCAAGGACATCGCTCCGGAACGGCTCGTCCAGCGCGAGGACCATCTGGCCCGGCTGGTCGAGTTCTGCGCGGGCCCGGAGCCCTACCTCTGGCTGCGCGGCCGCCCATGGGCCGGGAAGACCGCGCTCACGTCGTGGTTCGTGCTCCACCCACCGGCCGGGGTGCGAGCCGCATCGTTCTTCGTCACCTCCCGCATGTCGGGCTATGCCGACGCGGAGGCGTTCCTCCAGGCGATGATCGAGCAGCTCGCCGTCATCGCGGGCCGTACCGAGGCCGTCGCCGGCACGCAGGTCGCCCGGCGCGGCCTGTTCCTCGACCTGCTCGACGCGGCGGCCCTCCGGTGCCGCGAGCGCGGTGAGCGGCTCCTGCTGGTCGTCGACGGGCTGGACGAGGACCAGGGCCGTAATCCGAGCATCGCCTACCTGCTGCCGAAGCGACCACCGGACGGCGTCCGCGTCCTGGTCAGCAGCCGGCCGCATCCCGGTGTGCCCAGTGACGTGTCCGGCGGGCACCCGCTGCACCACTGCCCCCGCTGGCAGCTCGACCCGACGCCGTACGCCCGGCACACCGAGGCCGAGGCCAGGCATGAGCTCGGCGAGCTGCTGCGCCGGCCCGAGATGGCCGGCGTCCTCGGGCTCATCGCCGCCTGCGGTGGCGGGCTCACCCTCTCCGATCTGATCGAGCTCACCGGTATGCCGCGGTTCAAGCTGAGCGGTCGGCTCGGCAGCGCGTTCGGGCGGAGCCTGCGCCTGCAGTCCCGTGAGGCGTCCGACAGGGTCTACCTCTTCGCTCATGAGACGTTGCGCGCCGAAGCCGAGGCGGCCCTGGGCGAAGCCGCTCTGCGAGCGCACCGGGAGCGGCTGCACCGCTGGGCGGAGGGCTACCGCGACCGTGGCTGGCCGGAGGACACCCCGAACTACCTGCTCCAGCCGTACGGGCGACAGCTGATCTTCCTGGCGGACCTGCCCCGGCTCTGCGCGCTCGCCACCGACCGCGCTCGGCAGGACCTGCTGCTGAGGCGTACCGGCTCGCACTACGTCTCCCTGACCGAGCTGAACACCGCGCTGAACCTCCTGGTACGCCAGAGCCGTCCGGACCTGTTGACGGCGGCACTGCTGGCCGAGGACCGGAGCCGGATCAGCGAGCGCGGGACCGTTCCCCCGGACCTGCCCGCGTTGTACGCCCGCCTCGGTCAGGTGGCACGGGCCCAGACCCTGGCCACGGTCAACGGCGGCTCCACGACGTACGCGCGGCTCGCCGTCACGCTGGCCGAGTCGGCCCCGGAGCGGGCAGGGCATGCCCTCAGCGCCGCCCTCTCGGCCGTACCCGCCGCCACCTCCGCGAACAGGGGGCGTCGTGCTCACCGCCTCATCGACCTGATCGTGCCGTGTTCCCTTCTCCGCCCGGGCGAGGTCCCGCACCTGGTCCGCGAGTGCGAGTCACTCATCGACCCGGACGACGGAAACGCACGCTACAAGCTCGTTGAGGCGCTGGTGGAAAGCGGGAACGTCGCAGCGGCCGAGCCGATCGCCCGCGGGATCGACGCCCCCGATACCTTCTGGAGGATCCGGGCTCTCACGGCCGTGGCGATGGGTCTGGAAGACGTCGACCTCACCCGGGCTCGCCGGCTGCTCGACGAGGCGGACCGGCTGGCCCGGTCCCCCGCGGAGGGCGGCGATTCCCCCGATGCGTACGACCTGATAGCGAAGGCCGCCACGCGCCTGGACCCCGATCGTCTTCCCTCGCTCGTGCGCCGGGCGTCGGACGCGCTCGAGTCTCGGGAGATCGGCCGGCCCGCCGCGATCCGGACGTTGATCGGGGCGGGCCGGCTCGACGAGGCGCAACGCGCCTTCGCCGAACTCACGGGCTTCGTCAGGGCGGTGACGGGTGAGGAACTGCTCGGCGGACTGCTGCGGGCGGGCCGGATGGAGGAGGCCGGGACGCTCATCGACGAGGAGCCGAATCCCGTGATCAAGAATCACTGGCTCTTTGAATTCGTCGAGAGACTCGCCGTGTCGGGGCACTCGGAGGAGGCGGTCCGCCGGGCAGCGGACGGCTACTTCGGCGCCGCCGCGCTCACCACGGTGGCCGGGGCGCTCGTCACCGCCGCTCCGGCCGAAGCCCTCCGCCTCGCCGATCAGGCCCTCCGCGCGGCCCATTCGACTCCGCACGTCCAGCACCGCGACGAAACGCTCGCGGCGCTCGCCGAATCGCTGGCCACCGACGACCCGTCCCGGGCGGCGCAGGCCGTTGCGGCGATGGACACGAAGGACTCATGGTCGGAGTCGGTCGCCGCCCGGACCTTCGCCGCCGCCGGTGACCTGGAGCGGACACTCGCCGTGCTGGACCGTTGTGACCAGCGTGACGCCGTGGCCGAGAACGCCATGTCGGCCGCCCTCCTCGGGGGCCGGATCACGGACGCGACGACGCTGGCCGGCGCGTCGTCCGACGACCTCGCCGGCGCCGTGCGCCGCCTGGGCGAGGCGCTGGTCAGCCGTCGCCGGCCGCGGCCGGCGACGAAGGCCGTCCAGGCGGCCCTCTTCGTCTGCGCGCGGTACGAGGGCCTCGAAAGACTGCGCATCCGGGCGGCCGTGCTCGCGGCGCTCGCCGACGCCGGGCTGCTCCGCCGCCCTCTGCGACTGCTCAAGCCGTTCCCGCCCGAGGAGCCCGCTGCGGATCCGGTCCTGGACTTCCGCTGGGTCGATCCCGGGCATGAGCGGCCGTGGTGGGCCATCGTGCCGGACCTGGGCGCGCTCGCGCGCGCGGTCGCCGCCCGCGATCCCGCGTCCGCCCGCCGTCTCGTGGAGATCGGGCGCAGTCGGATACCGGCCGAGTCCAACCGACATAGAACGGAATCGCTGGCGATGCTCGCGCTCGGACTGGCCCCGATCGCCCCTGAGGGCGCACAGGCGTTGGCGTGGAAGAGCCGGTCCGCGCTGGAGGGAGACTTTCCCGGTCATACGTCCGTCGGCGCCCTGCCGGACGTCATCCACGACACCGCTCACGTCTTCTGTGCCGTCGCCCTCGCTCGGACGGGGCTTCCGGGCGAGGCCGAAGCGGTCGCCCGGGTCGTCATCGACCCCGAGGAACGGGCGAGGGCGCTCGCCTACCTCGCGGAACTCCTCGCCGACCAGGATCGAAACCAGGCGGAGCGGATCACCGCCGATCTCCTCGGCGGCGAACACTGGCGTGCGGCGTTCTCCGCGCTCCGCGTACTGCGGCCCGACGCCCTTCGAGCCGTGCTCGACGCGGTCCTGACCCAGTCGCGGTCATGACCTCGTTCCGGCCACAATGAGACGCATGACCCAGGACGGCCCCGACGCGGCGAGTTGCCCCTGCGGGCTGCCCGCGACGTACGACGACTGCTGCGGGCGGTTCCACCGCGGGAACGCGAAGGCGCCGACCGCGGAGCGGCTGATGCGCTCGCGGTACGCCGCCTTCTGCGTCCAGGACGAGGCCTATCTCCTGCACACCTGGCACCCGTCGACGCGGCCGCCGCACATCGACTTCGACGAGACGCTCCGGTGGCAGCGCCTCGAGGTCCTCGGCACCTCCGGCGGGAGCTATCTCGACACCGACGGCACCGTCCGCTTCCGCGCCCACTACCTCCTGCGGAACCGCCCCGGGCACATGGAGGAGCACAGCCGCTTCGTCCTCCAGGACGGCGCCTGGCTCTACGTCGGCCCCCTCGCGTCCACGCCCCTGTTCGGGTCCGGTTCGCGACCGTAGAACGCGGCGAAGAAAATTCTGGCCGGGGTGTCGATTCGTCGCGTCGTCGTTCGACGCGTAGGTGACGGCCGGCCAACGCGTCCGGAACCCACCGGACCCGGCCCGAGACGACAAGGGAGACAGCCATGCGATTCCTGATGATGCACCGCCTCGACGAGCGCGCCCCGGAGGCCTGGAACCCCAGCCAGGAGTTCATCGCGAAGATGGGCGCGATGATCCAGGACTGGTCCGAGCGGGGCATCCTGATCACGGCCGAGGGCGTCCACCCCTCCGAGAAGGGCGCGCTGGTCCGCAAGGACCGGGGCGCGGCGACCAAGGTGACCGACGGGCCGTTCACCGAGGCCAAGGAGGTCATCGGCGGATTCGCGCTGATCAACGCCGAGGACCGGGCGCAGGCCGTGAGGTACGCCCAGGAGTACGCCGACCTGTTCGAGGAGATCGAGGTCGAGGTGCGGCAGGTCGTCGAGTTCGACGCCCTGCCCCAGTCCTGACCCGGCCGCCGACCGGGCGCCGGTCCGCTCCCGCCTGAGGAGCGGACCGCCCGGTCGACGCGGTGGTCGACCGGGCCGTGGCCGGGTGCGGCCTTACGGGATTCCGCCGGCGTTCGGCGTCAGAGCGCGACCGAGCCCGCCGGCGAGACCACCAGCCCGTAGATGATGAGAACGCAGAAGGCGATGACGATGATCGACCACACCGGGGAGGCGTTCAGGAAGGCGAATTGAGCGATGATGACGAGGGCGGCGAGCGCGATTCCCGGCGCCTTCGCCCACGGCTGTCTGGCGAGTATCGCACCGCCGACGACGAACTGCGCGATTCCCAGGATCAGCCAGATCACACCCCAGGCGGTGTAGTCGAAGAAGAGGAGCCTGCTCGCTGTGACCTGGTAATAGTCCCTCTTCAGGAGGGCGGCGAGGCCATCGAGAACGTTGAAGATGCCCGCTACGCAGACCATCAGGCCGGTGAATGACAACCAGCTCGATGTGACCGGTCCGCGGGACGTTCGATCTCCGACAGCACCCGACATGGCAGTCCTCTGTCGACAGACTTGTTCGAGAGCCGTCATCCCCAGCCTTCCACCGGCCCTAAACGGCAGGAGTCGCGCGATCGCCGATCCTTGGGGCGGTCTTGACGCGCGGCGGCCACCGGCCCGGAGCATCCACGGCGGTGCCGCGTTCCCGGTGCCGCGGAGCCCCGCTCACCGCGCCGTCGTCCGCCCGGGGCGGGCCGGGACGAGGGCGCTCCCCTCGTCCCCGCCGTCGAGCCTTCGCGCCACGCCGACCCGGCCCGCCCAGCGCACGCCCCCCCCCCGCCTGCCTCGGCACGCCCCGCGGACCCCTCCCGCCCCGCCCCCCCGCCCCGCCCCCCCGGCCGGTCATGCCAGGAGCGGGTGCCAGCCGTCGCGGTAGCGGACGCCGCCGCGGCGGAGCCGGACCTCGTCGTGCCAGGCCCCGGGGACCGGCTCGGTGAGGACCAGTTCGGGACGGTCCACGACGACGCACACGTCCTCGCCGGGCCACCACCAGCCGCACGAGCGCGCCAGCGCGGCCCAGTCGCCGAGCTGGTCGAGCTCGTCCGGCCCGTAGGAGGCCAGTCCGAGGCGGTGCAGCGTGTCGTAGTAGGCGATCCACGCCGCGTCCTGCTGCCCGTACCAGCACGCCGGTACGGGCCCCCTTCCGGCGAGCGTGGTCCGGACGGGGATGCGGAACCCGTGGGCGAGGCTCCGGTGCAGCCCGACGCGGACGCCCTGGTGCAGCACGACGCCCAGAGGAACTCCTGCGTCGAGCGCCTTGAGCGGCGGCAGTTCGGGCCAGGGCTCCTTGTTCTTGCCTCGCCGCACCGGCGACAGCTCCGGGTCGGTGTGGGCGACACCGGAACTGAGCGTGCCGCGCAGCTTCGCGGTGACCATGGCCAGGTCACTGGCGAGCGGTGGTGTTCCCCGCTGCCGGGGATCCCGGATCCGCGCGTACAGCGCATCGAGGGTGGGCAGTCCGGTGACGAGCGGCATCGCCTGTTCCGGAGAGTCCACCCAGAGGAACCGCGGGCGGGGACGGAGGATCCTCGCGTAGATCCTGGTCAGATGGTGTTCGGCGGTCCGCCGGTCGGCCGGTCGTGTCGACAGGCCGTACGCGAGCCACTCTCGCCTGATCTCGGCGGCTTCCTGCCACAGGCCGTACGCGCTGAGGTCGGCCTTCGGTTCGGCGGCGTCATGGCGCCGCGGGGGCGCGATCAAAGCGCCGGGGCGTCGCCGCCCTTTCGGTTGGTGATCATGCCTTGATGATGGCCCGCGCCCCGCGGTTCGCGCAACCCGTGTCCTATTCCATAACGGCCGCCTCGTGCAGGATCTCCGCGAGCGCGCCCGGCCGGTCGAACATCGGCCAGTGCCAGCCGGGCAGCTCCCGGTAGGCCCCGTCCTCGGCCGCCATGTGCCGGAAGGCGGGGACCGTGCCGATCATCGCCCGGACCTGTTCCACCCGGAAGCCGCACAGCACGTACCGGCGCGGGAGCTTCTCCCACGCGCCGGTCAACCGGACCGGGGTCGTGGCGGTGGGCCACGGCTGCGGCACCGACAGCCGCTCCAGCCGGTCGAGCACGTCGCCGGGCAGGTCGACCGCCGCTTCGGCGGCCAGTCGCGCCCACGGCGGGGGCGGCAGCTCCCGGCCGTGGCCCGCCGTGCGCACCAGCTCGGCGGTGCGGGCCTGTTCCTCCGGCGGAGCGAAGTCCGCCTGGGACATTCCGTCCGGCAGCGGGCCGGTGTCGACGAACACCAGACGGGAGATCCGGTCCGGCATCCGGTCCGCGACGCTCGGGACCACCACCGCGCCGGCGTAGCTGTGCCCGACCAGGACCACGTCGTGCAGATCCTCGTACCGGATCAGGTTGAGCACGTCGGTGACGTGCGTCTCCAGGTCCGTGTCGGGCCGGGCCAGGTGCGCCCGCTCGCCCATCCCGGTCAGGCTGAGCGGGTGGACCTCGTGCCCGCGGCCGCGCAGTTCGGCCGTCACCGAACGCCAGGCCCAGGCGCCCAGCCAGAACCCGGGGAGAAGTACGTAAGTCGCCATGACCGGCACGCTAGGCGGGATACAGGACGGAATCCGCCCGGTATGTGCGGCAGACTTCAGAGCATGGCCCGACCGACCGCCCGGGTGCTCGCCCTGCTGGAGATCCTGCAGGCCGGCGGCACCCGTACCGTCGCCGATCTCGCCGACCGGCTCGGCGTGGACGAGCGCACCGTCCGGCGTTACGTCGACCACCTGATCGACCTGGACGTCCCGGTCCGGTCGATACGCGGCCGGTACGGCGGTTACCGCCTCGCCCCCGGCTACCGGATGCCCCCGCTGATGCTCACCGACGAGGAGGCGCTGGCCGTACTGCTCGGCCTGGTCGCCGGCCGCCGGGCCGGGCTGGTGACCACGTCCGTCGCCGCGGCGGAGAGCGCCGCCGCGAAGGTGCGCCGGGTGCTGCCCGAGGCGCTCGGCCGCCGGCTGGAGGCCCTGCTGGCGACCGTGGAGTTCACCGCTCCGTCGCGTCCCGTGACGACCCCGGAGGCGGGCGTGCTCCTGGTGCTCGCGGAGGCCGCGCGGCACCGCAGGCCGGTCGCCCTCGGCTACAACTCCTGGGGCGGACGGCGCAGCGAACGCACCCTGCAGCCGTACGGGATCGTCCTCCATTCAGGGCGCTGGTACGTCACCGGGGCGGACTCGGCCAGCGGCGAGGTGCGCACGTTCCGGCTGGACCGGATCGAGACCGCGACGGCGTTGACGGGGTCGTTCGAGGTGCCCGAGGGGTTCGACCCGGCCGCCCGTGTGCTGTCCGGGCTCGCCGAGGTGCCGTACCTGCACGAGGTGTCGCTGCGCATCCAGGGCACCGCCGCGGAGGTACGCGCCCGGATCCCGGCCGGGATCGCGACGGTGGAGGATCTCGCGGCGGACCGTGACCTGCCGGAGCCCTGGGTACGGGTCCGGCTGCGGGCGGAGCGGCTCGAGTGGGTCGCCGCGATGCTCGCCTGGCTGGACCACCCGTTCGTGATCGAGTCCCCGGACGCTCTCCGCGACGACGTGCGCGCCCTGTCCCGCCGGCTCGCCGCCCGCGCCGACGCCCTTCCGGACGAGACCTCCCGTCCGACCGGGTGACCGGCGCGGATACCGGCGGGCCGGCCCCCGGCCGGGCGGCTGAGCTACCCCTCCGGGGCCGCCGTATCCCGGACGTCGGGCCCACGGCCGCCGACGTGACCGGCCCCGCCCGCACCGTGATCGCCGATCAGCCCCGGCTTCGCATGCCGTACGGCGTCATCATCAACGCGATCACGGCCACCAGGAGCACGACGGACAGGAAACCGACGATCCAGACGATCGTGAACCGGTCGGTTTTGATCTCGGCGTCGGGATTCTCCGTCCAGGCGACGTAGGCCTTGATCATCCGCTTGCGCACGGGGAGCAGGGCGATCGGGATGGAGACGCACACGACGCTGTAGAGGAACAGGACCGGTGCCGTCGGTCCGGCATCGAGCAGGTTGGTCGCCATGACGCCGCCCATGAACACCGGAGTCGTCATGGAGACCACCCGTCTCGCCTGCCGCCTCTGCCGTCCCGACGCGCTCCCTCGCCCGCCGACGAGCTCCATGCCGACGAGCAACGACCGCAGACCGACGGCGAAGAGGACCGTCGCCGCGGCCGCGATCAGCGACCAGCCGAACTGGGAGATCGAGAACAAGCAATCCTCACTTCACCGCGGCCGCGCGCCTCACCGAATCGGGCGCGCGGTCATGACCGTGGATTGGACGACGGCGCCGCGCTCGCGGTTCCGGATCGACCGCGGGGATCTCCTACCGCCGGTAGGGATCACCGTCGGGCAACCAGGCGTCCGGCTCGTGGATGCCGAGGTCGCCGACGCCCTCGGTGAGGGCGTCCACGGTCGCGAGCACGGCCGCGCGGACCTCGTCGCGCCGCCAGACGAGCGACCAGGTCCAGTAGACCTTCGGGGCGATCACCGGGCGCTGGACGAGGTCCGGTGGCAGCGGGGCCGTCTGGCCCTTGGGCGAGTTCAGGATCGGACGCCGGCTGCGGCGGACGTGCTCGAAGAAGGCGGGGCCGGTGATCCCACCGTCGGAGATGCGCACTGCGCGGGCCCCGGTGTCGCGGGCGAGTTCTTCGGCGAAGGAGTTCCACGACTCCCAGGACGTGGTGTCGTCGTCGAGGAGGACGACGGTGTCCTCGGCCCGGACCTCGCCGGTGTCTCCTCCCGTGGAGACCGCGTAGAGCCGGTCGGCGCCGAGCAACCGGGCTCGCAGGCCATGGTCGGCGAGGTCCGTCGTCCGTACCCAGCACACCGCGAGGTCCAGGCCGCCGTCGGCGACCCGGCCGGCCTGGGCGTGGGACGGAACGATCCACGTGTCGACGCGCAGTTCGGCCACCGCGGAGGCGCGGGCGGTCAGGTCGGCGGGCACCCAGTTGACGTAGCCGAGCCGCACCGTCTCGGAGCCGGAGATCCGGCCCGCGCGCCGTCGCAGGTCGTCGGCCCGTTCGAGCAGGTCGCGGATGTGCGGCAGCAGGGCCGCGCCGGCCGGCGTGAGGGCCACCGAGCGGCGGTCGCGGTCGAACAGGCGTACGCCGAGGTCCCGCTCCAGCGCTTTGATCTGCTGCGACAGGGAAGGCCCGGCGATCAGCAACCGCTCGGCGGCCCGGCCGAAGTGCAGCTCCTCGGCGACCGCGACGAAGTACCGCAACTGGCGCAACTCCACCCTCGCCATGGTAGGGCTCTGGGAGGTTCCGCCTACCAGCAGCGAGGATGCCGGTCGTGGCGCCGGCCCCGGTCACGTGTGCACCCTGGAGCCATGGAAACGGCCATGAAGGAGTTCCTCGTACAGATCACTACGAGTGTCCCCGAGGGCACCGACCCGGCCGAGGTCGAGCGCCGCCGCGCCGCCGAAGCCGTACGGGCCGGGGAGCTCGCCGCCACCGGCCACCTGGTCCGGCTCTGGCGTCCGGTCGGCGAACTGCGCAGCGTCGGCATCTGGCGCGCCACCGACGAGACCGAACTGCACGAGAAGGTCCTGGGGACCCTGCCCCTGTGGGAATGGATGACCTTCACGGTCACCCCCCTGACGCCGCACCCCAACGACCCGGGCGGCCACGGCACCGCCGGCTGACCACGAGACGCCCCTTCCCCCTGTGGCCCGCGCCGTCGCCCCCGCACGGCGAAGGGCCGCTCTTCGGCTCCCCGTCTCCTCCCCGGCGGCGGGGAGCCGGTGTCCTCCACTCCCCTCACCGAGGAACGTGCCCGTGTCCACGGCTTTTCCGCGCCGTCGAACCGTCCCGTCCGGTGCCGTGCACCGCTCGACCTGGATCCACGTGTTCCAGGCGGCCGCCGCGCTGGCGGCGGGGATGGGCGTCGGCCGCTTCGTCTACACCCCGATCCTTCCCCTGATGCACGCCCAGGCCGGCCTGTCGGCGGGGAACGGCGCGGACCTGGCCACCGCGAACTACGTCGGATACCTGGCCGGTGCCCTCCTCGGCATCGTCCTTCCCCGGCTGACGCGCTCCCCGGCCGTCCTGCGCGGCTCCCTGCTGGTGATGACGGCCGCGCTCGCCGCGATGCCATCGACGCACAGCACCGCGGTATGGCTGGCCCTGCGGCTGTTCGCCGGCGCGGCCAGCGCGCTGATCTTCGTCATCACCGTGAGTTCGCTGCTCGGCCGGCTGCGCGGCCACTCCGCGCACCTGGTCGGCTGGGCGTTCGGCGGTGTCGGCGCCGGCATCGCCCTGTCCGGCCTCCTGGTACTGATCCTCCGCTCGCTCGCCGACTGGCGGGCCGCCTGGTGGGCCTCGGCCGGCCTGGCCGCGCTGTTGACCGCCGCCTCCTGGACCCTCCGGCCCGAACCGGCGCCGCAGGCCGGCCCGGCAGCCCCGACCGACCCGGCGTCGCAGCTCGAACCGGCGACCCGGTCCGAATCCGCGCCGCGGCCGGACCCGGCACCCCGGCCGGACCCGGCACCCCGGCCGGACCCGGCATCCCGGCCGGACCCGGCGCCCCGGCCGGGCGCCTCCGCAGGAGAGCAGGTGAGCGGCCCGCGCACCCACCGCTGGTTCACCGCGCTCTTCGCGTCGTACACGCTGGAGGGCATCGGCTACATCATCGCCGGGACGTTCCTGGTCGCCGCGGTCGAGCAGGGCTCCCCCGGCTGGATCGGCGGCTGCGCGTGGGTGCTGGTCGGCCTGGCGGCCGTTCCCTCATCCGCGTTCTGGGCGTGGTCGGGCCGGCGCTGGTCCCGGCCCGATCTCCTGATCGCGGCGCTGGCCGTGCAGGCCGTCGGCATCGCCCTGCCCGCTCTGATCGGCGGGGTCGCGGCGGCGCTGCTGTCGGCGCTCCTCTTCGGCGCGACGTTCCTCGGCGTCAGCACGATCACGCTGGCCGCAGGCGCCCACCTGCGGTTCCCCCGCTCGGTCGCGCTGCTGACCGCGGGATACTCCGTCGGGCAGATCCTCGGCCCGCTGGCCGTCACGCCGCTGCTGCACCACGGCTACCACCAGGCCCTGCTCCTGGCGGCCGTCGTCGTCCTGGCCGCCGCGACCGCCGCCGCCGTCCTCCGGGTCGGCTTCCCGCATCACATGCCCGCGCTCGGCCATCCGGCACCGCGTTCGTGACCTCCGCGGGTGTTCGGCACCGAGCTCGGGGGCGCGGCGTTCGCCTGCGGATCCTTACGGTGTGGCGCCGGGCGGACCATTCTCACCCCGGCGCCTCGACGGCCGCGCCCATCCCCCGCGACTCGGCGACGGCCACCGCCGCGCGCACCAGCGCGGCCACGGCACGGCTGCGGGACCGCTCCGGCCAGGCGATCACCAGCGAGGCGGGAGGACAGTCCTCGACGGGGACGTACGCCACCGCCCTCCGGGGATACCGCGCGGCGACCGAACTCGGCAGCAGGGTCGTCGCCGCGCCGAGGCCGACGAGCGCGAGCAACTGCGCGAGGTCCTGCACGCCGTGCGCGCCGATGTCGCGCTCCGCTCGTTCGTCGACCTCCTCGGGGCCGATCCCGAGGTCGGCGAGCCGTACGCGGGAGGCCCCGGCGAGGGCGTGGTCCGCGGGCAGCGCCGCCACGCGGGGCTCGACCGCGACCACGTCCGCGTCGATGCCGCCCGGATCGTACGGCGCGAACATCAGCGCGGCGTCGGCCTCACCCGTCCGCAGCAGCCGCGAGTGCTCCCGCCACCCGCACAGCCGTACGGCGACGGGCCCGGCGTCGGGCTCGTCCGCCGTCGCGGCGAGGATGTCCTCGAGCAGGCCGCCGTCGGCATCCGCCTTGACCGCGAGCAGCACGCTCCGATGCGGCGCCGAGGCCCGTACGGCACGGCGGACCGCCGCGTCGAGCGCCTCCAGGGCCGGCCGCGCGTGAGCCAGCAGTACGGCGCCGGGCTCGGTCAGCTCGACCACGCGCGTGGAGCGCTCGAACAGCCGCACGCCGAGCTCGGTCTCGAGGTTGCGGATCGCCCGCGACAGCGCGGGCCCGGCGATGCCGAGCCGCGCCGCGGCGCGCGTGAAGTTGCGTTCCTCCGCGACCGCGACGAAGTACCGCAGGGCTCGGGACTCCGCCGGCATGCCTCTCACACTATTGCCCGATCGGCACCGTGATTGCTGCCTTCTCGTTCATGGTCGGTGCCGGATCGGTCCTTCTCCGGGGCATCGCCTCCCCTGCAGGCTGATGCGACGGCGTTCATACCGCGGAACGGAGAAACAGCATGCGAGCAATCCTCATCGAGCGATTCGGTGAGACGCCGGCCCTCAGGGAGGTGCCCGTCCCCGAGCCCGGCGGCGGCGAGGTGCAGGTCGCCGTCGAGGCGGCGTCGACCAACCCGCTGGACCTGGCCATCGCCTCCGGGGCGCTGGCGGCGCTCGGGGAGTACCGGTTCCCGCTGACGCTCGGCATGGACGGCGCGGGGACCGTGACCGCGATCGGCGACGGCGTCACGGAGTTCGACGTGGGGGATCGCGTCTTCGGCCAGTTCTGGAGCAGTCCGCTGCGGTCCGGCACCTTCGCGGAGGTCGCCGTGGTGCAGGCGGTGCCCGCGCTCGGCGCGCTGGCGCGCATCCCGGACGAGTTGCCGAGCGACGTGGCCGCCGCACTGCCGACCGCCGGCATGACCGCGCTCGGCACGCTCGACGTCATGCGGGTACCCGAGGGCGGCACCCTGGTCGTCCTCGGCGCGACGGGAGGCGTCGGCACCTTCGCGGTCCAGGCCGCCGCCGCCCGTGGAATCCGCGTCATCGCCACGGCCTCCGCCCAGGTCGCGGAGGAGGTACGGAAGCTGGGCGCCGCCGAGGTCGTCGTACGCGGCGCGGAGCCCCTCGACCGGGCGCTGCGGAGGCTCGCGCCGGAGGGCGTCGACGCGATCCTCGACACCGTCGGCGACCGCTCCCTCACGAGCGGCGTGGCCGGTGCCGTACGGGACGGCGGAGCGCTGCTGTCGATCGCCCTCGGCGTGGAGGAGAAGCTCCTCGCCGACGAACGCATCCGTGCCGCCGACTACCGGCTCGATCGCAAACCCGAGCGGCTCGCCGAGCTGACGAGGCTCGTCACCGCGGGCACCATCCGGCCCGTCATCGGCGCGAGGCTCTCCTTGGAGGAGGCGCCGCGCGCCCTCACCGGCGGCATCCGCCCCACGGGCATGCGCGGCAAGACCGTCCTCCGGGTGCGCTGACCTCCGGATCCGCCCCCGGCCCGCGGAGACGCGTCGCAGCCGCGACCGACGGTGCGAGGCGATCGTTCCGACGGGTCATCGCGGGGCGGGCCGGTGAGAACGGCCTGCCCCGGCCGACCGCGTCCCGGCCGGTGCCTGCCACCGGGACGCGGATGCGGACGGCCGGAGGCGGGTCAGGAGACGCTCAGCGCGGTGTCGTCGAGAACGAACGAGGTCTGCAGCTGGGATCCCTCGGTGCCGGTGAACTTCACGGTGACGGTCTGGCCCGCGTAGGCGGCGAGACTGTAACTGTGCTGCTGGTAGCCGGTGGCGGCGTTGAGGTTGGAGAAGGTCGCCAGGGTGGACAGCACGGTGCCCGAACCGTTGAGCACTTGGACCTTCAGGGTGTCGTAGGCGGTCGAGGTGGACGTCTCGGCCGTGTCGATGTGCAGCCAGAAGCTGAGCGAGGCGGTCGAGCAGGTCGCCGGCACGGTCACGGTTTGGGAGAGTGTGTCGGTGTTGGCCGTCCCGTAGCCGTTGAGCCAGGCGTCGTAGGCGCCCGTACGGGGCGGCTCGCCGGAGGAGGTGCCGATGACGCCCGAGGTGGCCGTCCAGCCGGCGCCGGCGCCGGACTCGAAACCGGGGTTGGTGAGCAGTTGCGCCGGGGTACACGAGGAGGTCGGCGTCGGGGTCGGGGTCGGCGTGGTGGTGCTGCCGGCGCCGGCGAGCCACTCGGTCGCGTTCAGGCCGAGTTGCGCGTCGGTCGCTTTGGCGTCGTTCCAGCCGTTGTACAGGGTGTTGCCGGACTGACCGGTGCCATCGTCGATGTCGGAGCTGTCACCCCAGAAAGCGACCCGGCCCTTGCCGAAGGTGCTGGTGGCGAAGAAGGCCCCCGTGGTCCCGCCCGGCGTCGCGGTGGTCACGTAGAGCAGGCCTTTGACGCCTGCGTTGTCGGCCGGGTGCAGGGTCGCGGTGGTGCCGTTGTACAGCGCGCCCGCCGTCACGGTTCCGTACGGGCCGTGCAGGACCGGGTCGGTGCTGTCGGCGATGGCGGTCGGGTAGCCGCTGGCGATGTTGAGAAGATCGACGCTGAATCCGAACGGGTCCGTGCTGTCGACCGTGTTGTTGGTCATCAGATCATTGATGATCTTCGGTGAGTCGGCGCCGTCGTTGTTGCGGTCGCTGCCGGTGTGGTCGGAGATCAGGAACAGCCCGCCGCCGTTCTTGACGAACGTCATCACCGCCGTCTTCTCGGCCGTGCTGAGCAGGACGTTGGGCTCGGGCAGCACGAACTCGTCGAAGTTCGACAGGTCCTGGGGGTTGGAGGAGTCGCCATAGGTGATCGTCTTGCCGGGGCCGAGGGTGTCGAGGGTGTAGTTCCCGGTCTTCTGCAGGGCCACCCCCCAGGCCGAGATGGCGCCGGTCCAGTCCGTCTCGACCGTCGGCGAGGCCTTCTGCGCCGTCGGGTCGGGAATGCTCGTGCTGATGATCCAGTCGGCGTTTCCCGCAGTCTCGGCCTTGCTGTCGTCGAACAGCACACGGTGCTTCGTCACCGCCGCCGCCGGATGAGAGTTCGCGACGGCCACGAGCGTCACGGCGGCGAAGGTGAGGGCGGCGACGACGAGCGCGGTGATCGCGCCGAGCGGACGTGACCTGGTCGTACGGGAGGGGATGGCGGGGAGGTGGGGCATCCGAAGCGCCTCTCAGGCGGAGATGAGACGTCCTGAGAGTAAATTCAATGCGCGGCGCAGTCCACGGATTCGATGACGGCCGTTGACGCTCGCGGAAAGTGCGTCAAAGGTACGTGCCACGACCGCAGGCGGTGCGGGTCGTAAGCCGGTGGGCCTCCTGCCGGATGGTGAAGCGGCCGCCTATGGCGGCCATGCGGATACGCCGCCGCGACGCCTCAGGAGGTGCGGCGTGCCGCACGCATCGGGAGCCAGACGGCGAGAGCCATGATGGCCATCGCGAGAGGGACGTGGATCGCGGTCAGGGTGTCCTTGCTCGCGTCGCGGATCTGCCCGCCGAGGTAGGACTCCACGACGATGAGGACGATGAAGATCAGGCCGCCGATCCACAGGTCCTTTCGCGCGCGTCGCTTCCAGAGCGCATAGGCGGTACCCAGAACCGCGAAGGCAAGAGCCACATCCGCGCCCCGGGCATGAACATCGATCCAGCTTCCGGCGGCGTCGCGCCGCCCGTCGTGTTCGAGGAAGATCCCGGCCCACAGGCCCTGGAGGAGGACCGCGAGCGCGGATATGCCCATCAGGACGCTGAACGCGGTGTTGCGGGCGGAGGAGACGACCTGGGAATCGGTCCGAGTCGTCGCCTGCTCTGTGCTTCTGCTCATGTCGGGCTCGCAATCTTGTGCGGGGGCAGCGCCTGGAGAACCGTCGCCCGTGTTCCCAGTGTCAGGTGTGGCGGTGAAGCGCAGGTTGATGCTGTTCGATCCGCGATCGTACTCTTCACGTACGAGCGCGGAGATCTGGGCTCCTGGGAGATGCGGCGAGGCTCGTACCGGTCCTGTCCGGCTCGGCCCACTCTCACGCGCCGGGCCGGGGCCTCCGGCCCATACGGTGCAGCAGCCGTTCCTGCCGCGACGCGTCGTGAGCGAGCGTTCCACCGGGGGCGGCGAAGAATCGATGCGTCGTCTCGGCCGCGACGGGTGTCTCCGACAGCCCGGCGTAGATCTCTTCGAGTGACTCATCGATCCAGGCCACCAGGCCGGCGTCCAGCCGGTCATCGGCGCCGACGGCCCGCGCCAGATCCCACGTATGGATGGCGCTGTCCGTGGTCCGCACCGCGAGCGCCTGACGGCCGGTCACCTTCCCCAACGGGTAGTCGAGAACACGATCGAACGCACCCGGCGCGGCGAACGCTCCGGCGCACTCCTCGACGGACCGGAGGTAGGCGCCGACCGGATCCGTGCCCAGCGCGTCGGCGTCCCGGAGGCGGAGGAACTCCGCACGGGTGGCGCCCTGGAGGAGACGGACGTAGTTGAGGTTCCCGGCGGTCATGTGATTGACCAACTGGCGTACGTTCCACTCCGTACAGGGCGTCGGCCAGGCCCATTGCTCGGGCCGCACCTCGCGGAGCCTCGCCTCGAATCCCGCGCCGGCGAGGAGAAACCGATCCATCACCATGTCGAAAGCGCCACCCATACGACACAAGTGTGCGCGTCCCTCGCCGCCGAGACCGGCAGATATGCGACGTCATCCTGGTCTTCGCCGGAAACGGCACCACGAAGGACGTCGAGCCGCAGCGCGGTGTGTCCCCCATAAGCGCTCTGTCGGTCGCGTCCTCTAGCCTTCCGTGCAGTTCCCATGGGGGGTGCCGATGCGCAGGCCGGTCGATGGCGAGGTGTACGTCCACTACGGGCAGCTCTACGTCGTGAGCGGCGCTGAGCAGCCGGAGCTGGACGACGCCTTCGCCGGGCAGACGTCAGGGCTCTGCGGCGCCGCCGTGCCGGGCTTCCTGTGGCTGATCACCGGGCTGCACACCGGCGAGGTGGGCTTCACCGTGGAGATCCACGAGCACGCGCCGGAGCTGGACCCGGCATGGACGGACGTCGTGGAGGTGTCCTTTCGCCCGCAGGCCTCCCGCACGTTCCTCGAGCTGTGGGGCGGCCAAGACGCGTGGGACCTGGACCTCGCGCCGATCGACTACCGGGTGCGCTACTGCGCACGGGGAATGGACGAGGGAAACGCCCTGGACACACGGGTGAAAGGGCCGCAGGCGGACCGCTATCTGCTCCAGTTCTGGGCGGCCCCACCCGGACCCGATCGGATCGTGCGGCAGACGTCCGAGATCGCCGCCTACTGGCACCGATTCGCCCGTGCGCTTCCGCCGCCGCCCACGGCGGCCGAACGCGCCGGGGCCGAACGGCAGGCCCGCGCCGAGCGCAAGCGCGCCGACCACGAACGGCGACGCGAGGCCGAGCGGTACGCCTGGGGCGGCCGGTTGCCGACCGACGCCCTGCGCGCCGTCCCGAGCGCGTTGGGCCTGATGCGTTATGACGCCGACCTCGTGCACGCGCTCGATGCCGCGGGACCGGGCGTCCAGCGCAGGGTGGCCGCGTTCGCCGCCCGGAGCGCCGCCACGGCGGCCGGTCTCGCCGACCTCGACTGGGTCGCCCCGGCCCTCGCCGCGCTCGAAGGGGGACGTGCGCTCCCCTCCCCCTTCGACGACTGGGATCGCATGTTCCGGTCCCTGAGCGCCGACCCGAACGTCCCGAACCGCATGGTCGGCGAGGCCAAACCGGCTCCGGGCCGTCAGCGCGGGCTCGGCGTCGAGACCGCCGTCGTGTCCTCGGTGAAGAGCCCTCCGAAGAGGCGGCGGATCTCGCAACCGCACATGGCGCTGCCCGCGGTCTTCCACGCGGGTCGGCCCAACGCGCTCGAGGCGGCGATCGGAGCCGTGTCGGCCGCCGCGCACACGTACGGCGAGGACTACCCGGCGTTCCTCCGGGAGGTCCGGCAGGTCTGCGCCTCCCCCTCCCACGGTGATGCTTCCGGGGAAGACCCCGACGACGTCCCCGTGCCCGTCCAGGGCTCCGACGAGTCCGGCGTTCTGCCCGCGCCCGTCGTCCCCGAGGCCGTCGACGGGCTTCTCGACACGGAGCTCATCGACGGCGTCACCGTACGGATTCCGGCGCATCACGCCATGACGGTCGGCTGCGTGGTCCAGGTGGAGTGGGTCGTCGACCGTTCCACCACCGTCCGATGGGATCCGATCTCACAGCCGGAGACCCCGATGGAGTTCACCTTCGACGTCCAGGACGCCTACGCCGCCGCGTATCGGGGCGGTGTGGAGATCTCCTACACCCTGTTCCGTGACGAGGACACCGTCATCGCCAGGTCGAAGACGCTCAGCCTGAGCGTCCGCTAGAACCTAGTCCACCATGACGACGCCGAGCACGACGATGATCGTTATGAGCAGTCCCAGGATGAGTCCGACCGCTTGGGGCGTCAGCTTGTACCGCATCCGCTCCGGCGGCCGGAACCGCGCGGCCGGCTCCGTGCTCGACTCCCACCAGGTGACGACCCGCTGAAAATCCACCTGGAAATCGGGGTCGGGGTACTGGGTGCTGTGCTGGAGCGCGGGCAGTGAGCGACGCCGCCCGTCCGCGAGGGTGATACGAGCCGAGAGCGCCGTCCCCTGTTGGCTCTTGGTCTCGCGTACGTCGATCCACCGGATCTCCTGCCAAGAGTAGAGACGACCGCGCCCGAGGCCCCAGGAGATGGTTATTCCGGCCGCCCCGACCGTGGTTCCGCTCCGGCGTGCCATGGAGACGCCGAGACCGACGAGCGCGGCCGTCCCGCCCAGCAGCCAGCAGGAGCCCACGACGCCGAGTCGATAGAAGGCGAAAGCCCCTTCGACGGCCAACCAAAGACCCAGCGCCGCAAAATGCGGCCAGGACGGGTGATACCGATCTCTCCCCCGGAAACGCAGCTCGTTCACGGAGTGCACGCTACATCTCCGGTCCTCGCACGGATGAGCTGCCTTCGGGCGGGTGTCAGCAGGTCCGGCGGTAGGGAACGTCGGGGATGTACTTGTGCCATTCGGCCGGTGACAGTGGTCCGGTCTCGGTGCAGAGCCGCTGTCGCAGTCCCTGGGAGCCGATCAGGTAGGTGTGGAGCCGGCCGAGGCTGTCGACGCTGTAGAGGGTGGAGCCGTCGGCGGAATAGCCCATGGCCGCGACGAATCCGGCGGGAGGTGGGACGCGCGGGTCGGGGCTGGCCGGGGGGACGTAGAAGCCGGTGAGCGGTGCCCCGAGGGGCTGCCTGCTCTCCAGGTCCCAGATCTGGACGTCGCCGGCGTCGTCGGCGTCGGCGATCAGGCGGCCGTCGGGTGAGAACCGTGGTGAGCCCAGCTGGAAGGCCGTGCCGACGGTGATGTCGAACAGGTGCCGCCCCGTGGTGGTGTCCCACATCCCGAGCTTGTCGGGATAGTCCACCGAGGCGCCGACGCCGCCGGCCCCGAGGTCGTCGATTCTGATGGTCGCGTCGCCCGGCCGGATCAGGCGGCGGCCGGTGGGAATCTGGATCCGGCCCTGGTCGGGGCCGGACAGGACGTATCCGCCGTCCGGGCTGATCAGTATCCGGTCCTGGCCGAAGAACCCCAGGCCGCCTTTGACGCCGGGAGATGTGGCCAGGAGCCGCCCGGACCGCGCGTCCCAGAACCGGAGCACCGACGGGTACGAGAAGTCGAGGGTGACGAGGATCTTCCCGTCCGGCGTGAAGGCGGGGGGTTTGTCGGCGGGGGCGAAGGACGACGCGACCTTGATCGAGGCCTGCCTGGCGCCGGTGCGGGTGTTCCAGACCTCGATCTGGCCGCTGGAGCGCATGTCGGCCAGCAGTGTGCCGTCTCGGGAGAGTGTGTACGGGAGTTCTTGGTCGTGGCCTCGGGGCACGGTCAGGGTGGTGCGCCGGGTCCTGGAGGCGGTGTCCCAGATGTCCACGTGGTCGCCGTTTCGCACCGCGAGTGTCGAGCCGTCGCCGCTGAAGTTGAGCTTGAGGGCGTAGGCCTGGGTGGTGCCGAGCGGGATCGGGTCCAGGATCGTGCGCAGGGAGATGACGTTGACGAACCCTTGGGGGTCCACGCAGCGCATCGACTTGCCGGCGAGGTCGATGCGCTGGTCCAGGCAGGCGGGGTCGGTGTAACGGAACACCGGGACACCGCGCCTGTCGGCGGTGTCCCAGATCATGCTGTCGAGCAGGAGGTAGCGGCCGTCGCCGCTGAAGGCGGGCTCGCCGCCGCGCTGCTGGTCCTGCGGCACCGTGAGGTTCAACTCGGTCCTGCCGTCGCGCAGGAGTCTCAGCCGGTTCCCGTCGGAGAGTGCCAGGCGTCGGCCGTCGGGGCTGTAGGCGGCGCCCTGGTAGGCGCGGTCGAGGCGGGTCGACCTCGCCTTCCGCCCGGTGTGCAGGTCCCACAGGTCCATACGGCGGCCGGTGACGATGAGCAGGTGCCGTTCGTCGGGTGTGAACGTGAGCGCTGCGATGTCGGCCGGGGAGGTGTCGGCGGCCGGGATCCGCAGGACGGCTGCGCCGGTTCGGGTGTCCCAGGCCGCCGACCCGGTCTGGGACGGGGTGTAGAGGTAGCGGCCGGTGCGGCTGATGCTGATGTACGGACTGTCCGACAGCGGGATGGCGGCGCCGGTCGGCTGTCCGGAGGTGACGTCCCAGGTCCGTACGGTCCCTCCGCGGCTGGAGGAGACCCCGTCCCATTGGGCCAGCGCCGCCGTCCTGCCGTCCGCGGACAGACTCACCTGCTGAACGGCCGGGCCGGGAACGGTGATGGCGCGCCGTATCGTCCGGGTGTCGGTGTCGGTCACCAGGAGCCGGTGGTCTTTGGCGAAGATGATCGTGCGGCCGGTGGCGTCGACCGAATAGTGCCAGTCGCCGCTGGTGTCCCGGCGGTAGATGCCGGTGACGCCGTCGGGGCGGTACCGGCTCTCTTCCCACTGCTGGTACACCGTCTCCAGGGCGTTGCGGGTGTCGAAGGCACCGGGATCAAGGCCGGCGGCGGCCACGGCGAGGCGGCGGGCGGTGACCGGATCGCTGCGGCGCATGGTCATGGCGAGCGCGGTGACCTGGGTGGCGACGGCGTGGTCGCGTTGCCGGGTGACCGTCCGGTTTCGCGCGGCCAGGGTCTGCCGTTGAACGAAGACGACGGCGCCGGCGCCGGTCACGGCCACGAGCAGGACCGCCAGGGCGATGCTGAGCAGCGTACGGTTGCGGCGACGGCGCTTGTCCGCGGCCACTGAGGCGTCGAGATAGGCCCGCTCCACGGCGTTGGGCGTCGCGTGCCGCGGCCCGGACACCACCCAGGCGATCGCCCGGTCGAGCCGGGTGCCCTGAAGCAGGTCACCCGCCTTCCTGCCGTTGTCGGACCACGAGCGCGCCGCGTCGGCCAGGTCGTGGTGGGAGTTCAGCGCGGCGCCGTCATCGGCGGTCCACGCGCGCAATCTCGGCCAGGCGCGCACCAGCGCCGGAGTGGCCAGCGCGGAGTGGTTCTCGCCGCGGACCACCAGGCCGCCGCGCCGCAGCGCCTCCAGCAGCGCTCCCAGGACCTCCTCGTCGATCTCGCCGTCCAGGAAATCCGTGTCGGGGACCTTGCGGAGCGTGTGCCGCGCGTCGGGTGCCACTGAGATCATCCGTAGCAGGACCCGAGGCACCAGCACGCGATACTCGTCGGAAAGGTCCTGGTAGAGCTGCTCGGCGCGCTCGCCGAGGGCCGGCCGGTCGGCATCGGTCACCGTACGGTCCGGGTCGTCGGCCCGCCGCAGGCCGACGGCCAGCACCTGCTCCAGCGGCTGGTCGCCTTCCGAGGCGGGCGGGCCCACCAGGCCGGCGAGCAGCGTGGCGGCGGCGGGCCGGGCGGCCGGGTCGTGGGAGAGGGCGGCGCCGACCAGTGGCCGCAGCCGGTCCGGCAGGTCGTCCAGTAAGGGGCGGTGCGTGCGGACCTGGTGTTCGATCTCGTCGAGCTCCCTGCCGCCGAACGGTGGAGTCCCGGTCGCGGCGTACAGCACGATCGCGGCCCATGCCCACACGTCGACGGCCGCGGTGACCGGCCTGTGATCGAAGGACTCGGGCGCCATCCAGCGAGGCGTGCCCTTGACGTTGAGTGCGCTCAGCGACATGTCCGCGGCTCGGGCGATCCCGAAGTCGATGACGCGTGGCCCGTCCGGGCCGATGATCACGTTCTCCGGTTTCAGGTCGCGGTGGATGACACCGGCCTGGTGGATCGAGGCCAGGGCGGTGGCGATCCCGATGGCCAGGCGGATCAGAGCCTGCGGATCGTAGGCCCCGTTTCCGTCGACCTGGCTGCGCAGGGTCGGCCCCGGGATGTACTCGCTGACCACGAACGGCGGGGTGTGGTCGAGGTCGGCGCCGATGATCCGTGCCGTGCAGAACGGCTCCAGCCGCCGCAGCACCGCCACCTCGCGACGCATCTGGTGACGCGCCGCATCCGACAGGACGTCCACCCGCAACGCCTTGACCGCCACCCGGTGACCGGCGTCGTCATATCCCTCGTAGACCACACCCTGCGCTCCGGCGGCTATCCGCCGGGCCAGCCAGTAGTCCCCGAGCTGAGGCGGATCCCCCGCGAGCAACGGCTCCGCCACGGGCACCGCTCCTCTGACAACCTGTCACCCCGAATCGAAAGAACACTAACGGCCGTCCGCCCCTCACCGGAAGAGACGATCCACAGGGCGTACCTGAGCCGCCGAGAACACGCCGGGCCGGATCACGAGAACGCCCATCGCGGCGGGAGAGTGCGTCCACGGCCTCTCAGCCTGGACCTCGTCGCCGGACGGCCGGGCGCCGTCGTGGACACGGCTTCGGTGCGTCCGGCGGAGCCTCCGGTGCGTTCCGGTCCGACGCGAGGCGTGGTGCGCTGCCGGCGATCAGTGCCGCGACGAGCGCGAGCACGAGCCCGGCCGCGGTGACGAGGGTGAGGGGCTCCCCGAACATCACGGCGCCCCAGACGGAGGTGACGGGGGCGATGAAGAACATCAGGCCGTTGACCGGAGTGACACCGATGCGCCGGACCAGGAGCCAGTAGAGGCCGTAGCCGCCGAAGGTCGCAAGCAGGATCAGCCACACCATGGCGGTCCAGAACAGGGGCGAGGAAGGCGGGGTGGCGGTCCCCGTGGCGACGGCGAGGACGGTGAACACGATGGCCGAGGTGGTGCAGTGGATCGCCAACGCCTGCAAGGGTGGAGTGAGTACGTCGGCGCGGCGTTCGAGGATCGTGGACGCGATGAGGCTGAGCATCCCGGCGAAGGGGATCAGATAGGCCCACCGGGGAGCCTGAGCAGCGGGCAGGGCGGCGTCGGCCCAGGTGACCAGCACCGCCCCGACGAGCCCGAGCACCAGCCCCGCCCACTGACGGCCCGCCACGGCCACGCCGAGCAGCGGACCTACGAACGCGGCTGCGACGAGTGGCTGCACTCCGTCGATGAGAGCCGTGGTGCCCGTACTCACTCCGAGAGCGATGGCCCAGTAGACGGTGAGCAGGTAACCGGACTGTGAGAGAAGGCCGATGAGCACATGGCGTGCCGTGTCGCGGCCCGAGGGCAGTGGAGACCCTCCTCTGAGTCGTGTCAGCACGGTCGCGAGGAGAAGAACCACCGCCAGTGGCACGAACCGCCACATCAGGATCGTGGTGACCGGAGCTTCGGCCGCGCCGAGCTTCGCGCCGACGAACCCCGAGGACCAGCACAGGACGAACAAGGCCGCGAGGACGCCCGTCGACCAGGCCCGCGGTCCGCTCGGTATACCGATCTGTATACCCATGCCCTGTGACTATACAGGTCGGTATACCGAGGGCCGTATCCTGGATCCCATGAGCGAGGCCATCGACTGGACTCCCAAGGCGCACGCGGTACTCAAGGCCGCCTCCGAGCTCTTCTACGAGCACGGCATCCACGCCGTCGGAGTCGATGTCATCGCCAAACGCGCCGGAGTCACCAAGAAGACGCTGTACGACCGGTTCGGTTCCAAGGACCGCCTGGTCGTGGAGTACCTGACGGAGCGCGACAACCAATGGCGCGGCTTCCTCGACGCCCACCTGGCCCAGGCCGACCCGTCGCCGCGCGGCCAGATCGCCGCCGTCTTCAGCGCCTCGGCAGCATGGGCGCAGGAACGAGGGCGGAAAGGATGCAGCATGATCAACGCACACGCCGAGATCAGCGACCCCGCGCATCCGGCGTACTCCGTGATCGTGGGACAGAAGCGCAGGATGCTGGCCCTGTTCACCGATCTGGCCACCGCAGCCGGCGTCGCCGATCCTCGACAGGCCGGCGAGCACATCATGCTGCTCCACGAAGGAGCCGTCGTGACCGCCGGCATGCACGCCATCGAGGACGCCTTCACCAGCGCGGCCGTCGCCGCCTCCGCCCTCCTCAAGTGATGCGGCCCGCCTCGTCACGAGCTCCCCACCGGTGACGAGTGGTGCGGCCAGAAGGACCGCTCCGTGATTGACGACCGGCCTCGGTGAGCGGATATCGCCAGCGCCGGCACAAGGCCCCTTCCGAAGATCGGAAGGGGCCGGATGGTCGTCAGTAGATGCTCCACTCCTGCGACGGCGCCGGAGGGTAGTTCGCGTTCCACAGCGTCAGATACGTTCCGAGGGCGAAGCTGTCACCACGGTTGGTGATCATCAGGCCGCCGACCGAGGTGATGTTGTTGACGTAGATGGAGTACGTCTGAGAGGCGGCAGAAGTGGCACACGTCCACAGGGTCAGGACGGTGCCGGGGGTGGCGTACGCGTCGCCCTTTGCCGTAAGGCACTTGCCACTATGAGGGTTGTAGATCCGTCCGTCGCCGAGGTCGGTCCAGACCTGGCTGGGCGCCCCGGTACACGACCACACCGTGATGACGGTGCCGTTGGCGGTGCCATCGCCCTGGGGAGTCGCGCAGTAGTTCAGATTGCGCATATAAGTGACGGACGCGTTGGCCGTTCCCGCACCTTGCACGCTCAGGCCGGCGATGGCGCCGATGGCGCAAAGCGCTGCTGCGAGTTTGCGCGTCAAGGAACCAACACTCGCGCGCTTGAATGAGATCATGCTTTCTCCGCTCGTCGTGCTGTCACATCAAAGAGTCCGAGCGGGCCCCGAACGTAACGAACCCAGAATGTGACGTGCATCACAGTCGCCCGCGCGGCAGGTCAGCGCGGGAACGTGCGGAGACAAAAAGGGTCGGCGAGCGACTCGTAGCCTGAAGCCGGGCGGACAGGTGAGCACCCGACACCCGCTCGTCGGCACGAGCGCACGTTCAGGACGAGCGTGAGAGCGGCCGGCGGATCACTACGCCTGGTGGCGCGAGGAGCGAACCGACCCCAGTACAGCGAGTGGAATACTTCACACGCGGACTACGGAATCTGTCGGATCACTCCCCGCCGGTCGCCTGAACGAAATCACGCAGGCGCCGTAGGAGCGTTTCCGGCTGTTCCTCAGCGATCCAATGGCCCGAATTCTCGATCGGTCGGACAGTAACGGTTTCTGCGACCTCCGAGAGCATCTCCTCGGCCATCGGCAGATAGAAGCTCGCGGTCCCGCCGAGCCCGAGCACGGGCATCTTGAGCTTGCCCTTCTCTGACAGGATGCGCCGATTGTCATCTGCGTCCTTCTCGAAAGCCCGAAAGAGCTCGAGGCCCGCTCGCATGGCTCCGGGAGCCGTGTAGTCGGCCACATATCGCTCCGCGTCCGACAGCGAAATCGCATCGGGGTTCGCACTCAACTTGACATAGAAAGATCGCAGATACGGAAACTCGCTGCCGGCGATGAGCGTCTCGGCGACGTTGTCCGGTGCGCCGTGGAAGTGAAAATGCCAAAGCCTGGCCTTACTGAACCTGGTCGTCGCCACACTCTGGAATGCTTCTGTGCCCGGAATCGGCGCCTCCATGAGCACGAGACGCTCGACGTCTTCCGGGTAGAGGGAAGCGAACGCATAGGCGACCAGCATCCCGAGGTCGTGACCGACAAGGGTGATCGGGTTCTCCACCCCGAGATGATCGAGCAACGCCCTGAGATCGCCTGCCATCGTCTGCTTGTCGTAGCCGCCCTCGGGCTTCGACGACCCGCCGGCCCCTCGATAATCAGGAGCCACGACGAACCAGCCATCGGAACGAAGGGGCTCCATGATGAGACGCCATTCCCACCAGGTTTGGGGCCAACCATGCAACAACATGATCGTTCGACCATCCCCACCATTGCCCGGCGGTGTGCCCGCGGTCACGTAGTGGATTCGGACACCCTCCCCCTCGAACATGTCGTGATGGAGTTCCTGCATTGCCGCACCTCCTACCAAGAACCGGCCGCCCAGATGCCGGCTACGCCTCGCGCACACGCTCCAGGATGTGATCGGCCCAGACATCAGGTGCTTCCAGCGGGCTGAAATGCCCGACGTTCTTCATGAAATGGAGTGTGTAGTCACTGTAGAAGTCGGACAGCGTATCGCTCCATTCCGGCGGAAAGAGCGGATCCTTGTCGGGCCAGAGGATGGTGATGGGCTTAGAGAACCTGTCAGCGGGATCCGGCTTTTTCTCGTTGGCGTAATAGGTGATGGGGTTCCCCTCCGGGAAGCGGAACCACATGACGCCGGCCACGAAAGCACCCGGGGCAGAGTGGTTCTCGGTCAGATGGTCCAGCAGTTCGTCCACGACGTGGGAGCCTGGAGCCGACCAGTTCTGCAGGTTCTCCTTCAACGCGGCGCGGACGGCATCCGGCTTGCCGTCGATGAGATCCTCCACCAGCGTCGTCTTGTAGAGGATCGCGTGGAGGAAGGCGTTGACCGCCTCCTCCTCCAGAATCCGCCGGCCGACCCCCATCGTCGGTGGCGCGATCACCAGAGATCTAGCGAGATCGGGTCGCTTCACCGCGATCGTCTGGACGGTGAAGCTGCCCACGTCGTATCCGCACAAGACCGCGTTGCTGATGCCGAGTTCGTCGATCAGAGCGATGACGCCGTCCACCTGCCCGGACAAGGCGTAGGCGTTGCCCACGTCCTCCAGGTGTTTGTCCGACTTGCCGTAGCCTCTCAGATCGGGGACGACCACGTCAGCGGAGGGGGTCAGCAGGGGCAGCAGCTTGGAGTACTCCTTGTTGTCGCCCGGATTGCCGTGTACGAGGACTACCGGCCGGCCTTCTCCAGATCGCAGGTAGTGCAGGCGGAAACCATTCGTCGGCTTCGAGAACGGCATGCTCCGACCTCCGAACTCCTACAGCCGTATCGGCTCTGTGTGGTGGTGATCGCTAGGAAAGAGTCGCCGGGGCACCATTGGCCTCCCCCGTCCAGATCCCGCAGGAACCGGCAAGTCCACCAAATCGCCGCAGATCTTCTCGGGCCTCCGCCGCTCTACGCGGTCCTGCGATCCAGTTCACTGGCCTCGACATGACGAAGGCCCTGCCACAACCAGCCGCGCGCCCGGCCCGAGGGCCGAGTGGTCGCCCGGCGGCCCGCACGGCGGGGCGCCCTTGAAGACGTAGACGGCTACAGACGATGATCGGGCGGGGTGCGGTACGCCCTGGCAGATAGGCTGCGAGCGTCCGTGGATGCCTGGAGCGAGCTTCGGATCAGGAGCGGCTTGATGCGCTGACGGCGTCGTGGAGTGACCGGTGGGGCGGGGCACCGTCTGCTCAACTCGGGCTGATCCCTTCTGGCTCAGGCGTTCGGGGGCATCGACTGCGCGCATTCGGCGACTCTGGTCGTGATCCGCACGTCGTCCTCGACGGACACCGGATAGTGCCCCCTAGTTCGGTCGCTGAAAGCCGCCGATCTTCTGCTCGAGCAGTTCGGCCAGCCGCAGCGGGGTGCGGTCCTCGAACATCGGACCGATGAGCTGCACTCCCACCGGCAGGCCCTCAGGGGACCGGCCCGCTGGTATGGCGGTGGCGGGCAGGCCGGGCATGGTGGCCAGGCCGGCCCAGACGAGCTGGTCGAAGAAGGGGTACTCGACGCCGTCGATGTCGATCCGGCGTCCCAACAGATCGGGATCGTGGTCGTGCGGGAACGCGGGAGTGGGCGTGATCGGACACACCACGGCATCGAACTCGGCGAAGAGCCGCCGCCAGCCGTGACGGTGGAGCTCGCGACGGTTGTCCGCCTCCATCCAGTCGCGGTGGCTGAACACCATCCCGCGCAGCCGCGCCGCGTCGAGGCTCTGGTCGTCCGCGCTCAGTCCGGCGGCGCGGGCCCGCAGCTGCTCGTACGCTTCGACGGGAAAGCGCGCAACCGAGCCCGAGAACAGCAAGTGCGTGTAGAGCACCGCGGCTTCGGCCAGATCGGGCAGCAGCGGACTGCGCCGTTCGACGCGGGCACCGCCGTCGGCAAGCGCGTCGGCCACCCGGTTCACGCCCGCCCGCACAGCCGACCCGGTCGGAATGCACGGATGCTCGTCGAGGAGCAGGACCCGAAAATCGCTGAGCCGCTCGTGGCGCGCGGGCGGCAGCGTCAGCTCGTACGCCACGCCGAGCGTCAGCGGGTCCGGTCCGGCCATGACGTCGAGCAGGACCGTGAGGTCGCGGGCGCTGCGCGCCATCGGACCGACGACGGCGAGATCGAGGTCGACCGGCAATGCCCGCCCGGTCGGCGGGACCATACCGCGATTCGCCACCAGCCCGAGCGTCGGCTTGTGCGCGTAGACACCGCAGAAATGCGCGGGGGTGCGCAACGAGCCGCCGATATCGGAGCCGATGGACAACGCGCCGAACCCGGACGCCAGGGCCGCCGCCGATCCGCCGGAGGACCCACCCGACGTACGATCGCGATCCCACGGGTTGTTGGTGGTGCCATAGATCGCGTTGAAGCTCTGCAGATCCTGCAGCCCCAGGGGCACATTGGTCTTACCGAGCACCACCGCCCCGGCGGCCTTGAGCCGTGACACCTGGACCGCGTCCTCGGCCGGCACATAGTCCCGGTGCTGCGGCATGCCCCAGGTCGTGGGCAGCCCGGCCATGTCGTAGGACTCCTTGACCGTCACCGGGATACCGAGCAGCGGCCGGGCCTCACCGCGGGCGCGCGCCTGGTCGGCATCGCGCGCGGCGGCCCGCGCCCGGTCGAAGTCCGGCACACAGATCGCGTTGATCGCCTCGTCCTCCCTCTCGATACGGGCGATCGCCTCGTCGGTCAGCTCCGCCGAGGTCACTTCACCGGCGCGCAAGGCAGCCGTGAGCTCTTCTGCCGTCTGAAAGTTCCACTCCATGAATTCGACCGTAACGACCTTTTGAAAAGGCCATGAAATTTTTCTTCGCGCAACTCATCGCGGCATGTGAGTGAACTGGTCCGGTGCCGTGCCATCATGCGGCGAGCCACTGGCGGATCAGTGAGAAGTCCGACTCGGTAAGGCCGGCATGCGGGTCGATTCGGTGCAGTAACGCTCTGCCCGCATGGTGAGTCGCGACCCACCGCCGATCGGCATCGGTCATCTCGTCATCGAGCCAGTGCTGAAGAGCACCGGACGGCGGCCGTCAGCACCACCTGGAAGATGTCAGTATCGGACAGGCCATGGCGGTGCAGCTCAGCGAAATCGGCGGCGATGACTTCCACCGTCTCGGCATGGCACCGTCCTTCGGGCTCCTCGAGGTCGGACACGTAGGTGGCGTACTCCTCGCGCCCAAGGGGACGCGTCGCTCCCGATCTCAGGGTCCGCCGACTCTCAGACCGCCACAACGGCTTGGCGCCTGAGGTGTTCGATCAGCCGCCCTCCGATGACGGATCGAACCGCGCCCCGCGCGTACGGCATCATGAGCGCGCCCACGGCACCTTCGCCTCAAGGGCGGTGTGCGCGGAGACCGTCGACGAGGATCGACAGGAGCCGCGCCCCTCGTGCGTCGAGTTCGGCATCGTCCAGCCGTGACAACCAGCTGATGAGCACGATGACGTCGCGGGCTTCGGCATCGGCGCGGACGCTGCCGACCGAGCGACCGGCAGCCAGCAGCAGTTCCACCGCCTCACCGATCGGGCCGAGGCTGTGGGCAGCGAGGTCACGCCACGTCGCCGCCTCGACGGCGGCGAAGACGTCGCGCTTGACCCGCGCGTAGGCGGCCACCCGGTCGAACCACGCCGCCAACGCATCCAGCGGCTGGTGAGTCTCCAGCAGACGCGGAGCCGCGGCGACCAGATCCTCCACCTCATGCCGGTACACCTCGACAAGGAGGTCCTCACGTGTGGGGAAGTGCCGATACAACGTGCCCTGCCCGATGCCGCAGGCCTTCGCGACCGCGTTGAGCTTCAGCTCTCCCGGCTCGTGCACGAGATCGCGCGCCGCTTGAAGGATCCGTTCGCGGTTGCGCTGTGCGTCGGCACGTCGCGTTCCGCCGCTCTTGACAGAAGCGGACACATGTCCGCTATGGTCATCGATGTAACCGGACATGTGTCCATTCTAGGCGGAGGATCCTCATGACCATCCACAGCAAGGTCGTCGCCATCACCGGCGCAAGCAGCGGAATCGGTGAAGCAACGGCTCGCCACCTCGCCTCACTCGGTGCGACCGTCGTCCTCGGCGCCCGCCGCACCGACCGGCTGGACCGGCTGGTCGCCGAGATCGAAGCCGCCGGCGGCGAGGCGGCCGCCACGCGCGTGGACGTCACCGATCCCGACGACCTCCAGTCGCTCGTCACCCTCGCCGTCGAGCGCTTCGGCCGTCTGGACGTCTTGGTGGGCAACGCCGGGATCAGCAGGATCAGCTCCATCGCCGACCTGGACGTCGAGGGCTGGTCCGCGATGGTCGACGTGAACGTCAAGGGGATCCTGCACGGGATCGCCGCAGCCCTGCCGGTGTTCCGCCGTCAGGGCAGTGGTCACCTCGTCACCGTCGTCTCGACCTCCGGCCTGAAGATCGTCCCCACTCAGGCGGTGTACGCCGGGACGAAGAACGCGGTACGCACCCTCCTGGAGGGCCTGCGGCAGGAGAGCACCGACGGGGTTCTGCGGACGACGTCGATCTCCCCGGGGTACGTCCGCACCGAGCTCATCGACAACGCCGTCGACGATCCCGCCGTGCTCGAGCAGGCCAGGCGGAACATGGCCGATCTCGGTATCGACCCCACGGCGGTGGCTCGGGCGATCGCATTCGCCATCGACCAACCCGACGACGTCGAAATCGGGGACCTGACCATTCGACCGACTCGCCAGGGCTGACTGTCGGCGCTACCGCCTGGCTACGAACCGCGCGCTGGACCTCAACGGTGTCCGCGATCAGAGCGTCTGGGGTCTGGATGCCCAACTCGATATCAGGTGTTGAGCAGCTCCGGGGTGAAGACGTCCTCGATCTTCCACTGCCGAGAGGAGAGGCCCTGCTCGTGGTGGTAGCGCAGGTAGGTGTCGAGGGTGGCGCGGTTGGCCGCGATGCCATAAGGCCACCAGTCCTCAGGGAACTGTTCGTTGTTGCGTTCGACCAGGGCGTTCATCCACGGCACCATGCTCGGTACCTGGTAGAGCCTGCGGTTGCGGCGGTAGCGGTCGGCAGCGGCGTCCTTCGCGCCGGAGAAGGCGCGGTAGAGGTCGTGTGCGAGGTCAGGACGATCTCGGAGGAGATCTCGCCGGGCGACGATGGTGTGCATGATCGGGAAGATCCCGGTTCGTCGGTGGTAGTCACGCTCCAGCGGCTCGAAGTCGGGGAACAACCGGGCGACGTTCGGGGACCCGTCGAGCACGCACTGCGGGACGTTCGCCGAGAACAGGGCGTCGATCTCGCCAGTGTCGAGCATCGCGTTCAGTGTCTTTCCCTCCGGCGCGACGGTCACGTCGACGTCGGCGGGGTGCGGATGGGGGATGAAGTCGAAGGGGGCCGCGGGGTGCTCCAGGCCACCGATCACCCAACGGCTGTCTTCGGGTTTGAACCCGTACTCGTCCATCAGGATCCCTTTGGCCCACACGCCGGAGTCCTGGCCGTAGGTGCCGAACTCACCGATGGTCTTGCCCGCGAGATCACCCGGTTCGACGATTCCGCTATGGGTGTTCACGAAGATGCACGAGTGCCGGAATACCCGGTTCGGGAAGATCGGCAACGCGACGAACGGCAGACCGGTCTCCAGTAGCCGCAGATAGAACGTGAGCCCGAGTTCGCCGACGTCGAACTCGTTTCCGCGGATCAGCCGGTCGAAGATCTCCGGCAGGGTGGCCCCGGTCTCCATCGCGACGTCCATTCCGCCGACGGTGATGCTCCCGTCGAACAGCCGCCGCGTCGTGTCGTATCGGAAGCACCCGATCGTCACTGCGGGGTCGGTCATGGGTCTCACTCCTCGTCCGCTCTGGTCCTCATCGTTTCCCATCGTTGGGCCGTCGCGGACCGGCTGTCCAAGACCATCTCGGCACATCCGATACCGCACGGGTATCGTGCCGGGGTGGACCTTCGCGCGCTGCGGTACTTCATCGCCGTAGCCGAAGAGCGCCACGTCGGCCGGGCGGCGAGCCGCCTGCACATGACCCAGCCGCCGCTGAGCCGGGCGATCCGCCACCTCGAAGACGAACTCGGCGCCGCCCTGTTCGAGCGCACCGCGAAGGGAGTCACTCTCACGCCCGCCGGAACCGCGTTGTACGACGAAGCGAGTGCACTGCTGCGGCAAGCCGACCGGATCCGCGGCCGTGTGACCATCGCGGCGGGGGCAGCGACCCTCACCGTCGGGACGCTGGCGGATACGGCCGAACAGGTCGGCGGCCGGTTGGTCCCGCTCTTCCGGGCACGTCATCCGCACGTGAATGTCACCATCCACGAAGCGGACCTCGGCGAGCCGACGGCCGGGCTCCGCGCCGGGCTGGTCGACGTGGCGCTGACCCGAACCCCCTTCGACGAGACCGGGATCAGCGTGCGCGTCCTGCGTTCGGTTCCCGTCGGCGTGGTGATGCGTGACGATGACCGATTGGCGGGTCGTGCTTCGGTGTCTTCGGCTGACCTGGCCGGCCGTCGGTGGGTCCGGCTCCCGGACGGCACCGATCCGATATGGACCGCCTACTGGGCCGGCGGCACGCACGACGGCCCATCGCCGGTCATGCGAACGATCCAGGAGTGCCTGCAAATGGTCCTGTGGAACGGCACCTCGGCGCTCGCCCCGATCGACCAACCACTGCCCGCCGGCCTCATCGCAATCCCGTTCGCCGATCGCCCGCCGAGCGATCTCGTCGTGGCATGGCCGAAGACAGGGCGGAGCTCGTTGGTCCGCAGCTTCGTCGACGTGGCCGACAACGCCTGGAGTCCCTGAACGGGAGACGGCCGCACTGACCCCACCCGCCCCAGCAGCCCGCCATCCGCTCGCCGGCGAGAGCGTACTCAGGGCGAGCATGAGAGCGGTCGGCGGATCACTACGCAGAATGAAACAAAACGACCCTGGGTGCCTCTCCAAGGGGAGAGACGCCCAGGTCAACGTGGGAGCCGCCTGTCGGATCGAACCGACGACCTATTCGTTACTCAGCACGTCCACCACTGTCCAGTGCACAAGCGAGATGGGACCCGGCTTTGACTCGCCGCCTGGGGGCGGTCAGCGCAAGGGCCGCACGGTGACGTCCCCGCTGTACGTGCTAATGGCGATCATCGCGGTGCCGTCGAGGTCGTAGGCGGCTGCGACGGCCAACCCGGGGATCGGGTCACCGATCAAGCCGCCGGTCAGCGGGTCGATCCGGCGGATGACCTTGTCTTCGCCAGCGGCGAGGAGACAGGGGCGTCCTTCCGCTGCGGTGATCGCGATCAAATCATGGACCGAGGAGCCGGTGGGGGTAGGGTGACCGATCGGTTCCCCGGTGATCGCATCCCAGCCGCGGATGACACCGTCAGAGTCGGCGCCGGCGAGCAGGATTCGCCCGTCCGGCAGTGCTGCCGAGGCCAGTTCGGAGACCTGCCCCTCATGATCGTCCAGCGGCGTCCCGAGCGGCGCTCCACTGACCGCGTCCCAACGGCGGATCGCGGCGTCCTCTCCACCAGAAGCGATCATGGTCGACCCATCGGGGAGGGCGATGACGTCGATGGACTTGACGGAGATGCCGTGACCGCGCAGCGGCGCCCCCACCGGTTCACCGGTCACGACGTCCCAGCGGTCGACCTGGTCCTGGCCGGCGGCGACCAATATCGATCTTCCATCGGGTACGGTCCCGGACGCCACCGACCAGACGTTGGTGCCCGGGCACAGGTGGCCTGGTAGCGCTTCACCGGTCAGCGCGTCCCACCGGCAGACCCCGTCCTCTCCGCCCGAAGCCACCAGCATCCGGCCCTCCGGCAGACACACCGCCGTGAGGCTGAAGCTGTAGGAATCGTCGGGGACCCGCCACAGTTCTGCGCCCGACTCAACCTCCCAGCAGGCGATCGTGTCGTCACGCAGACTCGCCACCAGCAACAACCGGCCGCGAGGCGACAGCGTGAGCAGCATCGGCCACGGCGTTCCACCCCTGGATATCGGGATGACGCGTGTACCGGTTCGGTCCCGTCCCTCTTGCGACATCACGTCCCGAATGATCGGCAGGTGGACGATTGTAGGCATCGCTCGAAGGGCGTTTCATCAAGGACAGCCGTGAACAGCGTCCTAACTCCAGACCGCCGAACTCCTTGGTCACCTCTGCACGTTCGTCCGTGCCTGGCTCTGCACGAAAACCCGTACGCCGACAGCCCCTGCTCTACCGCAGCAGAAGCACCGGTCCGGAGTGCTCGCCCGCGCGAACGGCGAGACGGTGTGACAGACGGTTTCGCGCGGGCGAGTGCTCCGGCTCGCGGGGGCTGGGGGTCGCGAGACCCCCGCTTCGGGCTCGCTCAACCGGTGCGGCTGCCTCGTGTTGCAAGGGGTTGAACAGCCGATTGCCACGCTGGTTCGGTAGGCAGCTTGCGATCGTTTCGTCGACGGCAGTTCATTGAGCGCCGCTGAGCTTGGGACTGACCTCACGAAACCTCGCTAGCCGATCGAACTGGTCGTCTAGCCAGTACTGGTCCGGTTCCACTCGCACCCGCAACGTTGGCAAGCAACCGCCCACTCTGTCCTTGATCGTGACCCAGATGTAACCGTCGTCGTGCTCTTCGTCCCACTCAATGGTGAGCACAGTCCTGCTGGCAGCCTCCATCCAGCAGCCGATCTCCTCGCCGTCGAGAGCTTCGAGAACCTCCCCCCACTCTTCGATGTCGTCCGGGTGGAGCCAGATCTTCTGGCTGCCCTTCACGAATTCCGTGTCGACGACAATCTCGCCTTCGAGGTTGGTGGGGTTCACTCTCACCACGATGGTCGGAGTGGCAGCCCACGTTGACCGTAGGCTGACAAGATCGAATAGTTCAGACATCCTGTACCTCTCGAATCCGCCGGGCGCGACCATCAACGAAGCTTTACCGGGACCTCTTCGCCAAAGGTGACCGAAATGGACAGCTCCTAGCAGCAGACAGGGTTGGCGTGCACATCGCTGAACCGGTGGATCTCCCGCAGCCACCGCACGTACATCTCCACATGCGCGCGCCGCACCGCCAAGGGTTCCAGGTGCCGTTCGGCGCACCAGGCCAGGTAGATCCGCAGGTCCGACTCGGCGTGCATGCGGGAGTCACCCTTGTACCGCGCCAGGTAGGCGAGCGTCGCCAACCGCCGCACGTTCCCACCGGCGGTCCCGGCACCAGGCGTCGCTCGCGGAAGCTCATCGAACGAAGTCATACCTGCGACGCCGCGCCCGCATCAGGCGCAAGACCAGAACGACCACACGCGGCATGAACGCGCGTTGTGATCCTCCGCCGGCTGACGCTGCGGTACAGCGAGCGAGGCGGTCAGACGGGCGAGTTTCTCGTTGAACGCGGGGATGTCGTCGTGTCAGCGGCCGGTGAGGAGGCCGCCGGTCAGGTGAGTACCTGGCTGAGGGTGTGGGCGAACTCGGCCGGGTGGGTGTGGAATCCGGCGTGGTGACCGGGAAACTCGATGAGGTCGGTGTCCAGGTGCCGCGCCAGCGCCACTGCGCAGCGGTGGCCGACGTACTCGCGTCCGGTCCGGCCACCGGCCGGGACGACACGGACCGGCGAGTTCCGCAAGGCCGCGATGTCGAGGTCGTGGCGTGCCCACATCCTCGATCCGATCTCCTGTTTGAGGAAGTACTCGACGTTCGCCGCGAACCGGCTACCGTCCCCGGAGAAGGGCCCGGCAGCCTCGGGGACGCCGATGCGCGCGGCGAACATCCGCCATGCGCTGGCCGTGCCCTCGCGCCGGTAGATCTCACGGATGTCCCCCGTCCCGCGCTCGCCCTCCGGCAGCAACTGCCGCAGCGGCGGCTCGTGGGCCACCAGGGTCCGCACCTGCCTGGGGTAGCGCAGGGCGAGATCGAGACCGATCACCGCGCCGCCGCTGCTACCGAATACGTGCGCCGGCGTCATGGTCAGCGCCGCTAGTAACCGACTGGCGTCGTCGACGTGGGTTTCGATCCGGGGCGTCTCCGCCGGGGCGTCGAGCGGGCTGCGCGCGTAGCCGCGGCGGTCGTAGGTCACGACGGTGAACCGCTCGGCCAGCGACGCGGCGATCCTGTGGAAACTGTCGACGTCGCCGCCGCCTGGGGAGATCAGGAGCAGCAGCGGTCCCGATCCGCGGGTCTCGTAGTAGAGATGTGCCCCGGGCACAGGCAGCATGCCGGCGGTCATTCGGCCTGCCCTGGCTGGTGCCGGACGTGCCGGTGCCACGCCAGTGCGGCCGCGCCGAGCCCGAGAATGGGCAACCCGACCGGATGGCGCAGCAGCATGTAGTTGTCAAGGGATACGGTCAGCGCGAGGACGACGAGCGTGGCGGCGTGCACGAGCAGGGTTCCGCCGACCAGTGCGGTGACCACAGTGGACAGTCGCCGCCGGGCCGGATCGTCAGCCGTGGTCGGCAGGCCGGGATTGCGGCGCGTCAATATGTGCAGCAGTACGCCGTGCAGCGGCCGCCGTACGACGACGGAGAGCAGGCACGCCAGCCCGAGTAGACCGGTCAGCGCGGGCTCGTGCAGTTCGAGCGCGATCGGACTGCCGTTGGTCAGGATCGAAACGAGCACGGCCAGCCCGTAGCCCGCCGCGACGAGTACCCCGACTGGATCGACGGTCCGCCGCACGGCGAACCGGCCCAGCGTCCAGGCGATCGGGATGCCCGTCGCGACAGCCAGCGCCAGTACGTCGTCTTTCCGCCAGCGGGCGAGTCCAAAGTAGACCGCGGACGCGCCGACCGCGTTGACCAGCAGGCTCGGCAGAAGCCTGCGCAGCAACACTGCCCGGGCCGGTGCCGGGCCCGGAACGGTTTTCATCGCCGTGCCCGGCTCAGCGCCCCGATGACACCCGCGATCAGCCCGACCGCGCCCAGCGCATCGAGGATCGCGGTACCGCTGGCGACGCCGACAGCGAGCAAGAGCACGCCAAGCGCGATGGTCAGCCCAGGTAGCCGGGCACCGAGACGCATCATGTCAGCTCCTCCGTGCAGCAGGTTGTCGCGGTCGCGGGGCGTGCTTACGGAGCAGCCGATCGGCCAGCACCTCCAGCGCGGCGACCACCTCGGCGACCTGTTCCGGATCCGTCACACCCGCGATCTCGGTCAGCGCCGCCTCGATCGGCGCGCCCTTGCGCCTCGCGACCCGTTTCCGAAAGTCCGCGGCGACCCGGACCAGCGTGCGGCGCCGGTCGGCCGCATCGGGTGTCGTCTCGACGAGACCGCGCTCCCGCAGGCGCGCCACCGTGGTGGACACATGCCCCTGCGGGAACCCGGTCCGGCTCGCGATGTCCCCGATCGGGCTGTCCGGATGCTCGACCACGTCCATCAAGATCACGGCCACCCCGGCCGGCGCCCGTCCCTGATCGCCCCCTTTGAGCGAAGCCTCACCCACTCGCATCAACACGCGCCCGAGCCGGTACGCCGCCAGACCATCCATATCCGAAAGAATACATCTCTAGAGATGTATCTCCAAGAATAGGTCGAGGACATCGTCGCCGCAGCACCTGGCCAGAGGCGAGCCGCGCGCATGCCGTCATGTCGACTGTTCCCGACGGACACGTGACAGCCTCGTCGCTCGTCCGCTATCCGCTCATCGGCATGAGCGGATGCTCAGCGAGCATGAGGGCGCGACGGGCGGATCACTACGCCGCGCGAAGGAATCAGGCGAGCGAGCCTGCCCCAGGTGGCAAGCCGCTCCGCAGGACCACCGCCGTCGCCAACACCGCCGCCGCGCCGGCGACCACATGGACGCAGAGCGCACCGGAGCGGAGACCCGGCGACACTCTTAGCGCAACCCTGGCACCCGCGCTAGAAGGGCCGGCGCATGCCGACCGCCGAGTGGGCCGTGGACTCATCAGCGGCGAATGAGACCAAAAATGAACCAGAACGACCCTGGGCGCCTCTCCGAGGGAGAGACGCCCAGGTCAACATGGGAGCCGCCTGTCGGAATCGAACCGACGACCTATTCATTACGAGTTCCGGTACCAGTAGTTCGGCACCGTCCGCCGAGGTGCACCTGACCGGCCTATATGGCGAAAGGCGCACCTCGGCGGACGTAGGCGTATCACAGCCTACGCAGAACCAAATGAGACCATGTTTGAGACGCCTGGTCATTCTCTCCCGGGTAGCATTCGCGCCCCAGCATGACCATCCACACTGCTAGGTGCGTGGTCGCCGCGGCTCAGGTAGCAACGGCTGAGCCCGACAGAGTGGCTTGCCAACGCGCGTTTCCACGAAAAGCCTATGTTGGGCTAGTGGCGGGTCAAAAACGAGCTTATCTGGTTCCCACCCGACGGTGATTGTTCCGGCGCAGCAGCGCCCCAACGGTTTACCAGAAGCTACTCGCGCTGCTAGATGACTACCCGAACCCGGAGAAGTATTCCCATGACAATGAACAGACAACTGCGTACACGCGATATGAGCATCCGGGGCCCCTTGTCGCACACCTGCGACTATCCGAGGATCTGGGTTTGCGGGACGCCGACTACTCTTTATAGAGAAGATCACAAGTTCCGGCTGAATCAGCTCGGATAGCTCGACGGCAAACTCATAGGGATCCGCGTTTCCGGGGAGTCCACCGTGATGCGGGAATACCAAGACAGGCGCGTTTAGGACTTTCCCGTTCTCCCGAATGTGATCAAGGGCGGTTCTGTCCATGTCTGCAGCGAGCAGCACAGCAGGCCGCTCGGCGAGATGCACCCTAATGACCACGGAAACAGCGTTGGTGGTTAGCCGGCCATACGCTGAAGACCGCCCGGTAGGACCGGTACCCGCAAGCAGGATACTGGGATGGGCAACTTCCAGGACGGCACGCCCACACGTCAGCGTCTGACTAATCTCCGTATGTATCGACTGATGACCTTCTAAACCGCCCTTGCGCTTCCGAGTCCAGACCGCCCGAAGAAGTCGATTCCAGATCTCACTACCCTTCTCGCCGTCAGCGTTGAACCATACGGTACCGATGGTTCGGGCATCGTCGAGTAGCAGCGTAGGGCCGCCACCGGCGTGATCCTTATCCGAGTGAGAGATTATCAAATGCTCAATATGCTCACAGTTAACTCGTTCGAGCTCATCAAGCACAGCATCACCAGGGGCAGCATCGACGATAGCGCAATTCCTACCGTCTCTCACAAGAGCACAATTACCGTGCCCCACATCGAAGATCGTCACCTCGAGGTCAGCATCTTCAGCGTGTTCGATTACGGTAGCCGCGTCGGGGGCCGCGGGTTTAGTCACTCCTCTAGCCATCCTTCAGGGAGATCGGGAGCAAGAACTATGTTCCTATAGAATAGCTCAGACGCTTCCTTTGCGTGGCAGTTAACGTCGGCCTCCAGCCAACGACCCGGAAGATTCTCCGCCGACAACCCCGTCGCAGCAACTATCGGCTGCAGAGGCATCCACACGGAGGTTGCGATACGCCAACCAACCACAATCACTTTTGCGGCCGGCACTTCGCTTTCTGTTACTACATCAAGCACCTCAATGGGAGTAGTAAACGCGCGCCTCTCGCGAGAAACCTTCCCACTGAGCTCATCGATGGTATAACTAAGGGCATCAATAACGCTGTCGGATAGCTCACTCTTATCGACAACGGCCGGGATACCCTCTCTCCACCTTCGGATCGAGCCCGTCTGGTCAGTCTGCACGTGGCTGCTGATGAGCACTGCGGGTAGTGGAGACCGAGTCAGGCGATTGGCTTTACTTACCAACTCGGCACCAGTGAACCGCACGGCCCCGCGACCACTAAGAATATGGTCGCAGACAAGTGCATCGTACCGGCCTGATAGTTGAGCCAGGAAGGCATCGGCATCCAGTGTTGGATCAAACTCAGTTATCGTCTCCGCGTGAAAACCAGCGTCCACCAAGGGATGGGTCCAAGTCCTCGCGTCCAGTGGATCATCGTCCACAACGACGACCGATGCGCCTTCCTCTAGGATCAGTGCACTCAACTTTCGACTCCCTGCCTAGCCGGAAGCCAGATAGTGATATGAGCCCCCCCGAGGTCCCCATTACTCTTTGCTTCCTGAATGCCTTTCAGATCCGCGACGATGTCACGCACGATCGTTAGCCCAAGACCAGTCCCGTTATCTCGAGTTGTCTTTCCAGGCAGCCATATGGCACTCAGTGAAAGCCCTCGAATGCCCGGCCCGGAATCATCGACATCTATCACGATCCCAGACTTACCATTTCGACTATCCTGCTTAGTCTTGATTCGGATGACGCGTCTGCCCGGGAGAGCATCCTGCCGAGTAAACGCGTGAGCAGAATTTGCGATTAGATTCGATAGAATAGATTCAATATCAGCGATAGTCGTCCGAACCACCACGCCGGGTGCATCGAGATCAAAGTCTACCTCAATTGCACGCTCCTGAAGATAGCGCGAGAACAGCTGAACAACCGCCTGGCAGGCCACGTCTACTTCGATATCAGCCACTGAGCGCTTACTTTTCTCAAGCAAGCTGAGAGGTAGTTTGGCGAAGGTTTCTAGCGTCTTCGCACTGTCCAGCGACGTGTCGACAGAGTCTCGAAAGTAACGGGTGTAGTCTTCGGGTGCGATACGACCAGTAAGGCGCCTGCTAACCGTTTTTATCTCATTGATGATCCGTTTCGCCGGCTTCAGCGCCTCATGTGCGAATACAGCCGTGCTCGTACCGACCGTGGCCAGAGATCGGTAAAGCAATAGGTCTTCACGCAGAGCCCTGTTCTCATCATGCAGAGTCGAGAATACTTCGGTCGCACTTTCGGTAAGGTGTGCGAGCACTGCAGGGTCACCCTGGTCCAGGGGTAGCATATCTGCGTCTTTCGGCGAAATCGCATTCAACAGGTTCTGGAACTTGGTCTCAGCCTCCTGAACGCGATCTCTAGCCTTCGCCGAAGCACCAACTCGTCGCTGCTCTCTTTCGTCCATCCGCTGCTCGGCGGCCCAATCGAGTGCACACTTGGCGAACTCCTGCAGCTCCAGGAACGCGACGTTATCCAGGAACCCACTACGGTCGGTCTTGGGCTTAAGAAGGTTCTCCGGATCGTCCACCTGGATACGTCCGAGAGAATTGTTGGTAGATGGCCGAACCTCAGGTGAGGCCGCTCGCCTAAGGTTTATACCCAACCAATCATTGCCAACATCTCCGTAGGGCTGAACACGGAGACCTCGATGATAGAGGTGAATGCCGCCGACTTGCCTAAGCCATCCCCTGAGGGATTTTGTGTCCTGACTACTATGGCGGACCTCTTTGGATGCACCGGGGTTTAGATTGAACATCCACATCTCGAACGTCGCTGAAGGCGCCTCAAATGCGAGCACGGGATCCGCTTTCTTGCCTCGCCCAGAGCGCTTGCGCGCAACCTGATCGTGCTCTCCTCTGAATTGCTCTTCGTTGCGCCAATTGAACAGCGATGCCGTAACTTTACCCGTATCATCGAGCCGAGCAACGAGTCGATATTCGAACCACTCGAGCAATGGTCGATTTATCAGCTGCTGAAGACTTGTAAACTCCGGAGCGTCGCACGTTACTCTGAAGGCAGATTCGTCCGGGAAAGGGCCCGTCAGCAAGAGCAACGATCGAGCTAGACGTTCGGCGTCTTTCTCTTGCAGCCCTTGACGTAGTCCAGTGATAGTGACGTCAGTCCCCGGCCCTTTATGACTGGGCGTACTATCGATTACAAGCGGAACGTCCTCCACGGCTTCGGACTCATCGACCTTGTTCCAGTCAATCGCCAGGACGTGTTCGACCCCAGGATCTTCCACTGATCGACTACAGACCGTCACCTGAGTGCCCAAGCGAAGTGCCGCCAGACGACCGAGCCCCTTTTCGCCCACTTTGCGCCGACCATGGGGAGTATGGCTCGTCGAGATTTTCCCCGACTTGCCGATGAGCAAAAAACCCGAGGCCAGCTGTGCTGAGGTCATACCGTCGCCGTCGTCGCTGACGACCAGAGTTCCTCCAGGTTCGACAGCGCTACTTAGCTCGATGTGGCAGGTTGCGGCGTCGGCGTCGTAGGCGTTGCGAACGAGCTCCATGATCCCAAGGTCCGCATGAGGGACCAGCTCTTCGCCTAGCCGTACGAGGACCTCAGGAGCGAAGCGGAGTCGATGCGCCATGGCACTGTCCTTCCAGACGAGGCAGCAACCCGGAGTTACCTCCGTGACACGCCTGCCTAGAGCATGCTAGCCGGATAAATCGAGTAGCCGGCAGAGCTAGCGGTGGATACGAGCGGTCTGGACCAGAGACCCTGCCTGACAACCCGTAACGATCTATCCACTGAAGTTGTCGCGTAGGGCCGTCTTGTCCTGCAGAATGACACTCGGCGACCGGGCTGTCCTAAAGAACCGCAGGTGAGGAGCAACAGTGGGATCAACTGCCTACGAGCAGTATGCAAGGGACCTCTCGCTCCTGGCCGCCAGCATCAGACGCGACCCCTGGGACCGAGTAGAGCAAGACGTTCACGCTGCTCTTAACGGCCATGCGGCGAGGATGCTGCGCACGTTGGTGCCTCTTGAGTTCCGGCGCCAGACGGGCGCCTTCTTCACGAGCGGGCCTGCCCGGGACCGGTTTGCCGACCTCCTAGCCCCCGCGGATGACGCAGAGCAGACCGCCGTGTTCTGGGATCCGACATGCGGCGCCGGGGACCTGCTACTCGCCGCGGCCGATACCTTCCCGATCCGTAACACGCTGAGCGCGACGCTACGGGCTTGGAACAGATCGCTGCATGGGCATGAGCTGCAGCCAGCTTTTGCAGAGGTCGCTCGCCTACGGCTGTTCATCGCCGCTGCAGCCCGCCACAGAGCACGGGGCGACAAGGTAAGAACGAATCCTGAAGCTGGAAGCCGCGCGTTCAATAACGTACATGTTAGCGATGGCCTCGCGGCTTTGCGCACCCATAAGCGGTTTAAGGGACATATAGTTCTTAACCCTCCATTCGGCCCTGTTCAGGCCGATGCTGGATGCGATTGGTCTAGCGGAATGACTTCTCAGGCGGGCATTTTTTTCCTTGAGGCAGCCATGACGCTTGCTTTCGGCGGCACGATCACCGCAATCCTGCCAGACGTCCTTCGCAGTGGTAGTCGTTACCGCTATTGGCGTGAACGAGTTAGCAAGCTGCTGGAGATCAAAAAGATTTCACCTTTCGGAAGGTTCGATCGATACACTAACGTTGACGTTTTTCTACTACAAGGGAGACGGCTTTTCGCAAGCGAAACGCCGAGCGCCGAGACTCAGTGGTGGAGGTCTCTGAACGCGTCTGCCTACCTAGAAGACCTGTTCAACGTCCGTGTCGGCTCGGTCGTTGACAACCGCGATCCTCACGAGGGTCGAGAAGCGCCGTTCCTCACAGCACGCTGCATGCCACCTTCTGGCCAGATGGAGGTGCCTGAGCGCCGACGGAAATACTCTGGCAGACTTATTACGCCGCCTTTCGTCGCCGTCAGGAGAACTTCACGTCCGAATTCTGATGGCAGCTCACGCGTACGCGGAGTATTGCTGACCGGCGATGAGCCGATTGCTGTCGACAATCATTTGATCACTCTAAGCCCGAAAAGCGGAAACGTTGACGAATGCTTCCGCCTCCTAGAGATTCTTGCATCTGACGAGGTGGCGATGTGGCTAGACGAGCGAATTCGCTGTCGTCACTTGACTGTTGGCATCATCCGCTCGATTCCATGGCGATAAGGGTCGGCGAGCAACCGCTTCGAGTTCAAACGAAGTATCGCGAAAGGCTTGGATTGGAGGGCTACAGGGGGTGAGCTCTCCACCAGACACGCTCAAAGCTATCGGCGTATATGCTGGCCATGTCATCTTGCTCAAGGTGTCGCACATGGAGCACCGGCGCGTTTGAGGCTGTGATGCCATAGGCGTGCGGGTTGATAAGGAGATCGTCATCGGCGCGATATATCGAGGCGTACAGGATGGTTTTGTGTAGCCGCATTTCGACACCGTCAACATCTCGAAGCGCCTGGTACAAAACCATACTATTTCTGATCTTGGCTGCCATCGCCTCGTCCACGCCCTCGTCGGCACCGCGCTCGGCGACATGCGGGCTATTGGGGTCACCGAGCAAGATCCGTACAGCGACGCCCGCGTTCGCCTTTGCGGCAAGGATACGGAGGATTCCGATATCCTCAGCGAGGAAGAGACCTGAGTAGACGAGGATGCCGATCTCTCGTTCAGCTTGGCTGAATAGCCATTGCCATACGTTTCGGGGAACGGCCCATCGGTGCGCGTAGGATGCTTCGATCTCAGCGCCGCCGTTTTGTGGCGATGGTGACGCAGGAACCTCAGCACGCCAGATCTTCGCCTGCTCGATACCAAGGAGAGTGGCGAGTTGAGAGCGGTGACGCGGGTATGGACGTCGCCCGTCCAACCAGCGTCGCACGGTCTTCACATCCACGCCCAAGCGGACGGCTACGTCCTGCTCAGTCAGGCCGGCCTCAGCGAATGCACGCCTCAACACCTCGTTCACCGCGATCCTCCAAACCGCGCTGTCTGGGCCGACGCTAACACAAGACGTCCCTAGACGTCCCCTAGCTGCCCATGAGAGGTCCTCGCTCTCACGCGAGCCTGTGTGGACATGTGGCGGATCGATCCGGTCCGCCGCTCGCGGACGGACCGCAGGCTGCGAGGCGCAAGATGACTGAATGCTCTCGATCGAGCTGCATGCTGATGCCGGCCCTGCCACACACGGCCGGGAAGGCGCGGCAGTACGTGCGATGGCTGCTCAATGCATGGAAGCTGCCTTCGATGGTGGAGACCGTCGAGCTGCTGGTCAGCGAGCTGGTGGCGAATGCCATCAACGCGACCGGCGTTACCGAGGTACCGGAAGACATCAACCGGCTCGTCGGCAAGGCGCAGCCCATCTACGTCTGCATCTCGGTACGGCCTGAGGCCGTGCTGATCGAGGTCTGGGATTCCAGCAGCACGCTGCCGCTACAGCGTGCGGCAGCGGACGACGAAGAGAACGGCCGCGGGCTGGTGCTCGTGCAAGCGCTGTCGAAGGAGTGGGGCTGCGTCCTCCTACCGACGGGCGGAAAGATCGTCTGGTGCGAGTGCCTGATCGAGGGGTCGGCATGAGGACACGGCGGAAGAGCTACGAAGAGGTCGCGGACGTCATCCGTGATCGGATCGCACGTGGCGATTGGCGGCCTCGGAGCCAGCTTCCTTCTCAAGCGAAGATGGCCGAGGAGTTCGGCGTATCGAGCAGCACGGTTTCCGACGCCATCGCCCATCTCCGGAAGCGCGGGTACGTCTGGACGCTGCCGCACAAGGGCAGCTACGCGCGGCCAGCTGAGGACTGGCGCGAGGAGTCCTCGTGAATCCGCGCGAGGAGCGGCTACAGCGCTCGCTGGCGGAGTTCTACGCCATGCTCGACAACATGCGGTTCACTGGCGCCTCTCAGGTCGTCGAGGTTCAGCAGCTCAAGGTCCTGGTCGGCAAGTATCCGGAGCAAGCACGGCGCTTCCTCGCCGATCAGGACGAGCGGCGACGCCCAGAGTGATACGACTGCCATGGCCGCGCAGTGCGAGAGACGCGTAGTGAGAGGAGCCCGGTGAGCCCACGAGAGACCGCATGGGGCGCGTACGCGCAGATTGCCGAGGTCCTGCGGCAGCGCATCAGCGGCGGAGAGCTCGTGCCCGGTTCTCCGATGCCTTCCGAAGCGGCCTTGTGCGATGAGTTCGCCGTTGTTCGTAACACCGTCCGTCGTGCTCTCGCCGCTTTGGAGGATGAGGGACTGATCGAGACACTTCCGGGCAAGGGGCGTGTCGTGCGTGGCGAGGCACCGACGCAGTATGAGTACCGCCGCATCGCTGCGGAACTACGGGAGCGGATCGAGGGCGGTGACCTGGCAGTCGGCGACGCCCTGCCGAGTGAGGCCGCGATCGTCGAGACGTACGGGGTCGCACGAGGCACCGCGCGCCAGGCGCTCGCCGCCCTTGAGCAAGATGGCCTGATCGAGGCGCGGCATGGCAAGGGGCGCTTCGTTCGTAGACGTCCGTAGACGCCTCGCCCGCGTCCGTGGACGTCCCTGAGTCACCACGTAGCGTCGGAGACATGAGACAAGCCGACTGGGCCGAAGAGATCGCTCGCAAGCTCCTCGAAGTGCCGCTTCCCCGTCGTTGGGCACACAGTCAAGGCGTTGCCCGGCAGGCCCGGAGCCTCGCGCCAATCCTCGGCGATGACGCCGATCTCCTCGAAGCCGCCGCGTGGCTGCACGACGTCGGCTACTCCCCTGACCTTGTGGACACCGGCCTGCACTCTCTCGACGGCGCCCGTCACCTTCGGGACGTCGAGCACGCCGACGACGCGTTGTGCAGCCTCGTCGCCTACCACTCTTGCGCCATCAACGAAGCCAGCGAACGTGGTCTGATCGCCGAGTTGACCAGCGAATTCAAGCCTGCTGATCCGTTCTTCTCCGACGCCCTGACCTACTGCGACATGACCACGACGCCGGACGGGGAACCCATCGAGGTAGAGGACCGTCTTGCCGAGATCCAGTCACGATATGGCGCCGACCATCTCGTGGCGCGCTCGATAAGGCGCTCGTCACCGCACATCGTCGGATCCGTTCGGGCGATCGAAAGAGCTCAGGCCGAGGCGCCGATCAGCTGATCTCCGGAGCGGTCTGCCCGGAGAGGTAACGCTCGACGCGCAGCCGCATCGAGCGGTCCATCGTGTAGCCGCGGACGTCATCTGGCGCGACCCAGCGCACTTCGCTCGACTCGCTGCTCGGTGTCGGTGTGCCACCGACCGGCCGAGCCGTCAGGACGATTGAGAACTCCTGTCGGACCTCGTCGTTACTCGTGTAGTGCATGACGTGCTTCGGGTCGGTGTAGATGCCGACGAGGCCGGTTATCTCGCAGTCGATCCCGGTCTCTTCCTTCGTCTCCCGGACGGCTGCCTGTGCGAGCGATTCGCCGAGATCGATGGCACCCCCAGGGACCGCCCAGTTGTCGTTGTCGGTGCGGCGGATGAGCAGGATCTCGCCCTGGGCGTTGGCGACGACGACGTTGACCGACGGGACGATGCTGTTTGCGGCCGGCGCGTCGGGGTCGTCGTAGTAGTCGATCCGTCGCCCCAACGTCACGCCTCCGGTATCGGTGTCGCGCCGTCCCAGACGCGCTCGAAGCTTTCGAGGTAGGTGTTCACGATGTCGCCGCCAGCAACCTTACGAAGGTAGAGAACCGGCGCGCGCGGCGCGGTCACGCCATAGACGTGCGTGTTGACCAGCAACTCGTCGTCGGCCCGGTAAATCGAGTTGTACAAGATCGTCTTGTGGAAGCGAAATTCGATGCCCTCGACGGTGCGCAGCGGCCGGTACATGACGAGGGCGTTGCGGATCTTGGCCGCCATGGCGTCGTCCACGCCCTCGTCGGCGCCACGTTGTGCCACTTCAGGGCTGTCCGGGTCGCCGAGCAGGATGCGCACTCGTACGCCTGCCCGTGCCTTCTCCATAAGGATCTTCTGTATGCCGCCATCTTCGGAGAGGAAGAGGCCGGCGTAGACAAGGATCCCGATCTCGCGCTCGGCCCGTGAGAACAGACGTCCCCATCCGTCCCGCGGCACGGCCGTACGCTGCGGATAGACGGTGATGAGCTCGCTCTGAGATGCCGCGGTGACCTGCTCATTCGAGAGCGCTTCGGGCCACAGGTAGGTCTCGTCCACGCCGAGGCGCGTTGCCACTGCATAGCGGTGTCGACGGTACGGCGTGCGTCCCTTACTGATCCAGCGCTCAACGGTCTTCTCATCGACGTCGATCGCCTCGGCGAGTGCGGCAACGGTGATTCCCTGCTCTAGCAGGACCGCTCGTAGCCGTTCGTTCGCCATCTACCCGACCGGATCGCAGGACGTCTTGGGACGCCAACACCCTAGTCAGGACGTCATGAACACGTCCAGTCATGTAGGTGCTCGTCACGGCTGATCGGCGCATCCTCGATGGCGTAAGGAAATCCCGATAAGCCAGAGCCACCGTTCCGGCGAACAACCCAGACCTTGACAGGTGCTAAGACGTCGCACTGTAATCGTGCACATGACTAGTCCTGTTCACTTCTTAGGTGGTGCCGGGACGTGGGCTCGGAGAGGAGCCCTCGATGCATCTTCGCCCCCTCCCCCTGGACGACTGGCAGCGCCAGTGCCCGTGCGGGGCGCGCTCGGAGTACCGGTTCGGCCTGTGCCGCAAGTGCCGTGCCCGCGCCGCTTGGTTCCGCCGTACCGCCCGCGCTCGGCGCGATACCCGCGTCCGTCGCATCTTCCGCCGCGACGCCGAGGCGGTGAGCCGGTGATGGCCATCGTGATCGCCGGACTCGCCCTCGTCCTCGCCGCCACGGCGCTCGTACTCATCGGCCTCGTCATCGTCGGTACTCATCGCGAGGCGCCCTGGGCCGGACTGGACTCCGCCGCCCCCACGCCGCTCGCCGCCTTCGCTCGCTCCGTCCTCGGCGTACACGTCCGCAAGCCCGACACCGACCACACCCGCGGCAACGACCTCCAGGCGGTCGGCTCCGACCGTCGCGAGCCCGTTCCCCTGGCCCGATCGGAAGGAAGGTGATCTCCGCTTGGCGCTGTCCGTCTCGCTCGTCATCGTGCTCGGCGCGCTGGTCTACGGCCTGTACCGCTACGCCGGCCTCCGCGCCTGGCACGCCATCGTCTGCACGCTCTTCGGCTTCTACCTCGCCTCGACCTCTCTCGCGCCGCAGATCCGCCAAGGCGTCCGGTCCTTCGCTCATTTCCTGTCCGGCATCAAGATCTGAGAGGACCCCCGTGACCACGCCCCCAACGAACGCCGACCGTGACTGGTGGGTCATGGCAGGGATGAGCGTCGCCGCCGCCTCCGCAGCCATCGCCAGCTTCTCCGGGCTGCAAGGGCTGGCGCACATCGCCGGCTGGCCTTCACGGCTGTCGTGGCTGCTGCCCGTCACCCTGGACGCCTACGCGATGACCTCGGCGCGTGTATGGCTGGCCATCTCGACGCGGTCGGCCGCCGCTCGGCGCTTCGCCCGCTTCAACGCCTTGGGCGCCATCGCGGCCAGCATCGCGGGCAACGCGACGTACCACGCAGCCCGTACCGGACTCCTGTCGGTGTCCTGGCCCATCGTCGTCCTCGTGGGCGCCGTCCCCGCCGCCGTCCTCGGGCTCACCGCTCACCTTCACGCTCTGCAGGGACGGATCGAAGCCGCCGCCGAGGACCGGACCGGCGACCGCGACCGGCACTCCCGCCGTACTCGCCGCAAGCGCCACCGCCGGTACCGGACCGAGGACGAACTGATCCACGCCGCCCGCGCGGCCGACGCGCGGCACCGGGAAGTCAACGACGGCCGCCCCATCACCCGTGACGCGCTCCGAACGACGCTGCGCGTCAGCAACGCCCGCGCCACCGAACTCCGACGCCAACTGATCGAGAAAGGCACCGCCGATGAGCAAGCCGACCTATGACCCATACGCCCTGGTTGACCTCCTCATGAAGGAGCTGGCCCGCCAGGGCGTCAAGACCCGCTACACGCTCGTCCAGCTCGGCGACGCCGTGCCGGCCGCCGAGGCGCTGCTGTCCGCGCTCGGTGTGAGGCCCGCCGCGCCGCTCCCCAAGGACGTCCCCGACCGAAAGGAGGTGCCGGACTGCCCATGACACGCCCTCAACGGGCTCCACGCCCGACCCTCGACCTCAACGCTGTCCGTACTCACCTGCACGAAGCACGATCCGCGCGCGTACCCGTCGCGCTGTGGGTCGCCGTCGCCGACCTCCCGATGCTCATCGCCGAGGTCGAACGTCTCCGGTCCCTGCTCGCACTCGCCCGCGCCCAGTACGCCGCTCTGCTCGCCGCTGCCCGCGCCACCGTCGCCGCCGAACGAGACGGCGAGGGTGACCCGCTGCTCTATCTCCGGGACGAACTGGACGAGCACGGCCAGCTTCCGGACGAGGACCTGCACGCCGCCGAACTCCTCGCCCTCGTCGACCTTCGGGAGGGCGGCCGATGAGGCAGCGCTACCCGACTCGCCGACGCCGGTGGGGCCGCTCCGAGCCCATGCCGCTGTACGTCGTCACGGACGACCGCCAGGCGGGCGAGGCCATCGCAGTACTCACCCGATGGCTGTTCCGCTACCGCTCCGAACTGGCGCCCCTCACCACGGCGCTGTTCCTCGCCGGAACCGCAGCGTTCCTCCACCACGGCCACCGCGGACTCTGGCCAGACGTCCTCGCGCTCACCGTCGTTGCCGTAGCCGTCATCGTGGCGAGCGGTAAGCGCTGGCTCGATCCAGGCATCGAGCGCGCCTACGCCGCCGTCGTCGCAATCGCTGCTGGGGGATGGCTCGCCACGGCGACCGCGCACGGACCGACCTCACCGCCGCTCCCCGGCCTGCTCGTCGCCGCCACTCTCATCTGCGGCGCGCCGTGGTGGTCGCACCGCCGACGCCGTTCCCGCGTCCGCATCGAACGCACCGTGAACGCCTGGCCCGACCTCGCCGAGACGATCGGTCTTGCCGGATCACGCGTCCTGTCCGCCGTCGTCGACCTGTGGGGCTGGCGCGCCCGTCTGGCCCTCAAGCGCGGTCAGACCGTCACCGACGTCATCAGCAGACTCCCGGCGATCGAATCCGGTCTCGGTACGCGCCCCGGATCCGTCCGTGTCGAACCTGACCCCACTCGCGCGGATCACTGCGTCTTGCATGTCCTCGAAAAGGACCCGCACGCCCGTCCGATCCCCTGGCCCGCGCCGACCGGCACGAGCGTCGCCGACGCCGTGGAACTCGGCGTCTTCGAGGACGCCACACCCGTGCGGGTCAGGCTCCTGCATCGGCATGCCCTCGTCGCTGGCATCGCCGGATCCGGCAAGAGCGGAATCCTCAACGTCATCCTCGCCGCCCTCACCGCCTACCCGGACGTGGTGATCTGGGGCATCGACCTCAAGGGCGGGATGGAACTCCAGCCCTGGGCGTCCTGCCTTGACCGGATCGCCACAGACCCGCGTCAGACCGCCGAACTCCTCGCCGACGCCGTCACCGTCCTCGACGCCCGCGCGGTCACCCTGACCCGCCAGGGCGCTCGCCTGTGGATACCGACTCCGGAAGAGCCAGCGCTGATCATCGTGGCCGACGAGTACGCCGAACTCGCCGACGAGTCGCCCGACGCGATGGCTCATGCGGACTCGATCGCCCGCCGAGGCCGTGCCGTCGCCGTAACGCTCCTCGCCGCCACGCAACGCCCGACACAGGCCGCCATGGGCAAGGGCGCCGTCCGTTCCCAGATGGACATCCGCATCTGTCTCCGCGTCCGCGAACGCCGCGACACCGATCTCATCCTCGGCCAGGGCGCCCACACCGCGGGCTGGCACGCTCACACCCTCGACGCGCCCGGCAAGTTCCTTATCTCCGCACCGGGCTTCGACGTCCCTCGCCGAGCCCGTGCCTACCTGCTCACCGACGAGCGCGTACGCGCCACCACCCGCGCCCACCGCAACCGCCGCCCCCGTCTCGACGCCCTGTCCGCGGACGCCATCGCCCACACGACCACCGAGGTAGAGGTGATCGACGCCGAGATCATCACCGACGACCCCGAACAGGCTTTCTGGACGGCACTGCTCGAAGCGCCCGATGAAGGGCTGTCTGTCTCCCAGCTCATGAAGATCACCGGCATGGGCCGCACCTGGGTCTACAGCCGACTCCAAGAGCACGCCCACGCAGGACGCGTCCAGCAGGTCTCCCGAGGCCGCTGGCGCGCCGCCCAACGTCCGTGACCACTCGTTCGTCCGCGTCCTCGTGCGCGCCTGCGCGCGTAGAGCCGCACAACGTCCGGACGTCCGCGCGGACGAACGACCCACGAAAGGAGGTGATCGCCACGACGACCGCACCTGACACGCCGCTCCTCTACACGCTCCCCGAAGCCGCCGCACTCCTTCGAATCAGCAGGACGAAGCTCTATGAACTCCTCACCGCGAACGAGATCGAATCCGTCTACATCGGCCGAAGCCGCAAGATCCCCGCCACAGCGCTCAACGCCTACGTCAACCGTCTCCGCACCACAGGAAAGGAGTGATCAGCTTGGCCGACAAATCGAGTAAGCCGAAGGGCAGAACGAAGCCCACACGGGCGCCCGATGGCCGCTCGACCATCTACGAGGGCAGCGATGGCCGCTGGCACGGCCGCGTCACGATGGGCGTGAAGAACGACGGCAGCCCCGACCGGCGCCACGTCACCGCCAAGACCGAAAGGGAGGTGACGAAGAAAGTCCGCGAACTGGAAGCCAAGCGCGACGCCGGAAAGGTCGACAAGCCTGGTCGTCCACCGACTGTGGAAAAGTGGATGACGTACTGGCTCACGACCGTACTGCCGCTCAAGCAGACGGCGCCGAACACGATCAGCGCGTACTGGTCGGACTGCCGAAACTGGATCTTCCCCAACATCGGCCGTCACCGGATCGATCGATGCCAGCCCGAACATCTCGAAGCGCTCTACTCGAAAATGTTCGCCGCCGGCAAGAAGCCGAGCCACGTCCGCAAGGTCCACGCGATCATCTCCAGCGCCTACAGCGTCGCGGTACGACGGCAACGCGTCGGCCGGAATCCCGCCGAACTCGTCCAGCCGCCCCGGCTCGACAATCCCGAGCTGAAGTCCCTCACCCGCGACGAGGCGCGAAAGGTCCTCGCCGAGGCTCAGCAGCGTCCCAACGGGGCGCGCTGGTCGGTCGGGCTGTCCTGTGGCCTCCGTCAGGGCGAGGTCCTGGGGCTGCGCTGGCAGTACCTCGTCGCGACCTGCCTCGGCTGCGATCACAGTGGGTCGGTGATCGGCTGGTGGGTCACCGACTCGCCGAAGTGCCCGAGGTGCGGTGACGACCGCTACCGCGCCGAGGCGCGAGTGTGGTTTCAGCTCCAGCGGACCACATGGCAGCACGGCTGCGACGATCCCGCCGAATGCACGAAGGACAAGCACCGCCACCCCTGCCCCGACGACTGCCCGAAGGCCAAGCGGACGTCCGGCCGCCGCCACAAGTGCGTCCCCGAGGACGCCAAGGACCTCTGTCCGAAGAACTGCGTCAAGCACGCGTCCACGTGCCCGAAGCGCACAGGCGGAGGGTTGGTCTTCCGGTCGATCAAGGAACGCCGGAAGAAGACGATCGCTCTCGCCGACGAGTTGGTAGAGGTCCTCCGCCATCACTTCGCCTGGCAGGAGCGGCAGCGCCAGCGAGCCGGCAGCGTCTGGGAGGGACACGATCTCGTGTTCTGCCAGCCGAACGGCCGCCCGATCGACCCGCGCCGCGACTGGGACGCCTGGGCGGATCTCCTCCGCGCCGCCGGCCTCCCGCACTACCGCGTCCACGCCGCCCGCCACACGGCCGCGACACTCCTCCTCGAACAGGGCGTAGCCCTCGCCGTGGTTCAAGAGATCCTGGGCCACTCCGACATTCGCGTCACCCGCGGCTATACCCACGTCGCCTCACCCCTGGTCCACGACGCCGCGCAGCGCATCGGACGCGCGCTCTTCACGGCGAATGAGACCGAGAATGAGACCAGGAACGACGAAGGGCGCCTCTCCGAGGGAGAGACGCCCACGTCACAGACGAGCCGCCTGTCGGAATCGAACCGACGACCTATTCATTACGAGTGAATCGCTCTGCCGACTGAGCTAAGGCGGCCTGCCACACACCGTGTGACGCGATGAGTCTACCGGGTTCTCCGGGCTCCTCGTACACCCATATCAGTGGCACATGGTGTTCTTCCTCGGTGGAGTCCCGGTGAGCAGGTAGCGGTCGACGGCCGTGGTGATGCAGGGGTTGCCCTGGAGGTAGGCGGTGTGGCCGTCGCCGTCGAGGCTGAGCAGGACGCCGGACTTCAGCTGTGCGGCCAGGCCCTGGGCCCACTTGTACGGCGTGGCGGGGTCGCGGGTGGTGCCGACGACGACGATGGGCTTCGCGCCGTTGGCGGCGAAGGCCCGGGGCTTGGTGTTGTCCTGGACGGGCCAGTAGGCGCACGGCAGGGTGCCCCAGACCACGAACTGGCCGAAGAGCGGGGCTTCCTTCTTGGCGCGGGCTGCCTGGTCCTTCCAGGCATTGAGGTCGCGGTCGTACGGCTTGTCGATGCAGTTGATGGCCATGTTGGCCTCGGTCTGGTTCGAGTAGGACCCGTCCTTGTTGCGCTCGATGAGGAGGTCGCCGAGGCGGAGGAGGGTGGTGCCGTCGTTCTGGTCGATGGCGCTCCTCAGGGCCAGTTTCAACACCGGCCAGGTCTGCTTGTTGTAGAGCGCGGCGGCGACGCCGAGTTCGACCATGGAGCCGTCGACGACGCGGCCGTCCTTGAGGCCGTTGTAGAGCGGCTTCTTCCTCGCCTCGTCGAACAGCCGGCCGAGCCGGTCGAGGGCCTCGTCGGTGCTGCCGCTGCCGAGGGGGCAGTCCTTGGTCTTGACGCAGTCGTCGGCGAACGCCCTGGTGGCGGTGTCGAAGCCCTTGGCCTGCTCGATGTTGATCTCGTCGGCGCTGAGCTTGGGGTCGATGGCGCCGTCGAGGACGAGGGCGCGGACGTGCTTGGGGAACTCCTGGGCGTAGTACGCGCCGAGGTAGGTGCCGTACGAGGCGCCGTAGTAGGTGAGGCCCTTGTCGCCGAGGGCGGCGCGCAGGACGTCGATGTCGCGGGCGGCGTTGGCGGTGCCGACGTACGGGAGCAGCGTGGGGATGCGGGTCTTGCACTCGTCGGCCCACATCTTGCTGACGTCGACGAGGTTGTTCAGCTCGGCCTGGTCGGTGGGCGAGGTGTCGGCTTCGAAGAACCGGTCGAGTTGCTTGCCGGTCAGGCAGCGGACCGCGGGACGGCTCTGGCCGACGCCGCGCGGGTCGAAGCCGACGATGTCGAAGTTGCGTCGCAGGTCGGCGCCGAACGAGCGGGCGGAGCCGCGAGCGAACTCGACGCCGGAGCCGCCGGGGCCGCCGGGGTTGAGGACGAGCGATCCCTTGCGCTGGCCGCCCTCGGCGGGCAGGCGGATCACCGCGAGACCGAGGGAGCGGCCGGTCGGGTGGGCGTAGTCGAGGGGGACCCGGATGCTGCCGCACTGGAATCCGCCGCCGCAGTCCCGCCAGGAGATCCGCTGGCCGTAGACGGGCGTGCTGCCGCTCGGCGTGGGGGCCGACGCCGTGGACTTCGGGGCGTCCGTGCAGGCCGTCACCACGATCGCGGCCGCCGCCAGCACGGAGACCGTACGGAACTTGTTCACGCCGTCACCGTTCTCGTCGCTGTTCAGTGTCCCTGGCAGCGTACGCGGATCGGGCCTTGTTTTCGCTACTCAGCGTACGGGTGAGTCATCCCAGAGTGTCGCCATAGCGCTGGTCGTGCTGTTTGCGGGGTGAGCAGACGGACGCGGACGGGCAGGCGCAGCGGCCGCCGCCGTCGAGCCGTACGGCGACCGTGTCGGAGGGGACGTTGCGGCCGACGACCTGGCCGGGGCCGGACTCGGTCTGCACGCGCGCGCCGAGGCGGGGCATGCGCTGGTGCGCCTCGACGTACAGCGGGTGCTCGTACTTCAGGCAGCACATGAGCCGCCCGCAGGCGCCGGCGATGCGCAGCGGGTTGACCGGGAGGTCCTGCTCCTTGGCCATCCGCACCGAGACGGGCTCGAAGTCCTTGAGGAAGGTGGCGCAGCACAGGTCGCGGCCGCAGGGGCCGATGCCGCCCTGCAGGCGCGCCTCGTCGCGCGGGCCGACCTGGCGCAGCTCGACGCGGGCCTTCATCGCGCGGGCGAGGTCGCGGACGAGCGCGCGGAAGTCGACGCGGTGCGGCGCGGTGAAGTAGATCTTGTAGACGTTGTCCTGGTCGAGGTAGTCGACGCCGATGACCTTCATCGGGAGCTCGTGCTTGCGGATGAGCCGCTTGGCGATGGACCGCGACTCCGCGCGCCGTCGCCGGTTCGCCTCGTCGCGGGCGAGGTGCTCCTCGTCGGCGATGCCGGCGCAGACCGGCAGGTCGACGTCTTCGGAGACGTACTGCGGGGCCCAGATGCACTCGGCGACCTCGGCGCCGGCGTCGGTGGGGACGAGCACCTTGTCGCCGACCTTCGGGGAGTACGGACCGGGGTCGAGGTAGTAGAGACGTCCGTACCGCGTGAAGCTGACGGCCATCATCATGCCCATGACTCGCTCCGTCCGCCGGGGGGTCGACCTGCCCGTCAGCCTACGCGCAACCGGTATCGCTCCGTCGTGAGGGAGATCACAATCGTTCAGGCGGACAGTACGGAGCGCGCCGCCGCGAGGGCCTGGCCCCGGTACGAGCGGCCGAACAGGACGACGTGGACGAGCAGCGGATGCAGCTGGTGCAGCGGCACGCGCGCCCGCCAGCCGTCCGTGAGCGGGGCCGCCTCGTCGTACGCGGCGAGGATCCGCTCGAGCCCCGGCGCGCCGAACAGCGCCAGCATCGCCAGGTCGGTCTCGCGGTGCCCGGCGTGCGCGGCCGGGTCGACGAGCCAGGCCCGGTCGCGGCCCCACAGGACGTTGCCGGACCACAGGTCGCCGTGGATCCGCGCGGGCGGCTCGGCGGGGCCGACGGCGTCCGGTATCCGGGCGGCGGCGCGCTCGATCTCGGCCGCGTCACCGGCCGACAGCGCGCCGCGGTCCACCGCCATCCGGACGTACGGCAGGACGCGGCGTTCGGCGTACCACTCCGGCCAGGAGGGGCCGGTGGCGTTGTCCAGCGGCAGCTCGGCGATGTAGCCGCGCCACGGCGCGCCGTACGACTCGGCGCCCGCGCCGTGGAGGGCGGCCAGCTCCCGCCCGAACCGCTCGGCCGCCTCCGGCGTCGGCGCGGCCGTGTCGATCCAGGGCAGGACGAGGGTCGTCTCGTCGGCGTCGAGGACCTCGGGGACGGGGCCCGGCGCGTCGTCGCCGGCGACCCGCCGCCAGCCCTCCCCCAGCCAGCGCAGCCCCGCCGCCTCGGCCGCGAACAGCCCGTCGATGCGCCGCCGGGCCTCCTTCACGAAGACCCGGCGTCCGTCGGTGAGGGTGGCCCGCCGCAGCGACCACTCGTGGCTCGTCCCGAGGTCGGTGACCTCGGCGACGGGGGTGCCGAGGAGCCGGTCCATGTCAGCCGGCGTCCTTGAGCCGCCCGCGTACGTGGTCGAGCAGGCCCGGGACGGCCGCCTCGATCTGCTCGCGGACCTCCTCGAAGGCGGAGTTGCGGCTGTAGTACGGGTCGGCGACGTCCAGGTGCCGCGCGTCCGGATCGAACTCGCGCAGCAGCCGGATCTTGCCTGTGGCCTCCTCGTCCGGCGCGAGGTACCGCAGGTCGCTCTGGTGCCCCTGGTCCAGCGCGATGATCAGGTCGTACCGGTCGAACCAGGCGGCCTCGAACTGCCGTGCCCGGTGGGCGGAGGTGTACCCGGCGCGGCGCAGCGTGGCGACCGCGCGCTCGTCGGCGGGGTCGCCGACGTGCCAGTGCCCCGTGCCGGAGCTGTCGACCTCGACGTCGAGGCCCTCCTCTTCGACGTGGCGGCGGAAGATGTGCTCGGCCATCGGGGAGCGGCAGATGTTGCCCGTGCAGACGAACGTGACGCGGTACGGCATGCGGAAAGACTATTCAGCGCCCGCCGATTCGGCATCCACAGCTTGTGGACGAGCCCTCCGATCGCGGCAACCGAAAACGCGCTTCGGGAGTCTCAGGTTCAGCGCTTCGGCTGCTGTCGGACCGGCCGTTCCATCCCAGCCGCGAGCGGAGAAGGGAAACGCTGGGATGTCCGTGGACATGGGATTCCAGATCGTGCCGCCGCCGGAGCCGGCGAAGAAGCCCCGCAGGAGCATCACCCCGATCGTCATCGGCGTCATCGGCGCCGTCCTGGTGGGGATGGTGCTCACCCTCCTCGTGTCGAGCTTCTGGACCCTGGCGGTCGAGGCCGGCGGGTCGTGCGGAACGAGCAGCGAGGGGATCTCACACGGGCCGTGCCCCCGCGGCACGGCCTGGATGCTGCCGGTCTCGATCATTTCGCTGTTCGTCGTGGTGCCGGCCGCGCTGCTCGGGCTGGCGAAGATCGGGTCCCGCCGGGTCGGCTGTCTCGGCGCCGTCGTCCTCGCCCTGGTGGGGATCTTTCCGGGGCTGGCCGTCTTCCGCTGGTCGCACGGCAGGACGCTCGCCGCGGTGTGGCAGGCGCCGCCCGACCGGCCGGCCACGGTCGAGGGCCTCGGCGGCTGGCTCTCCGGAACGACGGTGGTCCGCGCCCGCTTCGACCGCCTCGTCGGCTACGACGTCGCCACCGGCGCCGTCCGCTGGACGTACACGGTGCCCGGACGCGACGTCCTGTGCGCGATGAGCCGTACGGCCGCCGACGGCATCGGCCTGATCGCGCACGGCGCCGAGACACAGCCGTGTGACCGGGTCACGGCCGTCGACCTGACCACCGGCCGCGTCCTGTGGGAGCACGCCGTGCCCGCCGCCGGCATCGCGTCGTCGGTCAGCGCGGACGTCATCGCGGTCACGGACGGCATGGCGGTGATCCAGACCCCGCAGGTGCTCATGGCCGTACGGCTGCGCGAGGGCACGCCCCTCTGGCAGGACAGGGCGGCCGACCGGTGCCGCCTGGCGACCGTCGCCGCCGGGCACGACCAGGTCCTGACCACGGTGTCGTGCTTCCAGCAGGTGCCCCGGATCCGGGCCCTGGACGCCGCGACCGGGCACGTCCGGTGGACGACCAAGGCCCCGATCCAGAGCGACGCCGCCAACATCCGGCCGCTGTCGGCGGACCCCGCGGTCCTCTGGATCCAGGAGGGCGGGCAGCGCGGCGTCAACGTCGTGGCCTCCTTCGACGAGACCGGCCGGGCGCAGGCGACGATCCCGGTCGACGACGGACAGCGGCGGCTGGACCTCGGCGACCACACGTTCCGCGCGACGCCCGCCCGCAACATCGTCCTGCGGGACGGCCTTCTCGTCGCCAAGGCGCAGCTGCCCGGCGGCAGGTACCGCGTGGTCGGCTACGGCCTGGCCGACGGCCGGCCGCGCTGGTCGACCAAGGTCGGCGACTTCGCCGCGATGCAGGCCGAGCCCGGTCGCGTCCACCTCCTCGGCGACGCCACCTGGCACCCCGGTCTGTGGGCGCTGTCCCTGCGTGACGGGAAGCTGAGCTACGTCGGCCTCCCCCGCATCGCGGACCCCGACGACGACCCGCTCTTCTACTCCACCGGGAACCGCTACGTCGTCCTCGCCGAGCGGGCGACCAATCCGGGCGACGCCCCGGTCGCCGTCTTCCGCGCCCGCTGACGCGGCCTTGGACGATCACGGCCCCCCACGCCGCGGGTGGGCCGTGCTCATCCGCCGGCCGTGCTCATCCGCCGCTCGTGCTCGACCACCGGGCGGGGCGCGGTTTTGCGGAAGGAACGCCGGGAATGTACTTTCCAAAATGGAAAGAGGATTCCAGACGGAAGGAGAGTCGTCGTGAACGCTACGCCGCAGGATCTGGAGCAGCTTCGTCGACAGCGCGCCACGCTGGCCGAGCGGATCCGGCTGCCCTGGTGGTACCTGACAGTGGCCGCGGTGATGATGGCGACGGTGATGACCGCCCCGTTCCTCTCGGAGTACTTCTCGCCGGTGGTGAGTGAGTGGGCGGCGCTCGTACCCCTGCTGGTGATGATCGGCCTTGATCGGCTCTGGTCTCGCACGACCGGCGTGAAACTCCCCCGCCGGATGACACGGAGCTACCCGTCGGTCCGGCCGATCCGATGGGTTACGCTCGCCGTGGCGATCGTCGGGTACGTCACGGAGCGCCTGCTCCTCGCTCATGGTCAGACGGCGCTCGCGGTCGTCGTGGTCGTCATCATGGCGGCCGTAACCGTGGGCCTCCTCGTACGCCGGACCGCCGCGGTCCGGAAGGACATCACCGAAGGGCGGGCGACCTCACGATGAACCGCCCCGAGGGTCGCGGACGGCCGGACGAGCTCATTCATCCCATGACCCGGTTGTCGATCTGCGGAGTGCTCGCGGCCGGCGCGGAGTGGGTGGAGTTCGCGGTCGTTCGCGACACCGTGGGGATCAGTGATTCGGTCTTGTCGAAACACTCCCGCGTGCTTGAGGACGCCGGCTACCTGGAGGTGCGCAAGGGCGCGGTCGGGCGCCGCCCACGCACGTGGTTCCGGCTCACGCCCAAGGGCCGTACCGCCTTCACCGATCACCTCACCTGGCTGCAGAACCTCGCCCAGGCACCCGACCGGCCCGCCCCCGCCCCACAGGACGCGTAGCCACGGCGCGGGCGAGGCCACCACGCCGACGGCGACGTGGACCGAGACGGCGGTGTGGACCGACCGGACGGCGTCGTAGAACGGACGGCGACGTGGATCGGGACGGCGTCGTAGAACGGACGGCGACGTGAACCGGACGGCGGCGATCGGCTCGCGCCGAGGGCGGCGGGGTCAGCCGGTGCGCAGGGCCATCGCCATGGCCTCGACCGCAAGCTGGGGATTGACGTTCGCCTCCAGGCGCTCCCGGCAGACCATGATGGCCTCGAGGCGGCGGAGCGTGGCCTCCGGCGGCCCGGACACCGACCGCAGCTCCCGGGCCCGGTCGGCGTTGACCAGCTCGACTCCGGCGCCGAGCTGGACGACGAGCAGGTCACGGTAGTACGAGGCCAGGTCGAGGAGCGCGCGATCGAGCGCGTCGCGCTTCATCCGGGTCGTTCGTGACTTCTGCCGGTCCTCCAGCTCCTTCAGGGCTCCCGCCGTGCCGCGCGGCATGCGGCCCTTGGCGCTCTCGCCGAGCGCCTGGCGCAGCGCCGCGGTCTCCTCCGCGTCGAGGCTCGCGCCGAGCTCCTTGGCCTCGGCCTCCGCGGCCTTCACGAGCGCCTCGGCGGCCTCGACGGCGGGCCCGACCCCGTTCAGCCGGCCCGGAATCGCCAGCACCTCGGCCCGGCGACGGCGCGCCTGCTCGTCGGTGGCCAGGCGCTTCGCCCGCCCGACATGGCCCTGCGCGGCCCGGGCCGCCACGGCGGCGACGTCCGGGTCGATCCCGTCCCGGAGCACGAGGACGTCGGCGACCGCCCGCGCGGGCGGCGTCCGCAGTGTCACGAGCCGGCAGCGGGACCGGATCGTCACGACCAGGTCGTCCGGCGACGGCGCGCACAGCAGCCAGACCGTACGGGCCGGGGGCTCCTCGATGGCCTTGAGCAGGGCGTTCGCGGCCTGCTCGGTGGACCGGTCGGCGTCCTCGAACAGCACGATCCGCCACCGCCCGCCGGTCGGCGAGGAGGCGGCCCGCAGCACCAGCGCGCGGGTCTCCCGGACGCCGTACGAGAGGCCGGCGGGACGGACGACCTCGACGTCGGCGTGGCTGCCGGACAGCACCTGGTGGCAGGACGCGCAGTGCCCGCACCCCTGGTCGGGGCACAGCAGCGCGGCGGCGAACGCCCGGGCGGCCGTCGAACGGCCCGATCCGGGCGGTCCCGTGAACAGCCACGCGTGCGTCATGCCGCCACCGCCCGTACCGGCCAGGGCCCGGGCTCCGGCGGCCGCGGCGGAGCGCAGCTGCTCGATGACGGGCTCCTGCCCGACCAGGTCGTCGTACACCGTCACGCGTCGATCTCCTCCAGCCCCATGGCGCCTTCGATGCTATGGCCTGACGCGAGCATCCGCCGCCCGAGCCGGCGACTCGGTGACGTGAGGAGGACCGTTCCTCCGCCGTGCCGCCACCGTGGTCACCTGACCGCCGCCGTGGTCACCTTGCCGCCGCGTTGACCGACGGATGACCGGTTCGCCCGGACCGCGGCGTCACCATCGACGTCACGGTGGCCGGTCCCTCCGGCCCGGCCGCCTCCCGCCGGGGCCCCGCCGCGACGCGGCCGGGCACCGTCCTGCGGCCGGTCCGCTGCTGCGGGCTCGGGTACCGCGCGGGGCGACGCAGGACGGAGGGGTCAGTCGGTGATGACCGGCATCGTGCTCGTGACGGCCTCGGCGGTGGCCGGGACGGGGTCCGGCAGGATGGCGCGGACCCGGTCGCGGATCTGCCGGGTGATGTCCTCCTGCGGCTGCGCGGCGTCGATCACGAGGTAGCGGTGCGGTTCGGCCTCGGCGAGGGCGCGGAAGCCGCGGCGTACGCGCTCGTGGAACTCCCGGGGCTCGGACTCGATCCGGTCGGCCGGGGAGGCGAAGCGGTTCAGTCCGACCTCGGACGGCACGTCCAGGACGATGGTCAGGTCGGGGGTGAGCCCGCCGGTGGCCCAGCGGTTCACCTCGGCGATGTCCTTGACCTTCAGCTCGCGTCCGGCGCCCTGGTAGGCGAGGGAGGAGTCGACGTACCGGTCGGTGACGACGATCGCGCCGCGTTCCAGCGCCGGCCGGATGACCTCGGCGACGTGCTGCGCGCGGTCCGCGGCGTACAGCATCGTCTCGGCGCGGGCGGACAGGCCGGAGGTCTCCTTGTCGAGCAGCAGCGCGCGCAGCCGCATGCCGATCTTCGTGGAGCCGGGCTCGCGGGTCGTGACGACGTCGAAGCCCTGGTCGCGGAGCCAGATCGCCAGGAGCCGGGCCTGCGTGGTCTTCCCGGCGCCCTCCCCGCCCTCGAACGCGAGGAACACACCGCGCTCCCCGTGCCCCGGCTCCTCGGGGACGTACTCCTCGCCGCGCAGCGCCGCCATCAGGTCCCGCGACAGCGGGATGCCCTTGCGGTCGTCCATCTGCCGGTAGGCGAGGAGGCCCACGATGACGGCGACCACGGCGCCGAGCAGCAGCACGGCGTTCGGGCCGTCGAAGTGGTAGACGGCGTCCGCGACCTTGATCCGGTGCTCGCCGACCGCGCCCGCGATGAACGGCACCGCGGCGACCGTGAGCAGCAGCACGACCCGTACCAGCGACTGCAGGAACGCCCACGTACGGCCGCGCAGGCTGTCCTCGACCTCCAGGCCGACCAGCGTGTAGCCGACCACCCAGGCGATGCCGGCGCCCGCCCCGAGCAGCGCGGTCAGCAGCGCCACGATGACGAGGTTCTCGATGACGGCGATCAGCACGAGGGCGACACCGGCCCCGATGATCGCCAGGCCGAACAGCCGGCGGCGGCTGAAGTCCTTCAGGATGCGGGGGGCCAGGAACATCCCGACCGCCATGCCCACGAACACCATGCCGAAGACGACACCGTACGCGGCGTCGCCTCCGCCCAGGGCCTTGACGTAGACCTTGGCGATGCCGATCACGGCGCCGCCCGCGGCGAACGCGCCGACGATCCCGACCGTCAGGCCGCGCACCATCGGCGTCGAGCCGACGAACCGCCAGCCGGCGACGATCTGCTTGAGGACCGACGGGACCGAGACCTTGCCGTCCTGCCGGGGGATCTCGCGCAGCGAGAAGATCGTGACCGCGGAGACCAGGAACGTCACCGCGTTGATGTACAGCGCGAGGTTCGCCTGCTGCCGGTGCGTCGAGAAGACCACCCCGGAGATCAGCGCCAGCACCGAGAACGTCGCCGCCGCCACCGGCGCCGAGCCGTACGTCGAGATGAGGCTGATCTGGTTGGCCCGCTCCAGCCGGTCCTTGGGCACCAGGTTCGGGACCGTGGCCTCCTTGGCCGGGATCCAGAACAACGTCACGACCTCGACCAGGAAGGTCGCGACGTACAGCCAGTCGAGCCGGCCGACGATCGGGATCGACAGGAACAGGCTGAACCGCAGGATGTCCGCGATCACCATCGTGGTGCGGCGGTCGAAGCGGTCGGCCACCGCCCCGGCCAGCGGCCCGAAGACCAGCGCCGGCAGCAGTTTGACGACGAGGACGCCGCCGATCGCGTAGTTCTCCGCCGACCCCTTGGTCAGCGAGCCGGCCAGCGCGGTCAGCGCCAGAATGCTGAGCCAATCGCCGAAACTCGACAACGACAGGGCGATCCAGAGCCGACGGAACGGCTTGATCGACAGCACGCCGGAAGAGCTGCCCGTTCTGGTCATTGTGTCAGCGTATCCACCTGAGAGCGTCAGGACCGAGACTTCGCGGTACGCCGCTTGGCGGGCTTCTTCCCGCCGCCCGCGGCGACCTTCTCGCGGCGCTCGGCGAGCAGTTCGAGCGCCCGCTGCATGGTGATCGACTCGATCTCGTCGCCCTTGCGCAGGCTGGCGTTGGTCTCGCCGTCCGTCACGTACGGGCCGAAGCGCCCTTCCTTGATGACGATCTTGCTGCCGGTCCCCGGGTCGTCGCCCAGCTCGCGCAGCGGCGGCGCGGCGGCGGCCCGGCCGCGCCCGCGCTGCTTCGGCTGCGCGAAGATCTCCTTGGCCTCCTCGATGGTGACCGTGAAGAGCTGGTCCTCGCTCTGCAGCGACCGGCTGTCGGTGCCCTTCTTCAGGTACGGGCCGAACCGGCCGTTCTGCGCGGTGACCGGCTCGCCGTCCAGCTCGCCGACGACGCGGGGCAGCGACAGGAGCTTGAGCGCGTCCTCGAACGTCACGGTCTCCGGCGACATGGTCTTGAACAGCGACGCCGTACGCGGCTTGGCGCTCTTTGGAGCGTCATCCGGGAGGATCTCGGTGACGAACGGGCCGAACCGGCCGGTCTTCACCACGATCGGGTGGCCGCTCTCCGGGTCGACGCCCAGCTCGCGCTCGCCGCTCGGCTGCGCGAACAGCTCCTCGGCCTTCTCCTTCGTCAGCTCGTCGGGCGCGATGTCCTCGGGGATGTTCACCCGCTGGCCGTCGCGGTCGAGGTACGGTCCGTAGCGCCCGACCCGGACCACGATGTCGCTGTCGGGAAGCGGGAAGGAGCTGACCTCCTTGGCGTCGATCTCGTCGAGGTGGCTGACGAGCTCCTTGAGACCGGTCCGGTCCTCGCCGAAGTAGAACCGCTGCAGCCACCGGACCCGCTCGGCCTCGCCACGCGAGATGGCGTCCAGCCCGTCCTCCATGCGCGCGGTGAAGTCGTAGTCGACGAGCTCGCCGAAGTGCTTCTCCATCAGGTTCACGACGGCGAACGCCAGGAAGGACGGCACCAGCGCGGTGCCCTTCTTGAAGACGTACCCGCGATCCAGGATCGTCCCGATGATGCTGGCGTACGTGGACGGCCGGCCGATCTCTCGATCTTCCAGCTCCTTGACCAGGCTCGCCTCGGTGTACCGGGCCGGCGGCCGGGTCGAGTGACCCTCGGCGCCGAGCTCGGTCGCGGTCAGCGGGTCGTCCTCCTCCAGCTGCGGCAGGCGGCGCTCCTGGTCGTCGCGGTCCGACGACGGGTCGTCCGCGCCCTCGACGTACGCCTTGAGGAAGCCGTAGAAGGTGATGATCTTTCCGGAGGCGCCGAACTCGGCCCGCTCGCCGGTCGTGGACTCGCCGCCGACGCGCACCGACACCGACTGCCCGGTGGCGTCCTTCATCTGGCTGGCGACCGTGCGCTTCCAGATCAGCTCGTACAGCTTGAACTGGTCGCCGGACAGGCCCGTCTCACCGGGCGTGCGGAAGGTCTCGCCGGCCGGGCGGATCGCCTCGTGCGCCTCCTGGGCGTTCTTCACCTTGCTCTGGTACACGCGCGGCTTGTCGGGGATGTAGTCGGCGCCGTACAGCGCCTTCGCCTGCTGCCGCGCGGCGTTGATGGCGATCTCCGACAGCGTGATGCTGTCGGTACGCATGTAGGTGATGAAACCGTTCTCGTACAGCCGCTGCGCGATCTGCATCGTGTACTTCGCCGAGAAGCCCAGCTTGCGGCTGGCCTCCTGCTGCAGCGTCGTCGTACGGAACGGGGCGTACGGGCTGCGGCGGTACGGCTTGCGCTCCACGGACGTGACGGCGTACGGCCGGTCGCGCAGGCGCTCGGCGAGACCCCGTGCGGCGGCCTCGTCGAGGTGCAGGACGTCCTTGCTCTTCAGCGTGCCCTGCGCGGTGAAGTCACGGCCCTGCGCGACGCGCTTGCCGTCGAGGGAGACGAGGGTGGCCGCGAAGGCAGAGGGTTCTTCCGGCTTACCGGTGTCGAAGGTGGCCGACAGGTCCCAGTAGTGCGCCGGGACGAACGCGATGCGCTCACGCTCGCGCTCGACGACGAGGCGGGTCGCGACGCTCTGCACCCGGCCCGCCGACAGCTTCGGCATGACCTTCTTCCACAGGACCGGGCTGACCTCGTAGCCGTACAACCGGTCGAGGATGCGCCGGGTCTCCTGTGCGTCGACGAGCTTGAGGTTCAGCTCGCGGGGGCTCTCCGCGGCGGCACGGATGGCGTCCTTGGTGATCTCGTGGAACACCATCCGGCGCACGGGCACCTTCGGCTTCAAAACCTCGCGCAGGTGCCAGGCGATGGCCTCGCCCTCGCGGTCCTCATCCGTCGCGAGGTAGAGCTCGTCGGCCTCCTGCAGCAGCTTCTTGAGCTTGGCGACCTGCTGCTTCTTGTCGGCGTTGACGACGTACAGCGGTTCGAAGCCGTGGTCGACGTTCACGCCAAGGCGAGCCCAGATTTCACCCTTGTACTTCGAGGGAATATCAGCGGCTTTCTCCGGCAAATCACGGATGTGGCCGATACTGGACTCCACGACGTAGCCACGGCCGAGATAACCCGCGATCGTCTTGGCCTTGGCGGGCGACTCGACGATCACCAGGCGGTTGCGGCTGGACCTCGTTGTGCCGTTGCTGTCGGGCACGGTGCTTGAACCTCACAAATCTCGACTGCGGCGGGAGTCGTCAAGTGCCACCCCGAAGCCGGTCGACCTGGGACGTCGGCAGACCGGATCCGCGGAAGAGGATCACCCGCTCCCCGTGAGGACCCTAGACGGAGCAGAATAAGGCCAATGTTGGAGTACTCCTACCTAGTACTGCATCTACCACGCGGCACGACACGGGACGCCGCGAGGCAGGTGATGGTCGAGCACGCCGAACATGGCGGGTGGGAACTCGTCCGCGTGCGGGTGTACCCCGACGGGCGCCGCCGAATCCAGCTCCGCCGCAAGGTCATCCGCGCTACGCGAACCTTGTAGAGGCGGCCACTACTCGACCTCCTCGACGCTACAGCAATGTGCCCCACGCGTGAACGCAGGGCACACCTTGGTCCAAACTTTTCCATTTACCGGGCTTTGCCGTCGGCTCGAAGTCAACCCCGGGCAGACGAACCCGGACGTCCGTGACCGCCGACCACGTCAGCGGTCACACGGTCGCGTCAGCGGTCACGGACGCGTTCCCTGGGGCCACGCGAGCCGTCAGGCCACGCGAGCCGTCAGGCCACGCGAGCCGTCAGGCCACGCGAGCCGTCAGGCCACGCGAGCCGTCAGGACCTCCGCGAGATCGCGTCGGCCCACCCGGTCCGCGCCGACCCCTCGGTCCGCGCGGGTCGCAGGGTCTCTTCGGCGGCCGTGCGGGCGCCGAAGAGAGCCTGCGAGTCCCGCGTCAGCGGTCGCGGAACCGGCGGACCATCGCGACGACGCCGGAGGAGGCCGCGAGCAGCGCCGCGAGGGCCAGTGCGGCCACCGCTCCGCGCTGCGCCTGGGCCGGCTCCTGGACCGCGACCGTACGCATCGCGGGGATCCCCTTCACCGGCTCGCCCACCGGCGGCAGACCCTGCCGCGCGGGGAGAGGCAGCACCGCGGCCGCGGCCGGGACCGACCGGGTGATCGGGGTGTTCGGCAGGTTGGGCAGCGCCCGCGCGCCCGGGACCGTGTCGGCGACTCCCGAACCGACGGGAGCGTCCGTCCGCTTCGTTCCGGCGGCCGTCTCGGAGGTGCCCGAGCCGGACTGCGGGACGTTCACCACGTCGCCGAGCCCGGTGGTGCCGGGCAGCGTCGTGCCCGGCAGCGCCGGGATCGCGTCGGCGGGGGCGGCCGGACCGTCGTACGCGGCGAGGGCGGCGTTCTGCGGGAGCGGCGGCACCGAGACCGGCGGGACGGGCGGGAGCGGCGGGACCGGGACGGGCGCCGGCGGCCGCGGCGCGCCGGGGATCGCCGCGGACGCGGGCGCGCTCATGGTCCGGGCCGCCATGGCGTGCTGCGGGGAGACGCAGTGGTGCCCGCCGTGCCCGCCGTGGCCGCCGTGGCCCCCGTGGCCGCCGGAGACGGAGGAGCCGCCGACGCAGCCGGCCAGTGCGTGGCCGATGACGGCGACCGCGTTGCCGCAGGCGTTGATCGGCGCAGTGATGGGGGCGGTGACCTGGTTGCCGCCGCCGATGCTGTGCCGGCCGTTCGTACGGCCGCCGGAGGCGGAGCCACCGTGCACCGGGGGGATCACGCCCGCGCATCCGGCGGCCGCGCCGCCGATGACGGCGACCGCGTTGCCGCAGATGTCGACCGGCGCGGTGATGGGAGCGGTGACCTGGTTGCCGCCGAGGATGCTGTGCCGGCCGTTGGTGCGGCCCCCGCCGGTGGTGGTCCCGTGGCCGGTCACCGACGCGCCGCCCGCGCACCCGGCGAGGGCGTTGCCGACGGCGTTCCCGCAGACGTTGATCGGGGCGGTGATCGGGGCGGTGACCTGGTTGCCGCCGCCGATGCTGTGCCGGCCGGAGGTCGACCCCGCGCCGCCGCGGCCGTGACCGTGGCCACCGGACTTGACCGCGGCGCCGCCCTTGCACCCGGCGAGGGCGTCGCCGATCACGGCCACCGAGTTGCCGCAGATGTTGATCGGCGCGCTGATCGGGATGTTGACCTGGTTGCCGCCGAGCACCGAGCCCGCTCCGGTCGTGCGCCCGCGGTGGCCGCTCCCGTGACCGCCGTGGTGGCCGCCGGAGACGGAGGCGCCGCCCTCGCACCCGGCCGCGGAACGGCCGATGACGGCGACGGCGTTGCCGCAGACGTTCACCGGCGCGGTGATGGGGGCGTCGACCTGGTTGCCGCCGCCGATGCTGTGCCGGCCGGAGGTCGACTGCCGGCCGCCACCGGCGCCGCCGCCGCGGTGCACGGACGCGCCGCCGGTGGAGCCGGCGAGCGCGTGGCCGATGACCGCCACGGCGTTGCCGCTGACGTTGACGGGGGCCGAGACGGGCGCCTTGACCTGGTTGCCGCCGAGCACGCTGCCCGAGCCGTCGGTGACGTCCGCGAGGGCCGGACCGGCACCGAGCGCGACGAAGCTCGCGGTGAGCAGCGTGGCACGCGCGGTGCTCTTCGCCCACGTAGGCATAGAGGAACTCCTTTGATACAGGGGGGTTGGGGGGTACGTCTCGCAGGAGTCGGAGAACGTCCCTGGGGGGATGCACGGCGTGGCCGCGGGCATGCGGGCACGCCTCGACGGCCCGGCGGGGGCCGGGCCGCGGTGGGGGCCTAGTCAGGTGAGAAGGAGGGCTCGTCCGCCGCGGTGCGGACGGCCGGGGGGACCGTCCGCACGATCAGAGCGGACGCGCGCGAGCGGCCCGAGGCCGCCCCGAACCCGGGGGCACGCCATAGCCCCGTCTGAGTGACGCCGTCGCCGATGGACGGAAGGAGCGCCTGTGCCCGATGCGGCAACTGCTGCGGCATGCGTGGCATGACCGGCGCGGGGACCCGGGAACGGGTCGCGTGATCGACGGAGACCTTCTCGGACGCCCCCGTTGCGGCGACCGGACCGGTGCTCGTCACCGGCCCGCGACCGGCCGCGACGCGATGGCCGTGACCGGAGTGCCGCGGTGCCCGAGAAGGATCCGCCGTGACCTCCGACGTGCCGGGCCGTACGGCTCCGGCCGATCCGCCCGCCGCAGGTGCCGGCGAGACGGGGATCAACGGCGGGTGAGAGTGCCGAAGGGCCGTCCGGGGAACGTGCACGGCCGGTACGGCGGCGCGCAGCGGCGGCAGGTCACCGGGAAGCCTGGTGACCTGCGAGCCCGCGTGCGCGACGACGCTGGGAAGGCGTGCGCCCGGAACGGTGTCGGCGTGTGCCTGCCCGGTGGCTCCGAACATCCAGCCGGCGACCGCGATGCCCGCCATGGTCAGCAGGCGCCGGGTGGCCGGCCGTGCGAGGAGACCGTGCAGGCGCCGGGCGAGTGCGCGGAGACCAGGGCGACGCGGGGCGGCGGAGGTGCACCTCCGTGACCGCGACCACCTGGGAACCACGCGCCCTCCTCGGCATCGACCCACCGCGCGGAACGCAAAGGCGTTCCGTACGGTGAGTCACGCTATCACCACGGAGCGCATTGAATCGACAATCGCCGAGAATTCTCAGGCGTGATCAAGAAAATGGTCGAGAACCCGCACGCCGAAGCGAAGTCCCTCGACGGGAACGCGCTCGTCGATGCCGTGGAACATTCCGGAAAAGTCCAGATTCTTCGGCAGTTTGAGCGGCGCGAAACCGAAGCAGCGAATGCCCAGAGTGGCGAACGACTTCGCGTCGGTGCCGCCCGACAGGCAGTACGGCACCGGCCGCGCGTGCGGATCGTGCGCCTTCAGCGCCGAGGCCATCGCCTCGACCAGCGGCCCGTCGAACTCCGTCTCGACCGCGATGTCGTGGTGGACGAACTCCCGCCGTACGTGCTCGCCGAGCAGTTCGTCGACGGTCGCGAAGAACTCCTCCTCGTACCCCGGAAGGAATCGTCCATCGACCTGAGCGGTGGCGGTTTGTGGAATTACGTTGGCTTTGTAGCCTGCGTCCAGAACAGTCGGATTAAGGGTGTTCCTGAGGGTTGCGCCGATCATCCGGGACAGGGGACCGAGCTCTTCCACGGTCTTCTCGATGTCGTCCGGATCGAACTCCACACCCGTCGCGTCGCAGACCTCCTCGAGGAACGCCCGCACCGTCTTCGTCAGCCGCACCGGGAACCGGTGCTCCCCCAGCCGGCCCACCGCCGCCGCCAGCGCCGTCACCGCGTTGTCCGGGTGCACCATCGACCCGTGCCCCGCCGTGCCCTCGGCGATCAGCCGCATCCAGGCCAGGCCCTTCTCCGCCGTCTCGATCAGGTACAGACGGTCGTCGTTCGGCAGGGTCAGACTGAACCCGCCGACCTCCCCGATCGCCTCCGTGCACCCCTCGAACAGCTCCGGATGGTTGTCGACCAGCCAGTGCGCGCCCCACTTGCCGCCCGCCTCCTCGTCCGCGAGGAAGGCCAGGACGACGTCGCGCTCCGGCCGCCGGCCCTGGCGCAGCCGCTCCCGGATCGTCGCGAGGACCATCGCGTCCATGTCCTTCATGTCGACCGCGCCGCGCCCCCACACGCAGTCGTCGGCGACCTCCCCGCCGAACGGGTCGCGCGTCCAGTCCTCCTTGCGCGCCGGAACGACGTCGAGGTGCCCGTGGATCAACAGCGCGTCCCGCTGCGGATCGGTCCCCTCGATCCGTACGACCACGCTCGACCGCTTCGCGTGCGACTCGTAGATCTTCGGCTCGAGGCCGACCTCGGCGAGCTTCTCCGCGACGTACTCCGCCGCCACCCGCTCCCCCGGTCCGCTGTGATCACCCGGATTCGAGGTGTCGATGCGGATGAGGTCACTGCACAGCTGGACGACCTCGTCCTCCGCCGAAGGATTGCTCACGTTGCCTCCTCGCAGACACGGCGCCGAGCCGGCGGGCCATCCCGCCCCTGCGGGTCGCCCCTGACCGGCGTCTCGGCTCGTTACACCCGGGTTGTTCCGGCACCCCCATCCTCCCCCAGCCCTGGCCCGATGGCCTCCGGACCCACCCCGCCGAAACCGACTTCGCGCCATCACCAGGGATTTGCTAATCTGTGGCAGCCGACGCGGACAGCCGCGTAGGCGCACCAGTCCGGGTGGCGGAATAGGCAGACGCGCTAGCTTGAGGTGCTAGTGCCCTTCACGGGGCATGGGGGTTCAAGTCCCCCCTCGGACACTTCGGTCCTGGGGCCAGTGTGGTCGGAAGCTTCGCTTCCTCCCCGCTGGCCCTTCGTCATTTCCCCCGGGGGGCGACCCCCGGACCCCCGGGGCAGGGGGCTCCGCCCCTCGTACCCCCCCGCTTGCGTTGCCTCTGGATCCGTTACACGTCGGACGGGACCCTCAGCAGTCATCGCGATCAGCGGTGTCCTGGCCGAATGTGCTCACGACCACGCCAACCGGCATGCTGACTGTCGTGGGGTGGCGGCGAGCAGGCCCCCGTCCAGCGCGGTCGGGCGCTCCCGCGACTGCGGCCCGACGCCCTGGCCCTGAGCGTGCGGCGACACCGCGAGTTCACGACGCACCGTGACCCGAGCCCGGGCGGGAGGCGCTCATCCACATCGTCACCGTCAGAGGGCGACGAAGGTGAGGCCGCGTTGTTTCAGGGCGGGGATGACCGTCCGCAGCGCTCGGATCGTCTCCGAACGGTCGCCGCCGCCGTCGTGGCAGAGCAGGATGTCGCCCGCCTGGGCGCGCAGCAGCCGGTCTGTGATCGTCGTGGTGCCGGGGCGGGCCCAGTCACGCGGGTCGACCTGCCAGTCGATGCAGATCATGGACTGCTCGGCGGCGACGTCGATGATCCGCTGTGACCAGGCGCCGCCCGGAGAACGGAAGAACTTCGGCGCGACTCCGGAGATCTGGGCGATCCGATCATGGCCACCGCCGATCTCCGCACGGACCCGGGTGTCCGCGAGCTCGGGGAGGTTCAGCGGGTGCGTCACCGTGTGGTCGGACACCTGATGCCCGGCCGCGACGATCCGCCGGACCAGCCGCGGGTATTCGGTGACCTGCACGCCGATGAGCGAGAACGTCGCCGGAACCTCCAGTTCGGCCAGCAGGTCCAGCATCATCGGTGTCCACTCCGGATGCGGGCCGTCGTCGATGGTCAGCGCCACCGCGTTGGGCGGCGCCGCCGGTTGGAGATCGTGCAGGCTGTGGATCGGCCGGCGCAGCGCCTGCAACGGCCGCCCGTGGGCATAGCCGGGATCGGGCCGGGAGGTGGGGGCCGGCCTGCGTACGTGGCGTGCCGCCTTCGGCGCACCGGTGCCACGGAGGAATTCCGGCACCGCGCCCGCCACGAGGCCGGCGCCGGCGGCACCGAACGTCCACAGCGCCTGACGCCGGTCCAGCTTCCTCATAGTGATCCCATCCGCCGATATGACCGTCGATCCATCAGCTAGGACTCTGGGGATCTTCGAGAAGTTCGGATCCTGGTCCGCGGTCTCGGCCTCTGAAACGGGCGCGGAGGTGAGGGAGGACCTCGGCGCCGAGCCGGGCGATGTTCTCCTGGGTCCGGCGCGGGGATCCGGCGCCCTCCACCATGAGCATCAGGTGGCGGACGCCGGTGCGCTCGACCGTCGCCGCCATGGTCTGCACGCAGTCCTCGGCGGTGCCGACCGGGTGGATGCGGCACAGCAGATCGGCGTACGCGTCCGCGTCGCGCGGGGTGTAGGGCCGGTCGTCGACCGGCACGTACCCGGACAGCCCCGGCCGCAGCCAGCGTGGCAGCTCCGCACGCAGCATTCCCTGGGCCTCGGCCCGGGTGTCGGCGACGTAGGCCATGACGGCGGCCACATGCTCCGCGTGTGCGCTCCCGGACGCGGCGGTGTACGCGTCGACCATCCGCCGCCTGCCCTCGTCGTCGACGTGCATCCCGAGGAGCATCGGCAGGCCCCGCTCGGCGGCCAGCGCGGCGGTGGCGGCCGAGGTGCAGGCGACCACGACCGGCGGAGACGGGCGGGTGCGCGGGCGCGGCACCATCGGGACCTCTCGGAACGCGAAGGTCGGCCCGGCCGCCGAAAGCCGGGGACGGGTCAGTCCGGCGAGCAGCAGATCGAGACTCTCGGCGAAACCGGACTCGTACCGCGCGAGCCCGGTCCCGAACACCTCCAGGTCCACCCACGGGCCGCCTCGCCCGACACCGAGCCGGAATCGCCCTCCGGACACCTGGTCCAACAGCGAGGTCTGCTCGGCCAGCGCGACCGGGTGTGCGGTGGACAGCACGCTCACCGCCGTCCCCACCGCGATCCGTTCCGTACGGCCCAGGACGTAGGACGCGAGCGTGACCGCAGATGGGCAGATCCCGTACGACATGAAGTGGTGCTCGGCGAACCACACGTCGTCGAACCCTGCCCGCTCCGCGGCGACCGCCGCCTCGACCGTGGCGGTCAGCACCTCGCCGTCGCTCTGACCGGGGAACCGCGCCGCCAGCAAGAACACCCCCACCCGCATGCCCATACTCTGCCGGAAATCGGCAGGCTCAAGGCCCCTCAGCGGGGATGTGCGAGGGTCAGTGCTCGTCCCAATGATCTCCGTGGGCGGCATGCCGGCATCCATCATGGACATAGTCGACGTGATCGCCGTGCGGCACGCTCACGTGGCCACAGTCCTCACCGTGCCGATGTGGATGGTCGCCATGCTGGACATGGCCGGTGGGTTCGCATTCGTCGACATGGTCGCCGTGCGGCCGGTGCAGATGCCCGTCGTGGGCATAGTCGACATGGTCGCCGTGCGGCACGGCGACATGCCCGCATCCCTGCCCGTGCGCATGGGCGTGGCCGGTGTGCTGTCGGTGTTCTGTCATCGCTGTCATCAGTAGTTACCCCCTCGGTCCCCTCCTTTCCCGTTGGCGACCCCGGTCAAGAGTTCCGACTGCGCGGACGCCCGTACGGCACGCGGGGATCACCGCGTCATTCGTAGGGGTCGGCGGGTCGGGCGATGTGCTCCAGGCCGGTGGCGGTGAGCTCAGGGGAAGGCGATGTCGTCGATGCTCGCCCACACCGGCGCACGGGCGGTGAACTCGGTCAGCGAGATCCGCGCAGGGCCGTCTGCGGACAACGCCGCCAGAGCAGGTCCGGCTTGCGGGCCAGGAACGGCAACGCCTGCACGCAGATCGCCACGAAGACCGTCGCCCACCCCTGCACCCTGGCCTCGCGCAGGTGCGGGGCGGCCAGCACTCGGCCCGCCACCAGCACACCGGCCACCGCGACGGCCCCGAGCACCGCGCGGGGCCCTGCGGCCATCGGCGGTCGCCGGCCCCACTCGGCGGGCGGGAGCTCCGCCTCCTCCTCCCATGCCGCCTCAGTGGCGCGCCACCTGGGCGCGCTCGGCATCGTGCCGGACCTCCGGCCCTGTGCCCGCCGTCAGCGGACGGCCGGCAGCGCCGCCGTCATGGCCTCGTGGCCGAGGACGAATCCCGGGTCGATCTGAGCCTTCAGATCCTCACCGGTCGCCGCGTTCGCCCAGGCGTCGGCGTTCTTGAGATGGAACTCGATCGCCTGGCGGGTGAACTTCGGCCAGTCCTTCGGGCGGGCGTCGACCGCCTCTCGCATCGCGGCGAGCATCCGCCGGTCGGGGTCGGCGAGGTCGGTCAGGGTGAAGGGCCGGCCCTGTTCCATCGCGCGGACGGCGCTGGAGTCCCCCACGCAGCCGAGCAACGCGTCACCGACCTGCTCGCGCAGGAAGGCGACGTCCTCGGGGCCGTGGACCTTGTTGCCGATGACCTTGAGGGCCACGTCGTAGTCGGCGGCGTAGTCGGTCCACTGCCGGTAGACGCTCACCCCCTTACGGGTGGGCTCGGCGACCAGGAACGTCAGGTCGAACCGGGTGAACATGCCGGACGCGAATGATTCGGCCCCGGCCGTGCAGTCGACGACGACGTACTCCCCGGGCCCGTCCACCAGATGGTTCAGGTAGAGCTCGACCGCGCCGGTCTTGGAGTGGTAGCACGCCACGCCGAGGTCGTCGTCGGTGAACGGGCCGGTGACCATGAGCCGGGCCCCGGACGCCTCCACCGTCAGACCTTCGTGGATCGGATCGTCACCACCGATGCGCAGGAGCCGGGAGCCGTGGCCGGGTGGGGTGGTCTTGACCATCGCCGCGGCGGAGGAGATCCGCGGATTGGCGCCACGCAGGTACTCCTTGATCTCGGGCAGGCGCTCCCCCATCGCCGGGATCGCGGCGGCCTCGAACTCTTCCAGCCCGAGCGCCACCCCCAGATGCTGGTTGATATCGGCGTCGACGGCCACCACCGGAGCACCGGAAGCCGCCAGATACCGGACGAACAGCGATGACAGCGTCGTCTTGCCGCTTCCGCCCTTACCGACGAACGCGATCTTCATGGATCCCTCTCGTACTCGTGCCAGCGATAGTGACACAGAGTGAACAGATGCGCACCGAATGTTATATCGATATCACTGACGCAGCGCCCTGGCGCGCACGGAGAGCTTATCGGTATCGAAAACGGTTTTCAGTGGCTTCCCGGTAAGTCAGCTGCGCTCGCGCGCACAGTCGGGGCACAGGCCGAAGATCTCCACGGTGTGGTCGACGTCGGTGAAGCCCGCCTCGGTCGCGACGCGTTCGGCCCAGCGCTCGACCGCACGTCCTTCGACCTCGACGCTGCGCCCGCACGATCGGCAGGTGACGTGATGATGGTGGGCGCTGGTCTCGCAGCGGCGGTAGAGCGTCTCGCCGGTCTCATCGCGCAGGGTGTCGACGGCGCCGTCCTCGCTGAGAACCTGGAGATGACGGTAGACCGTGGTCAGTCCGACGCGCTCGCCCCGGCGGCGCAACTCGGCGTGGATGTCCTGAGCGCTGCTGAATCCCGGCAGGTCCGCCAGGACGTGGCTCAACGCCTCGGCCTGCCGCGTGCCCCGCACGCGTGTCCCCCGGCCGGTGGCGGCGGTCCGCTGCGCGGGTCGGGCGGTCGAGTGCGAGGTCATGGTCGGTGCTCCGGCCGGTCGAGGTCTGGTCATCGGTCGCCTTTCGACCGTATCAACCTCCGAGGCCGTCAGGCCCGGTTCGCAGGCACGAGCCGCAGACGCCGTACACCTCCGCCTGGCGCGGGTCGGGTTCGAAGTCGGCCTCGGCCGCGATGGCGTCCAGCCAGGCGCCGTCGTCGGCGGCCGGGTGCTCCTGGACGTCGCCGCAGCGGCGGCACACCAAGTGGTAGTGACGGCCGGGAGCGCACGGCCGGTACCGGGTCTCACCGTCGCGGATGAAGACGTGCAGGAGCCCGGCGTCGGCGAGAGCCGCCAGCGTCCGGTAGACCGTCGACATCCCGACCCGATGCCCCTGGCCGGCGAGTTCGACGTACAGCTCGTGCGCGCCGATCGGGCGCCGCCGGCCGTCGAGCGCTTCCAGCACCTGACGTCTGCGCCGGGTCGGCGACAGTCCTGCGGCGCGGAGCCGTGCGGACGGCTCATCGACGCCTCCACCGCCGGAACGGCCGGCGGTGGCGGGGTGGGAGCGCATGCGCCGAGCGTACGGATATCCGCCGATATTGACAACCATTACCGTTAAGAACGAACATGGGACCGGTTTTCATTCGCATGACACCCTCCGAGGAGACACGTTGCGCACCCGATCCCCCCGGCCGGCCCTCCCGGTCGTCGCGGGCTGCCTGCTCGCCGCCGCGGCCTGCGGCTCGAGTTCCGCGAAAGACGCCGGAGCCTCGGCGAGCGGCGGCAAGAAGCTGAACGTGGTCGCCACGACCACGCAGGTCGCCGACTTCGCCCGCAACGTCGGCGGCGACAAGGTCAAGGTGTCCCAGATCCTCAAGCCGAACGTCGACCCGCACGACTACGAGCCCTCCCCCGCCGACATCCAGGCCATCGCGCAGGCCGACGTGGTCGTGGAGAACGGCGTCGGCCTGGAGAGGTGGCTGGACCAGACGATCAAGTCCGCCGGCTTCCACGGCACGTTGGTCGACACGAGCAAGGGCGTGGCCGTCCGCAAGGGCAACGGGTCCGACGAGGAGGCCGCCGGCGACCCCCACATCTGGCACAACCCGAAGAACGCCGAGATCATGAGCCGCAACATCGCGACGGCGTTCGAGGCCAAGGACTCCGCCGACAAGGCGGCCTACGAGGCGAACCTCACCTCCTACACCACCAAGCTCGACCAGCTGGACTCCTGGATCACCCAGCAGATCGACACCCTGCCGGCGGACCAGCGCAAGCTCGTCACCAACCACGACGCGTTCGGCTACTACATCGACCGCTACCACCTGACGTTCGTCGGCTCGATCATCCCGAGCTTCGACACCTCCGCCGAGCTGTCCGGCAAGCAGCTCAACTCCCTGATCTCCAAGATGAAGTCGACCGGGGTCAAGGCGATCTTCTCCGAGTCCTCACTGCCGCCCAAGACCGCCGAGGCGATCGGGAAGCAGGCCGGCGTGAAGGTCGAGGCCGGCGAGGACTCCCTGTACGGCGACACGCTCGGACCCGCCGGCTCGGCCGGCGCCACCTACCTCGACATGGAGCGGCACAACACCACCACCATCGTCACCGCACTGAAGGGCTGAGCATGGAGACGACCCCTGAACCGCAGGTCCCGCCCCCGGCGCTGGACCTTGACGAGGTCACCGTCGCGTACGGCCCGGCCCTCGCCCTGGAGAACATCGACGGCATGGTCGCCCCCGGCGAGGCCGTCGCCCTGATCGGCCCGAACGGCGCCGGCAAGTCCACCCTGATCAAGGCGATCCTCGGCCTGGTCCCGCTCGCCGGAGGACGGATCAGCGTCCTCGGCCGGTCCCCGGCCGCGGCGCGGCGCGACGTCGCGTACGTGCCCCAGGCCGACACCCTCGATCCGGAGTTCCCGATCTCGGTCGGGCAGGTCGTGCTGATGGGCCGCTATCGGCGGATCGGGTGGCTGCGCCGGGCGAAGGCCGCCGACAAGGAGGCCGCCCGCCGGGCCCTGGAGCAGGTCGGCCTGGCCGACCGCGCCCGCCACCGGTTCGGCACTCTGTCGGGCGGGCAGCGCCAGCGCGTGTTGCTGGCCCGCGCCATCGCCGCCGAACCCCGACTGCTGCTGCTCGACGAGCCGTTCAACGGCGTCGACGCCGTCAGCGAGCAGGCCCTGCTGGACGCCATCGCGCTGTTGAAGCAGGACGGCGCCGCGGTGGTGGTCTCCACCCACGACCTGGCGCTGGCCCACCTGGCCTGTGAGGAGGTCTGCCTGCTCAACCGCCGGCAGTACGGCTTCGGCCCCACCCAGGCCACGCTCACCCCCGACCGGCTCCGCGCCACCTACGGCGGACACGCCCTCGAACTGCGCGGCGACCGCGTCATCGTCGCCCACTCCTAGCCATGTACCAGATCTTCATCGAACCGTTCCGGTTCCCCTTCATGGCCCGGGCGCTCGCCGAGCTGATGATCCTCGGGGCGCTGGCCGGGACCGTCGGGGTGCTGATCCTCCTGCGCCGCCTGGCCTTCATGACCGACGCCCTCACCCACACCGTCTTCCCCGGCGTCGTCATCGGCTACCTGCTGAGCGGTGAAGGGGGCATCTTCTGGGGCGCACTCATCGCCGGCGCCGCGACCGCGGTCCTGCTGACCCTGCTCACCCGCCACCGCGCCGTCACCGAAGACGCCGCGCTCGCGGTCCTGCTGACCACCTTCTTCGCCGTCGGCGTCGTCCTCGTCTCACGGGAATCCGGCTACACGGCGGACCTGACGGCGTTCCTGTTCGGCCGGATCCTCACGGTCACCCCCGCCCAGCTGACCCAGACCCTCGCCGTGACCGCCCTGGTCATCGCCATGATGGTGATCCTGCGACGGCCGTTGCTCGCCCGGTCGTTCGACCCGGAGGGCGCCCGGGCGAGCGGATACCGGATCGGTCTGCTCGACCTCGCCACCAACACGGTCGTCGCCCTGGTCGTCGTCGCCTCCGTACGCGCCGTCGGAACCGTCCTGGTCATCGCGCTGCTCATCGTGCCCGCCGCCGCGGCCCGCGTGGTGTCGGACCGGCTCGCGCTCATCGTTCCGATCGCCGCCGTCCTCGGCGCTTTCGCCGGCTGGGCCGGACTCGCCGTCAGCTACGACGCCTCCATCCACCACGGGCTGCGGCTGGCCTCCGGCGGCACCGTCGTCCTCGTCCTCATCGCCGGCCACCTGGTCGCGCTCGCGGCGGCCGCGGTGATCCGGCGACGACCGCGCCCGGTACGGAGAGCGGCATGACCGCCGTCGACCGCGCGTTCCTCGAAGCCGTGCTCCTCGGCACGGTCGGCGGCCTGATCAGCGTGCAGATCCTGCTGCGGCGGCTGCCGTTCTTCACCCTCGCCATGACACACGCGACCTTTCCGGGCGTCGTGCTGGCCGCCATCGCCGGAGCCGACCTGTACGCCGGCGGCGGGCTGTTCGGCGTGCTCGTCGTGCTGGGCGTCCTGGCCCTGTCCCGCCGCCCGGAGCAGGGCACGACCACGGCGATCGGGATCGTGCTGTCGGCCGGGTTCGCGCTCGGCGTCGTCCTGCTGTCGGCGCGCGACGGGTTCTCCAAGGACCTGACCGCCTACACGGTCGGGCAGATCCTCACCGTCGGCCCCGGCGACCTGACCGCCGTCGCGGTGGTCGGCGTCATCGTCCTGGCGCTCCTGTCCGTCGCGGGCCGGCAGCTCACGTTCCGGGCGTTCGACCCCGGCGGCTACGCCGCCGCCGGATACCGGCCGACCGTCATCGACATGGCACTCCTGCTCACCGTCGAGGCCGTCATCATCGTCGCCGTCCCCGCCGTCGGCGCGATCCTCGCCGTCGCCGTACTCGTCGCCCCGGCCGCCATCGCCCGCCTGTGGACTCACAACGTCACCGCGATGACCGCCATCGCCGTGGCCGCGGGCATCGGCAGCGGGCTGGCCGGTGTCCTGATCTCCACCCGGTACGACGTCGCCACCGGAGGCACCATCACCGTCGTCACCGGAACCCTCTTCGCGCTGTCCTTGGCGGCGACCACGACCTGGACCGCCATCACCGGCTCACGACGAGGCCGCCGGCAGGCGGCGGATCGGCCCGCTTCGGCCGTCACCGGGCCGTCGCACCTCGAGGAGGTCGGATGAGCGCACTCACCGAGCGGGCGCTGGCCGAACTCCTCCTGACCGGAGGGATCTGCGGCGTCCTCGGCGTCCAGGTCGTGCTGCGGCGCCTGGCGTTCTTCACCGAGACCCTCGGCCACGTCACCTTCCTCGGCGTCGTCACGGCCGCCGTCACGGGAACCGACATCACGATCGGTGCCGGGATCGCGGCGATGGGCGCGGTGGCGGTGATGGGCCGCGGCGGCGTCGCATCCCGACCGCATCACCAGCGCTCCGGTGTCATGATCAGCGGCGCGCTCGCGCTCGGCGTCGTGCTGATCTCGACCCGGCCGGGCTTCGGCAAGGACCTGAGCGCCGCCCTCGTCGGATCTCCCCTCACCGCCGGAACCGGCGACATCACCGTGGCGGCGATCACCGCCGTCCTCGTCACCGGCACGCTCACGCTCGCGCACAAGGAACTGGTGCTCGCCGCATTCGACCCCGCCGTGACGCGGGCGCTCGGGTACCCCACCCGGCTCATCGACGGCGGCCTGCTGGCCCTTCTCGCGGTGACCGTGGTGACCGCCGTACCGGCCGTCGGCGCGACGCTCCCCCTGGCGCTGCTGGTCGGCCCCGCCGCCTCGGCCCTGCTGTGGACCCGCCGCATCATCCCCGCCACGCTCATCGGCGGCCTGCTCGGCGCGGCCGCCGGCGCTGCCGGGCTGGCCCTGTCCCTGCACTACCGCGTCGCGACCGCCGCCGGCACCGCCGTCATCTGCGGTGCCCTGTTCATCGTCGCGGCCACCACCACCCTCGCCGGCCGCGCACGACAGACCCGACTTCACAGACCGGCCACAGGTCTGTGACGCCACCGCTACCTGACCCGACCATCCACCCGATCTACCGTCCAGGCGACCCATCGATCCGACAGGAGAACCCATGTCGCTGACCGTGTCCCCCGAACTCCTCCAGGACGCCCAGCGCGGCGACGTCGACGACGCCGCGTTCGTCGACTGCATCCGCACGTCCCTGCCCTACGGCTGGCAGGTCGTCACCGGCCTCGTCGACCAGCTGCGGGACAACGGGGGCGAGTTCGCCGACAACCAGACGCCGCCGCCCGACGAGACCGCCCGCGGCCAGCTCCTGCGGATGATGGCCAGCGACGCCATGCGCGGCGCCCTGGAGAACCACTTCGGCGTGCGGCTGGCGTTCCAGAACTGCCACCGCGTCGCCGTCTTCCGCCCCGGCGCCGACCGCGCCTACCGGCAGTTCATCACTCCTCGCGCCCAGATCCTCAACCAGAAGCCCGAACTCGTCGACTGCTGAGACCACGACGGGCCGCCCGCCGAACGGCGGGCGGCCCGTCCCATGACACGTCCTCAGAGATCGATCACCGGCGCGCGTCGTCCTCGGGCGTGAGGACGCCGGTGGCGTAGACGCGTATGAGCCGGCGGGGGACGAGATGACGTCGCCCGTCGATGACGATGGGGACCAGGTCGGGCCGCCGGGCCTTCCACTGGGAACGCCGGGATCGGGTGTTCGCCCGGGATGTACGCCGTTTGGGCACGGCCATGAGCGTTTCCTTTCACGGGGTTGAGGGGCGTCAGGAGAGGCGGCGGGCGGCGCGTCGGCCGCCGAGCCGAGGATCGAGTCGGCCGACGTCCAGATCGACACCTCTATGGACGGAAGGTCCGGGCGTCAAGAAGCCGGCGCGGCTGGACCCAGGCGGAGCCGAGACCGGCCCCTACGCCGAACACGTCGACGAAATGGTCGTACAGCGGCTGCAGAGGCAGCAGACCCTGGAGCGGAAGGACCCTCCCCGAATTCTGCTCGTTTGCGATGAGGCGGCCGTCCGAAGGCCGATCGGCGGAACGAAGGCGTTCACGGAGCAGCTCAGGCGGCTCGAAGAAATCGCGCAGCGTCCGAACGTCATCGTCCAGGTCGTGCCATCGACGACGGCGGCGTACGCCGGACTCGTGAGCCTGTTCACGGTCATGTCGTTCGATGACCGCCCCGATGTCGCTTACGTCGAGGGCCCCGATACAGGGCAGCTCATCGGCGTTGAGCTGGCCGTGGTGTCCGAGGGCGTGGGCGCGGGGGACGACGCGTAGCCCATGAGGACGCCCGGCGGCGGGGCCGCCGGGCGGGGCTTCCAGGCGGCCAGGCCCCAGCGGATCAGTTCGGTGTGCAGCGTGCAGGTGGCCCGGTTCGAATGGCGTTGAGTGTGGTGCCGGGGCGCGGCCCGGCACCACACGTCGGTCGGGTGGGGTGGGATCTAGCGGGCGGTGAGGGTCCACAGGTGGTCCGCGGTGCCGTTGTCCTCCCATTGGAGGACCTGGGCGCCGGAGGCGGTGCTCATGTTCGTCACACCGAGCAGGAGGCCGCTGTTGTGGTTGATGATCTTGTAGTGGCCGTTCCCGTCGGAGGCGAACTGCCACAGGTGGTCGGCGGTGCCGTTGTCTCCCCAGATCAGGGCGGTCCCGCCGTCGCTCGTGCTCATGTTCGTGATACCGAGGGCCAGCCCACTGGCCTTGTTGATGATCTTGTAGAGGCCGGAGCCGGCATCGACGAGGGTCCAGGTCTGGGTGCCGCTGGACGAGGGAGTGGCCTGGTCGACCAGGGTCCCCTGGGCGGTGCCGGAGTTCTGGGTGTCCAGCGCCAGGCCGCTGTTCACGTTCTTGATCTGGTAGGTGCCGGCCAGTGAGGTCGACCCTCCGCCGCTGCCCGGCGTGACCACCAGGTGGTACCCGTAATTGGCGTTCATGTTCGCGATGGGGACGGTGATGGAGCCGTTGGTCACGGTGTAGTTCGACTCGGCCAGCGTGCTGGGTCCCGAGACCGCCACCGTGCGCCCGGGCGAGGGGGTGTACTCCACCTTCACGTGGACGGTGCTTCCGAAGTTGCCGAGTCCGTTGATGGTCACGGCGCTGTCCCCGGAGCCGTGACCGACGATGACGCTGAGCTGGTTGCCGGCGCTGCCCAGTGCCGCGGCGCCGTCGATCCCGGTCTGTGCGGGCGGGGTGGTGACGACCATCTGGCCGCTCATGTCGGCGTACCACTTGTAGAGCCAGTACGCGCCGTTGGGCGAACCGCCCTGACCGGTGAGCAGATCCCCGAGCGCGCCGGACTGGTTCCAGAACGCCAGCTCGGCGTCGTGGATCCCCAGCCGCTCGAACTTGGCGATGTAGCCGACGAGGGGACCGGGGATGCCGACCTCGGACGGTGCGGCGTACTCCTCAATGGCGATCGGGCGGGGGCTGATGCCGAGGCTCTTCTCGATCGCGGTGACGTTGGCGACGTCACCGGCGATCTTGGCGGAGTTCGACAGCTCGTGCCAGGCCAGGATGTCCGGCACGGTGTTGGTCGCGACCGCGTTCTTGAGGAAGTTCTGCATGTCGCTGATGTTGTCCGAGAAGCTCGGGCCCTGGATCGGGGTCGTCGCGTCCTTGGACCGCACCTCGCGGTAGGTCTTGGTCCAGAAGTCCTCGAAGGTGCCGTTGGAGGACGACCAGGTGCCGTCCGCCTCGTTCCACAGCGCGTACGCGGCCAGGTTCGTGATCCCGGACGCCTTGACCTGGGCGATCTGCTGGTCGACGAGGCTGAACCAGTTGCTCCAGCTGAACTGGTACGGCCAGCCGGCGTAGAGGTCCGAGAGCCGGTCCACGACCTTCGCGCCCGCACGCGCCGCCTCCGGCGCCACCGTCAGGATGTCACCCGTCGGCTGCTGCTTGCCGCCCTGCGGCTTCTGCACGAACGTGTTCGGCTTGATCGGCTCGACCAGGCTGTCCGCCGGCGTCGAGGCGTTCGCCAGACCGTACAGCGAACCCGTCGCCACATGCGTCACCGGACGCAGGACCTGGTTCGCGTTGACCACCAGGGTCGTGGCGGCGTGCGCGGGGGTGGCGGCGAGGACGGCACCGGCCGCGGTGAGGGTCAGCGAGGTGAGGAGGGCGGCGGCTCTTCCGCCTCTGGTTCTGGTTGTTTTCACTTCGGGCTCTCTTGTTGAGTGAGGGGACTCGTGGGTGGGAGCGGCGAAGGCCTGCGAAGGTGCGGGTTCAGGCGGTGCGTGAGTGGACCGCGGGTCCGGGGGGCCGCGCGCACGGCCTGCCGTGGGCCGGAGGGACATGGGACCTCAGTCCTTGACGGCGCCGGCGGTGACACCGGCCGCGACGTAGCGCTGGGCGAGGACGAGGAGCAGTGCCGCGGGAATCGAGGCGACCACCGCGGTGGCCATGATGGCGTTCCACTCCTGGTTGTTGTTTCCGATGTAGCGATAGATGCCGAGGGTGATCGGGCGCAGCCGGCCGCCGGTGTCGAGGGTGTTGGCGAAGACGAAGTCGGACCAGGCCCACAGGAAGCTGAAGAGGGAGACGGTGACGAGGGCGTTGCGGCTGACCGGCAGGACGACGGACCAGAAGGTGCGGAGGGTTCCGGCGCCGTCGATGCCGGCGGCGGCCAGGAGCTCGTCGGGGATGCCGGACATGAACGCCGTGAAGATCATCACCCCGAACGGCACGGCGATGGTGGAGTCGGCGACGATCAGGCCCCACCAGGTGTTCATCAGGCCGAGGTTGAGGAAGATGCCGTAGAAGCCCATGGCCATGACGATGCCGGGGATCATCTGGGCGATCAGGAGCACGATGCTCAGGGTTCCGCCGCCGCGGGGGCGCAGCTTGGCGAGCGCGTAGCCGGCCGGTGCCGCCGGCAGGAGGGTGAGGATCACGGTGCCCAGGCCGATGAGGAGGCTGGTGAGCAGGTAGGGCATCTGGTCGTTGAGGACGGCCTTGTACCCCTCGAAGGTGGGGTGGAGCGGGATGAGGTCCGGGGGGTCCTTGCGCATGTCCTGCTGGGGCGTCAGCGAGACGTTGAGCATCCAATAGACGGGGAAGAGCATGATCGCCGTCAGGACGACGCCGATGACGGTGGTGCGGACGCTGCGGCGGTGCCGGGTGGGGACGGTCATGATTCCTGGCTCCTCTGGACGCGGATGTAGAGCAGCCCGAAGACCAGGGCGATCAGGATGAGGATGTTGCCGACGGCGGCGCCGGGCCCGAACTGGGGCAGGAGGGAGCCGAATCCGAGCCGGTACGACCAGGTGGCGAGGGTGGAGGAGGAGTCCCCCGGACCGCCCTTGGTCATGATCCAGATGAGGTCGAAGACCTTGAGCGTGTAGACGAAGCCGAGGAGCAGCACGACCGCGGAGACGGGCCGCAGCAGCGGGAAGGTGATCCGGCGGAACACCTGCCAGGATCCGGCGCCGTCCAGCGCGGCCGCCTCGTACAGGTCGGCGGGGATGTTCTGCAGCCCGCTGTAGAGGATGACCAGGTTGAACGGGATGCCGATCCAGATGTTCGCGATGACGACCGAGGTCAGTGCCCAGTGGGGCGAGGTGAGCCAGTCGACCGGAGAGACGCCGATGAAGTGGAGGGCGTAGTTCAGCACGCCGGATTCGCTGTTCATCATCCACGCCCAGGTCGAGGAGGAGACGATGAGCGGCAGCAGCCAGGGGATGAGGAAGAGCGCCCGCAGCAGCCCGGACAGGCGGAAGTTCCGGTTGAAGAAGACGGCCAGGGCCAGCCCCGCGCAGTACTGGACGGCGATGGAGACCAGCGTGAAGACGAAGGTGTTCCGTATCGCGGGCCAGAACGTGGGGTCGTGCAGGACCTGACCGAAGTTGTCCCATCCGGAGAACGGGGCCCCGCCGGCCACGAAGGAGCGCACCGTGTAGTGGTGCAGGCTCAGATCCAGGTTGCGGTAGAGGGGATAGAGGTAGAACCCGGCCAGATAGACCACCAGCGGCAGCGTGAAGGCCCAGGCGGTCCACTGGTGCTTGCCACGCCGGCGCCGCCGGCCCTTGCCGGCGTCGGCCGGAGTGCTCACGGTCGCCCTGGACGCGGCCGGGGACCGCTGCGGGCGGTCGGCTCGGACGAGGGTCATGCGGGGCTCCTAGCTGCGGGGAACGGCGTCCAGGACGCTGTGCTGAGGATGCGGAGACGTGGTCCGCGCGGCGTCACACCGGCCACATCTCGGAGTCGCTGGATTCTTCGCTGCCAGGACCGGCCCCGTTCGGGAGCGTCGGGGGCCGGCGCGGCGTCCGGCAGCCGTACGGGTCAGCCCTTGCGGCCGGCGGCGGCCTGGGCGGCGTCGAGGGCGGCCTGCGGGCTCTTGCCACCGGACAGCGCGGACTGCACGGCGGTCCACATCTGCTGGGAGATGACCGGGTATTTCGTGCCCAGCCCGTTGCTGGTGCGGCCGCGGGCTGCGGCGACCGCCGAGACCCACGGCTTGAGGGCCGCGTTCTGCTGGACCTGTTGCTGCTGCACCGCGCTCGTGGGCGCGACGTAGGACAGGGTGGTGTCGGTGGCGAGCAGGTTGGTGGGGCTGATCAGGCAGTTGACGATCTTCTTCGTCACGTCGTACCGGCCGGTGGCCTTCTGCACCGGCACGGTGACGAACTCACCGCCGGTCGGCGCGGGGGCGGAGCCGCCGTTCCGGGCCGGAATGTTGATGACGCCGTACGGGAAGCCGGCCTTGGCGGCGTTGGCGAGCTGCCAGGTGCCGTTCTCGCCGAAGGCGTACCTGCCGGTGGCGAACTCCTGCCAGCTGGTGGTCTGGGTGTTCTGCAGCACGTCGTTGGGGGCCAGGCCCTGGGAGACCCAGTCCTTCCACAGGGACAGCGCGGCGACACCGTTCGGGTCGTTCAGCCTGGTCAGGTCACCGCCCGCCCCCCAGAACCAGGGCAGGAACTGGAAGCTGCCCTCCTCGGTGCCGATCGCGGAGAAGGTGATGCCCTTCTTCCCAGCGGTCTTGACCTTCTGCAGCGCCGCGGTGAGGGTGGCCCAGTCCTTGATGCCGGCCGGGTCGACGCCGGCGGTCTTGAGGATGTCCTTGTTGTAGTACAGGGCCAGGGTGTTGGCGCCGATCGGGACGCCGTAGGCGGAGCCGTCCATGACACCCGCGCCGAGGATGTTCTGCTGGATGGAGGAGGTGTTCAGGCCCAGGTCGCCGGTCTTGTTGAGGATCCCCGCCTGGACCAGGGTCGAGACGACGGGGTTGTCGACCAGCATGATGTCGGGGGCGTTGCCCTGCTGGGCGGCGAGCAGCGCCTTGTTGCCCAGGTCGGTGGTGTCCATGGCGGTGCGCTTGACGGTGACGCCGGCCTGGGTGCCGCAGCCGGCGACCCGCTTGCCCCACTCGGAGGAGGCGTCGAACTGCGGGTAGGGGTCCCAGAAGGTGTAGGTGCCCTTGGCGGAGCCGCCGGAGTCGTCACTGCCGCCGGCGGAGGAGCACGCCACGGCGGACGTGAGCGTGCCGGTGGCGAGCACGGCGGCGATGAGGGTGCGGCGCAGGTGTCTCATGGTGACCTCGTAGTCGGTGGTCGTGTTCGAGCGAAGGGACGTTGCGGGCTAGGTGACGGGCAGCCAGACGCGCATGCTGCCGGTGGCGCGGTTGGCCCAGGCGTGGTAGGGCACGGCGGTCAGCTCGAGCGCGCTGCCCGTCGCCGGGGAGTCGGGGATGGCCTCCGGCCGGTACGGCCACCAGCCCACGTCGGGGATGCTTCGCCGGTAGCCGGCGCCGACCACGGTGACGACGCCGCCCAGCAGGTCGGGACGGTCCTTGGCCACGAGCGGGACGCCCGTGTCGAGCACCACGTCGTCCAGGCCGCCGCCGGGGTGGTCGACCTGCTCCAGGCAGTACACGAGAGGGCCGCGCTCGATCGCGACGCAGCCGCGGACCGCGTCCACCCGCGGATCGGCCCGCACCAGCCGCAGGGCCTGCTCCAGGGTGAAGACGATCGTGTCCCCGACGGCCCACTCCCGCGCGACGCGCAGCCAGCCGTCGTCGCCGACGACGTCGGCCACCGTGGTGCCGTCGGCATGCACCAGGGTGTACTCGGTGCACCATTGCGGCAGGCGCAGGGAGAGGGTCCAGGGAGTGCCGGGGCTCTCCTCGACGGTGACCGCGATGCGGCCGGTCCGCGGGTACTCGGTGTCGACGCTCACGACGACCGGAGAACCGTCCGCTTCGCCCTGGAAACGCCCCGTGGCATATTGGTGGAGCTGGATGCCGCTGCCGTCGGTGGAGGCGAGATAGTGCTCCAGGCTGGCGAGCAGGCGCATCACGTTGGGCGGGCAGCAGGCGCAGCGGAACCACCGGGTGCGCCGCGAGGAGTGGTCCCCGCCGCCCCCGACGTAACCGTCGCGTACGGCGAGCGGGTTGACGTAGAGCCAGCTCTCGCCGTCCAGGGACATGCCGGCCAGGAAGCCGTTGAACAGCGTGCGCTCGACGAGGTCGCTGTACCGGGCCTCGCCGGTGAGCAGCGCCATCCGCCAGCTGAACTGGATCGAGGCGATGGCGGCGCAGGTCTCGCAGTAGGCGCGCTCGTTGGGCAGCTCGTAGGGGTCGCCGAAGTCCTCCTCGTCGTGATGGGCGCCGACGCCGCCGGTCAGGTGGGTCTTGGTGGCGGCCATCGCGTGCCAGAGCCGGGCCCCTGCTTCGGCGAGGGCCGGTTCCCCGGTCTCGGCGGCCAGGTCGGCGACGGCGGCCAGGAGGTAGAGCTGGCGCACCGCGTGACCTTCGACGTTCTGGGCCTCGCGGACGGGTACCCGGTCCTGGCAGTACGCCTCGTGGCCGTGGACACCGTGGCCGTGACGGTCCACGAAATAACCGGCGAGGTCCAGGTAGCGGGTCTCGCCCGTCTCCCGGTAGAGCTCGACCAAGGCCGTCTCCACCTCGGGATGGGCGTCGAAGCCGTCGATCGGCCGGCCGCTGCCCTCGGGGCCGAAGACGGCGTCGATGTGGTCGGCGAACTTCACCGCCACGGCCAGCAGCTCGGTACGTCCGGTGGAGCGGTGATGGGCGACGGCGGCCTGGATCAGGTGGCCCGCGCAGTACAGCTCATGCCCCCACCGGAGGTCGCTCCAGCGGCCCTCGCCCTTGCCCGACTGGAACCAGGTGTTGAGGTAGCCGTCCTCCGCCTGGGCGGCCGCCACCAGAGCGATGATCCGGTCGACCTCGGCGGTGAGGACCGTGGTGTCCCGGCCCGCCGCGGCGTCCTGGCCCAGCTGCCAGGAGGCGGCCTCCAGCCACTTGTAGACGTCGGTGTCCTGGAAGGGATAGTCACCTTCGAACGCGCCGGAACGGGTGCCCGCGACCAGGCGCAGGTTGTGGAGGTTGCCCGCGGACTCCAGCAGCTCGATCCCCTGCGGGATGCACGCCTCCGCGTTGACCGTACGGCGGTCGTGCCAGAACCCCGCCGTCACCGTCGGCGCGGCCGCGGGACGCAGGACGGTCCGCGACCGCGGACCGAGCCGGATGGGGCCGGCCGCGGAGGGGGTGGAAGACGTGCGGGACATGGAACTCCCCGGATCTGTGCCTCACGGCGATGACGACGACGCGGCTCTCCCGCAGGTGAGCAAATGCGCAAACGTTTTTCTTGCCGGAAACATAAGGTTACCCATGGGATGCGTCAAGGGTGTTTGCACGATGCTTTCTTGTTTGCGCACGACTGGCCAATGAGCGGAAACGATGGCACTATGACCTCACGGAATAGCGGAAGCAAAGGATTGCGCGTGGCGGAGTCGGGTCGAGCGACCACGAGAACCAGGGCCACACTCACCGATGTCGCCGCGCTGGCGGACGTGAGTGTGGGCACGGCGTCGAGGGCGCTCAGCGGCTCGGGCCGCATGCGCCCTGAGACCCGGCAGCGGGTCCTCGACGCGGCACAGACCCTCGGCTTCCGCCCCAACCAGCAGGCGCAGAGCCTGCATACCGGGCGCAGCTGGACCGTCGGGCTGATGACCACCGACGGCATCGGCCGGTTCAGCACCCCGGTGCTCCTCGGCGCCGAGGACGCGCTCGGAGCGGGAAAGATCTCAGTCCTGCTCTGCGACACGCGCGGCGACCTGATCCGCGAACAGCACCACCTGCGCAACCTGATGGACCGCCGGGTCGACGGCATCATCGTCACCGGCCGCCGTACCGACCCCCGGCCACCGCTCACCGGCGTCCACGATGACGTCCCCGTGGTCTACGCGCTCTCTCCGTCGACCGACCCCGCCGACATCTCCGTCGTCTCCGACGACCACCAGGGCTGCGGGCTGGCCATCGACCACCTGATCTCCACCGGCCGCACCCGGATCGCGCACGTCACCGGCCCCGCCCACCACGCGGCGGCATCCGACCGGGCCCGCTTCACCCAAGAGTTCCTGGCCGAAGCCGGCCTCGAACTCGTCCTGGGCAAACCGCACTTCGGCGACTGGAGCGAGGCGTGGGGCCGGCGCTCCGCCCAGGCGGTCCTGCGCGCCGCGCCGGACACCGACGCCTTCTTTTGCGGCAACGACCAGATCGCCCGCGGCGTCACCGACACCCTGCGCGAGAGCGGCATCGCGGTCCCCGACGACATCGCGGTCGTCGGCTACGACAACTGGGACACCATGGCGCTCGCCGCACGTCCCCCGCTGACCACCATCGACGTCGACCTGAGCGAGATCGGCCGCATCGCGGCCCTCCGGCTGCTCGACGCCATCGACGACAAGCCCTTCCCGGGCGTGCACTCGGTCCCCTGCCGATTGGTCGTACGCGACTCCGCCTGATGGTCAGGACAGGCCCGGTTGGGTGTGCGGCACCGTGTAATCGAGCACGATGTCCTCCCAGCGCAGGCCGGCCGTGCAGGTCTCATCGTCGGTACGGGTCAGGGTCAGCGCGATGCGTTTCGGCGGCTTGCCCGGAGGGTAGAGCGCATCGATGGGGACGCCGTGCTTGGGCGCGACGTTCAGGCGGCCGCTCGAAGGTGAGGCGACCGCGAAGGAGGCGGGGCAGCCGTCCTTGACGACGAAAGAGCCTCCAAGGCCGGTCAGACGGCCCCGGACGTCGGGAAAGTCGATCCGGAACACGGTGTTCAACGTCGCTCCCGGTCGGACCGTCCAGTCCTGGTGACGCCTGTCCGGAACGCAGGCGGCCACCCCGCCCCCGCCCCCGCCGGTGTCGATGCAGCCGCCGCTGAGGGTGACCGCCTTGGGCTTTGCGCCCGACTCGTACACGAGCGTGGGACTCCCGGCGTTCTCGAACCAGAGCGTCGGTCCGATGATCAGTAGCAGGCCGAGTCCTACACGGATCAATCCGAGGGGGAGGGCCAGGTCATCATCCTGGCCCTCGGCCGCGGAGACCTCCGCTTCGGTGTCGTCGTCCGCGGGACGGGCCGCGAGCCGGTCCTGGAGCCGTGCGTGGCGGAACTGGTAGACCGCGCCCGCTTGCCGGAGGACCCCGCGCTCGTGGGCGTCCTCGAGGAAGCCGGGGAGGTCGAACGGTAGGTGCCCGGTCACGGCCAGCAGCCGCCGGGATACGGCGAACGTCCCCCACGGAGTACGGAGCGCGCACGCGAGAGCGATGGAGAGGGTGAGGGCCAGCGACAAGGTCAGCTTGTACCCCGGGCTGATGTCTCCCGAGGGGAGCAGGAACACGGCCGTCGGCAGGCCCGCGGCGAGCCCGCCGAGCGCGACCGCCCAGGCGGTCGACCGGCGGCGCCGCCGCAGTGCGCCGCGCGGATCGGGCGCGGCGGACGCCGCTTCGGTCCGCGACGGGTCCGGGATCGGCAGCAGGCAGACGCCCGCCACGATCGCCAGCGTCGAGAACACCTCCGTGAGGAGGTCGCCCGTCCAGAGGAAGGAGTAGATCGCGGCCGGGACGGCGTAGACCAGAGGAAGGAACCACCGCCAGACCGGAGAACTGACGTTCCACCACGACAGGTCGCGAGTGCGCCGGCTGTTCATGATCGTCGCCAGGTTGCCGAGGTGGCGGCGCGCCTTGGCGGGGCCGCGGCCCTTGTAGACGGTGGGGATCAGTTCGTCGAGGAGATGGTCTTCGACCTCTTTGCGGGCGTCGAAGGCGAGCAGCGCCTCCGGGTCGCGATCCCGGTAGACGGTGCGGGCGAGTCCGCACATCAAGGGCGTCTTGAATGCCGAGGCGAGGGGGCCGCGGGGAGCGGCGCGCATGGCGGCGGCGACGGCCTTCCAGCGGTCGGCGCCCGGCAGGCCCTGTGCTGCGAGGAAGGCGATGGCCTCCTCTACCTCGATCTCTCTGATCTCCACGACTGCGGCCCGGGACAGCGCTCTGCCGGACCGCTCGATCGTCTGCTGGTACTCATCCGCACGGCAGGTCAGCCACAGTGGGCCGCCTACGGCGAAGGCGTCGATCTTCTCCAGGGCCTCCTCACGGGCCTCGGACGCGATCTCGTCCAGGCCGTCGAGCACCGGCATGATCCGACGGCCCTGGACCAGGGTCTCAATCGCGAGATCGTCAAGCTGGGGATGGTCGGTGGCGATCCTCTCGGCCATCCATTCGTCCAGATCATCCTGCGGGTTCCAGGAGGAGAGCGACACCAGTACGGGCACGGGCTCGCCCTCCCGCAAGTCCGCCAGCAGGCCGAGCACCAGGAAGATCGAAAGCGCGGTCTTGCCCGCCCCCGGGGCACCGATGACCACCAGATGCCGGTTCAGCGGCAGTTCCCGGAACCGCTGGGCGACCTGGGTCAGGTCTCCTTCGAGCCGCAGCCGGATCACGTGCCGGTTCCCGGTGATCGCTTGGGGGGACGACTGGACGGGCCTGCCGGTCGAGGACCACGCCACCGGCAGCGGCGCGGGATCGGCCAGCCCCCGCAGCGCCTTCTCCTTGAGCCACTGACCGCGGACCCGGTCGGCGAGCATGGTCCGGGCCTCGCCGATCTCTCGTACTCTGCCCTTGCCCCGGCGGTCATGGACGCGGTCGACGAACCCCACGACCCCCGAGAAGAGCGCCATGAACATGCCAATGATCGAGGAGAGCGAATCCGCGTCCGACAGTCCGACGATCGGAAAGACGACCACAAGGACGAGCCCGAACAGAATCCCGAAGATCGCGACAGCCCTGGCCACGATCGTCAATGTACGGCCAACCCGGCCGGGACACGGATGAATCGTCCGACTCCGGTCCACGAGCCGGCTGCTCGGCTCCGTGCCGTCCGCTCTGGTCTCAGCCCGGGTTCAGCTCGGTGACCCGGCCGTCGCCGACGTGCAGACGGCGCGTGGTGTGCACGGCGTCGATCATCCGACGGTCGTGCGTCACCAGCAGCAGGGTGCCGGGATAGGAGTCGAGCGCGGACTCCAGCTGTTCGATCGCCGGCAGGTCGAGATGGTTGGTCGGCTCATCCAGAACGAGCAGGTTCACGCCCCGTGCCTGCAGCAACGCCAGGGCCGCCCGGGTGCGTTCCCCCGGGGACAACGTCGCCGCCGGGCGGGTCACGTGCGCGGCGCGCAGGCCGAACTTCGCCAGCAGCGTGCGGATCTCCGCCGGCGGCAACGCGGGGACCTCCGCGCCGAAGGCGTCCAGCAGGGCTCCCTCGCCGAGGAACAGCGCTCGCGCCTGGTCGACCTCGCCGATGACCACGCCCGGGCCGAGCGCGGCGTGGCCCTCGGTGAGGGCGGCCCGGCCCAGCAGCGCCGCGAGGAGCGTCGACTTGCCCGCCCCGTTGGGTCCGATGATCGCGACCCGTTCCGCCCAGCCGATCTGCAGATCGACGGGGCCCAGGGTGAAGTCCCCGCGCCGCACCACCGCGGCGCGCAGGGTCGCCACCACGGCACCGGCGCGTGGCGCGGCGGCGATCTCCATTCGCAGCTCCCACTCCTTGCGGGGCTCCTCGACCGCGTCGAGGCGTTCGAGCGCACGCTCGGTCTGGCGGACCTTGGCGGCCTGCTTCTCACTCGCGTCGGCGCGGAAGTTCCGGCCGACCTTGTCGTTGTCTCCTCCGTTGGCGCCCCGGGCCTTCTTCCTGGCGTTCCTGACACCCTTCGCGGCCCAGTCGCGTTGCGTCCGGCCCCGCTGCTCCAGCGCGGCGACCTTGCTCGCGTACTCCTCGTAGTCGGCGCGGGCGTGCCTGCGGGCGACCTCACGCTCGGCCAGGTACGCGGCGTAACCACCGCCGTAGACGTTCACCTGCTGCTGGGCCAGGTCCAGCTCCACCACCCGGGTGACCGTACGGTCCAGGAACTCGCGGTCGTGGCTGACCAGCACGGTGCCGGCCCGCAGGCTCGTGACGAACCGCTCCAGCCGCTCCAGCCCGTCCAGATCCAGATCGTTGGTGGGCTCGTCGAGCAGGAAGATGTCATAGCGGCTGAGCAGCAGCGACGCCATTCCCGCGCGGGCCGCCTGCCCGCCGGACAGCGAGGTCATCGCCTGATCGAGGCCGGCCGCCAGTCCGAGCTCGGCGGCCACCTCCCCGGCCCGGTCTTCGAGATCGGCGCCGCCGAGGGCCAGCCACCGTTCCAAGGCGGAGGCGTAGTCGTCCTCGGCCCCCTCGCGCCCGCCGACGAGGCCCTCGGTCGCGGCGTCCAGCTCCCGCTGAGCCCGCGCCACCCCGGTACGCCGGGCGAGGAAGTCGATCACCGTCTCGCCGTCGCGCCGCTCCGGCTCCTGCGGCAGGTAGCCGACGGCCGCCGACGTCGGGCTGAGCATCACGGAACCGGCCTCGGGGGTGAGCAGCCCGCCAAGGGTCCGCAGCAGGGTGGACTTCCCCGCGCCGTTGACCCCGACCAGCCCGACGACCTCTCCCGTGGAGACGACCAGGTCGAGCCCGGAGAACAGGACACGGTCACCGTGCCCGGCGGCGAGATCCTTCGCGACAAGGGTTGCTGTCATAGAACGCCAACGCTATCCGCCGCGACTCGTCGTTCCTTCGCCCCCAGTCGGGTGTATATCGTCCGAAGAGTCTGCCGAGGAGGCCAGGGTGACCGTGTCAGCGGAACTCGCCGAGATCCACCAGTGGTGGGTGCAACGATCCGGCCTCGCGGGGCCGGCGACGGCCTTCCGGATCGCCGGCAGCGTCTATGACCAGGTCGGCCCCGCCGGTATCGACAACCCGTACTGGGAGCTCGTCCGGCAACTGCCATCGGTGCGCGAAGCCGGGCAGGGCATCTGTCCCGACGGTTTCGCCCGCGGGCTTCCCGTCGGGCATCACCTGCTGACCAAGCGCTACGCATGGGCGATCCCCTCACCCGGCGACATCGCCTGGCTCGCCCAGGTCCTGGGCGGCCGGGGCCTGATCGAGATCGGTGCGGGCTCGGGCTACTGGGCGTGGCAGGCGGAGCAGGCCGGCATCGACGCCATCGCCTACGAGCCCGTCAGTTCCTCCGCCAACGCCTACACCGACGGCACCGAGTACTCCGCCGTCCGGAGAGGTGGCCCCACCGCCGCCCGGCACCACCCCGACCGGGCCCTGCTGCTGTGCTGGCCGTCTCACGGCGACCCGTGGGCGGGCGAGGCACTCCACGCCTACGCCGGCGACCTGCTGATCTACATCGGGCAGGGTCCGGGCGGCCGCTGCGCCGATGACGAATTCTTCCGGCTCCTCGCCAGGGAGTGGACGCCGATCGGTTCGAGCGTCCACCACGTCACCTGGCGGCACACCTACAGCACGATGACGGCCTATCGCCGCAGAGCCACGGCCCGCAGCGCCGGCCCTCTCACAGCTTGAAGAGCTTGGCGTACGGCGCCGGGATCCGTTCCGTCTGCGAACCGAAGTCCACGCTCACGGCGACGCCGTCCTCGACGGCGGTGACCACACCGAGTCCGTACCGGTCATGGCTCACCTTGTCCCGCACGGCGAACTCCTCGACCGGCGTGACGGGCGGGGCCTTGAAGGGACTGGTGGGCAGGTGACGCCGGGTGGCGGCGCGGGCGCGTCTCATCACGCAACAGTAGGCCATCCTGACCGCACCGTGCTCGGCACGGGGCCGTGCCGGCCTGTGACCGGAGGAGTATGCTCGATCGTGACCGATGAGCTTCCGCGTCGCCAGTCGGGCCGACGCCTCATCGACGACTCACTAGCGCGGCCTTCAGTCACAGGCCAAGGCAGGTCGGCGATCACTACGCCTCGTACCCCCGCATGTCGTTCCATGACGACGGTGCGGCGGCGCCGCGCTCCATCGACCGAGCCGGCCGCCGAGCGGGCTCGTCCCTTCGCCGTGATCTAGGCATTCCCAGCGCGGTCGGCGCGTTACCTGCTGAGGAACCCGTTCTCCAGCGGAGACGGAACGCGCCTCGACATCCATGCTCACCGCGGCCGCACTCGGCCGCGTCATCTCGAACCGGAGACTCACCGATGCATCACAGCACCGTCCGCGCCAGGCTCTTCAGCCGGCGCCTACCCGGCCGTACCGTCATAGCGATCCGCGGAGAACTCGACATCGCGACCACCCCGGCGCTCCGCACCCGGATCCTCACCATCCTCGCGGACACCACCACGCCGGTCATCATCGACCTGTCCGCCGTATCCTTCTGCGACGCCTCCGGCCTGGCCCTGCTCGTCGGCACCCAGCGCCGTGCGCGGTTGCACGGGCTCGCCGTGACCCTCGCCGCGCCCCGTCCGAACGTGACCAAGTTGCTGCGCATCACCGGCCTCGACCACGCCTTCGACGTCCGTCCGACTCTCGCCGACGCCCGGTTCGGCCACGCGCGTACAGGTCAGTGCGTCGCGGCGTGACCCTGGCTCACGCCTGACCGTTCCAGGGGCGAGAAGCCGCCACTCGCGGGCAGCGAGCCGCGGACAGGGGTATGGGGACGGGCGAGGCCTCTTCGTTCGCGCCGATGGCGCATGGCGGAGGCCGTCTCAGGTATGAAGATCATCGCTGCCGATCGGTCGGCAGCGTTCACGTCATTCTCTTCGGGGGGATCGAGTGCCGTTCACATCCGGGCCCAAAACGACGTCCGAGCTGCTCACCGAGCTCGAACCGGTCGTCGCCGCCGAGCTCGACCGTCATCTGGCCACGGCGAAGGAATGGTTCCCGCATCAGTACGTGCCGTGGAGCCGGGGCCGTGACTTCGACGGTCCGCTGGACGGCGAACCATGGTCGCCCGAGGACTCCACGGTCTCGCCCGCGGCGCGGGAGGCGCTGATCGTCAACCTCCTCACCGAGGACAATCTGCCGGGCTACCACCGCGAGATCTCCACGATCTTCGGCCGGGACGGCGCGTGGGGCACCTGGGTGGACCGCTGGACGGCCGAGGAGAACCGCCACGGCATCGTCATCCGTGACTACCTCACCGTCACCCGGGCCGTGGATCCGGTCGCGCTCGAACGGGCCCGCATGACGCACATGCAGAGCGGTTACCAGGCCGACCACGGCGACAAGATGCTCCACGGCCTCGCCTACGTCTCGTTTCAGGAACTGGCGACGCGCGTCTCTCACCGCAACACCGGCAGGGCCTCGGGCGACCCGGTATGCGAGCGGCTCCTGGCGCGAGTGGCCGCCGATGAGAACCTCCACATGCTCTTCTACCGCAACCTGCTCGCCGCGGCCTTCGAACTGTCCCCCGACGAGACGATGCGCGCCGTCACCGACGTCGTGACGAACTTCCAGATGCCCGGCCACACCATCGACGGCTTCCTCCGTAAATCCGTCGCCATCGCCAACGCGGGAATCTACGACCTGCGCGTCCACCTCGACGACGTCCTGTCCCCGGTCCTGCGGCAGTGGCGGGTCTTCGAGCTCGAAGGTCTGGGCGCCGACGGGGACAAGGCCCGCCAGGAACTGTCGGACTTCCTGGAACGGCTGGAGACGACGGCGACCCGATTCACCGAACGCCGTGCCGAACGCCGGGCGCGGCCGGCCGGCGCGCCGGCCGATGAGCGGTCGCGCTCGTCGGCGCGCTGACCAGGCGATGATCTCCTAGCCTGACATCCCGCTCTGAGGGGCTCGGCCCCTCGGCGGCGCCGCGCCCGCTGCGGCGGTCGGTGCGGCGACCAGTACGACGACCAGGGGCTCCTCCCACCATCGGACTCACCGGACGGCAGCAGGCCGCCGGTGAAGGGAGTGGGCCATGTGTGACGAGCCGACCACCACGGGACCGGACGGCGCCGGCGACCCCGGGTCGAACACGGCGAACGCCCGCGGCGCGGGCGAGGTGCGGAGGTCGCGGGATCGTTCCGGGCCGCGGCTGCTGATCGCCGCCGCCGCCTGGGAGGCGTTCCTGGCGCTGGTGCGCAAGGGCATCAATGAGCTCTTGAAGTGAGAATGCGGCGTTTCCGCGTCCGCGAGGGCGCGGGAACGTCCTCTCAGTCGTTCTCCGCGAGCCGCTTGAGGAGGGTGATGGAGTCCTCCGGGGACAGGGCGCGCTCGCGGGCCTGGGTGAAGGCCGCGCGGTACCGGCCGATCTCCTCGGCCGTCTCGATGAACTCGTTCCGGTTGAGCAGCTCGACGGCGACGATCGAGGGGTCCTCGCCGGAGAACTCGAAGATCTGGAAGGGGAAGCCCATCGCCTGGTGCGGTCCCGCGTCGAACGCGAGGATGCGGACCGTCACGTGTTCCTGGACCGCCGCTCTCAGCAGGCGGTTGTACTGCTCGACCATGAGCGCCCGACTGCCGATGATCCGTCGCAGGCAGGACTCGTCGAGCACGAGGTCCACGCGCGGCGGCTCCGGCCGTACCAGGATCTCCTGCCGCTCCATGCGCAGGTCCAGCCGGCGGCGCATCTGGTCGAGCGGGACGTCGTTCCACGAGTCCATCAGGGCGTGGGCGTAGTCGCGGGTCTGCAGCAGGCCGGCCACGAGATTCGTCTCGTAGATCGAGATGGCGACGGCCTCGTCCTCCAGGCTGAGGAGGGTCTCCATACCCTCTTCCACCACGTCGGAATAGTGGACCCACCAGCCCTTGCTGCGCGCCTGGCGCACCATCTGCAAGAGCACTTCCCGGCGCTCGTCGGTGACCTGGTAGAGGTCGAGGAGGTCTCTGGCGTCCTGAATCCGCACGGCGACCTGGGCGTTCTCGATGCGGCTCACCTTCGCCGGGGAGCATTCGAGGTATTCGGCGACCTCGTCCAGCGTACGGCGGGAGGCGGCTCGCAGCCGTTGCAGCTCAGCGGCCAGCCTGCGGCGTCGCATCACGGGGCTCCTGCCACCTGCGGTCATCGGACCATCCATCCGTCGTCATTACCGGACCGGCCGAAGATCAATTATGACTACCGCCGAGTACGTCTGATGCGGTGAGCATATCCGTGCACCTTCCTTCCTGCAATTTGCAGTTTGCATCGCCTCTGGTCGGACGAGGGATCGGGACAGCACCAGCCCCTGGCGGGGATAAGCGCCCGTCCCCAGTCCCCGCCCCAGGCCGGCCCACCCCCGAACCCGGGGATTGACCGGCGACAGCGGCGAGAGCAACGCTTTCCCCCTGTCATCACCGGCCGATCGCCCGCGCCCATCGATTCCGCTACCGCTTCCCATCCGTCGCCCGGGGGTGACGCTCCGGAGCCTCTCCCGGCGAAACGACCGGAGGCTCCCGATCCGTTCCTACATGTTGCAACTTTCGCAAAGAGAAGTGCATACTTCGACATGCTGAGCGTAAGATGCTCGACCGTCCCGCCGGAAGAGGGCCGGAGGGCCGATGGACGGGGGTCCACGTGGTGAACTCGTACGCCCGGAGGCGGGAGATGGGCGCGGTCCTGCGCGAACACCGTCTCGCCGCAGAGGTCGAGATCCGCTCGGCCGCCGAGCACCTCGACTGCTCGCCCGCCCGGGTGACGCGGATCGAGGACGGGCTGGCGGCCCTGCGCGTGGCGGAGGCCCGCGACCTGCTCGACCTCTATCGGGTGCCCGCCGCGGAGCGGGACGGTCTCCTCCAGGCGGCACAGGAGACGGCAGGACGGAACTGGTGGTATCCGTACGCCGATCTCGTCGATGACGCCTTCGAGACCCTTCTGATCCTGGAGGACGAGGCGCACTGCGTCCGCACCCACCAGCCGAACCTCGTGCCGGGCCTGCTGCAGACCTACCGGTACGGCTGGGAGCTGATGAGCACCCTGAGCGACCTGCCGCTCGGAGAGGTGGAGCGACGCATGCGGTTGCGGGCCGCCCGGCAACGGGTGTTGCTGCGTGACCATCCGCCCAGGCTGGCCGTCGTGCTGGACGAGGCGGCTCTGCGCCGGCCGGTCGGCGGGCCGGACGTGATGCGGCTGCAGTACGAGCGCCTCATCGAGGTGGCCACCATGCCGACGACCACTTTGCAGGTGCTGCCGCTGAACGCCGGGCCGCATCGGGCGATGGGATTCGCCTTCCACATCTTCGAGCTCGACGGGGACGGCGCTCGGATCATGCAGCTGGAGTTCCTCGACCACGAGCGTTTCACCGAGGACGCCGACGAGGTCGCCCGCTACGCGGAGGCGTACGAGGCGGCGTCGCGGCGAGCGCTGGACCGGGAGCGCTCCCTGGACTTCCTGCGCGCGCTGGCCGGAAGAGGCTGACGTGGGCCGGCCGACGGGGCGTTCTCAGGATCGGCCGCGTCGTCGTGCGCGGGGAGGCCGCGGCGGGGCGGCCGGAGACGGGCGAGGGTGCGATCCGCGGATCATTCGATACGGGCGAGGGCACCGTATCGGACCGTCCGGGCACCCTCGCCCCGTCTTCGAGGGGTCAGGCGCCCTTGGTGCCGTCCGCCGCACCGGCCACGAGGGCGCGGGACGTGCGCGGAGCACGCGCCGGCCCCGCGGCGCCGGACCCGGCCCCACGCGCCGGCGCGGCGCCGGTGAAGGCGGCGACCTCGACGCACTGGTTGTTCGCGGCACCGGAGTAGGTGCTCTTACGGAACGCCATCCGGGGGTTCTCGTTCATCGGGTTCTCCTCCCGCTCCGTCGGCGGTGTCGGATCACCGCCGCCGGATCACACGGTCCGATCCCCCACTGGGCGTCCCGCTGGGTCGCCGCCTGGTCGGCCGACCGGCCGCCCACCTGGTCGCGGCCCTCCTCGGCGCCAGGCGACAACGACGACGAATCGGAGCACACGGCATGACCGACCGGCTTTCAGTCCCGTCCGAAGCGGCGCCGTTCCGGCTCCTCGGGCCCATCGCGGCGTACGCGCCGGGCACCGGCGACCCGATCGATCTCGGCCCCGACCACGAGCAGTGCCTCCTGGTCGTCCTGCTGGCGGCCGGTGGCAAGTCGGTGCCCCGGGATCGCCTGATCAAGGCCGTGTGGGACGACACGCCGCCGGAGGACCCCACCGACGCCATCTGGCGTCTCGTCTCCCGGTTGCGCCGCCGCCTGCAGGACGCCGGTCTCACCGACGTCCTCAAGCGCACCGGCGCGACGTACCGGCTGGAGGTGCCGCCCGAGCAGGTGGACCTGCACCGCTTCCGCGCGATGTCCGCGCAGGCGCGCCGGCTGCTCGGTCATGACGACCACCGCGCCGGGGAGCTGCTGGAGGAGGCGCTCGGACTGCACCGGGGCGTCCCGCTGGCCGGCCTGAAGGGCACCTGGATCGACGCCTACCGGCACACCATCACCGAGGAGTACCACATGGCGGAGATCGCCCTGTACGAGCTGGCCATCCGGCTCGGCAAGTCGCGGGACGTCGTGCCCGCACTCACCAACCTCCTGCACGAGCGGCCGGACGACGAGTCGGTCGCCTGGCTGACCATGCACGCCCTCTACCGCTCGGGCCGGCAGGGTGACGCGCTCGCCGTCTACCGGGAGATCACCGAGCACCTGGACCGGACACTCGCCGTACCGAGCCTCGCGGCACTGGCCGACCTGCACCAGCGCATGCTGGCGAGCGATCCCGGCCTGATGACCGCCGATGCGGTCGCGATCCCCTTCGGCCGGTCCGGAGCGCCCAGGGCCCTGCCCGCCGGCGACGGCCCGGCCGCCGGCGGGACCGACGCCGGCGGAGCCGGCCCGGAGGGGACCGGCGCGGAGGGGACCGGCGCGGAGGGGACCGGCGCGGAGGGGACCGGCGCGGAGGGGACCGGCGCGGAGGGGACCGGCGCGGAGGGGACCGGCGCGGAGGGGACCGGCGGGGCCGGCGCCGACGACGCCCGGGAGCCGAAGGACACCGCCCGTACGGAGCAGGAGGAGCCGCGGCGCGGCACCTCGGTCACGGCCCAGGAGGTCGGGAACGTCGCCGTCTTCGAAGCGCCGGTCACGGTCCGTGAGGGCTTCAACTTCACCGCCTCCTGACGCCGCGCCCTCCGCGGCCCGTCTCCTCTCCCGAACCGCGAGCACGAACGGAACCCTCATGACCAGACCCTCCGACGGCGATCCCGCGGATCCGCCCGGACGCCCCGTACCTCCGCGCGGCGCCGGCGGCCGCCCCGCCGGCCGGGACCACCCGGCGGGCGGGAAAGGCGCCGGCGGCCCCGCGATTCCTCCCGGGCGCCGCCCGGCGTCCGACCCGCCCCGCGCCGACACTCCCCACGCCGACGAGGACCCGCCCGCGGACGCCGCTGCGCCGGCCGCTCCGGAGGAGGAGCCCGAGCCGTCCGTCGACGACCAGCTGCGGGCGCTCGGAGAGCACGGCGCCGACGACACCGACCTGCAGGACGCGATCCAGGCCAAGCTGATCGCCGAGCGGGTGGCGTCGCGCCTGCAACGCGACCCGTCGGGCATGCGGATCGGCAACCTCGCGCTGTTCAACGGCAGCGTGACCGTCGGCAGCGGCTTCCACTTCAGCGCGCCGGACGGGTCGCCCGCCGCCGGGGCCCGCGGGGTACGCCGCGTCGACGCCGCACGTCTCGCCGCGCAGGTCGAGAGGTATCTGCGTCCGCCGCGCTTCGATGACGCCCTGGACCGTCTGTGGCAGCACCGTCTGCTCGTCCTCGCGGCGCGGCAGGGGACGGGCCGGCAGACCGCGGCGCTGAACCTCCTCGCCGAGGTCCTGGCGATGAGCGGTGACGGAGGAGCAGAAGACGGATCCTGCTTCCACGTGACCGACATCGAGGCGGTCGCCGACACGGACTGGAAGCCGCCGACGGAGGGCTGCGGTTACGTCGTCCTGCTCGACGGCGTCATGAGCGCCTCCACGATGTGGACCGCCGAGGCGATCGACGAACACTGGCTCGCGGCCAAGGCCGACCGGCTGCGGGAGGCCCGCAGCTTCATGGTCGTGGTGACGGGTCCACCCCGTGGCGCGCTGGTCGAGGCGTCCGCGCGCAGCCTCCACGTCGTCACGTCGCTCGGCGACGTCGACCTGCTCGCCGTCGTCGAACGCCACGCGCTCGGCCCGGCTCCGGACGCCGGTGCGAAGGCGGCGCTGCGCCGGCGGCTGGCCGAGTCGAACGCCCTCACCCTGCTGACCGAGGAGCGTCCGGAGCCGCAGGTCGCCATCCAGGTGGCGACGGCCGTCCGCGACGACGAGGACCTGGCGCGGACGGTCACGGCGCTGCGCGATCCGACGGGTCAGGTGCACGCCTGGTTCGGTCAGCACCGCGACGTGGAGAGCATCTGCATGGCGATCGCCGCGGCGGTCCTGGAGGACGGCCACTATCTCGCGTTCTCCGACGCGGCGGTGCGGTTGTACGAGGCGCTGACCCCGACGACCGGAGCCCCGCCCGACCTGCGGTTCTGGGAACAGCTCAGCGCGGGCCACCCCTGGATCGAAGTGGTGACGGGCGACGGCCCCGCACCGCCGCGGGTACGGTTCCGCAACCCGCTCGTGCAGCAGGCGGTCCTCGCCTACGTGTGGACGAACCTCGACGGCCGGCGGCCCGCGCTGCTGGACTGGCTGCGCGATCTCGTCACCGACCGGAACATCGGCGTACGCGCCCGCGCGGCCGTCGCGGCGGGAGTGATCGCCTGGTGCGACCACGGCCATGCCGTCCGCCGGTACCTGCGCTCCTGGGCGCTCGACCGTTCCTGGGCGTTGCGTCAGGGAGCGGCCACCGCGCTGGCGGTCATGGGGGCCGACCCCGGCCTGACCGCGGCGACGTGGCGTCTTCTGGAGTCGTGGGCGCACGAGGACGAGACGGAGGCCGGGCGGCGTCTGGCCGCGACCGCGGTCACCGCGGTCGGCGGCCATCTGGGCGGCGCACAGCCGGAGCGGGCGCTGCGGCTGATCCGCCAGGCCCTCGACGGGGAGGGCTTCGACACGCTCCTCCCGGCGGCCCTCAGCCTCGCCCGGCTGGTCGAACTCGGCCGTACGACCGAGGTCCTGAACGCGCTGCTGGAGTGGTCGGAGCCGCAGGACTCCTCTCCGCTGGTGGCCAAGGCCCTGGGCATCTTCGCCACCGTGACCTGCGAGCCGCCGACGACGGTGGCGGATGAGGACGCCGGTCTGGTGCGGTGGAGGTCGCCCGGCGACGGACCACCGCCGCTCCTGCTCGCGCAGGCCCGCGACCACCTGCCACAGCTCGCCGAACTGTGGGCGCGCGCGCTGGCCCGCAAGCCCGCCCAGACCTACGCCCTCGAGAAACTGCGGGACTGCCTGGAGGCGTACGCCGACCACGATCCCGCGATCCGGCGGAATCTGACGGCCGTGCTGGCCGAGGTCGCCACCCGCCCCGGGCGGCATCGGGAGCGGCTGGCCTGGCACCTCGGCGAATGGGCCCGCGACGACGACCGTCCTTCGTCGTCCGCCGCCCACCTCCGCGACGCCCTCGCGCGGACGCGCTGAGCACCCCCACGAAACCTCGACGAGAGGCAGATCGATGACGACATACGACCCGATAGTCGAGATACGCGCTCTGCGGTCCCTCCGGCTGCTCAGCCCGTTGCGGCCGCCCGAGCCGGGCCGCGCGCTCGTCCTGGTGCCGCGCTCGGGCGAGCCGCAGGCGATCCACCACGGTGGATCGGTGCCCTCCGCCTGGGGCGGGAAATACCAGTCGTCCTACCTGGTCGACATGACCGAGCACTGGCTCAAGATCGAGCTCTCGCTGCTCAGCAAGGACCCCAGCTTCGCGTTCCGGGGCTCCGTCGGGCTGCTCGCCGGCGTCAACGACCCGATCGAGGTGGTCGCACGCGGGATCCGCGACGTCGGCCGTGCGCTGGAGGACCACACCAGGTGGCTGCTCCGGCAGGTGTCGCGCGACTACGACATCGCGCAGTTCCACGACGCCGAACGCGCGCTGAACGTCGCGGTGCGCGGCTTCACCGGCGACTCCGCGATCCGGCTGCGCGACGTCACGGTCGAGCTGCAGGTGGACGACGATGAGGTCGTCGCGAGCGGGCGGGCGTACCGCGACGCCGAACGGGACGCCCGGTTGAGCGACCGGCGCCGGGACCGGCACCTGGCGATACTGCGCCGCGACGGTGTGGAGGCGCTCCTGGCCGAGATCTTCGAGAGGGAGGGACCCCAGGCCGTCCTGGACCGGATCGCGGCCGCGGAGGACGCCGAACGCGAGGAGCTCATGCGGGCCTGGCAGACGGTCCTGAACAACTCCGACGTCGAGCCGTTCGACATGGTGGAGGCCCAGCGCACCGTACTGCGGCGCTGGATGGAGGGGCCCAGCGCGCCGTTCGGAGGCACCCGGTCGGGCCGCCTGCGCGGCACGATCCCCGCCGCCTCCGCGCCTCCCGAGCTGGAGTCCGGAGCGCGGCCCGACGACGACCGGGACGGCGTTCCAGGCCGGGACGGCGTCGCGGGCCGGGACGGTCGTCGGGCGGCCGAGCACGGCGGCGCGACGGGCCGTGGCGGCACGCTGCACGGCGAACGGGCGAGCGGCCGGCCGGGGCCGTCGGAGGGACCACCGGAGGACGAGCCGGACGGTGGCGCCGACCGGCGTGTCCCGCACGGCGCCGCGCCGGGAGAGCCGCCGCCGAAACCGGGCGGCGGCGCGACCGGCGGCCCGCGGCAGACGAGCCGGATACGGGGGGCGCGTCCGGCGCGCCACCCCGGTGAGGGACGTCGCCCATGAACGTCGACGCGACCAGCTGGCATGGAGGGGCCGTCTGGACCCACCGGAGCGATGCGGTGCTGGCCGTCGCGGTGTGGACGGAGAGACGCCCGGGATACGGCGAGGACGCCGAGCCGTTGTTCGCCCATCACCTGCCGACCGCCCAGGGCGTCACCGGAGTGTTCGACGGAGCGGCCGGGGCCGGGGCGTCGGCGGCGTACGAACCGGGTGACGGCACCGTCCGCAACGGTGCCTGGGTGGGGTCGCGGACCGCGCGGGCCGCCGTGGAGTCCTGGTTCCGTGGCCACGTCGAACACGGCACCGCCCCCGACGCCGAGTCCCTGCGCCGCCGGGCGGACGAGTTCCTCACCTCGATGCGGCCGTCCAGCCGGAGCAAGATCATCGGAACCGTACGGAAGGACCTGCCGACGACCATGGCGGTGGCCCAGTACGAGCTCCGTCAGGGCCAGGCGCACTGCCGCGCGCTCTGGGCGGGCGACTCACGGGTGTACGCGCTGACGCCCCGCGCCGGGCTCCAGGCGCTGACCCGCGATCACACGGCGGAGACCGACGCGCTGGAACAACTGCGCCAGGATCCGCCGATGACCAACCTGCTCAGCGCGGGACGGCCGTTCGAGGTGGACGTCAACACCCTGACCGTCGGCCTGCCGTGCGTGCTCGTCACCGCGACCGACGGATTCTTCGGATACGTTCCCGCGCCCGCGTACTTCGAATGGCACCTGCTCGACACGCTCGGCCAGGCCCATGACGAGGGGAACTGGGGCCTGCTTCTGGCCCGCCGGGTGATGGGGTACACCGCCGACGACGCCTCGCTCAGCGTCGTCGCCCTGGGCTTCCACGACTTCGCGCACCTGCGCGAGAGCTTCAGCGTCCGCGCGAACGACGTCCACATCAAGTACGTCGCGGCCGGACCACCGCCCGACCACGACCCGGCGGCCGTACGGGCCTGGCAGACGCAGACCTGGCACGCCTACCGGGAGCTGTACGAGAAGCGGATGCCCGCGTACACGGAGGTGCGCGCGTGAAGAGACGCGGCGACGAGGTCGGGGGCTACCGCCTGCTGACCGACCCCACCAACGAGGGCGGGGCGAACTGCATGTGGGCGTTCGCCGAGAAGGACGGCCGGCAGTACTTCATCAAGCGCTTCCTGGAGCCGAAACGCCCCAAGGATGGTTCGCCGGCGAACGCCACCGCCCGGAAGCTGATGCTCGAGGAGTGCGAGGAGTTCGAGGAGCGGCACCGCTCGATCATGGAACGCCTGTCGCACGACATGAGCGGTGGCGGCAACCTCGTCCTGGCCGTGGACCTCTTCCACGAGGGGTGCACCTATTACAAGGTCACCGAGCGGATCGAGACGTCCAGCCTCGAACACCCCGAGCGGCTCGGCTCCCGGGAGAAGGCCATCCTTCTGCGCACTCTCGCGCTGAGCGTGCAGCTGCTGCACGGCATCGACGTCGTCCACGGTGACCTCAAACCCGACAACGTCCTCGTCCAGAAGAAGCCCGGCAGTCCGTTCCACGTCGCCAAGCTCATCGACTTCGACGACTCCTTCATCTCCGGCCGGCCACCGGCCCGCGAGGTCATCGGCGGGGATCAGTTCTTCGGCGCACCGGAATGGCGGCGTTACGTCCAGGGGGACGAGAGCGTGCAGCCGGAGCACCTGACCACGGCCACCGACGTCTTCGCGCTGGGCCTGATGATCCACTATTACCTCACCGGCGCCCTGCCCGGCCACGACGACCGTTTCCAGTTCCCCGCCGACGCGGTCACGGCCGGTGAGGCGCTGCGCATCGATCCGCGGATCGGCCCGGTGATGACCGACATGGTGCGCGCGATGACGGCGCGCGCCCCCGGAGCCCGCCCGGACGTCGCCGCGCTGCTGGCCGCCCTGAAGGACACCGACGTCTGCGACCTCCGGAGTCCGGCGCCCACCGCCGAGGCCCCGGCGGCCCGTCCCTCGGCGGGGAGCGCCCGGCCGGCGGGCAGCCGGGTGAAGAAGAACCTGTTCGGCAGGATTCGCGGCACGCCGGGCGGCCCAGGCGGCACCGACGGCCCCGACAGCCCCGAGGGCACCGAGGGCACCGACAGCGCGGAGACGACCGGGAGAACCGAACCGGCGGACCCGGACAGGCCCACCGTCTCCCGGGTGCGCATCAACCTGCCGCCGCCGGTGGACCCCGGCGGCCGATCCCCCAGAACGAGAGGAGAACGGCGATGACGTCCAATGGCCAATATCAGGGGAGCCTGCAGTACGCGGTCGACATCGTGATGTGCATCGACGTCACCGGGAGCATGCACCCGGTGCTGGGCAACGTGAAGAAGAGCGCCCTGCTCTTCCGCGACCGGCTCGAGTCCGTCATGCACGAGAAGGGGAAGGAGATCAGCCGGCTTCGCCTCAAGGTCATCGCCTTCCGCGACTTCGCGGACTACGCCGACGACGCCATCGAGCAGACGGACTTCCTCGTCTTCCCCGAGCAGGCTGCGGTGTTCGACGACTTCGTCGGGCGGCTGGAGGCCGATGGCGGCGGCGACGCTCCGGAGTCCGGCCTGGAGGCCCTCGCCCTGGCCATCAACGCCGACTGGGAGCGAGGGCTGGACCGCCGACGGCATGTCATCGTCATGTTCACCGACGCGCCGGCGCACCCGCTGGGCAGCCCGGCCTCGACCGCCGCCCACACCTACCCGCCGAACATCCCGCGCAGCATGGACGAGCTCTCCGCCCAGTGGGGATACGGACGCAGCCAGACGGCGGTCATGGACAACGCCGCCAAACGTCTCGTCCTCTTCGCGCCGGACATCTCCCCGTGGACGGAGATCTCCGAGGAGTGGAGCCTCGCCATGCACTTCCCTTCCAAGGCGGGGCACGGCCTCGAGGAGTTCGAGATGGACGAGATCATCAACACGATTGCGTACAGCCTGTGACACCGCGCTGGATCAATCGGGGCCGCCACGAGAGCGTCCGTCCCGGGTCCACCGCACCGGAGCACCGCCGCGGGGGTGGGATGCCGCCACCGCCCGGAATGCGGATCGACTGCGGGAACGCCCTTCTTGTGCTGTCCGACGGCCACCTGACCATCGACTGGGGACGGTTCGGAATGCTGAGCCTCCCGGCGGCCTGGTGCGGGGACGCGCAGGTGCTCTTCGCGGCGGGGGAACTGCAGTTCAGCTGCCGCTTCACCGCACCGACGAGTATCTCGGGATCGCCGGACCTCGTCACGTTCCGGCTGTCCGTGCCGGCCGAACACGGGGGGACCGCCTTCCAGATCGCCCAGGCGCTACGCGAAGCCGGCTCCGCGGCCTCGGATCCGCCGGACCGGTGGGAGGCGTCTCCGCCTGCGGCGTCCGACGGCGTGCCGCCGGCGGACGGTCCATCCTGGGCCGGCCACGCGCCCGGATCCACCCGAGAGCCGTCGCACGTACGGGAGCCTCAACGCCATGCCGACGGCCGATGGGAGCCTGAGGAGAGCAGGCCGGCCGATCCGGCCGACCTCCCGGTCCAGTCGCCCACCGCCCCGGCGCCGCAAGGCCAGGCGTACGGAGCACCGGAAGGCCGGGCGTACGGGGCGCCGGAAGGCCGGGCGTACGGGGCGCCGGAAGGCCGGGCGTACGGAGCACCGGAAGGCCGGGCGTACGGAGCACCGGAAGGCCGGGCGTACGGAGCACCGGGATCCTTCGGCGGGGCGCCGGGCGGATCGCCGATCTCCCCCGGCACGCCCGAGGACGTGTACGGGCATCCGCGGGAGGCGGCGTCCGACCGGCTGGGCACGGCCGGGCCGGTGGCTCCGACCGGCGGACTCGAGGGACGTGGTGGGATGCACCCGCCCCGTGACGCGCCTTCGGCGGATGCGGGCGCACCCGGGCTCTGGCACGGCATCGATACGTCCCCGCCGGCGGACGAGCCCTGGGGGCCGGCCGAACCGGTCCAACCCGCCCCGCCGGCCTCGCTGATCGAGTCGGTACGGCCCGCCGAGTCGGTACGCCCGGTCGAGTCGGTGCGGACACGGGAGCGGGGAGGAACCCATCCGTTGTTCGATCCCGGTCGAGCCGACCGGCCTTCGCCGCTGGAGGGGACGCCGGGGCAGGCGATGTTCTCCGGCCGGACGGCGTCCGAGGCGCCACCGCTGTTCCCGGCATCGTCCGCTGACCGGCCCTCGGCGGACCCGTCCGGCGTCCGCACGGTGACGACCGCACCGGAGAACGATCAGTGGGTCGGCTTCCGCCCCGGGCCGGACACCGAGCGCCTGATCGCCCGGCTGCCGCAGCGGGAGAGGCCCGGCGCGGCGGACGACGCACCGGGTGAGGAGAGGAGGTCGCGGCATGGCTGATGTGACCTGGCGCTGCTCGTCCTGCGAGACCTACAACGACGCGAACGCCGGCGTGTGCATGGTCTGCGACACGCAGCGCGGCCGGTCGCCGGCGGACGGCGATTCGGGGCCGACCTGGCGGTGCCGGCAGTGCGACGTGTGGAACGAGGCGGACCGGAACTCCTGCCAGGGCTGTGACACGAAACGGACCCTCGCCACCGAGCCGCTGCCCGGCAGGCCGGCGCCGGGCCCCAATGCCCGGGGACGGGTTCGCGGTCCCTCATGGAACCTCGTTGATCCATCGGCCGTTTCCACGCCGCCGGTTCCGCCGGTTCCGGCCGAGCCGCCCGGGACCGGGGCCGCCACCGGCTGGACCCGGTCACCGGGCGCCGACGCGGATGCCGGCCTGCCGCATGAGTTCCCCCCGGTCAAGCCCTACTTCCCCGGGTCCGGTACCCCCTATCCCATCACGCGGCCGCCGGGCGGCCGGAAGTCGTCCAAGACGCTGGTGGGCATGGTGACCGCCGCCGTGATCGTCGTGGTGGTCCTGATCGCCGCCCTCTCGGCCCGCGGATCCGGTGGCCCGAGCGGCGGCCCGACGGGCACCCCCACGGAGACCAGCGGCAGCCCGAGTACCGGCGGCAACGACGCCTCCCCGGTCGGCGACTCCGGCACCGGGGAGGAGCAGGCGAGTACGGTCGACGCACTGCTGTCCCGCAGTTCCACGACCCGTTCGAATCTGCGCACCGCCATCGACGGCATCCTCGACTGCTCCGACGTGGACGGCGGGGTCTCGACGCTCCGGAGTATCACGGACGATCGACGGTCCGAGCTCGCCGACGCCCGTGGTCTGTCGGTCGATGGGATCGACGGCGGTACCGAGATGAAGGACAAGCTCGTGCAGGCGCTCAAGGACTCCCTGGCCGCGGACGAGGCGTTCCTGTCCTGGGCCGAGGACACGCAGACGAACGGCTGCGACGGCAATGCCGACGTGACGAGCGACTATCGCCGGGGAGAAAGCGCCTCCTCCGCGGCCGGGGACGACAAGACGGCGTTCATCGGACTCTGGAACCCGATCGCCGACCGGTACCACCTCGACCGGCGAACGCCCGACGACGTGTGAACGCCGCACCGCCCGGCGCCCGGCGCCCAGCGCCCGGCGCCCAGCGCCCGGCGCCCGGGATCCGGCGCCCGGGATCCGGTGCCCGGGATCCGGTGGCCAGGGTCCGGTGCCCCGCGTCCGCGGTCCGGCGGGAGGTGCCGGGAACGTCTGCGGTGCCGGGGATCCGGTTCGCATATGCCGGCGATATGTCGTCCTGCCTAGGCTTCAGGGCATGCGCGTGCTGATCGTGGAGGACGAGCCCTACCTGGCCGAAGCCGTCCGTGACGGTCTCCGGCTGGAGGCGATCGCCGCCGACATCGCCGGCGACGGCGACACCGCCCTGGAGCTGCTCGGCGTCAACTCCTACGACCTGGCGGTCCTCGACCGTGACATCCCCGGTCCCTCCGGCGACGAGGTCGCCCGGCGAATCGTCGCCTCCGGCAGGGGCATCCCGATCCTCATGCTCACCGCCGCCGACCGGATCGACGACAAGGCCTCCGGGTTCGCCCTCGGCGCCGACGACTACCTCACGAAACCGTTCGAGCTCCGGGAGCTCGTCATGCGGCTGCGGGCGCTCGACCGCAGGCGCGCGCACGCCCGGCCCCCGGTCAGCGAGATCGCGGGCCTGCGGCTGGACCCCTTCCGTCGGGAGGTCTTCCGCGACGGACGCTACGTCGCGCTCACCCGCAAGCAGTTCGCCGTGCTCGAAGTCCTGGTCGCCGCCGAAGGCGGTGTCGTCAGCGCCGAAGAGTTGTTGGAGCGGGCCTGGGACGCCAACGCCGACCCCTTCACCAACGCGGTCCGCATCACCGTCTCCGCCCTGCGCAAACGACTCGGCGAACCCTGGCTCATCGCCACGGTGCCCGGCGTCGGCTACCGGATCGACACCGGAGTCGACCGCGGGGTGGACACCACCCGCCCTGGCGGCACCCATGCATAGACGCCCAGGATTCAGCGCCCGCCTGAAACTCACCATCAGCTACGCCGGATTCCTCCTCCTCGCCGGCGCTCTCCTGCTGGCGGTGCTCTGGGTGTTCGTGCTGCGCCACGTGCCCGACACCGACCCCGAATCCATCCGGAAGAAGTTCGGCGGCGTGATCATTGTGAGCACCAGCCGCACCGAACTCCTGCGCGGCTTCGCCCCCGCCGCGGCCACCACACTGGCCTTCCTCCTGGTGTTCGGCCTCCTGGGAGGATGGATCCTCGCCGGCCGGATGCTCGCACCACTCACCCGGATCGCGGACGCGGCCCGGATGGCCTCGAACGGATCACTGTCCCACCGGATCCGGCTGGAAGGCCCCGAAGACGAATTCCGCGAACTCGCCGACGTGTTCGACACCATGCTCGAAGAACTCGAATCCCATGTCGCCGAGCAGCAACGATTCGCCGCGAACGCCTCCCACGAACTGCGCACCCCGCTGGCGATCTCCCGGACACTCCTCGACGCCGCCCGCAACGACACCACGCGGGACCAGGGCGAACTCCTCGAACGCCTCCACACCGTCAACACCCGGGCGATCGACCTCACCGAGGCCCTCCTGCTGCTCAGCCGTGCCGACCGCAGGAGCTTCACCCGCGAGCCCGTCGACCTGTCCCTGATCGCCGAAGAAGTCGCCGAAACGCTGCTGCCCCTCGCCGAGAAGCGGCAGATCACCCTCGACGTCACCGGTGAGCAGGCCCGAACCGTCGGCTCCGCGGCACTGCTCCTGCGGATGGTGACGAACCTCGTTCAGAACGCCATCGTCCACAATCTGCCCACCGGCGGCACCGTGACCGTCCACACCGAAGCGCGGCACGACGCGAGCGTGCTGCGGGTCGAGAACACCGGCCATCGGGTGCCGGCGGACGTGGTACCGACCCTCACCGAGCCCTTCCAACGCGGAACCGAACGCGTCCGCAGCGACGAGCATGCCGGCGTCGGCCTCGGGCTGGCCATCGTGCACAGCATCGTCCGCGCACACGACGGGACCCTCGACCTCACGCCCCGCCCCACCGGCGGTCTCCTCGTCACGATCCGGCTTCCCGGAATGAGCCCGAGCAACGACTGACCGGCGTATCGCGGGCGTATCGAAAATCGCATACGCCGCCGCAACGGTCTCCCGTCTTCAGCAGAGGCATGGACCAGATGACCAAGGCCTCTGCGTTGCTGGCCGCCGCGGCCCTCGCCCTGATCGCCGCGGGATGCGGCGGCTCCGGCGCCTCGAAATCGAGCACGTCCCGTTCCACCGCGAACTCCACCCGCCGGTTGCACGTCCTCGACGGGCGGATCGTCGCCGACAGCGCGGCACCTGCGAGGGAGGGCGTATGAGGCCGTCCGACCAGCTGCGCGTGGCCGGTACCGGGATCCGGGCGCGCCGACCGCGGGCCGCCCTGTCCGCGCTCGGGATAGCGATCGGCACGGCGGCGATCGTGGCGGTGCTCGGCCTGTCCGCGTCCTCGCAGGCCGGGCTCCTGGCTGAGATCGACCGGCTCGGCGCGAACCTGCTGACCGCGAACACCGGCCAGTCGTTCAGCGGCGGGGCGGCACGGCTCCCGGTCGCCGCACCGCAACGGATCTCTCACCTGCCCGATGTCGAGCACGTGGCGCACGCCGCCGCCATCGAGAACACGAACGTGTACCGCAGCCCGCTGATCCCGGTGGTCGACACCAACGCCCTGAAGGTACGGGCCGCCGGCCTCAACCTCCCCGAAGTGATCGGAACCGGCATGGCGCAGGGCCGCTGGCTGAACCCGGCGACCGAACGCGAGCCGGTCACGGTGCTCGGCGCGCTCGCCGCGCAGCGTCTCGGGATCGATCGCGTCCTTCCGGGCGAACGGATCTGGCTGAAGAACCAGTGGTTCTACGTCGCCGGCATCCTGCAGCCCGCGACGCTGTCGACCGACATCGACGCCAGTGCCCTGATCGGCTACCCGGCCGCGGAGCGCTATCTCGGCTACGTGACCGTCGACGAAGGCAGGGCGGTGGCCGGACCTGCGACGACGGTGTACGTGACCAAGGGCTGGGCGGTGGTCGTCCCGGTCCAGGCGTGGGCCGGCGGGATCGGCGCCGCTATCGTGATCGGCGCGATCGCCGGCCTGCTGCCGGCCCTCCGAGCCGCCCGCCTATCCCCCACCGAGACGCTGTGTACGCTCTGAGCGCCCGACGGCACTCGGGCACCGCGCCGTACTCGACGACCATCGGCACGCCGGCCCGACGGGGACGCGTCACTCCGGAGCATGGGTGGTCGGGCCGGCGGTGCGCCGGATGGCGAGGGCGATCGCGCCCATGAGCTCGGCCCGGTTCTCCAGGGTCCCGGTCGTCACGGTCACGGCCCGCGCCACTCCCGGCTGGGCGTAGCGTGCGATCGCCTCGCGGATGCCGTCGGCGAGCGCGCCGTCCGGCCGGCTGAGCTCGCCGCCCACGATGACCACCTCGGGGTTGAGCAGGTTGCACAGGTCGGCCAGCGACCGGCCGATGGTACGTCCGGCGTCGCCGACGACGCGGGCGGCTCCGGAGTCGCCCGCCTCAAGCAGCCGGGCCACGTCGGCGGTCGTGAGCGGATCGGCGTGCATCGGCTGCAGGGCGGCGATGATGTGCGGGGTCGAGACCAGGGTCTCCAGGCACCCGCGGCTGCCGCATCGGCACAGCAGCCCGTTCGCCTCGACCTGCACGTGGCCCAGTTCGCCCGCGTAGCCGCTGGCACCCCGGTACAGACGCCCGTCGAAGATCAGCCCGGCGCCGACACCCGTCGAGACCTTGACGAACACCAGGTCGAGTACGCCGACGCCCGCCCCATAGGTCATCTCGCCGAGGGCGCCGAGGTTGACGGCGTTCTCCGGGAGCACCGGCCGGCGGACGCGCTCTTCGAGGCCGTCGGCCGGGTCCAGGTCGACCCATCCGGGCAGGATGTTGTTGACCATCACCCGTCCGGTGTGCCGGTCGAGCGGGGCGGGCAGGCCGACGACGACGTTGCGCACGTCCTCTCTCGGGTGACCGATTTCGCGCAGTATCGCGCTGAATTCGCCGGCGGCGGTGTCGAGGGCCGTGCCCACGGAGTTGTCCACCGCGAGCCGCACGTGCCGCTCGGCGATGACGTCGCCGGACAACGTCGCCGCGGCCACACGGAGGTCGCCGTGGCCGAAGGCCATGCCGACGACCAGGCCCGCCGACTCGGTCAGCGCCAGCCGGGCCGGCGGGCGACCCGGCCCCGTCCTCGTCCGCGTCTCTCCGGCCGCAGGGAGTTCTCGCAGGGTGCCGTCGTCGATGAGCCGCGCGACCAGGGCGGCCACCGTCGCGCGCGACAGCTCGGTGATCCGCTCGACGTCCGCCCGGGTGACCGCCCCGTGCTCACGCACCGCCGCGACCACACGGTCGAGGTTGTACGCGCGGTGCGACCTGGGCCTGGACCGCGGCCTCGCCGGACTCATCAGTGTCCTCCCGGCATGCGGCTTCGCGAATTCTGCCGTCTTCTCCACATAATAAGGCCGATTTCGGCACTTTCAATGCTATTGACACCGCAAAACTGGTGTTTTAACTTCGCGGAAATCCCTCATATGCGCGCAGCCGAGGGCCGCAGAACTCTGACCCGATGAGGAGGGTCCATGAGGAAGCCGGCGCGGAGATCGTTTCGGCGTATCGCGGTCGCAGGCGCGCTCGCCGCCATCCTTCCGATGAGCCTGGCGCTCACCATCGAACCGGCCGGCGCCGCGACGGGCACCACGGTCGCGGTGCACACCGACGGCGGTTACACCATCGACACCGGCGGGCCGCGCTACCACTTCGGCGGTTCGGTCGGCGCCCCGGTGAGCGACATCAGGAACACCACGGGCCGGGACGGCGTCGGCGCCTACCACGAGGTCGATTTCGGCTACTCGATCGGCGGAGTGGCGCGGACCAGCGGCATCCGGACCTACGACAGCGCTCCGGTGGTGCTCTTCAGCACCACGTACCGGCAGGCGGCGGCCAACGCCTATCCGTTCCCCGCACTGTCGGCCCGGCCCGCACTGCCGCACCACGAGACCTTCTCCGGCTGCTTCGCGGGACGCCGGTTCGACGCCTCGGGCGACCCGGGCTTCAGCCCGTACCTGGCGTTCGACGCCTCCGGCAGCGGATACCTGCTCTCTCCCGCGTCGAACTTCACGACCGCCGTCACGAAGTACGACGCGAGCGGCGCGCTGACCAGCGGCGTCTCTGCGGGTATCGCCAGTCTGCCGTCCGGGTTCACCCAGAAGACCGCACTCGTGTACGGGAACGGCGTCAACCAGGTCTACGACACCTGGGGCCGTGCCCTGACCGGCCTGTCCGGCAAGCACCGGCCGTCGCAGGACGCGACGAACACACTCGCCAAGCTGGGCTACTGGACCGACAACGGCGCGACCTACTACTACAAGTACGACACGAGCCTCGGTTACGCGGGCACGCTGCGGGCGGTCCGCGACGACTGGAAGGCCAAGGGCCTGCCGATGGGGAACCTGCAACTGGACAGCTGGTTCTACCCCAAGGGCCCGGACGCGGTCTGGAACGACTCCCGGGGTGAGTACCGCTACGAGGCGGATTCCACGCTGTTCCCGGACGGTCTCGGGGCGTTCCAGAAGAGCGTCGGCGTGCCACTGATCACCCATGCCCGGTGGATCGATCCGTCCAGCCCGTACCACCAGGAGTACACGATGTCCGGGAGCGTGATCACCGACCCGGCATTCTGGAACGACCGGATGAAGTACCTCAAATCGTCCGGAGTCGACACCTTCGAGCAGGACTGGCTGTGCTCGAACGCCCAGCCCGACTTCAACCTCACCGACCGCGCCGCGTTCCTCGACAACATGGCCAAGGCCGCGGCGGCCAACGGCCTCGACATCCAGTACTGCATGCCGCTGCCACAGGACTACCTGCAGAGCACGCTGTACGACGACGTGACCAACGCCCGGGTCTCGAACGACCGGTTCGAGCGGTCCAAGTGGGACGAGTTCCTCTACACCTCACGCCTGGCCGGCGCGCTCGGCGTGTGGCCCTGGGCCGACGTGGCGATGAGCACGGAGACCCAGAACCTACTGCTGCAGAACCTGTCCGCCGGACCGGTCGGCGTGGGCGACCCGATCGGGAAGGAGAGCACCGACAACCTGAACAAGGTGGCCGAGGCGGACGGCACGATCGTCAAGCCGGACACTCCGATCGTCCCCGACGACGCCATGTACGTCCGCGACGCCGCCGACCCGAGCGGCGCCATGGTCGCGACGACCGGCAGCCGGCACGGCTCGCTGACCGCCGGCTATGTCTTCTCCTACGCCCGCGCCATTCCGGCGCCGAAGCCGGACGCGACCTACGAGGCCGAGGGCGCCACCCTGTCCGGGCCCACGGTGGCCACCGATCACGCCGGCTACACCGGCAGCGGATTCGCCGACTACCAGCACGACTCCGGCGACTACGTGCAGTGGGACGTCGACGTGCCGGCCGACGGCACGTACACGCTGCTGTTCCGGTACGCCAACGGCGGCACCGGCGACCGGCCGCTCGCGGTCGCGGTGGACGGCGGCGCGGCCTCCGCTCAGCCGTTCACCACGACCGGCGGCTGGGACACGTGGTCGGTCCAGCCGGTCGTGGTCGATCTGTCCGCCGGCCGGCACACCGTACGGGCGACCGCGACGGGAGCGAACGGCCCGAACATCGACAACCTCGGCGTCAGCGCCGGCAGAGTCACCCTTCCGACGACGGAGGACGCCCCCTTCCGGCCCGCCGACCTCGGCGTCACCGGCAAGGCGTACGTGTACGACTACTTCACCGGCACCGGCACGCCGGTCGACGGCGACGCTCCCTACACCGCCCATGTGACCCGCGACGGGTCCTACTTCCAGGTGGTCCCGATGGGCAGGTCGGGCATCGCCTTCCTCGGCGACGCGGGCAAGTTCGTCTCCCTGGGCAAGCAGCGGATCCGGTCGCTGTCCGACGACGGCGCGGTCCACGCCACGGTCGCGTTCGCCCCCGGAGACGGCCCGGTCACGCTGCACGGGTACTCCCCGACCCCCGTGTCGGTCTCCGCGTCCGGCGGCAGCGCCGGTCAGGTCGGCTACGACAGCGCCACGCACCTGTTCTCGGTACGCGTCAGCCCCGGCCGCGGCGCCACTGTGGTGGTGGCCCTGACCCGGCGATGACGCCACGGCCGGTCTCCTCTCCTGCTGTCCGGGGAGAGGAGACCGGCCTAATGCGCCTTGTCTCGCGCGTCTGTGCCGGTGTCCTGGTCGGCGGGTTCGAGGGCGTGCCGGCCGCCGAGCATGTCGAGGAGGACCATGGCGTCGTGGTCGGGGCTCGCGACGTCGGCGTAGTAGACGACGAGGCGGTGACCGGGGGTGCCCTCGAGGTGCATGGACTGGTAGCCGAGGGTCAGGTCACCGACCCGTGGGTGCTGGAAGTGCTTGGTGCCGGGGCGATGGGCGCGGACGTCGTAGCGCTCCCACAGGCGGGCGAAGTCCGGGCTCTTCAGGAGGAGCTCGCCGACGAGGTGGGCCAGGTCGGGGGCATCGGAGTCGGTGCCGGCCAGGGCGCGTAGGCGTGCGACGCAGCCGCGGATCTGGGTGTCCCAGTCGGTGAACAGGTCGCGGGCGGCGGGGTGGAGGAAGTAGTAGCGGGCCAGGTTGCGCTGCTTGACCGGCCAGTCGTCGATGCCCGCGTAAAGGTGCAGGCCGCCGGGGTTGGCGGCGAGCACGTCCAGGGTGCGGCTCAGGACGTAGGCCGGGCTCGGCCGTAGGTTCTCCAGCAGGAGTTCGACACCCGGGCGTACCGCGCGGCTGGGCGCGGTGGGCGGCGCGGGGGCGTTTCGGGCGGCCCGGGCGGCCAGCCGGCGCAGGTGCTCGTGTTCGTCCTCCTCAAGGCGCAGCGCGCGGGCGAGGGAGTCGATGACGGCGGGGCTGGGACGCGTCTCCTTGCCGCGCTCCAGGCGGGTGTAGTAGTCGATGCTGACCCCGGCGAGGGTGGCGAGTTCTTCGCGGCGCAGTCCCGGGGTGCGGCGAAGCCCCGGGCCGGGCGGAAGGCCGACCTGCCGGGGAGTGATCTGGGTCCGGCGGGCGCGCAGGAACCCCGCCAGGTCGTTGCCGTGCTGATCAGGGCTCATGGGAACAGTCCGCCTTTCCGTTAACCGGGTCAAGGTTGCCGTGAGGGGCCGTGTCGCTCCCCGGCACGCCGCCCCCGGTACGCCGCTCCCCCGCACCGCGCGGCCTGCCGCCGTACCGCCCGGGGCGCGACAGTGGAACAGCCGCGGGGGAGCGTCGCTCCAGCGGCTTCCGTACACGGGCTGTGACCCGACAGCCCACCGGTCCGACACGAAGGAAGAACACGGCATGCGCAACACCACCCTGGGCGCCGACGGGCCGCAGGTCGGCGTCATCGGCCTGGGCGCCATGGGAATGAGCTTCGCCTACGACATGGCCGCCCCGCGCGACGAGGCGACCTCCGTCTCCGTCATCCACCAGGCCCTCGACCTGGGCATGACCTTGATCGACACCGCCGACGTCTACGGCCCCTACACCAACGAGGAACTCCTCGGCCGGGCCCTGGCCGGCCGACGTGACCGTGCGGTGATCGCCACCAAGGTCGGCATGGAGGCCATCGACCCCACCGGCGGGCCCGGCGGCTCCCCGCTGGTCAGGCCCAATGGCCGGCCCGGGCATGTCCGTGCCGCCATCGACGGCAGCCTGCGCCGCCTGGGCACCGACCATGTCGACCTCTACCAGCTCCACCGCGTCGACCCCGAAGTCCCGATCGAGGAGACCTGGGGTGCCATGGCCGAGGCCGTCACGGCCGGCAAGGTCCGCCACCTGGGCCTGTCCGAGGTCGGCGTCGAGCAGATCCGGCGGGCCCAGGCCGTGCACCCGGTCACCACCGTGCAGTCCGAGTTCTCCCTGTGGAGCCGTGACGTCCAGGCCGAGGTCCTGCCCTACTGCGCACAGCAGGGCATCGGCCTCCTGCCGTACTCGCCCCTGGGCCGCGGCTTCCTCGCCGGCCGCTTCGCCTCCTTCGACGAACTGCCGCAGAAGGACCAGCGCCGGCGTCTGCCGCGCTTCCAGCAGGACAACCTGCGCGCCAACCTCGACATCGCGGCCAAGGTCCGCGAGGTCGCCGACCGGATCGGCGTCACCCCCGCGCAGGTCGCCCTCGCCTGGCTCGTCGCCCAGGGCCCGCACGTCGTCCCCATTCCCGGCACCAAGACCCCGGCGTACCTCGCCGACAACGCGGGCGCGGCGGACGTCCGGCTGTCTCCGGCCGACCTCGCCGAGCTCGACGCCATCCCGGCCCCCGTCGGCGCCCGGTACTGACCGGCCCACCGCCGGCGCCGACCGGGGACGGCCACGCGGTCGCGACGGTGTCGCGGCACCCGCGGTGGGACCGCCCGCGATCACCCGGCGCTCTCGTTTCAGCGCGCCGGGGTGGTTCGCCGGTACCGCTCGGCGGGGCGGGAGGCCGACAGGTTGCCGCTCAGCGCCTGGCGCGCGCCCTGGTACGCGTCCCACAGTTCGACGTCGGGCAGCGCCGGGATGGTCACGAACTCGCCGTCGTCCAGCCCGGCGAGCGCGGCGTCGACCAGGTCGTCGACCGTCATCACCCACTCCTGCGGCAGGTTCTCCACCGGGTTGCCGGCGATCTGCCAGAAGTCCGTCGCGATGGCACCGGGCAGCACGACCTGCACCCGCAGGCCCTTCTCGCCCAGTTCGTGGCGCAGCGACTGGCTCAGCGCGAGCACGAACGCCTTGGAAGCGCCATAGACGCCGTTGAGCAGTTCGGGGACGATGGCGACGATCGAGCCGATGTTGATCACGGTGCCGCCGCCCCGGGACACCGCACCCGGCGCGAACGCGTAGGTGAGCCGGGTCAGCGCGGTCACGTTGAGAGTGATCATGGATTCCATGGCGTCGACGTCCGAGTCGACCAGCGGTGCCACCGCGCCGAAGCCGGCGTTGTTCACCAGCACCGAGATGTCCTCGTTCGACCGCAGGACCTGCTCGACGCGGAGCAGGTCCTCGGCGCGCGCGAGGTCCGCGGTCAGCACCTCCACCGAGCGGCCGGTCTCACGCGTGATCCGCTCGGCCACGGCCTCCAGCCGCTCGCGATTGCGAGCCACCAGGATCAGGTCGTGACCGCGCCGGGCCAGCCGGTCGGCGTACGCCGCGCCGATGCCGGAGGAGGCACCGGTGATCAGGGCGGTTCCCACCGTTTCATTCATTTCTGTCGTCGTTCCTTCCAAGCACAGCGGTGACGCGGCCGGACGGCGGGAGAGGCCGCCCGGCCGATGAGGAGATCAGGACCGGGACCGGTGCCGCCTAGTCGAGGCGGGAGACCTGATAGTGGGCGATGAGCCAGTCGTCTCCCGAGCGCTTCAGCACCACGGCGAGCTTGACGCTCAGCGTCGGCCGGTCGGTGAAGGAGAAGTCGACGGCCGCGTAGCCGAGCACGATGTCGTCGGCAAGGCGCCGGCTCTCCAGGATGCGGTACGCGGGCGACAGTCCCAGCGGCTGGGAGTCGTAGTAGTCGGCGACGCCCTGTCGTCCGACGCTGTAGGGATGCAGCCCCTGGAAGATCGCGTCCTCGGTGAAGGAGGAGGCGACCCGATCCGGCTGATGGCCGTCGACGGCCGCCTTCCACTGATCGAGGACGCTGCGCAGGATCTCTTCGGTGTCCGTCGTGTCATGCATCACGGTTCTCCTGTCCAGTGGAGGGAAAGCGGGATCGCGGCCGCCGGCGCCGGGACGGGGTCTTCAGTGACCCGCGCTCATGCCGCCGTCGACGTGGAGGATCTCCCCGGTGACGAACGGGGCGTTCTCCAAGTAGATCACCGCGTCCGCGACGTCGCTCTCCTCGCCCATCCGGCCGACGGGGTGCAGGGCGGCGAGGAACTCGTGGGTCTCCTCCGGGTGCATGGGCGTCTTGATGGTGCCCGGCGAGACGGCGTTGACGCGGATGCCGCGGGTGGCGTACTCGACGGCGAGCGACTTGGTGGCGGACTGCAGCCCGCCCTTGCTCAGCGAGGCCAGTACGGAGGGCACCCGGGAGTCCGCGTTGTCGACCAGGCTGGTGGTGATGGTGACGACGTGACCGCTCCCCTGAGCGAGCATCTGCTCGACGGCCAGTTGGGTGATGTGGAAGAAGCCGTCGAGGTTCACGCTCTTCACGGCGGCGTAGTCGTCCCGCGTGTAGTCGGTGAACGGCTTGGCGACGAAGATCCCTGCGTTGTTGACCAGCGTGTCGACGCGGCCGAAGCGCTCCTTGGCGGCGGCGATGACGCGCTCGGCGGTCGCCGGGTCGGCGATGTCGCCCTGAACGGTCACGACGTCCGGGTCGCCGGAGGGGGCGATCGTACGGGAGGTGGCGACGACGGCGTAGCCGAGTTTGCGGTAGGCGTCGACGATGGCGGCGCCGAGGCCCTGGGACGCACCGGTGACGACCGCGACCTTCTGAGAACTCATGATGACCTGCTCCGAGATGAGTGAGGATTCCGCGACCGGAGGTACTAGCCGACCGGTCGACTATTTATCTAGTCACTCGGCGGACAGAAGACAACCGCCAGGGGCACGCGGGCCGGGACCGGCTTCCTCCCAACTGATAGGCGTTTCCTCCCAGTGCAGGTCAGCGCGGCGACCGCCGTCGGTCGCCCAACCGCCAGAGGGGTACGCGGCGACGTTGGTCCGGTAGTCGTAGAACAGGTGGCGAGGGTGGGAGCCTGGTGTCAGGCGCCGGCCGGCGTGTCCTCGCCGGCGTGGGCGCCGAGGAGGGCCAGGCAGTTGGTCCACAGGGCGCTCAGCGGCGCGGTGTCGTTGTAGAGCTTGGCGAAGAGCACTTGGCCTTCGAGCTGGGCGACGATCGATCGGGCGGCCTGGTGGGTGTCGGCGACGGTCACGTCGCCGCGGTCGAGGGCCTCGGCGATGACGGCGGCGACCAGGTCCACCTGGGCCTCGAAGATCTGCTGCAGGCGGTCGCGGACGGCCTGGGTGTGGGCGCTCATCTCCAGGGTGAGGTTGCCGAACAGGCAGCCGGCGACGATGCCGCAGCTCCGCTGACCGGCGCGCTGCAACTCCTCGGTGTGCTCGAACAACCGCTGCAGCCGCCGCAGCGGCTCGCCCTCGCCGTTCAGAATGCGGGTCCAGTCCCGCAGCTGGGCGGTCCAGCGCTCGTCGATCACGGCCAGGGCGAGCGCCTCTTTGGACTCGAAGAAGTAGTAGAAGCTGCCCTTGGGCACGCCTGCGGCCTTGCAGATCTCCGCCACGCCCAGCGCCGAGTAGCCCCGCAGCTCGACGAGGGACTGCGCGACCGTCAAGATCTTCTGCCTCGCATCACTGTTCCGCCCCACATCGTCAACTGTACGACCGGTCGACTAATCGCCACCCCGGAGCATCACGCGGCGATGGACGCACTCCTGTCCGTCGCGTCGAGGAACAGTCTCAGCAGCGCGGAGATCGTACGGGGGGCGTCCTCCAGGCTGTAGTGCCCCACGCCCGGGAGTTCGCTGACGAGGCCGTGAGGGAAGGCGGCACGGAACAGGGGAAGGAATCGCGCGCCGTCGAGCGTCCGGTCCTCCGCCCCCCAGATGGCCAGCGCCGGGATCGTCGCCAGGAGTTCCCGCGCGCCGGCCGTCGGGGGTTCGAAGACGTGCGCGCCCAGGGCGAAGCCCTTGGCCCAGCCGAGGGCCCCGAGGGTCTCGGCCCGCGTCGGGAAGGCGGCCGCGTAGGCACGGATCCACGTGGGAGTGATGATCGTGCCGTCCTGGAAGCCGTTGAGCTTCAACGTGCTGAGGATGTTGTACCCCAGTGCGCCGAGCACGTCGTCGAGGGTCCCGTCCTCCTGGGCCCGCATGATCCACTGGAACCACGGGGCCTGGGACGCGTTGGCGGCGAGAACCGCTCCCAGCTCCGGCTGGCCGAAGGGGGTCGGCCCGTTGACGCCGACCACCCGGGAGATCAGCTCGGGGTGCCGCGAGAGCAGCCCCATCCCGACCGGGCCGCCGAAATCGTGCATGACCAGGGTGATGTCACGCAGCCTCAGATCGAGGACGAGCGCCTCGAGGTTGTCGATGTGATCCTGCAGCCAGTAGGTGCGGTCGGCCGGGGTCTCGCTCTTGCCGAAGCCCATGTGGTCGGGCACCACGACCCGGTGTGCGCCCGAGAACTCCGTGATCAGGTGTCGGAAGAGGTAGCCCCAGGTGGGCTCGCCGTGCAGGCACAGGAGCACCGGCCCGGCGCCCTCGTCCACGTAGTGCATGCGGAAGCCGGGAGCGGTGCTGAAGTGCGGCGGGAACGGGAAGGTGCCGTCGAAGGTCTCGTGGGCGCCGATCATCGGGACAGTGGCTCCTCGGGTCGTGGTTCTCTGAGGGCAGGGCGAACTGGTTTCGAATCAAAACCTACTAGTCTTGATTTGAAACCGGCAACTGCGCGGAGGAGGGTTTCGAGTGGCCCGTATGCGGACGGCGCCGTGTCCCGTGATGCGGACGGTGGACCTCGTCGGCGACAAGTGGACGCTGCTGATCCTGCGCGACGCCTTCGACGGGCTGCGGCGGTTCAGCCAGTTCCAGCGCAGCCTGGGCATCGCGAAGAACATCCTCAGCGATCGCCTCGCCGCCCTCGTGGCGTCCGGGATCATGCGCACCGAACCGGCCTCGGACGGGACGAGCTACCACGCGTACGTGCTGACCGAGAAGGGGCTGGAGCTCTTCGATCTGATCGTCACCCTCCGGCAGTGGGGAGAGCGCAACGCGTTCGAATCCGGCGAGGAGTACCGGACGCTGATCGACGAGACGACGGGCGAACCGCTGGCCCGCGTCACCTACGTACGGCCGGACGGACGTCCTCTGCGCCGCGGTGAGACCCGGCTCGGCGACTTCCGCTCCATGGATTGACGCGCTCCCTCCCGAGCGAGTCGTGCCGGCGGATCAGTGCGGCGGCGAGCAGCGTCGCCACGGCGAGGGTTCCCCACAGGGCCGGGGAGCCGTGCGCGGCGAGGACCGTGATGACCGCCGGGGACACGGCGAGGCCGAGGCCCGTGGAGAGCTGGAAGCGGGCGAGGGCCCGCCCCGCGAAGCGCGGCGGGGCGATGGCCGCCACCAGCGGGGTCGCCGCCCCGGTGTAGATGATCTCGCCGAGAGTGCACGGCACCGACACCGCGGCGACGGCCGGGGCGGCCCAGCCGCCGCCCAACGTGGCGGCGCCGAGGAATCCGACGTACGACGCGGCTAGGACGAGACCCGCGACGACCAGGGCGGTCCGCCGCGAGAGCACCGCCATCCGCACGGTCACCGGCACCTGGAGTGTGACGACCAGCACCGTGTTGGCGATGAAGACGCCCGCGGCCCACATGGGGGAGGCGTGCAGCCGTGTCACCAGGACCAGCGGGAGCGCGATCTCGGGCACGTTGAGGCAGAAGGCGTACACGACGTTGGCCGCCAGCAGCGCGCGCAGCCGCGGCGCGGGCTCGTCCTCCCCATTGCCGGCGGGCCGGACCGCCGGATTCGCACGGACGCGCACCGACCATGCCAGGACCGCCGCGCCGAGGTAGGTCAGCGCGGTGCCGCCCGCCAGCGCGCGTAGGGCCGTGGTCCCGCCCGCCAGACCCGCGGTGGCCACCAGCGCGCCCACTCCCAGGCCCGCGTTGCGCACCGAGCGGCCGGCCGCGAGGGCCGCGTCCCGTTCCCGGCCGTGCGCCACCGTGGTGACGAGAGCGGGGTGGGTCGTGGAGAACGCCTGGTTGCCGATGCCGAGGAAGAGCGCCGCGGCGGTGAACAGCCCGACATCGCCCGTCGGTGCGGCCAGCAGCAGCACCGAACCGATGACCCGCACCAGCATCGAGGCCGCCACGGCCGTACTGCGCGCGCCCCGGTCCAGCCACCGGCCGACGGCGGGCGTGCAGGCCAGGCCCGCGACCACCCCTGCCGTCAGCGCCGCCCCGGCGAGCGGCACGGGCAGCCTCAGCACGGCGACCCCGTAGAGCACCAGGAAAGGCCGCAGCAGGCCGGTGCCGAGCGCGTCCACGGCCACCGCGACGGCGTAGCGCGCACCGCCGAAGGCGCGCACGAGGTCCAGCGCACGGATCTGCCGGGGCCGCCGGACTCGGTCGGAGATCGTCATGGCGCCCACCGTGCGTTCGCCGCCTCGGCCGCGTCACGCCGGTTGACGGATCGCGTCAACCGGCGCGCCGGCCCGTGGGCCGGCCGGTGATGATGGACCGGTGACGCTTCGCATCGACATCACCGGCCTGCCGCCCGAACGGCTGCTCTTCACCGTCTCCCCGCTGGCCGAGCTGACGGCGATGCTGCACGTACTGGCCGCTCCGGAGCACCATCCGCGCCTCGCGGACTGGGCCGCGGGCGTGCGGGCCGGGCTGCGGCCCGAACTCGCGGAGCGCCTGCACGAGTCCGACTTCCTCTGGGCCTCCTCCCGCGCCGACTTCCTGCTCCCCGCCCGGCCCCGTACGTCCCTCGCCGAGGAACTGGACGACGTCGACCGGATCGACGACGAGACGTACGTGACCTCGGCGCTCGTCACCACCTGCGGCAGCAACCGCGTCTCCTTCACCGGACCGTCCCCGCTGGCCGACACGACCACGCGCGACCGCGCCCTGAACCAGGCTCAGGCCCGCGGCCCGCAGCAGGAGGCCTTCGCGGAGCGGCTGCTCGCCGACCCGTCCACGGTACGGACACGTGTGCGCGAGACACTCGAGCAGTGCGCCGAGGCATTCTTCGACGCGGCCTGGCCGGGCGTCCGGCCACGGCTGGCGGCCGACGCACGGGTGAAGATGGATCTCGTCCGGCACGCGGGACTCGGCACGGCGCTCTCGTCGGTGTCCACCGCCCTCACGCTCGCTCCGGACGGCAACCGCATCCTGCTCGACAAACTGCAGGACAACGCCACCAGCGGCCGCGATTCCGGGGTCACCTTCATCCCCAGCGCCTTCGGCCGCCCGCATCTCGTCACCGTCCACGCGCCGGGCTGGCAGCCCGTGGTGCAGTACCCCATCGCCGAGCCCGGCGCGGGTGAGCCGGTCCCCCTGGAGACACTGGAAGCGCGGCTGGAGGCACTCGCGCACCCCGTGCGCCTACGGCTGGTCAGGACCCTGGCCCGCAGCCCCCGGACCACCGGCGAGCTGGCCCACGCCTGGGCGCTGACGCCGCCGGAGGTCTCGCGCCACCTCGCCATCCTGCGACGCGCCGGGCTCCTCACCGCCCACCGTCGCGGCCGCTACGTCCACTACGCCCTGGACCGCTCCGTGCTGGCGGCCCTGGGCACCGACCTGTTCTCCGCCGTCCTGCGCTGAGCCCGTGACTCGACGAGGACACGCATCGCCGGGCCGCTTACGTCGCACGTTCTCCGCTTCCCCCCGATGGGAGGTGCGGGTCCGCCTCCCTACAGGGCGTAGACCTGCCCGGTCTGGGCGCCCTCGACGGAACGGATGTACGCCTGAGCCACATCGGCGAGATCCACCGACGCCATGCCCGGGAAGTGGTCGCCGTAGTCGGCGAGGCTCTCGGTGAAGACCGTGGGACTGACCGCGTTGACGCGCTGCGGGGCGATCTCGATCGCGGCGGCGCGCACGAACGCCTCCACCGCGCCGTTGGCCATGGAGGCCGCGCTTCCGGTGGGGATCGGCTCGCGGGCCAGCACGCCCGTGATCAAGGTGAAGGAGCCGCGCGACGCGATGCGCGGGACGCCTTGACGTACCAGGTCGATCTGGCCGAGCACCTTGCCACGGAAAGCGGCCACGTAGTCGTCGGGCTCCATCGCGACCACCGGCTTGTACGGCACGTCGCCGGCGGCGCTGACCACCGCGTCCACCCGGCCGGCCCGATCGTACAGTTCGGTGACCTGCGCGGGGTCGGTGATGTCGTAGCGCAGGTCGCCGCCGCCGCGTCCCACGGTCAGGACCTCGTGGCCGCGACCGGCCAGGGCCTTGTGCACGGCCGTGCCGAGCGTGCCGGTGGCGCCGATGAGGAGGATCTTCATGGTCGGGACGCTATGTCCGGTCGGTGGCCGGAGGGAAATGCCTTCTCGGGAGCATTTATGCTCTGCGGTCATGAATGTGGAGCTGCGGCACCTGCGGGCGCTGGCCGCGATCGGCGACGAGGGCACCATCACCGGTGCCGCCGCCGTGCTGCACATCAGCCAGCCCGCGCTCTCGCGCACCCTGGAGCAACTGGAGAGCCGTCTCGGCGTACGTCTGGTGGACCGCACCACCCGCAGCCTGGCCCTCACCGAGGCCGGTCGGCGGCTGCACGAGCGAGCCCACCGGATCCTCCATCAGCTGGAGGACGCGCTGACGGAGGCCGCGGCGGGGGCGCGGCCGCTGCGGATCGGTTTCCCCTGGGCCGCGCTCGGCGCGCGTACCGTGCCGCTGCTGCGCGGTTGGCGTGAGGAACACCCCGACACTCCGCTGGAGGTCCACCGCTGTGACGACCCGGAGGCCGCGCTGCGCCGCGGGGAGATCGACGCGGCGCTCCTGCGCACCGCGCCCGCCCCGGACGCCGGACTGGAGGTGCGGTCGCTCTACCGGGAGCGGCGCCTGGCCGCCGTACCCGAAGACGACCCGCTCGCCCGGCACCCGTCCGTACGCCTGACCGATCTCACCGACCGGGCGGTGGTGCTCTGCGCCACCGCCGCGACCACGACCGGCCTCTGGTCCGACGTGCGGCGCCCCCGCACGTTCGAGGTGGCCAACGTCGACGAATGGCTGACCGTCATCGCCACGGGGGACGCGATCGGCGTCACCGCCGAAGCCACCGCCCACAGCCATCCACACCCCGGCGTCCGCTATCTGCCTCTCTCCGACGCGCCTCCGGTGGTGGTCCGCCTGGCGTGGCCGCGTCCTCCCACGCATCCGGCGACCCTCGCCCTCCTCGACCACCTCCGGCGCATGGCCGGCGCCGAGAATCCCGGGTCATAGCCACCGCCGGCGACACGCGGAGCCGGCGGGAGGACGATGACTCTCTCCCGCCGGTCACTCGCGTTTCAGGCGAGACGGTGGATGTCGCCGTACGCGCGGTAGAAACCGCCGCGACCCGCCTCGCGCACCTCGCTGACGACGTAACGGGCACCGTGCTCGCGGATCCCCTTCGGGAACTGGACCCGCCAGCTCCGGTCGTATCCGGGAGAGACCACGCGGACCCGAAGGTGGCCGTGCTCCTCGAAGCACTCCACGATGACGCCCCCGTTGCTGTCGGCGACGACGTCGACGGTGGTCGACGGGGTGACCGTCTCGACGGCGGCCGGCGCCTTGACGTCGACGACGTCGGGGACCGAGCCCTGCTCCGCCGACCTGATGGCCTCCTCGCTCGCGTCGACGCAGGCCAGTGAGCCGTTCGTGGTCACGATGTACAGGCGCTGATCGTGGTACTGCATGGAGTAGGCGGCGCCGCAGCCGGTGCCGAGCTTCCACAGGCGGGTGCCCGCCTCGTCGAAGCAGTAGATCGATGCCTGGTTGTCCCCCGCGAAGACGTACCGGCCGTCCTCCGCGGTCGCGCAGGAGAAGACCGGCGCGTCGCAGTGGTAGGTCCGCTCCCGGCCGCCGTCCTTGCGCAGCCGCACCACCGTACGCGTCGCGGTCCCCGCATAGACCGTCGACCGCTCCTGCCAGCCGAAGAGCACCGACCCGGTGGACTGGTGCCACAGCTCCTCGCCGGTGCGCCAGTCATAGCTGGTGACGCCCCCACTGTGACCGTGGTGGACGGCGGCGTCGTCACAGCGCACCATCCAGCCCGCCGTCCCGCGGCCCTGCCTCCGCCAGAGGAATTCGTCCTCGTGGTCGATCGCGACGACGCCACCGCCGGAGTCGGACACGCCGAGGACGCCGTCGTGAATGTCGAGCCAGTAGATGTCGATGCTCGGGGAGATCTGGTACGCCAGCCTGGGCACCTTTCCGGACAGGTCATAGACGTTGCCGTCGTCGCAGCCCGCGTACAGCCAGGCGTCGTCGGCCACCATGCACTTCACGCCGTCCGGCAGCCGTACCTGCTGCACCACCTGGGCGTCATGCGTCAGCGAGGTGATCAGACCGGCCTCGTTGCCCACCATGCAGACCCGGTCGTCGATGAAGATCCCGAACGCGGCGGAGCCCGAGTCGTAACGCCACAGGACCGGCGCCCGCCGTGTCACCGCGCGGCCGACGGGGGCCGATGCGCCATCGACATGGGCGCTCATCACATGGCCGCGGGAGAAGCCCCGCTTCTTCCGGGCACCGCGTACGGCGGGGGCGTAGCCCTTACGGACCTTTTCCCCGATCTTCTTCGCGGCCATCTCCTTCGCCCGTGTCCCGTCCGGGAACGTGCTGGTCTTGCGCTGCCCGGTGTCACCGATCCGGCCGTACCGGATGGTCATCGTCGCGCCGTCGACCGTGACCTCATAGAACTTGTGCGCTCCCCCGCCCTCTTCGGAGAGTTCGAGGTAGGTGGTCTCTGGGGTCGTTTCCACGGACATCGGGCCTTCCAAAGAGGACTCGGGACACGAAAATGCGAGAAGGCGGATATAGACGTCGCCTTCCGCGTCGACATCCCGAACCGTATGCGCCGGGTACGACAATTCGCCGTTATTTCAGCAGTCCCGGATACCCCTGGGCCCGTCAGGGGTGGGGGTCGTTGTGGAGGTCGGGGGTGGGGGCGGGCTGGTCCTGGGTGGCGGCCCAGGTGGCCAGGAGGCGGAGGTTGTCGGCGCTCGGGGTGTCGGGCGCGGCGGTGTAAATGATCAGGGTGAGGCCCGGGTCGGAGGTCAGGGTCATGGCCTCGAAGTGGAGTTCGAGGTCGCCGACGGCGGGGTGGTGGATCCTCTTGACGCCGGTGCGGTGGTGGCGGACGTTGTGGTCGGCCCAACGTCGGCGGAAGACCTCGCTGCGGGTGGACAACTCCCCGATGAGGTCGGTGAGGGCCTTGTCGTAGGGGTTGCGTCCGGCTGCGGCGCGGAGGATCGCGGCGATGTCGTCGGCGGCCTTGTCCCAGTCGGTGAAGAACTCGCGGGCGGCCGGGTCGAGGTAGATGAAGCGGGCGGTGTTGGCCGGGCGCCGGGGGTCGGCCAGGACCGGTGCGTACAGGGCGCGGGCCAGGCGGTTGGTGGCCACCAGGTCGTGTCGGTCGTCGCGGATCCAGGCGGGAGCGTCGATGGCGTCCAGCATGTGCTGGAGGGCGGGCCGCAGCCGCCGCGCGGGCGCCTTGCGGCGGGCGGCGGAGGGCGCGGAGGGCGCGGAGGCGCGCCGGGCCAGGTCGAACAGGTGCTCGCGTTCGGAGTCGTCGAGTTGCAGGGCGCGGGCGACGCCTTCCAGGACGCCGTCGGAGGCGCCGGACAGGTTGCCGCGCTCCAGCCGTACGTAGTAGTCGACCGAGACGCCGGCCAGCATCGCGACCTCCTCGCGGCGCAGGCCCTTGACCCGGCGGTTGCCTCCGTAGGCCGGCAGGCCCGCCTGCTCGGGGGTGATGCGGGCCCGGCGGGAGGCGAGGAAGTCCTGGATCTCGGCGCGGTCGTCCATGGACACCACGGTATGCGGGGGCGGCGCGGTGAAGCAGGTACTGGGATTACCTGGAACGACAGACACTGCCGCCGCAGGTCAGAGGGCCGTTTCCTGGGGAAGGGTCGTGTCGGCGACCCGGGCCGCCCCGACCGCTCCGCGGCACCGCGACGGCATCCCTGAGGATGAACGGAGAAGAACCTTGAAGCATGTGAAGCTGGGTGATCTGGACGTCGCCCGGATCGGGCTGGGCACGATGGGCATGAGCTTCGCCTACACCGGAGCCGGCAGCGACGACGCCGAGTCGATCCGGACCGTTCACCGGGCCCTCGACCTGGGGGTCACGCTCATCGACACCGCCGAGGTCTATGGCCCCTATACCAATGAGGAGCTCGTCGGGCGCGCCCTGAAGGGACGCCGCGACCAGGTCGTGCTCGCCACGAAGTTCGGCATGATCTCCCACACCGGCCGTAGCGGCCTGGACAGCAGCCCGGCCAACATCCGCACCGCGGTCGAAGGATCCCTCACGCGGCTCGGCACCGACCACATCGACCTGTACTACCAGCACCGTGTCGACCCCGACACTCCGATCGAGGACACCATCGGCGCCCTCGCCGCCCTCGCCGCCGAGGGCAAGATCCGTTACATCGGCCTGTCGGAGGCCGGACCGGCGACCATCCGCCGCGCGCACGCCGTCCACCCGATCACCGCGCTGCAGTCCGAGTACTCCCTGTGGACCCGCGATCAGGAGCCCGAGGTGCTGCCGCTGCTGCGCGAACTCGGCATCGGATTGGTGGCCTACTCCCCGCTGGGCCGCGGTTTCCTCACCGGGACGATCCGCTCCACCGACGAGTTCGAGGTCGGCGACTCCCGCCGGGACAACCCGCGGTTCACGGGCGAGAACTTCCAGCGCAATCTGCGCAGCGCCGAGGAGGTCAGGGCGATCGCCGCCCAGGTCGGCGCGACGCCCGCGCAGGTCGCCCTCGCCTGGTTGCTGACCCGGGGCGACGACATCGTCCCGATCCCCGGCACCAAGCGCGTCTCCCGCCTGGAGGAGAATGTCGCCGCCGACACGGTCGAGCTCACCGCCGAGCAGATCGCCCTCCTGGACGACCTGACACCCGCCGCCGGCGACCACCACAACGAGGCCCAGATGCGCATGATCGAACGCTGAGGACCTGACGGTCCGTCCCCGCGTCGTCTCGCCCCCACTTCCCCCGATCACGACAGACAGGAGCTGCCCATGCGCGGCACGATCATTCACGGCCCTCGCGACATCCGCTTCGAGGAGCGCGCCGACCCGGTGATCGTCGACCCGACCGACGCCATCGTCCGTACCGTCGCGACCTGTGTGTGCGGCTCGGACCTGTGGCGCTACCGCGGCGTCCAGGAGGTGCCACAGCCCACGCCCATCGGCCATGAGTACGTCGGCGTCGTGGAGGAGGTCGGCTCCGCGGTGACGTCGGTACGGCCCGGGCAGTTCGTCGTCGGCGGGTTCCTCACCAGCGACGGCACCTGCCCGATCTGCCGGGCCGGGGCGCACGCCAACTGTGAGCGCCGCACCGGCTACGACGGCTGCCAGGCCGAGCTCATCCGCGTCCAGAACGCCGACGGCACCCTGCTCGCCACCCCGGAGCAGCCGGCCGACGATCTCGTGCCCGGGCTGCTGACCCTCTCCGACGTCATGTGCACGGGCTGGCACGCCGCGGTCTGCGCGGACGTGCGGCCCGGCGGCACCGTGGTGGTGGTCGGCGACGGCGCGGTCGGCCTCTGCGGTGTCCTCGCGGCGTCCGAGCTCGACGCCGAGCGGGTCATCGTGATGAGCCGCCACCCGGACCGGCAGGCGGTCGCCCGCGAATTCGGAGCCACGGACGTCGTCGCCGAGCGCGGTGACGCCGGTGTCGAAGCGGTCATGGAGCTCACCGGCGGCATCGGCGCCGACTCCGTCCTCGAGTGCGTCGGCACCCAGGACTCCGTGGTGCAGGCGCTCCGCTCGGCCCGCCCCGGCGGCATGGTCGGCTGGGTCGGCGTCCCCCATGTCACCGACCTCCCGCAGGAGCACATGTTCTGGAAGAACGTCGGCCTGCGCGGCGGTCCCGCCCCGGTGCGGGCCTACCTGCCGGACCTGCTCGAGCGGGTCTGGGAGCGCCGCATCGAACCGGGAAGGGTCTTCGACCTCACCCTGCCGCTGGAGAAGGTGGCCGAGGCGTACGCCGCGATGGACGAGCGCCGGGCCATCAAGGTTCTGCTGCAGCCCTGACATCCGCGGGCGTCCGCTCAGGTCACCGAGGTGACGGTCCAGGGCGCTCGCGCCGCTCGGCGGCGGACGCCCGTCCCAGGCGGGCGAAGGCGCGGGACAGCGTCGTCAGGTAGGTCACCTCGTTCCGCAGCAGGGGCGCGGTCGGCACCGTCGCGAGGTCCTCCGTGAGGACCGCCCCCGTCGTCGTGGCGGGGAGGTCCTCGCCGGCGTGCTCCGGGAGCACACCGTCGCGCTCCGGGAGCACGCCGTCGGCGCCCGCCGCCGTCGCCCGGCTGCGCAGGGCGGTCGCGATGAGGCGCGCCTGGATCGCCGCTTCGGCCGCCTCGGCCGTCCGTCCTCCGGCCTCGCTCGCATCGGCGCTCTGCTGCCTGAGCCGCGGATCCGCGTAGCGTTCCAGGAAGACCAGACCGTCCCGGATCTCGATGATGCGCCGGTAGAGCCGGTGCTCGACGTTGTGCAGCGCGGGCTGTTGCCGCTTGAGCTCGGGCATCTGCGCGGTCAGCGCGCGCCAGAGCGGCCGCAGACGCGCCAGCGCCCACAGTTGCGCGGCGGTGCGCCAGGGCCTGGTCGCCCAGGGCCCCCATCCGCTGATGGTCGACCCGGCCAGGATCAGCGCCACCGCGACGACTCCCAGCAGCGACGGCGCCGCGCTCCCGCCGCCCGGCGGCATCGGCATGGACCAGAAGCGTATGAGGACGGTGACGACCGCGTACGCGACGTACGCCAGCCCGCAGAAGTTGCCGAGCACCAGGAGACGCATGCCCAGCCGGAGGTACGGCTGCCGGGTGTGGCCGACGCACCGCCGGCCCAGGCGGAGCATGTCGATCAGCATGGCGGCGTCGTACGCGAGATAGGCCAGGAAGAATCCGGCGACGCCGGGCCTGTTCCCGTACATCGCGATGAAATGGAAATGGCTGTCGTCCAGGGAGCCGTCCCCGAGCAGTGAGACCCCCATGACGATGATGACGACGCCCGCCGTCGTGACGCGCGCCCGGATCCTGGGCGCCGGAGCGCCGGGGCGCCCGGTCACGTAGGTGACCAGGATCCAGTAGGCGCACGTGGCGACGGTGAGGAGGCTGAAGGCGAGCCAGCGGCCCAGGCCGGGCACGTCGGCGGCCCGGTCGATGACGGGCCGGACCCGCTGCGACATCGCCACGACCCCCAGGCTGAGAGCCGCGAGGTAGATGCCGTTGACGAGGCGCTGGGGCGACCGGCGGTTCCGGACGAGGTTGTGGAACGCGCACAGGGCCATGCCCCAGATGACGGCGACGGCCACCCAGTAGGGGAGTTCGCTCACCTAGTACCGCATCCAGCAAGGTTCGCATTGGTGGCGGCGGTGTGGAGGCGTTCGGTCGATGGCGTGCTCATTCCTCCGGGTGAGTGCGATGTCAGATGACCTGGTTCGTGTCATCGTCGTGGTTCGGGATGGTCCGGTGACCCGGCTGGGCTGGTGTTTTCCGGGGCCAGGTTCTGTCGTAGGCACCTGCTGTAATCACCTCATGTCTCGACGTGTCGATCCTGGAGCCCCTCGGGTGGTGGTGCGCACCGCCCGAGTCGGCCTTCGCGTCACGTCCGCGCAGCGGCGGCGGTGCTTCGGGTTCCGCTGCTTGAAGGACAAGGCCGAGCAGGCCGGGATCGGTGTCGAGCTGGTCGACGAACGTGGGTCGTCTTCGACCTGCCCGGTCTGTGGGCGGCGGGTCCCAAACCCGCCGGCCGCCGGTTCCGTTGCATGCACTGTGGTTTCAGCGGGCACCGCGACCTGGTCGGCGGCGCCAACATCGCCCATCACGCGATGGGCGGACCCATCACCACCAGCCCGAAGAAGAGCTCGTTCCCGGTGGTGATCACGCACCGTCGAGCCGGACGGCACCTGCCCGGTGCCGGACCGGCACGACGTGACCCCCGACGACGCCCCCATCACGGCACCGCCAAAGGGTCCCCTGGCCGGCCGAGGCCCGCCCCACCACCGGTGGGGAGTCGCTCGCCTACAGCGAGGATCAACCAACACGGTCATAACCCGACCGACGTTGCTTGACACGGCACTAGGCATCCCCCGGGGTCCCCCAGACACGCTCGATGTTGCGGAGGACCGCGGCGATCTCACCGGGTGGCTCCGGGGCCTGCGGCAGCGCGTCGACCTCGGAGGTGAAGACCCGGGGCGCCAGCACGAGATCGGCGAACGTCTCCGCCTCGTTCTCCGCACGTGTGGCGTGCGCGATCCGGCCGAACACCCGGTCGACCACGCTCGGGTCCAGGTTCGGCGCGAGGAGGCGGGCGAGGTCGCTCGCTTCCAACCCGCCCTCCTGGTGGTCGAACGCGAGGTGGCCCAGCTCGTGCAGCACGATGTGGCACTGGTGCAGGGGCGAGGTGGAGCGTGTGTATAACACGTAGTCGGTCGGTCCCGCGCTTATCGACAGACCGCACAGGACCTGGGGGGTCGAGGGAAGAGGAATCAGCTGGATAGGGCGTCCGCGATGCCGCCCCAATTGCTCCGTGAGGGCGGCGATACTGAAAGGAGTCGGTATCACGCCCGCGGCTTCCAGTTCCCTGATCAGCTCACTGCATCGTTGACGGATGTCACGGCCGGCCCTTGACCGCTGACGTCTTCCCACCACCGGACCTCTCAAGCCACTGATCATCGGCCTTTTGCCAGCGCTTGTCCGCTGACTGACCGAGTCAGGATCATCATAGCCTTGACTCAGGTTCCGAGTAAGGACGCTTTTTATGAACGTTGAAGGAACAACTATTCAGAACGTCGCCACGGGGTCCGGTGTTCTACAGAGCGGATCCGAAGAGAAACGGCATGTAGCTACGGTTCTCTAGAAACCACCAAGCAGTCGAAATAAGCCACGAACAGCCCGCTAGCTACACTTAGCACCCGCCAAGTCGCACCGCGTGGATACGTCCGCGCCGAGGACGCTACGACTCCCCTTCCCCCTGGCCGTCACGCCGGTCGCCGTCGGGGGCGGCGGGCCGCGGGCCGGTGGCATCGCGCGCCGGGCGAGGCCGGCCGTGGCTGGCCTCCAGGGCCGCGGTGCTCTGGATGACCTGGGCCACCACCTGCACGGCCTCCGGGGACAGGCCGGCCAGGGCCCGCAGGTGGGCACGGCGGATCCCCGAGTCACGCAGGAGCGCGAGCGTCTCCAGTTCGTCGCCGACGGCCTGGGAGACCTCGTCGTCGAAGAAGTAACCCGGATCGACACCGAAAAACGCCGCGAGTCCCTCGATGACCCGTTTGGTGGGGTTATCGGCCTTACCCGTGCGCAGCTTCCACAGAGTCGTCGGATTGACACGCTCACCCGTGCGCGCGGCGATCCCGTCGGCGACCTCTTTATAGGAGTACGGGCCGCGTCCAGCCGGATACAGGGTGTTGAACAGGTGATCGATTTTGGCGGCGAGGTCGACGGAGCCCCGCTCCGTCGCACCATCCCCGGCGGATCCGCCGTTACGGGTCACAGTCCCCTCCTTCCGGGATCCATACGCTGAGCGACCACGACAAGCCGATATGTGCGGATAAATCTACGGGCCATCTCGGCCAACCGAAAACTGTTGACACAGCTTGATCCGCTTTCTACTCTCACAGCAACTGGGGGCGTTGCTCTTAATCAACGACTATGGGTGACGGAGCGACGCGAAGCAACAAGGGGCGGCGATGGCTAGCGGCCGAAGTCTGCAAGAACTCCGTCAAGTCCCGTGTCCTACGGCGCTGGCCTGCGCGGGCGGTGACACACCCGCACTCCGGTCGCCGGGCACGCTCGGGGGCGTGAGGACCGGCGAGAGCACCGGGGAGGGGCGCCCACCGGCCCTCGCGCCGGCGGAACGACCCGCGGCCGCGGGCGGCGACCGTCCGCCGGTGGCCGAGTTCGGCCCGCCATAAAGCACGCCCGTCCGCCGGTTCGACCCTTCGCACGACACCACGACCGCGGGCCGCCGTCCCGTTGACCGCCCGAACGACGCGCATCGGGCGAGCACGAGGTGACGCTTCATGTCCGCCGTGTCATAGGAACGCGCCAAAAGGCGGCGTTCTCCTCACACCCCCGCCATGACGTGGCCGCCGAGTCTCTTTGACATGCGCTCGGCCGCCCGTAGTTCCCTTGGAAGGGAAACTGACATGGAGTTCCGCATCCTCGGGCCCATCCGAGTGACCGACGGCGACCACGAGGAGGCGTTGCGCGGCGCGAAGCAGCGGACCGTGCTCGCCACGCTCCTGCTGGCCGGCGGCCGGGTCGTGTCGGACGAGCAGCTCACCGAGCGGCTCTGGGACTGGCACCGGCCCGCCACCGCGAGCGCGCAGATCTACACCTACGTCTCGCGCCTCCGCAAGCTTTTAAGAGGTGAGCTGGTCATCAACCGGCTCACCACGGGCTACCAGATGAACATCGACGACCTGGACTGCGACCACGTCCGGTTCGAGGAGCTCTCGCAGGCGGGCGCGGAGGCCCTCCGGGACGGCCGGTACACCGAGGCCGCCGCCGTCCTGCGGCGGGCACTGGGGTTGTGGCGGGGCCGTGCCCTCGAAGACGCCACCGCCCGCCTCATCGAGATGGAGGGCCCCCGGCTCCAGGAGGCCCGGATGACCGCCCTGGAGGCGCGGATCGAGGCCGACCTGGCCCTGGGTCGGCACCGGCAGCTCACCGCGGAGCTGACCGGGCTGGTCGCCTCGAACCCGTTGCGCGAACGCCTCAGGGCCCAGCTGATGACGGCCCTGTACCGCTGTGACCGGCAGGCGGAGGCGGTCGCGGCGTACCACGAGGGCCGCACATTGCTGGTCGAGGAGCTCGGCGTCGACCCCGGCCGGGAGCTGACGGAGACCTACCAGCAGTTGCTGACCGGCGCGCTGGCCCTGCCGAGGGCCGGGGCCTGGTCGGGCGTCACCCCCGCGATGCTCCCCCGCGACCTCGGGGACTTCACCGGACGCGAGCCGGAGCGGGCCTCGATCGCCGCCTGGCTCCGCGCGAAGTCCCCGGAACCGATCGTGATCACCGGCATGCCCGGCATCGGCAAGACGATGCTGGCCGTCCACGCCGCCCACGCGGACGCGACGAGCTTCCCCGACGGCCACCTGTTCGCCGAGCTGCACTCGCCGGCCGATCAGCCCCGCCGTCTCGAGGAGGTGCTCGGCGGATTCCTCGTCGCCCTGGGCACCCCGCCGCAGATGCTGCCCACCGGGCTCGACTGGCGGATCCAGCTCTATCGCAGCCTGCTGGCCACCAAGCGGATGCTGATCGTCCTCGACGACGCGGAGACGCTGGAGCAGGTCCAGCCGTTCCTGCCGACCAGCGGTCCCAGCGCCGCGATCATCACCACGCAGACGCCCGCGGCGGCGCCGCCCGGGTCCCGCGTGCTCAACCTGGACCCGCTGGCGCCCCATCAGGCGCGCGAGCTGCTCGGCGCCATCGTGGGCGAACGGCGGCTCCAGGCCGAACAGCAGGCCACCGGCCAGGTCCTCCGCTACTGCGGCGGCATGCCCATGGCGCTGCGAATAGCCGGAGCGCGGCTGGTCGCCAATCCGGGTTGGCGGGTGGCCGACCTTGCCGACCGCCTCCATCCGGCGGACCGCCGCATGGACGAACTGCACGCCGGGGACCTGGACCTCCGCCAGCGTCTTCAGCGCGGCTACTCACGTCTGGACGTCGCGCACCAGGCCGTCATGCGCCGACTCGGACAGAGCGGGACCACCGTCCGCGACGAGTACATCGCGGTGGACGTCGCGCAGATCCTCGACGAACTGACCGAACGCGGCCTGCTGAACGCCGCCGGGCCCCGGTACCGGATGCACGCGCTGATGTACCTCTGGGCCAACGGCCTGGGCGACCCCGTCGGGGAGCTCTCGTCCTGAGAATCCCCGGCGGGGCCGCCCGCCCGTCCCCTCCCGGCCGGTCCGCTGAGGGCCGGCCGGGAGGGGACTCGGCGCGTGCCCGTGGGCACCCGCCGTCACCGCCCGGAGAGGGCCTCCGCGAAGGGGGCCGGCTCGGCCAGCACCTGCCGTAGGGTGCCCGACGTCACCAGCTCCGCGACCCGTGCCACGTCGCCCCGCAGCGGCCGGTCGCCGTCGATGTGCGGAGACACCTCGCGTACGAGCCCGCGTGCGGCGTGCACCGCCGGGTTGACGATCTCGTCACCGCGCAGGTCCGCGGCCTGCGACAGCGCCAGCAGGTGGATGGCGGCGACCTGCTGGGCCAGCGCGAGCACGGTACGGGCGTCACGGGCGGCGATGGTGCCCATGCTCACCTTGTCCTGGTTGTGCGCCTCGGTGGAGCGCGAGAAGGAGGTGGCCGGCATCGTGTTCTTCAGCGCCTCGGCGGCCAGCGACGAGGCCGCGATCTGCATTCCCTTGAAGCCGTGGTGCAGACCCGCCTCGTGGCTGTCGGGCGCGACGGCGGGGATGAGGTTCGGGGTCAGGCCGTTGTTGAACTTCTCGTCGACCACCAGTTCCAGCTGCCGGTCCAGCAGGTCGGCGACGCTGGCGACCGCGGTCTTGAGCGCGTCCATGGCCTGGCCCACGTGCCCGCCGTAGAAGTTGCCGCCGTTGCGGACCGCGCCCTCGGCGACGTCGAACAGCGGGTTGTCGTTCGAGGAGTTGACCTCCACGGTCACCCAGCGCGCGGCCCACTCGACGGTGTCGCGGAGCACCCCGATGACGTGAGGGGCGCACCGGATCGAGTAGCGGTCCTGAATGGGGTCGTCGAGCTCGCGGAAGCCGTCCTCGGACATGTGCGCGGCCTCGGGGCCCTGGGCGTTGGCGCCGCCGAGCAACCGCCGGATCGTACGGGCGCTGGCGATCACGCCGTCGTGCGGCTTCTGCTCGAACAGGAACGCGGCGAAGTGACCGGGATTGCCGCGCAGGACCGACGACGCCATGGCCGTGCACAGGTCGGCGGCGTAGGCCAGCTCGGCCGCGCCGTGCAGCGCGAGGGCGGCGAAGCCGGACATGAACGAGGTGCCGTTGACCAGGCCCAGGCCCTCCTTCGCGCCGAGGGTGAGGGCCTCGATCCCCACCTCGGCCAGCGCCTCGGCGGCCGGGCGCTCGACGCCGTGGTGCAGGACCGTACCCTCGCCGGTGAGCAGCGCGGCGATGTAGCTGAGCGGCACCAGGTCACCGCTGGCGCCGACCGAGCCCTGCTCGGGGATGAGCGGCAGGATGTCGTGATTGAGGCATTCCAGCAGGTTCGCGGCGCACTGGGGACGGACGCCGGAGTGGCCGCGCGCCAGGCAGTTCGCCCGTACGAGCATGGTCGCGCGGGCGACGTCCGGCGCGGCGTACGTGCCCACGCCGCACCCGAGGAAGCGGATCAGGTTCCGTTGCAGTTCCTCGACCTTGGCCGTGCCGATCTGCCGGGTGTTGCTGTCCCCGAACCCGGACGTCACGCCGTAGATGGGGATGTCCGTCTCGATGAGCTTGGTCTTCAGCTCGTCCGACAGCTGCATCCGGCGAGCGGCCTCATCGGCCAGCTCCAGGTGAACCGTGCCGGGGTGCCGCGCCACCGCGACGATGTCCGCGAGGGTCAGGCTATGGCCGTCGATCAGCAGACTTGTCACTAGCTCCTACCTTTCTCCATGAGATTTCGCGTGCCGTTCCCGGATCTCCCGGTCACCAGCGCCCGGAGCGCAGCCCTGTCGATCTTTCCGCTGGCGTTGCGGGGCAGGGCTTCGAGATGGACGACCCCGGTCGGCAGCTTGAAGCGCGCCAGGCGCTCGGAGGTGAAGGCCCGGACGGCGTCGAGAGTGGGCGGCTCGCCCCCGTGGCACAGCACCGCCACCGGCGTCTGGCCCCACCGCGGATCGGGGACGCCGACCACGGCGACGTCCCGTACGCCGGGGAACTCGGCGAGCACCCGCTCGATCTCGGCCGGCGAGACGTTCTCACCGCCGCTGATGATCAGGTCCTTGAGCCGGTCGACGATGTAGCAGAGCCCCTGCTCGTCGAGGAAGCCCAGGTCGCCGGTGGAGAACCAGCCGTCGGCGTCGATGGCCGCGGAGGTGGCCTCCGGGTCGTTCCAGTACCCGCGCATGACGTTCGGGCCGCGGACGCACAGCTCACCGGGCATGCCCGGGTCGGTGACCGGCAGCCCGGTCCGCGGCGACAGCACGCGGACCTCGGAGTACGGCATGGCGAAGCCGGCCGAGGCCGGGTGGGTCCGGACCAGGTGGGGCGGCAGGTAGGTGGCGAACGGGGCGGTCTCGGTGAGGCCCCAGGCCTGTTGCAACGCCACGCCGTGCTCGGCGTACTCGGCGACGAGCGCCGGCGGCACCGGCGCGCCCGCCACGACCGCCGCGCGCAGCGAGGACAGGTCCGTACGGGCGAAGTCCTCCGACCGCAGCATCGCCGCGAACATGACCGGCACCATGAACGTGCTCGCGATCCGGTACCGCGCCACGTCCTGGAGGCACCGCTGCGGATCGAAGGCACGGCGGAGGACGACCGGGCCGCCGCGGGTGAGGGTGCCGAGCGTGAAGGCGTTCAGGCCGCCGATGTGGAAGAGCGGCGCCACGGCGAGGGTGGCCGCGCGCGGGCGGATGTCGATCGCGGCCTGCACGTTGACCTGGTTCCACCACAGGTTGCCGTAGGTGAGGATCACGCCCTTGGGCCGGCCGGTGGTGCCGGACGTGTACATCAGGAGGGCGACGTCGTCGGCGCCGGCCGGCACCGGGTCCGCCGGGGCTACCGGGTCGGCCGGGTCCGCCGGATCGGCCGCGCCCCCGCCGATCGGCTGCCAGCGGCCGTCGCCGTCCTCGCCGTCCAGGTAGAAGCGGTGTACGGGTACCGAGTCCGCGATGCCGTCGGCGAGGCCGCGGTGGCCGTCCTCGGCGACCACGCTGTGGCAGCCGGCGTTGCCGAGTACGTAGGCGACCTCGTCGGGCGCCAGCCGGAAGTTCACCGGCACGAAGACCGCGCCGAGATGGGCGGCGGCCAGCAGCGTCTCCAGGAACAGCGGGCTGTTCATGCCGAGGTAGGCGACACGGGAGCCGCGCCGCGCCCCGCCCGCGGCCAGGACCGCGGCCGTCCGCCGGACGCGGCGGCTCAGCTCCGCGAACGTGAGCGTGCCGTCGTCATGGATGATCGCGGGATCCGATCCGGATATCCGCGCCCATCGATGGATCGCTGCCGCGGGATTGATCCAGGGCTGATTCACACCAGCAGGATCGTTGTTCGTTCTATATGTCCGCTATCTTCAAACTCATTCTATAAAACAGCTATATCTCACTATATGTCCGCTATCCGGAGAAGTGCGCTGCTCCAGCTGAATCCGGCGCCGACGCCGAGCATCAGGACGTACTGTCCGGGCTTGAGCTGTCCGTTCTCATGGAGGTGGTTCAGCGCGGCGAGTTGATCGGCCGGTCCCAGATGACCGGTGGATCGGGCGAAATCCCATGTCGTACGCTCGATATCCCGGAGGCCGAGCGGAAACAGGCATTGCAGCATCGTGATCGTACGACCGAAATGCGGGACGATCACGTGCTCGATCTCGTCGAGGGCGATCCCGGACTCGGCCAGGACCTGGCGGACCACGACGCGCGGGCCGGCGGCCAGCCGCTTGAAGATCTCCTCCTTCGCCATTCCGCCGGCCTGGAACTCCTTCGCCCGCTCACGCAGGTCGATCGGGAACTTCTTGTCCGGGTCGAACGGGCCGATCGGCGTGTCGCCCCGGTGCATCGCCTCCAGGGACGGGTCGCTGGTGCTCGCCGTGGCGACCAGGCGCGCGTACCCCTCCCCGGTCGACAGCACCGCGGCGGCGCAGCCGTCCCCGAACAGGAACCGCTCGGCCCGCCACCGGTCGAAGTACGGAGCGGGGAACAGGTCGCCGGCCGTGATGACCGCGGCGTTCGCCCCGGGCCGCGTCAGGAACGACGCGGCGAGTTCGAGGGCCGCCAGGCCGCCGTTGGAGCCGCCGCGCACCTCGACGGCGAGCCCACCGGTCATCCCCAGCTCGCGCTGGACGTACGCGGCGGCGTTCCAGCCGTCCACCCCCGCGCCGAAGGTGCCCGCGCACAGCAGCAGGTCGACGCCGTCCACGTCGAAGTCCGACCGGGACAGGGCGAGCCGCGCGGCACGGGACCACATGTCCGCGACGTTCTCGCCCGGGCCCGCGACGGTCACCGACGCGTAGTCCTGCCGCTCGGCGTCCTCGGGGTCGTAGGCCCCCGACGCCAGCGGCTCCTCGACGTCGACGGCCGGCGGAAGCCAGGACGCGGTCGCCGCGATGGAGAGGTCGTTCCAGATCACGCCGTTTCCCTCCTCGATCCCCTGCCACCGGCAGGGCCTCGCCGGTCGACCGCGTCCGCCGCCTACCGTCTCGCCTACCGTCTTGCGTTGATGTCCTCGGCCGGGTTCCGGCGCAGCATCATCCGGGCCGGGACCAACGAGGCCACCAGGCCGAGGACGATCGCGCCGGCCAGGATCTCGGCGTACGTCCCCAGGGCGACGCTCGGTGTTCCGGAGCCGACCATTCCGGCGTTGAATCCGGTCAGCGTGAGCCAGGCGGCGCCGGTGCCGAGGACCGCGGCGACCACGATGATCAGCGCCAGCTCCCACCGCAGGACGCCGAACACCTGCGGGCGTGTGGTCCCGACCAGGCGCATCAGCGCGAACTCGCGGGTCCGGTCGCCCGTCGCCATGGCGAGGGTGTTGACGACGGCGATCGCGGCGAAGGCGATGATCAGCCCCATGAAGACCAGGTTGACCTCGGCGTTCGTCTGCTCCCGCGCGGCCTGCACCTTGTCGTAGCCGGACCGGTCCAGCACCTGGAGGCCCGGGAAGCCCTTCAGGTGCGAACGCAGGTCGCGCACGCTCACCGACCCGTTGATCATCACCGTCTTGGCCAGCGGATCGTCCACGTGGCCGACGATGTCGTCGTGGGCCAGCAGCGTGTCGCCGAAGCCGAGGCCGCGGCTGTAGATCGCCACCAGGTGGAGCTGCGTCTTGACCCCGTCGCCGAGGGTGACCTGGACAGCGTCGCCGATGTGCCGCCCCTGGGCCGCGAGCTCGCTCATCGCGATCGAGCCGGGGGCGAGCCGGTCCAGCGATCCGGACGTCACGTCCGGATCCACCATCTGCGTCACGCCGGCGGAGGTCAGCCCCTGGGCCGAGCGCTTGTCCTTGCCGACCCAGATGATCGTCTGGAGGACCTCGGTGACCGCCTTCACCCCCGGCACCGCCCGCAACTCCTGGGCCGCGGCGGCGGGAACGCCGGGACCGCTCGACCCGACCAGGTAGTCGGCCTTCACGCCGACCTTGGTCTGGGCGCGGGCCCCGTGGTTCATCGTGACGGGGACGAACAGGATGGTCGTCAGCATGCCGATGAGCAGGGCCAGCGGTGTGATCACCGAGGCCACCCGGCGGCTGTTGGCCTGGGAGTTCCGCGCCGCGAGGAAACCGCCGACCGGGAAGGCCCGCAGCAGCCCGCCCAGGACCACCACGGCGCCGCGGGTGATGAACGGGCCCCACAGCGCCACCGCGATCATCCACAGCAGGATGCTGAGGTACGTCACGGGCATGGCGGCCGGCTCGGTGTGCAGGAAGCTCAGCACCACCGTGATGATCACCGCGACCGCGGTGAAGACCAGCGCGGCCACCACCCGCCCGAAGCCCACGGTCCGGCGTTCGACGGCCGCCTCGGCCAGCGCCTCCGCCGGCTTGATCCGCGCGGTACGGCGCCCGGTCACCCGCGCGGCCACCCACGCGGCGCCCACCGTCGCCACCAGCGCGGCGAGGACCGGCAGGGGGCCGCGGTACAGCCGCAGCGCGTCGGGGATGGCGCCCAGCGAGACGAACTTGGCGCGGATCGTGCTCGCCAGCGGGATGCCGAGCAGCGCGCCGGGGACCCCGGCGGTCAGACCGAGCACCAGCGCCTCACGGCTGATCATCCGGCGCACCTGGCGCGGAGTGGCACCGACGGCGCGCAGGAGCGCGAGTTCGCGGTAGCGCTGCTGGATCGACAGGGCGAAGGTGCCGACGACCACGAGCACCGCCACGATCAGCGAGGTGCCGCCGATGGCGCCGCCCATGCTGGTCAGCTTGACCCGGGCCTTGGCGGCGTCGATGAACTCGACCTGGCCGCGGCCGTCCCCGGTCGCGACGACGGCGCCGGTCCCGGCGACCGCGGCCTTGACCTTCGCGCCGCTCACGCCGAACACCCCGTAGCCCGCGACCAGGCCGGGGTGGCCGGCGAGCCGCCGTGCCTCGGCCTCGTCGAAGAACATCGCGGACTGCTGCTTGACGTCGACGTCGGGTCGCGCGATGCCGACGACGCGGTAGGTCTTCGGCGACGACGTCGACTGGACGACCGTCTGGTCGCCGACCTTGAGCCCGGCCCGGTCGGCCAGCTTCTCGTCGAGCACCACGTCGCCGTCCTGCTGCGGCGCCGAGCCGGACCGCAGGCGGTACGGGGTCAGCGCCGCCGACGACCAGCCGTGGCCCCACGACGGCCTGCCGTCCACGCTGGACAGCACCGAGCCGTCGTGCTCGACGACGTTCGCCGGGAAGGTCAGGTCGGCGACCACCTTGGCGCCCGGCAGGGCGGCGATCCGGTCGCCGACGGAGGTGGACAGCCAGGCGCGCTCGCTCAGCGCCTTGAACTTGGTCTTCCGCTTGACCTTGTGCTTGCCCTTCTTGTTCTTCTCCTTCACCTTGGTCCAGTGGATCTGCTGGTCGGCGGAGACGACGACCGGCGACCCGGCGTACCGCTCGGCGGGGATGGACCCGTGGATTCCGGTCTCCAGCAGCACGCCGCACGCGCAGACGATCATGGCCGCGCAGAACAGCGCGAGGAAACCGCCGACGGCGGACCCCTTGCGCTGCCGGAGCGTGGCCAACGCGAGTCGGAACATCAGGCCCACGCCCCCAGCCGGGTCATCCGGTCCGCGATCTGGTCGGCGGACAGGTTCGACGCGGCCTCCACGATGCCGCCGTCCGCCAGGAAGAGCACCGAGTCGGCGTACGAGGCCGCCACCGGGTCGTGCGTGACCATCACCATCGTCTGGCCCATGGTGTCCACGGCCTGCCGCAGCAGCTTGAGGATCTCCCGTGCGGTGACGGTGTCCAGCGCGCCGGTGGGTTCGTCGGCGAACACCACCTCGGGCCGGGTGATCAGCGCCCGGGCGATGGCCACCCGCTGCTGCTGGCCGCCGGACAGCTGTGAGGGCAGGTGCCGGGCCCGCTCGGCGAGCCCGACCCGGGACAGGACCTCGGCGAGGTACGCCCGGTCGGCGCGGCGGCCGGCCAGCCGCAGCGGGAGGGTGACGTTCTGCCGTACGTCGAGCGCGGCGAGCAGGTTGAACGCCTGGAAGACGAACCCGATGCGCTCGCGGCGGAGCTCGGTCAGCTCCGTCTCGGACAGCCTGGACAGGTCGGCGTCGAGGTCACCGAGGTAGACCGACCCCGACGAGGGCCGGTCGAGCCCGGCGGCGCAGTGCAGGAAGGTGCTCTTCCCCGATCCGGACGGCCCCATCACCGCGGTGAACGTCTGGGGGGGAATGGTGACGGAGACGTTGTTGATCGCGGTGACCGCCCCGGCGCCTTTGCCGTAAGTCTTCGTCACCGATTCCAATCGAACGGCCGCCCTCGGAAGAGCCGGACCTCTGCGCGCCATTGGCCTTGTTCCCTTTCGATTCTCGTCAGGCGAGTGGCTCGGTCTCTGCGGCGCCGTCGGCACCGCGGATGGCCGGGCTCAACATCGCGAACACCGCCATGAGCGCCATTGCCGCGCCGATCGCGGCAATGCCCTGTCGCGGCGTGAGAGTCGTGAGGAGAAGGCCCGCCGCCACCCAGCCCAGTGCCATCGCACCGGAACTCACCAGGTTCGCGACGCTGGAGACCCGCCCCTGCATCGTCGGTGGGGTTATCCGCATGACGTACACGATCGCCGGCACGTTGAACACTCCCCCGACATAGCCACTAGCAGCGAAAACCGCGCCCATTGCAAAGACATTGTGTGCGGCGGCGAGGAGGGGAGTCACTATGGCCCACACCATTGTTCCGACGAGCAGGATGCGGCGTAGGCTCCAGACGCGCATCCACTTGGTCGCGGTGAGCGCGCCCAGCAGGCCGCCGACGGCGGAGCAGGCGAGGACCACCCCGACCAGCCCCTTCGGCCGCCCCTCGTCGCGGAACAACGGCAGCAGCGCGAACACCAGCATCTGGTAGAGCATGTTCGTGCCCGCGAGGACGAGCATGACGGTCCGCAGGAAGCGCTGCCGCCACAGCCACGACAGCCCGTCGGCGATCTCGGAGCGCACGTCGGCCGGTGGCGTACCGCGCTCGACCTGGAACCGCGTCCGGATGCCGAGCAGCGACACCAGCGACACCAGGTGGGCCCCCACGCTGAAGACCAGGGGGATCGCGTTGCCGACCGCGAACAGGCCGCTGCCCGTGGGCTGGCCGATCATCGCGGCGCCGCGCGTCCGCGCCTCGTTGCGGCTGTAGGCCGCGCCGAGTTGCTCGGCGACCACCAGATGCGGGACGGCGGAGCGCTCCGCGAGCTGGTAGAAGACCAGCAGGCTGCCTTCGATGAAGGCCACCGCGAACAGGTGCGGCATCCAGAGCCGTCCGGTGGCGACCGGGATGGCGAGGCTGCCGAGGGCCAGCACGCAGCCGAGCTCGCAGACGAGCATGAGCCGGCGCCGGTCGAAACGGTCGACGTACGCGCCGGCGGGGAGCTGCATCAGCAGCTGCGGCAGGAGGGCGGTGAAGCCGATCAGGCCGGCCGTGGTCTTGGACCCGCTGCTCCACAGCACGAGCATCGGGTAGACCAGTGCGGTCACCCGCGAGCCCAGGAACGAGAAACCCGCGCCTACCCACAGCAGACCGAAGTCGCGGTTGCGCCGCAGGGTCATCGGCGTCTTGTCGGCGATCGCGGTCACGCGAGGCACCACTCCAGTGCCGCCATGGCGCTGTGCATCTTGTGCTCGGCCTGCCGGAAGGCGACACTGGCCGGGCCGTCGAGCACGTCGGCGGTCACTTCGTCGCCCCGATGCGCGGGAAGGTCGTGCATGAAGACGGCCTTCGGGCTGGTCTCCCACAGGTCCGCGGTGACCTGGAACGGCGCGAACACCCGCCGCCAGTCCGGGTCCGGCTTGCTCGTTCCGGTGGTCTGCCAGCGCGTGGTGTAGATGGCGTCGAAGTCGCCGGGCAGGTCGCGCATGTCGTGCCGCTCGGTGACGACGGCGCCGCTGTGCTCGGCGTTCGCCCGCGCCCGCTCGGTGTACTCGGCGGGCAGGCCGTACCCCGGCGGCGTGCGCAGCTCCAGGTGGACGCCGGGGTACCGGCTGAGCGCGAGCGCGAGGGCGGTGGCGCTGTTGTTGCCCTCCCCCACGTAGAGCACGCGCAGGTCCTCGATGCGGCCGAAGTGCTCCTGCAGGGTGGTCAGGTCGGCGAGTGCCTGGGTCGGGTGCTCGGCGGCGCTCATGGCGTTGATCACCGCCATCGTGTGCTGCGCCGCGAACGCGAGCAGCTCCTCGGTGCTGCCCGTGGTGCGCGCGACGAGGGCGTCGATCATCCCGGACAGCACGCGGCCGGTGTCCTCGGCGGTCTCCCCCGTGACCAGCTGCATGTCCTCCGGGCCGTAGGCGATCACCTGCGCGCCGAGGCGCAGCGCGCCCGCGGTGAACGCGGTCCGGGTGCGGGTCGAGGTCTTGCGGAAGTAGGTGCCGACGATCCGCCCGGCCAGGCTGCGTTCGCGGTGTCCGGCGGCGAACCGCACGGCACGCGCCACCACGTCATGGAGATCGTCGTCGGGCAGGTCCGATACCGAGATCAGATGGCTCATGCGTCCTTGGTAATGGGGCGGCATCTACGCGTTCCATACTCCGCCCAGGGCCAGCAGCGCGGCGAGCTCGTCGTCCCCGGTCAGGTCCGCGTCCGCGACGACGGCGTCCGGGTCGGTGACCGCGGCGCGGACGAAGCGCTGGTAGTGCTCGGCGAAGCGGTCGATGGTGGCGGCGTCGAAGAGGTCCGAGTCGTACGCGCAGACCATGTCGATGCCCGCGTCGCTCTGTTCGAGCCGGACGACCAGGTCCAGCTGCCCCTCCTGCGACGGGACGTCCATGAGCGCGACGGTCAGGCCGCCGTACTCGACCGTCGGGCCGGTGTCCTCGCCGGCGGCCGCGTTCGGGATGTTCGGCTCGCGCCGGTCCATCGCCACCAGCAGGACCGCGAGGCGGAACAGCGGCGCGCCGCCGCCGAGCAGCCCGCAGGGGTAGCGCACGTGCAGCATTCCGGTGCGGATCTGCGCACCGGCCGAGACGATCGCGTCCCGGAACGTCGTGGCCGGGGTGAACCGCGCCCGGATGGGCACCGGGTTGACGAAGGCGCCGACGACCTCCCGGAGCTCGCGGCCCATCCGGTTGGTGGCCGGGCAGCCGATGAGGAAGTCGTCCCGCCCGGAGTACCGCCGGACCAGGGCGGCGAAGGTCCCCAGCAGGTAGGCGAACGGCGTGACGCCCGCGGCCTCGGCGGCGCCGGGCAGCCGCTCGGCGACGTCCGCGGCCAGCCGGACCTTGCGGGTGGCGCCCACGTGCCGGGACAGCGCCGGGCGCGGCCGGTCGGCCGGCAGCTCCGCCGCCGACGCACCCTCGATCCGCTCGGCCCAGTACGCGCGGGAGCGCGCCCCGACCGCCGAGGCGACCACCCGGGCCTCCTCGTCGACGAACAGGTCGTAGTCGCCGGACGGCTCCGGCAGGCGGCCCTGCCCGTAGGCCGCCAGCAGGTCGCGCACGATCAGCCAGTGGGAGGCGAAGTCACCGGCGATGTGGTGCGCGACCGGGAGGAGCACGGCGTCGTCGGGGGCCAGGCGCAGCAGCCCGACCCGGAACGCGCCCTCGGCCAGGTCGAAGGGACGGTCGACGTAGGCGCGGGCGGCGGCGCGCAGGCCGGCCGCCGTCACGTCCTGGACCTCCAGCCGGGCGAGCGGCTCGCCGGCCGGCACCCGGCGCGGCTCACCGTCGAGCTCGACGAACCGGGTCCGCAGCAGCTCGTGCCGCGCGCCCACCGCCTCGACGGCCCGCTCCAGGGCCCCGACGTCGTACGGGGAACGGATGCGGATCGCGAGCACCAGGTTGTACGCCGCGCTCGCCGGGGCCAGCCGATGCTCCAGCCACATGGTCTGCTGAATGACGGACAGCGGCTTGGAAACGACCGGCATGCCCTACAGCGCCTCTTCGATGACGGCGTAGATGCCGGCCAGCGTGGTCATCCGGACCATCTCCTCCGGATCGATCAGCACGCCGCAGACCCGTTCGATGGACGCGAGGACGTCGACGTACTGCAGCGAGTCGGCGCCGTGGTCCTCGATGAAGCGGCTGTTCAGTGTGACGTTGTCCGGGCTCGTCTTCAGGATGTCGCAGACGATGTCCTTGATCTCCGCGCGAAGCGGCTCGTCGAGAGCGACAGCTCGCTCGACCATGCGCGCCTCCCCTTTCGATAATCGGCGTCAATTTTCGGCCGACCACCTATACGTGGCCTATATCGACCACCTATAGGGCAGATATAGCGATCCAATACACGATAAACACCTATTGCCGCCTAAATATGGAAGGTACGGTCATCGGTGGACAATCGAATTAGCAACGTGGTGATCCTCGGCGGCGGTACGGCGGGCTGGATGACGGCCGCGTACCTGGGCAAGGCGCTCGAGGAGAACGTCAAGATCACCGTGCTGGAGGCCCCGGCGATCCCCCGCATCGGCGTGGGAGAGGCCACGGTCCCCAATCTCCAGCGGGCATTCTTCGACTTCCTCGGCCTGCGGGAAGAGGACTGGATGCCCGAATGCAACGCGGCATTCAAGACCGCCGTCAAATTCATCAACTGGCGCACGCCGGGCGAGAGCAGTACGCAGGCCCGGCCGCTGGGCTCGCGCACCGATCACTTCTTCCACCCCTTCGGGCTGCTGCCCTCCCAGGACGGCGTCCCCCTCTCGCACTACTGGTTCAACGACTTCCAGGCCGGCCGCACCGACGAGCCGTTCGACTACGCCTGCTTCCGCGAGCCGCCGATGATGCAGGCCAACCGGGCGCCGCGCTGGCTCGACGGCCGGCGGGCGACCAACTACGCCTGGCACTTCGACGCGCACCTCGTGGCCGACTTCCTGCGCCGCTTCGCCACCGAGAAGCAGGGCGTCATCCACGTCCAGGACGAGATGACGCACCTCGACCAGGACTCGCGCGGCTTCATCACCGCCCTGCACACCAAGTCGGGCCAGGTCCTCGAAGGCGACCTGTTCGTCGACTGCTCCGGCTTCCGCGGCCTCCTCATCAACCAGGCGCTGCGCGAGCCGTTCATGGACATGAGCGACCATCTGATCAACGACCGCGCCGTGGCCACCTCGCTCCCCAACGACGACGAGAAGACCGGCGTCGAGCCGTACACCTCGGCGATCGCGATGAAGTCCGGCTGGTCGTGGAAGATCCCGATGCTCGGCCGGCACGGCACCGGCTACGTCTACTCCAGCCGCTTCGCGACCCAGGACGAGGCCACGCTGGAGTTCGCGAAGATGTGGGGGATCGACCCGGAGAACACGCAGTTCAACCAGGTCCGCTTCCGCGTCGGGCGCAACCGCCGCGCCTGGGTGCGCAACTGCGTCAGCATCGGCCTGTCGTCCTGCTTCCTGGAGCCGCTGGAGTCGACCGGGATCTACTTCATCACCGCCGCCATCTATCAGCTGGCCAAGCACTTCCCGAACAATAACTTCGACCCGATCCTGATCGACCGGTTCAACACCGAGATCGAGACGATGTTCGACGACACCCGGGACTTCATCCAGGCGCACTTCTACTTCGCCCCGCGCGCGGACACGCCGTTCTGGCAGGCGAACAAGGAACTGCACCTCCCGGAGGCGATCCAGGAGAAGGTCGCGATGTACCGGGCCGGCCTGCCGGTGAACGCCCCGACGACCAGCGAGGACGGCTACTACGGCAACTTCGAGGCCGAGTTCCGTAACTTCTGGACGAACGGCAGCTACTACTGCATCTTCACCGGTCTCGGCCTGCTCCCCGACCAGGTCCTGCCGTCACTGGCGCACCGGCCGTCGGCGGTGGAGGGCGCGGCGCCGCTGTTCGAGAAGGTCAAGCAGGAGCAGCAGGAGCTCGTCACCACCCTGCCCAGCAACTACGACTACCTGCGGCAGCTCCACAACGCCTGAGGGCGGCCGCCGTTCCATGCGCACGGGCCCGGCGGGGGCGTACGTCCCCGCCGGCCGTGGAAGGGACCGTGATGGGTGATCTGCGCACGATGATGGCGGCGTTCCCGACCGGGGTGGGCATCGTGGCCGCGGTCGGAGCCGACGACCGGCCGTGGGGCATGACCTGCACCTCGATCGCGAGCGTGGCCTTGGACCCGCCGTGTCTCCTGGTGTGCCTGCGCCGGGGCAGCCCGACGCTGACGGCGATCCTGGAGAACGGCGGCTTCGCGCTCAACCTGCTCCGGGCCGACGCCCAGGCGGCCGCCGAGCTGTTCGCCTCCGGCGCCCCGGACCGCTTCCAGCGCGTCCGCTGGACGATGAACCCGGGCGCCGAGGGCCCGCACCTGGAGGACGTCGCCCACAGCACCGCGGACTGCCGCCTGCTGCACCAGACCACCATCGGTGACCACACCGTCGTCTACGGGCAGGTCACCCGAATCAACGAACGTGGCGATGTCCGACCCCTGATGTACGGTTTGCGGGAGTTTGCGCAGTGGCCCGCCTCCGTGCTCCTGTCCCGAGGGATCTGACGATTCGAGGTGTCAATGCCTCTCGCCCTGACGACCACTCCGCCGTCCCTGTCCTCCCATCAGAGCCTCGTCTTCCTGCTTCAACTGGCATTACTCGCCCTGGCGGCGCTGGGCATGGGCCGGCTGGCCGAGCGCGTCGGGCTGCCCGCCGTGGCCGGAGAGCTCGTCACCGGCGTGCTCCTCGGCCCCACGGTGCTCGGTCAGGCCCTGCCCCACGTCTCCGGCTGGCTGTTCCCGCCGCGGGCCGGCCAGAGCGGCCTGCTGGACGCGGTCAGCCTGCTCGGGTCGGTCCTGCTGGTCGGCCTGACCGGCGCCCACCTCGACCTGTCCCTCCTGCGGCGCCGGGCCCGGGCGGCGGCCTGGGTCGGCGGGGCCTCGCTCGTGGTGCCGCTCGGCGCCGGCCTCGCGACCGGGTTCCTGCTGCCGTCCGCCCTGCACGGCGTCCACGGTTCGACCACGGCATTCGCCGCGTTCATCGGGACCGCGCTGTGCGCCAGCGCCATCCCCGTGATCAGCAAGACGCTGGCCGACATGAAGCTGCTGCACCGGGACATCGGTCAGCTGATCATCGCGGCGGCGGTGGTCGACGACGCGTTCGGGTGGTTCCTGCTGTCCGTCGTCGCGGCCATGGCGGGGGACGGCGCGATCGCGGGCCGGGTGTCCATGACGCTCTGCTACCTCGTCGGGTTCACCCTCGCCATGGCGTTCGTCGGGCGGCGCGTCGTCCGGTACGCCTTCCGTCTCGCCTCCGGTCCCGGCCCCGCCACCGCGGTCGCCGTGGGCGTGATGCTCCTGAGCGCGTCGGCCACTGCGGCGTTCGGGCTCGATCCGGTGTTCGGCGCCTTCATCGGCGGGGTGCTGATCAGCGCCGCCGGGCCGGAGGCGCGGGAGCGGCTGGCCGGCCTGGAGACCGTGGTCATGTCCGTCCTCGCACCGATCTTCCTCGCCACGGCCGGCCTCAAGATGGACCTGACGGTGCTCGGCCGGCTCCCGATCCTCCTCGCGTTCCTGGCGGTCCTGGCGGTCGCGGTCGCCACCAAGTTCGCCGGCGCGCACCTCGGCGGCGCGGCCTGCCGCCTGCCCCGCTGGGAGCGCGTCGCGCTCGGCGCCGGCCTGAACTCGCGCGGCGTGGTGGGGATCGTCATCGCCGCGACCGGGCTCCGGCTCGGTGTGGTCAGCCCGGCGGGGGCCACGGTCATCGTCCTCATCGGAATCGCCACGTCCCTGCTCGCTCCCCCGCTGCTGCGCCGGTCGGTGGCGAAGGGGGACAGCGCCGAGGAACGCCTGCGCGAGGCCGAGATGGACGAGTGGCTCCGCTCCTCTTCTACCGGAACGCCACCGGCAGACGACAGTACCCGTACATGAAGTTGGAGTAGACCTGCTGCGGCTCCCCGAGCAGCTCGATCGCCCCGACCGTCTCGCGCACCGTCTCCACCATCGCCCGCAGCTGCTCCCGGCCCAGGAACGCGCCCATGCAGAAGTGCGTGCCGTGACCGAAGGTGAGGTGCTTGTTCGGGGTGCGCGCCAGATCGAAGCGCTCCGGCTCGGGGAACACCCGCTCGTCGTAGTTGGCCGAGGTGTTCCAGACGGTCACGGCGTCGCCGGCCGGGATGAGCGTGCCGCCGACCTCCACGTCGACGCGGGCGGTGCGGCCGAAGTGCATGGCCGGGGTCGTCCAGCGCAGGATCTCCTCCACCGCGGACTCCGCCGAGACGTCACCGTTCTTCAGCGCCGCCCACTGCTCCGGGTGCCCGGCGAAGGCGTGGATCGCGCCGGTCGAGCTCAGCCGGCTGGACTCGTCGCCGCCGATGATGAGGCTGTAGCAGTTGTAGACCACCTCCTCGTGGGTGAGGAAGCTGGTCGCCAGGGTGCTGACGACGTCCTCGCCGGGGTGTTCGCGGCGCTCGGTGGCCAGGTCCGTGAAGTACAGCAGCATCTCGTTGCGGGCGAGGACCATCTCGGTCTGGTCGGGCGCGGCCGTGTCGGAGCTGAGGACCGACTTGCTCAGGCCGAGCAGCTCCTGCCGGTCCCCTTCGGGGATGTCGAGCAGGTCGCAGATGGTGCCGATGGGGATCTGCTCGGCGACGTCGGCGGCGTAGTCGAACTCGCCGCGTTCCATGGCCTCGGCGACGAGACGCCGGATGCGCACCTTGATCCGCTCGGCGACGTGGCCCAGGACGCGCGGGGAGAAGGCCTTGAGCATCAGCTGCCGGACCTCACGGTGCCGCTGCCCGTCGGTGACCGCGAGCATCTTCCCCGACGCCGAGTCGCCGCCGGTGAGCAGCGTGGTGAGCAGGTTGCCCCGTTCGGTGGTGAAGCTCCGGTGGTCGCGGTAGACCGCGATCACGTCCGCGTAGCGGGACACGGCCCAGAACCCCGGCCGGTCGCCGCGCGGCGGCTGGAACCGGACCGGCCGCTCGTCGCGGAAGCGGCGCCACAGGGCGACCAGGTCGATGTCGCGGAACGTCGTGACGTCGGAGAGGTCCACGGCGTCGAGGTCGAGCGCCTCGACGTCGGCGGCGGCCGGCTTCACGGCGGCCGGCGAGGTGTTCGTCACTGGATCTCCTGGGCTTCGGCGGCGATCTGTCCGAGCGTGGCGTTGGCCCGCAGGAGGCCGCGGGGCAGGTCCAGGCCCCGTCGTTCCGCCTCGGCGAGCACCTGCAGGATCAGCAGGGAGTCCGCGCCGAGGTCGAACAGGCGGTCCTCGGCGCCGACGACCGGCGCGCCGGTCAGGCGGGACCAGATCCCGGCGAGGGTCCGTTCCGCGTCGCTCGCCGGCGGCCCGCCCCGGCCGGCGCCGGGTCGCGGAGGCGCGGGCAGGGCGTTGCGGTCCAGCTTGCCGTTGTGGGTGAGCGGCAGGTCGGGCAGGACGACGACGGCCGCCGGGACGAGGTACCCCGGCAGGACGCGGGTCAGCGCGCCGCGGACGTCCTCCGCGTCCGCCGAGGTGACCACGTACGCGACGAGCGCCCCGTCGCGGAGCACGACCGCGGCGCGCTCGACCCGCGGATCGGCCAGCAGCGCGGCCTCGACCTGCGCGGGCTCGACCCGGTGGCCGCGCACCTTCACCTGGTCGTCGGTCCGGCCGACGAACTCCAGGCGGCCGTCCGGCGTCATCCGGGCGAGGTCGCCGGTCCGGTACAGCCGCGCGCCCGGCGGGCCGTACGGGTCGGGCACGAAGCGCTCGGCGGTCCGGCCCGGCGCGCCGGCGTACCCGCGCGCGAGCCCGGCCCCGCCGACGTACAGCTCGCCGACCACCCCGGTCTGCACCGGGAGCAGCTCGGCGTCGAGGATCTGGACGACCGTGCCCGGGATCGGAGCGCCCAGCGGCGCCGTGAGCCTGCCGTCGACGCGCTCGCCGCAGACGCCGACGGTCGCCTCCGTCGGCCCGTACTCGACGCGCAGTCCGGGCAGCCGCCGGGCGATGGACGGGCCGAGCGCCTCGCCGGCCGAGACCAGGACGCCGGCGAGTCCACGGGTCGCCTCGGTTCCGAGCCGGTCCAGCAGGAGGCCGAGGTGGCTCGCGGTCAGCATCATGAAGCCGTACGGTGCGTGCCGGAGCAGCTCCGGCCCGAGATCGGCCGGGTCCAGGTCCTGCGGGAGCAGGTGCACCGGCTGCCCGGCGAGCAGCGGGGCGAGCAGGTTCGGCACGGTGATGTCGAAGGCGATCGAGGAGAGGACCGGCGCGCCACCGGGACTCGCGGCGTAGGTGGTGACGGCCCAGTCGAGGTAGTTCGCCAGGGCCCGCCGCGTGACCGTCACGGCGTTCGGCCGGCCGGTGGAGCCGGAGGTGTGGATGACGTACGCCGCCGCGTCGGGATCCGTCGCGGGGGCGACCGGCGGCGCCTCCGGCAGCTCCGCCACAAGGACGGGCTCGGCCTCCCGTACCCGGCCGGCGTGCTTCGCCGAGGTGAGCACGAGCGCGGTGCCCTGGAGGGCCTCGACCGGCCCGTCCGTGAGGTGCGCCGGATCGACGGGGACGTACGCCGCCCCGGCCTTCAGCACCCCGGCGACCGAGGCGACCAGGTCGAAGCCCCGGTCGAGCAGGACGCCCACGGTGGACTCGGTTCCCAGGCCGCGCTCGCGCAGGTGGGACGCGACCCGGTTCGCGCGGTCGGTCAGCTCGCCGAAGGTGTGGGTGCGGCCGTCCGCGATCACCGCGACGGCGTCCGGGTCCCCGTTCGCCAGGAGGTCGCCGAGGTCGCCGGTCGCCCGCTCGGCGCCGTGCAGGCGGGGCGATCCGGGCAGCGTGAGTCTCCGGGGGTCGCCGTCCGGGTCGGCCGCCATCGCCTCCAGGACCGCGCGGTAGAGGCCCGCGAGCCGCGCCGCGTTGTCCTGGCTCAGCACGGCGGGCGTGCTCGCGATGCTCAGGTTGCCCCGGTTCGGCGTGCCGACGACGAGGCCGAACTCGTTGGGGCTGTCGTCGATGCAGGCCTCCACGTCCACCAGCGTCCGGTCCACCTGGTGGAAGTCGAGGTAGTGGAACAGGACGTCCACGGGCCGTCCGCCGCCGGCCAGCGCGGGCATGGCCGGCATCGGGAAGTGCCGGTGCGGCCACATCGCGATCTCCGAGTCGAAGGTCTCCCGGACCAGCTCCCGCCAGCTCCGCGCGCCCCGGGAGTGCGGGAACGGCACGGAGTTGAGGTACATCCCCGAGACCCGGTCGAACCCCGGCAGCTCGGGCCGCCCGTCGCAGACGACGCCGCTGTGGAACGACTCCTCCGGCGTCAGGCGGCTCAGCACGTACAGGTGCGCGGCGTGCAGGACGCTCTTGTACGGCGCGTCGGCGGCCGTCGCCAGCGCGCGCAGCGGCTCCTCGAGGTCGTGGAGCGGGATCGTGAGCTGGTAGCGCTCCGTGCCGCCCGCAGGGTCGGCCCACGCGGCCGGGACGGTGAACCTGCCGTGCTCCGTCAGGACGCCCGTCCAGTACTCCCGGTCCTCGGCCGAGTCCAGCGCCTTCAGCTCGGTGGCGATGAAGTCGGCGTACCGCGCGGCGACGGGTTCGGCGTCCTCGGGCGGCAGGCCGTCGCGGATCCGCTGGTAGGCGCGCAGCATCTCCATGAGCTGGGAGTGGTAGCTCCAGCCTTCCAGGATCGGATGGCACTCGGTGATGGACAGCCACCAGCTCTCGTCGTCGCACAGATGGACGTGCATCCGCATGAGCGGCGGGTTCGCCAGGTCGAACAGCACCGCGCGCTCGGCCGCGCAGTGCGCCAGCAGCTCCGCATGGCGGGTGTCCGGGTCCAGGTGCCGCAGGTCGGTGAACCCGACGGGCATCTCCGCGTGCGGCCGCACCAGCTGCAACGGCACCGAGTAGGACGTGAGGTCGTACGCCGTGCGCATCACCTCGTGGCGCGCGACGATCAGGTCCGCGGCCGCGAGGAATGCGTCCAGCGAGAACGGCACCGCGTCCAGGATCCGGAACGCGGTGATGTTGTGGTAGTGGTTCTCCTCGCCGCCGGCGAGCATCTCCAGCAGCATGCCGCGCTGGGTCAGCGAGATCGGATAGGCGTCGACCAGGTCCGGGGGGAGGGCGGCGCGGTCGGCGGGGTCCAGCAGCGCGAACGGCGCGACCGTGGTGTCCGGCGGCTCCGCGGCGCCGACGCCGTCGGCCAGCTCCGCGAGCGCGGCGATGGTGCGCGCGGCGAACACGTCCTTCACGCCGAGGTCGAAGCCCGCGTCGCGCAGCGCGCCGGCCAGCCCGACCGCGCTGATCGAGTCGCCGCCGAGGTCGAAGAAGCCATCCTGGGCGCCGGGCCGGTCGACCTTGAGCACCTGGGACCAGATCCGCGCGATCAGCTCCTGGGTCGGGCCGCTCGGCGCCGCGTACCCGGTGTCGGTCAGCGCCTCGCGCCCCGGCGCGGGCAGGGCCCGGCGGTCGACCTTCCCGTTGGCCGTCAGGGGGATCGCGTCGAGCGTGACGAACGCCGACGGCACCATGTACGACGGCAGCGTACGCGCGGCCCGCCGGCGCAGGCCCTCGTGCTCGGCGTCGCCGACGACGTACGCGACGAGCCGGTCCTCGCGCAGGGCGACGACCGCGTCCCGTACGCCGCTGTCGGCGGTGAGCACGGCCTCGATCTCGTCGAGTTCGATCCGGTAGCCGCGCAGCTTGACCTGGTGGTCGACGCGGCCCGCGAAGTCGACCGAGCCGTCCGGCAGGACACGGGCCAGGTCGCCGGTGCGGTAGAGGCGCGAGCCCGGCTCGCCGTACGGGTCCGGGAGGAACCTCTCGGCGGTCAGGCCGGGGCGGCCGATGTAGCCGCGGGCCAGGCCGACGCCGCCGATGTAGACCTCGCCGACCACGCCGACCGGCGCGGGGAGCATGGCCTCGTCCAGCACGTACATGGTCGTGCCGGGGATCGGCGAGCCGATCGGCACCAGCTCGGTGGCCGACTCGCCGACGTCGAACTGCGCGGAGTTGCCGACCGTGATCTCGGTGGGGCCGTACTCCGCGGCCAGCGGCGGCCCGCCGAGCTCGGCCCAGCGCCGTACGAGGCGGTGCGGGAACTCGTCCCCGGCGGCGATGACCAGCCCGGCGAACGACCGTGCCTGCTCCGGCGTCAGCTGCCGGCTGAGCAGGTCCAGGTGGCCGGGGGTCAGCTTGACGAATCCGTACGGCGCGCCGGCCGCGAGCAGCTCGCCGAGCTCGGCGGGGTCGAAGTCGTCCGGGATCAGGCGGACGCTCTGGCCGACCAGCAGGGGCGCGAACAGGTTCGGCACGCCCAGGTCGAAGGCGATGGAGGAGAAGAACGGCGCTCCGCCGCGGGGCCCCGCGTAGCGGCTGACCGCCCAGGCCAGGTAGTTGGCCAGCCCGCGGTGGGTCACGGCCACGCCCTTGGGCCGTCCCGTGGACCCCGACGTGTACATGACGTAGGCGAGCCCGTCGGGGTCGGCGTCGTACGCGACGGGCGTCGTGGGCAGCGCGCCGACGTTCACGTCCTCGTCCACGACGACGGTCGCGCCGGAGTTGGCCAGCATGTAGGCGACGCGGTCCTCGGGATAGGAGACGTCGATCGGCACGTACGCGGCGCCCGTCCTCCACACGCCGAGCAGGCAGGCGACCATGTCGGGCGTGCGGCGCATCCGCACGCCCACGATCGAGTCCGGCCCGGCGCCCTCGCGCAGGAGGTGGTGGGCGTACTGGTTCGCGCGCGCGTCGAGCTCCGCGTAGGTCACCTCGGCGTCGCCGGCCACCACCGCGACCGCGTCCGGTGCGCCGGCGAGGCGGAACCGCAGGCCGGCGGCGGGTTCGGGCGCGCGGAGCAGGGACCGCCGCTCCCGTGCGGGCAGGAAGTCGATGAGCGCGACCGGGGCGTCGGGGTCCGCCGTGGCCCGGTCCAGGAAGAGGGCGTAGTGCTCGGCGATCCGGACCGCCGTCGCCTCGTCGAAGAGCGCCGTGGCGTACTCCAGCTCGCCGGAGATCGTCCCCTCCGCGTCGCGCAGGTGCAGCGTCAGGTCGAACCGCGCGACGCCCTTGCCCGTCGGCAGGGGTTCGGCGGTGACGCCGGGCAGCGTCAGGCTCGGGTCCGGTCCGGCGCGCAGGTCCAGCATCACCTGGAACAGTCCCTGGTCCCCGGACGGGCGCACCTCGTCGGCGACCGCCAGGAACGGCGTGTCGGCGTTGTCCAGGGCGTCCAGGACCCGGTCGCGGCCCGCCGCCAGCAGCTCGCCGAAGCTTCCGCCGTCCCACCGGGCGCGCAGCACGAGCGTGTTGAAGGCGTAGCCGACGAGGCGCTCCAGCTCCGGGCGGTTCCGGGCGGAGACGGCCGTGCCGACCGCCACGTCCGGCGTGCCGGTGTAGCGCGCGAGCAGCGCCTGGAACGCCGTGAGCAGCACGACGTACGGCGTGGCGCCGTGGCGCGTGGCCAGGTCGCGGATCCGCCGGGCCACGTCGCCGGGCACGGTGACCGGCACCGTGGCCCCGGTCCAGTCGCGCTCCGCCGGGCGCGGGCGGTCCGTGGGCAGTTCCAGCGGGACCGGGTCGGCGAGCTGCTCGCGCCAGTAGCCGAGGTCGAAGGTCTGCGACCGTTCCCACGCCGCGTAGTCGGCGTACTGCACGGACACCGGCGGCAGCCGGTCCGGCCGGTTCCCGACGGCGGCGGCGTAGAGCTCCGACAGCTCCCCCGCGACGATCCCGTGCGTCATGGCGTCGCAGGCGATGTGGTGGAAGAGCGCGAGGAGGACGTGGTCGTCCTCCGCGTACCGGATCAGCCGCACCCGCAGCGGCGCCCGCCGCTCCAGGTCGATCGGGATCGCCGTCTCGCGCTCGAAGATCTCCCGGGTGCGCGCGTCCCGGTCGGCGGCGCCGCCCTCCTCGACGACCGCGAAGTCCACCGTGCCCGGCTCGTGGACCAGCTGCCGCGGCCCGTCGCCGTCCCACGCGTACGTGGTGCGCAGGATCTCGTGCCGGGCCACCAGGCGCGTCCACGCCTCGGCCAGGGCCGGGACGCGCAGCGCGCCGCGCAGCCGGAACATCATGGGAACGAGGTACTCCGGGCTCTCCGGAGCGGCGGCGTGCAACGCGAGGAACTGCCGCTGCCCCCAGGACAGCGGCGCCTCCGCGCCGCGGTCGGCCCGGCCGACGCCCGGATCGGGACGGCGCGTCCCCTCCAGCCGCTCGCGGACCACCTGGTCCACGGTGCTCATGCCGGGCTGCCCTCCTGCGCGGCCAGCTCCTCCTCGACCGAGGCCCGTACGGCCTCCTCGACGAGGACGGCCATCCCGGCGATGGTCGGGTTGTCGAAGAACGCGCGCATCGAGATCTTCGCGCCGAACTCCCGCCGGACGTCCGAGACGAGCCGGGTGGCGAGCATCGACGTGCCGCCGGCCTGGAAGAAGTCGTCCTCGACGCCGACGAAGCGGTCGAGGACGTCGGCCCACAGGCCGGCGATGCGGTATTCAACCCTGTTCCTGGGCGCACCGGTCATATCTGGTTTCTCCTGTGGGGGCTGCTCCAGCCGGAACAGCGCTTCGTAGTCGATCTTCGAGTTGCGGTTGAGCGGGATCCGGTCGATGGGGACGACCCGGCCGGGCACCATGTAGTCCGGCAGGAAGCGGCCGGCGTGCGCGATCAGCTCGGCCGGGGCCGGCACCTCACCCACGCAGTACGCCACCACCTGGTCGTCGCGCAGGGCGACCACCGCGGCCCGTACGCCGGGGTACTCGGTGAGCACGGCCTCGATCTCACCGAGCTCGACCCGGCGCCCGCGTACCTTCACCTGCCGGTCGGCCCGGCCGGCGAAGACGAGCGCGCCGTCGGGCAGCTCGCGGCACAGGTCGCCGGTGCGGTACAGCCGGTTCCCGCCTCCGGTGAAGGGGTCCGGCAGGAAGCGGGACGCGGTGAGGCCCGGCCGGCCCATGTAGCCGCGCGCGACGCCCGCGCCGCCGATGTACAGCTCGCCGATCGCGCCCGGCGGCACCGGCCGCATCTCCTCGTCGAGCAGGTACACCGACACGTGCGGGTACGGGTGCCCGATGCACGCCGTCTCGGCGTTCGCGGGGACCCGCCAGCGGGTGGCCGCGACGGTCGTCTCGGTCAGCCCGTACTCGTTGAAGAACACCCGGACCCGGGACGCGATCTCGCTGAGGTGCGCGGGGGTCGTCGCCTCGCCGCCGGTGATCGCGGTGACGTCCCGCACACCGAACCCGGCGTCGATCAGCATCTGCCAGTGCGGCGGCGAGACCTGCAGGTGGGTCACCGCGTGCTCGTCCATGAGCCGGAGCTGGGCCGCGTGGTCCAGGACCTGCTCGGCGTCCGCGATCACCGTACGGCCGCCGGACGACAGCGGCAGGAACAGCTCGACGCAGGAGATGTCGAAGGTGAACTCGGCCATCGCCAGCCACGCCGAGTGCTCACCGAAGTCCAGGTTGTCGCGCGCCGCGGCCAGCATGGTCGCGAGCGAGCGGTGCTCCACCTGGACGCCCTTGGGGCGGCCGGTCGACCCGGAGGTGAACATGACGTAGGCCGGCGCGCCGGGGTTGGGCACCGACAGCGGCACCCCCGCCCCGGGTCCGGTCTCCGGCGGCGTCGTGCCGGACTCGGCCTCGGCGAGGAAGTCCTCGTCGATGACCACGCGTGCCGCCGTGACCTCGAGGATGTGCGACCGGCGCTCCGGCGCGTCGGCCGGGCTCACCGGAACGTACGCGCCGCCGGCCTTCCACACGCCGAGCACCGCGACCACGAAGCCGGCGCCGCGCGGCAGGGACACGCCGACCACGGTCTCCGGCCCGACGCCCAGGCCGCGCAGCCGGTGGGCCAGCCGTACGGCGCGGCGGTCGAGCTCGCCGTAGGTCAGCGACGTACCCCCGCCGACGAGCGCGATCCGGTCGGGGTCGCGCTCGGCCCACCCGGCGATGTCGCCGTGCACGCAGGTGACCGGCCGCCGCTCGGCGGGCCGGGCCAGCCGCGCCCGCTCCTCGTCGGTCAGCACGTCCAGCTCGGCCAGGCGTACGGCCGGGTCCGCCGCGACCGCCCGGAGCAGGCCGAGGAGATGCCGTCCCATCCGTTCGACGGTCCCCCGGTCGAACAGGGCCGTCGCGTACTCCAGGAACCCGAAGGCCGAGCCGTCGTCCTGCCGCTCCAGCACCAGGGTGAGGTCGGTACGGGCGACCCGCCAGGCCCTGCTCGCGGCCTCCAGGTCGGCGGCGGCGTTGGCCACCCCGGTCAGGCCCGCCTCGTGGAAGTTGAACATCACCTGGTAGAGCGGCGTCCGCGACGGATCGCGCTCCGGCTGGAGCTCGTCGATGAGCCAGTCGAACGGCAGCGCCTGGTGGGCGAACGCCCCCTGCGTCACGTCGCGCATCCGGCTCACCGCCTCGGCGAAGGTCAGGTCCGCCTCCAGCGCGCAGCGCATCACCACGGTGTTGAGGAACACGCCCACGACGTCGTGAAACTCCGGGCGGGTCCGGCCGGTGACCGACGTTCCGATCGGCACGTCCCAGCCCGCGCCGTACCGCCCCAGCAGGGAGGCCAGCGCGGTCAGCAGCACGGTGTACGGGGTCGCCTGACGCCGGCGCCCCACCGCCTCCAGCGCGGCCATGAGCTCGGCGGGCACCGCGAACGTCACCGCGGAGCCGAGGGCGTCCCGGCGGGCGGGACGCGGGCGGTCGGTGGGCAGCTCCAGGGGCTTCAGGCCGGCCAGCCGCTCACGCCAGTAGGCGAGCTGGCTCTCATCGACGCCGTGCGTGCGGTGCCAGGCCCCGTAGTCGGCGTACTGGATCGGCGGCGGAGCCGGCCGCCGGCCCTCGGCCAGGTCGCGGATGTCGCGCGCCAGCACGGCCGAGGACCAGCCGTCGCAGGCGATGTGGTGGATGACGAGCGCCAGCAGGTGGTCCTCGCCGGGGTTGCGGAACAGCACCGCCCGCCACACCGGCCCCTCGGCCAGGTCGAAACCGCGCCCCAGCTCGTCATCCAGGTCCACCGGGCCGTCCACGACCCGCGCGCCGACCGGCGCGGGCGGGTCGATGACCTGACGCGGTTCGCCGTCGTCGGCGACGTACCGGGTGCGCAGGATCTCGTGCCGTTCCACCAGGGCGGTCAGCACCGCGTCCACGTCCTGCGGCGTCAGGGCCGCGGGCAGCCGGACGAACAGCGGCGCGTTCCACTCCGAACCGCCCGGGTTCATCCGGTCCAGCAGCCAGAACTGGTGCTGCGCCACCGACAGCGGCAGCGGCGCGCTCCGGCTCACCCGCGTCACCGGCGGGACGTCCGCCGCGTCCTCCAGCAGCCGGGCCTGCGCCTCGACCGTGGTCGCGGTGAACAGGGCCGGCAGCGGCACGTCGCCCAGCCGTCCGGCGAGCCGCGTCAGCAGCAGCGAGGAGCCGCCGAGGTGGAAGAAGTCGTCGTGGACGCCGACCTGGGGCAGGTCGAGCAGCTCGGCCCAGGCCCCGGCCACCTCCTTCTCCGCGATCGTGCGCGGCGCGGTGTAGGCCGGCCGGCTGAGATCCGGTGTCGGCAGGGCGGCGCGGTCGACCTTGCCGTTCGCGGTGAGCGGCAGCTCCGCCAGCTCGACGAACACCGCGGGCACCAGCGCCGCGGGCAGCCGCTCGAACAGGAACTCGCGCGACGGCGCCGCTCCGGCGACGTAGGCGACCAGCCGCCCGTCGACGGCGACCACGGCCGCCGCCCGTACCGAGGGGTGCGCGCTCAGGGCCGCCTCCACCTCGCCGGGCTCGACGCGCACCCCGTTCACCTTGAGCTGGGAGTCGAGGCGGCCGAGGTACTCCAGGGTCCGGTCACCGCGCCAGCGGACCTGGTCGCCGGTCCGGTAGAGCAGCGAGCCCGCCGGCCCGAACGGGTCGGGGACGAACCGCTCGGCGGTCAGCGCGGGCCGCCCCTGGTAGCCGAGCGCGACGCCGACCCCGCCCGCGTACAGCTCGCCGGGCACGCCGATCGGCACCGGCCGGCCGCGTTCGTCCAGCACGACGACCCGCAGGCCCGGCAGCGGACGGCCGATCGGGACCGGGCCCGTGGTCTGCGCCGGGTCGAACCGGTGCGCCGTTACGTCGATCGAGCACTCCGTGGGGCCGTAGGTGTTCCACAGCTCCACGTCCACCTTGGCGAGCACCTTGTGGCACAGCTCGGCGTGCAGCGCCTCCCCGGCCGAGAACAGCAGCCGTAGCGCGTCGCAGCCGGTCCAGTCCTCCTCCACCAGGAGCCGGAGCACGGACGGCACCACCTGGAGCACCGTCACGCCGTGCTCGGCGACCGCGCGCAGCATGACCGCGGGGTCGCGCTCGGCTCCGGGCGGCGCGAGGACGACCACGCCGCCGCTCACCAGCGGCGCCCAGATCTCCCAGCCCGCGGCGTCGAAGCCGATCGTCGTCTTCTGCAGCACCCGGTCCGCCGGGCCGAGCCCGTGCCGCCGTACGGTCCACAGGACGCGGTTGGCGATCCCGGCGTGGGTGATCACCACGCCCTTGGGCGTCCCGGTCGAGCCCGACGTGTACATCACGTACGCCTCGTCGCCCCCGTCGAGCGCGGGGAAGGCGGGTTCGGCCGGGTCGTCCGGGATCTCGGCGAAGAGCTCGGGGGTCAGCTCGACGGCGGCGGCGCCGTCGGCGAGGATCCGCGCCGACCGTTCGGCGGGACCGGCCGGGTCGATCGGCACGTACGCCGCGCCCGCCTTCCAGACGCCCAGCAGCGCCGCGATCAGCTCGGGGCTCCGCTCCATGCGCACCGCCACGTGCGCTCCCGGCCGGATCCCCCGGCCGCGCAGGAACGCCGCCACCTGCCCGGCCCGGCGTTCCAGCTCGCGATACGTGTAGGAGCGCCGCCCACCCGGACCGAGCACGGCCAAGGCGTCGGGCGTCCGGCGGACCTGCGCGGCGATGAGCCCGGGCAGCGGGCGGATCTCCTCATCGGACATCGGTCAGACACTCTCCATCCGCCGGCGCAGGCTCAGCGGGCGCATGTCGGTCCACACCTCGTCGATGTGCGCGAGGCACTCCTCCTTGCCGCCCCGCGTGCCCTCGGCGTGCCACCCGGCCGGCAGCTCGCGCCCGTCCCACCAGATCGAGTACTGGCCCTCGTCGTTGACGACGACCAGGTACGTCACCTGCTTCTGCGACATGAGATATCTCCTGTTGGATCACCAGGGCACGGACTGGCCGGCGCCGCTGTTCTCCGCGGTCCGCCGGACCATCTCGGCCACCGCGATGTCGAGCGCTCCGAGGCCGAACGGCGAGAACACCGTGACCTGCCCGGTCCCGGCCGGGAGGGGCTCACCGTCGAGGAGCGCGCCGATGGTGGCGTGAATGAAGTCGCGGTTCCCCGCCTGCTGCGAGGCGAGGTGCACCGAGGTGCGCTCGCGGTCGACGTGGTCGGGGTCGTCGACGACGTTCCGCGCCGCCAGCAGCGCCTCCGGACGCAGGTCCCGCAGCGACACGTGCAGGACGACCGTCCCCGGCCGGCAGGCGTCGAGGCCGGTGTGCGGGGTCGAGGCGTTGGTGGCGAAGGAGACCAGGCGGTGGGCGGCCAGCGCGGCGTCGAGGTCGGTGGTCCGGCGGACCGTCAGCCCGCCGGGGAGCCCGGACGCGAGCGCCTCCGCGCGTGCCGGATCGACGTCGTGCAGCAGGACCTGCGTCACCGAGGGCAGCAGGTGCCGTACGTAGCGCAGGACCGCCTGGTTGATCACGCCGCACCCGATCAGGCTGATGCCGGTCGGCTCCGCCTCGCCGAGCAGCCGGGCCGCGAGGGCCGCGCTCGCCGCGGTCCGGTGCGCCGAGATCAGCGACCCTTCGAGCAACGCGGTGGGGCGGCCGGTGTCCAGGGAGTTGAGGATGATCGCGGCGCTCGCCCGTGGCAGTCCGTCCGCGATGTTGCCGGGGAAGGACGCGATCCACTTCATCCCGGCCGCGTGGACGGGCCTGCCGACGTAGGCCGGCAGGCCGATGATCCGGTTGACCGTGTCGCCGGGGAACCGCAGGAACGTCGAGTGCGGCACCGCCGTCTGTTCCCGGTGGTGCAGCCGGTACGCCGTCCGCACCGCGTCCACCACCGCCGCCGGGGAGCCGGCGAGGATGTCTTCGATCTCCTTCTGGGCAAGGACCAGCAGCCGTGTCGTCACGGGATTCAGTCTCCGAGTGCCCGCTATGCCCGGCCTATACCTCGACCTCGTCCTCCTTCCACAGGTGGGCGACCTCGCCGAACTGCGTCGTGACCAGGAGTCCGAGTAGATGGTGTCGAGGTAGCGATCCCCCCGGTCCGGGAAGATGAGCACGCAGGTGGCCCCGTCGGGGACCTGCCGGCGGACCCGCGCCAGCGCCGCGACGGTCGCCCCGGAGGACCCGCCCGCGAGGATCGCCTCCCGGCCCACGAGCTTGCGGCAGCCGACGACGCAGTCCAGATCGCTGACGTGGACGACCTGGTCCGGGATCGAGCGGTCCAGGAGCGCCGGCGCGACGGAGGCACCGTGCCCCGGGATGAGCCGCGGAGCCGCCTCGTCGCCGTACAGGAGGCTGCCCACCGCGTCCACCGCGATGAGCGTCGTGTTCAGGCCGTGCTCCCGTACGTAGGCGGCGCAGCCGTTCAGCGTGCCCGTGGTGCTCGTCGCGGAGAACAGGTAGTCGACCCGGCCGTCGAGCGCGGTGGCGATCTCGGCCATGGTGCGCTCGTGCGCCTTGGGGTTCAGCGCGTTCGAGTACTGGTCCGGGGAGTACGCGTGCGGCGTGGCCTCGACGATCTCCCACACCCGCTTCTTGCGCACGGACAGGAACTCCCCGGTCACCGGGTCGGGGTCGGTGACGACGTCCAGGCCGACCTGGTAGGCGCGCAGTATCGCCAGGTTCTGCTCGGTGGTCTTGGCGTCCACCACGCAGATCAGCCGCAGGCCGAAGTACCGGCAGATCTGGGCCAGGCCGATCGCCAGGTTCCCCGAGCTGGACTCCACGATGACCGAGCGGCCCGCCTCCAGCTCGCCGGACTTGATCTTTTCGAGGATCATTCCCGCCGCGGAGCGGTCCTTGATGCTGCCGCCCGGGTTGAAGAACTCGAGCTTGCCGAACACCCGGCCCCTGAACCCCGGCATCAGCGCGCTGAGCTCGGCCAGGGGCGTGTTCCCGATGGTGTCCAGGACTCCGCTGACCGGCTTCGTCCGCATTCCCGTCTCCGTTCGCATCGTGCTGCGCTGTGGCTTAGGCGATGACCTGGCTGTCACCGACCCGGGAGCCCAGCGACCGCCGGCCGTCCAGGTGGATGAAGCTGCGGTGCAGCCAGCGGTCCCGGCCGTCGTAGCGCGGGACGAACTCGCTGCGCCCGTGGACCGTGATCCGGTTGTCGACCACGGCCAGGTCACCGGAGCCGAGGACGAAGGTCTGGGCCGCGGCGGCGAGGTGCTCCTTGAGCACGTCCATGGCGTCCCGCGCCTCGTCGTCGAGCGGCCTGGTGGCGTTGAAGTCGACCAGGATGTTCGGGTCACCGGACGCGCCGGAGAACACCGCATGCCGCAGATTCTTCGCCCCGGAGGCGACGAACGACGGCGGCGCCTCGGTCTCGAAGCGCTCCTGCCACAGCACCTCCCGTACCTTGACGGGGATGTGGGGGAACGCCCGGCGGAGCGGGCCGGTGAGCAGCCCGGCCCGGTTCTCGTGGTCGCTGCGCAGGCACATCAGCATCACGTAGTCGGGGCGATGCGCGTGGAAGGCGTTCTCCACGTGCATCTCCAGGTCGGCGGAGCCGGCGTTGCTCTGCGTCCGCTCCTGCCCCTGGACCGGCACCACGTTCTGGACCAGCGCGCCGTCCTTCTCCTTCTGGTACGCGATCATCTCGCCCAGGCAGAGCGCGATCAGCGCCTGCGTCGCCGCCGGCAGCGTCGCGTCGCGTTCGACCGAACCGCGCCGGGTGGGGGTCTGGGGCAGGGTCTCGTCGTCCAGCCCCAGGTTCGACAGCAACAGCACGCCGTCCAGCCCGGGGTCGTGCTGGAACCGGCGCAGCTCCTGCCGGACCCGGATCGGGACGGCCGCCGCGAGCCGGTAGGCGACGGCCAGCCACTTCTCGTCGTCCACCAGTGCCGGTGGGGTCTGCGTCAGTTCGCGGGCGATGGCCGCCAACTCGTTTCGCTCGGCGTCCGAGAGCACCACACGGAAGTCCGACTCGGTTCCGACTGCCGAATTCTCACTCATGCCGTCCAGGGGACCGAAGACTTCTATATGAGACCCATAGAAGCCCGTCTGGGCAGGGGATCGGCCCGGGGTCGCCGCCGAGCCGCGGTTCCCGGCTTGACCTTGACGCCGGTGTCAAGGGCTACCGTCGCTGTCGGCGGTCGATCGGGAGGTGTCGATGCGGATCGGCGAGCTGGCCGAGCGCGCCGGGGTGAGCACGCGGGCGCTGCGCTACTACGAGAAGCAGGGGCTGCTTCCGGCGCGCCGTGCGGCCAATGGCTATCGCGAGTACGACGAGTCGGACCTGCGCCTGGTGTCGGAGATCCGCTCGCTCCTGGGAGCGGGCTTCACGCTGGAGGACGCCCGGCCGTTCGTGGACTGCCTGCGCTCGGGCCGGGAGACGGGGGCCTCCTGTCCCGAGTCGGTGGCCGTCTACCGGCGCAGGCTCGCCGAGATCGACGCCGAGATCCGCGACCTGATCAAGCGGCGGACCGAGGTGGCCGACCAACTGTCGCGGTCCTGCCCGGGCTGCGTCTTCTTCCCGGAGGATACAAATGATCACGCTGACGACCGAGAACTTCGACGAGCACGTCCTCCACGGCGAGACGCCCATACTGGTCGACTTCTGGGCGGAGTGGTGCCCGCCGTGCAGGATGATCGCCCCGATCTTGGAGCAGATCGAGGCGGAGTACGGCGACCGCATCCGGATCGCCAAGATCAACGGTGACGAGAACCCGGAGATCGTCGAGCGCTACGGCGTCATGGGCTTCCCCACGCTGAACCTCTACCGCGACGGCCAGGTCGTCCAGCAGATCATGGGCGCGAGGTCCAAGCGCCGCCTCCTGGCCGACCTGTCCGGCCACCTCTGACACGGTTCGCCGTCGCCGCGCCCTTCCCCGGCCCACGACGTACCGAAGGCCCGGCAACGGCACCACGCCACCGACAACGGGGGCAATCGCGCCGAATCGGGCACCCGGGTGGGTGGTCGTCTTCGGCGCGTGTCCCGCCGGCGGCCACTTTGTCCCTCCTGAGGGGACAGCCTCCAACGCGACGAGCCCCCAGGCGAAGCCTTGGCCGAGCATCCCGTACGACCGCACGCGGCCGCCCCGGGGATATGCCGAGCAATCCTCCGCAGTGCGCCCACCGGATCGCCTGTCGTCTTCCAGCACCGTCTACTGAGAGGAGAATTGTGCTCGCGTCAGTAGACACCTCGAGAAACGACGCCTCGCCCGGCGAGCGGACCGCTCTACCCGGCCGATGCCGTCCGCGCCCTTCCCCCGCGCGGCACAGTCCCAGATCGACCATTACGTAACCCGTGAAAGCCCCGGCTACTACGGCAACCGGGGCTTTCTTTCACGCGGTCAGCTGTCGACGACGGCAACCTCGACGCAGGCTCCCTGCTGCTGGGAGCGCTGGGACTTACGCCATGCAAGAGCGCGCGGGAGGTCCTGTTGGGTCATCGGTACACGTCTCTCGGGTCGTGGGTTAGTTACGCGCTGCCTCCTTCGACAGCATCGCGATCGTATCCTCAGGGCTCAGCGCCTTCGCGATCAATTGGCGGAACACCGCCTCGTATCGGCGCACGTCGGCGGCCTCTTCGACCAGGAGTTCGCCGGCGACCGTCTCCACGTAGGCCGCGTCCGGGTCGCGCGGGAACGACAGGATCGTGAAAGAACCCGCCGTGCTCGGATGCGGACCTGCGGAGAACGGGATCACCTGGAACGTGATTTTCGGCAGCTCAGCCAACTCGATCAGCCGCTGGATCTGGGCGCGCATCACCTCGGGGCCGCCGACCGGTCGGTGAAGGGCGGCCTCGTCAATGATCGCCCACAGCCGCGCTGGAGCATCGCCGAACAGGATCCGCTGTCGCTCCGTTCGAACCTTCACGCGTTGCTCGACCTCCTCGTCGGAGATCTCGGCGGGGCCGGACTGGATGAGGCCGCGGGCGTAATCGGCGGTCTGCATCAGGCCAGGGAAGACCGCCAGCTCGAAGGTCAGCACGTCATCGGCTTCGCTCTCCAGGCCGATATAGGTGGTGTACCGGTCGGACAGCATCTTGCGATATGGCTGCCACCAGTCGCGTTGGCTGCCCTCGCGGGCCATCGCGAACAGCTTTTCGCGGTGCTTCGCATCAGTGACGCCGTATCTGTCGAGCAAATCACGGACGTCGCGGAGCTTCGGCTTCACCCACTCGGCTCGTTCCATCCACAAGATCTTGTCGGTGGAGCAGTCGAGCGCCTCGGCGGCGTCATCCACGGTAAAGCCACCCTCCTCGCGTAGCCGCCGGAGGGCATTGGAGAGTTCCCGTCGCCGTGCTGTTGGGCTGCGCCGTTCTGGCATGCGCCCGATCGTAGGCCACAGTGGCAGCGACGACTGGGAATCCGACATACGACTCATTTTCTACTGCCCGAAGGTTTCTCATTGAAAGTTTCTCGTCGGAGATGCATGCTAGGCCGTACCGAACCCCCACCCGTTCGGTCAACACGACCTGGCGCAACTACAGAGAGTTGATCTCCCGTGACACCAGATCCGGCGGTCATCGCCGACCGCTCGCCATATCCCCCCGAACCGGCGTCCGCGGTCCTTTCGCTCCAGGTCCGACGCGATGCCGTACGCGACGCCCGGCGCTTCGCCGCCGACGCCGTGGCCGGGCGCCCGTACGACTCTTACGAGATCGCGCTGCTGGCGTCGGAGCTGACGACCAACGCCGTACGCGCCGCCGAGGCGATGCACCCCACCTGGCCGGACGACATCCGGCCGATCGGCGTCCGGCTGACCGTCACCGATCGGTACGCGCACCTGGCCGTCGGCGACCCCGACCCCGACCCCCTGCCCGCCCAGCAGCACGGCGGCCTGCTCGCCGAACGCGGACGCGGCCTGACCATCGTCGACCAGCACGCCGCCGCCCGCTGGGTCACCTACGGCGACCACGGCAAGACCGTGCACGCCCTCATCGCCGCACCCGGCGTCATCCTGACCGCCGCCGAACTCGCCGAGATCCGGGGGACGTCATGATCCGGCGACTCCTCGGCGCCCTCGGCATCCTCATCACCGAGCCCGATCGGTCCCCGTGGCCGCCTTCGCCGCGCCGGCCCGAGCCGCCCGATCCCTCTCCGGCCCAACTCGCCGAAGTCCAGAGCCTGTGCTCCCAATGGCTCGTGATGTGGTGCTGGTACCGGCGCGAATACGCCGCCATCGCCAGGTTCGGCCCCGACTCGACGATCATCTACGACCGTGACCCACGGCATTTAGTGTTCCGCTGCCGCGCGGCCGAACTCGCGGTGCCGGTCCCGTGAGCCTCGACCTGGCCGGACTGTGAGTCGTGCGTACGGCCTCCGCTCAGGGCGTCCCCGCTTAGGGCGCCTGGGTTCCCCGGAAACGGCGCGTACCCGGTATGTCACGCACTAGCGTCGATCGGGCGTCGCGTACGGGCGTTCCTGACGGGGAGGCGTGGCGGTGGAACCAGGAGATCTCGTCGCGGGGCGGTACCGCGTCACCAAGGGGCCGCTGGACGGGGGAACGAACGAGCTCTGGGAGGCCGTGGACGAGGGCCTCGATCTCAGACGCAAGGTCGTCCTCAAACGCCTGGCCGACGACGGTGCGGCCGCGCTGGCACGGCTGAAGGCGGAGGCACGCGCCCAGGCGGCCTTCAGCCATCCCCACGTCGTGACCCTGTACAACGTCGAACGGGATGAGACGGACACGGGCGTCACCTGGTGGCTCGTGCTGGAGCACGTCCCGCACGGGAGCCTGGACGGGCGGGAGAAGAAACCGGCTCGGTGGGCGGCGGGCATCGGCGCGCAGATCGCGGACGCCCTGACGGCCCTGCACGCCAAGGGCATCGTCCACTGCGACGTCAAGCCCGGCAACATCCTCATCGCCGACGAGACCGCCAAGCTGACCGACTTCGGCGCGGCGTACCGGATGGAGCACAGGGAGACGATCACGCCGAACGGCGAGCTCGGTCACACCCCGGCCTATGCCGCTCCCGAGGTAGTGAAAGGACGGCCTGAGCCGGCGTCGGACGTCTTCTCCCTCGCCGTCACGATCCTCGCGCTCATCCTCGGCCGGCCGGTCCGTACGGTTCCTGCCCCCAGCGAATCCGATGACCCGTTTAAGGACGTCGAGCCGCTGCGCGACGTCCTGGCGGCGATGCTCCGGCCCGACCCGGCGGACCGGCCCGACGCGGCCGAGGCGCACCGGCGGCTGGCCGCGCTCGCGGAATCGGTGGAAGCGCCGGCTCCGATCGGCGTCGTCCCCGTGCCGCCGCCGAAGAAATTCACGTCTGTGCCTGTGCCGAGACCTGGGCAGCCGGGCGGATCGGTGGGGGACCCAGGTCCCCCACCGGGGCCCGTCCGGCGTCGCTCGCGTCTCATCGCGGTGAGCGCGGTCGTCGTGGCGTTGGCGGCGGCCGGGGGCTGGTTCACGCTGCGGCACCTGAGCCGGGAATCCCCGAAGAAGCCTCCGCACGCGCAGCCGAAGCCGTCGGAGCGGCCCGGCATCGAGGACGCCGATCCCTGTGCCCTGATCGCCCCGGGCCCTCTCGGGAAGTACGGCGAGACCGAGGTGGACGACGCCGCGGGGAACTTCAACCGCTGTGACGTGATCGTCCACTCGCGTACGCACGGTGTCGTGGACGTCGAGGTGCAGTTCGTTGCCGGGTCCGGCCCGGAAGAGGCATCCTCGGTCAGGACCATGGGTCCCGTTCGCGTCGTCGCGGAACGGGCGTCGGGCGGTGAGTGCGACCGTACGCTCCTGCTGCCGCCTCCCGACGACGGCTTCACCGTCATCGTCAGCGCGGACAGCAACAAGCCCGCGCCGCTATGCAAGATCGCGGACACCGCCACCACGAGCGCGGTCGGCGTCATCAGGAAAGGGCCGATCAGACGGCGGTCCCTGCCGGCGCGCTCGCTGGGGCGGCAGAAAGCGTGCGCGCTGCTCGGCGAGAAGGCGTTGGACATCGTCCCCGGCATCGACGCCGGTGACCGGGTGTCCGAAAGCCCGTGGGACTGCACGTGGCGGAGCACCACCGAGGACATTCAGGTCAAGCTGCGGTTCGACCGTGGTCAGCCCCTCACCGGAGCGGACGGCCGCGTGACGTGGCTCAATGGCTACCGCACCGTCATCACGCCGCAGGGAGACGGGAACGACACCTGCCTGGTACGGGTCGTCTACCGGGACTACAACGGCAGCGACCAGCAGCGGATGATCGAGATGCTGTACCTCACCATCGAGGGCAGGCCGTCCACCACACGACTGTGCTCGATCGGGACCGGCCTCGCCGGGTCCGCGGCCGCTGCGCTCCCCCGAACCTGAATCCGAATCGCTCGTACTCATCGCCGTCCGCTCGCCGTACGCCGAGGTGAGGGAAGCAGGAGGAGACAGACCAGGACCCCGGTGGCGAGGAGAGCCAGGCCCGCCGTCCAGACGGCATGGCGCAGGCCGTCGACGAACAGCGCCCGGTCCGCGGCGGAGAGCCGCCCGCCGGAACCGTGCCGCGGCAGCCGTGCGTACACGAGCGCGCCCAGCACGGCGACGCCGAGGACCTGTCCGAGCTGGCGCATCGCGTTGTGCACGGCGGAGGCCATGCCCGCCCGGGTCGTGCCCGCCGCTGACAGCGCCGTAACGGTCATCGGGGTCAGGCACATGCCGATCCCGAAGCCGCCGAGCGCGAGGTCCCACCAGATGGCACCGATCCCGGTGCCGGTGCCGAGTCTCAGGAGCCCGAGGACGGCGACGCCGCCGAGGGCCAGTCCGCTCAGCATCGGCGGGAGCGCGCCGTACCTGCCGACCAGGCGGCCGGACACCGGAGCGGCGAGCGCGAAGGCGACCCCGATCGCCGCGACGTCGATCCCCGCCGTGTCGGCAGGATCTCCGTGCACCTGCTGGAAGTACGCGCTCAGGTAGACGATCAGGCCGATGAAGGCGAAGAAGACGACCAGGCCCGCGACGTTCGCGGCGGTGAACGCGGGTCGCAGGAAGAGCGACACGTCGATCAGCGGTTCGGCCCGGTGACGCTCCCAGACGACGAAGACGATCAGGATCGTGATACCCGTGGCGAACGAGCCGATGATGACCGGTGAGGCCCATCCGAGGCGCTGGCCCTCGATGAGGCCGAACGCGACGGCCGCGAGGCCGGCCGTCGTCAACAGCGCACCGAGCAGGTCGAAGCGGTGTCGGGCCGTCGCACGGGCCGGTCGCGGAATGACACGGGCCGCCAGGACGACCAGCGCGGCCGATAGAGGGCCGTTCATCAACAGCACCCAACGCCAGCCGAGACCGGTGACGATGACGCCGCCGAGCACCGGTCCGATGGCCAGCGCCAGTCCGGAGCTCGTGGACCACAGCCCGATGGCAGTGGCCCGCCGGCGTTCGTCGGGAAACGCCAGCCGGATGAGCGTCAGGCTGCCTGGGACGAGGAACGCCGGTCCCAGCCCCTGGATCACCCGGCCGGCGAGCAGCACCGGCACCGTGGGGGCGAGCCCGGCGAGCAACGAGCCCAGGCCGAACGCGGCGACCCCGCCGATGAAGGCGCCCTTGCGGCCCCACCGGTCGCCGAGCGTTCCCCCGGTCACCAGCAGACTCGCATAGACGAGGACATAGGCGTCGACGATCCACTGCTGTTCCGTCGCGCCGGCTCCGAGATCGGCCCCGATGGACGGCAGCGCCACGCTGATGACCGTCGTCGACATGACGGCGAGGAACAACCCGCCGGCCGTGGCGAGGAGCGTCAGCCAGGGACCCGCCGAGCCTGCAGCGGGAACCCGTTCGTGTGCTGGAACAGCGGCCTGGGACGTCATACCGACGACGTTAGAGAGGGTCCGCTCATAGCGTCCAAGTCCAGTTATGCCATAACTTCATGCCTGAGGAGGCATGAGTGGAGCTACTGCAGCTGTACTACTTCCAGACCGTCGCCCGCCGCGAGCACATCAGCCGGGCCGCCGAGGAACTCCGGGTGGCTCAGCCATCGCTCAGCCGCACGATCGCCCGTCTCGAGGCCGAACTGGGCGTTCCGCTCTTCGACCGGCACGGCCGCAGGATCCGGCTGAACCACTTCGGCGCTCTGTTCCTCGCGCGGGTCGACCGGGCGCTCGGCGAACTCGACGACGCCCGGCGCGAACTCGCCGACGCGGCGGGGCTGGACCTCGGTACCGTATCGATCGCCGCGGAGAACCTGCAGGCGCTGAGCGACCTGCTCGCCGCGTTTCTCCGTGACCATCCGGGAGTGAACGTCAGGCTCAGCCAGTCGTCCGCGCCGGTGATGCTCCGGCAACTGGCCGCGGGGGAGGTTGACCTCTGCCTCGCATCGCAGCCGCTCCCCGGGTCGTACCTGCGCTCGGTGGAGATCCGGCGGGAGGAGGTGCTCCTCGCCGTCCCCCCGCACCACCCGCTGGCAGGCCGGTCCGAGGTCGGTGTCCCCGCGCTGGCCGACGAGCCGTTCGTCACGACGCGGCCCGGCTACTGGCAGCGCAGCCTGTTGGACCGCCTGTTCGCCGACGCCGGGCTGGAACCCGCCATCGCCTGCGAGGGCGACGAGCCCGCCGCCATCCGCAGCCTGATCAGCGCCGGGCTCGGCATCGGGCTCCTTCCCGCCGCCGCGTACGAGGCGGCGGCGGGCCCGTCCGTCGCCTGGCTGCGGATCGACGCCCCGGACTGCCACCGCGTCCTGCGTCTCGTCCACCGCGACGACGGCTACCTCTCCGCCGCGGCGCGCAGTCTCCGTGACGTCGCCACCGAGCACTTCCGCACCGCCGGCTGAGGCGGGCACGGTTCAGTCGATCAGCCGGAGGCCGCCCCATGACGAAGAGCGTGCCGGGCTCCGCCGGGGGGAGGGTGGCCGGGCCGAGGGCCCGTCAGGTGTCGATCTCGGCGGGCTGCGGGTCGGCCACCGTCTCCGGGGCGGCGTGCCGGGCGGTGGCGGTACGGGCGGCGGGGATGGCGGCGGCGATGAGCGCGGCCAGGAGGGCGACGCCGCAGCCGATGCCCAGGCCGGCGCGGAACCCGTTCTCGGAGGTGAAGGTGTAGCCGGCCCGGGTCACGGTCAGCTGCGCCAGGACCACGCCCATCACGGCGGCGCCGGTCGAGGTGCCCAGGGATCGCATGAGGGTGTTGAAGCCGTTGGCGGCGGCGGTCTCGTTCAGCGGGACGGAGCTCATGATCAGGGCGGGCATCGCGCCGTAGGCGAGACCGACACCGCTGTTGATGATCATCATGGCGAGCATGAGGCTCCAGGCCGAGCCCATGAGCACCAGCGACAGGCCATAGCCGATGGCCAGCACGAGGACGCCGCTGATCAGGGTGAACTTCGGGCCGCGGGCGTTGGTGAGCTTCCCGCCCAGCGGGGACACGATCATCATCATGACGCCGCCGGGCGCCAGCCACAGGCCCGCCGCGAGCATCGACTGGCCCAGGCCGTACCCGGTGGCCTTGGGGAACTGCAGGAGCTGCGGCACGACCAGCATCGAGGCGTACATGCCGAACCCGACGAAGATCGAGGCGACGTTGGTGAGCAGGACGCGGGGGCGGGCCGTGGTGCGCAGGTCGACGAGCGGCTCGCGGCTGCGCACCTCCCACGCCCCCCACGCGAGCAGGACGACGACGGCGGCGGCGAACAGGCCGAGCGTGGTCCCCGACGCCCAGCCCCAGTCGGCGCCCTTGGAGACCGCCAGCAGCAGGCAGACCAGGCCGATGCCGAGCCCGATCGCGCCGGGCGCGTCGAAGTGCTGGCCCTTGGCGCCGGCCGGCACACTCGGGATCAGGAACCAGATCAGGATCGCGACCACCGCGGCCAGGACGGCCGATCCCCAGAACAGCACGCGCCAGCTCGCGTACTCGGCGACGGCCGCCGCGATCGGCAGGCCCAGACCGCCGCCGATCCCCATGGAGGCGCTGACCAGCGCGATGGAGGAGCTGAGCCGCTCCCTCGGGACCACGTCGCGGAGCAGGGCGATGCCGAGCGGCACCATGCCCATCCCCATGCCCTGCAGGCCGCGTCCGACGATCATCGGGACGACCGAGGAGGACAGCGCGCACACCACCGAGCCCGCGACCAGCGGAACCGAGCACACCAGGAGCATCGGGCGCTTGCCCACCAGGTCGCCCAGGCGGCCGAAGACCGGAACGCAGACGGCTCCCGCCAGGAGGGTGACGGTGATCACCCAGGCGGCGTTCGAGGAGCCGGTGTGCAGGATCTTCGGCAGCTCCTGGATCAGCGGCGTGACGAGCGTCTGCATGATCGCTGCCGTGATGCCGGCCAGGGCCAGCGTGAGAACCACGCCGCCCGCGCGGGCGGTGGGCTGGGGGGCTTCCAAGGAGGACTCCTCATAGATCGCGGAACACCAAGCATGCATTATGCATACTGTTTGCACAATGCACACCTTGTGTAAGACGCAAATCACTGTGGGAGCATGAGGGGGAGGCCGCTCTCCGGACCTGGCGCGCCGAGCGGCCTGGGCACCACCAGGAGGCGAAGGCAGTTGAGCAGGCCCACGTACGAGGTCGAGTACGAGCAGATGTTGCTCAGCCGGCACGAGTTCCTCAGACGCAGGGCCGCCGGTGCGCTGGACCGCAGCGCGTACGTTCTCCTCAGCCGCATCCGCATCCAGGGGCCCATGTCGATCAGCGAGCTGAGCGACGCCTTCGGGCTGGACTTCTCCACCCTGCAACGGCAGACGACCGCGGCGATGCGCTCCGGCCTGGTCGAGCGCATCCCCGACCCCGCCGGCGGCATGGCCCGCAAGTTCCGCATCACGGACAAGGGCGAGCAGATGCTGAACGAGGAGCGTGAGACCCTCGTCGGCAGCCTCGACAAGATCATGGCCGACTGGTCGGACGAGGACATCGCCGCCTTCGTGGGCTACCTCCGCCGCTTCAACAGCGGCATCGAACGCCTCACCGGCCGCCCCTGGCCCCGCCCCTGAGACCGAGCCGGGGGCGGAGCCAAAGGCGGAGACCCTCTCCCGAGACGGGACCCCGTCCCCGAGGCGGTGGACCGGCCGCGCGGCGTCCGGCGGCCGGTCCGGTCGGCGTGCGGGTCAGCCGTTACGGCCGAGGCGCAGGCCCACCAGGGCGTGCTTGCCGCTGACGCCGAGCGTCGAGGCGCCGATGGTCGCCGAACCCGACCCGGTCACGCCCGTGGCGGTGCCCTTGAGCAGGCTCACCGCGCCGTCCGTGCCGTTCTCGTTGGGCGCGCCGGCGATCAGGTCGCCGTAGGCGTCGGCGTTGACGTTCAGCATGGTGACCGCCCAGCCGAACTGGTCGTTCTGCTCCGCGGCGCCGGGCACATCGGGGTAGCTCTGCGAGACCGCCTGGGCGCCCGTGCCGGTGAGCCCGGAGGCCGAGCCGTACAGGACGACCGCCTCGCCGGCGTGCGACTGGGAGCTGACGGTGCGGTACGGCACGCCGACCGCGAGGTCGTACTTGCCGTCCTTGTTCACGTCGCCCGCGGACAGCGCGTAGCCGAACTTGTCACCGGTCACCGCGGCGCCCGGCACACCCGAGCTGTCCTGGGTGATCGTATTCGAGCTCGCCAGGCTGACGTTCGCGTCGCCCTTGAAGACCGTGACGTGACCGCCCTTGCCGGCGCTCTCGTCGGCGCCGCCGGCGGCGATGTCGGCGTAGCCGTCACCGTCGAAGTCGGCCACGGCGAGGCTGTCCACGCGGGTGATCGCCTCACCGACGACCGAGCCCTCCGGGGACGTGAAGTCCCACACGTCGAAGCCGGACTTCGGGTCGGCGCTGGAGACCCAGCCCACGACCAGGTCGAGTTTGTTGTCGCCGTTGACGTCGCCGATCGCCGGGGTGAGGGCGCTGAAGTTGCTCGCCGCCGCCGCGGTGATGCCGCTCTTCTTCGCCCGGAGCCGGTGCGGCCTCGCGGGCGGGCTGAAGCGTGCCGTCTCGCCCTGCGCCCTGACCTGCGCCTTGGCCTGCGCGGTGCTCGGGGCCGAACTGAAGGTCCAGAAATAGCCGTCGCCCGGCGACGTGTCGACCCAGTCGGTGTAGCCGTCGCCGTCGAGGTCGCCCGCCGTCAGCGCGTAGCCGAACCGGTGACCCGCGCCGGCGTACGACGAGGGCTCGGCGATGGCGCCCGAGCCCGACCCCGTCAGCCCGGACGGCGAACCCCACAGGATCGTCTCGGAGCCGGCGTCCGTGCCCGCGGTGGTGTCCTCGTCGGGCGCGCCGATGAGCAGGTCCGCGTAGCCGTCGCGGTCGTAGTCCATGGACGTGATCGAGTAGCCGAAGTGGTCGCCGGCCTCGGCGGCGCCGGGCACCCCGCTGCTGTCCTGGCTGAAGACCTGCTTCTTGCTCGTGTTCAGGCCGGACGAGGAGCCGTAGACGATCGTGACGAAGCCGGCGTTGGCGTGGCCGCTGACCGTGCCGTACGGGTTGCCGAGCGCCAGGTCGGGATGGCCGTCGCCGTTGAAGTCGTAGGGCTGGACCGCCTTGAGGGGCGCAGCCGCCTTCGGGAGGGGGGACGCATGGGCGACGCCGGCCAGCCCGGCCCCCATGGCGGTGATGGCGGACACCGCGAGTGCCCGTGTGACGCCAGTTTTCAACAAGCCTCCTAGGAACCGCCGCGCGGTGGAGAAACCGGCGGCAGATAAGTGACGCTTCGCGTTAACGAAGGGTTTACTTTTCCCGTGGGCTCGTGGAGGAGATGACGCGGCTACGCGGAGATGACGCGGCTACGCGGAGTACTCGGGGTAGCCGTAGCCGACGACGTAGTCCTTGCTGCGGGTCCGGACCTTCACGGCGTTGTCGGTGTTGCCCTCGACGGTCTGGATCGTGCCGTCATGGTTGTCCTTGATGACGAGGCCGACGTGCTCGATGCTGCCGATGTCCTTGCCGCCGTTCCAGGAGAAGAACACGACGGCTCCGGGCTTGGGGGTCGTGCCCCAGCGGCCCTGCCGTTCGAACCACCTGGCGTGCGCGGGGGTGAAGGCGTCGCCGCCGATCCCCTTGACCCCGGCCTGGGCCCCGACCCAGGTGACGAACATGTCGCACCAGCTCGCGTTGGCGTAGTCGCCGATCGATCCGCCGTCGCGCGCGACGTCGGCCTTCGCGAACGGCGAGGACATGAACCACTGGTTGAACTTGCTGCCGCCGGCGGCGTCCTCGGTGGTGCCGACTTGGGAAAGAGCGACCTTCAACGCGTCATCCGCGGTGGGCGACCGCTGCAGGCGAATTCCGATCAGGATCGCCGCGACCAGAAGGATCACGGCCATTCCCGCCGACGCGATACCCACGACGGGATTGATGAGACGTCCGCGAAATGAGAATCGCGGATAACGAAGGACTGGGGACGACACGGGGACACTCCTCGCGGCTTCCACCTCGGAGAACACGTCCGAAGCGCACAGGCCGAAATGCTGACTGCACGATAGCAAGCACGCAGCGTGAAACCGTACGCACGTGACCCGAATCATATGATTGAATAACGCGAGTTACTCAGCGCTCCGGGAGCATTTCCGCGAGCCCAGCGGGTCTGCTGTGCCATTTGTGACTGCTGAGGCCCGCAGCGCCGTCCCGGCCCCGGTAGGGACCGGCGATTCCGGGAAGGCAGGGCCTGAGGAGGTGAGGTCATGAGGCAGCTGAAGTTCCGGGCGCTCGTCACCATCGATCCGACCGCCGAGGAGGAATGGGACCTGCAGAGTTCCACCCGGCGGATCGTCGTACGCGCCCACCGGCACGAGCCGGAACGGATCCGGTCCTTCAACGCGATGGTCTCCACGGAGGATCAGGAGCCGCTGCGACCGGGCGACACCTACCACATGGTCACGCTGACGGTGACCGACGAAGAGGCCACGGAGTTCTTGATGCCCGGCGAGCACTTCGAGCTGTGGGAGCACCACGAGGTGGGCCACGGCGTCATCTCGCGCCGGGTCGTCATCTGAGGATCTCCGGCCCTGTCGCACATCTCCACCGGAGGCGCATTCCCCGGTGCCTGTCCACGGCAGGGTGTGGCTGGACTCCCGCGCGGGTTGAAGACTGTGCCGCATGGACGGGAAACGGCAGCTCGGAGAGTTCCTGCGGACACGCCGCGCCCGGCTGCGGCCGGAGGACGTAGGGCTGGTGTCGTACGGCGACCGGCGTCGGGTGCCGGGGTTGCGGCGCGAGGAGCTGGCGCTGCTGGCCGGGGTCAGTGCGTCGTACTACTCCAGGCTGGAGCGCGGGCACTCGCTGAACGCCTCCCTGGAGGTGCTCGACGCGATCGCCCGCGCGCTGGACCTGAACGCGGCCGAACGCCGTCACCTGCACGACCTCGCCGCCGCTCCGCGCCGCCCGGCGGCCGATCGCCGGCCCCCGCCGGAACGGGTGACGACGGCGATACGCCAGATGGTCTCCGCCCTGGCGGACGTCCCGGTCATCGTCCTCGGCCGGCGCGGTGACGTGCTGGCCTGGAACCGTACGGGACACGCGTTGTACGCCGGTCACCTGGACTGCGGAGCTCCGGAGCGGCCGGCCGAGCGCCCCAACATGCCGCGCCTGGTGTTCTGCGACGCCCACACCCGTGAGCTGTACGCGGACTGGCCCCACAAGGCCAGGGACGTCGTGGGCCACCTGCGTCTCGCGGCCGGCCGGCACCCCGACGATCCCGCACTGGCGTCGCTGATCGGTGAGCTGACGATGCGGAGCCCGGAGTTCGCCGGGATGTGGTCCGACCACAAGGTCGGCGTCTGTGACGTCGGCGTCTACGACATGCGGCATCCGCTCGTCGGCGCGATGACCGTGACCCAGCAGACCCTGCACACCGAACAGGGGCAGCGGGTCGTCGTGGCCACCGCGGAGCCCGGCTCGGCCTCCCGGCACGCCCTTGTCCTCCTGTCCCGGGCCGTCACGGCCGTCGACGACTCCCCCGACGCCGAAGACGACCGTCTGACCCGCCGCTGAGCCTCTCCGAAGCGACCGCGGCACCCCTCGCGCGGGCGCCCGTCTCCAGCGCGCCCGAAAACCTGGAAGGAACCATGACAACAAGGCTTTCGCGTGCCGTTCTGACCGCTCTGGCGGCCGGAACCGCCGCTCTGTCGGCCGTCACCGCGGCCCCGGCCTCGGCGGCCACCGCGCCCATCTCCGAGGCGAAAATCGCCGTCCACTTCGACCTGTCCAAGGGGCAGATGCCGGAGAACGTGGCCCTGGAGCCCAACGGTGCCCTCGACGTGACCTTCGCCGCCGCCCGGCAGGTCGCACGCGTCGACTCCACCGGCCGGACCCGGATTCTGGCCACCCTGCCGGCCCCGGCCGACGGCGGCGTCAGGACGCCCGTCCTCGGCTTCCCCCTGACCACCGGCATCGTACGGACTCACGACGGCACGCTGTACGTCCTGTACGCCACCGGTGGCGCCGACCTGACGGGGCTGTGGCGGCTGAGCCCGGGCGGGACGGCCCGGCGCGTCGCCGCCCTGCCCGCCGACGGCCTGCCCAACGGGCTGACCCTCGACGAGCACCGCCGGCGGTTCTTCATCACCGACTCGGTGCTCGGCAGGGTCTGGACCGTGCCGCTGACCGGCGGAACTCCCACGGTCTGGTCCGCGTCCGGCGACCTCGCCTCCACCGGCTTCCTCGGGGTGAACGGCGCCAAGATGCGCGGCGGCGCGCTGTGGGTCACCAACCTCGACCAGGGCACCCTGCTGCGGATCCCGGTCCGCGCGGACGGCGGTGCGGGCGTCCCGCGGGTCGAGGCGACGGGACTGACCGGCCTGGACGACTTCGCCTTCACCGGACGCGGCGACGAGCTCCTGGCCGCCGTCAACGGCCCGAACGAGGTCGTGCGCATCGAGCCCGGCGGCGCCGTCTCCACCGTCCTGGACGCCGATGACGGGCTGCAGAACCCGACCTCGGTGGCGGTCCGCGGCGGCAGGGTCGACGTGCTCAGCGCCTCCTACACCACCGCCACCGACCCGAACCTGCTGGTCGCCCGCCTCCGCCGCCGGTGACCGTACGGCCGGCCGTCCGCCTCACCCCGTACGCGGGCGGTCGGCCGGCCCGTTCGCGCCGGGGCCGTTGAGCCGGGCCAGCAGCGCGTTGTACGCCTGGAGGGCCGCGTCGTCGTCGTCGACGTCCGCGCTCGCCCGCAGCCGGGCCCGGTCCGCCTCGCCCGTGCCGGGCGCGGCCTCGTCTCCGGTGGCGGCGAGGGTGGCCTGCCGGACGGACTCGAAGAACCGGCCCGCCTTGGCCGCCTCCGGGGACCGGTCGGACAGCCAGCGGAGCATGACGATGATCGTCATGACGAACATCAGGCCGTCGCCGCCGATCCACATGGCGGCGCCGCCGCCGTGGATGTCGGCGAGCGGGCCCGGCCCCCAGGAGGGGTGCATCCGGGCGTAAGCGGGGAAGGGCGGTTCGGTCGCCTGGAGCAGGACGACGCCGACGATGGTGTCGGCGGACATCCCCATGAACAGGGCGAACAGCCGCAGCGGATAGGACAGCTCCCGGGGCGGCGAGTCGCGGGTCAGCAGCTGCGAGAAGTACAGGTAGCCGCCGCCGACGTACAGCACGTGCTCCAGCGCCATGAGGGCGGGCGAGCCCATCATCGCGTTCATGAAGCCCGACAGGTGCACGCCGAACAGCACCCCGGCGTAGACGACCAGCCCGGTGATCGGTGAGGTCGCGAACGCGGCGGCCTTCGACAGGCGGATCCGCTCGACGCGGTCGCGGGCGCGGCCGCGGGTGGCCGCCCGGAGCAGGCTGAGCGGGTGCCCCAGGCACAGCAGCCACGGCACGACCATGATCAGCATCAGGTGCTGGATCATGTGCACCCAGAACAGCCCGCCGTCGCCGTACACGGCGGGAGAGCCCATGACGGCCGCGACGATCACGGCCAGGCCGGCGACGAACGCCGCGGTGCGGGCGACGGGCCACGCCCGGCCGTTCCGCCGTGCCGCGAGCACCCCGGCGAGGTAGAGCCCCAGGGCCAGGGCCACCAGGACCGCGGTGATCGGCGCGAACCGCCAGGTGGTCAGCGCGCGCGCCCAGGTGAGCGGCGCCAGCATGTCGTGCATACCGGGCATGTCGTGCTTCACAGTGACTCCAAGAGGTCCTGGCCGAGGTGGCGCCCCGGCCGGCAGCCGCGCGGGACCGCGAACAGCGCGCTGGAGGTGTGCCGGATGAACCGGCTGAGGTCGTCGGCGAGCGCGAGGCGCTGCTGGATCCGGGTGAAGCCGGCCGCCGGGTCGGCCTGGAAGGCCAGGAACAGCAGGCCCGCGTCCGGGCTCCCGTCGGGCAGCACGCCGTCGAAGTAGGAGAACCCCTTGCGCAGGATGACGGCCCCGTCGTTCGTCTCCGGGGCCGCCTGCCGTACGTGCGCGCTCGCGCCGATGGCGAGGCTGCCGTCGGCGTTCTGTCTCCCCAGGTCGAGCGGGGTGAACTCCGTTCCGCCCGACAGGGGCGCCCCGGTGTCCTTGCGCCGCCCGACGATCTGCTCCTGACGGCTCCGGGTGAGGGTGTCCCACTCGTCGAGCAGCATGCGGATGCGGCGGAAGACCAGGTAGCTGCCGCCGCGCATCCACGCCGGATCACCGGACGGCCCCACGAAGATCTTCTGGTCGAACCCGGTGTCGCCCGGACGCGGGTTCCCACTGCCGTCGAGCTGGCCCATGAGGTTGCGGGGCGTGGCGTCGCGGCCGGTCACCACGCCGTCACTGGTACTGAACCCGCTCATCTGCCAGCGGACGCGCGCGGCGCCCCGGGCCAGCCGGGTGAAGGTCCGCAGGGCGTGCGCGACGACGATCGCGTCGTCGGCGGTGAACAGCACGCCGAGGTCACCGCCGCTGCGCGCCTGGTCGATCTCGTCGCGGGGGAAGGACGGCAGCGGGGCGAGCGCGGCGGGGACCGGCGCGCCGAGGTGGCGCAGCAGGGACGCCCCGAACCCGACGGTGACGGTCAGCGACGCGGGTCCGTAGCCGGTCGCCATCGCGTCGTCGCCGGGCGCGGGGCGGCCGGCGGTCAGCCGCCTCGCCGCGTCCGTCCACGCCCGCAGCAGGGAGGTCAGGCCGGCCGCGCGCAGCCCCGGCTCGACGTCGAAGGCGGCGAACCAGCCGTGCGCGGCGTACGGGGCCAGGATCCCGGCCTGGCGTGCGCCGTCGAACGGGATCCTGCGCTCGCCGCGGTCCCGTGCGGACTCCCCCGCCGCGGCCGTGGCGGCGCCCGCGCCCACGGTGGCCGCGGCGGCGGCGCCGACGAGCGAGGACATCGCGAGCAGCCCGCGACGGCTCACCGTACGGTCCGCGCCGCCGTTCCCCTGCCGCTCGGCGGAACCCGTCACGGCGAGGCCCCCGGCCGGTAGCCCACCGGCTCGACCGGCGCGTCGACGGTGATCGAGGCGGACCGGCGGAAGCGCAGCGTGAGCCGGACGTGGTCACCCTCCCGCAGCGACCGCGTCGGATGTTCGAGCATCACGTGGTACCCGCCGGGCGCGAACGTCAGCCGTCCGTGGGCGGGGACGGGGACCCGGTCGACCATCCGCATCGTCCGTCCGGTGCTCTGGTGCATCATCGCCTGGGCGGAGACGTCCGCGGTGACCCCGGTGAGCTCGTCACCCTTGTCCCCGGAGTCGCTGATGGTGAAGTACGCGGCCGCGACGTCCGGGGAGGCCGGCCGGGGCACGTACGCGCCGGTGACCTTCAGCCGGGGGCCGGTGGAGCCGGACGAGCAGGCGGCCGCCGTGACGGCCGTCAGCGCCAGCAGTCCCGCCGCGGCCCGAAGGCTCCTTGGGGCCCGCGAGACCGGCGTGGCCGGGGAACCGGCGGTCACGCGCCGCCTCCCTTGGCGGTCGCGGCCGGCATGCGGGCCAGCAGCTTGGTCAGGTCGGAGGCGTAGTCGCGGGAGGACACGCCCGCCGTCCAGAGGACGTGGGCGAGATGGTCGGTCCCGAACGGCATCACCTCCGCGCCGTGGTCGACCTCGTAGTCCGCACCGGTCCGCTTGGGCTGCTCCAGGGGGACGCCCACCGACTTCGCCGCCGCCTCGATCGTGGAGTAGTCGCCGGTCAGGCCGATGAAGGACGGGTTGAAGGAGGCCAGCCAGGAGCGGATGACCTTCGGGGTGTCGCGCCAGGGATCGGTGGTGATGAACACGACGGCGATGCGGGCGCGCTGCGCCGGGGTCATCAGCCGGAGCGCGCCGGCGAGGTCGGCCATCGTGGTCGGGCACACGTCCGGGCAGTGCGTGTAGCCGAAGTACACCAGGGTCAGCTTGCCCGCGGTGGCCCGCCGCAGGTTCACGGGCTTGCCGGAGACGCCGGTGAGGGTCAGGTCGGGCTCGTGCAGCGCGGTGCCCAGGGTCGCGGCGTGCAGGTCGGAGGGGGGTGTGGAGATCCGGACGGGAGGCGACGAATGGGCGTTCGACGCCCCGGCGCACCCGGTGGCCGCCGCGGCCAGGACGAGGGACGCGGCGATCAGGCGGGATGCCCGGATCACGGTGACGGGACGGGTACGGGCGCGGGCTGGGCGGCGCGACCGCGCGCGGCGGCGCGCGAAGGGGAAGAAGGGCATGGCAGGTCCTCGGACGGCAGGTGGGATCGACTCGTGACCACGACGGATCCGGTCCGCCGCTCGGGCGGGCCGGACGGGCGGGGTCGATCCCCGGCCTCGGCCGATGTCGGCCGCGCGTTCCGCGCCGGAGCGATCTCCGGGCCGGCGTCAACCCGCCGCGGTCACGGCGAGACGGATGGATGCACGACGCTCGTACGCGGGCGGGCCCCGGCGGACCACGGTGTGGCGCAGCGCGCCGATCTGCGGCCGGGGACGCTTCCGGCGGCCGCGGCCGGTCTTCGCTCCCCGGGGCGTGGTGGCGATCGAGACGCCTCTGAGCAGCGCGAGCACCCGCAGGGCGCGGGCGAGCAGCAGCCGGGTCATCGCGGTGAGCGCGCGCCACGCGGCCCGTTCACCGGCCGACAGCCAGACGGCGACCAGCACGCCGGCGAGGAGATGCGCGATCAGCATTCCCCAGCCGGACGTGCCGGCGTGGGGCGGGCCCGGATGTTCGAGGCCGGGGACGAGGTGGTCCGGATGCCCGACGCCGGGGACGAGGTGGTGCATGCCCGGCATGGACGTCCGCGAAGTGGCCAACCCCGGCGCCGGGCCGGCCGAGACCGCGCTGAACCACAGGTGCAGGCCGCCCTGGACGACCTCGACCGCGAGCAGGAGCCACCACACCGATCGCCGCCGGTCGGCCAGGCAGAACCCGACGCCGGTCAGCGCGGCGAACGCGCTCGGAGCGGCGTACGCGGGCACCGGCCGCGGGTGCATCAGGCCGTGCGCCGTCACGGACAGCACGACGCACACCGCGGCGAAGACCCCGGCGCGCATCAGGCGGAACCATGCTGGAGGGCGCACGACTTCACAATAACTACAAGCCGTAGTACATCGACCGCCGCCTCGCCTACGCGCCTCGTTTGTGGGAATGGTGTCGGTATGGGCAGCCCCAGTCCGCCGGGGGTGCCGTCGCGGCGGCTCCCCCCTCGGCCGGAGAGTGCCGCGCCGGCCCGAGAATTCGTGCGGTCGGCCCTCGAAGGCGTCCCACCCGATCTCGTGGAAACCGCGCAGCTGCTGACCAGCGAGCTGGTGACCAACGCGGTGATACACGCGCGGACCGAGATCGAGGTGCGGGCCTGGGCCGCTGACGGCCGGGTCCATGTGAGCATCAGTGACGAGCGGCCATGCCGCGGGCTCGTACAGCGCCAGCTCCACCCGTACGCGACCACGGGCTGGGGCCTGGTCCTGGTCGAGGCCCTGGCCGCCGGCTACGGCGTGCGGATCGAGGGGGACCGCAAGGCGGTCTGGTTCGAGCTGGTGCCCGGCGTCCCGCCACCGCGGGCATCCGCGTGGGGGGTCACGCCGCACCCCGGCCCGGCGGTGACCGTGACGCTGGTCGACCTGCCGTACGCGCTGTACTCGGCGGCGCGGCAGCACTGGGAGGCGCTCCTGCGCGAACTGTTCTTCGTCCTGTACGGCCCGGACCGGAGCGGTGTGCCGGTGCGGGCGGAGGATGTCATCATCGCGCAGGACCTGAGCAACGTGTTCGGCGGGTCCATGGCCTCCGCGGTGAAGGAGATCGCCGAGGCGGACACGATCTCCGTCTCCGTGGCGATCCCGGCGGACTCCGCCGAGGATCTCGGCACGTTCTGCGACGTGCTCGAGGACGCCGACACGGCGGCCCAGCAGGAGAGCCTGCTCACACTCCCCGCCCTTCCGCAGATCCGCGCCTTCTGGCAGTGGATCTGCGATGAGATCGCCCGCCAGATCGCCGGCGAGCACCCCGCCTCGTGGACCCTGGCCCCCGGCACGCCCAGTACCAGGCCCGTGGAACTGGCGGCGTGGGACGCCGATGATCTGCAGGCCAGTCCGGTGCCGACGATCGCGGCCGACGAAGAAGACCGGATCATCGCCGTGAACGAGCCCGTGGCCGACCTGCTGGGCTGGCACCCGGACGATCTCGTCGGGCAGCGGGTCAGCATGCTGATCCCCGAGCACCTCCGGGAGCGCCACACGGTCGCGTTCACCTCCCTGCTGCTCACGGGCCAGCCCCGCATCCTCGGCCACTCCATACCGCTTCCGGCACTGTGCCGCGACGGCCGGCTGGTCCGCGTCCGCCTCAACATCCAGATCCAGGAGTCGGCCGACGGCCGTACCGTGTTCGTCGCCCAGCTCACCCCCATGGCGGCCGGGTCCGCCACGCCACGCGTTCCCAGGGAGGGCCGGTACGCGGCGCGCCCGAGGTCCGGCGGCGGACAGGCGCCGGCCGCTCCGGACAGGACGATCGGCGAGGAGACGTACAAGGGCGCGTTGCAGCGGCTGTCCCTGCTGGCCGACACCGGGAGCGCGCTGAGCAGCACCCTGGACCTCGAAGAAGGGCTGAACCGGGCCTGCAAGGTCCTGACCCAGCGGTTGGCCGACTGGTGCGTGGTGGACCTGCTGGGCGAGCACGGCCACGTTGAGCGGACCAGCGTCGTCCACCACGATCCCAAGGCCCTGACCGCTGGGGTCTACCTGGGCCGCCTCCCGCCGGTGTCGGAGTCCGCGCACGGGTCGCTGGCCCGGGTACTGCGCGGCGCCGGCCCCCTGTTGCTCACCAACATCTCCCCGCCGGGCCGGGCGCCGAGTCCCCTGGACGCCCGCCAACTGGAGCTGTTCGCCCAACTGGGCGCGAGCAGCGCCATGATCGCCCCGTTGCGGGCCCGCCGGGAGGTCCTCGGCGCCCTGACCGTGGTCCGCACCGGCGCGGGACCACCGTTCACCGAACAGGACCTGCCCCTGATGTCCGACCTGGTCCGCGGCATCGCCCTGGGTGTGGACAGCGCCCGCCTGTACCAGAAGACCCGGCATACCGCCGAACGCCTGCAGCGCTCCCTGCTGCCCCACCTGCCGCAGATCGAGCACCTTCAGCTGGCCGCCCGCTACGCCCCCTCGAGCACCACCGCTCAGGTCGGCGGAGACTGGTACGACGCGTTCGTCCTCCCGAGCGGTGACACCGTACTGGTGATCGGTGACGTCACCGGCCACGACCTCCAGGCGGCCGTCGCCATGAGCGCGCTGCGGAACATGCTCCGCGGCATCGCCCTCGACCGCCAGCAACCGCCCGGAGACGTCCTGCGCCGTCTGGACGTGGCGTGCCAGACCCTGTACCGGCACGCCACCGCCACCTGCCTCTACGCCCTGCTCAAGGGGCCCGAGCACGGCCCGTGGCAGCTGCACCACGCCTCCGCCGGGCACCTGCCGCCCCTCCTGACCACCACCGGAGGAGACACCCGCTATCTCGAAGAGGGCGCCGGTCTCCTGATCGGCATGGACTCCGACGTACCGCGCCCGACCGCGTGCGATCGGCTGCCGGCCCACTCGACCCTGCTGCTGTTCACCGACGGCCTGATCGAACGCCGCGGCGAATCCCTCGACGACTCCCTGAACCGGCTCCGCCGGCACACCGCAACCCTGGCGCGCGCGCCCCTCGACGTCTTCTGCGACGAACTGCTCATCGGACTCGGCGCCCACAGCGCCGACGACATCGCCCTCCTCGCCGTACGCCCCGTTCCCCCGACCTGACCCGCCCGGGTTCCGCCCCGCTGCTCCTCGCACTCCTGGAGCACCTCGACGTGACGGTGGCGCAGGCGATCCTCGTCGCCGGATACTCCACGAGCCGGCGCGCGGGGCCGCTCAGGGGCGCAGGAGGGCCTTGATGGCGCGGCGTTCGTCCATGGCGCGGTACGCCTCGGCGACGGCGGCGTACCAGCCGGTGCCCATGACGTCCGACAGGGTCAGCAGGCTGGGAATCAGCTCCTGGGCGAACGCCGTGAAACGGCCGCCACGCCCCGGCATCGGTGGAGCCGGGGCACGGCGGCCTGAGGGGGGTCGCGCGGGGGATCGGCGGGCGCGCGGGGTCAGTTCGCGAGTGCGGCCCAGGTCTTGGGGCCCACCTCTCCGTCGGCGGGCAGGTGCGCGTCCTTCTGGAACGCGGTGACCGCGGCGGCCGTCACCGGGCCGTAGTAGGAGTCGACGTTCACCGGGTGCCGGTGCGCGCCGAGCCGCTGCTGGATCCAGGTGACGTGCGCGTCGTGCATCAGCGCGCCCGCGACGTACCGGTAGACCACGCCGGGGTACCGGCTCGGGTCGGAGGCGGCCAGGCCCGGCTTCACGAAGCCGTACACGTCGCTCCAGTACCTCGTGCGCGTGGCGACCTGGTCGTTCCCGGTGTTGCCCTCGATCGACTCGAACGTGGTGTGGCCCGAGTTGAGCCACTTGACGAAGAAGCCGACGTGCTCGGGCTCGCCGCTGTGGTTGAAGTCGAAGGTGACCGGGTCGCCTCGGGAGATCAGCTTTCGGTCGGTGTGCCATTTCGATCCGACGCGCTTCTTCAGGTCGGGCACATAGGCGATCTTTCCGCCGATCAGGCCGAGCGCGCCGAAGTGGTTCAGGCACCAGCAGACGAAGATCAGGCACCAGGACGCGGCGGTGTTGTCGCCGTAGTACCACTGCGTGAAGTCGTTGACGTTCTCCCGGACGCGGCCCCGTGCGGTGCCCCGCAGGGTCATCGCGTACGCGACCAGTTGCTCACCCGTGGGCGCGGTGGCGGCGTGGTGCGTGGGTTCGGCCGACGGGGGCGTCACCGGATCGACGTAGATCCTGCCGTCGTCCGGCGGGTCGGGAAGGCGAGGGGCGGCGGCGTCGCTCGGACCCGGTTGGGGAATCGGCTCGCCGGCAGGCGGCGGAAGCGACGTATCGGACATGGCTACCTCCTACGTGACTGGAATGAGGGGGAAAGTCAGATTGGTAACCGCGGTCCGCGATACCCGCTCTCCGCGGGGCCATGCCGGGAGCCGCCCGCCGCGACCGCTGACCAGGAGAATGTCGGCGCCCCCGGAAGCGGCGCCCTCGAAACGGCCAAATTCGGCCGAATCAGGCCAAGGTGGTTTTTCGCCCGTGAAGCAGGCAAATGACGGGTGACGACCGCCGCCACGAGGAGGTCCCATGTCCGTGCGCCCCCGCGGAGCGCCGGCCGTCGCGTGCGCCGCGGTCGCCGGCCGCTACCTGCGCTGAGGCGCCAGGGTCAGGGTGTGAGCGGCCTCGCGGCGGATCACCGCCGGGTCGGACCGCATCGGGATCGTGTCGCCGCGCGCCCACAGCGGCGCCTGGTCCCAGTAGTGGCCCGCGAACGCGTGGCCCGAGGCGCCGGTGAGGTTGATCCAGCGGGAGCGGTCCAGGTCGGCGAGGTCGGCGATCATCCGCATCGACGGCACCCAGTCCACCTGGTACCCCTCCTGCGGGTTCCAGCCGGTCGCGTCGACGAGCGAGTCACCGCCGGACAGATTCAGCGGCCCGCGGTTGAACAGCCACTCGACCGGGCCGATCCCGGACGTGCCGAACGTCTGGTTGGTGATCGTGAGGGTGTGCAGGTCGCCCCAGCGCCACTTCTTCGGGTCGCCGCCGAGCCGCTTGCGCAGTTCCCGCTCGGCGTCCTTGACCGCGAGCCGGAGGATGTCGTCGCGGGTCTCCTTCGCGGGCGTGCGGACGTCGTCCCACCAGGGGTCGTCCGGGCGGTTCAGGAGGTTCCGCAGGACCTCGAACCAGCGGTCGCCGCCGTCGGGGCGCGCCCCGTCGGGCAGTTCGTCGTCGAACGTCCGCAGCAGCAGGTGCCGGTAGACGGCGTTGTAGAAGGCCGCCGGCGCCGAGCCTGCGGGCTGGGTGAAGTCCCAGCCGCGCAGCAGTGCGACGGCGGGACCGGAGCCGACGCGCAGCAGGTGCGGCACGAGCGTCGGCGCGAACCCGTTGCGGTCGTCCATCTGGATGCGCGCCATCGTCGCCGCGTCCATCCTCGGCGTCCGCGCGACCAGTTCGGCGATGCGCGCGGCGCGGTAGCCGTAGGTCCAGTCGCGGGTCAGCATCCGCGGATAGCCGGGCCCGACGGCGGCGTTGTTGGCCGTGACGAGGTAGCCCTGCGGCGGGTCGTACGCGCTGGGCAGCTCGTCGAACGGGATGTAGCCCGTCCACTCCTCCCTGCCGGTCCAGCCCTGGGCGGGCCAGCGCCCGTCGCCGCTCGACCGGATCGGGATGCGGCCGGGCGCCTGGTAGCCGATGTGCCCGTCGACGTCGGCGTAGACGAGGTTCTGCGCGGGGACCTCGAAGGACCGGGCGGCGGCACGGAACTGCGCCCAGTTCCCGGCGGTGTCCAGCGACACGATCGCGTCGGCGGTCCGGCCCGGGTCCAGCGCGGTCCAGCGCAGCGCGACCGCGGTGCCGTTCCCCGCCGTGCGGACCGTGTCCATCACGTCGGACAGCAGCGGACCGTGCCGCGTCGCCCGTACGGTCAGGGTCACGGCTCTGCCGCCGGCCACCTTGATCTGCTCGGTGCGGACCTGGAGCGGCTCCCGGCGGCCTTTGTACTCGTACGTCGAGCCGGTGACCCGCTCCAGGTACAGGTCGGTGACGTCCGGGCCGAGGTTCGTGAACCCCCAGGCGATCCGGGCGTTGTGCCCGATGATCACGCCGGGGACGCCGGAGAAGGTGAACCCGGTGACGTCGAACGGGCAGGCCGCGGACACGCTCCGGCAGTGCAGGCCGGCCTGATACCACAGCGACGGCATCTGCGGCGCGAGGTGCGGGTCGTTGGCGAGCAGCGGCTTGCCGGTGTTCGTCCGCGCGCCGGACACGACCCAGGAGTTGGAGCCCAGGCCCGGGGCGCCGTTGCCCATCATCGTCGGCATCGCGTGGACGGCGGCGGCCACGCGGGTCAGCGCGGGCGACAGCGCGCGGGCGCGCGGCGCCGTGCCCGTACGGCCGCCGGAATGCCCGTCGCCGGGGACGATCACCGGGTTCCGGTCGTACGGGTAGCCGGGGTAGAGCTGGTCGACGCGGGCCGGGGAGACCTTGGTGGCGGCGATCGCGCGGCCCAGTTCCTCGTCCATGTTGCTGCGCAGGTCCCACGCCATCGCCTTCAGCCAGGACAGCGAGTCCACGGCCGTCCACGGCTCGGGCCGGTAGCCGGTCCGCTGCAGGCCCAGCACGGAGTACTCCAGGCTCTGCGTGGCGGTGTTCCGGTGCCGGGCCAGCCAGGCGTTCACGCCCTGGGCGTACGCGTCGAGGTAGCGGCGGGTCTCGGGGCGCAGCAGCGGCAGCTCCTGCTCGGCGACGCGCCGCCAGCCGAGCGTGCGGACGACCTTGTCGGTGTCGAGGGTGGTCGTGCCGAACAGCTCCGACAGCCGCCCGGCCGTGATGTGCCGCCGGAAGTCCATCTCCCAGAACCGGTCCTGCGCGTGAACGTAGCCCTGCGCCCGCATCAGGTCCTCGGCGCTGTCGGCGTAGATCTGCGGGACGCCCCACCGGTCGCGGAGCACGGTGACGTCCGCGCCGAGCCCGGGGACCGTGATCCGCCCGTCGACCTGCGGGTACGAGCGCCGTACGGTCCACCACCCGTACAGCCCGAGCACGAGCGTCAGCGCCACCAGAACGGCCAGGACGCGCACCGCCCAGCGGGCCGTTCGCGGCAGCCGGGCCAACGGCGCGAACCGGACCATCGACCCTCCTGACCCAGGAACCGGGATGATCGCGTCAGTAAACCATTCGCCTCGGCCCACCGAACAGGGTTCCGGCCGGGTCCTCGCCGCACGGCGAAGCCCGGCCGGAGTGAGGCGCGCCTACTGGCCGTAGTCGGGGTAGCCGTAGCCGACGACCTCGCTGGTGTCCCGGGTCCGGACCTTCACGGCGTCGTCGGTGTTGCCCTCCACGGTCTGGATCGTGCCGTCGCCGTTGTCCTTGATGACCAGACCGACGTGATCGATGCTGTCGATGTCCTTGCCGCCGCTCCAGGAGAAGAACACCACCGCGCCCGGCTTGGGGGTCGTGCCCCAGCGGCCCTGCGCCTGGAACCACGCGGCATGCGCGGGGGCGAAGGCGTCGCCGCCGATGCCCTGGACGCCGGCCTGGACACCGACCCAGGTGACGAACATGTCGCACCAGTTCGCATCGGCGTAGTCGCCGACCGATCCGCCGTCGCGCTGCACGCCCCGCTGGGCCCACGGGGAGGCGGCGAACCACCGGCTGTACTTCGTGCTGCCGTCGTCGTCCTCGCTGGTGCCGACCTGGGCGAGGGCGATCTTCAGCGCGTCGGTGGCGGTGACCGGCAGCCGGCGCTCGGCCATGACCTTCGACTTGGGATCGGCCTTGGGCTTGGGATCGGCCTTGGGCTTGGGATCGCCCTTGGGCTTGGGCTTGGCGTCCAGTCCCCTGCCGGGGATGGGCACCTGCGTCACCTGGTGCGCCTGCGCGGCCGGCCTGGCGGCGCGCGCGGGCAGGGAGGACGCCTCGGCGGGCCCGGCGGCGGCCACGAGGACCGCGGCCGCGCCGGCCGCCGTGAGGCCCGACAGGACCGCGGCGAAGCGTGCTCCGGAACGTTGGGGTCGAGGAACAGCGGACACGGGGTACTCCTTGCTTCCATGCCGCTTACCGGGTTAGCTGACGGGTTCGGGCGTGGAAGCTGCCCTACGGCATGGGGGATGCCGATTCACCCCGGGAATGCGTTGGGTCCCCGGCTCCGCGTGATGCGGATTAAGCGGTCGCCCGTATATGGGCGATTTTTGAGAGACTTCCGATTGGTCGCAGTCGCCGCGGCGACGGTGGATCAGCGGAAGGGCATGATCATGGTTCCACTCCCTTGCCGTTCTCGCGTGCGCACCCGGTGGATGCTCGGCGAAAGCGACGCAGCTCGCTGGTGAACCGGCTGGTCGGACGCGGGCTCGGGCTCGGGCAGGCGTCTTGTGAACGCGCTATCGCCTGGGTCGGGCGGGCCGGCCATGGCCGACGGGTATGGGGTGACGCGTGGGGGGCGCCGAAAGAGTGATTGGAACTTAGCAGGACAAAACGCCCGCTTAAACAGCGAGTTTACGTGATGTGGGTCACTCGGCGCATGCGAGGCAAGGGATCGCCATTACAGGAGTCGACTACCGAGCAATTATGAGTCTTTTGTTACTGCAGTTACTGATGTGACGACGGCCGATCGCCGCCATGTGAGGACCATCGCCTCTGGCCCGGTTCCGCATTCGGAGGGAGCGTGGGAGCGAGGGGGGGTGGAGTCATGGGCTTCGACCATCGGACCGACGACTGTCCACGGGAGGAGAAGGTCGAGATCCAGGCCGGACCGGTCCGGCTGGCCGGCGACCTGGCCGTCCCCGACGAGGGTCTCGGGCTCGTCATGTTCGCCCACGGCAGCGGCAGCAGCCGCGCGAGCCCGCGCAACCGGTTCGTGGCCACCGCGCTCAACCAGGTGGGGCTCGGAACTCTGCTGTTCGACCTGCTCACCCCGGCGGAGGAGGCCGACCGCGCCAACGTCTTCGACATCGAGCTGCTGGCCCGGCGCCTGGTCGACACCACCGCCTGGCTGCGCGAGCGCCCCGAGGCGAGCGGACTGCGCGTCGGCTACTTCGGTGCCAGCACCGGGGCCGCCGCCGCACTGTGCGCCGCCGCCGAGCCCGAGGCGGACGTCGCCGCGGTCGTCTCCCGTGGCGGCCGGCCGGACCTCGCCGCGTCCCGCCTCCGCCACGTGACCGCGCCCACGCTGCTGATCGTCGGGAGCCGGGACGAGGTCGTCATCGAGCTGAACCGCCAGGCCCAGGCCCTCATGCGCTGCGAGAGCCGGCTCACCATCGTCCCCGGCGCCACGCACCTGTTCGAGGAACCGGGGACCCTGGAGACGGTCGCTCAGCTGGCACGGGAGTGGTTCCTCGACCACCTCGCGCCGATCGGGCAACGATCGCGTGGTACCTGAGCGGCAGCGACCGAGGGCCGGGGCCTGGTGATTCCGGACGTCACGGTCGTCGCCGTCACCAGCCGCCCATGGACTGGCGGACGACGCAGGCTCTCCACCTCTTGACGCAGATGGCCGACTGGGTGTTGGCCCGGCCACCCACGGTGGTGTTGCCGATCTGCTGGAAGCCGCGGTTGACCGAAGGGCTGAGCACGACGGAGGTCCGGTTGAACCTTCCGTTCCCGGCGCGGATGGCGAAACGCTTGATCTTGCCGTCGCCGCCTCCGCCGCCGAACGGGCCGCCGCGCCCGATGGCCGGGGCCTTCACGGCGAGAGCGCTCGGGGACGCGACGACCACCAGAACCCCACTCATCAGGGCGGCGAAAACGAGCGCTCGCCCCTTGCCGACCGCGTCCTCACCCGAACCGCCATTCCGGCGGCGCATCGTTGGCGGCATATCCGAACCCCTTATTGCGGCGTTTCTTCGCCCGCGGCTCCGCGAACTTTTCGGGACGTCCGCGTGCATACCCCGCTTCCGGCTTGATCCTGTCCTCCGGTGCCGATGCGACCGGAAGATTACCCGCGCTTGTCAACGACCATGCCGTTGCCGACCCCGGGCACCGAGAGCCTTCCCCGCGCCTTCCGGGCTACGCCTGGTCGGCGCCCTGCCCGATGGCGGACCGGGGGCCGCGATCCGATCTCGGCAAGGAAAAGCTAAGCGTCATTCAAATATCGCTCATCTCGACAGATATCGGTTGACTTCGCGAGTGCCGTGATGTGCCCTTAAATGGGACATAGCGCCATGAACGTCCCAAATGACGCGTGCGACTCCGGCATCGTCGCGCGCGAGCCGAACCGAAGGAGGTATCTTCCATGGGTATTTCGCGCCGGATGGGAGTAACGGTCGCAGGCCTGGCCTTCGCAGGAGCGACCATGGCCACGCTCGGCACGGCCGGATCGGCGAGCGCGCAGACGGCCACGATCGCGGCACCGCAGTCCATCGCCACGTACGGCGGTGGTGGCGGTTACGCGCACCGGCGTTCGCTCGTACGCAAGCACCTGCGGACCGGGAATTTCTCCTACTCCTACTACAAGCGGACCTCGGACACGAGCTGGTACTACTGGTACGGCGGCTGCGGCGGATGCGGCTGGTTCTGACGTCCTGAGCGGCGGACCGCCGAACCCACCGGTCTCGTCCTGACGACCCGCCCCGGACCTCCGGGGCGGGTCTCCGGCGGACGGCCCCCGAGCGGAGGTACAGCCAGCACTACTCCGGGACTACCGCCTGCGGTATCGATCCGTCACCCCGCCCGTACGTAACGTCATCGCCATGAGCGATCAACGTTTCCGCAAGGGCCGGCGTCTCACCGCCATCGTCGCGCTGGGCTGCCTCGGCGCCCTCCTCGCACCGAGCAGCGCGCTCGCGGCCCGCACCACCCGGACCGGCGACGCCGTCCAGCAGCACCTGAACCAGCTCGTGCGCGACGACGAATTCCCCGCCGCCCTGGCCACCGTACGGGACCGGGACGGGCGCTTCCACGACTACACCGCGGGCGTCGGCGACCTGAAGACCGGGACCAGGGTGCCGGCCGACGGGTACGTCCGCATCGGCAGCAACACCAAGACCTTCACCGCCGTCGTCGTCCTGCAGCTGGTCGGCGAGGGCAAGATCCGCCTCGACGCGCCGATCGAGACCTACCTGCCGAACCTCATCCGCGGCGACGGCATCGACGGCCGCCACATCACCGTGCGGCAGTTGCTCCAGCACACCAGCGGCCTGCCCAACTACACGAGCATGCTGGCGAACGGCCTCCTGCCGTACCTGCACCGGTACTTCGAGCCGCGTGAACTGCTCGACCTCGCCCTCGCCCAGAAGGCCGACTTCGCGCCCGGCACGAAGTGGGAGTACAGCAACACCAACTACGCCGTCGCCGGGCTACTCGTCGAGAAGGTCACCGGCCGCCCGATCAGCGAGGAGATCACCCGTCGGGTGATCGACCGCATCGGGCTGCGGCACACCTACTTCCCCGGCGTCGGCGACCAGACGATCCGCGAACCGCATCCCCACGGCTACCACCACGACGACCCGAAGGCGCCACTGACCGACGTCACCGTGATGGACCCGTCCTTCGGCTGGGCGGCCGGTGAGCTGATCTCCACACCGAGCGACGTCGACCGTTTCTTCACCGCGCTCCTCGCCGGACGGCTGCTCGCCCCGGCGCAGCTGAAGGAGATGCGCACGACCGTCCCCGCACCCAGCCTCGGCACGGGGGTGCGGTACGGCCTCGGCCTGACGAGCACCCCACTGAGCTGCGGCGGCCTCGTCTGGGGCCACGGCGGCGACATCGACGGATTCTCGACGACCAACGGCGCCACCGACGACGGCCGCGCCGCGACCATCGCGGTCACCGAACTGCTCTCCAACGAGACCCAGCTCGGCCACGTCACCTCGGCCCTCGACACCGCCCTCTGCCGCTGACCGCTCCCCCACGCCCGTCGCGGAGGGGCGTTCACCGCAGCCGTGTAGGCAACGTTGCCTATCTTGCGGCGACCGGCGCGACACGCCCCTCCCCAAGGACGATCCTTGATGTACGGCCGCTTCTGACAAGCGGCTTGACGCGCGGTCTCGGTGAAGGGCCCCGGCCGGCCACGGCCGCGCCGCGGGATTTTTCAGAAGAAGGGCATGTCGCTCATGACGTTCACCGGTGCGGTCCAGTACGCGATGGACCTGATCGGCATCTTCGCCTTCGCCCTGTCCGGTGCCTTCCTCGCGGTGCGCAAGGACTTCGACGTCTTCGGGACGATCATCCTCGCCGAGGTGGCTGGCCTGGGCGGCGGACTGTTCCGCGACCTCGTCCTGGGGGTCAAGCCCGTCGCCTTCACCGACCCCGGCTACTACTCGGCTCCCGTCGTCGCGGCGCTGATCGTCTTCTTCAGCTCCCGGATCCACCGGCACGCGCGGCTGTCGGAAGTCTTCGACAGGTGTGACATGGCGGCCCTCGCTCTGTTCGGCGTCACCGGCACGGTCAAGTCCCTCAGCCACGGCTTCGGCACCGTCCCGGCCGTCACGCTCGGCCTCGCCAGCGCCGTGGGCGGTGGCGTGCTCAGCAGCGTGCTGGCGATCGAGGTCCCGGCGCTGTTCCAGTGGACGCGCGACCTCTACCTCCTGCCCGCTCTGACGGGCGCGGTGCTGGTGGCCCTCTTCCGGTTCGCCGGCATCCTGAACGGAGGGACCGCCATGGCCGCCGCCGTCTGCGCCATCGGGCTGCGGCTGATCTCCATGTACTTCGGCTGGCACACGCCGCGCGCATACGTCTGGCGCAATCCGTTCGCGGGGATGCGCCAGCAGCCCGTGCCCGCCGCCCGCCCGCCGTTCGACGGCGGGGGCGGCGTCGACGGCCTCGACGGCCCGCCGTACGGGACGCCGGACGCGGAGTACACGGTCATGTTCCCCCGGCTGGACGGCCCGGATCCGCGGTGATCGGGCCTACTGCTCCCGTTCCTCCGGCGCCGCCGTGTCCAGGGCGGCGCCGGCCTGGTCGGCGAGGGTGACGGCGACCAGACGCGCCTGAAGTGACGGCCGCTCCCCCGGCACGGGGCTGAGCATGAACCGGCCCTGGAACCGGCCGTTGCCGAAGGCCCGCAGCTCGACGTCCTCCTCCGGCCAGCCGCGCCGCTCCACCTCCCATCGGCGGCGGCCGACGGTCAGGCTGCCGTCCTGCTCCATCCGCGGCGGATGGCCGAGCAGCGAGCCGTACTCGAACCGGCAGGCCCGCAGGTGCAGCAGGTCGCCGAGCTCCTCCCGCACGTGGTCGACGACCGCGTCGGCGGAGGTCGCGCCCTGCGCCAGCCGGGCGGTGTCGTGGATGCGGGCGAGGTACGCGGCGTCGGTGACGGCGATCACCTTGAGCCGCCGGGCGCGGGCGGCCAGCTGGGAGACCGCGAGGCCGACCGCGAGCAGCAGCACGGCGGTCTGGACGTCGGCGGCCCGGTGGATGAGGAGGCTCTGATACGGCCGGGTGAGGAAGAAGTCGAACCACGCGGCGGCCGACAGGGCCGCGAGCGCGCCGGCGGGCCGGTTGCCGAGAGCCGCGACCGCCACGACGACCACGACGAGGATCAGCGCCAGGTTCGTGCTCGACAGGCTGCTCCGGAACGGCAGCAGGACGAGCGCGACCAGCAGCGGACCGGCCAGCGCGGCCGCCACCGCGACGGCGTCCCGGCGCCGGTGTCCCCTCATGGCGTACCTCCCCTGACGAGAAGTACCCCGCACGTCACCGGTGACCGCCGGACGGCCTGAAGGAGTGTCCGTCATTCGGTTATCCGCGCCCGGTAAAGGAGCCAAGAGTGGCGCTATTCACACGCTTGGTAATTGGCGTGTGTTGCATTACTCACATGAGTGGTTGATGGCTCATCTATTTCCCGTACCGTCCGATTGTCCGGCCGAAGAAGAGTTCCAGGCGACGGGCAGGCGGTCGACGCCGTACACCGCCGAGCGCTCGCGGGTCGGCACCTCGGCCGCCGGGACGGCCAGGCGCAGGTCCGGGAAGCGGCCGAACAGCGCGGTCAGCGCGATGCGCAGCTCGGCCCGCGCGAGGTGCTGCCCGAGACACTGGTGGGCCCCGTGGCCGAAGGCGAGGTGCCCGGTGGCGGAGCGGCCCAGGTCGAGGGCGTCCGGGTCGGCGAACCGCGCGGGGTCGCGGTTGGCGACCGGCAGCGCGAGCACGACCGTCTCACCGGCCGCGATGACCTGGCCGTCGATCTCGACGTCGGCGAGCGCGGTCCGCCGTACGTCGAACTGCAGGATCGACAGGTACCGCAGCAACTCCTCGACCGCGCGCTCGGCGGTGACGGCGTCCGCGAGCGGGCGCGCCCGCTCGGTCGCGTCCGTGAGCAGCAGGAACGCGCCCAGGGAGAGCATGCTCGACGTCGGCAGGTGGCCGGTGGCCAGCAGCACCATGCCGAGGTTGGTGAGCTCATCGTCGGTCAGGTCGCCGGTGACCACGGCGTGCGCCAGCAGGCCGTCGCCGGCCGCCGGGCCCGCGCCGGCGCGCAGTCGCGCGATGAGGCCGCGCACCGTCCCGGTGATCGACATGACCGCCTCGACCGCCCGCTCCGGGGCGGAGTCCAGGTCGTTCATCACCGCGGTGGCCGCTTGGATCGCGTGCCGGTCCTCCGGGGGGACGCCCAGGAGTTCGCAGATGACCAGGGCCGGGATCGGCACGGCGAACGCGGTGACGAGGTCGGCGGGCGACCCGCCGTCCGCCATCGCGTCGAGGGCCTGGTCGGTGTGCGCCCGGATCGCCGGCGTCAGCTCCGCGACGCGCCGGGGCCCGAAGTGGGCGCTCAGCAGGCGGCGGTAGCGGGTGTGCTCGGGCGGGTCCATGTGCGGGAAGATGCCCGGTTCCGCCGGGGTCGGCCGCTCGTGCGCTCGTTCGCGGCCGACCGGCTGGTGCAGCAGCTCACGCCGGGTGCTGAAGCGCGGATCGGCGAGGATGGTCCGGGTCACGGCGTACCCGGTGGCGACCCAGCCGAGGTGCCCGTCCGGGTAGGCCAGCCGGCTGAGCGGGGGACGCCGCCGCAGCTCGACGGGCGGGTCGAAGGGGGTGGGCCGATCGGTCTCCAGCGGACGAGCCGCCCGGCCGTCGGTCATCCGATCACCTCCCGCCCGGTCCCGGACCGCGACCGGCCCGGTGCATGATCATCATGCGCCGCCGATTATGCATGACAAGTCCCAAAAAACACACCACTAGTCATTTCTGGACCGTCCGATTAGCATCGGCGCTGACCGAACGGACACATCTGTCAAACACGCTGGGCGAACGGACCGTCGCGAATGTCGCCGGTCCGTGATCGGCGACCCCGCGTCTCCTCCATCAGGCTCACTGCTATCCCGTATAGAGGTGTTAATGGCGGTTCGGCATGCTCAGGTGGCGGTTGTCGGCGGTGGACCGGTGGGGCTCATGCTCGCCTGCGAGGTGGCCCTGCACGACGTACCGGTGGTCGTCCTCGAACGGCTGCCCGCGATCGAATGGCGCCCGAAGGCCGAGGGGATCACCGGCCGGGCCGTCGACATCATGGACCGTCGCGGCCTGATGCTCGGGGTGACCGAGACCCCCATCACGCCGCCGACGCCCGAGCAACGCGCCCGCGTCGCGGCCGGTGAGCGGCGGCCGGACAGCCTGCTGCCCAAGGAGTTCCCCGGCGCGCGGCACTTCGCCAGCATGTTCCTGCTCCGCCCCGAGTCGCCGGACCTGCTGGTGCCCCAGCAGCTGCTGGAGGAGGACCTGGCCCGGCGCGCGGCGGAGCTGGGCGTCGAGGTGCGCCGCGGCCACACGGTCACCGGGTTCGCCCAGGACGACGACGGCGTACGCCTCGACGTCGAGGGGCCCGACGGGCCGTACGCGCTGGAGGCGGAGTGGCTGGCCGGCTGCGACGGCGGCCGCAGCACGATCCGGAAGCTGTCCGGCATCGCGTTCCCGGGCACGGACGGCGTCACGACCGGGTACCGCGCCTTCGCCGACATCGACGACCCCGACTTCCACCTGCCCGGATGGTTCCGCAAGGACGCCGGGCTGCTGGTGTACGAAGAGGGGCCGCCCCGGTTCATCACGCTGGAGTTCGACGGGCCGCCGGTGAACCGGGACGCGCCGATCACGCTGGAGGAGTTCCAGGGCTCGCTGCGCCGGCTCAGCGGCACCAAGGTGACGGTCACCGGGATCTCGAAGATCACCCGGTTCACCGACAACGCGCGGCAGGCGGAGACCTACCGCAGCGGCCGGGTCCTGCTCGTGGGCGACGCCGCGCACGTCCATTCGCATTGGAGCGGTCCAGGGCTGCGGCTCGGGCTGGGCGACGCCGTCAACGTCGGCTGGAAGCTCGCCGCCGTCGCCCGCGGCCGGTGCGACGAGAGCCTGCTCGACACCTACACCTCCGAGCGGCACCCGATCGGCGAGCAGACCCTGGAGATCCAGCGTGCCTCGATCGCGCTGATGCGGCCCGGCCCGCACGTCGACGCGCTGCGCCGGCTGCTCCGGGAGCTCCTGCTCCGCGACGAGGCGAACCGCCAGCTCACCGCCCTCGTCGACGACCTGCACATCTCCTACGACATGGGCGACCCGGCCCTGAGGAGCCCCCTGGTCGGCCGGTACAGCCCGGACCTGCACCTGCGGCGCGCCGACGGCACCGTACGGGTCGCGGAGCTGCAGCGGAACGGCCGCGCCCTGCTGCTCGACCTGCGCGCCGACCCGGAACTGCGCGCCCTCGCCGCCCCCTGGTCCGACCAGGTGGATGTGGTGACCGCCGAGTGCGACGACGCCCCGGCGGACGCCCTGCTGATCCGGCCGGACGGCTTCGTCGCCTGGAGCACGCCCGCCGACCCGGTCTCGCTGGCCGGCGCCCTCGCCCGGTGGTTCGGCCCGCCCCCCGCGACCGCCTGAGCCGGAATCCCCTGAGAACGACGACCGCCACCGCGCCATCGGAGGCCGTAGTGAGTGAATCCAGGCTGACCACGCTGCCCGCGTCGACCCCGGTCGACGCCGTGGTCGAGGTGGTCGACCGCGACGGAGCAGTGATCGTCGAGGACTTCCTCGACGCCGAGACGCTCCGCGGGCTGTGGGCCGACCTCGGCCCGGACCTCCAACGCCAGGCGGACGGCGACGGACGCCTGGTCGGCGAGAAGACCCGGATCCTCCCCGGCCTGGTCCGCCGGTCCGCGCACTCGATGACGATCATGCGGCAGCCGCACTTCCTCGGCCTCGCGCGGCACTTCCTGCAGCGCCCGGTCAAGGCGTGGCTCGGCGAGCAGCGCGTGGAGTTCGTCCCGACGATCCAGCTCGGCATCTCCCGGGCGATCCAGACCTGGCCGGGCGTCCCGATCCAGGCCCTGCACCGGGACGACACCGCCCACCTGCGTACGCACCCGGGCCCGGAGAGCCGGGTCCAGGTCATGGTCGCCGCGAGCGACTTCAGCGCGCGGACGGGCGCGACCCGCGTGATCCCCGGCAGCCACCGGTGGGACGACGAGCGGGCGCCCCGCGACGAGGAGGCGGTGCCCGCCGCGATGCGGACCGGCTCCGCGCTGCTGTGGCTCGGCAGCACGTACCACGGCGCCGGCGTCAACTCCTCCGACGGGCCCCGCACCGGCCTGTCGTACGCCTACGACCTCGGCAACCTCCGCCAGGAGGAGAACCAGTACCTGTCCGTGCCGCTGGACGTGGTCCGCGGCTATCCCGAGGACATCCAGCGGCTCCTCGGCTACGAGGCGTGCCCGCCGATGTGCGGGCTCCACGAGCTGAGCGACCCGATGCTCCTGCTCCGACGCTGAGAGGAGGGACGGATGCGCACCCCCCACATGTACCTGCGCAGCATCGGCGTCCATCTGCCCCCGGTGGTCACCATCGAGACGGCCGTCGCGGAGGGCCGCTACCCGGCCGACGAGGTGGAGTACTTCCGGCTCGGCGGCGCGGCGGTGGCCGGCGACGTGCCCGCCCCGGAGCTGGCGCTGCGCGCCGCCCGGCAGGCGTTCGAGCGTTCCGGCGGGCTGTCCCCGCGCGACCTGGACCTCATGCTGTACTCCGACGTCTGGCACCAGGGGCCGGAGGGCTGGGAGCCGCAGTACTACCTGCAGCAGCACCTGGTCGGCGGCGACGTCCTCGCCGTCGAGATGCGGCACGGCTGCTGCGGGATGTTCAGCGCGCTGCAGCTGACCGCCGGGTACCTGCGGCCCGACGGCGGCACCGCGCTGCTCGTCGGCGCCGACAACCACGGCACCCCGCTGGTCGACCGATGGCGGATGATCGAGGGCGCCGTGATGGGCGACGGCGGGTGCGCGCTGCTGGTCACGACGGAGGGCGGGTTCGCCGAGCTGCGCTCGGTCAACGTGGTCGTGCTGCCGGAGGCCGAGGCGGTCAACGACGGGGGCGTCCCCATGTTCCCGCCGGACGCGACCGTCGGGCGCCCGCTGGACTTCGCCGCGCGCAACCGGGAGTTCCGCAAGCGGCTGATCAACGGCAACGGCGCGGACGTCATGCTCGCGATCCAGAAGACGCTGCTGGAGCTGGTCGACCGGACCCTCGGCGAGGCGGACGTCACCCTCGACGACGTGGCGCGCGTGGCGTTCCCGCACGGGCGCTGGGACGACCTGGAGCACCGGGGCGTCAACTGGCTCGGCCTGACGATGGCCGACACCACCTGGGACTACGGGGCGCGGATCGGGCACCTCGGGGTCGGCGACCAGTTCGTGGCCCTCGACCACCTCCTGGCCACCGGCGCGCTGGCCGCCGGCGACCACGTGCTGCTCGTCGGGCTCGGCGCCGGCACCACCATGGCCTGCGCCGTGCTGCGGATCCTCGGCATCCCGCCGGAGTACCGGTGAGCGACGACGGCAGGGCGGCGACGGGGAGGCGGCATGGAGACGGCGGACATGTACATCAGCGGGGTCGGGTCGTACGTCCCCGCCCGGGTGAGCGTCGGCGACGCCGTGGCGGCGGGCCGGTACACCGCCGAGGAGGTCGAGCTGCACGGGCTCGCCTCGGTCGCGGTGGCCGGTGACGTCCCGGCTCCGGAGATGGCGCTGCGCGCGGCGCGCGGCGCGGTGGCCCGCAGCGGGCGGTCCCCCGCCGAGCTCGACCTGCTCCTGTACACCTCGACGTGGCACCAGGGCCCGGAGGGCTGGCCGCCGCAGTCGTACGTGCAACGCCGTCTCGTCGGCGACGGGGTCCTGTCCACCCAGCTCAAGCAGGGCTGCAACGGCATGCTCACCGCCCTCGAACTGGCCGCCTGCCACCTGCGGGCCGTGCCCGGCCGCCGGGCCGCGCTGCTCGTCACCGCCGACAACTACGGGACTCCGCTCGTCGACCGGTGGCGGATGCTGCCGGGGGCGGTCGCCGGGGACGCGGGCAGCGCGGTCGTGCTCGACACCGAGCCGGGGTTCGCGCGGCTGGCGTCGGTGTGCACGCTGTCGGTGTCGCAGGCCGAGGAGATGCACCGCTGCGCCGAGCCGCTGTTCCCGCCCGGCATCCTCGAGGGCCGCGCGGTCGACTTCGCCGCGCACAACGACGAGTTCCGCCGGCGCGCCGTCGTCGAGGGCGACGGCACGAAGGTGCTCGTCACGCTCGACGAGCGGATGGCCGAGGCGATCGACCAGGCGCTGTCGGAGGCGGGGATCAAGCCGGGGGACGTGACGCGGGTGGCGTGCATGAACACCTCACGGGAGATCGCCGACCAGATCTGCGAGATGCGGCTGGGTGTTCCGGCGTCCCGGTCGGCCTGGGAGTTCGGCCGGACGATCGGCCACTGCGGGGCGAGCGACCAGATCCTCGCGCTGGAGCACCTGGTCCGCACCGGCGGCCTGGGCCCCGGCGACCACCTGCTGATGTTCGGCTTCGGACCCGGCGTGACGATCTCCGCCGCGGTCGTGGAGGTACTCGAGACGCCCGTCTGGGCGCGGGCACGGGGAGGGGATGCGTGATGGACCGACCGGCCGAGGCCATCGCGGTGACGGGGATCGGCTGCCGCCTGCCGGGTGGCGCCGGCTCGCCGGACGCGTACTGGGACCTGCTGCGCGAGGGGCGGGACGCCAGTGGGCCCGCGCCCGCGGACCGCTGGCGGGACTACGCCGACCGCGGCCCCTCGTACGCCGCGGCGGTGCGCCGCACCGTCCCGCGCGGGAGTTTCCTGGACGACGTCGCGGGCTTCGACGCGGAGTTCTTCGGGCTGACGCCGCGCGAGGCGGAGCTGATGGACCCGCAGCAGCGGCTCGTGATGGAGACCGCGTGGGAGGCCCTCGAACGCGCGGGCGTGTCCCCGGACGCGCTGGCCGGCACGGACGCGGGCGTGTACGTCGGCGTCTGCACCGGCGACTACGGCCACCGGCTGCTGGAGGACCTGCCCGGCATCGAGGCGTGGACCGGGATCGGCGCGGCGACCTGCGCGGTCGCCAACCGCGTGTCGTACTCCCTGGACCTGCGCGGCCCGAGCCTGGCGGTGGACACCGCGTGCTCGGCGTCGCTGGTCGCGGTTCACCTGGCCGTGCAGGCGCTGCGGGCCGGGGAGACGGACGTGGCGCTGGCCGGCGGCGTGAACCTCATCCTGTCCCCCGGCGAGACGCTGACCCTGGACGCCGCGGGCACGCTGGCGCCGGACGGGCGCAGCAAGTCGTTCGACGCCGCCGCCGACGGCTACGGGCGCGGCGAAGGCGCGGCCGTGGTCGTGCTCAAGCGGCTCTCCGACGCCGTACGGGACGGGGACCCGGTCCTCGCCGTCGTCCGCGGCAGCGCCGTCAACCAGGACGGCCGCACCGTGGGCATCATGGCGCCGTGCGGCCAGGCGCAGGAGCACGTCATGCGCCGCGCGCTGCGGCAGGCGGGCATCGAGCCGGGCACGGTCGGGTACGTCGAGGCGCACGGCACCGGCACCGCCGTGGGCGACCCGCTCGAGGCCGCCGCGCTCGGCGACGTGTACGGGGCCGGCCGCCCGGCGGACCGGCCGTGCCTGATCGGCTCGGCCAAGTCGAACATCGGCCACCTGGAGGGCGCCGCGGGCATCGCCGGGCTGGTCAAGGCCGTCCTGGCGCTGCACCACGGCGAGCTCCCGCCGAGCCGGCTCGACACACCCACCCCGGCCGTCGACTGGGCGGGCGCGGGGCTGCGCGTGGTGGACGCGCCGACGCCGTGGCCGGACGCCGGGCACCCGCGCCGGGCCGCCGTCTCCGCCTTCGGCTACGGCGGGACCGTCGCCCACGTGGTCCTCGAAGAGGCGCCGCCCGCGCGGCGTGCCGGTGAGGGGACGGCGGGACGGCTGTTCCCGGTGTCCGCCGCGTCACGGGCCGCCCTGCGACAGGCCGCGGGGAACCTGGCCGGCGTCGCCGGCGACCTGCCGGCCGCCGGCGTCGGGCACACGCTCGCGCTGCGCCGGGCGCACCTGGCCGAACGCGCCGTCGTCGCGGCGGACGACCCGGCCGCGCTGACCGCCGGGCTGCGCGCCCTGGCCGCCGGCACCCCGCACGCGTCGGTGACCACCGGGCGGGTGCTGGGCGACCCCGGCCCCGGGCCGGTGTTCGTGTTCTCCGGCCACGGCTCGCAGTGGGCCGGGATGGGCCGGGACCTGCTGGCGGCCGAACCCGCGTTCGCCGCCGTGATCGACGAGCTGGAGCCGGTGTTCGCCGCCGAGATCGGTTTCTCGCCCCGGGAGGCGCTCGGCGGCGGTGAACTGACCGAGGTCGACCGGGTCCAGACCATGATCTTCGCGATGCAGCTCGGCCTGGTCGAGCTGTGGCGCGCGTACGGCGTCCGCCCGCACGCGGTGATCGGCCACTCGGTCGGTGAGATCGCCGCCGCCGTGACGGCCGGGGCGCTCAGCCGCCTGGACGGCGCCCGGCTGATCTGCCGGCGGTCCCGGCTGCTGCGGCGCGTCGCCGGGCGCGGCGCGATGGCCATGGTGCAGCTGCCGTTCGCCGACGCGGCCGCGCGGCTGGCGGGCCGTACCGACGTGGTCGCCGCGATCGCCTCCTCGCCCGGCTCGACGGTCGTCTCCGGCGAACCGGACGCCGTCGCCGAGGTCCTGTCCGGCTGGCTGGAGGAGGGCGTCCCGGCGCGCCGGGTCGCCTCGGACGTGGCGTTCCACGGGCCGCAGATGGACCCGCTGCTGGCCGAGCTGACCGCCGCCGCGGCCGGCCTGACGCCCGGCGCCCCGCACCTGCGGGTCTACTCGACGGCGCTGGACGACCCGCGGGCGGCGCCCGGCTTCGACGGCGCGTACTGGGCGGCCAACCTGCGCCGGCCGGTGCGCCTGGCCGACGCGGTGACCGCGGCGGCGGCCGACGGGTACCGCGCCTTCGTCGAGGTCTCCCCGCACCCGGTCGTCACCCACTCGGTGCTGGAGACCCTGAGCGTGCACGGCCACGAGGACGTCTTCGTCGGTCCGTCGCTGCGCCGGAACCGTCCCGCGCGGGACACCCTCCTGGCGAGCGTGGCCGCCGCGCACTGCGCCGGACTGGACGTCGACTGGCGGCGGCTGCAGCCGGCCGGCGGGCCGGTCGCGCTGCCCACCTACCCGTGGCAGCGCCGCAGGCACTGGCGCGCGCCCTCCGCCCCGGACGCCGGCGGGCGCGGCCACGACCCGGACGCGCACACGCTGCTCGGCGACGGCGTCGAGCTCGCGGGAACCGACGTACGGCTCTGGCGCACCGCGCTGGACGACCAGACCCGGCCCTACCCCGGCAGCCACGCCATCGAAGGAGTGGAGATCGTGCCGGCCGCAGTGCTGGCGGTGACGTTCCTCGCCGCCTCGGGCGGCCGGGCGCTCGGCGCGGTGACGATGTCGGCGCCGCTGCTGACCGCCGACCGCCGCGAGGTCCAGGTCGTACGGCAGGGAGCCGAGCTGCGGCTGGCCGCCCGCACGGCCGGCGACCCGGACGCCGCCTGGCAGATGATCGCCACCGCGACCGCCCTCGCCGAGCCGGCCACCGCCACGGCCGCCGACGCCACGGTGGTCGCCGCCACGACGGCCACGACCGCCCAGGCCACCCAGACCCCCCAGGCCGTTCAGGCCGTTCAGGCCGTTCAGGCCGCCACGGCCACCGCCGCCGAGGCCATGGCCATGGCCGCCATCGCCGCCGAGGCCGCCGCCGCCGTGACAGATCCGGGGAACGGGCCGGTTCCGCCCGTGCTGCCGCTCGCGCCGGCGGATCCGGGCTCGGTCACGCGGCGGCTCGCCGCCGTCGGCGTGCCCGGGACCGGCTTCGACTGGACCGTCGAGGAGCTCCTGTCCGGCCACGGACTGCTGCGCGCCCGCGTACGGTGCGGGCCGTCGGGCACCTGGGCGCCGATCCTCGACGCGGCGATGTCGGTGGCGCCGAGCGCGTTCCCCGGGGACCCGCTGCTGCGGATGGTCACGAACATCGACCGGCTCGTCGTGGCCGGGGAGCCACCGGACACGGTGGACATCGAGGTGTGGCTCGACCCCGACCGTGCCGACACCGTCCAGGTCCGGATGACCGATCCCGCCGAGACGGTCGTCGGCCGGCTCGACGGGCTGCGGTACCCGGTGATCGACGCGCCGGCCGCGCGGGAGAACGGCACCGCCGGCGCAGGCGCCACCGAGTCGTTCGCCGAGCTCGGGCCGGAGGAGCTGCGCGCCTTCCTGCTCCGGGAGGTCGGCGCGCAGATCGCCCGGGAGATGCGGCTCGATCCCGCCGACCTGTCGCCGCACCGCCCGCTGGTCGAGCAGGGCCTGGACTCGGTGCTGACCGTGGTCGTGCGCCGCCGGCTGGAGAAACGGTTCCGGTGCTCGCTGCCGACCACGCTCCTGTGGCGGCAGCCGACCATCGTCGCGGTCTCCGACTACATCGCCGGGCTGGTGTCCGCGCCGAACGGGAGCGCCGATGCGGGGTGAGCCGACGGTCGCCGCTCAGCGGGCCGACGTCGCGCGGATCGCGCGGCTCGCGACCCGATGCCGGCTCGTCCTGCTGGAGATGATCCACCGGGCGGGGTCCGGGCACGCCGGCTCGTCGCTGTCCTGCGCGGACATCGTCAGCGTGCTGAAGTTCGACCAGCTGGACCCGGGCCCGGACCGGTCCACCGGCGACGTGTTCGTCCTGTCCAAGGGCCACGCGGCGCCGGCCTGGTACGCCGCACTGATCGTCGGCGGCGACCTGCCCGCCGAGGAGGTCGGCACGCTGCGGGCCCTGGACAGCCGCCTGCAGGGGCACCCGGACCGTACGCGGCTGGGGCTGGTCGACGTCAGCACCGGCGCGCTCGGGCAGGGCCTGTCGGTGGCCGTCGGGCGGGCCCTCGCCCGGCGGCTGCACGGCCGGAACTCCACGGTCTACTGCCTGCTCGGCGACGGCGAATGCCAGGAGGGGCAGGTGTGGGAGGCGTTCCTGTACGCCGGCGCGCACCGGGTGCCCGGCCTGGTGGCGATCATCGACCACAACGGCAGCCAGAGCGACGGCGCGGTCGCCGACATCCTGCCGCTGTGCCCGCTGCCGGAGAAGCTGCGCGCGTTCGGCTGGCACGTCGCGGAGGTGGACGGCCACGACCACGGCGAAGTACGCGACGCGCTGCGGCGACGCGACCGCGACGGGCCCTCGGTGATCATCGCGCACACCCGCAAGGGACATCTCGGCCCCGACCGCGTCCTGCTGAACGGCAGTCACAGCGACCTCCCCTCGGCGGCGGAGTACGCCGCCGCGGTCGACTACCTGGAGACCCTCCTGGAGGCGCACGAATGACTTCCACGCGGGACTGGTTCGGCACCGCGCTGGTCGAGATCGCCCGCGAGTACGACCACATCGTGGTGGTGAACTGCGACCTCGCCAAGGCCACCCGGACGCTGCCGTTCAAGGAGGAGTTCCCCGACCGGTTCTTCGAGTGCGGCATCGCGGAGGCCAACGCCATCGGCGTGGCCGCCGGGCTGGCGCAGGAGGGATTCCGGCCGTTCGTCGCGAGCTTCGGTCACTTCCTGACCGGGAAGTTCCTGGAGATCTTCCAGACGGTCGGGCTCAACGACGCGGGGGTGGTCCTGGTCGGGACCCACGCCGGGCTGGCGATCGGGCGGGACGGGCCGACCCAGATGGGGCTGCGGGACCTGGCGCTGATGCGGACCCTGCCGAACGTCGGGGTGTTCCAGCCCGCCGACGGCACCGAGACCTGGCAGATGATGGCCCACCTGGCGACCGACCGGCGCCCCGCCTACCTGCGCCTCTGCCGGCAGCCGCTGCCGGAGGTGCACACCGACGGGTACCACTTCCGGCCCGGGATCCCGCACGTGCTGCGCGCGGGCGCCGACGTGGTGGTGTTCGCGATGGGCGGCACGGTGCCGGTCGCGGTCGAGGCCGCCGACCGGCTCGCCGCTCACGGAGCCCTCGCCCACGGAGCCCCCGCGAACGGGTCCGTCGCAGGCGGGCCGGTCGCAGGCGGGCTCGCCGCGGGTGGGGTCTCAGCGGCCGGAGTCGCCGCGGGCGGGCCGGCTGCGCGTGGGATCGCGCCCACCGTCGTGAACGTGTCCTCGCTGCCGGTGGACCGCGAGACGGTCGAGCGCATCGTCGCCGGGCACCAGCGGGTGCTGGTGGTCGAGGACCACTACGCCGTGGGCGGCCTCGCCGACGAACTGGGCCGGATCGTGCTCGGCCTCCCCGACCGGCCCCGGTTCGACGTCCTGGCCGTGCCCGACTACGGGCAGGCGGGTCCACCGGAGGACCTCTACCGCCGGTACCGGCTGGACGCGGAGGGGATCGCGGCGCACGTCACCGCGCTCCTCCAGGACGCCCCCCGGTGACGGCACTCGAGACGAGGACGGCGACCGGAGTGAGATTGATCGTCTGCAGCAACAGCGCGCCGCGGTGGCAGGACGGCGCCGGCCTGCTGCCCCGCTCCCCCGGCGGACTGGTCCCGCTGCTGGCCACCCTCCTGGGCGAGCACGGCGGCGACTGGGTGTGCACGATGCCCGCCGACGGCCCGCGGGGCGCGGAGCCCGTGGAGGTGACACGGCTGCCCGGTGACGTGACCCTGCACCGGCTGCGCCTGCCCCCGGCGACCGTGGAACAGCACTACGAGCAGGTCGGCGTACGGGTGCTGCTGTGGCTGTTCCACTACCTGCTCGACACCGCACGGCAGCCGGGCGAGGGCCTCGCGGAGGCGTGGCCGGCGTACGAGGCGGTCAACCGGGCGTACGCCGACCGGGTGACGTCGCTGATGACGGGGTCGGCGGACGAGTTCGTGCTGGTCAACGACCATCACCTGTTCCTCGTCCCGGAGATGCTGGGGCGGCGCGCGGACCGCCGGGGCCGGGTCGCGTTCTTCCAGGGGCTGCCGTGGTGCGAGCCGGAGTACTTCGGGGTGCTGCCCGCCTCCATCCGCGACCGCGTCCTGACCAGCCTGCTGTGCGCGGACGTGGTCGGCTTCCACTGCACCCGGTGGGCGCGGGCCTTCCTGGGCTGCTGCGCGCGCTACCTGCCCGGCTGCGCGGTCGACGAGGACGGCGCGACGTTCGACGGGCACCGGACCCGCGTGACCGTGGCGCCGTTCCCGCTGGACGTCGCGATGGTGGAACGGCTGCGCGGTGAGCCGGCCACCGCGGAGTGGCGGGCGCGGCTCGACCGGGACGCCGGCGGACGGCGGATGCTCGTCCGCGCCGACCGCATCGACCTGTGGAAGAACCTGCCGCGCGGCTTCGCCGCGTACCGGAGCCTGCTCGACCGCGACCCGGGTCTGGCCGGGGAGTGGTGGTTCTGCGCGGTGGCCACTCCGCCGGGCCGTCCCACCGAGCGCACCCGTGACCTGCGGCGCGAGTGCGAGGAGACGGTCGCCGACCTGAACGAGCGGTTCGGCGCGCCGGGCCGGCCGGCCGTCTCGCTGATCTATCCGGACCTGGCGACCACGCGCAACTGCGTGGTGGCCGCCCTGTCGAGGGCCGACCTCACGCTGGTGAACCCGACCTTCGACGGGATGAACCTGGTCGCCAAGGAGGCCCTGTACCTCGGCGAACGCGGACCGCTGCTGCTGTCCGTCAACGCGGGCGCCTACGAAGGACTCGCCGGGCACGTGACGCCGGTGCATCCGTTCGACGTCGAGGCCACCGCCTCGGCGCTGCGGGACGCGATGACCCGCGGTACGGCCCCGGCGGAGCGGGCGGCGGCACGCCGCCTGCTGCGCGGCCAGGACGCGACCGACTGGCTGAACCGAATGATGGAGGCGGAACGTTGAGGACGACCGAGGTCACCACGCGGTACGGACGCATCAGCCGGCTGGCCGACCAGGCCGCCGCCGGGGCCTATCTGTTCGCCGAGCACACGATCGATCCCGGACAGGCCACCCCCTTCCGGACCCATGCCCGCGACCACCGGACCTTCGTCGTCATCCAGGGCCGGGTCAGGCTGGACACCGCCCGCGACGACGGCGCGACCGAGTCGGCGGTGTACGACCACCTGAGCGGCTGGCACGCCCTCCCCGGCTGCGTCTACCGGATCGTGGGCGCGGGCGCCGGACCGGCGGTCGTCATCGAGGCCGGATCGGTGCTCGGCGAGACCAGGGAGGCGACCGGGCCGGACATCCCGGACGCGGTGGCCTGCCGCTGCCCGGACGTCTCGGACTACACGGTGCACAAGCCCTGGGGCAGCGAGGTCTGGTACACCCAGAACCTCCCCGACGTCCCGTACGCGCTGAAGCGCATCCGGATGACCGAGGGGCACCAGTCCTCGCTGCAGTCCCACCGGCAGAAGCTGGAGACCAACTACGTCATCGAGGGTGAGGCCACGGTGCTGAGCGGGGCCATGGCCCCGGACGACCTGACCGCGGTGATCGACGTGGGGAGCCTGACCACCACCGTCCACCGGCCCCGCTCCGGCTGGACCAACCCGCCGGGCGAGTTGCACCGGGTGATCGCGCGAACGGACTACACCTCCATCGAGATCTCCACACCCGAACTCGACGACGTCATCCGGTGGCAGGACGACGCCGGGCGCGGACACGGCCGGATCGACTCCGAGCACGTGGGCGGCCGGTCGTGAGCCTCGCCGAGACGATCGGGCTGTACCTCGCCGAGAAGCGCCGGATCCTGGACGACTTCCCCGTCGCGGTGCTGGAGCGCGCCGCCGCGATGCTGTTCGCGACCTACGACCGGGGCGGCACCGTCTACGCCATGGCCAACGGCGGGAACGCCGGCACCCTCGACCACTTCTACTGCGATTTCAAGCACCACCCGTTCGTGACGGAGGACAAGACCCGGCCGCTCCCGGCGGACGTTCCTCGGTTGAGCTTCGTCAACCTGTGCGGGTCGGCGGCCGAGCTGACCGGGCTCGTCAACGACATCGGCTTCGAGGACATGTTCGCGGCGGCCCTGGCCCCCGTCGTCACCTCGAAGGATCTGGTCATGGCCTATTCCGGCAGCGGCAACTCCGCGAACGTGACGAAGGCCCTGGAGGTGGCCGCCGCCGCGGGGGCCGGGACGTTCGCCATGACCAAGGGCGACGGCGGCCGGTGCAAGGACCTGGCCGAGGTGTGCCTGGTCGTGCCCGGCACGTCCCGGTTCCCCGGCCAGGTCGGCAAGAACGACAACAACTTCCACTTCGAGGACCTGATGCTGTCGGTCAACCACATCCTCGTCGGCCTCCTGAAGGAACGCGTCGCGGCACACGCCTCCGGGAGGTGACGGGTCCCCGCTCGGCCAGTGGCAGGATGCTTGCGACAGTCGTCATCCAGGCCACTGGCCGAGCGGTCGGAGGAGGGCCCGATGAGCCGGAGGAACCACCACGTCGCCGTGCTCGTGCTCGAAGGCGCGAAGCCGCTCGACGTCGGCATTCCGGCGCAGGTGTTCGCCAGCCGGCCGACCATGCCGTACGAGGTGCGGGTCTGCGGGGCCGCGCCCGGCCTGGTGACCGGCGGCGACGGCCTCTCCTACCACGTGGCCGAGGGCCTCGACGCCCTGGAGCACGCCGACACCGTCTTCATCCCCGGCTACCGGGAGCCGGCGACCACGGAACCGCCGGCGGCGATCGTCGGCGCGCTGCTGTCCGCCCACGAACGCGGGACCCGGCTCGCCGCCATCTCGACCGGGGCGTTCGCGCTCGCGGCGACGGGGCTGCTCAACGGCAAGCGGGCGACGACCCACTGGCACTACACGCGGGCCCTCGCCGAGAGGCATCCGCTCGTACGGGTGGACGAGAACGTCCTGTTCGTCGACGAGGGCGACGTTCTCACCTCGGCGGGCGCCGCGTCCGGCATCGACCTGTGCCTGCACCTCGTACGGCGCGACCACGGCGTCGGGCTCTCCAACCAGGTGGCGAGGCGGCTGGTGGCGGCGCCGTACCGCAGCGGCGGGCAGGCGCAGTACGTGCCGCGGAGCGTCCCCGAGCCGCTCGGCGACCTGTTCGCGAGCACGCGCGAGTGGGCCCTGGCCCACATCGCCGAGCCGCTGACCCTCGAAGCGCTGGCCCGGAACGCGCGCGTGTCGACGCGCACCTTCTCGCGGCGGTTCGTGGAGGACACCGGCTACACGCCGATGCAGTGGGTGCTCCGGGCCCGGGTGGACCTGGCGCGCGAACTGCTCGAACGCACCGACCTGGGCGTGGAGGAGATCGCCGACCGCGTCGGGCTCGGCACCGGCGCGAACCTGCGGCTGCACTTCCAGCGCATCCTCGGCACCTCACCGACGGAGTACCGCCACACCTTCTCGGCCTGAGCCCGGGCCCGTACGCTCGCCCGGCCGGCGCTCACGGCTCCTCCGGATCCGGCGCCGCCCCGGCCGACAGCAGTCTCTCCGCCAGTACGCGACAGCGCCGCCGGAGCTCCGGAGGGTCGAGCACCTCGAAGTCGTGCCCCAGCAGGACCATGTGCATGAGCACGAAGTCGAGGCTGCCGGCACCGCTGAGCACCTCGCAGCGCTCGCTCCCGCGCCGCCGTACGACGGCCGCCGACGCCGGAATCTGCGCGCGCACCGTGTCGGCCGACGCGTGCACGAGGAACCGCGCCCGATGCGGGTAGACCCGGCTCGCCACGCTCTCCTGCACGTACGTCGCGGCGTCGGGCACCGTACGCGGGCGGAAGCGCCAGGTCCGTGCCGACACGTCGGTCATGCGGTCGACGCGGAAGCTGCGCCAGTCGTCGCGGTCGAGGTCGTAGGCGAGGAGGTACCAGCGCCGGTCGGACGCGACCAGCCGGTAGGGCTCGACCCGACGCCGGCGCACCTCGCCCCCGGACGGGTAGTGGAAGCCGGCCTCGACCTCGTCGCGGCAGGCCCTGGCCAGCGTCATGAGCACCTCGGAGTCGACGGGCGCGCGGCCGCCGCCGAACGACTCGACGGATCCGGCGAGCGCTCGCACCTCATGGCGCAGCCGGGTGGGCAGCACCCGGTCGAGCTTGGTCAGCGCCCGCAGTGCGGCGTCGCCGGCACCGGCGACCGCGCCACCGGCCCCGGCGAGCAGGGACACCGCGGTGGCGATCGCCTCCTCGTCATCGAGGAGCAACGGCGGCAGGTCCCGCCCCGGGCCGAGCCGGTAGCCGCCGCCGACGCCCTGACCGGCGTGCACCGGATAGCCGAGCGCGCGGAGCCGCTCGACGTCGCGCCGTACCGTGCGCGGCGTGACCCCGAGCCGGGAGGCGAGCTCGGGGCCGGTCCACACCTGGCGCTGCTGCAGCAGCCCGAGCAGGGTGAGCACCCGCTCCGTCGTCCCCCGCTCACCGCCGCTCGACCCGTCCACGGCGCCCACCCTCCCAGATGGCGGACCGATCCTGTCCGCTTGGGACCCCAGGGTGATGCCGAGGCCCGCGGAGCGGCCTCGGTCCTCACACGGACCCCGAACCTCCCAGGGGAGACTCATGACGACGAAGACGACCCACCTCGACCCCGAAGAACTCCACCGCAGCCCCGCCTTCGCGCAGGGCGTGATCGCGCCCGCCGGCCGGACCCTCTATGTCGGTGGACAACTCGGCACCGACGGCGCCGGGCGACTGCTCGACGGCATCGAGGCGCAGACCGCCCAGGCGATGCGGAACGTGCTGACCGTGCTCGCCGCCGCGGGCACCGGACCCGATCATGTCGTCAAGCTCACCATCTACCTCGTCGACGGGGTCGACGCCCAGCTGGGCTACGCGGCGTCGCGCTCGGTCTGGGGCGATCACCGCACGGCCGTCACGGTCGTCTCCACCGCGGGACACGCTCGCCCCGGCGCGCTCGTGGAGATCGACGCCGTAGCGGTCATCCCCGAATAGGACGCACAGCGGCCGAGGTGGCCGGTGGCGACGACGTGAGCCGTACCGGCGTCCCTGGTCCGGCAGGAGTTGGCGAGATCCTTGCGGCCGGTGGCGAAAGGCGTGGCGGGATCCTTGCTCACGTTGTCCTGCAGGCCACTGTCGGTCTCGTACTCGCCTGCCGACCATGGAGGGCGAGACGAGAGGAGCCTCCATGACTCGCATCGCCGTCAACGGATTCGGCCGCATCGGACGCAACACCCTCCGCGCCCTGCTGGAGCGGGGAAGCGACCTGGACGTGGTCGCCGTCAACGACCTCACCGCCCCCGAGACCCTCGCGCACCTGCTCAAGTACGACAGCGCGTTCGGCCGCCTCGACCGCTCGGTCGAGGTCGACGGGACCGACCTCGTGGTCGACGGCCGCCGCATCACGGTCCTCGCCGAACGCGAGCCCGCCAAGCTGCCGTGGGCCGAGCTCGGCGTCGACATCGTGCTCGAGTCCACCGGCCGCTTCACCAAGGGAGGTGCCGCCCGCGCGCACCTCGACGCCGGCGCCAGGCGTGTCCTGGTGAGCGCCCCCGCCGACGGCGCCGACGTCACGCTCGCCTACGGCGTGAACACCGACACCTACATCCCCGGCGAGCACGTGATCGTCTCGAACGCCTCGTGCACCACGAACGCGCTGGCCCCGCTGGCCTCCGTGCTGGACGACCTGGCCGGCATCGAGCACGGCTTCATGACCACGGTGCACGCCTACACCCAGGAGCAGAACCTGCAGGACGGCCCGCACCGGGACCTGCGCCGCGCCCGCGCCGCCGGCATGAACATCGCGCCCACCACCACCGGGGCCGCCAAGGCCATCGGCAAGGTGCTGCCGAACCTCGACGGCAAGCTGTCCGGCGACTCGATCCGCGTACCGGTCCCGGTCGGGTCCATCGTGGAACTGAACACCACGGTGTCCCGCGAGGTCACCCGCGACGAGGTCCTCGCCGCCTACCGCGCCGCCGCCGACGGCGCGCTGAAGGGCATCCTGGAGTACGAGGACGATCCGGTGGTCTCCAGCGACATCGTCGGCCGGCCGGCGTCGTCCGTCTTCGACGCCGCCCTCACCCGCGTCGACGGCCGGCACGTCAAGGTGGTGGCCTGGTACGACAACGAGTGGGGCTTCTCGAACCGCGTCGTCGACACGCTCGAACTGCTCGCCCGCGGCTGACCGCCGCTGAGACGCACGACCGTGACCGCCAGGTCCCGCGATACTCAGGGGATGAACCTGCGCCCGGAACTGCTTCCGCCGGCGACCGACCAGGAGCGCCTGGCGGAGATCGGCGAGGAGATCGAGCGGATCGCGGACCTGGCGGGTCGAGGCAGGCGGCCTGCGGCCGACGAGGCGATCGCCGCCTTCAACGCCAGGACGGGGCACGACTACGTGCTCCACGACTTCGTCGCGTACCACGGTTCGCGAAGCCTGGAGGAGTTCGCGCGGGAGGCCGCCCGCCCGGCGCGGCCGCGGATCCCCGACATCACCCGGCCGGAGCTCGTCGAGATCGTCCACAGGATCCTCGCCGCGGACCCGGAAACGGACTTCTACCTCCGGCTGTTCGAATGCAACACACCGCACCCCGGGGCGAGCGACCTGATCTTCAACCCGCCGGCGCACCTCGACGGCGGCTCCGCGGAGGCCATCGTCGACGCGGCCCTGTCCTACCGCGCGGTCGCATTGTGAGCCCAGGTCAGGGATGAAGTGAGAGCCCCTTGAGGATCTTGTCGACGGCGTTCTTCGGGCCGTGCAGGGCCAGGCCCACGAGAGGCAGGTCGTCGGCGGCCCTCGCCCGTACGACGGCGCGGTTGTCCTCGTCGTGGCCCGTCTTGAACATCTCCTCGGTGTACACGCCGACGCGGAGGTCGCGGCCGAGCGCACGCTCGTGGACACGGGCCAGACCCTCGGCGTCCGCGACGTAGACGAGCACCGGCTGGCGGAAGGTCGGCAGATAGGTGTTGCCGGAGCCGTTCTCGTACGGCTCGCCGATCAACTCGGGAAAGCCGGCGGCCACCCCGCCCGCCAGGAACGCGGTCACGTTGAGCCGCTGCCAGGCCGCGAGGTCGTCCCGCACGACAATGCCGATCTTGGTGTCGAAACGCATGGCGTTCAGATTCGGGTACGGACCCGCACACCGTCTTGAACGCTCGTGCGGAAGGCGAGAATCGAGGCATGACGCGCGACTGGTCCCGTTACTGGCAGTCCGCCGAGGCGCCGCTGGAGGCGATGCACGCCCACTTCGTGCGGCACGTCTACCACCGGCACAGCCACGAGGGATACTCCTTCGGGGTCACCGACGAGGGCGCCCAGGCGTTCTCCTGCCGGGGAGGGGCGCACACCAGCGCGGCCGGAATGGTGATGGCGTTCAACCCGGAGGACCCGCACGACGGCCGGGCCGCCGACGAGCTGGGCTTCACCTACCGGATGCTGCACATCGGCCCCGACCTGGTCACCGGCGTGCTCGCCGACCTCACCGGGCGACGGGCCGGTCTGCCGCTGTTCCGCGAGCCGGTTGTCGACGACGCCGTCCTGGCGCGGAACCTGCGGGCCCTGCACTCCGCGCTGCTCGGCGGCGCGAGCACCCTGCGGCGCGACGAGCTGCTGGTCGCGACGGTCGCCTCGGTCGTACGGCGGGCGGCCGCGTCCGGCGGCCGGCCCGCCCCCGCGCCGACCGGGGCGAGGCTCGTCGCCGCACGCACCCGTGAGCTGATCCACGACGCCTACCTGGAGGACCTCACCGCCGAGGAGCTGGCCGCCGCGGCCGGGCACACGCGGTTCGGGGTCTACCGGGCGTTCCGGGCGACGTACGGGATGGCGCCCAGCGACTACCAGCGGCAGCTGCGGCTCCGGGAGGCACGACGGCTGATCGCCCTCGGCCGGCCCCTCGCCGACGTCGCGGCGCACACCGGCTTCGCCGACCAGAGCCACCTGACCCGCTGGTTCGTCCGCTGGTACGGCATCACCCCGGGCCGCTACCGCCGCGCGTCACGACCGACCCCGCCCTGACCAGAAGCCCGCCGCTCTCCGTCGCCGCAAATCCCTGACCGCCCGGAACACCCCGTTATAGGACGACAAGAGCGACGGCGAAGGCGTACCGGATCGGTCATTGATTTGTCACTCAGAGAAATCGTTCGGTAACTTCTCGCGACATGCCCTCCGCCCTGCATGACACCATCAACATCCTGTTCCGTGAACGCCCGGCGTTCGCGGTGGAGGTGCTGCGTGACCTGATGCATCTCGACATCCCCGGCACACTGCCGGCACAGGTGGAACGCAACGACTTCAACGACCGGCCCTCGAAGGATCTGCAGCCGGACACGGTGATCACCGTCGGCCCACCCCACAAGCCGGTGCACGCCGTCATCGTGGAGGTTCAGCAGGGAAAGAGCTCCAACAAGCGCCGGCAACTGGCGCGCTACGCGGCGGCGCTGTGGCTCTTCCTGGAGTGCCCGGTGACGGTCCTGTGCGTCTGCCCTGACGCGGGGGCGGCCGCCTACTACGCCGAGCCGATCTCCACCGCGCTGCCCGGCTATACCTTCCAGGCCCTGGTGCTGGGGCCGGACCAGGTCCCGGCCATCACCGACCAGCAGGAGGCGGCGGCCCATCCCGAGCTGGCCGCGCTGGCGGTGATGATGCACGGCATGCACAAGGCGGTGGTGAAGACGTTCGTCACGGCGGTCGCCACACCCGGCACCCCTGGCTACGCTCCGCATTACTATGAATACACATACGCGATGGCCGCGCCGGCGATCAAACGGATCATGGAGGAAGTCGTGTCCGAGACCTGGCCCGTCTACAGCCCCTTCGCCCGCGAACACTTCGGCCGCGGCAAGGCGGAAGGGGAAGCCGACGCCCTCCTGACGGTCCTGGAGACCCGAGGCATCGAGGTACCCCAGACCGCCCGAGCCCGCATCACCACCTGCACGGACGTCGAAGAACTCAAGGCCTGGCTCAAGCGCGCCGTGGTGGCGCGCTCCGCCGACGAGGTCTTCGGCTGATCTTCAGGCGGCAAACGGGCCGCAGGCTCGTCACCGGTGCAGGGCGCGGGCGAGGTCGTCCAGGTGGCGGGCGACCGGGCCGATCGTGAGCAGGCCGCTACCCGCCCCGGCCAGCTCCGCCGCGGCGGGGCGCAGCGCCGCGTACGCCCGTTCCATCGCCGGCCGGTCGTCCAGGGCGACGGCCGCGCGGGCGATCAGGCACCACAGGGCCTCCAGCAGCAGGTCGCGTGGTGGGTCCGGGACCTCGCGCAGCGCGGCGGCGGCCTCCGCGCAGCGGTCCCCGGCCAGGAGCAGCAAGGGACGGACCCATGGCTCGTACGGCCCGAAGCCGGCCGGGTCGCCGGGCCGGACGGGCAAGCCGTGCCGCACGCTCAGGCACAAGAGCGCGAGCGGCAGCAGGCCGCGCTCCAGTCCCGGCATGCCCGAGTCGGGCAGGAGGGCCGCGGCCTCCCGATACGCCGACTCGGCCTCGGCCGCGGACCCGGTCGCAACGTCGGTCGCGGACACGGTTCCGGCCTCGGCTGCGGACACGGTGCCGGATTCGGCCCCCGCACCGGTCTCGGCCATCCGCAGTGCGGTGTACCACCGGGTGAACACGTCGACCAGCGGGCGCTCGTGGCGTTCGGCCAGGCGGTCGGCGGCCGCCGCGTGCTCGTCCGCGCCCGCGAAGTCCGCCAGGGCGCTCCGGGCCTGAAGACGGATGAGGTGGCCGAGGATCTCGAACGCCGACAGGCCGTGCCGGACGGACAGGGCCACCAGCTCGGCGCCGATCGCGTCACGGCGCGGCGCCAGGCCGGTGCGCTCGAAGCTCTGCATGAACACGGCGTTCAGGGCGAACGCCAGCAGTGTCGGATCGTCCAGCCGCCGGGCGATCTCCTCAGCCTTCCGGGCGGCGCGCGGACCGCGTTCCTCGCGGGTGCCGCGCGACTCGATGGCGATCGTGGCCAGCAGCCGGGCGCGGGCGGCGTCCTGCCCGGTCGACGGCAGGGCGGCCAGGGTGCGCTCGGCCGCCGCGACCACCCGGGCGGCCTGCTCCGGATCGTCGACGCGCGTCCAGATGGCCGGGACGTCGTACGCGCCGATCACCCGCGCGGTCAGCTCCGCGTCGCCGAGCTCCTCAGCCGCCTCGATGGCCGCGACCCGGTGCCGGCGGGACTCCGCCAGGCCGCCGCCCCCGGTCATCGCCAGGTTGCGCAGCAGGCCCACCGTCGACTCCAGCCGGGCCCGCGCTCCGGACGGCACCGCCCGGTCGTACGCGGCGGCCGTCTCCGCCCAGACCCGCCCCGCCGTGCCGCCCGGCGCCGGGTCGAGATGGGCGGCGTGGCCGAGGATGTCCGCCTCCAGGCCGCGCAGGGCCGGGCCCGGATCCAGCCCCAGCTCCTCGACGAGCAGGGTGCGGGCCCGGCGCAGCACGGTGAGCGCGTCGCCCTGCCGGCCGGTGCGGTACAGCGCCAGGGCCAGCAGTCGCCAGGCGTGCTCCCGCCAGGGATGCTCGGCCACGTGCGCGTCGAGGTCCGGCACCGTCTCGGCGGCCCGTCCCAGCTCCAGGCGGACCTCGGCTCGGCGTTCGAGCGCGTGCAGCCGCAGCTCCGCGAGGCGGGAACGCTCCGCGCGGGCCCACGGTTCGTCGGCGAACTCCGCGTACGCGGGTCCGCGCCACCACCCCAGCGCCTCGTCCAGCCGGGCGAGCGCCTCTTCGGGCGGGAGCGTGGCGGCGGCGGTGACCGCCCGCTCGAACCGCCGGGCGTCCACCGCGTCCGGCTCGGCGCGCAGCGCGTAGCCGGGGCCCTCGGTGACGAGCAACCGGGCCGGGGCGCGCGGCGGCCGGTCCGGCTCCAGGCCCCGGCGGAGGGCGGCCACGAACGTACGGACCGCGCCGACGGCGTCCGAGGGCGGGTCGTCCGCCCACAGGTCGTCGACCAGGCGGGTGACGGGGACGACCCGGCCGCGGGCCATGATCAGCCGGGCCAGCACCGCCCGATGCCGCGGTCCCTTCAGATCGATCGCGTCCCCGGCCGGACCCCACGCCGTGACGGGTCCCAGCACCCCGAAGACGACACGCACCGATCGGCCTCCTTCCCCCTTTCGGTCACGGTAGCGCGCTCATCGGATGCTCATTCGGGCCCGGCAGGCTGACCGTGTTCCCGACCTCCAAGGAGAAGACCATGACGTCCGTCATTCCCGGATTCGACTACGAGCGCGTGCCCGTCGCGGACGGCGTGTCCCTGCACACGGCCGTCGCCGGCTCGGGCCCCGCGATCGTGCTGCTGCACGGGTTCCCCGAGACCCACCTGATGTGGCGGCACGTCGCCGCCGATCTCGCCGCCGACCACACCGTCATCTGTCCCGACCTGCGGGGCTACGGCGCGAGCGACAAGCCGGCCGAGACCGACGCCGACGCGTATTCCAAGCGGACGATGGCCGCCGACGTCGTCGCCCTGGCCCGCGCACTGGGGCACGAACGGTTCGCGCTGGCCGGGCACGACCGCGGGGCCCTGGTCGCCTTCCGCGCCGGCCTGGACCATCCGGACACGGTGACCCACCTGGCCTGCCTGGACGTGCTGCCGACCCTGGACATGTGGGACGTGATGCACGGCGTCACGGCCGCCGTCGGCTTCCACCTGTACCTGATGGCCCAGCCGCCCAGGCTGCCCGAGAAGCTGATCGCGGGCAGCCCGGACGCGTTCTTCGGCCACTTCCTGGACCTCTGGGCCAACGACCCGGAGGCGATCCCCGCCGAGGTCCGCGCGGAGTACCTGGCGGCCTGCCGCAGTGCGGTGCCCTCCATCGTGGCCGACTACCGCGCCTCCGCCGGGGTCGACGTCGAGCACGACGAGGCCGACCGCGCCGCCGGGCGGCGCCTGACGATGCCGGTGGCCGTGCTCCAGCAGGACTGGGGCGCCGCCCTCGGCTACGACGCCGCCGCGGTCTGGCGCGCCTGGGCGCCCGACCTGCACCACGCCACGGTGACCTGCGGTCACTTCATGGCCGAGGAGGCCCCGGCGGACATCGCCAAGGCCCTCCGCGACCTCGTCGCCCGGTGAGCGACGCGTCCGGTCAGACCCGGTCGGCGGCGATCAGCAGGTACTGGAAGCTGCCGCCGGTGTAGGCGTCGAGGAAGGCGCTCTCGATGCCGGTGGCCAGGCCGGACCGGGAACGCAGCCGCCAGTACGGGATGGTCGCGGCGGTGAGGTCGACCACGCTGACCGGGACGAGGCGGTTCGCGGCCATCTCCTTGAAGTAGGTGCTGCGCGGGTGGATGTCGCAGATGTAGTGCGCGTTGATCTGGCTGACGGCGCGGGACGGCAGCCCGTACGCGTCGTTGTAGCAGCCGGTGATGGTGACGTACCGGCCGCCGCGCCGGAGCAGCCGCGAGTGCTCGGCGAACAGGGGGCCGAGCTCGACGTACATGGTGGACTCGTTGTTCCAGATCGCCCGGAACGCGCCGGTCGGGAAGCCGGTGTCGAGCATGTTGCGCAGGTGGAAGCGCACCGAGCCGTCGACACCGCGCCGCTTGGCCTGCTCGTTCGCGAAGTCGACCTGCGACTGGGAGATCGAGACGCCGTCGACCCGGCAGCCGAACCGGGCCGCGGCCACGAGGCTGGACCCGCCGCGCCCGCAGCCGGCGTCCAGCAGCCGGTCCTCCGGCTCGACGGCGCCGAGGTGGTCGAGGAGGAAGTCGGCCTGCGCGGACTCCAGGCGGTGCAGCTCCTCGACGATCCGTGTCTCACGAGCCTCGGGCGGGCTCTGCAGCACCGACCAGTCGACGTCGCCGATCCCGTAGTGGTGGTGGTAGATGCCGTCCACCTCACCCAGGCGGAGGTTGACCGGGTTGCGTTCGGTGTTCCAGTAGTCGGCGACCGCCCGCTGGTACGGGCTGGCGACGACTGCGGAGTCGTCGAGGGCGGAGTCGTGGACGGACGTCATGCCGGCCTCCTTCGTACGTCATCTTCGGGGGGTACCGGGCCGGCGCGCCGAGGGCACGCCGGCCCGTGGTGACCGCGTGATCCGGACCAGCGGTCGCCGGGTCACGCGGACGGATCAGCGGTAGCGGCTACTCGTGCTGTGCCAGTGGAAGCCGCCGCCCATCCAGGCCTGCGCGCCGCGCAGGAACCGTTGCAGCTCGGCCGACGGCACGACGGCGAGCCGCTCCTGCGCGGACTGGAAGTCCCGGACCAACCCGTTGTGCAGGCGGACGCAGGTCTCGATCGCCTCGCGCAGTGAGCAGTCACGCTCGGCGGCGACCAGCAGGACGAGGTTGTCCGACTGGCCGTCCGCCGCCTCCCGGGCGGCCGAGTGCAGGTCGTTGACGATGACGGCGGCGGTGCCCGCCTGCATCACGGCACGGTGCACCTCCGGCGCGTAGAACAGCTCGCCCGGAAGGCGGTAACCGCCGACCACGTCGATCAACGTCATCGACGTGTAGAAACTGTCGTGCTGCCGGGCGGCGAGATAGCGCCAGGCGGGAGGCAGCCCCCCGCTGAAGCGCCAGGCCGCGTACGCCGCCCAGCTCACGTACATCTGGAACGTGGTGTTGCAGACCCGCATGACCTGCTCCGGAGTGGCGTGGCGCCGGAGGTGGCCGGTGGCCGAGGCCAGCGCCACCAGCACCGGATCGGCCTGGACCGCCTCCTCCAGCGGCCCGGTGAACTCGGCCGCGGGCGGCGGCGGGTCCATGGCCGACATGACCAGCGCCAGCCGCGGGGGAAGCTCGATCGGAGTGGCCCCCAGGGCGCTCTCGTCGGCGTAGTAGTCGTCACTCGCCCACCACGCGGCGTTCATCTGGGCGGCGAGGAGCAGCCGGTCGGGGTCGTCGGTGTCGGGATGGGCGAGCATGGCGAGCCGGCCGAACCCGGTGCTGCGGAACGCCTCCAGGCGACCGGCGTAGATGCCGGTCTCCTCGGCCCAGGCGACGAGGGCCTCGTTGACCAGGTGCCCGAGCCCCTCGTCGTCGCGGACCGTCTCCGGGCAGTACAGCGGCGGGTACGACCCGTCGCCCCACTGCCGTTCGGCGTACCCCGGCACGGCGTCCCGGACGTCCTCGCCCGGGCAGGGGAGCGTGGGCCGCTCCGGCGCCGGCGGATCGGCGGGCGGAGCCACGCCCGTCTCCGCGGTACTCGGCGGGTCATCCGCGAGGAGGGGTGGCTCCGCGCGGACGGCCGGCCGGAGCGCGCCCATCAGGTGGGCCGCGGACGTGCCCAGCCCGGTCGGGCGGATCGGCAGGTCGTGTGACACGTGCGCTCCTGGGAGATCTCGGACGTACGGGCCGGCGATGGTGACCGTCGGGATCACGAGCCCGGAGCCGCGACCTCGACGTTCTCCAGCGCACCGAGGGCGTCCGGGACCAGGACGGCGGCCGAGAAGTAGGTGCTGACCAGATACGACGTGATGGCCTTCTCGTCGATGCCCATGAAGCGGACGTTCAGCCCCGGCTCGTACTCGTCCGGGATGCCCGTCTGACGCAGGCCGACCACGCCCTGGTCGTCCTCTCCCGTGCGCATGGCGAGGATGGAGGAGGTGTGCCCGTCGGTGACCGGGATCTTGTTGCACGGGTAGATCGGAATGCCGCGCCAGGCGGGGATCCGGCCGCCCTCCCGCTCGATGGGGTCCGGATAGAGACCGCGCCGGTTGCACTCCCGCAGGAACGCCGCGATCGCCTTCGGATGGGCGAGGAACAGCCGGGTGCTGCGACGGCGGGACAGCAGCTCGTCCAGGTCGTCGGGGGTCGGCGGACCCGATCGGGTCTGCATCCGCTGGGAGTAGTCGACGTTGTGCAGCAGCCCGAAGTCGGGGTTGTTCACCATCTCGTGCTCCTGCCGCTCGCGCAGGGCCTCGATGGTCAGCCGGATCTGCTGCTCCAGCTGGTTCATCGGCTCGTTGAACAGGTCGGTGACCCGGGTGTGCACCTTCAGCACGGTCTGCGCGACGCCCAGTTCGTACTCGCGCGGGGCGAGCTCGTAGTCGGCGTACGTCGTCGGCAGGTCCAGCTCGCCCGCGTGGCCGGAGAGCAGGGCGATCTCCGCCTCACCCTTGTGGTTCTGCGGCGCCCGCAGCGCCGCCTGGTACCGCGCGACGTGTGCGGCGAGCGCCTCGGACCGCTCGAGCATGGCCTGGAAGTCCTGGCGGGAGAGCACCAGCAGCGAGCAGGTCGTCATGGCGACGACCGTGTGGTCCCAGGTGAAGTCCGGATCCGTCAGCGCTCCGGGGAAGAGGTAGCCGCCGTCGCCCACCGGAGCGTGCGCCGCCGGCGTGTCGAACGGCCCCGCGCTCAGCCGGTCCACCTTCCCGTGCGCGACCACGAACAGCCGATCACCGGGCTGGCCGCGCTCGACGAGCGTCTCTCCGGCCGCCGCCTCCCGCAGCATGAACCGGCCGGCCAGCTCGGCCAGCACCTCTTCGTCGGTGAACCCGGCCAGCAACGGGATCTCCCGCAGGCTGGGGGGAAGGATCTGGGCGCGGTTCTCGCTGCCGGTGACGGCGACCCGGCCGCCGCCCACCTTGTAGGTCAGCCGCCGGTTGACCCGGTAGTGCCCGCCGGACACCTCGACCCACGGCAGGACCCGCAGCAGCCAGCGCGAGCTGATCGCCTGCATCTGCGGCGGGGTCTTGGTCGTCGTCGTAAGGTTCCGCGCCGCCGCCGTACTGAGGCTCCGCTGGTACTGCTCTTCCGCAGTCTCGTCGGTGGACACCGGCTCCTGCCACGAGGATGACGTCAAACCGAGACCTCCCTTTTCCGCGCGCGACAGTGCGCTGAGACGGAGAATTGACCTCGCGCGGACGACCACTTTAGGTGATCGATCCGATACGGATCGTATGGTCGGTCTCTCTCGGCCGGACACCCCCCGAGCGCGACAGCCTTCCCTTACCGCCGCCGTACGCGAATGTCGCCGACCGCTATCGGCCAGCTACCGATGGTCACGGGATTCGCGGGTGGGTCAGGTGGTGGGGAACAGGCGGGTGCGCCAGGACGCCAGTTCGGTGACGGCGGCGGCGCGCTGGTCCGCGGTGACCGGGGTGCCGCTCGCCGTGTTCACGACCAGGGCGACGTGGATGCCGGCGGGCGCGGTGAGGACGAGCCGGTGGGCCGTGGTCGAGCCGGTCTCGTCGGCAGCCGTGACGGCCCCGGAGGAGGGACGCCGGTGACGGTGCCGAGGTCGCTGACGACCGTGGTGCCCGCCGGGGCGAACGACCGGGGCAGGTGCAGCTCGGTGGCGGCGCCGCCCGACGTCCCGCGCCAGACGAGCACGCCGTACTGGCGGTCCTTGACGAGGGCGGCGATGGTCGGCGGCGAGGACGGGACGGTCAGCCAGCGGCGGGGCTCCCCGCCGCCCCGGCCTGCGCCGCGGGAAGGGCGACGGCCGCCGCCACGGTGAGCGTTTTTCCGGCACGAACCGACGCGAAGGACACCCGGGGCATGGCGCGCGGCCCTTTCTGGCAGGCGGGCCTTTCACTGTCCAACGACCGCCGTGTCTCGGCAATGGCCGTCCTGATAGGTTCTCTCGCCCGATGCGCTCAAATCCGCGCAAATTGGACTGGACAGGTGAAAATATGAGGACGCGTACGTTCACGGTCGGAGTGCTGTGTTCCGGGCTCGTGCTGGCCGGATGTTCGGGAGGCTCCGGAAACTCCGGCGACAAGGGGTCCAAGTCGGCGACGGCCCGCAAGACCAAGGCCGCCGCGGCGCCGGAACTGCCGGCCGGCTTCCGGAGGATCGGCGGTACGAAGAACGGCTTCACGGCCGGCGTGCCGAAGAGCTGGAAGGCGTTGAACCTCAACGAGCTGTCCAAGGCCCGCGCGGCCCTCGAGAAGAGCGGCACCTCGCCGGCCGCCGCCAAGCAGGCGATCACGACCCTGAAGGCGAACAACGCCGTCCTCGCGATCGACCCGAAGTCGGCGCAGACCGTGCGGTTCGCCGCCAACCTCAACGGGTTCTGCCAGGTGGGCACCGCCCCCTCCGCGGCGCAGTCGAAGGCGCAGCTGCAGCAGATCGGCGGTCAGCACATCGTCTCCCAGAACGTCACCGTCGGCGGCCAGTCCGGGCACAAGACGACCTACTACCGCAAGGTGGGCACCATCATGACGGTCGGCGTGCAGTACCAGATCACCGGCGACAGCGGGAAGGTCTGCTTCATCACGATGACCGCCAAGAAGGGGACGAAGACGCCGTTCAGCGCCATCGGCGCGACCATCCACGCGCTCTGACGGAGGGCGTTCGCCGCCCCGCGGGCGTTCGTCAGGGCTCGCCGAACTCGGCGAGGACGGCGGCGGTGTGCTCGCCGAGGGCCGGGACGGCCCCCATGCGCGGCTCGCGGCCGGCCACCGTCACCGGCGGGAGGAGGGCGTCGAGCGGTCCCACCGGGGACCCGACCCGCCGCCACCGGTCCCGCGCGGCGAGCTGCGGATGCGCGGCGAACTCCTCCATCGTGCGCAGCCGGGCGTTCGCGATGCCGGCCTCGTCGAGCCGGCGGACCGCCTCTTCGGCGGTCGCGTCGGCGAACGCCTCCTCGATGAGGGCGGTCAGCTCCTCGCGGTGCTCGACTCGCAGCGAGTTGCGGGCGAAGCGCTCGTCCGTCGCGAGCCCGGGCCGGCGCAGGACGTGCTCGCACAGCGCGGCCCACTCGCGTTCGTTCTGCACCCCGACGAAGACCTGCCCGCCGTCCCCCGTCCGGTGCGGTCCGTACGGCGCGATCGTCGAGTGCTCCGCGCCCGTACGGGCCGGGGCCGCGCCGCCGTACGCGGCGTAGTAGTAGGGGTAGCCCATCCACTCGCCCAGCGCCTCCAGCATGGCGACCGACAGGTCCGTGCCCTCTCCGGTGCGCTCCCGCTCGTACAGGGCGGTGAGGATGCCGCTGTAGGCGTACATTCCGGCGGCGATGTCGGCGACGGAGATGCCGGCCTTCACCGGCTCGCCGGGGGTCCCCGTCACGGACAGGACGCCCGCCTCGCACTGGACGAGCAGGTCGTAGGCCTTCTTGTCGCGGTACGGGCCGCTGTCGCCGTACCCGGAGATGCCGCAGGTGATCAGCCGGGGGTTGCGGCGGCGCAGGTCGGCGGGGACCAGGCCGAGGCGCTCGGCGGCGCCGGGGGCGAGGTTCTGCACGAGCACGTCCGCGCGGTCGACCATCCGGTGCAGGAGCGCCCGCCCCGCCGGGTCCTTGACGTCGAGGACCACCGACTCCTTGCCGCGGTTCAGCCAGACGAAGTGGCTGGACATCCCGCGTACGGTCTCGTCGTACCCGCGGGCGAAGTCCCCGCCGCCAGGGCGTTCGATCTTGATGACGCGCGCGCCGAGGTCGGCGAGCTGCCGGGTGGCGAAGGGCGCGGCGACGGCCTGTTCGAGCGCGACGACGGTGACGCCGTCCAGCGGCAGCGCGTCCGTCATGCGCCCTCCTCCGTCGGGGAGGTGACCAGAGGCGCTGCGCTCACGGTTCACTCGCTTCGCTCACTCCTGCACCGGCGGGAGGGAGTCCTCGGGCGGGCGCGGCACCGGCGGGTGCGGGGCGTGGTCGCGCTTGTAGACCAGCAGCGTCCGCTTGAACGAGCAGACGATGACGCCGTTCTGGTTGAAGCCCTCGGTGGCCACGGTGACGACGCCGACGTTCGGCCGGGAGCGGGACTCGCGGAGCGCGATGACCTTCGACCGCGAGTACAGCGTGTCACCCTCGAAGACGGGCGCCGGCAGCCGTACGTCGTCCCAGCCGAGGTTCGCCATGACGTTCTGCGAGACGTCGGTGACGGACTGGCCGGTGATGAGGGCGAGGGTGAACGTGGAGTCGACCAGCGGGCGCCCGAACTCGGTCCGCGCCGCGTAGTGGTGGTCCACGTGCACCATCGCGGTGTTCTGCGTGAGCAGGGTGAACCACATGTTGTCGGTCGTCGTGACCGTCCTGCCGAGCGGGTGGTAGTAGACGTCCCCGAGCGTGAAGTCCTCGTAGTACCGGCCACGCCACGTCATGACCCAAGTCTAGATGGCGGGCGAAAGCGAAGATCGTACGATAAGCGAGGCACTTGTCCTTGATCGGAAGCGGGCGCAGATGGTCGATTTCTCGCAGGGTCTCCCTCCGGCGTTCCTGAGCACCACCAACACGTCGTTCCGGCAGTTGCTCGCCGAGGTCGCGCCCGAGGCACTGCCCGCGGAACGCGTCCGTGTGTCGGCCGCCGGGCTCGACCTCCCGCACGGGACCACGATCCTGGCGCTCACCTTCGAGGGCGGCGTGCTGATGGCCGGCGACCGCCGGGCCACGATGGGCAACCTCATCGCGCAGCGCGACCTGGAGAAGGTGAACTACGCCGACGAGTACTCCGCTGTCGCGTTCGCCGGGACCGTGGGCATCGCGATCGAGATGGTCCGTCTCTTCCAGTTCGAGCTGGCGCACTACGAGAAGATCGAGGGCCGGCGGCTGTCACTCGACGGCAAGGCCCGCCGGCTGGCCGCGCTCGTCCAGGGCAACCTCGGCGCGGCCATGCAGGGGCTCGTGGTCGTCCCGTTGTTCGCGGGCTACGACCTCGACCAGGGGGCCGGCCGGATCTACTCGTTCGACGTCACCGGCGGCCCGTACGAGATGAAGGACTTCCACGCCGACGGGTCCGGCTCGCCGTACGCGCGGGGCGCGCTGAAGAAGCTGTACCGGCGCGGAATGTCCCAGGAGGACGCCGTCGTCGCGGCCGTCCAGGCGCTGTACGACGCGGCGGACGACGACTCGGCCACCGGCGGCCCGGACCTCACCCGCCGTATCTTCCCGACCGTCTCGGTCGTCACCGAGGACGGGTACCGGAGCCTGCCGGAGGACGAGATCCGCTCGGTCGCCGAGGCGGTCGTCGCCGCCCGCCACGACTCCCCCGGCGGTCCCATCGCGCCCCTGCGCTGAGCCGCCCGCGCCGGCGCGATCACGGATGCTGGAAGGTGACCTCCGGGTTCGCCGGTGAGGGGCCGTCGAGCAGGGGCTGCCGGACGCCTTTGAGGTGCAGGTCGAAGAAGGCGCCGACGTACGCGCGGGTGATCTCCTCCGCGCGCTGCGGAGAGATCCCGGTCCCGGGCCTGCCCACCCACGCGGCGAGGATGGGCAGGTCGGTGAAGGTGCCGTGGTCGGAGCCGGTGACGGTCAGCCAGCGTTTCCAGCCGTCCAGGTTGCGCCACGCCTGTTCCCAGGTGTCGTCGATGCCCGGGGCCTCGTGCTCGGCGCCGAACATCAGGAACGGGCGGTGGGACAGGCCGCCGGCCGGGATCCGCGCGTAGAAGGTGCCGTCCATGTTCACCCCGGCGTCCACCCGGTGGTCGGTGGCCATGGTCGTGGCGGTGGCGTCGCCGCCGATCGAGTGCCCGGCCATGCCGACGCGACCGGGGTCGATCAGGCCGGCGTGTCGCCATGCCGGGTGGTGGCCGGTCAGCCGGTCGAGCACGAAGGAGACGTCCTCGGCCCGGCTCCGGGCGATGGCCGGAGGGCCGCCCGCCGGAGGCTCGTCGCAGATGACGCAGGCGAGGGTGCGTCCGTCGGGGAAGGTCGTGCCGGAGTTCTCATAGGTGTGGTCGACCAGGGCGACGACGTAGCCGCGACCGGCCAGGTCCTCGGCGAGACCGGTGAGGGTCGCGCGCGGGAACCCGAGGCCGGGAGACAGCACCACCAGGGGAAACCGGCCGTGTGCCGGGCGCGCGCCGGTGTGCGCCCAGGTGCGGGTGCCGCTGAGCAGGGCGGGTGGGACGTCGACGCCGGGAGCCTTCTCCCGCAGGAACAGCCGTGCCTCGTCGACGGTCATGTACGGGGCCGGTCCCCCGGTGCCGGACCGGGCGGGGTAGTACATCGACACCATCAGCTGCCGCGGTCCTGCGGTCGGTACCCAGGGGTCGGTGCGGTGGCGGTCGACGAGGTGCAGGATGTCGCGGCCGACCGCGTACGGGCCGGTCGGGCGGGGCAGTGCCGGCACGTCGGACGCGGGCGGGGCCGCGGAGCGAGCGGCGCGCGCGACCGCGACCTGCCGGGCCGGTGAAACGGCGCAGGCCGCCGTCGCCGTCGTGAGGCCCAGCAGGGCGGCGATCAGGCCGGGCACGCGGGTCCGGCGGGGCGTCCGGGCCGAGTCGGTGGTTCGTGGCTTCATCGGGATTCCTCTCGGGAGGGAGCGAGGGCGTGCGTCACCGGTGGGACCGGGAGTCCGGTACCACTCGACGAGCGCGGGGATCAGCCGATCCGGCGGTGGACCAGCCAGACGGTGGCGAGGCCCAGCAGGAGGATGAGCAGGCTCATCCAGCCGGCCTCGATGAACTGGAAGGTCCAGAACCGGCCGGCGGGGTGGTAGCTGGTCACGATGGTGTAGTGCCGGGCCTGGAGCCAGTCCCGGTACGAGACCGAGGGACCAGGGTCGCCGGACATCGGGAGCTGCGCCAGGTACTTCGTGTACAGGAGGTGGCCGTCGGAGGTGCCGAGCAGGTGCCCGTTCGGATCCACGTACGCCTGGGCGACCACCCAGTCACGCGGGCCGGTCCGGCCGGCCGTGACGAGGGGTGTCATGTAGTACCGGCGGAGCTTGAAGACGAGCGCCAGGATGAGGCCGGAGGAGGCGAGGAAGACCGTGCCGACCGCCACCAGGGTGCGGCGGGTCAGCACGCCGGCGAACACCCCGGCCGAGAACGCCAGCAGCGTCTGGACCGGAAAGACGACTCCACCGAGCTCGAAGCCGAGGTAGTCGTTGAAACCGAACCGCATGACGTGGTCTAGGGGCGCGTTGTACCAGGTGTACAGGGCGCCGTAGGCCTCCGCCACCGCGGCCAGCACGGCGGCGATCAGCAGCAGCTTCGTCAGGATCCAGCGGGTGCGCCCGACTCCCTGGGTCCAGGCGAACCGGTAGGTGCCCGTCTCCAGCTCCCGTGCGACCAGCGGCCCTCCGAAGAACGCACCGAACGCCGCAGGAAGCAGCAGCAGGAACAGGAAGGGGAGCTGCTGCGGATACCAGTCGAACAGTTGGATGCGGAGGGCCTGGCAGTGGTCGCCGGTGAAGGAGGCGCACCGGCCCAGTCCGAGCCGGTGGTAGGTCGAGCGGGCCCGCAGGCCACCGGCCACCATCAGCGCGGCGAAGCCGGCCAGCATGCCCAGCAGACCGTAGAAGGCGGACCGGTGCTGGCGCCAGGTCACCCACGCGACGCCGAGGCGTGGCAGTGGCTTACGGCCGGCCGGAAGCGGGGAGGCGGTCGTCATCGGCAGGCCGCCTGTTCGCCATGGACGGGTCGCGGGCCGTCGAGCACCGAGGCCGAGGGCTCGCGCAGGTAGGCCAGCACCAGTTCCTCCAGCCCCACCGGCTGCCGCTGCCAGCCCGGCGGCACGGCGACCGGATCGGTGCTGCGGATCAGCAGGTGCGCCTGCGCGAAGGCACGCCGGTCCCGGACGACCGGGAAGCGTTCCGCGACGGCATCGGCCCGATCGGCCGGTCCGGTCAGGACGTGATGTCCCGCCACCAGGTCCTCGGCGTCACCACAGACCTGAATCCGGCCGCCGTGCATGACGACCACGTAGTCGCAGACCCGTTCCAGCTCCGCGACCACGTGGGAGGAGAACACCACCGAGACGCCGTCCTCCGCCACCGCCGCCATCAAGGCCGCCATGAAGTCATGCCGCGCCATCGGGTCCAGCGCGGCCAGCGGCTCGTCCAGGATCAGCAGCTCCGGGCGTTTGGCGAGGGCGAGGGTGAGCGCCACCTGAGACCGCTGACCGCCCGACAGCGCGCCGACCTTCTTCTCCGGCGGAATGCCCAGCTCCGCCAGGCGGGCACGAGCGCGCTCATCGTCCCAGCGCCGGTTCAGGCTGCGGCCGATCCGCAGCATGTCGGCCACCGGCAGGGTGCGGTAGAGCGCCGCCTCCTGCGCCACGAAGGCGACGGCGTCCAGCGCGGCGGCCGACCCCGCGAGCCTGCCGCCCGCCACCCGCACCTCGCCCGTCGTCGGCGTGGCCAGCCCGACCGCCAGGCTCAGCAGCGTCGTCTTGCCCGCACCGTTCGGGCCGACCAGGCCGACCACGTGTCCGGCCGGGATGGCCAGCGAGCAGTCCCGCAGCGCCCATGTACGGCCGTAGCGCTTACCGAGCCCGGACGCCTCGATCGCGGTGCTCACGCGACCACCCCCGCGCGGCCGCCGCCGTCCTCGTCCGTCCGGCCTGCACCGCTCCGCCGCAGCTCGTGCAACGCGGCCGTGAACAGGGCGCTCATCCCGGCCTCGTCGAGCCCGGCCTCGCTCGCGGTCCGCATCCACGCGAGCATGCTCTTCTGCAGGGCCGCCTGTTCGCGCAGGCCCACCCGGTCCAGGGTGCTCTCGACGAACGTGCCGAGTCCCCGCCGTCCGGCCACCAGGCCCCGGTGCTCCAGCTCCCGGTAGGCCTTCAGCACCGTGTTCGGATTGATGGCCAGCCCGGCGACGACGTCCTTGACCCTCGGCAGCTGATCGCCCTGTTGGAGATGGCCCAGCCGCAGCGCCTGCTCCACCTGGTGAACCAGCTGGAGATAGGTCGGCACCCCCGAGCCCGGGTCGAGGCGGAACTCGATCGGCGACGGCGGGCGGTCCGCGCTCTGGCCACCTTTATCTACATCCATAGTTATTGAGTTAAATGACCTTGGCCCCGTCTTGTCAACTCGCCGGCGGAAGAGACCTTCTCCCGATCGACCGATCGGGAGAAGGAGAGGTGTGAGGTGTGATGCCGTTCCTGTGGGTATCGCCGGGCCGGCGCGCGGCTCGGGTCGCCGAGGTTCTGGTACGGGGACTGACGGTCATGCTCGGCATGTCCGCGCTGGTGGCGTTCTTCATTCCGCTGGTCCCCGCGCTGCTGCTGTGGCCCGTGCTGCGCTGGCATCGGGTCCGCTGGATCTTGACCGCGTTCCTGCACGCGGCGGGAACCGTGGCGGAGCTGGGGCGTCCGGACACTCCCCCGGTTCCACGCCGGTCGGCTGACCGAGTACCGCCTCAGCGTTGACGACCTTCGGGCTCACCGAGCAGCCTTACCCGGTCTTCACCGCCGGCGCGCCGACGTGGGAGCGGAGTCAGTGCAGGGCGCTGCCGGCGAGCCACCGGTTCCAGGAGACCGTCCAGTACTTCCAGTCGTCGGCGTACGGCTCATCGGCGAACGGGCGCGTCGTCCCGGTCACGTCCACGATGTCGCCACGCTGAGAGATGTCGTAGAAGTACCTGGCGCCTTCCGGAGTCGTGCGGACGCAGCCGTGGCTCTCGTTCGACACGCCCAGGTACTGGTACTCGCCGACGCTCTGGTGCACGTACTCCCCGCCCATGGTGATCCGCACCGCCAGGTTGACCTTCTCCTGGTAGTCGTCACAGCCGGGTTGCCCGTGGCAGGTCGCCGTCATGGTCACGACCTGGGCCTTCTCCCTCGTGACATGGATCCCGCTGGTCGTGATGGTGGAGCGCAGGTCGCCCTTCCCGGCGCTGATCTTGAATTTGTGCACCGTGCCGTCGTGGTCGACCGTCATGTAGTGGGTCTTCGCGTTCGCCACGGTGACGTTGGAGTCGCCGATGCGGAAGGACCGGGAGACGTCACGGACCCCGTACGTGTCGCGAGCGGCCCGCACACCGGCCAGGTGCGCGGTGAAGGAGATCTTCTGGTGGGCCTGCCAGTACTTCCTCGTCCGGTACACGACCCGCCGGTCCGTGACCCAGCTCCAGGCACCCTCGTCGCCCTTGTCGCTCTTGACCTCCAACGCCTTCTCGACGTTCGCCCGGTTGGCGACCGGACCGGTGAAGTCGACGATGATGGGCATCCCGACGCCGACCTTCTCCCCGGGCATCGGCGTCACGTCCGCGATCCCGATGGTCTGCTTCGCCGTGGCCGTACGGAACGCGCTGGTGGCCGTGGTGACCTTGCCCTTGGAGTTCTTCGCCGTGACGGTGACCTTGTAGGACACGCCGGGCTTGAGCGTCCAGTCGGTCTTCCAGGAGGTGCGGTCGGCGTTGAAGGCGCCGGCGACGCCGGTGACCGTCTCCAGCGTGCCGCCGGACACGGTGACCGTGACGCCCTGGTCCGGGCGGACGTCGTTGCCCGCGGCGCTAATGCGTACCGTCGCGTCCGGCGCGGCGGTGCCGTCGCGGCCGGTGGTGTCGGCCGTGCCCGCCGAACAACCCGTCACGGCGGCGAGGGCGGCCGCCGCGGCCAGAAAGATGAGCTTCATTCGAGGGGGCTCCAGGAGGGACTACGGAATCCGGCAGGTAGGTCGGCGGTCGGCGTCGGACACGACGGTGCCCGGCCTCGCTGCCCATCAGATGCCCGGGAACGCGTTCGAGTTCGGAGAAAAGCCGCTGGATGGGCGAGAACGTTTCAGAGCCGGCACGGGACTCGTCCCGGATCCCCGAGCGCACCCGCAGACCGTCAGGGACGGATCACCAGGTGACGGGCAGGGCGTGCAGCCCGAAGAGCCCGGCGTCGTAGGCGAAGGGCAGTTCGTCGAGTCCGGTCGCCAGGCGCAGGGTCGGGATCCGGGCCGGCAGGGCGCCGTAGGCGATCTCCAGCTCGGCGCGGGCGAGGTTGTGGCCGACGCACTGGTGCACGCCGTGGCCGAAGGCGAGGTGGTGGTGCGCGGGCCGGCGGACGTCGAACGCGTCGGGATCCTCGAACGCCCGCTCGTCCCGGTTGGCGGACGCGGCCAGCACCGTCAGCCGGTCGCCGGCGCGGATCCGCACGCCGCCGACCTCGAGGTCGTCCTCCGCTCTCCGGTCGAAGCTGACCCAGTCCTGCACCGAGTGGAACCGCAGCAGCTCGTCGACCGCCCCCGGCAGCAGACCGGCGTCGGCGCGCAGCGCCGCGAGCTGCGCCGGGTGCTCCAGCAGCGTCACGATGCCCAGCGAGATCATGTTCGCCGGCGACTCGTAGCCCGCGAGCAGCAGCAGGAACGCCATGTTGATCAGCGCGTCGGTGGTCAGCTCTCCGGTGGGCAGGTACCGCGCGGCCAGCCGCCCGATGAGGCCGTCCTGCGGCTCACGCTCGGCGCGGCCGATGAGGTCGCGCAGATGGTCGCGGAGCTCGCGGGACGCCTGGGGCGCCCGGGGGTCGAAGGTCAGCACGCTGAGCATCCGCAACCGTGACTCGAAGAACGCGTGGTCGCCGGCCGGGACGCCGAGGAGTTCACAGACGACGCGTGCCGGCACCGGGCGCGCGAACGAGTCGACGAGGTCGGCCGGTGATCCGGCCGCGAGGATCTCATCGATCGCCGTGTCGACGATCCGCTGGATGCGCGGCCGCATGGCGGCCACCGGGCGCGCCCCCAGCTCCGAGAGGAGCATCCGCCGGTACCGGGTGTGCTCCGGCGGGTCCATGTCGATGAAGAACCCGTCGTCAGGCCGGTCGTCGTCGGGTCCGCGCGGCCGTTCGGGGCGTCCGGTGTTCGAGCTGATCCGCGGGTGACTGAGGATCTGCCGTGCCTCGGCGTGGCGGGTGACCGCCCAGACCGGCGCGCCGTTCGGCAGGGTCGCGCGGACGAGCGGCGCGCCGTCCCGCATCCGCCGGTACTCGGGCGGCGGGGCGAACGGGCAGGTCCGCGCCATCGGAAAGGACGGCGGTGCGGACTCGTCGTGCTCGGAAGCGGTCATCGCGGTCCCCCCTCGGCGCCCGCCTCAGCATGCAACCGCGATGTGGATCATGTCCAGGGACCGACCCCGTCGGATGGGCCGACGCGCCGGGGACTTCATTTTCGCGCGTGGGGCGCTGGGAACATCTATAGTCCAACGCATGTCGGAGGATCGGGAAGCCTGGGGCACCCTGCTCGAAGCCGGATTCCTGCACGCGCTGCGCGAGGCGCACACGGAGGCGACGCTGGCCGTGTTCGGCGCGATGAGCCGGGCGGCCGGGTTCAAGGAGCGGTCCTTCGGCACCGGTGCCTTCGACGTGCTGGAGACCCAGCTCGACCGGGTGTTCCACCTGGGGGAGTTCGCCCCGGACCCGGACGAGGCCGACGACGATCCGCTCGCGGCGATGGTGACCCGCCACGACCTCAACGGCTCGCCCGGCTGGCGGTACGGCCGCTACCGGATCCTGCTCAAGCGGCACCGGTTCGGCGCGGTCCGGGCGATCCGCTGGGACCGGGAGAGCTTCACCAAGCAGGTGGTCGCGCGGCAGGAGTTCCCCGACGACCCGCAGCTCAGCCTCGACTTCGGGCTCGGTCCCGTACGCGAGACGGACGACGTCGTGACGCTCGTCCTCGCGCACAGCGCGACGGAGGAGCCGCTGGAGATGGAGCTGTTCCTCGGCCGTCCCCGGCTGAACGCCGACGGCGGTCCGGCCTGGCACTGGCTCCGTCAGCTGAACGACGACACCCTCGGCGCCGACCGACGGCGTAGGCTCGTGCCCTCCACCCTGCCCCTGTGGGCCGACGACGAGGCCGATGTTCCGCTGCGGCTCCACGGTCGGCGTGCGGGCGGCGGAGAGACGAGTATCGAAACGGCCCAGTGAACGACCACACCAACGAGCACGCCGCGCGGCGGCTCGCCGAGGCGCGGCTGCTGTTCGACGCCGACCGGCTCACGCTGGCGCGGCGCCTGCGCGGCATGCGCAAGAACCAGCTGGCCCAGGCCGTCGGCACCACGCCGACCGCCATCGGCCAGTACGAGGCCGGCGTGCACCGGCCGTCGGAGAAGACCCTGTCGCGGCTCGCGTTCGCGCTGGGCGTGCCGGTGGAGTTCTTCCGCGCCGGGCGCGGCCACGTGTCCCTGGACACCGCGCACTTCCGGTCGCTGCGGTCAACGACGCAGATCGAGCGCGACCAGGCCCTCGCCCACGGCCGGATCGCTGCGGACATCGTCACCGCGCTGGAGGCGCTCGTCGAGCTGCCGCGCGCGGAGCTGCCCGAGCGGCCGGTGTCCCCGGAGGAGATCGCCGGGTCCGGTCCCGTCGAGGCGGCCCGGCTGGCGCGTCAGGTCATGGTCGGCGGCACCGGCCCGATCCCGCACCTCGTACGGCTGCTGGAGAAGCACGGCGTCATCGTGCTGATCCTCCCCCCGTCAACGGAGCGCGTCGACGCGTTCAGCATCGGCGCTCACCCGCGCCCGATGGTGCTGTTCAATCCGGCCAAGGGCGACTACTGGCGTAACCGCTTCGACGGCGCGCACGAGCTCGGCCACCTCGTCATGCACGCCGACGCCGAGCCGGGCAGCAAGATCATCGAGGACCAGGCGCACCGCTTCGCCGCCGAGTTCCTGATGCCGGAGGCGGCCATCGCCGACCGGCTGCCCCGCACCGCCGACTGGGCCCACCTCGCCGAGCTGAAGTCGACGTGGGGGGTCAGCATGGCCGCGCTGCTCTACCGCGCCCGCAGCCTCGGGATCATGAAGGAGAGCACGTACCGCGGCGCGATGAGCGTGATGAGCACCCGCGGCTGGCGGCGCAGCGAGCCCGGCCCGGTCAGGCCCCTCGAGACCCCCACGATGCTCACCCGGGCGGTCGAACTGGTCGCCGGCTCCGGCACCGGCCGCGACGAGCTGGCCGATCGGGCCGGAGTCACCCGCGCCGACCTCGACCTGCTGGTCCCGAGCCGCCGGGTGCCCGCGGTCGGCTGACCCGCCCCACCCCCGTACAGGAGGCACGATGCTCCGGCCGGTGCTCCCCCTCGTCGTGCTCGCCTGCGCCCTCGGTCTGGCGGCCTGCAAGTCCCAGGCCGAGTCGAAGCCGCAGAGCGCGGCCTCGTCGTCCCCGGCCGCCTCCGCCACGCCGAGCACGTCGTCCGCCGCACCGGCGACCACGCCGTCCGAACCCTGCGCGTCGGCGTCGGACTTCCTCACGGCCCGGGCCGCCGAGGGCTCGATGGAATTCCAGGTCTCCGGCCCCGTCACCTGCGACCACGGCTGGGCGGCCGCGTACTTGAAGCAGCCTGCCGGGCTCACCGACCCCGCCTGGACCGTGCTCCGGAACACCAATGGTCGCTGGCACCTGGTCACCTACGGCACCGACGGCCTCTGCGGCGCCCCGGGCATGGGGCCGGCCCCGGCCACGGTCAAGAAGGCCCTCGGCCCGTACTGCTGACTCAGCCGCAGACCGCGCGGTAGTACTTCAGCCGCTCCTGCAGGACGTATCCGGCCAGGCCCTTCTCCACCACGACGCCGTAGTAGCGGTACGGCCGGGCCGGGTTCGCCGGCGTCTCATCCCGCGTGAACAGGTCGCCCGGCCATACCGTCCCGACGATGACACCGTTCGCGTCCACGACGTTGCCCCGGTGCTCGACCTTGTACTGCGGACGCTGCCGGCAGCCGCTCCGCCGGACCGCCGAGTGGGCGGCCGGTGGACGGTGGTCCCCGGCGACGGCCACGATGACGGTGACGGCCGCCGCGCCGACGGCCGCCACCGCGAGGACGGCCACCGCGATCCACCGGCCACGCCCGCGCGAGACGGGTCCGCCCGGGGCGGACTCATGTTCCGCCGCGCCCGTATCCCGGGGGCTTCGGTCGCCGTCCCCGGTACGCCGTTCACCGGGGCCCGCCGCTCGTGCGGCCAGTGCCGCCTCACGCAGGTCCCGCAGGCGCTGCCGTTCTTCCGAGGGCACGTCGGCGAGTTCACAGAGCCGGTCGAGCACATCCGCCGGCACCGGGGTCTGGGCGTTCAGGTACCGCGAGAGGGAGGAGTCCGAGACGTTGAGGTCCCTCCCGAGCCGGGCGAGTGTCGATCCGACGCGTTCGTACAGGAGGCGGACCTCCTCGGTGAACCGCCGGACCGGTTCGGCCAGATCCGGGGGCAGTGGCTGAAGAGGCTTGCGGCGCTCCGCCACGTCGTCTCCCGTCCCGTTGTCGATCCCGTCCTCGGCGATCGGCCTGGTCAGCGGCGCGGGATATCCCGCCTGTCCCGTCATCGGCCGATCTGTGGCGGCCCTGTCCATCCGGACCACAGGATCGATCTTGCCCGCGGCGTCCGGAGCAGCCGGGCGGAAACCCGAAGACCCGCCGTCCGCTTGCGGACAGCGCATCCCCTTGGAGGAACACCGGGAATGGTTTCGAAGAACACACTCCGCCGTGGTGCCGTTGTGGCGGCGGCCGCATCGCTGGCAAGCGCGGCGCTGCTCATCGGCGGCACCGGCGCGGAGGCGGCGCAGGCCCCGACCAATCCGGCGAAGCTCAAGAAGAGTTGCACCCTGTGGTACAACTACACGCCGCATCGGGCGATGGACAAGGCACCGGGCCACTCCGTACCGGTGAAAGCGGGTAACGGCCGGACCGTCAACGATCGGTACAACTGGGACTCCCACTACGCGGTCGTCTCCACCTGGGGCTCCCCCGCGGTCTGGGGCTTCATGAACCGCTCCTGCCTCGGCAAGCCCGAGCACGCGGTCGGCGGGCGGCTCACCGAGCACCTGTCCTCGCGCGTCGCCAAGCACACCCGCTACATGTGCGGTCAGCAGACCCTGTACGTGCGAGACCACCAGCAACGGGTCATCGGCCGGCTGTACCACGGCGACCGGTTCGTCCAGTACGGCAAGACGCGGAAGATGAAGAAGGACAACGGACGGATCGCGGTCGGGTACGCCTACGGGCGGGTCGACAAGGCCGGGCGCGTGTACGCGAAGTACCTGTCCACGAAGCCGTGCCCCACCGCCGCCGCGGCGCCCGCCGCCGTGGCCGCGGCGACGGCCCCGGCGGCCCCCGTGGCCTCCGGGCCGGTCCTGCCCGCGTCCCGCGCGGTCGCGGCCGGCTGCCAGTACAAGGTGACCTGGCCGGTCGCCGGCGTGTACGAGCAGCCGACCAACGCCTCGGCGCTCCTGAAGGACAAGCGCGCCGGTGACGTCGTCGGCGGGTACTGCGACTGGACGTACGACAACACCACCGAGGGCCACACCTACCTCGCGGTGGCCACCGACAGCGCGGCGGACGGCATCGGCTGGATGCGCCGCGACGCCCTCGTGAAGCTCTGACCGCGACAGGAACACCGACGGGTGACGGCGGTGGTGGAGGGACCGCCGTCACCCGCTACCGCGTCAACGCGTTCCTGCGCGGCATGGTCCATCGGGAAAGCCGTTGGACATCCTCGGCCTAGATCTTGACGACGACCTTCCCGGCGTGGAGCCCCTCCTCGAGGCGGCGGTGCGCTTCGACGACGTCGTCGAGGGCGAACACCTTGTCGATGGCCGGCCGCAGTGCACCGAGGCGTACACCGGCGTACAGGAAGGCCGCCATGCGCTTCACCACGACGGGGTCGAGGGTGTGCTCGAAGCTCCGGTAGCCGACGATCGTGAGCGACGTGCTTTCCGGGGAAGGTGTGGGCCGAGGATCCAGGAAGCCCGCGGCGACCAGTGTTCCGCCGGTGCGGGCGGCCTTCAGAAGATCCTGCTGGCCGGGGCCTGTGACAAGGTCGAGGACGATGTCGACGCCGGTCCCGCCGGTGTGGTGGCGGGCGGCTTCGACGACGTCCACGTCGTCGGTGGCGATGACCGCGGCGGCGCCGGCGGCGAGCAGGCCGGCCTTCTTCGTGGTGTGCCGGGTGACGGCGATGGGCACGGCGCCGATCTGATTGGCGATCTGCATCGCCGCCCGGCCGACGCCACCGGACGCGGCGGTGATGAGGACGTGGTCGCCGGGCCGCATCCCCGCCTTCTCGACGAGCGCGCCGTAGGCGGTGGAGTACGCGACCCAGACCGCCGCCGCCTCCGTGATCCCGAGCCCCGCCGGCCTGGCGATGACCCGGCTCGCGGGGAGCGTGGTGTATTCGGCATAACTGCCTCTGGCGCTCGCGTCCGGAATGGCCGTGAGGATGACCGGATCACCGATCTCCAGCCCGGTGGTCTCGGGGCCCAGCGCGTCGACGACGCCGGTTCCTTCGACGCCGAGGCGAGCGTGTGGCAGGGGGACGGTCACGGGCGAGGTGCCGGAACGCATCATCAGGTCGAGCGGGTTGACGGCGAACGCTTCGATCCTGACCCGTACCTCGCCGGCCGCCGGCTCGGCGACCGGCTCCTCGACGACGTGCATGACCTCCGGCCCGCCGAACTCGTCGAACACGACGACTCGTGACATGGCGACTCCTCCGCATTGCTGGTCTCATTGCTCGTGGAGGACGCTACGAAGCCGTCGGTTACCTTTTGGTACCTTCGATTTCCATGCGGAACGCGGCTGGACCGGCCTTCCTCGCCGACTGCCCCACGCGCCTGGTGGTCGAGATCCTCTCCGACAAGTGGACCGTGCTCGTGATCTTCGCGCTCAGCCGTCAGCCTCGCAGGCACGGTGAACTCGTCGACCTCATCGGCGGCGTCTCGCGCAAGGTCCTCACCCACACGCTGCGCCGGCTCCAGCAGTACGGTCTGGTCGAACGCCGTGCCGAAACGCCACGGCAGATCGAGTACAGCCTCACCGCCCTCGGCCGGACCCTCGTCGAGCCCATCGAGGTCCTGACGAACTGGGCGAGGGATTACGGCGGGGCCATCGCCGACTTCCAAGAGGCGGCGGAAGCCGCTACCTCGGCTCAGGCTCGCGCGGCGGGTTGATCTGGGCGATGGGCGGCCTCGCCGCCGGGGCGGTGATGGCCGGCGCGGAGCGAGCCCTCATGCCCACGAGACGCCCGTGATGATTCGACCGGTCATCGCTTCTTCCTCCTTCCGATAGATGTCTTACTCCGGCAGAACCGCCCAGACGCACTTGCCGGAGGCCGCCAGGCGGGAGCCCCACACTTCGGAGAGGGCCGCGATGATGTGCATCCCGCGCCCGGACTCCTGCTCGAAGTCGGCGGGGGCGATTCGAGGACGGCAAGGAGAGTCGTCCCACATCTCCAGCCGGATCCGCCCCCCGTTCCAGTCGATGGCCACGACCAACTCTTTCGAGTCGGTGTGCAGGAGAGCGTTGTTGAACAGCTCTCCGATGATCACCGTGGCGTCCTCGATCTGATCGGCGCGACCCCAGGCTCTCAGCCGGGACTCCACGAAGTCACGGGCCGTCCCCGCAGCGGCCTTGACAGGAGGAAGACGCCATTCGTGGCGGCACCGAACATGCTGAAGTTGCCGAGACATCCCGTTTCCGGCTATTTCACTCCGATCCATCACTGCCTCCTTGCGTGTACGTGACAGCGTGGCGCGCCGGAGTTACCCTCGGAAGCGATTCAACTCTTCTTTCAGAGTGAACAGTTACTGCACCGTCACAAGCCGTGATAGGCAAAGAGCATGAACAGAGGGAGTGACCTAGATCCAAAAGAGTCTCTGGCCCATCTAATGGCCTACTACCTACGGAAATACCGCGAGGCGGCCGGCCTGACCCAGCTGGAGCTGGCCGGGAGGCTGCACGTCGGGGACAGCCACCTCGGCAACCTCGAACGGGGCCGCAGGCGGATCACGATCACACAGGCCGAGGAAGCCGACAAGATCTTCGACTTGCCCGGCTGGTTCGAGAACCTTCACTACCACGCCCAGCGACAGCACAGAGACTGGCTGGAACAGTACGCAGCGCTGGAGGTCGAGGCATCAGACATCAAGACGTGGCAGCCACTGTGGCTGCCTGGCCTGCTACAGACCCCGGCATACGCCAAGGCGACATTCGAAAGCGGCCACGCAGACGACATCGACGCCAGGGTAGAGACCCGCCTGCAGAGGCAGCGCATTCTTGATCGAGACGACCCGCCCCGTCTATGGATTCTGATCGATGAGAAGGCTCTCCTCCAAGGTGTAGGAGGCCCTGAGGTCATGCGCGATCAGATAGAGCACCTGCTGGCACTCGCGGAGCGATCCTCAGTCACCTTACAGATGGTTCCCGCGAGATCCGGTTCTCACGCCGGCCTGGACGGTGGCTTTAACGTCCTGACGACAGAGGAAGGCGACATCGGCTTCGTAGAGGCTCCGCTCGGCGGAAGGCTCGTACAGGACGAACAAGACGTCCGGAAGCTCCTTAGACGATGGGATGGGATTCGATCCCTCGCACTCCCGGTCAACGAAACCCGAGAGAAGCTCTTCAGCATCCTGAAAGGACTGAGCGAAGAATGAAGATTCTCGAAGTCATCGAGAACTTCCGGAAGACGAAGCGCTCTGAAGGCGAAAGCAACTGCGTCGAGGTAGCCCAAGTGGTCGCGACGAAGCAATAGCCTCTCTCAGCTTGCCGCGCCGGCGCGCCGGGCGGGACCGGTGGTCCGCGTCCGGCGCGTCGGCGAAGCACGCTCGCGGCTACGGGCGGGAGCCGATGAGGTCGGCGGGGGCGGGTGGCCGGCGCGAGGCGGGCGCGTCGCGACCAGCGCGAGCACCGCGGCCGTCCCGATGACGGCCAGGTACGTGACCGGCGGGACCTACGGCGCGGCGGATCCGATCATCCCGGTGGCGAAGGCCGCCAGGGTGAGGAGCGTGACGGCCGTGCCGAGGACGACGGCCGTCGCCACGATCACGAGGGTCTCCCAGCGGAGCATCCGCATGACCTGCCGGCGGGTGGTGCCGACCAGACGGAGCAGGGCAAGTTCGCGGGCGTGGTCGGCGGTGGCCATGGCGAGGGTGTTCACGACCGCGATGGCGGTGAAGGCGATGATCAGGCCCATCGCGACGTAGTTGACCTCGGCGCCGGCGGCGGCCCTGTCCTCCGACAGCGTGGTCTGGTCGAGGACGGTGACGCCCGGGTAGTGCCGGACGGCCGACCGCAGGGCGTCCGCGCCGACCGGTCCGGCGACCAGCACCGTGTCGGCGCGGGGGTCGTCGACGTGCGCGGCGAGCAGATCGTGGGCGACGGTGAGGTCGCCGAAGCCGGGGCCGCGGCCGTACACCGCGACGACCCGGGGCGCGTACGGCGTGCCGTCGCCGAGCGTCATGCGGGCCGTGTCGCCGACGCGTACGCCTTTGCCGGCGAGGTACCGCCTGATCACCGGCCGACCATGACCTCGTCATGGTCCGCGCCGTGACGAGGACTCCGGTGATCCGCCTCACAGGCCGTCACAGGAGCCGATGACGCGGTGTCTTGAGGCCGGAACAACGAGAACGGAGAGTCCCCCATGAATCTCGCTTTGTGGATCGCCGCCGGACTGCTCGCCGCGGTCGCCCTGCTCGGTGGCGTCACGAAGTCGTTCGTGCCCAAGGAGAGACTGGCCGCGCAGCACGGCGGGGAGTGGACCCGGCATGCGAGCGCCGGCTTCGTCAGGACCCTCGGGGCCCTCGAACTCCTCGCCGCGGTCGGCCTGGTCCTGCCCGCCATCCTCGGCATCGCACCGGTCATGGTGCCCGTGACCGCCGTCTGCTGGGTCCTGCTGATGGTCGGCGCGATGATCACCCATGGCCGTCTCGGTCAGCACAGGCTCGTGATGCTGAATCTTGCCTACCTCGCGCTCGCGGTCTTCATCGCGTGGGGCCGCTTCGGGTCCGGGCACTTCACCGGCTGAGATCGGCCGTACGTCACGTGACCGTCCCACTCCCGGGCGCCGGTGCACGGCCGGGGCAGAGGCGCGCAGGCGCATCCGGTCCGCCGTCCCTGACATCGACATGCCCGGCGCCGACGGGCTGAGCGCCGCCGCGGCGGTGCGCGCGCGGCTCACCTCCGCGGAACGTGGGGGCCGCCGGTTCAGCGCGGTCCGGCGTCCTCGGCGAGCCACGCCATCGGGTCCCTGCCCACGACGACCGTGCTCGTGAGCGTGCCGACCTCGGCGATCGTGATCGTGATCTCGTCGCCGTCCGCGAGGGTGAACGGCAGTTCCGGGACCAGGCAGGTGCCGGTGGCGAGGACGGCGCCGTCCGGGAACGCGTCCGCGCGGAAGAGGTATCCGGCCAGGTCGTCGAGCCTGCGGTTCAGTTGCCCGGTGCTCGCCGTCCCCGTCCACGCCACGCCGCCGTCGCGCCGGATCGTGAGCTCGATGCCCAGGGCGTACGGGTCGGGGATCTCCCAGGCCGGCCGTACGGCGGGACCGGCCGCGCAGCCGCCCAGGTAGATCTTGGCCTGGGGCAGGTACAGCGGGTTCTCGCCCTCGATGGTGCGGGAGCTCATGTCGTTGACGACGGTGTAGCCGACGATCTCGGCGTGGCGGTTGAGCACCAGCCCGAGCTCGGGTTCGGGCACGTCGACCGCGGAGTCGGCCCGGATCGCGACGGTCTCGCCGTCGCCGGTCACCCGCCAGGCCGCGGACTTGAAGAACAGCTCCGGGCGCTCGGCGTCGTACACCTGCTCGTACACGTCGGCGGACCGCTCGCTCTCGGTCATCCGGGCCTCGCGGGAACGCCGGTAGGTGACGCCGGCCGCCCAGACCTCCATCCGCCCGTCCGCCGGCGGCAGCGTCCGTACGACGGCGGCGTCGTGCCGGGGGCCGTCCGCCGCGAGGCAACGGTCCCGCAGCTCCGTCAGGGGGAGCCGGAGCAGTTCGCCGAGGCTTGCGCCCAGCTCGGTGACGGTCGACCCGTCGGAGACCCCCGCCAGCGGGTGGTTCCCACCGGTCGACACGAAACGGACAATGTGCACGACATCCCTCGCTTCACGTCGGCTTACGCCAGCAAGGTAGGCGGGCGCGGGCGGCGCGGTCCAGCCCGTACCGCCGACCCGGGCCCGGACGGGCGGGCCGCAGCGGCCCGCGCGTCGGGGCCCGTCGAGAGGATCCGCTCGGATCGCCGGCGACGGCCGCCTCGCGTTCGGTCAGGTCGTGACGTGACGGGTCGTGACGTCGGCGTTCTCGACGACCGGCGGGTTCTTCGGCTGCTCGAAGGTGAGGTTCGTCAGGCGCACGTCGCGTACGGGGGCGGCCGGGACGCCGCGGACCCGGTAGGGGTAGTCGCAGGGGCCGCCGACCGACCAGTTCCATACGGTGATGTGCGACGTGTCCGGGTACAGGTCGCTCGCGCCGCCGCCCATGTAGGTGTAGGTCACCTCGAACGGCACGTACGTCCACGCGGGGCACGAGACGTCCGTGACGGTGATGTCCCGCATGTACCCGCCGCGCGTCGAGGTCGACTTGACCGACAGGATCCACGAGACGCTGGCCTCGTCGATGGACGCGTCGAACGGCAGGCTGAGCCGCCGCGCGACGACGTCCGACACCCCGGCGCTCATCTCGCTGCCGATCGCGACCGCGCCGCCGCCGCTGAGGAAGACGCAGTCCTCGATGAGGATGTTCTTCGAGGGCACGCCGACCCGCCGGCCGTCCTGGTCCCGCCCCGACTTGATGGCGATGCAGTCGTCGTGGGTGGCGAACGTCGTGTTCCGGATCACCACGTCCTGGCAGGAGTCGGGGTCGCATCCGTCGCCGTTGGGCCCGAGACTGTCGATCGTCACGCCGCTCACCGTGACGTTCCGGCAGAGCACCGGGTGGATGTTCCACATCGGGGAGTGGCGCAGGGTGACGCCCTCGATCAACACGTTCTCGCAGGCGTACGGCTGGATGAAGCTGGGCCGGAGGTAGTGGCCCGCGCCGAAGACGCGCTGGTCGACCGGGGTCCCGTTCTCGCCCATCTTCTCGAGGGCCGCCCAGTCCGCCCGCTGGTTCGGCATGCCGGACCTCCAGCCGTACTGGCCGGAGCCGACCCAGGACCACCAGTGCGCGTTGTCACCCTGCGCGTCGAGCACCCCGCCGCCGGTCACGGCGATGTCCCGCTGCCCGTACGCGTAGATGAGCGGCGAGTAGTTGTACGCCTCGACGCCCTGCCAGCGCGTCAGCACGACCGGGAGGTACGCGGCCGGATCGGTGCTGAACAGCACCGTCGCGTCCTTGTCCACGTGCAGGTCCACCCCGCTGAGCAGGTGGATCGCGCCGGTCGCCCACCGGCCCGCCGGCACGAGGACGTGCCCGCCGCCCGCCGCGTGGCAGGCCTTGATCGCCGCGTCGATCGCCCGCGTGCAGTCGGTGGTGCCGTCGCCCGAGGCGCCGAAGTCGGTGATCGGGAACCAGGCGTCGCGGAATCGCGGCGGCCGCACCCGCGCGGCCACGCCCTCCGTGGCGGCGGCCGCGGGGCGTACGCCCCCGAGCAGCGGCAGTCCGCCTGCCATCAGCGCGCCCATCCTGAGCACGTCTCGTCTCGCGGGACCGGTCATCGTCACCTCACGCGGCCAGGAAAACCTTTTCCCGCACAAAGGTGACATGAGGGACTACGTGCCGTCAACGGTGCAGCGGCGGCGGCCGGTGGAGGGTCAATTACGCGGGATCGAGAACTTTCCGACCTGACGGCGTATCTACACCACCGGTAAGGCCCCGCCCCCAGGAGAGGAGCTGTTCCGGATGGTGCGTCGCGTTCGTTCGCTGTTGGTGTCCGCGTTGGTGCTGATGACGGGCTTGGTGGTGGCGGCCGGGCCGGCCTCGGCCGTCATCGGCGGGTCGAAGAGCACTTACGGCCCCTGGGCGGTGCGCATGCTCATCGACGGCAAACCGGCGTGCACCGGCACGGCGGTCACCAAGCAGTGGATCATCACCGCCTCGCACTGCTTCTTCGAGCAGGGCGAGGAGATCGCCGACAAGCGGATCTCGTTCCGGGTCGGCAACCTCGACATGCGCAAGGGCACCACGGTCCGCCCGGTGGGCAAGCGGGCGGGAAACGCGCACGCCGACATGATGCTCATCAAGGTCTCGCCGATGAAGGTCCGCCCGGCGCGCCTGGCCACGGCCCATGTCCACCCCGGCGAGATCGTGCGGCAGTACGGGTGGGGCGCCACCTGCACCACGGATGAGAACAGCTGCCAGTCGCCCGTGCTCAAGCAGTCGACGCTCCGGGTCGTGCGCTCGGACGCCCGCCGCTGCGAGGGCTTCGCCGTACCGGGCGGCACGGACTTCTGCCTGGAGAAGGTGTCCGGGATTCCCGCCGGCGGCGACTCCGGAGCCCCGGTGATGAGCATCGGCGCCCACGGCAAGGAGACCCTGCTCGGCGTCTTCTACGGTTCCGACCGGGAGAAGATGGCCGGGGCCGGCGAGATCGCCCAGCAGCTCGCCTGGATCCACAAGGTCACCAGGCGATAGGGCGGCACGCGACCACTGAGGCCGATCCCCACCACGCGGGGATCGGCCTCAGCGCGGGTGAGAGTCGTACGGCGCTGGTACTACTGGCCGGATGGACGCTCTGGAATGGGAGATCAGGCCCTTCGCGGGCATCAGCGGGTTCGGGGTGGACGTGCGGTTCGGCGCACGGCGCGACGAGGTCGCCGCCGACTTCGCGAAGCGGTTCGGCGACGACCTCGGTGAGGTCCGGCCCTTCCGCAAGGCCGCCTGGGACGTCGGAATCTGCGACCACTACGTCGCGGGCGACCTCATCGCCTTCTTCGACGACCAGGACCGGCTCTACTACCTCGAGCCGGGCTCCCGCGCGCCGGTCGGCTTCGACGGGATCGCGCTCACCGGCCGCCCGTACGACGACGTCATCGCGGAGCTGACCGCCCACGGCCTCGAGGTGCCGGGCGGCGACGACGGGCACCGGGTGCCCGAGGCCGGCTTCGCCCTGACGCGGAACGGCGACGGCGAGGTCGGCTCGGTGGGCGTGTTCGCCGCCGATCCCGGGGACGAGCCCGCCATGTCCGACGAACCCGAGGTCGCGCCCATCACGGAGCACCGGCTGGTCTCCGGCCGGGGCACCGAGACGGTACGGCTCGGGCAGTCGCGTCAGGAGCTCCGCGCCCTGCTCGGCCCCGCCCTGCAGAGCGTCCCGCCCTACGGCGGCACCGCGCAGGACTGGTACTTCGACCACGGACTGATCCTCACCTTCGACGAGGACTCCCGGCTCACCACCCTCGTGATCGGTTACGTCGGCGTGTCGGGCACCGCCTGGTTCGAGGACGTGCAGCTCCTCGGTCGCGGCTACGCGGAGGTGACCGCGGACCTGGCGGCGCGCGGCGTCCGGGTCGAGCAGGAGGTCCTCGGCGGCCGCGTGCCCGAGCACGGCTTCTCCCTGTCCCTGCTCGGCCTGCAGAACCCGGCCATGCCGATCGCCGCCGTCGTCTTCCGCGCGGACCCGACGAGCGGCTGAGGACTCCCACCTGAACACCCCGCTCGATGACGAGGCGCCTCCGCCGCCCGTCACATCACGGACGGACCGGCGCCTGCCTGCGGCGGAACTCGTCGAACGGCGTGCGGTCGAACACGAAGCGGTTGTAGACGATCCTCCCGTCGCGGACCGTGACGCACTCGGCCGCCGGCGCGCTCTCGGCCGGAACCGTCTCGGCGTCGTACATGAGCAGGGCCGTGGTGTCATCCCCGAACGCGGCGATCATCTCGGCCCTGATGAGGAACCGCTCGGCGAAGGGCGCGAGGAACTCCCGATACGCCGCGACGCCTTCGAGCCGTCCCGCCGGCGCGTCGCACACGACGTCGTCGGCAAGGTAGGCCACCGCCGTGTCGAGGTCCTTGCCGGTCCACGCCCGGTGATACGCCAGTGCGGTCTGCAATGCTGGGCTGGTCATGATGTCTCCTTCTTCCGGTGTCACCTCTTACGACACCGGCGAGCCGCGGAACGGAACGGTCATGGCGGACGTGACTCTGGAATCTCTGATGACGGCTCACCGGCCCGAGCTGCTGCTGCACTGCTACCGGCTGCTCGGCTCGCTGACCGACGCCGAGGACGTCCTGCAGGAGACGTTCCTGGCGGCCTGGCGCGGCCTCGACTCCTTCGAGCACCGCGCGTCGCCCCGCTCGTGGCTGTACCGCATCGCCACCAACCGCTGCCTCAACGCGCTGCGCGACCGTCGTCGGCGGATCCCGCCCGCGCCCGAGCCGCCGTTCGAGCCGCCGCGACCCAGCCGCCGCGGTGACGTTCCCTGGCTGCAGCCTTACCCGGACGCGCTGCTGGAACAGCTTCCCGGCACCGAACCCGGTCCCGAGACGCGGTACACGGCGCGAGAGGCGATCGAGCTGGCTTTCGTCGCCGCGCTGCAACGGCTTCCGCCGCGGCAGGCGGCCGCGCTGGTGCTCTGCGACGTGCTCGGTCATCCGCTCGATGAGGCCGCCTCGCTGCTCGGCACGACACCGACCGCCGTCAAGGGGCTCCGTCAGCGGGCCCGGGCCGCACTCGGCCGGTGTCGCGGCGACGCCCACGCCGCACCGCCCGACCCGGGTTCGGCGCAGGAGCGGGAGCTGGTCCGCCGCTTCGCCGACGCCTTCAGCACCGACGACGTCGATACGGTGATCGGCCTGCTCACCGATGACGCGTGGCTGGCGATGCCGCCCGCCCCGCACGAGTACCAGGGCATCGCGGCGATCGGCTCGTTCCTGCGGGCGAGCGCCGCCTGGCGCGCGGGCCGGCGTCTGAGGCTGCACTCCACCCGGGCCAACGGGCAGCCGGCGTTCGTCTGCCGCCTCGACGGCGCCGTCGAACGACCCGCCGGGCTGATCGTGCTGACGCTCGCCGGCGGCCGCGTCCACGCCATCACCCGGTTCCTCGACGACCGGGTGATGGATCCCTTCGGACCGACGCCCGACGACCAGGACCGCTCCGCGACGCCGTAGCCGGCGGCGTCCTCACCGGCGCGGTCACCGCCTCACGCGTCCCGCAGCCGGAACAGCAGGCCGCCGGTGAGCAGCCCGGCTCCGGCCCAGGCGGCGAGCACGCACAGACCCGCCCATGGTCCGACGGGAAGGCTCGACAGGTGGGCGGTCGACTGGACGGCGAGCCCGGCGTTCATCGGCGAGATCCGCCACAGGAACCTGCCCCAGTACGGGTCGGTGACCAGGTACGGCAGCACCGACAGGACGTACAGCAGGCCGAACACCAGACCGATGGCCGTCGCCGAGTCGCGCACCGCGGTCGCGACGCCGAGGCCCAGCAGGGCGATCAGCGCGAGGTACACGACGGAACCGGCCGCCGCCCGGAGCGTCGGCCCGTCGGCCAGGGACAGGGTCGGGTACCCGTGCGCGGGGACGAAGCCGTTCCCCGGCAGGATGAGCCGCGCCGCCAGGACGGACCCGAGCACGGCGGCCGTTCCCGCGGCCGAGGTGAGCGCGGTGAGCAACGTCGCCTTGGCCGCCAGGACGGCGGTGCGGCGCGGCATCGCGGTCAGGGTGGTGCGGATCATGCCGGTGCCGTACTCCCCGCCGGCCGAGAGCACGGCCAGGATGACGACGATCGCCTGGCCCGCCTGCACGCCGGACAGGCCGATCTTCGGCGCGTCGTACCGGCACCCCGCCGAGGGGCAGGACACGATCGCGGCCGCGGCGGCGCTCACGGTGACGGTCAGCGCCACGGCGGCGAGCAGCAGCCAGAAGGTGCTCGGCAGGGTCCGTAGTTTGGTCCACTCCGCGCGCAGTTCCCTCACGCGTCCCTCCGGCGCAGTACGAGGGCGGCCAGAGCGAGGGCGAGTACGGCGTATCCGCAGGAGACGGCGAAGCCGGCCCACGGTGCCAGCGGGTAGTAGCCGGCCTGCGGCGAGTAGAACGCGGTCACCTGCGGATACGCCGGGACGCTCTGCTGGAGCGCGAACCCGGCGGCGGGCGTCACCCGCAGCAGCCACCGCGACGCATCGACGGGCAGGACCGAGGTGGTCGCGAGGATGCGGGGCAGGACGACCAGCGCGATCGCGCCGGTGATCGCCACGGCGCTGCGCCGGAACACGGTACCGAGCGCGAGGGCGAGGACGGCCGTGACCGCGAGCAGTGCGGCGGTGCCCGCCACGACGCGCAGGTCGGTGAGCGGGCCGACCGGCAGGAGGTAGTCGCCGTTGGCGCGCAGGATGTGCGCGCCGAGCGGGACCGTGACGCCGGCGGCGGCCACTCCGGCCGCGAACGTCACCGCGGCGATCACCACGGCCTTCGCCGTCAGCGTCCGGCCACGCCGGGGACCGGCGAGCAGGGTCGTGCGGATCAGCCCCCGCCGGTACTCCGCGGTGACGAACACCACCGCGACCACGATCACGACGATCAGGCCCGCGAGCAGCCCGGAGAGGGTCTTCTCGACCATCTGGCCGTCCGTGCGGGGCGCGATGTCGCCGTTCCCCGTCACGGTGAAGACGCCGCCGGCCCGGGTGGCTCCGCCCGGATGGTGGATGGCCCCGCCGGGTTCCCTCTCGGCCCCGATGTCGTCGTCGCGCCACGAACCGCCGGACGTCCCGCCTCGGACTGCGACGTGGTCGAAGGCCGCTGTGGCCTCGGCGAAGCGCAACGCGGCGACGGCTCCGCCGAGATCGGCCTGCCGCACCGTCAGGTCGCCGGGGCAGGCGGCGAACAGCCCGACCTGTACGGCGGCCGGCAGCCCGGCCGGGCGGGCCGTGCCGACCTTCGCCCACCGGGTGCCGTCGGCCGACTCGTAGCCGGTCAGTTCGTCGCCCGCGCGGGTGAGCCGGAGCCAGCGCGGGGCCGCCTGCGAGACACCGCTCCGGCCGCCGGCCGTGTCGTGGACGAAGTCGTGCTGCATCCGCACCCCGTGCCGGCCGGTCACCATCAGCGCCGCGTAGGCCGCGCCCTGACGAGTGCCATCCTTGATCATCACGCCGGCCTTCGCCCACGGCTCCACCCCGGGAACGACCCGCCGGACGCCGGGGGTGGCGTCCGGCAGCCGGATCCGGCCGGTCAGGGAGGTCACGCGGACGGTGATGGAGCCGTCTCCGTCCAGCGTCCGGTGCACGAAGAAGAACTTGTCGTCGACGGCCTCGCCGCCCGGGCCGAGCGGCACGGCGGGGCAGACGTCGCTCGGACCGCCGCACGAGGAGTGGCTGCCGGACGCCGAGAAGAGCCCGAGGCCCACGGTGACCAGCACCGCGACCGCCATGCCGAGCACCCAGCCCCGGACCGTACGGAACTTGGTCCACTCCGCGCGCGACAGCCGCGCGAGGCTCCGCCAGCCGTACGCGAAGGTCATCGGACCGCCTCCCGGCCCGTGCCGGCGTGGAACTCGACCGCGTCGCGGGTGAGCTCCAGGTACGCCTCTTCGAGCGTCGCGCGCTGGGCCACGACCTCGGAGAACGGCACCGAGTCGGCGGTGAGCAGCGCGACGATCCGCTCGCCCGGCAGCCCGGAGACGGTGAGCAGGTCGCCCCCGGAGACGGCGAACGCCTCGCCCCCGGAGACGGCGAAGGCCTCGCCCCCGGAGACGGTGAGCGGGCCGTTCCCGGAGGCGGCGAACGTTTCGCTCCGGGAGACGGCGAGCGCGTCGCTTCCGGAGACGGTCACGGTGGCGCCCGCGCGCGCCAGCGTCCGCATCGCCCGCTCCGGCTCCGGGGTGCGCACGGCGACGCGGCCGCGCGAGACGGCGGCGATGAGTTCCGTGACACCGGTGTCGGCGATGACCCGGCCCCGGCCCACCACGATCAGGTGGTCGGCGGTGCCCTGCAACTCGCCCATCAGGTGGCTGGACACCAGGACGGCACGGCCCTGGGCGGCCAGCGACCGCAGGAGGCCGCGGATCCAGATCACGCCCTCGGGATCGAGGCCGTTGACCGGCTCGTCGAGCATGAGCACCGGCGGGTCGCCGAGCAGCGCGGCCGCGATCCCCAGCCGCTGGCGCATGCCCAGCGAGAAGCCACCCGCCTTCCGCCGGGCCGCGGACCGCAGGCCCACCTGCTCGATCACCTCGTCGACGCGCCGGGCACCCAGCCCCTGGGAGTGGGCCAGCCACAGCAGGTGGCCGCGGGCGGACCGGCTCGGTTGCAGCGCGGCGGCGTCCAGCAGCGCCCCGACGTGGCGCAGGGGCTCGCGCAGGCTCCGGTACGGCCGGCCGCCGACCAGCGCCGTGCCCTCGTCCGCCGCGTCCAGGCCCAGGACCACCCGCATGGTGGTCGACTTCCCCGCGCCGTTGGGTCCGACGAAGCCGGTGACCCGTCCCGGCCGTACCGTGAACGACATCCCGTCCAGCGCCAGAGTCGGCCCGAACCGTTTGCGCAGCCCGTTCACCTCGATGGTCGCTTCTCCGCGCATCGTCCCGTCCTTTCCCTCGGTCGGGACAGACCCTGGACGGGACGCCGTAACGGGGGCCGAACGGATGCCGTTATTCCGCTGTTAGGCGCGGCCCGGCATGCTGTTCCCGGCGCGGGAACGGACGTCGGGAGGGGACCATGAGGCTGCGGATCCGCACCGTACGGGCGCGGTTCACCGCCCTCTACGGCGTCGTCTTCTTCCTGTCCGGCGTGGTGCTCCTGGCGATCGCCGGGGGCGTGGCCCTGAGCCCGACGCGGGTCTCCAGCGTGGCGCCGGGCCCGGAGCCGGCCCCTCCCGGAAGTGCCCTGACCCAGGCGCAGACGCAGATCGCCTGGCTGCGGCGGCAGCTGGCCGAGCAGCAGGCGGTCCACACCCGGCAACTGCTGGCGGGGGCGGCCGTCGCGCTGGCCGTCATGGGGGTCGCGTCGATCGTGCTGGGGCGTGTCATCGCGGGCCGCGTGCTGCGCCCGCTGCGGGCCATCACCGCGGCGACCCGGCGGATCACCGCCGACAGCCTGCACGAGCGGCTGGCCGTCCCCGGCCCCGCCGACGAGGTCAAGGATCTCGCCGACACCATCGACGACCTGCTGGAGCGCCTGGAGGACGCCTTCGCGGCCCAGCGGCGCTTCGTCGCGGACGCGTCCCACGAGCTGCGCACCCCGCTGACGACGATGCGCGCGTCCCTGGACGTGGCGATGGCCAAGCCGGAGCCCGCCCCGCCGCAGACCGTCGCCCTCGCCGGCCGGCTGCGGACCGGACTCGACGAGATCGACCGGCTGCTGGAGGGTCTTCTCGCGCTCGCCCGGGCGCAGCACGGCGAGCTTCCCGACCGTACGACGGTGTCGCTCGCCGGTCTGGTGTCCCCATCGGTGGCCGCCCGTGCTCCCGACATCGCCGCCAGGGGGCTGACCGTGCACGAGGCCCTCGGCGGCGACCTGCCCGTACGGGGCAGCAGGGCGCTGCTGGGCCGCATGGTCGACAACGTCATCGACAACGCGATCCGCCACAACCACGATCGCGGCTGGATCCGCGTCGCCACCACGGACGACGGCGGGACGGGCCGGCTGGTCGTCGAGACGGGCGGCGAGGTCCTCGACCCACGGCAGGTCGCGGAGCTGGCCCGGCCGTTCCGCCGGCTCGGCGCCGACCGGACCGGTACGGGCGACGGCACGGGGCTCGGCCTGTCGATCGTCGCGGCCGTGGCCACCGCGCACGGTGGCCGGTTGGACCTGCGCGCCCTCCCGGAGGGCGGCCTGCGCGTCGCCGTCTCGCTGCCGCTGGCCGCCGCGGTTCCGGCATGAGGGTCCTGGTGGTCGAGGACGCCCGGTCCCTCGCCGAGGTCCTGGTCGAGGGACTCCGCGACCAGGGCATGGCCGTGGACGCCGCCCACGACGGGCTGGAGGCCGCCGCCAAGCTCGACCGCAACGCCTACGACGTCGTCGTCCTCGACCGCGACCTGCCCGGCGTCCACGGCGACACGCTCTGCCAGATGATCACCGAGGACGACGACCGTCCCCTGGTGCTGATGCTGACCGCGGCCGGGGCGCCCGGCGACCGTGTCAGCGGGCTGAGCCTGGGGGCCGACGACTACCTGGCCAAACCGTTCCACTTCCCCGAGCTCGTCCTGCGCGTGCGCGCCCTGGCGCGCCGCCGGCCCTCGGCGCGGGCCCGTACGCTGCGCGCGGCGGGGATCGAACTGGACCCGGCACGGCGCACCGTGACCCGCGACGGCCGCCACCTCGACCTGTCGGTCAAGGAGTTCGGCGTCCTGGAGGCGCTGCTGCGCGCGGCGCCCGCGTTCCTCAGCGCCGAGGACCTGCTCGACCAGGTGTGGGACGAGCACGCAGATCCCTTCACCAACACCGTCGCGGTGACGATCGGCCGGCTGCGCCGCAAGCTCGGCGACCCGCCCGTCATCGTCACCACCCCGGGCGTGGGCTACCGCGTCGTCGGCGAGGCCCCGACCACCCGGCCCGGCTGATCGAGACCGCCGGCGCGGTCCGGGACCGCCCAGGCGGCGAGGGCGCAGAGCGCGAGCGCCGCGCCGAGGACGGTGGGGCCGGTCCAGCCGGCGGCGTCGAACAGGGCCGTGGTCGCGGCCGCTCCCAGGGCGGAGCCTAGGGAGTAGAAGACCATGTAGGCGCCGATGGTGGTGCTGGTGCGGTCGGGGTAGGCGGCGGTGAGAGTGTGCTGGTTGCTCACGTGCACGGCCTGCACGGCGAAGTCGAGCAGGAGCACGCCGAGGGTCAGCAGCGGCAGCGACCACGGAAGCTGTCCGATCGCGGCCCAGGAGGCGAGCAGGAGCGCGAGGGCGATGCCGGTGACCCGGCGCGCGTGCCCGGCATCGCTCCAGCGTCCGGAGCGGGCGGCACCGAGGGCTCCGGCGAGCCCGGCGATGCCGAAGAGCCCGATCCGCGCTTCACTGAGGTGCCACGGCGCCCCGGCCAGCGGCAGGGCCATGCCGCTCCACAGGGTGCCGAACGAGGCGAACAGGAAGAACGCGATCAGCCCGCGGCGGAGGAACACCGGCCGGGTGAACAGCCCGCCGAAGGACCGGAGGACCTGCCCGTACCGTGCCCGGTCCGGGCGGGCGTCGGCGGGCAGCAGGGTGAGGGTGAGCACCGCGAGGACGGCGGCGAGGATCGCCAGGGTGAGGTAGATGCTCCGCCATCCCCACAGGTCGGCGAGGACTCCCGCGATGACGCGGGCGCCGAGGATGCCGATGACCACGCCCGAGGTCACGATGCCGAGGTTGCGTCCGCGCTCGGCGGGCGGCGAGATCGACGCCGTGTACGCGACGGTGGTCTGCACGACCACCGCGAACACGCCCGCCGCGGCCAGCCCGGAGAACGCCGCCCAGGCCACCGGGGCGGCCGCGGTGATGGCCGTTCCCGCGGCCACCAGGGCGAGGTGCGCGGCGATCAGGCGCCTGCGGTCGAGCACGTCGCCCAACGGCACCAGCAGCACCAGTCCGGCCAGGTAGCCGAGCTGGCCGGTGGCCACGAACCCGCCGACCGAGTCGGCCGGAACTCCCAGGTCGCGTCCCATCGGGGCAAGCACCGGCTGCCCGGCGTAGACGCTCGCCACCGCGACCCCGCACACGACCGCGAGCAGCAGCCTGGTCCTCCGGTTCACGGCACGCTCCAATCAGTTTCATTTTGCAACTTTTCGGAGGCTAGGCCAGAATGGTTTCAATACGCAACTCTTTGGAGGGGTGATGGCACGCGACGCCGACGGGCGGAGCCCCGCGTGGACGGACCCGAGCTGCCCGGTCGCCCGCACGGTCGATCTGGTCGGCGACCGGTGGAGCCTGCTCATCATCCGCGACGCGATGGACGGCGCCCGCTCGTTCACCGACTTCCAGCAGCGCACCGGCATCGCCCGCAACATCCTCACCGAACGGCTCCGCAGGCTCACCGACCATGGCGTGCTCGCCCAGGTCGACGCCCCGTCGGGCAGACGCAGGCTGTACGCCCTCACCGAGACGGGCAAGGACCTCTTCCCCGTGATCGTCACGCTGCGACAGTGGGGCGAACGCCACGCCTTCGAAGCGGGTGAGACGCACTCGGTCCTGGTCGACGGTGACGGCGTCCCCGTGCCCGACCTCCGGCCGGTGGCGGCGAACGGATCGCCGCTGACGAGCGATACGACCTCGGTGCGCCGGCACACCTGACCCCGTGCCGGCACGGCGCGGGGTCAACGCGGTCGAAGGTCCCGGCCGAGGAAGGCGAGGAGTCGCCCGTGGGCGGGGGCGCCGGCGGGTGCGGGGACCTCGGGCCCGAACATGCCGGGGCGGCGGAAGGCACCGAAGTCCATGCGGCGCATGGTCGTGAGCGGTTCCTCGCACGCGGGCTCGTCGATGAGCGCCTCCCGGCCACCGGCGATCGCCAGACCGGCGCCGTGGACGAGGACCTCGTTGAGGTGGATGAGCGCGGCCATCGGTCTCCTCGGGATGTCGATCAGGCGGCGAAGACGTCGTCGAGCCAGTCGTAGACGCGGGCGAAGGCCAGGCGCTGGGCGCCGGACTGGCAGTGGGCGTCCGCGCCCTGGTCGGCACCGAACTCCAGCAGCGTCTTCGGACAGGTCAGGTGCTCGTACAGCAGCTCGGGCTGGCCCTTGAAGAACCCGTCGTCGGCGCCCGCGCAGACCAGGGTCGGGCAGGTGATCTTCTCGGCGATGCCCTCGCGCAGATGGTGGTCGAGGTAGGCCGCCCCGAACGCGCGCGGGGTGTCGGCGCCCATCACGTACATGCCGTGCTCGATGGCCCATCGCACCATGGGATTCCCGGCCATGGCCGCCTCCAGCATCGCGTCCAGGTCGGGGTCGTGGGCGGCGCGCAGCCGCCGTTCGGCCTCGGCGCGGTCGCCCGGGATAGGGGAGGTGGTGATGACGCCGAGGTCGTAGACGCCGTCGAGGGCGATGACGGCGGCGACGCGGTGCTCGAACGCCGCGGCGCGTGGTGCGAGCAGGCCGCCCATGCTGGCGCCGAGCAGCGCGATCCGGGCCGGATCGACCTCCGGGATCGTGACGGCGTGGTCGATGACGGGGCCGACGACGTTCTCCCAGTCGGGGCGGAACGTCAGGCCCTGGTGGTGGCGGGTGCCCGGCTGGCCCGGCCCGTCGAAGGCCAGCACCGTGTATCCGCGCTCGACGGCCGCGGCGGCCCCGAAGAAGTGCATCTCCTCGACCGTGCCGTCGAACCCGTTGTGCATCACCACGGTCGGCCGGGCGGTTCCGGAGTCGTCGGCCCGGTAGAGGTAGCCGGGCAGGACGGTGTCCTCGTAGGGGATCGCCACCGGCTCGACGGCCGGGGTGAACAACGCCGCGGCCTGCCGGAAGCAGGAGACCGACGCGTCGTAGGCGTGCCGGATCCGCGGGTCTTCGGGGTCGCCGTGCAGGAAGAACTCGGCGTTGCGGTAGTAGTTCGACGCGCGCAGGAAGGCGTCGCGGGCGCTGACCCGGTGGCCACCGGCCAGGGCCGTCGCGCCCTCGGCGGCCACGCGGTCGGCGGTGGCCAGCCACTCGTCGTGCCACCCGTCGTAGTCGCCGGCGCTGATCCGCCGGACGGTCGTCACGACCTCGCCGAAGTCGGCGCCCCCGTAGGCGATGTGCCCGAGACTCCGCAGGGTCTCGTACCAGAACTGCGGGTTCCCAGGGAAGAACAGTGGTTCCACGACGGCTCCTAAAGCAGGAATCGGCTGCGTTAGTGCGACCATAGGACTCGGCTCGCCGCAAACGCAAGTCCGGACTGCGTTAAGCTGAGGGCCATGACGGAACGGCAGCGGGCCCGCAGGCCCGGCGGGCGCAGCGCCCGGGTCCGCGCGGCGGTGCACCGGGCGGTCACCGATCTGGTCACCGAACGTGGATACGGCGCCTTCACCGTGGGTGACGTCGCGGCCCGCGCGGGCGTGGCCGACACGAGCGTCTACCGCCGCTGGGGCACCCTCGAGTCCCTGCTGATCGACGTGGTGATCACCCGGCTCACCGCCGGCTCCCCGATCCCCGACACCGGCACTCTGAAGGGCGACCTGCGCTCTTGGGCCGCCAATGTCGCCCGCGACATCACCGGGGACGAGGGACCCGCGGTGCTGCGCCTGGTCGTCGCCCTGTCGGGTGCGGGCGAGGCGGGCACGCAGGCCCGGGACCGGTTCCTGGACACACGCGCCCGCCAACTCCAGGAGATGCTCGACCGCGCCCGGGAACGCGGCGAGGACCCGCCGGACGTCCTCGACCTGGTCGACCACATCCTGGCCCCGATGTACGTCCGCGTCCTGTTCGGAGCCGGCCCGCTCTCCCCCGCCTACGTCGACACGCTCGTCGACCGTCTCCTGTCCCCATCGGCCGACCGCGCATGACCGTCGTGGCGGACGTCTCGCGCGACGCCGTGGGCGACGATGCCGAACGCTCGGTGACCGCAGCCGCGAACCGGGACGAACGACCCAGGACAGCGATCGGTATGGCCGTCAGCCGAGCATTCCGCACGCCGGGCCGTACGGCCGGTCGGCGGGCGCCGGGTAGTCCTTGAGGTCGATGCGCGTGGCGAACCGGTCGGTCATCCACAGCATCGACGTGAGCAGGAACCTGCGCTTGAACATCTGGTTCCGCATCGCGATCCGGCCCTGGGTCGGTGGGGCGAGGAACGGCCCGGCGTTCCCCTTCCGCGCGATCCTGGCGTAACCGCGGAACTCCTCCTCGTACCGGCGGAACGCCACCATCCAGCGGCGCGAGCGGCACGAGCGTCTCACCGGTGATGCCGAGGGGCTCGCGGCTCGTGGCCAGGATCCGCAGGCGCGGGCACTCGCCGAGGGCCCGGCGGGCCAGCGCGGCGGCGCCGGTGACGGTGTGCTCGCAGTTGTCGAGCACGAGCAGCAGCTCCCGGTCCGCGACGGCCGCGGCCAGGCGTCCGACCGGGTCCGGCGTCTCCAGGGACTGCAGTCCCGTCTCGCGCAGGCCGAGCGCGCCGAGGACCGCGTGCGGCACCTGGTCGTCGTCGTCCAGCGGGGACAGGTCGGCGAACGCGGCCTCGGCCCCGTCGCGGGCCGCCGCCTCGATCGCCAGCCGGGTCTTGCCGGCGCCGCCGGGCCCGACGATCGTGACCAGCCGCGCGCCGCGCAGCGCCTCCAGCCGCGCGAGCTCGGGGTCGCGGCCGACGAAGCTCGTCAGCTGCGCCGTCGGCCGCCGGCGCGGCACCGGGTCCGGCCGCTGCGCGCGCAGGACGGCGAGCTGGAGCGCCGACAGTTCCGGGGAGGGGTCGACGCCGAGCTGCTCGGCGAACAGGTGCCGGGTCGCCTCGAACACCGCCAGGGCCTCGGCGGGACGGCCCGCCGCGTGCAGGGCGCGCATGAGCTGCCCGCGGAGCCGTTCCCGCAGCGGGTGCTCGGCGACGAGCCGCCGCAGCTCGGCGACCGGCGCGCGTTCGGGCAGCGCCAGCTGGGCCTCGATGAGGTCCTCGGCCGTGGCGAGCCGCAGGTCCTCCAGGCGGGCCCGGTCCGCGTCCGCGTGGGGCAGGTCGGCCAGTGCCGGGCCGCGCCACAGGTCGAGCGCGCGGCGGAGGACCGCGGCGGCGTCCGCGTGCGCGTCCGCGCTCAGGAGCCGGCGTCCCTCGCGGGCCAGCCGCTCGAAACGGTGCGCGTCCACGTCGTCGGGGTCCACCGCCAGCCGGTAGCCGGTCCCGTCGAACTCCAGCGCCCCCGGCGGCAGGTGCCGGCGCAGCCGGGACACCTGCGCCTGGACCGCGTTGACGGCGCCGGCCGGCGGCTCGTCGCCGTACTGGCCGTCGACCAGCCGGTCCACGCCGACCGCCCGTCCCGCGTGCAGGAGGAGCATCACCAGCAGCGCGCGGAGCCGGGGCCCGCCGACGGCGATCGGCGCGCCGTCGGCCGACCGCACTTCCAGGGGGCCCAGGATGCCGAACCACATGCCGCCGATCGTCCCGGTCCGCCGGGCGTGCCGCGTACGCCGTGATCCTGAACCGGGTCGACCCGGAGCTCACCGGACATTGCCTGATCCACACACCGAACTCACGAATCCGCCTGTATCCGGTAAATGAAAGCGTTCCACGATTTACGCTGACGTGAGCGGGAGGCGCTGGTCAACGATCACGGGGGCCGTCTTTTGGCACCACGGGAAACGGAGATGTCATGGCTTTACTTTTCTGCCGCCACAAAACGGCACAGTAGGTCGTAGTGGATACGCGAACAGTGGGAGTGGAAGAGGAATTCATCCTCATCGACCCGACCAGCGGGCGGCCTCGCGCCGCCGCCGACGCCGTGCTCCGGTTCGGGCGGCGCGGCAGTGACGTGCTGCTGCAGAGCGAACTGCAGAGCGAACAACTCGAGACGGGCACCCGCCCGTGCTCGTCCATGACCGAACTCGCCGACCAGATCCGCACCCAGCGCCACCTCGCGGCGGCGGCGGCCCGGAACCAGGGCGTCGCGATCGCCGCGCTCGGCACCTCGCCCCTGCCGGTACGGCCGACGATCACGCCCGAGGAGCGCTACGTCCGGATGGCCGGGGAGTACGCCCTCACCGCCGCCGAGCACCTGATCTGCGGGTGCCACGTCCACGTCGCGGTCGAGTCCGCCGAGGAGGGCGTCGCCGTGCTCGACCGCATCCGCCCCTGGCTGCCGCCTCTGCTGGCGCTCAGCGCGAACTCCCCATTCTGGCAGGGGACGGACAGCGGCTACGCCAGCTACCGCCGCCAGGTCATGGGCCGCTGGCCGTCATCCGGCCCGACCGAACTGTTCGGCACGGCGGCGTCCTACCGCGCGGCCGTCCAGGAGATGCTCGACACCGGCGCGATCATCGACGCGGGGATGGTCTACTTCGACGCGCGACTGTCCCGCCGGTACCCCACGGTCGAGATCCGGGTCGCCGACGTCTGCCTGCTGATGGACGACGCCCTGCTGGTGGCCGCCCTGGTCGGCGCGCTGGTGGAGACCGCCGCGCGCGCCTGGCGGGCCGGTGAGCCGGCGTCGCCGGTGCGGGCGTCCCAGCTGAGGCTCGCCACCTGGCGGGCGGCCCGGTCCGGGCTCCGGCACGACCTGGTGCACCCGCTCACCGGCCGCCCGGCGCCCGCCGAGACCGTCGTACGGGCGCTGGTCGAGCACACCGCGCCGGTCCTGGCGGAGACCGGCGACCTGATCACGGTGGAAGGGCTCCTGCTCGGCGTGTTCAAACGGGGCAACGGCGCCGAGCAGCAGTGGGAGGTCCACCAGCGGACCGGTGACCTGTCCGAGGTGGTGGCCTACGCCGTCGCCCGAACCCTGGAGTCCTGAGGGCCGGCCGGTCAGCGGAGGTGGCGGCCGAGGAAGGTGAGCTGGTCCGGCAGCTGCCGCTGCCAGAACGCCCCGTCGTGGCATCCGCCGCTCATCGCCCCCTCGGGCCGCAGCCGCTTCCGGAGCCGGCGCGTCATCGGCGCGAACGGGTCGCTGGTGCCGCAGTCCACCCGGACCGGCACGCCCTTCAGCCGGTCCAGCCCGGCGAACACGTCGTTGCGCGCGAAGTCGGCCGCGTCGTCGAAGGCCCGATGGTTGGTCCGGCGGGCGTTGTCATAGGAGGGGAACAGCGCCGGAGAGGAGGCGACGGCGGCGGCCACGCGCGGAGCGCCGGCCGTCTCGGCCAGCAGGAGCGCGCCGTACCCGCCCATCGACCAGCCGAACACGCCGAACCGGTCCGTCGCCGCGCCCTGACGGCGCAGCCGGGGCAGCAACTCCTCGGTGATCATGCCGAGCGGGTCCTCGCCGCTCGCCCGCCGGTGCCAGTACGCGTCGGGGCCGCCGTCCACCGTGACGACCGCGAACGGCGCGACCCCGCGCGTACGCACCACGTCGGTGAGGTACCGGTCGAACCGGAGGCCGTTCGCGGCCGACACCGCCGAGCCGCCGTTGCCGTGCAGCGCGACCACGACGGGGAGGTGCCAGAGCGACCGGACGCCGGCGGGGAGGACGACGACGGCCGTGACGTCGGTCCCGCGCCGGCGCGAGGTGAAGGTCTGCGGCTGGACGACGCCCGGTGTGCGGGGCGCGTCCGGCAGGGAGCCGCAGCGTCCGAGGGCGCGGTCGAACCCCACCTTCCCCGGCAGCACGTCCTCCTCGACGAGGGCGGCGCCGAGCCCTCCCGCGACGGCGACCGCACCGACCCCCGCCCCGCCGAGCAGGAAGGCACGTCTGGACACCATCGGACCCGCCTCTCGCCGACGCCTCTGCGAAAGAGACGTCCGCCGGCGTCCCGAAGTTCGCCCGGAGGGCACTCTGGGATTTCCGTCCGCACCTCGGCCGGAACGGAAACCCCAGGGGCTCTCTCTCCGGCGCCGGGGGCGGAAGGCGGCTCTCCCGGCGCTTCCGTTCCGGCACCGGGGGCGGAAGGCGGCTCTCCCGGCGCTTCCGTTCCGGCACCTGGACCGGGAGGCCGATCCCCCGGGGCTCGCGTTTCGCCGGCGGGGCGGCCGGTCTTCTCAGTCCCGCGGGCGCGGGGTGCCGTCGGGGTTGGTGTCCGGTGCGTGTTCGTCGGTGAGTCCGGCCTCGCGGGAGGCCGTTCCGGGGCGGGTCTCGACGCCGGACAGCGGGTCGCCCTGCCGGGTGCCCTCCGCCTCGGTCTCGTACCCCTCCCCCGCGCTCATCGTGCCGGGCACCACGCGCTCCTGGGGCCGGCTCTCGTGGCCGGAGTGGGCGCCCACGCCACGGTCGCGCTCCGGCGGATGGTCCCTGCCGGTGTCGCTCATGGTCACTCGCCTCCTTGGGTCTTTACCTGCGGCCCTTCGCGGCGCTGCGTGTACCCGCGAGAACCGGGTGGAAACACCGGGTGACGGTCAGGCCGTCCGGGCGGCGTGGGCGTGGGCGTGCACGTCACCGGCGTCGGGCACGGCGGCGCGTACGACGCGCTCCACCTCGGCGTTGATCCCGTCGGCGTCCAGGAGGCTGAGGCCGTCGTCGAGGCGCGTCTCGACCTCGACGGCGAGGGTGCGGCCCATCCAGCGCGCCCGGACCTCCGCCGCGCCGACGCCCGGAACCCCGGCGGCGGCCGTCCGCGCGGCCTCCACATGATCGGGGTCGACGCCGTCCATCAGACGGTGCACGAGGTCGCGCGTGACCTCCACGCCGACGTGACAGATGAACAGCGTGACGGCCAGCCCGGCCACCGGGTCGCCCCAGCGGTACCCGGCGGCCACGAGCGCGAGGCCGATCAGCGCGCCCAGCGAGGAGATGGCGTCGAGCCACGAGTGCTTGGCGTCGGCGATCATCGTCGCCGACCGGATCCGGCGGCCGACCCGCAGCTTGTAACGGGCGACGAGCTGGTTGCCGACGATGCCGAGCGCCGCACCGACCATGCCCACCGCGGCGTCCGTCGTCCGCGCGCCGCCGACGAGCTTGTGGTAGCTCTCGTATCCGGCGAACAGCGCGCTGGCCCAGATGACCAGCGCCACTCCGAGCCCGGCCAGGTCCTCCGCCCGCTCGTAGCCGTACGGATAGCGGGCCGTCGCGGGCCGCCGCGAGATCCAGAACCCGAGGAACACCACCGCCGACGTCGACACGTCCGACAGGTTGTGCAGGCCGTCGCCGAGCAGCGCGACCGAGCCGGTGACCAGGGCCAGGGCGATCTCGATCAGGGCGGTCACCGACAGGCCGGCGGCCGACACGGCCATGGCACGGTTCGCCGCCCTCCGGTCGGCGGTCTCGTCACGCTCGACGGCGACGGCGGATGTCACGGCGGCGCACTCTCCTTCTCACGGGGCGTGGTCGGTGGCGTGCCCTCATGATACGTGATCGCGTGAAGAGGTGTTCACGCGTTCACCGTGGTTACCATGGCGGCATGGGACACGGCGTTGACGGACGAAGGACCCCGACCGGGCCGATCGACGCCGACCTGGCCAAGAGCGTCGCCGAGACGATGCAGGCGCTCGCCACCCCCAGCCGGCTGCGCATCCTCAGCCGGCTCCGGCAGGGCCCGTGCTCCGTCGGCGAGCTCGCCGACTCGATCGCCATGGAGCGCTCGGCCGTCTCCCACCAGCTGCGCTACCTGCGCCACCTCGGCCTGGTCACCGGCGACCGCCACGGCCGCAGCATCGTGTACCAGCTGTACGACAACCACGTCGCCACGCTGCTCGACGAGGCGGTCAGCCACATCGAGCACCGCCGCCTCGGCGTCACCGACCGCCCCCGGCCCGACGCCGCCACCGCCTGACCGCAGCCGCCACCGCCCGGCCGGATCTGCCCGCTCAGCGAGCCGCCCTGCCCGATCTGCCCGCCTGACCGCAGCCGCCACCACCCGGCCGGATCTGCCGGCTCGGCGGGAGCCGCCCGGCGCGCGGCGGGAGCCGGCCCGAGGCGGCTCAGGCGGCCGCTGACAGGCGGGCGGCCAGGAGGGCGCGTCCTTCGACGATCAGCCGGTCGACCTCCCCGGCGTCGTACCACGCGCCGTACGGGTGCCCGGCGACGGCCAGTTCGTGGAGGTGGATGAGCGAGCCCACGCTCCGGGACAGCCGGTGGCACGCCCATTTCACCGACGTCTCCGCGTTCGCCGCCGCCAACATGGCCGGGGCGTCGGCGATCTGCTCCGTGATGGCGGCGCGGTTCGGCGCGAGGCCCGGGTCGGCGAGGAGCCGCGCGGCCGGCGCCGCGGCCGCCGCATCGTCGCCGGCCAGCCGGTGGATCCGGGCCTCCAGCGCGTTCATCGTGACGACCGGGGACCAGATGTTGTAGTTCGGCGACGCGCCCGGCACCGGCACCGTCGAGGTCACCGACCGCAAGATGTCCAGCGCCTCGGCCTCCCGCTCCAGCGCCCAGAGATACCTCGCCAGGTCGGCCTCGTCGTACAGCTCCTTCATCCGGGTGTGCGACCACCGCCGGGCCAGCGACGTCTTGACCTTGGCGAGGTGGCGGTTGGTCTCTCCGGCGGGAGAGGCCGCGGACGGCGGCGTCACGGACGTAGCGCTCTTGGGCATGACCGAATTCTGACGCCCCCCCGCCCCGCCCCACGCCGCGCCGACAGGCGGCGGCGTCGTTGTGCCGAGGGTCTTCGTCGTCCCGGCCACCGAAACCCTCGGCGTTCCGCGATCGATCTCCTCTTGAGGCTACCCCCCTGGGGTATGTTATGGTCGCTCGCATGCCCTACCGGGGGTGGGTATAGGTTGAGGACCGGCCGGAAATCCGGTCACGAACGACGTACAGCGTGTGAGGAGAACGAGATGACGACGACCGAGTACAAGGTCAAGGGCATGACCTGCGGGCACTGCGTGTCGGCCGTGACGGAGGAGGTCAGCGCCATCGAGGGCGTCACCGACGTCAAGGTGGATCTGGCCTCCGGTGTCGTCACCGTCTCCAGCGCCGCCCCGGTCGAGGAGCAGGCGGTGCGGGACGCGGTCGACGAGGCCGGCTACGAACTCGTGACGTCCTGACCCTGAACGACGAGCAACGAAGGAGACCAGCATGAACGCACCGGCCAGGCTCGGGGTCTTCGGGCTCGGGCTGGCGGTGGTGTTCGGCGCGGCGATGGGGGCCGGTCACCTGACCGGCCCCGTCGGGGCCGAGACGAAGCCGAGCGCCGCACACGGCGGCATGGAGCACCAGGGCGCGCGCCACGGCGGCCACGCGAGCATGCTGCCGGGCGGATTGCTGGTGTCCGACCGGGGTTACACCCTCACCACCGTCCCCGCCGCGACGGGCACGTTCGCGTTCCGGATCACCGGGCCGGACGGGCGGCCGGTGACGGCGTTCGACACGCAGCACGACAAGCGGATGCATTTGATCGTCGTGCGCCGGGACCTGTCGGGGTTCCGGCACGTGCATCCGACGATGGACGCCGACGGCACCTGGCGGGTCGCCTCGCCGCTGAGCGGGCCGGGCACCTACCGCGCGTTCGCCGACTTCAAGCCCGCGGGCGGTGAGCCCCTCACCCTCGGGATCGACACCGCCGTCGCGGGCGACGCCGAGCCGCGGGCCCTGCCCGCGCCGGCCACCACCGCGACCGTCGACGGTTACACCGTCACGCTCACGGGGACACTGGTCGCGGGCCGTTCGAGCCGGCTCGACCTGGCGATCAGCCGGGACGGCAGGCCGGTCACCGACCTGCAGCCCTACCTCGGGGCGTACGGGCACCTCGTCGCGCTGCGGCAGGGCGACCTGGCCTACCTCCATGTCCACCCGGACGGCGAGCCGGGCGACGGGACGACCAGGCCGGGGCCGACGGTGACCTTCCACGCCGAGGCGCCGTCCGCGGGCGCCTACCGCCTCTACCTCGATTTCCAGCACCACGGCGCGGTGCACACCGCCGAGTTCACGGCCGTGGCGAAGGAGGGACGATGACCAGCACCACGAGCGCGGCACCCGAACGCGTCGAGCTGACGATCGGCGGGATGACCTGTGCCTCGTGCGCCAATCGCGTCGAGAAGCGCCTGAACAAGCTCGACGGCGTGACCGCGACGGTCAACTACGCCACCGAGAAGGCGAGCGTCAGCTTCGAACCCGGGATCAGCACCGACGATCTGATCGCCCAGGTCGAGAAGGCCGGCTACACCGCGAGCCTCCCCGCCCCGTCCGAGCCGGCCGAAGCCGAGGAGCCCGCGGAGGACGCCCCCGTACGTGCGCTGCGCGACCGGCTGATCGTCAGCGCCGTGCTGGCCGTTCCGGTGATCCTGCTGGCGATGGTCCCGGCGCTGCAGTTCCGGTACTGGCAGTGGGCCTCGCTGACCCTCGCCGCGCCGGTCGTGGTGTGGGGCGCGCTGCCGTTCCACCGCGCGGCGTACAAGAACCTGCGGCTCGGCGCGGCGACGATGGACACGCTCGTGTCGCTGGGCACGATCGCGGCGTTCGGCTGGTCGCTGTACGCGCTGTTCTTCGGCACCGCCGGGGAGCCGGGCATGCGGCACCCGTTCGCCCTCACCATCGAGCGCGTCTCCGGGACCGGCGAGCTGTACCTGGAGGTGGCCGCCGGGGTGACGGTGTTCATCCTGGCCGGGCGCTACTTCGAGGCGCGGTCCAAGCGACGCGCCGGGGCCGCGCTGCGGGCCCTGCTGGAGATGGGCGCCAAGGACGTCGCCGTGCTCCGGGACGGCCGCGAGGAGCGGGTCCCGATCGAGCGGCTGACGGCCGGTGACCGGTTCGTCGTACGGCCCGGCGAGAAGATCGCCACGGACGGTGTCGTCGTCGAGGGCGGTTCGGCGGTGGACATGAGCATGCTCACCGGCGAGTCCGTGCCCGTCGAGGTCGGGGTCGGCGACACCGTCGTCGGCGCCACCGTGAACGCGGGCGGCCGCCTGGTCGTCGAGGCGACCAAGGTCGGCGCCGACACGCAGCTGGCGCAGATGGCCCGGCTGGTCGAGGAGGCGCAGAACGGCAAGGCGCAGGTCCAGCGCCTCGCCGACCGGATCGCCGGGATCTTCGTGCCGATCGTCATCACTCTCGCCGTGGCGACCCTGGGGTTCTGGCTCGGCACCGGCGGCAGCGTCGCGGCCGCCTTCACCGCCGCGGTCGCGGTCCTCATCATCGCCTGCCCGTGCGCCCTGGGCCTCGCGACGCCGACCGCCCTCCTCGTGGGTACGGGCCGCGGCGCGCAGCTCGGCATCCTCATCAAGGGTCCCGAGGTCCTGGAGTCGACCCGGCGGATCGACACGATCGTGCTGGACAAGACCGGCACGGTCACGACCGGCCGGATGACGCTCGTCGACGTGGTGACCGCCGAGGGGCAGGACGCCGCCGAGGTGCTGCGGCTGGCCGGCGCGCTGGAGGACGCCTCCGAGCACCCGATCGCCCAGGCGATCGCCAAGGGCGCCGTACAGCGGGTCGGCGCGCTCCCCCGCACCGAGGACTTCGCGAACGTCGAGGGCCTCGGCGTGCAGGGCATCGTGGACGGCCACGCGGTCCTGGTCGGCCGTACGCGGCTGCTGGCGGAGTGGTCCCAGCACCTGCCCGCCGGGCTCGAACGCGCCAAGGAGGCGGCGGAGGCCCAGGGCAGGACGGCCGTCGCGGTCGGCTGGGACGGCGAGGCCCGCGCGATCCTGGTCGTCGCGGACACGATCAAGGACACCAGTGCCGAGGCCGTCACGCGGTTCCGCGGGCTCGGCCTGACGCCGGTGCTGCTGACCGGCGACAACGAGGCGGCGGCCCGCGCGATCGCCGCCGAGGCCGGCATCGACGAGGTCATCGCGGAGGTGCTGCCCGCCGACAAGGTCGACGTCGTCAAGCGGCTGCAGGGCGAGGGCAAGGTCGTGGCGATGGTCGGCGACGGCGTCAACGACGCCGCCGCCCTGGCCCAGGCGGACCTGGGGCTGGCCATGGGCACCGGTACGGACGTGGCCATCGAGGCCGCCGACCTCACGCTCGTCCGCGGCGACCTGCGCGCCGCGGCGGACGCCATCCGGCTGTCCCGCCGGACGCTCGGCACGATCAAGGGCAACCTGTTCTGGGCGTTCGCCTACAACGTGGCCGCCCTGCCGCTGGCCGCCGCCGGCCTGCTCAACCCGATGCTGGCCGGTGCCGCGATGGCGTTCTCCAGTGTGTTCGTGGTCAGCAACAGCCTGCGGCTGCGCCGCTTCGAGGCGGCGCGCTGAGATGTCGCCGAACGGTCTGGGCAGCGGGCACCACCGGGCGGGCGCTCCGGCGCCGTCGCCGGGTGGGCTGCTGCTCCTGGCTCTGACGCTGCTCGGCCTGTTCGCGATGCACGGGCTGCAGGCCACGACCGGCCCGACCGACACCCACGCGTCCGCCATCGTGGCCATGTCAGGGATGGCGGACACGGACGCCGGAATGCACCACGCGGACGCCGGGGCCGGTCGTCACCGGGTCTCGCCGCCGTCGCACGTCCCGGCCGGTCACCGGCATCCGGGCGGCCAGATGTGCCTCGGACTGCTCGTGATGGCAACGTTGTTGCTCTTGGCCGCCGCCTTCGCCGGCCGCCGTGACGTCGCCGACGGAACGATCCGTCCGATCGGGCGAGGACGGGACTCCCTAGGCCGGGCGCCACCCCGGCCGTCCATCTTCCGGCTCTGCGTGCTCCGACGGTGACAGGCCCCGGGTCCACCGATGACCCGTCCGCGCCTGATCCCGCACGCCCGAACACGGAAGGTCGAAGAACGATGAAGCGTGCTCTCTCCCTGGTCGTCGTCCCGGTCGCCGCACTGACCCTCGCCGCCTGCGGCGGTGGGACGGACCACTCGGCTCACCCGATGAACGGTCACTCCATGAGCCCCGGCATGAGCATGGGCTCGGCCCCGGCGACCGCCGGTCACAACGCCCAGGACGTGATGTTCGCCCAGATGATGATCCCGCACCACCGGCAGGCGATCACCATGGCGAGGCAGGCCGCCACGAAGGCGTCCTCACCCGAGGTCAAGAAGCTCGCCGCCCAGATCCAGAACGCCCAGCAGCCGGAGATCGACGAGATGACCGGCTGGCTGAAGGACTGGGGGGCGTCCACGCCCGCGCCCGGCGGCATGCACATGGGCGAGGGGATGATGTCCGACCAGGACATGAAGAAGCTCGACTCGCTGTCCGGCAGCGCCTTCGACAAGGCGTTCCTGGAACTGATGATCGAGCATCACCAGGGCGCCGTCGCCATGGCTCGGACCGAGCAGGCCAAGGGCTCGAACTCCGACGCGAAGGCCCTCGCCGCCTCGATCATCCGCTCCCAGAGCGCCGAGATCGCCACCATGCGGAACCTGCTGAAGCGGATGTGACCGCCCGGGGTGGCCGACGGACGGTCGGCCACCCGCTCCGGGTTCCGGGTGTCCTCACGGGGCACCACCGTTCGGTGTTGACTTCCTCCCCCTCGTGAACGAGGGGGATTCCTGCGGCTCACGCCGCAGGGTTTCCTGCTTCAACACCGACAGCCCCGGCCGGGACAAGTCCCGGCCGGGGTCTTACACCGGCTCCACAGGCCGACACCGCCAGCCCGGCGGCCAAAATATTCTTCGCCGCGTTCACGTCCCGATCATGGATCGCGCCGCAGCCACACGTCCACGTACGGACGTCAAGAGACATCGCCTCGGCCACGACGCCGCAGGCCGAGCACCGTTTGGAGGAGGGGAACCATCTGTCGACCACGATCACCTCGCGGCCGTACCACTTGGCTTTGTATTCCAGCATGCGCCGGAACTCACTCCACGCGGCATCAGAGATCGCACGGGCCAACGCGTGGTTCTTCAGCATGTCCCGACGGTCAGGTCCTCGATCACGACCACTTGGTTATCGCGGACGAGTCGAGTGGTGAGCTTATGCAGCACATCACGGCGCCGGTCGCTGATCCGCGCGTGGATCCGGGCGACCCGACGCCGGGCCTTGGCCCGGTTGGCCCCATCCGGCTTGGCCTTGCGCGCCAACTGTCGTTGCGCGCGGGCCAGGCGGGCCCGGTCCCGGCGCTCGTGCCGGGGGTTGGTGATCTTCTCCCCGGTGGACAAAGTCAAAAGGTGCTTCAGCCCGGCATCGATCCCGACCGCGTTACCGTTCGCGGGCAGCGGCTGGATGCCGGGGTCTTCGCACAGCAGGGACACGAACCAGCGCCCCGCCGCATCCTGAGACACCGTCACCGTCGAGGGCTCGGCGCCCTCGGGCAGTGGCCGCGACCAGACGATGTTCAGCGGTTCGGTCATCTTGGCCAGCGTCAGCTTCCCGTCCCGGTACCGGAATCCGCTGCGGGTGTATTCGGCGGACGTGCGGGACTTCTTCTTCGCCTTGAACCGCGGATACCCCGCCCGCTTGGCGAAGAAGTTCGCGAACGCCGTCTGCAGGTGCCGCAGCACCTGCTGCAGTGGAACCGAGGACACCTCGTTGAGGTAGGCAAGTTCATCGGTCTTCTTCCACGCCGTCAACATCGCCGAAGTAGCGTTGTAACCAACACGCTCGCCCCGCGACCGCCACGCCTCGGTCCGGGCCGCCAGCGCGAGGTTGTAGACCTTCCGCACGCACCCGAACGTGCGCAACAGCTCCACTGCCTGCGCATCGGTGGGATAGAAGCGGTACTTGAAAGCACGCTTCACACGAGAGGTCGACACAATCAGTGGACTATAACGACAGTGTGTGACCGTGTGCGGGTTTTTCGCGACTGGACGCCGGATCGCCGTGACGGCGATCCGGCTGATCCTCTCCCTGCTCCGCAGGAGTCCGATTCCTCGCCGCCCTGAAGGACGGGGTCTCCCCGGAGGATTCAGATGAAGGGAACGAGATGGGCGCGATCGGTCACGCGCTGGCGATCACCGGGTCGATGACCTGGGAGATCCTCTGGGCGCTGATCCTGGGATTCCTGCTGTCCGCGATCGTCCAGGCGGTGGTCCGGCGATCGACGATCGTACGGCTGCTCGGCGACGGGCGGCCTCGTACACTCGCGACCGCGACCGGCCTGGGCGTCGCGTCATCATCGTGCTCATACGCGGCGGTCGCGCTGGCGCGCTCGCTGTTCGTCAAGGGCGCGAGCTTCATCGCGGCGATGACGTTCGAGATCGCCTCGACCAACCTGGTGATCGAACTGGGCATCATCCTGGCGCTGCTGATGGGCTGGCGGTTCACCGCCGCGGAGTTCGTCGGCGGGCCGATCATGATCGTGATCCTGGCGGTGCTGTTCCGGCTGGTCCTGCGGGAGCGGCTGCTGCGCGACGCCCGTGAGCAGGCCGAGCGCGGCGTCGCGGGCTCGATGGAGGGCCACGCGGCGATGGACATGTCCGTCCGGCGGCAGGGGTCGTTCTGGCGCCGGCTGCTGTCCGGTGAGGGCTTCACGTCGGTCGCGCACGTGTTCGTCATGGAGTGGGCGGCGATCCTGCGGGACCTGGTCATCGGCCTGCTGATCGCCGGAGGGATCGCGGCGTGGGTGCCCGACTCCTTCTGGCGGCACTTCTTCCTCGTCGGCCATCCGCTCGCGGCGAAGCTGTGGGGGCCGCTGGTCGGCCCGCTCGTCGCGGTGATCAGCTTCGTCTGCTCGATCGGTAATGTCCCGCTTGCCGCGGTGCTGTGGAAGGGCGGGATCAGCTTCGGCGGGGTCGTCGCCTTCATCTTCGCCGACCTGATCATCCTGCCGATCATCCTGATCTACCGGAAGTACTACGGCACCCGGATGGCGCTGTTCGTCACCGGGACGTTCTACGCGGCGATGGTCCTCGCGGGCTACCTCGTCGAACTGCTCTTCGGGGTCACCGGCCTGATCCCCGGCGAGCGGCGGGCGGTGGTGATGGAGCGCGGGATCTCCTGGAACTACACCACCTGGCTGAACCTCGGCTTCCTCGCCCTCGCCGCCGTCCTGCTGGTCCGGTTCGTCCGTACGGGCGGAATCCCGATGCTGAAGATGATGGGCGGCTCCCCCGAGACCGAGCACACCGACCACGCCGGTCACGACGCGCACCAGCACCACCACTAGGACGACTCGGCGACGGCGCGTTCGTACGCGGCGCGCAGCAGGTCGGTGGCGCGGGGGCGTTCCGGGTGCGGGCGGGGGACGCCCAGGTGCGCCTCCCGCAGCTCGTCCATCAGGTCCTCCCAGAGCGGCGGGCCGCCCTCCTCGAGCAGCCGGGCCCGGACGGCGAGCCGGGGGGTCGTCGGGCGGTGCCGCAGCCCCCAGGAACCGAGCGCTGCCAGCAGCGGGACCGTCTGGATCCCCGCCTCGGTGAGGCTGTAGGTCGCCCGGCGGCCCGGCCCGGCGTCCTCCTGGGTGAGCAGGCCTCCCGTCACCAGGGACTTCAGGCGGCTGCTCAGGATGTTCGAGGCGATGCCCTCCTCGGAGCCCGCGAGCAGCTCGCGGAAGTGGCGGCGTCCTCCGAAGATCACGTCTCGCAGGACGATGAGGCTCCAGCGGTCGCCGAGCGCCTCCACCGCCGCGTTGATCGGGCACCCCGACCGTGGCCCTTCGCGCATGCCGCCTCCAACCGATTGCAAATCACAACCGCCTAGTCTAGGGTCAGACAAGTGATTGCAGATTGCAATCACCCTTCCAGTCGCAGGAGCCCGCCTCATGTCCAAGGTCCGAGTCCACAACTTCTCGATCTCTCTCGACGGCTTCGGAACGGGCGAGGGACAGAGCCTGGACGCGGCGTTCGGCCACGCCGGCACGCGGCTCCACGGCTGGTTCGTCCAGACCAGGTCGTTCCGCGCGATGCACGGCGAATCCGGCGGCGACACGGGCGTCGACGACGCCCTCGCCCGTACGTGGGAGCCGGAGATCGGCGCGGAGATCATGGGCCGGAACAAGTTCGGCCCGCAGCGCGGGCCGTGGGAGGACCACGACTGGACCGGCTGGTGGGGACCGAACCCGCCGTTCCACACGCCGGTGTTCGTCCTGACCCATCACCCTCGTCCGTCGATCGAGATGGAGGGCGGCACGACGTTCCACTTCATCGACGCGAGCCCCGAGGAGGCGCTGCAGGAGGCGCGAAAGGCGGCCGGCGGGCTCGACGTGCGCATCGGCGGCGGGCCGCGCACGGTACGGGACTTCCTGGCCGCCGACCTGATCGACCACCTGCACGTCGCGATCGTCCCGATCGTGCTGGGCCGGGGCGAGCGGCTGTGGGACGGACTCGAAGGACTGGAGGAGCGGTTCCAGGTCGAGTCGGTCACCACGCCGAGCGGGGTGACGCACGTGACCTTCACCCGCTCCTGAAGCCGTTACCCCGGCACACCAATTCCGGAATCAGGCCCTTTATGGGGGAATGCCGACCAGCCGATCGGGACTTTGCCGGGAACACGGGCTGAGCGACCCGCGGTTGGCCCGACCGCGCATCGGGGACGGCATTCATGGGCCACTGCATTCGCCCGCATAACCATCGACGACCGCATCGGCGGACAGATTCCACGTGTGACGTCGACGAGGAGAACAGACACCCGGGCCACGGGCGGTTCGCCGGACGCGCCGGGGAGGCGCCCGCTCCCGCCCTGGGGCTGGGGCGCCGTCGTCCTCGCCGCCTTCCTCGCCGGGGCGGCGGCGCACGCGACCGGCGTGCCGGCGCCGTACCTGCTCGCCGGGCTGGTCGTCGGCGTCGCGCTCGCGCTGTCGGGCCTGGTCGCCACCGCCCTCCCGCGCCCGGCGTACCGCGTGTCGCAGGCCCTGGCCGGGGTGCTGATGGGCGGCTACATCCACCCGGCGGCGCTGCGGGCGGCCGCGCCGTCGATGGTCCCGCTGTTCGTCGTGACCGTCGCGACGGTCCTGCTCAGCGTCGGGGTGGCCCGGCTGCTGGAGCGGTCCCGCCTCTTCGACCGGCCGACGGCGACGCTGACCACGGTGCCGGGTGGGGCCGCGGCGATGCTCGCGGCCTCGGACGAGTTGGGGGCGGACACCCGTCTCGTGGCCCTCGCGCAGTACTCCCGGGTCGGCATCATTGCGGTGACCGCCCCGCTGGTCGTTCCGCTGCTCGGGCCCACGGCGCCCGCCGGGGCCGGAGCCGGCGAGCCGCACTCGCCGCTCAGCCCGCGGATGCTGCACCTTGTCGACGGGGCCGCCCAGCCGGCCGGTCTCCTGGTCCTGTGCGCCGTCGCGGTGCTCGGCGTGCGGGTGGGGCGGCGCCTGCGGCTGCCGGCGCCGGTCGTGCTCGGCCCGATGCTGGTGACGGTGGTGGCGACGTTCTCCGGGGCGGCCCACGGGTTCCGGCCGGTCGGCCTGCTGCAGACGCTGGTGTTCGCCTGCATCGGGCTGGAGATCGGGCTGCGGTTCACCCGAGACTCTCTCCGGCACGCGCGCCGGGCCCTGCCGTGGATCGTGGCGAGCACGGTCGTGGTCAGCGTCGCCTCGGCGCTGCTCGCGTGGCTGCTCGCCGCGCTGACCCGGCTGTCGTTCGCCGACGCCTATCTCGCGACGACGCCCGGCGGCATCAACGCGGTCCTCGCGACCTCGGTCGCGACCAATGCCGACGTCGGGCTGATCTCGAGCGTGCAGAGCCTGCGGCTGTTCGCCGTCGTCTCCCTCGCGCCCGTGCTGGTCCGTCTGACGTTCGTACGGAGCGGGCGCCGGTCCGGTCCCCCCGCGTCGGGGGCGTCGGAGACCTGCCCTGCGGCGGGCCGAAGGTGAGCAGTTCCTGCGCTGATATGTCCGTTTTGTGATGCACGGCGGCGCAACGCGGAAAGTAAGACCCGACGCCGCAAAAGGTTAACGAAACGTTGATTGGCAGACCAGGCCTGAACACCCCTAAACTACGGAAAGCCCCGGCTGCCCCCGCCTTCACAGGAAGCACAGCCGTCCGCCGAATCCCCCTGGGACCCGGGAATCATCAGTTGTCGAGGCGCGTCCGGAGCCGTTGAGGCTCCGACCGGGCGACTCCGGCCCGAGCCCGACCCCTGCCCCCGGTAGGCGGCGAGGAGAGGAGTAGGACTCTGTGGCGCCCTCCAACCCGATGACTCCCACGCGCGCCACCGGCCGCTCGCGGTTCCGGCGCTCGCTCCGGATCTGCGCCGCGGCCTCGCTCGCGGTCACCGTCTCGCTGACGACGGCCGGCATCGCCGACGCCGCTCCGAAGCCGTCGGCGGCCGCCGCGAAGAAGAAGCTGGCCACGCTCAGCCCCCAGCTCGACAAAAAGGTCGATCAGTACAACAAGACCAAGACCGAGCTCGACGCGGCCAAGAAGCGCCTCAAGGTCCTGCAGGCGCAGAAGAAGAGCGAACAGGCCACGTACGACCAGCTGCACGCGCGAGTCGTGCAGCTCGTCGCGAACGAGTACAAGACCGGCCAGTCCGACCCGGCCACCGCCGTGCTGGCCTCGCACAACCCCGACCAGGCCCTCGACCAGATGTCCACGTTCATGCACCTAGCGAGCAACCGTGGTCAGGAGCTGACCGCGTTCCTCGCCTCGACGCAGCGGCTCCAGCGTGACCTGGCCGCGGTCCAGAGCACGGTGCAGGACGTCTCGCAGAAGGCCGCGTCGCTCAAGTCGCAGAAGGCGTCGCTCGAGAAGCAGATCGCCGAGCAGCGGAAGCTGGAGCGCGAGGCCGGGGAGAAGACCTCCTCGAGCGGCGGAAAGATCGGCGGCACGTACAACGGCCCGGCCTCCGGCTCGGCGCGCGCCGCGCTGAGCTACGCCTACGCCCAGCTCGGCAAGCCGTACGTCTACGGCGGCACCGGCCCGAACGGCTATGACTGCTCCGGGTTGACGATGATGTCCTGGCGGGCGGCCGGGGTCAGCCTCCCGCGCGTCGTCCCCGACCAGTACAACGCGACCCGCCGCGTCGCGCAGAGCGACGTCCAGCCCGGCGACCTGGTCTTCTTCAGCGGCCTGGGCCACGTCGGGATGATGGTCGACAGCGGCCACTTCATCCACGCGCCCCGCACCGGTGAGAACGTGATGGTCAGCCCGATCGCCGGCTACTGGCAGGGGCAGATCGTCGGCTTCGGCCGTCCCTGACGGCGTTCCCTGAGATGTCACCGCGCGGTGGGCCCCTGGGGGCGGCTCACCGCGCGGTCCGCATCTCGGAGTGATCAGTGCCGGCCGGACACGGCCCGGTGGTACTGCTGCCAGACCTCCTTGTCGGTCACGGCGCGGTTCAGGAACATCAGGCCGTCGAGCCGGCAGTCACACGCGTTCTTCTCTGCGGTGTTCTGGGGAAAACTCCCACCGATCTTGATGCCGCGCGGGTCGGTCGCCGAGGTGACGTGCGTCCCCGGCGTCCCGACCTGCCACGGGTCGCCGGCCGTCGTGTAGAAGCCGTCCAGCGGCCTGCCGTCCTTGTACAGCCGCATCGTGCCGTGGTCGTAGTCGAACGACGCGGCGAGGAACACCCATTTCCCGATCGGCAGGATGCTCTGCCAGTCCTCGTTCGCGGCGAACGTCTGCGACTTTCCCCCGTCGATACGGCGGCCGAGGGCGACGACGCGCAGCGTCCCCGACACGTCGATCACCTCGAGCAGTGCGCGCACGTCGTGGCCGTTCGAGTCGCCGCTGAGCAGGCCCGCCAGCCCGACCGCGTTGTAGACGTCCGACGGGTCGGCCGTCTCGGAGTTGGGGGCCGGGTTCGGGCCGGTCATCTTGAACCAGCCCATGATCGAGGCCTCCTTCGCACCGCTGAAGGCGCGCAGGGTCGGCACGCCGGTGGTCGAGTAGACCCCGGCCTTCCAGTCGTCGTTGCCCTTGGTGTCCGGGTTCACCTGCCGCGTCTGGATCGCGTGGCCGCCGCCCGGGAACGCGCTGTCCCGTACGCGCATGGCGGCCCCGCCGTTGATCAGGTTGATGGTCGTGCCGGAGAGCCCGCGGTCGCGTTCCCGCGCGGGGTCGCCCGGGACGGGGTGCTCGAAGTCGTAGTACGAGACGAGGTTCGGCCGCAGGCTCGGCAGCACCGCCGACAGGGCGTGGCCGTGCCCCCGGGCCCCGCCGGTGCCCGCCTGGGCCGCGCTCACGCCCGCGAGCGGCCCGCACATCAGGGCGGCCACCGCGACCGCCGCGAGGCGCCGGGATCGTGCGGACCGGCGGCGGCCCGCACCCTTGGCGCTGGTTTCCGTCATCTTCCCTCCACGTGCGTCTGGGATCCCGGCGGTCACCGTCGAGGACGGTGACCGCCGGGGTCGAGGGGCACGGGCCGCGTCCGCCGCCGGACCGGCCGGGTCACGGCCCGGGCCCACGATCAGTCGCCGACCGCCGTGCCGGTGACCTTGAAGTTGCGGACCCGGCCGGTGTTGTCGAACGACCCGAACCCGACCCGGCCGGACGTGAAGGTCTTGTCGACCGCCGTCATGCGCGGGTCCTTGGAGTGGTCGAGGTAGACCGCTATCTCACCGGTGTCGGCGTGCCGGATCACCGTGACGTGATGCCACTTCATGTCCGTGATCGACGGTGGCGCGCCGCGCGACCGCAGGGCGTCCCACTGGTCCTCGATCCGCAGCCGGTCGGCGTTGTTCACCAGGAAGATCCCGTTGTGGGGGTAGATCGAATTGTCCTGCGACAGATGCGCGTAGTAGAACTGCGTGTCCGACTGATAGCCGAACACGATGATCACATCGCGGTTGGTGACGTCCGTCGGGGTGTCGATCCGTACGTCCGCGTCGATCCGCTCGGTGCCGAACTTCGGGCCCTTGGTGAGCACCGCGTACTCGAACGGGCGGCGCGGGCCGGGCCGCTCGGTGCCGGCCTCGGCCAGGATCACCTGGTCGCCCTTGAACTCCCACTTCGACGGGGTGACCGGCGCCCAGTTCTTCGCGCCCGCCGTGCCGTCCACGTGGGTGTGCCCGACCGGCCCGCCCGCGAAGTGGCGGGTGCCGACGACCTTCCAGATCTTGCCGTTGGCCTTGGACAGCATGTACAGCTCGCCGTGGCTGTCGCGGCCGAATCGCAGGTCGACGCGCTTGTCCCCGGCGAACTGCTGCATCGTCAGCCGGTTGCCGTTCGTGTCGAACGTCTGCAGCTGGTGGATCGGCGCCCGCGGTCCGCCGCGGCGCATCTGGCTCTCCTCGGTGTAGTAGACGGAGCCGTCGACGAGGTCGCCGAAGATGTACTTGCCGTACAGCTCGGGCAGCTTGTGGCCGCGGTAGACGTAGCCGCCGGAGATCGCCTTGCCGATGTCGCTGGTGCAGTTCCAGCCGGCCGGCGGGTCGTGGTCGTAGGCGGCCACCGGGTAGTCGTAGCCGTACTTCGCGTCGTCCGCGGGCAGCGGGTACAGGTCGCAGCGGTCGTTCTTGACGAAGGTGAACGGGCCCTCGCGGTTCGGCCAGCCGGCGTTGTCGCCCGCGCGGATGTCCCAGACGCCCTCGATGGCGTGCTCGCCGATGTGGCCGAGGAACAGCCGGTGGCTTCCGCCGGTGTCCCAGCTGAAGCGGTGCGGGTCGCGGAAGCCGAGGGCGTAGATCTCGCCGAGGGCGCCGGGCCTGCCGACGAACGGGTTGTCGGCGGGGATGCCGTACTTGCCGTTGGCGCTGTTGTTCCCGTGCGGGTCGATGCGCAGGAGCTTGCCCTGCGGGACCCCGAGGTTCTGCGGGTCGGTGTTGCCGGCGGCCTGGCCCTGCCCGCCGTCACCGGCGGCGATGTAGAGCTTGTCGTAGTCCCTGTCGCCCCGCTTGGCGTTCGGGTTGAACCCGATCTCCTGGATGCCGTGGATCTGCCCGCCGAAGCCGAGCCGGAGGATCTCACGGTGCGTGCCGTGGAAGGTGTCCGCCTTCGGATCGTCGGCGGTCCACTCGTCGATGACGCCGTGGTAGATGGTGCCGGCCTGCGGCGTCAGGTCCGGGACCTTCGTGGTGCTGGAGGCCAGCTCGGTGTGGACGGTGTAGAACTTCCCGTTCGTCCGGAAGTCGGGGTCGAAGGCGACGATGCCGAAGCCCTGGCCGAGGCCACGCCCGGAGAAGAAGTACGGGTCGAACTGCGCCTTGACGTCCAGGTAGACGTGCGGCTGCCCGTTCCGGACGATGTACATGTTGCCGTTCAGGTCCGGCACGTACATCCGGCCGGAGCCGTCCGGCACCTCACCGATGAAGTTGATGCGCGCCCAGCGCATGAGGCGGGGGTCGACGGGCGCGGGAGTGGGCTCCGACTGGGGGAACTGCGCGTACTCCTGGAGGACGAGCCCCAGGTCGGAGGTGATCGGTCGTTCGGGGATCGGGTCCTTGACGGGCTGGTCGTCGGCCAGCGCGGCCGTCTGCGGCAAGAGGGCCGCCAGGAGAGCGACGGTTGTCAGAAGACACCATCTGAGCTTCGTCATTCTGCCACCCATGGGGTCGATAGGCGGAAAGCGCTTTCTGCAAACGCTTTCCCGAACGTAGGTGAGGGGGATCACAGCGTCAAGAGAGAGATTCGGCGGCCTCCCGGTCGGTCCAGGTCGAGTCGGATCGGTGCAGGTCGGGGCGGTCCGGGTCGGGCCGGATCGGGCCTGATCCGGCCAGGTCGGGTCGGTCCGGGTCGGGCCGGATCGGGCCTGATCCGGCCAGGTCGGGTCGGGTGCGGTCGGGTCAGGTGACGTGCTCGGCGAACCGGGCCAGGCACAACGACAGCGCCTCGGCGCCCGGCATCGCCCACAGGTCGTCGTTGAAGATTTCGACTTCGATCGGTCCCGTGTAGCCCGCCTCGTCCACGGCCGTACGGAACCGGCGCAGCTCCACGCAGCCGTCGCCGAGCATGCCGCGCCCGGTCAGGACGCCCTCGGGCAGCGGAGTCGTCCAGTCGGCCACCTGGAACAGCGCGATCCGCTCCTCCGCCCCGGCGCGCGCGATGGCGGCGTACGCGTTCGGGTCCCACCACAGGTGGTAGGTGTCGACCATGACGCCGACCAGCTCGGCGGGATGCGGCGCGGCCAGGTCGAGGGCCTGGTCGAGCGTCGAGACCACGCAGCGGTCGGAGCAGTACATCGGGTGCAGCGGTTCGAGGGCGAGGCGCACGCCGCACTCCCCCGCGTACGGGGCCAGCTCGCCGAGCGCGTCGGCGACCCGCCGCCGCGCGCCGTCGAGGTCGCGGGAGCCCTCGGGCAGCCCGCCGCTGACCAGCGCCAGGGCCGGCGCGCCCAGCTCGGCGGCCTCCTCGATGGCCCGCCGGTTCTCCGCGATCGCGTCGGGGAGCTGGAAGAACCCGCCCCGGCACAGCGACGTGACGGTCAGCCCGGCGTCGCGGACCAGCTTGGCCGTACGGGCCAGGCCGTGCTCGGCGACCGGTTCGCGCCAGAGCCCGACCCCGGCGACCCCGGCCGCGACGCACCCCGCGACCAGGTCCGGGAGCGGCCAGTACCGCGTCGTCCACTGGTTCAGGCTGAAGCGTTCCATGGTCAGGAGCCCCCCTTCACCGGGGAGGCCGCGCTCCCGGTGCGCTCGCTCACGCCCTGGACCGTGAGCCAGGCGCGCATGCGGGCCACCGCGAGCTCCGGATCGGGCAGCAGCCCGGCCCGGTCGGCCAGCTCGAACAGCCGGACCAGGTGCGGGACGGACCGGGCGCTCTCCAGGCCGCCGACCATGCGGAAGTGCGCCTGGTGCCCGGCCAGCCAGGCGAGGAACACCACGCCCGTCTTGTAGTAGTACGTCGGGGAGGCGAAGATGTGCCGCGCCAGCGGCACGGTCGGCGCGAGGATCCGCTCGTACGCCTCCGCGTCCCCGGCGTCGAGCGCGCCGAGGGCCGCCGCCGCGGCGGGCGCGATCGGGTCGAAGACGCCCAGCAGCGCGTCGCTGTGGCCGTGCTCGTCGCCGCGGATCAGCTCCGGGTAGTTGAAGTCGTCGCCCGTGTAGAGCCGTACGCCCGCGGGCAGGCGGCGGCGCAGCGCGACCTCCCGTCCGGCGTCCAGCAGCGACACCTTGATCCCGTCCACGTTCGCGGCGTTCTCCGCGATGATCGCCAGGACGCTCTCGGCGGCCGCGTCCAGGTCGGCCGACCCCCAGTAGCCCTCCAGGGCCGGGTCGAACATCGGGCCCAGCCAGTGCAGCACGGCGGGCCGCGCGACCTGGCCGAGCAGCCGCCCGTACACCTCGGCGTAGTCGCCGGGGCCGGTCGCCGAGGCGGCGAGCTGGCGGCTCGCCATGATGACGGGCGTCCCCCCGGCCGGCTCGATCACGGCGAGCTGCTCCTCGTACGCCGCGGCGATCCGCTTCAGGGGCGCGGGCCCGGGCGGGAGCTGGTCGGTGCCCGCGCCGCAGACGATGCGACCGCCGCAGGCCCGCGCCTCCGCGCCGCTGCGCCGGATGAGCTCGCGCGTCAACGGCCAGTCCAGGCCCATGCCGCGCTGCGCGGTGTCCATCGCCTCCGCAACGCCCAGCCCGTACGACCACAGGTAACGGCGGAAGGCCAGGGTCGTCTCCCAGTCGACGGCCTCCGGGTCGGCGAACGGGTCGACGACGACGTGCGCGGCGGCGTACGCGACGCGTGACGTGGCGGGTGCCGCCGGCGGCGGGTAGGCGCGCGGCTCGCCGAGCGTGTACGGGACGATCGAGCCGTCCGCCCTCGGCAGGCCGATCTTCACTTGGTGATCTCCGGGACCTCGATGCGGCGGCCCTCCTTCCAGGAGCGCAGGCCCAGCTCGGCGAGCTGGACGCCCCGCGCGCCCGCGTAGAAGTCCCACGGGAACTCGCCCTCGTCGGCGACGTGCCGCAGGAACAGCTCCCACTGCGTCTTGAACCCGTTGTCGAACTCGGCGTTGTCCGGCACCTCCTGCCACTGGGCGCGGAAGTCCTCGGTGGCGGGCAGGTCGGGGTTCCAGACGGGCTTCGGCGTCATCGACCGGTGCTGGACCCGGCAGCGGCGCAGACCGGCGACCGCGCTGCCCTCCGTGCCGTCCACCTGGAACTCCACCAGCTCGTCACGGAACACCCGCGTCGCCCAGGAGGAGTTGATCTGCGCGATCACGCCGCCCTCGAGCTCGAAGATCCCGTACGCGGCGTCGTCCGCCGTCGCGGCGTACGGCTTGCCGGCCTCGTCGACCCGTTCGGGGATGTGGGTCGCGCCGAGCGCCTGCACCGAACGGACCGGCGCGATGACGTTGTCGAGGACGTACCGCCAGTGGCAGAACATGTCGGCGATGATCCCGCCGCCGTCCTCCACCCGGTAGTTCCAGCTCGGCCGCTGTGCCTCCTGCCAGTCGCCCTCGAACACCCAGTAGCCGAACTCCCCGCGCACCGACAGGATGCGCCCGAAGAAGCCGCCGTCCACGAGGCGCTTGAGCTTCAGCAGGCCCGGCAGGAACAGCTTGTCCTGCACGACGCCGTGCCGTACGCCCGCCTCGTCGGCGAGCCGGGCGAGTTCGAGCGCCTCCTCGACGTCCTCGGCGAGCGGCTTCTCGGTGTAGACGTGCCGGCCCGCCTCGATCGCCGTCCGTACCGCCGGCGCACGGGCACCGGTGATCTGGGTGTCGAAGTAGATCTCGACGCCGGGCCGGGCGAGGGCCTCGCCGAGGTCGGTCGACCACTCCGTGAGCCCGTGCCGCTCGGCGATGGCGCGCAGCTTGGCCTCGCTGCGGCCGAGCAGGATCGGCTCCGGCCACAGCACGGTGCCGTCGGCGGTGGTGAGCCCACCCTGGTCGCGGATCGCCAGAATGGAGCGGACGAGGTGCTGGCGGTACCCCATCCGGCCGGTCACGCCGTTCATGACGATCCCGATGGACCTGCGTGCCATCCCTGTGTGTTCCTCTCTGCGGATTCCGGTCGGCGGCTCGACGGGTGGGCGTCGGCTGTTCGGAAGGAGTTCGGTCGGCGGTGTTCGGTCGTGGGGTTCAGCCGGCGGAGTTCGGTCGGCGGTGTTCGGTCGGCGGTGTTCGGTCGGCCCGGGTTCAGTCGGCGGCCGAGGCCGCGCCGAGCAGGTCGCGGATCCGGCCGGTGGCGTCGGCGAACTCCGGGCGGGCCATGGTCGTGGCGTAGTCCCGCTCGTCCGGCAGCCCCACGTCGATGACCTCGGCGATCGTGCCGGGCCGGTCGGTCATCACGATGATCCGGTTGGCGAGGTAGGCCGCCTCCGCGATCGAGTGCGTGACCAGCAGGACGGTCGTGCGGGTCTCCCGCCAGATGCGGTTCAGCTCGACGTTCAGCTGCTCGCGGGTGAGCGCGTCGAGCGCGCCGAACGGCTCGTCCATCAGCAGGACCGGCGGCTCGTGCAGCAGCGCCCGGCACAGCGCCACCCGCTGCTGCATGCCGCCGGACAGCTCGTGCGGGTACGCGTCCTCGAACCCGGTCAGCCCGGTCATCGCGATCAGCTCCGCGGTGCGCTCCCGGGCCCGGTCGGCGGGCATCCGGCGCATCTCCGCCTGCAGCAGAATGTTGCGCCGGGCGCTGCGCCACTCCAGCAGCGCGGCCCGCTGGAAGACGTACCCGATGTCGTGGCGCGGCCCCGTGACCGGCTCGCCGCGGAGCCGTACGGTGCCGGAGGACGGCTTGAGCAGCCCGGCGACCAGCTTGAGCAGCGTCGACTTGCCGCAGCCCGACGGGCCGACGATCGCGACGAACTCCCCCTCCGCCACGTCGAGCGACACGTCCCGCAGCGCCGTGACGTCCTTCTTCCGCGTACGGAACCGTACGGCCACGTCCTCCAGCCGAACACTCCCGCCGTGGCTCGCGTCCTGTTCTGCCACGGGACCTCCTTCGTCGGCCCCGTGATCAACTGCGCTGTGCTCATCGGCTCCCTCGCTTCGCTCGGTCACCTGTCCTCGTTCCCGTGTGCTGCCGGGCATCGTCGGCGCTCCTCTCGGTCGGTCAGCCCTGCGGCGCGGCGGAGGGGTCCCAGTACGCCGATGGTGCCTGTGCCTTGCTGATCAGGCCGCTCTGTGTGAAGACGGCGATGGTCTGCCGCCAGTCGGCGTCCGTGTTGACGCCGGGGGCCCTGCCCTGTGTGGCCGCGGTGTGCAGGAGACTCAGCGTGGTCTTGAACTGGTCGGCCAGCACCGTCTCCGACGGGAGCTGCTGGGATGCGCCGCGCATGGCGGTGACGGCGTTCGCGGGGTCCTTCTCGGCCGCCGCCCACGCCTCGCTCGTGGCCGCGGACATGCGCTTGACCAGGTCCGTGTCGCTCTTCAGCCTGCGGTCGCCGACGAGCAGGCCGTTGGAGTAGAAGTTCAGCCCGAAGTCGGCGAACTTCAGGTACGCGACCTGCCTGCCGGCCTTGGCGGCCATCGTCGGGCCCTGGTCGTTCGCGTAGCCGATGAGGCCGTCGGTCCGGCCGGAGATGACCGCGGCCATCTTGCCCGCCGGGTCGGTGTTCTGCAGGTGGACGTCGGACTCGCTGAGGCCGTTCTTCTTGAGGAACGCCGGGAACGTACGGGACGGCGCGTCGCCCGCGGTGGCGGCGATGCGCTTGCCCTTCAGGTCGGCCGGCGTCTTGATCGCCTTGTCGGAGAAGAACTGCACGGCCGCCGGCGTCGTCTGCAGGTAGACGCCGATGCTCTTGACCGGCAGGCCCTGGCTCACGCCGGCGAGCAGCGCCGGTGTGTCCGCCCAGCCGAAGTCGGTCTGGCCCGCGCCGGTCGCCTGGACCGTCTTCTGTGAGCCCTGCCCCGCCTTGATCTGCAGGTCGATGCCGTGCTTTTCGAAGATGCCCTGCTTCTTGCCGTAGTAGAACGGCGCATGCTCGCCGTAGGGGTACCAGTTGAGGGTCAGCGTGACCTTGTCCAGCTTCTTGCCCGAGGCGCCGGTGGTCTTGTCGCCTCCTCCCCCGCACGCGGCGGCGACCACCACGATGGGGACCAGGGCCAGGACGAGGCTGCGCAGTTTCATGTCGTCTCCGTCGGTAGGTCAGGGGGGAGGCGTCAGGTCGGCGGGACGGGGAGCGGCGTACGGCCGGAGAGCGGGGGCCGTGCGTCAGTAGGTGGTGGTCACGGCGGTGCCGCGACGGCTCGCGTGCCAGGGCAGCAGCAGCTTCTCGGCGAACTCCACGAGCACGAACAGGACGACGCCGATCAGGGACATCACGAGGAGACCGGCGAAGAGCATCGGGGTGTCGAGGTTCCCGTTGGCCTGCTGGATGACGTATCCGAGGCCCTCGTTGGCCCCGACGAACTCGCCGACGACGGCGCCCGTGACGGCGAGCGTCACGGCGACCTTCAGGCCGGAGAACAGGTGCGGCAGCGAGGCCGGGAATCGGATCTTGGCGAAGGTCTGCAGCGGTCCGGCGCCCATCGTCGCCGACAGCTGGATCATCTCGGGGTCCACCGCCTTCAGGCCGGTGACCATCGAGATGACGACGGGGAAGAACGCGATGAGCACGGCCACGACGACCTTGGGCGCGAGGCCGAAACCGAGCCAGACGACGAGCAGCGGCGCGATCGCGACCTTGGGGATGACCTGGGCGAACAGCAGCACCGGGTAGAGGGTCCGCTCGACCGCCGAGGAGTACACCATGACGACGGCGGCGAGGACGCCGACGACCGTCGCGATGACGAAGCCCAGCAGCGTCTCGTACGTCGTGACCCAGGTGTGGTGCCAGAGGTAACCCGTCTTGTCGCCCATGACCTGCAGGGTCTTGGCCGGCGACGGCACCAGGTACGCCTTGATCAGCTTCGCCGCGGTGATCGCCCACCAGGCGAGGAGGCAGGCGACGAGTAGCGCGACGGGCCGCCAGGATCGCACGACCGCCTCGCGCACCCGCTCGCCCGCCCCGGGTCTGTCGCGCTCGGCGACTCCGGCCACCGGAACACTGGGCGTGGTGCTCTGACTCACCATGAGCTCCTCCGTGCTCGGACCCCGAGGTCGTACGGCTCTCAGAAAGCGTTCTCTGAAAGCGCTTTCTGCTACCGTAGGGACGGCGTACGGTGCGGTCAAGAGGCGTTTTCCACCCACCTGGATCGCATGGACGCGGCATGCTGGAGCCAGGAGGGCGCAAAATGGGGGAAAAGCAGACCGGCGGGAGCGGCACGACCGGCGGGCACGTCACGCTGCAGGATGTCGCCCGGCGGGCCGAGGTCTCCCTCGCGACCGCCTCCCGTGTCCTCAACGGCACCACCCAGGTCCGCGCCGACCTGAAGGAGCGCGTGCTGGCCGCCGCGTCCGAGCTGGCCTACGCGCCGAACGCGCACGCCCAGGCGCTCGCCCGCGCCTCCAGCCAGTCCATCGGCCTGATCTGCCACGACGTCAGCGACCCGTACTTCGCGGCCATCGCCCGCGGCGTGACCCGCGCGGCCGCCGAGCACGGGCTGCTCGTCATGCTGGCCAGCACGTTCCGCGATCCGGCGCGGGAGGTCGACTACGTCGCGATGCTCCGCGCCCAGCGGGCCCGCGCCATCCTGCTGATCGGATCCGGGTTCGAGGACCGCGCGTGGGAGCGCTCGATGGGCGCCGAACTCGACCCCTACGTACGGGCCGGGGGCCGGGTCGCCGTCCTCAGCCGCCACCGCAGCCTGCGCGTCGACACCGTGCAGCCGGAGAACCGCGAGGGCGCGGCCGCGCTCGCCCGTACGCTCCTCGCCCTCGGCCACCGCGACTTCGCGGTGCTCACCGGGCCGCGCACGCTCACCACGGTCGTCGACCGGCTCGGCGGCTTCCGCGACGCCCTCGCCGAGGCCGGCGTGCCGCTGCCCGACGACCAGATCGTCGAGGAGTCGTTCACCCGCGACGGCGGATACGCCGCCGCGACCGAGCTGATCCGCCGGGGCCTGCGCGCGACCTGCGTGTTCGCCCTCACCGACGTCATGGCGATCGGCGCGCTGTCCGCCTTCCGCTACCACGGCGTGGACGTTCCGGGCCGCGTGTCCCTGGCCGGCTTCGACGACATCCCGATCGTCCGCGACCTCGTCCCGCCCCTGACGACGGTCGCCCTCCCCCTGGAGGAGATGGGCGAGCGCGTCATGAACCTCGCGCTCCGCGACCCTGCCCGCCGCAGCCGCGTCGAGCGCATCCCCGGTGAGGTCGTCCTCCGCGCCAGCACGGCCGCCCCGCGCAAGCCGTCCTGAGCACCGGCCCGTGCCGGACGTCCGGAGCGGGCGTCAGGATCACCGAACGCGGATGAATTGCCCGGCAACCCGCAGGGAGCCGAGCAGGACGATTCGGGGAACTCCCCGCCACTCCTCTGGAGACGCGGGTCACGCGGTGTTCGAATTCCTCCGCGATCTTCGAAGATCCCCGTCAACCCCCCGCGTCTTCAGGAGTCATCATGCGTCGTCTCGGGCTGCCCTCATCCGTCCGCCGGCTCACTCGCACCCGCAGGTTCGTCGTCCCGGTCGCGGCGTTCGCCGCGGGAGCGGTGCTCACGCCGGTGGCCGCGTACGCCGCGACCGGGTCCTTCTCCAGCAGCACGACCACGTCCGCGGTGACGGCCACGAACACCGGCGGCGGTTACGCGCTCGACGCGACGTCCTCCAAGACGACCGCGATCCGCTCCACGTCCCAGGGCACCGGCAACGGGTCCGCGATGTTCCTCCGCCAGTACTCGACCGGCGAGGACTCCAACGCGCTGTACGCCAAGGCGTACCCGACGGACGGCGTGCACTTCGGCGTCCAGGGCGTGACCTCCTCCCAGGGCGCGGGCGTGTACGGGCAGTCGGCGCAGGACACCGGCGTGGCCGGGCAGGGCGTGGCCGGCGTCGTCGGCCAGGGGACCGCGTACGGCGTCGTCTCCGCGGGGGACGGCCTGCTCACCGGCGGCAACCTCTACGACGACGGCGGCCTGAGCGGGATCTGCACCGTCGCCTCCGGCGCGACGTCCGCCGACTGCGCGTTCACCATCCCCTTCGTCGACACGGCGGCCAGGCCCGTCGTCGTGGTGACCCCGCAGGGCAACCCCGGCGGCGCCTACTGGGTGCAGAACGCCTCGGCCTCCGGCTTCACGCTGAGCCTCTCCGCGCCCGCCCCGGCGTCGGTGGACTTCGGCTACCACGTGGTCGGCCTGTACCCGCAGGCGGCCGCCGCGAAGCACCTGCCGTCGTCCGCCCGCCCCAAGGTCCGGCGGGCCCAGCCCTGACCTCCCCGGCCGGGCGGTGGGGATCCCCCCGACGACCACCGGAACGGATCTCCGGCGGCGGGCGGCGCGATAATGCCACTCTGCCGCCGGCCGTTCCCGGCGGACGCCGGAAGAGCCGCACACCGGCTCGACCGCGCGATCGGGGTTCCGTACACGAGGGAGACGACGTGAGCTACCCACCGGCGCGTTACGAGGGCGAGAACGGCGAGATCAGCGCCACCTACCGCCCGGCCGGCCACGAGCCGGAGCTGACCTACTCCTCCGGCAACACGGTGCACTACCTGGCGACCGGCGAGGCGACGGGCGGGCTGTTCGGCCTGTACCGCTGGGTGATGGGCCCGAAGCCCAGCGGCCCGGACAAACACTTCCACCGGTCGATCGCCGAGTCGTTCTACATCCTCAGTGGAACGGTCCGCATCTTCAACGGCGAACGCTGGATCGACACGGTCCCCGGCGACTTCGTCCACGTCCCGGCCGGCGGCATCCACGCCTTCCGCAACGAGTCCGGAGAGCCCGCCTCGATGCTGCTGCACTTCTCCCCGGGCGCCCCGCGCGAGGGCTACTTCGAGGGCCTCGCGGAGGGCCTGGACAAGCTGACCGACGAGGAGCGCGTCGAGTTCTTCCTCCGCCACGACAACCACTGGCTCTGACCCGGAGCCGAGGGGATCGAGCCCGCCGTTCCGGCCCGACGGCCTTGGGAGTCCCGAGTCCCCGGGCGGCGCACGTGGTGTCGCAACGGCATCGGGCCGTGGCGCGGCTACGCCCGCCGCAGCTCCCCGGGCGTACGGCTCAGAGCGTCGGGCACCTCGCGCATCTCGTCGTCGAACACCATGACCTGACGGGTCTCGGTGCCGTAGGCGGTCCAGCCGGGATCGCCGTCCCGCGCGAAGCGCACGAGTGCGCCGTGCAGGGCGGTCGCCAGATGCCGTGGCGCGTCGGGGCCCAGCAGGTCGGCTGCGCCGGGGGCGTCGAGGTGATCGAAGACGAAGGGGAGGTCCGTGCAGTGAGCGGCGCCGAAGAGAGGCGTCGGCCATGCGAACTGGTAGGCGTAGGTGGGGATGCCCGCCGCCGCGGCACCGTCGGCGATACCGCGTGCGGGCGTGCGGAAGGTGCGGTCCGATAGGGCTTGCGCGAGCGCGTGACCGGGATTGTCCGTCTCCAGGGCGCGCAGATAGTCCTTCAGGTCCTCGCCGGTGAGGCCGAGGTTGGCGAATCCCTGCCTGGACGCCTGCACCGACGGGGCGGGTTCCACCGCGCCGAGGATGAAGTTCCACTCCTCGACGGTGGTGCCGATCATGAGCGAGTCGATGGCCCCCGGCTCGGCGAGAGCGTCATAGGGCGAAGTGGTGACGACATCGCCGTCCAGGGTGGGCTGCCAGCGCAGGGAATCGTGCCTGACGCGCCGGGCCCGCTCGTCCACCTCGGCCGCAGGCGGCAGCACCTCCCTGGGCAGCCAGGCGGTCTCCAGCTCCAGGCGCTTTCGCACGGGCACGCCGGTGAGGGCGACGCGCGTGCGCGGGGTGCCGAGCAACGCGGCGAAATCCTCCGAGAGCGTCTCCGTACGGGTGAGGGAGGCGAGCAGTGGCGTTCCCGCGCTCATCACGGCCAGACGGCGGAACAGTCCCCGCGCGGCCGGACAGCCGGAGAGGGCGAGGGTGGCCGTGGCTCCTGCGGACTGCCCGGCCACCGTGACGTTGGAGGGGTCACCGCCGAAGGCTTCGATGTCGTCCCGGACCCACCGCAGCGCCATGGTGATGTCGAGCAGGGCACGGTTCGCGACGCCATCGTCGAGGATCATGAAGCCCTCCGCGGCGAGGCGGTAGTTGGGAACGACGAGCACGATGCCGTCCCGTGCGAAGGACTCGCCGGTGTACCAGGGGCCGGCGTTGCCTCCGCTGAAGAATCCGCCGCCGTGCAGCCACACCACGACGGGGTGGTGACCGCCGGTGTCCGCGGGCGCGTACACGTTGAGGTTCAGCGGGTTCGGGCCCTCGACGACAGGGTCCGGGAAGAGGTTCTGGGCAACGTGCGGGTGTGCCGCCGTGGCTCCGGAGGCCACGGCCTGGAACACACCGTCGAACGGCTGGAGGGGGCGTGGCGGAGCGAACGCGTGGTCGGGGTAGGGGGCGGCCGCATACGGGATCCCGAGGAACTCCGCGCATCCGTCACGGACCCGTCCTTCGATCCGACCGCACCGTGCGTGCACCATCATGGTCTGCTTCCTTCGCGTCGAGCCGGGCGGCGTCGAGCGCCGTCGCTGGATTTCAGGCGGCGTGGGCGGCTTCCTCATCGTGCTGCCGGGGGGCGGGAGGCCGTCGCGGCGCCCTTCAGCAGGAGCGAGAGGAACGCGCTGACGACGCTGATCGCGGCGATGACGTAGAAGGCGACGCGATAGCCGTCGACGACGGCCGCGGAGCCCGTCGCCCGGCTGCCATGGGTGACGCTGGAGGCGATCGTGACCAGTGCGGCCAGCCCGAGCGCCGCGCCGAGCTGGCGGCACATGTTGAGCAGACCGGACGCGACTCCCGCGTTGCGCGGGGCCACGCCGGTGGTGGCCGCGACGATCGCCGGCATCATCATCACGCTCGTCCCCGCGCCCACGACCAGCGTGGGAAGCAGGACGTGACCGACGTACGCGGCGTGGGCGGGCAGCTGCGCCAGCCACGCCAGCCCCACGGCGGTGATCAAGCCGCCGCTCACCACCAGCCGGCGCGGGCCGAACCTGGGGATCAGCCGCTGGGAGACGAGGACGCCGACGCTGATCACCGAGACCATCGGCAGCAGTGACAGCCCGGTGCGCAGCGCGCTCTCACCGAGCACCTGCTGCAGGTACAGCGAGAGGAAGAACAGCGGTGCCGTGAGCACCCCGCCCATGCACAGGGTCAGGAGGTTGCCGACGCGTACGTTGTGGACCGCGAACACCGCCGACGGGATCAGTGGCTCGTCGGCACGACGCTCGATCGCCGCGAACGCGGTGAGCAGAACGACTCCGCCGATCAGCACCGCGAGGACCTCGCCCGAGCCCCAGCCGTGGTCGGGGGCGATCGAGACGCCATAGACGATCGCGGCGGCGGCCAGGGTGATGGTGACGGCGCCGGGAACATCCATGCGGGAACGCCCGTCGGAGGGCGTGGAGGGCCGCAGGCAGATCAGGCTCGCGGCGAGCAGGCCGATGCCGATCGGCACGTTGACGAGCATCACCCAGCGCCAGCTCAGCGAGGCGGTCAGCAGACCGCCGAGCACGATTCCGGCCGCACCGGCGCTGGAGGCGGCGACGCCCCACCATGTCATCGCGAGTGTGCGCCGGCGGGGCTCGGTGTGGCTCGCGGTGATCAGGCTCAGGCTCGATGGGGCGAGCGCGGCCGCGCCGGCGCCTTGGGCGAGGCGTGCCGCCAGCAGCATCCAGCCGTCCTGGGCGAGTCCGCCGACGAGGCTGGCCGCAGTGAAGACGACCAGCCCGATCTGGAAGACGCGGCGGCGGCCGAACAGGTCGCTCGCACGCGAGGCGAGCAGCAGCAGGCCGCCGAAAGTGATCAGGTAGCCGTTGACCACCCACTGCTGTGCGGTGGCCGACAGGCCGAGCCCGGTCTTCATCGAGGGCAGGGCGACGTTCACGATGCTGGAGTCGAGCACCACCATGAACTGCGCGAGGCAGGCGATGACGGCGACGGCGGCCAAGCCCACGCCCGGCTTGGCGACCTCCTGCGCGGTGTGTTCGGCGGACAGCGTGGCCGTCGCCCCGCTGGGACGTTCGTGAGGCATCGGGAAGCTCCTCTGCAAGTTACCGGATAGCCTGTCCGACAAGTGCGCGGCCCGATGCCGGAGAGGCTGTCCGGCAACGATAGGTCAATGTCGGATAGGCTGTCCACTTGTGGGCCGGGACGCCTCACGGACGGTCGAGCGCCGGTCGGCCGGGGAGGCCGTGTTCGAGGCGATACGGGATGGGAGGAGATGAATGACCACGGGCAAGACGTCGTTCCCCACCAGGCGGGCAGCCGCCGAACGGAACCGCGAGAAGATCCTGGCGGCCGCCCGAGCCGCCTTCGCGGACGGCGACACCGGCATCTCGATGGCCGAGGTCGCTCGGCGCGCCGGCGTCGGCATGGCCACCCTCTACCGCAACTTCCCCGGACGCCGGGAGCTCCTCGAAGCCCTCTACGCCGACGAGGTCGACGCCATCTGCGAGGCCGCGGTCATCGAGGACGGTCAGACGCCGGGCGAGGCGCTCACCGCCTGGCTGCGGCTGCAGTTCGACTTCATCCCCAACAAGCGCCTCATCGTCTCCGAACTGCTGGAGCACGCCGACCAGGACGGCCTCCCGAGCCGGCGCGGGCAGGCACTCGATGCCGGGCGGCCGCTGCTGACCGCGGCGCAGGACGCCCACGAGATCCGCGACGACCTCACGCTCGAGCAGATCTTCGACCTGATCGTCGCCATCGCCAAGATCCCCGGCTCCCCGGACTACCTCGAACCGATGATCCAGACCATGCTCGACGGCCTCCGCCTCCCGGCCGACAAGGCCGCCCGCCGATAGCCGTCCGTCAACGCACGGTTCTCGCCTGAACGCCGCTCGGCTTCACGTCAGACGTGTGCGGCTGAGGAGAGGCGGGACGTCGCCCCCTCGCGCAGACGGGACGGATGGATCGTACGCGGACGCCAGCGGCTTCCTGCTCAAGGACGTACGCCGTGACGACCTCGCCTACGCCGTACGCGTGGTGGCGGCGGGCGAGTCACTCCTGGCGCCAACGGTGAAACGACGGCCGTCGTCACCAGCCGCCGGTGAAGTCCGGCCGCCCCCGGCGGCCGGTTGGCGGCTGCTGGTCGGCGACGGTCGGCGTGTGACGTATGCCGAGGATTTCCGTGGGCGCTGACCTACGAAATCCTCGGCGCTCATCCACGCCTGAGACCGACCGGCGAATGGATCACTTGAGGCGGCGGCTGGTGGGTCGGCTATCGAGCCGGCGCGCAGGGCGGCGGGTCGACCGACGCTGGGCTCAGGACAGGTTCACCACGGGAGGTTCCCGGATCGGTCGATGAACTGTCCCGTCGGCCCGTCCGGGCCGATCGTCGCGAGGGTCACGATGGACTCTGCGCCGTCGGCGACGCTGTGTCCGAGACCGCCGGTGAAGTCGGTCGCGGTCTGCCCGGGATCTGCGGCGTTGACCTTCACGTCCTTCAGCTCCTTGGCGTACTGCGTCGTGAGCATCGTGACCGCGGCCTTCGAGGCGCTGTAGAGGGGCAGGGCGTACTGCGACTCGACCCGCGCAGGGTCCTGGGTCATACCGAAGGAGCCCATCCCGCTGGACACGTTGACGATGACGGGGTTCGGCGATGTGCGCAGCAACGGGAGGAAGGCGTGCGTGACACGCACGATCCCGACGACGTTCACGTCGAGCACGGCACTCATGTCGGCCGCGGTGTACTCCTCGACGGGGCCGACCTTGCCGAGGACGCCGGCGTTGTTGATCAGGACGTCGATCGTTCCCTCATGCGCGGCGACATCCGCGGCCGCGGCCTGGACCGAGGCGTCGTCGGTCACGTCGATCTGAACGAACCGGGCGCCGAGCGACTCGGCCGCGGCCCGACCGCGCTCACGGTCGCGGGCACCGAGGATGACGGTGTGCCCCGCCGCGACGAGGCGACGAGCGGTCTCAAAACCGAGGGACTTGTTGGCCCCGGTGATGAATGTGGTGGTCATGCCGGCTCCTCCTGGTCCGAACAGCACGGTCGTGGCTGTTCACGCACTCCATGCTGGGCCTGCGGGAGGGTCGGCGGGAGCTACGGGACTTCGTGGTATCGCGCGTACCACCCAGCAGCCCGGTCCACCGGACGGGGCATAACGCGGGCCTTCATCCCTGCGGGGACATCCTCTGGACCCCAATGGCCGCAAGCAGGTCGAGTTTGCTGCGGGCGTCGGTGCCTGGCTGCGGCGTGTACACCACAAGGCGGAGGTTCGTGTCCTGGGTGTTGAGGATGTCGGAGTTCAGGGCGATGTCTCCGACATCCGGGTGCTGGGCGATCTTGTGCGCACTCTGGTGACCGCCCACCGCTCGGCGGCTCCACAACTCGCAGAACCGTGGGCTGAGGTTCAGCCTCGATACCAACGCCGCGAGGTCGGGATCGTCGGGGTACCGGCTCGTCGTCGCGCGCAGGTCGGCGACGAGGGACTCCTCGAACGCCGCCCGCTCGGCCGCCGTCTGCCGGACCCGGGGCAGTTCACCCAGGAACTGCCAGACCAGGACGTTGCGGTCTCCCACACCCTGGAGTGTGGGATCGCCGAACGTGGCCGCGAACAGCGGATTCCAGTGCAGCAGCTGCCAGGTGGCGTCGTAGATCGCCAGCGGGTTGCCGTCGAGCTGGTCCACGATCCGGTACAGGCTCCCTGGGATCATTCGTGGAACCCGACGCAGGTCCGATGCGTGACCGGCCATGCGCAAGAGGTGAGCGTGCTCGTCGTCGGACAGCTGCAGGGCGCGAGCCAGAGCCGAGCAGACCTGCGCCGAGGGTGTCGCCACCCGTCCCTGCTCCAGCCGGACCACGTACTCGACCGAGATGCCGGCCAGCGTCGCCAGCTCCGCGCGTCGCAGACCGGGGACCCGACGGGGTGAGCCGTGTGCGAAGCCCACCGTCGCGGGGTCCAGCCGGTCCCGCCACGCCCGCAGCGCGGCACCGAGTTGATCCATGAACACCATCCTCCCGCACACCCCGCCCCGCTGGGTGGTACGCGCCGTACCACGAAGTCCCGTAGCTCCCGCCGACGCTCCCCAGGGCTCAGTGTCGAGTCGTGAACGGCGCACAACGATGCTGTTCGGAGTCAGGAGGAGCGAGCATGACCACCACGTCGAACCAGTACGTCACCGTGCTGTGGGAAGCCCGGGCCAAGCCGGGGAAGGAAGCCGCGATGAAGGCGTTCATGACAGCCGCCGTCACCGCATCGCGCTACGACGCGGGCAACATCGACTACGAGGCTCACCAGGTCGAGGGAGAACCGGGCGTGTTCGTCATCTTCGAGCGCTGGGAGAGCCGCGAGGCCCTCGAAGGCCACCTGCAGGCACCCCGCATGCAGGACCTGGTGCCCCAACTGCTGGAACTGATGGACGGCAGCATCGAGGACGGGATCCGCATCCTGCAGCCGTTCCGCCCGGCACGGTAGGCCGACCTGGAGCATGACGCTCGGACACGAGGAGCACCTCGGCGATGTCGTCGCCGGCTATGGCACCGACGTCGACCTCGACGCGATCCGCGCGTGGTGGTCATTGCGGAGCCTGCTGGGGGTTCGCTGGCTGGTCGAGCATGGCTTTGACCCGTTGTGAAGTCGATGTGCTGAAAGCCCGGATGTGAGGCTGCGTGGGCACGACTGCTGCGAGTGGGCGGCCGACCTGCGACTTCTGCCGAGGATTTCGATGGCTCTCTGACCCACGAAATCCTCGGCGCTCATCCACGCCTGGATGCGACACGGACCCGCTCGCGCGGAGCGGCCCGGCTTGAGGACGGTCACGGCCACCTTGGCAGGAGTTCGAACCAGACCGCCTTTCCGTGGGCGGTGGGATGCCAGCCGGCGTCGGTGGAGAGCGCGCCGACGATGAGGAGGCCGCGCCCGGTGGTGGCGTCGAGCCCGGGATCCCTGGTGGCCGGCGGCTCGCCGGACGGGTCGTGGACCTCGACCCGCAGCCGTTCTTCGTCCCGGATCAGGACGAGCCGCAGCGTCGAGCCCGGCATCGCCGTGGCGTAGCGGACCGCGTTGGTGACGAGTTCGCAGCCGAGCAGCTCGGCCGTCTCGGCGGCGTCCGGGATCCCCCACGCGAGAGAGACCGCCGTCAGAAAACGGCGCGCCGGCGTCGCCGACTCAGGTCGTATTGGAAGCCGCATCTCCCCGAGCAGCACGCCGTGAATCTCCCCGCGTTCCCAAGCGATACGACGTTCTTCTGCTATGCGATGCATGACCGGCACCGCCCCTCTCGGTCATTTGATTCCGCCGATTCGCCACCATCCTGGCCATGAACAACTACGCTGGGTACAGGCGTGGATACCCAGCACGGAATGCCTTTCACTTCGTGAATTCACCCCGCACTGAAGTGAGGGCCCGTGAACCCCCCGGAAAGCAGCACAGAAAGGGACATAGATGCGCAGTCCAACGCTGATCGCACTCGGTTCCGAACTACGCCGTTACCGCCTCGCCGCCGACAACATGACCCAGGGCCACCTCGCCAAGCTGATCAACTACTCGGAAGGGATGATCAGCAACGTCGAGACCGCCCAGAAGGTCCCGCGCCGCGACTTCGTCGAGCGCTGCGACAAGGCCCTCAAGACCGGCGGCGCCCTCCTGGTCCTCCACGGCCTCCTCAAACACGAGACCCACCCGGTCCAATCGTTCGCCCGCTACATCGAAGCCGAGCGCGAAGCCTCCGGGATCCACATGTGGGACGTCGTCGTGATCCCGGGCATCTTCCAGACCCCTGAGTACGCCCGCGCACTGCTCACCGCCGGACGCCCCGCCGCCCGACCAGAGGTCATCGACGAGCTGGTCACCGCCCGGATGGAACGCCAGGAAATCCTGACCAGAGACAAGCCGCCCGTGGTGTGGGCGATCATCGACGAGTCCGTTCTCCATCGCGAGATCGGAGACAAGGAAACGCAGGGCGCACAGTTCGACAGACTGATCGAGCTGGCGCAGCGACCTGGAATCAACGTCCAGGTCATCCCCCACTCCGCAGGCGCGCACGCGGGGCTGACCTCTAGCTTCAAAATACTGAGCTTCGACGAAGCTCCCGACATCGCTTACAGTGAAGATCCAGCAACCGGACATCTCCACGAAAAACCGGAGCTAGTCAAAGCCCTCTCGCAGACGTACGAAGCACTCCGCGTCGTCGCTTTGCCTGTCTCCGCTTCCTTGGAGCTCATCCGGCGGATTCGGGAGGAATCATGAACCTCGACGCCGCAAACTGGCGGAAGTCCAGCCTCTCCGGAGCCAACGGCGGCGATTGCGTCGAAGTCGCCGTCGTCACCTCCCGAGCCTGACCGCGAGGCCGCGCGTTCGCCTGGCCTTGAAGCGTGCCGTGAGGTGGGCCGTTACGGAGGCCGCCAGGAGCGCGGTGAGGGTGGCCAGGAGCGGGTTGACGAAGGCGGGGACCGTGTCGGTGCCGCAGGAGGTGTCGTGCAGGGGCAGCAGGCTCCGTCCGCCGCCGTGTCTCATCGCCTCACCTGACGGCTCGAAGCGGCACACTCGGTCCTTGACGTCGGCCATCCCGTCGTCCAAGTGGCTCAGCCCGTACCCGTAGGTCGCCACCACGGCCAGGAGCACGGCCCACGACGACCGGCCCCACGTCAGCGCCGCCCTCGGTCCCGATGACAGGCCCGATCTGACGGCCGCGACCGCCATCAGGCAGGCGGCGGAGGTGGCCAGAGGCCATCCGATGGCCAGGGAGAGCGCGGCGATGAGGGCCGGTAGCAGCACGAACTTCGGCGCGGTCACGGCCAGGAGCAGCAGCCCGCCACCCAGTACGGCGGCCCCCCACCATCCGGCCCGGCGCAGCGCACCGGCGCGGGCCGTCGACCGCACCTGCACGGCGAACAGCGTGACCAGCAGGCTCGGCGCACCGACCAGGAGCAGCGTGTTGAACGCGCCCTCACCGTACGCGGCGAAGGCCAGCGCCGTCCCGACGGCGGCGGTGACCGCGGCGGCCACCGCCTGCTTGGTCGCGATTCCCATGAGTGGATCATCGCACCGTGCCTCCGTTGTGGACGGCCGCCCGGTCAGCGGGCCGCGGCGAGGAGGTGGCGTCGCGTTGCCGTGAGCTTGCGGGGATCGGTCACCGTGTGGAGGGTGCGGACGCGGGTCTGGTCGATGTCCAGGACGGTGACGCCGAGCAGCGCGTCGGCCCGTACGAAGAGCAGGGCGGGGGCGGCGTTGGCCTCGGTGACGAGTGTCCGTGGCGCGAAGCGGGCGAGTGCCGTTCCGGCCAGCCGGCCGACCTCGTCCCGGCCGCGTACCCGCCGCCGGACGGACGGGCCGGCGTCCACCCACGCGGTGACGTCGGCGGTCAGGAGGTCCTCCAGCGCCACCAGGTCACCGGACCGGGCCGCGGCGATGAACCGCTCGGCGAGGCGGCGGGCCTGGTCGTCCGGGGCGGCGAAGCGGGGGCGCCCGTCGCCGATCCGGCGGCGGGCACGGCTGTGGACCTGGCGGCAGTTGCCCGCGGACGTCGAAACGAGGGCGGCGATGTCCTCGTACGGGTAACCGAACGCCTCGCGCAGGACGAAGACGGCGCGTTCGACCGCGGTCAGGCGTTCGAGGAGGACGAGCAGCGCGAGGGATACGGATTCGCGCTGTTCGGCGGTTTCCAGGGGGCCGAGGGCGCCGTGTCCGGTGAGCACGGGTTCCGGCAGCCATGCTCCGGTTCGTTCGTGCCGGACGCGGGCCGAGGCCAGGTGATTCAGGCAGAGGTTGGTGACGACCTTGGTCAGCCAGGTGCCGGGAGTTTCGATCGCCTGCTGGTCGGCGGCGTGCCAGCGCAGGAACGTCTCCTGGACGATGTCCTCCGCGTCGGCCGCCGATCCCAGGAGCCGGTACGCGAGCCCGAACAGCCGGCCCCGCTCGCCGCCGAAGAAATCCCCGATCGTTGTCACAGAACGCCCCTCTGTCTTGTCTCCACTGGCGTCCACGGCCCAGCGGACCGACCAGAGGGAGCGCGATGACATCGAAGGCAGAGATCGTTCACCGATTCTACGAGGACATGCTCAACCAGCAGCGGCCGGAACTGGCCGAGGAGCTCATCACGCCGGACATGACCACTCACGATCCGGACGCGCCTCGCGGGCCTGCGGCCGTACGGCGGGTGGATGAGTTCATGCGCGCGGGGTTCTCGGACCTGCACTACCAGGTCGAGGAGGTGATCAGCGAAGGGAGCAAGGCGGCCGTGCGCTGGACGATGACCGGCACGCACGACGGCGACTTCTTCGGCATCCCGCCGACCGGCCGGGAGATCGAGATCAGCGGCAACGTGATCTTCGGCTTCGAGGGTGACCGGGTCGGCGAGATCTGGGCCGTGGTCGACGTGAACCGCCTGAAGCGGCAGATCGGGGCGGCCCCGTCCTCCTGAGCTCGGCCCCGGGGGCCGACGCCGTACGGAAGGCTCCGTGAAGGACCGCGATCCGCCGGGTGCGGCGGATCGGTCCTGCGGTCGTCGAGCGTTCCGTACGCGCCCGCTCCGCCCCTCCCGGAGCGGCCTTCGGGTGGTCGGCGGCTCCGCGCGGCGCGCCTGTCGATTCCCTGCGGAACCCGGTTCACGGGTTCGGGGAAAAGCGGGTGACAGCGCACTCCGCGCACGGCCGGAACACCGGCCACAAGAGACAGGAGCCGTATGACTGTGACGACCCGACAGGGCGTGAACGACGCCGCTGTGATCGAGCAGTCCTGGCAAGAGCCCGGGGTGTTCGCCGCGCTCTACGAGCGGCACGCCCCTCACATCAGCCGGTACGTCGCCCGCAGGCTGGGGGACGGCATGGCGGACGACGTCACCGCCGAGACGTTCTACCGGGCGTTCGAGAAACGCCGACATTACGACCTCGGACGGCCGGACGCCAGACCCTGGCTGTACGGGATCGCCGCGAACGTGATGGCGCAGTACCACCGCAAGGAGACGCGGATGCTGCGGGCGTTCGCGCGCAGCGGCGCGGATCCCGTGGCGCAGACCTACGGCGGCCAACTGGACGGCGCCGACGACCGGGTCATGGCGACCGGGATGCACCAGTCGCTCGCGGCGGCCCTGGCCGGTCTCAGCCGGGCCCACCGGGAGGTCCTGCTGCTGATCGCCTGGGCCGACCTGTCCTACGAGGAGACCGCCCAGGCGCTGGGCGTCTCCGTGGGGACGGTGCGGTCGCGGCTGCATCGGGCTCGAAAGAAGATCCGCGCCGCTCTCGGCGACGGGAACCCCATGTTCGTCTCGGATGAAGGCTGAGGTACCGACCGTGAACGAGCTCGACCTGATGCGCACGATGCGCACCGACGCTCCGATCCCCTCCCAGCAGCGACTGGACGCCGGCCGGGAGCGGCTCCTCCAGGCCATCGACGGCTCGCCCGGAGCCCGGCGTCCCGTACGGGCGGGCCGGCGTTCCAGGGGTGTACGGACCATGGTCCTCGCCGCCGGTGGAGTGGCCGCCGTCGCCGCCGGGGTGACGGTGGTCTCGCAGACGGGCGGCTCCCCCGTGACGGTGCACGGCTCCCCCGCCGCCGTGTCGGCCAGGTACGACAACCCGCTGGTGGAACGCGCGGCCTTCGGCTGGCTGCCCTCCGGCATGCGCGCCAACGGTTACGTCGCCGACCATCAGACGGACGACTTCTTCCAGGTCGTCGCGCAGAAGACCGGGAGGAGCGGGGGCATCGTGACCCTCACCGCGTACGCGGGCGGCAAGGAGCCCTTCCTGGGGTACCTCCCGGGAGGAATCCCGGCCAAACGGATCCCCGCCCCGTCCGTCAACGGCCACTCCGCCTACTGGATCTTCAAGCCGGACCCGTCCGGGCAGTCGCAGTTCTCGCTGCGCTGGCAGCCGGCCCCGAACCGCTGGGCCCAGCTGGAGGGCGACGCCCTGCCCGGGAACGCCGCCGAGCTGGCCAGGACGGCCCACCGGATCGCCGCGTCCGCGAAGTTCGGCGGCACCCGGCCGATCGCGATGCCCCTGCACGTCGGCGGCGTGCCCGCCGGGCTGACGCCGAAGCGCACGGTGCTGAACAACGGCGCGTTCGATGAGGTCGGCGCGAGCCTGGGCTTCATCGTGGACGGGCCGTCATCGGATCTGGAGATCGGCGTCCACAAGTCGGACGGCACGGTCGGTACCGGCGTCCCCGGCGGGCCCGGCAAGCCCGGGCGCGGACTGCCTCGTCCCAACACGAAGCTGGACGGGTACCCCGCGTACGTGGCACCGACGGTCCTGTACGCCTACGGCGTCAACGGCTTCAACGTCCAGATTCACGCGTCCGGGTCGATCCTGGCGAAGCTCAACAAGACCGGCGGAGTCACCGGCCTGTTCCACCGGCTGAAGGTTCTCGGCGCCGACCCGTCGAACTGGACCCCGACCCCCGTCAACTGACTCCCGGCGCCGGTACCCCCCCGTACGGGCGGTACCGGCGCCGTCCCCCGATGGGGCCCGTCTCATCGCGTGTGCCGCGCGATCCAGTCCAGGATCCGGTCCGGTTCGCGCTGGAAGTGCAGGTAGCCGTCCCATCGCCGGGTGGTCCCGTGGATCCAGAACAGCTCCTTCGGCAGGTCGTCCCGGTCGGGGAGGGCGTCGAAGATCGCTTGCACGTCGGCCGGCCGGGTCCTCGGGTCGTCGTGGACCTGGTAGACGAGCGTCGGCGTCCGGACGCTGCGCGCGGCGTTCGCGGGGGACATGGCGTCGATGGCGAAGCCGGTGCGCAGCCTGATCCGCCGGTCGAGCTCGTCGATCCACTCGACGGGGACGCCCTGCCGCTCCAGTCCGCGTTCGAGGACCGCGCGGGCGGACAGCGGCTGGCAGGCGACGAGGCACCGCACGTCCTCGAACTCCCGTGGCGCCCGCTCCATCGCGAACAGGGTGGCGTTGGCCCCGAGGCACCGGCTGAACAGCGCGATCCTCGCGTCCCGCAGCTCCGGGCGGGAGCGCACGTACCGCAGGGAGCCGATGACGTCACGGGACTCGAAGATGCCGCCCGTCGTCAGTCCGCCGTCGGCGGCGCCGCTGCGGCCGAAGTTGCGCAGGTCGTAGGCGAGGACGTGGTGGCCGGCGGCGTGCAGGAGCGCGATGTCCGGGACAAGGTCGACCTCGATGTCGTTGCCGGTGTCGGCGAACATCGAGCGCCAGGGTTCGCGGTGGGACGGAAGCCCGGAGCGGCTGAACCACCGGGGATGGTTGACGATCACGACGGTGTCCGAGCCCTCGGCCGGGACGAACCATCCCTCCAGCGGCGTGCCGTCCTCGGAGGGGAAGGTGACGTCCTCGAACCGCAGCCCGTGCTCGGCCGGGCTGCCCAGGACGGGCGACCGCTGTGACGTGCTGAAGCCGGCGGCGATTCGGGTGAACAACGCGTCGAGCCGTTCGTCGGGACGATCGGCGACGGCGTGCGCGGTCTCGGGCCGTTCGGTCATGCGGAACACCTCCGGTGACGGGCCGGACGCGCCGGCCCGTCGCGTCGTCTCGGGGTCAGGCGGCCTGCACGGCGGGCTTGAGGACGTCCTCGCACCACTGCCGGAACGTCGTCGGGGTGTCGATCGCGTGCCGCGGCGTGCGGGTGACCCCGTTCGCCAGGCCGTCGTCCATGGCGATCGCCATGTCCATGGCGCTCTGGGCCATCGCGTCGGACATGCCGAAGCCGATGAGCTGGTCCTTGAACGACTGGGCGGGGACCTGCTGGTACTTCACCGAGGTTCCGAGCACCTCGGAGATGACGGCGGTCATGTCGTCGTACGACAGGTCCTCGGGACCGAGCAGCGGGACCTCCTCGCTGCCGGTCCACGAGGTGTCGAGCAGCAGCCGGGCGGCGACGGCGGCGATGTCGCGGGTGGCGACGGTCGGCATCCTGCGGCCGGGCGAGACGGCGTCGAAGAGCATGCCCTGCCCCTTGATCACCCGGACCTGCCGGAGCACGTTGTCCATGAACGGAGCCGCGGCCAGGGCACGGAACGCCACGCCGGTGCCGGCGATCAGGTCGTCCATGGCCAGGGACGCGGTCACGTGCCCGGCCCGGCCGGCGTACGGGGTGCCGCGGCCCACGGAGCTGACGTCGACGACGCGCTTGACGCCCCGGTCGCGCATGGCCTCGGCCGCGGGGCGGGTGAAGCCGACGTAGGCGTCCTCGGGGCTCGCGGCACGGGGGTCGGTCGGCAGCAGCCAGAACACCGCGTCGGCGCCGTCGAACCCGCGGGCGAGGACCTCCGGATCGCCGTGCGAACCCTGGACGACCTCGGCCCGGTCACGGACGTCGGCGGACAGCTTGGCGGGGTCCCGCACGATGACGCGGACCGGCTGGTCACCGCCGAGGACGTTCGCGAGGACCTGGCCGCCGATCTGCCCGGTGGGGGCGGTAATGACGATCATTGCTTCTCTCCAGCACACTGGGGTGAGTGACGAGCTAAATAAACTGTACCGTACCGTTTACTTTTTGAGGGCGGATGAGCCGAGCAAATGAACCGCAGCGGCGCGGCGAGGCCCTGCGCCGCCACATCCTGCTGGTGGCCAAGGACGTGTTCCTCGAGACCGGCTACGAACGGGCGTCGATGGACGCCGTCGCGGCGCGCGCCGGCACGTCGAAGCGGTCGCTGTACGCGCACTTCGAGAGCAAGGACAAGCTGTTCCTCGCGGTCCTGGACCTGATCCGTGAGCTGTACCTGGGCAGGGTGAAGACCCCGGACGCGTACGCCGAGGACCCCGCCGAGGCGGTGGCGCTGTTCTGCGGCCGGTTCCTGCAGCTGATGGTCTGGGAGGCGCAGGTACGGACCTGCCGGCTGAGCATCACCGAGGCCGAGCGGCTGCCGGGCACTTCGAACGCCTACTTCGACGCCATCTTCGCCAGCACCCACGAGCGGCTGACCGCGTACCTGGTCCAGCGGTTCGGAATGGGGGACGCGGACGGCTCCGCACTCGCGGAGGAGCTGATCGGCCGCACCGTGCTACCGCGGCTGTTCCGCACCCTGCTCAACGTCGACGACGTGATCAAGGACATGCCCGACGAGGCGAACCTCGCCGACGACGTCGACCTGACCGCCATCCGCCGCCTGGTCGCCACCGCGCTGCCCGCCTGAACAGCGCCGAGGACCTCGGTGTCGTACGAGATCCTCGGCGCTCATCGCCGGTCGTCGACGACGCGGAGGAAGCGCGTGCCCCACTCGCGGACGAACGCGGTCAGCTCGGGCGGGCCGACGATCTCGAAGTCGGCGCCGATCGCGCCGAGCAGCATCGTCGGCCACTCCAGGCCGTCGACGGTCATCAGCAGCCGGCACCGCTCGTCGTCGACCTCCTCGACCGTCCCCCAGCGCGAGACGACAGGGCGGACGCTCGCCGCCGGGGCGTGGACGAGCACCTCCACGTCGTACGCCGCGGGCATGCTGCTGATGCCCGCCCGTACGAAGTCGGCGGCGTCCTCGGCGGGCAGGTCGCGGGGGCGGAAGCGCTCGCCCGTGCTGCCCGGGTCGGCCAGGCGGTCGAGCCGGAAGCTGCGCCAGTCGTGGCGGGTCAGGTCGTACGCGACGAGGTACCAGCGGCGGCCGAGGGAGACGAGCCGGTGCGGCTCGACGTGGCGGGCGGTCAGCTCGCCGTCCCGCGCCCGGTAGGAGAACCGCAGCCGCTCCTCGTCGCGGCAGGCCTGGGCGACGGCGGTCAGCACGTCCGCGTCGATCGTCGGGCCGGCGCCCCAGGCGGCGGGGACCGTGACCGTGCGGAGCGCGTCGATGCGGCGGCGCAGGCGGGGCGGCATCACCTGGATCACCTTGGTCAGCGCCCGTACGGCCGACTCCTCGATCCCGGCGACGGCGCCCTGCGCGGCCATCCGCAGGCCGATGGCGAGGGCGACGGCCTCCTCGTCGTCGACCACGAGCGGGGGCAGCGCGGCGCCGGGCGCCAGCTGGTAGCCGCCGTCCACGCCGCGGTGCGCGACGACCGGATAGCCCAGCTCCCTCAGCCGGTCGACGTCGCGGCGGAGCGTCCGGGGCGAGACGCCGAGGCGATCGGAGAGCTCGCGGCCGGGCCAGTAGCGGTGGGTCTGCAGGAGGGACAGCAGCCGGAGGATGCGTGAGCTGGTGTTCGCCATGTCTCCAGGGTCCCGGTCATTGAGGTCAGGAAGTGGCCGTTATGGAGCCTAACGTCGGTTCCAACGACCTCGTTCCACGGGAGATGGTGTTGACCGAAATCCTCGAATCCCCCATCGCGGCCGGTGAGCGGACCGCCGCGCCGTACCGCCTGCGGTGGCTCGCCTTCTCCGCCGTCCTGGCCTCGAGCGTGATGGACCTGCTGGACAGCACGGTGATCAACACGGCCGCGCCGGCGATCCGTGCGAGCCTCGGCGGCTCGTACGCGACGCTGCAGTGGATGGCGGCCGGGTACACCATGGCGCTCGCGGTGGTCCTGCTCATCGGCGGGCGGCTCGGCGACATGTTCGGTCGGAAGCGGATGCTGCTGGTCGGCGTCGCCGGCTTCACGGTCGCGTCGGTGGCCTGCGCCGCCGCGATCACGCCGACCATGCTGATCGTCTCGCGGGTGCTGCAGGGCGCGTTCGGGGCGGTGATGCTGCCGCAGGGGTTCGGGCTGATCCGGGACCTGTTCCCGCCCGCGGAGATGAAGAAGGCGTGGACCGCGTTCGGCCCGGTGATGGGGCTGTCGGCGGTGCTCGGCCCGATCATCGGCGGCACGCTCATCCACGCCGACCTGTTCGGCACCGGCTGGCGGATGATCTTCCTGGTCAACGTGCCGATCGGCGCGTTCGCGCTGACCGTCGCGGCGCGGTTCCTCCCGGCGACGCCGCCCGCCGTGCGCTCGGCCCGCCTCGACCTGCCCGGTGTCGCGCTCGCCGCGTCCGGCATCTTCATGCTCATCTTCCCGCTGGTCCAGGGGCGTGAGCTGGGCTGGCCGTCCTGGGCGATCGCGCTCCTGGTCGCCTCCGTTCCCGTGCTCGCGCTGTTCGCGGCCTCCCAGGTCCGCCGCAAGCGGGCCGGGGCGACGCCGCTGGTCGAGACCGGCGTGTTCGCCCGGCGCTCGTACGCCTCCGGCGTCCTGTTCGCGATCGCCTTCACCTGCGCCATGGGCGGCACGCTGCTCACGCTGGGCGTCTTCATGCAGGTCGGCCTCGGGTACAGCCCGCTGCGCGCCGGGCTCACGACGGCGCCCTGGGCGTTCGGCGCGATGATCGGGTCGGCGGTCAGCGGCATGCTCATGATCAAGCTCGGCCGCCGGCTCCTGCACCTCGGGCTGGCCGGCATGGGCGCGGGCCTGGCCGTCCTCTACGCCGTGTTCGAGTACGCCGGGCCCGGTCTCACCAGCCTCGACTTCGTCGCCCCGCTGCTCATCGGCGGGACCGGGATGGGCATGATCTTCGTGCCGATGTTCGACATCATCCTCGGCGAGGTCGCCGACCACGAGGTCGGCTCGGCGTCCAGCACCCTCCAGGCGATCCAGCAGCTCGGCATGTCGCTCGGCGTCGCGGTGATCGGCACGGTGTTCTTCGGGCTCCTCGGCGCGCAGGCGCACCACAACTTCGACGCGACGGCCGCGCCCCGGCTGCGCGCGGAGCTCACCCGGGCCGGAGTGCCCGCCCCGGCCCGGGCCGGGATCCTCGCCGGTGTCCGGACGTGCGTGCACGACCGGGAGAGCGAGAAGGACCCGGACGTCGTGCCCGCCAGCTGCCGCGCCACCGGCTCCGCCTCGGCCGCGGTCGTCAGGGCCGTCACGACGGCCGGCCTGGACACCCACCGGCGGGACTCGCTCGACGCCGCGAAGACCACGGCACTCGTCACGATCGGGCTGATCGTGCTGGCGTTCGGGCTCGGCTTCCTGCTTCCGAGGACGGCCCGCCCGGAGACCGCCCCGGCCTGATCCCGTGATGTTCCGTGCCCCCGGCCGACCGGCCGGGGGCACGGGCGTCTCAGGCGAGTCGACGTCTCAGACGAACCGGGTCTCTCAGGCGAGCCAGCCGTCGCCGAAGTCCTCGCAGGCGTTCACCAGGGCCTCCTCCGTACGGGCGCGGATCGTGATCCAGGATCGCGCGTCCTCCCGCAGGAGCACGTCCGGGCCCGCGAACCAGCGCGTGCCGGGCAGCTGTCCCGACGGGTACTCCGGCAACGGGAGGCGGGTGTAGCGCTCCAGCACCTCGAGGTCGTCCTCGTCGGCCTCGCGGTAGTCGGCGAGCTCCTCGGCGGCGTGCAGCGACTCCGACAGCACGATCTCGGCGCAGGCCAGCGAGAACGAGTCGAGCCACGGCTCCCAGCGCTCGGTGTCCTCGTCCTCCAGGTCGGGCCGGATGCACACGGCGGGGTCCGGGCCGTCGAGCCGGACGCCCCAGCGCGCCGCGCCCTGGTCCTCCTCGCGGAACACCAGCAGGCCGTCGTGGGCGTACAGCTGCTTCGGCTCGAGCAGTTCGTCCTGGTTGGCGGTCAGGTCCGTGCGCCGGCCGAACAGCGCGTACGCCTCGCGCACCGCGACCGGCAGCGTGATCCCGAGCCGGGTCTCGACCGCGTCCAGGGCGGCGTCGTCCCAGCCGTCCGCGTCCGTGAGCGGGGTCGCCCACGCCGCCGCGAACCCCCGGATGAACCGCCAGGCGCCCGCCCGGTCCACGGCTCCGGCCAGCTCCGTACGTACCTCGAACGCATCGACCATGCCGCGCACCGTACCCGAGCGGTACGGCACCGGCGGGGCGAAGAGATGACGATCCGGTCGCGATGGCGGAGATCATGATCCGGCGCTTCCGGACGCAACCCGGGCCCGCCCTTCGGGAGAGAGGGGACGTCAGCGGAATCGAAGACGGGAAGTGACGAATGAAGGGACACGGCGGCCCATGGCCACGCCGAGACCGGTGAGCCGGCCGCAGGAGGCGGCCGGCGATCCGGCGCTCGTCGCGGCCTCCCTGGAGGACCCCGAGTCGTTCGGCGAGCTGTTCCGCCGGCACGCGCCACGACTCCACGCCTACGTCAAACGGCGTCTCGGGCCCACCCTGGCCGACGACGTCGTGTCGGAGACGTTCGCCGTCGCGTTCCGGCGCCGGGAGAGATTCGACGGGCGCGCGGAGGTCGGCGCGTGGCTGTGGGGCATCGCCAGCAAGCTCATCGCCCGCCACCATCGGCAGGAGACCCGCATGTACCGGGCGTTCGCCCGGACCGGGGTGGACCCCGCCGAGGACGGCGTGGCCGAGTCGGCCGACGACCGCATGGCGGCCGCGGCGCTCGGTCCGCACCTGGCCAAGGCGCTCGCCACGCTGAGCGCCCAGGACCGTAACGCCCTCCTGCTGCTCGCCTGGGGCGAGCTGTCGTACGCCGAGATCGCGGCGACGCTGGACCTGCCCCTCGGCACCGTCAAGGCCAAGATCCACCGAGCTCGGAAGAAGCTGCGCAAGGCCCTCCCGGAGGCGAAGAACGATGGATGAACTCGACGCACTGCGGCAGATGCGGACGACGCTGGCCCGGGAGGAGAACCCCGACCGGCTCGCCCTGCGCACCAACTGGCGCTCCGCGCCCGCGCCCCGCCCGCGCGCCCGCCGCCGGCTCGCGGTGCCGCTGATGGGCGTGGTCGCGGCCGGGACGGTCGCCGCGGGATCCGTGGCCGTCCTGTCCGGCCACTCGGATCCGCGCCCTCCGGGCCGTTCGGTCCCGCTCCGTACGGGCGGCGACGGGAACGTCCTGCTCGCCGCCGCGACCAGCGCGGAGAAGACGGCGCAGACCGGCGCGTACTGGCACACCAGGCGCATCGACGGAACGATCTACGGGGTCGGCAAGACCAGGGCGGACCACTACATGGTCGAGTCGCGGCAGCAGTACGACAGCTGGGTCGGACGCGACGGCAGGGAGACCAGGAAATACACCGACCTGCCCGCCCGCCCGTGGACCGCCCAGGACACGGCGAAATGGCGGAAGGCGGGCTCCCCGATGACGGTCGACGTTCCGAGCGGCGATCCCGGAGTGGTGGGGACGCTGTTCCTGAACCCGAAGTCCCCCGTGGGGGCGCCGCATCCGCGACCCGTGAAGGGCCAGGTCCGGCGGTTCTACGGCATGACGTCCGCGCAGATCGCCGAGCTGCCCACCGAGCCGAAGGCGCTGGAGAAGAGGCTGCTCGCCCTGCGCGACAACTGGCACGCGTACTCCTCGACCGCGGTCACGGAACGGCTCGGCGCCCTGCGGGGCGAGGAGCGCGTCCGTGCGCTGAGCGACGTGGCCGGAGACCTGCTGGCCGACGCCCCCACCCCGCCGAAGGTACGGGCGGCGGCGTTCCGGATGCTCGCCACGCTGCCCGGTGTACGGGCCGGCGGCACCGCGGCCGATCCCCTGGGCCGCACGGGAACGGTGATCTCCCTGCCGCTGGAGACGACGGTCCCCCTCGGCATCTACACCGCGCCCAAACAGCTCGGCACGTACCGGCGTCAGTGGATCATCGATCCCGGCACCGGCACCCTCCTGGCCGTACGCGATCTCGTGGCGACGCCGCCGCACGGCAGCCGGAGACTTCCGCCGGGCGACGACGGCAGGCCCCGCACCCTGCGCGTCCAGGACATGCCCGACCGTTTCCACCGGCCCGGTGAGGTCTCCTCGTACGAGGTGTACGCGGTCGCCGAGTGGACGAACGCGAAGCCGGGCACGCCGGCTCCCCGATGAGTCCTCCGGAGGGGGCCCGTCGGAGGCCACAAACGGCCTCCCTCTTGCGTCAGGGGATCACAGCCGGGTGATCATCGCATTCTGATCGCCGCGCTTGCCTCCGCCGGCGACATCGTCCGTCCTGACGGTTCCGTTGGAAGGGAGTCCGCCGATGACGAGAGGTCGCAGGATCAGGATGCGTCACGTGGCCGCTGCGGCAACCCTCACCGTCGCGGCGGCCGGTGCCGCCGGTTCCGCGTCCGCCGCCGGGCGGCCGGCCGCATCACCGTGGTTCACGTCCTGGGCTCAGTCCCAGCAGGACCTCGCCGCGAAGACGCTGGCCGACCAGTCCGTACGGATGATCACTCACGTGAGTCAGGGCGGGGGCGCCCTGCGCATTCGCGTACAGAACACCTTCGGCAAGGACCCTCTCACGATCGACGCCACGACCGTGGGGCGGAGCGGGAACGGGGCGGCGATCACCGGTGCCACCGTGCCGGTCACCTTCCAGGGGCGACGAAGGGTCACCATCCCGGCGGGCGGGGAGGTGTGGAGCGACGCCGCCGGTCTGAGGACCGGGCCGCAGGACGACGTCGCCGTCAGCATGTTCGTCGCCGGCACGGCCGTGCCCGGGGAGCATGTCACCGGGATGCGCGAGAACTACCTGACCCCCGCGGGCGCGGCCGACCATACCGCCGACCTTTCCGGCGACGCGTACACGCAGACCGTGACCTCCACGTACCTCGTCAGCGCGGTCGACGTCCGTAACCCGGCGGTGAAGGGGACGATCGTGCCGTTCGGGAGTTCGGTCGTCGATGGCGTCGGCAGCGACAACTGCGGGCCGGGCTGCAGCCAACCGGGCAACAACCGCCGTTGGACGGACGACCTGGCGCGGCGCATCACCCACGAGCTTCCGTCGAATCGGCAGCTCGCGGTCGCGAACGCGGGCATCAGCGGCACCACGAGTTCGGCGGCGTGCCCGAACATCCCCGCAGCGGACGTCGGCCTGGACGCACTCGCCCGCCTGGACCGCGACGTGCTCGCCCTGCACGGGGTGACCGGCGTCATCTACTACTACGGGACGAACGACCTCGCCGACGGGTGCGCATCCGCACCGATCCTGGACAGCTACCGCAAGGTCTTCGAGCGCCTGCGCGCCGCCGGGATCAAGGTGTACGTCACTCCGATCACCCCGCGTCCGGGGTACGGCGACCAGAACAACCGCGATCGTTACACCGTCGGCACGTTCGTCAAGCAATGGGGGAACTGCGCGGGCACGTGCGACGGAGTGGTCGACTTCGACCAGGTGCTCAAGGATCCGCTGAAGCCCAACAGCATCAACCTCGCGTACGACAACGGTGACGGCATCCACGCGAACATGGCCGGGCAGCAGGCCCTCGCCGACTACATCTCGCTGCCGATGCTCGCCGCCTCGATCCCGAAACGCCGCTGAAGCCCTGTCCCTGGAAGGGCCCCTCACCTGGAGAGATCCCGTGTTTCCGGCCGTCCGCAGCGGGAAGCCCGGCGTCATGAACCATGCTGAGGCCCCCGTACTCGACGCCCTCGCCGCCTATCACCGAAACGGATACGTCCCCTTCACCCCGCCCGGCCACAAACAGGGAAGGGGGACCGACCCGAGGGTGAGCGCGGTCGTCGGCGACGCGGTCTTCCGCTCGGACGTGCTGGCGACCGCCGGGCTCGACGACCGGATGTCCTCCAACGGCGTGATCCAGCGGGCCCAGGAGCTCATGGCGGACGCGGTCGGGGCCGAGCACGCGTTCTTCTCCACCTGCGGCAGCTCCCTGTCGGTCAAGAGCGCCATGCTGTCGGTGGCCGGGCCGCACGAGAAGCTCCTCGTCGGCCGGGACGCGCACAAGGCCGTGGTCTCCGGCCTGATCCTGGCCGGGATCCGGCCGATCTGGGTCTGGCCGCAGTGGGACCCGGAGCTGCACCTGGCCCATCCGCCGTCGGCGGAGGGCTTCGACCGGCGCTTCGCCGAGCATCCGGACGCGCGCGGCGCCATCGTGACCAGCCCGACCCCGTACGGCACGTCGAGCGACCTGCGGGCCATCACGGAGGTGTGCCACCGGCACGGCCGGCCGCTCGTCGTCGACGAGGCGTGGGGCGCGCACCTGCCCTTCCATCCCGACCTGCCGACCTGGGCGATGAACGCGGGCGCCGACGTCTGCGTGGTCAGCGTGCACAAGATGGGCAGCGGCCTGGAGCAGAGCTCGGTGTTCCATCACCAGGGCGACCTGGTCGACCCGAACGTCCTGTCGGCCCGCGAGGACCTGCTCGGCACCACCAGCCCCAACGTCCTCATCTACGCCGCCCTCGACGGCTGGCGGCGGCAGATGGTCGAGCAGGGCCACGAGCTGCTGCAGGGCGCCATCGACCTGGTCACGGGCGTCCGGGCGGAGCTCGAGGAGATCGACGGCCTGCACGTGCACGCCGACGAGTTCCTCGGCCCGAACCGCGCCGCCGAGCGCGACCCGCTGCAGGTGATCATCGACATCGCCGGGCTCGGCACGACCGGGTACCGCGCGGCCGACTGGCTGCGGGAGCACCACCGCGTCAACCTGCACCTGTCCGACCACCGGCGGATCAGCGCCCAGTTCACCTACTCCGACGATCAGGAGACCGCGCGGACGCTCGTCACGGCGATCCGCGATCTCGTCGCCCACCTCGAACGCGGGGACGAGGCGCTGCTCACCTCGGCGACCGTGGCGGTCCCCGACCCGGAGGACCTCGAGCTCGACCAGGTGATCCTGCCCCGCGACGCGTTCTTCGGCCGCGTCGAGCAGGTCCCGATCGACCGGGCCGCGGGCCGGATCGCCGCCGAGATGATGACGCCGTACCCGCCGGGCATCCCGGCCATCCTGCCCGGCGAGCGCATGAACGAGGCCGTCATCGACTACCTGCGGACGGGGGTCGCCGCCGGCATGGTCGTGCCCGACGTCGCCGACAGCGAGCTGAAGAGCCTCCGGGTCGTGGCCGAGTGACCGGCCGGGAGGGGTCGGACGGCCCACAACGGGTATGGGATCGCTTCACAGGACGAAGACGGCGAACCTCGACGAGGAGACGCCGAGTCGATCCCCAGCGAACCGAACGGAGGTGAGCTGACATGTCGGCCACTCTGCACGGCCCCGGCACCCGGCGGACCACCGGGAACTCCTCGTTGGGCCGGCTCGTCAGCGACACGACCGCCGACCTGCAGAAGTTGATGCGTCAGGAGGTCGCGCTGGCGAAGGCGGAGATCCGCCAGGAGGCGAAGAAGGCCGGGGAGGCCGCCGGGCTGTTCGGCGGGGCCGGATTCGCGGGTTACATGACGGTGGTGATCGGATCGCTGGCCGCGATGTTCGGCCTCGCCCACGTGGTGGACATCGCCTGGGCCGCTCTGATCATCGCGGGCATCTGGGCGATCCTGGGCGCCATCATGGCCGCCCTGGGCCGCCAGCGGATGCGGCGGGTGTCGCCGCCGCACCGGACCGTCGAGACGCTCAAGGAGGACGCCCAGCTGATGCGGCGCAGCGCGAGTCACGCCAAGGCGATCGCCGCCGAGCCGATCTCCTCCGAGCCCGCCGAACTACTCGTACCGCACACCGAGCACAGCCGCCGGTAGGCCGCCGCGCCCCGGCGTGCCCCGCCACGGCGGGCACGGGGCATCGGCCGGTTCCGGCGGGCACGACGTCAGCGCCGTGTCCGCCGGGTCCGGGACGGTCTGGTCATGACGGGTGCGGGGGGCGCTGCTCGGGCGGACGGGGATCGCCCTTACCGGACCCGCGTCCTCCGCCCTTGCCGCCCTTGTCGGTGCCGTGCGGCTGCCCGGAGACGTTGCGTTCCTTCTCCGGATTCGTGTCCGTCGGGGATGTGCGCTCCGAGCGGCGCAGTTCGGGCTCCTGTGGTTTCGACATCGCCGATCTCCCTCCTGAGGCTGCTTCGGCGAAAAGCCGTACCCGCCCTTCCTCCCCCTGACGTGCCGGTTATTCGCTGTGGCGGCCGAATTTCGGGTTTCGGCTGTTTTCGCCGCCGACAGCGGGTACCAAGCCGGGAACGAATCGTACGGACGCGCGTCGAGAGGAGACCCGGCATGCCGGCACCCGAGCGGGGAGCGGCGGACGAGCGGGACGACCACCGGTTCGCCCCGATCCTGCGGGACGAAGACGAGAACCTCGCCACCGACGAGGACCGGGCCGACCGCGCGGCCGGGCCGTCCGAGGTGAGACACCGTCCGACGTGGAACTAGGACAGCTCCCAGCTCTCGATCTCGTCGTCGCTGAGCGGGATGACGCACCAGATGGCGTCCTGAAGGGTCGGGCAGATCAGCGCGACCTTGTCCACGCCGGTGATGCGGAACGGACGCTCGACGCAGGGCATGAGGTCGAAGTACGCGACCGGGACACCCCGCTCGCGGGAGAGCTTCTCGGCCGCGACAACAGCGTTCAGGCCGGCCGCGGAGAAGAACGGCACCCCGCTCATGTCCACCAGCAGTGGCCGGTCGGCCGACGCGACGAGCTCCATCAGACGCCCCCGGAACGTACGCCCGGTGAAGGCGTCGACCTCGCCACGCGGCATGGCGAGGGTGTAGTCCTCGCACTCCATCGCGAACATGTCCAGGGCAACGTCCATGGGACCTCCAGTCCGGAACACCGTGGGGCACCCGTGACCATCACAGCATCGCGCGATTACTGATCGTTTCCAAGAGGGTGACGGATACCAGGCACGGCGCGGCGCGTTAATGGAGCACCATGCCCGTTTTGCGGATACGCAAACACCTCACGAGGCGAGACATCACGATGTCACCGCCTGGCAACTCTGCGGAAGCCGTTCAACTCTCTGCGCTCTCTCAACAATGCCGCTCACCGGGTTATTCCACTCTCGACTGACATTCCGAAAAGCCGTCGTCAAGCCGCCTTTCCGGGAGATCATCGGGACGGCATGCTCCCCCGCATCGCCGCCATCCCCCACGAATCTGGAGTCTCGGTTGAAGCGTTCGTCCGTCACGACGGTGGTCATGGCCGCGACGGCCCTGCTGGCCTCCGGCTCCGCCGCGGCCGCGGCCACGAGCGGGCCGGCCTCGGCGCCGGCCTGGCACGACTGCCATACGGAGAGCACCCCGCAGCAGCTCGAATGCGCGACGATCAGCGTTCCGCTGGACTGGTCCCGGCCGGACGGGCGGCGGATCACCCTGGCGCTGAACCGGCTGCCCGCCACCGACCCGCAGCACCGCATCGGCTCGCTGCTGCTCAACCCCGGCGGACCGGGCGGCTCGGGCACCGCGGTGGTCGCGCAGGGCGGCATGCTGCTCGGCACACCGGACCTCAAGCCGCTGCGCGAGCGGTTCGACCTGGTCGGGTTCGACCCGCGCGGGGTCGGGGACAGCACGCCCGTACGCTGCTCGACGCCGGTGTACGACCCGGCGGCCCCCACTCTTCCCGCCACTCCGGCGGAGTACCGGCGGCTGGCGGAGAGCGACCGCCGCCACGGGCTGGACTGTCTCCGGGCGACCGGTCCGCTGCTCGGGCACGTCGACACGGTGAGCGCCGCCCGCGACGTCGACGCGATCCGGGCCGCGCTGGGCGAGCGGCGGATCTCCTGGCTCGGCGTCTCGTACGGCACGGAGCTCGGGGCGGCGTACGCCCGGTTGTTCCCCGGGCACGTACGGGCGATGGTGCTGGACGGCGCCGTCGACCACACGCGGTCGGTCGCCCGTGACGCCGTGGACGAGTCCGCGGCGATGGAGCGGGAGTTCCACCGGTTCGCGCAGTGGTGCCAGGACCAGGCCGACTGCCCGCTGCGCGGCCGAGACATCGCCGCCGACTTCGACGCGCTGACGGCGCGGGCGGACAAGGGCGAGATCGTCGACCGGGACCTCGGACGTCCCCTCACCGCCGCCGAGGTGACCGGCGGCGCCTACACGTACCTGACCCTGACCTTCCTGTGGCCGCAGCTCGCCCAGGCCCTGGCCGACGCGGAGAAGACGCCCTCGGACCCCACCGCGCTGGGCCAGGCGGTGCCCGGCGTCGACCCGGCCTACACGGCGTACCGCGCCGTCGGATGCCAGGACTTCCCGCCGGAGCTGCGGGGCTTCGCCGACCTGCGGACCCGGCTGGCGAAGGTCAAGAAGGCGGCACCGCACCTGTGGCGGTACTCCGAGATGTGGGACATGACGTCCGGATGCAGCGGCTGGCCGGTCCCGGCGGCGAACCCGCCCCGGCCCGAGCGGATCAGCGGAGCGCCGGCGATCCTCGTGGTCGGCAACACGTACGACCCGGCGACCCCGTACGCCTGGGCGCGGTCGCTGGCCCGGCGGATCGACGGGAGCCGGCTGCTGACCTATGACGGGGACGGGCACACCGCCCTCTACAACTCCTCCTGCGCCCGCGGCCGGGAAGTCGACTACCTGATCACCGGGCAGGTGCCCCCGGCGGGCACCATCTGCCGGCCCTGACCGTCCGCGGCCTTCGGTCGTCCTTCCGGCAGGAGATCCATCACATTTACCCCTTCCAGGTCCTGCTCGACGCCGCGGACTGCGGGCTGAAGACCGACTCGAAGGCCCAGGCCGAACAGGTGCGTTCGATAATCCCCCGCCGACTGCGGCAACGCATGGGCACTGTCCCCGGGCCGACGCTGCACCTGATCGACGCGGCACTCCGTCGTCACCTGAATCTCTGATGTGCGCGGATGCGGCGACGGCACCACGCCCGCTGCTGACTATCGGTCCCCTCGCCTCCGGCTGATCCGGAAGAGGGGATCGTTTGTTTTCTCTCGCCTGGGGGTCGTGAGGGGTCTCTGCCGCCATCGTCGCCGGGACCTTACCTGGGGCGCGCAGGCTTTACCGGTGGTTGTCCGGCAGAGGGTGTTGCCCCAGAACGACATGGACATAGCGTGACGGGACAGATCCGGGGAGGGAGCGTCCACATGACGGTGACACCACCCATCGAACGGGTCGGTCAGGCGTTCGCGAGGCGGGAGACGGCCGGCCGGATGCTCGCCGAGGACTCCGGGCGAGTGGCGCTCGCCTGCCGGGACATGGCGATCCGGTTCCATCGCGGCGGGAAGCTCATCGCCTTCGGCAACGGCGGGGCGGGTACGGACGCGGCGCACGTCGCCGTCGAGTTCATGCACCCCGTGATCGTGGGCAAGCGGGCACTGCCCGCCATCGCGGTCAGCAACGACGCGGCGGCCATCACGGCGGTGGCCCGCCGGCAGGGCCTGTGCCAGGTCTTCGCCCACCAGGTGCGCCACTGGGGCGCGCCGGCGGACATCGCCCTGGGGATCTCGGCGGACGGTCAGTGCGTGGACGTGCTCCGCGGCCTGCAGGCAGGCCATGAGCTGGGGCTCCTCACGGTGGCGCTGACCGGCGGGGACGGCGGCATGCTGGGCGACAGCCCGGCGATCGACCACCTGCTCACCGCGCAGAGCGACGACCCGGCGGTCGTCAAGGAGGTCCACGTGACGATGTACCACATCCTGTGGGAGCTGGTGCACGTGTTCCTGGAGCAGCCCGGCCTGCTCGGCCCGGAGGTGATCGGGTGACTGAGCGCGGCCGGTGTTCGGAGGAGGTGTGCGTCACCTGCTCCGACGAGGCCGTGCCCGTCACGGTGCTGCGGTTGCTCGACGGGGACCTCGCGATCGCCGACGTCGGCGGCGGCGCGCGGGAGGAGATCAGCGTCGCGCTGGTCGACGCGGCCGTCGGCGACACGGTCCTGGTCCACGCGAAAGAGGCCATCGCGGTGGTCACGCGGGGTGACCCCGGCAGAGTCGCAGGGGGGAACGGCAATGACCGGGAGTGAGCCACCGGAGGGGATGCGGGAGCTCTATCCCTTCCTGTACTCGGGCGAGTCCGAGATAGAGGCGGTGCTGGCGGAGGTCGGCCGGTCGACGGCGGAGAAGGCGAACGAGATCGTCGCCCTGCGACAAGAGGTCGCGGAGCGGTCGGGGGTCCTGCTCGCCGAGTGCGCCGAGGCGATGGCCAAGCGGTTCGCGATGGGCGGCCGGCTGTTCACGTTCGGCAACGGGGGCAGCAGCACCGATGCGCAGGAGGTCGCCGAGGCGTTCTCGTATCCGCCGCGCGGGCGGTCCCTGCCCGCGCTGTGCCTGACCAACGACGTCGCGGTGCTGACCGCTTTGTCCAACGACGTGAGCTTCGAGGTGACGTTCGCACGGCAGCTGGCGGCGCTGGGCGGTACGGGCGACATCGCGCTCGGCCTTTCGACGAGCGGCGGGTCGCCCAACGTCGTCCGGGCGATCGAGGAGGCCGCCCGGCGCGGCATGCTCACGATCGCGCTGGCCGGCTACCAGGGCGGTGAGCTGGCCGAGCTGGCGGCCCTCGACTACCTGTTCGTGATCCCGTCGTCGTCCGTGCACCGCATCCAGGAGGCGCAGACGACCGTCTACCACGTCCTGGGCGAACTGACTCAGATCGCCCTCGGCGCTCTCTCGTCGCAGGAGACGACGACGTGACGGCCCCGGCGGATCGCCGAGGTTCCGGACGGGGGCTCTCCCGGGCGACGGGGGCCGCGCATGCATGAGTTCGGGATGGCGGAGGCGATCCTGGCGGCCGTGGAGCAGTGCGCGGACGGCCGCTCCGTGCGGCGGGCGCGCGTACGGGCGGGGGTCCTGCTGCGGATCGGCGAGGCCGCCCTCGGCCGGGCGTTCGAGCTGGCCGCCGACGGGACGGTGGCGGAGGGCGCCCGCCTGGAGGTGGTCGTGGACCCCGTGCGGCTGACCTGCGGCCGGTGCGACCGGACCACGACGTCCGACGGCCTGATGGCGGTGTGCCCCGTGTGCGGCGGGACCGACCTGGCGATCGAGGGCGGCGACGAGCTCGTCCTCGAGTCGATCGAGGTGGTGGAGACGGCAGAGGTGCCGGGAGACTCCCGGCGAGATCCTGCGGATCCTCCCGGATAGTCCTGACGACGGGCCGGGCTCTCACCTGCCGGAAACCCGGCAGGTCCTCTCGCGAACCGAAACGTAGGGTTGTCGCGAGAGGAGTGGTGATATGCGCGAGGTTGTGGTCTGTTCACCGGTTCGTACGCCGGTGGGGCGGTTCGGCGGCGCGTTGAAAGACGTCAGCGCGCAGGAGCTGGCGGCGACGGTGATCCGCGCGCTCGTGGAGCGCACCGGGGTCGACCCCCAGGAGATCGGCGACGTCATCCTCGGCAACTGCAACCCGAACGGCGACGCGCCCGCCATCGGCCGGGTCGCCGCCCTGGACGCGGGCCTGCCGGTGGAGGTCGCCGGCGTACAGGTGGACCGGCGGTGCGGCTCGGGGCTGCAGGCGGTCGTGAACGCGGTGATGCAGGTCGCCACCGGCGTGAACGACATGGTCATCGCCGGTGGCACCGAGAGCATGAGCGGCGTCGAGTACTACGCCACCGACCTGCGCTGGGGCCGCCCCGGCCCGCAGATCAACCTGATGGACCGCCTGGCCCGCGCCCGCGTCACGGCGGGCGGGGAGCGCCACCCGGTGCCGGGCGGCATGCTGGAGACCGCCGAGAACGTCCGCGAGCGCTACGGCATCGGCCGTACGGAGCAGGACGAGCTGGCCCTGCGCTCCCACGAGCGGGCGGTGCGCGCGCAGGACAAGGGCCTGTTCGACGACGAGATCGTGCCGGTCGAGGTCCGCGACCGCAAGGGCGTCCAGGTCGTCGGCCGGGACGAGCACCCGCGCGCGGACACGACCCTGGAACGGCTCGCCACCCTCAAGCCGGTGATGCGCGTCGACGGCGCGACGGTCACGGCGGGCAACTCCAGCGGCCAGAACGACGGCGCGGCCGTCTGCCTGGTGACGACGCGGGAGCGGGCGACCGCGCTCGGCCTGACTCCTCAGGCCCGGCTGGTGTCCTGGGCCGTGGCGGGCGTGCCTCCGCACCTGATGGGGCTCGGCCCCGTACCCGCGACCGAGAAGGCCCTCAGCCGGGCGCGGCTCAGCCTCGACGACATGGACCTGATCGAGCTGAACGAGGCGTTCGCCGCGCAGGTGCTCGGGGTGCTGCGCGAGTGGGAGCTGGACGAGGCCGACCTGGAGAAGCTGAACGTCAACGGCTCGGGGATCTCCCTGGGTCACCCGGTCGGGGCGACCGGCGCGCGCATCCTCGCGACGCTGCTGTACGAACTGCGCCGTCGCGACGCCCGCTACGGCCTGGAGACCATGTGCATCGGCGGCGGCCAGGGCCTCGCCGCGATCTTCGAACGCGTCGCCTGACGCGTTCCCGTCACGGTCGTGGACCATCCCACGAGGACAGGTCCACGACCGGACGTTCAGCAGCCCGCTACGGTCCGACCGGATTGGCCGGGTCGTCGAGCCACACGCGTTCGCCTTCCGAAGAGACCGTCAGCCCGAACCGATCACGGCCCGGACGCCCGAGGGACAGCCACCGGAGATACGGCTCGGAGACTTCATCCCACAGGCGGCGCGGCCCATGCTGTTGGACGAGGAACTCGGCCTCTCCGGGCACGTAGTCCACCGACACCCAGGACCCGTGGTTCCCGGCATTGTCGAGCACCCAGAACGTCGCCTCGCCGGAATCCGTCTCCTCGTCGTAGTAGAGGCGTTTGTGCACGCCGGGCACGCCGGCGCAGATGAACAGGTCCGCGTCGGTGTCGTCGTGCAGGTGCCGCGGGTCGAGGCGGGTCGTCGACTCGGCCGGATCATCCGACTCGTGCACCCAGTCGAACGCGGACCCTCGTGCCGGGCGCTGCGAGCGCATCAGCATGTATCCGGCCGGGCTCGGAAACCGCCCCACGGCCGTTCCGTCGCCGACGACGGCCAAACGGGCCAGCCGGCCGTACCCGTAGCCGGGGCTGTAGGGGGTGAGGATCAGCCCACCCGGACGGGTCTGCTCCACCCAGGCGTACGGGATCGTCGCGACCGCGCACGTTGAATGGACGCGATCGAACGGTGCACCGTCCGGCCATCCCTCGGCACCGTCCCCGACGACCAAACGAGGCGCGTATCCGGCCGCCTTGAGGTTCGCCGCCGCCCGCTCCGCCAGCACCGGGTCGATTTCGATGGTGGTGACGTTCCGGTCGCCGATGCGGTGCGACAACAGCGCGGCCGTCCAACCGGTTCCCGTACCGATCTCCAGGACGCGATCGTGATCCTTGACCATGAGCGATTCCAGGAATGCGAAAACCGCCCCCGGAGCCGAGCAGGAAGAGCTGGCCAGCCCGTCGCCTAGCACGTCAGAGCCGCCGTCGTCGCGTTGGGTGACCAACGACGCATCGGAGTACACGGCCTCCCACCAGGCCGCTTCGTCACCGGCCCGGTCGACCGGGTATCCAGGGGCAGGACCGTCCGGGTTCGCCCAGGCGACGTCTGGCACGAAAAGGTGCCGCGGCACCTCGACCAGCGCTTGCCGCCACCGCTCATCGGCGAGGTCCCCCTGACCCGCGAGCAGGTCGGCGAGGGCTTCTGCGCGTGCACGCGGGTCAGAGGACGTCATCCCTCACTTACCTCTCTTGCCGTCGCTCGGGTTGTCGTTGGTGTTGCCGCCGGTACCGCGCTTGCCGCCCTGCGGGTCTCTGCCGTCCGTCGGCGTGTTGCCGTCGCTGTTGCCTCCACCGTGCCTGCCCATGCTCACCTCCCGTCACCTATCGTGCTGCCTATCGGGCGTTCGTACAGGTCGATGACTGTTACGCCCCGCTTTGCCGCCGCCCGGAGTCCGGTCTGCGCCTCAAGCACCGCACGCGTGAGGTCGTCCGCATCCGCCGCCTCCACCAGCCGCCATCCGACCGGAACGGGCACCAGCGCCCACCAGGACCGGGTGAACCTCCCGAACCAGAACACGAGGCCCGGGAACCGCCGCGAGATCACCCATGCAGGATCCGGAGTGACGCGTAACCCCGTCATGTCGAGCCGCCCCCATCGCGTGTCCTGAGGTGGTCGGCGATTCGGTCGGCGGCTCCGGCCACGTCCTCGGCGGTGTGCCTGTCGTAGTCGTCGCGCCGCCACACGAACGCGCCGTTGACGACTTCAACCGCCGTCCGGGGCGTTGTCGGACTTGAACGCGCCGAGACCGCCGGCCGCGCATCGCTCATCTCGACGCGGATTCCGCGCTTGACCAGTTCCCGGCATAGATCGACCAACCGGTCGACCTTCTCAGCATGGCTTATGCCGGCGGGAATCCCGTCTCGCGATGCTCCTTGCGCTGTCATGGAGCCGATGTAACCGTCTGAGGCGATGGGGGCGGCAGATGACATCCGATGGCATGGAGCGGGAGGCATGGCATGCCGACAGCGATCACGATCACCGGTACTCGCGCGACGGAAGATCGGCCGCACGGAGAGTACGACGCGATATTCGCCGAATACCTTGCGCCATTCGCCGATGAGGCGAAGCACTTCTACATCGGAGGCGCGATCGGCATCGACTCGCTCGCCCTGCTCTGGCTCACGACCGAGACAAGATCGAGAATCACCGTGGCAGTACCCGGTACGGCCGTTGATCAGCCCTCCGAAGCGCGCCAGGCGATAGCGACTGCGCAGGACAAGGGCCGGCTGAGCGAGCTGATCGAGCTACGACACTCGGGACATCCCTCGGCCGAGGCGTACCACTATCGAAATCGTTGGATGGTGGACCGCAGTGAGTTCGTGATCGCTTTTCCGCGCGGCGTCGATCGAACCCGCGGCACCTGGTACACGGCGGACTACGCGGCCGGGCAAGGGAAGCCTCGTCTCATCGTGCCCGTCTGATCAACGCTTGTGTTGTACTGGTCACGTGAAGTCACCAGAAAGGATGTGCGCCGCCCAGCGCATCCGTACCTTGCGTATGAGCCGGGGCTGGTCCCTGCTCGACCAGGCGCGCGCGTTAAGGGAGGTCGCCCGCCGTCTTCGTATGCCCACTGTCGCCCAGGCCCGGTTGAGTACCATTCAGCGGACCATCGCCCGCTGGGAGAACGACGGGGTACGCCCTGGCGAGCGCTACCAACTCCTGCTGGCCCACGTGTATGCAGATCAACGCGGGACGACGGCGCTCGGCCCCGGTTCGGACTTCGATCAACTCATGACCGTGTTCGCCATGTACGGGATCGAGCCACTCCGGATTTCGGAGCTTCGCGGTCTGGTGGCGGACGCCTTGACGAGCGGCGCGAGGGGCCTCCTTGCCTTCCTTAGTCCGAACCTCACGGCATCCCTCATGCCGACGCTGGCCGATCCGAGCCGTACCGACGACGAGTTGATCGCGCAATTGCGCGCTGCCGTGGCCGGCCTGAACGGCCGTATCGGAGCGGTGCCGTTCGTACGACTTCAGATCGGACTCGTGCCGATCATCGAGTCATGCCGCACGCTTGCCGCCGGACCCGTGCCCGGCGAGCTGCGGGAACAGCTGCTCGCCATTTCGAGCACCGCATGCCTTCTGGCCGCCCGCCTGGCCTTCGAGACCTACGATGCCCCCTCATCGACCGGCTTCTACTCCGAGGCACTGGCCGCTGCCGACCGCCTACCGGACCCGTGGCACCGCGCGCTGGTGCGGACGAGCCAGACCATGGTCGTTCTCTACTCGACCGGAGACCTCGACCAAGCGCAGGCGATCGCGTCAGAGGCCGTACGGGATTCCCGCCGGGGACGCAGTGCACTCGTTCGGGCCCGCGCGTATGCCCTGCAAGCCGAGATGAGCGCGCGAGCCAACGACATTCGCCGTGCCTTCACCGCACTGCACGCCGCGTCGCATGTGGTTGACCGTGCCGATCCCGAAGATCCCGCGCCAGGGAGCTTCGACGCCGGACGGCTCCAAGGCTTCGATGGACTATGTCATCTGTACGCCGGAAACCCCGCCAAGGCGGAGAGTCAGTTCACCGACTCGGCGAGCACCCTCCAGCGGCCACGGGACGCCGTACAGCGAGGCGTCGTCCTCGCCGACGGGGCGATGGCGCGTATCCGTCTCGACGAACCTGCAGCCGCCGTCCAGCTTCTCCACGAGTGCGTGGACCTGACGGCGAGCACACGCGGACGTGTGGTTGCCCAGCGGATTCGGGAAGCGCGCTTTGCGCTCGGCCCCTGGCGCGACGAGCGGTTCGTGGCCGAGTTGGACGACCACATGCACAGCACCCTGATCGCCTGACCCCAGGTCTCGCCTCCTGAGCGACGTACAGAGCCATCCCGTCCAGTGGTTTCTGGTACCCCGTACCGCGCCGTCTGCTCACACATTGCTCACGGACGGCGGACCACCGACGGCGCGCGGCTCAGAGGAACAGGTCGGCGGAGGCCGGTCAGCGGAGGCGGTGGCGGTCGATAAGCTGCCTGACGATGACGTTGCGCTGGATCTCGTTGGTGCCCTCGCCGACGATCATCAGTGGGGCGTCGCGGAAGTAGCGCTCGACGTCGAACTCGGTCGAGTAGCCGGCCGCGCCGTGGATGCGGACGGCGTCGAGGGCGATGCGCATCGCGGCCTCGGAGGCGAACAGCTTGGCCATGCCCGCCTCGAGGTCGCAGCGTTCGCCGCCGTCCAGGCGGTCGGCGGCGTCGAGCGTGAGCAGCCGCGCGGCCTGCAGCCGGGTCGCCATGTCGGCCAGGTAGTTGCCGATCGACTGGTGCTGGAAGATCCTTAAGGGCTACTCCTCGGGAGGACCAGTGCCGGACACAGAGCGTGACCTGATCCCCGTCGTGGACTACAGCAGGGCGAGCGCCGACAAGGCCAGGGACGAGCACACGGTTGAAGACCAGCAGCGCGTCAACGCCCGGACGGCCGCCCGTCTCGGCTGCCGCATCGTCCACCGGTTCAAGGACAACGACAAGTCAGCGGCGAAAGAAGGAGTCGTCCGCGACGACTTCGAGGAGATGCTTCGAGTCATCAGGGCAGGACGACTCGCGGACGGCACCCCCGTCATGGGCGTGATCGTCACCGCTGATGACCGCCTGGTCCGCCGAGCCGGAGACTACGAGCGGTTCGTGGACGCCCTGACCTACCAGGACGGCCGGGTCTACGCCGACGCACGAGGGTTCAAGGACCTCTACAGCGAAGACGTCGAGAGCATGGGTCTCATGGGCGCCGTGTTCGCCCGTATGGAGGTCAAGAAGACCCGCCGCCGGGTCCGGCGCTGGCATCAGTCCCGCGCAGAGAGGGGCATCGCGCCCGCTGGCCCGCGTCCGTTCGGATGGCAGGCCGACCGAGTGACGCCCGACCCCGTCGAAGCGGCGTTGATCCGGCGTGCCGTCGAGGAGGCCATTGCCGGGCGCTCCATGAACTCGATCGTCCGGGAGTGGCAGCGCAACGGCGTGAAGACCCCGCGCGGCAACGACTGGCTTCAGGGACCGTTCAAGAAGATGCTCAAGAATCCCCGCCTGTGCGGATGGCGGATGATCAACGGGGAACTCGTGACCGATGGCGGTACGCCCGTCCAAGGCGACTGGGAACCCCTGATCACCCCGGACCAGTGGCAGGCACTCCAAGCCATCTTCCAGGCCCGCAGCGGCCACCAGGTCAGCACGGACGGCCAACCCCTCTATCTGCTGGACCGCGACCACCGGGAACACCGCTACCTGCTGTCGGGCATCCTGCGATGCGGTCGCATCCTCGAAGACGGCTCCATGTGCATGGCGCGACTCCGAGTGTCCATGCAACCCGACCGCAGCGCCCACCGCTACTTCTGCCGCGCGAAGACGAACGGCGGATGCGGTTCCCTTTCGCGACGCGGTGACAAGATCGACGAATTCGTCTCAGAAGCCGTGTTGGCAAAGCTGGAAGAACGCACGATCGCCGCCCAGAAGGATTCCGGCCCATGGCTCGGTGAGAAAGAGCTGAACGATTACCAAGAGCAGCTTAAGGAGCTACGGAAACACTGGGCCGCACGTCAGATATCAAACAGCCTGTTCTTTGAGGAATCACGACGCCTCGAAGGAGACATCTCCCGCTTGCGCGCCGAACGCCAGCAGTACGCCGCCGCGCAGCAGAAGGCCACCACCGACATGGCCGATGTACGTCGGCGCTGGTACCTACCGGAAGAGGAAGGCGGGCTTCCCATCTCGACGAAGCGGACCTATGTCAAGGAAGCCTTGCATGCGGTCATCGTCCACCCGGCAGGCAAGGGCCATGGTGCGGGCAAGCGATTCAACCCCGATCTGCTAGAGCCGATCTGGCGCGAAGACTGACCCGCAGAAGACCGAGACGCCCTGGCAACTACACGCCGGGGCGTCTCCGCGTGCGTGATCTCCCTCACTCTCTCCGATGGTGCAGCCATACGCCACCAGTCACCAGCGGACGCCACCGGACGCCAGCGGTCACCCACGGACAACTTGAGACCGCAGGAACCCCGCGCCCGCAGGGGTTTGAGGTGTTTGACCGGACTTGGAATCGGGGCATCCTTGACCCGGAGCCGCGATCACGACTCCACGGGCAGGCGAGACACAGGCCGGGGTAGGCTCCCGACCGCCGAGGCACCCGCGAGGGCGTCTCACGAAAACGACAGCCTCTTAAAACACACACATATACATAAACATTGAGCCGGGGTAGGGTCCTGGCACCCGGGGTCGGCCCCCACGGGCAATTGCCCGAGAATGCCGATAACCGAATGCCCTAAAAACCTTAGAACTCTCAACGGAACAGTCTCGCCCGACATCCGGCCGACGCTTCGAGCGTTGAGCCGGATCGTTGTTGCTCGTGTCCTGTCACGCGTGCTCCTTTTCCGTCGAGAGGGAGAAGGGGTTTGTCAGGGTTGAAGCCGAGCCCGGAAGCACAGGAATGGGGCAAGCGACAGGCCGCGCAGTCACCGCGCTGGACTGATCAAAAATGGGAACGCGTCGCGACGATCCTCGGTGTCGCGATCAATCCCACGGATCCGGAGCAGGACAGCGGAAGCGCCGACCACATGCCGGAGGCGGCGTGAACACCTCCCAGCTCCCGGACCTGCCGCCCGATGTCATGGCCGCATTGCAGCGGGCGACCATGCCGGACTTCCCAAGATGGCAACAAATGGTCACCGCAACCGGCGGATGCGCCCAGCCGATCCGTCTCAAAGGCGAGCGTGTGACTCTCGACGCAGAGACCGGCGAGGTCATCGAGTCCTACGCGACCGCCGACGAGCCGACCGGATACCTGCTCACGGCGTGCGGGAACCGTCGCGCCTCGCGTTGTCCGGCGTGCGCCGAGGTCTACCGCGACGACACGTATCACCTGATCATCGCCGGGATGCAGGGCGGCAAAGGCGTTCCCGAAGGCGTGAGCAGACATCCTCGCGTCTTCGCGACCCTCACCGCTCCGTCGTTCGGTGCCGTGCACACACGACGAGAGCGAGCCGGGAAGGCACTCCCATGCCGCCCGCGCAGAAACAGCCCGGTCTGTGTCCACGGCCGCCCCGAAGGATGCGGCCAACGCCATGAGGCTGACGCCTCCACACTGGGGCAGCCGATCTGCGGAGACTGCTACGACTACGTCGGAGCCGTCCTCTGGAACGCACGCGCCGCCGAGCTATGGCGACGCTTCATGCTCGCACTCCCTAAACGCCTGGCTGCCTCTCTCGGCATCACCCGCAAGGCGTTCCGCGAACAGGCCCGCGTGTCCTACGCCCGCGTCATCGAGTACCAGCGTCGCGGCTTGGTTCACTTCCATGCCGTCATCCGCATCGACGGACCGGACGGACCGACCGACGCACCGCCTGCATGGGCGACAACCGATCTTTTGACGCAGGCGATCCATGAGGCGGCCGAGGACGTCACCGTGTCAGTCCCAGCACCAGACGGAGACGGCTCACTGTCGCTCGTCTGGGGCACGAAGCAACTCGACGTACAGCCGGTGTACGTCGCCGCCGAACTCGACGGCGTCACCACTGACAAGAACGTCGCACGCTACATCGCCAAGTACGCCACCAAGGGGGCAGAGGCATCCGGGACCGTCGACCGGCCGATCCGCTACCTCCACCAGGTCCAGGCCCTCGACATCGACGAGCACGCACGCCGGATGATCTGGACTTGCCTCCAACTCGCCGAGTTCCCGCAATACGTCGATCTGCGGCTACGCCAGTGGGCACACATGCTCGGCTACGGCGGCCACTTCTCCACCAAGAGCCGCCACTACTCCACCACGCTCGGAGCGCTCCGGCAGGAGCGAGCCGACTACCAAGAGGCCCAAGCCCGCGCTCACGGCGAAGGCGAGCCAACCGAGCAGCGACGGACCTTGACTCTCGCTCAGTGGAGCTACGCGGGGAGCGGCTATCTACACGGAGAGGGGTACTGGGCCGAAGCCATCCGGGAGCGAGTACAGACCGCCCGCAGCATCCGGCGTCAGGCCACAGAACGTGACCGCGACCAGAAGGCCAGCTAGCCGGAAGCTCTGAATCGGCGAGGATTTTCTCTACAGGGTCAAGGCGGCCCTGCCGGGCCGCACGCGCCGCCGACTCGGCACCTCGCCTACCGCTCCGTTCGGACTCCGCTCCGGCGAGGCCGACGCCGGTCGGCTGGCGCACAGACCATGAAGGGCACGGGCCGCCTCAGCGACATCAGCACCCACCGAGCCGCGCGCATGGAGACCGCTGGGATCGGACGGGTAGTGATCGCTCAGGAGAGCCGGGGCGGGCGGCGGCGCTCCCGCCGCCGCCCGGTCCGCTCCTCGGCTTCGGGCTTGCGCGTGCGGCCTTGGGGGCCGTTCGCGCCCGAGCCGAGAGGCGGACCGCCCGCCGTTAACATGACCGCCCGCGTGGGGCCTGCACGTCACCCGTCAGACCGCACCGCCGCCGGTTCGCGGTCCAGGGGCGCAGTGCCGCCGGCCGAACTTCGCCCTTCGGGTGCCTGCGGCATTCGGCCGGCCGCACTGCTCACCGCGGATTCCGGTTCTGTCCGCTGCCGCCCTTGTGGGCCGGGACGGGCGGGATCTTTAGCCACCTCCCTTGGGGCGGGTCCCTAAGACCGGGGGCACGACTCGGGAAGACGCGGGCAGGCAAGCATGCCCGAGATCGCCAGCGAGCTTAGGTGCCCCCGGTCTCCCACCCCAAGGCAGGACACCGGCCAAAGATCCCGCCCGCCCCTCCGCAGATCACGGCCGGTCGGCCCCGCCGCCGGGTACCGTCGCCGACGAGATGAACGCGTGGAGTTCCTCGGCGCTCATCTCGTCGAACCGGGCCAGGGCGGCACCGAGGAACAGGAGCTGATCCGTGTCACGAGTCGCGGCATAGACCGGTTCCCCGTTCCAGCGCCACAGCGGGACACCCTCTATGTCGTCCCCGACGCGCACCCACCCGGACAGGACGCGACTCGTCACAACGGCCATCGCGCCCCTTCCTGTTCTGCCGTTACGCCGACCCGTGCTCCGGCGCGGTGAACCGGTTCCCCCAGGCCGTCCAGGAACTGGCGAGCGTGATCCGGATACTTGCCGACGAGAATCTTGAGCTGTGCCACCTCGGCGATCCACGAGACGCCCGGTCGGCACATCCGCTCCACGGTGGCATGGAAGTTGTGCACCGAGTACATCAGCTCGTCCGGCGACGCCATCAGAACGCCGAATGAAGCGGAGGCGTGACGACGTGCTTGATCGCAGCCACCGCCCCGGTGATGTCGGCCGCCGGGCAGATGCGCTCGCCCCAGCTCCAGTAGAAGGACAGGACCTCGCCCTCATCGGGCATGATCTTTATGATCTCCGCCAGCCCCGCATGCGCGTTCGGTACGCACGCGCGCACCCGAGTCGGGCTCAGCACGTCGGCGCTTAACCCCTCGATCCGGCAGGCCCGCGCCAAGCGGTCAGCGACCGTGTGCGCGTCCTCCGGGACCTCTGGTCGTGTTCCCGTTTGCGTCATGCCCGAACGGTAGAGAACCCAGAGTGACCAGAGGGGGACACGGTGTCCCCCTACCCCCCGAGGACCCCCACCGCGTCAGCGAGTGCGACGGCGTCACTCTTGAGCGGTCCCCGCGCCTCGCGTAGCAGGTCGGACACCAGCCCTCGGGCAAGAGGGGTGTAGCGCACGGACTCCGGCGAGGCTGTGTGTGCACGGTTCATGTAGTGCAGGGTGCCCGCGTGATCATGGCGTTGGTGCTGTGCCCGAGCGAGTTCGATGAGGACACGCGACCGGCGCTCCACGGACGGGACCGTGTCGAGGTCCATCTCTTCGGAGCGCTGCAGAGCGGCACCGGGTGTGCGGAGGTCAACCCCGACGGAGATCCCGTGGATGTCGACGTTCGCCCGCCCGAAGACGGTCCAGGCGTGCGCGTAGCCAGCGGGAAGCCGATCGACGACGCGGTTGGCTTCGTCCCAGTGACGCCACGCGTCGCCGTCTCTTCCGTCCCGCGCATAGGTGATCGCCGCGTGGAGATGAAGCGCGCCGTACATCGCCCGGAGATCGTCGGAGCCTTCCTCCAGGAGCGGCGCGAGTGCGTTCGCGGCCGTCTCTACCTCGCGTATGGCCTCCTCCGTGTACCCGGTCTCTCGGAGCCCGTTGCCGTACGTCCACGCGGCCCCGCCGAGGCTCACGGGATCGTCGGCTTCCTGGGCGGCGAGACGACCACGGTCGACGATGACCCAGTACAGCTCCGGCTCACAGGCGTAGGCGAGTGCCTGTTGCGCCAGGTGGTAGACGTCAGCGAGCACCGCGTACGCCTTGCGCCGTTCCGGCCCGTCGAAGTGGCGCGTTGACGCTTGAGCATCCCGGATGAGATCAGGCAGCATCCGGCCGACCTCGGAGCGCTGGAAGCGCGATGAGTGCCACAGCCGCCACAGTTCCGAGACCCGCCCCCGAAGTACGTCCACGGACGGAGGGTCGTCCTGCGACGGAGAGGAGAACAGCGGTCCCCGCACGGCATCTCGGATCTCACCGACGAACGGCAGCATGAGGCGCGAGGAGGCATCGACCGGCACCGGTGTTGTTCCACCGGTGATGACGGACAGGTCATTGACGCGGAGAGCTACGGCGAGCCGGACGAGGAGCGTGTAATCGCGTAGGTCGCGTTCGCCCCGCTCGATCTTCTTCAACCAGTCCGGACTACGACCGACCAGGTTGGCGAGCACTGTGCGGGACATGCCGCGACGCTCGCGGAGGGCACGGATACGTTCGCCGCGCGTCAGCTCAGGGGGAAGAGTCTCGGGCATGGGGGACTCCCAAGGAGTAGCGGTGACCCTGCGGCCAGAGTACGCCGCACGAACCGGAAAGACCCCTGTTCGGAATCTGTCTCAAGCGGCTAGGCAGAAGTAGTAGCCCCGATGTATCTTCTGGTGTTGCCAGATCGGCCGCCCGAACGCCTCGCGCTCCTGGGCGTACCGCAGGGAGTCCTCCAGCGCGGCGCGGCCGACGCCGAGCGCCCGCGCGGCCACCTGGATGCGGCCGACCTCCAGGCCCCGCATCATCTGCGCGAACCCCGTGCCCTCGACGCCGCCGAGCAGCGCGTCGAGGGGCGCCCGGTGGCCGTCGAAGGCCAGCTCGCAGCTCTCGACGCCCTTGTACCCGAGCTTGGGCAGGTCGCGTGAGACGGTCAGCCCGGGCCCGGGTTCGACCAGCAGGATGCTGATGCCGCGGTGCCGGGGGATCGCCTCCGGGTCGGTCTTGCAGAGCAGGGCGATGAGGCCGGCGCGGCGCGCGTTGGTGATCCAGATCTTCGCGCCGTCGACGACGTAGTGATCACCGTCCCGGCGGGCGGTGGTCGTGATCGCCTGCAGGTCGGAGCCGCCGGACGGCTCGGTGAGCGCCATGGTCGCCCGCAGCTCGCCGGTCGCCATGCGGGGCAGGTAGCGGCGCTTCTGCTCCTCGGTGCCGAAGACGCCGATCAGGTGCGAGACGACCGTGTGACCGCCGAAGGCCCCGGCCAGGCTCATCCAGCCGCGGGCCAGCTCCTCGGTGACGAGGACGTAGCACCGCTTGGACACGGCGACCTCACCGTACGGCTCGGGAACGGCCAGCCCGAAGACGCCCAGCTCCTTCATCCGGTCGATGAGGTGCTCGGGGTAGGTGTTCGCGTGCTCCAGGTCGCGGGCGACCGGGCGTACCTCCCGGTCGACGAAGTCGGCGACGACCTCGACGATGGCGTGTTCTTCCTCGGACAGCTCGGGCACGGTCGGTCCTCCTCGGTTCTCCACCGTATCGGCGTGCGAGCATGACGGCGGAGATCGCCGGGGGCGCTTCATGTGACGTCCGATGCTCACGGGCCGTCGGCTTACCGGGAGCGTGGGCCGTTTTGACGGTTACTCTGCGTCAACGGCCGTCCCGGGTGGCTAGACTCAAGTCTGCAGAGGTCACGGTTCCTGGCCGCGGTCCGGTCGGCCGGCAGCCGTTACGGGGCTCCGATGAAGGCTGTGAAGTCCGAGCAGGTCGAGCCTCGACCGCACGGGCCACCCCTGCCGGCCGAAGTGACGAGTTTCGTGGGGCGTCGGCACGAGGTGGCCGAGGTCAAACGTCTCTTGTCCGCGTCACGGCTCGTCACCCTTTCCGGGGTCGGTGGCGTCGGCAAGACCCGGCTCGCCGCCCGGGTGGGCACACTCGTCCGCCGTGCCTTCCCCGATGGCGTGTGGCTGGTCGACCTCGCCGCCCTGGCCAATCCCGGCATGCTGACCCCGGTGGTGTGCGAGACCCTGCAGGTCGAGGCTTCCTCGGCCGATCCGCCGCTGCAGGTACTGATCGACCACATCTGCGACGCCCACGCGCTGTTGATCCTGGACAACTGCGAGCACCTCCTTCCGGAGGCCGCGCTGCTGGCCGAGACGTTGCTGCGCGCGTGTCCGCGCCTGCGGATCCTGGCCACCAGCCGCCAGGCCCTCGGCGTCGCCGGCGAGCAGACCCTCTCGATCTCCAGCCTGCCGGTGACCGGCCGCACCGTCACCGGACCGGACACCGCCCCTGACGGCGGGATCGTGGCCGGTGACGCCGTGCGGCTGTTCGCCGAACGCGCCGAGTCGGTCGTCCCCGGCTTCACCCTCACCCAGGACAACCTCCCCACCGTCGAACGCATCTGCCACCGCCTCGACGCGCTGCCGCTGGCCATCGAACTGGCCGCCGTACGCCTGCGCGCCCTGTCGGTCCACCAGCTCCTCGCCCGCCTCGACGACCGCTTCCGCCTCCTGACCTCCGGCTCCCGCGCCGTCCTGCCCCGCCACCAGACCCTGCGCGCCCTCATCGACTGGAGCTACGGCCTGTGCACCGAACCCGAACGCCTCCTCTGGGAACGCACCTCCGTCTTCTCCGGCGGCCTTGACCTCGAAGCCGCCGAAACCGTCTGCGCCGGCGACGGCATCGACCGCGACGACATCCTCGAACTCGTCATCGGACTCGTCGACAAATCCATCCTCCTCCGCGAAGAACACTCCGGCACCGTCCGCTACCGCCTCCTGGAGACCATCCGCCAATACGGCCGAGAACGCCTCCACGCCTCCGGCACCACCACCCGAGTCCAACAACGCCACCGCGACCACTACCGCGACCTCATCACCCGAGCCGAACACGACTGGTTCGGACCCGACCAGGTCGCCTGGCTCGACCGGCTGCGAACCGAGCATCCCAACCTGCGCGCCGCCCTGGAGTACTCCTTCAGCACGGCGGACGAGAGCGCCGTCGGCTTGGAGATGGCCGCCGGCCTGCTGCATCACTGGATGGTCAACTATTACCTCACGGAGGGCCGCGGCTGGCTGGACCGCGGGCTCGCCGCCGGAACGGAACCGGGCGCCGTACGGGCCAAGGCCCTGTGCGCCGACGCCTGGATGGCCATCACGCAAGGGGAGTCCGGAGCCGCTCTGCGCATGCTGGACGAGGCCGGGAGCATCGGGGACCTTCTCGGATCGCGGTCCGTGGGCGCGTACGTCGCGCTGTTCCGCGGGATGGTCGCGATGTACGCGACGGACGCCGACTCGGCGATCCGGTACTACAAGGAGGCCGCCGCGGTTCACCGCCGGCTCGGTGACCGGAAGGGCCTGGCGCTCGGGCTGATCTGGCTCTGCCTCGCGTGTTCCTTCCAGGGGAGTTCGAAGTCCGCCCTCGAGTACGGGCAGGAGGGCCTGACCCTCTGCGACGCCGCCGGGGAGCGCTGGAACGGGGCGTACGCGACCATGGCGCTGGGCGTGGAGACCTGGCGAGAAGGCGACTTGAGAGGCGCGACGGAGCTGGTCAGGCGGAGTCTGCGCTCCCACCGGGACCTCGACGACCCGCTGGGCATGGGGGTCGACTTCGAGATCCTCGCCTGGGTCGCCACCGCGGAGAAGGACTACGAGCGGGCCGCCCGGCTCCTGGGAATCCTGCGGACGACCTGGCGGCTGATCGGCGCGCCGCCGTCCGGATGCGGCCACCTGGTCCGCTGCCACGAGGAGTGCGCGTCCCGTACGCGGGCGGCCATGGGCGGCCATGCCTTCGCGACGGCCTGCGAGGCGGGCGCGGCGCTGCCCTTCGGCAACGCCCTCACCTACGCGCTGGGCGAGCGGCGGCTCCCGGTCGCCGACCCCGTCGGCTCACCCCTCACCCGCCGCGAGACGGAGATCGCCGATCTCGTCGCGGAAGGCATGAGCAACAAGGACATCGCGGCCAGGCTGGTGATCGCCCAGCGAACCGCCGAGGGCCACGTCGAGCACATCCTGAACAAACTGGGCTTCAACTCCCGCGCCCAGATCGGAGCCTGGGTGGGAAAGAGACGACCCAGGTAAGGGGGAGGGGCGGATCCGGGGGCGGCAGCGTCCTGGCGACCGGAGGGATGCGCCCCGCTGGCGGGCGGATCCGGGGGCGGCAGCGTCCTGGCGAGGGGGCCCGCCTTCCGGCCCCCGGATCCTTGCGAGGCATCAAACGGGTATCGCTGTGTTCTGTCCTCGGCCGCACCTCCTCACAGCTCGACTTCCAACTCCGGAAACGGCCGGTGGGTCCGTAGTTCGAACCAGACGAACTTCCCGGTCGCCGTACGCGCGGCGCCCCAGCGGCTGGACAGCATGCCCACCAGGTGGAGCCCGCGCCCGCCTTCGTCGATCTCGCCGACGGGTCGTACCTGTGGCACCGACTCGGCGGCCTCGTCGTGCACTTCGAACCGCAGCCTGTCCTCTTCCGCGCACACGGTCAGCTGGATCTCTCCCCTGCCGTGGCGTACGGCGTTGGTGACGAGTTCGCTGACCAGGAGCTCGGCGGTGTCACGGTGGTCGCCGAGGCCCCAGTGCTCCAGCTGTTCGCCGGTGAGGCGGCGGGCGGGCGGCACCGCGGCGGTCGAGGAGGGGAGCGGCCACGAAGCGGTACCCCGGTCGCTCCCCGACTCCACGGAAGGGCGGGCGAACTCACCGCGGGGGACGGTGGCAGTCGGTCCACGCCGCTGATGAACGCCGCCGCTTCCGGGGGCGAGCGCGACCTGCGGCGCCAAGGGGCGCCGCCACTGCGTGCTCGTGGGGGTCCTCACGGGGGTGCCGGCGAGGCTGAGCCGGTTCACGGCGTCCGCCTTCCCTGGCGCAGCGGCCGTTCTCGTCCCGCGAGGAGCGCGCACCTGCCCGCGTCACCACGGGGGACATCCGCGGGCGGGCACGTGGCCTGCTGCTGACACATCGTCTCGTACTTTCGGTCATCGCCGAGTCGGCCTGAATCGGCGTATGACACGAGCATCTCCCCTGAGACCACGCCTTCGTGACGGGACAAATCCCCATCTCGCTACGTATTCCACGTAGTCGCCTCGTCACGAAGACGGACAGGGCGGCTAGGCGCGGTTCCGTACGAGGGCGTTCCGGTCCATGGTCGCGATCAGCAGGTTGAGGATCACGATCACCGCGCAGACGAGGGCCGAACGCCCATGGTGCAGCGCGTACAGAGCGGCGACGGCCGCGCCGAACACGACCACCTTGACGAACAGGACGCCGGCGAGCGGCAGCCGGATCCTGGCCCTCGGCGCGGCGAAGAGTCCCCACACCACGGCGGCGACCAGGGGAAGGACCACCGCCAGGACGACGCTCAGGACCACCCCGTCACCGGCTTCGGCGCCCCACCAGGCGAGCACGGCCAGCGCCAGGAGCTCCAGCAGGAACGCCAGGCCCTCATTCACCGCATGCAACGGACGGGGGATCATCGCACTCTCCTTCTCAGCTGCCCGAAGCCTACGGCTCCCGATCACCGGAAGTGGCGCGCGCTGTCGCGGCGGGCGGCTGGGCAAGGGTGGGTAAACGGTGGTCGACTGATCGACGAGGGGGGCTCGTCGGTGATCGATCACGAAGCACCCTCTGTGCTGTCAATAGCAGGGTGTCATCGCTCACTCTCCCGCGAGGTCGACGGCTTCCGCCGGTCGTCGGCACCCTGCTCGTCTCACTGGCCGTCCTGGCCGCGCCGCCCGCGAAGGCCGACCCGGCTTTGGCGCACCCACGGCTCTCGGTCGTTCCCGCCTGCGGCGCCCCGGCCAACGGCCGGATGGCCTGCCTGGCCCTCGTGCGCGCCGACGTCGCCCCGCAGCAAGGGATGCTGAAGTCGGCGGCTCCGCCCGGCATCGGGCCGGCCGCCCTGCAGAGCGCCTACGGCCTGCCCGCGGCGACGGGCGGGAGCGGGCAGACGGTCGCGATCGTCGTCGCCTACGACAACCCGCGGGCGGAGGCGGACCTGGCCACCTACCGGGCGCAGTACGGGCTGCCGCCCTGCACCGGCGCCGACGGCTGCCTGCGGAAGGTCGACCAGAACGGCGGGACCCGGCTGCCGGCGGCGGACATCGGGTGGGGCGAGGAGGCGGCCCTGGACCTGGACATGGTCTCGGCGGCCTGCCCGAACTGCCGGATCCTCCTCATCGAGGCGAACGAGGCGGACATGGAGTCGCTCGGCGCCGGCGTCAACACGGCCGTGCGCCTGGGCGCGCGTTACATCTCCAACAGCTACGGCGGGCGTGAGGACTCCTCGGCCACCCGATACGACACCGCGTATTTCACCCATCCGGGCGTGGCGATCACGGCCGCGTCGGGGGACAGCGGGTACGGAACCATGTATCCGGCGACCTCACCGCGGGTGACCGCGGTCGGCGGCACGTCTCTGCGCTCGGCGGGCGGGTCACGCGGCTGGGCGGAGGTCGCGTGGAGCGGAGCGGGGTCCGGCTGCTCCGCGTTCACGGCCAAGCCCGGCCGGCAGCGGGACGCCGGCTGCGCGCGCCGGACGATCACCGACGTGTCCGCCGTCGCCGATCCGGCCACGGGCGTCGCGGTCTACGACACGTACGGCGTCGGCGGCTGGCTGGTCGTCGGCGGTACGAGCGCCTCCGCCCCGATCATCGCCGCGGCGTACGCGCTGGCCGGCCCGCCGCCCGAGGGCAGTGACCCGGCCTCCTTCCCGTACGCGCACGCAAGCGCGCTCCACGACGTGACGTCCGGGAGCAACGGCTCCTGCGCTCCGGCGTACCTGTGCAACGCGGGGCCCGGCTACGACGGTCCCACGGGTCTGGGCACCCCGAACGGCGTCACGGCCTTCCAGGCCGGGTGAGCGAGGGCCGCCGAACGAGTCGGCGGCCCGGATCCCGTCTCGACGGGTCGCTGATAGGCCCTCCGGTCGTGGTCGCCCGCATCGGTACCGGCCTCATGGCAGGAGGGCCGTCTCCGCCGCGGAACTCCTCTCACCGGTGACGCCAGAACCCACCGCCGCCACCACCGCCGGGACCGTACCCGCCGCCCCCGCCGGGACCGTACCCGCCGCCCGGACCGAACCCGCCGCCGGGGCCGGGACCGTACCCGCCTCGACGGCGGCCGGGGCCGAACCCACCGCCCCCGCCGGGACCGTACCCGCCGCCACCGCGGCCGTACCCGCCGCCACCGCCGCCACGGCCGTGGCGGTGATGCCGGTGGTACCGATGGTGCCTGTGGCGATGGCGTCGGTGGTGGTCGGACGCGGCCACGTTGCCGACGTTGCCCTGGGCCGTGGCCGCCGTCCGGCTGTTGGTGGACGTCACCGCGCCGTTCTGGGCCATCGCGGGCGACGCGAGCATCAGTGCGCTCGCGGTCGCGGCGGTGGCAAGGCCGGAAGCGACCCACTTCTTCCTCGACACGTTCAGCCTCCTTTTCGTCAAGAGCGCATGACGTTTTGAAGTGATGACCGTCTCGGTCGCGCTTGCGGGAGGCCTACGCATCAACCATTATTGCTGCGCAACCTGGAGATAACACAATGAGCCAGTAAGGGCTCCACAAATCCCCGCCATGATAGACCGCTCCTATTGCGCCCTGAGCGGCCGGACGGAGGCGGGCCCGCACAGGTCGAGGGCACAGGCGGTTGCCTGTGCCCTCGAATCGATTGATCCGGATGGCGTTTCCGGACCGCTCCTCGATCACTCAGTCGGTGGGAATACCCTCGCCCACGCCGGTCCGGCCGCGCTCCTCCACGCCGGTCCGGCCGCGCTCGGACATGCCGGTTCGACCGCGCTCCTCCACGCCCGTCCGGCCGCGTTCCTGCGGTCCGAATCGGGTCCGCTCGGTGATGCCGCGCTCATGAGGCACTCGACCGCGCTCGGACACGCCGGTGCGCGTTCTCTCGCTGATGCCGCCGCGCTCGCGGGGGAGCTCCTCCCGGCCGCGCTCGGTGCGCGGCAGGCCGCCCCGGGTCCTCTCGTACTCCCGGCCGTACCGGCCGTAGCTCCTGCCTCTGGGGTGCTCCTCCCGGCGGAACTCACGCCCCGGGCGCATGCGCTCGCGCTCGCGCATGCGCCCGTGCTCGCCGCGCATGCGCCCGTGCTCGCCGCGCATGCGCTCGCGTTCGCGCATGCGCTCGCGTTCGCGCATGCGCTCGCGTTCGCGGCGCCGCCGGCCGTCGTCGCCGGGCAGGGCGGAGACGACTTCCGCCGCCGTGGCCGCCACGACCTGGCTGCCGGTCGAGGGCGCGGTACGGGTCTGGGCGTATGCGGGCGCGGCCATGAGGAGACCGCTCGCCACTGCTGCGGCCGCCAGGCCGCTAACGGACGCTTTCCTCACCACAGTCGTGCCTCCTTTGAATCGGAATGGCATAGAGCCTGAAACACGACGGCCCTGGAATCACTAAGCCGGGCGCGCCGCAATTGCCATCATCCCTCGGTAATCGGCGCGCACCATCACTAATAGGTAATATGTCGCCAAACACGGTGCCTATAGATTTTTTCTATCGCTCGGGCGACGAACGGCCGTACGCGCCGAAACGGCCCGCCCTGACAGGCCGTCCCGGGCGGGCCGGCGACGGCGTGTCAATGCCCGGTCTCTCGGTTCAGGAGAAGGACGTCGGCGGCCGGGTCAGCCTGCGCCCGAGTTCCCGCACCCGGTCGGAGATCTCCGGCGGCGCGTCGAGCGTGAACGCGGCGCCGAGGGCCGCGATCGCGGCGATGTACTGCACGACCAGGTGGGCGGAGTCCGCGCTGAGACGGATCGCGCACCCCTCGGCCCCGCGGTCCTCGATCTCGCCGCGGATCGCGGCGAACAGGCCCGCCCGTACGGCGCCGGCGGGCAGCCGGACCGTCATCCGCGCGGTGTACCGGTAGGACGCGCCCGCGAGGACGCGGGTGAGGTAGGCGGCGGGGTCCGGCACCGGCAGCTCGCGCGGTTCGAACCGGGCGTGCGCGGGCGTCGGGTGTTCGATCCGGTCGGCGCGGAACGTACGCCAGTCCGCCCGGCCGGTGTCCCACGCGATCAGGTACCACCGTCCGCGCAGGGTGACCAGGTGGTGCGGCTCGACCCGGCGGGCGCCGGCCTCGTCCGCGCGGTTCCGGTAGTCGAAGGACAGCAGCCGGCGGTCGCGGCGGCACGCCGCGATCACGGCGAGGACGTCAGGGGCGACGCGTGGCACGTCGCCGTGCCGCACGGCGACGGCGGCGTCGCTCAGCGCGGCCAGGCGGGGCCGCAGCCGGGCGGGCAGCACCTGTTCGAGCTTGGCGAGCGCCCGCGCGGAGCTGTCCTCGATCCCGGCCACGCTGCCGTCCGCGGCCGTCACCAGACCGAGCGCGACGGCGATCGCCTCGTCGTCGTCCAGCAGCAGCGGCGGGAGGTTGCGGCCGGAGACGAGCCGGTAGCCGCCGGCCGTACCGGTGACGCCCTCCACCGGGTAGTCGAGCGCGCGCAGCCGGCTGACGTCGCGGCGCAGCGTGCGGTCGGTGACGCCCAGGCGTTCGGCCAGTTCGGCTCCGGACCATTCTCGCCTGCTCTGCAGCAGCGACAGCAGGCGCAGCAGCCGGCCGGGCAGGTCCTTGCGGGGCGTCTCGGTCACGGATACCAGGTTCGCATCCCTTCCGGACAGGATGTGTCCGGAAGTCCCCCTACGGTGGCGGGCATGAGCGAGACGACGAGGGACGGCCTCGACCGGCTGCGGGCCCGGACGCGCGGACCGGTCCACCTGCCCGGGACCGACGGCTACGACGGCGAACGCCTCGGGTTCCAGCGGCTGGACCCGCACCGGCCCGCGGTGATCGTGGGAGCGGCCGCGGCGGAGGACGTACGGGCCGCGGTCGAGTACGCCGCGGCGCACGGGCTGCGCGTCGCGGTCCAGGCCACCGGGCACGGGCTGGGCCGGGCGCTGCGGGACGGCGTGCTGATCACCACCCGCCGCATGTCCGAGGTCCGGGTGGACCCGGAGTCCCGTACGGCGTGGGTGGGGGCCGGGACGGCCTGGCGTGACGTGGTCGAGGCGGCCGCCCCGTACGGTCTGGCCCCGCTGTCCGGAAGCTTTCCCGGTGTCGGGGCGGTCTCCTACACGCTCGGCGGCGGCATCGGCCTGGTGGCGCGCCGCCACGGCTTCGCCGCCGACCACGTGCGCCGGATCGACCTGGTCACCGCGGACGGGCGGCTCCGTACGGTCACGGCGGCCTCCGAGCCGGACCTGTTCTGGGCGCTGCGCGGCGGCGGCCGCGGCTTCGGGGTGGTCACCGGGATGGAGATCGGGCTACTGCCGATCACCCGGATGTTCGGCGGCGGCCTGTACTTCGACGTCGCGGAGACGCCGGACGCGCCGGAGACCTGGCGGCGGTGGACGGCGACGGTGCCGGAGGAGCTGACGTCGGGTATGACGGTGCTGTCCTACCCGGACCTGCCGATGGTGCCCGAGGAGCTGCGCGGCCGGCACGTCGCGCACGTCCAGGTCGCCCACCTGGGCGGCGAGGCGGAGGGGCGGGAGCTGGTCGAGCCGCTGCGCGCCCTCGGCCCGCGCCTGCGCGACTCGCTGCGCGAACTGCCCTACACCGAGGGCGGCACGATCTTCGCCGAGCCGGACCGGCCGCACGCGTACCGGTCACGGAACCACCTGCTGCGCGCGCTCGACCCGGGGGCGCTCGCCGCGCTGATCGCCTCGGCCGGTCCGGCGGCGCCGGTGATGTGCGTCATCGGGCTCCGGCACCTCGGCGGCGCGCTGGCGCGGCTGCCGGAGATCCCGAACGCCGTCGGGCACCGGGAGGCCGCCTACCTGCTGAACGTCCTGTCCCCCGTCGAACCGGGCGAGGAGGACAAGGTGCGCGCCCTGCACGAGGAGCTCCTCGCGCCGTTCGCCGCCGACGCGCTGGGCCGTTCCCTGAACTTCGGTTACGGGCCGCCGGAGGAGGACGAGTCGGCTGCGGCGTTCGGCCCGGAGACCCACCGGCGGCTGGCCGGGCTCAGGGCCGCTTGCGACCCGGACGGCGTCTTCGACGTCTAGCCGAGCTGGATCGAGCGCTTGGCCATGCCGAGCCAGAAGCCGTCGATGACGCTGCGCTGGGTGTCCAGCTCGGCCTCGCCGGCGCCGAGCGCGACGAACAGCGGCGCGAAGTGCTCCGTACGCGGGTGGGCGAGCCGCCCGGCCGGGGCCCGGTGCTCGAAGTCGAGCAGCGCGTCGAGGTCGCCCGCGGCGAGCGTCTCCCGTCCCCAGGCGTCGAACTCCTTCGACCAGCCGGGCGCGCTCGCGGGATCGGGGTCCCTCGTGAGGCCGCGCAGGTTGTGGGTGAAGAAGCCGCTCCCGACGATCAGGACGCCCTCGTCGCGGAGCGGCGCGAGGCGGCGGCCGAGGTCGAGGAGGCGCTCCGGATCCAGGGTCGGCATGGAGACCTGCAGGACCGGGACGTCGGCGTCGGGGTACATCTCCACGAGCGGGACGTACGCGCCGTGGTCCAGGCCGCGCTCGGGGTCGTCGTGGACCGGGCCGCCGACGAGCTTGCGGACCTTGTCGGCGAGCTCCGGCGCGCCCGGCGCGGGATAGGTCACCTGGTAGTAGTGCTCGGGGAAGCCCCAGAAGTCGTAGGTCAGCGGCACCGGGCGGGTGGCGCCGATGGCGAGCGGCGCGGACTCCCAGTGCGCCGACACGACGAGGACCGCCTTCGGGCGGGGCAGGGCGGCCGACCAGGCGGCGATCTGGCCGGGCCAGATCGCGTCGTCGGCCAGTGGGGGTGCGCCGTGGCTGAGGTAGATCACCGGCATCCGTTCGGACATGCCTACGAGACTACGCGATTTAGTTGAACTCTCAAATACCTTGTCCAAGTGATGGTGAAGAACCCGACAGGGACGGAGCCGCTCCCTGACCTGAGAGGCCGACTTCGCTACCGTCGCGGTGAGCGAACGCGTCACCAGCGACGGAGGGATCCCGCGTGCGAGTCTTGGTGATCGGTGCCGGCGTCATCGGCGCCGCCGTCGCCGCCGGGCTGACCCGCCGTGGCGCGTGGGTGACCGTCCTCGACCAGCGCTTCCCCGGCGCCGGCACCACCGGCACGTCCTTCGCCTGGGTCAACGCGAACGCCAAGGACCCCGAGGACTACTTCACGCTCAACCACACGGCCGTGCACGCCTACCACGCGCTCGGCGGCGACGGCTTCGTCCCCACCGGGCACCTGGAGTGGGCGAACGGCGAGACGCGCCGCCTGGAGCTCAGCGCCCGCGTCGAGCGGCTACGGGACCGCGGGTACGCGGTCGAACGGATCACCGCCCGCCGCGCCGCCGAACTCGAACCCGACCTGGCCGCCCAGCCCGACGCCACGGACTACGTCCTCTTCCCCGAGGAGGGCCACGTGATCCCGGCCGTGCTCCTCGCCCGCCTCCTCGGCGAGGCGCGCGACCGCGGCGCCCGCGTCGAGACCGGCGCGGCCGTCCGGGAGATCACCTCGGGCCGTGGCGGGGTGAGCGTCACGCTCGCCGACGGCGGGGTCCGCGCCGCCGACGTCCTGGTCTGCTGCGTCGGCCGGTGGACGGGCGGGCTCGTCGACGTCCCCGTGCTCGACCCGCGCGTGTCCGGGGCGGTCACGAACGGCTTCCTCGTCACGACCACGCCCGTCCCCGCCCGGCTGGGACGCGTGCTCACGAGCGACCGTCTGAACGTCCGTCCCGACGGCGGCGGCCGCCTGCTGCTCCAGGCGCTCGACCTGGACGAGGCCGCCGACCCCGAGACCCGGCCGCCGGACGACGTCGGCGCCGAGATGATCGCCCGGCTGCCCGAGGTCCTGTCCGCGACCGAGGGCGTACGGGTCGAGCAGACCCGCGTCGGACAGCGCGCCATGCCCGCCGACCGCCGTACCGTCGCGGGGTTCACCGACTCCGCCGCGCGCGTCTACACCGTCGTGACGCACAGCGGGATCACGCTCGCGCCGCTCCTCGGCGACCTGGTGGCCGGGGAGGTGTACGGCAAGGAGTCGGCGCTGCTGCGGCCGTTCCGCCCGGCGCGGTTCGCGGTGCCGGCGCCCGCCGCCGCGCCCGAGACCGAATGCCCGGCCCAGGACCGGGGATAGCTGCACCTATGGGGCACGCCCGTCTGGAGTTCGCCGCCGAACTCCGCTTCTTCCTCGCGCCCGCCGCCCGCGGCGGTGCGCTGCTCGCCCCGCTCGACGGGACCTCCTCCCTCGGGCACATGGTCGAGTCCGTCGGCGTCCCGCTGCCCGAGGTCGGCGCCCTGCTCGTCGCCGGCCGGCCGGTGCCCGCCTCGTACCGCCCGGAGGACGGCGACGTCGTCCGGGTGGACGCCGTACACCGCCCGCAGCGCCTGCCGGCCGGGCCGCCGCGCTTCACGCTCGACGTCCACCTCGGCAAGCTCGCCCGGCGACTGCGGCTCGTCGGGGTCGACACCGACTATCACAACGACATCGACGACGACGTCCTGGTCGAGCTGGCCAACCGCGAGGAGCGGGTCCTGCTGACGCAGGACCGCGGCCTGCTCCGCCGCCGGAGGCTGTGGTTCGGCGCGTACGTGCGCGGCACCCGGCCGGAGGAGCAGTTCCTCGACGTGCTGGACCGGTTCGCGCCGCCGCTCGCGCCGTGGACCCGCTGCACCGCCTGCAACGGCGTGCTGGCGCCGGTCGCCAAGGAGACGATCGAGCACCTGCTGCAGCCCGGCACCCGGCGCAACTACGACGGGTACGCGCGGTGCGAGGCGTGCGGCCGGCTCTACTGGAAGGGCGCCCACCACCGCCGGTTGCAGGCGATCGTGGACGCCGCTCTCAGCTCCTCGTGACCCCGTGATCCCGGGAACCGGTGATCCTGTGATCAGCCGATGTCGCGGCGCCGGAGGCCGGTGAGACCCGCGGCGGTGATCGCGGCCGTGACGGCGGCGAGCGCGAGGAGCGGTGTCGCCGACGCCTCACCGCCCGGCAGCTTGGGAACGTGCGTGAACGGCGACAGGTCCATGACCACCTGGCTCAGCCGCAGGACCGGACCGAGCTGGCCGAGGAGCAGGAAGACGCCGAGCACGCCCCAGGCGGCCGGCGCCAGCCGGGGCGCCGCGCCGAACAGCAGCATCGCGATCGCGGCCGCCACCCACGCGGCGGGCGCCTGCACCAGCGCCGCCCCGAGCAGCCGGGGCACCTGTCCGCCGAGGTCGTGGACCCGCAGGCCGTCGGCCAGCCCCGCCGTCAGCCCGGCGACCGCGAGCAGCAGCACCGGCCCGGCCACCGCGAACAGCAGGTGGCCGATCGACCACCGCACCCGGCGGACCGGCGCGGCCAGGAGCGGTTCGAGCCGCTGCGCGGTCTCCTCGGCCCGCATCCGCAGCACCACCTGGACGGCGTACGCGGCGGCGATCATGCCGATGATGCCCATCATCGCCGCGGCGTAGGAGTCCTCCAGGTCCTGCCGCCCGCCCATCCTGGCGAGGATGTCCCGCATGCTGGAGCTGTCCTTGACCAGATCTCCGATGCCCTTGAGGATGCCGCCGACCGCCGCCCCGTACACGGCGAACCCGGCCAGCCACGCCAGGAGCGCGCCGCGCTGCAGCCGCCAGGCGAGGCCGAGCGGGCCGCCCAGGTACGGCGTGGCGCCGGCCGGGCCGGTCCGCGCCGCGAGCAGGCCCGCCCCCAGGTCCCTGCGCTCCACCAGCGCGTACGCCGCGACCCCCAGGACCAGGGCGGCGACCGGCCCGAGTGCGACGACCCACCAGCGTTCCGCGCCGAACGCCCGTACCTGTTCCGCCCAGCCGATCGGCGTCACCCAGGGCAGCCACGCGACGCGGCCGGCGTCCCCGACCGCGCGCAGCAGGTAGGCGACACCGACGGCGGCGAGCGCGATGGTCCGCGCTGCCTGGGCCGTCTCGGCGACCTGCGCCGCGACGCCCGCGACGGCCGTGAAGCACAGGCCGGGGATCGTCCAGGCCAGCCCGGTCGCGAACGCCCCCGCCGCCGGCAGGCCGATGATGATCAGTGCGAGGGCGGTCACGACCGCGAGCGCGACGTTGGCGACGACCCCGACGAGCAGGCCCGCGGTCAGCGGCGCGCGGCGGCCGACGACGCCCGCGCCGACCAGCTCCAGACGGCCCGCCTCCTCGTCGCCGCGCGTGTGCCGGATGACGAGCAGGACGCTCATCACCCCGACGAGCAGGCCGCCGGTCGCGGCCATCCGCCAGGCGGTGATCCCGCCGATCGACCCGGCGACGTGGATCCGGCCGTACATGGCGACCGCCGCGCCGTTGCCGTTGATGCCGGCGACGAAGTCGCGCAGCGACGCGGGCGTGTCGTACAGCGTCTTGAAGCCGTACGCCGTGCTCGCCGCGTACGCGACGAGGGCGTAGACCCAGACGACGAGCATGATCCGGCTGCGCCGCAGCCCGAGCGCCAGCAGCCGCCCGGTGCCGGCGAGACTCCTCATCGGGTCATCCCCGCGGGTGCCTCGTCCTCGTAGTGGCGGAGGAAGAGCTGCTCCAGGGTCGGCGGGGTGCTCGTGAGGCTGCGGACGCCCGCCCGGGTCAGGTGCCGCAGCACCTCGTCGAGCCGGTCGGTGTCGACCTCGAGCCGTACGCGGGTGCCCTGGACGTCGGGGTCGTGGACGCCGGGCAGGGTCGTCAGCCCGTCGGGCGGGCTCGCCAGCTCGGCCGTGATCGACGTGCGGGTCAGGTGCCGGAGCTCGGCGAGCGTGCCGCTCTCGACGGTGCGGCCCCGGCGGATGATGCTCACCCGGTCGCAGAGCGCCTCGACCTCGGACAGGATGTGGCTGGACAGCAGCACCGTACGGCCGCGCTCGCGCTCCTCCTCGACGCAGCGCTGGAAGACCTCCTCCATGAGCGGGTCGAGGCCGGAGGTCGGCTCGTCGAGGATGAGCAGCTCGACGTCCGAGGCGAACGCCGCGACGAGGGCGACCTTCTGCCGGTTGCCCTTGGAGTACGCCCGGCCCTTCTTCTTCGGGTCCAGCTCGAACCGCTCCAGCAGCTCGGCCTTGCGGTCGGGGTCGTGTCCGCCGCGCAGCCGGCCGAGCAGGTCGATGACCTCGCCGCCGGTGAGGTTCGGCCAGAGGACGACGTCGCCGGGGACGTACGCGAGCCGGCGGTGCAGCGTGGTGACGTCGCGCCACGGGTCGCCGCCCAGCAGCCGCGCCGTGCCCGCGTCGGCCCGCAGCAGGCCGAGGAGGATGCGAATGGTCGTGGACTTGCCCGAGCCGTTCGGGCCCAGGAAGCCGTGGACCTCGCCGGGGCGGACGGTCAGGTCCAGGCCGTCCAGCGCACGCGTCCGGCCGAAGGTCTTCACCAGGCCGGACACGGAGATCGCGTCTGTCATAGTTCTGAACGTACACTAGTTTCACAAAATCGTGAACATAGTGAAGCTCCGATAAGCTGATTACGGACTGAGAGGGGTGGGAGCGCGTGGTCGAGCGGGACCCCGAAACCGTGCGCCGGTTCATCGAGCGGTTCGCCTCGGACCTGGTGGAGGCGGGTGTGCCACGGATGCCCGCGCGCGTCTTCGCGGCGTTGCTCGGCTCCGACTCCGGTCGCCTCACCGCCGCCCAGCTCTCCGAGACACTCCAGGTCAGCCCGGCGGCGATCTCAGGCGCGGTGCGCTACCTGTCCCAGGTCCACATGATCCGGCGTGAGCGCGAGCCGGGATCCCGCCGGGACGTCTACGTCTCGGACGCCGACATCTGGTTCGAGGCGATCCTCAACCGTGACCGGATCATCCCCCGCTGGCAGAAGAGCATCCGCGAGGGTGTCGAGGCGCTGGGCCCCGACACCCCGGCGGGCCTCCGGCTGACCGAGACCCTGGCGTTCTTCGACTACATCCACGAGGAGCTCCCGAGGTTCCTCGCCGAGTGGCAGAAGCGCAAGGCCGAGATGCGGGCCGCCCGAGAGGGCTGATCGGCGGTTCGGGGTCAGCAGTTGGGGATGGGACCGCCGTTCACGTCGCGGGCCTCGTCGTTGCCCCAGCGGGACAGGTAGTACGCGGAGACGTACGCGCCCCGGCCGTTCTTGCCGGGATACGTCCGGTCGAGGTCGGTGCGCAGCCACCAGTGGTTGAACTGCCCGCCACTGCCGACCTGCGCGCCCCAGACCTTGCAGTAGACGTAGTTGTTCCCCTTGTTGAGCACGCCCTGGGCGTCGCCGGTGTTCGGCTCCCGGTAGCCGACGGCGTCGGCGAAGGTGTTCACCCAGTACTTCACCTGGCCGGGCTGTCCCCCGCCGCCTCCGCCGCCGTCGACCCGGACGGCGCCGGCGTAGTCGCCGCCGAGGCGGACCGGCGTCATCCGGACGTGCGTCCCCGACTGGAACGCCTCGACCATCTGGCCGGCCCCGAGGTAGATCGCGACGTGGTGCACCCACCCGCGGCCCCAGAACAGCAGGTCGCCGGGGAGAAGCGGACCGGTGCCCTGCCCCGGAGAGAATCGCGCGACGGCCCGCCCGGTATGGAATTGATTGTCGGCCGTGCCATTGAGAATGTCGCGGCCGGTCGCCCGGTAATAGGCGTATCGCACCAATCCCGAGCAGTCGAATCCGAGCCGTTGCCCGTCGTTCTTGCTGGCCGGATCCTGGCCGTCATAATGGCCGTACGTCGCGCCGGGAACGGGACCGTGGCCGCCGCCCCAGCTGTACCAGACGCCGAGCTGCGAGCACGCCGCCCGCACCGCCTGCTGCGCCACCGCGGACGCCCCCGGCTGCAGCACGTCGCACCCGGCCAGCGCTCGTGCGACCGGACGGCCCGCCGCGCCGACCGTCGACCCCGCCACCGTGCCGGTCGTCGACCCCGCCACCGTGCCGGTCGTCGACCTCGCCGACCCGGTGGCGGCCGCCGGTCCGGCGCCCACCACCGCGGCCCCGACGACGATTCCCGCCATTCCGGCAAGGCCGACGAAATACCGAATGGACATAGGAGCGCCCCCGCTTTCCCGTCGCTGGTCCTTCGCTCGCGCTCATTCCCCCGAGTTGGATCTGCGAATCCCGGATACTCGGCTGCCGCGACCGCCATTCCAGACATGAAGCGAAGAATCGGGCTGCCGGGGGCAGGGTGCTCGCCAGCAGGTGTCTACTCACAGGAGAATTCGTCTTCCCTCAGTAGACGCCACAGACAAAGCCGGGGCCACCCGGGCAGAGCCGGACCGGGGAATACCCCGGCTGCCGCGCACCGGAGTCCCGGGGTCAGGCGCCGCTCGCCACGACGGCGCGCTTCCGGCGCAGGTCGTGCTCCAGGGCGCGGGCGATCGGCCAGAGCGGGTCGGCGAACTCCTCGATGCGACCCCGGTGCTCGCGCCGCTCGCGGCGGCTCAGCACGGTCGGCAGCTCGCCACGGGCGGCCAGGACGAGGGCGGCCGTGGTGCGGCCGTCGGCCTGCGCGGCGGGCCGCAGAGCGGACTTGACCTCCGCCGCGTACCGCTTGACCTCACGGCGCTCGCGCAGGCGGACTCGATCGGGCAGGATCCGGCGCCGCTCGACCTTGATCCAGCGTTCCTTCTCCAGTTGGTCGCGGACCTCACGGACGATGCGGCGCTCGCCGGCGCGGACCCAGCGCCGCCAGGACCGCGGCCCGGCGTCGGCGATCTGGCGCAGCACGGCGTCGAGGACAGGGTCGCCCGTCGGCCGGGCGGCGGCGACCTTGACCTTGCCGTCGTCGTCGGCCAGCCGCTGGTCGAGGTAGAGGTCCGCCAGCGCGGCGGCGCGCAGGACCAGGCCGAGCCGGCTGCGCGCGGTCATCCGCTCCTTGTCCGGGTCGTAGGCGAGCAGGTAGAGCCGTGCGGGCAGCGATCGGGGCAGGTTCATCACTCGGATTCCTCCTCCTTCGGAGGCCGTCCTGGTCTCCGCATGCGGCCGGCGTCGCGGGGCATGCGGCCGGCGTCGGTGAGCGCGCGGCGCAGCAGGAACTCGATCTGCGCGTTGGTGCTGCGCAGCTCGTCGGCCGCCCACCGGGCCAGGGCGTCGTGGACGGCCGGGTCGAGCCGCAGCAGGACCTTCTTGCGCTCCGTCACTGGTACAGGGACCCCGTGTTGACGACGGGCTGGGCGTCGCGGTCGCCGCAGAGGACGACGAGCAGGTTGCTGACCATGGTGGCCTTGCGCTCCTCGTCCAGGTCGACGACGTCGTGCTCGGCGAGCTGGTTCAGCGCGCTCTCGACCATGCCGACCGCGCCGTCGACGATCCGCTGCCGGGCGGCGACGACGGCCCCGGCCTGCTGGCGGCGCAGCATCGCCTGGGCGATCTCCGGCGCGTACGACAGGCGGGTGATGCGCGACTCGACCACGTGCACGCCCGCCGACTCGACGCGCGCCGCGATCTCCTCGGACAGCCGGGCGGTGATCTCGTCGGCGTTCTCGCGGAGGGAGAGCCGCTCGTCGCCGTGCGCGTCGTACGGGTAGATCCCGGCGATGTGGCGGACGGCGGTCTCGGTCTGGATCGCGACGAACTCCTCGAAGTCGTCGACCTCGAACACGGCCCTGGCGGTGTCCTCGACCTGCCAGACGACGACGGCGGAGATCTCGATGGGGTTGCCCTCGGCGTCGTTGACCTTGGTCCGCTCGGTCTCGTGGTTGCGGATCCGGGTGGAGATCTTCCGCCGGGTGGTCAGCGGGTTGACCCAGCGCAGGCCGTCCGTGCGGATCGTCCCGACGTACCGGCCGAGCAGCTGCACGACGCGGGCCTCGCCCGGCGCCACGGCGGTGAGCCCGACGGAGACGAAGGCGGCGGCGACGATGAGGACGATCGCCAGGGTGATCAGTAGGGGCTGCCGGGTGAAGAACAGCGCGACGGCGGCGGCCAGGGCCACGATGACCGCTCCCAGCATCGCCCAGCCCGAGACTCCGGCGGCGGTCCGCTCGCCGACCTTGGGCCTCGGCATCTCGACCTCGGTCACGGCTCCTCCAACGTGCTTAGCGTGAACTATCAAAGTGATATCACTTTAAGCCTCGTGGAGCCCGGGAAGCAAGGCGCGGTCCCGTGATTTGGCGGGGACGGGCAGTATTGACCTGTGCGCCTCATCGACCGTCTGCCCAAGGGATCCGACCCCGACGCCGTGTTCGAAGCCTTCAGCACGTGGGTGACCGAGCGTGGGATCACGCTCTACCCCGCGCAGGAGGAGGCGCTCATCGAGATCGTCTCGGGTGCGAACGTCATCCTGAACACCCCGACCGGCTCCGGGAAGAGCCTGGTCGCGGCCGGTGCGCACTTCGCCGCGCTCGCCCAGGACAAGGTCACCTTCTACACCGCGCCGATCAAGGCGCTGGTGTCGGAGAAGTTCTTCGACCTGATCGACATGTTCGGCAGCGAGAACGTCGGCATGATGACCGGCGACGCGAGCGTCAACGCCGACGCGCCCATCGTCTGCTGCACCGCCGAGGTGCTGGCCAGCATCGCGCTGCGCGAGGGCGCCGACGCCGACATCGGCCAGGTCGTGATGGACGAGTTCCACTTCTACGCCGAGCCGGACCGCGGCTGGGCCTGGCAGATCCCGCTGCTGGAGCTGCCGCAGGCCCAGTTCCTGCTGATGTCGGCCACGCTCGGCGACGTGTCACGGTTCGAGGAGGACCTGACCCGGCGCACCGGCCGTCCCACGGCCGTCGTCACCTCGGCGCAGCGGCCCGTGCCGCTGAAGTACGAGTACCGCGTCACGCCGCTGCACGAGACGATCGAGGAGCTGCTGCACGACCAGAAGGCCCCGATCTACGTCGTCCACTTCACCCAGGCCGCGGCGGCCGAGCGGGCGCAGGCGCTGATGAGCATCAACGTCTCCAGCAAGGCCGAGAAGGAGGAGATCGCCAAGCTGATCGGCGACTTCCGCTTCACGACGAAGTTCGGCCAGACGCTGTCCCGCCTCGTACGGCACGGGATCGGCATCCACCACGCCGGGATGCTGCCGAAGTATCGCCGGCTGGTCGAGCGGCTGGCGCAGGCCGGGCTGCTCAAGGTCATCTGCGGCACCGACACGCTCGGCGTCGGCGTCAACGTCCCGATCCGCACCGTGCTGTTCACCGCGCTGAGCAAGTACGACGGCAGCCGGGTGCGGCGGCTGCGGGCGCGGGAGTTCCACCAGATCGCCGGGCGGGCGGGCCGCGCCGGGTTCGACGTCGTCGGGTACGTCGTGGCGCAGGCCCCCGAGCACGTCGTGGAGAACGAGAAGGCCCTCGCCAAGGCCGGCGACGACCCGAAGAAGCGCCGCAAGGTCGTGCGCAAGAAGGCGCCGGACGGCTTCGTCGGCTGGGACGAGGAGGTCTTCAACAAGCTCATCGCGGCCGACCCCGAGCCGCTGCAGTCGCGGTTCCAGGTCAGCCACGCGATGCTGCTCAGCGTCATCGGCCGGCCGGGCAACGCGTTCCAGGCGATGAAGAAGCTGCTCACCGACAACCACGAGGACCGCGCGAAGCAGCGCCGCCACATCTCCCAGGCGATCGCGATCTACCGCAGCCTGCTGGCCGGCGGCGTCGTCGAACAGCTCGAGGAGCCGGACGAGGAGGGCCGGTACGCCCGCCTCACCGTCGACCTGCAGGAGGACTTCGCGCTCAACCAGCCGCTGTCGACGTTCGCGCTGGCCGCGATGGAGCTGCTCGACCCGTCCTCCCCGTCGTACGCGCTGGACGTGCTGTCGGTGATCGAGTCGATCCTGGAGGACCCGCGCCAGATCCTCGCCGCGCAGGAGAACAAGGCGAAGGGCGAGGCCGTCGCGCAGATGAAGGCGGACGGCGTCGAGTACGAGGAGCGGATGGAGCTCCTGCAGGACGTCACCTATCCCAAGCCTCTGCAGGAGACGCTCGAGGGCGCGTACGAGATCTACCGGCGCGGGCACCCGTGGGTCGCGGACTACCCGCTGCAGCCGAAGTCGGTCGTACGGGACATGTACGAGCAGGCGATGACGTTCACCGAGTACGTCGCGTACTACCAGCTGGCCCGCGTCGAGGGCATCGTGCTGCGCTACCTCGCGAGCGCGTACAAGGCCCTGCAGCAGACCGTCCCCGACTCGGTGAAGACCGAGGACCTGCAGGACCTGATCGAGTGGCTGGGCGAGCTGGTCCGCCAGGTCGACTCCAGCCTGCTGGACGAGTGGGAGCAGCTCCAGCATCCGGAGACCGCCGAGGAGCACACCCGGATCGAGGAGACGCCCACCGTCGTCACCGCGAACGAGCGCGCGTTCCGGGTGCTGGTCCGCAACGCGATGTTCCGCCGGGTGGAGCTCGCCGCCCTGGAGAGGTACGACGAGCTGGGCGAGCTGGACGCGGAGGACGGCTGGGACGCCGACCGGTGGGCCGACGCCCTCGACGCCTACTTCGAGGAGCACGACGAGATCCAGACCGGTCCGGACGCGCGCGGGCCGAAGCTCCTGCAGATCGAGCGGGAGACGGACCTGTGGCGGGTGCGGCAGGTCTTCGACGACCCGGCGGGCCACCACGACTGGGGCATCAGCGCCGAGGTCGACCTGCGCGCCTCCGACGAGGCCGGCCGCGCGGTCGTCCACGTCACCGCCGTCGACCGCCTCTAGGTCGACGGCGTCTCGGACCGGCCACGCCCTGTCGAGGCGCTGGACGCCGGGCGGCGCCCGCCGGTCAGACGGCGGGCGCGACCTCCTCGAACGACCGCTCGGACGCGTGCGGGCGCTCCAGGGCCTCGAGGAAGTCGTGGGCCCACCGGTCCACGTCGTACTCGATGACCCGCTTGCGCAGGGCCCGCATCCGGCGGTGCTGCTCGGCCGGGCTCGCGTTCATGGCGTCCAGCAGCGTCTGCTTCATGCCGTCGATGTCGTACGGGTTGACGAGGAAGGCGCGCTTCATCTCCTCCGCCGCCCCGGCGAACTCGCTGAGCACCAGACTGCCGCGCAGGTCGGCGCGGCAGGCGACGTACTCCTTGGCCACGAGGTTCATGCCGTCGCGCAGCGGCGTCACCACCATCACGTCGGCGGCGAGGAAGAGGGCGGCCAGCTCGTCGCGCGTGTACGACGTGTGCAGGTAGTTGATGATCGGGGAGCCGAGCTCGGAGTACAGGCCGTTGGCCCGGCCGATGTACAACTCGATGTCGTTGCGCAGCCGGCGGTACTCCTCGACGCGTTCGCGGCTGGGGGTGGCGATCTGGACGAACACCGCGTCGCCGCTCTTCAGCCGCCCGTCGCGGAACAGCTCGCTGAACGCCTGCAGCCGCTGGCGGATGCCCTTGGTGTAGTCGAGCCGGTCGACGCCGAGCAGGATCGTGCCCGGGTTGCCGAGCTCCGCGCGGATCTCCGCGGCCCGCTGCCGTACCTCGGGCCGGCCGATCAGGTCGATCAGCTCGTTGACGTCGACCGAGATCGGGTGCGCCTCGGCCCGTACGACCCGGTCGCCGACGACGATCTCGCCGCGTTGGGTCTTCGCGCCGGCCAGGCGCTTGCAGAGCCGGGAGAAGTTCGCGGCGGCGTCGGCGGTCTGGAAGCCGACCAGGTCCGCGCCGAGCAGGCCCTCGATGATCTGCTTGCGCCAGGGCAGCTGGACGAACAGCTCCATCGGCGGGAACGGGATGTGCAGGAAGAAGCCGATGCGCAGGTCCGGGCGGAGCTCCCGGAGCATCTTCGGCACCAGCTGGAGCTGGTAGTCCTGGATCCAGACGATCGCGCCCTCGGCGGCAACCTCCGCGGCCGCCTCCGCGAACCGCCGGTTGACCCGGACGTACGCCTCCCACAGCGTCCGCTTGTACACCGGCGTGGCGACAACGTCGTGGTACAGCGGCCAGAGAGTGGCGTTGGAGAAGCCCTCGTAGTAGCGCTCGACCTCCTCCGCGGACAGGCGGATGGGGACGAGGTCCATGCCCTCGGTGCTGAACGGCTCCAGGTCCTCGTCGGGCGCGCCGACCCAGCCGACCCACGCACCGCCGCGCCGTTGCATGACGGGGACGATCGCGGTGACCAGGCCGCCGGGACTTCGGCGCCAGGACGCTTCGCCGTCCTCGTCGACGACACGGTCGACGGGCAGGCGGTTGGCGACGACAACGAACTCACTCTTCGTAGAGGCTGACACGTTCCCCCTTCTCCCCAAAATTGACTGATTCATCCCATCTAGCCGGATTTCGGGACCGTCGTCACATCGTCGGCCTGCGCGCGGATCACTCACGCCCACGGCCGAGTCGAAATCAGCCTGCGGGGGGAGGACGCGGAGGCCCTCCGGAGCGATCATTCAGGTAATGGTCAAGGTCCCTTCTACGTGAGGTCATGATGTGATCACGGGTTTCGTGGCGGAGGCGCGTCGGCTGACGGCCGAACCACTGGAACGGCTGCGGCGCGGCCGGCTGCCGCTGGCGTTCGGCTCGGCCGCGGCGGTGTTCCTGCTGTGGTCGCTGCACTTCTCCGCCCTCGGCGCCTCCATCGTCCGGCTGATCAGCGACGTCTCCCCCTCCACCCCGTTCTACCTCGCCGTGCTCCGGCTGCCCGCATCGATGTACGCGCCGGCGCCGAACCTCCCGGTCTGGGGGTCGCTGCTGCAGGTGTTCGTGGTGTTCGGCGTCGCCGAGACGTACGTCGGCCGGCGCCGTACGCTCACGGTCGCGCTGACCGCGACGTTCCTGTGCACGCTCAGCGGCCGGATCATGTGCTACCTCGGGCCGGGCTCGATCGTCGGCCTGCCGTGGATCTCCCGGTACGTCTCCGACACCGGCCCGTCGGCGGCGGTCGTCGCGCTCGTCGCTTACCTGTGCTGCGTCCGACGCGCGCCGCGGACGCTGACCATCCTGCTGACCTCGATGGTCACCGAGGTCACCCTGCTGCCGAATCTCGCGGGCCGCGAGCACGTCGTCGCCATCGCCCTCGGCCTCATCGCCGCGCTCGCCGTTCCCGCCGCCGACCGCCTCCGCGTCACGGGGGTGCGATCCCCGGGCTCGGGGATCGTCACGCGTGATCACGCTGGCCTACGATGAGGCGCTGGTCCGGCGACGTCAGGGAGGGTCCGCGTGCGCGTCCATCACTTGAACTGCGGCACGATGCGGCCGTTCGGCGGGCGGCTCCTGAACGAGAGCGGCGACCGGACGACGGGGCGGCTGGTCTGCCACTGCCTGCTGATCGAGACCGACGACGGTCTCGTGCTCGTCGACACGGGCCTGGGGACGCAGGCCGTCGCCCGGCCCAAGGACATCCTCGGCCGGCCGTTCGTCGCGATGACCCGGCCGCGGCTCGACGTCACCGAGACCGCCGTCCGCCAGATCGCGGCGCTGGGCCATACGGCCGCCGACGTGCGCCACATCGTGCTGACCCACCTCGACCTGGACCACACGGCCGGCCTGACCGACTTCCCGGAGGCCGAGGTCCACGTGCACGCCACCGAGCTGGAGGCCGCGCGGCGCCCGGTGACGTTCTGGGAGCGCGAGCGCTACCGGCCGGTGCTGTGGTCGCACCGGCCGCGCTGGGTCGAGCACACCACCGGCGGCGACCGCTGGCACGGGTTCGAGGCCGTACGCGATCTGCCCGGCGGACTGCTGCTGATCCCGCTGACCGGGCACACGCGGGGCCACGTCGGCGTCGCGGTCGAGACCGGCGACGGCTGGCTCCTGCACGCCGGCGACGCCTACTTCCACCACGACCAGGTCGAGTCGGGCGGCTGCCCGCCGGGCCTGCGGCTGTTCCAGACGCTCGTCCAGGCCGACCGTACGACGCGGCTGCACAACGTCGACCGGCTCCGGGAACTGGCCCGGGCCGGTGACGTCACGGTCTTCTCCGCGCACGACCCGGTGGAGCTGGAGCGGCGGAGGACGGCCGTTCAGGAGCCGTCGCGCAGCTCCGAGAGGCGCCTCGGCTCGTAGGCGATCGCGTCGAAGGCGGCGGTGCAGCCGGCTCCCGTCGGCGACTGCGCCGAGAAGCCGTACGACGGCGTCTCCGAGGCGTACAGCGCGAAGTGGCGGATGAGCCGCCAGTGGACCCCGTCGGTGGAGGCGTGGAAGGCGTACGCCGCGCCGACCCGCGCCACCCGCAGCCAGACGTGACCCCCGTCGACGACGAAGGAGTTGCAGTCGTCGGACGTGCCTCGCGTCACCACGGACACCACCATGGGCTCACGCTGCGGGGACAGCTCGAAGGCGAGCTTCGCCCAGGCGCGGTCGTTGAGCCACACGAGCAGCGCGCCCGCGTCGAACGTCGACTCGAAGCCGACCTGGACGCGGGCGCTGAGCAGGAAGTCGCCCTCCGCGCAGGCGAGCAGGTGCGGCGCGTTCAACGTGACGGCCGTACGCTGCGGATCGATGAACAGGTCCGTGCCCGGTCCGGCGGAGATCTCCAGTCCGTCGTCCGTCAACCGGTAGGAACTCACCGGCTCGCCATCCCACCGCAACGACACGGGGATGCGGGGGATGCCGAGCTGCCCGACTGCTTGCGTCACACCGTCTCCTTCGGGTCTGAGAGCCGCCGCGTTTTGGAGCGATCCCAAATCAGAAGGTAGGCCGCGACCGGGGGTTCGTACAGAGTTCGGCTGACGCTTACTTCTTGAGCTGATAACGGCACTGGGCGACCGTGCCGGTCTTCTTGGTGACGACCTTTCCGTCGACCGTGATGCTGCAGGTCAGGTTCCCCGACGTGGAGCTGGCGAGGACGGCGAGCAGGTGACCGCCCGGCACCTTGGCGGTCTTCTTCCACGGCAGTTTCACGTTCGAGGCGTTGCCGCTGGTCGTGGTGTTGTACAGGATGCCGGGAAGCTCTCCGGACCCCTGCACCTCCAGGACGACCGCGTGCCCGCCGGCGGCGGGTTTGGAGGTGGTGTCCCCGCCGGCCGTCTTCCCGGCGCCGTCGGCCGGCCGGCTCGACGAGCCCTTCGCGTCGTTCTTCTTCGAATCACCGCTGCCGCCGCAGGCGCCGGCCGACGCGAGTATCCCGGCAACGGTGCAGATGATCAGTATTCGCCGCATTCGCCGAAGATTAGTGGCAGCGGCGGGTTAATGAGCCTTTACCCGGCGGCGTCAGCAGGAGGAGGTGTCCGTGCGCGACCGGAGCGGCTTCGTGGCGGTCTCGACGAGCCGGTTGAACCGGGCCAGCATCGTGGCCAGGACGCGGACGTCCTCCTCCGGCCAGGCCCCGAGCAGCTGGTGGAAGCTCTCCTGGCGGGCGGCGCTGACCGCGTCCATCCGGCAGCGCCCTTCCGGGGTGAGGTCGAACAGGTGCGCGCGCCGGTCGTCCGGGTCCGGCCGCCGCTCGATCAGGCCGAGCCCCTCCAGCACCTTGAGCTGGCGGCTCATCGTGGCCTTGCCGACCTTGAAGTAGTCCGCGAGGTCGCTGGGGCGGGCCGGAGCGCACTCGCGCAGGCCCACGAGCAGCCCGTACGCCGCGGGGTCCAGATCGGGATGGACCTCGCGCATCATCCCCGCGGACAGCGCCCGCGCGCGGCGCAGCAGCACGCCGAGCTCGTGCTCGAGCGCGTTGTACGCCTGGTCCTTACCGGTGCCGGCCGGAGCCGGTGCCGTGGAGACTGGTGCTTCGGTCATCGCTCGCTTCCTCATGCCTGGCCGTCCCCCTCGATGATCGAGGCGACGGTAAGGATCCACCAGCGCGGGGCTGTTCGTCGACCCCTTCCGGGTGACAGCTCGAAACGATGACCGGGCCGGGGCGGGCCGGCCCGGTCATCGGGGTCAGCTCGTGGTGTGGCCGAGCCACATGTCGTGCTCGTCCACGTCATGCCCGTTCAGGCTGACCGAACTCGCCACCGGCGCGTACCCGGTCGCGGTGACGGTGTACTGCCCGCCGGTCAGGTCGGCGAAGGAGTAGCGGCCGTCCGGGCCGGTGGTGGTGACGGCGACGACGTTGCCGGCCGCGTCGAGCAGGGTGACGTGGGCGTCCTCGACCGGGCCGCGCCCGCGCGCCTGGACGGTGCCGGCGATGCGGACGCCCGGCTGCAGCTCGACGTCCTGCCGGGTCACCTTCGAGACGCCGTCGCCGCCGACCTCGGCGAGCAGCGCGGCCGGGCGGTGCCCCTCGGCGCTGACCGCGACGGTGTACGTACCGGCGACGACCTGGTTGAAGGAGTAGCCGCCGTCGGCGCCGGTCAGGCCGTTCGCGACGACCTCGCCGCGGATGTCGGTCACGACGACCATCGCGCCCGCGATGGCCGAGCCGTTCGTGTCGCGCACGGTCCCGGTGAGGCCGCCGTTGCCGGACAGGACCAGGTCGTAGTCGAGCGGCTGGTCGCCGGTCACCAGGGTGGCGGCCTGCGGGTCGTGGTCACCGGCCGCGGCGATCAGCACGTACGTGCCGCTGCCGGGAGTGCCGACCTCGTACCGGCCGTCCGTCCGCGCCGTCGCGCGGCCGATCTGGCGGCCGCGGATGTCGATCAGAGTGATCGCCGCGTGCGGCACCGGGCTGCCGTCGGAGCCGCGGATGTAGCCGCGGATCACGCCGCCGCCCGCCGGCGACCCGTTCCCGTTGAGCGGGGCCGGCGTCTCGATCAGGCTCGCCACGGGCGCGGCCGAGGCGGTCGTGCCGTACTGCGCCGCCGCCGCCTCGGCGACGGCCGGGGCCGCGCCGGGCTGGGTGGCGAAGGGGCGCGTCGCGCCGGGACGGCCGTCGTACGAGCCGTTGCCGTTCCCCGCCATCGCGGTCGCGGCGGCCGGCTGCCACTCCTCACGCCGGGCGTGCTGGCCGCGCGGGGCGGCCTGGGCGACCGAGGCGGCCTGGGCCACCAGGGCGGGCTCGGCCACCGGGGCGGGCTCGGCCTTCTGCTCCTCGAGGCGCGAGGTGCGCAGCGGCACCTCCTTGATGAACAGGATCGCGATCAGCGCGACGAACGCGCACGGGGCGGCGAACAGGAACACGTTGCCGATGCCGTGGCCGAAGGCCGCCTCGACGACCGCGCGGACCGGGGCGGGCAGCTTGGACAGGTTGGGAATGGACTCGCCGCCGCTGGAGGCGGCCTGGTGGATGCCGAGGCGGGCCAGGCCGTCCGCCGTGTAGTGGACGACCCGGTTGGACAGCAGCGCGCCGAGTGCGGAGACGCCCATCGCGCCACCGAGCGTACGGAACAGCGAGACGGAGGAACTGGCCGCGCCCATCTGGTCGTTGCGCACCTGGTTCTGCACGGCCAGGACGGTGTTCTGCATCGTCGTGCCGAGGCCGACGCCGATGAAGAACATGAAGATCGAGACTTCCCAGTACGCCGTGTCGTGACGCAGCATGCTCATGAGGCCGTACCCGGCGGTCATCAGGATGCCGCCCGCGACCATGAAGCCCTTGTACCGGCCGGTGCGGCTGATGATCCGGCCGGCGATCGTCGACGCCAGGGCCAGACCCGCGATCATCGGCAGGGTCATGAGGCCCGCCTTCGTCGGCGAGTCACCGCGGGCGAGCTGGAAGTACTGGCTGAGGAAGGTCGTCGCGCCGAACATCGCGACACCGATGAACAGGCTCGCCACGACCGCCAGGCTCATGGTCGGGTTGCGGAACAGCGGCAACGGCAGGATCGGCTCGGCGGCCTTGCTCTCCGCGAACACGAAGATCGCGGCAATGACCAGGGCGCCGATGACCATGACGGCGGTCTGCCAGGACAGCCAGTCGTACTTGGTGCCGGCGAAGGAGACCCAGATCAGCAGCAGGGACACGGAGGCGGTCAGCAGCGTGGCGCCGAGCCAGTCGACCTTGACCTGCCGCTTCCGGTCCGGCAGGTGCAGGGTCTTCTGCAGGACGATCAGGGCGATGACCGCGAACGGCACGCCGACGTAGAAGCACCAGCGCCAGCCGAGCCAGGACGTGTCGACGATGACGCCACCGATCAGCGGGCCGCCGATCGTGGCCAGCGCGAAGACCGCGCCCATGTAGCCGGAGTAGCGACCGCGCTCACGCGGCGCGATCATCACCGCCATGATCGTCTGGGCCAGGGCGGTCAGACCGCCGGCGCCGAGACCTTGTACCACCCGGGCGGTGATGAGCATTCCGGGGTTCTGCGAGAGGCCGGCGATCGCCGACCCGGCGACGTACACGAGCAGGCCCAGCTGGATGAGGAGCTTCTTGCTCATCAGGTCCGCGAGCTTGCCCCAGATCGGGGTGGAGATCGTGGTCGCGAGCAGGGTCGCGGTGATCACCCAGGTGTAGGCGGTCTGGCTCGCGTGCAGGTCGGCGGTGATCGTCGGGAGCGCGTTCGACACGACGGTCGAGGACAGGATCGCGACGAACAGGCCGAGCAACAGGCCGGACAGCGCTTCCATGATCTGCCGATGCGACATCGGGGCGTCCGCTCCGTGGCCGGGCGCCCGCGCCTCGGCCGGTGCTGCGGTTGTCATCAAGTTCCCTTCGCTCCCCTTCCCGTACAGGGGTGGGGGTCGTTCGTTCGGTGACCGCGCGATCGGGTCCGCGCGGAAGAGAGTGGGGGGCCTCGCCCTGGCCGGTCCGACGCGGGGGTACGAGAGTGACCGGGAGAGGAGGCGGGGGCAGTTGCTTGCCTGAAGCAACTATAACCCCACTTGGTTGCCCTAAGCAACCTATTGCCGAGACGAATCCCCCTGAACCCATCGATCGAGGGAGCGGGTGGCCGGAACGCGCGACGACCGGGGTCGGTCAGAGGGGCTCGCCGGCGAGCCCGACGAGGGACAGCCGCTGCGTGAGCCAGAGGTGGAAGGACCCGGCCAGACCGAGCCAGATGGTCGCCGACGCCGCGAACTGCTCACGGGTCACGCCGCCGTCGACGCGCATCATCGCCTCGGTGACGATGACCACACTGCCGTCGTCATCGGTGGCGGTGTAGCCCTTCAGCCCGGTGGTGTCGCGGTTCCACTCGTCGAGGGCCGCGCAGAGCGCCGGCTTGTCCTCGACGCTGAAGTAGTGGTCATAGATCGTACGGGCCGAGAAGACCTCGTCCTCGTCGTGGATGGTGAAGAAGAGGCTGAAGCACGGCCAGCGCGTGCCCAGACGGCCGCGGGTGTCCCGGAACGAGCTGACCTCCAGCCGGTCCAGCACCTCTTCCAGCAGCTCGATGTCGGGCCTGACCACACACGGGTGGGAACCGCTGGAGGACGGGGTACTCGGAGGTTCGGCTTCCATGCGTGACTCCCTTCTCGCGGACAGTAGTCAGATTGTGCCGCACCAACGCCTTTCAGGACGCGTTACCGGAACTTTGTGTGGCGGAGCCCACGACCACCCGGCGGGGCCGCCATCGCGCCGCCACCCCGCCGAGGACCGTTATGCCGACTCTGCTCAGTGCTGGTTCGGCGCGAGGCAGAGCACGTAGCCGTCCTTGCTGGTGCCCTTCCAGAAACGGACGGTCGCCGAGGGGAACTGGCCGCAGATGCCCTTGCCGTCGCTGGGAAGGTTCTCCCGGATGTTCAGGCTGATCTTCGAGACGTGATCGACCTTGCCGACGACCTTGTAGGTGGCCGCCGGGTCCGTGCACTTCACGATCGTGATGCTGTCGTCCTTGCTCTGGGTCGCCCCGCTCGTCACCCGGTGGACGCAGTCCCCGACGGCCGCGTCCTCACTGTGCGACGAGAGCCGGCCGGCCACGATGATCCCGATCAGCACGACCAGAGCGAGCGGCAGGACGATCAGCGCGCGCTTCCGGCGCCTGGCCGCGTCCGGCCCTCCGGGCGGCCCGAACGGCGTAGGCGCCCCGTAGGGGCTGGACGGGTACGGCCCGGCCGGCGGGTACGGGGCCTGCCCACCGGCCTGCCCGTAGGGAGCCTGCCCACCAGGCTGCCCGTACGGCGCCTGGGCGCCAGGTTGGGCGTACGGGGCCTGCGCTCCGGGCTGACCACCGTAGGGGGCCTGAGCACCGGGCTGGCCGTACGGGGCCTGCGGGCCGGCCGGGCCCGCCATGCCGGGGCCGGGGCCGGGCGCGCCGGGGCCGGGCGCGCCGGGAGGAGGAGGCTGCGTCCCGTACGGTGCGGGCCCCGGCCCGGGCGTCCCGGGCGGCACCGGGGACGGCTGCCAGTTGGGCGAGGGCGGCTGGCCGTACGGCTCGGACATCGTTCCTCCTGGTCGGGGCGCCGGGAGACCGCTGACCGCGAGCCCTCCCGAGATGACCGTCCCGGCCGCGCTCGCCGAGCGCCTCACGCCGAGACCGACCGAATTGTCCCATGATCGGTCCGCACACGATCACATCGTCGCGCACACGCCCCTGGCCCCCGCGCGCGACCTCCACCCGCCGGCGCGCGCCGATGGCCCGGAGGCGTGCGGGGACGGTCTGGCATTACCTCATGCGTAATCGCCCTCCGTACCTCCCGCGCGCCATCCTTTGAATCGTCCGCGGCGGACCTGGCCGCGGTCCACGATGAAGGAGGAGAATCATGGCCGGATACGCCGTCGGACACCTGCACGATGTCGCCGCGGGCCCGGCGATCGTCGAGTACCTCGAGCGGATCGACGCGACGCTGGAGCCGTACGGCGGCCGGTTCCTGATCCACGGCGCCCGGCCCGACGTGCGGGAGGGCGACTGGTCGGGCGACCTGATCCTCATCGAGTTCCCCGACCTGGACAGCGCGCGGGCCTGGTACGACTCGCCCGCCTATCGCGAGATCATCCCGCTGCGCGCCGAGAACTCGCGCGGCGCCATCCTGCTCATCGACGGCGCGGGCGACGACCACCGCGCCACCGACGTCCTGGCCTGACATCGATCTTCAGCGAGGTTGCGGGAACCACGGCCGCCCCGAGGCTGTCGAAGAGGGGTCCGGAACGCCTCGGGCGGCCCACCGACGACCATGGAGGATCCTCCCCAGTGACGCAGACCCCCCTTCGCCTCGCAGGAGCACTCGTGCTGACGACCACACTGGCGCTCTCGGCCGCCGCGTGCGGCAGCGGGAACAAGAAGGCCGCGTGCGACAAGCTGCAGAGCACCATCCAGGAGACGACGCGTACGGGCATGACGCAGATCAACGACCCGAACGCGCTGGCACAGACGTACGCCAACGCCGCCGCCAAGATGCGCCGGCAGGGCAAGGACTCCGGTGACGGCAAGGTTCAGAAGGCGGCGGACCACGCGGCCTCCGCGATGGAGCAGCTCGCGGGGCAGATGAGGCAGACCGCGAGCGGAAACCCGCAGATGCCCGACACTTCGAACCTCGTCAACTCTGGCAAGGAGCTCAAGCAGGCCTGCGGCTGATCGCGTCGAGATCCTGACGGGACGAACGCGCCGGTGCGGAATCGCGCACCGGCGCGTTCTCCCTTGTCGAGCCTTGGCGACTTGCCCACGTTCGCTCGGGTCCGTGCGGGTATCTCTCCGTACACCGAGGTACGCCGGACCGAAGAATGAGCGTGACCTGTCCCAGGTCACCCCGCACGTCTGACGTCGGGCGCCCGGTCGGCGCCGGGATGGACGATGCCACGAGCCGCCGGTCGGTCCGTCCAGGCCTCCCCGTACGGCGGCGAGCGGGATGATGACGGGCATGGCATTGTCGACGGCGTTCACGGAGATGTTCGGGACGGAGCACCCGATCGCGCTGGCGCCGATGGGCGGGTCGGCCGGCGGTGCGCTTACCGCGGCGGTCTCCAACGGCGGAGGCCTGGGGCTGCTGGGCGCCGGCAACGGGGACCGGGACTGGCTGGCTCACGAGTTGCCGATCGTCGCGAAGGGCACCGAGAAGCCGTGGGGGGTCGGGTTCCTGACCTGGGCGATCGATGTCGGCGCGGTCGAGCGGGTGCTGGAGTGGGGCCCCAGTGCGGTGATGCTGTCCTTCGGCGACCCGAGTCCCTTGACCGAGCACGTCCGCGCGTCAGGTGCGGCACTGATCCTCCAGGTCACCGATCTGGAAGAGGCCCGTCAGGCGGTGGACCTGGGCGCCGACGTCATCGTGGCCCAGGGCACCGAGGGTGGTGGACATGGCGCCCGGCGCGGACGATCGACGCTGCCGTTCGTGCCCATCGTGGTCGACCTGGCGGCACCGGTGCCGGTGCTGGCGGCCGGAGGCGTCGCCGACGGGCGCGGTGTGGCCGCGGCCCTGGCGCTGGGTGCGGCCGGAGCCCTCATCGGCACCCGCTTCCAGGCCACGGCCGAGTCCCTCGTCGACCCGTCGATCACCAAGGCGATCATCGAAGGCCGCGGGGAGGACACCGAGCGCAGCAGAGTGCTGGACATCGCTCGAGGCTCGCGGTGGCCCGCGAAGTACACCGCTCGGACCCTCAACCACCCGTACCTCGACCGATGGCGCGGCAGGGAGGCGGAGCTCGCGGCCGATCCGCGGGCCAGACAGGCTTACCAGGACGGCGTTACGCGCGGCGATCTACCCGCACTGCCGGTATGGGCCGGCGAGGCCATCGACCTCATCGACGATCTGCCATCCGCGACCGACCTCGTCGGTGCCCTCGCCGCTCAGGCTGAGGAGGCATTGTCCCGAGCCGGTAGGCGCTGAAGCGCTCTTGCCCAGTGAGCGGACCGCCATGGCGGGGTCCTCGCACGTGGTCAGCGTCTCGGCGGGGTCGATGGCTGCGGAACGCGATAGGTCGGCTCCGTTGGGATGAAAAATGGCCGGTGAACGCAGGAAAGCCCGCCGGCGTCAGCCTGGCGGGCTTTCCTGATCTATGTAAGTGTCCGGCGGCGTCCTACTCTCCCACACCGTCTCCAGTGCAGTACCATCGGCGCTGAAGGGCTTAACTACCGGGTTCGGAATGGGACCGGGTGTTTCCCCTTCGCCATAACCACCGAAACGACCAAATGAGACCGGTCTCGGGGTCGATGTTCCCGGCCGTGTCCCGGGAACCGCATAGTGAACGCGAACAAAACAGAGTGTGTGTCAAGCCACTCGGCCTATTAGTACCGGTCAACTCCACACCTCACGGTGCTTCCATCTCCGGCCTATCAACCCAGTCGTCTAGCTGGGGGCCTTACAACCACCAGGGTTGGGAGACCTCATCTGGAGGAAGGCTTCCCGCTTAGATGCTTTCAGCGGTTATCCCGACCGAACGTAGCCAACCAGCCATGCACCTGGCGGTACAACTGGCACACCAGAGGTTCGTCCGTCC
>NZ_JAMXMV010000030.1 GCF_024055715.1 Actinoallomurus soli
CCGGGACGCCCGCGCCCCGGTGGACTCGGCGGTGCTGTTCGGGGGGGCGGCCGGGGGGGGGGGGCCGCGCCGACCACCGGGAAGCGGACGGCCCCGCGTACATCGGCCGTTCGCGGGTAGACGGACTCATCATCCGTCCGCGACAACGAAGGGAACGGTCGATGGCGATGCCGGGTGACCGAGCCCGTACCCATATCCCCCCACCGCGTGAGATCTGGCCGAGCAGCGAGCTGTTCCGGGAGGTCGGCCGGCTCGTCGCCGAAGAACTCGAACGCCCCGCCTCCCACGTCCGCAGGCGGGATCCCGAGAACGCCGGCGGTGAGCAGAACCCCGACCGGGCGTGATCTGCGGCGTCCCATGCCGTCATGACGGGTGAATCGGACGCAATGGGCTTTCCGTCATATGTGGTGACTCGCCATTGCCCGGTCAGTACAGAGGAATGACCTGGTGGAGACCAGGGTAGATCCCGAGCGTGAGCGCTGCGTATACCAGACGGGCACGCTGGGTGACGTCCGTCGCGCTGGTCGCCTGCGCCGGGACGCTGCTGCTGACCGGCGCGCGTACCGATGAGCGGACCGACCCGCCCGGCCCGGGGGTCCCGTCGGCGGGCCCGGACACCACCGCGCCGGGGGCGGCGTACGCCGACCGCTCCCGCGTCTTCGGACTCGTCATGGCCGGCCCGACGGCGGAGACCGTGCTGTTCGCGCCGGCCCGCAAGGTCCAGCCCGGGGGACCGGAGACGGTGCACCCGGCGGACGTGGGGCGCTACGTGCCGCTGCGGCTGGCGTCCGGGGTGGTGATCCGGGCGTCCGCCCCGATCGCCAACGACGGCGTCACCGACTGGGTACGCGGGATCCGGCTCACCCCGGAGGAGTTCCGCACCCTGCTCATCAAGCTGCAGACGCGACTCCATCCGCTGCTGGACAGGTCGCACATGTTCGAGCTGTGGTTCGACGGCCGGGGCCGGATCACCCGGATGCAGCACTACTTCAGTCCCTGAGCGGGACGTGGATCGGGGGGCCAGATGAGATTTTCGATCGTCATGGCGGGCGCGCTCTTAGGAGCCGCGCTGGCGGCGACCGGCTGCCGTCAGAGGATCGAACCGGTGAACCGGGACGTGGACATCTCCCATCACCACACCGCCCGGGCCGGGTTGGCCCATCACCGGCTGTTCCGTGAGGTCCGGCACCGGCGGCCGTGGCTCTCGGCGTTCCGTGCGGGGGCCACCCCCGTACCGGAGCCGGCGGGAGGGCGACGACGGCCACCGGTGCGGCAGCCGAACGGATGCGCCACGAGCCACGGGCCCGGCCACGGCGTCACGGTGCGCTGCGTGGACGGGTCCGGCGACGACATCGACCGTACGCACGAGTCGGTCTTCAGCGGGTCCGGCCGGGACGACGGGGACGACGGGGACAACGAGGACTGAGATCCGCGTCCGGCGTTCGGGGCCGCCGCCCGGCGGCCCCGGGCCCGCGGGCACCTCGTCCGTTCCGGCCGTACGCCGTGGGCCGCCCACGGGGTTTCACCTGAGCGCATTCTCATCGCAACGCCGCCGTCGCGCGCTCGGGACAGCATGAGGCGAGCGGCGGATCGTCACTGCGGAGTGAGCGCGATGGTGAAGAACAGGCGCGGGATGCGGCGGATCACGGCACTCCTGGTCGGGTGCGGTGCGGCCGGACTGGCGATCGGCTGGCGCTATGCCGAACGCGGGAGCCCGCGGGCTATACCCGGTCGCTGAGCCGGTAGCCGAGACGGCCGAGCTCCGCCCCGGCGATCTTCTCCACCTGGGTCACCTGTTTGGGCGTCAGCTCCTCCTGCCACCGGCCGACGCCTCCGTCGTGGATGCCGTACAGCGCGGTGCGGGCGACCCGCTGGCCGAGGTAGTCGGACAGCGCCGAGACGACCTCGCGGGGCCGGGCGACGAGCTCCTCGTACCGGATGGTGAACAGCTGCTCCTCGGGCGTCTGCGCGCGCAGCCGGGCGCTGAGCCGGATCGACCCCCGCCAGCGCAGCGCGCACTTCACCGCGACCCCGGCCTGGGGCCAGCGGGCGCGTTCGGTGACGTCCTCGACCCCGAAGAACGGATTGGGGAAGACCTCGTCGAGATTGGCGAACCCGGGCCGGAACCACGCCAGGCAACGCTCGTCCGTGAGCATCCCGGCGACGACGTCCCGGCCGTCCCGGATGATCTGGATGAGCTGCGCGTCGGGGAAGGCGTCGAGGATCACGTCCGTGCTGTAGATCAGGTCCGGGGTGGCGTCGGCGAAGCGCTGGACGCCGCGCGGGTCCGCGCACGTGCCGTCGGCGCCGATCCGGCCCAGCTCGCGGCAGTCCGCCGGGCACTCGCCGCAGCCCTCCCGCGTGACCTGCCAGGTGTGCGCGTACGCGTCGCGCAGCACCCGCGCCGCGCCCTGCCCGCGTTCCGTGGCGATCGAGGGCCGCCGGGCGAAGGCGTACACCGTCCGGACGACGCCGGGGCGCCCCAGCGTGACGTGGAATCCGGTGGAGCGTCTGAGAGCACGGGCGAGGAGGTCGGTTCCCGAGTGGGGCGCGCCCAGGACGAACACCGGGCGGCGGACCTTGGTGCCGTTGACCACCAGGATGTGGGGGGACGTCGTGCGCATGGGTCCCATCAGTCTGCCACCCCGGTCAGGTCGCCATCGCCCTGATCGCCACTCATGGGGCCTCTCTCCGGATGCGTCGGCCGTGCCCACGACCGGTTGACGGACACATCGGATGGTAGTGCCAGGAACCCGGATTTTGCCGCAGTAGCCTGTCCGAAACACGAAGATTCAGGCGGAGCCGCGGCGCAGGTTCGCGACCCGTGCCCGCGCGGCGTCGGAGCCGCGCCGGTCCAGTCGCCCGGCCCGCAGGGCGCCGGCGAGACCGGAGACCACCGCCTGCCCGTCGCCGACCCGCTGAGAGCAGACGAGGATGAGGTCCATCCCGGCCCGCGCCGCCGCGACCGCCCGCTCCGCGTACGTGCCGAACCCCTCCAGGCCGCCCGCGTTGATCGCGTCGCTCACGGTGACGCCACGGAAGCCGATCCGGCCGCGGAGCTCCTCGAGGACCACGGGGGACAGGCCCGCGGGCCGCTTCGGATCCAGCGCCGGATAGACGGCCCAGGACGGCATCACGAGCCGGACCCCGGCCGTGATCGCCGGGGCGTACGGCGCCTCGTCGACGCTCCGCAGAGTCGATCGCGGGACGCTCAGCGTGACGGGGCGCAGGTCGGTGTTCTCCTCGGCGCCGGCCGCGCCCAGCCCGGGAAAGTGCTTCACGGTCGCCGCGACCCCGGCCCGCTGCTGGGCCGTGACGAACGCGGCGCCCAGCCGGCCGCACACCGCCGGATCCGTGCTGTACGAGCGCCCCAGCCGGTCGGCGAAGTCGCCTTCCGCCCGATGGACGTCGAGGACCGGCGCGAGGTTGACGTTCATCCCGACGCCCGCGAGCAGCCGCCCGGCCTCGGTACCGGAGCGGGCCGCCGCCGTGACGGGATCGGACGCCTGGCCGATCTCCTTCTGCGACCTGACCGGACCGCCCGGCAGCCGCCGTACGCGGCCGCCCTCCTGGTCGGTCATCAGCAGCAGCGGATCCGTTCCCGCCTTCCGCGCGGCCTGCAGCCGCCGGGCCACCGAGGCGATCTGGTCGAGGCCGGAGACGTTGTCGGCGAAGAAGATGACGCCCGCCGTGGTCCCGGCCTCGATCTGCGCCAGCAGCGCGTCCGGGACGGCCGTTCCGGAGTAGGAGAAGATCACGCGCTGCCCGGCCTGCTGCTCCGGTGACAGGCCGGCCGTCGAGCCCAGGACGGCCGCGGGCACCGGCGCGAGCGCCGTGACGGTCAGACCGGCGCGGATCGCGTCCCGCCGCGTGAGCGGCCGGGCCGGGTCTTCCGCCGCGTTCCCCTGCGGCGGGTCTTCCCTCGCGTCCCGCCGGGTCGGCGGCCGGATCGGGTCTTCCATGACGTCCCCCCGCTCGGAGGCCCCTCCGCGGCGGGGGGCCGCGCGGCCGCCCGCCGCCCGCGTGCGGGCCCCTTCTCCGATTGTGGAACGCCGCCGGGCACGGGACCCCGCCGGGGCCGGTGAGACGGCGATTCCTCCCGCCGTGACCGGGCATCGGCGCGACCACCCCCGCACCGGGCCGGGCCGGCCCATGGGACGGCTCAGTCGCCCATGATGTCGTCGGTCATGCGCTGGTTGCCGGCCAGCAGCCCGCCGTCGACGGGCAGCGTCGCGCCGCTGATCCACGCGGCCTCGTCGGAGGCGAGGAAGAGCACGGCGGCGGCGATGTCGTCCGGAGTGCCGACGCGCCGCAGCGGATACCAGCCGGCGACGCGGTCCAGGACGCCGGGACTCTGGCGCTCGCGCTCGTCCCACGCGCTCGTGCGGACCGTGCCCGGCGCGACCGCGTTGCAGCGGATCCCGCCCGGGCCGTACCGCACCGCGACGCCGCGGGTGAGGCTGAGGACACCCGCCTTGGCCGCGCTGTACGCCTCGTTCCCGAGATGGGTGAGGCCGTTCACCGAGGCCACGTTGACGATGACGCCGCCGCCCCGCCGCAGCATCGCCGGCAGGACCGCCTGGGTGCACAGGAACGTTCCCTTCAGGCACAGGTCGACGTCGCGGTCCCAGAGGTCCTCGGGCAGCTCTTCGAACGCGGCGTCGGTCGCGCCCCCGGCGTTGTTGACCAGGACGTCGACGGGCAGGTCCGCCAGCGCCGCCCGGACGCTCGCGCGATCGGTCACGTCGACGGCGACCGAACGGGCGCCGGGGATCTCACCGGCCGTGCGCTCGGCGCCGGCGGCGTCCAGGTCGGCGATGAGGACCCGCGCACCCTCCGCTCCGAACCGCAGGGCGATCGCCCGCCCGATCCCGGCACCGCCGCCGGTCACCACCACCGAACGTCCTGAGAATCGCATCCCCCGATGATGCAGCATCGGTTCACGGCCCGATCGGGCAGGTCAGCGGCCCGGAAACGCGCCCCCGTTGATGTGGATCGCCTGGCCGGTGATGCGCCCGGCCGCCGGAATCCGGACGGGACGGGCGAGGAGTGACCGGCGGGCTCCGGATCGTTAAGGGACGGCGAACACCGTATGATCGCATTGCCGCGTGATCCGCGAGCCGATCGGGGACGTTGCTGACCGCATCGTGTCAGGGGTGCGCTGACACCACAGGCTCGGTCGCGCGACACCTCACCTCTTCCGCTGCGGGGGTTGTTGGTGCCATGCTCTGACGCAGCACATAACAAGGAGGGGCGGATGCGCGACCCCGGGGGCGGTCAGCCATCGTCGCTGCACGCCGGGGATCGAGTCGCCGTCGTCGCCCCCAGTGGCCCGGTCGACTCCGACCGCCTCGAGCGCGGTGCCGCGGTGCTGCGGAGCCTGGGCCTCGAGGTGACGTTCGGGCGGCACGTGCTCGACGTCGCCCCCGGTCTGCCGCACCTCGCCGGCACCGACGCCGACCGCGCGGCCGACCTGCAGGCGGCCTGGTGCGACCCGGAGATCGCGGCCGTCTTCTGCGCGCGCGGCGGATACGGCGCCGCGCGGGTCCTCGACCACCTCGACTGGGCCGCGCTCGGCCGCGCGGCACCGAAGCTCCTGCACGGGTCCAGCGACATCACCGCCCTGCACGTCGCGTTCGGGCGGCGCCTCGGGGTGGCGACCTCGTTCGGGCCGATGGTCGCCTCCCTCATCGCCGACGCGGAGCCGGAGGCGCTCGACCACCTGCGGGCCGCCCTCTTCGACCGGGGCGCCCCGGTCGCCGGCACGCACGCGCTGCGCGCGGGCCGCGCGACGGGCACCCTGACGGGCGGGAACCTCGCCCTCCTGACCTCCTTGCTCGCCACGCCGTACGCACCGGAGCCCGCCACCGGCCGCATCGCCTTTCTCGAGGACGTCGGCGAGGCGCCCTACCGCGTCGACCGCATGCTCACCCAGCTCCGCCAGGCGGGCTGGTTCGACGGTGTCGCCGGGATCGTGCTCGGCACCTGGACCGGCTGCGGCGACCTCGACGCGGTGTTCGCCGACCGTCTCGGCCCGCTCGGCGTGCCGATCCTCGCGGGCGTGCCCGTCGGGCACGGCCCCCGGCAGCTCACCATCCGGCTGGGTGCCTCCGTCATGCTCGACGCGGACGCGCTCGTACTTCATCCGGGCGTGCCGGACGCCCGGGGCCGGCGGTCCGGACCTCCGGGCGCCTTCGCGGGGGAGACACCATGACGACGTATGAACGCCGCGACCACCGGCCCGCCCCGGCCGGAGGTGACGACCGGGCCCTCGACTCGCTCGTCGTGCTGGTGGCCGAGAGCCACGGGTACGGCTGCCGACCCGTCCAGAACGACGCGATGCTCCTCGACGGCCCGCAACGTCTCCACATCGGCATGCGCAACCTGCGCCAGCTGGCCCGGCAGGTGCCGCGCGACGACTGGCCGGCCCTGGTCGCCGACCATGTCGGCACCATCATCACGGCGATCGAGGAGCCGCTCGACCTGCGCGACTTCCCGCTGGTGCGCGGGCTGCTGCGGGCCCGCGTCTATCCGGCCGAGGCCCGCACGGGCCGCCTCATCTGCCGGCCGTTCGCGCCGGGGCTCATCGAGGCGATCGTCGCCGACACCCCCACGACCGTGCGCACCATCGTCACCGACGACGCCGTGACGTGGCCGGTGACGGCCGACGAGCTGTTCGCCGTCGGCCGCGAGGGCGTGCGCGCCGACGGCCCGCTGGAGTGCGACGTCATCGACGACACCGGCATCCGCGTTCTGGAGGGGCAGACGTTCTACGCCGCGACGCACCTGCTCTGGCTGGACGCCTACCTCGACCCCGGGCCGTACGGCGCGCTGGCCGTCGCCCCCACCCGGAGCGCGATCGCCGCCTGCGCCATCCGCAAGAACACCGCGCTGATCACGGCCGAGCGCCTGCTCGCCTTCGCCAGGAACGCCTACGACGAGGGGCCCGGGTCCCTCACCCCGGAGCTGTTCTGGAGCCGGGACGGCAGGCTCACCCTCCTGGAGACCCGCACGATCGGCGGCCGCCTGGTGCTGCCCGCCGACTTCATGCGCTTCCTCGACAGCCTCCCGTAACCTGGCCACCTTCCTGGCACGATCCACCGCGAATCAGGCTCTCTACGGCGCGCGGTTACGTATCCTGCTGAGGCGTTCGATCGACGGGAGGTCCGGGGCATGGCGGTCCGAGTCCGTGACGTGGTCCGTGAGGTCGTAACGGAGGTCGCGCCGCAGGAGCTGCCGGTCGCCGAGGCGCTGGAGGCGTTCGACGACGACACGATCGTCCGGCGGCTGAGCCACCCCGGCCGGCGCCGCGAACCCCTCGGATTCGGCCTCGGCGAGCTCGTCGTCACCGTCACGCCGGTGCTGTGGATCGTCCTCGACGAACTGATCCGCAAGATCACCGGGCAGGTGGGCAAACGGCTGTCCGGCCGGTGGCGGCGGAAGCGGCCGCCACGGACCATCCCCCCGCTGTCGCGGGCGCAGCTGGAGCTGGTGCGCCGCCGCGTGCTGGAGCTGGCGCCCGCCCGCGGCGTCGAGGCCCGGCAGGCCGAGGCTCTCGCCGACAGCCTTGTGGCCCATCTGGTGCTGACGGCCGGTGAGGCCGATGGGGACACCCCGGCGATCGACGATGCGGCCGGCTGACCGAGAGCCCGCGCCGGGCACCACCGCCCGTTTCGTCCTGCTCATCGCCGTCATGGCCGTCTCCACGGGATACATGGTGACGGAGGGCTGGCTGCCACAGGATCGGAGCAGCGGGCACGTCGACGAGGGGCTCGGCTGCCTGCTCGCGGCCGGGGCGGACCCGGGCGCCGGCCATCTCGACAACGAGCTGGCCATGATGCGTTACCCGCGGGCATTAGCCGACTGCACTCATCACTACGTCGTCCCCGCCCCGTGGTGGTGGTCGGCATCCATCGTCGCCGGTGTCGCGATCCTCGCCTGGCTGCTGTACCTCTTCCTGCCCGCCTGGAAGGGACGCCGCGGGAGGGTCGTGCCGTTCGAGGCCGACGCGGAGCTGCGGGACCTCGTACGGATCGCGGGCTTGGAGCACGCGCCGCGCTTCGTCCTCGATCCCGCCGCCTCCCGGGTGGGCGCGGTCGTCTTCGGTCGCCGCGGCCGGTACACCGTCCGGCTGAGCGGCGGGCTGATCGTCCGGCGCGCCGCCGAACCGGAACTCTTCCGCGCCGTGGTGCTCCACGAGCTCGCGCACCTGCGCAACGGGGACGTTCCGGTGACGTATGCGACGGTCGCCCTGTGGCGGGTGTTCGCGGCCACGGTCCTGTTGCCCTTCGCCGTGTATGAGGCGAAACTCCTGGTCGAGGGGGTGGACAGCGAGAATCCCTTCGCGGCCGGCACGCGCCCGGCGACCGCCCGGGACCTCACTCTGGCGGCCTTCCTGCTCGTCCTGGTGATCCTGGCACGTGCCGACGTGCTGCGGGTTCGTGAGGCGTACGCGGACCGGACCGCGGCCGGGTGGGGCGCCGACCCACGGGCCTGGACGCCCGTAAAGGCCGGAGTGGTGCGCCGGCTGGGCCGGCTCCTGAGCCCGCATCCTCACTGGGCCGAGCGGCGGCGATGGCTGACCGACCCGGCGCCGCTCTACGGAGTCGCGGCCCTGCCACTGTTCCTCACCGGCGCGGCGGCGATGCTGGTCGCCGGGCTCCTACCGGATCTGACCGGAACATTCCACATCCCCGGCCACGCCGTCCGGCGGGCCGCACCGGCGGTGGGCACCGCCCTGATGACGCTGATCGCCGGCCGGGCGGTCTGGCGTGCCGCCTGGTACGCGGGACGGCACGGTACCGCCACCCCCCGCAGGCAGGGGGCGATCGCGGGTTTCTGGCTCGGCGTCGGCATGGTGGCCGGGGAGTCGATGCTGTCACGGACCGCCGGGACCCACCTCCTTCCCCGCCATCCGCTCGCGCTTCTCATCGTCCTGGCCATCGGCCTCGTGACGCTGGCCTGGACGGCGGAATGCGCCGCGCTGTGGCTGCGGTCCGGCGGCCGCCGGTTCTCGGACAACCTCGTCATCTGGCTGGGACTGGCCCTCATGGCCACGGTGCTCGCGGCCTGGCTGGCCTGGTGGCAGGCACCCGGGCTCCTCCTCGCGACCGGGAACATGGTGACGCACGGGCAGCTCCGTACCCTGATCGATCGCATCGCACCGCCTCCGGCCGCCACCGGACCCTACCGATGGCCGGCCGTCCTTGACGCCATGCAGGGGCTGTACTGGTTCGCGGATCGGTGGTCGCTCACCGCCGCGTCGGCCGCGCTGTGGAGCTGGTCGCTGTTCGCCCGCCTGCGGGGCGCCGACCGGCCCCGCACCCGCGTCGTTGCGGTCGTCGCGGTGAGCGGGGCTCTACTGACCTTGGTACTGACGGCGGCGGCACGGGCCCAGTTGCACACGTGGATGCCCCCGATGGCGCAGCGGTTCGGTCAGTATTTCTACGTTTACCTGGGGCTCATGACGCTGACCGCGGTCGCCGGGACCGCGCTGACCGGGCTGTCCGCGCTGCGCTGGACCCTGCCCACCGTGCTGGCCGGCGCGGGTTTCTCCGCCCTGCTCGGCGTCGCCGGACAGTTCGTCCTGGCCTCGCTCGACGGCTGCCTCGGTCCGCTGAACGTCACGTCGACAACCTGCGTCGGCTGGCGGCCCCTCTGGTCCGTGCGGGAGATCCCGCATTTCGTCGCGTACTTCGCCGTGACGCTGGGGATCGCCGGCGCCGGCCTCCTCGGCGCGGTTGTTCGTCTGCTCGCCGGCGCGTGGCGGCCGGGCCGCGAAGACCCAGCCGCCAGCGGGGCGCGGGAGGGGGGAGACGGTCGTCGTCCCTGGCTGCGCCTGACCGGGATCGCCCTCGCTCTGGCGGCCGTCGCGGCGGGTACGGCACTGGCCGTGCCGGCACCGGCAGGTAAGGGCGCCGCCGCGCAGGCGGTGACCGTGCCTCTGGCGGCACCCGAACCGCCCTCCAGCCCGAAGATCCATGCCTGGCAGCTCATCGCCTGGCTACGGTACGGCGGCGGCTCGATGACGAACCGCCTCCTGCGCGATTTCCAGACGTACGACCAGGTGTTCTCGGAGGCTCACGGCGGCGGAATCACCGACGGAAGTTTGAAGGCGGCCTGCGCGGCAGTGCAGGCCGACACGTATCCGCCGGACCGCTATTTCCCGGTCCCCGACATCGCGCTGCAACGCACGTGGGCGTCGGTGCTCGCCCAGGTGCGCGGGAGCGCGGGCGACTGTGCCGCGGCACTCGACGCCCACGACATGACACGCCTCCTCATGGCGACTCGATCGATGCTCACCGAGCAACAGACCCTGATGGCGATGTTGAAACGCCTCGAGCAGAGCATCAAGCCGTACGGCACCGGGCCGTCGAGCCCGCCCCGCCGGCTCCACTAGGTCCTGTCCCACGCTGTCCTACTGCGCGCGGTACCCAGGCGGCGCCTCGCCGCGTCGTCGGTCGGCAGCCAGAACCCAGGCCGCTCCACGAGGATCCGGGACCGGCCCCGGAGCGGGTCAGGAGGCCGCGCGGGCGCGGCGGACGCCGTCGTGACCGTCCAGGTCGTAGGCGGTGAGGACGAGGGGCACGTGGCTGAACGCCTGCGGGAAGTTGCCGACCTGACGGCGCAGCCGCGGGTCGTACTCCTCGGCCAGCAGGCCGACGTCGTTGCGCAGGTCGAGCAGCCGCTCGAACAGCTCGCGGGCCTCGTCGACCCGGCCGATCTGCCGCAGCGCGCCGGCGAGCCAGAAGCTGCAGGCGAGGAACGCCCCCTCACGGCCCGGCAGCCCGTCGACCCCCTGGTCCTGCTCTCCGGTCTCGTACCGCTGGACGAAGCCGTCCACGGTGAGCTCCCGCTGGATCGCCTCGACCGTGCCGACGACGCGCGGGTCGTCGGGGGGCAGGAAGCCGACGCGGGGGATGAGCAGCAGGGCGGCGTCGAGCTCCTTGGACCCGTACGACTGGGTGAACGTCCCCCGGTCGGAGTCGAACCCCTTGGCGCACACCTCGCGGTGGATCTCGTCGCGCAGGGCCCGCCACTTGTCGAGCGGGCCCTGCCGGTCGAACCGCTCGATCATCCGTACGGCGCGGTCGACCGCCACCCACGTCATGACCTTCGAGTGCACGAAGTGCCGCCGGGGGCCGCGGACCTCCCACAGCCCCTCGTCCGGGTCGCTCCAGTGGTCCTCGAGGAACTCCGTCAGCGCGCGCTGCAGCGACCAGGCGTGCCGCTCGGGCTGGATGCCGGTGTTCAGCGCGAGGTACAGCGAGTCGGCGACCTCGCCGAAGACGTCGAGCTGCAACTGCTTGGACGCGGAGTTGCCGACGCGGACCGGCCGGGAGTCCTCGTACCCCGGCAGCCACGGCAGCTCGTACTCCTCCAGCCGGCGTTCGCCCGCGACGCCGTACATGATCTGCAGGTCCTCGGGGGTGCCGGCCACGGCGCGCATCAGCCAGGCCCGCCAGGCCTTGGCCTCGTCGCGGTAGCCGCTGCGCAGCAGGGCCTCCAGGGTCATCGTCGCGTCGCGCAGCCAGCAGAAGCGGTAGTCCCAGTTGCGCACGCCGCCGACGTCCTCAGGCAGCGAGGTGGTCGCGGCGGCGATGATGCCGCCGGTGGGCTCGTACGTCAGGGCCTTGAGCGTCGCCAGCGAGCGGACGACCGCGTCGCGGTACCGGCCGTCGTAGGTGCACTGGCGGGCCCAGCCCGTCCAGAAGCGGTCCGTGCCGTCGAGGGCCTCGTACGGGTCGACGTCACGGGGCGCGGGCAGGTGGGAGGGGTGCCAGGTGCAGACGAACGGCAGCGAGTCGCCCTCGCAGACCACGAACGTCGCCCGGTGCGCGAAGTCGCGGCCCTCCAGTTCGATCGGGCTGCGCAGCCACACCGAGTCTGGCCCGGCGGTGGCGGTGAGGTGGTCGCCGATGCGGCGCATCCAGGGGACGACCCGGCCGTAGTCGAACCGGAGCCGCAGGTCGAGGCGCATGGGCACCCGGCCGGACACGCCCTCGATGATGCGGACGACGTCGGCGGCCTCGCCGCGCTCGGGCATGAAGTCGATGACCCGGACGGTGCCGTCCGGGGTGTCCCACTCGGTCTCCAGGATCATCGTGTCGCCGCGGTAGCGGCGCCGGGTCGCCCGTCCGCCGGAGACCGGGGCGATCTGCCAGCGGCCGTTGTCGGGCGTCCCGAGCAGCCCGGCGAAGCAGGCGGGGGAGTCGAAGCGGGGCAGGCACAGCCAGTCGATGGAGCCGTCCAGCCCGACGAGCGCGCAGCTGAACAGGTCGCCGATGAGCGCGTAATCCTCGATGCGTCCGGGCAACATCGCCCCCTCATGTGTCGGATCCCCGTCGTACCGTAGCGTGGCACGAGCCGGGCGCACCGCTTAAGGCCGGTACCACATCGTTGTTTATCGCCTGATCGGTCGGTTACGTCTCCCCTGTCCCTCGCGGCGGTGCGAGGACCAAGGAGATGACATGCACGAGACCGGTGGCCCGGCGTCTCCGCCGGACGTCGTCCGCAGCCTGGTACCCGCCCGGATCGACCGGCTGCCCTGGTCGCGGTTCCACACGCGGATGATCGTCGCGCTCGGCGTCGCCTGGGTGCTGGACGGGCTGGAGATCCAGATCGCCAGCATCGTGGGGCCGGTCCTGCAGCACCACGGCACGCTGGGGCTGAGCTCCCGCGCCGTCGGGTTCGCCGCGACGGTCTACCTGCTCGGCGAGGTCGTCGGCGCGCTGGTGTTCGGCCGGCTGTCCGACCGGCTCGGCCGCCGCAAGCTGTTCATCGCCACGCTCGGGCTGTACCTGGCGGCGAACGCCCTCACCGCCCTGTCGTTCAACTACGGGATCTTCCTGCTGTTCCGGTTCATCGCCGGCATGGGCATCGGCGGGGAGTACGCCGCGATCCACTCGGCGATCGACGAGCTGATCCCCGCGCGGTACCGGGGGCGGGTGGACCTGGCCGTCAGCGGCACGTACTGGTTCGGCGCGATCCTCGCGTCCCTGGGCGAGTACGTCCTGCTGAACCCGCACCTGCTGCCCCAGAACCTCGGCTGGCGGATCGGCTTCTTCATCGGCCCGGTGATCGGCGTGGGGATCTGGACGCTGCGCAGGACGCTGCCGGAGAGCCCTCGATGGCAGCTCATGCACGGGCGCGCCGACGAGGCGGAGGAGACGGTCGCGCAGATCGAGCGCGAGGTGGAGGCGACCGGCCACCGGCTGCCACCCGTCGACGAGAGCCGGTACCTCGACGTCCACCCGCACGAGTCCGTGTCGTTCCTGACCGTCGGGCGCACGCTCTTCCGCGAGTACCCGTCGCGGTCGCTGCTCGGCGCCACGCTGATGATCAGCCAGTCGTTCCTCTACAACGCGATCTTCTTCACGTACGGCCTGGTGCTCAGCCACTTCTACGGGGTGGCCGATCACGACGTGCCGAAGTACTTCTTCGCCTTCGCGGCCGGGAACCTGCTCGGGCCGCTGGTGCTGGGGCCGTTGTTCGACACGATCGGCCGCAAGCGCATGATCGCCGGGACGTACCTGTTCTCCGGCACGCTGCTCGCGGTCAGCGGCTACCTGTTCAAGCTGGGCGAGCTGTCCGCCCTGACCCAGACGATCCTGTGGTCGGTGATCTTCTTCGTCGCCTCGGCGGCGGCGAGTTCCGGCTACCTGACCGTGAGCGAGATCTTCCCCCTGGAGCTCCGCGCCCAGGCGATCGCGCTCTTCTTCGCGATCGCCCAGGTGTTCGGCGCCCTCGGCCCGACCATCTTCGGCGCGCTGATCGGCGACAAGGACCACCCGGACCCCGGCCGGCTCTTCATCGCCTACCTGATCGCGGCGGGGATCATGCTCGTCGCCGGAGTGGTGGAGGCGGTCTACGGCGTCCGGGCCGAGCGTGCGTCGCTGGAGGACGTCGCGACGCCGCTGTCGGCGGCGCGCCGGACCGCCGAAAAGGTCGGCCGGCGGCTCGACAACGGCACCGGGCCGACCGGTACCGGGCCGACGGGCACGGGGCCCGCCGGAGCGGGAACGGCGGGAGCCTAGAGCCTAGGCGGCGTCGCCGCATTCGGCGGGCACCGGCGCGGCCGGGAGGGCGTCGTCCTCCGGATGCCCGCGCGTCTTCGTACGGGGCGCGGCCTTGATCTCCAGCATCGGGATGAAGACGTGCGTGAGCGGGCCGATCGTGACCGCGTAGATGAGCGTGCCGATGCCCACGGTGCCGCCCAGCAGCCAGCCCGCGGCGAGCACCGTCAGCTCGATGCCGGTGCGGACGACGCGGATCGAGTGGCCGCGGGCCGCCAGGCCGGTGGTCAGGCCGTCGCGGGGTCCCGGCCCCAGCCCGGCCCCGATGTAGCACCCGGTCGCGAACCCGGCGACGAGGACCGCCGCGACGAGGTAGCCCCACCGCACGGCGACCGCCCGGGGGTCGGGGAGCGCCCAGAGGAAGAAGTCGGCGAACGCGCCGACGAGGAGCGCGTTGCTGATCGTGCCGACGCCGGGCCGCTGACGGAGCGGGATCCACAGGGCCATCACGGCGACGGCCGCGATGATGATCCAGGTGCCGATCGACAGACCGGTATGGCGGGCGAGCCCCTGGTGAAGGGTGTCCCACGGGTCGTTGCCGAGCCGCGAGGCCACTTGCAGGGCGATCCCAAGCCCGTAGAGGGCCAATCCAACGTACAGCTGGGCCAATCGGCGGGCGATCAACGGTCTCCTCCGCTCACATCTGTCCAGGCCGGGCGCTGGAAGTGGCGCCGGGCCCCGGTCTGCCGCCGATTCACTCACGGAAGTGGCTTGCTCTTTAAGGGCCAATCCGGAAAAGTGGCCATATGACTTCCCGGACCATCAATGCCACGGGTCTCGCCCGGCTGCTCGGCGGCACGCCCGAGGGCCGCCCGCTGTACGCGGTGCTGGCCCGGGACGTGCGGGGCCTCGTCCTCGACGGCCGCCTCCCGCTGCGCACGCGGCTGCCCGCCGAGCGGGACCTCGCGGCTGCGCTGGGCGTGAGCCGGACGACGGTGACCACCGCGTACGACGCCCTGCGCGCCGAGGGGTACGTCGAGAGCCGCCAGGGCGCGGGCAGCTGGACGGCGCTGCCCGCCGGCAGCGCGAAGGCGGCCCGTCACGGCCTCGCCGAGGACCGCTCGCTGATCGACCTGGCCCGCGTCGCGCCGCCGGCTCCCCGGGGCTTCGAGGACGACGCCGCCGCCGCCGTGGCGGAGCTTTCGCCGTACGCCTGCGGACCCGGCTACGAGCCGCTCGGCCTGCCGGCGCTGCGCGAGGCCGTCGCCGCGCGTTACACCGCGCGCGGCGTCCCGACGCTGCCGGAGCAGATCCTCATCACGACCGGGGCGCAGCACGGACTGTGCCTCGTCCTCCAGGCGTTCGTCAGTCCGGGAGACCCCGTCCTCGTCGAGTCGCCGACGTACCCGCACGCCCTCGACGCGCTGCGCCGGGCCGGGGCGCGCCTGGTGCCCACGGGCGTCAACGCCGGCTGGGACGCCGAGCTCATCACGAGCGGCCTGCGCCAGTCCGCCGCCCGCCTGGCGTACCTCATCCCCGACTTCCAGAACCCCACCGGGCTGCTGATGGACGACGAGGTCCGCGCCGCGCTGGTCGCCGCCGCGCGCGCCACCGGCACGTACGTCATCGGCGACGAGACCTTCGCCGAACTCGCCCTGGACGACGTCGCGCGGCCGCGTCCGCTGGCCGCCCACGACACCGACGGACGCGTGATCAGCATCGGGTCGGCGTCCAAGGTGCTGTGGGGCGGTCTGCGCATCGGCTGGGTCCGGGCGACGCAGGCCCTGGTCCGCAGGCTGGCCGAGGCCCGCGAGGCGGTCGACCTGGCCAGCCCGGTGTTCGAACAGCTCATCGCCGCCCGGCTTCTCCGCCGCATGGACGCGGTCGCCGACGAGCGGCGCGCGATGCTGCGGGAGCGTCGCGCGGTCCTCGCCGAGGCCCTGCGCGGCGAGTGTCCCGACTGGACGTTCACCGTCCCGCCGGGCGGGCTGTCACTGTGGGTCCGGCTGCCGGGGACGTCGAGCACCGCGCTCGCGGCCACCGCGGGCCGGTACGGCCTGCACGTCGTGCCCGGCACGGCCTTCGGCGTGGACGGCGTCCTGGACGACCACCTCCGCGTGCCCTACGTGCTCCCGCCGGAGACGCTGCGGGACGCCGTCTCCCGGCTCGCCGCGGCCTCCCGCGAGGCGGTCGGCGCGCCGCGTCCCCGGCCCGCCTTCGTCTAGGGCCTGTCTCGAAGCCCCGCCGTCCTCCTGCGTGGCGCGGGCTTTGAGACAGGCCCTAACGCGTCGCGTCGGGCGCGGACGACTGGTCGATGTGCTCCGCGATGAGCCCGGCGAACTCCTCCGGCCGGGTGAGGAGCCCCCAGTGGGACGTTGCGACGGGCCGTACGCGCAGCCGCTCGGTGAACGGCCGTGGCGCCTCGGCCGCCAGCGCCGGGGTCGCGTACACGTCACCGGTCGGCACGATCACCTGCGTCGGCACGGTCACCCGCGGGGACACGCCGGCCCGGCGGGCGGTGCGGCTCCGGCCGAGCATGTTCGCCCGATAGAGGTTCAGCCCGGCCACGGCGTCCTGGAGGAGGGTGGGCGCGGGGTGCCCGCCGCCGCGCGGCACGCCCTCGGCGCGTTCCAGGAGGCGGCCCCACCGGCCGGCCAGCCCGCGCCTCCAGACCAGTTCCGGCACGACCGGTACCTGGAAGGCCGCGAGGTACCAGGATCGCAGCAGCTGCCGCGCGACGGGAGGGACGCCGGACAGCCGCCGCGGGCGCGTGCGGAACCAGTACGCGGCGTGGTCCAGGCAGGGCCCCGAGATGGACGTGAAGGAGGCGAACCGGCCGGGCGTCTCCCGCACGGCCTCCCAGGACTGGATCGACCCCCAGTCGTGGCCGACCAGGTGCGCGGGCGCGCCGGGGGAGACGGCGTCGAGCACGGCGCCCAGGTCGGCCGTCAGGTGCTCGAACCCGTACGCCTCCCGCCGCGCCGGGCGCGAGGACGCGCCCGCACCCCGCACGTCGTACGCCACCACGTGGAAGCGGTCCGCCAGCCGTGCGGCGACCGCGTCCCACACGGCGTGCGTGTCCGGGTAGCCGTGCACCAGCAGCACCGTCGGCCCGGAGCCGCGCTCGTACACCGCCAGGTCGACGCCGTCGCCGTGGATCCTGCGGGTTCGCGTGTCGTCGGACATGGCGCCCACCGTAGGACCGCGGTCAGTCCTTGATCCGCTCGGCCCCCGTGTAGACGTTCATCGAGTGCCCGCGCAGGAAGCCGACGAGGGTCATGCCGGCCTCCTCGGCGAGTTCGGCCGCGAGCGAGGACGGCGCGGACACGGCCGCGAGCGCCGGGATGCCCGCGAGCATGGCCTTCTGCGTGAGCTCGAACGACGCGCGGCCGCTGACCAGGAGCACGTGCCCGGCGAGCGGGAGCCGCCCGTCCTTCAGCGCCCAGCCGACCACCTTGTCGACCGCGTTGTGCCGTCCGACGTCCTCGCGCAGCACCACCAGCGTGCCGCTCGCGTCGAACAGCCCGGCCGCGTGCAGGCCGCCGGTCCGCTCGAAGACCCGCTGCGCCTCTCGCAGCGCGTCCGGCAGGGCGGCCAGGACGTCCGGGTCGAGGACGGTCGTGTCCGACCGGATGTCATGGCGCGCCCGTTGCCGGAGCGCGTCGATGCTGGTCTTGCCGCACACCCCGCACGCGCTCGTCGTGTAGAAGGAACGCTCCACCGAGACCTCGGGCGGGGCCACCTCGGCCGCGAGCGCGACGTCGACGACGTTGAACGTGTCCGTGTCGGCGCAGTAGCGCATCGCGGCGACGTCCTCCGGCGCCCGGATGACGCCCTCGGCGTACAGGAAACCGGTGACCAGGTCGAAGTCGTTCCCCGGCGTCCGCATGGTGACCGACAGCGGGTGCCCTCCCAGCCGGATCTCGAGGGGTTCCTCGACGACGAGCGTGTCCGGCCTCGCCCGGCGTCCTCCTTCGTCGATGTGCGCGATCCGGCGTCGCACGGTCACTCGGCCCATGATCCGACCGTACCCGGGAAACGCCGACGTAGGCCCGCCGGGGCTTCCGGGAAAAGTGCGGTGCACGGTGCTATAAAGAGCCGGGAAAGGGGAAGTGGTCGACGGCGAGCGCGATCCGGGAGGGGGCGGCAGACGTGGGCATCGAGTCCTGGCCGGTGTTCCGGCAGCTGACCGGCACCGACCCGCTGGGGCGCGGCCGGGCCGCCCGTTCCTCGCGTACGGACGCCCTGCGGGCGCGCACCGAGCAGGCCGACCGGGTCGTCGACTCGATCTGCCCCTACTGCGCGGTCGGCTGCGGGCAGAAGGTCTACGTCAAAGACGAGAAGGTCGTCCAGATCGAGGGCGACCCGGGCTCGCCGATCTCCCGCGGCAGGCTCTGCCCCAAGGGCTCGGCCAGCAAGCAGCTCGTCACCTCGCCGACCCGGCAGACCAAGGTCCTCTACCGCCGGCCGTACGCCACCGAGTGGGAGCCGCTGGACCTCGACGAGGCGATGGACATGATCGCCGACCGGGTCATCGCGGCCCGTCGCGAGGGCTGGCAGGACACCTTCGAGGACAAGCCCGTGCGCCGCACCATCGGCTTCGCGAGCCTCGGCGGCGCCACCCTCGACAACGAGGAGAACTACCTCATCAAGAAGCTCTGGACCGCCCTCGGCGCGATCCAGATCGAGAACCAGGCGCGTATTTGACACTCCGCCACCGTCCCCGGTCTGGGGACCAGCTTCGGTCGTGGCGGCGCGACGACGTTCCAGCAGGACCTCGCGAACTCCGACTGCATCGTCATCCAGGGTTCGAACATGGCCGAGTGCCATCCGGTCGGGTTCCAGTGGGTGATGGAGGCGAAGGCGCGCGGGGCGCGGATCTTCCACATCGACCCGCGGTTCACCCGCACGAGCGCGGTGGCGCACCGGCACATGCCGATCCGCGCCGGCAGCGACATCGTCCTGCTCGGCGCGCTGATCAACCATGTGCTGAGCGGCGGGCACGACCTCCGTGAGTACGTCCTGCGCTACACCAACGCCTCGGTCATCCTGAGCGAGGACTTCCAGGACACCGAGGACCTCGGCGGCCTGTTCTCCGGCTACGACGCCGAGACCTCCTCGTACGACCCGGAGACCTGGGCGTACGCCGGGGGAGAGCAGGAGGCGCCGGCCGCCGGAGCGCGCGACGAGCAGGAGAAGGGCGACGACCCGGACGGCGGCACGAGTCAGGGCGACGGTCCGGGCGGACCGTCGGGCCGCATCACGCAGGAGCACGGCCCCGGCGCCACCTACGAGGCGACCTCGTCGCAGACCGGCCACGCGGACGAGCGCGACGAGACGCTGCGGCACCCGCGCTGCGTCTACCAGGTGCTGAAGCGGCACTTCGCGCGCTACACACCGGAGATGGTCGAGCAGATCTGCGGCATCGCGCCGGACGACTTCGCCGAGCTCGCCGACGCGATCGTGGCGAACTCCGGGCGCGACCGCACCACCGCCTGGGTCTACAGCGTGGGCTGGACCCAGCACACCGTCGGCGCGCAGTACATCCGCACCGCCTCGATCCTGCAGCTGCTGCTCGGCAACATCGGGCGGCCCGGCGGCGGCATCCTCGCCCTGCGCGGGCACGCGAGCATCCAGGGCTCCACGGACATCCCGACGCTGTTCAACCTGCTGCCCGGTTACCTGCCGATGCCGTACGCCCACCACCATGAGGACCTCGACACCTACCTCGAACGCGCCGCCGGGGACACCGGCTTCTGGGGGCGCAAGCGGTCCTACATGGTCAGCCTCCTCAAGGCGTGGTGGGGCGACGCGGCGACCGCCGAGAACGACTTCTGCTTCGACTACCTGCCGCGCCTCACCGGGGACCACGGCACGTACCACACGGTCCTCGACCAGATCGAGGGCAAGGTCAAGGGCTACTTCCTGCTGGGGGAGAACCCGGCGGTGGGCTCGGCGGCCGGCCGGCTGCAGCGCCTCGGGCTGGCCGCGCTCGACTGGCTCGTCGTACGCGACCTGCAGCTCATCGAGAGCGCGACGTTCTGGAAGAACTCCCCGGAGATCGAGACCGGTGAGCTGACCCCCGAGGGGATCGGCACCGAGGTGTTCTTCCTGCCCGCCGCCTCCCATGTGGAGAAGGACGGGACGTTCACCAACACCCAGCGGCTGCTGCAGTGGCACCACAAGGCGATCGACCCGCCGGACGACGCCCGCAGCGACCTGTGGTTCATCTACCGGCTGGGCCTGCGGATCCGGGAGCGACTGGAGGGCTCCGCCGACCCCGTCGACCGGCCGGTCCTCGACCTGACGTGGGACTACCCGGAGGAGGGGCCGCACCACGACCCGTCCGCGGAGGCGGTGCTGCGTGAGATCAACGGCTACGACGCCGACGGGAACATCCTGTCCGGGTTCACCGCGCTGAAGGACGACGGTTCGACGTCCTGCGGCTGCTGGATCTACTCCGGCTGCTACACCGACGGCGTGAACCAGACGGCCCGGCGCAAGCCGGGATCGGAGCAGTCCTGGGTGGCGCCCGAGTGGGGCTGGGCCTGGCCGTCGAACCGCCGCATCCTCTACAACCGCGCCTCCGCCGACCCGCAGGGCCGCCCCTGGAGCGAGCGCAAGGCGTACGTCTGGTGGGACGGCGAGCAGTGGACCGGCCACGACGTCCCCGACTTCGAGAAGACCAAGCCGCCGTCGTACGAGCCGCCGCCGGACGCGAAGGCCGAGGCCGCGCTCGCCGGGACCGATCCGTTCATCATGCAGACCGACGGTAAGGGCTGGCTGTTCGTGCCGCGCGGCCTGGTCGACGGGCCGCTGCCGGCCCATTACGAGCCGCACGAGTCCCCGGTGGAGAACCTGCTGTACAAGCAGCAGGGCAACCCCGTCCGGCAGACCTACGACCGGCCCGGCAACCGGTACGAACCGGTCGACAGCGACGTCTACCCGTACGTCTTCACGACCTACCGGCTGACCGAGCACCACACGGCGGGCGGCATGAGCCGCTTCCTGCCGTACCTGTCGGAGCTGCAGCCGGAGATGTTCTGCGAGGTGTCGCCGGAGCTGGCCGCCGAGCGGGGCCTGGTCCACGGTGACTGGGCGACCATCATCTCCGCGCGCACCGCCATCGAGGCGCGCGTCCTCGTCACCGACCGGGTCCGGCCGCTGCGGATCCAGGGCCGGGTCATCCACCAGATCGGGCTGCCGTACCACTGGGGTTCGGCCGGCGCCGTCCGCGGCGACTCCGCCAACGACCTGCTGCCGATCGTGCTGGACGCCAACACCCACATTCAGGAGAGCAAGGCGGCGACCTGCGACATCCGACCCGGACGCCGCCCGCAGGGGCCGGCCCTGCGCGCCCTCGTGCGACGCTACCGCCGCATGGCCGGGATCCCGGAGGACTGAACGGAATGAGCAACAGCCTGTACGGCCCCCTCCCGGATGTCGCGGAGGACGCCGGCTACACCGGCGCGCCCGAGCGCCGCGGGTTCTTCACCGACACCTCGGTGTGCATCGGCTGTAAGGCCTGCGAGGTCGCCTGCAAGGAGTGGAACGCCGTCCCCGACGACGGGTTCGCGCTGACCGGCATGTCCTACGACAACACCGGCGCGCTCGGCGCCAGCACCTGGCGGCACGTCGCGTTCGTCGAGCAGACCCGGCCGCGTCAGGTCGGCGACGGGGGCGACACCCGCTGGCTCATGGCCTCTGACGTGTGCAAGCACTGCACGCATGCCGCCTGCCTCGACGTCTGCCCCACGGGCGCGCTCATCCGCACCGAGTTCGCCACCGTCGTCGTCCAGTCCGACGTCTGCAACGGCTGCGCCTACTGCGTGTCCGCCTGCCCGTACGGCGTCATCGACCGCCGCGAGGACGACGGGCGGGCGTGGAAGTGCACGCTCTGCTACGACCGGATCGGCGACGGCCTCGAACCCGCCTGCGCCAAGGCGTGCCCGACCGACTCCATCCAGTACGGCCCGCTCGACGAACTGCGCGAGCGCGCCAGGGCCCGGCTGGACGCGCTGCACGAGGAGGGCGTGACGGAGGCCCGCCTGTACGGCGAGGACGAGAACGACGGCGTCGGCGGTGCCGGTGCCTTCTTCCTGCTGCTCGACGAGCCGGAGGTGTACGGCCTGCCGCCGGACCCGGTCGTCACCACCCGCGACCTGCCGGCCATGTGGAAGTGGGCCGGCGGCGCGGCCCTGGCCCTGGCCGGCGGAGTGGCCCTGTCGTTCCTCGGGAGGCGCTGATGCAGCCGGATCGGGACGAACGGCGCACCGGGCGACGAGAAGAGCGACGCGGCGGAAGAGGAGGCGGAGGCGGAGGCCGTGAGGAGCGCATGGTCCCGCGCGCGGAGTTCCGCTCCTACTACGGCCGCCCGATCCTGAAGAAGCCGCGCTGGAAGGCCCCGCACATGCCGGGCTACCTCTACCTGGGCGGCCTGTCGGGCGCCTCCTCGACGATGGCGGCGCTGGCCGACGCCACCGGACGGCAGCGGCTGGCGCTGACCGGCAGGATCACGGCCGCGGCGGCGGGCACGGCGGGCGCCGGGCTGCTCGTCGCCGAGCTCGGGCGGCCCGAGCGGTTCCTCAACATGCTGCGCATGTTCAAGCCGACCTCGCCGATGAGCGTCGGCTCATGGATCCTCGCCGGTCAGGGCGGGTTCACGATGGCGGCGGCGGCGTCCGCCGTCACCGGGATCGCCCCCGGCCTCGGCCGGGCGGCCGGCGCGGCGGCAGCGGTGACCGGTCCCCTCGTCGCGACCTACACGGGCGTCCTGCTGGCCGACACCGCGGTGCCCGCCTGGCATGAGGCCTACCGGCATCTGCCGCTGCTGTTCGCGGGCAGTTCCCTGGCGAGCGGCGGAGCGGTCACCATGATCGCCACCCCCCGCGGCGACGCGGGCCCCGCGCGCCGGATGGCGCTCCTCGGCGCCGGTCTCGAACTGGCCGCCGCCGGAGCCCTCGAACGCGGCATGGGCCTGCGCGAACGCCCGGAGCTCGTCTCCGAGCCCTACCGGACCGGACGCGCAGGCGTCCTCTTGCGCACCGGTCGGGCGCTGACCGTCGTGGGGGCGGTCGGCGCCGTCGCGGCGAGCCGGAGCCGGGCGGCCGGCGTCATCGCCGGCCTCGCGCTCACCGGAGGCGCGCTGTGCACCCGGTTCGCCGTCCTCTACGCCGGGCACGCCTCGGCGGAGGACCCCAAGTACACGGTGATCCCCCAGCGCGAACGCCGCACCGTGTCCTGAGCCGTGTGGCCCGGACCTCACGGTCCGGGCCACACGTTCTGTGCCGGGGCGGTTCGAGTCGTGCGGCCTCGGCCGTCGGCTCGCCGCGGAGCGACTTCCCTCTCCGGGCTCAGAGCTTCTTCATACAGAGGACGAAGCTCAGGATGGTGATGTCGTTCTTCCGGCGGTACTTCGCCGTGGAACCGGCGACGTTCTTGCACTTGTCCCAGTCGGACGTGCCGGTGTACCGCTTCAGCACCTTGTACGTCCCCGAGTGGCACGTCGTCTGCACCAGGTGCGGGGCGGAGTCCGTGCCGGCGTTGCGCACGCAGTCGCCCGGCTGCACCGTCGCCGCCGCGTCCAGGGTCGGGGAGGACGTGGGCACGTCGGGGCTGTCGGTCGGGCTCGGCTCGACCGTCGGATAACCCCCCGTGGGCGCGCCGGTGGGCACGCTGAACGACGGCGTCGGAAGGGAGATGGGCTTCTTCGAGTGGCCGTCGCTGCTGAGGGCCCACGCGATCGCGCCGCCGCCGCCGAGCACGACCAGCGCCGCGACGATCGCCACCACGATGATCGGGCCGTTGTTCTTGCGCGGCGGCCCCGGAGGCGGCCCCCACCCGCCCGGACCGGACGGCTCAGACGGACCGAAACCTCCACCTCCGCCGCCCCACGGGCCGCCGGGCGGAGGCTGCTGACCGCCGCCGCCGTACGGGTCGCTCGGGTAGTAGGGCTGCTGCCCTCCCTGGCCGGGGTAGGGCTGCTGACCCGTGCCTCCCTGGCCCGGGTAGGGCTGCTGCTGTCCCGGATAGCCTTGGCCGGGGTACGGCTGCTGCGGAGGGTAGCCGCCCTGACCCTGCGGTTGGTTCGAGTACGGCCCCTGGCCGTAGCTCTCAGGTGATTCGTGCACGGACGACCGCCCCTCGTTGCAATACCCCACGAAAGCTGTACTAGCCAACTAGTCTGCGGGCCGATGTGCAAACCGGCCTTTACCTAAGACGTTAGGTTTCGAGTCCCGGATCCCGCCGATCCGTGCCTGACCGAAGCCGGACAGTACCGGATCACGCGTGGTCCTCGTGCCCGCGGGCGCGCGGCATCCGCCACCGCAGGCGGAGTGCCAGCAGCCGGACCCCGAACGCCAGCGCGGCGGTGACCAGGGTCACGAGGTAACCGCGCGCCCCGAGCAGGTACGCGCCGGTGGCGGTCCCGGCGCCGAGGAGGGCGGGGATGATGTACAGCTGCCGGTCGTGGAGGACGTTCGGCACCTCCCGCGCCAGCACGTCCCGCAGGATGCCGCCGCCGATCGCCGTCGTCACGCCCAGCGCCGCCGCGGCCGGCGCCCCCAGCCCGTACGTCAGCGCCTTCATCGCGCCGGCCACACTGAACAGCCCCAGTCCCGCGGCGTCGAGCACCAGCACCGTCCGGCGGATGCGCTCCAGGTGCGGATGCCAGACGGCGGTCAGCGCCGTGGCCACGATCGGCACCGCCGTGTAGCCCACGTCGCGGAACGCCGCCGGCGGCACGGCCCCGATGACGAGGTCGCGCAGCACCCCGCCGCCCAGCGCGGTGATCTCCGCGAGCACGGCCATCCCGACGACGTCGAAGCGCTTACGAACGGCGACGAGCGCGCCGGTGACCGCGAACACGAAGATCCCGGCGAGGTCGATGACGTACTCGACTTCGGTGCCGTGGACGGAGCTCACAGTCGGATCATGCCGTGTCCGCCGTCGTTCGGGGCACGGGGGGTGGCGAGGCCGTGACGTACGGGCGTGTCACCGCACGATCAAGGCGGTGGCCCCGCGCGGGACGAGCTCGCCCACCAACGGCGCGCCCGGTATCTCACCGGCGATGAGGAGCCCCCCGGACGTCTGGGCGTCCGCGAGCAGCAGCCGGTCCTCCTCCGGCACCTTGCCGAAGTCGGCGTGCGGCGTCACCCAGGCGAGGTTGCGGCGGGTACCCCCCGAGACGTACCCCTCGCGCACGGCGTCGCGCGCGCCGTCGAGATAGGGAACGACCGCGGCGTCGACCACGGCGGTGACACCGCTCGCCCGCGCCAGCTTGTACAGATGCCCCAGGAGCCCGAACCCGGTGACATCGGTCGCACAGCGGTGACCGTGCTCCAGCGCCGCCCGTGACGCCTCGGCGTTGAGCGTCGTCATCGCCGCGACGGCCTGCGGGAACACCTCACCCGTCGCCTTGTGCCGCGTGTTCAGCACTCCGACGCCGAGCGGCTTGGTGAGGGAGAGCGGCACGCCGGGCCGCCCGGCGTCCAGGCGCAGCAGCCGTTCGGGATCCGCCAGGCCGGTGACCGCCATGCCGTACTTCGGCTCTGGATCATCCACGCTGTGCCCGCCCGCGACATGGCAGCCGGCCGCGCGTGCGACGTCGAGACCGCCGCGCAGCACCTCGCGCGCCAGTTCCATCGGCAACGTGTCACGGGGCCAGCCGAGGAGATTGACCGCGACGACCGGAGCGCCACCGACGGCGTAGACGTCCGACAGGGCGTTCGTCGCCGCGATCCGTCCCCAGTCGTACGGGTCGTCGACGACCGGGGTGAAGAAGTCGGCGGTGGCCACCACCGCTCGGTCACCCTGGATCCGCACCACCGCCGCGTCGTCGCCGTCGTCCAGCCCGATCAGCAGATCGTCCGGACGCTCCGTGTCGATCAACCCGGCGACGATCTCCTCCAGCTCACCGGGCGGGATCTTGCAGGCGCATCCGCCGCCGTGCGCGAACTGCGTCAGGCGGTACGCCGCCCCGAGCGCTTCACTGCTGCCCATACGGCGAACCTATCGCGGCGGCGGCCCGCCTCCGGCGACGCCCGGATTCCCCCCGTCGCGGGAACCGGGCGCGCGGCGGGCGCGTCTGGTAGAGCATGGGCCGGATGCTCGCCGCCGTCGTCGCGGCGATGATCGCGTGGTGGGATCTCACCGACGCGCCGGCCTCGTCCGCCGTCCTCGTCGTGGCGGCGACCCTGGCCGTCGCCGGCCTCATCGTCCTGGTCGCCCACCGCGTCCCGGTGATCCTCACGGCGGGCCCGCCCATCCGCGCCGCCGCGCTGCGCGAGCGCGCGGGCCGCTCGGCGCTCCTGCGTCTCCGCGACCCTGACGCGCCCGGCCGCCCTCGAGTGCGAGCCCCGTAGGGACACGCGTACGCCGCACCGCCCCCGATACCGTCCGCGTCTCCCGGCGCGGCCGATGCGGGACCGGCCCTGTGCGGCCCCCCGCCGTCCCCACCGACCAACCGCCGAAGGGTCGTCTCTCTCATGCTCGCCGTTCTCGACGGTCCCGTACGCGTGGCGTACGACCTCGTCACCGGACTCGTGTCCGCCCTGCACCCGCTCACCGGGGACCTCGGCGCGGCCCTGGCCATCGTCGTCTTCACCGCCGGGGTCCGCCTCGCCCTCCACCCGCTCAGCCGCCGCCAGGCCGCCGCGGACCGCGCCCGCCGCCGGCTCGCCCCGAAGGTCGAGGCGCTGCGCGAACGTCATCGCGACGACCCGCTCCGCGCCCATCAGGAGGTGACCGCGCTGTACCGGGCCGAGGGCACGTCGATGTTCGCCGGGTTCGGCCCGGCGCTGCTGCAGATGCCGGTCTTCGCCGTCGTCTACCGGCTGTTCCTGTCCCCGGCCGTCGGCGGCCATGCCAACCTGCTGCTCGCTCAGACCCTCTTCGGCGTCCCGCTGGGGAACCGATGGCTCCTGTCGTCCGGCGCCTTCGGCCCGCACGGCCTGGTCTTCCTCTCCCTGTTCGTCGCGCTGGCGGCGGTGGCGTGGTGGACGTCGCGCCGGATTAACGCCGACCGGCCGGCCCCGGCCGAGCCGGTCGGCCGGATGATGCGCCTGCTGCCCTTCGGCACCGTCGTGGTCGCCGCATACGTTCCACTCGCAGCCGTTCTGTACCTGCTGACGTCGACCGCGTGGAGCACCGCCGAGCGCGCCCTCCTGTGGCGCGGGGGCACCGCGGGCTGAGTAGGCTCTGCGGCGGAGGCGGGAGGGTGCCTGGTGGCCCTCGTGGTCTTCAAAACCATTGGTCGGCGCTCGGCGTCGACGGCGGGTTCGATTCCCGTACGCCTCCGCCACCAGCCTCAGCGCCGCGCTGACCGGCGCGAACCGGCAGCGAACCGGCAGCGAACCGGTCCTCTCGTCGTGCGGACGACGCGAATGTTCGGCGCTGAGCCCCGCCCACACGCTCGGCGGCACTCCGCCCCCGCTCGCGTCGCATGAAGAACGGACGGCGCTCGCGCCTTCCTGCCCCTCCCGGGCCTGGTGGGCAGGGAGAGACTCACCTCTCATGTGTCACCCGCTCATGTGTCACCCGCGCCGCCTTGGGTCCTCTGAAGACAGCGCGGTTTCAGGCGGGCGGTATCGGCGCGGATGCCAGCCGGGATCGCCTGAATACCGGCCGACGGAACTGAATGCCCAGCCAAGTCCTTCCGGGCCGGTACCGCAATTACACGAAGGTGGAATTCAGAGGTTAGTGCTGATCAGGGCGCCGATTGTCCGGCCGTTTGACTTTGAGGCGCGTCGAGGTGAGGCTGGTCAGTCAAAGCGGGCCGACCGACTCAATTCAGTCGCATGTCACTGACTTTTCCGAACCTCTCTGGCGGAGGAAGATAATGAATCGCGCAAGACCCGGGCGGGTCGGATCCACCGCCCGCGCACTGCTGACAGGCGCCGTCGGCGCGGCGCTCGTCCTCCCCGGCGCTGCGTGTGCGGGGCCGGGCGGCCGGCAGAGCCTGGCGGCGAACGCCGTGGCCTTGTCGCGAACGGCGACGGCGCCGGATCTGGACTGGCGGTCGCACGTGCTGGCGGTTCCCGGCCGATATGTACGGCCACGTTCGGTCACGGTCGAGGGAAGCGCGGGGAAGGTGACGAATCCCGATGGACTGCGCGCCGAAGGCGGTGGAACGACCACGCTGACGACGACCGGAGACGGCGGCGTGCGGCTGATCGTCGATCTCGGCGTCCTCGCGAGCGGACGCATCGAACTCGGCGTCCGGAAGGCGTCCGGTGCGCCGATCCGGATGTCCTACGCCGAGGGCCGTCAGTTCCTCGGCCGCTGGGGCGACGGAGACACCGACCCGGACGACTTCTTCTATCACGGCAAGACGCTGGGGACGGATGACGATCCCGATGGGCGCGCCGACGTGTTCAAGCCGACGAGTCATCCCACCGTCCTACGGAGTCCCGGACTGCGCGGCTCCCAGCGATACATAGCGATCACGCTGGACGGGCCGGGCACCGCGACCTTCGACTTCGTCCGGGTGCGGCAGACCAATCGTGCGAGCGCCTACGACGGACACTTCCTGTCCAGCGATCCCGTCCTCGACCGCGCGTGGTACGCCAGCGCGTACGGGATCGACCTGTCGACGGTCCGGGACACCCGTAAGAACCCGGGCGCGCGGTGGGTCATCGTCGACGGTCCTAAGCGGGACCGGGTCGTCTACGCCGAGGATCTCCAACTGGTCGCGCAGGCCGCGTACTACCAGAGCGGCGCGTACCGCCGGATCGTCCGTGACAGCCTGAATCTCTTCGCCTGCCAGCAGGAGCCCGATGGCGGACTCCCGGCGGCCTCGCGCATCGACGTCCCGTGCGACCTCGGTCACCCTGGACCGCCGGACGGCTCACCGAAGGGGTTCGAGCCGCCCGGTGACGCGGGCATGGTCCGGCTCGACAGTTTCACCGCGTGGTGGGTGGTCGCCCTCGACGACTACCTCCGGTACACCGGGGACGCCCGGTTCGTGAAGTCGATGCTGCCGGTCGCTCGTCGGGCGGTGCGTCTCTTCGCCGCCCACCCGGCGGACGGCGTGCTCTTCCGCACCGGGACGTACGCCGGGAAGCCCGGCTACAACTGGCACCCGCCGGACAAGGCCGACGGCGTCGACGCCTACACGAACGAGGCCTATTACGGCGCTCTGCGCGCCCTGGCCTCTCTCGAACGGTCGGTGGCCGGAGACGCCGTGGCGGCGAGGTCGCTCGATGCACGCGCGACGAAGGTGCGCGCCGCGATCCTCCGGACCTTCTGGGACGCCAAGGCGGGGGCCATGCTCCTCAACACGGATGATCCACGGCGGACTCACAGCTCCGACGCCAATTCCGGAGCCCTGGCGTTCGGGCTGCTCAGCCCCGAACAGGCGAAGAGCGCCATGGCCTTCCTGAAGCGGCGGCTGGGAACTCCCTACGGAACGGCGACCGGGGAGTATCCCGACGATCCGTACATGACGCGGCAGCTGTCCCCGTACATCATGGCGCGGGAGTCCCTGGGACGTTTCGAGTACGGCGACGGCACCGGAGCGCTGAGTCTCATCCGTACGGCCTGGAACCACATGATCGAGAACGGGCCAGGTACTCCGTGGGAGCAGTCGGCGGCCGATGGGACACCCGGGGGAGCGGGGACCGGGACCGGCGGTGGGGCCGACCTCGCTCACGCATGGAGCACCGCTGTGCCCGCGCTGTCCATGGATGTTCTCGGCGTGCGGCCGGTGAGCGACGGATACGCCCGCTGGACGGTCAGCCCCGACCCCGTCGACCTGTCCTGGGCCCAGGGGACCGTGCCCGTGCCCGGCGGGGCCATCTCCACCGCGTGGAAGCGCGGCAAGGACGACGGTTCGTTCACCCTGAGCGTCGCGGCGCCGGAGCACACCACCGGGCGGGTCGCGATTCCGACCTTCCACGGCGACCGCACCATCGCGATGGACGGCCGGATCGCATGGCGGGACGGCCACCCGGTCCGCGGCGTGCACGCGCATCGGGAGGGGGATCGAATCGTGTTCGAACAGGTGCGGGGCGGTCACACCTTCGCCTGGAGCGCGTAGCACGCCACGGTGCGGACGCAGGGTGTTCAGCGCGGTCACGGCGGCCCCGCCATCGGGAGCCCGCCGAAGTTGCAAGGCCGGTGATTTCCCTGATTCCCGGCCGAGGCGGACGGTCGACACTGTGCTTCCCTGACCCCGGTTCCCCAGGAGGCACCCGTGCGCCTACCCGTTCGGTTCCCGTGGCGGCGGTCGATCGCCGCGGCGCTGGGAGCGGTGCTCTGCGCCGTCTTCCTCGGCGCCCCGGCGGCGACCTCGGCCGCCCGGGCCGCAGTCGCCGGCCCGACCATCACGCTGCCGCCCACCGGCGACCACGGCTTCCCGTTCCTCGCCGCGGCGGAGGACCTCGGCTCGTTCGGTTACACCGAGAGCGAGTACTTCATCTCCGGCACCGCCACGGCCTACGCGCCGTCCGGAATCTGGACCTCGGACGGCCGATGGGGCGTCCGCGCGTCCCTCCGCGCCCCGTACCGGACCCGGATCCTCGTCCGCCGGCCCACCGACCCGGCGAAGTTCAACGGCACCGTCGTCGTCGAGTGGCTCAACGTCAGCGGGCAGATCGATCTCTCTCCGGACTACTGGTTCGCACGGGACGAACTGCTCCGCAAGGGCTACGCCTGGGTCGGTGTCTCGGCGCAGGCGGTCGGCGTGAACGGCGGCCTCGGCCAGATCCACGGTCTCAAGGGCTGGGACCCGGAGCGGTACGGCACCCTCTTCCATCCCGGCGACGCCTTCTCGTACGACATCTTCTCCCAGGCCGGGCAGGCGCTGCGCACGCCGAACGGGCCCGACCCGCTCGGCGGGCTGCACATCAGGACGCTGCTCGCCGACGGCGAGTCGCAGTCGGCCGGGTTCATGACGACGTACGCCGACGCCGTCCAGCCGGTGGCGCAGGTCTACGACGGCTTTATGATCCACAGCAACAGCGCCGTCGCCGCGCCGATCACCGGCAACGCCGCCGACACATTGCTGATGCCGAACCCGTCCCGCATCCGGACCGACCTGTCCGTACCGACGTTCGTGGTGCTCACCGAGACCGACGTCCCGCTCGCCTTCGCCGCCCGGCAGCCCGACACGAACCGGGTGGTGCACTGGGAGCTGGCCGGCACCTCGCACGGCGACCAGTGGGCGTACGACCTCGGCAACCCGACCGTGCAGAAGTCCGCGGGCTCCGCCGCGCCACAGCCCGACTGCGCCGCGGGGTCGGCCCCGTACAACGACGGGCCCGGTCACTACGCGATGAACGCCGCGCTGCGCCACCTGGCCGACTGGGCGCAGGGCGGGGCCCCGCCGCCGAGCGGGCCCGCGCTGAACGCCGACGTGCGCGACCCGAGCACCGGTCTGGCCACCGGAGGGATCCGGCTGCCCGACGTCGCGGTGCCGACCCGTACGCTCACCGGGCTGCGGGACACCAGCGGCGGCGGCGTCTTCTGCGGACTGTACGGCGCGAGCGATCCCTGGAACGGCGACGCCGACCCCTGGGACCGGCACAACGCCGGTGACCCGTCCGACCCCGCACCTCCGCTGAACACCGAGCCGGTGCTCAGCCGGCTCTACCCGACCCACGCGGACTATGTGGGCAAGGTACGGGCGGCCGCGCAGGCGTCGGTGAACGCCGGGTATCTCCTGCCGGAGGACGCCACGACCATCGTCACCGCCGCGCAGAACTCCAGCATCGGCGGCTGACCTCAGAGGGGTCCGGCCGCGAGCCCCGTCCCGGGATCGGCCCGGGGCGGGGCCGTGCGCGGGCCGCATCGGCCCGGACGCCGCGCCGGCCAGATCGCGGACGGCCCGCGGTCGGCGCGGTCGCCTGTTCGCCGGCGGTGGCCTCACTGGTCGGCGGTCGCTTCACCGGCCGGCGCCGGCCTCATCGGCCGGCGGCCCATTCCACTTCGTTGATGTGCCGCTCGGCCCGGTCCCGTATCGCCGCCAGCGGTTCCGTCACGGTACGGCCGAGGTCGGTGAGGCGGTACTCCACCCGGGGTGGCACCGTGGGGTGGGCCGTAAGGGCGACCAGTCCGTCACGCTCCAGGCTGCGCAGCGTCTGGGTGAGCATCTTGTCGCTGACCCCGTCGATCTCCGCGCGCAGTTCGGAGAACCGTCGCATCCCCTCGGCCAGTGAGCCGATGATCAGCGCCGTCCACTTGTCGGCGATGCGGTCGAGCGCGGCCCGTGACGGGCACGGCGCGCTGTGGACGTCGGCGGGCTTGCCGTCGGGCAGCCAGGCCAGCGCGGCACGGCCGGGCGTTCCCGGGCGGGGGCGACGGACAGGGGGAGCCTTCGGCATGAGGTCAAACCAACCGAGGGAAAGCGACTTGCTACGCGTCATCCTGATCGTCGGCCGCCTTCAGCCCAGCGGAATGATCTTCGCGATCACCGACGGGATCGGGTCGCCGCCGAGTGCCTCCCGTAGTTCCCGGACGCCCTCGGCACGCCGAGCCGTGCCGAGGGAGAGGTGGTGTTCGATCCGTTCGTTGAAAGTCCTCCGGAACCGCCGGTACAGCCCGTCGTCCTGGCGGATACGACCGGCGATCCGTACGAGGGCCGCGGTTCCGGCAAGGTCGTCCTCGGGCACGGGGTGATCCGGCAGGACGTCGGCGAATCGGCCGGCGGAGCGGCCGAAGAGCGTGCCGTCGAGCCGCCGCACGGTGAAGACGTGCGCGTAGTGCTGTTCGGGCAGCCCGAGCGGCAGCCGCCCGAGGGCCATCGCCTCATGCAGCGCGGTCAGGCCTGGAGCGATCAGGTAGTCGGGGACGGCCGCCGCGCACCGCAGCAGCTCCCGCTGGGGCAGGAGACGGAAGTCGGCGCGGCGACCCGCGACCGAGAAGGTCCGCTCCCGCCCGGGCCCGTAGGGGCCGCCGCAGACCAGCACCCGCGCGAACCGCGGCCAGTCCCGCAGCAGGTCCGGGATCCACCGGTGCAGCAACCGCAGGTAGTCGTCGTTGACGTCGAAGTCCAGCAGGAAGTTCTTGAAACCGCCGACGTTGATGAGGAGGTCGCATCCGGGGGCGGCGTCCTGCGGCACCTCCCGTACGCCTTCCAGGTCGATGATCGAGCCGGTCAGGTGGATCTCGGGGCCGGGCCCGAGAGCGGCGAACGCGGCGGCGCGCTCGGGAACGCCGGGAAAGGTCTGCACGACACTGTGCGCGGCGAGCAGATGCGCCGCGACGATGCGTTCGTGCGGGGACAGGCCGGCCAGATGCCGGGCCGCCGCGGCGAAGGACGAGCGCGGCAGGCTCGCGCACAGGCGCTGGACGGCGGCCAGCGGGCGGCGCAGTGACCAGAAGCCGAACAGGCTGTCCACCACCACGGCGGGGCGGCCGACGGTGGCCGCCCGCAGGACCAGGTCCGCCTCCATCACCGAGATCACCAGGTCACCGGACCCGACCAGGTCATCGATCGCCGTAGACACGGCCCCCGGCGGCCGCTCGTGCAGCTCGTCGAACGCGTCGGCGTTCCGGTGCGCGAAGGCGGCCGCCACGCCATCGCCGACGAACACCCGTTCGTGGCCGGTCAGCAGCCGTGAGACGGCGACGAGCTCGGCCGCCGGTCCGAAGCCGCAGCCTTGCGCCCCCATGATGATCCGCATCGTTACCGTCCCCGGGACGGGGCCGTCGCCGCGAGCACCTCGATGAGCCGGCCGGCGAAGCCGACCGGGTCCTTGGCGTACCCCATGTGACCGCCGGGGAAGAGGACCGGCCGGTGGCCGAGCCGCTCGGCGAGGGCGACCACCGGACGGTGGACGGCGTACGTCCGGGAGGCTTCGCCGCCTGCCGTCACGACCCGGCCCGCGACCGCCTCGAGAGCGGTCAGGTCGGGCACGTGGCGGGTGAACGGCCGCATGACGTGGGCGAGGAAGAACGTGCTGTTGTCGTGTGCCCGGGGCAGCGCCGGCGCGGGGCTTCCGCCGAAGATGGCGCTGAGCCTGTCCAGCGCTGCGGTGACGCCCTCCTGCCGGAAGACCTCGTGGACGTCCTCGAAGAAGGCCCGGTGCTCTTCGGCGTCCGGCAGCAGCGCCATCGCGGGCGGCTCGTGCACGACGACCCGCTGGATCCGGTCCGGCCGGCCCATCGTGAGTTCGAGCGCGGCCAGCCCGCCCGAGCAGCTGCCGAAGACGCGCACCGGCTCCCCACCGGCGGCCACATGGTCGATCAGGCGGGCGGCGTCGTCGGCGTGGACCTCGACCCGTTGGTCGACCGGCGGTCCGTGCAGGACACTGCGGGAGTTGCCGCGCGGATCGTAGGAGATCACCCGGTGGCGGGCGGCCAGGACCGCCGCCGACTCTTCGAACACGGTCGCGTCCGAGGACCCCGCGGCGATCAGTAACAACAGGGGGCCCGTCCCACGGACCTCGTAATGCAGGCTCGCGCCGGGCACGGCGAGCCTGCCGACTTCGACGGCGGCCATGACGCTCCAGGACATTCGAGGAGGACAGCCATCATCGCACAAAGTCACGGGAGTTAACCGGAAAGTACGCGCATGTGGTCAAGGATGTGCTCTCATGGTCCGGCCGGATCGCTCACCGACCGTGAGCGACGCGTCACGGATGACGGAGGAACCTCCATGGCCGACCACGGAACTCCAGCGCGTGTCCTCGTCGCGGCGAGCGCAGCGGTGCTCGGGGCGATCGTGCCGAGCGCGCGCCCGGCCGCCGCGGAGTCGCCCGCCCTCCTGCAGTGCCAGGGCACCGAGACCGTCGCCTACCGGCCCGGAGTGCTCCTGCGGCCCCGGAACATCGAGATCACGACCGCGGGGCGTTTCGGCTCCTGCGTCGGCGGCGGGGCGATGACGAGCGGGGCGTACGCGGAGCGCTTCACCATCTTCGCGGGCTGCGGCGATCTGCTCGACGGCTTTCGGGCCCGGCGCACGTTCCGGTGGAACACCGGAGACACGAGCGTCCTCGACGCGACCGGAAGCAGCACCGCCGTGGCCGGTCAGGTCATCACCACGATCACCGGCCGCATCACCCGGGGTCGTTTCACGGGCCGGACGGCGATTCAGACGGTCACGCTTCCACAGCCGAGCGCGGTGCGCTGTCTCACCACCGGCCTGACGAACGCGACGGGAGTGACGACGCTCAGTGTCGCGTGAACTCGTCTGAGCGAGAAGTCATCGCCGCGGCGGCACGGCCGGCGTTCCGCGTCCGGCCCGGGCGATCGGCTTCTCCGCCGGTGCGGGGGGACGGTGCTCAGACGGTGGTGTGGCCGCTGCACACGTGCCACGACGGCGCCTCGGCCTGGAGGAGCACCGCGTCGCATCCGGAACATGACCACACGCCGTCGGGCACGACGACGTTCCAGGTCGCCGCGTCGTCGCGTGCGCAGGCGAGGCGGTACGCGCGGAGGGAACGGCGCGTCAGGGCTCTACAGAACTCGGCCACACGAGACATGAGGGGGACTCCCGCTGGACAAACCGTCATAAATCAGACTGTCTGTCGAGCGTAGCGGACGGGAGGACCGCCTCTGGCCAGGGGTTTCCTCGTCCCCTGGGTGACCGGTGAGGTCTTCCCCGGCCGATGGAACCCCCGGGCCGGGGCGTGCGGTCCGCCGCGCTTCGCGTCCCCTTCTCGATTCTCCCTGCCCGTGTCCGGCCGTCATCGACGGCGCCGTCCTCCGGAGCGGGCCGCCCGCTGGGCCGCTCGCTCCGGAGGACGGCGACGCGACCTCTGAGGGCGGAAGGCTCCGAGGGCGGCTGTGCCGCCCTCGGAGGAGCGTCCGCGGTCGCGGGAGCCGGTCACTGGCCGATCTTGACCCCCGGCTGTCCGTACTTGTACTCCAGGGGCCGGGTGATCCTCCGGCCCGGGATGTTGGCCGCCGCCCTGTACTTGCCCAGCGGCAGCATGGTCCGCCCGAAGCTGCCCTCCAGCATCATCGCGCCGGCCACGTACAGAGAGGCCGCGGCGGACGCCACGAAGAGCCAGCCCGCGATGATGACCGGCCATGACGCCCCGGCGAAGAAGCCGGCGGCGGCGAACCCGGTCCCCACGGCCAGCAGAACGAGCACGAGGCTCAGGCCCATGCTCTCGGCCGTCGCGGCCATCGCGCAGAGACCGGTGATCACGCACAGCGCGATCAGCCAGAACGCGAACGGTGTGTTGGCGACCCCGATCCGCGGTGCCAGCACGATGGGGAAGGCCCCCGCCGCGACCATCATGAACATGAGGCCGAACGCGAGCCAGAACGCCCCCCAGATCCCGTGTACCGCGGTGGCCAGGCCGTCTCGGGCGCGGTAGGACCACATGCCCGCCAGGAACTGCGCGAGCCCGCCGGCGGTCAGCACGAAGGGGAACAGGATCACCGGGCTGAGTGCGCCCCCGTACCATCGCGCCATCCACGCGCCGACCATCAAGGTCGCCGTCGCCAGCCCGAAGAGACCGAGGATCGACGGCGCGGCGATCGGCTGCAGGAACACCCGGCTCCTGTCCTGCCAGAACGAGAATTCGCGTTGCTCGGTCTCCATCTCCCCGCCCGTGGGTGTACCGGCGGTCTCGTGCCCCCTGGCTCCGGTTCCCGTGGGTCTGTTATAGGCGCCTTGGCCCCTTGATTCGGTCATGGCATCCTCCCCCCTAGCTCACGGATGCCCGAACTGTCCATACCGCGATTCCACCCGCCAAAAACCTCTTATGGGTAGATATTGGTGTATTGGCGCACCTTTATCCGTCGCCGCTTCAGTCACGGAAGTTCCGTCTCGCACCCATGGCCACCTGCGGTGAAGCGGGCCGGCGGCGAGAAGAGAGAAATCTTCTCGACCCGCTGCGCGGGCCGAGGTAACCGATCTTTTGATGGGGATTCGCGCATCGCCGACGCGAGGATTCGCCGAGCATTTCGCTCCCACTTCCGCGTCGAGGCGTACGAGCGCCGGAGCGTGGGACGGTCGGCTCCTCCGCGTACCGGGCACTGTCGCCGCCGTCCGCCGTCCGCCGCCCGCCGTCGGCCGCCCGCCGTCGGCCCGTCGGCCCGATCCTCGCCGCTCGGTGATGGCGGAGACGAGCCCGTGGCGGACCGGCGCTACGGTCAGGTGGCGGCGAAACGCCCGGCGCGGGCGAGGACGTCCGCCGGGATCGCGAACGGAGGTTGAGCAGTCGGTGCAGATCACTTACGCGACCCGGGCGGCCCCCGGCACCGTCAACGAGGACTGTGTGGTCGCCGGTCCGGATTGGGCGGTCGTGCTCGACGGGGCCACCGCGCCCCCCGGCGTGGACAGCGGTTGCGTCCATGACGTCGCGTGGCTGGTGCGGCGGCTCGCGGGTGCGCTGAGCGCCCGGCTGGCCGAGGCCGCCGGCGGCCCGCTCACCGACCTCGTGGCCGACGCGATCGAGCAGGTCCGCGCGTCGCATGGCGGCACCTGCGACCTGGCCAATCCGGACAGTCCGTCATCCACTCTCGCGGTGACGCGCCGGCGCGACGGCCAGGTCGAGTGCCTCGTCCTGGCCGACTCCCCGATCGCGGTACGCGGTCGTGACGGCCGGATCCGGATCGTGGAGGACGATCGCCTCGCGCACCTGCCGGGCGGGCGCCCGTACACGCTCGAACTCGTTCGGGCGCACCGGAACCGGCAGGGCGGCTTCTGGGTCGCGGGCAGCACTCCGGAGGCCGCCCATCAGGCGGTGACGGCGGCCTTCCCGGAGCCGGAGGTCGACCAGGTGGCGATGTTCACCGACGGAGTGACCCGGCTGGTCGAGCACTACGGGTACGACTGGCCGAGTCTGCTGGAGACCGTGCGAACCGGCGGTCCGGCACACGTCATCGGCCTCGTGCGGCAGGCGGAGCGGGCGCGGCCGATACCGGGAGCGAAACCGCACGACGACGCGACCGCGCTGCTCGCGACCATGCCGACCTGACGACCCCCGCCTCTCCGGTCACCCGTGGTCGCCGGGTCGAGCGGCCTCAGTGATCCGCTGAGCCGCGGCGGCTCGGGTCGGCGTGCCCTGCCGCGCCGCCCGCCGGCCCAGCAGGGGGACGAGCGAGATGAGCAGCCCGCCGACGGCCACGGCCGTGACGAAGACCAGGCCGGGCCGGTACTGCGCGAGCATGGCGGCGGGGGAGTGGGATTGCGGTGTCGTGTCGTCGCCGGTGATGAGGGCGGTGGTGACCGCCAGGACGAGCGCGGAGCCGACCTGACCGGCCGTCTGCACGAGCCCGGCGGCGAGCCCCTGCTCGTCGTCCTCGACACCCGCCGTCGCCTGCACGTTGATGGACGGGAACCCGAGGGCGAAGCCGGAGCCGAGCAACAGCACCGTCGGCAGGATGGCCAGCGCGTAGACCGGATGCGTGTCGACGCGCAGGAACAGCAGGTAGCCGGCCGACATCGCGACCAGCCCGCCGACGATGAACCGGGCCGTGCCGAAGCGGTCGATCATCGCCCCCGTGAACGGCGCGCTGAGCACCACCAGGAGCCCGGCGGGCAGCAGCGCCAAGGCCATCGTCAGCGGCGCCCAGCCGAGGACGGACTGCAGGTACAGCGTGACGACGAACTGGAACGAGGTGTACGAGCCGAGCAGCGCGACGATCCCGAGGTTGGCGCGTACGAGCGTGCCCTTGCGCAGGATGCCCAGCCGGACCAGCGGGTGCCGAACCCGGCGCTCGACCAGGAGGAACGCGCCGAGCAGCACGACGACGGCGCCGAACAGCGCCAGCGTCACCGGGGCGGTCCAGCCGCGGTCCGGGGCGGACACCAGGTCGTATACCAGAAGCAGCATCGCCGTGGTGGACGTGAGCGCCCCGAGGACGTCGTGGCCGCCTTCGGAGGCCGGGCGGTCACGCGGGATCAGCGACAATCCGGCGACGAGCGCGATGAGCGCGATCGGCACGGGCATCAGGAAGGTCCAGCGCCAGCCGAGCCCGGTCATGAGCCCGCCGAAGATCAGTCCGAACGAGTAACCGCTGGCGCCGAACACGGTGTAGATCGAGAGCGCCTTGTTGCGCGCCCGGCCCTCGGCGAACGTGGTGGTGATGATCGACAGGCCGGTGGGCGCCGTGAAGGCGGCGCTGACCCCCTTGATGAACCGGGTGGCGATCAGGAGCGGACCCGAGTCGACCAGGCCGCCGAGCAGTGAGGCGACGGCGAACACCGCCAGCGCGATCAGGAACACCCGCCGCCGGCCGAGCAGGTCGGCGGTGCGGCCGCCGAGCAGGAGCAGCCCGCCGTAGCCCAGGACGTATCCGCTGACGATCCACTGGAGGCTGGAGGTGGTCAGGCCCAGCGCCCTGCCGATGGACGGGAGCGCCACGCCGACCATCGACACGTCGAGGCCGTCGAGGAAGAGGACCAGGGAGAGGACGGCCAGGATGCCCCACAGGCGGGTCGGCCACCGGTGAGGGGCGGCCGGGGCACCGGGAAGCGTGCGTGAGTCAGGGATTGCTGTGGTGGTCACGACAGGGAAGTTACATGCATGTGCATCAGATGTCCACGCATTAAATGCAGTTGCATCTTCGGGGGGTCGGTGTTATGGTCCGGGCATGACGGAGACGGGCGAGACCGACCTCGTGCGACGCTGGCGCGACGTCCTGGCCTGTTACAGCACGGTCTCGTGCGCTCTCGACCGTGCGCTGCAGGAGGCCCACGGGATCGGGATGAGCGAGTTCGAAGTGCTGGACCGGTTGATCGACGCCTCCTGCGGCGACCTCCGGATGCACGACCTCGCCGGTTCGATGTACCTCAGTCAGAGCGCGTTGTCGCGGACGGTCGCCCGTCTGGAGCGCGACGGTCTCGTCGAGCGGTCCATGTGCGCCGACGACCGGCGCGCGATCTTCGTGAAGCTCACCGCCGCCGGGCGGGAGCGCCACTCGCGGGCGCGCACGACCCAGCGCGCCGTCCTCGCCCAGCATCTCGCGGCCGAGCCGGCCCGAGCCTGACCTCGAGGCGGTCCGAGCCTGACCTCGTCGGCGGCCCTCCGCGTACCATCGGGGGAGACCGACCCCCGACCACCCCCCCGCCGCGCGCTCTGGGCCGACAGAGGCGGCGGCAGGAGAGCCGTGCATCACGGACCGAGCCATCACGGACCAGATCACCTCTCGGGCTCCGCGTATTCGCCCGTCACCGCCCCCGGACGCGAGCTCCATGCCCTCGGCTATGCCGAGGACCCCATCGCCCGGCCCCTCACCTATCCCGGGCGCCGCCCGCCCGGATCCGGGCTTCTGGTCGACGGATGTTTCCTCGGCATGCGCGCCGCGTCCGCACCGCTCGTCGTTCGCCCGCCTGCCCGGCCGGACCCCGCCGCCGATGCCGCGACACGCGTCGCCTCCGATGCCCCAACGGACGTCGCCCACCCTCGGGCAACCGCTGCCGCTCCCGAGGCCGCGGCCGGCACGGCGGTCCATGACGCCGGCTCGGCGGTTCGACCGGCCGCGCAGCCACCACCCGGGGACTGGCTCATCGATGCGTCGGCGGTGCCGCCGCACGTGTTCGGCGGGCCGGAGATCCCACTGGACGACGCGCTGAGAGCCTGCGGCAGGCCGGTGATGGCCGAACGCCGGCCGGTGCTCGCCATCGGGTCGAACGCCTCGCCCGCCCAGCTCGTGAGGAAGCTCGCACGGTGGACGCGCGTGGTCGTCCCCATGACGTACGCCCGCGTGTCCGGGCTGACCGCCGGGGCGTCCGCGCACGTGAGCCGGCCGGGATACGTGCCCGCCGTCCCGGTGCTCAGCCCGGGCGCGAGCACCGAACTGATCGTCCTGTGGCTCGACGACGAGCAGCTGACGGCCGTCGACCGTACGGAGCCGAACTACCACCGGACACGGCTGCCGGCGTCGGTGACCGCGGAACTGCCCGGCCGGGGGCCGTTCATCTGTGACCTGTACGCCGGGCGGCACGGCTGCCTGACCGGCGAGGACGGCGCCCCGATCGGCCTGGCCGGACAGCCCGAGCTGCTGACGGGGCTCCTCGCGGCGTCTCCCCGCCTGGCACGCCTGACCGGCGCCCGTACCGCGGAGGAGTTCGTCGCCCGTGCCCGCGCCGACGCCCGCCTGCGGGACGGGGTACGGCGGCTGTGGCGCCACGAGGGCGTCGTGCTCGACCAGCCGGAGCTCACCGCGAGGCGCCCCGCGGCACCCTGACCGCTCGCGCAGCCGTGACCGCTCGCGGAGCCGTGACCGCTCGCGGAGCCGTGACCGCTCGCGGAGCCGTGACCGCTCGCCTACCCGTGACGGCTCGCGCGGCCCTGACGGCGTACGGACGGCTCAGTCCGATCGGCTCCCGTACCGCGGCGTCGAGGGATCCGTCATTCGCCGACCGTTCCGTCGATCAGCTCGCGTACGACGTCGAGCTGCCCGACGTGCCGCGCGTACTCCTGCAGCAGGTGGAACAGGATCCGGCCCAGCGTCGGCCGGACCGCCGGCCGCGCGAACCGGCCGCCGTCGGACGCCACGTCGGTCAGGCGGGCCGCCGCGACGATCTTCCGGGACCGCCGGCACTGTTCGGCGAAGAACGCCACGACCTCCTCGACGCTCTCGCCGTCGGCGACGTGCCACCGGCCGTCCGGCCCGTCGTCGCCCCAGGGCTCCCGGACCGGCTCCCCGGCGAACCCCCATTCCAGCCACCGCCGTTCGACGTGGGCCAGGTGCTTGAGCAGCTCCAGAGGGGTCCATCCGCTGGGCGGCACGCTGCCGCGCAGTCGCCGCTCGGACAGGCCGTCCAGCTTGCGCAGGACGGCGTCCCGGTAGAAGTCGAGGTACGCGGCGAGCAGCTCGGCGGGATCGCTCATCGTCTGCGGAGGCTCGGGCGCGGCGTTCCTGGGGCCGATCATCGTCCGACGGTATCGGAGCCGGACGCGGGCGGCGCGATGGCGTGATCCGTGGGGTACCCGTCGTTGACGCCATCGCGAGCGGCGGGCGAGCCTGGGGAGGTGGACGCGCCCCCGATCTGTTTCGTCGTCTTCGACGGCTTCCAGTCGCTCGACCTCACCGGACCGTACGAGGTGTTCGACCACGCGGGATACCGGTCGCGGATCGTCGCTCCGCGGGCCGGGCTCGTACGCTCGCGGAGCGGCCTGCCCGTGTACGCCGAGTTCGGGGTGGACGACGTCGACCCCGGCGGTGTCGACACGCTCGTCGTGGTGGGCGGCGCGGGCGTCGACGCGGCCCGCCTGAACTCCGCGCTGGTCGGCTGGATCGCGGCGGCGGGGGCCACGGCCCGGCGTGTCACGTCCGTGTGCAGCGGGGTATTCCTGCCGGCGGCGGCGGGACTGCTGCGCGGCCGGCGGGTCACGACCCACTGGAAGCGCCGCGACCAGCTCGCCGCCGAACATCCGGAGCTGATCGTCGACTGCGATCCGATCTTCATCCGGGACGGCAGGTTCTGGACGTCCGCGGGCGTGACGGCGGGCATGGACCTGGCCCTCGCGCTGGTCGAGGAGGATCTCGGCCGCGACGTCGCCCACGAGGTGGCCCGCGAGCTGGTCATGTTCCTGCGCCGGCCGGGGAGCCAGTCGCAGTTCAGCGTCCCCCTGTGGTCGGCGCAGCCGTCGAGCGACCCGATCCGCGCCGTCGTCGACGCGGTGCACGCGTCTCCGGGGGCCCGCCACGGCATCGGGGACCTCGCCGAGAGGGCCGGGCTGAGCCCTCGTCACCTGCAGCGCCGGTTCACCGCCGAACTCGGCGTGCCGCCGGCGGCGTACGTCGAACGGGTCCGTGTGGAGGCGGCGCGCCGTGCGCTGGCCGAGGGGGACGACCCGGTCGAGGCCATCGCCCGGCGGTGCGGCTTCGGAACCGCCGAGACGCTGCGCCGGGCGTTCCACCGGCATGTCGGCGTTCCCCCGTCCGACTACCGGCACCGTTTCCGATCGACCAGGGAGTGCGCGTGACCACTTATGGACTACTGCTGTTCGACGACGTGGAGGAACTGGACGTCGTGGGACCGTGGGAGGTCTTCACCGCCTCCTCGATGCTCCGCGACGGAGCCGACATCGCGGTGACCATCGCGGAGAAGTCCGGCGTAGTGCGGTGCAGCAAGGGACTCCGGGTGCTGGCCGACCACTCCTTCGGCGACCACCCGCCCCTGGACGTCCTGCTGGTGCCCGGCGGCCAGGGCACCCGGCGCGAGGTGTCCAACCCGACCCTGATCGACTGGATCGGACGGACCGGCGCGTCCTGGGTCACCGGCGTCTGCACGGGCGCGCTCCTCCTGCACGAGGCCGGGCATGCGCGGGGGCGCCGGGTGGCGACGCACCACGCCTTCGAGGACACGTTGCAGGCACGAGGGGACGTCACCGTCGTACGCGACGCGCGTTACGTGGTCGACGGGAACCTCGTCACCAGTCAGGGCGTCTCGGCCGGCATCGACATGGCGCTGTGGCTGATCGGCCGGCTGCACGGCAGGCAGCACGCCCGGGCCGTGCGCCGATACATCCAGTACGAGCCCGCCCCCCCGTACCTCGCCGACGAACCCCAGGACGCCTGAGCGAAAGGTGATGTGGGCAGCGTCACAAGATGGGAGGCTGCGGGGCCGAACGGGCGGATGGGCTGCTATGTATGCGGGGTAGGAATCGGATCGCCCATCCGGGCGATCCGGCTCGCCGCGTCGCGTCCGCTAAGGTATATTTGCATCGCAAGTTTCACTAAATGGTGTGACGGCGATTTCTTGACACTATTACGGCCGACCTCTATAACGGCTATGCTGAGGTAGTAACGCTCGACCGGTGAGGTCTCGCCGGTCGGCTGGGGAGGAACAAGGTGCCCGGGCCCGGAAGTGGCACGGTTCGTAACCGCAGACTGGCAACCGAGTTGCGCCGCCTCCGCGAAAGAGCCGAACTGACCGGCGATGACGTCGCCGACCGACTCGGATGGTCGGCATCGAAGGTCAGCCGTATCGAGAATGCCCGCCAAGCCCCCCGTCTGGGAGACGTGAGGAGCTTGCTGGATCTCTACGGTGTCGAGGGCTCCTATCGGGACCAACTGCTCCAGCTGGCCCGGGACGCCGTTCGAAAGGGCTGGTGGGAGGCGTATTCGGACGCCCTCCCCGAGCAGTACGCCTCCTACATCGGGCTCGAGATGGAGGCGGAGGAGATCCTCCAGTGGGAGACCCAGGTCGTGCCCGGCCTGCTGCAGACGGAGGCGTACGCCTCGGCCGTCGAGCAGTGGTCGCACTCGATCGAGGTCATCCCGCCGAGCCGGGTCGACGCGCGTGTGGAGACTCGGCTGGCGCGGCAGTCCGTGCTCAAGCGCGAGACGCCGCTGCGGCTGTCCCTCGTCCTGGACGAGTCGACGCTGGTGCGCCGGTACGGAGACGCGAGCGTCATGCGCGAGCAGCTCGAACGTCTCGTGGAGCTGGCCGAGCTGCCCAACGTCACACTTCAAGTGCTTCCACTTGATGGGCCCCATCCGATCGCCACGGGGTCCTTCACGCTTCTGCAGTTCCCGCAGGTCGGGGGCATCAAGTTCCATGATGTGATCTATATCGAGCATCAGAACGGCTGCTCGTATCTCGAAGAAGAGACCGAGACCTACCGGCATCGGCTCAGTTTCGAACGACTCAGTGCAGAGGCGCTCCCGCCTGCCGAATCCGTGGAAATGATCTCCAGGATCGCCCGGGATGCGTGGGGATCTTAATAAATACCGAAGGGGGGTGATAATGATGGACCAGGCAACCAGGCATCCCGGCGTCATCTGGCGCAAAGGGTCTCGGAGCATGGCCAACGGCGCATGCGTCGAGGTCGCGTCGGTGCCGCAGGCCGCGTCGGAGGACGACGTGGCTCGGGCGGCGGAGTAGCGCCACAACTGAAAAACGACGAATAACTTGTATCGCTCGCAATAGCAATATTGTGAGCGTTTGTGCGTGAATAGCAGTAATGACGGCCCACTTCCCTCGCGGCGCGGCGAGGGAAGTGGACCGATCGGGATCGGCCGCCACGCCGCTCCCGGACCGACGAGCGCTCGCCGGAGAACGGCGGTACCCGGCCGGGGAACGCGCTCAGCCGAGGAAGTCGAACCGCCTGGCCGGTCCCGCGGCCCGGTAGGCCGCCCAGCTGAGCGCCAGGTCCTGCCACGGCAGGCCGACGGGCGCGTAGACGGTGACCTCGGACGGGTCCGTGCGACCCGGGGCCACGCCGCGCAGCACGTCCGCGAGCACACCGGCCGCGTGCTCGCGCCCGAGACCGGCGTTGCCGAGCGCTCCCATCGCGACGGCGAGGTCGAGGTCGTCGACGAACGTACGGCTCGCCCGCAGCAGATCGGCCGAGATCTCCGCCTTGCCGGGCTCGTCCGCGCCGAGGGAGGTGACGTGCGCACCCGCGCCGACGTCACCGGCGTGCAGCAGCGGTGTTCTCGCCCAGGTCGCCGTCACGATGATGCCCGCCTCCGCGACGCCGGACGGGACACCCTGCCCGGCCCGCGTCGGCACCGCCCGGCCACCGTGCCGGGCGGCGAAGGCGGCGGCCCGCTCCGGGGAGATGTCGGTGACGACCAGCTCGCGGATCGGCCGCAGGCGGCGCAGGCCGGTGACCACGAGGTCGGCCTGGGCGCCCGCTCCGATGACGGCGACGGTGTCCGCGTCTGGCCGGGCGAGCGCGTCGGTGCCCAGCGCCGCGGCCAGGCCGGTGCGCCAGGCGGTCACCGTGGCCGAGTCGAGCAGCGCGAGCAGTTCCCCGGTCCGCAGGTCGTGCAGGCAGACGACACCCCGCAACGCGGGCGTCGCGTCCGGGAACTTGGCGTTGACCTTCACCGTGTAGGCCGGCACGCCCTCGATGAGGCCGGGGATGAGCGCGGTCGCGGTGCCGGGCCCGGGCAGGTCCGTCCGGACACGCTGGGGCCGTACGGGGCCGGAGGACGCCAGGAAGCCCGCGCGGAGCGCGTCCAGGCACGCCCGGGGGTCGAGGAGCGTCTCCAGATCGCTGCGGCTGAACAGTACGGTCACCGGACGATCTTCGTTCATCCGCGCGCCTGAGGGACACCGCAGGGGCGTCCTGAGCGCCGGCGGAACGTCCGGAGGCCGGGAAGGCGGGAGAACGACGCCCGGGGACGGGGCGGGAGGGGAGTGTCCGAGGCGTGAAGGGGGCCGGAGGGGCGCCCCCCCGGGGCCGGGGCTCCCCGGGGAGGCGCCCCTCCGGCCCCGGGGAGGCGCCCCCCGGGGCCGGGGCTCCCCGGCAGGCGTACGGCGGCGGGAGACGCGGCGACCGGGGGCCGAGCCGTCTTGGCGTCCGGGGCCGTGCTGGTCATAGGTTTCTGCCATGGACTCTCGACGCCGGGTTCCGCGTACGGACGCCGTGCTCGCCGACCCGCGGCTCGCCGAGGCGAGTCTCCGGCTGGGGCGGGGGATCGTGAAGTCCGCCGTCGTGGCGGCGCAGGAGCGGGCGCGGCGCGGCGAGATCGCCGCCGAGAGCGTCGCCGACGCGGCCGTGGCGGCCCTGCCGTCCCACGCCGCGACGCTGCGCCCGGTGATCAACGCGACGGGCGTCCTGCTGCACACCAACCTGGGCCGCGCCCCGCTGTCCGCCGCAGCCCGGGAGGCGGTGCTCGCCGCCGCCGGCTGCACGGACGTCGAGTACGACCTGGAGACGGGGCGCCGGGCCCGGCGAGGCGGCGGCGCCCTGGCCGCACTCCTGGAGGCGTGCCCGGCCGCCGAAGCGGCCCACGTCGTCAACAACAACGCGGCCGCCCTGGTGCTGGCCTCCACCGCCCTCGGCCGCGACCGGGAGATCGTCATCAGCCGCGGCGAGATGGTGGAGATCGGGGACGGCTTCCGCCTCCCCGACCTGCTCGTCTCCACCGGCGCACGGCTTCGCGAGGTCGGCACGACCAACCGCACGACCGCCGCCGACTACGCGGCCGCGGTCGGCCCCGAGACGGGGTTCGTGCTCAAGGTGCACCCGTCCAATTTCCGCATCGAGGGGTTCACCGCGCAGGCGCCGGTGCGCGAGCTGGCGGGGCTCGGCGTCCCGGTCGTGGTCGACATCGGCTCCGGGCTGCTCGCCCCGGACCCGGCCCTGCCCGAAGAGCCGGACGCCGCCACCGCCCTGCGGGACGGCGCCGACCTCGTCACCGCCAGCGGCGACAAGCTGCTGGGCGGCCCGCAGGCCGGCGTGCTCCTCGGCCGCACGGACCTCGTCGAACGCCTGCGGCGCCACCCCCTCGCCCGTGCGCTCCGCGTCGACAAGCTGACCCTCGCCGCGCTGGAGGCCACCGTCCGCGGTCCCCGTACGCCCACCGACGAGGCCCTGCACGCGGACGTTCGCGTCCTGCGCCTGCGGGCCGAGCGGCTCGCCAAGGGCCTCCCGGAGCACGACGCGCTGGCCGTCGAGTCGACCGCCCGGGTCGGCGGCGGGGGAGCGCCCGGGGTCGGACTGCCCAGCGCGGCCGTCAGCCTGCCGGCGTCGTACGCCGTCCCGCTCCGCCGGGCCGGCGTCGTCGGACGGCTGGAGTCCGGCCGTCTCCTCCTCGACCTTCGTACCGTTCCCGCCGACCTCGACGACGGCGAACTGGCGCGGCGGATCGAACGGGCGGTCGCGGCGGGGGAGGAACGCCCATGCACGTGATCGCCACCGCGGGCCACGTCGACCACGGCAAGTCCACGCTCGTACGGGCGCTGACCGGGATGGAGCCGGACCGGTGGGCCGAGGAGCGCCGGCGCGGCATGACCATCGGCCTCGGGTACGCCTGGACGACGCTGCCGTCGGGGGACCGGATCGCGCTCGTCGACGTGCCGGGCCACGAGCGGTTCGTCACCACCATGCTGGCCGGCGTCGGGCCGGTGCCCGCCGTCATGTTCGTGGTCGCCGCCGACGAGGGCTGGATGCCGCAGTCCGCCGAGCACCTCGCGGCGATCGACGCCCTCGGCGTCCGCCACGGCCTGCTCGTCGTCACCCGCGCCGACCTCGCCGACCCCGCCGCCGCCCGCGACGAGGCGGCGGCGGAGATCGCCCGTACCGGCCTCGGGCGGGTCGAGGCGGTCACCGTGAGCGGCGCCACGGGCGAGGGGCTGCCCGCCCTGCGGGACGCCCTCGACCGGCTCGTCGCCCGCCTTCCCGCCCCCGACGCCACCGCGCCCGTACGTGTCTGGGTGGACCGGGCGTTCACGATCAAGGGCAGCGGCACGGTGGTCACCGGCACCCTGCCCGCGGGGACGCTCCGCGTCGGCGACGAACTGCGGCTCGACGGCCGCCCGGTACGCGTCCGGGCCCTGCAGACGCTGAAGGAGACCACCGAGACCGTCTCCGCCGTCGCCCGGGTCGCGATCAACCTGCGCGGCGTCGACCGCGACCAGGTCGCGCGCGGCATGGCGCTGACGAGCGACGAGTGGACCGTCACCGATCTCGTCGACGTCCGCGTCCACGGGACCGAGGCGTCGGCGCTGCCCCGCGAGCCGGTCCTGCACATCGGCTCCGCCGCCGTCCCCGTACGCCTCCGTCCACTGGGGGAGGACACGGCACGGCTGGCGTTGACCCGGCCGCTGCCGCTGCACATCGGCGACCGCGCGCTCCTGCGCGACCCCGGCGCCCGGCGCGTCGCGGGGGTGACCGTCCTCGACGTACGGCCCCCGGTGCTGCGGCGGCGCGGCGCCGCCGTCGACCGCGCCCGCGAACTGGCGGCCGGGGTCCCGGACGCCGGGGCACTGCTGCGCCGGTACGGCCTGGTCCGAATTCCCGACCTCCAGGCCATGGGCGTCGCCCCCGAGGGCGAGCCGGTCGCCGGGGACTGGCTCGCCGACCCGGAGCACTGGGCGGGGCTGCGCCGCAGGCTGGCCGAGGAGGTCGAGCGCCACGACGCCGCCGACCCGCTCGACCCGGGGCTCCCGGTCGAAGCGGCGCGCGGCCTGCTGGGCGTGCCCGACCGGCGGCTGGTCGACGCGCTGGCCCGCCCGCCGCTCCGCCTGGACGGCGGCCGGGTGCGCGGTCCGGCCGAGGCCGGCCTCCCGGCGCCGGTGGCGGGCGCGCTCCGGCGGCTGCGCGACGATCTCGAGAAGGACCCGTTCCACGCTCCGGAGGCCGGCCGGCTCGCGGAGCTGGGCCTCACCGGCCGCGCCCTCGCCGCCGCCGTACGCGCGGGCGCGCTGCTGAGGATCGCCGACGGCATCGTCCTGCTGCCCGGAGCGGACACCGACGCCGCCCGCCTGCTGGCCGGGCTGCCGCAGCCGTTCACGGTCAGCGAGGCCCGCCGCGCGCTCGGCACCAGCCGGCGGGTCGCCGTCCCGCTGCTGGAACACCTCGACCGGCGGGGCCTCACCGAACGCGCCGGGGACCGGCGCCGCGTCCGCTGAGACCTCCCACCGGGCATTAATTCGGTTGAACCGGGCACCGCCTGTCTGGCGTCATAGACCCGGCTCACCGATGATCTGGAGAGGAGATGGTGATGCCGTACCGCACGATGAAGGGCGGCCACGTTCCGATCCGGATGTGGACCGACCCGGCGGACGTCGAGACGGTCGCGCTCGACCAGCTGCGCAATGTGTCCAACCTGCCGTGGGTGCACGGCCTCGCGGTCATGCCCGACGTGCACTACGGAAAGGGCGCGACGGTCGGCTCGGTGATCGCGATGCGCGACGCCGTCGCGCCGGCCGCGGTCGGGGTGGACATCGGCTGCGGGATGACCGCGGTCAAGTCCAGCCTCACGGTCGAGGACCTCCCCGAGGATCTGAGCCGCCTGCGCGCGAAGATCGAGAAGGCCGTCCCGGTGGGGCGCGGGGCGCACAAGACGCCCATCGACCCGTCCGCGATCCCCGGGCTCAAGGAACGCGGCTGGTACGACTTCTGGAGCCGGTACGACGAGCTGGCGCCGGTGGCGCGGTCCCGCCGGGGCAAGGCGTCATCGCAGCTCGGCACGCTCGGCTCGGGCAACCACTTCCTGGAGGTGTGCGCCGACGACGAGGGCTCGGTCTGGATCGTGCTGCACTCCGGCTCCCGCAACATCGGCAAGGAACTGGCGGAGTACCACATCGAGGCCGCGATGCGCCTGCCGCACAACCAGGATCTGCCCGACCGCGACTTGGCGGTCTTCGTCAACGGCACGCGCAGGATGGAGGAGTACCGCCGGGACCTGTTCTGGGCGCAGGACTACGCGCGGCGCAACCGCGCCGTGATGATGGCCCTCACGCAGAACGTCGTCACGCGGTTCTTCGCCGGCAAGCGGGTCCGCTGGGAGGACGTCATCTCCTGCCACCACAACTACGTGGCCGAGGAGGTCTACGACGATGTCGAGCTGCTCGTCACCCGCAAGGGCGCGATCCGCGCGGGCGACGGCGACCTCGGCATCATCCCCGGCTCGATGGCGACCGGCACGTACATCGTGCGCGGCCTCGGCAACGAGAAGGCGTTCAACTCCGCGTCGCACGGCGCGGGCCGGCGGATGAGCCGTAACCAGGCGAAGCGCTCGTTCACCGTGGACGACCTGATCGAGCAGACCAGGGGCGTGGAGTGCCGGAAGGACTCCGGGGTGATCGACGAGATCCCGGGGGCGTACAAGGACATCGAGTCCGTGATCGAGGCGCAGTCCGACCTCGTGGAGGTCGTCGCCCACCTGCGCCAGCTGATCTGCGTGAAGGGCTGAGAGATTCCCGCCGGGTCGCGGCCCGGCGGGGACCTCGAAGGGCTCACCGGGAGCCGTTGAGCCGTCCCCACCGGGAAGGTGGGGACGGCTCCGGCGTATCCATGACGTGGGGGGTGGCCGCGCGAGGCAAGGATTGGGCGATGGAGACACCTGAGGTCGCGCCAGAGATCATCGATTACTACACCTCGGCCTACGACGAGGTGTTTCGCCTGTCGTCCGTGGCGCACGGGCGGCTGGAGCTCCTCCGCACCCAGGAGCTGCTTCGACGCCATCTGCCCGCAGCACCGGCCGCCGTGCTCGACGTGGGAGGCGGTCCTGGGGTCCACGCGCGGTGGCTCGTCTCCCACGGCTATACGGTGCACCTGGTCGATCCGGTCGAACGACACCTACAGCAAGCCCTTGCCTCGACCGCGTGTACCGCCGAGCTCGGCGATGCCCGAGCCCTTACGGCCACGGACAGCTCGTACGACACTGTTCTCTTGCTCGGCCCCCTTTATCACCTGACTGAGCGGACCGACCGCATCCAGGCCCTGCGCGAAGCACGGAGGGTGCTCCGGCCTTCCGGGTTGATGGCGGCTGCAGCGATCAGCAGGCACGCCGGGCTGCTCGACCTGGCGGCGACCGCTCGTCTGGAACCGGACTCCGCTGACAGCCTGCTTCCCGTGCTCGCATCTGGACGCCATGACGGCCGGCTCGGATTCACGACCGCGTACTTCCACACCGCCGACGAGCTCAGGACGGAGGTGATCGACGCCGGGTTCACCGACGTCCGGCTCTACGGAATCGAAGGACCGGCGTGGCCTACGCTCAAGGGCATCGAGACGCATACCGGCGAGTCGCCGACCGACTCTCCGTTGCTCGAATCGGCCCTCACCGCCGCCCGTATCGCCGAGTCCGACCCTGCTCTCATCGCCTCCAGCTCCCACATCCTGGCCGTCGGCCGCACACCCGCCGACTCCGGTTCGTGAACCGAAGCACCCGAGCGGGAGCATGCCCTGGTACGGCGGCACGCCTGGTCCTGACAGGAGTCGGCTCAGCTCTTGTCCGAGACCGGACCATACTCCGAGGCGTCAACCCTGCGATGTAGCCGGCGGGCGGATGAGCGGCATGCGGGCAAAGCACAAAATCTCCGCCGGGCCCGGCGAGCGCCTTGAACGGCTCACCGGGAGCCGTAGAGCCGTCCCCGCCGGGAAGACGGGGACGGCTACGGGGTGCTCAGTCCAGCCAGGGCTTGAGGGCGCCTACCTTGATCTTCTTGGAGCTCGGGGTGTTCGAGGTCCAGCGGATCGTCTTGAAGGTTCCGGCCTTGGGCGACACCGTGACCCGGACGTACGCCGGGTGGAAGGGGTGCTTGCCGCCCGTCGTGAAGGTCAGATGGAACACCGCCTCTCGCCCGGCACCGACCAGGGCCTGGCCCTTGGCGCCCTGGTAGACGCCGATGACCTTGTGCTTCTTGTTCAGCAGCCGTACGACCGGCCGGCCGCTGAGCAGGCAGGTCTTCTTGCTCTTCGTGCTGATCGATAGCGGCTGGTCGACCTTTTTGCCCACGACGTAGCCGTGGGCGAACTGGAGGACCAGCTTGTTCTTGGCGACCGAGCAGGCCGGCGCCTTCGCCGTCGTCGCGGCCTGCGCCGGTGACGCGAGACCGGCTACCGCGATGGCGCCGGCGACGCCGGTCATCGCGAGCGTGGTGCTGAGCTTCACCTGGGTGACTCTCACTCTCCATCGGATACGGCTCCCGCTGCGCGCGGGAGGGACGGGTGCCCCGTCCAGAGACCATGATCATTTAGAGGGGCGGTACGAGGGGCGATTTCGGGATAAGTGATGAGGACGGTTGTCCGGGAGGGCCCGGCGGCGGCCGCGCGTTGTCGGCGCGACGGCATAGGCTTGAGTGTCCGTATCGAAAGAGGGGGTTCGTCCTTGTTGATGGACGGGTTCGGCCGGGTGGCCACGGACCTTCGCGTGTCCCTCACCGACCGGTGCAACCTGCGTTGCACGTATTGCATGCCCCCCGAAGGCCTCGAGTGGCTGCCCAAGCCGGAGCTGCTCACCGACGACGAGGTCGTCCGGCTCGTGCGGGTGGGCGTCGAGCGCCTCGGCATCACCGAGGTCCGCTACACCGGAGGCGAGCCGCTGCTGCGCCGCGGTCTGGTCGACATCGTCGCCCGCACCACGGCGCTGCGCCCGCGCCCGCAGGTGTCGCTGACCACGAACGCCATCGGGCTCGTCCGCCTGGCCGAGCCGCTGCGCGAGGCCGGCCTCGACCGGGTGAACGTCTCCCTCGACACCCTTGACCGCGACACCTTCGTACGCCTGTCGCACCGGGACCGGCTGGCGGACGTCCTCGCCGGGCTCGCCGCGGCGCAGCGGGCCGGGTTGCGGCCGGTGAAGGTGAACACCGTGCTGATGCGCGGCGTCAACGACCACGAGGCCGCGGACCTCCTGCGGTTCTGCCTGGAGCACGGGTACGAGCTGCGGTTCATCGAGCAGATGCCGCTCGACGCCCAGCACGGCTGGCGGCGGGAGGACATGGTGACCGCCGACGAGATCCTCGACCGGCTCGCGCCGGAGTTCACGCTCGTGCCGGACGACACGGCCGTACGCGGCAGCGCGCCGGCCGAGACGTTCGTCGTCGACGGCGGCCCCGCGCGGGTCGGCGTCATCGGTTCGGTCACCCGGCCGTTCTGCGGAGCGTGCGACCGCGTCCGGCTGACCGCGGACGGCCAGATCCGCAACTGCCTGTTCGCCCGGGAGGAGTCCGACCTGCGCGCCGCCCTGCGGTCCGGCGCCTCGGACGACGACCTCGCCGAGCGCTGGACGGCCGCGGTGGCGGCCAAGCGCGCCGGTCACGGCATCGACGACGTCGGCTTCCTGCAGCCCGCGCGCCCGATGTCCGCGATCGGCGGGTAGAAAGGGACGCGTGACCGAGCAGCCGCAGGAACACCGGGTCGAGATAACCGTGCCGCCCGAGCACGAGGTGGGGGCGTACGCCGGGTTCGCGTCGGTGTGGCGCACTCAGGACTCGTTCGTCATTGACTTCTCCACGGCGGTGCGCCCGCCGGAGGTGATGCGGGACGACGAGAGCGGCGCCTCGTACGTCCACGTCCCCGCGCAGGTGGTGTCCCGGGTGCGGATTCCGCCGAGCCAGGTCTGGGAGCTGATGAAGTCCCTCGAGCAGAATCTCAGCGCGTACGAGCGGGAGAGCGGCAAGAGCGCGCATGACGAGGGATGACGCGTACGACGCCGTGATCCTCGCGGGCGGGGCCGCGTCACGGTTGCGCGGCGCCGACAAGCCCGGCCTGCTCGTCGGCGGGCGGACGCTGGTGGAGCGCGTCGGCGCGGCCGTGGCGGACGCGCGGCGGATCGTGCTCGTCGGGCCGAGCCGCCCCGAGCTGCCCGCCGCGATCAGCGTCCGTGAGGACCCGCCGGGAGGCGGGCCGGTGCCCGCCCTCCGCGCCGGTCTGGCGCGGGTCGAGGAGCCCTGGGTGGCCGTACTCGCCGCCGACCTGCCGTTCCTCACCGCGGACGACGTGGCGGCTCTGCACCGACGCGCCCGCGGCCGGGACGGGGCGGTGTACGTCGACGGCGAAGGCCGGTCCCAGTGGCTGACCGGCATGTGGCGGACCGCGGCCCTGCGCACCGCTCTGGCCGGATATCCCGGTGCGTCGCTGCGGGGGCTGATGACGCCGCTCGATCCGGTCCGCGTACGGGCCGCCGAACGCCGCCGGCCCGCGTGGTACGACTGTGACACGGAGGACGACGTCGCGCAGGCGTCCCGGCTGATCGAGGAGAACAATGCTTGACGAGTGGCTCGACACGGCATGCGCCGAACTCGGCATCGACCGCGCGGAGGTCGACCGTGATCTGGTCCTCGACCTGGCCCGCGACGTCGCGCACGGCGTGGCCCGGCCCGCCGCTCCTCTCACGGCCTACCTGCTCGGCCTGGCCGTGGGCCGCGGCGAGCCCGCGCGGGACGCTGCGGCCCGCGTCACCGCGCTCGCGAACGAGTGGCCCGCACGCCGTGAGGCCCGGCCCTCGTAGCCTCATGACCGCCGGGGCCGGGGAACGCCCCGGCCCGCGGCCATGGCCGCCACGGCCGTGAGGGCGGCGGCCAGGGGCAGCGCCGGGGCGATCGGGCGCAGCCAGGCGAGCAGGGCCGCCTCCAGGGCCGCACCGCTCAACGCGGCCGCGAGCGCCGCGGCGCGCCGTCGCATGACGTGCGGTGCTCCGGTGGTGGCCGTCTCGGTCATGAGCGCGGTCAGCGTTCCGGTGAGGTAGGTGGTCGCGGCTCCGCTCACGGCCAGGGCGTTGACCGCCGTGCCCTGAACGCCCATCGCCACGGCGGCCACGGCGATCAACGCGACCTGCGGGCCGGTGCCGGGACGGCCCGCCGCGGCGAGCCAGCCGGCGAGCACGGCGGTCTGCGCCGTGGGCACGGCGGCCAGCGCCGTGATCACCCGGCCCGGCCATGGCCCGGAGCCCGCGGGCGACGTGTCCCGCAGCCACCGGGCGGCGCCGAGCACTCCGGCCGCGTACGCCGCCAGAGAGACCGCGGAGCGTACGACGCCGCCCGCGTCGGCGTGCACGACGGCGACGCCGAGCAGCACGAGGTTGCCGGTCATGACGCTGGTGAACACCGCGCCGAGCGCCACGAAACTGAACGCGTCAGCAGCCCCCGAGCCCAGCGCGAGCAGGATGACGGCCGCCGTGACGGCCCCCGCCCGTGGCGCGACCGCCGGACGTACCTCCCACCCGGAACGGAGCGGCCGGGCGAACCCCCGGGCCCGCGCCGGCCATGCGAATCGTCTCCGCGGGCTCACGCAGGTCGTGTTCCCGCCCGCCGTCGTTCCCATCCCGGTGTGTGGCCGTGCAGGTGCGTGGCCGTGCAGGCTGCCGCCGGCTAAGGCAGATCGTCGACCGGGATCATGTCGCGGAGGAAGCCGCGTCGTGCCAGGAACGTGCTCAGATGCTCCTTGTGGTCGTCGCAGGCCAGCCAGACCTTGCGCCGTTCGGCATCGTGGATCTTCGGGTTGTTCCAGCGCAGTGCCCACCGGGCGTCGGCCCGGCAGCCCTTGGCGGAGCACTGGAGGGGTTCGGCAGCGGTCACCTCCCCAGTCTGGCCGATCCGCGAACCGGGCGCGCCCCGGCCGGACCGGTGCGGACTGCCGCGCAGCTCACGCCATTCACCCTGACTGTGGGTATTCGTAGTGATTTGTTTGGGCTGTGGGCGTCCGGGTACGCGGGGCGCAACGGTTGAGCAGACAGCCGATCCCGCGCGGGCGGGGCTGTCGCTCGCCCGGGGTCGGCGGATGAGGAGGCAACGTGCCGTCCGATCGTGGGTCCCGGGACGTCATCGACGTGCTCACCGGAGATCACCGTCGCGTGAAGGAGATGTTCGTCCGCGTCATCGCGCTCCCTCCCGGAGACAGACGACGCCGCTATGTCGTGGCGAGCGTGATCACCGAGCTCATGCGCCACGCCGAGGCGGAGGAGAAGTACCTCTACCCGGCGGTCCGGGCTCACGTGCCGGACGGAGACCGGCTCGCCGCGGAGAAGATCGCGGACCATGCCCTGACCCGGCAGACGATCAACGAGCTGGACGGGCTCGACCCCTCGGACGCGCGGTTCGACGAGGTGTTCCGCCGCCTCATCGGGGCCACCCGGGAACACCTCGCGGACGAGGAGACGAACCTCTTCCCGCGGCTGGCCGGCGCCTGCGACACCGACACGCTTCACGACCTCGGTACCAAGGTCGAGCGGGCCAGGCGGGCGACGCCCGTGTGGCCGTCCGTCGAGCCGGCCGACGTTCCGCCGCTCGGCGGCTGGTACGGGCCCGGGCCGGTCGACCACCGGGGCCCGGGGCTGGACGGCCGGCCGGCGACCGGCTCCGGACCCCGTACGTGGTGAACGGCCTTCGAGCCGCCCAAGCCGTGAGCGGGCTCCGGCACTCTGACGCGGTGAACGAGCCCTTAGGCGGTGCAGGGGCTCTGAGCCCCTTACGCGGTGAACAGGAGCAGCCCGAACAGCGCCACTCCCGCGGTGAGCCACGCGGCGTACTCCCCGACATGCCCGGAGTGCGCCGCCCGCAGGCGATCGATCACGGGCCGCAGGATGCGCGGCACCGGCTGGTGTAGGCCCAGCACGGCGACCACCGCCGCCAGGACCACCCCGGCCGCCCCGCCGACGAGGCCGGCCGCCGTCCACGGATGGAGCGGCGCTGACGCCGCGTGCCAGGCGCCGCCGGACAGCACCGCCGACACGTACCCGTCGTGGTCGACGAAGAGCCCCGCCGCGTGCGAGACGCCGTGGAGGAGTCCGGGGATGAGGCCCAGCAGCACGGCGCCGCCCGCGAGGATGACGCCCGGCGTGAGCATGGTCCAGGGCAGGCGCGACATCCTCGGCCCGGTCTCGCTGTCCTCGTGCTCGGCCGTCCCGCCGCCGGACGGGCCCACCCCCCGGAAGACGCGGAGCCAGACCCGCAGCACCGCGCCCGCCGTCAGCGCGGACGCCACCACGCCGACCGGCGCGGCCCACCACCAGCCGGCGCGCTGGGCGGCCTCGTCCATGACGGCCTTGCCGGCCCACAGCCCCGAGGGCGGCACCCCTGCCAGGCCCAGCCCGCCGACCAGGAAGACGGCACCGGACGCCCGCAACCGGAGGCCGCGGCCGTGCAACTCACGTTCGTCGAGGGTCTCGAACCGGTTGAGCAGCGTCCCCGCCGCGATGAACAGCGCGGACTTCACGCCCGCGTGCCCGAGCAGGTAGTACGCGGCACCGGCGAGGGAGTCATGGTCGAGCGCCGCGACGCCGAGCAGGATGACGCCGACGTGGCTGACGGTCGAGTAGGCCAGCAGGCGCTTGACGTGCCGCTGCAGGACGCACATGACCCCGCCCAGCAGGGCGGTGACGACGCCGAGGAAGGCCAGGGCGGGACGGGCTCCGGGGACGGCTCCCGCGAAGGTCGCCCAGTACGTCCGCGCGATCGCGTAGACGCCCAGTTCCACCATGACGCCCGAGAAGAGCACGCACACCGGTGTGGGGGCGACCGCGTGCGCGTCCGCCAGCCAGAAGTGGAAGGGCGCCGTCGCCGCCTTGACCAGGAAACCGGTGCAGACCAGCGCGAACGCGACGGTCACCAGGCGATGGTCCTGACCGGGGAGCCGCGCACCCATGGCCGCGAAGTTCAGCTGCCCGGTCCGGGCGTACAGCAGCCCGATCCCCATCAGCGTGACGTACGCGCCGAGCGAGTTGATCACGCCGAAGTTCAGCGCGCCGTGCACCGTCCGCGGCTCCTCGGCCTTGTAGCCGGTCAGGACGTAGGCGATCACGCTCATCAGCTCGAAGAACACGAAGGCGTCGAACAGGTCGCCGGTGAGCACGAACGCGCACATCGCGGCGGTGAACAGGAGCATGAGCGCGTGGTAGATCGCCTGCACCTCGACCAGGTACCGCCAGGAGAACACCAGGGCCGCGAGCGTCAGAACGGCGACGAGGAGAGCGAGACCCGCCGACATCGGGTCGGCGACGAGGGGGATCCCGACGCTCACGCCGCCGCGCGGCGGCCATCCCCCGAGCCACGTCACGACCGGGTGCCGGAGCGCGGTCGCCAGCACGATGCCGAGCAGCACCGTCACGGCGAGGATCGTTCCGGTCGCGACCGCGTCGACGACCGGGCGCGGCAGCCGGCGGCCTCCCGCGGCGAGCATGATCGCGATCAGGACGGGCGCCGCGATCGCGGCCTGGACCATCACTCCAGCGGCCGGAGCTCGTCCGGATCGATGGTCCCGCGCCGCTTCGCGACCTGGACGGCCAGCGCGAGCAGCAGGGCCGTCGCCGTCGCGTTCACCACGATGTCGGTCAGCGTCATCGCCTGCACGACGGGGTCGACGACCTTTCCGGTGGGCTTGATGTCGGAGAACACCGGCGCGGTTCCGCCCTTGCGGTAACCGATGGCCAGCAGCAGGACGTACGTCGCCGACTGCGTCACCGACAGGCACACGACGACATGCACGAGGTTCCGGCTCGTGACCATGCCGAAGATCCCGGCGAGCAGGATCCACCCGGCGGCGAGATACGGCAGGTGGCTCATGCGTCCTCCTTCGTCGGAGGAGTGACCAGAGGCGCTGTGCTCATGATTCGCTCGCGGCGCTCGCTCATGCGTCCTCCTTCGTCGGAGGAGTGACCAGAGGCGCTGTGCTCATGATTCGCTCGCGGCGCTCGCTCATGAGTCCTCCGTTCCCGCGTCGTCCGTGCGTACGAGAAGGGCCTGCTCGAAGAACTTGGCGAGCACCAGGACGAACGCGCAGCCGACCTCCAGCCCGACCACCGAGTTCATCGGTATCAGCAGCCCGGCGCCGGCCAGGCCGAGCACCACGAAGGCGCCCGCGCCGAGCGCCTCCGCCGACTCGAAGACCGGTACGGGACGCAGACGCGCCAGCGCCGGGTAGTCGCCGGTGAGGTAGAGGAGGTGCAGGGCGGTGCCGAGCACGACACCGCCCTGGAAACCGCCGCCGGGGGAGAGGTGGCCGTGCGCGACGATGTACACGCCGACCAGGAGCGTCACCGGCAGCAGGAGATATCCCGTGAGACGGAGCGCGTCGAACACGTCGGCGGGTCCGTACCCGTGCTCGCCCGCCTCCTCTTCACGCTCCCGCCGGACCATGCGCAGCAGGATGACGGCGCCCAGCGCGGACGCGAACAGGATCAGCTCCTCGCCGACGGTGTCGAAGGCACGCTGGTCGAAGTTGACCGACGAGACGACGTTCTTCGTCTTCTCGGCGATCGCCGAGGTCACGGCGCGCTCCCCGTACGGGTGGAACCGCCCGCCGAAGTCCGGCAGGCGGAACGCCGCCAGGACGAACAGGATCACGAGACCGGCCGCGCCGACGGCGAAGACGGCGAACCGCGTCCGGCGGCTCACCGGCGTTCCCCGTGCTGCTTGCGGATCGCGTGGATCGCCAGGATCACCACCAGGGGGACCACGACCGTGCCCACGGCGATCTGGGACAGCGCGACGTCGGGGGCCTGCAGGACCAGGAACAGGACGCCGAGCGTCACCCCGTACGCGGACAGCACGATGGCCTGACGGGCCGGGTCGCGGGTCAGCACGACCGCCGTCGCCATGACGACGACCAGCGCCAGGGCCACGACGAGGACGGCCTCACTCATCGGGGCCCCGCCGCGCGCGTGCGGTGGCGACGACGGTCGCCGGTCCGGTGCCGACGAGCAGCACGCCGATGAACACGAGCTTGAACACGTCGTGCCAGGACGACCACGGACGCAGGGCGAGTCCCGCGACGACCAGAGGGGCGGCCAGGACCGCGGCCGGCCCGATGAAGTGCAACCGTGCGAACAGGTCACGGGTCAGCGCGAGCCGGAGCGCGCTGAGCGCGGCGACCGCGACTCCGGCCCAGATCAGTACGGCGCTCACAGGGTCCGTCCGATGAAGCGGGCGTAGACGAGCGAGCCCGCGAACGACAGCAGGCCGAGCACCAGCGCCACGTCGAGGTAGGCGGGCCGGTGGTACGCGGCGGACAGGAGCAGGAGGACCATCGTCGCCGTCGGCCCCGCGAGGATGAGTCCGGTCAGCCGGTCCGCCGGATCCCCCCACAGGGTCGTGAGCAGAGCGGGCCCGACGGCGGCGACGAGCAGGACCAGCGCGGCGGTCATCATGGGGTGAGCTCCCGTTCGACGGGGGAGGAGCGGTCCTCCGCACGGTGGACCTGAAGGGTGTCCCGGTCCGGGCGGACCCGGGTGACATAGGTGCCCGGCGACAGCGACAGGAGGAGGGTCAGCACGCCGTCGCGGTCGGATCGCATCGGGATCTCGGCGAACCGGCCGTGCCGGGCCGGTAGCAGCAGCACCACGGAGTCGCGGACGATCTGCGGGGGGAGCAGGAGCAGGACACGGAGCCGGGGGCGGCCGATCGCCAGGTCGGTCAGGAGGGCCCGCCGCGTGGCGACGGCCGCCGTGGCGCAGAACGCGGCCGCGGCGGCCCCGACGACGAGCTCGGTCACCGAGACCGTCGAGATGATCCCCAGGTAGACCACGTACAGGGCCGCCCACCACACCACCGGCTCGACGACGGATCGCGTCAGGCCGGACGTTCGACGGTCGTGCCCGGGTCGTCCGCGCGCGTTCCCTGGCCGTCTTCGTCCGAACACGAATGGCCGTATACCCGTTCGCCCGACCCGAAACCCGGACGCCGCCCGGCGTCGCGCTGCCGCGTCGGGTCGATGAACACGTGCGGGGTCACGGACAGCCGCTCCCCGACCCGCCGGTCGATGTCCTCGGCCATCTCCTCGACCCGTTCGGCGGTCATGTCGTCGGCGAAGCTCGCCCGCGCCGCGATGAGGAGGTGGTCGGGGCCCAGCCGCATCGTCAGCAGCTCGGCCACGTCGTCGACGCCCTCTGTGGCGTTGATCTCCTCGGCGATCAACCGCTGCTCGTCGGGGTCGGCCGCGTGGCCGATGAGCATGTCCCTGCTGTCGCGGCCGAGGCGGTACGCGACGACGATGAGCAGCACGCCGACCGCGACGGACGCGGCACCGTCCCACACCGAGGAGCCGGTCAGCTGGGTGAGGACCAGACCGCCCGCGGCGAGGACGAGACCGATGACGGCGGCGGTGTCCTCGAACAGCGCCGCCTTGACCGTCATGTCCGGGCTGCGGCGGACGTGGTCCAGGACCTCCCGGCCCTGGTCCGCGGCCTCCTGGCGCATCTGGTGAACGGCACGGGCGAACGAGATGCCCTCCGCCACGAACGAGACGGCCAGCACGATGTACGCGACCAGCGGATCCTCGTGGCCGTGGGGCCGCAGCATCGCGAGGATGCCCTCGAACACGGAGAATCCGGCACCGGCCACGAAGATCCCGAACGCCGCCAGCAGCGACCAGAAGTATCGCTCCTGCCCGTAGCCGAACGGGTGGTCGCGGTCCGGCGGCCGGTTGCTCTGCCGCAGCGACGTCAGCAGGAAGAGCTGGTTGAGGGTGTCGGCGAGGGAGTGGGCCGCCTCGGCGAGCATCGCGCTCGACCCGGAGATCAGGCCGGCGACCAGCTTGGTCGCCGCGACCACGAGGTTGGCGGCGCCGGCGACGAGGACCGTACGACGGGTTGACCGATTCATGGGGATTCCGTTACCCGCGCACGACCCTTCGATACGCGCCCGCCCGATCCAGGTCGGCCCTGCGCGGACGGTGGTCCGGCGTGGTCGTTCCACCTCATGTGACACACCCGGGCGGCCGGAGACCGGAAATGGCCGGACGGCGATCGGATAGATACCAAGGGTGGATCCGCTGACATAAGGCAGCATCTAATGTGATTGAGCTCACGTCCCCTGTCCCCGAAACTCAGGATCTGCTGATGATCGAGGCGAAGAACCTCACGAAACGCTACGGCGACAAACTCGCCGTGCAGGATCTCTCCTTCACCGTCGAACCCGGGAAGGTGACCGGATTCCTCGGACCGAACGGCGCCGGGAAGTCGACGACGATGCGACTGCTTCTCGGGCTCGACCGGCCCGACGGCGGTGACGCGACCATCGACGGCCGGCACTACCGGGACCTGCCGCGGCCGCTCTCGGTGGTCGGGGCGCTGCTCGAGGCGCGGGCCGTCCACACCGGGCGCAGCGCCTACAACCACCTGCTGTGCCTGGCCCAGACCCAGGGCATCGGCGCCGAACGGGTCCAGGAGGTCATCGACCTGGTCGGCCTGCGGGAGGTCGCCCGCAAGCGCGCCGGAGGCTTCTCCCTGGGGATGGGCCAGCGGCTCGGCATCGCGGCGGCCCTGCTCGGCGACCCGTCCGTGCTGATCCTCGACGAGCCGGTCAACGGTCTCGACCCCGAGGGCATCCTGTGGATCCGCAACCTGATGAAGTACCTCGCGGGTGAGGGGCGGACCGTCTTCGTGTCGAGCCATCTGATGAACGAGATGGCGGTCACCGCGGAGCATCTCATCGTCATCGGCCGGGGCCGTCTCATCGCGGACTGCTCGACGGAGGAGTTCATCGAGCGCAGCGCCGAGCAGCAGGTGGTCGTCCGCAGCCCGGACGTGGAGCGGCTCGCCACCGTCCTCGGCGAAGAGGGCGGCAAGACCACCCTGGACGGCGACGGAGTGCTGCTCGTCTCCAACCTGGAGGCTCCGCGCATCGGCGAGCTCGCCGCCGCCGGCGGCTTCGTCCTGCACGAGCTGACCCCCCGGCGAGGTTCGCTGGAGGAGGCGTTCATGGAGCTGACCCGCGACAGCGTCGAGTACGGCACGGCATCGACCCCGAACGCCGAAGGAGACCCGCGATGACCACCGTCACGAGCACGACGGCGGGGCCGGCCGTTCCCGCCGACCACCGGCCGGGCTTCCACCACCTGCTGCTCAGCGAGTGGACCAAGATCAGATCAGTGCGCTCGACGGTGTGGTCGCTGATCCTGCTGGTCGTCATCGACCTGGGCTTCACCGCCCTCTTCGTGGGCATCATGGTGAGCCAATGGGACAAGGCGTCGCCCGCGGACCACGCGAACGCGGTCGCCGACCCGACGAACGCGATCCTCGGCAGCGGCTTCTTCCTCAGCCAGCTGACCGTGTGCGTCCTCGGCGTCATGGTGATGGCGTCGGAGTACTCCACCGGGATGATCCGGGCCAGCCTCCTGGCGGTGCCCCGGAGGCTGCCCATGCTCGTCGCCAAGGCGACCGTGTTCGGGCTGCTGATCCTCGTCCTCGGAACGGTGGTGTCGTTCGCCTCCTTCTTCATCGGCGCGCCGATGCTCCATTCCAAGGTCGCCGTGTCCCTCGGCGACCCGGGGGTCCTGCGCGCCGTCATCGGCGGCGGTCTGTACCTCGCCGTGCTGGGCCTGTTCGCGATGGCGCTCGGCGGGATCATCCGCCACACCGCGGCGGGCATCACGGCCGTGATCGGGTTCGTCCTCGTCCTGGAGCCGCTGGTCCAGTTGCTCCCGGGCAGCTTCGGCAAGCACGTGCACGCGTACCTGCCGTCCGAGGCGGGTCATCTCATCGCCCAGGCGCACCAGGCCAAGGACGACCTCCTGACGCCGTGGCAGGGCTTCGGGGTCTTCTGCGTCTGGACCGCGGTGCTGCTGGTGATCGCGGCGATCGTGCTCAAGCGGCGCGACGCCTGACGGGCGGCCGCCGGGCCGCGACCATGCGGTCCGGCGGTGTGTCCGCGTGGCCCGGCGACGTGTCCGGGTGCGGAATCACGACCACCGAATAAGGCTGGAAAAGTGGCGACGCCGGGAGGATACGGGGGCAATCCTCCCGGCGTCGCAATCATCGGTGTTCCGACGGGGGCCCGGAACACCGGCACGGGCGCTCCGACGGGGGACCAGAGCGCCGGAACAAATCGTACACCGAACCCCCCCTCTGTTAGTCAAGAGATTGTCACGAGCCGATTTCATCGCGCGGGCCGGAAATCTCTTTTCGGTCACCGGTCTTCGGCTCGTACGGGGTGAAGCGGGAGGCCGAGTCCGGCTCGCGGCCGCCATTGGCGAAGATGACGGCGACATAGGGCAGCACCACCGCGCCGAGCAGCGCGACGATCGCCGTCAACCGCCACGCGCCCGGGAGCGCCACGGCGAAGATGATGCTCAGGAAGAAGCACAGCGCCCGCACGCCCATCGTGATCAGGTAGCGGCGCTCGCGGTAGCCGATGTCCTCGGACAGTGGCCGGCGGGCGTCCGTCACCGTGTACACCACGGGCCGCTCACGTCGCCGGATCGGCGGTCTCACCCTCACCCTTCCCACCGTAGTCCTCATGGCGAACCGGGCAAGCGCCCGGGTGATCCACGTCGTCCCGTACGGCGTTCGCCGGGTACGCCGGGCGGGAAGGAGGATCAAAGCATGTTCATCGCGGCGCGGGAGGAACTGTCATGACGGACCGGACGTACCGGGTAACAGAGATCGTCGGCACCTCACCGGAGAGCGTCGACGCCGCGATCCGCAACGCGATCAGGCGGGCCGGGCAGACGCTGCGGCACCTGGACTGGTTCGAGGTCACCCAGGTGCGCGGCCAGATCGTCGACGGTGAGGTCGCGCACTACCAGGTGGGCCTCAAGGTGGGCTTCCGCCTCGAGGACGCCTGAGCGGGCCACGACGCCTGAGTAAGACACCCGAACCGAGTCGGCCGACCCTGTTGCGGACATGGTCGGCCGACTTTACGGACATGACTCGCGAGGAGACGGTTCAGCTGGCCTTGCTGACCGTCGACATGTTGAAGTCGGCGATTCGCAGCGGCGGCATCGCCGTACGCGTGAAGTAGTCGGACCACTCACGTGGGAGCGTGCGTCGCGTCGCGCCCGCCTCGGCGATGCGCTCCAGCACGCCGACCGGGCTCTCGTTGAACCGGAAGTTGTTGACCTCGCCGACGACCTCGCCGTCCTCGACGAGGTACACGCCGTCGCGCGTCAGGCCGGTGAGCAGCAGCGACTGCGGGTCGACCTCCCGGATGTACCACAGGCAGGTCAGCAGCAGCCCGCGACGGGTGCCGGCGATCATCTCGTCGAGCGTCGCGCCGCTGCCCGGGACCTCCATCAGCAGGTTGTCGACGGCAGGAGTGAACGGCAGGCCGGTCAGCCGGGCGGAGTACCGGCTCTGCATCAGCGCGGACAGCCGGCCCTCGGAGATCCAGTCGACCGGGTGAAGTGCCACCCCGTTGTCGAACGCCGACGAGTCACGGCTGGACGCGTGCGCGACCGCGAACGGCGTGCACTCCAGACCGGGAGCCGCGGGGTCGCTGTACAGCCGGACCGGCGTGTCGGTCAGCCGCTCGCCGACCTTCGTGCCGCCGCCCGGCCTGCTGAAGACCGTACGGCCGTCGTGTGCGTCGCGGGCACCCGCGGACCAGTAGAGGTAGACCATCAGGTCGGCCACCGAGCTGGGCGGCAGGAGCGTCTCGTAGCGGCCGGCGGGCAGGTCGACCCGCCGCCTGCCCCACTCCAGCCGCCGCGCGAGGTCGCCGGCGAGCGCCGTGACGTCCACGTCGCGGAAGTCGCGGGTGCCGACGCCGCTCCAGGCGGACCGGGACAGGTCGGCGGACTTGGCGTTGAGCTCGACCTTCCCGGTCGGCTCGTCGGACCGGAGCCGCAGCCCGGCCGAGGTGCCGAGGAAGGTGGTGTTCATCGCGTGCTCGGCGAAGCCGTACAGCCGGCGGGCGTTGCCCTCCGCCTCGGCGAAGGCCGCACCGAGCGACGGCGCGAAGCCCTCGAAGACGCCGATGGACGTCTCGGCCGGCGGGTCCTCCCAGCGGCCGCCCGGACCCGCCTCGGCCGCCTCGATCAGCGACGCGGCGTCCTCGGCCGGGGCGTTGTCGGCCGCCGCACGCTCGGCCGCGCGCACCAGATCCTCGACCTGGTCCTCGGTCACGCCCGTACGGGACGTGACGCCGGTCGAGACGCCCTCGGCCTTGTTCTTGATCGCGATGACGGTGAGCCGCCGGGAGTGGCTGACGCCGTTGGTCGTCAGCGTGTTCCCCGCCCAGCGCAGGTTCGTGCCGCTGGACTCCTCGGCGATGACGACGCAGCCGTCCGTGCGCGACAGCGCCAGCGCCCGCTCGACGGTCTCCTGCGGGGTGGTCACTTGCCCGCCTCCTTCACCGCGTTGAGGATGTTGACGCCCCGGAACAGCGCGGAGGGCGTGCCGTGGCTGACCGGCGCGACCTGGCCGGGCTGGCCCTTGCCGCAGTTGAAGGCGCCGCCGAGGACATAGGTCTGCGGCCCGCCGACGGCCTCCATCGAGTTCCAGAAGTCGGTGGTCGTCGCCTGGTAGGCGGCGTCGCGCACCTGGCCCGCGAGCCGGCCGTTCTCGATCTTGTAGAACCGCTGGCCGGTGAACTGGAAGTTGTAACGCTGCATGTCGATCGACCAGCTCTTGTCGCCGACGACGTAGAGACCGCGGTCGACGCCGGCGATGAGCTCCTCGGTGGACGGGCCCTCCGGCGCCGGCCGCAGCGAGACGTTCGCCATGCGCTGCAGCGGCATGCTCGACGGGGAGTCGGCGAACGCGCAGCCGTTGGACCGCTCCGCCCCGGTCAGCCGCGCGATCCGCCGGTCCAGCTGGTAGCCGACGAACAGGCCGTCGCGGACGATGTCCCAGGCCTGCGTCTCGACGCCCTCGTCGTCATAGCCGATCGTGGCCAGGCCGTGCTCGGCGGTGCGGTCGCCGGTGATGTTCATGACCTTGGAGCCGTACTGGAGGCTGCCGAGCTTGTCGGGCGTCGCGAAGGACGTGCCGGCGTACGCCGCCTCGTACCCCAGCGCGCGGTCGAGCTCGGTCGCGTGCCCGATCGACTCGTGGATGGTCAGCCAGAGGTTCGACGGGTCGACGACGAGGTCGTACGTCCCGGCCTCGACCGACGGCGCCGCGAGCTTCTCGGCCAGCAGCTCGGGGATGCGGGCCAGTTCGTCGTCCCAGTCCCACGCGCCGCCGGTGAGGTACTCATAGCCGCGGCCGGCCGGCGGGGCGAGCGTGCGCATCGTGTCGAAGGCCCCGTCGCGGATGCCGACGGCGGTCAGCACCGGGTGCAGCCGCACCCGCTGCTGCGTCGTGACGGTCCCCGCGGTGTCGGCGTAGAACTTGTTCTCCTTCACCTGCAGGAGCGAGGCGTCCGCGTGCGCGACGCGGTCGTCGCCCAGCAGCCGGGCGCTCCAGTCGCCCAGCAGCGCGACCTTGTCCCGCACGGCCACGTCGAACGGGTCGACCTCGTACGAAGAGATCCAGACCCGCTCGCCGTGGGCGGGCTCGGCGGCCAGCTCGATGCGCTCGCGGTTGATGGCCGCGGCGACCCGGGCCACCTCGACCGCCTGCTCGGCGACCCGTGCCGCGGCGTCCGTGGTCAGGTCGATGCCGGAGGCGAACCCCCACGTGCCTTCTCGGATCACGCGGACGGCGAGACCGGTGCTGTCGGCGTCGACGGCGGTCTCGAGGTTGCCGTCGGACAGGCGCAGCGTCTGGTGACGGATGCGCTCGAGGCGGAAGTCGACATGCTCCGCGCCGAGGTCGCGGGCCCTGGACAGCGCCGCGTCGGCCAAGGCCCGCAGCGGCAACGCGGTGAAATCCGGATCGATCTCTCTCACCCGAGCAACCTATCGCGTCCTACAAAGACCGGCCGGTCCTCCTTGGCGGTGCCGTGCTCGTGTTACCCATCGGTAGGGCAATAGGCTCGCCACGATCGAACTGGAGGTTTGTCGAATGAGTCGCTCCGTCCTGGTCACCGGAGGAAACCGGGGAATCGGGCTGGCCATCGCCCACGAGCTGAAGAACGCCGGGGACGCCGTCGCCGTGACCTACCGCTCCGGAGAGCCCCCGGAGGGCCTGTTCGGCGTGCGCTGTGACATCACCAGCACCGAGGACGTCGACGCCGCCTTCGGGAAGGTCGAGGCGGAGCAGGGCCCCGTCGAGGTGCTGGTCGCCAACGCCGGCATCACCCGGGACAACCTGCTGGCCCTGATGAGCGAGGACGAGTTCACGTCCGTCCTCGACACCAACCTCACCGGCGCCTACCGCCTCGCCAAGCGCGCGGTCCGCGGCATGATGCGCAAGCGGAACGGCCGGATCATCCTGGTGTCCTCCGTCGTCGGGCTGCTCGGCTCCGGCGGCCAGGCCAACTACGCCGCCTCCAAGGCCGGCCTCGTCGGCTTCGCCCGCTCGCTCGCCCGCGAGCTCGGCTCCCGCAACATCACGGTGAACGTCGTGGCGCCCGGCTTCGTCGACACCGACATGACCGCGGTGCTGGGGGAGGACCGCCAGGCCGAGATCAAGAAGCAGATCCCGCTGGGCCGCATCGCGCAGCCGGCCGAGATCGCCAAGGCCGTCCGCTTCCTCGCGGGCGAGGACGCCGCCTACATCACCGGCGCCGTCATCCCCGTCGACGGCGGCCTCGGCATGGGCCACTGACCCGGCCACCCCGGCACTGACCCGGCGTACCCGAAACGAGCACCGGGCCGCGGCGAACGGCGGCCGACATCTGGAAATGGGACACTGAATGGGCATTCTCGACGGCAAGCGGATCCTCGTCACCGGCGTTCTGACCGACGCCTCCATCGGCTTTCACGTGGCGAAGCTCGCCCAGCAGGAGGGCGCCACGCTCGTCCTCACCGGGTTCGGCCGCATGTCGCTCGTCGAGCGCATCGCCAAGCGGCTCCCGGAGGCCGCCCCGGTCATCGAGCTCGACGTCACCAACGCCGAGCAGCTCGACGGCCTCGCCGGGAAGGTCGCCGAGCACGTCGACGGGCTCGACGGGGTCGTGCACTCCATCGGGTTCGCGCCGCAGACCGCCATGGGCGGCAACTTCATGAACACCGGGTGGGACGACGTCGCCACGGCGGTGCAGATCTCGGCCTACTCCCTCAAGTCCCTGACGGCCGCCTGCCTGCCGCTGATGAAGAACGGCGGGTCGGTCGTCGGCCTGGACTTCGACGCCACCCAGGCCTGGCCGGTGTACGACTGGATGGGCGTGGCGAAGGCCGGCCTGGAGTCCACCGCCCGTTACCTCGCCAAGTACCTCGGCCCGGACGGCGTGCGCGTCAACCTCGTCGCCGCCGGACCGCTCAAGACGATGGCGGCCAAGAGCATCCCGGGCTTCGAGGAGTTCACGAACGTCTGGCCGGACAAGGCCCCGCTGGGCTGGGACGTCGCCGACCCGGAGCCGACCGCCAAGGCGTGCGTCGCGCTGCTGTCCGACTGGTTCCCCGCGACGACGGGCGAGATCGTCCACGTCGACGGCGGCGTCCACGCCGTCGGCGGCTGACCTGGAGCACGGCCCGGGCGCCCCGCCGGCTCGGCGGAGCGCCCGGGCGACCCGGCCGCGACGGGACCGCGGGCCGCACCGGGTCTGTCCCTCACCGCCGGGGGCTCTCGGCGCTCTGAGCGGCGGGCGCCGCGGCGACACGTCGCTCCGCGGTCATCAGGCTGGGTTCGAGGAGCCGTACGGCGACGATGGCGAGGCAGTCGATCGCGCCGAGGGCGACCCACGGCAGGGCACGGTGAACACCGAAGAGCCGGGTGAAGAACGCGGGCGCGATGATCCCGGCGATGGTGAACGAGTACTGGAACGCGGCCAGGTACCGGCCCCTCAGCTCGGCCGGGGAGATCGCGGTCGCCAGTGCCATCGAGACGGGCGCGTGCATCACCTCGGCCAGGGTGAACAGCAGCGTCGCGCCGATCAGCACGGGGATCACCAGGGCGGGCCGGCCGGGGACGAGACCGGACAAGAGGAAGGACCAGAGGGCCCACAGGGCGGCCGCGGCCACCAGCACCCGGGTGCGCCGGTGCCCGGCGAGCCGTTCGACCACGGGCGCGGCCGTCACCGACACCAGGACGAAATTGCCGACGAGGAGCGCGGACGCGAGCCACGACGGTCCTCTCAGGCCGGTGATCACGAAAGTGGGGGTGGCGAGGGCGAGCATCATGCTCGTCATCGCCAGGACGGTGTTGACGCCGGTCAGGGCGAGGAACGGGCGATCCCGGAGGATCGTTCCGTACCCGGTTCCGCCCGGTCCGGTGCCGCCGTGGAGCCGTGGCGCGCGGACGAAGACGGCGATCGCGGCTGCGGCCGCGGCGAAACAGCCGGCCGCGCCGTAGGCGACCCCGCGATAGGCGGCCGCGTGACCGTCGGCCATGACGGCCCCCGTGATCAGGCCGCCTACACCGAGCCCCGCGGTGCGGGCCATGCTCGCCCACGCGAACCAGGAGTCGGGGGACCGGCCGGAGACACCGGCGTCGGCGTAGTCCGCGACCGCGGTGAAGATGCTCGACCAGAAGAACCGCACGCCGACCGCCACGAGCGCCGCCGCGAGGAAGATGCCGACGGGGTGGTCGACCCGGGTGTAGGCGAGGTAGCCCACTGCCTGCATGAGCTGGGCCGCCACGACCAGGGGCAGGGCGCCCAGCCTGTCGGCCAGCACACCGGCCCAGACCGGGACCGGGAGCGTGATGGCGTTGGCGGTGCTGAGCAGGACCCCGAGGAGCCCGAGCGGAACGTCGGTGAGCCGGGTGAAGAACACGAGGGACAGCGGCAGGAAGAGCCCGTTGCCCACCGAGTCGACGACCAGAGCGCCCATCAGGACGCCGCCCCCACGGGCGCTGGCCGAATCGGTCATCTCCCGCGCCACCCTAACGGACCTCCACGCCGTCCGCCGCGGGTTCGGACGGAGGTCAGCGGCAGGCCGCCAGGACGGCGTCGGCGACCTCGCCGAGGTGGCCGGCGGCCCGCCGGGGCGGCAGCAGGTCGGTCAGGTAGGCGAAGACCAGGTCACGCGACGGGTCGGCCCAGGCGATGCAGCAGTTGCTGCCGTTGTGGCCGAACGCCCGCGGGCTGCTGAGCCGGCCCATCGGCCGGCTCAGCGCGCCGTCCGCGACCGGGCCGCCGAGCTGGAAGCCCTGACTCCAGCGGATCGGCACGCCGAGGAGACGGTCGATCTCCCCGTCGCTGGAGGGGCGCGTCGCCTCCTCGACGGTGGACGGTTCCAGGATCCGGGCGCCGCCCGGTGCACCGGCGTCCAGGAGCGCCTGGTAGAAGCGCGCGAGGTCGCGGGCCGTCGCCGAGACGTTCGCGGACGGGATGACGGCCTCGCGCGTCGAGCGCCGGTTGAACAGCCCCGCGGTGATGCGCCCGGCGGGATCGGTCGCGCGCACCGGAACGTGCCGGGACCACAGCCGGCGGGGGAGCCCCAGATGGACGTCGCGCAGGCCGAGCCGGTCCAGGAACGCCTCCTGCAGAAGCGCGCGCACGGGCGCTCCGCCGACCCGCCGGGCGAGCTCGCCGAGGATCACGCCGTAGGTGAGGATGTGATACGCGGGGACCTGACCGGGCGGCCATCGTGGACGGGCCCGCTCGACCTCGCGTACGGCCAGTCCCCAGTGCCGCATGACCAGCGCGTCGCCCGCGACGCTCCGGGCCACCGGAACGCCGGAGCGGTGGCGCAGCACCTGCCGGACGGTGACGTCCTCCTTGCCGCGCCGCCCGAACTCCGGCCAGTGCTCGGCGACCCGGTCGTCGAGCGACAGGTCTCCCCGCTGGGCGAGCAGATGGACCAGCAGCGCCACGAACGGCTTGCCCGCGGAGAACAGGCAGAACAGCGCATCCGGAGCGCACCCGACGGAGCGGTCGAGGAGGACCCGACCCTCACGCAGTACGCACAGCTGCGCCCTGCCGCCGCGCGCGTGCACGAGGTCGAGCGCGCGGGACAGCGTCGACGGGTCGGCGCCCAGCTCGCGCGGCGGGAGTTCCGTCCAGTCGGTCGTCGGCCCCGATCGGGGCGTGGCGGGCATCGGCCGTCAGCGTGGGCGGCGCAGCCGGCGGCCGAGGACGCTGAGGTTGAGCGCGGTGACGGCGCCGACCAGGCCGGAGGCGGTCGCCACCAGCAGCGGCGGGACCGAGTCGCTCTCCGGGTCGCTGGCGGCCATCAGCCGGGCGGAGGTGGCCTGGTCCTGCGCGGCGGGCGCCTCCTGCGGGTACACGAGAGGATCCCGTCCCACGATGTCGGGCAGCGCCGGGCCCTCCTGCTGCGGCGCGGCGACCTCGGGCACGTTCCCGGCAGCACCCGCCGGCGGGGTGATCGGCGCGTTCACCGCGCCCGAACCGCCGGAACCGCCGGCCGAGCCCGCTCTCGAACCGGACCCGGAGTGGGGGGAACGCCCGGAGGCGGGCTTCGACCTCGGTTTCGGCTGGGGCTTCGGCTTGGACGACGGCTTGCTGCCGGGCTTGGACGACGAGCCGCCGCTCGACTTCGGCGGAGCGGAGGGGCTGCCCTTCCCGCCGCTCAGGATGCTGCACAGCAGAGGGCCGAGCTTGCACTCGCCCGCCTTGGAGCTCGTCTCCGCCGATGCCGGGCCGGCGCCGACCGCGAAGAACACCACCGCGCCGGCGGACACCGTCGCCGACGCCGCTCCGACACGCCGCCAGTCTCGCCTTGAGCCCATGTCACTCCCTGCGTCGCTCCCGTTGTTACTGACAACCAGTCCAACGACACGAGCGTTACACGGAAACGCCCGAAACGACAGGGGTTACAGGTCCGCCATGTTCTCGCGCAGCAACGCGGCGAGGCGCGTCCGGCGGGGCGGCTCGGCGCGGTCGCGGACCGCACGGGCCAGCTCCGGACCGGCGGCGTGCACGACCGACAGGTGCCGCCCCGCCCGGCTGAACGCTCCGACCACGAGCGGCCGGGACAGCGCCCCGCCCGCCTCTCCCGGCAGCACGGCGACGACGGCCGGCCAGCGCGTGCCCTGGGCACGGCCGACGGTCACCGCCCAACCGTGCCGCACCGCGGATCCCGGCACCGTCACCTCACCGGACGGGAACGCCACCACCAGCGCGCCCCGGTCCGGGTGGACGGCGGTGACGGTGCCGAACTCGCCGGCGGCGGCCGTCGGCAGGTCGGCGACGCAGACGACCCGGTCCCCGGCGTCGTACGGGCCCGTGCCCGGGTTGAGCCGCTCCTTCAGCGCGCGGTTGAGCGCGATCGCGCCCGCCTCCCCGCGGCGTACGGGCGTCACGACGAGGATCTCCTCGACGGGGATGCCGAGGGCGCGCGGAATCGAGTCCGTGACGAGCTGCACCGCGCGATGGGCCGCCTCACGGGCCTCGGCGGCCGGCACGATGACGACCTCCCGGTCGGCGGACTCCACCGGGGCCAGCGTGCCCTCCCGGGCCGCCGCGGTCAGCCGCCCGATGACCGTACGAGGCTCCGCGGGCAACTCGACGACGGGGACCGTGCCGGACGCGATGACGTCGGCCAGGACGCGCCCCGCGCCGGACGGGGACGGCGCGGCCGGGTCGCCCGCCAGCACCAGGTGCGTCCCGTCCATGCACGCGTCGAGGAGCGCGGCCGCCCGCTCGACGTCGAGGGTGCCCGCCTCGGCCACCACGACGAGGTCGGCCTCCAGGGGACGGTCCTCACCGCGGGCGTAGCCGTCCGGCGCCGGCTCGAGCAGCAGGTGCAGGGAGCTCGCGCCGCCCAGCGCTCGTGCGGCCCGGTCGGTCGGCGCGGTGACGATCATGCCGGGGGCGCCGCGAAGCCGGCCGAGGACCTCCTCGACGGCCTCCGGGGCGCCCGCGAGCACACTGACGCCGCTCTCGTACACGGCCGCCGGCACGCCCTCGACCGCGGGCAGGGGATCGGCGGTGGCGGTGAGCCGGGCCAGGCCCTCGGCCACCGCCTCCTCCGCGACGGTGAGGCGGGCCAGGCCGAGCAGCTCGTCCTCGGACGCCTCGTCCATCACCGCGGCGATGTCCCCGGCGGCGATGGACGCGCGCAGCGTCTCCACCGCGTCCCCCGGGTCCAGGGCCTCGAGCGCGGACAGGATCGCCTTCGCGGACGTCACCGTGTGGCCGTCGCCCGCCGCGCGCCGCAGCAGGTGCGCCGCCAGCGCGGCCGCGCGCCGCGGATCGTGCGGCCCGGCCTCCGCACCGAGCAGCCTGCGGGCGAAGAAGTCGGCCTGCTCGGGCCGTACGCCGGGGATCTCCAGCAGACGCCACGGGTCGCCGCGCAGGATCTCGGCGGCGCCCTCGCCGAGGCGGACCAGGGCCTCGGGCGCCAGCCGGGCGGGGACGTCACTGGCCGCGAACAGCTCGGCCACGTCGGAGAGAGGGCCGGAGAAGGTCTCAGTCATCGTTCGTCACTCTAGTGGCGTCACCGCCGGCGGCGCGGCGCGTCCGAC
>NZ_JAMXMV010000031.1 GCF_024055715.1 Actinoallomurus soli
CATCGCGTAACCACTCTCCTTCGTGTCTTGGTCGACTTCGAAGGGATCTACGCGATGGCCGTCCTCACTTCACGACGCCACGCCTGTCACCAGCGGAAACTCGTACACCACCTGCGTGGACGCAACCCCGGCAGACTCGCATTCGCTCGCCCTACGGGTGGCCTACGGCCATCAGACGGCAGCCCCACTCGCGCAATCAGTGGCCCGGGCTGTCAGCCGCCCGCGAAGCTCAGGCCCACAAAAGGATGGCTACGAGCATGACGGCCGAAAATGCAGCCAGCCCACCCCCAGACCGTCGTGCCTGGTAGTAACCCATCCCACGCCTTACGGCATAGTGATCGGCCAACCCACGAGGCAGATCCAGGGCGACGAGGAGACCGAAGACCAATGGGGCAAGCCAGATCAAGCCGAGAAGGTTGCTCCCGGGATGCACGTGCCTCCAGTGATCGTTCACGCCCCAGCCCCCCGTCTCCGCAACAATAGCTCGATCCGTCTTAGATCCACCGACGTGGGCTAAGGTTCCCTCCGCTTCCAGGGAGACTGGTCACCTGGTCTCAGCGGGATCGGATTGGATGGGTTGATCTCCAAGCGCCTCCGGCGGGGGCGCTCAGGCTCGGGGATAGAGTCGGCCGGCACCAGGCGCACGGTAGCCGATGGCTGAGGTGGAAGCCGGGTCATCCCCTCTGCCTCCGTCCCAGGACAGGCCCAGCAGACCAGGCCCCACGGGTCGAGGTCGTTCGTCCGTGGGGCGCTCCACCTCGACCCGTGGGGCCTGGCCCGCTTCCCCTCCGGGGTGGGACGAAGGCAGAGGGGATGACCCGGCGGGCGGTGCTGTGGCGAGGTCGCCGATGCCCATCGTCGGGCCATTAGCGGGCCATTAGCCTCGGTGATCAAGGGTCAACAGCGGTCATTCGCGATCACTCGGACGAGCAGGTCAGCGCCCAGGACGCCCCGGAACCAGACGATTCCCAAGCTGGTAGCGCGGGTTCGATTCCCGTCACCCGCTCCACACGCGAAAGCCCAGGCCAGGAACAGGATTCCGAACCTGGGCTTTGCTCTTGATGGGGCCTAGGATCCCGCTCACCAGGGGCGGGTAGCATCGCCAGTCACACCGGCCGGTCGCCCTCGAAGCAGGATGCCAGGACGGGGCTCAGGCCGGGCCGGGTCGCCGAGCGTGCAGCGCCAGTGGTCTTCCGGTCAGGGAGCGTTGTGCTCCGGCTGGATCGGATGGAAGTAGACGGTCAGACTCGGCCGGAGGCCGTCCGCGGTGATCTCGTTGTGCAGGATCAGGTCCTGCACCTCGACGGGACCCAGTTCCTCGATCGAGTCGGCCACCCGCCGCAAGAGCGAAGGAACGTTGCCTTGCTCCACTCCGTGCGGGTTGGACCACGTGCCGGATGGCCCACTGCTCACCATCGTCAACGCGATCGTGCCATGCGGCGCGTGCCCGTTACATGCCCGCCAGAGGGGGGTGATCCCGGCCGCGTACGGTCACTCACGGGTTGACCGCGAAGAACGCGCAGGTCGGAGTCGCCCCCAGGTAGCCGACGGTCAGCGGAAGCGACTTCCCAAGCTGCTAGCGCGAGCGCCGAGGTCAGCCGCCTGCTGCGTCGGTGTCTCGAGGACGCTGCAGCGGTCACCGTTCTGACGGCGGCGGTGCCGCATACCAAACGCCATACCTTGTTGGGGCAACGATCAGGATGCCCTCGCCGGCCAACTTCTCTAGCGTCGCAGAGAGCTCCAACTCGGTGACGGACTCCTCGCCGATGGACTGGGCGAACCGCCGGACTCGCCAGGCATCGAAGATCAGCATCTCCGGCTCGGGGCCCAGGTCGACATCAATCAACACTCCGTCCCGGTCCGTGATGCGGCAGCCGAATCCATGGACGTCGTAGCGCAGGCCCCCGGGAAGCTCACGATTACGGGGAATGAGTCGCCGGTTCACAGCCCTGACCAGTGCACCGATACCACCCTCACTACCGATGTCGTGCGCCGTCGCAGCGATCACCGCACCGGTCAAGCGCTCCATAGCGCCAAGGAATCGCAACAGCACCTCGTCGGCATCCATCCGCATATGCTCTCCGCTGCCAACGTCCAGGCCAAGGCATTTCGCCTCCGGCGGGGACCTCGGGATCCGGAATGACCGCGCCAATGGGCCGAGCCGGATGAGTGGTTGAGGTGGAAGCCTGCTCATCCCGTCGGCCATCGTCCCAAGACGAGTCGAGCAGACCAGGCACTAGCGGCGCCCTACCTTCATTGCCCCGGCATGCCGCCATGCGGGCTGTCGACCACCAGTGGTACCGATCCTGCTGCGAGGTAGGGGTGATCAGGGAAGTAGTCGACGTGGAGGTGACCGCCGTCTTCCATCTGGGCCATGTCACTGAGATTGTCGGCGAGGATGCCCCGGGCATCAGCGTTCCCGGAGATCACGAGAACCCGCCGCGCGGTATCGACATGGATGCGGACACCTGGACCGGTTTCCTGGGCGACTTCCACGGCTGTCAGGGAGCCGGGTTCGGCCGGCTCTGACTCCCAGCTCAGCGATCCCTCGCCGGTCACAACCAGCTCGGCCAATCGGAGCAGCTCCATCGCCGTCGCGCTCAGGTGCACTTCGCCGAAGGGCGGATAAGACACGATCCTCATGAGGTAACGCTCCCTAAGCGTACGGATCTGATCGAGGACTGAAGCCGGCCGGGCCGGGTCGCCGAGCGTGCAGCGCCAGTGGTCTTCCGGTCAGGGAGCGTTGTGCTCCGGCTGGATCGGATGGAAGTAGACGGTCAGACTCGGCCGGAGGCCGTCCGCGGTGATCTCGTTGTGCAGGATCAGGTCCTCCGGTGGCGCGAGCCACTCGGCATCCTCGGTGAAGACCGCGGCGATTCGGCCGGCATCGTGACTGGCATCGTGACCACCCTGGGTCACACCGTCAGTGTCCAAGCCCCAGGAGAGGCCCGACGAAGTACCTGAGGAACTCCGGTAAAGCGATGAAAACCAAGACGATCAGGGCGGTCAGCCATGTGCGTCGGTTCCTTAAGGTGCGCGGCGACGGACGTCGGATCCGACCGGAGGATGGCACCGGGGCCGGCGGAGCGGTGAACCAACGCGGCAAGATGGCTTCGGGCGGATAGCCCTGCGCGACAGCTTCCACCAGCTCCTCACGGCATGACCCGCATCCGCGGAGGTGTTCGATCACCTCTGCGGCCTCCCCATTGCTCAAGTCATATGACAGTAGCCGAGGGAGATCCGAAACGAAATGCTTGGCGTTTGAGGATCCGATCTGATCAAGCGATTCCACGGAAGGCCTGCATCTGTCGATGTTGCTATGAGTACCTCGATTCTATTATTCGAAGCTGAGCCGATCGAGTCTCAGGCCGCCGCCCCGGCCGTTACGGAGACCGGGTCAGGAGAGTGGCTTACGTGTCTCGGGCGGGAGCACGGACCGTCGATCCAACGACCGGCCGTGCTGCCATGCTGAGCGGCATGGACGACCTTGCACTGCTCCGCCGCGAGTTCGACGCGGAGGAAGGCTCGTTCTTGCTCCAGCTCCGATGCGACCTCCATTGGGACAAGGAGGCGTTCAGCCGGCTGGAGCAAGCGATGCGCCGGGTCTGCACCCGGCAAGAGGGGCGCGATCAACTCGAACGATGGCTGGTCGAGGGCTACTGGTATCTGGCGGATTTCGTACCCGCTCATACCGGCCACCCCGACTTCCCGCGCCCGGAACCGCCGGAATACTACGAAGCCGCTCTTGAGCGCCTTCACGACCTGCAGAATTGGTTCGTGTCCGGATGCTCGCCCTACATCCCGGAGCACGTCTGGCCGGACCTCTGAACCCCCGCCTCGGGGGATGGCCGGGTCATCCACTTCGCCGGCGCCCCAGCGCGGTCGCTCGCTGCCGAGACTTTCGGTGGCGAGAGAGCCACCGAAAGTCTCGGCGCTCGCTTTCTCGATAGCGACCGTCGGCGCTACCAGCCGCCTTCGGCGGTGCATCCGCTGTGGGACCCGACGAACCCGCAGGCACGGAGATTCCAGAGGATCCCCAGTCCGGACTCGTCCTTGGTGTTCACCGAGGTCGCACCCGCCGGAATCGTGGCGCCCCAGAACTGGTAGGTCTTGAAGCCGTCATCGCTCCACTCGAGCTTGACGACGTCGCCTGGCGAGCCGCCGACGATTTGCGCGTGCCACTCGATGGCGTCCCCGTACATCCACAGTTTCACCGTCCGGCCCTGCACGGTGGTCTGGTGGTCGACGGCCCAGCTGGTCGCCTGGGCGGTGCCGGCAGATGCCACGGACCCGCCGAGGGCCAGAACAGCACCCGAGCCCAGAGCAACGGCCATCTGACCGATTCGCGAACGGAGGGCGTTCGCTAAGACGAAATTCCTTGGATTCATAGCGCGAACGTACGTCGATTGCGCTGAACCCTGTCGCCAATGCGCGCACGGCCTCTCGCCATTTCATGCCCGGCCGGGACATGGGAGCGAGGGCAGGGCGCAGACCGGTGAGCATGGCAGGGCGGCCGCTCCGGTACGTCCTTCGAGTGTGCGGCGCGGGCGCCGGTCCCTCCGGTGGTGCCGCCGGTCTCGTGGTCGACCGGGTCGACCGGCCGTCGTTCCCCGCAGCGGTCCTACCGCTGAGTTCCCGAGTACGTGGTGCTCCGAGAGCATGGCGCTGACCAGCGCTGAACGCTTTGCCGGATCAGGTGGCAATCCCTTGATGTACGGCAATCCGGACGCGAGGAGGGTCATGTCATCTGATCCGGATGATGCGGAGTTGATCGCCCGGTCACTCGACGGCGATCAGGACGCCTTCGTCGAGGTCGTCCGGCGCCACGAGGCGGCGGTGGGCGCCTACCTCGCGCGACGAGTCGGCCGGGACTCGGCCGAGGACCTGCTCGGCGAGGTATGGGTGGCGGCGTTCAAGTCCCGGGCCAAGTACGACCGCGCGTTCTCGGACGCCCGCCCGTGGCTGATCGGCGTCGCGCACAACACGATCCGGCGGCACTGGCGTTCCCGTCCGGCCGAGGAGCCGGTGGCGGACATGAGCATCGTGGCGTCCGGGTGGGACCCGTGGGCGGCCGTGGACAGTCGCGTCGACGGAGAGTCGGTGCTGCGACGCGCCCTGGCGCTGCTCGGACCGCAACAGCGGGAGATCGTGACTCTGGTCGCCTGGGAGGACCTGACCGTCGCCGAGGCGGGCCGGGTGCTCGGCATGCCGTCGGGAACGGCGCGCCGTCGCCTGCACGAGGCGCGTACGGCGCTGCGGAACGCGCCGGGGATGGTCGAACTGCTGACCGACCACAACGCGATGAAGGGGGCGAGCTGATGGTTGACGAGATGGACCTGCTGAGGCGCCTGGAGGGCACCGGGCAGGTGCGGCCTGCCGCCTTCGACAAGGCGAGGTCCGCGCTGCGGGCGGCAATGGCCGCTGAAGAGGTATCGGAGATCAAGGGCGTGACGGAGGTCGGGAACGTGACCGAGATCAAGACTGCTTCGCACCGGCGGGCTCGGTGGGGCAAGGGTCGTACGGTGGGCTTCGGAGCCGTCGGGCTCGCCGCGGCCGCGGCGGTCGCGCTGGTCGTCACGTCCACGTCGGGGTCGGCGTCGGGCCACAACACCTCGGCGAGCGGGAGCCCCTCGACGGCCGCGGCGGCATCGGAGGGGAACCCGATCCTGGCCAGGCTGGCCGCGAACAACATGCCGCTGTCGACCAAGCTGCCGGGCGACGCGACGCTGGAGATCCGCAACCAGTCGCCCACCAGCGAGGCGGTGGGCGGGAACGGCATCGACATCTACACGGACGACGGCACGTACCACTGGGCGGTCGACAAGCGTGTCCTGCCGAAGGTGGCGGGCCAGAATCAGGACGACGGTGAGGGTACGTTCAAGCGCGACATCGCGGCGGCGCTGTACGCCGTGAAGGGTGACATCAACACCGCGCGCGCACGGATGGCCGTCGCCAACCTCATCCCGGGCAAGAAGGTGGATGACGGAACCAAGGCCGCGAACGAGAAGCTCAAGGCCATCGCCAAGGAGAAGGGTAAGAAGTTCGTGCCCTTGAAGCCGCTGACCCCCATCCAGAAGAAGGATCAGACCGACAACTTCATCTGGACGAACGCGATCGACGCTCTGGTCGCGGCACCACAGAACCCCCAGGTCCGGGCAGGTGTGCTCCGGATCATGGCGTCGATGCCGAACGTCAAGGTCGTGAAGTCCAGCACCGCCGGCCGGCCCACGCTCACGCTGTCGGACACCTGGCCGCACCTCGACGACTCGAAACTCGTCGAGTCGCTGGTCATCAACGCCGACACCGGCGCTCCCGTCGCCCTCTTCAACAGGGCGCCGGGCCAGCCGCTGAACGCGACGTACTACCACGTCCGCCGGGTGAGCCTCTCCGACCTCAAGGCCGGCAAGTTCTAACCGGTACGCGAGATCGTGCGGGCCGTCCGGTCACCGGACGGCCCGCACGTCCGTACAACGGTCGAAGAAGGTGCCGGCCGTCCACCCGCATCACTTCTGGCCGGCTGTGGAACGGCTCTCCTGCCACCGCCGCACCGCCGTCTGCACGGCCTCTTCGTCTTCACGGGCACGAGCGCCGGATGCGCCCGCGGCACCGAGGATCACCCCACCGTCGGTGATCAGAACACCACCCGCGAAGGGGACGAAGTCGCCGCCGTACAGGTGCTGAATGCTGTCGACGATCGGCCCGGGCAGGTCGACCGAACCGGAGGACTTCAGCGCGAGAAGCGCGGTGCGCGCCTTGGCGACGGCGATACGGCTGGTCATCGGCATGCCGCCATCGCTCCGCCGCAGCACGATCGCCTCTCCCGCGACGTCGACGACGGCCACCGCCAGCGGCGGAAAGCCTCGCTCCGTACCGACCGCCAGCGCGGCTTGCACCAACCAGTCCGCGTCGGCCAACGTGAGCCCGGGAAGGCGCGGAGTATCAGACATGATCATGAAGCTATTCGCGACGGCACCCAGCGGTCAAAGCGGTCGACACTCCACGGACGGCGACCGTGGACGTCGCACGGCCTCGACCGACGTGGTGGCAGGCCGAGGCTCACAGGCAGGTCCAGCAGTAGAGCCGGTCGTTCGCCTGACGGGCGCGACGCGCCAGAGCCACGAAGCCCTCGATGATGTCCAGGGCCAATGACGCGTCCATATGGCCGTCGAACTCCTCGATCCGCGCCCATTGATCGGCGATCGAGGGCAGCGCGTAATCGTCGACTCCGGCGAACGCGTCACGGAGCCGGTCGTCGATTTCTTCCACCCACGGGCCGGTGTTCCACGGAGACTCCTCGGGCAGCCGTTCCATCTCTTCGCGTGACCTCGGCTTCGTCTCCTCCGGCGGCCAGACGCAGACGGTCTCGACCAGCCCGACGCTCCACGGCACAGCGAGGATCAGGCCGAGCAACCGGCCGAGGATGACGTGAGGATCGATCCCTTTCGCGTCCAGCGCGTCCACGCCTGCGCCGATGGTCGCCGGTCCGGTCGGCACGCCATCCCCTTCGTCGAGCAGCCGAAGCGCCGCCTCCCGGTCGGGCGCCCGGAAGTAATCGAACAGCACGCCCACGCGACCCGCTCCCATCGACGTGTCAGGGGACCACCATCGCGCGGATCGTACCGATGGCCACCGTCGAAAAACCGTCATGACCGGGCCGTCGCGCGGCGCCGCGAGTGGTCATGGCGGTCGACGACATCACCTCCCGGAGGCGAGTTCGGCCAGGTGGCGCAGGGAGTTGGTGAGGTGGTCGGGGCCGAACGGCGGGAACTGGAAGTGTTCGCGGATGGCCTGAGGCACCGCCGACCAGTCGTAGGTGAGCGTGACCTCGGTCTCGGACGGGCCCAGCGGCGCGAGGTCGTAACGCCAGATCCAGCCGCCGAACTCCAGGTGACCGTCGCCGTTCTCCTGTCCGGGCAGCCAGCCGATGGCGTGCGGCGCGTCGAGCACCTGGACCTTGTTGGCCATCCGGTAGTCACCGTCGGGATGGTTGGGGTGATACATGTCCATCCGGAAGACCTGCCCCACCTCGCTCAGCGGCGCCCGGTCGACGGCTTCCCGAACCCAGCCGGTGCCGTCGATCGCGGGATGGGCCGTCGGGTCCGCCAGCACCGCGAACATCTTCGCGGCGGGCACGGCGACGGTCAGGGTGGCGCTCACGTTCTCCTGGTCCACGGGTGTGCACGCTCCTCGTCATCTCATCTCGGGTCTCCCGCAGGCGCGGGAGGCGCGTTCCACGATGTAGACCACGCGGAGAGGCGGAAGTCATCGGTCGCGCAGGCGGAACTTCGCACCCGGGTCACAGGTCAAAGCGCGTAGACGTCGGCCGGTTCCCGGGACTCGCCGGGGCGGGCGAGGTCGACGACCAGGACAGGGCGCTCCTGCGTGTCGGCGACCGTCGCGAGGATCGCCAGGACGGGTACGTTCCTCGCGAGGCCCAGCGCCTTGGCCTCCGCGCTGGTGGGCCGCCGGGCGATGAGGTGTTCGGCGACGCTGCCGAACCGCCGTCCGGTGGCCGACTCGATGAGCCGCCGGACGCTCGCCGACACGGGCGCCTGGATGTCCAGGCCGGTGGCACGAGCGAGGTCGGGGTCCAGCCAGAGGCTGATGAACTCCCGCGGCATCTCCTCCTGCACGACCACCCGTTGGCGGAGGACCAGCGGCGCGCCTTCGGCGACTCCGAGCAGCCTCGCCGTCTCGGTACGGGCCGGCCGTTGCTCGACGTACGTGACCTCCCCCGGTTCGTCGGCTTCGGCGCGGTCCAGCAGCGTACGGATCGGTCGTGCCCACATCGGTTCGCCCGGAGCCTTCGTCGGCATGTGGTTCGGCTCTGCCATGGCGACCACCCAACCACGCGACAGGAGAGCCCGACAGCGGCCGTACGGTCCCCACGAGGCGACGGCGGGGGCGGGGTCACATGACCGAAGGTCTGAACCTCGTCGTGCGTCCCGCCTTCGAGGGGTTGCGGCTCCATCGGCTGGAGGCCCAGATCCAGCCCGACAACCACGCCTCCATCGGTCTGGTCCGGCGGCTCGGCTCCGTTCGATGTCGGGTTGCTCGGTGTAGGTGGGCGGGTTGTGGAAGAGCCCGTAGCGCATCGCGCAGACCGTGGTCGCGCCGAGTACGGCGGCGGCCTCGACCGCCTGCTCGGGGGTCATCGTGACGGAAGCGGTTGCGGCGCCGCCGAAGCCGCGCCGCATCTGAATCCCCGCCGGCCGGCGCTCAGCGACCGGGCGGGCGTACGAACATGACGCTGCCCGAGATGTGCTCCGCCGCTTCACTGCACAAGAAGACGGTCAGCGGCACCAGGTCCTCCGGTTGCCCGATGCGCCTGCCCGGGTACTGCGCGGCGACACGGGCGAGGTGCTCCTCGGTGACGATCTTCTCCATGCCCGGCGTGACGGTCAGGCCGGGGGCGAGGGCGGTGGTGCGGATGCCGTCGTCGGCGAGCTCCTGGTGGACGACGTTGGCCAGGACGTTCACCGCGGCCTTGGAACCGCCGTAGGCGGCCCCGCCGGGAGCGGTCTGCACGCTCACGGCGCTGGAGAGGTAGATGATGCGGCCTCCGCCGCCCCGGATCATCAGCGGCGCGAAGTGCTTCGTCGTCAGGACGCTGCCGATGAGGTTCGAGCCGAAAACCTCTTCGAAGAGGGATGCCTCGGCCTCCAGGATCGGCTGGCGGGGCGGCATCCAGCCGGCGTTGTTGATCAAAGCGTCGACCCGGCCCCACGCGCGGTCGACCTCGGCGGCGGCCTCGCGTACGGCGGCCTCGTCTCGGACGTCGGCCTCGAGGGCCAGGGCGGGCGGCGCGTCGGGCAGTGTTCCGATCTCGTCGACGACCGCCTGCGCCCGCTTACGGTCCCGTGCGAGCACCGCCACCCGGGCGCCCTCGGCCGCCAGGCCGAGGGCCAGTACGCGCCCGATCCCCTGCGCGGCCCCGGTCACGACCGCGACCTTGTCCGTGATGTCCACATTCATCGCTGTGGCCTCTCGTCTATGGTGAGCAAAATGACCAACTCCAACGCTGGAGTTGGGAACGCTCCTCACCGTAGACCCTTCCTCGGGTAACTACAACGTTGCCGTTGGATTAGAGTGAGATCATGGCCTGGGACACGGAGGGGACCCGCCGCCGGCTGAAGGAGGCGGCGACGGTGGAGTTCGCCCAGTACGGGCCGGACGGCACGACCATGACGCGCATCGCCGAGCGGGCCGGCATCAACAAGGAACGGCTCTACAAGTACTTCGGCGACAAGGAGTCGCTGTTCGAGTCGGTGCTCCGCGACGAGCTGGAGAAGCTCGCCGCCGCCGTGACGCCGCCGGCCGACGGCCTGAAGGACATCGGGGAGTTCGCCGGGCGTACGTTCGACTACCACGCAGCCCATCCCGAGCTGGCGCGCCTGCTCCTGTGGGAGGGGCTGGCCGGCGGTCCCCCGGCCGACGAGGCGAACCGCACCGAGCACTACCGGCGCAAGGTCCGCGCCTTCGCGGCCGCACAGCGCGACGGCGCTCTCACCGACGACCTCGACCCCGCCTACCTCGCCTTCCTGGTCATCGGACTGGCCGCCTGGTGGCACGCCGCGCCGCAACTCACCCGCATGCTGTCCGGACTCGACCCGGACGACCCGGACGAGCGCACCCGCCGCCGCGCCTTCGTCGTACGCGCCGCGGAACGACTCGCCCTGCCGTACCGCGAGGCGTGACCGGGCAGCTCAGGGGCCGGTGAACCGGTTAAATGAGGCGACAGGAGTCGATTCCGGACACTACGGTACGGCGCATGAGACCGATCGGGGAGAACGAGATCCGGGGCTCCTTCGTCAACTGCTCCAAGGGCGAGGCGCGCAAGATGCACCTGCCCCGGGGGCTGGCCGACCTGCCCTGGGACGACCTGGACTACTTGGGCTGGCGAGATCCGGGAGCACCGGACCGCGGCTACCTGGTGGCGGAACGCGGCGACGGGCTGATCGGGGTCTCGCTGCGCGTCTCGGCCGAGGTTCGCCGGAGCCTGGCGAAGACGACGGTCTGTTCCATCTGCCTGACGTCCCACGCGGGGTCGGGGGTCTCCCTCTTCGTCGCGCGCCGGGCGGGCGCCGCCGGACGTGACGGCAACACGGTGGGCACCTACATCTGCGGGGACCTGGCCTGTCCGCTGTACGTGCGCGGCAAGAAGAAGAACCCCCTCGCCACGCGGTTCACCGAGTCGCTCACCCTCGAGGAGCAGGTGGGCCGGATGCGCGAGAACCTCGACGCCTTCCTGGACCAGGTCGTCGAGGAACGGACGTCCTGAGGCGGACGGTCGCCGAAGAACTTCTTCGGAAGCGTGCAACCCCGGCGCCACTTCATGCGTATTGGGGGGGCGGAAGGCACCTGTTCCGGAAGAGGGTGACGTCGATGGCGAGGTCGCCGCAGAGCCGGCCGGCCCACCGGGTCCGGCCGGTGTGCGCGTACGCCGGCCGGCCGTGCCGCGTGACCTCCACGCCGCGTACTGCCTCGGCCTCTTCCGGCGGTGTCCTCCACCTGCCCGGCCGCCCGCTCGAAACCGCGCCTGACGCGGAGCGGCCGCGCGACCGAACCGACTCCGCGCCCGCTCGCGGAGAGCTTCCCCGAAGGAGTGGACCCCTGTGCGCTTGACGCGTCTTTCCGCCTCCGCGGCCATCGCCGCCGCGCTGGCCGCGCCCCTGGCCCTGGCCGGTACGGCCTCGGCCACCACCGGAACCGGCTCCGCCTACGGCCTGGCCGCCAGTGGCCTGGTCGCCATCCCCGCCACCCCGGCTGCCACGGCCACCGCCGACAAGAGCCTGCTGCACCTGCCGGCCAACCCCCTCATCGACGTCAAGGTCCTGCACGTCACCGCGAAACCCGCGTACGCGCGGGCCAGCGTCACCGACCTGCACGTCGCCAAGGCCGCCCTCACCGCGCACCTGGTCACCGCCACCTGCCACGACGGCACCGGTGTCAGCCGCCTGGCGGGCGCGAGCCTCGCCGGACACCGCCTCGCCGCCGTCGCCGCGCCGAACAGCGCCATCAACATCCCCGTCCAGGGACTCGGCACCGCCTCCGTCACCCTCAACAAACAGACCCGCAACGCCGACGGCAGCCTGACCGTCACCGCCATCGAGGCCGTCCTCCCGCTGGGCCCCGGCCGTACCCAGACCCTCAGCGTCAGCTCCGCCACCTGCTCCGGTGGCAGTGGCCAGAAGCCGCCCACCCAGCCGCCGGGGAGTCCACAGCCGACCCCCACCCCGACCGCGACCGGCACCCCCGTCCCCGCGCCGCCCGGCGAGGCGCCCAAGCCCACCCCCGTCACCGGCGACCTCCCCGTCACCGGCTGATCGTCTGAGACGGACCCTCGTGAGGAGACCAGTGCACGGGCCCCCTCACGAGGGCCCTCCGAAGACCGAGCCGGCGGGTTACGCGGTGGGGACGGCGTAGCCGGGGATCGACGGCCAGCGGACGGTCATGACGACCGACTCCTCCTCGGCGTACCAGGAGTGGTCGACGCCGTGGCCCCACACCACGTAGTCGCCCTGTTCGCTCAGGACGACGTCGCGGCCGGGGAACTCCAGGTGGAACCGGCCGCTGATCAGGACGAGCAGGGCGGTGCGCTTCTCCTCCGTCGCCCACTGCGCCCGCCGGTCGCCGCGCGGGTGGACGCCCCACTTGATCTCGACGTCGTCGCTGTGCCGGATGTCGCCGACCGGCTTGAAATGACCGAGGAGCCAGCCCCGGTCACCGGCCGCGTCGGCGGCGGCCTTCCCGACGTACACGTTCTCCACCACGAGCGGCGACGCTAGCAGGCACTTCTTCAGGAATCCGCGTCGGCGGGGCCCGACCGCGCGGCGATCAGATCGGCGCGCAGCCTGGCCGCGGCCTCGGCGGGATCCTTCTGGTCCAGGTCGGCGAACGCCGCGGCCGCGCGCTCGGCACCGGCGATCGCCTCGTCGAACCGCTCCAGGGCGCCGAGGATCCGCGCCTCGTCGAAGTCGACGAGGGCCGTCTCCCAGGCCAGGGCGGCGGGTTCGTCGGCGGGCAGGCTCGCGAGCGCGGCCCGCGCGCCGGCCATGGCGGTCAGGCCGTCCTCGGCGCTGCCGCTCCACATCACGCACAGCGCCCGGCGCCGCAGCGCCTGGACGGTCCCGTACGGGTCGCCGGCCGCGGTCGACGCCTCGGCGGCCGCGGCGAAACGTTCGGCGGCGGTGGCGTCCTTGTCGAGCCGGCTCAGCAGGTCGCCCGCCTGGACGAGCAGGCGCGCGGCGGCGGACGGCTGGTCGGCGCGCTCGTCCTCGGCGAGACGGGTGAAGGTCTCGGCGGCGGCGTCGACCTCGCCGAGGTCGCGCTGGGCGTTGGCGAGCAGGTAACGGGTCCGGCGCGCGGCGTCGGCGTCACCGTGCGCCGTGAAGAGCGGTAGCGCCTCCTCGGCGGTCTCGGCCGCTTCGAGGTACCGACTGGTCTCCAGGTAGGCGACGCACAGGTCCTGGCGCGCGTACGCGGCCTGGTGGTGGGAGCCCTCGGCGGTGAAGCCCGCGACGGCCTCGACCAGGTCCTCGGCGGCCCGGACGGCGTCCCCGCGGCCCAGCAGGTGACCGCCGCGGACGGCGTACGCGGCGGCGCGGAGCCCGGCCATGTCCACCGGGGCGTTCGTGATGGCCTCGGTGAGCAGCGCGTCCGCCTCCGCGGCCTCCTCCTCCGCCTCGCTCGCGGCCAGCCGGCGGCCGAGCAGGAAGGCGGCCTCGGCGAGGACCGCCCGCTGACCGCTCTCGCGGAAGCCGCCGACCGCCCGCCGCAGTACGGGCGTCAGCTCCGCCTCGCGGCCGGCCGCCCCCAGGACGCGGGCGCGGATCATCTCCTGGTCGCCGAGGTCGTCGGGTTCGGCGGGCGCGGGCCCCTCGTCGAGCAGGGCGAGCGCGTCGTCGGTGCGGCCCGTCTCGCCGTACGCGGCGGCCAGCCGCCCACGGGCCGCGAGCACCCGCCGGGGATCCGTGCCGTGGGAGTTCAGCCAGGCGTACGCGGACTCCAGCAACGGGAGTCCCGCCTCGGCCTGCCCGGTCTGGCAGAGCACCGCGGCGTACCGGCTGGTCGCCGACTGCGCGCTCTCCTCGTCGCCGCCCTGCGCGTACAGCTCGGCGGACCGCCGCCACAGCTCGATCGCGCCCTGCGGGTCCCCGGTGAGGAGGCGTTCGAGACCCTCACCGTCGACCCGCCGGCCCCGCTGGACGGCGGAGAGCTCGCCCGCGACCGCGTCGACGCGCCGCCAGGCGGCCAGCGCCGCGGCGAACTCGCGCCGCCTCCAGTGCTCCTCGGCGAGGTCGAACAGCCGGTCGGCGTCGTCGACGCCGCCGAAGTCCTCCTGCGGTGCCGGTGCCGGGGGCGGCGCCGGGGCGCGGCGCGCGTACGGGGTCAGCGGCAGGTGGTCGACGAGCGGCTCGGCGTCGAGCAGGTCCCGTACGAGCCGGCCCTGCTCCGGCGTGCCGTTGCGGGCGTCGAAGCGCGCGGCGAGATCCAGGGCCTCCCTGGTCAGCTCCGCCCGCAGGTCGGCGGCCGGCACCTCGGCGGTGGGCCGGTCGCCGTGCGCGGGCCGCCGTACGCTCACGTCCCCGTGGCCGATCTCGGCGAGCCGCCGCAGCAGGAGCGCGCCCGCCGCGGCGAACCGCATGCCGTCGTACGGCGTCGGGGCGCGGTCGAGCCAGCCGAGGTGGCGTTCGAGCAGCTCCAGGCCGCGGGCCTCGTTGCCGGTCCGGGCGCAGAACTCCAGGTGCACGGCGATTCCCCACAGCTCCGACAGCCGGTCCCGCTGCGCGCGGTACGCGCGCCGGTGCGCGTCGACGGCGGCGTCGAGGCGGCCCGTACGGAGATAGATGGGGAGGAGCTCGGTGAGGATCGTCTGAGGCTGCTCGTCGCAGCCGAGTTCGCCGCGCAGCAGCGGCTCGGCGAGCGCCATCGCGTCCTCGTCCCGGCCGCGCGCGCCGAGGTAGGCGACCTTGCTGCTGGGGTCGCAGCCCTCGCAGTCCGACAGGCGGGTGCGCGGGGCGGCGTGCCACCGGGTGTACCACTCCTCGGCCGCCTCCGCGCCGTGGATGTGCTGGGTGACGACGGCCCGGCACATGTAGACCGGCTGCAGGCCCTCACCGGCGAGCCGGTACCGGCGCTCCATGTCGTCCAGGACCGCGAGCGTACGGTCGAGGGGGATCTCGGGGAACCTCGTGAGCCCGGTCACGGTCCCCTTGAACCCCCAGAACAGGCGGTGCTCCTCGCCGAGCTCGGGGTTCCGGTCGTAGTCGCTCAGGCAGCGCACGAACACCGCGAACGCCTTGGCGCGCTCACCGCTCTGGGTGTACTCGTTCCGCAGGTAGTGGCGGATCCGGTACGCGAGGCGCTCGTCGGCGGCCGCCTCGGCCAGCCGCAGCGCCTCCTCGACCATGATCGTCCGCGCCTGGCCGTACGGCAGCTCGCCGGCACGGCCCAGCACCTCGAACGCCTGCTCGACACTCATCATTTCTCCGGGGCGGGGTCGTGGACGGCCCAGTCGAGCAGGCCGAGGAAGGATCGGTTCAGCACGGCGGTGTCGGCGGCCCGCAGCGGGTGGTGACCGAGCAGGAGCGCCTGGCCGTACAGCGCCTGGACCGCCAGTTCGATCAACGGGGCTTCCGACAGCGCGGTGATGCGCCGGGCCAGCGGATTGCGGTGGTTGAGGACGAGTTGCGGGCGGTCGCTCACGGCCGCCATGCCCTCCAGCGCGCCGAGCACGCCGGACCACAGCGCGTCGGCGGACTCCCGCGCCTCACGCAGCTCGGCCTGGTGCCGGGCGGCCCGGCTGGTCAGGTACAGCGCGGGCAGCGAGGCCGGGTCGAAGTCGCGGACGACGACCTCGCAGCCGAGCGAGTCGACGGCCCGCTGCGCGACGGCCAGGAAGGGCCGCAGCGCCAGCTCGGTCTCCGGGTCGAGTACGCCGAAGTGGGAGGTCAGCTCGGAGGGGTCCAGCGGCCGCAGCACGGCGTCGGGGTCGATGGCCGGGAGACGTTCGATGATGTCGGTGTCGTAGACGTAGCCGCCGTTGACCAGCGCGACGCCCTGCGCGCCGGACACGGCCGCCAGGCGCCGGAACTCGTCCACGTCCGCGGTGTAGCGTCCGTCCCGGTGCCGGGTGCGGAACTCCGCCAGGGTCATCGGCCCGTCGGACGTCTCGAACTCCAGCCACCGGTCGACGATGCGCAGCATGTCGTCGTCGCGCAGGGCCATCGCCTTGACGCCGAGGTGGTGCAGGCGGAGGAAGGCGCGCAGCTTGGCCGGGTCGGTCTCCGACAGCCGTACGAGCCACTGCCGTACCTGCCGGCCCAGCGCGTCGCGGGCGGCGTCGAGCAGCTCGTCCTCGTACAGCGCCTCGCGTCCCGCCGTCGGGCGCAGCTCCCCGGCGTCCACCACGCAGCGCACGAAGAACGCCCAGTCGGGCAGCAGCCCCTCCACGCCCTCGGCCAGCAGCATCCGCTTCAGGTAGACGCGGTGCGCGCCGCGCGAGGACGGGGTCACCGGCTGTGGGAGGACGAACGCGACCCCGGTCAGCCCCGCCTCGGGCACCTCCAGGTCGATGACGTCGAACGGCGCGAACCCGAACAGCCGCCGGCAGTACTCCTCCAGCGCCGCGCGGCGGCGGCCCGGATCGGGGTACGCCGCCCGCCAGGGCGGACCGTCCGCGGTGATCCGCCGCCCGTCGACCGTCAGCTCGACCGGCAGCAGCTCGCCGTACGTCGCGGCGAGTTCGGTGACGGTCGCGGGCGTGAGCCAGTCGCCCGCGCCGTGCCGGGGCCGCAGGCTGACGGTGGTACCCGGCTCGTCACGCGTGCCGGGCTCGACCCGGTAGCGGCCGTCGGCGAAGCCGGTCCACCGTACGGCGTCCCCGCCGCGAGCGGAGCGGGTGACCACGGTGATCTCGTCCGCGACCAGGAACGCCGACAGCAGGCCGATCCCGAACTGGCCGAGGAAGTCGTGCCGGGCCAGGCCCAGCTCGTCACGCTTGGACGACCGGCCGATGGTCGCCAGCAGCTCGTGGACCTCCGCCTCGGTCAGGCCGATCCCGTCATCGTGCACGCGGAGCTCGGCCCCGGTCTCGATCCGGATCCGTCCCGGCCCGTCGCCGCGCGCGGTGATCGCGTCGACCCCGTTCTGCAGCAGCTCCCGCAGGTAGACGCGGGGACTGGAGTACAGGTGCCTGCTCAGCAGGTCGACGACGCCGCGCAGATCGACTTGGAACGCCTGGTCCACCCCGGTGACCTCTCATCGGTCGGCATTGCTGCCGATCACCCTAACGGCGACCTATCGGACCCGCTCTCCAATATCACGAGACGGCGGAGATCGGCTCCGTGTCGGGCCTGTGGCGGCGGGTAGGGGTGCCCTGACCAGGGAGGAGGCCGAGAATGACAGAGCAGCACGGTCCCGAGGGCGCCGAGCGCGGCACCGCCGAAGAGGCCACCGGAACACCGCTCACGCCGACGGAGGAAGAGGCCGAGCAGCACCCGGCCGGGGACGCGCCCGGCGAGGAGGACCGGTCACCGGGCGGCGGCACCGCCCGGCCGGAGGATCTCAGCCCCGACGACTTCGAGTAAGCCCGAAGGGCTGGAAGTGTCCGCTATTGCGGGTATGTGCGTCAGCTGTGGACGTGGTGCGGGGCCCAGATCTCCTCGGCGCGGGCGCTGGCCTGCGGGGTGAAGTAGTCGCCGGTCGCGAGGTCCTCGAGCAGCGTGGGGTGCTGCGGGCTCCAGCCGACGAGTGCTCGGGTTTGGTCGCTGGAGACGGGGACGTCGAGGGAGAAGAACGTGGCCAGGAACGGGTTGCCGAGGTGTTCGGCGGCCTGTTCGAGGGTCAGTGACCTGGTGGGGATGCCGAGGGTGCGCCCGATCTGCTGCGCGATGCTCTCGATCGTGACGGCGCTTTCTCCGGCGCCGTGCAGCACGCTGCCGGCGGGGGTGTTCTCGAGCGCGAGCCGGAACAGGCGGGCGGCGTCGAGGCGGTGGACGGCGGGCCAGCGGTTGGCGCCGTCGCCGATGTAGGCCGAGACGCCCGCCCGGCGTGCGGCCGCGATCAGGGCCGGGATGAATCCGTAGTCGCCCGGGCCGTGCACGGTCGGGGCCAGGCGTACGACGCCGGCGCGGACGCCGTGGTCGGCGAAGGCCAGGCAGGTCTGCTCGCCGGGGATGCGGAAGGCGGCGACCGAGTCGGGGTCCGGGGCGTCGTGCTCGGTGCTCAGGCGGCCGGGCTTGACCACCAAGGTGCCTGAGGTGCTGACGAACGGCTTGCCCGATCCGGCCAGCGCCTGGCCGAGCGCGTCGATCGCGGCGCAGTCGCGGCGGATGAGCGCCTCCGTGTCGGCGAAGTTCCCGCCGAAGGCCAGGTGCACGACGCCATCGGCGGCCGCCGCGCCGTCGCGCAGGCTCGCGAGGTCATCCAGGGAGCCGTGGTGCGGTGTGGCGCCGAGTGCGGAGAGCCGGGCGGCGGCGGCCTCGGAGCGGGCGAGGCCGGTGACGGTATGGCCGGCCGCGATGAGCTCGGCGACGACGGCGGGGCCGGTCTGGCCGGAGCCGCCGGTGAGGAAGACATGCATGAGAGCTCCCGTTTAACGCCATTGACTGGCGCTACTTAGCGCCAGTGAGTGACTCTAAGGTAGCGCCACTCACTGGCGCAACCGGTGTGGGTGACGGACCCGGCGCGATAAGCTCGCGGCGTGCCACGCAGCGGAGAGGACGCGCGCCGCCGCCTTCAGCAGGCGGCTCTGGAGCTGTATCGGGAGCGCGGATTCGAGGAGACCACTGCGGCGCAGATCGCCGCGCGAGCCGGGCTGAACCCGCGCACGTTCTTCCGGCACTACCCGGACAAACGCGAGGTGCTCTTCGACGGCGAAGCCGACCTGCGCGCCGCGCTGGTGCGGGAGGTGGCCGAGGCGCCCCAGGACCTGGCGCCGTTCGAGGTGCTGCTCGCCGCGTTCCGCACGGCCGCCCGGATCCTGGAGGACAACCGCCCGTTCTCCGAACCGCGTCTGCAGATCATCGCCGCGACCCCGGCCCTGCGCGAACGCGAACTGGCCAAGCACGCCTCGATCATCGAGGCCCTGGCACAAGCGCTGCGCCGGCGCGGCCAGAACGACCGGCTGGCGGCCCTGGCCGCCCAAGCCGGCTGGGCGACCTTCCAGGCGGCGGCCGACGCGTGGATCGAGGACCCGTCGCAAAGCCTGCAGGCGCACCTGGACCAGGCCTTCGACGACCTGCACACCCTGTCCGCGGCCACCCGACCGGGCCTTACGTGCCCTGAGAACTGAGATTCTCACGTGAGCGGCCGGGGCGGGTGCGGGTCCAGCCACTCTCTGAGCGGAGGCGGTGAGCGGCGGGTGGGTCCAGCCGCTCTCTGCTGTGAAACCCGATCGGCCAGTCGGTCCGCGCCCGCTGACCCGTGAGGCCCGCTCTCACCTGCGGCTCGGCTCGCCACCCCCGTAGTCGCCGTCATTCCCGCCAGGCCGCAGCCGATGCACGCGCCGGCCGGCGGGCCGGGGTCCGGTGACGGCCTCCGGCTCGTCCGTGCCGGCCTCGAGGGTGGCGATGCGGAGACGCGCCGCCTCGATCTGCCGCCGCAGGTGGCGGACCTCCTGCTCGAGCTCGAGGACCCGGCGGATCGCCGTCAGGGTCATTCCCTCGTCGGCGAGGCGGACGACGTACTGCACGCGGTCGATCTCCCGCCTGGAGTAGCGGCGCTGACCGCCCGTGGAGCGCTGGGGGCGGACGACGCCGTACTCATCCAGCCGCCGCAGGAACGCCTGCTGGACGTCGAGCATCCCCGCGACCTGCCCGACCGAGTACAGCGGCGCGTGCTCATCGTCGATGGGCAGTGATCCCATGGCGCTCCTCCCTTGGACGACGAAGGGGTGGGCGCCGTGACGCGCCCACCCCGTCGGCGACCGGCCCGATCAGCGGACGATCGCCTTCTGCTCCGACGTCTGCACCTCGATCTTGCGCGGCTTGGCCTGCTCCAGCACGGGGATGCGGACCGCGAGCACGCCGTTGTTGTACGCGGCGTCGATGCGCTCGGCGTCCAGGTGCTCGGAGAGATAGACCCGCCGGGTGAACGTGCCCATGGGACGCTCCCGTACGAAGACCCGGTCGTCCTCGGCGAACTCCTCTTCGCGCTTGGCGCTGACCGTGAGGACCCCGCGGTCGACCGTGACCTCGATCGAGTCCGGGTCGGCGCCGGGCACGTCGAACCGGAGCACCACGTCGTCCTTGCGCCGGATGCCGTCCATCGGCATGACCGCGCCGCCGGACTGTCCGAGGGCCTGCCGGGTGAGCCGGTCGAACTGTCGTTCGAACTCCTGCACGAATGGGTCGATCGACGTCAGCAGCATCGCGAACCACCTCCGAAGATCTGCACGTACGTTGTGCCGCCGACTGGAGAAAACCTCCAACTCGATTTCTATCTTCCCTCTCACCGTGTCGGCAGCAACTAGCGCTCAGGACAGATGTCTCTCACCGCGTTCCCGCAGCTCGCGGCCGGGTCTCGTTCCGGTTGGCGCCGGATGCGGTGCCTGGTTCTGGGAGTCGGGCTTGGGGTTCCGATGAACCGTCGACGTCGATGAGCTGCTCATTGCTCGGGGGCACGCGCGGAGGCTCCGCCAAAAGGGACACCAGGGGTGCCCCCCGCGTTCGGGGGGGTCTCCTCTCAGTAGATTTTGTCTACTCTCGGTAGACGGCGCAGAACGCGATGTCCCCAGGGGGACGCTGGGGGTGCTCCGCACGGCTGCGCGGGGGATCACCGGGGACCCGGTCACTCGGAGTGGCGCGCGCCGGGCGCGGAGGCGGCGGATCATCGCGGCCCCCGAAGTTCGGCCGGCTCGGCGGCCGTCAGGATGATGCCGGACGCCGGAACGATGACGTGCACGGTCTTGCCGTGCTCGGTGTAGGTCGGCCACCAGGCGAGGGCGTGCTGATCGATGATGACTAAGCCACGGCCGTTCTCGGCGAGCAGGCCGCCCATCTGTCGAGCGGACAGGGGCTCCGGATCGGGGTCGCTGACGGCCAGGTGCAGGTATCGGTCGGTGACGGCGACCTCGACACTTATCGGCCGAATGTCGTCCGGCCACGGATGCAGGGCCGTCGCCGCGCGTACGGCGTTGGTGGTCAGCTCGGACGCCAGCAGAGCGATGTCGTACGGGTCGTAGGGAGGGCCGGACACGGAGACACCTGTGTCCGATCGTCAGAGCCCGACGTTGCGCCGCCGCCGCCTCGCCGGTGAACTGCGGAAGCTCCGCGAGGCCGCCGGCAAGTCGAGCGGCGAGGTGACCAAATCTCTGGAGTGGCCGCCCGGCAAGCTCACTCGAATGGAAAGAGCCGAGTGGAAGCGCCCGAACCCGCGTGACATTCAGGATCTGTGCCAGGTCTACGGCCGCCTGCGTCGAGGTGAGAGTGCTTTCGAAATCCGCGCAGCAATAACGCCGGCGCGGTGAAATCCGGGACTGCGCGCTGAGAGACGGAGCGCGGGCGACCTGATCAGCGGTCGCCGCGCGCCTCGCCGTCGCGTCGTCAGGCTCGCCGGGTCTCGCTGCCCAGGCCCAGTGCCTCGGAGACCTCGGCGACGCGTGTGTACTCCCGGTCCGGCAGGTTCCGCAGCGACGAGACGATCTCGTCCGGGGCACCGTTGCCCGCGGCACGGTCGGCCAGCGCGGCCGGGCGCAGGGGCTCGTGGAACCCCGCGAGGTAGCGCGCCATGTCGCTGCGCCGCTCGACGTCGTCCGGGCTCATGCCGGCCGGAGTCCCCTCGCGGTCCGCGAGGTTCCCGGACGTCGCGTCGCGGTCCCTGTCATCCACCACCGGCTCGGTCTCCTTCCACTCCTCCGCGTGCGTCGGACGGCCCGCACGCTGTAGCCCCTCGGTCTCGTGCCGTATCTCGTCGTCGATGTGCGGCCCGTGCTTGGCGCTCTGATCACCCATGGTCGTCTCCTTCCGGCTCATCGATCTCGCAGGCCACCTACCCGTCGCACGCGGAAAATGCGGCTCACGTGCCGCGAGTTCTCCGGCACGAGCCGGGCGGGACCGGCCGGGCGACCGTGCGGTAACTTCGCCTTCCGGGACGGATTCCGACGCGGTGCCCGTCCCCGGCGCAGGACTCGGCACCTGGGAGCGGCATGAATCGGCCGGTACGAATCGCGAACTGCTCCGGCTTCTACGGCGATCGGCTCTCCGCGCTCGCCGAGATGGTGCGCGGCGGACCGGTCGACGTCGTCACGGGCGACTACCTGGCCGAGGTCACGATGCTCGTGCTGGCCAAGAACCGCCTGAAGAAGCCCGCCGGCGGGTACGCGACGACCTTCCTGCGCCAGTTGAGGCCCGTGGCCGCCGAGATCGCCGAGCGCGGGATCAAGGTCGTCGTCAACGCGGGCGGCCTGGATCCGGCGGGCCTGGCCCGGGACACCCGGGCGCTGCTGGCCGAGGCCGGCGTCGACCTCGCGGTCGCGCACGTGGAAGGCGACGACCTGTCGGCGCGCCTGGCCGGGCTGGCGGCCGAGGGACACGCCCTGGCCCACCTGGACACCGGCGAGCCGTTCGCGAGCCGGGGGCACGAGCCGCTGACCGCGAACGCCTACCTCGGCGGGTTCGGCGTCGCGGCCGCCCTCGCCGGCGGGGCCGACATCGTGATCACCGGCCGGGTCGCGGACGCGTCGCTGGTGACGGGGGCCGCCGCCTGGTGGTGGGGCTGGTCGCCGGACGACCACGACGCGCTCGCCGGGGCCGTCGTCGCCGGGCACGTGATCGAGTGCGGGGCCCAGGCCACCGGCGGGAACTTCTCCGGCTTCACCGGCATCGCCGACCTGCGCCACCCCGGCTTCCCGATCGCGGAGGTGGACCGCGACGGGTCGAGCGTGATCACCAAGCACGAGGGCACCGGCGGGGCGGTCACGGTCGACACCGTCACCGCGCAGCTGCTGTACGAGGTCGGCGCGCCCGGCTATCTGAACCCGGACGTGATCGCCCGGCTCGACACCGTCCGCGTCGAGCAGGAGGGGCCCGACCGCGTCCGGATGAGCGGCGTACGCGGGCAGGCGCCGCCGCCGACGACCAAGGTGGCCGTGACCGGGCTCGGCGGCTGGCGGAACTCCTGCACGTTCGTGCTGACCGGGCTGGACGTCGACGCGAAGGCCGCGCTGGTCGAGCGGGCGGTCCGCGCGCGGCTGGACGGCGAACCGGGCATCGCCGACCTGCGCTTCACCCGCATCGGCGTGCCCGCGGCCGACCCGGCGGACCAGATGGCCGGGTCCAGCCTCCTGCACGTCGCCGTCGACGGCGACCAGAACAGCGCGGGCCGGGCCTTCTCCGCGCTCTGCGTCGAGCTCGCCCTGTCCAGCTATCCGGGGATCTACGGCATGGGAGTGCCGTCGGCCGGTTCCGCGTACGGCGTGTACTGGCCGACGCTCATCCCCCAGGACGTCCTGCGGCACACGGTCGTGCACCCCGACGGGCGCGAGGAGATCGTTCCGCCCCCGGCGACCGCCGAACCCGCCGCTGAGACGGACGTCGCCCTCCCCCCGTACAAGGCGGGGCCGACCGTCGAGGGGCCGCTCGGCCGGCTCGTCCACGCCCGCTCCGGAGACAAGGGCGGCAACGCGAACGTCGGCCTGTGGGTCGCCGACCCCGAGGCGTGGCCGTGGCTCGCCGCGACGATGACCACCGAGCGGTTCCAGGAGCTGCTGCCGGAGACGCGCGGGCTGGTCGTCGACCGGTACGTCCTGCCGAACCTCCGGGCGGTCAACTTCGTCGTCCGTGGCCTGCTGGACGGCGGCGCGACCGAGGCGCGCCGCTTCGACACGCAGGCCAAGGCGCTCGGCGAGTGGCTGCGCGCCCGCCACGTGTCCCTTCCGGAGCGATTGCTGAGATGAGGACCGCCACCGAGTCCGCGCGGCGCCGTACCGTGGCGTCGCTGGAGCTCGGTGTGCTGCTCGCGCTGGTCGGCGGGTTCCTCGACGCGTACTCCTTCATCCACCTGGGCGGCGTCTTCGCCAACGCGCAGACCGGGAACGTCGTGCTGTTCGGCGTCGAGGCGGCCCAGGGGCACTGGGGAAGCGCCGTACGGCACCTGCCGCCGATCGTCGCCTTCATGATCGGGGTGGCGGTCGCGGAGACGCTGCGGCGGCCCCGCGTGGCGGCCCGCATACGGAGCCCGGCCAGGGCCGCCCTCGTGCTGGAGATCCTCGTCCTCGTGGCCGCCGGGTTCGTGTCGTCCGTCGTCCCGGCCGACGCGCTCGTGGTCGTCATCGCGTTCGTCGCGTCGGTCCAGGTCTCGTCGTTCCGCAAGCTGCTCGACTGGCCGTACAACACGACCATGACCACGGGGAACCTCCGGTCCGCCGCGCAGGCGCTGTACGTGGCGGTGGCCGACCGCGACGCCGGGTCGGCGCGGAAGGCCCGCAGCTTCGCCGTGATCATCGTGAGCTTCCTGATCGGCGGGTTCCTCGGCGGGTTGCTGACCCTGCGCCTCGGCGCGCACGCCATCTGGATCTGCGCCGCGGTGCTCCTCCTGGCGCTGGGCCTGTTCGTCGTCGACGTGCGCCGGAACCTCCTGGAGCTGCGCCGGCGGAGGTCCCGCCGCCCGCGGTGATCACTCGTACGGGTCCCGTGGGGCGGTGATCTCGGCGAGGCTGGTGGCGCGCAGTTCGGGTACGCCGTCGGCCGACCGCTGGAACGTCCCGGTCACGGTCACCCACTGGTCCCGCGCGGGGGTGTTCCCGGTCGTGCCGGTGACGCGGACGACCGCCGCGACGGCGTCGGCGGCGCAGCAGGCGATCTGGTACCGCGCGATGCGGAAACCGGCCCGGTCGTTCCCCGGGGTGACGAAGCCCGTCAGCCGTACGGGGGTGGCGCCGAAGCTGGCACCGGCGTGGTCGGCGGCGCGCTCGTCGAACTCCAGCAGCGTCATCGACGCCGTACGCCCGGCGGGCAGCGGATCGAACGTGCGCCCGCCGGAGCGGACGTCGACGGCCGCGCTGCGGCCGACGCCGAAGCTGCCGAGCGCGGGCGGTGTGACCAGCAGCAACGCCAGGACGGGCCCGAGCAGCAGCCAGCCGGCCCGGTCCCCGTGTGCGTGCCCGTGCCCATCCGCGTGGCCGGGCCCCCGCTCGTCGCCGTGCCCGTGGGCGTCCGCCTGCGCGTGCGCGTCGCCGTGGGCGTCGGCGCGGCGTCGTACGAGACCGAGGGCGCGGGCGACGCCGACGAGTCCGAGCGCGACGAGCAGGGCCCCGGCGACCAGGAGCACGCCGCCCATGCCGGTGCGGACGTACTTGGCGTACGCGCCGGTGAGCGCGAGGCGCACCATCATCGCGCCGACGAGCAGGACGGTCGTCGCGCGGGCGTCCTCCGTCACAGCAGCCACCACCCGACGAGACCGGCGCAGGCGACCGCCACGGCGAACGTCGCGAGGGAGAACCGCCACGCGAACCGGGTGCCGAACGTTCCCGCCTGCAGCGCGAACAGCTTGACGTCCACCATCGGCCCGACCACGAGGAACGCCAGCCGAGCCGTGAGGGAGAACTGCTTGAGCCCGGCGGCGACGAAGGCGTCCGCCTCCGAGCAGAGGGCCACGACGACGGCCAGGACGCCGAGGACGAGCAGCGACAGCGGGCCGGTCCCGGCGACGGAGTCGACGATGCTGCGGGGCACGAGGGTCTGCAGCGTGGCCGCGGTGCCGGCTCCGATGACGAGGAAGCCGCCGGCCTGCAGGAGGTCGTGCTGGGCCGTGGCGAGGAAGACCGCGAGGCGGGGCCCTTCCTCGGTGTGGTCCGAGCGCCTCGGCTTGATCAGGTCGTCGCGGCCCAGCGCGATCCACAGCAGGCCCATGACGACGGAGGCGGCCAGACTCGCCAGGAACCGCGCGAGGACCATCGCCGGCCGCCCGGGGAACGCGACCGCCGTCGAGACCAGGACCACCGGGTTGATGGCCGGGGCCGACAGGAGGAAGGCGAACGCCGCCGCCGGGGTCACGCCGATCGAGACGAGCCGCGCGGCGACCGGGACCGAGCCGCACTCACAGCCGGGCAGAGCCGCACCGGCCGCCGCGGCGGCGGGGACGGCGAGCGCGGGCCGCTTGGGCAGCAGGCGGGCGATCAGGCCGGGCGGGACGAACGCCGCGATCGACGCGCTGACCGCCACGCCGAGGACGAGGAACGGCAGGGCCTGGATGGTGATGGCGACGAAGACGGTGGCCCAGTTGGCGACGGCGGGGTGGCCGAACAGCCCGGTCAGCACGGGCCGCAGCGCGACCGCGGCGACGATCAGCGCGGTGACCAGCGGCAGCCCGGCTCCGCGCGGGCGCCGGCCGGACGCGGCGGCGTCGTCGGCGGGAGGAGCCTCCGGAGAGGAGGCGGGGGTCGGCACAGGCGGCAATCTACCTCTTTGTCTGGATCACGCCATGAACACGAATCAACCCGACGTCTTTCCGTCCGTCCTCGTCGCATGGGAGGGTACGGCCGGTATTCAGTGTCCCCGCCGGCGACGGCGTGGTCCCGGCTCCCGGAGGAAGCCTTGCTCCCTGCGTTCCTGCGTTCCCGCGCGGCCCGTGCGGGACTCATCGCCGTCGCGCTGGGCGCGGTGGCCGCCGCGCCGCTGGCGGTCACCGGCTCACAGCCGGCCGGTGCGGTCACCATCGCCGGCGCCAACACGCTCTCCGACAAGGTCGCGGTCGACTGGGCGGGCAAGCACCGCCCCGCCCGTACGACGGACGTCCACCTGATCGCCTGGAACGACTTCCACGGCAACCTCGAACCCGCCGGCCTGACCATCTACGGCAGGTTCGCGGGCGGCGCCGCCTTCCTCGCCAAGGCGGTGAAGGACAAGCAGAAGCAGTACGGCAGCCGCGAGGCCAGCGTCATGGCGGGTGACGACATCGGTGCCAGCCCCCTCGTCAACGGGCTGTTCAACGAGGAACCGGCCACCATCATGGCCAACATGATGAACGCCGACTTCGCCTCGGTCGGCAACCACGAGTTCGACAAGGGCAAGACGGAGCTGCTGCGCATCCAGAACGGCGGCTGCGCGAGCACCGGCTGCAAGGGCGCGCCGTACCCGGTGAAGCGGCACGGCAGGTGGACGACGACGAACACCTACCCGGGCGCCGACTTCCAGTACCTGTCCGCGAACGTGACGGACAAGGCGACCGGCAAGACGCTGCTGCCCGCGTACGGCGTCAAGCGGTTCCCCTCGACGAGCGGGCGGCCGATCTCCGTCGGGTTCATCGGCGAGGTGCTGCAGGCCACGCCCACGATCGTCACCCCGACCGGCGTCGCCGGCCTCGACTTCGGCGACGAGGCGGACGCCGCGAACCGTGCCGCCAGGCGGCTCGCCCGGCAGGGCGTGAAGATCCCCGTCCTCGTCATCCACCAGGGCGGCTTCCAGACCGGCACGATCGCCGCGCCGAACGGCTGCGCCGGGAACCTGGCCGGCAGTGACATCGAGGCGATCGCCAAGAAGCTCGACCCCTCCATCAAGGTGATCGTGTCCGGTCACACGCACGCGGAGTACCGCTGCACGATCACGGTGAACGGCGTGACGCGCCTGATCACCAGCGCTTCGTCGTTCGGCCGCATCCTCAGCGACATCACGCTGAAGGTCGACAACCGGACCGGCACGCTCGTGTCCGCGGACGCGACCAACTCGATCGTCGAGAACGCGCTGAACACCCCGGGCGCCGGCGTCACCCGCCAGGAGGACCCGTCCAAGGCCGACCCGGCCGTGGCCAAGGTCGTCAAGCAGTACGTCGACGCGTCCGCGCCGCTGGCCAACAAGGTGGTCGGCAAGATCCAGGGCGACCTGACCCGCGACGCCAGCCCCGTCGGCGAGACGGCGCTCGGCGACGTGATCGCCGACGCGCAGCTCGCCGCGACCTCCGACGCGAGCAAGGGCGGCGCCCAGGTCGCGCTGATGAACCCGGGCGGCGTCCGCGCGGACCTCAGGGCCGGCGACATCTCCTCCGGCGGTGAGGCGCCCGGCGAGGTCACCTACGGCGAGGCGTTCACCGTCCAGCCGTTCGGCAACAGCCTCGTGACCAAGACGATGACCGGCGACATGCTCCGGCGCGTCCTGGAGCAGCAGTTCACCGGCTGCGGCGGTCAGACCAGCCAGAAGATCCTGCAGCTCTCCAAGACGCTGAGCTACCAGTCCAACCCCTCCGCGGCCACCTGCGCCGGCAAGATCGGTGAGATCAAGGTGAACGGCGCGACGGTCACCCCGACCACGAGCCTCCGCGTGACGATGAACAACTTCCTCGCCACCGGCGGCGACGGGTTCACCGTCTTCAACGAGGGAACCGACCCGCTCGGGGGCGCGCAGGACATCGACGCGTTCGTCGCCTACCTCGCGGCCGCCGGCGCCACCGGCGTCGCCGTCCCGGCCCTGGACCGCATCACCCCGCTGTCCTGACCGACCGCCGACGCCCCGGGTGCCGCTCCTCGGTACCCGGGGCGTGGCACGTCGGTGCCACGGGCGCTGCCCGAGGGCGGGTCAGGCCGCGGGCCGGATGAGGTGGGCGACGGCGGCGCGTACGGCGGGGCGTGCCTCGGCCGGGTCGTCGAGCGCGCCGGCGACGGTGAGGCCGTCGCGGAGCGTCATGAGGGCCACGGCCGTGCGCTGCGGCTCCGGGTGACCGGCCGCGACGAGCAGTTCTTCCAGCAGGCCCTTGAACCACCGGCGGAAGTCGGCGACCACCCGGCGGACGGGGTGGTCCGGATCCGGGTACTCGGCCGCCGCGTTGATGAACGCGCAGCCACGGAAGCCCGGCGCGCAGGTGACCTCGCCGACGCCCTCGAAGACGGAGACGATCCTCTCCTCGGGCGTCTCGCCCTGCGGGACGGCCTGCTCCCGTACGCGGGCGATCTGCTCCTCCAGGTACGCGCAGACCAGGTCGTCCTTGGAGGGGAAGTGGTGGTAGAAGGTCGCCTTCGCCACACCGGCCTCGGCGATGATCCGGTCGATGCCCACCGCGTGGATGCCCTCCGCGTAGAACAGCGCGAGCGCGGTGTCGAGCACCCGCCGGCGCGCGGGGCTCCGGCGGGGAGCGGTGGCGGTCGAGGTCATGGGTTGACTTTACCAGACAGACCTGTCTACCTTAGGTGGCGTACAGACAGGTCTGTCTAGTTGGGAGATCGGACATGAGCGCCATCTACACCGCCATCGCCACCGCGTCCGGCCGGGACGGCCGTGCCGTCAGCTCCGACAAGAAGCTCGACGTGACGCTGGCCAAGCCGACCGAGATGGGCGGAAACGGGGAGGGGACCAACCCCGAGCAGCTGTTCGCCGCCGGCTACGCGGCCTGCTTCGCGAGCGCGCTCGACCTCGTCGCGGGCAAGAAGAAGGTCGACGTCTCCGACACCGCCGTCACCGCCGAGGTCGGCATCGGGCCGAACGGCTCGGGCGGGTTCGCCCTCCAGGTCGTCCTGCGCGTCGAGCTGCCCGACGGCGTCGCCGCCGAGACCGGCCGCGAGCTCGTCGAGGCCGCCCACCAGGTCTGCCCCTACTCCAACGCCACCCGTGGCAATGTCCCGGTCGAGCTCGTCATCGAGTAGGCGCCCCGCGCGCCCTCCGGTCGCCGGCCTCTCAGCGCCGGTCCGCCGCCTCCTCGCGTCGCAGGAAGCCGTGGATCCGCTCGGCCGCTCCGGTGACGTCGCCGACCGGATGGCGCATCTCGGCGTTCCGCCAGTCGAAGTGGTCGCCCGACTCGCTGACGAAGATGTAGAGCGGGACGCCGGGCACGTCGGTCACGACGGCCAGGCCGGGCAGCGACCGTCGCAGGTCGGACTCCACTCCGAGCCGCGACAGCTCCGCGCTCAGCCTCTCCAGCAGCCGGACCTCCTCGTCGTGAGCGATCGCGTGTCGCACCGCCGAACTCCTTCCGCCGTGCTCTGTTCGCCGCGCATGGTCGCGAACCTGGACCGTTCTAACCCGGTACGCGAGGAATGGGACGGACGGTTCAACCGGGACGGGACGCCCTAAAAGCGGGCGCGGCCGTCGAACCGGCGGAATCGTCAGAATCGACCGCTCTGGGTGAACGGGCGGCCGGCGCCGTCGGCGGTCGTCACGGTGTAGCTGTCCTGGTGGACGTCGTGACCGCCGGGCGCGCGGGCGTACTGGGCGGCGAAGACGTATCGGCCCGGCGGCACCGGCCGGCCGGACCGCACCGTCCACGTGTAGACGATCGCGTTCCGCTCCTCGCCGACCGTCACCTGGTACGTGTCACCCGGCAGCGACGACCAGGAGCCCGTCGACCGTACGTTCTGCGTGCGCGCCACGCGGACGGTGACGCGCAGTGTGGTGAGCGGCTTGGCCTCGGAGACGGTGACGTTCTCCTGCGCCCAGTAGTCGTTGGTCCCCGGGCCGAGGCCGGCCGCGACGTCCGGGGCCGCCGCCCGTGACCGCTGCGGGGCCGCCGAAGAACCGGTTGGACGGCCCGTCGGGGAAGGGGTGCCGGCGCGGGACGTCGGCCCGGCGCTCGCCCACGTGGAGGCCGCGGACGGGGACGGCCGGTCGCTCGGGGCGGACCCGTGACCGGCGGGAACGGCCGGGTCGGCCGGGCCCTCGGAGCGCCACGTCACCACCCCCACCGCGACCGCGGCCACGCCGGCCGCCGCCAGCGCCGCCGCGACCACCGACCGGCCGCGGGCCGTACGGTCCCGGCGCGAACGGGCACCGGCCTCGACGCGGGACCACATGTGGTCGCCGTCGGGCCGGTGCGCGTCGGCCTCCTCACGGAGGGCGGACCGCAGCCAGGGTGGCGGTTCGTTCACCGCGCCTCCCCGGTGCGCCCGGCCGGGTGCGCGGGCGGCGACCGCCACGCGCTCAGCGCCTTCTCCAACTCCGCCACCCCCCGTGACGTCTGGCTCTTCACGGTCCCGACCGAGATCCCCAGGACGCGGGCCGTCTCCTGCTCCGACAGGTCGAAGGCGTACCGCAGGACGACGCACGCGCGCTTGCGCATCGGCAGGCGCCGCAGCGCCGCCCGTACGTCGACCACGGCGGGGACGTCCGGCTCCTCGGACCGGTCCCGGAACATGGCCCCCAGCAACCCGGCGCGCGAACGCTCCCGGACCAGGGTACGGACCCGGGTGGCGGCGAGGTTCACCACGATGCGGCGGACGTAGGCGAGCGGCTGGTCCGCCGTGCGGACGCGGCCCCACCGACCCCAGGCCGCGACGAACGCGTCGGCGGCCAGGTCGTCGGCGGCGTCCGCGTCGCCGGTCAGCAGGTAGGCGAGACGCGCGAGCTCCCGATGGTGCGCCTCGAAGAAGGCGTGGAACTCTGCTGCGTCGTCCTCGGACTGCACAGGGCGCTCCCGGGTGCGTCGGCTGCGTCCGCTCGTTCGGCCTCAGCCGCGCCGAGACTAGTGGCAGCCCCGATCGGATTTCTACCGGTGAGCGCAGTCTCAGCGTCTCAGCACGGCGTCACCTCGACGGGTACGGTCAGGACGCGGTCCGGGCCGAGCACGCGCTCGGGGCCGGTCAGCGTGAACGACCCCTGCAGGGGCAGGTCGGCGCTGGACCCGCCGACCGCGACGTCGATCCGGCCGGGTTCCACGACGCGCCGCAGGCTCAGGTCGGTGAACGAGGTCCGGTCGGCGTGCACGGTGAACTCCACCCGGGCGGCCGCGCCGGGTTCGAGCCGGACCCGCGCCCAGCCGGCCAGCCACCGCACCGGCCGTACGACCGAGCAGACCGGGTCGCCGAGGTACAGCTGGACGACCTCGGTGCCGGGCCGGTCGCCGGTGTTGCGGACGGTGGCGGAGACGCGGACGGTCCCGTCCGTGCCGGCCGACGGGTCCACCTCCAGGGCGTCGTACGCGAACCGCGTCCAGGTCAGCCCGTGACCGAAGGGGAACAGCGGCGTCGGGTCGATCGCGCTCCAGCGCGACGGCCCGCCGGTCCGCGAGTGCAGGTACGTCGCCGGCTGGCCACCGGGGCCGTGCGGCACGCTGACCGGCAGCCGGCCCGACGGCTCGACGCGGCCCGAGAGCACGCCCGCGACCGCCGGGCCGCCCTCCTCACCGGGGAAGAACGCCTGCACGATCGCCGCCGCCCGGTCCGCCAGGCCGCCGAGGGCGTACGGGCGGCCGGCGAGCAGCACGATGACCGTGGGCGTGCCGGTGGCCAGGACGGCGTCGGCGAGTTCGGCCTGCCGGCCCGGCAGGGCGAGGCTCTCGGCGTCGCACCCCTCACCCGAGGTGCCGCGGCCGAACAGGTCCGACCGGTCGCCGAGGGTCAGCACGCACACCTCCGCGCGGCGGGCGGCCGCGACGGCGGCGTCGATGTCCGCGTCGTCGGCGACCAGGACGTCCCGGCCGGCCGTCACCTCGACCTCCGCGCCGGACAGCTCGGCGCGGAGCGCGTCCGCGAGGGCCGGGATCTCCACGCCGAACGGCAGGTCGGGGAATCGCGCGGTCATGTGGTTGGGGAAGGCGTAGCAGCCGAGCATGGCGCGCGGCTCGGCGGCGAGCGGGCCGGTCACCGCGACGCGTCCGGCGCGCAGCGGCAGGACCCCGTCGTTGGCGAGCAGGACGACCGACGCCTCCGCGACACGGCGGGCCAGCCCCCGATGGGCGGGCGGGTCCAGGTCGATGGTGTCGTCCGGCCGTACGCCGTCCACCGCGCCGCCCGGCGGGACCCCGTCCACGGCTCCGTCGGCGGTTCCATCGGCCGTCGCGGCGGCCGTTTCGTCGAGCAGGCCCAGCTCGCACTTGAGGGCGAGCACGCGGGACACGGAACGGTCCAGGTGCTCCTCCGGGATCGCGCCGCGCCGGACCATCTCGACCAGCGGCGCGCCGTAGCAGCGGATCGTCGGCAGCTCGACGTCGACGCCCGCGCGCAGGGCGAGGGCGGCGGACTCGCCGGGGGAGCCGGCGACGCCGTGCATGCTCTCCAGGAACGAGATGCCGAAGTAGTCGGCCACGACGATGCCGGTGAAGCCGAGCTCGTCGCGGAGCAGCCGGGTCATCAGGCGTTCGTCGGCGGTGGCCGGAACGCCGTCGACGTCGACGTACGCGGCCATCACCGAGCGGGCACCGCCCTCGCGGAGCGCGAGCAGGAACGGTTCGAGGACGATGTCGGCGTACTCGCGGGGGCCGAGGCCGGCGGACGCCATGTTCCGGCCGGCCCGGGAGGACGCGTACGCCGCGAAGTGCTTGAGCGTGGCCACGATCCCGTGGCCCTCGAGCCCGCGCACGTACGCGGTGCCGATGCGGCCGACGAGGTACGGGTCCTCGCCGATGGTCTCCTCGGTCCGGCCCCACCGGGGGTCGCGCGTCACGTCGAGGACGGGCGCGAGGCCCTGGTGGACGCCGACCCGCCGCATGCTGTCGGCGATCGCGCCGGCCATCTCCTCGACCAGCTCCGTGTCGAACGTCGCGCCCCACGCCAGCGGGCAGGGGAAGACGGTCGCGGTGTGGGTCATGAAGCCGGTGAGGCACTCCTCGTGCGCGATCGCGGGGATGCCGAACCGGTTGCCGGCGGCGACCCGCGCCTGCAGCTCGCGCAGCCGCGCCGCGCCCTCCGCCGGGGGGACCGGCGCGGTGCCGAAGACGCGGGTCAGCTGGCCGAGTCCGGCCTTGATGACGTCGTCCAGGGGCGGCGGCTCACCGAAGTCGTCGGGGAGTGGCGCGACCTCCTCGCCGGGGCGGGCGGACACGGCCCAGTAGCCGACCAGCTGGGCCGCCTTCTCCTCCACGGTCATCCGGCTCAGCAGGTCGGCCACCCGCTCGGCGGTCGGCAACCGGCGGTCGCGCCATGAGCCGGTCGGTCGGGTCGGGTGAGGAAGCGTTTCGGCCATCTGTGGTGGGCTCCCGTCTGGCGATCGAGTGTGGGCCGGGCGTGTCCCGTGGGCCTCGCGCTCCCACCGCATCGAGGTCCACGGGGCACGCGTCCTGGGTGCGGCCGGCGGTGGCGCCGTGGATGGCCGGACGCGCGGCTCGATGGCGAGGAGCGTGCTCGCCGAGCGGCCGAGGTGAACGTTATCGCAATGTTTCGGAGCCGCCAAGGTCTCACTGGCGCGCTTGATCGCCGATTTATCAAGAAACGTCGCGAAGGGTTGACCGCTGCGGGGGGCTTTCTTAAGGTACGGCAACAACCGCTTCCCCGACACTTTTTCGAAACAGCACCGACACGTCACCGCAACGCCCGTCTCTGCCGCAATCCCCCAAGGAGGACCGATGGGCGACTCACCGCTCTCGCGCCGTACCTTCCTCTCGGCCGCCGGAGCCGCCGGAATCGCCGGCCTCACCGCCCCCCTGCTCAGCGCCTGCGGAACCTCCGGGCCCTCCGGTGGCGGAGGCGGCGGCAAGAAGACCCTCCAGGCCTGGGTCCTCCAGGACGACGGGCAGAACCCCATTCAGCAGGCGTCCCTCGACGACTTCAACAAGTCGTCGAGCACGAAGATCAAGCTCGTGGAGATCCCCAACTCCGGCTCCTCGGGGTACACCGACAAGCTCCGCATCGGCATGGGCTCGCCGAACCCGCCGGATCTGCTGTTCAACTGGGGCACCGGCAGCATCCAGGACTACGCCGCGAGCGGCCGGCTGGTCGACCTCACCTCGCAGCTGAACAGCGACCCGACGTGGAAGAGCGCGTGGATCCCCTCGGTGCTCGACGCCGGGAAGGCGGCCGACGGGAAGTACTACGGCATCCCGATGCGCGGCATGCAGCCCGTGCTGCTCTTCTACAACAAGACGCTGTTCGCCCAGCACGGGCAGAAGCCCCCGGCGACGTACGACGACCTGCTCAAGCTGGTCACGTACTTCGACTCCCAGAAGATCCAGCCGTTCGCGCTCGGGCACGTCGACGCCTGGCCGAACCTCATGTGGCTGGAGTACCTCGTCGAGCGCCTCGGCGGGCCGTCGGTCTTCGCGGACATCCTCGCCGGAAAGCCGAACGCCTGGAGCAACCCGATCGTCCTCGACGCGCTGCACCGGATCCAGGACCTGGTCGACCGGCGGGCGTTCGGCACCAACTTCGCGTCGGTGAACTACGTCAACGACGGTGCCGGGCTGCTGTTCGCCAAGGGCAAGGCGGCGATGCACCTGATGGGCACCTGGGAGTACTCCAACCAGGTCGACAAGCACCCGGACTTCGCCAAGAACGACCTCGCGTTCGCGCCGTTCCCGACCATCACCGGCGGCAAGGGCGACCCGAACAACGTGGTCGGCAATCCGACCAACTACTACTCGATCAGCCGTAAGTCCAAGGACGTCAACGCCGCGATCTCCTTCCTCAAGAAGGAGATGTCGAGTCAGATGTACATCGACAAGCTGATCAAGGCGGGCGACGTGCCGGCCGCGACCGGCCTGGAGGCGAGACTGGCGGCCTCTCCCGGCCCGGAGTTCGCCAAGTACGTCTACCAGATGGTGCAGAAGGCGCCGAGCTTCACCCTGTCCTGGGACCAGGCGCTGCCGAGCAGGTTCACCGACCCGCTGCACAACAACCTGCAGAAGGTCTTCCTCAAGAAGATGACGCCCGAGAAGTTCACCCAGGTCCTGGGCCAGGTGAAGTGATGGCGGCGCGGATCGAGGCGGGCCGCCGATGACCGCCGTGGCGGGCGCGCGGCGGGGCAGGCGGCGGTCGGCCGCCTCCGCCGGCGCGGACCGGGCGGCCCGGCCGGGCGCGGTCTGGATCCTTCCCGCCGTGCTGTTCTTCGGCGTGTTCGCGGGGGTGCCGCTCCTCCTGACGGCCGTGCTGTCCTTCACCGACTGGAACGGGCTCGGCACGCCGAACTTCAACGGCGTGGCCAACTGGCGCCACGCGCTGACGGACAGCGCGATCTGGGAGTCGATGCGGATCAGCCTGGTCTTCATGGTGCTGTGCTGGGTCGTGCAGACCCCGCTCGCCCTGCTGATCGGCGTGTGGGCGGCGGGCCGGGAGCTGAACCGCGCGGTGCTGTCCTCGATCTTCTTCCTGCCGCTGCTGATGTCGACCGCCGCGATCGCCATCACGTGGCGGGTGCTGCTCGACCCGAACTTCGGGCTCGCCGCGACCGTCGGCCCCTGGATCGGCTTCCCGGACGGGAACATCGCCGGCGACCAGCACGGCGCCCTGGGCGCCGTCGTGGTCGTCATCGCGTGGCAGTTCGTGCCGTTCCACTCGCTGATGTACCAGTCCGCGACGCGGCAGATCCCGAAGATGCTGTACGACGCCGCGCTCATCGACGGCGCCGGGCGGTTCCAGCAGTTCTGGCACATCACGCTGCCGCAGCTCCGGAACACCATCATCACCTCGTCGGTGCTGATGCTGGTCGGGTCGCTGACCTACTTCGAGACCATCCTGATCGTCACCAACGGCGGTCCGGGCACCGCCACGATGGTCCTGCCGCAGCGCATGTACAACAGCGCCTTCCAGAGTTTCCAGATGGGGTACGCGAGCGTGATCGCGCTGGTCCTGGCCGCGCTCGGCACCGCGCTGTCGCTGGTGATCGTCCGCTTCTCCGGATACGGGAAGATGCGCAGCACGCTGGAGGGGATCTGACGCCATGACGGCACTCCGGGAAGAGACGTCGGTGCCGGTCGCCGATCACCGGCGCGGCGACCGTCCACGACGGAAGCGGCAGCGGCCGAACTGGGGCGCCGGGCTGGCCGCGCTCGCCTGGCTCGTGTTCGTGGGCGTGCCGATCTACCTGATGATCAAGGACAGCTTCCAGCCGAAGGACGCCTATCTCGACGGCGGCCCGCTGTCCCTGCCGCGCAAGCTGACCCTGGACAACTTCGCCGAGGTCTTCCGCAGCGGGTACACCCGCTACCTCATCAACACCGCGGTGGTCACCGTGGCGAGCGTCGCGCTGACCGTGCTGCTCGCCTTCCCCGCGGCGTACGCGATCGTGCGGTCGCGCAGCCGGATCGTCTCCGGAACGTTCCGGATCTTCCTGGCCGGGCTCGCGGTGCCGGCGCAGGCCACGATCATCCCCGTCTACCTGATGATCTCGCGGATGCACCTGTACGACTCGCTGACCGCGATCATCCTGCCGACCGTGGCGTTCGGCCTGCCGCTCAGCGTGCTGGTGCTGTCCTCGGCGCTGCGGGACGTGCCGCGCGAACTGTACGAGGCGATGACCATCGACGGGGGCGGATCGTTCCGGTTGATGTGGAGCCTGGCGCTGCCGCTCAGCCGCGCGTCGCTGACCACCATCTCCGTCTACAGCGCGCTGAACGCCTGGAACGGCTTCCTGTTCCCGCTGATCCTCACCCAGTCCCCCGAACAGCGGGTCCAGACGCTCGGCCTGTGGAACTTCCAGAACCAGTTCGGCGCGAACGTGCCCGGCCTGATGGCGGCCGTGCTGCTGTCGGCCATCCCGGTTTTCGTCGTCTACCTGTTCGCGCGCCGCTGGCTCATCGCGGGCCTGGCCGGCGCGGGCGGAAAGTAGAGATCTCCCCCCATGCGTCCCCTCACGCGCAGATCACTCGCCCTCGCCCTGGCCGCGGCGACCGCGTGCTCCCTCGGCGTTCCCGCGCACGCCGAGGGAGCGCCGGGCGGCCGCGTGGACTTCGGCAGGAGGCTGCAGCCCATCGACGGGTTCGGGTTCTCCGAGGCGTTCCAGCGGGCCGCCGTGATCCACGGGCTGAACGGGCTGCCGGCGCCGAAGCAGAAGGAGGTCGTCGATCTGCTGTTCGGCCGGCGCGCCGGGGCCGGGGCCTCCATCCTGCGGCTCGGCATCGGCTCGTCCGCCGACACGGTGTACGACCACATGCCCTCCATCGAACCCGCCGACCCGGGCGGGCCGGACGCACCGCCGAAGTACGTCTGGGACGGCGACGACGGCGGCCAGGTCTGGCTCGCGAAGCAGGCCAAGGCGTACGGCGTGAAACGGTTCTACGCCGACGCGTGGAGCACGCCGGGCTACATGAAGACCAACGGCACCGACGCGAACGGCGGCACCCTCTGCGGCCTCCAAGGGACGAACTGCGCGAGCGGCGACTGGCGGAAGGCGTACGCGAACTACCTCGTCCAGTACGCGCGGTTCTACCGCCGCGAGGGCATCCGGATCACCGACCTGGGCTTCACCAACGAGCCGGACATCACCGTCTCGTACGCCTCGATGAACTTCACCCGCGCTCAGGCCGCGGAGTTCGTGAAGGTGCTCGGCCCGGTCGCGACGAAGGCGGGGCTGAGGCTGTCCTGCTGCGACGAGACCGGCTGGGACGGGCAGCGGGACTACACCCGGGCCATCGAGGCGGACCCGCAGGCGGCCCGGTGGGTCACGACCGTCACCGGCCACGCCTACTCCAGCCCGGTCACCGCGCCGCAGCCGACACGGAAGCGCACCTGGATGTCGGAGTGGGGCCCGGGCGGCAGCACCTGGAACGAGAACTGGGACGACGGCACCGAGTCCTCCGGCTTCGCGGTCGCGCAGAACATCCACCGGACCCTGACCGACGGCAACGCGAGCGCGTACGTGTACTGGCTCGGCGCCTCCGTCGGCGCGACCCGCGCGCTCATCCAGCTCGACGGCGACGCCTACCACGTGTCCAAGCGGCTGTGGGCGTTCGCCGCGTACAGCCGGTTCATCCGGCCGGGCGCGACCCGCGTCGCGGTGAGTACCGCCGACCCGGCGCTGGAGGTCTCGGCGTACCGTAACGCCGACGGCACCGAGGTCGTCGAGATCCTCAACACCGGGACCGCCGCGTCGACGACGGACCTCGCCCTCGGCTCCCCCGCCGGGAACGCCCGGGCGTACCTGACCGACGGCGGCCACTCGGTGGCCCCCGTCGCCGCCGCGCGCGCCCACGGCCGGACCCTGTCGGTCGACCTCGCCCCCCGCTCGCTGACCACGGTCGTCCTGCGGTGATCCGGGCCGCGATCGTCGGCACGGGCGGGATCGCGGGCATCTGCCACCTGCCCGCCCTGCGGGCGGAGGCGCACCGCGCCCGGGTCGTGGCCGCCGTCGACGTCGACGCCGGGCGGGTGAAGGACTTCTGCGCCGAGCACGGCATCCCGGCCGCCTACACCGACCTGGGGGAGATGCTCGCCGAGGCCCGTCCCGACCTCGTCCACGTCTGCACGCCGCCGCACGTCCACGCCGCGCAGGTCGGCGCGTGCCTGGACGCGGGCGCGTGGGTGCTGTGCGAGAAGCCGCCCGCCCTCTCGCTCGCCGAGTACGACGCCATGACGGCCGCCGAGCGCGATGGCGGCCCGTACGCGGCCGTCGTCTACCAGCACCGGTTCGGCTCCGGCGCCCGCCACCTGCGCCGCCTCGTCACCGAGGGAGAGCTGGGCCGGCCCCTGGTCGCGGTCTGCCTGACCACCTGGCACCGCGACCAGGCGTACTTCGACGTCCCCTGGCGCGGCCGGTGGGACACCGAGGGCGGCGGCCCGACCATGGGCCACGGCATCCACCAGATGGACCTGCTGCTCGCGACGCTCGGCGACTGGGCCGAGGTCCGCGCCATGGCCGGCCGCCTCGCCCGGAACGTCGACACCGAGGACGTGTCCGTCGCGTCGGTCCGGTTCGAGAACGGCGCGCTCGCGTCGGTCGTCAACAGCGTGCTGTCGCCGCGCGAGGAGAGCCGGCTGCGGTTCGACTTCACCGAGGCGACGGTCGAGCTGTCGCACCTGTACGGCTACGGCAACGCGGACTGGACCTACACCCCCGCGCCGCACGTCACCGACGAGGCGCGGATCGCCGCGTGGCGGACCCCGGACCGCGACGTGCCGAGTTCGCACACCGCGCTGCTCGGCGACCTGCTCGACGCGTACGAGCGCGGCGAACGCCCGGAGACCAGCGGGGCGGGCGGCCGGCAGACGCTCGAACTCATCGCCGCGTTGTACCGGTCGGCGTTCACCGGCCGGCCCGTACGCCGCGGCGAGATCGACGACGCGGACCCCTTCTACCGGGAGATGAACGGCGGGATGCACCTGTGAGGATCGAGTACATCGGCGACCACACCCTCGCCGTGCGCGAGCGCGACGTGGAGCTGTTCCGGTACGTCTACCGGCCGGCCACGCCGGCGTTCGAGGGACCGAAGCCGTACCTGCACCCGGTCCGTACGCTCGCCGGGGACGTCGTCACCGCGTACCGGCCGCACGATCACCGCTGGCACAAGGGCGTCCAGATGACCGTGTCGCACCTGTCGGGGGAGAATTTCTGGGGCGGCGGCAGCTACGTCCGCGACCAGGGCTACGTCGACCTGCCGAACGTCGGCGTCATGCGGCACGAGGAGTTCGCCGACGCCGACGGGGGCCGGATCGCCGAGCGCCTCACCTGGCACACCCAGGCGGGCGAGCACTGGGTGGACGAGCACCGCGAGCTGACCGTACGCGACGTCGCCGCCGACTCGTGGGCGCTGGAGTTCGCGACCGCGCTGACCAACGTACGGGGGGAGCCGCTCGTCTTCGGCAGCCCGACGACGAACGGCCGCCCGGCGGCCGGGTACAGCGGGCTGTTCTGGCGCGGGCCGCGGGCCTTCACCGACGGGGAGATCCTCGCGGCGGAGGGGCAGGGCGGTCCGGAGCTGATGGGCCGGCCCGCGGCCTGGCTCGCGTACGTCGGCCGGCACGACGAGGTCGACCGGGCCTCGACGCTCATGTTCTTCGACGACCCGGAGTTCGGCAGCGACTGGTTCGTCCGGAACACACCGTTCCCGGCGGTCAACCCCTCGCTCGCCTTCGCCGAGGAGTTCGCGCTGCCGCCCGGGGAGACGCTGCGCCTGCGGTACCGGATCGTCGTCGCCGACGGCGCCTGGGACCGCGCGCGGCTGGACGCCTACGCCAAGGACCACCCATGGTGAGCCCGCTGCCCGGCGCGGTCGGGATCTCGGGGCTGCGCGTGTACGACTGGCCGACCGCCGACGGGCTGTGCGGCGGCTCGCCGCACGTCCACCTGACCTGCGCGGAGGCGTACGTCGTCGTCGCGGGCGAGGGCAGCGTGCAGACGCTGACCTGCGACGGCTTCACCGAGACGCCGCTGGCCCCCGGCACCGTCGCCTGGTTCACGCCGGGGACCGTGCACCGTCTCGTCAACGGCGACGGCGGGCTGCACATCGTCGTCGTCATGCAGAACAGCGGGCTGCCCGAGGCGGGCGACGCCGTCTTCACCTTCCCGCCGGAGACCCTGAACGACCCGGCGGCGTACGAGCGGACGGCAACCCTGGACCCCGCCGCGCGCGAGGACACCGCCCGGCGCCGCCGCGACCTGGCCCTGGAGGGCTACGCCGTCCTGCGCGAGCGGCTCGACGACGGCGACCCGGCGGCGCTGCACGCCTTCTACCGGTCGGCCGTACGCCTCAAGGCGCACCTGTTCGGCGAGTGGGAGAGGCGCTGGCGGACCGGTGCGTTCGCCGAGGCGCTGCAGACCGGCGCGCACCTGAGCCGCCTGGGCGCGGGCGACATCGGCCACCTGACGGAGGCCGCCGTGCACCGGCTCGAACCGCCGCCGGAGCGCGCGTTCGGCATGTGCGGCCGCCTCGACACGTACGTGCCGTGACCCGTCCGGCCGGTCAGGCCGGGTCCCGCGTCTCCAGGCAGCAGCGGACGAAGTCCTGGACCACAGGGTCGGCGTCGGCGGCCGGCGTCCAGGCGACGCCGACCTCGCTCGGGGAGACGCCGGTGACGGGCAGGTACGTGACGCCGGGGCGGGCGTAGAAGCGGGCGGCGGACTCCGGAGCGAGGGCGACGCCGTAGCCGTTGGCGATCGCGCTGAGCCAGTCGTCGGGCTGGTCGGTGACCGCGCCGACCGGCGGCGGCGCACCGCCGCGCTCGTCGACGGCCAGCCAGTAGTCGCGCCATCGACCGGTGTCGGCCGGGGCCGCGACGAACGGTTCGTCCCGCAGGTCGGTGATGGAGACCCGGTCGCGCGCGGCCAGCCGGTGGCCACTGGGCACCGCGACGCAGCGGGGCTCGCTGAACAGCACCTCCATCCGGAGGGCCTCCTGCCCGGGGAAGGGCAGGCGCAGCAGCGCCACGTCCACCTCCGCGTCCGCGAGCCCGGCCGTCGGATCCGACCAGGCGGCCTGCCGCATGTCGACCCGCCATCCCGGCCGGCGGCCGGCGAACGCGGCGATGATGCGCGGCGTCGCCTCGTTCGCGGCGCTGGCCAGGAAGCCGACCCGCAGCACGCGGTCCGCCCGGCGCGCCGCCTCCCTGGTCTCCCGGAGCACACGGTCCCAGTCGGCCAGCAGGGCGGGGGCCCGGGCCGCCAGGGCCCGGCCGGGTTCGGTGAGGGCCATGCCGTCGCGGGACCGTACGAACAGTGTCATTCCGAGGAGGGTCTCCAGGCGCTTGATCTGCTTGGTCAGCGCCGGCTGGGAGACGTACAGCCGCTCGGCGGCGTGAGTGAGGTTGCCCTCCTCCGCGACGGCGACGAAGTAGCGCAGGAGCCGGAGGTCCACATCCATGCCAACAGGTTATAGACGCAGGTATTGGACGCTTGACCGCGTCCTCGGCGAGCCTTGTGTCGACGGCGGGCACCGGCCCGCCGAATGGCGGACGAGGAGGTCCCATGCCCATGCTGATGGTCCGGTACGAGGTCGCCGAGGAGAACGCGGCCGAGGTCGCCGCCGCGATCGACGAGGTGTTCGCGGCCGTGCGGGAGCGGCAGCCGGAAGGGGTCCGGTACGCCTACCTGCGTGCCGTCCACGGCACCGAGTTCGTCGCCCTGCTGGAGCTGCCCGAAGGCGTCGAGAACCCGCTGCCCGGCATCGAGGCGGCGCGGCGGCTGCAGGAGGTCGTCGCGCGCTGCGCCGTGGGGCCCGCGCCGGTACCCCGGCCGCTCGACGTCCTCGGCGACCACCGCCTCTTCGGCTGAACGGGGCATCGGGGTGTTCGCCGCGTACGTCGCCGTCACCGTCGTCACGATCCTGGCCACCGCCGGCATCGCCGTCGCGGACGTCGCGCGCGCCGGGTTCGTCCTCGCCAACTCGGCCGAGGTCGGCGTCCCGCAGGCGTGGCTGCCGATGCTCGCCGTGCTCAAGGGCGCCGGCGCGGCCGGGCTTCTCCTCGGGCTCCTGGGGATCCGGTTCGTCGGCGTCGCCGCCGCCGTGGGACTCGTCCTGTTCTTCGCCGGAGCCCTCTTCGCCCACGTCCGCGCCCGGGTCTTCCACAACATCGCCTTCCCCGGCGGCTACTTCGCGCTGGCGGCGGCGTCGCTGGTCCTCGTCCTCGGGCGCTGAACGGCGAGCCCGCTTTCACCTGCTTTCACGGCCGGTCGCCCGGCAGGGCGCGTCGTCGCAGGTCACCGCGCCGAGGCAGGACGTCCCCGCGGCCGTCGTTGACCCTTCGAGACCCGGAAACCGATCCTGAGAACGCGCTCCCACCGCGCCCGAACTCCCGCGGGTCCGCCTGACCGGCTCGCGGGCGGATCGAAGGGAAACGGTGTCGTGAGAAAGCGACGGAGAAGCGCGCTCGCCGCGGCCCTAGGCATGGTGTTGATCATGGGGCTGAGCGTCTTCACGGGAACCACCCCCGCGTGGGCCCACGGAGCGTTCATGCAGCCGGGCAGCCGTACGTTCCTGTGCTGGAAGGACGGCCTCACCTCGACCGGGGAGATCAAGCCCCAGAACCCGGCGTGTGCGGCCGCCGTCGCCCAGAGCGGGACCAACTCGCTCTACAACTGGTTCTCCGTGCTCCGGTCCGACGGCGCCGGCCGTACGCGGGGCTTCATCCCCGACGGGCAGCTGTGCAGCGGCGGGAACCCGAACTTCACCGGCTTCGACCTGCCGGGGACGAACTGGCCGGTCACGCACCTGACGAGCGGCGCGAACTTCAACTTCCGCTACAACAAGTGGGCGGCGCACCCGGGCTCGTTCTACCTGTACGTCACCAAGGACGGCTGGGACCCGTCCAAGCCGCTGACCTGGGACGAGCTCGAGACCAATCCGTTCCTCGTCGCCGACCACCCGGCGGACACCGGCCCGGTCGGCAGCGTCGACGGCTACTACTACTGGTCCGGCAACCTCCCGGCGAACAAGACCGGCCGCCACATCATCTACTCCGTCTGGTCGCGCTCGGACAGCACCGAGACCTTCTACGGCTGCTCCGACGTGGTCTTCGACGGCGGCAACGGTGAGGTCACCGGCGTCGGCACCGGCGGTGGCGGCACCGGGGGAGGCGGCGGCACGACCATGCCGTGCACCGCGACGTACAAGACCACCAGCAGCTGGTCGGGCGGCTTCCAGGGCGAGATGACGGTGAGCAACCCCGGTACCGCGCCCCTCAACGGCTGGACCGTGAGCTGGATGCCGGCCAGCGGCCAGACCATCAACAGCGTGTGGAACGGAACGCTGACTCAAAGCGGAGACATGGTGACGGTGCGCAGTGCCGATTGGAACCGGACGGTGAACGGCGGCGCGTCGACCACCTTCGGATTCGTCGCGAACGGCTCGCCGGGCGCGGACATGCTCTCCTGCACGAGCCCCTGACCCACCGGCCCGGCGCGACGACCGTGCCGGCCTCCACCCGTCCCAGCCCCTGACCGGACCGACCCGGCGCGGGGGAGCCCCGCTCTCCCCCGCGCCTCGTCCTGGGCACGGCACTTCTCCCGCACACCCCTCTGGAGGAACCCAGCATGTCCTCGCCATTCCGGCCGAGACTCGCGGCCGTCCTGGCGCTGGCACTCGGCGCGCTCCTGGCGCTCACCGCCGTGGTGATGCGCCCGGCGTCCGCCGCGTCAACGCTCGACCAGCTCGCCAAGGCCAAGGGCAAGTACTTCGGTTCGGCGACCGACAACTCCGAACTGTCCGACAGCGCCTACACGGCGATCCTGGGCGGCGGCGAGTTCGGGGCGACCACCCCGGGCAACTCGATGAAGTGGGACACCACCGAGCCTTCGAGGGGATCGTTCAACTTCAGCGGAGGCGACCAGATCGTCTCCTTCGCCAAGAGCCACAACATGATCGTGCGCGGTCACAACCTGGTCTGGCACCAGCAGCTCCCGAACTGGGTGTCGAGCCTGCCGAGCAACCAGGTCCAAGCCGCGATGGAGAACCACATCACCACGGAGGTGACCCACTACAAGGGCCAGCTCTACGCCTGGGACGTGGTGAACGAGCCGTTCAACGAGGACGGCACGCTCCGCTCCGACGCGTTCTACAACGCGATGGGCAGCGGCTACATCGCCGACGCGCTCCGTACGGCGCACGCCGCCGACCCGGACGCCAAGCTCTACCTGAACGACTACAACATCGAGGGCCTCGGCGCGAAGAGCGACGGGATGTACAACCTCGTCAAGTCGCTCAAGCAGCAGGGCGTGCCGATCGACGGCGTCGGCTTCGAGAGCCACCTGGCGATCCAGTACGGCTTCCCGACCAACATGCAGCAGAACATGCAGCGCTTCGCCGACCTCGGCGTGGACGTCGCCGTCACCGAGCTCGACGTGCGGATGCAGCTGCCCGCCGACACCAGCAAGGTCAACACCCAGGCCCAGTACTACACGAACGTCGTGAACGCCTGCCTCGCGGTGACCCGCTGCGTCGGCATCACGATCTGGGACTACACCGACAAGTACTCCTGGATCCCCGGCACCTTCAGCGGTGAAGGCTCGGCCCTGCCCTGGGACCAGAACCTGCAGAAGAAGCCGCAGATCTACGGTGCGATCAGCACCGCGCTCGGCGGCACGGGCGACGGCGGCACCCCGACGCCCACCCCGACCCCCACGCCCGGCAGCTGCAAGGTCGCCTACGCGGCCAACGACTGGGGGACCGGCTTCACCGCGAACATCACGATCACCAACGGGAGCTCGGCGATCAACGGCTGGACGCTGAAGTTCTCCTATCCCGGCAACCAGCAGCTCTCCCAGGGCTGGAGCGGCACCTGGTCACAGTCCGGCAACACCGTGACCGTCACCAACGCGAGCTGGAACGGCGCCCTGGCCGCCGGCGCGTCGACCTCGGTCGGCGCGAACTTCACCTACAGCGGCTCCAACGCGGCTCCGGGCTCGTTCACCCTCAACGGCACGACCTGCGGCTGAGGGCCGGCAGACCGTCCCCGGGGGCCTCGCGTGCGGAGGACCGAGGCCCCCGGGGACATTCGTTCGTCAGTGCTGGTGCGGTAGGGCGGCGATGCCGTCGAGCAGGCGGTCCAGCGCGAACGCGAACCGGGTGTCGAGGTCCGGGGCGGTGAGGTCCCCGGCCAGTGCGACGGTGTGCGGCAACTCCTCGGCGGGCAGCGCGGCGAGCCGGTCGCGCAGGTCGTCGAGGTACGAAAGGGGGAGTCCGGCCGGCGGCGACCGCGGCGGACAGCGGGGCCTGCTCACCGCCGACGAAGCCGATCAGGAAGGTCGTCAGGAGGTACAGCGCGTAGGCGGCGTCGCGGTCGGAGAGCCCGGCACCGCGCAGCGCCCCGATGACGACCTCGATCGTACGCAGCCGGCCGCGGCCGGCGGTGAACCGTCCGGAGAGCAGCCGGGCCGAGTCCCGATGGGCGAGCAGGTGCCGCCGCAGCGTCGGCATGATCGCGGAGAGGCTGGCGCGCCAGTCATCGCCGTCGTACGCGGGGAGTCGGCCAAGACGCCCCGACTTTGGGAAACGGACCTGAGCTGACGCCACCGATGGGACCTGCGGCGCCGAGGATTTTCGTCGCCCTGTGACCGCGAAAACCCTCGGCCGTACCGCCCCGCGCCACCGCCGCCGCTTTCACGGTCGACCCAGCCTCACTACACGGACGGTCCCTCGCGAAGACGCACCCCCAGCACCGCGCCGTACGAAACGCTCGCTGCCCTCACCGTGAGCCTCGCGATCCCTGCCGCCGGTATCGACGGAAGAAAGCGACGAGTAAGACAATGCTCGTCCACCGCGGCGGCAAGGTGGCGACAGAGACGGTGAAGCAGGCGGTGATGGGTACCGCTCACCTGGGCGGCAACGCACCGGCGGGCCAGGGCCATGAACGGGCATTGATGATCGCGCGGGTCAGTTCCTCGGGGTGCAGCGCCTCGATCAGCCGCCATCCGACCGGCGGCGGTATCAGGGCCCACCAGGACCTGGTGTACGTGCCGAACCAGATCGGTGTTCCCGGGAATCTCCGGCTCAGGACGGCCAGCGCGTCGGCGCTCACGGACGGGCGTCGGGCACTTCGGTTCGCCCGCCGAGGTATGCCGTGATCTCGGCGGCCGCTCCCGCCGGATCGCCCACCGCGTAACGCACCTTTTCGCTGCGACGCCACACGAAGGCGTCGTCCTCGATGCCGATCCAGATCCTGTCCCCGGTAAGAGAGGCACGAACCGACAAGGCCGGCCGGGCGTCGCTCAAGCCGACATGCAGTCCGGATCCGGCGAGTGCCTGGCACAGATCGGTCAGTGCGCGGATCTTCTGCTCGCTGTCCATCTGACTCCCTTCTCGATGCGAAATCGACGCTTTCCACGATCGGGCATCGGGCACCGAGAAATGGGCTTCGATCCGGCACGGCAGGTGCGGACATCTGCGGATTGGTGTGCTCGGTGTGCTTCCGGTTCTCGCCTAACACCGCGGTTAGAGTTATCACCGCACCATCCCCCGATGGCACTCTCCCCTAGGTGGACCTCATGACGGCCGTCACCAGCGAGAGCAGCGGCAGATCCGGCGCGCCGAATGAAAAGCTGAAGGACCTGCTCGAAGAAGCCGGATGGCGTCCGGAAAGCCTTGCGCGCCGCGTCAACGCGGCCATCTCAGCAATCAGCCGGGAAAATCGCCAAATCCACCATAAGACTCCCTACCGCTGGCTGAATCGCGGTGAGGTCCCTCATGCGCCGGTGCCCGAGGTCGTTGTGTGGCTTCTCGCCGAAGCCACTGGACGTGATCTGACGTTCGACCAGGTATGGCCTCGCGGGGCATCGCGCTCTTCGCTGCTCTTGCCCGCCGACCACCGCCTCGATCTACCCTGGGATGCGGGCGGATTGCTGCGTCTCCTGGAGGAGTGGTCGCATCCGATGCTGACCCGGCGGACATTCATGGTGGTCTCCGGTACGACACTGACACGCCATGCGTGGCAGTGGTCCGAAGCACCGGTCCCGGTCCTCACCTCGGCCGCGCGGGAGGGGGATCGCGTCACCGCGTCGATGCTCGAACTCGTCGAGGACATCGTCGCGCGATGCCGTCGTCTGGACGAGCGGCACGGTGCCGCGGGTGCCGCCTTCGTGGCCGACCAGTTCGCATGCGTGTCGCGGTTACTACGGCGGTCCCGATACGACGCGCGAACCGGTCGGCGGCTTACCTTCGCCCTTGGCCAACTCGCCCAGACCTCCGGGTTCATGGCGTTCGACTCCGCCCGAGACGGCGAGGCACAGCGCTGGTACCTGACCGGTCTTCGCGCGGCGCACGCCGCCGATGACCGCGCGCTGGCCGCGAGCATCCTGGGCCTGATGAGCAATCAGGCGACGGAGATCGGCGAAGTGGGGGATGCGCTGCAGCTCGCCACGGCCGCGCAGGAGGCCGCCTCGCGGGCTCCGTCGACGGTGCGGGCGCTCATCGCCGCGCGCAGCGGTCTCGCCAGCGCGGCCGCCGGGGATCTGGCGACCTTCCAGCGATTGCGGGAGCAAACGCTGGACCTGCTCGAACGCGCGAAGGACCGTGGAGAGGTCGCTCCGGACTGGGCCGGTTACGTCACCCCGACCGAACTCGATGCCATCGCCGGGCGATGCATGGTCGTCCTGGCCCGGCGAATGCCCACGCGCCAGGGCCGTCTGCTGGCGGAGGCCGAAGGCCTGCTGCGCGGGCGGGCACAGACCGATCCGTCCGGCGAGCCACAGCGGTCGGCGTTCCGGCACGGCGCGTGGCTCGGGCTGGCCCATGCCCAGGCCGGCGACCTGGACCAGGCCGTGGGCGCGGCGCGCCGTGCCGTCGACCGGCTGCCCGGCGTCACCTCGGCGCGCAGCGTCGGCCTCCTGCAGCGCCTTGGCCGCGAACTGGCCCCGCATGCACGCCGATCGCCCGACGTGAAGGGCCTCCTTCATGATCTCGAACGAAGACTGACGTAAAGACAACGCGCCTTCTTCCGCCCGTGGATGGAGCGGAAGAAGGCGCGTGGTCGCCTTGGTGAGGACGGGGCTACCAGTGCGGGACCTCCCTCTGGATCCAGCGCAGGGTCTTCCGGTCGACGATGTCGATTTTCTTGCCGACGATCGACGGGGCCTCGTCGAAGGAGCACCGGTCACCTGAGTTCGTGTCCTTGCACTCCACCTTGTTGCCGTAGGCGACCAGGAAGGAGTCGCCGGAATGGGTGACGGCCTTCACGGTGACCTTCACCTTCGACGCGCCCTTGGCGCGGTCGGTGGCGATGGAGACGACGGTGGGAGGCAGGAACCTCTCCCAGTCGTACGTCGCGTCGGCCTTCGAGTACTTCCACTGCGGGTCGAGGAACTCCTTCCTCAGGTGCGCGACCGCCGCCGGGTCCTCGATGAAGTAGCCGTCGTCCTGCAGGAAGGCCGGGTAGGCGTTCTTGGATCCGAGGTAGAAGACGCGGTCGTCGACCTCGATCAGCTTGGTGTGCTGGGCGTAGGTGCAGGACTCCTTCGGGTCGTCGCAGTCGATGACCTTGCCCTCGTCGTTCTTCTCCTTGCCCTCCCAGCGGGGCTTGTCGCTGCTGCGCAGCGAGGCGTACTGGAGGGTGTCCTGCATGACCTGATCGGCCTTCTTGTCGCCGCCCGCCTGCAGCGCGATCCGCTTGCGCAGCAGGTCCGAGAACTGCCGCATGTTCTTCATGGTGGAGTAGGCGTCCTCGTTGCCGGGCGTGGAGATGACGATCCGGACCTTCACGCCGTGGATCATCTTCCTGGCGACGTTGTCGAGGAGCCGCAGATCCGCCAGCGGCTGGACGGCCTTGATGGGGCCGCCGATGCTCGCGCACCAGCCGTAGAGGTCCTGCTGGGAGAACACGATCGACTTGGTGGCGGTGGCCACCATCTCCCGCAGCGCGGTCTCCTCCGGGTTGACGGTCTGGTAGTCCCGGTCGCGGTTGACCACGTCCTTGTCGGCGAAGCGCAGCGGGCACTTGGCGTCGTCAGGGTGTTCGAGGTCGGGCAGCTTGTAGATGGAAGAGCCGTCCTTGGACTGGATGCCGACGCCGAGCCCGCCGACCTCCAGCATGTCGAGGTCGCCGGCCTTCGCGGCGGCGGGCGGGTGCAGGGTCGAGATGCAGCCTCCGCTCGACGGGTACACCCACGATCCGGTGGTGGCCGCCCAGTTCCACGTGTTGCGGTGGGCGCAGGTCCAGTCCCAGAGCCGATTGACGTAGCCGGTCGCCGACGCGGCCGCGGGGCCCCGGATGGCCATCATCATGTCGGTGACGGGTTTGGGGGTCTGGACGTAGTTGTCGGTGTAGGTGTTGACGCCGCCGGTGATGACGGTCCTCCCGTCGACCACGAACAGCTTGGAGTGGTTCCAGGAGGGCGTGTAGCCGCCGACGGGGACGCCCGGTGTTCCCGAGTACGAGGTGGTCATCGTTGCCACGTTGAACGTGATGTTGCGGGCCGAGGCGCCGATGGTCTTCTTCGCGGCGTCGATCCAGTCGTCGCCGTTCACCGTGGCGGGCAGGACCGGCGCGCCCAGCAGCATCCTGAAGGTGATCCGGTGCTTCTCCGATGCCTTCTTCAGCCCGGCGACGATGGCGTCGCGGAAGTAGCCGTCCGGGAACGTACGGCACGGGGAGGGCAGCGGCAGGACCAGCTTCTCCGGGCAGCCGAGCGAGGTGATGTCGACGGTGCTGGTCGCCTCGCCGATGTTCTCGGTGATCTTGCTCAGGAGCCGCTTGGTGCCCGGCCGGTCGGCGGGCGGGCAGGGGTCGTGTCCCCAGCACTGCGGGGTCTGCAGTAGCCAGTCCCCGGCCGATTCGTCGAGCCGGTTGCCGTGACTGCGCTCCCAGACCTGGTGTTCCAGGCCCGGCGACACCTGCCTGACCGCCCTCTCGATCCGGTCGAGGTAGGGCGTCGGCGAGACCGCGATCCCGGCGGCGCGGTGGGTCGCCGCCGGGGCCGTCGGCGACGCCGTGGCCGAGGCCGCGTCGCGGGTGGCCGCCGGCGAGGAGACGGCGGCGGCGACCGCGGCCGCCGCCGCCGCGATGATGATCGTCTTCATGCTCGCCACTCAACCCAGCGGAGCCGCCCGCGCGTTAACGAGCCACACCTCGCTCGGGTAAAGCTTGGGCGCGCGGTGTGCCGAGGGTTTTCGTCGCGAGCACGACGAGAGTTCTCGGCGTTGAGCGCTAGCCGCCCGTACGGTCGCCGTACAGCACGCCTCTTCCGTTCGTTCCTACGTAGACGCGGCCGTAGACGCGCGGGTCGCCGGTGATGGCGGCGCCGATGTTGCCCCACTGGTGGGCGTCGTCGTTGATCCGCACCCAGGTGGTGCCGGAGTCGTCGGACCGGAAGACACCGCGGACGCCGCCGACCTTGGCGATGACGTACAGCGCCGGGTAGGTCTTGCCGGTCGCGGCCTTGCCGAAGCCGACGTTGTCCGCCTCCTGGACGTTCGACAGCTTCGTGAACGTCGCTCCGGAGTCGGTCGAGTGCCACAGGCCGTACGCCGAGCCGGAGGTGCCGCCGGCCAGCCAGAGGTCGCCCTCGTGTCCCGCGACCGCCTTGACGTGCCCGGAGGACGGCAGGCCGGTCGCGGCGGTCGCCGTGAACGTCGCGCCGCCGTCCGTGCTCACGTACAACCGGCCGCCGGACAGGCCGTAGAACTTCTTCGGGTTCACCCGGTCCGCGGCGACCCGCGCGCCGGACGGGATGCCGGACGAGGCGGTCCAGGAGTTGCCGAAGCCGACCGAGTAGTACACGCCCGTGCCGTCGGGGCTCCACACGAACCGGGACCCGTCCGCCGCCGCCGCGACCGTGCCGCCGCCGGTCACGCCCGGCGGCTCGCTGCCCTGCCACCAGTCCGCGCCGCCGTCGGTGGAGAAGCCGACCCGGTTGACGCCCGGGCTGGCGGACTTGTCGACGTCGCCGACGCGGACCATCCAACCGGGGTTCGTCTCGGCGTAGTCGAGGCTCGTCGTGGTGGTCAGGTTCGGCTGGGTGAACATCATCGACGGGATCGCGTCGAGGTTCGTGTGGCGGAAGCCGTCGATGTCACCGAGGGCCGACAGCAGGCGCGCGTCGCCGGACGGCGGGCTGATCAGGTCGTTGACCGCGGTCTCCTCCAGGCCCTTGACCATCGGCTTGATGGCGATCTGCTTCCCGGCGTCCCAGTCCGTCAGGTTCGTCGTGCCGTAGATCGTGGCGCCCGTCCCGTACATCATCCGCGCGGAGTCGAACGGGTCGATCTCCAGCCCCTCGGTCATCCAGCCGAGCTTGGGCGTCACCTCGGGCGGCGACGGGTACGCGCCGAACGTCAGCCACGGCACCGAGGAGACGTCCTGCGTGTAGCGGAACGTACGGTTCGGGTAGCTGCTCCAGTCCCAGATCCGCGTCCAGGTGGCGCCGTTGTTCGTGCTGCGCCAGATCATCGTGTCCGGCCACCAGGAACTGTATCCGGTCACCATGAGGGTGCCGGGGTGCTGCCGGTCGACGCTCAGGCCGCTGTACCCGTAGTAGTTGTCGCCGCTGGAGACCGGGATCGGGCTGATGTCGGTCCACGCTCCGGTCGCGGTGTCGTAGCGCCATACCTGGCCCTTCGATCCGTCGTACGGGCCGCCCTTGTCGCTGGTCGCGAGGTAGAGGTAGCCGTTGGTGGTGTCGAGGACGCCCTTGTGCGCCAGGTACCCGGTGGGCTGGCCGGCGAGGCGCTGCCAGGTGGAGCCGCCGTCGGTGCTGCGGTAGACGGTGTTCTGCGGGTCCGCGACGCCGACGTAGATCGTCTTCGTGGCGTTCCCCGCGCTGCCCGTGCGCTTGTCGAACGTCACCCACACGACACCCTGATCGTCGCTGAGGTAGCCCGAGGAGTCGCTCGGGTCCTGCTGGTACGTGCCGGGGTTCGGGAAGCTCGTCACCTTCGCCCAGGTGGCGCCGTAGTCGGTGCTTCGCCACAGGCCGTTGCCGCTGGGCGCGCCGAGGTAGAGGACGGCGTCCTTGTTCGGGTCGATGGCGAGGCGTTCGCCCATGCCCCGGCCGGGCATGTTGCCGCCCAGCTTGAACGGCAGCTGCGTGGCGGTCCAGCTGTCGCCCTTGTCCGTGGACCGCAGGATGGCGCCGTTGTTCGGGTCCCAGCCGTTGGTGTACATGCCGGCGGCCACGTACACGCGGTTCGGGTCGACCGGGTCGCTGGCCAGGCTCGCCGCACCCATCCAGCCCCAGTTCGTGAAGCCGATCGAGTCGAGCAGCGGCGTCCAGGAGGACGTGCTCTGGTTCCAGCGGTACACGCCGCCGATGTCGGTGCGGGCGTAGATCAGGTTCGCCTGCGACTGGTTGAACACGATGCTCGGCACGAACCCGCCGCCACCGATCTGGACGTTGCGCCAGGTGTACGACTCGGCGGCGGAGGCCGCGCCGCCGACGGCGACCTGACCGGCGAGGCCCGCCAGGACCATGATCACGGCCGCCAGCGCGGCCGTGAGCGCGCCGACCGGTTCTCTACGCATGGACGGACTCCTCTCTCGGCAGCGCCACCGGTGGGAGGGACAGAGGCTGCCGATCGAGGACGACGCTCACCCCGGCGCGTCGAGACCGTCAACGTTTCGACGCGCCGTTCGATCACCTTTCACGGATCGCCGCTCCGGCCAGCGGAAACGGCGACGGGGACGGGCCGGCATGGACACGCCGTTCGACCATGCTCAGGCCGGTCCGGGCACGCCGTTCGACCATGCTCAGGCCGATCCGGGCACGCCGTTCGACCATGCTCACGCCGGTCCGGGCACGCCGTTCGACCATGCTCAGGCCGGCTGGTCGGCCGCCCGCCGCGGGGTCTGGAACACGCGGACGATGTCGCTCATGCGCTCGGTCATGACCTCTTCGGCCCGCTCGACGTACCGGTTGCGCTCGGCGCGGTGCTGCGCCCAGGCGGGGGCGGGAGGAGCGTTGCGGATCACCGCGTGCCAGCGGGCGGTCAGCTCGTCGAGGACCTGCCGCGCCTGCATGAAGGCGTGGCCGGGCAGGTCGACCTCGCGGGCCTGCCGTGCGGCCGTCTCCACCGACCGGTAGGCCTTGGCCGCCTCGGCCGCCTGGTTCTCCTTGCGGCCGGGCGCGACCATGCTGACGACCGTGGCGAGGAGCGCGGCGGCCAGCGCCAGCCCGCCCGCGACCAGGGGGAAGCGGTCGCCGGCGAGGACCAGGCTGCCGGCCACCCCGGCGGCGAGGACGGCGGTGGACCCGAGCCACAGGTTGAGCACCCGCCAGATCTTCACCGTCTCGGCCTGGGCGCGCGCCGAGTGCGAGCAGTGCTCCTCGATCCGGTACAGCTCGGCGGCGACCGTCACGCGCCACACGGGTTCGGCTCCGCCGAAGAGTTCGTTGTCGATCATGGCGTTTCCCCTCGAATACTCGCCGATGATGACGCAGATGATTCAGCGTGTCGTGGCGGCGGCGAAGGGCTCCCGGCCTAAAACGGGAACACGCTTGACCGAGGGAAGAGCTACGCGGTCCCGGTCCGGTGGAGTTCGGCGAGCATCTCGTCCCAGCGGCCGGCGACCTCGGAGATGTCGTAGCGCGTCGCCGTGCGCCGGCCGTTCTCGGCGAGCCGCCGCATCTTCTCCGGATCGTCCATGAGGGACAGCAGGGCGTCGGCGAACGCGTCGATGTCGCCGTCGGGCACCAGCACGCCGTTCTCACCGGACGTGATGATCTCGCGGGGGCCCTGCGGGCAGTCGAAGGACACCACCGGCACCCCGGCGGCGAACGCCTCCACGATCGTCATGCCGAACCCCTCGAACCGCGAGGTGATGACGTGGATGGACGCCTTGGCCAGCTCGCCCTCGATGTCGTTCGTCGGTCCCATGAAGGCCACGTTGTTGTGCAGGCCCAGGCGGCGGGCCCGCCGGCTCAGCTTGTCGGCCTGCGTTCCCTGGCCGTAGACGCGCAGTTTCCAGTCGGGGCGCTTCTCGACGACCTTGGCGAACGCGTCGAGCAGCCGGTCGTACCCCTTGACCCGGACCAGCCGGCCGGCGGCGATGACGACGCGGTTGTCCAACCGGGACTGCGGGCGCGGCCCCGCGGGCAGCCCGTTGCCGATCGTGTAGACCCGGGTCGGGGCGCCGTCGAGCATCCGCGCGTACTCGGCGTGGTCCGCGTCGGTCAGCGTGACGATCGCGTCGAGCCTCTGGTACGAGTCGCGGATCTCCGCGAGGATGCCGGGCTTGTGCGCGCCGAAGTGCAGGTGCTCCTGGCCGATGAGCGTGACGCCGTCGCGGGCCAGCCGCGCGGCGGCGATGTTCAGCCCGGCGCGGGTGGTGACCAGGACGTCGGTCCGCAGGTCGGCGAGGTACCGCGTCAGCGCGCGGTCGCTCTCGGCGCTGAAGTTGTCGTACGCGCGCTCCTCCGGGTGCAGCAGCGTGCTGGGCTTCTTGAGCCGGGAGGCGACGCCGAACTTCCACCATTTCCGGGCGTCCGGCCGGAGGTCGACCAGGCTGGACAGCCGCACCCGGTCGGAGAGCGGGAAGAACGGCCTGTCCTTGTGCTGGAATACGCTGACGATCTCGACCTCATGGCGCCGGGAGAGCTCGTCCGCCAGGTTGAACGTCGCACGGATCGTGCCGCCCATACCGTACGCGTTCATGATGAGGATGGAGATCTTCACGCCGCCTCCGCCTCCGCGTTCGGGACGACCGTGGTGGCGATCGCGAGATGGTCCTTGTCGGTGTAGTAGGCGCGGACGCGGACGCGGTCGGTGTCCCGCTGCACGTGCCGCGCCGGGAACCGGACCTTGTTCTTCTTGTCCGGGATGTCGTCGATCCAGGTGGCGACGATCAGCCCGCCGAGACGCAGGTCCCAGAAGCCGCGCTCGGTCTCCACCGCGAAGGGGGCGTTGGGGAGTTCGGCGTGCCAGTGGTCGCCGGTGAGGCTCACCGTGCCCGGCACCTGCTGCGCCGTCTTGCGTCGGGTGGCGACGATCTCGGCGTCGGCGGGCGTCGCGCCGTACGCGAGGAACCCTTCGAGCGCCAGCTTCTCCTCGCCCGGGTGGACGGCGGTGACCTCGGCGTACGGCTCGACCGTGCGTACGCTGACGCGCAGCCCGCCCGAGGGGGCGCGGAAGGTCCGCAGCGCCCGGCCGCGAGGGCGGCGGGCGTACTCCGCGAGGCCGTCGAGTGAGAAGCCCGGGTCCGTGGTGATGACCTCGGCGTCGGCGGCGTGCACCGACCAGGTGCCGGGGGTCAGGTCCAGCCGCGACAGGTCGGCGGCCTCGCCGTCGAGGTCGATCGCGTGCGCGGCGCCGTCCCGGCGGAGCGTGAGGCTGGTCCCGTCGGCCGGCGGCTCGGCCCAGCGGATACGCAGGACGTCGTCTGCGTCGAGGCGTGCCGACGCGGCGAGTGCGACCATCGCTGGGGGGATCCCTTCGTCCTGCCTATGTGTCCGGACATGGAACCAACACTCGGGTAAACGCCCGGCTAACCGCTTCCCGCACATCCGTGGTGAGTTCGCAGTAAGGACGCCCGCAGGTCGATCAAGGTTTACCGAAGGCCTCTAGAGCGGCAGCTTCATCCCCTCGTGGGTCGCTTCAAAACCGAGGGACTCGTAGAAGCGGATGGCGTCCGCGCGGCGCTTGTCGGAGGTCAGCTGGACGAGGCCGCAGCCGCGCCGCCGCGCCTCGCCGATCGCCCATTCGATCATCTGGTGGCCGAGACCGCGGCCCCGGTGGGCGCTGCCGACGCGGACCGCCTCGATCTGGGCGCGCTCGGTGCCCTTGCGGCTGAGGCCGGGGATGAAGGTCAACTGCAGTGTGCCGGCGACGTCGCCGTCGATGTCGGCCACGATCAGGTGGTTGCGCGGGTCGGCGTCGATGTCGGCGAAGGCGGCCCAGTAGGCGTCGATGTCGCCCTCGCGGCCGGCGCCGATCGCGTCGTCGGCGAGGAGCGCGACGATCGCCGGTACGTCGTTCATGGTGGCGCTGCGGAAGATCACATCGTTCGGCACGGTCCAAAATTTTAGCCAGGATTGACACGACTCGTCGTAGTACTACCTTTGGTAGTACTACGATTCGTCAATAGCGCTACAGGAGGCGGCGTGACCGCACCGTCGACGATGCAGGCTCCCGCCCGGCTCCTGGACCGCCACTGCCAGGAGCTGGTCGCGGACGAGCTCACCCGGTTGGCCCGCCGAGTCCCCTCGCTCGCGGAGGACCACCTCGGCGTCGTCGAGACGTCGCTCCGGCAGATCATCGATCGGCTGCTGCCGGTCCGGAGGCGCGCCGAGGCGCGCCCCGACACCCTGGCGGCCTTGTTCGACCTGGAGGCATCGTAATGATCGAACACTGGACGGATCTCGCGGCCTGCCGAAGCGCCGACCCCGAACTGTTCTTCCCGGTCAGCACCGCCGGGCCGGCCCTGGACCAGGTGGACGAGGCCAAGCAGGTGTGCGCGCGCTGTCCCGTGTCCTCGGACTGCCTCGCCTGGGCGCTGCGCGCGGGCGAGTCGGCCGGCATCTGGGGCGGGACCACCCCCGACGAGCGCCGCTACCTGCGCCTGAGGCCTCTGCCCGCCGCGCCCGCCTGGCACTGATCCGCACGGGCGCCCTGCACTGAGCCGTACGGCGAGCGTCACTGAGCCGTACGGCGGCCGACACTGAGCCGTACGGCCGCCCGGTCTCGAGCCGTACGGCGGGCTGCGTTCTTATTTCACCCCGACCGTCCGGGACGTACGGTTGCGCTATGCCCGACTCGTCGATCACCGAGCGCTCCCCGCGCGACGGAATCACCTACCACGCCGCGCGCGCGGTCAGCGCGTTGTTCATCACCGTCGTGCTGCTCGGCGTCTGCTGGGTGGTGGAGGTCGTGAACTACAACGGTGATCTCAACCAGGAGTACGGCATCCAGCCGCACAACGTGCACGCCCTGTGGCACATCTTCACGGCGCCGTTCCTGCACGCCGGCCTCGACCACATCATGGCCAACTCGGTGCCGCTGGCGATCTTCGGCTTTCTGACGGCGCTGCGCGGCCTGGGCCGCTTCCTCGCCGTCAGCCTCATCGTGATGGTCGTCAGCGGCCTCGGCGTGTGGTTCCTGGCCGCCTCGAACGCCGTGACCGTGGGGGCGAGCGGACTGATCTTCGGCTACTTCGGCTACCTGCTGGCGCGCGGCTTCTTCGAACGCCGCATCCTGGACATCCTCCTCGGCGTCGCCATCGCCTTGGTGTACGGCACGATGATCTTCGGCGCGCTGCCGGGGCAGCCGGGGATCTCGTGGCAGGCGCACCTGTTCGGGCTGATCGGCGGCGTACTCGCCGCGGGGCTGACCCGCCGCCGCAGCGGACCCGCGGCGCTGCCACCCCTCGTCTGAAGCCCCTGCGCGCGCGGCGCCGCCGCCGGTCGCCCGACTGCCGCACGCGCGGCGCGGCCGCTCGCCGTCCGGCTCCTGCTCGCGACCCGCGTCAGCCGCGGACGCTGACGTCGGTGACGTTCGCGTCGCCCGGGGTCGTCAGCGCGTTCACGATCACCGTGGCGACCGTACGGGCCGACATGTAGTCCGCCGGGTCGTACTCCCCGCCCTCCTGATCGCGGACCTTGCGCTGCATCTCGCTCGCCGTGCGGCCGGGGTAGACCGACGTGACCCGAATGTCCGGCTCCTCCTCGCGGAGCGCGTCGGCGAGGGCCCGCAGAGCGTGCTTGCTGGCGGCGTACGCGGCCCACCCGCCACGGGCGCGCAGTCCCGAGCCCGAGTTCACGAAGACGACGTGGCCGCGGGCCACGCGCAGCAGCGGCAGCAGGAGGCGGGTCAGCTCGGCGGGGGCGGCCGTGTTCACCAGCAGTTGTTCGACCCACGTGCTCGGCGAGGCCTCCGCGACCGTGCCCAGCTCGACCACGCCGGCACTGTGCACGATCCCGTCCAGCGCCGGCAGGTCGGCGCGGACGAGCTGCGCCTCGATCCGCCGGGGGTCGGACAGGTCCAGCTCCAGGGTCCACACGCGATCCTCGCCCGTCGGGTGGGCCGTCGGCTCGACGGCCAGCGCGGTCGGGGAGACGAGCCGCAGCGCGGTCTCCTCCAGCCGCTCGGCCGACCGCCCGACGAGGATGAGCGAGTGCCCGGCGTCGTACAGCAGGTCGGCGACGGCCGAGCCGATGCCGCCCGTGGCCCCGGTGATCAAATAGGTTCCCACGCCCTCATTCTTCTCCCCCCGGCTCAGGAGGGACGCAGCACCCGCGCGACGCCGGAGATCAGCGCGGTGGCGAGGATCCAGCCCGTGCCGGTCAGCGACCAGGCGAGCCAGCGGGACCAGCCGACCGGGTCCCACGCGCTGCGCTGCCCGAACGTCTCGATCGGCAGCATCAGGTCGAGCGTGTAGATCAGCGCGTGGAAGTGCGGCCGCTCGTCCGGCTGCTTGATCGTGTGCGGGTGGTCGATGCTGAACACCGTCGTACCCACGGCGACCAGCACCGCCAGCCACACGGCGGCGATCCAGGGGCGATAGCCGTACCCGACCGTCCAGTCGAGCACCACGCCCCACGCCCGGCCGATCGGCCCGAGGCTCCGCCGCCGGGCCCGCTGCTTGGCCAGCTGGCATTTGCGGGCCAGGTCGTCCCGGCCGATCCGGCGCAGCCACGCGGCGAGCTGCTCGTACGGCTGCGGGCGGAACCCATGGGGGTCACGGGAGATCCAGTCGAGCCGCTGGCCCTCCTCCGGCTCCCCGCGCAGCGTCTCGTACACGAGGCCGTTGAGCCGCAGCCGTTCGGGCCAGACGTCGGGCCGGTCGAGGATGACGTCGATGCGGGAGTACCCCAGCGTGACCTCGCCCTGGATCGGCTCGCGGGGGATGAGGATCAGTTCCTTGACGTCGGCGTGGCTCAGGTGCAGGGCGCGCCGGCCGGCGGCGCGGATCGCGCCCTGGTCGAACGAGAGCGTGCCGTCGATCCGCGCGCCGCGCAGGCGCACCGGACCCTCGGCGGTGAAGCCCGCGCTGCACTCCATCCGGTCCTGGACGATCATGTTGTCGCCGTCCAGCGCGCAGGCGGCGTCGCGCACCGTCGTCCCGTACATGAACAGGCCGCCCGTCATGCGGGAGCCGGTCAGGCGCACCTCGCCGGTGATGTCGGAGTTGCGGATGTACGCGCCGGCGTCGACCGTGAGCAGGCCCGCGTACAGGGCGTACCCGCCGGGGTTGCGCAGGCGCACGTTGTTCATGCGGAACCCGCCGGACAGGGCCGCCCGCGTCAGCCGTACCTCGCCCTCGATCAGCGACTCCGACAGGCTGAGGTAGCCGTCCACCTGCAGCCCGCCGCCGTCGAACCCGGGGAACACGCAGGCGCTCAGCCGCATCTGCCGGGCGCGGGCGTTGGAGAAGTCGGGGCGTTCCTCGAGGACGCAGTGTTCGAGGCGGAGCTCGCAGCCGACCTCGCCGCCGGAGACGTTCAGCACGCCGGTGACGCGCGCGCCGCGCAGGCGTACGGCGGGCACGTGCCCGGGCGCCGGCTCGCGCGCGCCGAGCAGGAGGGCGGAGATGACCTCGGCCCGGATCGTACGGTCCGGGGCGCCGGTCCTGGGCGGGCGTTCGTCGCCGAGCGACACGAGCGTGCCCGTCGGGTACGCGTCCCAGAGCCGTCGCTCGGAGCGGGTGAGCCGCAGTCGTCGCTCGGAGGGTGTCTGCCGCAGTCGTCGCTCTCCGTCCCGCCGCGCGCGGACGGCGCTCCACCGATCGGCCACAGACGGTCATCGTACGGCTTCGTGATCACCAAGCGTGCGTCGGATGTCATACGGGACGGAGCCGCCTGGGCAAGCCGCGATCATCCGTTTCACCGTCGAACGCCCATATTCCGGTACGCAGTTGTCTGTTCAGTTACTCACGGGTAGCATCAGGTGTTACTGACTGGTACGTAACCGGGTGCGACCCGCCCGCCCGAGAGCAACGGGGTGTTCATGGGGCACTACAAGAGCAACCTGCGTGACATCGAGTTCAACCTCTTCGAGGTCCTCGGCCGTCAGGAGATCCTGGGCACCGGACCGTTCGGCGAGGTCGACGAGGCCACCGCGCGCAGCGTCCTGGACGAGGTGAACCGCCTCGCCACCGGTGTGCTCGCCGAGTCCTTCGAGGACGCGGACCGGCACCCGCCCGTGTTCGACCCCGAGACGCACTCGGTGACGATGCCCGAGAGCTTCAAGAAGTCCTTCCGGGCCTACTTCAACGACGCCGAGTGGTGGCGCCTCGAACTGCCGACCGAGCTCGGCGGCATGAACGCCCCGCGCACCCTGCACTGGGCCGTCGCCGAGCTGATCCTCGGCGCGAACCCGGCGATCTGGATGTTCTCCAGCGGCCCGAGCTTCGCCCAGCTCCTGTGGCGCATCGGCACCCCGGAGCAGAAGAAGCTCGCCGAGATGGCCGTCGAGAAGCACTGGGGCTCCACCATGGTGCTGACCGAGCCCGACGCGGGCTCCGACGTCGGCGCCGGCCGTACGAAGGCGATCCAGCAGCCCGACGGCACCTGGCACATCGAGGGCGTCAAGCGCTTCATCACCAGCGCCGAGCACGACATGGCCGACAACATCCTGCACTACGTGCTGGCCCGCCCCGAGGGCGCCAAGCCGGGCACCAAGGGCCTGTCGATGTTCATCGTGCCGAAGTACCTCGTCGACACCGAGACCGGTGAGCTCGGCGAGCGCAACGGCGTCTACGTCACCAACGTCGAGAAGAAGATGGGTCTGAAGGTCTCCACGACCTGCGAGCTCACCTTCGGCGAGAAGCACCCCGCCATCGGCTACCTCGTGGGCGACGTCCACGAGGGCATCAAGCAGATGTTCATGATCATCGAGCAGGCCCGCATGATGGTCGGCACCAAGGCGATCTCGACGCTGTCCACCGGTTACCTCAACGCGCTCGAGTACGCCAAGGAGCGCGTCCAGGGCGCCGACCTGACCAAGATGGCCGACAAGACCGCGCCGCGCGTCACCATCACCCACCACCCCGACGTACGCCGCCTGCTCATGCTGCAGAAGGCCTACGCCGAGGGCATGCGGGCGCTCGTCCTCTACACCGCCACCTACCAGGACAAGGCGCAACTCGCCGAGGCCTCCGGCGAACCGGACAAGCTCGCCGAGAAGGTCAACGACCTGCTGCTGCCCATCGTCAAGGGCGTCGGCTCCGAGCGCGCGTACGAGGTGCTGACCCAGTCGCTGCAGACCCTCGGCGGCTCCGGCTTCCTGCAGGACTACCCGATCGAGCAGTACATCCGGGACGCCAAGATCGACTCCCTGTACGAGGGCACCACGGCGATCCAGGGCATGGACTTCTTCTTCCGCAAGATCCTGCGGGACAACGGCGAGGCGCTGCAGCACCTCGCCGGGCAGATCAAGGAGTTCGCGGAGAGCGAGGCGGGCAACGGCCGGCTCAAGAAGGAGCGCGAGCTGCTCGGCAAGGCCCTTGAGGACGCCCAGGGCATCCTCAACCCGATGATCGGCTGGGCGCTCGGCTCGATGGAACGCCCGGAGGAGATCTACAAGGTGGGCCTCAACACCACCCGCCTCCTCATGGCCCTCGGCGACGTCGTCATCGCCTGGCTGCTCTGCCGCCAGGCCGAGGTCGCGCTCACCAAGTTGAGCGGCGAGGCCTCCGAGGCCGACAAGGCGTTCTACACCGGCAAGATCGCGGCCGCCCAGTTCTTCTGCGCGACCCAGCTGCCGAAGCTCGCCGCCGAGCGCGCGATCACCGAGGCCACCACCGGCGACCTGATGGACCTCCCCGAAGAGGCCTTCTGACGCGGATGACCTGACGAGATGCCCGTCGCCCCGATCCGGGGCGACGGGCATCGGTTCTTCCGGCGGTCTCGCCGAGGGTCTTCGCCGTGCCCACGGCGACCGTCCGGGTTCCGAGTTCGTGGCCGGACCCGCGGAGGGTGAGCCGCCGGGCCGACAGGTCGACGTCCCGGTGGCGACGACGGCAAGGGTGTCGACATCGCTGCTGCGACGCACGATCAGTTGTGCCGTTGAGGATGAATTTCAGGGCGGTAAGCGTAGACCGTGGTCCCCTGTTCCAGGACGTGCCAGTCGGTCGCGCAGAGCGTATTGGTCTTGGACTCCTGACCACTGGGCCACCACGAGGCGGTCAGGGTCGCCGGCGTGTGGGAAGGGGCGGCTCGGTGGCAGGCTGTGAGCGCTTTGGGATCGTCGAGGGTGAAGCGAAGTATGCGCTCCGAGCCGGTGGTGCGAATGGTCTCGGAGACCGAGCGCGCCTGGTCCGGTACCCAGCTCGGCAGTTGGGTCTGTCGATCGCTCTTGCCGGCCGTGGCCGTCGTATAGGAGACGGTCTTAATGTGGCCGTTCGTTTTCTCCTTGACGCCTTCGGAAAGACCGCAACCGGTGAGGGCGGTTGCGGCCGCCGCCCCAATGGCCAGTGCGGCCGCCCAGCGGGCCGTCTTGTTCTCGTCCATGCCGTGAGTCAACCGTTCCCGGGCTCCTGCGGGCGTCCGTCGCGCGGCTATTGTCGATCAGCCGGCGGGCGGACGGGCGCATGCGCTTCAAGTCGTACGCGCCCCTGGTCTTCCGCCCAGGCGCTTCACCGGGGCCGGTTCGCACAATCCAAGGCGCCGGTACTGATCCTGGTCGTGGCCTCGTCCGGCGCTCTTCCGGCTGTGCCGTCCGCCCACAGGATGATCAGCCCATGCGACTGAGGTCGCACGAGGCCAGAGGGAAAAAGCCGTCTTTACGGCGACGTAGGCGCTGAACACCGCTCATTAACTTTGGGGGAATTCCGCGACTACGAGGAGATGTCAATGCTCAACCGGGCAATTCTGATGGCGGGGGCCTGCCTGATGCTGGCCCCTTCGATCGCCGCGTGCGGGGATGGAGCCGTTCGGGCAGAACCGGCGAGTGCCGCCGTACAGTCAAAGATCGCATGGCGGCAATGCCAAGGTGGCCAGGGCGACGTGCAGTGCGGGAGCGTCAGCGTGCCGCTGGACTGGAGCAGGCCGCGTGGACGCCGGATCGAGATCGCGATCGTCCGTCGGGCGGCGACGCAGCCGTCGCGCCGGATCGGCGCCCTCGTCTTCCTCCCCGGTGGTCCCGGACAGTCGGGAGTGGACACGATCGCGGGTCAGCCCGGTTTCGGGGGGCTGGAGAAAAGGTTCGACATCGTCAGTCTGGATCCGCGAGGCGTGGGCAAGAGCAGCCCGCTCACCTGCCCGACCCGCCAGACCATCGCGGCCGTCGGGAACCGCCTGCCGCGTACCGACCGGGAGTTGGCGACGCTTCGGGAGCGCAACCGCGCGCTGGCCGACGCCTGTCGGAAGGCCACGGGGCCGGTGTTCGACCACCTGGACACGGCGAGCGCCGCACGGGACCTGGACGCGGTGCGCACGGCGCTGGGAGAGCGGAAGATCAGCCTGTACGGGCACTCCTACGGCACGCTGCTCGGTCAGCAGTACGCCGCGATGTTCGGCGCGCACGTCCGGGCGGCGGTGCTGGACGGAATCATGGATCACAGCGCCCCGCGTCGCCGGTTCGCGGTGACGGCCGCCAACGCATTCGACGAATCCTTCGACCAGTTCGCTCGCTGGTGTGCCCGCACGAGTTCCTGCGCTCTCCATGGCAGTAGGCCGGCCGATGTCTACCGCCGGGTGGTGGCGAAGGCACAGAACGGCGAACTGGCCGGTACGGACGAATCCGGTTTCAAATGGACGCCGTTCACCGTGGCCGGCGAAGTCGATGCCATGCTGTGGACGCCGTCCTGGTCGGCCACGGCCAGCTTCCTGAAGACCCTGGACGCGGGTAAACCGTGGCCGTCCGACCCCGAGGGCGAGCTCCCGGCCACGATCAACTACGCCGATCCGATCGTCTGTCAGGACTTCGCGATGGGATATCCGAACGGGTCCGCCCTCCGTGGCGATCTCGAGACCTCTGCGATCGCAGCGCCGCTGGTGGGGTACTCGCCCAACGCCATGAAGTCGATCCTCACCTGCCAGGGCTGGCCCACCCCGGTACGCGATCCCCAATCCAACGCCACCGGCACCACGGCCGCCCCCATGCTCCTCGTCGAGAGCCGGTATGACAACGCGACCCCGGCGGCCTGGTCGCGCCAGGTCGCGCGACAACTGGGCCCCGAGGCCAGGTTGGTCATCCTGCGTGACTGGACGCACGGAATGAAGGTCTTCACCCCAGGGTGTGAGAGCAAGATGATCAACGACTACCTCGATGGTCTCCGGCTTCCCGACGCCGGTGTCCGCTGCGGCTCCACGCCTCCGACCTCCTGAGCCGGGTCAAGGCCCGGGTGCTGGTGAGCTCGCCTAATCGTTGAGCGCGTATTCGTCTGGGAGGCGGCCTCGTTGGTCACTGGGTGTGGTCGCCGGGGGCGTAGCGGTTTCAGTTTCCTCCGGCTTCCGCGGCGATGCGGATGGGTGACCGGCAGCTCCGGGGCCGAGGTGTCCTGAGCGTCCGGAAACACCACCCGGCCCACCTTCGGCCCACCTGCCAGCACGACCGGTGTGCTCAACCGCTGCCTCGCGCTGGACCTGTGCGCCCGTTCCTGGTGTGCGCGCTGCCTTCTTTGGGTTCGTCAGAGCGTGGGGAGGATGCCTCCGTCGACCGAGATGGTGATGCCGGTGAGGTAGGAGGCGCGCGGGGAGGCGAGGAAGGCGATCAGCTCTGCGGCTTCCTCGGGCCGTCCGGGGCGACCGAGCGGGGCGGCGAGGCGCTGGTGGAACTCTTCGCGGACGGTGTCCAGGTCGCGGCCGGTGCGTTCGGCCGCCTGCCGCAGGCTCGCTTCCACGGCGTCGGTCTCGATGACTCCGGGCATGACCGCGGTGACCCGCACACCGTGCGGGCCGCAGGCGAGCGCGAGGCTCTTGCTGTAGGTGTTGAGGGCGGCTTTGGCGGCGGCGTAGGGAGCGCCGTTGGGCTGGGGGTAGCGGGCGGCGTTCGATGACACGTGGACGACTGCCCCGTGGCCCTGTGCGGTCATGTGGGGGACGAGGACGCGGTCGAGGCGGACGGCGGACAGCAGGTTGGCTTCGAGGTTGGCCAGCCAGTCCTCGTCGGTCGCGGCGAGGACGCCGTCGGGTACCTGGGTGTTGCGTCCGGCGTTGTCGACGAGCACGTCGATGCCGCCCAGAAGATCGACCGCTGCGGCTGCCGCGCGCTCGACCCCGCCGGGAGTGTTCAGGTCGGCGGTCACCAGGTGCACTCCGGCGGGCACCTCGGCTTGGTTGCGGGCGACGGCGACCACGTGTGCGCCGGCCGTGCTCAGACGGCGCACCGTGGCGGCTCCGATTCCACGGGTTCCTCCAGTGACGACGGCGCGCGCCCCGTGCAGGCCCAGATCCGCATTCGGATCGGGGAGCAGCATGGGCGGACGGGTGGCGGACATGGCACTCCTTGGATGACGGGTGGCGATGCGGAGGTCGAAGGACGTGCAAGCAAACTAATCATTTACATGTCTGAATCGTTTAGCAATCTACATGATGCAATGAAGTAGAGTGAACAGGTGACCTCGGCTACCTCCACCGCCTCCGGCGAGGCTCTGCTCGACGAACACCGCGACGGTCCCGGCCTCATGCTCGCCCTGCTGGGGCACGAGGCCATGCGTCGTCTGAGGGACGCGCACACCAGCAACGGCCTCACGCCACGGCAGTTCCACATTCTCGGGCTGCTGCATGATCACGGCCCGTTGGCGCAGACTGATCTGGCCGTGCAGACCGACACCGCGGCCAGCGTGCTCGTCACGCAGCTCAACCCGCTGGAGACCGACGGGTTGGTCACGCGCACGCGGGATCCTCGAGACCGGCGCCGCCACCTGGTCGTGCTGACGGAGGCGGGACGGCAGCGGCTGCAAGCGGCGGCAGTCGCGCAGCAGGAGGTGGAAGACCACCTCTTCCGTACGCTGACCGACGCCCAGCGCTCGCAGCTGACGCAATTGCTCGTCCTGGTGCGCGACGACCTGACCGGCGGCAACGAGCACTGCGCCACTCCGACCTCCCTCGACAGGAAGACGCCGTAGCGCTGTGAACGGGGGTTTTGGAGACCGCCACGGCGAGGCCACCGCCACGGGGGCCGCGCGGCCGCCTGAACACGACTCCTCATCTGCGTGGGTTTCAGAAATCCGACCTCGGATGAGGCGGAGGCGCATCGTTATCCGGCCACCTCGATGCCCGGCTGGGCGTGGAGCACCATGCGGAACTCGTACGAGCTCCTGGTCGTCGACGAACAGCACCCTGATGGTCAGGCCTTGATCTGCTCTTTCACCGGCAGCCGCACGACGCCGGCAGGTCGGCGTGTGTCCCGACGAGCAGGTGGTCATCGCCTCGGCTGACCGATGATCGGGTCGTACGGCCGGGGAGCACCCGTGGGAGGCCGAAGGGCGGCCCCGTCCGGATCCGGGCGGGGCCGCGGCTCGGATCCGGACGCGGGAAGGTAACGCGACGAAGCGGACGAAATCCGGCATCGCGCTGGAATCTTAAGATCACCGGCTGTAGTGTTTCGGCTTCCTGACGCTGCCCGCGATCTTCTCGTCGGCCGTCACGGGCGCCCGGATCGCCGTCCGGTCGGCCGCAGCGCGTCGATCCGCCGGCAGAGGCTCCCCCGACCGCCCCCCAGAAGGAGCCCGAGTGACCTCCGACCAGTTCGCCACCGGATCCTGTCCCGCCCACTCCGGCCTGATGCCGTTGTACGGGCCGGAGTTCGCCGCCGACCCCGCCGGGACGTACGCCGCCCTGCGCCGGTACGGAAGCGCCGCACCGGTCGAACTGGCGCCCGGCGTGCCCGGCACGCTCGTCATCGGCTACCAGGCGGCGCTCGACGTGCTGCGCGACCCGATCACGTTCCCCAAGGACCCCCGTCGCTGGGAGGCGAACGTCGCGCCCGACTGCCCGCTGCTGCCGATGATGGCGTACCGGCCGAACTCCATGTTCAGCGACGGCGCCGCCCACACCCGGCTGCGGTCCGCGGTGACGGACAGCCTCGCGCGGGTGGACTCCTCCCTCCTGCGCGGCTGGGTCGAGAGCAACGCCGACTCCTTGATCGCGCGGTTCGCGCAGGTCGGCCAGGCGGACCTGATCACCGAGTACGCCCGTGTCCTGCCCCTTCTCGTGCTCAACTCGATGTTCGGCTGCCCGTCGGTGATCGCGGATCGGCTGGTCGAGGGCATGAGCGGGATCTTCGAGGGCACCGACGCGGAGAAGGCGAACCTGATCCTGGGCGAGGCCGTCATGGAGCTCGTGGCCTACAAACGCGCCAACCCGGGCGCCGACGTGACCTCCTGGCTGATGGCCCACCCGGCGGGGCTGACGGACGAGGAGATGCTGCACCAACTGGTCGTGCTCATGGGCGCCGGGACCGAGCCCGAGCAGGACCTGATCGCGAGCACCATGCGGCTGCTGCTGTCCGACGATCGCTTCGCGGCCGACCTGTCAGGAGGCAGCCTGCCCATCGAGGACGCGCTCGACGAGGTGCTGTGGACGGACCCGCCCATCGCGAACTACGCGGTCGCCTACCCGCCGAAGGAAACGAACCTGCACGGTGTCCGGCTACCGGCCGACCAGCCGGTCGTCATCAGCTTCGCCGCCGCGAACACCGACCCGTCGCTCACGTCGGACGGCCGGGCGGGCAACCGGGCACACCTGGCGTGGGGCGCGGGACCGCACACCTGCCCGGCGCAGGGCCACGGACGTCTCATCGCCTCGGTCGCGGTCGAGAAGCTCCTCGACAAGCTCCCCGGCATGGAACTCGCGGTCCCCGCCGACCGGCTGCAGTGGCGACCGGGGATGTTCCACCGCGCGCTGACCGCGCTCCCGGTCCGCTTCCCGCCCGTGTCGGTGCCCGCTCTCGTGCCCGCGGAGACGGGAGGCCCCTCGGTCCCGCCGGCGCCGCTCGCCGCGGCGAACCGGCCGGGGGACTCGGGCGCGGAGCGTCCTCGCTGGCTGCGCACCCTGGTCGGCTGGTGGCACGGCCAGTAGACGCGGACCGCCACCGGGGGCGGCGGCTCAGCGCAGCGACGCGGTGTCGAGCGTGAAGTCGAACGGAGCGGGCAGGCGCAGCTTCTCGCCGGCGATGACGCGCTCGATCGTGCGGTACCCATCGTCGCTCGGGTCGCTGAACAGCGTGACGGCGGTCGGCTCGTCGACCGGATCGACGAGCAGATAGAGCGGCATCCCGCTGAGTGCGCAGTTACGCGGCTTGGTGAACCGGTCACGGACGGCGTTGCCGCGTGAGGTCACCTCGGCCACCAGCAGCACGCCCCGCCCGAACACCTCCCTGTCGCCGAACGTGGGCGCATCCGGGGGCATGATCACCAGGTCCGGCTCGATCCGGTCACGGTTGTTCTCCAGGCGGACGGTGAGCTCGTGGCAGAGGCACCAGCCGTTCTCCCGCGCGATCTCCACGAACAAGTCGTGGAGGTAGTAGTTGATCCGCGCGTGCCGGACGTTCCCGCGGGGGCTCACGACGAGACACCCGTCGATGATCTCCACCTGGAATCCCGGGTACGACGGCGTGTGCTCCCAGATCTCTTCGATCGTGGGGGGCTCTTCTTCCTCGACCGGCTGTGGCATGGCCATGGCTCCGCCATCCTCGAGTGCTCCTCGCTCAGCGTATCGTGGCTGCCACGAAGAGTATTGTCTAGAGCGCTGCCCTTGTCAGCCTGTTCGCGAAGTTCAGGAGTCGTCGATGAGGTCGCCGTCGTCGGCGTGGTAGAGGAGGGTGCGGCCGGGTTGCGGGGCGACGCGCAGGGTGGTCCCGATCGCCGGTTCGCGCTCCTCTGGGACGGTGAGCTGAACGCTCGGGCCGGTCGTCGCCAGCGTGACCAGGGACGTCGTGCCGAGGTTCTCGACGATCTCCACCCGGCCCTCGATGCCGTCCTCGGCCTCCCGGACGTACTCCGGACGGAAGCCGGCGATGATCTTGTCGCCGGGGCCGACGAGCCCGGTGGCCTCCTCGGGCACGGGCAGGCGCAGGCCCGCGACGTCGATCTCGTCGGTCCACGATCCGGTCGGGTCGCCGTCGCCGGGGACGCACTCGCCCTCCAGGAGGTTCATCGGGGTCGAGCCGATGAACCCGGCGACGAAGATGTTCGCCGGGCGCTGGAAGACCTCGCGCGGCGTGCCGATCTGGCGGACGCGCCCGTCCTCCATGACGGCGATGCGGTCGGCGAGCGCGAGGGCCTCCGCCTGGTCGTGGGTGACGAAGACGGTCGTGACGCCGAGGTCGTGCTGCAGCTTCTTCAGGAAGGTCCGGGCCTCCAGGCGGAGCCGTGCGTCGAGGTTGGACAGCGGCTCGTCCAGCAGGAACACGGTGGGCCGGGTGGCCATCGCCCGCGCCAGCGCGACCCTCTGCTGCTGACCGCCGGACAGTTGCGCCGGGCGGTGGTCGAGGTACGGGCCGAGGGACAGCCTGGCGGCGGTGTCCGCGGCCTTCGCCCGGCGTTCGGCGCGCGGCACCTTCTTCAGCCGGAGCGGGTAGGCGATGTTGTCGGCGACGGTCATGTGCGGGAACAGCGCGTAGTCCTGGAACACCATCGCCACGTCCCGGTCGCCCGGCGGCAGGCGGGTGACGTCGCGCTCGCCGATCCGTACGGTGCCGGAGGTCGCCGTCTCGAGCCCGGCGATCGTACGGAGCAGGGTCGTCTTGCCGCAGCCGGACGGGCCGAGCAGCACGAAGAACTCGCCGTCCGCGATCTCCAGGGAGAGCTCGTCCAGCGCCCGTACGTCGCCGTCGTAGACCTTGGTCACCGCCTCCAGTGCGACTCTCACGCTGTGATCCCTCCGTGGAGACGGAAGCCGTAGCGGCGGCTGACGAACAGGAACATGATGACCATCGGGACCGAGTAGAGCAGCGAGAACGTCGAGATCAGGGCGAGATCCGGCCGGCCGCCCTCGGTGTAGAACGTGTTGAGGGTGACGGCGGCGGGCCGCTTGTCGGGGCTGCGGTACAGCAGGAACGGCACGAGGAAGTCGCCCCAGACGTTCACGACCGCCCAGACGGCGATGGTGGCGAGACCGGGCCGTACGTTCGGCAGGACGACGTGGCCGAAGACCTGCAGGGAGTTCGCGCCGAAGACCCGCGCCGACTCCTCCTGCAAGCGGGGCATCGTGTCCATGAAGTCCGTGAGGATGAAGATGGCCGCCGGCAGCAGCCCGCCGGTCAGCACGAGGATCACGCCGAGGTCATGGTCCAGCAGGCGCAGCCGGAACATCAGCTGGAAGATCGGCACCATCACCGCCGTTCCGGTGATCACCGAGGACAGCAGCAGGAGCAGGTAGAGGATCGCGCCCCGGCCGGGCACGCGCACCTTGCTCAGGGCGTACGCGGCGAGCGCGGCGGCGGCGACGGTGAGCAGCATCGTCGACAGCGACAGCGCGGCCGAGTTGTACAGCGAGGACAGCGCGTCCGGGCTGTCGGTGAGCGCCCGGAAGTTGGCGAGCGTGAAGTCCGGCCACGTCACCGCGAATGTCGGATGCCGCGTGAACGGCGCGGTGACGAGCCACAGCATCGGCAGCGCGAAGAACGCCGTGACCAGGGAGAGGAGCACGTAGAACCCGATGCGCCGCAGCACCGTCCGTACGGCCGTCATGCCCGCCTCCGCAGGATCCGCACGTACGCCAGCGCGAGCAGGAGGTTGATCAGCAGCATGGTCAGCGACAAGGCGCCGGCGAAGCCGAGCCGCCCACCCGGCAGCGCGGTGAGGTAGATGTACACCGGCAGCACCGCGGACGCGCCGTGCGGCTCGCCCTTGGTGATGAGGTACGGCGTGAAGTCGTTGAACGTCCACAGGCTGATCAGCAGCGTGTTGGTCAGGATGTGGCCGCGGATGTTCGGCAGGACGACGTCGCGCAGCTGCTGCCATCCCCGGGCGCCCGCGAGCCGGGCGGACTCCAGCTGGCTCCGCGGCACGTTCGACAGCGCGGCGGAGAACAGCATCATCGAGAACGCCGTGCCCCGCCACGTGTTGAACACGATGAGCGCGCCCATCGGATGCTCGAACCACCAGTCGTGGCCCGGCGTGCGCAGGATCGCGTTGAGCGTGCCGCCCTGGTCCTTCAGGAACGCGATCCACAGCCAGGCGACGACGACGCCGGGCAGGATCCAGGCGAGCAGCACGGCCGTCTCGACCGCCGCCCTGACCCACGCCCGCGCCGAGCGCAGCGACCAGGCGAGCAGGAAGCCGAGGAGGTTCTGGCCGACGATCGCCGAGCCGAAGACGAACAGCAGCGTACGGCCGAGGGCGTCGCGCACGTCCTTGTCGCCGAGCGCCTGCCGGTAGTCGTCCACCCCGACGATCCGCGGGTGCGCGGCCGCCGCGCCGGTGAGCCGGTAGTCCGTGAGCCCGAGGTAGAGGGTCCACAGCGCCGGCAGGATCAGGAACACCGTGATGAGCAGCAGGGCCGGGAGCAGGAGCGCGAGCCCGGGCCGCCGCTCAGCCGGTGCTAGCGGACAGGTGAAAGTGCTGGTAGTCGGACGGGTGGGTGCTGATGGACGGACAGGGGTTGTGCGGCTGGGCGGACGGTTTGGTGTCGGTCTGGCGGACAGATCGGGTGCCGGTGGACGGACAGTGGGTGTTGGCAGGTGGACATGGGTTGTGCTGGTAGGCGGACAGCGCTGAGAATGATCATGGTCGGGTGGCGGTCCCGGCGGGACACGTTCGGGAGCGGGGGCCGTCGCGGAGCGACAGACGGCCCGGCGTCACGGGCTGCTGAACGGGTGCGTGCGCCCGGGCGCACGACGTCTCGTTACCCGTCGGCGTGGATGCAATCGGCTTTAGAGGTCCTAACAGAAAGATCAGCGGACGAGGCGTCGCCAGTAGATGATGGCTGCGGCCAGGGTCATGAACGCCTCATGGATGTCATCGCGGATCTCCCAGCGGATGCGCAGGCGGCGGAACCAG
>NZ_JAMXMV010000032.1 GCF_024055715.1 Actinoallomurus soli
CAGGTCAAGTCCAAGGCACGCCCTCAAAGGACGGCCAGATCACTGGAGAGTCAACCCAGATCGCCGGGCACCGAGCCTGACAGCACTCCACCCACAAGCGCCACCCAAACACTCACAGATCACTGGCGCCTACCGCCCTTCTGGAGGCAGCGGACGCCGGTGATCTGTCAGTGTTCGGATGGCGCCCCGCCCGAAGCCGTGCTTTTCGGGTCTGTCCGGCTTGAAGGGGTGTTTAGGCGATCTGTTCCTCCAGTGGGTAATCGCCGGTCGTCCGCCGCGTAGCTTGGCGGATATGGCGACCTTCAGCGGTCGGAGGCGGTCTGGAGAGCGTGCGCGGGCGGTCTTCCGGCCGTCCGTCGGGGCGCTCGCCCTGATATCGAGCGTGGTGCTCATCGGCTGTGGGTCGTCGGGCGTGCGGACGACGGCGTACGGCCGGACGGCGAGTCCCTCGGCGGGCGCGCAGCGCCGGATCACGGTCCCGGGCTCCTTCGACGACTACACGCGGATGACCGGGCCGGACGCCGAACGGGTCATCCAGGCGATCCGCGACGCCCAGGCGAAGCAGAACGCGGCGTACGCCGCGAAGATGCGGATCGGCATCTACGAGCGGCGCGGGAACGCCCAGCAGCGGATCGCCTTCCTCGGGCTGGCGGCCGGCGACCATCCGGCCATCGCGAAGGAGCTCCGGGCCAACCCGCCGTCCTTCGAGGTGGACTCCGCCCTCGCGGCCATGCCGCTGACCGGTCCCAAGGACTACCCGCCGGGTCCGCTCGGCGGCGTGCTGCGCTGTGCGGTGGGAGCGCAGGGCGGCGCCGGCTGCGCGTGGGGCGACGGCGCCACCTTGGGCGTGGTCGCCGGGTCGGCCGCCTCGGCCGACGAGCTGGCGAAGACGGCGCTGGCCCTGCGCATGGCCGCCGAGCGCTGAGCGCCCGCCGGGCATGCCACCGGACCATCGCGTTGCGCCGGTCAGTAACCGGCGCCGGTGAGCATGCCGCCGTCGATGAGGACCTCGCTGCCGGTGCAGTAGCCGGACTCGTCCGAGGCGAGGAAGACCACCAGCCCCGGCACCTCCTCCGCCTTGCCCATCCGCTTGAGCGGCAGCGCGTTGAAGAACGCCTCGGCGCTGCTCGCGGTCGCCGCGACGACGTCCGGGTCCATGGCCATCGCGGTGAGGATGGCGCCCGGGTGGATGGAGTTGACCCGGATGCCGTACGGGCCGAGCTCGCGCGCCGCCGCCTTGGTCAGCCCACGGACGCCGAACTTGCTGGCGCTGTACGCGGCCAGCCCGGCGGCGCCGATGAAGCCCTCGGTCGAGGAGACGTTCACGATCGACCCGCCGCCGGCCGCCCGCATCGGCCCGATGACCGACTTGACGCCCAGCCACTGCCCGATGAGGTTGACCTCGATGATCCGGGTGCACTCCTCCAGGGTCATGTCCTCGATCGACCGGTGCTTGATGATCCCGGCGTTGTTCACCAGTACGGTGAGGCCGCCGAAGGCGGTCACGGCGGCCTCGACGGCTTTCCGCCAGTCGTCGGGCCGGGTGACGTCCATCGGCACGAAGCGCGCCGCGTCACCGAGTTCGGCGGCGAGCCTGCCGCCCTCCTCCTCCAGGACGTCGCCGAAGACCACCCTGGCGCCCTCGGCGACGAAGCGCCTCACGTGCGCCCTGCCCATGCCGCGCGCGCCGCCGGTGATCAGCGCGACCTTGCCGTCCAGCCTGCCCATCACACCTCACGCTCCCGTCGCTGGTCGCGGACCTTGGCGGCCGCGACCGCCGTGGCCGCCGCCTCGATGCTCCGATAGGTCGGTACGCCCGCCGAGCGGGCGATCGCCCGCAGCTCGTCCTCGACGCCGGGCGGTGCGTACTCGGCGTTGCGCAGTACGAGGGCCACCCTCGTCCCGGTCAGCCCGCGCTGCAGCTCCCCGACCGCGTGCGCGTACGCGAGCAGCGGGTCCGCGCTGTCGCCGAACGTGAAGAAGCTCTGCACGTTCACGTGGGTCAGCACGTCCGGGTACGGCCGCCGCGCGGCCCGCTGGATCGCCGTGACGACCCGCCCGACGAGGTCCGGTCTGCCGCGCGGGCCCACCGGGATCTCCAGGGGGTTGCCGGGGACGGCGCCGACCGGCAGGCCGAGGTCCACGCCGGGCAGCGGGGCCAGCCGCAGCCCGGCGCGGTCGAGGGCGTCGGCGGCGAGCACGCCGGCCCCGCCGCTCGGCCCGACGACGAGGACGTCGGCGGACGCGGGCACGTCCCGTCCGGCGTGCAGGTCGAGGAGGTCGAGCGCGCCGATCAGGTCGTCCTGGGCGGTGACCAGCGGCAGCCCGGTCTGCCGGGCGAGCGCCGTCCAGATCCGGGCGTCGCCGACCATCGCGCCGGTGTGCGACACGGCGGCCCGGTGGCCCTGCGCCGAACGGCCTCCGACGAGGGCGACGACCGGCTTGGTCACCGCCCGCAGGGCCTCGAACAGCGCCCTGCCGTCCCGTGGGTCCTCCAGGTACAGGCCGATCACCGAGGTCCCATCGTCGTCGGCGAGATGACGCAGCAGCTCGGCCGGTCCGACGTCGGCGCTGTTGCCGACCGTGGCCACCTTGGAGAAGGCCAGGCCCCGGCGTTCGCCGACCCGGACGACCTCTCCGGCCAGGCCGCCGCTCTGCGAGATCAGCGCGATCCGCCCAGGCGGCCCCGGCCGCCCGCCGATGAACGTCTGGCCGCCCGCCGGGGCGTACACCCCCATGCAGTTGGGACCCAGCAGCCGTACGCCCGCCTCGCGGGCGGCGGCGACGAGGTCCTCCTCCAGGTCCGCCGCGCCCGTCTCACGGAAGCCGCCGCTCATCACCTGGACGAACGGGACGCCGCGGGCCTCGCGCACGACGTCCGGGCAGCGCTCGGCGGGGACGGCGACCAGCGCGTAGTCGACGCCGGCGCCCGCGAGGGAGGGCACGCAGGGCACCCCGTCGATCTCGCCGGCGGTCGGATGGACGGCCACGAGCCGGCCGGAGTATCCGGCCGCGCGGTAGAAGGCGAGGAACATGTTGCCGAAGTTCGGCCGCTTGGCGGAGGCGCCCACGACCGCGACGCCGCGCGGCGCGAACAGCCGGGTGAAGTCCTGCGGCCCGTTCCCCGGTCCCCGCCGTCCGGCCCGCTCGGCGGGCGACGGGCGCGGCGGGCGGCCGCCCTCGGCCGTCTCGGCCGTCTCGGCGGGAGAGGGGCCCGGCAGCCGGGTGTCCCCGGCCTGCCAGGCGGAGAACGGGCGCGGCAGGCGGGCGTCGGCTGTGGGAGGGGACGGGCGCAGGAGGCGGGCGTCGACCGCGACCGCGCCCTCGGGCGTGCAGATCACCGGGTTCAGCTCGAACTCCGTGAACCCGTCGCCCAGGCTCTCGACCACGCCGCCGGGGCCGCCGACCGCGAGCAGCACCTTGACGAGGGCGTCCCGGTCGGCCGCCGGTGAGCCGCGGAGGCCGTCGAGCAGGGCGGCGCCGCGCAGCTCCGCGAGCATGTCCCGTGCGTCGTCCTCGGTGATGGGGCACAGCCGCAGGGCGGTGTCGCGGAGCACCTCGGTCCAGACCCCGCCGAGGCCGGCCAGGATCACCGGCCCGAACGACGGGTCGCGCACCGCGCCGACGATCACCTCCACGCCCGGCGGCGCCTGCTCCTCGACGAGGTAGCCCTCGATCGCGACGCCCGAGGCGACCAGCGCCGTCCGGATGTCGGCCGCGGCCCGCGCGGCCTCGACCGGTGAGCCGAGCCCCAGCCGCACGGCCCCGGCGTCGCTCTTGTGCACCAGCCCGGGGCCGTACGCCTTGACGACGAGCGGCGGGGTCAGCCCGCTCGCCGTGGCGGCGACGTCCTCCGCGGCCGGGGTGGTCGCGCCGCGCGGCACCGCGATCCCGAACCCGGACACCAGGTCCTTGACGACGTGCTCGGCGACCACGCCGGGTCGTTCGGGGTGCGTCACGGCCGCTCCAGGAGGTCGGCGTAGCGGGTGCGGATCTCACGGCGCAGCAGCTTGCCCGGGCCGCCGGAGGCGTCCTGGGTGTGCGGCAGTTCGTCCGCCACGACCACGAGGTCGGGCGTCTGGTGGGCGGGCAGCCGGGCGGCGAGCCGGGCCCTCAGGTCCCCTGGGTCGAGGCTCGCCCCGGCCCGGGGGACGACCGCCACCAGGACGCGCTGCTCGACCGCGTCCTCGCCCTCCGGTTGCGCCGGGACTCCCACGACGCCCGCCTCGGCCACGCCGTCCAGCTCGAGGGCCGCGTCCTCCAGGCCGCTCGGCTGGGACCACACGCCGCACTTGAGGATGGCGTCCTCGCGCCGGCCGAGCACGGTCAGGAAGCCGTCGTCGTCGACGATGCCGAGGTCTCCGCCGACGTACCAGCCGTCGCGCAGCACCTGCGTGGTCTTCTCCGGCAGCCTGTCGTAGCCCTGCATGAGGTTCGGCCCGGTCAGGTTGATCTCGCCGACCCGGTTCACGATCCGCTCGCCGTCGGGGCCGGTCACCCGGACCGCCGTGGACGTACGGGCCCGGCCGACGGAGGCGATGTCCTGGCTGCCGTCGTCCTGGCGGCCGATGCAGGTGTACGGCGCCTCGGTCTGGCCGTAGTAGCTGAAGATCGCCGCACCGGGCAGCCGCTTCATGATCTTCTCCCGGAGGGAGGGGAGCAGCGGCTCGCCGCCGAGGACGATCGCGCGCAGCGACGACAGGTCCACGTCGGTGTGCTCGTCCGAGCCGAGCAGGGCCGAGAAGAAGCTGGGGATCAGGCTGACGTGGGTGACGCGCTCGCGCGGCACGACCGTGAGGAAGTTGGCCGGGCCCCAGTCCTGTTCGAGCACCAGCCGCATGCCCGCGTAGAACGCCGGGCCGACCAGCGCCGGGAAGCCGATGCCCCAGATGATCGCGCCGGTGCCCATCACCGAGTCGGCGCCGTGCGGGATGTCCAGCCAGATCTGCGCGGACGCCAGGCTGGAGGCGTGGGTGTGCCGGACCGCCTTCGGCAGGCCGGTCGTGCCCGACGTGTAGAACAGGGCCATCAGGTCGTCGCCGTGCCCGCCCAGGGGCGGCTCGTCCTCCGCCGCCGCGGCGGCCGGCGTGTCCAGGTCGACGGCGTCCTCGGCGGGTCCGCCGACCCGCAGCCACAGCCGCACGCCCGGCAGCCTCGGCCGCACGGCCGCGACGAGCCTCTCGACGCTCGCGTCGTACACGAAGGCGGTGCACCCGGAGTGCTCGACGACCCGGGCGAGCGTGTCCTCCGGCCAGTAGGGGTTCAGCGCGCAGACCACCGAGCCCAGCTTCATCTGCGCGAGGTAGACCTCGGCGACGTTGAGCGTCTCGTTCAGCAGGGAGGCGACGCGCTGCCCGGGGCGGATCCCCGCCTCCAGCAGCGCGTGCGCCACCCGGTTGACCCTCCTGTTCAGCGCGTCATAGGTGACGTTCGTCCGGCCGCAGTAGGTCAGCGCCACCTTGTCGGGGGTGCGCAGCGCGCCGGCGGTGAGGATCGCGTGCCCGTAGTTGCCGAATGGTGATCGCGCCACTGGCGTCTCCTGGTGCGGGGAGGGGATCGGGTTCGGGCGGTCAGCGGGGCGCGTAGACGACGAGGGGGTTGCCGTCCGGGTCGCACAGCACGGCGCGCGTCTCGTGCGGTCCCTCGTCCGGGCCGCCGACGAGCCGCGCGCCGGCCGCGGTGAGCCGCTCCACGGCTTCCGGGACGTCGGGGACCTTGAACGAGGCGGCCGGGCGCCCGCCGGTGACGTCCTCGGCCGGTCCGGCCAGCGCGAACGTCGTGCCGCCCGCGTCCAGCGCGGCGAACCGGCCGCCGTCGGTGAACTTCACGGCGAGCCCGAGGCCGTCGCGGTAGAAGGCGACGGCCCGATCGACGTCGCGCACCGGATACAGGACGTTGCCGATCTTCACGCTGGCCTCCAGTTGGGGATGCGGCCGAATCCGGGGAGGTCGTCGAAGCGGACCCGTACGGGCATGCCGATCCGCACGTCCTCCGGGGCGATGTCGCCGACGACGCTGCCGAACGCCCGGACGCCCTCCTCCAGGTCGATCCAGGCGATGACGTACGGGACCTCGAACCCCGGCAGGAACGCGCGGTGGACGACGCTGAACGTGTGCACGCTGCCGCGCCCGGACACCGCCTCGTACGGCAGGTCCGTGCCGCCGCAGTACGGGCAGGCGGGCTCGGGAAGGTGGACGCGGCGGCCGCAGTCGCGGCAGCGCTGAACGGTGAGCTCACCGCGCTGGCACGCCTCCCAGTAGGGCGCGGTCAGCGCGCTCGGCCGGGGCAGCGGGCGCGGGTCCATCGAATGCCAAGCTAGCGTACGCTTGGTTGGCGGGCAAGAGATGGTGATCTTGTGCTTCCGGCCCGCTTTGACGGCGGCCACTACGATTGTCCGGCGAGGGGAACGTTAACGCTGGGAAAAACGGGGCCGATGCGTAACAAGAGACTCTGGCTGATCATCGTCGCCGCCGCCGCCGTGGTGGTGGTTCTGGGTGCCGCGGGCGGTGGAGCGTACGTCCTGCTGCGCACCAAGGGGAGCCCACGGCAGACGGCGGAGGACTTCCTGGCCGGCTGGCGGCACGGGGACCTCGCGGCGATGCGGGCCGCGACCGTCACGCCGCCGGCCGACTTCGACCGGTACTACCAGGGTCTGCGCACCGATCTCGGCGCCACGAAGGTCGACGTCTCACTCGGCGCCGTGACCCACCATGGGAAGCGGGCGACCGCGCCCTTCACGGCGGTGCTCACCCTGCCGGCCGGGGTCTGGAGGTACCAGGGGAGCCTGCGCCTGGTGACCAGCGACCGTAAGTGGAAGGTCGCCTGGGCCCCGGAGTCCGTCCACCCCGACCTGCACGCCGGCCAGCACTTCACGACTTCGGCCAAGTGGCTCAAACGCGGCAGCGTCCTCGCCGCCGACGGCACGCCCATCGACGGACCCGACGTGTCCGGCTCGGTCCAGCAGCTGGTCGGGACCACCGCGCCGCTGACTGACAAGCAGGCCAAGAAGCTCGGCACGCCGTACGTCAAGGGGGACGTCGTCGGGCAGTTCGGCATCCAGCAGCGGTACGACAAGCGGCTGGCCGGCACGCCCACCACGACCATCTCGACCGCCGACGCGTCCGGGCACACCGTGAAGGCCGTCGGCGGCTTCACCGGCAAGCCCGGCCAGAACGTCAGGACGAGCCTCGATCTGCACGTGCAGCGCGCGATGTCCAGCGCGCTCCAGGGCCAGGGCAAGCCGACGTCCATGGTGGCGATCCGCCCCGCGACCGGACAGATCCTCGCGGTCGGCAACATCCCGGGCGGCTTCGACCGCGCGCTGCAGGGCACCTACCCGCCCGGCTCCACCTTCAAGGTCGTCACGGCGTACGCGCTGCTGCAGGCCGGGCTCAGCCCCTCGTCCTCCGTCCAGTGCCCCAAGACCGCCAACGTCGGCGGGCAGGTGATCCACAACTCCGAGGGCGAGGGCGGCGCCGCCAAGATGACGTTCAAGGACGCGCTAGCGGAGTCCTGCAACACCGCGTTCGCGCTGCAGACCCAGAAGCTGCTCAGCGTCTCGAAGCTGTCGAGCGCGGCGAACGCGCTCGGCTTCAACCAGAAGATCGATCCCGGCGTCACCGCCACGGCCGGCAGCTTCCCCACGCCCACCAGCGACGCGGAGAAGGCGGTCGCCGGCTTCGGCCAGGGCCGGGACCTGGCCAACGCCCTCAGCATCGCCGGGGTCGCGGCCGGGGTCGCGGACGGCACCTGGCGGCCGCCGGTGTTCGTCACCGAGCCGCAGGTGCCGCAGAAGGCCAAGCCCGGCCGGCTCGACCCGACGGCGAGGGATCGGCTGGAGGGGATGATGCGGGCCGTGGTGACCTCCGGCACCGCCAAGCCGGCCGGGCTGCCGTCCGGGACGGCGGGCAAGACCGGCACGGCGGAGTACGGCTCGGCGCAGAACGGCAAGATGCCGCCGACACACGCCTGGTTCATGGGCTTCCGCGGCGACGTGGCGTTCGCCGTCGTCGTCGAGGGCGGCGGCTTCGGCGCCAAGGCCGCCGCGCCCATCGCCGCCCGCTTCCTGAAGGCCCTGTAGGCGACCGGCGCTGACGGCCGGGACCCGGCCGGCCGAGCCCCGGCCGACCGGGACTCGGCCGACCAGGGCCCCGGACGGCCGGAGGCCGGACGGACGGGCTCTGACGTCCGGGGTCCAGGCGCCCGAGGCTTTGACGGACGGGCTCAGGCGGCGGCGAGCGCGCGGCGCGACAGGCGGTCCGCGCGCCGGGTGCTCTCCGGCAGGCGGTAGCGCGGCGTCAGCCGCAGCGTGACGGCGCACGCGGTGTCCAGGTCGACGCGGTGACCGACGGAGACGAACACCGGGCGGACGCCCGTCTGCGTGCGCAACGCGCGGCCGACCACCTCGCCGTCCTCCGTGACGGCGCTCCAGGACCCGCGGTCGGTGCCGGGCTCGTCGTACGCGCCGACCAGCCGCGTCTTGCCGACGCCGATCGCCGGCAGGCCCGTCAGCACGCCCAGGTGGCAGGCCAGGCCGAACCGTTTCGGGTGCGCGAGCCCGTGGCCGTCGCAGATCAGCAGGTCCGGGGTGACACTGAGCCGCCGCAGCCCCGTGATCAGCGCCGGCAGCTCGCGGAACGCGAATAGCCCCGGCACGTAGGGGAAGGTGGGCCGGTCGAGGACGACGGTCTCCTCGACCACCTCGAGACGGTCCAGGTCGAGGACGACGACGGCCGCGGCCAGCCGGTCCTCGGCGTACGCGACGTCGAGTCCGGCGACGGTCCGCACGGACGGCGGGTCCGCGCAGAGGAGGTCGACGCGGGAGCGCAGCCGGTCCTGTACGGCTTCGGCCTCACGGACGGTGGCCGGCCACGGGGGGAGATCCGGTACTTCCACGAGGGATCACGCTACCGGCATCCGGCCGGTCGGCCGATCGGGCTACCCAAGCAAGTGCTCGCTCGCTTATCGTTGCGGCATGTCGATCACCCTCGCCGAGCTCGCCGAGCCGGGAGGACACGCCGCCGTCCTGGTGATGGAGATGCAGCGGGGCGTCGTCGGCGATCTGACCGGCTTCCCCGCCCTCGCCGGCGCCTGCGCCGCCGGCGACGTGATCCGCAACGCCGCGCGGGTCGCCGCCGCGGCGCGGGCCGTCGGCGTCCCGGTCGTGCAGTGCACCGCGGCGTTCCGCGCCGACCGGGCCGGCAGCCACACCGACAACGCGCCGTTCGTCCGCAGGCTGCTGCGCGACCCGGCGCACATGCTGGAGGGGACCCCGGCGATCGAGGTCGTGCCGGAGCTGTCCGGCCCGGCGGACCTGGAGTCGCGGCGCTACCACGGCTTCTCGCCGTTCACCGGCACGTCCCTGGACCAGACCCTGCGCTCCCTCGGCGTCCGCACCGTCGTCGCCGTCGGGGTCTCGCTCAACCTCGGCGTCCCGGGTCTGTGCCTGGAGGCCGTGAACCTCGGCTACCGGGTCGTGGCGGTCACCGACGCGATGGCGGGCGTGCCCGCCGACTACGCCGACGCCGTCCTGACCCACACGGTCGCCCTGCTCGCCGCCCGCGCCACGGCCGACGAGCTCGTACGAGCCTGGAAGACCGTCTAGGAGGCCGGATGGACGGGTTGTCGCTCGCCGGGCGCACCGCGCTGGTGACCGGAGGCGCCGGCGGGATCGGCACGGCGATCTGCGCCGACCTCGCGGGGCTGGGCGCCCGCGTCGTCGTCGCCGACCTCGACGAGGAGGCCGCCCGCGCGACCGCCGCCGGCCTCCCGGACGCCGTCGCCGAGCGGGTCGACCTGGCCGACCCGGCCAGCATCGACGACCTGGCGGCCCGCGCCGGCCGGGTCGACGTCCTCGTGAACAACGCCGGGGTCGGCATCGTCGAGCCGTTCGTCGACAGCGACCCGGCGTCCTGGGACCTCATGTGGCGGATCAACCTGCGCGCCCCGATGTACCTCACGCGCCTGCTGCTGCCGGGCATGCGCGGCTGGGGGCGGCTGGTGTTCATCTCCTCCGACGGCGCGCGGGCGGGCTCGGGCGGCGAGGGGGCGTACGCCGCGACGAAGGCGGGGCTGTTCGGGCTGGCCAAGACCCTGGCGCGCGAGGCCGCCCGGCAGGGCGTCACCAGCAACGTGGTCTGCCCCGGCCCGACCGACACCCCGATGCAGCGCGCGGTCGCCGAACGCCACCCCGGCCTGGTGGACAAGCTCGCCCGGGGGATCCCGCTGCGCCGCATCGGACGGCCCGACGACGTGGCGGGCCTGGTGGCGTTCCTCTGCACCGACCGGGCCGGCTACATCACCGGCCAGACCCTGTCCGTCAGCGGCGGCATCACCATGTGCTGACGTGGACCGCTCACAGACTCCCGTACGCCGCCTCGAGCAGGCGGTAGGCGCGGACGCCGCCGGAGACCTCGTCGCCCATGCGGTTCGGGATGTAGGCGACGGTCAGGCCGCTCTCGATGTCGCCGAGGCTGATCGAGCCGCCCAGGCCCGTGTGCCCGAACGCCGAGTCCCAGCCGGCCTTGGGCGTGAGGAACACCAGCGACGGCCGCATGAAGCCCAGGCCGAAGGAGCTGTCGATGTACATGACGCGGTCCGGTCCGGCGACCCGGCGGACGACGGCGTCGCGCAGCGTCGTACGGGAGACGATCCGGCCGGCCAGCAGGTCGCGGTAGAAGCCGGCGAGCGCGCGGGCGGTCGTCACCATGCCGAGCGCGGGCCAGCCGGCCCGCAGCATCTCGGGGTTGTTGTTGCCGCCGGGCAGGCGGTTGATGTCGGGGTTGCCGAACGTCCGGTTCAGCAGGCTGTCCGGGTCGCGGAACCCGGCCATCATCTTGGCGAGCGGGTCGTTCGGGTTCATGGGGCGGGGCACCTCCCCGGTCGCGCTCGGCCCGCCCTTGCGCTCCGAGGCGCCCTTGTCGACCTTACGGCCCGCGCTGAGCCGCGCGGTGCGCGCGATGACGTCGTCGGGCGCGCCGACGTGCAGGTCCAGGTCGAGCGGTCCGGCGATCTCGTCGCGCACGAACGCACCGACCGTGCGGCCCGAGCAGCGGCGGACGATCTCCCCGGCCAGCCAGCCGTACGTCAGCGCGTGATACCCGTGGGCGGTGCCGGGCTTCCACTCCGGCGCCTGCGCCGCCAGCAGCGCCGCCACCGCGGCCGGGTCGTGGGCCTCGGCGACCGGGACGTCCCGAGCCAGCGCGGGCAGTCCCACCTGGTGCGACAGCAGGTGCTCGGCGGTCGCGTGCTCCTTTCCGGCGGCGCCGAACTCCGGCCACCACGACGTCACCGGGGCCTGCAGGTCGTACAGGCCGCGCTCGGCGAGCAGGAGGGCCGCCGTGCCGGTCACCGCCTTGGTGCAGGAGAAGGCCAGGCAGGTCGTGTCGCGCTCCCACGGCCGGCCCGACCTGCGGTCCGCGACGCCGCCCCAGAGGTCCACGACGCACCGGTCGCCCGCGAAGACCGCCACGGCGGCGCCGAACTCCTCACCTCGCTCGAAGCCGTCGGTGAACGCCGTACGTACCGCCTCGAACGCCGGATCGCAGTGACCTTCGATCATGTACCTGACTCCTGGAGGGGACCGGAATTGTGAGCGAGTCTAATTGGGGCCGGTGGGGAGCGGACGACGAACGAGGCGCGCTCAACCTCCTCACTCCCGAGGTCGTGCGCACCGCCGTGGCCTGCGTCCGCGAGGGCCGGCCGCTGAGCCTGTCGCTGCCGATCCGCGGTGCGACGTCGTCCCCCGCGCCGACCACCGTCCCGCACCTGCGCGGACGCCCGCTGCCCCAGCACTTCATGTCCGTCGACGCGGGCGACTACGCCGCGGGCGCCCGGCCGATCGGCGCGGGACTGCGGATGGCCGACGACGCCATCGTGGTCACCCCGCACGGGACCACGACCCACATGGACGCGCTGTGCCACATGTGGACCGGCGACGAGCTGTACAACGGGCACCCCGCCGGGCGGGTGCGCTCGTACGGCGCGACGCGGTGCGGCATCGACAAGGCGGGTCCGGTCGTCGGTCGCGGAGTGCTGTTCGACGTCCCACGGCTCAGGGGCGTCCGTCACCTGGCGGCCGGGGACCGCGTCTCCGCGGAGGACCTGGCGGCGTGCGGGGTGGAGGTCCGCCCCGGCGACATCGCCGTCATCCGTACGGGCTGGCCGCTGACCTGGCAGGACTCCCCGGAGGCGTACTGGGCCGGGCAGCCGGGCCTGTCGGCCGGCGGCGGGCGCTGGCTGGCGGAGCGGGACGTCGCGATGGTGGCGTGCGACAACGCCGCGATCGGCGGGCTCAACGAGCACCAACTCGCCGACGAGGACCTCGGCGACGACCTTCATCTGCTCTTCCTGTGGCGGCACGGGATCCACCTGGCCGAGATGCTGTGGCTGGAGGAGCTCGCCGCGACCGGCCGTACGGACTTCCTGTTCGTGGCGGCCCCGCTGGTCATCGAGGGCGGCACCGCCAGCCCGATCAACCCCCTGGCGATCCTGTGACCGTCGAGATCACGCCAGGTAGCCACCGTCGATGTCGAGGACGGCGCCGGTGATGAAAGAGGCGTTCGGACCGGCCAGGAAGGCGATGCCCGCCGCGATCTCCTCCGGAGTGCCGAAGCGTCCCATCGCGTTGGCGGCACGCTGGACGTCCGCGAAAGGACCGTGCGGCGGGTTCATGTCGGTGGCCACCGAGCCGGGTTGGACGACGTTGACCGTGATACCGCGTGGTCCGAGGTCGCGGGCGGCTCCCTTCGTGTAGCCGACGATGGCGGCCTTGGTGGCGACGTAGTCCGCCACGCCCGGGAACCCTGGCCGGGTGGCCTGCATGGAGCCGACGGTGATGATGCGGCCGTCGTCCCGCAGGACGACGGCGGCGGCCCGGATGGCGGAGGTGACGCCGCCGAGGTTGACGGCCAGCTGCCGGTCGAGGGCGGCCAGGTCGGCCTCGGCGTCGTCGACTCTGCCGGTGACGAATACCGCGGCGTTGTTGACCAGGATGTCGAGCCGGCCGAAGTCGGCGGCCACGCGGTGCACCAGGTCGGCGACCTCGTGCGGGTCGCTCTGGTCGGCGCGGTGGGCGGCGGCGCGCCCGCCCGCGCGCTCGATGGCGGTGACCACGTCGTCGGCCTTGGCGGCGGAGGCGGTGTAGCTGATCGCCACCGCGGCGCCGCCGGCCGCGAGCGCCCGTGCGGTCACCGCGCCGATGCCGCGCGATCCGCCGGTGACCAGGGCGACCTTGCCGTTCAACGGCCGTTCCGTCGTATCCATGGGTGATCTGTCTCCTCTTGTGATCGCCGGTGACGGGCCTCAGCGCCGGGCGGCGGGTTGCTCAGGGGCGGGTGCGGCGACGGGACGGCGGTCGCGTCGTAGCGAGTAGAGCGCGATGAGCAGGCCCGCGACGGTGAGAGCGGCGGCGACGGGGTAGATCGAAGCCGGTCCGGGGCCGTCGATGAGCCGTCCGCCGAGCCAGCCGGCGAACGCGGCGGCGAGCTGGAAGCCGGAGGCGTTGACGGCGATGGCGAGGGTGGGGGCGGCCTGGGCGGTGGTCAGCACCCGCGTCTGCATGCCCGGGATGATGGCGAAGGCCAGGACGCCCAGCACGAACCACAGCACCGCGGCGGAGACCTGCTGGCCACTGGCCGGCCCGCCGATAGCGAGCACGCCCGCCAAGGCGGTCAGCAGACCGGCCAGCGAAGGCATGAGTGCCCTGTCGGCCAGCCATCCGCCCAGCGCGTTGCCGATGACGGCGCCGGTTCCGTACACCAGCAGCAGCACCGGCACCGCCTCCTCGGAGAACCCGCTGACGTCGGTGGCCAGTGGCGCCAGGAAGCTGAAGACGGTGACGACCCCGAGGTTCCCCGCCGCGGTCAGGGCGATGGCCAGGATGACGTCCCGTCCGGTGAACACGCGCAGCTCGCCCGCCAGCGAGCGGACGGTCGGGGCGGGCCGGTCGGGGACCGACCGCACCACCAGGGCCAGGGCGGCGGCGCTGAACGCGGCCACCGCGGCGAAGGTCGCCCGCCAGCCGAGGTCGTGGCCGATGAACGTGCCCAGCGGTGTGCCGGCGACGATCCCGAGGTTCATGCCCAGCGTCAACCGCGCCACGGTGGAGGCCTGCCTGCCCGCGGGTGCGGTCGAGACGGCGATGGAGATCGCGACGGCGAAGAAGGTGGCCACCACCAGACCGGCGACGAAGCGCGCGGCCAGCAGGATCGGGTAGCTGGGCGCGAGGGCCGAGGCGGCGTTACCGGCGATGGAGGTGGCGATGAGCCCGGCGACGAGGGGGCGGCGGGGCAGTCGCGCGGTCAGCGTGGTGATCACCGGCCCTCCGATGATCATGCCGAGGGCGTAGGCGCTGACCAGCAGCCCCGCCGCCGGAACGGACACCGACAACTCGTGTGACACGTCCGGCAGGATCCCCGCGATGACGAACTCCCCGGTGGTCAGGCCGAAGACCACCAGCATGAGAGAGAAGACCGGAAGCGGCACGGCATCGCCCCAAAGTAGTTCGAGCTGTTGTATTTCGAGTCATAACTATCATGACTCGAAACAGTTCGACTAGACTGACGCCATGGCGGAGCGACGTGACGCGGCGGCGGACCCGGTGACGGACGGGCAGATCGACCGGGACGTGTGCAAGCTGATCCACCGGTTCACCCAGAAGCTGGACGTCCATGTACGCGCCGTCGCCGACGAGCTGGGGCTGACCCCCACCCAGGTGATCGCGCTGCGAGAGCTGTCGGACCCGATCACCGCGCGGGAGCTGGCCAAGCGGATGGTCTGCGAGGCTTCCAACGCCACATTCGTTCTCGACCGGCTGGAACAGCAGGGTCTGATCGAGCGGCGGCCGCACCCGACCGATCGGCGCGCCAAGCAGATCGTGCTCACGCCCGCGGGCGACCGCTACCGGAGCGACGTTCTGCAACGCCTGAACGCCCACTCGCCGCTGGCCGCCCTCGGCCCCACGCAACAGGAGACCCTGCGCGACCTGCTCCAGGCCCTCGTCACCTGACCACGGCGGCCGACCTGCTCCAAGGACGGTCAGTGGCCCGGGTAGCCGCCTCCGCCGTACTCGGCGTCGAGCGCGTCGTAGTCCGGCGTGTGGCCCTTCTTCGGGATCGAGGCGGCGAACTCCACGTGCCGCGGCTTCTTATACGAGGCGATCCGCGACCGTACGTGCTCGACGACCTCCTCCCGCGTCAGCGCCGCGCCGTCCTTCGGGACCACGATCGCCTTGACGTTCTGGCCCCACTCGGGGTCGGGCACGCCGATCACGGCCGCGTCCGCGACGCCCTCGTGGTCCTTGAGCGCGCGCTCGACCTCGGCGGGGTAGATGTTCTCGTTCGCCGACTTGATCATCCGCAGTCTCGGGCCGATGAACGTGAGGGTGCCGTCCGGCTCGCGGCGGCCGAGGTCGCCGGTGTGGTGCCAGCCGCCCGCCGTCTTCGCCGCGTTCAGCGCGGGCCGGTTCCAGTAGCCGCTGAAGACCGTCGCGCCCCGCGCGCAGATCTCACCGGTCTCGCCCGGCGGGACCTCGTCCCCCGCCGGGTCCAGGATCCGCACGTGGGCGAGCGGGGACGGCCGGCCGGCGTACCCCCGCCCGCCGGGCGCCAGGCCGAGGAACGTCAGCATGCCGCCCACCTCGGTCTGGCCGTACCCGCCCATCCTCGACGCGCACCACGGGCTGTCGTCCACCGTGATCATGGCGTCCCACGCGGGGGAGTGGGAGACGAAGCGCAGGGAGGACAGGTCGTACGTGCCGCCGGCGTTCGCCTCGACGAGCTGGTCGATCATCGGCCCGAACAGGAACGCCTGCGTGCAGCGCTCGGCCTCGACGAGCCGGCAGACCTCCTTCGGGTCGTACGCGGGCGTGAAGACGTTGGTGCCGCCGAGCTGGAAGGTCGCCAGGCAGAACATCATCGTCCCGACGTGGAACAGCGGCCCGCAGTTCAGGTAGGTGAAGCCGTCCTCCATCCGCCGGATGTGCAGCAGCGTCATCGCGTGCGCGACCAGTGCCGCGTGGCTCAGCAGCGCCGCCGCGGGCCGCCCGTCGAACGCCGCCGTGTAGAGGGCGAGCACCGGCAGGTCGGGCGTCACCGCGACGGCCGGCTCGTCCGGCGCCCCCGCGGCGGCGTACGCCTCGTACTCCTCGCCCGCGGCGATCCAGCGCGCCGGAGCCGTCGTACGGGCGCGGGACTCCCCGGCCGCCTCGGACTCCTCGAACACGACGACGGCGGGCCGCAGGTCGTCCAGCACGAACGTCAGCTCGTCGGCGCTCTGCCGCCAGTTGGCCGGGCAGCAGATCGCGCCGAGCCGGGCGGCGGCCAGCAGCAGCTCCAGGATCCGGAAGGAGTTCCGGCCGAGCCACAGGACGCGCTCGCCGGGGCCGACCCCGTCGGCGGCGAGCGCGTTCGCGAGCCGGTTCACCCGCTCGTCGAGCCGCGGATAGGTCAGCCGGACGTCCGCGTCCACCACCGCCAGGCCGAGCGGCCGGCCGCGCCGGTGCTCGCCGAGGACGTCTCCGAGGGTCAACCCGTGTACGGACATCGCTCTCCTGTCGACGTTGGGACGTGCCGTGGGGAGGCCGGCGGGCCGAGGCAGGCCACCCGAAGGCCGGCGGCCACCGCCGCGTGAGGCGCCCTCTCAGCGGAGGGCCGGTCAGCGGAGGACCGGTCAGCGGAAGGCCGGCATCACCTCGGCGGCGAAGAACCTCAGGACCCTCTTCATCTCCTCGATGGGGACGGGCCGGGTGCTGCCGAAGTCGCACATCAGGTGCGTGAACCCGAAGTCGCCGATCATCTTGATCTGGTTGATCACCCGGTCGGGGTCGCCGATGACCTCCAGCTGCTCCCAGCGGAAGTCGGCACCGACCTGGCCGCCCTTGAGGTAGCGGTCCTGCCAGTACTCGAATCCCTTGGCGACCTGGCCGGTCCTGGAGTCGATGGGCGCGCTCTGCCGGTTGAAGATGCGCGAGCGATCGAAGGAGCTCTCGAAGCGCTCCTGGTCGGCGCGGGCCTGCTCGACGGTCGGCGCGACGTACACGGACCGGGTGGCGACCAGCTCGGCCCCCTCGGTCTCCACCCCGTTGGCGCGTGCGGTCGCGTACCAGGTCTCCGCCGCCTTGGCGATCTTCTTGAAGGGCGCCGCGGGGTCGGCGAGGATCGGCAGTCCGCGCGCGGCGTACAGCTCCACCGTCTCGGGGCTGACGGCGGCGACGTGCAGGGGTGGGTGCGGGCGTTGCACCGGCCGCGGGGTGAGGCTCACCTCGTTGCCCGTGCCGTAGTACTCGCCCTGGAAGTGGACGGTGTCCCGGGTCCACAGCGCGATGATCATGTCGAGGGCCTCGTCGAAGCGTTCGCGTGCCTCGCCGAGGTCGACGCCGAAGCTCTCGAACTCCACGCTCTGGTAGCCGCGCCCGACGCCCATCTCCAGGCGGCCGCCGGACAGCAGGTCGACCATCGCGGCCTCCTCCGCGACGTGCACCGGGTTGTGCAGGGGCAGCACGACGATCCCGGTGCCGAGCCGGATGCGCTCGGTGCGCGCGGCGAGGTTGGACAGCAGCGTGAAGATGTTCGGCACGACGCCGTAGTCGCGGAAATGGTGCTCGGCCACCCACAGCCCGTCGAAGCCCAGCTCCTCACAGACCTCGGCGATCTCGATCTGGTAGTCGTACACCTCCCGGACGGTCTGCCCCTCGAATCGGTGGAAGAGCTGGAACGTGGAGAACTTCATGCGGACGGCACCTCCGTACCAAGCGCTCGCTTGGTAAGCGTATCAGGTGCCGCGCCCGCGATGGAGTCCCGGCGGAATTCGCGAAGAGGCAATACCTGCGGTGAATTGCCGCATACAGGCGGTGATAGTCACAAAATATGTCAAACGACGTATTTCCCCGCAGTGATCGTTTCCCTAGCATTTGTGTCCACGCATCGTCTGGCTCGGGGGAGCGGCACCCTGATCGGCGCCGGGGAAGGAGGCTGCGATGGGCGGCGTGTCCTGGGCCTGAAGGGCCCCGCGACGGGCGGCCGGGCGCACGGCCCGGCCGCCCTGTCGTTCGTGGTCAGCGCCTGCGCGGAGCCTCGTCGCCGAGGGTGAGGAGCACCTCGCGGAGGAGGTCCGCCAGCGCTCGTCCCGTCCCCTCCGGGACCCCCTCGAACAGCGTCTCGTGGGCGCGGCCGGTCGCGGCGACGATCCGGCCCGTCAGCTCGAGGCCCTCCGGAGTCAGGCGCACCCATGAACTGCGCCGGTCGTCCGGATCCGGCTCCCGCCGCACCAGGCCCGCCGCGCCGAGCCGCTGCAGGATGTTGCTCGTTCCGCCGGTCGTCAGCATCGATGACTCCGCCAGCGTGCCGGGCTTCAGCCGGTACGGCCGGCCGGACCGGCGAAGGGTCGCCAGCACGTCGAACTCCGCGTAGGTGACGCCGAACTCCTCCAGGGCCCGCTGAGTGGCCTCCGAGCAGAGCGCGGACAGCCGCCCGACGCGCTTGGTCAGCTCCAGCGTCAGTGTCGCGACCTCGGGGTCCTCCGCGCGCCAGGCCGCGAGCATGGCGTCCACGCGATCCCGCCGTTCCATGGCCGTTGAGCCTAGTCGCCGAGCATGGTAGCTTTCCGAAAAGCTTTCTTGAAAGGTTAGTGATGTCCCGGATCCTCATTCAGCACGGCCTCGTCGTCGACACCGAGCCCGCACCGCGCGCGATGCCCGCGACCGACCTCCTGATCGAGGACGGTGTGATCGCCGCCGTCGGCCCCGGCCTGCCCACCGCGGGCGCCGAGGTCATCGACGCGCGGGACCGCGTCGTGCTCCCCGGGTTCGTCGACACCCACCGGCACACCTGGCAGAGCGTGCTCCGGTCCACCGCCCCGTACGCCTCCCTCGGCGAGTACCTCGAGGCGATCGTGTACGGCGCCACGCCGCGCTTCCGGCCGGAGGACGTCTACGCGGGCGACCTCGCCGGCGCGCTCGAATGCCTGAACTCCGGGATCACCACGCTGCTCGACTGGTCCCACATCCAGCGTTCACCCGACCACACCGACGCGGCCGTCGCCGCCCTGCGCGACTCCGGCATCCGCGCCGTCTTCGGCTACGCCCATCCGGCACCGGACGCGCAGCGGCCCGACGAGGTCCGCCGGGCGCTCGGCCTCGTCGGCGGGCGCGTGTCGATGACGCTCGCCGCCTGGGGACCCGGCCTCGCCACCATGGAGGCCGCCGAGGCCGAGTGGCGCCTCGCCCGTGAGCTGGGCCTGCGGATCAGCGTCCACGTCAACGGCCCCGGTCCGATCACGCGGCTGCGCGACCACGGCCTGCTCGGCGCGGACACCACCTACATCCACCTCAACGGGGTCACCGACGAGGAGTTCACGCTCATCGCCGACACCGGCGGCACCGCCTCGGTCTCCCCCGTCCTGGAGGACCAGATGCGCCTCGGCCGCCCCGAGGTCGGCCGCCTGCGCGCCGCCGGGGTCCGTACGACGCTCGGCGCGGACGCCGTGACCAGCGTCGGGGGCGACATGTTCGGCCTGATGCGCGCGGCCTTCGCGGCGGCGCGTGCCGACGACCCCACCGTCACGGCGGCCGACGTGCTGCGGATGGCCACCCTCGACGGCGCCGCCGCGCTCGGCCTCGACGACCGCATCGGCTCCCTGCGGCCCGGCAAGCAGGCCGACCTCGTGCTCCTCCGCACCGACACCCCGAACCTGGTCCCGCTGCGCGACCCGATCACCGCCGTGGTGACGGCGGCGGACCTGAGCAACGTGGACACCGTCCTGGTCGGCGGGGAGATCGTCAAGCGGGACGGGCGGCTGGTGCGTGCCGACCTGCGGCGGGCGTTCGACCTGGCCGAACGCTCGGCCGCGCACCTCGCGGCGTGAACCGGGTGGCGATCGCCGCCCGCCGGAGGCGTTCTCGTATCGTCGTCGGCGAAGCATCGATCGAGGAGGCGACATGGCCGGATTCCGGCATGTGGTGATGTTCCGCTGGAACGAGAACGCGACGGACGAGCGGAAGCGGGACCTGGAGCAACGGCTGAGCGCCCTGCCCGGCGCCATCCCCGAGATCGAGGCGTACCAGGTGGGCGCCGACGCCGGAGTGAACCCCGGCAACTTCGACTTCGCCGTCGTCGCGGACTTCGCCGACCGCGACGCCTACCTCGTGTACCGCGACCACCCGGTGCACCGCGCCGTCATCGACGAGTACGTCACGCCGATCCTCGCCGAACGCGCCGCGGTCCAGTACGAACTCTGACCCGCGGTGCGTCCGCGGGCCCGTCCGGGAGCCCTCCCGCGCGCGCCGAGCGCCGGGAGGGACGCCCGGGAACCGAGACCATCACCAGCCCCCCGAGCAGCAGCACGGACCCCGCCGCGACCGGAACGGACATCCGCTCGCCCAGGAACAGGACAGCCAGCGCCGTCGCGACCAGCGGTTCGGCCAGTGACAGCGTGCCCGCCGTCGCCGCGGTGACCCGGCGCAGCCCGGCCACGAACAACGAGTACGCCAGCGCCGCCGTCACCGGGCCCAGCCAGCCCACCACCAGGAGAGAGCGCGCCGTGCCCAGGGCCGGCAGCCGCGACAGCGTCCACGGTGCCAGGAACGAGCCGCCGATGAGGAGCGTCACCGCGACCGCCGCCGTCATGTCGGCGCGGCCGCCGGTGAGCCGCTTGGCCGCCACCGTGTAGACCCCGTAGCAGCCGCCGGACGCCACGCCGAGCAGCACGCCGTACGTGTCCACGTGAACCGGTCCGTCCGGTGTCATCACCAGGGCGCAGCCGGCGATCGCGGCGCACGTGCCGGCCGCCCACCCGCGCGAGAGCCGGGTGCCGAGCGCGAGCCGTTCGACGACGCCGGTGCTGACCGGCACCACGCCGAACGTCACGGCCGTGGCCACCGCCGCGCCGGTACGGGCCACCGAGCTCATGAAGGCCGCCTGGAAGACCCCGGTGGCGCAGGAGGCGGCCAGCAGGGACGGCCAGGTGCTCCGCGTCAGGGTACGGAAGGCGTCCCGCCGCGTCGCCAGGACCACCAGCGCCAGCACCAGCCCGCCGGCCAGGATCCGGGCCCCGCCCAGCGCGACCGGCCCGGCCGGCGAGTCCGCGAACACCTGGGCCGGCCCCACCGTCGCCCACAGCACCCCGGCCCCCAGCACGAGTCCAACGCCGAACAGGTCATTTCGTTGCTCCATGCCGGAGAAGCTAGGCGAAAGTACGGATAATTGGCTGAGCCCTCGATGTTCGTTCGGTGCAGTACAGGGTGGCTGTTGTTCATTCGGCTCAAGGCGGGATCGCGACGGATCAGGCGTACGGAGTTCGGCTTCTCCGGTCATCCGCCGCTGGAAGTTCGGACTGCTCGACCGGCTGCACGTAGTCGAAGACCACCGTGGTCCGGACGTCGACGAACTCCTTGCGCCGGGCGAGCCGGTCGAGCACGAAGTCGCGGAGGTACGCCGTACTGGGCACCGCGACGTGGACCAGAACGTCCTCGTTCCCCGTGACCACGAACACGCCCAGCGTCTCGGGCAGCGCCGCCATGGTGTCGCGCACCGACTCGATCGCCTCACGGGACTGCGGCCGGATCCGGATCGAGATCAGCGCCTGCACGCTGCGGCCCAGCGCCGCCGGGTCCACCGCCGCGTGGAAGCCCGTGATGACGCCGCGAGCGCGCAGCGCCCGCGTCCGTTCGAGCGCGGTCGACGGCGCGACCCCGACCGCCTCGGCCAGCTCCCGGTTCGTCTGCCGGCCGTCCCGCTGCAGCCGTCGCAGGATCGCCTGATCCACCGCGTCCATGTGATCCTCCGCACCTCGTCCCTCAAGCCGAACGCCGTACGCGCTACGTCGGCCGATCGGCCCTTTCGCCGAAGGATATTCGAGGTGATCGCCGAGCTGGCCGCCTGGACCTGATGGAACGGGACGGCGGCGACACCGAACTCGTCGTCGTCAACCCGACGGGCATCACACCGTGATCGGGACAGCGGGCCGGAGCGAGCCTCGGGGCTCACCCGGCCGGTTTGCGGGCGACGCCCGCGAGCCCGCCCGGGATCTCCGGTCCGTCGGCGCGCCAGCAGGCCATGCTCACCAGGCCCGGCGGCGCGAGTTCGAAGCCTGCGAAGAGCGGCTCGATCTGCTCCCGCGTGCGCGGGATGAGCGGGGTCGTGGCGTTCTGGTACGCCGCGGTGACCTTGGCCGTGCTCTCCGGGTCGACTCCGTCGCGGCACGCGATGGACAGCACGAGGTGGCTTCCCGGGGCGAAGCGGTCACGGAAGCGCGCGACGATCCCGGCCGGGTCCTCCTCGTCCGTGATGAAGTGCAGCACGTCGATGAACAGGATGCCGACCGGCTCGTCGAAGTCGATGACCTTCTTGTCCTCCAGTGCGGCGAGGACGTCGTCGGGCCGCCGGATGTCCGCCTCGATGACCGTGACGGCGTCTCCGTCGGCCCGCAGGGCCCTGCTGTGCGCAGCGACGATCGGGTCGTGGTCGACGTACACGATGCGGGCGTCCGGGTGGGCCTCACGGGCGATCTCGTGGACGTTCGGCGAGGTCGGGATGCCCGCGCCCAGGTCGACGAACTGCCGTACGCCCTGCTCGGCGACGAACCGGACCGCCCGCTGCAGGAAACCGCGGTTGGCCACCACCAGTTCGCGCAGCGCGGGGAACGCGGCGAAGATCCGGTCGGCGGTCTCCCGGTCGATCGCGTAGTTGTCCTTCCCGCCGAGCGCGTAGTCGTACATCCGCGCCGAACTCGGCACCGTCACGTCGATGGCGGTGGACACCCGGTCGTCGTCTGCTGTCACGGGGCCAGTATGCCGCTCATGGATCTTCGAACAGACACGTTCGAGTTTTTTACGCGGCCTGGTGAGCAAGCACTCGCTCAGGCATGCTGGCGGGATGCAGGGTTTCTCCGGTAAGGCGGCGATCGCCGGGGTGGGGATGACGGCCCTGTCCCGCGCCTCCGGGCGGACCGAGCTGCAACTCGCCGTCGAGGCCGCCCGCCGTGCGATCGACGAGGCCGGGCAGCGGCCGGACGCGGTGCTCAGCTACCATCTCGGCGACTCCGCCCCGGTGATCCACGTCGCCCGGGAGCTGCGGATCGAGCTCGGCTGGCACAACGAGATCCACGGCGGCGGCACCCAGTGCGCCTCGATCCTCGGCGACGCCGCCATGCTCATCGACGCGGGTCTGGCCCGTACGGTCCTGGTCTACCGGGCCCTGAACGGCCGCTCGGGGCGGCGGATGAACACCCTCTCCCTGAAGCTGGGGGAGGGCGTCGAGGAGCAGTTCACCCACCCGTACGGGTCGGCCGGACCGGTGCAGCAGTTCGCGCTCGCCGCCCAGCGCTACCTGCACGACACCGGCCTCACCGAGGATGACCTGCGCGCGGTGGTCCGCAGCTCGCGTGCGCACGCCGCCGCCAATCCCCGCGCGCTGCGCCGCGAGATGGAGGACTACCGGGCGAGCCCGCCGGTGGCCTCACCCCTGCGCCGCGCCGACTGCTGCCAGGAGACGGACGGCGCCTGCGCGCTCGTCATCACGTCCGCCGACCGGGCACCGGCCGCGCCGCGCATCCACGCCGTCGTACGGGGCGGTGGCCAGGGCGCCTCGGCCATGGACAAGGCCGGCGACGTCACGAGGATCTTCTCCTCCCACGTCGCCGGCCCCCTCTACGCCGCGGCGGGGATGACGCCGGCCGACGTGGACGTGGCCCTCCTCTACGACGCCTACTCCTGGCTGGTCCCGCGCCAGCTGGAGGACTTCGGGCTCTGCACCCGAGCCGACCTCGCCGAGACGCTCCACAACGGCCTGGCCACCGTGAACCCGCACGGCGGGCTGCTGTCGGAGGGGTACGTTCACGGCCTCAACAACGTCGCCGAGGCGGTCCGTCAGCTGCGCGGCGACGGGGTGAACCAGGTCCCCGGAGCCGAGGTCGCGCTCTGCACCGGCTTCGGCGGCTCCTACGGCAGCGCCGCCCTCCTCATCCGCCCTGCCACCGCCACGTGAGCCCGGGCGAACCGGCAGGCTGCGGGCCGCTCCGTACGGGAGAGGAGGGGCTCGTACTCCGTGGGGAGTATGGGGGGCGGGAAGTGTCATCGCCGGGCTGACGCGCGGGGGCACGACCGGCCGCGACCCTCGGGACGCCATTGACACGTTCCATGAGGTGATCCCATGTACGACGGACCGCTCGCGCGGCTGGCCCGTTTCTGTTACCGCCGCAGGCGTCTGGTCCTCGCGGCCTGGACGGTCGGCGCCGCGATCGTCATCGCGGTCGGGTTCGGTTTCGCCGCGCCGGCCGACAACGACTTCTCCGGCGGCAAGGCCGAGTCCGCCCAGGCGCAGGACCTGATCGAGCAGCACTTTCCCGGCCGGGGCGGTGACACGCTCACCCTGGCCGTCCGCGCCGACGGCGGGGTGGAGGCCGCGCGGCCACGAGTGGAGAGGGTGCTCGGCGAGCTCGCCCGCGCCCCGCACGTCGTGTCGGTGAGCTCGCCGTACCAGGTGCCCGGGCAGGTGTCGCCGGACCACCGGACGGCGTTCGCCCCGGTCCAGCTCGACGTGAACGCGGACGACGTGCCGGTCGGGGACGTCACCGCGATGATCTCCGAGGTCCGGAGGGCGTCGGGGAACGGCCTCAGCCTCGCGCTCGGCGGCAGTGCCGTCGTGAACGTCGAGACCCCCGGCGGCGGGCCGACCGAGGGGATCGGGTTGCTGGCGGCCGTGATCGTGCTGCTCGTCGCGTTCGGGTCGCTGCTGGCGATGGGCCTGCCGATCGTGACGGCGATCTTCGGCATCGGCACGGGCCTGGCCGGCATATCCCTGCTCGGCCACCTGCTGCCCGCGCCGGGCTTCACGCCGATCGTCGCCGGCCTCATCGGGCTCGGCGTCGGCGTCGACTACGCGCTGTTCATCGTCACCCGCTACCGCGAGACCCTGGCCGAGGACGGCGCCGACCCGGAGCACGCGACCGTGGTCGCGATCGCCACCGCGGGGCGGTCGGTGCTGTTCGCGGGCACGACCGTGGTGGTCGCGCTGATGGGGCTGTTCGTGATGAACCAGCGGCTGCTGAACGCCGTCGCCGTCGCCGCGTCGCTGACGGTGCTGATGACGATGGTCACCGCCGTGACCCTGCTGCCCGCGCTGCTCGGCTTCACCGGCCGGAACATCGACCGGTTCGGGCTGCGGTCCCTGACCCGCCGGAACGCGCGCCGGCCCCTGTCCGAGCGGTGGGCCGGGGTGATCCAGCGGCGTCCGGTCGCCGCCCTGTCGGTCTCGGCGATCGCGCTGCTTGTGCTGGCCGTGCCGGCGCTGTCGATGCGGCTGAGCTTCACCGACTCCAGCACCCAGCCGCACGACACCAGCGCGTACGCCTCGCACCGGATCCTCGCCGACGGGTTCGGCGCCGGGTACGACGCGCCGCTGGTCATGGTGGTCCGGCTGCCGGGTGACGTACGGCCGGTGGCCGACGCGGTGCGCCGTACGCCGGGAGTCGCCTCGGTGACGCCCGTACGGACCAGCGGGGACGGCACCACGGCCATGTTCGTCGCGTACCCCCGGACGGGTCTGCAGGACGCCGCGACGCCGAGGCTCGTGCACCGGCTGCGCGACGCCATGAGCGGGCGGCACCGCGCCGGCGGCCCGCGGGTCTACGTCGGCGGGCCGAACGCCGGGACGATCGACTTCGCCGACGCGGTCGTCTCCCGGCTGCCGTGGCTCATCGCGGTGGTCGTCGGGCTGTCCCTCATCCTGCTGCTCGTGCTGGTCCGGTCCGTGGCGATCGCGATCAAGGCCGCGCTGATGAACCTGCTGTCGATCGGGGCGGCGTACGGCGTGCTCACCGCGGTGGTCCAATGGGGATGGCTCGGGCACGCGCTCGGCTTCCCGACCGGGATGCCGGTGACCGCGTGGGTGCCGCTGTTCATGTTCCCCATCCTTTTCGGGCTGTCGATGGACTACGAGGTGTTCCTCATCTCGCGGGTCCGGGAGGAGTACGACGCGGGCCTGCCCACGCGGCAGGCCGTCACCCGCGGGCTGGCCCGTACCGCCCGGGTGATCACGGCCGCCGCGGCCATCATGGTGTGCGTGTTCCTGTCGGTGCTGCTCGGCGCGGACATCGCGGTCAAGCAGATGGGACTGGGCCTGGGCGTGGCCGTGCTCGTCGATGCGACGGTCGTGCGGATGGTGCTCGTCCCCGCCGTGATGGAGCTGCTCGGCGCGGTGAACTGGTGGCTGCCGGGGTGGCTCGCCCGCCTGCTGCCCGTCGCCGAGCCGCCCGCCGCGGCGCCGGCCGTACCCGCTCGCGTCGAGTCGGGCCGATGAGCGCGAGGGAATGGCCGATCGCCGGTGTAGATCGTGCCCGCTGAGGTAGGTCAGGGGCGGGAGGTACCAACGCCATGGCCGAATTCCTGACCGACATCAAGACGATCCGCGAGCGGGCCAAGACCGAGATCGACAAGGGGCCCGTGACCGACGCGTACGGCGCGGACCTGGAGCGCGTCATCCAGGTCTGTAACGAGGCGCTGGCCACGGAGATCGTCTGCGTACTGCGGTACAAGCGGCACTACTTCACCGCCACCGGCATCCACGCCGAGGCGGTCGCCGGGGAGTTCCTGGAGCACGCCCAGGAGGAGCAGAACCACGCCGACATGCTGGCCGAACGCATCGTCCAGCTCGGCGGCGAGCCCGACTTCAACCCCGACACTCTCGCGACCCGGGCGCACGCCGAGTACGCCGGGAGCCTCGACCTGGTGGAGATGACCAAGGAGGACCTCGTCGCCGAGCGCGTCGCGATCATGTCCTACACCGAGATCATCCAGTGGATCGGGGACAAGGATCCGACGACGAAGCGGGTGTTCGAGACGATCCTCGCCCAGGAGGAGGAGCACGCCGACGACCTGCGTGGCCTGCTCGAACGCCTTCCGGAGGAGCTCAGGAGGCTCAACGAGAGCCCGCGAGAGGTCTGACGGCACCGGCGGGACCGCGCCGGGCGCCTCGGGCGATGACGGCATCGCACCGAGACGCCCGGCACGGTCTCAGCGATGCCGGGAGATGCCGTCGAAGAGGACCTTGATGTAGTGGTCGGCGAGGCCCTCGGCGTCGAGCCGGCCCTCGGGCTGGAACCACCGCACCGTCACCCAGATGGTGTCGCGGATCATGCGGTAGGTGAGCTTTGGATCGATGTCCTCACGGAACAGTCCGGTCTCCTGGCCGCGCTCGATCTGACCGACCCACAACCGCTCGGTCTCGCCCTCGGCCTTGGCGAGGTAGTCGAACCGGTCGAACTGCTTGAGGTAGTTCCAGTCGTTCTGCAGCACCATGATGGCGGCGCGGTGCGGGATCAGCGTGCCGAAGCAGATGCGCACGAGCTCGGACAGGACCTCGCGCGGGTCGCCGCCCTTGGCCAGGGCCGCCTGGTTCGCGGTCGCGAGCTCGTCGAAGAAGGACGTCAGGATCTCGTCCACGATCGACTCCTTGGAGTCGAAGTGGTGGTAGAGGCTCCCGGACAGGATCCCCGCCTCGTCCGCGATGTTGCGGACGGTCGTGGCCTGGTAGCCCTTCTCGGCGAACAGCTCGGCGGCGAGCTTCACGAGGTGCTCGCGGCGCTCGGAGGCGAGTGCCGTAGAGCCCTTCGCGCGACGGCGGGCGCCCCCCGAGGAGCCGGTGCGGGCATCGGCCCGCGGCCGTCCGTTGTCCTTGCGCGTGGTCGTCACCCCCTCATTATGGCCTGTCCGCCCAACCGCTTGTTCAAATGATGGGTTCACGTCTGGTCACCGGTTGAACGATCGTCGCGGCCGCCCGCCGTCGCGAGGCGGCGTCGGCACGGCATAGGCTCGCATCGCCCCTGGTCACCGCCCCGAGGAGAGGACCGCATGCCGCCTGCGATCGTGTTCGACCTGTTCGGTGTCATCGCGCTGCAGCAGACGCCCGAGGCCAAGCGCCGGATCGAGGAGATCGCCGGAGTCGCTTCCGACACGCTGTGGGACGCCTATTGGGCCCTCCGTAAACCGTACGACGCGGGGCAGTCGAGCGCGGAGTACTGGACGGCGGTCGCCGATCGCGTCGGCGTGCGGTTCGCGCCCGCGACGATCGACGCGCTGATCGGGGCCGACCTGGCGAGCTGGACCAACGCCGACCCGGCCATGGTGTCCCTCGTCGGGGAGCTGGCGCGCCAGGGCCGCCGGCTCGGCCTGCTGTCGAACATCATCGCCGACCTGGTCCCGGTCTTCGAGGAGCGGCACGGGGAGTGGCTCGCGCACTTCGACGCGCGAACGTACTCCTGCGCGATCGGCGTGGCCAAGCCCGACCACCGCGCCTTCGAGATCGCGGCCGAGCGGCTCGGGGTCGCGCCGGCGGACTGCCTGTTCATCGACGACGCCGAGGTCAACGTGGTCGCCGCACGCGAGGTCGGCATGCGCGCCGAGGTCTTCCGCTCCGTCGACCAGGTACGCGCCCTCACCACCGCATAGCGCCCGCGGCGGGGCGTCAGGCGACCGAGTGGATGATCGAGCCGGCGTACTCGTCGGCGGCTGCGGTGTCCGGAATGGAGATCACCAGGGTCGGGCGCCAGCTCGCAGAGTTCTCGCCGCTGCCTTCGAGATGACTGAACGCGACCCGGGGCGTGCTCAGCGACTGTGCTCTTCCCCGTGAGAGCTGCCCGGGGATGAAGACGCCGTCGCCGGTCGTTCGAATGGCCGGACCGGACCAATAGGAGATGTGGGCCTTCGTTATGGCCCTTCCGCTGCCAGGGCTGAACTCGGTCGCCGACACGGTGGCGGTCCAGTCGGCGGCGCCTGGTCCGCGCGTGTCATCGACCCGGACCGGTTCCAGCCGGCTCACCGTCGTCTGTCCTGGCCTGGCCGCACCGAGGGAGAACGACGTCGGAGCGGTGATCGTCACGGCTCCGACATGCAGGGCCATCACCGAGTCGAGGTCGGCGGAGGCGTTGGCCGGCGGTGCCGGCGCATGACCGATCAGGCCGGTCGCCCACAGTGTCAGAACGCGTCTGCGGCGTTCAGGAATCATCCGGTCCGCTGCCTCCCGTCGACCGCCGATCGGCTTCCCGGCGGGTCTCATCGCACGATCCTTCTACCTCGGCTCCCGTTCAGGTTCCATCGGGACACGCCGGTGGTGAATCCCGGGACGTAGTTCGGATCGTCACGGGAGCCGATGAAGTGAAGTGTCTGGATTATTTGGAAATCGGACGCAGACCGAGTGGTGCCCGGAAATGGACTTCAAGGCGGCTTACCGTGGTGCTGCGAACGAGATTTCACGCGGTGTAGGCGACGTGTCGAGTGGGTAGCCTATGGCTGCGATCTTCGAGCGACGGCGAAACGGAATTCTTTGCATCAGCGTCGGCCGGTCGCGTTTCCTTATGATCGAGCATTCCATGCGAGGAGGGATAAGTGCGTCATATCACGCTGACGGTCGCCGGTGCCGTCGTTCTCGGGGTGACCGCGTCGCAGCCGGTGAGCGCGGGTACCTGTGGGAGTCCGACGGGCTGTTCCACGGGCACCATCACCACGTTCACCGTCAACGCGGGAGACCTGTCGCTGACCGTTCCGGACACGGCGGCGCTGAACAACGGGGCGCCCGGCGCCACCGTCACGAACCCCGCGGGGGTGTTCGGCACGGTGACGGTCACCGACGCTCGGGGCGCCAACCCCGCGTCCTGGACGGCGAGCGTTTCGGCTTCGCCCTTCGACGGAGGAGCCGACGTCCCCGCGATCCCGCCGTCCGCCGTGACCTATGTGCCGGGCGCCGCCACGACGACCGGAGACGGTACTTTCACGCCGACCACGCAGACCTTGAGCACTACGCCGCAGCCCGTTTACACCCACACCGGCGGCGTCGGCGGCAATACCGCATCCTGGAGTCCGGCCCTGACCGTGGCCATTCCCGTCACCGCGACAGCGGGGCGGACCTACACCGGGACGGTGACCCATTCGGTCGCATGATCCCGTATCACCGTGGTCGACCATGATGTTGCTGGTCGTGTTCTCCATGAACACGACCAGCAGTGCGTCCGCGGCGGTGGCGTCGCACGACGCGCACGGTCGCTTCGGAATCCGTCTGCTGGAAGCACCGGTCGTACGCCGCAAGGATCCCCGTGCCTATTATCAGATCGTCGACCACATAGCGCCCGGTACGACCATCCACCGGCGGATACTCGTCGAGAACGCGTCCACCAGGCCGTTGCGAGTACAGCTCTACGCGGGCGCGGCGCAGGTCCTCAAGCACAGGTTCATCCCACTGATCGGGCGGACCCCTAACGAGCTGACGACATGGATGTCGCTCGACAAGCCGTCGCTCGATCTGTCCCCGCACGGCGAGGGGACGGCACGCGTGACGATCAAGGTCCCGCCGTCGGCCTCGCGTGGAGAGCGTTACGGTGTCGTCTGGGCTCAGGCCGAGGCTCTGCCGGACGCCCGGCACAACCTCGGAGTGATCAACAGGGTCGGTGTCCGCACCTTCCTCGACGTCGGACCGGGCGGGGAGCCCGCCTCTGATTTCCAGATCACGAGCCTGACGCCCGCGCGACGTAAGGACGGCAGCCCGGAGGTTCTCGCGCAGGTCCGTAACTCGGGCGGTCGGGTCCTCGAGATGGGCGGTGCCCTGACGCTGTCGGACGGCCCCGGCAAGATGAAGGCCGGCCCGTTCGCCGCGACGCTCGGGACCACCCTGGTCCCGGGCGACAGTGCACCGGTGAGCGTGGTCCTGGACCGCAGACTGCCGAGCGGTCCGTGGAAGGCCCGGCTGACGCTGCAGAGCGGCATGATCAAGCGGACCGTATCGGCGACTCTCACGTTTCCGGCCGTCAACGACACCGCGGGATCGCCGATCCGGCTGAGCTCCAGCCGGTTGACCGAGGGGCTCATGGTGGGCGGGGCCGTACCGGCCGTCGTCCTGGCGTTGTGGCTCCTGCGCCGCTATCGCCCGAGGAGGCGGTCGTAGGCGGCGCGAGGCGAATCCGCGGTGGTCAGGAGGCGGACCAGCCGGTCCACTTCTGTACGGTCAGGGCGATGACCGGGCCTTCCGGGGGATTGGCGCGGTACTGCCGGTAGCGCTCGCAGAGCAGGCCGATCGGCGCGGCCATGGCCTCCGGGTCCTCGATGATCTGGGCGGTGGCGTCGGCGCGTACCCACCAGAGGCGGGACCACTCGTCCTCGTAGTGGTCGGCCAGCACGGTGACGCGGGGGTCGGCCTGGATGTTCCGCAGCCGTTTGAGATCCCGGGTGTACTTCGGCTTGGCGTCGACGGCGGAGTAGATCCGGTCGCCGTCCACGGCGAACGTCATGACGACCAGATGCGGACGCCCCGTCTCGTCGACGGTCGCCATGCGGGCGGCGCGCGCGGCCGCGAAACGAGTGCGCGCGATCTGCTCCGGAAGCCTCATTCTCCGAGGTTGCCACGGGTCGGCCGGGCGAGAGCGCAGGCGGCGGGGGTCGGAGGCACCGTGTCGCCGCAGGGTAGGAGGACGTGACGTCCGCGTAACGAATGTGTTTCGGGCTATTGACATCCCCTACGCCTCCCGGCTTCCCTTCGTGGGAGCGCTCCCACAGAACACCGCGGGTTCCCGAGGAGCCCGATCAACCCCCCGCCTATGGAGACGACCTGAGAGGGGTCCGTCATGAGGGTCAACATGCATCGCGGGCGAGTCGGCGCCCTGGCGATCGTGCTGTCCGCCGCGCTCGCGGCGGCGTCGGCGTGCTCCAGCGACGACGGAAAGTCGGACGATTCCAACGGCTCGAGCGCGAAGGTCACGCTCAACGTCGACGACTTCGGTAACTTCGGTTACCAGGATCTGTTCAAGCAGTTCGAGGCCCAGCACCCGAACATCAAGATCAACGAGCGGAACGTCCCCAAGCTCGACGACTACACCCCGCGGCTCCAGCAGTGGATCGCGGCGGGCGCGGGCGCCGGCGACGTGGTCGCGCTCGAAGAGGGCATCGTCAACAAGTTCATGGCGCAGCCCGACAAGTTCGTCGACCTGAAGCAGTACGGCGCGTCGTCGCTGCAGACCAACTACCTGCCATGGAAGTGGCAGGCCGGCATCAGCGCGGACGGTTCAAAGCTCATCGGCCTCGGCACCGACGTCGGCAGCATGGCACTGTGCTACCGCACCGACCTGTTCAAGAAGGCGGGCCTGCCCACGCAGCGCGACGAGGTCACCAAGCTCTGGCCCACGTGGGACGACTTCATCAACGTCGGCAAGCGGTTCACCTCGAGGGTCGGCGGCGACACGAAGTTCATCGACAGCCCGGAGACGTACTACAACACCATCCTCATGCAGGAGGCCGGTAAGACCTCCAACCAGACGTACTTCGACCGGAGCAACAAGTTCATCATGGAGTCGAACCCGGCCGTGAAGGCGGCGTTCGACGAGACGGTGAAGATGTCGGACGCCGGGCTCGCCAACGGCGTGCAGTTCCTGTCCGACCCGTGGAGCCAGGCGCTGAAGAAGGACGCCTTCGCCACCGCGCCCTGCCCGGCCTGGATGCTCGGCCTCATCAAGCAGTACGGCGGCGACGGCCAGCAGGGCAAGTGGGACGTCGCGGGCGTGCCGGGCGGCGGCGGTAACTGGGGCGGCTCCTGGCTGGCCGTGCCGCAGCAGAGCAAGCACCCCAAGGAGGCGGCCGAGCTGGCCAAGTTCCTGACCAGCCCGCAGGGCCAGATCGCCGCGTTCAAGTCGGCCAACAACCTGCCGTCCTCCCCGCAGGCGCTCAATGACCCGTCGGTCAAGGCGTTCAACAACCCGTACTTCAACAACGCCCCGGTCGGCCAGATCTACGGGACGACCGCGCTGGGCCTCAAGCCGGTCTACCTCGGGTCCGACAACCAGGAGGTCCGGCAGGCGGTCGAGGCGGACCTGCGCGCGATCGCGCAGAAGAAGCTGTCCTCGTCCTCCGGCTGGAGCAAGGCCGTCTCCGACGCCAAGAAGGCGGCGGGCCTGTAGACCGACGGGTGGCGCCGGCCTTCCCCAGGACGCGTCGGCCGGCGCCGCCCGTCTCCACGCTCGCCCGTCTTCTTCGTGAAAGGAACTGCTGGATGGCTGTCGACCTGCGGCCCGCAACGGCCGCACCTCGCGCCGCGCCTCACGAGCGGCGCGGTTTTCGCGCCCGGCTCGCCCGGATGGACCTGAAGTACTCGCCCTACCTCTACATCTCGCCGTTCTACATCCTCTTCCTGGCGTTCGGGCTCTTCCCGCTCGGCTACACGTTCTGGGTCTCGCTGAACCGCTGGGAGATCATCGGCGACCACAAGTTCATCGGCCTGCGCAACTACACGCGGCTGATGACCGACGACCAGTTCTGGAACGCCGTCGTCAACACGCTCGGCATGTTCGTCATCGCCACCGTGCCGCAGCTGATCCTGGCGCTGCTGCTGGCGAACGCGCTCAACCGGCGGCTGCGCTTCCAGACGCTGTTCCGGATGGGCGTGCTGCTGCCGCTCGTGACGTCCGTCGCGGCGGTCGCCATCGTGTTCACCCAGCTGTACGGCCGCGACTACGGAATGATCAACTGGATCCTGCACTTCTTCGGGGTCCACAAGATCGACTGGCAGGCGAACCGCTGGGGCTCCTGGGTCGCCATCTCGACCATGGTCGACTGGCGGTGGACCGGCTACAACTCGCTCATCTTCCTCGCCGGCATGCAGGCGATCCCGCGTGACCTGTACGAGGCCGCGGCGATCGACGGCGCGTCCCGGCGGCAGCAGTTCTGGCGGATCACCGTGCCGATGCTGCGCCCGACGATCATCTTCACCTCGATCATCTCCACCATTGGGGGCCTGCAACTGTTCACCGAGCCGCTGCTGTTCAACTTCGGCTACATGAACGGCGGCTCGCTGCGGCAGTCGCAGACCGTGGCGATGTACATGTTCGAGAACGCCTTCAACCGCTTCCAGTACGGCTACGGCTCCGCGGTCGCCTGGATGCTCTTCCTGCTGATCCTCGTGTTCTCTCTCGTCAATTTCCTGCTGATCCGCCGCTTCGCCGGAGGTGAGGACAAGTGAAGCACGCCGCCAGACGCTCCCGGCGCGCCGTCGTCCGCGGCTCCCGGCAGGCCGTCGCCGGCTCGGCGCGGCTGTGGCAGGCCAGCCCGCTCACGTACATCGTGCTGATCTTCGCGATCGTGCTGTCCGCGTTCCCGCTGTACTGGATGTTCGTCGTGGCCACGCGGACCAACGCGGTCGTCGGCGCCGTGCCGCCGCCGTTCATCGCCGGTCAGCACCTCGGCGACAACCTGCGCCGCGTCTTCGAGAACGAGCAGGCCCACTTCGCCAAGGCGCTGATCAACTCCGCGATCGCCTCGGCCGTCATCGCCCTGTCGACGGTGTTCTTCGCGTCGCTGGCCGGCTTCGCCTTCGCGAAGCTGCGCTTCAAGGGCCGCAACGCGCTCCTGCTGATCGTCGTCGCCACGATGATGGTGCCGGTGCAGATGGGGCTCATCCCGCTGTACATGGTGATGGTGCACCTGCACTGGACCGGCAAGCTCCAGGCGGTGATCGTGCCGTTCCTCGTCACCGGTTTCGGCGTGTTCATGATGCGGCAGTACGCCTCGCAGGCCATCCCGGACGCGCTGGTCGAGGCGGCCCGCGTCGACGGCGCGTCGACGTTCCGGATCTTCTGGAGCGTGGTGCTGCCCGCGCTGCGCCCCGCGGCCTCCGTGCTGGCGCTGTTCACCTTCATGCAGCAGTGGAACGAGTTCATCTGGCCCCGGGCCGTGCTGAACCCGGACAACCCGACCGTCCAGTACTCCCTGGCGCTGCTGAACAGCGCCTACTTCAACGATTACACGCTGATGTTCGCCGGAACCGTCGTGGCGACCATCCCGCTGTTCATCGTCTTCGTGGTATTCGGCCGCCAGATCATCAGCGGAATCATGGAAGGGGCCGTGAAGGCATGACGATCCAGAAATCACGCGCGGAGACGGAGATCAGGTTCCCCACCGACTTCGTCTGGGGCGCGGCCACCGCGGCGTACCAGATCGAGGGCGCGGCGGACGAGGACGGGCGCGGGCCGTCGATCTGGGACACCTTCGCCCATACGCCGGGCAAGGTGCTGGGCGGCGACACCGGCGACGTCGCCACCGACCACTACCACCGGTTCCGCGAGGACGTCGCGCTGATGGCCTCCCTCGGCCTGTCGGCGTACCGGTTCTCGATCTCCTGGTCGCGCGTACTGCCGGACGGCCGCGGACCGGTCAACGCCAAGGGCCTGGACTTCTACCGGCGCCTCGTGGACACGCTCCTCGAGGCGGGCGTCCAGCCCTGGCCGACGCTCTACCACTGGGACCTGCCGCAGGCCCTGGAGGACGCCGGAGGCTGGCCGGAGCGCGACACGGCGTACCGCTTCGCCGAGTACGCCCAGCTCCTCTGTGACGCGCTCGGCGACCGGATCGTCAACTGGACGACGATCAACGAGCCGTGGTGCGCGGCGTTCCTCGGGTACGCGTCCGGGGACCACGCGCCGGGCCGCCGCGAGCCGGGGGCGTCCATGCGGGCCGCCCACCACCTGCTGCTCGGCCACGGCCTCGCCGCGCAGTCGCTGCGCGGGGAGGGCCGGAACGTCGGCGCGTCGGTCAACCTGTACGCCGTGTCGCCGGCCAGCGAGGCGCCGGAGGACCTCGACGCCGCCCGGCGCATCGACGGGCTGCAGAACCGCCTCTTCCTCGACGCCCTGCTGCGCGGCGAGTACCCCCAGGACGTCATCGCCGACCTGGGCGACTACGCGCCGGACGTACGGGACGGCGACATGAAGATCATCGGCGGGTCGGTCGACCAGCTCGGGATCAACTACTACAACCGCTTCTTCGTCACCGGCAAGGAGGGCGCGGCGCGCGCGATCACCTCGCCGTTCGCCGAGGCGTCGCCGTGGCCGGGCAGCGAGCACGTCGGGTTCGTCCAGGTCGGCAAGCCGGTCACCGCGATGGGCTGGGAGATCGACGAGTCCGGGCTGTCCGAGGTGCTGACGCGCGTGGCGGAGGAGTACCCGTCCGTGCCGCTGTACGTCACGGAGAACGGCGCGGCCTTCGACGACGTCGTCGCCGAGGGCGACAACGGCGACGGGCCGCGGGTCGACGATCCCGACCGCGTCGCCTACATCGAGGCGCACCTGCGCGCCTGCCACACCGCGATCAGCGCGGGCGTGCCCCTGCGCGGCTATTTCTGCTGGTCACTGATGGACAACTTCGAGTGGGGCTGGGGGTACGCCAAGCGGTTCGGGCTCGTCTACGTCGACTTCCTGACCCAGGCGCGGATCCCCAAGACCAGCGCGCAGTGGTACTCCTCGGTGATCGGGCAGGGCGGGCTCGGCAGAATGAGCCTGTGAACACTGTCGACCGACCATCGCGTCGCCCGCCGTCGCGGGCACTTCCGGTGCACCGGCTCATTGCGGGCGAGAGAGCGCTCTCGGCGCCCCGGCCGGAGAGCACGTGACGAGCGGGCGGCGACCGACCCTCGAGGCCGTCGCCGCACGGGCCGGCGTGGGCCGCGGCACCGTCTCCCGGGTGATCAACGGCTCGCCGAAGGTCAGCCCGGAGGCGCGCGAGGCCGTGCTGCGGGCCATCGACGAGCTCGGGTACGTCCCGAACCGCGCGGCCCGCGCCCTGGTCACGCGCCGTACGGACACGGTGGCGCTGTTCGTGTCCGAGTCGGAGGAACGCGTCTTCGGCGAGCCGTACTTCGCCGGCATCATCCGCGGGATCAGCGCCGGTCTCGCGGACACCGGGCTGCAGCTGCTGCTGGTCATCGCCCAGTCGGAGGAGGAGCACGCGCGGTTCGAGCGCTACCTCACCGGCCAGCACGTCGACGGCGTCCTGCTGATCTCCCTGCACGGCGGCGACCCGCTGCCGCGTCACCTTGAGGAGAACGGCGTGCCGACCGTGCTCGGCGGCAAGCCCGTCGGCGTGGTCCCGGTGAGCTGCGTGGACGCCGACAACCGCGGTGGCGCCCGGCAGGCCGTCGAGCACCTCATCGGCCTGGGGCGCCGCCGGATCGCCACGATCGGCGGCCCGCAGGACATGCAGGTCGGCGTCGACCGTCTCGACGGGTACCACGACGCCCTCGCCGCCGTCGGGCTCACCGGGCCGGTCGTGCACGGGGACTTCAGCGAGGAGTCCGGCGAACGCGGCATGCTCGAGCTCCTCGCCCGCGAACCGGCGCTGGACGCCGTCTTCGCGGCGTCGGACCCGATGGCGGTCGGCGCCATGCGGGTGCTCAAGGAGCGCGGAGTCCACATCCCCCGGGAGGTCGCGGTCGTCGGGTTCGACGACTCCTCGATCGCGCGGCACACCGACCCGCCCCTCACCTCCGTGCACCAGCCGCTGGAGGCGATGGGCCGGGAGATGGCGCGGCTGCTGGTCGCCCGCATCCGCGGCGAGGAGATCGATCGCCCGGTCGTCATCCTGGACACCCACCTGGTGGCCCGCGCCTCCTCTCTCGGCAACGGAAGATCGGGGGCACACTAGAAAGCTCGTGCGAAACGCGGGAGTTGGGGAAGACTGAGCCGATGCAGTCGCTTCTGGCCGGCCGGTACCGCCTCCGCGAGCGGATCGGCCGTGGTGGCATGGCATCCGTCTGGCTGGCCCGGGACGAGGTCCTGGTCCGCAACGTCGCGGTCAAGCTCATCGACCCGGAGCTGGCACGGGACCCGGAGTTCCGCAGGAGGTTCCGGGACGAGGCGCGCGCGGCGGCCGCCCTGTCCCACCCGCACATCGTCACGGTGCACGACTACGGCGAGTCCGGCGACACGCCGTACATCGTGATGGAGCTGCTCACCGGCTCGACGCTCGCCGACCTGCGCCCGGTCCCCGACGTCGAGCGGGTGATCGGACAGATCGCCTCCGCGCTGGCCGCCGCGCACGCCGCGCGCATCGTCCACCGGGACATCAAGCCCACCAACGTCTTCGTCACGGCGTCCGGGGTGAAGGTCCTCGACTTCGGCATCGCCGGTGACGCGCGGATGGGCACGCCCGACTACCTGCCGCCCGAGAACGACCTGTCGCCCTCCGCCGACGTGTACTCCCTCGGGATCGTGTGGTTCGAGGCGGTGAAGGGCCGCCGTCCCGGGCCGGGAGAGACCCTCGGCGGCCTGCAGGCACGCTGCGTCGCCCCGTCCGCGCCGGACCGGCCGACCGCGGCCGAGATCGCCAAGGCGCTGGGAGTGGACGCCGAGCCCGTCGCCGGCCCCGACGCCGTCACGCCGCGGAGGGCCGTGCGCCCGATCACACGGGTGCTGACCGCCCCGGCCGTCCAGCGGCGCCGGGTGCCGATCGCCGCCGGCGCCGCCGCCGCGGTCACGGCCGCGGTGATCGCCATCGTGCTGGGCTCCGGCGACGACGGTTCCAGGGCCGCGCTGACCGCCCCGTCCGGCCCGGTGGGCTCCACGGCCTCCCCGTCGCCCGCGCCCGTGACCTCGGGACCTGCCACGCCGGGCGCCACGCCCCCCGGATCGTCCTCGGCGGCCCCCGCGGTCCCACCGCCGTCGCCGCCGCCGACGGCCCGCCAGGTCCGGGCCCGTACCGCGCCGACCCCGGCCGGCACGGTCGAGGCGCTCACCCGGATGCGGCGCACGGTCGACGAGGGCATGGCCGTCCGGGAGGTCCGGTCCGACGTCGCCGTGGACCTCGACAACATCATCACCGCGCTGACGAACGAGGTCGCCGCCGGCCAGCGCGTCGACCTGCGGCAGCGGTGCACGGACCTCCGCCAGAAGATCGTCACGCGCCTGGGCGAGGGCGGCCTGACGCAGAGCCGCGCCGACACGCTGCTCCACGAACTGCCCGCCGTCTGACCCTTACCCGGCGAGCCTCGCGCCGCCCGACCGTCATCCGCGAGCCGCGAGCCGCGAGCCGCGAGCCACGAGCCGCTCGACCGTCATCCGCGAGCCGCGCGCCGGCCGCCCTCACCCGGTGAGCCGCGCGCCGATCTCCCGGACGATCGAGACCAGCAGCTCGACGTCGGCCTCGGTGGTCCGCCAGTTCACGATCGCCGGCCGGAGCGCGGTGATCCCTCGATAGACGGTCGTACCGGCGAAGACGCGCCCGTCCGCGAGCAACTCGGCGCCCAGCCGGGCGTTCAGCGCGTCCAGGTCCGCCACGCCGGGCCGCCGGTAGCGGAAGCACACCACGCACAGTGTGACCGGCGCGAGCAGTTCCAGGTCCGGGGCCTCCTCGACGAGCCGGCCGAGGTGCGCGGCCAGGTCGAGATGGCGCTCCACCATCGCCCGGTGCCCCTCGCGCCCGTACGCGCGCAGCGTCGCCCAGATCGGCAGGGCCCGCGCGCGGCGCGAGGAGTCGGGCCCGAGGAACTGGTAGTTGACGTGCTCATCCCCCTCCCCGGGCAGATAGGGCGCGTCCCACGCCCCGAAGGCCCGGCCCAACAGCGCCGGGTCCCGTACGAACGCGAACCCGCTCTCGTACGGGACGTTCAGCCACTTGTGGCCGTCGCTGATCACGGAGTCGGCCCGCTCGATCCCGCTCACCAGGTGCCGCGTGCGCGGTGACACGGCGGCGAACAGCCCGAACGCGCCGTCCACGTGGAGCCACGCGCCGTGCCGCTGGGCGAGGTCGGCCATCTCGTCGATCGGGTCGAAGTCGCCGGTGTTGACGTCGCCGGCGTTCGCCACGATCACCGCCGGGCCGTCGGCCTCGGCGAGCGCCCGGTCGAGCGCGGTGAGGTCGACGCGGCCGGCGTCGTCCCGGGCGAACCTCCGCACCGTGTCCCGCCCCACGCCGAGCATCTGCAGGGCCTTGCGCGTGCTCACGTGGACGTATCCGCTGGAGAAGACCGGCATCGGCGGCAATCCCGCCAGTCCGTCGGCGGTGACGTTCACGCCGTGCCGCTCCGCCCACCAGAACCGCGCCGCCGACAGCGCCGTGAAGTTCGCGGAGGTGGCGCTGGTGGTGAGCACCCCGCCGTAGGACTCGGGGAGCCCGAACAGGTCCTTCAGCCAGCCCAGGACCACCGTCTCGGCCTGGGTGCCGAGGGGCGAGGCCGCCCAGTTGCCCGGATTCTGGTCGAGGAGCGAGGCGATCCAGTCACCGGCGAGCGCGGCGGGCGTGCTGCCGCCGACGACGAAGTGGAAGAACCGCGGCCCGGCCGAGTGGGTGGCCGCGGAGGTGCCGATCCGCAGCAGGCGCGCGACGCCGTCGACCGTGCCGTCACCCCGTTCGGGCAGCGGACCGCCGAGCCCGCCGAGCAACGCCTCGGAGCCCGGCTCGTTCACCGGCCGGGTCGCCAGGGAGTCCAGGTACGGGACGGCCGCCTCCGCGACCAGTTCGAGGGCCTTCCCGGTCGCGTGGGCGTCGTCGAGTGGGTGCGTCATACGGGTAGCGGAACACGCCGGTTCGCCGCGTGTCGATGGCCAATCCCCGGGCACCGGCCTCACCCGGCGGCCCTCCGGGTCAGCGTTCGCCCGTGCCGTCCAGGGTCAGCAGGGTGTAGGCGGCCATCGTGCAGCCGTCGACGATCTCGCCCTCGCGGATCATCCGCTCCAGGTCCCGGCGCGCGACCCAGCGCTGCGTCATCTCCTGCTCCTCAGGGTCGCGATCGGCCGCCTCTCCCGCAGTCAGGCCGGTGGCGAGGAAGACGTCACAGCGCTGGCTGGTGAACCCCGGGCCGATGGCGAACGACCCGATCCGCTTCAGCGTCTCGGCGCGCAGGCCCGTCTCCTGGACGAGTTCGGCGCGCGCCAGTTCCTCCGTGCTCGTCTCCCGGTCGTCCGGCCAGGTGCCCTGCGGGAACTCCAGCGACCGGCGGGAGAGCGTGTAGCGGTACTGCTCGACGAGGTGGAACCCGTCGTCCTCCATCGGGATGATCAGCGCCGCCGTGGGCTTGTCCACGACGCCGTAGATGCCGGGGGAGCCGTCCGGATGCCGGATGTCGTCCTCGCGGACCGTCATCCACCGGTTCTGATAGACCACGCGACTGGAGACCTGGATCATGCGGTTCAGCGTGCCACAGGGATCCTCACAGGTCGCGGATCAGGTCGATGGTGGCGGTCTCCTCGGGGTCCTCGCGCTCGGTCTCGAGGAACGCCCGGACGCACTCCACGGCGACGTCCGGGGCGAGGCGCTTGAGGCTGAGCGCCAGGACGTTCGCGTCGTTCCACAGGCGGGCGTTCCGCGCGATCCACGGCTCCCAGGCGAGCGCGGCGCGTACGCCGGGGACCTTGTTGGCCGCGATCGACGTGCCGGTGCCGGTCCAGCACATGAGCACGCCGTAGTCGGCCTCGCCGCTCGCCACCGCGCGGCCGGCCTCCCGGGAGAAGTCGGGCCACGAGGGGAGGTCGTCGATGACGCGCAGGTCGGCGACCTCACGCAGGTGCTCCAGCACCGCACGGGTGCAGTCGTTCTCGTCGTCCGCGCCGAAGACCACCTTCATGCCGCCCACCATGCCACGTCCGCGGGAGATCCGGGGACGGCCCGGCTCCCGTGGGCTGGTAGACATTGGGGCGTGACCGAGGACCCCGAGGAGCCCGCCTGGGCGATGCAGCTCGCCCTGCGCATCGAGAAGGCCGCGCCGCCGTCGCACCTGGCGGTCTGCGAGGCGGCCGCCATGGCCGTCGTCCGGTTGCTCACCGATCCGCGCTCGGCGCCGGGCGGGGAGTGGCACGACGCGGTGGCGGCCTGGGAGTCGCGGCGGATCCGCAAGGTGGCGCGACGGGCCCGCGGCGCGCGCTGGGAGGCGCTCGCGGCCCTGCCCGGCGTGCTGGTCGACCATGACGGCGCGCTCGCGCGGGCGTTCGTGCCCGGACCGGTCACGGAGGTGCCGCCGGAGATCTCCAAGCTGCAGGTCGGCGGCACGGACCTGCCACGCGACGACGAGCCGAAACCCCCGCCCGAGCCGCCGTACGCCCTGGTCACCCTCGACCCCGGCGTCGCCATGACCACCGGGAAGTCCGCCGCGCAGTCCGGTCACGCGGCCCAGCTGCTGCTGCGCGCCCGTGGCGCGTGGCCGGGGCTGCGGGTCCGGGTGGTGGAGGCGGACGACTGGGCCCGCAGCGTCGCCGAGGCCGACGTGGCGGTGCGCGACGGCGGCTTCACCGAGGTCGCCCCCGGCACGATGACCGCCGTCGCCCGCCTCATCTCTTAGTCTCCGGTCGGTTCCGCGGTCTCGTTCGGGGAGCGCAGCAGCGCGAACGCGATCAGACCTCCGACGGCCGAGAGCACGGCCAGGACGACCAGCGACAGGCGGAACCCGGCCGTGAGCGCCGCCTCACGGGTCGGCGGATGCGCGTGGCCGAGCAGCGCGCCGGTGTGACTCGCGGCCAGGGAGACGAAGACCGCCACGCCCAGGGCGACGCCCAGTTGGAACGCCGTCTGACGCAGTGCGGCGGCCATTCCCTGCTCACCGCGCGCGACACCGGTCGAGACCGCGACCGTCGTCGCGACCGCGGCCGTGGTGAACGAGAGCCCGATCACCACGAGCCAGGGCAGCAGGGGCGGATAGTACGGCGCGTGGCCCGGGAGCCGGCTCAGTCCGGCGATCGCCACCGCGGAGATCAGGGGCATCCAGGTCAGCACCGAGCGGACGCCCAGCCGGGTGATCAGCGGACCCGCCAGGCGAACCCCGGCGATGAGGCCGGCGACGCCGGTCGGCACGAACGCCAGGCCCGCGCGGAGCGGGCTGTAGTGGTGCGCCTGCTGGAGGAAGAGGCTGCACAGCAGGACGACCGCGCCGTTGAGCGCACCGGTGACCGCCGTCGCGAGGTTCGTGCCGATCAGCCACCTGGAGCGCAGCAGCGACAGGCGGATGAGCGGATCGCGCCGTGATCTCTCGATCAGCACGAAGACGCCGAAAAGGGCGATCGAGGCCACCATGACGCCGACGAAACCGCCTGATGTCCACCCGTGGCCGGACCCGTACGTGGGCGCCCACACCAGCAGGGCGGCAGCGGACGTGACGAGGACGGCGCCGAGGACGTCGGGCGCCCGGCGGCCGCCCACCGGGGTGATGCCGGGGATCGACCGTACGGTCAGCGCGGCGGCGAGGACCGCGATCGGCACGTTGATGAGGAACACGCTGCGCCACCCCACGGTCTGTGCGAGCACCCCGCCGAGGATCTGCCCGGCGACGAAGCCCAGCGACGTGGCGGCGCCGAAGACACCCAGCGCCCGGTTGCGCGCGGCGCCTTCGGGAAACGTCGTGGTCAGCAGCGCCAGCGCCGAGGGCGCCAGGAGCGCGGCGCTCGCACCCTGCGCGACGCGGGCGATGACCAGGAACGCCGGGGAGATCGCCAGACCGCAGGCCAGTGAGGTCACACCGAAGGCGAGCAGGCCGGTGACGAAGATCCGGCGGTGGCCGAACAGGTCACAGAGCCGGCCTCCCAGGATCAGCAGGCCGCCGAAGGCGGTGGCGTACGCGGTGATCACGCCCTCGGCGCCGAGGGCGGTGAAGCCCAGCGAGTTCTGGATGGTCGGCAGCGCCACGTTGATGATCGAGGAGTCGAAGATCACCATGAACTGGGCCGTCACCATGAGCGCGAGAACGAGGCCCGTGCCTCCCCCGCGGGGAGGAGCGGTCCGCGTCGGAGCGGTGGCGGAGGGGCGCGGCGGAGTCTTCTCCTCGTAGGTGCTCACCGCGCGTCGCCGCCGAGGTCCGTGGCGTCCCCGGACGCCACGGCGTCGCGTACATCGCCGTTTCGTGCACGACGTCCTAAGTCCGCGGCCTTCGCGCGCAGGCGCACCGGGTCAGGGCCGGGGGAGGGGGACACGTCATGGCCTGCGGCGGCGAACAGCCGCGCGGCGTCGCCGCCGATCCGGCCGGCACCGATGACACCGATCTTCATGCTGCCTCACTCGGGGGGAATGCTTGGGCCAAAGCTTTTGGCCGCGAGCGTACACTATCGTCATGTCAGATCCCGGCTCGGCGATGAGTGGTCCGCACGACTCGGTGGACCGGCTGCTGGCGGGCTGGGCGGCGGTGCGACCCGACCTCGACCTCTCGCCCGTGGCGATCGTCGCGCGGCTCGGACGGCTCCGCCAGATCTTCGACACCGAGCTCGCGGCGACCTACTCCGAGTACGGTCTCAACGGCGCGGACTTCTACGCACTCGTGACGCTCCGCCGCCTCGATCGGCCCGGCGGCGTCTCCCAGCGCCGGTTGATGCGGGAGCTGAATCTCAGCTCCGGCACGGTCAGCGTCCGCGTGGAGCGCCTGGTGGAGCGGGGGCTCGTCACCCGGTCACCGGACACGCGAGACCGGCGCAACAGCCTGGTCAGGCTCACCGACGCGGGCCGGTCGCTCTTCGAGCGCGTCACTCCGGCGCACGTCGCCACCGAGAACCGCCTCCTCGCGGCGCTCGGCGAGGACGAGCGGGACGCGCTCGCCGCGCTTCTGCGTCGGCTCCTCATCTCGTTCGAGGGCTGGACGACCGACGAGACGTTCCCGCGCCTGGGGCTGACCCTCGCCCCCGCCCATGTCACGGTGAAGATCCGCGGCAGCGTCGGGCTGCCCGAGACCCTCGGGCTCCTCGTCCGCGCGGTCGAGCCGGAGAGCCGCGCCGACCACGCCGGCCTCAGGACCGGGGACGTCCTCGTCCTCGCCGACGGCCGGCCGTTGCGCTCGGTAACCACGCTGTACACGGCCGTCAGCCGTGGCCGTGACGCCGGGAAGCTGACGCTCTCGGCCGTACGCGGGGCCGATGCCGAGTTCGAGGCGGTCCTGGATCTGCATCCCGGATCCACCGACGAGCGGCCGCCGGGCCGCGCCATCGGCGGCGAGGCGACCTATCTCGTCTGACCCCCTCTGGCCGTTCGCCGCCGGCCCTGGACCGCGCCCAGCAGGTAGCCGTCGCTCACGGCCGACTCCTTGCCGGTGTCGACCAGCTTCCCGAACAGGGCCGGGCCGAAGATGCCGCCCACCGCCGTGCCGACCGCGTAGAACGAGGCGATCGCCATGGCGCGGGTCTCCATCGGGAAGATCTCCGAGCCGGTCAGGTACGCGGAGCTGGCGCCCGCCGAGGCGAAGAAGAACACGATCACCCAGCAGATCGTCAGGGTCGTCGCGGACAGGTGCCCGCCGCGGAAGAGCAGCGCCGTGCCGATCAGCAGTACCCCGGAGACGATGTAGGTCCCGGAGATCATGATCTTGCGGCCGAGACGGTCGAACAGCCGGCTCAAGATGAATGCGCCGAAGAAGTTGCCCAGCCCGATCGGCACCAGGTACCAGCCGGTCCGGTCGTCGGGCACCTTGAAGAACTTCGACAGCACCAGCGCGTACGTGAAGAAGACGGCGTTGTAGAGGAACGCCTGGCCGATGAACAGGGCCAGCCCCAGGACGGTCCGCCGGGGGTACAGCTTCACGGCCGTCCGGACGATGTCCCCGAAGCCCACCGTCCGCCGCTGCCGGATCTCGATGCTGTCGTCGGGCTCGTCGAGCTTCTCGCCGCTCTCCTCCGAGACGGTCCGCTCGATGTCGCGGACGATCCTCTCGGCCTCGTCGTCTCGGCCGTGGATGAACAGCCAGCGCGGGCTCTCCGGCACCATCCGCCGTACGAACAGGATGCCCACGCCCAGCAGCGCGCCGATCCCGAACAGCAGCCGCCAGCCCACGTCCTTCGGCAGCACCGAGGCGTTGAGCACGGGCACGGACATGAGCGCGGCGAACGTCGTTCCCAGCCAGAACGAGCCGTTGACCACCACGTCGACGGTGCCGCGCAGCCGCGCGGGGATCAATTCGTCGACGGCCGAATTCACCGCGGCGTACTCTCCGCCGATCCCCGTCCCGGTGATGATCCGGCAGGCGTAGAACCAGATCGGATTGAATGAGAAGGCGGTCGCCACGGTGGCCAGCAGATAGACCCCGAGCGTTATCAGAAACAGTTTCTTGCGCCCGAACCGGTCCGTCAGATAGCCGAAGAACAAGGCGCCGGCGCAGGCCCCCGCGACGTAACAGGCGGCTCCGAGGCCGACCTGGGAGTCGGTCAGCCCGAGGCCCCCGGCCTTGTCCGTCAGGCGGGGCCCGATGACGCCCACCACGTTCACCTCGAGGCCGTCGAGGATCCAAACGGTCCCCAGCCCGAGGAGGATCAGCCAATGCCAGCGTGCCCAGGGAAGTCGATCGAGCCGTGCGGGGATGTTGGTCTCGATCGTTCTGCCGTTTTTCATGCCGGGCTTTCTCCCCTATAGAGCTGTTTTATGCATATCCGTGCCGCGACCAGCGCCGATGCGGGAACGGATTAGGCCGAGCCCGGCCGGGTAGCGCTTGAACATGCGCATCGTGGTCACCGGAGCGACCGGAAATGTCGGGACAAGCGTGGTCGAGGCGCTCGGCCGGGATCCGGGTGTCGACTCGGTCCTGGGGCTGGCACGGCGCGAACCCGACTGGACGGCCCCGAAGACCGAATGGGCGGCCGCCGACGTCGCGACGGCCGACCTCGTGCCCCTCTTCCGCGGCGCCGACGCGGTCGTCCACCTGGCGTGGGCGTTCCACCCGACCCATGACTCCGCGGCGACCTGGCGGACCAACGTCATCGGGAGCACGCGCGTCTTCGACGCCGTCGCCTCGGCGGGCGTCCCCGCGCTGGTGTACGCATCGTCGGTGGGGGCGTACTCCCCGGGCCCCAAGGACCGCGCCGTCGACGAGTCCTGGCCCACGCACGGCTGGCCCGGCGCCTCGTACACGCGGGAGAAGGCCTACCTCGAGCGCGTGCTGGACGCCTTCGAGGGCGCCCACCCGGACCGCCGGGTCGTACGCCTGCGGCCGGGGTTCATCTTCAAGCGGGAGGCCGCGCAGGAACAGCGCCGGATCTTCGGCGGCCCGCTGGTGCCGAACGTCTCGGCCGGGATGCTGCCGGTCCTGCCCGACATCCCGGGCCTGCGCTTCCAGACGGTGCACACCACCGACGTCGCCGAGGCGTACCGCCTGGCCGTGCTGGGCGACGCGCGCGGGCCGTTCAACATCGCCGCCGATCCCGTCGTGGGCACCGAGGAACTGGCCGAACTGCTCGGAGCCCGGCGCGTCCGGGTCCCGGCCACGGTCGTACGCGGAGTGATCTGGGCGGGCTGGCAGCTCAACCTGGTGCCGGCCTCACCCGGCCTGTTCGACGCCGTGATCCGGCTCCCGATCATGGACACCGGCCGGGCGCGCCGTGACCTGGGCTGGACGCCGGAGCATTCGTCGCTGGACGCGCTGCGCGAGTTCCTCACGGGCCTCCGCGAGGGCGCGGGCTTCTCGACGCCGCCCCTGACGTCACACCCGCGCGGCGGTCGGCTCCGCGAACTGCTGACCAGCCGCCGCTGACGGAGCCGCCGGTGGCGTCACCGCTCCAGCGCGGCGCGGGTGGCCGTGCGTCAGGCCGGACCCGGTTCCGCCGCCGTGGGTGGGGCGGTGGCCTCACCGCCCTGGTGCGGCCGGCCCCGCGGCGCGGGCGGCGGACAGTTCCTCGATGAGACGGCCGAGCGCCGCCGGGGGAGCGGCCGCGCGGTCCCGGGCGGCCCGCCGGCCCTCCTCGGACAGGCACCAGGCCCAGGCCGCGTCGAACTCCCGCGCGCCCGCGCTCGCGGGCAGCACCGGCCACTCCCAGACGCCGGCCTGCGCCGACACCTTGCCGCCGCCGTCGACCGGATCGACGGCGAGTGCCGGCACCCCGGCGCGCAGGGCGAGGACCAGCCCGTGCAGCCGGGTGGTCACCACGACGTCGAGCCGCCGCACCACCGCGACGAACTGGTCGGCGGTGGAGCACAGCCGCCAGTCGCGCGGATCGAGCCGGGTGTCGAAGGGGAGGGCCGCGCAGTCGCGCTCGCCGAGCCAGCCGGTCAGCCGCGCGGCGACGTCGTCGTGGCGGCGGCGGGCACCGTACTCTCCCTGCCCCAGCGCCAGGACGACCCCGGCGACCGGCGGGGCGTCCTCCGGCACCCCCGCCAGGTCGCGGCCCGGCTCGCCCAGCCCGTCGCGGGCCAGCACGCGGTGGAAGCCGGTGACGGCCGGGTCGGCCGGATCGATCACCGACACGCCGACCGCGACCCGATGGCAGTGCGGGAACCGCTCGTGCAGGTTCCGGACCTGCTCGCCGTGGACCGGCCCGCACACGAAGACGAGATGGGTGTAGCGCGCCGGATCGGCCTCCTCCAACGACATCGCGCCGGGCCGGAACACCGGACTCCACGCCTCGTCGTACGGGATGCCGGCCCGCGCCAGCGCAGCGGCCACGGTGTCCAGGGCCAGGGCGTCCCCGGCCGTCACCTCTCCATGGACGAAGCTGAACCATCCGGTCACCAGTACGCGCATGAGTCACCCCTGCCCGTCGGCCCGGGTTCAGAACCGGCCGTGCGTGCCCGCACTGTGAGTCGGCCGACGTGCCGAACGCCCGGTGACCGCGAGCGCGGACCGGAATCGGAAGGGGCGGATCACCGGTCTGGGGCGGCTTTCGCCGAGCGATCCGTATTCCGACGGCCGGAGGAATCGGAGCGGAGACAGCTGACTCTCAGTAAGCCGTCGCTATAGTCGCATATGTGTCGTTCATCTCGCATTTGTACTTCGGTGAGCTCGGAGAATGGTGCGCCGAACGAATGCCCGGGACCGGCGAGGTCGCCCAGCGGCTGGCGATGGAGACCAGGGGACGGCCCGCCGTACGGCCGGCCGGACGGGTCGGGAGACGGCACTGGGCCCAGGTGGACCGGGCCTTCGCGGTGCGGACGGCCACGCTGGTGCAGGCCGCCCCACCGTATTCGGCGCTGTACGGACTCGTGCGAATCGGCGTCGCGGGCCGGGACTGGGCGCACCGGCAGGCCGGGCGGTATCCGACGCATATTCGCCTCGGCGCGGCCGAACGCCAGAGGGCGCTCGATCTGCGGCCGACGTTCACCGGCTGGACGGACATCGCGGCCGAGCACGGCGTGAATGCGTATGTCGCCGCGGACGGATCCGCGCAATACGCGAGATTCTCCTATTCTGCGGCCGAGCCAGTGCTCGATGACTTGTTCGACAGGATTCGCGCGTATTTCGCCACACACGCGCCCTTCGGGCAGGTCGGAGCGGAGAAGGGCCTCGCCCGGCTGTGCTGGCTGCTGGCGATGTTCGCGTACGTCTTCCGGAACGACCCCATCGACCAGCCCTTCTTCGGCCTCTTCCGGGAGAGGGTGCCGACCGTCGAGGAGCTGCACGGCGCGGCGGACGAGGCCGTCGTGACCGAACTGGTGGAACTCGTGCGCTGCCTGCACACCTCCGGCGGTCTGGAGGAGATGCGGCGCCTGGCGGGGCATCCGCCGCCGGGGCGGCCGTGGGGCATCGCCTGGCCGATGTTCGGCGCGCATTGGGACGACAACGACATCCTGGTCGGCGGCCCGGACGGCGCGACGCTCATCGACGTCACCTCCGTCCTGAAGGTCAACGACGCGCGCCGGTCGCGGCGCTGGATATGGCGGCTCGTCGGCTCCGCCTGGCTCGACACCGCCGACGCCTACCGGATCCGGAACGTCGCCGTCTACCTGGCCCGCTACGGCGTGCTGACGGCCTGGCCGCTGGCCGACCTGGTCGAGGAACTGCTCGGTGGCGAGGATCCCGAACGCGCCCGCCGCGAGTTCCTCGACCTGGTGGCCCGACTACGGGACACGGCCCCCGCCGCGTCACCGTAGGCGGGCCTTCCCGGTGTCCGCCCGGCCGGCAGGGGCGTGATCCGCTTCGCTCCGGCCGCCGTCATCGGCATTCGGGCCGTCAGCGGTTCCGGTCGAGCATCGTCTCGTCGGCGTTCGGCTCCGCGTCGTCCGACGGCTCGGCGGCGCGCGGGCGCATGGGCGTGGCGCGCGGGTCGAGGGGGACGTCGCCCCTCGTCAGGTCGCTGTCGTCCGTGGCCCGATCCTCGTCGGCGGACGTCTCGCCATCGGACTCGCTCTCTGCCCTCTGGAGGTCCCGCCGGGTCGCGTCGCTCGGGATCCGGTAGCCGTCCCGGCGCGTGACGTCGCTCTCCGAGACTTCGCTTCTCGGGGCCTCGGTCTTCGGATGGGCGTCGTTCTCCGATACCTCGGCCTTGGGGCGGGCGCCGTCCGATTTCCCGGCCTGCTCGCCGTCGGTGCCCGGCCTGCGCACCCTGAGGTCCCGGCGGGTGACGTCGCCGCTCGGCGGCCCGGAGACCGGCTTCGGCGCGGGCGCCACCTCCGCCCGGGTCGCGGAGGGGTCCGCCGCCGGGAGGGCGGCCGGGGGATCCTGCGGCGACACGCGAGTGGCCGGGGCGTCCTGCGGCGGTGCCGGGGTCGCCGGGCGTTCCGGCGGTGACGCGAGGGTCGCCGAGGGGTGCGGCGGCGGCGCGAAGGCGAACGAAGGGTCCTTCGCCGGCGCGACGGTGGCCGAGGGCTCCGGCGGCGCTTCCGGGGTCGGGAGGGAGGTCGGCGCCGGGGTCAGGGGCGCGAGCGCGAGGTGCGCGGGGGAGGGCGCCGCATCCGGGTCGCCCGAAGCGGCGGAGGTGCGCGTGGCCGCGCTCCACCGGTAGGTGACCGCCAGCAGCACGGCGAAGGCCAGCAGGAACACGCCGTGCTCGACGAGCCGGGACGTGTCACCGGAGACGCCGGCCACGATGGCCAGCGCCAGGGACTCCACCGACCACCCGGCGAGGGCGACCAGCAGCCACACGTCGCGGCGGCGGCTCACGGCGAGGACCGCCGCGAGGGTGAGCAGCAGTTCACCGACGGCGGACGCGCCCAGCAGGGCCGTCACCGTGCCGTCGCCGGCGCCGAGCAGCCGGGCGGCGTCCCGATGGCGACCGGACCAGTCGAGCAGCGAAGCGATCCGGGTGGCGCCGAAGACGACCAGGAATACGGCCACCGGGTAGTGCAGGCGATGCCAGCCGGCCTTCTTGGCCGGTGACCGTGATCCTGCGTCGAGTTCCATTTATGCCCCTCTTCCTCTACCGCCGTCTATGACGTGCGCGCGGCCCGTGGAGTTGGCGGCACGGCGGAATATCCCGGCGAAAGGTTCCTACTGCGAGCATGCCGGTCGGGATGGGAAACCTGCCACCGGAACGGACCTTCCTCACCCCTCGCAGGTTTGCGTTCGGCAAGTTCATGCGTGTTCGGTGCTGCGCATTGCGCGGCGCCGTACCACGTGGGAATGCTGACCCTCGGTCGGGACGGATCCGTTCCAGGAGGGGTGATCCCAGCGTGTCGAACGAGACCGCCGCCTTAGCGCGGACACGCATCCAATATCTCGAACGCCTCGGCGACGAGCTCCGCGGGCGGGGCTTCGCCGTACGGCTGACGGTTCCACGGGTCGGACCACCGAGCCTGCATGTGGTGAACCCACAGGTGTCGGTTCTCGCCGAGCACATCCTCGCCGAGAACTCCGACGACGGCTGGTGGTACTGGTGGTCGTGGGCCGAGCGGATCGCACGCGTCGATGATCTCGACGATGCCGTCGAACGCGTACTGCGGGTGCTCGCGACAACGGGCGAGCACGACTGAGGAGTGACGGTGCTGGAGGCGACCGACGGCCTCCAGCGCCGGCCGTTCAGGCTCGGGGCAGGCCGAGGGTGCGCTCGGCGATGATGTTCCGCTGGATCTCGCTGGACCCGGCGTAGATGGTGTCGGCGCGGCTGAAGAGATAGAGCCGCTGCAGGTCCGACAGCTCGTACGGTCCGGCCTCCGCGATCAGGGCCTCGTCGCCGAGGGCTGTCACGGCCAGCTCGCCGAGCCGCCGGTGCCACTCCGACCAGTACAGCTTGGCGATCGACACCTCCGGGCCGGGTTCGCCGGCCGCGAGGGACGACATGGTGCGCAGCGCGTTGAGACGCATGATCTCCAGCTCGATCCACGACTGGACGAGCCGGTCGCGGAACACCGGGTCCCGGGCCGCGCCGGTGCGCCGGGCCGCCGTGACGACCTGCTCGAACTCCCGGCGGAAGCCGATCTGCTGGCCGAGCGTCGAGGCGCCGCGCTCGTAGCCGAGCGTGGCGAGGGCGACGCGCCAGCCGTCGCCGGGAGCGCCGAGGATGTCGGCCGCGTCCGTGCGGGCGCCGTCGAAGAAGACCTCGTTGAACTCGCTGGTCCCGGTGAGCTGGACGATCGGGCGTACCTCCACACCCGGCCGGCGCATCGGCACGAGCAGGTACGACAGGCCGTGGTGGCGCTTTGAACCCGGCTCCGTACGGCAGAGGACGAAGCACCAGTCCGCCAGGTGCGCGAGGGAGGTCCAGACCTTCTGCCCGGTGATCACCCACTCGCCGCCGCGCAGTTCCGCGCGGGTCTGCACGTTGGCCAGGTCGGAGCCGGCCTCGGGTTCGGAGTAGCCCTGGCACCACAACGCGTCGCCGTACCGGATCGGCGGCAGGAACCGGCGGCGCTGCTCCTCGGTGCCGAACTCGATGATCGTGGGCCCGATCAGGCCCTCGCCGATGTGGCCGACGCGGTGGGGGGCGTTCGCGCGGGCGTACTCCTCGTGGAAGACGACCTGCTGCTCCAGCGTCGCGTCGCGCCCGCCGTACGCCCCGGGCCAGCCGAGACAGGTCCAGCCCGCCTCGCCGAGCCGTCGTTCCCAGGCGCGGCGCAGGTCGAAGCCCTCATGCTCGCGGCCGGGCCCGCCGAGCCCGCGGGCGTCGGCGAACTCGCCGGTCAGGTTCGCCTCGAGCCAGCCGCGGACCTCGGCGCGGAAGCCGGTGTCCATCAGCCCTCGAAGCGGCCGTAGGCACCCTTGTAGAAGACGAGCGGATCACCGTCGTGGTGCTTGTCGAGATGGTGCACCTGGGCGACGACGATGACGTGGTCGCCGGCGACGTACTCCGCCTCGACGGAGCACTCCAGCCAGGCGAGCGCGCCGTGGATGACGGGGCTGCCGCCGGGCGATTCGGTCCACTCCAGGCCGGCGAACTTGTCCACGCCCTTCGTGGCCAGCTGCAGGCAGACCTCGCGCTGCGGCGCGGAGAGGATGTTGACGCAGTGCCGGTCGGCGTCCCGGAGCCGGGGCCAGGTGGAGCTGGTGTGGGCGACGCAGAAGGAGACGAGCGGCGGGTCCAGCGACACGGAGGTGAACGAGTTGGCCGCCAGGCCGGTGGGCAGGCCGGTCTCGGGGTCGATGGCGGTGATGGCGACCACACCGGTGGCGAACCGGCCGAGGATGGTGCGAAAGCGCATCTTGTCGATGTCGGCGACCGGCTCGGTCGTTGCCGGACGGGCTGCTCCGTTGGCCGGGGCGGGCGCGCGCCGTGGCGTGTTCTGGCCGGAGGATCGTGCGGCCGGACCCCGGGGGATCGGCGTGGCGGCGGTCGCGCCGTCGGGCATGACCGGATCCTTTCTCTTAGCCAAGCGCTTGCTTGGACGATAGGCGGCGGCCTCGTGAGGTGTCAAGTTGACCCGCCACCGCCCCTGCTCCACGTCAATCAGTAAAGCGCCGCCACAACCCCCACATTCCGGGCGGACCCCGAAATCCGCCCAAAGTCCTAGGTCCTCGTCTCCGGAGGGCTGAACCGGACGTTGTCCCTGAATCGGCCGGTGGCCTGCGGATTCATCCTCTGATCATTGACATCCCGGCCGGATGGCCTCTACCGTCCAAGAGATTTGACCGAGCGCTTGGTGGGTAAGGACGGCGGCGCATGGGGTTGCGGGATCGGGCGGCGATCGCCGGGGTCGGGTACACGCCGTTCAGCAAGGACTCCGGCGTCTCCACGCTCACCCTCGCCATCGACGCGATCCTCGCCGCGCTCGACGACGCCGGACTGAGCGTCGACGACGTCGACGCGCTGGCCACCCACCGCGTCGGCGACTCGACGCCGCCCTGGGTGGTGGCCCCGGCGCTGGGCATCCCCGAGGTGAGCTGGTATCTCGACCAGTTCGGCGGGGGAAGCGTCTCGCACGCGGTGATCGGGCAGGCGGCCATGGCGGTGGCCACGGGCGTCGCCCGCACGGTCGTCTGCTACCGCGCGATCAACGCGCGCTCGGAGTTCCGCATGGGCGGCACCGGGCGCGGCGTCGCACCGGTGTACGACGCGCAGTACCAGGCCCCGTACGGCTACTTCGCGCCGCCGCAGCAGTTCGCCATGTTCACCCGGGCGCACATGCTCAAGTACGGGACGACGCACGAGCAGCTCGGCTCCATCGCGGTCGGTCAGCGCGCCAACGCCGCGAAGAACCCGCAGGCCCTCAAGCGCGACCCGATCACGATCGAGGACTACCTGGCCTCGCGGTGGATCGCCGAGCCGCTCCGCCTGCTCGACTGCTGCCTGGAGACGGACGGGGCCTGCGCGGTCGTCGTCACCTCCGCCGAGCGCGCCCGTGACCTCGCCGCCCCGCCGGTCCTGATCTCCGGCGCCGTCTGGGGCGGGGGCGACAGCTTCCTCTCCGGCCAGGGCGGCGACTTCACCGTCTCGGAGGCCGCGCGGATCGCGCCCCGGCTGTACGCCATGGCAGGCGTCGGCCCGGAGGACATCGACGTCGCCGAGCTGTACGACTGCTTCACCTACTCGGTGCTCGTCCAGCTGGAGGACTACGGGTTCTGTGCCAAGGGCGAGGGCGGCCCGTACGCCGCCTCCGGTGCGATCCGGCCGGACGGGGCGCTGCCGGTCAACACCCATGGCGGCTTCCTCTCGGAGGGGTACGTGCACGGCATCAACCACGTCGCCGAGGCCGTCGCGCAGTTGCGCGGCACCGCCGGCGACCGCCAGGTGAGCGGCGCTGAGGTGGCGCTGTCCACGGCCCAGCCCGGCTACGTCCTCGCCGGCACCTCGGCGCTCATCCTCCGGGCCGATCGATGAGCCTGGGCGAGCGGCCGAGGCCGCAGGTCGATCGCGACTCCGCGCCGTGGTGGGAGGCGGTACGCCGGCACGAACTGCTCGTCCAGGAGTGCGTCGACTGCGGGACGCTCCGCTTCCCGCCCCGCGCGATCTGCGGCCGCTGCCGGTCCCGGCGGAGCGGCTGGGCGCCGGTCCGGGGGACCGGCCGCGTCGCGAGCTGGATCGTGAACCATCAGGTCTTCATGCGCGCCTTCGCGGACGAGGTGCCGTACGCCGTGCTGCACGTGCGGCTCGACGAGGCCGACGACCTGTTCATGTACGGCGACCTGGCCGGCGCGGACCCCGCCGACGTGACGCCGGGCATGCCGGTCCAGGCGGTCTTCACGGACATCGACGACGATCTGACGCTCGTACGCTGGCGGCCCCGCTGAGACGTAATCGTCACGCCGACGCGACGCTTTTCGCCGGGTCTGTGTGTCGCATTGAGGCCGATCCGGTATTTTCGTCAACGGCCTGTGCCACCGCACGCCTCCCAGCTCGCAGGCGTCAGCCGACCGCGACGCGTCTCATATCGCCCCGCTTCCCCGTAGCCCAGGAGGCTGCTTGTTCTTCGGCATCATCCTCGCGTTGATCGCGACGGTCCTGTACAACGCCGGCTTCGTCCTGGAGAAGCGGGCGTTGCGCGACCTGCCTCCGATCAGCGCGCACCGGGTGGGCCACCTCGTCCGTGTCCTGTGCGGCAGCCGGGCCTGGGTGACCGGCTTCCTCGTCATGGGGATGGGGTTGCTCTGCCAGCTCGGTGTGATGTCGCTGGTCCCGCTCAGCGTGGGGCAGCCGATCCAGCTCGCCGGCCTCGCGCTCCTGGTGGTCTTCTCCGCGGTGTTCCTCGGCGAGCGCACCACGCCCCGCGAGTGGACCGGGCTCGGCGTGCTGGCGCTGTCGCTGCTGCTGGTCTGCCTGTCGATGGAGCCCACCCGCCTGGGCCTGCGCGCGGACACGGGCGTGCTGCTGGCCGTCTCGGCCGGTACGGTCGTCGTCGCCATGGGCGCGTTCCTCGCCGCGATGCGCTCGGGGCGGCGCACCGGCCGGCCGGTGCCCGGGGTGCTGTACGGCGCCGCCGCCGGCCTGCTGTACGGCGCCGGCGCGCTGCAGACCAAGGGTGTCGCCGGCTTCCTCGCCGACCATGCGGGCGGGATCGTCGGCCGCACGCTCGCCTCGCCCTATCCGTACCTGTACGTCCTGATGTCGGGCGCGGGTCTGGTGCTGTTCCAGACCGGCCTGCAGCGGGGCCGCGCCTCGATCGTGGTTCCCGTCTCCAGCGTCGTCGGCAGCGTGTACACCGTCATGGCCGGCACGGCGGTCTTCGGCGAGCCCCTGCCGGAGGATCCCGTACGCCTCGTGCTGCGGTCGGCCGGGTTCGCGGCCTCGATCGTCGTCGTGGTGCTGATGCCCCGGCACGACGAGGAACCCGTCGAGGTGCTCGGCGCCCCGGCCCTCGTGACCTCCGACCAGGCGGGCTGAGACCTCAGCGGGCCCGCGCGCGCAGCGCCCGCTTGTCGACCTTGCCGTTGGCGTTCGCGGGCAGGGAGTCGACGAGCGTGACGTGCCGGGGGACCTTGTAGTTCGCCATGTGCGCGCGCGCCCAGGCGACGATCTCGGCCGGTTCCACGGGCGCCGAGGGGACCACGAACGCCCACCCGACCTCGCCCAGCGTCCCGTCGGGCACCGCGACGACCGCGGCCTGGGCGACCGCCGGGTGGTGCAGGAGCAGCGCCTCGATCTCCGCCGGGTACGCGTTGAACCCCCCGACGATGAACATGTCCTTCTTCCGGTCGACGATCGCGAGGTTACCCCGCGCGTCGAGGGCGCCGACGTCCCCGGTGTGCAGCCACCCCTCGGCGTCCACGGCCTCGGCCGTGCGCACGGGGTCGTCCCAGTACCCGCGCATCACGCCGTACCCGCCGACGAGGATCTCTCCGCGCTCGCCGGCCGGCAGGTCCTTCCCGTCGTCGTCCACGACCCGGACCGTCACGCCCGGCACCGGACGCCCCGTGGTGGCGGCGATCACCTCGACCGGGTCCTCGGCGCGGGTCATCGACACGACGGTGCCCTCCATCAGTCCGTACGCGTTGATCATCCGGTCCAGTCCGACCCGTTCGATCAGCCGCCGGATCAGCTCCGGCGGCACCGCCGCCGCCCCGCAGATCGCGACCCGCAGCGAGGACACGTCGCGGCCGTCGACCTCCTCCAGGATCCGGTGGAACAGCGTCGGAGGCCCCGCCAGCACGCTGACCCGCTCCCGTTCGATCAAATCCAGCAGCGCGTCCGGCGCGAACACCGAGATCGGCATCATCGTCGCCCGCTTCAGCACGCAGGCCAGCAGCCCGGCGTTGATCCCGAAACCGTGGGAGAACGGCGCAATGATCGGGTAGCGGTCGCCCGCGCGCAGCGTGACGATCGACGCCCAGTCCCAGTAGCCGCGCAGCAGCTGCGCGTGATGCAGCATGACGCCCTTCGGCCGGCCGGTCGTGCCCGACGTGGCCATGATCTCGCCGAGGTCGTCCGGGCCGACCGCCAGCGCGCGGTCCTCGGCGCCCGTGACGCGCTCACCGCCCGCGAGCAGGTCCTCGTACGCGAGGACCGGCGGGGGCGCGCCGGTCCCGGGGAGCGTGACGACGTGCCGCAGCTCCGGCAGGTCGCCGTACGGCCGCCCGCCGACCGGTCCGCCGCAGATCTCCTCCAGCGCGCCGACGTAGGAGAACCCGAGGAACCCCTCGTCGACGAACAGGACCCGCGCGCCGGTCCGGCGCAGCAGGGCGGCGGCCTCGATCCCGCGGAACCGGGTCGACAGCGGCGTGACGATCGCCCCGGCGTCCCAGACGCCGTACGCGATGACCACCCAGGCCGCGGAGTTCGGCGCCCACACGGCGACACGGTCGCCCGGCTCGACGCCGAGGGCGATCAGCCCGCGGGCCACCCGCGCGGCCTCCTCACGGAGCGCGCGCAGCGTCAGCGTCGTGCCGCCGTCCACGATCACGACGTCGCCGGGATGGCGTGCCGTCCGGTCGCGCAGCATCCGCGGGATCGTTCCCCAGTCCGGCACCGGTTCCATGACACGCGCCTCCGCTCCTGTGGGGTGGGGAACGGCCTGTCGTCACACCGTGACGGCCGCCCTGTCCCGGCCCAGGTGGTGTCCGCGCAGATCGGTCACCGTTCCGGGCCGGGACTCCTCCGCGACGTCCTCCTCGACGACGACGTCGATGGCGACCGGCGTGATCGCGACGAGGGCCTGGTGGATGCGCGACCGCCACATCGGGTTCTTCACGAGCGTCGCGCGGTTGAACGTGACGTGCAGCGCGGCGGCGTCGAGCGTGCCGGCGCGGGAGACCCGCAGGTCCCAGTGGGCGATGCCGTCGATCCGGGCCAGGGCCGCGGTCACCCGCGGGATCGAGAGCCACCGCCCCCGCACGAGGAGGTGCTCGCCGACGGTGTGGTCCGGCGCGGGGATCCCCGTGCCCCCGGTCAGGCGCACGACCTGCCCGGTGCGCAGCGTCGCGCCGCCCAGCGTCGAGTGCCAGGCGGGGGTGACCACGATCTCCGCTGCTCCGGCCTCGTACGGCGGTTCGAGCAGCACGTCCTTGCCGACCGGCGCGACGCCCAGCAGCCCGTCGCGGGCCGGGGTGTACGCGGTGTCGCGCGCGGAGCGGTGCGCCGTCGGCAGGCCGAAGAACGGGTCGACGTACAGCTCGCCGACCTCGGCCTCGAACTCGGACGCCAGCTGCGTGTACGTGCCCGGCGACGGGATCTCCCCGGCGAGCAGGATCCGGCGCAGGCCGAGGTCGAGCGGGTCGAGGAGGAACTCCAGGTGCAGCCGGGCGAGCAGGTCCATCGCGCCCGTGGGCGTCGCGATCAGCGTGGTCGCCCGTACCGCCTCCAGGGCGTGGTGCAGGCGGAGGCGGCCGCGCGGCCCGGGCGCGGCGGCGGCCCGGGCGACCTCGGCGCACGCCCGGGCGATCAGGGTGCCGGTCGCCTCGCCGTCGTTGTTCAGCGCGACCACCACCCGGTCGGCCGGGCCGACACCGGCGGCGCGCAGCGTCGTCGTCGCCAGGTCCAGCGCCGCCGCGCGGTCCCCGGCGGTCAGCGGCAGGACCACGTCGGCCTCGGGAGAGACCAGCAGCAGCCCTGCCGCGTCGCGGGCGGCCGGGAGGGCGTCGCGGGCGGTCCAGTTCATGTCCCGGGTCACCCCATCACCTCGTCCATGAACAGCCGCATCGACGCGGTCACGTGTTCGCCGGCCAGGCCACCGACCTGGGCCTGGAGGATCAGGTCGGTGGCCCCGGCGGCCTGGATGCGCTCGACGGCCTTGCGGGAGCCCTCGACGTCGTCCACGACCACCATGTGGTGCTCGCGGAGGGTCTCCATCGCCTCCTCGGGCGGCAGCCCGGCGGCGAGCTGGCCCAGCACCCGGTGGGTGGCGTGCCGGGCGTCGTAGTAGTCCGGGGGAGTGACGAGGTTCACCTGGCGCCGGATGTACCAGAGGATGGCGTCGGCGGCCGTCGAGACGGCCTCGTCCTTCGATGGCGCGACGTGCCAGGGGATCATCAGCGCGATCCGCCGGGTCTCCGGGTCGAATCCGCTGCTCGCCAGGCACCTCTTGTACTCGGCGATGTCCTCGGCGACGTCGTCGAGGCCCTTGAGCATCGTCATGCCGAGCAGGTTGTAGCCCTTGCGGGCCGCGGCGAGGTAGCCGTCCAGGGAGGTCGAGGCGACCCAGACCGGCGGGTGGGGCTCCTGCACCGGGCGCGGGTAGACCGCGACGTCCGGCACCTCGAAGAACTGGTTCGACCTGGACACCGGCTCGCCGTCGGCGGTCCAGATGGCCAGCACCGCCTCCAGAGTGTCCTCCCAGATCCGCCGGGACTGCTCGAAGGGCCGCTGGAACGCCTGGTACTCCAGTGGGGACGCCCCGCGCCCGGTGCCGAACTCCACCCGCCCGCCGCTGAGAACGTCGAGGGTGGCGACCCGCTCGGCGGTGCGCACGGGGTGCTGGAACGGCAGCAGGACGACGCCCAGGCCCAGGTGGATCCGTTCGGTCCGCTGTGAGCAGGCCGCCAGGACGAGGTCGGGCGCGGAGGAGTGCGAGAACCCGCGCGTGAAGTGGTGCTCCACGAACCACGCCGTGTCGTAGCCGAGGCGGTCGGCCAGGACGACCTGGTCGATGACGTTCTGGAAGGCCCGCCGCTCGACCTCGCGGGTGCGCCCGCGCACCTCGAGCTCGTAACCCACGCTGACCCGTAGGGACATCACGCCTCCGGCGGTGTGCTCCGAATGACCAAGCGCTCGCTTGGGAAGCGTAGCAGCGAGATCGCACGGCAACAAGGCGTGTACGGCCGACCGGGCGGGCTCCCGTTGATCGGAAGGCCCGGTCGGGGGCGCTCGGCTGGAGGGCGGGCGGTACGGATCAGGCGGACTCGGCGGAGTCGGGCGCCGGGACGGGGGCCGCCGCGCCGACCGGCATCAGCGCGGCCGGCGGCGACGTCTCCACATCGCCGAGCGCCCCCCACCCGCGAGTCCGCGGCAGGTCCTCGTCACCGAGCCTGATCGCCAGCCACGCGAGCCAACCGGCGCCGATGACGCCCCAGAAGGACGCGAGCCGGTAGAGCGCCACCGCCGTACCCGCCGGGACGGCCTGCGCGCCGAACGCGACCAGCGACGCGGTCAGGCTCGCCTCGATCGCGCCGAGCCCGCCCGGCAGCAGGGGGACGACACTGCCGGCGGCCTGGGCGGCGTAGTAGGCGAGTGCCGCGGCGTACAGCGGCGTGTGCACGCCCACCGCCCGCCCGGCGGCCGCCAGGGAGAGGATGTCGAAGGACCAGTTCAGGACGGCCATCAGGCCGAGGACGCCCCAGTCGAGAGTGCTCAGGCGCAGCGCGCCGCGGCCCTGCCACATCTCGGTGAGCGGCGCCGCGAGCCGGTGCCGCAGCAGCGGCCCGAACACGCGCAGCGCCAGGCGGTTCATCGCGTCCCGCCGCCATCGCCACAGCAGGGCGACCGCGCACAGGCCACCCGCCAGGGCCGCCAGGCCGGTGATCGCCATGGACCGGGAGTGCGGCTCGGCCACCAGGGCGGTCAGGCCCACGACGGCGTACCCGAGGTTCATCACCACGCCGCCCACGACGATCACGGCCGTCGCCAGCCGTGGCGTCGCCCCGGCACGGCGGAACCGGCGGAACGTGAACGCCACGCTGACCGCCGGGCCGACCGGGAGGGTGGTCGACAGCGCGTTGCCCGCGTAAGTGATCTGCAGCGCCCGGGACAGCGGCAGCCGGACGCCGCCCGCCCGCAGCAACCGCCGCTGCACCCGCGTGAACATCGACATCGACGCCAGCTGCGTGAGGACCATGACGACCAGCCACCGGGGATCAGCGCCCGTCGCGACGGACCACAGCGCACCCGCGTCGGGCAGGCTCCCGCGGAACGCCCAGGCCGAGACGCCGACCGCCCCGAGCATCGCCGCGCGTCCCGCCCAGCGCGGCCATCGACGGCGCGCCGGCGGGCGCGGCCCGGGCGGGGGGTCGCCGGGCCTCGGGGGGACATCGCTCACAGGGGGGCACCTCACGGGGGGAGTCATGGAGCCAACGAGCCGCGCGCGGGCCGGCATTCCCCGACGTCGGCTCCGCAGGGGGCGGAAGTGTCTCAGGTCACCGGCCGGCGGCCCGCGGCATGATCTCGTCGAGGTGCCGGCGCAGCGCGGCCCGCAGGCTCTCCGCGTCGAGACGCCCGGGCTGCAGGACGGAGTGCAGCGCGAGCCCGTCGACCAGCGCGTACAGGCGTTCGGTCTCGATGTCCACGTCGATGCCGTCCCGCAGGACGCCGGTCCGCTCCGCCGCCGCGAGCACCTTGTGGACGAGCTCGCGGGTCTGGTCGTACAGCCGCTCGGCGTACGGTCGCAGTTCCTCGCGGGTGCGGGCGCTCACGGTGAAGGCCAGCCAGACAGGTGGCAGGAGGCGCGTCGGTACGCCGAGCCGCTGCTTCGGGCGCTCGCGCGGGAGGACCGGGACGGCCGTCCGGCCGGGACTCCTCCGGGTCGGCGGAGCGCGGGTGGCGGCGCCCGCCGCGCGGCGGCCCGCGCCCTCCTGGGATACCTCGAAGACCGCCCGGCGCGGGACGGGAAGGGGACGGACCGGTGAGCCGGGGCATGCCGATCCTGTCATCCGGGGGCGCCCGGGCCGTCGCGGAGGGAGACGGAGACCGGGTCCTCCACGAGCTCGCGATGGACTACCTGATCAAAGGCGCGATCGTCATCGTCGCCCTGGTCGTCCTCTGCCTCGTGCTGGTGATCGTCTACCGGAGGGTCGGCAGGTAGTCACAGCGCCAGGGCGGCGGCGAGCCGGGCGCGGTGCGCCTCGGGCGTCCCGAAGAGCCGCGCGGACGCGGTCGCCCGCTTGAGATGCAGCTGGGCGTCGTGCTCCCAGGTGACGCCGATGCCGCCGAGGATCTGGATCGTCTCGCCCGCCGTGTGCAGGTACGCCTCGGCGCAGTACGACCCGGCGAGCGCGGCGTACACCGGAAGACGCTCCGGCTCACGGTCGGCGACCCGCGCCGCCTCGTACGCGGCGGACCGGGCCGACTCGACCCGCAGGAGCATGTCCGCGAGCTTGTGCTTGATCGCCTGGAAGGCGCCGATCGGCCGGCCGAACTGGACCCGGGTCCGCGCGTGCTCGACGGCCGTCTCCAGGCAGCGCTGGGCGCCGCCGACCTGCTCGGCGGCGAGCGCGGTCAGGGCGAGGTCGCGCACCCGGCTCAGGTCGCCGTCGATCCGCTCGGCCGGGGCGCCGTCGAACCGAAGGCGCGCCAGCCGCCGCGTCTGGTCGAGCGTGACGTGCGGAGTCCGCGTGACGTCGGCGCCTCGCACCGCGTAGCTCCGGCCGGCCACCGCGCAGACGATGACATCGGCGAGGTGCCCGTCGAGGACGTACGGGGCGGTGCCGGTCAGGTGGTCTCCCTCCGCCGTCAGCTCCCCGTCCAGGACGACGGCCGCGATCAGGGAGCCGTCGGCGATTCCGGCGAGCAGGCGGCCGTCCCGCACGGCGTACGCGGCGAGCACCGCGGTGGCGAGGTAGGGGACGGGGGTCAGCGCCCGGCCCAGCTCCTCGCAGACGACGGCGAGCTCGGTGAGCCCGCGGCCTGCTCCGCCGTGCTCCTCGGGGACCGCCAGGCCTGTGAGCCCCAGCTCCCCCGAGAGCCGTCGCCACAGCGCCGCGTCGTGCGCGGCCGGGTCGGCCATGAGCCGCCGTACGGCAGGGGGCGGGCATGCCTCGCCGAGGAAGGCACGGACGACCGCCCGCAGGTCATCGAGTTCATCGCTCACGAGACGATCATAACCAAACGCTTGCTCGGGGATCGTTCGTGATCCGGCTCACGCTGCTCCGCCGTCGCGACGACCACGTCCTCGCCCCTGGGGCCTGCGGCGTCCTCACCGTCGGGGTGGTCACGTCCCTGTCGTCGTTGCAGGGGCGGTGACGGGTTCGCCGGTCCGGTCAGGACGACGCCGACGTCAACGTGGCCGGTTGACCCGGCCGGAGGGCGCCTGGGCGGCGACAAGCCGGGCGGCGATGCCATCGAGCAGGTAGGCCAGGCCCTGCGTGAAGGTGGCGTCCCAGTCGTTCCCGCTGACGTGACCGTGCTCGGCCAGGGTGGGGTACCGGTCGCGTCGCTCCCGTAGGTGCTCGTCGGCGGCTCGCCGGATGGCCGCCTCATCGTGTCCCTGCCAGGCGGCCTGCATCATCGTCGACCCGATGACGTAGTTGGCCAGCCCGTAGGCGGCCGCGGTCAGATCCGGGCCGGTGAGTCCGGCCCGGACGAGCGCGGCATGCAGGAACTCGGTCCGCTCGAGCACGTTCGGGCCCATGAGCGGCCGGCCCAGCAGGGTGGCCGACCACGGGTGACGGAGCATCGCCACCCGCCATTCGCCGACCAGCGCGGTGACGTCCGCGCGCCAGTCCCCGGCGGGTGGCCCGGTTCGAAGAAGCCGGGCCTCCGCAGAGCGCGCCGCGAGAGCAGCGCGTCCGGATGCGGCTGCGCGGGGGCCGGACCGGCAAACGCGCGCTCATCTGTGAGCGGTTGGAGCTGACCGGTCTGATGCGGCCGTTCGACCTGGAGGTCTGGTACGGCGAACGGATCGCGGTGCTCGGCTCGAACGGTTCCGGCAAGTCTCAGTTCCTTCGTCTCCTCGCCACCCTGCCCGCTCCGGAAGTGCCACACCGTGGCCTGGCACGGCTCGGCGCTCGCGTGGTCCCCGGCCACTTCGTCCAGACCCACGCCCGTCCCGACCTCGACGGGCGGACCCCAGCAGAGATCATCATGACCGAGCACGCGTGCACCCTGAACGACGCGATGCGTGCGCTGGCGCGCTACGAACTCGCGCCCGACGGACGCCGGCCGTTCGAGACCCTGTCCGGTGGGCAACAGGCCCGCCTGCAGATCCTGCTCCTGGAACTGTCCGGTTGCACGCTGCTGCTCCTGGACGAGCCCACCGACAACCTCGACCTGGCCAGCGCCCAAGCGCTGCAGGACGCCCTGGAGGATTACGCCGGCACCGTACTGGCCGTCACCCACGATCGCTGGTTCGCCGCCGACTTCGATCGCTTCCTGATCTTTCGTGCCGACGGCCACGTTCAGGAGAACCCCGCCCCGGTCTGGCGCGAGGGCCGAGTCTCCCGCGAACGCCGGTGATCATGCCACCGTACGGACACCTCGAACGGGTCCCGCCCGTTCGAGGCACCGGTGTCCAGACCTGAAAGCGTCCGACGCGAGAGCTCGCCCTTCGGGTCGCACAGGGCCGCTGCGTTCGGCATGGCGGTGACCTCACCGCCGGGGTGGTCACGTCCCCGTCGTCGTTGCCGGATGGTGACCGGTTCGCCGGTCCTGTCAGGGCAACGCCGACGTCGATGTGGCCGGGTGACCCGGCCGGAGGGCACCTGGGACGTCGATCTGGCCGGGTGAACCGGCGGGGCGCCGATCCGGGCCGGCGGGCGGTCAGTAGCCGCGGGTGCGGCGGGCGGCCGGGCGGGCGCCGCGACCGGAGACGCCCAGTCCCACGCGCTGGAACGCGCGCACGAACTCCCCGCCCAGGTTGACGCCCGCCCCCAGGGCCAGCGCCACGGAGATCCCGCCGATCAGGCTCAGCACGCCGTCCTGGGGCAGCCCCAGGTTCAGCTCGATCATCCCGCGGTACAGCGCCGTGCCCGGCAGCAGCGGCGCGATCGCCGGCACGATGTACGGGAGCGCGGGTTCGTGCCGGCGGCGGGCCAGGAGGTTGCCGAGGAGCCCCACGATCACCGCGCCGATCGCCGAGGCGAGCACCGGCGTCACGCCGGCGCCGCGCGCGAGGACGTACACCACCCAGATCAGCGCGCCGCCCAGCGCGGCGGCGGCGAGCGCGCGGCGCGGTACGGCGAGGGACAGCGCGAACGTCAGCGACACGGCCGCCGCGGCGATGACCGTGACCGGCAGCAGGGACGCCGGCGCGGCGGGCAGGTCGCCCACGTCGACCGGGACCCCCAGGCGCACGGCGGCGTATACGACCACGCCGAGACCCGAGACGATCGCCGCGACGATGAAGAAGACCTCGAGCAGCCGGGCGCCTGCGCTGATGAGGTCGCCGGTGATGCCGTCCTGGATGCTGGCGACGAGCGGCCGCCCCGGCAGCAGCGCCAGGACGGCGCCGGTCACGATCGCCGAGGCGTGGGCCGGGGCGCCGACCGCGATCACCAGCGACGCGCTCGCCGCGCCGATGCCGGCGGCTACCGTGAACTGGAAGAACTCCGCGATGCCGCGACGCGCCAGGGCCGCGGCCGTACGGTCGCCGAGGATCGTCGCCACGAAGGCCGTGCCAGCCCCGAGCGGCCCGCCGCCGACCATGACGTTGGCGGACGCGGCGATCAGCCCCAGACCCACGATCATCAGCCACGGCGGGTACGGCGGAGGCATCCGCTTGATCTCCGCGAGCCGGCGGTGCGCCTCCTCCACGTCGAGCATGCCCAGGGACGCCTCCTGGATCAGCGCGTGCAGGGCGACCAGCCGCCAGTAGGCGGGGAAGCGACGCCGGATCGCGCGCCCGCCGGTCACCGGCATCGCTCCGTGGCCGGGGTGGACGTTCACCGTGATCACGGTGAACGTCACCGCGACGTCCGGGCGCGGCAGCTCGTACGCGACCGCGAGGCTCAGCATCGACTCGTTCACACGCTCGGTGGCCTCACCGCTGGCCAGCAGCAGTTCGCCGACGCGCAGGACGAGGTCGATGGCGCGGGGGGAGACGGAGTCGCCGGGCTCCTCTTCGAGCGGTTCGACGGGAATCTCGCCCATCAGCGTCCGCCACGTCTCTCGCAGTCGATTGCCCGAAACGCCCATGTGTCAGCCCATAACCCCCATTACCGGTTGTCCGGAGCAGGTTATCCGTAGGCGCGGAAGGATCCGCACGCGCCGAACGGGCGGTCGGCCCTCCGCTCGTCGGGAGCCGTTCGGCTCGGCGTGGTGCTCTGGCCTCGCGGTCCCGCGAGAGCCCGGTGGCTCGATAGGGCGGCCCGGCCTCGGTGTCCGGCGTGGCGGCCCGGCGGGAGCCCGGCGCTCGATCTAGGGGCCCGACCTCGCGGCACCCCTGCGGCCCGGCGCGGAGGCCCGGCCTCGCGGCTCGGCGAAACCTGGTGGCTCGGTGCGGCGGCCTGGCCTTGCGGCTCGGCGAGAGTCCGGCGTCCGAGGCGGTGATCTGGCCTCGCGGCTCGGCGAGAGCCCGGTGGCTCGACGCGGTGACCTGGCTTTCCGGCTCGGCGAGAGTCCGGCGTCCGAGGCGGTGGCCTGGCCTTGCGGCTCGGCTCGCGGTCAGCCGTCGGGCTTGGGAGCCAGGGCGCCGGCCGGGAGGCCCGGGAACGCCTCGGGCGGCGGTGCGTCCCGCCAGCGGACCGCGCGCACCGCGGCCTCCTGCATCGCCTGGGCGGCGTAGCGGCGGAGGTTCGCGTCGCTCGCGCCCGCGAGCACCGCGTAGCCCGCGATCACGCCGTCCTCCAGCGTGGCGGCGAGCCGTGCGGCGGTGCTCGCCGAGGTGACCTTGAACGGCAGCCGGTAGGCGGCGGCCGCGGCCACCGGGCTCGCGCCGGCCGCCTGGACGTAGCCGCGCAGCCGGTCGCGCCGGCTGCGGTGGGCGTTCCAGATCAGCTTGGCGTTCTGCTGCTGCGCCGGCGCGACGTGACCGCCGAGGACGCCGTACCCGAAGACCGCGACGTGCTCGGCGGCCAGCGCCGCCTGCAGCGCGGCGACCGTCTCCTGTGCAGTCATCAGGCGCCTCCGGCGAGGGACTGGGCGTGGCCGGCCTCGCAGGCGCCGATGCAGGCGAGCAACTGGGCGAGGCCCGGATCGGCCCGTACGGCGTCTTCGGCGCGGGCGCTCGCGGCCTTGCGCTCGGCCGACCGCAGGGCCGCCAGGGCCCGCGACTCGCTCCCCGGCGCCGTCACGGCCGGCCGGGGCGCGGGCGTCGCCGTGCCGGTGTTCGTGCCGGGGACGTAGTGCCGCTGCAGGACCGCCAGGTGCTGAGTGTGGTGATCGTGCAGGGGTTTCAGCCGGTCGGCCAGCGACCGGTGCGTGCGGAGCACCGCCTCGTACAGGGCGATGAGCGCCGCCTCGTTCTGGATCGCGGCGGTGAGCACGGACACCTCGGGGCCCGGTGGCGGTGCCTGCGCCTGGCCCACGGTGGTGCATCCGGTGATCGTGGCCAGCACCGCGGCGGAGCCGCCGAGCATCGCCGCGCGTCGCGTGGGAGCCGGGAACCGCAGCGCGTCCACGCGTGCCTCCGTTCGTGATCTCTTGCACTCCGCTGCGCAAGCATTCCACAAGCGTGTACCCGCCTGCTGGCGATGCGGGCACCTGGGCCCCTCGGCTGTGGATAGTCTTGGGGGCGGAGTGGGCGCATCGGGCGGCCACCGTCCCATCAGGCATGAAGGAGGCCCACATGAGCGTGGACGGCCGCCATGGCAGCGCTCAGGCGGGCCGGCGCGGGTCCGGGCATGAGACGCGGGCCGCGTTGATGCGACTGCTCGAACCGGTGGTGGCCGGTGCCGGGTTCGACCTCGAGGACGTCATCGTGACCCCCGCCGGAAAGCGCCGGCAGGTGCGGGTCATCGTCGACGCCGACGGCGGGGTCAGCCTCGACGACGTCGCGGACGTCAGCCAGGAGATCTCGCGCAGTCTCGACGACAGCGACGCGATGGGCTCCGCGCCCTACGTCCTGGAGGTGACCTCGCCGGGCGTCGACCGGCCGCTCACCCAGCCACGGCACTGGCGGCGCGCGGCCGGCCGTCTCGTCCGCGCGACGCTCTCCGAGGGCGGAGAGATCACGGGCCGGGTCATGAGCGCCGACGACACGGCCGTCGTACTGGACAGTGACGGCCGCGAGCGCCGGTTGGGCTACGACGAGCTCACGCGCGGACTGGTCCAGGTGGAGTTCAACCGCCGGGGCGACGACGCCGCCGCCGGCGACGAGGACTAGGGGGAGGCCTCGTGGACATCGACATGACCGCCCTGCGGAGTCTCGAGAGTGAAAAGGACATCTCTCTCGACCTTGTGGTCAAGGCGATCGAGGAAGCGCTGCTGATCGCGTATCACCGGACCGAGGGCGCCGCGCCGAAGGCGCGCGTCGAGCTGGACCGGAAGACCGGTCACGTGACCGTCTGGGCGACGGAGACCGACGAGGAGGGCGTGGGCGTCCGGGAGTACGACGACACGCCGACCAATTTCAGCCGTATCGCGGCGACCACCGCGAAGCAGGTCATCCTGCAGCATCTGCGCAACGCCGAGGACGAGCTGACGTTCGGCGAGTACGCCGGGCGTGAGGGCGACATCGTGGCGGGCGTGATCCAGCAGGGCAAGGACCCGCGCAACGTCCTGGTGGACCTCGGCAAGCTCGAGGGCGTGCTGCCGCCGGAGGAGCAGGTCCCCGGTGAGAACTACGACCACGGCGAGCGGATCCGCTCCTACGTCGTGCAGGTCAAGAAGGGTCACCGCGGGCCGCTGGTCAAGCTGTCCCGTACCCACCCGAACCTCGTGAAGAAGCTCTTCGCGCTCGAGGTTCCGGAGATCGCCGACGGCACCGTGGAGATCGCGGCGATCGCGCGGGAGGCCGGCCACCGGACGAAGATCGCCGTACGGTCCCGGAAAGCCGGGGTGAACGCCAAGGGCGCCTGCATCGGCCCGATGGGCAGCCGGGTGCGGAACGTCATGCACGAGCTGCACGGCGAAAAGATCGACATCGTCGACTGGTCGGATGATCCAGCCGAGTTCGTCGGGAATGCCCTGTCCCCGGCGCGGGTTAACCATGTCGAGGTCGTTGACGGTGAGGGGCGGGTCGCCCGGGTCGTGGTACCCGACTACCAGCTGTCCCTCGCGATCGGCAAAGAGGGGCAGAACGCCCGTCTCGCCGCGCGGCTCACCGGCTGGCGGATCGACATCCGTCCCGACACCGAGTCGGGATCTTCCACCGAAGGGGAGCATGCGGCAGGTCCCGCCGACGCCTCGACGCGGTAGACTGATTAATCGTGGCCGAACGGCCCCACAGCGCACGTGTGTGGGCTGCCGGGTTCGCACGGCCAAGTCCGACCTGCTGCGCCTGGTCGTGATCGAGGGCTCCATCGTCCTCGACCCGCACGGGCGACTGCCGGGAAGGGGCGCCTCCCTGCACCCCGACCTGGCATGTCTCGAGCTGGCTGAGCGTCGTCGGGCGTTCTCGCGGGCATTCCGCCTGTCGGGGCCGCTCGACATCAGTGCGCTCCGGCAGTGGTTCGAGGCAGAGCAGGACGGTTCGTAAGCGACGTCTAGTCGGAAGCAGGTCGAGATTGCTATGAGCGCTCGATGAGCACGCAGCGATGATTACCGCAAGGTAGCGACGGTCCGAGGACGTTTCCCCGGGCCGAGTAGGGAGTGCAGTGGCAAAGGTCCGGGTGTACGAGCTCGCCAAGGAGTTCGGTGTCGAGAGCAAGGCCGTCATGGCCAAGCTCAACGAGATGGGCGAGTTCGTCCGTTCGGCGTCCTCGACGATCGAGGCGCCGGTAGTACGCAGACTTAAAGAAGCCTTCGGCGGTGGGCCGGCCAAGCCGTCCGCCGACAGAAGAGTGGCCCCGGTTCCGAAGCCGGGTCCGAGGAGGCCCGTTCCGGGCCCGAAGCCGGCGGCCGCCGCGCCCCGGCAGCAAGAACAATCGCAGCCGCAACCGCAGCAGCAGCCCCGGCCGGATCTGCGGCCCGAGTTCAAGCCCGAGGCGGCGCGCTCCGAGGCGCCGTCCGCGCCCCAGGCTCCGAAGCCGGGCCCCCGTCAGCCCGCGCCGCGTCCCGCGGCGCCCCGTCCCGGCCCCGCCCAGCAGGGCGGCGGCGGTGCCGGTGCCCCCGGGCCCAAGCCCGGTCCCCGTCCGGGGCCCGCGGCGGGCCGTCCCGGCCCCGGCCCGAAGCCGGGCCCGCGTCCCGGCGCCGGTGCCCCCGGTGGTGCGGGCGGCCCCGGTGGGTCGCGTCCGGCCGCTTCGGGCCCGCGTCCCGGCGGCGGGCGTCCCCGTCCGGGTAACAATCCGTTCTCTTCCACCAACACCGGCATGGGTTCGGCCAAGCCGGGTCCGCGTCCGGGTCCTCCCGGTCAGCGCGGCGACCGTCCCGCGGGTCCGCGCGGCGACCGTCCGGGCGGACCGCGTGGTGACCGTCCCGGCGCGCCTCGCGGCGACCGTCCGGCGGGCGCGCCGCCGCGTCCGGCGCCGCCCGGCGGCCGTCCGGGCGCTCCGGGTGCCGGCGGTCCCCGTCCGAACCCGGGCAGCATGCCGCCTCGGCCCGGAGGCCCGCGGCCCAGCCCGATGAACATGCCGTCCCGTCCGCAGCGTGACACCGGTGGTCCCGGTGGTCCGGGTGGTCGCGGTCGTCCCGGCGGTGGCGGCGGTGGCCGTCCCGGTGGTGGCGGCGGCGGGCGTCCCGGCGGCGGTGGCCGTCCCGGTGGTGGCGGCGGTTTCGGCCGTCCGGCCGGTGCCGGTGGCGGTGCCGGTCGTCCCGGTGGTGGCGGCGGCTTCGGCGGCCCCCGTCCCGGTGGCGGCGGCCGTGGCCGCGGTGGCACGCAGGGCGCGTTCGGCCGTCCGGGCGGGCGTCCGGCGCGTGGCCGCAAGTCGAAGAAGCAGCGGCGTCAAGAGTTCGACAACATGCAGGCGCCGGCGATCGGCGGCGTCCGCGTCCCCCGCGGCAACGGCAAGACCGTCCGGCTGCCGCAGGGCGCGTCGCTGACCGACTTCGCCGAGAAGATCGGCGCCAACCCGGCGTCGCTCGTCGAGGTGATGCTGCACCTCGGTGAGATGGTGACGGCGACGCAGTCGGTCAGCGAGGAGACGCTCCAGATCCTCGGCACCGAGCTGGACTACGACGTCCAGGTCGTCAGCCCCGAGGACGAGGACCGCGAGCTGCTCGAGTCCTTCGACATCGAGTTCGGCGAGGACGAGGGCGGCGAGGAGCATCTCGTCTCCCGTCCGCCGGTGGTCACCGTCATGGGCCACGTCGACCACGGTAAGACGAAGCTGCTCGACGCGATCCGCAACGCCAACGTGGTGGCCGGCGAGGCCGGCGGCATCACCCAGCACATCGGCGCCTACCAGGTCGCGACCGAGGTCGACGGCCAGGAGCGCAAGATCACCTTCATCGACACCCCGGGTCACGAGGCGTTCACCGCCATGCGTGCCCGTGGCGCCGAGACGACCGACCTGGTCGTCCTGGTGGTCGCCGCCGACGACGGTGTGAAGCCGCAGACCACCGAGGCCATCGACCACGCCAACGCGGCCGGTGTGCCGATCGTCGTCGCGGTCAACAAGGTGGACAAGGAGGGGGCGGACCCGCAGCGGGTGCGCGCCCAGCTCACCGAGTACGGCCTCGTCGCCGAGGAGTTCGGTGGCCAGACGCAGTTCGTCGACATCTCGGCGAAGCAGCGGCTGGGCATCGAGGACCTGCTCGAGGCGATCGTGCTGACCGCCGACGCCGAGCTCGACCTGCGGGCCAACCCGGAGCAGGACGCGCAGGGCGTCGCGATCGAGGCGCACCTCGACAAGGGTCGCGGTTCCGTGGCGACCGTGCTGGTTCAGCGCGGCACGCTCCGGGTCGGCGACTCGATCGTCTGTGGCGAGGCCTTCGGCCGCGTCCGGGCGATGCTCGACGAGAACGGCAACAACGTCGAGGAGGCGTTGCCGTCCCGTCCGGTCCTGGTGCTGGGCCTGTCGGCCACGCCGGGCGCCGGCGACAACTTCATCGTCGTCGACGACGACCGGATGGCCCGGCAGATCGCCGACCGCCGTCAGGCCCGCAAGCGCAACGCCGAGCTGCTCCGCAGCCGCGGCCGCCGCACGCTCGAGGAGCTGTTCAAGGACCTCGAGAAGGGCGAGGTGCAGGAGCTGCTCCTCGTCATCAAGGGCGACGTGTCCGGTTCGGTGGAGGCCCTGGAGGACGCGCTCCTCAAGATCGACGTCGGCGAAGAGGTCGGTCTGCGCGTCATCCGCCGCGGTGTCGGTGCGATCACCCAGGACGACGTGAACCTCGCGCTCACGTCCCAGGGCACGGTCATCATCGGCTTCAACGTCCGTCCCGAGCGCAACGCGCAGGAGCTGGCGGACCGCGAGGGCGTCGACATCCGCTACTACTCGGTCATCTACCAGGCGATCGAAGAGGTCGAGGCGGCCCTCAAGGGCATGCTCAAGCCCGAGTTCGAAGAGGTCCAGCTCGGCACGGCGGAGATCCGCGAGATCTTCCGGGTGCCGCGCATCGGCAACGTCGCGGGCTCGATGGTCCAGTCCGGCACGATCAACCGCAACAGCAAGGCGCGTCTGATCCGGGACGGCGTGGTCGTCGCCGACAACCTCACGGTGTCCTCGCTCCGCCGGTTCAAGGATGACGCGACCGAGGTCCGCGAGGGCTTCGAGTGCGGTATCGGGATCGGCTACGGCGACATCAAGCTCGGCGACATCATCGAGACCTTCGAGATGCGAGAGAAGCCGCGCGTCTGATCTCGACTCGAAGGCCCTGAGACGGCCGACCCGGTGTAGGTGGCGTGCGGCTTCTCTCGCATCTCGAA
>NZ_JAMXMV010000033.1 GCF_024055715.1 Actinoallomurus soli
GAGCACGACGGCGCCCGCGCCGCCATCACCGAGGCCGTCCGCCTCGGCGCGCAGTGCTCCACCCTCCTGTTCGTCGCCTACCAGGCGTGGGAGGTCGAGGCGGCGCTGAGGGCCGGCGACGCGCCCATGGCCGCGGACCGCATGACCGCGCTCGCCCGCATCGCGCCGCTCATCTCCTCCGCCCGGGTGGGCGCCCACATCGCCGACGTCTACCGCCTGTCCGGCCGCTGGGCCGGCCTGCCGGAGATGCACGACGCCCGCGAGCACCTCCGCTCCGTCATCCGAGCCTGAGCGGATCCGTGATCATCGGCGTCCGCCGCCTGCAGGACGGCGGCGGACGCCGGTGATCAGGATTCAGCGAGCGCCGGTGTCCGCCGGGCGTACCAGGGCCTGAGCGACGATCACCTGGTCGCCGTTGAACGTCACCGCGGGAGAGCCGTGGAGCTCGTAGCCCAGGTCGAGTGCCTCGCTGACCCGCCGGCAGAAGGAATCGTCGTCCGGGCCGGTGAGCACGCGGTACCTGGGGAGATCATCGATGTCGGCCATGCGCGCAGCCTAACGTCGCCCGAACCGCCCGAGAGGGTCCGGACGCGCGGTGCCGGCGCCAGTGGGGCGGCGCCGAGGTCCGAGACCACGGCGACGAACCCACCGCTGCCGGGCTTACGACGCGCGTACGCCGTCGATGGCGATCGCCAGCATGCGGTCCGCTTCGGCCGGGCCGTCGGGTTCGTGCTCGGTGGCCAGGGCGATGGCGCTGACGAGCTTCAGCAGATGGGTGATGGCGATCCCGGGCCGCACGACGCCCGCCGCTCTGGCGCGGGCCAGCAGGGCGTCGCCCGCGTCGATGACCATGTCGTGGCAGCCGCTGCCCAACGCCGGGTCGCCGCGCATCAATGATGCCCCCAGCCCCCGGTTGGCCACGGCGTGTGCGCCGACCGCCCGGAGCCAGGCGAACAGGGCCTCTCCCGGATCGGGGTCGGAGAGCAGGTCGTCGGCCTTCGCGCAGAGAGCCTCCACCCGGCCTCTGAAGACCGCCTCCAGGAGCGCCTGGCGGGAGGGGAAGTGCCGGTGCAGGGTGGCCGAGCCGACCCCGGCGCGGCGGGCGACCTCCTCCAGGGAGGCGTCGGCGCCGTGCTCGGCGATGACGGCTCCGGCGGCGGCGATGATCCGGTCGACGTTACGGCGGGCGTCGGCGCGCATCCGTTGCCGGGGCGGCACGGCGGCGGCGTCCTTGGGCACGGGGGCTCCTGGCGACTTGATAACCGGGGTGGTCCTCCATATCGTAGCCAACCATAAATGGAGGACCACCCCGGTTAACGGAAACGGTCCTCTTCTGGACGCGAGGGAGAGACAGTGACGCCGACGAACAGGACCGTCGTGGTGGTGGGAGCGACCGGTCTGCAGGGCGGGGCCGTGACACGCCACCTGCTCCGCGGCGGCTGGCGGGTGCGTGCGCTCACCCGTGACCCGAACGGGACACGGGCACGAGCGCTGGCGCGGGCCGGGGCGCAGGTGGTGCGGGCGCAGATGGAGGACGTCGATTCCCTGACCATCGCGGCCGAGGGCGCCTGGGGGCTGTTCAGCGTCCAGCCCACGGTCGGCTCGCCCGGCACCGCACCGGACTTCACCACCGAGGACGAGGTGCGCTGGGGCGTGAACGTCGCCGAGGCCGCGCACGCCGCCGGCGTCGGGCACCTGGTCTTCACGTCGGTCGCCGGCGCGGACCGCCACCTCACCGAGAGGGTGCCGGTGAACCTGGTCAGCAAGTGGCGGATCGAGCAGCACATCGCCCACCTCGGCCTGCCCGCGACGATCCTGCGTCCGGTCTCGTTCATGGAGAACTTCACCGGCGGATACGCGCTGCAGAGCGGGAACCTGGCCACCGGGCTCGCACCGGACACGGCGCAGCAGCTCATGGCCGTCGACGACGTCGGCTTCATCGCGGAGCTGGCGTTCTCACACCCCGGGGAATGGATCGGCCGGGAGGTGTCCCTGGCCGCCGACGAGCTCACGCCGGTTCAGGTCGCCGCGGCCGTCGGAGAGGCACTCGGCACACCGCTGCCCTACGTCCAGATCCCGATCGAGACGATCCGGGCCGTGAGCGAGGACTTCGCCTACGCCAACGAATGGCTCAACGAACGCGGCTACCGTGCCGACATCGCGGCCACCCGGCGGATCCACCCGGCCGCGATGGACTTCGCCACCTGGCTGGAGCGCACCGGCGCCGCCCAGATCTCCGCCTTCCTGGCCCCCGCGCCCGCCGGGGATCACCTCGCCTGACGGCGGGCTCCGCACTCGACGCGAAGGGGCCGGGTGCGCGTGCGCACCCGGCCCCCGGTTCGCCGGCCGTCTAGGGCCGGCTGTGACCGGTCAGAACCGGTAGGACAGCAGGTACTTCGCCGTCGGGGTGCCGACGCCGGTGATGCTGTCGTAGCCGCGGACCGCGGGCAGCGCGTCACCCTTGGGGATGCCGTAGTTGCCGGTGGTGCGCAGGACGTAGACCAGCGGACCCTGCTTGGCGTACGGGTCGGTGTAGTTCGTCCGCACGAACGCCACCGGGTTCTTCTTGCCGAGCGGGGTGTCGGTCACGTCGTGCAGGAGGCCCTTGTTCGCCCGCAGGTAGATCGCCGGGTTGGCGAAGCCGATCGGCGCGCCGCCCTGGCGCTGCTGGGCGAGCGCCTGCAGGCCCGCGATGACCGGGCAGGCGAGGCTCGTGCCGCCCACGCGGCTCTCCGCGTAGCCGTACGACCCGTCCGGCAGCTGCGCCCACTCCGGGTACCGGATGCCGGTCGTGGAGTCCGCCACGGCCGAGATGTCCGGGATGACGCGCATCGGCTTGGCCGCCTTCGACCCGTCCGGCAGCGTACGGCTCAGTGACGACGGCACGACCGCCCGCTGGTAGCCGGGCTGGGTGAACAGCTCGCTGGTGCCGCCGCCGGAACCGCCCGCGTAGTTGTCCGGGTAGTGGCCGGGAGGCGCCGGGCTCCACGTCTTGCCGTCCGCGGACAGGCTGTCGGTGGTGAAGTTCCAGCCGGTCTCGAACTTGTAGTCGTTGCGCTTGCCGACCGCGAGGGTCGTGCCGCCGACCGCGGTCACCCACGGGTCGGAGGCCGGCATGTCCGTCTGGCGCTTCGTGGACCCGGCGTTGCCGTAGCGCGCCTGGCAGGGCGTGCCCGGCACCTCATAGCCGCAGTCACCGGTCGAGAAGTAGAAGCCGATGCCCTCGATGGCGGCCTGCTTGTAGATCGACTCCTCGGCCTGGATCATCGAGGCGTCGTAGTGCTCCGACAGGTCGCCCCAGGAGTTGCTGACGATGTCGGCCAGGTGGTGGTCGACGATGTTCAGCATGGCGTCGTCGAGGCCGGTGTCGAGGCAGTTCTGCGCGCCGACGTAGACGACCTTGGCCTTGGGCGCCACCGCGTGCACGGCCGTGACGTCGAGGGCCTCCTCGCCGTACCAGCCGGACGCCCCGCACTCGTCGACCTGGTCGAACGTCGCGGGCAGGACCTCGCGGTACTGGCCCTGGGCGAACGGCCGCTCACCGTACTTCTTGGAGAAGGTGTTCGAGACCTCGAGCATCTTCGGCGCCGCGTAGGCGTCGACGATCGCGACCGTCGCGCCTTTGCCGGTCAGGCCGCTCGACGTGGCGCCGTACGCCCCGCGCAGCTGCTTGGGGAGCAGACCGCACATCGCGTACGGCTGGTGCTTGCCGTACGCCTTGGGCTGCTTGGTGGCGATCTTCTGGCCGTAGTACTGCTCGCACGGCTGGGCGACCCAGTAGTTGGGCTCGGGCGGGGGCAGCGTGTCGCCGACCACCCGGACGTGCTTGGCGCTGTCCAGGCCGGTGATCGTGCGCACGGCCGAGGCGACCGAGGCGGGGACGGTCGCCTCGCCGGCCGGTGCCCGCACGATCGTGTGCTGGGCGGCGTAGTTGTGGAAGTCGGTGCCGAACGCCTTCTTGGCCTGGGACACGCGCCCGGTGACGTGAACGTAGTGGCTGTTGACCGCGTCGACCGTCAGGCCCGCGGAGGTCAGCCAGGACTTCACGGCGTTCTTCTGCGCGTCCGTGGGGCCGAAGCGGCTGTCGAAGTCGGCCGGACTGAGGAATCTGCGGTACAGCGGGCCGCCGGGCGTGGAGACCGCCTCGGCGTACGCGTCCAGGCCCTTCGGGTCCTTGCCCGCCAGCCAGATCCTCGCGTCCAGCCGCTGATCGTCATTGGTCTTGCCGCGGTCGGCGGAGGCGTGCGCCCACGTGGGGCGGGTGCCGGCGACCGTTTTCCGGTCGTTCGCCTGTGCGGTGGTCGTGGCCGACAGGCCCGCCGCGAGAAGCGGCAGGGCCACGGCCGCGGCCGTCAGCACGCGGCGTCGTCCGTCTCGGGACATCCACCAGTCCTTTCGTGAGCGGCGTAGGGGAACGCCGCGACGCGAGGATTTCGGTGGGACCGGCGTGAATCAAGAGTCGTTATGAAATAGATGCGTAATTCGGGAACTGAGGGCCACAATCGGACATCGAACGCCGCTCTCGCGGATGGCGGAGGCGACCGGCGGCGTCTTGCGGATGGCGGAGCGACGGCTGATAGTGGAAGACGGCGGTGCCTGAGGGCAGGGGAGACCTTCAATGGTCCTACTTGGGCGTACGCCACCGACCGCGGCTAAACCGTCCCGGCCCCGTTCGAAGGGCCACACTCTTGTTAACTGGGTGTCATCAACCGATCACAAAGTGATCGGTTATCTGTATCTGACGACCTCGTTCATCTTCTTCCTGATCGCCGGGTTGATGGCGATGCTCATCCGCGCCGAGCTCATGCACCCCGGCCTGCAGTTCGTCAGCAATCAGCAGTACAACACGCTGTTCACGCTGCACGGCACGATCATGCTGCTGCTGTTCGCCACCCCGCTGTTCGCCGGGTTCGCCAACGTGATCATGCCGCTGCAGATCGGAGCGCCGGACGTCGCGTTCCCGCGGTTGAACATGTTCAGCTACTGGGCGTTCCTCTTCGGCGGGCTCATGGTGCTGGCGTCCGGGTTCATCCCGAGCGGGCCCGCGGACTTCGGCTGGTACGCCTACGCGCCGTTGAACAGCGTCATCCGCACCCCCGGCTTCGGGCCCGATCTGTGGATCATGGGTCTCGTCCTGTCCGGGCTCGGAACCATCCTGACCTCGGTCAACTTCATCACGACGATCGTTTGCATGCGGGCGCCGGGCATGACGATGTTCCGGATGCCGATCTTCACGTGGAACATCCTGTTCACCGCCATCCTCGTCCTGCTGGCCTTCCCCGTCCTGGCGGCGGCGCTGCTCGTGCTGCTGGCGGACCGCAAACTCGGCGCACACGTGTTCGACCCGCAGGTCAACGGGGCCATGCTCTGGCAGCACCTGTTCTGGTGGTTCGGTCATCCGGAGGTCTACATCGTCGCGTTGCCGTTCTTCGGCATCGTGACCGAGATCATCCCGGTCTTCGCCAGGAAGCCGCTCTTCGGGTACGTCGGCATGGTCAGCGCGACGATGGCGATCACCGGCCTGTCGGCGACGGTCTGGGCGCATCACATGTTCCCGACGGGGCAGGTGCTGCTGCCGTTCTTCTCCTTCATGACGTATCTGATCGCCATCCCGACCGGGGTGAAGTTCTTCAACTGGGTCGGCTCGATGTGGCGCGGGCACCTGTCCTTCGAGTCGCCGATGCTGTGGTCGATCGGCTTCCTCGTCACCTTCCTGTTCGGCGGCCTGACCGGCGTTATCCTCGCGTCACCGCCACTGGACTTCCACCTCAACGACTCCTACTTCGTCGTGGCGCACTTCCACTACGTGCTGTTCGGCACGGTGGTGTTCGCGATGTTCGCCGGGTTCTACTACTGGTGGCCGAAGATGACGGGGAAGATGCTCAACGACCTGCTGGGGAAGATCCACTTCTGGATGCTGTTCATCGGCTTCCACACGACGTTCCTGATCCAGCACTGGCTCGGCGCCGAGGGAATGCCGCGCCGTTACGCCGACTACTCGCGGATCTTCACCGCGCTCAACCTGGTCTCCAGCCTCGGCGCGTTCCTGCTGGGGCTGTCCACGCTCGTGTTCATCTACAACGTCTACCTGACCTGGCGGAAGGCACCGCACGTGGGAGTCGACGACCCCTGGGGCTTCGGCAACTCCCTCGAGTGGGCCACCTCGTGCCCGCCGCCGCGGCACAACTTCACCTCGATCCCGCGGATCCGCTCCGAGCGGCCGGCGTTCGACCTGCACTATCCGCGCGTGCCGACGCCGCCGATCGAGGAGCTCCCGGCCGGGCGCAGACAGTGAGCGGCTCCCGCGTACGGCCCCGGCACGCCCGGCCCCGCGCCGTACGCCGGCGCGGACCGCCCCCATCCGGTGGGTCCGCGCCGCGCAATCGGGGTGCGTCGCGCCATAGGCGGACGCCGCGCCGCAGGCCCAGGTCCCAGCGGACGGACCTCAGCCGCCGGGTCCGCGCCACCGTAGGCCCGGCCCCGGCGGCCGGCGGTTCTCAGCCGCCGAACGCGCGCATGCGCCGTACGCTCAGGCCCGCGATGCGGACGGCCGCCCGGGGCGACAGCCGCGCGCCCCGCCAGGCCGCCCGGCCGGACGCCGGCGCGACGATGAGCGCGTCGTTCCGGTCGATCCCGCGCATCACGTCGCGGGCCAGGGCGGAGGCGGAGTAGAGCCTGCGCTGCACCTGCTGCGCGGCCCGCCGGGCGTTCCTGCCGGTCTCGGTCGCCGGCAGATCCGGGTTGGCGTTGTCGAGCAGGGGCGTGTCGACGAACCCCGGGCAGATCACGCTGACCCGGACGCCGCGGCTCGCGGCCTCCGCGCGCAGCGCCAGGCTCATCCCGACGACCGCGTGCTTGGTGGTGGTGTAGGGCAGCATCAGCGGGGCGGGCACGAGGCCGGCCAGCGACGCGGTGTTCACGATGTGGCCGTGCCCCTGCTCCAGCATGATCGGGTACGCCGCGTGCACGCCGTGGACGACGCCGCGCAGGTTGACGTCGATCGTGCGGTTCCAGTGGTCGAGGGTCATCTCCTCGGTGAGGCCGCCGACGGCGATGCCGGCGTTGTTGAACACCAGGTCCAGGCGGCCGTGCTCCTCCCGGACCGACCGGTAGAGCGCGGCGACCGCGCCGGCGTCGGTCACGTCCAGTTCGGCGGCCGTGGCCGGCGCGCGCTCCGACAGCCGGGCCGCGACCTTCTCGGCCCCGGCGACGTCGATGTCGGCGACGGTCACGATGTCACCGCGCGCCGCGAGGGCGGCCGCGATGGCCCGGCCGATGCCGGAGGCTCCGCCGGTGACGATGGCGATCCGGGAGGGCATGTGGGACTCCTTGCAGGGTTCTCAGCGGGCGGCTCGGGCCCGGCGCGAGGTCGGCGTGTCCCAGAGGCCCACGGCCTTCCACACCCGCTTGCTGACAGGGTTGAGCAGGCCGAGCTCGGCCGCGAGGTCGCGGATCTTCGCGACGCAGTTCTTGAACTCCTCCGTCCAGTCCTCCGCGCCGTACGCCTCGCGGACGACGTCCTTCGGAATGTCGAAGTACCGGACCATCGGGCCCGGAGGAGCGAGCATGATCCGCGCCATCACGCCGAGGATCAGCGGGGTGGCCACGGACAGCGCGCGGCGACGCGGGGCGGGCATCGTGGGCACGCGGTGCCGCAGGTAGTGGCGGGCGAACGAGATGTGCCGCGCCTCCTCGGCGATGTGGATCCGCATGATCGTCTCCTGCAGCGGATGCCTCGCCTCGCCGTTCTTGACCGTCTTGCGCTGGACGTAGTCGATGGGGTCCTCGCCGCCCAGCACGAAGATGAAGAACAGCTCCGTCGAGATCCGCGGGATGTGCGGAGCGATCTGGGACAGGGCGTCCAGGGCCCTGGGCATGCCGCGGATCGGCATCTTCGTCCGGTTGACGAACTCCTGGAACATCATCGCGTGCTGACATTCCTCGCTCGTCTCGTGCAGGACGTAGCGGAACTCGGGGGAGCCGTTCGGCAGCCGGTAGGCGTAGTTCAGCAGGCCACGCTTGAGCAGGTTCTCGAACTGCAGGCCGATCTTCATCATCGTGGCCACGCGCCACAGGCCGATCCGGGACTGCACCTCCGGCGGCTGCGAGCGGTACCACTCCGTACGGCCCAGGGGGTCGATGGACGGCAGGATCCAGCGGGGGTCGTCCGGGTCGACCGCGAAGTCCGGGTCGGCCCAGGGGATGTCGGCGTAGGCGTCCCAGTGCTTGTCGACCGACGCCTTCGACAGGCGCTTGATCACACCGGTGTAGGCCGCACGGTCCTCGACCTTCGCGTGGATCTCTTCGTCCAGGGTCTTGCTCGGGGGATTGGACATGACTCTCTCCCTCACGCGGGATCCGGGATGAGCAGGCGGGCCAGCGCCTTGATTCGGCCGAGCACCGCCGCCTGGCGGCCGTGGGCGTCGTCGTCCAGGGAGTTCTGCAACGTGAGCCCGACGAACATGGCGAACACGGCTCGGATGAGCGTGCCCGCGGTCTCCTCGTCCACCGACTCGGGGAAGAGCCGCTGGAACACCTCGAGGATGACCGCGATGATCCGCTCGTTGATGTCGATGCTCAGCTCGCGCAGCGTCACGTCGGTGCGCGCGGCCATCGCGAGCTCCATGAGGGCCAGCGCGGGAGCCTGACGGAAGGTCTCCCACAGCAGGTCCAGCGCGCCCTCCACGTTGCGGCGCTCCGCCGGCAGGGCGGCGAACGCCTGCTCGAACGCCAGCCGCTGTCGCTCCAGGAGGTGCTCGAGCGCGGCTCCGACCAGCAGCATCTTGGTGGGGTAGTGATGCTGCTGCGCGCCCCGCGAGACGCCGGCGCGGCGGGCGACCTCGGTCGTCGAGGTCCCGGACCAGCCGAGCTCGGCGAGACACTCCACGGTGGCGTCCAGCAGGCGGGTCTGCGTCTCCACCCGTCGCTCCTCCTGGGTGCGGGGAGCGCGGCGGGCGACCTGCCCGTCACGTTGGCGGCTGCTCACTGACACATTGTCGACGGTAGGCGCGGAGAAACATGCAATCAAGCCTGATTGTTTGTTGCGCCCGTCACACTATTGGACGTGACGTCCAAGGGAGGCCGGTCGCGGTCCCCGGCCCGGCGGGCGGCGCGCCCGCACGGCGATAATCCCGACGACGGGGCCGGGGAGGCTTCGTTAAGGTGTCCCCATGCAGGTCAGCCAGTCGGACAAGCTCGCCAACGTCCTGTACGACATCCGGGGCCCGGTCCTGAAGCGGGCCATGCAGCTGGAGGCCCAGGGCCACCAGATCCTCAAGCTGCACATCGGCAACCCCGCGCCGTTCGGATTCGAGGCCCCCGACGAGATCCTCCAGGACGTCATCCGCAACCTGCCGATGGCGCACGGCTACAGCGACTCCAAGGGCATCCTGTCCGCCCGCCGGGCGGTCGTGCAGCACTACGAGCAGCAGGGGTTCCCGGGAGTCGGCGTCGACGACGTCTACCTCGGCAACGGCGTGTCCGAGCTGATCGTCCTGGCCCTGCAGGCGCTGCTGAACAACGGCGACGAGGTGCTGATCCCGGCCCCGGACTACCCGCTGTGGACGGCGGCGGTCTCCCTCTGCGGCGGCACGCCGGTCCACTACCTCTGCGACGAGGACCAGGGCTGGATGCCCGACCTCGCGGACATCGAGGCGAAGATCACACCGGCCACCAAGGCCATCGTGATCATCAACCCGAACAACCCGACCGGCGCGGTCTACTCCCGCGAGCTGCTGCAGGGCGTGGCCGAGCTGGCCCGGCGGCGGGGGCTGCTGATCCTCGCCGACGAGATCTACGACCGGATCCTGTACGACGGCGCCGAGCACGTCTCGATCGCGCCGCTCGCCCCGGACGTGCTGTCCCTCACCTTCTCCGGCCTGTCCAAGGCGTACCGCGTCTGCGGGTTCCGTTCCGGCTGGATGGTCGTCTCCGGGCCCAAGGACCACGCCGAGTCCTACATCGAGGGCCTGGACATGCTCGCCAACATGCGGCTGTGCCCGAACGTTCCGGGCCAGCACGCCATCCAGGCCGCGCTCGGCGGCCACCAGAGCATCAGGGACCTCGTGCTGCCCGGCGGCCGGCTGCGCGAGCAGCGGGACCGCGCCTGGCGGCTCCTCAACGAGATCCCCGGCGTCAGCTGCGCCAAGCCCTCGGGCGCGCTGTACGTCTTCCCGCGTCTGGATCCGGAGGTCTACCCCATCGAGGACGACCAGCGCTTCGTGCTGGACCTGCTGGAGAGCCGGCAGATCCTCGTCGTCCAGGGCACCGGCTTCAACTGGCCGTCCACCGACCACTTCCGGATCGTCACCTTGCAGCACGCCGACGACCTCGAAGAGGCGATCGGCAGGCTCGGCGAGTTCCTGGCCACCCGCCGCGCCTGACCCTCGCGTCCGCGGACGGCCGGTACCGGGCCTGGCGCGGGCGGCCGATGCCGGCGGCCTCGCCACCGGCGGCCCGAGGCGTCGCCAGGGCGGGCGACCCCGCCCTGGCGGCCGGGTCAGCCCGTCACGGCGCGCTGGTAGGCCGCCAGGGCCTCCGCGTCGTCGATGCTGCCGTGGTGGTGGAACTGGCGCCAGCGGCCGTCTTCGTAGCGGAAGTAACGGGTCGTCCGGATCCGCAGGGGGACCGGCACGCCGTCCGGTCCGGTGTACGTCCCGACCTCGCGCCCCGCGAACACCGCGTGGTCCGCGCCGACGTACTCCACCACGTCGCCGAAGGTGACCTCCACGCGCACCGGGCCGGTGAAGATCTTCTCGTACAGCCCGGCGACCGCGTCGCCTCCGCGCAGGACGCCGCCGAGCGGGTTGTTGAGCTGGGCGAGCGGGTGGTCGCTCCAGTCCTCCCGAAGCGCCTGCGCGTCGCGGTTGTTGAGCGCGTAGTAGAAGGACTCCAGCGCCGCGTACGCCCCCGTGGGAGACGGGTCGGCGGTCTCGGGCAGACGGTTGCGCGCGTCCGGGCCGTACGCCGGGTCGGTGTGCCTGATCACCATGACTCCTCGCCTAAAGTGTTCGATGGAGGTCGACCACATGAGTGTACGACGAGAATCGAACACTGAGGCACGCGGGCCGTCCGCGCGCGCCCGCGGGCTGACGCATCGCCATCCGTCCGAGGTGCCGCTCCAGGACGCCCTGGACGCGGTCGCCGACCCCGTCCGCCGGACGATCCTCCGCGAACTCGCCGGGCGGCCCGACTGGACCCGCGCCTGCGGCACCTTCGACCTGCCGGTGTCCAAGGCGACCCGGAGCCACCACTTCGCCGTGCTGCGCGCCGCCGGGCTGATCGAGCAGCGCGACGAGGGGCCACGCCGGTTCAACCGCCTCCGCCGGGCCGAGTTCGACCAGGCGTTCCCCGGCCTCCTGGCGCTCGTGCTGGCGGAGCGGGTCTGACCGCATCCGGTCGGCCGGGCTCGGCGATCCGGGCTGTCCGGATCGCCGGCGGCCGCTCGGAGGCGGCTGAGGTCACCGGGCAAAGCGTGGCTGTCGGGGGCGAGCGGTCATGGGCGCCCGGTAGCGTTGACCGGGTGGCCGAAGACCTCCTCGACTCCCCGGAAAAGACCGACGTTCCCGACGTCGGGCACCTTCTCGCCGCCGCGGTCGCCGGCGTCGGCGGCGCCGAGCGGCCGGGACAGGTCAAGATGGCCGAGGCCGTCGCCCACGCCATCGCGTCGGGCGAGCATCTGGCGGTTCAGGCGGGCACCGGCACCGGGAAGTCCCTGGCCTACCTCGTCCCCGCCGTCCGCCACGCGGTGGCCGAGAACGCCTGCGTCGCGGTCTCCACGGCGACGATCGCGCTGCAGCGCCAGCTCGTCGAGCGGGACCTGCCGCGCCTGGCCGAGTCGCTGACGCCGCTGCTCGGCCGCGAGCCGGTGTTCGCGATCCTCAAGGGCCGCCGCAACTACCTCTGCCTGCACCGGATGCAGGTGGACGAGCCCGACGACCCCGACGAGATCCTGTTCGACGCGCAGTCGGTGTCCGCGACGGGGCGGCAGGTGCAGCGCATCCACGAGTGGGCCGAGACGACCGAGACCGGCGACCGGGACGAGCTCGTCCCCGGGGTCTCCGAGCAGGCGTGGCGCCAGGTCGCCGTGAGCGCCCGCGAGTGCCTGGGAGCGCAGCGCTGCCCGTTCGGCACCGAGTGCTACGCCGAGCGCGCCCGCGACAAGGCCGGAGAGGCCGACGTCGTCGTCACCAACCACGCGCTGCTGGCCATCGACGCGCTGGAGGAGTTCCAGGTCCTCCCCGAGCACGACGTCGCGATCATCGATGAGGCGCACGAGCTCGTCGACCGGGTGACCTCGGTGGCCACCGCGGAGCTGTCCGCATCGGCCGTGGAGTTCGCCGCGCGCCGCTGCGGCCGGCTCATCGAGGACGATCTCGCCGACCGGCTCAAGGAGGCGGGCGAGGCGCTGCAGCCGATCCTCGCCGACACCGCGGCGGGTCGCATGGACGTCCTGCCGCAGGCCCTCGGCGGGGTCCTCCTGTCCATCCGCGACGCCTCGTACGGCTGCATGACGGCCCTGCGCACCACCCTCAAGACCGCCGAGGACGACGCCGAGCGGCTCGGCGCCGGCCGCGCCGCCCTGACGGCGCTGGAGGAGATCCACGACACGGCCGGGCGGCTCCTGGAGACGTTCGAGACCGACCTGGCCTCCCGGCACGACGTCGTCTGGCTGGACCGTCCCTTCACCGAGGACTCCCGGCGGCCCACCGCGCTCCGCGTCGCGCCGCTGGGCGTCGGCGGCCTGCTGCGCGAGCGGCTGTTCGGCCGCCGTACGACCGTGCTGACGTCGGCGACCCTCTCGCTCGGCGGGTCGTTCGAGCCGCTCGCCCGGCAGTGGGGCCTGCCGCCGCTCGGCACGGCGGCGGACGGAGCGGCGGAGGCGGCCGAGCCGCCCGAGGGCGACGAGCCGGTGAAGAAGGACGGCGCGGAGCCGGTGAAGAAGGACGGCGGGGAGCGGCCGCTGCGGTGGTCGGGCCTGGACGTCGGGTCGCCGTTCGACCACGCCCGCAGCGGGATCCTCTACATCGCGCGGAGCCTGCCGCAGCCGGGCCGCGACGGGCTGCCCGAGGCGTACCTCACCGAGCTGACCGAGCTGATCGAGGCCGCCGGGGGCCGCACTCTCGGCCTGTTCTCCTCGATGCGGGCCGCCAAGCAGGCCGCCGAGGCGCTGCGCGGCCGCCTCACCCATCCGCTGCTGTGTCAGGGGGACGACTCCACCTCCCAGCTCATCAAGCAGTTCACCGAGCACGAGCCGACCTGCCTGTTCGGCACGCTGTCCCTCTGGCAGGGCGTCGACGTGCCGGGGCCGTCGCTCCGGCTGGTCGTGATCGATCGCATTCCCTTCCCGCGCCCCGACGACCCGCTGTCCTCGGCCCGGCAGCGGGCCGTCGCCGCGCACGGCGGGAACGGTTTCATGGCCGTCGCCGCGACGCATGCCGCACTGCTGCTCGCGCAGGGCGCCGGACGCCTGCTGCGGTCGATGACCGACCGCGGGGTCGTCGCGATCCTGGACCCGCGGCTGGCCACGGCACGCTACGGCACGTTCCTGCGGTCGTCGCTGCCGCCGTTCTGGACGACGTTCGACTCCGCCACGGTCAAGGCCGCCCTGCGCCGCCTCGACTCCGCGGGCTGAGCCGGACCCTGTGGGGCGCCGGCGGAGACTCCCAACGGAGAGCCCTCAGGGACGGTGAAGGAGGGCGGGGCCTGAACGGCGATCTGGGTGTCGTCACGGACCGCGGCCCAGGCCGGAGCGGCAGGCGTGGCCGGGAGACCAATCCAGGGTTGTCGTGTTACATGGCATGTCTACGTGTTCCGCACCGTATCGACCGGTTTAGCGTCAGATGTCCAATGTTTGACTGTGCGCCTTCCTAAGGCAAACCGCGATCTTTAGCTTTCCTTACTGAAGATCGAGCCAAGGGAGACCGGCATGCACAGGAGCCCTGCAGTCCGGGGCGGCGGGATCAGCGAGTCCTACGGTGAGATGGTCGCCCTCGACGACGTCGACCTCGACGTGGCGAGCGGGTAGGTCCACTGCCTGGTCGGCCCGAACGGCACGGGCAGTGGACGACGCTCTTCGGTCGGCTACCGGGCTTGCGGTCGAGGACGACGGCAGCCTCGAGATCCTGGGCACGCCGGCCGGGAGGACGCTCGTCGTCCCCGGCGGCGTCGCCGGCTTCGTGGACGGACCCGGGCTCTGTCCGCGCCCACCGCGCGGGGAACCTCTCGGCCCTGGCCGCACTGCGCGGGCACGACGCGGGTCGTACCGCCGGCGTCGGTGACGCACGCCAAGTACCTGCTCGGACCGGGGGCGCACCCCACCTCTTTTTTCGCGGCCGCTCGACAAGAACGTCGACCGGCGCTCACGTACTACAAAGGAATCATTCATGCAGGTAACGCGCCAGCGCGTCGTAAAGGCCCCTCAAGGGCTCTTCCGGCGTTTCACAGGTGGCCGGATTCGCCTGGTGGCGGTCGGCGCCGCGGCTCTCGCCATCGCCAGCGCAGGGGTCTCGTACGCCTCGACAACGCAGTTCGGCACCCAACAGGTCGGCCAGACCACCGACCAGGGCCAGGTCGTTTCCGACGACCAGTACATCAAGCCGATCGGCCGACGTCTGGTCATACCAAATGGCAAGATCATGTCATCCTCGGTCAGCCCGGACGGCACCCACCTCGCGGCCTCGCTCACCGACGGTGGGCAGGTGCTCGCCATCGTGGACCTGAAGAACTACAAGGTGCAGCAGTACGTCGGCGACAACGCACAGTCGGATCTGCGCATCTCCGGCGGCGACGTGGGCCAGGAAGGCCCGACGTACTCGCCCGACGGTTCACAGCTGTGGCTGGGCCGGATCGACGGCTACACCAAGTTCACCGTGAACTCGGACGGCAGCCTCGCCGACCCGACGAACATCAGCATCGCCGCGCAGGGCTCGAAGCACGCGCTGTCGGCCGAGCCGGTCTTCTCTGCCGACGGCAAGACCGTGTACGTCGCCGTCAACGGCCAGAACCGCGTGGTCGCCCTCGACGCGGCCACCGGGGCCATTCAGCAGAGCTGGACCGTGGGCACCGCCCCGCGTGGCATGGTCAAGGTCGGGAACAGGCTCTACGTCGGCAACGAGGGCGGCCGCCCGGCCAAGCCCATGCCCGGCAGCCTGCTCGACCAGGTCGGCACGGTCACCGCGAGCGGCGAGAACCCGCCGAACGAAGTCGCCGTGAACCTCAAGGACCACGATCCGTCGACCAAGTGGCTGGCGCGCCAGCCGACCGGCTGGGTGACCTATCAGCTGGCCAAGCCCGAGGCGGTGGTGCAGTACTCGTTGACCTCCGCGAACGACTCGCCGGGCCGCGACCCCAAGGACTTCACCCTGCAGGGGTCGAACGACGGCAGTGCCTGGACCGACCTGGACAAGCGGACGGGGCAGCGCTTCGACTCGCGGTACCTCACCAACAGCTACACCTTCGACAACACCACCGCGTACCGCTACTACCGGCTGAACGTCACCGCGAACTACGGTGACTCGCTCCTTCAGCTCAGCGGCTGGGACATCAGCGACTCGACCGCCCGGGCCGAGACCACGATGAACTCCTACGGCACCCAGGTGCCGGCCGACCCGTTCACCGGTTCCTCCACCACCGGCACGGTCAGCGTCATCGACCTGGCGAACCCGACGGCCGCCGCCGCGAGCATCGACGTGGGTCTGCACCCGACCTCCGTGTACGCCAGAAACGGTGCGGTGTTCGTCACCAACACCGCGTCCGACAACGTGTCGGTCATTGACACGGCCAAGGACAAGGTCGTCCAGACCATCGCCACCCAGCCGTGGCCGGAGGCGTCGGTCGGCTACGAGCCCACCGCGGTGACGCTCACCGACGACGGCCACCTGCTGGTGACGCTCGGCCGCGCCAACGCGGTCGCCGTCTACCGCTACACGAAGCCGCTGGAGCCGGTCGGCTACATCGGCCTGCTCCCGACGGACTACTTCCCGTCGGAGGTCACCACCGCCGGCGACGATGTGGTGATCTCCAACACCCGGGGTATCGACGCCCTGCGCAACACCAGCAGGCACAGCACCCACGACACGACGTCGAGCCTGACGCGGTTCGCACTGCCGAGCGACGGCGCCATCAGGACCTACACGGAGCAGGTCTTCAAGCAGAACGGCTGGACCCCCGACTCGGTGCGGTACGCCAAGGGCAAGGGCGCCAAGCCGGTCCCGGTCCCGGTGAAGCTCGGTGACCCCTCGGTCATCAAGCACGTCTTCCTGCTCGTCAAGGAGAACCGGACCTACGACCAGGTCTACGGCGACATGCCCGAAGGCAACGGCGACCCGACGCTGACCGAGTACGGCGAGAACGTGACGCCGAACCAGCACGCGCTGGCCAAGCAGTTCGGGCTGTACGACAACACCTACGACATCGGCACGAACTCCGCCGAGGGTCACAGCTGGCTCATGCAGGCCGACGACCCGGAGTACACCGAGTCCTCGGCCGGTGAGTACACGCGCAGCTACGACAGCTACAACGACGTTCTCGGCCACCAGAAGAGCGGCTTCATCTGGACCGGTGCGGAGGCGGCGGGCAAGACCGCGCGGGACTTCGGTGAGTACCAGATGCAGTCCAACAACAAGCCGTCCAGCGCGAGCTGGCAGAACCTGTACTGCGACACCAGGAACATGGCGGCGAACCCCGCGCAGAACACCGCCTACCCCATGTACTCGAACGTGGACATCCCGTCGCTCGATGACATCTCCGTGCACGGCTACCCGGGAGGCGACCTCAGCATCCCCGACATCTACCGGTACGAGATCTGGAAGCGTGACTTCGCCAAGAACGGCCCGGCGAACCTGAACATGTTCTGGTTCCCCAACGACCACACCGGTGGGGGGCCGACCGGGCCGGCTCAGGTCGCGGACAACGACCTCGCCGTCGGCAAGGTGGTCGACACGATCTCGCACAGCAAGTACTGGAAGGACTCCGCGATCTTCGTGCTCGAGGACGACTCCCAGGCCGGCATCGACCACGTCGACGGCCACCGTGCCCCGATCCAGATCATCAGCCCCTGGGCCCAGCACGGCACCGTCGACAGCCACTACTACTCCCAGATCGCGGTGATCCGCACCATCGAGCAGATCCTCGGGATCCACCCGATGAACCAGAAGGACAGCGCCGCCACCCCGATGCGTGCGGCGTTCACCAACAAGCCCGACGACACACCGTTCACCGCTCTGCCCAACCGGACCTCCCTGACCCAGGGTCTGTCGACCCAGCCGACCTGTGGCGCGGACATCCCGGCGGCGCAGAACCCGAACGCCGCACCCGCGCCGACGGGGAAGGTCCCGGCGGCCGACCAGGCAGTGGCGGCGAAGTGGGAGGCCTGGAAGTCCAAGCAGCCGTTCAACGGTCCCAACGCAAAGGTCGACTCCGCTCCCCCCGAGCAGATGAACCGCTTCTCGTGGTACGAGGCGCACGGGTTCACCAAGCCGTACCCGGGTGACACCAAGATCTACGCGCCGGACCAGGTCCCGGGCGCGTACATCCCGGGGTCGGACTCCGACGGCTGACCTCCGTACGACTCACGCGACGGCCCGCCGGGATCCCGGTGGGCCGTCGTCCTAACGGTTACGAGCCGTGACCGTCGCCGACGAGTACCGGCCCGGCCGTGCGACGGTCGCCGTGACCCGGCCGCGCCCGTCCGCCCAGGCGCAGGCGATGGTGGCAGCCCTGCGGCACCAGGCCGCCTGCCTACACGACGCTCCGGACGCGACGGCCGGCCGCGTCCGGGGAGCATGAGTGCCCGATTCGGCTGGAAGGGCGGAGGAGTTCACGACAGGGAGTTCTCCTCGCGGAGGACGCGGCGCAGGACCTTGCCGAGCATGTTGCGCGGCAGGTCTGGACGGAACTCGACGAAGGTGGGCACCTTGTACCCGATGAGCTGCTGCGCGCAGTAGGCCCGCAGCTCGTCCTGGCTCGGCCGGTGGGCCTGTCGCGGGATGACGTACGCCGCGACCGCCTCGCCGTGGCCCGGCTCCGGCACTCCGACGACGGCCGCCTCCTCCACGGCCGGATGCGCCTGGAGGACGGCTTCGACTTCGGAGGGGTAGACGTTGAAGCCGTCGACGATGATGACGTCCCGTTTGCGGTCGATGAGGGTGAAGTAGCCGTCCGGGCTCATCACCGCGATGTCCCCGGTACGGAACCAGCCGTCGGGGGACAGGCTCTCCGCGGTCTCGGTGGGCTGGTTCCAGTAACCGGCGAAGACCTGCGGGCCGCGGATCAGCAGCTCGCCCGGATAGCCGATCGGGAGGATGCGGGATGGATCGTTCTCGTCGACGATCCGCGCCTCGGTGCTGGGCAGGGGAGTGCCGACGGACACGTGCCGGGCGTTCCCGTCGAGCGGGTTGGCCATCACCACCGGCGACGTCTCCGTCATCCCGTACCCCTGGATGACGTGGCCGCCCGTCCCCGTCTTGAACGCGTCGACCGTCGTACGGGCGAGTCGCATCGCCCCCGAGACGCAGGTGCGGATCGAGCCCACGCCGGCCTTCTTCGCCTCGGGTGCGGCGGCGAGCTGCTGGAACAGCGGCGGGACGCCGGGGAACAGCGTCGGCTTGTGCTTGCGGACGGCGTCCAGCACCAGCTCGAGGTCGAAGCGGGGGACGAGCACGACCGTTCCGCCGATCAGGATCGTGCACGTCAGGCAGAACGTCAGGCCGAAGACGTGGAACAGCGGCACGACGGCGAGGGCGACGTCCTGCCCCTGCCGGATCCCCGGATCCCACGCCGTGGTCTGCAGCGCGTTCGCGACGAGGTTGCGGTGGGTGAGCATCGCGCCCTTCGGCCGTCCCGTCGTACCGCCGGTGTACTGCAGGACGGCCAGGTCACGGAACGGGTCCACCATCGCCTGCGGGTGCGGTTCGCCCGTCTCCTTGAGCAGGTCGTCGAACCAGAGGACCGGCGCCTCCGCCGGCACCTCCGTGCTCAGTTCGGCGGCCAGCCGGCGCGCCCTGGCCAGCGGGAGCTTGAGCAGCTCCCGTTTGACGAAGGGCAGGTAGTCGGGCAGAGAGGTGACGATGACGTGCTGGACCGCCGTGCCGGGCGCCGCCTCGTGGACCGTCGCGTACGCCTTGTCGAAGACGACGACCACACGCGCCCCCGAGTCGGCGAGCTGGTACCGCAGCTCAGAGGCGGTGTACAGCGGGTTGGTGGGGACCACGACCGCGCCGAGCCGCAGCACCGCGTAGAAGGCGATGACCTCCTGCGGGCAGTTGGGCAGGATGACCGCGACCCGGTCGCCCTTACGGACGCCCAGCCGGGCCAGCGCCATCGCGAAGCGGTCGACCGCGTCCCGGAGCCGGGCGTACGTCATCGAACGGCCGAGGAACTCCAGCGCCCGATGGCCCGGGAACCGGTCGGCGGACGCGTCGAGCAGCCGGGTGAGCGGCACGTCCGGCACGTCGACGTCGGCGGGGACCCCTTCCGCGTAATAACGAAGCCATGGCCTGTCGTCGTAGGGAGTGCGCATTCGCCGACGATCACCACCGTAAGCAGACGAAACCTTTCAGTAACCCTCGCATCATCTGCCGCACAATGCCCAGTCTTCTAGTGATGTGGAGCGAATGCGCGGTCAGGACCGGCCCGGCTGGACCGCGTCCTGCAGCCGTGACCGCGGCGCGAAGACGCGGTTCCGGATGACGAACGCGTGGATCGTGCCGCCGAACCAGCGGATCGGCGAAGTTGTCCACAGATCCTCGGGCGGGGCTGTCGGGGGAGATGCCGGGGACGGGAGGCTCGGGGCATGAGGTCGAACACATTGCGGCTCCGGTCGCCCGCCGACGTCGTCGCCGCCATCCCCTATCTCGTCGGGTTCCACCCCACCGACAGTGTCGTCGTGCTGTGCTGTGGCGGCTCGGACGGCGCATACGCGATCCGGCTCGACTTAACCGCCTCCGACGCTCTCCTCGACCACGTCACCGAGCTCATCACCCGGCGCCGGCCCGCCGACGTCATCCTGACCGGCTACGGCCCGGGCGCGCGGGTGACGCCCGTCGTCGAGCGGGTCGGCGACCGCCTCACCCGCGATGGCGTACGGCTCCGCGAGGTGCTGCGCGTCGAGGACGGCCGCTACTGGTCCTACCTGTGCACCGACCCGGCCTGCTGCCCGCCGGAGGGCACGTTCGTCGACGTGCGCGGCAGCGCGGTGGCCGCGGCCGCCATCGCCGGGGGCCTGGTCGCGCTCCCGGACCGTGAGGAGCTGGCGCGGATGATCGCGCCGGTGGGCGGCGAGGCGATGCGGCAGGCCACCGACCGGGCCGAGCGCCGCCTAACCTCCTGGGCCGCCGCGATCGCGACCGGAAGCGGCGGCATGACCGGCGAGGCCGCCGTCACCTCGGGCGACGGGATCCCCGACGGCACCCCTACGAATCTGGAGCCCAAGACCGGTACGACCGACCCCGGCGGGACCGGCATCAGCGGGACCGGCATCAGCGGGACCGGCATCAGCGGGACCGGTGTCGGCGGGACCGGCATCAGCGGGACCGGTGTCGGCGGGACCGGTGTCGGCGGAGCCGGCGGCATCGACCGCGGCGGCGTCCGCGTCAGCGGGGTCGACACGGATGAGGCGGGTGGCGGAGGGCCGGGTGCGGCCGACGTCGGCGGGATCGACAGGGGCGGGGCCCGGGGGGCCGATGCGGACGACGCGGCCGGTCGAGGGTCCGGTCGGGCCGGCGTCGGCGTGGCGCGGGCTCAGGCGACACGTGGCCGGATGCCGCGGCGGGTGGCCGAGGAGGGAGTGCGGCTGGTCCGGCTCCTCATCGAGCGCGCGCGGGCGGGCGGCGACCCGCCCACCGACGAGGAGGTCGCCTGGCTCGGGGTGCTCCTGGTCAACCTCCGCGTCCGCGACGAGGCGTGGGTGCGCATCGACGACGGCGAGATCGGCGCGCACATCCGGCTCTGGCGTGACGTCGTACGGCGCGTGGCCGAGCCCTACCTGCCGGGGCCGGCCTGTCTCCTGGCGTTCGCGGCCTGGCGGGCGGGCGAGGGCGCGCTGGCCAACCTGGCGCTGGACCGGGCGCTGGCCGCCGACCCGCACTACTCCATGGCCCGGCTGCTGCACGAGCTGTTCGTCAGCGGCCTGCCGCCCTGGTCCGTGCCGCTCGACATCACCCCGGAGCAGCTCGACGAGGCGAGCTGAGGAGCGCGGGCGCGTCACGAGGCGCCCGGCACCTGGCGGGTGCTGTCTCACACCCGGCAGCGCCCGCCAGGCGGAGCTGTCCGCAAGGGGCGAGCGGGCGTATCGCGCAACAAGCAAGCGGATGCGTCGCCCAGGAAGTGGATGCGTCGCCCAGGAAGTGGATGCGTCGCCCAGGAAGTGGAGGCGGACGTACTGCTCAGGGAGGGGGCGGACGTGCTGCTCAGGGAGTGCGCGGCGTATCTCCCAGGAAGGGAGCGGATGTGCTGCCCAGAGCAGGGGCGCACGTATTTCCCAAGAAGGAAGAAGGATGCTCTCCGATGAACAAAAAGGACAAAAGTGCACCGGGGGAGGCCACCGCACAGTCCGCACTCATGGGGCGAGACGGATGAAATAGCTCAACTAGCACATTCCTTCCGTCAAGGCACCGATAGCGTTTCCGCGTGCGGATCAAGGGAGATCGATGATCAGACGGATCGCAACAGCGGCGGCAGCCGCCGTGGCACTTCTCCTGGCCGTGCCGGGCACGCCGGCTCACGCCGCGGCGCCCGGCCAGGCGGCCGAGCACATCGACTCTTACTCCGTCATCCTGACGCCGATGCCCGGCGGAGGGCTGCACGTGACCGAGCAGATCCGTTATGTCTTCGGACCAGGGGAGCACCACGGCATCGACCGCTGGATCCCGGAGCGCTCACGGTATGACGCCCGGCACCGCCGGCTCATGCCCATCAGCGGGTTCCGCGTCAGCAGCCCGAAGGGCCCTGCGGGCGAGGCCACGGTCCGCGACGACGACGGCACGGTGAAGCTGCGCATCGGTGATCCGCACCGGACCGTCACCGGCACGCAGACCTATGGGATCGACTACGACGTCGATCGGGCGCTCACCCATGACGGCCACGGAATCTCGCTGACGTGGAACGCTCTCGGTTCATCCTGGAAGGTCCCGGTCTCACGGGTGAACGTGAAAGTCGTCTCTCCCGTCCTGATAACGAGCGTGGCCTGTGTCGCCGGTCGGGAGGGCAGCACGACGCCGTGTCCCCCGGGCACGCGTACGGGGGCGATCGCCGACTTCTCCGCCGCCTTCCTGCCGGCTCACAGCGGCGTCACCATCCGTCTCGGCCTCCAGGACGCGATGCCCGTCGCCCCTCCCCGGCTCGTGGCGGTCAGCGCGCCGTTCGCCATGACGCGCTTCACCACGTGGGGGCTCGCCGCCGCGGGTGGCCTGTTGGTCATCGCCGCCTGGTGGTTCCTGCCGCGCCGCCGGTCCGGCTTCGGACGCCGGTACCGTGTGAGGCGCCGGTTCGGCTTGGGACGCCGGGACGGCCACGTCTCGGGATTTCCCCCGGACGACTCGCGAATGCGTCCCGGCGTCGCCGCGGTACTCGCGAAGGGCTGGCGCACGGATCGGCACGCCCTCGCCGCCACCTTGGTCGACCTGGCCGTCAGAGGCCACATCCATCTGAAGGCGGAACGGCAGACCTGGGGCGAGAACGAAGTGAGGTTGACCCCGGGAGACGCCGCAGAACGGGGTCTGGTCGGCGTCGAACGCCGGCTCCTCAACGAGATCTTCAGAAGGGATGAGGCCGTCTCCCTCGACAGGGTCTGGACGCTGGCGCCGCAGCGTCCGCTCTACGAGGTGCTCGAGCGGGCGCCCGTCGACCTCGGCCTGTACCGCAGGACCCCGTCGGCGCAGGCGCTCCAGTCGAAGCTGCTGGCATGGTCGGCCGGGATCGCCGGCCTGATCCTGCTCTGCCTCGCCGCCACCTCACCGGCCTTCGCGGGCGGGGGATGGGTGAGCCTGACGCCGATCGTGATCGCGCCGGCGGTCGTGCTGATGGGACACACGGTGCCGCGCCGGGCGTCCGGCGCGCGAGCGGAGGCGCTGGCGAGCGCCTGGCGGCAGGCCGTCTCGGCCGAGCCGCCGAGCGGGGACCCCGGCGAACTGACGCGCACGTTCCCGTACGCCATCGCGTTCGGGGAGACGGCGCGCTGGAGTGACGCGATGGCGTCTCCGGCGCAGGCAGGCGGCCTGAGGTGGTTCGAGGTCGACAGGCCGCTCCGGCCGCGGAAGCACCGGCCGGTGGTCGTCGGCCTGCTTCAGGGGCTGTCGGCCGTGTGGCCCCAGCCCGTCACCTCCCGTAGCTCCCGTGGCCGCAGCCGTGGGAGCGGCGGCTTCCTCCGCGGCGACTACGGTGGCGACTCGAGTTTCAGCGGCGGCGGGATGTCCGTGGGCGACGGCGGCGGCGGAGGCGGCGGCGGAAGCTGGTGACCGGTGACCGGTGACCGGTGACCGGTGACCGGTGACGGGTGACCGGTGCGGAGTGAGCAGCGGCCGGTGACGAGTCGCGGGTCACTGGTGAACGGCCAGGCGTGACCGGTGACGCGTACCCGTGACGGAGCCCGGCGCGGTCGCCTCTCGGTCACAGGGAGGCGGTGCCGCCCTGGCGTTTGCGGCGCTCGTTGTAGTCGCGCATCCGCTGCGGATAGCCGGTGATCTGGACGTCGTACACCGGGAGGCGCAGGTCGCGGGCGACCTTGCGGATGACCTGCGGTGAACCGACGCGGCGGCGGGTCCACTCGCCGTCGGCGGCGATCGCCACGGCGGTGGTGTCGGTCGCGAAGGTCTCGGGCTCGACGTAGAACTCCACACCCTTGCGGCTGCGGGCGAAGGCCCTCAGCGACTCGATGTCGGCGTTCGTCGCCTCCCGGTCCAGAATCGTCACCCGGTTACCCCGCCACCGGCGAATCCCGAAGCGATCGCCCCACCTCATCGGACGCCCTCCCCAGAGCCCGTCGCGATCCCCGCCTCCGTCACAGATGGCTGGCTTATGGGTGGATCGCGCGATTAGTCACGTCTTCAACGCCGACCCATCGTGCAGGGTTCCCGAAGATGGCACCATGCTTTTTCGGCACTTGGCCGACAATGGAACCTCAACAGAAATAGGGAACTAAGGTGCGCGATGTCGCGCAGAAGGCCGCGAACGGGGGTCCGATGAGCGTCACCGTCCCGTCGAGGACCCTCCGAAGGACGATGGTGGTCGTCGCGGCCGTGCTCGGGCTGGGCTGGCTCAGCGGCCTCGGAGCCCACTCCGCCGCCCCCACGGGCCGGCCGCCCGCGACCGCGGGAGGTACGGCCCCACAGGCGGCGCCCGGCCGGCCCGCCGCGCGGCTCATGGCCCGGGCCGGACGATCCGCCGTGCCGCCCGGCCCGCCGAGGTCGCGTCCCGCGGGCGGTGGGCCGGCCGGGCCCGCCGCGCGCCCGGCGGACGACCTCACCGCGCGTCTGTGGTACCTCGCCTCGCCGCCGGGGGCCAAGGCGGCGGCGCCCAGGCCGCGGGTCGACTGCAGGAAGGTCAAGTGCATCGCGCTGACGTTCGACGACGGCCCTGGCCCGTACACCGCGAAGCTGCTCGACATGCTCGCCGCCCGGCACGTCAAGGTGACGTTCTTCCTCATCGGCGGCAACATCCGCGGCCGTGAGGCGCTGGTCCGGCGCGAACTGGCCGAGGGGCACGTGATCGGTGACCACACCTGGTCGCATCCGTCGCTCGATTCGCTGTCCGACGGTGCCATCAAGTCCCAGCTGACGCGCACGCTCGGTGAGATCCGCCGGGCCTCCGGTCACGGGACCGTCCTGATGCGGCCGCCGTACGGCGCGACGAACCGGCGGGTGGCGGTGGTCGCGCGCGGCATGCACATGGCGCAGATCCTCTGGAGCGTCGACACGAACGACTGGCTCGACCGGAACTCGGCGATCGTCGCGCACCGCGCCGTGTCCTGGGCCCATCCGGGTGACATCATCCTGATGCACGACATCCACCCGACGACGGTGAATGCCGTGCCGAAGATCCTGGCCGGTCTGTCCCGGCGCGGATTCACGTTCGTGACCGTGCCCGAGCTGTTCGGGGATCGGTCGCTCAAGCCGGGCCAGACGTACTTCGACGGGCCCGTGCCCCGGCCGAAGAGCACACGAACGAAGGCCGCCTCGCATCCGAAGGGCGCGCCGCAGCCGACCGGCCCGGCACCGTCCGGAACCGCGCCGACCGGACACTGACCCGCCACGCCCGGCGCGGGGGCAACCCCTCCGCTGCCCGGCGCGGGGCCCGCCCGCCGCCCCGGCCGGGTCGGTGGCCACCACCCCTGCTGCCCTGCCCGAGTCGGGGGCCGCCCCCGCCCTCCGTCCGGCTCGGGGGCTCGCCCCGCTGCCCGGCCCGGGCGGGGGGCTCGCCGCCGCCCCGGCCGGGTCGGGGGCTCACCCCAGGGACGTATCAGGGGTTTCCCGGATGGCTCTGGAACCGGGCGCGGCGCACGATCGAGGGCATGACCATCTCCACACCGCCCGGCGCGTTGCGCGTCTCCGCCGCCGAACGCGAGCCGATCGTCGACCGGCTGCAGCAGGCCTTCGCCGAGGGCCGTCTCGACAAGGAAGAACTCGACCTGCGGCTGCACCTCGCGATGACGGCCAGGACGCGGGCCGACCTGGACGCGGTGCTCGCGGACCTGGCGCCCGCGCCGCGCGCCGTGCCGGCGCCGGTCGGTGAGCCGACCGCCGAACAGCGGGTGCTGGCCGCGCTCGCGCACGTCCTCGGCGCCACCACGCTCTTCCTGGGGCCGCTCGTCATGCTGTGCACCCGCGCGCGCCGGTCGCCGTACGTCCGGCGTCACATCGTGGAGGCCCTCAACTTCCAGCTCACCCTGCTGATGCTGACGGTCGTGACGTTCGGCATCGGGGCGGTCGCGTACGCGGTGAGCTGGATCGTCTGCGGCGTGGCCGCGCTGCTGGGGCTCGCCGGCACGTCGTTCCGGTACCCGTTCACCCTCCGGCTGGTGCGCTGACGCGTCCCGGTCCTCGTCGCGGGGAGGCGTGCCCCGTACCCCGTTGCCCGTGAGGCGTGCCCGGTGCTGTGAGGCCGGGCCCGGGGATGAGAAGATCGACAGGTGACAGGTCACCAAACCGCGGTCGAGAGGCTCCTGGCCTCCTATCGGGCCATTCCCGAGGGCTCACCGGTCCGGCTGGCGAAACGCACCTCGAACCTGTTCCGGTTCCGCGATGAGATCCAGGCGCCCGGCCTCGACGTCAGCGGCTTCGACAAGGTCCTGAGCGTGGACCCCGAGGCCCGTGTCGCCGACGTCCAGGGCATGACGACGTACGAGGACCTGGTCGACGCGACCCTGCCGCACGGTCTCATGCCGTTCGTCGTACCGCAGCTCAAGACGATCACGCTGGGCGGCGCGGTGACCGGGCTCGGCATCGAGTCGTCGTCGTTCCGGAACGGCTTGCCGCACGAGTCCGTCCTGGAGATGGAGATCCTCACCGGTGCGGGCGAGGTCATCACCGCGACCCCGGACAACGAGCACCGCGAGCTGTTCTACGGCTTCCCGAACTCCTACGGCACGCTCGGATACGCGCTGCGGCTCAAGATCAAGCTGCAGCCGGTGAAGCCGTACGTGGAGCTGTGGCACGTGCGGTTCTCCTCCGCCCAGGAGTGCGCGCAGGCCATCGACGAGCTCGGCGCCGAGGCGGACTTCATCGACGGCACGGTCTTCGGCCCGGACGAGCTGTACCTCACGCTGGGCCGGTTCGCCGACACGGCCGGGCGCGTCTCGGACTACACCGGACAGGGCATCTACTACCGGTCGATCCGCGACCGGTTCGTCACGCCGCAGTGGCTGCGGCCGGACGGCCCCCCGACCGACGCGCTCACGACGCACGACTACCTCTGGCGGTGGGACACCGACTGGTTCTGGTGCTCGCGGGCGTTCGGCGTGCAGAACCCGCTGGTCCGCCGGGCCTGGCCCGCGTCGAAGAAGCGTTCCGACGTCTACCGCCGGCTGGTCGCGCTCGACAAGCGCCTGCAGACGTCGGCGCGGGTGGACCGCTGGCTCGGCCGCCCGCCCCGCGAGGACGTCATCCAGGACATCGAGGTGCCGGTGGAGCGGCTCCCCGAGTTCCTCGAGTTCTTCCACCGTGAGATCGGGATGAGCCCGGTGTGGCTGTGCCCGCTGCGGGCACAGGACAAGTGGCCGCTGTACCCCCTCAATCCCGGACGCACGTACGTCAACGTCGGGTTCTGGGGGACGGTGCCGCAGAAGCCCGGACGGTTGCCCGAACACCACAACCGGCTGATCGAGCGCGAGGTCGCCCGCCTCGACGGCCACAAATCGCTGTACTCGACGGCCTTCTACACCCGTGAGGACTTCTGGCGGCACTACGACGGCGCTACCTATCGGACCTTGAAGGAGGAGTACGACCCGGAGCGGCGGCTGCTGGATCTTTACGACAAAACCGTACGAGGCAGGTGAAGATGAAGCTGGCGGAGGCATTCGAACGCGTCGTCGGGCGTGACGCGCAGGTCGAGTTCCGGGCGTACGACGAGAGTCGTGCCGGGGCTCTCGGCGCGGACATCCGGGTGGAGGTCAGATCGCCGTACGCGGTCTCCTATCTCGCCCACGCGCCGGGCGCGCTCGGGCTGGCGCGGGCGTACGTCGCCGGGCACCTCGACGTGATCGGGGACATGTACACGGCGCTGTTCCGGATGCAGTCGGCCATGGGCGAGCTGACCTGGGCCGACAAGGGGACCCTGCTGCGCGGCATCCTGAGTGACCCGCTGCTGCGCGCGGCCGCGCTGACGCGGCTCGACCCGCCGCCGCAGGAGGTGCGGCCGGCCCGCATGCCGCTGCTGTCGGGCCTGCGGCATTCCAAGCGCCGCGACGCGAAGGCGATCTCCCACCACTACGACGTGTCCAACACCTTCTACGAGTGGGTGCTCGGACCGTCGATGGCCTACACGTGCGCGTGCTTCCCCTCGGAGGACGCGACGCTGGAGCAGGCGCAGTACCACAAGTTCGACCTCGTGGCGCGCAAGCTCGGGCTGCGGAAGGGCATGCGGCTGCTCGACGTCGGCTGCGGCTGGGGCGGCATGGTCATGCACGCCGCACGGGAGTACGGCGTGAAGGCGCTCGGCGTGACGCTGTCCAAGCAGCAGGCCGAGTGGGCGCAGAAGGCGATCGCCGAGGCGGGGCTGTCGGAGCTCGCCGAGGTCCGTCACCTCGACTACCGCGACGTCACGGAGGAAGGCTTCGACGCCGTCAGCTCGATCGGCCTGACCGAGCACATCGGCAAGGCGAACGTCCCCGGTTACTTCTCCTTCCTGTACGGCAAGCTCAAGCCGGGCGGCCGGATGCTGAACCACTGCATCACACGCCCGGACGACAACGAGCCGTCGATCCGCCAGGAGGGCTTCATCAACCGGTACGTCTTCCCGGACGGTGAGCTGGAGGGGCCGGGCTGGCTGATCTCGCGGATGAACGACGCCGGCTTCGAGATCCGGCACGAGGAGAACCTCCGCGAGCACTACGCCAAGACCCTGACCGGCTGGTGCCGCAACCTCGACGACCACTGGGACGAGGCGGTCGCCGAGGTCGGCGAGGGCACCGCGCGCGTGTGGCGGCTGTACATGGCCGGCTCGCGGCTCGGCTTCGACCTGAACTGGATCCAGCTGCACCAGGTGCTCGGCGTCAAGCTGCGGGAGGACGGCGGCTCCGGCATGCCGCTGCGGCCGTCGTTCGAGCCTCCGGCGGCCGGCTGACCACGGCGGCGGGTGGTCGCGGCCTCCGCCGCGGCCACCCGCAGGCCACGCCGGAGGCCGTGACCCGGCCGGTACGGCGACCGCCTCGGCGAGCGGACGCCGGAGGGCGAGCGGCCCGTACGGTCACCGGCTCGAAGCGCCGGAGACGTGACGCGGCCGGCGCCGCGACCACCTCAAGCCGCCTTGCCGGAGGGGTGACGCGGTCGGCGCCGCGACCACCTCAGGCCGCCTCCCCGGAGGGCGTGACGCGGCCGGCGCGGCGGCTTACCGTCGGCCTTATGACGGAGATCGCGACCATTCAGGCGAACGGCCTGACGTTCGGCTACCTGGAGGCCGGCCGCGGGCCGCTGGCGCTGTGCCTGCACGGCTTCCCCGACTCGGCGCACACCTGGCGGCATCTGCTTCCCGCGCTGGCCGGCGCCGGCTACCACGCGGTCGCGCCGTTCCTGCGCGGCTACGCGCCCACGGACGTGCCGAAGGACGGCGCCTACCAGGTCGGCGCGCTGGCGGCCGACGCGAACGCCCTGCACGAGGCGTTCGGCGGGGACGCCGACGCGGTGCTGATCGGGCACGACTGGGGCGCCGCCGCGACGTACGCCGCCGTCGCGCACGCTCCGGAGCGGTGGCGGCGGGCGGTGACGATGGCGCTCCCGCCGTTCGGGGCCGTCCTGTCGGGGTTCTTCGACTACGCGCAGCTCAAACGGTCCTTCTACATCTTCCTCTTCCAGACGCCGCTGGCGGAGGCGGCGGTGCTGACGGAGGACATGGCGTTCCTCGACGGCCTGTGGGCGGACTGGTCGCCGGGCTACGACGCCGCCCGTGACGTCGCGCACGTCAAGGACTGCCTGCGCGATCCGGAGAACCTGACGGCGGCCATCGGCTCCTACCGGGCGATGTTCGACCCGTCCCTGCACCTTCCCGCGTACGCCGCGGAGCAGGAGGCGGCGGAGCGCGTCGGCGAGCGGCCGGTCCTCTATCTGCACGGTGCGGACGACGGCTGCCTGGACGCCGGGCTCGCCCGTGACGTCGAGGGGCACCTGCCGCCCGGTTCGAGGTCGCGGATCGTCGCCGGCGCCGGGCACTTCGCGCACCTGGAACGGCCCGGGGAGGTGAACCGGCTCATCCTGGACTGGCTCGCCGGGGACCGGCCCGCACCGGCCGATGCGAAGTAAGTGCCCACTTTGGCAGAATGGGGCCGAATCGCGTTCTAGTCGAGGAGGAACGGCGTGGAGAAGACCCGGCCCGACGGGATCGATCTGACCGAGTGGGACTTCTGGGCGCGCCCGCTCGACGAGCGTCACGCGGCGTTCCGTACGCTGCGCGGGCTGGCCCGGCCGGCCTTCTTCCGGGAGCCGGAGCTGTCCTTCGTGCCGCCGGGACCCGGCTACTACGCGCTCGTCACCCACGCGGACGTCGTCGAGGCCTCGCGCCGGCCCGCCGACTTCTGCTCGGGGCAGGGCGCGATCAACATCAACGACATGCCGGCCGATCTCAACGAGTACTTCGGCTCGATGATCAACATGGACGACCCGCGGCACGCCAAGATCCGCCGGATCGTCTCGCGTGCCTTCTCGCCGCGCATGATCCAGCGGTTCGAGGACCAGGTGCAGGCCGTCGCCGAGCAGGTCGTCGAGGAGGTCATCGCCAAGGGCGGCGGCGACTTCGTCACCGATGTCGCCGCCCGGCTCCCGCTGAAGATCATTTGTGACCTGATGGGGATCGACGAGGCGCACTACAAGACCGTCTTCGACAATTCCAACATCATCCTCGCCGGCGCCGACACCGAGTTCGTCGCCGAGGAGGCCGACCAGGTCGCGCTGCAGCTCCTGCAGGCGGGACAGACGCTGAAGGACCTCGTCGAGGACCTCGGCCGCAAGCGGCGCGAGGAGCCGACCGGCGACCTCACCTCCGCCCTGGTGAACGCCAACATCGACGGCGAGTCGCTGACCGACCAGGAGCTCGGCTCGTTCTTCATCCTCCTGGTCGTCGCCGGAAACGAGACCACCCGCAACGCCATCGCCCACGGCCTGCACCTGCTCACCGAGAACCCCGGGCAGCGGGAACTGCTCGCGTCGGACTTCGAGCGGTACATTCCGGGCGCCGTGGAGGAGATCGTGCGGTATGCCTCGCCGGTCATCTGGATGCGGCGAACGGCGACCCGCGACACCGAGCTGAACGGGCGCGCGTTCGCGGCCGGCGACAAGCTGATCCTCTACTACTGGTCGGCGAACCGGGACGAGACGGTCTTCGCCGACCCGGAGGTCTTCGACATCACCCGCGATCCCAACCCCCACGTCGGCTTCGGCGGCCCCGGCCCGCACTTCTGCCTCGGCGCGCACCTGGCCCGCCGGGAGATCACCGTGATGTTCCGCGAGCTGTTCCGCAAGGCCCCGGGCATCCGCGCCACGGGGCGGCCCGACCGCCTGCTGTCCAACTTCATCAACGGCATCAAGCACCTGCCCTACACCGTCTGACACCAGGGTGCCCGCGGCCCTTTCCCGTGATCCGCCTCGCGGGAAGGGGCCGCGTCGTGCGATGGGGGCTGTTACCTTGGTAGCATGGTAACAGTTGAGCGCGTGCAGACCGGGTTGCGGATCGAGCGCACCACCCTGAAGGTCCTCAAGGGACTCGCCGAATATCTCGACATGCCCCTCGGCGAACTCGTCGAAGGCGTGGTGCTGCACGCCTTCGAGGGCCGGGCGCCGTTCTCCTCCGAGACCCTGCACAAGATCGAGCAGCTTCGCTCGGTGTACGGCCTGACGCTGACCGCCGCCGACGCCCACCGGCTGGAGGAGCGATGACGGCCGGCGGCGCCCGCGCCGCATCGGGGACGGACCCGGCCTCCGGCGGGACGGCGGGCCGGTGCGTCCTCACCGGCACGGTCCGCGTCGGGCTTCCGCCCGCGGAGGCGTTCCGTCTCTTCACGCCGGTCGGCGAGCGCGACTGGGTGGACGGCTGGGACCCGCGCTTCCCGGTTCCCGCCGGCGATGACACCGCGCCGGGCACGGTCTTCGAGACGACGGACCACGGCCGTACGACCACCTGGGTGGTCACGGGCCGCGAGCCCGGACGCGCCGTCGCGTACGCCCGCGTCACCCCCGGCGACCGCGCGGGGACCGTGTCCGTCGTCCTGGAGGGCGCCGACGGCGGGGACGGAGGAGGGACGGCGGCGACCGTCACCTACGAGCTGACCGCGCTCACCGAGGCGGCACGGGAGGATCTGCGCGCCTTCGCCGCCGGCTATCCGGCGTTCCTGCGCTCCTGGGAGGAGGCGATCGCCGACGCGCTGGGACGCCGGGCTCCGTCCGCCGTACCTCCGGCGTCCTTGCGTCTGCGATAGTCTTGAGGTATGCGATCTCGGCTGCTCCTCAGCCGGCCGCGCTGACCCGAGCCGTCAGCGCGGCAGCCCCTCCTGCGTGAGGGGCGTTCTCATGCCAGGGGCACGGTTCACCGCCACCCGAAGCCGTGCGAATCAGACGAGGAACCATGACAGGCGCCGACGAGAACTACGACCCACGGACGATCCAGGACAAGTGGCAGGCCCGGTGGGAGGAGCTGAAGCCCTTCGCGGCGAGCGAGGACCCCGCCGACGAGCGGCCCCGCAAGTACGCGCTGGACATGTTCCCGTACCCCTCCGGCGACCTTCACATGGGTCACGCCGAGGCGTTCGCGATCGGCGACGTGGTCGCGCGGTACTGGTTCCAGAAGGGCTACAACGTCCTGCACCCCATCGGCTGGGACTCCTTCGGCCTGCCGGCCGAGAACGCCGCGATCAAGCGCAACTCCCACCCCGCCGAGTGGACGTACACCAACATCGACACCCAGGCGGAGTCTTTCAAGCGCTACGCGACCTCCTTCGACTGGTCGCGCCGGCTGCACACCTCCGACCCGGAGTACTACCGCTGGAACCAGTGGCTGTTCCTGCGCTTCTACGAGCGCGGCCTGGCGTACCGCAAGGGCGGTCAGGTCAACTGGTGCCCGAACGACCAGACCGTGCTGGCCAACGAGCAGGTCGTCAACGGGCAGTGCGAGCGGTGCGGCGCGGTGGTCGAGAAGCGCGTCCTGACGCAGTGGTACTTCAAGATCACTGAGTACGCCGACCGGCTGCTGGCCGACATGGCGGAGCTGGAGTGGCCCGAGCGGGTGCTGCTGATGCAGCGCAACTGGATCGGCCGTTCCGAGGGCGCCGACGTCACCTTCCAGATCGAGGGGCGCGACGAGCCGATCACCGTCTACACCACCCGCCCGGACACGCTGCACGGCGCGACGTTCTTCGTCGTCGCCGCCGACGCCCCGCTGGCCGACGAGATCTGCGCTCCGGAGCAGCGCGCGGAGTTCGAGGCCTACCGTGACGCGGTCCGCCGCGAGACGGAGATCGAGCGGCTGGCCACCGACAAGGAGAAGACCGGCGTCTTCCTGGGCCGCTACGCGATCAACCCGGTGAACGGCGAGCGCATCCCCGTGTGGGCCTCCGACTACGTCCTGGCGGAGTACGGCCACGGCGCGATCATGGCGGTGCCCGCCCACGACCAGCGCGACCTGGACTTCGCCCGCAAGTTCGGCCTGCCGGTCCGCGTCGTCGTGCACACCGGCGAGGCGGACCCGGGCGAGACGGGGATCGCCACGCCCGGCGAGGGCGAGCTGGTCAACTCCGGCCCGCTGGACGGCCTGACCAAGTCCGCCGCCATTCCCCGGATCGTGGAGATCCTGGAGGAGAGGGGCCTGGGCAAGGCCGCCGTCAACTACCGGCTGCGCGACTGGCTGATCTCCCGCCAGCGGTTCTGGGGCACGCCGATCCCGATCATCCACTGCGACGCGTGCGGCGAGGTCCCGGTCCCCGACGACCAGCTGCCCGTGCGCCTGCCGGACGACCTGCGCGGCGCCGACCTGGCCCCGAAGGGCGTGTCGCCGCTGGCCGCCGCCGACAACTGGGTGAACGTCCAGTGCCCCAAGTGCGGTGGTCCGGCCAAGCGCGACACCGACACGATGGACACCTTCGTCGACTCCTCCTGGTACTTCCTGCGGTACTGCTCGCCGGGGTACGAGGACGGCCCGTTCGACGCGGAGAAGGTGCGCCGGTGGATGCCGGCCGACCAGTACACCGGCGGTGTCGAGCACGCCATCCTGCACCTGCTGTACGCCCGGTTCTTCACCAAGGTGCTGTACGACATGGGCCTGGTGGACTTCACCGAGCCCTTCAAGCGGCTGGTCAATCAGGGTCAGGTCATCCTGAACGGCTCGGCGATGTCGAAGTCGACCGGCAACCTGGTCGACCTGGGCGAGCAGATCGCCGAGTACGGTGTCGACGCCGTACGGCTGACGATGATCTTCTCGGGGCCGCCGGAGGACGACATCGACTGGGCCGACGTGTCCCCGTCGGGGTCGGTGAAGTTCCTGGCGCGGGCCTTCCGCGTGGCCGCCGACGTCACGTCCGCGGCGGGCACGGACCCGGCGACCGGCGACGTCGAGCTGCGCAAGGTGACGCACCGGACGATCGACGAGGTCACCCGGCTGGTCGAGGCCCACCGCTACAACGTGGCGATCGCGCGGATGATGGAGCTGACCTCCGCGGCGCGCAAGGCCATCGACGCGGGCCCGGGCGCCGGCGACCCGGCGGTCCGCGAGGCCGCCGAGACCCTGGCGGTCATGCTGTCGCTGGTCGCGCCCTACACCGCCGAGGAGATGTGGGAGCGGCTGGGCCGTACGGCTCCGGTGGTCAAGGCGGGCTGGCCGGTCGCCGAGCCCGCACTGCTGGTGCAGGAGTCGGTGACCTGCGTGGTCCAGGTGGCGGGTAAGGTCCGCGACCGCCTGGAGGTGTCCCCGGACATCGCCGAGAGCGACCTGGAGCGCCTGGCGCTGGACTCCGAGAAGGTCCGGGCGGCTCTGGGCGACCGGGGCGTCCGTAAGGTCGTCGTCCGCGCCCCGAAGATCGTCAACATCGTGCCCGCCTGATCATGAGCATCGGGCCCGCCTGAACGGCGGACCGCTCCGGGCCGGTGCCGTGGCACCGGCCCGGAGCGGATCAGCCATGCCGCGGGATCGCGGAATGATCGCGTCGTCGCCCGGGACCGCCGGCGGGGATCACATTTTGCGCAGGACCGCCACCACGCGCCCGAGAATGGTCGCGTCGTCGCCGGGGATCGGGTCGTACGCCGGGTTGTGCGGCATCAGCCAGACCTTGTCGTCGCGGCGCTTGAGCGTCTTCACGGTGGCCTCACCGTCGATCATCGCCGCGACGATGTCGCCGTTCTCCGCGACGGGCTGCTGGCGCACCACGACCCAGTCGCCGTCGGCGATGGCCGCCTCGATCATCGAGTCACCGGTGACGTTGAGCAGGAAGTGGGTGCCTTCGCCGACGAGCTGCCGCGGCAGCGCGAAGACGTCCTCCACGGCCTCCTCGGCGAGGATCGGACCACCCGCGGCGATGCGCCCGACGAGGGGGACGTACGCGGGGGCCGGCCGCGTGGGAGCCTCGTGGCCGTTGGTGACCTCGTAGGACTCGCCGTCGGTCTCGGTGGCGACCGCCGGAGATCCGGGCATGCGGACGACGACCGCGCGCGGCCGGTTCGGGTCGCGCAGCAGGAAGCCCTTGCGCTGCAGGGTCCGGAGCTGGTGGGACACGCTCGACGTGCTGGTCAGGCCGACCGCCTCGCCGATCTCCCGCATCGACGGGGGATATCCGCGCCGCTGCACCGAGTCCCTGATCACTTCCAGCACCTTGCGCTGGCGGACTGTCAGGCCGCTCTCGTCGCCTGGGCCGTCCGGCATTTCCCGAACCTTGCTCATGGTGTCTCCGATGGATGTCTTCCCGGTGACGCGTCGCCGCCGGTATTCCGGTCCCGTAGTGGGACGTTATCGCTTCTGCGGTAAATGATCAAACAGGTGTTCGAAAAATGTGGAATTTTGCGGTCCGGGGTAAGTCGCGTTTAGTTCGCACACACGTTCGATGATAATTCCCGCGCCGGGTTCGCGGAAGGCGGGCCCCATTGTGCGCGCGTCCTTGTCGCCTCGTCGTGATCGGCGCTCTCGCGCGGCGGCCGCGAAGGGGGTGCCCGCCGACACGGCGCCGACACGCCCGTGGCAGGCTGAAGGGGCCCGGGATCCGAGGCCCACGCGGCCGTCTCCCGCATGTGACCGACCTCACCTCTGATGGCCGCCGGCGGCGTTTTCGCAGGTGATTAGGGTGTCCCGGGTCGATGCGACCGGTCGTCGCCTCCATTGGACGGGGCCGACACGCCGACGGGGACGGCGGATCGCCACGTGAGCGGCCTCTTCTCGCCGGGCGCCTCACGCAGGTTGCGATGCACTCGGCCGGGCTCTACGGTTAACCCCAACATCTAGTAGTTACATAGATGTAGTTCACCATAGGTTGTGGTTACGAGGTGAGGTTCGCGCGGTTCGCGCGTGACCCGCTGTCAGGGGGAGGAGTCCGGAGCCGTGCACTGCCCGTTCTGCCGACACACCGACAGCAGGGTCATCGACAGCCGGACGACCGACGACGGGGCCGCCATCCGGCGGCGACGTTCGTGCCCGGAGTGCGGCCGCCGCTTCACCACCCAGGAGACGGTGCTCATGATGGTCGCCAAGCGCAGTGGCGTGACCGAGCCGTTCTCCCGGGACAAGATCATTGCCGGAGTGCGCCGGGCGTGTCAGGGTCGTCCCGTCAACGAGGACGCCCTCGCCATGCTCGGCCAGCGGGTCGAGGAGGCGATCCGGGCGACCGGGAACGCCGAGATCCCCTCGCACCAGATCGGGCTGGCGATCCTCGGCCCGCTCCGTGAACTCGACGAGGTCGCGTACCTGCGATTCGCCTCCGTCTACCGGGGGTTCGAGACGCTCGACGACTTCGCCAAGGAAATCGAATCGCTGCGCGCGGCGTCCGGCGGCGACGCCCGTTCCTAGGGCGGCGCCCGGACCGCGGGCTGTACGGGTAATCCTGGAAGTGGGCCTGGTGTGCCCGAGAAGGGGAATGTCATGACGGAGACGGTGAGCGGCTCAGCCCGACGGGGCAAGGCGGGTCGCAAGGGCCTGAAGATGGAGCGCATCTTCACGCGGCCGGGCGTCCACCCGTACGACGACGTCCGGTGGGAGCGGCGCGACGTCGTCATGACCAACTGGCGCGACGGGTCGGTGAACTTCGAGCAGAAGGGCGTCGAGTTCCCCGCCACCTGGTCCGTCAACGCGGTCAACATCGTCACCTCGAAGTACTTCCGCGGCGCCGTCGGCACGCCGCAGCGGGAGTCGAGCCTGAAGCAGCTGGTCGACCGGGTCGTCGGCGTCTACACCGAGACCGGCCGCAAGCACGGCTACTTCGCCTCCGAGGAGGACGCCGAGATCTTCGACCACGAGCTGAAGCATGCTCTGGTCAACCAGATCTTCAGCTTCAACTCGCCGGTCTGGTTCAACGTCGGCACCGCCTCGCCGCAGCAGGTCAGCGCCTGCTTCATCCTGTCCGTGGACGACACGATGGAGTCGATCCTGGACTGGTACAAGGAAGAGGGCGTGATCTTCAAGGGCGGCTCGGGCTCGGGGGTCAACCTGTCCCGCATCCGCTCCAGCAAGGAGCTGCTGTCCTCCGGCGGCACCGCGAGCGGCCCGGTGTCGTTCATGCGCGGCGCCGACGCCTCCGCCGGGACGATCAAGTCCGGCGGCGCGACCCGCCGGGCGGCGAAGATGGTCGTCCTCGACGTGGACCACCCGGACGTCGAGGAGTTCATCGAGACCAAGGCGCGCGAAGAGGACAAGATCCGCGCCCTGCGCGACGCCGGCTTCGACATGGACCTGGGCGGCAGGGACATCGTCAGCGTCCAGTACCAGAACGCCAACAACTCCGTCCGCGTCTCCGACGAGTTCATGCGCGCGGTCGAGTCCGGCGACTCCTTCGGCCTGCGGGCCCGCCGCACCGGCGAGGTCATCGGCCAGGTCGACGCCAAGGGCCTGTTCCGCAAGCTCGCCCAGGCGGCCTGGGAGTGCGCGGACCCGGGCATCCAGTACGACGACACGATCAACGACTGGCACACCAACCCCGAGACCGGGCGCATCACGGCGAGCAACCCGTGCTCGGAGTACATGAGCCTGGACAACTCGTCCTGCAACCTCGCCAGCATCAACCTGCTGAAGTTCCTGACCGACGACAACGCGTTCGACGTCGAGCGGTTCGTGCAGCTCAGCGAGCTGATCATCACCGCGATGGACATCTCCATCACGTTCGCGGACTTCCCGACCGAGAAGATCGGCGAGACGACGCGCGCGTACCGCCAGCTCGGCATCGGCTACGCCAACCTCGGCGCGCTGCTGATGGCGACCGGCCACGCGTACGACTCCGAGGGCGGGCGCTCCATCGCCGCGGCGATCACCTCGCTGATGACCGGCGTGGCCTACCGCCGCTCCGCCGAGCTGGCCGGCGCCGTCGGCACGTACGACGGGTACGCCCGCAACGCGGAGGCGCACCAGCGCGTCATGCGCAAGCACGCGGTCGCCAACGACGAGATCCGCACGCTCGACGTGATGGACAAGGCGATCCACAGCGAGGCCACCAGGCAGTGGCGGCAGTGCCTCAAGGTCGGCGAGAAGAACGGCTACCGCAACGCCCAGGCGTCGCTGCTGGCGCCCACCGGCACGATCGGCCTCATGATGGACTGCGACACGACGGGCATCGAGCCCGACCTGGCGCTGGTCAAGTACAAGAAGCTGGTCGGCGGCGGCTCGATGCAGATCGTCAACAACACCGTCCCGCGCGCCCTGAAGAAGCTCGGCTACCAGCAGGAGCAGATCGAGGCGGTCGTCGAGTACATCGCCGAGCACGGCCACGTCGTCGACGCGCCCGGCCTGCGCCAGGAGCACTACGAGGTCTTCGACTGCGCGATGGGCGAGCGGGCGATCAGCCCGATGGGCCACGTGCGGATGATGGCCGCGGTGCAGCCGTTCCTGTCCGGCGCGATCTCCAAGACCGTGAACATGCCGGAGCAGGCCACGGTCGAGGACGTCGAGAAGATCTACTTCGAGGGCTGGAAGCTCGGCCTCAAGGCCCTGGCGATCTACCGCGACAACTGCAAGGTCGGCCAGCCGCTGTCGGCGGCCAAGAAGAAGACCGAGGAGAAGGTCGAGGAGGCGCCGGCCCCGGCACCGGTGGTCGAGCGCGGCCCGGTGCGGACCCGCCTGCCCAAGCAGCGGACCGCGACCGTCACCCGGTTCTCCGTCGGCGGTGCCGAGGGCTACATGACCGCCTCCTGCTACCCGGACAACGGGCTCGGCGAGGTGTTCCTCAAGCTCGGCAAGCAGGGCTCCACGCTCGCCGGGGTCATGGACGCCTTCTCGATGGCGATCTCCATCAGCCTCCAGTACGGCGTGCCGCTGGAGACCTGGGTGGAGAAGTTCACCAACATGCGGTTCGAGCCGGCCGGTATGACCGACGACCCGGACATCCGGATGGCGACCTCGATGATGGACTACATCTTCCGCCGTCTCGCCCTCGACCACCTGCCGTACGAGACGCGCGCCGAGCTGGGGATCTTCTCCGCCGAGGAGCGCACGGCGCAGGCGGCGGGCCAGGACCCGGCCGCGCTGCACGCCGAGGAGGACGTCGAGCGCGAGTCGCTGGCCCAGTCGGTGCCGGTCGAGCAGCCGAAGGCCAAGGAGGCGGAGCCACTTGAGGCGGCGCACTCCTCGACCGAGCTGATCGAGAGCCACCAGGGCCGTACGGCGGACGCGCCGCTGTGCCTGACCTGCGGCACGAAGATGCGCCCGGCCGGCAGCTGCTATGTCTGCGAGGGCTGCGGCTCCACCAGCGGCTGCAGCTGAGAACAGGCCACGTCGCAGCCGATGCGACACCCGGGCTGATCGGCTACGCCGGTCGTGTCTGGTGACGAGGGGGATCCGGAGCTGCTCCGGATCCCCCTCGACGTGGCGCCCCGGCTGTCGCGTCCGGTGGATACCAGGGCCTATCAGGGATCTTCCCGATGCCGCCGGCGATGGGTCGGGGCCAGGCTCGACGTCATGACCACGTCAGAACCCGCGGACCGGATTCCGGCCGGCGTCGTCCGCGGATTCCGCGATGAGCTCGTTCGCGACGAGCTCGATCGCGTCTCGCCGATGTGCCGGGTCATCATCGACCAGGCCGCCATGATGGCACGACTCCGGACACCTGCCGGAGAGGTCGTCGAGTGGTGAGAGGCCCCCAACGAGGCCGGCGGGACCTCCATCTACCTGCGCCGGCTCGCCGCCGACGGCGGAGACGAGGAGGGAAGCACCCAGGGCGACGGCGCCGAGGGCCTGCCGCCCGGCGTGCCCCCATGCTCATCGTGATCGAGGAGACGCTACGGCGCGGCCGCTGGTTCGTGGGCGGCCACCTGTTCAGGCCCGGAGCGGTGGCGGTTCGTCTCGACTTCGAGGACGGCCACAGCCACGAGGTCGCCGTGCAACCCAACGGCTACTTCCTGGATCTCCTGCCCAGGTCCTCGGAGGCGCAGCCGTGGCGGTTCGATGCCGTGGCCCTCGACGGTCATGGCAGGCTCATCGAGCGCCACGCGGGCCGCCGCACTCTCGATGATCTCCCCGGCGAAGCGGAACCGTCCTGAGCCCACGTCGGCCGGCGGGCCGGCGGGTCAGGCGCCGGCGCCGCCGTCCACCGGCACGATCGCGCCGGTCACCATCGAGGCCCGGTCGCTGAGCAGCCACGCGGCCACCTCGGCGACCTCGCGGGGCTCGGCCATCCGGCCGAGCGGGACGCTCGCGTTGATGCTCTCGACGACGCCCGGGGACGCCGCCTCCCACTCGTCGATCATCTGCGTGGCGGTGCCGCCGGGGGTGATGCCGTTGACCCGGATGCCCTGCGGGGCCCAGGTCACCGCGGCGGTCTCGGTGAGGCTGTTGAGCGCGCGCTTCATCGCGCCGTACGCGGGGAGAGCCGGGTTCGCGCGGCGGCTGCCGATGCTCGAGGTGTTGACGATCGCCCCGCCACCGCCCCGGCGCATCAGCGCGGCCTCGGCCGTCATCGCGGTCCAGTGCGCGCGGAAGTTCACCGCGAACTGCTGCTCGACCTCCTCGTCGCTCGTCGTGTCGAGCGGACCGGGCTGCTGGCCGGCCGCGCCGTTGTTGAAGGCGCCGTCGAGCCGTCCGTGCAGCTCCTCGACGCGGTCGATCGCCGCGCGAATGCTCGCGCGGTCGGCGAGGTCCATGGTCACGGCGTCCGCGACGCCGCCGTCGGCGCGGATCTCGGCGACGATCCGCTGGAGGGCGTCGGTGCCGCGGGCGGCGAGCACGACGGCGGCGCCCTCGGCGGCGAAGAGCCGGGCCGCGGCCGCCCCGATGCCGCGGCTGGCGCCGGTGATGAACAGGACCTTGCCGGTGAGCAGGCCGATAGAGGTGATGTCGATGTGGTTCGTCATGACGCCAGTGTCGAACCGGCCCCGGGACCGGATGCAGGCACAGGGAGTACCAGGATCCGCCGCCGGACGGCGTGCAGACTTGAGCCATGGACAGACAAGAGCTCGGGGCGTTCCTCCGTAGCCGTCGCGAGCGGCTCCGGCCGGAGGACGTCGGCCTCCCCTCGGGCCCGCGGCGCCGGACGCCGGGTCTTCGCCGCGAGGAGGTGGCGGTCCTCGCGCACATCTCCACCGAGTACTACGTCCGGCTGGAGCAGGGCAGGGCGCCGCGGCCCTCGGGGGAGGTCCTCGCCGGGATCGCGGGCGCGCTGCGGCTCACGGACGCCGAGTCCGACCACCTCCACCTCCTCGCCGGCACGGCGCCGAGCCGTACCGGACTGCACCGGCGCGACGTCCGCCCGAGCATCCTCGCGCTCCTCGAGCGGCTGCCGCAGACGGCCGCCTTCGTGATCTCCGCCACGTTCGAGGTCCTCGCCTGGAACGACCTCGCGGCCGCGCTCATGGAGGACTTCGCTCCGCTCGCCCCGGAGGACCGCAATCTCGCGCGCCGGGTATTCCTCGGATCGGCCGGCGCCGATACGACGCTGTACGGGGTCTCCGACGCCACCGAGTTCCGGCACCACGTCGTCATGGAGCTCCGGTCCGCCGTCGCCCGGTACCCCTCCGATCCGGCGGTCACCGGACTCGTCGACGAGCTCCGCGAGGGCAGCCCGGAGTTCGCCCGGCTCTGGGAGCGGCACGACGTGCAGGCCGCGTCGATGCTCACGAAGACCTTCCGGCACCCGGTCGTCGGGGAGGTCACCGTCGACTGCGACGCGCTGGCGCTCACGGACCGCGACCAGCACCTCGTGCTCTACAGCGCGCCGCCGGGATCCCGCAGCGCGGAGGCTCTCGCCCTCCTCAGCGTCCTCGGAGCCGAGTACGTCGATGCGAGCAGGCCGCGCTGACGGAGCGAGTGACACCGCGCCGGGCCCCACGATCGTCGTGAACCCGGAAGCCATGATCGAGCCATCCCTGGATGGACCCTACTGCCTGGCCTACCAGCCCTACACCGATCCCAATGACCCCGCGCGCATGGTGGTCGTCGAGCAGTGGGCCGACCGCCGAGCCCTCGACGAACACTTCACCACCTCCCATCTCCACCACGCGCGGCAGCGGGTCGTGGTGATCCACGTGTGACGACGACGTCGCCTCGTCTCAGCGTTCCGGCCGATGGTTCGGGGATCTGTGTCGCGCGTCACAGCGGCTCCATGTCACGGACGGGCGGGCAGCCTCCATCTCGTGGTCGTCAACGTAGATGGAGGAAGGCGGAACGATGAGCGAGCACCACGAAGCCGGCGCGGGGACCGCACACCGCGTGGTGATCCTGGGAGCGGGGTACGCGGGCCTGTCCGCGGCGATCCAGCTCGCGGCCCGCGTCAGGCGGCGCGGGGACGTGGAGGTGACCCTGGTGAACGCGCAGGAGCGGTTCACCGAGCGCCTGCGGCTGCACATGACGGCGACCGGGCGGCCGACGGCGGAGCTGAGCATCCCGGAGCTGCTGGAGGGGACGGGCGCGCGGTTCGTACGAGGCTGGGTGACGGCGGTCGACCTGGAGGCGAGGATCGTACGGATCGACGACGAACGCGTCCTGTCCTACGACACGCTCGTGTACGGCCTGGGCGGCGTGGCCGACACGGCGGCGGTTCCAGGGGTGGAGGGTCACGCGTACACCCTGGACGGCGCGCAGAACGCCGAGGTCCTGGCGGGCCGGCTGGAAGGGCTGGGCGGCGGCACGGTGGTGGTCGCCGGCAGTGGGCTGACCGGCGTCGAGTCGGCCGCGGAGATCGCGGAGCGGTACCCGGAGCTGAACGTCGTGCTGCTGGGCAGGCGGGAACCCGGCGCGTCCATGAACCCGAAGGCCCGGGCCTACCTGCGGTCCGCGCTCGACCGCCTGGGCGTGACGGTGCGCGGCGGGGTCGAGGTGACGAAGGTGCTGCCCGACGCGGTCGAACTGGCCGGCGGGGAGACCGTGCCGGCCGACGTGGTCCTGTGGACGGGCGGTACGCGGGTGTCGCCGCTGGCGGCCGCGGCCGGGCTGACCGTCGATGAGCGCGGCCGTGTCGTCACCGACGCCGCGCTGCGGTCGGTGTCGCACCCGGAGGTGTTCGCGGTGGGCGACGCCGCCGCGATCCGCCAGGGCTACGGCGTCATGCACGGCACCTGCCAGAGCGGCATGCCGACCGGTGTGCACGCCGCGGTGTCCATCCTCCGCGTGCTGAAGGGCAGGCGGCCCAGGCCGTTCCGCTTCGGCTACTACCACACGCCGGTGAGCCTGGGCCGGAAGGACGCGGTCGTGCAGTTCACCCGTCCCGACGACAGCCCGCGGCGGTTCTACCTGACCGGCCGCCTCGCGGCCCGCTATAAGGAGACGGTGACCGCCTCCCCCTGGCCCACTTGGACCCGTATGAAGAAGATGCCCGCCTCCGGGGCGTTCTGGCCCCGCGGCGGCCGCTTCACCCGCGTACGGGAGGCGCGGTGACCCAGTCCTTCCCGGACCTCGACCAGCAGGTGTTCCACCAGCACCGCACCCTGCTGTTCTCGGTGGCCTACCGCATCCTCGGCACCGCGGCCGACGCCGAGGACGCGGTCCAGGACGCCTGGATCAAGTGGTCGGCGGCCGATCGCTCGCTGGTGGCCGACCCCAAGGCGTACCTGGCGCGGATCGTGGCGAATCTGGCGCTGGAACGGCTGCGCTCCACCCGGTACCAGCGGGAGACCTATGTGGGGCCGTGGCTCCCGGAGCCCGTCCTCACCGACGCCGACACCGCCGACATCGTCGCGGACGCCGACTCGGTGTCCATGGCGATGCTGGTCGTGCTGGAGACGCTGAGCCCGCTGGAGCGCGCCGTGTTCGTGCTCAAGGAGGTCTTCGGCTTCGGTCACGCCGAGATCGCCGAGGCGGTGGAACGCTCCGAGGCCGCGGTACGGCAGGCCGCGCACCGTGCCCGCGAGCACGTGCGGGCCCGGCGGCCACGCTTCGCCACGGACCGCGCGCGGCAGCGGGAGGTCACCGAGCGGTTCCTGGCCGCCGCGACCGGCGGTGACGTCAACGCCCTGATGGAGCTCCTGTCCCCGGACGTCACGCTGTGGACCGACGGGGGCGGCAAGGTCCGTCAGGCCCTGCGCCCGGTCGTCGGCGCGGCGACGGTCGCGGCCTGGTTCGCGGCCATCGGCACCGTCCCCTACCAGGGCGTCGAACCCGCCGACATGCGCGCCGACCTCGTCGAGATCAACGGGGGGCCGGGCATGGTCTTCAGCGGCCAGGGCCGCGTGATCGCGACCGTCACCGTCGAACTCGACGCCGATGGCCGCATCATCACCGTCCACAACGTGGCCAACCCGGACAAGCTCCAGGCCATCGCCGACGGCACCGCCCGCAGTCTCGGCACGCGGTAGGGGCCCGAGCCGAGCGTGACCGGCACTCAGGTCACTCGGGGTCGATGATCTCGTCCTCCGGCAGGCTGGACAGGGTCCGCAGGGCCCGGAGGAAGGCGGTGCGGTCGGCGGCCGGAAGCCGGGCGAGCAGGCGGGTCTCCCGCTCCCTGATGCCGGCCTGGGCCGAGTCCCGCAGCCGCCGTCCCTCGGCGGTGAGCGAGAGCAGCCGGACCCGGCGGTCGCCGGGGTCGGGCCGGCGCTCGATGAGCCCCCGCTCCTGGAGGCCGTCGAGCACGCCGATGATGCGCGTCTTGTCGGCGCCGATGGCCTGCGCCAGCGCGTTCTGCGTACGGACGGGCTCCTCGCCCAGGGCCAGCAGCACGGAGTACGCCCACATGGACAGGCCGTGGGCGCGCAGCACCGGCGACTCGGCCGCCATCAGCGCCCGGCCCAGCGGCACGATCATCGCCGCCAGGTCGCGCCGTCCGTCATGGGCCGTCCCGTCGTCCAGCGCCCTGCTCTGTGCCATCCCATGAAAATACGACGTCTCAAAACATGAGCATGGACAGATGATAGGCAGACTGCTTATCATCTGCTCATGCAGATCATTGATCTTCGCCCGGCGGACGAGCGGGCGGTACGCCAGAGCGTCGAGGTGGTGGCGAAGGCGGGCCGCGACGACCTCGGCCGCCCCACGCCGTGCTCGGCCTGGACGCTCGGCGACCTGCTCGCCCACATGACCGCCCAGCACCGCGGCTTCGCCGCCGCCGCGCGGGGGCGCGGCGGCGACCCCGCGATCTGGCGGCCCCGGCCGCTCGGCGCGGACCCGGCGGCCGCGTACGCCGAGGCGGCCGAGGAGGTCCTGTCCGCCTTCGCCGGGCGGGACGTGCCGGCCCGGGAGTTCGCCCTCCCCGAGATCGGGCCCGGCGTGACGGTCCCCGGCGCCCAGGCGATCGGGTTCCACTTCATCGACTATGTGGTGCACGCCTGGGACGTCGCCCGATCCCTCGGGCTGCCGTACGAACTGGACGACGACCTGGCCGAGGACGCCCTGCGGGTCGCCTCGGCCGTGCCCGGCGGGGAGTACCGGACCCGGCCGGGCGCCTCCTTCGGCCCGGAGCTGCCCGAGCCCGGGAACCCGTCCTCTCTCGACCGGGTCCTGACGGCACTCGGTCGCTCCCCGAACTGGCCCGGCGGCGCCTGAGAGGGGCGCGGGCGCGGGGATCAGCGCGCGACGGTGACGACGATCTTGCCGAACTGGGCGTTGGACTCCAGGTAACGATGGGCCTCGACGATCTCGTTCAGGTCGAACGTGCGGTCCACGACGGGCCGGAAGGCGCCCGAGCGCAGTCCCGACGCCACGAAGGCCTCCGCCCGGCGCAGCCGCTCGGGTCGGCGCGTCGTCTCGTACAGGGTGTAGGTGCGCATGCTGAGCGCGGGCATGCCCAGCTCGATCCCCGGGAAGGGCGTCGGCTCACCGCTCAGCGCGCCGTACACCAGGAGTGTGCCGTCGTCGGCCACCACCTTGGCCAGGTCCGTCACGCCGGGCCCGGCGACGGCGTCGAACACGAACTCGGCGCCCCGGCCGCCGGTCGCCGCCAGGACCCGCTCGACGACGTCCTCGGACTCGGTGACGATCACGTCCGCCGCGCCCTGCTTCAGCAGCGCCTCCTTCTTGGCGGCGGTGCGGGTCAGGGCGATCGGCGTGGCGCCGACCCGGTCGGCGACCTGGATCGTGGCCAGCCCCACGCTGCTGGACGCCGCGTTCAGCACGACCGTGTCCCCGGGCCGCATCCCGCCGACCTCCACCAGTGCGCCGTAGGCCGTGACGTACGGCATCCACACCGCCGCGCCGTCGACGGCACCGAGACCCTCCGGACGGCGCACCACCGCCCGCGCCGGCACGATCGCCTGCTCGGCGTAGACGCCGTGGTCGTTCTGCGAGAAGGCGGGCACGGTGCTGACCGGCTGGCCCACCCGGAGCCCGGTGACGTCCGCGCCGATCGCCTCGACCACGCCGGCGGCCTCGGTGCCCAGCCTGGCGGGGAACCGCTTCACCTCCTCGATGTAGCGGCCGGACCGGAACATTGCCTCGGCCCGGTTCAGGCCGATCGCGTCCACCCGGATCCGTACCTCGCCCGGGCCCGGCTCGCCGACCTCCACGTCCTCCAGCCGCAGCACCTCGGGCCCGCCCAGCTCGTGAAACCGCACCATCCTGGCCATCGCTTCGTCCCTTCGCGGAGTCGCAGTGATCACACTCAAGCGCGAAAGTACGATCGCTGTCAAACTTTGATGGGCATCGTAATTTGATCGGCGTCGTACGATGGGGGTCATGAGCGCCGACCGCATCCCGCCGCACCCCGACGTGCGGGCGGTACCGCTGCAGCGGGTCCTCGAGGCCCTGGCCGATCCGGTGCGACGGAGCATCGTCACGCAGTTGTGCGACACCGCCGCCGATCTCAAGTGCGGAGGGTTCGACATCCCCGTGAGCAATTCCACGGCCACGCACCATTTCCGCATCCTGCGCGAGGCCGGGCTCATCCGGCAGTACTACGTCGGCACCTCGCGGATGAACGCCCTCAGGCGCGACGAGTTCGACGACGTCTTCCCCGGCCTGCTCGACGCCGTCGTGTCCGCGGACCGGAGATCCTCCCGGCCCGACGCCACGGCCTGACCGCGGGCGTTCCGCCGTCCACCGGCGGCGGAACGCCCGCGGTCGTAACGTTTCAGTGACCTGACGGACGCCACAGTGCACGATCAGTACCTTGTTGCGCTACCTGCTTCCCGAAAGAAAGGTCAGATCGTGGCTATCCGCGACAAATTGCGGGCGAACGCCGCTCCCCTCCTTCAGCCGGGGGAGAACGTCCAAGCGGTCTTCTGTGGCCAGACGACGAGTCAGTACTTCGCCCTGATCTCGGTATGGATCATCATCTTCACGAACGCCTACCGAGTGGTGGTGGTCACGGATCGGCGGATCCTGATCTGCCGGTCGGGGCGGTTCCGGATGACCCCGGTGAAGGAGATCATCCGGGAACTGCCGCGTGCCACGCGGATCGGCCCGGCGAGCGGTCTGTGGTGGCGTTCGGAGTCCCTCGGCGAGCGGCTGTACGTCCACAAGCGGTTCCACAAGGACGTGGCCGCGGCGGACGGCCAGGCGCTCGCGGCCTGAGATACCGCCCTGCCCCGGACGGCCGCGCGCTCGCGGCCTGAGACGCCGCCTTTCCCCGGACGGGCCGGCCGCGTCCCGCCGGCCCGTCCGGGGATGTCACGAGCCGGGGGATCTCACCCGCCGGACGCCGGGGGCAGGTGGCGGTGGAGGAAGTCCACCAGGGTGCGGGTGAGCCGTACGCGGTGGTCCGACAGGGCGTGGTCGGTCGGGAGGACGTGTTCTTCGAGACGCGCGACCGGGTGATCCCGGTAGGCGCGCGCGACCGGCTCGTGGTGGACCGGGGCGGGGGTCACGTCGTCGCGGCCGGTACCGATGAGCAGCACGGCACGGTCCGCGAGCCGCGGGGCCAGCCCGGCGAGACTCCACGAGTCGCCCGCCGCCTCCGTCTCGGCGAGCAGGGCCTCGGCGCTGGTGCCGCGGAGCGGGGCGAGGTCGCCGAACAGCTCCAGGTACGACGCGCGCCGCGCCGGATCGGCCCGGCAGGCCGCGGCCGCCCGCCCGAAGTCGAATCCGGCCACCGAGGCCACCGCGGCGATCGACGGGTCCGCCGCGGCGGTCATCAGCGCGGTGAAGCCGCCGGCGCTGTGCCCGACCACCGCGAGACGTTCCCGGTCGAGCCGGTGGGCGGCCGCGAACTCCGGATCGCGTACGGCCGTGGTGACCCGCGCGGCGTCCTCGAGCACATGCGCCCACGACCACGAACCGCCCATTCCCCATGAGCCCCGGTAGTGGAAGACCAGGGCGGCGTGACCGGCCCGGCGCAGCGCCTGCGCCAGGTCGAAGTTGCGCTCGTAACCGGGGAAACCGTGCAGCAGCACGGCGACCGGGTGCGGCCCCGGCCCGGCGGGAACGTGCAGCACGCCGAGCAGCGTCTCGCCCCCGCTCTCGAAGGACACCGCGGGCGTGCTCGCGGGCGGCGTCAGTTCCGGGTCGGGGTCGGTGACGAGGGGATCGAAAGCGCTCACGCTGCCTCCGTGAGGTCGAAGGGGCCGGCGGGAGCCTAACAGGGATCGAACCGATCGGTACGTTCCGAACCGCGCGTCCGAGGTGGGTCCGCCGGGGGGCGGGTGACCCGCCCCCCGGCCCGGCGGAGCGTTCTCAGCCGTGGGACAGGCAGGTGCTCGGAGTGGCGTGCGCGGGGTCGAGGGCGTTCTCGACCTCGTGCAGGGCGACGGGGTCGAACGCGATCGCCACGTGCTCGGAGACGTCGGTCGGGCAGAGATTCTCCAGGAGGACGTTGTGGACGCCGGACCCGCTGAGGAACTGCGTGGCGTACGGCGTGACGACCTCGTCGTACCGGCTGGAGATCACCGTGTAGGAGACGCCGGGGACCGTGTCGCCGCCGGCGTTCAGCTTCGTCAGCAGGCTGGAGCCCACGACCTGGTCGACGCAGGCCGGGCAGCCGGCGTTCAGCAGGTCGAGCGCGCCGGGGAAGGACGCGGCGAGGGCGGCGAGGCCGTCGAGGGTCGTCCCGTGGTTCGAGGGGGCCAGGCCGACGAGCGTGTGGACCTTGGCCGCGCCGCCGAGGAACTTCAGGTAGTAGCGCGGCATCATGCCGCCCTGTGAGTGCCCGACGAGGTCGGCCTGGGCGGCGTTCGTCGCGGCGAGGACACCGGTGACGAACGTCGCGAGCTGGCCCGCCGAGCTCGCCACCGGGGCGACGGCGCGCAGGACCGGGACGCCCGGCACCTCGCCGTAGGTGAGGGCGAAGACGCAGTAGCCGCGTGCGGCGAGGGCCGGCGCGACGGTGAGCCAGTTGACGCTGCCGTTGGCGAAGGTGCCGTGGACGAGGACGACCGGCCGCGGGTGGGCCGCGGAGGGGCGGCACGACCAGTCGTTCGCGCCGGGGACGCCCGGGGCGGCGAGCGCCTTGGCCGCCTCGATCGGATCGGCGGCGTGCGCGGGGGCGGCGAGGCCGGTGACCAGGACGGACGACAGGGCCGCCGCGGCGGCGAGACGGAGCGTGCGAAGGAGGCGGGGGCGATGGGGCACGGTTCCTCCCGGAGGGGGTGGCGGGGGAGTGCCGTTGTGAACCGCGTCACGTAACCAGGCACTTATGGAGGAAGTTACCTGCGGGTTAACTTCCTGACCAGTGCGCAACAAATAACGGTCAAATAACGAATACCGGTCAGTAAGCGGCGGGACGCCGGAAGGTCTCCGTGCCCCGCCGCGAACCCCGGTCAGGCCGCGGAGACGTCCAGCGCGGTGCCGTACAGGCGATCGACGCGCAGCCGGATCACCAGCCGCCGGTCGGCCGCCATCTGCTCCAGGAAGGCCGCCCGCTCGCCGGCGTTCTCGAACGGCGGGACCATGCCGAGCAGTTCGAGCCCCGCCGGGTCGCCGGGCGTGGTCGTGACCGGGGAGAGTTCGGCGGTCCCCTCGGCGACGGCGAACGACCAGTGATCCTCGCCGGCGACGTACAGGGCGCTCCGCGGGTCCTTGCGCAGGTGGCGGACCTTCAGCCGGTCGGCCGTCGTGCTGATCCGGGCGACGCGCTCCCGCTCGTCCCACGCGTACAGGACGGTTGACAGATGCGGGTGGCCGCTGCTCTTGTTCGTGGCCAGCGCTCCGAACCGGTGATCGGCCAGGAGCCGTACGAGTGCCTCGTCGGACAGCGCGACCGGGGCGGGGCCCGATCCCGGAGTGTTCTCGGTGTCGCTCATCGAATCCTGCTCTCAGAGAATGGGGGTGGCGGTGAACGGGTCGTCCGTGGTGCCCGGGGCGGGTGTGTCGTCCGACGCTTGTCCGTCGGTCGGTGCGGCCGTCGTGGCGCGCGGGTGCCGCAGTACGGTCAGGGCGAGCGCGAAGGCGACGGCGAGCAGGCCCGCGCCGACGCCGAACGCCAGGTGGAACCCTCCGGTGAGCGCGGACGCCCGGTCGTGCCCGTGCGCCGCCAGCCCGGTGGTCCGCGCGGTCGCCAGCGTCGACAGCACCGCGACGCCGAGCGCGCCGCCGACCTGCTGGGCCGTGCTGAACAGCCCGGAGGCCACCCCCGCGTCGTCCGGCCGCGCCCCCGACATGCCGAGGCCGGTCACCGCGGAGATCGCCAGGCCGAAGCCGCCCGCGAGCAGCATCGTCGGCAGCAGGTCCACCACGTAGTCGGCGCGCGCGGGCAGCCGGGTCAGCAGCAGGAGGGCCGCGACCAGGGACGCCAGGCCGGTCAGCAGCACGAGCCGCTCGCCGAACCGCGCGATCAGCCGGGCCGACAGCAGGAGCGACACGGCCGCGATCGCGCCGGCCGCGGGCAGCATCGCCAGGCCGGTGCCCAGCGCGCCGTAGCCGAGCACGTTCTGGGCGTACAGCGCGATGAGGATCTGGAACCCGAACAGGGCCGAGACCATCAGGACCTGGATGAGGTTGGCGCCCGAGACGTTGCGCGACCGGAACATCCGCAGGGGCAGCAGGGGAGTGGCCGCCCTGGCCTGGCGCAGGACGAACGCGGCGAGCAGGGTGACGGACACCACGCCGAGACCGAGCGTCGAGGGGGAGGCCCAGCCGTGGCGGCCCGTCCGCACGATCGTGTAGACGGTGAGCATCAGCCCGCCGGTGACCAGCAGCGCGCCGAGGGCGTCGGCGCCCGCCGCGAGGCCGGGACCGCGCTCGGCCGGCAGCGTGCGCACCGCCAGGACCAGCGTCGCCACGCCGATCGGCAGGTTGATGAAGAAGATCCAGTGCCAGTTGATCGCCTCGGTCAGGATTCCGCCGAGGACCTGGCCGATCGACGCGCCCGCGGCCCCGACGAAGCCGAACGCGCCGATCGCCGTGCCGCGTTCACGCGGCTCGGGGAAGAGCGTGACGATCATCCCGAGGCTCACGGCCGAGGTCAGCGCGCCGCCGACGCCCTGCGCGAACCGCGCGGCGATCAGTGTCGCCTGGCCGGTCGCGAGGCCGCACAGCAGCGAGGCCGCGGTGAACACCGCCAGGCCGGCGACGAACACCCGCTTGCGGCCGATCAGGTCACCGAGCCGGCCGGCGAGCAGGAGCAGGCCGCCGAAAGCGATCATGTAGGCGTTGACGGTCCAGGTGAGGTTCGCGGGGGAGAAGTGCAGATCCCGCTGGATGGCCGGCAGCGCGACCGTCACGATGCTGCCGTCCAGGATGATCATCAGGCTTCCGGCGCACAGCGCGACGAGCGCCGCCGTACGCGATCGGACAAGGGGTGAGGTCATGAGCGTCTCCCGGTGCGGAGGTGGGCAACCGGGATAGGACGCTAGCAAATGGTTTTGTTGTAGACAATCTCTATCGGACCCAACTTGGGTTCACCCTCGGGACTGGCGCGCCCTCCGGATCGGCCGGTCGGACTCCACGGGCGTCGACAGGTGGTCTTCGGCCAGCCGGGTCAGCGCGCGGACGAGCACCTCGCGCTCGTCCTCGGGCAGCGCCTCCAGGGCCTCGCGGTGGACGCGGTCGGCGATGCGCGTCCCCTCGTCGACGATCCGCTCGCCCGCCTCGGTGACCGAGATGATCCGCGCCCGGCGGTCCCGGCTCGACGGCCGGCGCTCGGCGAGCCCGGCCTTCTCCAGCTCGTCGACGGTGACGACCATGGTGGTCTTGTCCAGGTCGGAGATCTCGGCCAGCTGGATCTGGGTGCGCTCCTCCTCGAGAGCGTGGAAGAGCACGCAGTACGCCCGTGGGGTGATCCCGATCTCGGCGAAGGCGGCGGTCATCCGGGTCGCGAGCACGTGCCCGGTGTGGGTGAGCAGGTACGACAGGTCCGGCATGGTGCGCGACGGTGCGCTCGTGGTCATGTCCCCAATCTAACAAGTAGCGGATTATCTATGACCGTACGAAGTCGGGCGGTCAGCGTCCGGTAGGCGAACGGTCAGCGGCGGAGCCGAGCCTGCTCTCATGAACGACACCTCCGCCGGAACCGCGGCCAAGGCGGGCCGCAGGGAGTGGATCGCGCTCTGCGTGCTCCTGCTCCCCCTCCTCCTCGTGTCCATGGACGTCTCGGTGCTGTACTTCGCCGTCCCGTTCATCAGCCGGACCCTGCAGCCGACGAGCACCGAGCAGCTGTGGATCTTCGACATCTACGGGTTCGTGCTGGCCGGCCTGCTCATCACGATGGGCGCGCTCGGCGATCGGATCGGCCGGCGCCGGCTGCTGCTGATCGGCGCGCTCGGCTTCGGCCTCGCGTCCGTGGCCGCGGCGTACGCGCAGAGCGCCGGAATGCTCATCGCCGCCCGCGCCGTGCTCGGGGTCGGGGGCGCGACGCTGATGCCGTCGACGCTGGCGCTGATCCGCAACATGTTCCACGACGAGAAGCAGCGCGGCACCGCCGTGGCGATCTGGTCGGCCGCCACCACGAGCGGCATCGCGCTCGGCCCGGTCCTGAGCGGGCTGCTGCTGAACCACTTCTGGTGGGGGTCGGTCTTCCTCATCAACACCCCGGCGATGGTGCTGCTCCTCATCACCGCCCCGTTCCTGGTGCCGGAGTTCCGCAACCCGGCGGCGGGCCGATTCGACCTGGTGAGCTCGATCCTCTCGCTGGGCGCGGTGCTGCCCGTGATCTACGGTGTAAAGGAGATCGCCGCGAACGGCGTCGACCTCCCGCGCGCCCTGAGCATCACCGCCGGGCTGCTCATCGGCGCGCTCTTCATCCGCCGCCAGGGCCGCCGTCCCGATCCGATGATCGACCTGCGGATGTTCCGCAACCGGGGGTTCAGCGGTTCGATCGTCACGAACCTCATCGCGATGTTCGCCATGGTCGGCTTCGCGATCTTCTCGACGCAGTACCTGCAGTCGGTGCTCGCCATGAGCCCCCTGACCGCCGCCCTGTGGAGCCTCGTCCCCTCACTGGGCGTCGGTGTCGCCGCACCCACGGCCACGCAGCTCGCCCGGAGGGTCAACCGGGCGTACGTGATCGGCGCCGGCTTCCTGGTCGCCGCGCTGGGCTTCGTCGCGCTGACGCGGGTCCAGGCGGGCTCGTCGGTCGCGGTGATCCTCGTCGGGGCCGGCGTGTACGCCATCGGCCTGGCCGTGGTGATGACGCTCGTCACCGACATGGTGCTGGGCGCCGCGCCGCCCGAGCGCGCCGGGACCGCGTCGGCGCTGGTGGAGTGCGGCTCGGAGTTCGGCGGCGCCCTCGGCATGGCGATCCTCGGCAGCGTCGGGACGGCGATCTACCGCCGTGACGTCACGGACGCGCTGCCCGCCGGACTGCCGCACGGCGCGGTGCACGCCGTACGGGAGACGCTGGGCGGAGCGCTCGCGGTGGCGGGCCGGATGCCGGGCGGGGCCGGCGAGGCGATCCGGCGGGCCGCGCGTGAGGCGTTCGTCGACGGCATGCACGCCGCCGCCGTGACCGGCGCCGTGATCATGGTGGGCGCCGCCCTCCTGACGGTCCTCGTCCTGCGCCGGACCGAGATCGCCCAGCCCGCCGACCGGCCCGCCCCGGCACCCGACCCGGCGAGCCCCGAGCCCTCCCTGCGCGGCTGACCGCCGGACCCGTGCCCCCTGCGCCGCCGACAGCGGGGTCCCGCGCCACCCCTGCGCGGTCGGCCGCCGAGCCCGGCGTCCTGAAGCCGTTCTCGCGCGGCCGGCCGCCGGGCCTCATCGGTCCACGGGCCGGGAGGCGCCCGTCTCGGCGGACCGGCGGACCGCGTCGAGCAGCCGGTGCACGCGGACCCCGTGCTCGAACCCCGGTACGCGCCGGGTCCCCTCGCGGATGTCCTCCGCCAGGTGCGCGTACAGCCGGGCGACGTTCCGGGCGAACAGCGGGATCTCGCCCGGAGCGCCGGCGTGCCGGGCCGGTCCCGTGTGCCGGGCCGGAACGGGCAGGTCCCGCCAGGGGCCGCCGGCCTCGTGGGCCTCGCGCAGCCGGGGCTCGCCCATCTGGACCTGCGCGGTCTTCCAATCGCCCGCCACGACGACGGCCAGGTCCCCCTCGGTGCCGGTGAACTCCAGGACGGTGCGGCTCTTGCCCACCTTGGCGTCCTGCAGGTGGACCGAGACGATCGCCCCGCCGGCGAGCCCGCCGTGCAGCGCGACCTGGTCCGGGGCGGTGGCGGTGACCGTCTCGCCGGTCTCGGCGACGGTGTACCGCGGGCGGGAGACCGACAGGGCGGCCGAGAGCCCGGTGAGGTCGCCGGCCAGGTACTCCAGGACGTCCAGGGTGTGCCCGCCCACGACCTCCAGGAGACCCGCGCGCTGGGTCTCGTCGAGGGTGTAGGCGGCCCAGGCGGGGATTCGCCCGTCCGCGCCCTTGCTCCGCGCGACGTGCACGTTCACCGCCGTGACGGGGCCGAGCCGCCCGCCCGCGAGGAGCTCGCGGGCGTAGGTGATCGCCGGTGCGTACCGCGCCTGCAGGCCGACCGCGTCGTGCACCCCGGCCGCGCGCGCCGCCGCCGCCAGGCGTTCCGCCTCGCCGGTGGTGAGGCCGAGCGGCCACTCGCAGTAGACGTGCTTGCCGGCCTCCAGCGCCGCGCCGACCAGCTCGGCGTGAGCGGCCACCTTGACGGTGACGGCCACCAGGTCGACCTCGGGATGCTCGGCGAGCCGGCGGGCGTCGGTGAACGCGTGCGCGGCGCCGAACGCGCGGGCGGCCTCGCGCGCGCTGTCCGGGCGGCTCGTCCCGACCGCGGTCAGCTCGTACTCCGGTAGCGCGCGCAGCGCGGGAATGTGCGCGTCCGCGGCCCAGCCGCGCTCGGGGCTCGCTCCGACGATGCCGACGCGAATCCGGTCCATGTCCACTCTCCTCCGGTTATAACCGGACGTCGCTCGTCCGCTTAGGGCTCGTGAGCGTACGATAAGCGGACCATCGGCGTCCACTTATCGCTAGGATGGCCTGGTGGACGCGGTGGACCGGTTGCTGACGAGTGAGACGGGGCGCGCGCCGCGGGCCGACGCGCGGCGCAACGTCGAGCGGCTGGTGGCGGCCGCCCGCGGTGCGGTCGCGGAGGTGGGGGTCGACGTCACGGCGCACGAGATCGCGCGCCGGGCCGGGGTCGGCATCGGCACGTTCTACCGCCGGGTGCCGTCCCGCGAGGCGCTGCTGGCGGCCGTGCTCGCGGAGCTCCTCGACGAGATGCTCGTCATCGCCCGCCGGGCCGTCGACGACCCCGACCCCTGGCGTGGCTTCACCGGCTTCGCCACCGCGTACGCACGGCTGCGCGCGGCGAGCTGCGGGCTGAACGCCGCGCTCGGCGGCGAGTGCGGGCTCGCCCTCGACCCGCAACTCGCGCGGGTCCGCGAGCACATCCGGCTGCTCGTCGGGCACGCCAAGGAGGCCGGGGTGCTGCGCGAGGACGTCACCTGGGAGGACGTCGCCTTCCTGCTCGCCTCGGTGACCACCGCCGACCGCACCCTGGGTCTGCCCGCCGGCGACGAGCAGTGGCGGCGCAACCTCCGGATCGTCCTCGACGGCCTCCGCGCCGGACGCACGGAGCCGCCGGAGGAATCCGCGGCGGGCCGGCGCGGTTGACGATCTGCGACAGACCGCGCGAGTCGCGGTCCGGAGGCGCCGGTCAGGATGGGCAGGGTGGGCCAAGATGCACGGTGAGTACAAGGTGCCGGGCGGCAAGCTCGTGGTCGTCGACTTCGACGTCGAGGACGGGCGGTTGCGGAACACCCGGGTCAGCGGCGACTTCTTCCTCGAACCGGACGAGGCGCTCACCGCCATCGACGACACGCTGAACGGTCTGCCCGTCCACCTGGAGGCACGGGACATCGCGGCCCGGATCGACGCCCGGCTGCCCGTGGGCACCATGATGTTCGGGCTGTCCGCCGAGGCCGTCGGGACCGCGGTGCGCCGGGCGCTGACCGATGCGACCGACTGGCGCGACTACGACTGGCGGCTGATCCATGAGGAGCCGCAGGACCCGGCGCTGCACATGGCCCTGGACGAGGTCCTCACCGAGGAGGTGGGGGCCGGGCGGCGGCCGCCGACGCTGCGGGTCTGGGAGTGGGCGGCGCCGGCGGTGGTGATCGGCAGCTTCCAGTCGCTGCGCAACGAGGTCGACGCCGACGCGGCGCGCCGGTACGGCGTGTCCGTGGTCCGCAGGATCAGCGGCGGCGGGGCGATGTTCATCGAGCCGGGCAACACGATCACCTACTCGCTGTACGTCCCCGACGCGCTGGTCCAGGGCATGACGTTCGCCGACAGCTATGCGTTCCTCGACGACTGGGTGCTCGGCGCGCTGGGCGAGCTGGGCATCCGGGCGTGGTACCAGCCCCTCAACGACATCACCTCCGACCAGGGCAAGATCGCCGGCGCGGCGCAGAAGAGGCTGAGCTCCGGCGCGGTCCTGCACCACGTGACCATGTCGTACGACATCGACGCGGACAAGATGCTGCAGGTGCTGCGGATCGGCCGGGAGAAGCTGTCGGACAAGGGCATCGCCAGCGCGAAGAAGCGCGTGGACCCGCTGCGGCGCCAGACCGGCCTGCCGAGGGCGCAGGTCATCGACCGGATGATCGGGCACTTCCGCGGCCGGTACGGCCTGACCGAGGACCGGCTCACGGCGGACGAGCTCGAGGCGGCGGCCAAGAGGGTGGCCGCGAAGTTCGGCACCGCCGCGTGGACGGCCCGGGTGCCCTGACCGGCTCGGGGGTCCGCGAGACGACGCCCCTCGCGCTTCGGTTGGATGGTGTTGGAGAGGGCACGCGGAGAGAGTGCTCGGCTGAGATCCGATGAAGGGGAGACAAGGATGTCCGACCGTGTTCGGCTGGATGAGACGGAACAGTGGCAGGCGCTGCGACGGCACCGTCAGGAGCTCGGTGAGCTGCCGTTGCGCGAGTTGTTCGAGGCCGATCCCGACCGGGGCCGCCGATACGCGCTGGAGGCCGGGGACCTCTACATCGACTACTCGCGGCACCTGATCACGGACGAGACGCTCCGGCTGCTGCGAGAACTGGCGCAGGCCCGTGACGTCGCCGCCCTGCGCGACGCCATGTTCGCCGGAAAGAAGATCAACGTCACCGAGAACCGCGCGGTCCTGCACGTCGCCCTGCGCGCGCCGCGGGACGCGGTGATCGAGGTCGACGGGAAGAACGTCGTGCCCGAGGTCCACGCGGTACTGGACAAGATGGCCGCCTTCGCCGAGCGGGTCCGGTCGGGCGAGTGGAAGGGCCACACCGGCAAGCCGATCCGCACGGTCGTCAACATCGGCATCGGCGGCTCCGACCTCGGGCCGAAGATGGCGTACGAGGCGCTGAAGCCGTTCAGCGACCGGTCCCGCGACTTCCGGTACGTCTCGAACGTCGACGGCGCCGACCTGCACGAGAACATCCGCGACCTCGACCCGGCCGAGACGCTGTTCATCGTGTCGTCCAAGACGTTCACGACGGTCGAGACGATCACGAACGCCACTTCGGCGCGCCGCTGGCTGCTGGCCGCGCTGGGCGACGAGGCCGCGGTCGCGCGCCACTTCGTCGCGGTGTCCACCAACACCGAGCAGGTGGCCAAGTTCGGCATCGACCCGGCCAACATGTTCGAGTTCTGGGACTGGGTGGGCGGTCGCTACTCCGTCGACTCGGCCATCGGCCTGTCCCTGATGATCGCGATCGGGCCGGAGCGGTTCCGCGAGTTCCTCGACGGCTTCCACCGGATCGACGAGCACTTCCGTACGGCTCCGGCGGAGCGCAACGCGCCGCTCCTGCTCGGCCTGCTCGGCCTGTGGTACGACGACTTCCACGGCGCGCAGACCCACGCGGTGCTGCCCTACAGCCACTATCTCTCGCGCTTCACCGACTACCTGCAGCAGCTGGACATGGAGTCCAACGGCAAGTCGGTGGACCGGCAGGGCGAGCGGGTGGACTGGGAGACCGGCCCGATCGTGTGGGGCACGCCCGGCACGAACGGCCAGCACGCCTACTACCAGCTGCTGCACCAGGGAACGAAGCTCGTCCCGGCCGACCTGATCGGCTTCGCCCGGCCGCTCGAGGAGCTGGGGGAGCTGGCGGACCAGCACGACCTGCTCATGGCGAACCTGCTCGCGCAGGGGCAGGCGCTGGCGTTCGGCAAGACCGCCGAGGAGGTCGCCGCCGAGGGCGTGGCCCCCGAGCTGGTGCCGCACCGCACCTTCCCGGGAAACCGCCCGACGAGCACGATCCTGGCGAACGAGCTGACGCCGTCCGTGCTCGGGCAGCTGATCGCGCTGTACGAGCACAAGGTGTTCGTGCAGGGCGCGATCTGGAACATCAACTCCTTCGACCAGTGGGGCGTGGAGCTGGGCAAGGCGCTGGCCAAGCGGCTCGAGCCCCAGCTCACCGCCGCCACCGCGGACACCTCCGACCTGGACGGCTCGACGGCCGCCCTGGTCGAGCGCTACCGCGCCCTGCGGGGCCGCTGACCGCTCAGGAGCCCTCGGCGGACGGCCCCTTGCGCGGCCTCGCCTGCCTCGCCCGCGGCGCGGCCTTCGCGGGAGGCGCGCCGTCCGCCGGAGGCTCCCGGTCCGGCTTCGGTCCCGCGACCCGTACGTCCCGTGACGTACGGGTCGCGGCGCGTCTCGGCCGCGACGACGGCGTCTCCTCGGCCGGCGGCTCCGGCGTGCCACCGGCCGCCGTCTCCGGAGTCGGCGGCCCCGGCGCCGGGGCCGGCGAACGTGTCGCCTCGCCGGCGGACGGGGCCGGAGGGGGCGTTCGCTCCGGACGCGTCTCGTCGGGCCGTGTTCCGCCGGGCCGCACTTCGTCGGACCGTGTCTCGCCGGGGCGCGTCTCGTCCGGTCGCCTGCGGCGGCGGTGCCCCGGCGGGCGGCCGTGCCCACCGCGCCCGAACAGCCGGTGGTCCAGCGTCAGCCGTCCGCCGCCGCCCGCCGCGAACAGCAGCGAGGCCAGGCCGAGGACGAGGACCAGCTCGAAGCCGCCCCGCGGCGTCCCCTTGTCGACGTGGAACACCCCGTGCGCGGCGTGGACGAACGCGAACGCCCCGGCCATGTCCAGGAACAGCAGCGTGCCCGCCACCGGCAGCGCGACGCCGAGGATCAGCGCCGCGCCGCCCAGCAGTTCGACGAAGGTCGCGTACACGGCCGCGGCCGTCGGCGCGGGCACGCCCATCGCGTCGAACTGATGGCCGGTCGCGGTCACGCCGACCTGGATCTTCTGCCAGCCGTGGGCCAGGAAGACCACTCCCACCCCGCACCGGGCGAGCAGGGCGACGGCGTCGAACACCGGCCGGCGGGGCGCGACGACTCTCTCCTCGTGCTCCTCGGTCCAGAACGCGTTCATGTCCTCGGGCGACGTCTCCATCGGTCGATGATCCTCGAGAGCCGAATCGCCGTCCACCGGTTCCGGGAACGGACCGCATCGCCGGTCCCGGCTGCCATCATGGCCCCCATGGACCACGCAGGCATCATCGGCGACGCGGCGTTCACCGGCGAGACGGAGGCGGAACCCGGCAAGGCTGAGGCGGAGCCGGGGAGGACGGAGGCGAAGCCGGGGGAGACGGGGCCCGACTACTCCGTGGAGCGGCGGTTGATCGCGGCCGGGGCCGCGCGCGTCGCCGGGATCGACGAGGTCGGCCGGGGCGCCTGGGCCGGGCCGGTGGTCGTGTGCGCGGCGGTCACGGACCTGACCGCGCCTCCCGCCGGGCTGACCGACTCGAAGATGCTCACCGCCCGGCGCCGCGAGCGGATCGCCGAGGAACTGCGCGGATGGCTGCCCGCGTACGCCATCGGCATGGCGAGCCCCGAGGAGATCGACGAGGCGGGGATGACCGAGGCGCTGCGCCGCGCGGCCGTACGGGCCCTGGAGGCGCTGCCCGAACGCCCCGACGCGATCATCCTGGACGGGAAGCACGACTACCTCGGCGGAGCCTGGCCGGTGCGCACCGAGATCAAGGGCGACCTGCGGTCGGTCACGGTCGCGGCGGCCTCCGTCCTGGCCAAGGTGCACCGGGACACGCTGATGGCCGGGCTCGGGCACGAGGAGTACGACTTCGCGAAGAACGCCGGGTACCCCTCGCCGTCCCACCAGGAGGCGCTGCGCCGGCTGGGCCCGACGCCGCACCACCGGATGTCCTGGTCCTACCTCGACGACCTGCCGGAGTGGCGGCACCTGAAGCGGCGCCGCCCGGACATCGAGGGCCAGATGTCCCTGCTGTGACCCGTCACAGCCAGCCGTTGTTACGGGTGCAGGTCGCGGGCGAAGCGGAGGCGCTCCTCGGAGACGGCGGTCCGGGCGAGTTCGTCGCGGGTCTCCCGCAGTTCCCGGATCGCGGCGAACAGGCGCAGCATCGTGGCGATGATGAACCCGGACAGCAGGGTGCCGTACCAGACGGCGAGGGCGTCCCCGGCCGACGCGCCCCGGGCCCAGGCCAGCAGCGCCGCGAGCACGGACAGCGGCGCGATCACCAGCGCGGGCCAGGGCCGCCGGCCCCACGGGACGACGACCCCGCAGGTCAGGGCGAGCGTGGACATCAGCTGGCTCATTCCGTGCCCGAACCAGCCGGCCAGGATGAAGGCGTCCGCCCCGGCCGCGACGAGCAGGGCGACCGCCCGCCGGTCGCCCTGGCCGCGGCGGTAGCCGTACCAGATGGCGAGGACGACGAGGACGACGTAAATCCCCAGGAGGGGACCGGACGCCCACACCGGCCGGGCCCGGCCGTGCAGCACGTCGGACAGCGCGGAGTACCCGACCAGGAGCCACGGGTAGGTCCCGTAGGGGCCGGGACCGTCGTCGACGTGGGCCGCGACGCCCGTGGGCGTCCCGGTGCCGCCGCGCCCCCCGGCCTCCGGGACGTCCGCACGCGGCCCGGCGGGCTCGCCGCTCGGCTCGGGCCGTGGCCGTTTCTGCTGCACGCCGGACACCCTAGGGGGGATCCGACAGGCGGCGTAGATCACTCCATCCCGGTATCCGGCGGTACAAAAGTCCCGCCAGGCGGCCGCCTTATGATCACGACCGCCGAAAAGGTGCTAGACCGGTGTTCGTGAACTGGATGCTCGCACACCTGGAGCGAATCGAGCGGCACAACGCGGACGAACTCGAACGCGCCTGCCGGCTGCTCCTCGACACCGTCCTGGGCGGTGGCCTGGTGTACCTCGGTGGATCGGGCCACTCGCTGGCGATGGTGCTGGAGGGTTTCTTCCGCGCGGGCGGGCTGGCCTGTGTGCACCCGCTGTCCCGGCCGGAGATCTCCCCCCTCAACGGCGCCTGGCCGGCGACGGAGGCCGAGCGCCGCTCCGGCGTGGCCGCTCCGGTGCTGGAGGCCGCGGCGCCGCGACCGGGCGACCTGGTGATGATCTTCTCCAACAGCGGCACCAACCCGTACCCGGTGGAACTGGCTGCCACGGCGCGGTCGTACGGCCTGCCGGTGATCGGCGTCGTGTCGGGCCCGTCGATGGCGGCGGCTCCGACCCGGGCGGGCGTGAAGCTGGGGGAGGTCGCGGATCTGGTGCTCGACACCCTGACCCCGCCGGGCGACGCCTCCTATCCCGTCGACGCTCCGCGTACGGCCGCACTGTCCTCATTGTCGTGCGTTTACCTGTGGAACCTGCTTCTCGCCAGGATGTCGGAACGCGCCGAATTGCCGCTGTGGGTGAGCGCGAACGTGCCGGGGGGAGATGAGCGCAATGCCGAACTCCTGGCCCGGTACTCGGAACGGGTGCCCGTACTAAGAACGTCGGTTATGGGGTAAGGACCTGACCTACTTGGAGGTGGCGTCATGGACAAGACGGTCAAGACGTTGCTGTCAGAAGCCGGACGAACCTTTGCCGAAGAGGCCGGGATCCCGCTGAAGGATCAGCCGGGCGCGCTGTTCAAACTCCTCGTACTCGCCAATCTGCTCAGTACCCGGATCAACGCCGACATCGCCGTCGCGGCGGCGCGGGAGCTGTTCGAGGCGGGCGGCGGAACGGCGCGCGGCATGGCGAAGCTGGACTGGCAGCAGCGCGTCGACGCGCTCGGCCGGGCCCACTACGTCCGCTACGACGAGAGCACCTCCACCCGTCTCGGGGACATGGCCGAGCTGGTCCTCGACGAGTACGCAGGCGACCTGCGCAAGCTGCCGCTGAAGGCCGAGCGCGACATCGGCCGCGCCAAGGAGCTGCTGGAGGAGTTCCCCGGCATCGGGCCGGTGGGCGCCGACATCTTCTGCCGAGAGGCGCAGGCCGTCTGGCCGTGGCTGCGCCCGTACCTCGACGACCTGACGCTGAAGGGCGCCGAGCGCGTCGGCCTGCCGACCGATCCCAAGCGCCTGGCCGACCTCGTCAAGGACCGCGATCTCGCGCAGCTCTCCGCGGCCCTCGTCCGCGTCGCCAAGGACAAGAAGCTCGCCGATCAGGTGGCGAAGGCCTAGTGACGTACGCACCGACCCCGGCCGGGGTCCGCCGACCGGCCGGTCGGCCTCGGCCCGGGGGCGGGTGTCAGGGGCGGCGCCACTGTGCGATAACGGTCTTGACAGGGACGCGCGACACAATGGGTCCTGCCATTCGACGCCCAAGCTGCGCTATACACGTGCTCAGGCATGAGGGAGAGCGATGCGACCGTTCGGCAGATCCCGATCGCGCCCTCCGGTGGCGCGTGATCTGTTCGAACGTGCCCGTTGGCGCTATTTCCAGATCCAGCCGGGTCTGCGGAGACTGACGTTTCTGCTGTTGGTCGTGGGATCGGCGGCGGTGGCGATCGTCGCCGGTATCCCGCTGCTCACCACCGTCGTATTCGTCGCCGTGCTCCTGCTCGTCGTCGACTTCACCCTCCGCTCGCCGAGCGGAATGGCGACGGCCTTCGTCGTCGCGTGCTGGCTCGCGGCCGTGATCCCGCTCAGCCGCCTGTACCCGGACGGCGGCCATGAGGAGGTGTTCCTGGCGGCGCTGGCGCTCCCGGCCGCGTTCCTCGCCCACCGCATCCGCGCATACGCGCCGTGGCGCACCGCCGTCGTCTCCCTCGGGCTGGCCGGGATCGTGGCCGCCGCCCTCGCCAATCCGCTGCCGAGGCTGAACGCCGCGCCGGCGTGGGTCGCGGCGTTCGCCGTCCTCGCCTACCGCTGGTGGCAGGCACGCCGCATCGTCCCCGCCGAGGCGTACGACACCGGCTGGGCGCAGGAGGACTACCTGGAGGACGAGTACGCCGCGACGGGCCAGGTCGAGGGGCAGGTCCAGGGGCAGGGACGCGCCGAGGAGGTCCCGGACATCTCCGTCGACGAGGCGTTCGCCGAGCTGGAGGCCATGATCGGCCTGGAGCCGGTCAAACGGCAGGTGCGGTCGATCGCGGCCTCGATCGAGGCCGCGCGGATGCGCGCCGCGGCCGGGTTCCCCACCGAGAAGCCGATGCGGCACTTCGTGTTCGTGGGCCCGGCCGGCACCGGCAAGACCACCGTCGCCCGCGTCGTCGCGCGGATCTTCTACGCGTTCGGGCTGCTGCCGACCCCGCAGGTCGTCGAGGTGCAGCGCGCCGACCTGGTGGGGGAGTACCTCGGCGCCACGGCGATCAAGACGAACGAGGTCGTGGACCGCTCCCTGGGCGGTGTGCTGTTCATCGACGAGGCGTACTCCCTGGTCAACGCCGGTGACGGGCAGCCCGACCGGTTCGGCGGCGAGGCCGTGCAGACGCTCCTCAAACGCGCCGAGGACGACCGCGACAACGTCGTGATCATCCTGGCCGGCTACGAGGACGAGATGGAGGGCTTCCTCGCCTCCAACCCCGGCCTGGCCTCACGGTTCGGGACGCGCGTGAAGTTCCCCGCGTACGATCCGGCGGAGCTGCTGCTGATCGCCGAGTACCACACCGGCCTGCGCGGCGACCGACTCGGCGCGGACGCGGCGCCCTGCCTGCGATCGAAGTTCGAGGAGGTGTCCCGGCGGGGCGTCCTCGACGAGCTGGGCAACGGGCGGTTCGTGCGCTCGCTGATCGAGTCCGCGGCCCGCGCCCGCGACGTACGGATCGTCCACGGCGGCGCCGACCCCACCCCCGACGAGCTCGTGACCATCCACGCGGTCGACGTCGAGATCGCGTTCGCCGAGCTCACCGAGCGCTACCGCGGGTACGCCGAGACGCCGACCCTGGAGGAGGCGCTCGCCGACCTGGACGGCATGATCGGCCTGGAGCCCGTGAAGCGGCAGGTCCGGGCGATCGCCGCGCAACTGCAGGTCGCGCAGTTGCGCGAGGAGCAGGGGCTGCGCACCCACCCGCCGATGCGGCACTTCGTGTTCGCCGGGCCGCCCGGCACCGGCAAGACGACCGTCGCGCGGGTGCTCGGCCGGGTGTTCGCCGCGCTCGGCCTGCTGGCCCGGCCCGAGGTCGTCGAGGCCCAGCGCGCCGACCTCGTCGGCGAGCACCTGGGGGCGACGGCCATCAAGACCAACAAGGTGATCGACTCCGCGCTCGGCGGGGTCCTGTTCGTCGACGAGGCGTACTCCCTGGTCAACGCCGGTTACTCCGGCGGCGACGCGTTCGGCGCCGAGGCGGTGCAGACCCTGCTCAAGCGCGCCGAGGACGACCGCGAGCGCCTGGTGATCATCCTCGCCGGCTACGACGAGGACATGGACCGGTTCCTGCGGTCCAACCCGGGCCTGGCCTCCCGCTTCGCCGAACGCGTGGCCTTCCCCTCGTACGGCCCCGACGAGCTGCTGGAGATCGCCCTCGCGGTCGCCGTGCGGGCCGGGGACACCTGGGAGGAGGGGGCGCTGGACGACCTGGCGGGCGTCTTCCAGCGGGTCTGCGGCCTCGGAAGGATCGACGAGCTGGGCAACGGCCGGTTCGTGCGCTCGCTGTACGAGAAGGCCTGCGGCTTCCGCGACCTGCGCGTCGCCGCGCTCGGCGCGGACGTCACCACCGCCGACCTGACCACCCTGACCACCGAGGACGTCCGGGCCGCCTACACCGACCTCGCCGCCCGCCACCGCTGATCGTCGGCAGGCCGGGCCGGCCCGTCGCGTTCTCCGGCCACCGCTGAACCGTCGGTGGGGCGCGCTACCGTGCCGTGCCGTGGAGAAGACGACGTGGGCGCAGGTGCTGGCCTGGCGGCTGCGGCGGCAGTTCCTCGATCCGGCGGTGGGCGGTGACCCGGTCGAGGTCGCGCGGCGGCTCGCGGGCGTCCAGGCACAGGTCGCCTCGGCGGCCGAGCCGGCGATCGCCGTGCGGCAGGCCGAGCCGGCCCCGGGCGCGGTGGCGGCCGCCCTGGCCGACCGCGGGCTGGTGAAGACCTGGGCGATGCGCGGCACCCTCCATCTGCTGCCCGCCGACGAGGCCGCCGCCTACCTCGCCCTGTCCGCAGCGCACCGCACCTGGGAGCCGCGGGAGCTGGCAGAAGACGTTCGGCGCCACGCCCACCGATCTGGAGGCCATCGCGGCGGCCGCGTCCGACGCCCTCTCCGGCGGCGCGGCCCTCAGCCGCGAGGAGCTCACCGCGGAGATCGTCGACCGTACGGGCTCGGCCCACCTCGCCGAGGTGCTCGGCTCCGGCTGGGGCACGCTCCTCAAGCCGCTCGCCTGGTGGAAGGTGCTGTGCTTCGGCCCGCCGCGCGGCACCCGGGTCACGTTCGTCAGCGCGGCCTGGCTGCCGGACGCGCCCGACCCGGCGGCGACCGTGCTCCGGGCCTATCTCGGCGCTCACGGGCCGACGACGCCCGAGCTGTTCGACAAGGTGTGGCTGAGCCGGGGCGTCACCCCGAGGGCGCGCCTCAAGGGCTGGTTCGCCGCGCTGGGCGACGAGCTCGCCGAGGTCGACGTCGAGGGCGAGCGCCGCGTCATGCTGGCCGAGCACGTCGCGGAGCTGGCCGAGACCCCGCCGAGCGGGGCCGTCCGCCTCCTCGGCGCGTTCGACGCGTACGTCCTGGGCGCCGGCACCACCGAGACGCGGATCGTGCCGGCGGCGCGGCGGTCGGCGGTCAGCCGCAGCGGCGGCTGGATCTCCCCCGTCGTGCTGTGCGGCGGCCGGGTCGCCGGGGTCTGGGACGACAAGGGCGCCACGCTCTGGGCGGAGGTCCCACCGGACGACCTCGACGCCGAGCGGGCCCGCCTGGCCCGGCTCACCGCGAGCCTCTCACCGGACTCCTGAGAGCGGTCGCCACCCCAGAGGCCACCCCCGAACCCCGTACGCATGTCCGCCGGACCCGGCGTTCGGGACGCATTTCCGCTCTCCCATGAAAGACGTGTTGACTTCCGGCGTTCAGCGTGGTTTCACTGAATGTCAGACATCAGGAAAACGCTTTCCCGAGGGGAGTGGTGCCACCGGGCCGACCACCAAGATTGATCTTTTTCTCCACGGAGGCGCTGGTCTCGGCGTCACCGAACGCGCTGTCGCCGTCGTCTTCGGCGGTCGGCGATTTCCTCATTCTGCCGCAATGACGTCAGTGAGCCATTGGACGGTGGAATTCCTCATTCCGAAAGCGACCATTCCATGAGGTTAGTCATGCAAGCACACCACGGATCCACGGGCGCGCGGCCGGCACGGAACCGCCCGAGCATCGGCCGGGCCGGCCTCAGCGTCCTGGCGGCTGCCGGCGCCCTCGGCCTCGCCTCCATCGTCTGGGCGGTCACCCCCGCGGCCGGTGCGGACGTCGGCGCCGGAACGTACACGGTGACCAACGCCGGCAGCGGCCTCTGTCTGGATCTGCCCGGCTCGAGCTCCGCGTCCGGCGTCCAGCTCGACCAGAGCGCCTGTAACGGCGCCGACGCCCAGAAGTGGACCCTGAGCTCGGCGAGCGGGGGATACACGATCAAGTCGGTCGGCAGCGGTCTGTGCGCGGGCGTACGAGGCGCGTCGACCAGCGCGGGCAAGGCCATCGAACAGGAGACCTGCACCGGCGCGGCCGGGCAGATCTGGACCCTGGCCGCCTCCGGCGGCGGCTACCACCTCGTCAACGCCAACGGCGGCAAATGCGCCAACATCGCGGACAACTCGACGGCGGCGGGCGCGCTCGTGCAGACCAACTCCTGCGACAGCGTCGCCACCAAACAGTGGACGCTGGCCGCGACCGGCGGTGGCGGCGGCACGACGCCCCCGACGTCTCCGCCCCCGACCACGCCGCCGGACGGCCTGATCGGCTGGGCGACCCAGAACGGCGGCACCACCGGCGGCGCCGGCGGGCCCACCGTCACCGTCACCACGCTGGACGCGCTCAACCAGGCCGTCGCGGCGAGCGGACCGGAGATCATCCGGGTCAACGGCAACTTCACCTGCTCCGCGGACGTGCGCATCGCCTCGAACAAGACGGTCCTCGGCGTCGGCTCCGGCTCGGGGCTCACCGGGTGCGGCCTCAACATGCGCAAGGTCTCGAACGTGATCGTCCGGAACCTGAAGATCTCCAAGGTCCTGGCCGGCAACGGGAACGGCGACGCGATCCACATCGAGCAGTCGACCAACCTGTGGATCGACCACAACGACCTGTCCAGCGATCTCGACCACGACATCGACTACTACGACGGTCTGCTCGACATCACCCACGCCGCGGACTACATCACCGTGTCCTGGAACATCCTGCACGACCACTACAAGTGCTCTCTCGTCGGGCACAGTGACAGCAACGCCTCCGAGGACACCGGCCACCTGCGGGTGACCTACCACCACAACGAGTTCCGCAACTGCTACGAGCGCAACCCGCGCGTCCGGTTCGGCAACCCGGTCCACGTGTTCAACAACTACTACTTCATGGGCGGCGGCCCCGACCACTACAGCTACGCGATCGCCTCGACCGAGAACGCCGGGATCCTCGTCGAAGGCAACTACTTCGAGGGCGTCAGCGACCCGACCCACCTCGGCGAAGGGGACTCGTCCGCGGGCAGCCTCGTGGCCCGCAACAACGTCCTGGTGAACTCCGGCACGATCCTGACCGCCGGCACGGTCGCGAGCATTCCGTACCCCTACACGGTCGACGACCCGAACACCGTCAAGTCCACCGTGACCGCCGGCGCCGGCACCGGAAAGATCACCACCTGATCCTCCGAGAGCGCTCTGGGAGGAGGTCCCGAGGGGGCCCGCTCGTCGCCGAGCGGGCCCCCTCGCCCGGCTCACGGCCGGCCGGTGGGTCAGCGGCGGCCGCGGACCGCCGACAAGAACGCGGCGGTGCGGGCCCGCTCCCGCTCGTCGCCGACCGGACTGGCCACGAACTCGGTGGCGCCCGCGTCGGCGTACGCCCGGATGGCCCGCTCGACCGCGTCCTCGTCGCCCGCGACGACCGTCTCGTGCACCCCCGACAGGCCCTGACGGTCCAGGGCGGCGCGGTAACTGGGCAGCCGCCCGGCGGCGCCGACCGCCGCCGCGACGCCCTGCCGGACTCTGTCGGGGTCGTGGGTAACACTCACCATGACGCCGGCGACGACGCGAGGGTCCGGCCGCCCCGCCTGCGCGGCGGCGCGGCCGATGGCCGGCGCGATGTGCTCTCCGATCCCGCGCGGCCCGGTCCACACGGTGACCACGCCGTCGGCGAGCTCTCCGGCGATCCGCAGCATCACCGGGCCCAGGGCCGCCAGGAGAACGGGCGGCGCGACGGCCCCCGGCACGTTCGTCCGTCCCACGGCGGTGATCACCTCACCGTGGTGGTCGACCTCCTCACCCCGGAGGAGCGGCATCAGGGCGGTCAGGTACTCGCGGACGTGCCGGGCGGGCCGATCGTAGGAGTGGCCGAATGCCTTCTCAATGATCTCCGGATGGCTCGGCCCGACGCCGAGGATGAACCGGTTGCCGCTCGCCGCCTGCGCGGTGAGCGCCTGACCGGCCAGCGCCAGCGGATGGCGGGGATAGGTCGGGGTCACCGCGGTGCCCACGTCGATCCCCGGCACCTCCCGGGCGACGAGCGCGGCGAGCGTGACCGCGTCCCATGAGAAGAGCTGGCTGAAGTAGGCGCTGTCCAGCCCCGTCTCCGCCGCCGCGCGCACTTCTTCGATCAGCTTGGGAAGATCGGCGTTCTCGACCGCGACCCCGAACATCACTCCCAGCCGCATGACGGCCTCCTCACCAAGGTGAACCAGATCTTCCGGTCCCCGCCATTAGACCAACCTGAAGATCAGCGGGCGACGTCACGATCACCGTCACGCCTCGACGGGCTCGAAGCGCCGACGGCGGTCGAGGCGGAGTGCGAGGCGGTCGTTACGGTGGACTAACAGCGCGGTAGTCGTCACGAAACGTGCCGGCCGGACGATGCGAGAAGTCGACATCGGTGGTGAGTGGGCGTGAAATCTGGAAATCTCATCCGGTTCCGTGACATTCACGGATACTGGCGTGCCTTCCGGATGACGGGCAGCGGGCCCCCGCTCCTCCTGATCCACGGCATCGGCGACAACTCCGGCACGTGGGAGGCCGTGATCCCCCGCCTCGCCGACCGCCACACGGTGATCGCCCCCGACCTGCTCGGCCACGGCCAATCGGCCAAGCCGCGGGCCGACTACGCCATCCCCGCCTACGCCTGCGGAATGCGCGACCTGCTCGGTGTTCTCGACATCGACCGGGTCTCGGTCGTCGGCCACTCGCTCGGCGGGGGCATCGCCATGCAGTTCGCCTACCAATTCCCCGAACGCTGTGAGCGGCTCGTGCTCGTCGCCCCCGGCGGCATCGGCCGGGAGGTCCACCCGCTGCTGCGCGCGGCGGCGGCCCCCGGCGCCGAGATCGGTCTGTCGCTGGCGACCTCAGCGCCCGCGCGTACGGCCGTGCGGTTGGCGACCCCCGCCCTGCGCCTCACCCGCGGACTGGGCCTGGGGCCCGACCTCGACTACATCCTCCGGCGCTACCAGGGCCTGCGTACCAAGAAGGCGCGCAGAGCGTTCCTGCGCGGCCTCCGGGCGGGAGTCGACGCGCGCGGCCAGGTCATCACCATGCTCGATCGCTGCTACCTCGCGGAGGGCATGCCGATCCTCATCATCTGGGGCCGGGATGACCACGTGATCCCCGTCGGCCACGCGACGATCGCGCACGCCGCCATGCCCGGGAGCAGGCTCGAGATCTTCGGGCGCTGCGGGCACTTCCCGCATTTGGACGATCCCGGCCGGTTCGTCATCGCGGTGGAGCGGTTCCTGGAGAGCACAGAGCCGGCGCTGCACGATCCCGCCCGGTGGCGCAGGCTCCTGCGGGCCGGCCGGGACGGGTCCCGCGCGATGCCGGAGAGCGTGACCCCGCACGTGTCCAGCGGCGCCTGACGATTCCGCGGGTACCGGGCCGGACGAAGACCCGGACCGGCGCAGGCCGTGTACGGCCGCGCGGCCGAGGCGGCCGGAACGCTCACGCCGGGCCGGGCCGGGCCTCACGAACGAGGCGGGCGGAAGTCCCAGTCGAGGGCGTGGCACGACCGTCACGGAGGCCACCGCCGCCGCCGTCCCCAGTGCGCCCACACCCCACCGCCAGGACCTTCTCCGCACCGGCGCATCCGCCGGTTCGAGACTCGGTTCGTCGGCCATGCCGAAAGATCATGCCAGGCCGCGGCCGGACCGTCGCCGGATCCGGCGACGGTTCGGCCGGGAACGGTCTAACGGTCGCTCAGGAGGCGCTCGGGGGTGCTGAGGACGCTGTCGAGCAGTCCCGGAAAGCAGGCGTCGAGGTCCTCGCGCCGGATGCTGAGGATGCGCTGGGCACCCTGGACGCGCTCCCGGATGATCCCGGCCTCCCGCAGCACACGCTGGTGGTGGGAGAAGGTCGGCTGAGTGATGGTCAGGCCGGCGGCCTGGCGCAACTCGACACAGGGCGAGTCGCCGAGCGCCGCGATGGTGCGGACCGTGGCCAGGCGCGCGGGATCGGCGAGAGCCGCGAGCACCTTCGTCAGCCGGAGGTCCTCGGTCGCGGGATGCCGGTCGTCCGTCGTCATGTTCGGAAGTATATCGACAGTCATCGATCTTATCGTCTACCGTCGAAGACATTGATGCTTATCGATCTGTTGGAGACGTCATGGCCTGGACCACCGCCTACCTCGCCGCGCTCGGAGATCCGCGACAGACTCCGCCCTTCATGCCACAGCCCCGGTCGTTCTCGGCGCAGAGGGTGCGCCAGACCGTACGGCTGCGGCGCGGCGGCGGCACCCTGCGGCTCGTGCTGAGCAACGAGTTCGGGAACGGCCCGCTGGTGATCGACGCGGTCACGGTCGGCGGCGGAGTCCCGGTGCCGTACCAGGGAGGGGCGCAGTGGAAGATTCCACCGGGCGAGGCCGTGACCGGCGACCCGGTGACGCTTCCCACCGCGGCGGGCGTCGAGCTCGAGATCGCCTGCCTCGTGTCGGGTGACGCGGAGCCGGCCGCGTACCTGCACTCGGCTCAGCGAACCGGCGATGTCACTCCTGTGAGCGGGCTCGGCGGCCGTGAGGAGTTCTCCTCCCTCTACTGGATCACCCAGGTCCTGACCGACGCTCCTGCGACCGGCCCGGTCGTGATCGCTTTCGGTGACTCGATCACCCGCGGTGACGGCACCACCGTCGACCGCGACCAGCGGTACCCCGACCACCTGCAACGCCGACTGCTCGCGACCGGGATCAAAGACGCCGTCGTTCTGAACGCGGGCATCGGCGGCAACCGGTTGCTCGGCCCTCTGTTCGGGCCCACCATGACGGAACGGTTCGCCCGGGACGTGTTCGGCGTCCCCGAGGCCACGCACGTGGTGATCATGGGAGGCCTCAACGACATCGCCATGGGAGCGGCCGCGAGCGACATCACCGAGGCGCTGTTCGCGCTGGCCCGGCGAGCCGAGGAGCGCGGCGTCCAGCCGATCCTCGGCACGCTCACGCCCCTGATGAGCAGCGTCTACGAGATGTTCCAAGCCGACGGCAACGAAGACGTGCGACAGGCCGTCAACCGGGCGATCACCGCCCAGCGGGACTGGCCGGTCGCCGACTTCGCCGCCCGGCTGGCGGCCCCGGACGATCCGGCCCGGCTCGCCCCGGCCTTCGACTCCGGTGACGGCGTTCACCCCGGCGACGCGGGCGCGCGTGCCGCCGCCGAAGCGGTGGATCCGAGCCTCTTCACGTGACGTCAGGCGGCCTCCCCGGCCGGCCGAGGCCGCTCCTGGCGCCCGCGGACCTGCCGGCCGGCCGGTGCAGGGAGCGGTGTGGCGGGGGGGGGGGGGG
>NZ_JAMXMV010000034.1 GCF_024055715.1 Actinoallomurus soli
CCGCGCGCCCGCTCGCCTCGGCGCCCACCGCCCTGCTCCTTCGACCGGGTCCGGCACTCGATGGACCGGCTCGTCGGGTCGGCCTCGGGTCAGCCGTTCCAGACCTGGAGGCTGGAGATCTGGCCGGCGGGCCAGCCGGTGTTCGCCGTGACGTTGACCCGGATGTACCGCTGGGTGGTCGCGGTGATCGGGATGGTCACCGTGTTGTTGCTCGCGGGGTCGAAGGTGTAGGCGGCGGACGACTTCACGGTGGTGAAGTCACTCCCGTTCGTACTGCCGAGGATGGACAGCGTCTCGGTGCGCGCGCCCCAGGACGCCGGCAGCTGCAGGACGATCCGGCTCGCGGTCTGCGCGGAGCCGAGGTCGACCTGGACCCACTGCGGGAAGGCGTTGTTGGCGCTCTCCCAGTAGGTGCTCTGGTCGCCGTCGGTGACGTTGCCCGACGGGTAGACGTCGTTGTGGCTGGACTCGCTGGTGGGCCTGCCCGCCGCGAGGTCGGTGGACGTCGTGCCCGTGCCCGTGCCGGTCAGTGCGACGGTCGTCGGACTGCCGGCCGCGTCACTGTTGATCGTCAGCGTGCCGGTACGGGTGCCGGACGCCGTCGGCCGGAAGCTCACGTTGGCGGTGCAGGACGCGCCGGCCGACAGCGAGCTGCCGCAGTTGTTCGTCATCGAGTAGTCACCGGTGGCCACGACGGACGACAGCGCGGCCGCCGCCGAGCCGGTGTTGGTGATCGTCACGGCCTTCGCCGCGCTGGTCGTGCCGACCGCCTGGCTGCCGAAGCTCAGCGACGTCGGGCTGGCGCTGAGCGTCGCGGAACCGCCGGACGATCCCCCGCTCGGGTAGACCTCGAACTCGGAGGCCTGCGCGGCGTTCCAGCCGGAGTTGGCGGTGACGTTGATGCGGACGTACCGGGCGTCCGTGGCCGGCACCGGGATGTTCACCACGTTCGTCGGCGAGGTGAAGGTGTACGTCGCGGAGCCGACGGCCGTGCCGAAGCTGGAGCCGTTCGTGCTGGTCTGCACCGACAGCGTCTGCGTGCGGGTGCCCCAGGCGGAGGACGGAGGCAGCTTCAGCGTCACCTTGCCGATGCTGTAGACGGCGCCGAGGTCGACCTGCAGCCACTGCGGCCACGAGCCGTTCGCGCTCTCCCAGTAGGTGTTCGCGTCGCCGTCGGTCGCGGTCGAGGCGGTCTGCGTGCCGTTCACCTCGCTGCTGGCCGTGGCCGTCTTCCCCCGGGCGAGGTTGGTGTCGGTGCCGATGCCGCTGCCGGTCAGGGCGATCGTGGTCGGGCTGTTGTTGGCGTTACTGGTAACGGTGACGTTGCCCGTACGGGTGCCGGACGCGGACGGGGTGAACTTCACGGTCACGGTGCAGGACGCGCCGACCGCCAGGGTCGAGCAGGTGTTGGTCTGGCTGTAGTCGCCGCTCGCGCTGACGCCGGACACGGTCGCCGACGTCGTGCCCGTGTTGGTGACCGTGACGGCCTGCGTCGCCGACGACTGGCCGACGAGCGTGCCGGGGAAGGTCAGGCTCCCCGGGTTCGGGCTGAGGATCGGCCCGGGTGCGACGCCCGTGCCGGACAGCGGGACGGTGTTGGTGATGCCGGACGCGGAGATGCTCAGGTCGCCCGTGCGCGAGCCTGTTGCGGTCGGGCTGAACTTCACGCTGACCGTGCAGGACGCGCCGGCCGCGATCGAGCCGCCGCAGGTGTTGGTCTGGCTGAAGTCGCCGCTCGTGGAGATCGAGCCGACCGGGGCCGCGGCGGTGCCGCTGTTGGAGACGGTGACGTTCTGCGCGGCGCTGGTCGATCCGGTCGCCACGCTGCCGAAGCCGAGCGCGGTCGGGCTGATCGAGATCAGCGATCCGTTGTCCGGCAGGTACGGCGGGAAGGCCGGGTTCGTGATGTTCTGGCACCCCGTCGAGCCGAAGACGCCGGAGTTGCCGCCGCCGTCGGTCAGCGTGAAGCCGACGCCGCAGTTGTAGATCGGCGCGGGCGCCTGCGTCCCGGTGGCGGTGCTGTTGGTGATCTTGGCCGAGCCGCCGACCTGCTCCTGCACGACCCAGGTGCCGGTGTTCTGGATCGTCGCGTTGTTGATGGAGACGTTCGTGATGCTGGACCCCGAGACGAACTGGATCGCCTCGAACGGACTCTGCTGGATGAGGACGTTGTCGACGTTGACCTGCCCGGTCATCGCCGCGTCACGTGCGTCGAACCACAGCGCGCCGACGCCGAAGTTCCAATGCGGGTCGAGGCTGCCCGAGCGGATGATCGTGTTGCGCAGCACGTCGGTACGGCCCAGCGGCGTGGAGGTGAAGCGCTGCGCGACATGGATGCCGCCGCCCTGGGTGAGGCCGGCGTCGATGACCCGGTTGTCGGCGACCGTGTTGTCGTGGCCGCCGTAAATGGCGATGCCGTTGGCGAGAATCGGATATTGGACGGTGTCGTGGTCGAACGAGTCGTTCGCGTCGGCGTTGGTGTCGGACCAGGTCGCCAGGCCGTCGTCACCGGTGTTGCGCACGTCGCTGTTCGTGACCTTCGAGGAGGTGACGCCGTCGTGGAAGTTGACGCCGTCCGCCGTCGTGTCGCGGATCCGCATGCCGTTGAAGACGAGGCCCGTCATGGGCCCGTCCATCCAGGCGCCGACCTTCTCGTGCTCGATCCAGATCCGGTCGACGGTGGAGTTGCTCAGCGCGCCGCCGATGCCGTTGACCTGTGCGCCGTCGTTGCGCTCCTGGACGTCGCCGAAGATGGCGAAGTCGGCGAGGTGGACGTTGGCGGTGCCGTTCGGCGCCCAGCCGCCGTAGAAGCCGGGAGCCGCGCCGACGATCGTCGAGTGCCACATGCCGGCGCCCTTGATCGTGACGTTGTCCAGGACCAGATGCCCCGGGATCTTGAATGTTCCCTCGGGGATCCAGACGGTGCCACCGGCACCGGCCGCGGAGATCGCCGCGTTGAACGCCGCGGTCGAGTCGGCGCTGCCGGTCGGGTCGGCGCCCTTGCTGGTCACCGAGACCGAGCCGGACGGCTGCGACAGGGCGCCCGAGACGTTCTCGAAGTCGGCGAAGTCGATCGTGTAGGAGGAGGCGTTGTCACCCGCGTCGACCTGCAGCCGGAACTTCGTGCCCGCCGGGTAGGTGGTCGAGAAGAGACGGTGGGTCTCGTCGTAGAAGTGGTGCGGGTTGCTCCCCGGCGTGTTGGTGAACGGGTAGTCCCCGTAGTACCAGCTGTAGGCGTTGGTGAGCGTGAAGTCGCTCTGCTTCGTGCCGTTGACGTAGAAGGACAGCGGGGCCGTGTAGACCGAGCCGTTCGAGCTGTCCGGGATGCTGTAGCGGAAGACGATCGAGTTCGTGGCGACCGGGGTGGTGAACTCGACGTACTTGCCGCTGCCCTGCAGGGTCACGGCCTTGCGGTAGGAGGCCTCGGCGGGCAGCGTGTTGTAGGCGGAACTGGGGCCGATGACCGTGCCGTTCGTCGTGGCGTTCTCCGCCTGGACCTCGACGTACGGCAGTGTCGCGCCGACACCGCCGCTCGCCGCCGCGTCGGCGGGCCCGGCCGACAGCAGGACGAGGCCGACGGCGACGAGCAGGCCGCTGAGGAGAGCGCCGAGACGGGTTCGGCGTCTCGCGTACTGATCGGTCATGTACTGCTCACTCTCGGTGAGGCCCCGTGCGGTCACGGACCCCTGGAAGACCCGCTCGCGCGCACGCCGGCGAGCGGGAGGAACCGGATCGAGGGCCGAGACGGGCGGGGCGGGCGGGGGGGTGGAGCGTGTTACAGGGAAGGTAACTCCCCCGACACCCCAGCGCAATATCCGAACAAATCGATGCAACTTCGTATTCGGACTTCTGCAAAATCTCACGATGCCGACGCTGAAAGACCGTGGGTTGACGGCCGTCACCGGTGGTCACGACGATGACCACGTCGCGTGCGCCGGCACCGGTGGGCGGCATCACGCGGCGTCCGCAGAGAGGGGACTTCCGTATGGGGCGGCCAGGGGGCGAGCGGCCGACGCTGGAGAGCGTCGCGGCCCGGGCGGGCGTGTCGCGGGCGACGGTGTCCCGCGTGGTGAACGGCCTGTCCGTGACACGGGCGAGCGAGGAGTCGGTGCGACGGGCCATCGAGGAGCTGGGCTACGTTCCCAACCATGCCGCGCGAACGCTGGTGACCCGGCGCACCGATCTGTTCGCGCTCGTGGTGCCCGAGCCGACGACCCGCGTGTTCTCCGCCGACCGGTTCTTCGCAGGGGTCGTCCAGGGCATCAGCCAGGAGCTGGAGGCCGCCGACAAGCAACTGGTGCTGATGCTGGCCGGATCGGCCGCGAGCCACGACCGGATCGAACGCTCGGTGGCCGCCCGCCACGTCGACGGCGTGATGCTCGCGTCCCTGCACGGCGCCGACCCGCTTCCGGCGGTCCTGGCCCGGATCGGGATCCCCGTCGTGTGCAACGAACGCCCTCTCGGCTCGGTCTCCGTGCCGTGCGTCGGTGTCGACAACCTCGGTGGCGCGGTGGCCGCGGTGCGTCACCTGCTCGGTACGGGGCGGCGCCGGATCGTCACGATCGCCGGCCCGCCGGACATGGTCGCGGGGATCGACCGGCTGGCCGGCTACCGGGAGGCCCTGCGCGCGGAGGGGCTGCGGCCCGTCGTCGAGGTCGGCGACTTCACGCCCGGCTCCGGCGCGGAGGCGATGCGGCGGCTCCTCGCAGCCGAACCGGAGCTCGACGCGGTCTTCGCCGCGTCGGACCTGATGGCCGGCGGCGCGCTCGAGACCCTGCGCCGGGCGGGCCGGCGGGTGCCGGACGACGTCGCGGTCATCGGATTCGACGACGTCGACCTCGCGCGGGACACCGACCCCCCGTTGACGACCATCCGGCAGCCGATCACCGAGATCGGCCGCCGGATGGCGCGCCAGCTGCTCAGCCTGGTGGACGGGGCGGAGATCGATCCGGTCGTCACCCTGCCCACCGAGCTGGTCGTCCGCGAGTCGGCCTAGATTCAGCTGCCGAAGACCTGGAACTCCCAGAGCGAGTAGCCGTACGGAGTCCCCCGCTGGGTTCCGTACATCCGCACATAGCGGCCGGATCCGGAGACGCTCACGTCCTGCACCCCTCCGGTGCCGCTGCCGGTCGAGTACACGGTGGTCCAGTTCGTGCCGTCGCCGGACGTCTGGATCTGGAACGCCTTGCCGTAGGCGGCCTCCCAGTTCAGCACGACGTGGCTGAGCTGGTGCACGGCACCCAGGTCGACCTGGAGCCACTGCGGGTCGCTGAACGCGCTCGACCAGCGCGACGAGGTGTTGCCGTCGGTGGCGTTCGCCGCGGCGGTGCCCGAAGCCTCGGTCGAGGAGGCGGTCGTCGGCCTGCCCTGGGACAGGTTCGTCCCGGTCCCGCCACCACCCGGCGCCTTGTTGTAGACGGCCACGTAGTCGACGTTGAGCTGCCCGCCGGACACGGTCGCGGAGTTCGGACCGCCGCCGAACGCGTCGGGGAAGCCGCCGCCCATCGCGAGGTCGAAGATGATGAAGAACGGGTGGTCGACGGCGTTCGCCCAGGTCGCGGCGTCCACGCGGTTCGCGCTCAGCGTGAAGTAGTTGCTGCCGTCGAGGTACCAGCGGATCTGCTCCGGCGAGACGGACCGGTCGATCTGCACGGCGTAGGTGTGGTACCCGGTCTGGCAGCCGGGGCACGCGTGCTCGCCGCTGCCGATGCCGGTGGACTCGTTGCACGGCCCGCCGGGGTTGGTGCCGCAGTGCAGCGTGCCGAAGACCGAGCTGCGGCCGTTGACGTCCTCCAGGATGTCGACCTCGCCCGACGTCGGCCACGAGGTGCCGGTGCGCAGCGTCGAGCCGAGCATCCAGAAGGCCGGCCAGTACCCGGCACCGTTCGCCGTGGTGACGTTCGGCTGCTGGATCGAGGCCTGCATCATCACGACGCCGCCCGGGGGCGCGCCGAACGTCGCGGCCTGCGTCTCGACCCGGCCGGACGTCCAGCCCGCGCGCGGGTCCGAGCCCGAGTGCAGGGCCTTGAGGACGAGGTGCCCGGCGCCGTCCTGGTAGACGTTCGCCGTGCTGTTGGTCATCGTCTCGATCTCACCGGTGCCGAAGCTGCTGCCCGGCCCGGTGTCGTACTTCCAGGTCCCGGTGTTGAGGCCGGTGCCGCTCGCGCCGGTGAAGTCGTCGCTCCAGGTCGTGGTGAAGCCGGCGGGCGGCGCGGGTACGGCGGCGGGCGCGGCCGTGCCCGCTCCGGCCGGTGCCGCGCTCGCTCCGGCGGGAGCGGCGGCGGCCCCCGGGGTGATCAGGCCGGCGGCGAGGACGAGCGCCCCGGCGGCGGCCCTGAGCCGGCCCTTCCACGAGGCGCGGCCGGTGGCCGGCGGCCGCTCGCGATGGCGTCTCGCGTGCCGTTCGAGATGCATGTGTGCTCCTTCACCGGGGTCGTACGGCGCGGGCCGTACGACCCCGTTGGTGGGCGGGGGTCACCGTGGTGGTGCGGGGAGCGGTTCGGTCACCAGCCGACGGCGACGAGCAGGTACTGCGGGTCGCCGTGGGAGATGAACGAGGACTGGCCGGCGTAGTCGTCGTAGGGGAAGCCGTAGGCCAGGTGGTTGATCGCGTGGTCGTGCCAGAACTTGGCGTAGTAGTTGGCCGGAGCCGCCTTGTAGTACTGCGTCGGGTCGGACCACTGCGACTGCGGCAGCTGCGCGACGTGGCGGTTCAGCGCCGCGCACATGCCGGCGTTGTTCGCCAGTGAGCCCGCGCAGCCGGTGATGTTCGAGGTGCTCTCGTTGACGCCGACCGACTGGGCGTAGCTCGTGAAGTAGTTCGCGTACTGGCCGCCGGCCCGGAACGCGCTGTCACTGCCCGGAGCGGGGATGTAGTACGGAGCCTGGACCGTGGCCAGGTGCTTGAACTCGGTCGGCACCTCGTCCTGGAACCGCTGGAAGGTCGCCGCCCGGTCCTCGGCGAACGTCGCCTGGTCCTCTCCCACCTGCGTGTCGTACCCGTCCTTGGCGTGCAGGCGCATCGCCAGCTTCAGGCCGAATCCGTCGACGCGCGTGGTGTTGCCGTTGAACACCGCCGGGCCGATGGTGAACTCGATGAAGTCGCGGTACTGGCTGGTCGGCGAGCCGAGGTAGAAGTACATCCGGCCGGCGGAGTTCGCGGGCATGTCGATGTACGGCTGCTCGGCGATCGAGTGCGTCTGGCCGTTCCAGCTCCAGTACACCTGGCTGTCGGGGTACTTGCCGTTGGTCCGGTTCAGGATCTTGAACATCAGGACGTTCTGGGCGGCGGGGATGCCGCTGGTGTCGCCCCAGAAGGAGTCCGGCGGCGGGGTCGTGGTGGTCCCGCTGTAGACGGCGAACTCCCACAGCGAGTAGCCGTACTGGGTGCCGCGGGCCGTCCCGTACATCCGGATGTAGCGTCCGGTGCCGTTGACGCTCAGCGTCTGGGTGCCGCCGGTGCCGGTCGTGGTGCTGTAGATCGTGGTCCAGCCGGCGGAGGGGTTGTCGGACACCTGGATCTGGAACGCCTTCCCGTACGCCGCCTCCCAGGTGAGCACCACCTGGCAGATCTGCTGCGACGAGCCGAGGTCGATCTGCAGCCACTGCGGGTCGCTGAACGCGCTGGACCAGCGCGTCCCGGTGCTGCCGTCCACGGCGGCCGAGGCGGGGGTGCCGGAGTTCTCGGTGGAGGAGGCGGTCGTCGGGCGGTTCAGCGCCACGTTGCCGCCGCCGCAGGCGGCCGCCCTGGCCGGCCCGGAGGTGGCGGCGACGAGGCAGCCGACGAGGAGTGCCATCGCGGTGCACACGGTCACCAGGACGTGCAGCGGCGTGCGGCGCGATGCCGCGGAGCGGGGGTCGAAGTGCATGCGGCTCCCTTTCGTGCGGAGGGAGAAGACGCGGGACCGGCGGGGGCGGGCCCGAACGGTGCCGCGACGGGGCGGGGGTCACGGTACGCCGGATGCCGTCGGATACCGGCGGGAAACCTTACTGAGAGCGCTCTCAGAGAGAAGGTGGCCCCGTTTCCCGCGCGAGTCAAGAGAGTCAGGATGTAACATTTCGGTAACATGGTCGCGCCTGGAAGACTCGGCGCGCCGGACGTATGCGCTGGCCAGGGGATTTGTTGTCCGCCCCACCATTGGACCCGGGAAACTTCGGCGAAATCCTCCCGACGCCGAGACGGAACCGAGGGGTGGCCCACCCCGATGTGGCCGAGCGACCGCCGGAACGTGCTCGCCCAGACCATCCGTGTCAGTGGTGAAAGCTCATCGCGTTCTCGCGGCCGTAGATCGGCTCCGCCTGAGCGTCGAGTTCCGGCAGCAGGCCGCGCAGGTCCTCGACCAGCCGGTCGGCCAGGTCGCGGGAGAACCCATTGCGGCAGACGATCCGCAGCACCGCCAGGTCCTCGCGGTTCGCCGGGAACGTGTAGGCGGGAACGAGCCAGCCGAACTCCCGCAGCCGCCGGGACACGTCGAAGACGTTGAAGCGGGTGATGTCGTCGGCGGTCGTGAACGCGAAGACCGGCAATTGGTCTCCGCGGGTCAGCAGCCGGAAACAGCCGAGTCCCTCGATCTGGTCGGCAAGGGACGTCGCCACTTCCCGGGTGGCCCCCTGCACCGCGGCGAAGCCCTCGTGGCCGAGCCGCAGGAAGTTGTAGTACTGCGCGATCACCTGAGAGCCGGGCCGGGAGAAGTTGAGAGTGAATGTCGGCACGTCACCGCCCAGGTAGTTCACCCGCTCGACCAGATCGTCGGGCAACGCCTGCCGATCCCGCCACAACACCCACCCGACGCCCGGATAGACCAGCCCGTACTTGTGTCCCGAGGTGTTGATCGAAGCGACCCGTGACAGCCGGAAGTCCCACTCGAGCTCCGGCTCCAGGAAGGGCGCGATCATGCCGCCGCCCGCCGCGTCAACGTGCACGGGCACCTGCAGGCCGGTGCGCGCCTGCAGCCCGTCGAGCGCCTCGCAGATCTCGGCGACCGGCTCGTAGCTGCCGTCCATCGTCGACCCGAGGATGGTGACGACGCCGATCGTGTTCTCGTCGCACGCCTCGGCGGCCTGCTCCGGGCCGAGGTGGAACCGCTCACCCTCCATGGGCACAAGGCGTGCCTCCACCTCGAAGTAGTTGCAGAACTTCTGCCAGCACACCTGGGCGTTGACGCCCATCACCAGGTTCGGGCGGGTGCCGTGGGAGTAGCGCTCGGCGTTGCGGTGGATCCAGCGGCGCTTGAGCGCCATCGCGCCGAGCATGCACGCCTCGCTGGACCCGATGGTGGAGGTGCCGACGCGAGCGTCGGGATCCGGGGCGTTCCACAGATGGCTCAGTATCGAGACGCACCGCTCTTCCAGCTGGGCGGTCGCGGGGTACTCGTCCCTGTCGATCAGGTTCCGGTCGGCGGTGTCGCCCATGAGGGCGTGCCCCTCCGGCTCCATCCAGGTGGTCACGAAGGTGGCCAGGTTGAGCCGCGGATTCCCGTCGAGCATCAACTCGTCGCGGATCAGCCGAGCCGCCGTCGCCGGCGCCATCGGCCTCTCGGGCAGCCGGTGCCGGGGCAGGACCGCCGTGACACCGGAAACCGGATCGGCCTCCCCGAACAGGGGGTTCACCCATATGGACGCCTGCCGGGTCTTCCCGTCACTCTGTGACGCCACCTTCGCTCCTCCCCCGCACCCACCGCGAGCCAGTCTCGCAGGCGGTCGCCCTAGGCCGGGCAGGCGGCGGCTAAAGGCCACTTATGAACGGTTCCACGACGGGGGAAGCGAGACGTCCGCCCACGTCGCAGCCCTCGCCCGGGTGGGGCCTGGCGTCCGTCGCGATTCCCGGAACCGGGAGAATGGAAAGGCAGCAGGCCGAAATCAGCCCGTGACAGGGCGGGAGGCGACTCCTTCGATGATCATCGAGCTCGCGAACGCCGACACCCGTAAGATCCAGGCCGCGCTCACCACCACCCGGCACAGGATGGGCGGCGTGGCCACCGGCAAGGTCCTGACGTTGGTCATCGTCACGAATGAGGCGGCCCAGTACGACGCGGTGCGCGCGTCGACCCAGGCGGCCCGTGAGAACCCGTGCCGGATCCTGGGTGTCATCCCGCGCGACACCGCGGAGGAGGCCCGGCTCGACGCCGAGGTGCGCCTGGGCGAGACGGGCCCGGGTGAGACCGTACTGCTGCGCTTGTACGGCGAGGTCGCCGAGCACGCCGACTCGGTCGTGCTGCCCTTGCTCGTGCCTGACACGCCGGTCGTCATCTGGTGGCCGGGCACACCGCCCGAGCGGCCGAGCGGCGACCCGCTCGGAGCCATGGCCCAGCGCCGGGTCACCGACGCGGCCAGCGGCCTGGATCCGCTGGACACGCTCAGGCGGCTCGCGGAGGCGTACTCCCCCGGCGACACCGACCTCGCCTGGACGCGCATCACACCGTGGCGGTCGCTGCTGGCGGCGATACTCGACCGGCCGCCCGACACCGACATCACGGCCGCCGAGGTCAAGGCAGAACCCAACAATCCGAGCGCCGAGCTGCTCGGCGGCTGGCTCGCCGCACGCCTGTCCGTGCCCTGCGAGGTGCGCTCGACTTGCGGGCCCGGCATCACCGCCGTACGGCTGTCCACCAGGTTCGGTCAGATCGCGGTGACCCGCCCGGACGGCAGGGTCGCGACCCTGTCCCGGCCCGATCAACCGGACCGCCAGGTCGCGCTGCACCGGCGTCCGACCGCCGAACTGATCGCCGAGGAACTCCGCCATCTCGACCCCGACAACGCGTATAAGGAGGCGGTGACCCGGTGCGCGAAGGGCGAGTGCGGCCCCGATCGCATGACCTTCTGAGGCCGGGCGGTGAGGCCGGGCGGTGAGGCCGGGCGGTGAGGCCGGGCGGTGAGGCCGGGCGGTGAGGCCCGCCGGACCGGCGGACCTCACCTGACGAGACCGGTGTCACCCGAGGGCGAACTTCTGCGCGGCGGAGCCGTTGCAGTCATAGATCTGCAGCCGCGTGCCGTTCGCCGTGGAACCGCTCGGCGAGTCGAGGCAGCGGCCGGACTGCGGATTGCGCAGCGAACCGTCCGCCTGCTGCTGCCAGACCTGACCGCCCACGCCGTTGCAGTCCCACAACTCGACCTGCGTGCCGTTCGCGGTCCCGTTGCCGTTGATGTCGAGGCAGCGGCCGAGGGTGCGCAGAGCACCGTTGGACAGGTGCACCCAGTGCTGGTCCTCGGCGTACGACTGGCAGTCCCAGAGGTTGACCGCCGTGCCGTTGGCGCCCGTGTCGTCGCCGAGGACGTCGGCGCACTTGCCGCCCGGCCCGACGATCGCGCCGCCGCCGTTCACCGCGAACTTCTGCGCCGCGGAGCCGTTGCAGTCATAGATCTGCAGCCGTGTCCCGTTCGCCGTGGAACCGCTCGGCGAGTCGAGGCAGCGCCCGGACTGCGGATTGCGCAGCGAACCGTCCGCCTGCTGCACCCAGACCTGCGCGCCGCCGCCGTTGCAGTCCCACAATTGCACCTGCGTGCCGTTCGCGGTCCCATTGCCGGTGACGTCGAGGCAGCGGCCGAGGGTGCGCAGCGAGTCGTCGGCGAAGTGCTCCCAGTGCTGGTCCTCGGCGTACGACTGGCAGTCCCAGAGGTTGACGCCGGTGCCGTTCGTGCCGGTGTCGTCGCCGATGACGTCGACGCACTTGCCGCCCGGACCGGTGATCGTTCCCTGCGGACCGTTCGGGACGTTCGTCTGGCCGGAGTAACCGACCGAGACGATGTTCGCCTGCACGGCGTTGTCGGCGGCGTCGGTCGGGTAACCGGAGGTCATCACGCCTTCGAAGAAGGTGCCCATGTTCCAGTTGCTGTTGTCCCCGCCCGTGCCCAGGATGATCGAACCCTCCTGGTGCATCGGGATGTAGCCGCCGCGGTTCGGCAGTGCGCCGTTCCACCAGGTGCTCAGGCCGCCGGACTGCGCGTTGCCGCCCTTGAGGGCGTACGTCGTCTGGCCGTTGTTCTTCAGCAGCGCCGTGACGTAGGTGCTGTTGTTGCCGAGGTTCGCGGTGTTGGAGCCGTCGGCGCCCTGGAACATCCCGTTCTCCAGGTCCGCCTCCACCCACGGCCCCGAGCCCGTGCACGGCGCGAAGTAACACGTCGTCGCGATGCTGACGGCGTCCATGTGGCCGTTGCCGGTGTCGGACGGGACCGCTTCGGCGTTGCCGTAGTCGAAGCAGCACGCGGATCCGACGTGCGTGCCGCTGGCCACCATGTACATCCCCTCGGGCTGGCCGTTCTGCGCCACGCCGGACCCGACGGCGTGCCGGTAGCCGTGCTGCGGGGAGATCCAGACGCCGTACACCTTGTGGCCGCCGGCGGTGACCTCGATCTCGCTCGCGTCCGCGGGCGAGTCGGCGCCGGTGCCCGCCGTGCCCGCCGGGGACGGGGTCAGGTCGTTGTGGCGCGACGTCTGGTCGTAGATCTTCGTGATGCTGCAGGTCGTGCCGTTGCAGAACGCGTCGTGATCGGCGGCGTTCGCGTAGCCGCCCGCCGCCAGCACGCCCACGTCGTGCGTGGCGTGGTCGGAGGCGCGGGTGAGCTGGTAGAGGGGGCCCGAGTACCCGGCGAACAGGGCGCGCACGGTGCTGTGCGCGGCGACGCAGGGCGTGCCGGCGGCACCGTAGATGTCGCACGGCAGGGAGGTGGCGGCCTGCGCCGTACCGGTCAGGCCGGCCAGGCCGAAGAGGAGGACGATGATCGCGCCGATGGACCACAGGACGCGCCGACCGAGGGCGGGGCGATGTCTGCGCATAGCGACGGCTCCAGAAGGCGAAGGAGAGCGACTCGTCTGCGGTGCCGGCGCGGCAGACTCACTGGCGGGGACATCTAGATGTTGACGTGACAGTAAGCAGTCTGGTCGATCGCGTCAATACATTGGCGAGCTTGTGGAATTGGCCTGCCGTCATTGTTGGATTTCGTGGAATTCTTGCGCTCCGACGACGCCGCCGGAGGGCTCAGCGGCGGTCTCGCGCACGAGTGCGGCGAAGTTGGCGGCGAGGCGTTTCGCGTTCCGCGCCGACTGCGGCTCGGCCTGCTCGGCCTCGGCGCGGAGCGCCCGCAGGTCCAACCCCGCCTCGGCCAGAGCCGCCTCGTCCCAGCGGTCGAGGCGGTCGGCGCCGGCCTCCGGATGGAACTGCACGCCCCACGCGCACTCCCCCACGCGGAACGCCTGCACCGGGCAGGCCTCGCTCTCGGCGAGGCGTACGACGCCCGGCGGAAGCTCGGTGATCTGGTCCCGGTGGTTCTGGATGAAGCGGAGTTCCCCGGACAACCCGGCGAACAGCGGATCGGTTCCGGCCTCACGGCGCAGCGAGACCGGGCAGGACCCGCGCTCGGGCCGTCCGTGGTTCCCGCGCACCGTGCCGCCGACCGCGGCCGCGAGCACCTGGGCGCCCAGGCAGATGCCCAGCAGCGGAACACCATTGGCCACCGCGCGCCGGGTGAGCTCCCACTCCACCGGCAGCCACGGGGCGCGCCGGTCGTCGTCGGGCAGGAAGCCGCCGCCGAGCAGGACGACCGCGTCGAAGTCCTCCGGCGTGGCGGGGGTCGCGGCGCCGGGGACCACCTCCACCTGAAGGCCCATCTCCTCCCACCATGGCAGCAATCGCCCGATCCCGCTGCCCTCCGAGTTCTGGACGGCGAGGACACGAGGAGCCCGAAGAGACGAAGAAGTCACCGGTGAACGGTATCGATCTCACTGGGACGGCGTCGCACCGCCCGGGATCGGTTCACCCGTGTACGCCACCGACCCGCTTGCCGACGCGCCACGCACCCAATACCATCCGGATCCGTTGCCTACGAGGTCAGCGGGAACCGAATCCGCACGTTCCAGCGTCCTGCCGCACCGAAACAGTAGACGCCGACGCCGACCGCACGGCAGTGGAGGAATCACAGTGAGCCGCTACGGTCAGATGTTCGGTCCCGACATCACCTTCCTCGGCGTGGACCGCTGTGACCTGAACGATCTCCCCGGCGACGCGGACGTGGTCATCCTGGGCGCGCCCTTCGACGGCGGCACCTCGCACCGGCCCGGAGCACGCTTCGGGCCCAATGCCATCCGCCAAGCCTGCTATCTGCCGCACGACGGCTCCCGCCCCAGCCTCGCGATGCGGGTCGACGCCCTGCAGGACCTGCGCGTGCTGGACGCCGGTGACGTCGAGACCTACGCCGGCGACATCGAGGGCAGCCTGCGCGCCATCGAGGACGCCGTCGCCCGCATCGCCGCCTCCGGCGCGATTCCCATCGTGCTCGGCGGCGACCACACCGTGGCGCTGCCGGACGCCACCGGCGTGGCCCGCCACCACGGCTTCGGCCGCGTCTCCATGCTCCACTTCGACGCCCACGCCGACACCGGGCACATCGAGTTCGGCCACCTGTACGGCCACGGGCAGCCCATGCGGCGCCTCATCGAGTCCGGCGCCATCCGGGGCGATCGCTTCCTGCAGATCGGCCTGCGCGGCTACTGGCCGGGTCCGGACATCCTGGACTGGATGGCCGACCGGCGCATGCGCTCGTACGAGATGACCGAGATCGTGACCAGGGGCCTGAACGAGTGCCTCACCGAGGCGTACGGCATCGCCCTCGACGACTGCGACGGCGTCTACCTCTCCGTGGACATCGACGTCTGCGACCCCGGCCACGCCCCCGGCACCGGCACGCCCGAGCCCGGCGGCCTGTCGGCGCGCCAGCTCCTCGACGCGGTCCGCCGCACCTGCTACGAGCTGCCCGTCGTCGGGCTCGAGGTCGTCGAGGTGGCCCCGCCGTACGACCACGCCGACATCACCGCCTACCTCGGCAACCGGGTGGTCCTGGAGGCGCTCTCGGCGATGGCCCGGCGCCGCAGGGACGCCACCGACGGCACCCGCTGGGACCCGGCCGAGCCTCTGCTCGCGAACCGCCGTCCGAGCCGGTCCGCGAACCCCGGCGACGCCACCGAACCGGCGGCCCCGTGATCGTACGGCCGACGAAGAGCCGCTGAACCTTCGGCCGGCCTCGCTCGCATCGCATTCCCGGTCGGACCGCCGTGACCGGGAGAGACGCGAGATCTCGCCAATTCGACTGCGCCAGTTGGGATAATTTTCCACTTTTTCGCGGGCGGCCGCGCAAGTTATCTACTAGGTGGGCACCCCGAGCCCGGAAGGAACGATCCCCGCCCCCCGATCCGCGGTCCCCCCGCCACCGCTACCGACAGCGCGAGCGTCCCCCGCGGAGTACACGGACAGTCCCCAGGCCCCTCCTTGGAGGATCACGTGTCACCATTCAAGCGCTCCCCCCGTACGGCGCGTACGTCGTGTCTCACGGCGCTCTCCGCCGCCGTCGCCCTCTGCGGCGCGCTCTTCACCGGCGCGCAGACGGCCTCCGCCGCCCCGAACCCGATCACCCATCCGGATCGCGACTGGCTGGGTTCCCAGGTCGCCAAGCACGAGCCCGGGTCGGGCCAGGCGATCATCCGGCCCAACGTCGCCCAGACCCCGGGCCTGGACGTCAGCGGGTGGCAGGGCAACGTCAACTGGTCCACCGTCGCCGCCAACGGCGCGAAGTTCGCCTACGTCAAGGCGACCGAGTCGACGAACTACACCAACCCCTACTTCAGCCAGCAGTACACCGGCGCGTACTACGCCGGGATCGTGCACGGCGCCTACCACTTCGCGACGCCGAACACCTCCTCCGGCGCCGCCCAGGCCGACTACTTCGTCGCCCACGGCGGCGGCTGGTCCAGGGACGGCATGACGTTCCCCGGCATGCTCGACATGGAGTGGAACCCCTACGGCGCGGCCTGCTACGGGCTGTCGCCGTCCGGGATGGTCAACTGGATCCTCTCCTTCAGCAACGAGTACCACGCCAAGACCAGCCGCTGGCCGGTCATCTACACGGCGACGAGCTGGTGGAGCCAATGCACCGGCAACACCGGCGACTTCTCCTCCACCAACCCGCTGATGCTCGCCAACTACAACGGGTCCCCGGGCCCGATGCCGTACAACTGGGGCTACCAGACCATCTGGCAGTTCGCCGACAGCGGCACCTTCCCCGGCGACCAGGACTACTTCAACGGCGACATCACGCGCGTCAAGGCACTCGCCAACGGCTGAGCGGGACCGGGCCGGGCGCGTACGCGGACGCACCCGGCCCGGTACCCCGGCGTACGGCCGGATCCTCCCGGCGACCCCTCGGACAGGAAGGAAGGCAGCGCGCCCGGCCGTCACGGCGACTGCCGGGCGCGCGACCCCGAGATGCACGACAACTCCATGACCAGGCGCCGCGCGTTGATCGCCGGAGCCGGGGCGGCCTTCGCCACGGCCGGCCTGACCGGGACCGCACGGGCCGCCGGCCGGACCGTACGCCCCGCGGTGACCCTGACGCCGGAGCAGCAGGCCGGGCAGCGGGTCATCTACTCCTACTCGGGCACGACCGTGCCGCAGTCCCTGCTGGACGCGATCGCGGCGGGCAAGGCCGCGGGCGTCATCTTCTTCGGCGACAACATCTCAAGCCTCAGCCAGATCGCCTCCGTCTGCGCCGACCTCCAGGAGGCGAACCGGTCCAGCCCGGTCACCGCGCCCCTGCTGCTGATGACCGACCAGGAGGGCGGCCAGGTACGCCGGCTGCCGGGCGGCCCGACCATGTCGGAGAAGCAGATCGGCCAGTCCGCCGACCCCGTGGCGGCCGCCACCGACGCCGGAGACCAGGCCGGCCGCCTCCTCGCGAGCGTCGGCATGAACGTCAACCTCGCCCCGGTGCTCGACGTGTACCGCACCGCCGGTGACTTCGACGACCAGTACGGCCGGTCCTACAGCAAGGACCCGGCCGTCTGCGGCCAGTGCGGCAGCGCGTTCATCCGCGCGCAGCAGGCGGTCGGCGTCGCGGCGACCGCCAAGCACTTCCCGGGCCTGGGCCCGGCGAGCAAGACCCAGAACACCGACAACGGGCCGGTCACGCTGAACGTCTCGGCGTCGAACCTGCGGTCCATCGACGAGGCGCCGTACGGTCCGGCGATCGGCGCCGGCGTCAAGCTGGTCATGGTGTCCTGGGCGGTCTACCCGGCGCTGGACGCCAAACTGCCCGCCGGCCTGTCGCCGACCATCGTGCAGAACGAACTGCGCGGCAGGCTCGGCTTCACCGGGGTGACGATCACCGACGCGCTCGTCGCCGGCGCGCTGTCGAACTTCGGCACCACGGCGCAGCGGGCGGTCTCGGCCGCGAAGGCCGGCATGGACCTCCTGCTGGTCTGCGGGGAGGACCCGAGCTACGCCCAGAGCGCGGTCACCGGCCTGGCCGACGCCCTACGGAACGGACAACTCGGCCAGAGCGCGTTCGACGCCGCCCGGGCGCGTGTGACGAACCTGCGGACCGGCCTGGCCTGACGCCGGCGGGCGGGGCGCGCGCGGACCGGCCGCGCGCGCCGCCGCCCGTCGCCGCGCCGGCGCGGTGTGGCCCGGGCGCCGGTCGTGGTCAGCCTTCTTTCGCCTCAGGGAGCAACGGCCGCATGAAGGTCCGTTCGTAGCGGAGCACACACCCGCTCTCGTCCCTGATCCGATCGGCCTCGACGAAGTCGGGGTCGACGCCGAAGAGGCCGCGGTACTCCTCATAGGCGGCGAGGCTGGGGAAGCTGAACAGGGCCAGGGCCTTGTCGCTCGCGCCTTCGGCCGGCAGGAAGTACCCGTGGTGCGTGCCGCCGTGGAGATCGACCAGCTCCATCCAGCGGCGGCCGAAGCGCTCGAACGCGTCGATCTTCGCGGGATCGATGACGTACTCGACGACACAAGTGATCACAGTTGACCCTACATCGCCGATGATCACTTGCGGCCCCGCCGGCGGCGGCCGGTCGCGTCTTCCCCGACATGGGCGCGGGTGCACCGATGAGTCGGGGGCGCGATGAAGGTCGGTACTCCTGAGCAGTTCGCACGGACCGAAGGAGGAACGGCCATGGCGAAGTTCGTGACCATCGGGTATGGCGACCAGGAAGGTTACGACCGCACCGACGCGGCGATCCGCGACCAGGCGCACGCGCATGACACTCGCCTGCTCGCGGCGGGAGCCGACATGGGGGTCGCCGGCTCGCCCGTACAGGTGCGGAACCACGACGGTGCCGGCCTGGCCGTGGAGCACGGATCGTTCATGTCGTCCGCTCTCCCGGTCGCCGGATTCGCGATCATTGAGGCGGCGACGCTGGAGGAAGCCGTCGAGCTCGTGTCACGGACCCCGTGCGCGGTCGCGCACGGGGTCGTCGAGGTGTGGCCGTTGCGGGAAGCGCCGTAGGCCGCCGGCTCGACGCGGAGAGCCGTGCGGCGCGATGATGGCAACGGCCCGGTAGGCCCGCCGGTCCGCGCCGGGTCAGGCGGGCAGCCGGCCGGCGGGGGAACCGGCCGCGCAGCGTCCCGCCCGGGATACGAGGTGCGGGTCCGGGGCGACGGGCATCATCGGCTCATGGCGCCCGATGACGGCTATCTTCTGGACGACCGGCAGGCCGAGGCCGGGACGCGCTTCGACGCCCTGGCGACGTTGGTCGACCCGTGGACGTTCCGTCATATCGATGACCTGGGCATCCGGGAGGGATGGCGCTGCTGGGAGATCGGAGTGGGCGGGGCCTCGGTGCTCCGATGGCCGGCCGACCGGGTGGGCGCCACAGGTCGCGTGCCGGCCACCGACATCGACGTGTCCTGGGCTCGGCGAGCGGCGGGCCGGCGCCGGCCCGTCACGGGCTGATCCCTGGCGATCGCGGCCGTTAGGACGCAGCGATCGCCAGGGGGGAACGACGGGCGGCCGCCGGCGGACGTCACGCCTTCGCCACGTGGGCCAAAGGCTCGCCGCGCAGGTGGCGGGCGACGTCTTCGGCGAGGATGCGGGCGGCGTTCGCGGCGGTCTGGCGGCTGGCGCCGGCCAGGTGGGGCGTCAGCACGACGCCCGGCGTGGTCAGCAGCCGCGACTCCACCGGGATCGGCTCCTCGGGGAAGACGTCGAACGCGGCGCCGAACAGGTGACCGCCCTCGATGGCGTCGCAGACGGCCTCGTAGTCGAGGAGGGCGCCGCGCGCGCAGTTGACGATGACGGCGCCGGGCCGCATCGCGGCGATCTGGGGCGCGCCGATCATCCCCGTGGTCTCCGGGGTGACGCGGGCGTGCAGCGTGACGACGTCCGATCGGGACAGCAGCTCGTCGAGGGAGACCAGCTCGCCGACGGTGGTCTCGGTCAGGTACGGGTCGTGGATGAGCACGTGCGCGCCGAGGGCGGCGAGCATCTGGGCGACCCGGTGGCCGACCGCGCCGCCGCCCACCAGCCCGACCGTGCTGCCGGACAGCTCGATGCCGACCTCGTCGTAGCGGTAGTAGTCGCTGCGCCAGCGGCCGGCGGTGAGCTCGGCGTGGGTCTGCGGGATGCGGCGCGCGGCGGCGAGGATCATGCCGAGGGTGTGCTCGGCGGTGGCGCCGGCGTTGCGGCCGGGCGCATAGCAGACGGTCACGCCGTGCTCGGCCGCCGCCTCCAGGTTCGCGTTGACCGGGCCTCCGCGGCCGATCCCGATCAGCTTGAGCTTCGGGCACGCCTCGATGACGCGGCGGGTCAGCGGCGCCATCTGGGTGAGGCAGATCTCCGCGCCGGCGAGCGCCTCGATCATCTGGTCCTCGGTGCCGGACGCCTCGTCGACCTCGGCGACCCGGCCGAACGGCACGATCGGCCAGTCCAGGGTGATCTCGGCGAACTCCAGTTCACGCGGGGCCCGGGCCCGTACGGCGTCGATGAGGAGCCGGTTGAGGACGAAGTGGTCTCCTGCCGCGAGCAGGCGGGTGGTCATGCGGTCTCCCGGACGGCGTTGAAGCTTTCGATGGGGGTGTTGAACTCCAGCAGGGCGGCCTCCTCGCGGGTGAGGCGGATCTCGGTCAGCGCGCAGTTGCGCACCGACGGGAAGATGCGCCGGTAGTCGCGGAGCGGCGCCCCGATCAGCTCGCACAGCGCGAGCCGGATGGCGGTGGTGTGCGCGACGACGAGGACCCGCTCGCCGGGGTACCGGTCGACGAGGTCGTACAGGCAGCCGGTGAACCGGCGCACCGCCTCGGTGGGGTCCTCGCCGCCGGGGAGGTGGTCGGCGACCGGGTCGGCGCGGAACGCCCGCAGCGCGTCCGGGAACTGCTCGTGCATCTCATCGTGGGTCAGCCCCTCCGCGTGCCCGAAGTCCAGCTCGCGCAGCCGCTCGTCGACGTTCGCGGGCACGCCGAGGACCTCTGCGCAGGCGGTCGCGGTCAGCTGGGCGCGGGTGAGATCGGAGGTCCAGACGGCGGCGAGCCCGGCCGTCTTCGCCCAGGCGGCGAGCTGCTGTGCCTGTTCGAGGCCGCGCGCGGTCAGTGCGACGTCACTGACGCCCGCGTAGCGATTCTCCGCGTGCCACTCGGTCTCTCCGTGGCGGACGAGGACGAGCTGGGTCATCGTGACGTTCCTTCCTGAGTCGGCGCCGCCCGGTCGGACGCCGCGCGTGCGCGTGCGTGGGCGGCCGTGGGCGCGGGCAGCCAGCCGCGCCGTTCCAGCTCGCCCACCAGGCGCAGGTACCCATCGTCGAACCGGTCGGCACGCGGGCCCGGGTCGATCGTTTCGCGGACCGCGACCATCTCGGCGGCGACCTCGGCGACGCGGCGGCCCGGCGAGGCGGCCAGGACGGCGGCGCCGAGCGCGGGTTCGGGGTCGGCCGGGAGGATCACCGGCCGGCCGAGGACGTCGGCGCGGAGCCGGCACCAGTACGCGCTGCGCGCCGCGCCGCCCGTGAGGGTGATGTCGCCGCCGGTGGGCGCGCCGAGCAGGTCGAGGTGGTCGAGGCACAGGCGTTCGATGTACGCGACGCCCTGCAGGACCGCGGCGTAGTCGTCGGCCTCGTCGCCGGTGCCGCCGAGCAGGAAGCCGCGGGCGTCCGGCGCCGCGAACGGGAACCGCTCCCCCTCGGAGACCAGCGGGTACGCGAGGGCGCGCGCGGGCTCGTGCCGCTCCGCCAGCCGGTCCAGCTCGCGCAGGTCACGGCCGGCGAAGTCGCGGGCGAGCACGCCGGCGCCGGTGCTCGACGCGCCGCCGGGCAGCCATTCGCCGTCCGGCGCCCGGTGGGAGTACACCGCGCCGTACGGGTCGTGGACGAGCTCTTCGGTGACGCCCTTCAGCACGAGCGTGGTCCCGAGCACGGAGTTCCACGAGCCGACGGTCAGCCGCCCGGCGCCGAGCTGCGCGGCGCAGCCGTCGGTCATGCCGGCGATGATCGGGGTGCCCCGGGGAATGCCGGTGGCCTCGGTCGCGGCCGCGCACACCGTGCCGATGCGGGTGCCGGGCCGTACGAGGTCCGGCAGGGTGTCGGCGGGTACGCCGAGGGCGTCCATGACGCCGGCCGGCCAGGTCTCCTCGATCAGGTGCGCGCCGGTCTTCAGCGCGTTGCTGAGGTCGGCGGGCACGGCGTGGCCGGCCAGCCGCCGGTTGACGAAGTCGACCTGGTGGGCGAGGCGGGCCGGCCCCTGGTGCCGAGCCAGCAGCCACAGCAGCTTCGGCAGTGCCCACGCGGGCTGCATCCGCCGGTAGCCCAGCTCCGCCCACACCGCGGCGCCGGCCTCGTCGGCCCGGCGGGCCTCTTCGGTGGCGCGCGTGTCGTCGTACATGAGGCCGGGCGTCAGCGGCGTCCCGTCGGCGTCGGTCAGCAGGATCGTCCCGGAGGTGCCGTCGACGGCGACGGCGCGCACCGCGCCGGGGGGTACCTCGCGCAGCGCCCGCCCGCAGGCGGCCGCGGTCGCCCGCCACCAGTCCTCGGGGTCCTGCTCGTGGCGGCCCGCCGCACGCCGTCCGGTCAGCGGCTCGGCACCGGCGCCGGCGATCCGGCCGGAGGCCGTGACGGCGACGACCCGTACGCTCTGGGTGCCCAGGTCGACGCCGAGCCAGACCTCGTCGCCGCTCATTCGGCTCCCCCGCGCAGGCTCGCGAGCGTCGGCCACGCCGCCGCGGTCGCGCCGCGCACCTCGAGGAACGCCTCGTACGTGCGAGCGTAGCGCTCGGCGTTCGCGGGATCCGGTGCGAAGACCTCGCCGGGCCGGACGTAGGCGCCGGCGGCCTCGCGCTCGCCGTCGGCCCGGCCGGTGGCCACCGCGCCGACGATGAACGCGCCGCGCGCGCCCGCCTCGGCATCCGCGCCGCGGACGACGGGGACGCCGGTCACGTCGGCGAGCATCCGCAACCACGCCGTGCTGGCCGATCCGCCGCCGCTGACCCGCAGCTCCACGGGGCGTTCGCCGGAGGCGGTCAGGCAGTCGCGGATCACCAGGCACAGCCCTTCGAGGACGGCGCGGGCCAGGTGTTCCCGGTCGTGATCGATGGACAGCCCGAGGAACGTCCCCCGTGCGCTCGGGTCCAGGAACGGCGCCCGCTCCCCCGCCGGTGACAGGTACGGCAGGAACAGCAGGCCGTCCGCGCCCGGCGGGCACTGCTCGGCCAGCAACGACAGCGCGGCGGGGTCACCGCCGAGGCCCAGCATGCGGCAGGCCCAGTCGATCACCTGGCCCCCGGCGAGCGTCGGGAACGCCCGCAGGTAGCGCCGGTCGAGCGCGACGGTCAGCCCGGACGGATTCGTGTCGAGCAGCGGCTCGTCCAGCACGATCTCGGTGCACAGCGTGGTGCCGAGGATCGTGCAGGCCTGACCGGCCTCGACCGCGCCGACGCCGATCGCGGTGGACGCCACGTCGTACGGGGCGAGGACCACGGGCGTGCCCGCGGGCAGGCCGAGCTCGCGAGCGGCGGACGCGGTCAGCGGGGCGACGCGGCGCCCGTCGCCGCGCAGCTCGGGCAGCAGCGGCCGGGCCCACTCCATCCCGTACAGGGCGAGGAGCTCGTCGGAGTAGGCCCGCTCGCGGATGTCCATGAACGGCGCCGAGCCGTCCGACAGGTCCGCGACGGGTTCGCCGGTCAGCCGCAGGAAGACCCAGCCGCCGCAGGTCAGCGAGGCGGCCGAGCGCGTGAGCCGGTCCGGGTCGCGCTCGCGCAACCAGGTGAGGATGGCGTTCGGCAGGCCGGCGAAGGTCAGCGACCCGTTGCGGCGGAACGCCTCCTCCAGCACGCCCTCGCGCGCCCAGCGCTCGACGATCGGCCCGGCCCGGCCGTCGTTCCACAGGATCGCCGGACCGGTCGGCTCCCCCGCCGCGTCGACCAGCCAGGACCCGTCGCCCTGCGCGGTCAGCGCCAGGTGGCCGACCGGGGTGCCGAGGCGTTCGAGCACCCGCCGCACGCCGCGCACGACGGCCTGCCAGACCTCGGCCGGGTCCTGCTCGGCGTGGCCGGGGGCCGGGTTCCGCACGGTGGTGTTCTGGCGTTCGACCACCAGCTCGGCGCCGTCGTCGCCGTAGCCGACCGCCTTGATCATCGTGGTGCCCGCGTCGACGCAGATGACCGCCATGGCCGTTCCCTTCCTCGTCTCGTTCGGGTCCTCACGCGCGGCCGTGGGAGGCGCGCGAACGCCGGGCCGCCGCGTCCAGTGCCACCGCGAGCAGCAGCACCGCCCCGGTGACCATGTAGCGGAAGGAGGAGTTGAGGTTCAGCAGGGTGAGGCCGCTGGAGATGGACTGGATCACCACGATGCCCAGCAGCGCCGCGAAGGCGTTGCCGCGCCCGCCGAACAGGCTGGTGCCGCCGATCACCGCGGCGGCGATGGCGTTGAGGTTGACGTCGCCGCCGCCGGTGCTCTGGTTCGCGGCGGCGAGGCGGGCCGCGGCCAGCACGCCGCCGACCGCCGCGAGCGAGGTGCACAGGACGAACACCGAGGTGTAGACCGCCTTGACGTTGATGCCGGCCCGGCGGGCCGCCTCGACGTTACCGCCCACCGCGTAGATCGACTTGCCGAACCGCGTCCGCGCCAGCAGGTAGTGGGTGGCCAGCACCAGCGCCAGGAACAGCACGAACATCCAGCCCACACCCCGGGCGCGGCCGAGGTACCACACCGCCACCCCGAGACCGGCCAGCAGCACGGCGCTGCGCAGCACCAGCCCGCGCAGCGACGCCGCGGGCAGCCCGGCGTTCCGCCGCGCCCGGGCCCGCAGATATCCGGCGGCGAACAGCCAGCCCGCCGCGACGACCACGAGGGTGTACGAGAGCCAGGCGGGCAGGAAGTCGAGCTGGGCGAAGGTGACCAGGCCCGAGTCGTACGGCAGGTTGATCGACCCCTTGCTCCCGAGCACCCACAGCTGCACGCCGAGGAAGCCGAGCAGGCCGGCGAGGGTGATGACGAAGCTGGGCACTCCGAGCCGGTTGAACACCAGCGCGTACAGCAGGCCGATGATGGCGGCGGCCGCCACCGAGGCCGGCACGGCGAGCCAGGGCGACAGCCCCTGGTCGACGAACAGGATGGCGGTGAGGGCCGCCGCCAGGCCGCTCAGCGAGCCGACCGACAGGTCGATCTGCCCGACCAGCAGCATCAGCCCGACGCCGAGCGCGATGACGCCGACCGGCGCGCACTCCAGGGTCAGGTTGACCAGGTTCACGCTGGACAGGAAGACCGGGTTGAGGATCTGCATCACGGTCCAGATCACGACCAGACCTGCCACGACCGGGACGACGCCGAGGTCGCCGCCGCGGAAGCGCGCGATGAGCGCCCGCAGCCCGACGGGTTCCTCCGGCTCGTACCGTCCCTGCTCGGCGAGCGGCGGCGCGGTGCTCAGGTCACTCATCGCCGGCCCCTTCCTTCGCGCCCGCCGGCACCGTGCGGCGCGCACGCCTCTTGCGTCGGGTGACCGCGTTGTCCGCCGCCCCGGTGATCGCGGTGACGATCTGCTCGGTGGTGGCCTCGACCGCGTCGAAGACCCCGTTGTTGCGGCCGAGGCGCAGTACGGCGACCGTGTCGGCGACCGACAGCACGTCGTCCATGTTGTGGCTGATCATGATCACTCCGTGGCCGCCTTCGCGCAGCCGGTCGATCAGGTTGAGGACCTCGGCGGTCTGGGCGACGCCGAGTGCCGCCGTGGGCTCGTCGAGGATGACGATCTTCGGGTCGCCGAGCAGCGAACGCGCGATCGCCACGGTCTGCCGCTGGCCGCCCGACAGCGCGGCGACGGGGACCGACAGCTTCGGGATCTTCGCGGACAGCCGCCGGAGCAGCTCGCGCGAGCGGACCTCCATGGCGACGTCGTCCAGGCGCATCCCGCGCAGCTCCCGGCCGAGGAAGAGGTTCTCGATCACGTTGAGGTTCTCGCAGAGCGCCAGGTCCTGGAAGACGGTGGCGATGCCGAGTTGCTGCGCCGCGGCCGGGCTGGGGATGGTGACCGGGCGCGAGTCGAACGTGATGGTTCCCGCGTCGGGCTGGTGGACCCCCGACAGGGTCTTGACGAGGGTGGACTTCCCGGCGCCGTTGTCGCCGACGACGGCGACGACCTCACCGGCCGACACGTCCAGGTCGACGTCGGTGAGGGCGGCGACGGCACCGAAGGTCTTGCTGATGCCCCGCAGCGACAGCAGCGGGCTCGGTTGGGAAGGCGATGGGGACATGCTGATCCTTCGTTCGTACGGCCGAAGCCGCCGGCGCCCCGTCCGCAGGCGCCGGCGGACCGCTACTTGATGCCGAGCTTCGCGCAGGCCGCGGCGTACGTCGGGGTGCAGACGTCGGAGACCTTGAGGGCGCCGCCGGGGCCGAGCAGGACCTTGGCGATGTTCTGCTGCGTGACCACGGTCGGGGTGAACAGCTGGGACGGCGTGTTGAACAGCGTGGTCTGCCCCGCGGGGGGCTTGCCCTGCAGGAACTCGTTCGCCACGTCGGCGGCGGCCTCCGCCACGATCTTGATGGGCTTGGAGATCGTGTTGTACTGGTCGCCCGCGATGATCCGCTGCGCCGCGGCGAGCTCGGCGTCGTTGCCGGTCACCGGGGGTACGGGATCACCGGCCGCCTTGAACGCGGCGATGGCGCCGCCGCCGGTGCCGTCGTTGGCCGCGACGACCCCGGCGATCTGCCCGTTGAACTTGCTGATCTGGCCGCTCACCCAGTCCTGCGCCTTGGCCGGCTCCCACCCGGGCGTGTCGTACTCGGCGAGCAGCTTGAGCCCGCTGTTGTCGACGGCGCTGTGAATGCCCTTCTTGATCAGGCCGGCCGCGGCGTCCGTCGGCGAACCGTTGACCTCGAGGATCCCGCCCTTGGCGTTCGCCTGCTTGAGGTGGTCGACCAATGACTGGGCGATCAGCGCGCCGATCTTCTCATTGTCGAACGACACGTAGTAGTCGGCCTTGATCGCCGGGATCGGCCGGTCGTAGGCGATCACCGCGACCTTCTGCGCCTGCGCGGTCCGTACGATCGAGGCGGCCGCCGCGGAGTCCACCGGGTCGATGACGATGGCCTTGACGCCCTGGGCCAGCACCGAGCCGGCCTGTTGCTGCTGCTTCGAGGCGTCGGCGCCGGCGTTCTGGTACAGCACCGTGCACCCCGGGCACAGCTGCTTCATCTTGGCCTTGAACAGCGGCGCGTCGTACATCTCGTACCGGGTGGAGGCGATGTCCGGCATGAGGAAGGCGACCTTGGCGTTCTTGGCGTCGCCGGAGCCGCCGGCGCCGCCGGAGCCCTTCTGCGAGCAGGCCGCGGCGGCGGTGAGGGCGGTGAGGGCGGCCATCGCCGCGGCGGCCGTTCTGAGACGCGGCATTGTCACGTTCTCCTCCGATGGTTCGGGGGCGAGGAGGCACGGCGGCCAGCGGAAGCCGCCTTCGAGGTGACGAACGAAACACCCGAGAGCGTGAACGTGTCAAGAGTTGCGTCGTTCTTAACGGGTGATTGTGTTATCGAATGTTACGAACGCAGCGGCACGTCGCCTCTCCACCCCGTCGTATCCCGCCACTGCGGCGGTCACCGCGAACGCGGGGTGTATGTTACGTTCCACACCGAATATCACATCCGGGTGCAGGGGGAAGGACCGCAGGTGGCAGAGGACGCGACGGCACCGGCCGCCGGCGAGGGCGCGGGCGCGCGAGAGCGCCGGGAGAAGATCCGTCAGCGCGTCGTGGACGAAGGCTTCGTGCACGTCAAGAGCCTCGCCGAGGCGTTCGACGTGAGCGTGATGACCATCCACCGCGACCTGGACATGCTGCAGAGCAACGGGTGGCTGCGCAAGGTACGCGGCGGTGCCACGGCGCAGCCGTCCGCGATCTACCACGGCGACGTCCGCCACCGCCTGCAGGCGATGGCCGAGGCCAAACGGCAGCTCGCCCAGGCCGCGGCCGAGCTCGTCTCCCCCGGATCGTCGATCATGATCGATGAGAGCACCACCGGCCTGGCCGTCGCCGAGCTGCTGCCGTCGCTGGGACCGCTCACCGTGATCACCAACTTCCTGGCCGCGGTGAACCTCCTGGCCGGCAAGCCCGGCATCGACCTGATCGCGCTCGGCGGCGCGTACTACCCGGCCTACGACGCCTTCCTCGGCCTGCGCACCAGCGAGACCATCCGCTCACTGCACGCGGACGTGCTGTTCATGTCCACGACGGCGATCACGAACGGCCACTGCTACCACCAGTCGCAGGAGACGGTCGCGGTGAAGCGGGCGCTGATGGACTCCGCGGACCGCCGCATCCTGCTCGTCGACCACAGCAAGTTCACCAAGAACGGCCTGCACCAGCTCGCCGCCCTGACCGCCTTCGACCTCGTCATCGTCGACTCCGAGACCCCGCAGGACCAGGTGGCGGCGCTGCGCACGCGCGGCGTCCAGCTGCACGTCGCCGGCTCCGCGGCGCCTCCGCTCTGAGATCCTCTCGGGTTCGGGGGCCCGGCGCCCGCTCGGCCTCGGCGCTCCTCCGGACAGGACTCCGGGGAGCCCGGCGCGTGCGGCCGAGTTGTAACGCGCGCGACATCGTGCGGCCATCGGCCGCTGGCGCGGCGGCCAACCGGGCCGCGGACGATGCCGTCAGACATGAGGCGGCTCATTTCGATGGCGCTGGCGGGGGTCCTGGCGATCGGCGTCGTTATCGCGATCGTCGAGGGACGCGGATCATCGCATGGGACGATCACGATCCGCGGGGTGATCGGCTCGGAGAAGCAGGCGTTCTTCGGCGATCCCCAGGTACGTGAGGCGTTCGCCCGCAAGGGGGTGAGGGTCGAGGTCGATCCGGCCGGATCACGGCAGATCGCCACCTCGATCGATCTCGCGCGGTACGACTTCGCCTTCCCCTCCAGCGCGCCCGCGGCCGACCGGATCCAGCAGGCGCGCCGGATCACCATGAGGTACACCCCGTTCAGCTCCCCGATGGTGATCGCGACGTTTCAGCCGATCGCGGACCTGCTGGCACGGGAGGGCGTCGCCCGGCACGGCGCCACCTGGACCTTCGACATGTCGCGGTACCTCCGGCTGGTCGCACGGAGGACACGGTGGGACCAGGTGCCGAACAACACCGCCTATCCGGTGCGCAAGGACATCCTGGTCTCCACGACCGACCCCCGCAGTTCCAACTCGGCGGCCATGTACCTGGCCATCGCCTCGTACGTCGCCAACGGTGACACGGTCGTGCGCGGCGGCGCCGCGGAGAGGAAGGTGCTGCCGCTGCTGTCCGGGCTGTTCCTCGACCAGGGCTACACCGAGAACACGACGGAGGGCCCGTTCGAGGACTACCTGTCGCTCGGCATGGGCAAGACGCCCCTGGTCTGTGCGTACGAGGCGCAGTTCGTCGACGCCGGCGTCCGAGGCCGGCTACGGCCCGGCATGGTGCTGATGTATCCGTCGCCGACCGTGCAGTCCGCGCACACACTGGTGCCGCTCGACGCGAAGGGCGACCGTGTCGGCCGGCTGCTGACCACCGACCCGGAACTGCAGCGGCTCGCGGCCCAGCACGGATTCCGGACCGCCGACCCCGCGCGCTTCGCGAAGCTCACCGCCGACCACCGGATCCCGGTCGCGACCGACCTGATCGACGTGGTCGACGTCCCCTCCTACGACACCCTCGAGCACCTGCTGGACGGTGTCGCCAAGTCGTACGGCTAAGGAGCCTCGATGGCAGCTGAGGATCTCATCCTCACGCCCCCCGAACCCGTGGCCGCCGTCCCGGCGGACCGCGCGGAGACGCTGATCCCGATGGAGGACGCCCAACGTGACGAGCTGACACGGCGCGCGCGGACGTACGTGGACGATCTCGCGGCGCTCGATCCCCGCAGCCCGGAGTTCATGAGCAGGATCGGTCAGGTGGCCGCGCTCGGCGACGGGGAGATCCGGGCGTCCGCGCAGGCGGCGAACAGGATGCTCGGCCGTTCGGTGGCCGCCCTGTCGGGGGCCAAGGGCGAGTCCGCGGACGCGCAGCAGCGCGTGGCCAAGGGCCTGGTGGAGCTGCGGCGCACGGTCGAGGATCTCGATCCCAAGGACGTCGGCAAGGTCACCGGCCGTCGGTTGCTGTCGAAGCTGCCGTTCGGCAGGTCGCTCCGCGACTTCGTCTCCCGCTACCAGTCGGCGAACGTCAACATCAACAAGATCGTCACCGCGCTGCGTTCCGGCCAGGACGAGCTGCGCCGCGACAATGCCGCCATCCAGAACGAGCGCGCCGCGCTGTGGGCCACGATGGGCAAGCTCCAGGAGTACGCGGTGCTCGCGCAGGCGCTCGACGAGGCCATCGAGCCCGCGATCACGGAGACGGCGGACGAGGAGAAGGCGAACGCGCTGCGCGCCGACGTGCTGTTCCCCGTACGCCAGAAGCGGCAGGACCTCCTCACCCAGCTCGCCGTCTGTGCCCAGGGCTACCTCGCGCTGGACACCGTGCGCCGCACCAACGACGAGCTGGTCAGGGGCGTGGATCGGGCCGCGTCCACGACGGTGTCCGCGCTGCGGATCGCCGTGACCGTCGCGGCCGCGCTGTCGAACCAGAAGCTCGTCATCGAGCAGGTGAACGCCCTGCGGGCCACCACCGAGGACATCATCCGCACCAACGCGGAGCTGCTCGCCGGGCAGAGCGGGGAGATCCAGCGGATCGCCGCCGATCCGGCCGTCGGCGTGCAGACGCTGCGGACGTCGTTCGAGCAGATCTACCGCACGATCGACGCCGTCGACTCGTTCAAGGCCCAGGCCGTGACCAACATGCAGGCCACGGTCGACGCGCTCGGCGCGGAACTGAACCGGGCGTCCGCGTACCTGAGCCGGGCTCACGAGCGGAACGAGCTCGAATCATGACCGGAGGCCGCGCACGGGCATGGCGCGTCGTCGCCCGGCTCACGGCCGCCGCGGTGCTGGCGGTCGTCACGGGCTGCAGCGGCGGCACCGACGACGCCGGCAGACCCGGCACGCTGCGGATCCTCGCGGGCAGCGAGCTGTCCGACCTGGAGCCGATCCTCCGCGCGGCGACGAAGGCCACCGGGGTCGGCGTGAAGCTCGACTACGCCGGGACCCTCGACGGCGTCCAGCAGGTGCTCGGCGGTCAGGCGGACGCGCGGTACGACGCGGTCTGGTTCTCCTCCGATCGCTACCTGGCGGTGCACCCGGACGGCCGGTCCCGGCTGGGCCCCTCCGTGAAGATCATGTCTTCGCCCGTGGTCCTGGGCCTGCGCGCCTCGGTGGCACGCCGTCTCGGCTGGGATCGCACCAGGCCGACCTGGGCCGCGATCGGCGCCGCCGCGTCGGCCGGGAGGTTCACCTATGGCATGACCGACCCCGCGTCGTCGAACTCCGGTTTCTCCGCGCTCGTCGGCGTCGCCGCCGCGCTGTCGGGTACGGGCGCGGCGCTGGACGGGCCGACCATCGACCGGGTCGCACCCCGGTTGAAGGGCTTCTTCACCGCGCAGCGGCTCACGGCGGGCTCCTCCGGCTGGCTGTCGGACACCTACGCGCGGGACCCGTCCCGGGTCGACGGCCTGATCAACTACGAGTCCGTGCTGCTCGGCCTGAACGCCTCCCGGCGGCTCCCGGAGCCGCTCACCATCGTCTACCCGAGCGACGGCGTCGTCACCGCCGACTACCCGCTCACGCTGCTGTCCTCGGCGGCCGGACGGTCGGGGGACGCCTTCCGCAGGCTGACCGGCTACCTGCGGCGCGCCGAGGTCCAGCGCAGGATCATGACGCAGACGCACCGCCGGCCGGCCGACCCCGATGTGCGCCCGGCCGCCGAGTTCGCGGCCCAGCCGCCCGAGCTGCCGTTCCCCGCCCGCGCGGACGCGGTCGACGCCCTCATCGACGCCTACTTCAACCGGCTCCGCCGGCCGGCGCGCACGATCTACGTGCTCGATGTCTCCGGCTCCATGGAGGGCGCGCGGCTGGCGTCCCTGAAGGCCGCGCTGACGGCGCTGACCGGTGCGGACACCACGCTCGCCGGACGCTTCCGGCGGTTCCACGACCGCGAGGAGGTGACGCTGCTGCCCTTCAGCACCCGGCCCGGAACTCCCGCGACCTACGTGCTGCCCGAGAGCCGGCCCGAGGCGGAACTCGCGCGGATCCGCGCGTTCACCCAGGGACTCGCCGCCGGAGGCGGTACCGCGATCTACGACAGCCTGGAGCGGGCGTACTCGATGGCCGAGCAGTCGGCGGCGCGACGGCCCGACCGGTTCACCTCGATCGTCCTGATGTCGGACGGTGAGAGCAACAGGGGCGCGTCGGCCGACTCCTTCCGCGCCTGGTACGAGGGACGGCCTCCGCAGGCACGGCGGATCCCGGTCTTCCCCGTCCTGTTCGGAGAGGCGGCGACCGGGCAGATGACCACGCTGGCGCAGCTCACCCAGGGCAGGACGTTCGACGCCCGGACACAGTCACTGTCCGAGGTGTTCAAGGAGATCCGTGGCTATCAGTGACCGGCTCGTCCGCTACCTCGGGTCCACGAAGAACCTCGTCGGCTCGGCGGGCGGCCTGGCCGGGCTGGGCCTGCACTTCACGGGTCTCGCCGGGCCGTACTGGCCGCTCATCGTGGTCGGTCTGTACGGCGCGGGGGCGCTCGCCGCACCACCGCAGAGGGTCACCCTCGTCATCGACGACACCGTCGCCCGGACCGGACGGCTGCGCGCCGATCTCGACGGGCTGCTCGCCCGCGCGGGTGAGCACCGCCTGCCCGCGGAGGCTCGGGAACGCGTCGACGTCATCGCGTCCGTGCTCCGCGACGTCCTGCTCCGATCCGACGTGCTGAGCGACTCCCCCGACCTGATGTACGAGGTGTCCCGCGCGGTCCGGACCGACCTGCCGACCAGCCTCGAGACCTACCTGAACCTGCCCCGGTGGTACGCCGTCCGCCGTACCGGCCATGGAACGGCGGGCGAGGAGCTCATCGCCCAGCTCGACCTGATCACGGCGTCCGTGATGAGGACCGCCGAAGCCGTCTACGACGCCGACCACCGGCGGATGCGCGACCACACGCGCTACCTGCGCGACCGGGAGCCGGACGACGACCTCGGGTCGCCGCCGCGGGCCGGATGACGGGTCTGCGGGCGAGGGCCGTGAGCCGCCGCGGCCGGGGAACCGGCGGTGACCGAGACCGCGTTCAGGAACCGGTGGGGTGACACTGCACGGCCGGACTTGCTTAACTATGGGCGATCTTGTCATGACCGTCGGACCTCCGGAGTCGGCGGCGAGGTCATCGGAGGTGGCGATGCGGGCCGGACGGTGGATGATCGTCGTCTGGCTGGTCATCGGAGGGCTCGCCGCCGGGCAGCGCCACTACTACGCCCATTTCAACGGGAGCTGCTCCAGCTTCGCCACGATCGGCCTCACGATGATCTCCGGGCCGCTCAACTACATCGGTCTCAACCCGACCGCGTACTGCAAGGTTCCCCAGCCGAGCAAGTGATCTCCGGTCGTCCTTCAGCGCAGGTGTTCATCGGGAGCACGGACCGCGCGGGGGCGATACGTTCGCAGCCTCTTCAGGAGCCGCGACATCGCCTCGGCGCGCCGCTGGCGGCGGTACTCCACCCGGCCGGCGATCCAGAGGAAGAAGGCGGCCAGCGGGAGTTCGCCGAACAGCGCCAGGATCAGCGCGAGCGTCAGCTCGCCGCGGCTGTCGGCGGTCACCACGTCGAACCACGCGTCCACCAGCAGCAACGTGCCCGTGATCGCCGCGCTCAGCTCGATGTGCTCGCGGCCCTTCTGGGCGAGCCAGCCGGTGCGCAGGAGCATCGCGCACAGCCCGAGGTCGAAGCCGACCCACGAGGCGTTGTAGTGGGCCGCCTCGTGGCTGGTGGGCAGGACGAAGCTCAGGCCGGTGATCCACGGCAGCATGGCGACGCCCGCGCCGATGATCAGCCAGCCGGCCCAGCGCGGCACCACCCGTGTCGGCCGGAGCTCACGTGTGAGCGTTCCCTCGAGCTGCTCGGTGCGGGACGTCTCGGGAGGCTCGACGGCCCGGGCCGTCTCCGCGGCGTGCGTCACGGTCAGGTCCGGATCGGGGCCGTCCGTGGAGGAGGTCGGGGTGCGCGCGGCCGGGACGGGGGTGGCGGCCGGGTGGCCTTCGGGGGAACGGGGGTCTTGGGCCATGAGCCCATGATCCGCCGTCCGGGGCGTGCGTGAAGTCTGATTCGCGCATGTCGCCCGAGCTCGCCGGAACGGCGTCGTCCGCGCGGTGGCGCCGAAGTCGCCGACCGGCCCGGTCGAGGGCCACGGTACGGCGATCGATACGCTGAGGCTCATGCGTTGGGTGGTCGCCGCGGTTCTCGACCTGTGCTGTGTCATGGCGTTCGTGCTGCTCGGGCGGGCCGGGCACAGCGAAGGCGAGACCATCGCCGGAATCGCGAGGACGGCCTGGCCGTTCCTGGCGGGCCTGCTGATCGGCTGGGCGGCGACGCGTGCCTGGCGGCGGCCCGCGGCGCTCGCGGGTACCGGTGTCGGCGTCTGGCTGGCGACCGTCGCCGCCGGCATGGTCCTGCGTGTCGTCGCCGGTCAGGGAACGGCGGTCACCTTCATCCTGGTCTCCCTCGTCTTCCTCGGGCTGTTCATGTTCGGCTGGCGTCTCGTGGCCCGCCGGGCATGGCCTGACCCGTCGCGGAAGGCCACGGCCGCGCCGCGTGACGCGGCACGGCCCTGATCCCGGCCCTTCGCGTCATTCGAAGAGGGACGGGTCTCCGGCGCCGACCCGGACGATCTCGGGCTCATCCTGGGAGAAGTCGACCACTGTCGTCGGCACCGCGCCGCACTCACCCGAGTCGACGACGGCGTCCACCATGTGATCGAGTCTCTCCTTGATCTCCCAGCCCTGGGTCATCGCCTCACCCTCCCCCGGCAGGAGAAGGGTGCTCGACAGCAGCGGTTCGCCGAGTTCGGCCAGCAGCGCCTGGGTGACCGTGTGATCGGGGATCCGGACGCCGACGGTCTTCTTCTTGGGGTGCAGCAGCCGCCGCGGCACCTCTTTCGTCGCGGGCAGGATGAAGGTGTAGCGCCCGGGGGTCGCCGCCTTGATCGACCGGAACAGCGCGTTGCTGATCTGGACGAACTGGCCGAGCTGCGCGAAGTCCCGGCAGACGAGGGTGAAGTGATGGCTGCTGTCGAGCTGGCGGATCTCCCTGATCCGGTCGATGCCGTCCTTGTTGCCCAGACGGCACCCGAGCGCGAAGCACGAGTCGGTCGGATAGACGATCAGGCCGTCCGCGCGGAGCAGGTCGACCACCTGACGGAGCGCCCGAGGTTGCGGATTGTCCGGATGCACATCGAAGTACCTGGCCACCGAACACAGCTTAAGAGCAGACCGATCACGAGCGCACGCCCGGCCTGCGACGACGGCGAAGCCGCCCGCCGGTGAGAGCGGGCGGCTTCGCGGCCAGCGCGGCTCAGGACAGGCCGCGCAGGTCGATGCGGCGGAACGTGATGGTCTCGTTGGCACCGGCGGTGCCCGTCTCGTACAGCAGGCCGACGGTGCGGGCATCGACCTGGACGAGGTCGGAGTAGGAGGCAGGCAGCGACGACAGCGTGAGCGCGGATCGCCAGGTGACGCCACCGTCGTGGCTGGTCCGCAGCGTCATCACCGCCCGCTTGGTCGGATCGGCCGGGCCGGAGAAGAGCAGTGGCGCCTTCGGCCCGCGCGCCTGCAGGACGCTGCCCTCCACGACCGGTCCGGCCAGCGCCGGCTGCGGGCTGAACGGCTGCCGCAGCGTCCGGCCGCCGTCCAGGCTGTAGGCGTCGGCCCGGTTTCCGGGCGCGGTGCCGTTCTGATCGCGGGTGTTGAAGTAGACACGCCCGTCCGGCAGTTCCGTGGCGGTCGTCTCGTTGACGTTCACCTGGCCGTCGGGGTTGTCGTCGACGTAGCCGATGTGCCAGGTCCGGCCGTCGTCGTCGCTGTAGAGGTCGTGCCCGCCGTAGTACTTGGCCTCCGACCCCAGGTCGGAGGCACCCGCGGGCGGGGCGATCGAGTGGTTCGCCGGGACGACGAGCCGTCCGCGGTGCGGGCCGTGGGTCAGCCGCGTCGCGTGGCCGGGCCCGGTCGCGTACCAGCGCCAGTTCGGCAGCTTGGCCGCGGCGGTGATCTCCCGGGGTACGGACCAGGTCGTGCCGTCGTCGTCGCTGTACTGCACGAACACCCGCCGGCTGTTCTCGGGCGGCACCTGTCCGCGCAGGATCTGCGCCTCCGTTGCACTGCCGGCGTTGTAGGCGGTCAGCAGCACGACGCGGCCGCTCGCCGTGACGACGGGCGCGGGGTTTCCGGAGGTGTTCGGCCCGCTGTCCTGGACGACCCGCAGCGGTGACCAGGTGCAGCCGCCGTCGGCCGACCGCTTCACGACGGTGTCGATGTTCCCGGCGTCGCCGAGCCCGTCGGAGCGCCCCTCGGCGAACGCGAGCAGGTCACCCGACCGGGTCTCGACGATCGCCGGGATCCGGAACGCGCTGTATCCCTCGGTCCCCGCCGTGTACGGCACGGACACCTCGCACCGGCCCGGTCCGGCCTGGGCCGGTGTGATGCCGGTGGCCACGGCCGCGACCAGAGCTCCGGCGCTGACGGCGAGCACCGTATTCCCGCGCTTCTGCAGACGCATCAACTTCCCCAATCCGGACGTAGGACGTCCTATGTCCGGGAAAGTTATAGCGACCCGCCGAAAGCGTCAAGAGTGCGGCCCCGGCGGCTTCGACACGTCGGCGAGCGGCTCACGGACCACCGCCCCCCTCGTTCACTCGGCCCGCCGTGATCGCGGCGCCGCCGGGTGCCCGCGTTCGGGCACCCGCGTGCCTCTTACGCTGAGCGGGAGGAGGCGAACCATGGCATCCATCCCCACCGGCCCCGAATCGGTGTTCACCTACGGCGCGCCGCAGTTGAAGTTCGGCCCGGGCGCGTCCGCCGAGATCGGATTCGACCTGACCCAGTACGGCGCGCGCCGCGTCCTGCTCGTCACCGATCCGGGCGTCGCGGCCACCGGCGCCCCGCAGCGGATCGCGGACCAGATGAAGGCGTACGGGATCGAGGCGGAGGTGTTCGACGGCGTCCACGTCGAACCCACCGACGCCGCTCTCCGCCGGGCCGTCGAGCGGGCACGCGACTCCGGCCCCTGGGACGCCTACGTCGCGGTCGGCGGCGGATCGAGCATCGACACCGCCAAGGCGATCAACCTGCTCACGACCAACGAGGGCGACCTGGCGGACTATCTCAACCCGCCGGTCGGCGCCGGACGGGCTCCGGCCCGGCCGCTGCTGCCCCTGATCGCCGTTCCCACGACGACCGGTACCGGCGCCGAGAGCACGACGGTCTGCGTGCTCGACGTGCTCTCGCTGAAGGTCAAGACCGGGATCAGCCATCCCCGGCTGCGGCCCACCCTCGCGGTGGTCGACCCGGACCTGACGATGACCCAGCCGGCGGGCGTCACCGCGTCGGCGGGCATGGACATCGTCTGTCACGCCCTGGAGAGCTACACGGCCAAGCCGTACACCTCCTTCGAGCGCAAGTCCCCCGAGCAGCGGGTGCCGTACTGCGGCGCCAATCCGGTCGCCGACATGTGGTCCGAACGCGCGCTGACCCTGATCGCCCGGTCGTTCCGGACCGCCGTACGCGACGGGGACGACGCCGGGGCCCGCGGCGACATGGCGCTGGCCGCCACGTTCGCCGGCCTGGGGTTCGGCAACGCGGGCGTGCACATCCCGCACGCCGACGCGTACCCGATCGCCGGGCGGGTCGGAGAGTTCCGCCCGGCCGGCTATCCGGAGGAGCAGCCGCTGGTCCCGCACGGCATGGCGGTGGCGCTGACGGCGCCGGAGGCGTTCCGGTTCACCTTCGAGGCGTGTCCGGAGCGGCACGTACGGGCCGCACAGTTGCTCGCCCCGGACCTGGAACCGCCCGGCGACGGCGCGGAACACCTCCCACGGGCGTTGCTGAGTCTCATGCGGGACATCGGGATGCCCGACGGGGTCGGCGCGGTCGGTTACACCGGCGCCGACGTTCCCGCCCTCGTCGAGGGGGCCGTCAAACAACGCCGGCTCCTGGACATGTCGCCCCGGCCGGTGACGGAGGAAGACCTCGCACGGATCTTCACCCGCTCCCTGAGTCTGTGGTGACGTCGGCCGGGGCGCCGCCGGCCGCGTCATGGCGGGCCGGCGCGGACCTCCGTGTCGGCGCGGGGGCGGGTCATTCCGACCAGCAGTAGCTGACCCGTACGCGCAGGGGACCGCCCCATTCGATGTTCACCCAGGTCCGGATGCCCCCCTGGTAGGGCTCGACGTTGTGGACGGTCATGCGCGCGTCTCCGATCTTCGGGACGTTCTCGTCGTCCACCTCCACGATCGAGGCGTACACGAGCGTGGACGGGGTGATCCAGCTCGCTCCGACGTCGAGGATCACGTCTCCGTTCGCCGTGAAGTAGCCCCAGCCATTGCCCATGGCCTGGGTGCCATGCTTGACGGCGGGCTCAAGGATGGTGTTGACCGTCTGCAGTGTCATGTTTCTCCCTTTCGGTACCGTATGCGCGCCGGACGTCGTCTCTCGCAGGGCCCACACGCCGGGCGACCTTCCCCATCCGGCCCCATTCCCGCAGGCCCACCACGCCCATCCCGGCGACACGCCCACCCTCGCCATGGCCGCGGCAAAGGTGCGCCGAGACGCGCGCGACCCATATTCGGTCGGCCAATTCACTCATTGACGTGCGACTTTGTGGTGATTACGGTCGAACGGCCACAGATGTGGATCTTGCCGGGCCGAGCGCGAATCCTCCGCTTCGCCGGGGCCGGCATCGAGGAAGGTGCGCCAATGAGATGCAGGGCAGGAACCCGCCGAGGCGGGCGTGTCGTCGGCGTGGTCACCGCCGCCGTGGTCGGGCTCTCCACCGTGGTGTCCGGAGTGAGCACGGCCGGGGCGATCACCGGTGCGTCGGTTCCGTCTCAGCCGTCGCTGGAATTCACGAACCCCAACAGCCAGGCGCTCTTCGGTACCGCGTACGAGGCCGCGTTGAAGAACGTGCTCCAGACCAACACGATCGGCTTCGATCCGGCGGTCTACAACAAGAGCGGCCTGATGGATCCGGGCGTGGGAATCCTGCGCGCGGGAGGCGGCTACCCCCAGCCGTGGACCCGCGACGCCTCGGTGAACAGCTGGAACGCCGCCAGCCTGCTGAGTCCGGCCGTGGCGCGCAACACGCTCTGGTCGGCGGTGGACAAGGACGCGGGCGGCGATCTGCGGGTCCAGCAGGACGATCAGCAGTGGGACCAGGTCATCTGGGTGACGGCCGCGTGGAACCACTACCTGGTCACCGGCGACACGACGTTCCTGCGTGAGGCCTACCAGACCGCCGCCGACACCCTGACGATTCGCGAACACGCCACGACGGCGGGCTACAACTCCACTTACGGCCTGTTCACCGGCGCGTCCTTCTTCAACGACGGGATCGCCGGCTACCCGGCACCCCCCGCCGACGCCACCGAGTCGGTCAGCACCGGGTCCATGCCGTGGCCGGGCGTGGCCACGGGAATGTTCCTGAGCACGAACGAGGTGTACTACGCCGCCTACGTCAACGCGGCGAACATGGCGGCGAAGGTCGGCCGCCCGGCATCCGAGGTCGCGTCCTACCGGTCCAAGGCCGCGCGGCTCAAGACGGCGATCAACAAACGATTCTGGAACCCCAAGACGGGCCTGTACAACTACATGCTGCTGGCGGACGGGACGGCCGGCCCGTACCAGGAGGGAACCGGGCTCGCGTTCGCGCTGATCTTCGGGATCGCGAACAAGTCCCAGGCGAGGTCGATCCTCGCGCACGCGGACGAGATGACCTGGGGCATGCCCGACACCTACCCGAACTGGGCGCGCTACTCCGACGACCAGCCCGGCCGGCACAACGCCATCGTTTGGCCCGTCGTCCAGGGTCTCTGGGCGAAGGCGCTGGCGGGGCAAGGGGCGCAGGAGGCGTTCGCCTCCGAGACCGCGAGGCTGGCCAAGCTCGGCGACGACAACAGCGGGTTCTGGGAGATCTACAACGGCCACACGGGCGTGGTCGACGGTGGCTGGCAGCGCCTGGGCGACACGGTGAAGTTCCACTGGGGCTCGGAGCCCGACCAGACCTGGTCGGCCACGGCCTTCCTCAACATGATCGACTCCGGGCTCTTCGGGCTGAACTTCGACGACCGGAGCCTGTCGGTGACGCCGACCCTCCCGGCCGGCTGGGGCGACGTGACCCTGCGCGGCCTGCACTACCGCGACGCGACCCTGACGATCGCCCTGCACGGAGCGGGCACGAGGATCCGTTCGTTCACGATCGACGGCCGACGCGTGCACGGCGCCAGCGTCCCGGCGTCGCTGACCGGCGCGCACACCATCGACGTCACGCTCGCCGGCGCGGTCGACAAGGACCGAGACGGGGACGGCGTCCCCGACTCACGTGACCGCTGCGCGGACACCGCCGGCGCCAAGGCGCTCGGCGGATGCCCCGACCCCGGGCACATCGAGGCGGAGGACGCCCTCAACACCGGCGGCGTCAAGACGAACGTGAACCACTCCGGGTACAGCGGTCGCGCGTTCCTCGACGGACTCTGGGCCCAGGGAGCCGCGTCGTCGTACACCCTCCACCGTGAAACGGCAAAGCCCGGCCTGGGGAGCATCACGCTGCGCTACGCCAACGCCAACAACGACGCCCGTACGATGACGCTCTCGGTCGACGGCCGGAAGACGCGGCAGGTGACCTTCCCCAAGGTCTCCGACAGCTGGGACGATTGGGGCACCGTGACGGTCGCCGACATCCCCGTCAGCGGCTACGACCCCGTCGTCACCATCGCGTACGAGCCCGGCGACAACGGATCCATCAACCTCGACTGGCTGGAGTTCCACGGCTCGGCGGGCTGAGCCCGCACCGGGGCCGCCGGCACTCCATGCCGGCGGCCCCGTGGCAGGGTCACCCGTTGAAGTCGGAGAAGAACCGGGCCTGGTCGAACCGGCCGGCGGCCAGGTCCGTGTGGGTCATCACGAAGGACACGAGGCAGAGAGGGCTTCCGCCGAAGTCGTGGCCGACGAGGTCGTCGGTCAGGTACAGCTGGGCGAGAAGGCTCTCCTCCGTGGGCGCGTCCACCGGGTTGCCCACGCCGCTGGTGCTCTCGTCGGCGTAGCCGCCGATCACGAGCTGGAGATCGGCGTCGGACCCGAGGCCGATGACGACCTCCGCGATCAGTTCCTCGTCGTGGACGTGCGGACCGAGCTCGATCGCGCTCTCCGAGCGTTCCACCGGAAGGGACCACCCCGCCCTGCCGTGCAGCGGAAGAGGGTCATAGACCGGCGCGTACCTGCCCTCCGGCACGTCGCGTTCGACGACCGGGACACCGGCCGGCACGTGGACGACCGCGCAGTGCTCCGGCACGATCTCCGGCTCGGCGAAGAACACCAGGCTCCCGTCCCGTGGGAGGTCCAGATCGCGGCTCCCCGCGGGAATCGCGGCGAGGTCGACGGTGGCGACACAGGCCGTGCCGGGCGGCCATTCCACTCCCTCCGGCAGCGCCGGCCTGCCACCGAAACGGCCGGCCACCGGGCCGTCTCCCGCGCGGGACAGCTCGAACCGGGGACGCGCCAGGCGCAGCCACCACGTGATCGCCTCGTCCGGCAGCCCCTCCTCAGCCGCCGCCGCACGAAACGCCTGTCGTAGCTCCATGGCGGAGCATTCTGCAGGATGCCGGCGACGGGCACGCGCCTTTCCCGCGAAGCCGGTCGTCCCGTCACGCGGTCCCGCTGATCCCGTCGTCTGCGCTCGGTGAAGAACGGCGTCTCGAACGCGTTCTCAGCGCGGATCGACCAGGAGCTCGAACCCGGTTGGGGTGAGGGTGGCCCGGGCGTCGGTCCGCACTTCACCCTCGATGCGGAACCTCAGCCGTTGCAGAAGAACCGCGATTATTGTGATCATCTCGGTGCGGGCGAAGCGCGCTCCGAGGCACCGTCGTGGGCCGGCACCGAAAGGCACGTACGCGCCCGGCGGCGGCGAGAACTGCTCCCACCTTCGGATATCGAACCGCTCCGGATCGGGATAGCACTCGGCGACCCGGTGCGTGACCCAGAAGGGGATGACAACGCGCGATCCCGGCGGCAACGTCCACGAACCGCAGGCGGCGTCCTCGCTCACCGCCCGTCCCGCGACCCAGCTCGCCGGCCATAGCCGCAGCGTCTCGTCGACGGCCCAGCCAAGCTCCGGTGGCTCCGGTCCGGAGCCGACCCACCGATCCGCTGCGGCTCTCGCCGTCTCCTGCTGATCCCCGTGACGCGCCAACTCGACGAGCACCCACGCCGTCGCCGCCGCCGGGACTCCGTGCGCGGCCAGGAGTATCGAGGTCAGTGCGTCGACCACGGCGGCATCGTCGAGACCACCGCCGTAGAGCACGTCGACGAGCCCGCCCTCGCCGTCGCTCTTCGCCGTTTCCAGCAGCGCGGCGCGCATCTTCCGGGCCCGCCTGCTCGCGCGCCACTCCCGGCGCTGGACCAGCTTTACCCACTCCGGGAAATCATACGGGCTAGCGACGATCGGGAATAGGGCGTCCAGCATCGCCTGTGCCGTCTCCGGAATGGCGGAGGCGGCCCGGGTTCCGAAGCAGAACCGGGCGACCGACGCCGAGGTGACCCCCGCGAGAGTCGCCATCAGATCGTCGATGCGGCCCCGCTGAAGCATTCGCTCGGACAGTTGCCCGGCTGTCCCGGCCAGCCAGCGCGCGTGTTCCTCGATCATCTCGGCGGTCATGCCGACGATGGCCGTCCTTCGAGTGGACATCCACGCGTTGAGCCGCGCGGAACCCGGTGTCGCCGTGGGCTTCTTCCGCCTCAGGTCACGATCCAAGTAGTTCGTTCGGTTCGTGTTCCGGAGTACGGCGTGCACCTCCTCAGGCCCTGTCACCAGAATGGTGCCCGGCCAGAGCCGCACCACCGGCCCGTACCGGCGGGCCACCGCATAGAAGAACCCGAGCCGATCGGCCTTATAAGAATGCACCGCGCTGGCGCGGTCGATGTCTAGGGCGGGTATCTCATCGGTATTCCGCGCGGTCCTGCTGATATCGGCAGTCATTGATCAACCAGTCCCCCAGCGTACCCGTCGTTCACCCGATCGGCGCCTCCCGCTGGGAGCAGGAAAGCGGGAGGCGCCGGACACTCGACCTAAACCCAGGCGTAACTGGCTGGGTGCTCCTTGATGCCCACCGTGCGCGCGATCTTGTGAATCACACGACTGAGCGGGGACGCCTGCTTGGCCACTGCACACCTCCCTCCGCCTGGAGCGGGACACAAATCACGGTAATGCGCAGTCAAATACCCGTCAATCTACGGTCAGCGAAATAGGCATGCCTACATCCGCCGACTCGTACGGCCGGCGTTCGAGGTCGCACACAGAGCATCGTCGACCAGCCTGCTCTCGGCCGCTTCGATGCGGAGGACGTGGTCCGCCGATTCGGCGTTCGCGCCCGACAGGGAAACTGTGACGCCGCGCCGGCCGTCGGCGGTGACGCCGGTGGCGGTGATCCAGCCGGAGTCGCCGCCTTCGTGGCCCCAGTACATGCCGCCGCACGACAGCGGGCGGGAGAAGATCCCCAGCCCGTTGCGGGCGCCCGGCATGAGCGGCTCGAACTTCTCGCCCACGGGAACGGCCTGCTTCATCTGCGCCAGTTGCGCCGGGGGCAGGAGGCGGCCGCCCAGCAGGGCGCGGAAGAACCGGTCGAGATCCGCGGTGGTCGAGACGAGCCCGGCCTCTCCGTTGCCGGCCAGGCCGACCTGCTCGGTGACGTCCACGAGCGGTCCACCGGTCTCGAACCGCTGGTAGGTCTCGGCGTGGGGCCGGGGCAGCGTGGGTGACGCGCCCGGCCAGAACGTGTGACGGAGACCGAGCGGCCGGACGATCCGGTCCCGTACCTCCTCATGCCACGGGTGCCCGGTGACCCGCTGGATGACCATGCCGAGCAGGACGTACCCGGTGTTGGAGTAACTCCAGTCCGTCCCGGGCCGGAAGTCCGGCCGGTGGCGCATCGCCCGCGCGACGATCTGCTCGGCGGTGTAGGTGTCGTACCGGTGCTGGTAGAAGTCCTCCGCCGAGGTGTAGTCGGGATAGTCGTCGTGGATGCCGCTGGTGTGCTGGAGCAGGTTACGGATGGTGATCGCGCGGCCGTCGTTGCCGTTTCCGGACACCACGCCGGGCAGCCATCGCTCGACCGTGTCGTCCGGGGAGAGCCTGCCCTCGCCGGCCAGTTGCAGGATCACGGTGGCGACGAACGTCTTGGTGACGCTGGCGATCCGGAGGTAGCCGTCCGGAGAGACCGGCCGCCGGGTCGTCAGGTCGGCGACGCCGCTGCCGGCGGTCAGGTCCCGGCCGTCAGGGGTGTGCAGGCGGGCCTGCACCCCGGTCACGCCGAGTGCGGTGATCGCGTCGGCGTCGCGCCGGAGCTCGATCCGGTCGCCGTGCTGTGGGGCCGCGCTCGCGCCGGGCATCCAACCGGTGGAGAGGGCTCCGGCCACGATGGCGGCCAGGGCCAGGTTCCGCCGGGCGGATCGGCCGCGCCGCCGCGGTGGGTGAATCGCTGAGCTCGTCATGGGCGTCGACGCTAGGTCTGGCCGGGGGAAGCGGACGATACAGCGCTCCAGTGAGAAAAAGGGGTAGTGGGCTGTAGTGCCCGGCCCGCTCACCGTGGCTCAGACTGTGCGGATGAACTCCCCTGGGGCCGGTCGGCTTCCGGCGATGTGGCGCGGTCTGGCCTATCTGCTGGTGAGCCTGTTCACCGCCGCGGTCGCCCTGCTCGCGTCGCCCGTACTCATCGTCCCGGCGATGGCCCGCGCCTGGGCGTCCTGGCATCGTCGCCGCGCCGACCGGCTGCTGGGCCGTCCGCATTCCGGACCCGTCCGTGCCGGTGCGTGGCGGGTTCTCGGGTGGCTGGGCACGTACATCGTGACGGGTCTGGCGTTCGGGCTCGTCGCGGTGGTGTGCGCGGGCAACGCCGTGGCCACGGCCGTCACGGTGCCCTTGTGGTGGGCGTTGCCGGCCGGCACCCGTGCGGGCGGCTTCGCCGCCGGTGTCCCCCTGACCGGGTGGGGCACGGCACTGACCCTGGGAACCGGGCAGTTCGTCATCTTCGCCGCCCTGACGTACGGGCTTGTTCCACCGCTGGCGCGCCTGCACGCCCGCGTCTGCGTCGCGTTGCTGTCCCCCTCGGCCGCGGACCGGTTGGCGCGGCGGGTGGAGACGCTGACCGAGACGCGGGCCGGCGCCATGAACGCCCACGGCGCGGAACTCCGCCGGATCGAACGCGACCTGCACGACGGCACCCAGGCCCGGCTGGTGGCCATCGCGATGCGGCTGGGCGCGGCCCGTGAGTCGCTCGGCGAGGATCCCGAGCTGGTGGGCAGGTTCCTGCGCGAAGCGCATGAGAACACCGAGGAGGCCATGGCGGAGTTGCGCGAGGTGATCCGGACGATCTACCCGCCGATCCTCGCCGATCGCGGACTCGTCGGGGCGCTGACCGCCCTGGGGGCCCGGTCGGCGATCGACACCACCCTCGACATCGGCGACCTCGGCACGGTCCCCGCCGCGGTCGAGGCCGTGGCCTACTTCACCATCGCCGAGGCGCTCACCAACGCCGCCAAGCACAGCCAGGCCGCCCGGACCACCGTCCGCGCCGTACGCGCCGGCGACCGGCTGTCGATCGGGGTCAGCGACGACGGGATCGGCGGCGCCGACGAGACGCTGGGCACCGGCCTCGCCGGGATCCGCCACCGCGTTCTGGCGCTCGACGGCACCGTGCACGTTCACAGCCCCACCGGCGGCCCGACCGTGATCACCGTGAGCCTGCCGTGCGGATCGTGATCGCCGAGGACAACGTCCTGCTCTCCAGCGGGCTGGAACTCCTGCTGACCGCCAGGGGCTTCGACGTCGCCGCGATCGCCCAGGACGCCCCCGCCTTCATCAGTGCCGTCGCCGAACACCGGCCCGACGTCACCATCGTCGACGTACGGCTGCCGCCGACCTTCCGCGACGAGGGCATCCACGCCGCCCTCCATGCCCGCCGCCGGTACCCCGGCCTGCCGGTGCTCGTCCTCTCCCAGTACGTCGAGCAGCAGTACGCCGGCGAGCTGATCTCCGACAAGCGCGGCGGCGTCGGCTATCTCCTCAAGGACCGGGTGAGCCGGGTGGGCGAGTTCGTCGACGCCCTGCGCCGGGTCGCCGACGGCGGCACGGTCATGGACCCCGAGGTGATCGCGCAGCTCCTCACCCGGCACGCCCACGACCCGATCGCCGACCTCACACCGCGCGAACGCGAAGTGCTCGCCCTGATGGCCGAAGGAAAGGACAACGCCACCATCGCGGCCCGGCTCGTGATCACCGAGAACGCCGTGCACAAGCACATCGGCAACATCTTCGCCAAGCTCGGCCTCTCGCCTGCCGACAGCGGCCACCGCCGCGTCCTCGCCGTCCTCACCTATCTCAGCCGCCAATGAGCCCCGGCACCCGCAGGGAAGCCGACCACAGCGGTCGATCGTCAGGCACACCCCGGATGACAGATTCGGCTTACTCACCTTTTCGCGACAAGGGTTCCCGGGATGACCTATGTAGAACGACAGACTGAAGGATCGCCCGCACATCCCCGGCCCGGAGGAAAGGATCGTACGGCGGGCCGCGCCGGTCGCGACGCGAACCCGCCGGGGCGGTGCCGTTACCGGCGGGCGGACAGGTATTCCGCGAGGTGGTCGATGACCTCGCGGGCGTCGTCCTCGATGCCGTAGATGAAGGTGGACTTGCGCCGTCGCAGCACGGGCAGCCCCAGCGCGTACAGTCCCGGGCTGTCGACCACGCCGCCCTCGTGGCGCAGCCGGCCCTTCTCGTCGAGCACGGGCACGTCGAGCCATCCGTAGTCGGGCCGGAAACCGGTCGCCCACACGATCGTGGCGATCTCGCCCCTCCGCAGGTCGAGCTGCAATCGCGTCGAGGCGGGCACCCGTGTGGGCGGGAGGCGCTCGGGAGGAGCGACGTCGGCGTCGCGCCCGGCCCTGCGCACCCACTCGTCGAACGTGTCCAGCAGGCGTTCCAGTTTGAGGTCCGCGAGCGCGAACACGTTGCGCAGGCCGCCGGAGAACAGCGCGCGGCCGTCGCGTACGGCCGCCCAGCGACCCACCGGTTCGACTCCCATCGCGGTGAGCGCGTTGATGTCGAGCGTCGTCCGCTCGGGAGTTCCGACGAGCTGAGGAGAGGGGAGCCGCCGGGCCCGCTCGAGGTCGTCGACCTCGTCGTACCGCTGATCCCACAGACCGGAGGCGTCCATCCACCACAGCACGTCGCGGCCGCGGTACGTGCGCGGCATCCGTACCTGCTCCCCCACCGCGATGGTCACCGGCCGGCCCGACCGGCGCAGCTCCGCCGCCAGCTGCACGCCGGTCGCCGAGGCCCCCACGACGAGCACGCCGCCGTCGGGCAGTTCGGAGGGGCCGCGGTAGTCGAACGGCGTCAGCTGCCGGACGGACGCCGGCACTGCGGCGGCGAGGTGCGGCACCGCCGGCCGGTTGCAGGCGCCGCTCGCGATGACGACCGTCCGGCAGCGGATCTCGCCACGGCCGGTCGTCACGTCGTACCCGTCGTCGGTGCGCCGCAGCGACGTGACGTTCGCGCCGGTCCGTACGGGAGCGCCGGTGACCTTCGCGAACCGCTCGATGAACTCGGTGACCTCCGCCATCGTCAGGTAGCCGTCGGGGTCCGGGCCCTCGTAGTGGTGGCCCGGCAGGCGGCTCTGCCAGTTGGGCGTGAGGAGCCGCAGAGAGTCCCAGCGTTCGTGCCGCCAGGAGTTCGCGACCTCGCCGCGCTCCAGCACGACGTGGTCGATCGACCTTTCGCCGAGGAAGTGGCTCGCGGCGAGGCCCGCGTGCCCCGCGCCGATGACGACGGTTGTGACGCGTTCGATGGCGGGGCCCCTCAGGCGACGTCGACGGTGACGTCCGTGGGGTTCGTCAGAGCGTCGAACACCGCGGAGCGCTTCTGGGACTGGGCCACCAGCGCTTCGATCTCCTGCCGCGAGGCGTCCGCGTCGATGGTGAACGTCACCTTGACGTCGGTGAAGCCGTTGCGGACGTCGCTGTCGGCGCCGAGGATGCCGCGAATGTCGTGCCTGCCCTCGACCGTCGACTCGACCGAGCGGAGCTGGATGCCGCGGTTCTGCGCGACGGACGCCACGCCCGCCGTCAGGCAGGCCGCCAGGCCGACGAGGAGGTACTCGATCGGCGTGATGCCGTTGTCCTCGGCCGCGAAGACCGCGGGGTGGTCGGCCTCGAACACCGACTCGGTCTTGTGGCTCTGTTCCTGTCCGAGGCCGAAGAAGTCGCGGACCGTCGTGGTGCTGTGGACGCCGTCCTGCCACTTGGAGGAGGCCCGCCAGGTGAACTGCGCAGCCTCGGGAGCTCCCTTCAGCGCGTCGCGCGCCTCGAGCAGCGCCTGCACGTTGACTCCGTTAGCGACCGTGGTCATGTCGGATGATGCCCTCTCGTCGAATTACTCACATTCCCGATGGGTTCGCTTGACAATACACCGACAGTGACGGGCACCATAGCCCCTGTGACGAATTCGGTTTCCGTGCTCGCCGCCGGGTCGGCCGGCACGGTCGAGACGCGGTATCTCGATCTCCCGGAGCCGGTGCGACTCGACTGCGGGCGTGAGCTGCACCCGGTCCGCGTGGCGTACGAGACCTACGGCGTCCTGTCCCCCGAGCGCGACAACGTCATCCTGGTGTGCCACGCGCTCAGCGGTGACGCCCACGCGGCGGGCCTCGCGAAGGCGCCGTCCGAGAAGAGCACACGCGACGGGTTCGGAGCCGAGGATCGCGACGGGCCGGACGTGAAGGGCCTCGGCTGGTGGGACGGGATGATCGGCCCCGGCAAGGCGTTCGACACCGATCGCTTCTTCGTCGTCGCCACGAACCTGCTCGGCGGATGCGGCGGGACGACGGGGCCGTCGTCCGTGGACCCGGCGACGGGCCGGCCGTACGGGCCGGACTTCCCCGTCATCACCGTCGCGGACATGGTGCGCACCCAGCGGGCGTTCCTCGACGCACTCGGCATCGAGCGGCTCGCGGCGGTGGCCGGAGGCTCGCTCGGCGGCATGCAGGCCCTCGAATGGGCGATCCTGTTCCCCGACCAGGTCGACGCCGTCGTGGTGATCGCCAGCACGCACGCGCTGCACCCGCAGGGGGTCGCCTGGAACGCGATCGCGCGTGAGGCGATCATGCGCGACCCGGCCTGGCAGGGCGGCCGGTACCACGGAACGGGCCGCGCGCCCGACGCCGGGATGGGCGTGGCGCGGATGGTCGGCCACGTGACGTACCTGTCCGCACCGGCGCTGGAGGACAAGTTCGGCCGGCGGCTGCAGTACGCCGATGACCTCCGCTACACGATCACGGACGCGGAGTTCGCGGTCGAGAGCTACCTGCGCCACCAGGCCGGCTCGTTCGTCAAGCGCTTCGATGCCAACACCTACCTCTACACCTCGCGCGCGCTGACCTACTTCGACCTCGCGCGCCAGTACGGCGGCGGATCGCTCGAGCGGGCGCTCCAGGGCGTCTCGGCACGGACGCTGCTGATCGCGTTCAGCTCCGACTGGCTGTACCCGCCGTCCGCGTCGAGGGAGATCGAGGAGGCGCTCCTGGCCCTCGGCAAGCCGGTCGAGTGCCACGTGATCGACGCACCGTACGGCCACGACTGCTTCCTGCTGGAAGAGGCGCGGCAGACACCCATCATCCGCCGGTTCCTGAGTGACCCCCGTCCGGCCCACGGCGGGGCCGGATGACGTCGAGGAAGAGACCTTCGTGACCGACAACCCTCCCCCCGCCGAAGAGGCCCGCGCGTTCGGGTTCGAGACACGGCAGCTGCATGCCGGGCAACGGCCCGACCCGAACACGGGCGCGCGTGCGGTGCCGATCTTCCAGACGTCCAGCTACGTGTTCGAGGATCCCGAGTCCGCGGCGGCGTACTTCAACCTGCAGGAGTACGGGAACACCTACTCGCGCATCATGAACCCGACCGTCGCGGTGTTCGAGGAGCGCGTGGCCAACCTCGAAGGCGGCTGCGGCGCGGTGGCGTTCGCCAGCGGCATCGCCGCGCAGGCCGCCGCGCTCTTCACGCTGCTCGAGCCGGGCGACCACGTCGTCTCGTCGTCGGCGCTCTACGGCGGCACGGTGAACCAGCTCAAGCACCTGCTGCGCAAGATGAGCGTGGAGCTGACGTGGGTCGATCCCGACGACCCGGACGCCTGGCGCCAGGCGGTCCGCCCGAACACGAAGGCGTTCTTCGGTGAGACCATCGGCAACCCCGCCGGGAACGTACTCGACATCGCGACCGTGGCGGCGGTCGCGCACGAGCACGACCTGCCGCTCATCGTGGACAACACGTTCGCGACGCCGTACCTGTGCCGCCCGATCGAGTGGGGCGCCGACATCGTGATCCACTCGGCGACCAAGTTCATCGGCGGCCACGGCACGAGCATCGGCGGCGTCGTCGTCGAGGCCGGAACGTTCGACTGGTCCAACGGCCGCTTCCCCGTGGTCGCGGACCCGTCACCGGCCTACCACGGCCTGCGGTTCCACGAGACGTTCGGGACGTACGGCTACCTGATGAAGCTCCGGGCCGAGACGCTGCGCGATCTCGGTGCGGCCCTCTCGCCGTTCAACGCCTTCCTGTTCCTGCAGGGCCTCGAGACGCTGTCGCTGCGGATGGACCGCCACGTCGAGAACGCCCGGGCGGTCGCGGCGTTCCTGGAGTCGCACCCGCTGGCGTCGAACGTGACGTATCCCGGTCTGCCGGCGAGCCGGTACCGGCCGCTCGTGGACAAGTACCTGCCGCGCGGCGCCGGCGCGGTCTTCTCGTTCGACTGCGCCGGCGGCCGAGCCGGCGGGACGGCCCTCATCCGCGCCTTGACCCTCTGGTCCCACCTGGCGAACGTCGGGGACGCCAAGAGCCTGGTCATCCACCCCGCCAGCACGACGCACCGGCAGCTCGGCGACGACGAGTTGCGCGCCGCCGGCGTCGGGCCGGGCACGGTGCGCCTGTCGGTCGGCACCGAGTCCGTCGACGACCTGATCTGGGACCTGGAACAGGGCTTCGCGCATGCCGCCGCGGCGGCGGGAGAGAAGGGGGCGACGGCATGACCGGGCGAAGCGAGGAAACCGACGAGCACGGCATCGATCTCGCGCGGTACCAGGACGCCTCGGCGATCCAGCGCATCCTCCACACGGCCAGGACGATCGCCGTCGTGGGCCTTTCGGGCAACGAGCTGCGGGCCAGCCACTTCGTCGGCTACTACCTCAAGCGACACGGCTACCGTGTGATCCCCGTGAATCCCCGCGAGACGCGGATCCTCGGAGAGACGTGCTACGCGTGCCTGTCCGACGTTCCCGTGCCGGTGGACGTCGTGAACGTCTTCCGCGCGCCGGACGCACTGCCGGCGATCGCGCGGGAGGCCGTGGCGATCGGCGCCGGGGCCCTCTGGTGCCAGTTCGGCGTGGTCAACGAGGAGGGCGCGCGGATCGCCGAGGACGGCGGCGTGACGGTGGTCATGGATCGCTGTCTCAAGATCGAGCATGCGCGCTACGCAGGCCGGATGCACTGGCTCGGCTTCAACACGCAGCGCATCACGTCAGTCCGCGCAGGGCTCCAGTAGTCGAATCGTCAGGGGCGGCAATGTCCGCCCACCCAGTGCAGGATCGTCACATAGCTGGTGCCGTAGCCGGTGAGATCGAAGGGTCTGTGCTGCCGGAGGCTGTTCTCCAGGCCGGCGTACACGGTGGCGACGTCTGAGCTGATGTCGGCCGGGGCCTCGCCGGTCATCCTCTTCCAGATCGCCAATTGCCGGGAGGCCGACAAGGGATTGTCGTCGTTGGAGTCCACGGCCATGGACTTCGCGGCATCGGCGCAGAACGCCGCCACAGACGCACCGCCGGCTCCCGGGCGCACGGAGGAGGTGGACGCCGACGGGCTCGCCGCCGCGGTCGAGGGATCGGCAGCCGTTGTGGATCCAGCACCCGTTCCCGTACTGGTCGATGTGCCGGCGCTGGTCGGTGAGGTGGGTTTTCCCGCCGATCCACCGCACCCGGAAAGTATCGTCATCATGCTGATCATGAAAACCGCCACCACCGACGGCCGAATATCCATGCCGCCCTCCCCTTGCATCGGCCCATCATTTCGCGTCGACCGCCCCGACATTCGTTCGCATGGCACGTCCGAAGCGATCGGGTTCAGGGATCATGGAGTTGTGTTCTGCCACACTGTTACGCGCAGCTTGACCCAGAACGGCTGCGTTGCACTCGCGTCCAGAACCTTGAGGCCGATCATTCTTCCTGTCGCGCTGATACAGAAGGCGGTGCCGGGCGTACTCTTCACTTGATCGGCGAGCCTGTTGGTGGTCCTGCACGCCTGATACGTAGGAGTGCTTCCGCCGGAGAGCTGGAAGAGCCTGTTACCGCTACCGGCTCCGAACCCCTGGCCCTCGGCGCCCTCCCAGAGGTCCCCGCTCTCGCCTTGTACGAGCTGGTCCTGCCCCGGTGCCGCGGGGCCGAGGGGAGCACCGACCCCGGCCGGCATCGTGAAGTCGTAGGCGCCCAGCCGGGCACCGTTCGCCGTCGAGGGAGTGTCGCCGCCATCGGGCTGCTGAGACGGCCTCACTCCGCCGGCCGCCTTCGTCTCGGTCACCGTGACGGTCGGCTGCGGCCCCGCTTTGTCCGCCGTCGCATGACCGGCGAAGAATCCTGCGCCCGTCAGCGCCACCAAAGCGGCACCGATGGCGGATATCCATGCCGGACCGAGTTCGAAGAAGCGCTCTAAGGCGCTTTTCTCCGGCCCTTTGCCACTCGTGCTCATGACCGTCCACGCCCCCGTACTCGCTCTACGCGGCGACATGCCCCGTTGGAACAGTCATGTTCCCAGCCTCATCCGGGGAGCGGTAGCCCTACGGTGTATCTATTCCATTACCGGTCGCGAAGCTGAGCCCGATTCTCATTCCGGACTCACCCGAAACACCGTTCAGCATGGTTCCTCTGATCGCGTATCCGGAAGTCGCGCGGCGCAACCGGCCGCTCGGCGTCCCGGAGCAGGGGGACGGAATGTCGGTGGCGGTCGGTACGTTCGCGGCATGTTCCGACAGGGAGACCTTCTCATCGTGCCCGTGCCCGACGACGCCGTTCCCGCCGAGGCGCAGGCGCTGCCGCCGGCGGAGCGCGACGGCCGCGGGCGGCTGGTCCTCGCGCTCGGCGAGGTGACGGGGCACGCGCACGCGGTCGTCGCGCCCGGCGCGCTGCTGCGCGACCCCGACCCGATGCGCCCGGACTATCTGCACCTGCCGTCCGGGGGCCGACTCGTCCACGAGGAGCATGCGGCGATCGCGCTGCCCAAGGGCTGGTTCCGGGTCGTCCGCCAGCGCGAGTACATACCCGGCGCGGTGCGTCCCGTCGCCGACTGAGCAGGTCAGGAAGGTTCCCATGAACACGCTGGTGACGCGGGACTGGCGGTCGGTGGCCTTCGCCACCGGTCCGGCCGATCGGGAGCGTGCCGAGGCGGGCATCCGCGCGGCGTACGCCGCGGCCGGGCTGACCGGTCCGGAGCGCTTCGTCTGGGCGCCGTCGCCCGCCTTCGGCGCGGTCGCGGCCGTGCTGCTGGACGATCCGGGGCATGCGGAGACATTGCGGCAGGGCGGCCTGGGCGATCAGGTGGATCGGGTCGGTGCCGCGTTGGGCACCGCGGATGCCGGGCGTTCGGTGCGTGACGCCGTGCGCACCCGGCCGTGGGAGGCGGCGCGGACCGCGGCCCGGGCCGGGCTGAGCGCGCAGGAGTGGTCGGCGGCGTGGGCGCGCACCGGCGGTGACCTCTGGCGGCAGGTCGACGGGCTGGTCATCCGGATCCGCCGGGGGCTCGGCGAGCTGGCGACCGGCGAGGCCGAGGCGCTGCTGCGGGAGGCGACCCTCGACGCGGTGCTCGGGCAGCACGACGCGCCGTGGCTGGCGCTGTTCGACGCGGTCGGCGGGCTGGAGGGTCTGGCGGGGCCGGCCGAGGCGGCGCGCGCGGCCGGCTGGTGGTGGCCGTACGAGCGACTCGTGATCGTCTGCGACCGTCCGTCGGAGCTCCATCGGGACGAGCCGGGCCGGCTACACCGCGGCGACGGTCCCGCGCTGAGCTACCCGGACGGTTTCGCGCTGCACGCCTGGCGTGGCATGCCGATCCCCGCCGACTTCATCGGCACCCTCACGGGGCTGACGGCGGAGCGGATCGCGGCGGAGGAGAACGCCGAGCTGCGCCGGGTGATGCTGGAGAACTTCGGGTACGACCGCTACCTCGCGGAGACCGGCGCGCGGCCGCTCCACCGCGACGAGACCGGCGTGCTCTGGCGGATCGACCTGCCCGGCGACGAGCCCGTCGTCATGGTGGAGGTCGTCAACGCGACCCCGGAGCCGGACGGCACGAGCCGGACATACCATCTTCGGGTCCCACCGGGCACCCGCACCGCGCGGGAGGGCGTGGCCTGGACGTTCGGCCTCACCGAGCAGGACTACCGGCCGGTCAGGCAGACGTGAGCGGTGCCGCACCCGTGCGGTGCGGCGCCCACCACGGGCCGGCCGGGATCCGCTCGAGGACACCGCCGGCGAAGACGTCGTCCAGGCCGAGCGGCTCGAGGTGGACGTAGCCGATGTGGCAGTCGCAGACCGCCAGCGGGCAGGGCCGGGGGCGCAACGCGGCGCGGAACGAGCCGTCGTAGAGGTTGCCGAGGACCTCCGGGACGAAGTGGCAGCGGCGCACCGTCCCGTCACCGTCGACGGAGATGACGCTGTCCCCGGTCCGGCAGGGCAGGCCCCGGCTGGCGTGCGGGTGCCGGCTGTAGCCGAACAGCGGGTCGATGGCGGCCCACTCGGCGGCCTCGGCGTCGGAGTAGGCGTGCCCCTCGGCGGCGTTGACCCACAGGTAGGTCTCCGCCGGCAGGTCGGCCCGGAGCCGGCGGGCGTGCGGCAGGTGGTCGGGCAGCCCGACGATGCCCACGCTGTGCCGTACGCCTCGCTCGGTGAGTTCGCGGCATCTGCCGAGGAAGCGCTCGTACCGCACCTGACCGGGATGGTACGTCGCCCACAGCGCGAGCGTGGACGGGTCCGCGTCGGCGGTCCAGTCCAGGCGGGCGCTGAGATTGGTCTGGATCGCGACGCGCTCCACGTGCGGCAGGTGGCTGAGCCCGGTCAGGGCCCGGCGGTACCAGGACCGGACGAGTCCCTCGCCCCAGGGCGTGAACAGGACCGAGACGCCGTGGGACTGCGCCGCCACCCAGGCGGTGAAGCGTTCGAGGGCGGCGCGGTCGGCGCGCAGCTGTTCCGGGGTGTCGCGCCGCTTGGCGAACGGGCAGTACGGGCAGTCGTAGTCGCAGCTCGCGAGGGGGCCGCGGTACAGGATCGTCAGGTGGTCCATCAGCGCGCCTCGTAGGCGTCCATGAGCGTCCGCACCCTCGGCGAGAACAGCGCCGGGCCGATCGCGTCGGAGTAGGCCAGGCCGTCCGGCGTGAGCCGGATGACCTCGGTCCGATCGTCGAGCCAGCCCCGGTCCGCCAGGGCCGTCAGTTCGGCGGCGAAGTCGGCGGCCGGGTCCGTGCCGAACCGCCGCCGGTAGTCCGCCCGCCGCAGACCGGACGCCTGCAGCAGGGACTGGAGGAGGTGACGGCGGCGCCGCTCGTCGTCGTCCAGCACGAAGCCGACGCGCGCGTCTCCGAACTCGCGGGTCCGTACGTACTCGTCGATGATGCCGCGCACGGCGCTCGCCCCGACGGCGTACTCGAAGGAGTAGTGCAGTTCCGTCGTGTAGGACCGGGCGCCGCAGCCCAGGCCGACCATGCCGTCGGTCTGGCAGCAGTACGTGGTGCCGTCGTCGCCCGTGCCGGCGGACGGCCGCCGGAACATGCGCATCGACACCTGCTCGTAGCCGAGCCCGAGCAGGTGGTCGCGGCCGATGCGGTACAGCTCCAGCCGCTGGTCGTCCCAGCTCCTGCCCTGCCGGCCGAGCCCGGTGAGCGGCCGGACGTACAGCGGGTAGAGGTACAGCTCCTCCGGTTCCCAGGACAGCGCCGCGTCGAGCGAGGAGAGCCAGGACTCGGGGGTCTGGCCGTCGATGCCGTAGATCAGGTCGATGTTGAGCGTGTCGAAGCCGGTGGCGCGGATGCGGTCCAGCGCGGACTCGACCTCGGCGCGCTTCTGCGGGCGTACCGCGGCGCGGGCCTCGGCGTCGACGAAGCTCTGCACTCCGATCGAGACGCGGGTGGTCCCGCGTTCGGCGAGGACCGTCAGCCGGTCGGTGGTCGCGGTCGCCGGTGACGTCTCGACGCTGAGCGGGATCCGCGTGAGATCCGCGAAGCGCCCGGCGAGGTCGCAGAGGCGGTCCAGCTCCGCCGCCGTCAGATAGGTGGGCGTGCCGCCGCCGAACGCGGCGGTGGCGAAGGTCGCCTTGCCCAGAGCGTCGCCTACGGCGTCCGCCTGGCGTTCCAGCGCGTCCAGGTAGGCGGTCGTCAGCTCCTCGGGCGCGCCCGTACGGGTGAACAGGTTGCAGAAGCCGCAGCGCATCTCGCAGAACGGCACGTGCAGGTAGAGGAACAGCGCGTCGCGTCGCTCGTCCGCCCAGACGTCGGACAGCCGGGGACGCGGGGTGAGCGGCCGGTAAGCCGTCTTGTGCGGATACGCGTAGACGTATCCCTGGTACGGGCGGGTCAGGTCCGGGGGCGCGGATGTGGTCGGCGAGGTCATGACAACAGGAACTCCGCGTATGGCACGGTCCACACGATCTCATGGCCGAAACGGTGGCCCGTATGGCCGTCCTCGCCGTACGCGGTGCCGTGGTCGGAGCAGATGATGACGAAGCAGGGACGGCGCATCAGGTCGAAGAGGGCGCCGATGTGCCGGTCGACGTATTCGAGCGCCGCCGCGTGGGTGGCCCGCGAGTCCTGCCCGCGCTCGGCGCCGGCCGCGTAGAACCAGTTCGGCTGGTGCAGCGAGGACACGTTGACCAGCATGAAGAGCCTCCGGTCGGCCGGGAGGCCCGCGACCACGCGCTCGGCACGGGCGATCTGGTGCTCCAGCGACCTCGGGTCGGTCACGCCGAACTCCGGCTCCCAGTGGCTCTCGGCGAACAGGCCGGGCAGGGCCGAGCCGAGCGGGCCGCGCTTGTTGAAGAACCCCACGCCGCCGATGCAGACCGTGTGGTACCCGGCCTGGGCCAGCCCGGCCGGCAGGTCCGCGGCGTCGTACACCCACGTGCCGGGCTCCGTCGTCTCGCTGCTGGCGAAGCGAGCCGCGAAGAGCCGTGGATGCGGGCCGGGCCGGGCCGGGGTCGGCAGGAATCCCGCGAGGAAGGCCGCGTGCGCCGCGTAGGTGAAGCTGCCCGGCGTGTGCCGTCGCTCCCACCTGCCCTCCGGCAGCACCGCCGCCAGGGTGGGCGTTCGTCCGGCCGCCATCGACTCCACTGCGACGTCGTACCGCAACGTGTCCAGGGTGACCAGCAGCAGATCGTGGTCGCCCACGATGGCGTTCATGTCGCGCATGCCGGAACCCTCGTGGTCAGGGCGGCGGCGACCTGGGCGGCGTAGGTGTCCAGGCCCTCGGCGGGGCCGTCCGGCAGGCCGGTCAGGCCCGGCAGCAGGTCGCCGAACGCGTTGACCTCCGCCACCGCCGGACGCCGGCGGCCGGCGCCGATGAGCAGGTCGACACCGACCATGAGGCTGCCGGGGAAGCACGCCGCCGCCTCCGCGCAGATCTCGATCGCCCGCCGCCAGCCGGACTCGCCGAGCAGCTCGCGCACCGCGCGCAGGTCCCCGCGTGCCCCGCCGAGATGCAGGTTCGTCATCGGGTGGCGGCTGGTGCGGACGACCGCGTGCGTCGGGCTCCCCGCGACCACCACCACGCGCAGGTCGAACACGCGGCCGCCGATCGACGCCTTGGGCAGCCAGGCCTCGACGTGCAGTCCGTCCGGAGCCAGCGCGTCGACGAGCGCCGCGACCTCGCGCTCGCTCTCGTACGAGCGGACGCGCAGCGAGTTGTGGAACTCTCCGTGGGCGTCGCGGGCCGCGGAGGTGACCGCCTTGATCCGGCCGGGGGCCACCTGCAGGGCGACGACCCCGGAGGCCGACGATCCGTGCGCCGGCTTGACGAACACCCGGCTCCGGCCGGTCTCCGCCATGCGGACGCGCAGTTCGTCGTAGCCGCGTACGGCCGGCAGCGCCGGCGGCACCGGCACGCCCGCCGCGCTGAGACGCGCGTGGCAGCGGCGCTTGTCGAACATCACCGCGATCTCGCCCGCGTCGCCGAGCATCCGCGCCTCGCCGGCGGCGGCCGTGATCCGCCGGAGTCCGGCGGTGAAGGCCGCGTACCACCGCGCGGACCCGGTGACGCGCGCGGGATCTCCCGGTCCGCGCAGCAGCGCGGCGGTTTCCGGGTCCTCTCCGGGAGAGTCGATGCGCAGGAACGTGCCCGGCTCGACGTGGATCCGGCTCCCCCGCAGCACGTCGCGCCAGTCGATGACACGCGGCTCGGGCAGGCCACGGCCGCGGCAGGCGGCGGCGAACAGCGCCGCCCGCCGGCCGCCCGGAACGGCGACCACGGTGAAGGCCGCCTCCGGCGTCACTCGTCGACCGCCACGTAGCGCTCGTCGTCCTCGGCCTTCTCCTGCTCGCTCAGGTCGACCTCGACGCCGGGAAGCGCGGCCCGGACCCGTTCGACCATCCGGTCGCTGAGGAAGTGATGGTGCAGGTCGAGCCGCTTCAGGTGGGTGAGCGGCTGACCGGACAGCAACGCCTCCGCGCCCTCGTCCGTCAGGATGCCCATCGCCAGGCTCAGCGACTCCAGCCGGGCCACGACGGGCGCGCTCGCGACCGCCGCCGCGATCTCGTCCTGGATCTCGCTGTCCTCCAGCCCGAGATGCCGCAGCGCGGGCAGCCGCTCTCCGCTCAGGACAGGGGCGAGGTCGGCCACGCCGGCGTTGCCGCCGTAGTTCTCGACGCCGAGCCAGAGGTCGAGGTGTTCGAGGTTCGGCAGGTCGCTGGCGGCCACCGCCCGCACCACATCCGCGGGCAGGCCGCCCGACTCCATCCGCAGCACGGTCAGCGCCTCGCTCTTGATCGGGTCCATGGCGAGCCCGGTGCCGCCGCGCACCTCCAGACGCCGCAGGCCGGGGAACGCCGTGAACAGCGGCGTGATGTCGGACTGCTCGATCCAGGAGATCTCCGCCTCCTCCGCCTCGATGTCCCCGAGGAACAGCGCGCGCAGCTTCGGCAGCCGGCCGGCCGCCTCGACCAGCAGGTCCACCGGGTCGACCTCACCCGAGTCGTACGAGGCGCCCCAGTAGCCGATGACCAGGGCGGTCACCTGGGAGCCGTCGACCTGTCCGAGGAAGCGCTCGAACACCTCCTCGAACGCGGCCTCTTCGAACGCGGTGCCGATCCGCCAGGCGGCGGACGCCGCCGGCGGGAGCGGCTCCCCCGCTTCCTCGGCCAGCAGGAGATCGACGACCGGAAGGCCGTCGAATTCCGAGAGATGGTCGTCTATGAACACAGCCGGAGACCTTTCCTCATGGATGACCCGACACATCTACCAGAGGGGGAAGACACTCGGCTGTCCGTTCGCGCGGAAACCGTTCGCCGCGGTCCCGAGGGCGGGGTTCCTCCCGGGAACCATTCCGTCAGTGACGCCCCAAACCGTACTGCGCAACCTATTGCAACGATGCAGTGGCCCAGGCTACCGTCTTGCAACGTTGCAGTAACGCGGTCGACCAGCCGCCGAAACCAAGGTCTGCTTCGCCGGAGCGCGGAAATCCCGTCCCGGTCCGGCAGCACGGGTCGCGAAAGGCCGCTGCGTTCTCAGGCAGCCGTATCACAGGCCCTTGAACACTCCACCGAGCTCCACGAAGTCCTGAGGTGACATGGGAATGACGCAGGGTTACGCAGGCGGCGGATTCCGTAGCGCCGGGAGGCGCCCACGGCGGCTGATCGGTCTGGCGGCCACCGCGGTGGCGGCGGTTCTGCTGACCGCGTGCGGCAGCGGATCGGACACCCCGCCACCGGGATCGGCCACCGGTCAGGCGGCAGGCGCCGGCTGCGCCGCGGGCGCCGTACCGCTGACCTTCTGGGGATGGCCGGCCGGCTACGACCTCGCGGTCAAGGAATTCAACACGACGCATCCGGGCATCTGCGTGAAGCTGGAGAACGCCGGCGCCACGACCGCCGAGTACGTCAAGCTCAGCGACGCCCTCAAGGCGAAGAGCGGCACCCCCGACGTGGCCACGATCGAGTACTTCGAGGTGCCGTCCTTCGAGATCACGAACAGTCTCGTCGACCTGTCGAAGTACGGCGTCGGCGCGGCGAAGAAGGACGTGGCCCCGGTGGCCTGGGCCCAGGTCACCCGCGGATCGGCGCAGTACGCGATGCCGGTCGATCTCGGCCCGATGGCCCTCTACTACAACTCCAAGGCGTTCGGCCGCCACGGCATCCCGGTACCGGCGACCTGGACCGAGTTCGCCGCGGCGGCGGACAAGTTGCACGCCGCGGACCCGAAGGCGGCGATCACCAACTTCGACCCGGAGAGCACCCAGGACGTGCTCGCGTTGATGCAGCAGTACAACGCCTTCCCGTTCACCTACGGCGGTGGACGCAAGCTCGGCATCAACTTCACCGGGCCGGCCCAGACGGCCTTCGCCGAGTACTGGCAGAAACTGATCGACAAGAAGGAGGTCACCACCGCCGCCGACTTCTCACCGGCGCAGTGGTCCAACCTCGACAGCGGCGTGAACGCGGCCCGTCTCAGTCCGGCCTGGGGACCGGTGGGGATGCAGCTCAACGTCAAGAAGACCATCGGTGATTGGCGCGCCGCCCCGCTGCCGCAGGTCACGGCCGGCCAGAACCTGTCGGGCAACTGGGGAGGCTCGGCGCTCGCCGTGATCGCCGGGACCGAACACGCCAAGGAGGCGGCGCAGTTCGTCCAGTGGTTCGGCGCCTCGCAGGACTCGTGGAAGATCCTCAGCGGCAAGGTCGCCGGCGCGTTCCCCGGTTATCTCCCGCTGCTGAACTCCCCCACGTTCCAGGACTCCACGCTGGAGATCTCCGGCGATTCCAAACCGAACGCGGTCTTCGCCAAGGCCGCGCAGAACATGGTGAACCCGCAGTGGCCCCCGATCATGACCGCGGCGCTGACCCAGTGGACCTCCACCTTCGCGGGGGTCAGCAAGGGCACCGAGACGCTGCCGGAGGCTTTCAGGACCTACCAGCAGCAGATGGTCAAGTACGCGAAGGACCAGGGATTCACGGTCACCGAGGGCTGAGGATCAGCACGTGAAAACCGCCCAGCGCGCATCCGCTCTCCACGAACCGGCGAGTCCGGTGGTTCCGCCGCGCAGGACCCGGCCGGCCCGCGGCTCACGGCGGAGCCAGTGGCCCGGTGCCGTGTTCATCACACCGCACATGCTGGCGCTCGCCCTGTTCATGATCGTCCCGACGGTCTACGCCGTCTACGACAGCCTCCACCGGACCCGGCTGATCGGCGGCACGACATACTCCGGACTCGCCAATTACCGCACCGTACTGAGCTCATCGCAGTTCTGGGACGGCGTGCAGCGGGTGCTGCTGTTCGGAGTGATCCAGGTCCCGGTGACGATCGCCATCGCGTTCTTCTTCGCCGCGATCTTCGATGCCGGTGTCGTCAAGTTCGACAGGTTCTTCCGCACCGTGTTCTTCATGCCGTTCGCGGTGCCCGGGGTCGTCGCGGCGATGATGTGGTCGTTCCTGCTGCTCCCCCACTTCGGCCCGTATCCCCAGCTCCTGAAGGCCGTCGGGCTGGGGGACGTCGACTTCTTCTCCTCCGGACTGATCACGCCGACGATCATTCTCATCGTGATCTGGGAATGGACGGGCTACAACATGACCATCCTCTACACGTCGTTGAAGGCGATTCCCCGGGAGGTCACCGAGGCGGCCATCACGGACGGAGCGCGGCTCTCGACCATCATCCTGCGCCTGAAACTGCCGATGGTGCGCCCCGCGATCATCATGCTGCTGTTCCTCAACACGGTCGGGGCCCTTCAGCTGTTCACCGAGCCGTCCATCCTGGCCGCGTTCCAGCCGCAGGCGGTGTCCTTCGGCTTCACCCCCACCCTCTTCGTGTACAACACCGCGGTGGGCAGCGGGGACTACAACCTCGGTGCGGCGGCGGCGGTCATCCTCGCGCTGCTCATCGGTGTCCTCTCGCTCGCCGCCTTCGCGGTGCGCCGGCGCAACGGGGAGTTCCGGTGAGCCCGCGGCGGAACACGGAGAGGAGGGCGACCGCCTCGACGCGAGAACCGCGCCGGCGCCCCGGCGGAATCTCGCCCCGCCTGTACGGTCTCCCGCGGGGGACCACCACACTCCTGACGCTCATCAGCGCGGCATTCGCGCTGTTCATCCTGGCGCCGCTGGTCTGGCTGCTGATCAACTCCACCAAGACGCAGGTGAACGTGTACGTGACGCCGGGATTCTGGTTCGCCCGGCCGTTCCGGCTGTTCCAGAATTTGGCCGACCTCGGCAGGAACGTCAGTGGCGCCGGGGTCTACCTGCGATGGCTGGGCAACACCCTGCTCTACGCCGGAATCGCCGGCATCGGCTCGACGATCCTGTCGGCGATGGCCGGCTACGGTTTCTCCCGTTACCGGTTCCGCGGCGCCAACAGCATCTTCTACCTGGTGATGTCGACCCTCCTGGTGCCGGTCAGCGCGATCTCCCTGCCGCTGTTCCTGGTGTACGCCAAGGTCGGCCTGGTCAATTCGATCTGGGGCATGATCCTGCCCAGCATGGTCTCGCCGGTGGGCATCTACCTGATGCGGACCTACATCGACGCGTCGGTCCCCCGTGACCTGCTCGATGCCGCTCGCCTCGACGGTGCGGGCGAACTACGCGTCTTCGTGCGCATCGCGCTGCCGCTGACCGTCCCCGGCCTGGTGACCGTCCTGCTGTTGACGGTCGTGACCGTCTGGAACAACTACTTCCTGCCGCTGGTCATCTTCAGCCGGAACAGCCTCTATCCGCTCACCGTCGGCCTGTCGGCCCTGTCCCAGGGGGCCGAAACAGGCACGAAGGCCAACATGGTCCCGGTGCTCATCACCGGCGGACTGGTCACGATCCTGCCGCTCATCGTCCTGTTCCTGCTGCTGGAAAGGTATTTCCGCGGTGGCGCGCTGCAGGGCAGCATGACCGGCTGAGTCCCGCCTCACCCGAAGACCTGATTCAACGCTTCCATATCTTGGAGAAGAAATGTCGTTGGTCCGCCCAGAATACCCCCGCCCTCATTTCGACCGCTCGCATACGTGGCTGAGCCTTAACGGATCGTGGGAATTCGCCACCGACCCGGCTGGGACGGCCACCGTCGAGGAGTTGTCGCATGAGGATCGTGCGTGGCCTTCGCGGATCACCGTGCCGTTCGCCTGGGAGACCGAGGCGTCGGGCCTGGGAGTCCATTGGCTGGAGTACGGGTGGTACCGCAGGACGATCACGATTCCGGAGGAGTGGAGCGGTCAGCGGGTCGTCCTGCACTTCGGCGCCGTCCACCACTCGGCCGTCGTTTGGGTGAACGGCACGCGGGTCGGTGAGCACGAGGGCGGCTATACGCCTTTCGAGTTCGACATCACCGACACGCTGGACGGTCTGTCCGCCACCGTGCTGGTCCGGGTGTGGGCGCCGGTGGACAAGCGGGAGATCGTCCATGGGAAGCAGCGCAGTATCCCGCGTGACGACTACGACTCGTGCGCCTTCACGCCCAGCAGCGGCATCTGGCAGTCGGTGTGGCTGGAGGCGCGCCCGGCGACGTACGTATCGGCACTCGCGCTCGCTCCGTCGGACACCCTCGACGGGATCGTGGCGAACGTCACGGCCGCGGGCCCGTCGCTGAGCGGTGCCCGGCTCACCGTGTCCGTCGACGGGGGGCGGCCGGTGACGACCGAACTCGACGACGGTACGGTGCGGGTGCACCTGCGGATTCAGGATCCCCGCCTGTGGAGCCCGGCCGATCCCCATCTCTACACGGTCACCGTGACGCTCGAATCCGCGGACGGCACCGATCGCGTCGCGTCGCAGACCGGCCTTCGGCGGGTGACGGCCGACGGTGAGCACATCCTGCTCAACGACGAGCGCCTGTACGTGAGAGGCGTCCTCGACCAGGGCTACTGGCCTCGTACCGGTCTGACGGCCCCGGACGACCAGGCGTTCGTCACCGACCTCGAACTCGCCCGGGAGGCCGGCTTCAACCTGGTTCGTAAGCACCTGAAGCTGGAGGACCCGCGCTTCCTCCATCACGCCGATCGCCTCGGCATGCTGGTGTGGGCCGAGCCCGCCAGCACCGGCGTCTTCACACCTGCGGCCGTGGCCAGGTTCGAGGCCCAGATCGAGCCGATGGTCCGCCGTGACGGGAACCATCCCAGCGTCGTCATCTGGGGCCTGTACAACGAGGAGTGGGGCCTGGACTGGGACGTCCCCGGCGACCCGGACAAGCAGGCGGCGGTCCGCCGCGCGTACGAGTCGCTGAAGAACCTGGACCCCTCACGTCCCGTCGTGGACAACTCCGGCTGGTCGCATGTCGCCACCGACCTCGTGGACTGGCACATCTACGACGAGACACCGGCCGGCTGGGCGACCAAGGTCCACGCGCTGCTGGCGGAACGCCGGCCCGCCTTCCCGGTCGGGCTCGGGCCCGGAATGACCGTGGACAAACTGCTGATGGCCGACGGCGGCCCGTCCTCCGGACGGCCCAATCTCAACAGCGAGTTCGGCGGGGGGTGGACCAGCGTCGAGCGCGGCTGGAACCTGCGCTGGCAGACCCTGGAACTGCGCCGGCACGACGACCTGTCCGGCTACGTGTGGACCGAACTGTACGACATCGAACACGAGATGGCGGGCGTCTACGCCTTCGACCGGAGCCGTAAGGACGGCGGCGGGAACGCTCCGGACCTCGTCAACGCCGAGACCGTCCTCCTCGTCGACATCGACCCGCGTGCTCCGGGACGGGACCTGGTGGTCGGCGACGACCGGACGGTGGACGTCGGTGTCCGGATATCCCACCACGGGTCCTCGGCGATCGAGGCGGTGGTCGTGCCCGTCTGGGGCGCGGTGCTCGGCGACTGCGACGCCGCGGCCGCGTCGCGTGCCGTCGGCGCGACTCCCCCGGCCGACCCGGTCAAGGTGCACCCTTTCCGGCTCAGTGCGCCTTTCCGTGTCGTCGACCGATTGCCCGACGGCGTACGGGCGGCTCGGCTGCACCTTCTGATCGTGTCGGCGGACGAGGTCGTCGGGCGCTGCTTCGTCGATGTCGGTATCGACGCCGCTCTGGACGCCGCGGCCCGGGCCACCACGTGATCCGGGAAACGGGATTCCGCCGAATCCCGCGTTAGCGGAGATCAGGGCCGTCCGCCGACCGCCGGGTCCCGGCGGACGGCCCCGGATTCCGCAATTCCTGGGACGGCGCCTATGCATCGTGGCAATAGGCTGGCATCCGATGTTCTAAGATTCACACCATTCTCGAAGGAAGTGCTATGACCAAAGCTCGCCTTCGAGACGTAGCCGCCCGCGCGGGAGTCTCGATTCGTACGGTATCCAACGTCGTCAACGGATATGCGCCGGTCTCGGACGAGACGCGGCTCCGGGTCGAGGCGGCGGTGGCCGAGCTGGGATACCGGCCGAATCTCCTCGCTCGCAATCTCAAACGGGGCCGTACCGGGATGCTGGCGCTGGTCGTTCCCGAACTGGACGTGCCCTATTTCGCGGAACTCGCCAGAGCGGTCGTCACCGAGGCGCGCCGGCACGGATACACCGTGGTGATCGATCAGACCGACGGCGAGCCGGATCGCGAGCGCGAACTCATCATGGGGGCGAGCGCCGCATTGTTCGACGGCGTCATCCTCAGTCCGCTCGCGCTGTCACAGGCGGATCTCGCCCTGCGGGACACCACGAGCCCGCTCGTTCTGCTCGGCGAGCGGATCGCCGAAAGCCCCTATGACCATGTCGCCATCGACAACGTCGCCGCTTCGCGCGCGGCCACCGAGCACCTCATCGATATCGGCCGCACCCGGATCGCCGCGATGGGCGACCAGCCTTATGAGACCGGCGAGACGGCCCAACTGCGCACGCGCGGCTATCGCGAGGCCCATGCGGCCCGAGGCCGCGCTCTCGACGAATCGCTGATCATCAGTACGCGCCGGTTCCATCGATCCGACGGCGCACGGGCCATGGCGGCCCTGCTCGATCATCCCGGCGGGCCTCCCGACGCCGTCTTCTGCTACAACGACCTGCTGGCCCTCGGCGCCCTGCGGACCCTCCTCACCCGCGGGTTGCGCATTCCTGAGGACGTGGCCGTCGCCGGCTTCGACGACATCGAGGAGAGCCGCTACAGCACGCCCTCGCTCACCACCGTCTCACCCGACAAGGAACAGATCGCGCGGCTCGCCGTGGACCGGCTGATCGCACGGCTCGGCGATCGGTCGGATGAGCGGCCCGCGGAGCTATGGGCGCCGCACCGGCTGGTCCCCCGCGAGAGCACGGGGAGCTGAGCGGAGGCCGCGGCGACGTCCGCCGCACCCGCGTCGTGTTCATCCGCGCCGCTCGGTGCGCCGCGAGAGCCGGGGCGCGGGTCAGCTCAGGTCCCAGCCGATCGGGCGGGTTCCCGCGTCGCGCCGGACCAGGATGACGTAGTCGACGTCGGCGGGCCGGTCGAAGTGGACGACGGTCTTGAAGGTCCTGTCCGGCTGCTTCGGGTCGGTCACGCCGGCGCCGACCCTGGCCTCCACGATCTGGTGGGTGCCGTCGCCGTGATGGGCGGCGATGCGCACCTCTCCGATCGGCTGCGGCTCGACCCCCAGCTCGGGGATGGCCAGGGTGTTGTCGTAGACCAGGCCGATCGCCGTGGGGAATCCCCGGGGGAAGGAGATCTCCACCTCGCTGCCTCTTCCGGCCGGCAGCTGTCCTCCGTACGGCATGTCCTCCTCCTGCCGCCCGCCCCCTCCGGCGGGCTCGACGATGGTGAGCCGTCCGACGTTCGCGTGCCCTGCCCGGCGGAGACGCCGGCGCCCCGGAGCATCTCAGCCCTGCCAGCAGGAGTCGCCGCCCGCGGCGACCGGTACACGGGCGTCCGCCCATGCGGGGTCTCCGAATCCGATGACGTCGGACAGGCGGCGGCCCCGGACCGCGCACCAGCCGTTCATGGTGTTGAACTCGATGGTGACGATCGTCCCGTTGCGGTCGTCCTGCAGGACCGCGCCCACATGTTCCGGCGCGCCGGAGCGGTCGAAATCGAAGAAGACGATCCGGCCACGGGCGGCACCGGCCGTCCAGCGCCCGATGTCCTGCCAGTGCCGCCACCAGGACGGCACCCACGCCCACTCGCGCCGTGCGCCGCCGAGCACCGGGAGCTGGCCGGTGCGCCAGGCGCACCAGAGCAGGCCCATCGCGCAGAAGTCGCCGTCCCGGAAAGCGGGATCGCCGACGAGCCCGGCGAACCATTCGCCGTACTTCGAGCTGCCGTCCGCACGTCTTCGAGGGCCGGTCTGTGTTCTGGCCATTGCCAGGAATGCTTCCCGTCCGGACATTCTCACCCTCCGCTCCTCGATGATTACCGATCGTTCAAGGGTGGGTCAGTATCCGTGCCGCCACTTCCCTTGCGCCGCGTCGATGCTTCTCCTGTCCGCACCGCCCGCCCCCTCGGAAAGAAATACGGCCGTACGGCGGCCGGTTGCACCGGGACGTGCGACGTGATCGAGAACCGCCCGGCGGCATCCACCCTCTGCTGGCGGGACGGTTCAGCCCCTACGAGTTCGACCCGTCGGCCGCCGTCGACGACCACTCCCTCGGCCTGCTGCTGGAGGCCGCGCGCTGGGCGCCGTCCGCCGGGAACTCCCAGCCCTGGGGTTTCTTCACCGGCCGGCCCGGCGAGCGGGAGCACGAGCGGGTGGTGCGCCACCTCGCGCCCAGTTCGGCCCGCTGGGCCGCGGACGCGGGCCTGCTCGTCGTCACGCTCGCACGCCGCTACGTCGACGACACGCCACTGCTCTACTCCGAGTTCGCGGACTACGACCTGGGCCAGGCCGTCGCCCACCTGACCATCCAGGCCCAGGCGATGGGGCTGGCCTCCCATCAGTTCCGCGCCTTCGACCTGGAAGGCCTCACCGAGGAGCTGCGCCCGAACCCCGGTTGGGCGATCATCTCGATGATCGCGATCGGGAGGGCCGCCGGTGAGCCACCGGAGAGCCGCGAACGGCGCGGAATCGCCGACCTGCGCTCCGCCCCCTGGTCTTCGTGAGCGCATACGTTCAGCAATAAGTCGCAGCAGGAGAACATCATTACGACGGGTGACCTGCCATTCACTCGAATGGCAGGTCACCCGTGGCGTTGAATCAGCCGACCATGCGCAGGTATGGCGCCCAGTCCGGGCTGTCCCATGCACACTTGTGGTCGACGACGGCGCCGACGCCGACGCCGACGCCGACGCCGACGCCGATCATGTCGCGGCCGGCCTGCCGGCACGACTCGGAGGTGGCGTAGATCTTCCAGAGGATCCATACGTCCTGGGTGGACGCGGGCGAGGAGGCCCGCGAAAGCACGGTGACCATGATCATCAAGACGCGGGAACGAGCTTCGTCGTCACCTGAGGGCCCCACATCCGTCGGCGTACGCCACCAGGTGCAGCGAGCCGGATGCCCCGGCCGGGAGGGCGGCGCAAGGCGGAGCCGACCGGCGCGTCGCTCAGAAGATCCGGTCGTCGCGGCGATTCCTTCTGGACGGTCTCCAGGTCGAAAAGGATGACGGACTCCGGTCCGTGCCAATCGACATCCAGGAGGAACCTTGCTGCTCGGAGACAAGAACGCGATCGTCTACGGGGCGAGCGGTGCGATCGGCGGGGCGGTCGCGCAGGCCTTCGCCAAGGAGGGAGCCCGGGTCTTCCTCGCGGGGCGTACCCGTGCCGCGCTGGAGACGGTCGCGGAGAAGATCCGGACCTCAGGCGGCGTCGCCGACGTCGCCACGGTGGACGTGCTGGATGAGGGCGCCGTGGAGGTCCACGCCGACGCGGTGGTCCGGGACGCCGGATCCATCGACGTCTCCTTCAACGCCATCAGCCTGCCTCAGACGGGCATTCAGGGCACTCGGCTCATCGATCTGCCAGCCGAAGATTTCGACCTGCCCATCAGCACCTATCCCAAGGCGAACTTCCTGACCGCCCGAGCGGCCGGGCGCCGCATGTCCGGCCAGGGATCGGGAGTGATCCTGACGATCACGGCATCTCCGTCCCGTACGGCCGTCCCGCTCATGGGAGGCATGGCTCCGGCATGGGCAGCGGTCGAATCGCTGTCCCGCGGCCTGGCCGCCGAGTTGGGACCGCAAGGCGTCCGGGTCGTCTGCCTGAACGCGGCGGGCATGCCGGACACCTCGCAGCTCACCGAGGTGTACGGCCTGCACGCCAACGCCTATGGCATCAGCCGCGACGCGTTCGAGGCCCGCATGGCGGAGCGGACGCTGCGCAAGAAGCTGCCCACCGTCGCCGAGATCGCCGACGTGGCCGTCTTCGTGGCGTCCGACCGCGCCGCCGCGATGACGGGGGCCATCGCCAACCTCAGCGGCGGCATGATCGCCGACTGACGACGTGCCCGCGCGGGCGGGTGTGGGTGCGACCGGCCGCTCCCACACCCGCCACCTTGCGTAGATCGGATCTCCGGTCCGCTGGATGCCGTCCGACCGGTCACTGCTCTACGCCGGCGCCCGGACCAGCGGCGGTCGCGCTCGGAGTGCCGCCCGCCGAACTCGACCGGAACGGCGTCCCTACGAAATGGCGCGTGCCTGCTCGGCGATCTGCGCGTACTGGCGCTCGAGCGCCTTCGCCGCACCGCGACGCAAGCTCTCGGCCATGGTCTCGGCCATGGGATCCGGGAATTTACCGACCGCGCTGGCGCATGTACGGGACGTCCGGCGAGGCTTCATTTTGCCGCGTGACGGGCTGGTTAACCTTCCGTGCTGGGACTGTAAAGCTAACGGCGGATCTGATGATCAAGAGAGAGACGCCAGATGAGCGAGACCGCCGTTGATTCCGAGTCCGTGGAGCACGACACCCAGTCGCCGGTGAGCGCGGCGAGTGACGAGCAG
>NZ_JAMXMV010000035.1 GCF_024055715.1 Actinoallomurus soli
CGATCGATTACCTCTTCCCCAGCCTCCGTGGAGTGGGAGACGACGAGCTCATCGCCCAGCTCGGCCCCGACTACGCAATAGAAAACAGGCACGGGCTTCTGTGGTTCCTCTACCGGCCAACGCGAGCACAGACGCAGCGGCCTCCCGGGGGCACCGGGCCACACGTTTACAGGGCTCTTACCGGTGGCGGGATGGTTACCGGGCTTCGCGAGACGATAGCGGATCGCCAGGCTCAGATCGCTGCTGAGCTGCGCGAGCGATCGGGTGGGGCGGTCGATCCGGTCGCGTTGCGGGCCGCCTACGACCGTGACCCCCAGCTACAGTCGCTGCGAGATGCTTTGGCTTCGTGGACCACCGATCCACACAGCACCGACACCCCGACCATCCTGACTCGCACCGGTACCGAGGACCGCGCCCCGGCTGCGTATATCGACCTCGATCCCAACACCGGCATCTCCTGGGCTTCCAGCACCCTCTGTGCCCTCACGCCTGACGGCGAGCGATCCTGTGTCAGCGTCGCTGTCATCACATCAGGATCGAAATGCCGATAGTCCTTCCGGCCGCCGTGAGCATGACGAACGCGCCACCAGGCGCCATCGGTGGAGTTCGCAGTCTCCACCCCGCGCAGCCGTCCAAAGCGCAACACGACGCGACGCGGTCTGGGCGCGGGTCGACCGGGCCGGCGGCCTGTGCCCGTGCACTGGTCGCCGGGATTCGACCAACCCGACGTGATCATTCTCAGCAGCAACGGCTGCCCGCCGGTACAAAACCGGTCTCCGGAGCGCTCACCCCGCCCTGGTAGCGCTCCAGACCGGCCCCGGACGAGCTACCGGAACAACACATTCACCGTCCGCCGGACCAGCACTCGACCTGTCCACCACGCAGCACTCACTGACCGTCTACCAGCACAAACCCTGGCCACCAGCCGGCACTTTCGCGACCACCCACCGACGCTCGCAGATGTCCGCCAGCAGGCCATATGGGCGGCGGACGCCGAATGTCGGCGTCGTCGCCACAACCGCGACCACTCGTCATGCGGTTTCCAGCCCAGGTGAGGCAGGATGGTCCGGAGAACCACTTGGCGAGGGTGGGGCCGATTCTCGTTCGTCGAACACTCGTCCAAGATCGCGGGCGCTCGTCGCGGAGCGGGAGGCCGGGTAGCCCGGCTGAACGAGCCGAGTGTGATCAACGAGGCGGGAAGACCGTCACGGAGATCAGTCTGGAAGATCTGATCGTTGGCATCGCGGCGTTTACCGTCGCTGTGCGGCGCAGTGACGCCGCTGGCGAGGGCGTGGTTCGGGTGTAGGGCGGCGGCGATCCGGGCCGGATCGCTGCGGCCCGTGAGCACGGCGCGGTCTCGTTGGCCGACGTCGACCACATCGGCGCCGAGCTGACTCGCCTGGATGGAGGCCATGGCCAAAGCGACCCGGCTCGCCAACTCGGCGCTCATACTCACTAAACGCGGCAAGACTCCGTCAATACGCCGGTGACCTGCGTTTTTCCCGACAGTGCCCGGGTACGGGTGACGGCACCTCACCGGCCGGCGCGCCGGTGTACCGGCCGTGGCCCGGGCCGCGGAGGCCCACGGCGGCCGGATCCCTGACGGCGGACGGAGTCGGCGTCGTGGCGGACAAGAGCAATCTGATCTTCCGGGCGGAACGCGCGGTGGACGAACGGGTGGGCAGCGCCTCCTTCCTGCGGCGCAACATCCGGAAGGTCTTCCCCGAGCAGTGGTCCTTCCTGCTCGGCGAGATCGCGCTCTACTCGTTCGTCACGCTCGTTCTGACCGGCGTCTTCCTGACGATGTTCTTCAAGCCGTCGGAGACCGAGGTCGTCTACACCGGGAACTACCCGCAGCTGCGCGGCACCACGATGAGCGAGGCGTACGCCTCGACGGTGCACCTGTCCTTCGACATCCGCGGCGGGCTGCTCGTACGGCAGATCCACCACTGGGCGGCGCTGTTGTTCCTCGCCGCGATCTGCGTCCACCTGATGCGGATCTTCTTCACCGGAGCGTTCCGCAAGCCCCGGGAGATCAACTGGGTGATCGGGACGACCCTGTTCGCGCTGGCCGTCGCGGAGGGGTTCGGCGGCTACTCTCTGCCGGACGACCTGCTGTCCGGGACCGGCCTGCGCATCTTCCAGGGCATCCTGCTGTCCGTGCCGGTGGTGGGGACGTACCTCAGCTTCTTCGTCTTCGGCGGGGAGTTCCCCGGTGATCAGTTCATCCCACGCCTGTTCACGATCCACGTCCTGCTGATCCCCGGCATCCTGATCGCACTCATCGGCGCGCACCTGATGCTCATCTGGCACCAGAAGCACACGCAGTGGCCCGGGCCGAAGAGGACCGAGCACAACGTCGTCGGATCCCCGACCTTCCCGCAGTTCATGTCGCACACGATCGCGTTCTTCCTGTACGTCCTGGGCGCGCTCGCGCTGCTCGGCGGATGGGCGCAGATCAACCCGATCTGGCTGTACGGCCCGTACCGGCCCGACATCGTGTCCACCGGCTCGCAACCGGACTGGTACGTCGGATTCCTCGAGGGGTCCTTGCGGATCATGCCGCGGCTCGCGTTCAGCTTTGCCGGACACAGCGTCGCCCTGAACGTCCTGGTGCCCGCGGTGATCCTCCCCCTGGTGTTCTTCACGCTGATCGGGCTGTACCCGTTCTTCGAGCGCTGGGTGACCGGTGACTCGCGGCCGCACCACCTGTGCGACCGGCCGCGCAACGTCCCCACCCGTACGGCCCTCGGCGTGGCGGCCATCGCCTGGTACGGGAACCTGTGGGCGGCCGGCGGCGACGACGTCATCTCCAAGGTCTTCAAGATCCCGCTGGAGTACACCACGTGGTTCTTCCGCGTGGGCTTCTTCGTCTTCCCCGTGGTCGCGTTCGTCGTCACGCGGCGCATGTGCCTGTGGCTCCAGCGCTCCGACGCCGAAGTGCTCGACGAGGGCGTCGAGAGCGGGACCCTCAAGCGCCTGCCCAGCGGCGCGTACGTCGAGGTCCACGACCGCCCGGAGCCCGAGCAGGCGCTGATCACACGGACCGTTCACCCCGGCGAGCTCGTCAAGCCGATCCCCGACCACCTCATCCCGCTGCCGACGCCGGGCCGCGTCCTCGCGCAACTCCGCGCCCGCCTCAACCACGCGTACGTGGACTACACCGCCGAGATGCCCACCCCGGACGAGCGCCGTGAACTGGAGAGACGGCAGGACGGGGACGGCAGGACCTAGCCCGCCCCGTCGTCAGTGCGGCTGTTCGATGCCCTTGATCTCCTCCTGGCCCTCGTGGCCCAGGAGCGGGTAGTGCAGGTCGACGGCCGGCCGGTCGGAGCGGATCTTGGCGATGGCGCGGAAGTTGTGGCGAGGCGGGGGGCAGGAGGTCGCCCACTCCAGCGAGCCGCCGAAGCCCCAGGGGTCGTCGACGGTGACGCGCGGCGCCGAGCGGTGGGTCAGGTAGACGTTCCACAGGAACGCCAGGGTGGAGGCACCCAGAATGAACGCGCCGATCGAGGAGACCATGTTGAGCGCGGCGAAGCGGTGGGGGTAGTCGGCGTAGCGGCGGGCCATGCCCTCGGCCCCGAGCCAGTGCTGGACGAGGAACGTCATTTGGAAACCGACGAACAACGTCCAGAAGTGGATTTTGCCCCAGGTCTCGTTGAGCATCTTGCCGGTCATCTTCGGCCACCAGAAGTAGAACCCGGCGAAGGTCGCGAACACCACCGTCCCGAACAGGACGTAGTGCATGTGGCCGACGACGAAGTAGGAGTCGGTGAGGTGGAAGTCCAGGGCCGGGGAGGCCAGGATGACCCCGGTCAGCCCGCCGAACAGGAACGTCACTAGGAACCCGATGGCGAACAGCATCGGGGTGTCCAGGTGCAGGTGCCCCTTCCACATGGTCCCGATCCAGTTGAAGAACTTGATGCCGGTCGGAATGGCGATGAGGAAGGACATGAAGGAGAAGAACGGCAGGAGCACCTGGCCGGTGGCGAACATGTGGTGCGCCCAGACCGTCATCGACAGGCCGGTGATCGCGATCGTCGCCCCGACCATCCCGATGTAGCCGAAGACCGGTTTGCGGGAGAAGACGGGGATCACCTCGGTGATGATCCCGAAGAACGGCAACGCGACGATGTAGACCTCCGGATGGCCGAAGAACCAGAACAGGTGCTGCCAGAGCATCGCCCCGTTGTGGGCGGGGTCGTACACGTGCGCGCCCAGGCGGCGGTCGGCCTCGACGGCGAACAGGGCGGCGGTCAGGACGGGGAAGGCCATCAGGACCAGGATGCTGGTGAACAGGCTGTTCCAGGTGAAGATCGGCATCCGGAACATCGTCATGCCCGGTGCCCGCATGCAGATGATCGTGGTGATCAGGTTGACGCTGGTCAGGATCGTGCCCATGCCCGACAGGATCAGCCCCATCGCCCACAGGTCACCGCCGACGCCCGGCGAGCGGACCTGGCCCGCGAGAGGCTGGTAGGCGAACCAGCCGAACGCCGCGGCCCCGTCGGGCGCCAGGAACCCGGCGATCACCATCAGCCCGCCGAACGCGAACAGGTAGTAGCTGAGCGCGTTGAGGCGGGGGAAGGCGACGTCGGGCGCGCCGATCTGCAACGGCACCAGGACGTTGGCGAACCCGGCGAAGGTGGGCGTGGCGAACAGCAGCAGCATCACCGTGCCGTGGATCGTGAACAGCTGGTTGTACATGTGGCGACGCATGATCTGCAGGCCCGGCTGGAGCAGCTCCGCCCGCATCATCATCGCCATCAGCCCGCCGGCCAGGAAGAACGCGAACGACGTCACCAGATAGAGGTAGCCGACCATCTTGTGATCGGTGGTGCCGAGCACGTCCCCGATCCGCCGGCCGAGCGAGTGCCGGGCCAGCACCTCGCCGGTCGGAGTACGGACCTGTGGTTCCTCGACCGTGGCCATGCCACCCTCCCCCTGGGCGTGAACGGCTAAATCGGTCACTGTTGGCCTATCCACCCCAGAGAACCCGAAAACCGTACTGGAACCGGGCATTTCCGCAGGTCGCCCGCCCATGGCTGCCGGGCTGTCAGGTGCGCGCGATGAAGTCGGCGACGACCCGTGCCAGCCCCTCCCCCTTGTCCTCCTGGACGAAGTGGCCGCCGCCCGCGATCGTCACGTGCGGCTGCCCCTCGGTGCCGGGGACCCGGCCGAGGAACTGCCGCTCGGTCCCACGCGTGATCGGGTCGCCGTCGCCGAACGCGCACAGGAACGGCCGGTCGTACCGCAGCAGTGCCTCCCAGGCGCGGGTGTTCGCCTCGTTGGACGGGTCGTCGGGGGACGTCGGCACCAGCGACGGCAGGGTCCGCGCACCGGCCTTGTACGAGTCGTCCGGGAAGGGCGCGTCGTACGCGGCGGTCACCTCGTCGGACAGCCGGTCGACGCAGCCGCCGGAGACGATCCTGCCGATCTGGAAGTCCGGCGCCGTCTGGGAGAACCGCTGCCAGGCCATGAACGCCTCACCGAGCGGCTGGTCGCCCGTCGGCAACCCCGTGTTGGACACGACGACCCGCGCGAATCGCTCGGGTCGCGCCGCCACCAGCCGGAGGCCGACCAGACCACCCCAGTCCTGGCAGAAAAGGGTGATGTCCCGCAGGTCCAACCGATCGAAGACGACCTCGCTCATCCAGTCCACCAGCCGCTGGTAGCTGTAGTCGGCCGGGTCGGCGGGCTTGTCGGAGCGGCCGAACCCCACGAGATCCGGCGCGACGCACCGGTGACCGGCGGCCGTGAGCCCCGGGATCATCTTCCGGTACAGGTAGGACCACGTCGGCTCGCCGTGCAGCAGGAGCACCGGCGCCGTACCGGCCGGCCCCTCGTCGAGATAGTGGACCCGGAGCCCGTCGGACGTCTCCGCGTAGTGCGGCTCGAACGGGAATCCGGGAAGCGAGGCGAACCTCTCGTCCGGAGTGCGCAGGATCTTCATGCCGGACCTCCAGGAGCACGACTTGGCCAAACCATTGCACGGCGCGCGACTGGAACACCACCCAGGGGGCAGGCCCGTCGTAGACGTACCTCCGGTAGATCCGTCCACCAGGGAGGAGCGGCAGGATGCTGGAAGCACAGGACATCCGCGAATGGCGCGGCCACGACGTGGTGGATGCGAACCGCAAGAAGATCGGCAAATTGGAGGCCGTGTACGTCGACACCCGCACCGATCAGCCGTCATTCGCGACGGTTCAGGTGGGCCTGCCCACCCGTCACCGGCTGGTGTTCGTGCCCTTGGCCGATGCCACGGTCGGCCCCGACTATCTCCGTGTCGCCTGCACGCGCGACCGGATCAAGGACGCTCCGTCGATCGGCACCGACGGAGAACTGCTCGCCCAGGACGAAGAGGCCGTCTTCACCCACTACGACCTGCCCTATCAGGCGGAGCCGACCGAGCGATGGCTGGCTCGGCGATAGGCCCGTGACGGAGGCCCATCACCGACCGGTGAGTTCGTCCAGCCTTCGCTCGAACGTCGCGCGCTCCGGCCGGTCGCCGACGAGGTCGAGGGCGGCCCGGTAGGCGGCGGCCGCCTGCGCAGCATCAGCCCGGTCTGCGACTCCAGGGACAGCGCCGGGTGGCAGCAGGTGAAGAACAGTCGCAGCCGCTCGTCGGGGATGTCGTCGAAGCCGGACTCCGCGGGCGCCGCGGCGGCCCGGTCGCTCTCCACCTGCAGTTCGGCCAGGCGTGCCGCGTACGTGCGGTCGCGCCGGATCCGGTCGAGCGCCTTGCGGCGGGCCGTGGTCAGCAGCCACGCCAGTGGCCTGCCGGGCACCCCGTCGACCGGCCACCGCTCCAACGCGACCTCGATCGCCTCGGAGATGACCTCCTCGGCGAGATCGAGGTCCCCGAACCGGGCGGCGAGCAGGGCGAGCAGCCGGCTCCGGTCCTCGCGGAACACCGCCTCCACGGAGTCGGCCGCTCGCTGCTCCTTCACGCCTGATCCGGCTCCCAGACCGTACGGACCTCGACGGTGCCGTGCCGCGCCCCGGGACAGCGAGCCGCCCAGTCCAGCGCGGCGTCGAGGTCGGGGACATCGATCAGGTAGTACCCGCCGACGATCTCCCGCGTCTCGGCGAACGGCCCGTCGGTCACGACGCGCTCGCCGTTCGCCCGCACCCGTACGGTCGTCGCGGTCGAGATGTCCAGGGCCTCGCTGCCGAGCTTGACCCCCGCATCGGTGACGGCCTTCTCGAACGCCAGGTACTCCTCCACGGTCGGCCCCTCGGCCGGCCGTTCCTCGGTCGACTCCGGCGACGGCGTGTTGATCAGCAACAGGTACTTCACTGTGCGCTCCTCGTGAATCGGGTCAGGTCGCGCAGATATGACGAACGACCGTACCGAGAATCGACACCACGCCCAGAGAAAGTTCACCAGGTCGCATGCCCGGTGCAGCGTGCCCGGTGCGGCCAAGCGAGGCAGGCCTGAGCAGCCGGCTGCTTAATTGGGCACGGCCGGAGCGCACCCGACTTGTAGTGTTCGGTCATGGGTTCGGGCCGTCGCAGGAGACCATTGACCGTCGCCCTTCTCGTCTTGTCCGGGCTGCTGGTCGCTGCATCGGCGACTGCGCTCGCCCTGAGCGGCACGAAGCGGTCAAGCGCTTGGCACCAGGGGTACTCGGCTGGACGGAGCGCTGGTGCGCGAATCGGCCGGACAATGCCTCGCGGGAACTCCGGTGACGCTTCGCAAGGAATCACGATGGGTTGCATAATGGCGTCGTCTTCGCTGGGCGCACCGCCTGACCCTGGACCAGACGGCGGCTCCTACCCACCGCTCCCGCACGGCATCAGGAGCAGCACCGCAAAGACCAAGGACTACCGAGCCGGCTGGGCGAAGGGATGCGAGTATTCGCTGCACCATCGTTGACCAGTCCACTGAGCCGTGCGCGTCTTGGCGGCCTGGCCCCTGCCACCCCGGGAGCCGAGATATCCGACGAGACGGGTACTCCCGCACCGTCAGGGCCGTTGCCCCCGAGCTTCAAACGGGTCAGCGACGGGACGGAAATGGTGAGCTCCGTGCTGCCCGGCGACTGGAAGCCCGTGAACAAGGGGGATCTGCCGGGCAAGCTTGTCGCTGCGCCGTCGCCTTCTACGACTTCGGCGTCGAAGCCACGGTCGTCGGCCGGCTTCGTAACGAACGCATCGTTACGTGGGGCCATCCTGGGTAAATCCCGCGTGGTCGATGGCCGCTCGGACGGCGGATCGTAGCTTCGCTCACACACCGGCCTATGCCTACACCGTCCTGAAGCGAGGCGGCGGCTTCCTCATTTCCTCAGAGAAGCGGCCCATCCGGTGAGGGGTACTCGCCGATTTTCTTGGACTACAGCATGATCACCGTGTCCGGTGTAACGCGGCGGCCCGCCGGCGGGGTCCGCCGGACGACGACCCAGTGCCGGTCCCAGATCAGCAGGCGACCCTGACCGTCGCGTCTTCCTCGCGCAGGTTGTAGAGCCCGGCAGCCTGCATCGTGTCCTGCGCGAGCTGATGATTCTTCCCGACGACAGCAGGGATCTTGATGAGCTTGCCGTGTGCCTGCGTTGGCGTGGATGCTGTCGAGGCCTTCGGCGTCGCGGAAGCGGCAGGGGCCGTGACCGTTACCGTCGCCGCCGGCGGGGGGACCGCCGGAGTCGAGGCCGCTTCGCTTCTACGGCGAGGGTGAGGGCAGCTGCGGCGGTGATGAGAGCGCGGATGCGCATGGTGTTGGTTCCCCGTTCATGCGTGGTTGCCTAGGAGGAGACGCGCGCCGGGGTTACGTGGACGCCCAGGGGAGGATCCTCCGCGAACATCTCGAGGAGTTCGGGGCGGCCGAGGATGGCCGGCTGTTCCGTACCTCGACCGGTGGCACGGTGTCCGCATCGATCGTTTGGCGCGTCTGCCAGGATGCCCGAACCATCGGCCTGTCCCCCGAGCAAGTGGTCACGCCGCTGGCCGATCGGCCGTATGACCTTCGGCACGCGTGCGCGACGCTGCTCCTCAACGCCGGCGTCCCGCCCAAGGAGGTCGCCCGGCGGCTGGGCCACAGTGTCGAGGTCCTGTGGAAGGTCTACGCGGGATGCCTCGACGGCGACGAGGAACGGATCAACCGCATGATCGAAAAGGCGCTCGCCGCGTGAGGGGCGCTGCGGTGACAGGGCTCCGGGTCTTCCCGGAGCCCTTGGCTCGCCATCCACTTCAGCCGTATGCATATTGCGATCACCACGGGACGTCTACCGCAGTTCTTCTTAGGGCGGCGGCGGGACTCTGTCCATTGTCGATCGCACTCGAAGCGGGCGAAACTGTCACCGATCCGTGGGACGCTGGCAACTGTGAAGCAGGCTGATCTCCGAGTCGGAGACGAGTACGCACTTCCGACTTACAAGCCGTACGACGCCGCTCCTCTGGCGGCACGCGTTCGCATCCTGTCCATCGACGGCGGCGGCAAGGTGACCGTGCAGGTGGTGAACCCAGGAACGAACCCCCCGAAGAATGCATGGGACGCCCGACCGGTAAAGCGAAACGAACAGCGGCAGGTCGCTACACGCGACATCGTCTGTCCCTGGGCGGAGTGGGCCGACCGAGCTGCGTCCATCGGTGCGGAGCGTGAAGCTAAGGCCGCGGAACGGCGGGCGTGGCACGACGAATACAAACGACGCCGTACCGATCGCTTGTTTGTTGACCCCGAACGCGCTCTGCCAGAGGAGTATGACGAGGAAGACTTCGACGTGGAGAGGGATATCGAGGAGCGCGCCGCGCTTTGTGAGGCGTACATCAAGGCGCGCGGGCTTGGTCCGTATGCAACCGTCGACGAGTTGAAGCCGCTGTTGGTAGATCTCCCTGTCCCGGTTCTGCGAGACATCCTCGCCACTGAGGCGCATCAGCCTGGGGCACCTGGCACTGTCGCTTCCACCTTCGTGCGTGCTGCGAAGCTTCTCGAAGTTGCTCGTATCGCATCGCGGGATCGGCAGGGTCGCCCGCCCCGTGCGCTCCCCCAGCCCGGCGATCTGCTCGGCGAGTCTGATATCGCGTTCGTCAACGCAGTCCGCGACAGCGTCACGGCCTCCGGGGGCGAACTTCTGCTACCACCGGTGCCCGCTCTGCCAGAGTGGGTTGATGAGGAAGACCGAGCCGTGGCTCCCCTGCTCGGCTGGCTCCGCCTGGCCGTGGGCGACACCAGTGGCGAGCGATTGCACTCACCCGGCTGCTATTCCGTGCAATCCCGCCCGGTGTTGCTGACCGAGCACATGCCGTGGTGGCTGGTGATGCTTGAGGGCTGGCGGCGCCTATGCGGCCGATGCGGTGGGCCGAGTGTACGGGACCTTCTTCCCTTGGCGGGATTCGTCGCTGCGGTCGATGTATGGCGGGACCGTGGACGGAACCGGATCGAACGCTGGCAGCAAGCAGCGTTCCAACGCCTGCTCGTCGCGAGCGCCGCAGCCCGGGCGCAGATGATGGAGCCGGACATTACCCTGGCCTGGCGAATCGTCGCAGCCCTGATCGAGAACGCCCCTGCTGAGGAGGGCTGGGCGGCGTACACCGTAGTGACGGCGACGGACTGGAACTACAAACGCAAGGAACTTGAAAAGCTAACGCCACAGCAGCGGGAGGCAGCGCGCGCTCTCGTACGCGACCGGCTGAGCACGCTGGAGAGTGCGCTGCCGCCGTCACAGCGGCCGCTCCCGTTGCCGCAGGCCGTCGACGCCAAGGTCTTGGGCCAGCGCTACAGGCACCTACACAAACTTCTCGAGGACTCGGTGCCGCAACTGGACCGGCTCTTGTTCACCCTGCCGGGCGCGGTCTGACCACCGTCACGGCGACATGGGCTCCGGTTCATCCCGGGGCCCTTCGCTTTTCTGGGGCTGACCTGGGCTGATGCCTCCAGTTTCATCCCGCGTATATCCCGCAACCACCGGCTGAGGGGTGCTTTCGGTGGCATACGGCTGCACACATGCGAAACCCCGGCGACCTGTGTTGGTGCTGGTCAGCCGGGGTTTTCCTTGATCAGGTGGGTGCCCCCGGCAGGATTCGAACCTGCGGCACACGGTTTAGGAAACCGTTGCTCTATCCCCTGAGCTACGAGGGCTTGACCTGCGACGAAGCTTAGTCCTCCGGAGACGCTGACCGCTGCTGGCCCGCGTATGGCCCGCGATCTCCGGTTGGTCCGTGCTGGCCCGCGAGACAGACTAGCGCGCCGGAGGCTCCCGCACCCAACGAGAACGGCCCCTGACTTGATCGTCAGGGGCCGAGACCTACGCGGCGAGCGCATGATTCATCCGTTGGTTGGCTGTTCGCTCGTCGCCGTCGATGCAACTGGCGTAGATCTTGAGCAGGACATCAACGCCGTGGCCAGCCGGTCTGGCGACCTCGGTGGCAGGGCCCCGGCATTGAGCCAGAGTGAAACTCCCGCGTGTCGGAGATCGTACGGGCGGCCGGCGATCGGCGACTCGGCCCGCGACGGTGGCAAGCCGAGCTTGCGCGCCTGCTCCCACACCAGCCAGTACGCCGAGGAGCCGACCGGCCCACCGCTGGAGGTACGGAAGAGACGGCCGCCCGGACCAACGCCGTATGTCTCGATGCGCGCGCGAAGCATGGTGACCGATTCCGGCGGGATCGGCACCACGCGGATCTCATTCCTGGCCCGCCACTTCAAGCCTCGCTCCTGGCGGTAACGCCCGTCATCGGTCCATGCCTTGCCCGCTTGCGGCTCCGACGCAGACAAGATCAGCTTGCCCCATCCGTCCTCAGGCAGTTCGCAGTCCTGCTCACACAGGGCCACCGCCTCAGACGGCCGCAGCGCGGCGAAGTACAGCAGGGCGAAGAAGGCCGCCGGGTGAAGCCCGCGTGTCCGGCCGACGTAGCTGACGGCGGTCAGCAGCTCCCGGACCTGGTCGACGCGGTGCACGGTAGTCAGTGGTTGAGGTGGAAGCCGGGTCATCCCCTCTGCCGACGCCCAGGCGAAGCCAAGCAGACCAGGGGCGAGGGGATGACCCGGCAAGGGAGCCGAACGCTCAGCTCCGCCTCACCGCCACCGCTTCCAACTCAACAAGTTGATCGGGGTAACCGAGCACGGCGACGCCGAGAAGGGTGCTCGGCGCATCGTGTTCGCCGAACGCTGCACTGATCTCTTCCCATGCAGCTACAAGATCGGTGCGTGCGGAGGATGCCACATAGATCGTCGTTTTGAGCACGTCGGTGATGCTGGACCCGCTAGCGGTCAGGGCTTCGCGGAGGTTGAGGATGCATTGCTGCGCCTGAAGCCTGATGTCCCCGACCCCTACGGTCGCCCCGTCCTTATCCAGCGGGCATGCACCAGCGGCGTACACCAGCGAGTCGGGCGAAGCAACGGACGCGTACGCATACGGCGCATCGCAAAGACCGGCGACGCGGATAAGTTCAACACTCATGATCCGAGGATGGCGGGGCCTCAGGCATACCGTCGAGCGGTTATCGAGCCCACGGCGCGCGTCAGTTGATCGCGCAGATCAGCCGCGCCTGAGGAGCACACCGGAACGGTGCATCTGGCCCGCGTATGGCCCGCGAACGGTGGCACACGGCTGCATACGATGATCGCCCATGACACTCGACAGCACAGCGTTGCCGTATCTCCTGAGCTACGAGGGCTTGACGCTGGTCAGAGCCCCGCGGAGCCGCTGGGTCGTCCGCTGCACCGGGCCGCCTTCGATCCCGCATAGAAGGGCTGCACGGAGCCCGGTGGCCTGAGTCGATGCCAGTCGCGGTCGGCGAAGTCAGGCTGCGGTGCGTGGCCCGTCGTCGGCCTGGTCGCGGAGGCTCCGCAGCCGCCATGGCACCACGTATCCCGGACGTCGACGTTGACGACGTCGGAGGCGGGCGATCGAGGGCAGGGCGATATCTGTGTAATGATCGCGGCAGCGGGCCGCGCGCGCCGTCGACTCGGCACCCGGCCTGCGACTCCCGCTGGCGCTTCCGCTCCGGCCGGGCTGGTAAACCGGTCGGCCGGCGCGGATCACAGCGCATCCCCCGGGCCGCCGAGTCGTCAGACGGTCAACAAGGGATGGCGCTGTTCGCGGTGTGACGGCTGAGTCAGGCGGGTGGGCGCCTCCGTCGGGGGCGCTCCCGCTCCGGGATGGCCGCAGCACGGGCTTGGCCAGGTCGGGGTCGGCGCGGCGCTGACCGCTTGTTCACCGCCCGTGCCCGTGAGCCAGCCGTATCAGTTCCGCGGCCCGCTCGGCGATGGCGTAGACCGTGGCGTTGGTGTTGGCCGAGACGATGGACGGCATCACGGACGCGTCGGCGACCCGCAGCCCGCTGACGCCGTGCACCCGCAGTTCGGGATCGACCACCGCCATGTCGTCGGTCCCGATCCGGCAGGTGCCCACCGGGTGATTGCAGGACACGACCGCCGCGGTGGCGTAGGCGCGCAGCGCCGCGTCATCCCCGGCGTCGAGGCCCGGTGCGATTTCCTGCGCGAGCCAGGGCTTCAGGGCTCTGGCCTGCGGGATGTCCCGGGCTATCCGCAGGCCCCTGATGATGGCGTCGAGGTCGCGGGGGTCGGCCAGGTAGCGCGGGGATACCACGGGCGCCGCGTCCGGGCTAGCGCTGGCCAGCCGGACCGTTCCCCGGCTGAACGGCTGCATCAGCGAGGTGAGGAGCACGAGGAGCGCCTGCGGCCCGCTATTGCCGGGCGAAGGCACCGGAACTTCGGAGAATGCGATCTGCAGGTCGGGGTAGCCCACATCCGGACCGCTGCGCAGCAGGCCCAGTACCTCAGCGCGGTTGAACCTTCCCGCCGGCAGCGGCCGGCCAGGGGCGTAGACCATGCTGACGCCCGGATGATCCTGCAGGTTCTCACCGACACCCTGCAGGTCCGCGACCACCTCGATGCCGTGCGGGCGGAGCGCTGCAGCAGGGCCGATCCCCGAGCGCAGCAGCAGCTGAGCCGACCCGATGGCGCCCGCGGCGAGCACCACCTCTCCCGTACACCCGGCCCGGACCAGCTCGCCGCCCGCGCTGTACTCGACGCCGGCACAGCGATCCCGGTTCACCAGGACACGGTGGACGAGCGCCCCGGTCACGACACGGAGGTTGCCGCGACTCGTGGCCGGCGCCAGGTACGCATCGACGGCGCTCTGGCGGCGGCCCGCGACGATGTTCAGGTCCGGCAGGCCGAAGCCCTCCTCCAGCCCGCCGCTGATGTCGTCCGCCCGAGGATGCCCCGCTTCCACGGCCCCTTCGAGCCATGCCTCGAATTCCGGGCCCGGCGGGTCCGCCGGGGCAACGGTCAGCGGTCCGGACGTGCCGCGGACCGCGGGATCACGGTCCGCAGCGGTCTCGGTGCGCCTGAAGTACGGCAGCAGGTCAGCGAAGCCCCACCCCGTGGCGCCCGATTCAGCCCACCGGTCGTAACTGGACCGGTGGCCGCGCACGAAGATCATGGTGTTGATCGCCGACGAGCCGCCCAGCACCCGGCCGCGCCGGATCGGATCGGTGGAGCCGGCGATCGGCTGGCCCGGCGGGACCCCGCCGGTGATGGCCGGGGATCGCCACAGAGACATCCACGCCTGCGGATCGCCCGCGTTCGCGGGGGGCGCGGCCGCTCCTTCCTCCAGCAAGAGCACCGACGCCCGGGGGTCCTCGGAAAGACGGGCTGCCAGTACGCAGCCGGCCGTCCCGCCGCCTACGACCACGAAATCGAAACTGTCCACCTCGGACTCCTCCATCCGCAAATGTGAATACCATACGGAAATGCCGGTAAAAGAGGGCGGATCACGTGCTGGGGACACGGGCGGACACGTCGTCGAGCGCGGAGCGCTGGCCGGCGGCCAGCTCAAAGCGGGTGAAGGCCGTCATCGAAGTGAGCTGGCCGACCGTGCGAGCGCTGGCGATCGGGGCCACCACGCCCGGGCGTCCGCACAGCCAGGCAAGCGCAACGGCCGCCGGGGTCGTGCCGTGCTCGCGGGCGATGTCCTCAAGAACACCGACGACGGTGAGCCCGGCTTCGCTGTAGAAGCCATGCGCCATGTACTGGCGGATGCCGCCGGCCACGTCGGGCTCGGCTCGGTACTTGCCGGTGAGGAAGCCGCCGGCCAGAGCCTGGTAGGGCAGAACCGCGAGATTCTCGGCGGCGACGACCGGGGCGATGTCCCGCTCGTAGGGGTCGCGCTTGACCAGGTTGTACAGCGGCTGCACCGCTACGGGCACCGCGTAGCCCTCCCGGTGGGCAATGGTGATCCATTCCCGGATGCGCTCGCCGCTGTAGTTGGACACGCCGATCGCGCGGACCTTACCGGCCCGGACCAGCGCGTCGAATGCCTCGGCGGTCTCTTGCAGCGGCACATCAGGATCGTCGTAGTGAGCCCAGTACAGGTCGATGTAGTCGGTCCCTAGCCGCTTCAGTGAGGCATCCGCGGCAGCCTCGACATTGGCGGCGGACAGGCCGGCGAACTCCGGGTGCTGGCTGACCTTGGTGCCGATAACGACCCGGCCGCGGTTGCGGCGGGCGGCCATCCACGCACCGATGATGGTTTCGGACTCGCCGCCGGAATTGCCCGGCACGAAGGCCGAATAACTGTCGGAGGTGTCGATGAGGTTGCCGCCGGCATCGAGGAAGCCGTCCAGGACCCGCCGGGAGGTGATCTCGTCACTGGTCCAGCCGAACGTGCTTCCGCCCAGTGCGAGCGGGTACACGTCGATGCCCAATCCTCTGATGGTCACTTTCGCCCTTTCAAGCGGTCAGCGGCGCCGGGATACAGGACCTCGCCGGCTCGGTCACCTACGGCATCACTGTCGTCAAGACGGCCGGCAGCAGACAGCCCATGGGGTGCCCATCCGCTGCCCATCCGATCGGTGGCCGACCCGCCCGCGGCCGGAGCCGTTCCACCGGAGCGCACGAGGCCGCTCACCGTCAGTGCGGCAGGCGCCAGCGTTGATTCCGCTGGATAATGTTGGTCGGTGACCATGCTTGGCGAACGGCTCCAGTGCCTGCGACGGCGCTCATTCGTCGGGCGTGACCGTGAGGTCGCGCTGTTCCGGTCCGCGCTGGCTGATTCCGGCCTGTTGTTCGTGCACGGACCGGGCGGGGTGGGCAAGAGTGCCCTGCTCGACATGTTCGCGGACGTCGCGGCGGACGCCGGCCGTTCCGTGGTTCGCGTGGATGCCCGGCATCTGCGGCTCGGTCCGGACGTCTTGCCGGCGCTCGCCGAAGGCGAGGTCCTGCTCCTCGATACGTACGAGTTGCTGGAGCCGCTCGATGACTGGGTCCGGGAGCAGTATCTGCCGTCATTGCCCGGTGACGCGCTGGTGGTGATCGCCGGGCGCCGGGCGCCAGGCGCACGGTGGTACGCGGACCCCGCGTGGCGGGACCTGATGCACGAGATCGCCCTCGGGAACCTGCCTCCCCACGACGGGCGAACGTACCTGACCGCTCAAGGGGTGCCCGAGAAGCTGCGCGACCGGCTGCTGGCCATCAGCCACGGCCATCCCCTCCTGTTGTCGATGCTGGTCGACGCGGTGAACAAGGGGGCCGAACCGTACCGGATCGGCGATGTTCCCTCCGTCGTCGGCGCGCTGCTCGCGCAGACCATCGACCAGGCGCCGAGCCCGCTGCACAGGGCGGCGCTTGAGCTGTGCGCGCACGCGCCCGTCACCACCGAGGACTTGCTGCGCGCGGTGCTCGGCGAAGAAGCCGGAGAACTGTTCGCGTGGCTGCGCACGCTGCCGTTCGTCGACGACGGCCCGGAGGGGCTGTATCCGCACGACGTGGCCCGTGACGCTCTCGACGCGGATCTGCGCTGGCGCGACGCTGACCGCTATGCCGGACTGCAACGCCAGGTCTCCGCCGCGCTGCGAGCCAGGATCCTTGCCACAGTGGACGAGCGGGAGCAGATCCAGCTGCTGGCAGACATAATCGCGGTGGACGGCGCGCGGTCCAAGGTGGCGACGTGCTCGAATCCGCCGGCGACGATGCAGGCATACGCCGACACCCTGCAGGACGGCGACCGTGCGCTGATCATCGCCATGACCGTCGCGTGGCAGGGGAAAGAGCAGGCCGAGCTGGCTGCCTACTGGCTGGACCGCCGTCCTGAGGCGTTCCGCGTCTTCCGCACCGCGTCAGGCGAGCCGCGCGGCTACGTCGCGTGCCTGGAACTGGCCGAAACGGACCTGGGCGCGGATCCAGGAGCGGACGCGATGTGGCGATACGCGCATGCACACGGCGCGCCCCGGGCCGGGGAGCGGGTACGAGCCTGGCGTTTCTTCCTTGACCGTGACTACGGCCAGCTCGCGTCGCCCTCGGTGACCCTCTTCGCCGCCTGCCAGGTCCTCGACGCCCTGATCCGCCACGACACGGCATGGACGCTGGTGGGTGCGTACGCCGACCCCACACTGTGGGCACCTACCATGCACAACCTCGGCTTTGAACCCGCCGAGGGCGCCGAATACACAATCGGCGGCACACGGTTCCCGGTCTTCGCGCACGACTGGCGCCGTACCGATGTCGAGGAATGGCTGGAGATCCTCCACGCCCGTCATGCGGGCGCGCCGGCCTCAGCAGCCGACGGCGCCGACAATACGGTGCTCTCGGAGCCGCAATTCGCCGGGGCGGTCCGGTCCGCCCTGCGGGACCTGCACACGCCGGACCTGCTACACGAGAACCCCCTGCTGCGCTCGCGCGTCGTGCGGCAGAGCCGGCGTGACGGGATGACTCCCGCCGAAACCTTGGGAGAACTGCTCCAGACGGCGGTCAGCGTGCTGCCGGCCGACTTGAGGGCCCTGGCGGATCGTACGTTCCTGCACCCGGTCACCACCCAGGAACGCATCGCCCAGGATCTGTACCTGTCATTCAACACCTACCGGCGTCATCGGGACCGGGCGGTCACGAAGATAACCGAGTGGCTGTGGGCGGGAGAGACCGGGCATCGCACGAGCACACGATGACCTTCCCAGGCCCAGCGTCCGTTCTCGGCGAACAGGTCGCTTGCATCTAGAAGCCATCACCGAAGCCGTCCAGATCCGCCGGCGACTCGCCAAAGCCCACCCCGACGCCTATCAAAAGCAGCTAGAACGATCTGAGCGGGTGCAGGAACGGCCAGTGCCGCGTGGTGCTGGACACCTACTCCCGCCGCGTGGTCGGCTGGCCGATCGAGTCCGCGCCGCCACAGCGCTCTGGGGAAGCTCACCCCGATCGAATACGAGATGCTCTACCTGAACACCCACCCGGTATGAAAGCCAACCAACACGGCTCTACAAAATCCGGGGCACATCAGGAACACCTGGCGGTCACCGGGCCGGCCGGAAAAGGGGCCTGATCTCGGGCGGGGTGATCGCGTGCGGTCGCATCAGATAGGTGGTTGCCATCGCTCCCCGGGCGTTCTCTCGTCGACCTGAGGGGTTCGGTCAGCGGTCTCGGTGGATGGCTCAGCCGACCTGGTTGCCGATGGGTCGGGCTTCTTGCGGTCGTCCGCTCTCGTCCTGCGGATGCGTCGCCATAGGGTGAGCACAAGACCGCCGATCGCGCTGGCGCCGATCAGTGTGGTGGAAGCCTTCACCCAGTCTGCGACACGATTGAGCTGGTATGACGGCGTTGCGGTATCGAGTACGCCGTTCGTCAGTGCGCCACGATCGGCGGCGAGCCGAACCCGGTACCTCTCCTGAGAGCTTCCAGGTTCGGTTCCGCCGCAGGATGCCAGTAACAGAAGACCTGCGAGAAGCACGCCGGATAGCGCTGACGCTCGCCGCTTGCCTGCCCTTGTCATGCTGCGCCCCGATCGACCGGCCGGTTCGGGATTACCAAGTTCCCGCCGCGACTTCAGATATACGCCGGATCGCCGGTGCTCTACCAGGCGGCCGGCGTGGACCGGCCTGACCGGTTGGGCCTGGGCACTCCGGCGCAGGACGTGCGGTTTTGTTCGATTGATCGGGCTTTGATCGGCAGCCCTGACCGTCCCTGGGAATGACGTGGACGCGGTCTGAGAATCGAGCCGACGGCCGGCCGCCGCGCGGCGGCGCACCGCCCACGCTCGTTCTCTCTCCGGAAGAAGATCCGATGACGCACGCCCTTGTTTGTCCACGATGCGCCCAGCTCGACCAGGTGCAGAACGCTCAGAGCGTCTATGCCGCGCAGAGCGGTGTGACCCACTCCACCGGTGTCGCCGCCGGCGGGGTGATCGGAGCCGGGCCGATGGCCATGGCGGTGACCTCGCACGGAACACAGACCAGCCAGCTGGCGATGCGGCTGGCCCCTCCCCCGCCGCCACGCCGCCGGTCCTCGTGGAACTGCGGGGTCGTCCTGCTCTTCGCCATCTTCACCGGTATCGGCCTGATCGCCGTGTCCCAACTCTCGGTGAGCGGCCGTACGGAGCAGGCGGGCGACCACTGGGGCTATTTGGTGACCTCGGTCATCGGCTTCGGCCTGGCGATGGCCGTGTACGTCATGGCCTTCGTTCAGGGACGCAGGCTCAAGCGGGGATATGAGGCGTATGCCGCCGTGTGGCCGGCGATGATGCACACCTGGCAGAACGCCATGGTCTGCCTTCGCTGCCACGGAGCCTTCTTCCCACCCGGCGTCCTGCACTCCTCCCTCGGCCCGAGTCGGCTGATCCCCATCGACGCCTTCCATGCCGCCGTGACCGACATCGGGGCGCACATGGCCGTGGCTCCGCCCGTCGCTCCGGACCGGAGTATCCCGTCGGCGCCGGAAGCCGACTGATCGGCGACGGCTGCGACACCGGCCCTAAGCAGCCTCGTCCGGGACCGCCGACACTTCGAAGTTCCACTCTGCCGCAGTCGTACGGCCGCGGCGGTACAAATTCCGGCCCGCGAATCGGTGAAGCCCGGGGGCGGGCGGCCGTGCGTGGGAATGCCTCGGGTGGTGCGACATTCTCGACATCACGCCCATACTGGGCGGAGGTAGAACGCCAGGTCAGGGGGGTGGGGAGTCCCGGCCGGTACCGGTTCCGGGCGGCTGTTCGGAATCAGAGACGCGGTCGGGCCGGGGCGCGTACGGTCCTTTGTTTGGGAAGAAGCGAGCCAACGATCGAGGAGCGTCCTTGGACAAGGTTCAGCGACTGCGCGACGTCTCCGACGCCGACGTCGCCGCGTGGCACGAGGTGGTCGCGGCTGCGGTCGCGCACGATTTCCCCGGTGAGCCGGCGCCGACGCTCGACCAGGTGCACGGCCATCTGGCCACACCCGGCCTGGGCAGCCGCCACCTGCTGTGGGTCGCCAGGACGGAGGGCACCGTGACCGGTGTGGCCCGGCTGCGGCTGTTCGAGGGGGCGGGCCGGCGTCATCTCGGGGAGCTCACGCTGCACGTCCATCCCGCGCACCGCCGCCGTGGCGTCGGGACGGCGCTGCTGCGCACGGTGGCGCGGGCGGCGCGGGACGAGCAGCGCCGCACGCTGGTCGTCGAGGCGTCCTCGCAGACGCCGGGCACGTCCTTCCTCGAGGCGAACGGCTTCATCTGCGCGCTGTCCCTCAGTCTGCTGCTGCTCGACGTCGCGGCGGCTCCCGGCGTCGAGGAGATCGTCGGGACCGAGCACCCGGGGTACCGCCTGACCCGCTGGCTCGGGGTCGTGCCGGACGAGCTGGCGGAGGCGTTCGCCGAGGCCAAGAACGCGATGGGCGACATGCCGACGGGGAAGAGGGACTTCGGCACGACGACCTGGGACACCGACCGCGTACGGGACATGGCCGAGGTCGTCGAGAAGCGCGGTGACACGCTGCTGACGGTGGCCGCGCTGAACGGGGACAGGGTCGCGGGGTTCACGGAGCTGGTGATCCCGGTCGGTGACGGCACCCGGGCGATCCAGTACGACACCGCCGTCGTGTCGGCGCATCGCGGCCGGGGGCTGGGGTTGTGGGTGAAGGCGGCCATGCTCGAATGGCTGCGCGCCGAGTGGCCCGCGGTACGAGAGATCGAGACCGACAACGCCGAGGACAACGCGCACATGCTCGCGGTCAACGAACGGCTGGGGTTCCGGCCGCTGCGACAGACCAGGCAGTACCAGTGCGACCCGAGGATGATCCACTAGGCGCGTCCGTCGGCCTCCCGGTTCCGGCGGGTCTACAGTGACGGAGAGTCGAGGAGGCACAGTTGCTCTACTGGTTCATGTACCGGGTGGTCCGCCCGCTGCTCCGGATCGTGTTCCGGCCGGTGGTCGTGGGGCTGGAGAACGTCCCGGAGGATGGCGCGGTCATCCTCGCCAGCAACCACCTGTCGTTCGTGGACAGCGTGCTGATCCCCCTCGTCGTGCCGCGCCGGGTCACGTTCATCGCCAAGGCCGAGTACTTCGAGGGCAAGGGCGTGGCGCGGATCCTGGGCTCGTTCCTGAGCGCGATGGGCCACATCCCCGTGCCGCGTACGGAGCAGCGCGCCGCCGTGGCCGCGCTGGACATCGCGCTCGGCGTCCTGAACAACGGCAACGCCTTCGCGATCTACCCGGAGGGCACGCGGTCCGAGGACGGCCGGCTGTACCGCGGTCACACGGGCGTGGGCTGGCTCGCGCTGAACGCCGGCGCGAGCGTGGTGCCGGTGGCGGTGAAGGGCACCGAGAAGATCATGCCGGTCGGGGCGAAGGTCCCGATTCCGCGCCTGCACCGGCCCGGGGTGAAGTTCGGCAAGCCGATCGACTACACGGCGTTCGCGGACATGCCGCCGGCCAAGGGCCGCCGGGCGATGGTGGACGAGATCATGAAGGAGATCCAGAAGCTGTCGCGCCAGGAGTACGCCGGCGTGTACAACGAGCGGTCCAAGCAGACGCAGGCCTGACCGCCGGGATGCCCCGAGCCGCCCTCACAGCGGGTGCTCGAACCACACGACCTTGCCCGTCGGGGTGCGCTGGGTGCCCCAGTGCTCGGCGAGCGCGCTGACGAGCTGCAGGCCCCGGCCGTTCTCGTCGGTGGTCTCGGCGCGGCGCAGGTGCGGCAGGTCGTAGCCGTCGTCGCGGACCTCGCAGAGGAGGGCGTTCGCGCGGATCAGACGGAGCCCGAGGTCACCCGCGCCGTGGACGACGGCGTTGGTGACCAGCTCACTGACCAGCAGCTCGACGGTGGGCACGAGGGCGTGCAGGCCCCACGTCTCCAGGGCCCGGCGGGCGAGGCGGCGGGTCTCGCGGACGACCGCCGGCTCCGCCCTGAGGGTGCAGGCGAAGACGTCCGCCTTGGGGATTCCCTCGAACCGTACGGCCAGCAGCGCGATGTCGTCGTCGTGCCGGCCCGCCGTGCTGAACCCCTCGATGAGGGTCTCGCAGACGTCCTCCAGCGGCCGGGGCGGACCGGAGAGGAACTCCCGCATCGCGGTGAGCCCGACGTCGAGGGGCCGCCCGCGGCGTTCGACCAGGCCGTCGGTGCACAGGACGAACTGGCTGCCGTCCTCGACGTCGAAGCTCACCGTCTCGAACGCGACGCCGCCCACGCCGATCGGGGCGCCGGGCGGGACCTCCAGCAGCCAGGACTCCCCGGACGGTGAGACCAGAACGGGAGGCAGGTGCCCGGCGTTGGCGATCTCGCAGCGCCGGGCCACCGGGTCGTACACGGCGTAGATGCAGGTCGCGAGGCACTCGTCGCCGAGGCGACGAGCGAGGTCGTCGAGCTGGCGGAGCAGTTGGTCGGGCGGCAGATCCTGCGGGGCGAGGGTGCGTACGGCGGTGCGGAGCTGGCCCATGATGGCGGCGGACGTCAGGCCGTGGCCCATGACGTCGCCGACGACGAGGGCGAGTCTGCTGCCGGGCAGCGGGATCGCGTCGAACCAGTCGCCGCCGACCCGTACGGCCTCGTCGGCGGGGACGTAGCGGTAGCAGATCCGCGCGCCGGCGACGACAGGTGGGGCGTCGGGCAGCATGCTGTGCTGCAACTGCGCCGCGACGCGCGCCTCGCGGCGGTACAGGCGCCCGTTGTCGACGCACACCGCGGCCCGGCGGCCCAGCTCCTCCGCCACGGCGACCTCCGGTTCGCCGAACGGCGGCCGGTCGCGCCGGCGGAGCAGGAAGATCGTGCCTAAGACCTTGCCGCGCGCGATGAGCGGGGTGACCAGCAGCGCCCGGCCGCGCAGCAGGGGCCGCAGGTCGCGCCCGCCGACGTGGGAGGAGATGCGGCGGCTGACGCGGTCGCTGATCCGGGCGACGTTGATGCTCTGCCCCGTGGTCAGGTCGCCGGCGAGCGATGTCCGGGAGGGCATCCGGATCAGCTCGCCGAGCGGGACGAGGTCGTCCCAGTGGCCGTCCTCCTCGTCGTAGCGCATGGCGACGCGGACGAGGCTGGGCGAGGCGTCCGCCTCGGCCGGGGGCAGCTCCTGGTCGGAGACGATCGACTCCAGCAGCTGAACGCCCGCGAAGTCGGCGAACGAGGGCACCAGCGCGTCGCACAGGACCTGGGCGGTCTGCACCGGATCGAGGGTGTCGGCGAGGCGGGCGCCGACGTGGTTGAGGAAGTCCAGGCGCTCCTGGGCCGCCAGGTGCTCCAGGGCCTCGGCGGGCGACGGATCGTACGGCGCGTACGGCGCGTACGGCGCGACACCGGCGTCCGCCGGGCTGGTCGGCGCCGGAACGATCTGCGCGGGGGCGATCGGCGACGGCGCGGTCGACCGGACGCGTCTCGCCCTCGGCGCGGTGCCGCGGTGACCGGCGAACGGCAGGCGCACGGTGACGCTGACGTTCACGGCCGGATAGCCGCGGGCGAGGACCTGGTCGGCGATCTGCGGGCGGTCGAGGTCCGGCGGCAGCAGTTCCGCGAGGCGGCGCCGGAGCAGCGCGGAGTCGACGGTCGACGACTGTACGAGGGTGGGCTCGACGCGCAGGATGCGGACGCCGCTCGTGGCGGTGAGCGGGGTGGGCGGCGGGGGCGTGACGACGACGTCGCCGAGCGCGAGGCCGTGGCCGTTCTCCCTGATGCGCTGGGCGTCGGCGGCCACGGCCAGTCCGCGGGCGTCGCCCTGGCCGGTCAGCGGGTAGACCCACCAGGCGATCTCCCGTAGGGCGCCGTCGTCCAGGCGCGAGACAAGGCACACCCCGGTCCAGACGTGGCGCAGTTGCCGATCGCCGAACTCGAACGCGGACCGGTGCTCCTGCGGCAGGTGCAGCAGCGTGCGCAGCGGGCGGCCGGCCACCGCGTCGTACGGGGCGCCGAAGACGTCCTCGGCCGCCGGGTTCCAGCGGAGCACCCGGCCGAGCCCGTCGAGCAGCACGACGGCCATCGGGGCGATCCCGAGCAGGTGCCGGTCCAGCAGCCGGGGCGGCAGCCCGGCGGCCGCGAGGCGCGTGGCGGGGCGTTGCCGAGTGACCACGGATGACCCCCTCGTCAGCGAGGATGCAAGACGCACGGCCCCCCGACCCGCGATGCGATCGACGTTACAACCGCCCGCGCGAACGCGCTGCGTTTCCCCCCGATTACGTCGCTCAGCGAGGTCGCCGACACGTCAGGTGACCACATGAGGCCGTCCGGCGGCGCCGTTCACGACGGAGCGCGGCACGATCGGCCACCGCCACGGGCGTGGTCGCCCCGCCGCGGGGCACGCGGTCATGAGTCCCGTGGCCACGCGTCGCGCGGCCACAGGACTCGCGGACACGGGACCCGCGGACACGGGACCCGCGGACACGGGACCCGCGGACACGGGACCCGCGGACACGGGACTCGCCGACACGGGACTCGCCGACACGGGACTCGCCGACACGGGACTCGCCGACATGGGACTCGCGGCCACGCCCTGTGGTTTCGCGCACGCCGCGCACGCCGCACGTTGTGTCCGCCGAAAAAGGGGTAACGACCCTATTCGACCAGCCAAGGACCCGTCGGCACCGTCGGCGAGCGACGAAGGGAAGCACCCCATGCGGACACGGAGTGTGACGAAGCTCATTTCGCAGCGTGTCGAACTTGCGTTAGACTGACGACTCCGGTAGGCGCCCGCGTGAGAGGCGCCGAGCCTTCTCGCCGGTCGGGCCGACACAGACGTCGGTGGCGCATCGGCGATCAGGTCCGTCACTCCCCTGACGGGCACACATAGCCGACAAGCTGCACGGGAATCTCCGTGTCCGGCGCCTCGAAACCGGCCCCGCACCGTAGCGGGGAGCTCCCCCCGACCAGAGACGGTGATCCGTCCGGGTCAGTACCCCTATGGAGCAGCAAATGACGACTGTGGCGAGCGATGCACGCCGCCAGGACGTCGAGCGATATGAGCGCGACGTCACGCCGCTCATCGACCCGTTGTACGCCAGCGCGGTGCGGATGACGCGCAACCCGGCCGACGCCGAAGATCTCGTCCAGGAGACCCTCGCGAAAGCCTACGTGAACTTCCACCAGTTCAAAGAGGGCACGAACCTCAAGGCGTGGATGCACCGCATCCTCACCAACAACTTCATCAACACGTACCGCAAGAAGCAGCGCGAGCCGCAGCGCGCCGCGACCGAGGAGATCGAGGACTGGCAGCTCGCCCGCGCCGAGTCGCACACGTCCAGCGGCCTGCGCTCGGCCGAGCACGAGGCGCTCGACCATCTGCCCGACTCCGACGTGATCAAGGCGCTGCGCGACCTGCCCGTCGAGTTCCGTACGGCGGTGTACCTCGCCGACGTCGAGGGTTACCCCTACAAGGAGATCGCCGAGATGATGGGCACCCCCATCGGCACGGTGATGTCCCGCCTGCACCGCGGCCGCCGTCAGCTCCGCGAACAGCTCAAGGAGTACGCGCCGCGCGTCGCCGTGGTCCGCGCCGCCTGAACGCGCCGCCCGGAGCTGCCACCGGGCACCCGGCACCCGTCATCCGGAGCGGGCGCGTCCGAGCGGCGGACGCGCTCGCGACCAGGCCGCGTCCGGACCTCGTCGGAGCCGTGACGGGGTCGCATCAGGGCCGCGTCACGGTCACACCGGGCCGCGACGAGATCGCATCGAGGCCGCGCCCTGGTCGCAGCGGAGCCCCCACGAGGTCCCATCGGGCCGCATCGCGGCCGCATCGCGGTCGCATCGCGGTCGCATCGCGGTCGCATCGAACCGCGGTCGCGCGGGCCCGTCGCTCAGAAGCCGCCCTGCAGATGCCGGGTCAGCTGCTCGTACCGCTGCCAGCCCTCCTGCTGCCGGCCGTCCCCCAGCATGTACCAGACCGCCGGCGACCGGGCGTCCCCGATCCGTTGCGCCGGGATGCCCGGCGCCTCCGAGACCGCTCCGCCCACGGCCATGCCGATCGGCCCGGGCGGCCCGAGCCAGCGCGGAACCGTCGTCAGGTCCGCGCGCCCGTTGCCCAGCTGCGTGAACAGCGAGATCAGGTGCCGCCCGGCGGCGATGCCTCCGAGGAGGCCGGGCAGTTCGGCGACCGGCACGTCCCGTGGATCGGCGTACCCGACGACGATCGTCACCGCCTCCTCCACCACCTCACCCGTCTTCGAGACGAGCAGCGTGCCGACGGCCGGCGTCGCGCCCGCGCCGACGATCGTCAGCCACGTCGCCTCCGCGCCCCGTGACCAGAACAGCTCGCTGAGCCGCTCACGCCGCCACACGTCGGTGGCGGGCTCCGCCGTTCCCCAGCCGGCGGGCGGGCCGCCGGTCAGCGCGGTGCAGATCTCCTCGGTGGCGGTGCCGATCCCGGTCTCCGAGGTGTACCGCACCCGGAACGTCACCGTCAGCTGCGCGCCGACCGGCTCCGACGGGGCGGTCGTGTACGCGGGCGCGTACGTCCGGGCCTGCGGATCCGTGACGAAGCCCGCGCCGTCCCACACGAGCGGCACCCCGGACAGGCCGTCGTAGTAGCCGCCGTCCGCGCGGACCACCCAGTGGCTGTTCGGGCTGGTGAGCACCAGCCGCAGCGGCACCGTGATCCGGGAGTCCGGCCCGGTGACGATCTGCAGTCCGCGCCGCGTCTCGCTGCAGAGCCGCAGCCCGTCGGCCAGCCACTTCGTGAATCCCACGACCGGACGGTCCTGCAGGACCACCATGGCGCTCGGAGTCAGCGCGTCCGCCGCCGGCCCGGTCACGGGCCCTCCTTCGTCGGGGGAGCGACCGGACGCACTGCGCTCATGGCTCGCTCGCTCCGCTCACTCACGGGCCCTCCTTCGCCGGAAGAGCGACCGGACGCACCGCGCCCACGGGTCGCTCGCTCCGCTCACTCATGGGCTCTCCTTCACCGGAGGAGTGGCGCTCTCCGGCCACACGGTGCCGCCCTGCCAGTGGACCAGGTCGTCCGCGAACCTCCGGGCGATCCGCATCGCCTCCGGAACGCCCGCCGCCGCGCGCACCTCGACCCACCAGACCGGCACCCGTACGCGGCCCGCCAACTCCGGGCCCAGCAGCCGCTCGACCTCACCGCGGACCTCGACGAGCTGCGGGCTCTCGATGGAGACGGCCAGCCGCCCGCCGGCGTCGTAGAGATGGAAGGCCCCGTCACCGGCGTCGTACGGCTCCAGCGACTCGCCGAACGCGATCAGGCCGTCGATGACGGTCGAGATCTCGGGCCGGTGCCGGACCAACGCGACGAAGTCGCTGGTCAAGAACCTCACCTCCTATCGGGCAGTGTCGCGACTGTCAGGGGTCGTCGTCACGCGGCGATCGCCCGCGCGAACGCCTCGACCGCGATCCGGATGACCGCAGCCCGGGTCTCGTGGCCGATCCGGGCGGACTCGACCGCCGTTCCGGCGGCCAGATGCCGGTCGTACGGGATGTGCACCACCGGCAGCCCGCCCGAGCTGAGCATCTGCGCGGCCCGCGTCAGGTCGGCGTCCACGTGCGGGGTGTGCGTCACGAACGCGATCACGGTATGGGGCAGGAGGTGCTCGTAGCCGTTGTTCGCCTGCCACTCCAGGGCGCCGTGCGCGCTGAGCGCCCCGTCGACCGTGCCGGGCGTCACCATGACCTGGGCGTGGGCCTCGGCCATGATGCCGCGCTGCAGCTCCGCCAGCAGCCCGGCGCCGCAGTCGATCACCGACGCGGCGAAGTAACGGCTCATCGCGCCCGCGGCCGTACGGAAGGTGGCGAGGTCGAGCTCTCCGGCGATCCGCCCTCCGGCCGTCGCGGACAGCACCCACAGACCGTCCGTGGTCTGGGCGAGGTACCGGGACGCCTCCTCGAACGACCTCGGCTGCGGCGACGACGTCAGGTCGTGCAGCGACAGCCGCGGGCCCACGCCCATCCGCAACGGGAGCGAGCCGAGCCCGGAGTCGGCGTCCACGGCCAGCACACGGTCCTGCCGGTACTGCGCGATCACGGTCGCGGTCAGCCCCGCCACGGTCGTCTTGCCCGCGCCGCCCCGGATGCTGGTGACCACGATCTGCCGGCAGGACGGGACGGGACGGCTCAGCACGGCCGCCACGTCCGTGGCCTTGCGGACGTCGTTCGCGGCGGCTGCCCCCATGGCCCGGCGCACCCCACGGGACATCCGGCGCACCAGAGGATCGCCGTACGCGGAGCGGCGCACGAGATCCCGAGGGGCGATCGGCCCGCCGGTCACGGGCGGCCCGAGCTGCGCGGGACCGGACGCGGGCGGTGGACCGGACGCGGGTGAGCCCTGCGCCGATCGCCCCGGCGCGGCGCCGGGGTCCTGCTGCCAGGCGTCGGAGCCGGCCGGCCAGGCCTCCTGCGACGCCGACGGCTGAGCCCCCCAGGACGAGTGGACGGCCTGGTCCCATCCCGCCTGCTGCTGTGGCGAGTCCCACGGCGACGGGCCCGGCCCGCCCTCCGCCGGGAGATCGGGCCATGCCGCGGCGGGGGCGTCCTGGTCCCCCTGCCGTCCGGTGTTCCGCACCCACGCGGGTGGCTGCTCCCGTTCCGCCTGCGGCGGTGTCTCCGGGTCCCCCCACTGTGGCTGCGCGGGCCGGTCCCACGCCGACGGCTGCTCCGGCGGCGTCTGCCCCCACTGCGCCGGCGGCGCCTGCTCCGTCCGCGGAGGGAACTGCGCCCACTGCGCGGGCGGTGCCTGCGGCACCCCCGGGTCCGGGTCCGGCGGCGCCTGCTCGGCCGGCGGAGGGAACTGCGCCAACGGCACCGGCGGGGCCTGCTCCGCCTGCGGCGATCCTTGGTCCCATTGCGCCGGCGGGGCCTGCTCCGCCTGCGGTGCCCCCTGGCTCCATTGCGCCGGCGGGGCCGGTTCGACCGGCGGTGCGCCCTGACTCCACTGCGGCGATGAGGCCTGCTCCGCCCGCGGCGCTCCCTGACCCCACTCCGGCGGCGAGGCCTGCTCCGCCCGCGGCGCTCCCTGACCCCACTCCGGCGGCGAGGCCTGCTCCGCCCGCGGCGCTCCCTGACCCCACTCCGGCGGCGAGGCCTGCTCCGCCCGCGGCGCTCCCTGCGCCCACTCCGGCGGCGGGGGCTGTTCGGGCTGCGGAGGGAACTGCGCCCACTGCGCGGGCGGCGCCTGCTCCCCCGGTGACGGCGACCGCCCCCACTGCGCGGGTGGTTCCGGTTCCGCCTGCGGCGGCGTCTGCTCCCATTGGGGCGGGGCCACCTGACCCCACGCGGGCTCTGGCCCCAGGTCCGCCTGCGGGCCTCGCTCCGCCTGCGTCTCCGGCTCGGGCCGCGGCTCCCGTTCCCGCTGCGGTGAGACGACCGGTGCCGTCGAGTCGCCGGTCGATTCACCGGTGGAGCCGCCGAACGAGACGGCCCGGTCGTCGTCGACGGTTCCGCCGATCACCACCGGGCCCGCGGGGTGGGGCCGGTCACCGGCCGGGAGCTCGCCCTCGTCCGGGTCGGCGACGGTGCGCTCGACCGGCGCCACCGGCGCCTCCTGCACCACCGGCGCTTCCGGCGATCCGGCCACCGGTGCTCCGCCGGCCGGAACTTCGACGGCCAGGGCTTCGACGGCCGGGGCTTCGACGGCCGGGGCTTCGACGGCCGGGGGGACGTCCTCGGGCGGGCGCGGATCGTCCTGCCGGGCGGCCGCGGCGGACCGCGGCGCGGGCGGGGCCTCGGAGACGCCGCCGGCCGCGGCCTGGCCGTCGGCCGCATGGGGGACGGGACGGCCGCTCGGGTCGGAGACCATGAGCCCGGACAGGGGGATACCGAGCTCGGCGAGCACGGTGACCTGCCAGGCATGCTCGGACACCGGTCTCCTCTCGGCGTGAACCGGGCGTATGGGTGCGGAAACGCTATTGATCCTATCGGCGCGGACCCCTTACGGGCGTCGGCTACGGACATGCGGCCCGATTACGGAATGGGATCAGTGCGCTACAGTGAGCGATTGAGCTCCGCTGATCAGGCGGACTTTTCGGGGGGAAAGACAAATGCGAATCATTCTGGCGTTTTCCATCGCCGCCGCCATTCCGGTCGTGTTCTCGGTCTCGGCCGCCGGAGCGCAGGCGAGACCGGCGCCTCCGACCGCTGGAAGCGGGACGGGGGCCGCCCGGCCCCATGCGGGAAGGCATGTCCGGCCCGCACCGCCCGGCGCGGTCGTCCGTGACCTGGACACCTCCGCGAGCGGCCGGTCGCCGTTCAACGAGCGGATGCCGCCCGCGGCGGGCATCGGGGCTCCGGGATCCGCCGCGACGCAGCCGCAGGGCGGTGCGGCCGACCCGGCGGCACCGTCGGCGGACCCGGCCACCGGGCAGTCCGTGGCGGGCCCGACGCTGCTCACGCTGCGGAGCGCGATGGGCTCGGGCACCCCGCGCACCGTGACGCTGCAGTGCGACCCGGTCGGGGGCACCCACCCGAAGGCCGCCCAGGCGTGCGCGGACCTCGACAAGGCGGGGAACGACCTCACGATCGCCCCCGACCGTAAGAATCCTCGGGCCTGCTTCATGATCTATTCGCCGGTCACGGTGAGCGCGGAAGGGCAGTGGCGCGGCCGGCCCGTCAAGCTCACCGGGCAGTACCCCAACACGTGCGTGCTGCGTGACAAGACCGCCTCGATCTTCGACTTCTGACGATCGAAATAGGGCGAACACCCTCGAACTTCCTTCAGCGCTCATCTTCCGCACCGCGCCCCGGTCCGGAATAAGACCCGCCTCTGGGGGTAGTCGGCGCATGACGGGCGAAGGGAGTGTTCGCAATGGCGCAGAAGGTACGCGACGTGATGACGCCCGAGCCGGTCGCCCTTCCTCTCGACGCGCCGCTCACCGAGGCGGCCCGGCTGATGCGCGACCAAGGCGTCGGCGGGGTGCTCGTCACGCAGGCGGGCCGGTTGTGCGGACTGCTCACCGACCGCGACATCGTCGTACGCGCCGTAGCGGAGGGACGCGACCTGTACGGCACCCGGCTCGATCAGATCTGCAGCGCCGGTGTGGTGACGATCGGGCCCGACGACGAGACCGAGGTCGCCGTGCGCCTCATGCGCGAGCGAGGCGTACGGCGGCTTCCCGTCGTCGAGGAGGGCAGGGCGGTGGGCATCGTCTCACTCCGGGACGTCGTGACCGGCGACGATCCGGGCGCCCCTGCCGCCCATGGCGGCGAACACCGGGTCGGCTAGGGGGAGCTACCGTGGACGGCGTGGGACCGCAGATCAGCAGTGAACTGGCCGTCGAGATCGCCCGTCTGGGCCTCATCCACGAGGCCTCGGAGACGGCGGCGCTGCGGCGCGTGACCGAGCTCGCGGTCCGTACGGTCCGGGGATGCGCGGGGGCGACCGGGATCCGGTGGGCCGCGGGAGAGGACCCCGAGCCCCGCGACGTCACCAGCACGCACCCCGACCTGGCCTACCTCGTCGACGTTCAGAGCACTCGCCGGGACGGCCCGATCTTCGACGTGGCGCGCACCGAGACCTCGATCTTCTGCGCCGACACGCTCGTCGAGACCCGTTGGCCCGCCTTCACCCCCATCGCGCTGCAACGGGGGGTCCGGTGCTTCGCCACGACCGTGCACCGCACCGGCCCGATCCTCATGACGCTGATGATGTACGGCGTGGTGCCCGGCGCGCTCGACCGGCGGGAGCTGGGGATCGGCGCCCTGCTGGCCGCGCAGGGCGGCGCGGCCGTGTCCAACACGCGGCACTACGAGGACGCCCACCGTACGGCGGTGCAGTTGCAGCAGGCCGTGGAGGCGCGGGCCGTCGTGGACCAGGCGAAGGGTGTGCTCATGCACGCGATGGGCTGTGACGCCGAGACCGCGTTCAACGAGCTCAAGCGCATCTCCCAGACCCGGCACGTCAAGCTGACGGCGCTGGCGCGGCGTATCGTCGAAGGCAATGGCCCCGATGGCGGCGGCACCGGGCGGTCCGGCCTCGCTGGGGCCACGGGCGGCCGTTAGAGTAACGAGCAGCCGTCCGATTTGGTCGCGGGCAGCGATCACGCCACGCTGGGAGGGACATGTCCGACCAGCAAGAGACCCAGTCCCTCATCCAGGACACCGCCAAGCTCAAGATCCGGCTGAGCGAGCTCCGCAGTGCCGCGGCCCTGCCCGACGCCGACTCGGGCCCCCTCCTGGAGGCGGCCCTCGTCGAGCTCGAGCTCGCCGTGGCGGCGCTCGGTGCCACCGGTGACGGCCGGGCGTCGGCGGAGGCGCGCTCCGAGGCCGCCGAGAGCGAGCGCCGGATGCTGCGCACGGTGTTCCAGGACGCCCCCGTCCCGCTCTTCCTGCTCGAACGCGATGGCACGGTCCGCCGGGTGAACCGCCAGGCGGGCGCGCTGCTCGGCTCGTCCGCCGGCTACCTCACCGGCAAGCCGTTCCCGGTGTTCTGCGACATGGCGACCCGGGCGGCGGTGGGCTCGCACATCGCCGGGGTGTTCCACTCGGGGCAGCGGCGGCGCACGCGGGTGCGCTTCCTGTCCAAGCACGGCCCCGTGTTCGCCGACGTGACGCTCGCCCGGATCTGGGTGAGCGGGGAGCCCGAGCCGCTGGTCGTCGCCGCGACCGCCCCGGCGACGAAGGAACCGGACGCACAGGAGGCCGCGCCCGAGGTGTCGGCCACGGACGACGCCGTCGCCACGGTCGTCCACCGGATGGACGTCCTCGCCACCGCGACCGGGATGCTGCTGGAGGACGACTCGCTGACCGAGTCGGTGGCCGTACGCCGCTCGGCGCGGCTGCTCGCCGCCGAGCTCGCCGACTGGGTCATCGTCGACGTGGAGCGGAACGGCACGCTGCGGCGCCAGGTCGTCATGGGCCCGGATGACGAGCGCCGCACCCAGATCGCCCGCATGCTGGAGAACGTCCATCCGGGCCCCGGCTCGCTGCCCTCCCTGGTCTACGACAGCGGCCAGTCGGTCCTGCAGGCCCACATCGACGATCTGCGGACGCTCGGCACCACGGAGGGCGACCTGCCCGTGTGCGGGCTCATGGAGGCGTCCTCGCTGATCTGCGTGCCGCTGGACGACGGCGAGCGCACCCTCGGCACTCTCACGCTGACCGTCTCGGGCGAACAGGGACCGTTCGACCTGATGGACCTCGGGCTGGTCGAGCGGCTGGCCCGCAACCTCGCGCTGGTGATCCGGACGGGGCGGCGCTACCGGCGCCGTACGGAGGTCACCGAACGGCTGCGCGCCGGCCTGCTGCCCCGCGAGCTGCCGGCCATCCCCGGCACCGAGGTGTCCGCGCGGTACGTCGTGGCGACGCGGGACGGCGGGTTCGGCGGCGACTTCTACGACGTGTTCCCGACCGCGGCGGGCTGGGGCGTGGCCCTCGGCGACGTCTGCGGCAAGGGCGAGGACGCCACGGCGGTGAACGCCGGCGCGCGGCACGGCATCCGGATCCTCGGCCGGTGGAACGCCAAGCCCGACGAGGTCCTGTCGATGGTCAACGAGACGCTGCTCGACCACGAGGGCCGGTTCGTCACCGCCGTGATGGCCTGCGTCGAACCACGCGACGACGGCCTCTCCGTCATGATCGGCAGTGCCGGGCACCCGCCCGCGGTGCTGATCCGGCGCGACGGCCTGATCCGTACGCTGAGCGGCGGCGGGATCCCGCTCGGCCTGTTCCCCGCCGACGACTTCGAGGTCGGCGTCGAGTCGCTCGACCTGGAGCCCGGGGACACGCTGTTCCTGTACTCCGACGGCGTCGTGGAGAGCTCCGACGCGATGCGGAACCGCTTCGGGCACGAGCGCCTGGTCGAGATCCTCGCCGCGCACGCCGACGGTCCGGTCGCCGACATGCCGCTGGCGGTCGAGCACGCTTTGATCGAGTTCTGCGGCGGTGAGCTGCGCGATGACGTGTCGATGTTGGCCCTGCGCGTCACCGCGGACACCGGCGGCCGGATCGCGGTTTCCGGGTCGGCTGTTTAATCGCCGCGACATGAGGTAATAATTGGGTCCAGGAACTCGTGCCTAAGACGCAGGCACACCACCGGAGGGCGGCATACCCGCCCTCGATCTCCGGAGGGTGTGCATGCGTACATACAGTTCAGGCCCGCTCGGCGGCCTGACGTCGGCGGTTTCCTCTCTTTCCCCCACGGTCCCAGGCAACGTCCCTGGCCGTGAGTGCACGCGCGCAAACCCCACCCCCGATCACTCCCTCGGTTCCCGTCCCGTACTCCCGGGAGCCGTACGGGCCGAGATCGTCGCGGACACCGACGCGCCCGGTCGCTTGAACTTCCTGGAGGTTGCTCGATGATGAACATCGCCATGGTCTCGGTCCAGGACAGCCCCCTCGGCGCCGCCAAAGGCCTTGACGAAGGACTGGGCGTCCACGTCGCCGAACTCGCCCGTGAGCTCGGGCGGCAGGGCCACCGTGTGACCGTCTTCACCCGGCAGGACGGCGGGGACCCGCGGGAGAAGGTGCGGTTCGCTCCCGGGGTCACCGTGGAGCAGCTGGCCGTTGGGCCCGTCCGCCCGCTGGCCGAGGACGAGCTGCTGCCCTACCTCGCCGACTTCGGCGCGGAGCTCGCGCGGCGGTGGCACGGCAAGCGCCCGGACGTCGTCCACGCCCACCACTGGGTGAGCGGCCTGGCCGCGATCGCCGGCGCGAACGGCCTCGACATCCCGGTCGTCCAGTCCTTCCACACCCTGGGGGCGGCGCTGAGCCGGTCCGGGCAGCCCTGCTCGCCGACGCGAGTCCGCCTGGAGAAGGCCATCGGCCGCAGTGTCCGCTCGGTCGTCGCCATGACCGAGAGCGAGCGCACCGAGCTCGTACGGCTGGGCATCTCGCGCCGCCAGATCACGCTGGTGCCCTCCGGCATCGACGTCGAGAAGTTCTCCCCGAGCGGTCCGTCCATGCCGCGCGGTGACGCGCCGCGCCTCGTCACGATGATGAAGGTCGGCCGGCACCAGGGCGTCGTCTCCGTCATCCAGGCGCTGGCCCGGATCCCGGACGCCGAGCTCGTGGTGGCCGGCGGCCCCGCGCGCGAGGACCTGGAGACCGACGAGACCGTCCACCAGCTGCGGATCAAGGCGAAGGAGGCCGGGGTCGCCGACCGCGTCACGTTCATCGGCCGCGTCTCGGCGAACGACGCTCCGAAGCTGCTGCGCTCCGCCGACCTGACGATCAGCGTCCCCGCGTACGAGACCGTCGGGCGGGTGCCGCTGGAGTCGATGGCCTGCGGTACCCCCGTCGTCGCCTCTCCCGTCGGCGGCCACCTCGACTCGGTGATCGAGAACGTCACGGGCATCCACGTCCCGGCCGACCGGCCGATGGAGATCGCCCGGCGCGTCCGCACGCTGCTGGCCGACCCGACGATGCGCACGGCCCTCAGCATCGGCGCCGTCGACCGGGTCCGGTCGCGGTTCGCCTGGGAGCGCGTCGCGCACGAGACCGTCAAGGTGTACGAGTCCCTGCAGCCGGTGCCCGAGCCCGAGCCCGTTCTCGCGGGGGTCGGGGCCGGCGCCGCCGACGAGGACGAGGACTTCTGACGGCGTTCGATGGGCACGAGCGACACGAGGGACACGAGCAAGACCGGGGAACCGGATCCGCGTCGGGACGAGACACCACGGGAGCGGTTCGACCGCGAACTCGTGGAGATGCTGCAGGGCCTGCGGGTCATCGTGGCCGGGGTGCAGTTCCTGTTCGCGTTCCTGCTCACCCTGCCGTTCTCGAACGGGTTCAAGCGGGTCGGGCACACCGGGCAGTGGGTGTTCTACCTGTCGCTGATCACGGCGGCGTGCGCGTCCATCTGCCTGATGGCCCCCGCCGCCCAGCACCGGATGCTGTTCCGGTCCGGCCGTAAGGACCTGCTGGTCAACCGGTCGAACCGGTACGGCATCGCCGGGACGCTGGCGCTCACCGTGTCCATGGCCAGCGCCGTGGCCGTCGCCGCGAAGGGGTTCTTCTCCTCCGGGCTGGCGGCCGGGACGGCGGCGGGATTCGTCCTGATCGCGGGGTGGGCCTGGTTCGTGCAGCCGATGGTGACCCGCCGCCGGATCTACGCCGCGCGCGAGGCCGACGCCGAGAAGTACGACGCCGAGCGCACGGAGGCCGACCGCCGCGAACTTCGGCGCGAGGAGGCGGAGCGGCACCGCGCCGAACGCGACCGGAGCGAGCGGGACCGGAGCGGACGGGACCGCGGGGACCGGGGCGCCGAGGACGAGGGCCGTGACGCTGCGGGCGAGGGCCGTGAGGCGCCCCCGCGCGACGGTTCACCCGCCGGGCGTACGGTCATCGACTGATGACGACGAGCAACGGCCCCTGTGTGAGACACGGGGGCCGTTGCTCGTGCGTTCACGGTCAGCCTGCGCGGACGCGGTCAGCCCGGCTGTTCGCGGTCAGCCTGCGCGTTCGGTCAGTACGAGCGGCCGAAGATGACCCGCTTGCCGTACGCCGACGGCTGCCCGCAGCGGAAGCAGACGCCCGTCTCCTCCGGCGCCTGCGCCGGGATCACACGCGGCGTCGCGGCCGTGTCCGCCTTGATCTCGTCCTCGCACTCCGTACGGCCGCAGTGCAGGACGCGCGCCCAGCCGCCGCTCACCTGCGACCGGAAGGACTCCCAGTCGTCGATCTCGGCGGTGTGCTCGTCGCGGAAGCGCTCCGCGCGGTCGTACAGGAACGCCTGGAAGTCGTCCAGGATGCCGGGCAGCACCTCGGGCACGCGGTCGAGCGGGATCTGCTCCTTGCCCTGGTCGCCGAGGCGGCGGGCCAGCGTCACGACCCCGGCGTCGAGGTCGCGGGGGCCGAGCTCCAGCCGGATCGGGACGCCGCGCATCTCCCAGTCGTTGTACTTGAAGCCCGGACGCAGCTGGGTGCGCTCGTCGACGTGCACGCGCACGCCGGCCTGCTTCAGCCGGGCCGCGAGCTCGCTCGCCGCCGCGAGCGTGCGCTCGGCCAGCTCGTCCCGGCCGATCGGCACGATCACGACCTGGTACGTCGCCATGCGCGGCGGCAGCACGAGCCCCTTGTCGTCGCCGTGCGTCATGATCACGCCGCCGAGCATGCGGGTGCTCATGCCCCAGGACGTGGTGTGGGCGTGGACCAGCTCGCCCTGGGCGTCCTGGTACTGAATGTCGAAGACCTTGGCGAAGTTGGTGCCGAGGTAGTGCGAGGTGCCGGCCTGCAGGGCCCGCCCGTCGCGCATCATGCCCTCGATCGAGTAGGTCCGTACCGCTCCGGCGAACCGCTCGCTCGGCGTCTTCTCGCCCTCGACGACCGGCATCGCGGCGAGCTCGCGGGCGACGCCCGCGTAGGCGTCCAGCGCCCACATGGTCTCGCGCATCGCGTCGTCCTCGTCCGCGTGCGCCGTGTGACCCTCCTGCCACAGGAACTCCGTGGTGCGCAGGAACATGCGCGGACGCAGCTCCCAGCGCACGACGTTGGCCCATTGGTTCAGGAGGAGCGGCAGGTCGCGGTGGGAGTCGATCCACTTGGCCATGTACTCGCCGATGACGGTCTCGGAGGTGGGCCGCACGACCAGCGGCTCCTCCAGCTCCTTGCCACCGGCGACCGTGACCACGGCCAGCTCGGGCGAGAAACCCTCGACGTGCTCGGCCTCGCGCTTGAAGTACGACTCCGGGATGAACATCGGGAAGCAGGCGTTGCCGTGCCCGGCCTCCTTGATGCGGCCGTCGAGGTCCGCCTGCAGCAGCTCCCACATGCGGTAGCCGTACGGCCGGATGACCATCGTGCCGCGGACCGGGCCGCGGTCGACCAGCTCGGCCTGGACGACGACCTCGTTGTACCAGGCGGAGAAGTCTTCGGACTGAGGAGTGACACCTTCCCGACTCACGCAGCCGAGCGTACCGGCCCCCGAACGCTCGCGTGGACAACCAGGGGGTACGGCCGGGACAAGACGGTCCCGGCGCTCCCGTTCCCGGGGGCGGCCGCGTCCAGCGGTGGCCATCACGAGATTCGCGCCAGAGCCCTCGTACGCCCGCGGGGCCCGGTGCACTGCGCCCGGGGCACGGTGCGCGTGCGCTGGCGGGGCCGGGTGGGCGTGCGTCGGTGGGGCCTTACGCTGATCACATCGCCGCTCGGTTTACCGTACAGGCGTGTCTGACGAGACTCCGCCCGAGGCGGACCAGAAGAAACCCGCCAAAAAACGGTCGTTCCTCCGCGAGCTACCCATCCTGATCGGCATCGCGCTCGTACTCTCGCTGCTGATCAAGACGTTCCTGGTGCAGGCGTTCTTCATTCCCTCCGAGTCGATGGAACGGACCCTGCACGGCTGCGCGGGCTGCACGGGCGACCGGATCCTCGTCTACAAGGCCGGATACCGGTTCCACGATCCGAGGCAGAAGGACATCGTGGTCTTCCGCGCGCCCGCCGCCTGGGAGCCGGAGACGCAGATCGCCAAGCCGAGCAACCCGTTCCAGCGCGGGCTGAGCTGGGTGGGCGGCCTGTTCGGCATGCCGCAGGCGAACGAGAAGGACCTCGTCAAACGCGTCATCGCGGTCGGCGGTCAGACGGTCCAGTGCTGTGACGCGCAGGGCCGGGTGCTGGTCGACGGCAAGCCGCTGGACGAACCGTACGTCTACCAGGACGACCACAAGAGCTTCGGCCCGATCAAGGTGCCGGCCGGCCGCCTCTGGGTGATGGGCGACCACCGGTCCGACTCCGCCGACTCCCGCTTCCACATCGAGGACGGTTACCAGGGGACCATCCCGGTGAGCAGTGTCATCGGCCGCGCCTTCGTGATCGTCTGGCCGCCCTCCCGCTGGAACACCCTCGGTAAGGGCTGACCGCGCCGGCATCAACGCCGAGGGTTCTTGCTCCTCCAGGCTCGAGGATCCTCGGCGCTGATGCCGGCAGCGGCCCGGCACTCCCGGTGAAGGAAGCCCGGAGGTCGGTCGGGGGCGGTTCGTCCCCGCCGCCGTGCCCGTTCGCCGGGCGTTCCGCACGGCCGCGGCGGAAAATCCGTTGGCGTCCCCGGTGGGATGGCGGAGACTGGCCGATCGTGGGTCACGTCGAAGTCGCGCATCTCGGCCATGTCCTGCCCGACGGGCGCGTCCTGCTGGACGACGCGTCGTTCCGGGTCGCGGACGGCGCGGTCGCCGCGCTGGTCGGGCCGAACGGCGCGGGCAAGACCACGCTGCTGCGGCTCGTCGCCGGCGACCTCGAACCGCAGAGCGGCACGATCACCCGCAGCGGCGGGCTCGGCGTGATGCGGCAGTTCATCGGCAACATCCGCGACGAGTCGACCGTCCACGACCTGCTCGTGACCACGGCCGTGCCGCGCGTGCGCGACGCCGCGCAGGCCCTCGAACAGGCCGAGCTCGCCATGATGGAGCGCGACGACGAGCCCACCCAGATGCGCTACGCACGGGCGCTCGCCGAGTGGGGCGACGCGGGCGGCTATGAGGCCGAGGTGCTGTGGGACGCCTGTTGCGTCGCCGCGCTCGGGGTCCCGTACGACCGGGCTCGATGGCGGGACGTGAAGACGCTGTCCGGCGGCGAGCAGAAGCGCCTCGTCCTTGAGGCGCTGTTCCGCGGGCCCGACGAGGTACTCCTGCTGGACGAGCCCGACAACTACCTCGACGTGCCCGGCAAGCTGTGGCTGGAGGACCGGCTGCGCGAGACGTCCAAGACGGTGCTGCTGGTGTCGCACGACCGCGAGCTGCTGGCCCGCGCCGCCCGGCAGATCATCACGGTCGAGGCCGGGAACGTCTGGGTCCACGGCGGCGGCTTCGGCACGTACGCGCAGGCGCGCCGCGACCGCAACGAACGCCTGGAGGAGCTGCGCCGCCGCTGGGACGAGGAGCACGCCAAGCTGAAGGCGCTCGTGCGCATGTTCAAGCAGAAGGCGGCGTACAACTCCGACATGGCCTCGCGGTACCAGGCCGCGCAGACGCGGCTGCGGCGGTTCGAGGAGGCCGGACCGCCGGAGATCCCGCCCCGCGACCAGAACATCAAGGTCCGCCTGCGCGGCGGCCGGACCGGCAAGCGCGCCGTGATCTGCGAGGGCCTGGAGCTGACCGGCCTGATGCGGCCGTTCGACCTGGAGGTCTGGTACGGCGAGCGCGTCGCGGTGCTCGGGTCGAACGGCTCGGGTAAAAGCCACTTCCTGCGGCTGCTGGCCGGGGAGGACGTCGCCCACACGGGTGACGAGCGTCTCGGCGCACGGGTGGTCCCCGGCCTGTTCGCCCAGACCCACGCCCGGCCCGACCTGCGCGGCCGTACGCCGGCCGAGATCCTGATGACCGAGCACGCGCGGCTGCGCGACGAGGCGATGGCCGCGCTCGCCCGGTACGAGCTGCAGTACTGCGGAGACCAGCCGTTCGAGACGCTGTCGGGCGGCCAGCAGGCCCGCCTGCAGATCCTGCTCCTGGAACTGAGCGGCTGCACGCTGCTGCTGCTCGACGAGCCCACCGACAACCTCGACCTGGCCAGCGCCGAGGCGCTGCAGGAGGGCCTTGAGGCGTACGCCGGAACGGTCCTGGCCGTCACCCACGACCGCTGGTTCGCCCGGTCGTTCGACCGGTTCGTGGTCTTCGGGGCCGACGGATCGGTGTACGAGGCCGCCGAGCCCGTATGGGACGAGACGCGGGTGGCCCGCCCCCGCTGACCGGCGGGGCGCGGGTCAGTCGGCCGTGGTGAGGGCCAGGTCGAACTCGACCTCGACCTCGTCGGCGAGCTTGAGGGCGCCGAGCAGCGCGGAGTACGGCTTGATCCCCCACTGGGTCTGGACGACGGTCGCCCGGCCGCGTACCCGGTCGTCCTCCATGCCTCCGCTCACGGTGAGGGGATGCGTCCGGCCCATGATGGTCAGTTCGCCGGTGAGCGTGAACGACTCCGGGGTGCCCTGAGCCCCGGTCGAACGAAAGCTGATCAGAGGGTGGTCGCCGGCGCGGAGGATCTTCTGGCGGGCGTTCTTCTCGATCTCCGCCCGGTCGGAGTCGGTCAGCGGCTTGACCCCTCCGACGCCCTCCCGCACGCGCAGGGAGTCGGCCTGCGCGTCGACGTTCACGGACAGGCTCGCGGGGTCGGCCGGGTCGACCACCGCCTCACCGGACCAACGGGTCACCTCGATCGTCAGGTCATGCCCCACCTTGCGCCCGACACCGCTGCGGGACGTCCGGAGCAGGAGCCGTCCCGATTCGGGTCCCAGCGCGTAGGTGCCCGTCCTCAGCGCCATGTCTCCAGGGTACGCCCGGCCGCCCGCCTCGCCGGGCCGCCGACGCCCCGGCCGCCAGGGGCGCCGACGCTCCGCCCGCCGGGGACGCCGAGGCTCTGGCCGTCAGGGAGGAGGCGCCCGGCCGGGCGCCTCCGGTTCGACATGCTCGGGTTCACCGATCGGGCATCTCAGTGGCGCGCGGGCAGGCCGATCTCACGGACGATGTCCCCGATCGTGTGGAATTCCTTGTCCTCGGGCAATCCCGAGATGGCCTCGACCAGCGAGTCGGGCGCGCCCTTGCTCCTCAGGTGGGCGAGTAGACGCCGCCGGTCGGCGGGGAACTCGCTGGGCGGCAGGTGTCGGCTGAGCTCGGCCCGGCGGGCGACCTCCGCGGGCGACATGCCCCGGGCCGGTCGTGCGGGGCGTGCCGTGGCGTCTCCGCCTGCGTCACCGTGGTCGGCCCGTGTCGTCCCGCTCCCCTTGATGAGGTTCTTCGTCTCCTTCCGGAGGTGCTCGTCCTGGGCCGTACCCTGCTTGTCGCTCTCGCGCTGCATGGATGACCTCACCTTTCGCGTAGCCCCCTCTCGGACGCTCCCCCGGGCATACAGGCGTTCCGGTCCGACCCCCCGGCAGGGGAACGCCCGAGATCCTCGACTGGAATCAGGCGGTCGCTCTGCGTGACCACCCTCCAGCCGCCCTACCCGACCAGAGCCGTCGTGAACCCTGACCGAGCCCCGGCGGGACGCCGGAGGGAGCCACCGGCGCGGGCCTCGGCGCAGGTCGGCGGGGTGTCGGCGATCGGCCGGCCGTCGCCTCCGCCGGAACCGGCGCGCCGAGGGGAGGCCGGCGTCGCTCTCCTGGAGGACGGCGGTCAGTGGAGGCGGCCGGTCGTCGTCTGGGCGGATGCGGCCGCCGTCGCGGAGGGCACGAAGACGGCGAGCGCGGCGGGGGCCTTGGTCACGGTCACCGTGCCCTCCTCCGCGTCCCCGACCTCTCCGTCCCGGGTCAGCCGCAGCGCGCCGTGGGCGCCCTCCAGTTCGAGCTTGCCCGCCGACCAGGTGCTGTAGTCCGGCACCAGCCGCAGGTGCCCGATCAGCAGGGCGGCGACCGCGCGGGTCCGGCTGATGTGGCGTTTGGCGCCGATGAGCCGGACGTCGAGCACTCCGTCGTCCAGCCGTCCGCGCCAGGTCGGGGTCACTCCTCGCGCGCCGTACCGGCAGTTGCCGATGAACGCGAACCACACGCGCCGCCGGCGGCCGTCGACGTAGACGTCCGCCGGTTCGGAGTGCCGGAGCACGCGGACGGCGGCCACGGCGAGGGCCGGCCACTTGCCCAGCCGGCCCTCCAGCCGCTCCCGCCGCTGGACGAGTTCGGTGTAGGCGCCGAAGCTCGCGGTGTTGAGAAAGATCTCGTCACCGGCCCGGCCGACGTCGACCCGTGCGATGCAGCCCGAGCGGTACGCGGCGATCGCCTGCGCGGCCGTCTCGATGCCCAGCGCGCGGGCGAAGTGGTTGAGCGTGCCGCCGGGGATCACCAGCAGGGGGACGCGCTGGTCGAGGGCCGCGGCCGCCGCCGCCCGGATCGTGCCGTCGCCGCCGCAGGCACCGAGCACCGCCGCGCGGCCGGCGGCGTCCTTCAGCGTCGTCTCGAGGTCGCCGTCCGCCTCGATGATCTCCGCGGCCGGGAGGCGTTCCTTGAGGACGCGGGTCACGTCCCTGCCACCGGAGTTCGCGCCGGCGCCCGGGTTCACGACCACGACGACGCCCTCGCCGTCCTCCGAGAGCCCGCGGACCGCCTCCACCGGCTTGGTCCAGCGGGAGCTCGCGGGGCCGGGCATGGTGGGCCACAGCAGGCGCGTGCCGAGGCCGGCCACGGTGCCCAGCGCGATCCCGGCGAGCACGTCGCCCGGGTAGTGCGCGCCGGTGTAGATCCGGGAGAAGGCCACCGTGGCGGCGGTGACCCCGACGGGGACCGCCACGGCCGCCGGGGCCTCCATCGCGACCGCCGTGGCGAACGCCGCGGCCGACGCCGAGTGGCCCGACGGGAAGGACGGGGACGTCGGCAGTCGCCACGGCGAGCGGATCGAGGGGATCAGGGTGACTCCCGTCCGGGTGACGCGCGGACGGGCCGAGGGCGTGAACAGCTCGATGAGCGGGCGGGGACGCCGGAACGCCTGTTTGCCCACGAGGTTGGCCAGGGGGCTGGCCAGGCCGAGGGCGATGGCTCCGCGCAGCGCCGCCCGGCGCATCCGCGGCTGCCTGGTGAGGGCGAGGGATCCGGCCACGCCGCCCCACAGCACCGAATGATTCGCGATTCTGGAGAGGCGCGGCAAGACGTATTCGAGGCCGGGCAGCTTTGCCGCCGCGACCGCGTCGAAAGCGCGCTGGTCCAGCTCTCTCGCTCGATTCAACAGGGACATGAAGCGGTGTATCCCCGTTGCGCACCGGATCACGCAGACGATCACATTGTCGGCATCGCATCCGGCGGTTGGTCGTTCCCGGACGCCGGTCTGCAATAGGCTGCTCCGCATGAGTCACCCGGAACGGCTCGGAGCCTCGGGTGGCGGGCAGGTCAGCACGATCGCGGAGCCCCCTCACATGAACGGGAACCCCCCGCTGGCCGAGTTCGCCGCGCGCCATGGGCTCAAACAGAGCGCCGCTCGTCCCCCTCTCGGTGCGTACATCCGCCAGCTCTGGCAGCGACGTCACTTCATCTGGGCGTTCGCGTCGGCCAAGAGCGTCGCGATGTACACCGAGTCACGTCTCGGCCAGCTTTGGCAGGTCCTCACCCCCCTGCTGAACGCACTGGTCTATTACCTGATCTTCGGCCTGCTGCTGGGCCGGAGCGGGGACGTGAGCAAGTACATCCCGTACTTGGTCACCGGCATCTTCTTCTTCCACTTCACCCAGCGGTCGGTGACCTCCGGTGCGAAGTCGGTTCAGAGCAGCATGTCGCTGATCAGGGCGCTGCACTTCCCGCGGGCCACGCTGCCGTTCTCGTACACGATCGTCGAGCTCCAGCAGCTGTTCGCGGCGATGGGCGTGCTGCTGGTGATCATGCTCGGCTTCCAGGAGTGGCCCACCTGGGAGTGGGTGCTGATCATTCCGATCCTCCTGCTGCAGCTGATGTTCAACATCGGCGTCAGCCTGGTGGTCGCGCGGATCGGCGCGTTCGTCCCGGACCTCAGCCAGCTCCTGCCGTTCATCCTCCGGACCTGGCTCTACTTCTCCGGGATCATGTTCTCGATGTACACCCTGAGCTCCAAGGTCCCGACGTGGGCCATGCGGCTCATGGAGGCCAACCCCGGGTCGGTGTACGTCGAGCTCGCCCGCCGCTCGCTGATGGGCTCCTACCGCCACGACCTGCACAAGATGACGGCGAAGTACGCCGAGCAGTGCGCGGCCGGCGGCACGACGCACAAGCAGCTCGTCAAGGCGGCGAACGCCTGCAAGCAGCACGCCGAGCTCATCTCGACCGACCACATGATCTGGATCTACGCCGTGGGCTGGGCCGTGGTCGCCTTCGCGGTGGGCTTCTGGTACTTCCACCGCGCCGAGGAGAGGTACGGCCGTGGCTGACGCCCTCAAGGAGAAGGTCAAGGTGTCCGCAACCCCCGACGGGTCGGCCCCTCCGGTGGTGATCGACCCGAACCGCGAGCCGATCGTCGTCGTCGACGACCTGCACATCATCTACCGCGTGTACGGCGCGGGCGGGAAGGGCAACGCCAACAACGCGCTCATGCGCGTCGTGCGCCGGCAGAACCGCCCCTCGATGAAGGAGGTCCACGCGATCCGCGGGATGTCCTTCGTCGCCTACAAGGGCGACGCGGTCGGCGTCATCGGCACCAACGGGTCGGGCAAGTCCACGCTGCTGAAGGCCATCGCCGGGCTGCTGCCGCCGCAGAAGGGCGGCGTCTACACCGCCGGCCAGCCGTCGCTGCTCGGCGTCAACGCCGCGCTGATGAACGACCTGACCGGTGAGCGCAACATCGTGCTCGGCTGCCTGGCGATGGGCATGGGGCCGGACGAGGTCAAGGCGAAGTACGACGAGATCGTGAAGTTCGCCGGGCTCAAGGAGGGCTTCATCCAGCTGCCGATGCGGGCGTACTCCTCCGGCATGGGCTCGCGGCTGCGGTTCGCGATCGCCGCGTCCAAGTCCCACGACGTGCTGCTGATCGACGAGGCGCTGGCCACCGGCGACGCGAAGTTCCGGCGCAAGAGCGCCGCGAAGATCGACGAGCTGCGCGAGGAGGCCGGTGCGGTCTTCCTGGTCGCCCACCAGCTCGACTCGATCCGGGAGATGTGCAACCGGGTGCTGTGGGTGGACGAGGGCCGGCTGGTCATGGACGGTGACACGGACACGGTCGTCGACGCCTACGTCGAGGCCACCGGGAAGTGATCGAGCCCGCTTCGGAGGTCGGACGACGTTCCGGGGAAGCGACCTCCGAAGCGGGCTCTCGCCCGGATCATCCGGGGTCCGGCACGCTGCCCTTCAGCTGGTAGTGAGACTGGGCGGCGTCCCAGAGCCGGGTGAAGTTGTTCTGGTAGGCGCCGTAGACGCCGGCCCCCTCGATACTGATCATCGTCTCGTCGTTGTGCCGCAGCGCCGGCTCGGTGTAGTTCGGGCTGCCGGTGATGACGACCTTCCGGGACCGCCCGGCGTACGTCCCGTCGATCAGGACGTACTTGGAGTGGGCGAAGGCGTCGACCTCGTCGCCGGTCTCCGCGTCGAAGTACATGTAGTGGCTGCTCAGCAGCTCCGGCCCGTCCTCCTGTTCGAGGATCTCGCGGGCCCGGTCGCTCAGGTTCGTGTAGATGACCCGGACGTCACAGCCCTGGTGGGACAGCGACCAGAGCCGCTCGGCGACGTCCGTACGGCTCAGGTTGAACGTCGTCACGTGGACGGACGTGCCGCCTCCGCAGCCGACCTTCCCGAGCAACCGGTACAGGGTGTCGGTCGTGGCCGAGTCGCCCGCGCGGGGGAAGGTGTACGCGGTGACGGGCCCGCTTCGGGTCACGCGGTAGTGGTCCCGCTCGTGATGCCGGGCGGCCAGCGCGGAGAAGTAGCGGCCGTACGCCCGGTAGAGGCGCGCGTCGCTGATCGTGAACGCGTTGTTCCAGGCGTTGACCCGGTTGCGGGTGGTCAGGTTGGCCGAGGACTGCACGACGACGTTCCGCGCCCGTCCGGTGCGCGAGAACAGGAAGAACTTGTTATGCATGATCGTGTCGCCGACACAGCCCTTGTGGCAGGCCACCACCCACGATGACCTCTTGCGGCTGGTGCCCAGCGCCCGCTCGACGCGGCGGTACGCGTCGTTGTCCCGGGTGCTCGCGTCGACGACCAGCTGAACGTGCGCGCCCCGTCGCTTGGCGTCGGTCAGGGTCCGGGCGAACGCCTGCGACGTGAACATGAACACCGCGATCCGAATCAGCGCGCCCCGGGGAGCGCCGGCCGTCAGCTGGTTCACGTGGTGGGCGATGGCGTTCTGCTCCGCCGCCGACCCGGAGGGGACGTTGAACACGGCGGAGGGCCGCAGGGCGGCCGCCGGGCGGATGCCGGAGGCGGTTCCGAGCCCTCCCGGCACGACGGTCCCCCGCACCGCGGACGCCGCGGACGCCGGCGAGACCGACGAGGCCAGTGCGGCCGGCGGGCCTGACCGGACCGATCGGGCCCACGAGGCCGGGGCCGGCGAGGAGGCACCGGCGACGGCGACGGCCGTGCCGACCGCCGCGATGGCGAGTCCACGCATGTCCTGATTTCTCCTCTTTTTGGGACGGGCGGGCGGACGGCCGGTCCGCGCGCACCCGGAGTTCGAGCGATGTAGATCACGCACTGTAGCGCTTCGGTCACACAGGACACACGACTTACCCAAGAAAAGCCCCGGATGCGGGCCTGTGCGGCAACTGCCGCTGGAAGCCAGGCCAAGAGCGATCTACTTTCGAGGGAGGAACCTCTGTACGGGGAAGGCCCAATGCCGGTTGCGCGTCCTCTGTCCCGACACGACTTCCTCCATCCCTTCCGCTCCGTCACTCCGTCCGCGCCCACCCGCCGGTGAGGGTCCTCGAGACGCGGGGCCTGGTGAAGGTGTACGAAGGCCGCCGCAAGCAGCACGTGCGCGCGCTCGACGGCGTCGACCTGACCACCGAGCAGGGTGAGTGCCTGGCCCTCCTCGGACCGGCGGGCGCGGGCAAGACCACGCTCCTGCGCACCATCGCCGGCCTGGAGTCCCCGACGCTGGGCGAGGTCCACCTCGGCGGGCACCTCATGAACGGCCTGCCGCCGCGGGCCCGCCGGGTCGGCCTGGTCGTCCCCTCGCACGCCCTGTATCCGCACAAGAGCGTGCGCGGCAACATCGAGTTCCCGCTCAAGGCCGAGCACGTGCCCCGCGCGATGCGCGAGCGCAAGGCCCGCTGGGCCGCCGACCTGCTCGGCATCCCCGACCTGCTGGGCCGCCGCCCCGGCCGGCTGTCGGCGGACGAACGCCGCCGGGTGGCCCTCGCCCGCGCCCTCGTCCGCGAACCGGCCGTCCTGCTGCTCGACGAGCCCCTGGCGGGCGTCGACCCGCGGTCCCGCGCCGCCGCCCGCGACGAACTGCGGTCGCTGCAGCGGCGGCTCGGCACCGCGATGATCTGTGTGACCCACGACCAGGCCGAGGCGACGGGGCTCGGCGACCGCGTCGCGGTCCTGGACGCCGGCCGGCTCCGCCAGGTCGGCACGCCACAGGACCTGTACGACGAGCCGGTCGACACCTTCGTCGCGACCCTCATCGGCACGCCGCCGATGAACCTCGTGCCGCGTGGCGACCGGCTCATCGGCTTCCGCCCCGAACACCTGCTGCCCGCCGAGGAGGTCCCCCCGGACGGGCGGGTCACGATGCCGCTGCGCGTCGACCGGATCGAGCACCTGTCGGGCGACCGGCACGTGTACGGCCGCGTGACGCGCATCGGCCGCGAGACGCGGGTGATCGCGCGGTTGCCCGCCACCGTGACCACTCCGCTCGCCGGCGGGGAGACGCGCGAGTTCGCCGTGCCGGGCGACCGTGTGCGCTTCTTCGACGCCGAGTACGGCAACCGCACGGCGCCCGTACGGATCGGCGGGTGAGCCGCGTGGCGGCGAACACCGCGTCTCGTCGCCGGGGCGGGCTCGCGGACCGGGAGGGCCTGCTCACCTGGCTGTTCCTGCTGCCGTCGGTCGTCTACCTGGCGGCGCTGGTCCTCGTGCCGCTCGCGCTGGCGATCGCGCTGGCGCTGTCCGGGGTGACGGCGGCCGCCCCGGCGTACCGGTTCACCGGCGTGCGGCGGTTCGGCTCCGTGCTGAGCGACGGCGCGTTCTGGCGGGCGCTGACCGGAACGCTGGTGGTCGCGGGCGTCTCGACGGTCCTCGTGGTCCTCTGCGGGCAGGTCCTGGCCCACGTTCTCCTGGCCCGGTTCCGCGGCCGGTGGCTCGTCCGGCCGCTCGTGCTCCTGCCGTGGACGACGCCGGCCGCGCTGTCGGCGACCTCCTGGCGGTGGCTGCTGGACTCCGCGCACTCCCCCGCCGGACGGCTGCTGCGGGCCGCCGGCGTGGCGTCCTGGCACGAACGGCCCGCCATGGTCCTGGGCACGATCGTCGCCGTCCAGGTCTGGCGGCTGACGCCCCTGGCCGCCGTGGTCATGGCCGCCGGGCTCACCGCGATCCCCCGCGACGTACGGGACGCCGCACGCGTCGACGGGGCGGGCGCCGTACGGCGGGCGGTGGAGGTCGTGATCCCGCTCGCCCTGCCGTCGATCGCGGTCGCCGCACTCCTGACCGCGATCCTGACCTGCGCCGATGCGGCGGTCGCGGCCGTACTGACCGGACCGGGAGGGTCGCCGTGGACGCTCGCCGCGCTCGCCTACGCGCGGGGGATCGAGGGCGGCGCGCTCGGGCGCGGCGCGGCGATCGCCGTCCTCCTGCTGCCCCTGCCCCTGGCCGGGGCTGCCGTCCTCCTGCGAGCCGGACGTTCCCCGGCGGAGGAGGCCGCGTGAGCACCTTGGTCGCTCCTCCGGCGAAGGAGGTCGCGTGAGGGAGCGGAGCGAGCGAGCCATCGGCACGGCATCTTTGACCGCTCCTGCGACGAAGGAGGCCCCGTGATCGGGGGGCTGGCCGCCCGGACGGCGGCGCGGGAACTCGCCCGGCAGCGGCGGCGCCAGGCCGTACGCCGGGTCGTGGAGCGCGCGGCGCTCTACGCGCTGGCGGCCGTCGCCTCGGTGCTCTGCGCGGCGCCGTTCCTGTGGAGCCTGTGGGCGGCCGTCCACGAGGTCCCGGCCGGGGAGAGCGTGCGCCTGCTGCGGTCGACGCCGTTCGGGGCGTGGGTGGGCCGTACGGTGCTCGTCGGCGGGCCGGTCACGGCGGTGACGGTGCTGCTCGCGCTGCCGGCCGCGTACGCGCTGCGCCGGAGGCGGTGGGGCGGCACGGCGGGCCGGATCATCGCCGTCCTCGCCCTCGTGCCGTCCGTGCTGCTCGCGGTGCCGCTGTCGTGGGCGGCGGACGGGCTCGGGCTCGGCGGCTCCCTGGGAACGCTGGTGCTCGTCGAGCCGGCGGTCACCGTTCCGGTGGGGGTGCTGCTGTTCGGCGGTTTCCTGCGGGCGGTTCCGGTGGACGTCGAGGAGCAGGCGCTCGTGGACGGGCACAGCCGCCTCGCGGCCTTCGTGCGGGTCGTCGTGCCGCTGCTGCGGCCCGCGATCGCCGCCGTCGCCGTCCTGGCGTTCACGCTGGCGGCCGGTGACCTGGTGTACGCGCGTGCGCTCGCCGGAGCGCGTTCGACGGTGGCGGCCGGGATCCCCGCCCACCTCGAACACGGGGCGGCTCCGCTCTGGCGGACGCTGCACCTGGGCGTCGCCGCCGTCGCGGTTCCGCTGGCGGCGGCGACCGACCTCGTACTGGGAAGGATCATCGCGGCGTCGGCGGGCACGGCTGATAGGACTTAGGCGTATCCGTCGAACCGACCGAGGAGGTTGCCATGGCAGGCCGGCCACCGCTGCCGCACGAATTCCTGCCCGAGGTTCCGTCGTTCACCGTGACCAGCGACGACGTCGCGCACGGCGAGCGGCTGTCGAACGCGCACGTGTTCAACGACTGGGGGTTCAGCGGCGAGAACCTCTCTCCGCACCTGCGCTGGGAGGGCGCCCCGGCGGAGACCAAGAGCTTCGCCGTCACCTGCTACGACCCCGACGCGCCGACCGGTAGCGGCTTCTGGCACTGGGTCCTGTACGACATCCCCGCCTCCGTGACCGAGCTGCCGACGGGCGCGGGCGGCGGTGACTTCAAGGGCCTGCCCGAGGGCGCCAAGCACGCCCGCAACGACTACGGGAACAAGGAGTTCGACGGGGCCGCTCCGCCTCCCGGGGCGCCGCACCGCTACGCCTTCACCGTGCACGCGCTGGACGTCGAGAACCTCGGCGTCCCCGAGGACGCCTCGCCCGCGGTCGTCGGCTTCAACATCACCGGCCACACCCTGGGCCGCGCGCAGATCGTCCCCGAGTTCGAGAGCTGACGTCTCCGCGCCGCCGCGCGTTCGTTCGTGGGGCCGTACCAGGGGTACGGCCCCACGATCACTGTCGGCGGGCTAGCGGGAGGGCCATGCGATCGGGCCGGTCACAGGGACGGACCCGCGGCGACGATGTCGTGCGCCGTCACGTCCCCGCCCGGCACGACCCCCTCGAACGGGAACCGGTCGCCGAAGGCCGGCCGCAGGTCGGTCAGCCACACGGCCTCCGGGTCGTACTTGGCGAAGAACGGCCGGTTCACCAGCTCCGGGTCGCGGCACTGGATGAAGTGGAGGGCGAACAGCTTCTCCCCGCCGATCTCGACCACCCCGTCGACGCACACCTTGCCGGGCGTCGCGGACATGGACGGCCCGCGGACGGTGCGGCAGAGCCCCGAGGTGTTCTTGTAGGCGTCGCGGAAGATCTCATACGCCCGGGCGAGGGGCACGGCGAAGTAGTCCTGTGGCCCGGTGTCACGTTCCACGAACATGTAGTAGGGGACCATGCCCATCCGCAGCTGTCGCCGCCACATGGTCTCCCAGGTCAGCGGCGTGTCGTTGATCGTGCGGATGAGCGGGGCCTGGGTGCGGATGACCGCGCCGGTGCCGCGGATGCGGCGGGTCGCCTCCGACACCAGGTGCGGTTCGAGCTCGCGCGGGTGCGTGAAGTGGGCCATGAACGCGAGGTTCTTTCCCGAGTTGACGACCTTCTCGAACAGACGGAGCGTGTCGTCGGCGTCGGGGTCGGTGACCCAGCGCTGCGGCCAGTAGGCCAGGGCCTTGCTGCCGATCCGGATCGACTCGAGCTGCTCGAGGTCCAGCAGCGGCTCGATGTAGCGGCGAAGGACGGTCTCGCCCATGATCATCGGGTCGCCGCCCGTGAACAGGACGCTGGTGACCTCCGGGTGGGCGAGCAGGTAGCGCTTGAGCCGGTCGACGTCGTCGCCCGCCATCTTCAGGTCGGGCTCGCCGACGAACTGCGCCCACCGGAAGCAGTAGGTGCAGTAGGCGTGGCACGTCTGGCCCTGCTTGGGGAAGAACAGCACGGTCTCGGGGTACTTGTGCTGCACCCCGGGCATCGGCTCCTCTTCGAGGGTCGGGATGTTGAGCTGCAGCTGTCCCGCCGGATGCGGGTTGAGCTTGAGCCGGACCTCGTGGGCGGCGGCGTTCACCTCGGCGCGAGGCGCTCCCCGACGCAGCAGGTCGGAGATGCGAGCGACGTCCTCCGCGGGGAGCATGTCCTCCTGCGGGAAGACGAGCCGGTAGATCGGGTCGTCCGGGGCGGCGGACCAGTCGATCAGCTCGTCGACGACGTAGCTGTTGGTGCGGAACGGCAGCACCGTAGCGACCGCCTGGATCGCCAGGCGTTGCTCGGCGGTCAGCCCGGCGCGAGCTGTGAGCTCGTCCAGATGCTTCGCCGTGAAGGCGCGGAACCTGCGGCCGGTGGTGTTCACCGCGGCCGGCGCCGCGTCATTGACCAAGGTCACGTTGACGTTACTCCTCCGAGTCGACGGGAAACGCGCAGGCGGCCGCGCGGACCGGGCTCTCAGGGGCCCCTCCGCAGGCGGCTCGCCGTCCGGGATCTCCTCCTTAACCGTCGGACCACGACGTCATCGCGTCGCAGCGATGCCACGCTCCCCAGCGCTATTGAACCTGTTGAGCCCCGTTTCTTACGAATTGGATACCCGCAGACAGGCTTATCGATACGCAGGCGCGGGGCCCTAAATGATCAACGATCGACGGTCCGCGGAAGTGTCGGACCGACACGCGGGCCCGGATCGTGATCTTGTCCGAGGGCTGCGCCATACTTCCGGTTGACGGATCCCAGACGCGACAGTGGTCACCGCGGTCAGCGATGTCCCTGCCGCCCCACGAGGAGAGGCCGTGGGCAGACACCGCAAGCGCCGCGCGGCACCCCGGCTGAGCCGCAGGATCGCGCTGCTCTCGGCCGGTCTGCTCATTCCCTGTACGGGCGGTGCCGCCGTCCTGGCGGCGACGACCCACCTGGACGAGCACGCGGCCCCGTCGGCCCGCTCGCGCACCGCCTCCCGGCCCGACGCCGCCATCACGGAAATGCCCGGGACCCGCTCGCGCCCGGCCGGCACCCACCCGGCGCCCACCGTCTCCAGCACCACCGCGGCCCCGGAGCCGAGCGCCTCGGCGGCCCCGGCCGCCGACGTTCCCTTCGCGCCGTACGCCGACGTGCTGACCTGGCCGCCGCTGGACTTCGCCAAGACCGCGGCGCGGACGGGAGTGAAGACCTACACGCTCGGGTTCGTCGCGGCCGGCGACGGGTGCACGGCGACCTGGGGCGGCCTGACGCCGCTCGGCGACGCGGTCGTCCGCAAGCAGATCAAGAAGGTCCCCGGCGACACCATCGTCTCCCTCGGCGGCCCGCGCGCCACCGAGCTCGCCCACGCCTGCACGGACGTCGACGAGCTGACCACGGCCTACCGCTCCGTCCTGACCACCACCGGAACCGAGCAGATCGACGTCTACCTCACCGACACGGCGCTGGCCGACGACGCGGCGGCCGGCCGCCGCGCCGAGGCACTGGCCCGGCTGAGCCACGACCGGCCCGGCCTGCGCGTGTCGTTCACCCTTCCGCTGCACCGGACCGGCCTCACCGCCGACGCGCTCGGGACGCTACGGACGGCGACGGCGGCGGGCGTCGACGTCTCGATCGTCGATCTCCTTCCCTCGGAGACGACCGGATCGGGTGTGCAGGCCGCCGCGACCGCCGCCCACGGCCAGCTCCAGCGGCTGTACCACCAGGACGCGGACACGGTGTGGCGGCGGATGGGCGTCGCACCCGTCATCGGCGTCACGGGCACCGGCGCCGGATTCCAGCCCGACGACGCCCGGCAGATCCGCACCTGGGCCGTCACCCGTCACCTGGGCCGGCTGTCGATGTGGTCGATCACCCGGGACACGCCGTGCACCGCCGACACCACCGCGCAGAACGACACGTGCAGCGGGCTCGACGAGGACGCCGGGGTCTTCTCCAGAATCCTGCAAGGATCGTAAGAATCCGCAGGTTAGCCGCTTAGGTCCGCCGCCGCGGGGTAGTCCCAGGGACCCGCATCGGGCACCTAGATTGGAACCTGTGACTTCGGCGAGACCTGCACGAGATCCGGCGACGCTTCCCGCGTGCCTGCCGGTCCTCGCCGCCATCGCGGGCGTCGTCTACAGCTCCTGGGTCCTGCAGTTCGTGATCAACCCGAAGCTGGACCCGGTCAACGGCTACGTCAGCGAGCTGTCCGCCACCGACCAGCCGTACCACGGCTTCTTCTCCGGCTGCGACTTCTTCTCGGGCACCCTGTCGATCGTCGTCGCGGCCATCGTGCTGCGCCGGCTCCGTCCCGGCGGCTGGGCGCTCGTCGGCTGGCTCTCCCTGCTGCTGTTCGGCGTCTTCTCGATCGGCGACTCGCTGTTCGCCATGGACTGCGCGCCCAACTCCGACCCGACCTGTGCGCTGCGCGAGCGGGCCGGGACGGTGTCGTTCGCCCATGAATTCCACTCGGTGACCAGCACGCTCGTCGTCACCAGCGGCATCGTCAGCCTCATCGCCCTGACGATCGCCGCACGCCGGTACGGCCGCTGGCCGGTTCTCGCGCGCTGGAGCTGGCCCGTCATGGTCGTGGAGACGAGCACGACGCTGGGCACGCTGCCCCTGATGTACTTCGGCCTGATGCTGGGCGTCATGGAGCGCGTGCAGGTGACGGTGATCTCGGTCTGGCTGATCGTCATCGCCGTCGAGCTGTACACCGGCCGGCGGCGCGCCCTCGCCGCCGGACCTCCCGCCCTCCACCCGGACGCGCGGCCCGACGGCCGGAGCACGGAGCGGGAGAAGGCCACGACCCCGTGAACGACCGCCTGCCCGGCGACCTCATGACCATCGGCGGAGACCGCCTGCACGTCGTCACGGAGGGCACGGGATCGCCTCCGGTGCTGCTCAGCGCGGGTCTGGGCGGTGCCTGGTTCGACTGGATCCCGGTCGTCTCCCGGCTGCGCGACGAGCACCGGGTGGTCGTCTTCGACCGGCCCGGCCTCGGCGGCAGTCCGCCCGTACGCGGCGCGGCGACCCTGCGCGCGGAGGCCGACCGGCTGGCCGCACTGGCCCGGTGGGCCGGAGCCCCGGTGATCCTCGTCGCGCACTCGTTCGCCGGTTTCCACGCCGAGGCGTTCGCCCGGCTCCACCCGGAACTGGCCGGCGGCATGGTGCTGGTCGACCCCAGCGCGGAGCCGCGCACGCCGCGGTACTCCCGTCCGCTCACCCGCCTCGTGCCCCTCGCGCGCCTCGCCGGCACGGTCGCCGGCACGACCGGCTTCACCCGGCTGGCCGGCCCGGCCGCGTACGGCCTGGCGATGCGGCTGATGACCGCGCGCGGCAACGTCGCGCCGCCGGAGTACGTCCGGGAGGTCTGCACGCGCGGGCACGTCCTCGGCACCCTTCTCGCCGAGGACGCCGTGTACCGCCAGATGGCCGCGGACCTGCTCACGCTGCGCCGCCACCGGCCCTTCCCCGGCATCCCGCTGCGGGTGATCACCGCCCTGGGCGACGTGCGCGGCGACGGGGAGGCGTGGCGGCGCGCGCACGCCGGCCTCGCGGCGCTCAGCCCGCGCGGACGGCAGGTGGTCCTGCCCGACGTCGGGCACCTCGTCCAGATCGACCGGCCCGAGGCCGTGGCGCGGGCGGTGCGCGAGCTGTGAAGGCCGTCGTCCTCGCCCTCATCCTGCTGCTCCTGGTCGCGGCGTGCGAGAACCCCGTCCGCAAGGTCTCGGAGAGCTCGCTGCGCAACGCGACCGCCTATGGCGCGCGCGACGAGCTGCGCGACCTCGGGTACACGATCCGCGCGGGAATGCGCTGCCGTACGCTGTCGGCGGACACGCTGTCGGTCGTCCGGGTGCAGTGCGTCGGCCGGACCGACCGCGACGAGCCCGTCCGGGTCGACGCCGTCGCCTACCGGGCGAACTCCCCGCATCCCCTCCAGGAGTACGTGATCACGGTGAGCGGCCGCGAGGTCGTACGCAGGCCCTGCCTCGGCCAGGGCTGCCAGGACTCAGAGTGACCGGCCCGGTCGAGGGCCACGCCGTTAGGCGGCCGGACGCGCGCGGCGGGCGGCGGCCCGACGAGCGCGCCGAGGGCCCGCGGGTCGCGGTGGACGCGATGGGCGGCGACGAGGCCCCCGAGCAGGTGGTGGCCGGCGCCGTGGCCGCGGCCCGCGAGCACGGCGTCCGCGTCGTCCTGGTCGGCCACGCCCGCCGCGTCCGTGACCTGCTCCGCGAGCACGACGCGCTCGGCGAGATCCCGCTCGTGCACGCCGAGGACGCCCTCGCCATGGACGAGGGCGCGCTGGCCGGGTGGCGGCGGCCGCGCTCGTCCGTCGCGATCGCCTGCCACCTGATCCGGCGCGGGCACGCGGCGGCGCTCGTGTCGGCCGGATCGACCGGCGGCGTGGTGGCGACCTCCCGGCTCCGCCTGCGCGGCCAGCCGGGGGTGATGCGGCCCGCGCTCGCCGTCGTCCTGCCCACCCGCCCGCGCCCGACGGTGCTCCTCGACGCCGGCGCGACCGCCGACGCCAAGCCCGAGATGCTCGTCCAGTTCGCCACGCTCGGCACCGCGTACGCCCGCATCCGGCTCGGCATCGCCTCGCCGCGGGTGGGGCTGCTGACGATCGGCGAGGAGGCCGGCAAGGGCAACAAGCTGACCCGGCGCGCCCACGAGCTGCTGTCCGGGGACCTGCCGGGCGTCGACTTCATCGGCAACATCGAGGGCGGCGACCTGCTGGCCGGCGCGGTCGACGTGGTCGTCACGGACGGGTTCACCGGCAACGTCGCGCTCAAGACCGTCGAGGGCGCCGTACGGCTGGCGGTCACGGAGATGCGCGCCGCGATCGGCTCCGGCCTGCTCGCCCGCGCCGCCACGCTGCTGCAGCGCCGGCAACTGCGCCGTCTGCGGGACCGGCTGGACCCGGAGACGCACGGCGGCGGCGTCCTCCTCGGCCTGAACGGCACCGTCGTCATCGCCCACGGCGCCTCCCGCGCCCCCGCGATCGCCTCGGCCTGCGTCCTCGCCCGCGACCTGGCGGCCGGCCGCATCGTCGAGCAGATCGGCGAGGGCCTCGCCGCCACCCGCCAGAACCGCTTCTCCCGCCGCAATCACGGCGAACCGGACACAGCGGCGCCGCCTCCGGATCATCCCGAACCCTGACGCGATCATTAAGCAGATACCACGCGAACGTAAGACGTAATGTCTTACACTCGTCTTGTGGCAGACACGATCACCATCCGTACCGACTCGGAGACTGAGCACGCCCTCGAGGTTCTCACCAGGGACGGCGGCTCACGCTCGGCCGCGATTCGCCATGCGGTACTTGAGACCGCCATGCGGAAGGAACGCGCAGCAGAGATGCGCCGCGCCGTTCTCCGGATGCCTCTGGGCGAACCGGACGGTGTCGACATCGCGGCAGAACTCGCCGCCGCTCGCGACGAAGAGCGCGGATGATCTACCTCGACTCCGCAGCGGTCGTAAAACTCGTTCATGCGGAGGCGGAGTCCCAGGCACTTCGCGATTGGCTGGACGCCCGCGCCGACACCGGCTGGATCAGCTCCGCGCTGCTGGAAATCGAATCGTTCCGCGCTCTGGCGCGGTACGCACCGGAGGCGGCGGCGCGTCTGCATCCGGTACTCGACCTCATCGAGGTGGTCGAACTCCAGCCGAGTATCCGCATCCTCGCGCAGACGATCCGACCTGTCACCGTTCGAAGCGTTGACGCCATCCACCTCGCCACCGCCCTGCGAATCCGAACACAACTGACCTCGTTCGTCACGTACGACAAGCGATTGGCGGAAGCCGCCGCAGGTGTCGGGCTCGTCGTCGACATGCCCGCTTGACGGGCGGTCGGCCTCGCCGCCACCCGCCAGAACCGCTTCTCCCGCCGCAATCACGGCGAACCTGACACAGCGGTGCCTGCTCCTGATCACCCCGAGCCCTGACGCGCCGCCCACCCGGACACCGGTGGTCGTCGTCAGGACATGAGGTCGAGGACGAACCGGTACTTGACGTCGCCCGCGGCCAGCCGGTCCAGTGCCGTGTTGACCTCCGCCACGGGCAGCACCTCGACGGTCGCGGTCACATCGTGGGCGGCGCAGAAGTCGAGCATCTCCCGGGTGTCGGCGATGCCGCCGCTGCCCGCGCCCGCCAGCCGTTTGCGTCCGAACCGCAGGGCCTGAGGCGTGAAGGACAGCTCCGGCACGATGCCGAGCGTGCACAGGGTCCGGTCGAAGCGGAGCGCCGTCAGGTAGGGCGAGAGGTCGTGCGCTCGGGGCACGGTGTCGAGGATGAAGTCGAACCGCCCGCGCTGCGCGGCCATGGCCTCGGCGTCGGTCGACATCACCACGTCGTCGGCGCCGAGCTCCCGCATGTCCTTCGCCTTGGCGGGTGAGGTGGTGAAGCCCACGACCTCGGCGCCGAGCGCCTTGGCCAGCTTCACCGCCACGTGCCCGAGCCCGCCGAGGCCGATGACGCCGACCGTCTGCCCCGGGCCGACCTCCCACCGCCGCAGCGGCACCCAGGTGGTGATCCCCGCACACATCAGCGGCGCGGCCCCGGCCGGGTCGAGCCCCTCGGGACGCCGGTAGACGAACGCCTGGTCGGCCACGTACTCGTCGCTGAATCCGCCCTGGGACAGGGAGCCGTCGTGCCGGTCGCGCCCCGCGTAGGTCAGGGTCGGGAACTCCGCGCAGAACTCCTGATCACCGCTGCGGCAGGCCTCGCACACCCCGCACGAATCGACGATGTTCCCCACGCAGACCGGATCGCCGGCCCGGAGGCCGGTGACCGCACCGCCGACGGCCACCACCTCACCCACGATCTCGTGGCCCGGCACCAGCGGGAAGATGTCCGGCCGCTCGTGTCCCGGTTCGGGCCGCACGTGGTCCAGGTCGGTGAAGCACACCCCCGCGTGCGTCACCCGCAGCGCGACGTCGGTGGGGCGCAGGTCACGGCGCTCGAAGCGCCAGGGCGCCAACGCCGACCCGGGTGCCGGGGCGGCCCAGCCGGTGACCGTTCGCATGGTGGATCTCCTCTCGTCCACGACACCGCCATGCTGTCGCCGGACCACGCCGCCCCACCATCGGTGGCCGATGACTGGGAATCACAGGGCCACCCTCGTACCGGACGGCCGACCATAGCCTGAGGCCATGGACAACGCCGCTCTCGCCGAGTTCCTCCGGGCCCGCCGCGCCTTGGTCCGTCCCGAAGACGTGGGCTTCGACGACGCCGCCGGCGACGCCCGCCGCCGCGTGACGGGGCTGCGGCGCGAGGAACTGGCCCTCCTGGCCGGAGTGAGCGCGGACTACTACGTGCGCCTGGAGCAGGGACGCGGCCACCGCCCCTCGGAGAGCGTCCTGGAGTCGCTGGCCCGGGCGCTGCGACTGGACGAGGAACTGACCGAGCACCTGTACGCCCTGGCCCGCCCGGCACCGACCGCCACGCGCACCCGCGAGCGGGTGTCGGACACCGTGCAGGAACTGCTGGACGCCTGGACGACGACACCGGCCACGGTGACCAGCCGCCGGATGAACGTCGTCGGGTCGAACGCCCTGGCGTGCGAGCTGGCCCCCTGCTACGTGCCCGGGACGAACCTGCTGCGGGCGGTGTTCCTCGACCCCGCGACACGGGAGACCCATGTGGACTGGAACGGGGTGGCGGCGGACACGGTCGCCAACTTCCGGGCCCGGATCGGAACCGAGCGGGACGATCCCGAGCTGACCGGACTCATCGGTGAACTGTCGCTGCACAGCCAGGAGTTCCGGGAACTGTGGGCCCGCCACGACGTCCGCACCACCACGGCGGGCGCCAAGAGGTTCCGGCACCCGGAGCTGGGCGTGATCAGCCTCCGCTTCCACGCGATGCCATTGGAGGACGGCCAGGTCCTCACCGTCCTCCACGCCCGGCCCGGCTCACCGGACGAGCAGTCCCTGGCCCTGCTCGCCACGATGATCGCGACCCGGCGCCGCGGTCGCTGATGCCGTCGTGGGGCCGGTGAGCACGCAGTCCAGGTTCTCACCGAGGGCGGCGGCGCCCGCTCGGCCGCGATCGGCACTGCGGTGCTCGAAGCAGCCGAGCGAAAGGAGCGTGCAGCGGTGATGCGCCGCTCCGTCCTTCGCGGGCTGGCAGCCGCCCGCCACGAAAGGGCTCTGACGACGGTCCACCCCGGCGGAGCCAATGAGGATCCGCCGAGCCGCACGCCGGTCGGCATCTGCTTCGCCGTCGTTGCTGCCACTCTGCCGCCGCTGCGGCCTACGTTCGGTCGTTGTTGCGTCTTTCGTTCCGTCAACAACGACGGCAAGCCCTGGCCCGATGCACAGGTTGCACCTAGCAGACGATGTCTGAGCCGGCCGTCCAGAGGCGTGGCCAGGATGCTCGGTGATGCCTGCGGCTATAGGCCGCTTTCGGGCGGTTGATCCGCTCGCGCGTGGTCCCTTCGTACGCTGCCGGATCGTCGAGGCGGTCACGTAACGGTGGCGTGGTCGACGGTGATCCCCGGCGGGACGGCTGCCGCCAGACGTGCCGGGTCGACGTGCGTTCCGGTGAGCCTGCGTCGTACCTCCGGTTCCACGAGCGCCGCCGCGGCGGTGGTCCGGATGGTCAGTTCGGTGCCGCCCGCTGCCGCGCCCAGTCCGATGGCCTGGATCTCGTCCCAGGCCAGGAACTCCTCCCCGAACCGGAGCCCCGCCCCGTCCGCCAGGAGGGCCGCTCGCGGGATGAGCTGTTCGGCCAGGATCAGGCACGCCCCGATGAGCATCACGCCCAGCGGAATCAAAGCGCGGGAATCCTGTTCGAGGGCGACCACGGCCCAGACCGTCCCGATCACGCCGTTCCAGGCCACCAGGAAGGCCGCGATCGGCACCACCGACCGGAACGGCGCCCGTACGGCGTAGGGTTCCGCGTCTGCGTTCCGCACCTCGACGACCGGCGCCGACGTCAGATTCCGCAACCGGTCGGCCAATCCGTCCGCCTGCGTCCCCCCGCAGACCGTCTCGTAGGCGAACGCGAACGGTCGATTCCGGTCTGGGACCCGCAGGCGCGGGACCGGTGCGATCCGGCGCATCAGCTCCGCCGGCCAGATCCAGGGACGGCGGGGAGGCACGTCATCCGGCTCGGTGCGGATCCCGACCGTGACCTTGCCGCCGGTCCCGCCGAAGACGACGAATCCCGTGATCCGGTCCCAGCTCAGGCCGCTGCGACCGCCGCGGCTCAGAATCGAGACGCCGTCGCGGCCGGCCGTGAGGACCTTCTGCGGGTAGAGCACGAAGGCCGAGATCATGACGATCCAGACCGGAACGATCTTCAGCGCATCCGGTCCGTTGATGATCACGGCCAAGCCGATCACTCCGGCGAAGCCGAGCGTGTACCCGGCGAGTTGCAGCGGCCGGTCCGGCGAAAAACCGAATCCCCGTCTACGCAGTACGACCTCGTCCACCGTGAGCCTCCTACGGGCGAAGCGACCGCCCGCCCCACAGGACGCCTCCGGCGGCGGGGCGGTTGTCAGCCCGTCTTGGTGCGACGTGTGCCACAGTCGGGGCAGGGTGCTTTCCCACGTCCGGCGCACGCGGTAAGCAAGCAGGTACGTGCGACCGAGGGAGGCCCATGGATCGGCCCTTTGACATCGTGTTGTTCGGCGCGACCGGGTTCACCGGCGCCCTCACCGCCGAGTACCTCGCGGCGCACGGGTCCGGGACGTGGGCGGTGGCCGGGCGGAACACCGCGAAGCTGGAGGCGCTGCGCGACCGCCTCGGCGTGGATCTGCCGCTGCTGCGCGCGGACGTCACCGACCGGGCCTCGCTGCGGGAGATCGCCGAGTCCGCCCGGGTGGTGATCAGCACGGTCGGCCCGTACGTGACCTACGGCGAGCCGCTGGTGGCCGCGTGCGCCGAGGCCGGCACCGACTACGTCGACCTCACCGGGGAGTCGGAGTTCGTCGACCTGATGTACCTGAAGTACCACGCGCGGGCGGCCGAGACCGGGGCGCGGCTCGTGCACGCGTGCGGGTTCGACTCGGTGCCGCACGACCTCGGCGTCTACTTCACGGTGCGGCGGCTGCCCGAGGGCGTCCCGCTGAGCGTGCGCGGGTACGTCCGGGTCGGCGGCGCGCCGTCGGGCGGAACCGTCCACTCCGCGATCACCGTGATGGCCCGCATGCGTGAGGCGGCCGAGGTTCACCGCAGACGGCGAGCGGCGGAGCCGCCCGTGCCGGGCCGCCGGATCCGCGCCGTTCAGGGGCGTCCGCACCGCATCGCCGGGCTCGGCGCCTGGGCGTTGCCGTTGCCGACCATCGACCCCGACGTGGTCCGGCGCTCCGCGGCCGCCCTCGACCGCTACGGGCCCGACTTCTCCTACGGCCACTTCGCCGCCGTACGGCACCTGGCCTCCGCCGCCGGCGTGGCCGCCGGGGCGGCCGGGTTGGTGGCGGCCGCCCGGATCGGGCCCGTACGGGACCGGCTGCTCGACCGCTTCACGCCCGGCACCGGACCGTCGGCGGAGCGGCGGGCCAGGAGCTGGTTCAGTGTGCACTTCGCCGGGGAGGGCGGCGGCCGTAAGGTCGTGACCAAGGTCTCCGGCGGCGATCCCGGCTACGGGGAGACCGCCAAGATGCTGGCCGAGTCCGCGCTGTGCCTGGCCTTCGACGACCTGCCCGAGACCGCCGGTCAGGTCACCACGGCCCAGGCGATGGGCGACGCCCTTCTCACCCGCCTGCAGCGCGCCGGGCTGGAGTTCACGGTCGTCGGCTCGACCGGCTGACGCGGGCCGGGCGGCGCCCATCCGGCGAAGGCCGACATGGCCCGGCTCGGCGGGCCGGCGCGGGCCCCGCGGCCGGGCCGGGCGGCGCGCCCGTACGGCGGAGGCGGATATTCGGATAGGGCTGTGGCCGGTCGCCGATAGGCTTTTAAGACGTCGCAGCCGCAGCTGCCGAACCGTACTTCACAAGGATCCCGATGTCCGACCCGCAGCACGTTCTCGCCGCCCGCGTCCAGGCCGCCCTCGGGGCGGCGTTCGGAGAGCCCGACGCCGACCCGGTGATCCGCCCGTCGCAGTTCGCCGACTTCCAGGCCAACGTCGCGCTTCCGCTCGCCAAGAAGCTCGGCCGCAAGCCGCGCGACATCGCCGCCGACCTCGTGGCGCATCTCGACGTGTCCGACGTGTGCTCGAAGGTCGAGATCAGCGGTCCGGGGTTCGTGAACCTGACGCTCAGCCCGGAGTGGATCGCCGGGCAGGCGCAGGCCATGCACGGTGACGAGCGGCTGGCGGTGGAGAAGACGGAGGCTCCGCAGACGACGGTCGTGGAGTACTCCTCGCCGAACATCGCCAAGGAGATGCACGTCGGTCACCTCCGGACCACGATCGTCGGGGACGCGCTCGCGCGGGTGCTGGAGTTCGTCGGTCACCACGTGATCCGGGACAACCACATCGGCGACTGGGGCACGCCGTACGGCATGCTGATCGAGTTGCTGCTCGAGGTCGGTGAGGGCTCGGCGGAGGCCAGGCTCCCGGAGACCGACCCGAACGCCTTCTACCAGATGGCGCGGCAGCGGTTCGACTCCGATGCCGCGTTCGCCCAGCGGTCCCGGGAGCGGGTCGTGAAGCTCCAGGCCCACGACCCGGACACGATCCGGCACTGGGAGCGGCTGGTCGAGCTGTCGAAGACCTACCTGCACACGGTCTACGGCCGGCTCGGCGTGACGCTCACCGACGAGGACATCCGGGGCGAGAGCTTCTACGACGACATGCTCGGCGTCACCGCCGACGAGCTGCGGGACAAGGGCGTCGCGGAGATCAGCGAGGGGGCGCTGTGCGTGTTCCCGCCCGGGTTCACCGGCCGGGAGGGCGACCCGCTGCCGGTGATCATTCGCAAGAGCGACGGCGGCTACAACTACTCCACCTCCGACCTGGCCACGATCCGGTACCGCGTCGACAAGCTGGACGTCGACCGGATGATCTACGTCGTCGGCGCACAGCAGGCGCTGCACTTCCAGATGGTCTTCGCCGTGGCCCGGATGGCGGGCTGGCTGCCGGAGAGCGTCAGCGCGGAGCACGCCCAGATCGGCAACGTCCTGGGCCCCGACGGGAAGATCTTCCGGACCCGGAGCGGCAAGCCGGTCAAGCTGACGGAGCTGCTGGACGAGGCCGTCGAGCGGGCCGGAGCGGCGTTCGACGAGGTGCCGCACGAGGAGGAGTTCGACGAGGAGACCCGGCGGCGGATCGTCGAGGCCGTCGGCATCGGCGCGGTCAAGTACGCCGACCTTTCGGTCGCCCGGGGCAGTGAGTACATCTTCGACTTCGACCGGATGATCTCCTTCCGGGGCAACACGGGGCCGTACCTCCAGTACGCCGCCGCGCGGATCCGGTCGATCTTCCGGAAGGGCGGGCTGACCCCGGAGGAGGCCGCGGGGCCGATCGTCCTCGACCACGAGGCGGAGCGGGCCCTCGCCCTGCACCTGCTGGGGTTCGGCACCGCGCTGCGGCAGACCGGTGAGACGACCGAGCCGCACCGGCTGTGCGCGTACCTGTTCGAGCTGGCCTCGGCGTACACCACGTTCTACGAGAACTGCCCGGTGCTGCGGGCACCGGACGAGGCCACCAAGGCGTCGCGGCTGGCGCTGTGCGCGCTGACCCTGCGCACGCTCAGCAAGGGCCTCGAACTGCTCGGCGTGGAGACCCCCGAGCGGATGTAGCGGTCCCCTCCACCCGCCCGCTCGTTCCCGAGGAACGGGCGGGCGGTGCCGTGCGTCGGACTTCGGGCGACAGGACATCGACGGCGCGGGAGGCGGCGTGAGCGACGACTGGTGGACCGACGCGCGGCAGGACCGGCAGATCCGCGGTCTGCGGGAGGAGGTCAGCGCGGCGTACGAGTACGCCGATCGCAACTCGCGGACGCTGCAGTCGAAGCTCACGGAGGTGCAGGGCACGCTGGAACGGCGGATCGACCGGCTGTCCCGGTCGTTCGACGCGTTCGTGGAGCTGTCGGACCTGCGGACGGAGATGGCGGTCTTCGACCGGGAGGCCGCCGTCCGCAAGGAGACGCGGCGGCTGCTGCGCTCGCTCGCCCGGGACGCCGCCGTCCGCAAGGAGACGCGGCGGCTGCTGCGCTCGCTCGCCCGGGACGCCGCCGGCCCGCCCCGCCTCGACCTGACCGACTGCCCCGGCTACTGGCTGGGGCCGGCCGCGGAGGCCCTGTCGGCGTTGCTCCGCGGGGACGCGGTGAGCGCGGAAACCCGCGCCGCCGAGGCGAGCCGGCGCGACGAGGCGCGGACCGCCCTGTTCCTGACGCTGGCGCTCGCGGTCGCGGGCCGGGACGCCGAGGCCGTGCCGTGGCTGGCGCGGACCCTGCCGCCCCTCGGCGAGACCGTCACCCACGTGCAGCGACGGCTGTGGGTCGCCTGCGCCGAGGGGGTCTTCGGCGAGCCGGGACGCTCCCACGTCGAACGCCGCCTCGCCGAGTTCGTCGAGGAACTTCCGGCCGCCGCCGCCACCGCGGAGGGCCGGGCGTGGGCCGAGAAGATCTCCTCCACGGGCGGGAGCGGGGAGACCTCCCGCCTGCCGCGGATCCTGCGGGACCAGCCGGCCCTGACCGCGCCCGCGGCGGACGCCGCGCGTCTCGCCCGCCTGCGGGCTCTGATCGAGGAGGCCCTTCCCGCGGCCGAGCCCCCGCCCCGCGGCGCGGATGACGCCGGTCCGTCGGAGTTCGCCAAGCTGCTGGTCACGCTCGTCGACGAGGGCAGCCCCGACGAGGCGCCGCTCATCGCCCGGGCCTGGGAGCTGCGGCAGATCATCGAGAACGGCGCCGCCGCACCGCCGAAGGCCTGGGACTCCCCGGGAGGAGCGACCCGGGCCCTGCTGCGCGGCGACATGTTCGACGGGAGATCACCGGCGCTGCGCCTGCTCGCCCTGCGCGCGGGGCGCCGCTGGATCGCCGAGGCGGCCGACGACCTGGCGGAGAAGGCGTCCCGTCCGCTCCCCGCGCGGATCCAGGTCCGGGTGCGCGGCTTCGGCCTGTCGATCGGTCCGGACGGTCCGGACTCGACGGCGAAGCCGGAGGCCGGGATCGACGCCCAGTACGCGACCGGATCGAGGACGGATTGGGCCGGTCTGGCGATGACCGGTGCCGGCGTCTCCGCCCTCATCGGGACGCTCGCCGCCGGGCTCGTCGGCCTGGCGATCGTCGCCGCCGTGGTCGCCGCGGGCGGCGCGATCCTGTGGATCATGCAGCGGCTCGCCCGTCGCACGGCCGCGCAGAACGCCGTACGGGAGAAGGACCGCCTGATCCGTGAGACGCGGCAGATCGCGGACGCCTTCCGGGAGCACCGGGCCCGCTATGAGACTCTCGCCACGTCGGTCGCGAAAGACCGGGACGCGATCCTTACCTTCCTCGGGTAGGGGTATGCCCTCCTTCGGGAACGGCCAGACGAACATTCCCGGAGGGTTGGCATGGGCAGGGATGTGGCGGCGGTCGCCATCACCAAAGAGGACCGGCGGCGCTACAGGGAGAAGGTCCGGCGTTGCCTGGAGGCCCTGTCGGCGATGCTGCGCGACGGCCGGTTCGAGGAGGACCGTGCCAGCATCGGGATGGAGGTCGAGCTCAACCTCGTCGACGAGACCGGTCTGCCCGCGATGCTGAACGCGGAGGTCCTGGAGTCGATCGCCGATCCGGGCTCGTGGGCGACCGAGCTCGCGCAGTTCAACATCGAGATCAACATGCCGCCCGGGTCGCTGGCCGCCAAGTCGCTCGCGATGCTCGAACAGAGCATCCGTGACAACCTCAACCACGCGGACGGGCGGGCGCGGGCGGTGGGCGCCGAACTGATGATGATCGGCATCCTGCCGACGCTCCGCGAGTCCGACGTCAGCGAGGCGACGCTGTCGACCAACCCGCGGTACCGGCTGCTCAACGAACAGGTCCTCGCGGCCCGCGGGGAGAACCTGCCGCTGGAGATCGAGGGCGTCGAACTGCTGCGGACCTCGTCGGACTGCATCGCGCCCGAGGCGGCGTGCACGAGCGTCCAGTTCCACCTGCAGGTACGCCCGGAGCACTTCGCGGCCTGCTGGAACGCCGCCCAGGCCATCGCCGGCGTGCAGGTCGCGGTCGGCGCGAACTCGCCGTACCTGTTCGGCAAGGAGCTGTGGCGCGAGACCCGGCTGCCGCTGTTCGAGCAGTCGACCGACACGCGGTCGGAGGAGCTGAAGGCCCAGGGCGTACGGCCCCGGGTGTGGTTCGGCGAACGCTGGATCGGCTCGGCGTACGACCTGTTCGAGGAGAACTCCCGCTACTTCTCCTCACTCCTGCCGATGTGCGAGGCCGAAGAGCCCCTGGAGGTCCTGGCCCGCGGCGAGACGCCCGAGCTGGCCGAGCTGTCGCTGCACAACGGCACGATCTACCGCTGGAACCGCCCGGTGTACGCCGTCGTCGACGGCCGCCCGCACCTGCGCGTGGAGAACCGGGTCCTGCCCGCCGGGCCGACCGTCGCGGACATCATGGCCAACGCCGCCTTCTACTACGGCCTGGTCCGGGCCCTGGCGGAGGAGGAGCGCCCGGTGTGGGAGCGGATGTCCTTCGCGGCCGCCGCCGACAACGCGCGCCGAGGTGCGAGGTTCGGCCTGGACGCCCGGGTCTACTGGCCCGGTGTGGGCGAGGTGCCGGTCACCGAGCTGGTGCTGGAGCACCTGCTGCCCCTCGCCGTCACCGGCCTCGACGGGTGGGGCGTCGACACGGTCGTCCGGGACCGGCTGCTCGGCATCATCGAGCAGCGCTGCGTCACCGGCCGGAACGGCGCGACCTGGCAGGTCGCGTCCGTCCGCGCGGCGAGCGCGGCCGGCGCGGACCGCGCGGAGGCGCTCCGGCTGATGACGCGCCGCTACGTCGAGCACATGCACACGAACGCGCCCGTGCACACCTGGCCGGTCGGTGACTGACTACTGGAGGTAGCCCTCGACCTCGCCGGTCGGCCGGGACTGGGCGCCGTCGGGGTCGTCCCCGGCGTTCCGCCGCGCCCTGCGCTGGCGCAGGAGGTCCCAGCACTGGTCGAGCTGCTCTTCGACCGTGCGCAGCCGCTGGTGCTCTTCGTCGGCGGTCAGGTCTCCCTTCTGCAGCCGTTCGCGGAGCGTGTGCTCCTCTTCCACCAGGTCGTTGATATGACCGAGGATCTCGTTGTCCTTCATCCCTGAATCACCTCTCGACGACAGTCTGGCAGCCTCGAACAGCGGGGGCGGCCCCCCGGAC
>NZ_JAMXMV010000036.1 GCF_024055715.1 Actinoallomurus soli
CAGGTCAAGTCCAAGGCACGCCCTCAAAGGACGGCCAGATCACTGGAGAGTCAACCCAGATCGCCGGGCACCGAGCCTGACAGCACTCCACCCACAAGCGCCACCCAAACACTCACAGATCACTGGCCTGCGGTGCCGCGAAGACGGCAGCGCAGGCCAGTGGTCATGCGTCGGCGGAGGACCGCCCGGTCGTCGCTATCGTCGGAGGGTGGCCGATGGGACGGACGTGTTCTTCGCGGAGTGGGATCGACGCGGTCCCGGCGCGAAGCGGAGCCTCGAGCGTGCCGGCCTTCTCCTGCGCGCGCTGAACGCCGGCACGGCCGGGACGCCGCTGCTGACCGTGGTCGGCTCCAAGGGCAAGGGCACGGCCGCCACCTACGCGTCCGCCGTCCTCGCCGCGGCGGGGTGCCGCGTGGTCACCGTCACCAGCCCGGCCCTGCGCAGGGAGCGGGAGCGCATCCGCGTGAACGGGGCCGCGATCTCCGACGCGGACCTCGCCCGGCTCGGTGAGCGGATCCGCGACGCGATCCGCCGCCTGCCCGAACGGCCGGGCGACGGTTACCTGTCCCCGAGTGGCCTGTTCACGATCGCGGGGGTGATGCACGCGCGAGCCGTCGGTGCGGACGCGATCGTCCTCGAGGCGGGGATGGGCGGCGTCTCCGACGAGGTCAGCCTGTTCGCCCCGGACGTCGTCGCCGTCACCGAGGTCTTCGCCGAGCACCTCGGAGTCCTCGGCGACTCTCCCGCCGAGATCGCGGCGAACAAGGCGGGCGTCGCGGCCGGCACCACCTCCGCCGTCCTCTCCCTTCCCCAGGATTCTTCCGTCACCGAGGCGATCGCGGTGACCGTCGCCGACCGCACCGGCGGCCGGGTGAAGCCGGAGGTGGTCGGTGCGACCGGGCTCCCGGAGACCGTCCTGCCGGTGGCCCACGGGCGGCGGAACGCCGAGTTGGGCTTCGTGGCCGCCGGGCGCCTGCTCGACGCGGCCGGACGCCCGCGGGCGTCCTCCGACCGGCTGCGCCGAGTGCTGTCCTCGGTGCGGCTTCCCGGCCGCCTGTCGTGGCATCGGCTCGCCGGCACGACGATCCTGGTCGACTCGGCGATCGACCGGTCCGGCGCGGCGACGGCACTGGCCGAGGCGTACCGGCGCTGGAACGGCGTCGACCACGTCCTCCTCGGGCTGCCGGACCACAAGGACGTCGCGGGGGTCGTCGCCGAGCTGGCGGATCTGCCCGTGACGTACGTCCGGATGCCCGGTCACCCGCATCTGGGATTCACCCATCCGATCCCCGGCCACTGGACGGTCATCGACGACGCTGACCTGACACGACCGCGACTCGCCTCTCTCGGCCGGCGGATCATGGGGCTCGGGACGGTCTACTTCACCGCCCGCCTCCTCGACCTCCTCGACGCCGGCACCGAGCGCCTCTTCGAGCCCTGACCACCCGCGTTCCACTGCCGTTGCACGACCGTCTGCCCGGGCGCACCATCCACCGCATGAGGGCAGCGTTGGGCTCGCCGGAGCCATCGTTGCGGCGCTCGGCACGCGCCGCCTCGCCGGGCTGATCGGCCAGGCCCGGCTGATGCGGCTGGCCGCGCTGGTCAATGGTGCGGCGTTCCTGCTGTTTCCGCTGACAGGGCCTGGGCGGCGCCTGGCCTGTTACGCGCTGGCCGACCTCGTCACCAGTTTCTGCCTCATCGGGCTGAACATCGTCCAGGTGAGCTTCCATCAGACGGTCTGCCCCGAACGGCTGCTCGGCCGCGTCAACGCCACCATGAAGTTCCTCATCTGGGGCGGGATGCCGCTCGGCAGCGTCCTCGGCGGCCTTCTCGCCACGGCCGCCGGACTGCGCGCGACACTCTGGACCGCGGCCGCGGGCGTCCTGCTCGCCGCGCTGTGGCTCCTGCTCTCACCCCTGCGCACCATGCGCGACCTGCCGCCGCCCGACGCGTACGACATCGGCTCGGGATCATGCCGGTCTGACGTGGGGGCGGCGCGTTAGTAGGCTGCTGGGGTGAGTGCGACCAGGTATGAGGAGGCCGTCAAGGGCATCAGGGCCCGGGGGGTCGAATGGGACATCGATCCCACGTTGGACCGGATGCGTGATCTGGCGGACGTTCTCGGGTCGCCGCAGCGGGCGTACCCCGTCATCCACATCACCGGGACGAACGGCAAGTCCAGCACGGCCCGGATGATCGAGGCGCTGTTGCGGGAGCGAGGGCTGCGGGTCGGCCTGTACACCAGCCCCGAGCTGCATTCGATGCGCGAGCGGATCGCGATCGACGGGGCGCCGGTGAGCGAGGAGCGGTTCGCCGAGCTGTACGAGGACGTCCTGCCGTTCATCGAGCTGACGGACGCCAAGCACGACGTGAAGGTGTCGTTCTTCGAGACGCTGACCGCGATGGCGTTCGCCGCGTTCGCCGACGCGCCCGTCGACGTCGCCGTCGTCGAGGTCGGCATGGGCGGCACGTGGGACGCGACCAACATCGCCGACGGCGCGGTGGCGGTGGTCACGCCGATCGGCCTCGACCACACCCGCTGGCTCGGGTCCACGGTGGAGGAGATCGCGGCGGAGAAGGCCGGGATCATCAAGCCCGACGCGATCGCCGTGCTCGCCCAGCAGCCGGTCGAGGCGGCGCAGGTGCTGGTGCGGCGTGCGACCGAGGTCGGGGCGACCGTCGCGCGGGAGGGACTGGAGTTCGGTGTCCTCGGCCGGGAGCTCGCCGTGGGCGGCCAGCTCGTCCGGCTGCAGGGGCTGCACGGCGTGTACGACGAGGTGTTCCTGCCGTTCTTCGGGGCGCACCAGGCGGGCAACGCGGCGTGCGCGCTGGCCGCGGTGGAGGCGTTCGCGCGCGGCCGGGCGACCGGCGAGTCGGAGACCGACAGCGACCAGCTCGACCTTGAACTCGTGCGCCAGGCGTTCGTGAACGCGAGCTCGCCGGGGCGGCTGGAGGTCGTACGGACGGGGCCGACCGTGCTGGTCGACGCCGCGCACAACCCGGCCGGCATGGCGGCCAGCGTGGAGGCGCTGACGGAGGAGTTCGGCTTCACCCGGCTGATCGGTGTGGTGGCGGCGATGGCCGACAAGGACGTGACCGGTCTGCTGGAGGAGCTGGAGCCGGTGCTGGAGGAGGTCATCGTCACGCGCAACTCCTCCGCCCGGTCGATGCCCGCCCGCGAGCTGGCGGACCTGGCGGAGGAGGTCTTCGGCGAGGATCGCGTGCACCTGGTGCCCCGGCTGGACGACGCGATCGACCAGGCGATCGCGCTGGCCGACGAGTCCGGGGAGTTCGCGGGCGCCGGGGTGCTGATCACGGGGTCCGTCACGACGGCCGGCGACGCGCGGGTGCTGCTGAGGGCGGGCGCGTGAGCGGCCGTACGGGTGCTGCCGGCGGCGGGCGGGCGGTCCGCCGTACGGGTGCCGCGCGGACCACGGGGAAGGGGGAGCGGCGGTGAGGAGGCTGTGCGCCGTCATGCTCACGCTGCAGGCGGTGGTGACCCTGCTGGCGATCCCCGTGGCGATCTCGGTGGCGCACGCGGATGCGGCCACGGCCGGGATCGTGGGCGGCGTGCTGGCCTTCGCCGGGCTGGTGATCGCCGGGCTGCTGCGGTACCGCTGGGCCTACGTCGCGGGCAGTGTGCTGCAGATTCTGGTCATCGCGACGGGTTTCGTGGTTCCGGTGATGTTCTTCCTCGGTGTCATTTTCGGTCTTCTCTGGGTGGCATCGATTTGGGTCGGTCACCGAGTGGAGAGCGCGCAACCACGCTAAAGTCACGGGCGGCCTTTCCGATGGCCCCGTTCCGTCAATTGCGTCAAATGCCAGAAGTTGGACATTTGGCGTAAATCTAGCGGGCGGGGCCAATGGTCTCCTGAGGGGAATCCCGGATGTCCACGCCCCCCGGAAAACGCGACGCCGCCGGATTCGCCGTGCTGGTGGTCGTCATCGCCACGGCGGTTCCCGCCGCCGTCGTCGTGCTGCCCGACACGGCGCCGTACGTCATGCCGCAGGCGGTCCGCGACCTCGCGCTGTCCGACGGTGAGGCCGCCGGGCTCGTCCGCGCCTGCGGCCTGGCGCTGCCCGCCCTGCTCCTCACGGCCCCGCTCGGGGCCGCGCTGGTCCGCCATGCGCCCGCCCGGCTCGTGCTGTTCGCGGGGCTCGCCCTCCTGCTCGTCGCCCAGGCGCTCTCGGTGCGCGTCACGTCGGTTCCGGTGGTCGCCGCCGTACGCGTCGCCGAGGGTGCCGGCGCCGGGGCCGTCCTGCCCGCGACGCTGGCGCTGGCCCGGGAGCGACGGCAGCGCCGTGCGGCGTCCTCCGTCTGGGCCGGCGTCCTCGTCGCGGCGCTCCTGCTCGCCACGCCCCTGGCGCTGGCCGCGACGGGCGGCCCGGACCCCGGCGCGGTGGAGTGGCGGGCGATCCTGCGCCCGTACTGGTGGCTGAGCGGGATCGCGCTGGTCGGCACGGCCCTGCTCGGCCTGCTGCGGGCGCGGCCGGCCGGCCCCGCCGTCCCGGTGACCGTCTCCCGTGCGGAGCGCGTGCAGCTGCTGCTGCCGGTCGTCCCCGCGGGCGGGTTCGCGTTCCTCGCGGTGGTCACGACATACGACTGGTCGCCCGGCGCGCAGTTGCTGCTGGCGGCGTGCGGGATCGCCGGGCTCCTGGGGCTGGCCGTGGTCGGCACCCGCGACGCGGCCGCCGGCAGCCCGCTCGGGTACGCCGTCGTCATGCTGGCCGCGGGCCTGCTGACCATGCCGGTGACCGGGCCGCTGGCCGGGCTGGCCGGCGGCCGGACCGTGCCCCTGACGGCGTTCCTGGCGGGTGCGGCGGGCGCGCTGGCCGCCGCCCTCCTGGCCGGCTCGTTCGGCCGCGGGACGGGGCGCGGCGCGGTGCTGTGCGGATACGGCCTGGGCGTCGTGGCGATCGTCCTGCTGCTGGTGACGGGGGCGGCGGCGAGCCTCTGGACGCTGCTGGCCGCGCTGTGCGTCCTCGGCGCGGGCACGGGGCTGGCGGTCGGGGCCGCGCTCCGCCACACGGAGGCGGGCCCGGCCCTGTTCGGCCTGTCGCTGTGCTTCCCGGCGGTCCTCGGCGGCCATCTCGTCGTCGGCCCGCTGCAGATCGCGAGGGTCGGCGCGGTCACCCGGGCGGGCGGCGGCACGATGGCGGCGCTGTACGCCCTGACCGCGGCGTACCGGCTGTGGCTCGTCGCCGCGGGGCTCATCGCGGTGCTCCTCGCCGCCGTGACCGCGTGGGTGAGCCGGAGCCGGACGCGAGGCTCGCCGCCCGGTCCCGCGGACTCGGACGGAGCCGTGCTGCCCGCCGGGTAAGATCGCACCGATACGCGGCAGCCCGGCCGTGGCGACCTGCGCGGATACGGTCAGGGCCCCCGGTCGGCCGGTGACCTTCCGCCGCGGCGGGCGGGTCGGTGGCCCGCACCGGTGATCGCAACCTGTGAACCAAGGAGAATCTTCCGTGTCCGAACGCACTCTTGTCCTCGTCAAGCCCGACGGCGTGCGCCGCGGCCTCGTCGGGGACGTCATCGCGCGCATCGAGCGCAAGGGCCTCAAGCTCGCCGCCCTGGAGCTTCGTACGCTGGAGCGCGAGGTCGCCGAGACGCACTACGAGGAGCACCGGGAGAAGCCGTTCTTCGGCTCGCTGGTCGAGTTCATCACGGGCGGTCCGCTCGTCGCGATGGTGGTCGAGGGGCCGCGCGCGATCGAGGCGTTCCGCGCCCTGGCCGGCGCCACCGACCCGGTCGTGGCCGGCCCCGGAACCATCCGTGGCGATCATGCGTTGGAGATCCAGGAGAACGTCGTGCACGGCTCCGACTCGCCCGCGTCCGCCGAGCGCGAGATCAAGTTGTTCTTCCCCGACCTTTTCTGAACATTGGTCGCATAACCGCGCGGGCCGGGTACCTACGGCCCGCGCGTTTGTTTTCCCAGGCCCGGCACGTGAGACGGCCCTGACCCGGACCACGACGCGCGGGATCGGGTCTGCGTCAACCAGGATCTCTCGCGTTACCATGAGAATGCGTTCCGCACGCCCGCCAATCCGGAAGGGCTCCCTTTCTTCATGGGTAACAAGCTGTCGTTCCTGGGCCGTGACATGGCAGTCGATCTGGGTACGGCGAACACCTTGGTCTATGTGCGCGGTCGGGGCATCGTTCTGAACGAGCCGTCGGTCGTGGCCATCAACACGAACACGGGCAAGATCGTGGCGGTGGGCATCGAGGCCAAGCGGATGATCGGCCGTACGCCGGGCAACATCGTGGCGGTCCGTCCGCTCAAGGACGGTGTGATCGCCGACTTCGACGTCACTGAACGCATGCTCCGGTACTTCATCCAGAAGGTCCATAAACGCCGACATTTCGCCAAGCCGCGGATCGTCGTGGCCGTGCCCAGCGGCATCACCGGCGTCGAGCAGCGCGCCGTGAAGGAGGCGGGCTACCAGGCGGGCGCCCGGCGGGTGTACATCATCGAGGAGCCCATGGCCGCCGCGATCGGCGCCGGCCTGCCCGTCCACGAGCCCACCGGCAACATGGTCGTCGACATCGGCGGCGGCACCACCGAGGTCGCGATCATCTCCCTCGGCGGCATCGTGACGAGCCAGTCGATCCGGGTCGGCGGCGACGAGCTCGACCAGGCGATCATCTCCTACGCGAAGAAGGAGTACTCCCTGATGCTCGGGGAGCGCACCGCGGAGGAGATCAAGATGGCGATCGGCTCGGCGTACCCCTTCGACGACGAGCCGCACGCGGAGATCCGCGGCCGTGACCTCGTCAGCGGCCTGCCGAAGACGATCGTGATCTCCGCGGAGGAGATCCGCCGCGCCATCGAGGAGCCGGTCAACGCGGTCGTCGACGCGGTCAAGACGACGCTCGACAAGTGCCCGCCCGAGCTGTCCGGCGACATCATGGACCGCGGCATCGCCCTCACCGGCGGCGGCGCCCTGCTCAAGAACATCGACGAACGGCTCCGGGAAGAGACCGGCATGCCGATCCACATGGTCGACAACCCGCTCGACTCGGTCGTCCTCGGCTCAGGGAAGTGCGTCGAGGACTTCGAGGCGCTGCGCCAGGTCCTCGTGCCCGAACCACGACGTTAGGGAACCGGCCGGTGAACGACACCCGGCGAACCCGAGCCGTCCTCGGGGTCCTGCTGCTGATCTCCCTGGCCATGATCACCGTCGACTACCGCGGAGGCGAGCACTCACCACTGCGCGGGCTGCGCGCCTTCGGCGAGGCGATCTTCGGGCCGATCGAGGACGCCGCGGCGGCCGTCGTCACGCCGGTCGGGCACGCGCTGGACACGATCATCGGCAGTCCGGACGCGCACCGGCGCATCAACCGGCTCGAACGCGAGAACCAGCGGCTGCGCCAGCAACTCCGCGCCCAGCAGATCGACAAGAGCCGCGCCGAGCAGCTGCACCGGCTGCTCGGCACCGCCGGTCTCGGCGGCTACCGGATCGTCGCCGCCCAGGTCATCTCCGCCGGCGAGGGCGTCGAGGAGACCGTCACCATCGACGCGGGCAGCGGCGACGGCATCCGCACCGACATGACGGTGATCACCGGAGACGGCCTCGTCGGGCGCGTCACGCAGGTCGGGCCGGCCACCTCGACGGTGCTGCTGGCCACCGACGCGGCCTCCTCGGTCGGCGGGCGGCTGGAGGGCTCCGGAGAGATCGGCGTCGTACGGGGCACCGGCCGGCGCAGCGGCTCACCGCTCACGTTCGAGCTCCTGGACTCCACCGTGGAGATCAAACCCGGCCAGCGCATCGTCTCCTTCGGCTCGCAGGGCAACCGGCCGTACGTCCCGGGGGTCCCGATCGGCACCGTCATCCGCATCCAGCGGACGCCCGGATCGCTGACCCGTACCGCCATCGTCCGGCCGTTCACGCACTTCACGGCCCTCGACGTCGTCGGCGTGGTCGTCGCGCCGCCGAAGAAGAACCCGCGCGACGCCGTTCTGCCGCCGGCGCCGCCCAAGCCGAAGACGCCCAGCCCGTCCCCGTCCAACCCCGGCCCGTCCAACGCGGGCCCGCCCAACGCGGGCGCCCCCGCTCCCGCGCCGACGCGACGGGCGTCGGACGAGCCGTCGGCGGCCCCGCGGGCGATGCCGAGCGCGGAGGAGTCCGCCTCCGCCGGGCCACCGTCCCGAAGACGCAGGTCGTCCACGGCGACCGAGGCACCCAGAGCCCGCCGGACGCTGACCTCCACCGAACCACCACGGCAGCGCAGACCGCGCACGCCTCACTCGCCGGGAGACTGAGCCATGTCACGCAACGTCCTGGCCACGATCGTCGCCGCCGCCGCGCTCCTGCTGCAGGTGGCGGTCGCCAACCGGCTGCCGCTGCCCGCCTCGGTCAGCCCGAACCTCGTGCTCCTGGCCGTGGTGGCGCTGGCGCTGGTGAACGGATCGATGACCGGCCTGGTCACCGGCTTCTTCGCCGGGCTGGCCACCGACATCGTGCCGCCCGCCGACCACACCATCGGCCGCTACGCCTTCGTGTACTGCCTGATCGGCTACGTCTGCGGGCTCGCCGCCGACGACCTCGAGCGCTCACCCGTGCTGCCGTTCGTCGCGGTGGCCGCGGGCGCGCTCGCCGGGTCGGTGCTGTACGCCATGGTGGGCATGCTGCTCGGCGACCCGCGCACCCGCTGGCCCGTGCTGTCCCACCAGCTGCCGGTCCAGGTCCTCTACGACGTGATCGCCAGCCCGTTCGTGGTCTGGGCCGTCCTGCGGCTGACCAGGAGGGCCGAACGCCAGCACGACCCGGGCGGACTCGACGCGGTCCCCGGGTTCTATCGGGCGCGCTAGACGGAGGAGGGGGAGTCTTGGGTCCGCGCTCGCACGTGCGCCTCGTCGTCCTGCACGTGCTCGTCATGTCGCTGCTGCTGTCGCTCGGCGGGCGGCTGTGGTACCTGCAGGTCATGAACGGCGCGCACTACAAGAAGGTCGCCGCCGACAACCGGATCCGCGACATCGTGGTGCCCGCCGTCCGGGGCCAGATCGTCGACGACGTCGGGCGGCCGCTCGTACGGAACCGGACCGCTCTGGTCGTCTCCGTCGACCGGACGGCGCTGGTCCGCCAGCGCGACGGCGGCAAGGCCGTGCTGCAGCGCCTGGCGACCCTGCTCGGCACCCCGTACGACCAGCTCGCCCTGAAGACCCGGCTCTGCGGCCCGGGGATCAAGCGGCCCTGCTGGCCCGGCTCGCCGTACCAGCCGATCCCGATCGACGACCGCGTCGACGCCCGCAAGGCGCTGCAGATCATGGAGCGCCAGGAGGACTTCCCCGGCGTGACCGCCCAGCTCGAACCGGTACGGGACTACCCGCGCACCGACGGGGCCACCGCCGCGCAGGCGCTCGGCTACCTCCAGCCGATCACTCAGGAGGAGCTGAACAGCCGCAAGGGCCTGAAGGTCACCGGGTTCAGCGGCGTCGACCTGATCGGCCGCGACGGTCTGGAGGCGACCTACGACGGCGACCTGCGCGGTGTACCGGGCGACCGGCGGCTCCTCGTCGACAACCGCGGACGCGTGACCGGGATCGCCTCCGAGCAGCCACCGGTCGGCGGCGGCACGCTCGTCACCAGCATCGACGCCAAGGTGCAGGGGATCGTCGAGAAGGCCCTCGCCCAGGCCATGCAGGACGCCCGCCACCGCGGTGACCCGGCCGACTCGGCGGCGAGCGTGGTCATGGACGTCCGCACCGGGCGGATCATCGCGCTCGCCAGCTTCCCGACCTACGACCCGTCCGTGTGGACCGGCGGCATCTCCCAGGACGAGTACGACGCGCTGCTCAGCAAGCAGCACGGCCAGCCGCTGATCTCCCGGGCGACGGACGGCCAGTTCGCCCCCGGATCGACGTTCAAGATCTCCTCGCTGCCGGCGGCCGTCAAGGACGGGTACTCCCTGCACGGCATCTACCCGTGCCCGTCGTCGTACATGGTCGGGGCCCGGGCGTTCAGCAACTTCGAGGGCGAGTCGGGCGGGGACATCGACCTGCACCGGGCCCTGGTCATGTCCTGCGACACGATCTTCTACAAGTTCGCGTACGAGGAGTGGCTCCGCGACGGCGGCGTGCACCCGGTGAAGAACCCCAAGGACCCGATGGAGAAGATGGCCCGGGCGTACGGCTTCGGCAAGCGCACCGGCATCGACCTGCCCGGGGAGGCGTCCGGCCGGATCCCGGACCGCGCCTGGAAGCTCGCCTACTGGAACGACACCAAGAAGACCGACTGCAAGCGGGCCAAGACCGGCTATCCGGAGATCGCCAAGACCGACCCGGCCCGCGCGGCGTACCTCAAGGCGATCTCCTCGGAGAACTGCGTCGACGGGTACGTCTTCCGCGCCGGTGACGCCGCCAACTTCTCCGTCGGCCAGGGCGACGTGCTCGTCACGCCGCTGCAGCTGGCCCGCGCGTACGCCGCGCTCGCCAACGGCGGCACGCTGTGGAGCCCCCGGGTCGGCAAGGCGGTCATCGCGCCCGACGGTTCCGTCAAGCGCCGCATCGACCCGGTGAAGACGGGACGCCTGCCCGTGCCGTCGAACGTGCTCACCTACATCAGGAAGGCGCTCACGGACGTGCCCAAGGAGGGCACGGCCGCCGCACCCTTCGCCGGCTTCCCCTTCGACCGGCTGGCCGTCGCCGGCAAGACCGGTACCGCGGAGGTGTACGGCAAGAAGGACACCTCCTGGTTCGCGTCGTTCGCCCCGGCGAACAAGCCGCGCTACGTCGTCGTCGCGATGGTCACCCAGGCGAGCACCGGCGCCACCACGGCGGCGCCCGCGGTCCGGCAGATCTGGGAGGGCATGTACGGCCTCACCGGACAGCCCCCGGCACTGCCCGACGGCAACGTCCCGGACCGGCTGCCGACCCTCGCGCCCGACGGCACGGTCAACGCCCCGCCGGGATTCGCCGTGACCGCGAAGAACGACCAGCCCGCGCCCGCGAGCGGCCGGCCCGCCCCCGCGAAGGGCGACCGGCCCGCGCCGGTGAAGGACGAGCAGCCTACGCCCGCGCCGGGCAGGCACCCCGCGACCGCGAAGGTCGAGCGACCCGCGACCGAGCACCGCCGGAGACCGCGATGACGGGGTGGCGACGTGATCAGTGAGTACGGCGGAGCGCTCGGCCGGCGGCGCTCCCTCCCGGCCAGGCTGCTGGCCTCACCCGCGCGGCGACTGGACTGGGCCCTGCTCCTCGCCGTGCTCGCGCTGTCGGTCATCGGCTCCGTCCTCGTGTACTCCGCCACCAAGGCCGACGGTTCCGAGGGCTTCGTGAAGAAGCACATCCTCAACCTGGCGATCGGGCTGATCCTCGGGGGCGTGACGACGGCCCTGGACTACCGGCTGCTGCGCGCGTACGCGCCGATCGTCTACGGCGCCGCCTGCCTCGGGCTCGCCGTCGTGCTGACGCCGGTCGGGGCCACGGTGAACGGCTCCCACTCGTGGATCGTGGTCGGCGGCGGGTTCCAGATCCAGCCGTCGGAGTTCGCCAAGGTCGGGATGGTCGTGCTGCTGGCGATGATCCTGGGCGAGCCGCGCGACGGTGAGGTCGGGCCGGGCCGGCGCGACATCCTGCTCGCCCTGGCGCTCGCCGCGCTGCCCGCCGGGCTGGTGATGCTGCAGCCGGATCTCGGTACCACGCTGGTGTTCGCGACCGTGATCATCGGCGTGCTGTCGATGTCCGGAGCGCCGAAACGGTGGGTCGGCGGGCTGGTCGGGGCGGCGGCCGCGCTCGCGCTGACGGTCTGGTGGCTGCACCTGCTCAAGCCGTACCAGGTACACCGTTTCACCGCCTTCGCCGACCCGTCGGCCGACCCGCAGGGGGCCGGGTACAACGCCCAGCAGGCCCGGATCGCCGTCGGCTCCGGCGGCGTCTTCGGCAACGGGCTGTTCCACGGCGAGCAGACGAACGGCCACTTCGTCCCCGAGCAGCACACCGACTTCATCTTCACCGTGGCGGGGGAGGAGCTCGGATTCATCGGAGCGGTCCTGATCATCGCGCTGCTGGGCGTGGTGCTGTGGCGCGGCCTGCGGATCGCCCGCGAGGCCGCCGACCTCTTCGGCGCGCTGGTGGCCACCGGCGTGGTGTGCTGGCTGGCGTTCCAGACCTTCGAGAACATCGGCATGACCGTCGGCATCATGCCGATCACCGGCCTGCCTCTGCCCTTCGTGTCGTACGGCGGCTCGGCCGCCTTCGCCAACTTCATCGCCGTCGGCCTGCTCCAGACCGTCCACCTCCGCCACAACCCGTACGAGTGAGCCGGCCCGCGCATCCCGTCCGGGCGTGCGTGCGGAGTGATCATCGTGCTACGGAGGCGTTCTGGCCGCCGGAGCCCGGATGGGGGACGATGATCCAATGGCGACGGCGGCGGAGTTCCGGTTGACGCTCGACGACGGCATCGTCCGCATGGACGAGGGACGCCTGTTGGTACGAACGCGCCCGCTGCGCACTCTCCGCCTGTCCGAAGAGGAGAGCCGGACACTCGACCGGTGGACCGCCGGTGAGGCGGTCGCGGAGGCGGAGGCGGAGCTGGCCCGGCGCCTGATCGACGCCGGCGTCGCCCACCCGACGTGGGCGTCCGGCCCCTTCGGGCCCGCCGATGTCACCGTCGTGATCCCGGTGAAGGACCGCGCCGGGCTCGTCGCGGCGCTGGTCCCGAAGCTCGGCGAGGTCGCGGACGTCATCGTCGTCGACGACGGTTCGCGCGTCCCGATCGACGGCGCGCGGATCCGGCACGAGCGTCCGCGCGGACCCGCTGCGGCCCGGAACGCGGGCGGGCGCCTGGCGAAGACCGAGCTCGTCGCGTTCGTCGACTCGGACTGCTCGCCGAGCCCGGGATGGCTCGACGCGCTGCTCCCGCACTTCGCCGACCCGAAGGTCGCGGCCGTCGCCCCGCGCATCGCGAGCGCGCCGGGCGGATCACTGCTCGAACGGTACGAGACGGCGCGTTCGCCGCATGACCTGGGGAGCTCGCCCGGACAGGTCCGGCCGCGCGGCCCGGTGGGCTATGTGTCGACGACGGTCCTGGTCGTCCGGCGGCCGGTCCTGTCCGAGGCCGGCGGGCTCAGCGAGGAGATGCGCTTCGGCGAGGACCTCGATCTGGTGTTCCGCCTGCTGAAGCGGGGGTGGAAGGTCCGCTATGAACCCGCGTCCGTGGCCACCCACCTCGCCCGGAGGAAACCCCGCCAATGGGTCCACCAGCGCTTCAGCTACGGCACCACGGACGCGCCGCTGCTGACCCGGCACCCCGGATCGATGGCGCCGCTGACCGCCTCGCCCTGGAGCGTCGCGGCGTGGGCGCTGGCCGGGGCCGGCAGGCTCGGTCTCGCGGCCACGGCCGCGGCCGGCTCCGCCCTGCTGACCGCCCGCCAGCTCGGCGAGCTGGGGGTTCCGCCGCACCGGGCGCTGCGCGTCGCTGCGGCCGGTCATCTGTCGGCCGGCCGCGGTCTGGTCGCCGCGCTGACCCGTGCCTGGTGGCCGGGCACGCTGGCCGCGATGATCGGGTCCTCGCGGGCCCGCAGGCTCGTCGCGGCGACCGTCCTCACGACGTACGTCGACGAGTGGCGGGACCAGAAGTCGACCCTCGGCCTCGTCCCGTGGTGTCTGCTCCGGCTGGCGGACGACGTCTCCTACGGCACCGGCATCTGGGCGGGCTGTCTCCGGAACCGGACCTTCGCGCCGCTCATCCCGGACCTCCACGGCGCGCCGGGCCTGCAGCGGCGGCTCTAGGCGGCGGGCACGAGCGTCAGGAGCGTCGCCTCCGGTGGGCAGCAGAAGCGGACGGGCAGGTACGGTGAGGTGCCCAGGCCGGCGGAGACGTGCAGCCACGCCGCGCCGTTGCGGTGCAGGCCCCGAGCCCGGGTGCGGTCGATACCGCAGTTGGTGATGAGGGGACCCAGGTACGGGATCCGTATCTGGCCGCCGTGGGTGTGGCCGGCGAGGAGGAGGTCGAAGCCGTCGGCGGTGAAGGCGTCCAGGTTGCGGGGCTCCGGCGAGTGCATGACGCCCAGGCGGACGTCCGCGCCCGGATCGGCGGGACCCGCGACGCGGCCGTAGTCGTCCTGGGCGATGTGGGAGTCGTGGACGCCCCGGACCTCCACCGACAGTCCACCGGCCTCGACGCGGTCCGCGGCGTTGTTGAGATCGGACCAGCCCGCCGCGCGCAGGGTCGCGCCGAGCTCCTCCCAGGGCAGGTCGGGGGGCACGTGCTCGTGGAAGTCCGACGGAGTGGATCTGCGCAGGTAGCTCAGGGGGTTCTCGGGCCGCGGCGCGTACAGGTCGTTCGAGCCGTACACGAACACCCCCGGGCGCTCGAGCAACGGGCCGAGCGCCTGGACGAGGGCGGGGACGGCCGCGGGGTGCGCGATCGAGTCGCCGGTGTTGACGACGAGGTCCGGCCGCAGCCGGCCCAGTGCCCGGACCCAGGACATCAGCCGCCGTCGCCGCGGTGTCAGGTGGAGGTCGGAGATGTGGAGGATCTTGAGCGGCGGGCGCCTGGGCCGCAGCAGGGGGATCTCCTGACGCCGCAGCCGGAACCACCCGCGTTCGACGAGCGATACGTAGGTCACCGCGCCGAGGGCGGACAGCGGCAGCACCGTGCGGGCGTTCGGCATTGAGTCCTCCCCAAAGGCGGCCGTGACCAGAATAGGGCAATTCGGTCCGGCTTCTGCATGAGACCGGCCGACCATTCCGGAGTACTCTGAACCGGATATCACGAGGAGGTACGCACCATGCCACCGCCGGAAATGCGGGGCGTGCTCCTCCGGTCGGCGGCGGGAGCCGCGTGAAAGGCGATGGCCGCGTCCGGTCAGCCGACTTCGAACGGAAGGGATCGTGATGGCGGGGAAGGCCTTCATTTCCGGAGTCGCCGGTTTTCTCGGGAGTCACCTGGCCGAGCGTTTCGTGGACCTCGGCTGGGACGTCGTGGGCGTGGACAGCCTCATCGGAGGATCCGAGCGGAACGTTCCCGACGGCGTGGAGTTCCGTGTCGCCGACTGCTGCGATCGCGCGTCGTACGCCGGCCTGCTGCGCGGCAGCGACCTGGTCTTTCACTGCGCGTCCGCGGCGTACGACGGGCTGAGCGTCTTCTCGCCGTCCTTCGTCCATCGCAACACCGCGCAGGCCACGGTGGACCTGGCGAGCGCCGCGCTGGCGGCCGGGGTCGGCAGGTTCGTCCACTGCTCGTCGATGGCCCGGTACGGCGCGTTGCCCGCGCCGTTCACCGAGGACATGACGCCGCAGCCGGTCAGCCCCTACGGCCTGGCCAAGCTGTCGTCGGAGACGATGGTCCGGACGCTCTTCACCACGCACGGCGGGGAGTACGCGATCGCCGTGCCGCACAACATCATCGGGCCGCGGCAGCGCTACTTCGATCCGTACCGCAACGTCGCCGCGATCATGATCAGCCGCATGCTCCGCGGCGAGCAGCCGGTCATCTACGGGGACGGCGGCCAGCTGCGGTGCTTCAGCTTCGTCGACGACGTCCTGAGCTGCCTGGAGCGCATGGGCACGGACGCGGCCGCGGCGGGCGAGGTCATCAACGTCGGGCCGGACGAGGAGACCGTCTCGATCCTGGGTCTGGCCGAGGAGATCGCGGCGATCCTCTCCTTCCCCCTCGATCCCATCTTCGTCCCGGCCCGCCCGCTGGAGGTGCCGTTCGCCACCTGCAGCGCGGACAAGGCGCGCCGGCTGCTGGGGTACCGGACGACGGTGCCGCTGCGCGACGGCCTGAAGAAGATGGTCGAGTGGATCGCGGCGCAGGAGCCGGTGCCCTTCCGGTACGACCTGGACATCGAGATCCCCACGGCGGCGACGCCGTCGACCTGGGTCGATCACCTGATCTGACCATCTCGGAGAACCAAAATACGAATAACTTCGTAACCGAATCTTGATTGGTCGGTATTTATTGCGGTTAACCGTCATCCGAAAATGCGTGAAAACGGGACCTCTTTGGTGCAGACACATGCTGAATATCCTGTTATTGTCGCTTTTGACTGGAGCGACGCAAGGGTGCTGAGCATTGAACGAGGGCCGTTATAAGGTTCTGCTCGTATCGAGCAGCGGAGGCGTACTTCTCGATCTGCTCGCTCTTCGGCCGTGGTGGTCCGGGCATGACATCGCGTGGATCGCCGTGCGTGCTCCGGACACGGAGAGCCTCCTCGCCGGGCACCGGGTCCACTGGGCGCCGGAGCGCTCGGCGAGCCGGCCGATCGGCGTGCTCGCGTCCGTCGCACGCGCGGTCCGCGTCCTGAGGCGCGAACGCCCCGATCTCATCGTCTCCGCCGGCACCGGGGTGGCGGTCGGGGTCTTCCTCGCGGCGAGGCTCCGGAGGGTTCCCGCCGTCTGGCTGGAGACCCTGAACATCGTCGACTCCCCGGGCATCGCCAGCAGGCTCTGTTCCCGGCTCGCGGCCGCGGTGCTGGTCCAACGGCCCTCGCTGCTGGACGTGCGGCCGCGCGCGGTGCTGATCGGCGAGCTGTACTGATGGCGCGGATCCTCGTCACCGTCGGGATGGGGCCCTGGCCGTTCGACCGGCTGATCGGCGCGATCGCGCCGTTGTGCTCCGACCACGAGGTCTTCGCCCAGACGGGCACGTCGTCGCTGCGGCCGCCGTGCCCGCACGAGCCGTTCCTCCCCGCCGACGACCTCGGGAAGCGGATGGACGAGGCCGACGTGATCATCACGCACGCGGGCAACACGGTACGGCTGGTCCAGCGGTCGGGAAGGGTGCCGATCGCCGTCGCCCGTACGTCCGCCCTCGGTGAGATGGGAAACGACCACCAGGTCGCCTACCTCCGGCAGGAGGAGCGCTTCGGCCCAGTCGTGGCCGTGTGGGACGTACGGGACCTGCCCCGCGAGGTCGCCCGCCACGGTGAGCGGCAGGCGTGGCTGCTGAAGGAGCGTCCCCTGCCACCCGCGGCGACGCCCGAACACATCGTCGAGGTCATGACCTCGCTGTCCGCGAGGCTCTGTGGGGACGCCCATGATCGTTGATCAGAATCCGTTCGCGCGGCATCCGCTGCGCCGGTACGCCTTCTCCTGGCAGCGGCTCGCGCAGCGCGACGGACGGCATCTGGACGTGGGATGCGGCGACGGGTACTTCCTGTCGACGCTTCAGACGACCACCAGGCTGGAATGCTCCGGCGCCGACCCGCATCCCGGCTACCTGGAGGTGGCGCGGCACCGGAACGGGAACCTGCGCCTGCACCGGCTGACGATCGCGGGAGAGCTCCCCTTCGACACGGGTGAGTTCGACTCGGTGTCGCTCCTCGACGTCCTGGAGCACGTGCCGGACGAGTCCCGCTTCCTCGACGAGGTGCACCGCGTGCTGTCGCCCGGCGGCCTCCTCGTCCTCACCGTGCCGCGGCGGCACATCTTCTCCTTCCTCGATCCGGACAACGCGAAGTTCCGTTTCCCGCGGCTGCACCGGTTCGTCTACACGGCCAGATTCGGACGCCGGGTCTACCGGGAGCGGTTCGTCGACCTCAGCGACGACCTGCGCGGCGACATGTCGGTCGGCAAGCACGAGCACACCAACTACCGGCCCGCGGACCTCATCGGCCTGCTCCGCGGGAGCGGCTTCGAACCCACGGCCGTCGAGGGCGCCAACCTCTTCTGGCGCTGGCTCCACGCGCCCGCGCTACTGACCGGCGGCCGGCTGCGGGCGCTGCTCGAGAGGCTCATCTACCTCGATGGCGTGATCTTCAAATCGGCCAACATCCACGTGGCCGCCAGGAGGGTTCCATGAAGATCCACGAGAACGTGCGCCTGGCCAAGTTCTTCGCCCAGCTCGCCGTCAAGCAACGCGTCGCCCCCCGGCTCGGCGTCCGGCCGCTCGTCTCCGAGCTCTTCCTGACGGAGAACTGCAACCTGCGGTGCGTCAGCTGCAGCTGCTGGCTGGACAACACCAAGGGCGAGCTGACCACCGACGAGTGGAAGGACGTCCTGCGGCAGCTCGTCCGGCTGCGGATCCTGAAGGCCAACTTCACCGGGGGAGAACCGCTCATCCGGCCGGACGCGCTGGAGATCATGGCGTACGCCCATGAGCAGGGCATAAAGCACCTGCACCTGAACACGAACGGCATCAGGCTCACGCCGGCCATGCTCACCAAGGTCCTCGACGCGGGGGTCCGGAGCTTCAACATCTCCGTGGACGGGCCCAACGGCCTTGTCCACGATCGCATCAGGGGCCGTCTTGGCGCGTTCCAAACCACGATGGAGCACCTCCGCGGGGTCATCGACCAGCGGGAACGGTACGGGCTCAAGGTCCGGATGAACTTCACCGTGATGCGGGAGAACGTCGAGTACCTGCCCGACATCGCCCGGCTGGCGCAGGAACTCCGCGTCCGGCTCTACCTCAACCTCGCGACGGACCAGACCTTCCTGTTCCGGGCCCCGAAGGTCACCGAGCTCAAGCAGGTCGACGCCGACGAGATCACCGAGGCCCTCGGGCGCCTGGAAGAGGTGATGCGCTCGGACGGGCGCTGGCTCCCGCGTTACTCGGACATGTCATACATCCCCCGGCATTTCTCGGACATCGTGCAACGCGACATTCCCTGCGCGGAGTCGCAGCTCAAGCTGATGATCCACTCCAGGGGGGAGATCGGGGGCTGCTGGGGTCACGACCCGACCTTCAACGTGCGGGAACGGCGGATCTCCGAGGTGATCGAGTCCGAGGAGTACCGCGAGGAGCACGCGCGGCTGTTCCGCAAGGAGTGCGTGGGCTGCGGCAGCAACTACAGCCTGAACCTCCGCTGGCGGCCGACCACCTACGTGAACGACCTGATGTGGCGAGCGGGGCGCCGCCACCTCGGAAGGGACACCTGAATGCGGCCGAGCCAGGCCCTCTACAGCGCGCTCGCGCCGACGTACCAAGAGCACTTCGAGGTGCCGCACCGGCGCGCGTACGACACGCTCGCGTGGGAACGCGTGCGGCGCGTGCTGCCCGGCCGCGGGCCGATCGTGGACGCGGGATGCGGCGTGGGCCGCTGGGTGGAGCGCCTCGTCGGGGCGGGCCACACGGTGATCGGGATCGAGCAGTCGCCCGGCATGCTCGCGGAGCTGAGACGAGCCGACCGCCCGGGGTTCACCCTCGTCGAAGGCTCCATGGAGACGGCCGAGCTCGCGGAGGGCTCGGCCGCCATGGTGATGGCCCTCGGCTCGCTGCAGTACACCGCGGACCCGGAGGCGACGGTGCGCCGGTTCGCCCGGTGGGTGCGGCCGGGCGGCCGGGTGGTCGTGCTCGTCGACTCCCTCATGGGCCTGGTCCTCGAACTGCTGCGGGACGGCAGGCCGACCGAGGCGACGGAGCGCCTGCGCACACGGATGGGCGTATGGCGGGTCGACGGTCAGCACGCCGACATGCACCTCTTCGACGCCGCCCGGCTGCGGCGGGCGTTCGAGGACGCCGGCCTGACCGACGTGGAGGTGCACGGCCTGCTCGTGACGGCCGCACCGCTGGGCGTCGGCCGGCTGACCGAGGAACTTCAACGTGATTGGGACGCGCACCTGGCCCTCGAACGCGAGTTGCTCGCCGACCCGGCCATGGCCGACGCCGGCAAGCAGCTGCTGGCGACGGGCCGTCGTCCGACCTCCGACGGTGATGAGGGATAGATGGAGACGTTCGTTGTTCTGGGAGGGTCCGGCTTCATCGGGGGCAGGATCAGCGAGTCGCTGCTGACCGCCGGCCATGAGGTGACCGTGGTCGATCGCCGTCCGCCGCCGGATCGGCTGGTGACGGCGGGAGCCCGGTGGCTGGCCGTCGACGCCCTCACCGACGAGCCGCCACGGCTCCCGGACGGGACCGTGGTCGTCTCGCTCGGCATGAGCGATCCGCGTCCCCGATGGCCGTGGCTGCTGCCCGTGGGCAACGCCGTGTCGACCGCGCGGATCCTGCCGGCGCTGGCCGGGCACGACGTCGTGCTGCTGTCCTCGGTGGAGGTCTACGGCAGCGCGGAGGCGCCGCTGCGCGAGGACACCGCCCCCGTGCTCCCGTGGACCGGGGAGGAGCTCGGCGGATGGTGCGACGACGCGCTCCTGGCGGCCCGTGAGGCCTGCCCCCTGTGGCGGGTCGCGCCGCTGGGCCGCCGCATGGCCGAGGCCGACCCGACGGGGCGGTGGATCTACGGCATGTCGAAACTGGCGCAGGAACGCCTGGTACGGGACGCCGTCGACGCCGGGCGGCTGACCGTCCTGCGCCTCGCCAACGTGGTCGGGGTCGGCCAGGACCGGTTCGTCGCCAGGATCACGAGGAAGGCGCTGGCCGGTCACCCCCTGCCGGTCACCGACACCGTCCGCAGCTTCGTGCCGGTGCGCGACCTCGGCCGGATCATCGAGGAGGGCGTCGGGCCCGGGATCTACAACGTCGGCGCGCCGGCCACCTCCCTGGTCTCCGTCGCCGAGGAGGTCCGGGACCTGTGCGGTTCGGAGTCGCCGATCCGGCCCGTTCCGCCGCCCGCCGACGACACCTGCGGGGTCGTCGACGTCTCGGCCCTCGCGGCCGCGGGTCACCGGGTGGGAGAGCTGCGGCCGTGCCTCGAAGAGATCGTCACGTCCCTCCGCCGGGACGGCACGCCCTCGTTCGATCCGCCGGTCCCGGTGGTGATCCCTCCTCGCGCGGCCCTCCCGGACGAGGTCGCCGCCCGCCAGCAGCAGTGCCTGTGGACCGGCGAGATCAAGCACGGCAACCGCTGGTCGGAGGAACTGCGCGAGCGGCTGGCCAAGGAACTCGACGTCCCGGCCGGCCGGACCCTCCTCGTGACCACCTCCGGGACGTCCGCCCTGCGCCTGGTGATCGCGGCGGTCGCCGGCCCGGCGGCGCCGGGCGAGGCCGCGGTGCTGCCCTCGTTCACCTTCCCGGCCACCGCGGAGGTGCTGCTTCAACTCGGGTACCGGCTGCGCTTCATCGACGTGGACGAGCGAGGGTGGACGCTCGATCCCGAGGCCCTGCGCGCCGCCCTGAGCGAGGAGCCGGCCCGCGTGGTCGTCTGCGTCGACACGTTCGGGAACCCCTGCCGCTATGAGGAGCTGTCGAGCGTCTGCGCGGAGCACGGCGCCGTTCTCGTCGCGGACTCCGCGGCGGCGCTCGGCAGCCGCTACCGGGGCCGCCCCGTGGCGTCGCAGGCGGACGGCCACTCGTACTCGATGAGCTTCGCCAAGGTCCTGTCCGCCGGCGGGGCGGGCGGCGCCGCCGTGCTCCCGGCGGACGCCGCCGAGAGGATGCTCGCGGACCGGTCGGCGTGGTGGCGTTCGGAGCTGATGCACGAACTGCACGCGATCTACGCCCTGGACCAGCTCCAGGTGCTCGAGGACCTGGTACGGCGCCGCAACCGGGTCGCCGAGATCTACCGTGACGGTCTGTCCGGCCTCCCCGGGCTCCGGCCGCAGGAGACCGACCCGGACGACCTGAACTGTTACGTCCATTGGGTCGTCCGGATCCCGGACCCGCCGGGCCGTCCGGCGCTGGAACGCGCGCTGCTGGAGCGCGGCGTGCACACGAAGCCCTACTTCCGGGCGGCGCACCTGGCCGCCTTCGGAAACGGCGAGCGGTTGCCCGTCACCGAGCGGCTCGACGCCGAGGCGCTCGCACTGCCGATGTCCTCGGAGCTCACGGTGGAGGAGGCCGAGAAGATCGTCATGACCGTGCGGCACTGCTACGCGGACCTGACGCGATGACCGGTCCGAACGGCCGGGCCAAACGCGCCGTCGACCTCCTCGTGGGCGCGCTCGCCATGGTGATGTCCGCCCCGCTGCTGGGCGCCCTCGCCATCGCGATCAAGTGGTCGTCCCCCGGGCCGGTCCTGTTCCGGCAGGAGCGGGTGGGCCGGGGACGCCGCCCGTTCACGATGCTGAAGCTGCGGACCATGGTCGACGGGGCGGACCGGATGGTGGCGGAGCTGCTGGCACGGGGCGGTACCGACGAGCGGTTCTACAAGTTCCAGGACGACCCGCGCATCACCCGGGTCGGCGCCTTCCTGAGGCGCTGGTCGCTGGACGAGCTACCGCAGCTCTGGAACGTTCTCCGCGGCGAGATGAGCCTGGTGGGCCCGCGCCCGGCCCTCGCGTCGGAGGTACGGGCCTATGCGCCGTGGCAGCTGCGGAGGCTGGAGGTCCGGCCCGGCATGACCGGGGCGTGGCAGGTCAGCGGACGATCCGAGCTGGGCTTCGACGACTGCGTACGCCTGGACCTCGCCTACATCGACGGGTGGCGGCTCGCCCGGGACGTGGGCATCCTCCTCCGTACGGCGCCGGCCGTGCTGCGGCGCCGGGGCGCCTTGTGAGCTGCGGGATCCGCCTGATCGCGGCGGACCTGGACGGCACTCTGCTGCCGCACGCCCGTGACCCGGCGGCGCCGGCCCCGGCGCCGTCGGCCCGCCTGCGCGCGGCACTGCGAGGTGTCCTCGACGCCGGGATCCACGTCGTCGTGGCCACCGGACGTCCGGGACGGCAGGCCAGGCGCCTCACCGCGGGGCTCGGGGTGCACGACCTGGCGGTGTGCGCCAACGGCGCCGAGGTCTACGACCTCCGCGCGGGGGCCGCGGTCCGGCGGTCGTTCCTGTCCGCGGCCGGCGCGCGCCAGGTGCTCGCCCAGGTGCGGGCGTCGATCCCGGACGTCGTGTTCGCGTGGGAGGACAGCGACGGGATCGGCCATGAGACCCGCTGGAACACGCCCTTCGTCGAACCGCCGGTCGAGGTCGGGGATCCGGCCGACCTCCTGAACCGGCCCGTCGGCAAGCTGCTGGCCCGCCATCCCGTCCTCGGCCCCGCCGAGCTCGCCGCGCGGGTGCGCGCCGGTCGCCGGGCGGCCGCCGGCCTGACCCTGACCTGGTCGACCGGGCCCATCCTCGAGATCCTCGCGCGCGGTGTGAGCAAGGGCGCGGCGCTGGAATCGCTGTCCCGACGCCTCGGTGTCGCCGCCCATCAGGTCATGGCGATCGGGGACGCCCACAACGACCTGTCCATGCTCGCCTTCGCCGGACGCGCGGTCGCGGCGGGTGACGCGCCCTCCGCCGTACGGGCGGCGGCGGACCTGGTCATCGGGCCGGATGATCCCGATGGGGTGGCGCGTGTCCTCGAACGGCTCCTACCATGGGAGCGCTCCCAAAGAGGGTGGTCATGATGCGCGACGGAAGGGCGGCCGGCACGGCCGACGTGCCCTCCCGGCCGGGGAGCGCGCCGGTCCACCGACACGGGGGCGCCCGCCTGTGACGCGTCGATGGCCGGCCATCGCCCGGCTCGTACCCCACGCCGGGTTCGGGCCCGCGGCGGCGGCCATCGCGCACAGCCTCGTCACCGGCCTGCTGCCGATCGCGTTCATCTTCTGCACGAGCTCCATGCTGGCCGCGCTCCCGGACTCGGCGCACCCGCACGCGTGGATCGCCCCGGCGGGCCTGGCGATGGCCGCCCTGCTGGCGCAGCAGGTGCTCGCCCCGTTCCAGGCCGCGCTCGCCGAGCTGGTGACCCGCCGGGTCGACGAGCGCTGCCTGAACCGCGTCGTCACCTCGGCCGTCGCGGACACCCCCATGACCGCCCTGCAACGGCCGGAGGTCATGGACCGGCTCGGCGACGTCAACGCCGCGTTCGAGGGCGCGGCGCCGACGCCGGGCGCCGCGGTGGCCGGGGCCATCGCGCTGGTCACCCGCTACGTGCAACTCCTCGGCGCGGTCATCCTCGTCGGTGTCGAGCTGAGCCCGGTGGCCGGTCTCGTCGCCGCCGCGACCGCGCTGATCGTCCGCGTCGCCCAGCGCGGATCCCTCGCCCGGTTCGCGACCGCCTGGACCGGCATGGCCGGAGCGCGCCGGAAGATCAACTACCTGCTCGACGTGGGTCTCGGCGCCGCGGACGCCAAAGAGCTGCGCGTCCTGGGACTGCTGCCGTGGCTGCGCGCGCGCCATCGCGCCGACTCGCGGGCCTACCTCGCTCCGATGTGGTCCCGGCGCCGCCGCATCTACTTCCGACCCTTCGTGGGGTACTCCCTGATCGCGCTGGCCGGCGGCGGACTGACCATGGTGCTGCTGGAGCGCGCGGCCGTGGCGGGCCGGGTGGACCTGCGGGCCCTGTCCATCGCCGTTCAGTGCCTGCTCGTGGCCATGCGCTTCGGGGTGTTCTTTCCCGAGAGCGACATCAAGACCCAGCACGGTTTCGAGACCCAGCGGGCGATCCTGGAGTTCGAACGGTACGCGGTGGGCCCCGCATCCCCTCCCGAGGTCACGCGCGGAGAGGTCGCCGCGCCGCGCCGCTCGATCGCCTTCGAGCGCGTCGTCTTCGCCTACGACGAGGCGCCCGTTCCCGTCCTCGACGGCTGCGACCTCGAGATCACGGCGGGCCGCTCCACCGCGATCGTCGGGTTCAACGGCGCGGGCAAGACCACGCTGATCAAGCTGCTCGCCCGGCTCCACGACCCGCAGCGCGGCCGGGTCACGGTCGACGGGCGCGACCTGCGCGACCTCGACGTCCGCGCGTGGCGGCGCCGGCTCGCCGTCATCTTCCAGGACTTCCTGCGGTACGACCTCACCGCCGCCGACAACATCCGCATGGGCGCGCCCGACCTGCCCCGCGACGACACGGCGCTGCTCGACGCGGCCGAACGGGCGGGCGCGCTCGACCTGATCGAGAGGCTGCCCGCCGGCCTGGACACGCCGTTGTCGTCCCGGTACCGCGGCGGACAGGACCTGTCCGGCGGCCAGTGGCAGCGCATCGCGCTGGCCAGGGCGCTGTACGCGGTCCACGCCGGCGCGTCGGTCCTCGTGATGGACGAGCCGACGGCCCACTTCGACGTCCGCGCCGAGACCCGCTTCTTCGACCGGTTCCTCGAACTGACCGAGGGACTGACCACCGTGCTCGTCGCGCATCGCTTCTCCACCGTCCGCCACGCCGACCGGATCGTCGTGCTCGACGGCGGCCGCGTCGTCGAGTCCGGTGACCATGACGGGCTCGTCGGTCTCGGCGGTCGGTACGCGAAGCTGTTCGCGCTGCAGGCCGAGAGGTTCGCGCGATGAGCGACATCCGCCGCGCCGTGCGCCTGCTGCTGACGCTGGCGTGGCGGACCGATCGCGGCCGCCTCGTGCGGGCCGCCCTGCTCATGCTCGTCGGCTACGTGGCGACCCCCCTGATCGCGGTCTGCCTGAAGGTCCTCACCGACCGGGCCGTCGCCCACGACCCGCGGGCGCTCTGGGCCGCGCTGGCGGCCGCGGTCCTGCTCGTCTTCGAGCTGATGATGGCCCACTTCGCCCACCTGTCGTACTTCGAGCTGGGCGAGATGGAGGAGGAGACCCTCAACTCCACGCTGATCGAGCTGGCCGGGCGGCCGGACGGGCTGCGCCGGTTCGACAGCCCGGACTTCGCCGACACGCTGCGGCTGGTGCGCGAGGACCTGATGAACATCAGGATGGCCCTGGCGGCCGTGCTGCAACTCGGGGGCGTCCTCCTGCAGACCGCCGTCGCCACGGTGATCCTCGCCCGGGTGAGCCCCCTGCTGATCCTGCTGCTCGCCGCGGCGCTGCCCCCGGTGATCGCCGGCCGGCGCGCCCAGCGGGTCATCGACCGGGCACAGGAGGCCGAGGCGGAGCGGACCCGCCTGGTCAACCACCTCCTGCGGCTGGCCACCTCGGCCGGCTCGGTCAAGGAGCTGCGGCTGTACCGCGCCGAGAGGGAACTGGCCGGATTGCAGGCGGCCCTCTGGTCGCAGATCACGGCGGCGTCCTGGCGCGCGCACCGGCGCGCCGCCGCCCTCCGGGCCGCCGGTCAGACGGTGTTCGGAGTGGCCTACGGCGGGGCGGTCCTCCTGGTGGCGACGTACGCCGCGCGCGATCACGCGCGGCTGGGCGACGTGGTCCTCATCATCACCCTGGCCGTCCAGGTCAGCGCCCAGGTGTCCGAGGCCCTGAGCCTGCTGTCCACACTGCAGACGGCGGGGCGGACGGCCAGACGGCTCGACCGCCTGCGCTCGGACGACGTCGCCGAGCCCGCCGGCGCGGCGCGCGCCGTCCCGGACCGGCTGGAGCGCGGCATCCGTCTCGAAGGCGTCGGCTTCCGCTACTCCGCCGGGCGACCGCCCGTGCTGCGGGACGTCACGCTCGACCTGCCGGCGGGCGCCACCGTGGTCGTCGTCGGGGAGAACGGCGCGGGCAAGAGCACGCTGGTGAAGCTGCTGTGCGGCCTGTACGAACCCACAGCCGGCTCGATCCTCGTGGACGGGGTGCCCCTGAGCGACGTGGCGCCCGACGCCTGGCGCCGGAACCTCGCCGTGATGTACCAGGACTTCTCCCGGTTCCAGCTGACGCTGCGGGAGAGCGTGGGAGTGGGCGACCTCGGACGGTCCGGGGATGACGCCGCCGTGCTCGGCGCGCTGGAGCGCGCCGGGGCGGGCAGGGTCGCGACGAAGCCGCCCGAGGGACTGTCCGGTCTCGTCGGCACCGCGTACGGGGACGGCACCGAACTGTCGGGAGGCCAGTGGCAGTCGGTCGCGCTCGCGCGAAGCCTCATGCGGACGGAGCCGCTGCTGCTGGTGATGGACGAGCCCACCGCCGCCCTGGACGCCGCCGCGGAGAGCGCGATCTTCGAGCGGTACCGGGAGTCGGCGCGCCGGGCGGCCGAACGCCGGGGCGCGATCACGCTGTTCGTCTCGCACCGATTCTCGACGGTCCACAGGGCCGACCTGATCGTCGTCCTGGACCAGGGGCGTGTGGCCGAGACCGGCCGGCACGCCGACCTCCTCGCGGCGGGAGGGAAGTACGCCGAGCTGTTCCGCATGCACGCCCGCGTCTATGAGTAGTCGTCGCCGAGAAAGGGGTTGATCTGGATGCGCATGGCCTACGCCTCCGACGTCGGAGACTCCGGCCACAAGTCGGTGAGCCTGGCGATCGCCGAAGAGGGCGTCGCACGGGGCCACACGTGCGAGGAGTTCGCACTGTGGCCCGAGGACTCGGTCGTCGCCAGGGACGTGCTGTTCCGGATGTTCCGCGAGTACGCCGGCCGGCGTCTGCCCGGCCTGCCACCCGTGATCGAACACCCGCAGCTCGAACCGGAGATGGCCCTGGACATGCTGCCGGGCCTGTCGCTCCCGGACGTCGACGTTCTGATCGGCGTCCACCCGTGGGCGGCCTACTTCTTCGCCGAACTCGCCCGGCGGGACGGCTTCGACGGCCCGATCATCGCGGTGAACACCGACTTCTACGAGTTCCCCGCCCTCGCCCACCCGCGCATCGACATCTACACCGGCGTGTTCCCCAAGCTGATCCTGCCGCCGGCCGACCGGGCCCGGCAGCGGGCGATCGGCATGCCGGTCCGGTCCGGCTTCCGGCGTCCCGGGCCACCCGCGGCGGAGCGGAACCTGATCGTCGCCGCGGTCGGCGCCCGCCCCTTCATCCCCCTCGACGACGTGGTCGCGATGTGCTCGGCCCTGCAACGGCGGCTCCCCGACGTACGCGTCGTGGTGTGCGCCGGCCGGGAGCCCGCCGACTCACCACCGCGGACCACTCCGTCGAACATCGAGATCATCCACGGCGCGACGGACCTGTCCGACCTGATGACCAAGGCGCGACTCGTGATCACCAGGCCGAGCGGTGCCACGGTCGCGGAGACGATCGCCGCCGGCGCCGTACCCGCCCTGCTGCCCTCCGATGTGCCCTGGGAGGCCGACGCCGGCCGTCACCTGGTCTGGGAGGGACTGGCGGTGCCGCTGCCGGCACGGCCGGAGGCGATCGTCGAGGCGATCGAGGGCCTCTGGGCCGACGATCAGCGCGTCGGCGCGATCGTCGGCGCGGGACGGCGGCTGGAGCTGGACCGGAGCGCCGAGCGCCTGTGGGAGCTCGCCGAGGCGGGACGCCCCGCGCCTGTGGAGGACCCTCGCGCGCTCCTGGAGCCCGCGGAGGCCGAGCTGCTGGAGGGCTATCTCCGGACGCTCGATGAGGCGCAGCGCGGCGATCCCATGCCGAGGACGGCGGCGATCCTGCGGCGGGCGATGCTCGACTGGTACATCGGCTGAGCCCGGCGCCGCCCCGTACGACGCGCGCCCGTCACTTTACGTAAATGAGTGGCTACGTTCGAGAGTAGTCACTACTGTACGGAGCGTGCTCGCAACCATAGAGGCCGCGCCCGCGCGGCCGACGTATTTCGCCTGGGTGGGGCGATCCTACTCGAGTAGGATCGACGACATGGCGATGAGGAAACTGTCCATCACCCTGCCCGAGGAACTCGCGGAGATGGTCAAGCGCCAGGCCGAGGAGGAAGGCACCTCGGTCTCCGCCGTCATCGCCGACTTCCTCGCCGCTCTCGCCCGTCAGCGCGCCGGTGAAGAGGCCGTCCAGTGGTTCGAGGAGGAGGAAGGGCCGTTCACGCCGGAGGAGCTCATCGAGGCGGAGCGGATCTGGCAGGCCGCAGAAGCGCATCAGCGCAAGATGAAGAGGGCGGCGAGCTGAAAGTGCTCGATGCCGGAGTCCTCATCAGCGCCGAGGCGCGCAGCAAGGCCGCCTGGTCGCTGGAGAAGAGAGGTCGAGGCGGACGTGTCCTCATCGTCAGCACCCCGGTGCTGGCGCAAGTCTGGAGAAGCGGCCCTCGGCAAGCCGTGCTGGCGCGCTTCCTGAAGGGCTGCGTCATCCAGTCGCCGTCCGAGAGGATCGCCAAGCGCGCCGGTGAGCTGCTGGGCCGCACCGGCACCAGCGACGCCGTCGACGCTCTCGTCGTGGCCACGGCGCTCGAACAGGAGGCGGCCATGATCCTGACAAGTGATCCGGTGGACATCGAAACGCTCGTCGCGGCCTCGGAGGCGGCATTCCCGCCCTTGATCCAGAAAGTCTGAGAGGCGGGTGAGCGGTCGGGGGGAGGGGCTCGCGCCGGTAGGGTGAGGGGGATCCCATATTCGTCTTCGGAGGCGTTCCGTCATGGCCGTCGAGTCGCTGTTCGCCCGGCTGGAGCCGCTGCTCCCCAGGGTGCAGAAGCCGATTCAGTACGTCGGCGGGGAGCTGAACTCCTCCGTCAAGGACTGGGACTCCTGTGACGTGCGCTGGGCGCTGATGTACCCGGACGCGTACGAGGTGGGCCAGCCCAACCAGGGCGTGCAGATCCTGTACGAGGTGCTGAACGAGCGCGAGGGCGTGCTGGCCGAGCGCACCTACAGCGTCTGGCCGGACCTCGAGGCGCTGATGCGCGAGCACGGCGTCCCGCAGTTCACGGTGGACGCGCACCGGCCGGTCGGGGCGTTCGACGTGCTCGGCGTCAGCTTCTCCACCGAGCTGGGCTACACCAACATGCTCACCGCCCTGGACCTGGCGGGGATTCCGCTGCGCGCGACGGAGCGGTCCGACGAGCACCCGATCGTGCTGGCCGGCGGGCACGCGGCCTTCAACCCCGAGCCGATCGCCGACTTCCTCGACGCGGCCGTGCTGGGCGACGGCGAGGAGATCGTCCTGGCGATCACCGAGGTGATCCGCGAGTGGAAGGGCGAAGGGCGGCCCGGCGGCCGGGACGAGCTGCTGATGCGGCTCGCGAGGTCCGGTGGCGTCTACGTCCCGAAGTTCTACGACGTGAGCTACCTGCCGGACGGCCGGATCCAGCGCGTCGCGCCGAACCGCCCCGGCGTGCCGTGGCGGGTGGCCAAGCACACGGTCATGGACCTCGACCAGTGGCCGTACCCGAAAAAGCCCCTCGTGCCGCTGGCCGAGACGGTGCACGAGCGGTACAGCGTCGAGATCTTCCGCGGCTGCACGCGCGGCTGCCGCTTCTGCCAGGCGGGCATGATCACCCGGCCGGTGCGCGAGCGGTCGATCACGACGATCGGCGCGATGGTCGAGAACGGGCTGAAGGAGTCAGGCTTCCAGGAGGTCGGCCTGCTGAGCCTGTCCAGCGCCGACCACTCCGAGATCGCCGACATCGCCAAGGGCCTCGGTGACCGGTACGAAGGCACCAACACGTCACTGTCGCTGCCGTCGACCCGCGTCGACGCCTTCAACATCACCCTCGCCAACGAGTTCTCCCGCGGCGGCCGCCGGTCCGGGCTGACGTTCGCCCCCGAGGGCGGGTCGGAGCGGATGCGCAAGGTCATCAACAAGATGGTCAGCGAGGACGACCTGATCCGCACCGTCACCACGGCGTACGAGAACGGCTGGCGGCAGGTCAAGCTGTACTTCATGTGCGGGCTGCCCACCGAGGAGGACGAGGACGTCCTCGCGATCGCCGACATGGCCAGGCGCGTCATCCAGGCGGGCCGGCAGGCCACCGGCCGCCGCGACATCCGCTGCACCGTCTCCATCGGCGGGTTCGTGCCGAAGCCGCACACGCCGTTCCAGTGGGCGGCCCAGTGCGACCATGAGACGGTCGACCGGCGCCTGCGGGCGCTGAAGGACGCGCTGCGGCGCGACAAGGAGTACGGCCGCGCCATCGGCCTGCGCTACCACGACGGCCAGCCGTCGATCATCGAGGGACTGTTGTCGCGCGGTGACCGGCGTGTCGGAAAGATCATCCAGGCCGTCTGGGAGGACGGCGGCCGGTTCGACGGGTGGAGCGAGCACTTCTCCTTCGAACGCTGGACGGCCTGCGCGGACAAGGCGCTGTCCGACGAGCCGGTGGACCTCGACTGGTACACCGTCCGGGAGCGTGACGAGGTCGAGGTGCTGCCCTGGGACCACCTCGACGCCGGCCTCGACCGTGAGTGGCTGTGGCAGGACTGGCAGGACGCCCTCGACGAGACCGAGGTCGAGGACTGCCGCTGGACGCCGTGCTACGACTGCGGCGTCTGCCCGACCATGGACACCGAGATCCAGATCGGCCCGACCGGTAAGAAGCTCCTGCCGCTGACCGTCGTCTGAGGGTGTTCGCCCGCCGGGCGCGAGGATCAGGATCCGGCGGCCGGCGGTCTGCTGATCTGCTCGATCCGGCGGATGCGCCCGTCGTGCGCCAGCCTGCCGAACATGAAGATCTCCGCCTCGAAGGTCTTCCCCCGGCGCAGCGTCGTCCGCAGGGTGTAGCGGGCGGCGATCCGGTCGCCGGAGACGAGGGCGTCGTGCACGTCGACCTCGAGGGACGGCCTCTCCGCCCCGCCGACGTTCCTGCGCGCCGGGCGCGCGTGGTCGATCATCCGTTGCCGGTCCAGCACCGCCTCCTCGGTGACGTACTCGAAGTCCGGCACGAAGTAGCGGTCGAGGATCTCTCCCGGGTCCTGGTCGGACAGGCCCAGGGCCGTGATGTAGTCGGTCAGGAAGTCGGTGACGTCGCTGTCGGTGCTGAAGCCCATGACATCTCCCGCGTAGGAGTACGGCGTACGCTTACGCCGCCACCTTACCCGGAGAGGGCGGCGGATCGCCGGGGTCGCGGCCGAAGCCTGCGGTAAGGCCGCGTGAGCGTAAAAAGATCCGGCGGGCCCGAGGGGGCCCGCCGGATCGCGCGGGGTCGGCGTCCGCCGGTGTCGGCGGGACGCGCTCACTGGTCACCGTCATCCCACCGACGGCTCCAGGCAGGGGTCGACGCGGTCGGCCGTGCGCCGGAGCAGCGCCGCGAGGGCGGTGCGGACGACCGGCGTGCGGGGCTCCTCGGGGACGTAGGGGACCCTGGGGGCGTCGGGCAGGGCCGACTGCGCGTGCGTGCGCATCTTCTCCTGCGCCGAGATGAACGTGACGACCTGCAGCGGAGTCATGGCTTCCCTTCCTGGTTCATCTTTATCGATTCAGTTACCTCCTCAAGAGTACGTCGTGTCCCCTTCTTAATCAATTCAGAACTAAGGTGGCATCTCGTGCAACGCGTCACACTGCAGACGATCGCCGATCGGGTCGGCGTCTCACGTACGACGGTGTCCAACGCCTTCTCGCGGCCCGATCAGCTGAACGAGGAGCTGCGCCGGCGAATCCTCGAGGTGGCGGGGGAGCTCGGCTACCCCGGCCCGCACCCGGCGGCCCGTACGCTCCGCCGGGGCCGGGCCGGCGTGATCGGAGTGATCTTCACCGAGGAGCTGTCGTACGCCTTCGCCGACTCCTACGCCGTCGGCTTCCTGCGCGGGCTGGCCAGCGTGGCCGAGCAGTCCGGGACCGGGCTCCACCTCATCGGCTGGCCGTCCCCTGACGTGGCCGAGGAGGTGATCGCGGACGCGGTGGTGGACGGCTTCTGCCTGTTCTCCCCGGAGGGCCACCCGCTCGTCCAGACGGTGCTGCGCCGCCGGCTGCCCGTCGTCACCGTGGACTATCCGTACGTCGAGGGCGTGCCGTTCGTGGGCATCGAGGACCGGGTCGCCGCGCGCACGGCGGCCGAGCACGTCCTCGGCCTGGGGCACCGGCGCGTCGCCGTGCTGGGCGTGCAGCCCGCCCCGGGGCGCACCGACCGCGACTGGCTGGACCTGGACCGGCCGGGAGACCTGCGGTTCGGGGCGGGACGCGCCCGGCTGGCCGGCTACCGGGACGCCTGTGTGGCGGGCGGCCTGGAGTGGAAGGACGTCGTCCTCGACCGTACGGCGAACGACCGGGAGCTCGCGTGGCAGGCCGCGGAGCGCGTCCTCGACCGGATCCCGCGGCCGACCGCGATCCTGGCGCCGACGGACGAGGTGGCGTTCGCGGTCCTGGACGTCGCGGCGCACCGGGGGATCGAGGTTCCAGGGGAGCTGTCGGTCGTCGGCTTCGACGACGTGCCCGCGGCCGCTCCGGCCGGGCTCACCACCGTCCGCCAGCCGATCACCGAGAAGGGCACCACGGCGGGGCGCCTGCTCCTCGACCCCGCGCGCGAGCCCGCGCCCTGCGTGGTCATGGGGACCGAACTCGTCGTCCGCCGTACGACCGCGCCGCCGCCCGGTGCCATCGCGTGACGCAGGATACGAAACGCGAACGGACGAGCGCGCGTCGTACCGGCGTGAACGAAGCGCCCGGCTGCCTCACCGTCCCCGCGATGATCATCGTCGTCCCGATCCGGCTGCTGTGGGAGCTGGTCGCCCTGATCGGGCGGCTCGTCGGCCGGTACGTCCTGCGGCCGATCGGATGGCTCTTGTACCAGTGCCTCATCCGGCCCGTCGCCTGGCTGCTGCGCGTGCTGGTGATCATCCCGCTGCGCTGGGTGGCGGAGGAGGTCCTGGCGCCGCTGGTCCGGGCGGTGTACCGCCATCTCCTGCGGCCGATCGGGCGGGCGCTGGCCTGGTGCCTGACGATCGTCCTCCTGCCCTTCGCGTACGCCGCGCACTGGATCGGCCGGGGCCTGGCCGCCCTGTGGCGCGCCGCGTGGCCGCTGCTGGCCGCTTTGGGCCGCGGCATCGCCTTTCTCTGGCGGCTCGCCGGAATCGTGCTGTTCCATCTCCTCGTACGGCCCGTGCGGTGGTTCTGGCGCACCTTCCTGCGGCCGGTCCTGCGCGCGCTGGCCTGGGCATGGCGTGTCACCGTGCTGACACCCGCCAGATGGGTGCGCGTCAACGTCCTGAAACCCGCCGGAGCGGCCGTTCGTTCGGTCTTCCGGGCGCTGGGGCTGGATACACGGCGCCCGTGACCCCGTACTCTTAGAGGACAGAGACTTTTGGATTGGCACGAGTAGGAAGGACCGAAACCCTGGCACCCATGCCGGAGGGCCCGGCGCCGGCCCCCGTGACCCAGCGACTGCGCGTGCGGTACGCCAAGCGCGGCAGGATGCGGTTCACCAGCCACCGAGACATCTCCCGGGCCGTGGAACGCGCCGTACGGCGTGCCGGGATCCCGGTGGCATTCAGCGCCGGATTCTCTCCGCACCCGAAGATCTCTTACACGGGTGCGGCGGCAACCGGGGTCGCCAGTGAGGCGGAGTATCTCGAGATCGGGCTCACCGTCCGCCGTGATCCGGAGCAGGTCCGGGCCGCCCTCGACGCAGTACTGCCCGACGGGCTCGACATCGTCGAGGTCGTCGAGGCGGGGGCCGGGGCTCTGGCGGACCGCCTGGAGGCATCACGGTGGCTCGTGCGCCTCGACGGCGTCGTCCCCGACGTCGCCGACGCGGCCGTCCGTGCGTTCACGGCGGCCGAGGAGATCGAGGTCGAGCGCCTCACGAAGAAGGGACGCCGGCGTTTCGACGCTCGCGCCGCGGTAGTCGCGTGCGAGGTCGACCGGCGTGCCACCCAGGACGCGGATGTCGACTGTGCCATACTTCGAATGGTTGTTCGGCACACGACGCCCGCTGTTCGACCGGACGACGTCCTCACCGGCCTTCGCCAGGTGGCCGACCTCGCGCCGCCGTCACCGCCCATGGTGACGCGGCTGGCGCAGGGGCCGCTCGACGAGTCCACCGGTGAGCTCACCGACCCGCTGGCCTCCGACCGGCAGACCGCACCGGCAGGCGATGACGCCGCCGCGAGCGCGGACGCCGTACGAGCAGCGGCGCCGGACGCCGTCGGCGCCCAGTCGTAAACGGATTCCGTGCGTCGCATGGATTCCCGGGGACGATCGGGCGCGCCCCTGATGACTTTGTCGGCACGACCCGCCAGGGCCGTGCCGGCGACAACGACAAACGAAGCGTTCCTGTGCGGCGCACCCTTCGCGGGTCGCGCCCGGGAGCCTGACGGGAGACAGCCCGGATGCTTGACAAGGAGTTCGGTGACGCCACCGGCGGCACCGCGGACAACGGCCCTGAAGCCGGCGAACAGCCCAAGAAGACCACCCGCCCGCGGCGCGCGAGCCGCCCGGCGGGCCCTCCGCCCGAGCCTGAGGAGGACACCACTCCGCGGCCGGTGACCCGGCCCGCGGCTGCGGCGTCCGCAGAGGCGGTCACGTCCGCCGCCCCGCCGGCGGCGGAGAGCGACACGGGGACCGGCGGCGCCCCGGGCGACGCCGCGACGAGCGCGCCGGGAGGGGACGCCCCGAGCGCCAAGGGCGAAGACGCCCCGAGCGCCGCGAGCGCGTCCAAGCCCGCGCGCACCCGCCGGACCCGCAAGACCGCCTCCGCCGCGCCGCAGCCCGCGCCCGAGCCTGCCGCGCAGACCGAGCCGGCCGGGCAGACCACGCCGGGCGCGCCCGAGCCGCTCACGCCGTCCGCGGCGGAGCCGTCGGCCCCGACCGGCGCTGCGACCAGGCCCGCCGGGCCGCCGCCCGCCGTTCCCGAGGCCGCGTTCCAGCCGCCGATGGTCATCTTCCAGCCGCCGCAGCTGCCCGACGAGGAGCAGGCGGCGCCGCGCTCGCGGTCCCGCGCCGAGACGCAGCCGAAGGCCGAGAAGGCCAAGACCGAGGTGAAGGCCGAGACCCCGCCGGCCCCCGAGGAGCCGGAGGACGAGCAGGACGAGGACGAGGACGGCACGGACCGTTCCGGGCGCCGTCGCCGCCGTCGGGGCGGCCGGGGCCGGGGCAAGGCACGTGACGGCCAGGAGGCCGAGGAGACCGGCCAGACCGAGGACGAGTCCGAGGCCGAGGCCGGGTCGAAGCAGGCCGAGGAGGAGCCCGAGCAGGACGCCGCCGACGACGAGCAGGGCGAGGGCGGCGGTACCCGTCGCCGGCGCCGCCGTCGCCGCCGCAGCGTCGGGGCCGACACCGAGGAGATCTCGCCCGACGACCCGCCGAACACCGTCGTCCACGTCCGCGAGCCGCGCGTCGTCGAGGACGAGGTGCAGGCCGTCAAGGGCTCGACCCGGCTGGAGGCCAAGAAGCAGCGCCGCCGGGAGGGCCGGGAGCAGGGCCGCCGCCGCCCGCCGATCGTGACCGAGTCGGAGTTCCTCGCCCGGCGTGAGTCGGTCGAGCGCATCATGGTGATCCGCTCGGAGGGCGAGCGCACGCAGATCGGCGTGCTCGAGGACAAGGTCCTGGTCGAGCACTACGTCGACCGGTCCAGCCACCAGTCCTACATCGGCAACGTCTACCTCGGGAAGGTGCAGAACGTCCTGCCCTCGATGGAGGCGGCGTTCGTCGACATCGGCAAGGGGCGTAACGCCGTCCTGTACGCCGGTGAGGTCAACTGGGACCTCGCGGGCCTGGAGGGCCAGCCGCGCCGCATCGAGTCGGCGCTGAAGTCCGGCCAGTCGGTGCTGGTGCAGGTCACCAAGGACCCCGTCGGGCACAAGGGCGCCCGGCTGACGAGCCAGATCTCGCTGCCCGGCCGCTACCTGGTGTACGTCCCGGACGGCTCGATGACCGGCATCAGCCGCAAGCTGCCCGACAAGGAGCGCTCGCGGCTCAAGCAGATCCTCAAGAAGGTCATGCCCGAGAACGCCGGCGTCATCGTGCGCACCGCGGCGGAGGGCGCGACCGAGGACGAGCTGTCCCGCGACGTCTCCCGCCTGGCCGCCCAGTGGGAGAACATCAAGCGCCAGTCGAAGACCGCCTCCGCGCCGGCGATGCTGTACGGCGAGCCGGACCTGACCATCCGCGTGGTCCGCGACATCTTCAACGAGGACTTCACCAAGCTCGTCGTGCAGGGCGAGGACGCGTGGGACATGGTCGAGGAGTACGTCGGCTACGTCGCCCCGCACCTGGCCGACCGGCTGCAGAAGTGGACCGACGACGAGGACGTCTTCACCTCGTACCGGATCGACGAGCAGATGGCCAAGGCCCTCGACCGCAAGGTCTGGCTGCCCAGCGGCGGCTCGCTGGTGATCGACCGTACCGAGGCGATGACGGTCGTCGACGTCAACACCGGCAAGTTCACCGGGCAGGGCGGCAACCTCGAGGAGACGGTCACCCGCAACAACCTCGAGGCCGCCGAGGAGATCGTGCACCAGCTGCGGCTGCGTGACATCGGCGGCATCATCGTCGTCGACTTCATCGACATGGTGCTCGAGAGCAACCGCGAGCTGGTGCTGCGCCGGATGCTCGAGTGCCTGTCGCGGGACCGTACCAAGCACCAGGTCGCCGAGGTGACCTCGCTCGGGCTCGTCCAGATGACCCGCAAGCGGGTCGGTGGCGGGCTGCTGGAGTCGTTCTCCGAGCCGTGCGACTGCTGCAACGGCCGGGGCATCCACGTCACCCTCTCGCCGGTCGAGCCGAAGGCGGACAAGTCCGCCGCGCCCAGCCGCCGCAAGAAGCGCAAGGGCGAGGTCGAGAAGGCGGTCGAGGACAAGCTCGCGCGCGCCGAGCGCCGCGCGGCCCGCGCGGACGCCAGGGCCGCCGAGGCGGAGAAGGCGGCCGCCGAGCCCGAGGCCGCGACGGCCGCTGCCGGCGAGCCGGCGGAGGCCGTGTCCGGCCCGGTGGAGGGCGACCGGGAGGCCGCCGAGGTTCGTCCCGCCGAGACCGGCGAGACGGCCCCTGCGGCGGCCGAGGAGGCCGGGCACGACACGCTCGACGCCGAGCCCTCGACCAACGGCCGCCGCCGGCGCACGCGCCGGTCCCCGCGGGCGAGGTCCGAGGCCGCCGCGGAGTGAGCCTGCGACGCCCGGTCGTCCGCTCCGGACGGCCGGGCGCCCGCCGGTTCGACCTTCGGCAGGGGAATCCGGTACTCTAGGTATCCGGCGCTTTCCCGCGCCGTTGTTAGCGCGCCTGAGGCCCTCGGTGTTCGGTGGGTGCGGGCAGCAGCTTCCAAACTGAGCTTGTTCGGTTAGTCGTGCCCGAGGCACGCAAAGGAAAGGTTCCGCGGTGTACGCGATCGTCCGTTGCGGCGGCAGGCAGGAGAAGGTGGCCGTCGACGATGTGCTCACCGTCGACAAGGTGGCCGGTGAGGTCGGCTCGACGGTGACGCTCCCGGCCGTGCTCGTCGTTGACGGCGACAACGTCGTCAGCGCGCCCGGCGAGGTGGCCAAGTACGAGGTCACCGCCGAGATCCTTGGTGCGACCAAGGGCCCGAAGATCAACATCATGCACTACCGGAACAAGACCGGGTACAAGCGGCGCATGGGTCACCGTCAGCCGTACACCCAGGTCAAGGTCACCGGTATCAAGGCCGGAAAGTAGGTCGCAGACATGGCACACAAGAAGGGCGCGTCCTCCAGCCGTAACGGCCGCGACTCGAACGCCCAGCGTCTGGGCGTCAAGCGGTTCGGCGGTCAGGTCGTGAACGCCGGCGAGATCATCGTCCGGCAGCGCGGCACGCACTTCCACCCGGGTCCGGGCGTGGGCCGTGGCGGCGACGACACGCTGTTCGCGCTGATCCCCGGTGCGGTGGAGTTCGGCCGCTACCGCGGCCGTCGCGCCGTGAGCATCGTCCCGCCGGCGGAGTAGGTCCGCCGACGCGACAGGTTTCTTCAGGACGAGGGCGGGCCGTTGATCGGCCCGCCCTCGTCGTTTTTTGACGAAGGGTGAGGACATGCCGGACGAGACGCCGCAGCCGACGCCGGTGCGGCGCGGTCACAGTGGGCCGCCGGGAGCGCAGTTCATCGACCGGGTCGTCCTGCACGTCCAGGCCGGCAACGGAGGTCACGGCTGCGCCTCCGTGCACCGGGAGAAGTTCAAGCCGCTCGGCGGGCCCGACGGCGGCAACGGCGGGCGGGGCGGGGACGTCATCCTGGAGGTCGACGCCAACACCGCCAGCCTGCTCGACTACCACCACCGGCCCAGCCGCAAGGCGACCGGGGGCAAGCAGGGCCAGGGGGCGAACAAGAACGGCGCGAACGGCACGGACCTCGTGCTGCCCGTCCCGAACGGCACGGTGGTCAAGACCCGCGACGGCGAGGTGCTGGCCGACCTCGTCGGAGCCGGCACCCGGTTCGTCATCGCCCAGGGCGGCCACGGCGGGCTGGGCAACGCCGCCCTGGCCAGCGCCCGGCGCAAGGCGCCCGGGTTCGCCCTGCTCGGCGAGCCGGGCGAGGAGGCCGACGTCGTACTGGAGCTGAAGACCGTCGCGGACGTCGCGCTGGTCGGGTTCCCGAGCGCGGGCAAGTCGTCGCTGATCGCGGCGCTGTCCGCGGCCAAGCCGAAGATCGCCGACTACCCGTTCACCACGCTCACCCCGAACCTCGGTGTGGTCAGCGCCGGTGAGGTGGTCTACACGGTCGCGGACGTGCCGGGATTGATCGAGGGTGCCAGCCAGGGCAAGGGCCTCGGCCTGCAGTTCCTGCGCCACATCGAGCGGGCCTCCACGCTCGTCCACGTCCTCGACTGCGCCACCCTCGAACCGGGCCGCGACCCGCTGTCGGACTTCGAGGTGATCGAGGCGGAGCTGACCGCGTACGACAGCCTCGGCGACGAGCCGCTGTCGGGCCGCCCGCGTCTGGTCGTGCTCAACAAGGTCGACGTGCCCGACGCGCGCGACCTGGCCGAGCTGGTCCGCCCGGAGTTCGAGAAGCGCGGGCTGAAGGTGTTCGAGGTGTCGGCCGCGACCCACGAGGGCCTGCGCGAGCTGAGCTTCGCGATGGCCGAGATGGTGGCCGCCCACCGCGCCGCGCTGCCGATGGAGGAGCCGACCCGGCTGGTCATCCGGCCCGCGCCCGTCGGCGGCGCCGACTTCGAGGTGCGCGCCCTGCCCGACGGGTCCTACCTCGTGACCGGTGAGAAGCCGGTGCGCTGGCTGCGGCAGACCGACTTCAGCAACGACGAGGCCGTCGGCTACCTCGCCGACCGGCTCGCCCGGCTCGGCGTCGAGGAGCGCCTGGCCGAGGCCGGCGCCGAGCCCGGCGCCACGGTCTACATCGGCTCCGAGGAGGAGTCGATCGTGTTCGACTGGGAGCCCGAGGTGCTGGCCGGTTCCGAGCAGCCTCTCGGCCGCCGCGGCACCGACCTGCGCCTGGAGGGCCGCTGATGAGGACGGAGCGGGGGCGTGGCCGTGCGTGAGGAGGTCGCACGCGCGCGGCGGATCGTCGTCAAGGCGGGGTCGTCCTCGCTGACGACCCCGGACGGGTCGATCGACGCCGCCCGCATCGACGCGCTCGTCGACGTCCTGGCCGGCTGGCGCCGCGACCACGGCCGTACGGGCGGGGCCAGGGGCCGCGACGATGGTCGTACGGGCGGAGTCAGGGGCCGCGAGGTCGTCTTCGTCTCCTCCGGAGCGATCGCCGCCGGGCTCGGCCCGCTGAGCCTGGTCTCCCGGCCGCACGACCTGGCGCTGCAGCAGGCGGCGGCCAGCGTGGGGCAGGGCCTGCTGGTGGCCCGGTACACCGAGTCCTTCGCGCGGTACGGCCTGTGCGTCGGGCAGGTGCTGCTGACCGCCGACGACATGATGCGCCGCTCGCACCACCGCAACGCCCAGCGCACCCTCGAACAGCTCCTCGCCTTCGGCGTCGTGCCGATCGTCAACGAGAACGACACGGTCGCCACCGACGAGATCCGCTTCGGCGACAACGACCGGCTCGCCGCGCTCGTCGCCCATCTCACCCGCGCCGACGCGCTGATCCTGCTGTCCGACGTGGACGCCCTCTACACCGGCGACCCGAGAGAGCCGGGCGCACGGCGAATCCAGGACGTCCGCGAGCCCGCCGACCTGGACGGCGTACGCCTCGGTGGTTCGGGGCGGGTCGGCACCGGCGGCATGGTGACCAAGGTCGAGGCGGCCCGCATCGCGGGCGTCCCGGTCGTCCTGACCAACGCCGACTCGGCCGGGCCCGCGCTCGCCGGCGAGAACGTCGGCACGTACTTCCACCCGGCGGGCGTCCAGCCGTCGACGCGGCGCCTGTGGCTGGCGCACGCGACGACCGGGCAGGGACGGCTGCGCCTGGACCCGGGGGCGGTCGAGGCCGTGGTCCGCCGCCGCAAGTCGCTGCTGCCCGCCGGCCTGACCGGCGTGGAGGGCGACTTCAGCGCGGGCGACCCCGTGGACCTGTGCGACGACGACGGCCGCGTCGTCGCCCGCGGGCTGGTCAACTACGACGCTTCGGAGATCCCGGATCTGATGGGCAGGTCGACGCGCTGGCTGGCGCGGGAGCTCGGCCCGGAGTACGAACGCGAGATCATCCACCGGGACGACCTGGTCGTCCTGGTCGGCGAGCAGGCAGCGACCCGCCGGAACTGAGTCCGGCGCGGCCAGGAGGAGGACAGATGAGCAGTCAGGAGCAGGTTCTCGAGGTGGCGCGGCGCGCCAGGCAGGCCGCCGCCGAGCTGGCCCCGCTGCCGCGCGCCGTCAAGGACGCCGCGCTGAACGCCATCGCGGACGCCCTCGTGGCCGGCTCCGCGCGGATCGTCGAGGCCAACGCCGCCGACGTCGCCCGCGCCCGTGAGGCCGGCACCTCCGAGTACATGATCGACCGGCTGAGCCTGACCGACGAGCGGATCGCCGCGATCGCCGCCGCGGTGCGCCACGTCGCGTCCCTGCCGGACCCGGTGGGGGAGTCCGTCCGCGGCTACACGCTGCCGAACGGCCTGGAGCTGCGGCAGGTCCGCGTCCCGCTCGGCGTGGTCGGCATCATCTACGAGGGCCGCCCGAACGTCACCGTCGACGCCGCCGCGCTCACCCTCAAGAGCGGCAACGCCGTGCTGTTGCGCGGCTCGTCCTCGGCGTACGACTCCAACTCCGCGCTGGTCGAGGTCATGCGGGCGGCGCTGGCCGACGTCGGGGGCGGCGTGCCGGCCGACGCGATCCAGCTCGTGCCCGGACGCGACCGCGACTCCGTCAAGCACCTGATGCGGGCCCGCGGCCTGGTCGACGTGCTGATCCCGCGGGGTGGCGCCTCGCTGATCAACTCGGTCGTCGAGGAGTCGACGGTGCCGGTCATCGAGACGGGCACCGGCAACTGCCACGTGTACGTCGACGCGGCCGCCGACCTGGACATGGCCGTGGACATCCTCGTCAACGCCAAGACGCAGCGCCCGTCGGTGTGCAACGCCGCCGAGACGGTCCTCGTGCACCGCGACATCGCCGAGGCGTTCCTGCCGCGCGCGCTGCGGGCCCTGGGGGAGAAAGGCGTCACCGTGCACGGCGATGCCGCGGTCCGCGCGCACGCGGGCGAGGGCGCGACCGTGGTCGAGGCGACGGAGGAGGACTGGGGCACCGAGTACCTCTCCCTCGACCTCGCCGCCGCCGTCGTCGACTCCCTCGACGACGCCGTCGCGCACATCCGGAGGTACGGCTCGGCGCACACCGAGGCGATCGTGACGACCTCCCAGTCCGCCGCCCGGCGCTTCACGGCGCTCGTCGACTCCGCCGCCGTCATGGTGAACGCCTCGACGCGGTTCACCGACGGCGAGGAGTTCGGGTTCGGCGCGGAGATCGGCATCTCCACCCAGAAGCTCCACGCCCGCGGCCCCATGGGCCTGCCCGAGCTCACCTCGACGAAGTACATCGTCACCGGCGAGGGCCACCTCAAGGGCGCCTGACCGCCACGGTCGACCGGACGGAGCGGGCGGAGGGCTACGGCGTCAGCACGATCCTGCCGAAGACCTCGCCCGCGTCCATCTTCCGGTGCGCCAGCACGGCCTGTTCCAAGGTCAGCAGTTCATGCACCACCGTGCGCAGTTCGCCGCGGCTCGCGGCGGCGAACTGCTCGGTCCGTACGGCACGCCGATCGGCTTCGGTCACCGTGGCGGCGCTGAAGGCGGCGAACGACATCGACTTCTGGAAGTCCGCCATGATCTTGGTGCCGAAGTCCGCCGGCGGCCGGCCTCCGACCGCGCCGACGACCACCATGCGGCCGTTCGGGTTGAGCTTGGCGAAGAAGGAGGGCAGGTCCGGACCGGCGACGACGTCGATGATGACGTCGTAGCCCGCGGGGGCGTCCTCGCCTCCCTCTCCGGAGCGGTCCAGCACGTGGGTCGCGCCGAGTTCGCGCAGACGGGCGCCACGCTCGGGCGACGACGTCGTGACCGCCACCGCGCCGGCACCGCCGCGAGCCGCGAGCTGGACCGTCATGATCCCGATGCTGCCGGCCGCGCCGCGCACCAGCACCGACTCGCCGGGAGCGAAGTGGGCGTGGGAGAGCCCGAAGTGGGCCACCACCCCGGAGCTCCCGAGCGTCACCGCGTCGACGCCGGACAGGTCCCCCGGAAGGGGAAGGATCTCCTCGACCGGGGCGATCGCCTGTTCGATGTAGCCGCCGCCCGTGCCGGTGAACGCCCACACGCGCCGGCCGATCCAGGACGCGTCGACGCCCTCGCCCACCGCGGTCACGGTGCCCGCCACCTCACCTCCGGGGATATGACCCTCCGTGAACCCGTACGCGGCGAGGGCACCGCTTCGGATCACGGTGTCGACGCCGCCGACGCCGATCGCCTCCGTGGTGATCAGAACCTGTCCGCCGGCGGGAGCCGGGGCAGGGAGGTCGATGACCGCCAGGCCTTCGGGACCGCCGAATGCCTGGATCGCGACTGCCTTCAATGTCGTCTCCATGATCTGCGTTCGTTCAGGACCGCTCCGGGCGCCGTGCGCCCGGACGTCGACGGACGCTAACGGACGCCGCCGTCCGGTTGGCTAAAGTGAGACCGATGACCGGCCGTTTGCCTCACTCCCTGCGGTCCGACGCCCTCGACAACCGCGAGCGCATCCTCGACGCGTCCCGCGCGCTGTTCGCCGCGGAAGGTCTCGACGTGTCGATGCGGGAGATCGCCCGGCGCGCGGGGGTCGGCCCCGCCACCCTGTACCGCCGCTTCCCGACCAAGCAGCTGCTGGTCACCGAGGTCTTCACGGACGAGATGCACGCGTGTCACGCCATCGTCGAGGAGGGGCGTGCCGATCCGGATCCGTGGCGCGGCTTCTGCCTCGTGATCGAGCGGCTCTGTGAGCTGCACGCGCGCAACCGGGGCTTCACCGACGCCTTCATGTCGGCCTTCCCCGACGCGATGGACTTCGCCGCGGGCCGGGAACACACGCTGGCCTCGATCGCCGAGCTGGCCCGCCGCGCCAAGGCCACCGGCCGCCTGCGCCCCGACTTCGTCCTGGACGACCTGATCCTCATGCTCATGGCCAACCGGGGCATCCACGCCACGTCGACGGCCACCCAGATCACGGCCTCCCGGCGCTTCGCCGCGCTCATGATCCGGGCGTTCCAGGCCCCGTGAGCGCCCTGCCACGCGCCCCCGGCGAGGTCGACGACGAAGACGAAGACGAACCGAGGCTCCTCGTCAACGCTGCAGGTCGATGACGAGCTTCCCGCGCACGCCGCCGGCCTCGAGCCGTCGGTGAGCCTCTGCGATGCCGGTGATCGGGTAGACGGTATCGACCGCGGGGCGGATGACTCCCGCCTCGGCGGAGGCGGTGAGCTCGGCGATCCGGGTGGAAGAGGGGTTGTTGCTGAAGAGTTTCATCCGCCGGGGTGAGAGGGCGGCCCGCAGTCCTGCGGTGGCCATGGAGGTCAGGATGCGGTCCTGATCGAAGGCGAGGGCGACCATGCGGCCACGCGGGCTGAGCCGGGCCCGGTAGGTCCCGAGGTCGGTACCCACGACGTCGAGGATCACATCGAAGTGGCCGAGATCCTGCGGCCGGGTCGTACGGTAGTCGAGGGCCACGTCGGCGCCGAGTTCGGTGACCCAGGCGAGATTGCGGGCGCCGGCGAGCGCGGTGACGTGGGCCCCGAGCGCTTTGCCCAGTTGCACGGCGATGCTGCCGACGCCCCCTGTCGCGCCGCGGACCAGGAGCCGTTCACCGCTGCCGAGGCCGGCCTTGTCCGTCAGGGCGGTCATGGCGGTGGTGCCCGACACCGGTAGGGCGGCGGCCTCCAGCAGGCGCAGGTTCTTCGGCGCTCGGGCGAGCCGCTGTTCGGGAACGGTGACGTACTCGGCGATGGCGCCGAAAGTGAAGTGCGGCATCAGCCCCCACACTTCCTCTCCCACCCTCCAGGCGTGAACTCCGGAGCCCACGGCCGCGACGCGGCCGGCGAAGTCGCTTCCCACGCCACGAGGGAAGCGGGCCCGGCTGATGCGGCGCAGCTTGCCCGCACGGAAGGCCAGTTCCCCGGCGTCCACGCTCGCGGCGCGGACCTCGACGAGTACCTCTCCCGGCCCCGGCTGAGGCGTGGGCATGTCGTTGACACGGAGCACCTCGGGAGGGCCGAAACGGGTGTATTGGACGGCGCGCATGATCTCTCCCAGTCGTCTCGAGCATAAGTGGGCTGGGGGCCCACTTATGCTTCGCTACTCTAACCGGAGCACCAGCCCGTTTGTCAAAGCCCGGAGGTCGTCATGGCCTACACCACCGAACGACGGCCCCTGCGCGCGGACGCCCAGCGCAACTACGACCGCATCCTCGGTGCGGCCCGGGAGGTCTTCGCATGTCAGGGCGCCGGGGCCTCCCTGAAGGAGATCGCCCGTCGAGCCGGGGTGGGATCGGCGACACTGCACCGGCTCTTCCCCTCTCGCCGAACCCTTCTCGAAGCCGTCTTCCACGACCGCGTCGAGGAGTTGTGCGCCAACGCGGCGCAACGCGCCAAGGAGAGCGAGCCGGGCCCCGCGCTCTTGGCATGGCTGGGTGACCTCACCGCCTACGCGGCCGGCAGCCGTGGCTTGGCCGCCTCGCTGCTTCACGACGGGCGGGACGCCGACCTGCTGGATCAGAACGAAGGCTGCCAGGCAATGATCACTGCTGCGGCGCGCGAACTCCTGCAGCGAGCACAACAAGCGGGCGCCGTCCGTCCCGGCGTTCGCGCCGAGGACCTTCTCGCGCTGGTCAACGCCATTTCCCTGGCCGCCGAGCACCACGATGACGACGCGCAGGCGGGCCGGCTGCTGAACATCGCGATCGAGGGCATCAGCCTCCAGCCCGCCGAGAACGCATAGGGAACCCGAGTGCGGCCACCGGACGGCAGGGCCGGCTCACACCGAACGCTGATCAAGAGTTACCGCTTCATCGCTCCCCGTGGGCCGGGCTCAGTCCGCCGCCGCTGCCGCCCGTACGTCTCCGGTCGGGCGGGCCGTGTCGCGGACGCCTCCGGCCGCGGCGTACAGCAGTTCGCGGACTGCGTCCTCGCGGTCGGCGCGCCAGACGAGGCGCAGCGCGATGTCGGGCGTGACGATCGGATGGCCGACGAGGGCACCCGAGCGGAGGTCCTCGGCGACGGCGAACTCCGGCAGCAGCGCCGCGCCGAGCCCACGGCGCACCCATCCGTGGATGACGGTGACCGAGCCCAGCTCGGTACGCTCGCCGTCGGTGCCCAGCACGCGGTCGGCGATGATGCGGAACGAGCAGCCCGGCGGCGTCACGAGAAGGCGGTCACGGGCGGTTCCCGGGGCGGTGACGTACGCCAGCGGGACCTCCTCCACGTCGAGGAAGTCCAGTCGCGGCGGCGCGTCGAACCCCAGGCCGCCCACGGCCGGGCCGCTGTCCAGGAGCAGCCCGGCGTCGAGTGAGCCGGCCTCGACGCCGGCGAGGACGTCCCGGCGGTTCAGCGGAGCCACCTCGACGTTCAGGCCGGGGCGGCGCACCGCGAGGCGCTCGACGACGTCGGGGACCAGCACCGCGGCGAGCGTCTCCAGGGCCCCGAGCCGTACGACGGCCGGCCGGCCGGTCACCTCGCGGCGTGCCTGATCGGCCTGGTCGAGCAGCCGCCGGGCCCAGGTCCTCATGCGCCGCCCGGCGTCCGTGAGACGCATGCCCTCCGGCGTCCGGTCGAACAGGGAGACGCCGAGTGACCGCTCCAGCGCCCGTACCTGCTCGGAAACGGAGGAGGGCGCAAGGTCCACGGCGATCGCCGCGTCGGTGACCGTGCCCTCGGTGGCGACGGCGAGGAACGTGCGCAACTGCCGGAACTCCACGCTGACCTGGCCTTTCGGTTCTGCCGAACGGGGCGTTCGCCGCCGCCGGTGGAGGGCGGCGGGCGGGTGACGCGACCGTGGGTGCATCCCATTCTCCTGGAGTCTCACGTGTCAACGGAAACCCTTCCGATGTCCTCCCGGGCGAGCCGGCTGTTCGGCCTGTCGCTCGGCTACTTCCTGGTGCTGCTGGACACCACCGTCCTGACCGTCGCCCTGCCCGACCTGCGTGCCTCGCTCGGTGGCGGGGTCGCCGGGCTGCAGTGGGCGGTCACCGGCTACACGGTGACGTTCGCCGCGCTGCTGCCCACCGCCGGCGCGGTGTCGGACCGGTTCGGCGCGCACCGGGTGTTCACCGCCGGTGTCGCGGTGTTCGGCCTGCTGTCCCTGCTCAGCGCGGGCGCGCCGATCCTGCCGGTCCTCGTCGTCCTGCGGGCGCTGCTCGGCGCGGCGGGCGCGCTCTGCCTGCCGAGCTCGCTGGCGATCATCACTCGGCTCTACCCCGTTCCGGCCGAGCGCGGGCGGGCCCTCGGCGCCTGGGCCGCGATCACCGGATGCGCGCTGGCGGCCGGCCCGGTCGTGGGCGGGCTGCTGGTGTCGGCCGGCGGCTGGCGGGCCGTGTTCCTCGCGAACGTCCCGGTCGCGCTGGTCAGCCTTCTGCTCGTCCGCGGCATCCAGGTGCCCGCAACGGGGCGGGCCATCGACTGGCGGGCGCAACTCGTCGCCTGCGCCTTCCTGGCGGTGCTCACCGACGCCATCGTCGACCGGCGGGTCGTGTCGGCGGTCGCGGCGGGCGTCCTGGCCCTGGTCATGGTGGTCGTCGACCGGCGCAGCGCATCCCCGGCCGTCCCCGGCGCGGTGATCGCCGAGCCGGCCGTACGCCGTGGCCTGATCGCGGGCGCGGCCGTGAACTTCGCCCTGTCGGGCGGTCTGTTCGTGCTCACCCTCTCCTTGCAGCGTCACCTGGGCCCGGTGGCCACCGGCCTGGCGTTCCTGCCGCTGACGCTGCCGACCGCGTTCAACCCGCTCGTCACCGGCCGGCTGGTCGCGAGGTACGGGCCGCGCCCGCCGGTCCTGGCGGGGCTGACCCTGCTGACCCTCGGCTGTCTCGCCGCGCCCTCGGTGTCCTGGCTCGGCATGCTCCTGATCGGCTTCGGCGTGTCCTTCTCCCTGCCCGCCCTGGTCACCGGAGTCGTGCAGGCGGCACCCGAGGGCGCGGCCGGCGTGGCGAGCGGCCTGCTCAACGCGGTCCGCCAGGTCGGCGCCACGCTGGGCGTCGCCGTGATGGGCGGCCTGGCGACCGGAACCGCATTCGCCGTGGCGGCGGCGCTCTGCCTGGCCGCAGGCCTCATCCTGGCGATCGGCGGTGGCCGCTCCTGATGATCGGGGAACCCACGACTCGGAAGTCGTGGGTTCCCGATGCGGTCGATCAGACGTCTTTCCGGCCGTGCTGATCGGCCGGTTCGAGGAGCTACTTCGTCCAGACGGCCTTTGCGCCGCTGTGGCCGGCGAGCACGACCTCGACCACACCTCCGACTCCGCCCACCAGGGCCATCGCGGCGAGGACGACCGTCACGACGGGGCGCCACCGAGGTCTGGGGCCGTCGGCTACGCCACGCGTCCGCTGGAGGAGGTAGATCAAGAGGCAGATGCCGGCGACTGCCAGCCACAGCACGATGACGAACGGCAACGCCTGCTCGCCCTGCTTGGCGTGGGCCTCGACGAGTTCGCTCTCCCCGACGCGTTCTTCGAGGGACTCGCCGCTCTGGGTGGTCAGCGGCACGGCGATCAGACCGATGGTGGCGACGAACAGGACCGCCGGCCACAGGCGCCGCGCCGCGGCGGGCCAGAATGCCATGAGGATCGCGCCGAGCGCCGCCAGCGGCACGCAGACCACGACGGCGTGGGCGACCAGCGGATGCAGCGGCAGGCCGAAGACCATGTCCGTCTCCTACCCCAGGCGGACTCAACGGGCCGCAACGAGCAGGCCAAGACCGGAAGTGCTGATGACCGGCTCACCGAGGGCGAGCTGCGGTGCCGAACGCTTCGGCGAGGTAGGCCTAGGCCCGTACGAGGGGCGATCTGTCCAGGATGATGATCCCGGTGACGGCCAGGAGTCCTCCGAGGATCTGGATGGCCAGGGCGCCAGAAGAGGCGAGACGTTCCTGGAAGATCCGGGTACCGATCAGGACGGCGCCGATCGGCTCGAGGGTGTCGATGAGGGGCAGGCTGATCGCCAGTGACCCCGCCTGGTAGGAGCTCTGCGCCAGGAGCAGCCCCGTACCTCCGATGACGAGCAGCGCGTACGGCTCCCAGTGCCACAACGCGGCCCAACCGTCGTTTCGAAGAAGATCGGCGGCGGCCTTGGTCAGAGCGTCGAGCAGCGCGAAGAGCAGCCCGGCGGCGGCCGCGTACAGGCCCGCCCGACGCCTGCCGGGATTGCGGAGCCCGGCCGAGACCAGCACGGTCACCAATGAGGCGGTGACCAGCAGGAGCGGCAACCAGCCCCCTAGTCCTGGTGCGGTCACGCCGGCGGTATGGGGCAGCACCACCAAGAAGGCGGCCACCCCGCCCGCGGTGCATGCCGCGCCGGCCACCTCGGCCGGGGTGAGGCGCTGTCCGCGACGCCAGGCGACCAGAGGGAGAGCGAACAGCAGGTCGGTCGAGGCCAATGGCATCACCAGCACCAGGGAGCCGAAGGCCAGGGCGACCCCCTGGATGAAGTACGAGGCCACCGACATGCTGATACCGACCAGCCACAGCGGCCGGTGTGCCAGCGCCCAGAGCAGCCGCGGCCGCAGGGATTGCGCTTCGGGCATCGAGGAGGCCGTGGCCTGTTGCACGACGGCGGCGACGCCGAAACAACACGCCGCCGAAAGAGCGGTCAGCACAGCGATGGCAGTGGCCACGATCACAGCATGCTCGCTGGTCGCCGCGGGTGCACGTACCGTCGGAGGCGTGATGGGATTGACCAGCGCCCAGGTCACCGAGCGGATGGCGCGCGGTCAGGTCAACGACGTGCCCGCCCGGTCCTCCCGCTCGACCGCCGCGATCGTGCGGGCCAACGTCTTGACTCGTTTCAATGCGATCATCGGCACGTTGTTCGCCATCGTGCTGGTGGTCGGCCCGATCCAGGACGGCCTGTTCGGTCTGGTGGTCGTCGCCAACACGGGGATCGGGATCCTGCAGGAGCTGCGCGCGAAGAAGGCCCTGGACGCGCTCGCCGTCATCGGCCAGGCCAGGCCCATCGTTCGCCGTGACGGCGCGCCCGTCGCCCTTCCCGTCTCCCAGATCGTGCTGGACGACGTGATCGAGCTGGGCAGCGGTGACAAGTGCGTTGTCGACGGCATCGTCGCCTACGCTGATGGGCTGGAGATCGATGAGTCGCTGCTGACCGGCGAGCCCGACCCCGTCTCCAAGCATCCCGGCGATGCGATCATGTCCGGCAGTTTCGTGGTGGCCGGGAGCGGCGCCTACACCGCTACCAAGGTCGGCCGCCATGCGTACGCCGCCCAGCTCGCCGAGGAGGCCGGCCGCTTCACCCTGGTGCGTTCCGAACTGCGCTCCGGCATCAGCCGCATCCTGGCGTACGTGACGTGGATGATGATCCCCGTCGCGGTCGCGCTGATCATCGGCCAGCTGTACCTCTATCACCATGACTGGCGTCAGGCGGTTCGGCGGATGGTCGGCGGCATCGTCCCCATGGTCCCCGAGGGCCTGATTCTGCTGACATCGGTGGCCTTCGCGATCGGGGTGATCCGGCTGGGCCGCAGGAAGTGCCTGGTCCAGGAACTACCCGCGATCGAGGGGTTGGCCCGGGTGGACACGGTCTGCCTCGACAAGACCGGAACCCTCACCCAGGGCGGCATGCGCGTCACCGACCTCATTCCGCTCGACGGCACCGGCGCGGCGCGGCCCGCCTCCGCGCTGGCCTGTCTGGCCGCCGCGGACCCGCGTCCCAACGGCAGTCTGCAGGCCATCCTCGACGCCTACGGAGATCAGCGCGACGGCTGGGGCTGCGCCGCGTCGCTGCCGTTCTCCTCGGCCCGCAAGTACAGCGCGGCCGTACTCGACAGTCCCGACGGCCGGCGTACCACCTGGCTGCTGGGCGCTCCCGACGTCCTGTTGCCCACGGGCGATCCGCGACTGGCCAGGGCCGACGCCCTGGCGGCCCGGGGGCTGCGTGTCCTCCTGCTCGCCCAGACCACCAAGGGGCTGGATGATCCCGCCCTGGCCCGCGACGACACCCCTGTGGCCCTGGTCGTTCTCGATCAACAGGTGCGTTCCGACGCCGCCGCCACACTGCGGTACTTCGCCGAGGAGGGCGTCGCCGCCAAGGTCATCTCCGGCGACAGCGCTCTGGCCACCGGGGCGATCGCCGCCCGGCTCCGCCTGCCGAATGCCGAGCACCCCCTCGACGCCCGCGGGCTCCCCGCCAGCGCCGCGCAGATGGCCTCGGCGGTTGAGAAGGCCACCGTCTTCGGGCGCGTCACCCCGCGGCAGAAGCGCGACATGGTGGGGGCCCTCCAGTCACGCGGTCACACGGTGGCGATGACCGGTGACGGTGTCAACGACGTTCTCGCCCTGAAGGACGCCGACATCGGTGTCGCCATGGGAACCGGCAGCGACGCCACCCGCGCCGTCGCCCAGATCGTGCTCCTGGGGAACGACTTCGCCGCCCTGCCCGCCGTGGTCGCCGAAGGCCGGCGGGTCATCGGCAACGTCACGCGAGTCGCCAATCTCTTCCTCACCAAGACCGTCTACGCGGTCCTGATCGGCCTGCTGGTGGTCATCTGGCGGGTCCCCTACCCGTTCCTGCCCCGTCACTCCACGTTGTTGTCGACGCTCACCATCGGCGTCCCCGCCTTCTTCCTGGCGCTGGCCCCCAACACCGAACGCGCCCGGCCGCACTTCGTCCGCACCGTCATGCGGTTCGCCCTGCCCAGCGGGATCATCGCCGGCACGGCGACCTTCGCCACCTACCTGATCGCCCGCCACCACTACCGCGGTACGACCGCGACGGCCGCAGCCACCAGCGCCGCCACTTTGACGCTCTTCCTGATCTCCTTGTGGGTGCTGGCCATCATCGCCCGCCCCTACACGCGATGGCGCGCGGCCCTGGTCGCCGCCATGGCCGCGGCCTTCGCCGCCGTGCTCGTCGTGCCGTGGCTGCAGCACTTCTTCGCCCTGAAACTGGTCGGGTTCCAGATCCCCTGGACGGCCGCCGGCATCGCGGCCCTCGCCGCGGCGGCACTCGAGGCGGCCTGGAGACGAACCAGGCGCGCCGGATCTCAGGGGGCGGGGGAGAAATAGTCCTGCTCTCGCTGGAGGCTAGCATCCTAGGGTGCTAGCATCCGCTCGTGGGCGATGAGGAAGTCAAGCAGTTCAACGTGTACCTGCCGATCGGGCTGATCAAGCAGGTCAAATACCGCGCCATCGAGTCGGGCATGTCGTTGTCGGCGCTGGTCGCCGACGCGTTGCGCGCCTACCTCGATGACGCCCACGGGCACGAAGAGCGACCGAAGGAGCAGGAGAGCTGACATGACGACCGAAGGAATCGAGGCCGTGTTCCTGGAGACCCACAACTGGGGCAGGGCGGCGAAGTTCTTCCAGGCGCTGGGCTACGAGCTGGAGTTCGAGACGGACCACAGCTCGGGCCAGTTCCGCAACGGCGACGGGCCGTACGTGTTCGTCGCCGAGGTCCCCGAGGACCGAGAGCCTCAGACGCGGATCGTCTTCAAGACGCCGGACGCGGACGCGTTCCGTCCCGACCCGGCCGTCGAGGTGGTCACGCCGTTCGAAGAGACCCATTACGGGACCAGGGAGATGACCGTCCGCGACCCCGACGGACGTCTGTGGAGCCTCCAGGCTCCCGCCGGGAACTGACCGCGGTGGGAAGGGGGACATCATGACGGCCGAGCAGACCGTGGCCCCGGATCACACCGCGGTGCGGACCGCCCTCTGGCGGGCGATGCACCTCCAGGTCGACCCACCGCCCCATGTGGTCGAGGACGAGATCGGCCTGCGGCTCGCGGCCCCGGGCGACGGCTGGCGCGACCGCCCGGACATGGACCCGCAGGCCACCCGGGGGTTTCGGGCGGCCATCGTGGCCCGCGCCCGGTTCATCGAGGACCTGATCGCCGGGCAGGCCGGCCGCGGCGTCACCCAGTACGTCATCCTGGGCGCCGGCCTGGACACCTTCGCCCAGCGCAGGCCGGAGCTCGCCGCCCGCCTGCGGATCTTCGAAGTCGACCAGCCCGGTCCGCAGGCATGGAAGCGCCATCGCCTCGCCGACCTCGGCTATGGGATCCCCGACGGGCTGCGCCTGGTGCCGGTCGACTTCGAGGCGAGTGAAGACTGGCTGGAGCGGGTGGTCGCCGCCGGCTTCGACACCGGCCGGCCGGCGGTCATCGTCTCCACCGGCGTCAGCATGTACCTCACCAGGGACGCCACCGCGGCCACCCTGCGCCAGATCGCCGGGCTCGCGCCCGGCTCGACGCTCGCGATGAGCTTCCTGCTTCCGTTCGAGCTCCTCGACGAAGCCGACCGGCCCGGCCTTCGGGCGAGCGAAGAAGGCGCGCAGACGTCCGGAACGCCGTTCGTCAGCTTCTACACCCCGTCCGAGATGCTCGCGCTGGCCCGCGAGGCCGGCTTCACGGACGTGCGGCACGTGTCGGGGAGGTCGCACGCCGAGCGCTACTTCGCCGATCGCGCCGACGGCCTTCGACCCTCGAGCGGAGAGGACCTGCTGCTGGCCACCACCTGACCCTCGCCGACACATCACTCCGAGCGCGGAGGCCGCGGGGGATCGGTGATCGCCCCGCGGCCTCCGCGGTCTCAGGCCCGGACACCGGTGCTACGGCCCTCGGGTGCCGGGGAGGAGTCCGTCAGGTGCCGGTGGTCGGCGGGAATTCGGTGAAGGCGCCGGCGGATGCGGCGAGGGCCGCGGTTCTGGCCGCGTCGTCGGGCAGGTGCGGGTCGGGCGGCGTACGGAGCAGCACCAGGTGGTGATACAGCGGCGCGGTGGCGGCGATGAGCAGGCGCCGAGCGTCGGTGTGCGGCGGGAGCTCGCCGCGGCGGACGGCCCGGGTGACGATGATCTCACAGCGGGCGTACCGGTCCTCCCAGAGCCGCCGTTGGGCGCGGTCGGCCTTCTCGGAGCGGAATGAGGCGGCGATCAGGGCCGCGACGATCGGCGGCTCGGCGGTCAGGGCCGCCTGGATCTCGTGGTTCAGCGCCGCTAGGTCGCCTTCCAGGGAGGCGGTGTCCGGGGGCTGCCACTCGTCGTCGCTCGCCGCGTCGAGGACGTCGGCGAGCAGGCCGCCGACGTCGCCCCAGCGGCGGTACACCGTCGCGCGGTGCACGTCCGCGCGGGCCGCGACGGCGTCCATGGTGAGCCCGTCGTAACCGTGCTCTCCGAGCTCCGCGAGGACCGCGTCGAGCACCTGTGCGCGGATACGGGCGGTGCGGCCGCCGGGGCGGCGCCGGATCGGTCGCGCCGGGCGGGGGTCGTCCGGTCGTGGGGCTGAGGGAGTCATGGCTGGCAATCCGGTTGCTCAAGGGAAGGGCGTCGTGACAGTATCTTAATGCAGCAGTTGTCGCACTAGTGGAGTGATCGATGCCGGCTTTCCCCGCAGACCCGACCGTGGTGCATCCGATGCCCGAACAGCCGCGTGTCGTGCTGTTGAAGCCGCTGATCACCTCACCGTTGATCGAGGTCGGGGAGTTCTCCTACTACGACGATCCGGATGATCCGATGGCCTTCGAGACCCGTAACGTGCTCTACCACTACGGGCCGGAGAAGCTGGTCATCGGGAGGTTCTGCGCCCTGGCCGAAGGCGTGCGGTTCCTCATGAACGGTGCCAACCACCGCATGGACGGCCCCTCGACGTTCCCTTTCCCGATCATGGGCGGTTCCTGGGCCGAACACTTCGATCTCATCACCGGTCTGCCCGGACGTGGTGACACCGTGGTCGGCAACGACGTCTGGCTCGGTTACCGGTCCATGGTGATGCCGGGCGTCCGCATCGGGCACGGGGCGGTCATCGCCTCCGGCTCCGTCGTCGTCGACGACGTCCCGGACTACGGCATCGTCGGCGGCAACCCGGCCCGGCTCATCCGCCGTCGCTACAGCGACGCGGACGTCGACCGCCTCCTGGCTCTGGCCTGGTGGGACTGGCCGCTCCAGCACATCACCGAGCATCTCCGCACGATCATGTCCGGCAGCGTCAGCGACCTGGAGAACGCCGCGCCCGCGCTCCCGCACCAGTGATCCACCCGCGTTCCAGCACTGAGAATCGAGCTGCCGGCATGTCTGTCTCGTCCGACCACGACCCTTTCGTCGGCTGGCTTCGCGCCCATGCCGTCCCCCTCACCCACCTCGAACCTGACGCGCCGCTCGATGACCTGGAGCCGCTGCGCGAGGTCATCGGCGACGCGCGCGTGGTCGCGATCGGGGAGAACTCCCACTTCATCGACGAGTTCTCCCTCCTGCGCCGACGCATCCTGCGGTTCCTGGTCGAACGCTGTGGTTTCAGCGTCCTGGCCTTCGAGTACGGCTTCAGCGAAGGCGTCCCCCTCGACGCCTGGGCTCAGGGCGAGGGTACGGACGATGACCTGTCGACCCACCTGGCCGGCACGATTCCCGTGGGAGTCGAGGAGCCGCTGCGCTGGATCCGCCGGCACAACCGCACGGCCTCACGACCGGTGCGCTTCGCCGGGATCGACATCCCGGCGGCCGGCGGGTCGTTGCTTCCCGCCCTCGCCCCGGTCGCCGACTACCTGCGCGAGATCGATCCCGAAGCCCTGCCGGCGGTCCAGTCGGCGATGCGGATCGCCGAATCGTTCGCCGGGGCCTCCGCGGCCTCGGCCGCACCGGCCTGGACCCGCCTGGCGACCGCCGAACAGGACGCCCTCAGCGCGATCCTGATGCGCCTGCTCATCCGGTTCCGTGCCGTCGAACCGCTGTACGTCTCCCGCGGCGACCAGCGCGGCTACGACATCGCCCTGCGCCGCATCGAGGCCGCCTGCCATGGGGACTACGGCTTCCGCGCCATGGCCGACCTCTTCGCCGGAAGCGGTCTGACCGCCGACACCTCGGCCCGGGACGTCTACATGGCCGGATCGGTCCGGTGGCACCTGGAGCGCTCCGAACCCGGAACCCGCGTCGTGCTGGCGGCTCACAACGCCCACATCCAGAAGACGTCGGTCTCGTTCGACGGTCACCTCACGGGGCTGCCGATGGGGCAGCACCTGCACCGTGTTCTCGGTGACGAGTACTTCGCCCTCGGCCTGACGAGCGTCGACGGGCACACGGCCGACATGCGCCCCGACGAGAAGGCGCCCTTCGGTTTCGCCGTCGACGACACCGCGCTGGAGCCGCCCGAGCCGGGAAGCGTCGAAGCCGCGTTCGCCGATGCCGGCCTCGGGCTCGGCCTCGCCGATCTTCGCCGGGCACGCCGGGAGACCCCTGGCGCCTCCGGCCCCGACCGCATCCGTATCCAGAGCGCCTATGTGCACACTCCCGTTCTCGACGCGTTCGACGGCGTCCTCAGCACCTCGACCTCCACCGTCACCGACGGCGTCCGACCGAAGGACCGAACGAGCCGTACGGCCGGCTGAACGCCACCGTGCAACGCGGAGGCCGCGGGGGATCGGTGATCGCCCCGCGGCCTTCGCGGTCTCAGGTCCGGCCTGCGGCCGGTCCGGTCAGTTGATGGTCAGGTCGGTGGACTTGTCGCCGGCGACGATCTTGTACTGGCCCGGGAGCACCGCGCGGGTGCCGGAACCGTTGATGTCGCCCTGCGTCACCGCGAGCCGGGAGCGCGGGAAGGACAGCGACACGGTGGTCGACTGGCCCGCCTTGAGCGGTACGCGGGTGAAGGCGACGAGGCGGTTCGGCGGGGTCAGGATCCGGCTGACCGGCAGCTGGGCGAAGACCGGCACGACGAAGTCGCCGTCACGGGAGCCGGTGTCGGCGACCTTCACCGACACCTTCACGGTGCTGCCGCCGGAGACCGACACGCCCTGCACGGCGTACGTCGTGTACGACAGGCCCGCGCCGAAGGCGAACAGCGGGTCGTAGCCGGAGCTGGTGCCGCTGTTGGTGCCGTTGAGCTGCTGGTAGAACATCGGCTCGTCGCCGGTGCTCTTCGGCCAGGAGACCGGCAGGCGGCCGCTCGGGTTCGCCTTGCCGAACAGGACGTTCGCCACGGCCGTGCCGCCCTCGCTGCCGGGCAGCCAGGACATGAGCAGCTGCTTGGCGTCGGCCGCCTTGCCGAGCACGAGCGGCCGGTCGGCGACGACGTCCACGATCACCGGCTTGCCGGTGGCCTGCAGCCGGTCGACGAGGTCCTGCTGGTCGGCGGACAGCTCCGGAAGCTCCTGGTCGTTGACGCCCTCGGCGCCGGGCTTGTCGCCCACGACGACGATGGCCGCGTCGGCGCTCTTGGTCTGGTCGACCGCGTCGTCGGCGTTCGTGACGAGCTTGGCGTGGTCACCGACGACGTTCTTGATGCCCTGGTAGACGGTGACGCCGGGGTCGTTGACGCCGTCGGGGATGCCCTGCCAGGCGATCGTCCAGCCGCCGTCCTGGTTCGGGATCGAGTCGGCGCTCGGGCCGGTCACGACGACCTTGCCGATGCCCGTGGAGAGCGGCAGCACGTTGCCATCGTTCTTCAGCAGGGTCTGCGACTCGGTCGCCGCCTTGACGGCGAGGTCCTTGTCCGCGCCGAGCGCGATCCCGTTGGCCTTCGACGCGTCCACGTACGGGTGCTCGAACAGACCGAGCTTGAACTTCAGCGCCAGGATCCGGGACACCGCCTCGTCGAGGCGGTGCCTGCTGACCGCGCCGCTCTTCACGTCGTCCAGCAGCCCCTGGACGAAGCCGTCGACCTCGCCGGGCGGCAGCATGCCCATGTCGACGCCGGCGTTGACCGCGATGGCCACCGCGCCCGCGTACGTGTCGGTCAGGTGGTACGACGTGCGCAGCGCGTCGACGTCGTTCCAGTCGCTGACCACCACGCCCTTGAAGCCCCACTGCCGGCGCAGCAGGTCGGTGAGCAGGTAGTGCGAGGCGTGCGCCGGGATGCCGTTGATCGACCCGGAGTTCACCATGACGGTGTCCGCGCCCGCGTCCACGGCCGCCTTGTACGACGGCAGGAACGTGTCCTGCAGGTAGCGCGGGTCGATGTGGGACTCGGTGCGGTCGTGGCCGTTGAACGGCGCGGAGTATCCGGCGAAGTGCTTCACCGTCGCGCTGACCTGCCCGGTCTTCTGCAGGCCGCGGACGTTGGCGGCGCCGAGCTCACCGGCGAGGTACGGGTCCTCGGAGTAGGTCTCGTAGAAGCGGCCCCAGCGGGTGTCGCGCGAGATGTCCTGGACCGGCGCGAAGTCCCACTGCGGCCCGGTCGCCTTCACGGCGCGGGCCGTCGACTCGCCCATCGCCTCGGAGACCTGCGGGTCCCAGGTCGCGCCGACGCCGATCTGCTGCGGGAACTTGGTCGCGCCGAGCACGTTGTTGTGGCCGTGGACGGCGTCCACGCCGTACACGATCGGGATGTGCAGCCGGGAGTGGTCGATCGCGTACTTCTGGACCGCGTTCACCATGTCGGCCCAGTCCTTGGGGGTGTTGTTGACCGGGGTCTCGCCGCCCCCGGACAGCACCGAGCCGACCTTCAGGTCGCCGAGGACGTGCTGCATGCACGAGTCGACGAGGGCGCCGCCCGACCACTGGCAGTCACCCTGCATGTTCACGACGGCGGGCTGGGCGAGCTGGCCGACCTTCTCCTCGGTGGTCATGCGCTTGAGGAGGTCGGCGACGCGGGCGGAGATCGAAGCGTGCGGGTCGAGGTAGCGGACCTGGGCGCTGGCGCCCGTCGCGGTCAGGGCCAGGCCCGACGCGGTGATCGCTACGGCCGTTCCGATACGGGCGGCCTTGATCCGGAGTCTCATCAAGCGGTGCTCCAGGCGGGGGTCAGGAGGGACGAAGCCCTGCGATCAAAGACCCAACCCAGGACTTAAATCAAGACCTGAACGCAAATTTGGCCGAAGCCTGCCATCCGCGTTCAGGACTTGAAATCGGCCGCGTGCGAGCCCTAGACCGCCTCCCAGGCGTTCATGACCAGCGCCAACGCGCCGAGGACCTCCGAGCGGTCGCCGAGCACGCCGGGCACGATCGACACGAGCGCCGCGGCGCTGGCGACGGCCGAGCGCCGTACGGCCTCGACCATCGGCTCGATCAGCAGGTCGCCCGCCCGTGCCAGGTCGCCGCCGACCACGACCAGGCGGGGGTTGAGCAGGTTGCACAAACTGGCCACGCCCGCCCCGGCGTACCGCCCGGCGTCGCCGACCGCGCGCCGGCACGGGGCGTCCCCGGCCAGCGCCAGCTCCACGATCCGCGCCGTCGTCAGGCCGTCACCGTGGGTCGGCCGCAGCAGGTCGGCGAGGTAGCGGCCCCCGGCGTACGTCTCCAGACAGCCGCGGTTGCCGCACCGGCACATCGGGCCGTCCTCGTTGAGCGTGATGTGGCCGATCTCACCGGCCGTGCCGCCCGGACCGTGGAAGACCCGGCCGCCGATGACGATGCCCGCCCCCACGCCGGAGGCGATCTTGATGTAGGCGGCGTCGGTGTGGCCGCGCGCCGCGCCCCAGGTGACCTCGGCCAGCGCGCCGAGGTTCGCGTCGTTGTCCACGTGCACGGGGCGGCCGAACCGCCGCCGCGCCTCCCCGGCCGCCTCGATGCCGGCCCAGCCGGGCAGGATCGTGCTCGATCCGAGAGTGCCGCTCGCCGCGTCGATCGGGCCGGGGACGCCGAGCCCGATGCCCAGCACGTCCTCCCGCGTCGCGTCGACGGTGTCCAGCAGCCCGTCCATCAGGCGCTCGGCCGCCGCCAGCCCGTCGGCGGCGGAGGCGCCCACGTCGAGGGGCATCGCCTGCTCCGCGACGACCTCACGGGCCAGGTTGCCGATCGCCACGCGCAGGTGCGAGTGGCCGAAGTCGACGCCGACGGCCAGCCCGGCGGCGGGTGCCAGCGACACGGCGCGGGCGCGGCGGCCGCCCGCCGACGTGGGCGTCGTGACCAGCACGCCGCCCGCCGCCAGTTCCCGCACGATGTTGGAGACGGTCGCCCGCGACAGGCCCGTGCTCCGGGCGATCTCGGCCTGGGTGGGCGCTCCGGCCTCGCGCACGGCCTGGATCACCCGGCGCTGGTTCGCCTCCCGGAGCGACGACTGCGATCCCGGCATCGCGGATGAGCCTGGCGTCGGCATGGAGTCCCCTCGCGTTCACAAAGTGAACTCAAGATTACGCAAGAACCCCGTCCCGCAGCGCCGAAGCCCGGGTGCGGCCCGCCCGGATCCCCCTTTCCGGTTCCGGCCGTTGGTGCTCAGTTCTCCCCGTCGCCGCGGGTGAACCGGCCGAACAGCCGCTCCCCGGCGTTGACGGCGCCCTCGGCGACGCCCTTGACGGTGCCGATGAACGGGTCCGCGCTGCGGTTCCAGGACTCCCGGTAGGCGTTCGCCGCGTTCTTGATCTCCTCGGTGATCGAGGCGCTGCCGTCGTCCGCCCGGCGCTCGTAGTCTCCGCCGAGGATCCGGGCGTACTCGCCGTCACGCGCCCAGTGGTCCAGCTCGGCGAACCGGATCACGGCGTACGGGTGCGAGCGGTTCAGCAGGTTGAGGAACTTCAGCAGCCCGTCCCGTACGTCACCGGCCGCGTCGTACTCCCGCGCCTGCTCCAGGAATGCCTCGCCGTCCATCTCCGACAGGCGCGCGCCGCCCGCCAGCTTCATCAGCGCCCGCTTGCCGGCCTCGACGTCCTGGCCCGCCAGCAGGCCGGCCCGGTCCGCCGACAGCTCGGACTTGCGCTGCCATTCGTTCAGCCCCATCAGGATCGCCGCGATCGCGATGTTCCCGAGCGGGAGCCAGGCGATCCGAGCCCCGAGGTTGGTGAGGATCATGGCCATCGTCCGGTACACCGCGTGCCCGGACAGGACGTGCCCGACCTCGTGTCCGATCACGAACCGCAGCTCCTCGTCGTCGAGGAGGTCGATCAGGCCCGTGTTGAGGACGATGAACGGGTTGTCCACGCCGATCGTCATGGCGTTCGGCGCCGGGTCCTGCGTGACGTACACCTCCGGGACCTTGGGCAGGTCGAGGATGTAGGCGCTGTCCCGCACGATGTCGTGGATGTGGCGGTACTGCCTTTCGCCCGCGCGTACGGTGCCCCCCAGGAACATCAGGCGGATCGCGCGCTCGCTGAACAACCCGGCGAGGCGCCGCAGCACCGTGTCGAAGCCGCTGAGCGACCGGAGGGCGACGAGCGCCGACCGGTCCGCGGGGTGCTCGTAGGCGCGGGAACTGATCCCCGGAAAGCGGGTGCGAGAACGGTCGGGTGTGTTGCTCGTCATATTCGGCATGCTATGTCTGACGGCCGGTCAGAGCACGGAGTTCCCCAGGCGCGATCCGGCCAGGTCCGCTCCGGCCGCGCGCAGGACGTTCCCCGGATGACCCCTTGCGCGGCCCCGCGCGGCGGGGGTCTACTCCCTCCATGACGGAGGCGTACGGGCCGGAGCCCGCGGAGACGATGTCGCGCGACGAGCTCGCCGCGGTGCGGCAGCGCCGGCTGCGCGACCTGATCGACCGGCTGATCGCGGCGGACGGGCTGCAGGGCGGCCGGCTGCGCGCGGCGGGGGTCGACGGCGGCCACGACGTCACGCTCGACGACCTGCACCGGCTGCCCTTCACCACCAAACAGGACCTGTGGGACTCCTACCCGTACGGCATGCTCACCGTCCCGATGGAGGAGGTCGCCGCCGTACACGGGTCCAGCGGCACCGGCGGGCGGCCCACCCTCGTCGCCTACACCCGGCGGGACCTGGCGCTCTGGGGGCGGATGTGCGCGCGGTCGCTGGCCTGCGCGGGCGCGGCGCCCGGCAGCGTGGTGCACAACGCGTACGGGTACGGCCTGTTCACCGGCGGCCTCGGCATCCACCAGGGCGCGCTGGCCCTCGGCGTCACCGTCGTGCCCATGTCGGGCGGCATGACCGAACGCCAGGTCCGGCTGCTCGCCGACCTGCGCCCCGACATCCTGACCTGCACGCCGTCGTACGCCGTGCGGCTGGGCGAGGCGGCGCGCGCGGCCGGGATCGAGCTGCGCCTCAAGGCGGGCCTGTTCGGGGCCGAGCCGTGGTCGGAGGGGCTGCGCTCGACGATCGAGGAGCTGCTCGGCCTCGCCGCCCTGGACATCTACGGCCTGTCGGAGATCATCGGGCCGGGCGTGGCGACCGAGTGCCTGGAGCGTTCCGGGCTGCACGTGAACGAGGACCACTTCCTCGTCGAGGCGGTCGACGCCTCCGGCGCGCCGGTCCCGGACGGCACGCCGGGGGAGCTGGTGTTCAGCACGCCGAAGGAGGCCATGCCGCTGCTGCGGTACCGCACCGGCGACGTCGCGTCGCTGTCCCACGAGCCCTGCCCGTGCGGCCGCACGCTCGTCCGGATGAGCAAGGTGCTGGGCCGCCGTGACGACATGCTCGTCATCCGCGGCGTCAACGTCTTCCCGCGCCAGATCGAGTCCGTCGTCGTACGGCACGCCTCGCCGCACTATCAGGTCGTCGTCGACCGCCGGACCCCGATGCCGCGGCTCGTCGTCGCCTGTGAGGGCGCCGGACAGGGGCTCGCGCCGGCGCTCGCGGCGGAGCTGGGCCTGTCGTGCGATGTACGGGACCTGCCGTCCGGGACGATCCCGCGCGTGGACGCCGGCAAGGCGGTCCGCGTGGTCACCTGGGACTCGGGAGAGCCACCGCTTCCCGGGCTCGACTGATCGACCGCCGAGGAGATCGCCGCGTGAGTCCATCCCACCGAATGTCCGGGAATTTCCGGCTTCGGCCGGGGGACGATGTCGAAGACGGGGAGATGACGACGCCCGCCTCCGATAAGGAGGGGCGCGGTGAAACACCGGAGGCGCATGCTTACTAAGGTCGCCGCATGAGCGAGCGCAGCGAGCGAGACGACGCACGCGGCGCCTCGGGTCACCCGTCCGGCGAAGGAGGGCGCATGACCGCCCCGCGGCGTCGTCGTATCGGAATCATGGGCGGCACGTTCGACCCCATCCACCACGGTCACCTGGTGGCGGCGAGCGAGGTCGCCCACCTGTTCCGGCTGGACGAGGTCGTCTTCGTGCCGACCGGCCAGCCGTGGATGAAGGAGGGCCGCAAGACCTCGGCCGCGGAGGACCGTTACCTGATGACGGTCATCGCGACCGCCTCGAACCCGCAATTCTCGGTCAGCCGGGTCGACATCGAGCGGCCCGGGCTCACGTACACGATCGACACCCTCCGCGAGATGCGCGAAATATACGGCCCCGACGTCGAGTTGTACTTCATCACGGGTGCCGACGCGCTGGCTCAGATGCTGACGTGGCGTGACACGGATGAGCTGTTCCGGCTCGCGCATTTCATAGGGTGTACCCGGCCCGGACACAACCTCGCCGACCCCGGCCTTCCCGAGGGCGGTGTCAGCCTGGTCGAGGTGCCCGCGCTCGCGATCTCCTCGACCGAGTGTCGCGAGCGGGTACGAGCCGGGGAACCGGTCTGGTACCTCGTCCCAGACGGAATCGTGCAGTACATAAACAAACGGGGGCTTTATCGTGACGGTTGACGGTAACGCCCCACGAGGAGGATAACGACCACACCGTGACCGCATCCGAGAGGGCCAACCAGCTGGTCCAGATCGCCGCCGAGGCTGCGGCCGAGAAGCTGGCCGACAACATCATCGCGTACGACGTGAGCGACCAACTCGTCATCACCGACGCGTTCGTCCTGTGCTCGGCGGCCAACGACCGCCAGGTCCGCTCCATCGTCGACGAGATCGAGAAGAGGCTGCGCGAGGACGCCGGCGCCAAGCCCATCCGCCGCGAGGGCGAGCGCGAGGGCCGCTGGGTGCTCCTGGACTACTCCGACATCATCGTGCACGTCCAGCACGAGGAGGACCGCGTCTACTACGCGCTCGAACGCCTGTGGAAGGACTGCCCGCCGGTGCCACTGCCCGAGGACATCAACGCCCATTCGGAGCAGCGCGTACGGGCCGGTGACGGTCAGTGACCGAGGCGCGCAAGATCGTGCTCTGGCGGCACGGTCAGACGTCCTGGAACGTCGAACGCCGCTTCCAGGGCTCCACCGACATCCCGCTGGACGACACGGGACGCGAACAGGCCACACGGGCCGCACGGCTCCTCGCCGCGCTCCGCCCGAGCGCCATCATCGCGTCCCCGCTGCAGCGCGCGGCCCACACGGCCCACGCGCTCAGCGCGGTCACCGGCCTGCCCGTCACCGCCGACCGCGACCTCATCGAACGCGGCGGCGGGGAATGGGAGGGCCTGACCAACGCCGAGATCCGGGCGAAGTACCCCACCGAGCACGCCCTCTGGCAGCCGCCCGGCGGTGAGACCGCCGAACAGGTGTCCAAGCGGGTCACCGCCGCCTTCGAACGGGGCCTCACCCGGATCCCGGCGGCCGGCCTGCTCGTCGTCGCCTCCCACGGCGCCGCGCTGCGGCTCGGCATGCTCCGCTGGCTCGGCTTCCCCGAAGAGCTCTGGGGCCGGTTCGGCGGCCTGTCCAACTGCTGCTGGTCCGTCCTCGAAGAGGGCCGCAGCGGCTGGCGCCTCGCCGAGCACAACGCCGGCACTCTGCCGGAACCGGTGCTCAGCGACGACCGCGCCGCCGAGGGCGACGCGTGACGTTCGGGTGAGCCGTTCAACCTGGTCAGGGCCGTGACGGGCATTCGATTACAGGTCTGGTCGCGGATTCCTATAGACTGGCGCAGCACCGAACGGGGGAAACCCCGATCGGAAAGCGCGGGGCTATGGCGCAGTTGGTAGCGCGCCTCCATGGCATGGAGGAGGTCTGGGGTTCGAATCCCCATAGCTCCACTCGGGCCGAGGGCCGGTGTGGTCGGAAACTTGGGTTTCCTC
>NZ_JAMXMV010000037.1 GCF_024055715.1 Actinoallomurus soli
GGCCGCGACCGGCCCGGACGCGCAGGGCGGCCGGTTCTACGGCCCCAAGGGACCGGGCGGCCTCGGCGGCGCTCCCGCACAGCAGGAGCTGTGGGCTCCGCTGCGCGACATGGACGACGCCCGCAGGATCTGGGAGTCCTCCGAGCGGCTGGTCGGCGTGGGGTTCAGGACGCCCTGACCTCCGGGACGCGGTCGAGCTCGACGCCGAAGTGGGCGCGGTAGGCGGCGAGCACCTCCGCGTCGTCGCCCAGCCGTTCCTCCCGTCGCTCGCCGTCGACCGTACGGATGAGGGTGCGGCCGTTCAGCGTGATCCGGCCGGTCTCGGTGAGCAGCGAGCACACGAGGGACCGGGTGAAGTGGGACGCCGGGGACGTGCGGTGCCACCAGCAGCCGGCGACGAAGTCCCGCAGCCGGCGCGGGCGGGTCTCCAGGCGATAGGCCGGCCGCCCGTCCCGCAGCACGTCGAGGTCGCCGTCGGCGGTCTCGGCGATCCGGAAGGTTCCTCCGGGGTCCTCCTGCTCGCCGCGTTCGTCGATCCGCAGCGGGTGGTGGGCGTGGTCGCCGAACCCGACGTCGACCAGCCACGGCCCGGCCCGCAGGGCCAGGTGGTCGTACGGGATGCCCGGTCCGTCGTCACCGAGGACACGGGCGGCGAGGTGCGTCACGTCGTAGCCCAGCGCCGACAGCAGGGCCCCGAACGCCCCGTTGAGCTCGTAACAGAACCCGCCCCGCCGGCGATCGACGATCTTGGCGACCAGGGCGTCCTCGTCCAGGACGATGTCCTCGCCCAGGTGGATTGCGAGGTTCTCGAACGGCACGGCGAGCAGGTGCCGCAGGTGCAGGTCGCGGAGGGCCTCGTCGTCGGGGCGCGCGGGCAGGTCCGCACCGATGCGCGCCAGGTAGGCCTTCACCCGGGTTTCGTCCATGCCTCATTCACGCACGCCGGCACGGCACCGGGCCATCGGTCATGGGTCGTACGCCGGGTCGTAGGGCTACGAGCGGAAGAGCGCGCTCCTCGGGCCCATGATCATGCGGTCGTTCGGGACGAGGGTGCGCATGACGGCGCGCAGCCTCGACTCGGCGATCGACACGCATCCGCCGGTCGGGGTGACGCCGCCGACGTGGAAGAAGATCGCCGATCCCAGTCCGGGCTTGGCGTTCGGCCGGTTGTAGTTGATGACGACGGCCTGGTGGTACGGGCCGCGCTGCGCGATCGCCGACAGGTCCTCGTCGGTCGAGCGGCACGGGTCCGAGTAGTACTCGTTGTAGTGGCTCTTGCCCGGGGTCGCGCCCCAGCAGTCACCACTGCTGCGCAGGGTGCGGTACTTGAGCTTCGTCCCGGGGTTGCCGAGCCCGAACGCCTCGGTGAGCGTGAACGACCCGGTCGGCGTCGCGCCGTCACCCTCGCGCTTCGCGCCCGGCCGGGCGAAGGCGCCGGTCCCCGCGCGTCCCGTGGTGACGCTGACCCGCTTCCACGCGTTGCCCTGCTTCGCGCACTCGGTGACCACGACGTGGTTCGAGTCGAACGAGGAGGAGATCGCGAACACGACGTGCGCGGCCGACCCGGTGGTGTAGCGCAGCCTGCCGTGGTTCGCGGCGGAGCACGGGTCGAAGGTCTGCGCCTGCGCGGCGGGCGCAAGGCCGGTCAGGGCCGTTCCGCCGGCGAGGACGAGCGACGCGATAAGGGCGGTTCGATGCGGCTTCATGAGCACCCCCAGCGGTGTTCGGCACCACCACGAACCCTACGCACCGGGACGCGGGCGATCTAGGGTGGCGCCATGACGAATCTTCCGGAGCGGCGCGAGATGCGCATCTCCGACGCCGAGCGCGACCAGGTCGCGGCGATCCTGCGCGAGGCGGCGGGCGAGGGCCGGCTCGACCTCGAGGAGCTCGACGAGCGCCTCACGGCAGTCTACGCCGCCAAGACGTACGGCGACCTGGAGCCCATCACCCGTGACCTGCCCGAACCGGCGGCCCGGCCGGCCGCCGCGGCGCGCGGGGACCGGTTCGGCGGGACGCCCGGATCCCGGGCGGCGTTCGGGATCATGAGCGGGTTCCAGCGCAAGGGCACGTGGGTCGTTCCCGAGGAGTTCACCGCCGTGGCGTTCTGGGGCGGCGGGCAGCTCGACCTGCGGGACGCGACGTTCGAGGCGCCCGTGGTGACCATCCGGGCGTTCGCCGTCATGGGCGGCGTGGAGATCATCGTTCCCGAGGACGCTGAGGTCCACGTGAACGGGATCGGCATCATGGGCGGCTTCGACCACCGCGCGAGCGGCGTGGGCGCGGCGGGGGCGCCGAAGATCATCGTCACCGGTTTCGCGTTCTGGGGCGGGGTCGGGGTGCAGCGCAGAGCCTCCGACGCCGAGGCACGGCGCCGGAGGCTCGAGGGTTAGCACCCCTCGCGTCTCACTTCGGGTCGCGGGCGTGTCTCGGGAGCAGGAACGCCGCGAGGAACGTCAGGCCGAGCAGGCCCACCTCCACCCAGAGCACGATCTTCATCGTCTCGACGAACCCGCTCTTCACCGCCGTACGGCCGACGTCGGCGGCCGCGCGCTGGGCCGGGACGCCCGCGGCGCGCACCTCTCCCTCGGCGCGCAGGCAGGAGGCGGGGACCGCCTCGGCGTCCTTGGCCACCGCCCGGTCGTGGCCGCAGTCGCGCAGCCCGGCGACGAGCCGGTCCCGGGCCGGTCCGGACACCCCGGCCGCGGCGAACGCCTTGGGCGCCGCCGCGTCCGTGGCCGACGCGACCTGGCCGCCGAGGACCCCGAAGAAGATGGTGCCGAGGACGGCGACCCCGAGGGCGCTGCCGAACTGCTGGACGGCGGTGAGCGTGCCGGACGCCGAACCCGTCTCGTGGGGCTCGACCGCCGCCAGCACGGTGTCGAAGAACGGCGCCATCAGCAGGCCCATGCCGATGCCGGTGAGCGTGAGCGCGGGGACGAAGTCCCACGGGCCGACGCCCGTGCCGGCCAGGTGCAGGGTGAGGACGATGGCCGCGACGCCGAGGGCCATCACCAGCGTCCCGCCGTGGATCACCCGGCGGCCGAACTTCTGCACCGCCTGCGCGACGCCGAAGCCGATGACCACGCCAGCCGACCAGGGCACCGTCGACAGCCCGGCCCGCAGCGGGGAGTATCCGAGGCCGATCTGCAGGAACAGGCTGAAGACCAGGGAGAACCCGGCCATGCCGGAGAAGAACACGGTGCCGACGACCAGCCCGCCCGTGAAGCCGCGCTTGTGGAACAGGCTCGGCACGACGAGCGGATGGCCGCCCGCGCGCTTCGTGCGGGCCTCGTACCAGCCGAAGAGCCCGAAGACCGCGACGCCGACGGCGATCATCGCGAAGGTCCACGCCGGCCAGCCGAGCTCGCGGCCCTGCACCAGCGGGTAGACCATCAGCAGTGAGGCGAGCGCGGCCAGCAGTACGCCGACGAGGTCGAGTCTGGCCGCCTCCGGCGACCGGGAGGCCGGCAGGAACCGCAGCCCGCCGAGCACGGCCAGCAGCCCGAGCGGCAGGTTGATGATGAAGATCATCCGCCAGCCGGTGCCGAAGAGGTCGGCGTCGATGAGCCAGCCGGCGAGGATCGGGCCGCCGACCGAGGACAGGCCCATCACCGGGCCGAACGCGCCGAACGCCTTGCCCATCTCCTCCTCGGCGAACATCTCCTTGATCATGCCGAGCCCCTGCGGGAGCATGACGGCTCCGAAGAGCCCCTGGAGGCCGCGGAAGGCGATCAGCATCTCCGGGTCCTGCGCGAGGGCGCACAGCAGCGAGCCGGCCGTGAAGCCCAGCGCGCCGATCACGAACATCCGCCGGCGGCCGACGACGTCCCCCAGCCGCCCGCCGGTGATCAGGCCGACCGCCATCGCCAGCGTGTAGGCGGCGCCCAGCCACTGCACGATGCTCGCGCTGCCGCCGAGGTCGGCGCGGATCGACGGTGCCGCGATGCTCGTGATCATGGCGTCGAGCATGTCCATGACCTCGGCGGCCAGGATGACGAACAGGGCGACCCACCGCCAGCGGTACCCCGCCGAGGTGCCGACGCCCATCCGGGACTCGTCGGTCGCGGTCATGACTTCTCCTCTGGTCTTTTTGCTCGGTTTCAGAGAAGATATATCGCGTAGACGTCGAGAGGTCAAGACATATCGCGTTACCTCTCACAAGCGTTCAACCGCGCGCGCCCTACCGTGGCCGCCTTCGCCGGGGGCGCTTCTACCGGCGGCGCTCCAGGTCGGCCAGGTGGGCCGCCGCCGCGTCGACGTCGTCCTCGGCGAACACCGCGATCCCGTGGCGCTCCAGCAGGGCCGTCGTGACACCCTCGCCCGGCACCGTCGTGCCGCTGAAGCCGCCGTCGTAGATCCGCGCGACGCCGCAGGAGGGGCTGCGCTCCTTGAGGATCGCCATCCGCACGCCGTACGCGCGCGCCTGGTCGAGGGCGTGCCGCGCGCCCTTGAGGAAGTGGGCCGTGACGTCGGCGCCGTCCGGGGTCAGCACCCGCGCCCGCCCGTCCAGCACGTCGCCGCCGAGTCCGCCGTGGATCTCGGCGGGCGGCCGCGGGACGGGCAGCCCGCCCCGTACCTCCGGGCAGACCGGCACGAGGCGCCCCTCGTCCCGCCACCGCGCGAAGAGACGGTGGTCGCTGCGCTTGCCGGTGCCGTCGTAGCGCACCGGAGTGCCGACGAGACAGGAGCTGACGAGGATGCGTTCCATCGAATTCAGCGTAGTCAAGCCCGGAGTACACAGATGTGACGACGGTCTCATACCTCGGCGACACCCGGGCGTGCCACCATTCGGATCATGAGTTCGATGCAGGCGGATCTCCGGCGTGGACTCTCGTTCGTCCGCCCGGTCGGCAGGTCACGCGAACACATCGTCGAACCCGACCTGCCCCCCGCCCGTGTGCTCACGCTGCCCCGGCGCGGCGAGGTCACCGTGCGGGTCGTCGAGGGCCCCACGCCCGTCCTTCTCCTGCACGGCTGGGCCCTGACCGCGGACGTGAACTTCTGTCACCTCATGCCGCACCTGTCGCAGGGCATGGTGGCCATGGACCACCACGGGCACGGGCGCGGGCCGACGCGGCCCGGACGGTTCCGCATCGAGTCCGCGGCGGACGACCAGGCCGCGCTGCTCGACGCACTGGGCATCGACGAGGTCGTCGTGTGCGGCTACTCCCTGGGCGGCCCGGTCGCCCTCGAGCTCGCGCGCCGCCACCCCGACCGGGTCGCCGGCCTGGTGCTGCAGTCCACCGCCCTGCGCTTCGACAGCCCCGCCGACCGGGTCACGCGGCCCCTCCTGAAGGCGCTCCGGCCGCTGACCCGCTTCGACGTCGGCCGTACGGCGCCGCTGCGCTACTTCAGCGACACGCGCAAGCGCAGCCCGGAGACGGCCCGGCTCTGGCCCTGGCTGCGCCGCGAGCTCGTACGGGCCCATCCCCGCGCGGTCATCGACACGATGCTGGCGGAGTACGAGTTCGACTTCCGGCGGCACGCGCCGCAGCTCGCCGGGCTGCCGACGGCCGTCGTCGTGACGACACGGGACCGCGCGGTGCCGCCCGGCGACCAGTACGGCATGGCCCGCCGCCTCGACGCCGAGGTGCTCGAGATCGACGACGACCACGACGTCTTCCTCGCCGACCCCGGCACGTACGTCGCGACGACGCTGGAGGCGATCCGGCGCGTCACCACCTGACCGTCGTGTTCGTCAGGTACTCGGAGGTGAACGCCGTACGGTCGCCGTCGCGCGTGCCCGGCACGGGGAACAGCCGGGCCGACAGCGGCTTGCGCAGCCGTACGGCCAGGGCGGTGACGTCGAGCAGCAGCCGGGCGATGGCGTCGGCGGAGCTGTCGCCGGGCAGCGGAACGGTGTCCAGGCCGGTGCCGCAGACCGAGGAGTACGCCAGCAGGTCGTGCAGGCCGATCCGGCCCTCCTCCCAGCGCCGGGCGAGCACGACGTCCTCCATCACCGGCAGCATCAGCCCGTTGTAGCCGCAGGTCGGCAGGTCCGTGCTCCGGATGCCGGCGGTGAGCGCAGCGGCGACGGCGAGGGTTCCGGGCGCGCCGAACTCGCCGGTGATCTCCTCGAACGCCGCGCCGATGGAGTCCGGACCGTTCGGGGCCGGCGACAGGTCGATCCCGCCGAACGCCACCCCCAGCTCGGCCGCCACCCGCTCGGCGAGCCGTACGACCGGCGCGGCCTCCTCGGTGACGGCCGCGGCGACCCGCTCGGTCAGGCCGTCCAGGCCGCCCGTGGCCGCGGCGACCGCGATGCTCGCGCCCTGCAGACCGACCGTGAGGTTCGCCGGTCCCTCGTGGTAGGCGGCGGGAAAGAACGGGCCGCCCGGCGGGACGCACGCCAGCACGGCGAACCGGAAGTTGCCGAAGCCCTCCTCCGTCTCCTCCGCCAGGCGCAGCATCGCCTCCGCCGCCGGACGGGCCGCCGCCGTGTTGCCGTCGAGGCGGACGGTGCAGTTCAGCGCGTCATTGCCGATCAGCAGGTCCGGGATCGTCTCGACGCCCGAGGTCGCCGGGCCGAGCGAGCAGTACGTCAGGCCGGCGTCGTCGAGCGCGGCCTGCAGGTCGCGCGCGTACGCGGCGGTCGGCGTCATGTCGCCGAACACGGGACGGGTGGACAGGCGCAGCGTCTGCACCTCGTATCCGGCGTCGCGGAACACCGCCTCCGCGCGGCGCAGCGCGTCCGCGCCCTTCGCGACGACGTCCGCGGCCAGCGGGTGCGGCTCGGGCACCCCGAGAGTGAGCGTACGGATCGGGACCATGGCTCAAATCATGTCAAAGAACCCGTCGGCCACCAGATCGGGCAGCAGGGCGAGGGCCCGGGCCCGTACGGTGCCGGCGTCCGCGCCGGTCAGCTCGGCGATCGCGTCGAGCAGCGGGCCGAGGGGCAGGTCGCCGTCGCAGGCCCCGGCCAGCGCGGCCTCGACCGTTCCGACCTGGGCGGCGCGGCGCAGCCCGTACGACTGCCGCAGCACGATCCGCTCGGGATCCTCCGCGCCCGGCGGGCCGATCTGCTCCTGGACGACCCCCGGCGCGGTGCGCAGCGTCGTCTCCAGGGTGAGGCGCGGCCGCGCGCGTACGACGTCCCGGACGTACGCGCCCACGGGCTGGTCGACGGCGTGCCGCAGCTCCTCGACCCGTACGTCCTCCCCGCCGGAGGCGTGCAGGCTGATCCAGCCGAAGCCGACGCCGGTGACCTTGTGCGCCTCGAAGTAGTCCAGCCAGGCGTCGTAGCGGCGGCGGTACTCCGGCGAGCCGACGTCGCAGGAGTCCCGCAGCCACAGCTCGGCGTACTCCGCGGGATCCTGCACGTCGCGCTGGACGACCCAGCCGTCGACGCCCTCGATCCAGTCCGCGACGCGTTCGCGCCAGTCCTCGCCCTCGACGTGCAGCCAGTTCGCCAGCAGGTGGCACCAGCCGCCCGGCGCCAGGTGCGCGGGCGCCCGCCGGACCAGGCGCCGGCACAGCTCGTCGCCCGGCAGCCCCGTCTCGCGGTACTCGAACCGCAGATCGGGTGAGATCACGAACGGCGGGTTCGACACGATCAGGTCGAACGTTCGGCCCTCGACGGGCTCGAACAGCGAGCCCTTCAGCAGCTTGGCGTCGATCCCGGACAGCGCGAAGCTCAGCCGGGCCAGGTCGAGGGCGCGCGCGCTGACGTCGGTGGCGGTGACGCTCCGGGCCCGGTCCGCCAGATGCACGGCCTGCACGCCCGATCCCGTCCCGAGGTCCAGGACGTCGCCGACCGGGCCGCGTACGACCAGCTGGGCCAGGTTGTTCGACGCGCCGCCCTGCCCGACGACGTGGTCGGGCCGCAACGGGACGCCGCCCGGCCGTGCCTTCAGGTCGGAGACGACGTGGCCGCGGGCCGAGGGCGGATCGCCGGCGCCGGAGGCGGACTCGACCGGTTCGACGTGCAGCAGGGCGCGGACCTCACCGCCGGAGCGTTCGACCAGGCCGAGGGCGGCCAGGTCGTCGGCCGGCAGCGCCGGCTCCGGCACGGGCACCTGCAGCCAGAACAGCCGGACCAGGCTCTCCAGCGGCGTGCCGTCCCGCGTGGCGCGCAGCGCCGGAACGATCTCATCGCGGGCCAACGCGGCCCCGGCGACCGGCCCGAGGAGGTGCCGGACCCCGGCAACGGTGTAGTCGGCGTGCTCGAACAGCCCGCGCACGCGCGCGGCGGCGCCCCGGTCGACGGTCACGCTCAGCCCAGGAACTTGACGAAGCCGTTCGCGAGGGCCTCGGCCATCCGCTCGCGCTCCTGGGGGCTCTTCATCTTGGCCGCGTCACCCGCGTTGCGCATGTTGCCCGCCTCGATGAACACCGCCGGCCGCGTCGAGACGTTCAGACCGCCGAGGTCGCCGCGGACGTCGATGCCGTCCTTGCCGAGGTAGGTGGAGTACGGGATGCCGGTGCCCTCGTGGTACGCATCACGCAGGTCCTTGCCCAGCGTGCGGGACGGCGCGAGGATCGCGTCGTTGTGGCCGCCCTTGATCTTCGCCGGCTCGATGATGTGGAACCCGTGGCCCTTGGCGGGCGCGCCGTCGCCGTGGATGGCCAGGACCGCGTCCGCGTGCGCGCGGTTGCCGATCCGGGCGCGCTCGTCGACGCACGGGCCGACGCCCGTGTCGCTGTGCCGGGTGAGGATCACCTTGGCGCCCTTCGCCCGCAGGATCTTGGCGAGGCGGTTGGCGACGTCCCACGTGAACGCGTGCTCGGGATAGTCGTCGTTCGTCGCGGTGCCGGTCGTGTTGCAGGGCTTCTTGCCGTTGTAAATGTCGACGAGCTTGTTGATGACCTCGGGGTGCTCGGCGTTACCGCCGTTGTGCCCCGGGTCGAGCACGATGACCTTCCCGGCGAGCGGACCCTGCCCGCTCGATCCACTCGTCGGCGACGGGGCGCCGGAGGAGGCCGGGGCGGAGTGGTGGGAGGCGGCCGACGCCGTCGGCGGAGCCGCCGACGCCGAGGACGAGCCTCCGGACCCGCAGGCCGTGAGACCACCCGCGAGCACGGTCATGACCAGGGCGCTCAGTGCCCTGCCGGAGCGAACCGTCGAACAACGCATCACGACCAGTCTGCCAAACGTCGGCAAGTGCGACGTCCCACCCCCGAAAACAGCCGGGTTTTCCGCGACGCGAGAGCCGCGGGGACGGCGAGTGGGCACCATCGACGCGGCCGGCCGCGTGGAGGCCAGTGGTCGCATGCAGGCGAGTGGCCGCGTGGAGGCCATGGCCCATACAGGCGAGTGGCCGCCGCCGCTCTCTCCGCGCTGAGTCGGGCGGCGGCGGCCACGCCTGCGGTCGGACGGCCTCGCGGTCAGCGCACCGCGCTCTCCTTGCCGAGGAGGACGGCGAGGGCTCTGGCCTCGTCGGCGTCCAGACCGAGCACCACACGGGGCCGTCCCCACGGATGATCGATCGAGTGGCTGACGTATCCGGCGACGGACTCCGTCACCTCCTCGATCAGCCCCCGTGCGTGCCGCCACTGCGACCAGGCGCGCTCCAGCTCACTCGCCGCGCGCTGCGCGGATGACACAAGCTCCGGATCACGCACGATCGCCCCCTGGCATCTCTCGGCTCCGCCCGTCCGCCGCCCGGCGGTCCCGGTCCGCGCCCCGGCCGTCCCCCCGAACAGGGCCGGCGGCGACTCCCGGCGATGGACCGCCGGGCGGCGGTCACGCATCCATTAAGGCGGGCGCACCGACCGTGGGTACGGGGGTTCGGTGGAGCTTGACGACCCCCTTACCGACCGGAGACCCCGGCGGGACGCGAGACGCCCGAAGGTAGATCGGCGATGCCGTACGAAGATCCTCCGCCGGGCCGGGTGCGGGCCGAGTACGGGCGGAGGAATCCCGGCCGGCCCCGGTGCGGAACGAGACCGGTGGTCCGGCGGTGGTCCGGCCGGGGTTCAGCTCGGGGCGGGACCAGTGGTCGAGCGCTTCACCAGGTGCGGCACCACCAGGGTCTGCTCCGGCGCGCGGAACGGGTCGTCGATGCGCGCGCACAGGCGCTCGGCCGCGACCCGGCCCATGTCGCGGCGGGGCTGGTCGACGCTGGTCAGCGCGATGTGGCGGATGGCGGCCAGGTGGGTGTTGTCGTATCCGACGATCGAGATGTCGGCCGGGACGCGCAGGCCGCGCTCGTCGGCGGCGGACAGGACGCCGGTGGCGACGAGGTCGTTCGGGGCGAAGATCGCCGTCGGCGGCTCGGGGTGGGCGAGCAGCTTGCGGGCGGCTCTGTAGCCGCCCTCCTCGGTGAAGTCGCCGGGCTCGACGACGATGCGGTCCTCCAGGCCGTGCCGGCGCATCGCCGATTCGTACCCGGCGCGGCGGTAGTGCGCCGTGGTCGAGGGGGCGCCCTCGATGTGGGCGATCCGGCGATGGCCGAGTTCGACGAGGTGGTCGACCGCGAGCCGCGCGCCGAGTTCGTCGTCGTCGACGACGATGTCCACGCCCTCGATGTCGCGCTCGCCCACGACGACGACGGGCACGGTCTTGGCCGTGTCGCTGAGCGTCTCCGGCACGACGCTGAGCAGCACGAGGCCGTCGACGCGCATCTCCAGGAACGCCTCGACGGCCTCGGCCTCGAACTGCGGGTCCCACCGGCCGCTGCCGACGAGCATCCGCAGCCCGGCGCCGTGCAGGCTCTCCTGCAGTCCGTCGAGGAACTCGGCGAAGAACGGGTTGTGCAGGTCGGCGACCAGCGCGCCGATCAGCCGGGTGCGTCCCTCGACCAGGCTGCGGGCGACGGCGTTGGGACGGTAGCCGAGCTCGCGGGCCGCCTTCAGCACCGCCTGCCGGCGCGCCTCGCTGACGTGCGGTGACCCGCGCATGACGAGCGAGACGAGCGACTTCGACACGCCGGCGCGCTCCGCCACATTACGGATGGTCGGCTTCGCCGCCGGCACCTTGGGCACGGCCGCCTCCTGGCGTGGGTCCTCGGGCATGGGGGTTCTCCTGTCCCAGCGACCGCCTGAATCAGGGACAGATACCGGCGGACCGCCGCAAGGGAGGAGATGCCATGATGCCCTCCCATCGCCTTTCTCGCCCGTGACAGTCAGTAATGGGCATGCCCGAGAGGCATTTCGGGCCGGTCACTACAACGGGGCCATGCGCTGACCAGCAATTGACCGAACCACCGCCGGAAAGCCCGCTCCGATACGCTTCCACTGTGGGTGATCGCGCAACCGCTCCGGACGAACAACCGGAGCAGGCCCGGCGTTCGGCGGGCGGGCGACCGGGCCGACGCCGGCTGAGCGTCGACGAGCGCCGCGAGGAGCTGATCTCCGCCGCCCTGGAGCTGTTCAGCGACCGGCCGCCCGAGGAGATCTCGATCGATGACGTGGCCGACGCGGCGGGGGCCTCCCGCGCGCTGGTCTACCACTACTTCGGCGGCAAGCAGGAGCTCTACCTCGCCGCGCTGCACAGCGCCGCCAAGCAACTGGGCGAGTTGCTCGACCCGCCGGCGGAGGGCCGGGGGCTGGAGCGGCTGGCCGTGTCGCTGCACCGCTACTTCGACTTCGTCGAGCACTACGCCGCGGCGTTCGTCGCGCTGCTGCGGGGCGGCCCGGCGTACCGGACGGGCGAGATCGGCGAGGTGATCGAGGGCATCCGCAACTTCGTCATGAGCCGCATCATCGCCACGATCGGCGCGGACGACCCGGGCCCCATCCTGCGCATCACGCTGCGGTCGTGGATGGCCTCGGTGGAGACCGCCGGCCTCGACTGGCTCGAACACCGCGACATCCCCCGGGACGAGCTCGAACGCCTGCTCATCGACCACCACGTCGTGCTCCTGGACGTCGCCGCCCGGCACGATCCGCAGGTGGCGGCGCTCATCGACCGGCTGTCCCGCGAGTCCCGCGCCACCTGATCCCCCCTGGACAGGCGACACGCCGACGAGCCCGCCCGCTCACCGGCGACAGGCCCGCGGACACCGGCGACACACCGGACGAGCCTGACGCCCGGCGACACACCGGACGAGTCGACGGCCTGCGACACACCGGACGACTGGATGCCCTGACGGCACCGTGACTGTCCGGCGACACACCGGACAGCGTGGATGCCCCGCCCGGTCTCGGGCGGGGCATCCATCACCTGGAGTCCGTGCAACCCCCCGGCTCGGTCCCGAAGAAGCGGGACCGGTCGAACCTCACGGAAGCTCCCCGACCTCCCGCGAACGGCGGACGTCCGCCTCTTCGCGGCTCACGCACACGCCCGGCGACCGCCGGCCGTGCGCCCCCCAGTTGAACGTCGCCGGCGGGTCCGTACCGGTCACCGACGACTGATCGGGGTCCTCCGACTACTCCGACCGCTGCTGCGGGATCCCCCCCAGCAGAGCGCGGACCTCGGCCTCGCGGTAGCGCCGATGCCCTCCCAGCGTCCGGATTGACGTCAACTTCCCGGCCTTCGCCCAACGGGTGACGGTCTTGGGGTCGACGCGGAACATCGTCGCCACCTCTGCCGGCGTCAGCAGGGGCTCGGCCTCTGGCGTACGAGCTGACATTTGTGCGGCCTCTCCTCCGTGGACCGATGACAGCGATCCAGCGTTTGAACCTCGCGCGTGCCACTGATGTCTCTTATGGTCTGGATGGACCACTTTGACATCACAAGACGTAACCATGCCACCACTGAGCGCAACAGGCAAGTCCCTGATAGCAACTCTGTGATTTTTGGTGGTCGAGTCACGCTGCGTGATTCTAGCGACACGTATAGTCGCATCGCGCGGTGATTCGGCTAATTTTGCTCAGTTGGCGGATTCAAGAGCTCGTACAACCCGCCAGCGGGCGGTCACGCGCTTGTGCATCGCGAGGGCGACTTCCGCCTGCCCGGTCTCCAGTCCCATGATCGCAGCGGCGATCTCTCCGACCGACTCATCGGCCCGCAACGCCGCGTCGTCGAGCAGGTGCACAAGTCCGCCGTAGTCGAGTTCCACCAAAGAGTGCGGATGAAACTCCTCGAGCCAGCGGCCCACCGACTCGATGTCCCCGAGGTCCAGCTCGTCGCCCACCTGGCGCCGCAGGACGCCACGGGCGCGCGCGACACGGCGGCGGGCCTGGGCCATCGGCGTGACGTAGATCAACGTACGGGTCGGCGTGGCGGTCGTCGGGCCGCCCGATCCGGGCTCCCCCTGGCCGCCGAGCACGAGCCAGCGCTCCTTGGCCACGAACGGCACGAACCAGGCGAGCGGCACCTGCCACGTGCTGGACAGGATGTGCGGGGTCAGCGATCCGGACGCGCGCTTCCAGCCGTCGAACGCCTCGTCCGCCTGCGCGGCGACGCGCGCCGGCACGAACATCTCCGCCAGCCCCTCGGGCATCTCCGCGCGGAAGCGGTCGAACGCCAGCCACGACCGCAGGCGCGTCTCCCAGGGACAGACATATGTCACGCCCTCGACACGCCGGACGTACGCGTCACCGCTCTCCCGCGTCGGCGCGACGATGGGCGGAACCGCGATCATCCGCCAGAGCGCACGAGTATGCTCGACGCCCAGCGCACCGACCCGCCGTGGCCGCTCCTGCGAGTCGGCGTACGCCTCCCAGCGCGAGCGCTCCGGCTCGGGGTAGGCGGTCAGCGGTTCGTACACCCGGAGGTAGGCGGCGTAAGGCAACACGATCGCATCGTTACACGACCGTACGGAAAACGCTCGTCGCCGGGGCCGCCGAGACGCTCCTGAGACCTGTTCGGCCCGTCACCGCGCCGTTGCCCGCACGCCGACCGTGAGACGCCTACCCTGATCCTGTCGGACTCATGCCCCGGCGCCGGTCCCGATCGTGCGATCCACGATGATGCGGCCGCACCGGGTATTCCGCTCATGCCTCACCCCGGTCATGAGCAGCGTGTGCTCAGAGAGGAGCCACCACAGTGACGAAGGTCTTCGGCACACCCCACGAGCAGGTCGTCTTCTGCCACGACGAGGCCAGCGGCCTCAAGGCGATCATCGCGATCTACTCGACCGCCCTGGGTCCCTCGCTCGGCGGCACCCGCTTCTACCCTTACGGCTCCGAGGACGAGGCCCTCGACGACGTCCTCAACCTCTCCAAGGGCATGGCGTACAAGAACGCCCTCGCCGATCTCGACCTCGGCGGCGGCAAGGCGGTCATCATCGGCGACCCCGCGACGGACAAGTCCGAGGCGCTGCTGCGGGCGTACGGGCGCTTCGTTCAGTCGCTGCGCGGCCGCTACTTCACCGCCTGCGACGTGGGCACGTTCTCCGAGGACATGGACGTCATCGCGCGTGAGTGCGCGTACGTGACGGGCCGTACGGTCGCTCACGGCGGCGCCGGCGACTCGTCGATCCTCACCGCGTTCGGGGTGTTCCAGGGCATGCGGGCGGCGGCCGAGCGCGTGTGGGGCTCGCCGACGCTGCGCGGCCGTCGTGTGGGTGTGGAGGGCGTCGGCAAGGTCGGCCACCGGCTCGTGGAGCACCTCCGGGAGGACGGCGCGGACGTGGTGATCACCGACGTCGACGCGGCCGCCGTCGAGCGCGTACGGGCCCGGCACCCGGAGGTCGACACGGTCGACGGCCACGCGGCCCTCATCGCCTCCGACATCGACGTGTACTCCCCCTGCGCGCTCGGCGCGGCCCTCGACGACGAGACGGTGGCCGTGCTGGGCGCCAAGGTCGTCTGTGGCGGCGCCAACAACCAGCTCGCCCACCCCGGCATCGAGAAGCAGCTGGACGACCGTGACGTCCTCTACGCGCCCGACTACGTCGTGAACTCCGGCGGGGTGATCCAGGTCGCCGACGAGATCGAGGGATTCGACTTCGATCGGGCGAAGCAGAAGGCGAGCGGCATCTTCGAGACGACCCGGCGAATCTTCGCAATCGCCGCAGACGAGGGCGTACCGCCCGCCGTTGCGGCGGATCGACTCGCCGAGCGCCGGATGTCCGAAATCGGCCGCCTGCGCGGCATCCTGCTGAACCCGTGATCGGCGCACGCTGCGGATCCTCCCGCCGGAGAAGGCCACCGGAGCGCGCGCCGGATCGGTGGGTTAAGCTCTAGACCAGCCGCTGCCGTGCAGACGACGTACCGAGCTAGGCGCAAAACGGGTACGGTTGTATCCGTAGCCGGTGCGTGGCGTGTTGTCGCGCCCGGTTGCGGATGCGTAAGCGAGCGTAAGTGGGGCCGATACGACGGGTCCCCGACCATCGAGGGGGTCGAGCCAATGGGGCGCGGCCGAGCCAAGGCCAAGCAGGTTAAGGTTGCTCGCCGGCTGAAGTACAACAGCGGCGGGACGGACCTGGATCGCCTGCGCGGCGAGCTGGGCGTCAACCAGAACTCGCAGGATGACCATGACCCCTACGACGACGACTCGTCGTACGAAGACCTCGCAGCGCGCTATGCGGACTACGCCGAGGACTACGACGAGAAGAAGGACGGCACGAGTAAGAGCTGAGTGCCGTCTCGGCGTCTGAGCCACCCGGTCGCCCGGCCGACCGAGGCCGGAGGGGTATGCCGGGATGTACGACCGAAAAGCGTCCCCGCCACACGGCGGGGGCGCTTTTCGTAACGTCCGCACCACCCCGGCACAGCGGCCGGCTCACCCCGCCCCGTTCGCGACGCGACTCCAGCGGCGTTCGCCGAGCCTTCCGCCCGCCCCGCCCCTCCGCCCGCCCGACCGGTCCGCGCGCCCGGGGACGGGGCGGACGAGGCCAAGATTGGGGGCCCGGGTTTGTAGGGGTTCTCACTGGCACGTTCCAGACGAATGTGCCGAACCGCCAAAAAGCTCACTCTTCGTAAGTTCCTAACGCTTTGAGCGTTTTTTCAGGAGTTTTCAAGCTGACAATGGCCTTGACTCTCGGCCAAATGCGGACGTGATCTTTACCGTCTCTTGGGCGACGATCGGCGTGTTCGAGACCCGCGATCCGGGTCCCAGCCACCCCCGCCAGGAGAGACGTACATGTCCCAACCTCCCACCCGGCGGCGGCCTCGTCGCCTCCCCCCACCCCTCGTGGGCGGGCGCGTGGGCGCCCTCATCGTGGCGCTCATGACGGCCGTGCTCACGGCGATCACCGTTCCGGCGGCCTCCGCGTCCGGGCTCCCGGCGAAGCGGCCGGCACCGCACACCAAGGCGTCCGGACCGACCTCCCCGGGCCTTCATCCGACCAGCCGGGCGTGCGCGAAGCCGAGCCGGGCCGGGGAGATGGCCTGCCTCGCGTTCGTCCGCGACGACGCCGTCGGCCCGAAGGGCGTGCAGCCGGACAGCACCCCGGCCGGATGGGCGCCCGCCGACCTGGTCGACGCGTACGCCCTTCCGGACGCCGGGGCGGGGCAGACGGTGGCGATCGTCGACGCGTTCGACAACCCGAACGCCGAGGCCGATCTGGCCGTGTACCGGCAGCAGTACGGGCTGCCGGCGTGCACGACCGCCAACGGCTGCTTCAAGAAGATCGACCAGCGCGGCGGGACCACCTATCCGCCGCCGGACTCCGGATGGTCCGGTGAGATCGCGCTCGACGTCGACATGGTCAGCGCGGTGTGCCCCAGCTGCAAGATCCTGCTGGTCGAGGCCGACGACAACTACATGGACAACCTCGGCGCGGCGGTGAACCAGGCGGTCGCGCAGGGCGCGAAGTTCGTCTCCAACAGCTACGGCGGCGGTGAGGGCTCCGACGAGGGCCAGGCGGACGACGCCTACTTCGACCACCCCGGCGTCGTGATCACGGCCAGCACGGGCGACGACGGGTACGGCACGAGCTATCCGGCGGCGTCGCCGAACGTCACGGCCGTCGGCGGCACGTCGCTCGTCAAGGACTCCTCCGCGCGCGGCTGGACCGAGAGCGTGTGGGACGGGGCGGGCAGCGGATGCTCCGCCTATGAGGCCAAGCCGTCGTTCCAGCAGGACGGCGGCTGCGCCCGGCGGGCGATCGCCGACGTGTCCGCGGTGGCCGACCCGAACACCGGCGTCGCCGTCTACAACGGCGGCTGGCACGTCTACGGCGGCACGAGCGCGTCCGCCCCGATCATCGCCTCGGTCTACGCGCTCGCGGGCACGCCGGCGGCGGGCTCCTCGCCGAACGCCCTGCCGTACGCCCACCCGGGCGACCTCAACGACGTGACCAGCGGGTCGAACGGCACCTGCAGCCCGGCGTACCTGTGCACGGCGGGGACCGGGTACGACGGGCCGACCGGGCTCGGCACGCCGAAGGGCGTCGGGGCGTTCCGGTCCGGACCGCACGGCATCGTCACCGGAACGGTCACGGACGGCGCGGCGCCGCTGGCCGCCGCCAAGGTCACGGCCGGCGAGGTCACGACCACGACGGACGGGCAGGGGAACTACACGCTCAGCGTCCCGCCGGGGACGTACGACGTGACGGCGAGCAAGTTCGGCTACACCGCCAGGACCGTGAGCGGCGTGCAGGTCGCCGACGGGCAGACGGTCACCGAGAACCTCGCGCTGACCGCGAAGGCGCGCGTCAACGTGACGGGCCTCGTACGGGACGGCTCCGGCCACGGCTGGCCGATGTACGCGACCGTGGGCGTCAAGGACGAGCCGACCGCGGTGACCTACACCGATCCGAAGACGGGCCGGTACGCCCTGAGCCTGCCCGCGGACGACACGTACACGCTGCAGGTCGATCCGCTGTACCCGGGCTACCGGTCCGACTCTCAGGACGTGCGCGTCGGCTCCGCCGACACGACGCACGACGTCGGCACGCTCGTGGACCAGACGACGTGCAGCGCCCCCGGGTACGGCTTCACCTACTCCGGCGCGACCCAGGGCTTCGACGGCACCGCCGCGCCCGCCGGCTGGACGGTCGACGACAAGGCCGGCAAGGGCCAGACGTGGGTGTTCGACGACCCGGGCGCGCGCGGCAACAAGACCGGCGGGTCCGGCGGCTTCGCCATCGTCGACAGCGACAAGTACGGATCAGGCAACACCCAGGACACGTCGCTGGTCAGCCCGGTCCTCGACTTCAGCGGCACGACGCACCCGATCGTGTCCTTCCGCAGCGACTACTACCACTACTCCGGCCAGGCCGGCGACGTCGACCTCAGCGCCGACGGCGGTCAGACGTGGACGACGGTCTCGCACCACGCGGCCAGCGCCCGCGGTCCGCGGACGGAGACGGTGGACCTGTCGGCGGCGGCCGGCAAGAGCGCGGTCCAGGTGCGCTTCCACTTCACCGGGAAGTTCGGGTACTGGTGGCAGGTCGACGACGTGTTCCTCGGCGAGCGCACGTGCGACCCGGTCTCCGGCGCCCTCGTCGTCGGCCAGGTCCTCGACGGCAACACCGGGGCGGGTGTGAACGGCGCCACCGTGACGTCGGCCGACCGGCCGGCGGAGAAGGCGACCTCGGCGGCGACGCCGGACGACCCGAACCTCGGCGACGGCTTCTACTGGCTGTTCTCCTCGGTGACCGGGAGCCACCGGTTCACCGCGTCGGCGAGCGGCTACTCCGCCAAGGAGGCCACCGTGAACGTGGCGGCCGGCTGGGCGACGGCGGCCGATTTCGCGCTGCCCGCGGCCCGGCTCGCGGTGACGCCGACCGAGTTGAAGAAGACGGTGGCCTGGCAGGGGCAGGGCAGCGCGACCCTGACCCTGAAGAACACCGGCTCGGCGCCCGTGACCGCCAAGGTCGGCGAGCAGAGCGGCGACTATCACCCGGCGGCCCAGGGCGCGCCGCTGCAGAAGGTGAAGGGAGACTACGCGGCGGGCCGGTTCCGCGCGGACAAGAGCGCCACGGCCCGTACGAAGGCCGCCGCCAGGGCCGCCGCGGCGCCGTACGCGCCGCCGTGGACGAGCATCGCCGACTACCCGTCGACGATCATGGACAACGCGGTCGTGAACGCCGGCGGCAAGGTCTACTCGCTGGCGGGCGTCGACGCCACGTCCGTCCTGAACAAGGCGTACGTCTACGACCCGGCCGGCCAGGCGTGGTCACCCATCGCGAACCTCGGCACCGCGCGGGAGGCCCCGCAGGCGGCGACGGTCGGCGGGAAGATCTACGTCCTCGGCGGCTGGGGCTCCACCGGTGACGCGGTCGCCAAGACGGAGGTCTTCGACCCGGCGACCGGCGCCTGGTCGGCCGGGGCGGACAACCCCAAGCCGTACGCCGGGGCCGGCGTCGGCGTCCTCGGCGGCAAGATCTATGTCGTGGGCGGCTGCCTGGACGCCTGCGGCGCGACCGACGTGCAGGTGTACGACCCGGCGGCGAACTCCTGGAGCTCGGCGGCGGCCTACCCGGAGAAGACCGCCTGGCTCGCCTGCGGCGGCATCGGCGGGAAGCTGTACTGCGCGGGCGGTTCGTCGGCCAGCGTCAGCAGTAGGCACGCCTTCGCCTACGACCCGTCGAGCGGGACCTGGTCGGCCATCGCCGACCTGCCGATCGACCTGTGGGCGATGGGCTACGCCACGGCCGGCGGCCAGCTGCTGGTGTCCGGCGGCGTGACCGACGGCACGAGCACGCTGACCAACCAGGGCTTCGCCTACCACCCCGACTCCGACGCGTGGACGGCCCTGCCGAACTCCAACAACACCCTGTACCGCGGCGGCGCCGCCTGCGGCCTGTACAAGGTCGGAGGCTCCACCGGCGGGTTCAACGCCGTCAAGAGCGCCGAGACCCTGCCCGGATACGACCAGTGCGTCGCGACGGCGGACGTTCCGTGGCTGTCGGAGGACCCGACCGAGGTGACGATCCAGCCGGGCAAGAGCGCCAAGGTCACGGTGAAGTTCGACGCGAGCGTCGCCGCGATCACCCAGCCGGGGACGTTCACCGCCCAGCTGACGGTCGACGCCAAGACGCCGTACGGCGGGACCTCCGTGCCCGTGACGCTGACGGTGAACCCGCCCTCGACCTGGGGGAAGATCACCGGGACGGTGACGGGCGCCGGCTGCACCGGCTCACCGGCGCCGCTGGCCGGGGCGACCGTGCAGATCGACAGCTGGACGGCGGGCTACACGCTCAAGACCGACAAGAACGGCCAGTACGTGCTCTGGCTCGACGTCCGCAACAACCCGCTCACCCTGATCGCGGCCAAGGACGGCTGGGCGCCGCAGACCAGGTCCGTGAAGATCGTGAAGCTGGCGTCCACGACGGCCGACTTCGCGCTCAGACCGGATCACGCCTGCGGCTGAGCGGATCCGCCCCGACCGGTGAACCGGTCACGAGATGAGGCGTACGGGCCGCGGGTCTCCCCGCGGCCCGTACGCCTTCTCGCGGCGATCACCGTCCGTGGAAGATCTGTAACTTCCCGGTTAATTGTCCTGGCCGAGCAGGGGGATCCGTCCCAGATTGGGGTAGAACGTACCGAGAAGTCGCTGGCCATCGGGCAAATCAGCACCATACGCGGTCTCCTCATCACGGAGGGTCTCGGGTTAGGCTGGCCTTGGTCAATTCAGTCAGGATCCGAGTCGGGGGGCATCGTGCTGAGGGCACGCGGAGGCTTGATCGCAGCTGTGCTGCTGATCGCGCTGGCGTTCCTCGGCGGTCCGGATCTCCTGACCGCCGGCCACGCGCAGGCGCCCGCCGCGGCCGCCACGTCGGCGGCCGGGCAGGATGACCTCGCCGGCGAGGAGTCGGCCGACCCCGCCTCCGTCACCGCCCACGTCGCGCTCGGCCGTCGCCGGATGCCGGGCCTGCCGCCCGACCAGGACACCCGCCAGGCCGCACCGACCGCCGGCATGGCCGCCGGTCCGGCCGCCGGATCGGCCGTCGCGACCAGCGATCGCGGCCTCGCCTGGCACCCGCTCGAACGCACTCCCGCGTCGCTACAGGTCTTCCGCTGCTGATCGACGCCGCCCAGGGCGACCCAGCGCCGCCCGGAATCTCCCTTTTCGCCGCAGACGGCGTCGTCGCCGACGCCACCTGATCGACGCCTTGATCGACGTCATCTGACCGACGTCATCTGACCGGTCATCTCATCGACGCCATCTCATCGACGCCGCCCGCGACGGCCCGGCGCCGTGCCTCGCGTGCGCGTGAACGCTCGCCAGTACCCGTCCGTTCTCGCCGGTTCCGTGCCGGCGACCACAGAAAGGGCTGTGCCATGCAGTCGCTGATCGACAACGCCCGTCTCTTCCCGGAGCGGGCCGCCGACCGGCGTACGGACCTCGGTCGGCTCGCCGAGGGCCAGCGCCCCGAGGCGCTCTTCGTCACCTGCTCCGACTCCCGTGTGGTCCCCACGCTCATCACCGGCGCCGGTCCGGGTGAGCTCTTCGAACTCCGCACCGCCGGGAACATCGTCCCGGTCCACGACGCCGAACGGGGGACCGCCGAGGCCGCCACCATCGAGTACGCGATCGAGGTGCTCGAGGTCGCCAACGTCATCGTCTGCGGGCACTCGCACTGCGGAGCCGTGGGCGCGCTCCTGCGCGCCGACGACCTGACGGCCCTTCCGACGGTCCGGCGCTGGCTCACCCACACCGAGCCGCACGACCCCGTACGGGACGCGGTGACCGACGCGGACGGACCCGCGATCACCTCTGCCGTCCAGCGGCATGTGCTGACCCAGCTCGACCGGCTCCGTACCCACCCGAGCGTCGCGACGCGGATGGCGGACGGCCGGCTCGCGCTGCACGCCTGGTTCTACGCCATCGACACCGGCGTCGTCAGCGCCCACCGCCCGGACACCGGCGTCTTCCTGCCGCTCTGACCCTCCCGACCCTGGAACGAGGTGAACATGGCACCGCCCTTCACCGGACGTGGCGCCTTCCGTCACGTCCGGCAGGACCTTCTCTCATCGATCGTCGTCTTCCTCGTCGCCCTGCCGCTGTGCATCGGCGTCGCGGTCGCCTCCGGCGTCCCGGCCGAGCTCGGCCTGATCACCGGGATCGTCGGCGGCCTGGTCGCCGGCGCCCTGCCGGGCAGCAGCCTGCAGGTCAGCGGCCCGGCCGCCGGTCTGACCGTGCTCGTGTTCGAGGCCGTGCGGGAGTACGGCCTGCGGTCCCTCGGGCTGATCGTGCTCGCGGCGGGCCTCATCCAGCTCGGGATGGGCGCGCTGCGGCTGGGCCGCTGGTTCCGCGCGATCTCGATCTCGGTCGTGCACGGCATGCTGGCCGGCATCGGGCTCGTCCTGGTGACCGGTCAGGTGCACGGCCTGTTCGACAACAGGTCGCCCGGCGCGGCGATGGCGAACCTCGCCGGGCTGCCGAACCTGCTCACCGACTCGGCGAACGAACCCGCCGCCCTCGCCGCCGGCGGGATCGGCATCGGCACGCTCGTCATCCTCGTCTGCTGGAAGTACGCACCGAAGCGGCTGCGGGTGATCCCGGGCGCGCTGGTCGCGGTGGCGCTCGCGACCTTGGTCACGGCCGCCTTCGACCTGCCGGTCAAGCGCATCGAGGTCAAGGGCCTGCTCGGCTCGATCCAGCCGCCGAACCCGGCCGACCTCGGCGGGCTGCTGTCGGTCGGCGCGGTCGGCACCGTGGTGGCGTTCGCGCTGATCGCCTCGGCGGAGAGCCTGTTCAGCGCGGCGGCCGTCGACCGGATGCACCACGGCCCCCGCACCCACTACGACCGGGAGCTGATGGCGCAGGGCGCCGGCAACACGGTCTGCGGGCTGCTGGGCGCCCTGCCCATGACCGCCGTCATCGTACGAAGCGCCGCGAACGTGCAGGCCGGCGCCCGCACGAAGGCGTCCCGCATCCTGCACGGGGTCTGGCTCCTGGCCTTCACGGCGATCTTCCCGGTGGCGCTGGGCTACATCCCGGTGACCGCCCTGGCCGCCATCCTCGTGCACGCGGGGTGGAAGCTGCTGTCGCTGCGGGAGGTCGGCCGGCTCTGGCGGACCGAGCGCGGCGAGGCGATCGTCCTGACCGGCACGGCGGTGGCGATCGTCGTCACCAACCTGTTCGAAGGCGTCCTCATCGGCCTGCTGCTGGCCGTGGTGAAGACGGCGTGGGACGTCTCGGATATCCACATCCATGTGGACGACCGGGCCGACCCGCTCGTCATCCGGCTCACCGGGAACGCGACGTTCCTGCGCCTGCCCAAGGTGCTCGACGCCCTGGAGAGGATCCCGCACGGCCGGGCGGTCGACCTCGACCTGTCCGGCCTGCGCCACCTCGACCACGCCTGCCGTACGGCACTGGAGTCCTGGGCCGCCCAGCACCGCGAGCGGGACGAGGCCTCCTCCGTACGGATCGCGGAACCGGCCGGCACCGGATGAGATCTGGCCGGTCAGGGCTCCCCATGGGCCCTGACCGGCCTGCTCAGTCTCCTCCCGCCGCGTCGAGCGCCCGGCGGATCCCGGCCTCGCGCGGGCCGAGGTAGTACGGCCGGGGACGCAGCGCGACCTCGTACGTCGCCTTGAGGACGGCCGGGATCTCCCGCACGTACAGGGACTCGGTGGCCGTGGCGGCGTACCGGCCGCTGTCGTCGCCGACGCCCCAGGCGTCGATGCCCGCGGCGCGGCACAGGGTGAGGGCGCGCGGCAGGTGGAAGTTCTGGGTGACGAGGATCGCGCGGTCCACGCCGAAGATCTGCTTGGCGCGGGCGCAGGAGTCCCAGGTGCTGAAGCCCGCGTAGTCCAGCACGATCCGCGTCTGCGGCACGCCCTGAGCGATCAGGGTGTCGCGCATGACCGACGGCTCGTCATAGTCCTTGCGGCTGTTGTCGCCGGTGACGAGCAGGACCCGGACCTTGCCCGCGCGGTACAGCGCCGCGCCCAGCTTCAGCCGCTCGTACAGCATCCGGGACGGCTTACCGTTCTCGGCACCCGCCCCGAAGATCATCCCGACGGTGGTCCGGGGAGCGTGCGCGAGGTCCGTCCGGTAGTGGCCCGCCTCGGCGTACATCCACGCGCCGGGCAGGTACAGCGCGTACCCTCCGAGCGCGCCGAGGACGGCCAGCGGCGCCCTGCAGCGCCAGACGCCACTCCAGAACCGCCTCATACCAGAGAAGATGCCCGAATCGGCCGCCGAGTTCGCGCGGCGTCCGGATCCGCTAGCCGGTCCCATCGGTCAGACCAGCCGAACGTGACCGATCACTTCGATCGGTTCTGGCTCAGATTCCATGATGGTCGCGACGGCGGTCGTCCCGGGGGCGTCCGGGGGGTGTCCGGGGGGTGTCCGGGCTCGGCCAAGCCCGCACGTTCTCGCAGGGTCTTTGCTCTGCTCACCTGGAGTATGCACTGGACCGGACCAGTGCATACTCCGCGTGAGCAGAGCAAAGAGCGGCGGAGAAGGGGACGGCTTGCGTGGGCTGGTGAGCGGGGACCATTCCGTCCGGCTCCGCGCGGCACGGAGACTGAGCCAGAACCATCGAATCAGGCGCGCGTGGCCGGTCCCATCGGTCAGATGAGGCGGGCCTGGCCGGTGCCTTCGACGATCTCGCCGATGACCCAGGCTGGCAGAGCGCGCTCGGCCGCGGTCCGCAGCGCGGCGTCGGCGTCCGACGCGGCCACGACGGCGGCCATGCCGACGCCCATGTTGAACGTCTTGTCCATCTCCGCCCGCGGCACCCGGCCGTACGCCTCCAGCAGCCCGAAGATCGGCGGCGGCGTCCAGGAAGAGCGCCGCAGGACCGCGTCGCACCCGCTCGGCAGCGACCGGGCGAGGTTGGCGGCGAGCCCGCCGCCGGTGATGTGCGCGAACGCGTGCACCTCGGCGGCGTCGATCAGGGCCAGGCAGTCCTTGGCGTAGATGCGGGTCGGGGTGAGCAGCTCCTCACCCAGCGTCCGGCCCAGCTCCGGCGGCGTCGCCTCCAGCTCCAGGCCGGTCTCGCGCAGGATGTGCCGGACCAGGGAGTAGCCGTTGGAGTGGATCCCGGACGAGGCCAGGCCCAGGACCACGTCACCGGGGCGCACCCGGTGCGGGCCGAGGACCTTGGACGCCTCGACGGCGCCGGTGCCCGCCCCGGCCACGTCGAACTCGTCCGGCCCCAGCAGCCCCGGGTGCTCGGCGGTCTCGCCGCCCACCAGGGCGCAACCCGCCAGCGCGCAGCCCTCCGCGATGCCGCCGACGATCGCGGCGATCCGCTCGGGGACGACCTTCCCGCAGGCGATGTAGTCGGTCATGAACAGCGGCTCGGCGCCGCACACGACCAGGTCGTCGATGACCATGCCGACGAGGTCGTGCCCGATCGTGTCGTACACCCCGAGGCGCCGGGCGAGGTCGACCTTGGTGCCGACGCCGTCGGTGGAGGTGGCCAGCAGGGGCCGCTCGAACCGCTTCAGCGCCGAGACGTCGAACAGGCCCGCGAAGCCGCTGACGTCCTCGACGACCTCCGGCCGGTGGGACGCGGCGACGCGGGACTTCATCAGCTCGACCGCGCGCTCGCCGGCCGCGATGTCCACGCCGGCGGCGGCGTAGGACGTCCCGGTGGACTCGTCGGTCACCGGCGGGCCTCTTCGAGCAGGTGCTTGCCGCGGGCGTCGTCGGCGACGTCGATCGGGTAGACGCCGTCGAAGCAGGCACGGCAGAGCGTGCTCTTGTCCTGCTGTGTCGCGGCGATCAGCTCGTCGAGGGAGATGTAGCCGAGCGAGTCGGCGCCGAGGGACTGCCGGATCTCCTCGACCGAGAGGTTCCCGGCGATCAGCTCGGCGCGGGTCGCGAAGTCGATGCCGTAGAAGCAGGGCCAGGCGACCGGCGGGCTGGAGATGCGGACGTGCACCTCCTCGGCCCCGGCCTCCCGGAGCATCTTCACGATCGCCCGCTGGGTGTTGCCGCGCACGATCGAGTCGTCGACGACGATCAGGCGCTTGCCCGCGATCGCCTCGCGCAGCGGGTTCAGCTTGAGCCGGATGCCGAGCTGGCGGATCGTCTGCGACGGCTGGATGAACGTCCGGCCGACGTAGGAGTTCTTGACGAAGCCCTGGCCGTACGGGATGCCGGACTCCTCGGCGTACCCGATCGCGGCGGGCGTGCCGGACTCCGGCGTCGGGATCACCAGGTCGGCCTCGACCGGGTGCTCACGGGCCAGGCGGCGACCCACGTCGACGCGGGTGGCCTGGATGCTGCGGCCGGCGATCGAGGTGTCGGGCCGGGCCACGTAGACGTACTCGAACAGGCAGCCCTTCGGCTCGGCGACGGCGAACCGCGTGGACCGCACGCCCGCCTCGTCGATGGCGATCAGCTCGCCGGGCTCGACCTCGCGGACGAACGTCGCGCCGACGATGTCCAGGGCCGCGGTCTCGCTGGCGACCACCCAGCCGTGGTCCAGGCGGCCGAGCACGAGGGGGCGGATGCCCTGCGGATCGCGCGCGGCGTACAGCGTGCGCTCGTTCATGAAGACCAGGGAGTAGGCGCCGCGGGCCAGCGGCAGCACCTTCAACGCGGTCTCCTCGACGGTGCCCTCCCCGTCGGCCAGCAGGGCGGTGAGCACCTCGGTGTCGGTCGTGGCGGTCAGCTCACCCGCCGGCACGCGCGCGGCCAGCTCCGGCGTGTTGATCAGGTTGCCGTTGTGGCCCAGGGCCAGGCTGCCGGTCTCGGTCGAGCGGAACGTCGGCTGGGCGTTCTCCCAGACGCTGGACCCGGTCGTCGAGTAGCGGCAGTGACCGACCGCGATGTGCCCGCGCAGGGTGTTCAGCACGGGTTCCTCGAAGACCTGGGACACCAGCCCCATGTCCTTGAACACGACGATCCGGGCGCCGTCGCTGACCGCGATGCCGGCCGACTCCTGGCCGCGGTGCTGAAGGGCGTACAACCCGAAGTAGGCGAGCTTGCTGACCTCTTCGTCGGGCGCCCACACGCCGAAGACCCCGCAGGCGTCCTGGGGGCTTCGATCACGGGGGTCGAGGTCGTGACTCAGACGTCCGTCTCCATGCGGCACACGCCCAGTGTAGTGCGGCATTCGCCGAGCTCCCGCCCATACCGGACGGGACTTCGCCCGATCACCGGTCCTGCCGGAATCCGCCGACGCCACGATGACCGGCGCGCCGCGGCGACCGGCCGCCCGCCGATCGAGCACGATGAGCACGGGGGTGATCACGGAATGTATCCGCCGATGCGCGAGACGCAGCCGCAGCGCAGGGGGCTGGGCATCGCCGCGCTGGTGCTCGGGATCGCGGGGCTGCTGACGCTGCTGCTGTGCGGGATCGGCGTGATTCTGGCCATCGCCGGCCTGGTCATCGGCATCGTCGCGGTCGTCCAGCGGAACGGCCGCGGCATGGCGGTCGCGGGCATCGTCCTGTCGGCGGTCACGCTCATCATCGCGATCGGCTTCGCCGTGTGGTTCTACGGCCGCATCGAGCCCTGCGCGGACCGGACCCGCTACCCGACGAAGGCGGACCGCGACCGGTGCCTCCAGGAGCGGGTCCCCTTCCTGAAGCCCCGCCCGACCCCCTGACGAGGGCACGGAACCGGGCGTTCCTTGACAAGGTAGGTCCGTGGGGCGAGCATGACGGCGGGCGCCGATCCAGCGCCCAGCGCATCGAGAAACCCGACTTCGGCTACGCCGTCCAGGTCCCCCGGGACTGGCAGGAACGGGAGCCGAATCTCAGGAACAGCCCCTGGGAGACCGCCCGGTTCGTCGACCCTCAGGACCGGCGGCACAGCCTGATCGTCTTCCGGCAGCCGACCCGGCCCGGGCGCTCCGCCGCAGAGATCGCCGAGGGTGCGCGGCACTCGCTCGCGCACCTGCGCTTCGTCGACTTCGCGGTCAGCGAGGTGACCGTCGCCGGGCGGGCGGGAACGCGGCTGGACTGCGTACGGCATGACGCCGGCCGGAGCTGGCACGTGAGCGAGTACTTCGTCGTCGAGGACGCCGTGACGTTCTGCCTGGGGTGCGGCTCGACCGTCCCCGACGAGGACGAGGCGCTCTTCGCCGCGATGGCCGAGCGGCTGGAGCTGCTCGACCGGAACTGACCCGGGTCAGGGCCCGCCGCAGGGGCTGCGGGCCCTACCGGTGTCCGGAACCCGCCGCAGGAGGCTGCGCGCCCCTACCGGCGTCCGTACGGGTCGACCGGCAGGTACGGCGACAGGTCGGCCCGCGAACCGCTCGCGGAGATCCGGTCGACGGCGTCCGCCCAGGCGAGCCGGCCGGTCGCGAGCAGGATCCAGGTCCTCGGGTCGGTCTCGATGACGTTCGGGGGCGTGCCGCGCGTGTGGCGAGGACCCTCCACGCACTGCACGGCGGCGTACGGGGGCACGCGCACCTCCACCGACTTGCCCGGCGCCTGCCCGGCGAGGCGCTCCAGCAGCAGCTTCACGGCCAGGCGCGCGGCGGCGCGCTCGGGCTCGGCACCGGCGGCGTACGCGGTGACGACCGCGTCGACGAGGGCGTCCGCGAGGCGAGTGGCCGGACCGGCGTAGGGCTCCTCGCCGAGTGCGGCGAGCTGGTCGTCGAGCGCGGCGCGCAGCCGCTCGGCTGTGGGTTTGGCCATGACGGGACAGACGCTACCGGGTTCGAACGACACCCCTTCCCCCCCGTTCGACCCGCTAAATTGCCCTAGTCACCCATATGCCACTTAATCTCATATGCCACAGGAGTACGGTCTTGTGGCAGTTTGGCTTTGCGCAGCCGGTGCCCCCTCCCGGCGCATGCCCCCCGATCTAAGGAGAGCCCCCCTGTGAGGGTCCGAGCCAGAAGACTCGTGATCACATCCTCCGTCGTCGTGCTGGCCGCGGCCGCGGTCCCGGCGTACGCCGCCATCAACGAGCCGACGCCGCACGTCGCCGTGGCCTCCGCCTCCGTCTCCGCCGCCGCGGTTCCCGGGCAGTACATCGTCACGCTGAAGCACACGGGCGTGCACTCGTCGAAGCTGTCCGGTTTCAAGCGCATCCACGACTACGGCGACGGCTTCGCCGCGAAGCTCACGCCGGCTCAGCTCAAGAAGGTGCAGAGCGACCCGAACGTCGCCGCCATCGAGCAGGACCAGAAGGTCCACATCCAGGCCACCTCGCCCACCCCTTCGCCGACCCCCTCGACCACCCCGCCCCCGACGACTCCGCCGCCCCCCAAGTCGACCACCCAGACGAACCCGAACTGGGGCCCGGACCGCATCGACCAGCACAAGCTTCCGCTGTCGCACTCGTACACCTACACGCACACGGGTGCCGGCGTCGACGCCTACGTCATCGACACGGGCATCGACACGACCCTCAGCCAGTTCCAGGGGCGCGCGGACTCGGTGTACGGCCGCAAGGGGGACTGTGAAGGCCACGGCACGCACGTGGCGGGGATCATCGGGTCGAAGACCTACGGGGTGGCCAAGGGCGTCAGGCTGCACGCCGTGCAGGTGCTGGACTGCAACGGTGATGGCGAGTACTCCGACGTGATCGCGGGCGTCAAGTGGGTGACCAAGCACCACGCCAAGCTGTCGGTGGCCAACCTCTCGCTGGCCGGGCCGAAGTCCACGGCCCTGAACAACGCGGTGACGGCGCTCTCGAAGTCCGGCGTGTTCGTCGCGGTGGCCGCCGGGAACGACAGCGCCGACTCCTGCAAGTACTCCCCGGCCAGCGCGGCGAGCGTCGAGGCCGCCGCGGCGAGCACGTCGAAGGACAAGCGCGCGACGTTCAGCAACTACGGCAAGTGCGTCGACATCTACGCCCCCGGCTACGGCATCAAGTCGACCTACCCCGGCGGCACGGCGTTCATGGACGGCACCTCCATGGCGTCGCCGTTCGTCGCCGGCGTCGCGGCGCTGTACAAGTCGGCGTACGGCCAGAAGTCCTTCGGCACCATCCAGACGTGGATGCACGACCACGCCACCAACAACGTCATCATCCACAACAAGACGAGCACCCACAACCGCCTGCTCTACAAGAGCACCCTCTGACCTGATCACGCGAAGAGGCCGCCGCCCCGACGGGACGGCGGCCTCTTCGCGTACGAGGCCTCCGGACGTGGCGGTGGCCGCGTGGGGTTGCGGGGTGGTGAGGGCTCGGTGATGATCAAGGCATGGGGTCGGCCGCTGAGGAAAGCCCGGAGGACGTGCTCGCCGAGCAGGTCGCCTACTACCGGGCGAGGGCTCCGGAGTACGAGGCGGGTGCCCTGTGGCCCCTCGGCCCTGAGCTGCCGGAGGCGCTGGACGCCTTCCGCCCGGCGGGGAGCGTGCTCGAACTCGCCTGCGGCCCCGGCATCTGGACCACTCGGCTGATCCGTCACGCCACGGACGTCACCGCGGTCGACGCGTCGCCGGAGATGCTCGCCCTCGCCTCGGCGCGGGTGGGCGCCGAACGGGTGCGCTTCCTATCGGCCGACCTGTTCCGCTGGCGGCCGGACCGCCGCTACGACGTCGTCTTCTTCGGCTTCTGGCTGTCCCACGTCCCGCCAGAGCGCTTCGAGTCCTTCTGGTCGCTGGTGGCCGATTGCCTCAAGCCGGAGGGGCGGGTGTTCTTCGTCGACGACGCGTACCGCACCACCGACGAACTCGTCGAGGGCGAGCGGTCCGCGACCATCCGGCGCCGGCTCGACGACGGCACCGCCTACCGGATCGTCAAAGTTCCCTACGAGCCCGCCGACCTCGAACGACGACTCGAACGACTCGGGTGGCGGATCGAGGTCCACTCCACGTCCGGGCCCTGCTACTGGGGAGCGGGCGGCCGAGAACGGGCCGCGGCCCGAACGCTGGACTAGTGACGACCGAGCGCTCATGGTGGCGGAGGATTCCGCACGCCGCCTCGTGGCAGGGAGTGGACACTTCCCCCGGCATGGCGTGGGTTCGCCGTCTGGTGAGGCGATGATGTCGCTATGGCGAGGCGTGCGCTGATCGGAATCGGCCTTGCGGTGACGGTGGTGGCCGCAGCGGGGCTCGGTGTCTATCTGGTCCGGGCCGGGCTGGACAAGGCCGACAAGCTGGCCAGCGTGCTGGGGTTGTTCGTCGCCGTGGCCGGCTTGGCCCTCACCGCCTACGGCCTCGTCGCCGACCGGGCTCGGGCCGACGACCAACGTCACCACGACGTTCACAGTCGGGTCGAGGCCGTCTTGGAAGGCTTGGCCCGTGAACAGATGCGGCAGTGGCGTGAGGAACTGGTGATGCGCCGCGTGCAGGGCCGCCTGCTGCTGCCGGTGACGTGCCGGGCCGCGCAGCCCGACCTGTTCGACCACTGGGCCAACATTCGCGGCCCGGCCGACGATGCCCCGCTGGATCTCGACGGTGACGTGGTCGATCTCGACCAAGTCCTCACCCGAGTGTCGTCCCGCCGGCTGGTCATCCTCGGCACGCCCGGGGCGGGGAAGAGCGTCGCCGCGCTGCGGCTGGCACTACGCCTGTTGGAAGAGCGCGATGCCCACGACCGGCTACCGGTGGTCCTGCCCGTCGCGTCCTGGGACGCGCGGAAGACGGGCCTGTGGCGGTGGGTGGCTGAGCGGCTCACCACCGAACACCCCGAACTCGCGGCATCAACGGGTGCGGGCACCACACTGGCGGACGAGGTGGCCCGGCCCGAACGACTGCTGCTGGTGCTGGACGGCTTCGACGAGATCCCCGGACCCCGGCGGCCCGCCGCGCTCACGGCCCTGAACGAAGGAGTCGACGAACACAGTCACTTCGTGCTGACCAGCCGTACCGAGGAGTACCGGCGGGCGGTGCACGCGGTCGACGTGCTGCGCGCCGCGCCTGCCGTGGAACTGCGCCCGCTGTCGGTTCCCGAGGTGGTCGAGTACCTGCGCACCAGCACCCGGCGTACGACACAGGACGGTTCCGGCCTGTGGTCGAGGGTGATCGCGTGTCTGCAGGACGGAACCAGTGCGCACGCGCAGCGGCTGCGCGCCGTGCTCGTCTCGCCGCTGATGCTGGGCCTGGCGCGGTCGGTCTACGCGTCAGCGGACACGAACCCGGACGAACTCCTGGACGCGGCCGCCCTGCCCACCCGCGCGCGGATCGAGGGTCACCTACTAGGACGGCTCGTCCCAGCGGCCTACAGCCCGCCGCCGGACGTGGGGCCGCCGCCGCGCTGGCGAGCGAAGGACGCGGAGAGATGGCTTCGCGGCCTTGCCGGGGACGCGGTCCGCGGCGACGCCCCCGGTGGAGAGCTGGCCTGGTGGCGGGTGTATCGACGGCAGACGGCCGCCGCGACGGCCGGCGCTGTCGTGATCGTCTACGCTGCGGCAGTCGCGCTCACCGCCGCGCTGCCCTTGCACGGCAAGGTGCGGTGGCTAGGCGTCAGCTGCCCGTTCTGGGTCGCCCTGGCACTGGCGGGCGCCCTGCCGCTGGCCGTTGCCCTGACGGACGTCCACCTCGCGGAACCCGCGCCGGTGCGGCTGAGCCTCAGGTCACGCCTGCCTGGGATCACGGCGCGCACCGTGGCCGGCGCGGCCGGGGTGGGCTTGGCCTGGTTGTCTACCATGCCGACCTCGAAGGATCCATATCCGGCGGGCTTCCCGGTGCCCTTCGCGCTCGTGCTCGCGGTGTTCTTCGTGGTCCGGGCGACACCGACGGCCGCCACCGACGTGACTGCGGGCACGCCGCGGGCGCTGCTGCGCACTGACCGGGCCTCGGCGCTGACGACCGCTTTCAACCTGGCGGTGGCCGGACCGCGCCGTTGGTGTCTGGAGGCACTGGTCCTCCTGCCGATCCCGCTCTTGGTCACGTGGCAGGACCATGCGGGCGCAGGCAGGAACGGGGCGGCCGCGTGGGCCGCCGCCGGCGGCGCCGCAGCCGCCCTCACCTTCCTCTACGGCCTCACCGCCTCCGCATGGGGCCGCTTCACCATCGCGCGCGTGCTGCTGGTCGCGACCCGGCGGCTGCCGTGGCGGAGCCTGAGCTTCCTCGAGGATGCCAGGAACCGCGGGGTACTGCGCCTTTCCGGGGGCGCATACCGTTTTCGTCACGCCCGGCTGCTCGACCACCTGGCCGGCCCCGGGGCGTCTCCCGTAGAAGCCTCGTCCTGGTCTTCTGCGCTGCCGGCCCAGTGGCCGGCCCCGCTGCTGGCGGGTGCGGTGCTGGCGGCGGCGGCCGTGAGTCTGACCGGGACCATCGGCCGTATGGCGCGCCCTTCGGGGCCTTACCTGCCGACGCCCTCCGCCTGCTCGCTGCTGGACGCACCGGCCCTGACCGCCGCGCTGGGTGGTGTCCCGACGCGGGACCTCGACCCGCCCGTGGACGGTGGGATGTTCGACACCCACACCGCGGACAGGGCCCTTACGTGGTGCAGCTGGCACACGGCCAACGGCTCACGTTTGGGGCTGGCCACGCTGACCGCGGCGTCCACCCCTTCTCTCAACGCCTCCGATGTAGCCGTCCAGGACTTCGCCGGGGAGATGAACGACCCGGGCGGCCACCCAGACGTCGACCCCGCCGCCCGGCCCTGTGACTGGCGCCACGAGCGGGTCGGGTTGGTGCCCTCGGAAGCGGATGCCAACCACTGGGAGAGCATCGTGCTGCTGTGCGGAAACGTACTGCTCGACGTGGAGTACCGTCCGGCCGCCACGATCCGCCCGACCGCCGGCACGTACTCAACGGCGCAGCGGCTGCTCAGGGTCGCGACGACCAAGGCGCTGCGCCCCGTGAGCGGTTGACGCCCGACTCAGGGCTCTTTCACTTCGAGGTCGAGGGCCTGCGCGATGACGATCGCCTGGTAGGGGTCGATCACCGCGCGCGTCAGGGAGGTGACGTGCGGGTTCAGCGACGACAGGTCGCTGCCCCGCAGGTCGCATTCGGACAGGTCCGCCTTCTGCAGCGACGCGCCGGAGAGGTCCACGTCGCGGAACGACGCCTTCTGCAGCCGCGCGCCCGTGAGATCGGCCTCCCGCATCCGTACCCTGCGGAACGAGGACCCCCGCAGGTCGGCTCCCGGCAGGGCGGTGAAGGACCAGTCGCCGCCCTCCACCGTGAACAGGCCGTAGGTGCAGCCGTCGAACACGCTGCCGACCAGCTTGCATCCCGTGAGGGTGGCGTCGAAGAACGAGCACCGGACGAACGTGCAGTTGATGAAGGCCGCGTCGGTGTACGAGGAGACGTTGAACCGGACGCCCCGGAACACGCACTCGGTGAACGCCACGCCCTGACCCGACGTCTCGGTCAGGTCCACGTCGACGAACTCCACGCGCGTGTGCTCTTGCCCGGACAGGTCCCGGCCGTCCCAGTCCTCGGAGCGGATGGTGCTCTCGATGGGCGGCGCGGGCCGCCCATGCTTGCGGTCGGCCATGGTCCTCCGCTCCTCGGCTGCGCGTCCGCGCGACGTTACCCGAGGTCACCGACAGAAACGTCGCCGCGGCGAATGCATGTTGCCGGCGGGGACTGCGGAACGACGAGATCCCTGGCGAACAGTGCGGCTAGAGCGCGGCGATCGCCAGGAGGATGAACACGGGAGCCTGATTCACAGCTCGAACCAGTACGTGCCGCCGCGCGCGGCTTCGGGACGGCCCTGGATGGTGATCGCTCCCAGCATGCCCGCAGCCATCACGCGGCCGCCTTGGCGATCAGGTAGGCGGCGGCGATGACGGGCTCGGCTCCCGCCCGGCCGGTGCGGCCCCAGAGGAAGTCCCACACGCCGTCGTCCCGTTGCCCCGCCGCGATGCCGAGCTTGGTCCCGTCTCGCCTCGGCAGGTACAGGACCGGCTCTCCGTGGCTCGGTACGACGATCAGCGATGTCCGTTTCAGCGCCGCGAGGTGCCAGGCGAGTGCGGTCAGCAGCCGATAACGCGTCGCGTCAGCCGTCATCGCGCACCCTCCGATTTCTCTCGTTCATGCCCGCAGGTCACAGCCCGAGCATCCGGGGCCGTCAGCTCATCGCCGAGTTGAAGCGCCTCCGCGAAACCGCGCAACTCACTCAGGAACAGGTGGCCGAAAGCCTGGACTGGCACCAGACGAAGGTCTTCCGCATCGAGACCGGCCGCACGGCCCCGCACCCGAACGACGTCCGCCTGATGGTGGAGTTGTACGGCGTCACCGAACCCGGCCGGCGGGACGGGCTCGTCCAACTCGCCAAGGACGCCCGAAAACGGGGATGGTGGTACGCCTACCGAGACGTCGTCCCACACCAGTACGAGATCTACATCGGCCTCAGGTGATGCCATATCAGCGGGGCGCGCACCCCGGCATGCTCGGCCCGTACAGCATCCTCGGGTTTCCGGGCCATGCCGACCTGGATCGCCAGTGGGTTCAATGTGGTGGGCATGCCGAGACGTCGTCCGCCGATGGGGCCCGACCTCGTCGCGCTCATTCGAGCGCAGGCCGGGGTGGTGGCGCGGTGGCAGTTCCGCGAGCACGGAGTGCCGGACAGCGCCATACGCACCCTCCTCGACTCCGGCCGGTGGACGGTCCGGCATCCGGGCGTTCACGCGACCTTCAGCGGCGACCTCGGACGTACCGCGGAGCTGTGGGCGGCGGTCCTGGCGTGCAGCCGCAGGCCCCGCCTCGAACCCGGTGTCCGGCACTGCCCCGACGCCGTCCTCAGTCATGAGACCGCCGCCGAGCTGTACGGCCTGACCGACCGGCCTTCCGCGGTCGTCCACGTGACGGTTCCGGACGGACGGCGTCGCCCGGTGGCGGCACCGGGGATCCACGTGCACTTCTCGATGCACTTGGCCGACCGGCGGCATCCCGTGCGGTCGCCGCCGCGCACGCGCGTCGAGGACACCGTCCTGGACCTCACCCAGACCGCTCCGGACATCGACACGGCCATCGACTGGCTCAGCCCGTAGAGGGCTGCGGACACCAGGGATCGTGGAACAAGGGGTCAGGCCACCGGCTCCAGCACCGGCTCCGTCTCTCGCGGCGCGCTCCGGCCGGTGCGGAGGGCGTACAGGCTGAGCGGGACGCCGATGGAGACGATCGCGGCGCCGACGAGCAGGGCGAGTTGGTAGCCCGCCAGGAACGCGTGGGTCGGCGTGGAGCCGCCGCGCAGTACCGCGGACTGGCGGGAGGTCAGGATCGCGCCGATGATCGTCACGCCCAGAAGGCCGGCCACCTCACGGGTGGCGTTGAGCACGCCGGAGGCGGCGCCGGCCCGGTCGGACGGGAGCACCCCGATCACCGCGTCGGTGAGCGGCATCATCGTCAGGCCGGAGCCGATCCCGAAGAGGACGAAGGACGGCATCAGATCGAGGAAGTGGGCGCCCTCGCCGACGAAGGACACCATGACCAGGCCGGCGACGTTGAGGGTGAGGCCGGCGGCGACGGTGAGGTGCGTGCCCAGGCGGCGCGCGACGGACCCGGCGAACGGCGCGATGACGATCATCATCAGCGCCATCGGGATGATCGACGCACCCGCCTTGGTCGGGGAGAAGCCCAGGATGTTCTGCAGGAACATGGCCGTGAACAGGTAGACGCCCATCACGCCGAAGCCCCACAGGACCATGGCGCCGACGCCGCCGCTGAAGACCCGGTTCCGGAACAGCGACAGGTCCACCATCGGGTCGGCGGCGCGGGTCTCGAGCACGATGAACAGAGCCCCCGTGACCGCGGCGAGGGCGAAGGCCCCCAGGATGAGCGCGGACGTCCAGCCGCGGTCCGATCCCTCGATCAGCGCGTAGGTGACGGACAGCAGGGTCACCGCGGAGGTCAGCAGGCCCGGGAGGTCCAGGCGGCGGCGTACGTCCTCGGTGGTCTCGCGCATCGAGACCGCGATGATGGCGATCGTCGCCACGCCCACCGGCACGTTGATGAGGAAGATCCAGCCCCAGTGCCAGTGGTCGCTGATGAAGCCGCCGGTGAGCGGCCCGAGCGCCAGGGCGAGCGCGCTGACGGCGCTCCACACGCCGACCGCCCTGCTCCGCTCCCGCGCGTCGGGGAAGGTCGAGGAGATGATCGCCAGCGTCGACGGCACCGACAACGATGCTCCGACGCCCTGCAGGACGCGGGCCGTGATCAGGATGCTCTCGCTGTTCGCGAGCCCGGCGAGCAGTGACGCGCCGGTGAACAGCGCCAGCCCGGTGATGAAGAGCCGGCGGCGGCCGTACACGTCGCCGAGCCTGCCGCCGACGAGCATCAGGCCGGAGAAGACCAGGATGTAGCTGCTGACGATCCATTCCAGCCCGGACAGCGTCAGGTGCAGGTCGCGCTGGATCGACGGCAGCGCCACGTTGACGACGTTGTTGTCCAGAAAGGTCATGAAGGTGGCCAGCGCGACCCCGGTCAGGGTCCACCAGCGTCGACTCGATTCCATCGCTTCCCGCTCCTGTACATCGTTCTTGTACGGCGTACATGTACGCCGTATAGGGAAGCCTGCTTGTACGGCGTATAGTTGTCAAGTGGCCGCGACAGACGAACGAACCCGGCTCAGCCGGGAGACGGTGGTGGACGGCGCGCTCGCGCTCGTCGACGAGGAGGGCCTGGACGGGCTGACCATCCGGCGGCTCGCCCAGCGGCTCGGCGTCACACCGATGGCGCTGTACTGGCATTTCAAGAACAAGGACGAGCTGCAGACCGCGCTCGTCAACCGGCTGTGGTCACTGGTCGACCCGGACGTCGACCCGGAGGCGCCGTGGCACGCCCGGCTGCACGTCCTGATGACGTCCGTGGTGTTCGTGCTGCGCACGCATCCCAGTGCGGCCCAGCTGATGATGACCGCGAACCTCGAGGCCGCCCCGTACTGTTACGACTCGATGGAGGTGGCCCTGGCGCTCCTCGCCGAGGGCGGGTTCACCGCCGAGCAGGCGGCCGCCATCAGCCGCTACGGCCTGCGCACGGCGACCATGCTGGCGGTCGGCGACCCGAAGATGCCGCCGAAGATGACCTCCGAGGAGATGGCGGACGCCCTCCGGCGCAAACGCGTCATGTTCGAGACGCTGTCCCCCGAGCGGTACGGCCACCTGGTGAAGGCGGCGACCGCGCTCGCCTCCATCGACGAGTCCGACGCCGACGTCGCCCTCGGGGTCGACCTGTTCGTGGCGGGCGTCCGGGCCCTGGCCCCCCACAGCTGACCACCGCGTACGGTCCCGGGCGCGGCCATCACAACGGCGCTCGCCACGGCGGCAGCGGCGGCCGCCGCGCGGGGCACGGCCTGAGCGCGCCCACTGTGAGCACCCTCGCCACAGCCGGCAGGACCCGCCACGGGGAGTGCGTCGCCAGTGCCCCGGCCGGCCCTGCCGACCCGTTTCCCGCAGCCGGTCGCCCAGGTCCTTAAGCGCGAAGGGCGTCGATCAGGGCATCGACGGCGGCGAGCGCGGAGGCCGTGTCGAGTCCTGCGCGGGAGACCAGGGAAAGGCCCTGGACGGTGAACAGCAGGAGCTGCGCCTGGGCCTCGGGGGTGGCGTCCCGGCTGACCTCGCCGTCGGCCTGCGCGCGCCGCAGGCCGGTGGCGACGATCTGGATGAAGCGGGCGTGCGCGCGGGCCACGATCTCGCGCGCCTCGGCATCCTGCGGGACAAGTTCGGCGGTGGCGTTGCCGATCATGCACCCTTGCGGAACGCCGACGTCGGAGGCGTACTCCTGCGCCCGGGCCGGATTGGCGAGCACCTCGCGCAGCGCCGGCAGCACCGGCCCGGCCTCCAGCGCCGTCACCAGCTGACGCTCGTAGGTCTCCCAGTACAGCCGGACCGCCGCCAGGTAGAAGCTCCGCTTGTCGCCGAAGGCGCCGTACAGGCTGCCCCGCTCCAAGGCCAGCGCCTCGACGAGGTCCTGGACGGAGGTCGCTCCGAAGCCCCGAGACCAGAACAGGAGGAGCGCGCGCTCCAGGGCCTGGTCCTTGTCGAATTCCCGGGGGCGTCCTGTCCGTGCCATGACGCCACGGTACGACTTTTTGACCGCATGCACAAAAGGCCGTACGGTGACGACCAACGACTTCTTGAACGTTGACACAGAAGTCGATCGGGTTGCGGACGAGAGGCAGGACCACATGGACTTCGAGGGAAAGACGGCGCTGATCACCGGATCGGGCGCCATCGGCGGGCTCGGGCACGCGACAGCGAGGATCCTCGCCGCCGGCGGGGCCAACGTGATCATCACCGGCACCGACCCGGACCGCGGCGCCCAGGTCGTCGACGACGTGCGGGGAGGCGCGGCCGGCTCCGCGCGCTTCATTCCCGCCGACCTGGCCGACCCACAGGCCGTGCAGCGGCTGGCCGAGGATGCCGGGGCTGTGGACATCCTCGTCAACAACGCGGGCGTCGTCCCGTTCAGCACGACCGCCGACCAGGACCTCGCCGCCTACGACGCCGCCTTCGCGGTCAACGTGCGCGCGCCATTCATCCTGGTCGCCCACCTCGCGCCGAAGATGGCCGCGCGCGGGGGCGGGAGCATCGTCAACGTCAGCTCCACCGCCGCCGGCCTCGGCATGCCGCCGATGGCGGTCTACGGCGCCACCAAGGCGGCACTCGAGTCCCTGACCCGCACCTGGGCGGCCGAGTTCGCCGCGTCGAACGTGCGCGTCAACGCCGTGTCGCCCGGTCCGATGACCACCTCCAAGGTGGTGGCGGCCATGGGCCCCGACCTCGGCGGCATGGGATTGACGACCGCACTGAAGCGCACCGCCGACCCGGCCGAGGTCGCCCACGTGATCGCCTTCATCGCCGGCGACCAGGCCAGCTACGTGACCGGCGCCGTCGTCGCCGCCGACGGCGGCCGGACCGCCATCTGACCCGGGACACGCCTGCCGCCGACACGGTGAAGGCGGTGCGGCGCTCTCCGAGATGGCGGGGATGGCCCGTCATCGGTGCCAGAACCACTGCTACCAGAACCATGCGCCTTGGCGCGAGTGAGGAGATCGACTTCGATGGATCGTCTTACGGGAAAACACGCACTGATCACGGGCGGGACGGGCGGCATCGGGCTCGCGACCGCCCGCGAGTTCCTCGCCGAGGGAGCGACCGTCGCGATCACCGGCCGCTCGCAGGAACGGCTGGATGAGGCCGCCCGGCAGTTGGACGGCCCGCTGCTGCCCATCCTCAGCGATGCCGGCGACGTGCCCGGCCAGGCGGCGCTCGCGGCGCGGCTGCAGGAGGAGTGGCCGAAGCTCGACATCGTGATGAGCAACGCCGCCGACGTCACCCATCTCCCGATCGAAGAATGGACCGAGGAGGCATTCGACAGGCTGGTCGCCACCAATCTCAAGGGACCGTTCTTCCTGATCAAGGCCCTGCTGCCGCTCTTCTCGCGGCAGGCCTCGGTCATCCTCGTCGGTTCTGTCTCCGCTTTCATCGGGCACGAGAACGCGGCGGTCTACGGTGCCGCCAAGGCCGGCCTGCTGTCCTTCTCCCGAGGGCTGACCTATGAGTTGAAAGAGCGGGGCGTCCGGGTCAACGGGCTGAGCCCGGGGCCGACCGTCACGGACACGTTCAAACCGCTCGGCCCGGAGCGCCAGGCCGCCATCTACGAGGAACTCCGGCGGACCGTGCCCCTCCATCGCATCGGCACCGCCACCGAGCTGGCGAAGGCGGCCGTCTACCTCGCCTCTGACGAGTCCGCCTACACCGCCGGCACCGTCCTGCGCGTTGATGGCGGCATCGGAGAACTCGCCTACTGAAACGGCTCAGGCCGTGCGCCGCGCCGGGTCGTGGGACCCGGCGCGGCGGATCGATCAGCCGAACAGGGCGGGCAGGGCGCCCTGGTGCACCTCGCGCAGCTCGCTCAGCGGGATCGAGAACAGTCCCTGGACCTCGAACGCGTCGCCGCCGACCGTGCCCAGCCGGCGCACGGGGACCCCGGCCGCCTGCGCGAGCGCGGTGACCCGCTCCTCGTGCTCGGGGTAGACGGCCACGACGGCGCGGGCCACGGACTCGCTGAACAGCTCGGTGAACGGGTCGTCCGGCAGATCGATCACGCAGCCGAGACCGCCCCGCAGGCAGGACTCGACCAGCGACTGCGACAGGCCACCGTCGGACAGGTCGTGCGCGGCGTTCAGCACGCCCTCGTGCGCTCCGGCCACGAGCACCGACGCGAGCGCCGCCTCGGCGGCCAGGTCCACGCGCGGCGGCAGGCCCCCGAGGTGCTGGAACACGACGTGCGCCCACTCGGAGCCGCCGAACTCCGGCCGGGTCTCGCCGAGCAGCAGCAGCGTGGTGCCCTCGACGATGAACGACATCGGCACCCGGCGGTTCACGTCGTCGTGGACGCCGAGGACGCCGATCACCGGGGTCGGGTTGATCGGCGTGGTGCCGGTCTGGTTGTAGAAGCTGACGTTCCCGCCGGTCACCGGGACACCCAGCACCTGGCAGGCGTCCGCGAGGCCCTCGACGGCGCGCGCGAACTGCCACATGACGCCCGGGTCCTCCGGGGAGCCGAAGTTGAGGCAGTTGGTCACCGCGAGCGGCCGGGCACCCGTCGTCGCGACGTTGCGGTAGGCCTCGGACAGTGCGAGCTGCGCACCGGCGTACGGGTCGAGCCGGGCGTACCGGCCGTTGCCGTCGGTGGCCAGCGCGATGCCCTGCGGCCCGTCGCCGATGCGGATCAGCCCGGCGTCCTCCGGCGTGGCCAGCACCGTGTTGCCGAGCACGAACCGGTCGTACTGCGAGGTGACGAACGACTTGTCCGCGAGGTTGGGCGAGCCCACCAGCCACAGGACCGTGTTGCGCAGATCTTCGGCGGTGGCCGGGCGCGGCAGGCGGCCGGGGCCGTCGGCCTGCAGCTGCGCCAGGTCGGCCGGCACCTCGTACGGCCGCTCGTACACCGGGCCCTCGTCGGCGGCGGTGCCCGGCGGGATGTCGACGATCGTCTCGCCGTGCCAGGTCATCCGCAGCCGCCCGGTGTCGGTGACCTCGCCGATCACCGTGGCCGGGACGTCCCACTTGGCGCAGACCTCGAGGAAGCGCTCGACCTTGGCCGGCTCGACCACGGCCATCATGCGCTCCTGAGACTCGCTCATCAGGATCTCTTCGGGCCGCAGCGTCGCGTCGCGCAGCGGGACCTTGTTCAGGTCGATGTCCATGCCGCCGGTGCCGGCCGCGGACAGCTCGGTGGTGGCGCAGGAGACGCCCGCCGCGCCGAGATCCTGGATGCCGACGACGAGATCCTCGGCGAAGATCTCCATGCAGCACTCGGTGAGGAGCTTCTCCATGAAGGGGTCGCCGACCTGCACCGACGGGCGCTTCGCCTGCGACTCCTCGTCGAAGGTCGCGCTGGCCAGCACGGACGCGCCGCCGATGCCGTCCGGACCGGTGCCCGCGCCGAACAGGATGACCTTGTTGCCCGGCCCCGGCGCGATCGCCCGCTTGATGTCCTCGGGCTTGAGCACACCGACGCACAGGGCGTTGACCAGAGGGTTCGCGGCGTAACAGTCGTCGAAGACGACCTCGCCGCCGATGTTCGGCAGGCCGAGGCAGTTGCCGTAGCCGCCGACGCCGCTGACGACGCCGTCCAGCACCCGGCGCGTGTCCGGGGCGTCCGGCGGGCCGAACCGCAGGGAGTCCATGACGGCGACCGGGCGGGCGCCCATCGACAGGATGTCGCGGACGATGCCGCCGACGCCGGTGGCGGCGCCCTGGTACGGCTCGACGTACGACGGGTGGTTGTGCGACTCGATCTTGAAGGTGACGGCCCAGCCGTTGCCGACGTCGACGACGCCGGCGTTCTCGCCCATGCCGACGAGGAGCGCGTCGCTCTGCGGGGCCTTGTCGCCGAACTGCCGCAGGTGGACGCGCGAGCTCTTGTACGAGCAGTGCTCGCTCCACATGACGGAGTAGATCGCCAGCTCGGCGGAGGTCGGCCGCCGGCCCAGGATCTCGCGCACGCGGGCGTACTCGTCGTCCTTCATGCCGAGCTCGGCGTACGGGAGCGGGAGCTCGGGCGTCTGCGCGGCGCGCGCGACGGAGTCCACCTCCACCGGCCGGACCGGCGTGGGCTCGGTCGCCGCCTCCGCGGACCCGGCGCCGGTCGGCTCCAGGCCCTTCTCGTCGATGTTCTGCTCGCTCATGCGCCCTCCTCCGTCGGGGGAGTGACCAGAGGCGCTGTGCTGCTGATTCGCTCGCTCCGCTCGCTCATGCGTGGACCAACTTCTTGACGACCGAGGTGAAGAAGCCGAGGCCCTCGGTGGACGTACCGGTCAGGGCCTCGACAGCGTGCTCCGGGTGCGGCATCAGGCCGACGACGTTCCCGGCCTCGTTGCAGATGCCGGCGATGTCGTTCAGCGAACCGTTGGGATTGACGTCGAGGTAGCGGGCCACGATCCGGCCGGAGGACTCCAGCTCCTCGAGGGTCTCCTCGTCGGCGACGTAGCAGCCGTCCATGTTCTTGACCGGAATGACGACCTCCTGCCCCTCCTCGTAATCGGAGGTCCAGGCGGTCTCGACGTTCTCGATGCGCAGCCGCTGGGCGCGGCAGACGAAGTGGAGACCGACGTTGCGGGTCAGGGCTCCGGGCAGGAGGTGCGACTCGCACAGCACCTGGAAGCCGTTGCAGATGCCCAGGACGGGAAGGCCGTCGCGGGCGGCGGCGACCAGCTTCTCCATGAGCGGCGCGAACCGCGCGATCGCCCCCGCGCGGAGGTAGTCGCCGTAGGAGAAACCGCCGGGGAGGATGACGGCGTCGACACCGAGCAGGTCACCTTCGGCGTGCCAGAGGGACACCGGCTCGGCGTCCGCGAGGCGCACCGCTCGTGCGGCGTCCCGGTCGTCCAGCGACCCGGGGAAGGTGATCACGCCCACACGGGCTGACATGGGCACACTCCGATACAAGAACGGACTCGGGACGTGCCCTAGCTTATCCGGCGTTCAGCCTGCGGTTTTCAGAAGTTGGGGCTCCAGGAGCCGCATGGGCGACTCCTCCTGCCAGCTCAGCCGCTTCTGGAGGTAGACGACGGTCCCGGTGTCCGGGCGGCTGTCGAACGTCACGTCGTCGACGAGCGCCCGCATGATCTTGATTCCGCGCCCGGACTCCGAATCGAGGCCCGCGTTCTTCTCCGCGTCGCCCGTGAAGCCGTGGCCCGTGTCCGCGACCTTCAGGACGCAGTGATCTCCGGCGATACTGGCGATCACCTCATAGTGACTCGCCGAATCGACATGCTGCACCACATTCGTGCAGGCTTCGGATGCGGCCACGAGAAGGTCGGCGATACAGGCTTCCGAAACCCCCAGTCCGCGCAGCGTATCGCCCAGGACCCGGCGGATCACCGGGATGCTGAGAGTCTCACGCGGCAAGTCGAGTGAGAACTTCATATCCACCGGTCACCTCGTGTCATCTTTGACCCCTGACCTGGGGGTCGACCCCGTCTTCGCGATTCTTTCAACGAAGCTAAGGCTTCCCCGGTGGAAACTGGCGTAATCGCTCGACCGAGCTAACTTTGAGCGACTATTCGGCGCGGAGTTCGAACGTCTCGATGACCGGGTTGGCCAACAGCGTCTCGGCCATCTTCCGGACACGTTCCGTGGCCGCTTCGTCGGCCGGTCCTTCGACTTCGATCTCGAACCGCTTGCCTTGCCGCACCTGCGTGACACCCTCGAAACCGAGCCGCGGCAGCGCCCGAGCGACCGCCTGGCCCTGGGAATCGAGAATTTCCGGCTTGAGCATGACCTCGACGATGAAACGCGCCATGGTTGACCCCCTCTGATCTGCAGCTACGGCATCGAAGCGTACGGCACGGCCGGCGGCCGATGACGCGACGCCTCCTCCGGTGGGATCGTAGGGCCCGATCATCCCCCCGGAGGAATCGTCATGCGCGCCGAGGAACTGACCGAGCCCGAGTCGGCACTGTGGGACGCGTTCCCCGCCGCGCGGACCGTCGACCTCGGCGGCCGGGGCGAGGTACGGGCCGAGGTGATCGCGGCACTGCTCTCAGGCGCGCGCCGCCGGAGCCGGGGCGATCGACGCCGGGTTGCACGGCCACAAGTACGCGATCGACGCGGCCGTGGCCGAGATGGCCGTACGGCGGCGACGTCCGGTCGTCCTTCTCCCCTCGGATATCGACGACATGGCGAAACTCTGCGGTGATCGGGTGCGTCTCGTTTCCGTGTAAGCCATCACACCGAGCGGGTCGCCGGCGCGCTATACATGAGAGTTCTGTCGTCGCCCCGGAGCCGTGGATGCTGATCGATGACCTGACCAAGCCCGAGCGGGTGCTCTGGGACGCGTTCCCGCGCGGGGAGACCGTGGACCTGTCCGGCGGTGACCAGGACTTCGACGCCACGAACGCCTGGGGCCCCGAGCGTACGATCCGGGCCGAGGTGATCTCGGCGCTGCTGCTCGGCGCGCGGGAGACCGAGCCCGGCCAGGTCGCCGCCGTGCGCCTGACCGGCGCGCGGATCACCGGCACCCTCAACCTCGGGCACGCCCACGTCAGTGTCCCGCTCGCGCTGACCGGCTGCCAGCTCACCGACGCGCCGCACCTGTACTGGGCGCGGCTGCGCAGCGTCCACCTCATGCGCTGCCGGCTGCCCGGCCTGGTCGCCTCGGGCGTGCGCATCGACGGGCACCTGTGGCTGGAGGGCAGCCACATCTACGGCGGCGTGTGGCTCGACAGCGCCCACATCACCGGCATCCTGAACCTGACCGGCGCGTACCTCTCGCACCCGAACGGCGACTCGCCGCTGCTGGCCGACCGTCTCATCGTCGACAACAACGTCTACTGCGACCAGGGCTTCACCGCCGAGGGCGAGGTGCGCCTGCCCGGCGCGAACATCGGCGGCCTGCTCAACCTGCGCGGCGCGCGGCTGCGCAACCCCAAGGGCCAGGCGCTGTACGCGAGCCGGCTCACGGTCGCGGCCAACATGTTCTGCGACGGCGGGTTCAGCGCCGAAGGGGAGATCCGGCTGCGCGGCGCGCGGATCGGCGGGTACCTCTCGATGGTCGGCGCGACCGTGTCCAACCCGGCCCGTACCGCGCTCAACTGCGACGACATGAGCATCGAGACCGACATCTACTGCTCGGACGGCTTCCGCTCCGACGGCGTGGTCAGCCTGGCGGGCGTGCACATCGGCGGCCTGTTCAACCTGCGCGGCGGGCGGCTCGCCAACCCGGCCGGTGTCGCGCTGAACCTCCAGCGCGCCCAGGCCGAGGAGGTGATGCTGCGACCCGCCGAGCCGATCAAGGGCGTCGTCGACCTGAGCTACGCGCGGATCAAGCTCATGCGCGACGACCCGCTGTCCTGGGCGCCGAGGTACCAGCTCGACGGCCTCACGTACGAGATGATCGACCCGCCGCTGACCGCCAAGGAGCGGCTCAAGTGGGTGGCCCGCGACACGGACGGCTACATCCCCCAGCCGTACGAGAAGCTGGCGGAGACCTACCGCGCCCTCGGGCACGACGGCGAGCGGCGCAGCGTCCTCCTGGCCAAGCAGCGGGCGCGCCGGGACACCCAGCCGGTGACGCGCCGCATCTGGGGGTACGCCCAGGACTGGACGGTCGGCTACGGGTACCGGCCGTTCCTGGCCGCCGCGTGGCTCGTGGCGCTGCTGGCGATCGGCACGGCGGTCTTCCAGCACCACCATCCGCGGATCCAGGAGCCGGGGCACAACACGCAGTTCAACCCGTTCCTGTACACCCTGGACCTGCTGCTGCCGGTCGGCTCGCTGGGTCAGGAGGGTGAGTTCGCGCCGCACGGCATCTACCTGTGGATATCCGACGCGCTCGTCGCCGCGGGCTTCATTCTCGGCTTGACCGTCGCCGCCGGCGCGACCCGCGTCCTATCCCGAGAGTGATCCACTCCTAGCGAATCACGGCGTGATTCGCGTTGGTGGCAGGGCACAACCTTCCGGGTACGTTTCCGTAGGAGCAAAGGCTTGCGCCCGGGTACGTGGCCTCTGTCACGATGACGACTACGTCTCCCGTACTCGCCGGGATCCGCGGGAAGGGCGACGCGCAACCAGGCCGACCGCGGCGATCCCGCGGACGGCCCTGAACGCACGAGGAGTGGCACGTGATCGTCGACGCCGCGCGCGGTGCGCCCCTGGGCACCGACGCACAGTCTCCCCCACCGGAACTCGTCCAGCTGCTCACCCCCGAGGGCGAGCGCGTCGAGCATCCCGAGTACGACGTGAACCTGACCCCCGAGGAGATCAAGGGTCTGTACCGCGACCTGGTGATCGTCCGCCGGATCGACACCGAGGCCGTCGCGCTGACCCGTCAGGGCGAGCTCGGCATCTGGGCCTCACTGCTCGGCCAGGAGGCCGCGCAGATCGGCTCGGCGCACGCCCTCAAGCAGGACGACATGGCCTTCCCGAGCTACCGGGAACACGGTGTGGCCTGGTGCCGTGGCGTCGACCCGCTCGACCTCCTGGGCCTCTTCCGCGGCGTCAACCACGCCGGATGGGACCCGAAGGCGCACAACTTCCACCTCTACACGATCGTCATCGGCAGCCACACCCTGCACGCCACCGGCTACGCCATGGGCATCCAGCGCGACGGCGCCGAGAACGCCGCCATCGTCTACTTCGGCGACGGCGCGACCAGCCAGGGCGACGTCAACGAGGCGTTCGTCTGGTCGGCCGCGCAGAACGCCCCCATCGTCTTCTTCTGCCAGAACAACCAGTGGGCCATCTCCGAGCCGCTGGAGAAGCAGTCCCGCATTCCGCTGTACCGCCGCGCCGAGGGCTTCGGCTTCCCCGGCATCCGCGTCGACGGAAACGACGTCTTCGCCGTGCACGCCGTCACGCAGAAGGCCCTCGACAACGCCCGCAGCGGGCAGGGCCCCACGCTCATCGAGGCGTTCACCTACCGGATGGGCGCGCACACCACCACCGACGACCCGACGCGCTACCGGCTCCAGGCCGAACTGGAGTCCTGGAAGCTCAAGGACCCGATCGAGCGCCTCAAGGCGTACCTCGTCAAGAACCAGCTGGCCGATCGCGAATTCTTCGACGCGATCGACGCCGAGGCCAAAGAGGTCGGCTCGGACCTGCGGAGACGGTGTCTAGAATTGCCCGACCCGGAGCCGACGGCGATCTGGGAGAACGTCTATGCGACCGAGCACTCGCTGCTCGCGGAGGAACGCGGCCAGTTCACCTCGTACCTGGCATCGTTCGAGGATGTGTCCCGATGAGGGGGCGGCCGGTTCCGGCCGGGGGTACGCGCGGAGGGGAGTGCGACGGTGAGCGCTGAGACGCTGACTCTTTCCAGGGCGATGAACGAGGGCCTTCGCAAGGCCATGGAGAACGACCCGAAGGTCCTCATCATGGGAGAGGACGTCGGCAAGCTCGGCGGCGTCTTCCGGGTGACCGACGGTCTGCAGAAGGACTTCGGCGAGGCGCGCGTCATCGACACGCCGCTGGCCGAGTCCGGCATCGTCGGCACGGCCATCGGCCTCGCACTGCGCGGCTACCGGCCGGTGTGCGAGATCCAGTTCGACGGGTTCGTGTTCCCCGCGTTCAACCAGATCACCACGCAGCTCGCCAAGATGCGGATGCGCTCGCTCGGCACGCTCGAACTCCCGGTCGTCATCCGGATCCCGTGCGGCGGCGGCATCGGCGCGGTCGAGCACCACAGCGAGTCGCCCGAGGCGTACTTCACCCACACCGGTGGCCTGCGCGTCGTGGCCTGCTCGAACCCGGCCGACGCGTACACGATGATCCAGCAGGCCATCGAGTGCCCCGACCCGGTCATCTTCTTCGAGCCGAAGCGCCGCTACTGGGACAAGGCCCCCGTCGACCGCGACCTGTCCAAGGCCGTGCCGTTCGACAAGGCCGTCGTCGCGCGCCCCGGCGAGGACGTCACCGTGCTCGCGTACGGGCCGATGGTCAAGACGGCGCTGGAGGCCGCGCAGGCCGACGAGCAGCACTCGATCGAGGTCGTCGACGTCCGCTCGCTGAACCCGCTCGACGAGGAGACGGTCCTGGAGTCCGTACGCCGGACCGGCCGGTGCGTCGTCGTCCACGAGGCGCCGGTCTTCAACGGGTACGGCGGCGAGCTCGCCGCCCGGATCACCGAGAAGTGCTTCTACAACCTGGAGGCACCGGTGCTGCGGGTCGGCGGGTTCTCCACGCCGTACCCGCCGTCCCGACTCGAGGACCACTACCTGCCCGACCTCGACCGCGTCCTCGACGCCGTCGACCGGACCTTCGCGTGGTGAGCATGGGCGAGCTGAAGCAGTTCAAACTGCCGGACGTCGGCGAGGGCCTGACCGAGGCCGACATCGTCAAGTGGCACGTACGGGCCGGCGACCCCGTCGAGGTGAACCAGACGATCGTGGAGATCGAGACGGCCAAGGCCGTCGTCGAGCTCCCCTGCCCGTACGAGGGGACGGTCGCCGAGCTCCTCGTCGAGGAGGGCACGACCGTCGACGTCGGCGTCCCGATCATCTCGGTCGCGGTCGGCGGCGACGTCCCGCCCGCCGAGGAGACCGCCGCTCCGCCGGAGGGCGCGCAGGAGCCGGGCATGGTCGGCAGCCCCGCCCCGGCGGTCGACCCGTCCGCTCCGGAGCAGAAGCGCGTCCCGGTCCTGGTCGGCTACGGCGTGAAGGCCGGCTCGACCAAACGCCGCCCGCGCAAGACGCCGGCCACCGGTGGACCGGTCCCGGCCGCGTCCGCACCGGCCGAGCCCGCCGCAGCGGCCGTACGGGCGGAGCCCGCCGCTCCGGCGCAGGCTGTTCCCGCGGCGCAGGCCGTCCCCGCCTCCCGGCCCGCCGGGTCGCGGGTCGCGGTGCTGGCCAAGCCGCCGGTCCGCAAGCTGGCCAAGGACCTCGGCGTCGACCTGACCGCCGTCACCGGCACCGGCCCGCAGGGGTCGATCACCCGCGACGACGTGCGCCAGGCCGTCGAGGCACCCACGGCCCCGGTCCGTACGGCGGGCGAGCGGCGGGAGGAGCGCATCCCGATCCGCGGGGTGCGCAAGCACACGGCGGCGGCCATGGTGCAGTCGGCGTTCACCGCGCCGCACGTCACCGAGTGGCTGCAGGTCGACGTGACCGAGACGATGAACGCCGTGAAGCGGCTGCGCGAGCTGCCGGACTTCGAGGGCGTCAAGGTCTCGCCGCTGCTGCTGGTCGCCAAGGCGGTGCTGCTGGCGGTCCGCCGCAACCCGCTGATCAACTCGGTCTGGGACGAGGACGCACAGGAGATCGTGGTCAAGCACTACGTGAACCTGGGCATCGCCGCCGCGACCGAGCGCGGGCTGATCGTGCCGAAGGTACGCGACGCCCACGACCTGTCGCTGCCCGACCTGGCCCGGGCGCTCGCCGACCTCGCCGCCACGGCGCGGGCCGGCAAGGCCACCCCGGCCGACCTGTCCGACGGCACGATCACCATCACCAACGTCGGCGTCTTCGGCGTCGACGCGGGCACCCCGATCCTGACCCCTGGCGAGTCGGCCATCCTCGCCTTCGGCCAGATCCGGGACATGCCCTGGGTGCACGAGGGCGAGATCAAGATCCGCAAGGTGACGACGCTGGCACTGTCGTTCGACCACCGCATCGTCGACGGCGAACTCGGCTCCGCCGTCCTCCGCGAGATCGGCGCCATGCTCGAAGACCCCATGCGCATGCTCGCCTGGTCCTGACCGGGAAGGTCTCCGGGCCGCCAGGCCCGGAGACCTCTCGGCGTCGCTACAGGCAAGGATCGCCACCCAGCGAGGTACGTTAAGTACTTGACGTACCTGCCGTCGTCACAAAAACGGCATGACCGGTGACAGGGAGTGGCATCATGTCGTCTGTGCACTTCAACAGTTACACGGAGGCGCGCGCGCATCTGAAGGATCTCCTGGACGCAGCGGAGCTCGGATGCACGGCGACCGTACGTCGTGAGTCCTCCAGGGCGGCCGTCGTCGACGCTGATCGGCTGCGGCATTTCCTCGCCGTTGTGAGTCCGGTTCGGGCGCAGGTCGTGGCCGAGGACGGCGGCTGGTCGGTCTTCCTCCCCGGGTTGCCCATCTCCGCCGATGGCGCCACGTTCGACGAGGCGATCGCCGAGATGGTCGATGCCCTCCGTGAGTATGCCGCCGACTGGCAGGAGCGGCTGCGTGAAGCCCCGAATCATCGCCAGCAGTGGGGACTGGTCCAGCTGATCGATCTCAGCAGCGACGACCAGCTACGCGACTGGCTCACCGGGGAGGGCACATGACCTGGCCTCAGCCCACCCGGAAGGATCATGAGTGCTTCTGCGTGACCGAAGGATGGCACCGGGTGCGCGATGCGCGTGGACGCGCTGGAACACATCACGCCACCTACGAACTCGACCTGCCCGACGGCTCGATCCTGCGGACGAGGATCTCTCACCCGGTTGACCGCAGTGGCTACGGCAAGGGCCTGTGGGCGCATATCCTCCGTGACCAGCTCGGTGTCTCGGATGAGGAGTTCTGGGCCTGTGTTCGCGACGGCCAAAAACCCGACCGAGGAGCTCCTCCACCGGTCAAAGACTCCCTTCCCGCCGAGATGGTGCGTCTCTTGATCACCCGGGTCGGCATTTCGGAGAAGGAGGTCGCCGAGATGAGCCGGGAGCAGGCCATCATTCGGCTGCAGCAGTACTGGCTGGACTGCATCTGACAGACCGGCGGTCAGACAGGGAGCTGAACGAGATCGCCGAGCAGTACGACACGACGGACATGAGCCAGGACGTCGCTGCGGCGGATCTGAAGCGCCATGAGCCGCTCTCGTCCGAGCGAGCCGGCAACTCATCCCGCTCCGATCCTGACCGCATGGTCCAAAGTCGTGTACGAGGCGGTACGCGACGGACTTCGCAGCGCAGGACTGGCCCGCTCCGCCTGAGCGGCCCCTGACGATCGGTGACCGCATCGCGACCGTTCAGATGGCCACCAGGCGGGATGATCACTGACGCCCACTGTCCTCTATGAGCAGTGAACGCCAGTGATCTGTGAGTGTTTGGGTGGCGCTTGTGGGTGGAGTGCTGTCAGGCTCGGTGCCCGGCGATCTGGGTTGACTCTCCAGTGATCTGGCCGTCCTTTGAGGGCGTGCCTTGGACTTGACCT
>NZ_JAMXMV010000038.1 GCF_024055715.1 Actinoallomurus soli
GGCTCACCTTCATCGGAAGGTGAGCCACCGCAGCCGATGCGTTAGCATAATCTGGCCCAGTAACATGGATAGTTTTGTTGATATTTTCAGTGCCCTATCGAGGGGATTTCATGGCGAATGGCGAAGAATATTTGGGGCAGGTCGACTGGAATTCTCTACTAGATGCCCATGATGATTCTGCGAGTCTTCCGAACGTGCTTCTCAAGCTAGCATCGAACAATTACGAGGAACGTAAGGATGCATTTAATGAAGTAATTAGTCGCCTGGTACATCAAGGCTCGCGTTTTAGTGCGAGCTCACATGCCGTTCCTTTTCTGCTTTTTCTGGCGGAGGCCGGTATGGAAACCGTAAGCATTCTTGAGCTGTTGTCGCTAATTGCACTCGGGGATGATTATGAATATCTGAGCGGCACAATCAACCCCTATTTGATGCGCCGAAACGCTGCGCGCCTGCTGCGTTCGTCTGTTGGGGCGCTAGGATCCGAGATAATGCCAGATTCATATGAACTGGATCCAGATGAAGTGGCGGCTTATGATGCGGTAAAGGAAGGTGTCCCGCTCTTTATTGATCTGCTGAAGGGTAATGATCGCCAAGCCCGAATCTGGGCGGCATATATATTGGGATTCTTTCCGGAGAGGCGTGAGGAGATAGTCCCTATTCTCGCGGACGTACTGGCGAGCGAGACCGACTCGCAAGTGGCGGCGACTGTCGCAATTAGTAGCGGCCTGGTTGCCCTACCAAATGATCCTCGTCTCTCAATTGCTCTTGAACGACGTTTGCATGGACGTCATCGGGCGGAAAGATGGGGGGCGGCCATTGGGCTTGAGTGGTGGTCTCACCGCAGCGATCCACTCGTAAGAGAAATTCTTCAAGACTGTATTTCATCAGGGGGCCGACCTGCTACAGAGGTCCCCTTCTGTTGTCGGAACATAGATACTGTGGCGAGTTTGGCCAATGAGGCCTACCGGCGTCGGAAATGGGACTGATCCTGGGGCCCTGTACCGCTCCAGAACTAGTCGCAGCGGTGCTGGCCTGCGGTTTGGGTGAACGGCCGGGTTGGGGCAAGATCCCGGTCTGTGGCACTTCGTCTCCTGTATCTGATCATGGTTCGGGTCTTCGGATGGCTGGTGCTGCTGGCGCGTAGCCAGGCGTCCAAGGACGCGGAGATCATGATTTTCCGTCATGAGGCCGCCGTGCTGCGGCGTCAGGTCGCCCGCCCGAAGGTGGACTGGGCCGACCGGGCCGTCCCGCAGGGCTGGCCCGGTTGCTGCCTGCGGTGCTGCGTTCGCATCGGCTGGTCACGCCGGGCACGCCGCTGGACTGGCACCGCCGCCTGGTCAAACGCACGTGGACATACCCGAATCGGCCTGGCCGTCGTGGGATCGGCCGAAAGATTCAGAACTTGGTGACTCCGGCTGGCACGGGAGAACCCGAGTTGGGAGTACCGAAGAGTCCACGGCGAGTTGGTCAGACTCGGGTACCAAGTCGGTGAATCAACCATACGGCGGATCTTGCGGGCCCGAGGGCATGGTCCGGCGCCGCGTAACCTCGACACCTCCTGGCGGGCGTTCCTCCGCACCCAGGCCGAGGAGATGCTAACCTGCGACTTTTTCACGTGGACACGATCGTGCTGAAACGGTTGTACGTCTTGTTCGTCATGGAGGTGAGAAACCGGCGCGTGCACATCCTGGGGGTGACCGCCAACCCGACCGGAGGTCGGACCGTCCAGCAGGCCCGGAACCTTGCCACGGATCTTGGGCACCGGATCGGCTCATTCTGTTTCCTCATCCGGGACCGAGACAGCAAGTTCACCGGCGCGTTCGATGAGGTCTTCGCCGTTGAGGGTGTGACGGTTGTGAAGACGCCGCCGCGGACGCCACGGGCGAACTGCTTTGCCGAGCGGTGGGTACGCGCCGTACGGGCCGAGTGCACCGATCGGATGCTGATCTACAACGATCGGCACCTACGGTCCGTGCTCGGCGAGTGCACCGACCATTACAACCGCCACAGGCCCCGCCAGTCCCGCCGGCAGCAACCGCCCGACTCCGACGAGCCAGTGGTCGCGCTGTCGGACACACCGATCCGCCGACGGAAAATCCTCGGCGGTGTGACCAACGAGTATCACAAGGACCGTGACGAGTTTTGGAGCAGTACAAGCCTGACAGCCCTGCGAACGCCCGGCTCGGCCACGGTGTTCGTCATTTTGGCACAGCACAGGTGCGGGTGACGGGGCTCCGTGCCGGGCAGCGCCGGACGGGTCTATCGCCTTCCGCCGGGGCGTGTTCGACAATCCCGGAGCAATGTTCGGGGGCCGGTGGGACGCCCTGACCCGGAATTAGGCCCGGGCCAGGGCGTTCGACCAAGCCCCTCTGGTGACAGTGGCCACCGGACGGGACCGTCAGGAGGGCAGGTGCCACTGCTGGTTGGAGCCTCCGGTGCAGTCCCAGATCTCCACCTGGGTGCCGGGGGTCGCGGACCAGCCGGTGTCGTCGAGGCACTTGTTGGACTGCGGGTTGTACAGCGACCCGTTGGACTGCGGGATCCATACCTGGGCGGCGGTGTTGTTGCAGTCGTACAGGTCGACCTTGGTGCCGTTGGCGGTACCGCCGCCGTTGATGTCCAGGCACTTACCCAGGACGTGCAGTGTGCTGCCGGCCTCGACCACGGTCCACTGCTGGGCCGGGGTGCCGTTGCACGTGTACACCTGGACGGGGTTGAAGTTCGTGGTGTCCGCGGCGCGGTCGTCCAGGCACAGCCCGGCGTACCCGGTGATCGCCCCTCCGCCCGACGGGGGCGGCGGGTTGCCGCCACCCCCACCACTGGTCAGCACCCGCACGTAGTCCACCAGCATCGGTACGCCCGACTGGGTCGAGCCGGTCGGGCCGCCGCCGAACGCGGCCGGGAACCCGCCGCCCATCGCCACGTTGAGGATGATGAAGAAGCCGTGCTGGACGGCGTTGCTCCAGGTGTTGGCGTCGACCTGGTTGGCGTTGATGGTGAAGAAGTTGTTGCCGTCGAGGTAGTAGCGCAGATGCTCCGGCGAGACGCTGCGGTCGTACTCCACGGCGTACTGGTGGAAGCCGGTCTGGCAGCCCCCGCAGGCGCGTTCGCCACTGCCGATGCCGGTGGTCTCGTTGCACGGGCCGCCCGGGTTCGATCCACAGTGCAGGGTGGCGAACTCCGAGCTGCGCCCGTTGATGTCCTCCATCATGTCGATCTCACCGATGCTCGGCCAGTTCGTGGCGCCGACCGGCCGGGCCCCCGCGCCGAGCGCCCAGAACGCTGGCCAGTAGCCGGCCGCGGCCGCTCCGGAGACGTTCGGTTGCTGGAGCGATGCCTCCATGCGCAGCTTCCCGCCGGCGGGAGCAGCGAAATCGGTGCGCTGGGTCTCCACCCGGCCGGAGGTCCAGTTGCCGTTGCCGTCGCGGAGCGGCTTGATCACCAGGTTGCCGTTGCCGTCCTGGTAGACGTTCTGCGTGCTGCTGGTCATGGTCTCGACCTCGCCGGTACCCCAGTTCGCGGCACCGCCGGGGTAACCCGTACCGGTGTCGTACCGCCAGTCACCGGTGTTGAGACCCGAGCCGGCAGGACCGGTGAAGTCGTCGCTGAAGACGGTGTTCCAGCCCGACGGGGCGGGCGGGATGGACGCTCCGGCGCTCGGGACCGCGACTGCGGTGGCGGCCACTGTGGCCGACACCGCGACAGCGGCCATGATCAGGCGGCCGAAGGGCCGGCGACGTCTCCGCGCGGACGCGGCGGGGGAATCCGCGATCATCACACGTACCTCTTCCAGGGTTCGGTTGCGAGGCGCAACCGGAGTCGGCCCCAGGCCGACAGGCGGGGGAGTGACACAACGAGCGCCCGGTCGATGGGAGGGTGCGGGTCAGGGGCGGAGAGCGCTCTCACGGAATGGTCTTCCACTGTTAACAATCCTGTCAATACCGCCGAGTAGCCGTCGCACAATCGGAGACCGCGTGCTCCCCACGCACGTGGGGGTGATCCGTCGAGCGCGGGCTTGACCTCGCGGCAGCGGCGCACCAGATCCGGCTCACACGCCCCGATCTCCTCGGCGATCCAGCCTGCGGGGTCCACACTGTCACTGACGGCCATCGCGATGTCTCCCTTTCGATCTCGAACTGGCTAATCGAAAGGATCACGCGATGGCCGTCTCAGTTCACGACGCTATGCCCCTGATCAGCGGAAACTCGTACACCACCTGCGTGGACGCAACCTCCGGCCTCGTCGACGACCGCGAGTCCTTGGTCGACCGTACGGAGGAACGCCGAGGCCTCATCCGGGTGCAGACCGCGGCGTGGTGGCACGACTGCGGAGGGGATTACTCCGGGTGCAAGCTGCGTGAACCTTGTAGCACATCGGTCGAGCAGCGCGCGAAGGCGACCGACAGACGCGTCCTGTTGCGCCGATGGCGGCACGGCAGCTTCGCCGACGCGGGCTGCGACCCACTCTTTATCGATCAACGCCATGTTCACTCCCTGCCGTCGGCTTACGGTCACATGATGAACGACGCCATCGACAGCGTCCTGCGAATCGGGGCCTCTCCCGGCGGGATTCGCGCATCGCAGCGCCAGCAACCCACATCGAGTCCGAGTGATCCTCGACTGGAGGGAATGGCCGTTCTCGCAAGAGCACCGGTGCACGGGAGGCGGTCACTGACCGCGCCACCTGCGGGGACCCCCATTCTCTAAGTCACTCCGGCCGCCGCTTCTTACCGGGATTGGACGCGCGCATGGCGACGTTTGGCCTGGTCGTCAGATAGATCATCCGCGCCCCCATCCGGGGAGGAGCGTGCAATGGCAGGCAGGCGCCCGCTGACCGATCCCAGGGATCCACTCATGGCCAGGCTCTAAGCCCGGCCGAGGTCGGCGACGACCGCCCCCACCCTCGGCAAGATCCCACAGCTCAGGGCTGGATCGGCCGCGGGCTGGTGGAGATCCTGAGGGACACCGTGTCCGAGCGCCCGCTGGCCACAGCGTCGAGACGAGGCTCACCGAGCTGTCCCGTCAGCCCACCGGCTTCACGAGCGATCAGCGTCGACAATCCAGCTGAACTGACAACTTCAGCTGTCGATGACAACTAGGATTGTCCTATGACTGCTGAGAGGGTTCGGCCTGCCGGTCCCCCGTACACCGAACCGAGCGAGGAACTGATCGAGGAATTCACCGACGCCATCGGGACCCTGGTGTGGGAGTTCGCTAACGACCTGGTTACCCCGATCGAGGGACTGCCGGAGCCTGGACGTGTCCGTACCGCCGAGCAAGTCGCGATGGCAGGGCGGCCGACCAACCTGGCGAGACTGCGGCTACTACGGGAGGTCGGCCCGGCCGCCGAGCGGATCGCCAGCCTGGCGGCGAAGAATGCCGGGCAGCATGGCGCCACATACCCGCAACTGGGCCAGGCATGGGGGATCACCCGCCAGGCCGCCCGCAGCCGGTGGCCCGGAGTCGTCAACGCCAGCGACCAACGGCCCCCGGTCTCGGTGGAGCTGGCCGGCGGTACTGCGAACATCTACTGGGATCCGGAGGACGACGGTTGGTGCTGGAGCGCCAACGCGGCGAACGGCGAGCACCAGACAGAGGGGGAGTGCGCAAGCTCGGAGGAGGCGGCCGCCCACGCTGGCGCCTTCTTGGTCGCCAACTCGCTGTAGCGTGACCGAGCGCGACAGCCGACTGGTACTGGTCGGCTGTCGCTTCGTTGACCAGAACGAGTCCTTCGACCGGAGCCCCGCTGCCTACGACCTCGACGCCGCGCTATCGGAGGGCATCGCCCGGCACGGCGCGGACTACGCGCCTCATGCCCAGTCTGCAACGCCGCCTTGGACGTCCCGATCCTGAGTACCGAGTCCGCCCGGCATTCCCGCGCCGTCGCCCCTGCCGAGACGCCCGAGGAGTAGCGCGAGAGATTGATTCGGTTGTTGTCGGTCGGCCGTCGTAGAGTGCTGTTCGAAGCGGAGCGGTGAAGACTGCGAGATGCGCCTGCTGAAAGATGCGATGAACAGTTCGAGCGAGACTCCCAGCGCCACCAACACGGTGGCGACGGCATCGAGCGGGTCGAACGCGTACTCGACTGGCGGAGGCGGGGTCACCTTTGCCCACCGCGTCGCTGTCATCTACCTCGCGAGCATGCTCACCGGCAGCCGTCGCACCGAAACGAACGAGCTTGCGGTCCGGTCGCTCGCGTTCCAAACCGGGCCTGCGCACCCAGTTGATGACCTCCTCGTCGTGGCGGGGGACCGCGAAGTTGAGCTCGCCATCGCATGCCGAGCAACACCACACTTTGTTCCGAGTCACACGACGACGGTCAAATTGGTGAAGTCACTGCTTGACGAAGTAGCCGCACACCCCAACGGACAGGTTGCCGTAGCGGTCGCAGGATGGAAGACGGAATGGGAACAGGTTGCCAAGCTGTGCGATATCGCTCGAACGAACGCTAACGCCAACGCTTTCCATACCGCCCTGGAGACCGAAGGCCGCTGGTCGCAAGGCGTCCGCGGCCGCTACACGCAGCTGCGGCAGATGGTTTCGGACGCACTGGATGGAACAGCCACTCACGCCGAGGTGTTAGAGGTGACCTGGGCGCTCCTTACCCGGCTTCGCATACTCGGGTTCAAACTGCAAAGTCCAGACGAAACCGACTGGACAGGCGTCGCCACATCCCTGGATGGCATCGCAGCCGCCCCCACAGACGGCGTGGGACTTCGTGACCGTCTTGCAGTGAACGCTGGCCGCTACGACGCGATGGGGGCCGTAGTCGACCTGAACCTGTTGCGGAAGGACACCCACCCGCTTCTCAACGCCTCCTCGACCCGGGCCAAGCAGGCATGGGACATCCTTAACCTGAAGCCGCGGCAAAGGTCAGTGCTGACGCATGAGGAGATACTCCAAGGGCTGCGCAGTAGGCACACGTTTCTGCTCGACAACGAACTGCCGTTCGCGGGGCCGGGGGCGGATCACGAGGCCGACCCTGCGCGACTACTCGCCCGTCTGTCGGCCGCGGATCCTCCCGGTGTGCTCATCATCGGCCCCGCGGGGGCGGGGAAGACTCGTACCTGCTTGGAAGTCGCGGCAATAGCTCATGCCCAGGGGTGGCGGGTGCTGCACGTGCTGGCGAGCCCGGAGGTGACCGTCGAGCATCTCAGCGCCGACCTGCTTGAATCTGGCCATGGCCGCATCCTGCTGATCTTCGATCACCTCGACGGGTACTCGCAGCTTGACCTGCGGGCGTTGGCCGACGAGTTCCTGGCGGACGCCAAGCGGTCGGAGATCGACGTTGCGTTGCTGGCCTCAACGCGTCCCGGCTCGGAGAATGAGCTCATGCACCGGGGAGGAGCTGAGTTCCTCTTCGAACCGGTGCACCTCCGCAACGATCAGGCGTACCGCTCGCAGGTCGCCGGGCACATCATCCACACGGTCGCACCTGCCTCCGTCCAGAACCTGGGCGAGACCGCCATGGCGGAGGCATGCGGTCAACGCCCGATCATCGCGTTGCTCATCGCGCAGGCGATTGAGAGGTGCCTTACGGACGGGCATCCGGTGCCGGAAGTAGTGAACTCACATGCCGGCAAGCTGCGCCCATGGCTACGGGACGCGCTCCAACACGATCAGCTCACCGGTACCGTCAGGACACCCCCGGGGCCTCTGAGCATGGCAGCGCCCTCCGCGCAGGAATTGGCATGTGCGGTGGCGGTAGCCGCCTGCCCGCAACCGCGCGAAGACATAGAAGCCGTCGTCGATAATCTTCCGGGGGACAACTTCGGCGTGCTGGCGGTTGAGCATCTCCTGCGGCTGGGCTGGCTGGAGGAGGTCAACGGTCAGCTCGTCACCGTCCACGACATCGTTACCGACGAGCTCGTCCTGCACTCGATGCTTCCGCCACCGAGCTATGGCATCCACGAACCTTCGGCGGAGGCGGTCTTTGCGGCCTTGAGCCGGGACATAAGATCACTCGCGCTGCTGGCCGCGCATCTTCGCCGAATCATGGCGGATCTCTCGGCGCAGACAAAGCGACATCAGGCTGCCGTCCTAAAACGCTTCTGCGAGCAGTGGCTCGTTCAGCACCGGGCGCGGCTGGGGGAGCTACTGGCCACCGCGGGCAAGGATGGCGAGCACGTGCTGTTGACCATGCTGCTCGACCGCCCGTGGTGCTGGACCGTCGCCGAGTGGTGGGAGGAACTTGGTGCTCGGTGGCTAGCCTGGGCGGAGTCAAGAAAAGAAGCCACCTCATTCCTGGCGGCCGTTATTCGGGCCAAGCATGCTCCAGCTGTGATCGTCAACGCAGCCCTGTCCTGGCTGTCACGAAATTACCTTCAGACAGATGCCCACCGAGTGATCTTGGCTCTGCTCGGTCGAACAAAACTCACCGCGGTGCAGCGTCGCTTCGTCCTGAATCGCGCGATGGCCTGGGTCGAAAAGCAACCTCGTTGGGCCGCAACACCTGAGGTCCTCTACCGGTTGCTCGCTGACGCGGCTACTCGTACCGAACGGATAGAGGCAGCCCGTTGTGCCTTGACCTGGCTTCGGCGGGACCTGCACCCCCAGGCCCAGATTTTTAGGGTGGTACGCCTCCTTCTGACGCTCGAGGATGTTCCTGGCGAGTTCCGTAACTCGACTGTGATCACGGCCTTGTCCTGGGTGGAAACCCACGAACAAGATGGCGCACCTGTTCTGAGTGCCTTGCTTCGGGCCAGAACGCTCACCGAATCGCAACGACACCAGGTCGGTGAAATCAGCCTGCGCTGGCTGCGGGAGCATCCGCCCGAGCCCAGCCGGCGTCCACTCATCCACGCGCTGCTCGACAGTGATCAGGACCGAGAGAAGTGTTTGTCGATTCTATGGTCGCAGATACGCGAGAACGAGGCGGATCCGGTAGTAATCTATAGGATGCTCGAGGACGGTCGGATCAATGCCGAACAGGCCCGGTTTGTCATCGATCAGGCCTTCGGCTGGCTTCAAAGCGCGAATCATCTTGCCGATATACGCTTGGTCATCACCGCGCTCATGCGCAGGGATGACCTTACTGCCGAAGAATCCGCCCGGCTCACGAATGCTGCCATGGTCCTGGTCGATACAGGCTCCGACCCGAAATTCCTCACAGTGATGCTACGTCGGTGTTCGTCCCTGAACGCTGAGCAGGTCCGCCGCCTCGTCACCGCTGCGGTTGAGCAATGCCGATCCCGCAGGGGTTTGAAGCGGAAGCGGCCGCTCATCAACGCGCTGCTCCTGCGGCGCGATCTGGCTCCCGATGAGGTCCGCGAAGCGATCGGGCTTGCCTTCAGGCACTTGGACGCCGACTCGGCCTTGGACAGAGGCGCCATCCTTATCTCTCTCCTGGAACGCCTCGACCTGCTACCGGACGAGTCTGAGCGGGCAATTTCTCACGCGCTCCGCTGGTTGGATCAGGATCAAGCATCGTCGAGCATTCATTTCCCTCACCTGCTGACCCGGCTACTGCGCCGTACGGACCTGCCTCCGCCAGCGGTGGCAAGCTGTGAACGCCACGCTCGGGAGTGGCTTGCCACGGTGCCCCCCGAGGACGAGCGCGCCGAAGACACACGTCGAAACTTCCCTTACCAGGCCGACAACTGATCACGTCCCGGCGCGCAGCCCTCTACCAGCCAGTTCCGTGGCCTGAAGGCGGCCGTGCGCTTGCCGCAACGCCCTCTTCTGCCGCTGATCACCCTGGTCCTCGTCTCAGCCGCCCTGCCCGTGAACCGATGAAGGATAACCAGGTCTCGGCCTAGGAGCCTTTGCGCTTACAACCGGGCCCATGCCAGTTTTCCAGCGAATGTTACGTCCACACACGTATCTGAGCGGCGAACCTGGAAGCGAGCGCTTCGGTCAACACTGCGCCGTCGCCACCGGAATTGTGCGGTCACATAGAACCCTCGACCGCGGTGATGGGTTCGCTCTTGTGCGCCTTGACCGTGATCTGGCGCCGTCCACCCTTGCTGGCCACAGGTCCGCTAGAGGAACCTGGGGCCATCGCGGAGCCCCTGCGAATAAGCCCTGCCCCGGGTGGGGTCTGTCCAGTTAACGGTGTAACTCGATCTTGCGGGGTCTAGTTGCGGGCGGCGGCCAGGCGGCCTTCGAAGGTGATCTCGAAGGCGTTCAGGGCTGCTTTCCAGCGGGTGATCCAGCGTTTGCGGCCCTTGCCGGTGGGGTCCAGGCTCATCACCGCCAGGTAGACGCATTTCAACGCGGCTTGTTCGTTGGGGAAGTGGCCGCGGGCCTTGACCGCCCGGCGGATCCGGGCGTTCACAGACTCGATGGCGTTGGTGGAGCACACGACCTTGCGGATCTCGGGGTCGAACTGCAGGAACGGGACGAACTCGGCCCAGGCGTTCTCCCATAGCCGCACGATCGCCGGGTACTTGGTGCCCCAGGTCTCGGCGAACTCCAGCCACCGTTGCATCGCGGCTGATTCGGTCGGGGCGGTGTAGACGGGTTTGAGGGCCTTGGCGATTTTGTCCCAGTCCTGCCGGGCGGCATACCGGAAGCTGTTGCGCAGCAGGTGAACGATGCAGGTCTGCACCAGCGCTTGGGGCCAGACGTGGGCGACCGCGTCGGGCAGGCCACTCAGGCCGTCGCAGACGACCATGCACACGTCCGCGATGCCGCGGTTTTTCAGTTCGGTGAGGACCTGCAGCCAGTACTTGGCGCCCTCGCCGCCCTCACCGGCCCACAGGCCGAGGATGTCGCGGGTGCCATCGACGGTGACCGCCAGCGCGACGTAGATGGGGCGGTTGGCGACCTGCCCGTCGCGGATCTTCACGTGGATGGCGTCCAGGAAGATGACCGGGTAGACGGCGTCCAGCGGCCGGTTCTGCCATTCGGTCATGCCGTCGATTATCTTGTCGGTGATGGTGGAGATGGTCTGCTTGGAGACATTCGCGCCATAGACCTCGGCCAGGTGAGCGGAGATCTCGCCGTGGGTGAGGCCCTTGGCGCTCAGTGACAGGACCATTTCATCCACGCCGGTCAGTCGGCGCTGCCGCTTGCGGACGATCTGCGGTTCGAAGCTGCCGTCCCGGTCGCGGGGCACGTCGATCTGGACCGGCCCGATGTCGGTGGTCACGGTCTTGGACCGGCGTCCGTTGCGGGAGTTGGCGCTGTCCTTGCCGGCCGGATCGTGCTTGTCATAGCCGAGGTGATCGGTGATCTCACCTTCCAGCGCCGATTCCAGCACCCGCTTGGTCAGCTGCTGCAACAACCCGCCCTCGCCGGTCAGGTCCAGGCCCTGGGCACGGGCCTGGGCGACAAGCTGGTCGATCAGATCACCGCCCTGCCCGGCGTCCTTGCCCTTCGCCGGCTTACCAGGCTCAGCCACCGCGGCGTCCGCCTTCACTTCAGTTGTCGTCATCGGGTGTAACTCCTTGATCAGGAGTTACACCGAAAACCGTACAGTCCCCCCGGGTGCCGCAGGGGCTCCTCGTCGCTAAGACCAACCGATCTGGCCGATGGATCATAGAAGCGCCCCAGACAACCTGTGAACGAGAGGCCGTTTGAAGCCGACCAAAGGCGGCGTATCGGGGTGTCGTATCTACGGTGAGCCGGCGCGATGTCCTGTCGATCGCGTGCGTGAAAAGCAGTCAGTAACCTCAGAGAACGCACATTCTCGCAAGGTTGGTGCACTCCGCGGTGGTTCGGGGCAAATTTCGGGTTGCCGAATGGGCGCGCGGGGCCCTGGCGACCGAGCCCGTAGCAGTGTGGTCCGGCGTAAGGTGCGGCTGCGGTCAGACAAGGCGAGCGAGCACGGCGCCGAGGACTCCTGCGCTGTTCGTACTTCTCGGGGAGCGATCAAAACTCGCTGTTTTTACGGGCAGGATTCCGGAGCCAGTATGTCGGTCGTCCAGCGTGCCCGTTTGAGCTGCGGGCGTTCTTTCTGGACGAGGAGCAGCGTGTTGGCGAGCGTCGTGCGCAGTTGCTCGGTGTCGGCGTGGGTGCCGGCGAGTGCGCCGAGGCGATCGAGCAGTGCGAGGTAGAGATGTCCGCGGTGGGCTGTGGGCACGGCGTCATTGCAGCCCAGGAACGCTACGGGTCGGTCCAAACTGCGTCGTAGGGCCGCGGTGTGTTCCTGTCCGGCGGCGTCGTGACAGGCCAGGATGATGGCTAGGGCGCCCAGTTGGTCGCCATTGGGACCGCTTAGTGCGGCCAGGTTGAGGCCTCGTATGTGGGGCGTTGTTCCGTCGTCGAGCATGTCGCAACGGTCGTCGATGACGACGACGTCGGCGGTGCGGAGCGTGGCCTGGCGTTTGGTGGCCCGGTTGTCGAGGCACAGGCGGACGTCGAGCTCGCCGGATCCGGCATATCGTCGTTCAAGCTTCCCCATCTGGCGGGCGATCCCGGTTTTGCGGCGGCTCGTCACGAGCGCTACCACCAGTGGTTTGGGCAGCGCCCTCGACGATAGGAGGGGTGTGATCGTTCCGAGCGCCTCGTTAACGTGGCCGACCGCGTTGGGCCCTTCGGCGTTGGCCTTGATCGTCGTGCGGCCACTTGGGTCGATCGCGATCTCGATGATCACGCGGTCACGGAGAATCTCCGGAGCGGGAGGTGGCTCCGTGACACAAGTGCGTTCGACCACGCCGGTTGCAATGCCTGTGAGGAAGGTGGCGACAGCCACGGCCGTCCAGGCCAGGACGCTGTGAAAGTGATCAGTGGCGAAGTTGATGGACAGTCCGACCCCCGAGGTGGTCACCGCGACGGCCAGCCCATGCACTAGGGGCCGGGGCCTGCCGTTCACGTGCCGGCTCCCTGGGCCATCGAAAGACCGGTATTCGCCCGCTCGATGATCGTCGGCAGGCCGGTATAGCCAGTGGCGTCCTCGGCGTCTTCGAGCACGGCCGCGAAGTCACGCTCGGCCCCGTCGGTGTCTCCGGCCGACAGGCGGGCGAACGCGAGGCTGCTCCGTGCCTCCAACGTTGCAGGGTGCTTATTGCCCAGTTGGCGGGAGCGCTGGATGACCACTTCGTCCAGGAGGTTGATCGCTTCGGCATGTTGGCCGCGGTCGTGCAGCAGGGCGGCTAGCCCTGCACGGATGGTCAAGCTTTGCGCGTGGCTTGAGCTCAGGGGGTGGTGGGTGTCCTCAAGGAGGGACCGCAGCAGCGTCTCGGCCTCCCCGGAGGCGTTGCGATCGCGCAGGATTGCCGCGTGATTGTTCTTAATCCGAAGAATCTCCTCGGCATCGGCTGTGGGAAGGCGCTCGGCGCTCTCCAACACCGCACGGCTCTGCGCCTCCGCCTCGTCGAGTCGTCCGAGCGCCCGCAGCGCCGCGGCAAGGTCGCCGCGGGCGGAGATCACCTCGGGATGCTCGGGCCCGAGTTCACGTTCCGCGTCGTCCAGAGCCTCGCGAAGTAGCCTGGCGGCACTTGGAGCGTCGCCGAGATCCAGCCGGATGGCGGCGTGGTTGGCGCGCAGCCGAAGGTCCCGCGTGGGGTCGGTGACTCTGAGGCGGCGTGCAGCGGCGAGAGCCTTATCGAGGATCAGCTCGGCCTCGGCGGGGCAACCTCCGGCCCGCAAAGTGGCGGCGAGATTCGCTGCTGCAGCGATCATCCGCGGGTCCCGACGGAACCGCAAGCGCACGAATCTCCGCAGGATCGGCTCAGCCTCTATGACCCACCGGACATCGAGCCCTCGTTGGGTGGTTCGCGACACCGCATCGACTGCCTCCAACACACGTCTGCGTTGGGTGTTCTGCCTCCGTGCCGCTCTGACCAGGGGAATCATCAAGCCAAGGATCACAAGGCAGATCTCCGTCGCTGCCCAGACCGGCCGTAGCCCAACATCATCGACCGCTGCCACGAAGCCTGCGATGATTCCAACCAGCAGGATGATGTCGGCCGCGAGTGCGAGCAGCCGCGACAGCCAAGCCCACCACGGCCGGGTCCGTGGTTTCAGCGGCGGAGGCGCCGCGCGGCGCGGGTTCTTGACCGGGATCGGCAGCCGTAGCACCCACGGGAGGGCGACCTGGGCGCTGGGCCCCTGGGTGCGGGCCAGGGAGGCGATCCAGTTCTGGTGACGGCCCTGCGGAGACAGTCCCTCTTCGGGGGGGAGGGCGCCGGGCAGGTCGTCGATGTCGGCGTGGTGGGCGTGGTCGACCGAGGCCACGACCAGCAGGGGATGCAGTTCGCTGCGGCGGCTGCGCACGTCGCTGATGGCCAGGAGCAGTCCGACACCGCCGTTCTGGCGGGTGATGCCCCTGAGGAAGACCACGGACGGGACGGGCCGCTTAAATCCCCGGAGCGTGAAGGAGAGCTTGCGGTGCCGGGCACGCAGGTCCTCCAGGAACGCGAACGCCTTGACCTGCAGCCAGAAATCGGCCGCCTTGGCCGCGTCGGCCGACGCGGCCGTGAGGGCCTTGTGGATCTGGTCGAGTTGGAGGTGCAGCCGACCTCCGAAGCCCCGGTTGCCCTGGACCGCGAAGAACGACGAGGCGGCCAGCCAGCGGTACCGCGTACCGAACCCGACGCGGGACAGGATGGGCAGCCAGATCCTGCGGTTCGACAGGCCCACGACGAGCGCGGCGACCGCCAGCACGGCGAAGCATCCGGCCAGGAGCGTGCCGATGCGTGTCTTGTCGGCGATGCCCTGGGCGATGCCGCCGAAGATGGCGGCGATGAGCACGATGACGGTGGACCACCAGACCGGCGCGGTCAGCGGCCGCCGGGTCCATGGCAGTAAGACGGCGGCGTCGTACCACTCCTCGGCGGGCGTGGTCGAGGACGGCTGCGCCCGGTTCTTCTCGGCGGCGCTGCGGACGGCCTCCTCGAAGGACCGTACGAGGTCCGACCGGGGGAACCGGTAGCGGCCGGCGGGACGGTCGCCTGGCCAGGCGCCCGGCTTGGCCAGCGAGTCGAGCAGGGCGATCTCCGGCGGGGTCCGGCCGGTCGCCGTGCCGCTCCGGTCACGGCCCCCCACCGGCGAAATGCCCCTGCCTCCAGGCGAGGCGTCGCCCGTGCCGGGCGCGGTGCCGGTCGTCTCAGGGGCGGTCTCGGCTGGAGCGTCGGTGTCTTCGGGAACGTGCGGAGGCGTGAGGACGACATACGGGATGTCCGCCGCGGTGGCCTTCTGCGCGAGCGCGTCGATGTACGCGTCGGCGTCCATCCCCGGGGCCGTCGCCTCCAGCACCATCAGCGGGAACGCCAGGCCACCGAGCCGCCATGGATGCGCGCGGGTCCGGTCGTCGAGGAGTTCCAGCAGCCCGCACCCGAACTCGGTGCTGAGGACGTCCTCGGCCGGTTCCGTAACGCTCATGCCCACCCCGCGAAGAAATCGAACCGTACGGCGGTTGGCGGACCACCGTGGAATGCAGCGTAGGAGGCGGATCGGGCCCTTATACGTCACATAGGGATCTGTCCCGACCACAACCCGGTTTAGGGCAGAACCAGACTGCTCTCATGGTGCCGAGCCCGGGCACCCAACGTCCTCCAGTGCCACGCTGCTGGTGTCGCTGCGCGCCATCCAGGCCGCCCTGCCGGTTCTGGTGGTCATGGACGATCTAGACCGGCTCGCCCCCGAGGAACTGCTGGTCGTCTTCAAGCTCATCCGCCTAGTCGGCCACCTGTCGAACGTGTGATCGTGTGCTCGGCTGGTCCGCTCCGCTGATCGTCCGTCAGCCGTGCGGCTCTGCAGGTGGCCGGTTGCCCCAACAGGGACGCCGAAGGGGTCACCTCTCGCAGAGGACCTCGCGGCCGGACTGGGTGAGGAACTCGGTGAACCGCCGTGCAGGAGGCGGGAGCCGCCGTGTGGCGGGCCAGACCCCGCCCAGCAGGCGGTGTGCCGGAGGATGCCCGATGGACATGTAGGTGACGCCTTCGTCAGGTGCCGGGCTGCCCGGGAGCACAGCGACTCCGAGACCGGTGCTGACGAGGCCGCGGAGGGTGGCCACGTCCTCGCCCTCAAAGGCGAGATCCGCCTCGAATCCCGCAGCCGCGCACATCTCGTCGAACACCTGCCGCAGCCCGTGCCCCAAGGTCAGGGCAATGAACCGCTCGCCCGCGGCCTGGCGGAGTTCGACCGTCTCCCGCTGAGCCAGCCTGTGCCAGGCGGGGACCGCAAGGAACAGTTGCTCGTCGCGCAGGACGACCGAGTGCAGGGTCTTGTCCTCGGGGATGGGCGCGGTGATGACGACGTCGATCTCCCCGGCACGCATCCGGTCGAGAAGGGCCAGCGCCGGGCCTTGGGTGAGGGCGAAGCGCACGTCCGGGTGGGCGGCGAGGAAGGCGTCGAGCAGCCGGGGGACGTCGCGCACGCCGAGGGTGTGCAGGAAGCCGAGGCAGACCTGCCCCCGCTCTGGGTCGATGACATCTGCCAGCTCCTGGCGCGCCGCGCGCAGGGTGGCGAGCGCCTCGCGTGCGGCTGGCAGGAAGGCCCGGCCGGCTGCGGTCGGCACGACCCCGCGGCCGACCCGCTGAACCAGCGGCGCCCCGATGGTGTCGTTCATTCGGCGCAGGGCGTGGCTCACCGTCGGCTGGGGCACCCCGAGCCGGTTGGCGGCACGCGTCACGTGCTCTTCCTCGAGCACCGCCACGGCAATCGCCAGATTGGGGGCCATCAGCGCCAACCAATCCTTATCTGAATCAATCACAGTCAAAACATTATTGGATGTATCGAATGAAGGCGACCAGTGTGGAGTCGTCGAAGGAACCCGAGTCGAAAGCGAGAAACCCCGCGATGACCGAGATGACCGAACAGGGCGGGCGTCTGGTGCCCGGTTGGGACGGCCGGTATTTCGAGGACTTCACCGTCGGCGATGTCTACCGCCACCCGTTGGGCCGGACCATCACCCAGACCGACAACTCCTGGCTGACGCTGCTCACACAGAACACCGCGCCCCTGCACTTCGACGCGCACTACGCGGCGCAGACGGCCTGGAAACGGCCGCTGGTCGACTCGACGTTCACCCTCGCGCTCGTTACCGGGCAGTCGGTGACGGACGTGAGTCAGCACGTGTTCGCGAACCTCGGGTGGGACGAGGTGCGGTTGCCCGCCCCCGTCTTCGAGGGCGACACGATCTACTCGCAGTCCACGGTGCTCATGGCGCGGGAGAGCAAATCCCATCCCGAGGCCGGCATCGTCCGGGTGAAGACCGTGGGCTACAACCAGGACGGCACCGTCGTCATCAGCTTCCTGCGCACGTTGATGGTCTTCCGGCGCGGAAACGGTCCCGCCGGCGTGCCCGCGCCGAAGGAAGCCGGGGTGGACGCATGAACGTGGATGCCCGCAGCTGGCTGTTCACACCCGGCCACCGGCCGGAACGGTTTCCCAAGGCCGTCGCCTCCGGGGCTGACGCGGTGATCCTCGATCTCGAGGACGCGGTCGCGCCCGACGCCAAGCCCCAGGCGCGCAAGAGCGTGCTGGCGTGGCTGGCGCAGGGCCACCGGGCGTGGATCCGGATCAACGACCGCCGGTCAGGATACTGGGCGGACGACGTCGGCGCCCTGGCGAGCAGCCACGGCCTGCTCGGTGTGGTCCTGCCCAAGACCGAGAGCGCCGCGGACGTCGAGGAGACCGCCGCACTGGCCGGAGTCGGCGTCGTCGCACTCATCGAGACTGCGTGCGGTGTGGAGAACGCCTGGCACATCGCGCGGGCAGCCGGGGTGGTGGCCCTTGCCCTCGGCTCGGCGGACCTGCGGCTTGATGCGGGACTCGGCGATGACCCCTTGGCATGGGCGTATCCGCGCAGCCGGCTGGTCTTCGCCGCCCGGGCGGCTGGGCTGAAAGGCCCGCTGGACGGGCCGGACATGCAGCTCGACGATGCCCTGATCACGCGTGTCCAGGCCGAGCAGGCCCGGGCGGCCGGGTTCGGCGGGAAGCTGTGCATCCATCCCCGTCAGGTCTCCGCCGTCAACGAGGCGTTCGGCTACACCCGTGAGCAGGCGGCCTGGGCCCGTGCCGTCGTGTCCGCCGCCGAGCACAGCCACGGCGCCGCCGTCCGGGTCGGCGGCGAAATGATCGACCGCCCTCGCCTCGAACTCGCCAAGCGCATCGTCACCGCCGAACAGGAGAAGTGATCATGACAATCGTGCCGGAACGCGTCGGCGGGCTGATCCCCGGCGACCCCGCCGACGTACTGCGATGGATCCGCAGGGACGCAAGGGTCGTCGTGCCGATCGGCTTCGGCGAACCCCCCACCCTCCTCGACACCATCGAAGCCCATGCCGAAGAACTCGACGGCGTCCAGATACACCGCATGGACCCCTACGCGACCCGGTCCTACATCCAGGGCACCTACGGCAAGCATCTGCATCACGTCGACTACTTCCTCGGTCCCGGCTCGCGCCAGGCCTTCTGGGACGGTCAGTGCGACCTCGTGCCCAATCATTTCTCCGAGATGCCCCTGCTGCTGCGCCGGATCCGGCCCGACCTGGTTATCGCCCGTGCCAGCGGGCCCGACGAGCACGGCTACTTCAGTCTGGGCACCAACGCCGACTACGCCGCGGCCTTCATCGGCGAAGTCCCCTTCTTCCTTGAGGTCACCGAGCAGCAGCCGTTCACCTATGGACAGAACCAGCTCCACGGCAGCCAGATCGCGGGCTGGATCAAGACCGACGCCGGGTTCCCGAAGGTCTCCCACCGCGCGCCCGCACCGCAGGACGGGGCCATCGCGGGCCACATCGCGGAGCTGATCCCCAACGGCGCCTGCCTCCAGGTCGGGGTCGGCTCCATCCCCGACGCTCTCCTGAACGCTCTGAGCGGCCATAAGGACCTGGGCATCCACACCGAGTGCCTCTCGGACGGGCTGATGCACCTCGTCGAAAGCGGAGCGGCCACGGGCATGCGCAAGCGCAACTTCCCGGGCAAGCACGTCACGACATTCTGCGTGGGCACCCCGGAGTTGATGCGCTGGCTCGACCACAACACTGCGGTGCAGATGATGCCGGTGAACTGGACCAACGATCCGCGTGTCGTGGCGACCGAGCCGAAATTCGTGTCGATCAACGCGACCACCGAGGTCGATCTGATGGGTCAGGCCGCCAGCGAGACCATCGCCGGACGCTACTGGTCCTCCTCCGGCGGGCAGGCCGACTTCGCCCGCGGCGCCATGTACTCCGAGGGCGGCAAGGCGTTCCTGGTCCTGCGGTCCACCACGAGTTCGGGGCGCGGCCGGATCCGCTCCACGCTGACTCCGGGCAGCGTGGTCACCACCCTGAAGAACACCGTCGACCACGTCGTCACCGAGTACGGGGTCGCGAACCTGCGCGGCGCCAGCCTCCACGAACGAGCCCGCCGCCTCATTGCCATCGCGCACCCCGACCACCGGGACGAACTGCGCTTCAACGCCCGCAAGACCGGGCTTCTCCACTGAGGAGGGACCCTCACATGTCCACCACCGTCGCAGAGCAGCTCATCGACGTGCTCCACGCCGTCGGCGTGCGCCGGATCTACGGCCTGGTAGGCGACAGCCTCAACCCGGTTGCGGACGCCATCCGCCGACACCCGGACTTCGAGTGGGTGCACACCCACAACGAGGAGGCCGCTGCCTTCGCCGCCTCCGCCGAGGCGCAGATCACCGGGAGACTCGCGGTCTGTGCCGGAAGCTGCGGCCCCGGCAACACCCACCTCATCCAGGGCCTGTACGACGCGCACCGCAGCGGTGCCCCCGTGCTGGCGATCGCCTCCCACATCCCCTCGGGCCAGATCGGCACCAGCTACTTCCAGGAGACCCACCCGGAGCGGGTGTTCGCCGACTGCAGCCACTTCTCCGAAATGGTCAACAGCGCCGAGCAGATGCCGCGGCTGCTGCGCATCGCCATGCAGACCGCAGTCGGCAGAAGCGGAGTCTCTGTCATTACGATCCCCGGCGACATCGGGACTCGGCCCGCGGCACACCCGACCGGTACAAGCCCCCTCGTGTACGGCACGCCGGCCGGACTCCCGGCGGCAGAGGACATCCGCGAGCTGGCCGAACGCATTAACAAGGCCAGAACCGTGACCCTCTTCGCCGGAGCGGGGATCCGCGACGCCCGCAAGGAGGTGCTCCAACTCGCCGAAACGCTCAACGCTCCGATCGGCCACTCGCTCGGCGGCAAGGAGTGGATCCAGTACGACAACCCCTACGACGTCGGCATGAGCGGCCTGCTCGGCTACGGCGCCTGCTACGACGCCATGCACGAAGCGGACCTGCTCCTCCTGCTGGGCACGGACTTCCCCTACGACACCTTCCTGCCGGGCAGCCACACCGTCCAGATCGACCGGGACGCCTCCCGCCTGGGTCGGCGCACCCCACTCGACCTCGGCGTGACCGGTGACACCGGCGCGACGATCCGGGCGGTCCTGCCTCTGCTGAAGGCCAAGACCGACCGGCGTTTCCTGGACCGAATGCTGAGCCGCCACGCCAAGGCCCTGGAGCACGTCGTAGCCGCGTACACCCGCGGCATCGACACGATGCGCCCCATCCACCCGGAGTTCGTCGCCGCCCAGATCGACGATCTCGCCGCCGCCGACGCGATCTTCACCGTCGACACCGGCATGTGCAATGTGTGGGCTGCGCGCTACCTCACACCGTCCCTGCACCGCCGGGTGATCGGCTCGTTCCGGCACGGCTCGATGGCCAACGCCCTGCCGCAGGCGATCGGCGCCCAGACCGCCGCTCCCGCCCGGCAGGTGGTCTCCCTGTCCGGCGACGGCGGCCTGTCCATGCTCCTGGGCGAACTGCTGACCACCCGCGAACGGAACCTGCCGCTCACCGCGGTGGTGTTCAACAACGGCTCGCTCGGCATGATCCGCCTGGAGATGATGGTCTCCGGCTACCCGTACTTCGCCACCGACCACGGCGCGGTGGACTACGCCGCCATCGCGGCCGCCTGCGGGCTCGACTCGATCGCCGTCGACGATCCGACCGAGGTCCGCCCCGCCCTGGCCAAGGCATTCTCCTCACCCCGGCCCTTCCTGGTGGACGTCCGCACCGACCCCAACGCCCTCTCCCTCCCCCCGCACATCACCGCCCAACAGGTGCGCGGCTTCGCGCTCGCCTCCACACGCACAGTCCTCGACGGCGGGGTCGGCCGCATGCTCGATCTGGCCCGCAGCAACATCCGCAACATCCCACGGCCCTGAACGCCGCGTCGTCCTGTTCCTGGAACGTGGAGACGCTCATGTCTGCCAGTGCGGCGATGTCGATGCCTTCCCGGGGCCTGTCACCCACCTGACCGGTCTGAGGGGTGCTTCCTTCTGGTCGGCCTTGCGAGGCGTGGCCACCGATGCGCTGCGTACTCGGCCCGGCGATTGCTGAATGCCGATCGCCCGGTGCCACGCCGGGGCTGCCGTTGTCCGTGCTGCTGCCCAGAATGCGATACCGCTCGGTCGCTTCTTAGGGCGTGGTCCGGAGACCTCCGGAAAGCCCACGGGTTCGGGGAAGGCACTGGCGAGCACGTTGAAACCCCGCGGCGCCAGCCAGTGCGGCAGGTGTAGGCCGCGGCGCTGGGGTGACAGCGCCGCAACGGCCGGTGAGCGGCGTGCGAGCAAGCGGCCGGACAACCGGCGGGGACACAGACGCGGGGGTCACCGAAGGATGGATCGATGAACAGTTCGACGCTCCCTGCAACCCAGCCGGCTTTCCAGGAAGTCGGCGGGGCGATAGTCCTGCTGGATACGAAGGGGACGGTGGTTGCGTCCACGGAGGTGGTGTACGAGTTTCCGCTGGTGATAGGCGTGGCGTCGTGAAGTGAGGACGGCCATCGCGTAGATCCCTTCGAAGTCGACCAAGACACGAAGGAGAGTGGTTACGCGATGGCCGCGGACAACAGTGTGGGAGGTGAGATCCCTCCCGGCTACTCGCCAACGGCCTGGCGGTGGGGAGTGTAGCGGGGGGTTGGGCAAGCGTGGGACGGTCTTGAGCCGGCTGTCCCACCAACGGGTGCCCGCGCCAATGTGATGACAGCGTCGGGCTCGTGCCTGGTGGCGACGCCGCCATCGGGACCAGTTCATCGCGTGGTCGCGGCGGGCAGGATGGCGGCGGAGTTGAGTTGCCAGCAGACGACGGATTTCGGCTGGCGTGAGATCTACGAGGTCGGGTGTGTCGGCCTGGTCACCCCCTTTTCACGCTCCTGCACGGCCATTACCGCAAGGAAGGCGTGGACGAGCATGGGGAGCGTGATCTGCCGGTATCAGCCCACGTAACGACGGGCCGTACTGGTCCAGGCGGAACTCGTTCTTCGCACTCTGGGTAGGGCCGGCCGCGCGCCGAGGTGCCGGGTACGCTGATCCTTTTCCGTGCTGCCTCCATCCAAACCGGACGGGCCCGCTTTCCGGGCATCCGTGGCACGGTTCTGAGGGGCCCCGGTGCAGCAATGCACCGGGGCTACCCGACAACACCACCGGCGACCACCTGCGGATCCTCACCGCGTGCCTGCAGCCGCCGTCGCCAAGGACACGCCACCGCGATGCTGGCCGCCGTCCTTCCGGCCGCCTTCGACCTCGGCGTCGATCCGGTCGTCCTGGTCTGCGCCGAGACGAACATCGGCTCCCGCCGGGTCATCGAACGCAACGGCGGCCGCCTGACCGTAAGCCGCGGGCGATGCTGCTACCAGATCAGCCACCACATCGGTAGACGATGCGCGAGGCGGCGTGCGCGCTGGCCACCGAGCTGGGCCTGTTCATCGACCTGACGATCGTGTCGGCCCCTGCGGCGTTCTGCCTGATCAGGCGGGCGTTTGCTCACAGCGGTCCGCGAACGCGCTCAGGCCAGGGCCGGTGTCACGCCCCGCCGTGCAACCGTTCGGGCCGTCGAGAACCGATCGAAGATCAGCAGGCGTCCGGCGGTCCGCATTCGATCTTGCTCGGGCAAAGGACCGTTTGCGCGAACCGGGCCTCCCTGCCGACGAGTCGTGCGCCGATCCTCGCCATGGGGGCGGTCACGGACTACGGAGCATCGGGGCGGAGCGCGCGAGATCGAAGGACTGGTCGTAGAGAGCGACCACGTCGGCCTCTCCGCGTGTCGCGCTCCAGGTCCCGAAGCGTCGGCGCCGGCGAAAGCAACGGCGATGACGGTGCGGGCCTCGTGATCGACGCGGCTTGCCTCGCTGCCGTGGGCGAGCAGGCGTTCGCGGATCACCGGCATGAGGCTGACCGCCCAGCCCAGACGTTTTTGGGTGTAGCTGGAGTGCAGCGCGGGGGTGCGGAAGATGAGCGTGCTGATGCGCAGCGTCTGCTCCAGCGAGTGGTTGGCGGTCAGGACCGTGACGAAGCCGTCGCGCAACACCTGCCAGACGGATGCATTATCGGACTGCTCGGCCGCCAGTTGCACGAACAGCTCACCCAGCTCGTCCTGCTCTCCGCAGACCAACTCCTCCTTGGTGCCGAAGTAGCGGAAGAGCGTGCGCTGGGAGAGGCCCGCCTCCTCGGCGAGCGCGATGGTCGTCCGTTCGAACCCTTGCGAGATGAACAGCTGAGTGCAGCGGCCTTGATCTCCTCGCGCGCCATCTGACGCGACCGCTCCCAGACCGACGGCAGCCTCGTGCTGTTCATCGCCCCATTTAGCGGAGACCGCCAATTGGGCAGCCTGTATCGGATTGGCAGTGACTGCCAACCTGGTATAGGCTGCCTGTAAGAGCGAAACGGACACCGCTGGTGGGTGGTCACAACAGCGGCCACAGCCTGAGGGTGGGAGACGCTCTGATCCAGCCCGTAACGGGTGCTCCGCGCACGACGCGGTGTCCAGTACGTCCACTGAAAGAGGTTCCCTCGCTATGAACACCCCCTCTGCCCCCGCTACGGCCCGGCCTTCCCCTACGTTTGCGACGCGGCCGCACGGCCTGTTCATCGACGGCCGTGAACGGCCCGCTGCCGACGGCGGGACCATGGCTACTGTCGACCCGATGACCGGTGCCGACCTCACCACAGTCGCCGTCGCTGGGCGCGACGATGTCGATGCGGCCGTGGTGGTGGCACGCCGCGCCTTCGAAGATCCGGCCTGGGGGGCAATCGGCCCCGAACAGCGCAGCCGCGTGCTGTACCAGATCGCCGACGTCATCGAGGCGAACGCCGATGAGCTGGCCACCCTGGACTCCCTGGAGATGGGCGGACCGGTGGCGCTGACGCGCTGGATGGTCGACCACACCGTCGAGGTCTACCGCCACTACGCGGGCTGGCCGACCCGGATCTATGGCGCCACCGCACCCTCTGCTCCCAGCCAACTGCAGTACACCAAACGCTCCCCGCTGGGCGTGGTCGTCGCGATCGCCGGCTGGAACGGCCCCCTCCTGCAGATGGGCTACAAGATCGCCCCCGCACTGGCCACCGGGAACACCGTCGTCGCCAAGCCCTCGGAGCAGACCTCGCTGAGCCTGCTGCGCATGGCAGGACTCGTCCGCGAGCACACTGACCTGCCCGACGGCGTCCTCAACGTCGTAACCGGCCCCGGCCAGAGCACCGGTGAGGCCCTGATCACCCACCCGGACGTCAACAAGATCAGCTTCACCGGGTCCACCGCCGTGGGCAAGCACGTCCTGGAATCCTCCGCCCGTGACCTCAAGCGCGTCACCCTTGAGCTGGGCGGCAAGTCGCCGTTCATCGTCTTCGAGGACGCCGATCTGGAGGCGGCCGCGATGTCCGCCGCGCTGGGCTTCTGTTTGGGCAGTGGCCAGGGGTGCGTGGCCGGCACGCGCGTCCTGGTGCAGGAATCCATACGCGAGGAGTTCACCCGCCTGCTCGCCGAGAACATGGCCAAGATCCCCATCGGCGATCCCTTCGACTCTCAGGTTCTCATGGGCCCCCTGGCCTCCCGCGGCCACTACGAAAAGGTCACCAGCTACATCGACCTCGCCCGCCAGGCTGGCGGGAACATCATCGGTGACACCCGCGAAGAGTCCGACGACCTCTTCGTGGGCCCCACCCTGGTCACCGGCCTGGACAACACCTCGCGCATCGCCCAGGAAGAGATCTTCGGTCCTGTCGCCGCACTGCTGCCGTTCCGTGACGTCGAAGAGGCGGTGCGCATCGCCAACGACACCGTCTACGGCCTGGCCGCCACCGTGTTTACCACGGACCTCAGCCGCGCCCACACCATGGCCGACCGCCTCCAGGCCGGAACCGTATGGATCAACACCGTCAACCAGATGAGCAGCGGGCCGCTGCCCTTCGGCGGGTTCAAGCAGTCCGGCATAGGCAGGGAGCACGGAACCGACGTCATCGACGCCTACACCGAGACCAAAGCCGTCGTCGTCAACCTCTGACCCCAGCACCGCATCCGGCCCCTGCAGCGCCCCGCCCGCAAGGCCGCGCTGCAGGGACCAGCGCCAAGCTGTCCCGCCGGGCGACGAGGATTGGACACCGTTCACCCCTCTTGGCTGTCGTCGTCCTCATCCAGCTCGGGCGCCTCCGGGTCGCGCAGCGGACGCAGGCCGCCGCCAACAGGGGTGGACGCAGTGAAGCTGTAGCGGCCCAGCACGTTGAGGTTGCGGTGCTTGAGCGGGGACAGCCGGGCGATGTCCTCGTCCCGGATCTTGTACCCCTCAGCGCGCATCTGGGCGACAGCAACGTCGACGTACCGCGTCGTCCACAGCACCACAGCGTTCAGCACCAGGCCGAGCGCGCCGAGCTGGTCCTCCATCCCCTCGCGGTACGCCTGGTGGATGGTGCCACGCTTGCCGTGGCACACGTCCCAGGCCAGTTTGTGCCGGGACTCCTGCACGGTGAGCTGCCGGTTCATCTGCCGGCGGTCGGTGTGGTCGACCGGGTCGACCACCCGCATTAGATGCTCGGTCTTCGCGATCCGCCCATACTCGGCGAACGCCTGCCCCAGCGGGGTGGGGCGGCCCTCGCGGCCGAACACGCGCAGCAGGTCGTGGGCGCGGACCTGGTTGGTGACCGGCCCGCGCCGCGCGCAGGCGGCGGGGGCCGGGTGAAGTCGGCGCGGTGCGCGGCCGTGCCGGGACGATCTCAGATGCAGATGGGGGGATGGGCAGGAGGCCCTGGACTCCTAACCGTGACCTGGGTCGCAAGGTAGAGGTTCCTTCGCTGGTCAGGTCTTTGGAGCGGGTGCCGCCGGAATAGGTCCTGCATTCGTGTTCGTGCGATTGGTGAGAAGTAGCTCTGCGTGACAACGGGAAGAGCCCGGATCTGCGAGGATTTTCTTCCTCGATGAGGCGGGGTCAGGTCGCAGTGCTGCAGGTTTGGGTAAGCGAAGGGTTTTGATAGGCAGCGGCCAGGCATCGGCCCTGGAACTGCTGGGCGAAGGCGTTGGGGTGCAGTGACTCCTGCTGGTAGCCCTGGCTGATCTTCATTCCGGCGGTGCCGTAGCGCACCCACTCCATCTGGCTGCCCAGTTTGCCGGCGTCTTCGCTAGGGCCTGCCTGGCGGGTGTCGTTCTCGCACAGGGCGTGGCCGTCCAGCGCGTGGAGCATGCTGAGGAAGGTCACGTTTCTGCTGGCGGCGACCTTGTGCAGCATCGTGTCGATTGCGGGTGTCAGAGTGTCGTGCATGAGGTCGAAGTCGGCGTTCCACAGTGGGCATCCGCCGACAAGGGTCCGCTTGGTCGTCTTGCCGCCTCCGGCTTCGGGGAAGATGTCTCGCACCTTGGCGCTGGTCGGTACCGGAGAGGGGTAGGACTGCAAGATCAGTTTGTAGCTGTCGGCGGGTGATCCGGCCGCGTTCATCACCTGGCGGATCTTGTCGATCGCTTTTCCGACGTTCGTGGCGACCTGCGGTAGTTGGTCGAGTAGGCGTTTCCCCTCGCCTGCGGCGGCGCATGATGGCTTGCTGTTCATGTACTGATCAGTGCAGTGGCGCAGGGCATCCGACACGTTCAGGTCGTTGCCGCCGATCGACACCACGATCAACTTAACCCGATGAGTGGCGGCCAGTGTTTGCAGTAGCCGCGTCTGCGATGCCTTGTTCTCCTTGTAGGGCTCGCTGAGGATGTGCTTGGTCTCGGCTCCCGAGCAGGCCAGATTGACCGGAGTGAGCGCGACCTGCCGGGTGCCGTTGATTTCGGCCACATCCGAGCGGTGGCATCCGGTGGTGGTGGGCTGTCGGGGATCGACGGCGGTGTCGTCATAGACCCGCTTGGGGTCATAGCGGCAGATGGCCGCGACGCGGTAGGCGGCGCGATCGGTCCCGCCACGGGTGCAGAACGCCGCCGCGGCGAGATCGCCGTTGCCCCACCAGCGGCCTGCCTCACCGGAGATGAAGCTGTCTCCCAGCGACACCGCCACCGGCCCGCCCTGTTGCGCGAGAGCCCCCTCGCCTACGGCTCTGGCCTGGGGTGCCCAGGCCGAGTAGGCGGCCGGCACCCCTGCGATGGCGGTGGCGAGGGCGGCGAGACCAGCGCGTTTCTTGCCTTTTGTCATGAACGGAACCTCCCAGGCGATATGAGGATGAGAGTCGTTCCTCCGCTGCCTGGTTCGGAACCATAGAGAGAGGAGGGTGACAGCGTTCAGCGAACGCCTCGTACCCAAATTATTCCGCACAGTGACAACGGCAAGATTGGCTGAGCGGAGAGTGTTTTCTGGCGGCCGGAATAGCGCATTGTTCATCACTCGCCAGGACATCACCGCCATTCCGGCAGAATCGGCGACACCATGCCGTGTCGGCGCTCCTACTCGTCCATTTCTCGTCTGTTTCGAGGCCACGGCAACGCACAAAGCTGGGCAGCAAGCCCCAGACGGTCCGCCGGATCCCGCCCGCGGCCCGTGCGACGGCCATCCGGTCGGACACCCCGTACAGGTGCGGTGAGGACCCGGGCAGAGGACCTTCAGGGGGCTGCCGGAGCGCCGTGATCATGATGGTCCTGCGCGCCGGCAAGCGCTGGTCGGCGTGAGCACTGCTCGATTAGGTCGGCTGACGGTTTCCCGGCAGAACCACAAATGGCATCGGGCGCGGGCGCTCAGAGGTGGATGCGATGCATAGCCATCCAAGCCCAACGACCGGCTTGGGTGCTCCGTGGGTGCTCGTATGTCGCGGTACCACCCGGCAGCACCCGGTACGCCGTCGCGATGATACAGGTGGAACGAATCGCGAACGCGGACCAAGTGGCACGTAGTAAAACTGTGGAATAGGACGCGGTAGCGCGTCGAGTAGGGGCTTCTTGTGGAGCTGTGGAATTTTAATCCGCAGCTTCGGAGCCACAGGCAGCAGGCCGGCCTCAATTCGGGCATTTCGGAAGCCGCAGGTCACGGCCCGGTTGGCCGTGGGCCGAAGGATTGTGCATGATGCGCTTCATGTGCGACGTCGGACTCATCCGGACACGCATTTATCGTTGCAGGAGGCGGGAGTTCCAGACGTCGACCGGCTCGCCATTCGCCTACGAAGTGCCAGGCAACCATCCTTCTGTACCGGTCGGTCTGTCAATCGGCGACCGAGGAGACGACCGACAGCATCGCCGCGTATCGGTCCGGCGAGCTCATTGACGCCGTACGCCCAGTCTCCGGAACCTGGTCACCAGGCCGGGCCGCGTCTTTCCGGAGGACCGTTCAGGCTGCTCACGCCACTCGGGCTCCTCGGGTCGGTCTCCGCGCAGGTGCCGGTCGAGCCGTGCGCGGTCGCGCTGCCGGTTGTCAGCGATCTCGCGGTCTGTGTAGCGGCGGCTCCACCGAACCCTGCCGTCACGGACCCAGTAGTGCGACTGGCAGGGCAGTCCCCAGTTGCCGACCGAGGGATCGAGGGATACGTTCTCGCCGTCGTAGATCAGCGTCCACCGCGCCGGCGACAGTGAGGTGAAGACCTCCTCTCCGCAGCCGCAGCAGCATAGATGCCCGCACGTGGAGTAGGGGATCGAGACGTACAGCACGCCGGGCTCCATCTCCGGCGGGACGTGGTCGACGAATTCGGGGCGGAGCGCGGCGATGAGGGTCATATCCGGTCCTCGTTGGCGATCTCGTTGGTAATCAGCGAGTAGGTGCTGAAGGTCTCGCGTGTGACGTCGGCGTAGACGCCGAGGTGACGTTTCCACCGGCCGATCGCCAGGACAGCGTTGAGAGCGTTCAGGTCGGCGACCTGAATGTTTCGGCCGTAGTCGTCGTGCTCGGGGGCCGATGCGGGGATCCGCCGCCGGACCTGTTCGCGGTGCCCCGGCAGGCTTGTGGAGGTCCGCAGCAGCCCCGTTAGGTGCCCGTCGACTTCCTCGATGCCCATACCAACGTCGACGAACGGCACGTCGCGGGCCTCCAGCCAGTCCATGACGGCGGGCTTGCCGGCCGCGTTGTCGGAGCATAGGAACACGAAGCTCGCCCCCTCCAGAACATCGAGGTTGTCCTCATCGAGGAATTCCTCGCACGCGGTGATGCCCCGGTGCATGTTGGAGTAGATCGTCTTGAAGTAGGCGGCCTTGTTGGGGCGTGCCCGCAGCGTCTCCAGGTCAGGGGCACCAGGGGCCCTGAAGGCGTTGTGGTTGTCGAAGTGGTCGCCGTCGATGAGCAGAATGGTGTCGACCTCGGTCTTGGCGACCTGGTCCAGGATGTAACCGCCGGTCCCGCCCAGCCCGACGATCGCGATACGGTGCCCGCGGTAGCGGCGGTTGACGGCTGCGAGCCCGGCCCGTGAGGTGGCGGTGTCACGGTAGGCGAACACCGAGTCGTCCCCGACCTCGTGCCAGGCGGCGCCCGGAGTGGCCGTGACGGCGGGGTCTAGCGCCTGAGCCGGGTGGGAGATCATCCGCACGTATGCGGTCACCTTGGAGTACTCATCGGGGTAGCCGTCCGGCGCCGGCTTGCTGGAGAGCATGAAGGATGCCCGCAGCCCGTCGGTGATGTCCCGAATCTCGTCGTTGACCATCCTGAGCCGCCGGCCCTGCTCGTCGCACGGCGCCGACCCGACCCACCAGATGCGGTGGTCGGTTCCGGACACGATGCGGTCGCCGCTGATGGTCACCGGATAGGCCAGAACTCCGTACTCGACGGTGCCGGTCTGTGTGCGGTAGGGGATGCGCTGGATGAGCAGGTGCCCCGCCTGCACGACGACGTCATACCCGTCGTCGAGCAGGCGGGACAGGTCCTGATCACGAGCGAGAGGTGCGCTCGACATCGAAGACCATGCCCTCCTTCACGTGCACGCTGTGGCCCGCCGTGAGGCTGCCAGCACCGTGGCCCTCGGGGCCGCGGGTGTAGCGGACGGTGAAGGTGTCCTGCTCTGTCGGCGGCCGGTCCGGGAAGGCGAGCACGACGAGCTGCTCGAAGGAGATGTCCTTGTCCTCCCACTGGTACGGCCGGCTGTTGATGATGATCGTGACGGGCTTGTGCCCGTGGTCGTCCTGTGCCATCAGATCATTCCTACGGCGCGTATAGAGGCCAGCCGAATCCGCGCCGAGTATCGACCAGTGCTCGAAATTTCGAGCACTGCTACCGTAGCAGAGGTGAGCGACACTTTGAGCGGTGCGAGAAGTCAGGAACGCGGGTAATGAGCGAGAACCTGAGCGTGAACGTCAAGGCGCTGCACGCCGCCCTGGACGCGGCGCGCACCGAGAAGGGCCTCTCGTGGCGGCAGCTGGCTAAGGAGATCGGCGTGAGCGCCTCGACGATCTCGCGGATGGCCAATAACCTCAAGCCCGACGTCACGGCCTTCGCCGCGATGACGACGTGGCTGCGGATGCCGGCCGAGACCTTCTATGTGACCTCGGAGCCGGCCAGCGACGAGGAGCCCGAGCTGGTGGCCTCCTTGGTCCCGCACCTGCGGGCACGCCGTGACCTCACCGAGCAGGATGTGGACTATCTCGAAGAGGTCATCGCCGCGGCCGCCCGCCGATTCCGCGCCGAAAGCGGCGGCCGGAGCCGGTGACGTGGCCTGGACACAAGCACTCATGCGCGAGGTCGCGCAGGAGGAGCGGGCCGAACTCGGCCTGAGTGCGACCGACCGGTTCGATCCTTATGCCCTAGCCGAGGCCCACGGCATCAAGGTCTACACGCTGAGCGATCTGCGCCAGTACGACCTCGGCGTTCAGGCGCTCCACCACTTCACCGAGCAGGACTCCTCCGCCTGGTCTGCCGCGCTCGTCCCGTTCGGGACCGCGCGGATCATCATCGAGAACGAGACGCACGCCCCGGCCCGCCGCCGCTCGAACATCGCCCATGAACTCGGCCACCACCTCCTTGAGCACCCCTTCGACGGCGTGATTTTCGGTGAGAACCACAAGCGGCAGTTCAACGACAAGCAGGAGAAGCAGGCGACCTTCATGGCCGGCGAGCTCCTGATCCCGCTCGCCGCCGCAGCGCGCATGGCTTACGCCGGCTGGGACAACCAGCGCGTCGCCGACGCCTACGGCGTGAGCCCCCAGTTCGCCCAGATGCAGATGAAGGGACAACGCGTGCGAGCCCAGCGAGCCGCCCGCAAGTACGGCTTCTCCAGCCCCGTCATCCGCCAGCAACGCTGACCACCAGTACAGCGTTCTGGCCGATGCTCTCGCCCTTTAAGCCTCGGGCAGGTCTTCGACTTCATCTTCCGGGCCACGAAGGACTCGGCGGCCTACTAGCAGCGCAGATGCGTGAACAAGGGTAGTTGAGTCGGCCTCGGGCGCGGTGTCGGGATAACTCTCGGTCCGTTTTCACAGGCCGTTCGCCGAAGCCGCCGTGCCGATCTCTCGGCAACCCGAACCCCGACAGCAGGGCCCAGGCTCACGCCAAGGTTTTGCGGGCGGTGGTGGCCGTCTGGGCTGGCTGAAGATCGTCCCTGGGTATGCGCCTCGCGGGAGCGGCTTGGCCGGGATGGGCTTGCGTGGTTACGCCGGTGATCGGTGAGGGGCTGGCCACCGGGGGTCTCGGGCGGCGTAGATGTGATCCGGTCCGGTTCGTCGGCGGTGGGCTGGCGGGTCGTACGCCCGGGCGGTTCGGTGGTGCCGGGGGCGGATTTACCAAGATCACGGCACGCGAGCACACATGGAGCACATGTGGTCGCCATACCGCCCCAAAACAGACACTGGGCGCTCCCGGTGGAACCGAGAACGCCCAGGTCAGGACGGGTGCGCCGCCAGGGACTTGAACCCCGAACCCGCGGATTAAGAGTCCGCTGCTCTCGTGCCAGATCGACGCTCTCACTGCCAGACTATGCCGGTCCGTCCGCGACTCCGCCGGTTCCGGTGCCGGGTAATGTCGCCGACTGATGCGCTGTCTCATGGCATCCGAGCACACAGCGAGCACATGCACGGATGACATTGGTGGTGGGCGAACCGTGATTGGTGCGCGAGGGGGCATTCCTTGCAGGGTGCCCAGGGTGTGCGAGTACCCTCCGGCTGCCTTCTGATCATTGAGGATCGCGTATCTCTGCCAGGCTCTCCGCAGGAGAGATCGCCGTGGCCGAGGCTTCAGCGCCGAGCAGGCGATTCGGTAGACGGTGATCGTTAGCGTCGTCGTACTCGTTGCCGTCGCGGCGGCAGTGTTGTACATGCAAACGTACCTGCTGGTACGGCGATATGGCGTTCACCGCAGGGCTACTCCCTGCGTCCCCGACTTCTGGAACGCCGGATCATCTCCCATGCGTGGGGAGGACCCGCCAAGGGGCAGCTTGAGGGCCTCAAGCTGCCCCTTGGCGCACCCTCACGTGCGTGAGGTTCGCATCGGCGCAGAAAGCGGAACACCCCCACGTGCGTGGGGAGGACCGACGAAACGGCCATGGTGGTGAGCGTCGGATGGGAACACCCCCACGTGGGGGTGACCCGAAGGTCACCCGGGCCTTGGCGGAGATGGATCCGGGCTCCCCACGCATGTGGGGGTGATCCGCACCTGACCGTCGCCGAGTACGCCGACGATCGTGTCGGGAGACCGGCATTTAGGCATTCCCCCGAGGTGGGGACACCTTGGGGGAATGTCCGTTCTCGGTCAGGGGGCGGTCCAGGATTGGGCGTTGGTCTGGTTGCAGCCGTAGATCTGTAGTTGGGTGCCGTTGGTGGTGCTGGCTCCGGGGTCGTCGAGGCATCGGTTGGAGTTGGGGTTCCACAGTTGTCCGTTGGAGTCCAGGTGCCAGTCTTCGCCGGGGCTGCCGTTGCAGTCGTAGAGCTGGATGAGGGTGTGGTCGGTGGTTCCGTCGCCGGTGACGTCCATGCATTTGGTGACGCCGTTGATGGTCACGCTGATGGCGTTTCCGGGCCCGTCGGGGGTGATGGTCCAGTTCTGATTTGGATTGTTTGTGCAGCTGTAAATCTCGATTTTGTTGCCGTTGTTGGTTCGGCTCTGGGAGTCGTCGATGCACAGGCTGCTGGAGTGGCCGGAGATGATGGGGCCGGTGATGGGGACGGGGTTCCACCAGGCGTCGAGTTCGGCGGTGGTGACGTAGTAGCTGTAGTAGGCGACGTGGCTGATCTGGCCTTTGAAGTAGCTGGCGCGGTTCGTGCTGGTGACACCGGGGGCGTTGATCCAGGTTTTGGTGCTGGTGTTGTGGGAGAAAACGCCGGCGCCGATGAAGTTGAGGGGGTCTGCGTTGTTGACGGGGTCGTGGCCGGCCATGCCGATGCGGGGGTAGTTGTCGAGGTAGAGGCCTTGGTGGTAGGCGCCGCCGCCGGCGTCGTAGGCGTTGAGGGTGGCGGTGTGCCATTGGCCGTCGTTGACCGGTTGTGGGGAGATCATCGGGGTGACGGCGCCGTTCCAGAATTGGGCGTACAGGCGTCCGTCGGTGCCGATGTACATGACGGGCATTGCCGCCGGGTTGGCCTTGTCGGGGGTGTCGTTGCCGGTGGAGAACAGGATTCCGTTGCTGCCGGGGTCGGCGCGGAAGGACAGGGTGAGAGTGAGCGTGTTGGAGGAGTGGATCATGTTCGCGGGAGCGGTGAGGTAGCCGGTCCCATCGAAATCGGCGACGGTGCCGTAGGTGGAGTCGGGGGGGAAGGTGACCCCGCCGGTCGCCGGGATGTCGGCGCCACCGCGGGTGTCGGGGGTGCAGACGGTCGCGGTGCAGCTGCTGGTCGGTCCGCTGCTGGTGGTGAGCGGCCATTCGTGGTCCGGGGCGATCAGGCTGACCGTGGTGCCCTTAGACAGGGTGGTGCCGGACAGGGTGTAGGGGGTGGCGTTGGTGCCGGACTGGGCCCACAGTTCGATGTTGCCGGTGGTGGTGACGTCGCCGGAGACCAGGGTCGGCGGGGTGGTCCAGGGGACGGTGATCTTGGTCCAGGTTCCACCTTGGGAGGTGGCGGTGCCGATCGGGGTGGCGGCGTTCTGGCTGGGGTTGGTGGCCTCCCACAGTTCGCCGGTGGTCTTCTTCAGCGCGAACAACACGGCGGTGCCGCCGGGCTGGGCGGTGGCCAGGGAGAAGTTGTTCCAGTCGCTGGCGCCGTCGGGGGAGTCTGAGGGGCCGGCGAGGGTCTGGTAGTAGCCGTAGCCGGTCGCGTCACAGCCGCCGCAGGTGGTGTACAGGTCGAGTTGGTAGCCGTTGGTGGCATCGCCGGTGATGCCGATCAGGTCGGCGATGCCGGTGCCGGTGAGGCTGGCGTTCCCGGCGGCGACCAGGTCGATGGGGTTGTCACCGTCGCCGTTCAGGGAGTAGTCGGCGAACTGGCCGGAAGGCAGGTTCTGCTGGCTGTCGGAGACGGGGGCGAGGGGGAGGGTGTCGCCGTTGCCGTACAGGATGCTGCTGGTTCCGGTGTGGGTGCCGGTGGGGTAGTAGGCGATGACGTCTTGGACGTGGTTGCCGGTGAAGTCGCCGTGCAGGACCTGGGCGCCGGTCCAGTCGGCGGGCGTGCCGGCAGTGTCGACCCCGGTTCCTGCGGCGCCGATATCGGTGGGGACGTTCAGGTTCCCGGCGCCGTCGCCGGTGGCCAGCCACAGGCCGGGGTTGCTTCCGGTGCCGGAGGCCAGCAGGTCGGGATGGGTATCGCCGTCGATGTCGCCGTCGGTGTAGGGAGCGGCCGGTCCGGTGACGGTGAAGTCGGTGGAGGCGGAGTCTCCGGGGTTGCCGCCGGAGGAGATCGAAAAGACGGTCAGGGTGTTGGGCCCGGCGTGGGTGAGGGGAACCTGGACGGTCTGGGCGCTACCGGTGGCGGTCACGCTCAGCGGCGGGCTGGAGTTGATCTGGTAGGTGTAGCGGTTCGGTGGCGTGCCGGTGCAGGTTCCCGGAGGGTCGGCCAGCGCGTCCGCGCAGGGGGCGAGGGTGAAGGTGCCGCTTTGGCCGAGTGCGCCGGCGTTGCCGTCGCTGTCGGTGGTGACGGCGACGCCGGGGGCGGCGGGCTGGGTGGGGTCGTAGGTGAAGGTACAGGGGCTGCCGGAGGAACCGGTGCCGGTGGTGGGGCTGTACAGCTTGCCGTCGCTGGATCGGGTGTACCAGGAGTAGGCGTAGGCATTGGTGGCCCCGTCCGAATGCCAGCCTTGGATCACGGTGCGTTTGATGGTGAGACTGACCACCTTGCCGGAGGTCGAGGTCAGCGCGGTCGAGGCCGTCTTGGCGTCGCCGGAGTCATAAACGGTGGAGCCGCCGTAGTTCTTGACGACGAACTGGGTGCCGAGCTGGCCGCCGTCGGGGTCGGAGGCGACGGTCTGGAAGGTGACGTCGTCGTTGCCGATGATGGTCGCGGACGGCGCGCCGGTCTGGCACGGCCCGCCGGGCGAGGCCGCCGGGTGGGTGGGCAGCGTGGGCGCGCGGTCGTAGGTGGTCGACATCGTCAGCGTCGAGGCGTGGAACTGTTTCCAGGCGTCCTTGTCCGACTCGGAGGCGGCAGCGATGCCGAAGGTCAGGCTGGAGGCGCCTTGGGCGTGGGACTGCATGAAGGAGGTGATGGGGAAGCCGACGTTCTGGCCCGAGCAGGCGGGCGGGTACTGGGTGTTGATCTTCTGCTTCCAGGACGGGGCGTTGTTCCAGGTGGTGGAGGAGGAGATGCCTCCGGTCCACCACAGTTCCAGGCCGGGGGTGGGTGCGCTGGAGCAGGAGGAGTACGGACCGTAGGCGACGGTCAGGTCGAGTTCGGAGGAGTAGATCTGCGCGCCCTGCAGCTGGGACGGGACACTCATCCGGACGTAGGACTCGGCGGTGAAGGTGGGGTAGCAGGTGTCCCAGCCGCAGTATCCGTTCTGCAGTTCACTGGGTTTCCAGTGCGCGGCGGATTTGTTGATGGTGTCGGTCTGGGCCCACGCCTGACGAGAGGATCCGGCGTTCTGGCTCACCCAGGTTGGGTCGATGTAGACCGGGAACACGGTGGATGCGCCGGTGAGCAGTCCGGAGTCGGGCCGCAGGTTGATCGAACCGCTGTGTGCCGTGCTCGGATTCGCCGTATGCGGGGTGGCGGCCTGCTGAGCGGTGGTCTTGATCGGTGCCACGTGCGCACCCTGCCCCGGTCCGGTGACGGTCGATGCCGCGGGTGCCTGCGCACCGGATCGGCCGGCGGTGGTCGCCGAGTCCCACATCATCGGGGCGATGGCGGTGAAGATCGGCTCGCCGTCGCCGGCCGCGGTGGCTTTCAGGTCACCTGCGGCATTGGCGGTGACCGTCAGGTCATTGCTCGCCGTGGCCATCGTTAAGCCGGCGAGCCGGGGATTGGCGGCGGCGGCCGGAGTCTTGACGACGAGAGTGTCGTTGAATCCGCCCTGAGGGGAGACGGTGACCACGAGATCGACCCCGTCGAGGACCGACGGGTAGGTCGCGGTTGCGCCCGAGATGGTCGGGGTGGGCAGCGGCGTGGGCCAGGACAGCGACAGCGTGTGGCCGGTTGCGGTCATGGTCGCCAGCGGCCCGGTGCCTCCGCCGGACAGGACCAGGCCGCTGGTGGTCACGTTCGGGGACACGGTGTGGTCGGCATTGACGTGCAGGGTCGCGTCCAGGTTCTTCCATGTCCCGTCACGCCAGGCCCGGACCGGCTCGGCGGTTTGCGTCAGGGTGAAGGTGCCCGCGGAGTCGGCGACCGTGGTGGACGTCGGCGTGGTCAGCGATGTGACCGGGACACTCTGCCCGGTGGCTTCGGCCCGCCGGAGCGCTTGGGTGGATTCGCGCGCTACCTTCGCCGACCCGGTCAGCGGCGGCGATCCGGTCGTCTTTGTATGGTCCTGGCGGGAGACGGCCGCAACGGCCGTGCTGCCGGAGAAACCGACCGCGCACGCGGTGAAGACGGCGACCAGCGAACTCAGCGTGCCGCAGTGACGCAGGATCGGTCTGCGGTGACGGGTCGATGCATTTGCCACGGTAGCGGGCCCCTTCCACGGCGGAACGACGTACGTGCACGTGAGGCCGGCGGCCTAAGGCGCCGGCGGCCGGGACACGACGCAAGCCGCATCTCACGTCCTGGCAAATGCAGTCGTCAATGTGACCAAGGTGACATAAATGTGACGGGTGGTCGTCCTCGCTGGTTAACGAGTTCTTAACTGGTAGTAAAATTTTCTTTGCATTTGCGGGGCTTCGTGGCGGACAGTGGCTATGGGAGTTTTTGCACTGATTAATCCTCGTTCGCCGGGTTGTGCTCCGGCTGTAGCCGTCTACCGGCGGAGGGCGCGCGGACCTGCGTACAGAGGCGCTGTGCTGGTGTTGGCGTCGTGCTGGTCACGGCGCCGAGGCGAGGGAGCGGGTGCGCGGTGCGCGATTTAGGCATCCCGGGCTGGATCGGCCGGGGCTGGGCGGCGTGGATGGCTCGGTCCATCTGGCTGCGGGCGTCGGTCGCGATGGTCATGATGGTCGCGTTGCTGTCGGGTGCGTACTTCTCCCTGGGCGGACCGGTGGCACCGCCCGTCCCTGGTGTTCACGGGGCCCATGGCGTACGCAAGGCGCGCTTCGCCTCGCCGCCGAAACCCCACGATGACGCTGCCAAGAGCGCGGGCGCGGGCCCCCGGAAACTGCCGTCCGGTGGAATCGGCGTGGCGAGCTTCGACCTTCAGCGTCTGGGATCGGCCGGCCGCGTCAGTGCGCACGGCACACCGGTGTGGGCCAAGCCGGTGCTGCCGACCTACGGCGGCGCCTACCATGGGCCGTCGCAGGTGGCCGTCACGGTCGCGAGCCGGAAGGTGGCCGCGGCGGCGGGGGTGAACGGGGTGCTGTTCACCGCCACCGAAAAGGGCGGTACGGGGCCGGTGACCATCGGTGTCGACTACCGGAAATTCGCCGATGCCTACGGCGGTAACTACGGGTCCCGGCTGCACCTGGTGGCGATGCCGGCGTGCGCGCTGACCACCCCGCAGGCATCGTCCTGCCGCGTGCAGACGCCGCTGTCGCAAGGCGGCAACGATGTGCGGGCGCGGTCCGCCTACGCCCAGATCGATCCCGGCAGCATTCACCCGGCGGCACTGCACACCTCAGGCTCTGGGACGGCGACCATCCGTCCCGCGTCGTTCACCACCACGACCGCGCAGGCGGCCGCCTCCTCGGACACGGTGGTGCTGGCGGCCACCACGGGCGGCTCGGCCGACGGCGGCAACGACGGCGGTAGCCCGGCCGGCACCTACAGCGCGACCACGCTGAAGCCGTCGGCGTCCTGGTCGGCGGGAGGTTCGGCCGGATCGTTCACCTACTCCTACCCCATTCAGGTGCCATCGGCGGCCTCGGACCTGGTCCCCAAGATCGATCTTTCCTACGACTCGGGGGGCGTGGACGGCCAGACCGCGGCCACCCAGGCGCAGGCCGGCTGGCTCGGGGACGGCTGGTCGACCCCGCAGTCCTACATCGAGCAGTCCTTCAAAGCGTGCTCGGATTCACCGGAAGGCTCAGCGGCCCCGAAGTCGACGGCGGACGAATGCTATGACGGGCCACTCTTGACCATGTCGCTGAACGGGTCGACGACCTCGCTGGTCTGGGACTCTGACAAGAAGACCTACACACCGGCCGATGACAACGGTGAGGTGGTCAAGCGCATCACCGATTCGGGCAACGGCTCCGGTACCCATGACACCGACTACTGGCAGGTCACCGACCGATCCGGCACGGTGTTCATGTTCGGGCGGAACCAGCTGCCCGGCTGGGGTTCCGGCGATGCGGCCACCAACTCGGTGGATTCCGAACCGGTGTTCTCCGCCCATTCCGGCGATCCGTGTTACAACGCCACCTGGTCGGATTCGTGGTGCACGATGGCGTACCGGTGGAACCTGGACTACGTCAAAGACCTGCACGGCAACGCGATGGCGTACTACTACAAGCAGGACACCAACGCTTATGCCCGCGACGCCGACACCAGCGGCACGACCACCCCGAAGGCGAACTCGACCTATGTGCGGGATTCGCACCTGGACCACATCGACTACGGCTTCACCGACGGCAACGCCTACACGGTCAACGGCGGCCACGCCCCCGACCAGGTGCTGTTCACCACCGGGAACCGCTGCCTGTCGGGCACCTGCGACCCGCTAAACAAGACCAACGCGGCCAACTGGCCCGACGTGCCGTACGACCTAAACTGCACCAACGGGGCGGACTGCCTGGTGACCGGTCCGTCGTTCTGGTCGACGGTCCGGCTCACCGGAATCAAGACCCAGCAGTGGAACGGCACCGCCTACGCGCCCGTCGACTCCTGGGACTTCACGCAGACCCTTCCGGCGACCGGGGACGGCACCTCACCGACCCTGTGGCTGTCGAAGATCGTTCACACCGGCTCAGACACCACCGCGGGCGGGTCGGCGGTCACGCTGCCGGCGGTGACGTTCACCGCCAAGGAGATGGCCAACCGGCTGGACACCGTCACCGACGGACTGCCGGCGCTGACCCGGATGCGGATCTCCTCGATCACCACCGAGACCGGGGCGGTGATCGGCGTCGACTACACCCTCACCAATCCGTGCAGCGTCAGCGCCAAACCGACCCCGGCGTCCAACACCTCTTCCTGCTACCCGGTCTACTGGACGCCGCAGGATGACACCCAGCCGCTGCGGGACTGGTTCAACAAGTACCAGGTCGACTCCGTCACTCAGGCGGATCGGGCTGGCGGAGCCCCGACCATGTACACCGGCTACAAGTACCTGGGCGGCGGGGCCTGGCACTACGACGACAACGAAGTCGTCAAGGCTAAATACCGCACCTACGGCCAGTGGCGCGGGTTCGGACGCGTGCAGACCTTCACCGGCCAGGGCGCCGACCCGCAGACCGAGTCCGAAGACACCTACTACCGGGGGATGTCGAAAAACAACAACGACACGACCGTCACGCTGACCGACTCCCAGGGCGGCACCCACGAGGACCTCGACCAGCTCGCCGGCGACACGCTGGAATCCACCGACTACAACTACGCGGGCGGGTCGGTCACCGGCTCGACGATCAACTCCTACTGGGTCTCGCCCGCAACCGCCACCCGGGCCCGCAGCGGCCTGCCCGCGCTGACCGCGACCGCCACCGGGCAGGTGGAGACCTGGACCCGCCAGGCGCTTGTCTCTGGTACGACCACGAGGTGGGGACAGACCGAGACCGACACCAGCTATGACACCGATGTCTCCTCGGCCACGTTCGGTCTGCCGCTGATCGTCTACACCCACGGCGATCTGTCCAGAATCGATCAGCGGCAGTGCGCGGTCACCACGTACGCGCCAGCCAACACCAGCCTCAATTTAGCCGGGCTGCCCGCCGAGGTCGAGACCGACGCGGTCGCCTGCGGGGGATCCAACCCCGATGGTGCCAGCGCCCCCACTCCTGCGCAGATGAACGCGTTGACCGCGCCCACCGGCGTGACCCGGCCCGACGACGTGGTCTCCGACATCCGCACCTTCTACGACACCCCCACCCTGGCCGCCACCTGGCCCCAGCCCGCCAGCCCGGCCTGGCCGCAGGCCGCACCGACCAAGGGCGATGCGTCCGTCGTCGAGGTCGCCGACGGCTACTCCGGCGGCGCGTTCACCTACCGGACCAAAACAGCGACCGTTTGCGACACCTACGGACGCCCCGTCGACGCCTACGATCCGCTGGGCCACAAAACCCACACCGACTACACGATGGCCAACGGCCTCATCACCGGGTCGAAGGTCACCAACCCGCTCGGCCAGGCCGCCAGCACCACCCTCGACCCGCTGCGCGGTGTGACTACCTCGGCCACGGATGCGAACAACATCACCACCACCACGCACTATGACGGGCTGGGCCGCACGATTGCGGTGTGGGAGTACGGCCGGGCCACCAGCTCCCCGGCGGACCTGCTGTTCGGCTACCAGGTCAGCAACAGCGGCCCAACCGTGGTGACCACCCAGAAGATGAACGACGCGCAGGGGTATGCCACCTCCACGGTGCTCTACGACGCGCTGCTGCGGCCACGTCAGACCCAGGACCCCACCCCGCAGGGCGGCCGGCTGGTCACCGACACCTTCTATGACACCCACGGCTGGACGTGGAAGACGAACAACAAGTGGTGGGATTCCGGCTCGACGCCGGGCTCCGCAGCGGTCACCGTCCCCGACGCCCAGGTCCCCGACCAGACCGTGACCGCCTTCGACGGCGCCGGCCGTGCCGTGCTGGCTACCTCCTACGACGACTCCCAGGTCAAGGAGCAGACCGCGACCGCCTACGACCAGGCCGACACCGGCAGCAACGATGCGACCATAACGGTACCGTTGGACGCCGCCGGCAAGCCCTACACCGGAGCCCCGGCCAAGGCGACCATCAAGGACGCGCTCGGCCGCACCGTCGAACTGAAGGACTACACCACCGCCCCGGAGGTCACCGTCACCACCGGCGATGGCCCGGCCCCGATCACCACGGTCGCGATCAGCGGCGGGTCCACCACCGCCTCCACCGGCAACCCCCAGGCCACCCAGTACGTCTTCGACAAGACCGGCCACCAGACCGATGTAAAGAACCTGGCCACCGGCGATGACTGGCACACCGGCTATGACCTGCTCGGCCAGGCCACCTCCAAGACCGATCCGGACGCCGGCACCTCCACCATCACCTACGACGCGGCCGGGAACATCGCCCAGAGCACCGATGCGCGCGGCAAGACCCTTTCCTTCACTTACGACGCGCTCGGCCGTAAGACCGGCGAATACGCCGCCGCCGTGGCGAACCAGGCGTCATCGAACCAGCTGGCGTCGTGGGTGTATGACAACGCCGATAACGCGGTCTCCGGGATGGCCAACCCGATCGGGCATCTGACCGCCTCTACCTCCTACATCGGGGGCAGCGGCTCGGGCGGGCACGCCTACACCGACCAGATGCGCGGGTTCAATGTCTGGGGCGAACCGACCGGCGAGACCGTCACCATCCCCGCCAGCGAGGGTGCGCTCGCCGGCCCCTACACCCTCACCCATGTCTACACCAGCGGCACCGGACTGCCGTGGCGCGACATCTACCCCGCCAGCGGCACCCTGCCGTCCGAGACCGTGACCCATGGGTACTCCACCGCCCTGGACGTCCCGTCCGGCCTCACCGGCCTGGCGTCCTATGAGCTGGACACCACCTGGGACGCCTTCGGCCGGGCCGCGCAGAACAAAATCGGCTCGACCAGCGCGAACGCCTACATCACCAACACCCACGACCTGCACACCGGCGCGCTGACCGACACCAGACTCGCAAACACCGCCGTCTCGAACACCCCGATCGACGAGACGACCTACACCTACGACCCGGCCGGCAACCCCACCAGCCAGACCGAGACCCGGCAGGGATCGGCGAGTGAGACCCAGTGCTTCGGCTACGACACCCTCGACCGGCTCGCCCAGGCCTGGACCGCCACCGAGAACTGCGCCACAGATCCCACCACCAACGGGACCACCGTCGGTGACGGCATCACCGGCGCTGCCTACTGGACCAGCTGGACGTTCAACCCCCTCGGCCAGCGCACCAAACAGACCGACCACGGCCTGTCCGGCGCGAGCGACACCGTCACCACCTACACCTACGACGGCAATAGCGCCGGCCAGCCCCACACTCTGACCAAGACCACCACGACCGGCCCCGCCGGCACCTCGACATCGACGATGTCGTACGACAAGGCCGGCGACACCACCACCCGCAGCACCCCCGGCCAGGGCCAGCAGACCTTCACCTGGGACGACGCCGGGGACCTGACCGCGGTCACCGGCAGCTCCGGCGGGTCCAGCTACATCTACGACGCCGACGGCAGCCTGCTCCTGCAAAAAGACCCCGGCACCACCACGCTTTACCTGCCCGGCGAACAACTCGCCCTCAACACCAGCACCGGAGCGATCACCGGAACCCGCTTCTACGCCCTGCCCGGCGGAGGCGAAGCCGTCCGCACCGGATCTGGCAGCAACTACACCTTCGAAACCGGCGACCAGCACGGCACCGCCACCCTCACCCTCGATCCCGCCTTCACCACACCTACCTGGCGGCAGCAGACCCCCTACGGCGCACCCCGCGGCACCACCCCTGCCACCTGGCCGGACAACCACGGCTTCTTGAACAAGCCGCAGGACACCGTGACCGGGCTGACCGATGTGGGCGCCCGCTGGTACGACCCGACCACCGGCACCTTCGCCTCACTCGATCCGGTGTTCGAAGCCACCGACACCCAGCAACAGGCCGGCTACAACTACGCCGCCTCCAACCCCATCACCAACAGCGACCCCACCGGCCTGAACGGCTGCACAATCTCCGACGGCGCCGACTGCCGATGGTCCGACCCCACCGGAAAGATCCACAACGGCAGCCGTGTCGTCGGCGCCAGCCATAGCTACTGCTACTACCACAACTGCAACCCCGACGTCCTCCCCGAAGTAGGCTCACACGCCTACGAGACAAATCTCGCCGCAGACATCGCAGCCAGGCAAGCGGCTGACGAGGCGGCCGCCCGAGCCGCCGATCAAGCCGCCGCGCGACGACTCGAAATGCACAATAAGCTTCTTCAAGCCCATCACAGTGGCGGATTTGGAAGCTGGCTCAGAAAAGCGGCAAGCTTCGCTGGAAATATCAGCACGTATGCTGGGATGATCCCGTTCTGTGAGGTGTGTCAGACCGTCTCGCTTGGAGCAGGTCTTATCTCGGCAGGACTCTACGGCGCCACGGGCGATTGGGGCATGGCAGGACGAACGCTCGCCTCTACAGGAGTTAGTCTTGTAATGGGTGGCACAGGACTCGGGGCACTTAGGTCGTTTGGTAAGTACGGCAAGATGTATAAGTACTTCAGTTCTCCATCGCGCGTTGTTCGCAGATATGGGTATACGCGAACATGGCTGAATCACGGTGGTGCTATCGGCGCATTTCAAAAAGCTGCAACAAGGGCGGGCAGGGGAAGGGTATCACAAGCGTTCTGGTCAACCCATATGCAGTGGTCCACGAGTGGTTTGGGGATGGTTTTGACGGGCCCTCCTTCTGGGTTGTGACATGTTTAAATGGATGACACGGGACAGAGGCTGGTTAGGCGAACTGTCGGGATCCTGGTTATGGCTGATGCATTGGTGGCGGGATCCGCCTTCATCGCCGGGTCGAAAACGGATGCAATCTTTTGGGCTCAGTAGATCCATCTAGTGGCGCCTGTGAGGCGGCAGCTTTGGGCTGCACCTCAGAGTAGTTCGAGCCGGCTTATGGATATTGGGAGTAGCCTTGGCGCTGATCGCCGTAGTAGTAACACTCGCGCTAGTCATTGGCCTGACAGCTCGTGACTATAAGTTGCTGGGGCCTGACGGTGTCTTGCTTGCGACGCTGATGTGGCTTATCGCGCCAGTATTCGCGCTGCTTCGATTTAGGTGGATGGGTTGGTCTTACGAAAAAGCACTATGGTCCATTGCGGTGTTTTTCCTCTGGATTGCGATCTGTGGTCTAGGGAGGCCGGGCCTCCTATTGAATAAGCTCTTTAAAGATGACAGTAAGATTTCGCAGAGAATTCTGTTGAGATCGATTATCGGTCAAGCTTCCCTGGTGCTAGGTATAATCATTCTTTCAATCGTTGTTACTTTCTTCGTGTAGTTGCTTCGGGCATATCGGAAGTCGCAGGTCGCGGCCGGTGTCGAAGGTGTGCGCCGAGTGTCAGGGGATGATCCTCGACCGTTGATCAAGATCGGTGACCTGGGCGGATCGTAGCAGTCCATCAGCGGTGGGCGTGGTTCGCGTGTTCGTGCATCTGTGTCCCCCTCGCTGGGGCCGTCGGGAGGCTGTTGCCGCGCTACTGGGTCATCGGCTTCAGTGTGTGATCACCGGTTCCTGCAGGCGGGTAGTGACCGCCTGGGGCGGCTCAAGAGCGTCCCTGGGCCTGTGCCTTGCGGAAGCGGCTTGGCCGGGAGGGAGCGGGCGGCCGATGAGCGGTGATGGGGTCGGCCGCTGCTGGCGTCGGACGGCGTAGATGTAATCCGTATCCGGTTCCGGCGGTTGGCTGGCGGATCGAGCCCCAGGCGGTTCGGTGGTGCCCGTAGGTGGATTTAACAAGATCACGGCACGCGAGCACATATGGAGCACACGTGGTCGTCAGACCGCCCTAAAACAGACACTGGGCGCTCCCGGTGGAACCGAGAACGCCGAGGTCAGGACGGGTGCGCCGCCAGGGACTTGAACCCCGAACCCGCGGATTAAGAGTCCGCTAGCCCGGCGTGACAGCTTGAGGCGCGAGTGTGCTTATCAGCCGGTTGCTCACCTTGCCCAAGGGCGTGCCTACGCGTCAGGTGGCGGGCCCAACCCTGTGCCTGAGCGCGTGCCTAAGATCGTTTGTGCCTTGCCCGAGGTCTGCCGAAGGCGTGCCTAAGAAGTGCCTAAGGGGCCGGGTTGGCTTGGTTGGGTGCCGTTCGGGACAGATGGATGCGCAGAAGCAATCAGCTATGTCGAACACCCACGATCGCTCCCAGCAAGACCACCGAAGCGAGGCACCACGGCCTCTCTCCGACCGTCGGCCAGCCGACGCGCAAGGCCCGTTGGGCACGCCTTCGGAACACCGACAGGCTCCTGGAGAAGCGCGCCACTCCACAGCGTCCGCCGACGCCCGCCCCGAGATACCGGAGCCTGTGACCCCATCGTCTGATCTTCGGGACGGCCTGCTGGTGTACGCGCCGGACGAGGCTGCGCGGTTGCTCGGTGTGAAGGCGTCATGGCTGCGCCGCAAGGCCGCCGCCCGGGCGATTCCGTGCACGTTCTTGGGCAAGCACCTGCGGTTCTCCCGCGCCGACCTGGAGGCGATCGTCGCCGCTGGCCGGCAGGCCCCACGCTCCCGCCGCCGATAGTCGGATCCGCCCGGGGAGCGGGGCGTGACTTGAGCGCCCACCCCGAGTCGAGCGGTGATGACCCCGACCCGCGCCGCCCCCCACCCAGCGGCGCGACGCCAATCCACGCATGCGTGAAAGGAGCTCATGATGGCCTGGGCAGAAAAACGCGGACCCTGGTTCCGGGTCCGCTACCGCGACGCCGAAGGTGTCGTCCGCACCACACCGGACAAATACCGGACCAAGAGGTCCTAACAGAAAGATCAGCGGACGAGGCGTCGCCAGCAGATGATGGCTGCGGCCAGGGTCATGAACGCCTCATGGATGTCATCGCGGATCTCCCAGCGGATGCGCAGGCGGCGGAACCAGTGCAGCAGGCCGATCGTGCGTTCCACGACGTAGCGGTGGACGCC
>NZ_JAMXMV010000039.1 GCF_024055715.1 Actinoallomurus soli
CAAGGCAAAACCCGCCGCGAAGCCATCCGCTGCCTCAAGCGCTATCTCGCCCGCAGGATCTTCCGGGCCCTCGAAAACGGCCCAGCACCGGCTGCGAAGGCCGCTTGACAGAACATAGAAGCGTCAAAGTCACCGAGCCCCCGAAGCGTCGCGGTCACCAGTCGTGGATCGTGATCGATGTACCGGCCAGATAGGCCTTGATGCCGGCTGCCGGGTAGTCGATCGTGTTCGACGGCAGCAGGACCGGGTCACACCACAGGAGCGTGCCGCACTTGTGGGGCTCGGCGTTGTAGGGCTCTCCGTCCCACCGGTCGGTCGCGAAGAACATGCCGAGGCGGGCGAGGTCGGGCCGCTGCCGGTGGTGGACGACGGTGGCCAGCCGCAGGTCTCCCGGCTCGATCCGGACACCGACCTCCTCGCGGGCTTCACGGGCGGCGCCTTCGGTGACGGGCTCTCCTTCGTCGAGATGGCCGCTGTGCAGGTGGAACATGCCGTCGCAGTATCCGGTGCCCTGGCGTTCCAGGAGAAGGATCTCGGTGCCGCGTTCGAGGATGACGTGCACGTCGATGATGGACCGGTACCGATCCGGCATGCGTCCTCCCCCTGGTCAGCGGTGCCTGCGTGACCGTAGCGCCTGCAACGTGTCGCGTAACGCGATAGCGGTGGGCGCGACCTCGATCTGCCGCCGACCCCGCACCGCTATCCAGGCGGATCTCCACGGATCGAACAGGATCCCCCAGCGAGGGAACTCGGCCCGTAGCCGCGCCAGCCACATCCCCGCCTCGGGAGCGTACGGCAGGGTGGGCGGTGAGATCTGATCGACGCGCGTATCGGATCCTTGGCCAGGGTAAGACCGCCCGGCGCAGAGGTCCGTCATGGCCGGCCTTCGTCGTGGTCGTCGACCCGCAGCACCTTGGTGATCAGGACGGCGGCGCGGTCGATCTCCTCGGCCGGGCACATGTACTCGGTCTCCAGCGGTGCGTCGCGGGTGGGGCCCGTCCAGCACCAGTACCAATGCAGGGATCCGCCGTCCGGAGCGATGGCGACGTACTGCGACAGGCCGGGATTCATGGCCTGTCCACGCGGGTCGTCGGTTGCCGACGCCGCAGGGTTCCAGGCCACCAGCGCGCTGGTCCCTACCCGCACCGCCAGGCTCTGTTTCCGTAGAGTCTCCGCGAGTTCGTCGAGCCGTGCCCGGATCGTCCGTTCGATCCGGGCCACTCCTGCCTGTGGGTCTGTCGTCGAATCGGTCACCGTCGCGGCCCCCTTTCCCCATTCGTGTAGCCGTTCGGTGACTTTCAGTGAAACCGATGCGTCGGTGAGAGCGGCAGGGGACAATGCGGGAACAAGACAGAACACGCCTCCGGTGTTCTGGGGCGTCAGCGGAGGTGCTGGAGGATGTCGACAGACACGCGCCGGCTGCACGCCGAGCGCGTTCGCGCCGAACGCAAGGCTCGCGGCTGGGACAAACCGGAAATGGCACGCCGGCTCGCGCGGGCCGCCGGTGAGACCCGTGGCTCGCTCCCCGACCACGAGTGCCTCCTCACCTGCGTGGACGCAACCGGAGCGCGGCGCCGTCGGCATCTCCGAGCGCTACCGACTGCTCTACTGCCGCGCGTTCGCCATGGCGGAAGAGGACCTCTTTCCCTCGCCTACTCCTGTTGCCGGACAGGAGCCTGAAACGAGCGACGAACTCGACGCACTGGAATTCATCCGCCGGGTCGAAGCATCCGACGTTGGGCCGTCCACCGTTGAGGGCGTTCAACTCGGCATCCACCGGCTGTGCCGTCAGTACACGTCACAGAAGCCGACGGAACTGCTGCCTCAAATCCGCACCTATCGGCATTACCTGACCAGGTTGATCGACGGGCGCGCCACGCTGACGCAGCGTCGAGACCTGATCGCCGTCGGTGGTCTGCTGGCGCTCCTCACCGCTTGTGTTCACGAAGACCTCGGTCAGCGGCGTGCGTCCGAACTGAGCAGCGAAACGGCGCGCCGGGCGGGTGAGCACGCGGGTCATCGTGATCTCATCGCTTGGAGCTTCGAGATCAAGGCGTGGCAGGCACTTCTCGACGGCCGCTATCCCGACGCGTTGGAGCATTGCCAAGCCGGCCTGATGAACGCCGATGCGGTCTCCTCCGCAGCGGCCCAACTCATCGCCCAGACGGCCCGAGCTTCGGCCCGCCTGGGGGACAAGGACCGAACTCTCGCGGCATTAGAGCACGCTGAGGCGATGGCGGACAGGCTTCGGCCGGAGTGGCCTGATCACCACTTCGTCTTCGACCCGAGCAAGCTCACTTCCTACACGGCTACGACGTTGGCCTGGCTCGGTGACGGCTCCGATGAGGCCGAGCGGTGCGCCCGCCGCGTTATTCGCGAGGAGGGGCGCCTCGGCCGCCCGCGACGTGTGGCGACCGCCCGTGTGGACCTCGCGATGATCCTGCTCGCACGTCATGAGGCGGAAGAGGCGGCACACCTCGGCCGGTTGGCCGTCAAGTCGGGTCGCCTGGTGCCCTCCAACGTGTGGCGTGTGGCCGAACTCGACCGGTCGCTGCGGGCCGAGCGGAGCAACGCTCCTGAGATCGCGGCCTTCCACGAGCAGTTCGAAGCGGTACGGCAAGCGATGCGATCCGAGCCGGCGTGAGAGGAAGACCTCCATGAGTCCTCTGCCGAACAGGATGATGACGGATCATTGGTGGTGGCGCCCCGGTGTACGCCCAGGGCGTCGGCTTTATGTGTGGCACATCTTGTTCAGCGATCGGCCGGACGTCGGGAGGCTCGTTGCAGAGTGCCGAGACCGTCTCGCCGGCCTTCCGGGGCTGGATCCCGTGCCGGCCCCTTGGCTCCACATGACGACGCAGATCGTCGGCTTCGTGGATGAGATCAGCGACTCAGAGGTGCAGGCCATGATCACTGCCGTATCCGAACGCTTGCGATCGGTAGAACCGGCGGAGGTCAGCCTGGGGCGTCCGTTGTTCCACAGCGAGGCGGTGGTTCTCAGCGTCGTTCCAAGAGATGGACTGGACGCGGTGCGGGCAGAAGTCAGGCAGGCTGTGGCCACGACCGTACGTACCAATCGGCTCGCTGACGACCCGGACTGGGTGCCACATCTCTCCGTCGCCTACAGCAACGCGGAGGCTCCAGCGGAACCGGTGATCGGGGCGATGCAGCCTCCGCCGATCCCGATCGACATCCGGATCGACGCGATCGACCTGGTCAGTCAGGAGCGGGTGGGCCACTCTTACGTCTGGGATCGCATCGCGACCGTTCATCTCGGGCTGTCCGGTAGATAACCTCACGGCACGCCGGCGCAACCGGGGCCGGGGGCCTACCGGCGGATCACTTCACGGATCAGGGGCAGGCCTGGCGCTTGGCGGTGAGGTCGAGGGTCTTCTTGATCGAGCTGAGGCGCAGGCGCTTGGACTCGGGGCAGAACCTGCTGAGCGGCAGGTTGTACTCGGCGTGGAAGACGGGCTTGCCCGCCGCGATGAACGGCTTGAGGGTGGAGCACTCCTTGTACTCCGCGCACTGCTCGTTCACCGCGAAGTCGAAGTCCTTGACCAGGGAGGGGATCTGGTCGAGGTCGTTCTTCAGCCCGACCGCGAGGCCCTTCTGGTGGGCGACGCGCGCCAGCATGCGGTTGAACGCCAGTTGCTGCTTCGCGGTGAGCGGGAAACCCGAGTCGGCCTGGTAGGCGTCGACGTTGTCCGGCTCGACGCCGTCGAAGCCCTTCGCCTTGCACTGGTCCAGGCGCTTGGCCCAGATCTTCTGCAGCACGTCGAGCCTACGGATGTCGAGCCAGCGCTCCTTCGGCCAGCCGTCGAGCTTCTTGCCGATGACGGACTTGGGGAAGGACGTGTAGTCCGGCCGCCCCTGCTCCACCGAGCCGGCGCTGACGTAGCAGATGACCTTGCGCCCCTTGCCGTGCAGCGCGGTCACCGTCGACTTCGGCGTCTCGAACATGTCGATGTCGTAAACGCTCGCCTGGACCGACGTGTCGATCTTCCCGCTGAGCTGCCACTGCCAGCTGACGCCGGCCTTCGGCCGCCACCAGGAGGCCGCCTGCGCCGTGGCCGGCGTCGTCTGGTGGGCGGACACGTCGCGGGCGCCGCCGCCGGTGCCGCCACAGCCCGCGAGGGTGACGAGTGAGAGCGCGAGGACCGCGTACCGCAGAGCCATAGGTGATCAAGGTACCCGGGGGACGACGGTACGTCCGGCTTTTCGGGACACAGAGTGATGAGCCCGAATCGTGACCTCGGTCGCGGATGTGAAGCGGTCATCGTGGAAATCAAGCCTGCCGGGGAGGCGCGGCATGACGGACGAGCGGATCGTCGGTGGCAGCGGCGACGTCGGCACCGGCTGCTGGCGGGCATCGGTGAGCGCTGGTGGGTGGTCTTGAAAGTGCTGGCTGGTGGCCAGGGTTTGTGCTGGTGGGCGGTCAGTGGACTGCTGTGTGGTGGACAGGTCGAGTGCTGGTCTGGCGGAATGTGAATGTGCTGTTCCGGTAGCTGGTCCGGGCCCGGTCTGGAGTGCTGATCATGGCGGGGTGAGTGCTGCAGGGGACGACCGGGGTTGAGGCCCGGCGGGCGGCCGTCGACACTGAGCGTTGCGTTTTGGACGGCTGTGCGGGGTCGAGACTGCGGAAACTCCACAGACGGCGCTTGGTGGTCCGCTCGTCATGCTCACGGCGACCGGGAGGACTATCGAGGCTTCGGCCCTGAGGTGATGACAGCGACGCTGACGCAGCGTTGCTGGTGTAGGGGGATCACCTCGCCATTGGGTCTGCGGGCACTGTAGGTGGCGGTAACCCAGGAGATGCCACTGCCGGGATCGAGGTCGATATGCGCGGCCGGGGCGCGGTTGGTGGTATCGGTGCGAGCCGGGGTGGTGGCCGGGGTGCGGGTGGCGGTTGGATCGCTGGGCCACGAAGCCAAAGTATCCCGCAGAACCCGTAGTTGGGGGTCACGGTCGTAGGCGGTCGACAAGGTGACCGGATCGACCGTCCCACCACCCGTTTGCTTGCGGAGATCAGCAGCGATCTGAGCCTGGCGATCCGATATCGACGCGCGAAGCCCAGCCGTCATCCCATCGCTCACATCGGCCCTGAAGACACCGGTGTAGCCGCCGTGTCCGAAAGAGGAACCCCCTCCGGCATAGCCGGAGCCGCGGTAGGGATCCGACGCGCGATTCCACGCCTCCGCCGCGTCGGGCTCAGTGAACCCCCGGGCCATAACATCAGCAAGGTAATCGTGATAAAGGACAACACCCGACTGAACCGCCGAGTCGGCAATCTCCTGAAGCTCCCACATCGGCCCCGTGGGCTGGCTGAAGTCGCCGAAGGCCGGGACAGTGGCGGGGCCGGGGCGAGAAGAGAGGACGGGGTAGGCGGGGCCCAGGGCCGGGTTGTCGTAGACGGGGTTGTCGTAGACGGGGTTGTCGTAGGCAGCTCGCGTGCTCCTCGAAGACTCGGCGGGGACGTATTCGGGGAGATACACACGATCCCCGTGCCGTGCCAGCCCGTGGGCGTTCAACTGTTCCCGATCGTTGACCGCCGCCTTGGCCTCCTCGCTGGCACCCCGCCCGTCGCGAGACTTGCCCCACTTCTGCGCGGCCGTGCTGACCGCGAGGCCTTCCCCGGCCGTGGCTCCCACTGCTTGGTAAACCCGGGCCCACCGCTCCCCATCATCGCGTGCCCGCGGTGCCCGCGGTGCCCGCGGCAGGGGCTCGAGACCGTCGGGGACGTATTCGGGGAGATACACACGATCCCCGTGCCGTGCCAGCCCGTGGGCGGTCAACTGGTTCCGATCGTTGACCGCCGCCTTGGCCTCCTCGCTGGCACCCCTCCCGCCGCGAGACCTGCCCCACGTCCTCTCGGCCGTGCTGACCGCGAGGCCTTCCCCGGCCGTGGCTTCCACTGCTCGGTAAAGCCGGGTCCACCGCTCCTCATCGTCGCGTGCCCGCGGTGCCGGCTGTGCCCGCGGTGCCCGCGGAATGGGCTCGGGACCGGCGGGGACGTGTTCGGTGAGATACACACGATTCCCGTGCCGTGCCAGCCCGTGGGCGTACAACTGTTCCCGATCGTTGACCGCCGCCTTGGCCGCCTCGCTGACACCCACGCCGTAAGACTGGCCCCACTTCTCCGCGGCCTTGCTGACCGTGAGGCCTACCCCGGCCGTGGCTGCCACTGCTTGGTAAACCCGGGCCCACCGCTCCTCATCGTCGCGTGCCTGCGGTGCCCGCGGTGCCGGCGGCGTGGGCTCGGGACCGGCGGGGACGTATCCGGTGAGATACACACGATTCCCGTGCCGTGCCAGCCCGTGGGCGTACAACTGGTTCTGATCGTTGACCGCCGCCTTGGCCGCCTCGCTGGCACCCCCGTCGTGAGACTGGCCCCACGTCCTCTCGGCCTTGCTGACCGTGAGGCCTACCCTGGCCGTGGCTGCCACTGCTTGGTAAAGCCGGTCCCACCGCTCCTCATCGTCGGGCGCCGGCCGGGGCATGCCGATGCCGCTGCGGAAGGTGGGGTCGGTCACGGCCTGGGCGGCCGATCCCGACTCCGGCCCAGCCGGCGGGAGCAGGTCGATGTCCTGGCCGTTGGGGGCCCTGAAATGGGCATGGGCATCGATCAACGGCAAACCCTCCCGGCTGCCTACCTTCCCCTCACCCAGCCAATCCGATTCATCCGATGCACCGGTGAGGTAGGCGAGTACCTGTTCTTCGGTGCCGACGATGCTGGTGTAGCCACCGTTAGCGGCGTTCTGGTCAGGATCGATCAGTCTCAAAAGCCGACCACCAAGGTGTGCGATCCAGATCCCATGCCCCAGCCGCCGGAAGTTCCCCAGCGCCACATACACCGACGTGCCGGGATCAGCCCCGGCCAAAACCCCGGTCACCTGATCCCACGCGGTGAAACGCGGCCCGCGCAGGGCCGCTACCGGATCCGGCAGCGCCGCGGACAACCGCCGCGCCAACCCGGTCAAAAACAACCAGCAGTACCGGCTCCTCCACTCGCCCGTGGCCACCACCGGACCCTCAGGCCGGCCCTGATCAGCCTGCCTGGCCCAGACCGCGGCCGCAGCAACGGCACCATCGATCCGCCCCTCCAACCCCCCATCGGCACCGGCACCGGTACCGGTGCTGGCGGCGGTTGGACCGCTGGACCACGAAGCCAAAGCATCCCGCAGAACCCGCAGCTGAGGGTCACGGTCGCAGGCGGCCTGCAACACGGCCGGATCGACCTCCCCACCACCTGTTTGCTTGCGGAGATCAGCAGCGATCTGAGCCTGGCGATCCGATATCGACGCGCAAAGCCCGGTAACCATCGCGTCACCGGTAAGGGCCATGTAAACGTCTGCCCCGGTGCCGGGGGCCCGCTGCGGCTGCGCCCCCGCCGGCCGGTAGACGAACCACCGAAGCCCGTCCCGGTTTTCTATTGCGTAGTCGGGGCCGAGCTGGGCGAGGAGCTCGTCATCTCCCACCCCGTCGAAACTGGGGAAGTAGAGGGCATCGATCTCGATCCGGACATGGCCACGCTCATACATCTGGAGGCGGTGCCGCAGGCTTTGCAGGTCCCATTCGACCGGGCGCTGCGGCTGCGACGGCTGGTTTTCCCCTCCTACGAGCGCGACCTCATCGATTGGGAGGGGTTCCCAGTGGGTGCCGTTACGCCATAGGCCGATGGGGGTGCCGTTGGGGTCCCCGATCTGATGGCGGGTGTTGTCCGGACCGTCGACGGTGATGGTGAGGTTGAACACCCAGGCGGCCACGTGGGGGGCGATGTCCCCAGCCGCGTTGTCCCACGAGCCGGGGGTCCGCAGATCAGTGATGATCTGGGCCCAGTCCGGCTCTGGATAGGCGGCCAGGTGGGTGTTGACCGCCTGGTTCCAGGCCCGGGTGCCCCGCTGGTGGCCCAGGGCTCTGGCGTGGTCTTCGGCGAGGAATTGCCGGGCTTGATCGCGCAGGCGGTCCCGGTAGGCGGGGGTGTCGCGTAGGGCGTCGGCGAGCCGGGTTCGCATCCCTTGGACCGTGTGCGCCTCCGGGGGCAACACGTGAAAGGCCGTGTCGTGCAGGGCGTACATCAGGCAGTCACCGGGACTGCGCTCACTGTAGTCCGGCGGTTGCCCAGGCTCGTAGCCCGGGGGTTCGGTGCCGATGTAGGCCGGTGGTGGGGAGGAAGGTCGGCGGGGCGGGTTTGCCCCGGTGTGGGGGTCGGTGGGGTCGGTCAGGGCCTGAACGAGTTTTGATGGTGGCGTGGCCTGGCCGAGTGGCGGGTGGATCACCTGTCCGCCCGGGTTCTGGAAGAGCACGTGGGCATCGATCAGCGGCAGCCCGTCTCGCGTGCCGAGGCCGTCTCGTGTACCGAGATGTTCTGGTGTGCCGTACGTGTCGGTGAGCCAGTCGGTCACTTTCTGGGTGCCGACGATGATGGTGTAGCGGTCCTGCGGCCGTTGAGCGGGTTGTTGGGGATCGATCAACACCAGACCCTGATCGTGGGTGCGGTACACGGCGATGCCGTGACCTATCCGGTTGGGGCGGCCGAGCCGGATGAAGGCGTGCGTGCCGGGATCGGCGTTGGTCAAAAAGGCGACCACGTCCGCCCACGTGGTGACGGATGGCCACCGCAGGGCCGAGGCCATATCCGGAAGCGGCCGTGTGGGTGACCAGCGACGTGACAGGCCGGTGAGCAGCACCCAGAAGAACCGGCTGCCCCACTCCGGTCCGGGCACCGGGCCCGGCCCGTCAAGCCGGTCCTTCTCAGCGTTCTTGGCCGATTCAGCGGCCGCGGCGGCATCGTTTTCGACCTGCTCCGCCGACAACACGCCACCGGCCGCGGGCAGGTGAACCACCACGCCACCGGCCGCATCACGCACTCGACCCGATACCGGCCCGTGAACCGTCCCATCCGCGGAAATCCCAGCCCGGACCGCGCCGGTATGCGTGGCGGCGCGCGGCCGGCTATGGCGGCCCGCACCCGCTTTACCCCGCCAAGCGTTCACCTGCGATGCAGACACCGATCCAACGGCGGTCGTGTAACCACCGGCATCGCCACCAGAAACCGTGCCGCCGATACGGCCGACACTAATGGCCTGCTCCCAGGCCAGACCGGTAGCTTCCCGAGCCGTGGACCGCCCCGGCGAGCCGGCCGCGGGCCACAAAACCCTCGCCCCCACGCGTTCGCCCGCACCCTGCGTGATCACCCCATCCGACTTCCACCGGATCGCCGGGCTGGCCTGGACACACGCCCCCGTACTACGACTCGACGTGCACCACCGGGCTTGCCGCATACCCAACCCCTCAAACATCAACACCATTCAGCCAGACCAGCACACACCAGGCTAAAGCCGATTACACCCACGCCGACGGTATATGAGCCGACCGTCGCATCCCCAAAGACACCTCAATCAAACGACACGTCGCGCCAGACGCCCGGGCACACGCACCCGTTCAGCAGCCCGCGACGCCGGGCCGTCTGTCGCTCCGCGACGCCCTCCCGCTCCCGAACGTGTCCCGCCGGGACCGCCACCCGACCATGATCATTCTCAGCGCCAATGGCAGCGGTGCCAGGTGCGTGACCCGACGCGCTGGCGCACGGTCGAGTCGTCAGCTTGCCGGATCCGCAGGTAGTGGGTGTAGCTGCTGCCGACGTACAGGTATGGCCGGGCGACGACCACGCCCCGGGCCTGCGCCTGCTGGCGGCACCCGGCCGCGCATCCGGCGGCGACCGCCACCGCAACGACGCACAGGGCCGCCGCGGCTCATCACGCGCGCTGCGCCGGTCATCGCCTCGCCTCCTGCAGCTCCTGCTCGGCGCTTGCGATGGCGGCGGCGAGTGCGGGCGGCAGGTGAGTGGCGTACGGCCGTGCGGCGGCCACCACGGCCCGTGCGGCGCCGACCAGCTCGACGATCGGCCCGTCCCCGGCCTGGGCGGCCCACACGTCAGCCAGGCGGGCGTACGGGTCGGCGACCGCGCTCATCAGCGGCCCGCCCTCGGCCGCGACGTCGTCGACGGCGTCGATGAGGTCCTCCACGACCGCGAACACCGCGTCTCGATCGGGCTGCCGGTCGACGCCGAGGGCGGCGGGTTTCGTCGCGGCGGCCGCCGCGTCCGCGGTGGCGACGGAACCGCCGCCGGTTTCGTCGCGTCCTCGAGTACTCGCCGGCGCGGGAGGTATCCCGGCGACGCGTAGCGCCTGGGCGTGCACGGCCGCCGCCCGGCGGTGGTCCCGGATCCGGTCGGCGGCCGTGCGGGCGCACCGGTTCGCCGTTGCGGCCAGTTCCTCGACGTGGTCCTCCCACCCGGTCGGCGGGGCGATCTGCCAGTACTCACCATCTGCGGCGACGGTGGCGGCCGTGGCCTGCCTGGCCTGCTGGAAGGGGGACGGCGAGGGCGTCACGGGCCTGATGGAGCACGGCGAGCGCGTGCTCGATGTCCCGGGCCGCCCCGGCCCGCGCCTCGGCGGCGCGCTCGATGGCCGTACGGGCCCGTGCCTTCGCGCGGTGCGCGGCCTGACGGCACGCCGTCGAGCAGTAGGTCGCAGGCCGGCCGGTGGTCCGCTGCGGTACCTCGCCGTCGCACGACGGGCAGATGCGTGGCATGGCCAACCCCTTCTGCGGTCACTGGCTACGGTGGTCGTCCGGGCGGCGATCCGCCTTGGTCCGCTCCACGGCCTCAGTGATGGCCTTCGCCGGGTCGAACGCGTCCTTCTCGTGTGCGGCGGCTCCCTGCTCGGGGTCGGCGACGACCTCGACCAGACGGCCGATCACCGACGGATGGACCGAATAGTCGTTGGAGGCGACCCGGACGTAGTGGTCGCGTGCCAGCCGGGTCGAAGTCCGCAAGCCGACCGCCGGAGCAACCGGCGGAAGCGGAACCATCGCCGCCCGATCGGCCTCGATGCGGTCGGCGGGACGGCACTCGATCCGCCGGTGATGGCGGGTGTTGGCTCGCGCCAGCCGGCCGGTGAGCTGGGCGCTGAAGTCACTCGGGTTTGCGAAGATGCGGTCGGGCATGAAGGAGGTCTCCAGATACCCGTTCGCCCGCTCGACCAGGCCCTTGGCTTCGGGGTCGGCGGGCTTGCACTGGTGGATCGCGATCCCCAGCATGCCGCGGAATGCGTTGGCCTCGGCGGTCAGCTGCGGCCGGCCGCCTTTCCACTGACCGATCGCGCTCTCCTTGTCCCAGACCAGCGTCTTGGGGACCGCACCCAGCACGGCCAGCAGGGTCCACATCCCGGCGAACAGGTCCCCGGTCGCTCGTGAGGGCAGCATTTGCGCCATCAGCCAGCCCTGTTCGCCCTCGGCACCAACATGGGCATCCGGCAGATGGCCGTCACCGGCGAGCACGGCGAGGACGAGGGCGCGCTGCGCCGGGTGCGGGCCAGCCACATCACCCGGGAGAACCTGCGGGCCGCGATCGCCCGCGTCGTCAACGAGACCCTGGCGGCCCGCGAGGTCGAGTGGTGGGGCGAGGCGACCACAACGGCGTCGGATGGGCCGAGCGGCTCACCCCCGAAGACCGACGCGCCATCAGCCCACTGTTCTGGACGCATATCAATCCGTACGGGCGCTTCTACCTGGACATGGATGCCCGGCTGGACCTCACCGCCGCCTGACGACTCTGGAAGCACGCGCCCGGGCACGGGCAAGCGCCTACCGCTGGTCTTTGCTCTGGTTCACGCTGGACCTGGGGCGGCCCGAAGCTGCGATGATCACCTCGTCTAGCACATCCCGGGAGCGGAGTAGATCGTGGATTTGGCGATTTATGCGCTCCCGCTCGACGGCGAGGTCGGTGATCAACCGCGCGCTGGCGGTCGCAGCCGGGCCGCCGTCGGCGTCCCGCATACACGGCAGCAACTGCGCGATCTTGGAGCTGCACAGCCCTGCGGTATACAACTCCTGGATCCGTGCGACGCGGTCAACGGCGCTGTCCGCGTACTCGCGGTGGCCGCCAGGCGTGCGTTCCGCCGTCAAAAGGCCCTGCGTCTCGTAGTAGCGCAAGGACCGCTCACTCACCCCGGTACGCCGGGACAGCTCACCGATCCGCATGACACATCTCACACCGTCCGAGCTTGAATCTGACATTGACGTCACATTCTACGGTGTCGGCATGACGGACACAGCGCCCACATCACGCCTGTTCACCCCCTACCGGCTCGGCCCCTTCGGCCTGGCGAATCGCCTGGTCATGGCGCCGATGACCCGCAACCGCGCCACCGCCGACGGCAGCGCGACGCCGCTCATGGCCGCCTACTACGCTCAGCGTGCCTCCGCCGGGTTGATCATCGCCGAAGCGTCCACTCCCAATGCCGTCGGGCAGACCTACCCGAACATCACCGCCATCCACACCGACGCCCATGTCGCCGGATGGCGGCAGGTCACCCAGGCGGTGGACGCCGCAGGCGGGGGCCCGATGTTCCTGCAGATTCAGCACGGCGGCCGCATCGGGCACCCCGACAACAGCGGACTGACACCCCTCGCCCCCTCCCCGATTCCGCTCCCGGAAACCATCCACACCCCCAGCGGCCGCCAGAGCGCGGTCGTCCCACGCGAGATGACGCTTGAGGACATCCGGAACACCGTGGGCGACTTCGCCGCCGCGGCCCGCCGGGCCATCGACGCGGGTTTCGCCGGTGTCGAGGTGCACAGCGCGAACGGCTACCTCCTCCACCAGTTCCTCGCTCCCAACACCAACCGTCGCACCGACGCCTATGGCGGCTCCGTGGCCAACCGCATCCGGTTCGTGGTCGAGGTCGTCAACGCCGTATCCGAGGCCATCGGGCCAGAGCGCATCGGGCTGCGCATCTCCCCCGGTATCACCTTCAACGGCATCGCCGACGCCGACGCCGACATCCTGTACCCGGCACTCGTCGCGGCCGTTGCCGACAAAGGCCTGGCCTACTTGCACATCGCCTTCGCCGACCCCGACCAGCAACTCTTCCCGCACATCCGCGCGAACTGGCCCGGCACGCTGATCGCCAACCCAGTGCTGCCCCTGGATCAGATCCCAGCCGACGGCGGCAGGAACGCGGCCGAACGGCTCCGGGCAGCAGGAGCCGACCTGATCGCCCTCGGCCGTCCCTTCCTGGCCAACCCCGACCTCGTCGAACGGCTCCGCACCGGCGCACCCATCAACCCAGTCCGGGACAACTATGTGACGTTCGCGGGTGGCCGAGCCGGCTACACCGACTACCCCACCCTGCAATCCATCCGCCAGGAAACAGCCATCGGCGCACAGGACAACTCCTTCGCGACGGCGGACCGCAGGGCAGGCAGATGACACCAACACCGCAGCGGTGCACCAGCCAACCCCAGCGCCGACGTATCCGGGACAGTGCGGCGGCGGTTCACAGGCTGCGAGGTGTTGAGAATCGAACGATTCTCAACACCTCGCGGGCGGTGACTCCCGACCATGCCCGGACGGGACACGCTCGACTCGGGCGCATCGGAACGGCCAGTCACGGCAGACGAGCCCGCCGAAGCTCCTTAACATGACATCAGTGGCTTCCTCAGCGGAGAAGCCACGGGGCTTGAGTTCGCCTGTGGCAGGGCAGCAGATCCGGCTCACACGCCCCGATCTGCTCGGCGAACCATCCGGCAGGGTCCACACTGTCACTGACGGCCATCGCGTTGGTCTCCTTCGATCTTGACTTCGCATCTCGAAGGATTACGGGATGGCCGTCTCAGTTCAGGACGCCACGCCTCTGAACAGCGGAAACTCGTACACCACGTCCGGGGACGCAACCCGACCGGCCGACCTGTCGCCCACCACTAGGACCAGCTGTCATCTCGAATCACCTCACCAATGCCCCATCGACCCTTCCTACCCGTGTCGTGGTCATATCCGGCCAAGATTTCCCGTTTCGGGGGCTCGAGCGGAGCAGGGCCTGGACCTGGGCGGGGTCGGCGCCGCCCTGGCGCCGGTGGGTGGCAAAGGTGTGGTGGAGCCGGTGCGGGCGCAGGCCGTCGATGTCCGCAGCCTTGCCGACGGCCAGGACGACCTGGGCGATGCCGGAGTCGGTGAGCCGTCCTCCAGCTCCAGGCGGCCGTACTCCTCCACCTGGGCCCCGGCGTACAGCAGCACCGCGACGATCGCCGCGTCCCGGGAGCCGCGGTGGGCGGCCCCGCGCTCGACGGCACCCTGCTGCTGGACCGTCAGGGCGTCGGGCTCCCCGGGCTTGGGCACGCGGGCGCGCTTGACGGTGATGCGCAGACCAGCCTGAATCGACGGCCACCGCGTCGTCTGCGTGGACCCATCAGCTGCTTCCCTTCCAATCGACGCCGTGTGCCCGGCCGCTTCGCGGCAACCGAGCAGACGGCGAGCACCCACGCTCCCGGTTGCGCGCCGCGCTCGTGGCACCGCCCGTCTATGACGTGGCGGTGAGGTCCGAGACGGCCGGCAACCGGGAGGAACGAGGCCGGTCAGCCGATGGCGACGGTGAAGATGTGCATCGCCGCTGTGCCGGCGACCGCGCCGTCGCTGATATCCGGCAGCGTCAGGTATCGCACCGTCTTGCCTGTCTGGAGTGGTATCGCGGCGTAATACAGGCTCACCTGCTGGTCCTCCCGGCCGCCGGCGGTGTTGATGTACGGGACCGTGGTGACGATGTCGCCGCCGATCGCCGCGTTGGCCCACCAGTCCGCGAAGCTGATGGTGTGTGAGTCGGTGGTGCCGTCGGTGTAGGTCACGGTCGCGGTCCCGACCGAGCTGCCGTAGTCACCGGTGCCGATCAGGCCGAGTGTGCGGCCGGAGCCGGAGATGGCGATGGTCTGCCCGCCGGCCGCTCCGCCGGCGACCACGTTGTCCGGGGTGCCCGGTTGCGCCTTCGGCCAGGTGAAGGTCAACCCGTCGTGGGTGAAGGTGGCGCCTGGGGTGAGGCTGGGCGTCGCGTTCGCCAGCGCTTGGGCGGAGAAACTGGCGCCGTTGCCGTCGATGTCGCCCGTGCCGGGGTCGGCGTCGTCACTGATGGCCACGTTGTTGTACGCCGCTGGGAACGATGAGTACGGCGGATGCGGCAGCAGCGTGGTGGTCGCGTCCATAGAGGTGCCACGCCCGTTGACGGAGGTGAATGTCGCCTGCGCCGATAGAGCGAATTTGCCCGGTTGAGCCGAGGCCGGCACGTCCACATGCCAGGTGGTGCTGACCGTCTGGCCGGCCGCCACGGTGGTGAAGGTGGACGGTGACGCGGCCTGGGAGGTCCAGCCGCTGGGCACGGTCAGCGTCAGGCTCACGTCGCGCAGCGGCTGGGCACCCGCCGGGTTGGGCAGCGTGGTGGTGGCGGTGAACGTCGTGCCCGGCTGTACCTGGGCCGGCGCGCTCAGCGTGAACGGCTGCTTGACCACGACCGGGGTGGAGCCGGTGACCCCGTTCACCGTGACGCTGATGGTCGCCACGCCGGGGGCGACCAGGGTGACCTTGCCGGCCGGGCTCACCCGGGCCACCCGCGGATCGCTGCTGCGGTACCCGACCCGAGTGTGCGCCAGGTCGACGAACGACTCGTCGTTGTTCACCGCCTCGACGATGTGGTCGGCCCGGACGTGCTGGGATGCCTGCGCCGTGTCATCGGCGATCCACGGGTTCTTGCCTGCGAGGTCGATGCTCTCGCCCGGCGCGAACACCACGTGATCGGGCTGCACGGTCACGTACCGCGTCCTCGGGGTGATGGTTCCGGTGACGCGCACCGTGCTGGTGCCGACGATGTGGTCGGCGTCGGTGCCCACCCTGAACTGGTAGGGGCCGTCGTACACCACGTCGCGATGTCGGCCCTCGTCCCAGAAGGCCAGATCGCTCACGTGCACCGGAATGGCCAGATGCTGGGTCTGGCCGGGCGGCAGGACGTTCGTCTTCTGGAATCCGGCCAGTCGTTCGCGCGGGAGTTCCACGCCGGGCACGGTGAACGGCGTGGCCGCGTAGAGCTGGGCGACGGTGGCGCCGGCCTTGCGGCCGGTATTGGTCACGTCCAGCCGTACGGTCACCTGCCCGTCCGCGTGGACGGTCCGGGTGTCGGTACGCACGTGCGAGTAGGCGAAGCCGGTGTAGGAGAGGCCATGGCCGAACGGATACGTCGGCGTGCCGGTGAAGTACTGGTAGGTGCGGCCGATGCCACCGGTCTGGGACGGGGTGAGGCCGTAGTTCTTCATCCCGGGCAGTTGTGCGTCGTCGGCGTACCAGGTGAAGTCCAGGTGCCCACTGGGATTCTGCTTGCCGAACAGCACGTCGGCCAGCGCGGTGCCTTGGCTCTCCCCGTTGTACGCACTGAACACGATGGCCGGGAAGTCGTCCTTGACCTTGTCGATGGTGACCGGGCCGCCTGCCTGGAGGGCCAGCGCCGTACGCGGATTGCCGACCGCTTTCACCTGGTCGATCAGCGAGTCGTAGTTACCCGGCATGGCGATCGTGGTGCGATCCTTGCCCTCGGTGGCCAGGTTCGTGTCCGTGCCGGCGAACACCACCACCAGGTCGGCGGTTCGGATCGCGGCGAGGGTCTGCGCCGAGCATTTCGCCGCCGTGGTCGCGCCGGTGGACGTGCCGCACGCGTCGAAGGTGACCGTGGCCTTCGGGTCGGCCGCCTTGATCGCGGACGTGATGCCCTGTACCGCGTTCACCTGGAGCGCCGGTTCGCCGGAGTAGTCGCCGAGAGTGACCGTGCCGGCCAGGTCACCGACGACGACCACGTTGTCGAGCGTGGCCGGATCGGCCGGGAGCAGCGGTGCGTCGGTGTGGGGCACCGGGTCGTTCTTCAGTAGCACCAACGAGTTCGCCGCGACCTTTTCGGCCAGCGCCTGATGAGCCGGGCTCTGGATCTGATCCTTAGTGATCTTCGTGTAGGCCACCTTGCTCGGCGGGTCGAACTCGCCGGTCCGCATGCGCATGGTGAACAGGTGCACCAGTGCGTCGTCGATCACGCCCTCGGACAGCACCCCGGCCTGGATGGCCTCCTTGATGTTCGCGGAGGTGTCCTCCGAGCCGGTGCAGTTGAGCTGAGTGCCCGCGCGCAGTGCGTACGCCTGGCCACCGGCGGCACCGGAGACCTGCCGGCCGGTCGCGGTGTTCGTCCACTGTGGCGTGCCGTTGGTGGTGGCCGTGGTCCAGCCCGGCGGCGCCCAGTCATGGCTGCCCGGCGCGTAGACGTCGCCGACGGCGCCGCAGTCGGACGTGGTGTAGCCGTTGAACCCGTACGTTCGCTGCGCCAACGCGTTCGCCGTGTAGGTGTCGGCCGGGGCCGGCGTGCCGTTGATCGCGTTGTACGAGGTCATCAGGCCGGACACGTGGGCGTTCTGGATCAGATCCCGGAACTGCCTGGTGTAGTAGTCACGGATGTTGGCGTCCGTGGTGTCCGAGGAGTCCGCGTGCCGGTCGTTCTCCACGTCGTTGAGCGCGTAATGCTTGGCCGTGGCGGCGACCTTGAGATAAGGCGTCATCGGCCGGCCGGATGGGGTTTGGCCCTGGTAGCCGTTCACGAACGCACCGGCCATCCGGCCGACCAGGTACGGGTCCTCGCCGAATCCTTCGTCGGTGCGGCCCCACCGGGGGTCGCGGTCCATGTTCACGGTCGGGGCCCAGTAGGTCAGCGAGCCGTAGTCGCTCGCGGACGGGCCGAGGTTGTTCTGCGCGACACCCCACAGCGACTTGTCCAACATGCCGCGGGCTTCGTCGGAGATCGCCGTGGTCTCCTGGTAGATCAGGTTCGGATCCCAGGACATGGTGCCGGCCAGGTTGGTCGGGAAGCTCGTCGCGTGCACCCCGCCGCCGACGGTGCCGTGATCGGTGTTCGCGCCGAGCGTGTTGAGCCCGTGCTGGCCCTCGCTCCAGTACGTGTACTGCTGTACGCCGAGTCGGGGAATGGCCGGAGCGCTGTTCGTGTGCAGCTGCTGTACCTTCTCGTCGAGAGTCATGCGGGAGACGAGGTCGGCAGCCCGCTCGGCGAAGCTGTAGTGGGTATCGCGGTAGTCCGGGAGCACGGTCGCGGTCGGCTGGGCCGCCGTGGCCTCGGTCGCGGACGGGACCAGTGTGGCCGCCGTCATCGCCGCGACGAGCAAAGAAGAGGCAACGGACCGTGCGCGCCGCCGGCCGGGAGAGGCTAAGGACATCGGAATCTCCATCGTCAGTGTTCGGTGGCGCGTCGGCAGGACGTAAGAGTCGTGAGGTCTGCTCAACGAGGCCCGGGGGAATGTGAAACTCATAGTCCGAACTCGGGTGACATTCGCCATCAAATCGATAGCAGGTGATCGACCATGCTGCAAGCAGCCGAATTCGCCTTCGCGCCGAGATGCCGACGGACTTCAAGCCGGGCGAAATGAATCGGCCGGTGAGTTGCCCGAGGCCGGCAGCGGACAGGCCCTGGTCGTCGGCCTCCGCGATCGCAACGATGAACTCGTCCTCAATCGGCCGTTCGCGCAATGAGCGGATGAAACTTACACGGCAGATGGCCGCGCCTTCGCCCCTGCCAGGGCCGGATCGGCAGGTTGCTTCGCTGGTCCGAGGCGGTGCCAGATGGATATGCCCGCTCGTCCGCCAGGGCGGGCCGTTGACCCGCTGGGCCGACGGGACGAACATCTGGGCTTCTCCGGTAACGACGCGACTCGTTGTTCTGCGCTGACGAAGGCCCACGGGCGAGGAGGTCCCATGCTGCGGTCTCTGTTCCGGTTCCGGTCACTGAGATCTCGCCTGCTCGGCATCGTCCTGGCGGTCGGGGCCGTGGTCGGTGTGAGCCTGCCGGCCGCGCCCGAGGCCGCCGCCGCCTCGTTGACGCAGATCACGAGCTTCGGCACCAACCCGAGCAACCTACTGATGTACCTCTATGTGCCGAACAACGTTAAGCCCAATCCGCCGATTCTGCTGGCTTTGCACGGATGCCAGGGCACGGGACCCTATCTGTACTCCAGCACCGATTTCGGGAAACTGGCCGACCAGTACGGGTTCATCGTCATCTACCCCTCGACCAATCCCAGCGGCAGTTGTTGGGACGTCTCGTCCAATCAGGCACTGACGCGTAACGGCGGCAGCGACCCGGTCGGGCTGATGTCGATGATCACGTACACCGAGCAGCACTACGGTGGGAACCCCAACGCCGTGTACGTCACCGGCGAGTCGTCGGGCGGGATGATGACCGACGTCATGCTCGCCGACTACCCCGACGTGTTCAAGGCGGGCGCAGCGTTCATGGGCGTGCCCTACCACTGCTTCTATACCGGAACGGTCCGCGGATGGAACGGGGCCTGTGCCGGCGGCCAGGTCATCATGAGCCCGCAGCAATGGGGCGATCTGGTGCGCAACGACGCCTACCCCGGCTACACCGGTCCGCGGCCCAGGGTGCAGTTGTGGCACGGCACCGCCGACACCACCCTGAACTACAACAACCTCGGTGAAGAGGTCAAGCAGTGGACGAACGTGCTCGGAGTGAGCCAGACCCCCTCATCGAGTGACGTCCCAGTCACCAACTGGAACCGGACCCGCTACAACGACAGCTCCGGAACCACGCAGGTCGAGGCGTACAGTATCGCCGGCGCCGGGCACCAGTTGCCGATCCAGGGCACGGCGATGGCCGCCTACGCCATTCACTTCATGGGTCTGGACGGCAGCGGATCCACCGGCGGCAACACGGTCACCGTCACCAATCCCGGCAACCAGACGGCCGCTTCCGGCACCCCGATCAATGCGCTTCAGATCCACGCCACCGACTCGGCGAGCGGGCAGACACTCACCTACAGCGCCACCGGCCTTCCCCCCGGCCTGGCGATCAGCTCCAGCGGCCTGATCACCGGCACTCCCACCAGCGGCGGAAGCTTCTCCACGACCGTCAGGGCCACCGACCCCACCGGCGCCACCGGTTCCACGACGTTCACCTGGACCGTCAGCGGCGCCACCACCGGCAGCACGGGTGCGCTGCGCGCGGTGGGCGCGGGTAAGTGCCTGGATGATCCGAACTCGACCGCCACGCTGGGCACGCAGCAGCAGATCTACAGCTGCAACGGTCAGGCGAACCAGACCTGGACGCACGACTCCTCGAAGGAGCTGACGGTCACGGTCGGCGGCAGCACCCTGTGCCTTGACGCCAACGGCCAGGGCACCACCAACGGCACCAAAGCGGTCATCTGGTCCTGTAACGGCCAGGTGAACCAGCAGTGGAACCTTAACTCCAACGGTACGATCACCGGCGTCCAGTCGGGCCTGTGCCTGGATGTGACCGGCGCGGGAACCGCCAACGGCGCCCTGGTCGAACTTTGGTCGTGCAACGGCGGCAGCAACCAGCAGTGGTCCCTCGGATAGCCGGAGCCTGACGCAGACCGCGTGCTGGAAAAAGGCAGGAGCACGCCTCTACCGACAAGACGCACGACCTGTTGAGGCCGGCCGGACCGTGCAGCAGGTGGCCGCATACCTGCAGATGAGCGACCAGGCCATTTACAGGCGGTGCTCCCAAAAGGCGGTTCGAAGCCATCGAGGTGATGGCCGCCGAAGGCCCGCCGATTCAGACCTGCTGCTGCGTGCTCAACGTCTCTGAATCCGGGTTCGCCACACCTACAGCATCTCGACGAACTGCGGCTGTCGTATCCGCATGGACCTGCTGGCCGCCGCGGTCGGGAATCAGGCCGGCGCCGCGGTTCTTCCAGTTCCTTCTTCTCCGCGCTGGTCAGCCGCTCGGGGCCGCCATTTTCATCGGCGTCGGCCTGGGCCATCCAGTTCTGCAGGCATGACCGGCTGATCCCCAGGTCCTTCGCGAGCTGGATGAGGGGTTTGTCGCCCTGACGCGCCAGCTCGACCGCTCGGCGCCGGAACTCCGGAGGGTGTACCGCCAGTAAGGACATCTTCTACGGCAAGGCCGGCGACCTGACCGGCGATGACCGCGAGCACGTCGAGGTCTCCGCGCTCGCCCTGCACCGGATCACCGCGGCGATCACTCACCTCAACGAGTTGAAGTTCTCCACCACGTTCAGGTCCTCGCCGATCTCCCGGCGGAGCTCTTCGTCGGCCGAGTAGTCGCAGATGAAGATGATGCGGATCATGGGGCCGAGTTCTTCGAGGGCCTGGTAGGTGGGGTGCTTGGGACCGCCGCCGGTCAAGTGGCGCAGCATCTGTGGGACGCGGCGGTCCGCAGCCGTAGTGCGTGTTCGGATGCGATTACTGTGAAGAAACGGGGCGCTGTGACAGTGCGGCGCCGGCGAGAATCACCACAGCGCCTACCGGCTGGTGCCAGTTCAGCATTTCGCCCAGCACGAGGACGCCGGCGACGGTAGAGATGATGGGCACGAGGTACGTCACCATGGATGCCACCGTGGCGCCCGCGTCACGCACCAGTCCGTACTGAATCAAGAAGGCTATGCCCGTACCCACCGTGCCGAGGGTGAGGAGCGACAGGGACTGAGCGAGTGGGAACTGGCGGGGCAGGGAGGTGAGGAACGGTGTGACCAGGGCCAGTTCGACGGCCCCGGCCGTCAGCTGAGCCGCGGACAGGGAGACGATGGAGTGTCCGGAGTCCGTGAGGAAACGACGGACGTACACCCAGCCGGCGCCCATGCCCAGCGCGGCCGTCAGTGCGAGGCCCGCGCCCACCGGATCGCCGACGTCCGCGCCGTTCCAGACGCCGAAGACCACGAGGACGCCGAGAAAGCCGATGGCCATGCCCGCCAGCCGGTTCCTGTTGGGCCGCTCGTTCGGTAGTGCGCTGATCGCCACGAGCAGCGTGAACAGCGGTGTCGTGGCGTTGCAGATCCCGGCGAGCGCGGAGGTGATGCGCTCCTCCGAGTAGGCGAAGAGCGTGAACGGCAGGGCGTTGAGCAGGAAGCCCGCGGCAGCGAGATGCAACCACAGGACCGGCCTACGGGGCAGCGCATCACGCTTGACCGCGAGCACCACCAGCAGCGCCAAGGCTCCGAGCGCCACCCGTCCCAGGGCGACTTGAAGCGGCGCGAAAGTCTCTCCGCTGACCTTGACGAAGAGAAAGCTGAGGCCCCAGACCAGGGCCAGCAGCAGAAAGCGGATGCGCCAGTCGAGGCTGCGGCGGGAACCGGACGGCGAACCCTCGGCCGCTTCAACTGGCGAGGACGGAGTGCCGGTTGCGAAACGGCCGTTGGGACGGTGACCGGGAGGCACCGCAGGTGAGGGCGAAACCCTGTCCCCGTTGTCGGTCGCGCTCTCGGTCGTGGAGGAGACTGAGTCCATGGCCACCACTCTGCGATCGAGAGAAGCCCAGGACAAGCGAGGTTTTGTGAGCTCTGTTTGTAGCGTGCGTTCAACGTGCTGAACCTGGATCGACTTCGCAGCCTGCAGGCCGTGGCCGCCCTCGGCTCGGTCAGCGGGGCAGCAGCGGTGCTGCACCTGACGCCCTCGGCCGTGTCCCAGCACCTTCGCAAACTTGAGCAGGAGACCGGCCACCAACTGGTCACCCGGACGGGCCGCGGAGTGGAACTCACGCCCAACGCACGGTTGCTGGCGGAGCGCGCGCGACACATCCTGGCCCTGGTCGACGAGACCGAGGCCGAGCTCCAGTCGCGCAACGACCATCCCGTGGGCCGGCTGGCCCTGGGTGCCTTCCCCACCGCGGCGCGCGGCGTGGTGCCGCGGGCCTTGCGCATCCTGTCCGAGCGGGCACCGCAACTGGAGATCCGCGTGCGGGAGTTGGACCATGATTCCCCTCTGGCGCAGGTGGAGCGCGGCGAGCTGGATGTCGGTATAGCCCAGGACTGGGAGCACATGCCGATCTCCTGGACCGGTAATCTGCGAAGGCGCCTGCTCATGGTGGATACGGCATGTGTGGCGCTGCCCGCGGATCACGCCCTGGCGGACCGCACCGCCGTACGTGTGAGCGAGTTGGCCGACGCATCCTGGATCAGCCGACCTCAGCGCTCGACCTGCCATGAATGGCTCCTGCACACCATGCGGGCGCAGGGCGCGGAACCACGCATCGTGCATGTGGTGGCCGAACACCCCACCCAGATCGCCCTGGTCTCCGCCGGCGTGGGCCTCGCGATGGTCCCCAGCCTGGGCCTGAGTCACCTCCTCCCGAAGGACGTGGTGGCTTTGCCCGTCGAACCGCGCCTCACCCGCAGGATCTACGCGGTGTGGCGTCCGGAGGCCGCGGTACGCCCCTCCGTGCGGGTCACCATCGAGGCACTGGCCGAGGTCGGCAGCACCCTGCACGCCTGATGTCGACCGGGCACCGCGCCGGAGGAGACACTGGACCACTCAAGACAGGGCCGCAACGCAAACCCTCGGCGCGAAGAGCCGCATGACGTCGCGCACCATACGCCGCCTGGCCGCCGGTCCGCGGCGGGCGATTTCTCGAGGATCCGCGCTAAAACCGCGCACGCCACCAGTGGCTACCTTCACCCCGATCAGGAGATCAGCGCGGCTGCTGGGTGTACCAGCTAATTCTTCAGGATCCGGGGGCGGTTGAGTTACACGCAGGGCGACCTAGGCGTGCTGTCCGGGCAGGTTGGTGACGCGGCTGGCTGGGGGTTGGCCGCCGATGCCGGTGTGGGGTCGGTGGTAGACCAGTCCAGCCAGTCGCTGAAGGCGGCTTGGCGTTGGGTTTTTGAGGTGTAGGGCTGGTGGTAGGCCCATTCCTCGGTCAGGGTGCGGTGGAAGCGTTCGACCTTGCCGTTGGTCTGGAGCCGCCAGGGCCGGGTCCAGCGGGGGGATGCCGAGTTCGTCGCAGGTGGTGCGCCAGGTGTTCTTGGTGTAGGCCCAGGCGTTGTCGGTGATGACTTGTTTGATGGTGATGCCGCGGGCGGCGAACCAGGCGGTGGCGCGCCTGAGGAACGCGGCGCAGGTGGCGGCGGTCTCATCGGTCAGGGTTTCGGTGTAGGCCAGGCGGGAGTGGTCATCCAGGGCGGTATGCAGGTAGAGGTAGCCGGCGCCGTCGCGTTTTCGGTTCTTGCGGCCGGCCGCGCGTCCGAGGATTTTGTGGCCGCCCGCCGCCGGGGATGCGGCCGAGTTTTTTGACGTCGATGTGGACCAGGTCGCCGGGCCGGTCGCGTTCGTAGCGGCGGATGGGTTCGCCGGTGGCCCGGTCGCAGACCGTCAGGGGTGGCAGGGCGTGGCGGGTGAGGATGCGGTGTGCGGTGGATGGCGCGATGCCGGTGCGGGCGGCCAGCCGGACAGGCCCGATACGGTGCGCCCGGCGCAGGGCGACTACGCGCGCTTCGACCTGCGGTGGTGTGGGTGGGGACTGTGGTGCGGGCGGCTGGATCGGTCGTGCATGCCCTCGGCGCCCAATTGGCGGTAGCGGGTGGCCCAGCGTGCGGCGGTGGTGTGGAGGAGCGCGTTCGCCGAGGAGGAGCCGGGTTCGCGGTCGCGACGACGACCCGCTGCCCCTGCTCGGTCCACAGGGTCTGCTGGCTGACGGCCATCGGACCCCCAGGGGATGCCGCATGTCGTAAACGCCGACATCGCAGGCGCGGACCTTGTGGTCGGACCACAGGGCGGTGAACTCCGGGCTCCGCATCGTCAGCTCACCGATCAGTGACGCGAGCGCCGGGTCACCGGGATTCCGGCCGGCCGCCAGCCGCAGGTTGCCACCGCTCGGCGTTCTCCAGCCTCAGGGCCTGGGCGATCGCGTCGAGCACGTCAGGGGACGCGCCCCGCGAGTGTCTCTGTTCGAGCCTGGCGTAATACGACGCGCTCTCCCCGGCGAGCAGCGCCAGTTCGTCGCGCCGCAGCCCGGGCGCGCGCCGCCGGTCTCCGTACGGCACCAGCCCGACGTCCTCCGGTCGCAGCCGGGCACGGCGGGCGCGCAGGAACGCGCCGAGCTGTCGTTCTCCGTCCATGGGCACCAGTCTGGGAGGTCCGTCGATCTCTAGCCACGCCCTGCCATGGATAGGCAACGCGTGGAATCGATAGCGGCCGCGCCCTTCCGCGGAATGATCCGCCTTTCGCAGGCCGAAACGAATCGTGTCTCGCACACGTATGGCGGTGACCCGCGATGGTCACCACCAGTTCAGCTGGTAAAGCCCTTCACCTGCGGGCAGGGGAATCCGTGGAGCATGCCCTTCTGGGCGTAAACGTCTCCGGCGAAAACGCAGGCACGATACGTGAGGTACACGACGCCGTAACGGGCGTGTCGGCGGATGCGCTCGATGCGCCGGCGACGCAGAACGCCGCGGCCGAGGCGACGATGCCGGTGATGACGCCTGCTTCTTCGGATGACGAGGTTCTACAAGGCTTCCTCCTGGATGACGACGCGGGAATCGCGTTGCGCGATTTGACCGGCCGGTTCGGACGGTAGTACGAGGGGCAGAGCCCAGCCCGGCGGAACGTCATCGAAGTCCCCGAAAAGGGGATTGGCTTTCGTTGTGGCTTTACGGCGAACGCCGTCACGTTCCGGTGCGGGCGATACGCCGATCGGCGGGCCGGCCTGGACAATGAAAGCCGGTTCACGCCGGGGCCTCGGCCGGTGACGACGTCGATGACGGTGAGACCCGAAGAGGGACGTTGCAGGATTATGGGGCGCCAACGTAGAACGGACATCGGCGTTCGCTCGATGGCGACACGAAGAAAAGGAATCTCGAATATGACAGTTCGCGGCAGGTCGCTGGTCGCCGCGCTTGGATCGCCCAGGCGATGCTGCGCTCGTCGAGCGGCGTGATCGGCGTATCCGGGTACTCCTTCAGATCGCGATGCTCTTCGGCACGGTCTGCGGCCTCCTGGCAAGGCTGCTCCGCGCTTGCGCGCCTCCGTCTCCGACCCCGCGCCCGCCACCGGATACGGTCGGCCCGGAGCGGCGTGTGCCCGGCGGTGACGCCGCACTTGCGGGCGGTCGGACGTCGGGCGGGATCGCCCGGGCACGTGCTCCCTCTCTCGGCCTCGTTCGAGCGGGTGGCCCGCCGGGGTGCCGGCTACGTCGGCGGCTCGGTGCCGGCGCCCATGGTCGCGTCGGCCTTCGACGCGGTCCGTGCCGCGTGGGCGACGGCCGGGCGCGAAGGCTCGCCCCGCCTGGTCGCGCTCGCCTACTCCGCGCTGGGCCACACCGAGCAGGGCCACGCCAACGTCTGGGACTACTACCAGGGCACGGGTGATGAGGTGGCACGCCTCATCACCGATGGCATGGCCTCCGGGCCGGGACGGGTCAAGGACGCCGTGGCCGCGTTCGCCGACATCGGAGCCGACGAACTCGTCCTCAACCCCGCGGTCGGAGACCCGGACGAGATCGACCGCCTCGCCGACATCGTGCTCTGACCGAGCCGGACCACGCCCGCGTCGCGGGCCCTGATGAGGAGTGAAGAACGTGGACAAGCGTCAGCGGCACACCGAAGCCGGATTCACCACCGACCCGGCGCGCGCCGCCGAAGAGGAGTTCGACGTCATCGTGTGCGGCGCGGGCTCGGCGGGGTCGACGCTCGCCGGGACGCTCGCGGCCGACGAGGACCTGCGGGTGCTGCTCGTGGAGGCGGGTCCCGACGACGTCGACGCCCGGGTGTCCGATCCCGACCGGTGGTTCGAGAACCTCGGCAGCGAACGCGACTGGGGCTTCGTCACGGCGCCCGGTGCCCACGTCGACGGCCGGCGGCTGCCGTACTCGATGGGCAAGGGCCTCGGCGGCGGGTCGAGCATCAACGTCGGCGTGTGGTCGCGCGGTCACCGGCGCGACTGGGACGACATGGCGGCGAGCTGCTCGGACCCGCGCTGGGACTATCGTTCGGCGCTCGGCGCCTACCGCGAGCTCGAGACCTGGCACGGCGAGCCCGACCCCGACCGGCGGGGGACCAAGGGCCCGATCCACGTCCGTCCGGCACAGCCGCTGCACCCGTTCTTCGCCTCGATGCTCGCCGGCGCCGAGTCCGCGGGCCTCGACCGCTACGACGGCCCGAACGGGGAACTCGCCGAGCGGGGCACCGGCTGCGCCGTCCGGGACGAGATCATTGAGGACGGCGTGCGGTGCTCGCCCTACCGCGCACTGGTCGCTCCCCGGCGCCGGCAGCCCAACCTGACGGTGCTGACGGAGACCCTGGTCACCCGGGTCGTGTTCGATCGCGGGCGGGCGGTCGGCGTCGAGGCCCTGTCGGAGGGCCGGACCGTCCGTTTCCGCGCGGCGCGTGAGGTCGTGCTCAGCCTCGGGGCGGTGCAGACGCCCGCGATCCTCATGCGGTCGGGCATCGGGCCCGCCGGGCACCTGGAGTCGCACGGGATCGGCGTCCTGGCCGACCTGCCCGGTGTGGGCGCGGGCCTCGACGACCACCTGATGTTCGGCTGCGTGTGGGAGGCCGGCGCGGCGGAGCTGCCCCCGCCGCCGCGGGCCCAGGCGGTGTGCTTTTGGGGCAGCGACGGACGCGTGGCGTCGCCGAAGTTCGTCATGTACTCCGGCGCGAGCGCGTTCATGAGCCCCGAGGCGGCGGCGCGGTACGGCATGCCGGAGTCCGCCTTCACCTTCCTGCTCGGCATGCGCCTGCGGTCGCGCGGGTCGGTGCGGCTCACCTGCGCGGATCCGGCGAGCGCTCCGGTGATCGAGACCGGCTACTTCGACGAGCCCGAGGACCTGCGGGACGCGGTCGAGGCGTACCGGTTCGCCCAAGAAATCGCCCACGCGCCGGCGATGGGTCCCTACCGGGGCTCCCGCGCGATCCCCGGGACCGTGTCCGACGCAGAGGTCGCCGCCTACATCCGTACGGCGGCCGGCACCTTCTGGCACCAGTGCGGGACGGCCCGGATCGGTGCGGGCGGCGACGCCGTCGTCGACTCCGAGCTTCGCGTGAGGGGCGTGGCCGGCCTGCGCGTCGCCGACGCGTCGGTGCTGCCTCGCGTGACCTCCGGGAACACCATGGCCCCGTGCGTGGTCATCGGCCATCGGGCGGCCGGCCTCATCCGCGGCTGAGTCATCGGTTCGGGATGGTGGACGGGGCGAGCAGGACCAGGTCGCGGGCGTGGGCGACGGCCTCGGCGCGGCGGTGGGTGCCGAGCTTGGCGGTCCGGGACGGGATGCAGGAGGAACAACCACAGTGCGCCGCTGGGCTCGGCGCACTCCAGCGCCCGTTCGAGGGCGCGACCGGCGGTGTCGGTATCGCCGAGCGCCGCGGCGGCGATGGTTTGCAGCAAGAAGGCCTGGACGAGCCAGGATCTCCCAGGTCGGCGGCGCGGAGGCGTCCAGGACGGGGACGAGCGTGGCGAGCGCGGCGTGGGGGTCGCCCTGGGCGAGGCGCAGGATCGCCGTGGTGATGCGGATTCCCGCGCGCTCGCGTTCGTGCTCGCCGACGTCGGTGAGGACCGGCCCGGGTGTCCCAGTCCCGATCCCGGTAGCCGTTGCGGCGGTCGACCCGTTCACCGGACCGCTGCCCATACTCGGCGCCGCACAAGGCGGCGGCCTCGGCGCTCATCAGCGCTTCGGCCATGGTCTTGACCATCTTGGCCAGCAGATCCGGCTCACACGCCCCGATCTGCTCGGCGATCCAGCAGGCGGGGTCCACACTGTCACGTTCCGGTCGGCGCCGGGCGAGCGTGCGCAGTTGCCGGTAGATCGGACACGCCAGTCGCCGGATCCCGGGCGCGAGACACGCGTCATCGCCTGATCAGCCCAGCCCCTGCCGAAGAGCTGCACCCCTCAGGGTTCGCCGCAACCCGTCGGCTGAGGGGCGGCCCAGTCTGTCGGGGTCCAGGGGATCGGCCACTCATTCTCGGTGGTGTCGAGCCGCTGCTGCGCAACGGCCGCCCTGGGGTGGCTGAGCTTCTCGAAGAGGTGAAGTGCTTGCTGCCAGGCGTGACGGGCGTGGTCGAAGTGGCCGGCGGTGGCGTGGGTCTCGCCGGTGCCGAAGAGTGCGTCCGCCTGGAGGAAGGTGTCAGAGAGGAGGAGGGCGAGGTGTTGTTGTTCGCGGTAGAGAGCGAATGCGCTGTCGAGGTCGGTGTCGACAAGGTGGAACCAGGCGAGATTGCCGATGGCCAGGACTTCGCCGCGGCGGTAGGCCAGCTGCCGGTAGATCGCGAGGGCCTGATGAGTATCGGCGAAGGCTTGAGCCAGGCGTCCCAAGCGTTGTTGCAGCACCCCCCGGTTCAACAGTGCTGTCGCGCGGGCCCGACGCGTGTCTTCGCCGTGGAGCAGGCCAAGGGCCTGGGTGAAGAGGGCGACACTGTACTCCTGATTGCCCCGTTGGCATTGGACCGTGCCGTAGTCGATCAGGGCTGAGCCCTCGCCAGAAGGGTCGACGACAGTGCGGTAGATCTCGAGTGCCCTCAGGCAGCTGTCTTCTGCTTCGTCGAGGCGGTCCATCCTCCAGTAGACGCTGCCGAGTCCGGACAGCATCAGGGCCTCGGCGGCCTGGTCGCCGGCGGCCTGCGCGGCCACGACAGCGAGTTGCTGTGCGGCGAGCAAGTCGTCGAACTGATTGCGGACGATACAGAACTCCTTCTGGACCGAGGCGAGCTGCCACACGCGGCGGTGAAGTCCGGCTCGGGCAGCAGAGTTCTGGATGGCGGCGAGGTTCTGCCGTTCGTTCTCGAACCACGTCAGGCCCTGGTCGTAGCCGGCGAAACGCATGGGCCTTGCGGCCTCTTCGGGCGGGAAACCGGACAGGGGCGGGGTACCGATCGCGAGTGCCGCGGCGTAGCCGGTGGCCACGGCCCAGGTCGCCAGCCGGGCCACAGGTGCGGTGGGGTCCGGCTCCGGGTCGGCGTCGGCGAGTTCGGCGGCATAAGCCCGCAGCAGGTCGTGGAGTTCGTAGCGGCCGGGCGTGTTCTGGCGGATCAGGTTCTCGTCCTGGAGCTGCTCGAGGGCGCCTTCGGCCTCGTGATCGGGGATGTCGGCGAGTGCGGCGAGGATGGCCGGGGTGAAGTCGGGACCGGGATGGTGGCCGAGGAGGCGGAAGACGCGCCGGAGCGGCCCGGCGAGGTCCCGGTAGGAGAGTTCGAAGACGGGGCGTATCGCCCGGCCGCCGGCGCGGATCGCCTCCAGCCGCCCGGCCTGCATCCGGTCGGCGTGCTCGGCAAGGCTCCACGCGGGCCGGGAACGGAGCCGCGCGGCAGTCAGTGCTAAGGCCAGCGGAAGACGGTCGCAGTACTCCACGATCCGGGTGGCCGCGTCGAGTTCGGCGGTGACGCGGTCCCGTCCGGCGATCCGCATCAGCAGGTCGAGTGATTCGGTGTCGGTGAAGGTGCCGATCAGGTGCGGGGTCACGCCGTCAAGGCCGGCGAGGCTACGGCGGCTGGTGATCAGGACCAGGCAGGTCGGGCCGGCGGGGATGAGGTCGTGGACCTGATCCTCGTCGGCGGCGTTGTCGAGCAGGATCAGCGCACCGCGTTCGCGTAGCCGGTCGCGGTACATCGCCGCCCGCTCCTCCCGGCTTACGGGGACCTGCTGCGCGGGCACACCGAGCTGCCGCAAGAACGCCTCCAGTACCGCGGCGGGGTCGGCGGCCGGGACATCAGGGTCGAAGCCGCGCAGGTTCACGTGTAGTTGGACGTCGGTGAAGTGGCCGGCGCGGACCAGTTCGTGGGCGACGCGGACGGCGAGCTGGGTCTTGCCCACCCCCGCCATGCCCTCGATCGCGGAGATCACGACCGTTCGAGCATTCCCGCTGCCGTGCCGGCGTGTAGCGGTTTCGATGAGCCGTGTCAGCTCATCTTCACGGCCGGTGAAGGTCGCGAGCTCCGCGGGAAGCTGACCGAACACACCGACCGGACCGCCGATCTTCGTCAGCCCGTGGACCTTGACGCACGCCTCCCGCCAGCGAGCCACACCGGCCTCGTCCACTCCCAGCGCCCGGACGATCGCGACCACCAGATCCAGATCCAGGCGACGCCGGCCGGCCTTGAAGGCATCCACGACCGTGAACGGTGACACGACCCGCGGAGGCTTCATGAAAGGCCCGGCCTGTCTGGCCAGCGTCCGATAGGACGGCGTCCCTGCCCACACCCGAAGCTCACCCAGCAAGCCGATGAACTCCGCCAGATCCGTGGCCTTACCCGGATCCGGCATCACACCCCCGTGTCGTACCACGACACCCACCCCCGAAAGCCGTACACCCCTGAACGACACGGTAAATGAGCGTGTGTGGGATGTGTGGATTCGTGTGGGAATCGAGACTTGGCCGGGCTTCCTCCCGCAGAGTGATTGTGCTGAGAGGGCGGGTCATACGACCGGACTAGATGGCCGAGATCGGTCATGCGACCGGGTGACCTTGCCCCCTCTGTTCCAGGGGTGGTCTGGGTGACCGTTCCGGCCGGTCCGGTAAGGGTGACCGAACCACTGCAAGAGCTCCAAACCCGCCATCGGCACGAACAAAGGAGGAGCACACAATAACCGTCGGCAACTGGCTACCAGGCAAGGACCATCCGCCACATTGCGTGATAGCTCACGCTACTGGCCGACTGCCGATGGAGATCGTCCGTGTCGCTGGCACCTTCATCAACGGAAAAGGAGTACCAAGTGAGGAAACCGTTCTCCGGCCGCCGCCTCGGCGCTGCCACTGCACTGACTGCGATCACCCTCGTCGGTGGAGGCTTGGCGATGGCGCCGGCCGCATCCGCCGCGGTGACCGGGAAGACCGCGACCACGCCCGTGAAACCAGCCTCGTCGGGCCAGTGCCAATACGTCCTCATCACCAGCGGCTACCCGCTAACGACCGCCCGGGCCCAGGCCTGTGAAAACGGAGCTTCAGGTAGCTGGATTTCCTTCGATCTGTGCTATATCGGACTTACAGGAACCAACGTCACGGACTATGTCGCAACGCTGGCCTGCAACGCAGCCGGTGACTGACGCCCCGGAGCAGCCGACCGCGAAGAAGGCCCGCCGCTCGGGTCCGTGAAACAGCCGCGAAGTGGAGCGTTCATCTAGGTCACGGCCCGTCTCAGAAACCGTCTCTCAGGACTCCGAGGTTGTGAGAGACGGTTCTGCGAACGGCGACCTGGGGGAGCGCCCGTGCCGAACGCACGGCACGTTGCCCGCGCACAAGGCCGCGACCGCTCTCATCAAGCGCCGGGTGCCGGTGGGCGCACCCATCGGGACCCTGATCGGGTCCGCCTCCGGCCGGCGAGGGTCTTTCCTGTGCGTCAGCGGCCTGGCGATCCTCAGTGCGCTATCCGGAAGGCCGCGCTCGCCCGGCAGATCTACGACGCGAGAGAGAACCGTGCAGCCGATCGCCGACCCGTTCGGTGTGCCGCGCTCGATGGTCTACGGACACCTCGACAGAACAACGATCCTCCCTGGTCGGCGTCGAACCCGCGCAGTTCCTTCGACTCGAAGCCGTTCGCTCGGAGCCTTCAATCCGGTCGGCCGGGAAGAGATGGTCCACCTCGGGTTCACCGGTGGTGAGATCGAGTACGCGGGCGAGGACGTCCTGGTCGCTGCCGGTCCAGCGGTCGTTGTGCTGGCGCAGGTGCTCGGCCCAGGACGCCGTGATGTAGGTCTCGACGTACCGATCGGTGCCGGCGCCGTCACGGTAGAGGCGCCAGCGGCGTGCTCCGGTCCGGCGGCGGGCGCGTTCCAGGTCCGGGACGGCGGCGAGGAACGCCGTCCTGTTCTGCGGAGAGACGCGGTAGGCGATGGTGATCAGGACCGGGCCGTCGCGAGGACGCCGGAGTTGAACGGCGCCGCCGCGAGCACCGACACGCCGCGCTCGGCGCCGCGCTCGGCGCAGCGGTTCAGCAGCGGCTCGCCGGAACGATTGAGCAGCGTCCAGCGGCCGGCGAGCATCACGGCGTCCACGTCGCACCGGTCCACGATCTCCGCGAGCGGCTGCCAGTAGTTCATGCCGACGCCGACCGCCGAGATCAGTCCCTCGTCGCGCATCCTCAGCAGCTCCGGACGGTCTCGACGATCACCTGCGGCACGTGCAGGTCCGGGTCGTGGACGAGAGCGATGTCGACGTGGTCGACGCCCAGCCGTTCCAGGCTGTCCTCCAGTGCGCCTGACCCGGTGGCGGAGTAGTCGAGCCGTCGCCGGAGCGTGTCCGGTACGGCGAAGCCCGCATCCAGATCCATGCCGCGAGGAGCGTCATCGGGCACGAGGAGCCGTCCGACCTTCGTCGAGATCACGTACTCGGCGCGGGGCCGGGACGCCACTGCCCGGCCCAGCCGCCGCTCGGCCAGGCCGAGCCCGTAGTGCGGTGCCGTGTCGAAGTACCGGACTCCGGCACGCCAGGCCGCGTCGACGGTCGCGTGCGCCTGCTCGTCGTCGACGGCGGCGTACAGGTTCCCGATCGGCGCGCGCCCTGCTCATGGATCACGACCTGGAGCCCGGTACGAACTTGTCGATCGACGGGCTCGCGCGCCATTTCGACGTATCCCAGACCCCGGTCCGTGAAGCGCTCGCCCGCTGTGAGTCCGAAGGGTCTGGTCGTACGCCGGCCGAACGCCGGTCACCTGGTCGCCCCCCTGCTCGACAGGGCAGGACTGGACGATCTCTACGACATTCGCCTGCTTCTCGAGCCGGCCGCCGCCGAGCGCGCGGCCCGGCACGCGACCGCCGCCGAGCTGACCGGCATGCGCCGCCGCTCGAACGGATGACGCCCTCCCTGCGCGGTGACACCTACGAGGCATACCGCGAGTTCGCGGAACTCGACGCCGCCTTCCACAACTCGATCGCCGAGGCCAGCCGCAGTCCGCTCATGGTCGACACACTGCGCCGGTTCCGCGCCCACACGCACGGATACCGCCTCTACTTCCGCCACGGCATCGCCGATCAGGCCGTCGAGGAGCACCAGGCGGTGCTCGCCGCTATTCGTGCCAAGGACCCGGAGGCGGTGGCTCGCGCCATGCGCGACCATCTTGAGGCGTCCAGGTCGCGTCTGAAGAACGCCTACGACTCCTGAGAGGAACGCCTTCTTGCTACGCCGACGACGCCGGGCCACCGACGGCCGCCGACGATGGTCGAGCCCCACCGCGACCTCAGGGCGGGGGAGAGGGCGTGCGGTGTAGTCTCCGTGTACTACACGTCGTAGTTGTTGGGTGAGGTCATGCGTCCGCCTGGCTGGTTCCGCTTGATGCGCGCCGCGGTTTTCGCCGGGGTGTGCGTCGTGCTGTCCCTGGCCGGCCATGATCTGATGGCCTCCCGTCCGGCGCCGTTGTGGGCGGGCGGGGCCGCTGTCGCGGGGGTGACCGCGGTCGGTTACTGCCTGGCCGACCGGCGCCGGTCCGCCTGGTGGATCCTGCTGGCGGTCGAGGTCGTCCAGGCGTGCCTGCACGAATGGTTCGCCTGGGCCACTCCCGCCGATCCGGGCTCGGCGCTCGCGCACCCGGTTATGACCATGTACGGCGGCGTGCACGCCGCGGTGGGTTCGGGCATGGCCATGCCGATGAATCACGGTGCCGGTGCATCCGGCCTGGGCATGGCCGGGGCGCACGTGCTCGCCGGCGCGCTGGTCGCGTTGTGGCTGTACGCGGGGGAGCGGGCCGCCTGGCGGGTGCTGGACGTCCTCGCCGAGACGGTGCTCCGTCCCGCTCTGCGCGTCCTTCTCCTGCTGGCGCACGCCGATCTCCTGACGTCTCGGCGGCCCGGCGGTGTACGGCGCCGGCGGGGTGTGGACCAGACGCCCCCGGCCGTGGCCGTGCTGCGGCACGTTCTGGTGCGGCGTGGTCCTCCTCGGCGCATCGGCGCGGCTCTTCGCGCCGCCCTGTGATTCACGGCTCTTCCCCACGTTCACATAGCGCCTCCGACCGGGTTCCCGCCTGCGCGCGGCCCGGTGTTGCGCCCTGCCTCGGAACGGGCCGTGGTCACCGTCCCCCCGATCGCACGTACTTCTCCCGAGGAACCCATGTCCTTCCCGAACGCCGCCAAGCGACTGATGACCGGAGCCGGTGCCGTCACGGCCGCCGTCGTTGCGCTGGCACTTCCCGCGTCCGCGCACGTCACCATCAACCCGAACACCGCCGAGCCGGGCGGGTACGGCGCCTTCAACGTCCGCGTCCCCAACGAGGAGACCGACGCCGACACCACCAAGGTGCAGCTGTACCTGCCCACCGACCACCCGATCGCGTCGGTGTCGGTGCAGCCGGTGCCCGGCTGGACGGCCGAGGTCACCAAAAGCCGGCTGCCCAAGCCGATCAAGGTCGAGGGCGGTGAGCTCACCGACGCGGTCACCGCGGTCACCTGGTCCGGCGGCAGCATCCGGCCCGGGCAGTTCCAGCAGTTCTGGATCTCGCTCGGCCCGCTGCCCAACGACACTCCCAAGCTGTACTTCAAGGCCCTGCAGACCTACACCGACCACAGCGGCAAGACCAGTGTCGTCCGCTGGATCGACCTGCCGGACGGTGGCGCCGAGCCGGAGCATCCCGCGCCGTCGCTCACCCTGGCCAAGGCCGCCGCGCCGCAGGCGAAGCCGATCGTGAAGAAGACCGAAGACGGCACGGGAACCGCCCTGGGCGCCGCCGGCCTGGTCGCCGGACTCCTCGCCCTCGGCGTCGCGATCGTCGCACTCCGCCGAACCGGCAGGTCGACCGGCGCATGAGGGTCGCTCACCTCCGCCCGGCGGTCAGGTCCGCCGGGTGGCGTTCCCGCATGCTCGCGCTCGCCTGCCTGCCATCGTTCCTGCTCGCCGCCTGCGGCGGCACGGGCGCTCGGCCCCCCGTGCAGATTTCGGTGCCTGCGTCAGACCCGCACGGCACCAGGATCGCTACGCCGCTGCGCGAAACGGACCTCACGCTGACCGGGACCTCAGGGCGGCCCGTCGATCTGCTCTAGGCCACCCGCGGCACAACCTAACCGCATCCTTGAGGTAACGGCGCGTTCGACCTGTCCGGGCACGTCCTGCACTCGATCTTCTGGCAGCCTGTCCCCGGACGGCGGGGACCGCCCCGACGGGGAGTCGGCGGCGGCGATCGACGAGCACTTCGGGTCCTTCGACGCGTTCGCCAAGCAGCCGGCCTCCCGAACCGGCTTCCTGCTCCGAAGCATGTCCCAGCCGGTTCGGGGGGCACCGCGGTCGACCTCCCGACGGGGCGGGTGACCGTGGGCAGTGCCCAGGAACTGCCCGAGCCCGTGGAGCGAGCGGCAGTCGAGGAAGCGGGCTATCAGGTGACCGCATGGCCGTCGGCCACCAGCGCGAACCCTTCCCCCTCCGCCGGCTCGTGACCACGCAGTCGAACGGCGTCGGTGCCGGTCACGCCGTGGGGCGGGGCCCTGCGGCGCGGCGGAGCCGGTTGGCGATCGCGAGTCCCAGCCCCTCCTCTGCCGGCAAGGAGGCGATGATGAGGTCGCACCCTCGCTGGTCGAGCTCGCGCAGGAACCCGTACAGCCCGCGCGCATAGGCGGCCATCGAGTCGGGGACCGCCACTACGGTGTGTGCCTTCACCGGAGCGTCGGCGAAGGCCGGGGGAAGAAAGACGCCCACCTGGTGCCCTAGCTCCTGCGCGCTCTCGGCTTCGGCGGCGATTTCCTCGGGCTCGACGAGGATGACCTGCGCACGCGGCGCGTAGTGCGAGGGGTGCTGGCCCGGCACCCGGATGCGGCTGGTCGAGTGGACCGCGAGCGGGCGGCCCAGCACCGCCTCGAGGTCCTCGCGCGTCACCCCGCCGGGCCGAAGAATGCTCGGAATCTCGCCGGTGGCGTCGACGATCGTCGACTCGACGCCGACGTCGCAGGGGCCGCCGTCCAGCACGAAGTCGACGGCATCGCCGAGCTCCGCGCGGACGTGGTTGGCCGTGGTAGGGCTGACCTGACCGAAGCGGTTGGCGGATGGGGCCGCGACACCGCCGCCGAAGGCGGACAGCAGCGCGAGCGCGACGGGGTGGTCGGGCACGCGCACGGCGACCGTCTCCATGCCACCAGTGGTCTGGAGGGCCACCCGGCGACCGCGCCGCAGGACCAGCGTGAGCGGCCCCGGCCAGAAGCGTTCGGCCAACAGACGCGCTGTCGCGGGCACCTCCTCGACCCAGTCGCCCAGGTGTTCCACGCCGCCGATGTGGACGATCAGCGGGTGAGAGGGCGGGCGCCCCTTGACCTGGAAGACGCGTGCGACCGCGGCGGAGTCCTCGGCGTTGGCGCCCAAACCGTAGACGGTCTCGGTCGGGAAGGCCACCAGGCCGCCGGCGCGTAGCACACCCGCCGCCTTATCGATGTCACTCGTTATCGCCGTCACCCTCACGATCCTCCCACTGTCCCGCTCACCCACCGTCCGTGGCATCGCCGGCGCATGACGTCCGGTCTTCATCCAGTCTCCCGGACGGTCGCAGGTGGTGGAGCCGACGGTGGATGACCGGATCGGCCAGCCGGTAACGAACGACCGGCCGAATGGAGTCTCAACACGCCGCGCCATGATCGACCTGCTGGCCTCCCCGGAGGTCCTCCGTGCTCAGGCCGCCAGACCGAACTCGTGGCTGATGACCTCCCAGCGCCGGCCATTCGCAAGCCGGGTATCACCTCCCGGGCGGCTCTCCGCGACGCCCTGTCGCAGTAAGCCGACTTCCCGGGAGGCGTTGTGACGTCGCCATACCCGAACTGCTGGACCTGCCGGTCAGTCGGTCCCAGGCGGCGTGATCGGCAGCACGCCGGTCCGCATGGCCATCACCGCAGGCATGGATGTCGTGCTGAGCAACTCGCGTGGCCCCGACACCCTCGCCGAGCTGGTCGCCGAGTTGGGCGACCACGCGCGAGCCGGCACACCGGCCCAGGCGGCCAACCCGATGCACGCCTACGACAAGCCTCCTGTCACGGAACTGGCCGGCAAGACCGTGATCGACACGCTGAACTACTACCCGGACCGTGACGGCCGGATCGCCGCGCTCGACGCGAACACCCTGACCTCCAGCGAGCTCGTGCAGCGGCACCTGGCCGACTCGCACGTGGTCAAGGCGTTCAACAACATCGACTTCCGGCGGCTGGTCCTGCTCCCGCGGCCGGCAGGTTCCGTCGACCGCAGCGCTCTGCCGATCGCCGGTAACGACGCGGCCGCCAAGGAGCAGGTCACGCACCTGCTCGACGTGTTCGGGTACGACGCGGTGGACGTCGGCACTCTCGCCGACAGCTGGCGCACCGAGCCCAACAACCCGGTCTACGTCCAGCCGTACATGCCACAGCTGCCGGACGGGCTGACCATGGACGAGGCGGGACCGTGGTTCTTCGAGAGTCCCGGTGTTCCGCTTACGGCGAGCCGGGTGACGGAACTGGTCGGCGTGGCCGTTCGTGGCCCCGCCGGCACCACCCCACCGTTTCTGCAGAGCTGACCACCAGAGGTCCCGGATACCGGCACTCTCCCTATGGGATGAGTGCGGCATTCGAACCGGCTTGGCCGACTGGCGCGTCGCATGCGGGTGCGGCCGCCCGTCGTCGCTGCGGCGCTGTCAGCGCGACAGGCGCCAGAGTCGGCGCGTGGTGCCGGTTCGGCGGCTCAACGGGATCAGGGGGTGCCCGCGGGTGTCTGGAGCACGATGGCCGCGGCTCCCCAGGCGGTCGACCAGCGGCCGAGCTTCGCGAGGTCGAGGTGGACGGCGTTGGCGGCCGGAGACATCGCGGTCCGGGCCAGTTTGTTCCGGATCGGGTCGAGCAGGATCTCGCCGGCCGTGCTGAGGGCTCCTCCGATGAGGATCGTGTTGGGGCTGTTGAGATTGACCAGGGTGCCGAGCGCGATGCCGATCAGGTCGCCTGCGTCCTCGATCAGGGTCCGGCAGAACCGGTCTCCTTCTTTGGCGCGGCTGGCGAGATCGAGAACGCTGTCGATCCGCGGCGGGAGGAAACGGTTCGCGGCGCCGGTGGGCCGGGCTTCGAGCGTGCGGGCTCTGGCGGCGCGTGCCTGTTGAAGGAGCTTCAGGCCTCCCACGTAGAACTCGAGGCATCCATGGTTGCCGCACGGACAGATGTCGCGCTCCAGGTAGTTGAGCGTGATGTGTCCGAGCTCTCCGGCGGTTCCGTCAGCGCCACGGTGCAGGCGGCCGTTCCGGACGGTGCCCGCGCCGATGCCGGTGCCGACCTTGACGAAGGTGAGCTCGTAATCGCCGTCGATTTCCCGCCAGGGTTGATCAGGGCCGAAGACGGCCTCACCGAGGCAGCCGAGACTCGCGTCGTTCTCGACGATGACCGGTACGCCCAGGTGCTCGGACAGGTTCGGGCCTGGTGAAAAGTCGGCCCAGCCGGGAAGCAGGGTGGGGCTTCCGACCACCCCTTCGAGCGTCACGGGAGCCGGGATGCCGAGGCCGACGCCGATGACGTCGGCGGCGTCGGCGTGGTTGCGGGCGAGGAGGGAGTTCACCAGCTCGACCGCCTTGTCGGCCGCGTCGGTGGGACGCAGGTCGGCGTTTCGAGGATGGACGTGGGAATCCAGCTCAGGACCGGTTGAGATCTTGTCGATGGGCTGATGGCCCAGGCTCGTGAGCACCACGGAGATGTGAGAGCGGCCGAGGTCCACGCCCACGGCAAGGCCGGCCTTCCGGGTCAGGAAGATCGTCTCTGGTGGCCGGCCGGGCCAATGCCCCGAGGTCTCGTTCTCCTCCTCGGAGGTGATCAGCCCATGGTCTTTCAGCTCGGTTACCGCTGTCGACACGGTCGGCCGCGACATGCCGGTGCGGCGGCTCAGCCGTGCCCGCGTGCTGGGACCTTCCGTCCGCAGCGCCTCGGCCAGCCGCAACGCTCCCTTCGTCAGACCGAAGCGGGTCCACGGTGAGCGCACCAGACCATCGGTCATGTCCACATGCTGGGTCCACCTTCTGCCGCACGTCAAATACTCGGCACCGCGGGCTCGCCGACGTGCGCCTTATCGAAGGCGTTGGCTCAAACATAGATCGTTGGCAAGGAGTTCCGTCAGGACTTGCCTTAAGTGCCCTGATCACGGAGGGTAGTTATGTCTGATTCGACCCGTTAGATGCGGGTTGATCGCTTTGGTGCGACGAGGCACCCCACGCGCGGTCAGCGAGCGACTGGTGCGCACGGTCCAGGAGACCGGCCTCACCGAGCGCCGCTATCGCGGATGAACGATCGACCGCCTGGCCGCTGTCCACTCGGCTCGGGGTGGCATCCAAGGAGATGAAGTGTCCCAGCACCTCAACCGCGAATCTCTCGTGGACCCCGCCGTGACCAGCGGCCCGAACCACATGCCGGCCGCGGCCGGCGCCGCGATGGGGGGAAACGGCGGCAGCGCCCACGACGGCGTGGCCTGGGCGCGGGAGCGGTTTCTCGAAGCGGGAGACGTGCCACCGGTGGGGTTGCGGGCCGGGATCGTCGAGTCATGGCGCCGTTCCCGGCTGTCGGGTGTCGACAGCGCGGATCTGGATCCGCCGTATGTCGGTGACGTCGACGCCGACGACCGGCTCCTGCGGGCGGCACGGCCGGTGCTGGACCGGTTGGCGGAGACGCTGTTGGAGACCTGGATGAGCCTCGTCGTCTGCGACGCCGGCGGGCGGGTGCTGCATCGGCGGGTCGCCGACCGGTCGTTGCTGGAACGTCTCGACGAGGTCAGGCTCGCTCCGGGCTTTTCCTACGCGGAGGAGTACGTCGGGACCAACGGCATGGGAACCGCCCTTGAGACCCGCCGGGTCTCCTACGTGTCCGGAAGCGAGCACTTCAACGAGCGGCTGCACGCGCTGGCGTGCGCGGCCTCGCCGATCTGGGATCGGCTGACCGGACGCCTGACCGGGCTGTTGAACGTCACCTGGTGGAACAAGGACGCCGATCCGCTGGCACCCGCCGTGTTGCCCGCGTTGGTGCACAACGCCGCGGATGCCATCGAGCAGCGGTTGTTGGAGTCGGGAGCGGAGCGGGAGCGGGCCCTGTTCACCGAGTTCCTGGCCGTTGGGAGGCACACGGGTCGGCCCGCCGTCACCCTCAGCGACGACCTTATGATGGCCAACCGGCAGGCCACCGATCTGCTCGCGCCCGCCGATCACCCGATCGTACGAGACCGGGCGGCCGAACTGCTGCGATCCGGCGAGTCGTCCGGCCAGGTCACGCTGTCCCACGGGGAGGTGGCCACCCTGCGGTGCCGCCCCATCGGAACACACGCGGCGGTGGTGGAGATCGATCTGGCCGGTGTACCCCGGCCCATGTTCCGGCCGCGGGTCCAGCCCGCCGACCTGCGCCTCGCGGGAAAGTCCGTGATCTTCAGCAAGGTGTGCGCGGAGCTGATGGCGCGGTGCCGGAGCGGTGTCCGGGTCCTGGTGGAGGGCGAGCCCGGATCAGGCAAGCTCGCGCTCGTCGAAGCCGTCCATCGCGCGTGCGCGCCCGGGGCATCGCTTGTCGTCATAGAGCCGCACCAGCGGGTCGAAGAGGTCGCCGCCCGCCTGGATCAGGTGCCATCCAGCCCTTCGGTGAAGCACACGGTGGTGCTGCGCCACCCGGAGCGTTTCACCCCGGCGGTGCTGACAGCGATCACAGTGTGGCTGGACTCCGTCTCCGGGTGCTCGGACCGGCTCTGGCTGGTCGCCACGGCGGCCGGCGACGCCGAGTTGCCGAACGACCTGCTCCGCGGCCTGCCGGTGACACTGACCGTGCCACCACTGCGTCATCGGATCGATGACCTGCGCGAACTCGTCCCCGCCCTGCTGCGCAGGTTTGCCGGTCACCGGGCGGTCTCGTGCGACCCGGCCGCGATGCGGGTCTTGCTGCGGGCACCCTGGCCGGGGAACGTCGCCGAGTTGGAACACGCGCTACGGCACGCATTGACCCGCAGGAGGGCAGGGCAGATCCGGCCGGAGGACCTGCCTGAGTCATGCCATGTGACCAGCCGGCGCGTGCTCACCCCATGGGAGACCCTTGAACGTGACGCGATCGTCCGCGTCCTACTGGAAACCGACGGTGACAAGGTCGAGGCCGCCGACCTGCTGGGCCTCTCCCGCGCGACGATCTACCGCAAAATCAACTCCTACGGAATCTCGGTGATCCCTCGCGGCAGCAGGTGATCTGAGCGATGCCTTTCCCGGCTCAGCAGGGGCCGCTGGAGAGACCGGTCTGCTCCGGCCAAGACGACGCCGACCGAGACACGGTCCGTCTCGAATTGAGACGGCTCCACCACGTGATCACACGGTTGACTCTCACACGCGAGACCAACTCGGATGCCGCGCTCCGACTAGGAGGAGTCGCCACCGTGCGGCCGTTCTAGCGGGTACCGCCCATCGGGGCGCAGGCGGCCGCCGTCATCGCCGACTCCGGTGCTGACGGCCCATCACATTCACCGGGGACCGCCCCCGAAAGCGACGAATGGACGGCAAGCATGACCAACCACGGCCTGATCGCCCTTGACCGCCAGGACGGCGCCGGCAGGGAGCCGATAGCGATCTCCGGGATCGATTACGCGGCGCTGTTCGCCGCCACCCCGACCCCCAATGTGGTGCTCGACCTGGATCTGGTGATCGTGGAGGTCAACCAGGCATACCTGGATGCGACAGGCAGGACCAGGGAGGATCTGCTCGGACAGTACATCTTCGATGCCTTCCCCGATAATCCCGCCGACCCTGAGGCCGAGGGGGTGCAGAACCTGAGCGCCTCGCTGCACCGGGTCCTGAACTCACGGCAACCGGACGTGATGCCGTTGCAGAAGTACGACATCCCGATCATGAATCGGCCCGGGCAGTTCGAGGAGCGGTGGTGGTCAACGATCAACACTCCGATCCTCGGGGCGGACGGGCACGTGACTCGGATCATCAACCGGGTCGAGGACGTCACCGCGTTCGTCCGGTCTCGTGCCGCCGATGATCACCTGCTGTCTGAGCGGATCACCGAGCGTGATGCGCTGGAAGCGGAGCTCTATGAACGGGCGCGTGAACTGCAGCGGCTGAACGAGGAATTGCGGCAGGCTCATGCCCGTGAGCGGCAGGTGGCCGTCACCTTGCAGGAGGCAATGCTCCAGTCGCCTGACCTGGCGCAGCACCCGGACGTGGCGGTGCGGTATCTACCCGCCACCGAATCCCTGAATGTGTGCGGCGACTGGTATGACCTGATCGACCTTTCGGACGACTGTTTCTCGGTGGCGGTCGGCGACGTCGTCGGCCATGGGCTGGACGCCGCCGCCACCATGGGCATGCTCCGCAGCGCCCTGAACGCCGCCGTGCGCGCGACCCAGCGCCCTGCCCAGGCACTGGAGAGCCTGGGCTTGTACTCCCGGTCGTTCGAAGGTGCGCTGAACACCACCGCCGTCGCGGCGCTGGTGAATCGCCGCAGCCAGGTGATCGTCTACAGCAGTGCAGGACACCCACCCATGGTGCTGGTGCACCCGGACGGCAGCTGTGACCTGCTGGACCAGGCCACCGACCCGCCGCTGGGAGCCCGACCCCAGCACGTTCCCCGTCCCCAGGCATCCCACCCTTACAGCCCCGGAGACACCCTCGTGCTCTACACCGACGGATTGATCGAACGCCGCGGCGAGGACATCGAAGCAGGCCTGGCCCGCCTGACCGGCGTCCTCGGCCGTCACAGCACCCTGTGCCCGGAGCCTCTGGCCGACGCCCTGCTGACCCACCTGGGCGTCATCCACGGAACCCGCGACGACATCGCCATCATCATCGTCCGTCTGTGAGCCCGGCGCCCATGCACTACCTCGTGGACTGACGAGGCCCGGGGTCTGTCCAGTTAACGGTGTAACTCGGTTTTGCGGGGTCTAGTTGCGGGCTGCGGCCAGGCGGCCTTCGAAGGTGATCTCGAAGGCGTTCAGGGCTGCTTTCCAGCGGGTGATCCAGCGTTTGCGGCCCTTGCCGGTGGGGTCCAGGCTCATCACCGCCAGGTAGACGCATTTCAACG
>NZ_JAMXMV010000003.1 GCF_024055715.1 Actinoallomurus soli
TCCGCCGGTACGGCGGACGCCCCCGGACCTCGGCCTGATCAGTGGCCGTACTTGACGATCACGTCGGCCGTCTCGACGTCCTCGTCACCCTTGGAGACGGTCAGGACGCCGACGCCCCACACGGAGGTCGTCCCGTCGACCTGGGCCAGCGCCTCGATCCGCGTGGTGTGGCCGGCGCGCTGCGGGAGGGCCGACAGGCTCCAGTGCCCCGCACGGTAACGCAGGAGCCGCGTCCCGTCCGCGACGCCCCACAGGCCCTTCGCCCCGTCGGAGACGAGGGAGCCGACGCGGAGGATCCCGTGGCCGGGCGACGTGGACGCCCACTTCTCGCCGTTCCAGTGCAGGACCTTCCCGCCCTCCGATCCGGACACCCAGACGTTCTTCGCGCCCAGGGCCCGGACGCTGTCGTACATGACGTCCTCGGTGCCGGTGGACACCCGGCGCCAGGTCTTGCCGTTCCAGTGCGTCACGGCCGCCTCGTAGCCGTTCTTCCCGCTCACGAGGCCGATCGCCCAGATGTCCCGGCTCGACACCGCGCTGACGTCGGACACCCAACCCGGCACGGAGACGGCCTTCCAGTGCTTCCCGTCGAAGTGCCGCGCGTGACCCGCTCCCAGGTCGTCCGCGCCCATGCCCAGCAGCCAGACGTCCTTCTTACCGATGGCCGCGATCGCGTCGCCTTCCGGCTCGAAGGTGGTGTGGGTGGGGCCGGTGCGCCACTTGCCGCCGTCCCACCGGAGCGAGTAGGCCTTCTCGTGACCGTCCGTGCCGGTGACCCAGACGTTCGTGCTCGACGAGGCGGCGACGTGGTCGAGGGAGATCCCCTTGAGGGCGGCCGGGACCGCGACCGTCTTCCAGGTCTTGCCGTTCCAGTGCCGTACGAGCGCACGGTTCTTGCCGGAGACGGTCTCGCTGCCGACGGCCCAGACGTTCTTCGCGCTGACGGCCGCGACGGCGCGGAGGGCGGCCCCGCTGTGGGTGCCCGTGATCCGCCAGCCGGTCGCGGCGGTGGCCGAGGAGGTGAAGACGGCCGTGAGGGCCGTGGCGGTACCGACCACGGCGAGAGAGCGTCTCATCTGAACCTTCCGGTCTAGAGGTGGGGGCCGGAGCAAGATCGACAATCTACGCGAAACACCCTCCGGCGCAGCGGGATTCGACGTGGTTCGCCATCAGGGCCGACACGCCGAGCAAGTGCTTGGTATAACCGGTGCATGGGTCTGCTCGACGGGTTGCGGGTGCTCGATCTGACGCGGTGGCGGCCGGGGCCGTACGCCACGCAGCTGCTGGCCCAGCTCGGCGCGGACGTGCTGAAGGTCGAGCCGCCGGGCGGCGAGCCCATGCGGGCCTTCCCGAGCCACTTCGAGCTGCTGAACCGGAACAAGCGCAGCGTCGTCATCGACCTGCCGGCCGGCGCGGCGCGCTGCCTGGAGCTGGCGGCCGGCGCGGACGTCCTCATCGAGGGTTACCGGCCCGGCGTCGCCGACCGGCTCGGCGTGGGCCACGACGCCGTACGGGCGGTCAACCCACGGATCGTCTACTGCTCGATCTCCGGGTACGGCGCGAGCGGCCCGCTCGCCTCGCTGCCCGGACACGACGTCAACTACCGCGCGTACGCGGGGGTCGCGCCGCCGGAGGACGGCGGCCATGAGTTCCCGGTCGCGGACATGGCCGCGGCGACGATGGCCGCGTTCGCGATCACGGCCGCCTGCCACAAGGGGCGCGGCGAGCGGATCGACCTCGGGATGGCCGACGTGCTGGCCAACTGGATGAGCACCGTCCCGGTCTCCCCCACACCGGATACGGCACGTCCCGGGGAGCCCGTACCGGACACTGCGGCACGGCCCTGGGAGCCCGCGCCGGGTGCGGCGCGTCCCGAGGGGCCCGTTCCGGGTACGGCGGCACGTCCCGTGGGGCCCGCGGTGGGTGTGGTGCGTGCGCGGGGGCCCGTGCCGGGGTACGGCGTCTATCCGGCGCGGGACGGCGCCGGGGTGAGTCTCGGCGTCGTGTCCGAGGACCGGCTGTGGGCGGCGACCTGCCGGGCCCTCGAACTCGACCGGCACGCCGGCCTGTCGTTCGCCGAACGGCTGAGCCGCGCCGAGGAGCTCGACCGCGATCTCGCCGGCGCGGTCGCCGGACTGCCGCGCGCCACGGCCGTCGCCCGGCTGACCGCCGCGGGCGCACCGGTCGCGCCGGTGCTGTCCCCGGCCGAGATGAGGACCGTCGACCACTTCCGGCGGCGCGGCGTCCTCGACGGCAGCCCCGTACGCACGATCTTCGACCCGCCACCGCCGCCCGGGCGCGCGCCGGATCTGGGCGGAGCACGCGGGTGGGCGGGTGACGAATCGCCGCGCGACCTCGGCTGAGCCCGGCGCTCTCCCGGCGTCCGCGGGCCGACCGCGACGATCTCGGCTACGCCACGGGAAAAATCGAGTCTGTTCTGTCCCCCTTCGATGGCATTCTTGGGGCGTGCAGAGTCAGCAGGGGGTCAGCGCCGTCCTCGCCGGGAGAGGGGATGAGCTCGCCTTCCTGAACCGGGCTCTGCGGGAGGCGCCCGGCGCCCTGCTCGTCGGCGGCGAGGCCGGCGTGGGCAAGAGCCGGTTGATCAAGGAGTTCCTGGACGCGAACCCCGAAGTACGGACCCTCTGCGGCGGCTGCCTCCAGATCAGCGCCGAGGGCCTGCCCTTCGCCCCGTTCAGCGCGATGCTGCGCCGCCTGGTCCGGGAGATCGGCGTTGACGGCGTCGCCGCGCTGCTGCCGGGCGGAACGCCCGCGGGACTGGCCCGGCTGCTCCCGGAGTTCGGACGGCCCGACACCGAGACGGGGACGGCGGAGGCGCGCATCCGGCTGTTCGACCACGTCCTGCTGCTGTTCGAACGGCTCACCGAGAGGGAGCCGGCGGTCCTGGTCATCGAGGACGTGCACTGGGCGGAACGTTCCACACGCGACCTGCTCAGCTACCTGATCCGCAATCTTCCCGCCGGCCTGCTGGTGATCGCGACGTACCGCTCCGACGAGCTGCACCGCGACCATCCGCTCCGCCCGCTGCTCGCCGAGCTCGGCCGGGTCGACTGGGTCCGGCGGCTCGACCTGGACCGCCTGCCCCGCCGCGCCGTGGCCGAGCAGGCCCGCGGCATCCTCGGCCGGGACCTCGACCAGCCGAGCCTCGACGCCGTGTACGGGCGGAGCGAGGGCAACCCGCTGTTCGTCGAGGCCCTCCTGAGCTGCGACGGCCAGATCAACGGCGAACTCCCCGAGTCGCTGCGGGACCTGATCCTCGGCAGCGTGCGCAAGCTGCCGGAGGAGACCCAGGAGGTCCTGCGGGTCGCCAGCGCCGGCGGCGACCGGGTCGAACACGCGCTGCTCGCCGCGGTCACCGGCCTGGACGACGGCGCGCTGTCCCGGGTGCTGCGGCCCGCCGTCGCCGCGAACGTCCTGGTGGTCGACGGCGAGGCGTACGGCTTCCGGCACGCACTGATGCGCGAGGCCGTCCACGGCGACCTGCTGCCCGGCGAGCACACGCGCACGCACACCCGGTTCGCCGAGGCGCTGGAGGGCGATCCCTCGCTGGTGCCGATGGGCCGCGCGGCCGCCGAGCTCGCCCACCACTGGTACTCCGCGCACGACGCCACCTGGGCGCTGGTCAGCGCGTGGAAGGCGGCGCAGGTCGCCAAGGAGGCGACCGCGTACACCGAGTGCCTGCGCATGCTCGACCGCGTCCTCGAACTGTGGGAGAAGGTGCCGGACGCCGCCGAACGCCTGGGCGTCGACCACGTCACGGTCCTGGAACGGGCCATCGACGCCTCGGACCTGGCCGGGGAGACCGAGCGCGGCGTGGCCTTCGCCAAAGCGGCCCTGAAGGAGATCGACGACCCGATCCGCGCGGCCGGGGTCCTGGAGCACCGCGGCCGGCTCAAGATCCGCCTCGGCCATCCGAAGACGCTGGACGACCTGCGGGAGGCGGCACGGCTCGTGCCCGCCGACCCGCCCAGCGTCGCGCGGGCGCGGGTCCTGTCCACCCTCGCCCAGCAGCTCTACCTGTTGCCGACCGGCGCCGTGGAGGCCCGCGCGCTCGCCGTCGCGGCCCTGGAAACCGCCCGCACGGTCGGTGACGCGACGGTCGAGGCGCACGCGCTGACGACGATCGCCGGCATCGACTTCTCCGACTCCGACGGCGACCGCCACCTGGCCGAGCTGGCCAAGGCCGAGGCGCTGTACACGCGGGGCGGGGTGGACGACTCGGCCATGCTGCGCATCGCCACGAACGAGTCGCACGTCCTGGAGGGGATGGGCGAGCACGAGCGCGCCGTCGAGGTGGCGCGGCGGGGCGTGGCGCTCGCCGGCAAGCACGGCCTGGCCCGCACCTCCGGCGCGTTCCTGAGCATCAACCTGGCCGAGCCGCTGCTGTCGCTCGGCCGGTGGGACGAGGCCCTGGAGGTCGTCGAGCACGCGCTGGAGCTGTCCCCGCCGCCGCTCACCCGTGCCTCGCTGCACTACATCATCGGCGTCATCGCGGTGGCGCGCGGCGACCTCGACACGGCGTCCCGCGCCGCCGCCACGCAGGACGCGGTGCTCGCGCCGACGTTCTCCCGCACGCAGGAGCTGTTCCCCTCCGCACGCCTCCGGATCGACCTGCGGGTCGCCCAGGGCGACCTCGACGGCGCCCTCGACGCCGTCGAGTTCGTCCTCGTGGAGCTGCAGCCGGCCGTCAGCGCGCGGTACGGCCTGCCGCTGATGTGCGCGGCCGCGCGGGCGTGCGCGGAGGCCGGCGGCGAGCGCGCGGCGGGCCTGCTGACCCGGATCCGGGCGTCCGCCGAGAAGACGCCCGACGGAGGCTGCGTTCAGCGGGCGTACGCACTGCGGTTCGAAGCGGAGGCGGCCCGCGCCGAGGGCGTCCTCGACCGGGCGGCGTGGGCGGCCGTCGCCACCGCCTTCGAGACCCTCAAGGAGCCGTACCCCCTGGCGTACGCGCTGCTGCGGACCGCCGAGGCGAGCGACCCGCACGACGGCGGCACCCGGGAGGACACCGCCGCGCGGCTCCGGAAGGCGGCCGAGATCGCCGAGGATCTCGGCGCCCGGCCGCTGCGGGAGCGGATCGAGGCGCACGCCCGGCGGTCCCGGATCGCGCTGGGCGGCCGGACCGACGGCCCCGTGCTCGGCCTCACCCCCCGGGAGCTGGAGGTCCTCCGGCTCGTCGCGGAGGGCTGCGGCAACCGCGAGATCGCCGGCCGGCTGTTCATCTCCGCCAAGACGGCGAGCGTCCACGTGTCCAACATCCTGGCGAAACTGCAGGTCGCGAGCCGTGGCGAGGCCGCCGCGGCCGCGCACCGGCTGGGCATCGTCTGAGCCTCTGAGTCCCTTAGGCCGGCTCAGAAGGAGGGTGTGCGCCGGATAGGGCGTTCACCCGATGTGCCGGGTCCCGCCTTAGAACGAGCCTTAGTGGTGTCAGCGATTCACGCAGGAGGACACCATGCACCCCGAGATCATGTACGCGCTCACCGTCGAGCGTGCGCGGGACCGGCACCGGGAGGCGGCGCGGGAGCGCCGGGTCCGGCGTCTTCCCCGCGCCCGGCGGCTGTCGCTCCGGACGCCGCGGCCGCGCGCCGCCTGGGCGTCCTAAAGGCCGGACATGCGTGGCATTCTGGACGGCGTGCGCGCGCATGAGGTGAGCCCCGCCTTCGTAGGGCGGCACTCGGAGCTCGCGGTCCTGACCGACGCCCTCCGGCGGGCCGAGGCCGGAACCCCCGGAGCCGTGCTCATCGGCGGCGAGGCCGGCGGCGGCAAGACCCGTCTCGTCGGGGAGTTCGCCGAGCGGGCGTGCCGGGAGGCGCTCGTCCTCACCGGCGCGTGCCTGCAGCTCAGCACCGTCGGCTTCCCGTACGCCCCGTTCACCGCCGCGCTCCGCCAGCTCGTACGGGAGGCGGGCGCGGCGGAGATCGCCGCCCTGATGCCGCGCGACGGGGCCCGTGACCTGGCCCGTCTGCTCCCGGAGTTCGGTGAGCCCGCCGCCGACCCGGACCCGGACAGCGCGCGGGTCCGGCTGTTCGAGCAGATGCTCGTCCTGCTGGAACGGCTGGCCGACCGCCGTCCGCTGGTCCTCATCGTCGAGGACGCCCACTGGGCCGACCGGTCGACGCGCGACCTGCTCACCTTCCTGCTGCGCAACCTCCGGCACACCGCCGTGCTCCTCGTCATCACCTTCCGCTCGGACGAACTGCACCGGTCCCACCCCATGCGCCCGGTGATCGCCGAGCTGGAGCGCATCGAGGGCGTGGTCCGGCTGGACCTGCCCCGCCTGACCCGTAAGGAGACCGCTGGGCAGCTCGCCGGCATCCTCGGCCACGAGCCCGAGCCCAAGGTCGTCGACGCGGTGTACGAGCGCAGCGCCGGTATCCCCCTGCTCGTCGAGGCGACCGCCGACTCCCCCGACTGCGGCATGTCCGAGTCCGTACGGGACCTCCTCCTCGTCGGCGTCGACCGGCTGCCCGAGGAGACGCAGGACGTGCTCCGGCTCGCCTCCACGGCGGGCGTACGGTTCGGGCACGCCCTGCTCGCCGCGGTCACGGGCCTGGACGACCCGGCGCTGTCGTCGCTGCTGCGGCCGGCCGTCGACCGCAACGTCCTGGTCGCCGACGAGCGCGCGTACGCCTTCCGGCACGCCCTCATCTGGGAGGCCCTGCACGATCAGTTGCTGCCCGGTGAGCACGCGCGCGCCCACCAGCGGTTCGCGGAGGCGCTGGAGGCGGACCCGGCGCTGAGCGTCGGCGACCGGCCGACCGTCGAGATCGCCATGCACTGGGCGAACGCGCACGATCCCGAACGCGCCCTGCGGGCGGCCTGGCAGGCGGCCCGCGAGTCCGAGGCCGCGTTCGCCTACGCCGAGCAGCTTCAGATGCTCGAACGCGTCCTGGAGCTGTGGGAGCGCGTGCCGGACGCGGCGGAGCGTACGGGCGTGGACCACGTCCGCGTGCTCCGGAAGGCCGCCCAGGCGGCCGACGCCGGCGGCGAGCCGGACCGCGGCCTCGCCTTCGTCCGCGCCGCCCTCGCCGAGGTCGACGAGGAACACGACCCCGAGCAGGTCGCCTCCATCCTGGGGCGACGGTCGCGGCTGAAGCGCGACCGGGGACACGCCGGTGAACTGGACGACCTCTGGCACGCCGAGCGCCTGGTCCCCGAGCCCTCACCGGCACGGACCCTGGTCCTCGCCCGCCTGGGCCGCACCCTCATGGTGCTCGGCCGGGACGACGAGGCCCGGCCGATCATCGAGGAGACGCTCCGGCTCGCCGAGCGGTTCGACGACGACTGTGCCGCGGCCGAGGCCCTGAACAACCTGGCCATCGCCGAAGCCCATCAGGGCCGGTTCGCCGATGCCCTGGAGACGCTGAAGGAGGCGACCGCCCGGGCCGAACGCGCCCAGGACGACGACGGGCGGCTCCGCTCACTGGTCAACGTCTCCGACGCCCTCGAGGCCCAAGGGCGCTCCGAGGAGGCCGCCGCGGCGGCGCAGAAGGTCCTTACGCTGGCCGAGTCCCTCGGCCGGGCCCGTATGCACGGGGTCTTCGCCGCCGGCAACCTGGCCGAGGCGCAGCTGTCACTCGGCCGGTGGGACGACGCGCTCGAGACGCTGGAGCGGGCCGACGAGCTCTCCCCCGTTCCGGGGCTGCGCGGGCAACTGCTGCTGAACCGCGCCACCATCGCCGTCGCCCGCGGGGAGGGCGAGGTCGCCGCCCCGATCGTCAGGGAACTGACCGCCCTGCGCGCGGTCGGCGACCCGTATCCGCAGCAAATCCTTCCGCTGGCCGCCCTGCTGATCGAGTGGCGCCTCGCCGAGGGCGACGGCCCCGGCGCGGTCGCCGCCGCCGAACGCGCCGTCACCGACCATGAGCTGGGCGGCGATCCGCGGCTGATCTGGCCGATCCTGCTGGCGGGCATCCGCGCCTGCGCCCTGCACCCCGCCGACGCGCTCGCCGCCCGGCTGCGTGAGATCGCCGCGGCGACGCCCGTACACGGGCCGGTCACGGCGGCCGAGCGCACGACGTTCGAGGCCGAGTCCGCCCGCGCCGCCGGCCGTCCGGACCGCGCCGCCTGGACGGCCGCCGTCGCGGCCTGGGACGCGCTCGGCCGGCCGTACCCGCTGGCGGAGGCCCTGCTGCGGGCCGCCGAGGCCGCCGTCGCCGAGGGCGACCGCGACGAGGCGTCGGCCCTCCTGGGCCGCGCGGCCACTCTCGCCGACCGCCTGAAGGCGAGGCCGCTGCGCGCGGACATCGACCTCGTCGCCCGGCGCGCCCGGCTCCGCCTGGACGGCGGACCGGCCGGTCAGGCGCCGCTCGGCCTCACGCCCCGCGAACAGGAGGTTCTGCGCCTCCTCGCGCAGGGCCGCAGCAACCGGGAGATCGCCGAGGAGCTGTTCATCTCGGCGAAGACCGCCAGCGTCCACGTGTCCAACATCCTCGCCAAACTGAACGTCCCCACCCGCGGCGCCGCCGCAGCCGCCGCCCACCGCCTCCGCCTCACCGGCTGACATGGGAACTCCCCGGTCACCGGCCGGGAGCTTCCGGCAGATCGGCTGCGGACGACGGCGACTTCGACACACGCGATTGGTGATCGCGTTCCCCCCCCCGTGGGGTGACCCATCGCGTTTCGTGGTGTCAGCACCCACCCGGACGCGGAGTTCGCCGCGCTCGCCCGCTACGTCGAGGACTCGCCAGAGTCAGGACCTCGGCCGCCGGCCGGTTCATCGAGCGGACGTACATGCCTCAGGCTGAAGGCGATACTGCGGCTCGTCAGGCCGGCCCGGTAATCCGCGACAAGAACGGTTTCCACCATCCACTCGGGCAGCCAATGCACATGCCGGAAGGGATCCGCATCGAACGCCGGTCCTAACGCGACGCGATGTTCCCACTCCCCGGTCACCTGCCGGCACAACACCTCGTCGCCCGCCTGCGGAAAGTCCGGCCGCTGATGGTGGGCATGAACTTCGGACACTGACTGCTCGACCTCCTCCGCGGCTCCGGCCGTCCACCGGGTGGCGTGGTGACTCATCCTCTTCCGGTTGCCCGCGAGAGATCAACGCTGTTGGCCGACCGTGGCCCGAGCAGGCGGTCGAGGCGGTCAGGCCGTCCGGCAGGTCCGGCGGAACGCGCTGCCGCACGGTCGGACGCCGACAGAGCCCGTCAGGGAATGTACGGTTCTGCATACGGATAGTGAGCAGGTTCCCTACGATGACCGGAGCTGATCGTGAGGGAGGAGTCACGCAACGTGAGCGCGGTGGCCCATTACTACACGCTCCCGGACACCCCGTACGACCTGTGGGTCCACGGCGAGCTGGCCGATTTCCTCCACCTCCCCGACGACGGCACGAGGGTCGAGGTCATCGGAGGGGAAATCGTCGTGTCACCCGGACCGATGTTGGCGCACAACCTGATCGTCAGCGACATCAACGACCGTTTCGCGGAGATCCGCGCCACGCGGCCCGGTTTCACATGGCGCTGCGTGCAGACGACCGATCTGAACCTCGTCCGGCTCGGCGACGGGTACGTGCCCGACCTCCTCGTGATCGACGCAGACGTCGCGCGCGAAGCGCGGCAGACCGGCCCGCGCTACCTCCTGCCTCCACAGGTCGAGTTGGCCGTCGAGGTCACCTCCCCGTCGAACGCCGCCAACGACAGGGAGCCCGGCCGCCTCGGCCGAAGGGCAACGAAGTGGGGCGGGTACGCCTCGACGGGCATCCCGTACTACCTACTCGTCGACCGCGACCCCCGGGCGCCCCGCACCACGCTGTACGCCCGTCCGGACGTGCACGCGGGGACGTACGAGGTGCTGACCACCTGGAAGTTCGGGGAGACGATCCATCTTCCGGAGCCGTTCGGGCTGGACGTTCCGACCGGCGAGTGGGAGCCCTGGGACCGCTGAAAGACTTACGCCGAGGATTCCGGTGGTCGGGACGACCGGAATCCTCGGCGCAGAGCGCTGCGGGGACTACTTCGGGACGCGGGCGACGCAGAAGACGGTCTGGCCGAAGGGCGGGCGGATGACGCGCTCGATGAGGCGGGTCGTCGGCACGACGGTCCGGTCGTAGATCTTGACGAGCTTCGGGTCGGGGTAGCCGGCGCCGCCGCGGCGGACCGCGGCCCACCAGGCGATGCCGCCGAGGAAGTTGATCGGCTTGAGCACGTCGATGCCGAGCCCCGCGCCCTTGACGGTCGCGGCCAGCGTCTTCGGCGTGTAACGGGTGACGTGACCCACCTTGCGGTCGAAGTCACCGTACAGCTGCATGTAGCCGGGCACCCAGATGACGATGCGCCCGCCGGGCTCGACCACGGCGGCGAGGTCCTTCAGTGCCTGGACGTCGTCCTTGATGTGCTCCAGGACGTTCATCATGACGACGGTGTCGACCTTGCGCCGGATCTTGATCTCGGCGGGCAGCGCGAGGTCGAGGACCTCGACGTCGTCGTTGCCCTGGTAGCGCTTGTTCAGCTGCTCGACGCAGTAGGGGTCGTTGTCGCTGACGACCAGGTAGTCGAGGCGGCCCGCGAACTGCTCGGAGAAGTGGCCCAGGCCGGAGCCGACCTCCAGGAGCGACCGGCCGACGTGCGGGGCCACCATGTCGTACTCGTACTGGCGGTAGTTCTTCGCCTCATCGCCGCCGAGGTGGTTCTCCAGCTGGCCCTCGCCGGCCGCCGGCTGATCACCGTCGAAGGTCTCCGGCGTCGGCCGGCCGCTGCCGAGCAGGCCGAGCAGGGAACGTGCGATGGAATTCTTCTGCGCAGATGGCATGCGATCACTCGCTGAATGTCGACGACGTGGCCCGGGTGGGTGAAGAGTCTATCCACAGCCGGTGCTCATCCGAGCACTGTCGATCGGCGGAGGAGGTGCCCCGCCCCGGGCCGTGGTGGCCGGAAGGCCGGACCCTTCGACAGCCGTGGCCATGAGCACATCGAGGTCGGACCAGGACCCGGGGCGGGAGTCTGCGGGGGCCTCGCCCTCATTGCACAAAGCTTCGCGATAAGGGGCAATAGCCGCAAGACGCCGGTTTTCAGATGGTGAGTGCCAGATTGATCCGTGCGGCGGCATCCCGGATGCGCGGCGCGGACACCTCGATCCTCGCCAGCTTGGCCGGGCTGCAGGAGACCGCCACCGCCCCGATCGCCTCCCCCGACGCGTCGGTCACGGGGACGGCGGCGCACCCGGTGCCCAGGGCGTACTCCTCCCGATCGAGCGCGAGCGAGGAGTCGAGCCGGCGTTCGAGCTCACCCTCGCGGGTGATGGTGTGGGGGGTCAGGCCGATCAGCGGGTGCCGGGACAGGTGGTCGCGGCGGGCCCGAGCGGGCAGCTGGGCCAGGACGCACTTGCCGATCGCGGTGGCGTGCGCGGTCTGGCTCAGGCCCGCCGACAGGTCGACCCGGGGCGTCCGGGGACCGTCCGCGATGTCGACGACGCGGATCTCGCCGTCCTCGTACAGGCTGAAGTACGCCGCCACGCCGAGCTCGTCGCGGAGCGACCGCAACGCCTCCCGGACGCGGGCGAGCCGGTCCTGGGCGCGGCGGTCGTTCTGGAGGGAGTCCACCTGGTCGCCGAGGAGGTAGGCCCCCTCGGCCGTGCGCACCAGATATCCCTCGAAGACGAGGGTGCGCAGCAGGTGGTACGTCGTGGCGAGCGGCAGTCCGGCCTGGCGGGCGAGCTGTTTGGCCGGCGCGCCGCCGGGGTGCGACGCCACCGCCTCCATGAGGTGCAGCGCGCGCTGTACCGAGACGATGAGGGTCGGCCTCCGTGTCTCTTTCATCACGGACAGCGAACCCCGGCTCGCGTCTTCGGTCAAGCGATTCGTCGAATCCCTTGGCCTTCCTGGCCGACTCCCACGAATCTCCCAGAATCCTCCCCCAGGTTCTTCAAGATCTTGCCGTTGACTGGTCGACGGCAACCTGGAAGGAGGCCGAAATGAACAAGAAGATCCTGGGCGGTGTGTCCGCGCTGGCCGTGGGGGTCGTCGGCACGGGCGTCTACCTGGCGGTCCCGGCGGTGGCCAGTTCGTCGCCGAGCACCACCGCCCCCGCCAAGGCGGCCGAGCGGCATCCGGGGAAGCGCGTACGTGCCGCCCGCGCCGCTCGCGGCATCCACGGAGAGGCCACCGTCCGTACGAAGAAGGGGTTCGCCCAGGTCGACTGGCAGCGGGGCACCCTGACCGCGACGAGCGGCGGGACGCTCAGCGTCCGCAGCGCCGACGGCGTCACCTGGCAGTGGAAGACCGACGGCAACACGAAGGTCCGGAAGGGCGGCGCCAAGTCCACCGTGGCGAACCTGGCGACGGGCGACTTCGTCGTCGTCCTCGGCAGGGACGCGAGCGGTGCCCGTACGGCGAAGCGGGTGATCGTCCCCAAGAAGGTCCCGGCCCGCGCGACCGCCTCGCCAGGCCCCTCGCACAGCTGAGCCGCCCCCTGGCCAGGGACGCCTCCGAGCCCCGCCCTGGCCGGGGACGGCCCCGAGCCGCACCCTGACCGAAAGTGGCTCCGTGCCGCACTCCTGGCCGGGGACGGCCCTGGACGCGCCCCTGACGGATGACGGCTCTGAACCGTCGCCTGGCCGGGTCGGTTCGGGACGTTTCGGGGCGGGACGGGGCGATGATGGAGCCGATGGACGATCCCCGAGTGCTCGTCGTCGACGACGAGCCGAACATTCGCGATCTCGTGGAAGTCGCCCTGCGCTTCCACGGATTCACCGTCGTGACGGCGGCTACGGGAGACGAGGCGCTGCGCCGGGTGCGCGAGGACCGGCCCGCGCTGATCGTGCTCGACGTCATGCTGCCCGACCTGGACGGCTTCGAAGTATGCCGCCGCCTGCGCGGGAACGGCGACGAGACGCCGGTCATCTTCCTCACCGCGCGGGACACCTCCTCGGACACGGTGACGGGGCTGGCCCTCGGCGGCGACGACTACGTGACGAAGCCGTTCGCGGTGGACGCGCTCGTCGCCCGCGTACGGGCGGTGCTGCGCCGCGCCCGGCCCCAGCGCGCGTCCTCCTCCGATGACGACGACGAGGTGCTGCGCGTCGCCGATCTGGAGGTCGACGTCGCGCACTGGACGGTGCGCCGGGCGGGCGCCGAGATCGAGTTGTCGCCGACCGAGTTCCGGCTGCTGACCTACTTCATGCGCAACCCGGGCCGGGTGCTCAGTCGCGCGCAGTTGCTGGAGAACGTCTGGGGCTGGGACCACTCCGCGGGCTCCCCGGTGGTCGAGACCTACGTGAGCTACCTGCGCCGCAAGCTCGGCTCGGACCTGATCCACACCCAGCGCGGCGTCGGCTACGCGCTGCGGCCGCCGAGATGAGGCCGCGAGGATGCCGCCGGGATGAGCCCGCCGGGATGAGGTCGCGGGGATGAGGTCGCTCAACGCCCGGCTCGTCGCCGGGCTGCTCGCCGTGACGGCGGTGGGGCTGACGCTGATGGGTCTGGTCAGCGCGGTCATGCTCCGCGGGTACCTGCTGCACCGGGCCGACAACCAGCTGGAGGACGTCCGCCGGCGGCCCGCGCTCGCCCACGCGGCCGACACCGTGGCCCCCGGCCGCTACGTCGTCCTCACGGTGACGCGGGACGGCCGGGTCCGCGCGGCCGTGGGCGGGCCCGACCCGGGGCGCGCGCTCGATCGGGCGGCCAGGGTCGGCCCCGGCCGGCTGTTCGCCGAGGGGCAGCGGGGCAGGCCGTTCCGGTTCGGCGGGATGCGCGCGGTCGCCCGCGTGAACGCGCGCGGGAACCTCACCGTGATCGTCGATCCGCTCACCGAGGTCCACGCGGCCGTCATGGGTCTCCTCGTCGTCGAGTCGGCGACGGGGGTGGTCCTGCTCGGCCTGGTGGCGCTGCTCGGCCGCCGGCTGGTCCGGCGAGGGCTCGCGCCGTTGTCGCGGATGGCTGCCACGGCGCACGCGATCGCGAGCGGCGGCGACCTGAGCGCCCGCATGGAGGAGTCGACGTCGTCGGAGGTGGGCCGGCTGGCGGGCGCGGTCAACGTCATGCTGGGCCGGATCGAGCAGGCGTTCCTCGCGCGGCTGCGGTCGGAGGCGAAGGTACGGGAGTTCGCCGCCGAGGCGTCGCACGAGCTGCGCACTCCGCTGACGACCATCCGCGGCTACTCCGACCTGTACGAGCAGGGCGCGGTCAGCGCCGAGGAGGCGATGCGGCGGATCTCCGGGGAGGCCGCGCGGATGGGGCGCCTCGTCGACGAGCTGCTGGAGCTGGCGCGCCTGGACAAGGGGTCGGCGCTGTCCCCGGCGCCGGCCGACCTGGCCGTCCTGGCGCGAGACGCGGTGGCGGACGCCACGGTCGTCGAGCCGGACCGGCCGATCACGCTGGACGCGCCGGACTCCCTGGTCACCGTGGCCGACGAGGCCCGGATCCGGCAGGTCCTGGCGAACCTGCTGGCCAACGTGCGCGCGCACACGCCACCGCGTACGCCGGCGACCGTACGGCTGATGGCGACGGACGCCACGGTCGTCCTGGAGGTCGCCGACGAGGGGCCGGGGATGGCGCCGGAGGAGGCCGAGCGCGCGTTCGACCGGTTCCACCACGCGCGGGGCAGCGACGGCAGCGGGCTGGGCCTGGCGATCGTGGCGGCGATCGCGGCGGCGCACGGCGGGCGTGCCGCGCTGCGCTCGGCGCCGGGGGCGGGCACGGTCGTACGGGTCGAGCTACCGCGTCTCGCCCCACTTCGGGAGCCTGTCGGCACGCCTCCGCATACCGGACCTACTGGCGGGTAGAACCAGGGAGTAACTTCCTACGGAGGTGACCCTCGTGACTCCTCCGCTCCCCGAGGGGGGCGGCTTCTCGCTAAGCCGCTTCAACAGCGTCGCGAAGGGCAAGCCCTGCCCTCAAGATGTTGATTGCCGCATTCACATCTGCGTGCGCGGTATACCCACACGACATGCACCGGAATGCGGTTTGGGTGACGCGGTTCCCCGCTGCGCAGTGCCCACAACGCGAGCAGGTACGGGAGGTCTTGGCAGGGTTCACTGCGATCAGCTCGCGACCGGCGCTTTCAGCCTTGTGCGCGAGGACCGTCAAGAACACACCCCAGCCCGCGTCCAGGATCGACTTGTTCAAGCCGGACTTTTGGGCGACGTTCCGACCAGGCGCTTCGAGGGTGCCGGACGCCGAGCGGGTCATGTTCGCGATCCGCAAATCCTCATGCACGATCACGTCATACGCGCGGACCAACGTAAGCGCAGCCTTGTGCGCGCCGTCCACGCGCTGCCGCCGGACCTTGGCATGCAGAGCGGCGACACGGGCCACTGCCTTGCGGCGGCGTTTAGACCCGCGCTTCTTACGGGCGAGAGCCTGCTGCGCCGCAGCGATCTTAGTGGCGGAGGTTTTCAGATGGCGTGGGTTGGAAAGCTGTTCTCCGTCGCTGGTCGTCACGAGCGATGCAACGCCCATGTCCAGACCGACCACCGCACCCCTCGTAGGCAGTGGCTGGGCAGGTACGTCATCGCAAGACAGGACGACGTACCAGCGGAAACCTTCCCGCCTCACACTAATCGTCTTCACCTGGCCGCGCACCGGGCGGTGCTGGTGCACTCGCACATGCCCGATGCCCTGCAAACGGACGAACGTCGCCGAGTGGTGTTCAGGTTGGGAGTTCCACCGGCATCCGTCACCGTCCTTCGGCCACTCCACAGTGTGGAACCAGCCCGGCCCCTTGAAGCGCGGAAACCCTGGTGTACAGCCGGCCTTGACGCGAGCGAAGAACGCGGCGAATGCCTTGTCCAACCGGCGCAGGGTGGCTTGCTGGGAGGAGAACGACCACCGGCCCTGCCCCTCCGGGTCGTCGGCACGGATGTGTTTGAGATCGGCCGACTGGTCACCATACCGGATCGTGATCGCAGCCTTGCGGTAGGCGGTTCGGCGATGTTCCAGCGCCGCATTGTAAAGCTGCCGATGGTCCTCCAAGCAAGCCGCGAGCGACCCGGCCTGCCTGGCAGTGGGGCGCAACAGGAACTTAAAGGACCGCCTCACGGTCTCCGCCCCCATTCGGCTCGTGAGCTCTCGGCCAGCAAGCGGGCCGCAGCGTTGATCGAGGCACCCACCCTCTCGACGCACTCCTCGATCTGCCGTTTCAACATGGGCGGAACCCGAAGGTCTAACGACTCACACGACACGTCCCTAATCACAAACCAATTACTACCACTTCTGGAAAGGGGGGAGCGCGGATTCACCCTGAAAACCGGGATACCCTCCGCGCGAATTCAATGACAAATGTGGACGAACGCACCGCCCGCCGCGTCGCCGAAGAGGCCCGCGAGCAGGCATGGCGTCTGCCCAGCTTCGGCAAGCAGCTCTTCCTCGGCGACTTCCGGCTCGACCTCATCCACCCCCATCCACGGGCGGATGAGGAGGACCGCGGCAAGGGAGAGGAGTTCCTGGCGCGGCTACGGGAGTTCTGTGAGACGAAGGTGGATCCACGTGCGATCGAGCGCGAGGCCCGCATCCCGGACGACGTGATCAAGGGGCTGAAGGCCCTCGGCGCCTTCGGCATGAAGATCCCCGAGGAGTACGGCGGCCTCGGACTCAGCCAGGTCTGCTACAACAAGGCGCTCATGCTCGCCGGGTCGACCCACTCCGCGCTCGGCGCGCTGCTGTCGGCCCACCAGTCCATCGGCGTGCCGCAGCCGATCAAGCTGTTCGGCACCGACCGGCAGAAGCGGGAGTTCCTGCCCCGCTGCGTCAACGAGATCAGCGCGTTCCTGCTCACCGAGCCCGACGTGGGCTCCGACCCTGCCCGGCTGCGCACCACGGCCGTGCCGGACGGCGACGAGTACGTCATCGACGGCGTCAAGCTGTGGACCACCAACGGCGTCGTGGCCGACCTGCTCGTCGTCATGGCCCGCGTCCCGAAGTCGGAGGGTCACCGCGGCGGCATCACGGCGTTCGTCGTCGAGGCGCGGAGCGAGGGCGTCACCGTCGAGAACCGCAACGCGTTCATGGGCCTGCGCGGCATCGAGAACGGCGTCACCCGCTTCCACCAGGTCCGCGTTCCCGCCGCCAACCGTGTCGGCGAGGAGGGCCAGGGCCTGAAGATCGCGCTGACCACCCTGAACACCGGGCGCCTCTCCCTGCCCGCCATGTGCGCCGGCGCGGCCAAGTGGAGCACCATGATCGCCCGCGAGTGGTCGAGGGAACGCGTCCAGTGGGGCCGCCCCGTCGGTGAGCACGAGGCCGTCGCCGCCAAGATCTCCTTCATCGCCGCGACGGCGTACGCGCTGGAGGCCATGGTCGACCTGTCCAGCGCGCTCGCCGACGACGAGCGCAACGACATCCGCATCGAGGCCGCGCTGGCCAAGCTGTACGCCTCGGAGATGGCCTGCCGCGTGGCCGACGAGCTCGTGCAGATCCGCGGCGGGCGCGGGTACGAGACCGCCGAGTCCCTCGCCGCGCGCGGCGAGCGCGGCGTCCCGGCCGAGCAGCTCCTGCGCGACCTGCGGATCAACCGCATCTTCGAGGGCTCCTCGGAGATCATGCGGCTCCTCATCGCCCGTGAGGCCGTGGACACGCACCTGTCGGTGGCGGGCGACATCATCGACCCGGACGCCGACCTGAAGGCCAAGGCCAAGGCCGTCGGCCGGGCGGGCGGCTTCTACTCGACCTGGTTCCCGACCCTCCTCGCCGGAGCGGGGCAGCGGCCGGGGTCGTACGCCGAGTTCGGCCCGCTGGCCCGGCACCTGCGCTACGCCGAGCGCGCCTCGCGCAAGCTCGCCCGCTCGGTGTTCTACGCCGCCGGGCGCTGGCAGGGCGGCCTCGAACGCCGGCAGGGCTTCCTCGGCCGCATGGTCGACATCGGCGCCGAGCTGTTCGCGATCAGCGCCGTCTGCGTGCGCGCGAAGGCCGACGACCGGCCCGAGGCGTACGAGCTGGCGGAGGCGTTCTGCGCGCAGGCGCGGGTGCGGATCGGCGAGCTGTTCGACCGGCTCTGGCACAACACCGACGCCCTCGACGCCAAGCTGGCCCGCAAGGTCATGGACGGCCGCTACACCTGGATGGAGGAGGGCGTGCTCGACCCGTCCATCCCCGGCCCGTGGATCGCCGAGCCCGAACCCGGCCCCAGCCGGCGCGAGAACGTCCACCACACCGTCGCCTGAGAGCACCCGGAGGGATCCCCGGCGGCCGCCGCCCGTACCGCGCGGCGGCCGCCGGGGATCGATCATGCTGCGGGGAAAGGCGTCCGGGGCTTCGTCGGAGTACCGGTGACAGATCTCGCTCACCGGAAGGTGCCCACGATGGACGATCGCCCATGAAGGGCGCACGGGTCGCCGAGCCCGCCGTACGCTCCCCCGACGCGTTCGCGGCGCTCTACGACGAGCACTTCCCCGCGATCTACAACTACGTCGCGAGCCGGCTGGGCCGTGACGTGGCCGACGACGTCGCCGCCGACACGTTCGTCATCGCCCTGCGCAAGCACGGGGGCTACGACCCGGAGCGGGGTCCCGTACGGCCCTGGCTGTTCGGCATCGCGACGCGGCTCGTCGCCCAGCACCGGCGGCAGGAGACGCGACGGTACCGCGCCCTGGCCAGGGTCGGCCGGGAGGAGATCACCGACAGCCACGAGAACCGGGTGATCAACTGGGTGCGGGCGGAGGGCCTCCAGCCGCGCCTCGCCGCGGCGCTGGCCGCGCTGCCGCGCGGTCAGCGCGACGTGCTGCTGCTCAGCGCCGTCGCGGAGTTCTCCCACGAGGAGATCGCCCAGGCGCTCGGCATCTCGTACGGAACGGTCGGCTCCCGGCTGAGCCGGGCCCGCCAGAAGGTGCGCTCCGCACTCGGGGAGGACAACGATGGATGACGAGCGCATGATCCGCAGCCTCCTCCAGGAGGCTCCGCCCTCCGCCGAGGTCGTCGCCGAGGGCCGGCGCCGGCTGTACGCCGCGCCGCCGCGCCGGTCGCGGTGGCGGGTGCCCGGACTGGGCGTCGCCGGGCTGGGGCTGGCGGCGGCGGCCACGGCCGCCGTGTTCGCCGTCACCACGAGCGGCCCGCCGCCCGCGCCCGTTCGGACGACGCCCGCGCGGCCGATGAGCGCCCGGCAGGTGCTCCTCGCGGCCGCGGAGAAGGCGGCGAGCGAGCCGGTCGGGCGGTACTGGCACACTCACGTGATCAGCGGCCAGGCGTACCACGTCGCGAAGGGCGACTACGTGATCGACGGCGCCCGGCACGAGATCGACCAGTGGACCGCCCGCAGTGCCGAGGACGACGACGTCTTCCGCAGCCGGTTCGCCGGCGCGATCCCCCAGACGGCGGCCGACCGTGCGGCCTGGCGGCGGGCGGGATCGCCGAAGGCGTGGCGGGTTCTCTCGAACGGCCAGTACATCCGGCAGACCGCCGCCGCGGAGCCGTGGGATCTCGTCCGGATGACGCCCGCCGAGAAGAGGGGCTACGAGAAGCTGGTCGCCCGCGCACGGAAACAGTGCGCCGGCCACCCGCGGGGCTGCCCGCAGCAGGAGCTCACCCAGGCTCAGCGGGAGGCGCTCGCCGACGACCCTGCGGCGCTGCGGCAGCGGCTGCTCACCACCTCGGGCAAGGGCGGTCCGGGCAACGTCCTCACCCAGGCCGGTGACTTCCTCGCCCAGCCCGGCTCGCCGAAGCTCGACGCGGCCGTCTTCCGCGTCCTCGCGGACACGCCGGGCATCCGCAACGCCGGATCGGTGACGGACCTGCGGGGACGCGCCGCGATCGCGCTCACCGCGCGCTCCTCGGATGCGACGGGCACGTTCGACACCCAGCTTCTGCTGCAGCCCGGAACGTACCGCGTGCTGGGCACCCAGACGGTGCTGGTGGCGCGCGGCCGGGGGCCCGAGACGGCGGGGATGAAGCCGGGCACCGTCTACGCGGAGCAGCTCTTCCTCGAGATGGGCTGGACGGACTCCGCGCCCCGCTGATGCGTACGAGCGCCCCCGGCGGTCGCGCCGCCCGTTCCGGCGGCGCTCTGCCGGGGGCGGCTTCTCAAGCGCCGTAGGCGGCCTTCAGGCGCGGCAGGAAGCCGCGGAGCTCGGCCAGGACGGCCTCGGGGCGCTCCTCGGCGAGGAAGTGGCCGCAGTCCTCGATCACCGTGCCGGTGACGTCCTCGGCGTAGTCCCGCCAGACCGCCAGGGTGTCGATCGTCTGCAGGAAGCTGTGCTCGCCCCACAGCGCCAGCAGCGGCATCGGGAGCCTCCGGCCCGCGTCGGCCTCGTCGTGCGCGGCGTCCTCGTCCGCGGCGCGGTAGTCGTCGAAGCCGGCCCGCAGCGCGCCCGGCCGGGAGAACGCCCGGACGTACTCCGCGATGTCCTCCTCGGGGAGCGGCACGTGCGCCCAGGCGTCGATGAGGTACCGGACGTACGCGCCGGGGTTCGCCCCGGCGAGGAGTTCGGGCAGGTCGGGCTGGAGGTGGAACAGCCAGTGCCAGGTGCGGCGGGCCAGGCCGGCGTCCATCCGGCGCCACATCTCGCGCGTCGGGATGATGTCCATGAGGACGAGCCGCTCGATGTCGCCGGGGTGGTCGAGCGCCCAGCGGTGCGCCACCCGGGCGCCCCGGTCGTGGCCGATGACGGTCGCCGACTCGTGGCCGAGCACGCGGATCAACCGGTGCAGGTCCTCCGCGCGGGTGCGCTTGTCGTGCCCGTCCCTCGGCAGGTCGCTGCGGCCGTACCCGCGCAGGTCGGGGACCACCACCGTGTACGCCTCGGCGAGCGGCCCCACGAGGTGCCGCCAGCAGTGCCCCGTCTGCGGCCAGCCGTGCAGGAGGACCAGCAGGGGCCCGTCGCCCGCCTGCCGGTAGTGCATGCGGATGCCGTTGACCGCCGCGATCGCCATCTCTAACCCCCTTACGCGGTTATGGGCAGTCTAACCCTATGATGGGGTTATGGGGGACTGGCTCTGGTACGGCGGCCGGCCGAGCGTCGACCTGGTCAACACGATCCGCGACCGCAAGCTGGGCGGCCGTGAGACCCTGCGCACGCCCGCCGACCTGGCGGCATGGCTGCGGGAGGCGGGCCTGCCCGGCGATCCGGCCGACGCCGGCCTGCGGGCCGTACGACGGCTGCGCGAGGCGATCGACCTCCTCGCGTTCCCGGATGTGAGCGCGGCCGACCGGGGATCGGTCCCGGACTCCCGCGAGACGCTCCCCCGGACCACGCGGGAGGCGGTCGACGTCGTCAACGCGGCGATCGCGGCCGCGCCGCCGGTCCCCACACTGGCCCTGGACGATGCCGGGCGTCCCGTCGCGGCGCCGCGCGAGGAGTCCACGGCCGCCGCCCTCGCCCGTCTCGCCGTCGACGCGGTCGGCCTCCTGACCGGCGACGACCTGCTGCGCGTCTGCGCCGCCCCCGACTGCGGGGTGCGCTTCGTCGACCGCTCCCCCGCCCGGAACCGCCAGTGGTGCTCGATGCGGCGCTGCGGCAACCGGCACAAGGCCCGGCGGCACTACGACCGCACGCGGTCCTGAGGCGGGGACGTCCGCGTTCCCGCCGCGTCCGCGCCGGGCGGGCCGTTCAGATCGGGGGGATCCGCTCGCGGCGCATCCGCGGGATCATCGGGCGCTTCTCCAGGTGGAGGACACGGTCCCAGGCGGCGTCGAGCTGGGCCTCCAGCTCCCGTACGCGCTTCTCGAGGCTCATGATGTGGCGGATGCCGGCCAGCGTGACACCCTCATCGGCCAGTTCGATGACCCGGCGGATCCGGCCGACCTCGTACGCCGAGTAGCGCCGGTGACCGCCCGGCGTGCGCCGGGGGCGGACCACGCCGTACCGGTCGAGGCGGTGCAGGAAGCGCCGGCGCGTCTCCAGCATCGCGGCGACCTGGCCGACGGAGTACAGCGGCCGGTGTTCTTCTTCAGTGAGGACCATGACGCGTGCCATCGTGGGGCACGGCACGCCGATCGGATGACCCGTACACGCCCAGGTTGTGCGCTTCTTTACGCATCGAGTGCGGGGCGCGTCTCTTCAGACGTGACGGGGCGGGGCGCGTCGGCGCCCCGCCCCGTCCGGTGGTCCTCGGTCAGAGCCGCTCGATGATGGTGGCGTTGGCCTGGCCGCCGCCCTCGCACATCGTCTGCAGGCCGTAGCGGCCGCCCGTGCGCTCCAGCTCGTGCAGGAGCTTGGTCATCAGGATGCTGCCCGTGGCGCCCAGCGGGTGGCCGAGCGCGATGGCGCCGCCGTTCGGGTTGGTCTTCTCCAGCGAGGCGCCCGTCTCGCGCGCCCACGCCAGCGGAACCGGCGCGAACGCCTCGTTGACCTCGAACACGTCGATGTCGTCGATCGACAGCCCGCCCCGCCCCAGGGCCTTCTCGGTGGCGGGGATCGGCCCGGTCAGCATGTACACCGGGTCGGAGCCCTCGACGACGAGCGTGTGGATGCGGGCGCGCGGCGTCAGGCCGTGCTCGCGGACGGCCTCCTCCGAGGCGATCAGCAGCGCGCCGGCGCCGACCGAGATCTGGGAGGCGACCGCGGCGGTGAGCTCCCAGCCCTCACGCAGCGGCTGCAGGCCCGCCATCTTCTCCAGCGACGTGTCCGCGCGGGCGCCCTCGTCCTTGGTCACGCCGGCGATCGGCGCGGTCTCCCGGTCGAAGTAGCCGTTCTCGATGGCGTTGACGGCGCGCCGGTGGCTCTCCAGCGCGAACGCCTCCAGGTCGCCCCGCTTGAAACCCCACTTCTCGCACATCAGCTGCGCGCCGCGGAACTGGGAGATCTCCTGGTCGCCGTACCGCGCGGACCAGCCCTCGCCGTACGGGAAGGGCATGCCCTTCTCCAGCGCCATGACCACGCTGGAGCCCATGGGGACCATGCCCATGTTCTCGACGCCGGAGGCCACGACGAGGTCCTGGGTGCCGGACAGGACGGCCTGGGCGGCGAAGTGGATCGCCTGCTGCGACGACCCGCACTGCCGGTCGATGGTGACGCCGGGGACCCGCTCGGGCAGGCCCGCGGACAGCCAGGCGGTACGGGCGATGTCGAGCGACTGCGGGCCGACCTGCATGACGCAGCCCATGATCACATCATCGACCGCCTCGGGGTCGACGCCCGTGCGCTCGACGAGCTCCTTGAGAACGTGCGCGCCCAGGTCGGCCGGGTGCACGGCCGCGAGGGCGCCCTTCTTGGTGCCGACGGGGGTACGGACCGCTCCGACGATGTACGCCTCGGCCACGACGCCTCCAAGTATCTTCCCGGGTTCCGTCCCAACAAGAACCGAATGCTATTCGGTCAGTACCAGGTTACCCCGCTCCGCTCCCCCGTCCATATGACCGGCCCCACTCTCGGCATGAGCCTGCCACCGAAATGGTGGGGCGCGGACGAATCCCCCCGCTTCCCGCCGAGACCTCTCGTCGTCCCGGGCACCAGGATCCTCGGCGCTCCGCGTCGTCCGGCCGCAGCGACCTGGACCTGAACCAATGTCGAGGTTCTAGAGTGGCGCGCATGGGACAGCCTCGCTGGGACGCCTGCGAACTCACCGTCGGCCAGGTCGCGACGCGGAGCGGGGTCGCGGTCTCCGCGCTGCGCTTCTACGAGGCCAAGGGCCTGATTCGCAGTCGCCGCACCGCGGGCAACCAGCGCCGTTACACGCGCGACGTGCTGCGGCGCGTGGCGTTCATCCGGGTCTCCCAGCGCGTCGGCATCCCGCTGAACCAGATCCGCGACGCCCTGTCTCGGCTCCCGGACGAGCGGACGCCGACCCGGAAGGACTGGGCCGCGCTCTCCGCCTCCTGGCGGAGTGAGCTCGACGCCCGCATCGAGCAGTTGCAGCGGCTGCGCGACGACCTGACCGACTGTGTCGGCTGCGGCTGCCTGTCGCTGAGCCGGTGCCGCCTGTCGAACCCGTACGACCGGCTCGGCGAGCAGGGTCCCGGTCCCCGGCGGCTGCTCAACGAGACGGCGGCGCAGGCGGCGTCCGTCGCCGAGCCGGACGTCTGCGACGGGGATCACTGCGGCTGAGGCGCCGGCGCTTCGAGTTGCCGCTCGTACGCGGTGACGAGGGCGTCGAGCACGCCGGGAAACCGGGCGTCGAGGTCGTCGATGCGCAGGGTGGTCCAGCGCCGGTTGCCGTCCTCGCGCTGACGGATCACGCCGGCCTCGCGGAGCACGCGGAAGTGGTGGGTGAGCGTCGACGGCGCGACGTCCACGGGGAACGTCCCGCAGGCCCGCTCGGGATCGGCGCGCAGCGTCCGGACGATCGTCATGCGCGTGGGATCCGACAAGGCGTGCAGGACGTCCAGCAGGTCGATCTCGGCGATGTCGGGGTGGATGAGCACGCGACGCTGCGATCGGGGCATGGCGATGACCTCTCTTTCGACAATCATCGTACAACCGTGATACGACTTTCGTCGTACGACGAACGTCGAAAGTCGAAGAGGAGACGTCATGCGTGCTCTGGTGATGACCGCGCCATCGGAGGGACCGGACCGTACCGAGGTTCGGGAGGTCGAGGCGCCGCGTCCCGGCCCCGGCGAGGTGACGATCGACGTGACCCACGCCGGGATCAACTTCCTCGACGTGATGGCCCGGCGCGGCGACGCCGGCTACGTCTCCGCGTGGCCGCACACGCCGGGCAAGGAGGTCGCCGGGACGGTGCGCGAGGTGGGCGAGGACGTGTCGGGCCTGGTCGTTGGACAGCGGGTCGCGGCGTTCACGCCCGGGGCCGGCGGCCTGGCCGAGGTCGCCCTCGCGCCGGCGGCGCTCACCGTCCCGATCCCGGACGCGGTGCCGTCGGCCGTCGCGGCGGCGACTCCGCTGATGCTCACGACCGCCCTGCTCCTGCTCACCGACGCCGCCCGGTTCAGCCCCGGCGAGACCGTGCTGGTGCACTCCGCGAGCGGTGGTGTGGGCGGGGCGGTGGCTCGGCTGGTGCCCGCGCTGGGCGGCGGGCGCCTGATCGGCACCGTCGGCCGCGCCGACAAGGTCGCCGCGGCGAAGGAGAGCGGCTACGACGTCGTGGTCTCCCGGGACGGCGACGTGGCGGAGGCGATCCGCGCGTCCGGCGGCGCGGTGGACGTCGTCCTGGACCCCCAGGGCACCGCGCTGCTGGAGACCGACCTGGCCGTCACCGCGCCCGGCGGGCGCATCGTGCTGTTCGGCAACGCGGGCGGCGGTCAGGCCGCCCCGCTGCCCGACCTGCAGCGGCTGCGCGCCGGCAACATCGCCGTCGCCGGGTTCAGCATCAGCTCCCTGGCGGTCACCGCGCCGGAACGCGTGGCGAGGGCCCTGCGCCGTCTCCTCGACCTGATCGCGGACGGCCGGCTGACGGTCCCCGTCACCGAGGTCGGCTCGCTCGCCGAGGTCCCGGAGATCCACCAGCGGCTGGCCGAGGGACGTGGCACCGGCAAGTACGTCGTACGGGTGGCCGGATCCTGAGCGGGCCCGCCGCGAAGGCGCCGAGCGGCCGCCATCGCGCCGTACGCGGTCAGGAGCCCTGGACGAGGCTTTTCAGTTTGGCGGCGGAGGCGGCGTCGGCGGGGAGGTGGGCGGTGAGGAGCTGGCCGGGGCGGCCGACGCATTCGAGCTTGACGTAGTCCAGCTCGATCAGGCCGGCGGTCGGATGGGCGATGCGCTTGCGGGCCGGGGCGTGGCCGCGGACGTCGTGGCCGCCCCACAGCTCGCGGAACTCCGGGCTGTTCTCCACGAGGTCGTCGGTGAGCGCCCGCAACCGCGGGTTGCCGGCCTGCTCGGCGGCGGTCGCACGGAACTTGGCCACCATCGCGCGCGCGTCGGCCGCCCAGTCGACGATGCGGGTCCGCATCTCGGGGGCGTTGAACATCAGCCAGATCACGTTGCGCTGCTCCGGCGGCAGGTCGTCGTACTCGGTGATCAGTGCGGCCTGCGCGCGGTTGTAGGCGAGGACGTCCCAGGTCTCGTTGGCGATGTAGGCCGGGTGCGGGTCGAGTGAGTCGACGAACGCCCGCATCGTCGGGTGAACGTCGGCCTTCTCGGCCGTCGGCGTGGGCGGCCGGCCGGCCAGGGTGAACAGGTAGTCGTGCTCGGCCGGGGACATCTGCAGCGTGCGGGCGAGCGCGTCGAGCACCTGGCGGCTGGGCGTGACGTCGCGCGCCTGCTCGAGCCAGGTGTACCAGGTCGTGCTGACGCCGGCGAGGGTGGCGACCTCCTCGCGGCGCAACCCGGGCGTGCGGCGCCGCCCTCCGGCGGGCAGGCCGACGTCCTCGGGCGTCAGTCGCTCGCGGCGGAACCGGAGGAACGCGGCGAGCTCATCACGGCTGGGCATGGGCCCTCCTTAATGGGCGGCGCGATGGGCAGTAGTTCTTATACCAGGATGAAGCACATCTGGTACCCGTTTAACGACTCCCTCATCGTGGGGGCATGACAGTCCTCACACAAGCCCCCGGCCGATCGCGGATCCGGCCGTGGCCCGCGCTGATCGCGGCGTACGCGGGCGTCTTCCTCACGATCAGCGACCTGTTCAAGGTCCTGGTCGCGGTGCCGGCGATCCAGCGCGCCCTGCACGCCTCCCCGGCCGTCGGTCAGCTGGTGCTCGCCGGCTTCCAGCTCACGTACGCCGTCACGCTCGTCACCGGCGGGCGGCTCGGCGACCGGTACGGCCGGCGGCGGGTGTTCTGCGCGGGCGTCGCCGTCTTCACCGTCGCGTCGGTCGCGAGCGGCCTCGCCCCGGACGCCGGTCTCCTGGTGGCCGCCCGGCTCGTCCAGGGTGTCGGCTCCGCGCTGGCGCTGCCGCAGGCGTTCTCGCTGGTGCAGGTGCTGTTCCCGCCGGACCGGCGGGACCGGCCGTTCGCGGTCATGGGCGCGGTGCTGGGCCTGGCCTCCGTGGCCGGGCAGGTGGTCGGCGGGGTGATGCTGCAGGCGCTGCCCTGGCGCGCCGTCTTCCTGGTGAACCTGCCCCTCGGAGCGGCGGTCCTCCTGGCCGCGCGGCTGCTGATCCCGGAGTCGCGCGCGGCCACGGCCGGCCGGGTCGACCGGCCCGGCGTGGCCCTGCTCAGCGGCGCGCTGGTGCTCCTTGTGCTGCCCCTGATCGAAGGCCGGCAGCTCGGCTGGCCGCTGTGGACCTGGCTCTGCCTGGCCGCCGCGCCGCTCGCGCTCGCCGCCTTCGCCGTCGTCGAAGGCCGGGTGCGCGAGCCGCTGGTCGACCTGCGGCTGTTCCGGGACCGCCCGTTCACGCTCGGCGTGCGCGAAGAGCACGTCGGGACCGCCTCGGGAGTGCTGTCCACCGCCCAGCAGGTCGGCGGGTCGGTGGGCGTCGCCCTGATCGGCGTCGTGGTCTTCCGTGCGGTGCCACGGGGGTGGGACCACGCGTTCGCGACCGGAGCGTCTTCGGGCTGGTTCTGGTCCTCGTCGGCCTGATCCTGCTCCTCGCCCTGCCCGCCAGGCACCGATGACCGCCGCGGCACCGCAGGTCACAGGTTAAACACCCGCCTGATCCGGGCACGAGGCGGAAGATGCGTCGAACTCCCCCCGCCCCATGGCCGCGTCCCCAGCCCCGAAGACTGCTGCGCTCCGCCGAGAGCGCCGCGCGTCACCCCGGACGGGAGCGGGACGTCGTCGTGCAGTCCCTCAAGGCGGCCGGGGCCGCGCTGCTCGCCTGGGTGATCGCCGCCCTGTGGCTCGACGCGCCGCTGGCCTGCCTCGCCCCCTGGGTCGCGCTCGTGATGGTGAACGCGACCGTCTACCGCTCGATCGTCAAGGGCGTGCAGCAGCTCGTCGCCGTCGTCGTCGGCCTGCTCGCCGCCACGGGCGCCTACCTGCTGGTCGGCGACCGGACCCTGACGCTGGCGATCGTGCTCGTGGTGATCATGCCGCTGGCGTACTGGCGCGGGTTCGGCGACCAGGGCATCTACGCGGCCACGACCGCGATCCTGGTGCTCACCTCGGGCGCTCCGTCCGCGCATCAGCTCGTCTCCCGGCTGCTGGAGACCGGGCTGGGCACGCTCGTCGGCGTTGGCGTGAACGCCCTCATCGTGCCGCCGGTCCACCTGCGCGGCGCCCGCCGGACCATCGAGTCCTTCGCCGACGAGCTCGCCGAGCTGCTGAACGGCGCGGCCGCCGCGCTCCGGGAGACCTGGCAGGCGGACACGGCCGGCGAGTGGCTCCGCAAGGCCGAGCGGACCGTCGCGCACGCCGAGGACGCCTGGGCGGCGATCGAGCGGGGCAGGGAGAGTCTGTGGCTGAATCCCCGCCGACGGCGGGCGGAGGACCCGGACCCGGCACCCGCCCTCCTGCCGCTGGAGGTCGTCGCCAAGCGGACGGCGAGCCTGCAGCGCACGCTCGTGGACGCCTTCGAGGCCGGGATGCCCGACCCCGACCGGGAGCTCGTCGCGCTGTACTGCGACGTGCTCGACCACTGCGCCGACAGCGTACGGGCGTTCCGGTGCCGTCACTTCGAGACGCCCTGGCCGCCGCCGGCCGGGGACGACGCCCTGCGGGAGGCGGACGAGCGGCTGCGGGAACGGCTGCGCGCCCGCCGGTCCGGCGCGGGCGGCGGGTCGGCCGACGAGGCCCTGTGCATCCCGATCGACCGGCTCCTCACCGCGCTCGACGACCTGCTCGCCTCCGAGTCCACTCCCGCCGAGGCGAACCGGTGACCGCGTGGCCGGACGACCACGCGCAGGTCGGCCGTACGATCGCGCCCGGGTCGGCTGGACGACCGCGATCGGCGTCAGTCCGGCGGCCGCGACCGGGTCAGCCGGACGACTGGGCCTTCCGCAGCATGGCGAGGTGGTCCTGCAGATGGGGAAGCGTCTGCTTGGCGAGGGCGACGACCTCGGGCGAGGACCCCTGGGAGATCTGCTTCTTGGTCTTCGCGATCGCGCCCTCGTGCCCGCTGATCATCGTGCTGAGGAAGTCCTGGTCGAAGGTCTTGCCCGATTCGTTGCGCATCCGGTCCGCCGCGTTCGTGTCGGCGGGCGCGGGCGTCGACGGCAGGGAGACGCCGAGCCGCCGGGCGGTGGCGACGACCTTCCGATCGAGGTGGGTGTGGTCCGTCGCCAGCTTCCGGCCCGCGTCGCGCACGGCCTTCGTGGCGCCCTTCTTCTGGGCCAGCCCGCCGGCCTCGACCTCCGCGAGGTTCGCCTGGTGGATGTCGGCCAGCCAGGTGCGGTCCTGCTCGGACAGTCTCCCCGGGGCCGGCGAGGCCGTCGGAGAGACCGTCGGCGAGGCCGTCACCCCCGACGGCTGCGCGCCCCCGGCGCCGCATGCCGCGCCCGCCGCGGCGAGGACGGCCGCCGCCGATAGCGCGAGCAGGTACGGATGACGCTGCATTGAGTGCCCCCTGTCGGTAGTCGCCATGTCACCCTCGGTAGTTGTCCTCGCACCCTACCCCCTGATGGCCGGCGTCATGCAGCAGAGGCTTCCGCCGGGTTACGCTGGGCGCGGGTCGGACCGGAGGAGAAAAGCGTGAGTGGGGTCGTAACGCTCATACTGTTGGCGATCCTGCTGGCGTTCATCGTCAGCCGCGTCGCGAAGCGGGTCGGGCTCGGCATGTCCCGTGACCGCCTGATCGGGCTCATGGTCATCTTCGTGATCGTGGTACTCATGGTGTGGGGGCAGCGGGCCGGGAAATAGCGCCGACACTGAACCGACGGTGCCGCTGAGGCGTCATATCGCGTACGAAGCACTCTTCTGCCGGGAGACGATCGATGCCGCAAGTCAGCGCGCACGCCAGCGAGACCGCCTGTCATCTGCGCAGACTCGTGGACTTCGCCGAGCCCCGCCCGGACGACACCTGTCTCGACGTCGGCTGCGGCACCTCCGGCCTCCTCGGCCCGTGGGTGCGCGAGATGACCAGCGCGGACGCCGTGTCCGTGCCCGAGGGGCCGTTCACGCTCATCACCGCCCGCCTGACCCCGACGCCGGACGCCGACCCCGTCGCCGTGATCCGGCGGCTCCTCGGCGTCTGCACTGGACGGCTCGTCGTCGCCGACGTCGTACGGACCCGGGCCGGCGACAGCGGCCGCGTCGAACGCGTCCGCGACCCCGACCGCACGACGACGCGCACGTTCGACGAGCTCGTGGAGCTGGTCCGCGAGGCCGGCGGGGAGACGCGCCGTCTCGACGTCTTCACGATCGAACGGCCGGTCGAGCCGTGGCTCGCCGAGTCGGACGGCGGTGACGACCTCCGCGCGGAGCTGACCGCCGAGCTCGACGGCGGGCCGAAGACCGGCGCCCGCCCCCGCCTGATCGGCCGGGAGCTGTGGTTCACCCAGTCGTGGGCGTACGTCGCGGCCGAGCCCGCTTAACGGGGGTCGGGCGGGAGCAGCACCGCCGCGCCGTTGACCCGGTCGCCGGCCAGGTCCGCCAGGGCGCGGTCCGCCTCGGCCAACGGATAGGGCGTCACGGTGACCTTCAGTCCGAGCCGGTCGGCGAGCCGGAGGAACTCCTCGCCGTCCGCTCGGGTGTTCGCGGTGACGCTGCGGAGCCGGCGTTCCTGGAACAGGTGGGCCTGGTAGTTCAGCGCCGGGACGTCGGAGAGGTGGATGCCGGCGATCGCGAGGGTGCCGCCCCGGTCGAGGCGTTCGAGGGCGGCCGGGACGAGCTCCCCGGCGGGCGCGAAGATGATCGCCGAGTCGAGGGGCTCCGGAGCCGGGTCGAACGAGTCCTGCGCCGACGCCGCGCCGAGTTCCAGGGCGAGCGTCCGGGCCGCCGCCGCCCGCGTGAACACGTGGACCACGGCGCCCTGGGCGATGGCGACCTGCGCGGCCAGGTGCGCCGACCCGCCGAACCCCCAGATGCCGAGCCGGCCGGCCGGCGGGAGCGCGGCGCTGCGCAGCGCGCGGTACCCGATGATCCCCGCGCACAGCAGCGGCGCGAGCTCCGCGTCGGGCCGGTCGCCGGGCAGCGGATAGAGGTACGCCTCGGGGGCGATCGCGAACTCGGCGTATCCGCCGTGCGCGTCCCAGCCGGTGTAGGTCGAGTGGGGGCAGAGGTTCTCGTCGCCGCGCCGGCAGTAGGCGCACATGCCGCAGGTCCCGCGCAGCCACGCGACGCCGGCCCGGTCCCCCGCGGCGAACCGGGCCCCCGGCGTGACGACCTCACCGACGATCTCGTGCCCGGGGGTCACCCCGGGCAGGTGCGGCGGCAGGTCACCCTCGGCGACGTGCAGGTCGGTCCGGCACACGCCGCAGGCGCGTACGCGCAGCAGCACCTCTCCGGGCCCCGGCTCGGGCACCGGCCGGTCGACCGCCCGCAGCGGCCCGGTACCGATCGGCCCGGGCTCGCGGACCTCCCACGCCAGCACCCCTCCACCCTAGGTCTCGTCGTCGGGAAAGCGGGCGCCGGTCGCGGGTGATACCCAGTGACCGCCATCCGCGCCATTGAAAGGCACCAGATGACAGGGGACCCCCCGCCCGACCCGGCCGAGCGTTTCGACGAGGTCTTCGACGCCCACTTCGCCGAGATCCACCGGTACGCGGCGAAGCGGCTCGGTCCGGACGCCGCCGCCGACGTCGCGGCGCAGACGTTCCTGGAGGCGTTCCGGCATCGCCGGCGCTACGACCCGGCTCGGGGGAGCGTGCGCACCTGGCTGTTCGGCATCGCCACCAAGGTGGTCGGCAGGCACCAGCGGACCGAGACCCGCGCGTTGCGTGCGCTCGCCCGCCTCGGCCCCGGCCGCGACGCCGAGGAGCACACCGACCGGACCGACGCGCGGGTCAGCGCCGAGGGCCTGCGGGGCGAGCTCGCCGGGGCGATCGCGGCGCTGCCGCGCGGGCAGCGCGACGTGCTGCTGCTCGTCGCCCTGGCCGATCTCAGCCACGACGAGGTCGCGGCGGCCCTGGGGATCTCCTATGGCACGGTCGGCTCCCGGCTGAACCGTGCCCGAACCAAGCTGCGCAAGGCGCTGGGCGGGACCGATCCGATGCTCACTCTGGAGGAACAACATGGATGAGGTGCGGATGGTCCGGGACGCCTACCCCGAGCCCGCTCCGCCCACCGCCCGGGAGATCGCCCGGGCGAAGGCACTCCTGGCCAGGCCGCCGCGCCGTACGCCCTCCCGGCTGTGGTGGGGACTGGGCGGCGTCGTCGCGGCGGGCACGGCCGCGACCGTCGCGATCACCCTCGCCGGGGGGGACACGTCCGTCGGGGGGAACACGCCCGCGCCGGGCCGTACGGTGACGCTGGACGGCAGGAGCGCGTTCCTGGCGGCGGTGGAGAAGGCCGCACAGCAGCCGATCGGGAACTACTGGCACTCCGACGACGTGCTCGGCCAGTCCTATGTCATCCGCGCGAAGACCGGAACCTACGCGATCACCGGTGCGCTCACCGAGGGGTTCGACTGGTGGGGGACGAAGTCCGGCGCCGGGAACGCGTTCTACAGCCGTGAGCTCCCGGCCCGGCCGACGACCGCGCGGGACACGGCGCTGTGGCGCAAGGCCGGGTCGCCGTCGGACATCCGCGTCTGGTCGTCCGACCACTACTGGACCTACCGCACCGACCGGGTGACGAAGTGGCACCTGGACGACGAGGACAGCCGCTTCGCCGGGCCGCTCCCGGGCGGCCTGACGGTGCGGGACCTGCAGAACCTGCCGGCCGACCCGGACGAGCTCGCCAAGAGGTTCCTGAGCCAGAAGGCGATGAGCAGAGCGATGGTGGGCGTCCGGCCGGGCGTAGGGGTCACTCCGGAGATGGCGCGTCGCCTGAAGTCCTTGCGGGTGCCGCCCACGGCCGCGCTCGCGAGGGTGTCGCGGCTCTTGCGGGCTCCGCTCCCCTCGAAGGTCCGGGCGGGCCTGATGCGGGCGCTGGCCGACCAGCCGGGCATCCACTCGATCGGCCACGACACCGACGCGCTCGGCCGCCCGGGCGTCGCGCTGGCCACCGACTACAGCCCCGTGACGGTCACCGGCGAGTACGGCGCGCCGAAGGCCGTGCGGGGGACCTACCGCTCCCGCTCCGTGGCCATCTTCGATGAGCGGACGGGCGCGCTGCTGGGCCGGCAGGAGGAGCTGACCACGCCCGGCGGCCCGTACGCGGAGATGAGGCCGGGCTTCATCATCAACTACTCGGTCATCCGCTCGGCGGGTTGGACGGACACCGCGCCGAAGCCGCCGGCCGACCTCCCGTTCGGCCGCCCCTAGGAGCCAGGGGCCGGCGGCCGACCGGAGCGGCCTCCGGCCCCGAGGCGGGTCAGGACTTCAGGGGGATCTCGAACCAGACGGCCTTGCCGTCGTTGGTGGGCCGGGAGCCCCAGCGGGCGGCGAGCTGGTCGACGAGGTAGAGGCCGCGGCCGCCCTCGTCGGTCTCCCCCGCGCTCCTGATGCGGGGCAGCCGCATGTCCTTGTCCATCACCTCGACCCAGACGGCCCTCTGCCCGCGCCGCAGCCGGAGGGTGAAGTCCTTCGTCGCCGGCTCGCGGCGGGTCAGGTCGGGCAGGTCCCAGGCGTCGTCTAGCCCGCCGGGGCCGTCGAGGCCCAGCGCGCCCTCCAGCACGAACTCGCGCCGCGGGGCCGGGGTGTTGGCGGCGTGCAGCACGACGTTCGTGACGACCTCGGAGACCAGCAGGCAGGCGAGCTCGGACTGCTCGTCCAGCATCCCCCAGTCGGCGAACGTCTCGGCGGCCAGCCGGCGCGCCTCGGAGACCATGATCGGCTCGGCGGGGAACGTGCGCTCCTCGAAGCTCAGCCGGGTCGGCGCGGTGCGCACCACCACGATGGCCACGTCGTCGTCGATGTCGCCGGGCACCGCCTCGTACGCCGCGTTGGCGACCGCCTCGACGCCGCCGCGCGCGGCCTTGCGGACGGCCTCGTACAGCAGCTCGCGCGCCTCCTCGCGGCTGTGGTACTCGCCGTCCTCCTTCGGCCGGCGCTCGATCAGGCCGTCGGTGTAGAGGACAAGCGTGCTGCCGGGCGGGAGCTCACGGGTCTCCTCCTCGTACCGGATCTCACCGCCCACGCCCGGCTGGCGGACGCCGAGCATGGCGCCCCGGCCGGTGGCCTCCAGCTCCCCCACCTCGCCGTCGAGGACGAGCAGCGGCGGCTGGTGGCCGGCGTTCGCGAAGGACAGGGTCCGGGACCACGCGTCGTACACGAAGTAGGTGACGGAGACCAGCGGGGTCTGCGATCCCTCGCTCTCGGCCTCGGTCGCGCCCGAGCGGACCGGGGTGCTCATGGTGCGCACCCATTCGTCCAGCTTGGCGAGGATGTCGGCCGGCGGCTTGTCGTCCTGCGCGAACGCGCGCAGCGCCGCCCGCAGCTGCCCCATGACGGCGGCGGCGCGGGCGCCGCGGCCCTCGACGTCGCCGATGACCAGGCCGACCCGGCCCGCCGACAGCGGGATCACGTCGTACCAGTCGCCGCCGACCTGCGTCTGGATGCCCTGCCCGTGCGACTCCAGGGGGCGGGCCGGCTCATAGCGCCAGGCGATCTCCAGCCCGTCGGGGCTCGGCGGCCGGTCGCCCGGCAGGAGGTGCTTCTGGAACGCCAGGGCGGTCTCCCGCTCCTCCTCGAACAGCATCGCGTTGTCGATCGCGAGCGCGACCCGGCTCGCGATGGCGCCGATGAGGTCGCGGTCGAACCCGTCATAGTGCGGATCGGGCCGTACGGTGACACCGGACAGCGCCAGGCTCATCACGCCCAGCAGCTCGCCGCGCGCGAGCAGCGGAGCGGAGATGATCGACGTTATGCCGATCTCCTCGGCGAGCCGCTTGCTCGCCGGGGTGGGCGCCTTCATGTAGTCGGCGATGACGTCCTCGACCAGCACCGCGTCCCGCCGGGTCATGGCCTTGGCGTTGAAGTGGCCGGGCGGGTACTCCACCGTCTCGCCGACATCCGCCCAGGTGCCCGCCGGCGGGATCCAGTCGGCGGCGTGCCGCGACACCCGGCGTACGAGCGTGTCCCCGCTGAACAGGTCGATGAAGCAGTGGTCCGCGAACTGCGGGACGAGCGTGTCGGCGACACGCCGCAGCGTCTGCGGCAGCTCCAGCGAGGCGGCCAGCCGCTCGCCGACCCGCTCCAGCAGGCCGTAGCGCTCCTGGTCGCGCTGGTTGCTGCGCAGCGCCTCCCGGCCGAAGATGACGAGGCCCTCGATGCCGCCCGAGGGGTGGCGCAGGGGCACGGCGTACGCGCGGGTGTAGATGGTGCTGCCGTCGGCCCGGACGTTGCAGAAGGTCCCCTCCCACACCGCGCCGCGCAGCACCCGCCGCGCCAGGTCCTTGGCCTGCTCGTGGTCCTCCTCGGCGACGCCGAGCGACAGCCACGACCGGCCGATGTACTCCGGGCCGCCGAATCCGAGCAGCGTCTCGGTGAAGGCGTTGGTGTACAGGACGTTGCCGAAACGGTCACAGACGATGACCGCCATCTCGACGGCGTCCAGGACGGTCTTCGGCGGCAGGAGAGCGTCGATGGGCGGATCACCCCTGCGCTTCATGGGCCTGTCACCTTGCGATCGATCACTCGGCCCCCCGGATGTGGTCCCCCCGGACTATTGAACGACGAATGCCGCGCCGGGATACGTCGAACCGGCAACTCAGCGCTTCGAGACGAAGACGTGAGAGGCGACACGGCGCGGAATCTCGGTGGAGCGGCTGTCGGCGGTGTCGTCACACGTCACTCGAATACCCTCATCGGCGGCCGCAAGCGTCACCTCTCGTCCCGGTTGAATCCCGATCTCCTTGAGCCTGAGCATCAGCGCGCGATCGCCCTGCACCTGCTCGCTGATCCGCTGGACGACCACGGGCACCCCCGTCGCGGTGGCGACCTCGGTCATCAGTGCCAGCGGCTCCGCGGTCCGCGGTTCCGCCCACGCCTCGATGTCGATGTCGGCGCCGAGCTCGGCCAGGCCGGGGATCGGGTTGCCGTGCGGGCACGTCGACGGGCCGTCGAGCAGGGCGACCAGGCGCCGCTCGACCTCCTCCGACATCACGTGCTCCCAGCGGCACGCCTCGACGTGGACGTCCTCCCAGGGCAGGCCGATGACGTTCACCAGGAGGCATTCGGCGAGGCGGTGCTTGCGCATGACCCGGACGGCCAGCGAACGGCCGGTGTCGGTGAGCTCCAGGTGGCGGTCGCCCTCGACCTTCAACAGGCCGTCGCGCTCCATCCGCGCGACCGTCTGGCTGACCGTCGGACCGCTCTGCGACAACCGCTCGGCGATACGCGCGCGAAGAGGGACGATGCCCTCCTCTTCGAGCTCGAAGATCGTCCGGAGGTACATCTCCGTGGTGTCGATCAAGCCGTGTGCGGTCAAGGCTTCCTCCAGTCTCGCCCCATGCTACGGCGGATCAGCGACGGTTGGGGAACCGAGGACGGCGGGGGGCGATCCTCCTACTCTTTTGTTATGAACGTTCCGCGCGGACCTGGTCTTCCCCGACGGATTCGGGCCTCGCGCCATGGGTAGATTGAGCGCGCCATGACACGTTTCGAGGGAGCCGAGCAGTACGTCCCGGCAGGGGCGGACCTCGACGGGCTGCGACGCGCCGTCCAGGACTGCCGGGGCTGTGACCTGTACGAGAACGCCACCCAGGCGGTGCTCGGATCGGGCACCGCGGCCGCGCGGGTCGTGCTGGTCGGCGAGCAGCCCGGCGACCAGGAGGACCGGCAGGGCGCGCCGTTCGTGGGCCCGGCCGGCCGGCTGCTGGACAAGGCGCTGGCCGAGGCGGGCATCGAGCGGGGCGATGCATATGTCACCAACTCGGTGAAACATTTCAGATACAGCCAGTCCGGGCCCGGGAAGCGCCGCATCCACCAGACGCCCGACGCCACCCACATCACGGCGTGCAAGCCGTGGCTGACCTCCGAGTTGCGGATCATCGACCCGGAGGTGATCGTCGTTCTCGGCGCGACGGCCGGCAAGGCGCTGCTGGGCCCCTCGTTCCGGGTGACGAAGCAGCGCGGGCAGTTGATCCCGCGCCCGCCGCTGGACGACGAGTCGGCCACGCAGAACGGCTTCTACGTCGCGACCGTCCACCCGTCGGCCGTCCTGCGCGCCGACGACCGCGACGCGGCGTTCGCGGGCCTGGTCTCGGACCTGAAGGTCGCCGCGCAGGTCCTGCACTGATCCCCCCGGGGCGGAGTCAGCCCGGCAGGGCCGGCAGCCCCGTCGGCCCGGCAGCCCCGTCGGCCCGGCAGCCCCGTCAGCCCGGCAGGGGCGACGGCCCAGGCGCCCCGGCAGGGCGGGATCAGCCCGACAGGGAGGCGCCGAAGGCGGCCGTGGCGGCGGACAGTCCGGCGGATCTCCCGCCGAACACCGTCATGCCCGCGATCCCCTGCCCGGGGTAGATCGATACACCGCCGTCTCCGTCGTTCTCGCCGGGGGTGCCGACGGCGAGGTCGAGCCGCGTGTCGCCGTCGAGGTCGGCCAGGGACAGCGCGGCGCCGTACCGGTCGCCGGTCTCCGCGACGCCCGGCACGCCCTCGGTGTCCTGGCTGAACGACGAGGAGCCCGCGCCGAGGTTCCAGTGGGCGTCGCCGTGCAGGACGGTCACGGCCCCGGCGTTCCGGCGCTTCCCGATGGCCTCGCCGGGGGCGCCGACGACCACCTCGGCGCGCCCGTCGCCGTCCCGGTCGCGCGCGACGACCGCCGCGCCGAACTCGTCCCCCTTCTCCCCCTTGCCGGGCACGCCCTTGGAGTCCTGCCCGTAGGCCCGGGGATGCCGCAGGTCACCGTCCGGGTAGATCTTCACGAGCCCGCCGTGGGCGCCGCCGGGGTCGCCCGCGACCACGTCGCCGCGGCGATCTCCGTCGACGTCGGCGATGGCCAGGCCGCCGGTGGACCCGACGCTCGCCGTTCCGGACACCGCCCGCAGGCCGGTCCTCGATCCATGGAGGATGCGGAGGACGCCGTCGGCGTTCCAAGCCGCATCGGCGTACCCGTCGCCGTTCACGTCCCCGGCCGCGATCGCGACCCGGCGGGCGGTCCGGCCCTTGACGGTGGCGACGACCGTCGGGACGCCGGTGACGAAGTCGATGACCAGGAGCGCGGAGTCGCCCGCCACCAGGAGGTCGGGACGCCCATCGTGGTCGACGTCGCCGACCGCCAGGGCCCGGCCGGCCCCGCCTCCCGGCGTCAGGACGGCCCGGCGGCTCAGGCCCGACGTGCTCCCGCCGAAGATCTCGATCGTGCCGCGGCCCGGCGCGCCCACGGCCAGGTCCGTACGGCCGTCGCCGTCGAAGTCCGCGGTCGCGACGGCCGTCCCGAACGCCCCTCCGGACCGGAGCGGCGCGAGGACCCGGTGACGTCCGAGGTCGACGCCGTTCCGTGAGCCGTACACGACCGTCACCCGGCCGCCACCGCTCGCGGCCGGGGCCCCGATCACCAGGTCGCCGTACCCGTCACCGTCGAGGTCGGCGACTCCGGGTGTACGGACGGCGGCACGGGCGGGAGCCGCGCCGAGCGCCGCGGGCAGGCCGATCAGGGCGAGCGTCAACGCCGCTCGCATGCGTCGCTGCATGAAGAGACCTCGGTTCCGGGCGGGTCGGAAGATCACTTAGGCGGTGCGAACGGTAGTGGGCCGATCGCTCCCGGGCAACGCCCCGCCGCGGCGAGTCCTCTCCATCCCGGCGAGTCGGGTCTCGGCGAATCCTCTCCGGGCAGCGGTCTTCCGACTATCCGTCGGTGGTGTAGCGGAGGAAGGACGGAACGGCCAGCCCGACCAGGACGACGAGGATCGCGCAGGCGATGCCGCCACCGACCCAGGACGCGGTCGCGCCGACCGCGGCGCCCACGGCCCCGGCGCGCAGGTCGCCCAGCCGGGGGCCGCCCGCGACCACGACCGTGAACACCCCCTGCAGGCGGCCGCGCATCTCGTCCGGGGCGTATGTCTGCAGGATCGTCTGCCGGAACACCGACGACACGAGGTCGGCCGCGCCGCCGAGGGCGAGGAACAGCAGGGCGAGCCACAGCGAGTGCGCGAGCCCGGCCGCCGCCACGGCGAGTCCCCAGGCCGCGATGACGGCGATCAGGGCGACGCCCTGGCGCCGGATGCGGCCGATCCAGCCGGACAGCAGGCCGCCGACGACGGCGCCCACGGCGATGGCCGCGACCAGCCAGCCGACGGCCTGCTCACCGCTGAAGCGGGTGTCGGCGACCTCCGGGAACAGCGCCCGTGGCATGGCCACGCCCATCGCGATGATGTCGACGACGAACGACATCATCAGCACCGGCCGGGTGCCGAGGAACCGCAGGCCCTCGAAGACCGAGCGCAGTCCCGGACGGTCGGACCTGTCGCCGAGGGGCGGCATGGCCGGCAGGCGGATCGCGGCGTACAGCCCGACCGTGAAGAGCACGGCGTCGATGCCGTACGCCAGCGCGTACCGGTTGTTCCCGATCACGACACCGGCCAGCACGGGGCCGATGAAGGTCGCGGTCTGGGACGCGGTGAAGTTGAGGGTGTTGGCCGCCGGGACGAGCGTGACCGGCAGCAGACGCGGGATCACGGCGCCACGGGTCGGCGAGGTGATCGCGAATCCGACCGACTGGACGACGACCAGCCCGATGATCAGTGGAACGTTCCCGGCGTGGAGCATCGCCTGGATCAGCAGGCCCAGCGTGGCCGCCCACGTGACGAGCGACGCAAGGACGAGCAGCCGCCGGCGGTCCATGGCGTCGGCGACCGCCCCGCCCCAGAGTCCGAAGACGATCAGCGGTACGAGGTTGGCCGGACCGAGGAGTCCCACCCACAGCGAGGACTTCGTCAGGGCGTACACCTGAACGGAGATCGCCACCGAGGTCAGCTGGAAGCCGGTGAACGAGACGGCCTGCCCGAGCCACAGCCGCCGGAACGACGGGTCGCTCAGGGGACGCGTGTCGATCGCCGCGCGCCGCGCCAGCCCGCGAAGGCCCGGGGCCGGGGCGGATTGCGGCGCCGGCGAAGAGGCGTCCTCGGTCACGGAGTCGAGCTCAGAAGAGGGGGGATCGGGGTTCGGACTCACGGCCTAAGTCTCTCGATGACCCATTCGCCCGTTTCGTTCGGGTGGGCGCGACGATAGCGGAGTCGGTCATGTAGGCGGTTCGTCCGCCCCTGCCAGAACTCCACGGTCGCCGGGAGGACCCGGTAGCCGCCCCAGAAGTCCGGCATGGGCACCTCGTCCGGCCAGCGCGCGGCCAGTTCGGCGAACCGGCTGTCCACCTCGTCGCGGTGGGCGACGACCGCGGACTGGTACTCGCTCGCCCAGGCCCCGAGCTGCGAACCGTGCGGGCGGGTCTGGAAGTACTCCTCCGACTCCTCCCGCGACAGGCGCTCCGCGACGCCCTCGACGATCACCTGGCGGCGCAGCGGGTGCCACGGGAACAGCAGGGCGACACGGGGATCCGCGGCGATCGCCTGCGCCTTGCGGGACCGGTGGTTCGTGAAGAAACGAAACCCTTCCGGGCCGTACCCCTTCAGCAGGACCGTCCGCGTGCTCGGCCTCCCGTCGGCGTCGACGGTGGACAGGATCATCGCGTTGGGCTCGGGCAGACCCGCCCCGACGGCGTCGGTGAACCAGGTTCCGAACTGGGTCAGCGGGTCGGCCGCGAGGTCGCGGGCATGTAGGCCCACACCGGAGTACGACTCTCGGAGGGCGGCGACATCAAGATGCTCCACGACAGGACATCCTCTCGCGAGAGACCATGGACGACGAGACAAGGTTCCCGCGAGAGTTGCTCAAACGGAAAGAATTGCGCATCTCACACCCCCCCGGGTACGGCTCACGGAGGATGAAGCGGTTCAATTACGAGTTGGCGTCTGTACATCAAGGGGACGAAAGGCAGGACAGAACATGTCCGACTTCAAACCCGGCCTCGAAGGCGTGGTCGCCTTCGAGACTGAGATCGCTGAACCGGACAAGGAGGGCGGCGCTCTCCGGTACCGGGGAGTGGACATCGAAGATCTCGTTGGCCGCGTCTCCTTCGGTGACGCATGGGGGCTGCTGGTCGACAACAGCTTCACCCCCGGACTGACCCCGGCCGAGCCGCATGTGCTGCCGGTGCACTCCGGTGACGTCCGCGTCGACGTCCAGAGCGCGCTGCCGATCATCGCTCCGGCGTACGGCATGCGCCCGCTGCTGGACATCAGCGACGAGCAGGCCCGCGAGGACCTGGCCCGTACGTCCGTGACCGCGCTGTCGTTCGTGGCGCAGAGCGCCCGCGGCCTCGGCCTGCCGATGGTCTCCCAGAACCGCGTGAACGAGGGTAAGACGATCACCGAGCGGTTCATGATCCGCTGGCGTGGTGAGCCCGACCCGAAGCACGTGAAGGCCATCGACGCGTACTGGGTCTCCGCGGCCGAGCACGGCATGAACGCCTCCACCTTCACCGCCCGCGTCATCGCCTCCACCGGCGCCGACGTGGCGGCCTCGATCTCCGGCGCCATCGGCGCGATGTCCGGCCCGCTGCACGGCGGTGCCCCGGCACGCGTCCTGCCGATGATCGAGAAGGTCGAGCAGCTCGGTGACGCCCGCAAGGTCGTGACCGACATCCTGGACAACCACGAGCGCCTCATGGGCTTCGGCCACCGCGTCTACCGCGCCGAGGACCCGCGCGCCCGCGTGCTGCGCCGTACCGCCAAGGAGCTGAACGCCCCGCGGTTCGAGGCGGCCAAGGCGCTGGAGGACGCCGCCCTCGCCGAGCTGCGCGAGCGCCGTCCCGACCGCGCGATCGAGACGAACGTGGAGTTCTGGGCCGCGGTGATCCTCGACTTCGCCGAGGTTCCGCCGCACATGATGCCGGCCATGTTCACCTGCGCCCGTACCGCGGGCTGGGCCGCGCACATCCTGGAGCAGAAGCGCACCGGACGTCTGGTCCGTCCGAGCGCCCACTACGTCGGCCCGGCGTCCCGCCCGGTCACCGACGTCGAGGGCGCCGCGGAGGTGCTGGACAAGCGCTGAAGGAGTCCCGCTCCGTACGGCCCGTGATGCTCCCGGCACCACGGGCCGTTCTGGCGCCGAGGAGGATCAGGCCGTGTACACCGGTCCCCGCGATGAGGAACCCGATGAGCGCGACGCCGAACTGCTGCGCTATGAACGCGAGCGGCGCGAACGCGCCCGGCGGCGCGACGCGGTCTCCTGGCGGATCATCGCCTGGGTGATGGCCGGCGCCCTGGCCCTGCTCGCGTACGACTCCGGCGGCGCGGCCCTGGACGCCCACCGAGCGGGCCGCCCGTGGCTCTACCCGGCGACCGTCTCGGCCGCCTGCGTCCTCTGCCTCCTCGGCCTCGCCGTCCGCGCCCTCCGCCGCCGCTGAAACGGGCCCGAGCGGCCGGTTCCGGCGTCTCAACCTCTGGAAAGGTCCGCTGCGGATCGCCGGGGCTGAATTAGGCTTGCTGCACGTGACCGACATCGTGATTCCCGACAGCCTCAAGCCCGCCGACGGCCGCTTCGGCTCCGGGCCGTCGAAGGTCCGCCTCGAGCAGCTCGCCGCCCTGGCCGAGTCCGGTTCGACCTACCTCGGCACCTCGCACCGGCAGCGGCCGGTCAAGTCCCTCGTGGGGCGGGTCCGCGAAGGGCTGGCGCGGCTGTTCTCGCTGCCCGACGGCTACGAGGTCGTGCTGAGCAACGGCGGCACCACGGCGTTCTGGGACGCCGCCGCGTTCGGGCTCGTACGGGAGCGGTCCCAGCACCTCACCTTCGGAGAGTTCTCCTCCAAGTTCGCCAAGGTCACGAAGAAGGCGCCCTGGCTGTCCGACCCGTCGGTGCTCCAGAGCGAGCCGGGGTCGCGCCCGTCCCCGGTGGCGGACGACACGGTCGACGTGTACGCCCTCACCCACAACGAGACCTCCACCGGCGTCGCCATGCCGATCGAGCGGCCGTCGGACTCGGGCCTCGTGCTCGTCGACGCGACCAGCGGCGCCGCCGGCCTGCCCGTCGACGTGACCCAGACGGACGTCTACTACTTCGCGCCGCAGAAGGGCTTCGCCTCCGACGGCGGGCTCTGGCTGGCGCTGATGTCCCCCGCCGCGCTCGCCCGGATCGAGGAGATCGCCGCGTCCGGCCGGTACATCCCGGACTTCTACGACCTGACGGTCGCGGTGACCAACTCCCGCAAGGACCAGACGTACAACACGCCGGCGGTGGCGACCCTGCTGCTCATGGCCGAGCAGATCGAGTGGTTCCTGGAGCACGGCGGCCTGGACTGGTCGACCGGCCGCAGCGCCGACTCCGCGCGGCGCCTCTACACCTGGGCGGAGAAGACCTCCTACACCACGCCGTTCGTCGCCGACCCCGCCCACCGCTCGAACGTCGTCGGCACGATCGACTTCGAGGGCGTCGACGCCGCCGAGGTCGCCAAGATCCTGCGCGCCAACGGCATCGTCGACACCGAGCCGTACCGCAGCCTGGGCCGCAACCAGCTGCGCATCGCGATGTACCCGGCGATCGACCCCGACGACGTCGAGGCCCTCACCGCCTGCATCGACCACGTCGTCGAGCGCCTCTGACGAGGGAATGGCCTCGACGCCACACCTGTGCCGTCCACCTCAACCGACCCCGCCCGAGGGGAGGTGGGGGCGCACGTCAGTCCCGTAGATCACTGGCGTTCACTCGATGGGGTGGGTGTCGGGGGCTCGGGTGATGCCCTTTCGGGCGGCGGCGACGGCGTGGTCGGGGCGGTCGGTGTAGGTGGCGATGGAGGCGAGGGCGTCGGCGGCCCAGGCGCACAGTTCGTCGTGGCCGGCCTGGTCGGCGTGCTCGAACGAATCGATCGCGTACGCCTCGGCGGTCAGGGGATGGCCCAGGTCGTGGGCGAGCCAGGCGAGCAGCTCGGACAGCCAGGCCGCCCAGACGTACAGCTCACGACCCTCCTTGAGCGTGTGCGGGCCCCGGATCAGCTCGTGTACGCGGGCCCGGTACGCGCGGGCGACCGCGAAGACCTCGGCGGGCGGCTCGCTCGTGTAGGACCGGTCGATGGCGGCCCCGGCCGCCTGGAGGTGCTCGAACGTCCCGGCACCGACCGCGGATGCCCCGGCGAACCGGGTGAACTCCATCGCCTCACCCGCGGCCTCCCCCAGCACCGCCGCCATCGCGGCGGGCACCACCGACGCGGCCAGGCCGAGGCGGAGTGCGTCGCGGCGCTTCGTGGCATCCACCTCCCTCCCCTCCGAGCCTGCGCCGCCGTCGCCCCACCCGGCCAGACCCAAATCCGGCGGAGGCCGGAACAGCTCCTCTTCGGTCGTGTCGAACGCCGTGGCGTAGGCCGCGGTCCAGTCGCGGGGGAAGTGCTCGCCCTTCTCCCAGCCGAGGATCTGCCGGACGAGGGAGGTCACGGGCGGATACGGCCGGCCGGTGGCCTTGAGCAGCCGGCGCGCCATCTCGGGCTTGTTCCACCCGCGCCGCTCGCGTTCCACTCGTAACCGCGCCGCCCACCACGGCAGCGCCTCACACCGCGCGGCGGTGCTGAGTCCCGGGCTGCGGCAGACCGTGGTGTGCGGGGCCGATCGCGACGGGCGGCTGCTGTTGGCCCCGATCCTGCGGACCGACCGGCGGGCCGTCCATCGGGCACTGTCGCACCTGGAACGGGTCGGGTATCTGGGAACGGTTCCCGGCAAGGGGACCTATGTCAGGCCACCGGCCGACTGGCCCCCGAACCCGGCCGCCGCGTTTCAGCCGTGAGGATCGATCTTGATGACGGGCGGCTGGTCCTCGTCGAACCATCCGGACGAACGAAGCGCCTGCAGCATCCGTGCACGTCGCTCGGGGTCGGCGCGGTCGAGGAACAACACGCCGTCCAGGTGGTCGGTCTCGTGCTGGACGCAGCGGGCGAGCATGCCCGAGCCGACGATCTGCACGGGATCGCCGTGAACCGTGTAGCCCTTGGCGACCACGTTCATCCGGCGTTTCGTATCGAAATGGATCCCGGGGATCGACAGGCAGCCTTCCGGACCGTCCTGCTCCTCCTCATCGGGGAACTCCAGGACCGGATTGACCAGGTGGCCGAGCTGGCCCTCGGCGAGGCTCTCGTGGAACGTGAAGACGCGCAGGCTCACGCCGATCTGCGGAGCCGCGAGTCCGGCCCCGTTGTTCTCGTGCATCGTCTCCGTCAGGTCGGCGACCAGCGTACGCAGCTCCGCGTCGAAGTCGACGACGGGCGTCGCCGGTTTGCGGAGGATCGGGTCGTCGAACAGGCGGACAGGCTGAACGGTCATGCGTTGAGTCTTTCATCGGGGGACGAAACCGTCCGTGGAGTCGTCGATCTTCCCCTGCGAGAGGCGCCACAGCTCGACCGTCTCGGTGCGGCCGGGTCGAGCGCCGGGGAGCTCTCGAAGGTCGGGTGAGGACGGGTTACAGCTCGGGCGGTGGGGCGGCGGCGTGGCCGGCGTCGGGCGGGCCCCAGGGCAGGCCGTGGCGCTCGCAGGCGCGCCGCAGCTCGGCCAGGTCCGGTGGGAAGGACACCCGCCGCAGGACCCGGCCCACCGGGCTCCACACGACCAGGCGCGGCGCCTCGGACTCGTCGATGCCGACACCGCCGAGCGCTTGTCGTGTCACGCTCCATTCGGTCCGTCCGAGGCGCGTCACCGAGGAGATGCCCGAGGCGGAGACGCGGAGTTGCGGACGGTTGCGGTCGTACAGCCACGTGCCCGCGAGCCCGAGGACCAGCCCGGTCGGCGCGGACCACGACAGCGCGGTCCAGAATCCGCCGAGGTCGCCGCGCAGCCAGATCGACCCGAGGACCGCGACGAGCTCGCAGAGCGTCGCGGTGACCGCGTACGCGAGCACGCGGGTGCGCCGGGGCACGTCGAGCTGGACGGGAGGCGGCAGCGTTCCCGTCTCGTCCGCCATGGCGGTGAGCTCCGGTTCGAGGGCGGCCTCGATGCGGGTCATGGAGCCGTGGAACGCCGCGTTGACGTACGCGTCGTACTCCGCGTCGGTGATCGGCAGCCGCATCCGCCGCGCCGCCTCGCGCAGGTCCGTACGGGAGATCCGCAGCATCGACAGCGGCGCGGCGAGGAACTCGTCGCCGTCGTCGTCGTACATGCGCAGCCAGGCGTGGCCGTCGACGGTGAGGAGCTCCATGCCGCCGATGCGGTCGCGCGGCATCCGCAGGATCACGTCGCCCGCGCCGTCGGCCCAGCCGATCCCGTCCTCGTCGACGACGAGGCGGCCGCCGGGCACGCGCGCGAAGATGTCCGGCAGCCCGGCGAGGCCGTACTGCGACGGCCTGCGCACGCCCTGGTCGGGCGTGACGACCTGGTAGCCGCGCTCGCTGAGCGCGTGCGTGAGCTGGAAGGCGTCCAGGCCCTCGGCGGGGAGCCGCGCCAGGACCTGCAGCCGGTGCCCGAACACGGTCGCGACGGTGTGGCGTCCGGTCAGCGTGCCCGACACGGGGTCGACGGCCGTGCCCGGGCCGACGACGACGGCGGCGACGTGGTCGGCGCGGACCCGCCACTCGGCGACCGTGGCGTGCCGGACGCGCAGCTCCGTCGGCGTGATCGACCAGGACAGCGGGGCACTCGTCAGCCGCCGACGGCGGGCTCCCAGCACCGCGACCGCGCCGACGACCGCCCACAGGCCGCCCATGACCCGGTCGCCGAGGCCCGGCGTGCCTTCGAGGGCGATCCGGGCGATCATCGTCAGGGCCAGCAGCGCGAGGAGGAACCCGAGCGCCACCGCCCGGCGCCGGCCCGTGACCGTGTTGCCGAGCGTGGCGGGCGTGGTCTGGACGGCCGGGTGCGGCTCGTGCGCGACGGCCAGCAGCGTCGCCTCCTGGTCGCGCAGGCGCTGCTCGGCGCGGCGGCCGAGCGCGCGCGGCGCGTCCTCCTCCGACGGCAGGTCGCCCTCGTCGAACACCGAACGGTCGCCGTCGATGACGTGCGTGGTGATGCCGAGCCTGCGGGCCGTCATGTAGAACGTCAGCGGGTCGAAGCCCATGTCCGTGAGGGTGCCGGCCGTGGTCGAGCCGAACTTGTGGAAGACCGTCAGGACCCCGTCGTCCGCCGTGACCGTGAACTCCTCGATCCGGTCACGTTCGTACGCCTCGGCCACCGAGCCGTCGGCCGCGAGGCGTTCGAGGCCCGCGGCGGACAGCCGCCAGACGCCGGTACGGCGCGCCCGCAGGCCCAGCAGCCACGGCATCGCGTTGCAGGCGACGATGGCGCCCGTCCACACGGCGGGGTTCGAGATCGGCAACAGGGCGACCAGCAGGGACAACAGCGCGAACGGGCCGGGGGCGACAGGACGCGACCGCCGCACGGGGGCCCGAAGGCCGATCAGCTCGAGGTCCACGAGTAGAGATCGTGACACGTCACCGTCCCATTCGTCATGACGCTCGTCTGCGAGCGAACACCACAACACCGGCCAGGGCGAGCGCCCCGACGACCACCAGTCCCAGCGTCCGGTGGCCCGTCTTCATTCCGCCGCCGGACCCGCTCGTGGACGTCGCACGCCCCTTCGGCCTCGGCGTCGGCTTCGGCAGCGCCTCCTTGGGCACCGGTTCCCGCCACAGCGGCTGCCGTACACCCTCGGAACTGAACAGCAGCGACCTGCCGTCGGCGGTGTAGGTGATCCCCTCGCCGAGCTTCTGGTCCGGGACCTTCACCCCGGTCAGCTCCTTGCCGGGGGCGGTGTAGATCTCGGCGTCCCAGTAGCCGCGGATGACGAATGTCCGCCCGTCGGGGGCGTACGCCCCGTCGGTCGCGTACAACGGGGCGTCACCGACGTGGTGCATGACGTTGTAGCCGCTCGCGCTGAGCCTCTTCGGCCCCTCGTACAGCGACCCGCCGAACTCCTTGCTCGCGACGTAGAGCCGGTTCGTCCGCGGGTCGATCAGCAGGGTCTCGGCGTTGTGCGGCCCGTCCTCGAACTTGATCCGGTACGCGGTGGCCCGCACCGTCTGCGTGCGGATCGTCCTCGGCTCCGGGATGCGGTAGACGGTGGAGTACGGCTGGTCCTTGAGGTTGTCGCCGATGTCGCCGACGTACAGGGCGCCGTCCCCGCCGATCGCCATCGCCTCCCAGTCACGGTTGCGCGCCCCGCCGAGCGTGATCGCCGCCCGGACCCGGCAGTCGTCCGTGCCGAGCGCGAACAGCCGCGGCGTGCCGCCCGAGTCGTTGAAGGTGTAGACGATGCCCGGATGGCGGCGGCTCGCGGCCAGCCCGCTGGACTCGTCGATGCGCGGATCGTCGATCGTGCACAGCTGCTCGGCGCCCTCGGCGACCGCCCGCGCGTCGGCCCGCGCGGGCGCGGCCCACACGAGCGGCCCGCCCACGGCGAGGAAGGCGGCGAGCGTACGTGACGGCACGCCCCCGGCCCGCGTCGATCCACCGGGGAACCCGCCCCGGCGCGGCCGCCTCAATGGAGCAGCGTGCCCAGCACGACGGCGAAAACCAGCGCGGCCAGAACGGTCGGCAACAGCCATCGAGGAGCACGGTTCACACGCCGAGCCTATGCGCTCCGGCTCGAGAGTCGAGCAGCCCCCGCCCCGAGCCGGCCGGGCTCGCGGCCGGCGCCCCTACTAGTCCCGGAACCGGGCCGGGTCCACCTCCACGGCGAACGGCTGCGTCAGCTTCACCGGCCCCTCCGACACGACGACCTCTCGATACGCTCCGGCGTCGGCCAACTCGAAGACGGTCAGCCTCGGGCTGGGGGAGAGCTCGGCGATCCAGTAGTGCGGAATGCCCGCCTCGGCATAGGCCTCGAGCTTTTCGCCGAAGTCGCGGTTGCGGCTCTGCCTGTTCCCACTGATCTCCACAGCCAGCATCACGTCGGCCGCCTCGTACTCCTGCGGCTCGGACTGCAGGGCGTCGAGGCTCACCACGACCAGGTCCGGCACCTTCAGCCAGTCGTCCCGCCGATGCGTGACGACCTCGACCTCCTGAACCACCGCCAGACCGGTGGCTCTTGCGGGACCGTGCAGGGCCATGGCGAGCTGCAGGGACGCCACCTGATGGGGGGATGCTGGGCGGGGGCTCACGATCAGGACACCATCGTCTATTTCGTACCGGTGGAGCTCGTCCTCCGGCAGTCGGCGGAGAGCGTCAACGGTCCAATGACCGTGACTCTCCGTGAACGATAGCGACACTGTGCGTCCTCTCCCACCTGGTTGCGAAACTCAGCGTAGTTCGATCCTCATTGATCGTGTGGGGAGACCGCCTGATCTGTCGTTGATCTGGGGCAGTATGACCGGGTGACGGACGCACAGGCGGCGCCTCCGGGGACCCGGGTGCTGGAGGCCGTGCTCGAGCGGATCACCTTCGCCAGCGAGGAGACCGGGTACACCGTCGCGCGGGTCGCCCCATCGGGGGCGGCGGGGCGTAGCCACGGGGGTGAAACACCCCGTACCGGCGCGGACCTGCTCACGGTCGTGGGACCGCTGCTGGGCGCGCAGGTCGGGGAGAGCCTGCGGCTGACGGGGCGGTGGACCTCGCATCCGAAGTACGGCCGGCAGTTCGAGGCGGTCTCGTACACGACCGTGCTGCCCGCGACCGTGCAGGGCATCCGCAAGTACCTCGGGTCCGGCCTGATCAAGGGGATCGGGCCGGTGATGGCGGACCGGATGGTCGAGCACTTCGGCACCGACATCCTGCGGGTGATCGAGGAGGAGCCCGAGCGCCTGGTCGAGGTGTACGGCCTGGGGCCGAAGCGGTCGGGACGCATCGCCGCCGCGTGGGAGGAGCAGAAGGCCATCAAGGAGGTGATGGTCTTCCTGCAGGGGCACGGCGTGTCGACGTCCCTGGCCGTACGGATCTACAAGCAGTACGGGGACGAGTCGATCTCGGTCGTACGGAAGGAGCCGTACCGCCTGGCCGCGGACGTGTGGGGCATCGGGTTCAAGACCGCCGACACGATCGCGCAGGCGGTCGGCATCCCGCACGACAGCCCGGAGCGGATCAAGGCGGGCCTGGCGTACACGCTGTCCCAGGCGGCCGACAACGGGCACTGTTACCTACCCGAACCCAACCTCGTCACCGAGGCGACCAAGATCCTGGAGGTGCCGCGCGAGCTGGTCCGCCCGTGCCTGGAGGAGGCGGTCGCGGCCGAAGAGGTCATCCGCGAGCGGGTCACGGTCGAGAACGGTGACATTCCGGCGGTCTACCTGCCGCCCTTCCAGCGCGCCGAACGCTCCCTCGCCACGGGGCTGCTCGAACTGCTGCGCGCCGGCACGGACCGGCTGCCCGGGTTCCACGACGTCGACTGGGACAAGGCGCTCGGCTGGCTGCGGCAGCGGACCGGGACCCCCCTAGCGCCCGAGCAGGAGGACGCCGTACGCCTGGCGCTGACCGAGAAGGTCGCCGTGCTCACCGGTGGCCCCGGCTGCGGGAAGAGCTTCACCGTACGGTCCGTCGTCGAGCTGGCACGGGCCAAGCGGGCGAAGGTCGTGCTGGTCGCGCCCACGGGGCGGGCGGCCAAGCGGCTGGCCGAGCTGACCGGTCACGAGGCGGCGACCGTGCACCGGCTGCTGCAGTTGCAGCCCGGCGGGGACCCGAAGTTCGACCGCGACAACCCGCTCGACGCCGACCTGGTCGTCGTCGACGAGTCCTCCATGATCGACGTGATCCTCGCGAACAAGCTGGTCAAGGCGATCCCGCGCGGGGCGCACCTCCTGCTCGTCGGGGACGTCGACCAGCTCCCGTCCGTGGGCGCCGGAGAGGTGCTGCGCGATCTCCTCGCCGCCGACGCGATCCCCCGCGTACGCCTCACCAAGATCTTCCGGCAGGCGCAGCAGTCCGGGATCGTGGTGAACGCGCACCGGATCAACGCGGGACAGCACCCGCAGACGCGCGGCTTCCCGGACTTCTTCCTGTTCCCGTGCGAGGAGGCCGAGGCGACCGCGGAGCTCACCGTGGACATCGTGGCGCAGCGGATCCCGCGCAGGTTCGGGCTCGACCCGCGCCGTGATGTGCAGGTCCTCGCGCCGATGCACCGCGGCCCGGCCGGCGCGGGCAACCTCAACATCCTGCTTCAGGAGGCCCTCACGCCGCACCACGACGGACGCCCCGAGCGGAGGTACGGCGGGCGGGTGTTCCGCGTCGGCGACAAGGTCACCCAGCTGCGGAACAACTACGACAAGGGCGACGCCGGGGTGTTCAACGGCACCGTGGGCGTGGTGACCGGCCTGTCCCTGGAGGAGCAGACGCTGACCGTGCTGACCGACGAGGACGAGAGCGTCGACTACGACTTCGGCGAGCTGGACGAGCTCGCCCACGCGTACGCCGTGACGATCCACCGCTCGCAGGGCAGCGAGTATCCGGCCGTGGTCATCCCGCTCACGACCGGTTCCTGGATGATGCTGCAGCGGAACCTGCTGTACACCGCCGTCACCCGCGCCAAGAAGCTCGTCGTGCTGGCCGGGTCCCCCCGGGCCCTGGCCGCCGCCGTCCGCACGGCGGGCGCCGGACGCCGCCACACCGCCCTGGACCACCGCCTCCGAACCGACGGCTGACGCGCGGTCTTACGCGCAGGTGGACGTTCCGGACCGGAGTTGAGCAGAACGCTCGGGGAAGGAGCCACCGGACCAGGGTCTTCCCGACGTATCGCCACCGGTCAGCGCCCCTACACCGGGCTTCGGGCGCGCCTCCGCGGGTCGACGGCGCAACCGATCCCGGCCGACCGGGGTTCTTGGTGCGACAGCGCACAACGGTGCACCACGGGGGTGCGCGAGCGCTGACGCGACAAGGAAGGGGCCGGATCCCGATGAGCGCTCCCGGCGACGTCCGCACCGTGCTCGACGAGTTCTTCGCGGCGGAGGCCGACTACATCTCCGCGGGCGGCCCGGGCGTCGCCGACTTCGGCGGCATGGCCGCGCATCTCCACCCCGAGGTCGTGATGCACCAGGCTCCGACGCTGCCCTACGGCGGCGTGTGGCGCGGCCACGACGGCATGGAGCGCTTCATGGCCGCGATGAGCCGGGCCTGGCGGTCGCTCGAGTTCCTCGAACGGCGGCAGTGGACGGACGGCGACACCGCGATCGTCTCCAACCACGGCCGCCTGACCGCACGCGACACCGGCCGGTCGATCGAGACCACGGTGCTCCAGGTGTTCACCGTTCGCGATCTCCTCATCGCGGAGATCCGGCCCTTCTACTGGGACACCGCCGCGATCGGCGCAACCCTGCGGACGGCCGTGTCCACCGGCGTCACGGCATGACGTCGGCTCCCCCACTCACCAGGAACAGAAAGAGGATCATCATGTCTCATCTCACCGGCAAGGTCGCGCTGGTCACCGGCGGCAGCCGCGGCATCGGCGCGGCGGTCGCCTACCGCCTCGCTCAGGAGGGCGCCGACGTCGCGATCACCTATGTCCACTCCGGCGAGCAGGCCCAGCAGGTCGTGACGAAGATCGAGGCCACGGGCCGGCGCGGCATGGCCGTGCAGGCGGACGCCGCGGACCCGCAGGCGGTCGTGGCGGCCGTGGACCGGGTCGCGGCCGAGCTCGGCCGCCTCGACGTCCTGGTGAACAACGCGGGAATCGGGGTGATCGGCCCCCTGGAGGACCTCTCGCTGGACCAGGTCGACCAGGCGCTCGCCGTGAACGTCCGGGGGGTGTTCCTCGCCTCACAGGCGGCGGCCCGGCACCTCGGCGACGGCGGCCGGATCATCAGCATCGGCAGCGGCCTGAGCGCGCACGTGCCCGGGCCGGGGATGAGCGTGTACGCCATGAGCAAGTCGGCGCTGGTCGGCCTCACCAAGGGCCTGGCCCGCGACCTCGGCGGGCGCGGCATCACGGTGAACGCGCTGCACTGTGGCGCGGTCGACACCGACATGAACCCCTCGGACGGCCCGTTCGCCGAGGGCCAGCGGGCGCTCACCGCCGTCGGCCGTTTCGGCAGCCCCGATGAGATCGCCGGCATGGTCGCCTACCTCGCCGGCGACGAGGCCGGCTACGTCACCGGCGCCGCACTCGCGATCGACGGCGGCCACGCGGCCTGACCCGCCGGAGAAACCGGACGTCGCCGCGACGGCATGCCCCAGCGCGGGAGACGGTCGTCCCCGCGATCGGCGCCATCCAGCGCAGCAGCCGAGCATCGGCGCGTCCGGTGCGGCGGCCGGGCGCCGCCGCGTCCGGCGGCCCACCCGACAGGAGACGGGCGTCGCCGCCTCCCCGCCCGGGCCGATCGCCTGCTGAACCGATACGTTCTGATTAGCGGGTGAGTCGGCCCGAGCGGGGCCGCGGGTGAGATTGTGAGAGCACATGGAGCTGGTGCATTCGGGCAAGGTCCGCGACGTGTACGCGGACGGCGACGACCTGATCCTCGTCGCTACCGACCGGGTGAGCGTGTACGACGTCGTGCTCCCGACGCCCATCCCCGACAAGGGGAAGATCCTGACGCAGCTGTCGCTGTGGTGGTTCGAGCGGCTCGCGGACGTCATGCCCAACCACGTGATCTCCGCCGACGACGTCCCGGAGGAGTGGGCCGGGCGGGCGATCCGCTGCCGCCGGCTGGAGATGCTGCCGGTCGAGTTCATCGCCCGCGGCTACCTGGTCGGCCTGGGCCTGAAGGAGTACCAGAAGCAGGGGACGGTGTCCGGAGTGCCGCTCCCGTCGGGGCTCGTCGAGGCGTCGCGGCTACCGGAGCCGGTGTTCACGCCCACCACGAAGGCGACGTCCGGGCACGACGAGTTCATCACGTACGACGAGGTCGCCCGGGAGATCGGCGCGGAGACCGCCGAGCGGCTCCGCGACGCGACCCTGGAGATCTACCGGCGCGGGGCCGACGTGGCCGCCGAGCGCGGCATCATCATCGCCGACACGAAGCTGGAGTTCGGCCGCGCGCCGGACGGCACGCTGGTGCTGGCCGACGAGGTGCTGACGTCCGACTCCTCCCGGTTCTGGCCGGCGGACGAGTGGGAGCCGGGCCGCCCTCAGCACTCCCTGGACAAGCAGTTCGTCCGCGACTGGTCGGCGACGATCACCGACTGGGACCGCACCCCGCCCGGCCCGCCGATCCCGGACGACATCGTCGCCGCGACCCGAGCCCGCTACATCGAGCTGTTCGAGAAGCTCACCGGCCGGACGTGGAGCACCGCCTGACCCGCTCTGGACGCGGTGCGCCCAGCTGAGCTTCTCCGGACGCGAAGCGCCGCCTGGGGCCCTCCAAGCGCGAAGTGCCCGGTGAGCCTCTCCGGGCACGGAGCGGCGCTCCAGCCGCCGGGCGACGAGCGCCGACCGAGCCCTTCGGGAGCGGAGCGCCGCCTTAGCCGCTCGACCTAGGTAGGGCGTTTCCGGCGAATCATGTGCTGGTCGATCTGTGACTGCGCCGCGCGAGGGAACGGTACGGCCGGCACCGGTCGGGCAGAACGGTCCGCCCGCCAGGTGGGGCGTCGTTTCTCGTGCCGTCTGCTCAGAGGAGACAAATTCTCCCCTGAGTAGACGGCGCTGGAAGACGACAGGCACCCCCGCGTGCCGCGTTGCGGAGAGTGCCCGTTATCTCCTCGCGGGGCCGCGCGAGGTCGTACCGGATGCTCGGCGAAGGCATCGCCCGTGGTGCATAGGCGATGGCCACCGGCGACGACGAACGTGGCGGTGGTGGCCAGGAGCGTGCCCGGAGAGCCGTCGGAACCGTTGTCGCGGGGCCCGGCCTCTTGCCACTAGATCCGGCAGTCCGTACCTTTTGAGCAGTTGCTCAAATCGAGCGCTCAATGGGTTGGGGAGTGGCATGGCCAGAGCCGGTGGAAGGCGGTCTGTCGGGCCGTCCGGGAGTCCCAGCTCGGCAGAGACGCGCGCGGCGCTGGTGGAAGGGGCCGTCGCGGCGCTGCGGGAGCGGGGTTTCGCCGGGGCCAGTGCGCGGGAGATCGCCCAGCGTGCGGGCTGCAACCAGGCGCTGATCTTTTACCACTTCGGTTCCGTGGCCAAGCTGCACCTGGCCGCGCTGGACGCCGTCAGCCGGGCCCGCCACGAGCGTTATCAGGCGATGGTGGAGGAGTCCGAGAACCTCGCTGACCTGGTCCGGGCCGCCAGGGCGGTGTTCGACGAGGACCTGGACCACGGGCACGTGACCGTGCTCGTCGAGATGATCGCCGCCGCGCAGTTCACCCCCGGGCTCGGCCCCGAGGTCGCCGCCCGCATCCGCCCCTGGCGCGCGTTCGCCGCCGACAGCATCCGGGACGCGCTCGCAGGCTCCCCGGCCGCGCGACTGCTCCCGCCTGAGGAACTCGCCCACGCGGTCGTGGCCCTGTACCTGGGGCTGGAAATGCTCGCCAACCTCGAAGGGGAACGCGAGCCCGCCCTGTCCCTGTTCGACCGCGCCGGGAAGGTCGCCTCCGTGCTCGACATCTTCCGACGAAAGAAGAAGACATGACCGGCAACACGCGCGACCGGCTGATGTTCGCCGGCTGGCTCCTGATCGGGGCCTGCTACCTCCTCGGCCTCCTGAGCATCCTGTCGATAGGGATCTTCATCCTGCCCGTCACCATGGTGGGCACCGTCGCGCTGGCCACGCGCCGGGACACCCAGCGGGGCCTGCCCGGCCTGGTCTCCAGTGCGAGCCTGCCGCTGTTCCTGCTCACGTACCTCAACCGGCAGGGCCCCGGCACCCACTGCACCGTCTCGGCCGACGGCGGGAGCGCCTGCACCGAGGGGCTGCTGGACCCGTGGCCCCTGCTGGCCGGCGGCCTGCTCTTACTGATCGCCGGGGTCGCGCTGTTCCGTCTCCTACAGAGGCGGCGTCAGCGCACGCCCGGGCGGGTGAAGCCGACGTATCCGCCCGGATAGTTCTTGTAGCTCTCGATCTTGACGTGGTCCCCGGTGTGCGGCGCCACGATCATGGTGCCCTTCGCCGGGTCGAGCACGATGCCCACGTGACCGGGGCCGGTGCTGCCCATGTGGAAGTAGACGAGGTCGCCGGGCTGCTCCTGGCCGTCGGGGATGCGGGGACCGGCCGCCCACTGGCGGTCGGCGGTCCGGGGGATGTCGATCCCGGCGGCGTGGTAGGCCTGGGAGGTCAGGCCCGAGCAGTCGAAGGCGTTCGGGCCCGCCGCGCCGTAGACGTAAGGATCGCCGAGTTGTTTGAGCGCGTAGTCCAGGACGGCCTTGGCCCGGGGGTTCGGCGCATTGCTCAAGGCGTTCGGCGGCACCGGGATGTCGCCGGGTGAATGCCCGTAGTCGACCGGGGCGGGCGGAGCGTACGAGGTGCCCGGGTTCGGCGACCCGCCGTTGGGCGCGCTGGCGAGGGTGGTGGTGCGCGGCGGCATCAGGCCGTTCAGCGTGGACGCGACCTTCTCGTCGGCCGCCTTGGCCCCCGCCACCACTTGGCGGATGGCCTTCTGCAGCTGGTCCCTCCGCTTGATCAGAGTCGTCAGACGCCGGCCGTCGACCCGCGAGAGGACGTTGTGAGGATCGGTGATCGTCCCGTCGGAGCGAACCTGGAATCCGAGGCCCTCCGCCTGGTCGCGGAGTGAGATCAGGGTGTTGTGCGCCCGCGCGAACGTCGCGTAGGCCTCCTTCAGGCACGCCTCCACCCGGCGCAGGGCGGTGGCGGAGTTCGCCGCCCGTACGTGGGCCGCGGTCACAAACGAGTGGGCCTCGCTCGACGCGAGTCCGTCCCAGCCCTCGGCGACCGTCGTCGTGATCGACGCGAGGCTGTGGGAGTGTTCGTGGACGGCGGTCGACCACTTGTTCCAGCCCTCCGCGCTGTCCTTCCACATCTCCGGTTGCGCGGTCAGCAGCTCCTGGTACGTGACGTCCGAGCCCATCGCGTCCCCTCAGACCTGCTCGGCGGGCGGCGCGGCGCTTTGCGCTCTTCTACGCCCCAGGTCCTCGGTCGTGGAGTAGGAGGCGTGCGTCTGGTGGAATCGCCGGCCGACGTCGTGGCTCTCCTCGACGTGCCCGTTGAGATGGATCGCCCAGGCCGAGGTGCAGGCGTTCAGTGCGGCGTTGGTCGCCCATCCCGGATGGTGGTTGCAGGGCGGAAGGTGCGCGTCGAGCTTTCCGGCCAGTATCTCGGCGGCCTCTCGGGCGTCCCGCGCCGCCAGCCGCAGCGCGTCGAACGTCACGTCGAGTGGCTGTTCGTCCATGTCGACCCCGTGGTTGGTTCGGTCCGAGCCGTCCCTTACTGATCTCACTATCGCGCGTCATCCCGGCGGATAACAATCTTTCTGCCGATGCCGGCCGCGCTGGAGACGACGGCCGCGGCGCTACCTGTACGGCTCACGCCAGCGGCCAGGCGCCGAGGGTCTCGTAGCGGGCCCGGGGGCCCAGGTGGCTGCGGACGAGGTGGATCTCCTCGGCCGTCCACGGGCTGCCCTCGTAGCCGCGAAGTTCGGCCACGAGGGAGCGCAGGTCCAGCGGATCGCGGGCGCGGGCCATCGTCAGGTGCGGGTGGAAGCGCTTGTGCTCGTCCACGTCGACGCCCTCACGGCGCGCGGCCGCGGCGCAGGAGTCGGCGAGGCGGCGCAGGTCGGCCTCGACACCGGTCCACAGCACCCGCGCGGAGGCGGGGCGCGGGAAGGCGCCCGCCCCCGCGAACGCCAGTTCCCGGCGCGGATGCCGCCCCGCGGCTCGTTCGAGCCGGGGCAGGAGGCGCGGCACGACCCGCTCGTCGACCTCGCCGTAGAACGCGAGCGTCACGTGCCAGGACGGCCGGCGCGTCCACCGCAGGTCCGGGTGGGCGGCGCGGTGCGGGGCGAAGGCGGCCTCCACCTCGTCGAGTACGTTCGCCGGGGGCAGCAGCGCGACGAAGAGCCTCACAGAGCCAGCCTCTCACCTCGCCGCGCGCGTCAGCCCTGCCCGCGCCCGTACCGGCTCGGCTATCGCGTCGCGAGGAGCTCGCGCAGCCGGGCGCCCCGTACGGCGTCGAGGGCCGGTCGTGGCGCCATGACGGCGATGACCCCGAGGACGGCCACGAGGGACACGACGCCGCCGATGATCAGGCTCGAGCGTGCCCCGAAGACTTCGGCCAGCCAGCCGATGAGCGGTGAGCCGATCGGCGAGCTGCCCGCGAACACGAGCATGTACAGGCCCATGACCCGGCCCCGCATCTCCGCCGGGACGCTGAGCTGCATCACGGCGTTCGCGGCCGTGTTGAAGGTCAGCAGCGCCATGCCCGTGGGCACCAGCAGGACGAGGAAGGAGATGTAGTCCGGCATCAGGCCGGTCGCGATCTCCAGGACGGCGAAGGCCGTCGCGGCGGCGAACAGGAGCCGCATCCGCAGGTTCCTGCGGCGGGCGGCAAGCAGCGAGCCCGACAGCGCGCCGACGGCGAGCGCGGTCGAGGCCAGGCCGAACGACGACGCGCCGCTGTGGAACACCTGGCGGCTCATCAGCGCGGTGGTCATCTGGAAGTTCATGCCGAACGCCGCGACGAACAGCACCATGAGCAGCACCATGACCAGGTCGCGGCGCTGCCGGACGTAGCGCAGCCCCTCGCGCAGCTGGCCCTTGGCCCGGGGAACCGGCGCCTTGAGGTGGAGCTCCTCCTCGCGCATGAGGTAGAGGCCGAGCAGCACGGCGCCGAAGGATCCGGCGTTGACGAGGAAGACCGGGCCGGTGCCGATGGCGGCGATCAGCACGCCGGCGACGGCCGGGCCGAGGATGCGCGCCATGTTGAAGATGGCGCTGTTCAGCGCGATCGCGTTGGAGAGGTCGGCGGGCCCCACCATCTCGACCGCGAAGGTCTGTCGGGTCGGGTTGTCCACGACGGTGGCCAGGCCGAGGCCGAACGCCAGGGCGTAGACGTGCCAGACCTGGGCGGTGCCGGTGACCGCGAGGATGCCGAGGCCCAGGGCGAGCGTGCCCATCACCGCCTGGGTGACCATGAGCACGCGCCGCTTGCGGTACCGGTCGGCCAGCACGCCGCCGTACAGCCCGAACAGCAGCAGCGGCAGGAACTGCAGGCCGGTGGTGATGCCGAGCGCCGCGCCGCTGCCGTGGGTCAGGTCGAGGACCAGCCAGTCCTGCGCGACCCGCTGCATCCAGGTGCCGGTGTTGGAGACGACCTGACCGGATGCGAACAGGCGGTAGTTGCGGTTGCGCAGCGACCGGAAGAGGCTCAGACCTTGCTGAGGCGTTCCAGGATCGGCGCCGCCTGGCGCAGGATCTCCTGCTCCTCGGGAGTCAGCTCCGCCAGACGCTGGGCCAGCCACGCCTCCTTGCGGCGCCGCTCCTCCTTCAGGAGCCGCTCGCCCTCCTCCGTCACGCTCAGGATGACCTGACGCCGGTCCGTCGGATGCGGACTGCGCGTCAGCAGGCCCCGCTCCTCCAGCGCCGCGATCACTCGGGTCATCGAGGGCGGTTGCACCTTCTCGTGCTCCGCCAGCTCCCCGGGGGTCAGTGCGGCGTGTCGCGAAACGGCGCCGAGCGCGGCGAGTTGGGTGACACTCAGGGACTGCCCCGCCTGAGCGCGCATCCGTCGTGACAGTCTGCTTACGGAGACGCGCAGGGCGGCTGCCAGTCCCGCACGGCTTCTGGTCTCTGAAGTTGGCATGTTCTTTAGCATGAGTCATTACTCTTGCTAACGATACGCGCATGTCTCGTATTCCGCAATCTCGTTAGCAAAGCGAACGACTCTGCCCTCCTCCCGGAGAACGGCACAACGTGCCACGATCACCGAGCCCGGCCGTCGACGAACCGCCCCCGGCGAGCACCTGCCCGGAAGGTAACGCACCAGATCACCACGCAACAGCCCAGGACCCGACAAAACCGGCAGGAACTCCACCGAGTCCCCCCGAACACGCGCGCCGCCACGCGCACCGGCCCTGACGATCGCCGTGATCATCGAGGCCGGTTACGCTGACTGGCATGAGTCCCGAGCGGCGTCACGTCCCGGAACCGATCAAGACCAACGACGTTCTGACCGCCGCCGTCGGCGCGGCGGCGTTCGCCGTGGCGTTCATCGTGCTCCTGCTCGTCCCGCTGCCCGCCCGCGACCACTGGTGGCGCTGGGTCTGCGCGACGGGCTTCGCGATGGGCGTCTTCGGCTGCTGGTACATCCCGCGTCTGCAGCGGGCCCGCGAGGCCGCCGCCGCCCGCCGCCACGCGTCCGGCTCCTGATCGGTGACGATCGGTGACGATCGGGGCCTACCGCGGGAGTCCCCCGTTCAGCGGAAGGCCGCGACGTTGCGGCGGGCCCAGTCCGCGAAGGTGCGCGGCGCGCGGCCGAGGACGCGCTCGACGTCGGGGCTGACGCGCCGCTCCCCGGGAGTCGGCTCGCCGAGGATGGCGAGGGTCGTCTCGGCGACCGGCTCGGGCATGAACCCCAGCATCTGCGCGAAGGCCTCGTCGCGGGTCTGCTCGATGAACCCGACGGGCTCGCCGAGCGCGTCGCCGATCGCCTCGGCCTGCTGCCGGGGGGTGACGGGCGCGGGCCCGGTCAGCTCGTAGACCTGCCCGCCGTGACCGTCCTCGCGCAGGGCGGCGGCGGCGACCTCGGCGATGTCGGCCGGGTCGATCGTCGGCAGGCCCACGTCGCCGAACGGCGCGGCGACGGCCCGGCGGGTGCGGACGGACTCTGCCCAGGCGTAGGCGTTGGAGTTGAAACCACCGGGCCGCAGGATCGTCCAGTCCATGCCCGACTGCCGCAGAGCGTCCTCGATGGACCGCCCCAGCATCCCGTGCGAGGGCGACTCCGGGCGGGTCGCGACGCCCAGGGAGGACAGCAGCACCACGCGCGTGACGCCGCCGGCCTTGGCGGCGTCGAGGATGTCGTGCGTGCTGAGCAGGTGCGCGCTGGCGCCGCCGTTCTGCAGGAACAGCGCGTCGGCGCCGTCGAAGACGGGGCGGAGGTCCTCCGGAGCGGTCAGGTCCGCCCGCCGGTGCCGCACGCCCTGCGGCACGTCGGCCTCCGAGATCCCGCGCGAGGTCGCCAGCACCTGCTCGCCGGCCTCCGCCAGGGTCCGCACGAGGGATCGGCCGACGTTACCGGTCGCGCCTGTCACCACGATCATGTCGATCTCCATAGAGTTAGTTAGCTGACTGACTGACTGACTCGGTGACCATAGCACGCCCTCCAGCACCGGTGTCTATAGTCAGTCGGGTGACTGACTCAACGAAGTCCCGGGCGCGCGGAACGGACAAACGTCGCCGCCTGACGGCCGCGGCCGCCCAGGTCCTTCACCGGCAGGGCGTGGAGCGCACCACCATCGCCGACATCGCCAAGGCCGCCGACATCCCCGTCGGGAACGTCTACTACTACTTCAAGACCAAGGACGAGCTCGTCCAGGCCGCCCTGGCCGAGCACGAGGGGAGCCTCGCCGAGCTCACCACCGAACTCGACGGGCTCCCCGACCCCCTGAGCCGGCTCAAGGCCCTGGTCAACGCGTGGGTCGGCCGGCGGGACACCGCCGCCCGCTACGGCTGCCCCACCGGAACCCTCGCCGTCGAACTCGACAAGCGCGCCGACGGCACCCTCGACCAGGAGGCGGGCCGTGTCATCCGCCTGCTGCTGGACTGGGTGGAGCACCAGTTCCGGGCGCTCGGCCTGCCCGACCCGGGCGATCTCGCGCTCACCCTCGTCGCCGGGTACCAGGGCATGTCACTGCTGGCCAACGCCCTGCGCGACCCCGACATCATGGTCCGCGAAGGGAACCGCCTGATCCGCTGGCTCGACACGGTCACCGCCGCCCGCGACGGCTCCTGACCGCGACGACCCGCCTTCGGCGATCTACGAGAGGGCGGGAACGGCCGCCTGAGATGCCGTTCCCGCCTACACCGAGTTCCTACCCCGCTACACGATCGTAATCGTGGGTGCGGTTCACCCGCCGAGGTCCTCCTCGGCGAGGAGGTCGGGCAGGTTGCCCGGTTCGCGCAGGACGGCCTCGGCGAGCAGGCGATCCGGCCAGCGGTCGCAGGCCCAGGCCAGGCCGCGCGCCAGGCCCGCCGGGCCGCTCGCGTGCACGATCCCGTCGGCGTACCACCAGGGGACCTCCTGGCCGTCCACGATCAGTCGATCGTGATGGACGTACGAGGCGGGCGCCTCGGGCAGCACCGCGCGCGCCGCGTCCGGCACCGGGCGCTCCTCCCCCGCCGACCCGATCACGCCGGGGACCTCGTCGCCGCCCAGGGCCAGGTCCAGCAGCTCGGCGACGTGGGGCGGCACGAACAGCAGCGGCTGGCCGCGCAGCAGCGGCAGCAGGTCGGGACGGTCGACGACGATGACGTCCTCGGCCGGAACGATCTCCGGCTCGCCGTTCACCAGGGCCCGTACGTGATCCGGCGGCTCGACGTCCAGGTCCGTCTCGGCCAGCGCCGCCCACAGGGCGCGCAGCCGCTCCCTGGAGACCGTACGGGCCGGGTCCGCCAGGCGGTCGAGGAGCTCGGCCGGGCCGTCCGGCTCGGCGAGCAGTGCCGCCACGGTGGTGCGCACGCCGAGCGCCGCGGCGATCCCCGGGTCCAGGCCCGGCGGCGCCGGGTCGTACAGGTCGGCCAGGTCCTCGCCCAGGCACAGCTCATCGGGGCGCCGGCCGTTCAGGACGGGATGCCGCCGCAGCCACCACGCGGTGTAGGAGGAGGCGTCGACCTGGCGGCCGTCGGCGAGCACGACGCGGGCCGGTTCGACGACGGCGGCCCGCAGGTCCGGCTCGGCCAGCAGCCGGAACGCCCCCTCCCAGTCGGCGACGAACTCCAGGTCACGGACCGCGGTGAACTCCGGGATCACGTAGCCCGCGCCGAAGCCCTCCGCCCACAGCTCCTCGTCGTCGAGATGGAACTCCGGCTCGATGACGTCCTCGGCCCGGACCAGCGCGAACGTCCGCAGCACCCCGGCGGCCTCCAGCACCTCCGCGCCGTACCGCTCGACCAGGCCGGCGTCCGCGACCCCGAAGGGGGCGTCGTCGGCGATCACCTCGGCCAGCGGCGCGCCCGGCAGCAGCAGCTCTCCGGCGGGGTACGGCTCGCCGTCGTCGCCCGGCAGCACCAGCTCGGCCAGCCACGGCTCCTCGCCCGGCCTCAGGTGGGCGCGGCGGACGAGGGTGAGGACGGCGTGCCAGATCGGCTCGGGGTCCTCCTCGTCGTACGACGCGGCGACCGCCGCGCGCGTCGCCGCGTCGGTGAGCACCGCCCGCGGGCCCGCCTCGACCGCGCCGAGCCGCAGCAGGAGCGGGTGCGCCGCCTCCGGGTGGACGACGCGCAGGCCGAGCGCGTCCAGGCCCTCCGGGTCGGTGACGAGAAGGCCGCGCGGCCCGCGGATGGTACGGCCGTCGGCGAGGGGCACGGGCAACCCGGCGAGCGCGTCCCGGTCGGCGCCGTCCAGCGCGGCGTACAGCCGCCGCCACCAGGCGGGCTCGCGGTCCAGCCCGGCGAGCGCGTCGGCGACGTCGGCGAGGCTCAGGCGGCGGACGCCGAGCGCGGCGAGGGCGGGATGGCGCGCCGGCCACCCGGCGGGCAGCAGACCGGGCACGACCTCCGACAGCACGCCGGGCAGCGCCGCGGGCCCGTCGACCACCACCGCGTCCCGCCCCCGAACCCGAACCGGCTCACCGCCCAGGCCACCCGGCGCACCACCATCCAGGCCACCCTGCTCACCGCCCAGGCGACCGGGCTCGCGGCGCGGGTCGATCCGCTCTCCGCTCACCTCGCCCGGCGCTCCGCCGAGGCCGGCGTACGCTGCGGCGCGCGTGTCCTCGGCGACGGGCAGGAGCGGCAGGTCGGGAAGGCGGCCCAGGATGGCGCGGCGGATCCGGGCGTCCAGCTCGCCCTTGGCGACCGGGCCGGGCACGAGATCGAGGAGACGCGGCGTCGGCGGCAGGAGGGCGGTGTACGCCTCCGCCGCGCGCTCGACCAGGAAGTCGGTCAGCGGACCGGGGGCGACGTGCCGCCGGTCGGGGGCCAGGGGGAAGGACGCGATGAGCAGCGCGGGCAGCCCCAGCGGCTCGTCGCTGGGCGTGGGCGCGTGCACGACGGCCGGCACGTCGTCCGGCAGCGGCTCGTCGGCGATCGCCCAGCGCACCTGCCAGTACGGCCGTTCCTCGACCGGCCGGTCCGCCAGCAGCTCCGCCGTCACCGTGCCGTGGGCCTCGGCGGTGCGCCAAGTCGTGCCGTTCACGGTCACCGCGCCGGTCACGGCCCCCTCCGCCGGGCCGTCCCAGGTCGCGCGGAGCGTACGGACGTCGCCGTCCACGTCGATCGTGATCTCGGCGAGGGCCGGCAGGGACAGCAGGAGGGCCGGACCGGTCTCCGCCAGCAGCCGCCGGACCAGCGCCTCGGCGTCCGCGTCGCGCAGCGGCAGGCGTACGAGCGTGTCGTAGCCCTCGGGCACGGGCCGGGCAGGCGCGGCGAACGGCAGCCGCAGGACCGGCACGTGGCCGCCGCGACGGCCCAGCTCGGCGGCGAGGGCGGGCACCGCCTCGGCGGCCGCGCGGGTCCGCTCGGCGGACCACGCAATCGCCGGGCCGGTGCCGGAGACGATGACGGGCTCGTCGCTCACCGCGACCACGGCCGCGAAGCCGACGCCGAACCGGCCGACCGCGTGGGCGTCGTCGCGCTTGGCGGAGGCACGGAGGGTGCTCAGCGCCTCGACCCCGGCGGCGTCCAGCGGCGCTCCGGCGTTGGCGGCGTGCAGGACGCCGTCCCGCAGATCGAAACGGATCCGGCCGGGGACACCGGCGCGGGCGGCGGCGTCGGCGGCGTTCTGCGCCAGCTCGACGATCACCCGGTCCCGGTAGCCGCCGCGCGTGTGGTCCTCTTCGGCGTTGGCGTCCTCGCGGAACCGCGCCGGTGACGCGGTCCAGGCGGCGAGCACCCGCTCCCGGATCGCCGTGGTGCCGAACGGGTCGTCCATGTCCTGCCTCTCCAACGGCCGCCCGCGTACGGGCCGCCGGTCGGCTGCGATCGGCCGCCGATGCCCGGCCGCCCCTACCCGGTGACCGGTCACACGCGGTCGGTCACGCTCGACCGGTCGGTCACGCTCGGCCGGTCGGTCACGCTCGGCCGGTCGGTCACGCTCGGCCGGTCGGTCGCGACCGGGTGGGCTGTGACCGGCCGCCGGTGACACCGGTCACACTCCGGCCCGGCGACGCTCGGCCGGTCACCTTCGGCCGGTCGCCTTCGGTCGGTTACGCCCGGTCAGCTGTGGCCGAGGGCCTCCTCCTCGGTGAGCGTGGCCGACGGCACGACGTCGTAGCCCATCTCGTCGACGATCGGAGGCGCGGCCTCGGTCGTGGGCGGCGCGACGACGGCCTCGGAGTGGGCTCCGCAGCCGTGATCGACGGAGACGACCCTGCCGTCGTCGGGGGCGTACTCGTTGGCGCACACCCCGAAGACCTGCCGCAGCGAGCCCGCGAGCGGCAGGAAGAACCCGCAGGTCGCGCACTGCGCGGGGGCGGAACGGGCGATCGGCGTGTCCGGGCCGTGCTCCCCGGAGTGCCACCGGACCGCGGCCTCCTCACGCCCCTCCGCGGACAGCACGCGCGCCTTGCCCAGGCCCAGCTCCCAGCCGAGCTCCGCGCCGACCTGATCGGTCGGGGTGAATCCGGGCGCGAGGCGCGGGTCGTCCGGCGGCGTCGGCAGCAGGTCGCCGGGGCCGAGGTCACCGGGGCGGAGCCGGTCGCTCCAGGGCACCCACTCGGGCGCGAGCATGGCGTCCTCGCCGGGCAGCAGCACGCTCTCGCTGACGGTGGCGTGCTTGGCCCGGGCCGCCCGGACCACCGAGACGGCCCACCGCCAGCCGCGGTACGCCGGATCGAGGCAGGCGAAGTAGTGGGTGACGATTCGGTCGCCTTCGGCCACCCTGCCGAGGTGCTCGCCGACGAACTCCGGCCGGGACGTCTCCTCGGCCGCCGCGCGTGCCAGATCGACGGCCTCGGCGGCGATGGCGTCGATCACGGGGGTACGGCTGCGCCGGTTGGCGGCCGGACTGGTGGAACGCACTGGACTCACATACACGATTGTCGCCCATGGACGGGCATGGGTTCGCCGCGAAGAGGCAGACTGGACGGCATGAGTTTGTGGTCACGTACGGGCGCCGCCGGGCGGGCGGTGCGCGCGGTGGCCCGGAGGACCGCGCGTGCGACGCGCAGGGCCACCCACGCCGGAGGCGCGGGCGGCAGCGGCCTGGGCGCGTTGATCGAGCTCAACGCGCTCAACAGCGCCGGTGACGCGCTGATCGCCGTGGCGCTGGCGGGCACGATGTTCTTCAATCTCGACGTTCAGCAGGCCCGGGGGCAGGTCGCGTTGTACCTGCTCGTGACGATGGCGCCCTTCGCGCTCGTCGCGCCGCTGATCGGCCCGGTTCTCGACCGCATGCGCCACGCCCGCCGGATCGCGATCGCCGGCACGATGCTCGCCCGTGGCCTGCTGTGCTGGGGCATGGCCGGGGCGGTCCTGCACAAGGACCCGGTGACGCTGATGCCGGCGGCGTTCGGCGCGCTGGTGCTGTCGAAGGCGTTCGGGGTGTCGCGGAACGCCGTCACGCCCCGCGTGCTGCCTCCCGGCCTGGGGCTGGTCACCGCGAACGCCCGCGCCTCCTTCACCGGCGTGGTGGCCGCGTCCGTCATGGCGCCGGTCGGGGCGGGCCTGGTCGCCGTGACCAACGCGGGCTGGGTGCTGCGCGCCGCCACGATCCTGTTCATGGTCGGCGCGATCTCCGCCATGCGGCTGCCGTCGCACGTGGACACGCCGGCAGCCGACGCCGCGCCGGAGCGGACCGAGGAGGACGGCGGGGCCATCGAGGCCGGGGACCGTACGGACGGCCGGGCCCGGTGGCGGACCCTCCTGCGGGTCGGGCCGGTGGTCGCCGAGGCGATCCTGGCCAACGCGGCCCTGCGGGCGTTCGCCGGGTTCCTGATCCTCTATCTGGCGTTCCTGCTGCGCACCAAGGAGTTCGTGGACGCCGTCTCCCCGAACATCGCGCTGGGCATGCTGGCCGCGGCGGCGGGCGCGGGCGGCCTGGCCGGTACGGGCCTGGGCGCGCTGGTCAAGGAGCGGGCGCCACGGGCGATCCTGTTCGGCACCCTGCTGGCGGCGACCGTCACGGCGGCGGTCTGCGCGGCGTTCTTCGGGCTGATCGCCGCGCTGGTGGTGGCGTTCGTCGGCGCGCTCGGCCAGTCCCTGGGCAAGCTGGGGCTGGACGCGATCGTGCAGCGCGAGGTCGGCGAGGAGATCCGTTCGTCGACGTTCGCGGTGACCGAGACCGTGCACCAGCTCGTCTGGGTCGTCGGCGGGCTGATCGGGCTGGGCATGTCGATCGTGGCGGCCAACGGCCACGTCGCGCTCGCCGTGGTCGCGGGCGCGCTCGCGCTGTCGCTGGTCACCCTGGCCGCCCCGCGCAGGAGCCGCCGCGCCGTACGACGCCGCGAACGCGCCGCGGAGGGCGAGCCCAGCGTCGCCGACACCACCGCCTGACCCACGCGGACCTACCGCCGCGCGCCTCCTCACTCGCTACGCGGCCGGCCCGTCCCTCACCGGCCGCCTGTCGGCGGCCGGCCCCCTAACGGGGACCCACCCCCAACCGCTCGCTCGCTCGTCGGCTCGCAGGTGCTTGCCGCCGCGCGCGCCGCTACTGGGGGTCGAGGTCGTCCGCGACGGCGCGCAGCACCTCGCCGATCTTCTTGGCGACCCTGCCCTCGGGGTGCTTGCCCCGCCGGTAGGTGTTGGAGACGCCGTCGAGGAGTTTGATGAGGTCCTCGACGATCGGCACCATCTCGTCGGGCTTCTTACGCTTGGCCTTGACCACCGACGGCGGGTTGTCGAGCGTGCGGACGCTCAGCGCCTGCTGTCCCTTGCGGCCCTCGACGACCCCGAACTCGACGCGCTGCCCGGGTTTGAGCGAGGTCACGCCGCCGGGCAGCGCGGAGGAATGAACGAACACCTCACCGCCGTCATCGCGGGTGAGGAAGCCGAATCCCTTGTCGGCGTCGTACCACTTGACCTTGCCAGTGGGCACAGGGGACCTCGTTGCTAGCTCTTGTCCGGGCGAGTTACATCAAGGCTATTGCCTCGACGGGGAACCAGGGCTGATCAGTTCGTTCAAAGTGTCCGGGAAACCCCGCAAATCGGGCAACACGATATCGGCTCCGTAGGCTCGGAGCGCCTCCGAATCGTACGGCCCGGTGGCGATCGCGACGCTGCGGGCGTCCGCCGCGCGGGCCGCGTCGATGTCGGCGACGTGATCTCCGGCGTACGCCACGGCGCCGAACCTCCTCAGCGCCTCGCCCTTGCCCGCCGCGTAGAAGCCGCCGGCCACCTCGTCAACGTTGAGGCCGAGGAAGCTCACGGTGGCCTCGGCGTCGTGCTGGTTCTTGGCGGTGACCACGATGACGCGGCCGCCCCGGGCCCGTACGGCGTCGACGGCCGCGGCGGCGCCGGGCATGGGCGCGGTACGGGGCACCGCGATCTCCTCGTAGACGGCGCGGTACCGGGCGGCCATCTCCGGGATGTGCTCGGGCGGGAACCAGTGGGCCAGTTCGAGTTCCAGCGGCGGGCCGAGCCGTGACACCACGGCGGCCAGGTCGATGAAGACCCCCGTCTCCGTCGACAGCCGCTCGTAGACGGCGGCGATCGCGGCACGGGTGTCGGCGAGTGTCAGGTCCAGGTCGAATCCCACAGCGAGCACGCGCCATAGGGTACGTACCATGCCTGCACACGCGTGCCCGCGCCCTCCCGGTAGTGGCGATGCGACGGGATCCGAGTGGGAGGGCGCGGAGTCTGCGCGAAATCTGGATCTATTGATTTGGTCACCGGCCGGGCCTGCATTAATTACAAGCCCGTAACTGCGGTTTCGTGTTGCGGATATACCCAGTGACCGCCCTCCGAACCACACAGACGTCGATCCGCTCCCGAGAGTAAGAAAAGAAAATGGCGAGATGGCGCAGTAAGTCAGGGAATGTCGCCGAGGAATCCGGTCAGGACTCTGGCCGGGACTCCGCCGAGCGGACCGTTCCGCAGTCCGAACCCGTTCCGGCCACTGAGGCCACTCCCGAACCCGCTTCGCGGTCCGCGCGCGTGTCGCGGCCCGAGTCCGCTGCGCGCTCCGAACGGCGCCGGCCCGACGGCGAGGGGCTCCGGACCGGCCTGGCCAGGACCACCGGCGTCCTGGCGACCCTGGTCGCGGTGGCGGCGACGGTCATCGCCGTGGTCCTGGCCCTGCACATCGCGTTCGTGGTGTTCTCGGCCAATCAGGCGAATCCGATCGTGCACCGGGTGAACGACTGGGCGCACGGGCTCGCCTGGGAGTTCCGCGACATGTTCACACCCAAGGACCGGCGGGTGGCGGTCCTGGTCGACTACGGGATCGCCGCCGTCGTGTACCTCATCGCCGGAAGGGTCGTCGCGGGACTGATCCGCCGGATTCGCTGAGCCCCGCGCCGCAACGGCCGGACCGATCCGCCGGATTCGCCGGACCCGCACTCGTACACGCCCGGCGCCATGCCGCATACGGGCCGGTTCGCGGGACATCGGCCGGCCGTTCGATGGCCTACGCTCTTTCTCGGAGGAGCTACCGAAAATGCAAAGATCGACCCGAGAACGGATCGTCGCCGAGGCGCTCCGGCTCTTCGCCGAGCGCGGATACGCCGCGACGTCCGTCGCGGAGATCGAGGCCGCGGCGGGCCTGTCCCCCGGGGCCGGCGGCCTCTATCGCCACTTCCGCTCGAAGGAGGAGGTCCTGGCCTCCGCCGTACGCGAGCACATCACCCGTACGGCCGATCAGATCGCCAAGACCTTCGAGCAGTCGGCGGCGATCCGCGAGCAGCCGCTGGCGGACCGGCTGCGCCTGGCGGCCGCCGCGGGCCTGCGCAAGATGCGGGAGGAGGCGGACCTCATCCGGGTCCTGTTCCGCGATCTCGACAAGTTCCCGGGTCTGGTGACCGAGATGCGCGAGGGCATCGCCAACCCCCTGTACGACCTGTTCGCCAAGTGGCTGTCCGGCCAGCCGGAGATGGCCGGGATCGACGAGGACTGGGACGCCGTCGCGCTCGTGCTCGGCGGGTCGATCGTCAACTACTGGCTGGCCCAGGACGCCCTGTACGAACCGCCGAACCGCGTCGACGAGGACCGTTTCGTGGGCGGCTGGACCCGCCTCGCCATGGGCCTGGTCGGCACCAAGGCCGAGGCGGTCCAGTAGCCCCCGGCATCGCTCAGCGGACGAGGCGGCCCAGCAGCGCGGACGCGGCGGTGATCCCCGCGATCGCGGCGACCACGAGCACGCCGAAGTCCAGGAGCAGGTGCCCCGGCGTGCCGATGAGCAGGTTCCGCAGGGCGTCGACCTCATAGCTCAGCGGATTGACGTGGCTGATCGCCTGGAGCCATCCCGGCATCAGGCCGACGGGGTACAGCGCGTTCGAGCCGAAGAACAACGGCATCGTGATCGCCTGGCCGATGCCCATCAGCCGGTCACGGGACATGGCCAGCCCGGCGATGGTCATGGACAGGCAGGAGAAGAACGCGGTGCCGAGCATGACGACCACGATGACCCCGAGCCACCGCAGCGGGTTCACCGTCAGGGCGACCCCGAGGATCGCGGACAGCACGAGGATGGCCACGGCCTGCGCCAGCGAGCGCACGCCCGCGGCGAACGCCTTGCCCGTGACCAGCGCGGCCCGCGGGGTCGGCGTGACGAGCAGCTTGGCCAGCACGCCCGCGTCCCGCTCCCAGATGATCTGGATGCCATAGAAGATCGCGATGAACAGCGCCGACTGCGCCAGGATGCCCGGCGCGAGGTAGTCCAGGTAGGGCACCTTCCCCGTCGGGATGGCACGGATCCGGGAGAACGTCTCTCCGAAGATCAGCAGCCACAGTGCGGGCTGGATCGCGCGGGTGTACAGCTCGGTCCGGTCGTGCCGCATCTTCTGCAGCTCGACGATGCACATCGCGGCGACCCGGGCGAGCAGCAGCCGCCACGGGGCGCGGGCGGCCGGCGGTTCAGCCGAGCCGGCCGGCGGTGCGCCGAGTACGGCGCGCGTCGCGGAAGCCGTCTCCCGGCTCGTCGAGCCGGTCTCCGGTGTAGGCACGGAACACCTCCTCCAGGGTGGCGCCCGGTTCGAGCCCGGACTTGAGTTCGGACGGTGTGCCGAGTGCCTGCACCCGGCCACGGTGCATCAGCGCGATCCGGCCGCAGTGCTGGTCGGCCTCGTCCATGTAGTGGGTGGTCACCAGGACGGTCATGCCGGTCGCGCGGCGCACCTCCTGGATGCGCTCCCAGACGCCGTCGCGCGCGACCGGGTCCAGGCCGATCGTCGGCTCGTCGAGGATGAGCAGGCGCGGCGCGCTGACGAGGGCCTGGGCCAGCTCCAGCCGCCGGATCATCCCGCCGGAGTACGTCTGCGCGCGCCGCTCGGCCGCGTCGGCGAGCCCGACCGCGGCCAGGACCTCCTCGACGCGTTCCCTGCGCTGCCGGCGCGGCACGTCGAACAGGCGGGCGAACAGCTCGACGTTCTCCCGGCCGGTCAGCGCGGCGTCGGCGGACAGCTGCTGCGGCAGGTAGCCGATCGTCCGGCGCACGGCCATCCGGTGGCTCGCGACGTCGAGCCCGAACACCTCCACCATGCCGGGCTGCGCCGGCAGCAGCGTGGTGATCAGACGGATCGTCGTGGTCTTGCCGGCTCCGTTCGGCCCCAGCAGGCCGAAGATCTCTCCTTCGGCCACGTCGAGGTCGACGCCGTCGACCGCGACCTTGTCACCGAACGCGTGCCGCAGCCCCCGGCAGGTGATCGCCTGCCGTTCTGCCGGTCCGCTCTCGCCGTTCATGTGTCACCCCCGTCGGATGATGGGTGTTCTGGTGCGCCGCTCGCCGGTTCCGCGAGGCTCGCGAGGAGACGGCGCAGGGCGGGCAGCGCGGCGGTGATCGAGGCCCGGTCCTCTTCGGACAGTTCGTCGAGGCGGGCGCCGACGAGCTGGGCCCGGCGGTCGCGGTAGGCCGCGAGGCGCCGGCGCGCGGCGTCCGTGAGCTCCAGCCGGGCGGCCCGGCGGTCGTCCGGGTCCGTCTCCCGGCGCAGCATCCCGGCGCGGACGAGCTGGTTCACCAGGGTGCTGACCGAGTTGTCGGCCAGCCGGAGCTCGCGCGCGGCCGCCGCCACGCTCGCGCCGGGGTTGCGGTCGACGACGACCATGAGCTCGATCTGGGCCGGGCGCAGGTCCGGAGGCGGCGCCGCTTCGCGCAGCCTGCGCCGCACGAGACGGCGCATCGCCATTGTCACGTCCATGAGGTCGCTCCCCAGCCGGACGCCATCGCTACCCATAAATCCGGATATTACCTCCTTAGCAGAGGTAATCAATCCGACCGGGTCCTGTGAGGCTGGTGTGACCACTGAGGATGTGGCGACCAGGGAAGTGACCTCGACCTCTTCCGCCACTCGTCACGGACGGTAAAAAAGACGCTCCATGGAGTGGCCGGTCATCAGACGTGGCCGGCGCGGTCCCCAGGCCCGGACCCCCCGCCCCGCCTCCGGCCCGCTTCGACATCGGATCGGAGCGTCATGTCCGTACGAGAGGACCAGAAGTGATCGCCACGGCGCGGGGGTTCCTGTCCCTGGGCCGCCCCGCCAAGATCCTGCTGGTCAACGAGGTCGGGGAGACCGCCGGCCTCCTCATGCTCGCGCCGTACCTCGCCGACCACCTCACACACCACATCGGGCTGGCCGTCTGGCTCGTCGGCCTCGTCCTGGGGCTGCGCCACTTCAGCGAGGGCGTGTTCGCCATGGGCGGCACCCTCGCCGACCGCGTCGGCTACAAGCCGGTGCTGGTGGCCGGCTGCGCGCTGGAGGCGCTGGCCTGCGCACTGTTCGGCCTGTCCGCGGCGGTGCCGTGGCTGATCGGGGCGTCGATCTTCAGCGGGCTCGCCCGCGCGCTCTTCGTCCCCTCCCGGCGCGCCTACCTCGCCCAGGTCGAGGAGGAGCGGAAGGTCGAGGCGTTCGCCCTGGCGGGCGTCTGCCGCCGGATCGGCGTGCTGGTCGGCCCGGTCGCCGGCATCCCGATGATGCACGCGGGCTTCGAGGCGCTGTGCCTCACGGCCACCGGGATCTTCGCCGTCCTGGCGCTGGTGCAGTGGCGGCTGCTGCCGCCGTGCCCCGGCACCCACCAGGGCTCGGACCGCCCGTTCTGGGCGGAGTGGAAGGAGGCGTTCGGCGACCGCATCTTCATCGCCTTCGCCACGACGATGTTCGCGTCGTACTCCCTCGTCTACCAGCTCGGATTCGGCCTGCCCATCGAGGTACGCCACGTGTCCGGCGGGCGGGCCGGCATCACCGCGCTGTTCGTCCTGTCGGCGGTCCTCGGCCTCGCCGGGCAGGTCCGGCTCACGCTCTGGTGCGAGCGCCGCTGGACGCCCGGCCAGGTCATGGTGCGCGGCCTCGTCGTGATGGGCGTCGCGTTCGTCCCGCTGATGCTGCCGCCCGCGCACGGCGGGACGCTCGTCCGGCTGTTCCCCATCATGCTGTGCGCGGCGATCCTGACCGTCGGCACGATGATGGTGTTCCCATTCGAGATGTCCACCATCGCCGACCTCGCCGGCGATCGCGGCGTCGGGACGTACTACAGCGTCAACAATCTGCTGTCCGGGGTCGGCTCCGTCTTCGGCAACCTGCTCAGCGCCGCCGCGATCGGCCTGTCCCACACCCTGAACCTGGCGGGCCTGCCGTGGCTCGTACTGCTGCTGCTCGCCCTGCTGTCCGCCACCGCGCTGACCTTCGTGAACAGGGGCGACCGGCTCTCCGTCGGCCGGCCGGCCCCGGCGGGGGTCGGCACGGCCCCGTGACGGCCGATCGAGTTCGATCTCCCGGGCGGGACCATCAGGTCGTCATCCGCGAATACCGTTGTGGGCGTGAGCACGGACACCTACGCCGACTGGCTGCGGGCGCGCGACGACGAGGATCTGCGCGCCCTGTTCGCGGCCCGTCCCGAGCTGATCACTCCCGTGCCCGCGGACATGGGAGCGCTGGCCGCCCGGGCCTCCGCGGCATCCGCCGTGTCGCGGGCACTGGACCGCCTGGACCGGCTCGCGCTGAACCTCTTCGAGGCGGCCCTGGTCCTGCCCTCGCCCGTCGCGTACGGCGACCTGCTGGCGGCCGTCTCCGCCGCGCCGTCCGACGCCGGCCCGATCCGGGAGGCCGTCGACCGGCTGCGCGGCCTCGCCCTGATCTGGGGCGACGACGACGCCCTGCGGGTCGTGCCCGGCGGCCGGCAGGTCGTCCCGCACCCGGCCGGCCTGGGCCCACCCGTCCGGGAGGCGTTCGCGGCCTACCCGTCCGACCGCCTGACCGCTCTGCTCGACGACCTCGGCCTGAAGTCGGCCGAGGAGATCCCCGGCCGGGCCGGCGCGCTGATCGAGGACGCCGGCCCGGAGGCCAGGGCCGCGCTCGACCGGCTCACGTGGGGGCCGCCCGTCGGCCGGGTCGACGGCGCCCGACGGCCCGTCACCCTCGCCACGGCCTCCTCCCCCATCGAGCGCCTCCTCGCGCGCGGTCTGCTGGCCGCGACCGATGACCGGACCGTGACGCTGCCCCGCGAGGTCGGCCTGCACCTGCGGGGCGGCCGCGTGTTCGCCGAGCTGCGGACGGCGCCGCCGCCTCTCGGCGGCACGGCGCGCTCCGGCCGCCTGGTCGACCGGACCGCCGGCGGCCAGGCGTTCACCTTCGTGCGCACCGTGGAGGAGCTGCTCGACCGCTGGGGCGTCGACCCGCCCGGCGTCCTGCGCGGCGGCGGCCTCGGCATCCGCGACCTGCGGGCGACCGCGACCGCGCTCGACGTGCCCGAGTGGACGGCGGCACTGCTGATCGAGGTGGCGTACGCCGCCGGGCTGCTCGCCCGCGACGGCGACCACGACGGGCCCGCGGGCGCGTGGTGGCTGCCCACCCAGGCGTACGACCTGTGGCGGCTGCGCGACGTCGAGCGCCGCTGGACCGACCTGGCCTCCGCCTGGCTCCTCACCGACCGCGCGCCCGGTCTCGCGGGCGAGCGCGACGACCGCGACCGGCTGATCAACGCGCTGTCCGACGAGGCCGTACGGGTGAGCGCCCCGCAGGTGCGCCGGTCCGTCCTCGGCGCCCTCGCCGACGCCAAGCCGGGCACCGCGCCGAACGCCGGGGAGGTCTTCGCGTACCTCGCCTGGCAGCAGCCCCGCCGGGGCGGCACCCTGCGCGAGCGCCTCGTCGGCTGGACGCTGCGCGAGGCCGAGACGATCGGCGTCACCGGGCTCGGCGCGCTGTCCGGCCACGCCCGTGCCCTTCTGGCGGGCGGCGACGCGGGCAAGGTGCTGGCCGCGGTGCTGCCCGAGCCGGTCGACCACGTGCTGATCCAGGCGGACCTGACGGCGGTCGCCCCCGGCCCGCTCGTCAGCGACCTGGCCCGCGAGCTGGCGCTGGCCGCCGACGTCGAGTCGACCGGCGGCGCCACCGTCTACCGCTTCACGCCCACGTCCGTACGCCGCGCCCTCGACGCGGGACGTGGCGCGGCTGAGCTGATCGACCTGCTCAAACGGCACTCGGCGACGGACGTTCCGCAGCCGCTGGCGTACCTCATCGAGGACGTGGCCCGCCGGCACGGCCGGCTGCGGGTCGGCATCGCCTCGGCGTACGTCCGCTGCGACGACCCGGCCGTGCTCGACGAGATCCTGGCGGACCGGCGCTCGGAGCAGCTCCGGCTGCACCGGCTCGCCCCGACCGTCCTGGCCTCCCGCTCCTCACGCGGCGAGCTGCTGGAGTCGCTGCGCGCGCTGGGGTACGCCCCGGTGGCCGAGTCGCCGGAGGGCTCCGTCGTGATCACCCGGCTCGACGCGCGCCGCGCCGAGACCACCCACGGCACGTACGAGCCGGCGCACCACTCCCAGATCGGCGTCACGGGCCCGGACGCGTCGGTCGTGACCGCCGCCGTACGCGCGCTCCGGGCCGGCGAGCAGGCCGCGCGGACGACCGCGCCGGCCGGCGCGGTGCCGCGCTCCCCCGCGATGGCGATGGTCCAGCAGCTGCGCCAGGCCGCCGACCGCGGCGCCCGCGTGTGGATCGGCTACCTCGACCAGCAGGGGCAGGCGTCCAGCCGCATCATCGAGCCCGCGCGGGTCGAGGGCGGGTTCCTCACCGCGTACGACGCGACACGGGCCGCCGTGCAGCGGTTCGCCCTGCACCGCATCACCGGCGTCGCGGAGGTCGACGGGTCGTCCTGATGCCCGGTCATCGGGGCCGGGACCGGGCGGTCACTCCGGGCGTTTGCCGAAGTCGGCGCTGCACCAGTGTTCCGGGCGGACGTGGAACAGCGCGAGGCCCTCGCCGTGCGTGCTCCGCAGGTACCGGTCGCCGAGCTCGGGGCCGAGGTAGCGATGGGCGAGCTCGGCGCGCTCGGCCTCGCCGGCGGGCTCGTCGATGGCCGTGACCGGTCCCTCGACGGTGACGTACCGGTAGGGCGGGTCGTCGTTGTGCGCGCAGAGCGAGACCCGGCCCGCCTCCCTGATCAGCTCGGCCTTGCGGCTGGTCGCGCCGGTGACGAAGTACAGCTCGCCGCCCGGCTCGTAGCGGTACCAGAGCGGCATCGTCACCGGTCCCCGGTCGCCGCCGTCGCCGGCGACGCTGAGCACGCCGATCCGCACGCCCGCCAGGAACGCCTGACGCTCCTCGACGCTCATCACCTGGCTCACGCCCGGAACCTTTACCGCGCCGCGCCCATCCCCAACGCCCGCCCCGGCAAAGTTTCCCGCGGGCTTTCGACGCCGACCTCGGCGCGAGCGCTCACCGCGAACCCTCCCCGCTGACCTCGACGCCCCCGCGCGCCTCGGCGCGGACTCTCACCGGGAGCCGTCAGGGCCGGCCGGAGCCGCTCGCGTACCGGCCCGGGGTGACGCCGAACGCCTGCCGGAACGCCTCGATGAACGCGCTCGGGCTGCGGAAGCCGCTGGCCGCGGCGGCCTCGGTGACGGACGCGCCGCCGGCCAGGAGCGTGAGCGAGTGGTGCAGCCGCAGTTGGCCGCGCCACTGTGGGAAGGTCATCCCGGTCTGCTCCCGGAACAGTCGGCTGAGCGTGCGCTCGGACGCTCCGACGGCCCGGCCGAGCTCCGCCAGCGTGCGCCGGTCCGCGGGGTCGTCGGCGAGGAGCGCCGTGAGGTCGCGCAGCCGCGGATCGGCCGGGGCGGGCAGGCGCAGGGCGAGCGACTCGACCCGGCACAGCTGGTCCAGGGCGACCGTCTCGAGGTTGTGCCGCTGCCGGCCGGTCAGGCCGGTGTCATCGGTCAGCGCGACGATCACCTCGCGCAGCAGCGGGGTGACGGCCAGGACGGTGGGCTGGTCGAGCCGCAGCGGGTTCACCTCGGGCTCGAACAGCAGGGTGCGCATCTCGGTGGGCCCGTACGCGCGGTGGGAGTGCGGCACGGTGGCGGGGATCCACACGGCGCGGTGCGGCGGGACGACCCAGGCGCCCGCGCCGGTCGAGACCTCCAGCACCCCGCGGCTCGGGTAGATCAGCTGGTGCCTCGCGTGGTCGTGCCAGTCGATCCGGCCCCGGGGCGGAAGCGCCCGCAGGGTCCATCCTTCGAGATCGAGGCGGAGGACCGACGTCGCCGGGGCGGGACGCCGGCACCGCGGTTCCCGCGGGCCGGGGTCCGCGACCGGCGGGTTCACGCGGGAGGGACGACCAGACGCGCGTCGTCGACGCCGCTCTCGATCACCCGGGCGGCGCGGCGCACGTCGTCCATGATGGCGGCGTAGACGTCGACGGGGGCGCGGTCGGGCGCGAGGTGCCGGCGCATGCTGCGGGTGTGGGCGTCCCACAGGCCGAGGAGGGCCACCGCCGCGATACGCGGCTCTGGCGCGTCCTCGTCCACGCCTGCCCGCTCGGCGAGGGCGCGCTGTGCCTCATCGATGAGCCGTTCCGTCGTCGCCCGCTGGTACGCCCGCAGGGAGGGCGTCGACTGCAGCAACTCGCGGAAGCGCTGGATGTCGGCCACGGCCGCCGCCCGGTTCTCGTACGACTCGAAGGCGGCGACCAGGCCGCGGGTCTCCTCGTCCAGGATCCGGACGCAGGCCTGAACCGGCGTCAGGGCAGGCTCGGCGAGGGCGTCGCGGAGGCCGGCGGCCGTGGTGTCCCAGCGGTCCAGGATCAGCGCTTCCTTGGTCGGGAAGTAGTTGAAGACGGTCTTCTCCGACACGTTGCACCGGTCGGCGACCTCGGCCACCCGTACACCGTCGAATCCGCGCTCGAGGAACATCCGGGTCGCCACGGCGGTGAGCTGCTGGCGCAGCATCCACTTCTTGCGTTCCCTCAGCCCCATGGACCGATCAGGGGGCACGGGCCGGGGCCGCAGGGACGCCCAATCCACCGTTGGCTCGCTCATGCGGCCCATGATACCAGTGGCTGCACTTTTCCAGCTACAGCACCTTTACAGTGAGATCAGATCTTCGCTGAATTTCTGTTGCTATAAGTCTTCAGTCGCTATACGTTTATCCCGATGCACCAGCCGAGCATCCAGGAGGATTCCGTGAGCGAGATCCGTATCGTCCGCGACTACCCGTACCCCAGGGCCAAGGTCTGGCGGGCTCTCACCGATCCGGAGCTGATCCCCCTGTGGACCGCGACCGGCGCCGGCGCGCGCCCGGAGGGGTTCGCGCCGACTCCCGGCACGCGGTTCCGGTTCGTGGCCAAGCCGAAGCCCGGCTGGAACGGCATCGTCAACTGCGAGGTCCTCGAGGCCCGCGAGCCGAGCCTGCTCCGCTACACGTGGACCGATGACGGCGGAGGCGACGACACCGAGGTCGCCTACCGTCTCGAAGCCGTCGGGGACGGTACCCGCTTCACCTACGAGCACACCGGATTCACCGGGGTCGGCGGCCTCTTCATGGCCCAGATGCTGGGCCGGATTCGCCGCAGGATGCTCACGACCGGCCTGCCGGCCGTCCTGGCGGACCTCGACGACGACGGCGGGCTCCGCCCCGGAAGCGCTCTTCAGACCAGGTCCTGAGCGCGGCGAGGCGGCGCGAGGGCCGGCCGATCCGGGAACGCGGCGCCGGGAGGACCCCCGGCTGAGGCCGTCGAGATCAGGCGGATGATCGACGTTCTGCGGCGGAATACCGGAAGCCCGCCTTGGGTCGGCTCGCCATCCTGGCGAGCATGCGTTATTCGGAGACCCGGCCATGACCGCCGACCACCGCGACTCCTCTGCCGGAACCCTCGACCGGCCGTCCAGTGACCGGGCCGCCCGCCCCTCGCCGTGGCGCCGGATGTGGCTGTGGGGGGTCGCGCACGCGGTCGACGACCTCTACCAGGGCCTGGTGCCCGCGAGCGTGCCGTACTTCGTGCTGGACCGGCACTACGGGTACGTCGCCGCGTCCGGGCTCACCATGGCCGCGACGCTGGGCAGCGCGGTCCCCCAGCCGTTCATCGGCCTGGCCGTCGACCGCCTGCGGCTGAGCTGGCTCGCCGGCGCGGGGGTCGCGATCGCCGGGACGGGGCTCGGGCTCGCGGGCCTCGCCGGCTCGTACGCGCTCGTCTGGACGCTGATCCTGATCTCGGGGCTGGGCGTGTCGATGTTCCACCCGGCGGCGGGCAAGGGGGCCCGTGAGACGGCCGGCGACAGCGCCGCGGCGATGAGCGTGTTCGCGGCGGGTGGCAGCGTCGGCTTCTTCCTGGCACCGGTGCTGGCGACGCCCGCGCTCGTGTCGATGGGCGTCGGCGCGCTGGCGCTGTTCATCCCGCCGGCGCTGCTGATCGGCTTCGTCCTGTTCCGGCGGCGGCACCGGCACCGGGCCGACGCCGCCGCGGCCGCCGTCCGTACGGGCACCGACCGCTGGCCGCCGTTCCTCGTGCTGACCGGCATCGAGGTCGTGCGGTCGGTGGCGTTCTTCGGCGTCAACACGTTCATCGAGCTTTACTGGATCCGGCACCTGCACGCGTCGCGGGAGGTCGCGGGCGCGGCGCTGGCGTGCTTCCTCGTCGGCGGCGTCAGCGGAACGATCCTCGGCGGCCGCGTCGCCGACCGGATCGGCCTGGTCCGCACGGTCCAGCTCGGCGGCGTCGTCGCCCTCCCCGCGCTGGCGGGCCTGCGCCTGATGCCGGGGCCCGTGCTCCCGCTGCTGTTCGCGGTGCTGAGCGGCGTCGCGCTGAACATCCCGTTCGCGGTGCTCGTCAAGCTCGGCCAGGACTACCTGCCGACGCGGCCCGGTACGGCCGCCGGGGTCACCCTCGGCCTCGGGGTCAGCGTCGGCGGCCTGATCGCGCCGCTGTTCGGCCTGGTCGCCCAGGCGTACGGGCCCCAGGGCGTCTTCGTGGCCCTGTGCGGGGTCCCGGTCGCCGCGCTCGTGCTGGGCCGGTTCCTCGTCGAACCGAGCCGCTCGCTCGTCGAACCGGACGTCGACTCGACGGACAATTGACTTCTAAGGCGGCAAGATGGAACCAAACGGTGATCGGATGAGTCGGACTTATCCGCCATGCTTGGCGTGTCGATTACGTCCTTCGACCTACGAGCTGGGGGCTCACACCGTGACATGGCAGGACCCGTATGGGCAGTACGGTCAGGGCCCGCACGGCCAGGACCCGTACAACCAGCAGGGCTGGCAGAACACCCAGCCCGGCTGGCAGGACCCCTACGCCCAGCACCAGGGGTACGGGCAGCAGCAGGGTTACGGCTACTACGGGCCGCCCGGAGCGCCGCCCGCCGGGTCGAACGGCGGCGCCATCGGAGCGCTGATCGCCAACATCGTCTCCGCCCTGCTGTGCTGCGGCGGCATCGCCTGGCTGCCCGGGATCATCCTGGCCGCCATGGCGATGAACCGGCACGCCACCGACCCCGAGTCCGCCAAACAGCTCACCCTGTGGTCCTGGGTGTGCTTCGCGCTCAACTTCGTCCTGGTGGTCGTCCTCCTGGTGGTGCTGTTCGCCATCGGCGCGTTCAGCAGTCACACGGGCACGAGCACGCCCACGTACTGACCCACTGACCGATCTGGCGCGGGAAGCCTCACGGGGGCTCCGGCTGTTGGACACTGAGACCCCACCGCCAGGAAGGCATCACGTGACCGACGGCCCGCTGATCGTTCAATCCGACAAGACCCTGCTGCTCGAGGTCGACCACGACGCGGCGAACGCCTGCCGGAAGGCGATCGCGCCGTTCGCCGAGCTGGAGCGCGCACCCGAGCACGTCCACACCTACCGGATCACCCCGCTCGCGCTGTGGAACGCCCGCGCGGCGGGCCACGACGCCGAGCAGGTGATCGACGCGCTCATCACCTACGCGCGGTACCCCGTGCCGCACGCCCTGCTCGTCGACGTCGCCGACACGATGGGCCGGTACGGCCGGCTGCGGCTGGAGAAGCACCCGACGCACGGCCTCGTCCTCGTGTCGTCGGACCGCGCGGTGCTCGAAGAGGTGCTGCGGGCCAAGAAGCTCAAGCCGATGTTCGGGGAGCGCGTCGACGACGACAGCGTTGCCGTGCACCCCAGCGAGCGCGGCGCGCTCAAGCAGGCGCTGCTCAAGCTCGGCTGGCCCGCCGAGGACCTCGCCGGGTACGTCGACGGCGAGGCCCACGCGATCTCCCTGGAGGAGGACGGCTGGGAGCTGCGGGCGTACCAGCGGGACGCCGCCGAGTCGTTCTGGCACGGCGGCTCGGGCGTCGTCGTGCTGCCCTGCGGCGCGGGCAAGACCATCGTCGGCGCCGCCGCCATGGCCCACGCCTCGGCGACCACGCTGATCCTCGTCACCAACACCGTCTCGGCGCACCAGTGGAAGCAGGAGCTGCTGCGCCGCACCTCGCTGACCGAGGACGAGATCGGGGAGTACACCGGCACCAAGAAGGAGATCCGGCCGGTCACCATCGCGACGTACCAGGTGCTGACCACCCGCCGGAAGGGCGTCTACACCCACCTGGAGCTGTTCGACGCCCGCGACTGGGGCCTCATCCTCTACGACGAGGTGCACCTGCTGCCCGCGCCGATCTTCCGGATGACCGCCGACCTGCAGACCCGCCGCCGCCTCGGGCTGACCGCCACGCTCGTGCGCGAGGACGGCCGGGAGGGCGACGTGTTCTCCCTCATCGGCCCGAAACGGTACGACGCACCGTGGAAGGAGATGGAGGCGCAGGGCTGGATCGCCCCGGCCGACTGCGTCGAGGTCCGTGTGACGCTCACCGACACCGAGCGCCTCGCCTACGCGACCGCCGAGCAGGAGGACCGCTACCGCTTCTGCGCGACCACCGAGTCCAAGACGTCGGTCGTGCAGGCCCTCGTCGACCGCCACCGCGGCGAGCAGCTCCTGGTCATCGGCCAGTACATCGACCAGCTCGACGAGCTCGGCGAACGCCTCGACGCGCCGGTCATCAAGGGCGAGACCAAGGTCAAGGAGCGGGAGCGGCTGTTCGACGCGTTCCGCAGCGGGGAGCTGCAGGTCCTGATCGTCTCCAAGGTCGCGAACTTCTCGATCGACCTGCCGGAGGCGTCCGTCGCCGTCCAGGTGTCGGGGACGTTCGGGTCGCGGCAGGAGGAGGCACAGCGGCTCGGCCGCGTCCTGCGCCCGAAGGCGTCGGGCAAGGGCGCGCGGTTCTACTCGGTCGTCGCCCGCGACACGCTCGACCAGGACTACGCCGCCCACCGCCAGCGCTTCCTCGCCGAGCAGGGCTACGCGTACCGCATCGTCGACGCCGACGCCGTCTACAGCGACGAGGACATCTGAGCCGCGGAACGGACCGTCTCCGGGCCGAGGGGCCGAGCCCGGAGACGGTCCGTCGCGGTCAGAACGGCGAGAAGGCGTACAACTTGGTGTTCTGCGCGCAGTCGTACGTGCCGTCGTCGCACAGCCCGAACCAGTAGCCCGAACCCCAGAACACCATTCCGCCGGCGATCGCGGCGCCGCCGATCACCGCGCCGCCGCTCTTGTACCGCCAGAGCATCTGCCCGTTGCTCGCGTTCAGCGCGAACATCGTGTCCGCCGCGCCCTTCACTCCGCCGGAGTAGACGACGCCGTTGGCGGCGCTGATGAAGCTGACGTCGATCGTGCCGTACGGGTCGGCGACCTGCCAGAGCTTCTGTCCGGTCGCGGCGTCGAGGGCCGCCCAGGAGCCGCCGTTGATGGTGGTCTTGGTGCCGTCCGCGCCGACGATGTCGTAGCTCTCGTGGTCGTAGTTGCCGACGCCGACGTAGATCCGCTGGCCGTCGGTCGCCGACCCCCACTCCATGCCGCCGAGATCGCTGCCCGGACCGACCACCGTGTGCCAGATCTCCTTGCCGGTCGCCGGGTCGAGCGCCCAGTAGATGCCGCTCTTCTGGCCGATGCCGAGGATCGAGCGGTACCGGCCGCCGGTGTAGACCGTGAACAGGTTCGGCGACGAGCCGAAGTCGTAGTCCGGTCCGCAGATGTCGCAGTCGTCGGTGTCGCCGACGTCGGCGGTCAGCGTCTTGAAGGACCAGTTCACCGCGCCGGTCCGCGGGTTCAGCGCCACCACCGCGTCGGTGTAGTCGTCGTCGGGGACGGCCTTACAGTCCTGCTGGTCCGGTTGGGTGCAGACGCCGTCCGGCACCGTGTAGTTGTTGCCGGTGGTCACGAACAGGTTGCCGGTGACGTGGTCGATGACGAAGTTGCCGCCCCAGACCGCGTCGCCGGTGTAGCCGTCGGGGGCCATGTACCTCTTCCAGAGGATCGCGCCGGTCGCGGCGTTGAGCGCCACGACGCTCCCCCGGAAGGTGACGTCGTCGTGGTCGCCGAACTCGGCGTGGCTGGCGACACCGACGTAGACGGTCGTGCCGTCGACGACCGGCGAGGTGGTCACCATCGCCAGCGGATCGGTGTCGACGACCGTGCTCCACAGCTTCGCGCCCGTCGTACGGTCGGCGGCCATGACCCGGGCGCCGGTCAGGGGCCCGCTGGACACGCCGTCGCCGAAGATGAGCTCCGGCCCGTACACGGCCGGGCTCGTACGGGAGACGTCGCCGGCCACGCCGCTGTAGTCGGAGATGTTCCGCTGCCAGCGCAGGGCGCCGGTGACCGCGTCGAGCGCGCTGAGCTTCCCGCCGTAGTCGGGGACGAACACGGTCCCGAGGGAGACCGTCGGCGTGGCGGCGACGTTCCCGCCCATGGTCGCGACCCAGCGTGGCGTGAGCCGGCCGACGTTGCTCGGGGAGATCAGCGTCTCGGTGGCGTTGTAGCGGGTGTTCGCCTCGTTCTGGCCGGCCATCGTCCACTCCGGGACGACGGGGACACCGGTCGCCGCCGCGTGCGCCGGGCGGGCGGCTCCGCCGGGAATCTGGGTGAGGGCCGCCGCCAGGATCGCGGCGGCCAGGGTCGCCCATGAGCGACCGGATCTTCGTGCGCGGATCATCCGCGCCTCCTCACTGCTGCTGGTTCCGTGGCTGGTCGAAACGCGCGCGGGGCCGCCCTCGCCGCTGAGGGGGCCCGCGCTCCGGGATCAGAGGGCGATGTAGGCGTGGATGATGCCCATCACGTTCAACTGCGCCGTCGGCGAGTCGTAATAGGAGTTGACGGCGAGCCGGTCGCCCGCGTGAACGGTCGCGAGCGGGTCACCGGTGCACACGCCCATCGACATGATCGTGCTCATGCCGCCCATCTCCGTGTACTCGGCGTTCGAGTCGCACACCGTCGCCCCGTCGTCGGTCAGCGAGACGTGCACGCCGCCGTCGTGCTGGTGACCGTTGGCGAACACCAGCCGCCCGCTGACGGTGGACGTCCAGCCCCAGCTGTGCACGCTCTTGCCCGCCGGGATGGCGTAGTCGGAGGTGAGGCATCCGCCGGCGTCCATCCAGATCGAGCGGACCGGTGTGGTCGACCCGGCGGGCACGATCCGGTAGTCGATCGAGACGTAGACGGTCTTCGGTGCCGAGCTGTAGTTCATCAGCTCGGTGATGATCCCCCAGTTGTCGGTGACGTGGACCGGAACGCCGTAGCCTTCGGGGAGTTCCTTGTCCGTTCGTTCGTTGCCGGAGGCCCAGAGCCGGTCGGGGTCGGCGGGACAGACCAGGTCGTGGGCGCTGTTGTTGCCGATGACGAAGTGGTGCAGCATCGGGCCGGTGTCCATGTTCGCGGACGTGCCGTCCGCGTAGACGAGGTCGGGTTTCTCCCCGACGATGTCGCACGCGGCGCACGGCTTCGGGGCCGCGCCGAAGGTCGGCAGGTCGCCGGGCTTGCCGAACGCGGCGCCCGGAATGGTGTACGGCCCGTATCGCACGGTCACGGTCTGCGCCGCCACGTCGGCGGGCCGCCCGGTGGACGCGGAGGCCGTGACGGCGCTGCCCGGCGCGAGGAGGGGCAGCACGAGCGTCGCGACGACCGAGACCACGAGGAGGAGTGCTCGGCGCATTGGATCACCTCTTCCGAGAGGTCGAGACCCGCCTTCCTGGCGGAGTCGCGTACGCGACGCTAAGTCGGCCCCCCGGCCCCGGCATCGGTGATTTCACCGGCGTCGGCCGGTGACGCCGAGGCGCCGCGTCGGCCGGTGACGCCGAGGCGCCGCGTCGGCCGGTGACGCCAGGACGCCGCGTCGACCGTGCCCTTCCGCAGCCGCCCGGATCGACCGCCCGGGTCAGCCGCCCGTGCCGGCCACCCGGGTCATCTCCCCGCCGGGAGGTCCAGCGTGACGGTGAGCCCTCCGCCGCGCGTCTCGGACAACGTCACGTCTCCGCCCTCGGCGGTGACCAGTCGGTGGACGATGGCCAGGCCCAGGCCGGTGCCGCCCGCCCGGCCGGTGCGGAACCTGCGGAACGCCTCGGCCATCGCCTCGGGTGACATGCCCGGGCCGTCGTCGGCGACGGTGACGTGGATCCGGTGACCGGCGCGGCGCGCGCCGATCCGCACGTGACCGCCCTTCGGCGTCGCGGTGAGCGCGTTGTCCACCAGATTGTCGATGGCCTGTTCGAGACGGCCGGGGCCGAGCATCGCGGTCAGGGGCTCACCGGGCTCCAGAAGGAGCCGGACGCCTCGTTCGGCCGCGACCGGCCGCCAGGCGTCCACGCGATCCCGTAGCAGGCCGGTGACCGGGATCACCTGGGGAGGCGTCGTGGTGTTCTCCGCCCGTGCGACGGCGAGGAGCCCGTCGACCATGCGGGACAGGCGGCCCAGCTCCTCCAGCGCGGCCTCGAACTCGGCCGCGTCCGCCTCACGTCCGCCGCTCTCGGCCTCCTCGGCGAACAGCTCCATCCGCAACCGCAGGGCCGCCAGCGGCGTGCGGAGCTGGTGGGAGACGTCCGCGAGCACGGCGCGGCTGTCATAGATCAGGTTCTCCAGCCGGGCGGCCATCACGTTGAACCGCTCGGCCAGGCCGCGAACCTCCGGCGGGCGACGCGGCGGATCGGCACGCGCCGCCAGCTCACCGGCGCCGAGTGCCTCGGCGACCGCCCCCAGCCGGCGCAGTGGCCGGCCGACCCATCCGGCGAGGTAGACGGCGAGGGCGACCGCGAGGGCGACCGCCGCGAGCGCGACGAGGCCGAGCCGCGTCCACAGCCGGTCCACCCGCTCCCGCAGGGGGGCGAGCGGCCGGGCCAGCAGCACCGCGCCCTTCACCCGCTCGTCCTGGGCTCCGACCGGCACGATCGCCAGCAGGCGGCCGTCGAGCTCGGAGACGCGGGTCTGCCCGCGCAGGCCGACGGCGGCGCGGGCGGGCGTGTACAGGCCGGTGTCGCGGCCGGCGATGATCCGGCTCTTCCGGTCGACCACCTCGACCTGGGCCTGATCGCCGCCCTCGATCTCGCGGCGCACCGTCGCGAGCCGGTGGGGCAGGGTGGCGGCGCCGTCGCGGTCCTCGATGCCCTCCTCGGCCGTGCTCGCGAGCGCGCGGGCGGCCTCGAGCGTACTGCTCTGATAGTCGTGCCGATGCTGGGCGGCCATCGCGAACCCCAGCGGCAGCAGCGCGCCGACGATCAGGCCGCCGGTCAGGACGAGGAACGCCGCGAGGATCCGGCTCGTCACCCGAGATCTCCCAGCCGGAAACCACGGGCGTAGACGGTCTGGATGGCCGACGGGTCGCCGAGCTTCCGGCGCAGCGCCGCGATGTGGACGTCCAGGACGCGCGTCGGGCCGTACCAGTGGGTGTTCCACACGCGTTCGAGGATCTCCTGGCGGCCCACCACTCGTCCCGGGTCGGTCGCGAGGCACTCGAGGATGTCGAACTCGGTCGGGGTGAGGGAGACCTCGGTGCCCGCGGAGGTCACCCGCCGGGCCCGCGTGTCGATGACCAGCGAGCCGTGCCGGAGCAAGTGCGTCTCGGTCAGCCTGCTGCGGCGCAGCACCGCGCGGATCCGCGCCATCAGCTCGGCGAACCCGAACGGTTTGACGATGTAGTCGTCGGCGCCCGCGTCCAGCGCCGCGACGCGGTCGGGCTCCTCCCCGCGCGCGGTGATCACCAGGATGGCGCTGTCGGACCGCTGCCGCAGCGTGCCGCACAGCTCGGTGCCGTCGGCGTCGGGCAGCCCCAGGTCGAGGAGGACCACGTCATAGGCCTCGGCGGCCAGGGCCTCGGCGGCCGTGCTCACGGCGAACGCGTCGTATCCGGCGCGAGTGAGACCGCGCTGGAGGGAGGCGGAGATCCCCCGATCGTCCTCGACGATCAGGATCCGTACCGGCGTGTCGGTCACGGTCTCACGGTACGGCCGGGCGGCCGATCTGAACGACTTCTGAACATTTCCCTTGAGCAGTGTTCAGCCCTGACCCGCGACAGTGGAGCACGCAACTCCGGCTGAAAACCTCCCAGAAGGACCGTCATGTTCTCCACCATCATGGGACTGCCCGCTCACCCCCTCGTCATCCACGCGGTGGTGGTCCTCATCCCGCTGGCCGCCCTGGGCGCGATCGTGGTCGCCGTCTGGCCCGCCGCCCGCGAGCGGTACGCCTCGCTGGCACTCGGGGTGGCGACGGTGGCCCTTCTCTCCGTCCCGCTCGCCACCCACACCGGCGAACTGCTGGAAGACCACGTCAAGCGGACGGCGCTCGTCGAACGGCACACCGAGATGGCCGACGGCCTGCTGCCCTTCGCCGCCCTGCTCTGGCTGGGCCTGGCCGCACTCGTGTTCATGCGCTGGTACGCCGCCAGGCAGGACATGCGGTTCGCCCGGTACCTGACCGTCGCCGCCGCGGTCGTCGCGGTCGTCGGCGCGGTGGCCAGCGGCGTCCAGGTGGTGCGCATCGGCCACAGCGGCGCCTCGGCCGCCTGGCACGGTGTCGCCACCTCCTCCGGGGACTCCGCCGGCCGGCACCACTAGAGGATGAACGACTTCTTCACATTTCCGGCACGGCTTTCGAACAACCCGCCGACGACACTCGAACCCTGAGCCCACGTCAAGGGGGGAATGACCGATGGAGCATCCCGAACGTTCACGCCGGCGTCGCCGCGACGCGGGCCTGCACCAGGTGACGGTCTGGACCCGCCGCGCGGTCGGTGTCGGCGTCGTCCTGTCCGGCCTGCTGGCCGCGGGCCTGGCGCACCTGCTGCCGGGCCAGGCCGCCGACCGGACGCACGCGGACCCGGCCGCTCCGACGTCCTCGGAGCAGCCGGCCACACCGCCGGACGACTCCGCGGGCCCGGCCGCCTCGACCGGCTCCTCCGCGTCCGCGCGGCCGCACCGGACCCACCGCCACCACCTCACTCCGCCCGCGACCGCACCCGCCGCTCCGCCGAGCACCCCCGCCCGGCGGCCGACGCACGTGACCTCGGGCGGCTCCTGATGATGGGCGCACTCGACTTCCCGATCTGGGGAACGACGGCGCGGCTCCTCGTCACCGACCCGAAGCGACTCGACGTCGCACGGGCCGCCCTCGACGCCGAACTGGCGGCGATGGGCGCGGCGTGCGACCGGTTCCGTACGGACTCGGAGCTGTCGCGGCTCAACGCCGCCGCCGGCCGGCCGGTCGAGGTGTCCCCCCTGTTCGCCCGCACGCTCGAGCGGGCCCTGGAAGTGGCCGAGGCGACGGATGGCGCGGTCGACCCCACCGTCGGGGCCGCGCTGGTGGCCGCCGGGTACGACCGGGACATCACGGAGCTGCGCCACGGCGGTCCGGCACCGCGTCTGGTACGGCGACGGGTCGCCGGCTGGCGCACGGTGCGCCTCGACGGGCACGTCGTGCGGCTGCCCCGGGGCGTACGGCTGGACCTCGGCGCGACGGCGAAGGCGCTGGCCGCCGACCGGGCCGCCGCGCGGGCGTTCGCGGAGACCGGCTGCGGGATCCTCGTCGGGTTGGGCGGCGACATCGCGGTCGGCGGGCCGCCGCCCGAGGGCGGCTGGCGGATCCGCGTGACCGACGACCACCGCGACGACGGCTCGGACGCCTCCGGCCAGGACGTCGTGATCACCGCGGGTGGCCTGGCCACCTCGTCGGTGACCGTACGGCGCTGGCGGCGCGGCGACCAGTGGCTGCACCACATCATCGACCCGGCGACCGGGATCCCCGCCGCCTCCTGCTGGCGTACGGTCAGCGTCGCGGCGGCCACCTGCGTGGACGCCAACGCCGCCGCGACCGCGGCCCTGGTGAAGGGCTGGTCCGCGCGGACGTGGCTGGGCGATCTGCGGTTGCCGGCCCGCCTGGTCCGTCTCGACGGGCGGGCGTTCGCCCTGGCCGGCTGGCCGGAGGACGCTCTGACGGTCATGGACGACCCGAGGCAGGCGGCCGGTCCGGGACAGACGACCGGTCCAGGACAGACGGCCGGTCCAGGCCGAACGACCGACCCGGGACAGACGGCCGGTCCGGAACCAACGGCCGGTCCGGGACCAACGGCCGACCTGGGGCGAACGGCCGGTGTACCCGCGGACGCGCGGCCGGCGGGGAGGCGGGCGGGATGAGCCTCCTCTGGTACGCGACCCGCGCGACCGGAGAGATCACCCTGCTGTTCCTCACGGTCGTACTGACGTTCGGCGTGCTGTCGGCTCTGCGCGTCGGCGGGCGGCGGGTGCCCCGGTTCGTCATCGCCGGGCTGCACCGCAACCTCACGCTGGCCGGCCTGGGCTTCCTCGCCGTGCACATCGCGACCACGGTCGCCGACTCCTACGCGCCGATCGCCCTGACCGACGTCGTCGTGCCGTTCGGCTCGGCGTACCGGCCGATCTGGCTGGGGCTGGGCACCGTCGCGTTCGACGTGCTGATCGTCCTGACCGCGACCAGCCTGCTGCGCACCAGGATGGGCTACCGGCGCTGGAAGGCGCTGCACTGGGCGGCGTACGCCTGCTGGCTCGCCGCCGTCGTACACGCGCTCGGTACCGGTTCGGACGTGCGGTCCTCACTGTTCCTCCTGCTCGCCGGGGTCTGCGCCGCCGTGGCCCTGGCCGCCGTGGCCTGGCGGCTGGCGGCCGCGGGGCCGGGGAAGACGGGCCTGCGGGCCGGGGCCGGGCTGCTGACGCTCGCGACGGTCCTGGTCGTCGGCGCCTGGACCGTGTCCGGTCCGCTGGCCGACGGCTGGGCCCGGCGCTCCGGCACGCCCGCCTCGCTGCTCGGCAAGGCGAGCAGCCCGGGGCCGGGAACGGCCGGCCGTACGCCGACCCCACGGCCGACGCGAGCCACCCGTTCGGCCGGTGACGACGAGAGGGGGGACGGGGAGTGACCGCGGGAACGGCGGCACCGCACGCCGTACGACTGCTCGCCGGCTATCACGCGCTGGGCCGGCCGGCGAAGCTGAGCGACCACCTGGCGCAGTACGGTCCGCCACCGACCACGACGGGCGCCTCATTGATCCAGGCCGTCGAGGAGGCCGGGCTGACCGGCCGGGGTGGTGGCGGGTTCCCGACCGGCCGCAAGCTTCGCTCGGTGGCGGCCGGGCGACGGCCCGCCGTGGTGGTCGTCAACGCCGCCGAGGGCGAGCCGGCCAGCGCCAAGGACCGCGCCCTGCTGACGATCGCGCCGCACCTCGTACTGGACGGGGCCGCGCTCGCCGCCGGCGCCGTCGGCGCGCGCGAGATCGTCATCTGCGTGCACGCCGAGCCGGACCCCGGTGAAGGGGCGGAGGCCGACGCACGGCGCGGCCGGGCCCGCACCCTGGCGGACACGGTCCGGCGGGCGGTCGCCGATCGCGAGCGGGCCCATGCGGCGCCGGTGCCGACGCGGGTGACCGCCGTACCGCCTCGTTACGTCGCCAGCGAGGAGACCTCCCTGGTCCGCTGGATCGACACGGGCGACGCCCGGCCGTCCTTCGGGCCGCGCCCCTTCGAGCGCGGGGTCGGCGGCCGGCCGACGTTCGTCAGCAACGCCGAGACGTTCGCCCACATCGCGCTGATCGCGCGGTACGGTCCCGCGTGGTTCCGCTCGTGCGGCAGCGAGGAGGCGCCGGGCACGGCCCTGTTCACGGTCTCGGGCGCGGTCGCACGCCCCGGCGTGGTCGAGGCGCCGCTCGGCACGCCCATCGGCGAGGTCCTGCGCCTGGCCGGCGGCCCGTCCGAGCCGCTGCAGGCCGTGCTGGCCGGCGGGTACGGCGGTACCTGGCTGCCACCCGAACTGCTGGCCCTGCCGACGACGCCGTCGGCGTTCAAGGCGGCCGGACTCGCGCTGGGACCGGGCATCCTCGTCGCGCTGCCCGAGCGGGCGTGCGGGGTGGCGGAGTCCGCGCGGGTCCTGGCGTGGCTGGCCGCGGAGACGGCCGGGCAGTGCGGGCCGTGCGTCCACGGGCTGCCGGCGATCGCCGCGGACTTCGCCGAGCTCGCGTCCTGCCGGGTCAGCACGGAGCTGTACCGCCGGCTCGACCGGCGGCTGTCGGTCATCTCGGGTCGTGGCGCCTGCCGCCACCCGGACGGCGCCGTGCGGTTCGCGGCCAGCGCCCTGCGCGTCTTCGGACGTCACCTGCGCGTTCACGCGCGCGCGGAAGGCTGCCTGCTCGCCCGGTGGCCGTCGATTCTGCCGATCCCCGAGGAGTGGTGACGATGACATGGCGGCTGAGGGTCGATCCGATCGCCTGCACCGGCCACGGCCTGTGCGCCGAGCTCCTTCCGGAGACGATCGACCTGGACGAGTGGGGTTACCCGATCATCGGGAGCCTGTCCGACGGGCTGCTGCCGCTGGCGCGCCGTGCGGTGGCGGACTGTCCCACTCTCGCGTTGCTCCTCGAACGCGACCGTACGCGCTGACCGTTCCCAGGCTCCTGCCGGGTCCTCCGGCTGCAGTCTTCGGATCTCGGCGCGGTGGCAGGGGTCAGCCGATGCGGAAGACCGGGACGGTCGCGGCGATGGCCGCGAGCCGCTCGTCGTCGGCCTTCTTGATGTCCTCCTCGAAGAACCGGGCGACCTCCCAGCCCCAGCGCTTGAAGTACTGGCGCAGCAGCGCCGGTTTCTCCTCGTCCGGCAGCTCGGTGACGGTGATCGCCTCGGTCCGCCGGCCGAGCCGCAGCTCGCCCCCGCCGGTGACGCGGATGTTGCGCACCCACTGGGTGTGACCGCGCGGCGCGATCAGATAGCGAACGCCGTCGTAGGTGAGGACGTTCACCGGGTTGGTGCGCCACTCGCCGCTCGTCCGCCCCCGTACGGCCAGGATGCGCGTGCCGAGAAGGCTGATCCCCTTGCGGGTCAGGAAGTGGACGACCTTGTTGAAGTAGACCTCGAACCCGGCGGCCTGGACGTGACGCGGCTGAACGGCGGTCATCTCGACTCCTTGTGAGCACTGCTCTCGTATAGGAGCAGTGTGCATCAGAGAGAATGGGCAAAGCAAGAGCACTGCTCTCATATTTGTCCACCGATCTGCCGACTGGCAGACTGGACGGCATGAACGCGAGCCGTACCGCGCGCGAGCGGGCAAGGTCCGAGCTGACCCGGGAGATCAAAGAGGCCGCCCGCCGCCGGCTGTCGGTCTCCGGCGCCCAGGGCCTCTCACTGCGCGCCGTGGCCCGCGAGCTCGGCATGGTCTCCTCGGCCCTGTACCGCTACTTCGCCAGTCGCGACGAGCTGCTCACCGCGCTGATCATCGACGCGTACGACGCGCTCGCCACCGAGATCGAGGCCGCCGACCGCGCCGCCCTCTCGACCGACTTCCGTGGCCGCTGGGAGGCGGCCTGCCGCGCGACGCGCGCCTGGGCGACCGCGCATCCCCACGAGTACGCCCTCGTCTACGGCTCCCCCGTGCCGGGCTACCAGGCCCCCGAGACGACCATCGCCCCCGGCGCCCGCGTCCCGATGGCGCTCCTGTCCATCGTCCGCGACGCCCACCAGGCCGGCGCGCTGGCCGCCCGGGAGGAGCCGCCCCTGCCGCCGGTCCTGGCGGACCAGGCGGCCCACATCGCGGGTCTCCTCGACTCCGACATCCCGAACGGCGTCATCATCCGCAGCGCCACGGCCTGGACCCAGCTGTTCGGCCTGATCACCTTCGAGCTGTTCGGCCAGTACGCCAACAGCCTCGACCCGGCCGACGCCTTCTTCGACTACAGCATCGACCGCCTCGCCGACCTGATCGGCCTCCCGGAAACCGAACCCATCCCATAGCGGCCCCAAGGCTCGTCCGGTCTCGCCTCGTGGCACTGCTCCGTAACGCGGCGTGTATCGGATTGCTCAAGGGCCCGCGAAGACTTAACGTAAGCATTAACTTGACGGGCTATGGGTAGATGGGCAGTCGAACTGGCGGGGGTGGTATCGAACACACATACCGATCGCGGATGACCGCTACGACGCACACCTGAAGGCACTCACCGAGGGAGACAGATGAACCGAAAGTGGGCTGACGTCAAGCGGGAAGCCGCGCAGATCCGCGAGGAGCAGGGGCGCGAGTTCACCGACGAGATGCGGGCGGCGATCCGGCGGCAGATGCTGGACGAGATTCACGCCTACCAGTTGGCGGAGGTCCGCCGCCGCCAGGCCCGCACCCAGCGGGAGGTGGCCGCCGCCATGGGCGTCTCAGCACCCCGGGTATCCGCGATCGAGCACGGCGACATGAACAAGGTGGAAGTCGCCACGCTCCGTTCATACGTCGAGGCGCTCGGCGGGAAGCTGCGGATCATCGCCGACTTCGGGGACGATTCCTGCATCGTCGCATAACCCGACCGCCACACCAGCAACGCCGAGGATCCCGGTCGCTCCAGCAACGAAGAACCTCGGCACTCAGCGCCGCCCGGCTGCGGGCTACTTCTTGTTCTCGCGGAGGACGACGTCGATGGTGATGGCTGTCGAAATCACCAGGGTGCGGAGCGGGTCGGGCAGCTGGTGCGGGATCTGGACCGCGTAGCGGTCGGCCGTCGTGAACCAGGCGGCGGCCAGGCCCTCCCACTGCTTGTTCACCCGGGCGACCTCGACGCCCTGCCAGTCGGTGATCGTGAAGTCCCAGGCGAAGAAGTCGCCGCGGATCTCGCCGAGCTGGCGGTCCTGCGGGTCGAGCAGCGTGAACCGCGGCCGGAGGCCGAAGTGGCACTGGATCGCACCGATGGGCTGGCCGTTCGGCCAGGCGATCTGCACCTTCGGCGTCACCAGGGCGAAGGGCTTGTCGATGATCAGCATCGGCATGCCGTCGGGCCGTACGACGTGCAGGGTGTGGCGGGTGTTCCCCGAGTACTGGGAGAACATGAAGCGCATCGCCTTCTTGCCGCCGGAGAGGTTCGGCTCCCCCACCGTCGCGACCGGTTGGCCCTGGCCGTTGAAGACCGTGTACCGCGACTCGACGGCGAGAACTCTCTTGGGCTGCTCGACGAGCAGGACGGGGGAGTTAAAGAGATCCACGGCGGGAAGCTTACGACCTTGATCGGCTCGGTGTCCTACCGATGACCTGGTCCGTGGATCACCAGATCGAAGAGACGGCGGAGGCCGCGGGATCGGCCCTCAGGGGCGGTGGCGCTCGGCTCGGAGCCGCAGCAGTTCGGCGGTGGCCTGGTCGGCGGGCAGGAACGCCTCCAGGTGGAGTTCGGCGAGCGTGATGTCGGTCGCGGTGGCGAACGAGGTCAGCGTGGTGATCAGGCGCAGCTCTCCGTCCGCCGACGCCAGCCTCATGGGCACGGCGAAGCCGAGGTGCTCGGGGCCGACCGGGGCCTGGGGAACGTACCCGGCCAGTTCGGCGACGAGATCGTCGAGGCGCGGGTCCGGGCTCCGCCGCGTCCTGGCGCGGAGGTTCTCGATGACGTGCCGGCCCCACTCGGCGAAGTTCCGTACTCTCGGCGCCATTCCCTCCGGGTGGAGCATGAGCCGCAGCATGTTGACCGGTGGTCCGAGCAGCTCGGGGGACGCGCCCTCGGTGAACACCTCGACGGCGTCGTTGGCCGCGACCACCCGTCCGTACGGCCCGATGATGAGGGCCGGATACGGCATGTGGCCGTGCAGGATCTGCTCCAGGGCGGCGCGGACCGGGCGCAGCGCCGCCTCGTCCAGATCCGACTCGGGGAACACCGGCGCGTAACCGGCCGTGGTGAGCAGGTCGTTGCGCTCCCGCAGCGACAGACCGAGCGACTCGGCCAGCCGGATCACGATCGCACGGCCCGGCCGCGAGCGACCGCTCTCGATGAAGCTCAGATGGCGTTGGGTCGTGCCGGCCAGCACGGCCAGTTCGAGCTGGCTGACCCGCCGGACCGTACGCCAGCGTCTGAGCTCCGCGCCGATTCTGTCCCGCTCGATCGTGCTGCTCACCCGCTCAGTTCTATCCGTGATCGCGTCACGTCGGCGATTCCCTCGGGGGAATTGCCGGATGTCATCGCCGCTCAGCACGCTCGTGCCCCGACGCGCGGCCGGACCGAACCGGCCGGCCGAACAACGAGTGCGAGAGGCGTTCGATGAAGAGCTACCACCTTGACCCGGGCCGTGGCCTTGCCGGGCTGACGCTTCAGGAGCGGGACGAGCCCGAACCCGGGCGCGGGCAGGTCGTGGTCAGGATCCGCGCGAACTCGCTCGGTTTCCGTGACCTGAAGGTGCTGGCCGGCGACTACGTGCTGCCGATCCGGCCCGGCGTGGTGCCCGGTTGCGAAGGGGCGGGGGAGGTGGTCGCCGTCGGCGAGGACGTCGACCGCGTCAAGCCGGGCGATCGCGTGGCCGCCACCGTCTTCCCGCGCTGGCTCGACGGCCCGTTCAGGCGCGAGAACGCCGCGCAACTCGGCACCATGCTCGATGGGGTGCTGACCGAGTACGCGGTGCTGGACGAGGACGGCGTGGTGCCCGTCCCGGAGCACCTGTCGTACGAAGAGGCGGCGGCGTTCCCCTTGGCGGCGGTGACCGCGTGGAACGCACTGACCAGCGGCGGCCTGCTTCGCCCCGGCGCGACCGTGCTGACCCTCGGATCGGGGGCCGTGTCGCTGTTCGCCCTGCGGTTCGCCACGCTGGCCGGCGCCCGGGTGATCGTGACCACGTCCAGCGCCGCCAAGGCCGAACGGCTGCGGGCGCTGGGGGCGGACGAGGTGATCGACTACCGGGAGAATCCCGCCTGGGCGGAGAAGGTGCGTGCCCTGACCGATGACCTCGGCGTTGATCTCGTCGTCGATGCGACGGGGCCGCTGGAGCAGTCGCTGAAATCGGTCGCGCCCACCGGCGAGGTGGCCTTCGTCGGCTACTGGCTGTCCGGTGCCGCAGGGGCCGAGCCCGTTCATCCCGGCTCCCTGTTCATGGCCGGTGCCGTGCTGCGCCGGGTCGCCACCGGCAGCCGGGCGCACTTCCTGGAGCTCAACCGCGCCGTCGAAACGCACCGGGTACGCCCCGTGATCGATCGGGTGTTCTCGTTCGAGCAGGTGCCCGACGCCTTCGAATACTGCGAGTCGGGCGGCGGCTTCGGCAAGGTCATCATCGGCCACACCTGACCCGCGATTGCGTTCACGTCCCCGAGTGGTGTCCAGTGCCCGCGAAGCGGGCCCGGTAGGCGGACGGGCTGAGGCCGGTCCGGCGGCGTACCTGGGTGCGCAGGTTGGCGAGGGTGCCCAGGCCGCTGGCGCGCGCGACGGCCTCCAGCCGGAGCTCACCGTTCTCGATGAGCCTGCACGCCAGCGCGACCCGCTCGGCGGTCAGCCAGGCGAGCGGGGTGGTGCCGAGTTCCGCCTGGAAACGGCGATGCAGTGTGGCGACGCTGGTGCCGGCCTGGCCGGCCAGATGGGCGACGGTCAGGGGCAGGTCGAGTCGTTCCTGGGCCCAGGCCAGGACGGGCGCCAGCGAGGTGTCGGGGATCGCCGGAATGGGGCGTTCGACGAACTGGCGCTGGCCGCCGTCGCGGTGCACGGCGAAGACCAGGCGCCGGCCGACGGCGTTGGCGACCTCCGCGCCGTGGTCGCGGCGCACGATGTGCAGGCCCAGGTCGAGCGCGGCGGCACTGCCCGCGGCCGTCAGCACGTCGCCGTCGTCCACGAACAGCACGTCGGGTTCGAGCCGTACTGGCGGGAAGCGGGACCGGAAGAGGTCGGCCCAGCGCCAGTGGGTGGTCGCCGGGCGGCCGTCGAGCACGCCGGCGGCCGCCAGGGTGAACGCGCCCGTGCAGAAGCCGACGAGCCGCGCGCCCCGTGCGGCGGCCGCCCGGATCGCGGCGAGGATCGGCTCGGCAGGAGCCTCCCCGGGGTCGGGACGATTGGGAACGATCACGGTGTCGGCCCGTTCGACGGCTTCGAGGCCGGGAATCCCCGACATCGTGAACATGCCCGCGTGCATGACCACCGGGCCTGGCGCGCAGAGCGTGAAGTCGTACCACGGGATGCCCAGCTCGGGCCGGCGCAGGCCGAACAACTCGGTCGCGACGCCCATCTCGAACGGGTTCGAGCCCTCGTCGACCATCATCACGACGCGGTGCGAGGATCCTTGCGGCATACGCGTTTCCTAGCACTCACGCTGCGCCGGGGCCACCCGAGAGAGTGGAGAGGTGAACGAACCGATCGATCTGCAGTCCGCGCTGGCCTCCTTCAGCGACCTCTGGAGCCCGCGCATCGTCTCCCGGGTGAACGACTACGACGTCCGCGTCGCCAGGGTCGCCGGGGACCATCTCTGGCACGCCCACGACGACACCGACGAGTTCTTCCTGGTGCTCGACGGCGAACTGACCATCGCGCTCCGCGAGGACGGCGGCGAACGCTCCGTGACACTGTCCACGGGCGCGATCTTCGTCGTCCCGCGTGGCGTCGAGCACAAGCCGTCCGCCCCGGGCGGGGCGTCGATCCTCATGTTCGAGCCGACCGGAACGCTGACCGTCGGAGACCGGCACGACGACGTGCCGCACCACGTCGACGCGACCGTCGGGAGACCGCTCGACTAACCCCGCGCGCTCCCCTACGACACTGCGGTCGGGCACTGCGCTGAGCCGCGCGGACGCCGCCGCTCGGCAACGCTTCCCACTGCTGCCGGCCGTCTGGTCATCGACATGGGTTCGCGGAGACTCGATGAGCTGCGGCGCAGACCGGGCATGCGAAAGGGGCGGTCCCAGCACCGAGAACCGCCCCTTAAGCGAGTGGACTAGAAGTCCATGCCGCCCATGCCGCCGGACGGGTCGCCGGCCGGAGCCTTCTCCTTCTCCGGCTTCTCGGCGATGACCGCCTCGGTGGTGAGGAACAGCGCCGCGATGGACGCGGCGTTCTGCAGCGCGGAGCGCGTCACCTTCGCCGGGTCGATGATGCCCGAGTCGAACATGTTGACGTACTCGCCGGTCGCGGCGTTCAGGCCGAAGCCCGGCTCGAGGTTGCGGACCTTCTCCGCCACCACGCCGCCCTCGAGGCCGGCGTTCACCGCGATCTGCTTCAGCGGCTCCTCCAGCGCACGGCGCACGATCTGCGCACCGGTCGCCTCGTCGCCCTCAAGGTCGGTCTTCTCGAACGCCTTGACGCTCGCCTGCAGCAGCGCGACGCCACCGCCGGGCACGATGCCCTCCTCGACGGCCGCCTTCGCGTTGCGCACGGCGTCCTCGATGCGGTGCTTGCGCTCCTTCAGCTCGACCTCGGTCGCCGCGCCGGCCTTGATGACGGCAACGCCGCCGGCCAGCTTGGCGAGACGCTCCTGGAGCTTCTCGCGGTCGTAGTCCGAGTCGGAGTTCTCGATCTCGGCGCGGATCTCGTTCACCCGGCCGGCGATGTCGTCGGGGTTGCCGGCGCCATCGATGACCGTGGTCTCGTCCTTCGTCACCACGATGCGCTTGGCCTGGCCGAGCATGTCCAGCGTGGTGTTCTCCAGCTTGAGGCCGATGTCCTCGCTGATGACCTGGCCACCGGTCAGGATCGCGATGTCCTGCAGCATGGCCTTGCGGCGGTCACCGAAGCCCGGGGCCTTGACGGCGACGGACTTGAAGACACCGCGGATCTTGTTGACGACCAGGGTGGCCAGGGCCTCGCCCTCGACGTCCTCGGCGATGATGACCAGCGGCTTGCCGGCCTGCATGACCTGCTCCAGAACCGGCACCAGGTCCTTGTTCGCCGAGATCTTCGAGCTGACGATCAGGATGTACGGGTCGTCGAAGACGGCCTCCATACGCTCCGGGTCCGTCACGAAGTAGTGCGAGATGTAACCCTTGTCGAAGCGCATGCCCTCGGTCAGCTCGAGCTCCAGACCGAAGGTCTGGCTCTCCTCGACCGTGATGACGCCTTCCTTGCCGACCTTGTCCATCGCCTCGGCGATCATCTCGCCGATCGAGGTGTCGCCGGCGGAGATCGAGGCCGTGGAGGCGATCTGCTCCTTGGTCTCGACGTCCTTGGCGATCTGCGCGAGCTGCTCGCTGACGCGCTCCACCGCGGACTCGATGCCCCGCTTCAGGGACATCGGGTTGGCGCCGGCGGCCACGTTGCGCAGGCCCTCGCGGACGAGCGCCTGGGCCAGCACGGTCGCCGTCGTCGTGCCGTCACCGGCTACGTCGTCGGTCTTCTTGGCGACCTCTTTGACGAGCTCGGCGCCGATCTTCTCCCACGGGTCCTCGAGCTCGATCTCCTTGGCGATGGAGACACCGTCGTTCGTGATCGTGGGGGCGCCCCACTTCTTCTCCAGAACGACGTTACGGCCCTTGGGACCGAGGGTCACCTTCACGGCGTCGGCAAGCTGGTTCATGCCGCGCTCGAGGCCGCGCCGCGCGTCCTCGTCGAACGCGATCATCTTTGCAGCCATAGGCTCCAGATCCTCCCGGAACGGGGTGGCTTTCACGCGGATCGAGTCGACGCCCGCGACGGACGGCCTCGCTCGACGACGTCCATTCCGCCGCCGGCGCGAGGCCTCATCGCCTCGATCACCTGTTTGGCACTCTCAATACTAGAGTGCCAACCGCTTGTTTAGCACTCTCCCATTGAGAGTGCAAGCGGAGTCACCTCTCACCAGGGTGAACATCTCCCCATGGCGCCTCAGAGACCTCGCCCGAAATCACCGGCGCTCCAAGAGCAAAGCCCCCGTACGAGGGACAACGGCATGCCGGACGGCCGCGGGAGGGGCCGGGCCGCCGGATGGACCGGCCCCAGGGGAACGCCAGCACCCAGGGAGCACGCCTGGCGCCGCAAGGAGCGTGCCGGTGGCATCTTCGCCGTCGGTGATGACGGGACGAAAGGGGCAAGTAGGGACGAGTCTGGTTCGCTACGGCGGCAAGGTGGCCTCAACGGCGGCGAAGCGGGCGGCCCGCAAGGCCGGGCAGAGGCCGGACGAGCGCCGGGCTACGCCGGACGGAGGCCGGACGAGCGCCGGCCTGCGCCAGCCTGCGCCAGCCTGCGCCGGGCAGATACCTGACGCGCGCCGGGCTGCGCCGGGCGGAGGCCGGGCTGGGCTACGCCGGGCGGGCGCAGGGCGCGCTGGACAGGCGCAGGGCGCGCTGGGCGGACGGCCGGAGGCCCGGCGCCGAAGCGCCGGGCCTCCGTCAGGCTATGGGACTTAGAGTGCCCGAACCGCGTCCGCCTGCGGACCGCGATCGCTCTGCGTGATCTCGAACTCGACCCGCTGCCCCTGCTCGAGGCTGCGGTAGCCATCCGCGACGATGGCCGAGTAGTGCACGAACACATCCCTGCCACCGTCGACCGCGATGAAGCCGTAGCCTTTGTCCGCGTTGAACCATTTGACGGTGCCTTGCGCCATTCCCAACAACTCCCACCAGGGCAATTCCCGTGGCCATTGGCCACAGTCACTGTTTCGAGCCCGCCGGACCACTGCGGAACCCGTCGATCGCCCGCCGACTCGGCTGCGGCGGCCATCGCCGACCCTACACACGGCTACCGTCCGTGGAACAGCCTTTACCCCACAAGTGCGGACGGCCGATGCTGGTCAAAAACCGAACGACTCTGGCCGGAACTAACGACGCATGTCCATAAATCCGTATAAGGGAGACACAATTCCCGATCAGGAACGCGGAGCCAGAACGTTCGGCTCCGCCATTTCGGCGGCCCAACGCACGATCCCCGGTGTTCACCGAGTCGAGGGACTCGGCGAACACCGGGGATCGTGACGTGGTGCCCGATCACGGGGCGTCACCCGCGCGGCCCGTCACCGCGCGGTTCGCCCCACGGGTCAGCCGCCGGCGACGGCCGGGATGATGGAGATCTGGGCGCCGTCCGGAGTCGGGGTGTCGAGGCCGTCGGCGAACCGCACGTCCTCCTCCCCCACGTACACATTGACGAACCGGCGGATCTTGCCGTTGTCGTCGAGGATGCGCGCGGCGATGCCGGAGTAGTTGGCGTCCAGGTCGGCGACGACCTCGCGTACGGTCGATCCCGTCGCCTTCACCTCGGCCTCGCCTCCGGTGTAGCTGCGGAGGATCGTCGGGATGCGGACACTGATCGAGCTCACGCCAGACCTGCCTTTCGGAATGCCTCGAGGGTCGGGGCGATGTTCGCGGACGGCTGGGCGACCGGGGCCACCGCGTCCAGGGTCTTGAGTCCGTCGCCGGAGTTGATGAACACCGTCTCGGCGTCGGGGTCGAGCACGCCGGCCGACAGCAGCTTGCGCAGCACGCCCAGCGTCACGCCGCCGGCCGTCTCGCCGAAGATGCCCTCCGTGCGGGCGAGCAGGCCGATGCTGTCCACGACCTCCTCGTCCGAGACGTCCTCGACGGCCCCTCCGGTGCGGCGGACGGCGTCGAGGACGTACGGGCCGTCGGCGGGGTTGCCGATCGCGAGGGACTTGGCGATGGTGGAGGGCTTGACGGGCTGGACGACGTCGTGGCCGGCCTTGAAGGCGGCCGAGACGGGCGAGCAGCCGGTCGCCTGGGCACCGAAGATCTTGTACGGCCGGTCCTCGACCAGGCCGAGCTTGATGAATTCCTGGAACGCCTTGTCGATCTTCGTGAGCTGCGAGCCGGACGCGATCGGGATCACGATCTGCTCGGGCAGCCGCCAGCCGAGCTGCTCGGCGATCTCGTACCCGATGGTCTTGGAGCCCTCGGCGTAGTACGGCCGGACGTTCACGTTGACGAACGCCCAGTCCTCCTGCTCACCGGCGAGCTCGGAGGCCAGCCGGTTGACGTCGTCGTAGTTGCCGTCGACGGTGACGAACGTGCCGCCGTACACCGCCGTCGTGATGATCTTCTGGCGCTCGAGGTCCGAGGGCACGAAGACGGCGCTGCGGATGCCGGCGCGCGCCGCCGCGGCCGCGACCGCGTTGGCGAGGTTGCCGGTGGACGGGCAGGCCAGCACCTTGAACCCGAGCTCACGGGCGGCGGCGAGCGCCACCGCGACCACGCGGTCCTTGAACGAGTGGGTGGGGTTGCCGCTGTCGTCCTTGACCCACAGCGACCGCAGGCCGAGCGACTCGGAAAGGTTGTCGGCGCGTACGAGGCGGGTGAAGCCGGGCTCGGTGTTCGGCGAGTCGACGACGTTCGACGGGACCGGCAGCAGCCCGCGGTAGCGCCAGATGTTGCGCGGGCCGGACTCGATCCGCTCCCGGGTCACCCCGGTGTGGTCGTAGGAGACCTCAAGGGGGCCGAAACACAGCTCACAGGCGTAGCGAGGACCCAGATCGTAGGACTGACCGCATTCGCGGCACGTCAATGCGGTCGCGGGGCCGAGATCGGGGGCGGCGTTGTGCGACATGAAGCGAGGCCTCTCTCCTCATCTTTCCCGTGCCACCTTGGTCACGAGCCGGAGTTGGCACCTGTCCCGGGCGGCCTCGCTACGAGCGAGTTGCGGCGTGTCTTCGCACGCGGTGAACCGCATGTCCGGGAGGGTTGCCGGGGCTTCAACGGGCCGGTCCCTCCACCCCTCTGGATGAGCGTTATTAAGTTGTCTGAGGACTTGTATACGTGACTGACCGGTTCCCCGCCAAGCGCGTCTCAGTTCGCGAGACACCCGCGCGGCCGGTTCCGGCCCCCTCGCCGGCCCGGCGGCGCGCCGCCGGGAAACCCTGCCACCAGCGGTCTTCCGCGGGGTGACATGCTCGGATGGTCTTGGTCGGGGTCCTCCCGGGAAGCCGCCCGCACCGCCCGACCACCGGACCTTCTTCGACCCCTGTTCACGTCGGCCGGTTACGCTCCCCACATGGGTGACTCGCAGGTCCTGGTGGCGTCCAACCGCGGTCCCGCCTCGTTCGCGCTCGCCGATGACGGGACCCTCTCGGTCCGTCGCGGCGGCGGCGGCCTGGTCTCGGCCATGGCCGGCCTGGACGGGGACATCCTGTGGATCTGCGCGGCGCTCTCGGACGCCGACCGCGCGGCGACCCGCCGGGCGCAGGACGGAAGACTGGACGTCTACGGCACCGACGGCGTCCGCATGCTGGACATCCCGCCTGCAACCTTCCACCGCGCGTACAACTCGGTGGCCAACTCCACACTGTGGTTCGTCCACCACATGCTCTACGACACGCCGAACGCCCCGCACTTCGACGCGCGCTCCCGGCGGGACTGGCAGTCCTACGAGGCGTACAACGCGGCGTTCGCCGACGCGCTCGCCCGCGACGCCCGGCCCGGCGCGAAGGTCGCGATCCAGGACTACCACCTGACGCTCGCCCCGGGCATGCTGCGCGAACGCCGTCCCGACCTGAAGATCGCGCACTTCTCGCACACGCCGTGGGCACCGCCGGAGTACTACCGCCTGCTGCCCGACGACATCGGCCGCCAGGTCCTCGAAGGCGTCCTCGGCGCCGACCACGCCGGCTTCCACGCCGAACGCTGGGCCGACGCGTTCATCGACTGCTGCGCCGCCGTGCTGCAGGCGAAGGTCGACAAGGTCTCCCGCACCGTCACCCACGCCGGGCGCGTCACCAGGATCGGCGTCCACGGCCTCGGCGTCGAGGGCGGGTCCCTGCGCGCCCGCGCCGCCGAACCCGACGTGCAGGCCCGCAAGCAGGCGCTACGCGAGCAGGTCGGCGACCGCAAGCTGATCGTGCGGATCGACCGCACCGAGCTGTCGAAGAACATCGTGCGGGGGCTCGCGGCCTACCGCGAGTTGCTGTCCAAGCATCCGGAGTGGCACGGCCGGGTCGTGCACCTGGCCTTCGCCTACCCCTCACGGCACGACCTGCCGGAGTACCGCGAGTACACCGCCGCCGTGCAGCGGACGGCGGCCGAGATCTCCGACGAGTTCGGCGACAGCGGCTGGGATCCGCTGATCCTGCAGGTCAACGACGACTATCCGCGCTCGCTCGCGGCGTACGGGCTGGCGGACGTCCTGCTCGTGAACCCCATCCGGGACGGCATGAACCTCGTCGCCAAGGAGGGCCCGGTGCTGTCCGAGGACGGCTGCGCCCTGGTGCTGTCCCGCGAGGCGGGCGCCGCCGCCGAGATGGAGGAGAACGCGTTGATGATCAACCCGTTCGACGTGTCGCAGACGGCGGAGGCACTGAACCAGGCGCTGCTCATGCCCCGCCGCGAACGCGCCGAGCGCTGTGCCCGGCTGACCGCCGCCGCGACCGCCCTGCCGCCGCAGCGCTGGTTCGCCGCGCAACTCGACGCACTCGACTGAGACCGCCCCGAGCCGATCCGCCGGTCCAGGCGTCATGCCCGACGCGCACGGCCCGGCCCGTCGCCGAGTCGGCGCTCGCACCCGGCGCGGACGGCGATCGGGCGAGGCCTGAGGACCGGAGCCCGGTCGCCGGTCAGGACTGGGGAGCCGACCCGTAGTCGTTGCCGAGCGCCTGCCGGAACTGCTTGCGGGCCTCGTGGATGCGCGACTTCACCGTGCCGAGCGGCAGGTTGAGCTGCTGGGCGATCTCGTTGTACTCCAGCTGGGACACGTCGCGCAGCACCAGCGCCTGGATGAGGTCGGGCTTGCGCCGTTCCAGGTCCTCCATCGCGTCCAGGATGTCGACGCGCGAGCCGGCGATGACGCTCGTACGGCGTGGGTCCGGGCGCTGCTGCGGCAGCTCGCCGGCCTGCTCCATCGAGCGGCGCTTGAGCGAACGGTAGGTCGAGCGCGCGGAATTGGCGACGACCACGTGCAGCCACGTGCTGAATCGCGAACGGCCCTCGAACCGCCCGATATTGCGCGCCACCTGCATCAACGCGTCCTGACACGCTTCTTCGGCGTCCTGCCGGCAGGGCAGAAAACGGCCGCAATGGCGCAGGACATCCGGCTCGATCACCTTGAGCAGTTGATTCAACGCCGCGTTGTCGCCCTTGGCCGCCCTCGCCGCCAGTTCCTCGGTCCGCTCGTCGTACGCCATGGTGCGTCCTCGCCCTCGATATCGCCCCGCATTGGGCATGATACGGGGGTGTCCATACCTTCGAACGTCGGTCGTTACCGAATCGATCGTGTCCTCGGGTCCGGAGCATTCGCCTCTGTGTGGCTCGCCCAGGACGAACTGCTCGATGCCCCCGTGGCCGTGAAGGTGCTGGCCGGGGGACTCATCGACGACCTCGACGTGCGCAACCGCTTCCTCGAAGAGGCCAAGATCCTGCGCCGCGCCGACTCCGAACGTCTCGTACGCGTGCACGACATCGGCGAACTCGAGGACGGGCGGCCGTACTTCGTCATGTCCTACGCCGACGGCGGGACGCTCGCCGACCGGATGCGTGAGCGGAATCTCACGGTCGCCGAGGCGCTGCGGCTGGCCATCGAGATCGCCCACGGCGTCGAGGTGATCAACCGGCTGGGCGTCATCCACCGGGACCTGAAGCCGTCGAACATCCTGTTCCAGTCGACGACCGACGGCGGCGAGCGCCTGCTCATCGCCGACCTCGGGCTCGCCAAGGCGCTCGCGCACGCCTCCGGGGCGTTCACGATGCCGGTCGGCACACCGGGGTACATGTCGCCGGAGCAGGCGCGGTTCGGCGGCGGCCTCGACGTCCGCGCCGACGTGTACGGCCTGGGCGCGCTGACGTACCACCTGCTCACCGGGGACCCGCCGGGCCCGGCGCCGGTGAGCGAGCCGCCCAGCGCGGCCCGGCGCGGCCTGCCGCCGGCCGTCGACGAGATCGTGATGCGGGCGCTCGAAGGCGACCGGGAGCGCCGCTGGCCGTCCGCGGAGGCGTTCGCGGCCGCGCTGAGCGTCCCGCTGATGTCCGTCGCCGACGACTCCACGCGCCGGGACATGCCCGCGGGTGACGCGACGATGGTGGACTCCGGAACGGGCGGATGGCCCTCGAAGGGCTCGTACGGCGCGGGACGGACCGACCCCGGATCGAACGGACGGCCCTCCGACCGCCCGTACGGGGCGGGGCCGGTGGACCGGTCCGGTGACGAGGGGTCGGGCCGGACCCCGCGGGTCTCCCCGATCCCGGACGAACCGGCGGGGCCCGGCGGCCCCGAGGACACCCCCTCGAGCCGTACGCTCCGGGTTCCCCCCGTCGGCGGCGACCACGGCCCGGCGCCGTACGACAACGCCCGCGACCGGACGATCCAGACGCCGCCTCCCCCGGAGGGCGGTAACGACACCGTGGTCGACCTGCAGCGGCCGTACGGCCCGCGCGGCGCCGGAGGCGACCGTCCCGCGGACCCGGCCGGCTCCGGACCGCGGCGGCCCGAGGCGAGGGGCGGCGGGTCGTCCGGCGGGCCGAGCCGCAAACGGCTGCTGGTCATCGCCGGCCTGGCCGCGGTGCTGGTCGTCGGGGGCGGCGGCGCGTACGCGGTCGGCAAGCTCACCGGCTCCTCCTCCGGATCCAAACCCGGGGACGGCCTCGTCACCGTGACCGACGTGACGGGCCGGCTCAGCATCCGGGTGCCGCCGACCTGGAAGCTGCAGACCCAGCACACCACCTGGCCGGTCTCCGTCGCGGACCGCCCGAACGCCCCCGCGCTGCGCGCGACCCCCGACTACGCCCAGTTCGTCAAGGACGATGTTCCGACGCCGGGCGTCTTCGCCGGCCTCACCCGGGACCCGAACGTCACGGTGCCGCCCCGCGCCCTGGGCAGCCATCGGGCCAAGTGCACGCCGGGCGCCGTGCAGCAGTACCGCCACGGCACGCTCGTCGGCCAGATCTACCCGTGGCGCTGCGGCACGATCACCATCAACGAGGTCGGGCTGAAGGACACCAAGGGCAGGTACACGATGTGGGTCCGCGTGAAACTCGCCGGGCCGCCCGACCTCACCCGCAAGATCCTCGACAGCATCCAGGTCAGGGGCTGACCCGCCGTACGATATATCGTTCGACATATCGGCGGAGAGAGGTCATGCGCAGAGGATCAACGCACCGTGAGGAGCGCGCGGCGTTCGGCGACTGGGGGCCGGGGTTCGGCCCGCGCGGCCGTGGCGGACGCGGCGGGCGCCGTACGAAGCGCGGCAACGTGCGGGCCGCGATCCTCGCGCTGCTGGCCGAGCGCCCGATGCACGGCTACGAGATGATCCAGGAGCTGGAGAGCCGCACCGGCGGGCTCTGGCGGCCCAGCCCCGGCTCGGTGTACCCGACGCTGCAGCTCCTGGAGGACGAGGGACTCATCTCCGGGCGGGAGTCGTCCGGCAAGCGGCTGTTCGCGCTGACGGACGCCGGCCGCGCCGAGACCGAGACCGCCGCCGGGCGGACGCCGCCGTGGGCGGAGATCACCGAGGACGCCGGCGAGGCCGCCACCCACCTCCACTCCGCGATGGGCCGGCTGATGATGGCGCTCCGGCAGGTCATGCACGCCGGCGACGAGGAGCAGCGCGAACGCGCCCTCGAGGTCATCAACGACGCCCGCCGCCGCCTGTACGGCATCCTCGCCGAGGACGACTGACCCGCGTCACTCCAGTTCGTCGGCGAGTCGCTCGATGAGGGCGACGACGCCCGGCGGGCCGTCGACGACGAGGTCCGCGCGCTCGGCGAGCGCCGTCACCTCGTCGGACGAACTGCACACCTTCACGCCGGGCGTGCCCTCCTTGCGCAGCGCGTCGATCGCGTCGTACGCCGCGAGGTCGCCGAGGTCGTCGCCGGCGAACAGCACCGCGGACGCGCCGCGCTCGGCGGCCAGGGCGCGCAGCGCCGCGCCCTTGTCCATGCCCGGCGGCCGGAGTTCGAGCACGTAACGGCCCGGTTCGACGGCGAGGCCGGTGCGCTCGGCCAGGGCCTCCACGAGGCTCCGGAGGCGTTCGAGGGCGACCTGCGGCTCGGCGGCCCGCCGGGTGTGCACCGCGAGCGCGAGCCCCTTGTCCTCGATCGCGACGCCCTCGGGGGCGTTCGCCAGGATCTGGGGGAGCTTCGCGCGGGCCTCCGCGACGCCGGGCGGCGGCTCCGGAGCCTGCAGGACGCCGTTCTCCCAGCGCTCCCGGCCGTACTGGCCCAGGATGACGAGGCCCGTCAGGTCGGCGAACCCGCCGGCCTCGACGGCGGTCGCGGCGGGACGGCCGGTGATGACCGCCACCGTGCCGATGAGCGGCGCGATCCGGCGCAGCGCCGGGACGACGCCCGGATGCGCCCGCGCGTCGGCGGGGTCGTCGACGATCGGCGACAGCGTCCCGTCGAAGTCGAAGCCGATGAGCGCCTCCCGCGGGCGGTCGCGGATCGCGGACAGCCCTTCGGCTCCGGCGGCCGTTTCGGACCTCGGCTCAACGCTCATCTATCGTCCCTCTCCTCAGCCCGCGGTCGCCCGTCACGGACCGGCCGCCCGGGGAGGCGACCGATCACCGGATCGCCCGTCGGGGAGGGACCGCGCCGCTTCGGGCAGGTCAGGTTCGGATACCGAGCCTACGCGCCGCCCGCTGGCGCTGGCGGGCGGATCGCTGACGCCGCAGCCGTTTCACCAGCATGGGGTCGTACTCCAACGCCTCGGGGCGTTCGATCAGCCGGCTGAGGATCTGGTAGTAGCGGGTCGAGGACATGTCGAACAGCTCCCGGATCGCCTGCTCCTTGGCGCCGGGGTGCTTCCACCACTGTCGTTCGAAGTCGAGGATCTTGCGGTCGCGCTCTTCCAGGCGGCCGTCGTCTTCCTTGTCAGGGCCATCGCCCCGGGCGTTCGCCGGTTGCATCAGGTCCCCTCTGTACGGGTCGGGGGGCTGTCATGCTACGCGTGATCGTCGACTTGTTCGCGGTGTTCTCCGGGTAATGCCTCGACGTAGTCTGCAAGCGTGGCGCTCACAGACTGCGTATCGCTGCTGACCGATTACGGGCTGGAGGACGGGTTCGTGGCGGCCTGTCACGGGGTGATCGCGCGGATCGCCCCCAGTGCCCGCGTCATCGACATCAGCCACCTGGTCCCGCCCGCCGACGTACGACGCGGGGCCGCGATCCTCGCCCAGACGGTGCCGTACCTCCCGGAGGGCGTCCACGTCGCGGTCGTCGATCCCGGTGTGGGAACGACGCGGCGGGCGGTCGCGGTCGCCGCGGGCGGCCGGATCTTCGTCGGGCCGGACAACGGCGTGCTGTCCTGGTGCGTTCCCGACGGCGGCGCGCGCGCCTTCGAGCTGACCAACCGTGAGCTGTGGCTGGAGCCCACGTCGGCGACGTTCCACGGCCGCGACATCTTCGCGCCGGTGGCGGCGCACCTGGCGGCGGGCCGCGACATCGCGTCCGTGGGGCCGGAGTTCGACGTCGCCGACCTCGTGGCGCTGCCCCGGCCGACCCGCCGCGTGCAGGAGGGGACGGTCGAGGGCGAGGTGCTGACCGTCGACCGGTTCGGGAACGTCCAGCTCTCCGTGACCGCCGATGACCTGCGCCGGATCGGCGCGGTCACGGGCGTCCCGCTGAGCTTCATCCTCGGGCGACGGACCCTCACGGTGCCGTTCCGCGAGACGTTCGGCGCCGTGCCTCCCGGGGAGCTGGTCGCCTTCGTCGACTCGGCGGGCTGCCTGGCGCTCGCGGTGAACTCCGGAAACGCGGCGCAGCGCCTGGGCCTGCCGCCGGGAGCGCACGTTCGCGTCGCGACGGCGCTCACCTCGACGTACTGAACGCCAAGAAAACGTCAAGTCCGCAGGTCCGGATGCGGCATGATCTCCGCCATGGGATTCACGCGTTCCGACTGGCGCCTGATCGTCATCACCCTCGTGGCGTCCGCGGCGGCCGGTGTCACGCACTTCGGGAAGATCGGCGGCACCGTCGTCCCGTTCATCGTCGCGGCGATCGCGCTCGCACTCCTGGCGAGCCTGGTCGGGCGCAGCGTCGAGAACCTGGCCGACCGGCTGGGCGCCGGTGCCACCGGCGTCGTCCAGAGCGCGCTGGGCAACCTCCCCGAGCTGTTCGTCGTCCTGTTCGCGCTGCAGAAGAAGCTGTACGACGTCGCTACAGCGACCATCGTCGGCAGCATCCTCGCCAACGTCCTGCTCGTCCTGGGTCTGGCGTTCTTCCTCGGCGGCATCAAGCACGGGCCGCAGAAGTTCGGCGGTGACGCCGCCCGCACCCTGTCGGTGCTGCTGTTCCTGTCGGTCGCGGCGCTGCTCGTGCCCTCGCTCACCGCGGCGCTCGGCTCGCACGCGACGAAGGCGGCCCTGCACGAGCGCAACCTCTCGGTCGTGGTGTCGATCCTGCTGCTCTGCCTGTTCGCCGCGTCGCTGCCCAGCTCGATCAAGCGGCAGCAGGCCGAGGAGGGGCACGGCGCGGCGGACAAGCCGGTGAAGGCCGCCGCCATGAGCGCGGGCGCGGAAGGCACCGTCGTCGCGGACGGCGGTGCGAGCGCCGCCGAGCCGGCCGCGGAGAAGCCCGGAGCGGAGGCCTCGGGGAAGGGCGCGGGGAAGGGGGCGGAGTCCGGGCACGGGCCCACGTGGCCGCTGGCCGTCGCCCTCGCCATGCTGGCGATCACCGGAGTCGGCGCGGCGTTCGTCTCGGACTGGTTCGTCGCCGCGCTCGAACCGGCGATGGACTCGCTGGGCATCTCCCAGGCGTTCGCCGGACTCGTCATCGTCGCGATCGCCGGCAACGCCGTCGAGAACGTCGTCGGCATCCAGCTCGCCCTCAAGAACCAGTCCGACTTCGCGCTGTCGGTCATCCTGCAGAGCCCGCTGCAGATCGCCCTGGTCGTCGCGCCCGCTCTCGTCCTGCTCTCCCCGCTGGTCGGCGCGTCCTTCACCCTCGTACTGTCGCCGCTCCTCATCGCCGTGCTGATCATGGCCGTGGTGATCGCCGTGCTCGTCGTCCTCGACGGCGAGTCGAACTGGCTCGAGGGCGCGACGCTGATGGTGCTGTACGGGATCATCGCCACGGCCTTCTGGTGGGGATGATCCCGCAGGATGCGAGGAAAGGTGACGCCCTCAATTACTGTGACGATGTGGGTACAGACATCGACCCGAGCGTCGCGGAGATCGAGCAGGCAGCGTTCCAGCTCCGCAGGCTCTGGGCCAAGCCGCAGCTTCTCCGGCGGCTGCGCGAGAACTGCGAGCCTGGACGAGGCATCCAGCTGTCCAACCTGATGGTCATCTACGCGATCGCCAAGCAGGGCGAGGACCGTGGTGACGTCACCGTCGGCGCCGTCGCCGAGCTCCTCGAGATCGACCCATCGACCGCCAGCCGGCTCGTCGGCCACGCCATCGACGCCGGCTTCGTGTCCCGTCAGGCGTCGCCGGTCGACGCCCGGCGCGCCCACCTGCAGCTGACCGACGCCGGCCGCCGGATCCAGCATCGGGCCGACGAGTTCCGCAGGCACTTCATCGCCCGGCTCGTCGCCGACTGGACCCCGGCCGAACGCTCCGAGTTCGCCCGCCTCCTGCGGCGGTTCAGCGAGGCGGCGGCCGGCGTCTCCATCGACGAGGCCGAGGCCGGCCGGCTCCTGGAGGCGGCGACGCCCGCCGCCGACCGGCCCCAGGAGGCTCCCCGAAGCTGACGCGGGCCGCCGACCGGCCCCAGGAGGCTCCCCGAAGCTGACGCGGGCCGCCGACCGGATCGAGAGGCTTCCGGGGGCTGACGCGGGCCACGGACCGGACCCCGAGAGGCTCCCCGCCGGCTATCTCGATCATCGTGATGGATCAGTCGCCGACCGTGGCCGAACGAGGGGGAGGTCAGGTCCATGGTGTGCCGGGCGGCCAGTTCCGGCGCGCTGCACGCTGTGTTCCAGGCCCGCACGTTCGCCGCGCAGCAGCAGGCCCAGCAGGCCGAGGGGTCAAGGAACTCATCGTGGGTGCCTTTCGGGGCGACGGTCAGTCCAGCCGGGGCATGTCGAGGACGACGAGTTCGACTCCGCCAGTGCCGGTGACGGTGGCTGTGTCGCCGCGGGGGCTGTACAGGCAGGTGAGTGTGGGGTGCGGCCGGCCGTCGACGCAGAGTCCGTTGGTGGTGGTCCAGGCGATCTGCGCGCGGTCGGCGGTGAAGACATAGGTAGCGTCGTCGGTGAGACGGACGACGCTGATGCGCAGGTCGGCGTGGGGGCCGGGATGGTCGTAGAAGCTGCCCAGGGGTTTGATCTCGACGCCCGGTCCGGCCGTGTAGTAGGTGAAGGCGGCCGGGTGGATGAGGATCGGGGCCTCGTAGCCGGCGGGCGGGACGGTAAAGCCGCCTCCAGTGCGCGCGTCGTAGATGGCCTGCACGGCGTCGCGGTGCCGGCGGCGTCCGGTGTCCGGGTCGGTGTCGACGTACTGTCCGCCGGTGAAGGTGCCGCTTGCGCGCAGCCGCTGGAGCACCTTCTCCCCATCCCCGGCGTCGTCCTGTCCTTGCCGGCCGCGGCGGTGGAGGAACTCGTCACCGAATCCGTACTGCAGGAGTAGGGCGGTTCCCTGGTCCTTGCGCTGCGGCCCGTAGTAGGCCCCGCGGGGGAAGTAGGCGAGGTCGCCTTCCGGGATGTCCTGGCCGGGTGCGTAGTTGACGGAGCCGGATTCGGTCCAGCGCAGTTGCTGGAAGGCGTGGTGATGGCGGGGGCTTTCGAAGGCCAGTTCGCCGCGTTGGTACTGGCTGCGGATGAGCCGGAAGCTCAGTGTGTCGTCCGCGGTGTCGGCCAGGAGGTTCTGACGCAGGATCGAACCGGGGCGGGCGGAGCGGGTGGGGTCCTGGGCCCGGACGGGGACCTCGGCGGCGATGACGGTCTGCATGGCACTGCCTTTGCGTGGTCAGTCGTTCTGGCGGGTGCGCAGCGTGGTGAGGATGTCGGTGGTGGTGGCGGTTTCGCCGAGTCGGGGGAAGATCCGCTCGATGCTGTGCCGGTGCGCCGCGGCATCGAGGTCGGCCATGGCGTCGGTGGCGAGCACGACGTGGTAGCCGTGCTCGTGGGCGGCGCGGGCGGTGGACTCCACGCCGATGCTGGTGGCGACCCCGGTGATCACCGTCTGGGTGACGCCTCGTTCTTGCAGGCGCCGGTGCAGGTCGGTGCCGGTGAAGGCGCCCCACCGCTGTTTCGTGATGTGGATGTCACCCGGCTGGGGGTCGAGCTCGGGAGCGAGTTCGGCCCAATCGGCTGGACGCGGCGCCCTGTTCCCGGTGGTGCCGGGGCGGGCGTCGGTGCGTCCGGGGGCGCCGCCGTCGACGGTGACCAGGACGACCGGCAGATCGCGCCGACGGAATTCGGCCGCGAGAGCGACGGCGTTGTCCAGGACCTCCTTGATCTCCGGGCGCGCGGTGACGCCCTTCTGGAGGTCGACGACGAGCAGGGCGCAGGCGGGGTCGATGGTACTCAGCGGCATGGGAGGGTCTCCTTGTGCGTGCAGGCCGTACTGGACGTGCGCGGGGATCAGGGGGTCGTCGGAGGCGTGGACGGCTGGTAGCCGGCCAGGCGCTGCATCAGGTCGCCCGCGGCGCGGAGCATCTGCTGCTCGTCGTCGTCGAGCAGCGCCGCGATGGCCTGGCCCAGCCAGGAGTCGCGCTCGTGCCGGCTGCGGTCGATCATTTCCTGGCCGGCGGCGGTCAGGACGATGCGCACCTTGCGAGCGTCGTCCGGATCCTTCGCGCGGACGATCAGGCCCCCCGCTGCCAACTCGCGCAGCGCCGCGGACACGTTCGGGCCGCTCATCGTCAATCGTTCGGCCAACCGGCTCGGCTGCGCATCCTCGGGTGTCCGCGCGACCGCTGCAAGGACCCGGAAGCCTGAGAGTGACAGGCCCGTGACCGGCAGGGCCTCCTGTCGCAGCCGGCGCTGCAGCAGCTTGATCTGGGTGCGCAGGCGCTCGATCTCATCATCCCGCATAATGTTATTCTACATAACTATGCCACATAATCAAATGGTGATGACCGCGATCGGGGCGGTGCGCGGGATCGTGCGCACGTACCTCTCTCGTGAACCCGGTGTCGCCTACGACTGGCGGATCGGCGCGGCCGCCGCCATCGCCGTGGGCCTGCCCGCCTGCCTCGGGGTCGCACTCGACCAGCAGGGCGCCGGCATCCTGACCGCGATGGCCGCATGGCTGGTGATGCGATCCACACCCCGGGGCGACACCCGCAACCGCATCGTCTCGCTCGTGCGGCGCAGCCTTCTCATGGCCGCGGGCGTCGCGCTCGGGATGCTCACCGGGGGCTGGGCCGCACTGCCCATCCTGGCGCCGGCCGCTTTCAGCGCCCCGCTTCGAGTCCTCGGGCCGTTCCCCGCGCTGTGCGTCGTTGTCGGCGCCGGGCAGCCGCACCCCGACGTGTGGCTGAACACGGCGCTTTTTCTGGCCGGCGGACTGTTCGCCACCGCCCTGCTGCTCATCCCGTACTTCGGTGGCCGGCACGACTCGCCGCGACCCCGCCCCCCACGCGAGCCCGCCGCGGTCCGCGTCCGTGCCGCCCTCGCCGCCCTGCGCATTGCCGCTGGCGAGGGCGACCCTCGTTTCCGGCACGCGGTCCGGCTCGGTGTCTGCGTCACCGCGGCCTACGTCCTGATCACCGCAACCGGATTGCCCGGCGGCCAGCTGGTGATCATCGGCATCGTCACGACGCTGCGCCCGAGCTGGGGCCAGACCACACGCCGGATCGTCAAACGCGTCGGCGGCACCGTGCTGGGCTCCGCGCTCGCCGCCGCACTGCTCGTGGTCGCCGCCGGGGTGTCCCCCTACGTCCTCATGGCCGCCGTCGCCCTCCTCAGCGGACTCGGCCAGCCCCTCCGGCGGATCAACTACGGCTTCTGGCCCGTCTTCTCCGCCCCCGTGGCCCTCCTGCTGACCGACACCAGCGGCACCATCGGGTGGATCGACGCACTCGAACGCAGCACCTACAACGCCGCTGGCGCGCTCCTGGCCGCGCTCGCCACCCTGCTGATCTGGCCCGCACGCGAACAGGACCGCATACCGGACCGCCTCGCGGCCGTTCTCGAAGCACACGCCCGCCTGCTCGACCGCGTCGCCGTGCTGCTCACCCCGACCGGCCTTCCCGGTGAACGCCTGCACACCCGAGCCGCCGACAACCTCGAACCCGTTGTTCCCCACGACACCCCGGCCACATCCCGGTCCGCGGCCCCTCGGTGTCAGTGAGGGCATGTTGTCGAATTCATCCGCGTTGGTACACAGCGGTGCTGAGATGCTTCAGGCCGGAATCGACCAATAAGGTCGCGATCCTGGCGGTCGGGCCGAGGCGCTGGCCGACCTGGATCGGGGCGAGCACGTTCGCGCCTGACGATGTACCGGCGAACAGGCCCTCCTCGCGGGCCAGGCGCCTGGCCATGTCCTCGGCGGTGGCGATCGGGACGATCTCGTCCGGCAGGTCCAGGTCGCACATCGGCGGGATGCAACCGATCCTGATGCCCTCGATGCGGTGCGCACCCGGCCGACCACCGGACAGCACTGCGCGCCCCTTCGGCAGCGCGCAGGCCTCAGGAGCGCAGGACGGCCAGCCGCTCGCGGTACTCCTCCTCGTCGATCTCGCCTCGCGCGTACCGTTCGGCGAGCACCGACTCCGCGCGCGCCGGCGTCTTCGTACGGCGCCAGAGCAGGTAGCCGCCTCCGCCGAGGAGGAGCAGCCAGAACAGACCGAACGCGAGAGGGATGACGGGCCACCAGCCGGGGCCGTCTCCGTGCTGCCAGGGACCGTGCTGCCAGGGGCCGTACGCGGCCAGGCTCATCGTTTCCATGCCCCGATCGTGCGCCCGGGCCTCCGGACGGGTCGTCATACGGCGGGAGGCTTCTGCTGTACGCCCGGCGGAGCAGACGGAACCGGGCCGGAATCCGGCTGGCCGCCAGGGAAGGGCACGCGGAAGGCCACGTGCGGCCAGAGAGTGCCGGCCCGGCGCTCGTACCGCCCTGAAACCGTACCCGGACCGGTGGGCCGCTCCGTGCGCGGGACCGGCCCTCGGCGCACCAGAGGCGGTCGCTCATGGGAGCGCTCCGGCGCCCCTCCGTGGCAGAATGACGCCCGCCGCCGATACCGGGGAGGAAACCGGTGCCCGTATCCGAGCCCCGCCGCACCTTTCCTCGCCTCGTCTCCGCGCTGCTGGCCGGCGCCGCCGTCGCGGTGCTGTCCGTTCCGGCCGCCCAGTCCGCCGTGCCGAGCCGACCGCTCCGCCCACCCGCCCGCGCGGCAACGGCCGACCTGTACCGCGGTCAGCAGTGGACGCTCGGCGCTCTGCACCTGTCACGCGCCTGGAAGTACTCCCGGGGCGACGGCGTGACGGTCGCCGTCCTCGACACCGGCGTCGACGGCCATCAGCCGGACCTCACCGGGCGCGTGATCGACGGCCCCGACTTCACCGGCCACGCGCGCAAGCCGGGCAACCGCTACTGGGGCCGCCACGGCACCGAGATGGCCAGCCTGATCGCGGGCCACGGTCACGGCGCCGCCGGCGGCGCGGGCATCATGGGCGTGGCGCCGGAGGCGAAGGTCCTGTCGATCAGGGTCACGTGGGAGCTCGGTGACCCGATGCGGAACGACCACGCGCAGGTGGCGCGCTCCCGTGACGCCATCGCCCAGGGCATCCGGTACGCCACCGACCACGGCGCGCAGGTCATCAACATGTCCCTCGGCGGCGGCAAGCTGTTCTACGACGGCAACCCGCTGGAGGAGTCGGCCATCAAGTACGCCCTGGACAAGGGCGTCGTCCTCGTGGCGTCCTCCGGCAACGACGGCGCCACCGGAAACCGCCGCAACTACCCGGCCGCCTACCCCGGCGTGATCGCCGTCGGCGCGGTGGACCGCGCTTTCAAGCCGGCCAAGTTCACGAACCGCCACGCGTACGTCTCGGTCGCGGCGCCGGGCGTCGAGATCGTCAGCGCCGACGTGGCGGGCCACGGCTACGTGCTGGGCACCGGCACCAGTTCGTCGGCCGCGCTCGTCGCCGGCATCAGCGCGCTCCTCAAGGCGCGTTATCCGCGCCTCTCGGCGGCCGAGGTCAAGCAGGCCCTCGAACAGGGCACCACCCACCGCCCGCCCGACGGCCGGAGCACCGCGACCGGCACCGGCGTGGCCGACGCCCTGGGCGCGCTGCGCGCGGCGGCGCGCATCAACAAGGCCGAGCACGGCGGCGCCACCGTCAAGCAGCCGCAGTCCTCGTCCACCAAGCCGGACGCCAACGGGTCCCCGTCGGGGGGCGGCGGCCCCGACCTCATGCTCGTCGCCGTGCTCAGCGGCGGCGGCACGCTCCTCGTCCTCAGCCTCATTCTGGGCTGGCGGCAGCGTCGCCGGCGGCTCGCCCTGGCCGACGCCGGCGACGAGGACGTCGCCGTGCCGGTCGCCGCCTCGGCTCCGGCCGAGGACGATCCCTGGCGGCAGCGCCCGCCCGCGCGTGCCCCTCGTCAGGGCGGAGCGCCGGGCCGCTCGCCCTGGGAGCCCAGATCCTCCGAGTCACCGTCCCCCTGGGAGGCGCGGCCGACCGGACCGCAGTCGTCCTGGGAGCTCCGCGCGGAGGAGGCGTCACCGTCCTGGAGTCCCCGGCCGTCCGCGCCACCGCCGCCCTGGGATCCCCGCCCGCCCGAGCCGCCGTCCCCCAGAGAACCCCGCTCCCGCGAACCCTCGTCGCCCGAGCCTGCGTCGTCCGGGCAGCCCCGCCCGCCCGAGCCGCCGTCGTCCGGGCGATCCCGGCCGCCGGAGCCACCGTCTCCCTGGGAACCACGCACACCCGGGCCGTCGTCCCGTGATCCTCTGCCGTCCGAGGCTTCGTCGTCCTGGGGGCCGCCGCCACCGGATCCCGCGCCGGGACGGCCGTTCTCCCGTACGGACGACGACCGGTCCCCGGTCGAACCGCCCCCGTACGGGACCGCCGCAGGGGAGCCCCCGCGCACCGCGTCCTTCTCCGCCCCGGCGGCGGACGGCGAGGCCTCCTCCGGCCCTTCGTCCTTCACGCCGCAGGCCGGGCCGGCGTCCGCGCCGGAGCGATACGAGGCCCCGGGCGAGCCGTCCCCCGCCGACCCCGTACGCCCGCCGTCCGCGCCGGAACGACAGCCGCTCTGGACACCACCGGGCGAGCGCGGCGACGCGACGTCGCCGAGCGGCCGGTACCCGGAGACGCCGGAGCCCCAGAGCCCGGATCCGCTCGGTGACGCGCCGATCGACTCCTCCGCCGACGTCGGCACTCCGCTCGCGGACGAGAGCTGGGAGAGCATCCGCCGCGGTTTCGACCGGCTGAAGGAGGACACCCGCAACTGGGGGTCGCCCCTGTTCGGCGGCTGGTCCACCTCGCTGGACTCCGCCGAGCCGGATGCCTCCGAGTCGGACTCCTCGGTGCCGGATTCGGAGGAGCGTACGGACCCGCCGCCCGCCGAGCCCGAGGACGGTTCTGGTACCTGACGGGGGGCTAACCCCACCCCCGTGACGCCTGCGGTCCCCATGGCCGCGGCCGGGCGGTCCGGATAGCGTGCTGGCAGTCCGACGGGGAGGAGTACGTCCGTGCGCAAAGGTGGCCTGGCCCTGCCCCTGCTCGCCGTTCTCGGCCTCTCCGGGTGCGGTGTCAGCGTGCACTTCGGCGACTACAAGAACGAACTCACCTCCGACGCCACCGTGAACGGCCAGGTGAAGGCCGTGAATCTCGACTCGAAAGACGGCCGGCTCGTCATCAGGGCGGGTGGCTCCGCGGTGCGGATTCACCGGGTCGTGCACTACCAGGACGGCACTCCGCATCCCGGCCAGCGGCTCGACTCCGGGACCCTGACGTTCACCAGGGGCTGCTCCCGCTGCAAGGTCGACTACGAGCTCACGGTCCCCGCCTCCGTCACCGTCCAGGCCCGCGCCGACAGCGGCAGGATCGACGTCACCGGGGTCGCGACCGCCGACGCGAGCAGCGACTCCGGATCGGTCGCGATCCACTCGGTCAAGGGCGCGGTCCGGGCCCACAGCGACTCGGGCTCGATCGTCGTGGAGGACGTCGGCAGCCCCCTCACCCTCACGACCGACTCGGGGTCGATCCACGCCACGCGGCTGACCGCGGCGACCGTACGGGCGCATTCGAAGTCCGGGAGCGTCCGGCTGACCTTCGCCGCCCCGCCCACCAACGTGAACGCGACGACCGACTCCGCCTCCCTTCGCGTGGCGGTCCCCGGCGGCCCGTACAACGTGGACGCCGACACCGACAGCGGCGGCAAGGACGTCGCCGGCGTTCCGCACGACCAGCGTGCCCCGCGAAGGCTCTACCTGCGCACCGACTCGGGTCACCTGACCGCCGAGCACACGACGTCCTGAGCGGCGTCGCGGCGCGCGCTCCGGCTCAGGTGGGCGCGTCCATCCGCTGTGCGCCGATCACCCCGAGGAACTGCAGGTTCCGGTACGAGGCGGAGCCCGGCTCGGCGGTGAAGAGCACCAGGTGCTGGTCGGCGTCCGGCACGGTGAGGATGTCGAAGTCCAGCTCGATCGGCCCCACCTTCGGGTGCTGGAAGACCTGCCGGGAATGGTGTTCGATGCGGAGCTCCTGGGAGTTCCACAGCCGGGCGAAGGTCGCGCTGCCGGCCAGGAGCTCGTCGATCAGCGAACGCAACTCGGCGCTGTCCGGGTAGCGGGTGGTGGCGACCCGCAGATAGCTGACGGCGTTGATCGCCAGGCGCTCGTGGCCGGTGATCCCGTACACGCCGTGGTCGTGGTCGGGGTGCAGGAAGATGCGGCGCAGGACGTTGCGGTCCGCCGCCCGCAGGGCCGAGAAGTCCTCGAACAGGGCGGCGGCGAGCGGGTTCCACGCGAGCACCTGGCACGTGTCGTCCAGCACCATCGCGGGGGTGTCGGCGAGGCGGTCCAGCAGGGCGGCGGTGGAGGGGGCGACCTCGCGCGACGGCAGCCGCCCCGGATCGTCCTCCAGCTCACCGGCCAGAGAGAAGAGGTGGGCCCGCTCCTGATCGGACAGGCGCAGCGCGCGGGCGATGCCCCGGAGCACCTGGCGTGACGGGTGCCGACCGCGCGCCTGCTCCAGACGGCTGTAGTGGTCCGTGGAGATGTGGGCGAGCTGCGCGACCTCCTCCCGCCGCAGCCCCGGGGTGCGGCGCCGCGACCCCCGCGGCAGGCCCACGTCCTCCGGCCGGACCTGCTCTCTCCTGCTGCGCAGGAACGCCGCCAGCGCGTGCTTGTCCATGGCCCCACGGTACGGCCCCGCCGCGGCCCCGACCCGCGCTCAGCCACGGACCGATGGTCCCTGGCTGGCCACGGCCCGCTCACGAACGCTGGGCGGAGTGGCCGCGGATCGGCGGCCGCCGTCTACCAGCGAGGACAGGACCATGAAGATCTTCCTGACGGGTGCGAGCGGTTATCTCGGCGGTGTGCTCACCGAGCACCTCGTCGCGGCGGGCCACCGGGTGAGCGCGCTCGCCCGGTCACAGGCGGCTCGGGACCGGGTGACCGAGCTGGGGGCGGAGGCGGTTCCGGGGGACCTCGCGGACACGGCGGCCCTCCGTCTCGCCGCAGAGGGGGCAGACGCCGTCGTCCACGCCGCGGTGGACTTCACCGACCCCGCCATGCGGACGCTGGAGGAGCCGGCGCTGGCGGCGATGCTCGCCGGGCTCAGGCCGGGGAGCCCGTTCGTCTACACCAGCACCGGCCTGGTCTATCCGGACACCCGGGGAGTGCCGGTCGACGAGGACACCCCGGTCGACTCCGAACACTCCCCGCAGCCGTACAAGGTGCTGGGCGAGCGGCAGGTGCTGGCCGCCGACGGGCCGGCGGTGACGGTGATTCGGGCCGCGCTGATCTACGGACGGGGCGGTTCCGGGCTGCTCCAGGGCATGATCGCGGGCGCACGGGAGCGGGGAGTCGCCACGTACATCGGCGACGGCGCCAACGATTGGAGCTCGGTGCACGTCGACGACCTCGCCAGGCTGTACGTCGCCGCGCTGGAGCGGGGCGAGCGACATCTCGTCGTCAACGCCGCGACCCGGAGCCGTACCTCCATGCGGCAGATCGCCGAGGCGGTGGCCGACACCACGGGAGCCCGCGCGATGTCGATCACTCTCGAACAGGCTCGGCAGGCGCTCGGCCCCTTCGCCGGCGTGCTCACCCGGTCCTCGCCGCTGGATCCCTCCCGCGCCGAGCGGGTGTTCGGCTGGAAGCCGGTCGAACGCGGCCTCCTCGACGAGCTGCGCACCGGGTCCTACGCCACCGCCACCCGCGTCTGACCCCCGGCGCCCCTCCCCGCGCCCGGTCCCCGGCGGCCTGCCCGCGTCCGGCCCCCGGCGGCGGCCACCCGCCCCGGGCACCCGGCGGCCTCTGCCCACGCCGTTCCCCGCATAGAGGCTTTTTGTGTCACAAGTCTTCCTATGGCGGGGTCGGAGGGTGAACGATTGGTTGTCATGCGGGGAAGAAAGGTTCCGGCGACGTCGTACGCCGATCGCGCGATGGCGCAGGTGGCCTCGTGGCCCGGCGTACGCAGAGGACGCGCCGCCTGTGGTCTCGGCACGGCGCTGAAGATCGACGGCCGGCAGCTCGCCCATGTGCACGCCGACGGCTGCGCGGAGCTGCGGCTGACCTGGCCGGTCATCGGGCGTCTGCGCCGTCCCCTCCTGGAGTCGGGGCGCGTGCAGCTGGCCCCCGGCGGGGACTGGATCCGCGTACGACTCGACAGCGACGGCGACGTCGACCTGTTCACCTCCCTGGCCAGTGTCGCCATCAAGGCGAACACGTCCGGCGCGCGGAGGGAACGCACCGGGGCCTGCATGACGCTGGCCCGCGCCGAGGTCGACGGCGCCGTGCTGTCCGGCCGCCCGGCCACCGTCCCGAACGACCTGCGGGAGCCCCGCCTCCGTCCCCGGTGACGGCGAATCGCGGGCACCGGTCCGGGCGTCGTTCTCCCGCGCACTTGCCCGAATCATGTCCCGATCGTGAAGATGGCCTGATCGCGGCGAGGTGAGGGAGGCGACGGGGGGTGCGACGGGCGGAGTTCACGGTCCGGCGCGCGCTCGGCCATCGACTCCTCGTCCTGGCGGCCTCGGCGACCGTGCTGTTCGCCGTCACGATCCTGACCGCGCTCGGCGGCTACGCCGCGACCGTGACGGGCGACGGGCTGCGCGCCACCCTGGCCGCGGCGACGTTCGACGACGCCGGCACGCGGATCACCACCAGCGTCGCCGCGCATGACATTCCCGCCGCGCGGCGTACGGTCACGGCCGCCGTCCGCAGGGTGTACGGGCACGTCCCGGCGGCCGTCGTGGTCAGCGCGCGCGGCGACTCGTACGCCGTGCCGGGGCAGGAGCGGAGTCCGCACCCGCAGCTCACGACGTTCGCGACGTACGACGGGATCGAGGGCCACGCCCGCCTCGTCGCGGGCCGCTGGCCGACCGCGAACGGGATCGAGGCCGCCCTGCCCGTGCCGGCGGCGCGGGCGATGCGGCTGTCCCCCGGCCGTACCGTCACCCTGCACAGCCGGGTCGGCGGCCCGCCGGTCACGGTCACCGTCACCGGGCTGTTCGAGGTGCGGCACGCGGACGACTGGTTCTGGGGCGGCGACCGGCTCGTCACGACCGGGGCCGAGCGCCTCGGTTACACCACGTTCGGCCCGCTCGTGGTGCCTCCGGCGACGTTCAGCGCGCGCTTCGCCACGACGGTGACCGTGCGCTGGCTCGTGTCCCCGTCCATGCGGGAGATCCGCGCGAACGAGCTGACGGACGTCGCCGCGCGGGCCCGCGCGCTGCCCGCCGCGCTCGGCGGCTCCTACAGCGTCAAGTCCTCGCTGGCGGACCTGCTGACGCAGGTCGGCCGGGCGCTGCTCGTCGCGCGGTCGACGCTGCTGATCCCGGCGCTGCAGCTCGTCGTCCTCGCCGTGTACACGCTGACGCTCGTCGCGCGGCTCCTCGCCGAGCACCGGCGGGTGGAGGTCATGCTCATGCGCGCCCGTGGCGCGTCGACGCGTCAGATCGCGGGCCTCGCCGCGTCCGAGGGCCTGCTGCTCGCCCTCCCGGCCGCGGTGGCCGCGCCGTTCCTCGCGCCACCGCTCGTACGCGCCGTCGCGGGAGGCACCGCCACGCCACCGTCACCGGTACTGGCCTGGGCGATCGCGGTCGCGGGCGCGCTGGCGTGCGCCGCCGCCCTCGGCCTGCCGGCGCTGAGCGGCATCCGGCGAACGTACGTCGCGGCCCTCGCCGAGCGCGGCCGGGGCGAGCGGCGCGCGGCGATCCAGCGGGCCGGCGGCGACCTGGCCCTCGTCGTCCTCGCGGCGCTGGCGGTCTGGCAGCTCGCGCACTACGGCGGCCCGGTCACCGCGACGGCGACGCGGGGGCTCGGCATCGACCCGCTGATCGTGGCCGGTCCGGCGCTCGCGCTCCTCGCCGGAGGCGTCCTCGTCCTGCGGCTCGTGCCGGTCGCCTCGCGCGCCGGGGAGCGGGCCACCACGCACGGCCGCGGCCTGGCGCCCGCGGTGGCCACGCGGCAGGTCAGCCGCAGGCCGCTGCGTACCGCCGGCCCCACTCTGCTGCTGGTGATGACGGTGGCGGTGGGCGTGCTGTCGGTCACGACCGGCGTGACGTGGCGGCAGTCGCAGCTCGACCAGGCGGACTTCCAGGCCGGCGCCGACCTGCGGGTCACCGCGCCGACCGACGACACGTCGCCGCAGACGGCGGGGCAGGGCGGCCGGTACGCCGCGCTGCCCGGTGTGACGGCGGTGAGCCCGGTCCTGCGGGCGTTCGGCGGGACCGCGAGTTCGGACGTCACGGTGCTCGCGGCCGACGCCGGCAAGATCGCACGGATGCTGCGGACCCCGTTCCCGGCGGACCCGGCGCGGCTCGCGGCAGGCCGTACGGGCGCGGCGGTACCGGTCCCGGGGCGGCCGTCGCGGCTGTCCGTCGGGGTGCGCGCCGACCGGACGGGCGGCCCGGTCGAGCTCTCGATGATCCTCACCGACGCGTTCCACGTGACGTACGAGGTCGACATCGGCTCCGTGGCCGCCGACGGGAGCACCCACACCGAGGACGTCGACCTGTCGGCGGCGGCCGGAACCGGCGGCGCCATCGCCTACCCGATCGCGGTCCGCGGCTTCCGCTTCTCCTACGTCGGCGCGTCCGGCGGCCGTCCGGGCGACCTCACGCTGACCGTGCCGGCGCTGGGTTCGCCGGCGGGCGTTCAGTGGACCGGGCAGATCACGGCGAGCGACGGCCTCGCCGAGAACCTGCGGCCCGAGCCGGGCGGGCTGCTGAGCCTGCGTCTGCCGCCCGCGTCCACCGCCGAGTGGCAGTCGCCGCAGCTCGTCGGCAGCGCCCTGGTGCGCGGCGGGCAGGCCGGCGCGCCCCTCCCGGCGATCGTCACCCGTGACCTCGCCGCCCGCGCGCACGTCGGCGTGGGCGGCCGGCTCAGCCTCGACCAGGGCGGCCTCGCCCATCCGATCACGGTCGCGGGGATCGTCCCCGCACTGCCGTCGGTCGCGCCGGGCAAGCCCGGCGTGATGGTCGACTGGGCCGCGCTGAGCGACCGGGACCTCGCCGCCGGTGTACCCGCGCCCGCGCCCGGCGAATGGTGGCTGACGGCCCGCGACACCGCGCCGGTCGCGAAGGCGCTCGCGGGGCAGACCGTCGTCGACCGGAACGCCCTGCGGCACCGGTTGCGCGACGCCCCGCTGGGGCGCGGGCTGCGGGGCGCCCTCATCCTCGGGTTCGGCGCCGCGCTGGTGCTCGCGGCGATCGGGTTCGCGGTCCACACGGCCGTGTCGGCGCGGGAGCGCGCCGGTGAGTTCGCGGTCCTGCGGGCGCTCGGCGTCGGCGGGCGGCAGGTCCTCGGGCTCGTCGCCGTCGAGCAGGCGTTCCTCGTCGGGCTGGGCCTGGCCGGCGGTCTGCTGCTCGGGATCGTGCTGGCCCGTCTCGTCGTTCCGCACGTCGTGCTCACGGCGGCCGCCACCACTCCGTACCCGCCCGTGCACGTCATCCTGCGGTGGCCCGCGATCGTCTCGATGCTGGGCGCGATCGTCGTGCTGATCGCCGCGGTGCTGCTGCTGTTCGCCCGCTCGCTGCGGCACGGCCGTCCCCTGGAGGAGCGATGATCCGGCGGACCGCGCGGGCGCACCGGCCGGCGCTGCTCGTCCTCGGGCTGCTCGTCCTCGTCACGACGTTCCTGGCCGACGCGGGGCCGCGGGCGCTCGTCTCCGGGTACGACCGCGCCGCGCGGGAGACGATGGCCGGGGCGCCGTCCGGCGCCACCGACCTCGTCGTGTCGTCCGGGCTGCCGTCGACCGCGGCGGACGAGGCGCAGGCGCGCGGCGCGCGTCTCCTCGCGAGCACGGACGGGCTCGCGACGGCGGCGCGGCAGTGGCGCGCGACGTTCCCGAAGCCGCTGCGGGACACCATCGTGACGAGCGACTACTTCGCCGGCTCATCGTTCCTGCCGCTCGCGCACGGCGTGAACCAGACGCTGGGCCTCGGCTACTCCAGCAGCGCGAACGCCCACATCCGGTACGTCTCGGGCCGCCCGCCCGGCCCCGCGCTCGAGACCGCGCTGCCCGAACGCGCGGCGCGGCGGCTGGGCGTCGCCGCCGGCGACGTCCTGCGCACCGCGACCCAGCCGGCCCTCAACGTGCGGATCACGGGGCTGTTCGTCCCGGCGGACCCCGGCGACCGGTACTGGGCGTCCGCGTCGCACGCGAAGTTCGCGGACGCCGAGCTGAGGAAGACGCCCGACGGGAACGACGTCGTCCTGGCGACCGGGATCCTCGACCCGGCCGGCTACCGCGCGCTGTGCACCCGGACGCCGTTCGGGGTCAACGTCACCTGGACGTACACGCCCGGCACCGACCGGGTCACGGCCGGGTCCGCGAAGACGCTCGTGGACGACGTCCACCGGTCCGCCGAGAGGATCGCGGGCGAGAACACCTCGATGAGCACGCGGCTGGACTGGGTGCTCGACGACTTCGTGCAGCGGCTCCGGACGACGCAGGCGCTGATGTTCCTGTCGGTCTCCGGGCTGTTCGCCGCCGCGCTCGGCGTGCTGGCCCTCGCCGTCGGGCTCCTGCTCCGGCGGATGAACCCCGACCTCCACCTGCAGGCCGCCCGCGGCGCCTCACGGCTCCGGCTCGCCGGGCTCACCGCCGGCGTCACGGCCCTGGTGACGCTGCCGGCCGCCGCCGCCGGCCTCGCGCTGTCCGCGCTCCTCGTCGACGGCCCGGCGCAGACCGTGTCGTACGCCGCGGTGGCGATCCTGGTCCTGACGGCGATCGGCGGGCCGACGGCCGCCGGGCTCCGTCTCCCGGGGCGACGGCTGGTCGCCGAGGGCCTGCTCGTCGTGCTCGCGGTGGCCGGGACGTACCTCGTCCGCCGGCGCGGCCTCCCCGCCACCGGGAGCGTCGATCCGTTCCTGTCCGCCGTCCCCGTGCTCCTGGCCGTGGCCGCCGGGCTCGTGCTCCTGCGCGCCCTCCCGTACGTCCTGCGGCCGGTCCAGCGGATTCTCGCGCGGGGGCGGTCGGCGGTCCCGTTCATCGGCGTCGCCCGCGTGTCGACGGCGGCGCTGCCGCTCGTCGTCGTGCTGCTGGCCGTGGCGGTCATCGGGTTCGGCTCGACGGTCGAGGCGAGCCTGAGCCGCGCGCAGCGCCTCGCGACGTACGCGTCGGTGGGCGGGGACGCGCGGGTCGACGCGGTGACCATGAGCCGGGACGTGATCGACCGGGTGCGCCGCACGCCGGGCGTACGGGCCGTCGTGCCCGCCCAGACCGTCCACGCGGCCCGGATGTCCGTGGACGGCCAGCTCATCAGCGAGCTCACCGTGATCGGCGTCGACCTGCCCGCCTACCGGCGGATGATGGCCGACACGCCCCTGCGGCCGCCCGCGTGGCCGCGCGGCCCCGGGATCCCGGCGCTGTTCTCCCCCACCGCGCACGCGCCGAAGTCGGGGGTCAGCGTGTCCACCGACTACGGCCAGAGCATGCCGCTGCGGAACGCCGGCACGGTCACGGGCTTCCCCGGCCAGTCCGCCGACGACCCGTTCGTCCTCGTGCCCGCCGACGCGCTCGGCCGCGCCACCGGCGGCGGCAACACCGGCTCGGTCTCCATCTTCGTCCGCGGCGACCACATCGACGCGGCGGCGCTGTCGCGCGCCGCCGCCCAGCCGTCACTCGGCGCCGCCGAGAAGAACGCCGTGACGACGTACCGCCAGGAGCACGCCGCCCTCACCCAGGGGACGCTCGGCCGGATCGTCGGTCAGGGGTTCGGCCTGACGGCCGCCCTCGTGACCTGCTACGGAACGCTCGCGATCCTGGTGATGCTGTTCGCGGGCGCGCGAGGCCGCGGGCGCGCCGTGTCGTACCTGCGCACGCTCGGGCTGAGCCGGCGGCAGGCGCACTGGCTGGCCGTCGTCGAGATCGCGCCGGTGCTGTTCGTCGCGTTCGCCGGCGGGTGGGCGCTCGGGCTCGTCCTGCCGGGTCTGCTGGGACCCGCCATCGACCTGAGCCCGTACACGGGCGGGTCGCCGGTCCGGCACTTCGTGCCCGACCTGGCGGTCTCCGCGTCGCTCGCCGGCGGACTGCTGGTCTTCGCGGCCCTGGCCGTGTTCATCGACGCCCTGGTCGCGACGCGGCGCGGCCTCGGCGGCGTGCTGCGGATCGGAGAGGTATGAGCCTGGACGAACCCGACCTGGCGGAGCTGGAGCGCCGCGCCGGCAGCACCGGCCCGGCGTACGGCGCGGACGCCCACATCGTCTGCGACAACCTGGTGCGGATCTACCAGACGCAGGGCGTCGAGGTGATCGCGCTGCAGGGCCTGGACCTGCTCGTCGAGGAGGGCGAGATGGTGGCGCTCGTCGGCGCGTCCGGGTCGGGCAAGTCGACGCTGCTGAACATCCTGGCCGGGCTGGACGTGCCGACCGCGGGCGTGGCGCGGGTCGCCGGGGTCGACCTGCTCGACATGTCCGGCCGCGACCGGCTGCGGTTCCGGCGGGAACTCGTCGGGTTCGTGTGGCAGCAGACCGCGCGGAACCTCCTCCCGTACCTGTCGGCCGCGGAGAACGTCGAGATGCCGATGCGGTTCGCCGGTCTCGGGCGGAAGGCACGGCGCACGCGCGCCCTCGAACTGCTCGACCTGGTCGGCCTGGCCGACCGCGCCACGGCGCGACCGGCCGAGATGTCCGGTGGCGAACAGCAGCGCGTCGCCATCGCGGTGGCCGTCGCGAACCGGCCGAAGGTCGTCCTCGCCGACGAGCCCACCGGCGAGCTCGACACGGCGACCGGCGCGTCGGTGTTCTCCGCCCTCCGCACCGCGAACCGGTCCCTCGGCGTCACGACCGTCATCGTCACCCACGACCCGGAGGTCGCCGGCAACGTCGACCGTACGATCGGCATCCGCGACGGGCGGACGAGCAGCGAGATCCTCCGCCGCACCTCCGAGTCCGGCGACGTCGTCGTCGCGGAGTACGCCGTGCTCGACCGCGCGGGGCGGCTGCAGCTCCCCCGGTCGTTCACCACGGCGCTGGACATGAAGGACCGGGTACGCCTGGAACTGGAGACGGACCACATCGGAGTCTGGCCTGATGATCACCGTTGAGGGCCTGAACAAGGCGTACGGGGCGAACCACGTCCTCCGGGACGTGAGCTTCACGGTCGAGGCCGGGGAGCTCCTGGCCGTCCGCGGCCGTTCGGGTTCGGGGAAGACGACGCTGCTGAACCTCATCGGCGGGCTCGACAGCCCGGCCTCCGGCCGGGTCGTCGTCGGCCCGTGGGAGGTGACATCGTCCGGCCCGGCGGAGCTGCAGCGCATGCGGCGGGAGACGGTCGGGTTCGTGTTCCAGTCGTTCGGGCTGATCCCGGTGCTGTCGGCGGCGGAGAACGTCGGCGTGCCACTGCGGCTGACGCGGACCCCGGCCCGCGAACGCGAGGAGCGCGTACGGCTGCTGCTGGCCATGGTGGGCCTCGCCGACCATGCCCGGCAGCGCCCGTACGAACTGTCCGGCGGCCAGCAGCAACGCGTCGCCATCGCCCGCGCCCTGGCCCGGTCGCCGCAGGTGCTCATCGCGGACGAACCCACAGGACAGCTCGACTCCGAGACCGCCCAGTCGATCATGCAGCTGATCCGCGCCGTCGTCCGCGACCAGGGCGTCACGGCCGTCGTCGCGACCCATGACCCCCTCCTGGTCCGCCACGCCGACCGCGTCATCGAACTCCGCGACGGCGCCGTGTCCTGAGCGCGAAGGGGCAGGTCGCCGCCGTGGCTCAAGCAGGTCACGCCGAACCGTGGTTCCGGGGCGGTGGTCGTGCTATCCACCGAAGTGGGGTTGTTTCGCCACGACCCCATCGAGTTCGATCCCGAGACCTCTCGAGAGGACGGAACACGTGAGGACCAGTCACCTGTTAGCGGCACTCGGCGTCCTGGCCGGCGGCATCACGGCCGCTCCGAGCGCGGCCGGCGCCGACGTCATCGTTCCCATCGGGCCCGACCAGGGGTTCCACGGCCTCGTGAACGGCGCGCACGACAAAGCGGTGATCAAGATGGTCTGTCCCGGTCCCGCCTATCCGGACCAGACCGGGCATCCCATCGCAGGTCAGACGCTGGCAGTGGCCCCGGGTGCCGTCTCGACGAAGGGCGGCGGGTACACCGGCAGCCTGGGCACCTCCGTCGCCGTCGCCGTCGCCCTCTCCGCGGTGTCCACCGGCGAGCCGATCGTGTTCCACGCCTACAACGTCCCGCAGGACATCCCGACGTCGATCTCGCTGCCCTGCTACGGCACTGGCACCATCCGGTTCGTCCCCCTGCCCACGAGCGGGACCGCCGTCCCCGACGACGTCACCGTCACCTACGTCAACATCGCCGTGTGACACCGACCCGGACCGCCCGCCCGACGACGTCCGGCATATGCGAGCAAGCGCCGACGGCCCGCCGCTGCCGTCACCGACGTCGTCGGTGAGCGCTACGCATTGCGGAGACCCCACGCGGTGCTTTGAGGTCGTGGCAGCGACCCGCCTTCACGACTCCTCATCAATACCCGGGATGACAGCAAACGAGGTCAACCTCCGCAGCGATCGCCTCGTGCCTCTGATATCTAGGTCTCCCGTAGCGGTGACCTGCAACCCATCGCCATGCGCCCGGACAGCTTCGTTGTAATCGGACTCGCTTAGCTCGACCCTGTACCGACGGGCATCGCCAGAATCATCGGCTACCCCTTGAATAACCACCTCGCCACGCCCGTAATTACCTTCTCGGAAGAGGCGGACCACCAGGCCGGCTACCGTCACTCCCGACCTAGGCTGCTTCGTTCTCAGATAGTCTGCAGCTTCGCCGAGAATTCGCTGCTGCCCAGGAGTGATTCGAAGGAGCACAGGAGCGAAATGTTCACGAACGAGAGGTGACCCGGCGAAACGAAGTTGATAGACCTCATAATCTGGACCGCCCAAGGCACTTAGTGCCGCCAATTCTGTAGCGTTAGGGGTGTCCGGCGCGAACTTCCCGAACGAGGATAGCGGTAGATCCCCCTCACTAACGCGCTCCGCCAACTGTTGCGCCTTCCGGGCGGTTGTCAGCATTCGATTCGTTACTCTACGCCCGAAAGGCCGAGGAGGAACCTCCATCAAAACATCCTGACCTTCAGGAGTTGCAACATCTGAATCGTCGTCCGAGTAAACGTCTGCCAGCGGAAGAGCAAGCGACAGAACGAAACTCCCCGGCCGGGTGGATAGTCTGGCCTGAGCCGCATAGGCCTCCGCGCGTTGCGGTCGCCGAGGAGGGAGAACCAAGGAGTCATGATCCAACGCGGCGGCCGACGCAACGACGAAGTTCTTGAGCGCAGAGATTGCGGAGTGCGCCAGGAACAGGGGCGCCTCACCCTCAGGAGCATTCGGAGTCAGACGGACCGCTACGTTATCTACTCCACCATGAGTGATATCATCAGCGATCTCCTCTGGCAGACGCCGTTCGACGAACGATATCGCCTTCAGTGCTTCGGTGACGAGTTCTACGTAATCTAGGACGCTTTTTTCCGCCGGTAGCACGACACGAACATCGTCATTGGTTTGACTACTCGGGGACCGCCAAAGACTAGTCCGGCCATCTACATCTTCGAGGGTCCACCCAGAGCCATCAAGATAGGCCGCAAGCGCCCCTAGACTTGGGATCTTTCCAGTCTCCACTCCAGAGACAGGGCTCAGCCGACTCATGGCTGCCCCCAGACGTCGATAGCGGGAACAGGAGTCGATCGCCGAATCCCATGCGTTTTAAGCATTCTGTGCAACCCTGCCTGATCCAGGGTATTCTCGACGGGAAGGTGTATCGCCTGGCTCGTCTTGTTCACCGAAGGCTCCATGCCTTCCAGCGACACCCATGCTCCGCGACCGCATAGGAGCGTTCCTTCGCTGTGGAGGCGCACGTGCTCACCTTCCTCAGGAACGCCGATAACGACAAGCACCCTACCAACGGCGTGATCCCGACGCCTGAGTACATCGTAGGTCTCGATGTCAAGGTCATAGCTGAAAACACCCGACGCAAGCTGCCTCAGCTTGATCGTGGTCTTCACTTGAACGTTCACCGTAGGGTAGTAAGTCCCTAGTTCTTCCCCTGGGTACACAAGTTGCACGTCCGCCTTCTGGAGATCCACTGTGGTGGACCGGCTATGGAGGAGACCGCACCCGGCAGCGACCGCCTCTAGCCAGGCTTCGCCGAAGTCACCTTGCAGGGTGTTCTGGTCTCGGTCCCGCACGTGGCTGATTGTGCCGCATTAGGCAACGGGACGCGGTGAGTTGGACACAATGGCCTTTGATACGGGATTGGTCATGCGTCGAGGCCGCGTCGCCGCCCACAAGCAGTACGAAGCATGGCCTACTGCGGCAGCAGAGGGAGGGGACGGCTGTGAGGTGTTCTGGACGGACGGCGCTCGCGCGTACGTCCGCCGCGACGGGGTGGACGAGCCGCTCGAGCCCTCACCTGATTCGCGGCTGGTGGACGTCAACCTCGATCCGCCGTTCCCGAACGCGCCGGGTTTCCGCGCCGTCCGGCTGCTCGCCGAGGCCGGATTCGTGGAACGCTTCCGCCCGCGCGTCGTCTCCACCACCTTGGCGGTCGCCTGGGTCGCCGCCGGGCGGCGGGCCGCGTACGTCACCGACGGCCATCTGCGGGACAGCGTGCACTTCGCCGCCGGCATCGCGTTGTTCCAGGCGGCCGGCTGCGTGGTGACCGGCATCCACGGTCAGCCGCTGCACACCGGCCCGGGCGGGCTCGTCGTGGCGGCAGACCGGGAGACGCACACGGCGTTGCTGGACCTCATCGGCGACCGGCTCCCGCCCGGCCGGTAGGTCTGTCAGCCTCCCATCGCCGCCAGGAAGGCGAGCGTCTTCGGCCAGCCTTCCGCCTGTGCGACGGCGTCCGCGGCGCGGGTACCGCCGTTCTCGATGAACTCTCCGGCGGTCGCGTTCCAGAAGCGGACGCCCGTCGGGAGGTAGGGGAAGGTGCCGACCTGGTGGCCCGCTCCGGGATACACCAGTGCCTGGTGCGGGATGCGGTTGTGCTCGCGGTCGAGTTCGGTCACGATCTGCCGGGCCGAGACCGCCGAGGCCCAGACCGCGTCCCGGTCCCCGGCGATCGCCAGGACCGGGCCGTCGATGTGGTCGAGAGGGATGGTGTCCTGCGGTATCGGCCGGCCGTGCCACGTCCAGGCGTTCCCTCCGGTCCCGTGGGCGCCGATACCCGGGTTGACCCTGTTCGACGGCGAGTACACGATGACGCCGTGGATCAGGTCGGGATAGAACTGACCGAGCAGTAGGGCCGCCTCCGTACCGCGCGAGTAGCCGCTGGTCACCACGTGCGCCGGGTCGACTCCCGGTTGGGCGGCGAGCGAACGGGCCGCCCGGGCGAAGTACTCCAGCGGGATGTCGGTGAGGCTGCCGGGCAGGCCCGGATCGCGGAAGTAGGCCAGGGAGAGCGCCGGATGGCCGTGTGAGGCGAGCAGGGCGGCCTCGTAGTCCCCGAACTTGCCGCCTTCGGAACCGCCGAACAGCAGCACCGCGGGGTGGCGGCCCCCGCCCGCCGGCGGCAGGAACAGGTCGCCGTCCACCTTGTCCGCCGCGACCGTGAAGCTCTTGTGGGTGACGCCGGGGGTGAGCCACTGCCGGGTCAGTGTCCTCGTCGCCAGCCGATGGCCGTGCACGGCGACGGTGATCTGCACGCTGTAGGAGGGCGATATCTCCGGAGGCAGGGGGTGGAAGGCCCGCTCGTCGGGGTCGCCGCCGGGCGGGGCCATCGACCAGAACAGCCCCATCCCTTCGGCACCGGTGTACGTGCCGGAGCGCGGGCGGGCGTGGTCGAGATCGACCGTCCCGTGGCCGTCCGCGCGGAACACGGCCCGGCTGCGCCATTCCCCCTCGGCGTAGTCCCGGGCGGCAGCGCTCACCTCGACGGTGTCGTGGGGTGCGAGACCGCGGATCGTGAGGTGGATCGGCCGATCGGCCAAAGCGGCCGGGGCGTCGACTCCGATCACGGCACGGTCGCTGTGCCGCGGGCCGCACCCCGTCACCATGCAGCCGACCGCGATGGCTAAAACCCCGAGTGCCCGATCTCTTAACCGCATCCCATTCCCCCTGATGACCGGGTCCGTGAACATGACGATATAACGCTGATTCGACGAGGCCACGGCGATCCCCCGGCAGTGTCGGCGGGGAACTCTACGGTGAGGTCATGAACAGCGCCCGGATGGTCCGTACGACCGAGGCACCTCCGCTTGACATCGCCGACGCCGTCCCTGGTCTGGGCGCCTACGCCCGTACGGTGGTGCGGTTGCATCCCCGGCCTGGCACGCCCGATGCTTCGGGCAGTCACATCGGTGGTCCGCTGTTGTGGCCGGTGGATGAGCCATGGCCGTACTGCTCGGACGCCTACTGGGGGGACGGCGGGGACAAGGAGCCGGACCGTCCGGTGGCGATGGTCGCGGTGGCCCAGCTCGCCGCGGTGGACTTTCCTGAGATCTCCTTCCCCACCGGCACCGATCTCGCGCAGATCCTGTGGTGCCCGAGCGATCACCCGGCGTGGGACTACGCGCCGGCGTTCCGGCTCGTCTGGCGCGACTCCGCCACCGTGACCGAGACTCTCGCGGCTCCGCCGGCACCGCGCTTCGTCGGTGAGGAGGACTATGTGCCGCGGCCATGCGTGCTGCACCCGGAACGCGTGATCGAGTTTCCGTGGCATGAGGAGCTCCCCAAGGATCTCCGCGAGGAGCTGGACGAGTGGGAGGCCGGGGAGAGTCTGTACCAGCGCATGTTGTCGGTGGTGCCCGGCTGCAAAGTCGGCGGCGGAATGTCCTGGGAGGTCGGCGACATGGGCGAGCCGCCCACGTGCGATGCCTGCGGCGCGCCCGTGAACCTGCTGCTGCAGCTGGACAGCCGCGAATGGTCCACCGACCCGCTCGGGCTCCGGTGGCAGCCGCTGGAGGATCGGCACCTGGAATTCGGCACCAGCGACTACGCTCTGGCTCACGAGCCGACCGGCCTGCAGATCAGCCGCCACAGTCACGGCGGCTTCTTCACCTGCTCGGCCGTTGCCGAGCACCCGGCCATGTTCCTCACCCAGTGACCTGGAGCGTTCGGCTCAGGCGACGGTTCCGGTCAAGATTACTTTTAGGCCTGCCCGGAATCGCAGGTCGCGATCGCCGGTAAGGATCGCGACGGCGTCGGAGCTTCGGCCGGCTTCGGTGCCGCCCTGGCGTGGCAGCGACTGGACGAGGGCGTCCCACTCCCCGCCGGCGAGGAGGGTGAGGTAGGCCTGTTCTTCGATCACGAAGCCAGTGGTGTAGTTACGGAGGGCGTAGGCGACGTCCCCCGCGTCGAGGGACGGCAGGATCAAGCCCTCCAGCAGCTTGCGCAACGTGGCGGAGATCGTCGCGGTCGCGGCGAAGGGTGAGTAGGAGCCGGCCACAATGCGGCCGCCGTCGCGGAACCCGAGCATGGCCGCGCGCAGGCGTTCGCAGCAGGTGATCACCTGGTCGACGGTGGGCGAGTCCGTGTCAATGCCGGCCAGGTCGATCGTGGCGTAGACGGCGTCGGCCATGGCACGTTGGAGATCGCGCTTGTCCCGGAAGTGCTTGTAGAGCGCGCCTGGAGTGACCTCGGCCGCGGCGGCCAGTCGGCGCATCGTCAGCGCGTCCAAGCGCGACGTCCGGCTCGGCAGGGGCGCTCGGCCTCGTACTCGGCGGAGTGATCACAACGGGTCTGGGCTGGCGCTGGGTGCTGCTCATCAACGTCCCGATCGGCGCCGCGCTGTGGGTCCTGGCCTCCGCGTGCCTCGACCCGTCACGCGACCGCGACCGACGGCCCCTCGACCTTCCCGGAGCGCTCACGGTGACTCTCGGCGCAGCGGCACTGACCTATGGCATCTCCCAGGTCGGCGGATACGGGTGGACCTCGGAGCGCGTCATCGTCGCACTCCTCGTCGCGGTCACCATGCTGGGACTGTTCGTCGTCGTCGAGCAGCGCAGCCCGGCCCCTCTGGTGCCGCCGTCGATCCTGCGGCGTGGCAACGTCCTGGTCGCGAACACGATCGTCGCCGGCCTCAGCGCGATCATGACGGCGACCCTGTACTTCCTCTCCCTCTACCAGCAGCGAATCCTCGGGGACAGCCCGCTGCGCACCGGGCTCGCCCTCGTACCGATGAGCGCCGTCCTGACCCTCGGCGCTATCACTTCCAAGTCGCTGCTGTCCCGGTTCGGCGCACGCCCGCTCGTAGCCGCGGGAGGCCTCCTGATGGCAGGCGGTCTGGCCTGGCCGGCCACCATCCCGGCACACGACGACTATCTGCTGCACGTCCTCGGGCCGACCCTCATCTGGGCGGCCGGAGCGGGCATCGTGACCATGCCCTGCGCCGCCCTCGCCACCGCCGGCATCGCCGCCGAACACGCGGGCCTCGCGTCAGGGCTCGTCAACACCGCACGGCAGACCGGAGGCGCGATAGGTCTCGCCGCCCTGGCCACCGTCGCCAGTACGGCGACCGCCCGCTCACGCTCCACCGACTCGCTGGAGCGTGTCGTCCACGGGTACAGCGTCGCCATGCTCGTTGCGGGCATCACTGCCGCGCTTGTCGCGCTCGTCGCCCTGGTGGCCGGAACGAGCAGACACCGGCAGCGCTGAATCCTGCCAAGGCCGGCCACGGTGTGAGAACGGAGGCGGCGCGTCAGCCGATCTGTTCGGCCAGGGCGACGATGATGCCGGCGGGGCCGCGGAGGTAGCAGAGCCGGAAGATGCTCTCGTACTGCGCCACCTCACCGAGGAGTTCGGCACCGTGGGGGCGCAGGCGGGCGATGGTGGCGTCGATGTCGTCGACGGCGAACATGACGCGGTGCAGGCCCAGGGTGTTGGGCGGCGGGTTCTCCGGCTCGGCGCCGACCGCGGCGGGGTGGTGGTACTTCGTCAGCTCCAGCTTGCTGTGGCCGTCCGGGGTCCGCATCATCGCGATGTCGCTCCGGACGCCGTCGAGTCCGACGGTGTGGTCGGCGAAAAGGCCTTCGATCTGTGCCTTGCCCTCCAGCTCCAGGCCGAGCTCGGTGAAGAACGCGACGGCCGCGTCCAGGTCGTCGACGACGATGGCGACGTTGTCCATCCGCTGAACGCTCACGGTCCCCGAGCATAGACCGCGGTGAGCCGCCGGTTCTCCGCAACGCCGCACGCCTTCAGGCTCTTCGTGGTGGAATGTCGGGCAGTCGTATGAAGATCGTTCGGGGAGAGACGTTGCCGGGTGAGCTGAGCCTGGAGGCCGGGCTGCTGCTGGCCCGGCGGTACCGGCTGGACGCCCCCATCGGCGCGGGCGCCATGGGTCAGGTGTGGCGTGGGGTGGACCTCGGCCTGAACCGGCCGATCGCTATCAAGATCCTCCCGCCGCACGTGGCGCAGGACCAGACCGGAGTCGCGCGGTTCCGCCGGGAGGCCGAATCCGCCGCCGGTCTTCAGCACCCCGGCATCTGCGCGGTCTTCGACATCGACCTGCACGACTCCGTCATGTTCCTCGTGATGGAACTCCTCGAAGGATCCGACCTGGCCCGGCTCGTCGCGGCGCATCCCGCCGGGCTGCCGATCGACCAGGTCGTGGGACTGGCGGAGCAGATCACCGACGCGCTCGCGGTGGCGCACGCACGCGGTGTCGTCCACCGGGACATCAAACCGGCGAACCTGTTCCTGCAGCAGGACGGCCGGGTGAAGATCTGTGACTTCGGCATCGCCCGGCTGGCCGACCGTACGACGCTGACGGCCACCGGCGGGCTGCTCGGCACGCCTCGTTACATGGCTCCAGAGGAGTTCCGCGGCGTGCCGGCCGACCACCGCGCCGACCTCTATGCGCTCGGCGGGGTGCTGTACGAGCTGTTCACGGGGAGGCCCGCGTTCGACACGGACGACCCGGGACTCGCCTCGATCATGTACAAGCACCTCAACGAGGCGCCCCTGCCGTTGCGGTCACACCGTCCGGACATCCCCGTTCACCTCGAGCGGCTGGTCCTGGACCTGTTGGCCAAGCCGGCCGGCCAGAGGCCCGTCAGCGCCGCCGCCGTACGGGACTTCCTGCGCCGGTCCGGGCACACCGCCGTTCCGCCCGCCGGGCCGCCGCCGTACCTGCGCCCGCAGCCGCCCACCGTCGACCAGGCTCCGGGGACGCCGACGGTCACCGCGCCCTCCGTCGCGCCGAAGAGCCGGAAGGGCGTTGTCGCCGCCGTCGGTGGCGTGCTGGGAGCGGCGCTGCTCACGGCCGGGGCCCTCGCACTGCCGAACGCCTTCGGTGGCCACGGCTCGAAGCCGAGGACGACGGCCATGGCGCATCCGTCCTCCACCGGACTCCCGACGCTCCATCCGGTCGGTGACACGGTGCCGGGCCAGGCCGGTCCCGGCACCTGGAAACAGCTCGGCCAGACGGCCGTCGTGCCCGTCATCCAGGGGATGCGTACGGATGCGGTGGGGGTGACCGTGACCTCGATCGTCAAGGGTTCCAAGGCCGACCTGGCCCCCCTGGCGTTGTCGCGGTCGGTCAAGGACAAGACCCCGTACTACGTCCACTTCTCGCTGACCAACCTCGGGCCCGACGACCCCTATATGACCTTCAATCCCACCTACTCGATGCACGGGGCCGACTCCGCGGGCATTGCCGTCGGCGACACCATCACGTCGAGGGACGCGAAGTCATACCCCACGCAGTGTCGCCCGGTGGTCATCGAAGACGGCGGCTTCCATCACGGCGCCCGTTACGACACCTGCACGGTCATCCTGAATCCCCGATCCGGGGACATCACCACGGTGCAGTGGTGCCAGGAACCCTACGACATCGGCAAGGACCAGGGCATCTACTGGAAACGGTGAGGGGCGACCATGCGAAGTACCTTGGGGCGGCAACCCGGTGAGGCACTGGCCGGGCGGTACCGTCTCGACGCGGTGATCGGCGGCCCCGGCGCCGCGGTCGGTGAGGTATGGCGCGCGTTCGACCTCCGGCTGAACCGGGTCGTCACCGTCAAGACCTTCGCCGCACCGGCCGCCAGCGACCAGGCAGGCGTCGCCGCGTTCCGTCGTCAGGCCGAGAAGGCGGCGGCGGTGCGGCATCCCGTGGTCGAGGCGATGCTGGACATCGGAACCGCCGAGTCCCCGCTGTTCCTCGTGACCGAGCACCTCGAAGGGCAGGACCTGAAGACCGTCCTGGCGACGCAGGGCGGCGGGCTGCCCGTCGGGCAGGTCACCAGAGTGGCCGAACAGGTCCTCGACGCCATGACGGCCGCGCACGCCCAGGGCGTCGTTCACGGTGGCCTCACGTCCGCCGACCTGTTCCTGCTCGACAGCGGGGACGTGAGGCTCTGCAACCTGGGCGTCGGCGTGACGCGGACGGGCACCGCCGATCCCCGTACGGATCTGTACGCCCTCGGCCGCGTCCTCTACGAACTGCTGACCGGCGCACCGCCGGCGGAGTCATCCCCCGTACCGCCGGCGTCCCGCCGCGCCGACGTCCCCCCGTACCTCGACCGTCTGGTGCTGGATCTCCTGACCGAGGACTCCGCCGCACGACCACAGAGCGCGGCCGCCGCCCTCGCGGTTCTCCGTGAGTCGATGGGGCCCGCTCTCCAGCCCACGGCCCGTTGGGCACCGGCGAGTCCCTCGGGGCCGGCCTCGACCGTCAACGACGGCGTACCGGTCGAGGCCGCGAGCAAGAGCGGCCGGGGGCGTCTCCTGGCGGAGATCGCGGGGGCCGCCGTGCTGGTGGCGGCCGCGGCGGCCGGTGGGTATCTCGTGCACGGCGGTACGGCCGCCAAGGCGCCGTCGCGTCCGGTGGCCGGCAGGTCCACCGCGGGCACCACGGCCCCGGCACCGCCCGGTGTCGGCCCGAAATCGCCGCCGCTGGTCCCGGGTTGGCAGGTCGTGGTCGCGGCCAACTTCGGCGTGGTGTACGACGTCCCGCCGGGGTGGAAGGTCGAGGATCCCGGCACCGGGGTGGGCCTCACCGACGCCAGCGGGAATGTCGCCGTCGGTTCGAACGGCGTCGCCGACATCAGCCAGAACGGCCCCCACTACGCCGACTGCACGATCGTCCAGTCGGGGCTGCTCGGTGGTGCGGGCATCACCTCGGCGACAACGGGCCAGCTGCAGTCGCTTGAGGTGACCGCCGCCCACAACGCGGTCCAATGGGCGAACTTCGGTTACCAGCGCGGAGGTGTGCTGCCCCGTACGGTGGAAGCGCCCGCGGAGCACGCGAGGATCGGCGGCCTCCAGGCCGTGGTGCAGAAGGTCGTGGCCACGACGAAGGGCGGTAAGGGGACCGCGTGCGAGCCGAACGGGGGCACGGTGTACGCCGCGACGTTCGCCTCCCGGCAGGGCGCACCGGTCACCTTCTACGTCTACTCCAACAGCACCGGGCCGGGCAGCGTGAGCGACAAGAGGCTGCGTCAGATCGTCGACACGATCCGTCCGCTGGCGTGAGTCCGGCGGGGCCGGCCACGGCCGTCACGGCGCGTCGGCCTCGATATCGCCCGCCGGACGAATCGCGGACTCCCGGCGACGCCCCGTACCCGCCCGGGCATCGCCACCGAGCGGGTGACGGCCCGGTCATGGGTGGACACGGTGCGGAACGCCGTCAGCGGTGCCACAGAAGGCGGTGTCGACCGTGCTCTGGAGCGCGTCCAGAATCTGTGGGGTGTGGGGGTCGGAGAGGTCGCGCAGGGTCACGGACAGGGTGATGCCGCGACGGCCGTCGACGGTGTGCAGGCTCTGGCTGCCGTAGCCGACGATGCCCCCGTCGTAGCCCCAGACCGTGACGCCACAGGGGAGTCGCATGCTGTCGATGCCCAGCCCGTCCGCCGCCCCGGCCGGGCCGCCGTCGGGAATCGGAACCGTCCTCTCCATCTCGGCGAGCCACCTCGCGGGCAGCAGCCGGCCGCCGAGCAGCGCGGCGTAGAACCGGTCGAGGTCTCCGGTGGTGGAGATCATCGCGCCCGCGGGCCCCGCGATCGAGGGGTTCATCCGGGTGATGTCCACGGCCCGGCCGTCGATCTCCATGTATCCGTGCGCATGCGGGCCGGGAATGCCGGGGTCGTGGTAGGGCACGGTCGTGTCGTGCAGCCCCAGCGGCCGTACGATCCGGCGGGTGACCTCGTCGTGCCAGGGCCGGCCGGTGACCTTTTCGATGATGAGACCGGCCAGCACGTAGTTCGTGTTCGAATAGTGCCAGCCCTCGCCCGGCGGGAAGTACCGCGGAAGCGCGGCGCCGCTGCGGGCGAGCTGTCCGGCCGGGAACGTGTGGAACCGCACCTTCTCCAGGAACGGCCGGCCGGCTATCGGATAGGTCTCGGTGTCATCGAGGTAGTCGGCGATCCCCGAGGTGTGGTTCAGGAGCTGCCGCAGCGTGATGTGCTGCCCGCCGGGCACCAGGCCGGGCAGGTACCGCTCGACCGGGTCGTCCAGTCCCACCCTCCCCTGCGCCGCGAGTTGGAGCAGGACCGTCGCGGTGAACGACTTGGTGATGCTCCCGATCCGGAAGCGCCCCTGCCGGGGCACCGGTTCCGCGCCACCCAGCCGGGCGTGCCCACTGACACCCCGCCACCGGCCGTCGGTGCCGACCACTTCGGCCTGCGCCCCCACCGCCCCCGCAGCCGTCACCGCGTCCAGCGACCGCTGCAGCCGCTCTCCCCGGGCCGACGAGACCGGCGCCCGGCCACCTGCGGCACGGGCCGAAGTGATCGGGACCGCCAGCGCGGCCAGGCAGGCCGCCCACACGGTCACGGTCCGCCACCGGGCCTTCGCACGTGCGTCCATCAGACACCTCCTGTGAGTACGTCGAATGCCACGGCAGCACTCAACGCCCCCACGGCCCGCTGCGGCGTCACCATGCCGGGGGAACCTGGCTCTCCGCCCGTGGCGTGATGACATCGCCTCGACGGACACCGCAGCGGGAGCCGGAGGCGTTGCAGCGGTTCCTGTTCCGCGAGAACGGAATAAGAAACGTCCCCAATATCGACTTCCACTTTGGTGGTATTGACAGGTCGATAACGAGTCGGCTATTCGCGCGAATCCTGAACCGAAAGCCATCGCAGTGAGCAATGATTCACTATGGACCCATGAGGCGAAGATCATGTATTTTCGCGTGAAGTCATTCCGCCGCGATCAAGGGGACGATTCGAAGTGCGCATGGGGAAGATCACGGTGGCCGCTCTCATGGCCGGCGCCATGGTGGCGGCGGTCGGGCCGCTGGCGGCACCTGCCGACGCTGGGACCGGAACAGATTTCCGGGTGGCCGGCGTCAGGATCTGGGCGTCCGACAACCCCTACTCGGGAATCCTCGGGCTGGGCTACCCGGGCCAGGGCTTCGACGTCGACACCGTCTATACCAGCGCCGCCTACACGTGCGACAACGGCGTGACGTCATGGGGGGCGTTGCACGGCCGCGACATCGCGACCGGCGTCACTGGATTCGTCCCCATCTGCAACACGACCTGGTGATCTCAGGCCAGGGCCGAAGGTCGAGTAGCGTCCCCGGTACCTGGCCCTGAATCCGGCCGATTCCCCCAAGCCCGACGCCGCCTCGGCTTCGGTACCTGCGAGTCGGTCCGACCGTAGATGAAGTGTCGCGGGCATCTTTCACGGTGATCATCCGCCGCTCTTCACCGCCGCAGCTCGCCCAAAGCTCGGCGAAACCGATGGCACGCATGAGGAGTCTCATCGTCCGCGAATCCAGAGAAGCGAAGGAGCCACTGAGATGTCCCGCCGGACCTCGAGCCTTTTCACTGCCGCAGTCCTGAGTCTTGGTCTGGCAGCCGGCACCGACGCATGCGGTTCGTCGCATCCGCCCGTCACCGAGCCGACCACTCTCACGCCTGCGAAGCCGTCGCCCACGCCGGCCGGACCGCGGTACAAGGCGGTCGGTAACGTCTGCGCGCTGCTTTCCGACCAGGTCGCCTCGACGTACATCACCGCACCCAAGAGCGCCGGGGGCACGCGCTATAGTGACGCGTCCGAGACGAGCCGCGACTGCACATGGTCGACGAACTGGAACGGGCCGAAGGCACCGCGCGGCGCCGGCAGCATCAACGTCACCATTACCTGGCACTACGACTCGCGGTACGGGGAGACGGGCACGCAGCTCGCCCAGAGCGACTACCGGAATTTGTTCCGCGCCAACAAGCCCTCGGGTCCGCTGTCGAGCACCGCTCCGATACCCGGAGCCGACGAGTCTTGGAGCTCGGTGAAGATGGGGAGCCTCGCCCCTACGGACGAGCCCGACGGCAGCAGCGCCGGGCTCGACGCGCGACGGGGCAATGTCGTGCTCGTGCTCGGCTACAGCCGGGGTGACATCAACAGGACTCAGATGAACACCGCCGTGCGGCGGCTCGGTCAATATCTACTCGCCCAGGCGACGGCCATACCCGCATGACGACGCCCATCCCGGCCGTGCATCAGTGCGGTCACCGCCGTCGGCGGAGGCATCACCCCTCCCAGCGCACCGAGCGAGGTGGGTCGCTGCACTACAACGCTGGTCGGCGGCGCGGAGGTCTCACGCCTTCTGACATCGGTGCCCAATCCTGCCGAGGCAGGATTCTTCATCGCATGGCCGCTTGATCGTTCGGGTGATGATACATACGTGCAGAATGAACTCATGACGGCAGTTGCTCCCCGACGGTCCCGCCTGACCGTGCGGGCGGCGCCGTCGGGCGGACCGCCCGCCGCCCCCGGTGTGAGGCCCGCATGCGGACTCCCGACAGACAACGTCGATTCTTTGTCTTACGCTGCTTCTGACGGAATGGCGTGAGGGCACGGATTCGGGAGCATCGTTTGGCACTGGACGATATGGAACTCGCGGAGGCTGTCAGAGCCGTACGTGACGAGCTGTTGAGAGCCGCCACCCAAGGTGCCGGCAGCGAAGTTTCGTTCGAGGTCGGACCGATCGATCTCGAATTCAGCGTAGAGTTGCGCAGGGACACGCAGACCCGCGGTGGAATACGGGCTTACATCGTCTCTGCGGAGGCCAACGCGGGCAAGAGCCAGGTTCGTACCCATCGGGTCTCCCTATCCCTGACTCCTCGCCGGACGGCCGACGGCGGTCCCTTGCTGATCGCCGCGGACGGTGAGGGAGACCCGGCTGGCCTGGCCGATGCTGGGCCGCTGTGACGGGCGCTGCGAGAGGCGGCCGCGCGGCAGGCCCCCAGCATGAGCGCGTGGTCGCCGTGCTCAGCGGCCGAACCGGCAGCGGATATCTGCTGGCGCCCCGGCTGGTGCTAACGGCCGCGCACGCCGTGGCGGACGTGCGCAGCCTACGGGCGGCGGCCGTACGCGGCACCGGTGTGCGAGACTGCCGCCTCATCTGGCAGAGCCCACAAAGCGACGTAGCGCTCCTGCTAGCGGATCGCGACCTCGTCAGGACGGATGTGGCCGCTCGGCTGGAACCTGTGCGCTGGGCACGGCCTCCAGACGATTCGCCTATCGATGACTGTCAGGTGATGGGCTTTCCGCATGCGGAACGGCGTCCCGATGAACTTCTGGACGTTCAGCACATCGAATGCGCACTTCGCCCCGGATCGGGCATTGTTCGTGACCGTTACATCCTTGACATCAAGGACGTGGCTCCTGAGCCGGTCAAGGGAGAGTCGCCTTGGCAGGGCATGTCGGGTGCCGCGCTCTTCGCGCGGGGCCATGTGCTCGGCGTCGTGGTTGCCGCGTCTAGGAACTGGGGACACCGGCGGCTGGAAGCGGCCAAGAGCCGGATGCTCCTGGACGACCCGCAGTTCGTGGAGGCTCTCTCCCAGTACATCTCGACGGCTCCCACGATGATCGAATTGCCCGCGGTCACACGGCACCGCACACAGTTGGCGCTCGGCGGCGCACTGCATTCGACCCCGGAGCAGTTGGCGGAGACGGTACGCGCCGAGTGGAGCATGGCCCGGGGACGGTTCTTCGAGACCATGGGCACGGCCGAGCGTCCATCCGAGGGCTGGGCGAACCTGCTGGCATGGATACGGGAGTTCGACGACCCGGCCATCGATGATGTGGAGAGCCGGTTGGAGCTGGTCGATCGATGGCTGACCAGCCCGGATCTCTCGCCCGATCTGAAACTGTTGCGCCTCTTGTCCTGGCTGGATCCCCAGGGCCCGGCCGTCTGGTGCGGGACGACCCTGACGATCGAGTCGCTGGCCGAAGCGTGCCTGGCCGGCCGCGTGGAGGAAGAAGGCCCGGCGGCACGGTTGTATCGCGACCTGTGCGCAGGGGGACTGCTGGACGCCCTTGCGGAGTTCGCCGAGCTACGGACGCTCCGCGGGACGCAACGCGACTGGGACACGGCCTGGAGCACCTGGTGCGAGTTGGTCGCGGAGTTCGGGACACGGCTGCCGATCGAGGTCAGAGAGTGGGCCAGCGGGCCTTCTCGGGGAATGCTCTTGGCGGCCGTCCTTCCCGACGCCGTCACGCAGCGCGTCATACACGCTGTCGCCGAGCGCGTCACCCCTCCGGCCACCGGAGCGGTCTGGTGGTACGACGAGATGACCGCGCGGAACTCTGACCCCGACAGCCCTGTCGGAAAGCTGCTGCGTACCGACATCGCCGGGTTCGCGACGGCCGACCTGGTGCGCGAACGCGAGCAGTGGCTGACGAACGGTGTGACGCGCGCCGCCGCCGAGCGGTACGACCGGGAGTGGGCCGCCTACGAGGTCGGCCGGCGTTCGCTCGCTGCCCGGCTCGGCGCGGCGCTTCGGGCCGCGGTCTGGATCGCAGAGTGGGCCGCGGCCCTGATCGGGCTCACCTGGCTGGTGTGGGGTCTGCCCGAGCCCGCCATCGCACGGGAGACGTCCTGGCAGTTCGCGTTGTTCGCGCTGGCCGCCTTCGCGGGTCGGCTTCCCGGGGTCGTACGGCTCGGCGCGGCATACCGCCCGCCGCTGCTCACCTGGGCGGGCGGTGGGCGCGGGCCGGACGCCCGGGCCGTGTTGGCCCGAACCGTCGGTGTGCTGGTGGCGCCTGTGGTCGTGGGTGTGCTGGTCCACGACCTGGGGTCCGTCCTGACCACCGTGTACGTCGCGCTGGCGATGATCTGCGTCTTCAGGTTCACACGAAGGGGCGGCATGCACGACTGGGACGAGGAGCACCAGGAACGGCTACGCGAGTACGAGACTGGAAAGAACAGCCCGCTGACGCCGCTTGTTCAGGGGGTGCGATCACGGTCGCCCCGCGACCGTGCCGAGGCGTACCGCGCGTTGTTGGACCCTCATGACCCGGATCGAGCCCGGCGGCTTCCGCCAGGCGACGGGAGGAACCGTGACCTTTGAAGCGTCCCCCGACGCGGCCGGCCAGTTCGATCGCAAGGCGGTCAGGCAGTGGCTCAAAGAGCAGATCGTATTGGAACCCGAGGTCTGTGGCCGAATCAAAGTCATCTTGGATGACGCCAAGAAGGATGCCTTCAGGGCCAAGGACACCAAGAAGAGACGCAGTGCCCGGCACCGGCTGGAGACAACGCCGGTGGTCACGCTGCTGCGCAAGGATCCCAGGGTCAATCCCCGGCATCTCACGTACGCCGGGATCGTCACCGCCGCTCATGTCATCGATCTGGGTGCGAGCAAGCTTGCGGCCAAGACGGGCATCGACGCGGCCGCCGCCGAGAGGTGGGTCCGGGCGGCCAAGGACGTCAAACGGGCCCAGAGCGATGACAGCCGCCCGCCGGATCATGTGTCCGCCTGGCGCGAAGAGGACGTCGCGTTGGTGAGTGCGCTGATCGTGCTCGATTCCGCATGGAGCCTGTACCTCGCCCCGCACACCAAGGTTCTCACCGACCCGGTCGAAGAGGCGCGGATACTCCTCCGGCGTACCTCTGCGCCTCTGTGGAAGCTCTACCCGGGCCGTCGGGCCCTGGTGATCGAGGACATCGCGAGCCTGGCGCAACGAATCGATCCTATGGAGACCGCCGAGGCGAAGTCCCAGGCAGAGAGGCATATCTCCCGGCATTACACGCTCGTGGGCCAGTTGAGTGATCCCCACGAGGTCGCACGGATCTGGCAGTACAAGAGGGAGGATCTGCTGGAGTTGCTGAAAGAGGTCCCGTAAAGGGCGCCGAAGTCGGCGGACTTAGTCGCCGAATACGGGAGGCGTTTTGACGGCGCGGCCAACGGTCATTCGCCGTTGCTGAACGGGTTGGCGCTGGCTGCGGTCTTCTGAAATGTTGCCGGTCTTGCTGGAGTGGGCACGGACGTGCAAAAGCCCTTTGATTCGCATGGCTGGACGGCCCTCCAGGTCGCTGCTGCCTATGGCTACGTCCGCGACTCAGACCGCCGATATCAACCGAGCAATCGCGGCCGAGAAGCAGTGCGAAGCAGAGCACGATCTGGCCACCTCTCACGTGTTCGAGAGGAGCGCTTGATGGGCCACAGCCGTCGACGGCGAGTTCGGCGCGCGCCTTGACCTGACGCTGGGATCGACCAGCTCAGGGCGACGACGGTGCGCCTCAGCCTGGATGTCCTCCCCGCTACCACCAATGCTCGTCGGCCGGCCTTCTCCTGAACCCCGGCAAAGTCGGCGCACCAGTCTCGGCCAGCTCGACCGTCCGCTCTACGGTGTTCGCCGTTGCCGTCAAGAAGGCGTGTCCAGTTGATCCCGCCCCAGGCTCTCACCTGGGAAAACGAGAGCCTCCGGCCGGGATCGAACCGGCGACCTGCCGCTTACAAGGCGGACGCTCTGCCAGCTGAGCTACGGAGGCGTGCTGCTTTCGCAGCCTCACCACGATAGCGCGTATACGCCGCGAGTCAGACTCCGTTCCTGGCGCGTTGCCCTCATCGCCACCTCGATCGTTCGGCGCCTGGCACCAGTTAATGAACCGTGCTTCAATAACGGCGTGGCACGGCCGAGGAAGTTCACCGATGAGCGTCTGCTGACGGCCGCCGCGGCGGTGATCAGCCGGTTGGGGCCAGGGTTCACGCTGGCGGACGTCGCGCGGGAGGCCGGGGTCGCCGTGGGGACGGTGGCGCAGCGGTTCGGGTCCAAGCACGGGCTCCTGGCGGCGATGACCAGGACGGCGGTGGGGTCCGCTCGGGAGGGCATGCGCGCGGCCGCGGAGACGGACGGCGATCCCCTGGGCATGGTGGTCGACGTGCTGGTCGACGCGTTCGCGCCGTTGGACGATCCCGCACGGGCGGCCAACAACCTGGCGCAGCTGGCCGTCGACCTGGCCGATGAGGAGCTGCGCGGGCTGCTGGCGGACCTGCACGCGGCACTGGAGGAGGGGCTGGTCCCTCTCCTCGACCGGGCGGTGCGGGAGGGCCGGCTGCCGGCGGCGCCCCCTCCCGCGGTGGCCGCGCGGATCCTGGCCGCGGTCACCGACGGCACGGCGCTGCACTGGTCGGCGCGGCCGGCGGGGAGCCTCCGCGACCGGCTGCGTACCGACCTCGGCGCGGTGCTCGCCGGCTGGTGCCGCGATTCGGAAGCGATGATCGAGGAGGGTATGTGACCGGTCCGTTGAAGGGACAGGTCGCGCTGGTCACCGGGGGCACCCGGGGGGCCGGTCGCGGCATGGCGGTCGAGTTGGGTGCGGCCGGTGCGACGGTGTACGTCACCGGCCGTACGACGCGGGAGGCACGCAGCCCGCTGGGCCGTCCGGAGACGATCGAGGAGACCGCCGAGCTGGTCACGGAGGCGGGCGGCCGGGGCATTCCGGTGCGCTGCGACCACATGGTCCCCGCCGACGTACGGGCGCTGGTGCAGCGGATCGAGGAGGAGCAGGACGGCCGTCTGGACGTCCTCGTCGACGACACCTGGGGCGGCGATCAGTGGGTCGAGTGGAAGCCGCTCTGGGAGCACGACCTGGACAACGGCCTGCGGGCGCTCCGCAACGGCCTGGAGACCCATCTGATCACGCTGCACACGGTCCTTCCCCTGCTCGTACGGCGGGGGCGGGGGCTGGTCGTCGAGGTCACCGACGGGGACGACATGTTCAACGACCGCTACCGGGGCTCGATGTTCTTCGACATGGTGAAGGTGGCGATCACGCGGCTCGGCAAGATGCTGCGGGACGAGCTGGCCCCGCACGGGGTCACGTCACTGTCGCTGACGCCCGGGTTCCTGCGGTCGGAGGAGGTCCTGGAGCACTTCGGCGTCACCGAGGAGAACTGGCGGGACGGGATCGCCAAGGACCAGTGGTTCGCGATCTCGGAGACGCCGCGGTACATCGGGCGGGCGGTCGCCGCGCTGGCCGCCGACCCGGAGGTGGGCCGCTGGTCCGGCAGGGCGCTGTCGTCCGGGGTGCTGGCCAAGCACTACGGGTTCACCGACCTCGACGGCTCGCAGCCGGAGGCGAGCCGTTTCTTCGAGGAGGTCTACTTCGGTAAGAAGGACGCCCCCGTCGAGGACTATCGCTGACTTGTGCCGAGGTTCTTCGTCGCCGTGGGCGCGAAGAACCTCGGCGCTGTGGTCAGGAGCGGCGGCGGGAGATCTCGTACATGGCGATGCCCGCCGCGACGCCGGCGTTCAGGGACTCGGCCTTCGGGCCCATGGGGATGGTGACCAGTAGGTCGCAGGTCTCGGCGACGAGGCGCGACAGGCCCTTGCCCTCCGAGCCGACGACGAGCACGAGCGGGCCGCTCGCGGCCTCCAGGTCGCCGACGCCGACCGCGCCCCGGGCGTCGAGGCCCGCGACGAACAGGCCGGCGCTCTGGTACGACTTCAGGGTCCGTACGAGGTTCGTGGCGCGGGCGACCGGGACCGAGGCGAGGGTGCCGGCGGAGGTCTTCCACGCTCCGGCGGTCACGCCGGCCGCGCGGCGCTCGGGGACGAGCACGCCGTTCGCGCCGAACGCGGCGGCCGACCGGACGATCGCCCCCAGGTTGCGCGGGTCGGTGACCCCGTCGAGGGCCACGATGAGCTGGGGGGTGCCGCGCTGCAGCAGGTCGTCGGGGTGCGCGTAGCGGTACTCGGGGACCTGCAGGACGATGCCCTGGTGCACGGCCCGGTCGGTCATCCGGTCGAGCTCGGTCCGGCCGGCCTCGAGCAGCGGCACACCGGCGTCCGTGGCGAGCTTGATTGACTCGCGGACGCGGTCGTCGGACGCGCCGGTCATGACGTAGAGGGCGCTCGCCGGGATGCCCGCGCGCAGGGCCTCGACGACCGGGTTACGGCCGGTGACCAGCTCGGGTCCTTCGGGCGCGGATCGCCGGCCGGTGCGCTCGGCGGGAGCGGACGACGAGGGCGTACGGCGCGAGCCGACGGTGGCCGTGCCGGTCCGCGTCGCCGACTTGGCGGCACGGGCGACCTGCCGGTTGCCGTACCAGTGCCGGTCCTCGGCCTTCGGGGTGTGACTCGGCCCCTTTTTGCGACGCTTCGCCATGGTTTGCCCTCCGCTGGTGCACAGGGCGCTGTCCCGCCCCCAGAACGGGCGATCTTTCGCCCCCCACCAGACTCTACGCGGAACCGGGACCCGGGCCGTCCCGAAGGAGCCGCTCGATGCGCTCCAGACGGTGCTCGATGGCGCTCAGGCGTCGTTCGATCGCCGTCTCCGGCGGCTGCGGCCCCGTCACATGCTCGGCCGCCGACCGCGACCCCTCCCCCGCCGCTCGCGGGCCCTCCTCCCCGGCCGGTCGTACCGGGGGTGCCGTCGGCGGCTCGTCAGGGGGCGGCTCGGGGCTGCGGAGGAAGGTCATGACGTCGCGGCGCAGTTCGAGGGTGTCGACGCCGCACCGTCGGAGGATCCGGGCGCCGGTGCCCTCGGTCTCCCGCATGAGGCCGAGGAGGATGTGCTCGCTGCGGATGTAGTCGTGGCCGAACTGCAGTGCCTCGCGCAGCGACAGTTCGAGGACCTTCTTGGCGCGCGGGGTGAACGGCACCTCGGTGTCGGGCGGCGCCGTGCCCCTCCCGACGAGCTCCTCGACGTCCCCGCGCGCGGTGTCGAGGGTGAGGCCGGCGGCATCGAGGGCGCGCACCGCGCCGTCGGTGTCGCCGCGCAGCAGACCGAGGAGGAGATGCTCGGTGCCGATGTGCCCGTGTTCGAGGGCGTGGGCCTCTTCCTGGGCGTGGACGACGACTCGTCGGGCGGTGTCGGTGAACCGCTCCAACACGTGCACCACCTCGGCAGGGGAGGTACGGCCCGGCCGGGGCGGCCGGTGGGTCCCGATCTCCCCGAACCGTACGTCCCCACCGGAACGGCACGCTTAACCGGATCGGGGGCCCCATCACCGTTGCCCCTCCCGGCGTGCGGTCAGGAGCGCTTGAGCTCCCAGCGGGGCCCGCGCGGGGTGTCCTCGATGACGATGCCGGCGGCGGTCAGGCCGTCGCGGATGGCGTCCGCGGCTGCGTAGTCCTTGCGGGCACGGGCCGCCTGCCGCTGCTCCAGGGCCACCGACACGAGCGCGTCGACGACGTCGCGAAGGTCGCCGGCCGCGCCCTCCCACTGCTCCGACAGCGGGTCGAGGCCGAGGACGCCGAGCATCGCGCGCACCTCGGCGAGGACGCGGATCACGGTGTCCTTGTCGCCGGTGGCGAGCGCGGTGTTGCCCTCGCGGACCGCCTCGTGCACGACGGCCAGCGCCTGCGGCACCCCGAGGTCGTCGTTCATCGCGTCGGTGAACGGGGCCGGCAGGGCACCGGGCTCGACCCGCCCGGCCAGCTCGACGGCGCGGGTCACGAACCCCTCGACGCGCTGGTAGGCCACCGCGGCCTCGCGGAGCGCCTCGTCGGAGTAGTCGATGATCGACCGGTAGTGCGCGGCGGCGAGGTAGTAGCGGACCTCGACCGGCCGGGCGCGGTCGAGCAGGTCGGTGAGCAGCACGACGTTGCCGACGGACTTGCTCATCTTCTCGCCGTTCACGGTGAGCAGGCCGTTGTGCAGCCAGTAGCGGGCGAACCCGTCGCCGGCCGCGCTCGACTGCGCGAGCTCGTTCTCGTGGTGCGGGAAGATCAGGTCGACGCCGCCGCCGTGGATGTCGAACGTCGCGCCGAGGTACTTGGTCGACATCGCCGAGCACTCGAGGTGCCAGCCGGGGCGGCCGGGACCCCAGGGCGTCTCCCAGCTCGGCTCGCCCGGCTTGGCGCCCTTCCACAGCGCGAAGTCGCGCGGGTCGCGCTTCGCCGCCTCGTTGGGCGTGTCCCCGGCCGGGCGCATGCTGTCGAGCCGCTGGTTGGACAGCGCGCCGTAATGCTCGGCCCAGGACGCCACGTCGAAGTAGACGTCGCCCTCGACGGTGTACGCGTGGCCGGCCTCGATGAGGCGGCGCATCAGCACGATCATCTCGGGGACGTGGCCCGTCGCGCGCGGCTCGATGGTCGGCGGCAGGCAGCCGAGCGCGTCGTAGCCGCGGCCGAAGACGCGCTGGTTGGCCTCGGCCACCGCGAACCACGGGACGCCGGTCTCCGCCGAGACCCGGATGATCTTGTCGTCGATGTCGGTGATGTTCCGGACGAACGTCACGTCGTATCCGGAGGCGAGCAGCCAGCGGTAGACGAGATCGTAGATCACACCGGAGCGCATGTGCCCGATGTGCGGAGCGGCCTGCGGGGTGGCACCACAGACGTAGATCCCCGCCCGGCCCGCCTGCAGCGGGACGAATTCGCGGATGCCACGGGTACCGGTGTCGTATAGGCGCAGGCTCACGCGTAAGAGGCTATTCGATGCCGGTCGTCTCCCGTGACTGAAATCGCGTCCCTCACCCATTCATTGACCTCACCGATCGTCCGCCGTTCCCGTCCGGCCGTACGTCGCCGCGCAGCCGCCGTGTCAGCTCGCCGAACGCCACGGCGTTCGGGACCTCGGCGGCGATCGCCGTCAGCCCCGCCGGGCGGTCGGAGCGGTCGACGTGGACCATTCCGCCCTCGATCTCCACCCGGTCGACGTTCTCCCAGGGGACGAACTCGCCGTCCTTGGCGATGCCCTGGCGGGTGACGCTGAAGGGCCCGAGGCGCACCTTGCCGCCGGTCTCGACGCGGGACAGGTACTTCGGCAGCACCCGTTCGGTCACCTCGCGGGAAACGGTCTCGACCAGTTCGCGGGCGCCGGGGACGTCCCCGTCGATCAGGGCCTCCCCCTCGGTCCCGGGCCGGCCGGACAATGTCAGGTGCCACGTGGCCACGCCGGTCGCGGCCGACCGTACGCCGGAGACGCGCAGTTCCGTGACGGCGTCCCACGTGAACGGGGTCACCGCGCGCCAGGAGGACAGCACGACGCCGTCCTCGAACAGGTGGACGGTCGTCGGGCTCTGTCCCGGCAGGACCTCCTGTACGAGGACGCGGCCGGCCGCGCCGAGGTACGCGGCGGTGAGCAGCAGGGAGAGCCCGGACGCCCAGCCGAAGCCGTCGAGCAGGAACGCGACGGCGAAGGGCAGCAGCACGAGACCCGGCAGGCCGAGCAGCACGAGCCACGTGCGGGACCGCCGGTCTGCGGACCGGGGACGGTACACGGCCCGGAACTCGCCGACCCGCGCGTCCTCGGCGGCCCGGCGGACCCGAGCCGGGAGATCGGCCGCGGTCCCTGTTTTCACCATGAAGAGGGAAGAATCTGACATACGACCGCCCGCATACCCACCAGCGGGCGCCTTGAAGCCGGAGCGCCGGATCCGGCCACTTCCCCGGTCCCGATCGGACGCGGCTCGGACCCCTCCCGCGCCGAGCCGGGCGACACGCGGGCGCGCGGTGAGAGCAGGAGCACGTTGATCCGGTCAAGATAAGGGAACCCTCCGAGACGATGGTTGGCTTCCCTGCTATGAGTGACTCCCCCGCTCCGTACTCCACGGCGCAGCGGCGGCTGCTGACGGCGGCCGGCGGCGTCGGCGTCGCGGCGCTGGCCGGCGCGACGTTCGTGCTGTCCTACGACGACCTGCGAGCGCTCGCCCTCCAGGGCGGCGCGGACCGGCACCGGGCGTTCCTGTACCCCGGCATGGTCGACGGCCTGATCGTCGTGACGATCCTGTCGATCCTCACCGCGCGCCGGTCCCCCTGGTGGGCGCGCGCGATCCGCTGGCTGCTGCTCCTCGCGCTGATCGTCGGCGCCGGCGCGGCCGGGGTCGAACGCGCGGTCCACGGCTACGGCGGCCTGTCCCGCACGTGGCTGTCCGGAGGGGTCGCGGCGGCGCCCTGGGTGATCCTCGCCGTCGCCGTCTGGCTGTGGCTCTCCATGATCAAACAGCTCGTACGGACCCGGCGGCGCGACGCCGTGCCACCGGCGGCCCCCGCGGCCCCGGACTCCCCGCCGGACACGACGGACGGCGACCGGGCGTTCATCCCCGGTCTCGGGGACGAGGCGTACGCCGAGACCCGGCCGCTCCCCCGCCCGGCCCCGCCCCTCGCCCTGGAACCCGGCCACGACGCCGTACGGGACCGGCCGCGCGAGAGCGCGGTGACGACCGCGTCGGACGAGCCCCGACCCGAACCCGGGACCGTACCGGGCCGGGAGACGGACCCGGACCTCCCACCGGCCGGGGCGCGCCACGACGGCGTCGCGGAGGCGGACGGCGAGCCGGAGACCGCACCGGATCGGACCCGCGAGGACCGGATCCCCCTGCCCCGCCCGGCCGCCCCCGTCGCAGCGGATCCGGAACCGGCGCTCCCGCCCGAACTGGAGCGGCAGGCGGATCGCGCGTGGCAGCCCGGCCCCGCCCTGCCTCCGGGCGCGGAGCCCGAGGCCGCGCAGGACACCGACGAGACCTCCCGGCCCGCGGAACGCACCGAGCCGGACGACGACCTCGTACCGGATACCGACGCGGAGGTGATGGTGCCCGTGCAGGACACGCCCGTGGACCCCGAGCAGGAAGAGCCGCCGCCGCGCTGGGTGGCCCGGACCTCGCTGCCGACCGACGTCCGGCTGGTCGGGCCGCCGCAGACCAGGCGGCTCGGCGACACGCAGCCGGACGGGATCAGGCTCCGCGACACCGATCCGGACGGCATCCCGATAACCGGCGTGGCCGGCGAGACGCCCGCCGGTGAGCAGGAGGACGCGTACGCCGACGACCGTGCCGAGAACCCGGACGCCGGCGCCGAGGCCGGTGACGACGGACCGTGGAGCCCGCCGGAGGGCGGGCGTCCGGCCGGTCCTGGCAGCGCCTCCGACGAGGAGGACGTGGCGTCGACGCCGCCGTCGAGCACGTTCCGCAGCTCTCCCACTCCGCCGCGGGGCTGACCCGTCCAGGGCCGCGCGTGCGGCCGAGCCCCCGGCAGGGACGCCCGGCCGTGTCACCGGCCCGCTCGCGGTCGGCTCGTCCCCTGGGCCGGGCCCCGGCAGGGACGCCCGGCGGCGTCACGCCGCGCTCGCGGGCCGGCTCCTCGCCAGCCGCCACCCGGCAGTCACCCAGCACACCCCCCACAGCAGGAAGAACGGCGACCACAGCAGGAGATCCCAGCGCGCCAGACTGCGGACCAGCGCGGCGTGCCCGGCCGGCGCCGGGCGGACCCCCGCCAGCAGCAGCCCGTCGCCGGCGAACCCGAGGCCCAGCGGCCCGACCGACCGAACGATCATGATGGTGCCCAGCGTCCAGGTGATCACGAGCAGCGGCCGGCGCGGGATGGCCGTGCCCCAGGGCCGCACGGTCGCCAGCGCGACGACGACCCCGATCACCGCGGCCCCGGCCAGTGCCCAGTGGCTCGCCACGAACAACGGGTCGCGCGCGAGCAGCCGCGCACGGAGGTCCGGAGGCAGCGGATCCCGGTCGGCCAGCGCGTTCGCCCCCAACGCCTGGGCCAGCTTCATCGACCCGTAAGCGGTCGCGCAGGCGGCCGCGCCGTACGCGCCGGCCCGCACCCGGTCAGACCCCGGCACGTCGCGTCACCACGACGAAGGACCGGGTCATCGCCGCCACCAGCCCGGCCGCGACGATCCCGAGGATGCCGTGGTACCAGCGCCAGCCCACGCCCATCCCGACGAACCCGTCGACCGCCATGATCACCGCGCCGGCGCCGACGGCCGCCAGCATCACCGCGAGCCCCGCCAGCATCGCCTTACGCGGCAGTCGCCGCCCGAGCGAGGTGACCGTGGCGAGCGCCATGCACGCGCCGAGCAGACCGGTCGCGGTCGCCATCCACTGCGCCGTCGCCGCGTCCAGGAAGTAGTGCTCCTTCTCGGCGGCCGACACCGGCGGCCCGCCGGGGAACCCCAGCCGGGACTGCGCCGCGAACGCGGCCTTGCCCGCCGCGTATCCCAGGAACAACACCGCGACCGCGCATCCAGGCCAGCGTCGCGGCCGATCGAAGAGGACCATTCCGTGACCGTAGCCAGCGCGCGTCGGACGCCGATTCCCGGAGACGAGGGATCCCGCTCACCCGCGAGAGGGAGGATGACCGACTCCGTGGGTCCTTTCGGACCTGCGGGCGCGCCTGGGAAGGTAGGGATCATGGAGACGTGGGTCGACGTGCCCGAGGGCAGCGGATTCGGGATCGAGAACCTGCCGTACGGCGTGTTCTCCCGGCGCGGCGAGTCGCCGCGGGTGGGGGTCGCCATCGGTGATCAGGTGCTGGACCTGGCCGGACTCGCGGCGGCGGGGCTGCTCGCCGACCGGCGGTGGTTCGCCGCCGGAACGCTCAACGCGTTCATGTCCGCCGGACGCCCCGCCTGGGAGGCGACCCGGGACCGCTTGACCGTGCTGCTCACCGATTCGGAGCACCGAGGCCGGGTCGAGCCGCACCTGGCCCCGCCGGGCGAGGTGGAGCTGCACCTGCCGTTCGAGGTCGCCGACTACGTCGACTTCTACTCCTCGCGCGACCACGCGACGAACGTCGGCCGGATCTTCCGCCCGGACGCCGAAGCGCTGCCGCCCAACTGGCTGCACCTGCCGATCGGGTACCACGGCCGGTCCGGCACCGTCGTGCCGTCCGGGACGCCGATCGTACGGCCGCGCGGGCAGCGCAGGACCGAGGACGGGCCGGTGTTCGGGCCCTCGGTCAAGCTGGACATCGAGGCGGAGGTCGGCTTCGTCGTGGGCGTGCCCTCGGAACCGGGCCGGCCCGTGCCGACGACCGGGTTCCGCGACCACGTGTTCGGCTTCGTGCTGGTGAACGACTGGAGCGCCCGCGACATCCAGGCGTGGGAGTACCAGCCGCTCGGGCCGTTCCTCGGCAAGTCCTTCGCGACGTCCGTCTCACCCTGGGTGGTACCCCTGGCCGCCCTCGAGAGCGCCCGTACGGCCCCGCCGGCCCAGGACCCGCAGCCGTTGCCGTACCTGCGCTGCGACGAGCCGTGGGGGCTGGATCTGACTCTGGAGGTCGAGCTGAACGGGCACGTGGTGAGCCGCCCGCCGTTCGCGACGATGTACTGGACAGCGCCGCAGCAGCTCGCGCACGCGACCGTGAACGGCGCGGCGCTGCGCACCGGTGACCTGATGGCCTCGGGGACGGTGTCCGGGCCGGAGCGGGATCAGCGCGGCAGCCTCATCGAGCTCACCTGGGACGGCCGCGAGCCCCTGGAGCTCCCCGACGGGCGCCGGGCCTACCTGGAGGACGGCGACACCGTACGGATCCGGGCGACCGCGAGCGGGCCCGGCGGCGCGCCGATCGGGTTCGGCGAGGTCACGGGCACCGTCCTGCCGGCGCTCCACTGACCCCGTGCCCGCGGCGCACCACCCGGGCGACGTGCTCTCCGGGGCCGCGCCGGGCACACGAAGGAACGCCGGACCCACGACACGGCCAAAGGACGCCGGGACCGTGACCCGCCGAGGAGCGCCGGGAGGTCGGACGCGCCGTGGAGTCAGACGAGGACGAGGGCCGTGGCGATGGCGGCCAGGCCCTCTCCGCGGCCCGTGAGGCCGAGCCCGTCCGTCGTGGTGCCGGCCACGCTGACCGGGATGCCGCCGAGCGCCTCGCTCAGCGTCTTCTCCGCCTCCGCGCGGCGCTTGCCGATCCGCGGGCGTACGCCGATGACCTGGATCGAGACGTTGCCGATCGTGTACCCGGCCGCCGTGATGCGGCGGTCGACCTCCCGTAGGAGCTCGACGCCGGAGGCGCCCGCCCAGCGCGGGTCGGCGGTGCCGAAGACCGCGCCCAGATCGCCGAGACCGGCGGCCGACAGCAGCGCGTCGCAGGCCGCGTGCGCCGCCACGTCACCGTCGGAGTGTCCCGCGAGGCCGTCGCCCTCACCGGGCCAGTCGAGGCCCGCCACCCGGAGTGGACGGCCCGAAGCGAACGGGTGGACGTCGACTCCGACGCCCACCCGTGGAAACCGAGTCGCCAAGACGCTAGTTGGCCAGGACCTCGTCGAGGAGGGCCTCGGCCTTGTCCTCGTTGGTCTTCTCGGCCAGCGCCAGCTCGCTGACCAGTATCTGCCGCGCCTTGGCCAGCATCCGCTTCTCGCCGGCCGACAGGCCGCGCTCCTTGTCACGCCGCCACAGGTCTCGGACGACCTCGGCGACCTTGTTGACGTCGCCGGATGCGAGCTTCTCGAGGTTCGCCTTGTAACGCCTCGACCAGTTCGTGGGCTCTTCGGTGTAGGGTGCGCGAAGCACCTCGAACACCTTCTCAAGCCCCTCCTGGCCCACGACGTCACGAACACCGACCAGCTCGGCGTTCTCCGCGGGAACGCGAACGGTGAGATCGCCCTTATCGACCTTCAGGACCAGGTAGGTCTTGTCCTGACCTTTGATGGCACGAGTCTCGATGGCTTCGATCCGAGCAGCCCCATGGTGGGGGTAGACGACAGTGTCGCCGACCTTGAAAGTCATGTGACAAGTACCCCTTCCGCTATGGATAAGGGTAGCACGCTGCAGGGACCTGCTGAACCGACCATCCGGACATATACGCAGGTCAGCGCGGTAATTAGGGTATTGACAAAGCACGAATTCGGTGCAACACCGGGCCATGGCGATTGGTTTGGGCCACACCGCTCACACGGCGACGGAAGCGGCTCATACTGGAGATGGACGAGCCGACACGGGCCCGTGATCCCGCTGTGGACGCGGCACGGGACCGGGTGGGGCCGGCAGCGGTCCGAGAAGGTAGGTGTGGCGTGGGGCTTCACGGCGACCCTGACGACTATGGGCTTCCCAAGGTCGACATCGTCGTCCCGGACGACGCGCGGGAACTCGACCGCGACGTGCTCGCGTACCGCCGTGAGCTGCGCCAGAAACGCCGCCGCGAGCGGTGGCAACGGCTCGCCCGCCCCTTCACGCGCTACGGCATCGCCGCGCCCTTCATCGCCAGCGCCGTCCTCGTCGCCCTCATCAGCGGAGTGCTGATGACCGTCGTCTCGCCGCGCCCCGTCAACCACGCCGTCCAGGTGCCGCCCACCGGCGCCGTACGCCACCGGCCGGGGGACCCCGGTGGCGCCCTGCCGTCCGGGACCCTTGTCGTCAACGGCCGGACGATGCCCGTCGACACGCTGATCAACGTGGCCGGGGTCGTCCTGATCGTGCCGCGCGACTGCCGCTGCGACGCCGCCGTCACGCACGTCGCCCAGCAGGCCGTGAGCCAGGGCGTCCAGACCTGGGTGATCGCGGACGGGCGCACGGGCAAGGACGCGGACGACGTACGGCGGCTCGCCGACACGGTCCCGCGCGGCGACGCCATCCCGGCCGAGGATCCCGAGCGAGTGCTCTCGACCGCCTTCCGCGCGGCGGGTCTCACGGCGGTGCTCGTCCGGCCGGACAAGATCGTCCGCGAGATCGTCCGTGGCGTCCAGCCGAACCGGAACCTCGCCCCGGACCTGCAGGCGCTGCACACCCCGAGCTGAGCGCTCCGATCCGGCAGGACGTTCCTACGGCCCGCCGGGCAGAGTCGTTCCGGGTACCGGCCCGGCCCGCCGGCGGAGAACCGCCCGGCCCGCCTCCGGAGAACCGCCCGGCCCGCCGCGAGGGGACCACCCGGCCCACCCGCGGGGAACCACAAAAGCCGCCCCCCGTCAAGGCCGGTGCGGATACCCTCGCTACGCTTCAGACCGGGCGTTCCGCACGCCTCGGAAGACCCAAGCCCTGCCCAAGGAGAGAACGACGCCGTGAGCCGCAACCGTCGCCGGGCCGTCGCCATGGCCATCGCCGGTGCCTTCGCCGTCGCGCCGCTGGTGTCCGCCTGCGGCGCCGGCCAGCATCCGCAGTCGGTGCTGCCGACCCGCCTGACCGAAGGCGTCAACGCCTCCGTGGGCCACGTCGACGTGCGCAACGCCTTCGTGCTCGGCCCCGACCCCGGCCAGCGACTTCCCCAGGGCGCCAACGCGCCGTTCTACGCCTACATCGTCGACAAGGCCGGCTCGGACCGGCTCGTCGGCGTCGACGCGCCGGGCGTCGCGCAGTCGGTCCAGATCGCGGGCGGGGGCATCGACCTGCCGTCGAACCAGCTGATCTCGCTCAACCCGCAGTCCGGCGGCCGCCCGGCCGGCGTGCCGACCCCCGGCACCTCGCCGAGCGGGACGCCGACCCCGGCCACCTCGCCCGGCGCCACCGCGACCCCGGGCGCGAGCGGCACCCCGGGCAAGGCCGGAAAGAAGGCCAAGCCCGGCAAGTCGGGCACGGCCACCGCTCAGAGCACGCCGAGCAGCCCCGCCGCGAGCGCGTCGAGCCCGGCCGGCACCACCGGGGCCGCGACCCCGCTGGTGATCCTCAGCGGGCTCACGGCCCCGCTGAACGGCGGCGAGAACATCCGGCTCACCCTGCACTTCCAGCAGGCCGGCTCGCTGACCGTGACGGTCCCCGTCATCCCGCGGGCGGACTACTACTCGACCTACCCGCCGGCGCCGAGCGGGACCATCGCGACCACCCCGAAGCCGGGCACCCCGGGCTCCCCCACGACGCCGGGCGCGAGCCCGACGCCGGGTGCGAGCACCAGCCCCACCGCGGGGGCGGCCACGCCGACCAAGCACGCCAAGGCCAAGAAGGCCTCCGCGAAGCCCACCGGCTGAGCGCGACGGCACTCCGACGGCCTGAGCGCCACGGAGCGCCCACGACGAAGCCCGCCGGACTCCGCATCGGGGTCGGCGGGCTCTCGCGTTCCCAGGCGTCTCACAGAGGCATGAACCGCACTTCTGGGGCCCAGATGTCGCACGGGGTCCCGAACCGCACCGCTGGGACCCCAGGCGTGTCGCGGAGCGGCCTGAAGCGCTGCTCTCGGGCTCCAGGCGTCTCACAGGGCGGCCCGAAACGGCTCTCGCCCCCACGGGTCTCACAGAGCGGCCCGAGACGGCTCTCGGGCCCCATGGGCCTCACAGAGGCTCGAACCGTCCCTCGCGCGCCAGGAGGTCTCGCAGGGGGCCTGCATCGCGGCTCTTACGTTTCCTGGCGGCGGTCGGTATCGCGGCTCGCGCCTTCTGCGGCGTACCGCTCCGGCTCGTGCCGCGCCCGTGTTCCCCGAGTCCCACCGCGGCACGGCCACGAGGCGGCTCGTACCGCGGCGGCTCCGGCGTGCCAGGAGCCCGTGGCGATACGGCCGCCGAGCCGTTCCCGCCGAGCCGTTCCCGTCGCGGCTTACTCGTCGGGCTCGAACTTGTAGCCGAGTCCGCGCACGGTGATGATGAAACGCGGCGTCGAGGGAGCCGGCTCGATCTTGGCCCGCAGGCGCTTGATGTGCACGTCCAGCGTCTTGGTGTCCCCGACGTAGTCGGCGCCCCAGACGCGGTCGATCAGCTGCATCCGGGTGAGCACCCGCCCGGCGTTGCGCAGCAGCACCTCGAGCAGCTCGAACTCCTTCAGCGGCAACGGCACCTCGTTGCCGGAGACGGTCACGACGTGACGCTCGACGTCCATGCGGACCGGCCCGGCCTCCAGGGTCGCGGGCGCGAGCTCCTCACCGTCGCCGCGGCGGCGGAGCACCGCGCGGATGCGGGCGACGAGCTCCCGTGAGGAGAACGGCTTGGTGACGTAGTCGTCGGCGCCGAGTTCGAGGCCGACGACCTTGTCGACCTCGCTGTCCTTGGCCGTCAGCATGATCACCGGGACGTTCGACCTGGTGCGCAGCTCCCTGCACACCTCGGTGCCGGGCAGGCCGGGCAGCATGAGGTCGAGCAGGACGAGGTCGGCGCCGGACCGGTCGAAGGACTCCAGGGCGTCCGGCCCGGTGGCCGCGACGGCGACTTCGAAACCCTCCTTGCGCAGCATGTACGACAGCGCGTCGCTGAACGACTCCTCGTCTTCCACGACGAGCACTCGGGTCACTAGGGGGCCTCCCGTACGGTGTCTTGCTCAGGTGTTTCCTTCGCGGATGCGGAGGTGGAAAGCAGCGGAAGGCGGATGGTGAAGGTCGAGCCGGATCCCTCCTTGCTCCAGACGTTCACATCGCCCCGGTGCCGGGTCGTGACGTGCTTGACGATCGCGAGTCCCAGGCCGGTGCCGCCGGTCTGCCGGGACCGCGCGGGATCGACGCGGTAGAACCGCTCGAAGATGCGCTCGAGGTCGGCCTCGGGGATGCCGATGCCCTGGTCGGTCACGCTGACCTCGGCGTGACTCTCGTCGGCCAGGCGCGTGCAGACGACGACCCTCGTGCGCTCGGGGCTGTAGGCGATCGCGTTGTCGACGAGGTTGCGGACCGCGGTGATCAGCAGCTCCTCGTCGCCGTACACCCGCAGGTCGTCGCGGCCGCCGATGGCGAGGGTGATCTCCTTCGGCTCCGCCTTGAGGCGGCATCGGTCGACGGCGTCGTGGACGACGTCGTCGAGGGCGACCGTACGGGGGCGCTCGACGACCTCGCCGCCCTGCAACCGGGTGAGTGTGATGAGGTCCTGGATGACGTTGGTCAGGCGGGCGGACTCGTGCTGCATGCGCTTGGAGAAGCGGCGCACGGCCTCCGGGTCGTCGGCGGCCTCCTCGACCGTCTCCGACAGCAGGGACAGCGCGCCGACGGGCGTCTTGAGCTCGTGGCTGACGTTCGCCACGAAGTCGCGGCGGACGGCCTCGACGCGGCGGAACTCGGTCAGGTCCTCGGCGAGGACGAGGACGAGACCATGCGATCCCATGGGCGCGACCCGGACCGAGAACCAGCGGCCCTCCCGGCGGCCGTGGACGACCTCGATCTCCTCTTCGCGGATCTCCCCGTCGCGGCGCACCAGACGTGCCATGGCGATGAGCTCGTCGACGAGCAGCCGGTCCCCGCTGACCAGGCCGAAGGCACGGGCGGCCGAACTGGCGCGCAGCACACGGTCCTCGCCGTCGATGACGACCGCCGAGGACGGGAGGACGCTCAGCACGGACGCCACGCCGCTGGGCAGCCCGGAGACCGGCGAGGGGACGTCGGCGGGCCGCTGGGCGCGCTCGCTCGCGCGCACGGCCAGCCCTGCCACCAGGCCGGTGAGGAGCCCGACGCCACTCGCCAGTCCGGCGACAACCTCCACGTTCACACTTTGGATCGTAGGCGGAATCCTGCCGGGCTCCGCGCGCGGACCAGGTCGGACGCAAGGACGTTCGTCAAAAGTTAACCTGCAACTCCGCGACCGTTCATGCCGTCCGACGATGCTGCCAACTGGATATCCACGCCTCTTTTAAGGATCTTTATGCGAGACGCCTACCACGAGGAGCTCGACGGGCTCTCCGACAAGCTCGTGGAGATGACGCGGCTGGTGCGGTCGGCCATGACACGTGCCAGCACCGCCCTGCTGGACGCCGACCTGCGGCTCGCCGAAGAGGTCATCAGCTGCGACGAGCAGGTCAACAAGCTCAACACGGAGATCGAGGAGACGGTCTTCGACCTGATGGCGCGGCAGCAGCCGGTCGCCCGCGACCTGCGGATGCTGATCGCCGCGCTGCGGATGAGCGGCGATATCGAGCGGATGGGCGACCTCGCCGTCCACCTCGCCAAGACCGCCCGCCGGCGGCACCCCGAGTCGGCGATCCCGCCGGAGCTGCAGGCGACCGTCCTGGAGATGGGCCAGATCGCCGAGCGCATGATCGCCAAGGCGGGCAGTGTCATCGCCTCCCACGACGTCGAGATGGGCCTGGAGCTCGACGGCGACGACGACCAGATGGACCGGCTGCACCGGAAGCTGTTCGACGCGCTGCTGTCGCCGAAATGGCGCCACGGCGTCGAGCCGGCCGTGGACATCTCCCTGGCCGGCCGCTACTTCGAGCGGTTCGCCGACCACGCGGTCCACGTCGCGGAGAACGTCGTCTACCTGGTCACCGGCGAGCACGCGGCCGACATCACCGACTAGCCCCCGAGACGAGTGGATCCCGGCAGCGAGCGCTGCCGGGATCTTCTTTGTGTCGGAGAAGCGTTAAATCACTTCTTGCCCTGGTTCGCGACGGCCTCGATGGACTTCTTGGCGGCCTCGGGGTCGAGGTACTCGCCGCCCTTCTTCAGCGGCTCGAAGTCCTCGTCGAGCTCGTAGAGGAGCGGGATGCCGGTCGGGATGTTGAGACCGGCGATGTCCTCGTCGGAGATGCCGTCGAGGTGCTTGACCAGGGCGCGCAGCGAGTTGCCGTGCGCGGCGATCAGGACCGTACGGCCGGCCGCGAGGTCCGGGACGATCGCGTCGTACCAGTACGGCAGCAGGCGGTCGACGACGTCGGCCAGGCACTCGGTGCGCGGGATGAGCTCCGAGGGCAGGAGGGCGTACCGCGGGTCGTTGATCTGGGAGAGCGGGTCGTCGTCGGCGATCGGCGGCGGCGGCGTGTCGTACGACCGGCGCCAGGTCATGAACTGCTCGTCGCCGTACTCCTCACGCGTCTGCGCCTTGTTCTTGCCCTGCAGGGCGCCGTAGTGCCGCTCGTTGAGCCGCCAGGACCGCCGTACGGGGATCCAGAGCTGCTCCGCCGCGTCGAGCGCGATGTTGGCCGTGCGGATCGCCCGCTTGAGCACCGAGGTGTGCACGACGTCGAGCTTGAGGTCGGCGTCGAGCAGCAGGTCACCGCCGGTGACCGCTTCCTCTTCCCCCTTCTCGGAAAGATCGACGTCCACCCAGCCCGTGAAGAGCCCCTCGGCGTTCCAGACGCTCTCGCCATGCCGGAGAAGTACCAAAGTCGCCATGGCAAACGAGCGTAGTGCCTCGTCTCGGCCTCAGTGTTTCCGGGCGACACCCGCGAGGAAGTAGCTCTGCGCATAGCGCTCGGCGATCCGCTTGGACTCGACCGTGTCGGGCCGCCACGCCGAGACGTTGACCAGACCGGGCTCGACCAGATCGAGGTCGCCGAAGAGGCCGCGGATCCGCTCCGTGCCGCGGGCGATGATCGGGGTCGAGGAGCGCCGGTAGATCTCGGTGACGGGCTCGACGGCCTCCGGGAGCGCGTCCCCGCAGACGTGGCTCAGCACGAAATACCCGCCCGGCGGAAGGGCGTCCCGGAACCGCGTCACGACCTTCTCGGGGTCGTCGGCGTCCTGGAGGAAGTGGACGATCGCCACGAGCAGGATCGCGATGGGCCGGTCGAAGTCGAGGCGCTCGCGAACCTCGGGGTTCTCGAGGATCTCCTCGGGGCGGCGCAGGTCGGCCTGGACGATGTGGACGTTCCGGGCGCCGGCGAGGATCGCGCGGCCGTGCGCGAGGACGACCGGGTCGTTGTCGACGTAGACGACGGAGGCGTCGGGGACGACCGAGTGCGCGACCTGGTGGACGTTGTTCTGGGTGGGCAGCCCGGTGCCGATGTCGAGGAACTGCCGGATGCCCGCCTCGGCGAGGTACCGCACGGCCCGGCCGAGAAAGGCGCGGTTCTGCTGGGCGGCGAACCGGATCTGGGGGGCGATCCCCAGGACCATCTCGGCGGCGGCACGGTCGGGCGCCAGGTTGTCCTTGCCGCCGAGGAAGTAGTCGTACATGCGGGCCGCGTTGGGGGTGCTCAGATCGACACTCTTAGGGGCCTCGTCCCGATCCGTCACTCCATGCCCCCTCCGGCCTGACTCCTGCGACCCAAGGTAGTTTAGCTACTTAAAGCCACCAATGGTGCGCAATACGCATAGAAGGGTGGAACGCGTTATCGCTCTGCCCGGCGCTCTCGCCCTCGCTCTTCCCGCCGGCCCGGCCGGTCAGGAAGGACCGGTCAGGAAGGGCCGATCGAAGGGCCGGAGGCGGCGCTCTCCGCCGCGCCGTCAGCGGCACCTCCGGGCAGGATGCGCGCGAACGGCCGGAGATTCGCGACGCTCTCCCCGCGGCTCACGCGCCACTCCCACTCGCGCCTGATCGACTCGGCGAACCCGAGTTCCAACGCGCGGTCGAAATTGTCGTCAGAGTAGGTGAGCACGCAGCCGAGAATGCGGTCGATCTCCTCCGGCTCCACCGCCGAGAGCGGCAGCCGTCCGACGATGTACACGTCCCCGACCGGGTCGAGGGTGAACGCGACGCCGTACATCCCGCCGTTCTTGCGCAGCAGCCAGCGGTAGAACTCCTCGTGGTTCTCGTCCGGCTGCCGGCAGAAGAACGCCTCGACGTGCAGGCTGTGGTCACCGGCGATCAGCCAGGTCATGGTGGCCAGCTTGTGGCGTCCGGGCAGCTTGACGAGGTACGCGCCGGGGCGCGGCCGTTCGTACTCCAGCCCCTGCTCGTCCAGGATCGCCCGCAGTGTCTCGTCGGCGTTAGCACCCATGCCGTCCCCTCTCGTCGATCAGGCCGAGACGGCCATGGTGCGGGCCTCGACGGCCTCGGCGTAGACCTCCAGGAGGCGGTCGGCCGTCTCGTCCCAGCCGAACGCCCTGGCGTGGCGTACGGCGGCCTCCGACATCGCGCGCAGCCGCCCGGGAGCACCGAGCAGACCGCGCAGCACGCGAGCGTAGTCCGCAGGATCATGGCCGTCGATCAACACTCCGGACCGGCCGTCCCGTACGGCGATGCGCAACCCGCCGACCGCCGCAGCGACCACCGGGGTGCCGCACGCCTGCGACTCGACGGCGACCAGGCCGAACGACTCGCTGTGCGAGGGGACGACGGTGATGTCGGCGGCGCGGTACCAGTCGGCGAGCGCGTCCTGCGGGCAGGGCGGCTCGAACCGTACGACGTCCGCGACGCCGAGCCGGTGCGCGAGGTGCCGCAGCTCCTCCGGCCGGGCGCGGCCGGACCCGCTCGGCCCGCCGACGATCGCGACGATCAGCCGGTCGCGGAGGCCCGGATCGTCCTCGATCATGCGGGCGGCGGCGCGGACGACCACGTCCGGCGCCTTGAGCGGCTGGATGCGGCCGACGAACAGCAGGACGGCCGCGTTCTGCGGCAGGCCCAGCCGGCGCCGCGCGCCGCCGCGCGGCGTGAACCGGGACAGGTCCGCGCCGGGCGGCACGGTGGCGACCTGCTCGGGGTCGGCGTCGTACAGCGAGATCAGCTGCCGGGCCTCTTCGGCGGTGTTGGCCACGAGCCGGTCGGCCGAGTCGACGACCTGCTGCTCGCCCAGCACCCGGCCGAGCGGTTCGGGCGAGTCGTCGGTGGCCAGGCAGAGGTTCTTGACCTTGGCGAGGGTGTGCATCGAGTGGACGAGCGGGACGCCCCAGCGCTGCCGCGCGGCCCAGCCCGCCTGGCCGGAGAGCCAGTAGTGGGAGTGGATCAGGTCATAGTGGCCGGGCTCGTGCGCCGCCTCCGTACGCAGCAGGTCGGAGGTGAACGCGCACAGGTGACCCGGCAGTTCGGACTTGTCGAGCTCCTCCAGCGGCCCCGCGGCGACGTGCCGCACCGAGACGCCCGGCGCCAGCTCGGCGACGGGCGGGAGCGTCCGCGAGGTCGCGCGGGTGAACACGTCGACCTCGACGCCGCGTTCGGCCATTCGCTTGGCGACCTCGACGATGTAGACGTTCATTCCGCCTGCGTCGCCGGTCCCCGGTTGCTCCAACGGCGATGTGTGAACACTGATCGTCGCTACGCGGGCGAGACCCGACACGGACACCACCTCCGATAGAGCAACTTACCGACCACACAACCGCATTCCCCCCGCCCGGGTCTCCCCGTGACCGCGCAGGCCATGCGCCTGAGAAGATTGCATCCGTGCGGAAGACAGCAGTGATCACGGGTGCAAGCAGTGGAATCGGCGCGGCGACCGCGCGGCGGCTCGCGGCGGAGGGGTTCGACGTGGTGCTCGCCGCGCGCCGCGTCGACCGCCTGGAGAAGCTGAAGGCGGAGATCGAGAGCGCCGACCCGGCCGGCCGGCGGAACGCCGTCGCGGTCGTCGCCCTCGACGTGACGTCACAGGAGTCGGTCGACGCGCTCGCGGCGTCCCTGCGGCAGTGCCACGTCCTGGTCAACAACGCGGGCGGGGCCGCCGGCCTGGACCCGGTCGCGACCACGGACCCGGCCGACTGGCAGTGGATGTTCGAGACGAACGTCCTCGGGTTGATGCGCGTCACCAAGGCGCTGCTGCCCAAGCTGATCGACAGCGGCGACGGCCACATCGTCAACGTCACCTCGCTGGCCGGGCACGCCGTCTACGAGGGCGGCGCCGGGTACACCGCGGCCAAGCACGGGGCCGCCGCCGTCAACGACACGCTCCGTCTCGAGCTGTACGACCAGCCGGTCCGCGTCACCGAGGTCGCGCCGGGCATGGTCCGGACGGAGGAGTTCTCCCTCGTCCGGTTCAAGGGCGACGAGGAGAAGGCCGCGAAGACGTACGACGGCGTGGCCGAGCCGCTGGTCGCCGAGGACGTCGCCGACTGCATCGCCTGGGCCGTCACCCGCCCGTCGCACGTCAACATCGACCGGATCGACGTCAAGCCGCGCGCCCAGGCCGCCGCACACAAGGTGCACCGGGTCTGAGATCAGGACGGTCCGCGGGCGGCCACGCCTGCGGCGCCCGCCCCGTCCCCGGCGGTCCTCTCCGACGGCGTCATCGGCGCCCGCCCCGTCCCGAGCGGTCCTCTCCGACGGCGTCATCGGCGCCCGCCCCGTCCCGAGCGGTCCTTGCCGGCCATGTGCTCGCCGGCCACCCCGTCCCGAGCGGTCCTTGCCGGCCATGTGCTCGGCGGCCGGCCCGTCCCCGGCGGTCCTTCGGTGGCCGCACACTGGGTGCGTGTCCCGTCCCCCACGGCCCGAAGGGGTCATCACCCGCGGCACGACCGCGCCCAACCGGCTCCGCCGCGCCGACCGCTGGATCGTCTCGGTGCACGGCCCGCTGCTCCGGCGGGCCGAGCGGCCCCTCGTCGTGGACCTGGGATTCGGGGCCTCGCCGGTCACGACGGCCGAGCTGTTCGGGCGGCTGCGCGTGGTGCATCCCCGGGTCGAGGTGGTCGGCATCGAGATCGATCCGGCCCGGGTCGCCACCGCGAAGCCGCGCGAACGCGAGGGTCTGTCCTTCCGCCTCGGCGGCTTCGAACTGCCCGTCGACCGCCCGCCCACGCTGGTCCGGGCGTTCAACGTGCTGCGGCAGTACGGGGAGGGCGAGGCGTGGGCGGCGTGGGAGCGGCTGTGCGCGGGGCTGGCTCCCGACGGCGTTCTGGTCGAGGGCACCTGCGCGGAGACCGGCCGCCGCGCCTCCTGGGTGACCCTCGGCGCCCGCGGCGCGGACGGGACGCCGACCGCCGGCGCGGGGCGGAGCACCGGCGGCGGAAAAGGCGCGGGGGCCCTACGGGACACGGGGAGGGTCCAGGGCGCGGACGCGGTACGAGGCGCGGGGGCGGTGCGGGGGCGTCGTGACCCGCGGCCGGGTGGGGCCGAGCCGCGGACGGTCACGCTGGCGGCCCACCTTCCGACGTTGTCGCGGCCGTCGGATCTGGCGGAGCGCCTGCCCAAGACGCTGATCCACCGCAACGTGCCCGGCGAACGGGTGCACGAGCTGCTGGCCGCCTTCGACCGCGCGTGGGCGGCCGCCGCGCCGCAGTCGGTGTTCGGGCCGCGCCAGCGCTGGGTCACCGCGGTGCAGCTCCTGGCGCGCGACCACCCGGTGCTCACCGCGCCGCCGTACGGCGGGCGGGCGCGCTGGCGGCTCGGGGAGGTCACCCTCCCGTGGTCGGCCGTCGCCCCGGACCAGATCTCCTTGATCCCCTCTTTGCGCGAATAACGACATATAGCCATAGAAACGACTTTTCGGGCGAACGACCGTTGGAGTACTGGTCGACTTCACCGAGGAGATGATTTCCATGGGCGAACGCCACGAGATGCGGTGGGGCGGGCTGGCCGGCATCGGCGCGGTGATCTTCGCGGTCGTCGGCCGGATCGTGATGGGACCCATGCCGCAGCTCACCAGCCCGGTCGGCACGGTCACCATGTACCTGGCGACCCATCGGGCGCACATCATGTGGGGCACGGTGCTCTTCGCCATCGGGATCGCGCTGTTCCTGTGGTTCGGCGCGGCGCTGTCGACGGCGTTCCGGCGCGCGGACGAGGCCGGCGACGCTCCCACTGTCGTCCTCGCCGGGTTCATCCTCGTCTCCACGCTGGCGTTCATGGCCATCTCGGTGTTCGCCGGCATGACGTACGCCATGACGGAGTACCGGACGCTGCTGCTGTTCGCGCCCGCTCCGTACGCCACGATGACGGTCGTGGGGACGGTCGCGGGCGTCGCCACCGCGCTGACGTTCGCGGCGATCACCGTGGCCAACGCCCGCACGCACCTCCTTCCGCGGTGGATGGCGCTGTTCGCCGGGGTCGTCGCGGTGATCCGGCTGCTGGCCGTCTTCACCCTGGGGATCACCGGCGGTGTCCTGGTGCCCGGCGGATGGCTGGAGACGTACGTCCCCGGCATCCTCGCCGCGCTGTGGGTGCTGGCCGCGAGCGGGCTCCTGGTGCGGGAGCACCTGCCGACCCTCCGGATGCGCGCGCCGCGCGTCATGGGTCCCCGCCGCGCGTGACCTATCGAGCAGGCCATTCCCATCTCTGGCCGAAGCCGTGATATGCCCGGTAATGTAAAGTCGCCTTTTCTCGGGTGCGACATCCGTCATGCCGCGTCGGCCATTGCGAGGGGAACGCATGACGAGGAGCGACAACGCTCTCAACTGGCAGGTTCAGCAGGAGAAACTGTCCGCGGCCGCGGAGGGGACCTATCAGATCGCCCGTGGCCTGCGCAGGACGGTCACCGAGACCTCTGCGGGGTGCCTGGCGGTCACGTCCGGTCACCAGGGTTTCTCGTGCGTCGGGACGCTCGCGCGGCTCCACGAGGCGCATTCCGCGCATTTCGAGGGCCATGCGGCCGAGGCCGACGAACTGACGCACCGTTTCCTGAACACCGGGACGACTTACACGGGCGCCGAGCATGCCGCCTGGGGCGCGGTGGGCCGGGCCAGGCAGGTGACCGAGTCGGCGCGAGAGGTCTGACGTGACGATCTCGTACCAGCAGCTCAGGGATGCCAACCCGGCGATGTTCCACCAGAGCGCGGCGGCGTGGAAGGACTGGGCCGACGCCGCACTGGTCCACGCCGGGTACGTCGACGACCGGGTCAATCCGCACATCCAGCCGGGGCACTGGGACGGCATGGTCGCCGAGCTGGCCCGCGGCAAGGTGACCGACGCCAAGTCGCGGCTGACCGACTCCGCCGGTCGCCTGAAGACCATCGAGACCGTGCTCGTCCAGGCCGGCCAGGACTTCGAGCAGGCCCAGCAGGATCTGCTCGAAGCCGTCCGCGAGGCCCAGGACACGTGGCACTTCGAGGTCGACGGCGACGGGCACATCACCATCCCCGGGCCCCTCATCGACCCGAAGACCAAAGACAAGGACACGATCACCAAGACCAAGAACGCCGCGGCGACCCTGCAGACGAAGATCTCGGCGGCGCTCTACCGGGCGGACCAGGCCGACAAGGGTGTGAACAACGCGCTGAACGGCCTGTTCCCCCCGAAGGGCGGGTCGCCGACCGGCGGCGCGGGCCCGACCGGGGGCCACGGGCCGAGCGGGTGGAACGGTGACTACGGGCCGAGCGGCGGTCCGCCGCTCCAGAAGCCCAGCGGGAACGTCGCGGAGTGGATCCGGCAGGCGATCGCGGTCCTGCACCAGCACGGCATCAACCTCGGCCCGAACGACGCGAGCTACATCGCGACGATCATCCAGTACGAGTCCGGCGGCAACCCGCACGCGATCAACCTCTGGGACTCCAACGCCGCCGCCGGTCACCCCTCCAAGGGCCTCATGCAGACCATCGACGGCACCTTCAACTCGTACGCGATGCGCCAGGCGGGCGGTGCGGCGCCCAACGTCTGGAACCCCGTCGACAACATCGTCGCCGGCGTGAACTACGCGCTGCACCGGTACGGTTCGCTGGCCAACGTCCCCGGCATCCGGAACCTCATCCACCACACCGGCGGATACGTCGGCTACTGACCCCCCGGCGGGCCGGACGTCACGCGTCGCGCAGACTGCGGAAGTCCCGGAGACTCCGCTCGTAGAAGGCGAGCTCCTCCTCCAGCCGCGCCCTCGTGAACCGCTCCGGGGCCTCCTGGCGGGTAAGGGTTCCGAGCTCCGACCAGAACGCCGTCTCGGGCACCTCGTCGGCGTCCGGGGGAAGGAACCTGGCGGCCTCGCGCAGCGCCGCACGGGCCACCTCCCAGCCCTGCACCACGTTCCGGTAGAGGTCGTCATCGGAGGTGTCCCGGGCGGAGTCGAGGCTCTCCAGCATCGCCCGGCGCGCGTACGCGGCGGCGACCTGCACCCACTGCCCGGCGTCGATCAGCTCGGAGGGCCCGTCACCGAACATCAGGTCCTCGTCCCGTGCCGTCGCCTCGCTCGCGTACGGGATCACGACCTCGACCGGGTCGCCCTGACCGGCCCCCTCCCTCTCGATCCGCAGCGTCCAGGCGTCCGGCCCCTCGGTCAGCGTCGTCCGCGGGCGGGAACCGCCCGCCGGCTCGCCGCCGGACGCCGCCGGTTCGTCGCCGGACGCGGTCGCGGACAGCAGGAGGTCGGCGTACAGCTCGGCCTCACGAAGCGTCCTGGCAATGGGCACGGCCTCAGTCTCCTTCTTCGCGTCGCTCGGGCGCATCGCCCGCCCGGTGCCCGCTCAGCCGGTCGCGGTAGTCCTCCCGGAGGGCCCGCAGCCGGTCCCGGGTGAACCGGGCGGGCTCGGCGTCGCGCTCCCGCCGTCCGCGTCGGGACCAGAAGGCCCGCTCCGGCACCGCCTCGTCGCCGGGGCCCAGGAACTTGACGATCTCATCGACCGCGGCCACCGCGATCGCCAGTGCGCGGCGTTCCTCGGCGGGATCGTCGGCGGGGGCGTTGCGTGAGGTGAGGTCGGCCACCCACAGCCATTCGCCGGCGTCCAGCAGGCGCGACGGCTCCGGCCCTCCGAACGTCGGGTAGCCCACGGGCACGACCTCGTGCTCCGGCAGGCCGAAGAGGTGCTCGCGCGCGTTCCCGCACCCGGCGCACGTGCCCGCGTACCGGCCGACCGGCGTCCCTTCGGCCAGGACGATCCCGTGCCTCCAGGTCGTCTCCACCGATCCGCAGACCTCGCACGGGTGAAGGTCGAGGTAGAGGTGTGCCTCATCCCTCGTCCGCGCCACGGGAAACGGCATCGCGCTCCCTCCTCTCCCGCCTGTTCCAACGAAACCCTAGACGCCGCCTCCCCCGGGCCCGGACGCCACGGCGCCCTCGCCGGTCGCCTCGCCCTGCCAGGACCCGGGTCGCGCGTCGGCGTCGGGCCGGATCGCCTGCCTGCGGGGAACGTCCCGGTCGGGAACGGCGACGCCCCGGCCCAGCAGCTCGGCGCGCACGTGGTCGCCGAAGGTCCCCTCCCCGTCCCACTCGTTGAACAGCCGGCGCAGGTCCACGCCGTGCTCGTCCGCCCGCTCGGAGTACCACCGGTCCAGCGTGGCGAACGCCTCGGCGAAGCCGCCGTCGGTCCACTCGTCCTCGGAGTGCAGCATCCCGTCCTTGGTCGCCAGGTAGCGGTGTGCCTCCTGGCCGGGCACCTCCACCTCCACCCGTACGTCCGTCTGGTTGAGCATGGCCTTCATCAGCGCCTGCCGGAGCGGGGCCGACGGCCGCCGCGGATCGGCGGTGACCAGGTCCCAGTGCCGGTCCGCGCCGCCGGCCGCTCCGCCGGGCGCGCCGTCGGATGGCATCGGCCAGGCGGGCGCCTCCGGCCGGGGGGCCTCCTGCCGGTCCCGTGCGGCCTGGTACTCGTAGTCCGGCAGCGTCAGGTTCACGGTGCCGTGGGCCGTTCCGCTGATCTCCTTCTTGCCGTGGGTCACGGTGATCTCGGCGATGTAGTGCGCGCGCGCCTCGGTCCCCTCGCCCTTGACCATGGCCGTGGTCTCGATCCTGAGCCCGCTGCTCGTTCCGACGCTCTCGGACGCCTGCGCGCCGGTGGCGACCGACTCGCTTCCCCCGAGCGGGCCCACGGGCACGTTTCCGGAGAACCCCCGGGTGACGGGGAAGAGCCGCCCCTTGGAGATGGAGTATCCGGACATGTGCTGGTCTCGCCACACCTTGCCGTACTCCACGTCCGTCAACCCGCCCACGTCGATGGACGGATCGACGAGCGTGAACCTGATCCGCGCGGTCGCCTCCTGGCCCCCGTAGTGCACGGTGAGCGAGCGTCCTGCGCCGGTCAGCTGCTCGAAGTTGGCCTCGCGCCAGGTCGCGCGCCACTGGTGCGCCAGCTGGAACTCGATCTCCGGGCGTGCCCCCGCGGGGAGCAGCTCGCTGAACGCGTCGAGCATGAAGGCGTGCGGCCCCTCGCCGTCGATCTCGTGCGCGTAGACCTTGGCGCCCTCGAGGATGAACGGCCGGTGGTCGGCCGGCCCGCCCGGAACGGAGGAGTGGTCGGGGGCGGACGGTCGATCGGGAACGGACGACCGGTCCGGGGTGGACGGCTGAGCGGCGGACGGCTGAGCGGCGGGTCGCTCCTCGACGGGGAAGGCCTGCTCCGTGGGCACCCACCGGACGACCGTTCCCTCCAGGGTGGCGGTGGCGCGGGTGAGGGCCTTGGGCGCCTTGTCCTCGTCGACGAGCCGGCCGGACTGCAGCGGCGCCCGCTCGACCTCGAGGTCGACCCTGAGGGACTGCCGGAACTTGGTCAGGCCGAACTTGGCGACCCGGTTGACCTTGGTCTGCTGCTCGCCGCTCGACTGGGTGACGGACGTGCTGCGGCCCGTGGACGCGCTGCCCGTCGTGTCCGTGTCCGAGCCCGACACGCCGCCGCCGAGGGACTTGCCGTCGGTCTCGGAGGTGCCGGTCTCCAGGTAGTCGTACTTCTGCCCGATGTGCCCCTGATCCGGGCGTACGGCGAGCACCTCGTGGTCCTGGCCCGTCACCGCCTTCATCCGCAGGTGGAGCAGCTGCACGCCGTGCGAGGTGTTGATCTGGACGGGGACGCGCTCGACGTGGCCCAGGAAGTCGATCGCGTCCCGGAAATGGCCGTACGGGCGCTTGCCGGCGAAGGTCCGGTAGAGCGCGTGCTTCAGCGCGTGGTCGGTGTTCAGCGCGTCCGGGGCCACCTCCTCCACGAGGCGCCTCATCGCGTCGTAGAGCTTGACCTCTTCCCCGCTCGGGGTCTTGAGGTGCATCTCCTCGACCATGGCCGAGTGTTCCCAGGGGTCGGGGATCGTGATCCGCCGGGGCTCGTTCACCAGGTCGACGGCCCGGGTGATCTGCTCGCGCAGCAGGTGCTCGGCGGGGGCCTTGGTCAGGCTGGGGCCAAGGCCCGTCGCCGACTCGAGCTTCGCCTTCAGCACGTCGGGGGTGTGGTGCTCGGCCAGCGGCACGTGGGCTCCGGCCTCGGCCGCGTCCGCCAGGTCCTTGGTGTAGCGCTGGAGGAGCGGGCCGGCCAGGTCCCGGTCGAGGTGCATGGTGCCGTTGAGGACCCGTTCGACGGCGTCGGCCGTCAGCGCCGGCGGGTGCTCCAGCGTGCCCGCGGCGTACAGCTCCAGGCTGTTGACCTCGCCGATCGACAGGAGCATCGGGCGATCCGGCAGGGGCACCGTGACGGGCTTGTGGTTCCCGCGCTGGACGACGGCCTCGAGGTCGGCGCTGGCGCGATGGACGTACTTGTTGTCGAGGCCGATCTTCAGGTCCTCGTGGGCGCCGATCTGGAGAGTCGACGTGGACGTCGAGGTGTTCCTCCCCTTGGACCCGTCGACCTCTCCGCCGGCCGTCGAGCCGCCCGCCTGGTGCTCGGTGCCGTTGAACGACCCGCTGGTGCTGTGGCTGTGCGACTCCGACCGGGAGCTGCCCGCGCTGGAGAGGTTCATCCGGATGACGCCGTCGACGTCCGGGGCGACGACGATCTCCCCCACCGAGGTCACGTCCCGCATCCTGAGCGTGACCGAGATCGCTTCCGGCACCGGCCCGTGCGGGTCCACGATCAGCTCGACCGTGTACGGCGCCCCGGCGAACCACTCCGGATGCGAGCGCACGTTGTCGGGATGCAGCAGGGCGGAGAGCTGGTTGTAGCCGGTGGTGCCGGGCTCGAGACCGGCCGCCGCGGCGACGTCCTTCACCGCGCCGCGCAGGTCGAGCGCCTGCACCTGGACCTTCTCGCGCACCGCCGGCGGGAGCGGGCGTTCGGCGTCCGCACCGGTCGCGGCCGGATCGGCGGCGGGCCGGTCCTGCGTGTCGCGCGGCAGCAGGTCCGTGGAGATGACCACCTCCGCGCTGCCGTCCTGGGTGATGATGTTCTTCCCGTCGAGGTCGACCCCGCTCTTGTCCGGGATATGCCATCGCGTCTGCCGGCCCGTGGGCTCGTGCAGCTCCACCGCGTTGCCGGTGTTGCCCTCGGACGCGCCGATGCTGTGGCCGTTGTTCCGGGAGTGGTTCACGCCGGCCTTCGGGGCGAAGCCGGCGTGCCCCTGGCCGGGGTCGTGTCCCAGGGACGCTCCGCCGCCGTACTCCCACGCCGACGAGGCGGCGCGCGACCGGCCGGCCGTGTCCGACCCGATGCCCAGGTAGGCCTCGCCCCGGTCGTTGGTCGTCTCGATGACCCTGGCGTTGGCGAAGTCCTGGTCCTTCCAGAGGGTCAGCGTGCGCGTCTCCGGCGCGTGCCCGCTCCGGACGTGCGTGAGCGGGATGTCCAGCGCCCTCTGGCCGGCGGCGTTGTAGTGCGTCGCCACGAACCGCGGGTCCAGGGCGTCCCGTACCTGTTCCAGGGTGAGGGCCTGGCCGATCTGCTCGACCATGTCGCCGTCCGGGTCCCAGATCTGCCGGCCCTCGGCGTCGAGCTCCGGCAGGAAGCCGTCCTTCTGCAGCTCCTTGATGATCGCGTCGTGGACGCGTGCGTCGCCTTCGGCGTCGGGGCCCATCCGGACGTTCTCCACCAGTGCGTCCCCGGCTCCGCGCACCTGGCCCCTGCCCGTTCCCAGGTGGGCGGGGAGCTCGGCCTTGTAGCCCTGCGGCACTCCGGGGTCGCCGTCGTCGCGCGACGCCACCGAGCCGTCGGGTCTCCTCATCACCTCGCCCGAGGCGTCGTGCTCGACCGCCGCCGCGTCGACCGGTGCCCCGTGCCGGAGGAGTTCGTTCTCGGGAGCCTGGACGACCTCCTCACCGGTGTGCGTGAACCGCAGCGTCCTGTTCTCGCCGATCACCGTGACCCGGGCCTCGTACACCACCTCCTTGAAGTGCATCACCACCTCATGGCCGGTGGCGCGGTTCACGATCACGAAGTAGGCGTTGCCGCCCATGTTGATCCCGTCCGAGCGCGCGCGGTTGTAGCCGCCGGACACCTTGGGCCCCACGCCGAGGCCGTAGTCCTTCGGCCCCGGTACGGCGTCGAAGGAGTCGATCCCCGGGATCTTGAGGCCGAGCGAGCCCGAGACGTCGATCGAACGGTTGAAGGACTCCGATCCGTTCACGCCGACCACGCCGATGCGCAGGCGCTCCTGCCACACGTCCTTGCTGGCCTTGGTCAGCGGCACGGCGCTGTCCAGCACCATCTTCTTGGTCAGCTGGACCTCCAGCTTCGGCCGGCCGTTCTCGAAGATGATGTCCGGCACCCCGGACTCCCGGTTGGCGGCCTTGTACGAGTGGCCGGGGAGCTTCTGGGTGATGGCCGTCTGGAGATCTCTCTGGGCGCTCTCGCTGAGCGGGTGCCCCTCGGCCCGCAGCCCGTCCACGGTCGTCTTGAGCAGCTCCTCCGGCCCGTGCGACCAGAGGGTCACGTGCTCGGGGAACGGCGTCCGGCCCCGCTCCTCCGGCGGCAGCTGGAACGTGTGCTCCGGGGGCGGCAGGGTCTGGGAGTGCGGGAGGTACAGGTGGAGTTCGGCCGCGTCGTCGCCGACGCCCTGGGTGACGCGCTCGACCGACGTGCCGGGGGCCGTGCCGGTGTCGCGCGACTCCACGTGGACGACGACCTGCTTGGCGGCGAACCGCCGCTTCGGCCCGCGATCGTCGGCGACGTCGCCGTACCGCGCGTCGACGAGGACACTGCCCTTCTCGGACAGGTTCCTGCCGACGGTCACCCCGACACTGGGCGCGACGTGCTCCAGGACCCCCTTGACCGCCGAGTGATCGGGCATGACCTTCGCCAGACCCGACCCGTCGAGGCCGAACGGGGTGCTGAGGCTTCGTGCGAGGGCCGCCCCGGCGGTGACGCCGGTCTGGGGAAGCGAACCGCTGACGTTCTGGGAGGCGTCCACGGGATCGTCGAGGACCTCGACGAGATCACGGGCCTCCCACTTCACCCAGAGCCTGTGCCCGCGAACGCGTAGTTCGGCGCCCTGCGGGGACAGCACGTGGCGGAGTTTCGCCCCCAGCTGGTCCTCCACCTCGGAGGGGGTCACCCGGTCGGTGCTCCCCTGGTGCGCCAGCATCTCGTTCCAGCGCTCCGTGGTCGCGTGCAGCAGCGGGAAGCGGCCGGTGATGGCGCCGTTGGACAGGACGTGTTCCGAGGGCAGCGCCGCGTCATGCGCCTCCTGGTAGGCGGTGAAGCGCTCCTGCGCGTCGTGGGCCAGCGCGACGACGTCGTCGTGCGACACCCCCGTCGCGGACGCCGGAGGATGCTCCCCCGTCTCGAGGCGCTCCAGGGAGCGCTGCAGCGCCTCGTACCGGTCGTGCGCCTCGGCGGCCCTGTCCAGCGCCTTGTCGTACGCCGCGGCCATCTCCCGGTGGTACTCCTGCAGCGTCCGCGCCTTCTCGCTCGCCGCGGCGGCCTTGCGGCTGCGTTCGAGCGCACCGCTGTCGCGCTCGCCCGCCTCCTTCATGGCCTCCCGGAAGGAGGCGTCGGCCCCCTCACCGGCCTCCTGCGCCTTCGCGCGGTGGAAGTCCACCCGTTCCAGCAGCGCCTCGAAGTCCCGGTGCAGGGCGGCGGTGATCTCGTGGGTCCTCGCCCTGACCTCGGAGACCGGCGTGACCGTCGCGACGCTCCCGCCGTCTCCCCCCGGCGCCAGGGTGGCAGGGTCGCCGGCGGCGCGCGCGGGCGCTCCGGCCTCCGCCGTACGGGCCTCCGCCGGGAGAACGCCGTCCCGCCCGCTGACCCAGGGCGGCTGCGGGGGCGTCCGCCCCCGGTCCCGCATCTCCGCCGCGAGGTCGTCGATCTCCCGGGTCAACCGCTCCCGTACGACCGGGTCCGTGGCCTCCAGCCACTCGCGCGCCAGGTACCGGTGGCGGGTGAAGTACTCGGCCGTACGGTCGGGGCCGCTGAACGCGGACCGTACGTCGTCCATGAACCGGCGGATCACGCCCTGGCCGGACCGGACGTCCCGTGCCGCCAGGGACTGCAGCCGGTCGTGCACCGCGTGCTGCCAGATCTGCGGCAGCTTTCGCCCCTCCTCCGCGACGACGTGCGGAGGCAGGCCGGCCGCCACGGCGGCCTCCTTCGACATCATCGTCGGGGGCACGGCGAACCCGTGCTCGCCGAAGTCCGCGAGCTGCGAGAGCGGATCCCGCGTCACCGCGTGCGGCAGCTCCCGGACCTCGACGGTGAACCGCTGGTCGCCCCAGTGCTCGGTCTCGACGACGACCGTCCTGCCGTCGTCGGCCACGCGCCACCCGCGCACCTCCGGGCCGAAGTCCGACGGCAGCAGGTCGTCCAGCGCCCGGTGCACCTCCTGCACGCTGAGTTCCTGCATGTGGGCGGGACGGTCGGGGAGGGCGGGCCCGGCGGGGTGCGTCGCGCCGGACGGCCGTGACCCGTCCGGGACCGTTCCATCCGGCCGGGGGCCGCGCGAGGCCGGGGCGCCGTTCGCCGACGCGCCGCTCTTCGACGGGTCGGCGCTCTTCGACGGGTCGGCGCTCTTCGACGGGTCGGCGCTCTTCGACGGGTCGGTGCCGAGCGCCTCGACCTGCCGGGTGATCGACCGTGCCGTCGGCTCGTGCGCCGACGGCCGCAGCAGGGTGTCCGGCTCCACCGAGCGGCCCAGGACCGACGCGGCGCGCGCGGAGTCTCCCGACAGCACCTCCCGGCGCACGGCGGCGACGTCGTCGGCGAACTCCGGGTGGAGGTCGGCCATGCGCTGGAGGGCCTCCAAGGCGCCGTCCACCCGCGGCCGGCCACCGAGCCGGGCGACCTCGCCGCCCAGCCAGGCCGTGGCCTCGGCGCGCAGCCGCCCCGGGCCGACGCCGTCGGCGGCCCGTCCGGTCAGCCGCTCCTCGGCGTTGGAGAGCACCTTTGCCGGGACGTCGACGGCGCGCCCATCCGGTCCGGTCACCCGCAGCCCGCCGTCCTGCAGCGGCAGACCGTCCGGAGCGGCGATCCGGCGTCCGTCGGTCACCGCGTCGCGTGCCAGGTCGGCGGGCGTGTCGGCGGGCGTTCCCCCGCGCGGGGGCAGGGCCGGGTCTCCGCCGTTCTCCACCCCGGCGGGCGCGGCGGTGGTCTTCGGCGGAACGGCTCCGCCGGAGCCCTCGGGCCCGGCCGGTGTCGCCGGTGCCGGGAGCGGTGCCTCTCCGGCCGGAACCGGGGTGACGGTGGTGCCGTTGGTCGCGGGCGGGGCACCCTGGCCCTGGTCCCCGGTCGCCACCGGCGCCCCGTGGTGCTGTCCTCCGGTCGTCGCGGGAGGGGCGCTCTGGCTCTGTCCTCCGGTCGTCGCGGGAGGCGCACCGTGATCTCGCCCACCGGTCGTCGCCGGAGGCGTCCCCGGGGACTGTCCTCCGGTCGTCGCGGGAGGCGCGCCCTGGCTCTGCCCGCCCGTCGTCGCCGGAGGCGCGCCCTGGCTCTGCCCGCCCGTCGTCGCGGGAGGCGCGCTCGGGTTCTGCCCACCCGTCGTCGCCGGAGGCGTGCCCTGGGACTGCCCGCCCGTCGTCGCCGGAGGCGCGCCCTGCTGTTCTCCGCCGGTCGTCGCGGGAGGCGTGCCCTGGGGCCGGCCCGCGGGGGCGGGGAGAGCGCCGGGCGCCCCACCGCCCTCTGTTCCACCGGTCGGCGCGGGGGGAGCGGCCGGGACGATCTGTCCTCCGGGGCCCTCCGTCCCCGGTGGTACGGCCTGCGCCGGGAGCGACGGGGGCTCGGGGTTCAGGATCCCCACGACGCTCGTGCCGGGGGCCGTGGGCGGGGTGCCGTGGTTCGGGCCCGCGACAGTGGCCGGCCCGTCGGAACCCGGCAGCGCCGGAAGGTCCGGCCGGGGCGTCTGGACCGGATGCGAACCGGTGCCGGCCAGCTCGATGCCGGACCCGGGTGCGGCCGGATGGGCGCCACCGGCCTGCGCTTCGCCCGTGCCGCCCGTGTGGCCGGTGGCCGGGCCGGGGTCCCCGGACACCGGCACTCCGTCGCGCGCGATGACCTGGCCCGGGATGTCGTAACCGACCCCGCTGTCGGAGGTGAAGTTGTAGTCGTCGCGGGGATTGGGTATGCCGTCCCGGGAGAACGGCGGAGTCACCCGCCCGTCGTTGCTGTAGGAGGCCCGCGGACCGCCCCCCTCCTCGAAGGGCAGACCGTTCGGCGGAGGAGGCGGCCCACCATTCCCGCCGGAGCCGGGCGGAACCCCATCCGCACCGGAGCCGGATCCTGACCAAGGGCCATCCCCGCCGGGAGGCGGAGGCCCGTCATCGCGGGGCCCGCGCTTCATGATGTCGCTGAAGGCGCCGATGCCGGCCATCCCGAAGCCGAACGTCGCCGCTTCCTTGAGGTTCACGTGCCCGTCGTCGAACGCCGCCTGCGCCGCGACGTTCCCCGCCGTGGCGGCGGTGCCCGAGAACAGGAATCGGCTGCCCCAGCCCTTCAGGCCGGGAGCCTCCATCGCGTTCGACAACGCCGTGGTGATGTTGTTGCCCCGCAGCCCGACCCAGCCGCCGGCGGCGCCCATCACCCCACCGGCGACGGCGCCCGTGCCGATCGCCTTGAACAGCTCGCCGGTGTCGAAGTGGTCCTGCGCGCCCGTCTCCATGAAGGACGTCTGCCGGACGACGTCCATTCCGCCGCCGTACCAGACACCGGCCACGACGGCGTCGACCACCGCGCGCACCAGACCCTGCAGGGCGATGCCGGCGGCCTTGGTGGTGGCCAGCGCGCCGGCGATCGAACCACCGAGCGTCGGCCCGGACCACGCCTTCGCGATGATCCAGGTCACGATCAGGAAGACGATCATGCGGTCGAACTGCAGCCGCGCGCCCTTCTTCTGCCGGATCAGCAGATCGACCGACCTGCCGAGACCGCGCAGGTCCGAGACCAGCCCCTGCAGCCCGCCCTTGCCGTTCTCTCCCTTCAGCAGGTCCGTCTTCAGGCTGAACAGTTCCTTCGCCACGCCTTCGTTCGGCGACTTCACCGCCTGCACGTGACGCGAGACCTCAGAGGCCACCTTCTCGGCCTCCGCGGCCGCGTGGAGGAACGCCTCGCGCAGCTGTGCCAGCGCGGCCATGTTCCCATCGGGGTACTGGACGCCCAGCCCCAGCGATTCGAGGAGGTAGAAAATCTCCTTGCCCCCCGTGGGGGGCGGGTCCGACTCCGGGAGCGCATCGCTCGCCGGAGGCAACGTGTAGTGCTCGATCGCCGGGACGGGGACCTGCTCACCCCTCGGGCGTTCGGCCTGCTGGTACGTCGCACCGGAAGCGATCATGCGCCGGCCCGCCGAACGCAGTTGGTTCACCATTCCGGCGATCTCGTCGAGCGTTCCTTGCCGGGATTCGCGGAAACCCGGCCTGCCCGATCCCCCGTTGAAGAAGGCCAGCCCGATGTCGTCCTGGCCGTAGCACTCGCCGGCCGCACTCACCCGGTAGACCAGCGAATCCGCCGCGTTCGCCAGCGAGTCGGCGACCGAGAGAATCGCACGGCCCGCCGAGACCCACGTCTGGGAGTAGGCGACCAACCTGTCGGCGACCACGGCTCACCCCTCGCCGTGTACGAACAGGACGAGCCGGTGCCGACGGTTCACCGCCGGCGATTCTCGTGATGCTCGAACGTCTTCCTTCATGTCGGTCCCCCATCGGCTACTACGCGGCAACGCGGGTATCAGCGGCGGGCGCGAATGAAACGGCCCGACACGCGCCGCGGCTCGGATTCGGATGCGGCGCGCTCCGCACCGATGGCCGGTAAGGGAAGGGCGGCGGTGGGCGTACGCGAATGCCCGGGCACCACGCGGTGCGGGGAATGGAGGCCGCCGATGAGGTTCGCGGGCAGGCGGTGCCGTGCGGTCACCGGGTCGCCCGTCCGTCCGGGCGGTGATGTCTGTAGCCAGACAACCGTTACCTCACAGGACGCCGACACTGCGCGCAGATGAATAGCGTGTTAACACAAGTTTCCAGCGAGTAAACCACCGGTCATTTGACATGGCAATACCTAACGTTCTCTTTATCGATCCAGGAAACGGGCACCGGACGCCGCCCGACGACGCCGCCCGGTGCCCGTTTCCTGATCGCGTCCCTGGTCAGCCGCCGCGGAGCAGGTCGCGCGCCGACGCCGCCGCCAGACGCAGCGCCTCGTCCAGGTTCCGGACCCGCCGGCCGCCCGCGTTGGCGACGGTGCCCTTGCCGCCCGCGCCGCCGCCGATCGCGGTGGCCGCGGCCGCCAGGACCGTACGCGCCGGCTCGCCGAGGTCCGGGCCGACCGCCGCCACCATCAGCGCCCGGCCGCCGATCTCCGCGCCGAGCACGACGACGCCGCCCCGGCGCCGCAGCACCTCCGCCGCCAGCGGACGCAGCTCGTCCGCCCCGACGCCGTCGACCCGCTGGACGACCAGCCAGCCCTGGCCGACGCGCTTGGCGTGCCCGGCCAGGCGTACGGCCTCCGCGGTCAGCTCCTCCCGCCGGTGCCGCTCCAGCACCCGGCGCGCCTCCGCCAGCTCGGCCAGCCGCCGCCGCAGGCGTTCCGGCGCCTCGTCCGGGCGGGCCCGCAGCAGGTCGGCGAGCTCGGTGAGCAGCGCCCGCTCGCCGTCCTGGTGCCGCAGCGCGTCCGCGCCGGTCAGCGCCTCGATCCGGCGGACGCCCGAGCCGATCGAGGACTCCCCGAGCAGATGGATCGGGCCCGCCTGTGAGCCGTGGCCGACGTGGGTGCCGCCGCACAGCTCACGGGAGAAGTCGCCGATGTCGACGACGCGCACCCGCTCGCCGTACGTCTCGCCGAACAGCGCCATCGCCCCGGCCGCCTCCGCCCGCGCCCGGTCCGCGTGCCACACACGAACCTCCGGGTCGGCGAGCAGGTGCTCGTTGACCAGCGCCTGGACCGCGCGCAGCCGCTCGGGCGAGAGCGGTTCGAAGTGCGCGAAGTCGAACCGCAGCCGTCCCGCGTCGACCAGCGACCCGCGCTGCGCGGCGTGCGCGCCCAGGGTCCGGCGCAGCATCGCGTGCAGCACGTGCGTCGCGGTGTGGGACCGCGCGACCGCCGCCCGCCGCTCGGCGTCCACGACCGCCTCCGCCTCCTCCGGGAGGACCTCACCGGACTCGACCCGCGCGACGTGGACGTGACCGGGCCGCGTGTCCGTGACCGTGAGGACCGCCCCGGACGCCGTACGGATGACGCCCCGGTCGCCGACCTGGCCGCCCGCCTCGGCGTAGAACGGCGTCCGGTCGAGGAGCACCTCGACCTCGTCCCCCTCGGCCGCCGCCGGAACCTCCGCGCCGTCGCGCAGGATCGCGCGCAGCCGTACCTCCGCGTGCGTCGCGTCGTAGCCCACGAACGCGGTCGTGCCGGTTCCCGGCCGCGGTTCCCGGCCCGGTTCCGTACGGCCGGACCGGCTGCGCCGCCGTCGCTCCTCCAGGAGCGAGGAGAAGGCGTTCTCGTCGACGGTGAGACCCGCCGCCCGCGCCGCGTCGACCGTGAGGTCGAACGGGAAGCCGTACGTATCGTGCAGGTCGAACGCGACCTTCGGCGACAGCCGCCGCTCCCGGATCGCGGAGTCGAGGATCCGCGACCCCTGGCGCAGCGTCCGCGCGAACCCCTCCTCCTCGGCGGTCACGACCTTCTCGATCAGCGGGCGCGCCGTCTCCAGCTCCGGCCAGGTCGCGCCGTGCAGGTCCACCACCGCGCCGGTGAGGACGGGCAGCACCACGTCGTCGACGCCGAGGAGGCGCGCGTGCCGGATCGCCCGGCGCAGGAGCCGCCGCAGCACGTACCCGCGCCCGTCGCCCGACGGCAGGACGCCGTCCGCGATGAGGAACGCCGCCGTCCGCGCGTGATCCGCGACGATCTTCAGTGCGGTCTCGTCGCCGCCGCCCGCCAGCTCCCGTACGCTCTCCAGCACCGGGAGCATCAGGTCGGTGTGGAAGATGTCGGGCACGTCCTGGAGCACGATCGCGAGGCGATCCACGCCGAGACCCGTGTCGATGCTCTTGGCCGGAAGCTCCCCCACGATGCGGAAGTCCTCGTCGCGGACGTCCTGCATGAAGACGAGGTTCCACAGCTCCAGGTAGCGCTCGCCGCCGGTCGCGGGACCGCCGCCGGGGCCGTACGCCGGGCCGCGGTCGTAGTGGATCTCCGAGCTCGGCCCGCACGGTCCGGCCATGCCCATCGACCAGTAGTTGTCCACCTTGCCGAGGCGCTGAATCCGCTCGCCGGGCACGCCGAGCCGGCGCCACAGGCGCTCGGCCTCGTCGTCCTCCTCGTACACCGTGACCCAGAGCCGGTCACGCGGCAGGCCGAACCCCTCGGTGATCAGCTCCCACGCCCACGCGGTCGTCTCCTCCTTGAAGTAGTCGCCGAAGGAGAAGTTGCCGAGCATCTCGAAGAACGTCACGTGCCGGGCGGTACGGCCGACGTTGTCCAGGTCGCCGGTGCGCGCGCATTTCTGCAGCGTGGTCGCGCGGCGGAAGTCCGGGATGACCTGGCCGAGGTAGTACGGCTTGAACTGGTTCATCCCCGCGTTGGTGAGCAGGAGCTCGGGGTCGGGCGAGACCAGGGGACTGGAGGGCACACGGCGATGCCCGCGCGCGGTGAAGAAGTCGAGGAAGACGGAACGAATCTGCGTGGAACGCATGGACGAGCCTCACGAGGTCGGCGGAACGGTGGCACGCACACGCCGAGCCGGGCCGGGCCGGGACTACCCGTCCCCCGGCTCGGCGCGACTAGCTCGCCGCCCCACCTCGTGAAGCTCCATGGCCCGGGACCGTACCCGCGCGGTTCCCGGCCGCACAATCGAATTTCCGCCCGAGAGCGCGATCCCGGCAGGGCGGGGCCGCCGGGAAGGCCGCCGCGCCCTGGAACGTTTACCCAGGTGAGGGACCGTCTCGCGTCGCCAGGAACACGCTACGTACAGTAGTACTACGAGTTGTAGTACTACGCGAGATAGGATGCATCCCGTGAAGGGTCTTGGAGAGCTGGAACGCACGGTCATGGAGGTCCTGTGGGACCGGGAGAACGGCGCGACCGCCCGTGAGGTGGGCCGCGCCCTCGCGGACGATCGCGACCTCGCGCACACCACGGTCATGACCGTTCTGGACAGGCTGGCCAAAAAAGGTTTTCTGGTTCGCGAGAGGGAAGGCCGCGCCTGGCGCTACCGTCCGGTAGCGACGAAAGAGGCGTACGTCGCCGAGATCATGCTGGGGGCGCTCAATATGACGGGCGACCGCGACGCCGCGCTGGCACACTTCGCGCGCTCCGTCTCCGGTGACGAGGCCGACCTGCTGCGCCGCGTACTCGACGAGGTTGAAGGGACATAACCCGGGATGACCGGCACGGCCCTGCTCGCCCTGGTGGCAGCCGGCAGCGCGTTCGGCGCGCACCGGCTGACGCGCGCCCGTTGGACGTGGCGGACGCCTCGTACCGCGATCCTTCTCTGGCAGGCCCTCGGCCTGGCCTGGGGCCTCGCCTCCATCGGCACGCTGCTCGGGTTCGGCGTGGCGCCGTATGGTCAGGGCGTCATCGGCGGCGTCATCCGCTTCTTCGCCGACCCGCACGCCCTGTCGTCGATCCGCGTCGCCTCGGTCGCCGCCGGCCTCACCTTCATGCTGATGCTGATCGTCATGCTGCTGGTCGCGATCGCCGGCGTCGTCCGCGCCCGGCGGCGGCACCGCGCCCTGCTCGCGCTGGTGGCGCACGGCGACCCGGAGATCCCCGGCACGCTCGTCCTCGACCACCCGGCGGCCGCCGCGTACTGCGTCCCCGGCGTCCGTTCGCCCAAGGTCGTGGTCAGCGCCGGCACGCTGGAGCTCCTCGGCCCGCCCGAGCTGGCGGCCGTGCTCGACCACGAACGCGCCCACGTCCGCGAACGCCACGACCTGGTGCTGCTGCCCTTCACCTCGCTGCGCCGGGTCTTCCCGCAGGCCGGCATCATCAGCCGCACCCTCGACGCGGTCGAGCTGCTCGTCGAGATGGCCGCCGACGACCGCGCCCGCCGCCACCGCCCCGCCAAGGAGCTGGCCACCGCGCTGCTGCGCTTCGCCGCCGCCCGACCGGCCCCGACGCCGGCCGGCACCCTCGGCGTCGCCGGGGTGGCCGCCGAGGAGAGCAGCCCGATCCTGGTCCGCGTCCGGCGGCTGCTGTCCCCCGCGCCGCTGCCGCGCCCGCTCCGCGGCGCGATGCTCGCCGCCGCCACCCTGGTCGCCGTCCTCCCCCTGGTCCTGTACGCCATCCCCGCCTGACGCCGGCCATTCCGCGATCCGGCGCAGTTCATCAGGACCGCGCCGCCGATCCGGCCGGGGCAGCGCGGCCCGCTCGGTCCCGCCCGGTCGGGGAGCGGAACCGGTGCCGTTCACAGGGCTCGTTACGGGGCGTTGAACCACTGCGGGGTGTCGAGGCGGAACACGTCGGGTGGCGTGACCTTGCGCAGGTCCTCCACCATGGCCCGCAGCCGATCCTCGCCGATCACACCGGCCCACTGGTCGCGCAGGTGCTCGAAGATTCGCTCCGACCGCTCGAGCGCGTCGTAGGCGTGCGGGGTCAGCGTGTACGTCTTACGGCGCGCATCGCTGGGATCGTGCCCGGGCCGCAGGTAGCCGAGACCCTCCAGCATGTCGATGGTCTTGCCCGCCGCCTGCTTGGAGACGCCCAGCGCCCGGCCCAGGTCGGCGGCCGTGGTCCCGTACGGGCCGCCGGCTCGCATGATGGCCTGGAAGACGAACCCGTGCATGGGCCGCATCTGCGGATGGCCCTGTCTGGCGAGCTCCTCGTGCAGCTCGTCGATGAGCACCCGAAACGCCAGCAGCAGCCGCAGCGGCAGTTCGAAGCCCTGGAGATCGCTTGACAAGATGGACAACCTCATTAACCATATAGACAACGCTCTTGTCTATTCTAGGGAAGTGAACCGTGGCGCTCGTCCGTCATACCGAAAGCCGCCGATCTGAGACCCCGAACGCCGTCATGACCACCCTCGCCTCACCGACCCTGGGCGGTACGCGATCCTCCATCTGGCGCACCGAGGTCAAGCCCGACGTGAAGGGCCCCGTCCACATCTTCGACGTCGAACAGATCTGGACCTTCCTTGAAGGGGAGGCGACCATCGAGCTCGATGGCGAAACCTCCACTGCGGGCCCCGGTGACACGGCCGTCCTGCCCGCCCACACCACCCGCCGGCTCACCGCCGGCCCCCAGGGCTACACCGCCATCGTCACGGCCCCCGCCGACGCCCGCGCCTGGACCCCCGGCGACACCGGCAACAAGATCACACCCCCTGGATCGCCTGACCGACAGCCCCGGAGATCACGGCCGGTGAAACATCGAGTTCGCGGGGCGGTTCTCCTCAGCGCCGAGGACTTCCCGTCGCGCACGGATCCGCCTCGGCGTCCGTGACGGCCAGCGCCGCCTCCAGCCGATCGAGTACGGCCAGGCACTCGTCCCAGCCTGGGCCGGCAGCCAGATCACGTCGGCGGTCACATCGCCGGCCGCCGGCGAGCCATCGGCAACGCGAAGGTCCTGCAACACCGCGCCCTTCGCCTGTCGGCGAAACGCGGCACGGGTGATCCGGCTGCGGACTTCACGATCCCGGAGGGAAGACGCCCTGGCCCGGAGTGAGGATTCCGTCGGGGTCGTAGCGTTCACGGGCCGCCTTGAAGGCGGCCCATGCGGGGCCGTAGTGGGCTCGCCAATCCTCATGCGTGGTGGGTATGGAGCCGACCGGGTACTGGTAACCCCCGACGGCTTGGGCGCGCAGGTAGAGGGAACGGTTGGTCTCCACCATGTCCTGCGGGTTCTCGGCTCCGGGTGAGGCGGTTCTGAGCAGCGTGAAGAGGAAGACCGTCTCCTCGTCGGGCAGGCGCAGCAAGGGCAGGTGCAGGCGGGCGCGGGGGAAGGGATAGAGCAGGACCACGCCGCTGGCGCCGACCTGGGTCTCGCTCAGGTCCTTGATGGCGGCCTCCACGAAGGCGTCGGTGCGGCTCGCGGGCAGGAACACGTTCCACCAGGGGTGCGGGCGGTACCACTCACCTGTGGACTCCAGATAGGCGACGCCAGCGGCGAGCCGGTTGAGGAAGTCGAAGTAGGACATGTCCTGGATCTGCCGGTCGCCGGGCTGGTCGCGCAGACCGGCGAGAAGCCTGGCGTCGTCGGGCGGGGTAGTGCCGTTGAAGAAGGCGACCGCTTCAAGCTGGTGGCTCCAGCCGGCGGAGCCGGTCGGCAGCCCGAGCTCTCCCTCCACGTAGGCGAAGCGGCCGTCGTTGACCACGCGCCGCTGGTCGGCGGTCAGCGCGGCGACGCTCGGGTAGGAGAGCAGGTAGTGGCGGACCGTCGCGGGGGCGGGCAGCAGGCGCAGGGTGGCCTTGGTGATGATGCCGCACTGTCCTCTTCCGGCCAGCGCCGCGCGGAAGAGGTCGGGGCGCAGCTGTGCGGAACACTTCCTCAGGCCGGCGTCCCCCGTGACGACCTCCAGCTCCACGACGCTGTCCACCTGGGCTCCGTGGTGGTGGGTCTGGCCGCCGAGACCGCCCACCGCGAGCGTGCCGCCGACCGAGAGCTCCAGGTAGTCGGTGAAGACCGGAGGGGTCAGGCCGTGTGCCAGGGTCGCCTGCGCCAAGCTGCTCCAGAGCGCGCCGGCCTCCACGACGGCCGTGTCCTCCCGCACCTCAACCGCGTTGAGCGGGGTCATGTCGATGATCAGACCGCCCGCGACCTGGCCCTGACCGAAGGTGGCGTGCCCCTGGCCGCGCGCAGCCACCTGCAGGCCGTGGGTGCGGCAGTACTTCATCATCAGCATGATGTCCGACACGGCGCCGGGCTCCAGCACGGCTCCGGGGGTCCGATGGACCAGGTGTCCGAAGTCGTCGGCCGCCCGGCCGCGCGAGGCGGGATCGGTCACCACCTTGCCCTTCAGCGGCGGCAGGTCGACCATCCCCTGAGATTGGGCGGCGTCGGTGACCCACGTGCGCGTGGACGGGTCTAAGCCGACCACGGCCGCCCCCGCCGTGAGGGACGCCTGTCTCCACGGATGCCACGTCATACGCGATCCTTTCGCAGCGCGGTCACGTCGCGTCGATAATCGCCGCCGGCACCCGGCGACGCCACCCGCACGAGACCGGATGACAGCCACAAAAGGGTTACTACGGCGCTTCGGACCTCGACGGGCGAGCTGCGGGGCAGGTGAGCATCGCCGGGGGAGGATGGCCCCCCTGCCAGACACCGTCACGGCTCAGTGCCTCGCACGCTTGAAGGCAGGTCATCCCCGGCGCGCGGTTGTTCTCCGGTGAGCGCGACCATTCGACGAAGCGGGCGCGGACCGGCGGCTCCAACCGTTCGGCCGTCAGCTCACCGGCCGCGCGGGCTTCGCCCAGTCCCTCGCCCAGCGCCAAGGTCATCTGCGTGTCGTCGGTGACGTACGCCCGCCCGGAGGACACGGGCAAGGGCATGGTCCGCCAGTGGCCGTACTTCGCGGCGATCTGCGCCATGTCGTTGAACTCCGTCGGGAAGCCCATGGCATCCCCGATCGCCAACCCCAGCAAAGCCCCGGTCGCCGCCCGCTTCACGCCGTCCCTCACCCTCATCGGTACCGGCGCACAAGCCTCGCCCACCGACGGGAAGGAGATCAACCGCGCCACCGCCCCCGACGCGGATTTGATCAGGGGCGATCTCTGGCAGCGGCTCGGGCTTTCCGTCCACCCCCGGGGGCGGCATCCGAGCCACCTCGGCACAGTCGCACTGGGTGGTGGTGCTCTCGTTACGACCGGACTTCTGCCAGGTACTCATCGGGCTTACCCGGCGAGGCTGCGCCTGTCATCCACCGAGCCGAGTCGCGCGACCTCGACGCAATCAGACTGTGTGGTGGTGCTTTCGCTGCGACTCGACTTCCGCCAGATAATCATGAGAATCGCTCCAACGCTTGTACGATCAGGTTGAACGAAGCGTCTTTCGGCAACGCGACATCGCCTATGAGATCGAACCATACGCGGTAGCGATTTGTCTCGGTTGCGTCCTGTATGAGCCGTCCGCCTCCGGGCGCATACGTGTAAACCACATCCGCACCACCGGCGGTCATGATTTTGAAGGACCCGTCGCGGCCGGCATGAGCGCCGACGGACTGCGGCACCACCCGCACACTGATGTGCGCGCGTTCGGGCAGCTTGATCAGGTGGGCGAGTTGATCCCGCATGATTGCGGTGGAGCCGACCGGTTGCGTGATCACGCGCTCGTCGATGATCGCCCACACGCGGGGTGGCGGGGTGCGATGAAGGCACTGTTGTCGCTCTACGCGAGCCTTGGCCCCAGCTTCCGCCCCCTCGGCCCCCGCTGCGTCGAACATGGCGCGGGCGTAGCTTTCGGTCTGGAAGAGGCCAGGCATCCAGCCGAGATCCCAGCTACGAAGTTCGTCGGCGTCGGCCTCCAGTTCCAGATGGGTTGAGTACCAGGACACATCGTGTCCGCGCTTGGCGAATCTGACGAGGCGGCCGTAGAGGCCGCCGGTGCGCCAGGCGTCGTCGATCTTGACGGCGTGCTTCTCCTGGAGCTTCGTTGTGCCGTTTTCAACATAGGCGACCAGTGATCGATCCCGCCCGATGATGTCGCCGACGACGTTGAGGGATATGTCGCGCTCCTGGCGCTGCCTCCGGAGGTCGAAGGCGATTAAATCCCACAGATTCTTGTCCGGATCGAACCCGGCACGGTAGCGCATTGTGACACTCCTCGTTGAATTTCGTGATCTCTCCTGGTCAAAGTAGCCACCCAAGGCGCATGCCGTCAGGCGATCACAGAAAGTGGCGCCAAGGGAGCGATCGGTGACGATGATGACCTTCGACATACCTCAGGCTGCGGGCAGCCCACAGATCGGCCGTCATGCGGCGCCGGCCGCTGATCCGCTCGGTGCCCTGGCCTCGGCTCCGGCGGTCGTCCGGCCGTCGTGGATCGCGCTCAGCGTCAGCCGTACGTCGGTGGCGAAGGCCAGGCGGTTCGCCGCCGAGGTCATCCGGGACCACGTCACCGACCCCGACCCGCGCCCGCTCCAGGTGAATCCCGCGCCGACCAACGGCTGGGGCCTCGGGATCGTCGACACGTACGCTGTGGCGCGCTGGGTCACCTACACCGACACGGACAAGACGGTCCATGTCCTGATCACCGCTCCAGGTGTCACGTTGCTTCCGGGCGAGGTGGACATCCCAGAAGTCGGACCGCCGAGCAACGCGTGACGCGACGTCTACAGCAGACCGGGTCGGGGCCGCGACGTGATTCCCTGGCGGGTACCGCGCTCAGACGTGTTCGAGGGTGCGGTGCTCGGTGGGGACCGGCGGTGCGGCGGGCCTGCGGCGGCCGGGGAACCACCAGTTGGCGTGGCCCAGGAGGCTCATCAGCGCGGGGACGAGGACCAGGCGGACGATGGTGGCGTCCACGGCGACGGCGGCGGCCAGGCCGAGGCCCATCATCTTGACCGTCGTGTCCGGCTGCGGCAGGAACGACAGGAAGACGCAGATCATGATGAGCGCCGCCGAGGTGATCAGCCGGGCCGTGGAGGCGATGCCGGTGACGACGCTGCCGTGCGGGTCGTTGGTACGGAGGTACTCCTCCCGGATCCGCGACAGCAGGAACACCTCGTAGTCCATGGACAGCCCGAACAGCAGCGCGAACATGAAGAGCGGCACGAACGACACGATCGGCACCGACCCGTCGAGGCCCAGCAGCTTGATGCCCCAGCCCCACTGGAAGACCGCGACCACCACGCCGTACGCCGCGCCGATCGAGAGCATGTTCATGGCCGCGGCCTTGATCGGCACGATGATCGAGCGGAACGCGATGACGAGCAGCACGAGCGCGACCGTCACGACGGCGATGACGACGTACGGCATGCGCTGCTTGACGATCGTCGCGACGTCGATGATCGCCGGTGACTCCCCGCCGAGGTAGGCGCGGGCCCCGGGGTGCCGGGCGACGACCGGCGGGATCACCGACCTCCGCAGCCGGCTCACGAGGTCGGCGGTCGCGGCGGCCTGGGGCGGCGAGGTGGGCACGATCTTGACGGTCGCGCTGTCGCCGACGACCAGCGGCGCTTCGGCGGACGCGACGCCGGGGATCTTCTGGACGCTGCGCCGCAGGTCGTCGCCCAGGCGGCGGGCCTCCGGGTTGGGGGTGGGCCGGTCGTTCGGGCTGACCGCGAGCCGGCCGCCCGGCTCCTTCCGCAGGGCGGTCCACCCCTTGGCCTGCTTGGTGTTCTCCTTCGCCTGCGGCGGATCGGCCGGGGCGGGCACCGTGGCGACGACCACGAACGGGCTGTACCAGCCGGGGCCGAATTGCTCGGCCGTCACGTCGTACGCCCGGCGCGCGCTGTTGGAGTGCGGGAGGGTGCTGTCGGCCATGATGCCGAAGCGCAGGGTGAGCACCGGGAGGGCGAGGAAGAGCAGGACGAGCGTCGCCCCGATCGCGTACGGCCAGGCGTGCCGGTCGACGTGGCGGCCCCAGCGCTCCCAGCGCTCCGTCGAGCGGTCCGGCCGGATCCGGGGCAGCCTGTAGCGATCGATGTTCGTGCCGAGGGCGCCGAGCACGGCGGGCAGGAGGGTGAGCGCGGCGGCCACCATGAAGGCCACGGCGATGGCCGTGGCGAGACCGATGATGCCGATGAACGTGATCCCGGAGAACCAGAGCCCGCAGATCGCGAACACCACCGTGCCGCCCGCGAACACGACCGCGTGCCCCGAGGTGGCCAGGGCCTTCCCCACCGACTCCTGAACGCTCATGCCCTCGGCGAGCTGCTGCCGGTGGCGCGTGACCACGAAGAGGGCGTAGTCGATCCCCGCGCCGAGGCCGAGCATGGCCGCGACCATGGGGGCCGTCGGGTGCACCTGCCAGATCGACGCGCCGAAGTGGATGAGCGAGTACGCCACGACCATCGCGCACACGGACACGACGATCGGCACGCCGGCCGCGAGGAACGAGCCGAAGGCGAAGAGCAGCACCCCGAGGGCGAGCACGACGCCGACACCCTCCTTGGGGCCGGCCTTGGGCTGGTTGAGGATGGTCGTCACGATGCCGCCGAACTCGACGTCGACGCCGGCCTGCCGGGCCGGTTCGGTCGCCTCTTCCAGGGCATGGAGGTCGTCGATGGACAGGTCGCGGGCGGTGCCCTTGAAGTGGGCGACCGCGACGACGGCGTTCGCGCCCTTGGCGCCGCCGGTGTTCCCGTAGGGGTTCTCCGCCATCGCGACGCGCGGCAGCGCGCCCACCTGCTGGATGGCCTTGCCGACCTGCACGGCGACGCGCCAGTCGGACAGGGAGGCACCCTGCTGCGGGTGGAACACGATCGTGGCCGTCGGCCCGGTCAGGTCGGGGAAGTTCTTGCGGAGCAGGTCGATGGAGCGCTGGGTCTCGGTGCCGGGGAGCCGGTCCTGCTGGACGAAGGTGCCGCCCCTGACCACGCCGAGGATCCCGATGCCGACCGCGAGGACGAGCCAGACGAGCATCACCCACCGCGCGCGGCGGGCGCAGAACCGCCCAAGCCTCTCCAGAATCCCCGACATAGTCACAGAACAGCACGGCCCACGCAAAATTGCAACGCGTGCAAGTTCGCACTGAGTGTATATTCTGGTGAGATGGATCACATGGGGCTGCGGGAGCGGAAGAAGCGCCAGACGCGCCGGGCGATCGCGGAGGCCGCCCTGCGTCTGTTCGCCGAGCGCGGCTACGAGGAGACGACGATCGCGGACATCGCCGGGGCCGCCGACGTGTCCCCGCGCACGTTCTTCAGCTACTTCCCGTCCAAGGAGGACGTCGTCTTCGCCGAGATCGACGAGCGCCTCACCGAGGTGCGCGAGGGCCTCGACCGCCGGCCCCCGGAGGAGACCCCGCTGCAGTCCATGCGCCGCATCGTGCTGGAGATGATCGAGGCGATCGCCAACGAGCACGGCGAGTACGGCGCGATCCAGGTCCAGCTCATCCTCGATCGTCCGTCACTCCAGGCACGCGCCCTGAAGCGGATGAACGACACCGAGCAGTACGTCGTCGAGCGGCTGACCGAGCTCTGCCCCGGCATCGACGAGGTCGACGCGGTCGTGATCTCCGGTGCGCTCGTGGGCGGCATGAAGGCCGTCATCACCCACTGCCGCGCCCACGGATACGCCCCGGAGGCGACCCGCGAGGCCGTCGACCGCGCCCTCGCCATCGTCGAACACGGCCTCGGCTCCGTCCCCGTCCTCACCCGCCCGGCGACCTGACGGCGTCCCGAGCCGGCCGGCATTCCGGGGATCTCGCGGCGGTCGACTATTGATTTCTTCGATCTCCGCCTTCTTAGATCTACGTGGAGTGCCGATCGCGCAGGGACCCGTTTCCGACCGGAGGGCCGTAATGCTGCGGATCCATTTCGAGTCCGAGGATCTCGCCCGTACCACCGTCGCCCCATCGGCGGACGTGCTCTGGGAGGTTCTCCTGGGCCTGCACGCACTTCAGGAACGCAACGAGGAAGTCGCCCTGGACGGCTGGCGGCGGCACACCCGCCCCCGCATCCAGGCCTCGCTCCGGCCACTCCTGGAGATCGCTCCCCCGCGCGGCTACTCGGCCGATTTCCTCACTCCCACCCGCGGCGTCGCCGACCTCGGCGCGGGAGTCGACAGGATCCTCGCCACCACCCCGGACGAGCTCGCGCGCGACTTCACCGAATCGGCGCGTCAGGGCGGCGCCCCATTAATCGCGCGGTCTCTCGCCGCCCGGGACGCCGTGCGCCGGGTCGCGCAGGACGTCGAGAAGTTCTTCACGATCGCGCTGGCGCCGTACTGGAAGCAGATCTCCCGCGATATCGAGGCCGAGCGCACGCAGCTCGTGCAGATACTCGCCGACCACGGCGTGGAACGCCTGCTGGGCACGCTCCACCCGTACGCGCGCTGGGAGTTCCCCGTCCTGCACGTCGACCGGTATGTCGACCAGGACGTCGAGCTGGGCGGACGCGGCCTGGTGCTCGTGCCGTCCTACTTCTGCCGGCACCACCCGATCACGCTGCGGGACCCCGAGCTGCCGCCCCTGCTGGTCTTCCCCGTCGGCCGGCGCACCTGGCTCGGGCGGCCGCAGACCGAGGAGCCGGGAAGGGCCGAGGCGCTGGAAGGGTTGCTCGGCCGGACGCGTACGACGGTGCTCAGGACGGCCATGACCGGCTGCAGCACCACGGACATCGCCCGGGCCGCCGGCATCTCACCGGCGTCGGTGAGCCACCACACGAAGGTGCTCCGCGAGGCCGGCCTGATCACCACACGGCGCGACGGCTACTCCGTCTGCCATGAGATCACCGACCTGGGCCTGAGCCTGCTGACGTCGGCCGCGCGGACGCCGATCGAGCAGCCGCCGCCGGCCGTGGCCGAAGGGCCGGACCGCCAGGCGATGTGACCGCTCCACTCTCGGTGGCCCCGGCGGTCGAACCGCCGGGGCCACCGAGAGTGGAGCGGAAGACTCAGTAGACCTTCTTGTAGCGGTAGGCGGACCAGCCGTGGCCGTTCCGGGGCTTGTCCGTCGAGAAGTAGTAGACCTTGTGCTTGACCGGCGTGGAGCCGAAGTCGTACGCCCAGTACGCGGTGTGGGCCTTGTTCGCCCACTTCTCGAAGATGCGGACGTGACCGGCGGCCCCGCCGGTGCCCGCGCCCAGGATGCCGGTGAAGTCGCCCTTCTTCATGCTCTTACGGCCGATCTTGACGCCGTAGCCGGGCAGCGTGACCGTGCTCGCGCTGGTCTTGAGGTGGAGGGCCATCGAGACGTAGCCGGAGCAGTCGGTGCGGTACCGGTGCTGGCCGTCGGGGTCGCGGTACGAGCCCTGCCAGTTGTACCTGATGCCGGCGCGGTGCTTGTACCAGTAGGCCGCCCGCTGGATGACCTCGTTCCGGGAGATCTTGCCGCCGATCCTGCCGGCCTGCGCGGACACCTGGCCTGCGGATGCCGCCGGCGCCGCGGCACCCGCCACCGGGGCGGCGGCGACGAACGCCGTCGAGGCGATCGAGGCAGCGCCCAGCAACCCGAGAATCTGCTTACGCATTGATTCCTCCTCAGAATCCCTCCGCCCGGACCGCCACCGGATTCATCCGGCCTGGAGAGCAGTTTTCGGGCCGAGATGAAATCCGGTCGCAGTACGGAATTCGGTGCGTCACAGACTCTGACAAGTTCGGACGATCAGCGGCAAGGGATTAGAGCACGCTTGAAAACGCCGCGGTCGAAGGCGTGGTCCGGTATCGCCCGGTCGGCCGGCCGACCGCGTCGCGGAGAACGGTTCGGTCGGCGGCCTCGATGCGGCCCCGTCGGTGAGGTCGACGCGGCGGTGAGGTCGATGCGGCTCAGTCGGCGATCTTGATGCGGACGCGGCGGAAGCCGCGGCCCTTGTTCTCGATCTTGGCGACCTGGAGCCGGCCGATCTGCCGGGTGGAGGCCACGTGGGTGCCGCCGTCGGCCTGCGTGTCGAGCCCGACGATGTCGACGATGCGGACCTCCTCCACCTCCGGCGGCACCAGGTTCGTCGCCGTCCGGATGATGTCGGGGATCGCGAACGCCTCCGCGCGCGGCAGGGTCCGGACGTCGATGCGCCGGTCCGCGGTGATCTCGGCGTTGCAGGCGGCCTCGACGGCCTCCTTGAAACCGGGCGGGACCTCGGGAAGGTTGAAGTCCATCCGGGCGACGCCGGGCTCCATGTTGCCGCCCGTGACGAGACAGCCGTAGTCGCGGAAGACGACGCCGCACAGGACGTGCAGGCCGGAGTGGGTGCGCATGAGGCTCGTACGGCGCTCGTCCTCGATCGCGCCGCGCACGGCCGTGCCGACCGGCGGCAGCGGGTCGTTCTCGTCGGGGAGCAGGTAGAGCTCGTCGCCCTTGCGGGCACCGACGATCCGCGTCTGCACGCCCTGCCACAGCAGAACCCCGTGATCCGGCGGTTGTCCGCCTCCACCCGGATAAAATGCCGATCGGTCGAGGACGATCCCCCCGGGTCCCGAGTCGAGCACGACCGCTTCCCATTCGCGCAGCGTCTGGTCGGTCAGCTCAAGCCGCCGCGTCCGGTGTGTCGTCATGCAGTGCAGCCTAGAGTGCCTAACCCAAGGAGCGGGATGAGACGACGCGCCCTTCGTTGCCTCGCCGCCGCCGTCGTCCTGCTCGCGCTGACGGGCTGCGGCGGTACGGAGCGGCGGGCCCGGGCCGACAGCTCGGCCCGCGCGACGAAACGGCAGGCGACGCGCGCCCCCGTCGTCATGTTCCTCGGCGACAGCTACACGACCGGCAAGATCGGGCAGCAGCCGGAGCAGACGTACGCCGCGGAGACCGCCCGGCTCCTGGGCTGGCAGGTCATCCTCGGCGGCTACCGGCAGACCGGCTTCATCGCGAAGGGGCAGATCGGCAAGGACTTCGCGCAGTTGTTCACCGACCAGCTCTCCTGGCGGCCGACCCCGGACCTGGTGATCGTCTCCGGCGGTCACAACGACCGGCGGCATCCGGCGCAGGACGTCGGCGAGGCGGCCCGGCGGCTGCTGGACACCGTCCGGCAGCGCTGGAGCGGCACGCGTCTCCTGCTCATCGGGCCGATGTGGGGCGGGGGTGAACCGCCCGAGGAGGTCACGGCGATCCGCGACGCCATGGCGGAGGCCGCCACGGAGACGAAGGTGCCGTTCATCGACCCGCTGCAGGAACAGTGGATCACCGGGGACCGCAAGAAGGGCACCGGCAACGCACCGCAGTACATCCTGCCCGACGGCACCCACCCCACTACGGCGGGCGCCCGTCACATCGCCGAGTGCCTCGTCGCGGACCTGCGCAGACTGAAGCTCACCAAGCCCTGACGGTCCGGCGCCCGGCGCTCACCGCAGACGCGTCGCCGCCCCGGTGCCGTACGGGCGAACGCTCACCAGGGGCCGTACGGGCCGGAGGAGGAGCCGCCCCGGCGGCCGTACTGGCGCACGGCGGGCCGGACGTCGGCGAGGTAGACCGCCGCGGCGATGAAGCCGATCACCGGCAGCATCTGGATGATCGAGACGAAGCGGACCGCACCGGCCAGGCCGAACAGCAGCGCGACGCCGAGGATGATCAGCCACAGCTGCTTCGTCAGCTTGCCGGCCGCCGCGTACGCGCTCGCCGGCCGTATCACGGCGTCGGCGAACGCCCAGATCTCGACTATGAAGGCGGCGATGGCCACGACCCAGAACACGATCCCGACGAAACTCTGGGCTGGTTGAAGCACGATCGACCCCCTGCACCGGGGCGGCGTCGTACGAGCGCCGCGTCATCTCTCATCACGTACGGGCTCAGCGTATGTGCTCGGCCCGGGTCCTGCCGATGCCGCGGCCGGAAAGGGCGGAGGCCCGGACGGATCGGTCCGCCCGGGCCTCCGGTGCGTCTCGGACGCGCCGCGACGCCGTCTACCGCGCTCGCCGCGGTGCTCACCGCCGCGCCCGCCTCGGTGCTCGCTCTGCGGCCGGCTCGTTCCTCACCGGCCACTCCGCTCGCTCATCGGCTCGCCGCAGTGCCCTCTGCCGCACTCGCCTCCTCACTCGCTCCGCGGCCGGCACGTACCTCACCGGCCACTCCGCTCGCTCATCGGCTCGCCGCAGTGCCCTCTGCCGCACTCGCCTCCTCACTCGCTCCGCGGCCGGCTCGTACCTCACCGGCCACTCCGCTCGCTCGTCGGCTCGCCGCGGAGGGTCAGTCGCCGACCTTCTTGGCGGCGTCGGTCGCGGCCTTGCCGGCCGTCTTCGCGGTCTCCCGCGCCGACGTGGCGGTGTCCTTGGCGGTGCCGGTGGTCGTCCGGGCCCGGCGAGTGGTGGCCTTGGCGCGCTCCTCCAGCTCCTGCGTGGACTTCTGCCGCTCCACGCGGCCGACGATCTTCTTGCCGCGCTCGGCCAGCTCGTCCACGACCTCGGCGGCGCGGCCGCCGACCTGGGTGACGTAGGACAGGGCGACGCCGCCCAGGTCCTTGTCGATCTTCTTCGGCATCTCGCGGAGCTTCTCGACCGCGAGGTCGCCCGCGCCGGCCGCGACGTAGAACGCCTTCGAGTCGCGCAGCTTCTCGGTGATGTTCGGCATGTCTGAATTACCCTTCAGTCGGTGGGGTCGCTTCGGTGGCGGCTTCTCCGCCGGGTCCCCCTTCCCGGCGGAACGACTCGTAGATGTCGAGCAAGACCTGCTTCTGGCGCTCCGACAGGGTCACGTCCGCCCGGATGGCGGCCTGGACGTCCGTGTCGGTCTCTCGCTCGTCGAGGATGCCTGCCTGCACGTACAGGGCTTCGGCAGAGATGCGCAGGCCCTTGGCGATCTGCTGCAGGATCTCCGCGCTCGGCTTGCGCAGCCCACGCTCGATCTGGCTGAGGTACGGGTTGGAAACGCCCGTCGCCTCGGCCAGCTGGCGCAGCGAGACCTTGGCCCGCTTGCGCTGCTCTCGGATGTACTCCCCAATGGAGCCGACTTTGGAAGTCGCCATGTCTCCACTGTGCGTCGCCCTGCTTGCTATTGCAAGCAGACTTGCAAGCACTTCACGGTGAAACGAGTCACATCGCGATGTGACGCTCCTCGATGGTCGTCACCGGGGCTCTGGGCCGGCCCGGCCGACACCGGCCCCGGCCCGCCGATGACCCGCCGGACGTCGATCAGGTGGTGGTTCTTGGACCGCCCACCTGCGCCGCGTGGCGGCCGCCGGCACCCATCGCGCGGACCGGGGCGGTGCGCGGTCGGACAGGTTCGACCGGTGTCAGTCACCGTCGCCGACGAAATCGGCGATGGCGGCGGCGACGGCTTCGGGCTGCTCATCGGGGATGAAGTGTCCAGCGTCGGGCACGTTGACTCCGGTGGCGTTGTCGGCCCATGGGCTGATGGAGGCCGCCATGTCCGGGATGGAGCCGTGGCTGCTGGAGATTCCGAGGATGGGGACGGTCAGGTGCTGCCGCTTGAGCGCCTCGTGGTTCTTGCGCGCCGACTCGGCGGCGTCTCGGTAGTAGGCGAGGGAGGCGCGGAGGCCGCCGTCGACGGCGAGGGCCGCTGCGTAGTGGTCGAGTTCGGCGTCGTCGAACGTGTCGGGAGCGAGGGCCTTCACCTTCAGGAACCAGCCGACGTAGTCCCGTTCGCGGCCGGCAAGCAGCGTCTCGGGCAGGTCGGGCACAAGGTGGAACGCGAAATGCCAGGTCTTCCACGCCCGATCCGGGTCGGTGGGAATGGCTTCGGGGAGGGTGATGCCGGGGATTCCGGCGTCGAGCAGGGCGACTCCGCGCAGTTGGCTCTCGAATTGAAGTGCGAGGGAGAAGGCGACCCAGGCGCCGATGTCATGGGCGGCCAGCCAGTAGGTCGGCACTCCGAGAGCCTTCACGGCGGCGTGGACGTGCGCGGCGACCGTGTGGGTGTCGTAGCCGCGCTCCGGGCGCTCGGAGTGGCCCTGGCCCGGCAGGTCGATCGCAATGACGCGGAACCGGCCGGCGAGGCGGGGCATGACCTTTCGCCAGGCCCACCAGGTCTGCGGGAATCCGGCGAGCAGGACAACGGCCGGACCGGAATCCCGGCCGCCTTCGACGGCATGAAGGCGGACGCCGTCCGCGTCGACCCAGCGGTGGGTGAACCCGTCCAGGTCGTGCAGGGGCAGGTCGCGGACAGGGTCGGCTTCGGAGCCATGCCGAGCGGTGGTCGCAGCGTCAGTCACGGGAATCCTCCATCGGTGTCGGGTGTGCCGGTTCGGTGTTTCGCCCGAGGGCCAGGCCCACGAGCGCGGTGCAGATGACGAGAGCGGCCAGCGTGGTGCTGGACATCCGGGTCCCGACGGCCTGATCGATGAGGCCCAGTAGCAGGACGGGGACGACGAGCCCGGAATAGACGAACAGGAAATACGTTGCGCTGAGCTCGGCCCGGTTGCCGGGATCGCACAGTGCGTCTGTGACGCCCAGGCCATGGCGGAACAGGATCCCGACGGCCGCCCCGGCGAAGACGGTGCCGACGATGAAGACAGGCGCGGAGTGGATCCAGAGCGCCGCCTCGATGACGACCATTCCGATGGCCAGCACGGCTGTCCCGGTGCTACGTCGCAGGAGGGCCGGCGGTGCGATGATCTGAGCCAGCAGTGCGCTGATGAACAGGGCTCCGACGCCCGCGCCGATGACGGCCAGGTTCGATATGCCCAGGTCGTCACGGAGGAACGCCGGGACCAGGGACGAGAAGAAGCCGTTCACGCCGGAGGACGCGGCGACGAGCACACCGCTGGCGAGAAACGAGTGAACCCGGCTCGCACCGGCGGGAAGTGCCGGTCGGCGAACGCGCGGCCGCCGGCGCGTCCTTCGATGTGAAGTCTCGGGGACTGTCAGCCAGGCGATGCCCGCCACGGCACAGACGACCAGGTAGCACCAGAACACGGTGCGGGTCGGCGCCGGGGTGAACTGCGCGAGCAGGCCCGCGGCGATGGTGCCCAGGCTCAGGCCGCCGACGTTGGCGGCGGTGGCCAGCACGGCTGCGGTCTTGCGGCCGGGCACGATCTCCGCGATCGACGACGTCGCCGTTGCGGTGATGAGGCCGGTCGCCGTGCCGCTGAGGACCCGTGAGATCAGCAGGATGGTGAGGCCGTTGGCGAGCGCGAAGCCGAGGGCGCTGAGCGCTGTGAGCGTGAGCGCCAGCGCGAGGACGGGACGGCGACCGATCGCGTCGGACAGTGAACCGGCCACGAGCAACGTGCCGACGACTCCGATGACGTAGGCGATGAAGACGAGGGTGGTGGTGACGGGTCCAAAACCGAACATCGGCGCCCACAGGACGTAGAGCGGGATGGTCAGCGTCCCGCCGGCCATGACGACGGTGTAGATGAGGACGACGGCGGCGGCTGGGAGTACGGGGTGTGCTCGTCGCGCTGTCGCGAAGTGTGGGGAACGCGTGGCCAGGACCATGTTCGGGAGGCTAGCACATCTTGAACTGATCAGTTCAAGATAGAATGGTGCGCAGCACAGCCCGAGACATCGACACCGGCAAGGAAGTGCCACGTGGCAGGCAAGAAGCAGTTCGACATGGACACGGCACTCGACGCCGCGATGATCCAGTTTTGGCGCGCCGGCTACGCCGACACCTCAGTGGACGACCTGTCCCGGGCGACCGGCCTGAACCGCAGCTCCATCTACTCCTCGCTCGGCGACAAGGACACCCTCTTCCTGCGCTGCCTGGATCGCTACGCCGCGCGCTACGGCGACAGGTACGACGCCGCCCTGTCGTGTGCGGCCTCAGACCCGCTCACAGCCGTTCGCGCGTTCTTCGACGTCACCCTCGATCGCATCGCCGATCCCGAACTGCCGGACGGATGCCTGGTCGCCCAGTCGGCCATGGCGATCCCGGTGCTGAGCCCGGCCGTCGCGGCGCACGCGAAGGAGGCGCTGGGCGTCCAGCGCCTGCGTCTACGCGCCGCGCTGAAGGCCGGCCGATTGACCGACCAGGACGCCGATGCCTTCGCTGACCACGTGGCGGCCGTGAACCAGTCTCTCGCCGTCATGAGCAGAGCCGGAGCGAGCCCGGCGCAGCTCCTGGCCATAGTGGGCGTGACCGTCGACGCGCTCTCACAGGCGTTGCGCTCGCGCGACCAGCACCGCGGGACGACATCAGCCGAACCGGCCACCCGCGAATCTGGGACCAGCCGCCCGCGCCGGTAGCCGACGGCGGTACCTCGACGACAAGGCGGTGAATGACGGCCTCGAGCCGGTGACGACAAAGCCGGGAGACCGGCAAGGTCAGTTCACCGCCGTGGGCGAGGCCGCCCAGGTGTTGCAGGCCGACGTCGTGCCGTGGTTGTAGCCGAGCTGCACCCAGCCGCGGTAGTGCGCGTCCGTGCCGTGGTCCCGCTGGTCGGCCGGGCGCCCGTCGTCACCGCGCTCGTACGAGTCCCGCAGCGCCACCGCCCACTGCTCCGGCGTCACGGGGAAGGTCCCCTTCACCGAGCTCATGAACACGCCGGACAGGCACTGGGCCTGCAGCTCGCTCCGCTTGGTCACGGCGTTGCGGCCCTCGGTCGTCGTCGCCTCGGACCGCGCCCGCTGGCTGTAGTCGAGGATCCCGGTCTGGTCCTGGATCGCGTGGCCGTACTCGTGCGCGACCTCCCGGGCGTACGCCACGTTGTAGCGCACGGGCATCCCGCCGGCCGCCTTCTGCGCGTCCGTCACGCCGATGTAGATCGAGGCGTTGCTCGGGCAGTAGAACGCGGCGACGCCCGGCGACGGGTACGTCCCGCAGGGGCTCGACCCCGGCGTGGACCAGAAGACCCGGGTCGGCGCGGTGAACTTCAGGCCCGCGTGGGCGAAGCCCTCCCCCCACTCCTTGTCCAGGCAGTCGGTGGTCCCGTCGAGGAACGCGCGGAAGGACGCCGGGTCGCCCTGGGTGATCTGCCGGCCCTGGCAGCCGGCCGACGGCAACCGGCCGACCTTGTACAGCGGGCTGTCGGCGGCGCTCTGTGACGGGGCGGTCGGCGCGCTGACCGGCGGCCGTACCGGCGTGTACGCCGGCCTGCCGGTCAGCTTCAGCGCCATCGCTCCGCCGACGCCGACGATCGCGAGCAGGCCGAGCACGCCGATGGCGCGCACTCCCCCGCCGCCTCGCCGCCGGGGCGGCGGCGCGTACCCGTAACCGGGCGCGGCGTACGGCGGCCGACCGTATCCGGGACCGTACGGCGGCCGGGGCGGCCCGGACGGCGGGCCCGGCGGGCCGTACTCGGGTCCGTGCCCGGGCGGCCGCCCGTAACCCTGGGGCGCGCCGTAGCCCTGAGGGCCGCCGTGGCCCTGCGGGGTGCCGTAGCCCTGGGGGCCTCCGTAGCCCTGGCCGTGACCCCGGGGCGGGGGTCCCCATGAGCCGGGTCCAGCCATCACTCTCCTCCTGTCACGAAACGTCCGAGGGGGCAGCCGTCCACGTGTTGCAGGACGACAGGACGTGCTGCGTGTAGCCGCGGGCCACCCAGCCCGCATAGTGCGCTCCGGAGCCGTGGTCGCGGGGGTCGGCGGGCCCGCCGTGATCACCGCGCGCCCGCGCGTCGTCCAGGACCGCGTCGTACTGCTCGGAGGTCACCGGGATGCTGTCGCGCTCCGCCGACAGGAACGCGCCGGCGAAGCACTGCGCCTGCAGCTCGATGCGGCGGCTGACCTCGTGGCTCGTGGCGGCGGCCGCGGCGGACGTCATCAGCCCGTGGCCGTACTCGAGGATCCCGGCGTCCTCCTGGACGTGGTGGCCGTACTCATGCGCGATCACCCGGGCGTACACGCCGTAGTGCGACACCGGTTCGCCGCCCGCCGTCTGCACGACGTCGTCGAGGCCGACGTACAGCGTGTCGTTGGCCGGGCAGTAGAAGGCCGCGGCGCCGGGGGCCGGGTAGGACCCGCAGGGACTGCTGCCCGAATCGCTCCAGAACACCCGCTGCGGCGCGGTGAAGTCCGGCACGGCCGCCTTGGCGAACTGCCGTCGCCAGGCGTCGTCCAGGCAGTCCGTCAGCCGGTCGAGGAACGCCCGCATCGAGTCCTCGTCGTGCTCCCGGATCCGCGGCAGCGCGCAGTCGACCGGGTCGAGCGCGCCGCTGCGGTACAGCGGGCCGTCGAGCGCGGCCTGCCGGCTGCCGGGCCGTGTGAGGTCGTCGCCGGCGCCGGTCCCCGGCGCCGGGTGCTCCGGGCCGGCCAGCGAGTAGCCGACGATCGCGGCCGTGCACAGGGCCGCGACGCCGCCGAGCACGCCGAGCACGCCGACGACCGTGCCGGCCGCGCTCCGCCGCCGACGGTGCGGACGGCGCGGTGGCAGGTAACCGAGATCCCGTGCCGGCCGGCGCCACAACCGGGACGGTGGGCCCTGCGGTTCCGGGCCACCCGGCGGACGCCGCCGATAGGGACCTACCACTGCTGTACGTTCCTCCCCCTGAGACCGGCACGCCGGACTCCGCGCGGGAGGGGCGACCGCGACGAGAATCATCGCATATCACCGAAAAGGCCGATCATTTTCGCGGGAGCGTTTCCGGCCTTCTCCACAAGGCCGTCAGTGCCGCAGGTCACGCAGACGCCGCCGCTTCACCGGTACGCTGCGGGGCCATGCTGGTTCGCACGCGGCTTCTGATCGCCCCCCTCGTCGCCGCTCCCCTCATGGCCGCCGGCCTCCTCACCGGCGCGGCCCCCGCGTCGGCGGCGTCCGGGCAGGTCGTCAAGGACACCGTCGCGATCACGGTCACGCCGGACGGGACCCTCCAGGTCAAGGAGACGGTCACCTACGAAGGGGCCGCGCCCGCGCGGACCCTCATCCGCCGCAAGCACCTCGACGACCGCCAGGACCGCCGGTACGACGTCGGCGACGTCAAGGGCGGCACGCTGACGAACCAGGGCGACCGCGCGGTCCTCCGGGTCTCCGGAGGCGGCGGCGCCGGGCGGCGGACCGCCCAGCTCTCCTACACGGTCAAGGGCACGATGACGACCCTGCGGACCGGCGAGCAGCTGAACTGGGTGGCCGCGGGCGGCTGGCACGTCCCGGCCGCGCAGACCCGCGTGACCGTCGACTCCAGCGCCGTCGTGCAGAACCTCAACTGCTTCGCCGGCGACCTGTCGAGCACCATCGGCTGCACCCAGTTCTTCACGAACCACACCCACACCCAGGCGGAGTTCCGGCAGGCGGACCTGCAGCCCGGCGAGTACGTCACGGTCATGGTCGGGTACCCGCCCGGCACCGCCAAGGGCGGCCCGATCATCGAGCAGCGGCACACCGTGACCACCGCGTTCACCGTCAATGGGCTCACCGGCGGCACGCTCCTCGGCCTGCTCGTCCTCCTGCTCGGCGGGGTCGGCCTGCTCTACGTCACCCGGGGCAGGGACGCGCGCATCGTCAACAAGAAGGCCGCCGAGGGGGACCACGCGCCCCTCGACTCGGCGGGGTTCGCCCCGCCGGACGGCGTGCGGCCCGGCCAGATCGGCACGCTCATCGACGAACAGGCCGACGTCGTCGACGTGACCGCGACCATCATCGACCTGGCGGTGCGCGGCTACATCCTGATCGAGGAGCTGCCCCGCGAGACGTACGGCCGCATCGACTGGCAGCTGCGCCGCCTGCGGCGCGCGCCGGACGACCTGCTGCCGTACGAGCGGATCCTGTACGACGCCCTGTTCACCGGGCGCGACGTGGTGGCGCTGTCCGAGCTCGGCGGGACCTTCGCCGACCAGCTCGCGGCGGTCCGGAGCGCCCTGTACGAGGACGTCGTCCGGCAGGGCTGGTTCGCCCGGCGACCGGACTCCGAGCGCACCCGCTGGACGAGCATCGGCATGATCCTGGCCGGCCTGGGCGTGATCGGCACGATCGTGCTGGCCGTCTACACGAACCTCGCCCTGATCGGCCTGGCCGTCATCATCGCCGGTGCCGCGCTGGCCGTCGGCGGGCAGTACATGCCGGCCAAGACGACCCGCGGCGCGACCGTGCTGGCGCACACGCTCGGGTTCCGCGCGCACCTGTTCCGCGGCGACGTCCCCGACGCGCCCGCCGGTCACCGGGTGGCGCTCTTCTCGCACTACCTGCCGTACGCGGTGGTGTTCGACGTCGTCCAGAGCTGGGCGCACACGGTGGCCGACGTCGGCGCGGGCAACAGCGGGCCCTCCGACAACCTCTACTGGTACGAGGGCCCGGCCGAGTGGGACCTGTCGAACTTCGCCGAGTCGATCCGCAGCTTCACGCTCGCCGCCTCCGGCGCGATCTCCGCCTCCCGGCAGTTCCGCAGCCTGTCCTGACCCCCGGCCTCCGGATCCCCACCGCCGATCCCGCCTAGTGCCGTGTCAAACAACCTTGTTCGCCTAATCGGCCATTCTCCGGAATCGTCGACCTGGTCGCCCCCGCATTTCCTGGGGCCCGGGTTTTGTCGTAGGCACCTGCTGTAATCACCTCGTGCCTCGACGTGTCGATCCTGACGCTCCCCGGGTGGTGGTGCGCACTGCCCGGGTCGGTCTGCGCGTCACGTTAGGGCAGCGGCGGCGGTGTTTCGGGTTGCTGGTCGCGGCCGGGGACGTGCGGGCCTGTGTCCTGGACATGAACCGGTGGCGGCGCCAGCGTGGGCTGGCTGCCATCACCAATTTCCAGCAGCTGTGCCGGGAGCTGCACCAGGCCGGGCCCGGGGCGTTCGGTGAGCTGAACTCCCCCTGCGCCGAAGGAATCCTGCGCCGTTACAGCGACGCCTGGTTCGCCGCCGCCAAACGCCGCACCGACGGCGACGCCTCCGCCCGGTTCCCCCGCCGCAAACGCCGCCTGATGCCGGTGCGGTTCCGCCACGGCAGCTTCACCATCGACAGACAGCGCCTGCGGCTGGCGGTCGCCCGGGGCCGCCCGCCGCTGTGGGTGCACTTGGACCGGGAGGTGCCCTACCCGGCCGGGCAGGTCCGGTCGGTCACGTTGCTCAACGAGGGCGCCCGGTTGTTCGTCGAGGTGACCGCCGAGGTTCCCGTCGCCACCTACCCGCCCGGGACCGAGCCGGATCCCGAGCGTGTGGCGGGCGTGGACCTGGGAGTGATCCACCCGTACGCGGTCGCCGGACCCGACGGGGAAGGCCTGCTGATCTCGGGGCGGGCGCTGCGCGCCGAAGCCCACCTGCACCTCAAAGACACCAAATACCGCCGCCGGGCCGTCGCCCAGCGAGCGCCCAAACCGGGGCAGGCGGGTTCGCGGCGGTGGCGCAAGTACCGGGCCCGTCAAAGGAGGCTAGAGGCCCGGCACAAGCGCCGGATCAAACAGGCTCAGCACGAGGCCGCGAAACAGGTCATCGAGTGGGCCGTTACACGGCGGATCGGGACGCTGCGGGTCGGCGACCCGCGCGGTGTGCTGGAGCTCAAGGCCGGGCGGCGGCACAACCAGCGGCTGCGGGACTGGCGGCCCGGCTATCTGATCCGCTGCTTGAAGGACAAGGCCGAGCAGGCCGGGATCCGTCTTGAGCTGGTCGATGAGCGCGGATCGTCTTCGACCTGCCCGGTCTGTGGGCGGCGGGTTCCCAAACCCGCCGGCCGCCGCTTCCGTTGTACAAACTGTGGTTTCAGCGGGCACCGCGACCTGGTCGGCGGCGCCAACATCGCCCATCGCACGATGGGCGGACCCATCACCACGAAGAGGAACCCGTTTCCGGTGGTGATCACGCACCGTCGAGCCGGACGGCACCTGCCCGGTGCCAGGCCGGCACGGCGTGACCCCAGACGACGCCCCCATCACGGCACCGCCAACGGGTCCCCTGGCCGGCCGAGGCCCGCCCCACCACCCCGGTAGGGAGTCGCTCGCCCACAGCGAGGATCAACCAACACAGTCACAACACGACCAACGTTGCTTGACACGGCACTAGATCCCCACGGCGCGGATCTCGCCGACGATGACGTCGCCCCCGTGCAGGGGGACGGTGGCCAGCTCGTCGGGGACCTCCACGCCGAGGGCACGCAGCGTCGCCACGGTCACCGGCGTACGGGCCCGCATCGACCCGTCGTCGATCTTGATGGCGCCCGCGCGCCCGTCCGCGAGCGCGAACGCGTCGACGCCCTCCGCCCCGCACTTGACCAGCAGGCCCGGCACGGCGGCCATGAGCCGGCACTCGTCGCGCCGGGTGCCCGAGGTCCACTCCGGGTGGGCGCGCATCGCGTCCGCCAGGCGCCGCTCCGGCGTGCCCGGCTCGGCGGTCACGATCGCGCGCAGCGCCCGTGCCACACCGGTCAGCGAGACGGCGAACAGCGGCGCGCCGCACCCGTCCACGCCGGTCGCCGCCACCCGCTCGCCGGTGAGCTCCTCGACCGTCTCCCGGATCGCGACCTGCAGGGGGTGGTCGACGTGCAGGTACGACCCCGTCGGCCAGCCGTTGACCACACAGGTGGCGAGCATGGCGGCGTGCTTGCCTGAGCAGTTCATCCGCAGCCGCGACTTCTCGGACCCGACGGCGACCTCCAGGTCCAGGGGCCACTGCGGCGGGCACTGAAGGTCGTCCGGGGTGAGCCCCGCGCCGGCGAGGATCTCGCGGGCGCCCGCGACGTGGAAGTCCTCACCGGAGTGGCTGGCCGACGAGAGCGCGAGCAGCTCGCCTTCGAGGGCGAGGCCGTTGCGGGCCATCGCCACCGCCTGCATCGGCTTGTTGGCCGAGCGGGGGAAGACCGGGTCGTCCGGGGACCCGATGGTGACCGCCGGCAAGCCGTCGACGGCGAGCGCGGCCACCGAGCCCCGGTGCCGGGACTCCACGAAACCGGAACGTTCCACTTCGACGAGGACGGGGTGCATGCTCTCTCTTCGGGGGGTCGGCGGTGTACTGGGGATGTTTCGGAGCGTACGCAGGCGTGCTCGCGCAGCGGCAAGCGGGGTCGCGAAGTCGCCGGCCGGGAGCCTACGGCCGGTCGGGGCGTGGCCGGCTGGAGCCTACGGCCGGTCGGGGCGTGGCCGGACGCCCAGGAACGACCGCGCCTCGTCGGCCGGCATCGGGTCGCGCTGGGCGATCCGCGCGAGGGTCGCCGCCCGCTCCACGAGCTCGGCGTTGGCCGTCACCGGCCGCCCCTTGGCGTACGTCAGCGTGTCCTCCATGCCCACGCGCAGATGGCCCCCGGCCGCCAGCGCCGCGTACATCACCGGCAGGGTCGTCCGGCCGATCCCCGTCGCCGCCCAGGTGGCCCCGGCGGGCAGCGCCTCGACGGCGGCGACCAGCGTCCGGGCGTCCCCGGGCATCCCGCCCGGCACGCCCATCACCAGGTCGCAGTGCACGTGTCCCCCGTACGGCGGGCCGTACTTGTCCAGCAGCCGGTGCAGCGACGCGATGTGGCCGAGGTCGAACAGCTCGAACTCCGGCACGACCTGCCGCTCCTGCGTCCGCCGATACAGCTCGACCATGAACGACCACGGGTTCATGAAGACGTCGTCGCCGAAGTTCACGGTGCCGCAGGTCAGCGAGCAGGCGTCCGGCTCGGCGTCCAGGACCCGGAGCCGGTCCTCGTACGGGTCGGTGACCGCGCCGCCGGTGGACAGCTGAACGATGAGGTTCGTGCTCGCGCGCAGGGCGGCGACCGTGTCCCGCAGCCGCGCGAGGTCCAGGGTGGGCCGGGCCTCGGCGTCCCGGATGTGCACGTGGATGACGGCGGCGCCCGCGGCCTCGCACTCCTTGGCGGTCTGCACGAGCTCGTCGAGCGTGACGGGCAGCGCCGGGGCGTCGGCCTTGTCGGTCTCGGCCCCGGTCGGCGCAACTGTTATCAGCGTTCTGGCCATGGACAGCATGATTTCAAGACTAGAGGCGCTTTGGCGAGAAAATCTTTAGCAAAGCCGCCTGCCGGCCGACGGCGTCGGGCGCGTACGGCAGAATGCGGGGCGTGCGAGCGGTCGTTCAGCGTGTGAGCCGGGCCGACGTGACCGTCGAGGGTCGCGTCGTCGGCGCCATCGACGGACCTGGTCTCCTGGCCCTCGTGGGCGTGACCCACGACGACACCCCCGAGCAGGCGCGCAGGCTCGCGGCCAAGCTCTGGGGGCTGCGGGTGTTCGACGGCGCGGCGGAGGGGGCACCTGAGGCGTCCTGCTCCGACCTGGGCGCGCCGCTGCTCGTGATCAGTCAGTTCACCCTGTACGGCGACACCCGCAAGGGCCGCCGGCCGTCCTGGATCGCGGCGGCCCCCGGCCCCGTGGCCGAGCCCCTGGTCGACGAGGTCGTCGCGGAGCTGCGCCGCCTCGGCGCCCATGTCGAGACCGGCGCCTTCGGCGCCGACATGAAGGTCTCCCTCCTCAACGACGGCCCCATCACCCTCATCCTCGAGGTTTGATCAGGAAGTTCCATGGGGTTCGCGGGCGTGACGCGATGGGGCTGTGGTGGTTCCGCTAGTGCCGTAGGGAGGAGAAACGGGACCGGTTGACTTCGGAACATATTCCGAACTAGTCTGTGGCTGTGTCAACTCCTGTCGTTTCGTTCTCCGAGCTGTCGAAGAACTCCAAGCGGGTCGCCGAGACCGTCGAGCGTGCTCAGCGCGTGCACGTCACACGACGCGATGGTGAGGACCTGTACCTCACCACCGAACACCACGACCGGCAGCGGGAAGAGACCGCGGATGTCACCACCCGCCTGTTCACCGCGCTGATCAGCAGCGACGAAGGAGCTCGCGCCGTCCTGCTTGCCCTTCCGCAGGTGTTCCCCTGGGTGCGACACCTTTCGGCTGCCGAGGTGCGCGAATTCGTCGTCGATCTTGTGAATGCCATTCGTGACGCGGCCGAGCTGAACGTACATGCCAGCCTGCATCGTGTCATCGTGGAATGGCGCGCCACGGCACGGATTCTGGCCGATCCAGAACTGACCGCTCAGCTCACGGCGCCCCTGCCCGGGGAAGATTTCGGAGAGGTTCCTGAGCCGTGAGCCCGAAACGCGGCGACGACGTCGCGCCACCGCCGGTCGGCGACGAGTGGCGCCTCCGCTTCGCCACCAACGACGCGGCCAAGGGCTGGGCGGAGCTGTGTAACGAGGCTCCAGGTAACACTCGGCGATGCTACGAGGCGCTACGAAGCAACCCGCTCTCCTCGCGTGATCCTGATCGACAGCACCGGTTGCGCGGCCGCTTGGCCACGGCGATCCTCGCTGGTGCCGAGTACCCGCAATGGGAGTACGAGGTCACCGCGGGCGGTCGCGTACGGTACCTCGTCGATCAGAACAAACGAATCGTCTATCTCGTCTACGCTTCACCACGACATCCGAAGGATACGGATACCTGACGTGGCATTCGCGGCAGCGACTGTGGCGTGGGACGTCGACCGATCCGCACCGCGCTGTCTCGCGCGAAGCCTAGGAGCTCAAGCCGACCAGGGCGGCGATCAGGGCGATGAGGGTGCCGGCGGCGGCGAAGGCCAGGACGTTCCGGTCGTTCTCCGCCAGCTTGGCGCGGACGGTCGGGGAGTAGACGACCATCCCGGTGTCGCGGTTCGGGTCGGGGGCGCTCTCCCGCCGGAACGGGTTGGGCAGCCGCGCCGCGCCCCACAGCGCGTCGTTCTTCACCTGCTGGTGCGCGGCGGAGCACGCGAACAGGCGCCCGCGGATCGGCTCGTGGCAGGCGAACCCCTGCCGGGTCATCACCCGGCAGGTCGTCGGCACGAGCGAGAACTCATACAGGCACCAGCACAGCAGCGCGATGAGCGCCAGCCGCCACGATGTCAGCAGCACGGCGGCCACCAGCAGCACACCGATTCCGATCCACCAGACGTAGCCGGGTTCGCGCACCCGCCGCCGCCGTCGCCCCATGTGATCTTTCCTCGTCGATGTCTCGTCCGACGGAGAAAACCCTGCCATGTGCGCCGCCCATCATGATCCGGTTCTCGGCGATTTACGGACTTATCGGCGTCGAAGATCGATTTTGGCGTTGGCTCCGGTGTCCGGCGGGACGACGACCTCCTGCGCGGCCGCGACCCCACCGGCCAGCAGCGGCTCGTCGACCGGGACGTTCCGCTTGATCAGGCCGAGGGCGATCGGCCCGAGCTCGTAGTGGCGGGCGGCGGAACCGACGAACCCGACCGTACGGCCGCCGGCCTCGATCGGCTCGCCGTGGGCCGGCAGCCGGTCGACGCTGCCGTCGAGGTGCAGGAACACCAGCCGCCGGGGCGGGCGGCCGAGATTGTGGACGCGGGCGACCGTCTCCTGGCCGCGGTAGCAGCCCTTGTCGAGGTGGACGGCCACGTCGATCCAGCCGACCTCGTGCGGGATCGTCCGGTGGTCGGTGTCCAGCCCGAACCGGGGCCGGTGCGCGGCGATGCGCAGCGCCTCGTACGCCCACAGGCCCGCCGGCCGCGCCTGCCAGTCGCGCTCCAGATCCTTGCGGGGCACGATCAGGCCGTCCGTCGTCACCAGGGCGTCCCCGGGCGGCTCCGCGCCGGTCAGCGTCACGACGGCGTACGCGTCGGACTCGTCGGTGACCTCGACCCGCATCATGAACCGCATCGAGTCCAGGAAGCGCGCGAGCTCAGCCGCCGCACCCGGCTCGACGTGCACCCAGACCGCCTCACCGTCGTCGACCAGGACGAGGTGGTGCTCCACGTGGCCGTGCGGGCTGAGCAGCAGGGCCTCGGTCGGCGTGTGCGGCGGCAGCGCCTCCAGGTGCTGGCTGGTGAGGCTGTGCAGGAAGCGCAGGCGGTCCGCGCCCGCGATCCGTACGACGCCGCGGTTGCTCCGGTCGACGATCGCCGCGCCCGACTCCAGGGCGCGCTGCTCGGCGAACGGCTCGCCGTAGTGCGCGGCGACCCCCTCGTCCGGCGGATCGGCCGGTACGGCTCCGGGCGTGCTCAGCAGCGGGCTGTCCATGACCGCAAGACTACGTCGTCCGGCAGTCGCGGCAACGGCCGTAGACCGTGAGGTGCTGCACGTCGGTTTCGAAGCCGTAGTCCTGCTCCAGGACGTCGACCAGACCCTTCGCGACGGCCGGCGTGACGTCGTAGACCTCGCCGCACCCCCGGCACACCAGGTGGACGTGGTCCGCCTCGGTGGCCAGGTGGTAGGTCGGCGGCTTGTGCCCCAGGTGGGTGTGCTTGACCAGCCCGAGCTGCTCGAGCAGCTCCAGGGTCCGGTAGATCGTGGAGATGTTGACGCCGCGCGCGGTCCGCTGCACCTCGGTGCAGATCTCCTCGGGGGTGCCGTGCCGCAACGCGGTGACCGCCTCCAGCACGAGCTGGCGCTGCGGGGTCACGCGATAGCCCCGCGCCCTCAGCTCCTCGTGCCATGGTTCCGCCACGACGCCGAGTTTATGTCCCCGGCCGCCGTCCCGCCGGGCCTCGCGGATGACCGGTCGGACGGAACGTCCGGAAAATCGACTTGCCTTCGGCTCGGCGGCGACCTAATCTGCGGGCTAAGCGGGAAAGGAGGTGGTCCGAAAGTATGCATAGTACGAGGACTCGTGAGGTGGCTGTCCGTTAGCCGCTGTCCCCCCTCAGCCCCGCCCCGAAGCGGGTGAGGCGACCGGCCGAGGACGCGGCCGGCGAATACCAGGCAGACACCCGACCCCCGGGCCGGTCGACCCAGTCCTGTCGACCCCTGCGACAGCAGGAGCAGCCCGGGGGTTGTCCTTTTCTCCGGGACGATCCCCTACGACTTCTCCGGACGACCCGCTGCGGCTTCACCGGACCGTCGACGGCGGCTCTCCGGGCGGGCCGGCTCACCGGGCGGTCGCCCGGCAGGGCCTCCCGAGGATCCCGCGACGGGCCGGCTTCGGGAGCCGGGCCGGGCCCGGCTCCCCCTTGACTCTCAGGACACGCGCTTGAGCTGGGCCGACAGGTGCGACTGCAGGGCCTGTCCCTCCGCCGCCATGTCGTACGCGTAGCCCAGATCCTCACCGATCAGCCCGTACAGCCGCTTGCCCGCGGTGTACTCCTTCGCCGTCTCGGTGCGCGCCACGATGTCCGTGGCCAGCTCCACCCGGTTGAACGCCGCCTGGCCGACGTAGATCTCGGCGATGCCGGTCGGGTGCGCGAGGACGAGCTCGACCTTCCCGCCCGGGTGCGCGCGCCAGTAACCGGTCTCGCGGGCGAGGGGAGCCGCGAGGTTGCCTTCATCGTCCAACCGCCAGGTGCGGCTCGTGTAGATCAGGTACGGCTTGCCGATGTGGCTGAAGGAGATCTCCTGTCCGAAACGGAAGCTCTCGATCGTCGGATAGCCGCCGACCCCGGCGCCCTCCCAGTCTCCGAGGAGGAACGCCAACGGCTCGAGGTCGGGATGCAGCTCAGGTTCCATGTTCGGCCAGCGTAGTGGCCCCCGCGCGGGCGGCGACACCCGCTCGCGACGCAGGATGATGCCCGGAATGACCCCCCGGAGGTAGCGGCGTGTTGATCCCCTTGATCGTTGTTCTGCCCGGCGTCGTGCTCCTCATCTGGGCGTACGTCCAGCAGCGCAGGCACGCCGCGATGGCCGCGACGCCGACCCGTACCTGCGCCGAGATCGCCGAGTACGACCGGCCCGTCACCTGCGAGGTCAAGGGCACCGCCGCGCCCGGGCCACAGGGTCCGGTCCCGGCGCCGTTCTCCGGGCGACCGTGCGTCTGGCACCGCACCAAGGTGACCGTCCGCTACGAGCACCATGAGGAGCGCGACGGCAAGACGGTGACGACGACGCGCGAGCGGACCGTGCACGACGAGACGTACGGAGCGCCGTTCAGCGTCCGCGACGCGACCGGGGAGATCACCGTGGTGCACGAGGGCCGGTCGGTCGACCATGTCGCCCGATCCCTGTCGCACTACGAACCGGCGGGCCGCGACGTCAACCTGTTCGGCCTGCGCCTGCGGGTCAACTTCAGCAACGTGAAAGGTCACCGCTACGAGGAGTGGATCATCTCGGACGGCCAGCCGATGTACGTTCTCGGCGCCGCGGCGGCGGAGGACGGGCGGCTCGTCATGCGCGACCCCGCCGCCGGGCCGTTCCTCATCTCGACGCGGTCGGAGGAGGCACTGTCGTCGGCGCTCCGGGCCCGCTTCCTGAGCGGTTACATCCTCGGCGGGGCGGTCATCGCCGGCGGCCTGATCTGGCTCGCGGTGAAGTTGATCAACGGGTGAACCGATCGCGTCCCCGCCGCGTCTGATGGTCCCGGGTTCGAGGAGGACGGTTGTACGCGCTGATGACACTGATCACGGCCGGAGTCGAGGCGGGCGCCGACGCGATGGCCAAGAAGATCGGCCAGGCGCGCCGACGACGGGCCCTTGGCGCCGCCGAACCCCTCGTCGGCAACGCGCCAGGGGCGCCCCGCGAGGTCACCGGCCAGGCGGTGGCCGGCCCGGCCGGCCCGCTCACGGCGCCGCTGTCGGGGCGGCCCTGCGTCTGGTACTCCGTCACCGTCTCCGAGCGGTACTGGGCCTGGCGGCCGGGCCCCCTCGGGCCGACCCGGGTCGTCCGTGATCTCAAGGCGGCGGAGCGGACCAGCGGCCCGCTGTACGTCGCCGGTGACACCGCCGCCGTACGCGTCGACGCGCACGGCGCCGAGCTGGAGCCGGCCGAGCCGTCGTTCGCGGAGTTCGAGGACTCGCCGTACGGACCGCTGGCCGCGCGGCTCGCGACGCTGCTGGGCGCCCCTCCGCGCCCGCGCCACCGGGACCGGACCATCGGCTTCCTCGTCGAGGAACGCCTCGTCGTGGCCGGTGAGCCGCTCCGGGTCGTGGGGGCCGCTCGTACCGAATTGGGGGACCTGGTCCTTGGGAAGAGCGCACTGCTGCCACTGATCATCTCGCGGCGCGTGCCGGTTTCCGGCCCGGGCGACTAGTGTGCCGGATATGGCACGATCACTCGTCATCAAGGTGACGGCGGGCGCCGACGCGCCCGAGCGCTGCAACCAGGCGTTCACGGTGGCCGCGGCCGCCGTCGCCAGCGGTGTCACCGTTTCCCTCTGGCTGACCGGCGAATCATCCTGGTTCGCACTGCCCGGGCGGGCCAAGGAGTTCGAGCTGCCGCACGCGACCCCGCTGGAGGACCTGCTCGGGATCGTCCTGTCGGCCGGCCGGGTCACGGTCTGCACGCAGTGCGCGGCGCGCCGGGACATCACCGACGACGAGGTGCTGCCCGGCATCCGCATCGCGGGCGCGCCGACGTTCGTCGAAGAGGTCATGACCGAAGGCGCCCAGGCCCTCGTCTACTGACCGCGAGCGGCACCCGCCCGCCGCCCGCCGGCCGCGGGCCGTACGCGCACGCGTCAGCGGGCCGCGGGTCGCGCGGCGGCCGTTCGCGAACGCGGAAGGGGCCGCGAGCCGACCGCGGGCCGTACGGCTCGGCAAGGCCGCAGGCCGCACGCACGCGTCAGCGGGCCGGGCGCAGGCCGGACAGGTCGCGGGCGGTCACGCTGTTACGGTCCGCGGCCGACGGGCCGAACGAGAACTGCGGCCACAGCCCGTCGATCTCCTGCCGGCTGCGTTCGCTCCACTCTCTGGCGAGGTCGTCACGGGTCTTGTAGAAGTTCAGCGCGTAGCCGCCGCTGTGCACGCGGAGCAGGTTGAACCCGCCGGGATACTCCTTGGTCGCGCCGACCTCCTGCTGGGTCACGTGGCGGCTGCCGGGCAGGACCGTGCGCTTGTTGCGGTGCGTGTGCCCGGCGTGGTGCAGGAACACGCCCGGCGTCCGCTCGTACGCCGCCATGACCGCGACCGTCTGCCCGACGTTGAGAGAAGTGCCGCCGGCCGCCGCGAGCGGGTCGTCGAGGGACAGCAGGGGGTGGTGGCCGAACACGAGCGTCGGCTGGTCCTTGTGCGCCTTCAACGCGGCCTCGAACCAGGCGAACTGCTCCTCGGACAGACCGCCCGCGTCGCCTCCGTTGCCCGCCTTGTCGTAGGTGTCGAGCCCGATGACGCGCAGGCCGCTCAACTCGTGGCTGAAGTACGTCGGCCCGTCGGAGAACACGTCGCGGAAGCAGTCGTGGCCCTGCCACTCGCCGACCCGGCAGGCGGCGTACGCGTCGCCGTCGTGGGCGCGGTCGTGGTTGCCGCGTGCGACGAGGTAGTCGCGGCGGTAGGTGCCGAAGCCGTCGAGGATCCGCTTGGCCTCGTCCAGGTCGCCGGGCACCGCCTCGGAGGACACGTCCCCGGCCGCGAGAAGGTAGGTCGCGCCGCGCTTCCGCGCGTCCCGGACCATCGCCTCCGCCATGATCTTCGGGTACGGCGGCCGCCCCGGAGCCTGCGAGATCCCCTTGAACGGCAGCCCGCCGACCAGCCCGGCGACGGTCTCGCCCAGGTGCAGGTCGTTGCACAGCGCGATGGAGAACAGGAAGCGCCCGGGCGGCGGCTGCGGCGTCGTGAACGAGAAGGTGTCGCCGCCCAGAGGGGTGCCGGCGGCACCGGCCACCGAGGTCTGCGACGCCGACCGCCCTCCCGAGCGCGCCTGGTAGTAGTACGTCCGGCCGGGCTCCAGCCCGGTCACCTCGACATAGTGGTATGGCGTACGGGCGGTCTCGCCGACGACGCGGGTCAGCCGTCCCGGCCGCGTGCCGATCAGGATCTCGCCGTCGGCCGCGGCGGGCCGCATCCGGCCGAGGCCGTCGTCCGTCCCGGAGACGCCGGTGTACCAGGTGAAGACGGCGCTCGTCTCGGTGAGCGTGACGAGCTCGAGATTGACCGGCCGTACGTCGGACGCCCGCGCCCGCGTCTCACCGATCACCGGCATGAGGGAGAACCCGGAGAGGATCACGCTCAGGCGCAGCAGGTCCCGGCGGCCGGGCCGACAGCAGAACATGGGCCGGACGCTAAGCCGCCACGGCGCTCAGGTCCATAGCGGCACAGCGACAACACCCGAGTCAGGCCACACCCGGCCACCGCCTGCCACCGAAGATCGCCGGCCGGGAGCGAAGACGGAGGCCCAGGGTTGTCCACAGGTTGTGCACAAGCCCGTGGCCGCGCGGCGTGCCCTCGGATCAGCGGCGGGCTCCGCACAGCTCCACGCCCGCACGGCGCGCCCCGCGATCAGCGGCAGGCTCCCCACAGCCCCACGCCCGCACGGCGCGCCGCCGCCTCCGCGGCGCCGAGCACGGCGGCGTAGCGGGTGTCGGGCGGAACGACCAGCGCGCGGGCGAAGCCGTTCCGTACGAGGCTCGCGGCGACGAGGGCGCCCCTGTTCGTCCACAGGTGGAGGAGCCGGCGGCCGAAACGGTCGTCGGGGGCCCGGTCGGCCGCGACGCGCACCTCGGCGCCGGCCGGGGTCAGCCGGCGGAGGGCGCGGGTCGCCTGGACGCCGAAGCAGTCGTGACGGGCCCAGGTCTCCGGCGCGTCCACCCCGATGAGCCGAACCCGCCGGCTCCGGCCGCCGATCCGCAGGACCAGCGTGTCCCCGTCGACGACACGCACGACGCGCGCCGTCCGCGCGCCGTGCGGCGGTCCCGGCCCCGTTCCGTCGCGCTCCCGCCCGGCCGCCTCGCCTCCGGTCCTCGCGGAGGCGGTGTGCGGCAACCGCCGCAGGCCGTTCCGAGGGGATCCCGACCCCACGGCCGGGGCGACGGCACAGATCGCCCCGAGGATCCCCGCCCCGACGAGCGCCCATCTCCTCATGACCAGGAGTATCCGATACGGCACCGACAGTCATCGGTCGACTTCGTGATCGAGGCGTGTCCTTCGACGGTCCATACGTGATCGTCATTAGGCAGAATCTCCTCCTGGGAGGGAGAAGCGGATGAAGTGTCCGGCATGTGACAGCCACACGCCTTCAGGGCGTCCGACGTGTACTCGCTGCGGGGCGTCCCTCCCCGCGATCGATCCGCACCCGGGACCGGAGATCCCACCGCACGGCCAGGCCCCACCGCCGGAGCTGAAGAGACCGGCTGAACGCGGTCCTTTCCAACCGCAGGACGGTGAGACCGTCGAATCCGCGCCGGTCGAGACCGAACCGGTCGGCACCGGGTCGGCAGAGGAGAAGCGGGCCGAGGCGCCGCTCGACGCATTAACGCCACCGATCGAAGCCGGGCTCGCCGGAGAGCGTACGGCGTCGCCCCCGGGTGGCTTCGCCGAAGACGGGGGCGAGCCGGGCTCCCTCCCGGACACCTCCTGGGGCGAGGAGAACGGCATCCGGCCGTGGGAAGCTCTGCCGACCGCATGGGACACGGCCGCCCGGCGGCGGCACGGGCACCGCAAGGCCCCGGACGGCAGGCGGAGGCGGTGGGTCGTTCCCGTGGTGACCGCCGGACTCGTCGCCGTCTCCTCCGTCGGCCTGGCTCTCGGGCTCGCCCTACCCAAAGGCTCTCATCCGGCGCCAACGCGACGTACGGGCCCGGAGCCCAGCGAGGCACTCCCGACCGGGCAACCGAGCAGCCCGGGGACCGGCGAGTCGTCGCCGGAGGCCGGTGAGTCGCCGTCGGACTCCCCGGGGCAGGCCAACGCGGTCAACGCCATCCTGAGCGCGGGCAAGGACGCCCACGACAGGCTGTCCGTCAGCCTTACCACCTGCGACGACCTCGTCGCGGCGATCCCGGTCTTCCAGGAGGTCGTCCAAGACCGGCAGGGTGAACTCACGCAAGTCCGGCAGGTCACGACAGACCGGCTGCCCGGGGGAGCCGAGCTCAAGCAGGCGATGATCGACGCCTACACGAGCTCGCTGGACGCCGACAAGGCTTACCTCGCCTGGGCCCAGGAGGCGCAGACGCAGGGATGCGACGGGGAGGACCTTCCCCAGTCCGCGAACCACGACGCCGCCATGGCCGCGAACGACGAGGCGGGACCGGCGAAGCGCCGGGTCGTCGCGCTGTGGAACCCCATCGCGCAGAGCCAGGGCCTGCCCACCTACCAGTGGAACGAGTTGTAGGGAGCCGTCAGGGACCGGCTCGCAGGGCACGCCGTCAAGGCAGGCGGACGCCGAGTTTGGCGGCGACCTCCTTCACCGCGACGGCCAGCGCGCCGACCGCCGCGACGCGTTCGGACAGCCGCTTGAGGGTGTCGGCGAGGCGTCGTTCGTCCGGCTTCTCCTTTCGGGCCTGATCCCGTACGTCATCGAGGTCGGCGCGGGCCTCATCGCCCTCCTCGAGCCGCGGCGCGTGCTCGTCGAGCAGCCGTTCCAGGCGCGTCAGCGCGTCCTCGGCGGCGGGGGACCCGGCGACGCCGATGGTCATGTTGCGGTTGTCCTGCGTGCCGGAGCCGGTGTTGATCGGCCCCTGGTTGCCACCGCTGATGTTGAGGTCGCCCATGCCTTCCTCTCCTAGTTGGTCGTCATGCCCCGGTTGTCCTGCGTGCCGGAGCCGGTGTTGATCGGGCCGTAGTTACCGCCATTGATCATCACGCTCTGCTCGATGATCTGGTTGGCCTGCATGCGGTACGCCGACACGTCGATGTCGTGGCTCTGCAGATGGTCGAGCACGGCCTCGTGCAGCCGCCGCTCGATGAGCCGGGAGTACTTGTGCGCGTCGAGGACCTGCAGGTACGTCGGGAGCGTGTCCTCGGCGGCCAGTTCCCGTACGCTCAGCCGGGCGCCGTAGTCGTACGCCGTGAAGCGCTCAGGGCGCTGGTCGGCCCGGAGCCGGGCGAAAGCCATCTGGGCAAGCGTGCGGATCACCCGGAACGGCGCGAAGACACCATCGCTCAGCGCGGCGAGCCAACGGTGCCGCACCGCCAGCCCGATGAGCGCCGCATCGGTGCACGAGGCCAAGTGGTCGATCAGGTGATACTCCCGGCGGATGGGTGGCAGTACGTCGGCCACGAACTGCGCGTAGAGCATGTGCCCCTCCACCGCGAGGTAGATGAACACCGACACGACGATGTCCTGGTCCTCGGCGGGCGCGATGATCCGCCCGGCGGCGTCGCGGACCGCCTGGCCCTCCGCTCCGACGGTGACGCGCTGGTAACAGCGGACGCCGCCCTGGGGATGCCGGATGATCGACTCCCGGGACGCCTCCGTCGCCTTGGAGTACGGCACCCTCGCCGATCCGTCGATCAGGGGATGACCGGCGTAGTCCGGCAGGTCTCCGCCGGGCTCGGAGGGCCGCGGGTACTGCGTGCAGACGCCGCGCGCCACGACGTGGTAGTCGATGTTGAGCCCGGCGATCCGTTCGTTCGCCGGGAGGCGCAGGCGTGGGTCGGACCGGTCCGGCCGGTCGTCCTCAGCGGTCGGCCATTCCTCGCTCATCGCCATGAGCCGGCGGCGCACGTGCTCATGCAGTGCCACCGGGTCGATGGCCTGCGGTGTTCCGTCCGGCGTGGCGGGGCGGTCGAGTTCCACCACGATCGACCAGGCCCTGGCCCACGGGGAGTCGGGCGCCCCGGAGCCGAGGAAGGGGTTGCCGCCGGAGTAGAGGGTGACGTTCCCGACCTGGGCGTCGACCAGCCGCTGGGCGTGGTGCCGTACGCGCTCGGTGAGAACGTCCAGCGGCGGTGTCGGGGTTCCGGGCGCGAGATCCGTGCGCATGTTCCGGAAGACCAGCACCTGCCAGCCGAACGGGATGCCGAGCATCGCGAGCCCCAGCAGGAAGGTGCACGCGAGGTACAGCGCCACCTGCCCCTCGGCGTTCGCCGGCACGATCGGCGACCCATCGGTCATCGACGAGTTCGTCGAGGCCAACCCGGCGAGGATGAACCAGGCGAGGACCAGCCCCTGGGTGAGCAGCCAGAAGATGAAGTAGGACGCCGCCAGAGCCCAGGCGATCTTGAAACGTCGGCGCCAGTCGAACCGTCGCCAGGGTACGAGCCGGACGGCGGCGAACGGCAGGGCCAGCGAGAAGTAGGTCAGCAGAGCGGGCGGACTGATCAGCAGGGATCCGATCAGGAGCGCCCAGATCGTGACGTCACGGATGAGCTGCAGCCGACGCGCGCGGAGGGAGTGCGAGATCACCGGTCCGACGTCGAAGCCGTACGACGGGACGACGGCGCGGTGCTCGGCGTCGACGAGTTCGCCGATGACCTTCCGGCAGAAGCGCTCGTCGAGATACGCGGCGGCGCAGAGATACCGGGTCGCGTCGGTCATGCGGCGCGGGATCCCGCCCCGCCGCGCGTGCTGGAAATGACCCTCGATCCGCACCGACTCCGCCACCATGCGGGGATGGTAAACACCCCTCGCCGCCGGTTCCGGGCGGAAGCCGGGAGATGATCCCCGATCGTGACATCGAGAGTCAGCCGGAGAAAGGCGGCGGACCGTCCGCGTCGGCGAGGCGCGCGATGAGGCGCTCCGGCCAGGACAGGACGTGGGGCAGCCAGGCCGCCCGCATCGTGTCCGCGACGTGCCGGAGGCGTTCGCCGGCGTCGACGCCGATCGCGACGACCGCGAGGTCGCGGTCGAACTCGGCGTGGTCGTCGCCGCCGAGGATCGCCGTCCGGGCGATCGGCCGGTTCGCGTCCAGGGCCATCGAGAGGGGGTGCCGGCGCAGCGCGCGGACCCGGTGGCCGAACAGCGGCTCCGCGGGCTCCCGGAGCCCCGGCAGCTCGTGGTCCAGCGGCGGCGCGGGGGCGTACTTGTCCGGCACGCCCTGCCCGGCCGGGAACAACCGGTCCATCTCGTGCAGCCAGCGCAGCTGCGGGATCACCCACTCGGCGCCGGGCCGGACGCCCGCCAGGCCCGTCTCCCCACCGAGCAGCCGGTCGGCGACGCCCGCGATGGTGGCGGTGAGCCGCTCCGGCGCGTACGCGGTGCGGAGCGCCTCCGAGCGACGGCCGACGGCGCGGTCGAGGACGGTCGCGAGCGCGCACTCGCGCAGGCGTGCGGGCTGCGCCGCCCATTCGAGGCGGAGGTCGGCCGGTACGGCCGGCACCGTGCGGTCGGCCACGTGGGCCAGGACGAGCGCGTCCGCCCACACCCGGAGCCACGCCCACGCGGCGTCCGACGCGAGCAGGTCGGCCTCTCGCAGCTCGTACAGCGAGCACGCCCGGCCGTCGCGGCACTCTTCCCCGCAGGCGGCCGACCGGCGGCCCGCGACCGGCGGAACGGGACCGGGCAGCACGCGCTCCCGGTCCTGCCCGAGCGGCACGCGGATCCGTACGGGGCGGTCCATGCCGTCGGCGAACGCGGCGGCCACGCCCGGCGGCAGGGACACGACCTCGCGGGACTGATGGTCGTCGAGGTTCATGGCGGCGCCGACGAGGCGGCGGTCGTCGTGGGCGGGCAGCCGGTGGACGACCTTGAGCGCGGTGTTCTTGACGACGTCGGGGACGAGCTTGGTGGGGATCTGCTCGGCCACGACGATGCCCTCGCCGTACGCGCGGATCTCGGCGAGCATTCCGGCGAACAGCTCGACGGCGTGGGCTCCGGCGCTGTTCTCGCCGCGGTTGCGCAGCAGGCGGTGCGCCTCCTCGATGACGATCACGTGGCCGAGGCCGCTCGGCGTGCGCCCGCTGCGGGCCTGCAGCCGCAGGTGCTCGACGATCCGGATGATCAGCGTTCCGATGAGGAAGGCCTTGTCCTCGTCGTTGGAGATGTCCTCGATCGCGAACACGACGTTGCGGCTCAGCAGTCCCGGGATGTCGGCGGGGTGGCCGCCCTCGAAGAACCGGCCCGCCGAGCCGATGCGCAGCGACCGGAGCCGTACGTCGACGAAGCCCCGGACGTCGGCCATCAGCTCCTTGCCGTAGCCGACGTCGCCGATGACGTCGAGGGCGGCGTTCTGCAGCTGCTCCAGGGTCGGGACGGCCGGTTCGATCGGTGAGCCGGGCCGGCCCCGGCCGGTGACGACGTCCCAGCCGTTCGCCTCGTACACGCGCTGCAGCGCCTGCGACATGATCTGCGGGAACGGCTCCTCCGCGTCGAACGCGGCCTGGAACAGCGCCCGGACCATGTCGATGTGCGCCTGCACCGGGTATCCGGGCTCGGGTGCCAGCGGGTTCACCGAGAGGGGCACCGCGGAGGGGTCGGAGGGGTTGATGACGGTGACCGGCGCGCCGACGCGGCCGGACATCGCGGCGTACTCGGACTTCGCCGGTTCGATGGCGAGCCAGGGGATGCCGCTGCGGGTGAGCTGTTCGAGCAGGTGCCGGACGGTCTGCGACTTGCCCGACCCGGTGGACCCGGTGACGAAGACGTGGCGGTTGAGGGTCTGCAGCGGCACCGTGAAGGTCCCGACCCGGCGGTCCTGGCCGTCGAGGATCGCGCCGAGCCCGACCCCGGGCCCGTCGGCCGCGGTCTCGGCGCCGACCTCGGAGGTCACGTCGAAGTAGCCGGCGTCGAGGACGCGCAGGCCCGGCACCTCGCGGCGGGGCAGCCCGGCGAGCGCGGACAGGGCGCCCGCCGTCGCGGCGAACGGCGAGCGCAGGTCCTGGTCCTGCGTGTCGACGTGCACGGCCTCGTGGAAGCGTACGGGCCGCGCGCCGGAGCGGAGGCGGTACGGGTGGTGGCTGAGCTCCACCGAGCCGACGAGCACCGGGGCGATCTGTTCGAGCGCCTGCGCCGACTCGGCGCCCGCGAGGACCCGGACGTTCCACAGGCCGGCCTCCTGGAACGCGTCGAGCTCGGCGAGGCGGCGTTCGAGGCGCTCGACGGCGAGCTCGTCGTCGCCCCGGCGGCGCATCTGCAGTTCGTACTGCAGGTCGGTGACCTGGTCGCGAAGCACCTGCTCACCGCACTGCTCGGCGATGACGAGCCAGCCGAACGGCCGGTCCATGAGCGTCACGAGCGTCGACTCGAACAGGCTCGGGCCGGTGTCCGCGCGGGACGAGGCCAGCGGCGGCGCCAGCCGCGCCGGGCAGCGGGTCCACGTCATCGCGGCGGCGTCGTCGAGCCACTCATCGCCGATCGGGACGCCGCGGGCGCCGTGCGGGAACAGCAGCCCCTGCTGCCGGTCGTGCGTGAGGTGCAGCGGACCGGCGTTGGTGATCAGCTGGAGCGGCGCCCCGCCGCCGCGTGACATCCAGCCCACGACGAACGGCCGCCGGCCCTGCGCCGCGGACAGCACGGCCGGCAGCACGGTCACGAAGTCCCACTCCGCCGACGCGGCGTGCGCGGGCGACAGGATCGCCTGAATGCGGTACCACGGCCCCTGGAGTCCCCCGGTCACACCTGCCACACCGGAAGGATTACAGGGCCGCGCCCGCCATGCCAGCCACCGTGAAGTAGCGCCGCGGGTTGCCGACGAGCATCTGGTCGAGCTGCGCCTCGGAGACGCCCAGCTCGCGCAGCGCGGGCAGCACGTCATCGCTGATGTGCTCGTAGTTCCAGTTGGGCATCGCGGCGGACCGTATCTGGTCCTGATTGCCGCCCAGCCAGTCGATGAAGCAGCTCGCGTCGTGGCTGAGCACCATGCGGTCGGCGTAGCCGCGCTCGCACAGGGCCGCGATCGTACGGACGCGGTCCGGCGTGGGGTTGTAAATGTCCAGCCCGAACCGGTCCATCCCGAGGATCGCCCCGGTATCGGCCAGTTCCATGAGGTAGTCGAGGTCGTTGCTGTCCCCTGCGTGCCCGATGACCACCTTGGACAGGTCGACCCCCTCCTCGCGGAACAGGGCCAGAGCCTGCCGGCCCGTCTGGGCCGGGGCTGAGGTGTGCACGGTGATCGGCGCGCCCGTCTCGCAGTGGGTGCGCGCGACGGCGCGGGCGATCCGCTCGACGCCCGGCGTGAGGCCCTTGGCCTCGATCGCGCATTTGAGGAACGCCGCTTTGACGCCGGTGTCCCCGATGCCCTCGACGATGTCGCGGGTGAAGTCCTCGACCATCGGCTCCGGCACATCGACCAGCAGCCCCGGCCCCCGGTTCTCGTACTGGAAGGGCAGCGCGTCGTAGGAGTAGAGCCCGGTCGCGACGATGATGTTCAGGTCCGGCACCTGCTCGGCGATCCGCTGGATGCGCGGGACGTAACGGCCGAGGCCCCACACCGTCGGGTCGACGATCGTGGTGATCCCCTTGGCCACGATGGCGCGGAGCTTGGCCACCGCGTCGGTGACGCGTTCCTCCTCGTCCCACCACGCCCCGGCACCGTAGTTCTGGGCGTACTCGGTGGACAGGACGAAGACGTGCTCGTGCATCAACGTCCGCCCCAGCACGGAGACGTCGACGGTGCCGCGAACGGTCTCGACAGTGGGCACGGAACGGGCCTCCCTCGGTGCATACCGACCAGTCGGTACGAGAATCTAGGCCCGCTGCCGGAACGCCGTCAATGATCACTTCGGGGGGTGTCGGATCATCCCGCGTCGGGGCGGTTCACCGGCTCCGGCTCCTGGTTCCCCGGGGACGCCAGGGGGTCGCCGGTCCCGGGTGCCGGTGGGTTCTCGATGCCCGCGGGGCGGCGGATCAGCCCGGGGTGGCGGCGGCCGAGTTCGGCGGCGTCGTCCTCGGTGAGCCGGATGTGCAGGGCGTCCGAGACGTCGACGAGCAGGTCCGGGGCACCGTCCCGGTGGAATACCAGGACGACGTCCGCGGAGTACATGACGTTCTGGTCGGTGACCTCGATGTTGCGCTCACGGATGTGCGAACCGTCCGCCTCCCGCGCGACGCCCGACCCCGTGCCCCGGCCGTGCGAGACCATCACGCCATGGCCTCCGGGTGAGCCGGCCGACCCGGCCCCCCGCAGGCTCGAGTCCGTCGCCGTCGACGCGCCGTCCCGCTGGTTGGTCGCGGTCTGGGTGTACTCCCGCCGCTTGAGCAGCGCCTGGGCGTCCTCCTTCAGCGCGACGACGTTCATGCCCACGGTGACGTGCTCCCCCGGCCGCAGGCCGGCCACCTCGTACGTGTGGTCGAGCAGCGAGGTGATCTTCGACATCAGCGTCGCCGGGTCGGTCTGCCGCCACAGGGTCATGCCCTGCGGCCGGCTCAACTCGAACCCGGTGGGCCGTTCGGTCTGTGCGGGGATCGGGCCGCGGCGTTCCGGCGGCAGCGCGGCGATCGGCGCGTAGTGGTGCACGACCTCGGCGCCCGGGAAGGAGATGCGGCCCACCATGTCGCCGAGAGCACGATTGGCCGCAGTGGGCGGCGTGTGGTCCGCCCACCGCGCGAACCGCCCGGCGACCGGCTCCCACCCCGGGGCGTGGGCGCCCTCGCCGGCGACCGTGGTGAGGTGGTGCGGAACCACCAGCCGGACGCTGCCCCGGGCCGTGGCGGTCTCCGTCTCCGCCGAGAGGTGACGGTCGAAGTACCGCGCGGCGGCCTCGTTGCCGGTCAGCCGCGCCAGCGCGTCCGCACCGCGGCGGATGGCGCTGATGCCCTGTTCGAGGCCGTACGGCGGCTCCTTCGACTCGACGACCTCGATCTCGAACCGGAGACCGTGCGTGAACTCCTGCGAACCCTCCCGCGTCTGCCGCCGGTCGATGTCCTTCCTGCCGACTCCGTCGCTGTGCCCGGTCTCGGACCGGTGGATCCGCCCGCCGCCGAACTGACCTCCGCCGGTGCCGCCCTTCCCGTGACCGTGCCCGCCGCCGATGCCCTCCGCGACACCCCGTACGAGCCCCTTCCAGCCGCGTCCGAAGCCGCGCTCCCGGCCCGCCTCGGATCCGCTGAGCCCCTGATTGCGGGCCATGTGACTGACGTCCGGGCGTTCGGCCGTGTGCGTCCCGCCTTCCAGCACCGCGCGGACGCGGACGCCGACGTGCCGGGTGAAGCCGTAGGCCGACTCGACCGGATACCACTGGACGACGCCCCTGCGCAGGGACGGCATGTTCGCCGCCAGGGCCTGCTCGCCGAACGCCGTCCGGAGCAGTTCCCTCGCCACGTCGTCACCCTCGGGCAGGAGCCCCCGGGTCTCCAGCACGTCCTCGACCGTCGGCAGCACGTCCCGGCCGTCGAAGCGCTCGACGTGCGCGGAGGTGATGGCGAGGTCGGGCCGGTACGTCCGCGGCTCACTCACCGGCTGCGGGGTGACGGGTTGCGGGGTCTCGAGCTGCGGGGTCTCGAGCTGCGGGGTCTCGGGTTGCGGGGTCTCGGGCTGCGGGGTCTCGGGCTGCGGGGTCTCGGGCTGCGGGGTGCCGGTGGCCGGCTCACCCTCGGTCTCATGGACGTGGACGTCCGGCGGTGCGGCCAGGTGATGATCGCGGGCGATCCGGTCCGGCATCATGAAGTCCGCGCCACCGTGCACACGCAGGTGAGTGGTCGGCGCGGGCCGCCCGGCCGGCGCGTCCGGCGTGACCGACAGGTACAGGTCCGAGCCGCCGAAGGAGTGGGTCAGCCCGGCGCTGCTGTAGGTGCCCCGGATGACGTCGCTCGCGCCGGTGTACTCGCTCGCGCCCGTCCGGCGGTCCACCTCCGCCATCCCGCCGGCCTCGCCGACGCCCTTGTACTCCGTTCCGGCCGTCTTGATCTTGCTGCGGAACCCCGCCTTCAACTCGCCTTCGGCCCGGATGTCCGTGCTCGTCCCGGCCCTCATCCGGGTGTTGGCGGCCCGGTAGTGCTCGATCTCGATGCCGGTTCGGGCGACGGCGTGCTCCGGCCGGCCGAAACTCGCCCGGAGGGTCACGGCCCGTGTCGTGCCGTCCGGCTGGGTCAGGTGGACGCGCCACCCGTCCCGGGACGTCAGCTCGGCGAGGTGCGCCTCCAGCGACGACGGCCGGGTGGCGTCCAGGATCTCCGTGGGAATCCCCAGGAGATCGGTCGGCGCCGGCCGGCCGTTCGCCTCCGCCTCGATCCGCGCGACCTCGAACGGCAGATCGTGCGCCGCCGCGAAGCCGGGGAAGACGCCGGTGGTCTGGCCGGCGAAGTCGATCCGGTCCTCGGGGAGGGCGTCCACCCGGTGGACCCGGCCGGCCTTGGCGATCTCCTGCGGTGTCGCCCTGGCCGCCGGGGCGTGCTCCCGCGGCACCACGGCTTGGGCGGAGACGTCGTCTCCGTGGATCGTCCACGACCGGTCGGCGAGCCGCTTCCCGCCGTCGTACACCCGCAGTCCGACCTCGTGCCGCAGCTCCTTGGTGATCTGCGTGACGGGCCCGTCGGTCTCGGTCCGGCGGTACTCCGTGGTGCCGCCCATGAAGCTCACGGTCTTCGACCGGCTGCGGCCGCCGTGCAGAGAGACCTTCGGAGCGTCGACCCCGAACCTCCCCACCTGGAAGCGGACGTTGCCGGCGACCTCCACACCGCCGCCCGACGACCTGTTCTGCCCGGCGGACGTTCCCGACCCCGCGACCTTCCGGTCGTTCACCGTCATGTCGAACTCTTCGACGGACCGTCGTCCGCCCAGTTCGGCCCGGTGCGAGATCTCGATCCGGTGCCGGCCGATCGTGATGTCGTGGGACTGACCGTGCAGCAGGTCGGCGAGCGAGACGCCCTCCATGGCCGAGCGGCCGAATCGCGCCTCGAGGTCCCGCGCGAGCTGCCGCCGTACCGGCTCCGACAGGCTCGGCAGCGCCGTGTCGATCGCCTCGCGGAGTTCGGTGACGACCCGCTCGGATCCCGGCAGACCGGTCAGCTTGCCCAGTCCGGCCCCGCGCCCCGCCGCGAGATGCACCGGCTCCGCGGGGTGCGGCTCGTGCGGCGCCACCGGCGGCGAATGCTCCGGACCAACCGGCACGACAGGAGAGGAACCCGGCTCGGGGTGGTGCCCGGCGGGGCCTGAATCGGCGTTGTGCTCGGCGAGGGCCGGCTCGGGGACGGGCGCGGCGGAGCCCTGCTCGGGAGCACGCCCGCCGGAGTCCGGGTCGGGGCTGTGGACCGCGGGGTTCGGGTCGGGGGTGTGACCGCCGGGGCCCGGCTCTCCGGCGGGAGCGGCCGAAGCCGGACGGGCGAGACCCTCCGTCCTGACGTCTCCGAGGAGGTCCCGCTCGAACTGTGGAGCTTCGGACGCGCGTACGGCCAGCTCCATGGGGATGTCGACGGGGAAGTCGCCGAAGCGGGTCTGGACCTCCAACCGCACGATCGCGTGGTAGCGGGCGATCTCGGCCTTCCGCACCAGGGTGATCTTCGGCAGGGTCGTGTGCGAGTACGAGAGGACGTGGTTCTTGCCGCCCTGGTAGTTGCCGCCGATCCGCGCGAAGAATTTCGCCGCCGGGTTGTCGACGCCGAGCTTCATCCCGAACATGACGTTCCACTTGTGGCCGAACTGCCGAGAGTCGTTCGTCGTGGTCAGCAGGCCCTGGTCGTCGCGTAGGACGGCCTCGCGGATCGGTGTGTCGCTGTCGGGCAGGTGCTCGAGGCGAAGGACGCGCGACGTGATGGTGGCGTCCGGGGTGACCAGTTCGCCGTTGAGCAGGTCACGGCTGCGGTTCAGCAGGATCTGCTGACCGATGTGGCCGGTGAGATTGCGGTTGACGACCTCCGCGACCTGCTTGGGCGACATGCCCGCCTGCAACGCGCGGCGTTGGAACTCCGTCACCAGCCGGTCGGGCTGGACGGCGTTCACGCGGACCTCGTGCTTGCGGACCCCGGGCGCCCGGTCCGACGTCACCAGGTGGCGGGGCGTCGGCGGCCGGTCCCCACCGGCGCCGGTGGCTCCCTCACGGTGGAACTGCTCGGGGAAGGGAACGGTCAGGGAGAGGCCGTCGACGACGGCGCCGATCCCCGCCTCGCTCCCGTTCACGTGGACTTCGTAATTCACGGTGGACGTGAAGAAGTCGTGCTTGAACGCCACCGCCTTGTGACCGGCCATGACCTCGGCCGTGGAGGTGTGCGACCGGCCCGAGACCTTGCTCACGCCCGGCCCCGGCAGGCTCACGCGCTCCAGCCCATCGGAGTTGTCGAGGAACTCGACGACTCCGCCGGAGTTGCCGCGCTGCCCGCGTACGGTCTCCCTGCTCCCCGCGCCGGTGCCGCCGAAGGACACCGCGTACTGCCGTGCCCCTGCGGGTGTCTCGACGTGCGTGAACGTGTCGAGCTTCGGCTTGAGCCACACGACATGCCCGCGCGACTCGAACGCGATGCCGTTCTGCAGCAGGTCGGTCCACCGGTCGACGTCGGGGTCGCTCAGATGGTCGCGGACCCGTGTCTCGATGTCGGCGCGAACCCGTGGCGGGAGGTAGTCGGGAAGGGTCTGGGCCCACCGCCGCGCGACCTCTCGGGGGTCGGCGGGCAGGCTGACGCCCTGGACCGCGGTCGCGTCTCCGAGCGCGCCGTAGTCGGTGTACCGAGGCGGACGGATCTCGGGCCGCGGCTCCACGGCCGGCCCGTCGCCACCCGTCTCCGTCGGAGGTGCGGGCGGCTCAGGCGTCGCCGCGGGTGCGGCGGCGGGGTCTCCGGCCGGATCCTGACGGTTCGCGGGGACGCCCGTCTCGTCCGGGTGCTCCGTACGGTCCGGCGGCGTCTCCGGTGCGGGCTGGTGCGCTTCCTCGGGAGAGAAGTTCAGCAGCCGCTGGATCCGGGACACTCCGCGCCGGTCGGAGCCGGACGACGGCCCGGCCGGCGCGCCGCGCGATGCTCCGGACGGCGGGATGGGTCGACCGCCTCCGCCCTCGGTGCCGGGTTCGACGGCCGGGCGGGCCTCTGCCGCCGTCCTCTCGGCCGGCTCTGTGAGTGCTTTCGTCGTCGTTCCGGTCGGTGGCGCGACGGCAGGTCCCCGAGGTGCTTCACCGGCCGACGTGTCGTCCGTCCCCGGCCGAGGCACCGGCGCGGTGGCCGACGGGCCGGGGGCAGGCGACGAAGACGTGGCCGACGGGCCGGGCGAAAGGACCGGGGCCGGGGCGGAGGGGCTCGGAGGAAGGACCGGCGACGTGGCCGACGGGCCGGGCGGAACGACCGGGACCGGGGCGGAGGGGCCGGGCGGAACGACCGGAGCCGGGGCGGAGGGGCCGGCCGGGAGCCTGGCGATCTCGCCGGCGGGGCCGGGAACCTCTCCGGTGCCGACGCCCCCGTTCCCCGGCGTGACGAAGAGGACGGGTCCCGCGCCCGGCGCGGGCGCAGAGGGGACGATCGGCTCCACGGGATGTCCGCCGCCGGTCACGGGGGCCGGAAGGCCGGGCTCGGTGACACGGGCCGGCAGACCGGCGCCGGCCTCTCGGCCGCCCATGCCGGCGAGATCGACGTGGCCCGTGGCGCCGGCCGGCGCGACCGTACCCGCGTCACGGACGACGACCTCTCCCCTGGTCCGCCCGTCCCCGTAGGACGTTCCACCGTCGTGGGCCGAGCCATCGCCGTACGACGGATCACCGTCGTAGGACGGGCCACCCCCGTGGGACGTGCCGCCGCCGGTGCGGTCCGCGCCGACCGTCTGACCACCGCTGTAGGCCCCGCCCCCGTCGTAGGACGGGCCGCTCCCGGCCTGGGTCGCGCCCGCGCCGCCGGGGTGGCCGGTGGGCCCGCCGCCGTCGCCGGTCGTACCGGACACCGGCACGCCGTCGCGCGCGACGACCTCGCAACCGATGCCGTTCTTGTAGAAGGCGTGATGCTCTCGGGAGTCGGGGATCGTCGGGCCCTGTGGCCCGGCGCCGGAGTCCCCGGGCCCGAAGTCCCCGGGGGCTCCGGCGGGATGGCCGGGCGATGAGAACCTGTCGGCGAAGTGCCTTCCCGCGTCTCCGGCAGCGCCGATGCCGGCCATGCCGAAGCCGAATCCGGCGGCCTGGGCGAGATCCACGTGGCCGTTCTCGAACGCGAACTGCGCCACGACGTTGCCCATCGTTCCCGTCGTGCCGGCGAACAGGATGCGGGACGCGGCGCCCTTGACCCCCGCGGCGCTCATCAGGTCGGCCATGGCGCGGGTGAGCTCGTTGCTGCGCGCGGCGACCGCCGTGCCGGCCAGGCCCATCACGCCGGCGGCGGTGCCCCCTTCCCCCAGCGCCTTGAGGAACTCGCCGGTGTGGAAGCCGTCCTGCACTCCCTCGTCGATCCGGGCCTTCTGGCCGATGAGGTCGAGGCCGCCGGCGTACCACATGCCCTGGAGCACGAGCTTGGCGACGGTCCGCAGGAACGCCGCCAGGAGAGAGCCCTGAGCCTCGGTGATCGCGGTCGCGGTTCCGATCGAAGCCCCGTCGGTGAGCCACGAGATGGCCCCGGCGATCGCCCACGTCGCCGCGAGGAATTCCAGCGACCGATCGAACTGCACGCGCGCGGCCTTCTTCTGCCGGATCAGGAAGTCGACCGCGTCGCCCAGCCGCTTGCAGGCGGCCGCGAGCCAGAGCAGGCCGCCTCGCTCGCCGTCGCCCTGCAGCGCCGCCGCGAACGAGGCGAACTTCTCGGCCGCCTGCCCGCCGTTGTTGGCGCTGACGTTGCGGGCGTGGCCGCCGACCTCGTCGGCCACCGCCTCCACCGATCGCGCCGCCTCGTACAACGCGTCCCGCATCGCCGCCAGGGAGATGACGTTGCCGTCCGGCCACTGGCACCCTGCGACGAGCGTCTGCAGGATGCGCAGGATGTGCTCGCGACCGTGCGGCGGCGGATCGGACTCCACGAGGCCACCGGCCACCGGCGGCAGCCGGTACGGCCGCTTCGCCGCGATCGCCCCCTCGTCGGCGCCCTCCGGCAGCTCCGAGCCGAGGGTGGCGGCCTCTTCGGCGAGCCGATACCGGTGGCCCGCCAGGATCAGCGTGCCGCCGGTGGCCCGGAGGAGGTTCACCATGTCCGCGAGCTCCACCAGCAGCGCGTCGCGCGACGCGCGGAAACCCGCCGTCTTGTCGTCCCCGTTGAAGAAATCGCGTCCGATGTCGTCGTCGCCCCAGCAGTCTCCCAGCGCGCCGAGCGCACCGCACAGGACGTCGACGGCCTGCGCGAGGGAGTCCGCCGCCGCGCCGACGCCGCGGCCCGAGGCGATCCACGTGTGCGGGGTGGCCGTGTAACCCGCGGTCACGCTCACTCCTGGGTGAGGTCGGGGGGCCGCGGAGCGTCCGGCATGAACGCCATCAGGTCGTCCTCGCCGTCGCGGAGCCGGGCGGCCAGTTCCTCCGGCAGGAACGCCGCGGTCATCTCCCTCGCCCGGCCGGTCGCCTCCTGCGTCGCCTCGGCGACCAGGGTCATGACCGTACGGCCCAGCTGCTGGGCGTTCATCCGCTGCAGCGCCCGTGCGTCGAACCGGATGTCGCGTAGTTCGCCGTGCGCGCCGACCTCGACCGCGACGCCGCCGTCGCGGGTCCGCGCGGTCGCGGTCAGGTCACGGATGTCGTGCTGCAACCGCTGCAGTTCTTTCAAGCGTTCCCGATAGTCCGCGATGACGTCCTGGTCGAACGCCGCCATGTCCCCCCGACCTCCCAAACGACCGACCGCCCGCGCCACGAACCGGGGATCACCTCGGCACCGAACCTCCAGACACCGATGCTCCTGCCTGAAGGATGCTCTCTCGGTCACGGGTTTCGTCAAACCCGGGCACCGTGCCCGGCCGGCTCGCTTCAAAGGGCGATGACCTGCGCGGACACCGCGCACGGCGGCCTCCGTACAAGCGACGTTCCGGTGCGGTGAACGTACCGTTAAGGCAGAATTCAGCCAAATTCGACGCTGACCGGCGGAGCGACCCCGCCGGTCAGCGTTTCTTCTTGCGGAAGTCCAGGCGCTCCGGCGGCGGCCCGAGGTTGGGCGCAGGGCGGGGGGTGTCCTGCGGCAGGTCGGGTTTGGCGTGGCGCGCACGGGACGGGTCGGTGGCCTCCTCGAACTCCTGGATGTTCGCCGTGGGCAGCGTCATGATGCCCGGATTGGCGTCGACGAGGAGGATGCGGCGTCCCGAGCTGTCCGCGTGCGTGAAGATCATCGCAGTGGGCGCCAGCTGCTGGAGCTCACGCGGTTCGACGGCGAACTCCCGTGAGCCCTTCCCCGCCTCGGCGGCGAGGGAGGTGCCCTGTCCCCACGAGGTCGCCCGGCCGATCCCGTCGGGCAGCGCGGCGTCGGTGGGCTCGTGGCCGTTGAAGACCGGCAACGGCGCGGCGGGGCCCACCGTGCTGACGTACGCGCCGTCGTCCTGGATACCGACGGTGTCCCCGACCTTCTCGGTCAGCTCGGCGACCTCCAGCGTGTGCTCGACGCCGATGTGCTCGGCCGCGACCCTGGCGTCCTCCGCGTTGCCGAGCCGCATGAAGCCGACCGCGGCGTGGCCGCGCCCGAGCCGCTCCTTCACGTGCGCCGGGAGCGACCGGTACATCAGCACCAGGCCGGTCGAGGTGGCCTCGCAGGCGTCGATCAGCCGGTCGAGGACGTCGCCGCGCAGCTTCTCCGCGCCGCACACCAGCAACGTGTGCTCCCACGGCTTGCCCTGCGGCGACCCGCGCAGCACGTGGGTCAGCGCGGCGGTGACGTACGTGCCGAGGACCCGGTTGGTCAGGACCCCGGCGCGCCGATCCGTGGCGATCACGCGCAGCCGGCTCGGCGGCAGCAGCGTCGGGCTGGAGCCGAGCTTGTCGAGCTTGCGCAGCTGGGACTCCAGCGCCCAGGCCCGCTCGATGACCACCCGGTCGGCGGCGCCCCGGCCGAACATCGTCGTGATCTTGGCGAGCTCGTCGTCGGTGAGCAGGCCCGCGCGCAGGTCGTCGCGGGGATCGCCGACCTGCGCGAGCGCGCGCAGCGCGGCGGTGATCCGGGGAATCGACGCCCGGCCGCCGAACACGCCGAGGACCCGCTCGAGGATCGCGTTGTCGAAGGACAGGTCGCGGGCGCTGCCCTGCTCCTCGCTCACGCTGACCACCAGGGACAGCACGTCGGCCAGCTGGTCGGCCTCCAGCCCGTGGGTGAGGTCGAGCTGCGGCAGGTCACCGGGCAGTACCCAGACCTGGGGCCGCTCGCCCTGGTCGTTGCCGAGCTCGATCAGCTCCCTGGCGACCGCGCCCTCCGACAGGTCGAGGACGGTGACCTGAGATCCGGCGGCCAGCCGGGCCGCGCCCATCATGGTGATGGTGGCCGACCACCCGGACAGGGTGCCGCCGACGACGTCCACCCGATCCAGGCCCGCCGGCAGCGTCACGGCGTACCACTCGTGCTGGGACTCGAACGCCTCCCGGCGCTTCTGCCAGTCGCGGTACGCGCGGGCATGCTCGGCGTGGGCGACCTCCAGCCGACGGCGGCGGTCCTCCTGACGGCGTTCGAAACGCTCCATCTCCGCGGCCGCCCGCGCGCGCAGGAACTTCTCGCTCTGCCAGATGGCGTACCCGGTGATGAGCGCCACGAAGGCGCACGCCACCAGCCCCGCGGCGGCGAACGCCCAGAGCAGCGCCCCGGTCAGGCCCGCGGCGATGAACAGTGCCGCCCCTACGCCGGTGGCGCCGGCGACGATCCGCAACGGGCGGTTGAAGAGCTGCGCCTCGCGCCGGTGGGCGGCCAGTGACTCCGCGTCCACCTCTTCGGCCTCGGGCGGTGTCGGGCGCTTCGGGGGTGGTCCCGGATCGCCGTGCACCTGGGCATAGCGCCAGCCGATGTAGACGCGGCCTTGTCGCAGTAACCGCGTCTCGCGGGCTGTCACATCGACCACGTCCCGTGCTCCTTGCATACTCCTTACGGCACAGCGTAGAAAGCTTCGCCCAACAGGGGTTCGGTTTCAACCTGACGCGGAGCGACGGCACGATCGTAATGCGTTCGCCCGGCCGTACGACCGCGGCGCCGGCCGCCCGGCTCCACCGATCGGAGGGTCACCGCGCGGGCGGATCGCCCCTCCCGTCGTCGGCCGGCGGGTAGAAGGTCGGCCGCGTCCTCCCGTCGAACCCGTCCGGCGGCGCGCCGCCGGAGGCCATCGGCGGCACGGAGGGCCCTCGCCCGGGCGGCTCGTGGGCGGCCGGGTCCGGCATGGTGAATTCCCGTTCGCGGGCCGGGGGCTCGTGGGGAGGAACACCCGGTCCTCCCCGGCGCCCGAGGAAGTCCGGACGACCGTCTCCGGACTTCTGCGCCCCTCGCGCCCGGCCGATCAGCATGCCGATGACGGCCAGCACGACGAGGCCCAGGAGCGCCAGCAGCAGGATCCAGTTCGTGCTGATGCCCTTGCCCGACTTCTTGGCGGGCGCCGCACCCACGGGCGCGCGGGTGGGCGTGCTCTGCGGGTGCTTCCACTGGTCGAAGCGCTCGTACGGAGGATTCGGCGAGCCGGCCGGCACGGGGAACGCGGCGGGTTGCATCGCCCGGTTGATCCGGACGATGCCGTACCCGGTCTGGTCGTCCCTGCCGGGTGTGCTCACGTCCAGGGCCGTGCCGATGAGACGGCGGACGACCTCCCGCGCCGGCATCGACGGGTTCGCCGACCGTACGAGCGCGGCCGCCCCGGACACGAGCGCGGTCGCGATGCTGGTACCGGCGGAGTGCGCGTAGGAGTAGTCCTCGCTCTTGCCCGCCGTCGGGATGTCGACACCGGGCGCCGCCACCGACACGTAGCGGTTCGACTCCGTGCTCTTCCACGGCCGCGAGTAGTCGTCCGTGGCCCCGACGGAGAGGACTCCGGGACACGAGGCGGGGTACATGACCGGGTTGGTCTTGTCGCCGTCGTTCCCGGCACCCGCCACGAGAACCACGTCGTGCGCGACCGCGTAGGAGACCGCGTCGAGCACCGGGGTGGGACACGCGACTCCGGCGTCGTCCCCCTGGGAGATGTTGATCACCTTGGCGCCGTGGTCGGTCGCGAACCGGATCCCCCGCGCCAGTGCCTGCTCGAAATCGGAGGTCGAGGCGGAGTCATCGCTCACGACCACCGGCAGGATCCGGGCCGCCGGCGCGACGCCCACCAGATGGGTGGTTCCGCCGCCCTGGCCGGCGATGAGGATCGACATGCCCGTTCCGTGACCGGTCTTACCGAGGTCGGTATGGCCGTCCGTGCCGTGACCCGTCATGTCCGAACCGGGCACCAGCGCGCCCGCGATCTCGGGCATGTCGCCGTTCACCCCCGTGTCCAGGACGGCGACGGTGACTCCCTGGCCCTGGCTGATCGGCCACACCTTCGTCGGGATGGACCAGGGCGAGAACCACCACTCGTCGGATCGGGGAGTGGGCACGGCGGCACGAGGAAGCGCCTGCACGGGAGACGGGAACATGCCCAGGGCTCCGATGACCGCGGCGCCGGCCAGAAGCTTCCTCATCGCACGCAAATGATCACCCTGTGAACGCGATACGGCGGGCGACCCGCGTCGGGTCGCCCACCCCGGTCAGCCCCACCGAAAGGTACGGCCGGGTCATACGGAACGTATGACTCCGTCGCCTCCGATGGGCGAATCACCTGCGTTGCCCACCCAGGTGTCCTCGTCCTCGTTCATCCACGCCTGGCGCTGATGCTCGCCCTGCTGATGCGGAGCCGCTCCACCGGCGGCGCCCATCGGGTACGGCATCATGTTGCCGGCGCGCGCCGCCGTCGCGCCCTCCATCGCGGCCGCCTGTTCCGCGCGAGCGGCGGTGGCGGCCTCCGAGGTGAGGCCGGCGTTCTGCATCCGGCCGCCGTTCCCGTACGTCACGGGCCCTTCCCCGCTCCCGATGACGCCCTTGGAACCGACACCGCCGAACGGCGACTTCTCCGAGAACCCGCCGGCCTTCTCGGAGGGCAGCTTGTAGTCGCTCGAGGGGATCTTGTAGTCGGAGCCCTTCGGCAGCTTGGTGTTCGGCAGATCGCCGGTGGGCGTCGGAAGCCCGACGGGCAGGTTGGTCGGCGGCGTACCCGTCGGGTTGCCGCTGGGAAATGACGGGTTCGTCGACGGGTTGCCGCCCGGGGGATACGGGTTGCTGGTCGGCGGAAGGTTCGGGTTCGTGCCCGTGGGCAGCCCGGACAGGTTCGTCGAACCGCTGCCGTGGGACCCGCCGCCGAGCAGCGAGGTATTGCCGCCGCTGCCGGAATGCGCGTTCGGCGAGGTGCTGAAGTTCGGCGTCGAGTACGACGACGGGCTCCCGTTGTAACCCGACGGACCGGTCGCCGTCGGGTCGTAGGGGACCTTCGGGTGGCTGCTCGGCTTCTGCGTCGGATCCGGGGTGGTCTTGTCACCGGGTTTGTCGAAGCTCGTGGTCTTGTCCGGTGGCAGGGTGCCCGGCGGCAGGGTGAGGGTCAGCCAGCCCGGCAGCGCGTCGTACGTCGACTTGACGTTCTGGATGTGCTCGTTGAGCTTGTTCCGGGCGACCGTGTCGATGGTGGCGCGGGTCTGCGCGTCCGCCTGGCTGTCGGTCGCCGAGAAGTTCCAGCCGTCCTGGTTGTAGTACTTGAACTTGCCGTCGCCACCCGGCTTGTCATCGGCCAGCAGCACCGTGCCGGCCTTCTTGAACGTCGCGTCCCCGGCGTCGTTGTAGAACGCGCTCGGCTTGTCGCCGTCCTTCTGGAAGTACGCCTGGAACGGCTTGATGTGGTTGTCGGCGTGGCCCTGGACGCTGTATCCGAGACCCGCGGCCGCGTCGGACAGAGCCTGGATGCTCTGGTACAGCATCGCCAGCTGCTGCTGCGCCTCCGGCGCGCCGCTCTTCGGCCCGGCCCAGGCGCCGTGGAGGTCGGCGCCTATCTTCTGGATGAAGTCCAGCAGGTCGACGCTGTCGCCCTTGGGCCCGCGGAGCAGTGCCTTCTGGAAGTCGAGCCACGCCTGCCCCGACTTGGAGACGGCGGACGGCTGCATCGCCAGCGCGATGTCCCGGATCTCCTCCGCGGAGTAATCGGACGCGTCATCGACCGGCGCGTCGCCCTTCAGCGCGCCGCCGAACATCTCCCCTTGCAGTTCCGACATCGTCCTCGCCCCTAGGAGTAGCTACCCGGCTTGGTCTGCTGACCGGGATTGGTCTGCTGACCAGGCTTGGTCCCCTGGTCGGAGCCTGGCGGCGGACCGTTTTCGGTGAGGTCCTTGGGAACGTCCACCGTCTTGATGTTCTTGTACACCACGCTGACGTTGTCGATCTCGACGTTGTTGGCGGTCGTCTGCGTGTGGCTGAGGCGCTCGAGGACCTTGTCGAACCCCTCGAGGACGTTCTGCAGCGCCTGGGTCATGAGACCGTGCGCGTAGGAGACGTTCGAGTGCAGGCCCGTGGTGGACATGAACGTGCCGTACGCCACCTGCTCCGCGGCTCCAGCGGCGTCCAGGGCCTTGCGAACCTCGCTGTCGAGCTCGTCCCGCCGCCGCTGGAGTCGCTGCCTGATGACGGAGACACCCTCCGCGTCGATGTACCACCCGTCCTTGACACGGTCCTTGTGGTTCTTCGCGAAGTCGTCCTTGATGTTCTCGGTGCCAGGCCAAGGCTTGTTTCCCGGCCAGGGGTAGGCCGGCCCGTCGTCCATTCGAGTCATGTTTCTCCCCTCCGGCGGGAATCATCCGTGCCCCCACCGAGGGGGCCGCGATCAGCACCATGACGGATGCGGCCGACAGGCCGCAGTTTCCGGCTATCGCCGCCGGTGAAGGGCCGGCCTCGGATGCGTCCGGGCAGCCGAGGCCCGCTTCACCCGGTCACTGCCAGAGACGAGCGTTGTGGAGCTCGGCCTCGGAGTAGCCGGAGTGGATGTCCTTGATGGTGATCCCCAGCTGGCCGAGGACGTTCTTCATGTCGTCGGCGGCCTTGTTCCACTTGTCGTAGACCTGGCCGTAGGCGTTGTGCGTGTCACCGACCCAGGTGCCGAGGATGTTCTTGAGGTCCTTGTTCAGGTCCTGCAGCTCGTCCTCCACGGCACGGAAGACCAGCGAGAAGTCGGCCTCGGCCTGCGCCATTCCGTGAAAGTTGACGTCGGTGTAGTCGCCGTTGTTTCCGGGCGCCATTTCGGTACCTCCGAGTTGAATTACGGTCGGGTCGGAATGAGGTTACTGAGCGGTGCCCTGGTGGATGGACGTGTCACCGTTGAGGAGCGCGGACATCCGGTTGTGGATCAGCTTGTTCTGGTCCGTCTCATTGTTGACGTAGTTGAGGGTGGTCTTGCTCAGCTTCTGGTGCATCTCCTGCAGGGCGTTGAGCATCTTGGTGAAGTCCGCGTTGAACTCGTTGAAGACCGAGGTGAACGCGGGAGCGGCCGCGCTGCTTCGCCAGTTCTTCATGAGCTCGTCGTGGTGGCCCTGGAGACGGGTCTGGAGACCGGAGATGACGTTGTGAGCCTTGTCGAGCCGCTTCGCGGCCGTGTCACCCTGCTCCTGAGTGAACGAGACCTGATTCTGCTGCGCCATGAAAACCTCCGTGGAAGTGGCCGACAAGTGGTCGGACGCCCCCGGTGCCCCCACCCCCACAGGATGGACGCCTCCGAGTCCCTCGGCGACCGCCAACCTCAGATCACGATACGGAAGTCATGACTAGGTGTCCAGGCATTAAGCAAAAGTCAAGGCGAATGAGCTACGTTATCGAATTGATATAAACGCTGGTCGCGGCCGTAATCTTTCGGTCGGTCACGGCTGGCCCCCCGCTGACCTGGGATAAGTCAGCGGCAGGGACGCCTGCTGGGGGTCCAGGGACGGTCCCACGGGGATTAGGGAGAGAAGATTCGCTGGAACCGGCGCGACCTTCTTAACGTCGAAGCCGAGTTTCGTGGCGACGTCCTGCGAGGGCAGGGGGAAACGCAGGCCCTGGTCCGTGAGGACGGAGTACGACGAGACGGCGTTCAACTGGTTCGCGCCGGGAAGCAGGCCGACGAGGGCTCCGGAGCCCGGAGGCAGCACCACCTGGTCGACGACGGCGACCTTGCCGGTCCCCGCCGCCGCGGCGGGAGCGGCCTGGTTCGGCGGCGGAACCGTCCCGCCGACGGCGACCCGCGCGTCGAGCGACCCACGGGTGGTGTCGGCGTACACCGAACACAGGGGTGTGGCCGGATCGTAGATCGCGACCTTCGGCATGGTCTCCGGCATCCCGTCCGCCGACGGCTTCTGACTCGACCGCGGCGAGGCGTTCGCCGTCGCCGGCGCGAGCGAGATCGGCTCCGGCCGGCCGCCCTTGTACGCCTTCGCGCTCTCCGGATCGTTCTGCAGCAGCCACCCCTCGCTCTGCTTGATCGGGGCGAGCCCGTCGTTCATGAGGACGTACCAGTGCTCGTCCCCGCCGACCGTTCGCACGACGTAGAAGGTGCCGACGGCCGCCTTCTGGCCACCGGGCCCCGGCACGAGCTCACCGCGGCCGGGAACCGGCGGCGGCTGGAAGTCCGGCCCCTGCGGCACCGCGTTGAGCCAGGTCGTGGACACCTCGGGAGGCTGCTGCGTGCCGACGAGCGGCACCACCAGCGCGGCGGGCAGTCTCATCCGCTGGTTGCGCCACACGACCCAGGCCTGCCCGCCGCCGCGTACGACCACGGCCTCGCCGTCGCCCAGGGTCCGGCCGCCGACGCTCCGGCCCACCACGAGAGAGGAGTACGAACGGGTGCCGCCCTGGCTCGTCGGGGCGTCCTGCACACAGATCGACCACGGGCTCCGTACCTGGTGTGCCGCGTCGGGAAGAGAGTCGGGGGCGCCCAGGATGCCGATCGGCCGGCCCCGGTCGAATTTCGCGAGAGACGCCTGCGAGACCGTCCGCCGCTCGATCTGAGGGGTGCCCAGGATCAGCCGGGCGGACGTGTAGTTCGCCACCGGATAGAGCTTGCCGTCCTGCTGGCCGAAGACGTACTTGGTCCCCGTCTCCTTCTCGATGATGAGGGTCCCGGCCTTCTCCAGTCCGGTCGCTCCCCCCGGCGACAGCAGGCCCCAGATCCCGAACCCCGCCAGGATGAGGATCGCCGCCATGGCGCCGCCGAACATCAGGACGTTCAGCCGCCGGGTGGGCGGCTCTGGCATGTCCGGCTCACCGGCGAGGAGGGCCATGCCGACGCGCTGCATCATCAGGCGGTGCGCCTGGTACAGGTCACGACGGGTCTGCATCGGACCTCCGATTTCTGGCGTTGCGGAACCCTAGGGCCAGCACCGTAATCTAATGTCAACTCTCGATCATCGTGGATTGTGACTCCCTGTCCGGCGGAGGTAAGGATGAGTGGGCCGCAAAGCCGCATCGCCACCCTGCTCAATTCGGGTCCGGACACGGCCGTGTACACGGCCGCCGACCAGGCCGGTGGGGCGTACACCTACAACGTGGCACCGGGTGGTGCGGCCACGGCCACGCAGCTGGGGTACGACTCGTCCCCCGACGCACTCATCTCCGTGGACGGACACCAGGTCGCCGCGGGCGACAACGGGCTGAGCGTCGACATCGCCCCGCAGGGGCCGACGACCGTCACCTTCACCCCGCAGGACACCGGGCTCCAGCACGGTCAGCCGGTCGCGTACACCGATCCCGCCCAGTCGGCCGGATCCGCCTCCACGGCACAACCGGCCGCCTACACCACCGGGCAGCCGATCGACCAGAACGGCTCCTACGCGCCGTCGGGTGCGACCGGCGGTGACCAGCTGACGGCCTACCCGACCGGCCTCGCCACGGCGGCCCCCACGGGCACCGGCCAGCCCACCTCGCAGAACGGCACCGGCCTGTCCGTCGCCGACGGCCTCACCACGGGGGCGTCGACCGACACCATGCCCGTCTCCCACGGCCTGGCCGCGGGGACGTCCACCGACACCATGCCCGTCTCCGACGGCGCGGCCGCGGCGGCGCCCACCGCCCGGACGCCCACGAACTCCACCCAGGGCGGCTCCACCGACGACTCGTCGATCCAGCACCTCAAGACCCCGGGCGACCACGGCGCTCAGGCGGACCTGGCGGTGTACGGCTCGGGCAAGGACATGCTCCACGGCGTCCGGACCGACCACGCCGACGGCACGTACACCCTCGACTTCCCGAAGGGCCACGGCAACCCGCACGACCTGAAGCTGCACGTCACGCCGCACGCCGACGGCAGTCTCGACGTCGAGATCCCCAAGGGCCACGGCAACCCGCACGACATCAAGGTCCACGTGCAGCCGGACAAGCACGTCGACCTGAACATCACCCGCGACAAGGACGGGCATTTCAAGATCGATGCCCACGAGCACAACCCGGACCAGTCGCAACCCTGGTCGGGGCTCCAGCAGCCGGCCGGCCGGCAGCCCCCCGGCGCAACCGACCCGAACGGCCGGCAGCCGGGCGCGACCGATCCCACCGCTCAGCCCCCCGGCGCAACCGACCCGAGCAACCCGAACGGCCAGGGCGGCACCGGGGATGGGACCGGCGGTCTCGGCGACCTCAACCTGCCGAAGGCTCCCGGCAAGGGCACCGGCTCCGGTATGGGCGGGGGCGGTGGTGGCGACGTTCCCCCGGGCCCCGGCGACTCCGGCGGAGGCGGCGGTGGCGGTGACACCGGCACCGGCACCGACCGAACGAACCCGAAGGACAAGACGTCCACCGACGACACCGGCCGGGACAAGGACAAGGGCACCGGGCCCAGCGACACCGGCGTCCTCGGCGTGACGCAGGACTCCCTCGACAAGCTGAACAAGGACATCGCCGCAGGGCCGACCCAGACGATGGAGGACGCGCACAAGAGCGCGGCGCAGATCAACATCGGTTATCCGGGTCTCGGGGTGGTCGGCGCCGTCACCGGCCTCGCCGGCACCCACACCGAGGTGAGAGACGCCGGCGCCCAGCAGTTCGCCGATGGGCACACGTCGTTGAGCGGGTGGCTGAAGAACGTGCAGTCGACAACGTCCACTTACGGCGACGCCGAAGATTACGCCAACCGGCTGGCTCAGCAGCCCGGTGCGCAGTAGGAAGGCACAGAAGAATGGCCCTCGACGATTTCATCGATTCCGCGCCCAGCGTCACGGGTGCCGCCATGGTCGGCTACTCGAGCATCTTCGTGCCCTCGGCCATCCCGCTCGCGCTCCTGCTCGGGACGGCGATCTCCGACCCCGCGCAGATATGGCATGCCGGCGATCGGCACAATGACTCGGCCGCGCAGGCGGAGAAGGCGAAGACCGAGCTCACCCAGGCGGTGGACCGGGTCTCGCAGCAGGACGGCTGGAAGGGCGACGCCAAGCAGACGTTCGAGTCGACCGCCGTCGAACCGTACAAGATGGGTCTCGACAGCACGTCGCAGGGACACAAGGGGATCGCCGACTCGCTGGCGGCCCTGGCCAGGGCGTACATGGGCGCCGGCCTGCTCTCCATGACGATCGGCGGCATCTGCGTCACGTGCGCCACCGCCGTCGCCGGAACCCTGTGGCTTCCCGGCGCGAACGTCGCCACCGAGAGCGCGGCGATGGCGACCGTGCGCGTCGCGACGACGACGTTCCAGCGGCTGCTGACGCGCCTGCTCACCCTGCTCGGGAAGGCCGCGAACCTGATGAAGTCGATCAAGGGTCTGCTCGGGCTCGGCGCCCTGTACTACGGCGGCGGCTACATGAAGAACATGGAACTCGGCGCCTCCAAGCCGCAGGGCACCGTCTGGCCCGGCGTCAAACCGGCTTCGGGCCCGATGTCAGCCTGATCCAGCGTCAGAGCCCCAGCTGTTTCGCGATGCGCTCCATCTCGGACATCGCGTCGTTCAGCGTACGGTCGTAGGCGGCCGCGGCCTGGTGCAGTCGCTCCTGGATCGCCTCCTGGTTGGCCGCCAGCGCCAGAGGGTTCGCCTCTTCGCCGTACGCCTCCGTCATGAGCTCGTGGAGCTGGTCGTTCAGATTCTTCTGCGCGTCCCGGATCAGGATCTTGAGCAGTTCGGCGAACTCTCCCGACGGCATGCGCATCGCCCGCGGGGAGATGCGGATGTCGGCGACGCCGTCATTGACGGTGCAGACGACCTTGACCTGCTTGTCGCGGGACTCGGCGACCCCCTGGATCTCGGCCGCGAGCCGCTGCATCTCCTCGACGCGGCCGGCCTGCTCCTCGGCGATCCGCATCAGCCGATCGATGTCGAGGTTGGCCAGGTGCCCGAACTCGTTCATTGTCCTTCTTCCCCCCCGCTCAGCCGCCGAGGCCGCGGATCTTCGAGTAGACGTGCAGGACCGCCAGGGCCAGCGGAATGAGGGCGACGACGGCGATCGCGTCGACGATGTCACCGGCCCGGCCCCAGAACGGGGTCGGGCGGTGGCCGGGCAGCCACATGCCCATCGTCAGGGAGATCGCGGCGATCACCAGGGCCGCGAGGAGGAGCAGCAGGAGCGCGCCGGTCGAGTTCCCGCGCAGCGACAGGGACACTCCCAGCACCCCGAACCCGGCCAGACCGGCGATGAGCATCCAGCCCCGCTGCGACCGGCCGCGGAAGATCCGGGCCCGCAGCAGGAGGGTCACCGACACCACCGCGCTCATCACCGGCCCCGGCCAGCCGGAGCTGAAGGCGAGGAACAGGTGCGCGGCGACCGCGATGAGGGCGATCCCGGCGACCAGCCCGGTCGCGAACCGGTCCGCCGTGATGGTGCGCCGCCGCAGCGCCTGGCCGTCGACGACCGTCGCGTCGCTGCGCAGGTCCTCGGCGTTCGCCGGGATCGGCGGCAGCGGGACCCGTGCGAACCGGAACGACAGGGTGGGGATGAGCGCGCTCAGGGCCACCGCGATGGCGACGGTCGCGGCCGCCACCCCGGCCGGGTCGAGGCTCGGGAACGCCAGGGCGACGCCTCCGGCGATGGTGCCGATCAGCGCGGCGAACGCCATCCCGATGAACCACGGCATCCCGTCGGCGATGCCGAAGCCGGCGAGGACGGCGAGCACGGTGACGGCGGCGAAGGCGGTGAGCAGGTGCGGCGCGCCGACGTGCGCCAGCGGGAGGTGGGGGCGGGCGGGCACCAGGAGGCCCGCGACGAAGGCGTACGGGAGCGCGGAGTAGCCCAGTACGGCGCCGGCGACGGAGTCGCCGACCGCCCGGGACATCGCCGAGCCCAGGAGCACGAGGAGCAGCGCCACCATGCCGGCGAGGATCGCCGGGATCCGCCAGGGCGGTCCGCCGGCGAGGAGGGGGACGACGCCGAAGGCGAGCGCCGCGGCCCCGGTGCCCAGGCCGAACCGGCGGGTGGTCTCGGTGTGCCAGCGGTCGCTGCGGTCCTTCTTGCCCGTCGCGACGACGTCGGCCACGTCGTCGAACGCCATCTCCGGGATCAGCGCCATGCGCGGCCGGAAGTGCAGGATCTCGCCGTCGCGTACGCCGAGCTGCGTCAGGCTCTTGCCCGTGTCGAGCGGGGGTTCGTCGATCCGCTGCAGCACCCAGCCCGCGTGGGCCAGCCCGCGGTCGGCCAGGTCGTTTCCGGAGACGCGGAGGAGGGTCGGCAGCATGTGCGCGAGCGGCACCTCGGCCGGCAGCGACAGATCTATCCGTCGGCCCGGCGCGACGATCGTGACCCGGCACAGGTCGGCTCTTGCTGTCGGGCTCACTTCTCCCCTAACGACGGATCTTGACCAAACACGATCATCCGGCTTAATAGGATGGCGCTAACTTCTGCACAACGCCAGCGGCCTCGGGAGGTACTCCGTTGGGGACGGTCATCGTCCGGAGGCAGGAACGCCGGCCGCCGCCGGAAATGCCGCGAGGCGAGGTGCTCCTCGAATCGCCACCCGAGGTGCCGGAGACCGCGTCCGCCGGGTTCCAGCAGGTTCTGACATTTCTGCCGATGCTCGCGGGTGCGGGCGCCATGGTGTTCATGGTCGTGACTCCGGGCGCGAGTCCCATCAGCTATGTGTCCAGCGGGATGTTCTCGCTGTCCATGTTCGGGATGATGCTCGGCCAGATCGGGCGCGGCAGCGGAGACCGCAAACAGCGCCTCAACGGCGCCCGGCGCGACTACTTCCGCTACCTCGACCAGGTACGCCGCAAGGTACGCCGGGCGGCGTCGCAGCAGCGCGAGGCTCTGGAATGGAACAGCCCGGCCCCCGAGTCCCTGTGGTCCCTGGCGATGAGCGCCCGGCTGTGGGAGCGCCGGGCGTCCGACGGTGACTTCGGCAACGTCCGCATCGGCAGCGGACCCCAGCGGCTCGCGGTGCAGCTGATCCCGCCGGAGACCAAGCCGGTCGAGGACCTGGAGCCGATGACCGCCGGGGCGCTGCGCCGTTTCATCCGCGCGCACTCCAACGTCCCGAGCCTGCCGATCGCGGTGTCCCTGTCCTCCTTCGCGCGCATCGTCCCGATGGGCGACCCCGAGGCGGTCCGCGGCATGGTCCGGGCCCTCCTGGCCCAGGTCGCCTCCTTCCACTCCCCCGACGACCTGCGGATCTGCGTGTGCGCCTCCCCGGAGCGGATGCCGCTGTGGGACTGGCTTAAGTGGCTCCCGCACGCGATGCACCCGGACCGTACGGACGCCGCCGGGCCCGTGCGCCTGATGACGAAGTCCCTGTCCGAGCTGGAGGAGATGCTCGGCGCGGACCTGAAGAACCGGCCGCGTTTCACGCCCGGCATCTCCGCGGACGACCTGCCGTACCACGTCGTCGTGCTCGACGGCGGCATGGTCAGCGTCGACAGCCAGATCAGCGCGGACGGCATCGACGGGGTGACCGTCATCGACCTCAGCGGATCGGTGACGCCGACCTCCGAGGCGACCATGCTCCGGCTGCAGGTGACGTCCGAGTCGCTGCAGATGCTCAGGACCGACCGTACGGGCAAGGACGTCGCCTCCCGGCTGGGCAAGCCGGACTTCTTCGGCATCCCGGCGATGGAGGGGCTGGCCCGGCAGCTCTGCCCGCTCCGGACCAGCAGCGCCAGCGAGCCCGAGCAGAGCGCCCTGGCCGCGAACCTCACGCTCACGTCCCTCCTCGGTCTGCACGATCCGACGAGGATCGACACCTCGGTGCTGTGGCGTCCCCGGCCGCCGCGCAACCGGCTCCGGGTGCCGATCGGCGTGGACGGCGACGGCCGGCCGGTCGAGATGGACATCAAGGAGTCCGCGCAAGGCGGCATGGGCCCGCACGGCCTGGTGATCGGCGCGACCGGTTCCGGCAAGTCGGAGCTGCTGCGCACGCTCGTGCTCGGCCTCGCCGTCACCCACTCCTCCGAGGTGCTCAACTTCGTCCTCGTCGACTTCAAGGGCGGCGCGACGTTCCTGGGCATGGAGTCGCTGCAGCACGTCTCCGCCATCATCACCAACCTGGAGGACGAGCTCCCGCTCGTCGACCGCATGTACGACGCGCTGCACGGCGAGATGGTCCGGCGCCAGGAGTTCCTGCGCGCCGCGGGGAACTACGCCTCACTGCGCGACTACGAGGCCGCGCGGGAGCGCGGTGCGCAGATCCCGCCCATGCCGACGCTGTTCGTCGTCCTCGACGAGTTCTCCGAGCTGCTGTCCGCCAAGCCGGAGTTCGCCGAGCTCTTCGTCATGATCGGCCGTCTCGGGCGGTCCCTCGGCGTGCACCTGCTCCTCGCCTCGCAGCGCCTCGAAGAGGGCAAGCTGCGCGGCCTCGACACCCACCTGTCGTACCGCATCGGCCTGCGTACGTTCTCCGCGATGGAGAGCCGCGTGGTGCTGGGCGTCCCCGACGCGTACGAGCTGCCGTCCCAGCCGGGCAACGGCTACCTGAAGTTCGACACGACGGGGATGACGCGGTTCAAGGCCGCGTACGTCTCGGGCGCCTACAAGCCCGACGAGGCGGACAAGGAGTCCGGGCCCCGCTTCGCGCAGCAGATCGTCCCGTACCTGCCGGACTACCTCGAGCCTCAGGTCATCAGGGAGCCGGAGGCGGAGAAGACGCAGCACACCGGGGAGTCGACCGGCGACGACAGCCTCTTCGACATCGTCGTCCGGCAGCTCGCGGCGCAGGGCCCGCCCGCCCACCAGATCTGGCTGCCGCCGCTCGACGACCCGGCGACGCTCGACCACCTGCTCCCGGAGCTGCGGCCCACGCCGGAGCTCGGTCTCACGACGCCGGGCTGGGACGGACGGGGCCGGCTCCACGCTCCCGTCGGCATCGTCGACCGCCCCTTCGACCAGCGACGCGACCCGATGTGGCTCGACCTCAGCGGCGCCGGTGGGCACGTCGCCGTGGTCGGCGGTCCGCAGAGCGGCAAGTCGACGGTGCTGCGGACGCTGATCACTTCGCTGGCGCTCCTCCACACGCCGCAGGAGGTGCAGTTCTACTGCCTCGACCTCGGCGGCGGAACCCTGACCTCCCTGGCGAGGCTCCCGCACGTGGGCGGCGTGGCCTCGCGCCTCGACGGTGACCGGGTCCGGCGTACGGTGGCCGAGATCTCCACCCTGCTGACGCAGCGCGAACGCGAGTTCACCGAACGCGGCATCGACTCGATGGCGACGTACCGCCGGCTGCGGGCCGAGGGCAAGGTCCCCGGTGACGGCTTCGGCGACGTCTTCCTCGTCATCGACAACTGGCTCCTGCTCCGGCAGGAGTTCGAGTCGGTCGAGGGCACCATCACCGACCTGGCCGCCCGCGGCCTGGGCTTCGGCATCCACATCGTGACCTCGACCAACAAGTGGTCGGAGTACCGCATGAACATCCGGGACCTGTTCGGCACCCGGGTGGAGCTGCGGCTCGGCGACCCGTACGAGTCGGAGGTCAACCGCAAGCTCGCCGCGAACGTCCCCCAGGACAGCCCCGGCCGCGGGCTCACCCGCGACGGCCTGCACTTCCTGACCGCGCTCCCGCGCGTCGACGGGCACCAGTCCGCCGACGACCTCTCGGACGGCGTCCGCTCGCTCGTCGAGGCGATCTCCGCGGCCTGGCACGGGCCGGCCGCGCCGAAGGTACGGCTGCTGCCCGACGTGCTCCCCGTCGCCGAGCTTCCGTCGATCGCCGACACCGGCCGGCGGATCCCGATCGGGATCGACGAGGACACGCTCTCGCCGGTCATGCTCGACTTCGAGGCCGACGCGCACTTCGTCGTCGTCGGCGACACCGAGTCGGGCAAGTCGAACCTTCTGCGGATGATCGCCGAGGGCGTCGTCGCCCGCCACACTCCGCAAGAGGCGCGGGTCATCTTCATCGACTACCGGCGCGCGCTGCTCGACACCGCCGACACCGAGCACCGGATCGGGTACGCGGCGTCGAGCACGGCCGCCGGCCCGATGATCCAGGACGTGCACGAGGCCCTGGTCGCCCGCCTGCCGACGCCGGATCTCACCCCGGAGCAGCTGCGGACGCGGTCGTGGTGGCACGGTTCGGATCTCTACCTGATCGTCGACGACTACGACCTCGTCGCCACGTCGAACAACCCGCTCATGCCCCTCGTCGACCTGCTGCCGCAGGCCCGCGACATCGGCCTGCACGTGATCATCGGCCGGGCCATGGGCGGCGCGAGCCGTGCGCTGTACGACCCGGTGATCCAGCGGATCAAGGAGATGGCCAGCCCGGCGCTGGTGATGTCCGGCAACCGGGACGAGGGCGTGCTGTTCGGCGACGTCCGTCCCCGGGCGCTTCCTCCCGGCCGCGGCTACTTCGTCGAGCGGCGTACGGGCACCCGGCTCATCCAGACCGCGTTCCTCGGTGCGGAGACGGAATAGACGCGGGGCCGGCGTCGCTGTCCTGGAAGATCATGAAACACCGTTGTCGCGGTGAACACTGAAAGGAGATCACGTGACCGACCCCGGCACGCCGTCTCCGTCCACCGCCCCCACGACGACGGCGGCACCGACGGACACGCCCACGGCGACGCCGTCCCCGACCGAGACCGCGCCGCCCACGTCGCCCACGTCGCAACCGCCGACGTCCCAGCCGCCGACGACGCAGCCCCCGACGTCCCAGCCGCCCACCTCGCAGCCCCCGACCTCTCAGCCCCCGACGACGCAGCCGCCGACCTCCCAGCCGCCGACGACGCAGCCGCCGACCTCTCAGCCCCCGACGACGCAGCCGCCGACCTCTCAGCCGCCGACGTCGCAGCCGCCGACCTCTCAGCCGCCGACGTCACAGCCTCCGGGGTCCTCGTCCCCGTCGGCGTCGCCGACCTCGCGTCCGCCGGCTCGGCCGTCGCCGGGGCCTTCCGGCCACGCGCCGAAGATCTACACGCCCACCCCGCACATCCCCGGCTCGCGGTCCGGCGGCGGAGCGTCCGGAGGCGGCTCCGGGCCGGACGGCCGTACGAGGCTGCACTGGGGCGGGGACGAGCAGGGAAGCCTGCCGAGAGCCGCGTCGGGCTTCGGGCACGAGGCCGTCGACCTGCCCGTGGACGTGAACAACCTGCTGATCGCGATCGCCGACCTCGGTGACTTCGTCGGCGGGGACGACATCGGCAAGAAGTTCCGCACCGGGTACGACCGGGCGGTGGCCAACGCGACCGGCTACGTCGGCGCTCTGTCCACCGTCTACGCGCAGGTCTCGACGAACCTGACGAACATGGCCTCCAACATGCGGGACGCCGAGTGGGCCGGCACGATCGCTCTGCCCAAGGTCGGCGACGGCCCCGAGTTCTCCGCATCCGACGGCACGCTGACCCCCTGAGCGGCTGATCCGCAGCATCGCCAAGAAGTTCTCGACCGGTAAAGTAGACAATATGACCATGCCCGATTCCGAGGACCCGTCCGCTCAGCACCTCGACGCGGGGATGCGGCGGATTCTCACGGACTTCGAGTCCGAGATGGAGCCGCTGCGCGCCCTGCGGCAGGAGATGGCCGAGCTTCGCGGAAAGGGCGAGGCCGCCGGTGGCCAGGTCACGGTCGAGGTCACCGCGGCCGGCGTACTGACCGGCGTGGACTTCGGTCCGCGGGCGTTGCGCCTGGACCGGCAGGCGCTGGCGGCGGCGATCCTCGAGGCCTCCGGGAAGGCCGTCGAGGACGCCACGACACGACTGGCCGAGCTGATGGGCGAAGGAATGGCCCCCTTCATCGAGGAGGCCGACCGCTTCCTCGATGGGCTCGCATGATCCTCCGGATCCGCCTCCCGGCCTACCGGCGCCAGCCCTTGCCCTGCTGAGCCGTGGCCACGCCGAACTTGCCGATCATCTGCTGCCAGGTGGGCAGCAGGCCGGTGGGGTCATCGATGAGTGCGCCCGGATCGTTCTCGAAGTTCGAGGTCGCCGTGAACACGCTCGATCCGAAGACGTACCAGAAGTACTTCTGGGCGACCTTGTTCCGCACGACCCATTCCGGATCTCCGCCCGGGCCCATCACCTTCTTCTGGAAGACGACCCTGTCGAACTGCTTGAATCCCGGATTCGCCGGATCCATGCTGTAGAAGGCCATCGCGGCCAGGAAGTTCTTCCCCATCCGCTCCAGGTGCTCGCTCAGCGGGCCCTGATCGTCGTCCCACGCCAGCTTCACGAGGTCGGTGATGCCCTCGTCGGCCACGGCGTAGAGCGTGCTCCCCAGGACATATTCCAGCAGCCTGAGGACCGCTTTGGCCTGGATCCGCCGCGCGGCCCGCCGCAAGAGCCACATGTACGTGCCGCCGAGCTCGGCCCAGACGCCGAACATCAGGGACTCGGCCCACGAGATGATGGCCATCTCCCAGAGCGTCTTCCGTGTCCGGTCCAGATGCGCGGCATAGTCGTCCATCGCCTTGGCGAGCTTCGTCGCGTAGGCGGTGACCTGGGGCGGGTACGGTGCCAGACCCTCGCTCCAGAATTTCCGGTACTCATCGATCGCGTGACCGCCGTTCACGGTCAGCGCCGCCTGGGCGGCCCCCCGGACCTGACTCAGGCCCTCGTCGACACGACCACCGATCCGCCGCCAGATCTGCGCGGCCTCGCGGATCTTCTCCGGGTGCCCCTCCGGCAGCTGCACCAACAGCATCAGACCGACGAATGCGGAGGAATAAGCACCTCCGATGGCGAAGCCCTGCGGGCGCGTCAGATTCAGCGTCACAGCGCCCAAACCTACCATAGTGGTAGGGAATTGGTCGAAGCATTACCATGTGGCAACCCTGGATATTGGGCCGGAACAAATTGTAAAATGTGTGTTAACAGCAGACCCCGGAGGTCGCATGGCGTCCACCGATTCGCCGTCACCGACCACCTCTTCGTCACCGAGCGAGCCACCCTCGCCGACGGCGACTCCCTCCCCCACCGGCGCACCGTCACATTCGCCGACCGGATCGCCCCGGCCGTCTCCCCCCACGAACGGCCCGGCGCCCTCGGCCTCGGGGCCCGGACGCTCGACCGCCCCGCGCCCCGGGTCGACGCCGCCCGCCTCCGGCAGGGCACGTGGCGACTTCGACAATCTCCGGACGTGCGCGGGCAGGTTCCGTAATGAATCGATCGACCTCGTCGACGACGTGCGGAACCACTTCAATCAGCTCGCCGGCCTGGGCGATTTCATCGGCACCGACGATTCGGCCAAGCATTTCAAAGAGGGCTATGCGAAGGCCGCGCAGAACGCGACCGCGATGATCAACGCGTTGGCGAGCATCTTGAGCACCCGCGCGCACGATCCGAAGGATCTGCTCAAACCGCCGGTCGAGAATCCCGCGCCCTTGCCGGCCCCGCCCGGCAGCGACAAGGCCGGAGTCGCCGAACGCCTGGACGGCATGGCCGCGACCGGGCAGGCCACGGAATGGGCGCTCACGATCCCGACCGGAGATCCGGCCGATCCCCTCACGTCACGCCCGGGCGGCTGACCCCCGCCGCTGGAACACGGCACGGCCGCCGGGGATCGCCCTGGCGGCCGCTCGCCCGCGCGCCGTTCCCGCACGAACGCGGGTGGTCCCGCGCGGACGGGATCAGCCGGCCTTCACCTGCGCGGGGTGGACGCCGATTCGAGTGCCGTGAATGAGGGACTTCTCGAACATCATCGCCCAGAGCTTGTCGGAGTCGGTGAAGTTGCTCCAGTCGCCCGTCTGCGCGTCCATCGCCACGCTGTAGGCGAGCGAGCCGCTCATGCGCCCCGCGAATCCGGCCAGGGCGGGCTTCCACGCCGCGGAGCCGCGCCACGCGGGATTGCCCCGGTCGAAGTACTTGCCGTACGGCTGGCGCCCCGCCCCCTCCATCGTCAGGTCGAACACCGCGTTCGCCACGAACGCCTGCCCGGCCTGGGTCAGGTTGGTCTTCAGGTCGGCCGGGTCGAAGCCGGCGACGTCGGTCATCGTCTTGTCGTCGATCCCGAGGACCTTCGCTCCGCCGACGAGGAAGACGTACTGAAGCTCCTGCTGCATGGCCGCCCACATGACCGAGTCGATGGCGGCGTACCAGAGCATGCGTTCGATGAGCTGGTGGGAGAGCGCCTCGACGAACGCCCGGATGAACGCCCGCCAGAGGGCGTCTTCGAGCCGTGCCTGGAACACCAGCCGGGCGATGGTGGCCTCGGTCGCCAGGAAGCCCGCGCCGCCCGTCGCCCAGCCGTACCAGACGCAGAACGCGACGTTGGCCACCATGCTCGCCTCGATGAGCCGGAGCGCCTTGACGTGCTGGTTCAGCTCGTTCCCGTAGGTGTCACAGTGGTCGCCGATCTCCGCGATGCCACCGGACAACCGTTCGAGATAGGGCACCAGCTTCTCGGTGCAGAATTCCTCGAATCCCTCGGCGGCGGGACCGATGTTCGCGTCCCGCATCAGCGTGCGAATGCTTCTGACCGCGGTCTCGGATGACTTGACGCGCTGGGCGACCCCGCGCCAATGGTCGGCCGCCTGATGGCAGGCGCCCGGATCGCCGTCGGGCATCGTGACCGTGGCCAATCGGAAGAGAAGGTCGCCCGCCGCGGCGAACCCCATGAGGCCGCCGAGCTTCAACGCCATCAAAAGCCTCGCTCGGACGCCGTCGAAGCAGGCAGGAAACGTCGCATGAGCTTCTCCCGAAGCGTCGCACCAGGACGGACTTACTCGAGGGTAACCGGACGCCGAGCCGGCCCCACCGGCCGAAATGAGGAATTAACGAGAAGGAAAAAGGAGGAACGATCGGCGCGTCAGCCCGCCGTCGTACCCGGAATCACTCGATGCCCATCGTCTTGCGGGCCTCCTTGAGCGCGGCCAGCACCTGCTCGACGTCCGAGCCGCCGAAGGAGGAGCCCGCGGCCGCGTCGCCCAGCCGCCCGGATCCCTGCATCAGCTCGGTGATCAGCGGCCGCATCATCTCCTCGGCGCGCTCGGAGATGTCCTTGGCCGCTTCCCTCGCCGCGGTGAGGATCTCGTCGGCGAGCTGCCCCGAGCCGAGGCGCATGGCGCGGGGGTCGATCGTCAGGCCCACGAGAGCGCCGTTGTGCGCGACCTCGACCTTCACGCGTCCGTCCGCGCCCTCGCCCTTGCCGCGCATGTCCGCCATGCTGCGCTGCATCTCCGCCAGCTTCTCGTTCTGCTCGGTGACGGTGGCGAGCAGGCTTTCGATCGACTCACGGGGATCGCCGAACGTCGACGTCATTCACGCTCCTAGTGATGGTTCACCAGGTGTTCACCTTAGCGGCTGTAAGGGCGTTTGTGACTAAGTGTCCTGTTCGGTACGCGGAGTGGTCCGCCGTCCGGGTCGCCATTTGCGCCGCCGGCCCATCGGGATGAGAACACCGCCCGCGACGACCAGCGCGCAGGCCACCAGGGCGCCTCCGGCGAGCGTCATCGCGAGGGAGCGGGTCCGTTCGTCCCGGGGCCGGCGGTAGGCCACCCGGACCGGCTTGGGCTGTACCGCCGGCGCGTGCGAGGCGGAGGCCCGGCTCTCCGAGGGGAGGATGGCCGTCACCGCCTGTACGGGATCGACCATGCCCGCACCGGAGCCGGTGCCGACGGACCCGTCCGCCGTGGCCTCGATGCGGGCCTTGACCTGCTGCTGGCTGAGATCGGGGTGGTACGCGCGGACGAGCGCCGCCGTGCCGGAGACGTAGGCGGCGGCATAACTGGTGCCCTCCAGGTCCTGGCGGAATCCGCCCGGCCACGTGCTGATCACGTCCTTGCCCGGGGCGCTGACGCTGACCCTCGTGACGGTGTTGGAGCTGTCGGCGACCGAGCCGTCCGAATCGAGCGAGCCGACACTGACGACTCCGGGGTACTCGGCGGGATACGCCGGGCCCACCGTCCCCTTCTGCTCGTCGGTGACGTTTCCGGCCGACGCGACGACGACGACATCGTGCGAGAGGGCGTACTGGACGGCGGTGTGGAGCGCCATCGTGTCCGGCGCCTGAACCGAGATGTTGATGACCTCGGCGCCGAGGTCCACGGCCTTGCGGATGGCCTTGGGGAGGTTCGGGTCCGCCCCTTGCATCTGTTCCTGATTCGTGAACTTGACCGAGATGACGTGCGCGGCGGGGGCGACGCCGACGAACGGGATGTTCTGCGCGCGCAGGTCCTTGGCCGCGATGATCCCCGCGACGGCCGTGCCGTGACCGACGCAGTCGCCGGGCACGGTCTGGGTCACGTCGGCCGAGGTCACCCGCCCCGAGAGCTGGGCGTACCGGGCGTCGACCCCGCTGTCGACGACCGCGACGGAGACGCCGGCGCCCTGCGTCTGCTTCCAGGCCCGGGTGAAGTCGAGTCGCTGCTGCCCCCAGCCCGCGGTCTTGACCGCGGGCAGGCCGAGGGTGGGGTTACAGGTCACCACCGGCTTTGGGGTCGGCGACGGCTTCGGAGTCGTCGGCTTGGCGGTGACCGTGATCGACTTGGTGACCGTCGGCCGCGGCGACGTGGTCTTCCTCGTGGGGTGCGGCGTCGGTCTGTCCACTGCCAGAGCGGCCGGAACGACGGTGAGCGACGCGATGGCCAGGGCCCCGGCGACGGCGAGCCCCCCTGACTTCACAGCGCTCATGCGAACCCCATCCGACGTTTCCAGCGCGAAAACCTACCTGAACCGCAGTCCGCCCGCGACCGTCCGATACGAGGCCGAATCAGTCGTCCCCCGGACCATTACCGCGCCGGAACAATGCGGTAAAGGAAGGAACGTCAGCGCACGCCAGCGATGAATAGCACCGAACGTTACGATTTGCCCATGTCAGCTCCCCCGCCGCCGGGTGACCGAACACGCCCGAGGCTCCGCGTCACCGCGGCGACCCTGGGGGCGTTCGGGCTGGTCATCGCGGTGGTCGCGGTGTTCGGCGGCCTGCGGGCCCAGTCGCACGCCCCCGCGAAGGGCGGCGCGGGCAAGACCTTCGACCAGGGACTGTTCACGGTCGAGGTCCTCGACGCGCGAACCGGCCACGACAAGGACGCCTTCGGGAGCGGGCGGACGAAGGTCCTCGCCGTACGGATGCGCGTCACCGTGAAGGACGTCCGATCGCACTCGGTCTTCGAGTTCCTCGAAGGCGTGATGGCCGAGCCGAAGCCCGGATCGTACGTCGCGGCGGACAACGAGCTCACCACCGGCCTGATCGACGGGCAGAAGACATCCGAGATCCACCCCCGGCTGCCGATCGAGGTGCGGGCCGTCTGGAAGATCCCGGAGACCTCGGCGCCGACGACGGTGACCGTCGCCCTGCGGCAGTGGGTCTACAAGCACGGCTTCTTCGACTCCGCGTACTACTGGTACGCGGGCAAGGACTCCTCGTACGCCGCCGAGGTCGGGGTCTCCGTACACGCGGGGGGATCATGACGGTCCTGAGACGGGTCGTCGCCGGCCTGGTCGCGGCCGCGCTGCTGGGCGTCGCCATGTGGCTGACCCACGTCGCGCCGCACATCGAGGGCCGGCTGCAGGACCCGATCCCGAACGGCGGCCACGCCGGGAAGATCGTGACCAACCGGGTGTTCAGCGTACGGGTCGACCGGGTCGACGTCGCCCGCTCCATCGTGACGCACACCGACATCGTCGACCCGAAGAAGAACGAGCGGATCACGACACCCGGCATCTTCGTCATCGTGTACCTCTCGGTGCGGAGCAACCAGAGGCCCGTCGGCCTCGGGCACGTGCGCCTGACGACGCACTCCGGGCTGCACTACGCCGAGAGCGGCCGCGATGGTCTCCTGACCAAGAACGAGGGAATCTTCGAGCCGATGCTCTGGGGCAACGCCTCGTACGTCTTCGAGATCCCGAAGGACCAGCTGAAGGGCGCGCATCTCATCGTCGGCCAGTCGGACTCACTGAACCAGCTCTCGGCCGAGGCCGACGTCGACCTCGGGCTCGACACCGGCTCGGCCGACCGGCTGCTCGCCCATCCCACGGACGACTACAAGCTCAGGGACGCCTGATGCCGGACCACCGACTCCCGCCGGACGGCCGGCCACCCGGCGCTCCGGACCCGCAGGGCCGGCCTTCCTACGGACCGCCGCCCGAAGGCACTCCCGCGTACGGACGGCCGCCCGAGGGCACTCCCGCGTACGGGTCACCGCCCGCGAGCACGGGCCCGTACGGGCCGCCGCCTGAGGGCACGACCTCCTACGGGCCGCCGTCCGAGACCGCAGGCCGGTACGGGCCGCCCACCGCGGGCACGGGCCCGTACGGGCCGCCCGGCTCCCCGTACGGATCGTCGCCCCAGGGCACGCCGTACGGGCCCTCCGGCTCCTCCAACACGCCGTCGGCGCCGGGCGCGCCGTACGCCTCCCCGTACGGATCGCCGGTCGAGGGCGCGGGGCCGTACGGATCGCCCGTTCGGCCGTACGGGCCCGCGGACGGGGTTCCGGGGCCGTACGGGCCGGGCGAGGCGCCCGATCCGCTGGAGGAGACCCGCTCCGACCGGCCCCGGCGCGCCCGGCGGCGACGGCTCGGTCCCCGGGGCCGGCGGACGGCCGAGGCCGTCGCCCTGGCGATCCTGCTTCCGGCGCTGGTCATCACGCAGGTGACGGACGACCGCCACCAGAACGCCAACCGCGAACGGATCAGCACCGTGCCGCGTGGAGCGACGGTGACCATCGACCACATGCAATGGCGTCTGCTGGGCCGCGTCCCGTCCACCGGCCGGCCCACCGCATCCGGCGCCGTCTCCCTGGTGTTGCTACTGGAGGTACGGCCGCTGGACGCTCAGGGGGTGAAGCAGGCCGAGCCGTTCAGCCTCACGTTCCGCGTCCGCGACGGCAAGGGCCACCAGTGGAGCGCCGCCGAGGACGACCTGGGGGCGGCCAAGCCGGTCGTGGGCCGGGCCGCCCAGGTCAAGGTCACCGCGGTGGTTCCGCAGCAGGTCGTCGCGGCGGCCGTGCTGGAGCTGCGAGCAGCCCCGGCGCTGCAGCCGGGGCCGGGCGACTGGGTGCGGTTCGCGCACTGACCCGCGCCACGACGAGTTCGAAGGCCGCGGCCAGGAGGCAGACGCGCAGCACCTCCTGCACCAGGCCGACGCCGAGGTCGATCGAGTCCAGCCGGATGTTCCACCAGGGCACCGGGTGCGGGCCGAGCAGCCGGTACACGCCGCGCTTCGCCAGGTCCCCGAGCGGGTCGAGCGCGGCGTACAGCACGCAGAAGACGGCGAACGACAGGCCGCCGGCGCGGAACACCAGCCGGAACCCGTAGACCGCCGGCAGCCACTTCTCGCGGAGCTCGCGGGTCAGCACCTCCCGGGGGGTGTGCGGCTGGTAGATGCCGCTCGCCCGGGCCACCCCGCGCATGACCCGGTGCTCACCGAGGATCTTCTCCTCGTCCTCGGCGTCGACTCCCAGGATCAGGCCCGCGATGACCAGCCAGATCAGGCTCGCGAGCACGCCGTCCTTGAAGTACGGCCAGACCGCGAAGACCTGGCCGAGCGCCGAGCCGAGCCAGCCCCACGCCTGCCGGCCGGTGATCCAGCCGACGACGTCGCCGCGGACCTGGTCGACGGTGAAGATGCCGAAGAGGGTCCAGTTGACCTCGCAGAACGCGACGAGGAGGCCGCCGAAGCCGGCCAGGCGAGGGGAGAGGAAGCGTTCGGAGACGTCCTTCAGGACGAAGAAGACGACGGTCGCCGCGATCGCGATGTAGAGGTGGTGCTGGAGGAGCAGCAGCATCTTCATGGCGTCGAGCTGGCTGCCCAGGCCACCTTGCGCGTATCCCCGGTCCGCCGCGGACTGCGCGAACGCCTGGGCGTCCTTGCCGAACCATCCCCACGCCAGATAGAAGATCATGAAGGGGAAGACCGCGCGTCCGACGGCGCGCGCGATCCCCTCGTCCTCGTCCGCCGTCCAGGAGGCGAGGGACTCGTCGAGGTCCCGCTTCTTGATCGTGGGGAGGCCGTCCTTGACGCAGTGCACCATCGCGACCGTCGTCGCGACGGTCACGACCACGATGAGGCCCAGCACGATGATCGGTACGACCGGGTTGTGGACGAACCGGTAACCGGCGTAGAAGAGGGCGTACCGCAGCGTCTGTCCCACCGTGTACCACAGCGCCAGCGGAACGGCGAAGCGCCCGGCCAGGCGCAGCGTCCTCCACGGCAGCGTCAGCGGGGACGGGGAGGACACGGGCCCCGATGCTAGCCGCCCCGACCCGTCCCGGTCACGCGACGGCCTGATCACGCTTCTCCGAACCCGGAACCGGTCACATCGTTCCGCCGATCAGTGGAGTTCGACACTGGCCCCCGCCTCATCGAAGATCTGCAGGATCACGTCGAAGTAAGGCGGCCCCGAGCCTCCGACGGGGTCACGCAGTCGCTCGCGCGCGATCTCGGAGTGCCGCCAGATGAGGGTGAAGGGGATCCGGGCCCCGAAGTCACCGCCCTGAAGGCAGTCGTCGAGGGCGTCGAGGCCGGCGCCGAAGTAGCCGCCCGGACCGTTGATCGCCTCGCCCAGGGCGCAGTAGAAGCTCGCCGGGTCGGTGACGTGCCGGCCGTCCAGCTCGAACGTCGCCCCACGCTCGGCGGTCCGGTCACGGCCGGCTCGATGACGGTCGTGATACCGCACCACGTGCAGCCACGCGCGCCTGCCCTCCGGGGAGTACTCGGCCCAGAGGCCGCGGCGGCTCGGGAACTCCCTCCGCCAGCGTTCCCAGATCTCGCCCGCCTCCGGCGGCGGCGACTCGATGACGAAGGCGGCCACCGTGACGTCCCGCGCACCCGACTCCGACGCGGCGGGAACACAGCCGAGAACGGTCACCCCCCCGAGGAAGTACGCTCCGAGCGTCCGTCCCGCGCCGTCGAGCACGCGCAGCCCCGCGTTGCCCAGCTCGATCGCGCCGCCGTCCGGGCGCTCGCGCCGCAGGACCTCATCCGGGACCCGCATGCAGCTCAACAGAGTGATCTCCCGGCTTCCCTGGGACGGCGCCGGGGAGAAGAAGCCCGACAGGCCGGAACAGGTGAACCAGACCTCGTCGTCCTCCTCGCCGACGACCGCGTACCGGGGCGGCCTCTCGGCGACCGGGTCGGCCGGCGATGCGGAGTTCATCGGATCGTCCCCCACTACTTACCCTTTCCGCCGAGGAACCGGGGAATCACGCCGCCTTCCGGATACCAGGGTCCCGGGAAGAGCTGAGGTTTGCTGTAGTCGTGCTGATAGGCGTAACCGAGTTTGCCGTCCGGCCGTTCGAGGATCCGGTGGTCGGTGCCCGGCACGTCCCACTCCAGCGAGCCCTTCCAGGCGGGCCGCTGGGTGAGCGGGAGTTCCCACCCCTGGAAGACCTTCTGATTGCCGGTGGCCTCGTTGATGCGCGGCGTCGGTGCGCCCAAGGGCGACGGTATGCCGTTGCGTTCCGCCGCCCGCATCGCCGCGATCTTCTCGTACTCCTCCCGGATCGGCTTCGGGATCTTGGTCACGGCGTTGTCGGAGAGCCGGTACGGCGCCAGGCCGAGCGGGTCGAACTCCACCATCGGGTTGGTGACATAGGCGTGGGGGTTCGGCGCGGGATGCAGGCCGAGCGGGTCGGCGCTCTCGTACCTCGCGGTGGCCGGATCGTAGTAACGCAGGCAGTTGTAGCTGAGTCCGGACTCCGCATCGAAGTACTGACCGGGGAAGCGCAGCGGGCAGTCCGTTCCTCCGGTGTGGCCGATGGGCGACGCGCCCCAGACCGTGGTCCGGCGTCGCCAGTGGACGGTACCCGCGAGGTCGACCAGCTCGGTCGGTGTTCCGACCAGGTCGGTGACGATGGCGTAGAAACGCTCGTCCACCCACTCACGGGTGTCCGGATCCAGCAGGCGCTCGGTCTGGCCGATCGGCCGGGACGTCCCGGGCTCCCACTCCCATCCCGTGACGCGCGTGGCCGTGCGTCCGGAAGCGAACACCGTGTGAGCCTGCTCGGCCAGGTTCTCACCGTCCCACAGGAAGTCGACCTGCTCGGCCACGGACCCGCCGTCCGGGCTCAGGCGTTGCTTGGCGATCCGCCGCCCCAGCGGGTCATAGCGATACGCCCAGCGTCCGCCGTCCGGAGTGGTCACGCCGGTGAGCCGGTCCTGAGCGTCCCAGGAGTACCGCCAGGTCAACGGCTTCCCGGACAGGCGCCTGTGCTGGCGGAGGACGACCCGGCCCTGGGCGTCGTACTCGAAACGCACTTTGCCGGCCCGCCGGACGCGGGTGCCGGCGTACTCGCGCTCCCCCAACGCGTCACCGTCCGTGGAGGGACCGGCCGACGTCGGCCACGAGGCGTGGGCGAGCACTCCGCCCGTGTCGTAGGTGTAGTCCTCGCTCCAGCCCTCGCCGCGGACCGCGGTCACCCGGCCGACAGGGTCCAGCCGGTACGCGCGTACGCCGGAGGCCGAGTCGCGGAGCCTGCTGACGTAGCCGTCCGCCCGGTACTCGTAGAGGCGCTCGTGAATCAGCCGCGCCGGCTCCGGCGCGGTGTGGCGCGGGGGCGTACGGACCCACAGTCCCTGGGCCCGCAGCCGGTCCTCGGCATCCCAGCCAGAGGTCACCGCGACATTCGGCCCGAACAGACGCTGGGTCTCACGGCCGGCGCGGTCGTAGCCGAAACGCACGTCTCCGCCGTCGACCTGCAGTGCCGCCGGCCGGCCGGCCGCGTCGTACCGCCACGCGCTGCGTGCCCCGGACGCCGTACGCCGGCCGACGCGCCGGCCCGCGGCATCGTAGGACGAGGACAGCACCCTGCCGTTGCAGACCTCGGCCGTCACCCGCCCGGCCGCGTCGCGCTCGAACCGTACGTCGGCGTCGGAGTTGACCGCGCGGATCAGGCGGCCGGCGGCGTCATGGGTGAACGTGGTGACCGTGCCGCCGGAGTGCTCCTCGACGACATTCCCGACCCGGTCGTGTACGTAGCGGACGCTCTCGCCCGCGCCGTTGCGGCGTTCGACGAGCCGACCGGCCGCGTCGTAGGCGTACGTGAGGACCCTGCCGTTGAAGTCGGTCTCACGGGTCAGGCGCCCCGCCGCATCGTACTCGTAGCGCCAGACCAGTCCCCGGGGATCGGTCACGGTGGTCAGGCGGAGCTCGGTATCGTATTCGAGGCGCAGGCGCGTCCCGTCCGGTCCGGTCCGCGCGGTGGGCACATCGAAGGGGCCGTATTCGACGCGGGTCACGCCTCCGGCGGCGCTCACGAACTCCACGAGATCACCCTCATCGTCGTAGGACCAGCGCTCGGTCTCGCCGCCCGGCGAGACGCGTGCGGCGAGCCGCCCCTCCGGGGTCCAGGCCAGTCTCGTCACCTGTCCGAGAGGGTCGATGAGCGTGGTGATCCGCCCGGCCGCGTCCCGGATGACCCGGTCGGTCGCGCCCGTCGGATCCGTGACGGCCGTGGGCAGCCCGAGATCGTCGGTGACGATCCGTGTGACGGCGCCCAGGGGGTCGGTGACGGCCACCAGGCCCCCGCGGCGGTCGTATTCGAATCTCGTCGTGGCCCCGAGCGGGTCGGTACGGGTGAGGAGATTCCCCCGCGCATCGAAGCTCTGCCGCCAGACGGCGCCGTCGGGCTCGGTGATCTCGATCGGGAGGCCGAGTTCGTCGCACACGGCGGTGACCTCCCGGCCGTCCGGACGGGTGACGGCGACCAGGCTGCCGGTCGGGCCATAGGTGTACCGGGTCGTCGCGCCCAGGGGGTCGGTCCGGGAGAGCAGCCGGTCGTGGACGTCCCATTCCAGGCGGACGAGGTTCCCCAGCGGGTCGATCTCGGCGATCATCTGCCCGCGCTCGTTGAGGCGATAGGTCGTCCGATGACCGAGTGAGTCGGTCACCACGGTCTCACCGTCGAGGTAGGCCAGCTCGGCGTTGAGGAAGCCGTCTCTGCCCTCGCCCCGGATCCCACGGCCCTCGGCGTCATAGGTGTAGCGGTACCAGGCGCCGTTGCGGTCGATCCACTCGGTCAGCCGCCCCTGCGCGTCGTAGGAGAAGCGGAGCGGCTCGCCCGAGGAGTCGACGACCTCGGTGAGTCGGCCCTGCTCGTCGTAGCCGAAGCGGACCAGTACCGGATCGGCGTCCGGGCCGTCTCCCGTCCGCAGCCGCAGGGCACGGACGCGCCCCGACTCGACCTCGACGTCGACGGTGTAGCCGCCCGAGTGCCGGATCGTCCGCAGGGTCCCGGCCTCATCCCGTTCGAAGTCGATCCGGTTGCCGTTGCGGTCGGTGATCGCGGTGATCGGCACGGTCCCGTACGCCGCGGGCCCCCGCCCGGGGAAGTGCGCGGTACGGCCGGTGAGGGGGTCGGTCACGGTGTACTCGCCGCCGGGTGTGACCGCGAGCGTTCGCAGGGGGCCGCGCTCCGGCCGCACCGGCGTGCCGGGCGACGGAGCCGGGAAGGTCAGCACCATCCCGTCCTCCGCCGCGAAGCACACGCCCTCGGAGTCGATCTCGATCCGCTGGTCCAGCGTGGACGCCCACGACGACCCGAACAGCGAGCCGGCGCGGTAGGAGGACAGGTACGTGCGTTCGAGGACCAGCGGCAGCACGCCGGGGAACTCCGCGTCGACCTGCCGCAGCACCACCTCGCCGCTCGCGACGTCGATGGGGTCCTTGGTCAGGACCCGCGCGAGGAACGCCCGCGCCCGCCCCGAGGCCTCCGCACCCGCCCGGAGCGACCCCCGCACCGCGCGGCCGCTCGAACGCGCCGCGGTGACGAGGGCACGCGAGGCCGGGCTGCGCAGGAAGGCGCCGATCGGGAAGAGCCGCCCTCCGGCCACCTTCATGACGGTCTTCCCGACCGCCCGCGATCCCGCGCTCACTCGAACCCTCCGAACATGACGTCACACACCTCGTACCGAGCGACACCGGCCCGAGCGCCGTCCGGGACGGCGCCGCGGCGTGCCGTCAGCCGAGAACCTGGTACGCCGCCTGGTTGGTCGCGTAGTCGATCGCCTTGTTGGCGGCCTGCCTGATCATCGGCGCGGCCATGGCGCCGAACCCGCCCGTGAGGGCCGCCTCGGCCAGCGCCGCGGCGGTGAGGCCGTACTGGAAGAGGGTCACGCCCTTGTGGGCGAGGATGATGTTGCCCGCGACCTTGAGACCCGTGCCCATGACGTGCGTGCCGGTCGAGGCGTCCACCAGGTTGCGATGTGCTCCCTGCGGGTCCTCGAACTTCTGGTGGAAGGCGGCGATGTCGTCACCCTGGCCGGTGGCGACGGCACGGGCCTTGTGGTCCTGGCCCTCGGCCAGGATCCCCTTGTTCGTCGCGGCGTACTGCTCGCAGTCGTCCCCCATCCGGTGGCAGTCATCGACCTTGCCGTTGTTGAGGGGCTTGCCGAGGAACAGCTCGATGGGCAGGAGATAGGAGGGAAGCTGGATGTCCATCAGCGCATCACACCTGCCGGTACTGGTCGCTCAGCTCGGTGGCCGTCTGCTCCGCGGCACCGTGCGTGGCGGCGTGCACCTGGAGCCCCGCCGGGTAGTCGGCCCACGCGGCGTGGTTCTCCTCGTGGCAGGAGGTGCAGGCGTCCTGCACGACCGGGGCGACGCTGTCGATCGCCTGACTGAGGCCGTTGTTGTTCCCCCAGGGCCGGCCGTACGAGGCGAGCCTGGCGACGAACCGCCGATGCTCCTCCTGCAACCGCTGGTGAACGTCAGCCATGCCCTGCGCGGAGCGTCGCAGCTGATCGCGGTCAACGTAGAGCTCGTTGCTCATCGCCCCTCCTGATCAGTCGAGCGGCCGGATGCCGGCCATGAAGTCGGTCATTTGACGCACGTAAGCGTCCAGGCGTGCCACTCCGAGCTCACGAAGTTCCGCGATCCGGCCGGTGATCCTCTCGGAATCGGCGCCGGCCTCCTCCCGCCGGCGGCGGAGCTTGTCCGCCAGGTCGTCCAGCGCGGCGTTCACCGCGGTCGTGACGGCCTCGGCCAGCTCGGGGGTCGAGCGCATGGCCCGCTCCCGAAGGTCCATCTCGACCAGGCGCGGACCCGCGGCGCAGGTCACCGAGATCCGCCCCGGCACGGCGCCCTGCCCGCGCAGCTCCTCCGTGTCCTCGTCGGGAACACCGCCGATGGTCTCCAGGACGTCGATCAGCTGGTCGAACATCCCGGCGAAGTCCATCGTCGGGACGGTGGACGGCACCACCGCGTCGCCCCGCAGACCCTCGATGCTGCGCTGGACGGACGCGGTCGACTCCGCCATCCCCGCGCTCAGGTCGTCGCGCAGGCCGCGAAGCTGCCGGGCGAGCGCGCGCGGGTCGACCTGCGGCACCGCTCCCCCGGCGGCCAGGAGGTCGGCGAACGCGGCGTTGACCGCCTCGGTCAGGTGGTCCGCCAGCTTCTCCGGGGAGGAACGCAGCAGCCGGGGCTCGACCTCCAGGGAGATCATCCTGCCGTGGGTCACGACCGCGCGCACGCGCCCGTCGTCCGCCTCACCGACGCCCCGATCCGCTTCTCGCCCGGAGGCTGTGTTCACCGACTCGGACACGTCGACTCCCCCGGCGGATGAACGACAAATCAATGACCGACGACATTCTAGGGTCGGTCAAGGCCCGGGTTGCCGTCGCGAGGGGCCCGGACGAAGCTGGAGGCCAGCACTCACGCCCGGCTCGAAAGGTCGCCATGAACCCGCCGAAGATCACATCGCCGTTCATCACGAAGGTCACGTGGGGGCGCATCTGGGTGGACGGGCTCGGCGAGGCCCGCGACTACAAACTCTGGCCGGCGGGCGGACGGCCCTGGGACTGGGCCGAGACGGGAACGCACCATGTGCCGGGCGTCCAGCCCGCCGACGTCGCGGAGCTGCTCGAACACGGCTGCGAGGCGGTGGTCCTGAGCCGGGGCATGGAGTGCCGCCTCCAGGTGCCCGCGGAGACCGTTCGCCACCTCGAGGACAAGGGCGTCGCGGTCCACGTGGCGGAGACCACCGAGGCGGTCGCCCTCTACAACCGGCTGGCCGAGACCGTTCCGGTCGGCGGGCTGTTCCACTCGACCTGCTAGACCGCCCGCACCCGCCCGCACAGCCCGAGGACGACCTGCCAGACCGGCCTCACAGCCCGAGCACGACCTGCCAGACCGGCCTCACAGCCCGAGGCGGTCGGCGAACGCGTCGAAGTCGGGCGCGACCTCGACCCAGCCCGGCTCGGCGAGGTAGACCACGCCGGGAGGCCCCGGGCGCCGGTAGTCCAGGGCGAACATCTGGTCAGGGCCCAGCTCCCCGATCAGCAACGAGCGCGCCGGGTCGATGTCCCCGGGCGGGTTCGCGGGATCGGGCCGGCAGACGTAGGCGGGGCGGCTCTCGGAATGCCACCCGCGGTTGACGCCGACGATGCTCGCCGCGTCGTAGAAGGACGGGAAGTCCGCGGGCTCGGGGAACACTCTGCGCAGGACCGCGTCGTCGGGCGCCGCCCACCGGCCGCCGCTCAGCAGGAGGACCAGCCTGCGAGGCAGCAGCAGCCCCTCGACGGAGAGCGGGACGCCGTCGGTCTCGGTCATCGTGACCACACCCTTCTTCCGGTCGCCTGCGAGATCGCGTCCATCACCGCACCGCGATACTCCCCCGGCGCCGCGATCGTGCCGTGGTAGTACTGGTTGACCGACCGTGAGCGCCAGCCGACGGCGAATCCGTCGTCCTCCGCGAACATCGTGAAGGCGACCTTCTTATCATCGCGGCCCCCGATGAGGCGCACCATCGTGTCCTCGATCTCCCCGTGGCCGCCGTACCGGTTGACCGCGTTGACCGGGGCGTCCATGGCCGCGGGATCGTCGACGCTGCGGAACGACATGAAGCGGCCCGACGCCGGGTGGTAGACACCGCTGAACGCGTCACCGGGACGCACCTCGCGCAGCGTCTCCGGGTTCCGGAGCGCGGCGTCCTCCAGGTTCGAGAGGGAGTTCTCCGTCTCCGGCCTGAGCTGCGGTTCCGCCGGAGGCTGCGCTCCGTGAGCCGCCGGATGCTGCCATTCGTGAACCGCTGGGGTCTGCCATTCGTGAGCCGCTGGGCTCTGCCATTCGTGAGCCGCTGGCGTCTGCCATTCGTGGACCGCTGGGGCCTGCCATTGGTGAACCGTTCGGCTCGGCACCTGGTGAACCGCCTGGTTCTCCATCCTGCCGGCGGCGGTATTGACGACCGAGGATTCCGCGGTCCGGTCCGCCGTCCGCAAGAAGCCCAGCACCGCCCGCAGGAAGCCACCACCAGCCGCCACCGACCATGCCCTCCGAACCTGACCTGTCCCCGACCCGGAGAATAACGACGCGCCGGGCCGCGCCCCGGTTCCTCCGCGGACTCGATTCGGACCACCGGACGCCGCCGCACCACGTACGGAGCCCGAGACCGGCGCCTCCCGGCAACACGACGGGCACGGCCCCCCTGGTGGGTGACCGTGCCCGTGGCAGTTGATCGTGTCAGGTCAGATGGCGACCTCAAGGGCGGCGATCTCGCCGACCTGGGCGGTCACCTGCGAGTCGACGCTGACGCCGCCCGGGGCGAGCACGCGGATCGTCCAGTCGCCGGGTGCGGCGAAGAACCGGAAGACCCCCTCCTCGCTGGTGACGACCTCGCCGGTGAACTCACCGGTCGCGTCGAGCAGGCGCGCGTACGCGCCGGACACCGGGGTGCCCTCGCGTACGACCGTGCCCTGGATGACCGCTTCGTTCGCGAGATCGACCGTGGCCGGCAGGCTCGCCGTCTGGGTCGGAGCTCCGCAACCGTCGCTCATTGTTCCTCCTTGCTGAGATGCGCGTCTTGGGCCGGCGAGCGGCTACTTGGCGTCGCCGAGCTCGATCGGCACGCCCACGAGCGAGCCGTACTCGGTCCAGGAGCCGTCGTAGTTCTTCACGTCCGGCAGGCCCAGCAGCTCGTGCAGGGCGAACCAGGTGTGCGACGAGCGCTCACCGATGCGGCAGTAGGCGATGGTCGGCTTCGACAGGTCGACGCCGGCCTCCTCGTAGAGCTTGCGCAGCTCCTCGTCGGACTTGAAGGTGCCGTCGTCGTTGGCGGCCTTCGACCACGGGATGTTGCGCGCGGTCGGGATGTGGCCACCCCGCTGCGCCTGCTCCTGCGGCAGGTGCGCGGGAGCGAGGAGCTTGCCGGAGAACTCGTCGGGCGAGCGCACGTCCACGAGGTTCTTGGTGCTGATCGCCTCGACGACCTCGTCGCGGAAGGCGCGGATCGTGTGGTCCTGCTCCTGGGCGACGTAGTTGGTCTTCGGGCGGGACGGGACGGCCTCGACGAGCTCGCGGGAGTCCAGCTCCCACTTCTTACGGCCGCCGTCGAGCAGCTTGACGTTCTGGTGGCCGTAGAGCCTGAAGTACCAGTACGCGTACGCGGCGAACCAGTTGTTGTTGCCGCCGTACAGGATGACGAGGTCGTCGTTGGCGATGCCCTTCTCGGAGAGAAGGTTCTCGAACCCGGTCTTGTCCACGAAGTCGCGGCGTACCGGGTCCTGCAGTTCGGTCTTCCAGTCGACACGGACGGCGCCACGGATGTGGCCCTTCTCGTAGGCGCTGGTGTCCTCGTCGACCTCGACGAGGACGACACCCGGGTCGTCGAGGTGAGCCTGCACCCAGTCGGCATCGACCAGGACGTCGGAGCGGCTCATGCGTGGTCCTCCTTGTGGAGTCGGCGGATCTTCTTCGGGTGTTGGTGGCATGGCCGTGGTCTGGACGAACCCGGCCTACGGTGCGGCCCGCCGTGGAGCGAGCCGCCGGATCAGCAGATAAGCCTCACATCCCAGGCAGAACCCGAAGGCCGCGTTGAGGAACGCCGCGATCAGCGCGAACGCCGTCGCGGTCATCCCCACCGCAGGGACCTTCAGGACATATCCGAGCACCCCCGTGAGGGCGAACGCCGCACCCACTCCCTGTGCGAAGCGGGGCGGCGCCTCCGGCTCGAACTCGCGCGGAGCGCCGAGCCGGGGGCGGACGAGTGCCTGGTAGATCAGGCCGTACGGGGCGTTGCGGAGCCCGAAGACGACTCCGACGACGAACACGACGGCCTGGGCCGCCAGTAGCAACCAACTGCCGGTCACGAGAACGACGACCAAGACGAAGGTGGTGAGGGCCGCGCCGAAACGCTGACCCCGTGGGTCGACCTGCATCGGCTGATGCTCCCGGTGACTGCGGTGGTGCGACGGGCTGGACGGGCTCAGATGCCTCAGGCCGCAGGACAGAGCGCGGTGGCGACGCGGCAGAAGTCGACCGCCCGTCGCTTCGTCAGCAACTCCGTCCAGGTACGCACGGACACGATGGTAAGCGCCGTCTCGCTCAACGTAAAACCCCGTCTCGACCATCGAGACGTGAACCCTCTCCCATGGACGCCGCCGACCTGCGCGAACACCCGAGAAAAGGATCTTGGATCGCCGGGTGCGCCGGGCGGCGGAGGACTGCGGGAAGGCCGGGGTGCGGAACCGAGGTCCACGGGAATGCCGGGGCCGCTGAGGGGCGCGGGAATGCGCGGCGCCGCGCGTACCTTGAGAACCGGTGATGACCGGAATCTACGTCGCGGTGGCGGCGCTCGTCCTGGCCACGGTGTACGGCCTGATCTGGCGGCACCGGAACGGCGCCCTGCGCGCACGGAAGGATGGTGACGTGGAACGTCTCGACGCCGCCGAGCTCGGGGCCGACCTCGGTGACCGGGCCACCCTGGTGCAGTTCTCCTCGGCGTTCTGCGCGCCGTGCCGCGCGACCCGGCGGGTCCTGGGCGAGGTGGCCGGCATGGTCGAGGGCGTGGTCCACGTCGAGGTCGACGCGGAGGCGAACCTCGACCTCGTACGCCGGCTGAACGTCCTGCGCACCCCGACCGTGCTCGTGCTCGACGCGTCCGGCCGGATCGTACGCCGCGGCGCCGGACTGCCCCGCAAGGCCGACATCATCGCCGCCCTCGGCGAAGCCGTCGCCTGACAGGGCGACGCGGTCGCCTGGTGCGGCAAGGCGGTCGCCTGGTGCGGCGAGGCGGTCTTCCGCGGCCTCTCAGACCCGGATGCTGAGCAGCCGCCGACCGTCGACGGTGCGCACCTCGACCGCCGTGATCCGGTCCTTGGGGATCATGGATGATCCGGCGAACTCGGCGGAGCGCTCGTACTTCACCGCCCAGCCGCCCGCGATGTCACGCCGACCGTCCCGGGCCACGGCGACCAGATGGCAGAGGGTCTCCGCCGGGGCGCCGCTGAGGCGGACCGTGAACGCGGTCCCCCACTTCTCGGCCTGCATGGTGATCCGGGCGCTGATGCCGGTGGCGGCGTCCGTGGCCTGAACGGTCGTGACCCCGCCCGCCGTCGACCCCGGTGCGGGCGTCGTCGGACCCGGCGTCGGGGTGGCCGTGGGCGCGGCGACCGGCCGGGCCGTTCCGAGGTTGTGCCCCACGGCCACTCCGGCCCCTCCGGTCACCAGGGCGGCGGCCGCCGCGACCGCCAGCCACCGGCGGTTCCGGTGGCTCCGCGTCCGGTGCTCGGCGGCGGCGCGGGCGAGCACCGACTCCAGCAGCTCCGGCGGCGGGGCGCCGACCTGCGTGATCTGCTCCTCGGTCACCCGGCCCAGCAGAGCGGGCAGGCCTGCCAGGCCGGCCAGCTCGTCGCGGCACCGGCGGCAGTGGGCCAGGTGGTCGTCGACCAGGGCACGCTCCGCGGGATCGATCGCGCCGAGGACGTACACCCCGAGCAGCGCCCGGAGATCGGCGCATCGGGCATGCGTCGTCATGGCGCCAACCCCCGTTCTTCCAATGCCAGTTTGAGCGCGCGCAGCGCGTAGTAGGTGCGTGACTTGACCGTCCCGGCCGGTATGCCCAGCACCGCCGCCGCCTCCGCCACCGAACGCCCCCGGTAGTACGTCTCGACCAGTACGGCGCGGTGCTCGGCGCTGAGGTCGGCGAGGGCCTCGGCGACGGTCCACGACTCGAGGGCGCGGTCGATGTCGTCGCTCGCGGGCAGGGCGGCGAGCGCCGCCTCGCCCGTCTCGGGCGGCCGCGACCGCCGCGACCGGTGGACGTCCACGGCGAGGTTGCGGGCGACCGTGAACAGCCAGGGGCGTACGGGACGGCCGACCAGCGCGCCGGGATGACGCCAGGCGCGCAGCAACGTCTCCTGGACGATGTCCTCGGCCTGCTGGCGGTCGCCGGTCAGCCGCAGGACGTATCCCAGGAGCGGGCCGCCGTGCTCGGCGTACAGTGCGCGGAGCAGCCGCTCGTCCGCAGTGGGTCCCACACCCTCGGCACGTACCGGGGCGCCGGATGGTTCACCGTCCTACGGCCCGGGTTCAGCGGACGTTGAGGCTGTCCAGTTTGACGTTCTGCGCGGTGGTCGACACCCGCAGGCCGTCCGACTCGACCTTCACGTCGGTGATCCGCGTGTTCAGCGGGAGGCCGTTCACGGACATCGTGAAGGTGAACGCCTGGCGGACCAGCCCCAACGGCACCGTCGTCCCGCCCGCCTTCACCGACTGCGGCACGACACGGACGCTGCGCCCGGAGGGCTGCACGGACACCGTGGCCGTCACGGTCCGCGTGATGCCCAGGCCGGGGACGGTGTACGGGCCGCGCACCTGCAGGTCGGAACCTGCCGCCGAGACCTTCATGTCACGCGGTGCGGACTTGTTCACCTCGTCGTAGCCGACGGTGGCCGTGGACGTCGCGGTCTCCGCGACCATCTTGGAGGAGTCGCCGTGCATGGCGTCGGACATCGGCGCGGTGACGCCCTTGAGCGCGACCTTCGTGTCGGTGAGGTGGACCCCCTGCTGGGTGAGGTCCCCGACGTTGATGTCGATCTCGTCGTACCGGCCGTCGATCGCCTGCGTCAGGAACGGGAAGCCCTTGATGGACACGTCGGGAGTGTGGTCGAGGTCGTACTGCGAGGCGACGTTCTTGGCGATCTCGTTCTGCGCCACCCTGCGCCCGACGATGTCGCCGGCGATGGCGATTCCGCCGAAGACGATCAGCAGAATCAGGCAGATAACGAACGCTTTTCGCATGTCTCCCCCGATCGGCGGTAGGCGATCACCTTACCGATGGCGCCACCCCGGCGTGGTCACACCGTGTGCTGAGATCGGCCGGGCCCGGGTCGCCCGGCGGGACCACGCGGCCCCGGCGCCTCTCATCCGCCGGCGAACGGCGGCAGCACCTCGACCGTGCCGCCGTCGGGCAGCGCGACCGCCGCGGGGTCCCGCGTGCCGACCGGAGCGCCGTCCACCAGGAACGAACTCCGGGCCAGGACGCGCCCGAACTCCGCGCCCCGGTCGGCCGCGGCGGCCGTCAGGGCCTCCGCGAGCGTCGCGGCGTCATAGGGCTCCTCCGTGGTCCCGGCCGCCGCGCGCGCGGCGGCCCAGTACCTGATCAGGCCCTTGGCCATGGTCCCCCTTCCGTGGTCTACACCACTCGGGTAGTGAGCTCTTTTCCTCCGTTCGATATCCTCGCCTATTAGGGATCCGGGCAGCGTCGCCCTCGGGTCCTCGACGTCTTTTTGGGCCCCAAACGAGGAGGCCGTATGAGTAGCCTGCTGTTGCTGACCAACGTGCTCGAACCCTCGGACGAGGTCCTGCCCGCCCTGGGCCTGCTGCTGCACTCCGTTCGCGTCGCTCCGGCCGAGGGGTCTGCACTCATCGACGCGCCACCGACCGACCTGGTGCTCGTCGACGCGCGCCGGGACCTCGCCCACGCCAAGAGCCTCTGCCGCCTGCTCCGCACCACCGGACTCGACTCCCCGCTCATCGCGATCGTCACCGAGGGCGGGCTGGCCGCCCTCACTCCCGAATGGGGCCTCGACGACGTCTTCCTCCAGACGGCCGGTCCCGCCGAGGTGGAGACGCGCATCCGGCTGGCGCTCGGCCGGGTGGCCGCCGCCCAACCAGACGACGTTCCGGGCGAGATCCGCAACGGCGAGCTCACGATCGACGAGGCGACGTACACCGCGCGGCTGCGCGGACGGGTGCTGGACCTGACGTTCAAGGAGTTCGAGCTGCTGAAGTACCTCGCCCAGCACCCCGGCCGGGTCTTCACCCGCGCCCAACTGCTCCAGGAGGTGTGGGGGTACGACTACTTCGGCGGCACCCGCACGGTCGACGTGCACGTACGGCGGCTGCGCGCGAAGCTGGGCGCGGAGTACGAATCCTTGATCGGAACGGTCCGAAACGTCGGCTACCGATTCGTGGCCGACACCCGGCCGACCGAGGAAGGAGCCCCCGCCCACCGCTGAGCGGGGGCTCACCCATCTGCCAGGTCAGCACGGCGCGACGCACTCACACCGCCTGCGCGCTGCGCCTGGGCCTGAGCGGACGGCCTGGGCACTGGACCTGGGCGGGCGGCAGCGCGGTGACATCGTCCTCGTCGGGCAAGGCGCGGGCGGCGGGCCGGCCGGCGAGCCCACGCAGCTAGCGTGGCCGGTCGGCGGTCAGACGACCGCCACCCACCGGTCCGTGGACCTCGTGCTCACCGCCCCCGACGACGGCGGACCGCTCGCCGAGCGTCCCCCAGGCGTCGGAGCGCCGAGGGTTTTCGTCGTGCGGACCACCAGGATCCTCGGCGTTCGCTGCGGCAACCGGGTCGGCTGCCCACTCGTTCTCCCGGCTACCGATCGGCGAGGCGGACCTCGGCGCCCTGGCCCTCATCGCCGCGCGAGGATCGCCGCCATGCAGGATTGATCAGCTCGTGACTGCCTTTCGGGGCTAATCCTCGTCGGAGCGGACGGTCAGCGTCGCGACCTCGACGCAAGAGCCGTTCTGGGTGCTTCGGATGCTCTTTCGCCAGGCAGCGTCGAGTAGGTCTTGGGGCGTTGGCATCGGTACGGCTTCCTATTTGGCCCGTCCTCACCGGTTGGTGAGTATGTCCAGCGTATTCGCCGGACTCGCCGCCGCGCCGACCAGATTCAGGAAGGTCGACTGGTACCGCTTCACCTCGGCGGGTTCCTCGATGAACATTTCACCGGCTACCAGGTCGACGAACACCGCGTCGAGATCACTGGGCTCGGGGAACCGCAGGATGTTGAATGAGCTCGACATGCTGGCGTGCGCGCCGGCGTCGTACGGGATGACCTGAACGGTGACGTTCGGGAGCTGGGCGATCTGACGCAAGTGCTCGATCTGGGCGCACATCACCTTCCGGCCCCCAACGATCCGATGCAGAACGGCTTCATCGAGGACCGCAATGACCTCCAGCGCTGGATCCTCATACAGGGCCTGCTGGCGCCGCGTGCGGATGTCGATACGGGCTTGGACCTGATCGTCCGACAACGTCATCGCGCCACCACGGATGACGGCGTCGGCGTACTCGGGAGTCTGAAGCAGGCCGGGAACGGCCAGCGGCTCGAAGACCAGGACGCTGGCGGCTTCGGCCTCAAGGCCGATGAACGTCGTCGTGGCTGCGGTCAGCATCTTGTCGTACGGATCCCACCATCCGCGCCTGCGACCGTCGCGGGCAAGCTGTTCGAGGTACTTGCGCTGTTCTCCGGCGACGCCGTAGACCTCGCACAAGTCCCGGACGTCGCGCGGGTCGGGCCGCTTGCCCTCATTGCGCTCCATGCGAGTGAGCTTGCTGGGTGTCCACTCCAGCCGTGCGGCGACCTCCGCGCTCTTCAGGCCGGCTTCCTCGCGCAGCCGTCGCAGTTCTTGGGCGAGCCGGCGACGTCGCAAAGTTGGGCTCTGCCGGTCGGGCATGGATGTCTCCGCTGCGTCGATCTGACCTGGTGAAGCGATGCTAGAGCACTCTGCGACGAGGCCTCCGGAAGAACGACATTTCGTGACTATATTCGCGCGACTCAACTTAGGTCTTGCAAGTTAGGTCTGCTGCGAGCACTATGAGCCGCATACCTAGCCGCATCGCGCGGCCTAGTCGGCCGCGCGCCCCTGACCTGGGGAGTTGATCTCCCGTGACACCTGACCCAGCGGTCGCCGACCGCGTCGGCCCCCGATCCCGCCGGCCCGCCTGGCTCGCGCTCCATGCCCGCCCGGCCGAAGCCGCCCGGGCCCGTTCCTTCGCCTCGGCCGAGGTGTTCGGCCTCCCGTTCGACCCGTACGAGATCGGGCTCGTCACCAGTGAGATCGTGACGAACGCGATCCGCGCCGCCCTCGCACTACGCCCCTGGCCGGACGACCTGTGGCCGATCGGTGTCCAGATGACCACCACGCACCGGTACGTGTACCTCGCGGTGACCGACCCGGACGGCCGCCGGATGGCCGCACCCGACGACGGCGGGCTGCTCGCCGAGCACGGCCGGGGCCTGTCGATCGTCGACCACCTCGCCGCCGCCCGATGGGTCACCTACGCAGAGCACGGCAAGACCGTGCACGTCGTCATCACCGCGTCCGAGGTGACGCTGACCCCGACGGAACTGCAGTGGATCCGGGATGCGCGGTGAACCATCGAGAAGATCGGACCGGGTCCCGGCGGGATCTCGACGGGTCGGCATGGCGGTCCACCGGCGCGCGGAGCGCCGAGGATGTTCGTCGTGCCGGCGACCAGAACACTCGGCGCTCCGCTGCGGGTCCTGCGGCGGGACACCTGGCAGACCTTCGACGCGCTGGGCGACGCGGGTTCAGCGTGCGGTCAGGTCCTTGGTCAGCGAGTCCATGAAGAGGTCGACGAGCCGGCGGGCCTGTTCTTCGGTGCCGTGTTGCACGGAGTAGGCGATGCCGCCCATGAGGAGCAGCACATCGTCGGGGGCGACGTCGGTGCGCAGGGTGCCGTCGCGGGCGCCGGCCTCGATGAGGGCGGTGACGGCGCCGATGAGGAGGGCGCGGCTGTCGGCGAACGGGTCGACCCCGGAGGCGATGACCGCGTTGAGCGCCGCGGACATGCCGCTCTTGGCGGTGGCGTAGTCGATGAAGTGGGCCATCCACCGCCGGGTGGCCTCGGCGGCCGGGTACCGGGCGAGGAGGTCGGCCGCCTGGTCGCACACGCGGGTGAGCTGATGCCGGTAGGCGGCGTCGATGAGGGCCTCTCGGGTGGGGAAGTGCCGGTAGAGCGTGCCGACGCCGACACCCGCCCGCTTCGCGATGGCGGCCGGCGCGGTGTCCAGCCCTTCCTGGGCGAAGACCTGCGCGGCGACCTCCAGCAGACGCGCCCGATTCTGCAGCGCGTCACTCCTGGTCCGGCGAGGCGTCGCGGGCATGGGGGGGGCTCCCTCGCTGTTTCTCTTCGGTTGCGTTCCGGAATGAGTTCCGGTTAGCTCTAACCGGAACATATTCCGCTAAGACTCTAACCCGGGAGAACTCATGCCCACTCCCCCCGAGCAGGCCGTACGCCACTGGTTCGTCACCGGGGCCGCCGGCGGCCTGGGCCGGCACATCATCGAGCACGCTCTCCGGCACGGCGACCGCGTGACCGCCACGGCCCGCCGTCCCGATGCGCTGGACGATCTGCACGCGGCGTACGGCGACCGGTTGACCGTCGAGATCCTCGACCTCACCCGGCCGGCCGAGGTCGACGCGGTGGTCGATCGGACGCTCCGGACCGGACCGGTGGACATCGTGGTCAACAACGCCGGATACGCGGTCGTGGGCGCCGCCGAGGAGATGACCGTCGAGCAGGTGCGCGACCAGATCGAGGTCCTGCTGCTCGCGCCGATGCTGATCACCCGGGCGTTCCTGAAGCCGATGCGCGAACAGGGCGGCGGCCGGATCATCCAGATCTCCAGCATGGGCGGCCAGATCGGCATCCCCACGCACAGCGCCTATCACGCCGGCAAGTGGGGGCTCGAAGGCTTCACCGAGAGCGTCAGCGGTGAGGTCGCCGACTTCGGTGTTCACCTCACCCTGGTCGAACTCGGCGGCACCCGCACCGGCTTCGCCTCGGCCCTGCGCTACACCACCGAAACCGCCCCCTACCGGGACAACGCCGTCGGCCGGATCCGGCGGCGGTTGGAGACCACGGACGCCGATGCCCTCCCCGGCGACCCGGCCAAGGTCGCCGCCGCGATCTACGACACCACCCAGAACCCGAACCCGCCCCTGCGCCTCGCCCTCGGCTCCGACACCTACGACGCCGTCCACAGCGCACTCACCGAGCGTCTCGCCGCGCTCGAGAGCCAGAAGGACCTCGCGGCATCTGTCGCCTTCGCTCACTGACCCGGCCTGTCGACAGGCCCGGAGATCACAGGTTCGGCGTTCCAGCGGTCAGCGCGGTGACGTGGGCCATCCCGGGCCCTGCGGCGGCGGACCGCCCTGCGGATGAGGCGCCTGGGGGTGAGGGCCGTAGGCACCGTCCGGCTGAGGCGGCAGGTGGCCGCCCGGAGCGTAGGGGCCTCCGGGGCCGGTCGGCGGCGGGCCGTACGGCCCGTGGGGCACCGGCGGGAACGGCTGCTGCGGACCGGGACCGTAGGGCGCGGCGCTCCGCCGCCTGCGTCGTGCGCCCGCCGTGACGGCGATGAGGAGGATCCCGAGGACCCCGAAGAAGAACAGGATGATGATCAGCAAAGCCAGTGCTGCCATGGCGCCTTCGTCTCCGGTCGTTTCTCTCTCGCGGCCGTCGCCTCAGCGGGCGTCGTAAGGGCCGTAGGGGAAGCGCTGCCGGTCCTCCGGCTCGCGGTGCCCTGGGTCGGGGTACGCCGACGGGTCGAGGCGGTCCGTCCGGATCGGCCGCGGGTTCCTCCGCTGCCACTCGGGTGACTCAAAGGGCGACCGGCCGCGCGCGCCGTACGGATCACCGGCCGAGGCCGCGTAAGGATCGCCCTGCCCGTACGGGTCCGCGGGTCCGCCGTAGGAGGGCCGGGAGGTCGGCTCCGGCGACCGTCGCGGGGCGGGGACGTAGGGCTCCCAGTCGGAGATCTCGGCTCGCTGAGGCGGCGCGTACGGCTCCGGCGCAGGGCTGTCGTACGGCTCCGGGGCGGTCCTGTCGTGCGGCTCCGGTGTGGTTCTGTCGTACGGCTCGCGGGACGGAGTGGCGTACGGGTCACGGCCGGGCGCGTAGGAACCGGAAGCCGCGGGAGCGGATCCGTACCCCGGAGCGGGGCGGTACGCGTCGTACGCGGCCGCAGAGGCGGGGCGTGGCGGCTCCAGGGCGGCCCGGTACGGCGTGGGCTCGAAGTCGTCGTCGTCCCCGTACGCGGCGCCGTCGTCCTCGAAGACCGCGTCCGGGCCGGTCAGGACCCAGCGGCGGCCCATCAGCGCGAACACGAGGACCAGGAGCAGCACAGCGACGGGCACGGCCAGCGCACCGGCCATGATCGGGAGTCCCGGATCGCCCACGACGACCGCCTTCCGCGCAGGTGAAGGCCTGATCGTATGGCAATGCCCGCACCGTACGGAAGGGCTCTGGACCAAATCCTGACTTCAGCGGTCAAAGGGCCTGAGACTACGCTCGCGATCGTGGACGTGATGACGCGGGAGCGGTTGACGGACGATGAGGTCAGGGACGCGCTGGCGGTCGCGGAGGCGGCCGCGGAGGCCGACGGCGTACGGCCGCTGGGCGAGAGCGCGCTGCTGCGGCTGCGGGACGGCGGTGGGGCGTTCCTCACGCGCGACGGGGGGACTCTCGCGGGGGTCGGCGTCCTGGACGGCGACGCGGGCGAGTTCGTGGTGCATCCGGGGTTCCGGCGGCGGGGACACGGCCGCGCCCTGGCGACGGCGCTGCTCGGGCAGGCCGGTTCGCTGCGGGTGTGGGCGCACGGGGAGCTTCCGGGTGCGGTGGCGCTGGCGGGTTCGCTGGGCTTCGAGCGGTTCCGGGCGCTGTGGAAGATGCGCCGTCCGCTCGACGCGTCGCTGCCGGAGGTGGCGTGGCCTGCGGGTGTGCGGCTGCGCACGTTCGAGGTGGGGGCGGACGAGGACGCGTGGGTGCGGGTGAACGCGCGGGCCTTCGCGGACCATCCGGAGCAGGGCGCCTGGACCCGCGCGGACCTGGAGCGGCGGGAGCGCGAGCCGTGGTTCTCCCCGGAGGGGTTCTTCCTGGCGGAGCGGGACGGCGAGCTGCTCGGCTTCCACTGGACCAAGGTGGAGGACGGCGTGGGCGAGGTGTACGTCGTGGGCGTCGACCCGTCCGCGCAGGGGCTGGGTCTGGGCCGGGCGCTGACCCTGACCGGCCTGCACCACCTGAGGTCGCTCGCCCTGCCGGAGGTCATCCTGTACGCCGACGAGGCGAACACCCCCGCCACCACCATGTACGCGCGACTGGGCTTCGAGCACTTCGCCACCGACGCGATGTATCGCTCCCCCGCGCGCTGACCGTCCGCCCGCCGGCGCCACCCGTACGCTGACCGCCCGTTCGCCGGCACCGCTCGTCCGCCGGCGCCGCCCGCGCGCTGACCGCCGGCCCGCTGACCGCCCGCACGCGGGTGGCCACAGGGGCCGGCGGGGCCCGCCTCCTGGGGTGTTAACCGTACGGACGCCCTACAGAAGCGCTCATTTTCCGACAAGTCACCATCACGTTCATCTTCCGTTCACCTGGATCGGAGTGGCTGGTCATCTCTCCTGCTTAGCGTCGGGACTCGACGGTGCCCCCCGACCGTGCGAACGCTCGGGGCCCCGCCCGACACTTACTTGAGGAGATACTTCGGTGATCAACAGCACTCGGCTGGCCGCTCTTGGCGGCGTGGCCCTTGCGGGTGCGCTCGCGCTGACCGCGTGCGGTACGGACAACAACGGCAGCAAGGGCGCCAGCGGCGGCGGCACCGCCGCGAGCGGCGACTGCGTGAAGACGGCGGTGAACGCCGCCGGCTCGACGGCCCAGGCCAACGCGATCAGCGAGTGGACCAAGGGCTACCAGCAGAACTGCGCCGGAGCGAACCTCAACTACAACGCCAACGGTTCGGGCGCGGGCATCCAGGCGTTCACGCAGGGCCAGGTGGCCTTCGCCGGTTCGGACTCGGCGCTCAAGCCGGAGGAGCACGGCCCGGCCGACCAGCGCTGCAAGGACGGCAAGGCCCTCGACCTGCCCATGGTGATCGGCCCGATCGCGGTCGTCTACAACCTGAAGGGCGTCGACGGCCTGCAGCTGTCGCCGACCACCCTGGCGAGCATCTTCGCCGGCAAGATCAAGACCTGGGACGACGCGGCGATCAAGAAGGACAACCCGCAGGCGAAGCTCCCGAGCACCCCGATCAAGACGGTGCACCGCGCCGACGACTCGGGCACGACGGACAACTTCACCAAGTTCCTCACCGACACCGCGCCGGACATCTGGAAGTTCCCGGGCGGCAAGAAGTGGACCGCCCCGGGCGGCCAGGGCGCGACCAAGTCCGACGGCGTCTCCACGGTCGTGAAGCAGACCGACGGCGCGATCTCCTACACGGAGATGTCCTACGCGACCAACGGCAAGCTGCAGACCGCCAAGATCGGCAACGGCGCGAACCAGTTCGTCGAGCCCTCCCCCGAGACCGCGTCGCAGGGTGCGGCCGGCGCCCAGATCGTCGGCACCGGCAACGACCTGTCCCTCAAGGTCGACTACAAGACCAAGCAGGGTTACCCGATCATCCTGTTCACGTACGAGATCGCCTGCGAGAAGGGTCTGCCCGACCAGCAGGCGAAGTTCGTCAAGTCCTACCTGACCTACACCTCCAGCCAGCAGGGCCAGTCGGTGCTCAGCGGCCTCGGCTACGCGCCGCTGCCCGACTCGATCCTCACCAAGGTCCAGGCCGCCGTTAAGGGCCTGTCCTGACCGATAGGAGTACCGAGCCGGTGCGGGAGACCCGTACCGGCTCGGTCGCGTGCATGTGAAGAGACCTCTATGAACGACAGGGTGAGTCGGTGGGCATGGGAGGCAGGATGACCAGCGAGACCCTTGAGCAGGGCGCGACCCGCGCTCTGGGCGGCAGAGCCCGCAAGATGAGTACCGGGCGCACGGGGGACCGGCTGTTCGGCCTCTCAGCGAAGGGCTCCGGCATCCTCCTGCTCGCGGTGATGGCGGCGATCGCGGTGTTCCTCATCGTGAAGGCGCTGCCGGCGTTGCGGGCGGACAAGGCCAACTTCCTCACCTCGCAGGAGTGGAACCCCGACGCCGCGCAGTCGCGGTTCGGGATCGCCCAGCTGACCTTCGGCACCGTCCTGTCGTCGCTGCTGGCGCTGATCCTGGCGACGCCCGTGGCGGTCGGGATCGCGCTGTTCATCGGGTTCTACGCGCCGAGGCGGCTCGCCGACGGGCTCGGGTACGTCGTCGACCTGCTCGCCGCGGTGCCCAGCATCGTGTACGGCCTGTGGGGCCTGCAGTTCTTCGTCCCGAAGATGAACGGCGTGGCGACCTTCCTGCACGACGACTTCGGCTGGATCCCGCTGTTCGGCGGGGACACGGTCGGCGGGCAGTGCATCCTGACCGCCTCGATCGTGCTGGCGATCATGATCCTGCCGATCATCTCGTCGATCACCCGCGAGGTCTTCCTGCAGGTGCCGCGGGCCAACGTCGAGGCCGCCCTCGCCCTCGGTGCGACGCGCTGGGAGGTCATCCGGATGGCGGTCCTGCCGTTCGGCCGCTCGGGCATGATCAGCGCCTCGATGCTCGGCCTCGGCCGGGCCCTGGGCGAGACGATCGCGGTCGCCCTGGTGCTGGGCACGGCCTCGGGCATCAGCCTGCACCTGCTGAAGCCGGGCGGTAACACCTTCGCCGCCAACATCGCCAACACGTTCGCGATGGCCGGGAAGATCGGGCAGAGCGCGCTCATCGCCTCCGGCCTGGTGCTCTTCGTCATCACCCTTCTCGTGAACATGGCCGCCCGCGCGGTCATCGCCCGCCGCAAGGAGTTCGTGTGAGCACCGTGAACCTCGCCGGCCCGTCCGGTCTTCGCAAGTTCAAGGACAAGCTCGCCCTCGTCCTGGTCTGCGCCGCCTTCGCGCTGGCCGTCATCCCGCTGGTGACGCTGCTGTACACGGTGATCAAGAACGGCGCGAAGCGGTTCGACATGGAGTTCTTCACCCACTCCATGAACGCCATCGGCGGCCGCGACGCGGGCGGCGGCGCGTACCACGCGATCATCGGCACGATCGAGCAGGTCGGCCTGGCGAGCGTGATCTCGATCCCCATCGGCGTGCTCACCGCCATCTACCTCGTCGAGTACGGCGGCGGCGGCCGGCTGGCGCGGGTCGTGACGTTCTTCGTCGACGTCATGACGGGCGTGCCCTCGATCGTGTCGGGCCTGTTCGTGTTCGCGTTCTGGATCGCGCTGCTCGGCTTCGAGTACATGGGTTTCGCCGGCTCGCTGGCCCTGTCGGTGCTGATGCTGCCGACGGTCGTCCGGGCCGCCGAGGAGATGCTCAAGCTCGTCCCGAACGACCTGCGCGAGGCGTCGTACGCGCTCGGCGTGCCGCGCTGGCGGACGATCTGCTTCGTCGTCCTGCCGACGGCCTTCACCGGCATCATCACCGGCGTCATGCTGGCCGTCGCCCGCGTCATGGGCGAGACCGCGCCGCTGCTGATGACGGTGTTCGTCACCACGGCGATCAACAACGACCCGTTCAAGGGCCCGCAGATGTCGCTGCCGCTGTTCGTCTGGGACCAGGCGCAGCTGCCGCAGCAGGTCGCCATCGACCGGGCGTGGGCCGGCGCGCTCACGCTGATCCTCTTCGTCATGCTGCTGAACCTCGCGGCGCGCCTCATCGCCCGCCTGCGCAAGCCCGTATCCCGATAGGAGAACTCCCCCCATGGCCAAGCGGATCGAGGTCTCCGGGCTGAACGCCTACTACGGCAAGACCCGGGCCATCGAGGACATCTCGATGACGATCGAACCGCGCTCGGTGACCGCGTTCATCGGCCCCTCCGGGTGCGGCAAGTCGACGTTCCTGCGGACCCTCAACCGGATGCACGAGGTGATCCCGGGCGCGCGGGTCGAGGGCAAGGTGCTCCTCGACGAGACGGACCTGTACGGGCCGGGCGTCGACCCCGTCGCCGTACGGCGGGTGGTCGGCATGGTCTTCCAGCGGCCGAACCCGTTCCCCACGATGTCGATCTACGAGAACGTCGTCGCGGGCCTGAAGCTCAACGGCGTTCGCCGTAAGGCGCAGCTCGACGAGATCGTGGAGAAGTCCCTGCGCGGGGCGAACCTCTGGAACGAGGTCAAGGATCGGTTGGGCCGCCCGGGGGCCGGCCTGTCCGGTGGTCAGCAGCAGCGCCTGTGCATCGCCCGCGCCATCGCGGTGGAGCCGCAGGTGCTGCTGATGGACGAGCCCTGCTCGGCGCTGGACCCGATCTCCACGCTGGCGGTCGAGGACCTGATCGCCGGCCTGAAGGACCAGTACACGATCGTCATCGTCACCCACAACATGCAGCAGGCCGCGCGGGTGAGCGACCGTACGGCCTTCTTCAACCTCGCGGGGCCGGGCAAGCCGGGCCGGATGGTGGAGATCGACGACACCAACAAGATCTTCACGAACCCGGGCGAGAAGGCCACGGAGGACTACATCACCGGCCGCTTCGGCTGATGCGCGAACGGCGCGGGGCGGGGTCGCCCTACGGCCACCCCGCCCCGCTGTCCATTGGCCCGTTCCACGAACGGGTCACGCGGACCTCAGCCGAACAGGTGCATGATCCAGTACGCGATCGCGGCGACGATGCCCGCCGCCGGAATGGTGAGGATCCAGGCGACCACGATGTTGCCCGCGACGCCCCAGCGGACCGCCGAGAGCCGCTTGGTCGACCCGACGCCCATGATGGCCGCGGTGATCGTGTGAGTCGTGGACACCGGCGCCTGCCAGATGAACGCCGTCGCGTACAGGACGCTGGCCGCGGTGGCCTCGGCGGCGAAGCCCTTCGGCGGATCGAGCTCGATGACCCTGCGGCCCAGGGTCCGCATGATCCGCCAGCCGCCGGCGTACGTCCCGTACGACAGCACCGCCGCGCACACGAGGATCACCCAGACCGGGACGTGCGAGTCGGCGGCCGACTGGTACCCGGTCGTGACCAGCGCGAGCACGATGATGCCCATCGTCTTCTGGGCGTCCTGCAGGCCGTGGCCGAGGGCCATCGCCGCCGCGGACAGCGACTGCGCGATGCGGAACCGGCGCCCGACCTTGCTGGGGTTGGAGTTACGGAAGATCCACAGCATCACGACCATCACCAGATAGCCGAGGACCAGGCCGATCAGCGGCGACACCACCATCCACAGGACGACCTTGTAGATGACGCCGTGCCACAGCACTTTGGTGGACGCCGCGAGGGCCGCCCCGACCAGCCCGCCGACCAGCCCGTGGGTGGACGAGGAGGGCAGGCCGAAGTACCAGGTGATGAGGTTCCACACGATCGCGCCGATCAGCGCGGCCGCGACGATCGACAGGCCGTGCATGTCCTTCGGCGGATCGATGATGCCGCTGCCGACCGTCTTGGCGACCCCGGTGCCGAGGAACGCCCCGACGAGGTTCATGACGGCGGCCATGGCCAGGGCGGCCCGTGGGGTGAGCGCCCTGGTGGAGACCGAGGTGGCGATCGCGTTGGCGGCGTCGTGGAAACCGTTGGTGTAGTTGAAGAACAGCGCGATGCCCACGACGACGATGAGGGCCGTCAACTCCACGGCGACGTTCCCTTCCCCGCAGCGGACCGCGGACATCGGATCGCGGACATGGCGAACACACGCGTCGGCGACACGGAGATCACGATTCCTTGACCGCGATCGTCTCGACGATGTTGGCGACGTGCTCGAACGCGTCCGCGGCGGCCTCGAGCTGGTCGATGACCTCCTTGAGCTTCAAGACGGTCAGCGCGTCGTAGTCACCGCCGAACAACTCCGCCAGCAGGCGCCGGTAGATCTGGTCGCCCTGGTTCTCGAGCCGGTTGATCTCGATCCAGTACTCGCTCAGATCCCGGAGTCCGCGAAGCCGCGGCATGGTCTCCGCGGTCAGCTCGGCCGCCCGCTCCAGCACCTCGACCTGGGCCACGACGTCACGGGGCAGCTCGTCGAGCTTGTAGAGCAGGACGAGGTCGGCCGCCGCCTCCATGAAGTCCATGACGTCGTCGAGCGTGGACGCGAGCCGGTAGATGTCCTCCCGGTCGAAGGGCGTGATGAAGCTCTCGTTGAGCCTCCGCATGATCGCGTGAGTGAACTCGTCGCCTGCGTGCTCGCAGGCGCGCATCTTCTCCGCGATCCCCTCACGGTCGGCCCCGTCGCCTATCAGCTCCACGAGCAGCCGGGCACCCGTCACCAAGTTGTTGGCGGAGTCCGCGAACATGTCGTAGTAGCTGTCCTCACGCGGGGTGAGTCGGAATCGCACGTCCTTCTCCTGAAGTGCGGGAACAGTCCGCAGAGGATGGTACGGCTTACCAGGGGGAAAGCGAACCTTCGCCCCCCTGTTACTTACCGCAACAAGTCTCCCGCGATCGGCTCGGTCACGGCCGCCCGCCTCGGCTGCGGGGGTCGGTTCGTCCCTGCCCCGGGGCGGGAACCTCAAACGATCACTTGGGCGTCTACCCCTAGGGGGTATACAGTGGCCGGTATGCACGGGTACGCGAAGGACAAAGACGCCTACCTCGTTCGGCTGCGCCGGATCGAGGGCCAGGTGCGGGGCCTGCAGCGGATGGTAGCCGAGGATGAGTACTGCATCGACGTCCTCACCCAGGTCTCGGCCGTCACCCGCGCCCTGCAGTCCGTCGCGCTGGGGCTGTTGGAGGACCACCTCGGCCACTGCGTCGCCCAAGCCGTCGCCGAGGGCGGCCCCGCGGCCGAGGAGAAGGTCAAGGAGGCCTCGGCGGCCATCGCACGCCTCGTGAAGTCCTGAGCCCGGCGCGTCCGGCAAGCCGATCGGCGAGATGATCCGTCGCGCGGCGATGCTTACGCGGCGATGATCGGTACGGGGGCGGTGAACCGGTCGGCGTGGAGCCGATCGGTGGGGAGCCGGTCGGCGCATCCCCGCGTGCGCCGACCTCACGTCGTTACGACCGTGGCGAGTGGCCGATCCCGAGCACCATGTCGATCTCATCGGTCGTCAACGGCCGATCCGCCGTCGCGACAGCGCTGAGCATCTCCGAGTACAGCTCGATCTCATCCAACGCGACCCGGTCGTGGACGCGCATATCGAGGTTCGACTGGCGCACCGCGTCCACCTCCGTTCGTCCCCACACCTGTGGAAAAGGCTACGCGCCCGACCCGCCGGCGCACATGACCCAAGAGGGCCATTCGGCGGCCACCCGCCGAGGTGAGGCCGGGGGCCACCTCGGACTACCGCCCCGTACGCTCCTGGTGGAGGCTCTGCAGCAGCCGTTCGGCGGGCGACTCGGGCAGGTCACGGACGGTGAGACGGGCCACGGTCGCCGCGTCGACCCGCGCCCCCGCCAGGCGCGCCGCCTGCCGCGCGACGATCGCGTCGAACAGCCGGCGCACCGTCTCGGCGAACGCGAAACTCCGCGACGCGCGCATCTCTCCGAACCTCCCCAGCAGCTCGACGCGCAGCTCCTCGTCCAGCAGGTAGAGCTCGCGCTCGGCGAACCGGGAGAACAACTGCACGAGCTGACGGTCGGTCGGCTCGGGGAACTCCACGATCGCCCCGAACTCCGCCCGGAACTCGGGATTCGCGAGCAGGAACCCGTCCATCTCGCCCGGCTCACTCGAACAGATCACCACGAACTCGTCACGGCGGACGTCCATCCGCCGGAGCAGCGCCGCGACCGCTCCGGACATCCGGTCGAACAGGGAGGCGTTCTCGATCAGCAAGACGCCTCCGGCCGCACGGTCCACCTGCGCCGCGACCTGGGCCTCCACGTCGTCGTCGGCGAGGTCGCGCGCGTCGCACACCACCACCTGGCCCGAGTCGAGGAGGCCCAGCGCGGCGTACGCGCCGCCGACCAGCCCCGCGACCGTACGCTTCCCGGTGCCCGGGCGCCCCAGGAAGATCAAATGGCGACTCGGATCACCGGACGGCGACCTCTGGCCTGCGCGTTCGGCGGCGGCGAGCCGCGCCTCGGCGACCAGGCCGCCGATGGTCTCCTTCACCTCGTCGAGCCCGATCATCTGGTCCAGCGTGCGCAGGAAGCCGTCGACGTCCCCCGGTGCGCGCAGGGCCGGCTCGATCTCCTCGGCCACGCCGGTGAAGTCCTCCGGCGTCAGGACCAGCCGATCCCGGGGCACCCCGAACCGGTCGGTGTGCCGCGTGACCGCACGGTCGAGGTACGCCTCGACGAGACGCGCGTTCACCAGGTCGCCGTACCCGGTCAGTCTCGGCAGGTCGGCCTTGAGGGTCTGCAGGGCGGGCGCGTTGACCGTCACGCGGCGCTCGTCCGCCAGCACGTGGACGAGCGCGAGCCGGGTCTCCGCGTCGTCCAGGTCCGGCAGCCGGAACACCCGGAACACCTCGGCCAGCTCCGGGAAGTCGCTCTTCAGCCGGTCGTACGCCCCCGGTTCGCAGGTCGCGATGAGCGCGGCCGCACCCGCCGCGCCCTCGCGAGAGCGGATCACGGCCGCCGCGACCGCCGCCGGTTCGGCCGCCCGCCGCAGGGCCGCGTCGATCCACTCCAGCAGCAGCGGCGCGCCGCCTCTCAGGGCCGCGTCCAGCGTCTCGGCCGTGTGACCGGCCTCCGTGCCGTCCACCGTACGGACGGCGCCGTCGCCCGTCCCCGCGCCGGCGAGCGTACGGGCGAGGAGCCGGGCGAACCGGCGCTGCCCGCTGTGCGGGGCGCCGACGACGAGGAGGGCGGGGGCCGTCTCCTCGCCGGAGGACGCGCGGCGATGCACGTCATCGAGGAGCCGGGCGAGGTCATCGGCGCCCGAGACGAACCGGATCCCGAACCGCTCGGTCACCTCCGGCAGGGCCGACCCGGCGGGCGGTGGCTCGATCTCGCCCACCGGACGGCCGGGCATGGGCGCGCCCAGGAGGTCGCCCATCATCGTCTGCGACATGATCCGCGTGCCCGGCCGCTCCGGCTGGTCTCCCGGGGCCCGGGTGCCCGGAGCCTCGCCGAGGACCCGGGTGCGCGGAGGTCCGGGCACCCGCGTCGGCGGCACGGGCGCGGGAGGCGACGGAGGCCCGGCCGGCGAGGGCGGCGCAGGAGGCACAGGAGGCGCGGGCAACCCGGACGCCCCCGGATGACCGGACTGCGCGAACACCCCCGGAAGTCCGGGCTGCGCGGATGGCCCTGAAGGACCGGGCAACGCGAACGGCCCCGGATGACCGGGCTGCGCAGATGCCCCCGGATGACCGGGCAACGCAGATGGCCCCGAGAATCCGGGCTGCCCGGAGGCCCCCGGCGGTAGGGGAGGGCCGCCGGGCAGGAGCGGCGCGGACTGCGCCGAAGGGCCGGGCGGCGAAGCCGACACCGAAACGCCCGGCTGCGGGCCCGGAACCGGCGCCCAGCCGTCCGCCCGGGTACCGTCCGCCAACGGATCGACGTACGTGGCGTCGGCCGGCGCCATCGGTGGCGGGTCCAGCATCGTGACCTCGTCCGCCCCTGGCTCCGCCCCTCCCCCATGCGCGGACTTCGGTTCGGCGGACGGGTGCCAGGCTCGCGTGGTGGGCGACGCTTCGCCCGACGCGGGCCCCGGCGCCGCGTTCGCCGGGACGTCCCGCGAGGCGTCCGATGGGGCGTCCGGCCAGGCGGCCGACGCGGCGTTCGCCAGGGCGTCCCACAAGACATCCCGCGATGCCTCCGACGGGGCCTCCGCCTGAACATCCCGCGATGCCTCCGACGGGGCGTTCGCCCGGGCATCCCGCGGGTCATCCGACGCGGCATTCGCCGATTCGTCCCGCGAGGCATCCGACGCCGCGTCTCGGGAGCCATCCGACGCCGCGTTCGGCGAGACGTTCCGCGGGTCATCCGACCCGGCATTCGCCGATTCGTCCCGGGAGCCATCCGACGCGGCGCCCGGCCAGGCGTCCCACGCGTCGTGCTCGACCCGCGTCGCGAACAGGTCGTCCTGCTCCGAGCCGCCGTCCGTCTCCATCCCGGAACTTACGGCGGGAGACACGTCACCCGGCGACGAGCCCGATGGGACGTCCGACGGAACATCGGGCGCGACGTTCCGTGCGGCGTCCTGGGAGCCGTCCGACGCGGCGTTCGCCGGGGCATCCCGCGAGACGTCCGACGGGACGTCCGGCGATGCGTCCGGCGGGGCGTCTGGCGGGACGTTCCGCGCGGCGTCACGGGGAACGTTCGGCGCATCGTGCTCGATGCGCGTCGCGAACAGGTCGTCGGGCGCCGGGGCGCCGACCGCACGGGTCCCGGCGCTTTCGGCGGGGACGGGCGCCGGCTCACCGGTTCCGGCCGCTCGCGGGGTGCCGACGGCCGATGTGGGGGGAACGGCCGACGGCGGGGCGGCCCCCATCGCCGGGGCGGCCCCGAACCGGCCGGCGTCCGCAGCCTGTCCGGCCGCGGCGGGAGGCGCCGCCCAGGCCGGGGCCTGGCCTGGCGGGCCGGTGGGCGGCTGATGGGCGACAGGGGGCACGACCGACCCGGGAGCGGGAACGGGTGGGTACTGCCGGGCGACCGGGGCCAGATCGGGGGTCACCGGGTCGGCGGGGGCCGCCGACCTGGCGCGGTCGGCGCCGAGGATCTCGGCCAGGACGGCGACCGGCACGGGGAAGCCGCGTGGGCGGGCGGGGATGCCGCCGCCCAGCCTGCACCAGGCGAGGTCCGCCGCGTACACGGTGGCGAGGAGCGCGCCGCGTGCGGCCGGACGGAGAGTCTCGACGCGCCGCCGGAGGAGAGGCGGCAGCCGGCCGTCCTGCGGCCAGAAGCGCCGCAGCGGGTGGTCGGTACCGGTGAGGATCGCCTGTGTCGCGCGGCGGGTCTCCGGATCGAGCCAGCCGATCACCTGCTCGACGACGTCATGCCGGACGACCGCCAGGTCGGCGGCGAGCAGCGCCGCCGCGATGAGGCGGGGCTCGACGTATCCGTGTTCGGCCGGGTCGCCGGCGATCGAGGCGAGGCAGACGGCCAGGTCGTAGAACGCGTTGCGGAAGTGTTCGCCCGCCGACGCCTCGATGCGCAGCGCGGGCGCCAGGGCGGGCGGGCATCGGGTGAGCCACTGCTGGACCAGCGCCTGGTCGCCGTACGGGAGGGCGGCGTAGTCGACCGTGGGATTGTGCAGGGTCGCGCCGAGGATGGCGAGGAGGGCGTCCGCGCGGGCACGGAAGCGCGAGTCCTCGCGCAGGGCGCTGGCCATCGCCCACATCGTCCGCAGAATGACGACGGCCGCGTCCACCCGGTGGGCGCGCAGCCGCTCGGCGTACAGGCCGACCAGGGCCTCCAACGGTGGCGGGGTGAGCCAGCGCGGCCCGTCGGCCGCGGGGAGCGGCCGGGCGCGGTACGGCGACCACAGGCCCAGGAGCTGCGCGTCGAGGCCGGAGTCGAACACCGGAGCCGCTGCGGACCAGAGCATCACGCCCCAGCCGATGGCCACCGTGCTGGGCGTGGCGGAGGAGAAGGTGTTCCACCAGTGCGGGTAGTCGTGAGGCGGCAGGGCGGCCGCCGACTCGACCGTGGCGCGTACGCGGGAGGTCACCTCGGGCCGTACGTCGACATCCACGAAGGGCAGTGACTGCGGCGGTTCGACGGTGAAGTCGGGGCCGGAGGGCACCAGGTGGGGAGGGATGCGCGGCACCGGCATCCCCTGGCCGAGGGGCCGGGCGGACGTCCGCGTCATCGGCAGCCGGGGCGGCGGGCACAGGTGCCACTGGCCGTCGGCGGGCAGCCAGCGGTACCAGCGGGCCCAGGCGCCGAACAGCCACCACGTGCCGTCGGGCAGGACGAGCATGCGGCCGGCGACGAGGTTCTGCCGCTGGAGGGGTGGCGTCGCGGGCCACCAGCCGGCCGTGACCATGGCACGCGTGTCCCGCTCGACCACCGCGAACGGATCTTGGGCGGCGGCCGAGGGCGCCCCGCCGTACGCCTGCCCCCAGACCACCATGCAATGGTAAACGCCACCCCAAGACCGCCGGGTTCACAGCGATCACGGAGCGGAGCCCTCGGGGCCCGATATCGGGCACCGGCCCCGTACTCGAGAGCCGGCGCCGGGATGGCCCCGGAAGATTCCCCCTCGGGAGCGAAAGCGATCGGGCGAAGGCGCGGAGAACCGGTGTCCGCCCATCACCTCGCCCGGGAGGCGCCCATGACGGAGACCAAGACGTGACCGGCCTGGCCGACACACAGGCGGCCGGGAAAGTGAGCGACGCCGACCTCGTCCGGGAGTACCGCCGCGACCCCGACCGGTTCACCGCGGTCTACGACCGGTACTTCCGCGACGTCCACCGGTACGTCGCGGGACGGCTCGACACCCAGGCGGCCGACGACATCGCGGCCGAGACGTTCCTGGTGGCGTTCCGCAAGCGGGAGCGGTTCGATCCCGCGCGCGGGGCGCTGCGGCCGTGGCTGTTCGGCATCGCCACCAAGCTCGTCGCCCAGCACCGGCGCGTCGAGTCGCGGCACTACGAGACCCTCACGCGCGTGCGGGCGGCCCCGGACGATCACGGTCACGAGAACCAGGTCGTCACGGCGGTCGCCGCGGCCGGGCTGCAGCCGCAGCTGGCCCGTGCCCTCGCCGCGCTGACCCGCAAGGAGCGAGACGTCCTGCTGCTCGTGGCGCTCGCCGACCTCAGTCACGAGGAGGTCGCCCAGGCCCTGCGGATCCCGTACGGCACCGTCGGCTCGCGCCTCAACCGGGCCCGGAAGAAGCTTCGCACCGCTCTCGAGAAGGAGATCGACGTCAATGGATGAGCTGCGCATGGTGCGCACGATGCTGGACCGGCCCGCCCCCGACGACGCGGTCGTCGCGAAGGGACGCGAACGGCTCCGTACGGAGACGCGCGGCCGTCGCCGTACGATGCCGGCCCGGCGGACCCTGTGGGCGACGGGCGGTCTCGGCCTCACCGCCGCGACGGCCGCGGCGGCGGTCGCGATCTCCACGACCGGAACCGCCGGGACGGCCGAGAACCGGTCGGCCGGTCCCCGGGCGGGCCGCTCGACCACCACGACGACGCTCGACGCGCGCTCCATTCTGCTCGCAGCGGCGAGCAGCGCGGAGGGCCAGGCGGACCGGGTCGGGGGGTACTGGCACACGGTGAGCGTGGGCCGGTACTACTACCGGGCGGGCACGGCCGGGAGCGCCTACACCATCGTCGACCAGCAGCGGGATGACATGTGGACGCCCAGCGCGCCGCGACAGGCCCAGGTGAGCGTCTCGCAGCACCTCGGTGTCCAGCCGGCGACCGCGGCGGACCGGGCGGCATGGACCCGCGCCGGATCGCCCGCCGACATCAGCGTGCAGGCTGCTGACGGCAAAGGGGGCAGGGTCACGCTCTCGACGCGGCCCGGGCGGGTGATGACGAGTCGTTCCCCGCTCGTCGACGGCGACAAGGTGTTCTGGCTCGGGCGCAATGTCACCATGAAGGATCTGCGGGCTCTGCCGGCCGATCCGCGGCGGCTCAAGGCCTCGCTGAAGCGGTGGTACCAGGGACACGGCACCGAGTCGTCGAGCGAGACGATGTCCTCCGACCTGTGGTTGTACACCGTCGCCCGCGGTCTGATCATGGATATGCCGGTGACGCCGAAGGTCCGGGGCGCGGCCTTCCGGATGCTGGCGGACCTGCCGTCGGTGACGGCGGCGGGCAGGGTTCAGGACGCCCAGGGGCGCACGGGCACGGCCATCGCCATCACCGAGCGCACGAAGGTCGGCGGCACCTACCAGCACCGCCTGATCATCGACACCACCGCCGGACGGGCGCTGGGCGAGGAACTCGTCGTCGTCAAGCCGGGCGGCTCAACCGCCGGGTTCGCCCCCGGAGCCGTGTGGAACTCCACGACGGTCGTGAGGCAGGGCTGGACGGACTCGGCGCCGCCCGGTGGTTCCGCAGCGCCGCGGGGCGGCACGTCAGGAGGGCCACGGCCGGGGGCCTCGGTCAACCACTGACATCTACGCGTGCCCGGTCCCGGATGCCACCGGCGCCTGGGACCGGGCACCCGCACCTGGCATCCGGACGGCACCCGCACCTGGCATCCGGGTGCGGCACGCCCGCGTCCGCTCGTCCGCGCGGGGCCGCCCGTGTCAGCTCCAGCGGGCCTCGCGGTGCAGGGCGGCCTTCCGCACGTACGTCTCGGGCGTGTAGGCGAGGACCGCGCGGTCGTCGTCGTTCAGCTCCCGTACGACCTTGCCCGGAACCCCCGCGACGAGGACCCCGGCGGGGATCTTCTTGCCGGGGCCGACGAGGGCGCCCGCCGCGACGAGCGTTCCGGCGCCGATCCGCGCGCCGTTGAGCACGATCGCGCCGATGCCGATGAGCGAGCCGGTCTCGACGTACGCGCCGTGGACCATGGCCTTGTGCCCCAGGCTGACCCGGTCCTCCAGCACCGCCGGCATGCCCGGGTCGGCGTGCAGGCAGGACAGATCCTGGATGTTGCACTCCTCGCCGACGATGATCTCCTCGTCGTCGCCGCGCAGCACCGAGCCGTACCAGACGTTGGCCTCGCGGCCGAGCCGCACGCGGCCGACGACGACGGCTCCGGGGGCGACCCAGGCCTCCGGGTGGATGTCGGGCCCGTGCTCACCGAGCGTGCCGTGGAAGAAGTCAGTCACGGTCGTCCAGTCTAGAAGCGGCGATGGTGCCGCCTCCGTCCGGTTGGCGCGCCGCATTTCCCAAATACCGTATTTTGCGATATTCAAGCTGGGAAGACTCTCGTGTCGCCGCGCCGGCGGGCCGGGAATTCCTGCCAGTACTCCCATTCCCCTTGCGCGAAAAGGGGGGAACCATCGAGAGTCGTCACAGACGTTCCTTCGACCCCCGAGGGCCATGAGCAACGAAGCCGAGATCCTGCCGAACCTCTTCCGCGAGGAGCCCCTCCGCGAGGAGACGTTCGAGATCGTCATGCGCGGCTACAACCGCCGTCAGGTCGACGAATACATCGCCCGTACCCGCAACCAGATCCGCGAGCTCGAGGCCCGGCTGTCGCGCGCCCTCGACGAGGTCGAACGCACGCGCCGCGAGATGACCGAGGTCCGCGAGGCCCGGCGTCCGACCGGCGACGACCTGAGCGAGCGACTCCGCCAGATCATCAACCTCGCCGAGGAAGAGGCCCAGTCGAAGCTCAGCGAGGCCGAGCGCAAGGGCGCCCAGATCCAGCAGGACGCCGAGCGCGAGGCCAACCGCATCGTCGACGAGGCGCGCGGCCAGTCCGAGCGGGCACTCGCCCAGGCCCAGGAGAACGCCGGCCACATGCTGTCGGCGGCCCAGCGCGAGTCCGAGCAGATCATGGCCACGGCCAAGAACGACGCGGACACGATGATCACCGAGGCCCGCACGGAGGCCGAGCGCACCCTCACCACCGCCGAGCGCCGCTCGGCGGTCATCAACGAGGACGCCTCCGACCGCCTGGCCCAGCTCACGAAGCGGCACACCCAGGCCCTCGGCCGGCTCAGCGAGATCACCGAGACGCTCGTGACGCTGCTGGAGCAGGAGGAGAAGGCCGGCCCGCTGGAGGAGATGGTCGCCGACGCCGTCGGCCAGAGCGAGCCGGAGCGGCCCGCCGCCCGTCCCGAGCGACCCGCGGTCCGTCCCGAGCAGCAGCCCCAGGCGCCGCAGCAACAGCAACAACAGGCGCAGCCCCCGAACGGCCGTCATCACCAGGCGGCCGCGCCGGCCCAGCCCTCGGCCCAGCCGCAGCCGGTGCAGCCGGTGCAGCCGCAGCCGATGCAGCAGCCGCAGGAGCGCAATGTCCAGGTGTTCCCGGCGAGCGGCGAGCCCGAAGAGTGACGATCGGGCCGGTGACCGTTGGCCGGTCACCGGCCCGATCATCTAGAGTCCTGGGCTGTGAGACGACGACGCGGCGGTGCGGGCACCGTACGGCCGATCCGCTACATGGGCGACCCCGGGTTGCGCACCGAGTGCGACCCGGTGCGTTCCTTCGACGCCGACCTGCGACGGCTGATCGACGACATGTTCGCGTCGATGTACGCCAATGACGGCGCCGGACTCGCGGCCAACCAGATCGGCGTCTCCCTGCAGGTCTTCGTCTACGACTGTGACGACGACGAGGGCCGCAACCACGTCGGCCACGTGGTCAACCCGATCCTGGTGTCCGCCGACGGCGAGACCATCTCGGACGACGAGGGCTGCCTGTCGCTGCCCGGCCTCCGCTTCCCGACGCCGAGGTACGACCACGCGGTCGTCGAAGGCGTCGACATGACAGGCGCACCGCTGCACGTGGAGGGCACCGGCTACTTCGCCCGCTGTCTCCAGCACGAGACCGGCCACCTCAAGGGACGGCTGTACGTCGACACCCTCCAGGGCGACGCGCGCAAGGCCGCGCTCCGCGCCGTCCGCGCCGCCGACTGGAGCTGACGCCCCCACCACCGGAGCCGACGGCCCCCGCCCACGACCGGAGCGGACGGCCCCGCGTGCCATCGAACCCGCGGGCACCCAGGACGCCGGTGAGCTGCTGACGCTGCAGCGCGCCGCGTACGCGAGCGAGGCGCGGATCTACGGCGACCCCGGGCTCCCGCCGCTGGTCCAGACCCTCGACGAGCTCACCGAGGAGCTGCAGCGGGGCATCGCGCTCAAGGTCACCCACGGCCATCGGATCGTCGGCGCCGTACGCGGCCGCGTCGAGGACGACATTCTCCACATCGGCCGGCTGACCGTCGCACCGGACTTCCAGGGCCGGGGCCTCGGCACCGCCCTGCTCTCGGCCATCGAGGAGTCGGTCACCCCCGCCGTACGGCGCGCCGCCCTCTTCACCGGCCATCTCAGCACGGCCGACCTCCGCCTGTACGAGCGCCTCGGCTACGTCGAGGAGCGCCGGGAGCCGCTCCGTCCGGGCGTCGACCTCGTGCACCTGGCCAAGCCGCTCGCCTGACGCGCGTGCCCGGCGAGGGTCCCGGCCCGCTGCAGGCCCTCGCCGACCACCCCGGTCAGACCGTCTTGATCGCACCACCGTCGATGACCAGATCCGCGCCGTTGACGCTGGCCGCGAGGGGCGAGGCGAGGTAGGTCACCAGCGCGGCCACCTCGGCCGGCTCGATCAGCCGGCCCGTCGTCATGCCCGTCTGCTGGGGCAGCGCCGCCAGGAGCTCCTCCTGGGACACGCCGAACGCCTTCGCCAGCCCGGCGCCATAACCGTCGGGCGCCTCCCAGAGCGCGGTCCGCACCGCCCCCGGCGAGACCGTGTTCACCCGGACCCCCTGAGGCCCGAACTCCTCGGCGAGCGCCTTCCCGAACGCGGTCAGCGCCGCCTTGGCCGTCGTGTAGGGGACCGGCCCGGCGTGCGGCATGCGCGCACTGTTCGAGGAGATGTTGACGATCACGCCCCGGCTGCGGAGCAGGCCGGGCAGAGCGGCGCGGGTCGTACGGACGGCGGCGAAGAAGTTCACGTCGAACAAGGACTGCCAGTCGCCGTCCGCGAACCCCAGGAAGCCCGGGACCGTCTCGGACCCGTCGTCTCCCCCGCCGACGTTGTTGACCAGCAGGTCCAGGTCGCCGCCGAGCTCGGCGAGGGCCTGGTCGACCAAGTGGGCGGGACCGTCGGGCGTCGCCAGGTCCACCGGAACGGTGATCGCACCGGTCTCCTTCAACTCGGGCGTGATCGTCCGTGCCGCCGCCACGACGCGGACGCCCTCCGCGGCGAGAGCCGTCACGATCGCCAGCCCGATCCCGCGGCTCGCGCCGGTCACCAGGGCGGTACGACCAGTGAGCTGAGTGTCCATCCGAACCTCCCACACCGAAAGTCGCGACCTTCGCGACGCAGTCAATCTAATAACCGCGACGTATATGTTGCAAGTAGATCCTCAGTCGGGCCTGGGAGGTAACATGTCGGGGTGGCGACAGTGAACCAGCCCCGGCAGCAGACGAAGCGACCACTCCGGGCCGACGCCGAGCGCACGGTGCGCACGATCCTGGAGGCGGCCGAGCGCGTCCTCGCCGCCAATCCGGCGGCGACCATGGAGCAGGTCGCCGAGGCGGCCGGAGTGGCCCGCACGACCGTTCACCGTCGCTTCGCGACCCGTGAGGCGCTTCTGGACGAGCTGACCGGCTGGGCCGCCCGCCAGTTCGCCGAGGCGGTCGACTCGGCGCGTCCGGACGCCACCCCGCCCCTCGTGGCGCTGTACCAGGTCACTGCCAACGTCCTGCGCGTCAAGACCAGTTGGTCGTTCGCGATGAACCGCACCTTCGACGAGGCGCATTCGGAGGCCGCCCGCATCCACGCCGAGATCCAGGTGCGCTGCGTCCAGCTCCTCCGTCGCGCCCGCGAGGCGGGAGTGCTCCGACCCGACGCCGACCTCGACTGGACCCGCCGTGTCTACTACGCGCTGATCCACGAGGCCACCGCGGAGACCGACGACGGAGACGCCGACGCCCTCGCCACGAAGGTCGTCGACACCCTGCTGCGCGGCTTCGGCTCCCCGGCCGGCGCCGCCGCGGTACACGCCTGAGCCACCGATGGGAGAGGAGCGGGTCCGGGGAAGGTCTGTGGATAAGCCCCGCTCTACGCCGAGGATTTTCGTCGTTCCCGCCACCAGAGCCCTCGGCACTCCGCGCTCAGCCGCGGCGCCCCCAGGGTTTGACGACGGAGAGCACCACGTTCGTCGTGTACAGGGCGATGGCGACGCACGAGATGATCACGAGGTTGTACGGGAGGAAGCCCAGGTGCATCCGCGCGATGGATCCCGTGGGATGCCGCGCCGCCGCACGCGCCGCGTCGTGCAGCCTGGCCGTGAAGGCGAGGTTCGACGCCGCCGTCGCGGCCAGGGTCAGCCAGAACTTCACCGCCACCCAGCGGTACCGGAACAGCCGCCACGGCGTCCCCAGCGCGAGGATCAGCCCGCTGATCAGGGAGAGGAGGCTGAGCGGCAGGACCAGCGCGTCGCCCAGCAGCGGCATGGCGCGGTAGGCGGTGCGCAGCGTGTCCGCGTCCGAGGTGGCGAGGGCGCACAGCGCGAGGACGAGCACGCAGACCATCAGCGTCAGCCACCCCATCGACGTGATCAGGTGCACGACCAGCGTGGTCTTCCGGGCGGCCGGTGAGAGCCGGAGACGCGACGGCGTACGAACGGCGGAGGCTGACGAAGGAGGACTGGACACGTCGGTCATGTCAGACCACGATCCCCATGTCACTTCGGCGAGTCGTCCCCTGCCCGGAGGCACCTCCCCTACGCCACCGGGCGTACGACCGGTGGCGACCCGCTCCCCGCGACGGCCCACCCCCGACCAGCGCTCCGCGGGCCGGCCGGGCACGAGGTCGTCGGCATGACCCGCTCGGCGGCGCCGAGACGGAGGACGACGACGGCCCCGTGGCCGGGAGGCCACGGGGCCGGGACGAGTGCTCGATGCGGATCAGTGCATCGGCATCGGGGGCTCCGCCGGAGCGCCGGTCGGCTTGCGGCGCGGCAGGAGCAGGGCGGGGATGAAGGCCAGCGCGAGCAGGCCCACCGCCCACCAGTAGGTGCTCTGGAAGGCGTCGGCCATCGGGCCGACGATCTTCTGCATGATCTGCGGCGGCAGCTTCTGGGCGGCGGACAGCCCGCCGCCGCCCGCCCCGCCGCCGAGCTTGTCGGTGAGGGCGTTGGCGAGCAGGACGGACATCAGCGCGGTGCCGATCGAGGCGGACACCTGCTGAATGATGTTCAGCATGGTGCTGGCCTTGGGCACCTCGTCGTGGGACAGCGTCTGGATCGCGGCCGCCATGGTCGGCATCATCGTCATGCCCATCCCCAGGCCCATGACGAACAGCACGGCGCCGAGCGTCCAGTACGAGGTGTCGGCGTGCAGGACCGAGGTGAAGCCGGCCACGGAGCCGACGACCACGAGCAGGCCGATCAGGACGACCCGGCCGGGGCCGATCCGGTCGGTGAGCTTGCCGCCGACCGGCATCGTGACCATCGCGCCGATGCCCTGGGGGGCGAGCAGCAGACCGGAGGAGAAGGCGCTCTCCTGGCGGACGACCTGGTAGTAGAGCGGCAACAGCAGCATCGCGCCCATGAACGCGCACATGAACAGGACCATCGTGCCCGACGCCGCCGCGACGGAGCGCCGCTTCAGCAGCCGCAGGTCGATCAGCGGAACGCGGGCGGTCAGCGCGCGGACCGCGAACAGCACCACCAGCACCGCTCCGGCGATCGTGGTGATGAGGACCTCGGGCTTGCTGAAGTCGCTCGCCTGAGCGCCCTTGGCCAGGCCGTAGATCAGCGAGGCCAGGCCGGGCGACAGCAGCACGAGGCCGAGCAGGTCGAGGCGTTCACCCGGGCGCGGGGTGTCGCGCTCGAGGATCCGCGCGGCGAGGAACAGCGCGACGACGCCGATCGGCAGGTTGATGAAGAAGATCCAGCGCCAGGAGACGTCGTCGACCAGCCAGCCGCCGAGGATGGGACCGCAGATCGGCCCGAGCAGCATCGGGATGCCGACGACGCTCATCACCTGCCCGACCCGCGACGGGCCGGCCTTCTGGGTGAGGATCGTCATGCCGGCGGGCATGATCATGCCGCCGCCGAGGCCCTGCAGGACACGGAAGGCGATCAGCGACTCGGCGGACCACGCCATGCCGGCCAGCGCCGATCCGAGCACGAAGAGCGCGATGGAGATCATGTAGAGCCGCTTGGTGCCGAACCGCGCCGACGCCCACCCGGTGACCGGGATCACCGTGGCCAGGGCCAGCGTGTAGCCGGTGGCCACCCACTGGATCGTGGCGAGTGACGAGTGGAAGGCTCCGGCGAGGTGGTTGATCGCGACGTTGACGACGGTGACGTCGAGGATCGACATGATCGCGCCGAGGACGACGACCATGGCGACCGCGAGCACTCCCCGGTCGAGCCCTGCCGGCGGCTCGGATATCTGCGGTGGATCCTCCGCGAGTTCAGGGGAGGGGACGGCACTCATCTGGGTCTTCCAATCGTCGGTGACGCCCATCGGGGCGACTAGCTGCGGTTTCAGCGGCGAACCATGATGCCGTGTCGCATCGGCGGACCATCATGCCGGGGGGCACCGACAGTCTCGCAATCGAATTAACGTGCGCGCGCCGCCCCGCCCGTACAGCGCCCTTCGGGGCGGTGGCGGTCAGCCGTCGAAGCGGCCGGAGCGGCCCCGCTTCACCTCACCGCGGCGGCGCTTGTTCTCCAGGCGGCGTTCGTGGACGCGGCGGCTGGGCTTGGTCGGACGGCGCGGCTTGGGCGGAGGGGCCGTGGCCTCCGTGAGCAGGGCGGCCAGCCGGGCCTTGGCGGCCTCCCGGTTGCGCAGCTGCGACCGGTACTCCTCGGCGCGGATGCTGATCACCCCGTCGACCAGACGTCCGGCGAGGCGCTGCAGCGCGCGTTCCTTGTACACCTGCGGCAGCGCCGCCGATCCGGCGAGGTCGAAGGACAGCTCGGCCGCGGTGTCGCTGGTGTTGACGTGCTGCCCGCCCGGCCCCGACGAGCGGGAGAAACGCCAGCGGAGCTCGGCGTCGGGGATGACGACCGAGCCGCGGACACGCACGGGTTCGGACATACGCCCGATTATCCCCGGCGCACGCGCTCCCTGTCGCCTCATTTACGGCCGGATCGGCGTAGACGTCGCACCGGCGCGGGCGTTCCTTCCCCAGCGCGGTGATCCCGTACGTGCGGCGCCTCCCTGGGCCGGGCCCTCCACGGGCGGGCGCCGTGGGAGTGGGAGGGTCTCCCGGGCGCCGGGGCGCCGGGGGCGTGGCGGGTCACGCCCCCGGCGCGAGGGTCACTCGCCGGACCAGTTGGGCGTGCGCTTCTCGGCGAAGGCGGCCGCGCCCTCCATCGCGTCCTTGGATCCGAAGACGGGCATGATGATCTCGCCCTGCCGGGCGAACTGCTCATCGCTCGGCCAGTCGCGGGACTCGACGATGACGCGCTTGGTGGCGGCCAGCGCCAGCGGGGCGTTCGCCGCGACCTTGGCGGCCAGCTCCTTGGCGGTCCGCAGGGCCTCTCCGGGCTCGGTGACCCGGTTGACCAGGCCGAGCTCGGCCAGTCGCGCGGCAGGGTAGTGGTCGCCGGTCAGCGCGATCTCCAGCGCGGCGTGGTACGGGATCCGCTGCGGCAGCCGGAGCAGGCCGCCCGCTCCGGCGACCAGGCCGCGCTTGACCTCCGGGAGCCCGAACTTCGACTCCGACGAGGCGACGATCATGTCGCAGGACAGCGCCAGTTCGAAGCCGCCCGCCAGGGCGTACCCCTCGATGGCGGCGATGATGGGCTTGGCCGGGGGCCGCTCGGTGATGCCGCCGAAGCCGCGCCCGCCCTTGCTCGGATCGTCGCCGGTGAGGAACCCCTTGAGGTCCATGCCGGCGCAGAAGGTGCCCCCGGCGCCGGTGAGGACGTAGGCGGAGACGTCCTTGCGCGCGTCGAACTCGTCGATCGCGCTCGCGATGCCCTGGGCGACGGCACCGTTGACGGCGTTCCTCGCCTCGGGCCGGTTGATCGTGATGACGGCGACGCCGCCGTCCACCTCGGTCAGGACCGCGTCCGACATCAGGACCTCACTTGGGCTGGAAGCGGATGCCGCCGTCGAAACGGATGACTTCGGCGTTGACGTAGTCGTTCTCGACCAGGGAGCGGACCAGGTGGGCGAACTCGGACGGCCGGCCCATGCGCTTGGGGAAGACGACCGGCGCGACGAGCTTCTTCTTGAACTCCTCGGCCTGCTCGCCCTGGCCGTAGATCGGCGTGTCGATGATGCCGGGGCAGATGGTGTTGACGCGGACGCCGATGGCGGCCAGGTCGCGGGCGGCGGGCACGGTCATGCCGACGATGCCGCCCTTGGAGGAGGAGTAGGCGATCTGGCCGGTCTGCCCTTCGAGGGCGGCGACCGAGGCGGTGTTGATGACCACGCCGCGGGTGCCGAACTCGTCCACCGGGTCGGTCTTGGCGATCGCGGCGGCGCCGAGCCGGAGGCCGTTGAACGTGCCGATCAGGTTGACCTCGATGACCTTCTTGTACGAGGCGAGGTCGTGCGGAGAGCCGTCGCGGTTGACGGTCCGCGTCGCCCAGCCGATGCCGGCGCTGTTCACCACGACGCGCAGCGGCGCGCCGGTGGCGACGGCCGCGTCGACGGCGGCCTGCACCTGCTCCTCGTCGGAGACGTCGACCTTGACGAAGACGCCGCCGATCTCGTCGGCGATCGTCTTGCCCTTGTCCTCGTTGAGGTCGGCGACGACCACCTTGGCACCGTGCGCGGCAAGGTCCCGCGCGGTCGCCTCACCCAGTCCGCTCGCGCCGCCCGTGACGATGGCGGCAACTCCGTTTACGTCCATGAGCAGGAGGCTACCGGACGAGGCCGAATCAAATTCTAGTGATGTTACTCACGCGTATCAAAAATTGTCCAAGCGGTCCGACCGCTATTGCTCCTGGACCTGTACGGCGGGTGCGTGACCGTTCCAGGTGCAGAACAACGTCGAGGTGTGCGCGTCCTTCGTGAAGTCGACCCGCAGCCAGCCCGGCGCGTGCCAGGTCCGCACCTCGTACCCGCCGGCCGGGGTGGCGGAGACCAGCCGGGCGGACGTCGCGGTCATCGAGAGCACGACCTGGCCGCCGGTCAGGGTGTAGCTCCGGGCGTCCGTGTGCGGCGACGGCGTGGGCCGCGCACTGGACGGCCGGGGCGACGCGCGCCGTACGGTCCGCTTCGGCGTCGCGCGTACGGTCGGGCTCGCCGGTGACGGCGAGGAGGGGTCGGCACCCGGGGAGACGGGGACGTGGTCGACCACGGAGCGGGCCGGCGGCGGGCCGAACACCGCGTTGTGCAGGACCGGGCGCGCGCCGAACCACACCAGCATCACCGCCAGCGCGGTGGCGCCGCCCCAGGCGGCCACGTATGTCATCGCCCGTCGCACCGCCCCATGGTGCCGCAATAGCCGTACTTTGTTGCCTTTTCGGCGGTTATGCGGCGCTCAACCTCTAGGGTGCCGGGCATGGCGAATGTGCTCGTGGTGGAGGACGACCCGTTCGTACGGTCGGCACTGATCCGGGAGCTCACCGAGCGGGCGCACGCCGTCCGCAGCGCGGGTACGGCGCTGGACGCCCTCCGTGAGGTGACCCGCGCCGCGCCGGACGTCGTCATCCTGGACCTGGGGCTGCCCGACCTCGACGGCGCGGAGGCGCTGAAGATGCTGCGCGGCGTCTCCGACGTCCCGGTGATCGTGGCGACCGCGCGCGACGACGAGACCGAGATCGTACGGCTGCTGAACGCCGGGGCCGACGACTACCTGATCAAGCCGTTCTCCGCCGAGCACCTGAGCGCCCGCCTCGGCGCCGTGCTCCGCCGGTCCCAGCAGACGGCCCAGCCGCGGGCGTACCAGGTGGGCGGCCTGCGGGTCGATCCGGACCGGCGCGAGGCGTTCCTCGACGACCGGCCGCTCGACCTGACGCGACGGGAGTTCGACCTGCTGGCCCACCTGGCGTCCCGCCCCGGCCACGTCGTCTCCCGGCGGGAGCTGCTGACCGAGGTGTGGCGGCAGCCGTACGGCGACGACCAGACCATCGACGTGCACCTGTCCTGGCTGCGCCGCAAGCTCGGCGAGACCGCCTCCCGCCCGCGCTACCTGCACACCGTACGCGGCGTGGGCGTCAAGCTGATGGCGCCGTGAGGCGGTCGCTCGCGCTCGTGTCGGCGGCCGTCACCTCGATGGTCGCGCTGGCGTTCCTCATCCCTTTGGCGCTGATGGTGAAGGAGATCGCCCGCGACCGGGCGCTGAACGACGCCGAACGCCAGGCGGGGTCGCTCGCCCCCGCCCTGGCCGTCACCACCGACCGCGCCGCGCTGCAGCGCGCCGTCGCCAGCACCCAGGCCGGAGCGGCGGGCCGGATGGCGGTCCACCTCCCCCTCCGGACGGGAGGCACGGTGGGGACCTCGCGGGCGCGGTCCGGTGACCTCGCCACCGCCACCACGCGCGGCCGGTCCTTCTCCGCACCGGCGGCGGGCGGCTACGTGCTGCTGCAGCCGGTGGCGCTGGACCAGGACCGTACGGCGATCGTCGAGGTGTACCTGCCGCGCCAGGACCTGGCGCGGGGCGTACGGCCGGCGTGGATCACGCTCACGGTCGTGGCCGCCGTGCTCGTCGCCGGATCCGTCGTCGTCGCGGACCGCCTCGGCGCCCGCGTGGTCGGCTCCGCGCGGACCCTGGCCCGCGCGGCGACGGCCCTGGGCGGCGGCGACCTGCGCACCCGGATCGACCCGCAGGGGCCACCGGAGCTGCGCGACGCGGGCCGCGCCTTCAACACGATGGCCGACCGTGTCGAGCAGCTCCTCGCCGCCGAACGCGAGCTGATCGCCGATCTGTCCCACCGGCTGCGCACCCCCCTCACCGCGATGCGGCTGAACGCCGCGGCGCTCGGCCCCGAACCCGCCGCCGAGCAGACCCGGCTCGCCGTCGCGCGCCTGGAGGAGGAGGTCGACTCGATCATCCGCTCGGCGCGCAAGCCGAAGGAGACCGCCCGGTGCGACGCCGCGGAGGTGCTCCGCGACCGGATGGCCTTCTGGTCCGCGCTCGCCGAGGACCAGGAACGCGACTGCGAGCTGATCGGCGCGGACACGCCCGTCGCCGTCCCGGTGCCGCGCGGCGAGCTCAGCGCGGTGCTGGACTCGCTGCTCGGCAACGTGTTCCGGCACACCGCGGAGGGCACGGCGTTCGCGGTGACGCTGCACGCGGGCGCGGGCCTGGTCGGCATCCTCGTGGCCGACGCGGGCCCCGGCATCGCCGACCCGGAGGCCGCGCTGCGCCGGGGATCCAGCGGCGGCGGCTCCACCGGCCTCGGCCTGGACATCGCCCGCCGCATGGCGGAGACCGTGGGCGGCGACGTCCGGATCGACCGCTCCCCCGCGCTCGGTGGCGCGCAGGTGCAGATCTGGCTGCCCACGACGCCCAAGCGCCCCCGCCGGAACCGGCGGCCCTAGCGTCACAGAACCGTCCGTGGCGTCGCAGGACCGTCCGTCCGCATCCGGGGCTCGTGCGGGCCGCTGATCACCGGTTGGCTACTAATTACCCTCATGGCGTTGAGAGAGCTCTATCCCCCGATCGAGCCGTACGAGTCCGGCCTCCTCGGTGTCGGTGACGGCAATGACCTGCACTGGGAGGTCTGCGGAAACCCCGCCGGCAAGCCCGTGGTCTTCCTGCACGGCGGCCCGGGCGGCGGCATCCTGCCCGGCTTCCGCCGGTTCTTCGATCCGGCCGCCTATCGCATCGTGCTGTTCGACCAGCGCAACTGCGGTGCCAGCCGGCCCAGTGCCGGCGACCCGCGGGTCTCGCTGGAGCACAACACGACCCCGCACCTGGTCGCCGACATCGAGCGGCTCCGCGAGCATCTGCGCATCGACCGCTGGCTGGTCTTCGGGGGCAGCTGGGGCAGCACCCTCGCCCTCGCGTACGCCCAGGCCCATCCGCACCGCGTCACCGAACTCGTGCTTCGCGGCATCTACCTGGTCCGCCGGTCCGACGAGGCCTGGACGTTCACCGACACCGGCATCGCCCAGTTGTTCCCCGCCGAGTGGGCGGCGTTCCGCGACGCCGTCCCCGCCGCCGAGCGGGACGACCTGATCGCCGCCTACGGCCGCCGTATCGGCGACCCGGACCCGGCGGTGCACCTCCCCGCCGCCCGTGCCTGGATGGACTGGGAGATGTCCGCCAACACCCTGCTCCCCGTCGAGCCCCCGGCACTCGACGACGTGGCGCTTCTCGCCTCCGCCCGCATCCTCCACCACTACATCGCGGGCGGCGGGTTCCTCCCCGACGGCGGCCTGCTGCCGGGCATCGACCGCATACGGCACATCCCCGCCGTGATCATCAATGGTCGTTACGACATGAAGACCCCGCCTCGCCAGGCATGGGATCTGCACCAGGCCTGGCCCGAGGCCGAGTTCCACATCGTCGAGGACGCGGGCCACGGCAGCATGGAATCCGGAATCCGGCACCAGCTGATCGACGCCACCGACCGCTTCCGTTCCCCAAGCTCCGCGAACGGACCCGGGGTGGCGTGAAGCCGGACGCTCCACTCGGAGCCGGGCACCGGATCAAACGCGCTTCAACCGCTCCTTAAGCACGCCTTAACGGCCGTCCACGGGGCGCCGCGCGGCCGTACGTTGGCACCGCCCTGCAGGCGCAGACCCCGCATCCCCGGTTCCACTGGAGGTAGTCCCTCATGAACGCAGACCGCGCGCGCCGCCGACGGCGGATGCCGCTGCTGGTCGGCCTCGCAGCCGTGATCGGCGCCGGCGGCGTCGCCCTGGCGACCGGCGGCGCGAGCACCGGCGGCCTGATGGCGGCGAGCGGCTCGGCCGACACCGCCTCCGTACGGGCCGCGTACCGCACCGTCTCCTCCTGGGACACCGGCTACACCGGCCAGTACACGCTGACCAACGGCGGCACCGACACCGTGCACGGCTGGGACCTGTCCTTCGACCTGCCGGCCGGAGCGAAGGTGACGAGTCTGTGGAACGGCGTGTCCCACCAGGACGGCACGCACGTCACGGTGAAGAACGAGAGCTGGAACACCGACCTCGCGCCCGGCCAGGAGCGGCAGGTCGGGTTCACCGTGGACGGCAAGGCGGCGGCCCCGACCGCCTGCCAGGTCAACGGCGCCTCCTGCTCCGGTGACGGCGCGCCCGCGCCCTCCCCCACCACGAGCACTCCCGCCCCGCCGTCGACCCCGCCCTCGGATCCGCCGACCACCCCGCCGTCCTCGTCGAGCGGCGGCTTCGCGCCGTACGTCGACGTGGGCCTCTACCCGCCGTTCGACCTGACCGGCACGGCCGCCAAGACGGGCGTCACGACGTTCAACCTGGCCTTCATCGTGGCCGGCGGCGGCTGCACGCCCAAGTGGGGCGGCTCCCAGGCGCTCGCCGACAACGACGTCGCCAAGCAGATCGGCGCGCTGCGCACGGCCGGCGGTGACGTCCGCGTGTCGTTCGGCGGCGCCAACGGCACCGAACTCGCCCAGGCGTGCTCCGACGCGGGAACGCTCGCGTCCGCGTACAGGCAGGTCATCGACGCGTTCAAGCTGAAGAAGGTCGACTTCGACGTCGAGGGCGCCGCGATCGCCGACCAGGCCGCCAACGGCCGGCGCGCCCAGGCGATCGCCACGCTGCAGAAGCAGGTGCCGGGCCTGGACGTGTCGTTCACGCTGCCGGTCCTGCCGTCCGGGCTGACCCAGGACGGCGTGAACCTGCTGAAGAACGCCAGGCAGAACGGCGACTCCGTCTCGGCCGTCAACATCATGGCGATGGACTACGGCGACGGCCAGGCACCGAACCCGAGCGGCAAGATGGGCGACTACGCCATCCAGGCGGCGACCTCCACCGAGGCGCAGGTCCGTGACGCGCTCGGCCTGAGCAGCGCGTGGAGCCGGATCGCGGTCACCCCGATGATCGGCGTGAACGACACGAACACCGAGGTGTTCACCGTCGCCGACGCCAAGAAGCTCGCGGCCTTCGCCAAGCAGAAGAACCTCGCGTGGCTGTCGATGTGGTCGGCGACCCGCGACAAGGCGTGCCCCGGCGGACCGCAGCAGTGGGCGAGCGCCACCTGCAGCGGCGTCGCCCAGAACGACCTGGACTTCACCAGGGCGTTCACCGGCTGACCCGACTTTCCTCTCCCCGCTCCCTGGCGGGGCCGTGCAGCGCACGCACGGCCCCGCCAGGCCCCTGTCCGGGGGCGGGATGGATCACATGGCCGCGGTTCCCGCGCCCCGCCCCCGTGCTCATGGCTACCGTGGGAGGGCCGGTATGAAGATCAACCGGTTACGTCGACCGAGGTTGCCTCCCGTGAACAATGAGAACGTCTCCCACCCGCCCTTCGCCGCGGAGCCGCCGCTCCGCCTGATCGTCACCGGCGGGGGGACCGGCGGCCACACCTACCCGGCCCTGACCGCGGTGCGGACCCTCCGGGCCCGGCTGCAGCGCTCGGGCCGCGCGCTGGAGGTGCTGTGGGTCGGCAAGGCCGACAGCCTCGAGTCGCGGGTCGCCGCCGGGGAGGGCATCCCCTTCGCCACGGTCGTCACCGGCAAGATCCGCCGCTCCAGCAACCCGATCAAGCTCCTGTCGCCGGCCAACGTGAAGGACATGCTCCGGGTCCCGCTGGGCGTGCTCCAGGCCCGGAAGATCATCAAGAGGTTCCGCCCGGACGTGGTGCTGGCCACGGGCGGCTACGTCGCCGTCCCGGTCGGGGTCGCCGCCGCCCGGCTGTGCCACCGTCCCCTGGTGGTCCACGAGCAGACGGTCCGGCTCGGCCTGGCCAACCGGAGCCTCGCCGGCCGGGCGACGCGCGTCGCCGTCTCCTCGGAATCGACCCTGCCGCTGCTGCCCGAGAAGACCCGCGCGAACGCCGTGGTCACCGGCAACCCGGTACGGCCGGAGGTCCTCCAGGGACGGCCGGAGAAGGCGGTCCACGCGCTGAACCTGCACGGTTTCGACCCGCACCGCCCGACCGTGTACGTCACCGGCGGCGCGCAGGGGTCGCAGCAGATCAACACCCTCGTCGCCGGCATCCTGCCGTGGCTGCTGTCCCGCGCCAACGTCATCCACCAGTGCGGGCCGGACAACCTCGCCGGCCTCCGGCAGCACACCGCGTCCCTGCCGCAGGAGCTCGCGGCCCGCTACCTGCTCACCGACTACGTCGGCCCGGAGCTGCCCGACGTCCTCGCGCTGGCCGACGTGGTCATCTCCCGGAGCGGCGCCGGCACGATCGCCGAGCTCACCGCCCTGGGCAAGGCCGCCGTGTTCATCCCGCTCGCCTCCGCGGCGGGCGACGAGCAGGCGCACAACGCGCGTCACCTGCAGGAGACCGGCGCCGCCGTCGCCCTGCTCGGGGAGGCGACGCCGCAGACCCTCGGCGCCGCGGTGGATCCGCTGCTCTCCGACCCGGCCCGGCGGGTCGCCATGGCCGAACGGGCCCGCGCCGCAGGACGCCCGGACGCCGCCGACCGGCTCGTCGATGTCCTCTTGTCCGTCGTGACCCCCGGAGCTCACTGAGCCTTCCGGGGCGTGGAGGAGTCCGAAGGAGCGCCGAGCCGCATGGACGGATTCACGGCTCATTCCGAGGCCATCGGCGACGCGGCCCGCGGCGCCGATGCCCTGGCCTCCCGCGTCCAGGACATCCACCGCACCACCGACGCCGTGGCGCACTCGCTGTCCGGTTCGCACCCGTGGGGGATCCTCAGGCCCGTACGAAGTGAGTTCCTGTCGCTGGCGGCCGAGTTCCAGCAGCACCTCGGCCACATGTCCGGTGCGATCGAGGGCGCGCGAGAACGCCTCCACACCATGGGGGCCCACTACTCCGCGACCGAGACGATGATCCTGCAGACCCTGGCCCTCGCGGGGCGCGACCACGGCAGCGGCCAGGAGGTCCGCCGGCTGAATCCGGCCTCGCGCTTCTACCGGGACCACCGGACCTGGAACGGGGTCATCACCGCCCTTCCCCCGCCCTTCGGCGCGGCCGGGGCGGCCGCTCTCGACGCATGGCGCTTCACCGGCGACCTGACCAGCGACGACAAGTACAACATCGGCACGGACATCGCCCTGCTGGCCACGGACGCCTCCTCGGCCTTCCTCGAGATCCGCGCCAACTACGACTTCCTCCTCGCCGATCCGATGGGCTTCCTGGTCCGCTACGGCCTCGGCTTCCTGCTCAACGCCTTCTACTGGACGAAGTGGGTCGTGGACTGGCTCACGGGAGATCCGATCGCCGTCGGACAGGCCGCGTACAACTTCGACAGCATCGCCGAGAGCTGCCGCGGACTCGCGGAGGACCTCGGCGAGGCCCTGAGCCGCGCCCTGAGCGGAGAACGAGGGGACGCCGCGGACGCGGCGCGCACCCGCCTGACGGCCCTGCGCGACGGCATCGCGGACACCGGGAACAGCGCCGACCGGATCGCCGCCCTGCTGCAACTCGTCAGCTCGCTCATCGCCGACGTCGAGACCATCCTGCGGGGAATGATCAGCAATCTCGTCGCCTGGGCGGTCTACGCCTGGATCAGCGCCGGACTGCTCGCGGCCGAGTCGTTCGGCGTCTCGGAGGTCGCCGCCGTCAGGCAGATCACCGCCGAGTCGTCGAGAACGGCCGGCCAGGTGACGAGCGTGCTGACCCTGCTCAAGGCCTTCATCCGGCGCATCGGCGAACTCATGGCCCGGCTGCGCACCGAGCTACGGCACATCAAGGAGAAGTCCTTCGCGAAACTCCTCGACTCGTCCGTCGGCGCGAAGTTCTGGAACTCGCCGTACGGCGGCGGACGCCAGACCATGGACTACGTCAAAGAGGACGCGGTACGGGGAAGGCACGCGAAGATCAGCGACTTCCACATCTTCGTGAGCACGTCCAAGCAGGCCGTACGAGCCACGCAGAACGGCGCTCTCAACAAGTTCGGATTTCACCTGTATCGCACCACCCCGACGGGAGAGCGCTATCCCGACGGCAAGCGGCACATCCGGATGATGTCGTACCAGGTGTCGGACGGCAACGGCGGAGTGCGCTCGGTACGGAACCCCGTCGGAGTCGTCGGCGCCTCGGCGGCGACCGTCCTGCCGATCGGCCGCAGCGTCGAGTACCGGCTGAGAGCCGGCCACGTACCGCCCGGCCAGGTCATCGACCAGAACCTCGACCTCTGGGCCACCGAGGGAGACCCGCAGACCCCCGACCCGGCCTCCTGACCCGCTCCCCCGCCCCCAGGGCGCACCGAACGGCGTAAGACCCGGGACTCCGCAGTGTCCGTCAGCAGATCACAACCGCCACTTCGACGCACTCCCCGGTGTTCGTGCTGGACTCAGTCTTCCGCCAGTCGACGTTCAACAGATCGATCTCGGACATGAACGCACGTCCCTCGCTGGGTGGGTCAAGAATTCGCCAGTTCCCCGGCGATGAACGTCATCGTATCGGCGGGGCTCAACGCCACCCCGACGAGATGCCTGAATCCCTCGTGAAACGCGCTGACCTCGGCTCTCTCCTCGACGTACAGTTCGCCGGCGAAATTATCGACGTAGACGGCGTCCCGATCGGCCTCTTCCGGGAACTGCAGGATCGTGAATGGGCCACGCCCGGCACCGGGATGCGCGCCGATGGCGAACGGGATCAACTGCAAGGTCACGCCGGGCAGGCGGGCCACCTCCGCCAACCGCTCCAACTGGGCACGCATGACCTGCGGTCCGCCGATCGGGCGGCGCAGCACCGCCTCGTCGATGACCGCCCACACACTCAACGCATCAGGCCCGGTAAGGATTTGCTGGCGCTCCATCCGTACGGTGACGCGGTCTTCGAGTACTTTCTCACTGGCCTCGTCCGGCGTGACCCGGATCAAGGCACGGGCGTACGCCTCGGTCTGAAAAAGGCCCGGGACGATCAGCGGCTGGTAGGTGAGGAGCTTCGTCGCTTCTGCTTCGAGACCGATGTAAGTCGTGTACGTCGCCGAGAGCATTTTGCTGTACGGCTGCCACCAACCCTTCTGGCGGCCTTCCCGAGCAAGACGGAGAAGTTCCTCTCGCTCGCGTTCATCGGTGACGCCATAGATCTCCAGGAGGTTACGGACGTCGCCGATGTTCGGCCGGATCCACTGAGCGCTCTCGATGAACCGCAGCTTCGCGACGGAGAACTCCAGTCGCTCGGCGACCTGCTCCAAGGTCATCCCGGCATGGGCACGCAACTGCCGTAGCTCGGCGGACAAGCGCCGACGGCGCAGGGTCGGGCTACGGCGTTCTGGCATGCAGGCGATCGTAGCCACCACCGTCAGGGAACCAGTCATAAGTCACTTTTCATGCCAGGCAAACATTGCCCTTGAAACTTTGCCTCATCAACGCCATGCTAGCTCAGTACCTGGCCACCAAGTCGGACAGCCCAGGCCTTCATTCGTTACCGAGAGTAGTGACGATGTCACCTGAACCAACTATTGCCGGACATGTCACCCCCGCCGGCGCCTCGCCCCTCGTCACCCCCGGCCTCCGGCGGCCGTCATGGATCGCGCTGCGCGCCGAACCCGCCGCCGTCGCTCGTGGCCGCCGCTTCGCCGGTGACGTCATCTCCGGGCACACCCTCGACGCCGATCACGCCTATACGGTCCGGCTCCTGGTCTCGGAGCTGCTGACGAACGCCGTCAACGCCGCCCGCGCCCTGCGCGAATGGCCGTACGACGCCTGGCCGTTGCGCCTCGACGTCGCCGCCTGCAGCCGGTGCGCGTACCTCGCCGTCACGGACCCCGATCATCGGCCGCTACCCGCATCCGATGAGGGCGGGCAACTCGTCGAGCACGGACGCGGCCTCGGAATCGTCGACCACATCGCGGCCGCCCGATGGGTCACCTACGCGGAGCACGGCAAGACGGTGCACGTCGTCGTCGCGGCACCCGACGTCACGTTAACGTCCGAGGAACTGAAGCGGATCCGGGACGCCCGCCGGTAAGGGAAGCTGCCTTCTGGACAACGCCGAGGATCGTGGTGCCGTCAGCAACCAAAATCCACGGCAATAACGGCGGCCCTGGTCTCTACTGATCAGCGAAATGCAGCAATCGGGACATTCAACCGGGCCGGACCGACGCCCGCCCGTCGTGCCCTGCCGGTGCCGCGCCCCGGTTCACGGGAGGGTGCCGATGATGACCGTCGCGTCGGTCTCCTCGCAGGTCGCCACGCGGGCGGACAGGCCGGCGCGCGCGACGACCTCCAGCGCGGACGGAACCTGGCGGTCGCTGGTCTCGAAGAACAGGTGACCGCCCGGGGCCAGCCACGCCGGCGCCTCCGCGGTCACGCGGCGGGCGATGTCCAGACCGTCGGCGCCGCCGTCGAGCGCGACACGCGCCTCGTGGTCGCGGGCCTCGGCGGGCAGCAGGGAAACCTCTCCCGTGGGGACGTACGGGACGTTGGCCAGGAGGACGTCGACACGACCGCGCAGCGTCGCGGGCAGCGGTTCGTACAGGTCGCCCTCGTACACCCGGCCGCCGACGGCCGCGAGGTTGCGACGGGCGCAGGCGACGGCCGCCGGATCGATGTCGGCGGCGTACACCTCGGCTCCACACGTCTCGGCTCCGCGTGTCCCGGTGGCGTCTAGTGCCTCCGTGCCGGCGAGCAGCGTGGCCAGCGCGGTGCTCAAGGCGCCTGAGCCGCAGCACAGGTCGAGGATCACCGCGCCCGGGCGGGTGAAGGCGGCGGCCTGGTGGACGAGGAACTCGGTGCGGCGTCTCGGCACGAACACGCCCGCATCGACCGCGACGCGCAGCCCGCAGAACTCTGCCCAGCCGAGGACGTGCTCGAGCGGCAGGCCGGCGACGCGCCGGTCCACCATGGCGGCGAGGTCACCGGGCGTACGCGCCGTGTCCAGCAGCAGCCGGGCCTCGTCCTCGGCGAAGACACAGCCGGCGGCCCGGAGACGGGCGACGATCGCGGCGGGGGAAGGGGAGAAGGTCGACATGAGAGGACGACAACCCTACTAGTGCCTGCCTCAACGACAGCTCAGTGCTGCCGGTGGTCGATCGCGCAGAACGTAGGCGGCCGACCGCCCTGGCTGCCCCGGTCCTTGCGGCGCCGGATCTGGTCGGCCCCGTGAGGACCCGGGCTCAGCCTTCGCGGAGCACGGACACGAGTGTCGGACCGACCGAACGGGAAGCGAAAGATCCCACCAGAGACCCATTCGTCGCGGTGCCACAGTCGGTGCGGATGGACACAACCAGCCTGGGCGCCGCAGGGAAACTCGAAATCAGGAATACCTGCGACCGAGAAGCCACCTCAGGACACCCGTGATCGCCCGGCAGTATAGGCGATCTCATCAGAGTCGCTATACGATCGATATGACGCACGGAGATTGATACATCTGCATTCAGCTCGACATTGTCGGCGCTGTGATCACTCGCAACGTAGAAGCAGGCTCGAAGCGCGCTGGGATCTCCGGAGAACATCCGCTTTCATCCAGCTTACGGTATTCATCGTCCCGATTCAGGCGTCCGACCGCAGGCGGGACCGAGGGACACTTCACCACTCCGGACCCATGCGCTCGAATCACGAGGCCCGCTTGTACAGCGGCGATGACCACCCCAACTAAGATCATGACCGGCACGACTGCGCGGCGAACAGCGAACCGACGTGATTCTCTGCAGAATTCGGCGAGGTGACCAGACATAACCGCTTTATTCTACCTTGCATGCGTCCCGAATCGTGCGCTCGCCGAAGGTGGGAACGGCGGAGCACATAGGCCATGTCGGCTGCGTTCGTGACGAGAAGTAGAAAGTATGCAATGGCCAGCGCCTTGCAGCCTGTTCGACGTGCTTCTGAATCGCAACTTCGACGAAGGCGGACGCCCGGCTATGCGGTTCGCGGCTCGCCGAGGCCGTCGGCCGGCTCTGGCGGTTCGGTCGGTCCGGCCGGGGGCGCCAAGGCGGGGCCTGCGGCCAGGGCCGTCCGCAGCGACTCCAGGGCGTCCAGGGCGATCTCGAACAGGGGGCGTTCGTCGTCTCGGTCCAGCCACTCGTCGAGTGCCACGGTGAGCACGGTGACGCCGGTGTCGGCGAGCACGGCCGCGGTCATCGGGGCCAGGCCGCGGCGCACGAAGCCGTCCCGGATCGCCTCCCGCATGACGGCACGCTTGCGCAGGTCGCGCTCGCGCAGGCCGTCGTCGGACCGGACGATGGCGCGCAGCCGCCGAATCTCGTCCCGCCGCCCGTCGAACAGGGTCTCGGCCACGGCGCGGACGCCCTCCAGGAGCACCGTCACCGGGTCCATCGACGCCGGCGCGTCGGCCAGCATCCGGGCGGCCATCTGGGAGAACTCGTCTTCGGCGAACAGCACCTCGCGCTTGTCGGCGAAGTGGCGGAAGAAGGTTCGGGTGGTCAGGCCCGCCCGGGCGGTGATCTCCGGCACGGTCGTCGCGGCGAATCCCTGCTCGGCGAACAGCTCCAGCGCCGCCCGCTGTAGGCGCTCACGCGCGTCCGGCCGCCATCTGCTCATGGGACCAGTCTAAGTGATGACATGTCGTGTCATCATCGGGCTACCGTGATGACACGACATGTCATCACTCTGGTGACGGTGGAGAGGAGCACGACGTGGGTGGCGAGGTCTGGATCCTGGGCGGCAGCGGCCGCAGCGGCCAAGCGATCGCGGCGGAGCTGGCGCGCCGGGGCGTGGCACCGGTGCTGGTCGGCCGGAACGCCGAGCGGCTGGCCGCCGCGGCGGCGCGGGTCGACGGCGCGCGTACGGTGGCCGCAGGCTCGGTCGAGGCGATGGTCGACGAGATCCACCGGCAGGAACCGGCCGTGGTGGTCAACACGGTCGGGCCGTTCACCGCGACCGCGCCGCCGGTCACGCGCGCCTGCCTGGCCGTCGGCGACTACGTCGACCTGGCCAACGACGTGGCCGCGGTGACCGGCGTGCTCGGCCTGCACGAGGCGGCGTCGGCCGCGGGACGATGCCTGGTGACCGGGGCCGGGTTCGGCGTCACGGCCACCGAGAGCGTGGTGGTCCACCTGTGCGCGGGCCGTCCGGCGCCGGTGCGGGTAAGGGTCGACATGGTGCCCTCGATGGACATGGCCGCCGGGCAAGTCGGCGAGGCGCTCGCCGCCACCCTCGTCGAGGGCATCCCTGGCGTCGAGGGCGGCCGCCGGTACGGAGGTCGCCGTTACCGGGACGGCCGGCTCGCACCGGCACCCATCGGCGGTGAACCGGCCCACCTCGTACTCCCCGACGGCGAGCGGGTCACCACCGCGAGCGTCCCGCTCGGCGAGTTGGTCGCGGCCCAGCGGGCCAGCGGGGCGCCCGACGTCGTCGCCGCGTCCAGCGAGGCACCCTCCTCGCCGCTGATGCGCGCGGTCCTGCCGGCGGCCACCTCGCTGCTGGCCAGCACCCGGATACGGGACTTCGCCCGGCGCCGACTGGCCCGAGTGCAGGTCAAGGCCCGCCCGCGGCCACGCCCGCACTCCTGGGGACACGCGCGCCTGGAGTGGGCCGACGGCACCGTCCAGGAGGGCTGGCTGCGCGTCGGTGAGGCGCAGGAGTTCACCGGTACGGTCCCGGCCGAGGTGGTGCGCCGCCTGCTGTCGGGCGAAGGCCGGCCCGGCGCGTACACGCCGGCCGCCCTGTTCGGCCCCTCACTGGCCGAGGCGTGCGGCGGAACGTACCTGGCGGCCACCGCGCCGACCGCTTCGTGAGGTTCCCCGCCACGGCCACCTGACCGGCCTGCTCACCCCTGAAGGCGCCTGCCGATCCTCAGATCGTCACTCGCCTCGGACCGGTCGGCCGGTGGGGGTTCGAGCGGCCGGTCGGCGGGGGGCTCGGGATCGGCGGCCGGTCTGCCCTGGCCGATGAACTGGACGGCGAGCGCGGCGAAGACGATCGCCATGCCGGTCAGCTGGTGCGCGGCGAGCCGGTCGTCGAGGAACGTGACGCCGATGACGACCGCGACGACGGGGAGCAGGTAGAAGGCCAGTCCCGCCTGGACCGGGCCGATGGAGGCGATGAGCCAGTAGTTGATGCCGAAGGCCACGGCGGTGCCGATGCCCATGAGGAGGAGGGACACGGTCACGCCCGCCGTCAGGTGCAGCGGCCGGGTGACCTCCGGCGCGGACACCACCAGCATGACCAGCCCGGCCGACAGGGCCTGGGTGGTGGCGAGGGTGAGCTTGGAATAGCCCAGGTGGTCGATCAGGTGCCGGGCGTAGGTGTAGGCCAGGGCGTAGCAGGCTGCGCCGCCCAGGCAGGCGAGCTGGCCGGTGAGGGAGGAGCCGCCGGTGCCCCGCCACGGGGCGAGCACCACGAACAGGCCCGCGAAGCCGATCGCGGAGGCCACGACCTCGATCCGGCTGCTGCGGCTGCGGAGGATCAGCCAGACGGCCGGAATGGTCATCAGGGGCGTGGCGCCGCTGTAGATGCCGGCCAGGCTGCTGGTGACGCTCTCCTGTCCCCAGGCGAACAGGAGCCAGGGCACGGCCTGGCCGAGCAGGCCCATGCCGGTCAGCCGCAGCCACACGCCCGGCCGCCGGGGAAGCGGGGTCCGGGTCGCGAGCGAACAGGCGAGCAGCAGCAGCCCGCCCAGCCAGAGACGGGCCAGCACGATCTGCGCGGGGTCGGATCCGTGCAGGGCCTCCTCGACCAGGAGGAAGTTGGTGCCCCAGATGACCGCGAGTGCGGTCAGGCCGACGACGCTGAGGACACGCACGTCAGTGCCTTACCGGCGGCGGACGGGTAGGACCCCGCGGTGAGGTCGCGCAGGCTCGCGCGGCCGTACCAGGCGATGATCTCTCCGTCGAGGCGGGCGCGCTGCTCGAGGATGTCGGTGACGGCGGCGGCGCATTCGCGGACCTCCTCCAAGCCGACGAAGGGCAGCTCGGCGAGCAGTTCGAGGGTGACCGCCTCGTGGTCCTCGTCCTCGTTGACGCCGGAGTGCGCGACGATCGGCCCGGTGAACTCCCCGGGCAGGCCGAGCTCCTCGCAGCGCCGTACGAACAGCTCCAGGAACTCCGGCTCCGGCTCCTCCATCGGGAACAGCGTGGCGAACAGCGCCGCCGGGAACTCGTAGGCGTACACGCCCAGCGCGGCCATGAGCGCCATCGTCGCCGGGAGCGGCTGCACGCGCCGCAGCACCTCCCGTGAGACGCCCACGGCCTGCAGGGACTTCTCCAGCAGCCGGTCGTGGTTGCGTTCCATCTGGTAGAAGGCCATGGTCTTGGCCCAGGCGGTCGGGCTGATGTCGTCGCGGGCCAGCACCGGGGCGAGGGCGCGCGGGCACAGGTGGGTGATGTGCCAGTACTCGACGGCGTAGCCGATGAGCTGGTCGCGGGTCACCTCACCGGCGGCCAGGGCCTGCACGAAGGGGCTGTGCAGCCGGGCGCGGACGGCGTCGGCGTTGCGCTTGAGCCGCCCGTACGCGGCGACGCCGGACAGTCCTTCGGCGGAGGCGGTGGCCGACTCGGTCAGCATGCCCTGCTCGTCGAGGGCGGCCAGCAGCTCGTCGAGTTCGTCCGCCGTTCCGGGGAAGACCTCGGCCAGGTCCGCGGCGCTCCGTCCGCCCTCCTGGAGGAGCTTCAGGAAGCGCTGCTCGGCGTCTCCGCCGTGGAGGAAGTCGAGTTCGAGCCAGCGGCGGTCGCCGAGGTAGCGCAGCGTGGCTCCGGCGTCGCCCGCCTCGATCCGCACCTGCGGGCGGAGCGCCGGCCGCTCGAAGAGACGATGTCCGCTCATCTGCCGTCCCCTTCGTACGCCGGCCGCAGCAGGGGGCGTGCCGGGTCGCCGTAGTAGTCGAGAATCCCGTTGAAGAACGCGGCGTACGCCTCGACGAACAGGTGGGCCTTGCCGATCAGCCGCGCCTCGGTGGCGGCGTCGAGACCCGGCAGCCGGGAGAACAGCTCCCTGCTGACGCTGCCGTGGTCGTGCGCGGCGTTGATCTTGGCGTGCATGCGGAGCGGCTCGACGAACTCGGGATCGAGGTCGGCCTTTCCGCAGGCCTCCAGGAACGAGTCGTACGCGGCGTTCTCCGCGTCGCCCTCGCTGTTCAAACGCCCTTCGAGAACGCCGATGGTCGCCATGAAGAACAGCGGGTCGGTCCGTGCCCACCAGGAGAGCATCCTGATGAGCGCGGTGGTGGTCGGCAACGGGCGGGACCGCAGCAGGTCGTCCTTCGTTATCCCCAGGCAGGAGAACGCCCGTACGACGATATCGTCGTGTTTATGCTCTTCCTGGTAGAACTCGTTCGCCAGGGTACGGAGTCCCGCGTTCTGCGGCAGCGCGAGAATGGCCGAGTCGAATTCGTTCTCATGGAAGAGGAAGAACCAGTTCTCCAGCCCGAAGCCGTGGAAGACGCTGGGCGGAAGGGACTCGGGACGCCGCACGACCGCCTGCCAGAACGGCCCGTCGAAGATCAGCTCCTCCATGAGCTCGTTCAGCACGTGCTCGACGTCGGCGAGCACGGCGAGGGGGTGGCGTCCCACGGCCGGAGCACCCTCGTCGAGGAGGCCCGCGACCTGCGCGGGGACCAGGACGTCGCGGAGGGTCCCCTCGGGCACCTCGGTCCGCGCCGCGATCTCCGTGAGGGGTGTCCCGCCGTCCAGGCGGCCCAGCACGGCCGCGAGCTGCTCGACGGTGAGGCCCTCGGCCGGTTCGACGTCGAAGGTCTCGGTCGCGGTGCGCAGCTCGATCGCGTCGCCCACTCGACGGTGTTCGGCGAGGAGCAGCGGTCTTTCCGGGACGATCCTGCCGTCGCCGTGCTGTTCGTTCATGTCCGGTTCCTTCGCGAAAGGTCGCCGACGAACGCCGGGCCGCGGCGGAATCCCGCCACGACCCGGCCCGTGTTCTGGATCAAAGGTGCACGCCGGAAAGGGCGACGACCTTCGAGCGGCGCTTGATCTTCATGCGACCATCCCTTCGTGCGACGGACCGGATACGGCCGCCCGGTTTCAGACGGCTTTGATCAACAAAACATGCCGGGCTTGCGAACGTCAACACTCGCGGAAAAGTCGGCCCAAAGCCCTCCTTTAGGTCCCGCCGGAATAGAAGCGTCCATCAAAGGTGAGGCTTCTCTCACCGGATGGATCCCTCCGGCTGACGTAGGCCGGTTGCGTCAGGCAGGGGAGGGCTTTCCGCCCTGGCGAGGCGACGATCGATGGTGTCAATCGACCTCGGCAGGATCTCGTCCCCTCCGAGCCTCCCCTGCCTAACCGGGGGCACCACCATGCACGAGCCGGAATTCCTCCACGGCGCCGGCGTCCGACCCGGCGCGCTCCTGCATCATCGCGACCACCATCGCGACGTCGCGCGGCACCGCGCGACCCGACCGACCGTGACGGCCGTCATCCCCACCCTCAACGAGGCCGACAACCTCCGTTGGCTGCTGCCCCGCCTGTCCGGGGTCGACGAGGTCATCGTCGTCGACGGGGAGTCGGCGGACGGCACCGCCGACGTGGCGCGGCGGCTGCGGCCGGACGCCGTCGTCATCAGCCAGCCGCCCGCCGGGAAGGGCGCGGCGATGCGCGCCGGCTTCCAGGCCGCCACCAGCGACGTCATCGTCGCCATCGACGCCGACGGCAGCATGGACCCGAGGGAGATCGACGCGTTCGTCGCATTGATCTGCTGTGGGTTCGACGTCGTCAAGGGTTCGCGCTACTGCGTGGGCGGCGGCTCCGACGACCTCACGCTGCTGCGGCGAGCCGGGAACCTCTGGCTGACCAGGCTCGCCAACGTGCTGTACCGGGTGCGCTGGACCGACCTGTGCTACGGGTACATCGCGCTGCGCCGCTCCGTCGTGGACCGGCTGGGCCTGGCCGCCGACGGGTTCGAGATCGAGACGGAGCTGTGCGTCAACGCCGTCACGACCGGGCTGCGCATCGCCGAGCTGCCCAGTCACGAGCTCGACCGCAGGTCCGGCGTCTCAAAGCTGAACGCCGGGCGGGACGGCCTGCGGGTGCTGCGCACGATGATCCGGGGCCGCCGGGGACCCGCGAACCGGGCCCGGCCGCGACCGCGGACCGCCCTCGCCCCGGAGCGCGCGGCCCTGGAGCAGGTCCTGGAGGAGGCGCGCGGGTGAGGTTCGACATCGCGCGCCCGGACGAGCTCGGGGAAGCGGAGCTGGCGCGCTGGCGCGCGCTCCAGTACGCCGGCCCGCCCCTCGGCGCCCCCGGCCGGGCCCCCGACGGCCCCAGCCCGGTCTCTGCCGGGCCGGTCGCGACCGCTCCGGTCTCTGGCGGGCCGGTCCCCACCAGCCCGATCCCCGGCGGCCCGGCCCTGGGCAACCCGTTCCTCGCGCCGGAGTTCACGCTGGCCGTGGGCCGGTTCCGGGCCGGCGCGCGGGTGGCCGTGCTGAGCGACGGCACCGGGATCGCGGGCTTCTTCCCGTACGAACGGCACGCGCTCGGGCTGGGCCGTCCGATCGGCGCCGGGCTGACCGACTGCCAGGGCCTCATCGGCCCGCCGGACCTGGAGTTCGACGTACGGGCGCTGCTGCGCGCCTGCCGCCTGTCGGTGTGGGAGTTCGACCACCTGCTCGCCGACCAGGCGGCGTTCGCGCCGTTCCACGCCGAGACCCGCGTCGAGCCGGTGATGGACCTGCGCGCGGGCTTCGCCGCGTACGCGGAGGAGGTTCGGAAGCGGTCGCCGAAGACGCTGAAGACGGTTCGGTACAAGGAGCGCAAGCTCGGCCGCGAGGCCGGTGAGGTGACCTACACGTTCGACGAGCGGGACCCGGCGGAGTTGCGGCGGCTGATGGCATGGAAGTCCGCCCAGTACCGCCGGACCGGCCGCACCGACCGGTTCGCCGTGCCCTGGATCGTGGCGCTCGTCGAGCACCTGCACGAGACCGGCGCCGGGGTGCTCAGCGTGCTGCGCGCCGGAGGCCGTCCCGTCTCCGCGCACCTGGGACTGCGGGCGGGCCCGGTCATGGCGGGCTGGTTTCCCGCGTACGACGTCGACTTCGGACGGTACTCCCCCGGCATGATCGGTCACCTCCGGATGGCGGAGGCGGCGGCCGGCGCCGGGATCGGCTGGATCGCGATGGGCCGGGGCGGCCGGGAGTACAAGGACTGGCTGAAGAACGCCGAGTTCGGCATCGCCGAGGGCCGCGCCGCCCGGGTGTCGGCCGCCGCCGGGCTGCACTGGGTCCGCGAGGCCCCGGTCCGCCGGGCGCGCAGCGCCGTGCTGGCGCACCCGGCACTGTACGCGGGCGCGGACCGGGTGCTGCGGACGTACGCCCGGCTGCGCCCGAAGGGCCGCGCGGCCGGGCGTACCGCGTCCGTGGACGGGGCGGCCGGCCACGCCACCGCCGGAGAAGGGGCGGCCGGGCGCGCCGCGGTCCGGGAAGGGGACGCGGCGTGAGGATCTCCGTGGTCATCTGTGCCTACACCGAGCGGCGATGGGACGACGTCCTGGCCGCCGTCGCCTCCGTACGGGCGCAGCGGCTCGCGCCCTCGGAGATCATCCTCGTCGTCGACCACAACGCGGCGCTGCTGGACCGCCTGCGGGCCGCGCTGCCGGACGTCCGGGTGATCCCCAACGCCGGGCCGCGCGGCCTGTCCGGCGGCAAGAACACGGGCGTGGCGGCGGCGCGCGGCGACGTGGTCGCGTTCCTCGACGACGACGCGGTCGCCCACGCCGACTGGCTGTCCGTGCTCGCCGCCGGGTACGCGGACCCGGACGTCGCCGGGGTCGGCGGCCGTACGCTGCCACTCTGGCCGTCCGACGCGCCCCGCTGGTTCCCCGAGGAGTTCGCGTGGGTGGTCGGCTGCACGTACCGCGGAATGGCCGCCGGCCCGATCCGGAACCTCATGGGCGGCAACGCCTCGTTCCGGCGCGCGGCGTTCGAGGTCGCCGGGGGCTTCCGCAGCGGCATCGGGCGGGCCCCCGGCAAACGGCCGCTGGGCTGCGAGGAGACCGAATTCTGCATCCGGCTGCGCCAGGCCGCGCCGGAGACGGTGCTGCTGTTCGACGACCGCGCCGTGATCTGGCACCGCGTGCCCGGCGAGCGCGCGCGCTTCGCGTACTTCCGCACCCGCTGCTACGCCGAGGGACTGTCGAAGGCGATGGTCACCCGGAGCGTGGGCGTCGGGGACGGGCTGGCCAGCGAACGCCGGCACGCCCTCATCGAACTGCCGCGCGGCGTCGGGCGCGGGCTGCGCGCCGCGGTCACCGGCGACCCGGCCGGGCTCGGGCGCGCGGCGGCGATCGTGGCCGGGCTCGCCTTCACGATGTCCGGGTACGCGGCCGGGTCCCTCAGACTCCCCGGATACGCCGCCGGCTCCCTCCGGAGGTCCCATGGGTGACGACCCGACTGCTCCCGTCCCGATCCTGATGTACCACTCCATCGGCGGATCGGACCGGCTCGCGGTCCGCCCGGAGGCGTTCGCCGAGCAGCTCGCCCACCTGCGGGACAACGACTTCACGCCGATCACCTTCGGCGAGCTGTCGGCGGGCGGCCCGGCGCCCGGCCGTCCGGTGGTGATCACGTTCGACGACGGGTACGCCGACTTCCACGAGCGGGCGCTGCCGCTGCTGGAGAAGTTCGGCTTCCGCGCGACGGTGTTCGTCACCACCGGCTGGATCCGGGACGCCGGGCCGTACGCCGCCGGACGGCCGCTCGGGCCGACGCTCAGCTGGAGCCAGGTCGCGGAGATCGCGAGCTGCGGGATCGAGGTCGGCGGGCACGGCCACAGTCACGCCCAGCTCGACCAGCTCCGCGACGCGGTGCTGCGCACGGAACTGCTGCGCAGCAGGCGGCTCCTGGAGGACCGGGTCGGCCGCGCCGTCACGACGATGGCCTACCCGTACGGCTACTCCAGCGCGCGGGTGCGCCGGGAGGTGCGGGCGGCGGGGTACCACGCGGCGTGCGCGGTCGCGAACGCCCTCGCGCCCGGGGACGGCGACCGGCTGGCCGTGCCGCGCGTGACCGTACGGGCCGGCACGTCGCTCGCGGGATTCGAACGGGCGCTGCACGGCCGCGGATTCCTCGCCGACCACGCGCTGACCAAGGGATACGCGCTCCTGCGCCGGTCCCGCTACGCCGTACGACGCCTCCGAGGAACCGTGTGACGCGGTCGAAGGCACTTGCGCGAACGGACGAGAGGGCGACACTGGAGCCCATGGCGGCCCTGCGGAGCGAGCTGTCCAATCCGCTGTTCCGTAACGCCTACGCCCTGATGATCAACGGTGGGCTCACCGGCGTGCTCGGGCTCGGCTACTGGCTCCTCGCCGCCCGGTTCTACCCTCCCGCCGAGGTCGGCCGGCAGTCCGCGCAGAACCAGGCCATGATGTTCCTCGGCGGCCTCACGGCGCTGAACTTCATCCTCATCCGGTTCGTCCCGGAGATGGGGAAGGGCACGAGCCGGCTGGTGCTGCGCACGTACATCGCGGGCATCACGGCCGCCGCCACCCTCGCCGCCGGGTTCCTGCTCACCCTGCGCTGGTGGGGGCCGTCGTTCGCGCACCTGTCCGGCCGCGGCACCGGGATCTTCTTCGTCGTCTCCGTCGTCTCGTGGAGCCTGTTCACCGCCCAGGACGGGGTGCTCACCGGGCTCCGGCACGCCACCGGCGTGCTCGGCAAGAACACGCTGTTCGCCGGCCTGAAGATCGTGCTCCTGGTCGTCCTGGCGGGCGCGCTGCCGGAGGACGGCATCGCGATCTCCTGGGTGCTGGCGGCGCTGCTCGTCCTCATCCCGGTCGAGGCGCTGCTCCACGAGCGGCTCATCCCCCGCCACGTCGCCGCCACCGCCGACGACCGGCCCGTCCCGACCGGCGCGGAGATCGGCCGTTACATCCTCGGCGACTACACCGGAACGCTCTTCTACTACGCCCTGTGCAACCTGGTGCCCGTCGTCGTCGCCACCCGCCTGGACGCCCGCACGAACGCCTACTTCTACCTGGCGTGGGTGCTCGGCGCGACCGTCGACGTGCTGGCCGTCAACATGGCGACGTCGCTGACGGTCGAGGGGGCGTTCGACGCGGGCGGACTCGCCGCCGCCTGCCGTTCGGCGCTCGTCCGGATGACGCTGATCCTCCTGCCCGCGACCGTGGCCCTCCTGCTCGGCGCCCGGCTCGGCCTGTCGATCTTCGGCCACGGGTACGCGCGGGAGGGCGCCCCGTTGCTGCGGCTGCTCGCCCTCGCCGTCCTGCCCAAGGCGCTGATCGAGATGTACATCGGCGTCCTGCGGGTGCGGCGGCGCACCCGGCTGGTGGCGCTGCTGCAGGGTGTGCGGTTCGCCGGCGTGCTCGGGCTCGTGCTCCTCCTGCCCGGCGGCGCGCACGCGACCGGTCCCGGATACGCCGTCCTGACGGTCACCGCCGCGCTCGCCGTCGCCGTCCTCCCGGCCATGCTCCGCGTGATCCGCCCGGTCACGCCCGTCCCGCCTGAGCCCGCGTCCGGCGCGGTACCCGAGGCGGTACCCGACGCGGCGCCTGTGGCCGTCGCCGACGCGCCGTCCGGGGATGTGGCGGTCTCTGAGGTGGCGCACGACGCGACGCCCGAGGTGGTGGCCCAGGTGCCGCCCGGCACGGCGCACGAGATGGCGCACGAGATGGTGGCCGGCGCGGCGTCCGGGGACGTCGCGGTCTCCGGGCCCGGGCGGCGGGCCGCCGGGCGCCGGCCGCGCCGGAGGGCGCGGGTCGCCTGGCCGCCGTGGGTGCTGTTCGCCGCCGGGCTCGGCCTGTACTGGCTGCCGCTCCGGCAGGTGCGGCTCGCCCGGATGAACGGGTACGGCCTGATCTCGGTGCTGCCGGTCGCCACCCTCGTGGGCGCGGGCCTGCTCGTCGCCGCGTTCTTCGGCACGCTGTGGCTGGACCGGCAGCGCCGGGTCCTCCTGCTCCTGCAGCTCGTCGCCATCGTCGTCGCGCTGCACGGCCTGGCCCCGGCCCTGGAGCCGTACGCCCGGCCGGAGACGGCCTGGCAGCACTACGGGTTCGTGGAGTACATCCGGCGGACCGGCGCGGCGGACTACGCGCTGGACGCGCGGTTCAGCTGGCCGGGGTTCTTCGCGCTCGTCGCCTTCGTGACCCGGGCGGCCGGCCTACGCGACCTGGAGCCCCTGCTGCACTGGGCGCCGGTCGCCGCGCAGCTGCTCTACCTCGCACCGCTGTACCTCATCCTGCGGACCATGCGCGCGAACTGGCGCGCGCGCTGGCTGGCCGCGTGGCTGTTCGTGGTGGTGGACTGGGTCGGGCAGGACTACTTCAGCCCGCAGGGTTTCACGTACCTGCTCTACCTGCTGTTCATCGGCGTGCTGCTGAACTGGTTCCGCCCGCCGGTACGGCCCGCCGCGTGGCGGTCCGACGCGGGGCGAGTCCGGGCGTTCGTCAGCGGGCCGCTGGCCGCCGGGGAACGCCCGCCCGTCGACGTCCCGGCCGGTACCCGCGCCGCCCTGCTCGTGGTGCTCGTGGTGGTCTTCGCGGTGACCACGGCGAGCCACCAGCTCACCCCGTTCCTGACCCTGTTCACCTGCACGGGGCTCGTGGTCGTCCGGCGCTGCACGGCGCGCGGGCTGCCGGTCCTGCTCGCGGTGATGGTCGCCGGCTGGGTCGGCTTCATGGCGACGGCGTACTGGGCGGGGCACATCGGCGACCTGTTCTCCGGAGCGGGCGCGCTGCTGTCGAACCTGACCGGCGGGGTCGCCGGCCGGGTGAGCAACGGCAGCGAGAGCCTGGCGACGGTGCAGCTCGTGCGGATCCTCATCGCCGCCGTGACCGTGCTGCTCGCGGTGTACGGGGCGGTACGGCGGCGGCTGCGCCGCCTGGACGACCGGGTCGCGTTCGTCCTGCTGGCCGCGCCGTTCCTCGCGGCGGGTCTGCAGAACTACGGGGGCGAGATCGCGCTGCGGGTGTACTTCTTCGTCCTTCCGGGCGCCTGCCTCCTCGCGGCGTACGCCTTCTTCCCGACGACCTTTCCCGCGCCGCGCCGTACCCTCGCGGTCGGCGGCGCGGCGCTGTCCGGGCTGCTGCTGGCGGGCGGCTTCCTGTTCGTCCGCTTCGGCAATGAGACGTTCGAGCAGGTTCGCCCCGGCGAGGTGAAGGCGTTCGAGGCGATGCTGCGGCAGACCCCGACCGGCGTGATCAACGTCGTGTGGCAGGCGGACCCGCAGGACGACGCCGGGTACTTCCCGATGATGCCGTGGGGCGCCCGGTCGATGGAGCGCTTCGACTACACCGCCGTTCGCGCCTCCGCGAACCCGTCCGACCTCTCCGGGATCGTCGCGGCCCTCCGGGAACGGCCCGGCGGGTACTTCGTCACCAGCCGGGCCAACGAGGCGTACAACCACTACAACTACGGCCTGCCCGCCGCGTACGCCGGCCGGTTGCGGGCGGCGCTGGCCGCCGCGCCGCAGCTCCGTCCCGTCTTCACGGACGGCGACGCCGCCGTCTACGCGCTGCGGACCCCAGCGCCGGGCGCGCCACCGCCTCCGGCCCGCGCGGCGCGCTTCACGTTCGGCTCGACGCGCTGGACGCCGATCGGCCTGGTCGCGTTGCCGGCGCTGATCGTTCTTCTGCTCGCGCGCGAGATCGTCCGGCTGTACGCGCCGCCCGGTACGGGGTCGCGGCTGCGGCCGTTCACCTGGGGAGCGGCCGTTCTGCTCATCGCCTGCGCGGGCGTCATCGCCGAGCGCTTCCTGGCGTTGGGGTCGTCCTGATGACGGGACGGCGGATGCTCTCCGGCGCGGTCGGCGCGGTCCTCCTCGCGGGCCTGGTCGCGATGGCGCTCCTGCCCTCCGTTCCCGCGCTCGCCCGTCCGCTGGCGCCGGCGCTGGCCCTCGGCACGCCGGCGTTCTGCCTGGCCAGGCTGCTCAGCCGGCTCGACCGGACGGCGCGGGTCGTCGTCGCGGGCATCGGCGCGATCGTCCTGAACGCCGCGGTCGCCGAGGTCATGCTGGTGTGCTCGATCTGGTCGCCGCGTGGCGGATTGAGCGCCGTCGCCGCCATCTGCGCGCCTATCGCCGCACTGGCCATCGGTCATCGCAATAACGATGGTTCGCCGGAATCGCGGCTATTGAGGGAAACAGACCCGGATGACGACGACGAGTCCTGGGCCTTCGATCGCTGACCGGAACGGCCGGGGCGCACGCCCGGCGTCCTGAACCTAGTGCCGGGCGGGCCTCCCGTACGCGGCGACACACCGTCCGGGGCGGACTCCAGAACAAGATCCGGAACGGCTCAGAGGGTCATCGCGCCCATTCCGCGAACAAAGAACGGACAGGTCGGAGAACAGGGCGATAAGTCCGGTTTTTGAATTTCGCTCTTTATTGTCATCTTACCCTGTAGTTATCTTGCCGAGAAAGGACGTGGGAATGTTACAAACAACGGCGTCCACCCGAAACGGGGGGGCAGAGCCGTTTCGTGAAGGCCATCGCGCCATTCCGAGATAAGGAGACCGACGTGCTTAAGAAGAAGTTCGCTTTCGGTGGCCTGGTGATCGCCACCGCCGCGGGTGCGATCCTCACCGCTTCGCCGGCCCAGGCCCAGTTCGGTCCGGGCGGCTGGGGTGGTGGTGGCTGGGGCGGCGGCGGCTGGTTCTCCGGCCAGAACTTCCGCCACTTCTCGAACCACCGCAACTTGAACTTCAACGGTAACTCGGTGTGGAACTACATCCGGCTGCGGATCCGGAACCGCAACAACAACGTCGCGATCGCTCGCAACGACCAGGCACAGGCCCAGCGTGAGAACCAGTTCCAGCTCGAGCGTCAGCGGCAGGCCGACCGGCAGCGGCAGGACCTCATCGACCAGGACCGCGACCGGCGTGACAGGAACCAGAACCCGGGCGTCGGCGCTCCCGTCGTCTGAGTCCAGCGGAGTCTGACCCAGGGCGGTAAAAGCCGGCAGAGCCCGGCGACGGCTCGGAGAACCATGCGGTGACGGCCGCCGCGCCGTCCGGTCAGGAAAGGGCGCCGGAGATGACCTCTTCGGCGCCCTTCTCCCCGACAGCGAAAGGAGATCGGCGTGCTGAAAACAAAATACGCCTCTCTCGGCTTGGTGGTATCGGCCGCCGCCGGCGTCTTGCTCACAAGTTCGCCGGCGAACGCTCAGCCCGACCTCGCCGGTTACTGGTGGAGCAACCACCATCGTCACTACTCCGTGCACCGGCACCGGAGTCTGAACCTCAACAGCAACCGTCCGCGCATCTTCATCCGGATCTTCATCTACAACCGGAACAACAACATCGCCATCGCGCGGAACGAGCAGGCCCAGCGTGAGCGCCAGCGGCAGTTGGAGCGCCAGCGGCTACTGCAGCAGGAGCGGGCCGGGGACGACGGCGGCGGCCTGACCCGTCGCTCGGACCTCACGCCCGCCACGACCGGCACGGGCACCGCGCCGGTCGGGGCGGCGGCCCGGCAGGCCCGGCCGCAGGTCGCCGGCGGATCCGGCGTCGCGCGCGATCCCGGCGACTCCGGCGCATCAGGTGACTCCGGGGCCGCGCCGGCCCGGCAGAGCGCGAGTGCCGAGCAGGGTGCCGGAAGTAGTGAGTGGCAGACGCCCTGATCACCCACCACATCGTCCGATCGAGCACTGACAGGAGATTGAGATGTCGAAGAAGTCCTTCACCCTGGGGGGCCTCGTGGTCGCCTGCGCCGCAGGCGCGATCCTCACCAGTTCCCCCGCGTCGGCCGTCACCCCGGAGTGGGGTGGGGGCGGCGGCTTCGGCGGCGGCGGCTTCGGCTGCTGTGGCGGTGGCGGCGGCTTCGGTGGTGCCGCCTTCGGCGCCCTCGGCAACCGCTGGAACGCCTTCACCTGGAACAACCACAGCACGTTCAACTACATCCGGCTCCGCCTCAGGAACCGGAACAACAACGTCGCCGTCGCCCGGAACGACCAGGCACAGAACGAGCGGCAGAACCAGTTCGAGCGACAGAACCAGCGCGAGCGGCAGAACCAGCGGCAGGTCGACGAGAACCAGAACCAGGACCGCCGGTGATCCGCTGACCTCCGCTCGGTCTGACGTCTGATGCGCCCACGTCGGCGGTTTGCGCCGAAAGGGATGCCGCACGGGAACTTGGTGGTTTTAAGGTGCCTTTTCCGTGAAGGGCGGCATTGGCCGGTAAAGACTCGCCGACAGAACATCCAGCCCCGGGGCAGGGAGTACGAAATCCCGCCCCGGGGCTGGTGTCGTCTTCGTCGCTTTTGTAGGCAAGTTACGCCGAGGTTGCCGCGTTAAGAGAGTCGTCGGGAAAGTACGGCTATGGCGCCCAAAACGGGCACTCATGGCCATCGGGCCATTTCCGGCAACAAGGAGATGAACGTGCTGAAGACGACAAGCGCTGCCGGCGGTCTCGCCATCGCCGCCGCTACAGCCGGCATCCTGCTCACCGGTTCGCCCGCGTCGGCCCAGGCTCTCACCGGGCACGGCCACCACCGCTGGGGCTCATACCACCGCTACGTCGCGAGTCACCGGGTGTTCTCGCGCAACCACAACCGGAACATCAACGTGACCCGCGTCGTGGTCCCGGTCCGCGTGATCAACCGGAACAACAACGTCGCGGTGGCCAGGAACGTCAACCGCCCGAACCGGTTCTTCGGCGGCGGCGGCTGCTGCAACCGGTTCGGTCGTGACGGGTTCCTCGGCGACGGCTTCATCAGACGCGACGGGTTCCTCGGGCGCGACGGATTCATCGACGGGGTCGACGGGTTCGGCGATGGCGTCACGGCCGTCGTAGGCAGACGCGGCACCTTCGCGCGGGCGGGCGACGCCGCGGCCTTCGTCGACTGACCCGCGTGAACCGACGAGCGAGCGGAGTGCCCGGTGAGGTACGAGCCGGCCGCGTAGTGAGTGAGGAGGCGAGTGCGGTGGCAAGCACCGCGTGCACGCTCTTCTCGCCCCGGTCCCGGCCCGAGAAGAACCCGACAGTCCGTTTCGGAAGAAGGAGTTCGATGTGCTGATCAAGAAGAGCGCGATCATCGGCCTGCTCGGCGCCGCCACGGCGGCCGTCGTGTTCGCGGGAACACCCGCGAGCGCGCAGTCCGACCTGGGCCGGAGCACCGCTTCCCGCGTGGCGGGGGCACCGGAGGGCACGGCCCCTGAGGCGCCGGCACCCGCCGGCGTCGCCCAGGACAGGACCGAGCCGGTCACCGTAGTGCGGGGCGACCACCACCGCCGGCGCCACTACCGCCGCTATCGGCGGCACTTCCGGCACTACCGGCCGTACCGCCACCGCCACTTCCGGCACTACCGCCACTACCGGCCGTACCGCCACCGGCACTTCCGGCACTACCGGCACTACCGGCCGTACCGCTTCCGGCACTTCCGGCGGTGAGCGGAGCGGCTGAACGACGATCGCCGGGCCGCTAACCGTCCAGCCAGCGGATCTCGTACGGAGCGAGGGTGACCTCGTCGCCGCCGATCCGGGTGCGGACCCGGCGATCGCTCACGTTGACGGCGACCGCCTCCCGCGGCTGGGCGAGCACCCGAACCCGGCGGTCGGCCGACGACAGGCCGATCAGCGGTGTGCCGGCCGGGAACCACCGGGCGAAGTCCTGCAGGAGGGTCAGCATGCCTCCCGGCGCACCGCCGTTCGGCACGAGCGTGCTGATCCACAGGCAGCCCTGGCAGCGCGCGTCCTGTGCCTCGTTGTTCCAGTACAGGACCGTGCTGACGCCGGTCCGTGCCAGTTCGATCAACGCCGCCGCGTTGATGGCGACGCGTTTGCGCTCGGTCCACGGAAGGCTCTGCGGCTCGACGTAGTACTCGTCCCACCAGATCGGCAGGTTCGTCTTCGAGCGCAGCCAGGCGTCGATCGCGCCCAGCTTGTCCAGGGCGGTCACCTCATCCGGGTAGACGTCGCGGTCGTCGCTGGCCGTCGGGCCGTCCACGGCGATGAAGTCGGCGCCGTGCTTGTGCGCCAGCCAGTAGTCGATGGCGTCGATCACCCGCTGGTCGACGCTCCCCCACGGTCCGCTGACCGCCGAGCGGTGGCCGCCTCCCACGTAGCTGTACATGGGGATGTACGGCCCGCCGACCCGGATCCGCGGATTCACCGCCTTCACCGCGTCGTAGACCGTGTTGTAGAAGTCGGTGAAGTCCTCGTACCGCCACCGGCCGGCCTTCTGGTCGAAGAAGCCCTTGAGCTCGTTCCACACCGCGAAGTAGCGCACGTCCGGATAGCGCCGGGCGACCGTGGCGGCCAGCGCGGCGAAGTCCTGGTAGTGGTCGCGCGTCGGGGCGACCTCCAGCGTGTTCCAGTCGGTCCGGCCGGGCGTGCCGCCCTTCATCCAGTCGGGGGCGCAGCACAGGGTGATGACGGGGACGCCGTGGGTCCGCCGGATGTAGTCCATCCGCCGGTCGAGCGAGCGGAAGTCGAAGGTCCCGGGGGCGGGCTCCGGGTTGCCGGCGCCCCAGCCCATGATGTGCTGGTTCTGCAGGACCGGCCGGCGGGCGATGGCGGAGGCGGCCGTACCGCCGGACGGACCCACGTCGGCGCTGTAGTCCGTGTGGGTGAAGCCCCACACCGGCCAGTCGCCGAGGCCGCGGGCCCCCACGACGCCGACCGTGCGCACCGGCTCCCGGCCCTCCGAGGCGCGCTGGATCGCGAATCCGAGGGTCGCGGCCAGCGCCCCCAGCAGGGTGGCACAGATGATCAGCATCGGCAGGCGCTTGCGGATGGCCACGGCGGACTCGCCTCAGATCTCGTACGGCAGGCGCTTGATGCCGTTGTCGAAGCCGGACAGCAGTAACTCCGGCTCGCCGGTCGCCCGGATCCCCGGCGCCCGGGTGAAGAGCTCACGGAACATCGCGGTCAGCTCCCGCCGCGCCAGATTGGCTCCCAGGCACAGGTGCGGTCCCGGGCCGCCGAAGCCGACATGCGGGTTCGGATCCCGGGTGATGTCGAAGACGTCCGGGGCGGCGAACACCCTCTCGTCCCGGTTCGCGGATCCGTAGAACAGCACGACCTTGTCGCCCTTGCGGTAGGACTGCCCGTTCATCTCGTAGTCGCGGGTCAGGGTACGCCGGAACTGCATGATCGGGGAGGAGTACCGCACGATCTCCTCGACCGCCCCGCCGATCCGGCCGTCGAAGTCGGCCAGCAGCAGCGCCCGCTGGTCCGGATGGTCGGTGAACAGCCGCAGCCCGTGCGCGAGAGCGTTCCGCGTCGTCTCGTTCCCGGCGACCAGCAGCAGGTCGAAGAACGCGCCCAGCTCGCGCAGCGACAGCCGCTCGCCGTCGATGTCCGCGGTGACCAGCGCCGACACCAGGTCGTCGGCCGGCCGGCGGCGGCGCTCCCGGCCCAGCCGCGCGACCAGGCGGTGCAGCACGACGATGGCCTTGAGGTTGCCGACCAACAGGCGGAGCGCGCGGAGCCGTACGACGTCGCCGCGGATCCCGGAGTACTCCGTCATGGCGTCCACGCAGGCGGCGACCTTCGGGTGGTCCCGCTCCGGGATGCCCATCATCGCGCAGATCACCGCGATGGGCAGGCGGGCGGCGACGTCGGCCACGAAGTCGCCCGAGCGGCGCTCCAGGACGTCGTCGACGATCGCCCGGGCGGTCGCGGCGATGTGCTCGTCGATGCGGGCGAGCCGGCGCGGGGTGAACGCGCGGGAGACGATCCGCCGCAGCCGGGCGTGACGCGGGTCGTCCATGTTCACCATCGGCCGCCCGAACAGCAGGACGATCCACGGTGGCGGCTCGGGCGACGTGGCCGCCGGCTCGCTGCTGAAGACCTTGGCGTTCCGGCTGGCGTGGACGACGTCGGCGTGGCGTACGAGCGCGTAGAAGCCCCGCCCGTCCCGTACGAACGGCACCCGCCGCTCCCGGACGAACACGGGCCGGTCGCACGAGCGCAGACGCGCGAAGGCGGCCAGCCGCTCCTCGGCGGGGCGTGCCCAGAAGTCCAGTCCGGCGAGGTCGACGTCGGGCTCTTCGGCCCTGGTTCGCGCGCCCATGAGACCCCCATCGTGGTTCGCGTACCACCTTCTTGGACGCTAACCCGTACGACCGCGGTTGACGCGTTATCGGCCGGATCGTGCCAACCACGAGGCGTTAGGATGCGCGCGATTCAGGTTCCGAAGCTCGTGAAGGTGGTCGTGCGTGAACCAGATCCACCTGGCCGACCAGGTCGCCCGGGTTCGCAGGAGGGCACGGCCATGGCGTTCGATCATCGCGGCGGTCCTCGCCGTCCTCGCGATGGCCGGGTCGATCCTCGCCCGCCAGCAGGCCCGGCTGTCCGACGGTCAGCGGCTGCCCTGGCAACTGGCGGCGGTCGGGTGCGCGGTGGTGTTCTGCCTGCTGGCGTTCGCCGCGACGCTGGGCCTGTCCGGCCGGGCGCGCGACCTTCTGCTGCCCCGCTTCGGAACCAGCCACGCCACGATGGTGCGGCTCGTCCTCGTGCTGATCGGCGGGCTCACGACCCTCGTGCTCACGCTGCAACTGCTCGGCCTGCCCGTCGGGCAGCTCGTGCTCGGCGGCGCGCTGACCGGGGTGCTCGTCGGTATCGCGGCCCAGCAGACCCTCGCCAACCTCTTCGCGGGCATCATCCTGCTGCTGTCCAGGCCCTTCACCGTCGGCGACGAGGTACGCCTGTCGTCCGGGCCGCTGGGCGGGGAGTTCCAGGGCACCGTGCTGGAGATCGGCCTGACGTACGTCCTGCTCCGGTCCGAGGACGGCGACTACCACCTGCCGAACGCCCAGGTCCTGTCCGCCGCCGTCGGCCCCCCGACCGCCCCCGACCCCGCCGAGGCGACCGTCCCGGCCACGCCGGACGGTGCGGGTCCGCCGGACGCCTCGACCACGGCCGCCGTGACGGGCATCGCCGCGACGACCGCCGGCGACGAACCCGGGGAAGGGCACGGACGCGGCCAGGAGGGCGGACCGGCCACCGGGCGCTGACCGGCCACCGGATGCCGACCGCCGCGGGGGGTCAAGCGCCACGTCGACGTGCGCGGGACCGACGAGACCGGCTCGTGGAGCGCGCGTCGTGGCTGAGCAGGAGCTCGAGCACGGCACGGGCCGCGCGGCGCCGGGCCGGCCCGCAGAACACGGCGGCCAGCGCGAGGACCATGATGAGGAGCCAGTACAACAGCACCGGCACCAAGAGGATCAAGAGCCCACCGGCGGCATGCCCCGCGAGCTGAAGGGATGCGCTTCCAAAGGCGGCTCCAGCCGTGAGGCGACCCAATCCTCGCATCTCCCCGCTCCTGTCCTCGCTCGCACGCCGGCTCCTGCTGGGCGGACGCGTACCGAGGAGATATAAGGAAGCGAGGTATGGGGCTTGCCTCCCTTTCAGGATGCGTAGGCCGTCGGAGAACTGTCAAGTCAGGTCGTCGGCGGAGAAGACGATGTCCTCCAGGAATTCGACGACGAGCATCCCGTCGCTGCTGCGCAGGTTGGCCCCGAAGGCGTTGCTCATGTTCCTCCGGGTGGCCCAGAGGACAAGGTACTTGCCCTGCGACTGCAGCGTCTGAGTGATGGCCTGGTAATCGCCGTCCCCGGTTCCGATGACGAACGCGCTCAACTCGTTGTCGCGAAGCGCGGCATGAATGTGTTCCTTCAGGACATGGTCCGAGGCGTTGGCCTTGTCCGCGCCGGCGATGTCGGGCTGGTAGCCGGCGGCCTTGTAGGACATCTGGTCGCCCTCGAGGTAGGCCACATGCCAGTTCGCGACGGCCCATCTGATCATTGGATTGCCGTGCCGGGCCGCCGCCTTCAGCAGTCGGTTCCCCAACTCGTCACCGCGGATCCGGCGTTCGAGGCGAGCCCGTTCGTGCACCGGGCGTTCTTCGATGAGCTCCATCAGCGAGCGCTTGATGTTCTCCACGTCGAGGAACACCCCGAGCGGCTGGTTGGCCGCCTTGGCCGAGGTGTCCACCTGCGCTTCGCTGATCACCCGGGCGAGCAGGCTCTCGAGGTACCGTTCCAGGAACCCGCCGCGGATGCGCCAGCGGTCGCCGTCCGCGGATTCTTCGAGGGTCAGGAGTTCCAGCGCCGCCATCGTGTCGACGTACATCCCGGGTGACTGGATTCCCGAACGCGCGCACGCCTGGAACAGCTCGCTCGTCGTCACTCCGCGGCGCGGGCCGGGCTGGTGCTTGAGGATCAGGAAGGCGATCTGCCGGTGCGCCTCGGTCACCACGCCCTCTTCTTCGTTCCACCACCAGTCGCTCACCCGCGACTCGGTGGCCGCGACGTCGGCGGCGCGGATGATGTCTCCGGGCAGGACCACGCGGCGCTGCTCCCGGTTGAGGGCGGTGACGGCGCCGGCGGCCAGCACCTGGATCACCCACGGGTGGCCCTCGGTGAGGTCCCACAGCAGGTCGAGCGATTCGGGCAGCCAGCGGACGTCGTCCCGCTGAAGGGGGACCGTGACGATCCGCGTCATGGCCGACCTGTCGACGAAGGAGATGTTGTACGGCTGCATGTTGGCCCACAGGCGGCTCTCCACTCGGCGCTTGGTCGCGTCGTACGACTCCGACCCGGTGCAGAGGAAAAGCAGGTCGGACTCGGACTGCACCTTCGTGCGCAGCCAGGACAGCATGCTGCCGCTGAGCTCCTCCGCGGGGTCGTTGATGCGTCTGACGACCTCCTGCAGTTCGTCGAAACAGATCAGGATCTGCCGTCCCGTCCGGCGTTGCAGGTCCCGCAGCGAGGTCTCGAAGACGGTCCACGGCGCGTCGAGTTCGAAGTCGGCGGCACCCGGTAGGGGGATCTCGTAGTCCGCGAACTCCGGATACTCCCGCAGGGAAAGCTGCGCCTTGCGAAGGAGCTCGCGGATGAGCCGTTTGTCGTTCAGCCCCGTGTCGATGTCGAAGTCGACCATGAGGGTGAGCACCTCTGGGGCGCAGACCCTGCCGAGGTGGCGTACGAGAGTCGACTTGCCGACCTTACGAATGCCGTTCACGAAGTAGAGCCGCCGCATCCGTCCGCCGGCGAATGCCTCGCGCAGTTCACGGAGCTCCCGATCTCGTCCCTGGAAGAGATCGACTCGGTCGGCCGCGACGGGTGCCGCGAGCACGAACCGCTCGGTCACGGGCACCGGATCACCCGGCGGGCCGACCGGTACGTCGGCACGCGCGTGGACCTCCCGCTCGACGCCGAGCGAGTCCCAGGTGACGTGGCAGAGGACCTTGCAGGCCGCCGGGGCGGGCGCGCCGGTCAGCTGAACCTCGACATCGACGAGCCGCCGTTCCTCCGGCGGGATCTCGTCCAGAGTGACCAGTGGATTGAGCACTGTCAGCTCGGGGGTCTCGGAGCTGAACGCGACGCGCACCCGCCGGGCCGCCTCGACGGCCGGGTTGTGGAGCCGGATGGCCAATCTGGTCCTGACGTCCTGATCGGTCAAGGTCATGTGCAGGTCGGGCGGCATCGTCAGGTTGAGGTCGGGGACACCGCGCAAGTGGGCCGCGAGCCCCTGAACGACGTTCAGCGAGGCCCGCGCCAGACCCCGCAACTCCAGCGGGACGCCGTCCAGCGCCTGCGCAAGCGCCTGACCGTGTTCACGCATCTCCGCGTCCAGCGCTTGGGCGCGCGTTTCGTTCACGCCGCGCTGGAACTCGCTCGCCAGGGCGGAGATCGCCCGAATCGCCTTGATCGCCGGCTGCGGGCCGGACCGGCCGAGAGCAGCGGCGGCGGTCAGGAGGTCGTCCGTCTCGGCGGCCAGAGCGGATAGGCCCTGGGCCGAAGAGACGTGTTCGAAGCGTGGCGCGAGGCGGTCCACGATCTCTTGGGCCGCCGTGGCGCTGAGCCCGTCCGGCTGCGGTCCGCGGGTCCGATCGGAGCCGCCGGTCGGTCTCGCCTCGGAGTGACCGGCCTGCCGCGAGCCCACCGGGCCGACCGGGCCGACCGGGCCGAGCTTCTCCTCCCAGACCCGTACCTCGCTCGGGCTCAGGGTGGTCTTCTGCCAGTTCTTGCGGAGCTCCCGAAGCGCCTCTTCCTGGAAGCCGTGACGCATTCCCCAGGTGAGGAGACGCTTGAACGGGCCACTGGCCATCTCCGGTCGCCGTTGTTTGGCGCTGGTCCGGAGGGTTCGCTCCATGCTCTGGCATCGGGCGCGCCAGGAGCCGGGGAGATCCCCCGCGTGCTCGTACAGGTCGGCCAGGCACTCCCAGTTCTTGTAACTGTAGAACTCGCCGGGGTAGGTCAACCGCTGCTGGAACCATTCGATGCCGGCGTCCAGGAGGTGAAGCCCGACGAAGTCCCTCGCCGCTTGATCGAGCTTGCGGACATCGATCCGCTCGGCCGGATTGGGGAACTCATGGTCGGGATCGCTCAGGAGCGCGCTCAACCTGCGCAGATGCTCCGACGAAGCCGTGCGCTCGCCGGTCTCGACGCCTTCGCGGGCACTCGCCAGGGCGCCGAGCAAACGCGCCTCCGGATAGTGGAACTTCGCGTACAGCCGCTGCTGGATCTCCGTCCGCCCCTGCTGCAGTGCCCAGAGCATGGCGAGGTCCAGCGCGCCGGCGGGGTGGCGTTCCAGGTCGAGCACCGGCAGCAGCGCATCGAGTGCGTCGGCGGTGAGCGCGGGCACCCGGCTGAGTGAGACGGCCAGGTTCCAGTAAGCGGTGCCATTGCGCTCCCGGTCGAATCGCTCGTCGGCGATGACCCCCTGGTAAAGGCTTATGGCTTCGTGGATCTCACCCGGGCGGCCGAGTTTGGCGTAGGCGTAGGCGAGCCACATCCGGGTGTAGACGTTCTGTCCACGGCGCAGCCACAGGTTGCGGAGATCGAGGATGGCGCCGCGATCGTTACGGTCGAGTTTGGCCTTGGCGTTCAGCCACTGGGGGTCCTGTACTCCCGGCCGGGAGAAGACCTTGCGTTCCGGAGGAGTGACCTCCTGGGTGACGTTCAGCCTCAGCATGAGGTTCTGGGTGAGGAGGTCTTCCACGTCCGCCAACGCGTCGATGAGCGAGCCGTTGTCGCCGGAGGACACCGCCTCTTCGAGTCGCTCCAGCGACTCCGGTCCCAGCAGGTCCGTCAGAGGCTGCGGCAAGGCGTATTCTTCTTCGGCGAAGCGCAGGGCGTGGGGAGCGACGTGCCGAGCGATCTCCCGCCACCTCGCCTGAACGCTCTTCATGTGATGGGGGAGAACGAGCCCGAGCACCGCGGTGATGTTGTTCCGGACCAACCGCTGCTCGAAATTGACATCCCCGCCATTCGCCTCGCGCAGGCTCTCCAGCTCACGCAGGATGACTTCATTGATCCTGATCCGGTATTGGAGGGTGATCGATTGCCCGTGGACCTTGTTGATCAGCTCTTCGAGCTCGGTGATCAGAGCATCGACCGATCCGTCCTCTGAGGCGCCGATCTCTCGTACCTGCTGCCGGATCATCACGTCGCAGGCCGCCTGCAGACAGAGCCGCATCTGCCGTGACGGTCCGCCGCCGACCCGGCCCCCTCGGGCCAGCTCGTGCGCGACGTTGAGCCTGTCGAGCGCGTCCTCGGTGTCGTCCGAATCCGCCTGCGCGCGGGCAATGGCGACCAGGCCCTCGATCAGAGCCGCCAGCTCGCCATCGGCGAGCGCATCGCTCGGCGCCATGGCGCTTAACTTCTCCAGCACGGTGGTCAGTTGTGCGCCTTCGTGCGGAGGCAGCAGACCGAGGTGGTCTCTCGCATTGTCGATCTCAACGGCGACGAGATCTTCTAGTTCAACGCCTGCGATGAATCGCCACATACGCATGGAATACCTTCGCTGCAGGTCAGGACTAATGCGTTAGCGGACAAGGCCGCATAGGTTTGCACTAATTGGTGTAAACCCCCGTGAGATGCATTCACTATACGCTCGGGTTTCGCACAGGGGAAGCAGTCGGCAGTGCACGAATAGTTGATCTTCCGGCAGCGCGACGACGACGAATCACCCCGCCCGGGCCATGGCGAATCCGGAGCAGGAAGTCCTTCGAATCAGGGTTGCCTGAAATGGCCGATTCGGTCCGGAGTTCCCCACCATCACGGCGCACGGAAGCCGGTCGTGACCCCCTTCGGTTCGTGGCCGCGCGGCCGCGAACCTAGTGGTGCCTGCCGTGCCCGGGCTTCTTGTGCTTCGGCGGGCGAGGCATCGTCCGCTTCGGCGGGGGCTGCACCTTGTGGACGGGCCTCCGGTGCGCGGTCGGCGACGGCCGGGAGACCGGGTGCGAGGACACCGGGCGCGCGGAGACGGGTGCCGAGGAGGACGGCGTGGCGGCAGGGTGGTGCGGTGACGTCGGGCGGGCGAACCAGCCGACTCCCCCGGCCAGCAGAGCGATCGCCAGCCCTCCGATCGCCAGCGGAAGCGCCCGGCCCCGCCGGACCGGCTCGTCGGCGACCGGCGGCACCGCCAGCACCTGGGTCGCGCCACCCGGCGGTGCGCCGAGCGGCGGGTGGCCCGACGCGGCACCCACCGGCGCGGGGCTCACCGCGGCGCCGACCGGGTACGCCGGGGGCACCGTGGCCCCGTCGACCCGCGTGCCGCCGGCGATCGTCACGCCCGGATCGGCGCGCAGCCGGGCGGCCCGGTCGGCGACGACCGCCGCTCCGGCGGGCCGCGCCGCCGGGTCCTTGGCCGTCAGCGCGCGGACCAGGTCGCGGACGCCGGACGGCACGGACGCCGGGAGCTCGGGCAGCGGGGTGTCGCGGTGGGCGACGAGCACGGCGGTCGCCGGCCCTTCGTACGGAGGCCGGCCGGTGAGCAGCTCGAACGCGATGATGCCCAGCGCGTACAGGTCGGCGGCGGCCGTCGCCTGCTTGCCCGTCGCCTGCTCGGGCGCGAGGTACAGCGGGGTGCCCATCAGCATGCCGGTCCGGGTGAGCGGAATGGCGTCCACCGCGCGGGCGATCCCGAAGTCGGTGATCTTTATGGTGCCGTCGCGGCCCACCAGGAGGTTCCCGGGCTTGACGTCGCGGTGCACGAGCCCGGCGGCGTGCGCCACCGCCAGGGCGGCCGAGGCCGACGCGACGATCTCGAGCACGCGGTCCGGCGGCATCGGCGCGTCCCGTGCGATCGTCGCCGCGAGGGACTCCCCCTCGACGTACTCCATGACGAGGTACGGCGGCTCGTCGTCACGGCCCTCGTCGTAGTCGAAGACCTGGGCGATGCCGGGATGCGACAGGGCGGCGGCGTTCCGCGCCTCCAGGCGGAACCGCTGGCGGAACTCCACGCTGTCGGCGTACTCGCCGCGCAGGAGCTTGACCGCGACCGGGCGGCCGAGGGCGGTGTCCTCCGCCCGCCAGACCTCACCCTGGCCGCCGACGGCGATGCGCGCGACCAGGCGGTACCGGTCGCCGAGCACCGTGGTGGGGCCGAATGTGACAGTCATCGTTCGCGCCACGATACCGACACCGGGCGCCAGGGATCACTCTTCCGGAGAGCGCCGTCCGGCGCCGGGCGCGGTGCTCAGGCCGAGCGCGACGGCCATCGCCCTCGCCTTGACCAGCGTCTCCTCGAACTCCGCGGCCGGATCGGACGCCGTTACGATCGCCCCGCCGATCCCGAACCCGACCGTATCGGGCGTGATCACGATCGTCCGGATGACCATCGCCAGGTCGGCGGCGCCGCTGAGGGAGAACCAGCCGAGCGCGCCGGAGTAGACCCCGCGCGGACCGCCCTCCAGCCGGTCGATGATCTCCATGGTGCGCAGCTTCGGCGCGCCGGTCATCGAGCCTCCGGGGAACGCCGCCCGTACGCAGTCGACGGCGGAGGCATCGGGCCGCAGCACCCCACGGACGGTCGACACGAGCTGGTGCACCGGGGCGTACGTCTCGACGGCGAACAGGCGCGGCACGTGCACCGAGCCCACCTCGCAGACCGCGCCGAGGTCGTTGCGGACCAGGTCGACGATCATCAGGTTCTCGGCCCGGTCCTTGGCGCTGTCGCGCAGTTCGCGGCGGAGGGCGGCGTCCTCCTCCGGCGTCGTGCCACGCGGCCGCGTGCCCTTGATCGGCTTGGACTCCACGACGCGGTCGGCACCGACGGACAGGAAGCGTTCGGGTGAGGCGCTGAGCACCGCGACGCCCGGGAAGTCCAGCAGCGCGCCGTACGGGACGGGACTCACCCGGCGCAGGAACCCGTAGGTGCGCAGCGGATCGGCGGCCACGCGGGCGACGGCCAGGTTGGTCAGGCAGATCTCGTACGACTCGCCGTCGTGGATCTCCCGGGCGCACTCGCCGATGAGCTTGAGGTAGGCGTCCTCACCGTGACGCAGCTCGTACGGAAGCGCGGGCGCACGATCCGACGAGGCCGCAGCGGGTGCGCGGACCGGCCGGGACAGGGGTTCGCTCTCGGCGCCCTCGGCGCCCTCGCCGGGCGCGGCGGGCGCGGCGGGCGCGGCGGGCGCGGCGGGCGCGGTGGGCAGGCGCAGCAGGCGTGCCTCGGTCTCGTCGAGCCACGCCGCGGCGTACGGGTCCTCGGGACCCTCGCCGAGGCACAGCAGGTGGCAGGTGCGCTCCCGATGGTCGAACACCACGGCGCGGTCGGCGAAGAGCAGGGCCGCGTCGGGCGTCGGAGCGTCGTACGCGGCGGTGCCGCCGGTCTCGGCCTTCAGCTCGTAACCGAGGTAACCGACGTAGCCCAGGGTGAAGTCGAACGGCAGCCGTTCGTCCGGCGGCAGGGCGCGCTCCCGGAGGCGCTCGTCGAGCCGGTCGAGGAACGGTCCCGGGAGGAGCTCGACGGGCCGCCCCGGCCGCTCCACCCGTACGGTCCCCTCGCGCACACGGTAGGTGAGGTACTCCGACCGTGGGCCGGTGCCGTCACCCATGACCGAGAAGCGGGATCCGACGGCGGCCCCGGCCGCGCCGTCCAGCCAGAAGCTCCGCGGCCGGCCCGCGAACAGCTCCCGGTAGGCGGCCTCCGGATCCGGCGCCCGCTCGATCCGCCGCACCTGCAGCCGGTACGGCCGCTCGGACGGCGCCCGCACGCCGGGAGCCGGCCGCACGAGCGGACGGGACCGGTGGCCTGCGAGGTCACCGACGGCAGCGGGGTTCCGGGGGTCGGCGAGGTCACGGACACCGGCGAGGTCGCCGGGCTCGGCGAGGTCCCCGGGCTTGACGGGGCCCCCGGGCTCGGCGAGGTCCCCGGCCTCGGCGAGGTCCCCGGCCTCGGCGAGGTTCCCGGCCTCGGCGAGGTTCCCGGCCTCGGCGAGGTGGCCGGCCTCGGCGAGGTGGCGGAAGTTGGTGAGAAGCTCCCGGCCGTACTCGGTGCCGATCGACTCCGGGTGGAACTGCACGCCCCACAGCGGGCGCCGCCGGTGCCGTACGCCCATGAGGACGCCGTCGGGCGTCCAGGCGAGCGGCTCGAACTCCTCCGACAGCGCGGTCACGGCCAGCGAGTGGTAGCGGACGGCGGTGAACGGCGAGGGGATCCCCGCGAACAGGTCCCGCCCGTCGTGGTGGATGGGGGACGCGATGCCGTGCACGGGCTCGGGGGCGTAGCCCACGGTGCCGCCGAACAGCTCGCACAGTCCCTGGTGGCCGAGGCACACCCCGAGCACGGGCCGGTCCCAGTCGCGGATCGCGCGGGCGCTGACCCCGAAGTCCCGTTCCCGGCAGGGACGCCCGGGCCCCGGAGAGATCACCACGCCGTCGAAGTCGCGCGGGTCGAGCGAGGACCATTCGACGTCGTTGCGGACGACCACGGGCGGGCGTCCGTTCACCTCGGCCAGCAGATGGAAGAGGTTGTAGGTGAAGGAGTCGAAGTTATCGATCAGCAGGGTTCGCATCGAGCGCGAAATCTCTCGCCGGTGTCCGCGGAGCTCACCTCGAAGGATATGTCCCCGCGCCGCGCCGGGCTCAGGTCTCGCGGAGGATCCGCTGGAGGATCTTGACTGAGGCGTTCGGCGGCTCCGCCTCGATGACCACGCGGTTGAGAACGTGCCAGTAGTAGTCGACGTCGGTCGTCTTCGTGGCGTAGACGGCGTTCGTGAGCTGCTCGAGGTAGACGACGTCGGGGATGTCGTCCTCGGGGAAGCGCAGCAGCGTGATCGGGCCGCCCGCCGCGGCATGGCCTCCGGCGCTGAACGGCATGACCTCGACGGTGACGTTCGGCAGCTCGGCGACCTCGAGGAGGTGGCGCAGCTGGGCGCGCATGGTGTCCGCGCCGCCGATCGGGCGGCGCAGCGCCGCCTCATCGATCACGGCCCAGAGCTTGGGCGGGTTCGGCCGGTGCAGCAGGAGCCGCTGCCGCTTCATCCGGAGCGCGACCCGCCGGTCGATGACGGCCTCGGGCTGCTCGCGATGGGCGAGGCGGACGACGGCCCGGGCGTACTCCGGCGTCTGCAACAGGCCGGGAACGAACTGCACCTCGTAGGAGCGGATGACGCTGGCGGCCTGCTCCAGCCCGAGGTAGTCCTCGAACCAGCGCGGGACCACGTCGGCGTACTCCCGCCACCACGGCGGCGCGGTGGCCAGCTCGGCGAGTTCGAGCAGGGTCGCGCGCTCGGCGCCACCGTCCACGCCGTACAGCGTCAGCAGGTCCTCGACGTCACGCTGCTTGAAACCGCGCCGTCCCAGCTCGAGTCGGCTGATCTTGGAGTGCGACGCCTGGATGGCCGCACCCGCGCTCTGGCAGGTGAGGCCGCTGGCCTCACGCAACCTGCGGAGCTGGGCGCCGACGAGCATCCGCAACACCGTGGGACCGGCCTGGCGGTAGGCCAGCAGAGCGCTGTCGGCCACGCCACCAGCGAGGGGGCCAGTGACCATGCCGTCTCTCTCCGCTCCACCGTCGCCGACACTGATCGCTTCCGAAGCTTCTCACGATAGCCTCGGCCGTGCGAACCGGATTGGACGGTTTGCCCTACGGCATCCCTCCCGCGGCATCGAGGAAAGGTCTTCCCCGTGACCGACGACGCGCACGCATCCGATCGGCAGCACCCCGGAATCGACCACCGACCCCCCTCCTCCCCCGCCGAGCCCGAACGACCGGCGCCACCGGAGATCGACACGACCGTGCCGCACTCGGCGCGCATCTGGAACTACTGGCTCGGCGGAAAGGACAATTACCCCGTCGACCGGAAGGCCGGCGACGAGTTCACCGAGATCTTCCCGGGCATCGTCGACGCCGCCCGCGCCGTACGGCACTTCCTCGCCCGCGCGGTGCGCCACCTGGCGGAGGACGTCGGGATCCGGCAGTTCCTGGACATCGGCACGGGCCTGCCGACCGTGGACAACACCCATGAGATCGCCCAGCGGGTCGCCCCCGAGTCGCGGATCGTCTACGTCGACAACGACCCGCTCGTGCTGGCGCACGCCCGCGCCCTCCTGACCAGCACGGCCGAGGGGGCCACCGACTACATCGACGCGGACGTCCGCGACCCCGACCGCATCCTCGAGGCGGCCGCCGAGACCCTCGACTTCGGCCGCCCGGTCGGGCTGATGCTGATGGGCATCATGGGGCACCTCGACGACCGGGACGGCCCGCACGCGATCGTGCGCCGGCTGCTGGACGCCCTGCCGTCCGGCAGCCACCTCGTGCTGAACGACGGCACCGACGCCGATCCCAAGCGGCGGGAGGCGCACCAGCGGTACAACCGCGGCGGCGCCGTGCCGTACCACCTGCGTTCGCCCGAGGAGATCACCCGGTTCTTCGACGGCCTGGAGCTCCTGGAGCCCGGCGTGGTTCCCGTCTCCCAGTGGCGTCCGGAGCACAGCCCCTTCGGCCTCCCGCCCCGCGTCGAGACGCTCGGCGGGATGGGCCGCAAACCCTGACGGTCAGGGCTTGCGGCCGATGCCGCCGTACAGGGCGACCTCTTCGGCCGGTGTCAGCGGCGAGACCTCGGGCCGCCACAGGGGGCAGGACACGACCCCCGGCTCGACGAGGTCGAGGCCGTCGAGGAAACCGGTGATCTGTCCGGGGCTGCGCAGGTGGTACGGGACCGCGCCGGTGGCGTTGTACTGACGGAGGGCCTCCCGGTACGCCGGGTCCGTGTCCGTGCCGTCCCGTACCGCCAGGTAGCTGCCGGACGGGAGCGGGTCGAGCAGCCGCCGTACGATCGACCGCGCCTCGTCGTAGTCCTCCACGTGGGCGAGGATGCCCATGAGGATCACCGCGACGGGCCGGTCGAAGTCCAGCGTCCGGGCCGCGTCCGCCAGGATCTTCTCCGGCTCGCGCACGTCCGCGTGGATGTACTCGGTCGCCCCTTCGGGCAGTCCGGTGAGCAGCGCCTCGGCGTGGGCGAGGACGAGCGGGTCGTTGTCGACGTAGACGACACGCGACTCGGGGGCGACCCGCTGGGCGACCTCATGGGTGTTGTCCACGGTCGGCAGGCCGGTGCCGATGTCCAGGAACTGCCGGACGCCCCCCTCCTCGGCGAGGTACCGGACCACGCGGCCGAGGAAGTGACGGCCGATCCGCGCCAGGTCGACGATCTGCGGGAACAGCTCCTTGACACGGTCCCCGGCCTCCCGGTCCACCGGGTAGTTGTCCTTGCCGCCCAGCCAGTAGCCAAAGATCCTGGCCGAGTGCGGCACCGAGGTGTCGATCTTGGGGCGCTCGACCGGCGGGGACAGTTCATCATGCATCGGCGCATCTCCTACCAAAACGGTTAACCCCAACCCTGCGAACGTAGCCCACGAGCCCCGGCCCGCTCGGCGATCGACGCGGCACGGCCACAGGTGGCCTCCGGAGCCGAGGCCCTTCATGGCGGCCCCACCCGCCGCGCCCCCGGCCCGCCCCCAAGCGGCGGCCGCCCACGACCCGCCGACCGCTCCTCGCGGACCATGACTGGCCATTGACAGTGTGGCCCGGATCACGGGCCGCGCCGTTACCCTCAGGGCCGCCAGATTGCCCGAATAGCGGCTAATTTCCGTTTTCTGACGTGAGAGCGATTCACATCTTGACCGCACGCCCCACGACCGCCCGGCCCCGGCCCCGTACCCGCCCGGCGAGAGACGTCCGCGCGGCCGCCGGACCCGGTCGACCTGCCTCTGAGCGCCCCATCCGGCCCGAGGGCGGCGAGGAACGGGTACCGCGGACCCGGCCGAGCGGACCCATTGATGACCGGAGCGCCATGACAAAAAGCTCAGCCGAAAAGACGCGCACGTTTTCCGGAACGGGACGACGCCACACGATCGAGCGTTCGACACCGCGAAATGAATGGAGATTTACCGGCGCCCCCATCACCCGGAATCGGCGCCCTCCCGGCCACCGGCGACGCCCCCACCGCCACTTCTCGAAGGAAGATCGTCGACTCGGCGCAGACGGTACCCGGCGCGCTCGCCCGGCCCTGGCACACGCGCCTCGTGACGCCGCGACCAGTCGTGATCACGAAGCGGCCGGTCAGCCCGGCCCCAGTGCGGGGCACCGGGTTCCGGTCACCTGGAGGTGGTTTAAAACCAACCTCCTATTCAACCCGTCTTCCACTACCGAAGCCTGAAACGCGCTTCATGCTTCACCTTTCGTGTTTCGAAGGCGTTACAGCGGTGGTCGAGAACTTGTAGTGATACTTGAACGTTTGATAGTTATTTTGGGGTCTAGCGTGTTTGCCGTGACATGTGGGGCAATGGGGCCCGGTCACGCGTGGGGAGCCCCGGCTCTCCAGCTGATCTTGGGGTTGGCGCCGGTGACGGCGCCGGGGGAAGGATCACCTTGTCGTCTATCACCGCATGGTCGAGCCATGCCTGGACCTGGATCTCGTCGGCGACGGCCGGCGGCGGCTGGCACACCTTCGTTCCGCTGGGCCTCGCGGGTCTTCTGGTCTGGTCGCTCTGGCTCTACCGCGTGATCCTGTCGCGGCTCTACAAGCCCGTCATCAACGGTTTCACGACCACCGTCTCGGTCGTGGTCCCCTCCTACCGGGAGGACCCGGACATTCTGCTGCGCTGCCTGAGCAGCTGGCTCGACCAGGACCCGGACGAGGTCATCATCGTGATCGACGTCGCGGACCGCGAGGCCCAGCGCCGGCTCGCCAAGGTCACCGACCCTCGGCTGACCGTGCTGGTCTACGAGCACGCCGGCAAGCGCTCGGCGCTCGGCGTGGGCATCCGGGCGGCCAAGTACGACGTCGTCGTGTTCGCGGACTCCGACACCTGGTGGGAGCCCGGGCTGCTGGCCGCCCTGCAGATGCCGTTCGAGGACCCCGAGGTCGGCGGCGTCGGCACCCAGCAGAACGTCTACCAGCGCACCACCAGCGTCTGGCGGCGCATCGCGGACTGGCTGGTCAACCTCCGCTACTACGACTACGTCCCGGCCATGGGCAGCAAGGGCGGCGTCGCGTGCCTGTCCGGCCGCACCGCCGCCTACCGCCGCTCCGTGATCCTGCCCGTGGTGGACCACCTGGAGAACGAGTTCTTCCTGGGCCGCCGCTGCATCGCCGGCGACGACGGCCGCCTGACCTGGCTCACCCTCTCCCAGGGCTACAAGACCGTCCACCAGTCCTCGGCCCGCGCGGTGTCGATGTTCCCGGCGAGCTTCCGCGCGTTCATCAAGCAGCGCGTCCGCTGGAGCCGTAACTCCTACCGCTGCTACCTCACCGCCCTGTGGAAGGGCTGGCTGTGGAAGACGCCCTTCGTCACCAAGGTCACCGTGCTGCAGATCCTGCTGACGCCGGTCACGATGGGCGTCACGCTGGGGTACTTCGTCTTCAGCCGGCTGCACATGGGTCCGCTCGGCATCGGCCTGTCGGTGGGCTGGATGCTGGTCGGCCGTGGCATCCGAGGGTGGTCGCACCTCAAGCGGCACCCGCACGAGATCCTGCTGCTGCCGCTGACCGCGGTCGTGGTCATGCTGATCGCGCTGCCGATCAAGCTCTACGCCTTCGTGACCATGAACAAGCAGGGCTGGCTGACACGCACCTCCGACCAGATCGGCGGGGCCGGGCAGACCGCCGCCACGCTGCAGGAACAGGCGGTCTGAGGTGACGGCCACCACGCCCGGCGCACGACCGGGCCGGTACCGCGTGCCCGTGAACGCCGGGGCGCGCGGGCTCCTGGTCGCGGCACTCGCACTCGGCCTGCCGCTGCTGCCCGCGGACGTCCACGCCGCCACGCCCTCCCCCGCCCCGTCGCAGACCGGGGCCGCCGCCACCCAGGACGACGGCGGGCGGGAGGCCGCCCTGGTCGACCAGGAGGACGAGCGGATCATCCAGATCCGCGCCGTCCTGTCCTCGCTGATGCAGGGGGGCGGCAAGGAGTCACTGACGTGGAAGCAGCCGGAGATCTTCGGCTCGGCGCACGGCAAGACGCTCGTCCTGCCGCAGCGCACCGATGACTCGGCCTACACGATCACGGACCTGGTGCGTTACGGCGGCCGGTACTTCCGGCGGCTGCACGACGGCTCGTACCTCCTGAGCGCGCACCTCTTCGTGGCCGACGGCGCGAAGCTTACGCTGCAGAGCAACGGCCGGCCGCTGACGATCCGGATGGGCAGCGTCCCGGGCGCGTTCAGCTCGATCGTCGGTTTCGGCGGGACCATCACCATCAAGGGCACCGCCCAGGCGCCGGTCCGCATCATGAGCTGGAACGTGCGGACGCGTCAGCCGGACACCCAGGTGAACGACGGGCGGGCCTACATCCGCGCGATCGGCGGCGCGTTCCGGATGTCGTACGCGCAGGTGTCCGACCTGGGCTTCTGGAGCGGCCGTACGGGCGGCATCTCACTGACGGGAACGGAGCGGCCCGCCAACGCGGCCCGGCACCTGACCAAGACGCAGCGGCACGAGGCCAAGGCGCGGCGGTTGTCCGGCAAGAAGGACGAGACCAAGGCCGTGGGACCCGGCGACGTCGAGGTGTCCCCGGCGGGCCCGGACGGACCGGGCGGCACCGCGTCGCACGTACCGGCCGCCGGCCTGGTCACCGGGGCGGTGGAGCACAGCCGGATCACCGGCGACGCGTACGGGATCTTCGTCTCCGGCTCCACGCAGACGCAGATCAACGACGACCGGGTCGAGAACAGCCTCGCCCACGGCATCCTCCTGCACCGCTACACGAAGGACGCCAGCGTCCAGAACACCACGGTCACCGGCAGCGGCGGGGACGGGTTCGTCCTGTCCCGCGCCACCGAGGGCGTCCGGATCACCGGCAGCACGTCCGAGCGCAATCACGGCAACGGCTACACCCTCAACGGTTCGCCGCTCGCGCTCGGCCCGTCGGCGAGCGGCGAGTCCCCGCAGCCGTACGGCAACAGTTCGGTCAACGGCAGCACGGCACGGGACAACGGCCACTACGGCATCGAGGTCCTGGGCGGCAACCGGCTGGCGGTGCAGACCAGCAAGGTCATCGGCAGCGACATGGGCATCGTCGTACGGTCCGCGGCCACGAACGTGCAGATCTCCGGGAACCAGCTCAGCGGGCAGAGACGGCAGGGCATCGCGCTGCGCGAGGGGGTCACCGGCGCGCAGGTCGCCGGGAACCTCGTCAATGGCGTCCAGGTCGGCATCTACCTGCGCAACTCGAGCGGCAAGCTGTCGGGCAACATCATCCGGGGCGCGACCCGGCACGGCATCGTGCTGCGCGGCGGCACGGACGGCACGCAGGTGGTCAGCAACACCCTGCGCGGGTCCGGGCCGAGCGCGATCAGCAAGGCCGGCTCGCACGGCACGCTGACCCGGGAGAACAACGACACCTCCGGCTGGGACGACACGTCCAGCCTGCTGACGAAGGCGATGCGGTACGCCAAGCCGATGAACGTCATCTGGGCCGCCGTGTTCCTCATCGTGATCTTCATGATGGTCCGGTCCCGCGCGCTTCCCCGGCGGAACCGGCGCGGGATCGACCCGTACGCGGCGCAGCGGCAGCTCGCGGAGCGTCCGGCGCGTGCGCTGCGGAGCATCACCGCCGGCGGTGACGGGCGATGAACGGCACGGGGACGACGCGAAAGCGGGAGGTACGCGATGGCAGCGCCTGACTCGGGCGAGGCGGCGCCGCGCCGGCGCGGCCGTCGGCTGGTCACCACCGTCCTGGTGCTGGGACTGGCCGCCGGCGGCACGTACGCCTACGTGCGGTACACCGAAAAGCCCTCCGGTCTGCCGGCCGTCGACGACGTGTCGCCGAACGACGCGCGGCAGGAGGCGGCGCTGGTCGACCAGGAGAGCCAGCGCATCATGCAGACCAACGCGGTGCTGACCTCGACGCTGCGCCGGGGCGGCCCGCGCGCGGCGGCGATGCGCCAGCCGAACATCTTCGGGTCCTCGATCGGCAAGACGCTCGTGCTGCCGCAGCGCAGCCGGCCGTACTACGTCGCGGACCTGCAGAAGTACGCCCAGCGGGACTTCCAGCAGCAGAACGACGGCTCGTACGTGCTCGGCGTGAACGTCTTCGTCGCGGCGGGTGCCAAGCTGGTGCTGCAGAGCTCAGCGGGTCCGCTGACGATCCGGATGAAGAGCGTCCCGGGGGTGTTCACCTCGATCGTCGGCTTCGGCGCCAGCATCCGGATCAACGGTTCGGCGCAGAACCCGGTGCGGATCATGAGCTGGAACGACCAGTCCGGCACGACGGACACGCGCCTCGGCGACGGGCGGGCCTACATCCGCGCGATCGGCGGCGAGTTCCAGATGAAGTACGCCCGGGTGTCCGGCCTGGGGTTCTGGAGCGGCCCCACCGGCGGGATCGCGATGACCGGCAGCGACCGGCCCGACGACGCCGCCGAACGCGTCGACCCGGGCGCCTCGGCGCCCAAGCGCGTGGAGCTGGCCGACGGCACCACCGACACGACGCGGGGCGGCCAGAACGAGGTCGAGGTCACGACGTCGAACGGGAAGACGAGCGTCGGCTTCCTCGTCCCGGCCGCCAACCTCGTCACCGGATCGGTCGACCACAGCACCATCGACGGCGACGCGTACGGGATCTTCGTCTCGGCGTCCGACGGGACGCAGATCACGAACAACCGGATCGAGAACAGCCAGGTGAACGGTGTGCTGATGCACCGGTTCGCCCGGAACGCCAGCATCGAGAACACCACCGTCACCGGCAGCCGGGGCGACGGGTTCGTCCTGTCGCGGGGCACCGAGAACGTCCGCATCACCGGCTGCACCGCCGAGGGCAACGGCGGCAACGGCTTCACCCTCAACGGCCAGCCGCTGGCGAACGGCCCGTCCGCGAGCGGCGAGTCCCCGCGCGCGTACGGGGACAGTTCAGTCACCAGCAGCACGGCGCGGGACAATCGACGCTACGGGGTCGAACTGCTCGGCGGCGCACACCTGGCCGTGCAGACGAGCAAGGTGGTCGGGGGTGACATGGGGATCGTGGCGAGCGGCGACGCGACCGGCGTGCAGATCTCCGGCAACGAGCTGAGCAGGCAGGCCCGCCAGGGCATCGTGCTGCGCGGCGGGGTCACCGCCGCGAACATCGCCGGCAACATCGTCGACGACACCGACACCGCCATCTACCTGCGCGACTCGACGGGCTCGGTGATCGGCAACACGGTGCAGTCGGCGTCCCGGCACGGCGTCTCGCTGGTCGGCCAGGTCGGCGGCGCCCGCGTCACGGGCAACACGTTCGGCGGTGCGGGCACGAGCGCGCTCGACGTGTCCCGGGCGAAGGGCACGGCCGCCATCTCGAACAACGGAACGACAGGCTGGCACGACACCGCGGGCTTCTGGACGGAGGTCAAGCGGGTCGCCAAGCCGATGAACATCATCTGGACCCTCGTCTTCCTGCTCGTCGTCGTCTCGGCGCTGCGCTCGCGCGGCAGCGGGCTGCGGATCGGCCGCCGCCACGTCCACCCGTACGACGACCAGCGCAAGCTGGAGCAGCGGCCGGTGCTGGCGCTGCAGCGCGCGCGTAAGGTCGACACGACCGAGACGAGCCCCGATCTGCTGGCGGTCGCCCTCCCGTCCGGTGGCGCGGACGAGCAGGTACGGGAGTCGCTGTGAAGATCGACCTGAAGTTCGTCTCCGGGCTGGTCGTCGGCGCGCTCCTCGTGGCGGGCCTGACCTGGCTGCTGGCCGGGGGCCGTGGCGGGTCCTCGCCGGCGAGGCACCACAAGACCGCCTCCCGCCTCCGGCCCGTACCGGCGTCGTCCCCCGCCGGCGGCGACGGCGGCGACGGAGGGGACGCCGGCGCGTCGGCGGGCCCGGAGCCGGACCTGCCCGTCCCGACCGGCGCGGGGAAGATCGCCTGCCCGTCGGCCACGCGCACCGTCGACAGCGCCGACGCGCTGCAGAGCGCGCTCGAACAGGCGAAGCCGGGCGACGTCATCACGCTGTCGCCGGGCACGTACCAGGGGAAGTTCGCCACCCGCGCCTCCGGCACGGCGGACCGGCCGATCAGCCTGTGCGGGGACGCCTCGGCGATCCTCGACGGCGGCGGCATCAAGAAGGGCTACGCCTTCCACCTCGACCACGCGGCGTACTGGCACCTGATCGGCTTCAGCGTCCAGAACAGCCAGAAGGGCGTGATGGCGGACGGCAGCAACGGCTCGGTCATCCAGGGCCTGACCGTCCACGACATCGGCGACGAGGCCATCCACCTGCGCGACTTCAGCACCGGGAACACCGTCCAGTACAACAAGATCTGGGGCACCGGCCGGCGGCGCGCGAAGTTCGGCGAGGGCGTCTACCTCGGCTCGGCCGAGTCGAACTGGAGCCAGGTGTCCGGCGGAAAGATGGACAAGAGCGACCACAACGTCGTGCGCGGCAACGTCATCCAGGCCACCGCCGAGGCGGTGGACATCAAGGAGGGCACGACCGGCGGCCGCGTCATCGGCAACGTCTTCGACGGATCGAACCTCGGCGGCGACAAGCACAACGACTCCTGGGTGGACGTCAAGGGCAACGACTACGTGCTGCAGGACAACACCGGCACGAAGACCCCCGCCGACGGGTTCCAGACCCACCAGATCATCAAGGGCTGGGGCACCGGCAACGTGTTCCGCGGCAACACGATCGACCTCGCCGGCGGTAACGGTGTCGGCATCAACGACACGGCCGGCGGCAACACGATCCTCTGCGACAACAAGGTGAGCGGCGGTCGGCTCACCGAGAACGGAAAGTGCGTCAACAAGTGAACGAAGGAGAAGGCATGACCCCGAAGCCGACCGAGCTGCCCCGGCTCACCGTGATCGGCACCGGTTACCTGGGCGCCACCCACGCGGTCTGCATGGCGGCCCTGGGGTACGAGGTCCTCGGCGTGGACGTCGACGAGAAGAAGATCGCCAAGCTGGCCTCCGGCGAGGTGCCCTTCTTCGAACCCGGCCTGCCGGAGCTTCTCACGAAGGCGCTCGACTCCGGACGGCTGCGTTTCACGACCTCGTTCGAGGAGGCGGGGGCGTTCGGCGACGTCCACTTCATCTGCGTCGGAACGCCGCAGCAGCCGGGCTCCGACGCCGCCGACCTGACCTACGTCCAGGCCGCCGTGCGCGCGCTCGCCCCGCACCTGGAGCGCCGCACCCTCGTGGTCGGCAAGTCGACCGTCCCGGTCGGCACCGCGTACGTCCTCACCGACGTGATCCAGGAGCTCGCGCCCGCCGGCACGGAGGTCGAGCTGGCGTGGAACCCCGAGTTCCTGCGCGAGGGCTTCGCCGTCGAGGACACGATGCGCCCCGACCGCCTCGTCTTCGGTGTCGCCTCCGACTGGGCGAACGAGCGGCTGCGCGCGGCGTTCGCCCCGATCCTGGACCTGGGCACGCCGGTCGTCCGGACCGACCTGGCCACCGCCGAGCTCGTCAAGGTCGCGGCGAACTCCTTCCTCGCCACCAAGATCTCCTACATCAACGCGATGGCCGAGGTCTGCGAGGCGGTCGGCGCCGACATCAAGGACCTGGCCGACTCCCTGGCCCTCGACGACCGCATCGGCGGGAAGTTCCTGCGCCCCGGCCTCGGCTTCGGCGGCGGCTGCCTGCCCAAGGACATCCGCGCCTTCGCGCACCGGGCCGAGGAGATCGGCGTCGGCCAGGCCGTGTCGTTCCTGCGCGAGGTCGACGCCATCAACCGCCGCCGCCGCGCCCGTACGGTCGACCTCGTACGCGAGCTGCTCGGCGGGCAGCTCGCCGGGGCGAGGATCGCGGCGTGGGGAGCGGCGTTCAAGCCGAACTCCGACGACATCCGCGACGCGCCTGCCCTCGACGTGGCCCGCACGATGCACGGGCTGGGCGGCCACGTCCGGGTGTTCGACCCGGCGGCGCTGGACAACGCCCGTCGCGCCTACCCGGAGCTCCGCTACGGCGACAGCGCCCTCGACGTCGCACGCGACGCCGACGTCGTGGTCCTGCTCACCGAGTGGGCGGAGTTCCGCGAGGTCGACCCGGCCGCGCTCGGCGAGGTCGTCCGGCACAAGCGGATCGTCGACGGCCGGCACGCCCTGGACGCCGACGCCTGGCGTGCCGCCGGCTGGGAGTACCGCGCTCTCGGCCGCAACTGACCCCGCACGGCGTGGCCGGGTCGCCCATCCGAGGGGGCGTCCGGCCGCGCCGGGCGGTACGGGGTGATCGTCGTGGTGCAACGGGCGGGCGGCGCCGGTGCCGCCCGTTCCACGACGACCACCGCGTCCTGAGCCGTCCCGCCACGAGGAAGCCCTCCCCCGAGTGGCGGGACGGCGTTCACCTGCGCCGTTCTCCGAGCCGGAGGTTCGTCAGCCCGCGACGCGGGTGGTGCGGTACGCCGGGTCGGCGGTGATCTCGGCGTCGGTGAACCGGTCCGGGACCCACTGCTTCGCCGAGAAGAGGCGGGTCTGGTCGGTGTGGTGCGGCGAGTTCGGGTTCGCGGACTCGGAGTAGGTGAGGATCGTCGAGGCCCGCGGCCCGGCCGGGGTGAGGGCCACGGCCATGATGAAGCTGGAGCCGGAGGCCACGTCCGGGTAGGTGCCGTTCGCCTGCAGGACCGGGCTCGCGGGGTAGACGGCGTTGAAGCAGCCCTCGCCGCCCGGGCAGCCGGGGATGGCGATCCCGGCGTACCGCTGCGTCGCGCCCAGCGGCTCGTCCAGCGGCACGCGCAGCGACGCCATCCGCTGGACGGCGTCGGCGAGGGCACGGCCGACGGCCGGGTCCGCCGTGTTGAGGTCCCGAGGGGTGGTCACCGGGTGCGCGGGGTCGAACGGCGTGCGGAACAGCGCCGGGCTCGACGCGCCGTTCAGGAACTCCCGCCACAGGACGGCGCCCCTGCTGCCCGGGTCGGTGCGCGAGTCCCAGGCGGCCAGCACCCGGCACGCGTCGCGTACGTCGACCGGCGATCCGTCGGTCGCGGTCAGCGTCGGGTGTGCGCGGCAGTAGGCCACGAGCTGGTCGCGCAGCAGCTCGGCGCTCAGGTCACGGTCGCCGAGCATGGTCCGCCGCAGGGTCGTCAGGTCGAACCCGCGCGGCCCGAGCCCATCGGTTCCGGCGAGGCGCTGCCGCACCATGTCCAGGCCGAGCCGGGTCCGCAGCGAGCGCGGGGTGCCCGTGTCCCCGAAGATCTGCGGGAACCCGGTGAGCGGTGCGTCCGGGTTGGTCAGCCAGGGGCTGTTGTTGGAGTTGGTGACGTAGTCCGTGCGGGACAGGCGCGGCGCGCGGGAGGGCCCGAAGATGCCCGGCTCGATCGCGTCGGGGTCGTTGCCCCACGCGCAGCGGGACGCCGACCCGTCCAGCGTGGGCTCCGGGCCGTCGACCGCGCAGCTCTTCAGCTGCTCGTCGGTGACGTGCGGCGCGACCGACGCGTCGGCGTAGTACGCCTGCCCGGTCGAGTCCGCCGCGATCGTGTTGGTGAACGGGATGCCCTGGTAGGTGTCCTGCGCCGTGCGCAGCTGCGCGACGCTGTCGGCCTGGTCCATCGCGAGCCAGGTGTTCATCGCGCGGACGTTGCGGGCGTTGACGTCCCGGATCGCGTACGCGTTCGCGGTGGTCCAGCCGTCCGCCAGCACCGGCCCGTAGCGGGAGTCGTACAGCGTCCGGCTCACGCTGCTCAGCCGCCCGTCCGCGCCGCGCACCCGGACCGTCACGGTTCGCCGGGTCATCGCCTCGCGGTGCCCGTCGACGAGGTACGCGGTGGGGTCCCCGGGCGCGAGCGTCAGCCGGTAGAACACGGCCCGCGCGGCGGTGGAGACGGTGTGGCTCCAGGCGAGATGCTCGGTGTGCCCGATCTCGACCAGCGGCGTCCCGTACAGGGCCGCGCCGGTGACGTTCAGCCGGCCGGGGATCGTGAGCTGCACCTGGTAGAACCGGCCGATCCCGTTCCAGGGGAAGTGCGGGTTGGCCAGCACCATGCCGCCCGTGCCGCGCGTCGCGTCCCGGCCCAGCCCGTACGCGTTGCTGCCGGCGTCGGCCTTCCGCAGGACGGGCGGCCTCGCCCGCGCGGTCGCGCCCGCCGCAGGCGGGGCGGCGTTGACGATCGGCGCGATGGCCTGCTCGGCGCCCTCCAGCTGAACGACGTGGTAGAGGTCCCGGTAGACGTCCAGCTCCGTCATCGGGCGCACCCACGCCGCGCCGCGGCAGGTCGGGTCCGGGAGCCGTGAGACGCCCGTGTCGCGGAGATAGCGGTTGTAGCCCGCGACGTACCCGCGCACGAGGTCCCGCACCTCCCGCGTCGGCCCGAGCGGCGCGGGCTGCGCGATCAGCCGGCGTACGACGCCGGACCGCAGCTCGGCCTGTTCGTACACGTCGCTGTCGAGGTTCGACGTGCCGGTCAGGGGGTCGTCGTTCGCGGCGTCCGGCCCGAAGTACCGCGACCGCTCCCCGGCCAGCGTGACCAGGCGCGACGCCTCGACGCACACGTTGTCCTGTGCGTACGCGTACCCCTCACCGAATCCCAGCCCGGCGTAGTCGGCCGCCTTGACGTGCGGGATCCCGTACGCCGTCCGCCGGATCTCGGCGCGGTACCGCCCGGTGGGCGCGGCGCCCGCCGGTACGGCGACGGCCAGGGGGAGCGCGGTGAGCGACGCCACCGCGCATGTGACGAGCTTCCATCTCTTCACGGAGATCACCTCGGGCTCATGCTCCGCCCCGGATCGCGGCCCCGCATCGGCCGTCCGGCGGGTCCGCGCGTCCGCCGGACGGATGACCTCGGGCTCCCGTACGCCCGGAGGCGTAGACCTTCGGGCGCGCCGGGACGCGTCAGGAGCGGTGGATGTCGAGCACGGTGCGCCGTCCGTCCGGCGCGATCTGGAGCACCGGGATGAGACGGTGCGCCGGGTCGCCGTCCGGGCCGAGGTCGATGTCGCCGGACGCGCCGAGCACGCGGTTCGCGGTGTGCATGGCGTAGAGCATGTTCCGGACGTTCTCCGGGACGGGATCGTCCTTGGCGGCGGGTCCGGTGGTGCGGCGGACCGCCTGCGCCGCCGTGAGCATCGCGTCGTGCGCCATGATCGCCCATCCGCTGCGCAGATCCGCGACGTCGAAATGGCGCCGGAACTCCTCCAGGAAGCTCAGGTACGCGGCGCGGGACGGGTTGCGGTCGCCGGCCAGCACGTCCGGGTCCGCCAGCGCCGCGTAGACGATCGAGCCGGGCCCCGGATAGGTCGTCATCGCCGAGGCGTCGGAGCCGGTGACCAGCGTGATCGGCCGACGGCAGCGCTCGGCGAGGTAGCCGAACAGCGCCTTGATGAACTTCTGGCGGCCCGCGTAGAACACCATGTCCGGCTGGTTAGAGCCGCAGATGTTGCTGGCGATCACGGAGAACTGGTTCGGCAGCCCCGGCTCGTCCGGCCGGTCCGCGGTGAAGGTCTCCTCCAGGGCGTGCTGCCGCTGCAGGTAGGAGGCGAGCAGGGGATCCTTGGTGAAGTCGTCCCGGAGCGACTTCGCGTACAGGTCGGTGGCCCTCTGGTCGGTCACCAGGGTCGCCGTGCGCAGATCGTGCCGCTTGGCCAGCACCTGGCCGACCGCGGCCAGCTCGTCGCCGACCTGGGGGTTCACGCGGGTGAGACCGGGGATCCGGCCGCCGCCCAGGCCGACCGCGGCCCGTACCGCGCCGGTGCTGTCGAAACCGTCGGCCGTGATGACGTCCCCGACCATGGGAATCCCGGCCTTGGACAGCGCGACGGCCGCCTGCACGGTCGCCTGGGTGCTGAGCGCCAGCCCGGCCACGGCGACGAGGTGATCCGGTGCCCCGGTCATGCCCTTGAGCCGGTCGACCACGCGTTTCCACTGGCTCTGGTCGCTGCCCTCGTTGGCCAGGACGAGCCGGATCTGCGGGTGGTCACCGCCGCCCTCACCGTGGTTGGCCCGTAGCTGACCGACATAGGCGCCCTCGAGTTCGGGGATGGTCCGGCCGGTCGTCAGGTCCCGGTCCGGGGTGAACGAGAACGGTCCGAGGTAGGCCACCGTGACGTACTGCTTGCCGCTGTGGCGCACCCGCTCGTTCTCGGCCCAGATGGCATTGAGGAGCGGCTTCCACGCCTTGTCCTGGCCGTGCGTGGCGAACCACGGGTGCTCGTGATCGCGTCCGTCCGACACGCCGATGCACTCTCCGTGCACGCGTGCCACGTCACCCGAGCAGCGCCCTTCGTCCCGGAGGACGACGACGATGAGGACCGCCGCGACGATGACGGCCAGCGCGACCGCCCCGGCGATCAGCCACGCCCGCCGGTGCCGGCGCGCGGTCGGGAAGATCGGCGATTTATCGACAGTGCTCATGTCAGTCCCATAGGAGCGCCTGCTGTTGGTGGTCCTGCGCCCGCTGGCGCAGTGCCTGACGCCGGCGCGGGGAGAAGCGGGTGATCGCGTCATAGCCCGCGGCGATGTCCAGGTGGAGGTCACGGCGGTGCACGCCGGTCAGCGGGTCGGTCACCACCCAGAGCCCGGTCAGCAGCGGCGCGAGCGCCTGGACCGTCGCGTCCGCCTCGGCGTCCGCCCAGCCGGCCAGCAGTTGCGCCTCGTCGGCGGGGTCGTCCCCACGGCTCGCCGCTCGTGGCGCGGTGACGACCGCGTCGAGGAGGGCCAGCCAGGCGTCGCCGTCGAGCGCGGTCAGCCGGGTGGCGAGCCGCCGTGTCACGAGCGGGATCTCGCCGAGCGCGAGCGCGTGGTACAGCTCCCCCGCCTCGTCCTCCTCGTCCTCGGCCGCCACGCGGAGGCGCTGGTGCACGGTGACCCAGGTGGCCTCGCCCTCCGCCCCGGCCAGGCGGCGGCTCAGCAGGCGCCGCAGCACGGGGTGCAGGACCGCCGGCTCCGGCGGATCGCCGCCGCCCCACAGGTCCGGCGTGTAGAGGCTCGCCACGTCGGCCGGCCGCAGCAGTCCGCGGGGCGTGATCAGCCGGTCCGACTCGTCCTGGTCGCGGGCGGCCGCCGCGATGACGAGCTTGTCCGCCTGCCGCTTGGTGCAGTGGGCGAGCAGGTCGCCCAGCAGCCGCTCCCCGAGCGTGCCGCCGCGGTCGTCCGTACGGTCGAGCAGGGCGCGCACGTCGTACGGGCCCTCGGGCTCCCGCGCGATCGCGTCGAGGAGGGACCGGGTCGCGCCGGGATGGCCACCGGTGAAGTGATAGACCATCGCGGCGATGCGGCGGTCGGGCGCGCCGTGCAGGCCGAGGGCGGTCACCATCGTCTCGACCTCGCTCTCGCTCAGGTCGCGCAGCACGATCGGGTACCACCAGCGCGCCGCCGGCCCACGGTTCAGATGGTCGGTGCGGCCGGCGGTCTCGGGCTGCGCATAGGGACGGGCCCTCCGCGCGACCCGTGCGGTCAGCACGCCGCGGCTGGTGGCCACGAACACCAGCGGCACGGTGGAGTCGCCCGCCGCCCGCGCCTCGCGGATGCGCGCGAGTTCGACGAGGAAGTGCTGACCGTCGGGGAGGTCGGCGTTGTCCAGCAGTACGGCGGCCGAGAATTGTCGCTTGGCGGCGCGCCCCTTCTTGAACGCCTCCCGCAGGTCGGCGCTGAACGCCGCCAGCAGCAGCCCGTCGACCATCCCTCGGTTGCCGTCGGTCCCGTATGCGCGGAACCGGGCGTTCAGCTGGACCAGCTCGTCGATGGAATCGGCGCCGAGCCCGAGATCCTGGTCGCCGTACCAGTCCTGGCCGGCGCCGAGCAGCATCTGGCGGCCCCACCGCCCGCTCGCCATGAGGCCGTCGACGAGGAGGTCGGCGAAGCTCGTGACGGGAATCTGCTGTGGTATGCCGAGGATCTTCTGCAGCGGAGGCGCGACGCGCTGAATCAGCGCCCGCAGCGCGGCGATGTTCCGGTACTTCTCGAGGAGTGCCTTGACCTGTGCGCGGGCTCGCACGCGGTTGGTGAGATCGATCGTCTGATCCTCCATGACCGCCCGGCCCACGATGAACCGGGGGAACCCGAGCCGGCCGTAGTCGCCGCATCGACGATTGAGCTCGAACGCCAGCGCGGCGAGCACCTCGTACACGGCCATGTTGCCGATCTTGGCGAAATCCACCCGGGCGTACGGAACGCGGTTCTCGAGCGCGTCCTCCAGACAATCCAGCAGCGCGGTCTTTCCGCTGCCGGCAGGCCCCTCGAAGATCAGAATGGGGGCCTCGCGGGCCGTGCGCCTGCGCCCCTGCTCGGGCCGCTCCATGAACTCCCGTACGACGAGAACGGCCCGGTCGCGCCCGAACAGCCGCGCTCCCCTACCCGGCACCGACTCCCCCGGACGACCTGGTGGCCGAGCCGGAGGGCACGGCCGCGCACCGCAGCATCATCAACCCCGTATCCTCCTCTTTCCGCACATCCCCGTAGAGTGGTGACACCCTAACCGCCGTCTTTGTTGGGCATCAATAAGACGACGATGAATACCGGTTCGTTCACTCGGACCGGGAAATGCACTCAGCGTCATTTCGGCTGAACAAAAACCGTCTATCCGGTCGCCCGGATATTCGCGAATGGTGGATAATGCGGTCCATCGGCGTCGTACGGGGTGAGTCATGGACAAGTTGGCGGAGTTCACGGAGAACCGGGCGCGGCTGTTCGGCCTGGCGTACCGGCTGCTCGGGGAGGCCACCGAGGCCGAGGACGTACTGCAGGACGCCTACCTGCGCTGGGAGGCGAGCGGCCCGGTCGACGTCCCCGCCGCCTGGCTCACCACGGTGGTCACGAACCTCTGCCTCAGCCGGCTCGGCTCCGCCCGCGCCCGCCGGGAGAGGTACGTGGGGCCGTGGCTGCCCGAGCCGGTGCTCACCGAGGACGGCCGGCTCGGCCCACTGGAGACCGTCGAACAGCGCGAGTCGATCTCCCTCGGCGTCCTCATGCTGCTCGAACGCCTGTCCCCACCCGAGCGCGCGGCGTTCGTCCTCCGGGAGGCGTTCGGCTACCCGCACGCGGAGATCGCCGACGTGCTGGGCGTCGACGAGGCGCACGCCCGTCAGCTGTACCGGCGGGCCCGCGCGCACGTGAGCGAACCCCGGCGGCGGTTCGCCCCGAGCACCGCCCACCGCGAGGAGATCGTGCTCCGCTTCCTGGCCGCCGCCACGGAGGGCGACCTCGCCGGCCTGGAGAAGCTGCTCGCCGAGGACGTCGTCGCCTGGTCCGACGGCGGCGGCAAGGCCACGGCCGCCCGGCGCCCGATCACGGGACCGGTCCGCGTGGCACGCTTCTTCGCCGGCCTGGCCGCCCACCCGCGCGCGGCCGGCATGGACATCGCGATCCGTACGGTCAACGGCGAACCGGCGCTCGTCCTGCACGAGGCTGGCGAGCTCTACATGATCGTTTCCTTCGACCTCGCGGGCGATCGCGTGACCGCCGTGCACGCCGTCCTCAACCCGGACAAGCTCGCCTACGCGGCGGCGCAGGAGCGGTGACCACGGCCACCGGGGCGGCACGGGAAGTGTGACCACGGTCACCGCGCCGACCGTCACGAAGCGGGGGCGCTGCCGAGTCACCCCTTCGACGGCACACCGTCGGCGAAGGGATGACTGAGATGGCGACACGCATTCTGGTCCTCGGCGCGGGCTACTCGGGGCTGGTCGCGGCACAGCTGACCGCACGGCACCGCGACACCCGGGTGACCCTGGTCAACGCGAGCGACCGCTTCGTGGAACGGGTCCGGCTCCACCAGGTCGCGACGGGGCAGGAGGTACGGACCCGGCCGATCGCGGAGCTGCTCGGCGGAGCACCCGTGGAGTTCGTCGTCGGCCGGGTGACCGCGATCGACGCCGCGAAGCGCGAGGCCGAGCTGGCCGACGGGCGGCGGCTCGGCTACGACACCCTCATCTACGCGCTCGGCAGCCGGTCCGACGTCGAGAGCGTCCCCGGCGCGGCCGAGCACGCCTGCCCGCTCGCCACCGCGGACGACGCCGTACGGCTGCGGGAGCGGCTCGCCGGCGGCGGCGCCGTCGCGGTGGTCGGCGGCGGGCTGACGGGCATCGAGGCGGCGACCGAACTCGCGGAGACGCGGCCGGACCTGACCGTACGGCTGCTGACCGACGGCCGCCTCGGCGCGGCGCTGTCCGACCGCGGCCGCCGCCACCTGCGGCGCGTGTTCGACCGGCTCGGCGTGGAGGTCCTGGAGGACGCGCGGGTCGCCGAGGTCCGCGCGGACGGCGTGCTCCTGGTCGACGGCGAGCACGTGCCCGCCGGCACCGTCGTGTGGACCGCCGGGTTCCGGGTGCCGCACCTGGCACGGCAGGCGGGATTCGCGGTGGACGAGCGCGGCCGGATGCTCGTCGACGCGGCACTGCGCTCGGTGTCCCATCCGGAGGTGTACGGGATCGGCGACGCGGCGGCGATGCACCGGCAGGGCGGGCAGGAGCTGCGCCTGGCGTGCGCCACCGGCCTGCCCGCCGCCCAGCACGTCGCCCGTACGATCCGCCAGGGCCTGGGCCGGCGCGCGCCGAGCCCGTTCCGGTTCCGGTACGTCCACCAGTGCATCAGCCTGGGACGCCGCGACGCCCTGATCCAGTACGTACGGGCGGACGACAGCCCGGTCGGGCTGGTCCTCACCGGCCGGATCGCCGCCCTGTACAAGGAGGCCATCGTCCGCAGCGCCTTCGCCGCCCAGCGCCACCCCGCCCTCGTCGCCCTCGCCCCCGGCGGCGGCCCGTCCCGCGACCGGCTCGACCTCGCCGGGTGAGGCGGCGCGGGGCGATGGCAGACCTCGCGGGATGACGGGGCGGGGCAAGCAGGTCACCGCTGTCACTCCTCGCCACTAGAGTCACTCTTCGTGAGTGACGAATCGGACTCCGGGAGTGTCGCCGCCGCGGCCCTGCTCGATGACGGTCTCGTCCGGCGGCTCAAGGCGCTCGCGTGCACCGGGCCTCTCCACGATCTGGACACCCGCAAGACGCGGCTGGACTTCGCGGACGCCTCGGTGTACGCGATGGCGGAGATCGCGTTCCAGATCATCGACCAGGTGACCATCACCATGGACTTCGACCGGGGCGCGAACCACGACGCCGTGATCGCGCGGGTGCTGCCGTTCATCGCGGCCCAGGCGCCGGACCGCGCGCCGCAGGAGCATGAGAAGGTCGCCCGCTGGGTCCTGGAGAACCTCATCAACGTCGGCAGCGTCGACCGCGGCTTCCGCGTGTTCTACGGGACGTTCGGCGCCGACGGCGCGTACCAGCGGCTCGCGTTCGACTTCAAGCTCCTCACCGAGCTCGCGGACGCCGACGGCGAGGTGTACCTGCGCGCCTCGGACGAGGCGATCAACGTGCTCATCGGCGCGCTGGACACCGACGTCGAGTCCGCGCAGATCGCCGCGGAGATCAAGCTCGGCAACCTGATCGAGCGGGGGAAGCTGTCGGACGCCCAGGCCGCCGCGCAGCAGGCCCGGTACGCGACCGTGCAGTACGCCGAGCGGCTGCGCCGCAAGCTGGAGGCGACCCGCCGGGACGTGCGGTCGGTCGACTGGGAGGAGGAGATCCCCGAGCTGATCGACGCGGCGCTCACCCACGTCACCGCCCGGTACCGCGCCGAGACCGCGATCCTGGCGAACATCCGCCGCGCCCGCGACGAGGCCACCGAGCCGGAGCGCAAGCGGCGGGCGGCGGTCCTGGTGGACATCGTCGCCGACTGCGTGAAGCGGCACACCCAGCTGCAGGCCCGGCTGATCGAGGCGAACGCGATCTTCCGCGCCGAGCAGGACCGCCAGCAGTTCTCCGGGCCGCCGCAGCGGGCGACCGTCGACCTGTTCGGCCAGCTGCTCGGCCCCACGCTGCAGCTGAGCGTGGCCGACGCCGCCGGGCCCGCCGGCGCGTTCTTCCAGGGGGGCGCCGGGCTCGCGACGCCGACGGTGGTCCGGCTGCGCGACGTGGTGCGCATGCTCATCGCCCCCGCCGCCGAGCGCGACGACCTGGCCGGGGCGCTGCCCGAGCCCGACCTGATGCCCCCGCCGGACCCGGACGTCTTCAGCGACGAGCAGTGGACGCGCGCCGACGACCTGCTCGACCTCGCGGACACCCCAAGGCGGCTGTCCGCGCTGCTCGCCGAGGCGCGCGCCGGCGACCCGGCCCTGCCGCACCTGCTCCTCCTGCGGGTGCTGCACGCCGTGTCCCCCGAGATCGGGGTCGCGGTCCGGCAGGGCGACGACCGGGTGCTCGTCGCGGTCGACGACGGCACGCGGCTGGAGGACCCGGAGTTCGGCGGCGCCGACCTGCTGGTCGGCCTCGCCCGCGTATCCGACGAGTCTCAGCAGGGAGCGGTCGCGTGAGCGTGAATGTTCCGATCGCGGACGCCGCCGAGGCCGCGAAGTTCATCACTCTCGGCATGCGGCCCCGGCTGCTGCCGGCCCGCGACCTGGCCTACGGCGACTACGTGCGCCGCTACCGGGAGGACGAGACCTTCGCCGAGCTGACGAACGCGGTCGCGAACGGCCTCGGCCTCGCCGTCCTCGCCTGCTCCCAGCAGACCGGCCTCGTCCTCGCCGCGACCGACGGGTCGCTGTTCGAGATCAAGATGGAGGACTACTCCCGCCGCGCGGCCACGCGCGACCGCCGGGAGAGGATGCTGCACGGGCTGGTGCACCTCGCGGTGGCGGCGGTCGCCTACCCGCGCCCGGCCGACCTGGCGAACGACTCCTACATCGGCCGGGTCAGCGTCGAGCAGGTCGACGCCGTCGTACGCGAGGCGTGCCGCGTCCTGGACGAGAAGGCCGCCGCGGCCGAGGAGAGCCTGGATCCGCTGGAGGAGGCGCCCGACCTGGAGAAGACCTGGCGGGTCTACGCGCGCCGCCCGTCCGCCGCGGCGACGAAGGACGGCCGGCTCGCCCCGGACGCCACCCGGTCCATGGTCAACAAGGCGCTGCGATTCCTCGCCGAGCAGGGGTTCCTGTCGCAGGTGGGCGGCGAGGGCGGCGGCACGTACCGCACCACGCCCCGCTACCAGGTCCAGGTGCGCGAACTCGCCGCCGACCGCGCGTTCGCGGAGCTGCTCGACCTGGGCGTCGTCACGGTCACCGACGGACACGGCACGCTGCGCGCCGTCTCCCCCGACACTCTCTGAACGGAGTCGTGGTGTACGAGCTCGCACGGGTCCGGCTGTTCTCGGTCGGCCCGAAAGGCGCCCGGTACCAGAACGTCACGCTCGACCTGCGGGAGGTCGGCGCGCCCGTCGCCCGGCCGGAGCGGGAGGCGCTGTTCGACCTGATGGCGGAGGAGCCGGGCCGCGCGGTGCCGCGCCGGCCGAGCCCGGCGACGGTGCTGTTCCTGGAGAACGGCGGCGGCAAGTCCGTCCTCATCAAGCTGATCTTCTCGGTGATGCTGCCGGGGCGGCGGCAGGTGGTCGGGGCGCGCGGCACCCGCGTGCTGGACAAGTTCGTGCTGGCCCAGGACGTCGCGCACGTCGCGCTGGAGTGGCAGCACGTACGGACCGGCCGCCGGGTCGTCGTCGGCAAGGTGTCGGCCTGGCGCGACCACGTCGTGTCCACGGACCCGAACCGCCTGAACGAGGCCTGGTACTCCTTCAGCCCGACCGCGTCGTTCGGCCTGGACGCACTGCCGTTCACGCAGGACGGGCGGGTCGTGTCGATGAGCGGGTTCCGCGATCGGCTGGGCGAGGCGGGCAAGGCCGAGCCGCACCTGCAGGTGGTCTGGGAGACCAACCACGGCGAGTGGCGGATGCGGCTGACGAACCTCGGGCTGGACCCGGAGCTGTTCGACTACCAGCGCAAGATGAACGCCGGGGAGGGTGAGGCGGCCGACGCGTTCGCGTTCAAGAGCGACGAGGCGTTCGTCGACTGGCTGCTGACCGCCGTGTTCGACGAGGACGACCTGCGCAGCCTCGGCGACGTCGTCGAGCAGTACGCCGCCGGCCTGGCGCGCCGGGACGGGCTGATGGCCGAGCGCGACTTCGTGCAGGGCGCGCTCGACCGCCTCGAACCGCTGACGGAGGCCGCCCGTACGCTGCGGGAGGCCGAGTCCGCGCGGGCTCAGGCCCGGAGTGCGGCCGAGACGTTCGGCGCCGCGATCACCGTGCGCCACCGGCAGGAGACCGCGCGGCTCGCCGAGCTCACCGAACGCGAGCGCACGGCCGTGGACCGCGAGCAGGACGCCGGCCGCCGGGCCGGGCGGCTGGGCCGGATCCACGCCGAGCTGCGCCGCGAGCTCGCGGGCCTGCGCCTGAAGGCGGCGACGGCGGAGCTGGAGGACCTGCGGACGCGGCGCGACGAGGCCCGCGAGACCCTCACCGCGTGGCGGGCCGCCGAGACGCTGCTGGCCTACCGCCGCGCCTGCGACGACGCCGAACGCGTACGCCGCCTGGTCGCCGAGGGCGAGTCGAAGGCCGCTCCGCTGCTGGCCGAGCGGGACGAGGCCGCCCGGCGTCTCGCGCGCGGGCTGTCCGTGCTCGCCACCGCCGCGGAGGACGAGGCCGGCCGGCTCGACCGGACCGCCGGTGAACGCGCCGAACAGGCCCGCGAGGAGGAGGCCGCGCTGGAGGACGCGATCGCGCAGGCGACGCGCGAACGCGGCCGGGCGGCCGAGGCCGAGGAGCGCGTCACCGCCGCGCTCGCCGACGTCCGTACCGCCGTCGAGGAGGGGCTGCTGCCCGGCGCGGACGCCGACGTGCGCGCCGCCGCCGAGGAGGCGCGCGAGCGCGCGGCCGACGCCGCCGAGCGGGTCGCGGCGGCCCTGCGGGACCTGTCCGGGATGGCCGCCGACCGCAAGCGCCTGGGCACGGAGGTCCGCGCGGCCGAGCAGGACCGCCGGAAACGGCAGAGCGCGGCGCAGACCGCCGCCGACGCCCTCGACCGCGCCGAGACGGCCGCGCGGGCGCTGGCCGGCGACCGGCGGGCGGCCGAGCTGCTCGGCGCCGACGCGATCGACCCCGAGACCGACGCGCCCGTGCTGCTGGAGTTGCTCGACGGCGCGATCACGGAGGCCGAGCGGGAGCAGGCCGACCTGCGGATGGAGGCGGCGGCCGACGAACGCGTCCTCGACGCGCTCGGCACCGGCGGCCTGCTGCCGCCCGCCGCCCACGTGACCGAGGCCCTCGCCGTCCTGGAGCACGAGAAGATCACCGCCTGGTCCGGCTGGCGGTACCTCTCCACCCTCCCGCCGCAGGGCCGCGAGGGGGTGCTCGCCGCCCACCCGCACCTGGTCGACGGCATCGTCCTGAACAACCCCGCCCACCTCGAACGCGCCGAGGAGGTCCTCACGGCGGCACGGATCCTGCCGCCCGGGCTCGTCGCCGTCGGCACCACCGCGGACCTCGGCGACCCCGACGCGCCCCCGGCCGCCGGAGTCGGGTTCCTCATCCCCCCGAACCCCGCGATGTACGACGAGGAGCGCGCCGAGGAAGAGCGCGCGGCCATCGCGGACCGGCAGCGCGAACGCGCCGGCCGCCTCGCCGCGCTCACCGACCGCCTCCACGGCGACCGCGACCTGCGCGAACGCCTGCGCCAGTGGCGACGCGCCCACCCGGCCGGCACGCTCGAGCGCCTGCGCACGGACAAGGCCGAGGCCGACGAGGCCCTGGCGACCGCCGAGACCCGGCTGGAGGACCTGGAGGGCCGGATCGCCTCGATCGAGCAGGCCGAGGACGAGATCCAGAGCGGCCTTCCCGCCTGGCGCGAGGAGGAGTCGGCGGCCGCCGACGCCGCCGGACGGCTCGCCCGGCTCGCCGAGACCGCCGCCCGCCTGCCGGAATGGCGCGAGACCGTGCGGCGTGCCCGCGCGGCGGCGGACGCCCACGACCAGGCCGCCGAGGAACACCGGCGGACCGCCGGACGCCTCCGCGCCGCCGCCGCCGAGGCCCGCCGCGAGGGCGACGACCAGCGGCGGGTCGCCACCACGGCCCGCGACGAGCTGAGCCGCATCCCCGGCGCGGGCACCCTCGACACGTCCGCCCCCGCGCCCGAGGAGCCGGTGCAGGTGCTGCGCGACGCGTACGAGTCCGCCGCGCGGGCGTACGAACGCGCCGGCATCGGCCACGACCTCCGCGAGGACCTCACCCACGCCGAGACCCGCGAACGCGAGACCGGCGCCGAGGTCAAGAACATCGACGCGCGCGTCCGCGACCTCGCCGAACGCCTGCTGGCCGGCCCGGACGGCTCCGACGCCTCCGCCCGCGCCGCCGCCACCGGCCGCGCCGAACGCACCATCGCGGCGCGCGAGGACGAGCACGAGACGCAGGTGGGCCTGCACGCCCGCCTGAAGGAGGAGTACCGCCGGCTCCCGCCGCAGGAGATCACGCTCGAAGCCCCGTACGAGCGCCCGACCGCCATCGGCAAGGCGGAGAAGCTGGTCGCCCGCGCCGAGGCCGAATGGGACACCGCCCGCCGCGCCCACGAGGAGCTGCGGTCCGGGCAGGAGCGCCTCGCCGGCCAGGTGGAGTCCGCGGGCCGTACCGTCGAGCGGCTCGCCGCGTACGCCTACCGGCTGGGCGAGCTCGTGCCGCAGGAGACCGACGCGGGGGTCGCGCCGTTCCGCGGCACGATGGACGAGGCCGAGACCCGCCTGGACGACGTCATGGGGAAGGTCCGCGACACCGCGCAGACGGCCGACGACGCCGGCCGCGCCGTGCGCAACGCCGCGGACGCGCTGGCCAAGTACGCCGCCGACGACAGGTTCGCCCAGGTCGACAGCCCGGTCCGCCGCCAGATCGTCGGCGTCGAGCGCGAGAGCCTCCCGACGTACGCCGAGGAGTGGGAACCCGCGCTGCGCCCCCGGCTGCGCAGCCTCACCGACGAGCTCGCCCAGATCGACCGGCACCGCTCCGCCATCGTCGACCGGCTGCGCGGCATGGTCGACCAGGCGCTCGCCATCCTGCGAACCTCCCGGCGGCTGTCGACCCTGCCCGACGGCCTCGGCGAGTGGTCCGGCCAAGAGTTCCTCCGGATCCGGTTCGAGACCGCCGAGCCGCACCTGCTCGACGAGGCACTCGGCGCCGTCATCGACGACGCCACCTCCGCCGATCCCGCCCGCGCCAAGGGCGCCGGCCGCCGCGACGGCCGTACGCTGCTGCTGCGCGGCGTCCGGGCGGCGATGCCGAAGGGCGTACGGGTCGACATGCTCAAACCGGACGCGGTCCTGCGCACCGAACGCGTCCGGGTGGCCGAGATCGGCGACGTCTTCTCCGGCGGCCAGCTCCTCACCGCCGCGATCATCCTCTACTGCACGATGGCGGCCCTGCGCGCCAACGACCGCGGCCACACCCGCCGTCAGCACGCGGGCGTCCTGTTCCTGGACAACCCGATCGGCCGCGCGTCGGCGGGCTACCTCCTGGAACTGCAGATCGCCGTGGCCGAGGCGCTCGGCGTGCAGCTCGTCTACACGACCGGGCTGTTCGACACCGGGGCATTGAGCGTGTTCCCGCTCATCATCCGCCTCCGCAACGACGCCGACCTGCGCGCCGGCCTGAAGTACCTGTCGGTCGACGAGACGATCCGCCGCTCGCTGGACGGCCTCCCCGCCCCCGACGAGACCGGCGAGGTCACCGCCACCCGAGCCTTCACCCGCCCGCCGGCTCCCGAGGCCGCCCGGCCCCGCACGACCGACGCGGACGGCGGTGGCGCGAGCGCGGGCGACGTGAGCAGGGGTGACGCGAGCGCGAGCGGCGTGAGCGAGGGTGACGCGAGCGCGGGCGATGTCAGAGCGCCCGATCCGACCGGCGCCGAGGACGCGCGATGACCACCCCCGACCGCCACGACCCGACCGGCGCCGCGCTCGGCGGAACGGCCGACACGGCCGGTGCGGGCGTCGGCTCGGGCGGCACGGACGGGCTCGGGACCGGCGTAAGCGGCACGGACGCGCCCGGCGTCGGCACGGGCCGCGGGGGTGGCGCGGGCAGCGGGGGCGGCGCGGGCGGCACAGGCAGCGGGGGCGGCGCGGGCGGCACAGGCAGCGGGGGCGGCGCGGGCAGCGGCGGGGTCGGTGTTCGTGCACAGCGGATGGCCGCGCTGCTGCGCGGCCGTAAGAACCGGCGGGTCCACCTGCGCGATCTGTGGGCGATCCTCGACGAGGCCGACCCGGCCCTCGGCACGGACGCCCGCCGCCGCTCCGTCCTCGCCGACGTCCTGGCCGAACTGGCCGGCGCCGGGCTCCTCACCCTGCCCGGCGAACGCTCCTACGACCGTACGGAGCACCCGCCGCTACCCCGCTTCGTCACCCTGCCCGCCCCGCAGACGCCCGCGCCCGTACGTCACCAGGTCGTGTGGCACCACGACCTGAACTGGATCCCCGAGACCCGGATCACGCCCGCCCAGCGGGACCGCCTCGAAGCGGTCGACCGGTGGCTGAAGTCGGCCCGGCGCGACGCCTCCCCGGCCCCGCTGCGCGAACGCTCGCTGGAGATCTTCGGCGACGAGAAGGCCCTGGACCGGCTACTGCGGACCGGCCTGTTCGGACCGGGCCGGCTGACCCTGGACCTGCTCGTCACGTACCGCGCGGCCGTACGTTTCACGAGCGAGACCGTGGGCTCCGGCGACCTGTTGCTCGTGGTGGAGAACGCCGACACGTTCGACTCCCTCGTCCACGCGCTCCGGGACCGCCCCGGCCACCGCGTCGGCGCGGTCGCCTGGGGCGCCGGCGCGGCCTTCGAGGCGTCCGTCCTGTCCATCGCCCGGCTCCCGTTGCCCGTCGCCGAGGTCGCCTACTTCGGCGACCTGGACGAGAAGGGCCTCCGCATCCCCGCGAACGCCGCAGCACTCGCCGCCGCCGAGGGCCTGCCCGCCGTCCGCCCCGCCACCGGCCTGTACGGCGCCCTGCTGGAGCGGGCACGCCCGCAGGGCGGACAACGCAAGCTCACCGCCGCGGCCGCCGACGAGGTCACCGCCTGGCTCGACCCGCCGCACCGCACCCGGGTCCGCGAGCTCCTGATGGCAGGCGAACGTGCCGCCCAGGAGGCCGTCGGCCGCCAATACCTCACTGCGCACGACGCCTGGACCACCGACCTGTACCCCCGCTGAGACGCACCGGCGGCCACCCCTGCCGCTCCGCCACACCCGCTCGCCGCCGAGTCGTTCGGCCGAGCGATCAGCGGTGGACGGCGCGAGAAGGTCTGGTTCTGGCTCGATTCCCGTAAACGGCTCCGGCTTGGGCGACCCTCACTGCTCACCGCCCCCGCCCGCACCGCATCGCAACGGCCGACCTTCCAACGACCTTTGCTCTGCTCACCCCAGGTATGCGTCTGGAGCGATCCACTGCATACCCGGCGTAAGCAGAGCGAAGGCCGGCGGAGAGCATGCGGCCATGCCCGGGGCCCGGACGACCAGCGCACGCCACGCCGCGGTGATTCCTGGTGGGCGCTGCTATTAGGACGCAGCATTCGCCAGGGATGAGGTCGCGGCATCGAACTCGGTTCGCTGGGCTTGAAGCGTCCGCGAGCGGGCCGCCGCCATCACCGGAGGGAACGCTTCGTACGCTGATCGTCCTGTCGATCCCTCTAGGCTCCCGGCCCATGACCATTCGCTTCGACCAGACCGGCTGGGAAGAGCTGCAGCCCGGCGCCTACCGGAACTCCGACGGCGACATCGCCGAGTTGCACGTCTTCGACATTCCTCCCAACCTGGCGGCGCCGCTGGAGGACTTGGACGCGCTCCGGCGCGACACGGTGGCGCGCGTGGCCGCCTCCGGCGGAGGCCTGATCGAGCTGGACCCGGTCACCCTGCACGGCCTGCCCGCGTTCCAGCAGATCGTGAAGCTGCCGCTGCCCGACCGGCCCGGGGTGGCCTACATCCCGTCCTTCACGCTGCCACGGGCCGACCGCAGCCTGGTCTTCAAGTTCCTGTGCGTCGAACAGGGGGTGACCGGGATGCGGGACGCCGTGGCGCTCGACCGTTTCATGACCGAGCACGGGAAGGGCCGTTCCCCTGAGGAGATGATGCGGTACTGGGCCCAGCACCCGTACGCGCCTGAGGTGCAGGGCGGTCTCCCCCGCAACTGGTCCGAGGACCCGTGGTGGGACCAGCACTTCCCCGATCATCCGCTGTCGCGTGCCCGCCGGCTCCTCCACGGCTTGGCGCCAACGATCGAGGTGCACCCGGCGTTCCATACGGCACCGCCCTGGCGCGGCTGAACCACGGACGGCCGATACGGGACCTCCACATGGTGGTCCCCTGACGGGCGCTGCTGCTGCAGCGCCCTGATCGCCAGGGAGCACCGACGATGGAGCCTTCTCCGAGGGGACGTCACCTGGCCGGGGAGCGCCATCGCCAACCGCATGATCGGCCGATACGCGGCCCGTCCGTCGCGCAGGGGAGCGGCCGACTACGAGCAGCATGTCGCCCAAGGCCCGAGCGGAGAGCCGGGTTCACGAAACCTCGAGCGTGGAACGAGCCCGCGGGTCACCCGAGCTTGAGCAGGAGCGAGGCGAGTTCGGCCGGCATGGTGATCATGCAGTCGTGGCCGGTCGGCAATTCCCACACCTGGGCGGGAGAGCCGTTGGGCTGCACCGCGGGGACGGGGCGTCGTTCATAGCCTTCCGGCACGTCGGCGACGCAGTGGATGTGCGTCCTCGGGATCAGGTTCACGGCCGGGTCGTCCAGTCGGACCGGTTGCTGGAGGCAACGCACCGACTGATCCGACAGCATCGTGCGCAGCCAGGCGACATCCGCCGGGTCGGTGACCCCGAACAGACCCGAGGACGGCGGCAGGCCGGGAGGCGGAACCCGCCAGCCACCGTCGGACTTCGCCGCGCGGTCGATCAGGACCTGGGTCATGGGCATGATGTCCGCCGCGCTCTCGCCGTCTTCGGGGACCATCGCGTCGAGGTAGACCAGGTGGGCGATCCGGTCCGGGACCTGGTTGGCCGCGGACGAGATGACCAGTCCGGCGTAGCTGTGTCCTACGAGGATCACCTCGGTGAGGTCCTCCTCGGTGATCAGCCCGACGATGTCGTCGGCGTGCGTGTCGAGCCCGACGTCGGGGCCGAGCAGGTGCGCCTTGTCTCCGTGGCCGGTCAGCGACGGCGTGAGCACCCGGTGTCCGGCCGATGTCAGGAACGGAACCACCCGCTCCCAGCACCGTCCGCTGTGCCAGGCCCCATGTACCAGGACATACGTCGCCATGTCTTGCTCCTCGTCGTGCTCGTTAGCGATCAGGCCGGTATCGGCTCGGTGGAACGCCGATCAGGCTGCCGCCGAGGCTCTGACCGAGCCAGGGCCCCCGCGCCCCTGGGGGTGACAGGACCAGGCACGCGCCGCATCGCGCGAACTACGGTGGACGGATGACCGAGGAATCGAACCTGCTGGGTGATTACATTCGCGCCCGCCGCGAGCGCGTCACTCCGGAACAGGTCGGCATCCCCGTCCTGGGAGTACGCCGCGTGCCGGGACTGCGCCGTGAGGAGGTCGCGATGCTCGCCGGCATCAGCGTCGACTACTACCTACGGCTGGAGCAGGGCCGCGATCGCAACCCCTCTGCGCAGGTCCTCGAGTCCATCGCCCGCGTGCTGATGCTCGACGACGACGCGACGGCCTACCTGCTACGCCTCGGCGTGGACAGGCCGCGGAGGCACCGGCGTCGCCCCCGGAAGGAGACCGTCGCCCCGGGCATCGCCAAACTGGTGACCACGCTCCCGCTGCCCGCCTTCGTCGAGAGCCGTTACCTGGACGTCCTCGTCGCCAACGCCTTGGCGACGGCCGTGTCACCGCGAATCACGCCGGGGGCCAACCGTCTGCGGGACGTGTTCCTCGACCCTGCCGAGCAGGCCCTTCACCCGGACTGGAACAAGGCCACCGCGATCATGGTCGCCGGTTTCCGCAACTCCGTCGGCACCGACACGGACGACCCCCGGTTCATCGAACTCGTCGGCGAGCTCTCTCTCGCCAGCCCTCATTTCAGCCGGCTCTGGGCCCGCCACGACGTACGCGCGTGCGAGGGCGCACCCGTGCACATCGACCATCCTCAGGTCGGCGGCCTCCGGCTGAATGTGGAGAGACTGGGCGCCGGCGGCGCGACCGGGCAGAAGCTCGTCATCTACCACCCGGACCCCGGCAGTGACAGCGCCGACCGCCTGGCGCTCCTCGCCTCCACCGTGCAGGCACCGGCTGTGCCTCGGCGCACGACCGCCGACGAACGGGGAGGAGCGGATGCGCACCGCGGTGAGTCGACGGCGCCTCGAGCCACGGCTCCGCACGCGAGGTCCCGGGCCTGATCGCGGCCTGTCACGCGACCCGGCGCCGTCACCCGCCTCCCCCGGAGTCCGCGCGGGCGCCTCCTCTGCGGCCGCGCGTTCAGCCGACAGGCGTGCCGAACCACCTCTCCATCGGGCCGAGCAGATCCGCCTGATCCTCACCGACCCAGGCCACGTGGCCGTCCGGCCGCAGGAGCACGGCAGGCGCGTCCAGTTCCTCGCTGACATCGACGACGTGATCGACCCGGTCGGCCCACCCGGCGGCCGACAGTCGCCCGGTCTGGTCGAGCAGCAGCCCGCGACCACCGCGCATCAGTTCGTAGAGGCGGCCTCGCTTCAGCCCCACGTCCCGCATCCGCCGGCCGAGCAGCTCATGCCCCTCCCCGAAGTCGTAGCGAATGTCGATCGCGGTGATCTTTCCGATCAGGTACCGGTTGACCTCCTCGAAGTCCATCAGTTCCGCCAGCAGCCGGCGCACCGCCTGGGGACCCGGCTCGAGGGACAGCAGCTCGGACTGCGCGCGGATGTTGTCCAGTACGTCGGCGGCCACGGGGTGCCGTTCGGTGTGGTAGCTGTCCAGCAGCCCCTCCGGCGCCCAGCCGCCGACTTCGGCGGCCAGTTTCCAGCCCAGGTTGAACGCGTCCTGGACGCCGAGGTTGAGGCCCTGCCCGCCCAGCGGCGAGTGGACGTGCGCCGCGTCGCCGGCCAGCAGCACCCGGCCGACCCGGTAGCGTTCGGCCAGCCGGGTCGCGTCGCCGAACCGGGACAGCCAGCGCGGTGAGTGCACGCCGAAGTCGGTGCCGGCGAACACCCGGAGCCGCTGCCTGACCTCCTCAAGGGTCGGCGGGACCGTACGGTCCTCGGCCACCCCCTCGGCGGGCACGACCACGCGGTACACCCCGTCCCCGGTAGGCCCGAGGCCGAACCGATGATGCGTTTCGCGGACCTGCGCGACGACGGCGGCGACCGTCGCCGGATCCTCGGTCACCTCCATCTCACCCAGCAGCCACTCGGCCCTGGTCGGCTCGCCGGGGAAGCCGACGCCGAGCAGTTTGCGCACCGTGCTGCGGCCGCCGTCGCACCCGACGAGATAGCGCGAGCGCAGCCGCGTGCCGTCGGCCAGCTCGGCGGTCACTCCGTCCGTGTCCTGGCTCAGCCCGACCACCTCGCAACCGCGCCGTATCTCGGCGCCGACCTCCGTCGCGTGCTCGTCCAGCAGGCGATCGGTGATGGGCTGTGGGATGCCGAGGATGTACGCGTGGGCGCTGTCCAGCCGCCCGGGCCACGGCTTGCTGATACCGGCGAAGTAACCGCCGAGCTGATACTGCTTGCCGTGCGCGAGGAACCGCTCCAGCAGGCCGCGCTGATCCATCACCTCGATGCTGCGCACATGAAGGCCGAGCGAGCGGGCGATCTTCGTCGGCTCCGCGTCCCTCTCCAGCACGACCACGTGCACACCGTGCAGCCGCAGCTCGGCGGCCAGCATCAAGCCGGTCGGCCCGCCTCCGACCACGATCACGTCGATCATGGAAACCCCCCCGTCTGATAGGACCTGACGTGCGACGTCGAATTGCCGCAGGTTCCGGTCTCGGTCGACGATTCTGCGGTGCGACGGGGGTCTTGCCGCAAGCCCCCCTGTGCGCTATACGTTGAAACTGGAGGGGAATGAACAATCCCTTTTCCCCAACGCGGACATTCCGCCCATTCCCGTGTCGATACTCGCGGGAGTTCGGCCAGTCGCATGACCGGCGCTCGCAATCCGAACCTTCCGGGTGTTCTTGATCAGCGAGGCCTGTGACGATCGGTGACCCGTTCGGCGAACCGGCAGAGTCGCTCGATGTCTCGCTGGGCGTCGAACGGGTCATGTGCGGCGAACGACGATCGGTGCCACAGGCCGTCGGCGCAGAGGAACCGCTGGGCGTGGGTCGTGCCGAGTCTCGCGTCGAGGTGGAGCAGTGCGCCGATGGCCGAGTCCTGGTTGTAGTGGCAGTCCCCTCTCGGCAGGTACCGGTCCAGGTAGGCGGTCAGAATCTCCGCGTCCTCGGGTGCACCGAAACGCGCGAGCGCGAAGCAGTACCCCTGGCCGGCGTAGACGAGTTCGCCGGCCAGCAGCAGGTCGCCGAGTGTCCGCCGGAATCCGGTTCGCCTGCCGAGGCCGATGAGCCATGCGGCGGTGAGCCGGGCACGCCACTCGAATCCGAGCAGTTCGGCCAGTTCGGCGTCGCTGATGTCCTGAGCGTCTTCGGCCAGCGCGGCGATGAAGGCATCGCGATCGGGTTCGTCTTCCCGCAGCGCGTTGGTGTGGAGGAGGTTGAGGTAACGAGAACCGCCGGGACGTTCGGACCAGATCACGTAGCGGCGGACCAGGGCGAGCTCTTCGGGTGTCTGCGGCATGCGGAAGCTCATGCCCCCCATGGTGACCTGGGCCGTCCGGCCCGTGCCCAGGCCGACGGTCCGGGCATGCCGGCGAGACGAAGCGAACCGCTCTCACCTGTTCCGGCGTTCGAATTCGTAACGATCAGCGTCCGGTTCACGCCTCGCTGTGCACCGATGAGCGGTCTGGAACGTCAGAGGTGTCGGTGACCGATGCGAAGCTGGACGCGGAGGTCGAGGACACGGACGGGGGAGCCTATGACGGATGGCGCGCGGACCCGCGACCGCATCACGCGGCTCTACGACTACCTGGGCGCGCTGGCCCAGGAGGTATACGCCAAACCGATCCGGCACGTCGGGGATTACGACGTGCCGATCGCCCCCGCCGACGTTCCGGCGCATCCGTCGGTGCGCCTGGGCACGGCGGCGGGTGACGCGTGGCTGCGGGTGGCCAAGACGCCCAGGCCGGAGGCGCCCGCCGTGCCACACGCGCTGGCACCGTGCTTCCGCGGCGTCACCGTCGACGACCCGTACGCACCGCCGCGGCCGCCCGCGAACCTCGCCGCGCGCCTCGGCCTGCCGGAGGACGACGCGGACGGCGCTGGTGCCCGCGCGGAGGCGGCGTTCTCCGCCTGGGTGGCCGAGGTGTGGCGGCCCTGGGCGGAGCGGGCGCGGCCGTCGGTCGCAGCGCGCCGCCTGTACGAGACGCTGTTCCAGCTCAGGCAGCGCATGCGCACCGACGAGGCGACGTACGAGCTGGTCTGGGGGCACGGGATCCTGGGCTGGCGGTTCGGTGGACACCGCATCTGCCACCCGCTGCTGGTCAGCCGGGTTCGCATCGTGTTCGACGACGACTCCGGCGATCTGTCCGTGGTCCCCGACGGCGTGCCCGCCCTGGAGCTCGACTGCCTGCAGGGTCTCGGCGTCCCGAACCTGACCGGGATCACCCGGATCGGTGAAGAGCTGCGCGGCGCGCCGGTGGACGTCTGGTCCCCCGACGAGATGCGCCCGCTGTACCGGAGGATCGCGGCGCCGCTGGGCCTGGACGACCGGCTCGACGACGGGCCGGACCTGCCCGAGGTCACCGACTCGCCGGTCATCGGCGACACCTGGCGGCTGGTGGTCCGGAAACGCCGCGTGATGTTCCTCAGGTTCTTCGAGCAGCTCAAGACGGCGGTGGCGGAGCGGGACACGCTCCCCGCCCCGATGGTCGCCCTCGCGGCGGGCGAGGACGCGGCCCGGCGGGAGGTCGGCGACCGCACGGACGAGTGGGCGCCGGTCGCGGAGCGCCTCCTCATGCCGCTGCCCGCCAACGACGAGCAGGAGCGGATCGCGCGCAAACTCGCCACGCACAGCGGCGTCACCGTGCAGGGCCCGCCCGGCACGGGGAAGAGCCACACGATCGCGAACCTCGTGTCCCATCTCGTGGCGCACGGCAAACGCGTGCTGGTCACGGCGCAGAAGGACCAGGCGCTCACCGTGCTGCGCGACAAGATCCCCGAGGAGCTCCGCGACCTGTCCCTGGCCGTACTGGGCTCCTCGTCGGCGCACCTCACCGACCTGCAGCGTTCCGTCCAGGCCATCACGTCGGCCGCGGACCGTGTGGACGAGGTACGCGAGACGGGAGCCGTGGAGGACCTTCGCCGGCGCCTCGACGAGGTCGGGGCCGAGGTGCTGGTCCTGAAGAAACGCCTGCGTGACGGGCTCGAACGCGAGCAGGCCGCGCTGGAGCTGGACGGCCACCGGCGCCGGGCCGGCGAGGTCGCCGACTGGCTCGCCCGGCACCAGGACGCGCTGGCCCGCGTCCCCGACGTCCTGCCGGTCGACGCGCGCTGCCCGCTCGGTGCCGCCGAGCTGAGCGAGCTGTTCGCCCTGGCCCGCCGGATCGGCGCCGACGACGCGGCCGCCTGCCGGGCCGAGCTGCCCCCCACGGGCGGGCTGCCGTCCGGGAGCGAGCTGGCGCACCGGCACGACGAGCTGCGCCGACTGGGCGAGGTGCTGGCCGGCTATCGCGACGTCGTGGCCGATCCCGCGCGGATCGACGCGTTCGCCGACGAGGTGCTCGACCGGCTGGCCGAGGATCTCGGCCGTGCCGCCACGACGCTCGCCGGGCTGGAGGACGGATGGCTGGCCCGGCTCCGTCTCCAGGTCGCCCAGGACCGCCAGTGGCTGATCCTCTGGTCGGGGCACACGGACAAGCTCCGGCAGGACGCCCACCAGTGCGCGCGCCTGCGCGCCACGCTCGCCGGAGCCCAGATCGAGGTGCCCTCCGATCTGGCGTACCGCGATGCCCTTGACCGGTTCGGGCAGTTGCGTCGCCGCTACGCCGAGAACAAGAAGGTCTCCCCCCTCGTCAACCGGTCCCTCGCCCAGTTCCTCAGGACACTCCGTGTCGACGGTGACGAGCCCCGCACGGTCGAGGACGTCGACAAGCTGATCGCGTACGTCGAGCTGCGGCGGCTGCGCGGAGCCCTGGCCGGGCTGTGGAGCCAGGAGTTCGCCGCGGCGCTGTCCGCCCCCGGCGTTCCCGCCGGCCTGACCGCCGTCGAGACGTGGATCGACGAACGCGTCCAGCAGATCACCGAGGCGCTCCGCTGGGAGGCCGAGACGTGGCCGCGCCTGCGCGAGCCGCTCTCCCATCTCCTGACCGCCGGCGCCGTACCCGCCCGGCCGTCACCCGATGACCTGCACCGTATCGCGGACGTGCTCGGCGGCCTGCGCGCCCGGCACCGGCAGCGGTCGCTGCTGGACGAGCTGGCCCGCCTGGGTGAGTCGCTCTCGGCGTCCGCCGCCCGTACGGGAGCGAGCCCGCTGTGGACCGGCCTGCTGACCGCGCTCCGCGCCGGCGACTGGGAGCGCTGGGACGCGACCCTGGCCACCGCCGCGCGCCTCACCGCGCTCCGCCCGGAGGTCGCCCGCCTCATCGAGCTGCACGGCAGGCTCGCCACGGTCGCGCCCCGATGGGCCGATCGCATCCGGGACACCGGCGGCGACGAGGCCGAGTGCGGCGACCCGGGCGGCCTCGCCCAGCTGTGGCAGTGGCGGCGCGCCGAGACCTGGCTGGCCCAGATCATCGACGCCGACGACCTCGCGGAGGTGCAGCGGCGCCTGGACGAGGCGCAGGAGGACCAGCGCGGGCTCACGCTCGAGCTCACCCGCCGGTCGGCCTGGCTGGCGATGAAACAGGGGCTCGGCCACACGCAGCGTCAGGCCCTCATGGGCTGGCTGCAGACGCTTCGCAAGATCGGCAAGGGCACCGGCGCCGGCGCGAACAAGTGGCGTGCCGAGGCCCAGCGGCTCATGCCCCTGGCGATGACCGCGGTCCCCGTCTGGATCATGCCGTACTACCGCGTCGTCGAGTCGTTCGATCCGACGGTCACGCCGCCGTTCGACGTCGTCATCATCGACGAGAGCAGCCAGTGCGACACCTTCGCGCTGGGCCTGCTCGGGCTCGGTCACAAGGTCGTCGTGGTCGGCGACGACCGGCAGATCAGCCCGTCCGCGATCGGCACCGGCCGCGCACGGGTCGACGAGCTCATCCGCAACCACCTGGACGGGTTCCCCAACGCGCTGCTGCTCGACCTCGAGTCCAGCCTGTACGACGCGTCCGCGCGCCTCTTCCCCGGCGTGGTCCGGCTGCGTGAGCACTTCCGCTGCCTGCCGCAGATCATCGAGTTCTCCTCCCAGCACTACTACGGCGGCGAGATCCAGCCGCTGCGGGAGGAGTCCGCCGACCGCCTGCCCGGCCCGGTCGTCCGCGCCGTCCACGTCCCCGACGGCGTACGCCAGGACTTCGCGATCGGCAACGTCAACGAGGCCGAGGCGAACGCCCTGGTCGACAAGCTCGTCGAGTGCTGCGCCGACCCCGCGTACGAAGGCCGCACCATGGGCGTCATCTCTCTGCTGGGCAGCACCAGCAGGCAGGCGCAGTACATCGACCAGCAGTTGCTGGACAAGCTCGGCCCTGAAGAGTACGAACGCCGCCGGCTGCGCTGCGGCGACGCGTACAGCTTCCAGGGGGACGAACGCGACGTCATCTTCATCAGCGTCGTCGCCGACGACAGGCGCGGCGCCTTCACCTCCCGGGCGTACGAGCAGCGGATCAACGTCGCCGCCAGCCGCGCCCGCGACCAGATGTGGGTGTTCCACAGCGTCCAGCCCGACCAGCTCCACCCGGACGACCAGCGGGCGGCGCTGATCCGGTACGCCCAGGACGGCCAGCGCTCCCGCGACCTCGGCCATGACCTCGAGGCCCGCTGCGAGTCCGACTTCGAGCGCCGCGTCCTCCGCATGCTGCTGGCCCGGGGCTACCTCGTCACCCCGCAGCACAACGTCGGCAACCTGCGCATCGACCTCGTCGTCCGCGGCGGCGGCCGCAGGCTCGCCATCGAGTGCGACGGTGACAAATACCACGGCCCTGAACAGTGGGAGGACGACCTGCGCCGCCAGAGCGTCCTCGAACGCCTGGGCTGGCGTTTCTGGCGCGTCCGTGGCAGCGCCTTCCACCGCTCGCCGGAGACCGCGATGGCGTCCCTGTGGCCCCTCCTGGACGATCTGGGCATCCGCCCCGCAGACGACGGAGACGAACGATGAACGAGACCGAACGCCGCTTCCACCGCGCGATGCCCCGCATCATCGTCGGTCGAGCGGGCAGCGCGCCTTGAGGTCACGGTTGGGGCAGCAGATCACGGCCAGATCAACGAAGTTGCCGCCGGTGAGCCACCAGGCCCAGACCACGTCGTTGCCCCGGCGGAGGGTGTCGAGGGCGGTCGCGGCCATCGCCCGTACGGTCGGCGCGTGCCGTCGCAGCTCGGGGTGGGCGATCAGCGGCTCGATCTCGGCGTGCTGCCGTTCCAGCCAGGCGACCGCGTCGGCCGGGTCGTCCCAGGTGCCCCTGATGAACCGAGCGGGCTTGGCGAGCCAGGCGGAGGTCCGCTCGGGTGGGACGGGCGAGGTCTCGAACCCGCTCCCGCCCGGCGACCGTACGGTGTCGTAGGGCCGGACGGCCTCGCCGGGCCCCCGGTAGCCGTACGCGTGGAAATGCACGGCGCCTCCTCTCGCGGACGCGGCCCGGGGCGGAACCCAGGGCCGCCATCCGTCGCTCACGGCCGGCCCGTCTCGACGACGGCGACGAGCACGCATGCCTCGCCGTCCTCGCCCGTGTAGCCGCCGCACCGTGCCGTCTTGCGCCATGACACGCCGTTGAGCTGGTATTCCATGGTTTCACCTCCCCCCGGCGGTCGCCTGGGACCCGGACTCGGGGGCGGGGAGGCCGGCCGTCGCGGGCGGTTCCGCGGTGAAGACGGCGGTGACCGTACGGCCCTGGTCGTCGCCGTGCCAGCCCCAGCCGTCGGCGAGGAGCGCGACCGTACGCAGGCCGCGCCCGCACTCGGCGAGGTCGTCCGCGTCGGCGACCACCGGTTCGGCCGGGCCGCCCTGGTCGGTCACGGAGATCTCCGTACGGCCGGCCGCGTGGTAGACGTCGACGGTGAACGAGCCGCCCTGCCCGGAGCGGGTGTGCCTCAAGGCGTTCGCGACGAGTTCACCGACGGCCAGGAGGATCTCGTCGAGCCGCGGCCGTTCGGGCAGCAGCGCGGTGACGAACGCCCGTACGGTGTGGGCCTGGTCGGGGGTGCCGGGGAACACCGCCCGCCAGTACATGACCGGCGCGGCGACGGCCGGTTCCGGTTGCGGGAGAAGCATGCACACCTCGTGGGGTGGAGGATCGGCGGCGTACCGCCGGAGTGCTTCTCAGCTCACACGAGGCACACGGGTCGTCGCATTCGGTAGGCGGACGAGGACGCCCGGAACGGGAACTCGCACGTCAGGCCGTGCCACGCCGCCGTCCGGCGAGCACCGTGCCCGAGCGTCACCGCGTCGAACGTTCGGCGGTCGGCTCGCGCTCGGGCAGGACGGAACGGGACAGAGCGCGCGCCTGGGAGACTATGTGGATCTTGAAGTCTGTCTCCGGAGTTCTCGCATGCATCGTGGGGCCGTCATCTGTCTCCCGCTCGTTCTGCTGGCCCTGAGCGCCTGCCGGGACGACGGCGGGGCCGCCGCCCCGTCGGCATCGCCGTCGTCCGCGGCCACCTCGCCGGCGCCCGGCGCCACGGCCACCCCGACGACGGACAGTTCCGCCCCGAGCCCGGCGCCCACGAAGTCGCACCACGCCTCTGCTTCGCGGACCGCCCGCACGCCGGCACCGGCCGGACCGGGTAAGACCTGCGGCACCGTTCAGCCGCCCGGCAACGGCCCCGCAGCCGTGATCGGCGTACTCAAGGGACACGTCGACTGCGCCGCGGCCGTCACCGTCTTCCGCACCTACTACCGGCGGGACACTCCGAAGCAGGGCAGCGCGGGCGTCGCGACCGTTCACGGCTGGCGCTGTGCCAGTAACTCGGCCGCCCAGGCGAACCTCACCGGCCGGATGTCCACCTGCCGGACCTCGACCATCACGATCGCCGCCGACATCATCCCCTGATCGGCGGACCGCTCTCCGGCCGGTTCATCAGAGGCGGACGACCACCAGGGCGACATCGTCGGAGGCACCGCAGCGGAGCCGGTCCAGGAGGGCGTCGGCCAGCTCCTGCGGCGGCAGTTCCCGGTACTCGGCGAGGGTGGCGGTCAGCCGGGCCAGCCCGATGTCGATGTCCTCACCGCGGCGTTCGATGAGCCCGTCGGTGTAGAGCACGAGGGTGTCCCCCGTGCGGTACTGCAGGGTGGCCTGGGGCCGGGGGACGACTTCGGGGCGAACGCCCAGCGGCGGGTCGGTCGCCCGATCGAGCAGTTCGTGGCCGCCGCCGGCATGCGCGAGCACCGGCGGCGGATGACCGGCGCTGCTGTAGGCGATGAGGCGGCTGCGAGGATGGATCACAGCCTTGACGGCGGTCGCGCCCAGCGCCCCTTCCACGGAACCGGCGTACTGGTCCAGCGACTGCAGCGCCTGCGCGGGGCTGTGGGTGTTCCGGACGGCGCCGCTCAGGACGAACCGCAGCGTGCCCATGATGGCGGCGGCCTCCAGCCCGTGGCCGACGACGTCGCCGACCGCCATGGAGAAGACTCCGTCGGTCAGGTCCGCCACGTCGTACCAGTCACCGCAGACGTGCAGCGACTCGGTCGCCGGCTCGTACCGCACCGCGATCTCCGGGTGCCGGGCCAGGTCCGGGGTGTGCAGCATACGGTCCTGGATGGCGAGGGCGACCTGGCGTTCGCGGGCGTACGACCGGCGCAGCTCGTCGTTCAGCCGCTGCAGCTCCAGCGCATGGTCGAACAGCTCGGCGGCCAGCGCCTGCTCCCGCCCGCTCAGGTTCTCGTGCGACGGCCGGTCGCCGGTGTCGCAGAAGTCGACGAACGCCGTGACGTCCACGGTCCGCATCAGGAACCACGCCAACGTGCCGTCCGGGCCGGCCACGGGGGTGATGGTCGACGACCACCAGCGCTCCTCGAATTCCCCGGACCGCCCCGGCACCGCGACGTCGTACCGGATCGGCGCCATCGTGTCGGGCCGGCGCGACGTCGCCACCCAGCGCAGCGAGTCCTCCAGCCTGCGCTTCCCGCCACCGGAGGGGCCCGCGGGATCGGCCGGGAAGACCGAGAACAGGTCCTTCCCGATCAGCTCATCACGGGTCCGCTCCGTCACGTCGAGAAATGCCTGATTGACGTCCGCGATCACCAGGTGGGGGTCCAGCACCGCATAAGGAGTCGGAGCGACGGCGAACATCGCTCCAAAATCGATCTTCGCAGTGCTCACGGAGTCCTGCCCGTCCCCGACGACTGCCCCCACAGAAAATGCTAATTCAGACGGTGCGGTGATCCTCTGAGCCCCTGGGCCGGGCCTTCCCGCAAACCCCTCGACACCACCGGTGATCGGGTCGGCGCGAGGTGCGGGCCGCCGGCGTCTTCGGCTCCGGCGGCCCGCACCGGCCGGTCAGTTGTAAAAGGTCGCGCTGTGGACGTCCACCGGGTTGGCGGTGTCGCCGGTGGCCGCGCCGTACACGGCCACGAAGGCCGAGCCGGTCGAGACCAGGCCGGTATAGTCGCCGAGCATCCGGCCCGAGCTCGTCGACGGCACCTTCCGCGCGTCGAACGAGCCCTCGATGTGCTGCTCGCGCCACGATCCGGAGCTCGTGCAGTCCTTCGCGCAGGTCACGGCCCAGAAGTCGGTGGGCAGGCCGGCGGCGGAGGTGTTGTTCCGGAAGTCGTAGTACGTGACCGCCACGGTGCCGCCGGGCGACACGGCGACCGCCGGTACCGCGGCCGAACCGGTGGGCGTCCTGTCCACGCGAACCGGGCTCGACCAGGTCTTCCCGTCGTCCGTGGACCGCGCGTACGCGACGTGGAAGGTGCCGTCGGCGTCCTGGCTCTGCCAGACCGCGTTCACGACCGTGCTGTTCGGCTGGGCCGCCAGCAGCGGCAGTGTCGCGTTGCGCACCGGGTCACCCGAGTCGTCGGGGTCCGGGATCTTGGTACCCACGGTGAAGGGTGCCGCGACGTTCAGCGTCGGCGCCGACCAGGTGGCGCCGCCGTCGGTCGAGCGGATGACCTGGGTGGCGGCGGTGGTGTCGGTCTCGTCGTGCATGCCGATCAGCAGCGTCCCGTCCGCCATGGGTACGAGCTCGGTGCCGATGGCGCCGCTGTTGGTGGGGACGTCGTACGCCTTCTTCGTGCTCCAGCTGCGCCCATCGTCGGTCGACTTCGCCAGGTAGACCGGCTGGACCCAGCTCCCGTCCGACCGGGTGTCGACCCGGTCCCACACCGCGTAGACCACGCCCGGGTGGTACGGGTCGGCGGTGATCGACGGGCGGTCGTTGAAGAACTCGGGATCGTCGTCCCGCTGCAGGGTCGCCGGGGCGTCCCAGTGCTTGCCGCCGTCACCGGACCGCGACACCAGGATCGCCGTCACCTCACCGGTACGCGACAGCGAGAACGACGCGGCCACCGCCGCACCGGACGGCGTCATCGTGACCCAGTGGTCCGTCGTGACGTCGTAGTCCCCGCCGTTCGCCGCGGTGCCGCCGTTGCACCGGGAGAACGCGGGCCGGCTCGCCGACGGATGCCACGTCGCGCCGTAGTCGTCGGACACGGCGGCGACGGCTCCGTTGCTGCCGTACCGGTTCCAGCGGTCCTGCTGGTAGATGGTGACGAGATGCCACGGCCGCTTCGGGTCCCGCGCGACCATGGGCTGGACCTCGGTGTTCGGGTTCAGCACGTAGCCGTCGCCCTCGGGCTGCCCGCAACCCGCCGGCAGCGCGCTGGTGCCCGATACCCGCACCACACTGGCAGGGTCGGAGCCGTCCGCGAACGCGGGCTGGGTCGCAACGGCGCAGGCGAACACGGTGGCCGCCGTGACCATCATTGACCTGGAACGTCGTTTCAACGGTGCCTTCCTCATCCTCGATGGGAGTGTCTGCGCAGGTGGCAGCGCCACCTGACCGGGCAACGTGGTGCCGGCACGCGCCGAACGGCGCGACCGACGTTACAGGTTCAAGATCATCTTCGTCCCCGTCTTGGCTCAGCAAGATCGACGAAGAGGCCGTGCGGACGCTCGCGGAGAGGCGCGTCAGTGCAGGAACTTGAGCCCCACGACACCACCGATGATCAGTGCGAGGCAGACCAGGCGGGCGGCGGTGGCCGGCTCACCGAGGACGGCCATCCCGTACACGGCCGTGCCGACGGCCCCGATCCCCACCCACACCGCGTAACCGGTGCCGATCGGGATGTCGCGGAGGGCGTACGACAGGCCGGCCATGCTGGCGATCAGCGCGACAACGAACAGCGCGCTCGGGCGTACGCGGCTGAGGCCGTGCGAGGACGACAGGGCGGCGGCCCAGACGGTCTCCATGAGACCCGAGACGACGAGAACGATCCACGCCACGACGACGTACCTCCGGGGAGAAGACTGACTAGTGACTACGTCGTCTTGTCCTGCCGGGTACGACGTGCTCGTCCGGGGCCGGCCGCGGCATGTCAGGGGCCGTCCACTTCCGAGGCTAGCAAGCACGGACGTGGGTGCGGCCACCGCCGGCCGACCTGCTCAGGCGGCGACCGCAGGTGCACTGCTGCGAGTCCGTCGATCGGCCGCGGCTCGCGGCGTTCGCGGGTCAGATCGCCGGCCAGGACCGTCCGACCGGTCATCGACGCGGCCGTGGGGTGGACTCGCAGTACCTGGATGAGCACGACCTTCCGCAGCGTGCGAGACGGGGTGCCCAATGGAGGTGCGGGCTCCGCCACTCCCCTGGGGCCCGATCCCGGAATGAGAGAAGGATCGTCATGTCCGCTGCACCTCTGCTCACCCTGAACAACGGTGTCACGATGCCGGCGCTCGGGTTGGGCGTGTACCAGAGCGCGTCGGAGGAGACCACCGCGGCCGTGGAGGCCGCGCTCGCCACCGGTTACCGCCACATCGACACCGCGGCCGTCTACTTCAACGAGCGCGAGGTCGGGGAGGGCATTCGTCGTTCGGGCGTCGACCGGTCCGAGGTCTTCATCGAGACGAAGGTCTGGATCACCGACTACGGCTACGAGAAGACCCTCCACGCGTTCGACAAGAGCGCGGGGAAGCTGGGTGTCGACCGGATCGACCTGCTGATCCTGCACCAGCCGCTGCCCTCGGCCTTCGACCGGACCATCGCCTCCTACCGGGCGCTGGAGAAGCTCCTCGCCGACGGCAGGGTGCGCTCGATCGGCGTCTCCAACTTCACCGCCGACCACATCGAGGCACTCCTCGAACGCACCGAGATCGTGCCCGCCGTCAACCAGGTCGAACTGCACCCGTACTTCGGCCAGCACGACGTGCGGCAGGCGCACGCCAAACACGGCATCCTGACGCAGGCGTGGTCGCCCATCGGCGGTGTCACCTTCTACCCGGACCCGCTCGGCTGGTCCGCCGAGAACCGCACCAGCACGCTCGCCGAGCCGGTGATCCTCGGCATCGCCGAAACGCACGGCAGGACCGCCGCTCAAGTGATGCTCGCCTGGCACCTGCAGCAGGGGCGCTCGGTGATCCCGAAGTCGATCAAGCCCGCACGCATCGCCGAGAACTTCGACGTCTTCGACCTCAAGCTCAGCGGCGAGGAACTGGCGGCGCTCGACGCGCTCGACAAGGGCGTTCGCAACGGCCCCGATCCGGCGGCCGTCACGCTGGAGACCGGCAACTGGCCGATCCCGGAGGCGTGACCGGCGCCCCCGTCCACGTCCGCCGCGCCGCGCGGAGGGCTCGCCTTCAGGGCGCGCCCCCTGCGCGGCGCGGGGGCCGCAGCGGCCACGTTCGGGTGTACTGCCAGTACCTCCCGGACGCGGTCGCGGCTGATCTAACCTCGATTCATGGGCCTGGAGAACGAAGTACGCGACTTCCTGACCTCCCGTCGCGCCAGGATCACCCCGGACGACGCCGGTCTTCCGGCCTACGGCGGGATACGCCGTGTGCCGGGACTCCGCCGCGAAGAGGTCGCCCTGCTGGCCGGCGTGAGCGTCGACTACTACAACCGTCTCGAACGCGGCCGCCTCCGGGGCGTGTCGGAGCACGTACTGGACTCGATCGCACGTGTCCTGCGGCTCGACGAGGCGGAGCACGCACACCTACGGGACCTCGCGCGCGCCGCGAACACCACCCCCGCCAGGCGGCGCCGCGCGACCCCGCGGGGTGTCCGTCCGGCCCTCCAGCAGCTGCTGGACGCGATGACGGAGGCCGCAGCCGGAATCCTGAACGACCGGATGGACATCCTGGCGGCCAACCGGCTCGGACGCGCGCTGTACGCCGGCGCCTTCAGCGAGTCCGGCCGTCCGGCCAACCTCGCGCGGTTCGCCTTCCTCGATCCCCGCAGCACGGACTTCTACGCGGACTGGGAGACGGCCGCCGACGACACCGTCGCGATCCTGCGCTCCGCCGCCGGCGGCAACCCGTACGACCGTGACCTGTCCGACCTCATCGGCGAACTCTCGACGCGCAGCGAGGACTTCCGGTCCCGGTGGGCGGCGCACGACGTCCGGTTCCATCGCACCGGCACGAAGAAGCTGCACCACGCCGTCGTCGGCGATCTCACCCTGTCCTTCGAGGCCCTGGACCTCGGCTCGGACCCGGGCCTCACGCTCCTGGCCTACACCGCCGAAGCCGGCTCCACCTCCGAGGACGCCCTGCGCATGCTCGCGAGCTGGGCCGCGACAGAGCGCTACTCCCGGCGAACACTGAGTCGACGCGATCAGTGGTACAGCGCTGACGCTCCGCGATGAAGCGTTGGCGACCCGGACCGCGGCGGCATAGGGGCTGGCGCGCCGGCTACGGGTGCACGACCCGGCTTGGTCTCCGAGCCATGCCGGGAGTCGCTCCGCTGGCTGGTAGTCGCCGGCGGAGCCGGGTCCGACGATTCCGGGCCGCACGAGGTTGACCAGCATCTAGACTGCCGATTCCGCGAGCAGAGAGGACGACTTGTCAGATGGCAGAACCGGACGAGACACCCCGCCCTGCTAATGGTGATCCTGACCCTTCCGCCCCGACACCAGAAGGCAGCGACAGGTCCATCCGTCAGCGCATCGCTGACCGATGGAACGGCCTCGGAGCCACTGGCAAAGTGGGTGCCGTCGTTGGCGCGACGGTTGTGCTGGGGGGAGCCGTCCTCGCCCTTAACCGCCTCGAGCAAAAACCCGGCCATAAAGACATTTCCGGTCTCGGCGACGGGCTCGCGAGCCTCCTCAGCTCGGCCGCCACCGAGCAGGAGTCCACCGGCTCCCTAACCGCCCCCCAGTATGTGACGGAGAGCTGGGAGGCGGACGAGTACGAGCGCGACACCTGCCTCAACCCCCGCCTCCACCCCCACGGGTGCACCCATGAGGTCCGCCGGGTGGCCCGCTCTACCAGGAATCGGCGCCGGGACCTTCTGACCGCGAAGTCCTGAGGCGACCAGCCGGAGCGAAGATCACCGTGACCGTACGGCCGGTGTGATCGCCGTGCCGGCCCCAGCTGTCGGCGAGGATCGCGATCGTCCGCAGGCCGCGCCCGGATTCGTCGAGATCGCCGGCGTCGGTGACGACCGGCGCGGCCGGGCGGCCCTCGTCGGCGACCGAGACGGCCGTGCATCCCGCGGCGTGGCGAACGCCCACCGTGAACGACCCGCCGTGACCGGAGCGGCGGCAGGGTGGCGACGAACCGCCGTACGGCGCGGGCCTGGTCGGGACGGCCGGGGAAGGTCCGCCGCCAGTACAGGACGGGCTCGGCGGACGTCAGAGGGCAAGCGGCATCGGGTACCTCACCGAGGAGTTCGTCGGCGCCCGTCGCCGGGCCGCCGGGCACGCTCCTCGGCTCAACCGCAGGCGACGCATCTCCCGCAGTCCGTACGCGGTGGAGGGCACGGTGACCCGCGGTTCGCACGCGCGGCCGAGCGGCGTGCCGCGCCGGCGCGTCGCCCGGCCGCACGGTCACCGGGCCGAACGCTCGGCGCTGACGGTGTCAGCGCGGGGGCAGGGTGCTGCGCGGAGGGGTGGAGGGCCCTCCGTGGTCCGTGGCGTCAAGGCGCTGCTGCTTGAGCAGATCCCGGATCTCCCGGAGCAGCTCGACGTCCGGGGGATCCGCCGGGCCGGGCTCCTCGCCGCGCTTGCGCCGTTCCCGCAGCTGGTTCATCGGCAGCATGAACAGGAAGTAGAGCACCGCGGCCACGATGAGGAAGTTGATGGCGGCGTTGATCACCGAGCCGAGGTCGACGAACGTCGACGGGTTGCTGGGCCAGACGTGAAAGCCCAGTCCCTGCGCCGCGTGAGCGCCGCCGAGCGCGTTGATGACCGGCTGGATGACGCCTTTGGTGACCGACGTGACGATCGCCGTGAACGCCGTGCCGATCACCACGGCGACGGCCAGCTCGATGACGTTGCCGCGAGAGATGAAGTCCTTGAAGCCCTTGAGCACCTGTTTACCTTCCCAGACAGCGCGGTGTACCCGTGACCGGACCGGCGCGCTACAGGTTGGCGGTTCGGTATGGCATAGGTCAAGGCGTTCTGCCGAGCGGACCTGCAGGTCGCGTGGCCGGGACGGCTCGGCCGGCGTTCCGCCGGCGGGGCTGCTCATCGCCTCGCCCGACGCCGGAGTGACGGGCTGCACGGCCATCGACATGCCGAGTCAGGGCTTGTACGTTCTGGGCGGGATATGTCGCTTTTCGGCGGGGTGAGGTGGATGAGCGACCGGATCCGCGCCGAGCTGGCGGCCTTGGCCGCGGGCGAGCGGGCCTTCGCGGAAGTTCTGAAGTCCCTGCGGAAGACGCTGGCCGATCTGGAGCGCGACCTGTCGTCCGATCTGGACTCTTGGGACGGGGACGCCCGGCTCGCGTACGAGCACAGCCGCGAAGCATGGCGGGCGGCGGCCGATGACATGGCCCACCGGCTGGACGGGCTGAAGAAAGTGATCGGAGTCGCGCACCGCAACTACGGCCGGTCGCTGTCGGCGAATGTACGGATGTGGCGCGGCGCATGACGCCTCCGCGACCGCCGGCGCCCCCTTCCGGTGCCGTGCCGGCTTCGCCACCGAAGTTCGCCCGGTTGGTGGAAGGTCGGCCGACGCCGTTACCGCCGGGGATCGCTGCCCGCGTCGACATCACACCCGAGTCGGTGCAGCACGCGGCGGAGAACTTCGCGACCGGCCAGCAACACCTGGCCGATGCCTGGATGCGGCTGCGGTCCGGGCTGGACGCCAACGCGGGCATGGCCGGGACGGGCGAACCGGCCAAGGCGTTCGCCGGAAAGTACGATGCGGCGCTCAAGACGAGCTGGAAGGGCTTCGGCGCCGGGATCATCCACCTGGGCGGCACGTCCAAAGGACTGACCCAGATGGCCAACAACCATCTGAAGGCCGACCATCATTCGCGTGCGGACCGGCCGGGCGGCGCCGCGGTGAAACTGCCGTTCGCGCGGGTGTACCCGAGCATGTCGATGGCCGTGCCGGCCCCGGCCATGGGCCGGGGCGGGTCGGGGCTGCCCGGACCGCTGGCGAAGCTGTGGCCCAACGCCTCGGTCGCCCGGCTGAAGGCCGCGGCCGGGGTCTGGAGAGCGGCGGCCAAGGAGATCCACTCGATCGGTGACTGGCTGAACTGGACGATCGGCACGATCACCGACACCAGCAGCGGTCCGGACATCGACGCGATGTACGACTACTACGGCAAGATCTGGACCCCAGGCGGCGGTGGCGTGCTCGGCAAACTCGAAGACGCCTGCTCCGCCATGGCCGACGCGTGCGAGCAGTACGCCGGGAAGGTCCGCGGCGCCCGCACCAAGATGAAGTGGGAACTGGTGGGCGCCGGGATCGGCGTCGCGCTCACCACCGCGGGTGGCCTCATCCTCACCGCGCCCACCGGCGGCGGATCCGACGCCCCGGCCGGCGTCGCGGACGCCGCCGAGGTCACCGCGGTCCTCTCGCCCACCGCCCATGAACTGGTCAGCTCGGTCACCGCCATGATGCTGTCCCTGCTGTCCGGCGACATCATCGGCGCCCTCACCATCGCATTAAGCACCATCCCGACCATCACCCTGATCGAGACCGAGGTCGAGGAAGAGCTCGAGCCCGCCCTCGAAGACGGCATGGCGGCGACAGAGGGGACGGCGACCGGTTGGCGTTCCATCTTCGATTCTCTTAAAGCCGGAAGGCAACCAGGAAGCGTCAAAGTAGTCGACAATCCCACCGAGTTGCGCAATCTATTCGACACGATGACACGGGGCGGAGAACAGATGCCCGCCCGAGGGCCTAAGATCCCAGAGGTGTACCGGCTGAGTGATGGTACCGTCGTCCAGTGGCGCACGGCATCCAAGTCAGGTGGCGAGACAATAGACATCTTCCCAACCGATTCAAGGCCATTGAAGGTACACGTCGATGACTGAAGCTCATGAGATAGCCGACGAAGTCCTGCGCGAAGGAGCAGACGACTGGGTTCCGCTGGACAGTCTCATTTGGTACGCCAGAGAGTCGGCGTCGAATTCAGGATCCGACTTCAAGAGGCTAGCGATCGAAGCCCTCGAGTTCCTGCTGTCCGAAGAGCTTGTGCTCGTCGGCGACCTCGGCGAGAGCGGATTCGAGCCTTGGGCGACCTCGACGACGAAGACCATCGAACGCATCGTCGCCGCCTGCGAAAGTACTGATTGGAAACCCTCCGGCGGACTCTGCTGGCTATCGACCACCCCCAAGGGCGATCAGCGCGTTCAGGGCACCGGGTGACACGCACATCAGCCCCTGGAGACCAATGAAAACGATCCCGGCCGGAACCGTACGCTTATACTGAAGTGCCCATCTTCATGGATGCATTCGGACTCAGAGAGTTCCAGCTTTATGTTCTGGCCTTCATGCCCTACTCGGATCAGGTCCAGGAGGTTCTCGATCGCCTCCATGCGACGCGGGACGAGGCTAAGGACATTCTCAGGGCTTCGAACCATACGGACCTCGCCAAGATGCATCATAAAGTAGACATCGAGATATCGATGATGGGCGCACCAGAATACGAGAGGGACTTGACCGCGGACGAGATGCCCGAATCCGAAAGATTGATGTGATCAAGGGTAGTCGGATTTCGCCTTCCCGCCTTTCATGATTTCGACTATCTCGTCAACGTGGCTAGGCTCGGCTACGCCTGGGGTCAGCGTCTCGGTCGCCGGCCGGACATGACGGCACCCCGTATCGAGACGCTTGAGGACCTACGGCCATGGGGATCGGTCAAGGGTGAGGCGTTGGGCGCGTTGACCGACGCCGAGAAGGTCGACGAGTTCTCTTACTACGAACTCTATGAAGGACGCATCCGAGAGCGACGGACCGGCGAGCTCATCGAGGTCCTTGTGGAGTTCGATGTAGAACTGCTGCAGTGGGCAATGCCCGCATCCGAGGCACGAGAGCCATGAACACCGACGACTATGCACGCCGTTCCTGGTATTCCGTATCCGATAGGCGAGGCCAGTATTGCGCACGCACGCAGCCATCTCCGCATCCGATCTCGGTCTACTCGGCCATCCGTAGCGCATCACCGAAGAGGGAAAATGTCGAGACATGCGCATGTGTTCGTTGAGGCGCGCCTTCAATCGAGGAGGCAGCGTCTGAATCTTCGAAACCGCGAAGCATGCCGGTTGGCGAGCCGTCGCCGCCGATGACCTGCAAACAATCTTGGCCGCTACGATGCAACCACGCTGACGTGCCGCGGGGCGTCTCGCTGTTGGCTGTAGATCGTCGACTTCAGCGCCCGTCGGACGAAGCCGACCTGGAGCTCGGAGTCCCGAAGCCCGGCACAGAGCCGGTGCTTCGGCGGGTTCACCAACTGATTCCGGCTGCCACCGGGAGGTGGTCGCTGCCGGTGGCCGGTAGCACCCACGAACGTACCGGCTGCACACCTCGGACCAGGATCTGGTCGAGCCGCACCATCGGGAAGCTCGCCGGCCAGGTGAACCCGAAGCCGCCCCCGGCGACGTCCTGGGCCGAACGCAGCCGCGAGGTGAGGCCGGCGAACGCACGGTCGTCCGTAGTGCCGTTCAGGTCGCCGAGCAGCACCACCCGCTTGTTCTGCTCGGCAGCGATGGCCTTGGCGAGCGCATGCGCACCGGCGTTCCGCTCACTCGTCCAGAAGCCCCGCCTGGGCATCACCCGTACGGACCCCAGATGAGCCACGTACACGGCCAGCGGCCCCTGGTCCGTGGTCACCGTGGCGCGCAGCGCCCGGGTCTCGTTCATCGTCGGGTCGCCACCGATGTCGAGCGGCCGGGTGTCCGACAACGGCAGCCTGCTCCACAGCCCGACGTTGCCTTGCATCGTGTGGTACGGGTACGCCTCCCCCAGCATCTTCGCGTACGTGATCGTGGCCTGCCGGGCGCGCAGTTCGGTGGGGTCGACCATCAGCCGCGCGTCGGGTTGCGCCAGCTCCTCCAGCGCTACGACGTCCGCCCCGGACGCGATCAGGTCCCTGGCGGTTCCGGCCGGGTCGGGGTTGCCGGCGCTGACGTTGTGGCTGACCACGGTGAGGTCGCCGCCCGGGTGGTGGGACTTGTCGCTGAGCAGCCCGCCGAAGAGGGCCGGCCACACCGTGACCGGCAGCAGCAGCGCGGCCACCGCGGAGGCGGAGCGGCGCCAGAGCGCCCCGGCCAGCAGCACCGGGACGAACAGGCCGAACCACGGCAGGAAGGTCTCCACCAGGCTGCCGAGGTTCCCGATCCGGTTCGGGATCTGCGCGTGCAGCAGCATGACCAGGCCGAGGAGCAGCGCCAGCGCCGCGAGGATCAGGCCACGCTTCCAGGGCCCCGGCCGGCAGCCGACGCGGATCGCCCGGCGGATGCCCGCGCGCCAGATGCGGGAGCCGGTATCCGAGCGGCCGGTGCCCCCCTGCCCGGTCTCCGCGGTGTCCGCCTGCGCGATGGCCTGTTCTCGCTCACTACCGGTCACTGCGGCATCCTCGGGTTCGAGCCATACCGCTAGTCAAGGCAGCGTGGTGTTGCGAGCGCGTATGCGATTTTCGATACGCCGACGATATGCGCCCGCTCCTGGCATCGAGAGCATGCGTGTGCTGGTCGTCGAGGACGAAGCCCTGCCCTTCCGGTGACGAGATCGCCGAACGCATCGCCGCCAACGGCGACGGCCTGCCCGGCGAACACCGAGCAGAGCGCGCGCGGGCCGCCTCATGCGGCTCCCGCCTACGCCCCATCTGTCGCATACCGGGCGTACGGTTCGATCATGGCGCTCACCGACATCACGCGCGAAGCGGTCCTCGCCGCGATCGCCGAGTTCGACCGGCTGGGCCGTGACGCCTTCCTGGAGAAGTACGGGTTCGACTCCTCCCGCCGGTACTGGCTCCTGCACGACGGAGCGCGCTACGACTCCAAGGCCATCGCGGGAGCCGCCCACGGCCACCTGCCCGGCCGCTCTCCCCTGGCGGCGAAGGAGTTCTCCGGCGGCAGGGACCACGCCGTGACCGTGCTACGGCGCCTCGGCTTCGAAGTGACCAGCGCACCCAACGGCGACTCGTCCAGCTTTCAGACCGCGGACGAGATCGCCTCGGCCATCGGCGACCTGCGTCCCGCCTCAGCCTCCGGCAAACCGATGCTCAAGCAGGCCGTTGTCCTCCTGTGGGCGATCGGTCGCGCCCGCGCCGGACAGGACCGCCTTCTGGGATGGGCCGACACCGTTGCCGCGCTGAGCCCGCTGCTGCAGGCTTATCGCCGGGATGGCGAAAGCCGCCATGGCCGGCCGGACTACCCGATCGCCGCGCTGTTCAATGCCGGGCTGTGGGACTTGCCCGGCCGCACCGACGTCCCACGAGCCCACGGCACCGCCGCATGGGCGTGGTTCGCCGAACAGGAACCCGAAGGTGGCCTGCCAGAGTTCGTGTACGCGCTCGCCCGCCGCTCGGGCCCGGCGCGGGTCCGCATGATCGACGCGATCGCCGCGCGGTTCTTCGACGACTTCGACGAGAGCGGCCTCCTCACCGCCGTCGGGCTCTACGACGAAGGCGTCGCCGCCGACGAGGCACCACCGCGTGGAAGCTCCGACCAGGAGACGGCGCGCGGGCGCTCCCCCGAGGCAGCCAGATCCGACTACGCCCGACTGTGCGAACTGGTGGCGCGCCGGGAGACCCGCACGCACGGGCAGCGGCGCACCAGGATCGCAGGCGACCCGATCCGGATCGGCGTCGCTCGCCGGGCGGTCCTGCTCCGGAGCGAAGGCCGCTGCGAGAACCCCGGATGCGCCAAGCCGGCCCCGGACCGCAACGATCGCGGAGAGCCGCTCCTGGAAGTCGACCACGTCGAGCAGCTGGCCGACGGCGGCCGTGACCATCCCGTCCAGATGATCGCCCTGTGCCCCGACTGCCATCGGGTCAAGACGCACGGGCAGAGCCGCCACCAGCTCATTCCCGTACTAACTCAGCGGGCACGCGAACTCCACGACCAGTGGATGTGTACGGGCGGCTGACTTTCGGGTTCGCAAGTTCTGAGTGGTCGGCCGCGGCCACGAGGGCGTGGGCGGCACGTGGTGAACCTGGCCGGATACCCGAACCTACCTGAACCGCTTACGTACGGAGCGGAGAACCACGCGGGCCGTACGGGTGGTCAGCAGGGCTGCCGTGAAGACGAGGCAGGCGGCGAGAACGATGCCGAACATCCATGGGCTGTGCGAGCCGAGGGCCTGCAGGAGCGCGAGGGCGAGGCCTGCCGGCACGGTGACGAGGGTGAACAGGACCAGAGCGTTGTTGACGTAGCGTTTCTCATCGTCCCTCGTCAGCCGGTTGTAGTCGCTGATCTCCGTGAGCACCTGTTCGAAGCGCTCACGGAGCCGGTGCTGGCGCTGGTAGGCGCCGAGCAGCTGGTTGGGGACGCCGTGCGTGGACAGGTGCTGCCACCACAGTTCGTGCCGGAACAGCGTCACCCGCCGTTCGAGCTCGGCCATCGCCGAGGCGAACGGCGCGTCGAGTGCCGAGACGAGGGCGTCCTCGAGGTCACTGATGCCCTGCAGTTGGAGAACGCCGATGAGCACGGCGTCGAGGTAGATGCTGTGGAAGTACAGCTCGGCGTGGTTGTAGAAGGGGTCACGGGGTCCTTCGTCGGGACGACAGCCCACCAGTGACAGACCATCGCGGAGGACGAGGCCGCGCCAGTCCGCGGACAGCCGGACGAAGTCGAAGCCGGAGGGTCCGGTGTTCTGCGGTATCGGCAGCTGCCGAGGGTCCGGCGGATGGTCGGCGACGTTCGTACGCGACGCCAACGCCCAGAGCCATTGGTCGGCGCTCGACCAGCGCGCGTACCGCAGATGCCGGTAGAGGCGAGGGAACCAGCGGCCCCGCTGCGTGACGAAGCTGAGGGTGTACGACACGGCCGCGTCGAGGACGGCCTGTTCATCGACGAGTTCCCGTGGGTCGAATCCATCGAGCCGTGTGCCTCGTCGCCGGGCGAGCGCCCGGACGACGTCGAGCGGGTGGGCATCGACGGTCTTGAGATGCACGATGACCAGGCCGTGCGCGCCGGGCTCCTCACGCAGGCAGACGGCTTCCATCCCCTGGATCTCAACGCCGCCCGTCCGCAGGTCGAGGAGCTTGTGCCAGCGGCGGGGCCGGCCGGTCGACCCGTACAGCAGGCGGGCCGTACGCGGCGGATAGTAGGTGGAGCGCTCGTCGGCGCCGGCGCGTACGTCGCCGTACTCGAACGGCAGCGGGCCTTCGGCCCAGTCCGGTGTCTTGGGGAAGGTCGCCTGGTAGACGGCGGTGATGACGGCGCGCGCCGGCCGGGTCATCGGTAGTAGGCCTCTACCTCGGGGAGGTCGAGGCGGATGATGTAGGTGGCCTCGCTGGGCCGGTCGGGGTCGTCGATGAACCGCACGCGTTCTCCGGTGCGGATGGTCCGGAACCCTTCGGTGACTATGTCGGCGTACATGAAGGTGTAGTCGTCTCCCGTGTCGACGTCACGGACGACGTAGACACCTGTTCGCCCGGCCTGGCCGCTGCCGAAGGGGCGGCGTTCGACGATGCGCCCGAGTCGCTGCCGGGCGTTGGCCGAAGGTTCGGTCATCCGAGGTCCTCCACACAGCGGAAGCCGACGACGTTGCTGGCGCCGCGGCGCCGGTACAGGCCCTTCGACGAGGTCTGGACGGCGCGGTAGGGGTTGTCGTACGAGCCGCCGCACATCACGATGTCGCCGGTCTCTTCGATGACGGTCGAGGTGAGTTCCCAGACGTTGCCCACCATCTGCCGGATCCCGAAGGGTGAGCGGTTCCGCGGATTCGCGTCGACCTGCACGCGGGTGGCGTCGCGCAGGCCGCCGCGGTCGAGTTCTTCCTTCCAGACCTCGTACGTGACGAGCGGGCGTCCGCTCCAGGTGTCGGCGCAGTTGACGGCCTCCAGGTCGAGGTCGTCGCCCCAGGGGAAGAGACGCCCGTCGGCACCGCGGGCGGCGGCCTCCCATTCCAGGGAGGTCGGCAGGCGTTTCCCTTCGAAGCGCGCGAAGGCGTAGGCGTTCCACCAGTTGATGCAGACCGCCGGGTGGTCGTCGTACGCGGGGTCGTCGTAGTAGTCGGGGACGGCGAGCCGTTCGCGCCATGGCTGGTGGGTCTGGTCGGGCGGCATGTCGGGGTGGTCCCACTCGGCCGATCCGTCGCGCTCGACGGCGGCGAGGAACCGCTTGTAGCGGCCGACGGTCACGGCGTACCGGTCGAAGCGCACGGGCCGTTCGACGGTGCGGAGCATCAGGTGGTGACTCGGGCCGACGAGGTACGTCCCGGCCGGCAGCACGCAGTCGTCGGTGGTGTCGTCGTTCCGGGAGCGGTGGTGCAGGAACGCGCGGGTCTGCGCGGACAGCGTCGACCCGCTCGCCGGGCGGTCGCGCCGGAGGTGTTCTGCGGCGAGCAGTTCCTGGTAGGCGGAGTGGGTGAAGGCGATCCGCTCGTCTCCGGCGGGCCGGAACAGCGGCCATAGCTTGAACGCCTCGAAGGCGATCCTGCCGCCCTCGAAGCAGCCGATCCCCAGCGCGTTGCACACGTCGATCAGCGTGAACGTCGTACGGCCCTGCAGCGCCGCGCCGCCGAAGTAGTCGACGAGCTGCGGGATCTGCTCGGGGATCCCGGCGTCGGCGACGGCCTGTTCGAGGTGGGTCCACAGCAGGTCCGGCAGTGGTGCCTCGTGTCCGAGCATGCGCGACAGCCGCAGTTCCAGCGGTGAGCCGTCGTCGGTGCCGTCGCCGTCGAAGTCGACGTCGTGCAGGTGCAGCGCGGAGAACCGCGGGATCTTCAAAGGGTCGACGCCCTGAGCGTGCAGGTGCTGGACGAGCTTCTCCGACATCAGCGCGGTGCCGTCGAGCAGCCGGCGTACCTCGGGTGAGTCCTCCAAAAACGACACCCGGGAGCTCATGACGACCGCGGACTCGGCCGACAGGATCTCGGCGAGCTCGGCGAACAGGTCCAGGAACCCGGTGAGGGTCGTCTCGTGCACGGCCTCGTCAATGCCGTCCAGCGCGCACACGACCGACCCGGATCGGGCGAAGTAGTGGAAGACGTCGAAGACACGGGACGTCTCGACCGACATGCAGTCGGCGAGCGTACGAGTGACGAAGTCTCTGAAGCTCTCGTCCTTCCGCTTGAGGCTCATGTCGAAGTAGAAGCGGTAACGCCGTACGTCCGCGTCCCGGCCGTCCGCGACCAGCCGTTTCAACAGCGTGCTCTTGCCACTCCCCGACCGGCCGACGACCAGGACGTTCCCACCGGTCAGGGCCACGTCACCGAGCAGGTCCATGGCGTCGCCCAGCCGGGAGAGCGCCATCTCGCCCGAACGCTCGTCGGTGGTCAGCAGGTCCGCCGCGATCGGCAGCCGTTCCGGTGCGGGCAGCGCGCCGAGCGCCGGGTGCGCCTCGGCCGCCGCGTCCAGGTGCGCGTCCACATCGACGACGGTCTCCATGAACCGGTCGTACGTGACGACCCGGTAGTCCTCGAACGCCTCGGCCTCCTCGTCCTGTTCGTCCACGACGAGGAACCGGGTGAGCTTGGGCAGCCGCGTCTGCAGCAGCTCGCCGCCGGTGCTCCGCAGCACCTGGTGCAGCTCGCCGATGTGCCGGGTCAGCAGCAGCTCGACGTACTCGGTCCGCAGACCGGTCTCCCGGCTGAACAGCTGGTAGACGGTGTGCTGAGACAGTTCGAACCGTTTGACCGGCCGAAAGTCCAGCGTCAGGTAGAGGCCGGCGAGGAACTCCGCCTTCTTGGCGACGAGCGGAGTCAGTCGTGGTACGTCTCCGGTGAGCACGACGCTGCCGGTGCTGGTGAACCAGACGAGCACATCCAGCAGCCGGCGTACGGCGGTCAGCCCGTCCTCTTCGGCGATCTCGTACCCGTCGTGCGCGGAGCGGTTCCGCAGCCGCTGGATGTCGCGGAGCGCGTCCAGCACGGCGCCGCTGGCGATGTGCGTCTGGCAGCCTTTGATCAGCTCGCTCAGCGACTTGCCGGACGGGTCGCCGGGCACGTCGTGGTGCCGCCAGAGCTGCTTGAGGATCCGCTCGGTGATCTTCCCGACCCACGAGATGGCGTTCTCGGGGTACCCGTCGCCGAGCGACTTGATGGGACGCTCGAAATCCAGGCCGAGGAACGTCGCGATCCGGGAATGGTCGTCGAGTTCGGTCTTCAGCCGGTGCAGGCGTTCATCCAGTTGCGGGCTCACGAGCGCACCCCCCGGACGAAGGCGAACCGGTCGGGGAAGCTCAACCGCTCGCCGGGGTACCGCTTGTCGATCTCCGCGATGCCAGCCTCGATCTGCTCGTCGTCGAAGCACGACAGCAGGGACATGTACCGATTCCGCACCATCGTCAGGTACCGGGCCTTGCTGAACGACAGCGGGAAGGACGCATAGTCGAGGCCGACCCGCAGGCCGGCGTCCCGCAGGTACGCGGCGATGTCCTCGGGGTCCGGCTGCAGCCGTTCGAACATGGCGATGGCCTCGCCGAACAGCGGATACTCGATGCGCGTGGGGAGCATCACCACCAGCAGACGGCCGCCGTCGGCCAGCAGGTCGGCGAGGCCACGCAACACCGCTCGGCGGTCATCGACGTGGTGGATGGCCTCCTTGACCAGGACGGTGTCGAACCGGTCGTACGGCAGCGGCACCTCACCCGACGCAAGCTGTTCCGCCGATGCCTCCACTGGGAGGTAGGAGTCTCCGGTGGGCAGCTGCTTCAGCATCTTCGCCGACGGATCGACGCACACCACCCGGCCCGCCCGCTCGGCCAGCCCCCGCGCGTAAAGGCCGGTGCCGCATCCGACGTCGGCGACCCGATCTCCGGGCGCGGGATCGAGCCGATCGAGGATGCATCCCGTCATCCAGCCGATGAACTCAGGGCTGTACGCCCAGTTCTCGTCGTAGCTGTCCGCCAGCCGGTCATAGTGAGCCCGTGTCTCGCCCTGCACCGTGGGGATTCCTCCAGCCCATCAACTCGACCTCGCACTAACCGTAACCTGCGTGGTTGTGGACTTCCCGACCCTGACCAGTCAAGGCCATCGGGGAACCGCTCCGTCGGTGCGAGAGTCGAATCGCGTAGCCCGGTCATCTTCTTCGAGTGCGATTCGGTCTGACACACAGCCACCGGTCTTTAGCCCTCGGGTAGAGAGCGCTCCAGAGCCGAACGTTCACGCCGCGCACCGGTTCGGGCATTGGACCTGCGCGAATGTCCGTTGATTCCGCAGCGTGTTCGAACAACACATGCTGTAATCGGCTCCAATACCCCCTGATCGACGGCCCGGGGAGGTCGACGATGAGCAGCCCCTTCGTCCGCCGGCGACGCCTCGCCACCGAGTTGCGTACGCTCCGCGAAGCGCGCGGCCTGACCGCCGACCAGCTGGCGTGCCGGATCCACCAGTCGCGCATGAAGATCTCCAAGCTGGAGAACGCACACGTACGGCCAGACCTCGCCGACGTCATGAAGATCCTCGACGTCCTGGGCGTGACAGGCGACAAGTGGCACGACATCGTCCGCATCGCCCGCGACGCCGCCGAACGTGGCTGGTGGGACTCATACGGCGACGCGATGGGCGACCGACAGCGGCTGTACGCCGACATCGAGTCCGGCGCGAAGACAATCCGCGAATACCAGCCCGGCGCCATGCCCGGCATCCTGCAGACCCCGGACTACACCTGGGCACTGATCGAGCACGCCAAGGCCGAAGGCCCCATCACCTACATCCCCGAACGCCTCGTCGAGGCGAGACTCCAACGTCAGCGGACCGTACTCCGCCCAGATGGGCCGGAGTACGAGGTCATCCTCGATGAAGTCGGCCTCCGCCGTTTTACCGTCCCGCCTGACGTCATGTGCGCCCAACTGAATCACGTAATCAGGGTCGCTGAGACCCACGCTCGAGTCACTGTGCGGATATTTCCCCTGGTCACAGGGGTCGCATCTGCGCTGACTCCGGGAGCTCAGTTGATCGTCTACACGTTTCCAGATCCCGCAGATCCTACGATGGCGACTGTACAAACGGTGGCCGCTGAGATATTCCATACAGAGCCAGAGGAGGTAGCGCGATACCTCCGCAGGTATCAATATGTACGAGAGGCAGCACTGTCGGAGGTAAGAAGTCTCAGCTTTCTGAGTGCACTCGCCAGCCAGATCAGCGACGAGAGAGAGCCGACATAGTGACCACGAACAGTGATTGGCGGAAGTCCCGGCGGAGCGAACCTAACTCAGCGTGCGTAGAGGTTGCAGCCATCAACGTGTCGGAGGCCGAACAGAGTAGCGTTGCAGCAAAACTTTCGGGCCAGCTGTAATTATGTTTTTGTCAGTTACCGTTAACGCACGCCAACCGCGCGGTCTCCTCGGGCGCCGCGCCTTACTTCCGTGCTGTACAACAGGAGATGCCGCACCGAGCGCAGGCGGATTTGAATAGGGTCGGCGATCTCGACGTCACACCCCCTACTGGCCTCGACATTCCTCCGGCGACCGCTCTGCGAGCGGAGGATTCATCCCGCGTATATCCCACGATGGCGCGAAGGGAGACGCGGCGGAGGGGGCCCTGGCCTGAGCGTGATCAGAACCGGTTGTGTTATGCGAAGGATGCCCGGGAAGGTCCGTGCATGTCGATTACGGAATCCGGTCCTCGGAGCGTCGCCGACGTCTGCCGTCTGCAGGGTCGCGGCGGTCACACCCTCCAGGTTCCTGTCGGTTGGCGAGCTCCGTGCGGCGGGGAGCCCAGTATCCGGTGGCAAGCGGACCCGGAGCGCAGGGCCGGCCACGGCCGAGCACCGGAAGCCGCGCGGCAGCGATCGCCCTCAGCCGCGACTGGCGATAACCACAAACGGCGATCGTCTTGAACAGCAACCGCCCGAACGACACAGATCATGACGCCTACTGAACTTGATCAGGTGATGTCGCGTGATTGCCTGACAGTTGAGGGGTGGATCCGGTAGGTCTGAGCGAGTGAACGCCTCCGAGCCCGACCAGACCACCTCCGAGGACGACGAGACCACCTCCGTCGCCGAGAGGCTGAAGAACCTGTTCAAGAAGAATAAAGAGATCATCATAGGCGGCACGGCCCTCGTCGTAGCGACCGGCGTGCTCATCAGTCGCTCCAAGGGGCATGGCCTCACCGAGAACACCGAGGGCTTCGGGTCGTTCTCCGACCCAGTAGTTGAGGGCCAGAAACGCCAATCCCCTTCCCGGCATGTGGTGACCTCACATCAGAGGAGGACCAAGAACGGGGTCGTTACTGTTCGACCTTATGAGCGGGGTGGCTCCACGGTGGCCTGAAACCGGCTGCGCTCCCGCCCGACATGGCGTCCTTCCTTGTAACCGCGGTTCAGACCGGCGCGGAGCGGGTCCAAGGTCAGCAACCGATCGCATGCGACGCCGAAGGGCCCTGCCGGTTCTGGCCATCGGCCGCGGTGGTCCAGAGCTGCCGGGTGCGGCCTGTGCGAGGCGGAGTGCGCCGAGGTGCCTGACCTCTCGTTGCTGGCGCTTTGTGTCGGCCCCCTTCGCTACGGTGCAGGCGGGCCTGCAATCCCGCCTGACGGCCCGCGTACGCAGGAGGCTGAGGTGCGCGAAGATGGCCGCGGACGTGCGTTGCCTTGCGGGGGCGCGACTACCCCAGTGGGCCGACGCAGCCATGCACGCTGAGTGATTTCTGTGAGGAGGCTTGTGAGCACGCTCGGTAGTTTCATCTGGTCGATTGCCGACCAGCTTCGGGGTCCCTACCGCCCCAACCAGTACGGCAACGTAATCCTCCCGTTTACGATCCTTCGGCGCCTCGACTGCATCTTGGAGCCGGACCGCGAGACCGTCCGGGACCTGGCTGCGGCATACGAGAACCCGAACCGGCTCCGGATCCAGGTCAAGAAGGCCACCGGCCGGCCGTTCTACAACACGTCGAAGTACAGCTTCGCCAACCTTCTGAAGGACGCGGACGGGCTCGAGGACAACCTCGTCGACTACGTCGACCGGTTCTCCCCCGATGTCGATGTGTTCGAGTACTTCGATTTCAAGAAGGAGATCATCGCCCTGGAGAAGGCCGGTCTCCTGCGCGAGATCGTGAAGTCCTTCGGCGCCGTCGACCTGCACCCCGATGTCGTGTCCAACGCCGACATGGGGGACGCGTTCGAGTACATCATTCGCAAGTTCAACGAGGCCGCGAACGAGACCTCCGGTGACCACTACACGCCGCGCGACGCGATCCGGCTGCTGGTCGACCTGCTCTTCGCCGAGAAGGACGCCGACCTGACCGAGGCAGGCATCGTCCGCACGCTCTACGATCCCACCGCTGGCACCGGCGGCATGCTCGCCCTAGCAGAGGAGCACCTACTCGCACAGAACCCGGACGCCCGGCTGAGCCTGTACGGCCAGGAGTACAACCCCCAGTCGTACGCGATCTGTAAGTCCGACCTGCTCGCCAAGGGCCACGACGCGTCCAACATCGCCTTCGGCAACACGCTCACCGACGACGCCTTCAAGGGCCGCCAGTTCGACTTCTGCATGTCCAACCCGCCGTACGGCGTCGACTGGAAGCAGTACGCCAAGGCCGTCACCAAAGAGCGCGACGAGGCCGGCCCGTACGGCCGCTTCGCGCCGGGCCTGCCAGCGACCTCAGACGGGCAGATGCTCTTCCTGCTGCACCTGGCGCACAAGATGCGCGCCCCCGAAGACGGCGGCGGCCGGGCCGGGATCGTCATGAACGGCTCGCCGCTCTTCAACGGGGCCGCGGAGTCCGGACCGTCCAACATCCGCAGGTGGCTGTTGGAGAGCGATCTGGTCGAGGCGATCGTCGCGCTGCCGACCAACATGTTCTTCAACACCGGCATTGCCACCTACATCTGGATCCTCGACAACAACAAGCACCCCGACCGCAAGGGCTTGGTCCAGCTCATCGACGGCACCTCGTTCTGGACCAAGATGCGCAAGAACCTCGGCTCCAAGGGCCGCGAGATCAGCGACACCGACCGCGCCCAGATCCTCCGCCTGTACGCCGACTTCACCGACGCCGACCCCGACTTCTCCAAGGTGCTACGCAACGACGAATTCGGCTACTGGACCATCACTGTCGAGCGCCCGCTGCTGGATGAGTGTGGCAAGCCTGTCGTCGACCGCAAGGCGAAGCCGAAGCCCGACTCAAAGAAGCGCGATACCGAGAACGTGCCCTTCACCTACGGCGGCTCGACCGCCGGACCTGCGGGCAAGGCCGAGGTCATCCAGTCATACTTCGACACCGAGGTGAAGCCGCACGTACCCGACGCCTGGATCGACTGGGCCAAGGTCAAGACCGGCTATGAGATACCCTTCACCCGGCATTTCTACAAGTACGTCCCGCCCCGGCCGCTCGCCGAGATCGACGCCGACCTGGATAAACAGGTCGCCAAGATCCTCGACCTCCTGCGAGAGGTCGAGGGATGACGCTTACCTGGCCCGGAGCGCCGGAACTTCCACAGTTGCCGTTCGGCCGTTTGTTCCGGCGGCTCGAACGTCCTATCCCCGAGGGGGCGGCGATCGTCACCGCCTACACGGACGGTCAAGTTACTTTGCGCTCGAATCGCAAGAAGGAGCGTTACCACGAGGCCGCAGATCTTTCGTCCTTTCAGGGCGTCGAGGTCGGAGACTTTGTTGTGCATGGCCTCGACATCTTGCGAGGATCGGTTGGAATTTCAGACTCGGCTGGCGCAATGAGTCCAGTCGTCTCGGTGTGCGAGCCGGTTGGCGCCGTCGACTTGCGGTATGTCGCTCACGTGATCAGGATCCAAGCAGCGACGGGTTATACGAAGGCGATGGCCCGAGGTATCCGAGAAGGTGGCGCTGACTTCCGTCGCTGGGGCACGCTCGCCGAGCTTCCGATCCCCGTTCCGCCATTGGAGTACCAGCGGCGGGTATGTGATTACCTCGACCGCGAGACCGCCCGCATCGACACCCTCATCGAGGAGCAGCAGCGCCTGATCGAGATGCTCCACGAGCGGCGACACTCACTTGTTGAGGTCGCCTTCTGTGATCGGATGCCCAATGCACGTCTCCAGAACGCGTGCATCGACGTCGTTGATTGCCCGCACACAACTCCAGAAGCGTCTGACGACGGCGAGTACGAAGCCGTTCGAACCGCCTCAGTTCGGCATGGGAAGTTCCGACCGGGAAATGGGATTCCTGTCACGGCTGACACATGGAGCGCCCGTAACGCTGGGGGGGCACCAGCTATCGGCGATGTTCTATTCACGCGCGAAGCGCCCGCCGGCGAGGCTTGCATGGTGCCAAACAATCGGATCTGCCTAGGCCAGCGGATGGTGTTGCTCCGGATTGACTCTTCCGCGTGTATTGGGAGGTTCTTGCTCTGGCAGATCTACTCCGACCGCGTTCAAGACTACTTTGTTCTCTCGGCGAACGGATCGACCGTGGCTAACGTTCGACTGCCGGTGTTGCGTACGACGCCGATCTGGTTGCCTAATCTCGACGAACAGCGACGCATTGCCGATGAATTGGACGAACAGACAGCAAAGATCGACCAACTCATCACCGAGTCGGAGCGGTTCATCGAGCTCGCCCGCGAGCGGCGGTCTGCGCTGATCACGGCGGCAGTTACGGGTCAGATCGACGTCTCCAAGGTGGCGTGATGGCCGATCACAACGAAGTTGTCTTCGAGGCCGAGATCTGCGAGCACCTTGCGGCCCACGGGTGGCTGTACTCGGCCAACGACACCGGCTATGACCGTGAGCGGGCGCTGTTCCCCGAGGATCTGTTCGCGTGGCTGGAGGCGACCCAGAAGCCAGCGTACGAGAAGGCGTTGAAGGCGGCGGGGTCGCAGGCGAAGTTCCTCGATGTGCTGACGACGGCGCTCGACAAGCCGCTGGAGCATGGCGGCGGGATGCTGAACATCCTGCGGACCGGGGTGCAGTACATCGGCGGTGGCCGGTTGAAGATGGCGCAGTTCCGGCCCGAGACGACGCTGAACGCGACAACGAACGCCGAATATGCGGCGATGCGCGTCCGAGTGATGCGACAGGTTCGCTTCTCGACCGCCGACCAGCGCAGCATCGACCTGGTGTTCTTCGTCAACGGGCTCCCGGTCGCGACGGTGGAACTGAAGACCGACTTCACCCAGTCGCTGGACGAGGCGGTCCAGCAGTACCGGAAAGAGCGCAATCCGCTGACCAACGGTCGGCGTGAGCCGCTGCTGTCGTTCGGGCATCGGGCGCTGGTCCACTTCGCGGTCTCCAACGACCTGGCCGCGATGACCACCCGGCTGGAGGGCGAGAAGACGCAATTCCTGCCGTTCAACACCGGCTTCGACGACGGTGCCGGGAACCCGCCCGGCGCGGACGGGAGGTCGGCGACGGCGTACCTGTGGGAGCGGGTCTGGGAGAAGAACGCCTGGCTGAACATCATCGGCCGGCTGGTGATCGTGGAGACCAAGGAGGAGTGGGATGTCGCGACCGGCACGTCGGTGCGTCGTACGAGCATGCTGTTCCCCCGGTTCCACCAGTGGGAGGCGGTCACGAACATCGTGGCTGCTGTGGCAGAAGAGGGGGTCGGCCAGCGCTACCTAATCGAGCACTCCGCGGGATCGGGGAAAACGAACACGATCGCCTGGACGGCGCACCGTCTCGCCAGGCTGCACATCGACGATGAGAAGGTCTTCGACTCGGTCATCGTGGTCGTGGACCGCAGGGTGCTCGATGGGCAGCTTCAGGACGCGATCCGGCAGATGGACGGTTCCGGGAAGATCTTTGCGACTATCACCCCCGAGGACGTGCGTAAGGCTGGCGTAAAGTCGAAGTCCGGCTTGCTGGCACAGGTGCTGAAGAGTGGCGAGTTGATCATCGCGGTGACGATTCAGACCTTCCCGTATGCGCTCGATGAGATCCGGGGCGACTCCGGCCTGAAGGGCAAGCGGTTCGCCGTCATCGCCGATGAGGCGCACTCCTCGCAGTCGGGGCAGATTTCCTCCAAGCTGAAGCAGGTTCTGACCGCCGAGGAGATCAAGGAGATCGAGGACGGCGGCTCGATCGACGTCGAGGCGGTCTTGGCCTCGGAGATGGCCGAGCGGGCCGAGTCGGAGAACATCTCCTACTTCGCCTTCACCGCAACCCCGAAGAACAAGACCAAAGAACTGTTCGGCCGCAAGGGGCCGGATGGCAAACCGCATGAGTTCCACCTGTACTCGATGAAGCAGGCGATCGAGGAGGGCTACATCCTCGACGTACTCAAGGGCTACCAGTCCTACGACACTGCGTTGAAGATCGCCGGTAAGGCCGAGAGCGGCGACGGTGGCGAGGTTGAGGAGTCGGCTGCGCGCAAGGGGCTGATGCGGTGGGTGCAGCTGCATCCGACCAATATCAGCCGGAAGGTGCAGATCATCGTCGAGCACTTCCACGCCAACGTCGCCCATCTTCTGGAGGGCAAGGCGAAGGCGATGGTCGTCACCGACTCGCGCAAGGCTGCGGTGAAGTACAAGAAGGCGATCGACGCCTACATCGCCAAGCGAGCCACCGAGGACGCGTCGTACAACTACCGGACCCTGGTCGCGTTCTCCGGTTCGGTGTCGATGGCCGAGAGCGAGAAGTGGAGCCAGGACTGGGGGCCGACGCCGTCCAAGGACGACGAGTTCACCGAGGCCAGCATGAACCCCGGAGCGGGCGCCGACCTGGCCGCGGCGTTCAAGGGCGAAACGTACAAGATCATGCTGGTCGCCAACAAGTTCCAGACTGGCTTCGACCAGCCCCTGCTCTCGGCGATGTACATCGACAGGAAGCTCTCCGGGGTGACCGCCGTGCAGACGCTCTCCCGGCTCAACCGAACCCACCGCACCGCCAGCGGGGAGCAGAAGGCCAAGACCTTCGTCATCGACTTCGTCAACAAGCCCGAGGACATCAGAGCCGCCTTCGAGCCGTACTTCACCAACGCCACCCTGGAGACCGAGACCGACCCGTACGTCGTCGTACACCTGGCGAACAAGCTCGCCCAGGCGGGGATCTACACCGAGGAGCAGGTTCGCCAGGTCGCCGAACTGTGGGTCACCCGCAAGGGCAACAACGCACTCTCGGCGGCGATCAGCCCGGCCCAGCACGACTTCCGGCGTCGCTACGCGGCAGCGATCGAGGCCGAGGACAAGGTCACGCTCAATGCCCTCGACCTCTTCCGCAAGGACGTCTCCACCTACGTGCGGCTCTACGACTTCATGAGCCAGATCGTCAACTACGGCGACACGTACATGGAGATGCTCTCGACCTTCCTCCGACTCCTGGAGAAGGTCATCGCCGAGTCCTCCTGGAGCGCCGACGTCGACCTTTCCGACGTGGTCCTGGTCGGGGTGAAGCACACCAAGAAGATCGCCGTCGACATTTCACTGACTGGAGACGGCGAGCTGAAGGGGATCAGCGCAGCAGGCACCGGCACCAAGAAGGAGCCGAAGTACGTCGCGCTCCAGGTCGTTATCGACAAGATGAACGACCTCTTTGGCGCCCAGTCGTTCGCCGAGTCCCAGATCCGGGAGTTCGTGCAGGGGCTCGTGCAGCGGCTGCTCGCCAACCCGGACCTGGTGCAGCAGACCCAGGTGAACTCGAAGAAGCAGTTCATGGAATCGCAGGACTTCCAGTCCGCCGTCACCGAGGCCATCGCCGACAACCAGGCGGCGCACAACACCATGGCCGACTACTTCTTCACCGACGGGCCTGCGATCAACGAAATCATCATGGCGCTCGCCGATGCGTTCTACGAGGCCGCGATCGACAAGGGTGTCGTTTGAAGGGCGAGGCAATCGATCACCCGCAACCCTTGATGGTGCCGCCCGTTTGTTCACCCTCCGAGATAGGTACCCGATGGCCTCGATCAGCAGCTCGCGCAGCGGCGTCTCGTCGAACGCCGAGCCCAGGACGTCGAAGACCTTGCCGCCGTACGCCTTGCGCTGTTCCTCGATCTTCTGCAGCAGCCGGGTGAAGACCTCGCCTTCGCGGGTGTTGGCGGCGACGAGGTTCCACAGGCGGCAGACCTCGGTCTGGCCGATGCGGTGGATTCGGCCGAAGCGCTGCTCGATGCGGTTCGGATTCCACGGGAGGTCGTAGTTGACCATCAGGTGGGCGGCCTGGAGGTTAAGGCCCTCACCGGCCGCATCAGTGGCCAGGAGAACCTGGCAGGCGGGGTTCTTGGTGAACTCCTCGGTGATGGCACGCCGGTCGGAACGCCGTACGCCGCCGTGGATGGCCTGGACCGTGTCCGGCCTGCCGAACAGCGCGCGGATCTTGCGGGCGAGGTACGCGAGGGTGTCGCGGTGCTCGGTGAAGATGATGAGCTTGCGCGGCTTGTCGGCGCCCGGGTTGATGAGGTCGTCCTGCAGGATCCGGCGCAGCTCGACCCACTTGCGGTCGGTGTCGAGGTCGCGGACGCGGCGGGCGACGTGGATGAGCCGGTCGAGGTCGGCGAGCTCGGCGTTGAGCTCCTCGATCGTACGGGCGGTGGTGGCCGCGTCCAGCAGCTCCTCCTCGACGCGTTCGACCTCGTCGGCGCTGTGCTCGTCGTCGTCCCAGTCGGCCGGGTCGATGGGGGCGGGGTCGTCGGTGATTCGGCGGCCGTGGAGGAGGTCGTCGCGGTGGCGGGTGAGGCGTTCGGCGCGGCGTACGAGGGACTGGTGGATCGCCTCGGGGCTGGAGGCGAGGCGCCGCTGGAGCACCGTGAGCGCGAAGCCCACCGTGTTGCGGCGCTTGTCGTCCAGGCGCGCGGCGCGGTTCATGCCCTCGCGGACGTACTCGGTGACGCGCTCGTACAGGTCCTGCTCATCCTCGGTGAGCTGGTACGGGACGGTCTGGGCGATGCGCTCGGGGAACAGCGGCCGGCCGTCGAACGTGAGCAGGTCCTCCTTGACCATGCGGCGCATCAGCCCGCTGGTGTCCGCCCGGTGCACGCCGGCCGTGAACCGGCCCTCGAAGCCGTCGCGTTCGAGGAGGGTGAGGAAGAGCTGGAAGTCCTCCTCTTTGCCCGCGTGCGGGGTGGCCGTCATCAGCAGCAGGTGACGGGTGCGGTCGCGCAGCCTCTCGCCGAGCTGGAACCGCCGGGTCTTGGTCAGCCTCCCGCCGAACCAGTGCGCGCCCATCCGGTGCGCCTCGTCCACGACGACCAGGTCGAACTCGGCGTCGTCGAGCTGAGCGGTCAGGGTCTCGTTGCGGGCGAGCTGGTCCATCCGCGCGATGAGCAGCGGGTACTGCTCGAACACGGTCGAGCCGAACGCGGCGTCGACCATCGCGGTGTTCAGGATGTCGAAGCGCAGGCCGAACTTGAGGAACAGCTCGTCCTGCCACTGGTCGACCAGCCCGCCGGGCGCCACGATCAGGCAGCGCTTCACGTCGTCGCGGAGCAGGAGCTCCTTGATGTACAGCCCGGCCATGATGGTCTTGCCGGCGCCCGGGTCGTCGGCCAGCAGGAACCGCAGCGGCGTACGGTCGAGCATCTCGCCGTACACCGCCCGGATCTGGTGCGGCAGCGGCTGCACGTCGCTGGTGGCCACCGCGAGCAATCGGGTCGAACAGCCCGGCCAGCGAGATTCGCTGCGCCTCGGCGACCAGCCGGAACTCCTCGGCGTCGGCGTCGTACGGCCGGCTGCCCGCGTCGGAGCGGCTCAGCCCGGCCTCGTCGGCGCGGGAGAGCATCCGCTGGCTCAGTCCCCCGCCCAGGGTCTGGTAGGTCAGCTCCACGTCGTCCGAGCCGTGCCACTGCGCCGCGATCACCGAGACCGTCTCGCCGGGCACGACCCCCGTCACCCGGACACCGGGCGTGAGCTCCTCGAGCCTCACCCGCCACCTCCCGATCCACAGCCCGCCCGCAGGACCCCACCGGCGGACGCGACTTCGCCGCTGAGCACGACGTCCGCACCGGCCGCGGCCTCGAAGGTCGCATTCCCCGTCACTGGTTTCTCCTTTACCATCACTCACGCTGACCCGTCGACTCTCTCCGTGGCGAGGCATGAACAGAACAGAGCGCGAACAGCTCCGGCACCTCGTAGCGGACTTCCGGCGATGGAGTGAGCGAGCCGCGGGCGTACAGGCTTGGCGCCAGGCCGTCTCCGACGCCGCTCGCAACGTCGAACAGGTCCTCCACGCGCGCAGCGTCGTCATCGGCCGCGCGGGCGAGTCGGCCTGGCGGGTGGTCTCCCTCGGCGGGGACGATTCCGGGGCCGTCCGGCGCCTGCGGGAGCGCGCGTACCTGCCGGTGACGACGACGTCCGACCAGAACCTGCTGCGGCTGCTCACCGACTCCGTTCCCCGCGCCCTCGCCGACGTGACCCCCGTGCTCGGCGTACGGCGCCTGTTCACCGGTGCGGCGAAGAGGCAGACGGCCGACGAGGCGGCCGAGTACCTGCGCAGCCGGCATGCGATGGTCGCCGCGAAGGACGGACCGCAGCGGCTGGAACGGATGAGTTCCTTCACCGCTCCCGTCGACCGGGGGGAAGCCGGGTTCGCGGCGCTGCTCGATCCGGCCCTCGCCTTCGACCTCCTCCCGGGGCGGGGCGCCGCGGAGCCCGAGATCCTCGACCGGTCCGCCGTCGACGGCCTGGCCGAGGCCCTCGACGTCATCGACCGCGCCGTTGCGGGCGAGGCCTCGTACCGCAAGGCCGCGCACGACGCGGGACAGCAGGTCCGAGACGCCGACGTACGGCGCGTCCTGCAGGAGATGCCGGTCGAGGCGTTGAAGGAGGCCACCGGCGAACGCCTCCGGCTGGGCGCGCTCACCCAGGCGGGCATCCGTACGGTGCAGGAGGTGCTGGACTGGCGCGGGCCCCTCCACGCCCTCCCGGGCATCGGAGAGGCCTCGGCGCGGCACATGCTCGGAGCCGCGCGGACGCTCCGGCAGACGGCGTACGACGAGATGCCCGTACGGATCGACGTCGGCAACCGCCGTCCGGAGACCACCGAGCTGTTGCGCCGCCTCGCCGAGTGGGACGCGTGCCGGCAGACCCGTGGCGCAGCGGCCGACCTCGAGCGCGCGGCCGAGCTCGCGCCGTTGCGGGCGGCGATCGGCCGCAGGACGAGTCATCTCCTGGTGATTCCGACGAGGACGCTCCCGGTCGCGGGCCTGCGCGAGAGCATCGACATCGTCAAACGGCGCGCCGCCCTGCTCGGCGCCTCCCCCGACTCCCGCCGCCAGGGAAGCGCCGCCGCGGACCCATGGGAGGACTTTCTCGCCCGGCCCGCCGACTACTTCGCCATGCTCTCCGAGCTCGGCTTCCTCACCGAGAACGAGGACGCGGCGCACGGCGACCTCCCCGAGGAGATCATCAAGGCCGTACGCGACCAGGCGCTCAGCGGCGAGTACCTGACCGCGTCCCTGCGCGGGTACCAGAGCTTCGCGGCGCGGTTCGCGCTCGTGCAGCGCAAGGTGATTATCGGGGACGAGATGGGCCTCGGTAAGTCCGTGGAGGCCCTCGCCGTCCTCGCCCACCTGCGCAGCCGGGGTGAGACGCACTTCCTCGTCATCTGCCCGGCCGCGGTCGTGACCAACTGGATCCGCGAGATCGGCGAGAAGTCCAAGCTCCGGCCGCACCGGGTCCACGGGCCGGACCGCGAGCACGCGGCCCGGGCCTGGGTACGCGACGGCGGGGTCGCCGTCACGACGTACGAGACCCTGGCGTGGTGGGAGTCGGCCACACCGAACACCAGTGACCTGGCCTGCGTCGTGGTCGACGAGGCGCACTACATCAAGAACCCGGAGGCGCAGCGGACGATCCGCACCAACAGGTTCATCGCGCGCTGCGACCGCGTGCTCCTCCTCACCGGAACGCCGATGGAGAACCGGGTCGACGAGTTCCGCAACCTGGCGTCGTACATCCGCCCCGACCTCGTCGTCGACGCCACGGACCTGTCGCCGATCAGGTTCCGGCGACAGATCGCACCCGCGTACCTGCGCCGCAACCAGGAAGACGTGCTCACCGAGCTCCCGGAGCTCATCGAGGTCGCCGAATGGCTGCCCATGACCACACCCGACGCCGCCGCCTACCGCGCCGCCGTCGAGGACTCCAACTTCATGCAGATGCGCCAGGCGGCCATGCTCCAAGGGCCCCGGTCCGCGAAGGTGCAGCGGCTCACCGAGATCGTGCGTGAGGCGGAGGCGAACGGCCGGCGGGTCATCGTGTTCTCCTACTTCCGGGAGGTCCTGGACCTGGTCGTCCGGTCGCTGCGAGGACCGGTGTTCGGGCCCCTGACGGGATCGGTGGCGGCGCACCAACGGCAGCGGATGGTGGACGACTTCGCGTCGGCCGGGGGCGGAGCCGTGCTGGTCGCGCAGATCGTGGCCGGCGGCGTCGGGCTCAATATCCAGTCCGCGTCCGTCGTCGTCATCTGCGAGCCGCAGCTCAAGCCCACCACCGAGGCCCAGGCCATCGCCCGCGCCCACCGGATGGGACAGGTGCACTCCGTGCAGGTCCACCGGCTGCTGTCCGAGGACAGCGTCGACCAGCGGATCGTCGAGCTGCTGGCCGGGAAGCAGCGGCTGTTCGACGACTTCGCCCGGGTCAGTGCCATGGCCGACTCCACCCCCGAGGCCGTCGACCTGTCCGAGGCCGACCTCGTCCGCCAGGTCATCGCCGCCGAACGCCGACGCCTCGCCGAACGCACCCCCGCCGGAAGCTGAACCGCTATCGCAGCGGCGACGTCTGCCGGTCTTACGCGGGAGGTCGTTGTCCGAGCCGGGTCGCCATGTGATGCTCGAAGCCGAGCGGGAAGCAACGCGGAGGCGCGATGAAGCGACCGTGGGAGGCCGACCCGGCAGCCGGGTTCAGACGGCGGCTCGGCAAGTCGGCCCTCGAACTGGGGAACACGAATGCCACCCCGGCGTGCCCTGACATCTGGGAACTCGACAACGGCGACATCGCGGTGATCGGCCGCGACATGACCGAGGCGTACAAGGCACGCCTGCCCGAGGACGTCAGCATCGTCGCCGACGAGCGGCTGGTCGTCATCCCACGGACCATGCTCATCGCCGCCAAGCCGCACATCCCCGATGCTTGAACGAATCCCGGAGCTCCCCGGCATCGAGCTCGAACTGGACGACTACTTCGCCGACTTCGGCTCGCGCCTCTGGCAGGTCGACGCCACCTGGAAGCTCGAAAGACGCCAGAGCTTCCGGGAGCCCGACGTGCCGAGTTGGGTGGCGTGGGCCGAAGGAGACCGCGAGCGTTCCCTGGCCCTCGCCGAGGAGATGCGCGCCGGCATCGCCGAACTCCAGCGGCGTCTCGACGCCCAGGGCATCGTCCAGCGCCGGGTCCGGATCGTCGATCTCCCCGTGACCGATTACTTGGCCTGGGAGCTGAACGTCCTGCGGATCCGCGCTGAACTCGGCGAGCGCATCCGGGTGCTCTCGTCCTCCGCCCTGGCGGTCCTGGAGGCTTCCGGCCGCCCGGTGCCCGAGGTGATCATGCTCGGCGAGCACATCGCCTACCAGGTGCACTACGACGCCGGCGGTGTCGTCACCGGCGCCAAGCTGGTGACCGCGCCCCGGGTCACGGCCGCCTGCCTTCCCGAGGTGGCGGGTCTGTGGGAGCAGGGCGAGGACCTCGGTGCTTTCCTGGCGCGGACGAACGTCCTCAGCAGCGCGCGTTCCTAGGAGCAGGTGAAGGGCCCATGACAGGGCGGCCACGACGAACGACGTCGACGGGGCTGCTGTTGGGGCGCCTGGCCGCCATCGCGCTCGCGGCGGTCTCCATCATCCTGGTCGCCATCTCGCCGCTGGCGCTCGACCTGTTCGGCGGGAACCAGGGCTCATGGGCGCGACGGGGGAATATCGGGCAGACCTACGGTGCGCCGCCGCTCTGCTGTCCGTCCTTGCCCTGGTCGGAGTCGGTGTGTCACTCGTCCTGCAGGCGCGCGAGTCGAAGGCGAATCGCGAGCAGGCGTCGCGGCTGATCCATACCGACCTGCTCAAGATGGCGATGGACGACCCCGCCTATCTGGAGTGCTGGGGCCCGTACTACTCGACCAATGATCCCGTTGAGACCCGTCAGGCGTTGTACGTCAACATGATCCTTTCGTACTGGGAGAGCAGGTACGAACTGGGGCAGCTCACCGAGACTCACCTGCGTGAGGCTGCGGCCCATATGTTCCGGGCTCCACCAGGTCGCCGTTTCTGGGCCGACGCGCGGTCCATCCGCGTCGGCACGGTCGAGAGCCGCGGGGCACGGCGTTTCCATCGGATCCTGGATGAGGAGTACCTCAGGGCCGTCACGCCCGGGCCTTCGGCCGAAGGTGCACGACCAGGGGCTTAGCGGAGAACGGGGAAGCTTACTGACCGACTGCAGAAAGCAGCGGATCATCGGCCTGTACGGCGATATAGGTTTCCGCCGTCGCTCCTTCCAGGACAGACGGGTCGTCGATGACGACCTGCGGACGACGATCCGCAGCCAGATCCGACCAGGATGCCTCACCCGCGCGTTGGTATGCGCGGCGAACAGCCAGTCGGAGTCGTCCGCGCCGTTCGTCCATCAGCTCTCGATGCTGCGCGCGGCCCTGGTAGCGGAACTCGGCCAACTGGTCGTCGTCTTCCGGAGCCCATGTGTCCGTGGTGCGCGGGATTCCCGATTGATATTCGGCCTCTTCAATCGCGTGATCGCTTACCGGCGGTCCGAAGCGAGAAGCGATTTCTCCGGCGACCTCCATATGCTCCTCATGGACACGCGCACAGGCGGCGAACAGCCGACGGGACATGCCCAGCAGCACGTCGGTTCCCAGGACGCGCCCTACCAAGAAGGCGCTCGCATTCGTGGCGCTCCAGAGATCTCTTCCGCTCGTCGCCGGTCCCGTCCTGAGCTCGTTGCGGAACTCGATCGTTTCGAGGTCGGACTCCAGGAGGGTCAGGGAGCCTGTACGCATGCGCGGCCTGTTCCGGCGGGCGGGGCTGAGTGGCACCAACCGCAGATCGGACTGGGGACCGTAACGAAGGTTCAGGTAAATGAGCAGCTGCGCCTCAGCGACGGCCAGGAGCGCGTCATCGTCCTCGTCAAGGTGGTCCTCCGCGTCCGGCCCTCCATCAGCAGAAGACACAACGGGCCCGGTGCCGGAAGGCCCGGTGCCGGAAGGCCCGGTGCCGGTGCCGGAAGGCCCGGTGCCGTCGGGCCCGGTGTCGTCGATCGCCAGGTCGTCGATCGTCATGAACACCTGATCGTGCAGGGACGTGCCGCAGAGCAGGAGGCGGTGCGGCTCACCGCCCATGAGGCTGCTGCCCGCGCGCAGCTGCTCCACCCCTTCCCGGAGCTGGGGTAGACCGATCTTCCGCGCCGCTTTGGCTTCGATCAGCCACCAACACCGCGCGTCGGAAGGATGCCTTCCCCAAAGGTCCGGCCTGCGCTCGTACGGGTTGGCGAACCCGGGGATGCCGTTCGGGCCTCCTGTCTCGGCATGCGTGGTGGGACCAAGCCCCATCAGTCCGCAACACGCCCACTGTGCCATGGTCATCCCGAGCCGATATGCGAAGGCACCCCGAGCGCTCCTCTCGGTGCCATGCTCATGGGCGATGCTGGCCACCAATCGGCGACCGGCGTTATGCGGGTAAGGCATGAACTTGGCGGCCTGGAGAGACAAGTACGCCCGCAGAGGCGAGATACGGGCCAGCAACTCCTGACCTGCCAGCTGCGGCACCGCCCTCAGCCACGGAGTGACGTCACGCCCCACATCGGCGGCGTGTTTCAGGATCTCTCGCCACGTCGTGGTGACCAGGTACCAGCCGTTCGGCGGTACAGCACCCAGCTCAGGCCATGGTTCGCGAGCCCAATGCCAGTGTGGCGTCGGTCGCCTCGCGGGCGCGGAACGTACGAGGACCGGAACGTCGATGCTGTCGTGGGCGTCCAGAACGGCGTCGACGGCGTTGGGCGGCGGCTGCATGGTGCCACCTTTCCAGACGTCAGCGGCTCTTGGGCGGGGGCTGGGGAAGACTGATCAGGAAGTCGAGGCGAGGTGTGACGCAAGCCGAAGACTCATTCAGAGAGCTAACCCCAACGTCATTCCGTCACATCGACCGTTGGCGCGGCTGCGGGGAACGACCTCCTTGCCAAACGCGCAACAAACCGAGTGAACGTGGCGTCGACCGCGCCGCCAACGACGCCGCCGACGCCCGGCACGAGCTTCGCCAGCGTGATGGCCGGTCGCTCCGTTCCATACTTCGCGACCAGCATGAATCCGGCACGCTTATTGATCTCACGGACGGTGGCGACCGGCAGCTTCTTGATCGCAACCTCGGCGCTCTTCTGCGCAACGGTCACGCCGAAGTCGGCGAGCGCAGCGTTAGGCCTACCACCCGCAATCGTGATCAGGATGCCGTTTCGGACGAACTCATCCTGCAAGTCCCAGCCACGAAGGTGCGCGATTGCGCCGACCATCCGAGCGTTCAAGATCGCCTGGCGAGTGACGTTCGCGGACAGGGGTCGGGGCAACGCGGCGAGGTGCCCTAATCCAGTCGCAAACCCAGCCGTCGTCGACGACACCATGGTCTCCATGATGATCCGATTGATCGCTTCCTCCGGGTCGCCGAACCGATTCAGTCTGTCTTCGGCGTAGTCGCGCGAGCCCGTAAGCGGACCAGCACCCTCATCGACGACCTTCAGCAACTGCTCCGCCATGGTGGTCCCGAGTTCGTCGAGCGGGGGCAGTTGCTTGGCCATCGCCGTTGCCTCGTCAGTGTTCGCGTTCAACTCGTCAGCGTTCATGTTCAAAGGGTGACATATCTTTCGAACTCCCACCAAGTCTTGCAATGACCGGTGGAGCGAGACGCTCGATGGGCACTGTCCCTGCATCCCACTTGGATTGTGCTCTGACCAAAACCCGGAATAGCGCATGACAGTAATGTCGTTTCCGTGAGATTCCTTGACACTTCGGTGACGGTCGAGATGTGATGGCCCGTTATCCAGTTTCAGGGTCAGAAGGGGACGACGTCACCGTGGCGCTCGATAGTCCGAGGCTGAGCTTCGTGCTCGACCAGGTCGCGACCGGAAAAATCCAGCTTCCCGACTTCCAGCGGAACTGGAAGTGGGACGACGAGAGGATCAAGGCGCTCATCGCCACGGTGACCCTCGATTATCCGCTCGGGGTCGTGATGACGCTCGAAACCGGCGGGGAGCCGCAGTTCAAGGCGCGTACGCTCACCGGGGCGGACAGCGCCGCCGACGAGGTGCCCGACCTCCTGCTGCTGGACGGCCAGCAGCGGCTCACATCGCTGTTCCAGGCGCTGCGATCCGGCCGGCCGGTGGAGACCGAGGACGCCCGTGGCAAGAAGCTTCGCCGCTGGTACTACATCGACATCGCCAAGGCCGTCGACCCGAACGCCGACCGCGACGACGCGATAATCTCGGTCCCCGAGGACCGGGTGCTACGCGAGGACTTCGCGCGCAAGGTGAAGCTCGATCTCAGCACGAAGGAACTGGAGTGCGCGGCCGGTTACTTCCCCCTGCACCTGGTGTTCGACAACACCCGCGTCGGCGACTGGCAGCGGGGCTTCGTCAAGGCCGACGATCGGAACTGGGACGTCTGGTCACAGTTCGGAGACCGCGTGCTCCACAACATCCTGTCCTTCCAGATCCCGATGATCCGGCTGGCCCACAACACGACGAAGGACGCCGTGTGCTCGGTGTTCGAGCGAGTCAACACCGGCGGCGTGCCGCTCAACGTCTTCGAGCTGCTGACCGCGACGTACGCGGGTGACCGGACGTACAGGCGGGAATTCAGGGACGACTACCGGCTTCCCGACGTCTGGGGGGACATCAAGAAGCGCCTGTGCACGGAGTTTCCGGTCTTCGGCCGGTTCGAGAACGGCGTCGAGGACGGCCTGAGCAACAGCGACTTCCTTCAGGCGGTCAGCCTCGTCCACTCCTGGGAGCTCAAGCAGCAAGGCAGAGCCGCGACGGTCGCCTGCAAGCGGCGTGACCTGCTGAGACTGCCGCTGGCCGACTTCCGCCGGCTCGAGCCGCGAGTCGCGGACGCTTTCACCTGGGTGGGCGACTTCCTCGCCCGCCAGTGCATCGTGCGGAGCATCGACCTGCCCTACCGTACGCAGTTGGTTCCGCTGGCCGCCGTCCGCGTGATCCTCGAGGAGAGGACCGACGAGCCGGAGGTGCTCGAGAGGATCACGCAGTGGTACTGGTGCGGCGTGCTGGGCGAGATGTACGGCAGCGCGACGGAGAGCCGATTCTCCCGCGACGTCGAGCAGCTCGTCGCCTGGCGCGGCACCGAGGACGGCGTCCCGGACACGATCACCGAGGCCGCGTTCATCGCCGACCGGATCAACAGCCTGACTTCGCGCCTCAGCGCGGCGTACAAGGGGATCTACGCCCTCATCATCAAGCAGGGCGCGGTCGACTGGGCGCATACCGAGGAGCCGCTGACGGCGACTCAGATCGCCGAGCAGAACATCGACGTCCGGTACATCTTCCCCAAGAGCTGGTTCGCCCGTCACAACCCCGACGATGGACGCCAGTCCTCGATCGTCAACAAGACCGTCCTGTCCTCCCAGGCGAACAAGAGCATGACGGGATCCCCTTCGTCCTACCTCAAGACGCTCGCCCGGGCGTCCGGGATGCGCGCGGAGTGGTTCGACGATGTGGTGGCCACGCACCTCATCGACCCGGTGACTCTGCACGAGGAGAAGTTCGACCGTTTCTACGAGGACCGTTCGGAGCGTCTGCTGGCACTGGTGGAAGCCGCGATGGGCAAGCGCGTCGTACGGCGCGGCGGGGCTTGGTGAGGTCTGCCGTGTTCCGCGATCCCTCTTCCGAGGATCTTCTCGCGCTCAAGGGCCGGACGATTCTGCTCCGGGACCTGCTCGACCTGTTCGGGGTCCGGGTCCGCAACTTCGACACCGTGCCCCGGATCCAGCAGGCGCTCGCCGAGGCGGGCCTGTCCACCGTTCCCTCGTTCGCGACGTGCCCGGCCACGACCGAGGTGCACATCGTCGCCGCGGAGGCCATACCATCCGCCGAGGACGGCGACGGCGATGGCGAAGGGGAACAGGACACACCGTCCAGCGCCGTGCCTCAGCAGTCCTTCAAGATCGGTGACCTGCCGTCGGCCCGGGGCGACCTGACCTCGGTCCCTCCGAATGCCACGTTGGCGCAGGCCACCCACATGATGTGGATCCACAACTTCTCACAGCTGCCGGTCATCGATGGGCTCGCCCATCTCCACGGTGTCATCACCTGGAGCTCGATCGCCACGCGGTACGCGACCGGGAAGCAGCCGACCCTGGCCGAGGCGATGGTCACCGACTCGTTGCCCATCGCCGAAGTCCACCAAGAGCTCTTCGCCCACCTTCCCGCCGTCAGCGAGTACGGATACCTCTTGGTGCGGGAGAACAACGGCAAGTTCACCGGCATCGTGACCGCCTCGGACATCACCGCGCGTTTCGAGGCGACGGCGAAGCCGTTCTTTCTCGTCGGCGAGATCGAGCAGCGGCTGCGCAAGTGCCTTGGCAGGGCCCTCTCAGCGGACGTCATCTGTGATGTCCAGCCCAACAACAAGAAGACGGGCAACATCGCGGACCTGATGTTCAGCGGATATCAGCGGCTGCTGAAGAAGGACGAGAACTGGAAGGCTCTCGGCTGGACGGGCGTCGACCGCGCGGAGTTCCTGAATGACCTTGATCGCGTACGCCTGATCCGGAACGAGATCGCTCACTTCGACCCGGCCCCCCTCACGGAGCAGAAACTGACCCGCCTGCACCAGTTCGCCGGTCTCCTCAAGCAGCTGACCTGACCGCGCACGGTGCCGACTCACCCGACCGAGATACGCCGAGGAGAGGACGTCACGTTGATCCTCACAGACGACGACCCGATGTGGTCGAAGGAAAGTGGAGGACACCAGGGTCCAGAATGGGGCCCGGATGACCGGGACCTGGCAGCGACCCAGGACCAACTGCCGACGAGCACCTACCTGATCCACAAGGTGCTGGTCGACCATCCAGGGCAGATGCTGTCAGTGCCCGAGCTGATAGAGCTGACGGGGAACCGTTTCAAGAACGCACACGCCGTCGCGAGCGCTCTGCAAGGTTATTCGGCGTGGTGCAAGCAGCACGACCGTATATTTCCTTTCTCCTGGTGGGCCGGCCGGAATGGTCGAGCTACTCACTACGCGATGAAGCCGAGAGTGGCGGCCCTGTTCCGTGAGGCACGCCAAGACCGCTGACCAAAGGTCCGGCGGAGGATCTCCCGGTCGTCCGGATCGCACATGACGAGGAGGATTTCATTGGCCGAACAAGGCCCGAAAAAGGTCACCTCCATGGAGCTCCTCCGCATCCGGGAGAAACAGTGGGCCGGGCGGCTGCGCGGATATTCGCTGGTCGCCGAGTTGGAGGTCAAGGAGGACCACTGGCGGCAGGTCGCGCGGGTGCTCGGCGGCCTCTACGCCAAGCACGCCGGAACCGAGCAGGTCGGCCGGATGTTCGTCACCCGGCCGGCCTGCGTCGCGGTGGCGATCACCGGCATCGCGGCGCGGGACTACGAGCGGGGTGAGCTCTGGCCCCGCCTGTGGAAGGGGCTGGGCTACCAGGGCCACCTCGACGACCGGGCGGTCTGGGGGCATGGGTTCCTCACCGCGCTGGAGGAGCTGGGCCTGCCGACGTTCCCCGAGCTGCCCATGCCGTACCTCGGGCCCATGCTCATGCACACCGGCATCCCCACGTACTGCCTGGAGGACTACTTCCGGCTGATCGCGCACCGCCGCACCGTCGAACCCGGGCTGGACGCCGGGCACTTCCTCGACTGGGCGACCGGGCGGCCGCATCGCCTGAACGAACTCGACATGCCCGCCCAGCGGTTCCTGAAGTACGGGTCGGACTACGCGTTCGACTTCGTCGACCGTACCTTCGACCTGCTCGACCGGCTGCGCGCGCCGGCGCCGGATCTCGACGGGGTGGGCCTTCCGACCCGCGTCATGGAGCACGCGCAGCGGCTCGCGGCCGAAGGACGGCTCGACCTGCGGGCGATGCGGTCGGACTCCTCGGCACGGACCCGCTCCGAACGGCCCCGGATCGCGCTCGACCCGTTCGGCCGCGGGGTCGAGGTGGTGCTGCCCGCCGTCGGCGACACCCCGGACGGGGTCGCCCGGTGGCGGGTGACCGCCGACGGCGTGAGCACGACGGTTCGCAGCCAGGCGCAGTGGGAGGGGTCGGCCGAGGCCGTGCCGGCCACCACGTTCCCGCTGCTCCGGCCGGTGCGCACCGTGGTGGTCGCGATGGACGGCTGGGACCATGAGACGGAGCTGAACGTCGTCGATCCCGGTGCGCCGATGCTGGTCTTCACCGAGGATGGCAGAAGGGTGGCGGCGAACCTGCCGCTGCCGCCCGACAACGTGTGGGTCGCCTACCCGGCCGAGGAGGAGCTGACCGCCGACGGTGAGGTCCGGGTCACCGTCGAGGGGCAGCTCCCGCTCGGCTGGAACGGCTGGCGGTTGCAGCAGGTGTCCCTCGAACGGGCGCAGTCCCTGGGACTGTCCGGGTTCCCGGCGAGCCGGCGGCCGGTACGCGGCTTCACCCGGCCGCGGATCTCCACCGGTGCTCCCGTGCCCGGGGTGACCACGCCGTACGGCACTCCCGTGCACGCGCGGGTTCCGGAGATCTGGCTGCCCGCCGAGGCCGGCGCGAAGACCGCGTGGACGATCGACATCCGGCCGAGCGGGGGCGGTCCCGGCGTCTCCGAGACTCGGGAGATCACCGAGTCATGCACGGTCGCCGGACTGTGGGACGCGCTGCCGCGGCCGTTGCTCGGCTCGTTCGACATCGCGGTCCGGGGGCCGCTGGGCCGGGGCGCCGCTCGTACGGTCTTCATCGCCGAGGGCGTCGGCGTCTCGTTCACGCCCGCCGTCCGGCTGTTCGACGTCGCCGGCCTGACGAACGCGCGGGCCGAGATCTCCGCGCCCGTCGGCGCCGCCGCGCATCCGCGCACCGTCTCCTTCGGTCCCGCCAAGCGGGCCGCGGTCATCGAGTTCCGGGCCGGTCAGGAGTCCGAGCCGCTGGTCATCAGGCCGCCGCACCTGCAGGTGATGCACGAGCGGCCGGACGAGTCGCTGATCTGGCGGGCGGGTCCGCTGCGGATCCCCGCCGAGGTGTTCGCCGAAGACCCCGGAGCCCTGCTGGTGCAGGTTCCCGGCGCGACGACCGTCCCACCGCTTCTGGTCTGCGTGGGAGACCAGATGGTCCAGGACGTACCGCCCAGCGGGCGTCCCCAGAACGGCACCGCGCGCTACGACCTGACCCGGATCATCGACACGGTCACCGAGCATCAACGCGCGGCACTGGTGCTCGACCTCGGCCGGCAGGTCCGCGTCGCGTACGTACGGCCGCGCCGGCTCGCCGACCGCGTCGAGCGGGACGACGACGGGCTGCGGCTGATCGACTGTGCTCCCATCGAAGGGCTGACCGCGGGCGTGTACGTCAAAACCGCGCCCTGGCGGGAACCGCTGGTCGTCCCGGTCACCGAGGACGGGTTCATCCGGCTCCCGGACGAGCTCCGGCACGCCGGCACGCTGTTCGTCGTGCTTCAGGTGGACGATCCGTGGACACCCGCCGAATGGCCGGACTGGCCGGAGAAGTTCATGCCCTCCGTGGGCGACGGGTACCTGATCGGCGATGACGTCGAGGAGACGGCGCTGGCGCGTTTCATCGCGGGCGCGGGTGAGTTCCCCGAGCACGTCGGTGACCTGCGACGGGTCTGGACGATGGTACGGCTGGCGCCACGCCTCCGGATCCGTTCCGAACAGCCGCGTTTCCTGGCGGCCTGTGCCCGCCCGATCCGGCACCGCCCGCTGGAGGCGATCAGCGCGCTGGCCGATCTGGGGCTGGAGCCCGGCCGCACCACGGCGGCGGTGATCTCCTCCGGTCTGGCGGCGACGGCCGTGCCGGATCCCGCCCACGCCGGCGAGGCGCGCAGGCTGTGGCCGGTGGCACCCGTGCTCGCCGCGCTGGCCGGTGGGCTGCGGGACCCCGACTGCTTCGAGGCCGCGGAGCAACAGTGCGGCACCACCCTGACGGACATTAAAGAAGGCGGCGGCGACCCGCACGCCGCGATCGGCCGGTTCGGCCCGGAGGCCGAGCTCATGGTGCACATGGAGCCTCGGCGGATCGAGAGCATCTGGCGGGCCGCCCAGGTGGTCCCGCAGGCACTGCTCGACCCCGACACCCGCCTGGTCGCCGCCCGCCGGCTCTTCGACCGCCGCGAGAATCCCGACGTCAAAAGCGTCGGCAGGGGCGCGAAGAACGTCGTGCACACGGCCCTCGCGCTGTTGAAGGACCGACCCGAGCTGACCGCCCAGGTCGAGGCGCGGCGGAACCCCAAGGACAGAGGCGGCTGGTTCGCGCTCCCCGCCGCGTCGGCGGCGCTGGCCGTCCTCGCCCGCCTGGCCGCTCGCGGTGACACCGCATGCCGCGACGCCGAACAGCTGATGCGCGCCGACTGGGCCCGCCTGGCCGACGTGGCACCGGATCTGATCACCATCGACCTCATCCTGGCCGAGCTTCTCGTCGGCCTCGGACGTACGGAGACGCAGTGAGCAACACCCTGGATGCCCTGGCGACCAGTGAACTCATCGTCGAGAGTTACCGCCGCTACCTGCGGTCACTGCTCCCCGTCCGGGAACCCGGCATCGGCGACGCGCTCGCCGCGGAGATCACCCGCAGCCCCATCCTCGCCAAGGGCCCGCTGCTGGAGGCCACGCCGCCGTACGCTCCCGGCGCCACGCTGCGCGAGCTGATCGGCGAGGGCGTCCTCGACCGGTCCTTCGCAGCGCTGGCGAGCTCCGCGCTGCCGCTCGACCGGCCGCTGTACAAGCACCAGGAGAACGCCCTGCGCAAGGCCGCGCAGGGCCGCAACCTCGTCGTCGCGACCGGCACCGGGTCCGGCAAGACCGAGAGCTTCCTGCTGCCGATCCTCGACTCACTGGCCGCCGAGCACGCCCGCGGCGAGCTCGGCCCCGGCGTACGGGCGCTGCTGCTCTACCCGATGAACGCGCTGGCCAACGACCAGCTCAAGCGCCTGCGCCAACTGCTCGCCCACGTCCCGTACCTCACCTTCGGCCGGTACACCGGCGACACCCCGCACCGGGCCGGTGAAGGACAGTCCACCTTCGAGTCGCTGAACCCGGGCGAACCCCGGCTGCCGAACGAGCTGCTCAGCCGCGAGGAGATGCGGGACCGGCCGCCGCATCTGCTGCTGACCAACTACGCCATGCTGGAGTACCTGCTGCTCCGGCCGGCCGACCTGGAGCTGTTCGAAGGTCAGAGCTGGCGGTTCATCGCCCTGGACGAGGCGCACGTGTACGACGGTGCCAAGGCGGCCGAGGTGGCGATGCTGCTGCGCCGGCTGCGGGACCGGGTCGCCCCGGACGCCTCGCTCCAGTGCATCGCCACCAGCGCGACGGTAGGCGACGACGAGCCGGCCGTCATGGACTTCGCCACGAAGCTGTTCGACGTGCCGTTCGAGTGGGTCGAGGCGGACTCGACTCGCCAGGACCTGGTGAGCGCCACCCGCGTCGACATGCCGAGTGGCCCGTTCTGGGGACCGCTGCCCGCGTCTGCGTACCGCAAGCTCGCCGTCTCCGAGGACCCGGCGACGGAGCTCGTACGGTCCGCGAAGGAGCACGGCTTCGAGCAGGAGGACGCCGGTCTCGCGCTCGCGCACGAGCACACCATGGCGCGCCTGCGGCAACGGCTCGCCGGTGGGCCGAGCGACTTCGACGACCTCGCGCGCGTGCTGTTCCCGGGAGATGAGCAGGCGCGTGAGACGCTGGCGGCCCTGGTCGCCGTCGGCAGCAAGGTCCACGACGACGCCGGGTCTCCGGTCCTGTCCGCGCGGTACCACCTCTTCGCCCGTGCGACCGAGGGGGCCTTCACCTGCCTCACCGCGTCCGGCCCGCATGTGTCCCTGGGCCGGCACGAGATCTGCGAGTCGTGCCAGGGGGCGATGTTCGAGTTCGGCGCCTGCAAGCGATGCGGCGCCGTGCACCTCACCGGCACGGTGCTGGGCGGAGACCGCTTCGTGCCCCAGGTCAAGCGGGACGTACGCCGGTCCTGGCTGCTGCTCGGCGACGCTCCGATGGTCGTCGACCAGGACGATGAGGATCTGGAGGAGACGCACCGGCTCGACGGCCACGACCGGTTCCTGTGCGCCGCCTGCGGCGGTCTGCACACCACCGCGCGGAGCACCTGCGGGCGGGACGACTGCACCGGCACCCGGCTCTGGCCCGTCCGGCTGCTCACCATCCGGCAGGAGTCTCCGGACGGCTGCGCGGCCTGCGGCGCGCGTGGCAGCGGCATGGTGCGGCTGTTCGAGAGCGGCAACGACGCGGCGGTCGCAGTCCTCGCCACGGCGTTGTACCAGGCGCAGCCTCCCGCCGACGACGACGTCCTGGCCGATCAGCCGGGGGAGGGCCGCAAGCTCCTCACCTTCAGCGACAGCCGGCAGGCGGCGGCCTTCTTCGCGCCCTACCTGCAGTCCAGTTACTCCTCCATCCAGCACCGCCGGCTGATCCTGGAAGGGCTGCGGGCCGGGACGCGCGACGACGAGCCGTTGACCGTCGACGACCTGACCTTCCACGTCGCCAAGGCCGCGGACCGCGCGCACGTCTTCACCCGGAAGGACTCCCGTCAGGAGCGGGAGCGCAAGGCCGGGCTGTGGATCATGCAGGAGCTCGTCTCCCTCGACGACCGGCAGTCCCTCGAAGGCCTGGGCCTCCTACGGGTCGAGCTCGGGCGGGACCGGCGCTGGAAACTTCCGCCGGTGTTCGGGGCGATGGGCCTGGCCGAGGACGAGTCCTGGTCCCTCCTGTCGGAGCTGGTACGGAGCCTGCGCCAGCAGGGCGTCGTCGACATGCCCGAGGCAGTGGACCCGCGAGACGAGGCGTTCGATCCGCGCCGCGGGCCGATCTACGTGCGGGAGAACGGCTCCGAGCCCTCCCGCAAGGTGCTGAGCTGGCTGCCCACCCGCGGCGTCAACCGCCGCCTCGACTACGTACGGCGGGTCCTGCAGGCGCTGGGGTCGGACATGGATCCGGCCGACGTGCTGCGGGGCTGCTGGAAAGTGATCACCGGCTGGCACGACGGGTGGCTGACCACGGCCAACGTCGCCCGCCTCGGCACCGTACGCCAGATCGACCACACCTGGCTCCGGCTCGTGCCTGCCGCTCAGACGGTGTACCGCTGCGAACTCTGCCAGCGCATCGTCTCGGTGAGCGTACGAGGCGTCTGCCCGACCCTCGGCTGCCAGGGCAGGCTCGTGGAGTTCACGGTTCCCGCGCCCGAGGCCGACGACAGCCACTACCGGGTGCTCTACCGCGCGATGAATCCCGTCCCCATGAGCGCCCAAGAGCACACCGCCCAGTGGACGAGCACGGAGGCCGCCGACATCCAGCAGCGGTTCGTCCGGGGCCAGGTCAACGTGCTGTCCTGCTCGACCACGTTCGAGCTCGGCGTGGACGTCGGTGAGCTGCAGTCCGTGCTCCTGCGGAACATGCCGCCCACCACCGCGAACTACGTCCAGCGCGCCGGCCGCGCCGGGCGCCGTACGGACTCCGCCGCGCTCGTCGTCACCTACGCGCAGCGGCGCTCCCACGACCTGTCCTGCTACCAGAGGCCCGCGTCGATGATCGCGGGCAAGGTACGGGCGCCGTACGTCCCCCTCGGCAACGAACGGATCGACCGGCGCCACGCTCACTCCATCGCGCTGGCCGCCTTCTTCCGCCACGCCAAGGACACCAGCGGGGAGACCTGGACGACCGCCGGAGACTTCTTCATCGGTGACGACGCGCCCGTCACGCGCGTTCGATCGTTCCTGTCACCGGTGCCCGAAGGCGTCTCGCGATCGCTTCGGCGAGTCCTCCCGGACGAGGTACGACGAGAGATCGGGGTCGACTCCGGCGCGTGGGTGGACGAACTCTGCAAGCTGCTGGAGACGGTCAGGGCCCAGCTCGCCCAGGACGTCGAGGTCTTCGAAGAACGCCGGCGGCGAGCGTTCGAGGACCGGGCCGGCCACCTCGTGGAACGCTACGAGAAGACGATCAACACCCTCACCCGGCGCAACCTCATCGGCTTCCTGGCGAGCCGGAACATCCTGCCGAAGTACGGCTTCCCCGTCGACACCGTCGAGCTGCGCACCGCCTACTCCAACTCCCCGGTCGGCCGGAAGCTCGAACTCACCCGTGACCTGTCCTCGGCGATCTACGAGTACGCGCCCGGATCGCAGGTCGTCGCCGGCGGCCGGCTGTGGCGCTCCGGCGGCGTCTACCGTCTGCCCGACCGCGAGCTCGTCGGGCGGTCCTACTTCATCTGTGACCAGTGCCAGCACTACTGGGAGGGCGACGAGGACATCGACCCGACCTGCCCGTCCTGCTCGTCGGTGTCCCACCGCAAGCCGAACCAGTACTACGTCCCCGAGTTCGGTTTCGTCGCCGAGTCCGACCCCGCCAGGACGACCACGACGCCGCCCAAGCGAAGCTGGAACGGCGCCACCTACGTCCTGTCCCTCGCCGCCGAGGACGTGACCGAGGTCCTCTGGAAGACACCGAACGCCGGCACGGTGCGAGCCCGTGCGGGGTCCCGGGGTGAGCTGATCGCCATCTCCGAAGGACCCACCGGCGCCGGGTACCTGATCTGCGATTGGTGCGGGGCCGGGCGGCCCCTGGACGGGAAGAGGATCACTGCCCACCAGCACCTGCTGCGGGACAGTGAGTGCACCGGGCCGATGCGGCAACGATCACTGGCCCACCGTTACGAGACCGATCTCCTGGACCTCACCCTCGACCGCCTGGCCATGCCGGTGGACGCCGGTGTCACGGCATGGCAGTCGCTGCTGTACGCGCTGCTCGAGGGCGCTGCGGAACGCCTCCAGCTCAGCCGCGAGGACATCGACGGCACTCTGCACCGGCGTCCGGGAGGCGGAGTCGGCATCGTCATGTTCGACGCCGTCCCCGGCGGCGCAGGCGGCGTCCTGCGCATCGCCGGCGCCCTCGACCAGGTGGTGGAAGCGGCGTTGCAGCGCGTCTCATCCTGCGACTGCGGCGAGGAGACCTCCTGCTACGGCTGCCTGAGGAGCTTCAGCAATCAGCGCTTCCACGAGAACCTCGGCCGCGGTGAGGCCCTGCGGACTCTCCACAGCCTCCACTCGGAGCACGGTTTGATCCGGGAAATCATTGAGTGAATCCTGGAGGTCGGCGCGTGTTCTCGTATGGCGATCGTGTGGTCCAACGTCGAAGGGCACGCGTACGTCTCTCTTCGCCGGGAGCGCGCCGCCGTGAGCTGCTCGACGGTCGAGACGGCCGTTCGAGTGCCCGTGTGGAGGCTCTACGACAGTGAGGAACTTCCGCCGCGGTGATACCCGCTCTGACCAAGGACGCGTCGTTCACACGCCCTTGAGTTCGTCTGCGAGGTCGGGGCGGCCGTACGTGGTCATGACGTGGGCGGTGTTCTCGATCAGGCGCTGGCGGTCGATGGCCTCGAGGCCGGAGACGAAGCGCTCCAGCACGTCGGCGACCTGCAGCAGGGTGTTCGCGCGGCCGTCGTTCGCGGTGGTGAGGGCGGCGAGACGGTCGAAGACGGGGCCCATGGTCGCGAGCTTCTCAAGGCGTTCGGGATGGTCGGCCAGCCACCAGGCACACGCCATGACGGGATCGGCCAGGACATGGTCCTTGAGGAGCCGCATGTCGTCGAGCTTCGCGCGGTTCTTCTCGCTCTCCCGCGCCGTCCTGATCGTGTCCTCGTCGACCGTGATCCTGGCGGTCGCGTGGGTGATGACGGCGGGGCTGTGGGGCACCGGGTGCGGATAGCCGAGTTGGGCATTCAGCCGGTGCTCCGCCGCGAGCGGGTCGAGGACGGACATCTGGGCGGTGATGGTGGACGCGAGGGTGCGCACGTGATCTCTGGCGGCGTCCTCCGGGGTGCGGTGGTGCGCTCCGGTCGCGCGGTTCTCCCACGTCATGGCGAAGACCGCGTTGAACGTCAGTCCGTCGACGTCGCTGGGCAGCCGCGCCGGGAACTGGGTCTGATGCTCGACGGTGCGCTCGAACAGGCCGCGGATGAACTGCCGGAAGCTCGATCCGGTGGCGTACGAGGTGGTCATTCCTTGTCCTCTTCCCTCTGGGCGGCCATCAGCGGGTCATTGGATGTGGCGGTGTCGATGAGCGTCCGGGAGAAGGCCTTGCAATCCGGGGTCTGCTCCGACCGGGCGTACCAGGCGTCCACCGCACGGACGAGTCTCGGCAGGTAGCGGGGGTCCTCTCTGGCCGCCTGGCCGAGGACACCGACGACCACCCGGGGACGGTCCACGTCGCCGGCCTCCAGGGAGACAAGGGCGTCGTCGAGCCAGGTCGCGATGAGCGTACGGGCGCGGTCCGTGGTGGCGGGTTCGACGAGCGCTGCTCCCCAGCCCTTGCGGAGTGCCTCCATGAGGCGGTCCGTGCGACGCCGCGCCGCCTCACCGATCGTCGCGAAGCGATCTTGGTCGTCCCGAGTCTCCATGACGTCGAGGAAGGCTTCGCAGCCGACGGCCCGGCCCTTCGTGCCTTGCAGCCAGGTTCCGAGGCCGTCGAGAATCCTCACCCGCACGCGGTCGTCACCGGCCAGGTCGGTGACGGCCTGCCGTACGGTGTTCCGTACGGTCTCCTGCTCGACGGCGGCGAGGTGACGCAGGCGGGTGAGCGCGTTGTCGGGGTAGACGGTGCCGTACCTGGCGCAGGCCTCCGCGATGGCGGTCAGCGTCGGCACCGTGCCTCTACGGTGGTAGGCGCTGTCGTACATCCACTGGCGCGTCCCCCGGCCCAGTGTGGTGTCGACCGCCGCCATACCGAGCATCTCGACAGCGAGCGGTCGCGTCCCGGATGTGGACCAGCCCTCCGTCGCCCGCCGTACGAGTTCGAGGTCGTTCCGGCGACCCGCGACTTGCACCACCGTACGGGCCAGCCGGGCGAGGACGGCCGGGGCATCGGGATCACTGCTCAGCCGCCGGGGCAGTTCGATCGTCCACTCCCGTACCTGCCGCCAGACCTCGGGATAGGTCCGCGCGACGTATTCCAGGACCGACTCGGCGAAGGCCGGCTTGGCGAACCGTACGACGCCGTCGTCGCACCTGATCTCGCCTCCGTCACGCAGGCAGCGGGTACCTGCCCCGGCGAGACCGTGGCCTTCTTCGGTGGGGACGCCGAGTCTCTCCGCCAGCGCGGTCGCGGCCTCGTACGCCGTCTGTTCGGGGGCGTTCTCCACCAGGGCGACGGCGATGAGGCGTACGCGTTCCCGCAGGTGCAACGCTGATGGCGCGAACCTGGTCTGGAGGTAGCCCTCCCAGCTCCGGTATGCCTCGATGAGGTCGGCGACGGCCGCTTCCGTGCAGCCGTGGACCGCCATGGTGGGCGGGATCAGCTTCACGAGCCGTACGACGTCCGCCGGGTGGGCGCCCTTGATGATGGGTTCGAGGTCCTGGCGGTCGCGCCACCAGGTGGCCTCGGCGGGGAGAAGGCGCGCGGTCAGGTTCCGGCGGAAGACGTTCTCGGGCAGAGGCGGCTCCAGGTGGATCCCGACGTCGGCCGCGAACGTCCCGGTGTGCTGGGTGACGTCCTGCGTCGTCCACACGACCAGGTACGAATCGTTGTCGCGGAGCCGGGCCGCGTAGTCCTGGATGCTGGTCGCGTCCAGCGCGTCGGCGGCGTACAGGTAACCGCACCTCGGCTCGCACGGCGGCTCGGCGGTCAGATCCTGGCCTGGCTCTGGGACGAGTTCGTGCAGCGTGACGTTCCGCTCGTGGAGGAGTTGCACGGCGGTCGTACGGCGGCCGGTGCCCTCGCCGCCGATCAGTACGACCGCATGGTGGCGGTCCAGCACCTCGGCCGCCTGGTCGCGGCCCGGCGGCGGTTCGTAGGTGCGCAACAGCTCACGGACGTAGGCCGGATCCAGACGAAGCCTGCGAATGACCTCGCGGAAGTACTGGTGAAGGACGGTCGAGTTGACGTACTGGTTGAGGTCACCGCCGATGGTGTTGCCCGTCGCGACGGCGCCGGAGTTGTCGGTGATCTTCCTGTCGGGGTCGGTCATCGCCCGTCACCACCGACGCTCTGGTTGAAGTCGCCGCCGGCGCTGTTGTTCCACGCCACGGCGCCGCTGTTGCCGGTGACGACGGTTCCGCCGCTCGCCGACGGCGTCGGCGGAGCCGGGTCGGGCCGGGCCGGGTCACCCGCGTCGTCGCCCGGGTGGCCGGTCGACGGCTTGGGCACGTACAGCCAGGCCTGCTCGGCGAAGACCTTGCCCTCCACACGCGCCTCGACCGGCTTGAGCCTCGACGGATGCAGCCTGCTGAAGTGCTCCTGAACGAAGTTCTCGAACACGTGCTGGGAGATGATGACCGCCACGAGTGTGACGTCCGGGTCCGAGTCCTTCAGCGCGTCGCGTACCGGGGTCGAGTCGAGCAGCCGGTGTGCGTCGTTCATCGGCTTGCCCTTGCCGTCGGTGCGCAGGCCCTGACCGCTGTCCGGGAGCAGGCCGGCGTGGATGCTGACCCGCAGCCGCATGCGCAGGTTCCGGTCGATCGCGCGCAGGTGGGCGTCCTCCTTCTCCAGGACCTCCTGCAGGACGTCGGGGAACGGCGAGACCAGGGACGGCAGCCAGCGCGGATCGGTGCCGACCACGTGGCCGTCGCCGGTGTCCTGCGGGAAGCGGGCGTTCTTCCAGGCTTCGGCGAGCCCGGATCGGTCGAACGCCTCCTCGAGGACGGCGGGGATCCGTGCGCTGAGGTACGGCTGCCGGCTGCTCGGATTCCCGGTGAAGGACTTGGTGTCGACACCGACGATGGCGCGGTACTCGTACTGGTGGGCGGCGAAGGGATCGGGGGTCACGGCTGCTCCTTCGAGACGATGGGCCCCGCGTCACGGGGTGGGCCACAGTCTCCGGAGGAGCGGCGCTGAGAACCGTCCAGGAATCGACAGAACGAGAGTAAGCCGCGTCACTCGGCGGTCATCGGCCAGGCGCTCGCATGCTCGGCCAGGGCTTGAAGCCGCAAGACGTCACGGATGATGACACGGCGGCGGGCCGTACTCACGACGCCGAGGGAGCGCAGGCGTTGCAACTCGCCCGCCACGGCGCTGCGGGACAGGCCGACAAAAGCCGCGAGGTCTTCCTGGGACAGTCGAAGATTCACTCCGAGCGGCCCGGTCGGGACGTCACCGGTCTCTGCCACCAGGCGAAGGAGTTCCCGGGCCACCAGCGGACCGGCCGGCAACGTCGCCTTCTCGGCCCACCGGTCCTCGCGGTCCCGTAACCGGGCCAACGCGTGCCGGATGAGGATGTCGTCGCAGTCGTGAATCGTCATCAGCTCGCGGAACCGCCGGGCCGGCAGGCCGGCGGTTTCGCAGTGGTCGAGCGTGATCACGGTCGCCGACCGCGGCCCGCCGTCGAGCACGGAGCGATCTCCGATGACCTCGCCCGGACCTCGGACGGCGAGGAGGAGTTCAGTGCCCTGACGCTCGCTCCTGGTCACCTTGACCAGGCCTGCCACCAGCGCGTATACGAACCCACCCGGCTCACCGCGCCGTACGAGCGTCTCGCCGGGCTTGTGGCGACGCAGGTGGCCGTCGTCGATCAGAGCGCGCCAGGCCTCAGGTGGGAGTAGCCCACCCAACCCGCTGAGCCGTCGCCCGTCCGTCACCGAATCCGGACCCTCCCTAGGAGAGACAACGCCGCACCGACATCATGCCCTCACTCTGCGTTCCGTGAAAGGTCTCCCCGGAACGAGGGTCGGCTGATGGCTCCGGCGTCCTTCCACGCGCACCGGTTGGGGATCTCCGGCCAGAACACTTCGGCGCTCGAAGCCCGTGAAGATCGTCGGCGGATTTGTGACAGGCGACTGTTTCGCCATGTCGAAATTCGGCGACGGCATCGCCTCGGCGAGCGCATCCGGGTCGGTCGCCGCGAGGACGTCGCAGTTCAGCGGCAGGTCGCCGACCACGGCATGGGGGAAGCGCTTAAGGACCGTGCGGGCGGCGGACCGCGTCGGGGGCCAGCCCACCAGCGGCGGAAGACCTGATCGCGTACGGACGGCTCACCGATGAGTTCGTCGAGCCGGGCGACCTGCTGGATCTCGGGGAAGGACTCCTGGCCCGGTTAGCTCTTGCCTAGGCGTAGTAGCTGGTCCCGGCGAACACCCGGTCACCGGCTCGGACGCCGAAGTTCTTGACCTTCATCTCCGGGAGGTAGTTCTTCCGGTCCTTGCTCAGCACCTCCCACCAGGCGTAGTCATCGTTGGGGCCTTTTTCCGCCGATGTTGTCGACACCGTTCTGCATGAGACGGCCATCTTCGGTTCCGCCCAGGCCGGACCAGAGGTTATAGGAGCACGCGGTGGTGCAGACACCATCGAACGACGGCTCGTCGAAAATGTAGGAGGCTCCCGTGAATGCCGGAGCGCTCTTGGCCTTCTTCGCCACGGCGCCCGACCAGGTCGGCACGTTCTTGGTCGGGTATTTCGGAGTGGCCGCGTAGACGCTCGTGGCGCACATGTCGGGGACGACCCAGGGTGTCAGGTGGGAGTACATCTCCTGCCAGATCTTGCGCCGCGCGGGTGACTTCGGCCGGGGATAGAGACCGTAACGCTGAATCTCCGCGTCCTTCGCGGTGACAGGGTTCCAGGTCTTGGGCGGCGCGGTGACCGACATGGGGCCGCCATAGATGGTGTAGACGCCTGTCGTCGACGAGTCTGCTGAAGGTGCCGCCGAGCGCCTTCCCGCGGAGTTGGTGTAGTACGTGTTCAGTATCGGAATCTGGTGGCACTCGGTGGTGGTGCCGTTAGTCCTGCCCGACGTGGGTGCGGGGGTGGCGGCCGTCAGGCTCATCACCATGAGTGCCGCTCCGCTGACGATTCCCCACGTGGCCCGTCGCATCTGTTCCCCTCACGTGTCCCGCACGTGCTCTCGGACCTGCCTGGCTTCTTTTCTGGACCCCGTACCGCCAGAAGCAGGTAGAAATACGTGAGCAACACGCTAGCCGTCGAGATCGCCCTTATTGATCTATGGCCATAAGCGGACGACCTGCTCCTTCATGGGGATCGGCCGAAATAACTGCGCCGAGTGGCCCTCAATTCGCCGGGAGGACCCGGACCGGCAGCAGGACACAGATGTCCGAGCCGGAGTGGCGAGGCGAGGTGGGTTCGCCTGTTTCTTCGGAGTCCGGACACGGCGGCCCGTAGTGGATGTCGAGTCCGGCTCTGCCGGGCCGGAGCGCCTGGTACTCGGCGGTCCGGCGGTCACTGGTGTGGGAGACCTCGCGGAGGACCAGCTGCTCATCGCTAAAGGGAATCGCCTCGCCGGCGCGGGCGACGACTTCGATTCGCCGGCCGACGCGAACCGTCTCAGTGGGCTGCGTGACATATTCGTCGCTGCAGGAGCTGGCCGCGATCTGCTTGCTTCCGATGGTGATGACCACCTTCGGTGACGCGCAGGTGGTGGCTTCCGTCTTCTTCCCATGTGAGCAGGCCGCGAGTGGGGCAGCGGTCATCCCGAGAAGCAGGAACGCCACGACGGAGCGTCCATGGATCCTGACCGCTTCGAGCATCGCCTGTCTCTTCTCGCTTCTCTCACATCGACGAGCGGACGGACCGACTGCGGCCATCCGCGTCTCCCTGGTGAGATCACGGCCGGCCGCAGGCGTCCTGGGCCCTCCTACCGCATCTTGTGACATGTCCCGGCGGAATGCCGGGCGCTTCGCGGAAAACGGTGGAGTCCGAAGAGGCCGTGGAACGGCCGCCGTCCATCCGCGAGCAGTCCTGGCGACGAGCTCCGCGCAGGCCCCAAGCCGCCCGCCCGCCCGGCCTACCGCTGTGAGAGAGGGCCGATGCGGTGACGAGCGTGGGGCCGGCGCGGTCCGCGGCGCCGAGTACGGGGAGCCGGATCGGTCCTACTCTCCGCGCAGCGGGGCGAGGGCCTTGCTCCAGGCGAGGACCTGGTCGAGCGTGGTGTTCAGGGCCTCGACCTGGTGGTCGCCGGGCTTGAAGACACTGAAGTTCTCGAAGTCGTGGAACAGGGACAGCGCGACCTGGGCGCGGACGTCGGCCATCATGAGTTCGCCCGCCACCAGGCGCAGGTGCTCGACGGCGCGGGCGCCGCCGACCGAGCCGTAGCTGACGAAGCCGACCGCCTTGTTGGTCCACTCCGCGAAGAGGAAGTCGATGGCGTTCTTCAGCGCCGCGGACGTGGAGTGGTTGTACTCCGGCGTCACCATGATGAAGCCGTCGAAGGAGGCGATCTTCTCCGCCCAGGCCAGGGTGTGCGGCTGGGTGTACTGGCCGAGCGACGGCGGGATCGCCTCGTCCAGGTGCGGGAGCTTGTAGTCGAGCAGGTCGACGAGTTCGAACTCCGCGTCGGTGCGCCGGGTGGCGATGTCGTAGACCCACCGGGCGACGGCCTCGCCGTTGCGGCCGGGGCGGGTGCTGCCGAGGATGATGCCGATCTTCGTCATGTTCTTCTCCGGGTCGTGCTCATCCGGCTCGCAGCCGGATTTACTTGATTGAGCAAGCAAACTATATAGATACTTGCTTCGTCAAGCACTAACCTGGGCTCATGAGCGTCCCCGGAGATCCCATCGTCCCGATGACCGCCGAAGAGGAGGCCTTCATCCGTGCCCTCGGCCGGGTGATCCAGGTGCTGCCTCGCAGCGTCGACGCGGACATGGCGCGCGCCCGTCAGCTACCGCTCTCGGAGTACACGGCCCTGATGCACCTGTCCGAGGCCCCTGGACGGCTCATGCGCATGAGCGAGCTCGCGGCCAGCTGCAACCTCTCCCTGAGCGGCATCACGCGCATCGTCGAACGGCTGGAGCGCCTGGACCTGGTCAAGCGCGTGAAGTGCGACGACGACCGCCGCGGCTCCAACGCCGTAATCACCGAGGCCGGCCTCGCGCGCCTGGAGGAGTCCTGGCCCGCTCATCTGGCCAGCGTCCGGCGGCAGGTCCTCGACCACGTCCAAGGCGAGGACCTGGCCAGGCTGACCGACGTCCTGAAGCGGATCGCCCCGGCGACCTGAGGCACCGCCGGAATCGGGGAGTCGATCAGGGGCGGCCGACGGCGGCCCGACGTTCACCGGGCGTACGGAGTGGCCGTGTCGGCGTCGGCGGTCCAGGCGGACAGCAGGCGAAGGGACTCCTCCGAGGGGCTTCCCGGCTCGGCGGTGTAGACGCCCAGGAGCTGGTCGGGGTCGTCGGTCGCCGCGAGGACGTCGTAGTTCAGCGTCAGGTCGCCCACCACCGGATGGTGAAAGCGCTTGGAACCGTGCGTGCGGCGCGCCACGTCATGGCCGGCCCACCAGCGGCGGAAGTCCTGGTCGCGCACGGACAACTCGCCGACGAGCTCGGCGAGCCGGGGGTCGTGCGGGTGCCGCCCCGCGTACAGGTGCAGGGCCGCGACGCTGCTGCGCGCGACGGTCTCCCAGTCCGCGTACAGGCTGCGGGCGGCGTCGTCCAGGAAGATGAAGCGTGCCATGTTCCGCTCGCGGTACGGCAGGGCGTCGAAGTCGGTGAGGAGCGCCCGCGCCATCCGGTTGGCGGCCAGCACGTCGGTGCGGTGGCCGACCACGAGCGCCGGGTGGTCGCCCATCGTCTCCAGGATCCGGTGGATGCTGGGCCGTACCCGCTGCGGCGGCTGCGGCCGGTGCCGGCCTCGTACGGGACGGGCGAGCGCGTACAGGTGGAAGCGCTCGTCGTCGGTGAGGCGCAGGGCGCGGGCGATGGCGTCCAGGACGGCCTCGGAGACGTTGACGTCCCGGCCGCGTTCGAGACGGACGTAGTAGTCGACGCTCACCCCGGCGAGCTGCGCGACCTCCTCACGGCGCAGCCCCGGCACCCGGCGCACCGTCGGCACGGGGGTCAGGCCGGCGTCCTCGGGCGTGACCCGCCCGCGACGCGTACGGAGGAACTCCCCCAGCTCGGAGCGGTCGCGTCGCGCGGAAGGATGCACGTCCATGCCCTCCACCGTACGTGCGCGGCCGCAGTGGATCCGGCGCCAGAGGGGTACTGCCGGACCCCCGGTCGAGCGAGGCCCGTCGTGGCGCCCGGCGGCCTGGTCTGGGCTGCTTCCCTGGAGAGGACGGCATTCACCGCCCGGCGCGCGACCATCGCCGGGCGGCGGCACAGGAAGGCTTTCTCACCATGGCACATGTCACCACTCCGTTCGGCGCGCGCACCACCGCGGCCGAGGTCGTCGCGGGCGTCGACCTCACCGGTCGCCGGGCGATCGTCACCGGGGCCTCGTCGGGCATCGGCGCGGAGACCGCACGGGCGCTCGGCGCCGCCGGCGCCGAGGTCACCCTCGCTGTACGCGATGTCGCGGCGGGCGAGAAGGTCGCCGCCGGCATCACGGACGCGACCGGCGGCGTACGGGTGGCGCCGCTCGATCTGGCCGACCGGGCGTCGATCGCGGCGTTCACGGCCGCATGGGACGGGCCGCTGCACATCCTCGTGGACAACGCCGGGGTGATGGCCTCGCCGGAGACGCGGACTCCGGAAGGCTGGGAGCTGCAGTTCGCCGTGAACCACCTCGGTCACTTCGCGCTCACCACCGGCCTGCACGACGCGCTCGCGGAGGCGGGCGGCGCCCGGGTCGTCGTCGTCAGCTCGGTCGGGCACGTCAACGGCGAGGTGCTGTTCGAGGACGTCAACTTCGAGCACCGCCCGTACGACCCCTGGGCGGCCTACAGCCAGTCGAAGACGGCGAACATCCTGTTCGCGGTCGAGGCCGCCCGCCGGTGGGCCGTCGACGGCATCGCCGTAAACGCCCTCAACCCCGGGCGCATCGCAGCCACCAACCTCGCGCGCCACATCGGCGAGCCCACGAACGCCCCGGCCTCATTCGAACCCGGGCAGAGCACCGGTGTGTCGGTCAAGGACATCGAGCAGGGCGCCGCGACCTCGGTGCTGCTCGCCGCCTCGCCCCTGGTCGAGGGCGTCACCGGGAAGTACTTCGAGGACTGCCAGGAGGCCGAACCCCACCGGCCGGGCGTACGTCGCGGCGTCGCGGACTACGCACTCGACGCGGACAAGGCGGCCCGGCTGTGGCGGCTCTCGCTCGACCTGATCGCCGCCGCCGATCGGTGATCCTGATCGGCCCCGGCAGGGCACCCTCCGGCCCGTCGTCGGCGAACGGCGCCAGGGAACCGGCCGCCGTCATCCGGAGGGCCGGTCACAATCGATGCGGAGCCCTTCCGCTGGGGAGAGGCGAGATGTTCGAGTACCACGCCTGGGTGACGATCAGAGCTCGGCCGGTGATGAGGACGCTCGGAGAGGGTCAAGCCGTCATCGATACGTTCCGCCGGGTCGGCGAGGTGGCGCCGGGCTCCTACGGAGTGCTCTACCTGCGCGATGACGAGGACCCCACCGGCAAGGCCAACGAATCCCAGGTCCTGGTCATGCGCCATGGCCTGGTGTCCCAGCAGTCCGACTCCTTCCTGTCTCCCTGCGTTCCAATGATCGAAGATCCAGAGGACTGACAGTTCAGGGGAAGGCCCGTCAGGTCTCCGCCCGTGGCCTCCGTGCCATCGCGAACGCACGACACGGGGCTGACGGTTTCGCCGGATACAGCGGTAGAGGCACATGCCTGGGGCCCATCTCCGTATGTCTGGAGCCCCGAGGCCGCAGTGGGCTCGTTAGGCTCCTAGGGCATGACCGAGTGTGAGAAATGCGGGCTTATCGTCGGTCTCGGCTGCGCGTGCGATCTTCCCCGATCCGTGCCGCGTCGCCCGTACATGGGCGGCTACCGCTGGGTCCGGTTCGGCCCTGACACCCTGCTGATTTCGAGCCGGAATATCGCTCACGTTCCCGGTGCCTGCACGCACATGACCGAAGAACAGGTGCTCGACCCGGAGAACGGCTGGGGTTGGATACCCGATCCCCATCCTGCTCTCTGGGACCGCGTCAGCGCGGAACATCCCGCCCAGGCCACTGAGGGCGACACCTCCCGGGTCGCCAAGGCCCGCTGCGAAAGCTGCGCGGCCACCCTCGCCTCCTGAACCGCCCCGACCAAGACCTCACCGAACAGGACCGCCTCGCGGTCGGCCGCCACGTCGGCATGATCCCGGTCGAGCCGACCGAGGATCTGGTGGGCGGCGTCGTGGACGGCGCAGGTGAGCGGCGAGATCACCGAGTCCGCCGTTCGTCGGCCTGGTCATCGGCCGGGGCGGTGGGACGCCCGGTCGGTGAGTGACGTCGTCGTGCGTCTCAGATGGTGGACGGACCGTGGCGTCGGCGTCGCGCAGGGTGGTTTCATGCGCCCGCCCCCGACATGTGAGGAGTCCTCCCGTGGTTTTGGACGCGGACGCTCGTTCCATCGCCGCGCGGCTCGATCGGCTGCCGGTGACGCGATGGCACTGGATGCTGATCGTCGTGGTGGGCCTGGGCACCTTCTTCGACCTGTACGAGGTGTTCCTCGGCGGCGTGCTGGGAGCCGTGCTGACCGAGCAGTGGCACCTGGGCACCGACGGCAAGTCTCTGGTCATCGCGTCGGGTTTCGCCGGGATGTTCGTCGGTGCGATCGGCCTGGGTGTCGCCGCGGACCGGTTCGGCCGGCGGCGGATGTTCCTGGTCAACCTCGGTCTGTACTCGCTGCTCTCCCTGCTCACCGCCTTCGCGCCCGATCTTGGAGCCTTCCTGATCCTGCGGTTCCTCGGCGGTCTGGCGCTCGGTGCCGAACTGACGCTGGTCGACACGTACGTCAGCGAGTTCATGCCGCGCGGGGGCCGCGGCCGCTATCTCGCCTGGGCGTACACCATCGGCTTCTGCGGGGTGCCCGTCGCCGCGTTCCTCGGCGGCCGGTTCGTCGCCGGGCGGCATCTGCTCATCGACGGCTGGCGCTGGCTGCTGGTCGTCGGCGCGCTCGGCGCGCTGATCGTGTGGGTGCTGCGCGGTCGGCTGCCGGAGTCGCCGCGCTGGCTCGTCGCCCAGGGCCGTACGGCCGAGGCCCAGGAGATCGTCGCTCGCGTCGAGGCCACCGCGGACGGCCCGCTGCCGCAGGTGACGGCGGACCCGGACGCGGACGCGCCCGCCGCGCGGGCCGGCGTCGCCGAGATCTTCGCCGGCGAGTACCGCCGCCGCACGGTCATGCTGTGGATCTTCCAGGTGCTGCAGACCGTGGGCTACTACGGGTTCGGATCGCTCGCACCGGTGGTCCTGCACGCCAAGGGGTTCGACGTCGTGCAGTCCCTGGGGTACGCGGCCGTCAGCTTCATCGGCTATCCCGTCGGCTCGGCGCTGTCCATCCCCGTCATCGAACGGGTCGAACGCAAGGCGCTGATCATCGGCTCGGCGCTGGTCATGGCCGCGGCCGGACTGGTGTTCGGGTACGGTCGCGCCACCGCGCTCATCGTGGTCGGCGGGTTCGTGCTGACCTGTGCGTCGAACGTCTTCTCCAACGCCTTCCACTCCTACCAGGCGGAGATCTTCCCGACGGGCATCCGCAGCAGCGCCATCAGCGTCGCCTACTCCCTGTCCCGGGCCACGTCGGCGATCCTGCCGTTCGTCGCACTTCACGCGCTGCAGAGCCTTGGCGCGGGGGTGGTCTTCACCGGTTCGGCGGTCGTCCTGGTGCTGCTGTGCCTGGACGTCGCGGTGCTCGGGCCGCGCAGCACCGGCCGCAGCCTCGAGAGGGCCGCGCGCCCGGCGTCGGTGCCCACCGGCCGCCGCCCTCACACTCAAGATCAATAAGCGAGCCGGAACGTGTCAAGATCGTTTTGTGCGGATATACGAGAACGGGACGACGGGCCGGCCGCTGCGCCCGTATGTTCTGGCCGCGGGCGAGGGAGAGCCGGCGGCGGCGTCCGAAGACTCGGCGATGAGGATCAAGGCGTCCGCGGAGTCCACCGGGGGCGGGCTCGGGCTGCTGGAGGGCGTCGACGCGCCCGGGTTCGCCACGCCCCTGCACCGGCACGACGTCGCCGAACTCTGGTACATCCTCGACGGGCACTACGACTTCTACGTCGCCGGCGAGTGGCTGCCGGCCGGCGCCGGAGCGGTGGTCTTCGTACCCGGCGGGCTGGTCCACGGGCTGCGTGCCGGACCGGCGGGCGGGCGCAAGCTGACGGCGATCATCCCCGGCGGCCCGGAGGGCTTCTTCCGCGACGTCCATCGCGCGATCGAGGCGGACGCGGTGACGCCGGAGCGGATTCGGGCGCTGGGGGCCGAGTACAGCATCGAGCTGATCGGGCCGCTTCCGGAGCGCTGACCTGTGCCACCCCCGGCCGACCGGCACCGAACGCATCGCCTTCATCGACCCCGCCGAGTGGGAGACGCCGGCCTGCCCGGCATCCGGATCGCCTACGAGCTCACCGAACGGGACGATGCGGAGCCCCGCCGATGACGGCACCAGCGTCTGCGACTCCTACTCCCGTCCCCGGGGCATGAGCGGCCTGGTCCTCGCCGGTAACGGTCTGATCCCACCGCCAACGCCTGCAACCCCACGCTGACGAGCGTCGCCCTCGCGGTACGGGGAGCACGGGCACTCGCCGCGAGTCTGTGACCACCGCGACGGCCACCATGACTCCCACGTCGCCGGCGAGTGGCTGCCGGACGGGTACCGGAGCGGTGGTCTTCGCACCCGGCGGGGTGGCCCACGGGATGCGTGCGACGCCGGCCGATCGTGACGCGGCTCACGAAGAAAGGGTGACAGGGTGTTGTCGCGGGCGGCTGCGACTCTCGACGGCATGACGATCACAGATGAAGATTGCCTGCGCGAGACCCTGGCGTTCAACGAGCAGTTCGAGGCCGCCGCCGCGAGCCGTCCCGCTCGCGGACGCGCACCGGACGCGGCCACGCTGGCATACCTGCGGCGCAACCGGCTCGCCGGCGACACCCCACCGGTGCGACTGCCGCAGGGCCGGGACCGCGTCGTCGAAGGCGGAGTGAAGGTACGAATCTTCGCACCGGAGCGCGTCGACGGTGTCTACCTGCACATCCACGGAGGCGGCTGGGCGTTCGGATCCGCGGACGGGCAGGACGAACGGCTCTGGCGACTCGCCGAGCAGGCGCGGCTGGCCGTGGTGAGCGTGGACTACCGCCTCGCGCCGGAACACCCCTTCCCCGCCGGGCCCGACGACTGCGAGGCGGCCGCCCGATGGCTGGTGGAACACGCCGCGGCCGAGTTCGGTTCCGAACGGCTGATGATCGGCGGCGAATCGGCCGGTGCCCACCTCAGCATGCTGACCCTGCTGCGCCTTCGCGACCGGCACGGCGTCACCGGCGCGTTCCGGGCGGCCCACCTGCTGTTCGGCCCGTACGACCTGTCGATGACACCGAGCCAGCGGAGGTTCGGCGCCCGGCGACTGCTGAGCAACACCGACTCCCTTCAGGGCGGTTATGAACTGTTCACGCCGGGGCTGAGCGAAGAACAGCGCCGCGACCCGGAGATCTCGCCCCTGTACGCGAACCTGAACGGGATGCCGCCGGCCCGGATCGTCGTCGGCACCGAGGATCCGCTGCTGGACGACTCGCTGTTCCTGGCCGCGCGGTGGCAGGCGGCGGGTGCGCCCGTGCGGCTCGGGATCGTCGCCGGCGCGATGCACGGCTTCACCCTGTTCCCCCTGACCGTCACCGAGCGGGAGCTGCGGCGGCAGCAGGACTTCCTGGCGTCCGCGTGAGGGTAGCGTCGGCCGCATGAACCGAACCGCGCGGCTGTACGCGCTGGTGGAGGAGCTGCGCGCGGCGAGGCGGCGGCCGCTGACGGTCACGGCGCTCGCCGCGCGGTTCGAGGTCAGCGCGCGTACGGTCCAGCGCGACCTCCAGGCGCTGATGGAGGCCGGTGTCCCGGTGCGCTGCGTACCCGGGCGAGGCGGAGGCTGGTCGATCGACCCGGAGATGACTCTGCCGCCGATCCACCTCACCGCCGAGGAGGCCTCGGCGCTGACCGCCGTGCTCGCCGCGTCCGACGCCTCCACTCCCTACGCCGGCGCGGCCCGTACGGCGGCTCAGAAGATCGCGGCGTCGATGACCGGGCCGGCATCGGCGGCGGCCCGAAGACTCGCCGCCCGGATCGTCACCGTGCCGACGCGCGGCGACGCCGCGGTCCGTAGCGTGGTGGAGCGGGCGCTCGCCGACGCGATGGTGCTGCGGCTGTCCTACACCGACGCGGCGGGGAACGCGAGCGACCGTGTCGTGGAACCGGCCGGGCTGCTCACCGCCGACGGCCGCTGGTACCTCATCGCCTGGTGCCGCACCCGCCGCGCCGGCCGGGGCTTCCGGCTCGACCGGATCACGGCGGCGGCTCTCACGGGTGACCGGGCACGGCCCCACGACCTGACCGAACTCCTGCTCGGCTCCGCCGGCGCCGACGCGGTACGACCCGCGGCACTGGCCCCACTCACGACCTCCGGGGAAGGGACGAACCGACGAGGTACGGAGTCGAGCGGACGGCCGTGTCGGACCTCGGCACCATAATGATCACCATTGCCCTGTCTCCGACGTCCGGGAGCATACGTGCCGCGGAAGTTCCCCCTCGTACTCGCCGTCCTCGCGGCGACCACCGCCGCCTGCGGTGGCAACGGCGTGGCTGCGAGTTCACGCGGCTCACGTCCTGCCGCCGCCCTCTCCGCCGGTTCCCCTCCGGCGTCCGCGACCCCCTCGCCGGCTCCGTCGACGTTCCCTCCGGAGGTCTACGGGGACGGGTTCTCCCGGCACCCGCACCCGAAGGCCGAGATCACGGCCGCGCTGGCGCGCTCCGGGATCGACAAGCGGCCGATCCTGCTGGACTTCAGCGCGGACTGGTGCCCGAACTGCAAGGTCGTCGAGCACGAGTTCCGCGCCAAGGACGTGCACCGCGTACTCGCCGGCTATCACGTTGTGACGGTCGACGTCGGCAGGTTCAACCGCAATATGGACGTGGCGCGCAGATACCGGCTCGACCTGAATGCCACCGGCATCCCGGCGCTTCTCATCCTCCAGCCCGACGGCCGGAGGCGAGCCGAGATCGACGGTCGTCCCTTCCCCAACGACCCGGGCATTCCGACCAGAGCGCTCGCCGCGTGGCTGAAGCGCTACGCGGCACAAGACGAGCCGACGGCTGCTCCTTCCGCGATGGGCCGGGCACTCCGGCCGGCGCGTGGCTGAGGCGCCACCCGTGCGAGGCCGCCTGCCGGCGGTGTGCGCGGCGGCGTCGTTGCTGCTCACCGGATGCGGCCACGCGCCGGCACGGACGACGACGGTTCGTTTCGCGAGCAGCGGCGTCGAGGTGACGCTCGCGGTCTCCCGGACGACCGTGAGGGGGGTCTACCGGCCCACCCGAGCCGGGTTCCACCTTTACAGCATCGGCCTTCCCCAGGGCGGCATCGATGGCCTTGGCGTGCCCACCAGCCTGCGCGTTCGCGGCGGGCTGGTCGCCACGGGGACGGCGACGGCGAACGAGACCCCGCGGACGCTGAGCCTGCCGGCTCTCGGTGTACGACTCCCGGTCTACCCGGACGGTCCGGTCACCGTGACGCTCCCCGTCCGCCGTACCGGCAGGACCGCGGACGTCGTGGTGTCGTACGGGGCGTGCAGCGCCGTCACGTGCCTGGCGCCGGTCATCGATCACCGGACGGTGATCCGTCTCCGCTGAGCCGCGGCCGGACCGGCGGACGCCGGGTTCCGTCACCCGGCGGCGTTCATCAGGTCCAGGGCGCTCTGCTGGCGGGCGGCGTCGGTGGAGTCGAGCGGGCCGGCCCAGTGGTAGCCGTACTGGTCCAGAGGGTTGCGGTCGTAGGCGTACGCCGAGTTCGCCTGGCGGGTCAGGTAGGCCGTGTAGGGGTGGTCGCTCAGCGTCTTGTTCAGGGCGGCCAGGCCCCGGGCGTACACGCCCTTGAACGACGGGCCGTCCGCTCCGCCGTTGGACTGGGGTTCGCCCGGGTCGGCGAGGATGCCGTTCGGGTTGAGGGTCGGGTCGGTCGTGGAGGCGCCCGCGAGCGTACGGGCGTCGGTGAGCACGCCGGCGTCGCCGGTGGCGCGGTACAGCTCGGTGAGGCCGTTCAGGATGACGCCCTGGTTGTAGGTGTAGACCGGCTGGCCGTTGTTCTTGCACGTCGACGTGGTCAGGCCGTCGTTGATCAGATGGGATGAGTTGATCATCCCGGAGGCCTTGAACCAGGACCATTCGTTCTTCGCCTGGGTGAGGTACTTCGTGTCGCCGGGGATGCGGTTGTGCAGGGCGGCGGTGAGCTGAAGGTACAGCTCGTTGGTGATGGCGTTCTTGTAGTCGCGCTGGGTGCGCCACCAGACGCCGCCGCCGCAGGTGCCGTCGCCGTAGGAGGTCATCCAGTCGGCGTCGGTCTTGGCGGTGTTCAGGTAGCGGCTGTCGCCGGTCAGGTCGTACGCGTCGACCCAGGTCAGACCCCACCAGCCGGTGTCGTCCATGTAGTCGTTGCGGAACTGGCCGCCCTGGGCGGACAGGTTGTCGTCGTACGTGGTGGCGACCGCGTACTTGTAGCTGCCCATTCCGCTGACCCGGACGTTGTCGATGATGGCGGTCAGCGCGTTGGCGGAGTTCCACCAGTTGGTGGTGTTCCACAGGCCGGTGCCGTTGTTGTAGTACATCATCAGCGCGGTCGCCGCCGCGGTGGAGCGGCTGCCGGCGTTCCAGGTCGTACGGGCCCAGGGGGTGCAGGCGATCTCGGCGCGGTCGCCGGCCTTGCCGCAGGCGCGTACGGCGCCGACGCCGCGGTTGTTCCAGTCGTCGACGTTGTACATGAGGGTGCGCCAGCCGCGGCTGCCGCTCGGGACGGTGGTGTCGCCGAGCTTGCTGCCCTGGCTCCAGCTCCCCCCGCCGTCGAATGAACGGTCCAGCCACACCTCGTCGGCCGGGTTGCCGTTGTCGATGCTCGCCCAGGCCATGTCGTCGGGGTCGTCGAAGTGGAGGGTGATCTGCCGCGAGTAGATGGTGGCCTGGACGGGCGTACGGTCGCCGGCGGTCTGGGCCGGGTCGCGGCCGTCGCAGTACTTGTCGCAGATGGACGCGGCGGCCGCGCTCGTACCGGCGAATGCGGGGAGCGCGGCGGCGGCGAGGAGAGAGGCGGTCGTCAGGAGGCGGATGAACCGGCGAATCGATGGGCGGGCGGGGCTCCGTCGGCCTGGAGCGGGGCGGGAGGACGACATGACCGACTATTGATCCGCACAGACGGTCACGTCAATGGTCAACGACGCTACGAGGCTGCGACCGGCATCGGATGAGAGCCGGTGACGAAGGGATGGGCCGGCGCCTTCCGCCGGTTCCGTGACCACCCGGGCCGTACGAGCCGGCAGGGGCTCAGCCCCCGGTGGCGCCCAGGTCGTCGGAACGGCCGGACTCCAGGCGGGACCACTGGGCGGTGGGACGTCCGTCGGTGCGGACCGTGTCACCGGTGGCGGCGTCCCACTTCTGCGGCCGGCCGGCGGGCGAGTCCTCCCAGGTCTCCTGCCGGCCGTACGCGGTCAGGTCCAGGAGCCCGTAGCTGTAGTCCATCACCTCGACGCCGCGGCCGTTGGTCCAGTAGGTCTCGAAGACGCGGTCGCCGTCGCGCAGGTAGCAGACCAGGTGGAACATTCCGACCTGGCGTCCGGGGAGCAGACGGTCGGCGGAGTCACGCACGGAGTACCAGGGCACGTCCCAGCCCATGAAGTCCCGGTAGCGGACGCTCTCCTCGTACGGGCCCTGGCAGAAGGTGGCGTACGTGACGTCGCGGGAGTGCAGGTAGGACAGCTCGCGAACCTGCCCGTTGTAGAACGTGCAGCCCTCGCACTGCTCGGCGGCGGGATGGCCGGTGTGCCACATGTGGAAGTAGGCGATCAGCTGCCGGCGGCCCTCGAAGGCGTCCAGCAGCGTGACCGGCCCGTGCGGGCCGATGAGCGGGATGGTGGAGTCCACCTCCACCATCGGCAGCCGGCGGCGGGCCGCCGCGATCGCGTCACCCTCACGGGTATGGGCCTTCTCCCGTACCCGCAGCGCGTCCAGTTCGGCCTGCCAGGTGGCCCGGTCGACCACCGCCGGCAGGCCCGCGTTCGTCGAGTCGTCGTTCATTGAGCGCCTCCGAACGCCGCCGCGGTGGGCGGCGGCGTCTCCGTCGATTCGTTCGTTCGTCTCCCGCTCCGGTCGTCGTCACCGGGCGGGGATCACTGGTCGAGGTGGTTCTTCAACGCGTCGAGCCGGCCGTCCCAGTCGCGGGCGAGGGCCGCCAGGAACTGCTGCGCCACCCGCATCGGCTCGGAGCGGAGCCGGTACCGCACCCGGCGCCGCTCCCCCGGCTCGGCCGTGACCAGGCCGGCGTCGGTGAGCAGGGCCAGGTGCTTGGCGACCGCCTGACGCGTGATGGGCAGCCGGGCGGCCAGGTCGGTGGCCGTGGCCGGGCCCGTCGAGGCCAGCTCGGCCAGGATGGCGCGCCGGGTCGGGTCGGCCAGGGCGACGAAGACCTGCTCGGCGACCGCTTCGATGTCAGGCGGCATCAAGGTGGGCGACCAGCTCGCCGAGTTCGCTCGCCCAGCCCTGGGTGTGGGCGTCGTACTCCTTGCGGTGGACGTCCTCGGGGAGCTGGGCGAAGCCGGTCTCGACCACGGTGAGCCGGGTGCCCGCGCCGAGCGGTTCGAGGGTGAACTCGACGTACGTGCGGCGTGGATCGTCCTTCGGCAGTTCCTGGATCTGCCAGGTGAACCCGAACACCGTCGGCTCCTCGACCCGTTCGACCCGCATGTCGACGGATTGACCGCCGGCCCACGTCATCCGCGCCGCGCCGCCCGGGCGCAGGTCGATGGTCGCCCCGTCGCCGAACCAGGAGGCCAGCCCCTCGGCGGTGGTGAGCGCCGCCCATACCTTGCTCGGCGGGGCGGTGACCTCGACGGTCCGCTCGATGCGGTCAGGAAAACCCACGACAGCCTCCTCAGACGAGTTGCAACCGATCGGTTGCCACACTAGTCGCAACCGATCGGTTGCATCAACCTTCTGACCAAGCCTGGAATGCCGCCGGACTTGGCGGTGCGGCTCGCCGCGAAGGGTCTCCGGTCCGCGAGGTCCGCCGCGCTCGACGGCCAGGTGGTCAGCGCGGCAGCCAAGAAGGGATGCTGGTAACTCTTATTAGGGATGCACCGATTCGCGGGGTGATATCCGTAATGCAAAGAACTGGGCGCTGACGGTAACATCGGCACTCGAACGGAACGGGAGAGAGGCGAAGGCAGCGGTGGACGGCGAGAAATCTCTCAGTGACCTACTCGGTACGGTCATTCATCCGACACCTCCGCGCAACGACGACCGACCTCGCGAAGACACACCTCCACCACCCGAGTCGACAGAGCCGTCCAGTCATCAGGATGAGGCCGCTGTGGATTCCGAAGATGTGACTGAAGAGCGCCAGGACACAGCGCCCGAAATCGCCTTCGTCTATGTGCCGACCAAGCCTTACCGCGACACCGGAAGCACCGCGCCGCAGCCCATCTCGTTCGAGCTCCGCAGGCTCGACGATGGTTCGGCGGGACTGGCCGTCTACACCGATCTGCAGCAGCTCATCGCTCAACTCGGGGAGCACCAACCCTGGGCACGGATCGCAGTGCTCGACCTTCTGGTGCAGCTGTCCCAGGTCGAGCAGAAGGTCCCGGTCGTAGTGAACCCGGTGCTGGCGGACGGCGCCGAGCGCTGGACCGAGACGGACGTCGCCGGGTGGGAGAGCTCAGACGAGTGAGCGCTCCGTGACGTCCACCCGCCGCACGTGACCGGATCGGGCGACGAACACGTTTTATCGACTGGGAAAACGCGCGAGGAGAGCCCGCGTGAGAGGGAACGCCTCCTGCCGTGCCTGCTCGTAGGACAGGCCTTTCTGATTGGGCGGCGGACTCACCGCGCGCGGGCCACTGGAGCCCGTCCATTCCAGCCAGATGATCACATTGCGTACCCGCAGGTTGATCTGAGCGCCATTCGACTCGAAGCGCATCGTATAGGCCTGGTCGCCAAGGCCGGACACCTTCTCGGGAGGCCCCACCGCTCCCGCGTTCACCGTGGACTTACCGCCTTTGGCATCCGAGATGAGACGGCGCTCGAATATTTTCTTGGCCTCTTCGACCGTCGCGAACTGCGTGGCGTTGGCATCGAGACCACGGTCGTACGCCTGGCCGAGTGGAGGGTTGCCCGTGCAGGTCTGGTAAGTGCCACCTTGCGTCCCGGGGAGCTCAGCCGGGCTGTACTTGCCGTACGAGTAGGTGAACTCCATCGAACGCGCCAGGGGTGGAAGGCCCCCACGGAAAGCGCCACAGATGTACGGCAACTCGCGGATCACACCGTCCCGATCGGCCACCGCCTCGGCCGGAGGCAGCCGGCCACTCTCGGTGGCGTGCGGCGACGGCTCGGCCTTCGATCCTGTGCCGCCTCCTCCGAAGACCCAGATCGAGGCGACGGCCACCAAAAGCAGCACGACCGCCACGAGCGCGAGGACGATCGCCATCCTCGACCGCGGGCGACGAGCCGAGCCATCCGCGTCCGCTGTTCCCTCACCAGGCTGAGTCGATGTCTGCGATGGGGTGTCGTCATCCGCCATGGCTCTATGAAAGCCTGCTCAGACCGTCCCCGTACAGCCGCCGCCGACGTATACCCGATTGTTAGAAGCTCAGTTGCAGTCAGTCACCAGCTCGGGTTACTCTGACAGTTCGTCTACGCTGGCACACCTGTGTTTCAGAATGACAGTTGAGCGGTGAGTTCTTCAGCATCGCGAACACGGGAGATTAAATGGACCAGGCAAGCCTTCGAGTGTTCGTCGAGGATCTCCTCAGCGCGAAAAAAGCGTTCAGCAATACCGCGGAAGAGCTCGAGAACCACATGCCGACCGGCGGGTTCGCTCGACCATCTGGCGGAAACGAAGAGGTCGATCGAATGATTGACGTCACCGTTCGGACGATCGGCGAATTCCACCACATCCTTGCCCAGGCGATGGCACAGCACGGCGGAAAGCTGGGGATCGCGGCCGACCGCTATCAGCGCATGGAGGCGGACACCCTTACGAAGGTGGAGACGGTCAACGGCGTCTTGCAGGACCTGACCACGGCGAAATACCTGCCGCCCAAGGACTTCAAGTCGCCGATCCCTGACTGAGAGAGGTTGCGTGCCCGGTGTCTCAGAACCCGCTCAAAGATCCACACAAGAACCTTCAACGCCTCTCGGACGTCAAGGACAGCGTTCCCAAATACCGCGAGCAGCTTCCACCCTGCTCTTACAAGTTCATCGCCGGAGACTTCGTCGGGCTCCGCCACCTGTCCGACGACCTCTACTGGTTCGCATGGCAGTGCGACCATGAGGTGAAGGCGCTCGCCGATCACGTCGAGAAGCTCATCGGCGATGGCGGATCCTGGGACAGCGATACGGCGATCGTCTTTCGGAACACGTTCGGTCAGGACGCGATCCTCACGAACGGCTTCGCTCGCGAGATCTGCGAGATCGCGAAGGTCATCGATCAGCTCGGGCTTCGCCTGGCGAAGTTGGAGTTCGTCATCGAGCAGGCCCTGCAGCGGGGACTGAGCAAGGGTTACCTGCAGTGGACCCAGTCCACCACGGAGGCGAACAGCGGTCTGATCGCCCTGAGCAACCCCGCCGGGGGTTTCGTCATCGCGAAACCAGGCGACAACGCAGCGGCGCCGAAGTACGCCGCAGGACTGCGCCAGCTCTACACCAAGTCACTCGACCAGGCAGAGCGCATCCGCAAGAATGCCACGACCGAGCTCGCGACGCTCTGCGCGCCGCTGTCCAAAGCCCTCACCTGGTATCTGAAGAAGGACGAGTACGACTCAGGCGGCCTTCTGGCGCCCAGCCAGATCGAGAAGGACTCCGCAGAGGTCGACAAGCTTCAGAAGGCCTACGCGAACAGCGTGAAGCACCTCAGCGCGAGCGACTTCAGCAGTGCGGTGGACGACGCCAAGAAGATCGGGAGCGACGTCAAGACGATCAGCGACATCGTGGGCGGCATCAAGGGCCTGAAGGGCGCGGACCTCGCGAAGGGGATCGGGACGGCGGGCGACAACGTCAGCAAGGTCGGGTCCGTCATCACCGACATCCTCCTGCTGCTCGCCGTGGCCCCGAAGTGAGCCGGGACGCCGAGACCTCCCGGTAGCCGCCCGGCTCGCCGCTGCTTGCACCCACCGACCGACGTTCCTCGAACGTCACGCATGCTCGGCGCTCGATCGGGCATCAACGGGGCCGTCAACGATCAGAGTTCGATCGCGCTGTCTCCGGAGGGGTCACGGTGAACTGCCTGTTCAGGGTCGGGGAAGAGAGCGTCTGGACCCCGTCCGCGGAGGCCGGCCGGTTGTACGTCGGGATGACGAAGTGCCTGGCGGCGGGCGGAGGTCGGGCGACCGGCGTCAGGACGATCGCCGAGGACGTCTTCGAGATCGACCCCGAGTCGTTCGGCGCGCTGGTCGAGGTGGCCTACAAGGAGTACTTCAACTCCACGAACCGGGTGTACCGCAGCCAGCTTCACGGCTGGCTGCTCACGTCCCTCGTCCTGCTGGCACGGGCGGGCAGGCCGGTGACGCCGTCCAACGACGAGGAGCGCGAGTTCGTCGAGGACATCTCCGAGCACGCCAAGGCGATGCCCTCCTAGACCTGCGGGCTCACTCGACGAGCCGGACGCTGCGCACCACCTTGTCCATGTCGGTGTCGCTCAGCGCGCCGGGCCGGCCGGTGTGGACGTACAGGACGAAGGACAACGACCCGGCGCCGCGGACCGGGCGTACGACGATGCGAATGGTCGTACCCGTCGACCCGCACCTGTCGGAGTCCGCCTCTCTCGGACCAACTGCCGTGCGACCAGCCGGACGCCCCGCACGGCTCAACCCTGCGGACAAGCCTCACATACTCGGCGCGATCCGTTGGCTTGCCCGTCATTAGGGGCAGTCCCCACCGGCACGGCAAATCCCCGACGGCGAGGTGGCGGTGGTCGCGCCAAAGAGATGTAAGGCTTATAAAGCTGCTATACCTATTACTCGGGAGGCAGCGTGAAGATCCCCATAGACGACTACGCGTGGGGCGTGGCGGTCGCGAACGACCTGGTCGCCACCTCACCCACCGTGCGGGCCGACGGAGACGGGCTGCCCGGCCCGAGTGCGCTGGCGGACTTCCTCGCCGCGCACCGGCTGCGACGCGACGACCCTCCCACCGACGAGGACGTCCGCCAGGTGCACTTCCTGCGCCGCGAGGTACGGGGGATCATCGAGACCGAGACCGCCGACCAGGCCGTCGCCGGTGCGACCGTGCTGATCCGGCGTGCCGGGCTGCCTCCGACCCTGGAGCTGGATGACGAGGGGCGGTGGGAATGGCGGGTGCCCACCACGCCGGAGGCCTCCCTCGCGGACGAACTGGCCGCGCTCGTCGCCATCGGCATCCTGGGGGTCGTACGAACGCTGGGGCACGAGCGCTTCCGTCCCTGCGCGGCTCCCGGCTGCCGAGGGGTGTTCGCCGACATCAGCCGGGCCGGACGCCGCCGCTACTGCATGCCCGACCTGTGCGGTAACCGCGTCAACGTCGCCAACCACCGCGCGCGCCAACGCGAAGGGACCCCGATCCGATGAGCACCTCGCCGCTGCACGGTAGCGTCCGCCTGCCCGACGGCTCCTACGTCCGCGGCCGTGGCCTGCGCCGCCCACTGCCCGAAGGGCCCACGCCCGACGTCGGCCTCTACCTCGGATCCGACCGGCTTCGCCGCCGCCACGAGGCCGCGTTGCCCTGGTCCCACACCTGGATCGACTGGCCCGACTTCCTGCTGCCCCGCGACTCCGAGGAGGCCGTCCGGCAGATTCACCACCTGCACGGACAGGCGAGGGCCGGCGCGCTGGCCGAGGTCGCGTGCGGCGGCGGCGTCGGCCGCACCGGCACGGTCATCGCCTGCCTGGCCATCCTGTCCGGAGTGGACCCGGCCGACGCGGTCACCTGGACCCGCGAACACCACCACCCCAAAGCCGTGGAGACCCCCTGGCAACGCCGCTGGGTGACCCGTTTCCCACGCGTCATCCCCGACCGCTGACGGAGCCCACTGGCACGGCCCCGGCCGCGGATCCCCACCGACGTGCGCGGAGGACGTCACGCGTGCCGGTCGGCGGCGAGGAACGATGTCAGCAGCGGGAGCAGGGCGTCGGGGCGGTCCAACGGGATGATGTGGCCGCAGTCGTCGATGAGGTGGCCGACGAGGTCGTCGCTGACCGGCCGCAGCTGGCGTTCGAGTGCGTCCCCGACGGGATGGGCGCCGATGGCCATGGTGGGCACCGTCAGCCGGTGGGAGTCGACGGCGTCCTGGATCTGCCGGGCGCTGGTGGGCAGGGCTCGATAGTAGGAGAAGGCGCAGCGCAGGGCGTCGGTCCCGGTGTACGCGCTGACGAACGCGTCCCGGATCGCAGGAGGCACGCCGCGTCCGCGGGTGCTGGAGCCGAGGAACCAGTCGATGTACTCGGCTTCGTGTCCGGCCAGGACCGTCTCCGCGAGGCCCGGAACCGCGTGGAAGCCGAACCACCACGGCGCCCCGCCGGCGAGGAAGTCCTCGGCGCCGGGCAACCGGCCCAGCAGTGACTCCATGAGGACGAGCCGTCGTACGCGGTCGGGCCGCCGCATCCCGAGCAGGAACGCCGGCGGGGTGCCCGCGTCGATGCCGACGACCGCCGCCGTGGGTTCGCCCAGGGCGTCGAGGAGTTGTTCGGCGTCGGTGGCGAGGGTGCCCGCGTCGTAGCCGTCCGGCGCCCTCGTGCTGGCGCCGAATCCCCGCAGGTCCGGGGCGATGACGCGGTACCGCCCGGAGAGGCCGGCGATGATGTCGGTCCACAGCCGCCAGGTGTGCGGGAAGCCGTGCAGCAGCAGGACGGCGGGCCCGTCCCCGGCGATCGCCACGTTCACTTCAATGCCGTTGACCGGCACCCGGCGCAGGACGAGGTCGGGTGCGGAGTGGTGCGAGGGGGCTGTGCCGGGCATGGTCTCTCCAGGTGGTCACCAATGGTTACAAAGGGAGATTAGGTAACCTGTGATCTCACTCCAAGACGGCACTTTCTCGACAGGTGGTGAGCTCCGGGTGACCTCCTCCCCGGCCCGTACGCCGAACCCTCCGGGCCGTACGCCGAAGGGAGCGCGCGGCGACCTCTTCGACCCCGGGTGTCCGACCCGTCGGCTGCTGGACCGCATCGGCACCAAGTGGACGTCCATGGCCGTCAAGGTTCTGGCGGAAGCATCCCCGCAGGAGGTGCGCTTCGCCGAACTCCAGCGGCGGATGCCCGGCGTCTCCCAGAAGATGCTGTCCACGACCCTGCAGAGCCTGGCCCGCGACGGCCTGGTCGTCCGCCGGGTGGAGCCGACCGTGCCGCCGCGCGTCCACTACCGGCTCACAGACCTGGGCCTGTCGCTGGAGGCCGTGCTGGCCGCGGTCAGGAACTGGGCCGAGGAGCACATGGCGGAGATCGACCGCGCCAACATGGACGGCGGAGCCACGGCCGCCGGCACCGACGGGTAGTTCCCGCAGAATTCGATTGACTTTTAGCGGGTCCGAATCACCCGACTGCGCGATCACCCGGTCCCACCCGAGAGCTTGATCTGCATCTTGCCGGTGGCCTAGGCTTACCGCCGGTCAACTACGGGGTTACCTGGGTCGGCGACGGGGAGCGCGAGCCGAGGTCCGGGCATGCGGTCAGATCCGAGAGGCTACGCGTAATGAATGATGACCTTGCGAGCGGACTTCTCTCCCTGACCGTCACCGCCACGTCGCCCGACGGACGGATAAGCGCCACTTTCGGCGATCAAGGCGAGAAAATGGAAATCGCATTTCGTCCGGGTGGGTACCGGCATTACTCCGAGACCGCGTTGGCGCAAGAGCTCTCCCGGCTGGCGATGCGTGTCACGGCCGGATATGTGCGCGCGCAGACGAGGCTCATCGACGCGGCGATCCCGGATGTTCTGCACGACGACGCCATCGAGTATGGACTCGAGGACCGGGAGTTCCGCCGGAGTCTCGCCGGCATCAAGACGGCCGCCAGATCGCCGGACGGGCGGATCGCGGTGGCCAGTCAAGCGCTCGCGCGCTGGCGTGTACGCATCGCGGACGGCACGATCCAGGGAGTGCCCGAGGAGGCATTCACGGCCGACCTGCTCACCGCGTTCCGTGAGGTTCTGACCCGTCATCAAGCCGAGGTCCGGAAGCTCAAGGACGAGCACTACGGCTAGGGCATCGACGACACCGCACGCCGCCGGACCGCCTCTCCGGAGCGATGCACACCACGGTAAACACGATGGGAAGGCGGCGATCGTGGCCGACCACAGGGATCCGCTTCGCACCGCTGTGCCCGACCGTGCGATGGGCGGCCGAAGCGCTCGGCCGGCACCTCGCATCGTCGCGGTCGGCGCACTGATCATGATGGCGACCGCCTGCACGTCCTCGCACCATCCCGGGGATCACCGCACGCCGCGCGCGCAGCCGTCGACGCACAAATCATCGTGCGAGGTGCGGGTCGCCGAGTCGGCGGTCACGCGCAAGGACCACTACGCGGCCGGCGAGCGGGACCAGTTGAACGACCAGTTCCTCGCCAGCGCGATCCTCGAGAATCCGTGCCGACGGACCGCGACCAATGTCAGGTTCGTCGTGTCGGCATTGGATGGCCAGGGACACGAGCTGATGTCCTGGGGTCGACCGGTCCAGGCCCACTTCACCATTTCGCTGATAATGCCGGGTCAGCGGGCCGCCGGCTGGACCTACTTCGACCGTCAGAAGGCACCTGATGGGGTCGCGAGCGTGAAAGTCCAACTGGACACCGCGCCGTTCGGGGGCGAAGTCTGCTGGATCGACCCTTCCACCTCGGGCTACCAGACGGCCGCCAGTGCCACCGACGTCACGATCGGGAAGCGCGATAGCAGTCGAACAGCGGCGAACGGCATGGCCGACGTGTCCTTCAAGGTGACGTGGAGTCCCACCGAGTCTTCGCCTGGAAGACGCAGCGCCTCCGTGATCCTCCGAGACTCGTCCGGGCGGCTGCTCGACGCGAACGGCCAGAGCATCAGTGCTCACCTAAAGCCCGGCCAGCGGGTGCATTTCGACGCATGGGTTCCGGAGAACACCGACCCGTCGCGGACCGACGTCCTCCTGGAGCCCGACCCGGTAACGCCCGACCTGCCGTTCTACAGCCCGTCGTCGTCATGCCTGCCGACTTCATGACAGGCGGCATCCGGCGATCCCATCACCCGAACAAGCGCACCGACAGGAATCGAGGGCGCAATGACAGACCCCTTTTTCGTAGTTGAGCTCAACCAGTTGCTGGCGGCCGGAAGGGTCACCCTCCCACACCTGGCCTGGACGTATGCCACGTTGAACAATCGCGTGGCCGACACCGCCGGCTTCGACAACGCGGCGTTCACTCCCTGCCCCACAACCGGAGGAGGGCAGGACGAGCTTCGCGCGCCGTGGACCGCGCTGCGCAACCGACTTCAGGATGTCCTCGGCCGGTCGGCCAAGAGCTTCGAGGAGGCGGGCACCGCCATCATCCACATCGCCGCCCATTACGAGGCCGCGGAAGCCGACGCCGCCGCGCAGGTCCGGAAGGCGTGGCGCAGTGGAGCGCCCGACGATGCCCTCAGTATCCCTGCCGACAAAACGCTGCCCCCACCGCCACCCCGCGTCATCATGACTCAGAAGTAACGGAGAGGTCCGGCGTGTCATATCACCATGCTGACGAGATGAGCGCGTGCGGCCGGCAGGTGCTGGCGGCCGCGCTCAAGGCGATCCACCACAATTACAGCGCCACCCTCGACTCGTACAGGGGGCAGGCCGAGATGAACCAGGTGAACACCGAGTACGCGGACGTCCCTCAACTGTTCGCCTCGTACGGCATGACCGACCCGGCCAACTCCCAGTCGGCGGTCGATGACCTGTTCAGCGTGGCCGACAACCTCGACCCTGCGAACGCCGTGAAAGTGGACCCGCAGAGCGGGGACTCCGGTAAACAGCTCCTGAGTCCGCTGCCCAAGCACACCGGAGGCTGGACCGACCGCCTATCGATCGCGGAGCGTACCAGCGACATCGGCGCCCACCTCCGGGAATGGCACGGTGACGCGCGGATCCAGTTCGACACGTTCTTCGTGAACCACATCGGCACCGCGGTTCCGCTACAGGCCGCGCTGGCCAGGTCGCTGGCGCTCATCCTGCAAGCGCATCAAGAGGTCCGGGCCCGTGCGAACGCCGACGTCTGGGAGATCGGTCAGAAGACCATCAAGGCGCTCCACGCGGAACTGGCGATGTGCAACTGCTCCCCGTCCGCCGTCACGGCGACCATCACCGTCGGCACGGCCGCGGCCTCGGTGCTGACCGCCGGTGGTGCGCTCGCGGCGGCGATGGCCGCTTTCTCCTTCGCCAATGCGGTGACCAATGCCGCGATAGCGGGGTCACGCGAGGACAAGGCGAAGGTTTCGGGCGCGACCCCGTTGGCGATTCTCGCCAACATGCGTACCGCGATCGGCAAGGTCAAGCAGGCGATAACCGATCAGGAGCGCGCTCTGGCCTCGTTGACGAACACGCTGGCGGACAACGTCTCCAGCGTCGGGGAGCGCATGGAGATCCCCTCGCCGAACGACGCTCCAGGGTTCAGGACCGCGATCCAGAACCCCGACAGCCCGCGCGGTTTCCGCCCCTCGTCGCTGTGACGTTCGAGCCGCGGCCGCCCGCCGGTCAGGTGGACGGGGTGATGGTGACGGGCACGGACTTGGTCTGGGGGCCGGAGGCGACCGTCACCGTGACGGTTCCCGGGCGGAGGGCGGTGAGGGTGCCGTTCTCCGGGTTCAGGACGGCGAGGACGTCGTGGCGGTGGCGGGCGGCCTTGGCCTCCTCCGGTGAGGAGGTCACCAGCAGGCCCGGGCCGCCGCTCCACGTCACGCTGGCCGGGTAGCGGAGCGGAAACTTCAGGCCGAATCCGCTGGTCAGGCCGGTCGCGGTGACCTGCTCGGATCCGCCTGCGGCCAGCGGCGCGGGCGCGGGCAGGTCGATGCCGTCGATCAGCGGCCGGCTCTCCGCCTCCAGCCAGTCGCGCGTCCCCGGGTCGGGCCGTCCGGCGGGCACCTTTCCGGGGTGCGGGTCGACGCCGACGCGCATCCAGCCGAAGAAGCCGCCCTGGTCCGGCGAGCTGTACGGGGTCTTGCCGACCGCCGGGGTGTTGACCTCGAGCACGCCGTCGGTACGGGTGACGGCGGCGGTGTGGGCGTGGCCGCTGAAGAGCGCGACCGGCTTGCCGGACTCCTCCCTGAACGTCGCCAGCCACCGCTCGACGAGCCCCGCCTCCAGTTGGTCGGTCAGCTGGGAGTCGCCGGCGCCGGACGGGTCGTGCGGCGGGTGGTGGAACACCACGGCGACGCCCGTGACCGAGCGGTCGGTGGCGGCCTTGTTCAGCTCGTCCTGCAGCGCGGGGATCTGGTCCCAGTCGGAGGTGCGCAGGCTGCCGCTGTGGGAGTCGAGCAGGATGAACCGCGTGCCCTTGTGGTCGAACACCTGCCGGGTCTTGCGTCCGGTGGCGCTGACGAAGTTGTCGAGTCCGCCGCTCGATCCCAGGCCCGCCTCGTGGTTGCCGGGCACCCAGTAGACGGGCAGGCTCGCCGGGACGTGGTCCTTCAGCAGCTGCTGGGCGAACGCGAAGTCGGCGGGGCTGTCGCTGTCGACGAAGTCGCCGTTGACGAGGATGAAGTCGGGCTTGGCGGCGACGGCCTGGTCGAGGGCGGCGGCCGCCTGCTTCGCGGCGAACGAGTCGGCGCCCGCGGCGGCGCTGACGTGCAGGTCCGACATCAGGGCGTACGTCCAGCGGCCGGCGCCGACGCCGCGTTGTTCCAGGACGTACGGGTCGGGGGCGGGTGCCTCCTGGGCGTCGGGCTGCTGGCCGACCTGGGCGGCGAGCGCGTCGAACTCCAGCTCCCCGGCGTCCTTCTTGTCCTGCGCGGTCTCGACGACGTAGACGTTCAGCAGGGTGATCGGGGCGGCGAAGCCGGCGGGCAGGGCGCCGGTGACGCGGCGCCAGCCGGTCCAGTCGACGCTGAGCGCGAAGGTGAACGGCACGTTCGTCGTGCCCTGCGAGCGGAGGGTCGCGCGCAGCCAGTGCTCCCGGCCGTCGCCCTTGACCCACAGGGCGAGGCCGCTCGCGCCGCCGGGCAGGGTGATCGGGCTGGGCTGGACGACGGCGTACCCGGCGGAGGTGCTGGGCTGGCCGGTGAAGTCGTACGTCAGGCGCAGCGCGTGGTTGCCGGCGGGCGCGCCGGGACGGTCCGGGGCCTCCACCGTGTCGACCGTGGCGGTGCCGCGCGCGGCCGACGCGGTCCACTTCTCGTCCGGCTCGAACTCGGCGAGGGACTTGTCGATGAGGCCGACCGACACGGGGAGCTTCGCCGTCACGCCGCGCACGGTGGCGGTGATGGTGGTGCCGGTGCCGGTCGCGTCCGGCTTGCCGGTGACCTTCAGGTCGCCGTCGGGTTCGGCGGTGACGGTGATGGCGTCGTGGTCGTAGGAGAGGGTGACGTCGCGCGGGGCGACGGGCGCGCTGAAGCCGTCGGCGTCGTACCCGGTCAGACCGATGCCCGTCGCGGTGCCGGGTTGCAGGGTGACGGCACGGCTCGTGAAGGCGAGCCGGTGCAGCGGGCCGAGGACGCGCAGGTCGTGCTCGCCGGTCGCGGACCCGGCGCGGGCGCGCAGCCGGCCCGTGCCCGGCGATGAGGCGTGGAAGACGCCGCCGCTGACGTGACCGAGCCGGCCGGGGACGGCGTTCCAGGACACCTGCCGCCCGCTCACGGACACGGCCGCGTACGTCTCGTCGTAGCCGGCGGCCGTGACGTCGCGGGTGAGGCCGGGGAAGACGCGGTCGGCGCGCGGCCGTACGTCCAGGCCTTGCAGCGTGCCCGAGCCCTTGCGGCTGAACAGGCCGACGCCGTTCGGCACGGGCCGCTCGTTGCCGTCGGAGGGGGTGTTGACGACGCTGACACCGGGGTCGCCGGGGCGGCGCGCGACGGCCTCGGTGGAGCCGCCGCCGTCGAGCATGTACGCGTCGCCGGCGCCGAGGCGGGCCATCAGCCGGGCCGTGTCGTCGAAGGACAGCCCCGCCGAGAAGCTCGACGACCCGTCGACGGCGACGAGGAGCAGGCGACGGCCACCGTCGCTCCAGCCGATGGCGGTACGGGGCTTGAGCGCGTCGTTGCCGGTGCTCGGCGGGAAGTCGACCGCCTGGCCGCCGTGGACGAGCACCGCGCCGCTGCCGAGCGCCATCGTGAGCTTCGCGTCGGTCTTCGGCGCGAACGAGATCGCGGCGGCGTCGCCGGGCCGGGCGGTGGCGAGTTGCTGCGCGGCGGCGCCGCGGCCGACGAGGATGAGGCCGTCGTCCGGGACGGGCGTGGTGGTGAGGTGGTCGTTCACCGCGGTGACCTTGCCGCCCGCGACGACGACCTCGGTGTACGGGCCGGCGTCGCGGATGAGGGTGCGCAGGCCCGGTCCCCACTGCGGAGTGAAGGCGTCGATGCCGTCGGCGGGCACGCTCGCGGAGTTGAGCGCGGCGAGGGGGTGCTCGGCGCCGGCGACGGTGGCCGTGCCCTGGATCGCGAGGTCGGCGAGCCGGGCGAGCCCGTCCGTGCCGATGGCCGCGACGGTCGACGGCTGGGCGGTGCCCTTGCGGAGGGTGCCGCTGCGGATCTCGGGGCCGATTGCGGCGTTGGTCTCGGTGATGTCGAAGTAGTCGCCGTTCACGGCGGCGACCGCGCGCTGCTCGTCGGCGGCCTGGGCGAGGGGCCTGGCCTCGCTGACCTTGCGGCCGACCAGGTCCACGCTCACGGAGTGGTCGCTCAGGTCGGCGCTGAGGACGTGGACGCGCGTCCAGCCGGTGCGGCCGAACGTGTCGAAGGTGGTGCGGACGATGCCCGGGGCCACCGGCTGGTCCACCCGGTCGGCCTCGACCGACTCGCCGGGCACGGCGGTCTGGTAGGCGGGGGCCTGCACGCGCGGCGGCCGCTCCGCCCAGGCCGGAACGTTCCAGGCAGGGGCGCCGAGAACGCCGAGGGCAAGGGCGCCCGCGGTCAGCAGGGATCGTACGCGCATGGAGGCCTCCGTAGTGGTGCCGCAGGAGGCTAGCGCTCCGTGGCGGTGATCACTATGACCGATCTTGACGTGCCGCGGTCGCGCGGATGAACAATCAGGGCACCGGCGATCTTCCTCACACTCCGGCGAGGACCCCCATAGAAGATCATCTTCCGCTACGATCCCGATGTCGGCCTTGGGGCGAACAATCCGAGTTCCTCCATCCCATGGACCGGCACATCGACGTCCGGCCTGTCCTCGACGTGCCACTTTCCCCTTTTCTCCGGATCCGTTAGTGATCTGGCGCCGTCGAAGATCCTGGCCGGTATCCGACCGGCCGACCCCGACCGGTGCCGCCGCCCTCCGTGGGCCGGCGCCCGGCACGGCGGTCCGGCTCGTGAACGTGAGGAGATCGGATGAGGTCGTTCGGCAGGCGGGTGCTGCCGGTGGGCTCCGCGGCGGCGCTGATGCTGGCCGGCGGAGGTTTGACGGGCACCGCGAACGCCGCGCCGACGCCGCCGAAGCCGGGCGCGAACCTCGTCGCCCGGCCCAGCGCGGCCGCCATGGCGCCGAAGGTGACCACGGCGGCGGCCTCCACGGCCCCGGCGTCGGCGAAGCTGTCCCTGAAGGGGCAGTACCAGGACACGAACATGAACTGCGTCCCGACGTCGTCGTCGATGAGCCTGTCGACGTTCGGCGTCTCGGTGAGCCAGGACACGCTGGCCAAGAAGATGGGCACCAGCGCCACCAAGGGCACGACCGGCACCCAGGCGCGTCCCGTGCTCAACTCCTACGTCGACCCGCTCGGCTACTCGTACGGCTTCGCGGACGCCTCCACGTCCTCCAGCCTGATGGCGAAGGTGTCCTACGACGTCGGCGTGCTCAAGCGGGCGCCGGTGCTCGGCGTGTGGATGGAGAAGCTGCCGTGGAACTCCACGATGACCGGCAGCAAGGTCGGGCACGCGATCGTGGCGTACGGGTACGACCGCGGCAAGGGCACGATCACCGTCTTCGACCCGTGGAAGGCCACCGGCGGCACGCACACCATCGCGGCCTCCAAGCTCGCCGCGGACATGCAGCCGACCGGGATGTTCCTGGTCACCGGCCGTACCGACGTGGGGCTGACCACCCTCGGTGACCAGACGGGGGACGGCACGGCCGACGTCGTGGCGACCGACCGGGCCACCGGCAAGCTGTGGCTGTACCCCGGCCCGAAGTTCGCCGCGACGAGCCGGAAGCTCATCGGCAGCGGCGGCTGGAACGGCATGAGCGAGCTGACCGGCATCGGCGACCTCACCGGCGACAAGAAGGCCGACCTGATCGCCGTCCAGAAGAGCGACGCCACCCTGTGGCTCTACCCCGGCGCGACCAACGCCCTCGGCACCCGCGTCAAGATCGGCAACAGCGGCTGGAACGGCATGGCCGAGCTGACCGCCGTCGGCGACCTGACCGGCGACGGCCGCGCCGACCTGATCGCGATCCAGAAGAGCGACGGCACCCTGTGGCTCTACCCCGGCGGCGTCAAGAAGCTGGGCAGCCGGATCAAAATCGGCACCGGCGGCTGGAACGGCATGGAGAAGCTGGCCGGCGTCACCGACATCACCGGGGACGGCAAGCCGGACCTCATCGCGGTGCGCAAGTCGGACGGCACCCTCTGGGTCTACCCGGGCGGCAACAAGGCCCTCGGGAAGTCCAAGCAGCTCGGCTCGGGCTGGGGCGGCGTCCGCTCGCTGACGCTCACCGGTGACATCACCGGAGACGGCGCCTCGGACCTCGTCGGCGTCGAGGCGAGCACCGGGATCATGTACGTCTACGCGGGCCGGACCTCCGGGTACGCCGCGCGGGCGCAGCTGACGACCGGCTGGAACGGCTCGGCCGGCTGATCCGGGCTCCCAACGTCCTCCTGCGGGCGCGGTGCCGCGAGGCGCCGCGCCCGTCGGCGTTCCCAGGCCGTGGGGCGAGGCGCCGCACCTTTCGCGTTCCGGGCGAATCAATGTGTAACAGTGCGGAACCGGGAACAGAATGATCTTCACATTCGTTGCCCCAGGCGACAAACTAATCCGGAACACACGCGTGTACGGAAAGAGGGGGAACCGCAATGGCCGACGAGGAGGTCCCGGTTCACGACCTTCGTACGGACCGGCCCACACCCGCCCGGATGTACGACTACTACCTCGGCGGCAAGGACAACTTCGCCGTCGACCGGGACGCGGCCGAACAGGTCCTGTCGGCGGCCCCGGAGGTGCGCGTGCTGGCGCGGGAGAACCGCGCGTTCCTCGGCCGGGTCGTGCGCTACCTCGCGGCCGAGGCCGGCATCCGCCAGTTCATCGACGTCGGGACCGGCCTGCCCACGCAGGGCAACGTCCACGAGGTCGCACAGGCCGTCGCGCCCGGCACCCGTGTCGTCTACGTCGACAACGACCCGATCGTCCGCGCGCACGCCAAGGCGCTGCTGCCCGCCGACGGCACCACGGCCATCGTCGAGGCGGACATGCGCGACCCGGGCCCGATCCTCGACCATCCCCACACGCGCCGCCTGATCCGGTTCGACGAGCCGGTGGCGGTGCTGTTCATGTCGGTGCTGCACTTCATCACCGACGAGGAGGATCCCTACGGCCTGGTCGCGGCGTTCCGTGACGTGTCCGCGCCGGGCAGCCACCTGGCGCTGTCGCACATCACGACGCCGGAGGGCAACGCCGACGGCGCGGAGTCGGCCGCCGACGTGTACAAGAAACGCGCCACCTCGCCCGCGATCCTCCGCTCCCCCAAGGAGATCGAGGCCCTGTTCGACGGGTACGACCTGGTCGAGCCCGGTCTCGTCAACGTGCCGAAGTGGCGGCCCGACGACCCGGAGGCCGCCCGCAGCGGCGACTCGGTCTGGATGCTCGGAGCCGCCGCCCGCAAGCGCTGACAACCGCGGGCAGGCGGGCGGACGCCGGGGGCCGGAAGCCCGAGGCGCTGACCCGCCTGTACGCCCGTTCCCGTGGACACGGCCATGCCGCGATGCGTAGCCTGCCGATGATCGTTACGTGGCCGGCCGCTCGTCCGGGGGATCAGCATGGGTGTCACAGCCGAGGACGTCATCACGTCGGCACCGAGTTCGTACGGCGCGTTGTGCGCGGTGAACGCCGCGAGCCTGTGGTGGCCGGCGGCGCTGCTCATCCCCGTCTTCGGCGCGGCCGTCTCCGATCCGGCTCAGATCTGGCACCTCGGTGCCCGGTGCTGGAAGATCGCCGGCCACGTCCGCTCGGCGTCGGACGAGATGACGTCGGCCGTGAAGAGCTGCGCGGATGAGTTCCACTGGAACGAGAAGGGCAAGGACGCCTTCATGGCGACCCGCGTGATGCCCTACCAGTCGGCGCTGCGGGACGCCGCCGGCAATTTCGACGCCCTCGGTGTAACGCTCGCGGTGACCGCGGCCGGGTACACCGGCCTCGGCCTGCTCTCCGCGACGGTCGGATCGGCGCTCCTCACCACCGTCACCGCGGGCGCGCTCGCCGGCGTGGCCGCGCCGGAGACCGCTCTGATCACCAACGCCAGGATCGCGCAGATCATGAAGGTCGTCCTGAACGCGCTGCGCACGATCGCCCGGTACAACGCCAAGGCGACGAAGGCGATCGTGACGGTCCTCCAACGCCAGGAGCTCAGTGCGCGCGGCATCCTCGCGCTCGGCGCGGCGGGCTCGGTCGGCGTCGACTTCGCCGGCTCGCCGTGGGCGATGAACCGCGTCGTCGACGACGTGCAGTGGCCGAAGGAGCTCCCCGCCGGCGCCGCCGTCCCCTCGGGGTACGAGGCCGCCACCGCCGACCAGCGCAACGCCCTGAAGCAGATCCGCCCCGAGTCGATCGTGGCGCTCGCCAAGCGGCTGGACGCGACCGCGGACGTCGAACTCGACGCCGCCTGCAAGGAGGCGTCCGATCTCCACGTGGGCCTGCCCGGATTCGGCGTGTGCGGCATCCCGGTCGACCACGTCTTCAAGTCGGCGCGCGACAAGGCGATGGACCAGCTCACCGCCGCCCGCGACACCCCGGGGACCTGGCTGCCGGGCCTGCGGACCAACGCCGGGAACTGGGTCACCGCCGAGCACCGCTTCCCGATCAGGATCGAGCACTGAGGCCGAGGTCGAGCGGCTGCCCCGCGCGGCGGATGCTCGACATAATGAGGTCAACCCTCGGCAGGAAGTGGTCAGGAGGCTCGGCGCGTGAACTCGTCGTTTCCCGTCCCCGCTGATCCCAGGCGTCCGGCACCGCGGCGCGGTGGCGGGCTGGAGCCCTCCTCCCCCGGCGGCGCCGCTCCCCTGCACCAGGCCGCGGACATGGGCCTGGACTCCGGCGAGAAGCTCCGCCAGGAGTGCTGGGAGATGATCGGCGGGCGCACCCGAGAACGGCTGATGGAGCTGGCTGGCGGCGTCATCGACTGGTTCGCCCGGCGTGACCGTTCCAGCCTGGACGGCCGGCCGTACGCCGTGGTGTTCGGCGACCGGGGGCTGACGATCGCCGAGCCGCGGATCAACACCGAGCACCGCCCGGTCTACGCCATCTCGGCGTTCCTGTTCGAGCCCGGCTCGCTCCGGCACGTGCCCGTGGACCACCGGCCGCCGCCGCACACTCCCATGGCCGGTCCTGCCCTCGCGTCCGGGCCGCGCCCGCCGACCGCGCCCGTCGCCGGCCTCGACTCGGCCGACCGCGGCCTGCTCGGCAACCTGCCGCCCCGCGCCCAGGAGCTGCTGCAGACGCCGTTCACGTCCGGGCAGCGCGTGCTGCGCTGCCACTGGGCGTACGAAGGGTTCGAGCACCACCTGAACATGTTCATGGTCTGCCTGGCCGGGGCGCGCGACGTCACCGTCGCGTCCGGCACCAAGGTGATCCCGGCGGGACACTCCGACGCGACCGCGCACTGGTCGCTGACGTGCTACCGGGCCTCGGTGGCACGCCGGATCGGCAAGTGATGTCGGCGGACTTCGCCGAACTCGCGGGGCACGACGCGTACGACCTGCTCGGTGTGGACGCGGACGCCACTCCGGCGGAGATCCGCCAGGCGTTCCGCGCGCTGGCCAAGGAGAACCATCCGGACCTGTTCCCCGAGCCGCGGGCCAAGGCCGCGGCGGAGGTCAGGATCCGGCTGCTGAACGCCGCCCGCGACGTCCTGCAGCACCGCCGGGCCGACTACGACGCCTTCCGCTCCGCGCCGTACGACCTCGACGACGAGTTCGAGGACACCGAGATCGTCGATGATCCCTGGGCCGACGCGGCTCCGGGCGCCCCGCCTCCGCCGGATCCCTGGGCGAACGCCGGCGTCGGCCCGGTGGCTCCCCCGGATCCGTGGGAGACGACCGAACCCCGCCGTCCTCCTCCCCCACCGCCCTTCCCGCCCCCGCCGCCTCCCCGCCCGATCTTCAACCGGTCCGTACGGCGGCGATCCTCGCCGCTGGCGAGAATCGGGATCGGGTGTTCGGTGACGTGGGGGATCGTGTGGCTCGGCGCAATCCTGATCGTCCTGCTCGCGGCCGTCCTCCCCGATCACGGCCCGCAGCCGTCGGTGGCCGTCCCGGCCCGGTTCGCGGGCACGTGGGCGGGGACGGTGCAGGACGTGGCGAAGCGGCACGACGACGGCGAGCCGGTCCGCTGGAAGGCCGAGGTCACGCTGAAGAACGGCCGGCACAACGGCAAGGTCCGCTATCTCGACGGCAAGTGCTCGGGAACCGCGGTGCCGCTCGCCTTCGGCCATGACCGGCTGACGGTGAACACCGTGTTCGGGTCGTCGCAGACCGGATGCGACGTCGGCGACATGCACCTCGCCGTGCGCAAGAACGGCCGGCTCGACCTGTCCTACCTCGACAAGAACGGCAAAGTGACGGCGTCGGGCGTGCTGACCCGGCGCTGAACCCCTCGGAAGGTCCCTTGACGGGGCCTTCGTACGCGTCGATTATTAACCTACTCGTTTTAGAACAAGGTGGTTATGAAGTGCCCGACGATCGGATCAGCCTCGTCTTCGCGGCGCTGGCGGACCCCACCCGGCGCGCGATCCTGACGCGGCTGACCCAGGGCGACGCGACCGTGGCCGAGCTGGCCGCGCCGTTCGACGTGTCCCAGCCCGCGATCTCCCGGCACCTGAAGGTGCTGGAGAACGCCGGGCTGATCTCCCGTACCCGCCGCGCGACGGCCCGGCTCAGCCACCTGGAGGCCGAGCCGCTCCGCGAGGTGACCGCCTGGCTGGCCCGCTACCAGCGGTTCTGGGACGAGAGCCACGAGCGGCTGGACGAGCTGCTCGCGGCGCTGCAGGGACGAGACCCGGAGGGCCGCGCCGACGCGGCCCCGACGAACGGAGCCGACGATGGCCAAGACCGAGATCACCGCTGAGCCCGGCATCCCGCAGATCGTCATTACCCGCGAGTTCGAGGCGCCACGTGACCTGGTGTTCCGCGCGTACATCGACCCGGAGCTCATCGTGCGCTGGCTGGGCCCGCGCCGCCTGACCACGCGCTTCGAGTACCACGAGCCGCGCGACGGCGGCCGCTGGCGCTACGTCAGCACCAGCCCCGCTGGGGACGAGCACGGCTTCCACGGCGTCTTCCACGGCACGCCGTCGGTGGACGGCGGCATCGTGCAGACCTTCGAGTACGAGGGCATGCCCGGCCACGTCGCGCTGGAGACGGTGACGTTCGAGGAGACCGGCGGCCGGACCCTGGTGCGGTCGGTCTCCTGCTTCCCGTCGGTCGAGTATCGCGACGACATGATCGCGTCCGGTGCGGAGTACGGCATCCGGGAGGGCGACGAGCGCCTCACCGAGCTCCTCGCCGAGCTCCAGGGCCGCTGAACGGGAGGGGCGGAATGCCGGCGGAGACGAACACCGTCATCCATACGGACGGCGGGATGTTGACGGGAAGGAACGCCATCGTCTACGGGGGCGGCGGGATGATCGGGGGCGCGGTCGCGCGGGCCTTCGCCCGCGAAGGGGCGCGCGTCCACCTCGTCGGGCGGACCGCCGCGACACTGGAGGCGGCGGCCGAGCGGATCCGGGCGGCGGGCGGCGCGGCCGAGACGGCGGTGTTCGACGCGCTCGACGCGCGGGCCGTCGACGAGCACGCCGACGCGGTCGCCGCGGCCTTCGGGAGCCTGGACGTCTCGTTCAACGTCATCGCGCACGGGGACGTCCAGGGCACCCCGCTCGCCGAGATGTCCCTGGAGGACTTCGAACGGCCCGTCGTGACCGCGGTTCGCACGACGTTCCTGACCGCCCGGGCGGCGGCGCGGCACATGACGCGGCAGCGCTCGGGCGTGATCCTGCTGTTCGGCGGGTACGGCCCGCCGACGCCCCGCCTCGGCGGGCTGCAGGTCGCGTTCGGCGCGCTGGAGTCGCTGCGGGGGGCGCTGGCCTGCGAGCTCGGCCCGGACGGCGTGCGCGTCGTCACCCTGCGGACCGGCGGGATCCCCGAGACCCTGCCGGAGGGCTTCGAGGGCCGCGAGACGATCACCGGCGCCATCGAGGGCCGCACGATGCTCGGCCGCGCGGCCACCCTGGAAGACGTCGGGAACGCCGCCGCCTTCGCCGCCTCCGACCTGGCCCGTACGATCACCGGCTCGGCGATCAACATCAGCTGCGGCGCGATCCCCGACTGAGCGGCCCCCCGTCGTACCGCAGGGTGACGCCCGAACCGGCTCCGCAGGGTGACGCGGCGGCGGGAGGCGCCTCCATAACCTGACCGCGCCCTCATCGCCGACGCGAAGGAGCGCCATCGTGCGCAGGAAGATCGTTCTCCGGGCCACGGCCACGGCCGCCGCCGCGACACTCGCGGCGGCGACCGCCGCACCGCAGGCCCGGGCCGCGGACACGGCGACGGGCGTGCTGACCCCGCGCTGAATCCTCGGAGGGCCCCTGACGGGGCCTCCCTGCGGTCGGTCTCCGGCTTACGGTCGGTCGAGGACCGCGACGGGATGGTCGCGTCCGGCGCGGAGTACGGCATCCGCGAGCCCGACGAGCGCCTTACGGAGCTCCTCGGCCTGCCCAAAGGGTGATCAGGCTCCAGGCAGAATGACATCGTGGAAAACCCCGACAATTGAATTGCACACCGGCCGATAACGGCCCATGTCTTGCTATTTACGTTGGATGTTCCTGCGAATATCGTCAGTTGCGTAATCAGCTAGGGCGGTAAGCGGGGAGGCGGACGCCGCACGAGCCACCCGCTCGGGCGACGACATCCGCGCAGGCGCAGCCGACGGTCCGCCCGAGCTGGAGATCCGACCGACGAAAGGTCACTAATGCGATTCCTGCATGGCTGCATCGCTACCGGACTCATCGTTTCGGCAGCAGCCGTTAGCGTTGCCACAGCGACATCCGCAGACGCAAGTGTGTCGAAGAGTTACTGCAACCAGCGCAGTTATAAGACGGTGGTCCGCACGTACACCCGCGGCTCGAAGCATCTACCGCTGCGATGTGGCACCAGCACCTGGGGCTTCAAGCACATCACACACCGCTGGAACGCGACGTTCGACAAGACGATCGCTCTCACGATCGCACGGGGCGAGGTGGTCACCGATCTCCAGGGTGATGGCGGCACGGCGATCTACGCACTGTTCAACAACAAGTGCGTCGAACTGTTCCGAATCATATACAATGGCGGTGCTCTTCACGGGAAGAGTCTCCGCCCGCAAGGTATCATCACCGCCTATTATCGAAGCGGTTCAGCTGTCGCACCGAACACCCTACACGCCCCCCGCTATCGCACCGACTGCCCCGTACATCAGGGGATTTAGGTATTGACTCCTATGCCTGAGCTACCCTTTTCATCCAAGGAATTCGCGCGTCGGCTCAGCCGGGAACTGGCGCCGCGTCCTGACGGCATGGTGCTGTCAGTGAGCGAGCCTGTGCTGGTCGAGGAGGCCGATCGCCTCGTGCTCAGGCTGCAGATCGCCGCCCGGCCCGCGGGTGAGTTGTGGGAGCTCCGCCTCTCTCTCGATCCCGTGGACCTCGACCTCGACCCGGCCGCTTTGGTGCTGGTCCTGCGAGCGAACATCGAGGAGTGGTGGGACTGTAAGGACACCGAGCCGCACATCGCCGCTTGGGGTCACCGGATCGGCTGATCCCCCAGGCGGCCAGAACGTCCACAGCAGCGCCACGAACTCCTCACGCGTTCGGTGCGCTGGAGTCGCTGCGGGGGGCGCCGGCCTGCGAGCTCGGCCCGTACGGCGTGCGCGTGGTCACCCTGCGGACCGGCGGGATCCCCGACTGAGCGGACCCCCCGTCGTACCGCAGGGTGACGCCCGAACCGGCTCCGCAGGGTGACGCGGCGGCGGGAGGCGCCTCCATAACCTGACCGCGCCCTCATCGCCGACGCGAAGGAGCGCCATCGTGCGCAGGAAGATCGTTCTCCGGGCCACGGCCACGGCCGCCGCCGCGACACTCGCGGCGGCGACCGCCGCACCGCAGGCCCGGGCCGCGGACACGGCGACGCCGGTCGACGGAGTGTGGACGACCGACGGGTACGCCACCGTGCTGTCCATCGACCACGGCCGGATGACCGGATACGAGACGACCGCGGTGAGCTGCCTTCCCGCCTTCACCGCCGGCGCGACCGGCCCAGTGGGTTCCGAGGGCAGGGTCGCGTTCACCGATGACGACGGGGACGTGATCCGGGTGTGGCGCGACGGCCCACGCGGTCATCTCACCATCGACGGGTCGGTCGGCGTACGCGGACTGCGCCGGACCGCCGCCCTGCCGGCCCGCTGCACCCGGCCCACGCCGAAGGACCCACGGGCGACGTTCGACGTCTTCTGGCAGGCCTTCGCCGAGAACTACCCGTTCTTCGCCGCCAAGGGCGTCGACTGGGACGCCGTACGGCGGCGCTACCGCCCGCAGGTGACCGCGGACACCACCGGCGACCGCCTGGCCGCCATCCTGGACGAGATGATCGCGCCGCTGCACGACGCGCACACCATGCTGATCGCCGACGGCAGGCGCTACTTCCACATCCGGCCCGGCACGACCCTGCCCTCGCCGGACTACGACGCGCGCATCAAGGCGTTCATCGCGAAGCGGGACACGCCGCTGCGGGACTTCGCGCAGGGCCGGATCTCCTACGCCGACCTGCCCGGCGGCCTCGGCTACCTGCGGATCTCCGGCTTCGGCGGCTACACCGACGAGGACACGTACGCGGCGAACGCGGCCGAGCTGGACCGCACGCTCGACGCCGTGCTCACCCCCGCCCGGACGAGCGGGCCCACCGCCCTGCGCGGGCTCATCATCGACCTGCGCGTCAACGGCGGCGGCTCCGACGAGCTCGGCCTGCGGATCGCCTCCCGCCTCACCGGCCGCCCCTACACGGCGTACGCCAAGCGGGTCCGCAACGACCCGGAGAACCCGGCGGGATTCACCCGGCCGCAGCCGATCCGCGTGCGCCCCGCCGACGCGCCCGTCTACCGGGGCCCCGTGGCACTGCTCACCGGCGGCTCGACCGTCAGCGCCGGGGAGACGTTCACCCAGGCGCTCATGGACCGCTCGCCCCGGCCCGTCCGGATCGGCGCGAACACCCAGGGCGTCTTCTCCGACATCCTCGACCGGAAACTGCCCAACGGCTGGGCCTTCGGGCTGCCCGACGAGGAGTTCCTGACGCGGACCGGCCGGACCTTCGACGGCCCCGGAATCCCGCCGGACATCCGCACCCCGGTCTTCACCGACGCCGAACTGGCCGAGGGCCGCGACTCCGCGTTCGACCGCGCCGTGGCGCTGCTGTCCGGGCGCGCCGTGCGCTAACCTGCCGGGGTCCATCGATCCGGGAGAGGGCATGGCGCGCCGACTGCTGCTGGGCGTCTCCGTGGCGGTGGTCCTGGCGCTCCTCGCCGCCGTCTGGGCGACCGGCGGCCTGCGGGCCGCGACCCGGCCGCGTACGCGACCGCCGGGCGCGCTCGTCGACCTCGGCCGGTACACCGTCCGCGTGACCGACGCGGCGCTGGTCCACCGGCGGCAGAACGGCGTCCTGCTGCTCACCGTGACGCTGCAGGTGACCAGCGAGGACCGTACGTCCGTCCTCCTGAGCGACTTCACGGTCAACGCGATCTCCCTGGCGACCGCCGGCGGTCCTTCGCCCAGGGCGGCCATGGCGCAGGGGTCGAGCCAGGGGGCGGACACGAACATGCTTCCACCGCACGTGCCGTTCACGGTCGCGCTGACGTACGTCATGCCGCGCGGCAGCGTCGTACCGCCGGGTTTCCACGCCCGCCTCGAGATGTGGCGCTACGACCACCGGGAGGACTTCTTCTACGGTCACGTGGTCTGGGTGTCGCGCAAGCCCGTCGGCTCGAACGCGAAGGATCCGGGCGAGTTCGCCGTTCCGCTGACGCTGCGCCGGGAGGAGGAGTGAGACGGGTCGTCGCCGCGCTGACCGGGCTCGCGCTGCTGGTCGCCGCGTGGTGGGTGAAGGGCAGGACGCCCGACGACTACGACCACCGGTACGCCCCGCTGGCCACGGAGGGGCGCATCGGCGCGCCGGTCCGCGCGGGCGGGTTCGTCGTGCGCGTGGACCGGGTCACGGCGGCCCGATCGGCCACGCCCGACGGGGACCAGGTCGTCCGGCCCGACGGGGTCTTCGTCATCGTCGCCGTCTCCGCGCAGAGCCGGCGTGCGCCGCTGCTCCTCACCACCGCGCTGCTGCGCACCCGCGACGGCTACGTCTACCGGGACACCGTCAAGAACGTCATCGCGAACGACGGCGACCCGGTCGAGATGGCGACGCTGGTTCCGGGCGTGTGGACGCACGGCTCGTTCGTCTTCGAGGTGCCGCCGTCGAAGCTGGCCGGTGCCACGTTCGTCGTCTCCGACCGCGCGGCCAACGAGAAGGACCCGCCGAAGGACTTCCCCGCGTTCGGCTTCGAGCTGACCGCGGAGGCCGACGTCCCGCTGGGCCTCACGGAGGCCGGGGCGCGGCGGCTGGTCGCGAACGCGCCGGAACGCGCGACGATTCGGGGGGCGGGCACGTGAGCGCCGAGCCATCCGAGGCCCCCGAGGTCGGACGGCCGAGCGCCGAGCCATCCGAGGAGCCCGGGGCCGGACGGCCGAGCCCCGAGGAACCCGAGGCCGGACGGCCGGGCGGCGGGCGCCGGAACGCCTGGACCGCCGCCGCGCTCGCGGTCGTCCTGCCGGTGGCGGTGGGCCTGCCGCTGTGGCAGCAGCTCCGCTACTACGACCGGCACCGCTACCACGAGGCGGTGACGACGGTGCCGGCCGGCGGCGGCGCGGTGCTGAACCACGCCTCCTGGCGGCTGCTGGACCTGCGGCGTACGAGCACCGGCGTTCGCATGCGATTTCGGATGACGCCCCTCGACAAGGACGGCACCTCCACCCTCGAGGACCTGTTCGAGGTGCGCGACGAGCGCGGGCGGCGCTGGCAGTTCGACAGGGACCCGCTCCTGGACATGGTCGAGGTCGGACGTCCCGTGACGGTGTCCGTGGGCGGCCCGGTGCCGGCGGACGTCGCGGACCGGGTCTTCCCCGTCGTGCGCTACGCCCCGCTCAAGCAGGCACCGGGTCCGGTTCCGGTGCTGCGGTTTCGTCGCTGACCTCGGACGCGAGCCCGATGGCCGCCGCGAGCAACGCGACGTGCAGCACCGTCCGCACCAGTTCGCGGGCGAACTCCAGCGGCACGAGGATCGGCCTCCACGCCGCCGGGTCGTGGTCCGGGCCGATGAGGTGCAGCGCGCCGCGGAAGCCGTACGCGGCCGCGGCGTCGACGGCGACGTAGCAGAGGCAGAACAGGCCGAGGGCGGGCGCTCCGGCCCGGAGGATGAGGCGGATCGCCTGGATGAGCGGCACCCAGCGTTCCCGCGAGTCGGCCGTCACCGCGACGAGGACCTTGCTGCGGTCGCCCTTCTCGGCGACCCGCTGCAGGCGGGTGCCTTCGAGCGCCGCCTTGTGGTCGTCGACCTCGAATCCGACGCCGCAGGCCACCGCCGCCATCGCCAGCCACACGAGCGGGAGCGTGACCACGCCGAGCCCGAAGTCGGGCGTCGGGCCGCTCAGGTCGATCGACGCCGGCCAGATCCGCCGGGTCGTCACCCAGTCGGTCGCCTTCCCCGCGAGCACGAACACCGAGGTCACCGCGAACAGGGTGAACGCCGTCTCGCAGTAGGCCAGCACCGGGCCGACCACGCGGCGCTCCCGGCGCGGTTCGAGCAGGAGCTTGAGCACCCAGGCGACCGCCACCGCGATCAGCGCCATCCACAGGTTGTTGAAGAGCGCGCGGCCGGCCACCGATCCGTGGGCGGCGCTGTAGAGGTTCCGCTCGATGTCGGCGCGCAGGAACGCGCGGACGTCGTCCTTGTACATCCCCCAGGCCAGGTAGATGACGACGAAGGGGAACAGCGCCCGGCAGATCGCGCCGGTGAGGGACTCGTCCTGCGGGCGGCGGAGCACGCTCAGCATCCCGATGACGGTGGCGAGCGTGACGGTGACCAGCGCGGTGAAGACGAGGGTCGCCGCGACGCGGCGGAGCCCCTCATGGTCACCGTGGCCGACCGTCACTCCGGCCCAGGTGAGGACGTACCGGGCGAGGTAGCCGACGCTGAACCACAGCGTCAGCGGCACCAGGTGCCGGCCGGCGAGCCGCAGCGTCGTGACCGGCAGTAAGGCCACCCGTCCGTACATGTCGGCACAGCCTAGACGAATCGCCTTCGCAGCCTCACAGTTCGCGGAGGCGGGCGGCGGCGGTCTCCGGGAGGACGTCGTTGATGTACGCGCCGCCGCCGGTCTCGCTCGTCGCCAGGAACTTGAGCTTGTCGGCGGTGCGCTGCGGCGTGTAGATCCGGGCGCACAGGTGGGCCGCGTCGCGCGAGGCGCGCGCCGGCGCCTGGTACCAGCAGGCCATGTACGGCGTCGTGTGCTCGTACAGGGCGTCGAAGCGGCGCAGCACGTCGGCGTACAGGCCCATCAGCTCGTCCCTCCGGGCCGCCTCCAGGGCGGGCAGGTCGGGCACGCAGGCGCGCGGGGCGACGTACACCTCGTACGGCCAGCGGGCGGCCTCCGGGACGTACGCGAGGAAGCCGTCGGTCTCGGCGACGACGCGCGGCCCGGCGGCCTCGCGGGCGACGACGTCGCACATCAGGCACCGGCCCTGCTCCGCGCGGAACCGCTCGGCGGCGGCCAGCATGCGGCGCGGGACCGGCGGGACGTACGGGAAGGCGTAGATCTGGCCGTGAGGGTGCGGCAGGGTCGCGCCGATCGCCGCGCCGCGGTTCTCGAAGACGAAGACGTACTCCACGTCCGTACGGGCGCCGAGGTCCGCCGTGCGGTCGGCCCAGGCGCGGCCGACGGTGGCGAGGCGTTCGGGCGGGAGCGTGGCGAAGGACCCGTCGTGGTCGCTGGTGAAGCAGAGCACCTCGCAGCGGCCGCCGGCCGGGCCGCCGAGCGAGGGGAAGCGGTTCTCGAACGACACGACGTGGTAGTCGTCGGCCGGGATCTCGCTGAGGCGGTCGCCATGGGAGGGACAGAGCGGGCACTCGCCGGGCGCGGGCTGGTACGTGCGGTTCTGCCGGTGCGCGGCGACGAGGACCTCCTCGCCCTGCAGCACGTCGTAGCGGAGCTCGGCGGCGGGCTCGTACGGCGGCAGGTCCCGCCGGTCGGGCGCGGAACGGTCCAACCCGGGCACGTCGTCGAAGTAGATGATCTCTCGTCCGTCCGCGAGCCGCACGGACGTGCGAGCGGCGGACGCGGTGACGGCATGGGCGGACATCGTCTTCCTCTCAGGGAGACCGGGTGGGGAGTTCACCGGGTGGGAGGCCGCCCGGCACTGCTGCGGCTGACCAGCTCGGTCGAGATGATTATCTTCTTGTCACTGCGTCGGCCGCTCTCGATCTGCTCCAGCAGCAGGCTGACGCTGGAGCGGCCCACGGCGGCGAAGTCCTGCCGGATCGTGGTGAGCGGCGGGATGAAGTACGCGGCCTCGGGGATGTTGTCGAAACCGATGACGCTGACGTCGTCCGGCACCCGGCGGCCCGCCTCGTGCAGGGCGCGCAGCACGCCGAGGGCGTTCTGGTCGTTGGCGGCGAATATCGCCGTGATGTCCGGGTCGGCGGCGAGCAGCAGGCCCCGGTCGTACCCGGATCCGGCGCTCCAGTCGCCCGGGATGGTCGGCGGCACCGGCGCGCCGGCCTCGGTGAGCGCGTCGCGCCAGCCACGGGCGCGCTCGCGCGCCTCCAGCCACGACATCGGTCCGGGCAGGTGGTGCACGGTCCGGTGGCCGAGGTCGAGGAGGTAGCGCGTCGCCGCCTTCGGCCCGGTGTACTGGTCGACCCCGACCGACGGGACGACCGTCTCGCTCTCCATCACGACGACGGGGAGGTCGGCCGGCAGGTGCTGCGTCGTCTGCGTCAGCGGGACATGGCCGGGGATCACGATGAGCCCGTCCACGCCCTGCCCGCGCAGCCGCTCGGCCGCCGCCGAGATGGACCGCTGGCTGGCCGACTGCAGCGCGATGACGCTGGTGAAGTAGTCGGCCTCCCGTGCGCAGCGCTCGATCTCGCTGATCATCGACGCCGGCCCGAACAGGGTCGCGTCGAAGCTGACCACGCCGAGCGTGCGCGACCGGCCGGTGGCCAGCGCGCGGGCGAACGCGTTGGGCCGGAAGTCCAGCTGGGCGGCGGCGGCCAGGACCTTGGCCCGGGTCTCCGCGGTCACTCGTGGGTGACCTTGGAAGACCCGGGACACGGTCTGGTGCGACACCCCGGCGAGCCTGGCCACATCCCGGAGGCCGGGGCGGGTGGTGACCCGCGCGTCGCCCCGCTCCTCGGGGTCTGCGGTCATGGAACCGATCCTATTTTTCGGTGGCGTCCCGGCTCTTACCGGGAGGCGCCGGCGCGGCGCTTGGTCCAGATGTCGAACGCGACGGCGGCCAGCAGCACCAGGCCCTTGATCAGCATGACCCGCTCGCTCGGCGCGCCGAGCAGCGACATGCCGTTGTTGATCACGGCCATGATGAGACCACCGGTGATCGCGCCGACCACCTTGCCGACGCCGCCCTGCACCGCCGCGCCGCCGATGAACGCCGCCGCGATCGAGTCCAGCTCGAAGTTGGTGCCGGCGGTCGGGCCGGCCTGGTTGAGGCGACCGGCGAAGATGACGCCGGCCAGCGCGGCCAGCACGCCCATGTTGACGAACAGCCAGAACACCACGGACTTGGTCTTGATGCCGGACAGCCGGGCGGCCTGGAGGTTGCCGCCGATGGCGTACACGTGCCGGCCGAACACCGCGCGGGTGGTGACGAGGGTGTACCCGAGGACGAGGACGGTCAGGATGATGAGCACGACCGGCAGGTTCTTGAACCGCGCGAGCTGCACGACGATGAACATCACGACCAGCGCCGCGAGCGCCATCTTCACGACGAACAGCGGCAGCGCCTCGACCTTCTGGCCGTAGCCGGCGCGGCCCTGCCGGGCCCGCCACTGGGTGCCCACGATGCCGACCACGGCGATCACGCCGAGGATCAGCGTGAACAGGTCGGCGCCGCCGAGCGCGCCCAGGCCGACGTTGCCGAAGTAGCCCGGCAGGAAGCCGTTGGCGAGCGTCCGCACCTGGTCGGGGAACGGCCCGATGCCCTGGTTGCCCAGGACGGTGAGGGTGAGGGCGCGGAAGACGAGCATGCCGGCCAGCGTCACGATGAACGCGGGGATCTCGAAGTAGGCGATCCAGTAGCCCTGCCACGCGCCGATGATCGCGCCCGCGATGAGGGTGAGCACGACGGCGAGCGGCCAGGCCATGTGGTGGTTCACCATCAGCACCGCGGAGATCGCGCCGGTGACCGCGACGACCGAGCCGACGGACAGGTCGATGTGCCCGGCGATGATGATGAGGATCATCCCGATCGCGAGGATCAGGATGTAGGAGTTCTGCACGAGGACGTTGGACATGTTCTCCGGCGAGAGCAGGTCCCCGTGCGTGAGGATCGCGAACAGCGCGACGATCAGCGCGAACGCGACATAGATGCCGTTCTGCCGCAGGTTGACGGAGAAGATCCGGTCGGCGACGCCGCGCGACGGGGGCGACGCCTCGCTCTTGTCCGAGCGGGCCGGTGCCACGCTGCTCATGAAACTACCTGCTCCTCGTCGTAACGGGTCATGTACTGCATCAGCCGCTCGGGGGTGGCCTCCGCGCGGGAGACCTCCCCGGTGATGCGCCCGGCCGACATCGCGTAGATGCGGTCGCAGATGCCGAGCAGCTCGGGCAGCTCCGAGGAGATGACCAGCACGGCCTTGCCCTGGTCGGCCATCTCGTTGATGATCGAGTAGATCTCGTACTTCGCGCCGACGTCGATGCCGCGGGTCGGCTCGTCGAGGATCAGCACGTCCGGGTCGGTGAACATCCACTTGGACAGCACGACCTTCTGCTGGTTGCCCCCGGACAGCTTGCCGGTGACCGCCGCGACGGTCGGCGCCTTGATGTTCATGTTCTTGCGGTAGCGCTCGGCGACGTGGGCCTCCTCGTTCTCGTTGACCCAGCCGCGCTTGGCGAGCTTGCGCAGCCCCGCCGTCGAGATGTTCCGCTTGATGTCCTCGATGAGGTTGAGGCCGTACCGCTTGCGATCCTCGGTGGCGTACGCGATGCCGTGCCGGATGGCGTCACGGACCGACTTGACGCGGATCTCCTTGCCGTCCTTGTAGATGCGGCCGGTGATGCCGACGCCGTAGCTGCGGCCGAACACGCTCATCGCCAGCTCCGTACGGCCGGCGCCCATCAGGCCGGCCAGGCCGACGATCTCACCGCGCCGCACCATGAGGTTCGCGCCGGACACGACGAGACGCTCGTGCTGGGTCGGGCTGCGCACGGTCCAGTCCTCGATCCGCAGCAGCTCCTCGCCGATGTTCGGCTCGTGCTCGGGGTAGCGGTGCGACAGGTCGCGGCCCACCATGCCGGAGATGATGCGGTCCTCGGTGACGAGGTCCTTCTCCATGTCGAGGGTCTCGATCGTGCGGCCGTCGCGCAGGATGGTCGTCGAGTCCGCGATCGCCTTGATCTCGTTGAGCTTGTGACTGATGATCACGCAGGTGATGCCCTGGTCGCGCAGGCCGCGCAGCAGGTCGAGCAGGTGCTCGGAGTCGGAGTCGTTCAGGGCGGCCGTCGGCTCGTCCAGGATCAGCAGCCTCACGTCCTTGGACAGCGCCTTGGCGATCTCCACGAGCTGCTGCTTGCCGACGCCGAGGTCCATCGCCGGGGTGACGGGGTTCTCGTCCAGGCCGACGCGGGCGAGCAGCTCGGCGGCGTCGGCGTTCGTCTTGTTCCAGTCGATGAGGCCCCGGTGGACCCGCTCGTTGCCGAGGAAGATGTTCTCGGCGATCGACAGGTACGGGCTGAGCGCGAGCTCCTGGTGGATGATGACGATGCCGTGCTTCTCGCTGTCGCGGATGCCGGAGAAGCGGCAGAGCTCGCCGTCGAAGTGGATCTCGCCCTCGTACGAGCCGTGCGGGTAGACGCCGGACAGCACCTTCATCAAGGTGGACTTGCCCGCGCCGTTCTCACCGCAGATCGCGTGGATCTCGCCGCGCCGCACCACCAGGTTCACGTCCTGCAGCGCCTTGACGCCGGGGAACGTCTTGGTGATGCCGCTCATCCGCAGAATCGCGTCGTCGGTCATGGAACCTCCTTCGTCGGCCCCATGACCAAGGTGCTGCGTCTGATGATTCCCTCGCTCCGCTCGGTCATGGCATGGCCCTTCATGTGACGCCAGGCGGGCGGCACCGCGGTGCCGCCCGCCCTCGATCCGCTACTGCAGCTGCTGCTGGGTGTAGTAGCCGGTGTCGACGAGGTTCTTCTGGACGTTGTCCTTGAAGATCAGAACCGGCTGGAGCAGCATCGACGGGACGACCTTGACGCCGTTGTTGTAGTCCTTGGTGTTGTTCACCTCGGGCTTGCCGCCCTTGAGGACGGTGTCGGCCATCTTGACGGTCACCGCGGCGAGCTGGCGGGTGTCCTTGTAGACGGTGGAGTACTGCTCACCCTTGAGGATCGACTTGACCGAGGCGAGCTCGGCGTCCTGGCCGGTCACGACCGGGTACGGCTGGCCGGAGGTGCCGTAGCCGGCGCTCTTGAGGGCGGACAGGATGCCGATCGACAGGCCGTCGTACGGGGAGAGCACGCCGTTGACCTTCGTGCCACCGCCGTAGGCCTTGGTGATCAGGTCCTCCATGCGCTTCTGCGCGGTGGCGGGGTCCCAGCGAAGGATCGCGGCGGTCTTGAAGTCCGTCTCCTTGCTCTTGACGACCAGCGTGCCCTTCTGGATGTAGGGCTTCAGGGTGTCCATCGCGCCGTTCCAGAAGTACGACGAGTTGTTGTCGTCGGGGGAGCCGGCGAAGAGCTCGATGTTGAACGGGCCCTTGGCGGTGCCGTCGGAGCCGTCCTCCTTCTTCAGGCCGAGGCCGGTGAGGAGGGCCGTCGCCTGCAGGACGCCGACCTTGTAGTTGTCGAAGGTCGCGTAGTAGTCGACGTTCGGCGACTTGAGGAGCAGCCGGTCGTAGGCGATGACCGGGATGTGCTTGTCGGCCGCCTCCTGCAGCTGCGTGCTGAGGGACTTGTTGTCGATCGAGGCGATGATCAGGAGCTTGGCGCCCCGGGTGATCTGGTTCTCGACCTGGTTGACCTGGGTGGGGATGTCGTTCTCGGCGTACTGCAGGTCGACCTTGTAGCCCAGCTTCTCCAGCGAGGACTTGAGGTTGTCCCCGTCGTGGATCCACCGCTCGGAGGACTTGGTCGGCATGGTCACGCCGATCAGCGCGCCCTTGACCGAGCCGGCGTCGGTGCCCTTCTTGTCGACGGTCTTGGTGCTGGAACCGCACGCCGCGGTCACGCTGAGGGCCATGAACAGGCCCGTGGCCATCGTGGCCATTCTTGTGATCTTCATGTCTCACCTTGGGTGGGGGCTGGGCGGTTACGCCGGTATTACGGCCTGGTTTCCCACTGCTGTGACGGGAGTGTTACCGGTCACAAATCCCCTGTCAAGACACGATTCGGCAACGCCCAGACCGCAGCTCACCCATTGACTTTGTCCATGTGACCGGTAACATCCGGCTCCCGGGAGGTCATCGCGGCCCTGCCTCCGGCCCGTACCACGAGGAGCGTTGCTTCACATGCGCATCACCGGAATCTCGACACACGTCGCCGGCACGCCCTGGCGCAACCTGACGTTCGTTCAGGTCCATACCGATGAGGGGCTCACCGGTGTCGGTGAGGCACGGATGCTGAGCCACACCGACGCGCTCATCGGCTACCTCGCCGAGGCGGAGATCAACCACATCAAGGGCTCCGACCCGTTCGACATCGAGGACCTCGTCCACCGGATGAAGTACGGCGACTACGGCCGGGCCGGCGAGATCGTGATGTCGGGCATCGCCTGCGTCGAGATGGCCTGCTGGGACATCGTCGGCAAGGCCCTCGGCCAGCCGGTCTGGCGCCTGCTGGGCGGCAAGGTCCGCGACAAGATCAAGGCGTACGCCAACGGCTGGTACACCGTCGACCTCACGCCCGAGGCCTTCCACGACGCGGCCAAGAAGGTCATCGAGCGCGGTTACAAGGCGCTGAAGTTCGACCCGTTCGGCACCGGCACGATGGAGCTCGACTACGCCGACACGATGCGCGCGGTGAGCCTCGTCGAGGCCGTCCGCGACGCCATCGGCCCCGAGGCCGAGCTGCTCGTCGAGATGCACGGCCGGTTCTCCCCGGCGACCGCGATCCGGCTGGCCGGCCTGCTCGCGCCGTTCAACCCGAGCTGGCTCGAGGAGCCCTGCCCGCCGGAGAACCTCAAGGCCCTCGCCAAGGTCTCCGCGCACACCGACCTGCCGATCGCCACCGGCGAGCGGATCCACGACCGGATCGAGTTCCGCGAGCTGTTCGAGTCTCAGGCCGTGGACATCATCCAGCCGGACGTCGGCCACATCGGCGGCATCCTGGAGACCCGCAAGCTCGCGGCCACCGCCGAGACGCACTACACCCTCATCGCCCCGCACAACGTCGGCGGCCCGGTGCTCACCGCGGCGAACCTGCACCTGGCGGCCTGCACGCCGAACTTCAAGATCCAGGAGCACTTCAACGACTTCGCCGACTCGGCGATCAAGGGCGTGGCCCCCGGCCTGCCCGAGGTCGTCGACGGGTACTTCTCGCTGCCCGAGGCCCCCGGCCTCGGCGTCGAGCTCGACCTGGACGCGCTGGCCGAGTTCCCCCGCCAGCAGGCCAACTTCAACCTGTTCAAAGAGGACTGGCACTTCCGCGACCCGGCTCGGACCAAGTGAGCAGGTCCGTTCTCCTGGAGCAGCCGGGCCGGCACCGGCTGGTCAAGGGAGAAGTGCCCACGCCCGGTGCGGGCGAGGTCCTCGTCCGCGTCGCCGCCGCCGGCATCTGTGGCAGCGACCGCGAGCTGTACGAGGGCGGCCGCCCCGAGGCGTACCGCACGTTCCCCATCGTCCCCGGCCACGAGTGGTCGGGGACGGTCGCGGACGTCGGCCCCGGCGTCGACCCGGCGCTCATCGGCCTGCCGACGGTCGGTGAGGGCTTCGTGAGCTGCCAGACCTGCGTCCGCTGCCGCGAGGGCGACACGAACCTGTGCCACGCCGGCTACGACGAGATCGGGTTCACCCGGCCCGGCGCGTTCGCCGACCACCTGATCGTGCCCGCGCGGCTGCTGCATCCGCTGCCGCCGGGCACCGACCTGCGGGCCGCCGTGCTGCTCGAACCGGCGGCGGTCGCGGCCGCCGCCGTGCTCCGCGCCGCGCCGCTGCCCGGCGAACGGGTCGGCGTGGTCGGCGCGGGCACCCTCGGGCTGCTCACGATCCAGCTGCTGGCCGCCTCGTCCCCCGCCGAGCTCGTCGTCAGCGACCCGCGCGCCGGCCGCGAACCGGTCGCGCGGGCGGGCGGCGCGACGGCCTACTTCCACCCGGACGAGCTCGGCGAGCTCGACCTCGACGTCGTCGTGGAGACCGCGGGCGCCCGCGACTCGGCGGCGGCCGCCGCCCGGCAGGTGCGCAAGGGCGGCCGGCTGGTGCTGACCGGGATCCCCGGCGTGAAACCGGAGATGCTGTCCCCATCCATGATCGTCGGTCGTCAGCTGACCATCACCAGCGTGTTCGGCGCCTCGTCGGCGGCCTGGGCGCACGCCGTACGGGCGTTCAACGCCGGGTTGCTCGACCTCGGCCCCCTGGTCACACACGAGTTGCCGCTGGAGGATTACCCCGAAGCGGTGGCGCTGCTCGGCCGGGGCGGCGACGACGTCGGCAAGATCATCCTGAAGCCCTAGGAGTACCCCAGAATGAGCGTTTCCCGGTATCCCGGTGAGCACCTGCTCGACCGGCTCGGCATGCCCGCCCGCGGCGGCGCCCCCGCCGCCTCGGAGGCCCGGTTCCCCGACGGCGGGAGCTGGCGCACCGAACTGCCCTCCTGCGAGGGGCCGGAGGTGCTGGCCGCCGCGCTGGAGGAGAGCGAGCGTCTGGAGGTGCCGGTCCACCGCATCAGCCAGGGCAGCGGCATCTGGATGCTCACCGACGCCGAGATCACCGAGATGGTCAAGGCGTGCGAGGAGCGCCACATCGAGCTGTGCCTGTTCGTCGGCCCGCGCGGCACGTGGGACGTCGGCGCCGGCGTGAAGGCGTCCTCCGGCGGCTCCGGGCCGCGCGCCCGCGGCCGCGACCAGCTCGCCCAGTGCGTCGAGGAGGCCGAGCGCGCCGTCGCCCTCGGCGTCCGCTGCCTGCTCGTCGCCGACGAGGGCGTGCTGTGGACGCTGCACCGGCTGCGCGCGGCCGGTGTGCTCCCCGCCGACGTCACCTTCAAGGTGTCGGCGCTGGTCGGGCCGGTCAACCCGGCCGCGTACGCGATCTGGGAGAAGCTCGGCGGCGACTCCATCAACGTGCCCAGCGACCTGACCATCGGGCAGATCGCCGAGCTGCGCGCGCAGAGCGCCGCGCCGATGGACTTCTACGTCGAGGCGCCCGACGACCTCGGCGGGTTCGTCCGGCTCTACGACGCGGCCGAGCTGATCCGCTGCGGCGCGCCGATCTACCTGAAGTTCGGGCTGCGCAACATGCCCGGCATCTACCCGGTCGGCCGCCACCTGCGCGACCTGGCCGTCAACGCCATGCGGGAGCGCGTCCACCGGGGCCGCCTGACGCTGGACATCCTGGAGCGTCTCGGCGCCGACGGCGGCATGTCCCCGCTCGGCTCCCGCCTGCCCGGCACCCTGAACCGCTTCCCCACCGACGGAGACCTGCGATGACGCTGCTGTACGGAGTCGATCCCCGGACCGGCGAACGCCTGGAGCCGGGCGTGCCGGAGACCTCCCCCGAGACGGTCGCCGAGCTGGGCGCCGCCGCCGCGAAGGCCGCGCGCCCCCTCGCGGAGCTGCCGCTGCCCGACCGGGCCGCGCTGCTGGAGGCCGTCGCCGACGCCCTGGAGGCCGCCGCCGGCGAGCTCGTGCCGCTCGCCGACGCCGAGACCGCTCTCGGCACCACCCGCCTGAGCGGCGAGGTGGAACGTACCACCGGACAGCTGCGCCTGCTGGCGGGCGAGGCGCGCGGCGAGGGCTTCCAGCGCGACACCGCCGAGCCCGGATTCGTCCGGGGGCTGCTGCCGATCGGCCCGGTCGCGGTGTACGCCGCGAGCAACTTCCCGTTCGCCTTCTCGGTCGCGGGCGGCGACACTGCGTCGGCCTGGGCGGCCGGCTGCCCGGTCGTCGTCAAGGCCCACCCCGGCCACCCGCGCACCTCCACCCGTACCGCCGAGATCATCACCGAGGCCCTCGCCAAGGCGGGCGCGCCCGAGGGGATGTTCGCGCTCGTGCACGGGTTCGAGGCGGGCATGGCCCTGATCAACGACCCGAACATCAAGGCCGCCGGCTTCACCGGCTCGGTACGCGGCGGGCGTGCGCTGTTCGACGCCGCCGCGAGCCGCCCGGACCCGATCCCGTTCTACGGGGAGCTGGGCAGCATCAACCCGGTCTTCGTCACCGAGGCGGCCGTCGCCGCCCGCGGCGAGGAGATCGCGCGCGGCTACGTCGGGTCGTTCACGCTCGGGTCCGGGCAGTTCTGCACGAAGCCGGGCCTGCTGTTCCTGCCCGCCGGGCACGGCCTGGAGCCCGTGCTGTCCGAGGCGGTCGCGGCCGTCGCGGCGCCGTCCCTGCTGACGCCGCAGATCACCGACGGGTTCCGCGCCGGGGTCGAGCGCATCGCGGGCGAGACCCGGACCGTGGCGGAGAGCGCGGGCGCGCGCCTGTTCGCGGTGACCGCCGAGGAGTTCGCGGCGCGGCCCGAGCTGACCGAGGAGTGCTTCGGCCCGACCTCGATCATCATCGAGTACTCCTCGGAGGAGGAGCTGCGGGCGGCCGCGGCCGCCGTGCCCGGCTCGCTCACCGCCAGCCTGCACGCCGAGCCGTCCGACGCCGACCTGGCGCGCGGCCTCGTCGCCGAACTGGCCCGGCACGTCGGCCGGATCGTCTACAACGGCTGGCCCACCGGTGTCGCGGTCAACCACGCGATGCACCACGGCGGCCCCTGGCCCGCGACGACGTCGCCGCTGCACACCTCGGTCGGCACGGCCGCGATCCGCCGCTTCCAGGTCCCGGTCTGCTTCCAGGGCCTGCCCGAGGAGCTGCTCCCGCCGACCGTGCGCTGATATTCCGTTGCCGACGTGATCCCCCGCCCGTACCCTCCGGGAAATCGGCGTGTAGCTCAGCAGCCGGAGCACCGGGCTCTCATCCCGGAGGGCGCGGGGGCGGCACCCGCCACGCCGGCGATGTTCCGTTGTCGCGTGCGGCTCCTACGCTGAGGCGGCGATCGGCGTGTAGCTCAGTCAGGCAGAGCACCGGGCTCGGGACCCGGAGGGCGCGGGGGCGGTACCCGCCACGCCGGCATGGTTCCTCCCGAGGTTCGCGTCGGCGCCGGGTACCCCTCACGGCAGCTGGCCAAGGCGTTCACGACCGCGTCGAGTCACGAGGACCCCGAGACCCGGCGGCGCGCGGAGGAGCGCGTGCGCCGCTGGGAGCGGATGCTGACCGGGATGGCGGACGGCACCGTGACGGTCGGTTCGCGCACGCCCGTCGCCGGGTTCCCGGCCTGGGTCACGCCAGAGGTCGTCCGCGGCGGCTTCGCCACCGGTGCGGCCGCCGCCGGCGGGCCGCTGCTGCCGCACGAGGCCGAGACCGCGCGCCGGGCCGGCGTGCCCGCCGACCGGTACGCGCTGTTCCGCCACCACCTCACCGACGCGGGCCTGACCGAGCTGTACGCGCTGCTGGACGGCGGCGCGTACGACGTCACCCTGCCGGAGGAGGCGGCGCTGCTCACGGTGGCGTGGCTGCTGCGGGCGGGCGACCGGCTCGCCGCGCTCACGCTGCTGGAGACGATCCACCCGTTCGCCGGCCGGCTGCGGTTCGCCCCGCGCCCGGCCGCCGCGCGGCCGCCGGGCGGTGCGGTCGTGCACCGCGAGACGGTCGGCGAGGTCCGCGACACCCTCGACGGCCGCCGCCCGAACCACGCCGTCGCGACGATGAACGAGGCGCTCACCGTCTGGAACCCCTTCGCCGACGAGCTCCTGACGCACTGGCTGGAGACGGTCGAGGCCGGCCGGGTCGGGAGCGCCGAGCCCGACGGCTGGCGGGAGCGCGGGGCGGCTCTGCTCGCGCGGTACCGGGACCTCGCGGCCGTCCACACCCTGTGCACGAAGCACCGCCGCCCCAAGGAGAACCTCGCGATCCTGCGCGCCGCGCTGGAGGAGAGGGTCGCCGGGCGCGGCCTCGACCCGCGGCGGCGCGGGCTGCTGCAGCACGCGGTCGACTCCATGATCCGCCGTCGCGGCGTCCCTGGATCGGCGGAGCACGTCGCGCTCCGTACGGCCCAGGCCCGCAACGCCTCCCGTCCCGCCCTGCACGCCCTGGCCCAGGTCCTCGTCGCGCGCCTGGCGGACCTGCCGCCGGACGCCGGCCTGCCCTCGGTCGACGAGGTGCTCCGGCCGGTGACCGAGGAGGAGTCCCGCAAGGGTGCGCCCGCGGGCGCCGAGGTCCCGGACGCGCTGCGGCGGATCGTCGAGCGGGCGCTCAGCGCCCCGATCGCCACCCTGGTCGAACGCGGCCTCGTCCCGTCCGCCGAAGTACTGGCCGAGCTCGTCCCCCAGCTGGTCGCGGTGACGACCGCCGAGGCGTACGAGGACGCCGCGCTGCGCACGCTGATGACGGCCGTCTACCGTGCCTTCCGGAACCGACGGTCCCTGCTCCTGCTGAACCTGCGGAGCCAGGTGCGGCTGGAGGAGCTGCCCTGGGTCGGCGCGGTGGCGGGGTACCGCTCGACGACTGCGGGCGGCGGGCCTGCGCGGACCGCCCTCGTACGGCTCGGGGAGCTCGCGCTGCAGGGCTTTCCGGGGACGATCCTGCCGAACCCGCTGATCCAGGAACTGTCCGCGCTGGCCCGGGACGCGGGTCTCGACGTGCCGTTCACCGAAGAGCTGGCCGCCGACATCTTCATGGGGACGTTCTCCCCGAAGTTCGGGCGGGCCGCCCGGCTGGCCGCGGACGTGCTGGAGGGCACGCTGTACGAGCGGTACTACGGGATCGACTACGCGGCGGTCCGCGGCCTCACCGAGCCGGACCGGTTCGCGGCGGTGTGCCGTGGGCGGGCCGGGAACCCGGCGGAGGGCTCGTGGGTCGCGGCCAACGGCATGGTCGTCGAACAGGCGCAGATCCTGACGACGCACAACCTCGCCGCGCTCGTCCACCCGATCGGCGTGGACCCGGCCGGGGGCTGGGCGGACCTCGCGCGCCGCGCGTTCACGACCGTGTGCCGCCGCGTCGCCCAGGTGGAGGGGAACCGGCGCCCGCTCGGCACGATCAAGGACGCCGCGTACGCGTGGCGGCAGGTGGTCTTCTTCCTGTCGCTGTGCGGCCTGGAGGACCAGATCACCGTCATCGCCGGGATTCAGGAGGAGACCCGGCGCCACCCGGAGCACGTCGTACGCCGGCTGGCGCCGGTGCTCGCCGGGCTGCGGCACGTGCTGGTGGGCGGCGCCCTGGACGACGGGGGCGCCCCGAGCGCCCGCCGCCTCACGGGCTGGAGCGCGAACGGCCATTGGATGCGGAGTTGATGGGTGGACAGATAATCTTCGCGCAGACTAAGCTCCGATCATCACCCTGACGAACGGAGCATGGTCATGTGGGAGTACGAGCACACCGCCGCGACGGTCGCCTCCCCCGAGGCGGTGTGGCGGCTGTGGGCCGACGTGCCCGGCTGGGGCGCATGGAACGCCGAGATCGAGAAGGTCGAGATCGACGGGCCGTTCGCGGCCGGGTCGCGGATCACCATGACACCGCCCGGCGACGAGCCGGTCGTACTGGAGATCGTCGAGATGGAGGAGAACGCGCTGTTCGTGGACCGGATGGACGCCGGCGACTTCACCGTCACCACGGTGCACCGCATCGAGCCGCTCGGAGACGGGCGGACCCGCATCGTCTACCGCACGGAGATCGACGGGCCCGCCGCCGACCAGGTCGGTCCGGAGCTCGGCCCGGCGATCACCGGGGACTTCCCCGACACCGTCGCGGCGCTCGTCCGGCTGGCCGAGGGCCGATGACGTCGCATCCCGACGAGAGCCCGGGATTCCTGCTCTGGCAGGTCACGCTGCGCTGGCAGCGGGAGATGACCGCTACTCTCGCCCCGCTCGACCTGACCCACGTGCAGTTCGTCCTGCTGGCCACCACCTGGTGGCTCAACTCCCAGGGCGAGGAGCCGAACCAGCTCACCGTGGCGCGGCGCGCCGCCACGGACATCAAGATGACCTCGCAGGTGGTGCGCAGGCTCGAGGAGAAGGGCCTCGTCGAACGCCGGGTCGACCCCGCCGACACCCGCGCCCGGCGGCTGCGGGTGACCGAACGGGGCGCGGAGGTGGCGCGGGCGGCGATCGAGGCGGTGGAGGCCGCCGACGCGGAGTTCTTCGGCCAGGCGCCCGACCCGGCCGCGCTGCTGCGCGCCCTCAGGCCGCTGGCCGCACCGCCGGACGAGCCGAGTCCCTGACCGGTCAGGCGGGCGGGCGGCCGGACCACTGGTCGTCACAGTGGTCCTGCCCCGCCAGGCAAGGGCTGCTCAGTCGCTCGCCATGATCATGGCCTCGGTCGCCCGCAGACGACCGTCACGGCGGCGCTCCAGCCAGGTCACGCCGGCCGCGAGAGACCTGAACCGGTCGCCCAGCTCCCGTTGTCTCCTGATGTCGGCTTCGACGGCGAGGCAGAGCGCGCTGAGACGCAGCCGGGTGGCCGTCGGCGGGGTGAGCTCATGCTCGCGCGCGAAGACGGGGTCTGCTGCCTTCTCCAGGGCGTCCGCCGTCTCGGCGGCCCACATGGTGGACGGCAGCAGGTTCACCGGCTCCAGCAGCAGCCGTTTGACGTCCGCGACGCTCTGGGTGAGGAGCGGCCGCATCTCGTCCGGGGAGACGATGTGGTCGGCTGCCGCCACGTCGGTCACGTCCGTGAACAGGGCCGCGAAGCCGGCGGCGATGTCCTCGGACGGTGACGCGATCACCCCGGCGATGCTCCGGGACAGCGCGTGACCGACCGACAGGTCGTGGACGGGGCCGTGACCGGCGTGCCGGCGCGTGCCGCGCTGCCGTCCCGGTGCGGAGCGGCGGCCGTCCCTGCCCAGGTCGTACGCGACGGCGCGAAGGGCACTGCCGATTCGGGCGAAGTCCTCCTGATGCCGCGCCATGTCCTTGCCGGCACGTTCGAGGACGGCCGACAGGCCCGTCACGAGGTCACGGGCCAGTTCGCGGGTGAAGTCCCGTAGTTCCGCAGGGGGCATTTCGGCGGTCAGGTGTGCGACGGTCTCCTTGATCCGTGGCGTCTCCAGGCGCAGTCCGGCTTCGAGGTTCAGGCCGATGTCGAGTGCGCCGATCAGCCCGGTTTCCAGCGCGCCGCCCAGCGCCGCCGCGAGGTCGACCGCCCGTGCGAGCGCCTTGTCGAGACCGAGGTCCGCTGCGGCGTCCAAGAGCAGCAGGATCGCGGTGGCGGTGGACTTCGCCCGTACGAGGGCCAACGCGACCAGGACGGAGATATTGCCGGATATGTCAGTGGTGACGTCGTCGTGGACCACCGCGCCGTCCACGCTTCCCGGGTGCGCCGATCCGTCGGGCACCCAGAGTTCGAGCGTCCCCTCTCCTGTTCGGGTCCAGTAGCAGCGGGCGTCGTCCGGCGAGCGGACGATCCGCTGAACCTTGTTGTCGGCCAGTTCGTCCGGAGTCGGCAGCCGGTAGAAGGACTCGTTGCCCGACAGACGATTGACCCAGTTGAGGAACGCCGCCGTGTCGCTCGCGCGGACACCGGTCACCACGTCACCGGGCCCCTCGCCGTCCGGGGCGCGGTTCTCCTCGGTGTCGAGCATGAAGAGCCCGTAGATGTGCTTGCTGATGGGCAGCGCACAGACGCGGCGACCGCCAGAGGTGACGACGATGCGCCGCAGGTGCCGTGCCACCGCGACCCCCGCGATCAGCCGGCGTCGCTGGGGATCGGTGCTGCCCGTGTCGTCCAGGACGGCGTTGAGCTCGTCACGCAGCTCGGGGACCAGCTCGTTCCCCTCGTCGGCGCATTCGAACGCCAGAGCCAGCGCGGTGGTGGTGCCCGACCGCAGGCACGCCCGCACGATGGGGCTGACATCCGCCCGAGCGGCGTAGAGCAGAGTGCACTCCTGCCACCATTCGTCGTCCACCGCCTCGACGAGAACCGAGATCATTCCCTTCTCCGCGATGTGCGCCGCGGCGAGGTACTCCTGGAACGTGAAGTGGGTGAACGCATAGACGCCGTTCTCCCGCTCGATCAGCAGACCGTTCGTACTGACGTCGTCCAGGAACGACTCCGCGGACAGCTCACGCGACACCCGGCGGACGGCGCTCCGGAGAATGACCAGGCAGTCGTCCCGGGTCAGATCGCGCACCCTGCGGCGCATCATCGTGTACGCCAGCAGCCGCAGCAGCATCTCCTTCTGCCGGCCACGCGGCTCGACCAGCAGCTTCTTCGCCTCCTGCCGCCGCCAGAGCATCACCTGGCAGATCTCTCCGTACAGGTCGGAACGGCTGCCCGGCAGCACCCCGTGGAACCGGTGCACGTTGGCGACCATCGTCAGCAGCAGCGGATTGGCGGTCAGCTCATAGATGCTGGGCGACTCGCGCAGCCGGGTGAGGAGCGTCTCCGCGCCCTCTCGGGAACGGGCGAGGAAATCGTCGGCCACTTCGGCGGAGGCGTGTCGTTCGATCGCGACGTACCAGCCATGAACGAACCGGGAGATCTGGTCGTCCGTGAACCTCCGGGTCTGCAGAACCGTGGCCCCGTCGACGGGCGTGGCCTGATAGCCGCGCGGGCGTGACGTGATGACGTAGTCGTTGTTCGGGTACTCGCGCGTCTGCCGCTCGATCCAGTCGGCCACGGCGCGACGGCCCTCCGGAGAGGCGATCTCGTCGAGCCCGTCCAGGAGAACGACGCAGTTGCCGTCCCGCAGCTGCCGATCGAACCAGCCGGGCGGCTCGCTCCCGGCGAGCCGCCCGAGCGTGGTGGACAGCACCTCGGGCAGCCCGATCCGCGCCTCGCCGACGAGCGAGGCGGCGTGGTCACGGAGGAAGAGCAGGATCGGCACCGTACGGCGCCGGCCCTTCTGCTCGCGGCAGATCCGCCGCGCCGTGTAGCGCAGGAGGGTGGTCTTCCCGCTTCCGGGGGCGCCGACGATCGCGACGACCACGGGGTCGGGCGCGTCGATGAACTCGGAGATGGACCGCCGCTTCGCCGACTCCGGAACGGGGTCGGCGAGCAGGTCTTCGGGAATCTGGTTCGGGGCGCGGAGCGCGAGGCTTACGTCGACGAAGACCTCATCGAGTTCCGGCGTGTAGAAGCCGGCCCGCGTCAGGCCCTTCTGGTCGATCTTCCGGAGGCTGCCGGCCAGATGCTCGAGGTAGCGGCGCTTGAACCGGGTGAATCGAATGCCCAGGGCGCGGTCCGCACCGTCGAGCCAGGATGCCCGCCTGCGCTGGACCAGATCGCGAACGAACCCGGCGACGAACCGGCCGACGGTCAGCACGAGCCAATAGGCGACGAGCAGGAGTGCGGCGGTGGCCCAGTGCCGCCGGACGAAGTCCCGCCAGATCCCCGCCACCGCCGTCGGCGGGACCAAGAACGTCGCGAGCCAGGCCACCTTCGGCAGCCCGGTCCACAGGTCGCCGTTTTCCTTGGGGGGCATCGTCGCGTTCTCTCCTGGGGGTGGGTCAGGTGTTCGACGGCCGCGTCCGCTCGACCGCGGGCTCGTCGGCATCGGTTCCGGGGGCGAGGGCCGTCTGGACCAGGCGATTACCGGCCCTCCGATCGACCAGCGTGCCGCGACCCGGCGGCAACGCCCGCGGGCGCACGTCGCCGAACAGCATGCCCTCGTCCCGGGGGCCGGACATGATCAATGCGGGGGTGGCCATCTCGCGCAGCGCCTGGACGACGGGGTCGTACAGCGCACGAGACGCACCGTTGATCGACCGGGCGATGATGAGATGCAGCCCGACGTCACCGGCCTGCCGGATGAGTTCGGCGAGCGGCAGCAGCGGGTTGCCGGATGGTGTCGCGACGAACTCGTAGTCGTCGACGACCACGAACAGGTCCGGCCAGTTCCCCCATGACCGGTCCCGCAGCTGTTGCGGGGTCAGGCTCGTCGGCGGCAGCCGATTCGTCAGCGCGGCCCGGACATCTTCGATCAGCTGTGCCGTGGCCGCCGACGACACCGCATAGCCGATGCGGTGCTCGGTGTCCGCCGCGTCCATCAGCAGGGACCGGCGGTAGTCGATGAAGACGAACCGCGCCTCCTCGGGCGTGTAGCGCTGGACGATCGAGTCGGCGATGAGCCGCAGCAGGTTCGACTTGCCGCACTCGGCATCCCCGAAGATCACGAAATGCGGATCCGCCGCGAAGTCGAGCAGGACGGGCGCCAGGGCATCCTCGTCGAGGCCGATCGGCACGCGGTGGCCGGTCTCCCGCACCTGCGGCAGGGACGCCGGCCGCAGCGACGCGGGCAGCATCCGGACCTTCGGAGCGGTCGGGCCCTGCCATGCTCCCGCCACCGTCTCGACCAGATGCCGCACCCCGTCGGGCAGGTCCTCGACGCTGGACCGGCCGTCGACGCGCGGCAGCGCGGCGAGGAAGTGCAGCCCCTCGTGCGTCAGGCCACGTCCCGGCCGCCCCTCGGGGACGTTCGCGGCCAGTTTCCGGTCGACCTCCGATTCGTACGGATCGCCGAGCCGGAACTCCAGCCGTGACCCGAACAGGTCGCGGATGCTCACCCGGAACTCCGACCACTTGTTCGCCGCCGCGATGACGTGGATGCCGTAGCCCAGGCCGCGGGCGGCCAGGTCGATGATGGTCGATTCGATGTTCTCGAACTCATTGCGGACGGTGACCCAGTCTTCGACGACGAGGAACACGTCACCGAACCCGTCACCGGGGATCTGGCCCGAGGCGCGCATCCTCCGATAGGTCGCCATCCCATCGACGCCGTGTTCGGCGAAGTACCGCTCGCGGTCCTGCAGCAGCCTGGCGACGTCGGCCACCGTCCGGCGTACGCGCTCGCCCTCGAGACGCCCCGCGACACCGCCGACGTGCGGGAGGCGTTCGAGCGAGCGGAGTGTCCCGCCGCCGAACGCGAGGCAGTAGAACTGCACCTCCTGCGGCGTATGCGTCAACGCGAGCGAGGCGATGAGAGTGCGCAGCATGGTCGCCCAGCCGCTGCGCGGCGCGCCGACCACGGCGACATGACCCGCCGTCCCGGACAGGTCCAGCACCAACGGGTCACGGCGCTGCTCGAACGGGCGGTCGACGATGCCGACCGCCGCGTGCAGCCGCCCGCGACGCTCCCATCCCACCGTGGTGAAGCCGTGTTCGGGAGTGGCCCGCAGGTCGGGCAGCAGCTCGTCCAGCGTGACGGATTCGGCCAGCGGGGGCAGCCAGATCGCGCGCGCCGGGGAGCCCTGGCCGGCCAGACGGCGGACCGCGACGTCGAGGAAGGTCTCCGCGCTCTCCTCGCCATCCCCCGGATCCGCCTGCGGAGGATCCGCGACGACCTGCGGGCGGACCTCTTCCGCGACGAACGGCATGATCTGCTCGACCGCGCGCGGCCCGGCCGGCGCGCGGCCGCCTGCGCCGTCCCGCGGGTAGGCCCCGGAGACGTACGCCGCCCTGAACCGGATCATCTCCTCGGTGCCGGCCTTCAGGTATCCGTTACCGGGTGCCTGTGGCAGTTCGTACGCATCGGGAACGCCGAGCACGACCCGCGACTCCATCGCCGAGAACGTGCGCAGGCCGATGCGGTAGGACAGGTGGGTGTCCAGACCGCGCAGCTTGCCCTCCTCCAGGCGCTGGGAGGCCAGCAGCAGGTGCACCCCCAGCGACCGGCCGAGCCGGCCGATCATCACGAACAGCTCGATGAAGTCCGGCTTGGCGGTCAGCAGCTCTGAGAACTCATCGAAGACGATCACCAGGGTCGGCATCGGTTCGAGCAGCGCGCCCTGCTCGCGCGCGTTCTCGTAGTCGCGCAGTGAGGCGTAGTTCCCGGCGGCCCGCAGCGACTCCTGGCGCCGCACCATCTCGCCCTGCAGCGCTTCGTACGTGCGGTCCACCAGCGGGAGATCGTCCTTGAGGCCGGTGATGACGCCCGAGACGTGCGGCAGGCCGTCCATGCCGAGGAACGTCGCACCACCGTTGAAATCGACGAGCAGGAAGTTGAGCGCCTCGGGCGCGTGCGTCATCGCCAGGCTCACGACGAGCGTGCGCAGCAACTCCGACTTTCCGGAACCGGGCGTGCCGATGCACAGGCCGTGCGGGCCGAAACCGCCCTGTGCGGATTCCTTGAGGTCCAGTTCGACCGGCCTGCCGTCCTCGCCCACACCGATCGGGACGCGCAGTCGCTGCCGGGGTGATCGCGGCCGCCAGAGCACGGCCGGGTCGATGGCCTCCACGCCGCTGATGCCGAGGAGGGCCGGCAGCGTCGTTCCCGCAGTCGACAGAGGCCCCTCGCCGAGGACGCCCGTCGTACTCGGCCGAAGCGGGGCAAGTTGCCGGGCGAGCGCCTCCGCCTGCGGAAATCCCACGTGATCCGGCTTCCACCGGACGTCGTCGGGTCCGTTCAGGTCCAGGATCCGCGCCCGCTCGTACGTGGCCTCCACCCGAAGCGTCGTTTCGTCGTCCGGCCAGTTCGTCGCGCCACTGAGGTCGATGACGCAGACCCCGGCGACGCCTTCGGTGGCGAGGACGGCCGTCGGCTCGACACCGCCGCCGTCCAGAATGACGACGTGCTGGGGTATCTCGGTGGGTTCTCGACGCGTGGAGAACGGCGGGCGCTGCGTGAGCTCGGCGCCGAGGAGGCGTTCCAGCGTCGTCAGGCCGTCCGCGAAGAGCCGAGTAGGCCCGATCGCGTCACGCAGGGTCGGATGGAGGACGTGCGGCAGCCATTTCATCCACTCCCAGTACGGCACGCGGTCCTTCGACGCGCACACTGAGATCCGCAGATCGGTCGGCGAGTGGAACGCCGCGAGCTGCATCACCAGCGCACGGACCATGCCGCATATCGCGTCCCGCTCGCCGGTGAGGACCACCCGGGCGAACATCGACGTCGATATGTTCATCGGCAGGTCCGGCAGGTGGGAATGGGTAGCCAGGAAACGCCGCAACGCGTCCTCGCTGACCGGGTCCAGTGCCTGGAGCGGGGCGACCTCCGGCGGCACGAGCCGCACGGCGAGCGGCTGGCGTCCGGTTCCCACGCGTACCACGCCGAAATCGGCGTCGCCGTGCCGTCTCTCCCACAGCCGTGAGCCGGCCACGACCGACCACAGACGGGCCGGATCGGGGCTCTGCCACGTCGCCGCCGCTCGCTGCAGGCGCGCCGCCCGGCCGAGCTGTTCGTGGTGCACTCGGAGATACCGCAGATAGTCACGGCGGGCGACCCGCGGCCGCACCTGCGCCGTGGTCCCACCGGTACCGCCGCGACCGATCTGATAGGCCACCATGCTCACCACGGCCAGGGCGAGGCTGACGTTGGCGATTCTCAGGAGCAGGTCGACGCGGGCGTCGATGAGCAGCAGGGTCACGGTGGTGAGCCCTCCCGCCAGCGCCACGTAGACCAGTGCGTTCTGGAATGGGGCTCCGAGGCGTTTCGGCAGCTCAGGCGGGACTTCAAGGAAGAATTCGCCGCTCGGCCACTCAGGTCGAGGCCGTCGCGCCTTGCGGCGTACGAGGATGGTGCTCGTCACGCGATCACTCCCGGACGCGCTCGAGCATAGGCGCGAACCACTGACGAACGGCTACGGATTCTGCCATTCTAGAAAAGGACGACCCGCGACGCACCGGCTTCCACGGTCGTCATTTCCGAGTCCATCGGAACGACGTGGTGAGGACCGATCAGCATGACAGAGGGTGAAGACCTCTGCCGGGTGACGATCGATGGCCCGCAACGTCGGCTGGACCTCGCTCTTCCCGTCGATGTGCCGTTCGCCGATCTGCTTCCCTTGATCCTCGATTATTCGGGCCGGGACCTCGCCGAGGCGGGCCTCGAACACGACGGCTGGGTGCTGCAGCGCCTGGACGAGGCGCCGATCCAGGAGGCGATGACACCCGCCCAGATCGGGCTCACTCACGGTGAGGTGCTGTTCCTGCGGCCGGCGATGCGGCAGTTCCCCGAACTGTCCGTCGATGAGACCGGCCGACGGGGGGAGGACGTCGAGGGGCCTTCGCCGGACTGGTCGTACGGCTACGTCCTGACCGTCGCCGCGTCGGTGCCCTCCGCCGCGGTCATCCTGCTGCTCCTCGGTGGCCCGCCGTGGGGCGCGCCGGCGGTCGTGGCGGCCGTGCTCTCCCTCGTGCTGATCTCCGTGGCCGCCGTCGCATGCCGGTTCGAGTGGACGGCCGGCGTCGGAGCGGTGTGCGGGCTGGGTGCCGTCCCCCCGGCATTCCTCGCCGGCTTCCTGGCCACCCTCCACACTCCGTCGATCGTCCGGGCGGGCCCTGAGCAGCTGTTGCTCGGCCTGTCCGCGACCGGCCTGATCGCGGTGCTCGCCGCGGCGGTGACCGCTCGCCTCATCACGGTGTTCGCCGCCGTCGTGGGAACCGCGGTCGTGGGCGCGGCGGCGGCCGGTCTCGCCCTCGCCGTTCCCCGATTCTCCGGGGCGGAGGTCGCGGCGCTCACTCTCGCCGTCGTGCTGCCCGGCCACCGGCTGTTCCAGGCCGTGATCGGGCGAGTCCACACGCCCATGCCCCAGATCCCGGCCGGCTTGGAGGACACACCGGGGAAGCCGGCCCGTGCGCGCGCCGAGCGGCTCACGGAGGAACTGGTCACCGGAGCGGCCGTCGCGGTGACCGCCGCCGTCTTCGCCGGCGACGGCGTCATGTCGTTCACGGCCCGCTGGCCCGCGAGGGTGACGTGCGCGGTCATCGCGGCGACGGCCCTCGCGCGGGTGCGCTCCGCCCACGATGACGTTCAGCGCCTCGCGTTCGCCCTCGCCGGAACGTCCGGCTTGATCTGGCTCGGCGTCGGTTTCTCCGATGGTCACGGGAATCTGCCCGCCTTCCTCTCCGTCGCCGTCCTCGTCGCCGGAGCGGGGGCGATCCTTCCCGCCTGCCTGTGGTCGCGCGACCGCCGACGCGCCGAACGCGGCCGGGTCCCGGTGGCCGTCGGCCTGCCGCCGGGACCGTCCCCGCTGTCCCGAACGGTCGGCATCGCCGAGGTCATGCTGACCGCGGCGGTCATCCCGCTGGCCCTGACGGTCGCGGGGGTCTTCACCGGTTGACCACCGCGGGCCGGCGCTTCCCCTACTTCTGCGCGGCTTCCTTCTCGATGACGGCCAGTTCGACGCAGTTACCGCCATTGCCGGCGCTGTGGCTGCTCTTGCGCCAGGTGCCGCTGTTCACGACCATCGCTCCTCCAACACCCTGCGGATGAAGTCCCTCGACGCGTCGACGGGCAGGGCCCTCGACCGTATCGCCTCGTATATGTCGGACAGTGCCTGAATGTCCTCGACATCGTCGATGGTAAGTCCACGAGCCGCCGTCTCCATGTACGCCAACTCGCTTCTGTCCGGAAGGGTAGCGATGGCGAACGCGCCAGCGGTGCCCGCTGGATGGACCGGACCGGGGACGATGTGGACGGAGATGCGGTCCGACGGCAGGTTGAGCAGGTGTTCGAGCTGGCCCCGCATGACCTCTCGATCCCCGACCTCGTGGTAGAGGACGTACTCGGTCATCACGACGACCAGCCGTGGCGGTGGCGGGGCCTCTCGGGTGAGGATGCGCTGCCGACCGATGCGAGCCGCCACCGCCTCCGCGTCTCCGTACAGGAGGGCCGAGGCGTACTCATCGGTCTGGAGCAGGCCGTAGACGACCTGGTTCTCGTACGACCGGAGGAGGGTCGCCTGTTCTTCGACGGGCGGCCAGTCGAACCAGACGGGGAAGGCCGCGTTCTTGACCAGCTCGTCCCAGAGAGAGGGCAGGGTGCCCCGCGTGTCGAGGAGCTCGTCGAGCCTGACGGAGATGCCTCTGTCGCAGCGGGTCTCCCCGCGCTCGATCTTCCCGATGTGAGACCCGGAAATCGGGACTTTTTCGGCTAGACGATCCTGAGAGAGGCCGGCCACGGTACGGAATCGCCGCACCTCGCCACCGAACACTTTCAGCATCGGAGCCCTTCCGACGGTCATCACCACTCCTCCTTCGCCTCGCCACCCGCGACAACCTGACCGCGCATGCTCATGAATGGCCCTGCACCGGGATCGACAGTTGTCACTGTAAGTATCCACATTCATGCACGATGTAGCCAGTCCCGGATTCACCACAGACGGTGAGGCCTACAGCGAAAGACGAGGCACGGCGATGACGGCTCTACAGACCGAGATGTGGACACCCCCGGACCGGTTCACCCTGGAAATGCATGCCTGTCCCGAAAACGTCTATTTGGTGCGTCACTTGATGGACCAAGCCGTCGATTCATGGGGACTTACGGAGCTGCGCGACCTCGGCCGACTAGTACTGACCGAGCTCACCACGAACGCGGTCCGCCGGTATCCGGGAACTCTCGTCAACGTCTGGGTCGCCCGCCCGGGGCGTCCGCTGATCGAGGTCGGGGTCTGGGACCACGACAGCATGACGATGCCGCGAATCATCAGTCCCGAGGCCGCCGACGAGACCGGCCGGGGGCTGTTCCTGATCCATCAACTCACGAACGGGCGACTCGGATGGCAGCCATCCCCTCACACGGGGAAGGTCGTCTGGGCTCGTTTTGGACCTTGAACTCCCCCGTCTGGATGGGCTTTCGTCGCTCACACCTTCGAATCAACGTCCAGGCGGGGCCCCAAATCCGAAAAATGGCGATTCAGGTTGTCCGGACCAGAGCAATCCGGTCATCGCGTGGCGGAGCAGGGGACCTCTCGCCGCCACGGTACTTGCCAGAGTCAGGGACGAGAACGGATTCTACCTCCGGGGAGCGATCGGCCCTCCCGGCGTCCCCCGAAAAAGGGAGGCATACGAATGACGGCAATTCAGCCACGTGAGCCATGGGCCATGCGACTGGTCACCGATCGACTGCCCGCCGGGCCGCCGTCGTACGCGTCGGTGCATTTGGACCCGACGACGCAGACCGCCCGCTACTTCGACTTCACCGGGCAGCCGATCGAGATGGGCAGGCACGGCACATCGCGGACAAAGGGCACGGCGTCGGTGTCCGGCGGCGGCGATGGCAGGGATCCCCAGCCCCAGCGGCAGGACGACAACACGACCGACTACGAGTCGGACTGAGGCGCCGGTGAGCGACCTCGTCCTGGTCCTGACGGCCCTGGAGGACGTCACCGCGGACATGGTGATCAGCGCCCTCAATGAGCATGGCGTCCCTGTGGCCCGGGTCGACCCAGGCGACATCGGGAACGGTCTGACATTCGGCGCCCTGCTCGATACCGGAACCCCGGTGTGGCGGGGACGGGTGCGGACTCCCAGCCGACAGGTGGAGTTGGAGGAGGTGGCGGCGGTGTATTACCGCCGCCCCACCCCCTATGTCTCCCGGTTCGCCGGCCTCCCTGCGCAGCAGCGGGACTTCGCGTCCGCCGAGGCACGGCACGGGCTGGGCGGGATCCTCAACAATCTGAACGCCCTCTACGTCAACCACCCGGCGATGGTGACCCGGGCGGATTTCAAGCCGGCCCAGCTGCAGCGCTTCACCGAACTCGGGTTGCGGATTCCGCCGACGCTGGTCACCAACGACGTCGCTCAGTCCCGCGCGTTCGCCGCCGAGCACGGCGCTGTCATCTACAAGACCTTCCGCGGGCTGCCGCCTGCAGAGGATGGGCGCGCGGGCGCCATCTGGACTCAGCGCGTCGACCCGGAGACCTTCGATGATTCGCTGACGGTCACCGCGCACCTTTTCCAGGCCGAGGTGCCCAAGACCGGTGACGTGCGCGTGACCGTGGTCGGCCACCGGGTGTTCTCCCAGCAGATCACCACGCCGGATGGCGCACTGGACTGGCGGCGCGGGAACTGGGCCGACCTGGACCACACGCCGGTGGCCGTTCCCGGCTCCGTCGTGAGCGCCTTGCAGGATTACCTGGCCTCGTTCGGTCTGGTGTTCGGCTGCTTCGACTTCGCCCTCACCGGGCCTGCGGACGACCCCGCCCACTGGGTCGCCATCGAATGCAATCCGAACGGCCAATGGGGTTGGCTGCCCGACTCGTCTGCGATCGCTGAGGCGTTCGCGCTCATCCTGAGCGGGAAGGAGGCGGTGTTCCATGACGACGCCGATCGACCAGGCTGAGGCGGGTCGCCTGCGTGCGGCCCTTGCCGAATCACTCGCCCGCGAAGGCGTGCTCCCCGATCCGGGATGGCGAGCCGCAGTGGAGAAGGTTCCTCGGCACACGTTCGTGCCCGGCTTCTACCTGCCCGCCGAGCAGCGGGACGCCGACGGCCTGACGGTGTGGGAGCCGGTCACCGCCGAGCTCGACCGGGACCGCTGGCTGCACGCCGCCTACTCAGACACCACGCTGGTCACACAGTTCGACGGAGACGAACCCGACTGGAAGGAGCCCGCCCCGCGCTACGGCGGTAGCCCGACCTCCTCCTCCACGCTTCCGTCTCTGGTCATGCGGATGTGGGCCGATGCGGATCTGCGGGATGGGCACCGGGTCCTGGAGATCGGCACCGGCACCGGCTATTCCACGGCGCTCGCCTGCGAACGGCTCGGCTCGGACGCCGTCACCTCCATCGACGTCGACGGCCGGCGCCTCGATCAGGCCGCCGCCGCCCTGTACGGCTGCGGTTACAGCCCGACCCTCGCCGTCGCCGACGGAGTGTACGGGTACTGGCCTGAAGCACCTGTCGACCGGATCGTTGCGGCCTGCTCGTTCCGTACCGTCCCGCCTGCCTTGATAGCTCAGACCCGGCCGGGCGGGAAGATCCTCATCACCCTCAGCGGCTGGCTGTACGGGTACGCCCGTGTCCTGCTCACCGTCATCGACCGGCACACCGCGCGGGGATCCCTACTGCCCGGGACCGTCTCGTTCATGGCGGCGCGTACGCATGCCGCTCCCGCGTTCGGGAACCCCGCCCACTGGGTCGCCGACCTGCCTGAGCGCCCCCGAGTCGCCCGGCACCACCCTGACCGGATCACCAGCCCTACCGAGCAGGCGTTCCACCTCCGCTTCCTCGCGCAGGCCGCCGTGCCGTACGCCCAGCTGACCGTCGTGGGAGACGTCCTGCACCTTGTCGACGTCGTCAGCGGTTCGGCGGCCACCCTCACTCCTGCCGGAGATGACTGGCAGGTGCGCGAGGTCGGCCGGGTCAAGCTGTGGGAACGAATCGAAAGGATCCTGGACGCCTATGACGTGGCGGGCGAGCCGACGCCGGAAACCTTCTCTCTCCAGGTCACCAGGGGAGAGCAGCGCCTGCGACATCCGCTGATGCCGGGCCTGACGTTGTCCCCCGGTGACCTCTTCGAGCAGTCGTTCCCGGGGGTCGGGTAGCCGATCCGCCGGGCTGCCACCGCCCCCGTGCTTTCGCAGGTGCCGACGGCCTGCGGTTCAGCCCTCTGGAGGTGCGGGCGTCGTCATGACGCGGCGCCAGACCTCGATGGTCGTCTCGGCGGCCCGCGCCAACTGATCGTCGGGAGATCGGGAGGCCTGGTAGAAGGTCCGCTCGGTCATCCAGCACAGGGCGCGCGCCAGGGCCGTGGCGTCCTGCGGCCCGTCCCCGTCGGGCACGCCCGCACGCGCGAGCACGCCGCGCATCGTCGCGGCGAACGACTCCACGGTCTCGTCCCACGCGGCGCCGATGTCAGCGTGCGCGGTGCCGTACTCGACGGCGGCGCGCATGACCGTGCCGTGGTCGCGCCACATCTTCTCCACGCTCTCGACCGCCCGCTCCATGGCGTCGATCGGCGATGACGCCAGATCGTCGGCGGTGATCGATGCCTCCTGGCGGATCTCGGCCATCGTGCGGCGGACCAGCGCCGCGAGCACCTCGTGCTTGGAACCGAAGTAGAAGTACATCGATCCGCGGGAGATGCCGGCCCCGCGGGCGATCGCATCGACCGTCATCCGCTCCAGGCCGGTCTGTCCGAGGAGGACCTCAGCCGCGTCGAGGAGCGCCTGCTCCCGCCGGTCCCCCTTGCTCGGAGCGCCAGCTCGCCTGCTCATCGTCCCCTCCCTGCCCCTCGATGAGACTACCGTAATCGACGGAGTGCAGATAAAAGTCTGCGCTGTGTACAGTGAGAGACATGAACAGGACATTTCTGATCACCGGGGTCAGCAGCGGTCTGGGCCGGGCCCTCGCCTCCGGCGCCCTCCAGGCCGGTCACACCGTCGTCGGGACGGTGCGCAGGCAGGCCGACGCGGAGGAGTTCGCGGCCCTGAGCCCCGACCGCGCCCACGCACGCCTCCTCGACGTCACCGACGAGACCGCGGTCCACTCCGTCGTGGAGGAGGTGGAGGCATCCGTCGGCCCCATCGACGTGCTGATCGCCAACGCCGGTTACGGCGTGGAGGGGACCTTCGAGGAGACGCCGCTGCGCGAGCTCCGCGCGCAGTTCGAGGTCAACGTGTTCGGCGCCGCCGCGACCGTACGGGCGGTCCTTCCGTACATGCGCGAGCGCCGAGGCGGGCACATCCTCGCCGTGACCTCGATGGGCGGCCTGGCCGGTTTCCCCGGCGTCTCGGCGTACTGCGGCAGCAAGTACGCGCTCGAAGGCATCCTCGATGCGGTCCGGAAGGAGGTCGGCGGGTTCGGCATCCGCGTCACCGCCGTCGAACCCGGATCCTTCCGCACCGACTGGGCCGGACGCTCGATGGTCCGCGTGCCGCGCAGCGTTCCCGACTACGACGAGATCTTCGAGCCGATCCGCGCGGCCCGGCAGGCGGCCAGCGGCAACCAGCTCGGCGACCCCGACAAGGCGGCGACGGCCGTCCTGCGCATCCTCGACGAGCCCGACCCGCCCGCCCACCTGGTGCTCGGCTCCGACGCGCTGGGTCTCGTACGCGCCGCACGAGCGGACCTGGACAAGGACCTGGACACATGGGAGGAGCTGTCCCGCTCGACCGACTTTTCCGACGGCCACCAGATCGCCTAGCGCCTCGGACGGCGGCCCCACCGCTTCCATTCCGTGACGCCGGTGAGTCTTTCCAGGACCCACATCAACTGAGCGTACGGACAGGAGAAAATCCGTAGTCAGGGACCCGACGACCTTTTCAACTTCATTTGGGCTGGTCAACGACGCACCCACCCCACATGCATCACATACTGACAGGTGGCGAATGCGGCGTGTAATGTGACGAATGGCAAAGAAGTGGGCGAACAGTGAGACATGAGCGTTATCTGCCCGATAGTGTGCCGCATGCGCCGCTGATGAGCAGTCTCGCGGCGCTCTCAGACCTACTTCCCTTCGCTGGAGGTACTGCATGCGCCTGAAAAGGGCGACTCTCACTTTCGCCGGCGCGGCGGCCGCTCTCGCCGTCACCACCCTGGCCGCGTCCCCCGCGTGGGCCTGCAACGACCGTGACCCCGGGCTGAAGCTCTCGGTCAAGTGCAGCGGGAACGGCCAGCCGACCTGGACGGTCAGCAACCCGAACCCCTGGTTCGTGCCGTTCACCTGGAGCGAGGGCAAGCACGCTCCCATGAGCCCCAGGATCCTCGCACCCGGCCGCAGCGAGGTCACGCTGAAGGGTCACCCCTCAGTGGTGATCGTGGTGGCCTACAACCCCGAAACCCGGGCGGTCTGGAAGGGCCACGGTGCGTTCGGTGTGAAGCACTGCGCGGCGGCCCCGACCCCGCCGAAGAAGTCCCACAAGCCGTCGAAGCCGGGCGCCCCCAAGCCCAGCCCGACGCCGAGCAAGACCAGCGCCAAGCCGCAGAAGGCGACGCCGGCCCCGGCCGCGCCCACCGGCGAGGCCCGTCCGGCGACGCCGGTCAAGGCGCAGCCGAAGTTCACCGGCTGACGTACGACGGCTGACCGTCGGCCACGGGAGGGCGCGATCCCGAGGACGACGGACGCTCGCAGACGGTCCGGGAAGGCATGTCCCAGGACCGGCCGGCGAACGAACGCTCACAGGCGGCCCGGGAAGGCGCGTTCCCGGGCCGTCCGCGCGTCCTCCAACCCGCGATTCGCTAAGGAGCGAGACCGATGTCCATCAGCACGGCCGTGTCCCGGCCCCGCTGGGCGGCCGCGACGATCGGCGTCGCCCTCGTTGTCACGCTGACCGGCTGCGGCGGCGGCTCCGCCCACTCGAGCAAGAAGACCCCGGCGGCGGGAACGAACTCGACGGCGGCCGCCACGAACGCGGTGAACTTCGGCGACGGCCCGAGCACGATCGCCACCGCGCGTACGAAGACGGTGCAGATCTACCAGAACCCCGGGGACGCCGAGCCGAGCATGCGGCTGAAAAACCCCAACCCGGACGGCGTCACACGGGTCTTCCTCGTGATCGGCACCCAGCCCGGCTGGCTGCACGTCCTGCTGCCGGCGCCGCCGAACGGCAGCCAGGGCTGGATCGCCGCGAAGGACGTCACCACGGCCAAGACCAGCTACTGGGTGCAGGTCCTGCAGTCCAAGCACCGAGTGAAGGTCTACCAGGGCAAGAAGGTGCTGATCGACACCCCGGCCGCGATCGGCAAGGCCGACACCCCGACACCCGGCGGCCGGTACTACCTCACCGAACTGCTGCAGGCGCCGAACCCCAAGGGCGCGTACGGCCCGTACGCCTACGGCCTGAACGGCTACTCCACGACGCTCACCCAGTTCAACGGCCAGGACCCCATCATCGGCATCCACGGCACGAACGAGCCAAAGTCGCTCGGCACCTCCGTCAGCCACGGCTGCGTACGGGTCGGCAACGATGTGATCACCAAGATGGCGAAGATGCTGCCGCTCGGCACCCCGGTGCAGATCGCGTCCTAGGAACGTTCACAAGGACGACCACCACCACCGCGCGGTCCAGCGGGTCCTCGGCGACCCCTTGTCCGCACTCGGGCTAGCCGACGTTCTCCATCCAGAACGGGCGGCCACCGTGGGAAGCGTCTTGGACGATGAGGCTCTTTCGGCCGCCGCCGGTACTGGAGCCGCCTACTGCGAGGTAACCGGACAGGTGAGAGTAGGTGGGATTGAAACCCCACCTGATCTCGTCGCGGGGGTGCAAGTAGTCCTGGTAGAGGTAGTAGAGATGGTCTTGCTGGTTGCTGGTCCAGAAGACGCGGATGGCCTTGTTGTTCACCTCACTGTCGTTGCTGGCCCAGGGAATCCATAGGGAGCCGTTCCAGGTGCTGTTGGGCTGGACCGTGACCCTGGCGCCGCTCTCAAAGTTGGAGAGCTGCACCTGAACCGGGAGTGTATTCACCACTTGCCTGATGTCGGTGACATTTGCTCTGACCTTGGGTCCGGATTCGGCGTAGGTCGGGAATATTGGCGCGGCGGCGTCGGCGCGCGGGGAGGCGATGAGCGATCCACCAGTGATGAGCACGGTGGCACAGGCGGTGACGGTACGGCGAACAGCTTTCATCTGCATGCCTTCCTGAGGTGGCGAACTTGCACGGATAGCAGGCGAGTAGAGACGACGTGCGGGTTTGACTCGTGGTCGTCGGCCGGCACTAGCCGATGTTCTCCATGAATGGCGAGCCATCGCTCCGGACGATGCCGACCCAGGGGATCCACGGTGACAAGCGCCCTGATGGTGGCTGCGGATCCGACGCCTTCAGGCGAGGTGACGGCGTTTCCGGTGGCCGGGACGACTGCTGTGATCGCAATGGCCACAGCGGATCCGACTGCGGCGGCGAGGTGGCGCATGGGGTTCCTCCTGCAGTGATCGGAGCGCCCAAGATCACGGCGGGTGTTACCCAGGGCATCCTCGCATTATTCACGCTCTGAAATATGCCTGCTACAGTGCGTGTCCTCCCGCCGGTGGTGCATCCTGGCATTCTGTCGAGTCGTCCTCCTGCGCGCGGTCCAGCGAGTGAGCCGGTCCCGGTCGATCAAGTGGACGCCGTCGCACTCGGCCGCCGGCACCCGGCCGGCCACATTGCCCTCCGCTTCGTGTTAGGTCCGCTGCTCTCCGGGTACCCCTGCGCACCAACCCCGACGAAGAACGGTTCAACGCGGAAGAAAAGGTGCAGGCATGGCGAGCGGCGTCCGTCCTCCCACGAAGAGCCCGTCTGATACGTCTACGGAGCACGACGAGTCGACCGGCGAGCTCGTCGGCAAGGCGACGCGGCAGCTCAGCGAGCTGGTCCACCAGGAGCTGGCGCTGGCGAAGGCCGAGCTGACCGAGAAGGGCAAGGAGGCGGGACGCGGCGCCGGGCTGTTCGGCGGCGCCGGCACCGTGGCCTTCTACGGCGGCGCCACGCTCGTCGGCGCGGCGGTCGCGGCCCTCGCGGTCGCGCTGCCGGTCTGGGCGGCCGCACTGATCGTCGGCGTGGTGCTGCTGGCGATCGCCGGGCTCCTGGCCGCCGCGGGGCGGTCACGGATGCGCCGGGCGACGCCACCCGTACCCGAGCAGACCGCCGAATCCGTGAAGACCGATGTGCACGAGATCAAGGACCACCTCAAGGAAAGGCACGCGTGATGAGTGACTCCCCGACGGCGGGCGGCGCCGAAGAGAACGCGAAGAAGAAGAAGACACAGGCCGGTGACCAGGAGGAGCTGAAGGCCGACATCGAGCGGACCCGGGAGGAGCTGGGCGAGACGGTCGAGGCGCTGGCGGAGAAGGCCAACGTGCCCGCGCGGGTTCGCGGCAAGGCGACCCAGCTGCGCGAGCAGGCCACCGACACGTTCGGGACGCTGACGCAGACGGTGCGCGAGAAGGCTCCGCAGCTGCGCGAACAGGCGACCGGCACGATCGGGACGCTGACGCAGACGGTGCGCGAGAAGGCTCCGCAGCTGCGCGAACAGGCGACCGGGACCATCGGGACGCTGACGCAGACGGTGCGCGAGAAGGCCCCGCAGGTGCGGGAGCAGGTGGCGGGGCCGGTGGCCAAGGTGGGTCAGGCCGTGCCCGAGCCCGCGCGGCGAACGGTGGCGCGCACCGGGCGGCAGGCGACGCGGGCCGCGGGTGAGCGGCCCGAGGCCCTCTACGCCGCGGCCGCGGTGTGCGTGGCGGCCGGCGTGTGGCTGTGGCGCCGGGGGCGCAAGCGCCGCTGACGACACGACTCCGCCCGGCGATCGGATGTCATGAGACCCGGTCGCCGGGCGGTCCAGTCTCAGCGGAACCGCCGAGGGTCTCCGTGGCGCCGGTGACGAAGACCCTCGGCGGAGATGGCGGTGGTGCCGCCTATCCGTGCTTGGCGGCCTCGTACTTGTCGATGGCCAGCCCGAGCTGCGCGTACTTCTCGCTGTAGGCGACCGGGTGGGCGCCCGGAGCGGTCGGCGGGCGGTTCGGGTCGATGTACTGGTTCCCCAGGTTCGAGAACACCACGATGATGTAGTTGCGTCCCTGCTTACCCGGAAGCGACCGTACGATGCCGGCGTCGCTGCCCGAGTTGGAGACCAGGCCGGTCTTGTGGGCGAACGTCACCTCGGCCTGGGCGTTGCACGGCCGTACGTCGTGCTGGTAGGCGTCTCCGTCGACCGTCACGGTGCCGTCCGCGGCGATCCATCGGGACGGGACGAGCTGCGGGATGCCGGGCGCCGGGTAGTCCGCGCCGCACCAGTTCACCGTCGACAGGACGTCGTTCATGCCCTGCTCGGAGAGCTCCTTCTTGAAGAGCTCCCGCGAGGACCTGCTCAGCACGTCCCGGGTGACGGCCTTGCCGTTGGGCGCGGTCCACACCGTGCCGGGCGCGCCGTTGATGAGCGCGAGCAGCTTGGCGGTGTCCAGGGAGCTCATCGTGACCGGGTTGCTCCAGTGCCCGCCGTTGGCCGGGTTGGTCTCCTTGACCTGGAGCGTCTCCAGGCCCAGGTCCTGGAACGTCTGGTTCAGGTCGCCCACCGCGTCGTGGTCCCACAGCATCTTCATCAGCGCGCACGAGGCCGCGTTCGACGACCAGGTGATCGACGCGTCGATGTAGTTGCGGATCGTGTCGCTGCTCGCGCCGCCGCACAGCGAGCTGATGCTGGTCGGGTTGTAGTCGTAGGTGTCGTCCAGGTTGACGACGCCCTTGTCGACGAGCCGGAGCACGCCGAAGTTGATCATCAGCTTCAGGACCGAGGCCGGGTAGGGCAGCATGAAGTCGGTCGAGGCGTTCTCCCGGCCCGGGACCACGTCGATCGTGCCCTGACCGTGGTTGGTGTACCAGCCCGAGTCGTCCCACTGCCGCCAGCGCACGTCGCTGGTGTGGAAGTTCTTGTCGACCGGGATGACCTTGCCGTGCGGGTACTGCGGGCTCATCAGCACCGTGCCCGACGACACCGGCCGGTTGTGCCGGTCCAGCTCGATGACGGTCGCGTCGAACTGCGGCTGCTGGGAGATCGGCTGCGCGTCCGTGGCGGCGGCGAGCAGCCGTGCCTGCTGCTGCGGGGTCTGCGCGTCCTTGTCGACGGAGTTCGCCCGCAGCGCGCGGGCCGCGGCGGCCGTCGTGACCGGATCGGTGTCGAGGACGTCCTGGAAGCGCAGGCCGTCCATCGTCTGCTGGAGCTTGTTCGCGATCTCGCTTACGGAGTCGTCCTTGTGCCTGACCGCCGCCTGGGCCGGCGCGAAGGTCGCCCCGAGCAACGCGCCGGCGGCGGCGAGGCATACGACGCTCCGCCCCCACATCCGAGATTTCAACATGATCACGAACGTAGCTTCAAGATCGTTTCGGTGCGGCCCGAATCGCGGATTTCGACAATCTTGTTACGCCGGTCCCGGCGCGGCCTGCGACCGCGCCGGGACCGGGATCAGGAGAACCAGCGGTGGGGATGCCGGGTCAGGCTGTAGCCGGCGACGCCCGCGACGGCGGCCAGCACCCCGCCGCCGATCGTCCACCACCAGCGGGTCGACGGCCAGGAGAACCAGCTCCTGGCGCGCTGCAGCGGCTTCGGAGCGGAGCTGACCGCCGAGGGCTCCACCGACGGCGCGGCGTCCGGGGCCAGCGTGGCGCCCGGGTTGACCGCGGGAGACAGCGGGGCCTTCAGGTGGGCGCCCTGCGGCTCAGCGTTCCCGTGCTTCGCGCTGATCCGCAGCCGGACGTCGATCGGCAGGCCGAGGCCCTGTTCCGGCAGGTCGGTCGCCGACAGCCGTACGTAGTAGGTGCCCGGCAGCGGATCGCTGGACCAGGGCTCGGCCCAGGAACGGATCTGCCGCAGCGTGCACTGCAGCGCGACGTTGGCCGCGCCGGACTGCGCGGTCACGGTCTGCGGGCCCGCCGTGCACGCCTGACGCCGGCGCAGCCCGTCGAAGACGTCGACGTTCCAGGTCGCGGTGCCGAGCCGGGCCGAGTCGGTGGGCAGCGCGACCGTCACCGCGATCCGGTCGGTCTGCCCCGCCGCCGCGGCGAACGACCAGTACAGGTAGTCGCCGGTCGACGCGGACAGCCGTACGGACTGGCCGGGCTTCACGGTCGTGGCGGTGAGGAACGACGTCCCGGCGGTGCCGATCGTCGTCCGGGGCTTGGGCGAGGACTTTCCGCCGGCGAAGGCCGGTCCGGCGGTGGTCAGCGCGAGGGCGGCGATCGCGATCGGGAGGGACAGGAGCCTGGTGACGCGCACGGTCAGTTCTCCTTCCAGATGGCGATCCGCCAGCGGGCGAGCCAGCCGACGATGAGACCGGCGACCAGGCCGGCGACGGTGAGCACGACGAGCAGCAGCCAGCCGCGGCCGAGGTCCGGGCCGCTCGGCGCCGGCGAGGACGGCACGACGTCGACGGTCAGCTCCAGCGGCATGCCGGGGGTGGTCCGTACGCCGGGCGGCGCGGCGAAGGAGTTGCTCACGATCAGGCAGACGGTGCCCGAGGCGGACCCGGTCGTGCCCGCCGATGCGGACGCGCTCGGCTCCGGCGAGCCGTCCGGGCCCTGGGCGGACCAGCGCAGCCCGGTGGACAGGACGTCGGTGCGCCCGCTGCCCGCGTCCGTGCCACGGACGAGTTCCTGGCCGTCCTGGGACGTCGCCCGCAGCAGCACCCCGTAGTCAGGGTTCAGCGTACGGTCGAGCGCGACGCTCACGGAGGCGCGCAGCTCCTGCCCTGAGGTGACGGGAACGCGGTAGTAGCGGTGCTCGCCGAACCGCTCGCGGTCGGTGTACACACCCGGCGACAGCACCGGCGCGTTGGTGCACTGCGCGCCGCCCGCGACCTGCTGCGGGGTCCGCTGGTACGTGCTGCCGGCCCGGTGCACGAGCTGGTTCAGCCGGCTCGTGAGCTGCTGCTGGTGCTGGACGGCGGTGTACGTGCCGCCGGTGGCGTCGGCGATGCAGGTGAGCTGCCGCCGCACCTTGTCGTCCAGGGTGAGGCCCAGGGTGTCGATGACGAGGTGGGTGCCCTGCGCGGCGAGCTCACGGGCGACGTCGCACGGGTCGGGCGGCGCGCAGGTGTCCTCGCCGTCGGTGATGAGGACGATCCGCCGGGTCGTCTCGCCGGTGCCCAGGTCCTTGGCCGCGGCGCGCAGGGCCAGGCCGATCGGGGTCCAGCCGGTGGGACGCAGGGTGGCGATCGCGGCCTTCGCCTCGACCTTGTTCACCTGGGCGACCGGGCTGATCTGCTCGGTGTCCCGGCAGCCGACGGTCTTGGGGCTGCCGGGGAAGCGGTAGCGCGAGCCGAGGACCCGGATGCCGAGCTGGGTCTCGCCCGGCAGGGCGTCGACCACGTCGTCGAAGGACTGCTGGGCCACGGATATGCGGCTTCGCCCATCGATGTCCCGGGCTCGCATCGAGCCGCTGACGTCCAGGACGAGCTCGACCTTGGGCGGCTCCGTGGCTTTGGCCTTGGCGGCGCGGGCCGGGGGCGCGCCGAACATCGCCAGAGCGGCCAGCATGCACAGCAGGCCGGCCGCGGACCGTCGTCTGATGATCACCCGAGGATCCTAATGATCACCAAACGGCGCGCTAAATCGGCGCGATCCGGACGGGAGGCCGACCGGTCGGAGGCCGAGTGGTCAGGAGCGCGACTCCGTGCCCTGCATGCCGTACCGCTCCTGGTCCGACGGGCGGGGCCCCTCGGGGCCGTCCCGGCCGACGCGGATCATCCGCGAGACGCGCACGATGCGGAACTTACGCCCCAGCACCACGAACTCCGGCCCTCTCATCGCCTCGATCTGCTCGGCGGCCGCGTTCCACTCGGCGATCTCCTCCGGCTCGGCCGGCTCGCCCTGGAACTCCAGCAGCCGCGGCAGCAGCTCGCTGAAGTACTTCGCCAGGTGCGTACGGGCCTGGTCGGGGCCGTCCGCGCCGGTGAGCGGGTCCCAGGAGTCTCCCTTGATCTCCACCACGGTGAAGGTCGGCGGGAGCAGGACCACGCCGGGATGCGTACGGATCGCGTGCCGGGCCTCGAGCTCCACCGTCTCAGGAACGGTCCCGGGGATGGGCAGGTGGCCGACGAGGTTCAGCCGCAGCTGCGCCTCCCACTGCCCCACCGGCGTCCGCGGCTCGATGAGGTGGTCCTCCAGCAGCCGGACGTCGTCCGGAGGATCGGTGTCGGTGGGACGCGGCGGCTCCATCAGCCGCTGTCCGATCAGCGTGAACTTCTCGACCCTGATCACCCGGTAGCGGCGGTCGCCGATCTCCCACTCGTCCTTGGGGAGCTGCCGGCCGTCCTCGGGGTCGAGCCGGTCGGCCGCCGCGCGCATCGCGCGGGCCGTCTCCGCGTCCTCCTCGTCCCGCGCTCCCCTGCGCAGGCTCGCGGCCAGGGAGTAGCGGGCGGTCTCCGGGTCGGACGCGCCGAGACAGCCGATGCGCCATTCGGTGCCCTTCTGCACGGCGTACCCGAAGTCGGGCGCTCCCGCCGGGAGGAGCTTGGTGAAGGTCCGGATGCGATCCCCGAGGTCCCGGTCCCGCATCGCGGCGACCGGCTCGAGGTCGGCGACCACGTTGATGTAGTCGTATCCCGGCATTAAAGGAAAGGACATGACCCCATCCTTACCCGGGACGTCCCGGGCGCGCATCGCTTTCGTGTGGATCCACGAGAAAAGGCGGCCGGCCGCGAAGATCTCCCTGGTCAGCATGCCGAGAGCGACGCCGGAATTCCGATATTCAACGAATTCACGAGTTATGCCGTTAATGATCGCAAAAAACGACGTCGGCGCGGTCCCAGGTCCTCTCGCGGGCGAGCAGTTCGGCCTCCTGCGCCGCCCAGCGGTCCCAGTGCGGCGCGTAGGTGTCGCCGTCGCGGTCGAGCGCCCGCCGACGGCGCGTCCGCTCGTCCGCCTCCAGCCAGACCAGCGCGCTCGCGTAGCCGGCGGCGCGGCGCGCTCCCGCTCCGACGCCTTCGACGATGAGCAGTGCGGGCGGCGGGAGCTCGGCAGGGGCCCGCCAGCGCCCGCTCGTCCAGTCGTAGCGCGGGACGTACGCGGTGCGCCCGGCCGCCAGCGGGACGAGGACCTCCGAGACCAGCAGGTCGACCCCGCGCTGGAGGCCGTCCCAGCCGCCGTAGAGGTCCTCCAGGCTCACCACCGGCGCGTCCCACTCCCGGTGCAGCAGGGCGGCGAGCGTCGACTTGCCGGCGCCGGACCGCCCGTCGATCGCGAGGACGCGGGTACGACCGGCGCGCGCCGGGGCGGCGCGCAGCCGCGCACCGAGGTCCCGCACCCGCCGATCGGAGATCTCGCTCACCGGCCCTCCGTGCAGATCCGGAACGGTCATGAGCAGCGATGCTAACCGGGGCCCCGCCGCCCGTTTATTCGCTCGTGCCGGGAGCAGGGCATCGGCCAGACTCGCGTTCCGTGTCCTTCCTTCACGTGTTCGACATGGACGGAACCCTCCTCGGGGGGACGACCGCCAGCCTGCAGATCGCCCGACGCCTCGGATCCGTGGCGGAGCTGGTCGAGCTGGAGGCGCGGTTCGCGGCCGGCGAGCTCGACACCCGGGGGTTCTCCACCGCGATCCACGGGCTCTGGCGGGAGCTGACGCCGGCGGTCGTCGCGGACGCCTTCGCCGCGAGCCCCTGGCTGGCCCGCATCGAGGACGTCTGCGCGGACATCCGGGAGCGCGGGGAGCGGTCGGTGGTGATCACGATGTCGCCCGACTTCTTCGCCCGCCACCTCCTCGACCTGGGCTTCGACGAGGTGATCGCCTCGCGGTTCCCCGCCCTGCCGCTCCGCGAACCGCTCGATCCGGCGAACGTCCTCACCCCGGAGGACAAGGTCCGGATCGTGGACGAGCTGTGCGAGCGGTACGGCCTGTCGCACGCGCGGTGCGTCGCGTACGGCGACTCGATGTCCGACGCCCCGCTGTTCCGGCGGCTGACCAGGACCGTCGCGGTCAACGCCGACCATCATCTGGCCGAGCTCGCCGCCCTCGACTACCGCGGCGACGACCTGCACGAGGCGTACGCCCTCGGCCGTACGCTCCTCGGCGGGAACTGACGCATCACGGGCGGGGGATGTTGCGGAGGTTGGAGCGGGCGAGCTGGACCATGCGGCCGACGCCGCCGCTGAGCACCAGCTTGCTGGTGGTCGTGGCGAAGCCGGCCAGCTGGCGGCCGGTGATGCGCGGCGGGATGGACAGCGCGTTGGGGTCGGTGACCACGTCCACCAGCGACGGGCCGGAGTGCGCGAGCCCCTCGCGGAGCGCGTCGCGTACGTCGCGCGGGTCCTCGACGCGGACGGCGTGCGCTCCGGCGGCCCGCGCGATCGCGGCGTAGTCGGTGTGCGGATAGGTCGTCGCATACGGCGGGAACCCGCCGACCATCATCTCCAGGTCGACCATGCCGAGGCTGGAGTTGTCGAACAGCACGACCGTCACCGGCAGGTCGTACTCCACCAGCGTGAGAAGGTCGCCCATCAGCATCGAGAAGCCGCCGTCCCCGGACATGCTGATCACCTGCCGGCCCGGGTGGAGCAGCTGCGCGCCGATGGCCTGGGGCATCGCGTTCGCCATGCTGCCATGGGTGAAACTGCCGATCATGCGACGGCGGCCGTTCGGGGACAGGTAGCGGGCCGCCCAGACGTTGCACATCCCGGTGTCGACCGTGAAGACCGCGTCGTCGGCCGCCTCCTCGTCCAGGATCGCGGCGACGTACTCGGGATGGATCGGCCGGTGGTGCTCGACGTCGCGGGTGTAGGCGGTGACGACGCCTTCGAGGGCGTCGGCGTGCTTCTTCAGCATCCGGTCCAGGAAGCGGCGGTCCGTCTTCTCCCGTACCCGCGGGATGAGCGCGCACAGCGTCTCGCGGACGTCACCCCAGACCGCCACGTCGAGGCGGGACCGGCGGCCCAGGTGCTCGGCCAGGATGTCGACCTGGGCGGTGCGCACGTCGTCGGGCAGGAAGGCCGTGTACGGGAAGTCGGTGCCCAGCAGGATCAGCAGGTCCGCCTCGTGCATCGCCTCGTACGCGGCGCCGTACCCGAGCAGCCCGGACATGCCGACGTCGAACGGGTTGTCGTACTGGATCCAGTCCTTGCCGCGCAGCGCGTGCCCGACCGGCGCCTTGACGCGCTCGGCGAACTCCATCACCTCGTCGTGGGCGCCCGCGGTCCCGCGCCCGCAGAACAGCGTGATCGCCTCGGCCTCGTCGACGAGCCGCGCCAGCTCGGCGATCTCCGCGTCGCCGGGCCGTACGGCGGGCCGTTCGGTGACCACGGCGACGTCGCCGTCCCGTGACGGGGCGTCCTGTCCGGCGACGTCGCCCGCGACGCTCACGACGGAGACGCCGGAACGCCCGACGGCGTGCTGGATGGCGGTGGTGACGACGCGCGGCGTCTGCTCCGGCGTCGAGATCAGCTCGGAGTAGTGGCTGCACTCGGCGAACAGCCGGTCCGGATGGGTCTCCTGGAAGTACGCGGTGCCGATCTCGGCGCTGGGGATGTGCGCGGCCACCGCCACCACCGGCGCCATGCTGCGGTGCGCGTCGTACAGCCCGTTGATCAGGTGGACGTGGCCCGGCCCGCTGCTGCCGGCGCACGCGGCCAGGTGCCCGGACAGCTGCGCCTCGGCGCCCGCGGCGAACGCCCCGGTCTCCTCGTGCCGCACCTTGACCCAGTCGATCGCGGCGTTGCGGCGTACGGCGTCGGTGACGGGGTTGAGCGCGTCCCCGACCACGCCGTAGAGCCGCCGGACGCCCGCGCGTACGAGCAGGTCGACGAGCTGTTCCGCGACCGTCCGCTTGGCCATCGCTCGGTCCCCCCGACTGGGCGGCGGCCCCGCCGGGATCCCGGGCCGGGTCGCCGTGGCCCTCGTACCACCCCTGCCCCGCCCGGCGGGGCCGCACACCGGCGGCGTGCGGCCCCGCGAGCCCCCTCCTACCAGCTGTGGATGCCGGCGCCGTAGGGATAGAGGGGATCGCCGTAGGTCGTGGCCGGCGACTGACCGGCGTCGATCTCGGCGCGGATGTCGGCGCGTTCCGCGGCGGTCGCGCCCAGGTCGTACGGCAGGCTCCAGTCCTCGACGGCGTCGGCGGGGGTGTCCGTGCCGCCCGGCTTGAGGACCTGGTCGACGCTGCGCGGGAGCTGCCACGGCAGCGACCCGTGCGGCGTGTAGTCGCCGAAGAGCAGGGAGGCCGTCGCCGGGCCGACCTCCTCGCCGCCGCGGTAGGTCATCACGATCGCGTCGGCGATGCCGTTCCACTCGGAGATCACGGTCGGCCGGGGCAGGTCCATGACCACGACGACCGGGATCCCCTGGTCGTGGAAGTTCTGGATGATGGCGAGCTGGTCCGCCGGCAGGTACGGCTGTTCTTTCGTCCAGGCCGTGGCGTGCGTGTAACTGGGCTCGCCGACCGCGACGACGGCCAGCTTGGGCGACGGCCCGGTGTCCTGGTAGACGTTCACGCCGGCCTTCGCCGCCCGCGCCTTGATCGCGTCCAGGATGTCCAGCGAGCCGTAGTTCTGGTGGAAGTAGCTGGTCCACACGCAGCAGGCGGCGCCGTCGGTGGCGCGCGGGCCCGCCACCACGAGGTTGTCACCCGCCTTCAGCTTGATCGGCAGGACGCCGTCGTTCTTCAGCAGGGTGATGGACTCGCGCGCCGCCTGGTTGGCGAGCGCCGCGTACGACGGCTGGTGGAAGCGGTACGGGCCGTTCACCGGGTCGCCGTACGGCCGGTCGAAGATCCCTAGCTCGAACTTCAGCCGGAGGACCCGGGTCACCGCGTCGTTGATCCGGGAGATCGGCACGCTGGACAGGAAGCTCGCGATCGAGAAGTCGGCCGCGCCCGGGTCGGCGCCGCCCATGACGTCGGATCCGGCGTTCGCCGCGCTGATCCACGCCCCGGAGGGCAGCCAGTCCGTCGTGATGAGGCCGGTGTAGCCGAGGTTGTTCCGCAGGTAGTCGAGGATGGGCTTGCTGTTGCCGGCGCCCGGCCCGCCCGGGTCGAGGTAGGAGCTGCCGGCGTAACCGGGCATGATGTTGACCGCTCCCGCGTCGAGCGCGGCCCGCCACGGGATCATGTGGTACTTGATCGTCACCGCGTCGTAGACGATGCCCGCCTCACCGCCGGCCCCCTCCCCCGGCCAGTGCTTGACCGTCGCGAGGACCGAGTTCGGGTTCAGCTCCGGCCCACCCTGCAGGCCGGACACGAGGGCGCGCACCTGGGCGGCCGCGACGTCGGCGTTCTCGCCGTTGCCCTCCTGGATGCGGGGGTACAGCACCTTGGTGCCGACCTCGGCGAGCGGCCCGAGCACGCCGCGCGTGCCGACCTCGAGCTCCTCGCGGCGCTGCATGTCGCCCAGCTTGTAGTCGAGGGGGTAGTCCTTGCCCGCGGCGAGCGCGCTCTGCAGCGGGTACGTCGTCTCGTACCCGGAGATCGTGTCGCCCGCGGAGACCGGCGGGATGCCGAGACGGGTGCCGGCGGCGGCGCGGAGCACCTTGTCCAGGTCGGCGGGCTGCGCCGGGCCGAAGTGCCACCCCGACTGCGGGTACGTCTGGGCGTTGTAGAACATCTGGTACGCCTTCTCCTCGGGCGTCATCCGGCCGAGGAGGTCGGCCACCCGCGTCTCGACCGGCTGCCGCCAGTCCTCGTACGGCTCGATCGTGCCGTCCTTGTTGAGGTCACGGGCGCCGTTCACGATGTTCACGCCGTCGCCCGCCGCCTTGATCGTGGGCAGGTAGACGCTGAACGTCCGGATGTTCGACGTGGTCCTGGCCCCCGACCCGCTCACCGCGACGACGAACCACCTGTACGTCCACCGGTCGCTGATGTCCCAGGTCGGCGTGTAAGTCGTGCCGGTGGGCTCGGCGACCTTCGTGTAGAGGTCGAGCAGCCGGCCGGAGGCGGTGAAGTCGTAGTCGGTGCGGCTGACGTTGAGCCACACCTCGTAGTGCGCGGTGCCGGAGACCGCGGCCCAGGACAGAGCCGGGCGGCGGGTGTCGGTGACCATCGCGTGGTCGGCCGGCGCCGACAGCGCGAACTGGCCGGTGGTCGCCGGGGCCTTGGTCGGCGGCGACAGCAACGGTGGGTTGTCACTCGACGCGTCGACCGTGCCGAAGACCTGGAACTCCCAGAGCGAGTAGCCGTACCCCGTGGCTCTGGCCGTGCCGTGGAAGCGTACGTAGCGGCCCTTGCCGGAGATGGTGAGGTTCTCGGTGCCGCCCTTGCCGGTCGTGGTGCTGTAGATGCTCGTCCACGTCGTCTCGTTGTCCGACACCTCGATCCGGTAGCCGGTGGCGTAGGCGTTCTCCCAGACGAGCGTGGCGCCGCTGATCGTGGCGGCCCCGCCGAGGTCGACCTCCAGCCACTCGTCGTCGGTGTACAGGCTGGACCAGCGGGTGTCCGTACGGCCGTCCAGCGCCGCCGCCGGCGCGTTGCCGCCCTCCGTCGAGGAGGCCTTGACCTGTTTGAACGCGGAGATCGGCGTGGTGCTCGGCGGCGTCGTCGATCCGGCCGAGCCGTACACCTGGAACTCCCACAGCGAGTAGCCGTAACCCGTCGCCCGCGCCGTCCCGTACATCCGGACGTAGCGTCCGGTGCCGGTGACGTTCAGCGTCTGCTTCCCGCCGGTGCCGGTGGTGGTGCTGTAGACGGTCCGCCAGGTGGCGGCGTCGTCGGATACCTGGATCTGGAAGGCCGTCGCGTACGCCGTCTCCCAGGTGAGGGCGACCTGGGAGACGGTGGCGCCGGCGCCGAGGTCGACCTGCAGCCACTGCGGATCGCTGAAGGCGCTCGACCACCGGGTGCCGGTGTCACCGTCCACGGCGGCCGAGGCGGGCGTACCGGCGCTCTCGACCGACGAGGCGGTGGCCGGTCTCCCCTGCGAGAGCAGCGTGGAATCCGCGCTCGCCGACGTGGACAGGGCGACCCCCGCGCAGGCGAGGAGCAGGGTCAGGATGGTGATCACGATCGGGGGCGCGGCGGGCCGATGGCCCACCGCCCGGGCACGGGGCTTCATGGGGGCAGCTCCTCTTCGGGGCACGGCGGAGCGGCGAGGAGACCGCCCGCCGTGAAGCTGATGGCGAAAAGGACTCCCGGCGGGGTGGGGGCTCTGACGTGCACCGGGAGCTGAGGAGCGCGCTCTCCCGAGAGACTGATCGGGATCGCCACCGGTGTCAATACTCGGCGGCGGGCTTTTTTCGGGACTTATATTAAGCTGCTGCTCAGAGGGGCGGGCGGTGGCGCCGCCGATGGGGCCGCCGCCGCCATGACCGGCTGGACCGGGCGCTCTCGGCGCCACGCCAGCCGGCCACCACGGCCGAAAGCCCTCGATCGGGGCCTTCGATTACATTTTCAGGGAGCGTTTCGCCTGGTGCCCGGACGCGGCCTTACTTGCACTTGGCGGCGCACTTACCCTTGCCCCTCTTGTAACCGTATTTAGCGCACCGGTGGGTCTTGCTGTTCATCTTGAGACAGCACCGGGTACACGGCGGGGGCTTGGCGTCGACGCGCGCCGACGCCGAGACGGCGACGCGGCTCTCCGCGGACGCGGAACCGCCCACGAGCAGGACGACTCCGAGAACCAGCATGGCCATGGCAACGGCCGCGGCGACCGACTGTCGGACCTTCTGGATCATGAGACCACCTCTTTTCACCATCCAGTCTGCTTCGACAAGGTTCCCACCGTTTACCGTTTCCGGATAGGGCAGAATGCCTCTGGCCGGACGACAACTGGCCAACACTTTCGTATTCGTTGATACCGACTTTGTCAGAATTGGTCGCCGGCGTACGAGGCCAGGCCATCGGCCATCCGCTGCATGAAGCGGGTCAGGTACCACCGCCAGAACGGCCCCGACGGACGCAGCTTCGGCTCGAAGGTCGCCGACCAGGTGATGTCGGTGCCGCCCTGCGGCGCCGCGGCGAGCTCGACGGTGCCCCGGTAGGACCGGAACGGGCCGCTCACGTTCTCATAGCCGAACCGCCGGTCGGTGACCAGCTCGACGATGCGCTCCCGGGAGACCGCCCGGCCGGTGCGGAAGATCCGTGTGTCGCCGACCTGCTGCCGGCCTGCGGGATCACCGCCGCCCTCGATCTCTGCGGCGTCGATCGGCGACCACGACGGCCAGGTGGCCGCACGGACGAGCGCCGTGAAGACGACGTCGGGGTTCGCCGGCGAATGGGAGGTCACGCGATAGCTGTACGGCACGCCGCCACGCTAGGACGGCGCGGTCGGCTCGGACCATGCGCGCGATTGCCCACCCGTCGATGAGATCTTGCGGTACGCCGACGGCCGTACGCCGACGTGCGCCAGAAAGGCCGAGGACAGGCTGCCGGGGCTGGAGAAGCCGCAGCGTTCGGCGATCCGCCCGATGGTGAGGTCGGTGCCGGCGAGCAGCCGCCGCGCCTGCTCGATCCGCAGCCGGGTCAGGAACCGGTGCGGCGTCTCGCCGGTGGCCTCGCGGAACACGCGGATGAAGTGGTACACGCTCAGATGCACTTCGGCGGCGATGTCGGCGAGCGTCAGCGGATCGGCGAGGCGGTCCCGCATGACCGCGATGCTCTTCCGGACGGCCATGTGCTCGGGACCCGGCGTGGGATGACCGCGGCCCTGGGTCAGCAGGTGTGTCGCGAGGAAGGTCGCGGCCGCTTCGGCGTACAGGTCGTTCGCGCCCTCGGCGGCCGGCAGCGCGCGTACGACCTGTTCGACGACCGCGTCGCCCGGGCCCAGGCCGGCGGCCAGCGCCTCGAAGTCCGGTCCCGGGCCTCCCAGCTCGGCCGCGACCCGGTCGACGGTCGCCCGCGGAATGTGCACCTGAACGGTGCGCATCACCGACATCGCACGGTAACCGCGCTCGGTCGCGTGGCCGGGGACCATGAGTTCCAGGCGGCCGGGCACCCAGCGTCGCCGGACCGCCCTCCCGCCTGCTCGTGTCCGCATCACCGCGTCCCCGCCCGTACAGAGCACAAGGTGCAGGTCGGACACCCCGGGCAGCGGAAGGTGCTCCGCCTCCGGCGCGTGGGTGAAGCACTGGACGAGCAACGACCGCCAGCCGCCGTCCTGCCAGCTGCAATAGGTGCGCCGCACGAACGTCGCCATGTCGAAACCGGCGTACGGCGCCACGTCGAAGTCAGGCGAGTCGAACACCCCCGCGAGTCTACGAGGGCCGCTCCGGCGTGTCCTTCACCGAACGTCCTGCACGGGCCCGCGCGACACCCCAAGGACTAGAGCGGACAACCATCCCAGATCGCACGCGCGGGGGCCCTGTGCTGTTCCAGCGCCGTCTACTCAGGGGAGACAATTTCTCCCCTGAGTAGACGGCGCTGGAAACGATGCCCCTGCCCCGGCGTCATCTTCTCGCCGCAACCGATCCGCCCGGCCGGCGGCGGGGGCGGGCGCCCGGTTACTATTCGATCATGGTTCACCATGATCGGTGCGGGGTTCCGGCCGATCTCGATCCCACGACGCCGAACGTCGCACGGATGTACGACTACTTCCTCGGCGGCAAGGACAACTTCCGCGCCGACCGCCAGGCCGCCGCGAAGGTCGCCGAGGTCCTCCCGGACGTGGCCGCGGTGGCGCGAACGAACCGGGAGTTCCTCCAGCGGGCCGTCCGATACGTCGCCGACGCCGGCGTCGACCAGTTCCTCGACCTCGGATCCGGCCTGCCGACCCAGGGCAACGTCCACGAGATCGCGCGGGCCGTCCACCGGCACGCCCGTGTCGTCTACGTGGACCACGACCCGGTCGTGGTGGCCCACGGGCAGGCGCTGCTGTCGTCCGACGAGCGCACCGCCACCGTACGCGCCGACCTGCGCGATCCGGAGGCCGTCCTGAACGACCCCCGCACCCGGCGGCTCATCGACTTCGACCGTCCGGTCGGGCTGCTGATCGTGGCCGTACTGCACTTCGTCCCCGACGAAGAGGACCCCGCCGGTCTCGTACGGCGGTACCGGGACGCCCTCGCGCCCGGCAGCCACGTCATCCTCTCCCACGCCGCCATCGAGGAACAGCGCAACCTGGACGTCTCGACCGCGTACCGCGGTGCGAACGCCCCCTTCATCGCGCGGACCCGTGACCAGGTCGCGGCGTTCCTCGACGGGATGGACGTCGTCGAACCCGGCGTGGTCCACCTGGGCGAGTGGCGGCCCACCCGCGTCGAGAAGCCGCTGACGGCCGGCTGGACGGCGGTCGCGCGCACGCGCTGACCGCCGCCGCTTCGCCGGTGCGGGTCGTCATGGGGCGGGCTCGTCCGGCGCGGGCGAGCCGCCGCCCGATCGGCCGGTCCCGGCCGGGGCGGGGCCGAGCGCCGGGGGGAGGCCGAAGAGGTCGAACAGGTCCGGGTCGCGGAACACGACGACCCGCGTGATCCCCATCTCGTGGGCGGAGAGGACCGTCACCGCGTGCGCGTGATGGACGCCGTCCGGTCCGCGCCGGTACAGGGCGACCGCGGGCTGGCCGTTGGCCGCGGTCGGCACCGTACGGAACAGGCCCGGCTCGGTCAGGACGCGGGAGGCGAAGAACCGGCCGATGGGCTCGCGCCCGGCGAACCAGGTCGGCGTGGGCGGCATCTCCAGGACGGCGTCCTCGGTCAGCAGCCCGATCAGGGCGGTGACGTCGGCGTTCTCGAACGCCGTGGCATAGCGATCCAGCAGTTCGCGCCGACGGGCGTCGGAGGTCTCGCTCGTCCGGTCCTCGTACGGCGCCGCCTGGTCCAGCTGGGCGCGGGCGCGCTGCAGGAGGCTCTTGACCGCCGGGACGGAGACGCCGAGCAGCTCGGCGACCTCCGTCGCGCGCAGCGCCAGCACCTCGCGCAGGATGAGGACGGCGCGCTGGCGCGGGGGCAGGTACTGCAGGGTGGCGATCAGGGCGAGCCGCAGGCTCGACCGCGCCGCCACGATGGCGGCGGGATCCTCGGCGCCGGTGTCGGCCATCCGGTCGGGGAAGGGCTGGAGCCACGTCACCTCCGGTGGCGGCGCCATCGGGCCCTCAGGGTCCTCGGCGGGACCGCCCAGGCCCGAGGGCAGCGGCCGGCGCTTGCGGTTCTCCAACGCGGTGAGGCACGCGTTGGTCGCGATCCGGTACAGCCAGGTCCGCGGCGACGACCGGCCTTCGAACGTCTCGTGCGCACGCCACGCCCGCAGGTAGATCTCCTGGACCAGGTCCTCGGCGTCGTGGATCGAGCCGAGCATCCGGTAGCAGTAGGCCAGGAGCTCCCGGCGGTACGGGGAGGTCAGCCGCGCGAAGACGTCGGGGCCATCGCTCAGGCCGCCGACGTCGACGCGGGCGTCGGTCGTCTGCGTCACCGCCCGGCACCGGTCCGGGCGAACTCGACGATCTGCGCGTAGTTCCCGTCCGGGTCCTCCACCGTCGCGATCAGACCCGGGCCGAACTCCTCGACCGGGCGGATCCACCGCGTGCCGTCCATCGCCTTCAGGCGAGCGGTGACGGCCTCGATGTCCTCGACATAGAAGTTGATCAGGATCCGGCCGGGCTCCCGTGCGCTCTTCTCCAGATCGTCACGCCGCTCGAAGATCAGCCGACTGCCGCCCACCGTCAGGACGGTCCCCGGCTCGGCCGACGGCACGAACACCGCGCGGTACCAGGCACTGAGCCGGTCCGGGTCGTCGCCGCCCAGGACCAGGCCGCCCAGCCGCACCTCTGTCATCTCCGCCATGGTCATTCCTTCTCCCTCATCCTCGATGTTCCTTCACACCTATCGACTCGGCCACCCGCCGAAAGGAATCGGCCGGGTCCGGCGGTCAGCGGCTCGGCGTGAGCACCGGTGCGGTGGGCTCCGGGGCCGGGGTGGTCCGGCGGCCCGGGACGGCCAGCGCCGCGACCGCCCCGGCCAGCGACAGCGCGCCGCTGACGGCGATCGCCCGCGCGAAGCCGTCGCTGAAGGCCGCCGGTCCGGCGTAGCCGCCGGTCTCGCTGAACACCAGGGCCAGCACCGCGACTCCGAACGCACCGCCCAGTTGCCGACCGGTGTTGAACACGCCACTGGCCTTGCCGATCTGCTCGGGCGCGACCGCGTTGAGGACGGCGGCCTGCGCCGCGGGCATCGCCATGCTCACGCCGGCCCCCGCGATGAGCATCGGCGCGATCAGCTGCCAGTACGGGACGGACGGGGTCGCGACGAGGCCTAGCCACCCCATCCCGGCCGCCTGCAGGGCCAGCCCGAGCGCGGCCGGCGGCCGTGCGCCGATCCGGTTGACCAGCCTGCCCGCCAACGGCGCGACGACCGTCACCGAGGCCGTCCAGGCCAGCAGGTGCAGCCCGGCGGCCAGCGGCCTGTCGCCGCGCCCCGTCTGGAAGTACTGCGCCGCGAGGAACAGGGATCCGTAGAGCGAGGCGTACAGGAACAACCCGGCGGCGTTCCCCGCCGCGAACCCGCGAAGCCGGAACAGCCCCAGCGGCACCATCGGCCGCGCGGCGGACCGCTCCCAGGCCACGAAGGCGAGGCCGCAGACCGCGCCCGCGACCAGCGTCCCGACCACCTCGGCGCTGCCCCATCCCGCGGCGGACGAGCGGACCAGCCCCCAGACCAGTCCCAGCGCGGCGCCGGTCACCAGCACCAGGCCGCCGGCGTCCACACCGCCTCCTCCGCCACCGCGGCTCTCCGGGACCCGCCGCAGCACCAGGGGAATGACGGCCGCCCCGATCGGCAGGTTGAGCCAGAAGATCCACTGCCAGGCGAGTCCCTGCGTGACGGCGCCGCCCACCACCGGGCCGGCGACCACCGCGAGCCCGGTCAGCCCGGCGAACAGCCCCAGGGCCTTCGGGCGGTCCACCGGTGGATAGGCCGCGCTGAGCAACGCCATCGCCGGCGGCATCACCAGGGCCGCGCCGGCGCCCTGCACCGCACGCGCCGCGATCAGCCAGCCCACCCCCGGCGCCAGTGCGCAGGCCACCGAGGCCCCGGTGAACAGCGCCAGCCCGAGCGTGAGGACCCGCCGCCGCCCGAACCGGTCGCCCAGCACCGCGCCGGTCATCAGCAGAACGGCGAAGCTCAGGCCGTAGGCGTTCACCGTCCACTCGAGTTGTTCGATCGAGGTGCCCAGATCCAGCCGGATCCGGCTCAGCGCCGTCGTCACCACGGTGGCGTCCAGCGCCACCATCACCGAGGCCGCGGACGCGAGCCCCAGCACCCATCGTCTGTCCATGGGAGTACGGACCGGCGTCCGGCCGAAAGGAATCGGCCGTGGACATGAAGGAGCTCAGGTCACCGCCGCCAGGGATACGGCGGCGGTGACCTGAGCGGTGGGACCGGCCTCGGTCAGAAGCCGGCCGTGATCCGGGTGAAGTCCCAGTCGTTCTGGGAGATGCCGCTGCAGGTGGACTGCACTCCCCCGCCGGGGCAGGAGTGGTCGCGGTTGACCGCCCAGTACGCGAGGCGGTTCAGGCCCTTGGACACCGCCCAGTCGCGGATCTGGGTCCAGGTCGCCGTCGAGGTGGTCTCCTGCTGGTCGGACAGGCCGTTCATGCCGGAGATGCCCATGTGGGCGTAGGCCTGGGCGTCGCTCCAGCCCCACGCGTTCTTCAGGTCGGTCTTCAGCCCCTCGGCCGCGTTGACGGTGCTCTGGTACATGTTCGACCCGCCGCCGAAGTCGAACGGCATGATCGTGTAGCTGTCGATCGGCACGTTCAGCGCCTTCGACTGGTTGATGAGCCGGACGCCGTCGGCGCCGGGGCCGGACGTGGTCGTGCCGAACGTCACGGCGATCTTGACGTTCGGGTTGTTCTGCTTGACGATCTTCAGGCCGCCGAGGATGCGGTCCTGCACCGTGTAGTCCGAGAACTCGTCGGTGTTCTCGATGTCGAAGTCGACCACGGCCGGGCCGACCGCGTTGATGACCTGCTGGACCGCTCCGGCGTACGCGGAGGAGGACGAGCAGTTCGGGCCGAGCTTGTTGCCCTGCCAGCCGCCGAAGGAGACCTCGACGCTGCCGCCGGCGTTCTTGATGGCCGAGATCGCCTGGGCGTCGACGCCGCCGGTGAGCGGCCTGGAGCCGTCCCACGCGGGCGTGCATCCGCCGCTGGAGAGCACGAACGCCATGGTGAAGGACTTGACGCCGGTCGCGCTCATGACCGTGGCGGGGTCGGGCGGGTTGCCCCAGCCCATGTAGAGGTACGGGGCTCCGGGCATCCGTCCGGAGGCGGGCGGCGGAGTGCTCGACCCGGGCAGCGTCCACTTCTGGTTCGCGCTGCCGGCGCAGTCCCAGATCTGCAGCGGAGTGCCGTCGGCCGAGCTGGGACCGGTGGCGTCGAGGCACTTGCCGAGCGCGCGCAGGCTGCCGTCGGCGGCCGCGGTCCACGACTGGGCCGCCGTTCCGTTGCAGTCGTAGAGCTGCACCTTGGTGCCGTTGGCGCTGTTGGCCGCGGCAACGTCGAGGCACTTGCCGAGGGCGCGGATCGTGCCGTCGGTCCCGACCGTCCACTGCTGCGCGTTCGTGCCGTTGCAGGTGTAGAGCTGGATCTGAGTGCCGTTGGCGCTGTTGGCCGCGGCGACGTCGACGCACTTGCCGCCGTACCCGGTGATCTGCCCGGTGGCCGCCCAGGCGGGAGAGGCGGCGGCGACGATCGGCGGCAGCGCGAGCACCGCGGCGCCGGCCAGCAGGCGGAGCCGGAGACGGGAGGAGCGTTCCTGATTCATGGCGGGGGTCCTCTCAGGAATGATCAGAGCTTCGACCAAGACTCGAAATAGGAGGGCGGGCCGGACCTCCTCCCTGCCGTCGCCTCCGAGAGGCCCGAACGACCTCAAAGAGTAGGAAGGTTTCCTAAAAGATTCCGGGCCGAATATAACCCGGCGGAGAGCGTCGCCGTCAAGAGTGCCGTCCGGCACCGTCTCCTGGCAGGATTGAGCGATGGTTGCCGGACCCCCGCGATCGGAAGTGGCGGTGCCCGCACACGTGACGGCCCTCGCGAAGGGCCGGCCGGTGCGCGCCGTCTGGGAGAACGAACTGGGCGGGCTGACCTTCGAGGTCGGCGCCGACTCGGACCGGTGTTTCGTCAAGTGGGCCCCGCCGGGCAGCGGGCTCGTGCTCGACCTCGACCACGAGGCCGTCCGGCTGTCCTGGGCGGTGCCGTTCACTCCGGTGCCGCGCGTGCTCGACCAGGGCGCCGACGATGAGGGGTCCTGGCTCGTCACCGCCGCCCTGCCCGGCCAGAGCGCCGTCTCCGACCGGTGGATGGCCGAGCCTCGTACGGCGGTGACGGCCATCGGCGAGGGGCTTCGGGCGCTGCACGAGGCGCTTCCCGTCGCCGACTGCCCGTTCTCCTGGGCGGCCGAGGACCGGCTCGCCATCGCCCGCCGACGCGCCGCGCAGGGCCTGCTCGACCCGGCGAAGTGGGACCCGGCGCACCGCTCGCTGGGCGTCGACGGGGCGCTCGCACTGGCCGCGGACATCCCGCCGCACGACCGGCTCGTCGTCTGTCACGGCGACGCCTGCGCGCCGAACACCCTGATCGGCGAGGACGGGCGCTGGACGGCCCACGTCGACCTCGGCCGGCTCGGCCTCGCCGACCGGTGGGCCGATCTCACCGTCGCCGCCTGGAGCACCGAGTGGAACTACGGCCCCGGATGGGAGGGTCTCCTCCTCGACGCGTACGGCGTCCGCCCCGATCCCGACCGGATCCGCTACTACCGCCTCCTGTGGGATCTCGGCGCCTGACCTCAGGTACGGCGTTAGCCCGCGTGCTCACCGGGTACCGCAGTCGACCATGAGCAAACCCGACTCGATCTCCCGTCCGGTGTCCGCGGTCCTCGGCCTGGCCGGCGGCCTGATCGCCGGAGCGCTGTTCAAGCAGACCTGGAAGCTCGTCTCCGGCCAGGACGACGCCCCCGACGCCGGGGACGTGGAGCGCGGCTGGGTCGAGGTCCTGGCCGCCGCCGCGCTGCAGGGCGCGATCGTCGGCGGCGTCAAGGCCGCCCTCAACCACGGCTACCTCGTCCGCCGTCACGCCGGCCGGAGCGACTGACGACCGCGGCCCTCTCGACGTCGCGCGGGAGGCGAACGACGTCGAGAGGGCCGGATCGCGGGAACGCCCGGCCCGGCCCGCACGGGCCGGACCGGACGTCGTGATCAGCGCAGGTCGAACCGGTCGAGGTTCATGACCTTGTCCCAGGCCGCGACGAAGTCCGTCACGAACTTCTCCTTCGCGTCGTCGCTCGCGTAGACCTCGGCGACCGCGCGCAGCTCGGAGTTGGCGCCGAAGACCAGGTCGACGCGGCTGGCGGTCCACTTGACCTCGCCCGAGGAGTCGCGTCCCTCGTAGGTCTCGGACTCCTCCGACACCGGCTTCCACACCGTGCCCATGTCGAGCAGGTTCACGAAGAAGTCGTTGGTCAGCGTCCCGGGGCGGTCGGTGAAGACGCCCAGGGAGGACTGCTGGTGGTTGGCGCCCAGCACGCGCAGGCCACCGACGAGGACCGTCATCTCGGGCGTGCTCAGCGTGAGCAGGTTCGCCCGGTCGATCAGAAGGAACTCGCCGGGCAGCATGTTGCCCTTCATGAGGTAGTTGCGGAACCCGTCGTGCGACGGCTCCATCACCTCGAACGACTCGACGTCGGTCTCCTCCTGCGACGCGTCGGTACGTCCCGGAGTGAAGGGCACCACGATGTCGTGGCCGGCGTCCTTCGCGGCCTTCTCGACGGCCGCGCACCCGCCGAGCACGATCAGGTCGGCCAGGGAGATCCGCTTACCCCCGGTCTGCTCGGCGTTGAACGCCTCCTGAACCTGCTCCAGGGTGCGCAGCACGGTCGTCAGCTCGCCCGGGTTGTTGACCTCCCAGTTCTTCTGCGGCTCCAGCCGGATGCGCGCGCCGTTGGCGCCGCCGCGCTTGTCGGTGCCGCGGAACGACGCGGCGGACGCCCACGCGGTGGTGACCAGCTGGGAGACCGACAGACCGGAGTCCAGGAGCCGGGCCTTGAGGGCGGCGATGTCGTCGGCGTCGACCAGCTCGTGGTCGACCGGCGGGATCGGGTCCTGCCAGATCAGCGTCTCGGCCGGCACCTCCGGGCCGAGGTAGCGCGCCTTCGGGCCCATGTCGCGGTGGGTCAGCTTGAACCAGGCGCGGGCGAACGCGTCCGCGAACTCCTCAGGGTTCTCCAGGAAGCGCCGCGAGATCGGCTCGTAGATCGGGTCGAAGCGCAGCGAGAGGTCGGTCGTGAGCATCCCCGGCGCGCGGTTGAGCGTGCCGTCCTCGGGGTCGGGCACGGTGTTCGCCCCGGCGCCGTCCTTCGGCCGCCACTGGTTCGCCCCGGACGGGCTCTCGGTCAGCTCCCACTCGTAGCCGAAGAGCAGCTCGAAGAAGGTGTTGTCCCACGTGGTCGGGGTGGGCGTCCAGGTGACCTCGAGACCGCTCGTGTGGGAGTCGCGGCCCTTGCCGGTGCCGTAGGAGTTCTTCCAGCCCAGGCCCTGGTCCTCCAGCGGGGCGCCCTCGGGCTCGGGCCCGATGGCGTCGGCCGGGGCCGCGCCGTGCGTCTTGCCGAAGGTGTGGCCGCCGGCGATCAGGGCGACGGTCTCCTCGTCGTTCATCCCCATGCGGCCGAAGGTCTCGCGGATGTCGCGCGCCGCGGCGACCGGGTCCGGGTTGCCGTTCGGGCCCTCGGGGTTGACGTAGATGAGGCCCATCTGCACCGCGGCCAGGGGCTTCTCCAGGTCCCGCTCACCGCTGTAGCGCTCGTCGTCCAGCCAGGCGGTCTCGGGACCCCAGAAGACGTCCTCGTCGGCCTCCCAGGCGTCCTCGCGGCCACCGCCGAAGCCGAAGGTCCTCAGGCCCATCGTCTCCAGGGCGACGTTGCCGGCCAGGATCATCAGGTCGGCCCACGAGATCTTCTGGCCGTACTTCTGCTTGACGGGCCACAGCACGCGGCGGGCCTTGTCGAGGCTCGCGTTGTCCGGCCAGCTGTTGAGGGGCGCGAAGCGCTGCTGGCCCGCCCCGGCGCCACCCCGGCCGTCACTGACACGGTAGGTGCCCGCGCTGTGCCACGCCATACGGATGATCAGCGGTCCGTAGTTCCCGAAGTCGGCCGGCCACCAGTCCTGCGAGTCCGTGAGCACCCGCGCGATGTCCTGCTTCACGGCGGCGAGGTCAAGGCTCTTGAACGCCTCGGCGTAGTCGAAGTCCTGGCCCAGGGGGTTGGCCATCGGCGGGTTCTTGACCAGCAGCTTCAGGTTCAGCCGGTCCGGCCACCAGCCGCGGTTGCCGCCGCCCTGGGTCGGGTGCAGGGCGCGGGTACGGCCGTGCGCGACCGGGCAGCCGCCTTCACCCTCCGTCTTGGCGTCCGCGGCGATCGCGTCTTCGTTGTCAGGCATGGGAGTCCTCCCGGACAGATCACGGTGTTCAGGAACTGCGAGCGGTGGAACAGCCGGGGCACAGGCCCCAGAAGACGACCTCGGCCTCGTCGATCGAGAAGCCGTGGTCCTCGGACGGGGCCAGGCACGGCGCCTCGCCGACCGCGCACTCCACGTCGGCGACGACACCGCACGACCGGCACACCAGGTGGTGGTGGTTGTCCCCGACGCGTCCCTCGAACCGGGCCGGGCTGCCGGCCGGCTCGATGCGGCGTACGAGTCCCGCCGCGGTGAGCGCGTGGAGACCCTCGTACACGGCTTGGAGGGAGACGTGGCCGACGCGGTCGCGCACTCCGGACGCGATCGCTTCGACGCCGAGGTGGTCACCGGCCCGTACGGTCTCGAGCAGTGCGACGCGAGCGGCCGTCACCCGCAGGCCGACTCCGCGCAGCTCATCGGCGGCGCTCGGAGTCTGGGATGCGGTCATGGGGATCAACCTACAGCCACAAACACGAACGATTCAAGAGAGCAAATTATTAAGGTTCGTGCCGCCTCCGATCGCCTGCGGACGCGAGGGAGGAGGTCAGACGGTCTCGAGGGAGGTGCGCAGCACGGTGATCGCCTGAGTGATCGCGTCTTCGGCGGCGTACGTGCTCCGCAGCGCGTTCAGCGTCATGAAGCCGTGGATGACGCCCTGGTAGCGGACGGCGGTGACGGGAACGCGGGCGGCCCGCAGCTTGTTCGCGTACGCCTCGCCCTCGTCCCGTACGACGTCGGCCTCGGCAGTGACGACCAGGGCCGGAGGCAGGCCGGCGAGCTGCCCGGTGGTGGCGCGCAGCGGCGAGGCGGTGATGTCGGCGCATCGGCGGGGATCGGCGATGTACTGGCCCCAGAACCACCGCATGGTGTCGCGGCGCAGGGAGTAGTTCTCGGCGAACCGATGGTAGGAGTCGGTGTCGAAGCTCGCGTCGGTGACCGGGTAGAGCAGCACCTGCCGCACGAAGTGGACGTTGCACCGGTTCTTGGCCATCAGGGTCAGCGCCGCCGCCATGTTCCCGCCGACGGAGTCGCCGGCGACCGCGAGCCGTGCGGCGTCCAGCCCCTCGTCCGCGCCCTTGGTCACGACCCAGCGGGCGACCGAGTAGGCCTGCTCGATCGCGACCGGATAGCGCGCCTCCGGCGACAGGTCGTACTCGGGGAAGACGACGGCCGCCTCCGCACCGACGGCCAGTTCCCGTACGAGCCGGTCGTGGGTGCGCGCGTTCCCGCAGACCCAGCCGCCGCCGTGGAGGTACAGCACGACCGGCAGCGGCCCGTCGGCTCGCCGGGGCCTGACGATCCGCGTACGGACGGCGCCGGTCGGCCCGCCCGGGACGGCCGCCCACTCCTCCGCGACGTCGGGCCGGTCGACGCGGCCCGACTGCATTCCGTCGAAGACGTGGCGGGTCTCGGCCGGGTCGACGCCGTAGAGGTACGGCGGTTCGGACATGGCCTTGGCGAAGGTGGCGGCCTCCGGCTCCAGCACGGGGATGGGGTCGTTCGCGAACATCGCGGACTCCTCAGGCTCGGAATCGGGGATCCGCGCATCCGACGGCGGTCATACCGTCCGACCCATGCCAAAACGGTAGTGCCCAACTAAGTCGCGCACAACTGGGGCGCGCACCAGTTAATCGTGAACGCTTGGTAAACGGGTAGCATGGATGCCGTCCGGCCGGCCGGCCGGTGAGGGGACGAGCGTGGAGCCATCGACGATGCGGAGCCCGGAGGTGGGCTCGCTGCTGCTGGAGGACCAGCTCTGCTTCGCGCTGTACGCGGCCTCCCGCGCGGTCGTCTCCTACTACCGCCCCCTGCTGGACGAGCTCGGCCTGACCTATCCGCAGTACATCGTGATGCTCGTCCTGTGGGAGCGCGGCTCGGTCTCCGTACGGGAGCTCGGGACCGCCCTCCAGCTGGAGTCCAGCACCCTGTCCCCTCTCTTGAAGCGCCTGGAGGCCCGCGGCCTGGTCCGGCGCGAGCGCCGGACCGACGACGAGCGGTCCGTCGCCGTCGGCCTCACCGGGGACGGCGCCCGCCTGCGGAAGAGGGCCCGCGCCGTCTCGGTGGCCTTCGGCGAGGCGGTCGACCTGACACCCGAGCAGCGCGCCACCGCGATGCACCTGCTGCACCTGATCACCTCGAACGTCGCCCGCCGGTCCGGCTGACCGCCCGGAGCGCCACCCGTACGGCGGGCACCGCTCGGCGGCCGCACGTCACCAGGGGACCACTCCCTCGTCCTCGAAGAAGCCGCCGGTCGGGCCGTCGTCGGGCAGGGTCGCGAGCCGGATCGCGATCGCCGCGCCCTGCTCGGGGGTACGCACGCCGCGGTGGCCGTTGAGGTCGGTCGCGCAGTAGCCGGGGTTGCCCGCGTTGATCAGGATGTTCGTGTCGCGCAGCTCCTTGGCGTACTGGACGGTGACCGCGTTGAGGAACGTCTTCGACGGCGCGTAAGCGACGGCGATCGGTCCCGTCTTGAGCGGGTCGTCCTCGTCGGACTGCCGGGTGAGGGAGCCGACGCCGCTGGACATGTTCACGATCCGCGGCGACGCCGAGCGGCGCAGCAGCGGCAGCATCGCGTTGGTGACGCGGATGACGCCGATCACGTTGGTCTCGACGACCGTCCGCACGGTCGCGGGATCGACCTTGGTGGGCTCCTGCTGCATGCCGCCGGTGATCCCGGCGTTGTTGACGAGCACGTCGAGCCGGCCGGCGCGCTCCTCGATCAACCTGGCGGCGGCGGCCACGCTCGCGTCGTCGGTCACGTCGAGCGGTACGCCGAACGCGTCGACGCCCGCCGCGCGCAGTTTCTCCACGGCGGCCTCGCGGCGCTGCTCGTCCCGCGCGCCGACGCCGACGCTCCAGCCGAGGGCGCCGAGACCCGCCGCGATCTCGTACCCGATCCCCTTGTTCGCGCCGGTGACCAGCGCGATCGTGTGTTCGCTCATGCGTTCATCCTGCGCGCGTCCCCGGCGGCACCTCCAACACCGTTCAGGTACGCGGCGATACCGCGCGGGTATCGTTCCAGGAGCACGCGCTTCTGGGGGGCCGGACTCGCGGGGCGCGGTACGCCGGGTGCCGGACTCGGGCGGCGCGGTACTCCGGGGGCCGCCGGTACCGTGGCGGCATGGAGACGCGGGAGCTGCGGTACTTCATCGCCGTCGCCGAGGAGCTGCACTTCGGGCGGGCCGCGGAGCGGCTCGGGATCGCGCAGCCGCCGCTGTCCCGGGCGATCCAGCGGCTCGAACGACGGCTCGGGGCGAAGCTGCTCGAACGCACCAGCCGCGCCGTCACGCTCACCGAGGCCGGATCGGTCCTGCTGCGCGAGGGCCGGGCCGCCCTCGACGCGGTCGACGCCGCCGACCGCCGGACCCGCCGCGCCGCCCTGGCCGCGCCCGGCCACCCCGGCCTGGTCCTCGTCACGAAGGCCGGAGCCACCACCGAACTGCTGTCCAAACTGCTCGACGCGTACGCCGCCGAACCCGGCGCGGTCGCCGTCGACGTCCTCCTGTGCGGGCCCGGCGAGCAGGAGCGGGTGCTGCGGGACGGGCGGGCCGACGTCGGGCTGCTGCACCTGCCGTTCGACTCGATCGCCGGCTTCGACACCGAGGAACTGCGCACGGAGACGCAGGTCGCGGTCCTGCCGGCCGGGCACCCCCTCACCGAGCGGGCCCACCTGCGCATGGCCGACGTCACCGCCCTGCCCGGCCTGCCGCTGCCGCGCTGGCCCCGCCTCGACGGCACGTACCCGGACGGCCCCGGTCCGGAGGTTCGGGACCATGTGCAGCTGTTGCAGCTGATCACGCTCGGCCGGGCGACGGCGGTCCTGCCGGAGTCGTGCCGTCCCCACCTGGGCGAGGGTCTCGTCGCCGTGCCGGTCCTGGACGCGCCGCCGGTGACGACCGTGATCGCGTGGCCGCCGCACAGCCGGTCCCTGGCGCTCGCCGGGCTGATCCGCGTCGCGGTCCGCCTCTGAGGTCGGCCCGCCGATCCGCGCCGCGGCCCGCCTCTGAGACCGCCTGAACCGATCCGCCGGAGATGACGTCTTAGGTCTGCCTTGAGTGACGGGGCAGCCGTTACGATCTTCCGAACCTTGACGCCTCTGGGGAGTGGGTCACTGTGCAACCCCCGCAGCCGCCGCAGCCGCCCTACGGTGGCCAGCCGCCGATGTACGGGCCGCCGCCCGGCCCACCCGGGCCGCCGATGCCGCCCGGGCCGCCGGGCTGGGGTCCGCCGCCCCCGAGGCGGCCGAACAACAACGGCGCGGCGGTCGTCATCGTCATCGTCGCGGCCCTCGTGCTGCTCGTCGGCGGTGGTGCCGTCCTGGTGTGGGGCTTCGGAGTCGGCGTCGAGAAGGCGAAGCGGGCGGCCGCGGTGCCCACGCTCCCCGACCTCCCGACGCCGCCCACCTACAGCCCGCCGTCGATGCCGAGCTACAGCCCGCCGCCGCTGCCCAGCTTCCCGCCGGACACCCCGTCCGACCCGTACACCCCGCCGACGCTGCACTACGGGGCCATCGCCGTCGCGCCCGACGGCAGCGTCGGCAAGGCCTGGGACTACTCGTCGGCGTCCGCCGCCAAACGGCGCGCGCTGAACGAGTGCCCCCGCTCCGGCTGCAAGGTCCTCACGACCTTCGTCAACAGCTGCGGCGCCGTCGCGTACAACTCCCGCACCAACAGGTACTGGGGCGGGCAGGGTGCCACCAAGACCGCGGCCGAGAAGGACGCCATCTCGAACGCGGGCGGCGGCCACTGGATCACCTGGGTGTGCACCACACGACCCTGACGAGCGATCACTCTCTTCATGAGAGTGCACTTGCATGAAGGTGCCTTCGATGGCTACCTTTGTGCAAGCAAGCTCTCATGAAGGGAAGTAACTCTCATGACTATGCCCATCACCGCCACCCGGACCCTCGACCTGGGGAACGGGCTGAAGGTCACCATCGACGAGCGCGGCGACGCGGCCGGGTCCCCCGGCACCGGCGTGCTGCTCCTGCACGGCGGCGCCGGACCGCGGTCGGTGGCCGGGCTGGCGGCCGCCCTCTCCGAGCGGGCCTACGTGGTGACCCCGACCCATCCGGGCTTCGACGGCACCCCTCGGGTGCCATGGCTCGACTCGGCCGCCGACCTCGCCGACGCCTACCTGGACCTGCTCGAAGAACTCGGTCTGGAGAGGGTGACGGTGATCGGGAACTCCATGGGCGGCTGGGTCGCGTCCGAGATGGCCCTGCGCGACATCGGCGGCAGGGTCGAGGCGCTCGTGCTGCTCAACGCGACCGGCATCCGCCCCGACGACGCGACCCAGGTCACCGACATCCGCGGCCTGGCGCCGGCGGAGATCGGCCGGCTGGCGTTCCACGACCCGGCCTACCGCCCCGACCCCGCCGCGCTGAGCGAGGGCGAGCGGGCGGCGTCGGCCGCCGACCAGCAGGCCCTCGCGCTGTACTCGGGCGAGCACTTCCTGTTCGGGCCGAAGCTGCGCCGGCGTCTGCACCGCGTCACCGTGCCGGCGCTGGTCGTCTGGGGCGAGGAGGACGGCGTCCTCACCGCCGAGTACGGCCGCGCCTACGCGGCCGCCTTCCCGAACGGCCGCTACCAGCCCATCGCGGAGGCCGGGCACTTCCCCCACATCGAGCGGCCGGACGTGGTGCTGGACGCCATCGGGGACTTCGCCACCGCCGTGGCCGGGCCCGGCGTCGACTGACGGGTCCCGCCCGGCGGCGTCAGGCGAACTCGGTGGTCACGACGGTGTCGTAACGCTCCATCACCTCGGCGGTGGCCTGCTCCGTCATCGCCTGCCCGCCCGCGGCGGCGTCGCGCAGGTCCCTGAAGTACTGAACGTACAGGTCCGGGGTGAACGTGTTGACCATGACGAGCGGCTCATCGCCCGGGTTGGCGAAGGTGTGCGGCGCACCGGGCGGCACCATCACCAGCGTGCCCGCCGGCGCGTCGTGCTCGGTCGTCCCCACCGTGAACCGCGCGGTGCCCGACACCACGTAGAACCCCTCGTCGTGCCGGGCGTGGCGGTGCTGCGGCGGACCGGCGCTGTGCGGGGCGAGCGTGATCTCCCCGATCCCCAGCCGGTGCCCGGTCGTACGACCGTCCTCCAGGATGCGGACCCGGGCGGGGCCCAGGTCGATCACCTCACCGGCCTCCGGACCGACCACGGAGACGTCTTTCATCCTCGGCTCCTTCATGAGAGTTCGTTCGCGTGAGCATAGTAGACTCCCACAAAAAAGGTCTCGGCGAGGAAAGGCGGAAACCGGTGCCAGCGCAGAAGACGGCGGGCCGCGTCAACCAGAAGCTCCGTACGCGCAACGCGATCGTCCGGGCCGCGGCCGAGCTGAGCACCACGGGCCGCGAGGTGACCATGCCCGAGATCGCCAAGGCGGCGCTGGTCTCCGAGGCCACGGCCTACCGTTACTTCCCCGACCTCGCCAGCCTGCTGAGCGAGGCCATCGCCGACCAGCTGCCCGGCCCGGCCGAGGCGCTCGCACCGGTCGCCGACTCCGACGACCCGGTGGCGCGCGTCGCCGCCGTCACCGAGTTCCTGCTGCGGCACGTGCTGAGCCGGCAGGGCGCGGTCCGGGCCCTGATCGCCGCGACGATCACCGGGCCCGGCACGCCGCACGCCCGCCCCGGCCTGCGGTTCGGCCTGATCGACGGCGCCCTCGCTCCGCTGGACGACACCCTCGGCGCCACCGACCCCGCGACCCTGGCGCAGCTCAAGCGCGACCTGGCGGTCGTCGTGAGCGCCGAGGCCCTGTTCAGCCTCACCGACCTCCAGGGACTCGACCCCGAAGAGGCCATCGCCAGCATCGTCCACACCGCGACGACCCTCACCCGCGCCGCCGTGCCCGCCAACTCCTCCCGGTAGTTCGGCCCACGGCGGCGACGGCGCCGGCGCGATCGGCGGCCGAACCGGCCGTCATCCGTCGGCGGCCTGCGCGTGCGCGGCACCGGGGATCAACTCGAACACCGGATGGCGCTCGGCCTCGGCGACGAACCGCTCATCGGGAGAGTCGGGCGTGACGTCGAAGTACGCCCGGGTGACGGGGACCTCCCGCAGGTACTGCCGAAGAACCGGAACGCCGTCCTCGGGCGCCACCTCGGCGACGCGCAGAGTCTCCCGGTAACGCCCGCGGGCGATCTGGACCTCCCCCGCGGCACGGGCGTTGTGCACCCAGTTGGTGATGCCGTACGCGGCCACCAGCCACCGTTGGTCGCCGTTCCGCATCACGTCGACCGGGATCGAGTAGGGCCGACCGGTCTTCCTGCCCCGCACGGTCAGGACGTGCCGGTAGTCCTTGCCCAGCCCGAGGCGGGTCATCACCCGGAACACGATATTGACGAGCCTCGCGCCCGCTCCGACACGGTAGGTCTTGGCCATACGCTCCCGCCCTCGTGAAGTACGCAAAGGCGATCCTACGGTCAGGGACGCACGGGTCGTAATCGACGCCGGAGCAGTATCCCTAGGCGACCACCGAGTAATCGTTGCGAAGCCGAGACAAAAATTGAAGGAACCGAACATCGCCCGCAGTCGTCTAATGGTGATTGGCCATTAGAGAGGACAGGCCGTACGCGCGGCGACCACCGAACCAATCGTCTCCCGAGCCAATTAATTAGTGGCATTACCGCGCCGCGGTAGGTAAAGTCTTAATCCGCAACGGTGAAAGAGCGGACCGGCTTGGCGGCTTCGCGCTCCGCACCATTCCCGCTAGGTGGCCTGGTGGCGGATGCACGCTCCGCGCTCTCTTCACAACCACACGGTTGTTTCCTGGAGGAGCGCATGACCCTCGACTTCCTGCGTGTCCGGAACCGGCGCGTGCGCCGGCAGTGGGCGACGCTCGACGGCACCCGCGACGGTGCCGCCCCGGAGGAGAACCTCGACGGGGTCAAGGACCCCGACTTCCTCGCGCTCGGCATGGGCGCGACGAACATGATGGCGATGCTGTGGTCGCTGGCCCTCGGCCGGCGGGTCGTGGGCGTGGAGATGCGCGGCGACCCCTCGCTGGGCGTCCACTGGAACATCCGCGAGGACCTGTTCCACCACTGGGGCCTCATCGACAAGCTGATGCTGGAGCGCTACGGCGAGGAGAACCTCCCGCACCGCGGTGACGGCCGCCTGTTCAGCCTCGCGGAGTGCTTCTACGACCCGACCACCGCCGCCGGCGCGGTCACCGCCGACGAGGTGGTGACGGGCTTCCTCGACACGCTCATCGGCGAGCCGTCGCACATCGGCGGCCGTATCTTCCACACCGAGTTCATCGACGACCGCTACAAGGACGGCAGGCCCAACCGGGTCGTCACCGTCCTGCAGCCCCCGGAGCCGCCGAGCGAGCCCGACCTGTCCAAGGTGGGCCGTACCGCCCTGGAGGCGCTGGAGGGCCCGTCGACGTTCCAGTGCGCGGCGTCCGAGGTCATGGTGCTCATGCGCCGCTACCTCGAAATGATCGAGCAGATGGACCTCGAGCGCGGGGTCACGCCGCGGGTGCGCCTGTTCACCTCGCACCGGGTCGTGTCGACCGGCACCGATGAGGACGCCGGCTACCTCAGCTGGCTGCGGCGCGAGGAGGGCTTCGTCGACTGCCCCGACGGACGCAAGCGCATCCGGATCGAGGCCGTGCGCGAGCTGGACTACAACGGCAAGTTCCGCCGGGTCCGGGTGCCGGGCAGCAAGGTCATCGACCTCGGCGTGCCGAAGCTGTTCATGATCGCGCAGGGGTTCAACAGCACCGACGCGGAGCGGCTCGGGTTCAAGCAGGAGGACGTCAAGGTCGATCACCACGACGGGCGTGGCCCCGTCGTCGCCCAGGCCGACTACCTCGCCGGGCTGCTGGAGATCCTCGTCGACGGGCGGCTGCGCCGCCGTATCGCCTCGGAGTTCGACAAGGAGGGCAACGAGTACTGGGTCCGCCAGATCGCCGTCGGCCACCAGGACGACGCCGAGGTCGGCTGGATCCTGGTGCAGGTGCCCGACTACAAGACCTTCGACCCGATCCTGGCCGGGATCGTGGCGCCGGGCACGCACAAGAAGTCCAAGGAGTACCGCGCCGGCGTCCAGCAGCTCATGCGCGAGTTCTACCTGGAGCAGGTCTCGCTGATCATCGAGATGCCCGTCGCGGAGCTGGAGAAGGTCCAGATGCCGTACGGGCCGAAGCTGTTCAGCCTCGTGGAGAGGGCCGGCGTCGACGCCCGGGTGGCGGTCAACGGCGTCGTCGGCGGTGACACCTTCGGCAACGGGCACTTCCTCACCAGCGGCGGGGCCATCACCGGCATGGTGGGGCACGCCTACCGGGTGCTGAAGTACTGGGAGGCGATCGACGCCGGCGTCGAGCACGACGTGGCGATGCGGCAGCTCGCCGACGGCATCAAGCAGGACACCGACTGGTGGTTCCACGTCAGCGCCCAGGAGTTCAGCCAGGCCGTGCCGATCAACTTCGGTGCCGAGCGCATCGCCAAGATCGAGGCCGCGGCCGGCGGCGGCGACTCCATGGCGCGGGCGACCACCATCGACGCCACCCGCCGGCACCGCCACTCGCTGGTGCCGCTGGACCCGTCCGACTGGCGGAGGCTGCTCGTGCGCAGTGGCCGCATGCACGCCCTGGCCCTGCCGCCGATCCCGGAGACCCACCCCGACCTGCGCGGCCCGGACATGAGGCCCGCCGACATGATGCCCGCCGACGGGATGGCCTCCGACGCCATGCCCGGCGACGCGATGCCCGGCGACGCGATGCCGGCCGACGCGATGCCGGCCGACGCGATGCCGGCCGGGATGACCGACATGGAGGTCATGGGTCGATGAAGCTCGGGCAACCGAAGGGCGACTCGTTCGGCAGCCTGGCCGAGACCGTCCAGCCCCGCCGGCTCATCGTCGGCCGCTACCGCACCCTGCGGGAACGTCAACTGGCGCTGCTCGTCGTCTGCGCGGGCGCGCTCGCCATCGTCATCGACACCTCCGTGGTGAACGTCGCCCTGCCGTTCCTCGGCAAGGACCTGCGGTTCTCCGCCTCGGACCTGTCCTGGGTGGTCAACGCCTACGTCATCCCGTTCGGCGGGCTGCAACTGTTCGCCGGACGGCTCGGCGACCTCATCGGGCCGAAACGGCTGTTCATCGGCGGCATCGCGCTGTTCACCGCCGCGTCGCTGGCCTGCGGGCTGGCGCAGACCCGCGAGATGCTGATCGCCGCCCGGTTCGCGCAGGGCGTCGGCGGGGCGCTCGCCGCGGCGGTCGTGCTGAGCATCGTCGTGGCGATGTTCCCCAAGCCCGGCGAGCAGGCCAAGGCGATCGGGATGTACTCGCTGATCTCCTCGGTCGGCGCCGCCCTCGGCCTCGTCGTCGGGGCCGCCATGACCGAGGCGATCGACTGGCACTGGGTGTTCTTCATCAACCTGCCGATCGGCGTGCTGGCCATCGTGCTCGGCCTGCGGCTGCTCGACGACGAGCGGGAGGCGGGCGAGCGCGGCATCGACGCGATCGGCGCCGTGCTCATCACCGCCTGCCTCATGCTCGCCGTGTACACGATCGTGCAGAGCTCCGGCCCGGACGGCAGCGCCGCCCGCACCTGGGCGCTGGCCGGCGTGTCGGTGCTGCTGCTCGCGGCGTTCGTCGTACGGCAGGCCACGGCCCGCAACCCGCTGGTCCCGCTGGGGATCTTCCGGGCGCGGAACGTGTCGGCGGCCAACCTGGTCCAGGCGCTCATGGTCGCCGGGATGAGCGGCATGTTCTTCCTCGGGGCGCTCTACCTCCAGCAGGTGCTCCGCCTCAGCGTGCTCGAGGTCGGCTTCGCGTTCGTTCCGACCGCGACCCTGGTGGCGGTCTGCTCGATCAAGGTCGCGCCGAAGCTCATGAAGAAGGTCGACGCGCGCACCGTGCTGCTGCCCGGCCTGCTGTGCATCACGGCGGGCCTGCTGCTGCTCAGCCTGGCTCCGGCCGACGGCGACTACTTCACCGACGTGCTGCCGGCCATGCTGCTGCTCGGCGTCGGCGCCGGCATCGGCTACCCGTCGGCGCTCACCATCGTGCTCGTCGACGCGACGACCAGCGACCGTGGCCTGCGCTCCGGCCTGGTCAACACCACCCAGCAGATCGGCCCGGCGATCGGGCTGGCGATCCTGGCCACCGTGGCGGCGAACCGCACGGGCTCGCAGGCGGGCCACGGGCACACCGCCGCCGAGGCGCTCACCTCCGGGTACCACCTGGCGTTCCTCGTCGGCGCCGGCTTCGCGGCGGCCGGCATCGCCTTGACCCTGCTCCTGGTCAAGCCCGCCGTGCCGCGCAGCGCGCCGAACGTGCTCGACGCCACGCGCACCCGGCAGGCCAACGAGCTGGAGTACGTGGGCGTCACCGACCCCGACTTCCTGACCCTCGGGATGGGCGGCACCGGCATGATGGCGATGCTGTGGTCGGTGGCCATGGGCCGCCGTGCCGTCGGCGTGGAGCTGCGCGGCTCGCCGTACGTCTCGGTCATGCGCTGGACGGTGTCCGAGGACGTCTACCACCACCTCGCCCTGATCGACCAGATGATGCTGGAGCGGTACGGCGAGGAGGGCGTCCCGCGCCGCGGCGATGGGGTGCTGCTCAAGCTGGCCGACTGCTTCTACACGCCGTACACGGATCCGGGCTCGGTGCGCGGCGACGAGATCGTCACCGGCTTCGCCGCCGACTCGCACATCGGCGGTGTCGCCCGCCACCACGAGCACATCGACGACCGGTGGCGCGACGGCCGGCCGCACCGCGAGGTGTCGATGCCGGAGCAGATCAACCCGCCCGCGGCGGTCGACCCGGCGCTGCAGGGACGCCCGATGCGGGAGGTGCTCGACAGCCCGTCGAGCTTCCAGGTCGGCGCCGAGGAACTCCTGGTGGTGCTGCGCCGCTACCTCGAGGGCATCGAGGCGATGGACCTGGCGCGCGGTGTGCCGCCGCGGGTGCGCATCCTGGCCTACCACCGGGCGGTCGCGCCGGCCGACCGGGCCGAACGGTCGGGCTGGCGGCGCGTGCTGCCGCGGCGGCGGGTGCGCGACGAGGAGCCCTTCGTCGCCGGGCCCGACGGCCGGGTCCGCATCCGGGTCGAGGCCGTACGGGAGCTGGACTACAAGGGCAGCTTCCGCCGGGTCCGGGTCCCCAACAGCGAGATCGTGGACCTCGGCACCCCGCGCCTGTTCATGATCGCGCAGGGAGCGGACAGCCGCGACGCCCGCCGGCTGGGTTTCCAGCAGCAGCCCGTGTGCATCGACCACGGCGACGGGCGCGGCCCGGTTCCGGCCGAGAGCGACTACCTGGCCGGCAACGTCGACATCTACCTCGGTGACCGCATCCGGCACCGGGTGGCGTCCGACTTCGACGCCGACGGCAACGAGTACTGGGTACGCCAGGTCGCCATCGGGCACGAGGGCGACGCGCAGATCGGCTGGGTCCTCGCCGAGGTGCCGGAGTACGTGACCTTCGACCCGATCCTGGCCGGGCTCGTCCCGCCGGGCACGCCGAAGGGGTCCAAGCGGTTCTTCGCCGGGCACCAGTTCCTGCTCCGGAAGTACTTCCTCGACCAGATCTCGCTCATCACCGAGATCCCACGCGACGAGATGGAGCGGAACCAGCTGTCGTACGGGCCGAAGCTGTTCACCATCACCGAGCGGGTCGGGCAGGACGCCCTCGTCGCGCCCAACGGCGTGGTGGCGGGCGACTCGTTCGGCAACGGCCACTTCCTGCACAGCGGCGGGGTCATCACCGGGCTCGTCGGGCACGCCTGGCGGGTCCTGCGCTACTGGCAGGCCGTCGACGCCGGGACCGACGAGCGCACGGCGATCCGGCGGCTGGCCGACGAGATCAAGGCCGACACGGACGACTGGGTGGCGCACAGCGCCCCGCTGTTCGCCCGGCCGGCGCCGACGGCCACGGTCGCGCAGCCGCAGGAGATGGAGCGTCAGCGGGCCCTCGCCGAGGCCACCCGGTACCGCCGCTCCATCGTGCCGCAGAACTACCCGGACGAGTGGAGCCGGATCCAGCTGCGCACCGGCCGGATCTACGCGTTCAACCTGCCGCCGATCGACCCGGTCCCGCCCGCGCTGCGCGAGACCGGGGCGGATGCCATGACGGCGGACGCCATGACGGCTCCCGGCAGGGAGGCGGACCGCATGGCCGACGCCACCACGATGTGACCCGGGCCGGCGGCGGGCCTTGCGTCCGCCGCCGGTCCCACCGCCCGCGGCCGCCCGGCCGCGGGCGGCCGCGCGACCAGGGGAGGACGGCGTGACAACGAGCACCGAAGCGGGATACGGCCCCGAACCGACCGAGGACGACGTGCGCACCGAGTACGACGTGTGCGTCGTCGGCAGCGGAGCGGCCGGCGCGACCGTCGCGTGGCTGCTCGGTCGCGCCGGCCTGTCCGTCGCCGTCATCGAGCAGGGCGGCCACGTCACCGCCGACACCAGCTACGACGACATCCTCGCCGCCGCCGAGTCGGCCTGGGTCCGGCAGTCGAACGGCACGTGGGGCAAGGTCGGCTCCCCGTGGACCACCTGCAACGTCGGCGGCGGCACCGTCTTCTACGGCGGCGTGCTGTTCCGCCACCGCCCGATCGACTTCGACGCCGAACGGGTGCTCGGCCAGGCCGACCTGCCGCTGCGGTGGCCCTGGGGCTTCGACGAGCTCGACCCCTACTACACGGCCATCGAGGACCTCGTCGGCGTGGCCGGGCTCGCCGGGGCCGACCCCAGCATCCCGGCCCGCTCCGCGCCGTACCCCCTCGTGCCGGTGCCGACCTCCCCGGAGGGCGCCACGATCGCCGGGGCCGCCAAGACGCTCGGCTGGAACCCGTTCCCGACGCCGCTGGGCGTGCTCACCGACGCCTATCAGGGCCACCACGCCTGCATCGCCGACGCGCCGTGCATCTCGCGCACCTGCCCCGTCGGCGCCAAGGGCGACGCGGTCAACCGCTTCCTCACCCCCGCGCTGCGCTCCGGCGTACGGCTGTTCGCCGGCCTCAAGGCGGTCGCGCTCCTCGGCGACGAGCGCCGCGACGCCCACACGCTGCGCTGCGTGCGCGTCGACACGGGCCGCCGGCATGAGTTCCGCGCCCGGCACTTCGTCATCGCCGGGAACGCGGTGCAGAGCGCGGCGCTGCTGCTGCGCTCCACCACCCCGCGCCACCCGCAGGGGCTGGGCAACTCCCACGACCTCGTCGGCCGTGGCCTCTGTTTCAAGCTCAGCGAGTACCTCGTCGGCTACGGCCACCGCGGCGGCGACGAGCCGCCGCGCAGCGAGATCATGGGTCTCGGCCCGGTCTCCACGGCCGCCGTCACCGACCTGTACGAGGACCCGGTCGCCCCCGGCGGGCTCGGCGGCGTGCTGTACGAGGTACGGCCCGAGCGGACGTACCGCGTGCGCACCAACGAGCAGCTGCTGCGCATCGAGGCGCTGGTGCCCGACGAGCCGCAGCCGACCAACCGGGTACGCCTGGGGCCCGGCACCGACTGCCACGGCGTCACCGACATCGTCATGGACTACCAGGCGCACCCGCGGGACCTGGCCCGGCTGGAGTACATGCTGGGCCGCGGCGAGGAGCTGCTGCGCGCCGCCGGGTGCGGCGTCGTGGTGCGCGAGCCGTCCGGCTGGGAGCTCGGCAGCGGCCACCTGCACGGCACCTGCCGCATGGGCACCGACCCGGCGACCAGCGTCACCGACCCGGACGGGCGCCTCCACGACGCCGACAACGTCTACGTCGCGGACGGCGCGCTGCTGCCGTTCCCCGGCGCGGTCAACCCGACCCTGACCATCCAGGCCGTGGCGCTGCGGGTGGCGCACCGGCTGCTCGTCGACCGGTTCGCCGCACCGGCGACGCCCATCACCGAGCTGGTCGGTCCCCAGGCGACCGGGGTGCCGGAACAGCGCTCCAGCGCTCACCCAGCAGTGTCGCCACGCGGCTGAACGGCGCCGTCCGATACGTGTGACACCGTCCGCCGACGTGCACGTGGCGCACGTCGGCGGCGAGCCGCTCCGGCAGCTGCCGGTACACCCGGTGGACCAGGTGCCCGCGCGCGTCCTCCTGCGGCTCGAGGTCGAACCAAAGCAGGGCCAGGGTGCGCAGCGCCGGCTCGGTGGCGGCCCACGCCGCCACCGCGCCGAGCAGCACGTCGATCCAGTACCGCTGGAACGTACGCCGCAGCACCGGCACGTGGTCACCGAACCGGGCGACCAGGTCCTCCGTCGTACGGAACACCACCTCGTCCCCGGTACGCACGTCGGTGCCCTCGCCGCGGCCCTGGAACAGGTAGCCGTACCGGACCGCGAGATCGCTCTGCAGGCCGGCCAGGTACACCGTGTCGCCCTCCCGCACGCCGTACGCGTAACCGAGGAACCCTGGGCGGCCGGCGTCCATGAAGTTCCAGTCCGCCGCCTCGAACATGCCCTGCGGCAGCAGGTCGGGCTCGTCGAGGTGGCAGCGCAGCGTCACCGGCGTGCCGAAGCGCGGGAACCGGTCGCCGACGATGTCGTCGCAGACCCCCGTCATGGCGGTGACGGCGAACCGGACGCCCCGGTAGCCGAACGGCACGGGCGCGCCGATCGGGGCCGTGTCGTTGAACGAGCGCAGCAGCGCCCCCAGCGGCAGCCCGAGCTCCTCGGCGATCTCCTCCCGCGGCGCCGGATCGTCCAGCCACCGCGCCAGCAACGCCCGCCGCTCCCCCAGCAACGGATTCTCGGCGACCCAGCGCCGGTAGAACTCATCCGGCGCGGCCGCCCCCGCGTCGACGTCCGGCCGCGCATCGCACCGCGCACCGACCGGCACCGACCCCACGCCGGTCGGCGTCGAGCCGGCCGACATCGTCTCGACCGGTCTGGTGCCGGCCGGCGTCCCGTTCGCCGTCACCATCGCGGCCGGCACCGCGTCATTCGGCGTCGTCCTAGCCGACGTGGTCTCGGCCGACGTGGTCTCGGCCGGCATCGTGTCGTTCGGCGTGGTCTCGGCCGGTGTCGGCATCGTGTCGGTCACCGCAGTGCTCCGTCCATCGGCGTCGGATGCGCCGGCGCCGCCCGCCCGGCCTCCAGCGCGGCGAAATGTTCTCGGTGCGCCCGGGCGTAGGCGAGTTCGGCGAAGCAGTCGGCGTTGAAGTGGAACTGCGGCGGCTCGGCGAAGTCGGCGACGCTCGCCTCGATCCACGCGGTCGTGTCGGCCGCCACCTCGGCGGTCAGGGCCGCCGCGGCCCGCTCGGCCGTGATGCCCGCCGCGCGCCGTCTCCAGTAGCGGCGCACCCGGTTGCCGTGATGGAACGGCGCTACGGCGCGCAACGGGTGCAGCGGGTGCCCGCCCCCCGCCGCGTCACCCACCGCGATGATCCGCCCGGCTCCCTGGCCGGAACCGCCCAAGGGCCGGCCGGCCGAGGGCGGGTCGGCGGGCACGCCGGCCGAGAACAAGTCAGCCGAGGACAGGCCGGCCGGTGGCGGGTCGGCCGAGGGCGGACCGGCCGGACGCCACGCGGTCGCCGACACCAGGCGGGGCCGGTCGGGGCCGTCGCGAACCGCGCCGTCCAGCACCGCTTCCGGCCGTTGCAGCAGCTCGGCCGCTGCCGTCACGAACAGCCGGCGTACCAGCAGCCGGACCGCGTCAAGGTAGCCGGGCGAGCCGGGCGCGGCACCGGGCGGAACCAGCCCCGCCTCCACCGGGTCGAAGACGTGGTGCTCGGGCACCTGCACCGCCAGCCAGGCGGGCGCGCCGGCCGGACCGAGGCCCACCACCACCTGCCGGACCCGGTACTCGTCGTGGTCCTCGTCGAACGCGGGCGCGACCCGGCGGCGGCACTGCGCGCCCACCCTCAGGTCCAGGGCGCCCACGATGAGATGCGCGCGGGCCTCAGTGGGGCCGCGCCCGTCGCCGTGATCGACCACGAGCGGCGCGGTCCTGATGCCGCAGGCCCGCGCCGTGCTACCCGCCGGGTCGTCGTCGAGCAGCACCAGTTCCGGCCGGCCGAGGCCGACCGTGTCACCGGGATCGGCCCCCTCGCCGGGAGCACCCGGTTCGCATGTATCACCAGGCTTGCCGCGATCACCAGGCTCCCGGAGACCACCAGGCTCGCCCGGATCGGCGGAATCGGCGGGCCGCAACCGCACCCGCGGTGGGTGCCCGGAGCGCCGGTCCATCGCCTCCACCGCGGCGAGGTAGGCCCACAGCTCGGCGACGAGCAGGGCGGCGGGCACCCGCAGCACCGCCGGCCAGGTGGCGGTGACGGTGACGCGTGGCCCGCCGTCCGTCCACTTCTCGTGCAGTTCCATCGCGCGGCCGGCCCGAGTGGTATCCCACCGCAGCGCGTCCGCGAGCCGCCAGGGGGACCCATCGGCGCGGGTCGGCAGGCCGCCGGGACCGTAGCGGCGCAGCAGAAGCCGGTCGAGCAGCGCCAGATGCCGGTGCACGCCGACCGGCAGGCACCACATGGCGCCCGGACCGAGCAGCGGGTCGCCGGGCGGACCGGCACCGGGCACCCACACCGCGGACCGGCCCGCCGCGAGCGTCCACAGGATCGCCATCGCGCCCGCGCCGCCCCCGCCGAGTACTGCCAGGTCCGGCCGCTGCCGCATCGACGTCTCCACCCGTCTCCTTCCGGTCGCCTCATCGGCCGGCGCCCACTCCGACGACCGGCATCCGTCCCCGCATCGCCGCAGCCGCCGACACACACACCGGCGGCCGGTGACCCGGCACCGCCCGGCGCAGGGACAACCGGGCCCGCTCGGACGGCCGGCGCCCCGTACCGCCCGGCGCCAGGTCAGCCGGCGCCCGGCACCGCCCGGCGCAGGGACAACCGGGCCCGCTCGGATGGCCGGCCCCCACGCCGCGCGGTGCCGGATCAGCCAGGCCTATTCCGACGGCCGGCACCCCGCACCGCCCGGCGCCAGGTCAGCCGGTGCCCACACCGGCGGCCGGCACCCGTTGCCGTGCGGCGACGTCGGTGACGGCGGTGTAGACGTCCAGTAGGCGCCGGGTGACGCTCTCCAGGTCGTAGCCCGCGGCGCGCTGCGCGCCGGCCTCGCCCAGCCGCGCCGCCAGCTCCGGCGAGTCCAGGCACCGCTGGATCGCCTCGGCGAGGGCGGGCGGGTCGCAGGGCGGCACGATGAGCCCGGCGGCACCGTGCCCGACGACGGTGGGCAGCCCGCCCACGTCGGTGACGACCACCGGACGGCCCGCGGTGAGCGCCTCCAGGACGGTGCCGCCCATCTCCTCGTGCCGCGACGGGATCACCACGACGGCGGCGCGCCGCATCGTTCGCGCGATGTCCGGACGGTCCAGGTGGCCGCGCAGCTCCACCCGGTCCTCGATGCCCAGCCGCCGCAGCTGGGCCCGGCACCGGACCAGCTCGTTGCCGTCTCCGCACATCACGAACCGCGCGCGTACACCCTCGGCGATCAGGAGGGCGGCGGCGTCGACGTAGTCGGCCCAGCCCTTCTCCGGCGCGAACCGTCCGCAGTAGAGCACCATCGGCTCCGCCTCGGCCGCCGGCCCCGCCCCGGCCACCGGCTCCGCCGCCGTGATCGGCGCCGCCCCGGCGACCGGCTCAACCTCCGCCACCGGCTCGGTTTCCACGACCGGCTCGGCCCTGGTGGCCCGCTCGGCTCTGGCCGTCGGCTCGGCCTCGGTGATGTCGGCGGGGGCGGCGGGGTCCGGGCGGAAGTCGGCCAGTCGTACGCCGTCCGGCACCACATGGACGCGGTCGGGGTCGGTGAGGCCGAGGCCGAGGTAGGCGTCGCGGACCCGCTGCGTCAGCACCACGACCGCCTCCGCCCGGCGTATCGCGATCCGCTCGAAGTACCGCGCCGGCTCGATGAGCAGCCGGCCGCCCAGCGTCTCCGGGTGGAACGTCACCAGCGCGCTGCAGTGCACCGTGAGCACGAGCGGCCGGCGCAGCAGCCGCCGGGCGAGCACCGCGAACAGGAACGTCCACGGCAGCTCGCTGCAGTGCATGTGGATCAGCGAGTACCGCCGGTGCCGTCCGCGCAGGCGCTGTCCCGCGCACCAGGCGACGAGCGCGAGCCCCCACGACACCAGGAGCCCCACGTAGCCCTTCGAGCGGGTGGGGATCGGTGCCACCGGCGGGGACAGCAGCTCGAAGCGGGTGCGCTCGTCCCGCCGTACCGCGCGCGGCATGCCCGGCCGCCGGGGGAACACCACCGTCTGGCGGGTGCCCAGCTCGGACAGCTGCTCGGTCGTCTGCATGATCTGCACCTGCATGCCGCCGATCGGCTCGTACTGCAGCTCCCGGTGGGTCAGCTCGCGCCCGCCCAGGTAGTAGTACGGCGTCAGCCGCAGGACGTGCAGATCGGCCTCGTCACAGCTCCGCATGGTGCGTGCGGACCTTGTCCAGCGCCCGGACGATGTCGTCGACGTCGGAGGCGTCGCCGAGCAGCGCCGAGTGGTGGAACAGCAGCGTGGTGTCGCAGTACCTTTCGGCGCCGCCGTAGTCCCGGCCCAGGGCGCGGTCCCGGCCGTGGTCGTCCCACAGCGCCGCGAAGCGCCGCTTGGTCTCCGGCCGCAGCATGATGCTGCGGTGCAGCGGCGCGTCGGCCGGGTACCAGGTCATGCCCAGCTCGGCGATGAGCGCCTCGGCGACCCGGCCCAGCGGCACGTCGCCGAACGTGCCCGGCTCCACCTGGACGCCGTACTCGTAGATCGACCGGGCGTCGGCCTCCTCCGGCAGCGGCACGGGCGCGAAGCCGCCCAGCTCGGCCAGGCGCCGCTCCAGCTCACCGGCGATCTTCTCCCGGTGCTGGTGCTGCGCGTCGAGCCGGGGCAGCTGGTCGATCAGGACGGCGGCGGACAGCTCCGACATGCAGTAGTTGGCGCCCATGATCTCGCCGGCCTCGACCAGCTCCATCTCGCCGGCGGCCGAGCTCCCCTCCGGGTACCAGCGCGAGTCGGCGCGCAGCTGCTGGACCCGCCGGTAGATGCCCTCGTCGCTCGTGATGACCGCGCCGCCCTCGCCGCCGGTGAGCACCTTGCCGTTCTGGAAGCTGAACACGCCGACGTCGCCGTACGTGCCCACGGCGCGGCCGCGCCACCGGGCGCCGTGCGCCTGCGCGCAGTCCTCGACCAGCGGGACGCCCGCCTCGCGGGTGAGCGCGGTGATGCCGTCGAGGTCCGCGACGGTGCAGGCCAGGTGGACGAGGATGACGGCGCGCGTACGGTCGCTCAGTCCGGCGCGGATGGTGTCGGAGGTGATGCAGCCGGTGCGCGGGTCGGAGTCGACGAGCACGGGCAGCGCGCCGACGCGCAGCACGGCGGTGACCGGCGCGACCCAGGTCATGGCGGGCACGATGACCTCGTCGCCGGGGCCGATGTTCAGTGCCTCCAGGGCGACGAGCAGGGCGCTCGATCCGTGGTCGACGCTGACGCAGTACGGCACTCCGTTGTAGCGGGCGAACTCCTCGGCGAAGCGGCGCTCCCGCGCGCGCTCGCCGTCGCTGGGCCAGCTGATCGCCCACCGGCGGGACCGCAGCGCGGCGATCAGCTCCTGCTCGGTGGCCCCGTCGTACTGCGGCCACGCCGGCCAGGGACGGCCCTGGCGTACGGGGGTGCCCCCGGAGACGGCGAGTGCGCTCATGACTGTCCACCTTCCTGCTCGATCTCGAAGAACCGGCGCAACGGTGCGGCCTCACCGCTGTCCTCGAGGACCGCCCGGTACCGGCTCAGCGGCAGCGGCTCGCTCACCAGGGGCGCCAGCCGCACCGCGCCGGACGTGGCCGCCGCCAGCGCGTTGCGCAGCTGGCCCTGGCCGGACAGGACGCCGTACAGCGTCAGCTCGCGGAGCATCACCGTGCTGGGTTCAAAGCGGGTCGCCTCCTCGCCGGAGTAGCCGACGAGCACGTAGGCGCCGCCGGGACGGGTGGCGCGCAGCCCGTCGGGGAAGACGTCGGCCACGCCGGTGGCGTCGAACACCACCTCGGGCTGCTCGTCGTCCCAGTCACCGAGGGACGCCCGCGCGTCCAGCCCGAGTGTCGTGGCCAGCCGCCGGCGGGCCGGCATCGGGTCGACCACGCTCACGCGGGCCGCGCCGGCCGACGCGGCCAGCTGCGCCACGAGCAGCCCGATCGCGCCGCCGCCGATGACGCCCACGAGCCGGTCCCGTACGTCGGGGCCCCGCTCGCAGGCGTGCAGCGCCACGCCCAGCGGCTCCAGCAGGCACGCCTGCGCGCCGGACAGCTCCTCGGGCAGCGGTTCGAGCTGCTGCGCCGGGATCGTGAGCAGTTCGGCGAACGCGCCGGGCCGGGTGAAGCCCAGCTCGTCGCAGTCGCCGCAGAGGTTGAACCGGCCCGCCGCGCACTGCGGGCAGTTCCGGCACGGCAGGATGTTGTCCGCCACGACCGCCCGGCCGACCAGCTCCGGGCGGGTCGGCGCCGACACGACCCGGCCCGCCCACTCGTGCCCCGGGATCACCGGGTACTCCGCGTCGTGGAGGGTGCCGCGCAGCAGCCGCAGGTCGGTGCCGCACATCGCCACGTGCGTGACCGCGACCAGTGCCTCGCCCGGCGCGGGGACCGGCCGGGGCACGCGCTCGACGGCGTGCTCTTTGGGCCCGCGGACCACCAGCGCGAGCATGTCCGTTTCGCTCATCGCGCCCCGCCTTCCGTGAGGTACCCGGCGTCGAGGTTTCCGGCGTCGGGGTTCGGGCTGTCGCCGAGGCGGTGCACGAAGAACGCGCGGCCGTGCCAGCCGTAGTTGATGAACTCGCTGTAGTCGTAGAACCCGTCGGTCCGGGCGAAGCACTCCCGCAGCGCCCGGCGCATCCCGAACCGCGGGTTGGCCCGGTTGCAGTTGTAGTCGTCGAGCAGGATGACGGCGCCGTCGGGGAACAGGCGGTTCCCCAGCAGGTGGTCGAGCACCTGGACCGTGGAGGCGTACAGGTCGCAGTCCAGGTTGGCGATGGCGACCTCCCGCCGCAGCGGGTCGGACACCAGCGACTGCTCGAACATGCCCCGCACGATCGTCCAGCCGGCCTCGCCGAAGCGGCGGGTGAACTCGCGCCGCAGCATCTCCTCGGTGCCCGGCGGCGACGCGTCCTCACTCTCCCGCCAGTAGCCGGTGTCGACCACCTCGTACGAGATCGCGTCGACGTTGTTGGTGCTCTTCGGGAACCCGGCGAAGGAGTCGTAGACGTACATGTGCCGCGGGTGCAGCGTGGCGTAGAACTCGGTCAGCGCGTCGAACTCGACGATGAGGTCCGCCAGCAGAAGCGAGCTGAACCCTTCGAAGCAGCCGAATTCGGCGACGGCGCCGGGAATGTGGGAGCCGTAGACGTATTCGAATACGGTGCGGAATGCGTCGCCGTAAATCTTGGCGGCCCGCTGCTGATCGAGATATGTGGCATTGGTGACTTGCTCGGAGGTACGAATCGCGAATTCACTCCTTCACGGTGGCGGCGTCGTAGAGGGCGGGATCGACGTCGATGTCCATGTTGAGTTCGCAGCAGCGGTAGCAGATGGGCTGCAGCCCTTCGCGGATCATCTGCCGCATGCGGGTGTAGGTGTCGCCGTGGAACACCTCGCTCAGTGACCTGTCCCGGATGGAGCCCATGACGGTGTCGGCGAACGTGGTGCAGCTGACGACCTGGCCGTCGGGCAGCACGGTGGTCTGCGCCCAGAGCTTCACGCAGGTCGTCTCCCGTACGATCCGGCTCCAGTCCTTGGCGAAGAACCGGCTCTTCTCGCGGTTGCTGTAGCGGGTCGGCGCGACCAGCACGCGGACCCGGTCGGTGAGCCGGTCGGCCTCGTCGAGCAGCTCCTCCAGCCGTGCCGGGTCGATGTCCGCGTGCTGGTGCTCGTTGCAGTAGCCCGCCCAGGACATGAACGGCCGGCCGGTCACCGCCTCGAACGCGGCCCGCGACCCCTTGCCCTCCTCGCGGGTGAAGAAGCTCGACAGCCCGACGGTGATCTCCTCGACGCCGAGCTCCTCGCACAGGTGCACCATGTCGACCAGGTGCGTGTAGTTCATGCCGGTGACGACGAAGTTCAGGGCGATGTTCGGGCCGCGGCCGGCCCGTGCCTTGGCGTCCTGCAGCGCCTTGAGCCCGGCGACGGCCCGCTCGAAGGCCTTGCGGCCGCGGATCGGATCGTTGACCTCCGTGTTGGGGCCGTCGATGGAGATGTACACGTCGTCGATGCCGGCGGCCACGATGTCCTCGGCGAACCGCGGCAGCAGCGTGGCGTTGGTGCTCATGTCGAGGTTGCAGTCCGGCATCCGCGTCTTGGCGATGCGGATGAGCTCGACGACGTCGTCGTGCATGAGCGGCTCGCCGCCCATGATCGTCAGGTAGACCTTCTCGCTGTTGCCCTCGGCCAGCTCGTCGACCAGGGCCGTCCACATCTCGACGCTCATCTGGTCGCGCTTGACGTCGGCGAGCCATGTGCTCTCCGCCGCCGAGTCGCCGTACATCCAGCATTCCCGGCAGGTCAGGTTGCACGACCAGTTCACGAACACCGTGACGTGGCGCGGCACCACCGGGATCGTCGTCGGGATGACCGGCAGTGGCTGCATCACCATGGTTGGAACTCCATTCTGGGCAGCGGCGCGTCCGTGTTCCGGCCCGCCGGAGCGTGGTCCGGCAGGGCGTTCCGGCCCGCCGGAGCGTGGTCCGGCAGGGCGTTCCGGCCCGCCGGAGCGTTCTGGTCGACCTGGGCGCCGGCGAGGAACAGGGCGAGCCCTTGAGCGGCGGCCGCGGTGGCGGCCCAGAGCCGTTCGCCGCCCGCCGCGGACGTGTGCGCGGCGATGACCGGCAGGATGAGGTGCGGCTCCTGGGACGGGTAGCAGCGCGCTCCCGCCTCCCGCCGCGCGTGGCAGCCGGCGACGTCGACCAGCACCGGATGCCCGGTGTGCGGGCGGTGCACGCCGGCGGCGTAGGGCAGGTCCTCGTAGTAGATCAGCGCGCGGCCGGGCGCCTCGTCGGCGACCACGCGCTCCGCGGCCGACCGGGCGGCCCGGTGGTCGACGTGCCCGCCGACGGCCAGCGGCACGAGCAGCAGGTCGGGACGGACCGCGCGCAGCACCGAGGCGAGCGTCTCGGCCGTATCGGACACGATGTCCGGCTCGGGCGGCGCGCCCATCTCCGTGTCGTCGTCGTAGCCGCGCAGGCTCGCGTCGGGCAGGTCGGCGCCGAACAGGCGTGCGTCGGCGAAGGCCGCCCACGTGGCGTCCTCGACGGCGCGCACCGGGCCGGCCGCGCTCGTGCCGTGCGCCGGTGAGCCGGGCGCGTACGTCGTGCGGCCGAAGACCGTCAGCACTGACAGGGACGCCCCGGCGTCGGCGAGCCGCGCCACGGTGCCGCCCAGTGACCAGGCGATGTCGTCGGGGTGGGGGGACAGCAGGAGTACGTTCATCAGACGAACTCGTCCAGGAGTCGGTAGAAGTGGTCCTTGCCGGCGTCGTGGCGGGCGCCGTACCGCGCCAGGAGGCGCGCCACGGCCGCCCCGTCGCCGGGCGGCTGCTCGGCCACGTCGCGGGAGGCGATGGCCAGGTCCTTCCAGCGGTCGGCCACGCCGAGCCGTCCCACGTCGAGGATGCCGGTGAGCGTCAGCGTGTCCGGCGCGACGAGGAAGTTGTCCAGGCAGGGGTCCCCGTGGCACACGACCAGGTCCTCGGTCGCGGGCGGCGGCGTGGCGGTCAGCTCGTCGAGCAGCCGTCGCGCCGACCACCCGTGGTGCCGCGGGTCGAGGTCGTCGAGGTCGATCCAGCCCATCTCGGTCGCCAGCCGGGCCAGCGGCAGGGTCACCGCCAGCGTCCCGTCGAACGGGCAGTCGGCGACCGGCAGCTCGTGCAGGGCGCGGAGGGCGTCGGCGACGACGTCGAGCACCGCCTGCCGCTCGTGCGCCTCCCACCGCCCGGCCGCCGAGCGGCCCTCGACGGCCGTGGTGACCAGCCACATCAGGTCGTCGTCACCACCGACGTCGACCACCTCGGCCACCGGGAACCCCCGGGCGGCGAGCCACTGCAGGCGCTCGGCCTCGCCGCCGGGGTGGAACCGCAGGTCGTCGTCGCGCCGGGGCGGCGTCGTCTTGACGTAGAGCGCGTGGCGCCGGCCGTCGACCCGATGGATCACCGTGCCGTACGAGCGGCTCGCCACGTGCGTCCACGCACCCTGGAGCCCGAGCCGGCCGGCGAGCGCGGCCGGCTCCGGGGATGACCGGGGCATCTCAGCCGCAGGACGGGTCGAGGGCGCGCGCCAGCGACCGGTCGCGGTTCGCGATCGCGTGGACGGTCTCGTCGATGCGGCGCAGCGCCGCCTCGTCGTCCTCCAGCGCCCCGCCGAACGCCTCGGCGGCGAACTGGCGCATCCGCCACTCCGGCAGCGCGTCGAAGTCGAACGACGTGGTCTTGGCCACCTCGCGGGCGCCCTTCTCGAACGCCTCCAGCGCGTGGTCGACCTCGGCCTGCCCGTACGCCGCGGTCACCATGTGCGTGCCGCTGTCCTCGAAGTAGGCGCCGTGGTCGAAGGCGGCCCGGTAGATGTCCCACGACAGCTGCTCGGACGGCACGACGACGTCGAACATCATCGGCGGCCCGCTGACGAAGGCCGGGATGCCCACGTCCGCGAGGATGCCGCGCATCCCGTCGCGCAGCGCCGTACCCATCCGCTGGGTGTGCTCGTGCACCGAGCCGTCCTCGGTGACGTCGAGCACCGCCAGGGCGGCCGCCATCGGCGGCACCTCGCGGGTGTAGGTGCCGGCGACCCCGGCCTTGTCGTAGGCGTCGAGGATCTCGCGGCGCCCGACAACGGAGGAGATGGAGTGGCCGTTCCCCAGGCCCTTGCTCAGCGTGATCGCGTCGGCCGGCACCTGACCGGTGCCGTTGAGGCCACGGTGGCCCCACCGGAACCCGGTGATCACCTCGTCGATGATGAAGTACACGCCGTACTCGGCGCACAGCTGCGAGACGCGGCGGTAGTACTCCTCGTCGAACCACGCCGGCTCGGGCGTCACGATCACCGCGGCGATCTCGCCGGCGAACTCGTGCAGCAGCCGCCGCAGCGCCGTCTCGTTGTAGCCGTAGCAGGCGATGCGCGTGCCCGGGTCGAACCCGATGCTGAGGTAGTTGAGGTGCCAGTCGTACCAGCCGTGGTAGCCGGAGGTCACGATGATGTCCCGGCCGCTGGCGGCGCGCGCCATCCGGATGGCGGCCGTGGTCGCCTCGGAACCGCTCTTGTTGAACACCGCCTTCTCGCCGGCCGGGTAGCGCTCGCACAGCCGCTCGGCCAGCTCGATGCGCGGCAGCGAGATCGTGCTGGCGAACACCGTGCCGTGCTCGGCGATGCAGCGGGTGATCGCCTCCACCACGGCCGGGTGCCGGTTGCCCAGGAGCAGGGCGCCGCTGGCGGCGGTGACGTCCAGGATGCGCCGCCCCTCGACGTCCTCCATCCAGGATCCCTGGGCCTTCACGATGACCGAGGGGAACCGGGTGCCGATGTCGTACTGCTCGGCGGCGGTGACCCGCCGCGCCCGGTCGATGGTCTCCAGGTTGTTCACCATGGTCTGCGTGGCCCGGCTGTTCATACGGCCTCCCTCTCGGTCGCGGTCATGGCGTCGTCAAGCTCGTCGAGCACGGTCTTGCGGACGTCGTCGAAGACGCCGTCCACGTGGGTGTTGTCGAGGGCGAAGGCACAGCCGTCACCGAGGCCGCGCGGCAGCTGGTCGGAGCGGTACGCCACGCCGGTGTAGAGGCTCACCGCGGCGGCGAAGACGTCGCCGGTGAAGGTGCACACCTCGCCGGGGAGCCGCCGCGGGTCGATGCGCTGCGCCGCGTGGAAGCAGCCGTCCGGGTGCGCGTGCACGACGTTGCCGTCGATCGCCGCCGGCACGGCGGGGACCTCCAGCTCGCCGTTCGGCCCGAACAGGTCGCCGCTGTGGGCGACCAGCCGCCGCAACGCCTCGTCGAGGCCGGCCGCTCCGCGTTCGCGGCGCACGCGCGCGCCCTCCACCACGTAGTCCGGCCAGTGCGCCATGGCCTGCGTGATGACGACCGACCAGTACAGCTCGGCGGGAGACAGGTTGTCGGAGCCGATCGCGAAGTTGAACTGGTCGTACAGGGCCAGCTCGGTCTGCGGCGTGATGAGCCCGCTCGCGAGGCACTGCTGGAAGTCCGGCGAGCCCGGGATCGGATAGAACGGGTTGGTCCAGAAGCTGATGCCGGCGAGCATCAGGTTGATCGAGTCCCGCGCGACCTCGGCCGTGGTCTGCCCGAGCAGCCCCACGATGAGCGACGCGCCGACGTCGATGCCGTGGTCGGTGAACAGCCCGGCGCCGGCGTTCACCTTCTCCAGCGAGGTGAAGCCCTTGCGGATCTGCCGCAGCCGCTTGACGTCCGTGGTCTCCAGCCCCAGGAAGAGACTGGAGAAGCCGGCGGCGGCCATGTCGTCGACGAGCGGCTTGTCCAGCTTCACCACCGTCATGCCGTTGGGCAGGTGCAACTCCACGTCGAGGCCCCGGCGCGTGATGGCCTGGCAGATCTCGTGGACCCGCGGGATGTCGAAGGTGAAGTTGTCGTCCTCGATGAAGAACCGGCGGATGCCGTGCCGGGTCACGTAGTGCTCGATCTCGTCGACCACGTTCTCCGGCGTGCGGGCGCGGAACTTCTTGCCGACCGTGGCGTGCACGGTGCAGAACGAACAGGAGAACGGGCAGCCGCGGCTGGTGATGAGCGTCGCCGTCGCGTCGTAGCTCGTCATGTCGAGCAGGTCGACGGCCGGCAGTGCCAGGCCGTCGAGGTCCTGGAGGAACTCGGCGCGCGGCTGCAGGTGCACGCCCTTGGGACGCTCGCAGTCGCACAGCCCCGTGCCGCAGCGGAACGCGAGGCCGGGGACGCCCTCCAGGCTCCGTCCGGCGGCGAGCGCCTCGACGACCTCCACCACGTTGGCCTCCGCCTCGCCGAGGACCAGCGCGTCGAACGCCTCCTCGGCCAGCGCGTGCGGGTGCGCGACCGTCGGATGCTGCCCGCCGAGGATCACCTTCGCCTCCGGCAGGAGCCGCTTGGCGAGCCGGCCCAGCTCGTACGCGGGCTCGTAGTAGGGGGTGAACATGCACGACACCCCGACCACGTCGTAGCCGCGCCGCAGCTGCCGCTCGATGCGCTCCCAGTCGGCGCCCCAGTGCACCAGGTGGTCCCAGCGCGGGTGCGCCGCCACCTTCGCCCGGTCGGCGTCCGTGTACTGCTCCGGCGGTACGACGTGGTTGTCGTCGCTGAACGCCAGAGAGTCGAAGATGTCGACCTCCATACCGCTCTCCCGCAGCTGGGAGGCGAGGTAGGCGAGCCCGATCGGCATGTGCCGGCCGATCTCGATCATGCACGCGCGGATCGGCGGTTTGATCAGCAGTACCCGCGTCACGCCGGTGTCCGTCCTGGTCGACACACCTGCGGCCCCTTCCGACATCGGCTCTACCGTCCGGACGCGCCGCGGTGCGCCGCGTAGTACGTGCGCAGCGCGGCGTGGATGTGGTCGTCGGCGAAGATGAACATCTCCGGCGGCGGAACGAACTCGGGGTCGACCTCCTCCAGCGACCGGCCGAACGCGCTCCGGAAGTGCTGCTCGATCATCGGCGGCCAGTCGTCCGGCAACCGCCACTCGTGCTCGTATCCGCTGCCGAGGGTGTGCCGTACCGCCATCTCCAGGCACTCCTCGCGCGTCATCGACTGGATCGGCGGGCGCACCGGCGCGAAGACGTCCAGCTCCTTGTCGTGCGGCTCGCCGAGGATCCGCGCGGCCATCTCGGCGGCCAGCAGCGGCGACTGGTGCAGGCCGTCGCGGTACGTCCCCGTCATGAGCCACAGGCCGTCGACCCCGACCTCGCCCAGCAGCGGGAAGCCGTCCAGCGGTACCGGCCGGTTGCCGACCATGATCCGCTCGACCCAGCCGTTGACCAGGTCGTCGTGCATCTGGCTGGCCCCGCTGAGCAGCAGGTTCAGCTCGCCGATGGCGGCGGTCGTCCCGACCTGGGACTCCACCTCGTTGGTGGCGCCCAGATAGAGCACCCCGTCCTGGCGCGGCACCACGTGCAGGCCGCAGGCGAACGCCCGGTTGGGGGTACGGATCACGGTGCGGGGGATGGTGCCGTCCATCGTGCGGACCATGAGGGCCACGCCCCGGCCCGCGACGATCGCCGGGATCCGGTGGCGGATCTCCTCCGGCAGGCACTCCAGCAGCTTCGTGGTGGCCGCGCCGGTGGCGAGCGCGACGTGCCCGGCCGACAGGGTCGTCCCGGATTCGAACCGTACTCCGTCGGCCCGGCCGTCGGTCAGCCGCACCTCCGCGACGAGGTCGTCGACGAGCGTGCCGCCGTTGCGGGTGAACGCCGTGGACAGCGCCCGCAGCAGCGCCGGCGCGTCGACCGCGTGCTCGCCCGGGATGAACATGGCCTGCAGCGGCCGGGCGGTCGGCGCCGGGTGCAGCCACGGCACCTCGGCCGGGTCGAGGTCCTCGTAGGGCTCCTTGTACTCGTCGAGCGCCGAGCGGATGGCCCGGAAGCCCTCGGTGTCGATCTCGTGGATGCCGACGGTGTTCAGGATGACCACGGTGCCGTCGGCGGTACGGATCGCGGTCTCGTCGGACTCCTCCAGCAGACCCTCCTGCCAGGCGTCCCAGAGACCGGTGGCCTGGACGTCCATGGCCAGCTTCAGCCGGCCGTGCGGGCTGCGCAGCAGGTGCGGGGTCACCTCGCCGAAGCATCCGTTCATCGCGCCGGCGGCGGCGGACGCGGCGTACGGCCGGTCGGCCCGGCCGACCACCGCCACCCGCAGGCCTCGTCGGGCCAGGACGAGCCCGAGAGACAATCCGAGTGCGCCGTTGCCGGCGACGACGACGTCGTAATTCAGGGCAGCATCAACCACGTAAACACCATCTCGATCGCACGATTCCGTGTGGCCCGGCTCCGGTGGCAGTGGGAGTCAGGCCTTGCCGAGGCCAACCCACAGCGCGATGGCGCGCGTGGGCATGGTGAACCTGTCCTCAGGGATGGGCTCGAATACTTCGTGATGAAGTCGTTGAAACTCTGACTCGATCAGCACCCGCAGGTGCCGAGCGTCAAGAGAAATGCTCTTCCGGAATCAGTCTGGAATAAGCGGAATGAGATCGCGGAGTGCTCCCCGGCCGATCTTCTCCCCCATGGCGCTCCCCCATGATGTCTCGACCTGTTCGACCCTACTCTGCGATGCCGCCGCCGGGGTCCCCTTTCCCGTGGGCGGGGGGCCGAATGATGATCACCATAGCGCCGGAAGTTTTTGAAGGGAATACCCAATTACCTGGCAAAAAGCGGACATCGATGTCCGGCTGCGGTCCGGAGGCCGGGGCGGGACCGAGGGGTTCCGGCCGTGCCCGGAGGCGGTTTCGCGCACGCATGCGTCCGACCCCGCCGCCCGCTCCGGCACGCCGTCTGCGTCAGATGACGCAGAGGTCAGGCCCCCGATCGGCCGGCCCCGCTCCGCTCCACGCCACCGGCCGCCCTCGAAGCGAGATCGACGCGACCGTCCGCGGATCGACCGCGATCTGGGCAGGTCAATCCTGTCGAATCGACCGAATGAGCGATGTACGGCCGTTGTCCGCAGTTGATTCGGCATCCGATCGGCCGCTGAGCGGACACCGGAATCGGTCCTCCGTCGGCCGGCGGCCGGAGGCCTTCGGCACGTGCGTATTGGCAGCTCAGAACGGCTCGTCAGATGTCGCTCCGCACTACGGATGTAACGACAGGAATGCGTTCCGTACGGGCACCGGTTAATGTCCGGATGATTGCGCCGTGGCCGGTGCCCGTTGCGTCGGGCGCCGTTCTTCGAGTAGGAAGGGGCATATCGGGGGAACGGGGATCCAGACGTGAAATCTCAACCACTCGTGCGCGCGCAGCAGTGCGCACGTCGTTGCCCTGTGGACCCAGAACGTAATCGCAGACTCGACACGCTGCGGGCGTGTAGACAGGAGCGACGATGACCGCTGCCAATCCATCGGGTATGTCCAACTTCCGGTTGCCGGTGGACCGTCTCGCCCCGCACATCATGCAGGCGATGGAGGCCTTCGACGCGGCCGCCGACAAGGTGAGCCTCGACCAGCGACTGCTCGAACTGGTCCGTACGCGCGCGTCGCAGATCAACGCGTGCGCGTTCTGCGTCAACGCGCACACCCAGGCCGCCGCCGAGGCGGGCGCGACGCCCAAGCAGCTGGCGACGCTCACGACGTGGCGGGAGGCGCCGTTCTTCTCCGAACGCGAGCGCGCCGCGCTGCTGCTGACCGAGGCGGTCACCCTCATGAGCCAGGCGGCCGTCACCGACGAGGTGTGGGCCGAGGTCGGCGCGCACTTCACCGAGACGGAGCAGGCGGAGCTGCTGTGGTCGATCGCCGTCATCAACGTGTGGAACCGCATCGCCGGCACCGCGCACCCGTGGCCCGTGGCATGAGCAGCGCGAGCACCGCGATGAGCCCGGACAGCGAGCACCTGGCCGATGGGTACGCCTGACATGCGGGTCGGTCTGATCGGCGCCGGCCGGATCGGCGCGGTGCACGCCCGGTCGCTGGCCGAGGATCCGCGCGTCGGCCGGATCCACGTGGTCGACACCGACCCGGACCGCGCCCGTCAGGTGGCGGAGTCGATCGGCGGCCAGGTCGCCGACGGCGTCGACACACTCCTGGACACGGCACCGGACGCGGTCGTCGTCGCCACCCCGACGCGCACGCACGCCGACCTGGTCGTGCACTGCGCCGCCCGGGGCGTCCCGGTGCTGTGCGAGAAGCCCGTCTTCACCGATCCGGCGACCGCGCGCCGGGTCGCCGCGCAGGTCCGCGAGACCACCACACCGGTCTGTGTCGGGTTCCAGCGCCGCTTCGACCCCGGCTACCTGCGCGGTCACGACGCCGTGCGCTCCGGCGCCATCGGACGGCTGTGCCGCGTGCATCTGCTGACCGCCGACCCGGAGCCGCCGCCGGCGGCCTACGTCGCCGTCTCCGGCGGCATCCACCGCGACTGCCAGATCCACGACTTCGACGTGCTGCGCTGGGTCACCGGTCGCGAGGTCGTCGAGGTCTACGCGACCGGCGCCAACCGCGGCGCCGACTACATCGCCGCCGCGGGGGACGTCGACGAGGCCGCCGCCGTGCTCACCCTCGACGACGGCACGCTGGCCACGATGCAGGCGTCGCGCTACAACGGGGCGGGCTACGACGTACGGATGGAGCTGGCCGGCAGCCGCGCGACCGTGGCGGTCGGGCTCGACACCCGGGTGCCGCTGCGCTCGGCCGAGCCGGACGCGCCGCCGCTCGCCGAGGCGGCCTGGCCGGGATTCCTGGACCGGTTCGCCGCCGCCTACCGGGCGGAGGTGGCCGCCTTCCTCGGCCTGGTCGCGGCGCCGGACGCCGGCGGTCCCTCGGGGACGTCCGGTGGCCTCGCCGGACACGCCACCGTCGACGACGCGTTGCAGGCGCTGCTCATCGCCGAGGCGGCCTCGCTGTCCCGCCGCGAACGTCGCCCGGTCCGCCTGGCGGAGGTCGGCGCCGACACGGTGCCGGCCGGTACGGTGACCCGATGAGCGCGGCGAACCCGGCGGCCGAGCCCACCGGCACGACACCCGCCGAGACGGCACCCGTCGGCACGCCGCCCGCCGCGACCGCGTCCCCCGGCTCGGCGTCCACCGAGACCACACCCACCGGCGCGACACCCGGCGGCACCACGTCCACCGGCTCGGCGCCCGCCGACACCACGCTTGCCGGCACGACGCCGGCGGGCGGTGACCCGGCCGGTGGCCTGGCGCTGTCCGAGGACGCGGTCTTCGCCGACTTCGCCACGCGGGTACGGCTCGCCGGCGCGCACGTCGTGGAGATCGGGGGCTCGCTGTCGGAGGCCCACGCGGAGTCGCACGGTGTCGCGCGGTGGACGTCGGTGGACCCGAACCGCCCCGCCGGGACCGGCCCGTCCGGCCGCACCGAGGTGGTACGGGCACGGGCGGAGGACATGCCGCTGCCCGACGCGTGCGCCGACGCCGTGTTCTCCAGCAACGCCTTCCAGTTCATCGACGTCACCGCGACGTTGGCCCAGGTGCGCCGGGTGCTCCGGCCGGGCGGCATCCTCTACGGGCACTTCGGCCCGATCTGGAGCGCCGTCGACGGCCACCAGCTCGAGTACGTCTCGTACGAGGGCCGCGACCTGGTCTTCTGGAAGGACACGCTGTTGCCGCCGTGGGCGCACCTGGCCTACGACCGGACGCAGCTGCGGCGGCTGCTGGGCACCGCGCTGCCGGACGACCTCGCCGACCTGCTGGTGTGGCATGTGTACGACAGCCCCACGGTGAACCGGCTGTTCTTCGAGGACTACGTCGAGGCCGCCCTCCACAGCGGACTCGACCTGGTGGAGCTGCGCGCCTCGCACCATCTCGACTACGAGCTGCGGCTGCCCGCGTTCGACCCGGGACACCTGCGCCACGTGACGCCGGCCGAGCTGGCGGCCGGCTGGACCGCCCGGCGCGGCCGGCCCACCCGGGTCGGGGCCCGGGACGTCCTGCTGGTGCTCCGCCGGCCCGCCGAATAAGCGGTGCGCTCGCTCCACGAAAGCCGCGCGTTCCCGGCCGTGCGCGGTCAGGCGCTCATCCTGACGGCCCGCGGCCGGGCGGTGGTCCCGACCGGACACGGCCGGGCGGTGGTCCCGACCGGACACGGCCGGGCGGTAGTCCTGACCGGACACGGCCGGGCGGTGGTCCTGACCGGACACGGCCGGGCGCAGCCGCTCCTCCAGCGCCGCGACCCGGGCCGGATCGCCCAGGGCGTGCATGCAGAAGGTGCAGATGTTGGAGAACCTCTCCTCGTTCAGCGGCTGGAACAGCGGGTGCTCCCGGACCATCGTGCGGAAGTAGATCGGCGATTCCGGGTCGTAGAACGCGCGGACCAGCTGCTCCCGCCGGTCGCGCTCCGCCGCGTCGGAGGCGGCGGAGCGGATCGAGCCGAGGAAGACCGGCGTGCGCTTCATCTGGTCGGCGCCGATGTCGAGCTGGCAGCAGGCGTACACGTCGCCGGTGGCGTGGAGCGTGGTCGTGAGGTCGTCGCACTCGGAGAGCTCCTCGACCCGGTGGCCCCGCCAGACCTGCAGCATCTCCCGCGCGCGCCCCCGGTCCAGCAGCTCCAGCACGACGTAGGGCTCACCGGCCGCGGCGAGCGCGGCGATGATCTCGTCGTCCCGCTCCCGGTAGTGGGAGCGGCAGAACTGGATCTCCGTCGCCAGCCCGAAGGAGCGCGCGGTGCGCGCCGCGGTGATCGGCCGCTCCACCGGGAAGTACTTCATGTGGTAGATGTCGGCGCTCAAAGCGAGACCCGAGATGCCGGCCTCCACGAATGGCGCGAGCTTTTCTCTCGCCAATTGGTCCGACCGCGCCCAGAATGCGTTCGACTCGACGTCGACGACGTAACCCAGCTGCCGCGCCCAGGTGATCACCTCGCACATTTCGCGGGGGTACAAGAACACTTCACCGCCACTGAACGTGACGTGCCGGCGACCGTTCTCCCATGCCTCGGAAAGAGCCGCCCGCACCTCCTCCGTATCGAGTCGTTCCCGCCGGTGCGGGCTCGACTCCACGATGCAGTGGTCGCAGGCGATGTTGCAGGTCAGCGTGAAGTTGATGCACAGACGTTGGTGGCTCGGGAAACGATCCCAGATTGGCACGCCCTCGGCGGTCACAGCGTCTCCTTCGCGGGGATTCACCGGGTCTGGCGGGCCGTTCTCCGGCAGTACTCCGGTGGCCGGAAACCCGCGTCCCCCGTCCGGCGCGAAGTTTTGCCGACCACGGCCCCGGCTCGCCCCATTAATGGGGCGGCTTATTGCATGGTCTCGCGAGGAGGAGTCGGTGTCCAGAGTGTCCGCCCGCCCGAGCCGGGGAAAAGTGATTCCCGGAGCGCTCATCGATGGCGCGGGCGTATGCGATTGCCGCCCGGCAGAGGCACGTTATCGCTGCGCTATGCTCGACGGTGTGTCTGAGAATCTGTCCGGTTTGACGCTGCTCGGCTCGCAGGTACGGGGCCCCGTCGAGCACGTGGAGTCCTTCCCGGCGCCACAGCACTGCACGAAGGTGCGGTTCACCACGGACGAGGTGGCCTCGCTGTGCCCCGTGACCGGCCAGCCCGACCTCTCCAGCGTCGAGATCGAGTACGTGCCGCGTGAGCGCTGCATCGAGTCCAAGTCGCTCAAGCTCTACCTGTGGTCCTTCCGGGACCGGGCGGTGTTCGCCGAGGCGCTCGCCGTGGAGATCGCCACGGAGGTGAAGCGGGCGACCGACCCGGTGTCCGTTCGTGTCGTGATCACCCAGCACGCGCGGGGCGGCATCGTGACCGAAGCCACCGCCGAGCTGTAGGCGGCGCCCGTGGCACGTGCCCGCGGCGCGCCCGCGGCCAACACCCTGCGGGTGCCGATCGACGCCCCGACGAGCCTGCGGACCCGGCGGGGTGAGCTGACCCTGCCGGTGTTCGTACCCGACGCGACGCGCGCCGTGGTGCGCGGGGTGCCCACCGACCGGCTGTCCGACGCGCACGTCTCCGCGCTGCTGGTGAGCACCGCGCACCTGGCGACGCAGCCGGGCGCCTCGGTCGTCGGCGCGCTCGGCGGGGTGCACCGGTTCATGGGCTGGTCCGGCCCGATGATCTCCGACTCCGGCGGCTTCCAGGCGTTCTCGCTGCTCTCGAGCCAGCAGGGGCTGGCGGAGGTGACCGACGCGGGCCTGACCTACCGGTTCTCCACGAAGCAGAAGTACCGCCAGCTCACCCCGCAGAGCTGCATCCAGACGCAGCTGCGTCTCGGCGCGGACATCGTCTACTGCCTGGACTACTGCACCAGCCCGTCCGCGCCGGCCGAGGAGCAGCGGCGCAGCGTCGAGCTGACGCTGCGGTGGGCGGCCGAGTGCCGCGAGGCGTTCGACCGGCTGGTCGCCGACCGCCCGGTGGAGGACCGCCCGCTGCTCTTCGCCGTCGTCCAGGGCGGGCCCGACGAGGAGCTCCGCGCCCGGTGCGCGGAGGCGCTGGTCGACATCGGCTTCGACGGGTACGGCTTCGGCGGGTACCCGATCGCGGACGGCCGCCTGGTCGACGAGGTCCGCCTGGTCGGCGAGCTGCTGCCGGCGGGTACGCCGCTGCACGGGCTCGGCATCGGCACCCCGGAGAACCTCATCGAGTCGTGGCAGTCGGGGTACGGCATCTTCGACTGCACGCTGCCGACCCGCAACGCCCGCCGCGGCGTGCTCTACACCCGCCTCGACGTCGACGCCATCGGCAGTGGCCGGCCGTACCGCATCGCGCGGCTGAACGACGAGCGCTGGGTGCGGGAGAAGGGCCCCATCGACCCGGACTGCGACTGCCCGATGTGCACGACGCTGCCGGGCGGCACCGTGGCGCACCTGTTCCGCATCGAGGACGCGCTGGCCGGGACCCTCGCGTCACTGCACAACCTGCGCTTCTACACGCGGCTGACCGAGGCGCTGCACCGGCTGGGCGCCGAGGCATGAGCGACGGCACCAGGGTGGGCGGGCGGCCTTCGCGCGGCCGGCCGTCCCGCCCTGACGCCGACCTCATGGTGCGACGGCTCAGCGCCGCCGCGAAGTACTCCGCCGTCCACCCGGACACGATCGCGGACGTCGTGCGGCACGAGGCGGAGCACGCGGCGAACGACGCCGACCTGGAACGGCGGGCGAGGCTGCGCCTGCACAAGGTCGTCGCCGACTACCTGCTCAGCGCCCGCCCGGCGCGGCTGCTGCGCGGGCTGGACGAGGCCGTCGCGGACGGGCCGGACGCCGTACGGGCCTGGTGCCGCGACGTCCTGACCCGGCACTTCTCCACGGCCGAGCGGCTGCCCGACCTCGACGAGTTCTATCCGGCGATCGTCTCGCTGACCGGCCCGCCGGCGAGCGTGGCCGACCTGGCCTGCGCGCTGAACCCCTTCACGTTGCCGTGGCTGCGCGACGTCACCGACGCGCCGTACGTCGGCTACGACTTCAACCGGGCACTCGTCGCGGCGACCGGCGCGTTCGCCGAGCGGGTCGACCGGGCGGCCGAGGTACGCCACTGCGACGTGCTGCTCTCGCCGGAGCCGATCAAGGCCGACGTGGCGCTGCTGCTCAAGACGTACCACTGCGTGGAGGACCGGCTGTCCGGCGCGGGGCTGCGCCTCGTGGCCGAGGTCGCGGCCGATCAGGTGGTCGTCTCCTTCCCGTTGCGCGCGATGAACGGCCGGGCCGCGGTGTTCACCCGCCCGCACATCGACGCGTTGTCACGCCTCGCCGACGAGCGGGGCTGGGCGGTGCGCCGGGCCCGGCTGAGCACCGAGGAGCTCGTGGTCATCGACAAGGAGCACGATGGCGCGCAGTAGTGGAACACAGGCCGACCTGGCCGCCGAGGTCGCCCGGCAGGTGCTCGCCGCGGCGAAGTACCGCAATCTGGACCCGGCGTTCGTCGATCGCCTGGCGCAAGAGGCGGCGCAGCGCTTCCGCGACCGCAACCAGGCGGTCAAGTACGCCAAGCGCAAGCTGCACCAGGCGTTCGGAGCGTTCGTGACGGGCACGCCGGCGCGGGCGGTCGCCGACTGCGTCGCGAAGATCGCGGCTGGGGCCGATCCGCGGGAGGCGGGCCGGGAGGCGATGCGCGCGCACGCCTCCTCGGCCGAGCGGGTCGACTGGCTGGAGCCGTTCTACGAGCGGGTCGCCGAGTGGTGCGGTACGCCCTCCTCCGTGATCGACCTCGCCTGCGGGCTCAACCCGCTGGCCATGCCGTGGATGGCGCTCGCCCCCGACGCCGGCTACGCCTGCTACGACGTCGACCGTACGCTGGCCGAGGCGCTGCCCGGGCTCGGCACCGTGTTCCCGGTCCGGGTCAGCGCCGGTGCCGCCGACCTGGTGGGGGCCCCGCTGTCGGCCCAGGCCGACGTCGCGCTCGTCCTGAAGACCCTCACCACCGTCGAGCAGCAGCGCACCGGTGCCGCGCAGCGGCTCATCGCCGCGCTCGACTGCCGTCACATCGTGGTGAGCCTGCCCCGGCGCAGCCTGTCCGGGAAGCGCAACTACGCCGACGACGCCGACGCGATCGTCCGCCGGGCGGTCGAGGGCACCGGATACGAGGTCGTGGACGAGGCCGCGTTCGGCGACGAGGCGCTGTACCACCTCGTGCCGGTGGCCGGCGGCGCCGCGCCCGCAGGCGCGGCCGAGGGCGCCGCGAACACGGCGGGTGAGGAGACCTCGCCGGGCGGGCCGCCGACACCGCCGGCGGACGGAACCGACGCGACGCAGCCGCCGAACCGTACGGCCCCGGCCCGATCGGCGGACGCGACGAACACGGCGCAGGCGGCGGACCGGACGGACCCCGCCCGGCCGGCGGACGAGATCCGCCGGGCGGGACCGGCCGCCGAAACGGCCCCGGCGGGGCCGACCGGCGAGACGGACCGGACGCAACCGGCGGGCGAGACGGGCTCGGCCCGGACGGCGGGCGAGACGGATCCCGCGGGTGGTGTGCTCACCCTCGTGGGGACACCCATCGGAAACCTCGGGGACCTGACCGACGGGGCGCTGGCGGCGCTGCGCCGCGCCGACGTGGTCTGCGCCGAGGACACCCGCCGTACGCGCAAGCTGCTGAGCGCCTATGACCTGCACCCGGCGCAGCTGGTCTCGGTGCGCAAGCACAACGAGGAGCGCTCCGGCGCCTGGGTGATGGCCCGGCTGCGCGAGGGCCGGCAGGTGGCGATGGTCAGCGACGCGGGCATGCCGATGCTGTCCGACCCGGGCGAGCGGCTGGCCCGGCACGTTCTCGACGCCGGGGGTGAGCTGCGCGTGGCGCCGGGCCCGGACGCGGCGACCACCGCGCTGATGCTGTCCGGGCTGCCCGCCGCGCGGTGGTGCTTCGAGGGATTCCTGCCCGCCAAGGGCGGCGAGCGGACCCGGCGGCTCGCGGCGGTGGCCGCCGAGCGGCGTACGACGGTGCTGTTCGAGGCGCCGCACCGGCTGCTGCGCACGCTCGGCGACCTCGTCTCCGCCGCCGGCGGGGAGCGTCCCGCCGCGGTGCTGAACGACCTCACCAAGCTGTACGAGCGGGCCTGGCGCGGCAGCCTGGGTCAGGTCCGCGACGCGGTCGCCGAGCAGGAGCCGCGCGGCGAGTTCGTCATCGTTCTCGGCGGCGCGCCGGAGCGGTCCGCGGTGACGGCGGCGGGATAGCCGGCGGCGGGGTGGCTCACTCGCCCCGGTAGACGCAGCCGGACGTGCACGTCTCGTGCACCGCGACCGCCGACAGCGGCAGGGTGTCGCCGAGCCGGTCCCAGATCCAGCGGGCCAGCACCTCGCTGGTCGGGTTCTCCAGCCCCGGCACCTCGTTGAGGTAGTAGTGGTCGAGCCGATCGAGCAGCGGCTGGAACGCCTTCTTCACGTCGCCGAAGTCCATCACCCACCCGGTGACGGGATCGACGTCGCCGCGCACGTGAACGGTGACGCGGTAGGAGTGGCCGTGCAGGCGGCTGCACTTGTGGCCGGGCGGCACGTTCGGCAGCCGGTGGGCAGCCTCGAACGTGAACTCGCGGAAGATTTCCATGTCAGGCGATCCCAATGTACTTGTGCGTCTGCAGGCTCAACCGCCACTGCGGATGCCGCAGGCAGTACTCGACGGCCGCGCTGGTGTTGGCGTCGCGGTCCGGGCCGTCCATCGGCTGGATGAGGAAGTGGTCGAAGGCCAGCCGCTCGAAGCGCTCCGGCGGCGCGGTCTCCTGGGGGTACACCAGCTTGAGCTCGTTGCCGCTGGTGAGGACCAGCTCGGTGTTCGCCTTCGGGCTCACGCAGATCCAGTCGAGCCCCTCGGGCGCCGGCCGGGTGCCGTTGGTCTCGACCGCGACCTCGAACCCCTCGGCGTGCAGGGCGTCGACGGCCTCCCGGTCCAGTTGCAGCAGCGGCTCACCGCCGGTGCACACGACGTACGGCCGGCTGAGCGGGTGCGCCGCCCCGCGCCACATCTTGGCGACGGCGGCGGCCAGCTCGGCGGCGGTACGGAACCGCCCGCCCCCGGGCCCGTCGGTGCCGACGAAGTCGGTGTCGCAGAACTGGCAGATCGCGCGGTGCCGGTCCTTCTCTCGGCCCGTCCACAGGTTGCAGCTGGTGAACCGGCAGAACACCGCCGCCCGCCCGGCCTGCATCCCTTCGCCCTGCAGGGTGTAGAAGATCTCCTTGATCCGGTACACCGTCGTCTAGCCGACTTTCGCGGTGAGTGACGGATCGGTCATGCCCAGCTCCGCGAACCCGCGGTTGCGCAGCAGGCAGGAGTCGCACGTGCCGCACGGCCGGCCGTCGACCGGGTCGTAGCAGCTGTGGCTGAGGGAGTAGTCGACGCCGAGCTCCAGGCCCCGCGCGATCGTCTGGGCCTTGCTGAGGTCGATCAGCGGGGTGTGGATGCGCAGCCGCTGGCGGCCCTCCACGCCGGCCTTGGTGGCGAGGTTGGCCATCCGCTCGAACGCCTCGATGTACTCGGGCCGGCAGTCGGGGTAGCCGCTGTAGTCCACGGCGCTGACGCCGAGGAAGACGTCCTGCGCGCCGAGCGTCTCGGCCCAGGCGAGCGCGAAGGACAGGAAGATGGTGTTGCGGGCCGGCACGTACGTGACCGGGATCTCCTCGCTCAGATCCTCGGTGCTGTCGTGGTGCGGCACGCCGATCGTGTCGTCGGTGAGCGCCGAGCCGCCGAACGTCCGCAGATCGATGTCGGCGATGACGTGCCGGCGGGCGCCCAGGGACTCGGCGACCGCCCGTGCCGCCTCGAGTTCGACGCTGTGCCGCTGTCCGTAGCGGAAGCTCAGAGCGTAGGGCTCGTAGCCCTCGGCGACCGCGATCGCGAGCACTGTCGCGGAGTCCAAGCCCCCGCTGAGCAGGATGACGGCCTTCGGCTTCGCAGCCCCGTCGCCCGTCGTTGTGTCCAGGGTCCTTGGCGAATTCACTATTCCAATCTTACACCGCCCCTTTTACCACCCGGCCGGTTTGCGGCCCCACCGAAACCCGGGGTGACCGGACACACCGGCCCCCGGGGCCGCCGTGACCATCCGGGGGGAGAAGCCGCCTGCCGGTACACGGGCCCGCGCCGGTCTCGACCGGTGAGCGCGATCATCGGCAGCCGACGTGGTGGGGTCCCGGCGCCGGTGCGGCGCCGGGATTCCCAGGGTTCGACGATGGGCCGCTACCGGGCCGGCGTGATCTGCGGGGACGGCTCCCGGCCGGGAGTGGCCTGCCGGGGCTCCCGGGCGGGGGTGTCCGCGGGGCGGGTCAGCGGGCCGGAGCGCAGCAGCGCGCCGCAGATGACGGCGCCGGCGGCGAAGATGCCGGCGCACCACCAGAACACCGTGGTGTAGCCGTGGATCGCCGCGAGCCGGAGCACCTGCGGGGTCGGCCGCCCGTGCAGGTGGTCGGCCAGGTAGCCGGTGGTGGCGCCGGCCGCGATGGTGTTGAGCAGCGCGGTGCCGATCGAGCCGCCGAGCTGCTGCCCGGTGTTGATGCTCGCCGAGGCCACCCCGGCGTCGCGCGGTGCCACGCCGAAGGTGCCCGTGGCGGCCACCATGCCGAAGATGAGACCCATGCCGGCACCGGTGACCATGAGCGGCCCGAGCAGCGCGGACGCGTAGCCCGAGTGCGCGCCGATCCTCGTGAGCCAGACCATGCCGGCCGCGTTGAGCAGCATGCCGGCGATGACCATCGGCTTGGGCCCGATCCGCGGCATCAGCCGGGTGTTGCCCAGGTTGGCCATGAGGCCGCTGAGCGCCACCATCGGCAGCATGGCAAGGCCCGAGGTGACCGCCGAGTACCCGAGGGTCACCTGCATGTAGTACACGAGGAACAGGAAGACGCCGAACGTACCGGCCCCGCTGATCAGGACGGTGAGGTACGCGCCGGCGCGGTTGCGGTCGAGCACGACGCGGGGTGGCAGCAGCGGCTGCGCGGCGCGCGACTGCCAGGCGGCGAAGACGATCAGCAGCGCGATGCCGGCCACGAGGAAGCCCCAGGCCGAGGGCGTGTGCCAGCCGTGCGAGGCGGCGTTGGAGAAGCCGTAGACCAGGCAGAACATCCCGCCGGACACCGCCACCACGCCCGGGACGTCCAGCCGGCCGCCCGGCGTCCGCTGCTGCCGGCCCACCAGCAGCACGCCTCCGGTGATCGCGATCGCCGCGAAGACCAGGTTGACGTACATGCACCACCGCCAGGACAGGTAGGAGGTCAGCGCGCCGCCGAGCAGCAGTCCCAGGCCCCCGCCGGCGGCCGCGACCGCGCCGTACACGCCGAACGCCTTGGCCCGCTCCTTCGGGTCCTTGAAGGTCGTGGCCAGCAGCGACAGGGCGGACGGCGCCAGCAGGGCGCCGAAGACCCCCTGGCAGGCGCGCGCCGTCACCAGCATCGAGAAGTCGACCGAGGCACCGCCGACGGCGGAGGCGGCCGCGAAGCCGACGAGTCCGGTCAGGAAGGTCACCTTGCGGCCGATCAGGTCGGCCAGCCGCCCGCAGAACAGCAGCAGGCCGCCGAACGACAATGCGTACGCGGTCACGACCCACTGCCGGTCGGCGGCCGTGAACTTCAGCGCGCGCTGCGCCGACGGCAGCGCGAGGTTCATCACGGTCAGGTCGAGGACGACCATGAGCTGAGCGGCGGCGATGACGGCCAGGATCAGCCACCGTCTCGGATCTGCGGCCGTCGTCCCGGCCGCCTCGGGACCCGGCCCGGGTGCCGGGACCGCACTGCGTGCTGCCACGATCATCTCCTTGTCACGTCGAGCGCATCGAGGTGCCCGGTGCGGTCACCACGCCGGTGATGACCTCGCCGGGCCTCCTCGCTCGCGGGATGGCGGTGCGTCTCTGCAAGTCCGACGACACGGCCCGCCGGAATGTCAGGAGGCGCGGCGGCCTGACGATTCGACGCGCTATCTCGTCGGACCGGTGAGGGCAGATCGACCCAAGGAGCATCCGGAACCATGACCGACCACTCAGAGACCGGGCACGACCGGTCCGACGCGGGCCTGAGCGGGATCATCAGCGAGCGGCGTCAACTGATCAATCTCGCCTACCGGCTCCTCGGCTCCCTGGCCGAGGCGGAGGACGCCGTCCAGGAGACCTACGCCCGCTGGTACGCCATGTCCCGGCAGCAGCAGGACGCCATCGCCTCGCCCGGCGCCTGGCTGACGAGGGTCGCCAGCCGCATCTGCCTGGACCTGCTCGGCTCGGCGCGGGCCCGGCGCGAGCGCTACGTGGGTGAGTGGATCCCCGAGCCGCTGCCCGGCCGAACCGAATGGATCAGCGTACGGCCGGGCACCGCGACCGCCGACCCGGCCGACCCTGCCGACCGGGTCACCCTGGACGAGTCGGTCAGCATGGCCTTCCTCGTCGCGCTCGAGGCGATGACCCCGGCCCAGCGCGTCGCGCTCATCCTGCACGACGTCTTCGGCTACTCCTTCGCCGAGATCGCCGACATCACCGGCCGCACCCCGGCGGCCTGCCGTGAACTGGCCTCCTCGGCCCGCCGCCGCGTCCGTGCCTCCGGGCGGCCCGCGGCTCCGGCCACCCACCAGGCCGGCCTGGTCAGGGACTTCAAGCAGGCGTGGGAGGCCCGGGACATCGACGCCCTCGTCGGCCTCCTCGACCCCAGTGCCACCTTCACCGCGGACGGCGGCGGCCAGGTCCTGACCGTGCTCGAGCCGATCGAGGGCGGCGAGCAGATCGCGCACGCCTGCGCCACCATCGCGAGCCGGGCGACCGGCCTGACGCTCGTGGAACGCACCGTCAACGGCCAGCCCGGCCTGGTCGCCCAGCAGAACGGCGTCATCGTCACGGTGTACGCGTTCGAGGTCGCGGAGGGGCGGATCAAGCACATCTGGGCGGTGCGCAACCCCGACAAACTCCGGCCCTGGATCACGGACTGACGCGCGCCGACGCTGCGCTCAGGGCTCTTCGCGTCAGACGGTCCCGTGGATCACGCGTCAGGAGGAGTAGGTGGTCGTGCAGACGGTGCCGTTGAGCGTGAAGGAGGCCGGTGACGGGTCCGGACCGGACTGGTCTCCCACGAATCCGGTGGTCACGGTGTTGCCGGCGCCCGCCGCGAGGTAGGCGTCGGAGCCGGCCGGGGTGACGATGACGTGCCGGCCGTCTTGCGAATAGTCACCGTTCCAGGTGCTGCCCGAGACCGACTCGGTGTCGGTGGGGAAGGTGAACGCCAGCGTCCACCCGGTGATGGGGTCGGGCCCGGTGTTCGTGATGCTGATGTTCGCCACGAAGCCGCTGCCCCAGCTCGTGGCGACGTCGTAGGTCACGGCACAGGTGCTCGTGCCGGGCGTGCCGGTGATGAACCTGACCGGCGGTGAGGGCATCGACAGGTGGCCCTTCTGGTCCACGGCCAGCACGTTGAGCGTGTACGAGGTGCCGGGTCGCAGGTTCCGCACGGTGAACGAGGTGGAGGTCGACTCCCCGAGCAGCTCACTGTCGGTGCCGAACTGCCGGTAGACCTCATAGCGGGTGACGTCACCGCCGGCGACCGGCTGCCAGGAGATCGTCGCGCCGTCCGCCGTGACGTCGGTCGCCACCGGGTCGCCGGGCGCGGCCGACGTGGTGCCGATCGGGTTGTCCGGTGAGGGGGTCAGCTTGAGCGTCACGATCGAGTACGGCGGGATCACCTGCGTGGTCGCGGTGCCCTCGCGCGCGGTGGTGATGGAGGTGGCCTCGGCGCCGTAGGTGTAGACGGTCGGGGTGTCGCCGCCGGGGGTCCAGCCGGCGTAGTCGAGGTCGACGGTGCGGGCGTGGTCGGGGTCCTTGTTGACGAGTTCGACGCTGAGGCCGCCGTCGGCGTTGCGGGCCGCGTGCGCGGAGACCAGCGGGTCGTCCGTACCGGCCCTGATCAGCGTGTCGCCGGGTCGGGCGACCCTGCTCAGCATCTGGATGCCGTAGTACGCGGGGAACGGCGTGTTCAGCGGGGGTTCGCAGACTCCGTCGCCGTTGCACTGGCCGCTGGACAGCAGGCCCCCGTCTCCGTAGTCCGTGGCCCCGTCGGGTGCGGTGGTGACGTTGCCCATGCCGTTCCGGGTGTCCCAGTAGTCCACGGTGAAGGCGCCGTTCTCGAGCGCGGTGAAGTAGACGTCGGCGTTGTAGAGCGCGCCGGGCTGGGTGTCGGCCTGATAGGTGTTCTCCGTCTCGGTCACCGCGATGCCGAGGTGCCGCCCGTTCGGCCCGGCGTACTGGTCGATCTCCTGCCGTACCTGCGCGAGCTGGGCGGGCAGCAGCTGCGTCTGCCGCAGGGAGTCGGCGGCCGAGGTGGGGCCGTTCGGGTAGTAGTGCACGATCACGAAGTCGGCGTACGAGCCGACGATCGGCAGGACCGTCTGGTTCCAGTCGCCGCCGTCTCCGGAGGCCACGCTGCCGTCCGGCCAGCCGCCCGGCAGCGTGAGCACCGCACCGATCTTGATCGTGGGGTCGACCGCCTTCATCGCCTTGGCGTACTCCACGAGGTTGTGCGCGTACGCGGCCGGGCTCTTGTCGGCGTGGTCGTCCAGTTCCCAGTCGGCACCGTAGTGGCCGTTGCCGTAGAGCTCGTTGCCGATCTCCCAGTACTTCACGCCGTAGCCCTTGGTGACGTTGGCGTACCTGACCCACCCGGCCGCCTCCTGCGGCGTTCCGGTGCCGTAGTTGGCGATGAGGATGGCCTGCGCGTCCATCGCCTTGACCGTGCCCATGAAGGAGTCGAAGTCCGTTCCCGGCGCCACGTATCCGCCGCCGGAGACGGTGTTGGTCTGCCAGTGGTAGCCGTCGCCGTACGAGCCGCCGGGATAACGCATCATCCGCACGCCGGCCTGTCCGAGGAGCTTCGCCGTCGCCGGGGAGTTCATCTGCCCGTCCCAGACCGCCTGGTTCGCGCCGTAGGCCGTGTCGGGCACGGTGCCCAGGCCCTCGCGGGCGTTGACCGTGACGTTCACGGCCGGGGTCGCGGCCCGCGCCGTCGTACCGGCCGTCGCGCCGCAGGTGAGGGCCGCGGCCACGGTCAGGGCCATGCTCGCGGCGAGCCGCCGCGGCCGTACGCCGCCACGCGGAATGGGCAGGTTCACGGGGGTCTCGCTTTCTACGTCCACGGTCAGCAGGGGTCGGTCTGGGTGAGCAGGCCGAGCCTCCACGGGATCTGCGAGTAGGGCACGTTGGTGCTCCCCGGGTCGACGCCCTGGTAGAAGAACTGCAGGTGGCAGGGGTCGATCTGGAGGTTCTGGTCGTATCCGGTGCGGATCAGCTCCCCGTGGCTGATGTCATCGGTCCACTGGCCGCCGGGGAAGGTGGTGTTGACGGCGCCGGCGAACGGGCTCGTGCTCGATGCCGGGTACGGCGTCCACGAGCCGGCCAGACTGTCCGACGTCCAGGCCCGGTAGACCCGGTGGCCGCCGGAGTCGAACCCCTCCACCAGCATCAGGTAGGTGTTCGATCCCTTGACCTTGTACACCGCGGTGCCCTCGAACACGTTGCCCGCGTTGTCGTCGTGCAGCACCACCGTCGTGTTGCCGAACCCGTTGGGGAAGTTCGCGAGCGTGGTCTGGGACCGGAAGATGTCGCCCGCGTCGTCGGCGCCGAACAGGTAGCAGTTCGCCGTGTCGCAGATGACGAAGAAGTCCAGCCAGCCCTTCCCGCGCTGGGTCACCACCGGCGGGTCACCGGCGAAGAAGTTCGTCGGCGTGCTCCACGTCTGTGGCCGGGTCGGATCGTTCGTGGTCGAGTACGCGGGCGGGCCCTGCTGGAACACCAGGAACCACGTGTTCTTCGGCGCGAAGTAGAACAGCTGGGGTGCGGCCATGTAGCGGGTGCCGATGCTGGAGTTGTCGCTCAGGTGGTACTGGGGTGCCGACGCCGCCTGGGAGAAGTCGGAGAAGTGCGTGTACTCCACGCTCCAGGCGCCGGAGGTGTCGGCGGTCGTCGCGTACACCAGCCACTGCCCGTTGTAGCGCACGATGCTCGGGTCCTTCACCGACACGATGTCGTGCCCCGACACGGGCTTCGCGCTCATCAGCGGGCCCTGGTCCGTCCAGTGCAGGCTCGACGGCAGTCCCCCGCCGGGCCGAGGCGTCGGCGTCGGCGTGGGAGTCGGCGTCGGCGTCGGCGTCGGCGAGGTCGTCGTGCCGCCGGTGCAGGTGACGCCGTTCATGGCGAAACTCGCCGGCACCGGGTTGCCGCCGGTCCACGACCCGTTGAAGCCGAAGCTCGTGCTGCTCCCGGTGGCCAGCGAGCCGTTGTAGGAGACGTTCTCGGCGGTGACGTTCGGCCCGCTCTGGGTCACGGCGGCGTTCCACGCCTGCGTGACCTGCTGGCCGGCGGCGAACGACCACGTCACCGTCCAGTTCGAGACCGGATCTCCCAGGTTGGTCAGCGCCACGTTCGCCCCGAAGCCGCCCGCCCACTGACTGCTGACCGAGTACGTCACCGCACAACCGGAGGCCGCCCGCGCGGGCGTGAGCGCCACGGCGCCGGCGGACACGGCGACGGCCAGCGGTACGGCCGCCGAAAGGAACGAACGGATCCGCGATCGTCGCATCGCCTCTCCCACTTCGTCGTCTCGCTCGTCGCCGATGGCGGCACCGCCAGCCGTCCGGTGCGGACGGTGCGGACGGTGCAAGCGAATGTCGAACCGCTTCGAAAGGGTTCGCCGGGATGCTATGACCGGGGTTCGAGGGGGTCAACGTCCGCCCGCATGCCACCGACGGCCGCGCCGCGCAGGCCGAGTTCGCCCTGGTCGGAGGGCCATTCGCGGCAACCGGGCATCCTGCGGCCTTTCACCGGCTTTCACCGGCCGCCTGCGTCACGACGTAGTGGTCGGCGGTTCTCCCGTATCCACTACTATCCGCGTAGTAGTTTATCCGAGAGTAGGCGATCGACTGCGGAGAGGCGCGATCGCCTCCATGCCGACCAGCCGAAACCTGGAGAATGGATGACGAAGCCGGAAGCCTTCACCGAAGCCGACATCGCCGGCGCCGGCCGCTACACGGTGAAGAAGCTGCCAGAGGTCACTCTGGCCTTCTGGATAATGAAGATCGCCGCGACGACGCTCGGCGAGACCGCGGGCGACCTGTTCGCCCAGACGCTGAAGCTGGGCTACTTCCTCACGACGATCGCCCTGTTCCTCATCTTCCTCGTCACGCTGGTGATCCAGCTCTCCTCGAAGCGGTACAACCCGGTGTTCTACTGGACGGTCATCCTGTCCACGAGCACGGTCGGCACCACGACGTCGGACTTCATCAACCGCGATGCGAGCACCAAGTACCTCCCCGAAGGGGCGAAATCGCTCGGCTGGGGGCCACAGGGTCTCGGCCTGGACTACCCGACCGGCGCCGCGATCCTGGTCTCGATCCTGATCGCCGTCTTCATCATCTGGAAGTTCACGGGGCTGACCTTCGCGATCCGCGACATCGACACCTTCCGCGGCGAAACGCTGTTCTGGTCGGCGATCCTCGTCTCCAACACGCTCGGCACCTCGATGGGCGACTTCCTGTCGGACAGTTCAGGCCTCGGCTACGGCGGCGGTGTCCTGCTCATCACCGGGCTGCTCGCCGCACTCCTCGCGCTCAGATACGTGCCCGCGGTGCCGAACGTGCTGCTGTTCTGGATCGCCTTCGTCCTGACCCGCCCGTTCGGCGCCACCGCCGGCGACCTCCTCACCAAGCCGACCGCGAAAGGCGGCCTCGCCCTCGGCACCGCAGGCTCGTCCACCGTCCTGCTCGCCGTCCTGTTCGCGCTCATCGGCTGGGCCCACATCCGGAACAACCGGCGACCGCTCACGGCGACCACCCGCATCTCCTGACCCGCCGGTCACAGCCGACGGCCAAGGCGTCTGGCCGCTCGATGCCGAGCGGCCAGGGCTGTCTCATATCGGCGCGCGCGTCACCCGGCGAACCGCCGTACGGCCTGCCCGCGGACGCCGACCGTCGCGTGGAAGACGCAGCCGGCGAGCGGGTCGTCACCGGGCGCCAGTCCCTCGCGGGAGGTGGTGATGAACAGCTCGTCACCGTACGGGCCGCCCAGGGCGCAGGCGGTGACCTGCCGTGCCGCGACGGTGACGACCTCGTCGAGCCGGCCGTCGGGGGCGTAGCGGCGTACGGCCGAGCCACCCCACAGCGCGACCCAGACGCCGCCCTCACCGTCGACGGTCAGCCCGTCCGGGGTGCCATCGGCCGGCGCGATCTCCGCGAAGGTCCGCCGGCCGGTCAGCCCCTCCTCGGGCGACCAGTCGAACAGGTCGACGCGTCCCGTCGGGGTGTCCACGTGGTAGGCGGTGGTGCCGTCGGGGTGCCAGTCCAGTCCGTTGGAGATCGTCACCTCGGTCAGCTCACGGGTCACCGACAGGTCGGGGGCCAGCCGGTACAGCGCGCCCCGCCCGGGACCGGCGTCGTAGGCCATCGACCCGCACCAGAAGCTGCCGTCCGGGGCGCACCCGCCCTCGTTCATGCGGACGCCCGGGTCGGCCCAGACCGGTTCGAGCGGCCGTACCGACCCGTCCGGGTCGCACAGCGCGAAGCCGCGCTCGACCCCGATGACCGCGCCGCCGCCGATCCGCGGCCGCAGCGCGGCGGCGACGTCGCCGACGTGGTGGCGATCGACCCGTCCGTCCGGCTCCAGGCTCAGCACGTCGCCGGCCAGCATGTCCACCCACCGCAGGCGGCCGTCGGGCCACCAGACCGGTCCCTCGCCGTGCCGAGCGACGGGTGCGGTCACGGTCAGGGCCTCCACCAGCAGCACCTCCCGGATATTTTCATAATTTATGTTGACGAGCCGTATCGCGCAGGTTAACACTGATGACCACCTCGATCGAGGTGGTCGGCAGGCCGATGGGCTCCGGTGTGTGTTGGAGGTTGGGTTGGATAGACGTCCCCGGCGCTGGGCCGCGCTTGTCGCGGCCGCCGCCGCACTTGTACTCGGCGTCTCGGCGTGCAGCAGTGGCACGCCGGGCGGCGGTTCCTCCGGTTCCGGCGGGTCGGTGAAGGGCAAGTCGCTGCGCGTCGGCGCGGTGTTCCTCGACTCGCAGGGCTTCTACGGCGGGGTCAAGGCCGGTTTCAAGTCCGCCGCCTCGGCCTCCGGCGCCAAGCTCAAGCTGATCGAGAGCAACCCCGGCGACGACGCGTCCAAGGAGGCGTCGTTCGTCTCCACGCTGGTCAGCTCCCGCGTGGACGCCCTGATCATCTCGGCCAGTTCCCAGACCGGCTCGGTGCCGGCCATCCGGTCCGCGGCCAAGGCCGGCATCCCGGTCATCTGCTACAACACCTGCATCGACCAGGCCGACCTCGGCAAGTACGTGTCGGCCTACGTCCAGGGCGACCCGGTCGCGTTCGGCAGGAACACCGGCGAAGCGGCGGCCCGGTACTTCCTTAAGGCCGGCATCACGCACCCCAAGATCGCGGTCGTCAACTGCGAGTTCGTCCAGGTGTGCACGCAGCGCCGGCAGGGCTTCGAAGAGGCGCTGAAGGCCAAGGTGCCCGGCTACCAGCTCGTGTCGAACCAGGCCGGTACCACCGAGGACAAGTCCGTCAGCGTGGCGACCAACCAGATGCAGGCCCACCCGGACCTCGACGCGTTCTACGGCGAGTCCGGCGGGGCCACCTACGGCGCCTACAAGGCGATCCAGTCGGCGAACAAGGCCGGGAAGGTCGTCGTGTTCGGCAGCGACATGACCACCGACATCGCCAAGGCGCTCGCGGACGGCAAGGTGATCAAGAGCATCACCGACATCTCCGGCAAGGTCACCGGCAAGCTGGCCTGGGAGCAGGTCCAGCGGGTCCTCCAGGGCGACAAATCGCTGGGCAAGACCGTGGACGACCCGATCACCGGGTACACCGCGGACGACAAGCCGGCCGTGCAGCAGTGGCTGACGGCGCACGCGGACGGGCTGCCGTAACCATGGCGCCCATCAACGATCGACCTGAGGCCCGGGGCGCCGGGTCGGAGCGCGGCTCCGGCCCGGTGGCCCGGACCCGGGGGGCGGTCCGCCGGTACCCCGGCGTCCTCGCGCTCGACCACGTCGACTTCGAGGTGCGCCCCGGAGAGGTGCGCGCGCTGCTCGGCAAGAACGGCGCCGGCAAGTCGACGCTGATCCGGCTGCTGTCCGGGGTCGAGAAGGCCGACGAGGGCACGGTCGAGATCGCCGGCACGGTCCTCACCGGCGGCGGCAGCCGCGAGGCGAGCCAGCTCGGCGTCGCCACCGTGTACCAGGAGCTCAGCCTCATCCCGCAGCTCAGCGTGGCCGAGAACTACCACCTCGGCGCGCTGCCGACCGGCCGGGGCGGCCTCGTGCGGACCGCGCACATGAAGGACGCCGCGGACGCCGCGCTGGCCGAACTCGGTGTGCGGGTCGACCCGGGCATGCCCGTGGGCGCGCTCCCGGTGGCCGAGCAGCAGATGGTGGAGATCGCCCGCGCTCTGCGCGGATCGCCGAAGCTGCTGATCCTCGACGAGCCGACCAGCTCGCTGGCCGCCGCCGCGGTCGACGTGGTGCTGCAGGCGGTGACCCGGATCGCCGCGTCGGGCGTGGCCATCATCTACGTCAGCCACCGGCTGAACGAGATCAGGCAGATCGCGGACTCCGCCTCGGTCATGCGCGACGGCCGTCTCGTCGAGACCGTCGGCACGAAGGGCGCCAGCAGCGACGACATCGTGTCGCTGATGCTCGGCGACGCCGCGAGTGCCACCGAGGCGCCGGCCCGCCACACCTCCGCGCCGGCGACGGACCGGCCCGTCGTGCTGTCGGTGCGCGACCTCGCGGTGCCGCCCAAGGTGCGCGCGGCCACCTTCGACCTGCATGAGGGCGAGATCCTCGGCATCGCCGGCGTGCTGGGCGCGGGCCGCAGCGAGCTGCTCCGGTCGATCGCCGGTCTCCAGCCGCCCGCGTCCGGCACCCTCACGGTCTTCGGTGAGGAGCTTCGCCGCTGGTCGGTCCGGGACATGATCCGTCGCGGAGTCGGGTTCACCCCGGAGGAGCGCAAGACCGACGGCATCGTCCCGCTGCTCGGCGTCGACGAGAACATCGTCCTCGCCGATCGCCGCTCGGTGCGCCGGGGGCCGCTGCTGTCCGGCAGGCGTCAGCGGGCGGCCGCCGCGAAGCTGGTCTCCGCGCTGTCGGTCCGCACCCCGGACGTCGGCGTGCCGATCGGCGCGCTGTCGGGCGGCAACCAGCAGAAGGCCGTGATCGCCCGGTGGCTGCACCGCGGCAGTCGCGTCCTGCTGCTCGACGAGCCGACCCGCGGCGTCGACGTGCAGGCCAAGGCCCAGATCTACGACCTGGTGCGCGAACTGGCCGACGACGGCGTCAGCATCGTGTTCGTCTCGAACGAGCTCGAGGAACTGCCGCTGGTCTGCAGCCGCGTCGTCGTGCTGCGCGACGGTGCGATCGCCGCGGAGCTGACCGGCGCCGACATCACCGAATCGGCAATCTTCGCCGCCACCCTGGCCGACGGAACCGGGAGCGCGGCCGCGTCCACCACCGGGGAGTCAATGTGAGTTCGACCGCGCAGACGCAGACGGCGCCCGCCGAGGCGGAGCGGCAGGTACGCCGGCTGAGCCTCAGCCGAGGCGTCAATGAGCTCGGCCTGCTCGCCGCCATCATCCTGCTGTACATCGTGCTGGGCGCGAAGGCGGGTGGCTTCCTCACCAGCGGCAACCAGCTGGGCATCCTGCGCGACGCCGCACAGATCGGGATCGCCGCCTGGGGCATGACCCTGGTCATCATCGCCGGTGACATCGACATCTCGATCGGCCCGGCGGTGGCGTTCGGGTCGGTCATGGTCGCCAAGGGCGCCACGAGCTGGGGGCTCGGGGTGCCGCTGGCCGTCGTGGTGACGCTGCTGATCGGCACCGCGATCGGCGCGTTCGCCGGCTTCCTGCGGGCGCGGTTCAACGTGCCGTCCTTCATCGCCACGCTGGGCGTGTACAGCGCCCTGCGCGGCCTCGCCCAGTTCATCAGCAACGCGCTACCGGTCCCGCTGCCGAACTCGGGGTTCTTCGACTTCCTGGCCGGATCGATCGCCGGCGTGCCGACTCCGGCCGTGGTGATGATCCTGCTTCTGGTCGTCTTCCTCGTCATCGCGTTGAAGACGCCGTACGGCCGGGCGGTCTACGCGCTGGGAGGCAACCCCCGCGCCGCGGAACTGGCCGGCATCCCGGTCAAACGGATCCGGATCTCGCTGTTCGCCGTGAACGGTCTGCTCGCCGCCATCACCGGTGTGCTGCTCGCCGCGCGCCTCGGCTCGGGCAACGGCGGGTCGGCGATGGGCCTGGAGTTCGACGTCATCGCGGCGGTCGTCATCGGCGGCACGGCGCTGGCCGGTGGTTCGGGATCGATCCTGGCCACCGCTCTGGGCGTCATCTTCATCACGCTGATCGGCAACGGCCTGGTCCTGCTGGGCGTCAACCAGTTCCTCCAGGACGTCGTACGCGGCGTGATCATCGTGCTCGCCGTGCTCGTCAACGTCCTGCTCGGCCGCCGCAACCGATTGACCTCCTGATGACAACCACCATCGACACTGACATGAAGGTGTGATCGTGTCCGATATTCCGCAGCGCATGCGCGGCGTGTACCTGCCCGGCGACTCCACCGCGGTCGTCCGCGACGTCGAGGTCCCCGAGCCGGGCCCGGGCGAGCTGCTGGTCCGTGTCGGCGCGTCCGGCATCTGCGGCAGCGACATCGGCTACATCTACCGCGGCTACAAGGGCCATCGCGGTGAAGAGGGCGCGGCGTACCGCGGCGTGGTGGCCGGGCACGAGCCGGCGGGGACCGTCGTCGCCGCCGGCCCGCAGACGCGGCGCTTCGGCGCCGGCGACCGGGTCCTGGCGTACCACATCGTCGGGTGCGGGGTGTGCCACAACTGCCGGGGCGGCTGGATGATCAGCTGCACCGGGGCGACCCGCGCGGCCTACGGCTGGCAGCGCGACGGCGGCCACGCCGACTACATCCTGGTGGACGAGCGCACCGCGATCGCGCTTCCGGACGAGCTGTCGTTCGTCGACGGCGCGCTGATCGCCTGTGGCTTCGGCACCGCGTACGAGGGGCTGCACCGGCTGGGCGTCACCGGTGCCGACGACGTGGTCGTGGTGGGTCTCGGCCCGGTCGGCCTGGCGGCGGCGATGATCGCCCGGGGCATGGGCGCGCGCCGCGTCATCGGCATCGAGCCCAGCGCCGTACGGCGCGGCTGGGCCGACGGCCTGGACCTGTTCGACGCGACCGCCCATCCGGACGACGCCACCGAGGCGGTCGCCCAGGCGACCTCCGGAGTCGGCGCCCAGGCCGTCATCGACTGTTCGGGCAGCCGGGCCGGTCGCAGCACCGCGATCGAGTCGGCGGCCGAGTGGGGCCGGGTGTCGCTGGTCGGTGAGGGCGGGACCCTGGAGACCGAGGTGTCCGACGCCCTGCTGCACAAGCAGCTCACGCTGTACGCGTCGTGGGTCACCTCGGTGCAGGGGATGGAGCGGATCACCGCCGACCTGGTGCGCTGGGGCCTGCGCCCGGAGGCGGTCGTCAGCGACCGCTTCGACCTCGACCGGGCCGACGACGCGTACCGGCTCGCGGCCGGGGAGAGCCGGGGCAAGGTCGTGCTGATCCCGGGGTACCGGGCTCATGACTGACGTCCCATCCGGGTCCGTCGAGGTCACCGTCGACAGGTCCGGGCCCGACGAGGTCGTCTGGCTGCGCGCCGGCGCGATCGAGGTCGGCGCGGTGCCCGCGCTGGGCGGGCGCATCCTCGCGCTCCGCCTCGCCGGCCACGAGACGCTGTACCGCAACGACGCGCTGCTCGACGAACGGCTCCACCGCCGCGCCGACCACGGCCCGGAGCCCGACGGCACGATGGCGACCTGGCGGAACTACGGAGGCGACAAGACCTGGCCGGCCCCGCAGGGCTGGGACGGTCCCGGGCAGTGGGCCGGCCCGCCCGACCCCGTACTGGACTCGGGCCCCTACGCCTGGACGGTCGCCGAGTACGGCGAGCGCGCACGGCTGACCATGACCAGCGGCGCCGATCCGCGCAGCGGGCTGACCGTCGTACGGGAGGTCGACGTCGAGACCGGCACCAGCACGGTCACGGTCACCCACCGGCTGGTCAACACCGGTGACCGCCCGGTGCGCTGGGCGCCGTGGAACGTGCTCCAGCTCCCGGGGCCGGAGGCCGGTACCGGCGACGGCTGGTTCGCCGGGGTGGACGACGGCGCGGTACCGGTGCGCGGGCTGCTCGCCGGCACCGGCCTGCCGGCGTGGACGGTCGACGCGGGCGTCGCCCGCGTCGCCGGTCAGGACGTCGTCGGGAAGCTGGCGCTGCCCGGGGCGTCCGGCTGGCTCGCCACGGTCCGTGGCGGGCACACCGTCACCCAGCACTTCGCCGTCGACCCGGCGGGGCGGTACCCCGACGAGGGGGCGCGCGCCGAGGTGTGGCTGGAGTGCCCGCAGGAGCGGGGCATCGAGTCGCTCGGCGGCCTGCGGCCCACCGCCCGGATCCTGGAGAGCGAGGTGGTGGGCCGGCTCGCGGACCTCGCGCCCGGCGAGCACACCGAGCTGACCGTACGGCTGTCGGTGTGCCGCGGCACCGGTACGCCGCGCCGCGTCCGCCCGGCCGGCGTCGTGCTGCGCGAGCTCACCGCGGAGCACACCGCCGGCGGCCTGCGGCTCACCGGTGACTTCGCCGCGTTCGCCGACGGCGACGTGGTCTGCCGGATCCTCGGCGCCGACGGCCGGCCGCTCGCCGAGCGTCCCGTCGCGACCGCCCGTGCCGGTGCGGAGCTGTCGCTCGACGTGCGCCTCGCGGGCGCGGCCGGAGCGCACGCCGTCGAGCTCCGGGTGGCGCGTCCGGACGGCCCCGCGTCGGCACTCGATACTGCGATGATCAAGCCGACGCTGCGAGACTCTGGGAGTACCTCATCGTGACAGCTTCGGATTTCGACCGGCGCGTCGTCGCCGTGACCGGCGCGGCCGCCGGCATCGGAGCGGCGACCGCCCGGCACGTCGCCGCGCAGGGCGCGGCCGTGCTGGTGTGCGACATCGATCCGCGCGGTGAACAGGTCGTCGCCGAGATCGCCGCCGCCGGCGGCACCGCCGCCCACATCGCCGCCGACGCCGCCTCGGAGACCGACTGGCAGCGGGTCGCCGACCTCGCGGCCGACCGGTTCGGCGGTCTCGACGTCCTGGTCAGCAACGCGGCCACCGTCGAGGTGGCGCCCGCCGACCGGATGAGCCTGGCGTCGTGGGACCGGCAGCTCGCCGTGAACCTGACCGGCACCTTCCTCGGCGTCCGGGCCTGCCTGCCGTACCTGCGGGAGAGGCGCGGCAACGCCGTCGTCGTCTCGTCGGTGCACGCCGTCGTCGGCCTGCCCGGCCACCCCGCCTACGCGGCGGCCAAGGGCGGGCTCACCGCGCTCACCCGGCAGCTCGCGGTCGAGTACGGACCCGAGGTGCGGGTCAACTGCGTACTGCCCGGCCCGATCCTGACCCAGGCGTGGGACCGGGTCTCCGAACCGGACCGTCAGGCGAGCATCGAGGCCACCGTCCTGCGCCGGTTCGGGCGGCCCGAGGAGGTCGCCGAGGCGATCGGGTTCCTGGCGTCCACCCGGGCCGCCTTCGTCACCGGCACCACCCTGACCGTCGACGGCGGGTGGAGCATCGTGAAGGACTCGGCATGAGTGAGCGGAGCGAGCGAATCGTGAGCACGGCGCCTCTGGTCACTCCTCCGACGAAGGAGGGCGCATGACCGCCCGGGTCGAGCCGGCATCCGAGCCGGACGACGGGTCATCGACCCGCGCCTCGATGAGCCGTCGTCGCGGGGTGCACGCCGAGGTCGTCGAGATCATCGGCCATCGCATCGTGAGCGGCGAGCTGCCCGAAGGCGCCACCATCAACGTCAACGCGCTCGAGGAAGAGCTCGACATCAGCCTGACGGCGGTGCGGGAGGCGTTGAAAGTGCTGGGCGCGAAGGGACTGGTGTACGCACGGCAGAAGCGGGGCACGTTCGTCCAGCCGCGCGCCAACTGGCACCTGCTGGACGCGGACGTCATCCGGTGGCGGTTCGCCGACGGCGTCGACCACCGGTTCCTGGCCCAGCTCGACGAGGTGCGCGAGATCATCGAGCCGGCGGCGGCGCGGCTCGCGGCCCAACGCCGCACCGACGCCGACCTCGAACGGCTGGAGCGCGCGCTGAACGCGATGGTGGCCGCCGACGGCCCCGAGCAGGCGGTCTCCGCGGACCTGGCCTTCCACCGGGCACTGCTGGTCGCGGCGCAGAACGAACTACTGGAACAGATGGAGATCGTGCTGGAGGTCGGCCTCGCCCGACGTGACCAGATCGTGCATGCGGCCGGTCACATCGACGACGCGATCCCCAGCCACTCGGCGGTGCTGGAGGCGGTTCGCGACGGTGACCCCGGCGCGGCCGAGCGGGCCGTACGGGACCTGCTGACCAAGGCGCAGGTCGACTCGCAACGGGCCGCGGCATCGCGACAGCACGGGAGGGTGCCGCGTGAAGATTGACCGGATCGAGACCTTCCTCGTCCCACCACGATGGCTGTTCTGCCGCGTCGAGACCGACGACGGCCTCGTCGGCTGGGGCGAGCCCGTCGTCGAGGGGCGCGCGGAGGTCGTCCGCACCACGGTGGAACTCTTCGCCGAGTACCTGGTCGGCCGCGATCCCATGCGCATCCAGGACCACTGGCAGGTGATGACCAAGGGCGGCTTCTACCACGGCGGCCCGGAGCTCTCCAGCGCCGTGGCCGGGCTGGACCAGGCCCTGTGGGACATCGCCGGGAAGTCGCTCGGCCTGCCGGTGCACGCCCTGCTCGGCGGCCATGTCCGCGACCGGGTCCGGATGTACTCCTGGGTCGGCGGCGACGAGCCCGCGGAGCTCCGTGACGCGGTCCAGGAACAGATCGAGCACGGCTTCACCGCGGTGAAGATGAACGCCTCCGGCCGGTTCCCCTCCGCGGCCTCGCCGGCCGACACCCGGGCGGTGATCGAGCGCGCGGAGACGGTCCGCTCGGTCCTCGGGCCGGAGCGCGACATGGCCCTGGACTTCCACGGCCGGGTCAGCGTCGCCGACGCCAAGCGACTGCTCGTCGCGCTGGAGCCGCTGCATCCGCTGTTCGTCGAGGAGCCCGTGCTGCCCGAGCACGGCGGGCGGCTCGCCGAGGTCGTCGCGAGCAGCAGTGTGCCGGTCGCGTGCGGGGAGCGGCTCTACTCGCGGTCGGAGTTCCTGGGGCCGCTCCAGGCGGGCATCGCGGTGGCGCAGCCGGACCTGTCGCACGCCGGCGGCATCACCGAGGTCCGCCGGATCGCGGCGCTGGCCGAGACGTTCGACGTGCTGCTCGCCCCGCACTGCCCGCTCGGGCCGATCGCGCTGGCGGCGAGCCTGCAGGTGGCGTTCACGACGCCGAACTTCCTGATCCAGGAGCAGAGCGCCGGCATCCACTACAACCAGGGCGCAGACCTGCTCGACTACATCACCGACCGCCGTCCGTTCGACTTCACGGGCGGTTACGCGTCGCTGCCCACCGGTCCCGGCCTCGGCGTCGAGATCGACGAGGCCAGCGTCCGGCGTGCCGACGAGAACGGCCACGCCTGGCGCAACCCGATCTGGCGCGACAAGGACGGAGCGTTCACCGCATGGTAGCCACCGACGAATTCCGATCGCTGCTCCGGCGCGACGGGCTGCTGGCGATCGTCCGCGGCACCGACCCCGAGGCGTGCGTCGCCTCGGTCCAGGTCCTTGCCGATGCGGGCGTCCGGCTGGTCGAGGTGTCCCTCACCGGCACCGACGCCGTGAAGGTCATCGAGCGGCTGGCGGCCGCCGGGCTCGGGATCACCCTCGGCGCCGGAACCGTGCTCACCGCGGCCGACGCCCGCCGGGTCCAGGACGCCGGCGCCGCGTTCGTCGTCACGCCCGGCGCCTCCCCCGGCGTCGCCGAGGCGGCCCGGCTCGGCCTGCCGGTCCTCGCGGGATGCCTCACCCCGAGCGAGGTGATCGCGGCGGACCAGGCCGGCCACATCGTCAAGCTGTTCCCCGCGTCGACGTACGGCCCGTCGTACCTGCGCGCGCTGCGCGACCCGCTGCCGCACACCGACGTCGTACCGGTCGGCGGGGTCGATGTGGACACCGCACGGGAGTACCTGTCCTGCGGGGCGATCGCCGTGGGCGCCGCGTCACCCCTGCTCGGCGACGCGCCGCACGGCGGAGACCTGACGGCGCTCGCCGCGCGGGCGGCGCGCTTCCGCACCGCGGTCGACAAGGCGCGCCGGCCATGACCGACGTCCTCACCGTCGGCGAGACCATGGCCTCGATGCGCGCGGGCGCGCCCCTGCGGCTCGGCGGGCCGATGTCGCTGTCGGTCGCGGGCGCGGAGAGCAACGTCGCCATCGGCCTCGCCCGGCTCGGCCACGGCGTCGGCTGGGTGGGCGTCGTCGGCGCCGACGAGCTCGGCACGCTGGTACTCCGGACGCTGCGCGCCGAGGGCGTCACGCTGGAGGCGGCCCGGGTCGATCCGGACCGCCCTACGGGGGTGATGGTGGTCGAACGCCGCATCGGCGACCTCAGCAGCGTCATCTACCACCGCTCCGGGTCCGCCGGCTCGACCGTGTCCGCCGAGGACGTCGCGGCCGGCTTCCGCGTACCGCCGTCCTGGGTGCACCTGACCGGGATCACGCCGGCGCTCGGCGAGCGGGCACGGGGAGCCGTCGACGCCGCCGTCGCCCGGGCGCGCGACACCGGCGTACCGGTCAGTCTCGATGTGAACTTCCGGCGCCGGCTGTGGACGGAGAGCGCGGCCGCGGAGTGCCTGCGCCGGCTGGCGCCCCGGACGCGCCTGCTGATCGCCTCCGAGGACGAGCTGCACCTGGCCGCGCCGGCGGCCGCCCGTACCGAGGAGGACCGGGTCGCCGCATTGCTCGACGCCGGCGTCGACGAGGTCGTCATCAAGCGCGGAGCGCGCGGCGCGTCACTGTACGGCGCCGACGGCCGGGTCGACCGCCCGGCTCGTACGGTGCGGGTGGCCGACACGATCGGCGCGGGTGACGCGTTCGTCGCGGGGCTGCTGTCCGGGACGCTCGACGACCTCGACGTGCCCGCCCGGCTCGAGCGGGCGGTCGCCTGCGGGGCGTTCGCCGTGGCATCCACCGGCGACTGGGAGGGCCTGCCGACCCGCGCCGACCTGGCCCTGCTCGACCTCGAGGCCGGCACCGCCCAGCGATGACGAGCACATCGTCAGCCGTTCCCGGAACTCCGGCGGTTCCCGGCGTGACGTGTCGCCGTCGGCGTCCAGACCTTCCAACTCGAAGACCCGCCCCGAGGCCGCCTTCCCCCTGCACCGTGTCATGGCCACGGCAGCGGTTGAGAGCGACCACGACCTCGAGTCAGAAAGTGACGCCTCTTCCTCGGACCGTGGCGACGACGCGGGCGGAGACGACGAGGGAGAAGTTGACGAGCAGCACGTGCGGCTGATTGCTCCCCTGCTCGGCGACCAACAGCCGCGCCACCGCCCCATCCTGCATCCAGCCCACCAGCTGATCTTCCGTAGGGGGCTCGTCGTGGAGGAGCAGCTTCCAATCCGTGGTCTGTCCCACCACCCGCAGATGGAGCTCGGTCATGGGCTTGGAAACAGGCATCTCAACCCCGCAGTCGCCGCTGAGAACAGTCTATGACCTGGGGCGCGGCGGCCTGTCCCGTGAACGTCTTAGGCGCCGGCGGTGCGAGTCACCGCGGGGCGCGGGGAGCGGCGGTTCCGCGGGCGGCGACGCCCCGGCACCGAGCCGCCGTCTCGGGAGCCTGCGGTGGCCGGAGAGGGCAGGGTCACGGGGATGCCGGAGGGCGTGCGGGCACCGGTGATGCGACTGAGTTCGGCATCGCCGGACCGCACGCGCGTCGATTGCGGCGTGATGCCCGCGGTGGCCATCAGCCGGTCCATGTCGCGGCGCTGGCCGGGCAGGACCAACGTGACCACGGTGCCGGATTCGCCGGCGCGGGCGGTGCGGCCGCCCCGGTGCAGGTAGTCCTTGTGGTCGTTGGGCGGATCGACGTTGACGACCAGATCCAGTCCGTCGATGTGGATGCCGCGCGCGGCGACGTTGGTGGCGACGAGTACGGTGACGTCTCCGGTGCGGAACTGCTCCAGCGTGCGATTACGCTGCGGCTGGGACTTACCGCCGTGCAGCGCCGCGGCGCGTACACCTCCGCTGAGGAGCTTGCGGGTCAGCCGGTCCGCGGCGTGCTTCATGTCGACGAACATGATGACGCGGCCATCGCGGGCGGCGATGTGTGCGGTCGTGTCGTGCTTGTCCGCCTCCGTGACGTGCAGCAGGTGGTGCTCCATGGTGGTCACCGCCCCCGCCGACGGGTCGACCGAGTGGGTCACCGGATCGGTGAGGAAGCGGCGGACCAGACGGTCGACGTTGCGGTCAAGGGTCGCGGAGAACAACATCCGCTGACCTCCCGGGGCCACCTGTTCCAGCAGCGCGGTGACCTGCGGCAGGAAACCCATGTCGGCCATTTGATCCGCCTCGTCCAAGACGGTGATGCGTACGTGGTCCAGGCGGCAGGCGCCTCGGTTGATCAGATCCGCGAGCCGACCCGGAGTGGCGACCAGGATCTCCGCTCCCCGGTTGAGAGCGGCGGCCTGCCGTGAGATCGATACGCCCCCGACGACGGTGGCCGATCGAAGGTCGACGGACCTGGCGTAGGGGGTGAGGGCTTCGGTGACCTGCTGGGCCAGTTCCCGGGTGGGGACGAGCACCAAGGCCAGCGGCCTACGCGGCTCAGCGCGCCGACCGGCGCTTCGAGCGAGCATCGCCAGCCCGAACGCGAGGGTCTTTCCGGAGCCGGTACGGCCGCGGCCGAGGACATCGCGGCCGTTCAGGGCGTCCGGAAGGGTCGCGGCCTGGATGGGGAACGGTTCCGTCACGCCTTGCCGGGTCAATGTGGACAGCAGGGCCGCCGGCATCTCCAGCTCGGCGAACGACGCGGCCGGAGGGAGGGGCGGCGTCGAGCTCACGGTGCGCGCGAAGTCGCTCTGCCGGGCGGCCGGTCGACGCGGAGCCCCGGTACGGGAGTGCGGGGAGCGACTGTGGGACGGGCGGGTGTAATGGGTCATGCTGAACCTTCCTGAAAGCGGCACGTTTCGAGGAAGGCTCCTCAGCCCCTGGCCTGAAGCAATCGCAAGAACGAACCAAAGTGAGCCGCGATGCAGCGCCGAAGCCGAAGAGGCGCGGGCGTCAAGACGGCCGATGCCCCTCGCGGAAGGGCGGCTGAGGGCCGAACTCAGATCGAGCTGCACACCGGCCGGCGGCCGGGGACAGGGGGCCGTGCGGCGGATCTCCGCCAAGGGCCGCACCCTGGAACGGCAACCGTCGTTACCGTGGGAAACGAAGAAATCAAGACCGGTGAGCAGGGCCCGAACTTCACGTACGGGCCCTGCGACACACCGCGTTACCTCAGGCGGGAACGATGTTCTCCGCCTGGAGGCCCTTCTGGCCCTGCGTGATGTCGAACTGGACCTTCTGGCCCTCCTGCAGCTCACGGAAGCCCTGAGCCGCGATGTTGGAGTAGTGGGCGAAGACGTCGGCGCCGCCGCCGTCCTGCTCGATGAAGCCGAAGCCCTTTTCTGCGTTGAACCACTTCACGGTGCCGGTAGCCATAGCCGTTTCCTTCCGGGGTCTTGACGGAGCCCGCACCTTGCGAGCCTCGCGTCGCCGTAATGACCCCACCCGGATGACTCCGGTGAAACAAAAATGCGCCTGAGGTTAGAACCAGCAGGCGCACATAAGTTTATGGGAACCACAACTGCAACACCGCTACCGTACCACCGATAGATGAAGCGAGCAACCTGGCCGGCCACCTCCGTGCCTCCGGCCGTCCTCCTGTCCTATCGAGGACGTGCACGGCATCGTGGTCCTGGGCACGGTCGGTGGTCCCCGGACGACGATCCGGGGACCACCATGCGTTCAGGACAAAAGGCGACGTGCCCGCCCCTCAACGACTCGTTTCCTCACCACCGGCCCGACGTCAGTGGCCGAAGCGGAACCAGTTGATGTTGATGAAGTCCCAGAGCTGGTTGCTCACGTACGAGAAGTACACGTCGTGCACTCCCGTGACCCCGCTCACACCGACCGAGATCGTCGACCAGTTCTGCCACCACCCGGTCTTGACGTTGTAGAGGGTGGCGACGGGCGCGTTCCCCGGATCGTCCAGCCGCACCTCGACCCGGCCGTATCCGTCGTCCTGAGCGCTCGCGACGCGGGCGTAGAGCTGCGTCGCGGGCGTGGATCCGAAATCGATGTTCTTGTACAGCGCCCAGTCACCGCTGGCGGCTGAAGCGGTGTCCTTGCCGCCGCCGACGTCGGTCGAGGTCTCGGTGCTCAGGTGCTTCGACTTCCGGGCGAACGACTCGGCCTGGATCGTGCGGTAGGCGTCGCGTCCGCTCCGCGCGGGCGCATTCCCACCGGACCTGGGGCTCTTGGCCGGACGCACGCTCCGGACGAAGCGACGGGTCGGCGAGGGTGTCGCCGCCGGCGGTAGTGACGCGGTCGGCGATGCCTCCGGCGTCGGCGGCAGGACGATGTAGGGCGCCGTCTCGCCGCCCTGCTGCGCGGCCACCTCGGCGAGAGTCATCCGTTTCGGAGACGACGATCGCGTCGCGCCCGTCCTCTTGGCGGCATGGACCCTGCCGCCGACGTCGGCCGCGTTGATGCCGGCGTCGGCGCGCGGCGAGGCCGGGGGCTGCCGGCCGGTCACCAGGGGCTGGGTGGACGCGGGCGGTGTCGTCTTGTTCTTCGATCCCTTCGTGCCCGGGGCGACGGGCTGCCGGCCGGCGTTGCCCGGAGCCGACGGTCCCGGGCCGGGCGCCACCGGGTTCATCGTCACGCCGACGGTCGACCCCGACGGTTGCACAGCCGGGTTCGCACGGCCGTTCTGTGCGGCCAGGGCCAGCTGACGCGTGTGCTCGGAGGCAGCCTGCTTGTGACGGTACGAGACCATCGCGCCGATGCCGAAGGCCGCCCCGGCGACCAGGACCAACGCGGCCCCGCCCGCCAGGACTCGCGAACCGACCTGCGGCTGCGACTTCGGCTGCCACGCGGTCCGGGTGAAGGCGTTGACGAGGTCCGCGCGCTCCTGGCGCCGACGTTCGTTCTCGTTCAGGTCGCTCAACTGCTGTACTCCTCAATGTGCTGGAGCGGATTCGTTTCCGGCGCATCGCCGCAGCGGGCGTGGCGTCACCTCATGAAGGTCCAGAGGTGGTCGTCCTGGAGGCTGCACGGGTAGATCGTGAGATTGGCGTTCGGGCCTCCGGATCCGTGCAGGCCGGAGACGTCGAGGCATCGGTGGCCCGGAGAGGAGAAGGAACGGATCCAGAACTTCCCGGGCGCCTTCTTGTCGAGGTACCACATCTGGTTGTCGACGCCGCCCGGCTTGCAGTAGTACTCCACGACGCCGGCCACGGACACGGAGCCCTCACCGGGCAGGTCCATGCAAAGGCCGTCCTTGGAGTTGCGAATGGTGAACAGGTCGGCGCCGTTCGGTCCGAGGCCCTTCTGACCCACCACCAGATCCCAGCGCTGGTTGTCGACGTCGGGCTCGACGCAGGGGAACTGATTCACCGAGCCGTTCAGCGACCCGTAACCGGACCCGGGCAGGTCGGCGCACATCCCGGTCATGACGTTGTGGATCAGCACGTGGGCGACCGACGAGAACCGGGGGCCCTGCGGCAGCCCGGACCGCGACGACCGGCCCGCGGCCGAGACCCTTCCGCGAGAGCTCTTGTGCCGGGCCGCGGTGGTGCCGACAGGTGCCGAGCCGGGCTGTTCGGCCGTCGGCGGCTTGTGCGCGGCCGGGGTCGGCAACGGGGTCGGGGTCAGCGTCGGGACCTGCGTGACCACGGGGGACTGCGTCGCGCCGGGACCGGTCATCGCCGCCATCCGCGTCCGCTGCTCGGCCGCCGTCTTGGAGTGGTGCGAGGTCACCGCTCCGATGGCGAACGCCCCGCCGGCGACGGCGATCAGCGCGACCCCGCCCGCCAGGATCCGCGGGACTGCATTGGGCCGTTCGCTGGGCTGCCAGGCGCGGCGGCTGAAGGCCTTGACAAGGTCGGCGCGTTGCCGGCGCTGCCGTTCGGGCGTGTTCTGGTCGTCCATGTGTGCTTCCTTGACTTGTTAATTCAGGTCGGGCGGTGCTGGCGTTCGTACGCGCGCAGACGGGCGATGACCTCGTCGGCGATCCGGATCAAGTGGTCGAGGTCGCGGCGGGGGGCGCGCACCGAGCCCGCGTTCCGCTCGTCGACGAGAGCGGTTCGGATCAAGGTGACCGCGAGCCGTACGGTGCGGGCGCCCGCGGCGTTGCCGTACTGGAGGAGGTAGTGCAGCGCCATGACCGCGTCGGCCTGCGGGTTGCTGGTCACGTTGTCGCGGAAGATCGGAGCACGGACGACATCGGGTGCCCGCCGCGCGACCGAGTCGAGGAAGTCGCGAACGGCGGTGATCAGATCCCCGCCGGAGGGAGCGTAAGCGCTGATCACCCGCACCGCCTCGGCCAGGCCCTCGTCGAAGGCCCGGCCCTCGGCGGTCTGGCGGTTGGCCCGCACCCGCTCCGCCCACGCGTAGTAGCGCCGTGCCATAACGGCGAACGTGCGGGCGATGCGCCTGTCCTCCTCGAGGCTCTGCCCGGGCGGACCGACATCGCGCATCTCCATCACGGCCAGGTCGATCGCGAGGGCGCCGTCGTTGTCGTCCGTATCCTCGAGGTCCGTGCGGATGTTCAACGCGTCGTACTGCTCGACGAAGTCGAGGTCTTCGCTCAGCGGCAGCAGCATGTTGTCGGCGTAGTCGCCGAGGGTGATCGTCTCGTGGTTCATCTTGTAGGCGAACAGGGGGAGCGGCTGCTGCTTCTTCTTTCGCGTGCGCTGCTCGTAGCGGCGGATGGCCGGGCCGAGCCGTTCCCGGAGGTCCGTCTCCAGCTTGTTCCGCAGCCGGTCACGGCCGTTCTCGAGGAACTCCCGGACGTCGCCCGGGAGGGTTTCACGGATGCCGGCGAAGGAGGTGCGCAACGGCCCGTGCACGTGGTTCTTCGGTAGGGCGAGCTCGCGTACGAACGAATCGGCCGCGGCGAAGGTGTGGGTGTTCAGCAGCGTCGCCGCCATCCGCACCTCGGCGACACCCGGCACGTACTCCATCGCCGGAACGGCGAACCGGCCCACGCGCGGCCCCAGCCGTCTGCTGAGGTAATCCCGGGTCACGTCCGCACCGAACCGTGACCCGGCGCGGAACGCCTGCCGCAGGTCATTCTTGGTGATGAACGCCTGGGCCTCGGCCAGGAAGGCGGGGATGAACGCGACCGGTATTCCCTCGGTGAGGTGCATGCGGGCCGTGCTCACGGACCCGGGTGGCCGCAGGATGGTCACGTCGTCCGCCCGGGGCCCGTACTCGTAGTCGGGGTCGTCGCCGAACAGCTCCCTCAGGGTGCTGCCGCGCGCATCCTTCCCGCTCGCGCCGTCCCGGAGGCGCTTCGCGTTGTTCAGCCGCCGCCTCACGTCGCTAAGGCCGTCGTCCACGACCCCGGGGTCGTAACGGTTCTCCTCGCCGAACGGCAGCACCCGCTCGACGAGGGTGACCGCCTCGGTGATCGTGACCGACTTGTCCTTGACCCGTCCCCGCTTCGACGCCCGCGCCGACTGCCGCGAAGCGAAGTAGCGCCCACCGGCCATGACGATATGGCCCGTGTCGGTCTCGACCTTGACGCCGGTCCTGCGGTTGAAGACGAGGACCTCCCTCTCGCTCTTGAACGGATCACCCTCGTGAACGTGGACGATGAAGGGCCACTCATGCTCGGTGCCCTGTCCGCCCCCGAGCATCCGGGGTACCACATCCAAGGCGATCTGATATGCGAGGTCGGTGGCCAGTCCCCGGGGATCGGCGGGTCCGCCCTGCGGGATCTCGCGCAGCGCCTGTTCGACCTCTCCGCGGCCGACCCGGCCGTAGAGTTCTGTGACGCCGAAACTGGTCAGCCGGGAGTTGACCTCGCTTACGAGGTAGTCCGACACGTGGGTGCGTGCCCGTACGCCCTGGCCCGGCGGTTCCGGCCGGACGCCGAGCTGCTCGTGGAGGTCCCGGATCAGGCCTTCGAGGTCGGCCGTCGCGCGCCGCATGGCGTCGAGCCGGGCCGGCGCGCGACGATCTGCCGGCACGTCGGCGAGGCCGCCCGCCATGTGGGCGCTCCAGAAGCGGTCGGTCATCGCGCGCGTCTGCGCGTCGATCGCGGCCCTGGCGTCCGGATCGAGGCGCTCCCGCAGGGTGCGGTAGTCGGCCTCCGCGTGCTGGAGGCGTCGCTCCAGGAACCCGGCCAGCAGTGTGTACAGGCGGACGGACCGATCGGCGGTCGTCGGCTCACCCGGTCGAGGGGCCTCGGGCGTCGGGACGGCCCATTCGGCGATCAGCCGGTCGAAGAAGGCTGCGCGCTGCGGCGCCTTCGCCCGCAAGGTGTCGGGCTCCAGGAAATAGTATTTCGCCGTTTCGGACAGATCTTCGCTGGCGTTGGTCGCGCCATAGCGGGTGATGGGCCGTTCACCGGCGAAATCAGGCCAACCGTCCTCGGTCCAGCTGCCCACCATCCTGGCGAACTCCGGCAACCGATCTTTCAGCTCTCCGGCGATGCGCTTGGCGGCCCGCCACGCGCGCTCATCGGGCTCGCGCTCGAACAACTCCGGATCACGCTGCCTCAATGCCGCAATGGCCGCGGCATGTTTCGGCGCTTCGGCGGCGAGCGTGTCCGGCACCAGGAACGACGCCCTGATCGAGGTCTCGAGGTCCTCCGCCACGGTCTTGGCCCCGTTGTAGGGCGGTTCGACGCCGTCGCGCAGCTTCGGCCGTCCATCCGGCCCCCAGCTTCCGAACGCCTCGGTGAATTCGGGCAGGGCGTATTTGAGGAGCCCGTGCGCCAGTTCGTGGGTGATGGTGCCCTCGATCTCCCTGCGACCGCCGCCGAGGTCCTTCTTGAAGAGAACGGGGGCGTAAAGGCTCACCGTCTTGTGAGAGTCGATGTACTGCCCGGCCATTCCCATGTCGATCTCGCGATCGGTGATGCCGAAGGCCACGGCACCGATGTGGGTGACCTCCTGGGCGATCGCGGCACGGCTCGACCGTTCTCGCCGCTTGCCGAGAATCGGCGCGTAGTGCTTGAGGGCGGCATGGAGGGCACTCATCTCGTCCGGTGTCCACCGGCGTTCCCGGACCTTCGCGAGCACCTCCGCACGGGCTCGGGGGTTGCTCTCTTTGACCGCGGTCACCGCGGTACCGGAGTCCATCTCGATTCCGAACTCCTCGGCGATCGCCGACGGCTCGCCGCCCGGTCGGGCGGCCTGCTCGGCCGCCGCCTCGCTCGTGCCCTGCTTCCCGGCGTGGCCGACGGTCGGCTCATGTCTCTTCATGCCATACGTGCCGTCGGTCCGCGCCAAGGTCAGGGCGTCCACGAGGTTGCGCGTCTCCGGCCGGGAGTCCAGCGGCACCGCGCGGCCGGTCGGACCCGTGACGATCACCCGAACGTCGCCCTCCGGCACCGGCGTGCGCACACCGATGACACGGACCCGTTCCCCTGCCCTCGCCTGCGTCTCCAGCCAGAACAGGGACCCGCCCTCATTGCGCAACGCGAACGCACGGCCCGGCCCGTCCGGTGCTGAGACGAGGATGAACGCCATGGCGCCGTCTCCCAGTGACTCCACCACGGGCACGAGGTCCTCCGGCCGTGCGCCCAGCGGACGCCAGTCACCGCCCAGCGCCGCCGCCAAACGCGCCTCCGGCCGCACCGAACCGACCGTCGCGGCATCCCCGGCCACCACCGGCCGGCCGTACAGTCCCTGCCAGACCGACGCCAGCCGCGGCACGCAGTCCCGGGCCGACCCGTCCCATTCCGGCAGCATCGCGGTGAGCCGACGCTCCAGCCTCTCGGCCGGGGAGTCCGCCCGACGCGGGGCGCCCGGTGATCGGCCGGGGCTGGACGATGGCCCGTCCAGGGCGGCCCGGGGGGCGGTCGTGCCGCTTGTCGTGCGCGCCGGGTCGTCACCGGTCTGAACGGCCCGCGCTGGCCGCCGTACGCCGCCGTCGCCCGCGTTCTCCTGGAACGGGTCGGCGTCGAGATTCGCGACCGGCGTGCGGGCCGCGGCCTCCGTGGCAGCGGCGTTCCGCGCCGGCGGTGGTACGGCGCCGATGCCGCCGCCGGTGGGCGGCGCGGGCCGTACCGGGGGTCGCGGCGCTGGAGACGCGGGCGGGGTCGCCGGCGATCCGCCGTCCGCGATCGGCTCGGTGCCGGCCCAGACGCCGGTGTACGGGCCCGGCGCCAGCAGCCGCACCAGCACGACCGGCCGGCCGGCCGGCGATCCGAACTCGACGGTGCTGCCGTCGGGTCGCAGGACGGCGATGCGCAGCCCCAGGATGGCGGCGGCCGCGGCCAGGAACGCCTCGTCCGCGTCGGCCCGGCCATGCGGCGAGGTCAGCGCGACGATGAGGGCACGCCCCTGGTAGTTCGTGGCACCGTCGGGCATGCGCACGGCGGGCCAGAACCGCTGCGCGCCGCTGTCCAGGTCGGCGATGAGCGTGTCCGCCAAGTAACGCCGCAGCTCCACCGGGGACGCCGGCCGTCCGCCGGCGGCCACGGCCGCCTCGGCGGGCGCCACCGCGTGCAGGGCGTGCACGACATCGTCGCCGGCCGCGAGGACCTGCACCGGGCGTAGCCCCATCCGCTCGAGCGCCGCCGCCTGCGGCCGCGTGAGCCCGTTGCCGTCGACGCCGCCGGTATCCGCTGCGGCCCCCGAGCCGCCCGACCTCCCGGCCGACGACTCGACCGGCGCCTCGGCTCCGGCCGAGTCACCGGCCGGCGTGCCGCCGAAGGCGGCCGCCTGCTCGTACGGCCACTCGACCTCGAAGTCGCCCAGCCCCTCCGGCAGCTCCGGCAGAACCGGGGGACCTGACGTCGAGCCGGTCGCCGCCCCGTCCGGCCGGCTCTCCGGCTTGACGGGCTCGGCCTGCTTGACGGGCTCGGCCGAGTCGTCGGGCGAGGTGGTCGCCGGCGCGCTCTGCGGGTACCGGCTGATCGTTCCGTCGGCGTCGCGGGTGAGCAGTTCGACCGGTACGCCGGTCTGGGCGGTAAGCCGCTTCGCCGCCGCGGCGGCCGACGTCAGGTGGTCGGCGTGGGTCCACAGCCGCAGAGGCCGGCCGCGGAGCGCCGCCATGCCGCCCGCCCGGTCGATGACCTCGGCGGTGGCCTCGGGAGGCAGGGTGCCGCTCTCGGCCCACGACGCCGGTAGCTCGGCGTCGTCCAGGGGCGGCCGTTCCAGGTCCAGGCCGAGGTCGTTGATCAGCCGCCGGACCACCGTGGCCGGGACCATGCCGACGAAGCCGTCGGGGACGTCCAGGACGACGTGGTGCCTATGCGGGCCGCTGACGTGGAACCGGGCGTCGAAGACGTAGTAGTCGTAGTCGCCGTCGCGCTGCCGGTTGGACTCGACGTAGTCGCCGGCCGAGTTCTTGTGCAGACGAGCGGTCCGGTTGTCCCTGCCGGAGGACCACCCGCCGTCGATCAGGGGCTGGTCCGCACCCTCCTCAACCGGCTGGGCGAACTTGTGGCCGAGGTCGAACTCGCCATCGAAGGTCCATCCCCGTTCGGTCTCGTGTTCCCGCGCCGGTTCCTGGGAGTGCTCGGGGAAGTTGAGAGCAGTGAAACCGCCCCGGGTCATCCAGCGTCCTCGGGTGGGCACCATCTGTACGGTGAGGTGGTCGCCGCCGACCAAGGGGATGCGGTACGTGCCGCGCAGCAGCTTGTCGATGTTGGCGGTGGCGTCGCGGTCGGCGAGGGCGATGTCAGCGGTCAGGCCGTCCTGCTGCGTCGGGTCGAACCTTCCGGCCGTCGGTGCGTCACCGCGCGCCACCGCCGTATCGTCGATCCGGCGCCGGGGCATCGCGGCGGCCGGTGCCCAATCCGCCAGGTGCTCGATCCCGGGCATCGTCATGGCGTGCACGTGCTCGGCGAGCGCGGTGGCCAGTGCCGTGGGAGCCGGCGGCGGTGTGCGCGTCACCGTCGGCGACACCTCGACCGGCGCCGCCGCCACAGCCGATGCCTCACCGGCCGCCATCGAGCCCGGTCTCGGACCGGCGGCGGTCAGGTGAGTGGGCACGAGGACCTTGGCCCGGCCGCGTACCTCCGCGGTGGCGGCCGCCGGAGTGGAGGCGGGGAACAGGCGCCGCCACACCCGGTGGGCCTCGCCTCCGGAGAGGACGTCCACGAGCGCGGGCACGAGCCCCGCCACCTGCGCGGTCCGCCGGGCGAACTCGCTCGGCGAGTACCGGTGGAACACCTCGACGCGGAACCGGACGCCGTGCCGGAACTCCTGCGAGGTGTCCTTGGCCGTGGCGCGTCGGACATCGCGCGCGGTCGATCCGAGGCCGGCCTTCAGCCCGTGTCTGCGCTCGTACTTCGCGCTCCCACCGCCGGCCGGCCGCAGACCGAACGGCGCGGTCGCCCACCGGCCGTGGAGGAAGCCTCCGGCGTGCCAGGCATGATCGCTGCTCCGGTCCTCGCCGGTCTGGACGAACGCCTGTCCGCCGGTCGTCACCTTCACGTCGGGCCTTGGCCGCCGGTAGGTGACCGAGTCATCGATGGCGGTCACGCGGATTCCGGTGTGCAGCGTGCCGTCCTTGCGGGCGGGCATCTTCAGGTAGTCCCAGACACGGCCCTCCCCCCACGTCTCGGCGGGGGTGGTGAGGATGCGGTGGATTCCGCGTCGGCGTGCGGTGCCGTTGCTGTACTCGTCGCGGATCGCCTCCTCGTCATAGGCCGTCTCGATCGCAGCGAGCACGTCCGGATCCACGTTGCCGCCGAGCAGGGCCTCGATCGTGTCGACGACGCCGGCCGCGTCGACGTCCTCGACGTGCGCGGCGGCCACGGCCAGGTCGTCGTGGAGGTAGTGACGTTCGCCCTTCGCGGACGGCAGATCCGCGCGGGGCGGCACGGGCAGGCCGTGGTCGGCGGCGAGGACGTACGGGACGAGGAGCTCGACGCCCCGGGCGATCTTGATGTGCCGTTCGACGCGGTAGGAGACCCGCTTCCCCGCCTTCCCGAGAGCGGCGCGAGCGCGCTTCTCCGCCCCCTGAGCGATGGCGCGACGGAACCTGCCCGTCCCCTTCACGTTGCGCCAGCGCCGGTACTCGATGGTGTAGACGGCATCGGCGCTGACCCGTTCGCTGTCGCCCGAGTAAGTGCCCAGGTTCAGGGCCAGCGCACCGCCCATGTCGCTCACGCTGCGGCCACGCGCCACCTCACCGCCGCCGATGACGCCGCCTGAGATCTGGCTGGCCGCCTTCTGACTCTGCTGGGCTTCGGCTTCGCCTTCCCCACGGGGAACCAACTGGAACACGGCAGCCGGGCCAGTGGAGGCGCCGAGAGCGTGATCGGCGGCGTTCTCTTCACCGAATCGCAGATCGGCCTCGGTGTACTGCTCCAGGGTGGCGCCCTTGACCGTCTGCTCATAGCGGACGTTGAAGGTCCGCTTCCGGATCCTGATCTCCTGCCGCCAGCCATCGGCGGTCGGGGGCAGCGGAATCCGCAGACCACGGCCGCTCTCCAGGCGCCGGGCATTGGACTCCAGGAACGTGTGCGTCCCGGTGCGCGCAATGCCCTCCGCGGTGCCGTACCGGCGGCCGGCCGGCACGAGCGCGGCCAGCACCTGCTTGAACGCGTCGGCCTGCGGCGTGGCCCTGGGCACCCTGTTGTGCGCGGCCACCAGCTCGGCCATGTGCGCAGAGATCTCGCCGACGCCGATCAGATCGACGTGGATGCCGGTCAGGCCCTCCTTGGTGAGGTCGAACTCCTCGCCCTGGTCCTCCCCGAGCGGGGCGGCCAGCCGCCGGAAGCCCTCCTCGTCCATCGGCCCGGTCTTCACCGTGACCTCGCCGTAGGTCAGGATCTCGTCGGCGGGGAGCGGCTCGGCGGGCAGGTAGGCGTCGGAGACGGTGACGGCGGTCCAGTACTCGTCGCCGGACTGCTCCCATACCCGGGCCGCGACCAGGTCTCCGGACTTACCGATCGTTGTGACCGCTGACCTGTACACGGTCTCGTACTCGAAGCGGGTGACGTCTCCGTTCGTCCGTTTGCGGCGGTACTCCTTGGCCCCGGTACCGGTACCGACCTTGTGGTGCCGGGCACGCTGAGCCTTCCCATCGAGCAGGTGCACGTCCAGGCTGAACAGGTACTTGAGTCTGAGCCGGCCGCTCAGCTTGAAACCTGCGCCGACGGTTCGGCCCTTCTTGTCCTCGGTGTCCCACCCCGCGACGTTCTTGCGCTGGGTGTCCAGGCTGACGTTGACCTCGGCCACCGGGTCCCGGCGCAGTGCCCGCAGTTCGGGGTAGAGCACCGCCCTGAACGTGTATCCGCCGATCGTCACCTCGTGGCTGATGCCGCCATCGATGCCGTCCTGGAACGTGCCGCGGCCGCCGGGCACTCCGAACTTCATGGCCAGCGCCCGCGCCACGTGCTGACGCATTCCGGCGGACATCGTGCCCTCGACGCCGACCGCACGCATCTGCCGGGCGAGCTCGTCGACGATCTCCTGGTAGGCCTTCTCCCGGCCCGGCATCTCCCGCACGATGCCCCCGCCCAGGCCGGCACGGGCGGCCAGCGCGAGCGGCTCGCGGGGGTGCACCACATGGTGCCAGGCCTGTAGCGGACCGTGGACCTGGCCGCGCTCGTCGAGAACGAATCGTCGTACGCCGGCCCGCTCTCCGCCCTCTTGCTCCTGCACACGCCTGCCGTCGGCGGCCAGCACCTGGATCCGCGGCTCCGCCAGCAGCGCGTCGACGGCCTCGTTCAGAGTGCGATCCTCGCCCGGCTCCTGCAGCCGTCTCCGCAGCGCATCGGTCAACTGGACCTGCGGTGTCCTCCCTGAGGCCAGGAAATCGGTGACGGCCGTCAGTCCCGCCGCGCGCAGGGGCGGCAGCAGATCCTCATGCCACCGGCGCGGCGCCTCGGCCGTCATGGGCCTGTCGGCCGCCGGATTGGGGGCGTACCAGCGCGGCTGCCGCTCGCCCTCCAGGTCGTCCATGAGCAGCGCGCCGACCACCCGGGTGTCCTCGTCCAGCACGTACCGCCACACCGGGCCGGGGCCACCGGAGTCCTCACGCGAGACCAGGATCGCGTGCTCGTCCGTCGGCAGGACCCAGCTGACGCCGGGATGCGCGTACAGCGCCTGCCAGCCGCCCTGCGCGTCGAGCCAGTGGGGGACGTACGCGTCGTGCAGCGCGGGCGGAAGAACGATCTCGATCGGCCCTCGGTCGGCCAGCGCGATGAGGTCGCCGGTGTCCCGTACGCCGCCATCGAGGAAGGGCTCGGGCGGGCGTCCATCCGTGAACCGCGCCCTCAGCCGCCGCGCGAAGTCGGCCCAGAACGGCTCCGAACGCGTCGCCACGGGCTCCGGCGCGGTGGACGTCCCGGCGGCGGCCGCCGTCGGCTCCTGAGGTTCCGGACCGGCAGGCGCCTCCGGCCGGGCCGCCGCCGCATCACCGTTCGTCTCGCCCGGGACCGGCGCACTCTCCCCGATCACCTCCGGCCCCGCCGGCAGCCCCTTCTCGGACGCCGTGGACCCGGTCGGCGCTTCGGAATCCTCCGGCGCTCCTGGCACCTTCGGTTCCGCGGGGATGAGCCCTGAGCCGGTGAGCGCTCCACCGAGAGCGCTGCGCTCGAACTCCTTGGCATGCGCGAGGCCGATCCCCAGCTCGCCGGTGACCGGAAGGGTGAATCGGACGTCGCCGTGGTCGGACTTGACCGAGACCGTCATCACGAACTCGGTCTGGTAGCGGACCAGACGGTCCTTGCGCATCGTGGCGTTCTTGAGCTGGCCTCCGGAGGTCAGGGAGCGCCCGTACTCGCGCGAGGACCCCAGCTTCGGCAGATCGACACTGGGCGTGGCCAGATGGGAGCCGAGCTCGACCCCGAAGGCGACGCCCGGGGTGCCGCTCGCCCCGGTGCTGTGCTTCTGGCCGTCGCCGATCCGCACCGTGTCCGCGATGTCGTTACGGAGCAGGACCTCCTCGTCGGTGGTCGCCACGTACCGCACGGTGCGCGGCTGCCCGCCGAACTCCAGATGCCCCTCGAACGTAGAGAAGGCGGACACCTTCTTGTCGATCAGGCCCGTGACCCAGCTGTCGGTCAGCCACCACTGGCTGCGGTCCTTGAACGTCTTCTCGTTGACGTACTCCTCGGCGATCTCCTGCACGATCTCATCGACGCCCTTCGCCGGGAAGCCGAGGAAATCGAGGACGCTACGCAGCCCCGCCAGCAACGATTCGGGCACGATCGCGGTGACCGCATGGTCGAGACCGTGCAGCACGGCCGGGTTCACGACCGGCACGACCGGGTGCCCGCCGTTTCCGGGCGGCGCCGCGAGGACGGCGGCCTCGGCGGCGGACGAGTAGACCTTGGGGAACGCCAGCCGCGCCTCCCCGGGGAGAAGGAGTTCCGGCCGCTCGACGCGGTTCACGGTGGCCCGCACCCGGATCCGCGCCGCGTGACCGTGCGCGGCGTTGGCGATGACCCGGTTCCCGGACTGGATCTCCATCAGGACGGTCTGCCAGGAGCCGTAGCCGCGCTCCGCCCCCACCTTGAAGACCGGCGACACGTGCGACAGAACCGCCTGCCCCGCCACCCCGAGGAACAGGAGCGGCTCGACCGACACGTTCTTCCCGCTTCGGCGTGCGCGCGAGACCTGCTCGGCGTACGTGGTGTCGCCGTACTTGCTGAAGTACGTCTGGTGGCCCGGATCGGCCCCGGTGTCCTCCGGCGGCGCGAACTCCGTCTGCTCCACCGAGAAGGACAGCCTGACCCGTGTGCTCCCCTCGACGATCAACTTGCCGTGGAGCAGCAGCCGCTCCCACTTGGCCGGGTCCTTCTCGGCCAGCAACGCGAGAATCTTCTTTCGGACCGCACGCGCCGCGGACGATGACAGGCCGGCGGTGACGGCGTCGATCCAGCGGGCGACCGACGCGTCGAGCTTGCCGCCTGGCAGCGACCCGTCCACCACGTCGGCGACCGACGACACGGAACCGTCACCGAGCCCGCCATTCGCCACGTACCACGGCACGAGCGGTTCCGGTGCGCGGGTGGACGGACCCGGGACCTCCTCCGGCTCCTCGGGTATCGGTGACAACGGCCGTCGGACGGTCGGCTGCGTCATGGCCGTCGGGGCCGTCGGGGCCGTCAGGGCCGTCAGGGCCGACTTCCCGGCCTGGATCGTCGTCGACGCCTCCGCCGACGACGCCATCTCCCACCGGCGATCGGACAGCTCAACCGCTTCAGTGCCGGGACGAGACCTGAACAGCTCCGAAGCCCGGCGGAGGAGGCCACGGGTCCACGGCCTGTCCCCACCAGACGTCGCCGGAGCAGGCGAAGTACTCCGCGCCTGAGGGATCCGCCAATGTGTCAAGGCGCGGATGCCCGGCACGTGGAACCAGCGATCCGCCCCGAAGGGGTGCGCTCCCCCGCGGATACCCACCACCGCACCGAACGGGCCGGAGTTCGCGCTCTGGGGACCGAGCCCCACTTCGCCACCCGCCGGAGCGGGCCCGTCGACCGACATCGCGTCCCCGGCCGGTTCGTCACCAGAGACCTCGGCCTCCGCGTGCGGAGATGTGAGCCTGAGCTCGACGATCGGCTCACCCGTCACCGGGTGAGTGCCCGCCCGGACATCGGTGACGTCGAACTCATCGTTGTCCAGCACGTAGTAGAGGTCCCGCTGACCCGTCCCCACACCGAACGCACCGGCGGCGTGCACGGTTTCGTTCACCCGGGCCAAGACCAGCCGGCCGGGCTCCTGCGGGTTCTGCCGCGCGAGGGCCTCCAAGGCCGCCTCCGGCGAGCCCCACACCTTCCAGATCGCGGGCACGGGCACCCGCAGGCCCGGCTGCGGTTCGTGCGTCCACCGCCACGCCGCCCAGACCGGCCGCCGCTCCTGCGGAAGACGCACCACGGCCCGCCGAGCCGTCTCCCGGACCAGGTCGGCCAGCTCGTTGGTCCCCTTCTTGGGCAGGCCGCCGAATCGCAACAGCGCGACGGCGTCCCGCGGCTCCAGACCGGCCTCGCGGGCCGCGGCCTCGACGCCCGGGCTGATGCTCCTGGGGATCAATCGGTCGTAGACCTGCAGATGGGGCGGTGTCAGCGCCTGCACCGTACGTGGGTCGTTCAGCGCCGTCCGGAGGGCGAGCTCCCGGTCGAGCCACTCGTAGAACTCCCCGGCCTCGCCGTCCAGCACCCGGCGCACCGTCTCGCCGCCGTACCCCGCGCGCCACCAGGCCAGGACGATCTCGAACAACGACTCCCCGTCGGGTACGCGCCAGGCGATCACCGCCGCGAGGATCCCCTTGCCGTCATCGGATTTCGGCGCGAGGGCGCGGTAGGCGGAGAACATCGGGTTCATCCCGGTCGGCAGGGAGGCCGGGTCATAACCGCGCTGTTCCATCCGCGCCCGCCAGCCCCTGTCACGCGTCCGTCGCCGCATGATCTCCCTGTCCTGGGCGGGCAGCTGTCCGATCACCTCGCTGGCGAATGCGCGCAGCTTGTCGGCCACCCTCGCCCCCGGGCCGGGGATGCGTGGCAGCAGGTCGAGGGCCTCCTCCGCCGTCCGGAGCGTCTGCGGCCGCCGCCCCAGGACCGTGGCCACGGTCCGCTCATAGTCACGCCGCGCGGCGGGCCAGAGCGCGTTGCGATAGATCGCACCCATGCGCACGGGCTCGCCGGATTCCCGCGCGGACGGATCCTCCAGCTCCCAGTGAGCGATGGTTCGGCGCGTCGATCGGTCGAAGCCCCAACGGGTCTCGACGAGTCTGACGGACCCGGCGTCCAGGGTGTAGCCCAGCTCGCCGTCGTCGGACACCTCGCCGAGCGGGCCCGCGAGCCGCACGTTGCCCACGAAGTGCCGCAACTCGACCCAGCCGGGCTCGGCACCCCGCGTGACAGAGGCCAATGCCTTCTCGGCCGAGCCGAAGACCTTCCAGATCCGAACCCGCTGCCAGTCCGACCGGCTCCGTTCACGGTCAGGGAAGGTCGCCGGATCGCCCGATCGCCAGGTCGCGGCCCACACCTCGTGTCGGCCCTGCTCCAGCTTCAGGGCCGCCTGCCGGGCGATGTCCGCCCGGAGCACGTCGATCGGGTCGCCGGTCTCCTGATCCGTCAGCTCCCCGATGTCCTGCAAGGCCGCGGCCTCCACCGCTGTCAGGCCCATCTCGCCGGCTGCCTCCGCGACATCCGAGGAGACATAGGGGCCGAAAAGCTCTTCGTAGAGACCGAGATGCGGCAGGGTGAGCGCCGTCTCCGGGTAGGTCTGCTCGAGCCACTCGTGCAGGTCTGCGGCCTCGCCGCGCAGAGCGGAGCGCACCGCCTCCGAGGTGTACCCGGCCCGCCGCCACGCCAGCACGATGTCGAACAACGGGTCGCCCTGAGGCACCCGCCAGGCGATCGTCGCCGCGAGGATGCCCCTGCCGTCATCGGTGTCCGGGGCCAGATCGCGGTAGGCGGAGAACAACGCCTCGACGTGATCGAGCGGCTCGTCGGCGACCCGATGGCCGCGCTCTCCCATCCGCTGGATCCAGACCGCGCTGCGCGATCCGATCAGGCTCCTGAAGCCGTCGAGGGGATACCGCTCCCGGACTCCGGCGTCGAAGGCGTGCATGGCGTCGCTCAGATTCGGCGAGGGCTCCAGGCCCAGCAGGTCCACGGCGGCATTCGCGGCGTCCAGCGCGTACGGAGCCAGCGACGCGGCGACGTTCGTCTCGAACCGATCCCGCGCGGCGGGCCAGCTCTCGTCGGCGTACAGGGGACCGAGACGTACGGGCGGGCTGAACGGGATCGGTTCCCCGATCACCTTCATCTCCTGCAGCCGGTCCCGCTCCGCCGCGATCTGCGCGAGATCCTCGTCGGAGGGCTCATACAGCCGCTCGGCCTGGGAATGGAGCTCCTCCATCATGGCCGCGAGGGTCGCGTGGTATTCCTGCCGCTCCTCCGCTGTCGGCGTCCCCCCGTTTCCGAGGTAGGGGATCCTCAGCTCGACCTTCGGCATGCCGTCATCGCCACCGAGGAGCCTTTCACGGGCGGACGGGCGGGATGCCCTGCTCAGATCGGGAAGGGCGTCCTCGACGAGCCCGTTGAGCAGGTAGTTGCGAAGGAGCAGATCATTCCCGACGGGCAGCCGGTCACCCAGCTCGAAGACCTGACGTCTCCGCTCGCTGAAGCTCCCGAACACGAGCGCCCGCCTGGTCTCGATCCAGAACTCCTCGCGGAACTCCTCCAAGAAGTCTCGTGCCCGTCCCGTAAGGCTCCACAGGCCCTTGACCTCGTCGTACGACCAGGCGGCCGCGGAGTTGTCCATCCCGACCTCGGCACCGAAGTGCGCACTGTAGGACATGGCGCCGCGCAGGTAGAGCATCGCCGCGTGGAACCGGACCTCCTGCACCGCGCGATCGGGCAGGTCGAGTAGCAGGTGGAACCCGATGTCGTCGGCGACGACCTCGGTCTGTTCATGACTGAGGAAGGACGCGGCGATCCTGTCGCCGAATCGCACGGCTTCGGCGAGATGGGTTCTGAGCAGGTCTCTATAGCCTTCACCAGGCGGAAGGTGCTCGAGGAACCGCCGCAGGAACAAGTGACCCACTGCGGGCGGTACGAGGACTGTATGGTCCGGGGCGTACGTGTTCTGAGCGGTCGTTCCCGCCGACGGTGCGGGGAACAGCGGTGTGTCGTTCGGCGATCCCACCACCGGATAGTCCGGTGAAGAGGTCCTGGACGTGCTCCCCGCTTCCGGGCCGGAAGCCGCGCCGCTCGATGTGCTCAGCGGGTGGTCGCGCAGGACGGCAGTGGCGTCGACGACGTTCTCGATGATCCGCGCATAGCGCGCCGGCATCTCCTGGGAGGGGTCCCAGGCCGCCGCCGACATGATCCCGTCCGACCGGACCGTGCTCACCGCCTCGTCGGAGACGGACGAGCCGCTTCTCTTGCGGAAGACGAACCTCTCGTCCTCGTACTCGTCCGGCAGGCCGAGGTAGTGCAGCACCTCATGCAGCAGGGCGCGCAGCGAATCCCCCAGCCCCCATTGACGGGCGTCGGGTCTCCACTCCTCCTCCTTCGCCTCGGCGGTCCGCTTCCGGACCGTCTTACCGGTCCCGATCTGAACGGCCTGCCGATGCCCCGGGTCGATTCGCAGAATCGCCTGGATGCTGAGCTGATCCTTCGACTTCGGAAGCTCATACCCCCGGTCGTTGACGTGCTCATCGAGGAGGTCGTTCAGTACCTTCTCGAGCTTCTTCACGTCGCTCTCGCTGACACCGGGCTTCGGAGCGACCGCGAGGGTGATGACGTGGTGCCGCACCCACGTGCCGTTCGCCGCCTGGATCCGCTGCACATTCGCCCGGACCTGAACGGCCACCCCCTGCTCCTCGAACTCCTCGCGCGAGTTCACGCCAGAGGTGGCGAAGCTGAACTTCGGATCCAGGCGTTCCGTCTCAACCGGCACCACCGGCGCCTTGGGCAATTCCTTCCGCCAGTCGGCCGGGCGCGCTTGCCTGGCCACCTTCTTCGCGGGCTCCTTCACCGGCTTCACCGGCCCGACCCGCCGATGAGCCCACGTCCGCAGCGTCACCGAATCGAACGCGTACGCAGGTGAGGCGTCGGCCGACCGCCGGCGCGGCGGCGCACTCGGCGCCGGGAACGTCCAGTCCGGTTCCTCCCACGGCTGGGCCACCAGACCACCGACCGGGTCCACGTCGATGGCCGAGTTCACCTCACCCGAACCCGGCACCCAATCCATCAAATCGGGAGCAGAAGGGTCCGCCTCATAGCCGGCATAGGGGTCCCACCCAGGATCGAACTCCAGCGTTCCCTCCGCCTCCAGGAAAGCAGCGCCACCAAAATCCGGAACGGTCGACCCAGCACCTGGCGAATCCTGTCGCACAACGGCGGAAGACCGATCATCGCCAGACTCCCCCGCCGGCCCACCGTCCACGGCATTACCAGACCGGGCCCCTTCGTCAGCCAGGCCTTCCGGCTCCTCCGGCCTAGGCCCTTCAGCCGACCTGGCCGGCCCCAAACGAAAGGCCGGATCCCCGTCTACCGGTCTTGCAACGATCAGCCGAGGGTTACGCGGGTCATCCCCAATCCTCTGGAGGAGATCGCGGAGAGCGCTCGCGAACGTAGTGTAATGGACCTCCCTATCCCAGACCTTTTGCATTAGGTCGGCCCTCGTCACGATATTCCCGTGATTGATGGCGAGATGCCGCAACATCTTCCACTGATTGCCGGACAATTCAATCGGCATTTTGTCCTTACGGACCTCACCACCGACCACATCGATCGCGAGATCTTCGACCCGCACCCACTCGACCGCGAGCTCCGACGCACCCAGTTCACGCGGCCCAAAACGCCAGACCGGACCTTCATCCGTGTTAACCGGGATGATCAGCTGAGTTTCCCCCGGAACATCCTTGATATTCGCACGGAGGCCTTTGCGAGTCTTGTAGTAAGAGTTACTGTGAGGCGGCTCGCCCCTCCAGACTGCCTGGATCATCTCGGTTCGCGGCACGGGATGACCGTGATTGTTGGCGAAGTACATCAACATCTTGCGCTGGTAACCAAGCAGCGTGATCTGTTCCCCGCTCTTGCGGACTTCGCCACCGGCGGCCAGATCGATCTCCAGATCCCCGACCCGCAGCAACCGCACCCCGGCGAGGAACCTCCCCTCCTCCTCCACGAGCAGCGCGCCCCCCGGCAAGTTAGGCCCATACCGGTGAACCACACCCCCCGCATCCACCACAGTGACCGGCACACCACGCTCGCGTCCCAGGACCTTCGCCATCGCATCGTTGAACTCACCACCACGAACCCCCTCGGCCACACGCGCACGGAACTCCTCCACCGACGACACCTCGGTCGGCAACTCCGCCGCCGTTATGCGATTCCCCACCCACTCACGCAATGCGTCCACCGTGCCAGGGGCACCTTGCGCGACAGCGCCCAACGACATCACCAACGCCTCAGCGAATCCATCACCCACAGCCCCCACTGGCTGCAACAAGAACTCCACACCGCCAAACACAACACCCCGCCGGCCCACCCGCAAAAAGACACCCGAAGCCACCGAAGAAGACGCCGTGGCCACCTCGGATACCTCAGGCCTGGGCCCTTCCGCCAATGTGGCAGGCCCGAAGCGCAAGCCCTTGATTTTGCCATCGCGATCCGCAACGATCAGGTTTTTCCCAATCTTTTCACGAAGGCGATTAACGGTCTTCTCGTACGTCCAATCACTGACTTTCCTTCCCCCCCAGACCGCCCGCTCCACCTTGTCTCGCTGCAGGACTTCCCCGCGATGCTCGACGAAGTACTCGAACATCCGCCGTACGGGTCCGACCAGATTGATCCGCTCCCCGCCCTTGAAGACCTCCTGCCGGTAGATTTCAAGATTTCCGATCCTCAGCGGTTCCTCGGCGCCCGAACCGGCCCCCGGTTCCGAACGCCCTCGGCCCGCCGCCACATCTTCGCCCCCGAACCCATCCGCGAATCCGCTACCGGAATCCGGTGCCCCTTCGCGGAGACCGCCCGACGACTCACCGGCCCGCTCGCCGATCTCCGCGCCCGAGCCCGGAGACCCCGAACCCTCCGCAGGCTCCCAATCCATCGCCGGCCACACAGCATCCGGATTCGGAGTAGAGAGGTTCACGTCGTCATAGAAGTTGTCCCACCAAGGATCTCCGAGCTCCAGCCATTCCTCCGCTCCCACGAAATCAACGCCATCAAAGTCCGGAACAACGGATCCAGCGCCCGATGAATCCTGTCGCACAGCGGCGGAAGACCGAGCATCATCAGACTCTTCCGCAGGCCCACCATCCACGGCACTACCGGACCCGACTCCTACGCCGGCCCGGCCGTCCAGCCCCTCCGGTATGAGCCCCTCAGCCGATCCGGCGGACCCAAAACGAAAGGTCGGATCCTGGCGACCATTGCGAACTATAGCGATCAGGTCTTTCCCGATCTTTTTCTGGAGTTGGAGGAGAGTCCGCCAGAACGGCTCACTAGCGATGTCCTTACCCCAGACCTCTTGAATCAGGTCGGTCTTCGCCACGAAGTCCCCGCGTTTGTCGACGAAGAACTTCAACATCCTCCATTCGACGCCGGACAGCACGATCGGCTTTTTGTCCTTACGGACCTCGCCACCGACCAGATCGATCGCGAGATCTTCAACCCGCACCCACTCGACTGCGACCTCTGACGCACGCAGTTCACGCGGTCCAAAACGCAAGCCCGGACCCACATCCGTGTTAACCGGGATGATCAGCTGAGATTCACCCGGAACATCCTTGATTCTTCTACGGAACCCTCGGTGTGCCTCGAAACTCCCGATGTGAGACTGATCGCCGCGAATTACCTTGATGATCTCGGTTCGCGGCACGGGATGACCGTGATTGTTGGCGTAGAGCATCAACATCTTGCGCTGGTAAGCGAGCGGCGTAATCTGTTCCCCGTTCTTGCGGACGACGCCACCGGCGGCCAGATCGATCTCGAGATCCCCGACCCGCAGCAACCGCACCGCGGCGAGGAACCTCCCCTCCTCTCCCTCCACCACCAGCACGCCCACCGGCGAGTCAGGCCCGTACCGGCGGACCACACCATCCGCACCCACCACGGTGACCGGCGTCAGATGCCACCCGACCACCATCGCCTTTCCATGATTGACCCAGCCGCCACGAACACCGTTCTCCAACAGCTCCTGGAAGTCCGCCACCGACGACAGCTCAGCCGGCACATCTTTCGGCGTCACCTTCTCGATCACGAACTGATTCAAATCACGCACAATGCCAGGCGCACGCTCCACCCCAGCAGCGCGCAACGACTCCACCAACGCCTCGTCGAATCCATCACCCGCAGCCCCCACCACCGGCTGCAAGAAAGACTCCGCTCCCCAGAACACAACACCCCGCCGACCAACCCGCTCAAGAACCTTCGTAGCCACCGATGAAGATTCAACCGGTGCCGCCTCCGAACCGGCCACCGATTCCGAACGCCCCGGGCCCGCCTCGAGATCTTCGGTCTCAGGCCAACCCGACGCCGACACACCACCCGCGGCCGGATACGGGGCGACCTTCCAAACCTCGATCAAATCCTTGACCAGGAGCTGGAACCTCGGCAGTGAGTTGCCGTAACCGTGCTTCTCCTGCGCCGTCTTGTACAGACCCGTAACGACGACCTTCCCATCCGCCAGGTCTTTGGCTCTCCTCTGTAGCAGTGTCAGAAGCGCGTCACTTACTCCGTTCGACGACCACCTATCACGCCAAAGAGCCCACGCATCACCGTTCGCGTACTTCACCTTCCACTTCTCGGCTGTGACCCATTCCTGAAAACTTCTCAACGAACCGTTGTAGCCCTTTTCACGAGCTTCCTGGAACAGGTCTTCCACCCGCATTGCGCCTTGCCCAAGCGCCGGCAGATTTTCCTTAATCATCGCACGGGCTTCTGCAATGGCGTTGCGGGTTCCCAAGTTGCGGGTTCCCGGGTTGCGGGTTCGCATGGCGTCCGGCTCGGCCGAGCCGAGAATGGGGTTGCGGGTTCGCATGGCGTCCGGCTCGGCCGACCCGAAACGATAGCCAGAATCCCGCTCTGTAACGATCAGCCGAGGATTGCCCGGATCGTCCCCAATGTTCCTACGGAGATTATGAATGAGATCCGAGATCGCGGCTTGAGTAACGTCCCTACCCCAAACATCTCGGATCAGGTCGTCCTTCGTCACCAAGTTCCCGCGACTGCCGGCGAAGTACTTCAACAGCTTCCACTGGAGGTCGGACAGCTCGATCGCCTTTTTGTCCTTACGGACCTCGCCACCGATCACATCGATCGCGAGATCTTCGACCCGCACCCACTCGACCGCGACCTCCGACGCACGCAGTTCACGCGGTCCAAAACGCAATACCGGGCCCACATCCGTGTTAACTGGAATGATCAGCTGAGATTCACCCGGTACATCTCCGAGCTTCTTTCGAAGCTTCCGGAGCCCATCGCTAGTAGCGCGGCGGGTATTGCGATCATTGACGTCAGGCTGATCGCCCCGGATTGCCTGGTTCATCTCGGATCGCGACACGGGATGACCGTGATTATTGGCGAAGAACATCAACAGTTCGCGGTCGAGAGGGGACAGCTTGATCTGTTTCCCGTTCCTGCGGACGACGCCACCGGCGGCCAGATCGATCTCGAGATCCCCGACCCGCAGCAACCGGACCGCGGCGAGGAACCTCCCCTCCTCTCCCTCCACCACCAGCACACCCACCGGCGAGTCAGGCCCGTGCCGGCGGACCGCCCCATCCGCGCGCACAACCGTCACCGGAACACCCAGGCGCCCCACCACCTTCGCCATCGCATCATTGAAGTCACCACCACGAACACCACCCGCCACGTGCGCACGGAACTCCTCCACCGACGACACCCCGGTCGGCAACTCCGCTGCCGTGATGCGATTTCTCACCAACTCCCGCAATCCATCGACCGTGTGGGGAGCACGCAAGGCAACAGCACTCAACGACTCCGCCAACGCCTCGTCGAATCCGTCACCTACAGCCCCCGCCACCGGCTGCAAGAAGAACTCCACCCCACCGAACACAACACCCCGCCGACCAACCCGTTTAAAGAGATCCGAGGTTGCCGAAGAGGACGCCGTAGCCGCCGAAGACACCGCTGAAACCGCCTCGGCGGCGGAACCGCCCGAGCCCTGTGCGGCAGTCGAACGCCTGAACGGCGGCGCGGACGGCGCGGCGAACAACGGCTCCTCGTCCCGGTCACCGACCACCGGATACAGCCCTGAAAGCCCCCCGTTCGCATGGCGTTCCGGGGGTGCTCCTCCGACGGTCGGCGTGGCATCGGCCGCGGTCGTCTCGGCCGGAGCCGCGCCGGGGGCCTCGATGCCGCTCCGGCTCGTCCCATCGCCGCCCGCCGTGGCGGCTTTGGCGGGAGGCCCGTACTCGGTCTGCGCTCCGGTGAACGGGTCGCTCACCAGGAAGGTGACGCCGAGGCGCGCCGCGAGCTCGCCGAAGAAGGGGGCCCCGTCCGCCGGGCCGGGTGTTCCCGGCCCGGCGGACAGCGGACCCGGATCCTTCCGCGTCAGCACCACCCTGACCGGAACGTCCCCCGTCAGGGTGTAGTGACGGGTGAGCCACTTCTCGACCTGCTCCACGTCGTGCGGATACGCGTCCGAATCGCGATCATGAGGACGCCTGGGGATGGAGAACGTTCGCGTTGCGGGATCGTACTCGCCGGCCAGGACCGGGACATCGGTGTGCGGAGGCGTCCGCCCGGCCTCCTCGCCGGCCGACGGGTCGGTCTCGACGGGCTGCCGGTCGTCCCCGGTCCGCCCGGTGAGGGCGTCCGGTTCGAGGGCTCGGACGTTCGTCATGAACATCCGGTAGCCCTGGTAGAGCGACTCCTCCGCGTGGGTCTGACGGACGGGGTTGGCGTTCTCGATGCCTCCGGGCGGGCCGTAGATCCGCTCGAGGAGCTCGAGCATCGGCCCTTCGTGGTCGCTGAGGTACTGATACGTGTTGTTGCGCGGAAGACCCGTGGAATGGTCCAGGCCGGCGTTCGTTCCCAGGTAGACGTTGGTCAGCTGGGCCCAGTACTCCGGTACGTTGAACGCGGAGAAGTTCCTGCTGCCGGGCCGCTCCGGATTGGTGAGCGGACCGTCCGGCCACTGCGCGGCCGTTCCGGCCTGGGTCTTCTCCGTGAAGCGCCGCTCGATGATGTCGCGGTCCGCGGCTTCGAGGTATTCGTAAACGACGTGCGCGTACTCATGCACTGCGGCCGAGTATCCGTCGCTGTAGGTGGCACCCCCCGGGCCTGGCTCGCCGAGGAGGTTCTCCTCCGCGATCGCGACGACACCGTCACCGTGGTACCCGCGGACCTCGGCCCACGGTCTGCCGTCCGCGGTGGTCCGCCCCTCGTAGTGGCGGAAGCGGGGCAGAGACGTGAAAGCGGTGCCGCGTGGAATGATCACCACGCTAACGTCCGCGTCGACCCGCGCCGCGAGAGGCCGGTTGTAGGTGAGCATCCGCGTCCCGACCTGCTGAAGGACCTGCCGGCTCGGCGCGGGTCGCTCGACGCCGGGCGGCACCTCGATGATCCGTTGCGCCACCATGGCCGCGAAGCGCGGATCGACCATGGAGCGGTCGGCCGTTCCAGTACCGTCCGTGACGGGACGGCCGGACGTGGGCACAGGTCCGGCCGGCGGCCGTGCGACGTTCGCATCGCCGGCGCGCCCGGTCGATCCGGTGGCGGACGTGGCGGCCGCGCCCTCGCCGCTCGGCTGGTAGCGGACGTCCCCGGACACCGGAGGAGCGGTGTGCACGCTCGGCATGGTGACCGACAGTGCGGCCGGTGCGGACGCTGTCGTGTTGCCCGCGCCGCCGGGCGTCGGCTGCGTCCCGGAGGCTCCCGCGTCCGCCGCTTGGACGTGCGCGTCCGATGACGTCCCGGTCTGCCGCTGCTCATCCTCGGCCACCTGCGCGGACGGCGACGCCGGCAGTGCGGACTGCTGTTCGGACAGCCGTCGCGCGCGGTCGCCGAGTTCGGCGCGTACGGCCTGCTCGAACGTCTGGTGCCGGGCCTGCGCGTTCAGGTAGAGGCGGCCCATGTCCTGGTAGCCGAGACCGTGGCGGTCCGCCTCGGCGCGCAGCTCCGGCGACAACAGCCCCCGCTCTTCGGCCATGGCCGAGGTGAACACCCGGTGCTCGGAGGCGGCCTTGTCGAAGACCCACAGACCGCCGTAGGCCGGTGGTGGCTCGGCGACGGACTCGGCATCTTCGGAGATGGCGGTGGATCCGGCATCGCCGGTGTGCGCCGCGACACCTGCGGTCGGGGTGCTCTGGTCCGGGATCGTCCACCACGCCATTCCGGGTTCTTCGGCGAGAGACGGCGCCTCCCGGCCGGCCGATGTCTCCGGGTCCGCCTCGTCGAGCCGATCGGGCACGCCGAGGCCGTCGAGCCGGTCGATGCGGACCGCGACCGTCCGTACGTCCTGCGCGCTCCAGGTCCGGGCGTCGGGGCCGCCGCGCGCCGTGGCCCACAGGAGGTCCAGCAGCCGGCCCAGGGCCTCGGCGTTCCACCGCGTCTCGTGAAGCCGCGCGTCAAGGTCCCCGTCCACGGCGAAGGGGTCCGCCGCGTCGATCTGCCGCCGCTGCAGCCCTTCCGTCTCATCCCGCCAGTGGGCTTGCAGAGCCGCGACGCGGGGCAGCAGGTCCGGCAGCAGGGGGTGCTGTTCGAGCAGCCGTAGCTCGCGGTCGCCGAGTTCGGCGCGTACGGCCTGTTCGAACGTCTGCTGCCGGACCTGTGCGTCCAGGTAGAGCCGTCCCATCTCCTGGTGGTCGAGGCCGTAGAGGTCCAGCCGCGTGCGCAGCTCCGGCGGCACGAGTCCGTGCTCTTCGGCCATGGCCGAGTCGAAGTACCGCTTACGGGAGGTGATCGCGTCGACGACCCGCAGCGCACCACCGCGCGTTCCCGGCTCCCACCGCGCCGTGGCCGGGTCGAAGAAGTACGTCTTGCCGTCAGGCGAGATCCAGGTCTGCCGCAAGGTGCCATCGGATCGGGTGACGTCCACCCGCACGTGCGCGCTGAGCGCGTGCGCGACCTCGCGGCCTACGTCGGCGGGGCTCAGCCCCCAGATGGTCGCCTCCGGCGGCAGCGCCGCGGGAGCGCCGGTCGGGTTGTCCGGCCGTAGAGCGTGCACCTCGTTGACGGCATTGATGATCTCGGTCGTGGCGTCGTCCACGGCCTCGGCCGAGCCGCCGGGAACCTGGGGCGCCAGTTCGTACCGCCGCAGCGCGGCCGGCGTGCCCAGGTCGGGGTCGAGCTCACGCGCCGCCGTCAGGTCGGCCCGCATCGTGCGCAGGCCCCATGCGAGCACGGCCTTGTAGGTCTGCGCGGCGAGCGCCCTGTCGTCGACGGTCAGCACCACCGGCCGGTCGCCGCCGGTCTGCCGGCGGATGTGCCGGACGACGCCCAAGTACGCGCGGCCCCCCTCGCGCCCGTCCCGCGCCGCCTGGGCCAGCAGCGATCCCAGGTCGAAACGCGGTGCCGTGTCCATCGCGGGCCAGGACTCCAGCGTCGGCCGGATCTTCGCGTTCTTCTCGGCCATCACGGCGCGCATATCGTCGATGTCGGACTGGTACAGCTTCAGCTGCGCCTCACCCGTGATCGGCTCACTGGAGAACCGGCCCTTCGTCTTCTCCGCGCCGAACAGGCCCTGGCTGAACAGCTCGCCGACCAGACGGCCCTGGAAGCGCACCCGGACCAGGTAGAGCGGGCCCATCTCCTTGCCGTGCTGTTCGCGGCGGTAATTCTCGGTGCCGGCGGAGGCGTCGTTCGCGGCGGTGCTGCGACCGCTGTTGGTCCCGGGGCTCCAGGAGTCGATGGGATGGTGGATCGGGTTGCTCATGCCGGCCGAGACATCCCCCGCGATCCGCATGTGATCGGTGCTCGCGCTGACCGTGGTGCCGCTCTGGTGCTTGTTGTAACGGCCGACGCCGGCGCCCTTCTCCAGCGGCGCGAGCACCTCCAGCCCGGTGAAGTCGCCCGTGAGCGACAGGGCGGCCCGCTCGCTGTCATCACCGGGGTCGAAGATGTTCTTGGGCAGTGTGTAGACGTCACCGCCGGTCGCGTCCCGCAGGTGGCCCGCCAGGTGCATCCGGCTCAGCAGAGTCGGCAGGGACAGGCTGGACGTGGTGTCCGGGTCTCCGGCCGTGACGCCGAACAGCCGGTCGACCACGCCCGGGGAGAACATCCGGGCCAGCAGTGCCCGGCCGATCTGGAGGGTGTCGCCGAAGACCACGCCGCCGATGAAGGAGTTGCCCGGCACCTTGGGGAGCGGGGTGAAGTCCGGCCGCGGGTGCGCCGTGTCCGCCGAGCCCGACTCGGCGAGCGCACGCGGCAGCTGGATCTCCAGCTCGCCGTCCTGTGTCACGGTGCTCGTGGCACTGTGGTGCGTCCACCGGTCGAACTTCTCGGTCAGCCAGTTGTTCAGCGGGGCGTGGGCCCTGCGCAGGTGCCGTACCGTCGCTGTCAGCGTGGTGCCGAAGCCGACGATGTACTGGTCGGAGGTGAAGGCCGTCTGCTCGACGACTCCGCTCTCGGCGCGAGTGGTCCCCCGATGGTGCCCCACGGAGGCCTTCAGGTCGCCGGAACCGCTGCCGCTCACACCCTGTCCTCCGCCGGGCGAGAACTTGGCGAAGGTCACGTCCTGCGATCCGTCACGCGAGTTCGCCTTGGCCGTGCCCTGGTACCCGTGCACGTAGACCTCGTTGGCGGTGCCCGGCGCGAAGTCGCGTACCTCCGGGTCGCCCAGGGCCAGGGCCACGTTCACCTCGACGACGTCCGACAGCAGCCATCCCAGCGGGTTGGCCAGGTAGAAGGAGTAGCCGTTCTCTGCGAGGAACTCGTCGATCCAGGGCTGGTCGCGGCGTTTGGCGAACATGCCCTGCAAGGCGTTTACGCCGCCCTGCATGCGGCCGAGAACCCGGCCCTCGCGGTCCCAGATCTCCGCGCCCGCCGAGAGCAGCCCCGGCGCGACCTTGTCGATCAGTCCCTTGAGGATCTGGTAGGTGGACTCGCCGTTCTCGTGTGTGAACGTACGGATGCCGCTGAGACCGAGGAACCGCCCGCCCGGGTCCTTGCGCGTCAGGTACTCCGGCAGGCGGAGCTCATCGAACGGAAGCGGCGGTTCAGGCAGTTTCTTGCCGAACGTCGTGTTGAACGCCTCCCGGACCGCCTCGTCCCGGATCGGGGAGACCTCCTGGGTGTGCCACCCGGCTAGGGTCGTGGCCAGCGCCGCGCGGTCGACCGGCGGCGCGTCGGCCGGAAGGGTCGGCACCTCGGTGACCCACCGGCGCAGGACGCCGGCCGCGATGTCGCCGGTCAGCGCCAGCTCCCCGGCCTGCCAGGCGGTCATCGCCTCCGCCAGCCGCGGGTCCGGCAGGTTCTGCTCACCGCGGGCGTACTCGACCAGGTCCTGTGGCAGGTCGACGAGCCGGTCGGTGCCGGGCGGCTCGGCCAGCGGCCGGCCGAACGCCGCGCCGAACCGCGTCCGGACGGCGGGGTCGATCACCCGCAGGGCGCCCCTGCCGTGCATCTTCGCCAGGTCGCGCGCCAACCCGGTGACGAACTCCACGTCCTCCCGCTTGGGGTTCGGCCGCTCGGTCAGGTCCTCGTGCCAGCGGGTGAGGATGCCGGCGACGACGTCGCCGGTCAGCCGCAGGTCACCGTCGCGCCACTCGGTCAGCGACTTGGTGAGCTCGGCGTCGGACACCGGCAGCGTTCCGTTCGCGTACCACTTGAGCGCCTCGGGCTCGGTCAGCACGTACATGACCGTGCGGTCGTCCAGCCCCTGCGGCTTGTGCGTCGTCACCGAAGAGGGGAGCAGTTTGGCGTGCTTCTCCTGCCGGCCCTTGACCCTGAACGACGCCGGAGCGCGGTAGATGAACGCCCGCTTGACGTCAATCTGGATGTACTCCTTGCCACCGGTGCGTGAGGCGGTCCGCGAACTGTTCCATCCCCAGTGCTTGTTCGCGGCGGCCTCACCCGTCAGGGACGCCTCGCCGGCGACGTCACCGGCCGCGAGGTCCAGCCCCACGGTGACGCCCTTCGACGAGGAGGCGGTCAGCCTGCTCTCCATGAGCAACAGCTTGATGATGCCCAGCACGAACGGGTCGGAGGTCGTGCCGACGAGCTGGGACGGTCCCAGGTCGGCGGAGACGTCCAGCAGCCCGAACGAGTTGAGGAAGAAGCCCGCATCGAACGGTTGATCGGTCGTGTACTCCTTGTTCAGGATCTCCTTCAGGTGCGCCTTCACCTCGGCCAGCCCGGCGAACGCCTTCAGGTCCTGGTTCGCGGCGCCGGCCGGGCCTACCAGATCCTTGAGCATCGAGGCGGCGGCCTTCGTCAGCCCGGTGGTGTCGACGTGGAAGACGGCACCCTGGTCCAGCACCTGTGCCGGTGTCCACACCTCGGACTTCCGCAGCTCGCGAATCGACATCTCGCGCGGCGACGGCTCTTCGGCCTCGTCGATCGGCAGCACCCGCGCGATCGCCTTCTGCCCTTCGAGCGTGGGCAGCACCTGGTCGCGGCGTCCCGCGGCGATCTCACCGGTCGGCCCGGAGTGCTGGAAGCGCAGGGTGACCTGGTAGTCGTTCGTCAGCTCGGCCTCGATCGCCTTACTGGGGTATTCGAGCAGGTCGGGCTGGTTGTTGATGAAGGTCACCGCATCGCTCGCGCCGACGGTCCGCTGTACCTCGACACCCCCGAGGGCGGTCTTGATGTAGGCGAACAGCGCCTTGAACTTGACGGCGAAGGCGAGGCTGCGGGAATGGGCCGTGGACGTCCCGGCGGTGTCCATGCCCATCAGCAGGTTGACGATGCCATGGTCCTCCGTGGTCCCCAGGTACTTCGCGTTGCGCTGCCGCGCCTTGATCTCCACCTCGACGGAATCGACGTCCAGGTCGACGCGCAGGGTGCCCCGGCTCTTGCGGAGCGTAAAGGTCATGCCGTCCTGGAGCATCTGGTCGTAGCCGCTGTCGAAGCCCCGCTGGGAGACCATCTTGTCCAGCAGCTCTTCGTTGTCCAGCCTGCTGATGACCTTGCGGCCGTGGGTGTACCAGTGCTCGCCGGCGAACGGGTCGCCTGCCTCCGGTAGGAAGCCCATCGGCCGCAGCACCGAGGTCAGCATCGTGTGAATCCGGTCGACGGTCGACTGCTCGACCTCCACCAAGCCGAACCCGATGCCCTTGCCCTCGTACAGGTACTCCGGCAGTTTCCCGGCCTTCGCATCCTTCGACTCGGTCCCCTGCTCGGCCTTCGCGTCCTTCGGTGCCGCCTGGCCGGTGTCCGAATCCTTCCCTCGGGGACCGGTGGTGAGTGCGTCGGGCTTGTACGTGACGGTGCTACCGGTGGCGGGACGTTCCTCCTTCTTCAGCGCGTCGCGGTCGATCGGAAGCCCGTATTTGAACGCCTGTGGCTCGGTCACCCGTACCAGCGCACGGCCACGCACCGGCGCCGTCTCCGTCCGGAAGCCGGCCTTCTTCTTCGGATGCCGTGCCCACGCCTTCGCCCGGTGGACGAACTCCATCTTGTACGCGACGGTGTGTCCTGAGTAGCGGGGAACCATCACCCAGAGACCGACCCGGCCCGCCGACAGCGTTTCGGTGTCGGTGGAGGTGTAGCCGAGAGAGAAGCTGGGCCCGACCTTCAGGCCCGGGATGGCAGGCACCTCGATAGTCGAATCGATGTTCGCGGTGACCGTCATGGAGTCGGTGACGGAGTGGCCGCCGCTGCTGCCTTCGATCCTGGTGGAAACGTTCTCCAGGTGCGCCTTGTCGCTGGTCGCTCCGACCGGCCGAACGCCCTGCCGCAGCTGCTCGGAGTGCACCTGCACCACCGCGATCGGATCACCGTCCTTGTCGTACAGGGTGAACCGGTAGCCCTTCTCCTGGTCGTCCTGGTCGTTCTGGTTGTCGGCCGCCTTGTCCAAGTGCGTGTTCAGGTTCCACAGCTTCTGCAGCAACGTGTCGCGCTCGACGTCACCCGGATTCAGTTTCAGGCCCTGCGACGCCAGTGTGTCGATGACCTCGTCGAACAGCACGGGCAGGTTGGTCAGTCCCGACGCGTAGAAGTGCGGCGGGAGCTTGTCGCCTTCGACACCGTCCCCGGTCGCCGTGACCCGGTCGGCCGACGGCTCCTTCATGTACGGCTCGGGCAGCCACAGCAGGAGCTTCTCCGTGCCCGGGTCCGGGACCCGGATCGGCTCGATCTCTGCCCAGCGCGGCGTCCGTCCGTCCTTCTGCTCGGTACGCAGTCTGAAGGAGATGTTGGGACGGTACGCCACCAGCGTGTGGTCGTTCCGGTTGTCCTCGACGTGCCCGGTCTCAGCGTCCGTGATGTAGGTGGAGCTGCGGTTCATCTGGTTCCTGACGGCGGAGAAGGAACCGCCGATCCGGACGATGTTCATCACGTTGAACGACGCCGAGAAGGCGACCCGTGTCGCCCCCATCTGGCCGGAGTGCGTCTGGGCGTGCGCGCCGGTGGCGTACGCGCCGTTGATCGTCTCCTTGCCGCCGTTGCCGACGGTGTGCGGGTCCGTCGGGTCGAACGCCACCAGCAGCTCGGCCTTGCCCAGCGGAATCAGCAGGCCGCTGGTCTCCGCGTCGTCCTCGCCGTCCTCGAGCAGGTACGGGTAGTTGCTGACCAACCGCTGCGTCAGCGCGGTGATCCGGTCCTCAGGCACCGTGACACCCTGCGCGGCCAGCTCTCGCCGAACCATCCTGATCAGTTGCGGGATGTAGGGCAATCCGGCCCGCGGCACCCCGATCGACCGCGCCATCGGGTCGACCGTCAGCGGCATCATGCCGCCCTGGCCGGACGACGCCGACGGCCCGCCGGCGCTCACCGTGTCCGTCGCCACCGCGCCATCGGCGGGCGCGGACAGCTTCGTCGCCACCGCCTCATCGGCGGGCACGGACAGCACCGAGCCGACCGGCTGCACCACCCGCTCTTCGACCGGCTGCCCCTGCTCTCGTGGCAGATACAGCTGGAATCGGCCGAGGCCCGGCTGCCCGTCCGTGCGCACCGGAGCGTTGCCGCTCTCGGCCGCCTTCAGCTTGCCCTCGCGGAAGTCGAAGATCACGCCGTACGGAGCGGCGAGCACGGGGCCGTCGGTCGCGTCCGCGATCGCACCGGCGATCTTCGCCGACCCCGGCATGAGCAGGAACGGCTGGAGGCGGGGCTCCTGGGGTGCCCGGGGCACCCGGGCGTCGATCAGCGCGCTGAGCGTTGCCGGATCGGGCACCCGTCCCGTGACGAACACCGTCTGCGGCGGCACCAGCCTCTCGAGCAGCTCGACGGCCCGCTCGTCGAGCACGAGTCCGTCGTCGGCGGACCCGGGCAGCGAGAGCAGCACCAGACGGCCGTCCGCCGCGAAGTCCCACTGTGCCTGGTCGAGTACGTCCTCGAACAGCGGGCCGGAGCTCGCCTGGTCGCCGACCTGCGCCGTAGAGGTTTCTCCCTGGTCACCGACTCGTGCCGCGGGAGCCTCACCCTGATCGCCGGGTCGCGCCGTGGAGGCCTGTCCCCGGTCACCGGATCGTGCCGCGGAAGCCTCTCCGAGGCCGTCCGCTTGCAGGTCGGCCCAGCGCACCCGTTTCGGCTTCGGCTGCTCGGGCGTGAGATCCCTCGGCCCTTCCGGCGGCACCACAGGGCCTTCCGGCGGCACCTGAACACGAGACGCCGAGCCGAAACCTTGGAGTCTCGTCCTCACGCGCCTCCACCCGTCGCGCAGCGGCGAGGGCATCGAGAGACCGCGATCGAGTCCTCCACCGCGCAAGGACACATCCGGCGCGTGGGCCGAGTGGGCGCTGGGGGGAGCCGCAGTGCCGCCGGTCCCGGGGGGTGCCTCATCTGCCGCCCCGGCCGCCTGAATCGGAATGGCGTCCCATACCGCCGCCGGCCCGTCGAAGGCCACGGGGTCGGGTCGGACGGACGGCGTCACCGGGTGCGCTGCTTCGGCTTCGGCCGGAGCAGCGCCGGTCGTGCCGGGGGCCTCGATGCCGTTCTCGTCCGTCCCGGGCGCGGAGCGCACGTCGGACACGGAGGGGTCGATCGCCTCGGTACCGTCCGCGGACACCGCGGCGCCGGTTTCCTCTGCGGCGGAGCCGTCGTCGACGCTCGTCGTTCCGGCAGCCGGTGGAGTGTCGGCGGGGGCGGTCGGCACCGAAGGATGCATCGGCAGCACGGCGTCAGTACGCGGGATGTCACCGCCGTCCGTTCCGGACGGATCGACGGCCGAACCATCGCCGTGATCCGCCACAACCCCGATCTGCTCGACGGCGGAGCCGTCGCTCACGCTGGTCGAGTCGGCCGGCGGTTGCCAGGTGCGTGGCCTGCCGTCCTCCGCAGGTGCCGGTGGCCGGTGCTCCACCCAGCTGCGGGTACCGGACGGACCTTCAGAAGGAGTCAGGACACGGCCGCCGAGACGCCCGACGAGGCGTTCGGCCAACGACGGCGCGCCGTCGGGCCCACGAGCCCCAGCGCCCGGCACGTTCAGCAGCAGCATGCCGCTCGGCTCGTACGGCGTGTTCTTACCGATCCACCGTACGAACTGGTCCAGATCCCGGGCGTGACCGCCCATGGAGACCGTGGACGAACTCGGGTCGAACTCACCATCGATCCACACCCCGCCCGACACATCACGGGAACTGTTTTCACCGTCGATCCGCACCGCGCCCGACACGATGCCGCGGAAACCGTCGGTTCGGTGAGTGGGCTGGGACGTGGCGGGTTCGCTGGATCGCCAGACGGCGACCAAGCGCCCGGTCTCCTCCATGGCCGTCAGGAGGCGGTCCATCACGGACTCGGAGCTCGGCAGGATCCGCCCGTACTCGGTGTCCTGGCCGTCCGGCCTGTAGGTGTGCCAGCCGTCGTAGTTTTCGTCGATCAGTTGCGGTGCGCCGCCTGGCCCGAGTTCGACCCTGCCGGCGATCAGGTCACCGGACGGCGCGACCACGAAGTCGCCCCACGGCGCGGTCACGGGCGCGCCGAGGATGGATACGACCTCCGGAGCGAAGTTCCGAGCGTCCCCGGCCAGCAGGACGACATGCATGCCCGGCTCATAGCCCTGCTGGGCCCGAACCCAATCCGCGAATTCGGCCGGGTTCATGGGCCGGGGTACACCCCTGACAACGATCACGTTGTCGATGGACAGAACCCGTCCGGCTACCACCAGCGCGTCCTGACCAGGTGACAGGAGCGTTGGTGCCTCGCCCGTCGAGGACGGCGGATTTACTCCCGTTCGTGGTGCGGGCTCCCGCCCGTCCCCTGGCGAGGGCTCGGCCGGGCGAGACTGGGCCGGCTCCCCTGAAACCCGCTGCGACGCATCCGAATCCGACATGCGCGGTAGGCGTAGAGGAGGAATGATCCGCGCGGCGAGGGCGGCTCCCGCCGCCTCACCATTCACCCGAATCTCATCGGCGATCTGCGCACGAACATGACCGACCGTCGGCCGCTCGTGCGACTGCCACCCACGCGTCAACCTGGCGATCATTCGGTCCGCAGCGTTATACGCGTCCTCGATCTCCTGGCCACCGGCACGACGGCCAGGCTCACGACGCGAAGGATCCATCCGATCAGCCGGACGCCGCTTCGAAACCGCCGGTGGCTCTGTCGTACCGTTACCGGCCGCCGGCTCCCCGACCTTCGACTCCCCAGCCGCCGGCTCCCCGGCCTTCGGACGTACGGCGCCTAGTCCCTTGGCTCCGCTCGCGGAGGAGGATTTCGAATTCCCCAAGCCGAGCAGCCGCTCGAACGCCTTGGCGCGTTCCGCGCTGTCCGGGCGCGCCGACGAAGAACCGACCGCCTGGCCTTCGCCCGAGAACGGACCCTTCTTGACCGCAGCGGAGCCTTTGGATGACGTGGGCGATATGGCACCGTGGCGCGTCGCCCCGTCGTCGATGGACGTCCCGGTACCGCTCCGGGTCTGTGTCCGGGAGCCGTCGGTCCCCGGCCGAGTGACGGAGCTCTGTTCCCCGGCCCCGCTCCCGTCCGCAGGCTCCGGGTTACTCCGGTCGAACGCGTCGGCGCCTTCCTTGCCGTCCGGATGATCCGACGAAGAACCGACCGCCCGGCCCTTGCCCGACAACGGATCCTTCTTGACCGCAGGCTTGCCCGCACCGGAGCCTTCGGGCGACTTGGACGATGTGGCACCGTGGCGTGTCGCACCATCGTCGGTGAACGTCCGGACGCCACCCAGGGTCTGCGTCCGGGAACCATCCGTCTTCGGCCGGGTGGCGGTGCCTTTGCCCTTACCACCCGGACCGTCGGAACCACCACCGAAGCCGCCGTCGCGAAAGCCGGCCGCCCCCTGTTCCCCTTGGGTGATCCGACCGGTGTCGGTGTCGAAGCGCAGCTCGCCCGCGGAGAACTCGCTCGGCCCGGACCAGGTGAGCGAACCGTCCCTGGCGACGTACGGCTTGGCCTTACCGTCGCCGCCGGAAACTGAGAACGTCGTACGCGTGACCTTGCCGTCATTCGGGGAGACCCTGACGACGTCGACCTTTCCGCCACTGACCTCGATCGGCTTCGGTGTGCCGTCGGGGCCGATGCGGTAGTGGGTCCGTCCCCCCGGATGACCGGCTACACCTCCGGAGGCGAACGACTTGATCTTCTCGTACAAGCCGGTTTTCTGATCGCGGACCAGCACGGCATCCGGATCCGAACTGCCCGTCGGCCTCCCGTCCAGCCGCTTCCCCGGCGCGGTGAGGATGCGCTCGACCTTCGGAGCACCGGCCCCGAACGGATTCGCCAGATGCCAACCGATCTGGGCGCCGTCGCGGTCCAGCTCGTGATACTGATTCCCATCACCCTTCGCCCCATCCGGCGGCGGCACATCTGCCGGACGGCGCGGATAGGTCAACAGATCGATGTTGCCGTTGCCGTCCCGACGAAGAACCTGGTACGACCCGTCCCGAGGCGATGTGGCCGCCGGCTTGGAATGAGCAGTTACCTGCCCCGTCTTGGACTTGGCCGCCTTCAGCGGAACATCGACGACATCCCACGTCCCCTTGGCCGAATCATGCACGGCCACACGTTCAGACGATTCACCGGTAGGTCTGGAAACGCTGCCCTTCCCCGAGCGAGACCCGCTACCCGGAGTGACCTTCCCGCCCACGGACCTGACCTTTACGACCTGGTCGTTCGGATGCAGGTATGTTTCCTTGGCGGCGCCGGTCGCCGGATCGACCTCGTAGTAGCGATAACGGTCGATCGCATCGACGCCACCGCCACCCGCACCGGTGCTCGCGTCAGCAGAGGCCCGTAGGTGACGCGGCGGCTTACCCGTAGGCGGACCACCCAGCCGACGGCCGGGCGCGATGTCGACCAGATCCGTATTGCCGGTCACCGAGTCCGTGCGGAACACCTGCCGCGCCACCGGGCTCCCGGCCTCGACCTTGACCGGCGAGCCCCAGGTGACGACCGGGCGACCGGTGTCCGCCAGTGCCGTCACGACACGATCCCAGACCGATCTGGAGTTCGGCAGGACCCGCCCGAACTCGACCCGCTGACCGTCCGGCCCGTAGCTGTGCCAGCCGTCGTAATTTTCCCTGATCAGCTGTCGTGTGCCGTCCGGAGCACGTACGATCCGGCCGGCGGTCAAGGCACCGGACGGCGCGACCACGAAGTCGCCCCACGGCGCGGTCACGGGCGCGCCGAGGATGGATGCGACCTCCGGAGCGAAGTTCCGAGCGTCCCCGGCCAGCAGGACGACATGCATGCCCGGCTCATAGCCCTGCTGGGCCCGAAGCCAATCCGCGAATTCGGCCGGGTTCATGGGCCGGGAATCACCCTCGACAACGATCACGTTGTCGGTCGGCCTGACCCGCCCGCCGACCACCAATGCGTGCTGACCAGATGGCGGGAGCGAAGGCGCCTCGCTGGTCGAGGACGGCGAGTTCCCTCCCGTTCGTGGTGCGGGCTCCCGCCCGGCATCGGTTTCCGGCCGCGTCGGCTCCCCGACCTTCGGCTGTCCGGCCGGCTGATCCTGCCCGACCGTGGGTTTGCCCGCACCAGGGTCTTCGGACGATTTGGGCGACGAGACACCGCTTCGGGTCTGCGTCCGGGAGCCGTCGGTCCCCGGCCGAGTGACGGAGCCCTGTTCCCCAGCCCCGCTCCCATCTGCAGGCTCCGGGTTACTCCGGTCGAACGCGTCGGCGCCTCCCTTGCCGCCCGGGCCATCCGACGAAGAACCGACCGCCCGGCCCTCACCCGAGAACGGATCCTTCTTCACCGCGGGCCTGGCCCCACCAGGGTCTTCGGACGACTCGGGCGACGAGACACCGCTTCGGGTCTGCGTCCGGGAGCCGTCGGTCCCCGGCCGAGTGACGGAGCCCTGTTCCCCAGCCCCGCTCCCGTCCGCAGACTCCGGGTTACTCCGGTCGAACGCCTCGGCGCCTCCCTTGCCGCCCGGGCCATCCGACGAAGAACCGACCCTCCGGCCCTCACCCGAGAACGGATCCTTCTTCACCGCGGGCTTGCCCGCACCGGAGCCTTCGGGCGACTTGGAGGATGTGGCACCGTGGCGCGTCGCACCATCGTCGGTGAACGTCCGGGCGCCGCTCTGGGTCTGCGTCCGGGAACCATCCGTCTTCGGCCGTGTGGCGGTGCCTTTACCCCCACCGCCCGGGGCGTCGGAACCGCTGCCGGAGCCGCCGCCATCGGATTTGGACGAACCTTGCTCCCCATGGGTAATCCGGCCGGTGTCCGTGTCGAAGCGCAGTTCACCGGGGGAAATATTGCTCGACCCGGACGAGGTGAGCGTACCGTCCTCGTCGACGTAGGGCGTGTCCGTGCGGTCGCCGCCGGAGACTGAGAGCCCCGTACGCGTGACCTTGCCGTCATTCGGGGAGATCCTGACGACGTCGGTCTTCCCGTCGACCTTCACCGGCTGTGGTCTGCCATCGGGACCGATGCGGTAGTAGCTCCGTCCCTCCGGGCCCCCGGCTTCGCCTCCGGAGGCGAATGGCCTGATCCTCTCGTACAAACCGGTTCTCGGGTCACGGACCAGCACGGCATCCGGAGCCGAACTCTCCACCGGCTTGCCGTCCAGCCGTTTCCCCGGTCCGGTGATGATGCGCTCGACCTTCGGAGCACCGGCCCCGAACGGATGCGCCTGATGCCAACCGTCCTGGCCGCCGTCGCCCAGCTCGTGGTACTGGGTGCCGTCGCCCTTCGCCCCATCTGGCGGCGGTACGTCCTTCGGACGACGCGGATAGGTCAACAGGTCGATGTTGTCGTCGCCGTCCCGGCGAAGGACTTGGTACGACCTGTCCCGGGGCGATGCGGTCGCCGGCTTGGAATGAGCGGTGACGTGCCCCGTCGTGAAGTCGGCCGGCTTGGAGGGAACATCGACGACGTCCCACTTCTTGCCGGCTGCGTCGTGGGCGACCATACGTTCGTACGAATTGCCGGCAGGTTTGAAACCGATGCCCTTCTCCACAGCGAAGCCGCTACCCGGAGTGAACTTGCCGCCCACGGGCTTGACGTTCACGACCTGGTCGTTCGGACCCAGGTGTGTTTCCTTGGCGGCGCCGGTCGCCGGATCGACCTCGTAATAGCGATAACGACCGGCCCCATCAGTGCCACTACCCGCAGGGGGATCACCCAGCCGACGACCACCCGTAGGTTCGGCGGGCCGCGCCGAAAGCGGCTTCTCACCCGCAGGCGGACCACCCAGCCGATGACCAGACGCGATGTCGACCAGCTCTGTACGGCCCGTCCACGAGTCCTCGCGGAACAGCTGCCGGTCCACAGGAACAGACGGCTCGCCGGTACCCGGCCCCCGCCGCGCGACAGGCGTCGGCTGCCCCGTACGAGAGGGCCCGGCTCCCTGAGCCGCCTGATCCGGCACCGGACCGCCGCGCCCGCCACCACCGACACCGCCCTCACCCTGCGAACCACCCGAAGACGAAGCCTCCTGACCAGCGTCCCGCCCAGGCTTGGAAGCCGCATACCTCTGGATCGCCGCCCGCCCGGCATTCGTCGCTGCAGACCTCGGATCCGAAGAGGTCTGGTTCCCTGCCCGCGGTGCCGAGTTCGTGTCGCCACCGGTGTTCGGCGCCGGACCGGACTCCTCCCGGCCGCTCGACGGTCCCCTTGTAACGGGTGTGTTCGCGGACTCGCCATCCGACTGCGACGGAGTGGGGTGGTCTCCGCCGGGGACGGTGACCTGTGGGTTGTCGCCGTGTGCCCCCGTCGCGGCAGGATCAGACGACGCCGGCGCGGAGTGCTCGTCCGGCGAGCCGACCGGTGCCTTGCCGCCGGTGCCGGTCCCCGGCTCGGCCTTTCCCGGCACCCTGGGACCGGGGGACGCGGCCGGATCGGACGAGAAGGAGTCGCCCCTGCCATTCCCGGCACCACTCTGCGGGCCACCCGCACGTGACGCCACCGGCGGAGCAACACCCTCCCCACCCAAAGACGTCTGGTGGTCTCCGCCGGGGACGGTGACCTGTGGGTTGTCGCCGTGTGCCCCCGTCGCGGCAGGATCAGACGACGCCGGCGCGGAGTGCTCGTCCGGCGAGCCGACCGGTGCCTTGCCGCCGGTGCCGGT
>NZ_JAMXMV010000040.1 GCF_024055715.1 Actinoallomurus soli
CGGCCTGTGGAGCCGGTGTAAGACCCCGGCCGGGACTTGTCCCGGCCGGGGCTGTCGGTGTTGAAGCAGGAAACCCTGCGGCGTGAGCCGCAGGAATCCCCCTCGTTCACGAGGGGGAGGAAGTCAATCGGAGGAGACGTCGTCGAGCGCGTCCCGGATCTCGGTGGGCAGCGTGACGTCCTCCGCCTTGAGGATCGCGGTGAGCTGGGCCGCCGTACGCGCCCCGACGACGGGGGCCGTGACGCCGGGCCGGTCGCGCACCCAGCTGAGCGCGACGGCCACCGGTGAGACGCCGAGTCCCTCGGCGGCGGTCGACACCGACTCGACGATCTGGGCGCCGCGCTCGCTCAGATAGGGCTGCACGAACTCCGCGTAGTGCGGGGACGCCGCGCGAGAGTCGGCGGGGATGCCGGTGCGGTACTTGCCGGTGAGCACCCCGCGGCCGAGCGGGGAGCACGGAAGCACTCCGACGCCCAGTTCGGCGCAGGCCGGCAGCACGTCGTCCTCGATGTCCCGGCGCAGCAGGGAGTACTCCACCTGCGTCGAGACGATCGGGGTGCGACCCGGCCATGCCCTCTGCCACGTCGCGGCGCGGGCGAGCTCCCACGCGGCGAAGTGCGACACGCCGGCGTAGCGCGCCCGGCCGGAGGCGACCGCGTCGTCGAGGGCGGACAGCGTCTCCTCGAGAGGCGTCCGAGCGTCGTAGGCGTGCAGCTGCCACAGGTCCACGTGGTCCGTGCCCAGGCGCTCCAGCGAGGCGTCGAGGGCGCGCAGCAGGTGCCGCCGGGACGCGTCGCGCGTACCGTCGGCGGTCAGCACGGCCTTCGTGGCGATGACCAGATCGTCACGTGCGACGAGCTGGCCGACGAGGGAGCCCAGGACCCGCTCGCTCTCTCCACCGCAGTAGACGTCCGCGGTGTCGACCAGGGTGCCGCCCGCCTCGACGAAGGCGGTGAGCTGGGCGGCGGCGTCCTCGACCTCGGTGTCCCCGCCCCACGTCATCGTTCCGAGGCCGAGGCGGGAAACGGCAAGGCCGCTCCGGCCGAGGTGACGCTGTTCCATGTCTGCGGAGCGTATCGGCAGTCCGGGGGCCCGGCATACGCCGCCCGCCGGCCCGGGACGCGCGCGCACGGGCCGCGGGGACACGCCCGACCCGTCGGTCGGGCCGGGGTCCGCGCGCCACTAGGCTTCCATCGTCATTCAGCGACTTCCCGCATGTCGGCGGGTGCACAAGGAGACACCGAACCCGTGAACTTCGTGCAAGCGACCGTGCTGGGCATCGTCCAGGGCCTTACCGAGTTCCTCCCGATCTCCAGCTCCGCGCACCTTCTGATCGTGCCGCGGCTGCTGGGCTGGAAGGACCCCGGCGCGGCGTTCACGGCGGTCATCCAGCTCGGCACGATGCTCGCGGTCCTGCTGTTCTTCTGGCGGGACATCGTCCGCATCATCGGCACATGGTTCCGCAGCCTCACGAACAAGGAGCTGCGCGGTCACCTGGACGCGCGGATGGGGTGGTACGTCGGGCTCGGCACGATCCCGGTCTCCGTCGTCGGGCTGGCGTTCAACAAGATGATCGAGGGTCCCGCGCGGAATCTCTGGATCAACGCCGCCTCGCTCATCGTCATGGGCCTGGTCATGATGGTCGCCGAGTGGGCGGGCCGGCAGAAGCTCGAGGTCGGCGACCTGAACATGCGGGACGGCCTCATCATCGGCGGTTTCCAGTGCCTGGCGCTGATCCCCGGGTCCTCGCGGTCGGGCTCCACCATCACCGGCGGCCTCTTCCTCGGGTACACCCGTGAGGCCGCGGCGCGCTACTCCTTCCTGCTGTCCATCCCGGCGGTGGTCCTGTCCGGCCTGTTCGAGCTGCGCAAGGTGAGCGAGGGCGGCCTGCCGGTCGCCGGCACCGCCGTCGCGACCCTGGTGTCCTTCGTCGTCGGGTACGCCTCGATCGCGTGGCTGCTGAAGTTCCTCGTGCGGCACTCGACGCTGCTGTTCACCTACTACCGGGTGGCGCTCGGCGGCGTCCTGATCGGCCTGCTGGCCGCCGGCGCCATCACCGCCACCTGAGCCGCGGCGTCACGGCCACCTGGGCCGCGGCGTCACAGCCAGCCGCTCTTGCGGAACCAGCGGTACAGGACCAGGCAGATGCCGAGGATCAGCAGGAGCGCCGCGGGGTAGCCCCACCACTCCTTCAACTCCGGCATGTGGGTGAAGTTCATCCCGTACACGCCCGTCACCATCGTCGGCACCGCCAGGATCGCCGCCCAGGCGGAGATCTTGCGCATGTCCTCGTTCTGCTGCATGCCGACCTGGGCCAGGTGCGCGTTCAGCACGTTCGTCAGCAGCTCGCTGTGGGAGTCGACGCGCTCGTCCACGCGCAGCAGGTGGTCGAGGACGTCGCGGAAGTACTCCCTCGTGCCGGGCGCGACCTCGACGCGGCCCTTGACGATGTCCTGCAGGACCGGGATCAGCGGATCCTCGGCGCCGCGGAACTCCAGCACCTCGCGCTTGAGGTCGTAGATGTCCTCGGTGACCATGCTGCGCCCCGGCGAGAAGACCGCGCGCTCCAGCTCGATGATGTCGGTCTCGACCTCGTGCGCGATCGTCTCGTACCGGTCGACGACCTCGTCCAGCACCGTGTAGAGGACGGCGCTCGGCCCGTGCTCCATCAGGGCGTGGTCGCCCTCCAGCCGCCGGCGCACCTCCTTCAGCGGGCTGCCCTGGCCGTGCCGGACGGTGATGACGAAGTCCGCGCCGACGAACAGCATGATCTCGCCGACCTCGATGTCGGAGGTCTCGTCGATGTAGCGCAGCGTCTTGATGACGACGAACAGCGTGTCGCCGTAGCGTTCGAGCTTCGGGCGCTGATGGGCGTTGACGGCGTCCTCGATGGCCAGCGGGTGCAGCGCGAGCTCGTCGGCGACCAGGTCGAACTCCTCGCGGGTCGGCTCGTGCAGGCCGATCCACATGAACGCGTCGCCGTTCTCACGAGCGACGTCGAGGGCGTCACTGAGGTCACCGTCGACGCTCTCCCGCTCACCTTTGCGGTAGATGGCGCAATCCATGATCATGGCCGGACATTGTTCCGTATCGCTGGTTAACAAAACGTCCAACAGTCCTTACCCAGGGACACGGGAGGCAAGCGCCGGTCCCGAGTGCCACTAGAGTTCACCGGGTGGCCACACTTCTGCTGGTACGCCATGGGCTGACCGAGATGACCGGACCGGTGCTCGCGGGCTGGACCCCGGGCGTGCATCTGGACGACCGCGGCCGGAAGCAGGCCGCCGAGCTCGCCGCGCGCCTGGCGCCCGTGCCCCTCGACGCGATCGTGTCCAGCCCTCTGGACCGCTGTCAGGAGACCGCCGGGGCGATCCTGGCCGGCCGTGACGGCCTCGGTGTCCAGACCGACGAACGGCTCGGCGAGGTCAGGTACGGCGAGTGGACCGGCCGCCCGCTCGAGGAGCTGACCAAGGAAGACCTCTGGAAGGTCGTCCAGGCGCATCCGAGCGCGGCGCGGTTCCCGGGCGGGGAGTCCCTCGCGGAGGCACAGCACCGGGCCGTGTCCGCGATCCGCGAGTGGAACGACCGGCTCGGACCGGAGGCGACCTACCTCGTCTGCAGCCACGGCGACATCATCAAGGCGATCGTGGCCGACGCCGTCGGGCTGCACCTGGACCAGTTCCAGCGCATCCAGGCCGATCCCGCCGCGCTCACCGTCATCCGCTACACCGAGCTGCGGCCCTTCCTCGTCCGCCTCAACGACGTCGGCGGCCGGGTCGACGATCTTCTTGCGAAGTCGGGGCGGGACAGTGACGCACCGGTCGGCGGCGGAGCGTAGGGTCTTCCTCATGCCGGTCATCGCATACGACATGCCCGACAGATTCGTCGCGGGCACCGTCGGCCAGCCGGGTGAACGCGCCTTCTTCCTCCAGGCGCGGGCAGGCCGCCGCGTCACCAGTGTCGGTCTGGAGAAGTTCCAGGTGACGCTCCTGGCCGAGCGCCTCGAGGAGCTGCTGGACGAGGTGCTGCGTCAGGGCGGCGGCGCCGCGGTGGTCCCCGCCGTCGCCCCCGTCGAGCTGCAGGACGACGAGCCGCTCGAGCAGCCCGTCGAAGAGGAGTTCCGGGTCGGCACCATGGCCCTCGCCTGGGACCCCGAGGACGAGCGGATCGTCATCGAGGCCCAGGAGATGACCGAGAGCGAGGAGGACGAGGCCGACATCGGCAGCGAGAACCCCGCGGTCGCCGTGCTCCGGGTGCGGATCACCGCGGCCCAGGCGCGGGCGTTCGCGCAGCGGGCCTTGAAGATCGTCGCTGCGGGTCGTCCGCCGTGCCCGCTGTGCGGCCTTCCGCTGGACGCTCAGGGTCACGTGTGTCCCCGACAGAACGGCCATCTTGGCTGAGACCCCGATCCCCTGGACACTTAAGTCATGAGTCAGCCCTCCAGGTACGGCCTCGGCGGGGACGGCGCGCTGAGCCCCGCCGACACCGAGGCCGCCCTTCGCCTCCTCCAGCACGGCGACATGACCGTCGAAGGGCGACTCGTCGCTGCCAGCAACGCGACGCTGTACTGCTCGATCACCTACGACGACCTGCGCGCCAACTGCGTCTACAAGCCCGTGTCCGGAGAGCGTCCGCTGTGGGACTTCCCGGACGGCACCCTGGCGGGGCGCGAGGTCGCCGCCTATGTCGTCTCCGAGGAGATGGGCTGGCACGTCGTGCCGCCGACGGTGCACCGCGACGGGCCGTTCGGCCCCGGCATGGTGCAGCTGTGGATCGACCACGACACCGACGTCGACCTGCTGGAGCTGTCCCGTGGCGACGATCCGGGTGTGCGCCGCATGGCCGTCTTCGACGCCGTGATCAACAACGCCGACCGGAAGATCGGCCATCTGCTGCCCACCCGGAGCGGCCACGTGTACGGCTGCGACCACGGGGTCTGCTTCTCATCGGAGTACAAGCTCCGTACGGTGCTGTGGCAGTGGCGGGGCAAGTCGCTCACCTCCGAGGCCGTCGACGCGCTGCAGCGGCTGCGCCGCGCCTTCACCCGGGACGGCTTCGCCCGGCGGCTGTCCGGGCTGCTGACGACCGAGGAGGTCGAGGCGGTGCACGGCCGGATCGAGCTCATGCTCAAGCACCGGATCCACCCGTACCCGCCGGAGGACTGGCCCGCCATCCCCTGGCCGCCCCTGTAACGCCCGGCCCGGCGTCCGTACCGTCCTCGCACCGCGCCCGTCGCACCCGTCCGCACGCCGCGTCCGTCCTCGCACCGCGTCCGTCCTCGCACCGCGCCCGTCCGCACGCCGCGCCGTGCGCGCTCAGCCGGGGCGGAGGCCGCTACTGGGGCGAGCCGCTGGGAGCGGGTGCCGTGGCGACCGGCCCGGGAGCCCCGGCCTTCGTCCAGCCCTGCGCGAGGAAGCCGAACGCGTCGGGGAGGACGCTGCGCACGTAGTCCCAGTCGTGGCCGCCGGGACGTTCCTCCAGGACGGCCGGCACGCCGGCCGCGTCGAGCAGCTTCTTGAACCGCTCCGGCTCGCCCTTGATGACGTCGTTCTCCTCGCTCTCGGCGGCCGACAGGAAGATGCGCACGCGGCGCGCGGCCTCGACGTTGTGGTCCGGCCGGTTGGCGTCGATGACGGCGTCCTGGTCGCCGAACATGTGGGACGGGTCGTCGACGTGGAAGTAACCGGAGATGGACGTCACCGCGCCGAAGACGCCGGGGTGGCGCAGCGCGAGGTTCATCGACCCGTAGCCGCCCATGGAGAAGCCGCCGATCGCCCGGTGCGCGGCGTCACGCCGGTGCCGGCCCTCGACGGCGGGGATCACCTCGTCGAGCAGCCGGTCCTCGACGCGGTCGGACCCGTCGGCGGCGTTCGCCCACTCGGTGTCGTCGTGATGGCTGCCGTTCCCGTCCGGCACCGCCAGCACGAACGGCGTGCCGCCCTTGGCGACGTACGACGCGACCTGCTTGGCGAGCCCCTCGTCGTCGATGAGCGTCTTCGGGTCGCTCGGCACGCCGTGCAGGAAGTACAGCACCGGCAGTTTCCGCGTCTCCGGCACGTCGGGGCGCCACACGTACACCCCGTACGCCTTGTGGTCGACCGGGTCGGTCACCTGAATGCGGGTGAGGCCCGGCCGCGCGGGAGACGGCGTGTCGGTGTCCTGCGGCCGGCGGGTGGCGGCCGAGCCGTGGTGCAGGCCGAGGTTGACGATCACGTACGCGAGGCCGAGCGCCGCCACGAGCGTTCCCGCCCACGCGGAAAGGCCCGCCAGCGGCGGGCGTCGAGTCTTCTTCCTGCGATGTTTCGCCACGGTGGGTGCTCAGGCTAGGGGAGGGGACAAGCGCGACCAGACTTCCACATCGCTGGCGGACCAGCAGTTATTCCACGCGACATGGCGCAAGCTTTACCCTCCGCCCGACATTCGGAACCCGAGCGGCATTCGGTTGACCTTCGGCGAACCTGAACCTGCCTGATCGTGGATCCCGGGACGCCGGTTAGGCTGCTGGGTATGCGATCGTGGCCCGCCCCCAAGGTCCCCAGCCTGGCCGAACACGGCCTTCCCGCCCCTGACGACGTCCGACTGAGCGTCTACGACTCGTCCACCGGCGCCGTACGCCCCACCGATCCCGGCCCGACCGCGCGGATCTACGTCTGCGGCATCACGCCGTACGACGCGACCCACCTGGGTCACGCCGCAACGTACCTGGCGTTCGACCTGGCCTCCCGAGTCTGGCGCGACGCCGGGCACGACGTGCACTACGTGCAGAACGCCACCGACGTCGACGACCCGCTGCTCGAGCGCGCGGACCAGACCGGCGAGGACTGGCGCGCGCTGGCCGAGCGGGAGATCGCGCTGTTCCGCGACGACATGACCGCCCTGCGCGTGCTCCCTCCCCGCGACTACGCCGGCGCCGTCGAGTCCATCCCGCTGATCATCGAGTTCATCGAGCTGCTCCGGGCCAAGGGCGCGACCTACGAGCTGGACGGCGACCTGTACTTCCCCATCTCCGCCGACCCGTCGTTCGGCGCGGTGAGCCGCCTGTCGGCCGAGGAGATGCTCCCGCTGTTCGCCGAGCGTGGGGGAGACCCCGGGCGCAAGGGCAAGAAGGACCCCCTCGACGCGCTGCTGTGGCAGGCCGAGCGCCCCGGCGAGCCGTCGTGGGACTCCCCGTTCGGCCGGGGCCGGCCCGGCTGGCACGTCGAGTGCGCGGCGATCTCCGTGCGCAGCCTCGGCATGTCCTTCGACATCGAAGGCGGCGGCTCGGACCTGGTCTTCCCCCACCACGAGATGGGCGCCTCACACGCCCAGATCGCCACCGGCGAGCGGCCGCACGCCAAGGCGTACGTCCACGCCGGCATGGTCGGCCTGGACGGCGAGAAGATGTCCAAGTCGCGCGGCAACCTGGTCTTCGTGTCCCGGCTGCGGAAGGCGGGCGCGGACCCGATGGCGATCCGGCTGGCACTGCTGAACCACCACTACCGCTCCGACTGGGAGTGGACGGAGGACGACCTGACCCGGGCCGAGGCGCGCCTGGCCCGCTGGCGTGAGGCGGTCCTGCTCCCGGCGGCGCCCCCGGCGGCCGAGCTCGTCGGCCGCATCCGGCGGCACCTGGCCGATGACCTCGACGCCCCGGCCGCGCTCTCGGCCGTCGACCAGTGGGCCGACCACGCCCTCGGCGTCACCGACGAGGACCGCGAGGCCGACGGCGCCGCGCCCGCTCTGGTCCGCGCCGCCGTCGACGCGCTGCTCGGCGTCGAACTGTAGGAGTGACGGACGAGGGGAGGCGGGTCGCCTCCCCTCGTCAGGGCGTCGGTGGGCGTTCCCTCGTCGGTACGTCACCGGCGTCGCGTCGCCCGCGCGTCACCGCGGTCGCATCACCGGACGTGGCGTCGCCCGTACGTCGGCGGAGTCACTTCACCGGAGGCCGCGTCGCCCGCACGTCGGCGGGCGTCCGTTCGCCGGCGCGTCACTCGGCGTCGCCGCGGCGGCGCAGGTACCGCTCGAACTCCCGGGCGATCGCGTCTCCGCTCGCCTCCGGGAGCTCCGTCGCGTCCTTCTGCTCCTCCAGCGCGCGGACGTACTCCGCGACCTCGGTGTCCTGCTCGGCCAGTTCGTTGACGCCGTGCTCCCAGGCGCGCGCCTGCTCGGGCAGCTCACCGAGGGACACTGAGATGTCGAGGACGTCCTCCACCCAGCGCAGCAGCGCCAGGGTGGCCTTCGGCGACGGTGGCTGCGCGACGTAGTGCGGCACCGCGGCCCACAGGGACACCGTCTCGAGGTCCGCCTTCGCGCAGGCGTCCTGCAGCACGCCCAGGACGCCGGTGGGCCCCTCGTAGCGCGCCGGCTCCAGCTGCAGCCGCGTGGTCAGGGCGGCGTCGGAGGAGGCCGCGGTGACCGGCACGGGCCGGGTGTGCGGCGCGTCGGCCAGCAGTGCTCCGAGCAGCACGACGGTCCGGGCGTTCAGCTCGAGCATGATGCCCACCAGGTCACGGCAGAACGCGCGCCAGCGCATGTTCGGCTCGATGCCATGGATGAGCACGACGTCGCGGTCGGAGCCGGGCATCTTGGCCACCGACAGGCGGGTCGTGGGCCAGCTGATCCGGCGCGTCTGCCCATCGACCATCTCGACGGTCGGACGCGTGACCTGGAAGTCGTAGTAGTCGTCCGGGTCGAGTGCGGCCAGCGGGGTCGCGTCCCAGATGTCCTCCAGGTGCCGTACGACACCGCTCGCCGCTTCACCGGCGTCGTTCCACCCCTCGAAGGCGGCGATCACCACCGGGTCGACGAGCTCGGGCACGTCGTCGAGTTCGACCACGCGCTGCCTCCCAACCGACGTCCGATAAACGACAACCTCCAGCCTATGTCCTGTACGCCCCCCGGCGTTCCCCGGAGATCATCTTGTGGTCGAGCCCGCCGTCACCGGCCGTCGGTCGTACGGACGATCAGCACGTCGCAGGGGGAGCGGTGCGACAGGTTCGCCGGCACCGAGCCGAGCAGCCGGCCCGCGAGGCTGTTCAGCCCGCGGTTGCCGACCACGACGAGGTCGGCGCGGCGGCGCCCGGCGAGCTCGACGAGGGAGTCGACGGCGTCGCCCTCGACGGCGACCGTGTCGATGTCGCGGGCCCCGGCGGCGACGGCCCGCTCCCGTGCGGCGCGCAGCGCGTCGTCGGCGGGGGTCGAACCCTCGATCTTGTAGGCGAGGTCGCCGAGGCGGTCGGCGGCGTGCTGGCGCTCGCGCTCGGGCATCGGGTGGTAGGCGCAGGCGAGGACGAGCGTGCCGCCGGCGTCGGCCGCGATGCGCGCTGCGGCCTCGACCGCCCGGAACGAGGACGGGGAGCCGTCGGTGCCGACGAGGACGGTGCTGTACGAACCCACGGGTCCTCCTTGAGGGAGACCGGACCGGACGGGCGCCCGGTGACGGACGATCAGGCATACGGTGCCGTTCAGGACAACGCGCATCGACCGTAACGGTTACGGAACGCATGCGCGCCGAGATGTCGATCACGTTCCCGTGCGCCCTTCCGCGCGTGCCGCGCGCGAGCGGGATTCCGGCGGCCGCCGATAGGCTTGGGGCCCATGGACGCGACGTCAGAGACCCTTCGCCAGGCCCTCCGCGACCGTGTCGTCGTGGCCGACGGAGGCATGGGAACGATGCTCCAGGCGGCCGGCCCGACCCTTGAGGACTTCGAGGGCCACGAGGGCTGCAACGAGGTCCTCAACGTCACCCGGCCCGACATCGTGCGCCGGGTGCACGCGGAGTACTTCGCCGCCGGCGTCGACTGCGTCGAGACCAACACCTTCGGCGCGAACCTCGGCAACCTCGGCGAGTACGGCATCACCGAGCGCATCGAGGAGCTGTCGGAGGCCGGGGCGCGGATCGCCTGCGACGTCGCCGCGGAGCTGTCGACGCCCGACCGGCCGCGCTGGGTGCTGGGCTCGATGGGGCCGGGCACCAAACTGCCGACGCTCGGCCACGTGCCGTTCGCCGAACTGCGCGACGCGTACGAGCGCAACGCCGCCGGTCTGATCGCGGGCGGCGCGCACGGGCTCATCATCGAGACCTGCCAGGACCTGCTGCAGGCGAAGGCCGCCATCGTCGGCGCGAAACGGGCGATCGCCAAGGCCGGCGCCGACACGGTGCTCATCGGGCAGGTCACGATCGAGCAGAACGGCGCGATGCTGCTCGGCTCGGAGATCGGCGCCGCCCTGACGGCACTGGAGCCGCTCGGCCTCGACGTCATCGGCCTCAACTGCGCGACGGGCCCGGCCGAGATGAGCGAGCACCTGCGCTATCTCGCCCGCCACGCGACGACCGCGCTGTCCTGCATGCCCAACGCCGGGCTGCCGGAGCTGACCGCCGACGGCGCCCGCTACCCGCTCACGCCGGACGAGCTCGCCGACGCGCACGACACGTTCACCCGTGAGTTCGGCCTGTCGTTGGTCGGCGGCTGCTGCGGCACGACGCCGGAGCACCTGCGCCGCGTCGTCGAGCGGGTACGCGGCAGGGAGCTCGCCGGGCGCCGGCCGCGGCCGGAGGCGGGCGCCGCCTCGCTCTACCAGCACGTGCCGTTCCGGCAGGACACGTCCTACCTGGCGATCGGCGAGCGCACCAACGCGAACGGCTCCAAGGCGTTCCGCGAGGCGATGCTCGACGGCCGCTGGGACGACTGCGTCAAGATCGCCCGGGACCAGGCCCGCGACGGCGCCCACATGCTCGACCTGTGCGTCGACTACGTCGGCCGTGACGGCGTCGCCGACATGAAGGAGCTGGCCTTCCGGTTCGCCACCGCCTCGACCCTGCCGGTCGTGCTGGACTCCACGGAGCCGCCGGTCATCCAGGCGGGGCTGGAGATGCTCGGCGGCCGCGCCGTGATCAACTCGGTGAACTACGAGGACGGCGACGGCCCGCAGTCCCGTACCGCGCGGCTCATGCCGGTCGTCAGGGAGCACGGCGCGGCGGTCATCGCGCTCACCATCGACGAGGAGGGCCAGGCCCGTACCGCCGAGTGGAAGGCGCGGGTCGCCACCCGCCTGATCGAGGACCTCACCGGGAAGTGGGGGATGCGCGTCGAGGACATCATCATCGACTGCCTCACCTTCACGATCGGCACCGGCCAGGAGGAGTCCCGGCGCGACGCCGTCGAGACGATCGACGCGATCCGTGAGATCAAGCGGCGTCACCCCCGCGTCCAGACCACCCTGGGCCTGTCGAACGTCTCGTTCGGGCTCAACCCGGCCGCCCGGATCGTGCTCAACTCCGTCTTCCTCAACGAGTGCGTCAACGCGGGCCTGGACTCGGCCATCGTGCACGCCTCCAAGATCCTGCCGATGGCGCGGATCCCCGACGAGCAGCGCCAGGTCGCGCTCGACCTCGTGTACGACCGGCGCCGGGACGGCTACGACCCGCTGCAGCGGTTCCTGGAGCTGTTCGAGGGCGTCGACGCCGCCGCGATGCGCGCCGACCGCGCCGCCGAGCTGGCCGCCCTGCCGCTGTGGGAGCGTCTGAAGCGCCGCATCATCGACGGCGAGTCCGACGGCCTGAACGCCGACCTGGACGAGGCGCTGGCGCAGCGCCCCGCCCTGGAGATCGTCAACGAGGTGCTGCTCGACGGCATGAAGACGGTCGGCGAGCTGTTCGGCTCCGGCGAGATGCAGCTGCCGTTCGTGCTGCAGTCCGCCGAGGTGATGAAGACCGCGGTCGCCTACCTCGAGCCGCACATGGAGAAGACCGACGAGGGCGGCAAGGGCCGCATCGTGCTGGCCACCGTCAAGGGCGACGTCCACGACATCGGCAAGAACCTCGTCGACATCATCCTGTCCAACAACGGCTACGAGGTGGTCAACCTCGGGATCAAGCAGCCGATGTCGGCGATCCTCGACGCGGCCAGGGAGCAGCGGGCCGACGTGATCGGCATGTCCGGGCTCCTGGTCAAGTCGACCGTGATCATGAGGGAGAACCTCGAGGAGCTCAACTCCCGCGGGCTGGCGGGCCGCTGGCCCGTGCTGCTCGGCGGCGCCGCCCTGACCCGCGCGTACGTCGAGCAGGACCTCGCCGAGCTCTTCGACGGAGAGGTCCGGTACGCCCGCGACGCCTTCGAGGGACTGCGCCTGATGGACGCCTTCATGGCCGTCAAGCGCGGCGAGGCCGGCGCCGCGCTGCCGCCGCTGCGCCGCCGCCGGGTCACCGGGGGCGCGAGGCTTCAGGCGACCGAGCCCGAGGACATGCCGGAACGCTCCGACGTGGCGACCGACAACAAGATCCCGGACCCGCCGTTCTGGGGGGACCGGGTGGTCAAGGGCGTCCCGATGGCCGACTACGCCGCGTTCCTCGACGAGCGGGCCACCTTCATGGGCCAGTGGGGTCTGCGGGCCTCCCGCGGCGGGGACGGCCCCTCGTACGAGGAGCTCGTCGAGACCGAGGGACGGCCGCGGCTGCGCATGTGGCTGGATCGCATCCAGACCGAGGGCCTCGTCGAGGCCGGGGTCGTGTACGGCTACTTCCCCTGCGTCAGCGAGGGCGACGACGTCATCGTGCTGCGCGAGGACGGCTCCGAGCGCGCCCGGTTCACCTTCCCCCGGCAGCGGCGCGACCGGCACCTGTGCCTGGCCGACTTCTTCCGGCCCCGGGAGTCCGGCGAGACCGACGTGATCGGCTTCCAGCTCGTGACGGTCGGCTCGAAGATCAGCGAGGCCACGCAGGAGCTGTTCGAGAAGAACTCCTACCGTGACTACCTGGAGCTGCACGGCCTGTCGGTGCAGCTCGCGGAGGCGCTCGCCGAGTACTGGCACACCCGCGTCCGCGCGGAGCTCGGGTTCGGCGGTGAGGACCCGGAGGACCTCGACGCGTTCTTCAAGCTCGGCTACCGGGGCGCGCGGTTCTCCCTCGGCTACGGCGCGTGCCCGGACCTGGAGGACCGCGCCAAGATCGTCGAGCTGCTGCGGCCGGAGCGGATCGGCGTGACGCTGTCGGAGGAGTTCCAGCTCGTTCCCGAGCAGTCCACCGACGCGATCGTGGTGCACCACCCGGAGGCGAAGTACTTCAACACCTGACCGCCGCCGTCACGCGGACGCCCCGGCCGGCGGGGACGGCCCGCGACGGACGGCCCGCGACGGACGCCTCGGTCGCCGAAGGAACGGCCCGCGACGGCCGTCCCTTTGGCGACCGTCGCACGCGTGACATAGGCTTCGTTGCCCCATTTCGGCGCGGGGGACGAAGGGAAGGTACGGGTGCTGCAGGCGGTCCTGTTCGACATGGACGGGTTGCTGCTCGACTCCGAGCGGCTCTGGCTGGAGGCCGAGGCCGAGGTGATGGCCTGGCTCGGCGGTTCGTGGGGACCGGAGCATCAGGAGTTCCTGGTCGGGGGCTCGCTCGACCGCACGGTCGCCTACATGCTCGAGCTGACCGGCGTGCCCGCCGCGCCCGAGGAGGTCGGCCGCAGGCTGATGGGCGCGATGGCCGAGCGGCTCCGGGCCGACGTCCCGATGATGCCCGGCGCGCGGGACCTGCTCGACGAGGTCCGCGGCGCCGGCCTGCCGTCCGCCCTCGTCTCCTCCACCCACCGGGTGCTGATGGAGTACGCCCTCGACGGCATCGGCCGCGACAGCTTCACCGTGACCGTGGCCGGGGACGAGGTGCGCCGGACGAAGCCGCACCCGGAGCCGTACCTCGCGGCGACCCGCCTGCTCGACGTCGACCCGCGCCGCTGCGTCGCCCTGGAGGACTCGCTCAACGGCGCGACCAGCGGGGCCGCCGCGGGCTGTCACGTCGTCGCCGTGCCCAGCGTCGTGCCGATCGAGGAGGCTCCGCGCCGTACGGTCGTCGCCTCCCTGCGCGAGGTCGACCTGGACCGCCTGCGCGCCCTGATCTGAACCCCCTGGCCGCCTCTGGGCCCTGACGTGGCCCCTGGACCGCCTCCGTGCCCTGGCCCTCTGGATCGCCCCGGGCGCCCTGGAGCCGCGCTCGACCGTCCCCGCCCGGTCCGGGTCCGGGACCACCCCGAGGTCATGCCCGGGGAGTACCCGGAACGGTCCCGGAGGAGGAGCGCCGAACACGTCATGACGTGTCAGGATGGAGACGTCATGAGATGGCCGGACCCCGGCCGGTCCGGCGGCGCCGTCCGCCTCGGACGGGCCGGCGGGACCGGCCGGGCCGCGGGTGAGGTGTGCGATGAGCGATGTCCTTCTGTTCACGATCAGCCTGGCGGCGACCGTGCTCGGCCTGCTGGGCAGCTGGGCGGCCCTCCGCAGGCGCGGCGCCGCGTCGGGCATGCGGGGCGCCGCCTGGTCCATGGTGCCGATGGCCGCCTATCTGACCGGCCTCACCAAGTTCCTGGCGGACCTGGCGTTCAGCCCGGTCAAGTGGGCCGGCGTCGCCCTGTTCGGCCTCGGCGCCCTCCTCTACGTCGCCTCCGGCATGATGCTGCGGAAGGGCTCGGCGGTGGAGGGCGGGCCCCGCCGGAAGGCCGAGCCGAAGAGCGCGCCGAAGGGCACGGCGCCCAAGGGCGAGATCGAACGCCGCCGGTCGGCCGGCGGACCGGCCGCCGACCCGGATCTGGCGGAGATCGAGCAGATACTGAAGAACCGCGGTATCAGCTGATGACCTGCGAAGATACCGGCATCTGGTGACGCTCCGCATTCGCCGCGTCGCGCTTTCGTGAGATCACGTCTGGCCTTGATGACGACGAGATCACAATCGAGACACGGGTACTAGCGCCAGCCTGCTCACGGGCGTGAGAGTCATCTCCGGGGAGGTAGGTTCCCTCTCCGATGGACCGCAACGACGGGTGTCCGCAGGTTGGCCCCTGGTCGGTCCTGAGATGAACAACGCGGCCGAACGTGGGAGGTACCTGTCGTGACCGCACCGATCGAGGTCACCGGGTCAGAGCTCGAGGCCAGGCCCGATGCCGTCCTCGGCGGCGCGCGAAAGATCGAGGGACGTTCCCTCGGCCAGATCGCGTTCATGCGCCTGCGGCGCGACAAGCTGGCGATGACCGGCGGGATCGTCGTCGTCGTGCTGATCCTGGTGGCGATCTTCGCTCCGTGGCTGACCGACTGGTTCGGTCACCCGCCGAGCGAGTTCCACCAGGACCTGATCGACCCGAACCTGCAGCGCCCGCTGCACGGCCCGTGGCACTCCGGGATCAGTGGGAAGTTCCTCCTCGGCATCGAGCCGACCAACGGCCGGGACATTTTCAGCCGCATCGTCTACGGCGCCCGGATCTCCCTGCTGATCGCCTTCCTGGCGACGCTGATGTCCGTGGTGATCGGCACCGTCCTCGGCATGATCGCCGGCTACTTCGGCGGCTGGGTCGACACCCTGATCGCCCGGGCGATGGACGTCTTCCTGGCGTTCCCGCTCCTGCTGTTCGCGATCGCGCTCGGCGGCGTGGTGCAGGGCAAGGCGTTCGGGCTCTCCGGCAACGGCCTGCGCATCGCTCTGCTGATCTTCATCATCGGCTTCTTCAACTGGGCCTACATCGGCCGGATCATCCGCGGCCAGACCCTGACGCTGCGCGAGCGGGAGTTCGTGGACGCCGCGCGGGCGATGGGGGCGCGCGCCCCGTACATCCTGTTCCGTGAGGTGCTGCCCAACCTCATCGCCCCGATCCTGGTGTACTCCACGCTGCTGATCCCGACGAACATCCTGTTCGAGGCGGCGCTGTCCTACCTCGGCGTCGGCGTCAGCGAGCCCACCCCGACGTGGGGCGCCATGCTCTCCCAGGCGGTGCCGATCTACTCGGTCGACCCCTGGTTCATGGTGGTGCCCGGTCTGGCCATCTTCGTGACGGTGCTGGCCTTCAACCTGTTCGGCGACGGCCTCCGCGACGCGCTCGACCCGCGGGCCCGCTGACCGCACGCCTTCTCCAAGAAACCCCCACAAGGAGGAACGTAGCCAAATGAGGAGAACCATCCCTCTCGTCGCGACAGGGCTCGCGGCGACCCTCGCTCTGGCCGCCTGCGGCGGCGGGAGCGGCGGTTCGGGCACCAGCGGCGGTGACGGCACGTTCAACGCCGCGCTGACCAAGCCCGTGAACGCGTCGACCAAGACCGGTGGCACCCTCCGCCTGGCCAACTCGGGCGACTGGGACAACGTCGACCCGGCCGACACGTACTACGCCTACTCGTGGGACTTCGCCCGCCTCTACGGCCGTACGCTGATGATGTTCAAGTCCGTGCCCGGCCCGGACGGCGCGCAGCTGACCCCCGACCTCGCGCAGGGCCCGGGTCAGCACAGCGCGGACCTGAAGACCTGGACGTACAAGCTCAAGCCGGGCATCAAGTACGAGGACGGCACCCCGGTCCGGGCGCAGGACATCAAGTACGACGTCGAGCGGTCGCTGGACAAGAAGGTCTTCCCGAACGGGCCGACCTACTTCAACGACTACCTCGACCTGCAGGGCTACACCTCGCCCTACAACGACAAGACCCCCGGCAAGCTGGGTCTCAAGGCCGTCGAGACGCCGGACGACCAGACGATCATCTTCCACCTGAAGAAGCCGTTCGCCGCGTTCGACTACTTCGCGATGCTGCCCGCCACCATGCCGGTGCCCCCGGCCAAGGACACGGGCGCGAACTACAAGCAGCACGTCGTCGCCACCGGCCCGTACAAGTTCGAGAACTACACGCCGGGCAAGTCGATGGCGCTGGTCCGCAACACCAACTGGGACCCGAGCACCGACCCGAACCGCAAGCAGCTGCCCGACCGGATCGAGGTGCAGCTCGGCATCAACGCCGACGACCTCGACAACCGCCTCATCAACGGGTCGCTGGACAGCGACGTCGTCGGGACGGGCGTGCAGGCGGCCGCCGCCGCCAAGATCCAGTCGCAGCCGCGGCTCAAGAAGAACGCCGACGCGGCGCCGACGGCCCGCCTCTGGTACACCGCGATCTCCAGCGACGTCGCGCCGTTCGACAACATCCACTGCCGTCGCGCCGTGGAGTACGCCGCCGACAAGCAGGCCATGCAGACCGCGTTCGGCGGCCCGCTGTCCGGCGGTGACATCGCGACGCACCTGCTGATGCCGCTGATCCCCGGCAGCAAGGACATCAACCCGTACCCGTCCGGTCCGGGCAACCACGGCGACATCGCCAAGGCCAAGCAGGAGCTGGCGGCCTGCGGCAAGCCCAACGGCTTCAAGACGGTGCTCACGGCCCGCACCGAGCGGACCAAGGAGGTCAACGGCGCGCTGGCTCTCCAGCAGAGCCTCGCGAAGGTCGGCATCCAGGCGGAGATCAAGAAGTTCCCGCAGGGCGACTACTTCAAGCTGTACGCCGGCAAGCCGGAGTACGTGAAGAAGAACGGCCTCGGCCTGATCATGATGGCGTGGGGCGCGGACTGGCCGGAGGGCTTCGGCTACCTGTCCCAGATCGTCGACAGCCGCGTCATCCGCGACGCCGGTAACACGAACCTCGGCGTCAAGGACCCGGAGGTCGACAAGCTGGTCGACAAGGCCGCCGTCACCCCGGACGCGACCGCCCGCAACGACCTGTGGGCGCAGATCGACGCCAAGGTCATGGACGACGCGTACATCATGCCGTTCCTCGACGTGAAGGGCCTGCTGTACCGGCCGCCGGGCGTGAAGAACGTCTTCGTGAACCAGGGCCTCAACGGCCTGTACGACTACGCCCAGATGGGCGTGAAGTAACCTCCGCTCCTTAGAAGGCAGGTGAAGGCCGTCGGTGGCCGGCGGGCGAGTCCGCTCGCCGGCCACCGTGGCCGGGCACTGTGGTCACATTCCTCATCCGGCGTCTCATCGCCGCGATCGCGCTGCTCATCATCGTCAGCATGGTGACCTTCGCGATCTTCTTCCTCGTCCCGAGGCTGACCGGGGCCACCACCGCGGACCTCGCCTCGCGGTACGTCGGCAAGAGCGCCGGACCGCAGGCGATCCACGAGGTCGAGGTACGGCTCGGGCTGAACAAGCCGGTGGCGATCCAGTACTGGAACTTCGTCAAGGGCATCATCATCGGCGCCCACTACGACTTCGGACCGTCGAAGGTCTACTGCGGGCCACCGTGCTTCGGCTACTCCTTCATCAACCAGACGCCGGTCTGGCCCGACCTGCTCGACCGGGCCCCGGTCACCCTCTCGCTCGCGGCCGGTGCCGCGATCATCTGGGTGATCTTCGGCGTCACGGCCGGCGTGATCTCCGCGCTCAAGCGGGGCACGGCGATCGACCGCATCTCGATGGGCATCGCGCTGGCCGGCGTCTCACTGCCCATCTTCTTCACCGGTCTGCTGTCGCTGGCCATCTTCCGTGACAACCTGAACTGGTTCCCCAACGCCGGAACCTACGTGGGGCTGACCCAGAACCCGCTCCAGTGGGCCTCGGCACTCGCCCTGCCGTGGGTCACCCTCGCGTTCCTCCAGGCGGCCCTGTACGCCCGGCTGACCCGTGCGGGCATGCTGGAGACGATGGGCGAGGACTACATCCGGACGGCGCGCGCCAAGGGACTGCCCGAACGCACCGTCATCGTCCGGCACGCCCTGCGGTCCACGCTCACCCCGGTGCTCACGATCTTCGGCCTGGACCTGGGCATCCTGCTCGGCGGCGCGGTGCTCACCGAGAGCACCTTCTCCCTGCCGGGGCTGGGCAAGTTCGCCATCGACTCGATCAACAACAACGACCTTCCGCGCGTGCTCGGCGTGGTGATGGTGGGCGCGTTCTTCATCGTGCTGTGCAACCTCGTCGTGGACGTCCTGTACGCCGTGGTCGACCCGAGGGTGAGGCTGTCGTGACCGAGGACCAGACCACGGACAAGACCGCCGAACCGGCTTCCGCCGCGGCGCCGAAGTCGTTCCTGGACGTCCGGGACCTGCGCATCCACTTCCCGACCGACGACGGGCTGGTCAAGTCCGTCGACGGCCTGTCGTTCCAGCTCGAACGCGGCCGCACGCTCGGCATCGTCGGGGAGTCCGGCTCGGGCAAGAGCGTGACCAGCCTCGGCCTGCTCGGCCTGCACAACCGCCGCAACGCGCGGGTCTCCGGCGAGATCTGGCTGGACGGCCAGGAGGTCGTCGGCTCCTCGCCGGAGCAGGTGCGCCGCCTGCGCGGCCGGAAGATGGCGATGATCTTCCAGGACCCGCTGTCGTCGATGCACCCGCTGTACACGGTCGGCGCCCAGATCATCGAGGCGTACCGGATCCACAACGACGTCAGCAAGGAGGTCGCGCGCAAGCACGCGATCGACATGCTGGGCCGGGTCGGCATCCCGCAGCCGGACAAGAGGGTCGACGACTACCCCCACCAGTTCTCCGGTGGTATGCGGCAGCGCGCGATGATCGCGATGGCGCTGTCCTGCGACCCCGAGCTGCTCATCGCCGACGAGCCGACCACCGCGCTCGACGTGACCGTCCAGGCGCAGATCCTCGACCTGATCCGTGACCTGCAGGACGAGTTCAACTCCGCCGTCATCATGATCACCCATGACCTGGGCGTGGTGGCGGAGCTGTCCGACGACATCCTCGTGATGTACGGCGGCCGGTGCGTGGAGTACGGCTCGGCCGAGGACATCTTCCACCGGCCCGAGCACCCCTACACCTGGGGCCTGCTCGGCTCGATGCCGCGGCTGGACCGCGACCGGTCCGAGCGTCTCATCCCGATCAAGGGCTCCCCGCCCAGCCTCATCAACGTCCCGGCCGGCTGCGCGTTCAGTCCCCGCTGCGCGTACTCCGAGCTCAACGAGGGCCGCAGTGAGACGGAGCGGCCCGAGCTCCGCGAGGTCGCGCCCGGCCACCGTGTCGCCTGCCACCTCGGCAGGGAGGACCGGCGCCGCATCTGGAACGAAGAGATCCGGCCGAAACTGTGATCGAGGAGATCGTGGGGGACGGGCACGCCGCGCCGGCACGTACCGTCGATGGATGGCACCGGCCGGACGGCCGGATCGAACTGGAGAGACAGTGACTACACCCGACAGCGAGGTCGTGGCGGACCAGCGACCGGCCGGTGACGGCGACGCGCTGCTGGAGGTCCGCGGGCTCCGCAAGCACTTCCCGGTCACCCGCGGCGCGCTCGTCAAGCGCCAGGTGGGGGCGGTCAAGGCGGTCGACGGCGTCGACTTCGCGGTGCGCCCGGGCGAGACGCTCGGCCTCGTCGGCGAGTCCGGTTGCGGCAAGACCACCACCGGCCGGATGATCACGCGGTTGCTGGAGCCGTCGGACGGGCAGATCGTCTTCGAGGGCCAGGACATCACGCACGTGTCGCAGGGCAGGATGCGGCCGCTGCGGCGCGACCTTCAGATGATCTTCCAGGACCCGTACTCCTCGCTGAACCCCCGCAAGACCGTCGGGTCGATCATCGGGGCGCCGTTCCGGCTGCAGGGCATCGAGACCGAGAACGGCGTCAAGCGGGCCGTGCAGGACCTCCTCGAGGTCGTCGGGCTCAACCCCGAGCACTACAACCGCTACCCGCACGAGTTCTCCGGCGGCCAGCGCCAGCGCATCGGGATCGCCCGCACCCTCGCGCTGCGGCCGAAGCTCATCGTCGCGGACGAGCCGGTCTCCGCGCTGGACGTGTCGATCCAGGCCCAGGTCGTCAACCTCCTGGAGGACCTGCAGGAGGAGTTCAACCTCACCTACATCGTGATCGCCCACGACCTGTCGGTGGTGCGCCACATCTCCGACCGCGTCGGCGTCATGTACCTCGGCAAGCTCGTCGAGATGTCCGACGCCACCAACCTGTACGACAGCCCGATGCACCCCTACACGGTCGCGCTGCTGTCGGCGGTCCCGATCCCCGACCCGGCCAAGCGGAAGGGGCGCGAGCGCGTCCGGCTGCAGGGCGACGTGCCGAGCCCGCTCAACCCGCCGCCGGCCTGCCGCTTCCACACCCGCTGCTGGAAGGCGCAGGAGATCTGCGGCAAGGTCGAGCCGCCCCTTGTCGAGGTCGTCCCGGGGCACCGCGTCGCCTGCCACTTCCCCGAGAACGCCCCCGAGGGCGCGGGGGAGAAGGTCACGAAGGCGGCCGAGCAGGCGGACCTCGCCTGAGGCCGAGCCGTCGGCTCCACTCTCGCCTCAGCGAGCCGTCCGCCCCAGACGCGGGACGCGGACGGCCGCCGAGGCGTGGTGAAGCTCTCACAGCGCCGATTCGTGCAAAACATGCACTCACTGCAATAATTTACTCGTGAGCGGTAGATTCGCGGCCTGTGCCGTCCTCCTCCTGCTCGGTGCCGTCGCCTGCGGCGGACCGGCCACGGTGCGTCCCGACACGTCGTTCGACCAGGCGTCGTCGCGTGTCGTGTACCCGTCCACCGCGCGTGGGGGCACCCTGCGCCTGGCCGTGACCGACGCCCCGGTCTCCCTGGACCCCGGCGACGCCGGGCTCGCCTACGAGGCGGACCTCGCCCGCCTGTACGCCCGCTCTCTCGTCACCTACGCCCCGGCTCCCGGATCCAACGGGCTGCGGCTCGTGCCCGACCTGGCGGAGACGCTCGGCCGGCCCGGTGACGGCGGCCGGACCTGGACGTACAAGCTGCGCGCCGGGCTCACGTACGAGGACGGCACCCCGGTCCGGGCCCGCGACGTCAAGTACGCGGTCGCGCGCAGCTCCTACACCTCCCAGCTCAGCGACGGGCCTCGTGACCTGCGCGAGGCTCTCCGCGGCGCCTACTGGGGCCCGTACCTCGACCACGACCTCGACCACTTCACCGGCGTGACCACGCCGGACGACCGCACGGTCGTGTTCCACCTCAAGCGACCCGACTACGACTTCGACCAGCTCGTGGCCAGCCCGCAGACGGCCCCCGTGCCGCAGGCGAAGGACACCCGGCTCGACTACGAGCAGCACCCCCTGTCGACCGGACCGTACCGGTTCGAGCGGCACGACATCGGCACCGGTTTCACGCTGGTGCGCAACCCGCACTGGCACGACGACCCGAACCGCACCGCGCTGCCCGACCGCATCGAGGTGACCGAGCGCGTCGCCGCCGCGGACCTCGACGCGAGGCTGGGCTCCGGCCGCCTGGACGCCGACCTGGCGGGCGCGGGCGTGCAGCCCGCGACCCGGAACACGATCCTGGCGGCGCCCACCGCCAAGGCCCATGCGGACGACCCGCTGACCGGGCTGGTGCACTACGCCGCGCTGTCGACCCGTGTCCGCCCGTTCGACAACGTGCACTGCCGGCGGGCCGTCCAGTACGCCGTCGACCGCACGGCGGTCCAGAGCGCCTACGGCGGGCCCACCGCGGGCGTGCCGGCCACCAACGCCCTGCCGCCCACGGTCACCGGATACCAGGCCGCCGATCCGTACCCCTACGACCTCACGCGGGCACGGCGGGAGCTGGCGGCGTGCGGTCACCCCAACGGGTTCGGCACGGGCATCGCCGTGCGCGCGGACCGGCCGGGCGACGTCGCCGCCGCCCAGGCCCTCCACCAGGCGCTCGGACGGATCGGAATCGACGCGCGGGTCACCGAACTCTCGGCGTTCCAGTGGGGGAGCACGGCCGGTTCCCCCGCGTACGTCCACCGGAACGGCCTGGGCGTCCTGATCGGCTCCTGGGCCGCGAACGAGCCCACCGGCTCCGCCTTCCTGCGCCCCCTCACCGGCACCGTCACGAGGGTCAACAACCTGAACCTGATGGAGCTGCGCGACGCGAAGGTGAACCGGTACCTCGCCCTGGGCGCCCGCACCCCCGACGCCACGCGCCGCGCGCAGCGATGGGCCGACGCCGACCGCGCCGTCATGCAGACGGCCGCCTTCGTTCCCCTCCTCGCCGAGAAGACCGTGCTGTACCGCCCCGCGGCGCTCGCGAACGTCTACGTCCACCCGGCCTACGGGATGTACGACTACGCCGCGCTCGGCCTGCGGTCCGCGGCCCGGACGACGGCGTCCCCCTGACCGGCCGCGCGGCGGCGATCAGGGGGACGGTCGCGACGGTCGGGACACCGGCCCTCTCGGGACACCGGCCCTCTCGGGAGACCCCGCCCTGTCGGGAGGCCCCGGTCCGGCTCCGTCAGGACGTCCCGGGCTCCGTCAGGACGTCCAGGCCGGGCCTGTCAGAAGGTTCCGGGCTGCTCGACGGCGACGGCCTTCGAAACATCCATGCGGGAGGCCCGCCATGCCGGCCACAGGGCCGCCAGGACCCCGATGACCGCGGACAGCACCAGGTAGCCGGCCAGGTGGTCACCGGCACGCTCAGGACGTTCAGGCCCTGGCCGCGCAACGCCCGCTGGAGGCCGATCCCGGCGATGACGCCGATGGCGAGGCCGAGCACCGCGCCGAACACCGCGATCAGCACCGACTCCGGGCGGATCATCCGCCGCGTCTGCCGCCGGCTCGTGCCGATCGCCCGGAGCAGCCCGATCTCCCGGGTCCGCTCGATCACCGACAGCGCGAGCGTGTTGATGATCCCCAGCGCGGCGACGACGATGGACAGGGCCAGCAGCGCGGTCAGCAGCAGCACGAACTGGCCGACGCCGGTCGACGGCAGGCAAGGCATGCGCGACGAGGTTGCGCACGGTCACCCTGAGCATCACCGGTAGCCGACCCCCGGCAGCTCGAAACCCTTCATGCGCTCCAGCACGCTCTCGGCCGTCGGATCCGACATCCGGTCCACCAGCCGCCCGTCGGCCAGGAAGAGCACCAGATCCGCGTACGCGGCCGCCACCGGGTCGTGCGTCACCATCACGACCGTCTGTCCCATCTCCCGCACCGCGTTGCGCAGGAACGCCAGCACCTCCGCGCCCGACCGGGAGTCCAGGTTGCCGGTCGGCTCGTCCGCGAAGATGATCTCCGGGCGGCTCACCAGCGCGCGGGCGCACGCCACCCGCTGCTGCTGGCCGCCGGACAACTCGCCCGGCCGGTGCGACAGCCGCTCGCGCAGCCCGAGCGAGTCGACGACGGCGTCCAGCCACGCCTGGTCCGGCCTACGGCCGGCGATGTCCAGCGGAAGCGTGATGTTCTCCAGCGCCGTCAACGTCGGGACCAGGTTGAACGCCTGGAAGACGAAACCGATCCGGTCCCGCCGCAGCCGGGTGAGCCGCTTGTCGTCCAGCCGCGTCAGGTCCACGTCGCCGACGAACACCCGCCCGGAGTCCACCGAGTCCAGGCCCGCCATGCAGTGCATGAGCGTCGACTTGCCCGAGCCCGACGGCCCCATGATCGCGGTGAACAGGCCGGCGGGGAGGTCCACCGACACCTCGTTCAGCGCGACGACCTTCGCGTCACCCCGGCCGTACTCCTTGACGATCCGATCGGCGCGCGCGGCCGGCGCGGCCGTCACGAGGGCGGAAGGATCGCCGGTCACGGGGGAGGGGGTATCGGTCACGGAAGGAACTCCTGCTCACCTGCGGTGTTCTGTCCGAATGAGACTAGGAGCCGCAGTGAGCCGTTTCGTCGGCCCAGCGAACGGAGACCGCTTCCCCCCGCAGACGGAGCGCCCGGACCGCCTCCTCCTCGGGGATGAAGACGAAGAACGCCCAGGGACGAGGAGACGGACGTCAGGGGAGGAACAACGCGGACGCCGGGGAACCGGGAGGGCGAGCGCGCCTAGCCCTGGCCCGGCTGGGTGAGGCCCGTCTCGTACGCGAAGACGACGGCCTGCACCCGGTCGCGGAGCCCGAGCTTGGCCAGGAGGTTGCCCACGTGCGTCTTCACGGTCGTCTCGCTCACGACGAGCTCCGCCGCGATCTCGGCGTTCGACAGGCCGCGGGCGACGTGCCGCAGCACCTCCAGCTCCCGCTCGGTGAGCATCCGCAGCCCGCGCGGCGGCGCGGTCTCCCGCACGGCCGGCAGCCGCGTCGCGAACTTGTCCAGCAGCCGCCGCGTCACGCTCGGCGCCACGATCGCGTCGCCGGCCGCCACGATCCGGATCGCCGTCACCAGATCCTCCGGCGGCGCGTCCTTCAGCAGGAACCCGCTGGCCCCCGCCCGCACCGCCTCGACGACGTACTCGTCCAGGTCGAACGTCGTCAGGATCAGCACCCGCGGATCGTGGGTCGCCGCGCCCTCCCGGACGATCCGGCGCGTCGCCTCGATCCCGTCCACGCCCGGCATCCGGATGTCCATCAGGACCACCTCCGGCAGCAGCGTCCGCGTGAGCTCCACGGCCTGGGCGCCGTCGCCGGCCTCGCCCACCACCGCGATGTCGGGCTCGCCCTCCAGGATGAGCCGGAAGCCGGTGCGCAGCAGCGGCTGATCGTCGACGAGGAGCACCCTGATCGTCACCTAGACCTCCAACGGGAAACGGGCGCGGACTTCGAACCCACCACCGGAACGCGGCCCGATCCGCAGATCGCCACCATAGAGGGCGACCCGCTCACGCATGCCCACCAGCCCATGCCCACGGCTGCCGTTCTGGCCCAGCCCGGCCGCCAGTCCACGGCCGTCGTCCTCGACCTCAACCATGAGCTGCCGGTCCGCGTAGTGGATCCGCACCCAGGCCCGCGCCTGCGGGCCCGCGTGCTTCAGCGTATTGGTCAGCGCCTCCTGAATCAGGCGGAACGCCGCCAGGTCCACGCCAGGAGACAGGTTCCGGCTCTCCCCCTCGATCCACAACTGCACCTGCAGCCCCGTCTCCCGCAGATGATCGACCAGCTCGCCCACGTCGTTCACCCCCGGCTGCGGAGACAGCTCACCCCGCACCGGCTCCGCCTCCGTCCGCAGCACCCCGACCAGCCGCCTCATCTCGCCCAGAGCCGTACGCCCCATCTGCTCGATGGTGCTGAGCGCGTCGCGCACGGCATCCGGATCGCGCTCCAGAATCCGCCGCGCCGCTCCGGCCTGAACGGTCATCACGCTGACGTGGTGGGCGACCACGTCGTGCAGCTCGCGCGCGATGCGCGAACGCTCCTCCGTACGCGCCGCCCGCGCGTCCGCCTCCCGCGCCCGCTCGAGCCGCCGCGCCCTGGCCTCCAGCTCGTTCAGGTACGCCCGGCGCAGCCGCAGGCTCCGGCCCAGCCACCACACGCCCACGAACAGGACCGTGTTGCTCACCGCCGGCCAGAAGTCCGCGCCCGCCGCGATCAGCAGCCCGATGAACAGCATCAGCGTCAACGCGCCGACGGGCAGGCTGGTCGCCATGCCCCGATGCGCCGCGACGGTGTAGATCGCGATCAGCATGGCCACGGCGGGCGCCGACACGTCATACCCCATCACCGTCAGCGTTCCACAGACCGCCATGACGAACGCCAGCACCCCGACCGGCATGCGCCGCCGCGCCGTGAGCGACATCAGGGCGACGCCGCTGAGCACCACGCTGAAGACGTCCGGCCCCGGAGCGCCGTTGCCTCCCTGCAGCACGACCGCGGCCAGGTAGGCCACCGTCAGGAGCACGGCCATGAACGCATCCGCCGTGACCGGATGCGCCTCCAGCCACGCGCGGCGACCACGAATCAGCTCGGACACACCCACACGTTATGGCGTGTGACGGTATGTGGTCCCCTCCTGCGCGCGGATCCCGTCTCCTCCTCGGGGATGAGGTCACCGGCGGGTGCGGCCGGGACATCACCGCATGACGTGTCCCTACGTCCGCCGTGCGGTCCGGCCGGGGGCACGCGGGGCGGAGTGGGGGTACGTCCGCCGTGCGGTCCGGCCGGGAGGTCACCGGACCGGGGCGCCGTCCCACGCCATCAGGTTCTGCAGCAGCTCCGCCTGCTCGACCGCGTCGTCCAGCGCGTGGTGCGTGTGCCGCCGACGGGACAGCAGGTGACGCGGCATCCTTCCCTTGACCGACCGGGTCACCGTCTCCCCGGACCTGGCGGCGTACAGCGTCTTGAGGTCGATGAAACGTGAGTGCCCGAACGGCGACCCCGTCTCGGCGAACCGTACGAAGTACCAGTACAGGAACATCCAGTCGAAGCCCAGCGGATACGCCGCGAACACCGGCTTGCCGCCCTCCGCCCGGCCGGCCGCCTCGACCCACCGGGCCGCCGCCGACATGGCCTCCGCCGGATCCCGGCCCTCCCGCAGCAGCCGATCACGGTCCAGGCCGCTGACCGCCAGCGCGTCCGCGTCGTACTCGTCACTGATCGGGCGCAGCTCGGCGTAGAACGTCGTCGCCTCCGGATCGCGCCGCGTGAACGTCCGGCCGTCGTACGTCCCGGCCACCGCCAGCCCGAAACTGATCATGGAATACGGGCCCGGGATCGGCCCGTCGGCCTCCACGTCGGCCGAGATGTACACGTCCGGGGCGGGTCCGCCCGGTGACCTCGGCGTCTCGTTCCGGCTCATATCAGCCGATCATGCCGGTCGCCGGACGCCCGGTCACCTCATTTTCGTCCGCACACACCGGTGGCGGCGGCTCTCATCGGCCGTCCGCCCGGACCGGTCCACACGCCGTCGCGTGGACCCGCCTCACACGCCATCGCGCCGACCCCCACACGCGTCATCGCGGAAGCCGGTTTCCGCACTTCTCGCGCGGGCCGACCGCCCACGTCGTCGCGCCGACCGGCCTCACACGCCGTCGCGCCGACCGGCCGCACGCGCCGTCGCGGGGCCGGGCTCACACGTCGTGCGCGGATTGGCCTCGCCGTCGCGGGGCCGGGCTCACACGTCGTCGCGGGGATCCCGCGGCGACACCTCTTCCCGCGGCAGTCCCGGCCCGCCGGCCACGGCCGGCAGCGGTGGCGGCTCTCCGCCGAACGACGGGCAGCGCTCCTGGTGATCGCACCAGTCGCACAGCCGGCTCTTGCGCGGCCGCCACTCGCCGGAGTCCATCGCCCGGCGGATCGCCTGCCACAGCGCGTCGACCTTGCGCTCGGTCGCGCGCAGGTCGGCCTCGTCGGGGGAGTAGCGCAGCACCTCGCCGTTGCCGAGGTACATCAGCTGCAGCAGCCGGGGCACCGTGCCGCGCAGCCGCCACAGCACCAGCGCGTAGAACTTCATCTGGAAGAGCGCCCGCGCCTCGAAGTCGGCCCTCGGCGCCTTGCCCGTCTTGTAGTCCACCACCCGGACCTCACCGGTCGGGGCGACGTCCAGCCGGTCGATGTAGCCGCGCAGCTGCAACCCCGAGTCCAGGACCGTCTCGACGTACAGCTCACGGCTCGCCGGCTCCAGCCGGCGCGGATCCTCCAGCACGAAGTAACGCTCGACCATCGCCCGCGCCTCGGCCAGCCACTCGGCGCGCGCCGTCTCGACGTCCTCGCCGTCGAACAGGTCCGCGAGCTCCGGCTCCTCGGTCAGCAGCCGGTCCCACTCGGGCCCCAGCAGCTCCAGCGCCGTCGCCGGCGTTCGCCGCGCCGCCGGGATGTCGAACAACCGCTCCAGCACCGCGTGCACGAGCGTGCCGCGCACGGCCGCCGGACTCGGCCGCTCGGGGATCCGGTCGATCACCCGGAAGCGGTACAGCAACGGGCACGTCATGAAATCGCCCGCCCGCGACGGGGACAACGTGCCGATCACTCGGGCGCCGTCCGGGGACGTCGCGCCGGTCTCGATGGCCGTCATGCCCGCAACCCTAGGGGAGACCGACGACAGAATCGCGCCGGAACATGCCCGGCACCCACCGGCCGGGATCCACCGCCGGGACTCACCAGCCGGGACTCACCAGCCGGGACTCACCAGCCGGGACTCACCAGCCGGGACTCACCAGCCGGGACTCACCAGCCGGAACTCACCAGCCGGAACTCACCAGCCGGGACCCACCGGCGGCCGACCTGCCGCCGACCGGTGGAACCGCCGGCCGGCCACCGGTGGAAACGCCGGTCCGGCATCGGCGCGACCGCAGGCCGACCGGCCACCTACCGGCCGGCCACCTGCGGCAACGGCGGCCGGTCGCCGGCCGAACCGTCGGGCGATCGCCGGCCGAGCAGTGGCGGGACCATCCGTGGGAACGGCGTCCGACGCCCTTAGGCGGCCTTGACGACCAGACGCGTACCATTCCCCACGTGGCAGACAGCACCCCCCGCGACCGCGGCCCCTCCCACCGCCCGGGCATCCTCATGGGACGGCCGTTCGGCATTCCGGTGTACGTCTCGCCCACCTGGTTCATCGTCGCGCTCATCATCACGGTGATGTTCGAACCCACCGCGCTGCGCATCGTCGACCGGCCGCAGAGCTACCTCGTCGCCTTCCTGTACGCCGTGCTGCTCTACGGCTCCGTGCTGGTCCACGAACTCAGCCACTCCGTCGTCGCCCGCGGCTTCGGCCTGCCCGTACGCGCCATCACCCTGCACGTGCTGGGGGGCGTCTCCGAGATCGAGCGCGAGCCGCGCACCCCCGGCCGCGAGTTCGCCGTCGCGGCGGCAGGCCCGGCGCTGTCCCTCGCCCTCGCCGCCGCCGGCTACGCCGTCCTCCACCTCGTCGGCCTGCCCCCGGTCGCCGAACTGCTCGTCGAGGCGCTCACCGTCGCCAACCTCATCGTCGGGGTCTTCAACCTCCTGCCCGGCCTGCCCCTCGACGGCGGCCGGATCGTCCGCGCCGGAGTGTGGAAGCTCACCGGGCGCCAGCGCGCCGCCACCGTCACCGCCGGCTGGATCGGCCGCGCCGTCGCCCTCGCCGTCCTCGCCCTCAGCGCCGCCATGTCCGTCACCGGCGGAGGCCGCTGGCTCACGGTGCTCTGGGGCGCCCTCGTGGCGTCGTTCATCTGGATGGGCGCCAGCGAGGCGATCCGGGTCGCCGTACTCCGCGAGCGCATCCCCCTCCTCAACGCCCGCGCCCTCGCCCGCCGGGCCGTGCGCGTCCCGCAGAACCTGCCCCTCGCCGAGGCGATCCGCCGCGCCCGCGAGGCGCGCGCGGGCGCCATCGTCGTCGTCGGACACGAGGGAGACCCGGTCGGCATCGTGAGCGAGAGCGCCGTCAACGCCACCCCGGAGAACCGCCGTCCCTGGGTCGACGCCTCGGCCCTCACCCGCACCCTCGACCCCGGCCTGATCCTGCCCGCCGATCTGGCCGGCGAGGACCTCCTGGCCGCGCTCCAGCGCACCCCCGCCACCGAGTACCTCCTCGTGGAGCCCACAGGGGAGATGTACGGCGTGCTCGCCACCGAGGACGTCAGCCGGACCGTCGCGAGGCCGTAGCCTTAGAACATGACCGAACCCTCCTCCGCCGGTTCTCGCATGCCCAAGGTCCCGCACGGGCCGTTCCGTCCCGGCGACCGGGTTCAGCTGACCGACCCCAAGGGCCGCATCAACACCGTCACCCTCCAGCCCGGCAAGATCTACCACAGCCACAAGGGCTCCATTCCGCACGACGAGATCATCGGCAGCCCCGAGGGCAGCGTCTTCCGGTCCTCCGGCGGCACCGAGTACCTCGCCTTCCGCCCCCTCCTCGCCGACCACACCCTCCGCATGCCGCGCGGCGCCGCCGTCGTCTACCCCAAGGACGCCGCCCAGATCCTCGCCGCCGCCGACATCTTCCCCGGCGCGCGCGTCGTCGAGGCCGGCGCCGGCTCCGGGGCGCTCAGCTGCTGGCTCCTGCGCGCCGTCGGCGAGCACGGCGTCGTCTCCTCCTACGAGCGCCGCGAGGACTTCGCCGAGATCGCCCGCGCCAACGTCGAGGGCTACTTCGGCGGCCCGCATCCCGCCTGGCGCCTGACCGTCGGCTCCCTCGAGGACGCCCTGACCGACACCGACGTCGATCGCGTCGTCCTCGACATGCTCGCCCCCTGGGAATGCCTCGACGCGGTCGCCAAGGCCCTCGTCCCCGGCGGCATGGTCTGCGCCTACGTCGCGACCACGACCCAGTTGTCCCGCGTCGTCGAGGCGCTGCGCGAGCACGGCACGTTCGCCGAGCCGTACGCCTTCGAGACGCTCGTGCGCTCCTGGCACGTCGAAGGACTCGCCGTCCGCCCCGACCATCGCATGGTCGGCCACACCGGCTTCCTCGCCACCGCCCGGCGGCTCGCCGACGGCGTACGCCCCCCGGCGCGGCGCCGCCGCCCCGCCAAGGGCGCCTACGGCGAGACCACCGAGACGACGACTGAGCGACCCGAGGCCGAAGCCGATCTGTCCGGAGAGTGACGAGAATCTCTCCGCTCGGCACGACCCCCTCCGGACGCCAGGACTTGCGCCGTCAAGGCCGTGAAGCGATCTTTTTCTCGACGGCCGGGGGGTTCCGCCGAAGGTCCTCCGTCCCGGGGACCTGCCACTTCATCCTGAACATGGTTCCCACGCCACGACACGAGTACCCATGGGCCAGGTTACGGAGGCGCTCAGGATAGGTAGGGTTTCAGGTAGGTCGTCGTCTCTGCCTGAGGAGGTGACGAGCGTGGCCGCTCGTGACGATGCCGGGGCGCGTAAGGCGCAGCACGAAAAGGAGGTCCGCGACCTCCAGACGCAGGTCTCCTTCCTGGAGGAGGAGATCTCCGTGCTGCGCCGCAAGCTCGCGGAGTCCCCCCGACAAGTTCGTGTACTCGAAGAGCGCCTTCACGAGGCGCAGGCAAGTCTGGCCGCGGTTACGGGCCAGAACGAACGTCTCGTGGCGACTCTCAAGGAAGCCCGAGAGCAGATCATCGCCCTCAAGGAGGAGGTCGACCGGCTCGCACAGCCACCGTCGGCCTTCGGAACGTTCCTCGCCGCGCGCGAGGACGGCACGGTCGACATCTTCACCGGTGGCCGCAAGCTGCGGGTGAACGTCAGTCCGGGCATCGAGATCGACGAGTTGCAGCGTGGCCAGGAGGTCATGCTCAACGAGGCGCTCAACGTCGTCGCCGCTCTCGAGTTCGAGACGCAGGGCGAGGTCGTGATGCTGAAGGAGGCCTTCGAAGACGGCGAACGCGCCCTCGTGATCGCCCACGCCGACGAAGAACGCGTCGTCAAGCTGGCCGAGCCCCTGCGCGGGATCGCCCTGCGCGCCGGCGACTCGCTCATGCTGGACACCCGATCCGGATACGCCTACGAGAAGATCCACAAGGCGGAGGTCGAGGAGCTCGTCCTCGAAGAGGTCCCCGACATCTCCTACCAGGAGATCGGCGGCCTCGGCCCGCAGATCGAGCAGATCCGCGACGCCGTCGAGCTGCCCTACCTCCACGCCGACCTGTTCCGCGAGCACCAGCTCCGTCCTCCGAAGGGCGTCCTGCTGTACGGCCCGCCCGGCTGCGGCAAGACCCTCATCGCCAAGGCGGTCGCCAACTCGCTCGCCAAGCAGGTCGCCGAGAAGACCGGTGCCGAGGGGAAGAGCTTCTTCCTCAACATCAAGGGCCCCGAGCTCCTCAACAAGTACGTCGGCGAGACCGAGCGGCACATTCGCCTGGTCTTCCAGCGGGCCCGCGAGAAGGCCTCCGCGGGTACCCCCGTGATCGTGTTCTTCGACGAGATGGACTCCATCTTCCGCACCCGCGGATCCGGTGTCTCATCCGACGTCGAGAACACCATCGTCCCCCAGCTGCTGTCGGAGATCGACGGCGTCGAGGGCCTGGAGAACGTCATCGTCATCGGTGCCTCCAACCGGGAGGACATGATCGACCCGGCGATCCTCCGCCCCGGCCGGCTCGACGTGAAGATCAAGATCGAGCGTCCGGACGCCGAGGCCGCCAAGGACATCTTCTCCAAGTACATCCTCACGGACCTGCCGCTCCACCCCGACGACCTGAAGGAGCACGGCGGCTCTCCGGAGGCCACCGTCGACGCGATGATCCAGCGCGTCGTCGAGCGGATGTACAGCGAGACCGAGGAGAACCGCTTCCTGGAGGTCACCTACGCCAACGGCGACAAGGAGGTCCTGTACTTCAAGGACTTCAACTCCGGCGCGATGATCCAGAACATCGTCGACCGGGCCAAGAAGATGGCCATCAAGGACTTCCTCGACAGCGGGCAAAAGGGCATGAGGGTGACCCACCTTCTCGCGGCCTGCGTCGATGAGTTCAGCGAGAACGAGGACCTGCCCAACACCACCAACCCCGACGACTGGGCCCGCATCTCCGGCAAGAAGGGCGAGCGGATCGTCTACATCCGCACGCTCGTCTCCGGCAAGCAGGGCACCGAGGCCGGGCGCTCGATCGACACCGTCGCGAACACCGGGCAGTACCTCTGACCGACGAGGAACCCGCGGCGGCCGGAATCCGTTTCCGGCCGCCGCGCGGCATTCTCCGAAGAGATCTTCGCTCCGTACGCCCGGCCGCGCTGTGACGCGGACCACAACGGCCGTACGACCTCACCACGCCATGACCACGGCTTGACCGAAGTCATGGCACCCCCTGCATCCGCCATTGCCCCGACGGTGCGCCGAGGCCGTCCGAGACCGGATCCGGCCTCCCCTCCCGTGACCGGTTTCGCATCACGATCGCGCCGCGCCGCACAGGACCACCGCCATCGAGCATTAGGCTCGGACCTATGAGCGTGCGGCGGGTGATGGGGATCGAGACCGAGTACGGCATTTCCGTGCCCGGTCAGCCAGGGGCCAACGCGATGGTGACCTCCTCGCAGGTCGTCAATGCGTACCTCGCGGCGTCGGCGGCGAAGGCCAGGCGGGCGCGGTGGGACTTCGAAGAGGAGAACCCACTGCGCGACGCCCGCGGCTTCGACCTGGCCCGTGAGGTCGCCGACCCCACACAGCTGACCGACGAGGACCTCGGCCTGGCCAACGTCATCCTGACCAACGGGGCCCGCCTCTACGTCGACCACGCGCACCCGGAGTACTCCACGCCCGAGTGCACCAACCCCCGGGACGCCGTCATCTGGGACAAGGCCGGAGAGCGCGTCATGGCCGACGCCGCCGCCCGCGCCGCCCGGGTGCCGGGCACCCACCCGATCCAGCTGTACAAGAACAACACCGACAACAAGGGCGCCTCCTACGGCTGCCACGAGAACTACCTGATGCGCCGGGAGACCCCGTTCTCCGACATCGTCCGGCACCTCACGCCGTTCTTCGTCACCCGGCAGGTGGTCTGCGGCGCCGGCCGCGTCGGCATCGGCGTGGACGGCCGCGGCGACGGCTTCCAGATCAGCCAGCGGGCCGACTTCTTCGAGGTCGAGGTGGGCCTCGAGACCACCCTCAAGCGCCCCATCATCAACACCCGTGACGAGCCGCACGCCGACCCGGAGAAGTACCGCCGGCTGCACGTCATCATCGGCGACGCGAACATGAGCGAGGTCTCGACCTACCTCAAGCTCGGCACGACCGGCCTGGTCCTCGCCATGATCGAGGACGGCTTCCTCACCGTCGACCTGTCGGTCGACATGCCGGTCGCCACCCTGCGGGCGATCTCCCACGACCCCAGCTGCAAGCACCTGCTCACCCTGCGCGACGGCCGCAAGATGACCGCCGTGCAGCTCCAGATGGAGTACCTCGAGCAGTCCCGCAAGTACGTCGAGGACCGGTTCGGCGGCGACGCCGACGACCTGACCAGGGACGTCCTCGACCGCTGGGAGTCGGTCCTGCAGCGGCTCGGTGACGACCCGATGCAGCTGTCGCGCGAGCTCGACTGGGTCGCCAAGCTGGAGCTGCTCGAGGGCTACCGCACCCGCGACGGGCTCGACTGGTCCCACCCGCGGCTGCAGCTCGTCGACCTGCAGTACTCCGACGTCCGGCCCGACCGCGGTCTGTACAACCGGCTCGCCGCGCGCGGGCGCATGGAGCGGGTCGTCAGCGACGCCGAGATCGTGGCGGCGATCGAGGACCCGCCCGAGGACACCCGCGCCTACTTCCGCGGCCGGTGCCTGCGCCAGTACGCCGACTCCGTCGCGGCGGCGTCCTGGGACTCGGTGATCTTCGACGTGCCGGGTCGCGAGTCGCTGCAGCGGGTGCCCACCCTGGAGCCGCTGCGCGGCACCAGGGCGCACGTGGGCGCCCTCCTGGACCGCTGCCGCACCGCCTCCGACCTCGTCTCGGCCCTGACCGGCGAGTGACCCGCACGCCCGCTCGTACGCCCTCCTCGGCCCGCGTACGGGCGGCCGTGGAGACCGGTGCCGCTGTGATCGCTGCACAGTTGTGACGGGTATGACCGTTTCGCGGAGATGGCGACCGGCGATAACGGCGTCAGGAGACCAACCGCCGATCGGCGTGGCGCACGCTCAGTGATCCACTCCGCGTCGGTGGTCGGCGATAGAGTCGAGGTCTCGGCACGAACGGGAGGACCACGATGGCAACGAGGGACACCGGCGGTCAGCGGCAGACGACCCGGCGCGAGGACGAGGTCGACGAGACCCAGACCGCGCCCAGCGAGGACGTCCAGGAGCGCCAGGAGAAGCTCACCGACGACGTCGACGCAATCCTGGACGAAATCGACGAGGTCCTCGAAGAGAACGCCGAGGAATTTGTCCGTAGTTACGTGCAAAAAGGCGGCCAGTGAGGGATATGTCCGGTTTAATCCCTCTGAGCAAACGGTGCAAAGACTGCGGAGAGGTCAAACCGGCGGCAGATTTCTGGCGCCGGAAGCAGTCGCCCGACGGCCTGGCTCTGTACTGTAAGGAGTGCTTCGGCCTTCGCAACGCCGCCGCTTATCGGAAAAGGCGGGCGGCGGAAGGAAAGTCGGCGCGCGACTACCGTCGGCATTCCGCCGTTCCGGATGGCATGAAGTACTGCGCCGTGTGCAAAGAGATCAAACCGATCTCCGAATTCGGCCGTAATCGGGCGGAGCCCTCGGGGCTGGCTTCTTATTGCCGTCGCTGCCATAACAAGGCGATGGCCGAGATCAAGGCCAAGAAGCACGGCAGTACGCGGAGCTACCACCTCCAGCGTCGGTATGGGATGACCGAGTGCGAAGTCGATGAGCTCGCCCAGAGGCATGGGGATCTCTGCCTGATCTGCCTGCACCGGCGCTCATTGCACGTTGACCACGACCATGCCACCGGAGAGGTCCGGGGGATGCTCTGTTTCAGCTGCAACGGCGCGCTCGGCCAGTTCAAGGATGACGCCATCGTCATGCGTCGGGCCGTCGACTATCTCGAAGGCAGGCTGGTCGAGCCCGTGCGGCCGCGACGGGCGGCGCGCCGCTCGAGAGGCGCCGCGAAAAGCCGCCGCCATTACCGGCTGATGCAGAAGTATGGGATCGGCGCGGATGAGGTCGAGCGGCTGATCGAGAGCCAGGGCGGCATCTGTCCGATCTGCCGGACGGCGGAGCCGGCGCACGTCGACCACGACCACGTCACCGGGGCCGTGCGGGGGGTCCTGTGCGGCGACTGCAACACGGGGATGGGGCAACTGCGGGACGATCCCTGGCTCGTCCGCCGGGCGATCGAGTATCTGACGGGTGGGCTGTCGGGGATCCGGCTGACCGGGGACGGCGGTTTCGAGGTGGCCGTCGTACGCCCGCGGCGGTCCGAGGAGGTCGTCGATCCGGGATGGCTCCTGGCGCGAGCCTGCATGGACGACCTGGCGCTCCTGCACGCGATGGCGGAGGGGCACTCGGAGGATCCCTGGGAGACGGATGTGTCCGTGGTGGGGCCGGGGCCGTCGGAGGAGCGGTTTCCCGCACTCGATCTGAGCGACCCGGGGTCTCCGGATCGCGGCGCGTTGCCGCGGGAGCCGCTGGGGCCGCCGGAGTGGGCCTTGACGGCCGCTGACTGAGCCGGTCGGGTTCGCCCTGGGCGGACGAGGGCAGGGATCACCGGTATGCGCCTGACGTCACAGTGACAGTAGGGTCTGAGTTGCGGAGGCGCATCGCATCCGCTGCCTTTGGAAGGAGTCGTGTGACGTCGCAAGGTTCCGCGCCGGGGCGTCTACCGGGCGCGTTCATGAGCCAGGGCCCCCCGTCGTTCACCGAGTTCCTCTCGTCGTACTCGCCGGGACTGCTGCCCGGGTCGCGCGAGCTTCCGGCCGGGGTGTCGGCCGGGGACAAGATCCCGCACGGCACGACGATCGTCGCGATCACGTTCCCGGGTGGTGTGGTGATGGCGGGCGACCGGCGGGCCACCGCGGGCAACGTGATCGCCCAGCGGGACATCGAGAAGGTCTACCGCGCCGACGAGTACTCCGCCGTCGCGATCGCGGGCACCGCGGGCATCGGCCTGGAGGTGGTGCGCCTGTTCCAGGTGGAGCTGGAGCACTACGAGAAGATGGAGGGCCGTACGCTCTCGCTGGAGGGCAAGGCCAACCGGCTCGCCACAATGGTGCGCGGCAACCTGGGCATGGCCCTGCAGGGTCTCGTGGTCGTGCCGCTGTTCGCCGGTTACGACGAGGACGAGGACCGCGGCCGGATCTTCAGCTACGACCCGGCCGGCGGGCGGTACGAGGAGCAGGACTTCTACAGCATCGGCTCGGGGTCGGTGTTCGCGAAGGGTGCGCTGAAGAAGCTGTTCCGGCCGGAGCTGTCCGAGGAGGACGCGGTCGTCGCCTCGATCCAGGCCCTCTACGATGCGGCGGACGACGACTCGGCCACCGGCGGCCCGGACCTGACCCGCCGGATCTTCCCGGTGGTCGCCGCGGTCACGGCCGACGGGTACCGGCGGTTGCCGGACGAGGAGGTCGGGGGTCTGACGGAGCGGGTCGTCGAGGGACGGATGCGCTCGCCGGGCGGGCCGTCGGCTCCGCTGCTGTAACGTCCGCGATCTCGAGTAGTGAACGAGTAGTAAGGAACGCCACCGGTGTCCATGCCGTTCTACGTGTCGCCCGAACAGCAGATGAAGGACAAGGCCGACTACGCGCGTAAGGGCATCGCGCGCGGCCGCAGCGTCGTCGTGCTGCAGTACGACGACGGCATCCTGTTCGTGGCGGACAATCCGTCCCGCGCGCTGCACAAGATCAGCGAGATTTACGACCGGATGGCGTTCGCCGCGGTCGGCAAGTACAACGAGTTCGAGAACCTCCGCCAGGCGGGCGTGCGCTACGCCGACGTCAACGGGTACATGTACGACCGCCGTGACGTCACCGCGCGGGGTCTGGCGAACGCCTACGCGACGACGCTGGGCACGGTGTTCACCGAGATGAACAAGCCGTACGAGGTGGAGCTCGTCGTCGCGGAGCTGGGCGAGGACGCCGCCTCGGACCAGATCTACCGGCTGACGTTCGACGGGTCGGTCGCCGATGAGCACGGTTACGTCGCGATGGGCGGTCAGGCCGACCAGGTCGCGGCGGCGCTGCAGGAGCACTACGAGGAAGGGCTGCCGCTGGCGCGTGCGCTGCGGCTCGGCGTACGGGCGCTGGAACGGCAGGACGCCGACCGGCATCTGGAGGCCGAGCAGCTGGAGGTCGCGGTGCTCGACCGGAACCGGACGCACCGGTTGTTCCGCCGGCTGCCGCCGGCGCGCATCCGGACGCTGCTGGAGGAGGCCGGCACGGGGA
>NZ_JAMXMV010000041.1 GCF_024055715.1 Actinoallomurus soli
CTGCCCGGCGTCCTTGCCCTTCGCCGGCTTACCAGGCTCAGCCACCGCGGCGTCCGCCTTCACTTCAGTTGTCGTCATCGGGTGTAACTCCTTGATCAGGAGTTACACCGAAAACCGTACAGTCCCGAGGCCCGCAGTTCCTCGATGTCCTCGGCGGTGGTGGTCGGTGACAGATGTTCGTGGACCACCGTCAGCACTGCGGCGAGTCCGGATCGAGCGGTGGGTGTGTCCTGGTCATCGGCGGTTCCTCGGTTCAGGGGACGGTGATGCGGCCGCCGTGTGGCCGTAGGCGGTGGCCTGTTGGTTCAGCTCTCGTCGGAGAGGGGGCCGATGAAGGTGTCGGCGACCCAGCGTGCGACCTCGGTCGGGTAAGGCGCGGCCAGTCCGAGCACGATGTGGCGGAACCCGCTGTCGAGGGCCGCACGGATTGCGTGGCGGGTATCGTCAGGCCGGTCGTAGGAGGCCGGCAGGACGATGGATCGGGTGATCTCGGCCGGGTCCCGGCCGATCTCGGCGCACAACTGGTCCAGCTTGGCATTGCGTGCGATCGCAACGTCGATGCTGCCGCCGGGCATGTTCCACCGGTCCGCATGCTCGGCAACCACGCGTAGCGTCGGAGTGGACTGGCCGCCGATCACGATCGGCGGGTGGGGCCGCTGCACGGGCTTGGGATTGCAGAACGCAGCTGTCAGCCGGTGGTAGTCGCCCTTGAAGTCGAACGGCTCGGTTTCGGTCCACAGTCTGCGGATGATCGTGCACGCCTCGGCGAGGCTCTCGACAGCATGGGTGGCATCGTGAAAGGGGAGCCCGTGCGCTTCGTACTCGCGCTGGGCCAGCGGCACGTCGGGCCGGGAACCTGCGCCGATGCCGAACTCGAGCCGGCCGCCGGAGACGACGTCGACGGTGGCGGCGATTTTCGCCAGGATGGCCGGTGGGCGGAACCTGTTGCTCGTGACCATCACCCCCAGACGCAGTCGCTCGGTTTGGGCTGCGAGAGCGGGCAGGAGTGTCCAGCCCTCGAAGGTTGGCCCGTTCGGGTCGCCGCCGAGCGGCATGAGGTGGTCGAACAGCCAGACGTGCTCGATCTGCGGAATCCGGTCGGCCTCACGCCAGACCCGCAGAACGTCCTGGTAGGTGACCTGGGATGGGGCGGTCATGATTCCGAAGCTGGGGCCGCGGGTCGACGCGACGGGGTCGGTCACTTCGAGTCGATCCTTCCTAGCGGGTTGCTGGTCGTGGTGAGGGAGTCGTGGGCGGTGGGCCGTGCGTTGTCGTCGAGGCCGAGTGCGGCGCGCAGGGATGCGAGGGTGGCCTGCTGGACGAGCGCGACGCGTTCGGGGTTCTGCCGGGGGATAAGACGACGACCGGCAGGTTGTGGCCGGTCGTCGGCGCGGTGACCCGTACCAGCAGGTCCTGGCCGCGGTCGGGGGCGGTGAGCCTGACCGGCGCGACCGAGATGACCGGCGCGCTCGGGTCGGTGATGGCAGGGGGTGATGCGGTGTCGCTCATGGGAGTCCTCGCTAGTGGGAGGGATGATTGGGGCGAGCTGGCACAATCAGTTCCGGAGCGTCGCTCCGAATCCGAATATATGGAGCAATGCTCCGCTTGGCAACCTGGAGGTGCCCGCATGTCACCGGCAGACACGCCACAGGCCCGCGGCGAGCGGCGCAAGCGGTCCGACGCGCGCCGGAACGCCCAGACCCTGCTCGACGCCGCCGCGGCCGTCTTCGCCCGCGCCGGCATCGACGCTCCGGTGCGGGACATCGCCGCCGAGGCGGGCGTCGGCATGGGCACCGTCTACCGGCACTTCCCCACCCGCCCCGACCTGGTGGTCGCGGTCTTCCGCCACCAGGTCGACGCGCTCGCCGCGACCCCGGCCGGCGCCTCCGGCGAGAACCCCGAGAACCCTTACGAGGCTCTGCGGTCCTGGGTGGCCCGGTTCACCGACTTCCTGGTGACCAAGCACGGCCTGCCCGAGGCACTGCACTCGGACCAGGCGGGGCTGGAGAGCCTGCACGCCGAGTTCGTCGACCGCCTCGTCCCGGTCCTCGACCGGCTGCTGCGGGCCTGCGTCGACGCCGGCCGGATCCGCGCGGACGTACGCCCCCTGGACCTGATGATCGCCATCGGCAACCTGTGCATCGGCGCCGACACCTTCCCCGGCTACCGCGCCCGCCACATGGTCGACGTCCTCCTCGCCGGCCTCCTGCACCACGCCCCCGCCCCCACCGACGCCGACCGGCCCAGGACACCCACAGCGCCCTGAACGACGTCGCCGCGCGGGAGCCGCAACCCTGTCTTCCACGGTGCGCGGCGACTCAGTCGCCTCGTCGCCGGCCACCCCGGCCCCATCGGGACCCGATCGGATCCCTGCGGGCAGGCTATTCGGCTTGGGTCTTGGTCGACCTTGCCGCGCGCGGCCCTGTTGAGCGCCCCGGAGTCGGCGCCGGCGTTGACGCGCCACAGCTTCTGATCCGGCAGGCCGGCCTGCGATGACATCGCCGGTGGACGGTTGATACCCGTCGAGCATTCCCTGGCGCAGGGTCGCCATGAACGTGCCCATCGCGTCACGGAACAGCGAGGCGCGGGCCGGATCGGCGGTGATCCAGTCGAAGTACGGCATGCCGAGGTGCTTCGTCGCGGCCGGCCGTCCCGTGCGAAGCGTGGAACCGAGCGACGTCGGCGTACTGAGCGATTTTGTGTATCGAGCGGAGCGGTGTCCGTGTCCTAGCGTCGCGGTCGTGAGCGAGGTCAAGATCGAACCCTTTCCAGTGAGCATTCCCGAACGCGACCTGACGGACCTGCGGGAGCGTCTCGACCGTGTCCGGCTTCCTGAAGCGGAGACGGTTCCGGACGGTGCGCAGGGCATCGGATTGAGTCGCCTGCGGAGCCTGCTCGACGCGTGGCGACAGCACGACTGGCGGGCCCTGGAGAAGCGGTGGAACGCGATACCGCACTACCGCACCCGTCTGGACGGCCTCGGCATCGCGTTCTGGTGGGTGCGCTCTCCCGAGCCCGACGCGTTTCCTCTGGTGCTGACGCACGGCTGGCCCGGCTCGGTGCTGGAGTTCGAGGACGTCATCGGGCCGCTGACCGACCCGGTCGCGCACGGCGGGTCCGCTGAGGACGCCTTCGACGTGGTGGTGCCCGCCCTGCCCGGCTTCGGGTTCAGCGAGCGGCCCCAGGAACCCGGCTGGAATCCCGGCCGTACCGCACGGGCCTGGGCAGATCTGATGACGCGGCTCGGGTACGGACGTTTCGGGGCGCACGGCGGCGACTGGGGCGCGCTCGTCAGCACCGAGCTGGCTCGCCTGGTGCCCGAGCGGGTTGCCGCCCTGCATCTGACCATGCCGTTCGCGTCGCCCCTGCCCGAAGACGTGGCGACGGCCGACGACACGGAGAAGGGCATGCTCGCCAGACGCGAGAGGTTCATGCTGACCGGCTCCACCCATGTGCGGGTCCAGAGTGTGCTCCCGCAGACGCTGGGCTACTCCCTGCTCGACTCTCCCGCCGGGCTCGCCGCGTGGCTGAGCGAGGCACTGGTCGCCTTTTCGGACACGCGACCAGAGGCGGGCGGTGGGGTCAGCGTGGCCCAGCAACTGGACGACATCGCCCTGTACTGGTTCACCCGCACCGGCGCCTCCGCCGCGCGCTGGTACTGGGAGGCGGCGCGGGGGACGCCGCGGGACGCGGAGACGCAGAACGCGCTGACCGTGACCGTGCCGACCGCCTTCACGCTGTTTCCGGCCGAACCGTTCCCGGTCTCCCGGCGTTGGGCGGCACACCGGTACCACAATCTCATCAGCTGGAACGAGATGGAGTACGGCGGGCACTTCGCGGGCTGGGAACAGCCCGGCGTCCTGGTCAGCGAGCTGCGGAACGCCTTCCGGCAGGTCCGTGATCACTGAACGGGCCGGGCGATCGCCTGTGCCGTGGTCGCTGGTCGGCTGCCGGCGTGACGGGCGAACCCAGCGTGACGGGCGTACACCTGTCTCGCGGGGGAAGACCGCGGACAGGTGTGCCGTACTGGAGAACCCGCACCGTTGCGCCGCCTGCGTGACCGTGACACCACGTTCCAGCAGTCGTTTGGCCTCGGCGACACGCAGCAGGGTGAGGTAGCGGTGCGGCGTGTGACCGGTAGCCCGCTTGAACACTCGCAGGAAGTGGGAGGGACTGAACCGCGCCACACCGGCCAGCTCCGCGACGGTCACCGGCCGATCCAGTCGGTCCCGCATGTACACCACCGTCTGACGCACGGGGCCTGCGGCCTCGCGCGGGACGAGGTCACCGAGTTCCACCGCCATGTCCTGCCTTTCACGTCGCGGGGCTGCTGGAGCCATGCATGGGATCGGAGGGGCCACGGGCTCCGGGCACGGCTGCTGTGTCTGCGCCGTCCGGACCGCTCAATGGACTTGGCCGAAGCCCGCGACGACTGCGACGCCCCTGATCATCAATCGGCCGGTCGCGCCTCGGAAGACCATCCACTGCCCATCCACTGCCCATGCGTTGCCCGGTGTGCCTGGCGGATCGGCCGGGGGGCTCTCCGGCCGTTGGTGAGCCTGGGCTAACGTTGATCCGTGGCGGTGCTGGGCGAGCGGCTGCGAGAGCTGCGCAGGCGTTCGTTCGTCGGCCGGGACAGCGAGGTGTCGCTGTTTCGGACCGCGCTGGCCGAACCGGGCCTGATCTTCGTGCACGGAGCGGGTGGTGTCGGCAAGAGTGCGCTGCTCGAGGTGTTCGGGGAGGTAGCGGAAGCCGCTGGACGCCCCGTGGTCCGAGTCGACGTACGGCATCTGCGGCTGGCGCCGGGCGCGATGCCCGCGGTGGCCGGCGGTGACCGGCCGGTCCTGCTGATCGACACCTATGAACTGCTGGCGGACAGTGACGACTGGGTACGCGAGGAATACCTGCCTTCGCTGCCCGGCGACGTGCTCGTGGTGATCGCCGGGCGTCAGGCGCCCCGTGCGCAGTGGCGGGCGGACCCGGCATGGCGGGACCTGATGCGGGTCGTCGCGCTGGACAACCTGTCGCCTGACGACGGGCGGCGGTACCTGACGGTCCAGCAGGTGCCGCCGGAGTGGCACGGCCGGTTGCTGGCCATCAGCCACGGCCATCCGCTGGCCCTGTCGATGCTGGTCGACGCGGTACGCCGGGGTGCCGAACCGCGCACGCTGGCCGATCTGCCGGACGTGGTGAGCGCGCTGCTGACGCAGGCGGTCGACGCGGCGCCGAGCCCGCGGCACCGGGCGGTGCTGGAGATCTGCGCACACGCGCCCGTGACCACCGAAGAACTTCTGCACGAGGTGATCGGCGCGGATGCCGGGGAGTTGTTCGCCTGGTTGCGCGCGCTGCCGTTCGTGGATGAGGGACCGCGGGGGCTGTACCCGCATGACATCGCTCGTGACGCCCTCGACTCGGACCTGCGCTGGCGCGCCCCCGGCCGGTACGCCGATCTGCAGAGTAGGATCGCGGCCGCGATGCTCGCTCGGATCCGCGCGTCGGTGGACGAGCGTGAACAGATCCAGCTGCTCGTGGACACGATCGTCGCGGCCAGTGCCCGCTCGAAGATCGAAACGTGCACCGCGCCGCCGCCGACGATGCAGGCGTACGCCGACCGGCTGCGAGACGGGGATCGAGATCCGATCATCGCGATGACCTCGGCCTGGCAGGGCGAACAGCAGGCCGCGCTGGCCGCGTACTGGATGACGCGGCAGCCCGCGGCATTCTGGGTGTTCCGTTCCCTGTCGGGGGAGCCGCGTGGCTATGCCGCGTGCCTGGAGCTGACCGGGGCGGAGCTCGACGAGGACCCGGGGGCAGCCGCCATGTGGCGCTACGCACATGACAACGGCGCACCCCGCCCCGGCGAACAGGTACGGGCCTGGCGGTTCTTCCTCGACCGCGACCACGGTCAGTTCTCTTCGCCGTCGGTGACTCTGTTCGCGGCCTGCCAGACCCTTGACATCCTGATCCGCGGCGACAACTCGGCATGGACGCTGGTGGGCGCGTACGCCGACGCGGCCCGGTGGTGCCACACCCTCGCGAACCTCGGTTTCCAGCCCGCGTCAGGAGCCGAGTACGCGGTCGGCGACAGGCGGTTCCCCGTTTTCGCGCACGACTGGCGCCGCGTCGACGTCACGGAGTGGCTGCGCTTCGTCCGCGCCCGCCAAACCGGTGCGCCGGTTCAGCTGACCGAACCCGGCAAGGGCAAGGCGGTGCTCTCTGAGCCGGAGTTCGCGCGTGCCGTCCGGGACGCTCTGCGGGACCTGCACGCGCCGGAGCGGATACGAGACAACCCGCTGCTGCGCTCGCGCGTGGTGCGGCAGCACGAGCGCGGCGATCGGCCGTCCGTCGACACGCTCCGAGACCTGTTCGCCACGGGCGCGGGTGTGCTGCGGCCCGATCTGGGCGCGTTGGTGGACCGCACGTTCCTGCACCCGGCTACCACCCAGGAACGCATCGCCCAGCAGCTGCACCTGTCCTTCAACACCTACCGGCGCCACCGGGACCGGGCGGTCGCCCACCTCACCGAGTGGCTCTGGGCCCGCGAGGTCGGACAGCGGCCCGACACGGAGTGACCCCGCCACGGACATCGTCCTTGGGCCCGTGCGTGGGTGCACCGCGCCTCTCCCCGGTTGCCGGCGCCGTTCGAACAGGGGGCCGCCGAGGAAAGCCCAAGATGGGGGAGACCCGATTTGAATCCGGCCTCACCTCGCTTCTCGGTGCCGGGGCCTTGAGCGCTTTCTGTCCCGTCTCGTCGAACCCAAGGCAGTCTTGTTGGTCATGAGGCATTTGCCGGTTCGTCGCACGTAGTCCGACGACGTCAGGACGAGACCTCCCTTAAGATCGCCGTGCACCGCCATCCCGAATGGAGTATGCGAATGTCCCCGCCGGTGACCGTCCCCGAATGGCGCGAGTTCTTGACCGGTCCCGCCACCCGATGGCCCGGCACGCAGCCTGCGGGCGAGGACGCGGTCCGCGCCGCCGAGCAGCGGCTCGGCGTCCGGCTGCCGCCCAGCTACCGGAACTTCCTGCTGGTCAGCGACGGCTGGGCCAAGATGCCGACCAACGCGGGCACGTTGCGAAGGGTCGAGGAGATCGGCTGGTACCCGGAGGCGGACCCCGAGATGTGGACCGCGTGGTTCGGGCACATGGACTTCCCCGAATTGGAGTCCGAGCTCAGACGGTGCGTACTGATCTCCACCGACACCAACCAGGGCGACGTCTGGGTGCTCAGCGCGGACCACATCGGCGCGGACGGCGAATGGCGGGCCTACGAGTGGTGGCCGGGTGACGGCGGCGACCTGGTGCCCCACGACGGCTTCGGCGCCCTGCTGCTCAGCGCACGCGACAAGTGGCTGGCCGAGGCGGAGGCCTGACGCTCATACGCTGACCACCGGCGGTGCCGGTGGCCGCCCTGACGTGGCGGTCGGGCCGGTCGTGGCCGAAGGCCGCGGGTCGGCTTGGGCGGCCTTGCGGGCCTCGGCCGCGACCACGTCACTGGTCAGGACACCGACCCGCAGAACCGCGGCGATCCCGTCGCAGCTGACCAAAGTGCCGGCGCGGGGCAGGGTGGCACGGCCGTGCGAGATCGCGGAAGTCCTGTGCTTTCTGTGTCTTTCCGCGACCCGCCTTCGTCACGGGCGCCGCGATCCCGCACGCGCGGCTGCCCGGGGCGGGGTGATCACCTCGATCGGATACTGCGGCTTCGCCTGCGGGCCGCCACTGATCGGAGCCCTCGCCGACCGGACCGGCCTGGCGCCGGCCCTGCCGGCGATCGCCGCGGTGAGTCCGATCCGGTCGGCACGTAGTTGGTCCAGCTCCCGCTCCACCGTCAAGACGACTGGTCTAATCCGGTGGTATGGTCAGGCCATGCCGGCCACCAAGATGGAAACACGTCAGAGGCTTCTGGATACCGCACGGCGGATCGTGGCCGCGAAGGGGTACGCCGCGGTCGGCATCAATGAGATCCTTGCCGCGGCCGGCGTCCCGAAGGGGTCGTTTTACCACTACTTCGGTTCCAAGGACGCCTTCGGCGAGGCGATGATGGAGAGCTACTTCGACGACTACCTCGCGACCATGGATGGCATTGTTGCCGATAAGGGCAAGAGGCCCGCGGAGCGCCTGATGAGGTACTGGCAGAACTTCTACGACACGCAAGTCGTGGACGACTGCCAGGGCGGGTGTCTGGTCGTCAAGCTCGGTGCGGAGATCGCCGACCTCTCCGAGGTGATGAGAGTGGCGACGAAAGTGGGGACCACGGCGATCGTCGACCGCCTGGAGCAGATGATCATCGACGGCATCGCGGATGGGTCCGTGTCCGTCGATGACAGCCCCCGCACGACGGCCGAGGCTCTCTACGGCCTGTGGCTCGGAGCGAGCATGATGGCGAAGATCCATCGCAGCCCGGACCATCTCGACCGCGCCATGACTGTCACGCGCCAGGTGCTCCACGTCTGACAGGCCCCCGCCGCCTGTGGCACACCGGCCTGGGCGGCAAACTAGTAGACTGGTCTATTGGAGTAGACCGGTCTAGTTAGGACATCATCATGACCACCGATCTCATCTACTCCGACGCGAGCGAACTCGCTGAACTGATCCGCAACAGGAAGGTGTCATCCGTCGAGGTGGTGCAGGCGCACCTCGATCGCATCAAGGCGACCGATCCGAAGGTCAACGCCATCGTTACGCTCGCCGAGGGTGCTCTGGATGCGGCGAGGGCCGCGGACGAAGCGCTCGCGGCGGGCGTGGAGGTCGGGCCGCTGCACGGCGTGCCGTTCACGGTCAAGGACTCGTTCGACACCGCCGGGGTGCTGACCCAGCGCGGTTCCCCGATCTTCGAGGGCCGTATCCCGGACACGGACGCCACCAGCGTGGCGCGCATGAAGCGCGCCGGTGCGATCCTCCTCGCGAAGACCAACCTCCCGGAGTTCTCCTACTCGACCGAGTCCGACAACCTCCTCACGGGCAGGACGAACAATCCCTGGAACCTCGACCGTACGTCCGGTGGTTCCAGTGGCGGGGAATCGGCGGCGATCGCGGCCGGTATGTCGCCGCTCGGGCTCGGAAGCGACCTGGCCATCTCGGTGCGTGGGCCGGCTGCTCACACCGGCATCGCCGCCCTCAAGGCAACGCACGGGCGCATCCCGATGACGGGGGTCTGGCCGCGGGCGCCGCGCCGTGACTGGCACGTCGGCCCGATGGCCCGCACCATCCGCGACCTCGCACTGGCGTACTCGGTGCTATCCGGCCCGGACGGCGTCGACGGCTTCGCCACCGTTCCGCGCGAGTTCGACGCCGGCCTGGGCGCGTCACCGGACCGGCCCGTCCGCGTCGGCTGGCTGATCGACTCCGGACTCGGCCCGATCGACTCGGAGGTCGCTGCCACCGTCCAGAAGGCCGCCGAAGCGCTGCAGGGCGCTGGGGTCCAGGTCGAGGGTGTGAGCATCCCGGCGTTCGAGCGCGACAACCCTCTCGACCTCTTCTACCGGCAGCACGTCATGGAGGTGAAGCCGACCTTCCGGGACGTCACCGCCGGTCACGAGGACCAGATGGCCAAGGTCTCCAAGTCCATGCTCGCCGGCCCGGACACATCCGTGGAGGACTACGTCCTGGCCGAGCAGGGCATCGAACGTCTCCGGGACGCGTTCACCGAGTACTTCCAGCAGTACGACGTCCTCCTGCTCCCGGTCCTGCCCATCCCCGCCCACGAGCACGGACTCACCCAGTTCACCATCAACGGTCAGACGGTGGACGCCGCCCACATACAGACGGCGACCATCCCGTTCAACCTGACCGGACTCCCGGCCTTGTCCATGCGGTTCGGCACGAGCAGCGACGGCATGCCGATCGGTGTGCAGGTGGCGGCCAACTGGCACTCCGAGTCCACGATCCTGCACACCGCGTCGTTGCTGGAGTCGCTCAGCCCCGTACGCGACCAGCACCCCACCATCTGACCGTCGCGGAAGGCCATACCTCAGGCGCTTCGAGGAGCGCGACGGCCATCGTGCTCCTCGAAGCGCCCGTATCGGGACCACGGGCGGCTTCGCTCCGGATGGGCCGTGTGCCTCGACCGCGTCGGCCACAGCCTGCCGCACGTAGGCCAGGGCGCGCTCGGCGTCGTACTCCTTGACCTCGCTGCCGGAGCCCGGGACCACCTGATCCACACCTCACCGCTCAATCAGCGGCGTCCCCAGATGAGCCGGCAGACGTACGGCAAGGCGTACGACCCGTCGGAGCGCCGATATTCGCCGAGGAGGCGACCGAAGCGCTCCCGTACCGCATCCAACGCGCCGGCGTCGAGGGTTGAAAAGACTTGCTGGAACAGCCCTGGGCCCGTACTGAACTCCCCCATGCTGGCCTCGTCCGGAAAGGTCACGGTCCAGGGGAAGAATTCGCTGTCCACCTGGGACATGCCCGCATCTGTCAACCACCGTTCTCGCCGGCTGGGCATGGCGAACCGTTCTAGATCGGTGAGCAGCGCGGCCAGCCCTGACGGCAGGCGTTCCTCCAAGGCCGAGGCGGTGGCGTACGCGAGTATGTTCTTGTTCAGCGAATCCCAGACGGCGATGCTGAGCAGGCCGTCCGGGCGCAACACTCGCACCGCCTCGCGGGCCGAGGCCACCGGGTCGGCGAATGACAACAGTCCGAACCTGGACACCACAGCGTCTACCTGCGCGTCAGGCAATGCCAGTCGCTGAGCGTCCATGATCTCGAACCGGGCGCCGGACAGGCCCTCTGACGCTGCCTTTCGGCGGGCGATTTCTACCATCGTCCCGGCGGTATCGACGCCGAGTAGACGCCGATCGACCGCCTGACGCAATAGCGTCAGGCCCGGTTCTCCCGTGCCGCACGCGACATCGAGCACCGAGGCGTCCAATGCCAAACCCGGCAGATGGGAGACGATCGCGGTGGTCACCGGCTCAAGGAATGCCAAGCCCTGCTCAATGGCGGTGGCCAACTCATCAAAAAGGTTACGTGAACCCATGGCCGCACGACCTCATGGGGCGTGCTGGCACACGGGGGTCCGTCCGCCTCCGGTTGCAAGGCGGAGCAAAGCTCCGTATCGTGTTGTGGAGCGGTGTTCCGGATTCTCGCCCTGGCGGATCGTCGCTCAGCATCGACCTGCGCGCCCCCAGAAGGGCAATCATTCCTATGAGCGACACCGCATCGGCCAACGTCGGCAACGACCGAACCCACGGCCGAACTCGTCGGGACGGGCCCAGGACCCCGCCTGGAGCAGGAAGACAGACCGCTGCCCTCAATGGCCCAGCTGATGTCCTCGACATTCACGACGTCGGCCGAGCCGCGCTGAGCCGGCACCTCTATCAAGTCGACCACGAACCTGCGAGGAAAAATGGATACGAACGAAATCTCCCGGCCGCGATCAGAAAAGCCGCTCACCAATCGGGGCCGATGGGGGGCTGACGACGACCGAGGCACCCTGAATTTCATCACGGCCGCAGCGCGCGCCCGCGGCGTGGCCGAAGCCATGACCGGCCGTGTTGTCTCCTTGGCTCACCCGATCACACCGGTGCCCATGGCCGCGCCGGTCGCTTTCGCCGAGCACGGCATGCCTTCCGCAGTACTGCAAACGATGACGTTCACCGGTTCGCCCGCCCAGGCGTTGACCGATGTCCTGCTGATCAACGTTCACCACGCGCGCTCGACGCACATCGACGCCTTGGCGCACATACCGACCGACGACACCGTCTACCCCGGAGTCCCACTCGCCGAGGCGACCGCCGGGGCGACGGTCAGCCGGAGTTCTTCGTCGGCGTTCGTCGACGGGATCGTGACCCGGGGGGTATTTCTCGACCTGGCGCCGGGAGGACGGCTCGCCGAGAACCATGCCGTGACCGCAGACGACCTGGCGGCGGCCGAGAAGCGCCAGGGAGTGCGAGTCGAGTCCGGTGATGCGCTGGTGGTGCGCGGGGGATGGGTCGCCGCCGACGATCCTTTCGGCCCCCTGCCGACCACCTCGCTGAGCGCCGTCGAGTGGATGGCGGAGCGTGAAGTGTGCTTGTACGCCGGCGACATCGGCGACAAACTCCCTGAACCGTCAGCCGGATTGCCTGTGCTGCACTACATTGCGCTCGCCCAGCTGGGGATGCCGTTGATCGACTGCGTCAACGTGGCCGAGCTGGCGCGGGTGTGCGCCGAAATCGATCGCTACAGCTTCCTGTTCGCACTCGGCACGATTCCCGTGCGCGGCGCCACGGGACTCCCGGTCAATCCCCTTGCGGTCTTCTAGATCTGCGGCTCGCCATGACGCTGCACATCGCGCCGCGCGTGGCGCTCTGTGCTCCTGACTGGCCCGTTTCCACGCAACTCACCCCCTTTGCGCAACGGAACGCTGCTTCATGTCGCTTCACGTGAACGGCGTTCCGTTGCGGTCCTAGGGGGAGCCACCCCTACCCCACGCATTCTCCAAGAGGACCGTCATGCAATACCGCACGTTGGGCGGCACCGGAATCAAGGTGAGTCCTTACGCGCTCGGCGCGATGATGTTCGGCGCGATCGGCAATCCCGATCATGACGACTGCATCAAAATCATTCATGCGGCGCTGGACGCGGGCATCAACGTCATCGACACTGCGGACGCGTACGCTCGCGGCGAGTCCGAGGAGATCGTCGGAAAAGCGCTCAAGGGCCGCCGCGACGACATCGTGGTGGCCACCAAGGCTCACATTCCCATGGGTGACGACCCCAACATGCAGGGAAACTCCCGCCGCTGGATCACCCGTGCGATTGAAGACTCCCTGCGCCGCCTGGGAACCGACTACATCGACGTGTACCAGATGCACCGCCCCGACCCGAGCACCGATGTCGAGGAGACCCTGTCGGTACTCACCGACCTGATGCGCGCGGGCAAGATCCGAGCCATCGGCTCCTCCAGCACGCCGGCTCACGAGATCGTGCAGGCGCAGTGGGTGGCCGAGCGGCGCGGTCTGCAGCGCTTCCGCACCGAGCAGCCGCCCTACTCCATTCTCAACCGCGGAATCGAGCGGGACGTGCTGCCCGTCTGCCAGCAGTACGGCGTGGGCACGCTCGTCTGGAGTCCCATGGCACAGGGACTGCTCACCGGCCGCTACCGCAAGGGGCAGGTCGCCGACACCCGTCGAGCAACGACGGGCTTCAAACACCTGAGTGATGAGCGTCGACTCGACGCCGTTGAACGACTCATCGTGCTCGCCGAGGAAGCCGGAATCAAGATGACGCACCTTGCGGTCGCCTTCGCGATCACCCATCCCGGCGTCACCTCCGCGATCATCGGACCGCGCACCATGGATCACCTCCACGACCTGCTCGCAGGGGCCGAGACCACCCTGACCGACGAGATCCTCGACCAGATCGACGCCGTCGTGCCGCCCGGTACCGACATCGGGACGCTCGACATGGCCTACGACCCACCCGCCATCCAGCAGGCGGCTCTGCGCCGCCGCCTTCCTGCCGCGCGCTCCGCTGCCTGCCCCGCCCACGGGAACGGCCCGCGGTAGATCTCGGACCTTGTCCGGAGACGCGAACCGCCCCGGCGCGCAAGCCGGGGCGGCTGGCCGGTGTCCCCGCGCAGGAGGATGGGCCTATCTCAGCCAGGCCACGGCGACATTGACGCAGAACTCGCCGTCGCCGCTGGCGGAAGGTTTTTGCCATATCACGCCGTTGGAATCGACCACTTTGTTCTCATCCCTCACCGTGGCACTGTGAAGTGGAGGGTGGGTGGCGAAACGTGGGAATCCTCGACTGCGTTGCAGGGGATCGCCGCTGGACAGATCGGGCGGCGGCCGGTGTATCGCCGGATCGGCGATTCCCCGGCCGTCACCCACCAGGACCTCGCCGTGGCCGGAGGCGGCGGCCGCGATCACCTCGATCGCGTCTTCCCCGTCCTCGGTGTCCGGAGGGTAGGCCCCGGGCATATACGGGGTCGGGGCCACGGCGGTTGAGGAGGTCCCATGCAGGCGCGTCGCGGCATCGCCGGCCATGCCGGTCATCCAACCGGTCGTCGATAGGACGGCCTCCAGATCGCGGTCGTGCCACGGGGCCTTCTGCCAGTGCTTCAGATTCTCTGTCGGTACGCGGAGCAGGGCGCCGTTCTCTTCGCTGACGTCCGGGGTGTATTCCACGAACCACGGGTCGCGGTACTTCGCCTGCCAGATCAGCAGATAGGTCGGTTTGACCCCGACGAGGGTCACATTGCGGCCGGTGGTCTTCGGCCCGCGTTCGAACATCGTCTTGGCGCCGCGGTCGGCCATGACGGTGGTGTCGACGCCCAGGTAGTCCACGCCGAAGAACGGCCCGGCGGCGTTGTTGCCGTCGGCTGGGCGGCCACCCATCTGGAAGTCCAGAAGCGCCCACGGCGAGTGGAAGGTCACCTTGCTGCGGCCGCCGCTGGTCCGGACGACCGACGCGCGGTTCTTCGCATTGCGGATCATCACCTCGGGGGTGGTGGTCTCGAACGTGAACTCCAGGGCGTGCACTGCGAGGGTGAGTGTGCCGAGGTAGCCACCGAACCGGCCCGGCTCACGGATCGGGAACGCGAATCCGCCTGGGCCGAACAGCTCCGCCGGCCGGCCGGACAACTGCGTCTGCGTGATCGTGGAGGTGAGCTGCCGGAAGATGTCGCCCCAGGCGTAGAACCATGATTCGCCACCTGGCGCGCCCATCAGGTCGCTGGCCAGTCCCTGCAGGACGTCCAGTCCGGGAAGGCCGATCAGCTGGGCGTCCTGGAACGCCTCGGCCGGGATCTGAAAAGCGTGTCGCAGGGCCTCGGTCGTCGTGCCGGGGCGGAAGCGTCGCGGCGGCGTCGCGCCGAGTTCCCCGCGCTGGGCGTCGGAGAGTGCACGCGGGGCCCTGCGGTCCAGAACGGTGGGCAGCTTGGCCGGGCTGGGGAGCACGGTGATGGGGGGGACCGGGGGTGGTTCCGCGGTCATCAGCTGAGGGTCGAGATGAAGCTGGACGGCCTTGCCGTTCTGGGCGAGCTCGACGCGCAGGGACCGTGAGGTGTGAAGGAGGCCGAGTGTGGCGAGGTCGAAGAGCAGGACTGGCGCTTCGCTCAGCTCGAGGTCGGCGGTGAAGTCGACGCCGAACCACGACAGGGCCGAGTTGCCGGTGCCGGTGTGGGAGACCTTGGACTCGGCACTGCTGGACTCGTTGCGGCTTCGCTCGTTCTGTGCGCCGTCGCTGTAGGTGTGGTTGTACCAGAAGGAGTTCGGGTCTCCGCCATGGGCGGGGTGCAGGTCGTGAATGATCCAGCCCCGCGCGTCTGCGGCCCAGCGGACGCGCCGGTCCGTGGTCTTCTCCCGGGTGCGTTCCCCGCTCACCTGGAAACCGGAGTTGAAGCGGTCGATGCTGATGCCCTGGTAGCCGGGGTCCTTCAGGCGGCCCTTGAGCACCACCCGCAGGCTTCCGGTCCGCACCATCGGGAAGTGGTCGCCGAGCGGTACGTCGAACGCCAGGCCGCCGTCGATCACCGCGACCGAGCCCGCCGAGGACAGCGCTTTGATCATCTCCTTGTCCAGCTCAGCCGCGACGTGGTGCCCCCAGGCGTTCTTGACCTCCTGATAGATCTTCTTCGCGAACTCCCGCGTCCGGGGCGATCGGTGAACGCCGGCGTTGCCGATGCCGTGCTCGCCGTCGAGCAGCCAGCTCGGCACGTACAGTTCCTTCTCCTTGACCCGGGGGCCCGGCCATTTCTGCACGGCCGTCGGCCCGGTGGCCGTCTCGGGTGGGGCGGTCTCCGGCGGGGCCTGGCCGGTCTTCCGGTGCGCCGGCACCAGGCCGAGTTCATCGGCCTGCTCGGCGCTGTGCACGAACCATCCGTCGCGTCCGATGGTGAGACTCGGATCCGCGGTGACGCCGCTCACCGCGAGGGTGACGTCGAACTCGATCTCGGCGCTGCCGAGTACCACGAAACTGGTTCCCGCCGATACGTCCAGCGTCATCCGGCTGCGCGAGCCGGACAGCTCGGAGTTCCTGCCGCGGTTGTTCTCGACCCGCCGGAGGAGTTGGGGCTGGGGAGTGAGCGTCGTGTCCTCGCTCAGGCTGATCGGGAACCGCACCCGCAGGCCAAGCTGCCGGCCCTTGCCGAACTCCTCGTACAGGCCGTGAAGGTCGAGGCTCCCGTACTCGTTGTAGGTGCCCCAGCCGTCGGCGAGCGTGACGGATTCCGCCCGTACCACCCGGGCGCTCATGTGCACACTCGCGTCGGCCTCACCCCACTGCCCGTCGAGGACGTCCCGCTCGCGGAAGCCGACCTTGCCCTCCCAGATCGGCCAGCCCTCCTCGTCCCCGGCGGCCGGGTGCTGGAGATCCTGGATACGGGCGGTCAACAGGTGGATCGAATCGGTCAACCGCACCTGTTCCCAAGCCGGCAGCTCGACACCGAAGCGTTCGGCGAACGCCCGCTCGATCTCCTCCCGTACGCCGCCGAGGTAGGGCAGGAGCACCGACTGGTCCGGCCATTCCGGTTCATCCTCCGCGGTCCATACCGGGTGGTCACCCGCCATGTCATAGAACGGCACCCAGGTGATCTGCCCGTCCTCGCCGGTGACCGGCTTCATGGTGAGCTGCACCGGCATGGTGAACGTGACGTCATCGGTGGCGATGACCCGCCCGTCGTCGGTCACCCGGACGTTCGGGTCCTCGCGCTCCATCGTCACGACGATGTGGTCGTGCCCGTCCTGCGGTTCCTCGGTGATGTCGACGAGGTGCTGGCCGGGGATGACTCCCTCATCCTCGGCATCCGGAGGGTAGGCCCCGGGCATATCGAGGGTCGGGTCACGCGGGATGGGATCGGCGCTGAGAGTCGCCTCGATCTGGACGTGTTGGTCGTAGACCGCCAGATCGTCGATCGAGGCTCCGAACATCGACCACAGCAAGTGCCCTGAGGTGATCCCGAAGGTCTTGGCCAGGCGAGCCGCGAGAATCGGCCGGAGCTCCGTCGCCTCCAGCGCGTTCAGCCCAAGGGCGGCGAGGCTGAAGACGAACTGCGCACCCCACCAGCTTCCCCACATCTGCTCGCTCGAGCCGGTCAGGTCATGCGTGTTGATGGTGAAGAGGTCCTGCTCGCCGTCCGGCATCCGGTACTGAAACCGTGGTTCGTCCACGGGTCGCGCCCGCAGCCACACGTACACCTGGCGGGTCAGGCCGGCGTACTGCTTCCACTGCAACGTGATCGGTACGCCGGTCGTGCGCATGCGCGGCAGGCTCGTGGCCAACTGCTCCTTCGACAGGGCGCGCTTCAACGCTCGCAGGTTCGCCTCGGCGATCGGGCTGGTCACCCACTTGCGGGCGTGGCCCGGTGCCCGGTACGGCAGAGCGCCCGGATACCGCTGGTTGATCTGGTCGACCAGCGGCTGGTAGAGGTTCTCCAGACTCTCGCCGAGGTCGGCGATCCACACCCACGCCGGCCACCATCGCTCCAGCGTCTTCGGCGCCATCAGCCGCTGCTCCGGCGTCTCGATGCCCGGCCCGTTGAGCAGCGGTGGCAGCTCGTCGCCGAACCACCGCGGCAGGTCCCGGTCCAGCACCCGCAGCGTGGTGCCATCGCCGGGCAGGTCGACCATTGCCGGGGAGCCGCCGCCATGCCCGACCTCGATGACCGCCCTGGTCTTGACCGCGATGAGCGCGGTGGGCTCCCCGACCAGTCGGACGCTGGACATCTCGTTGGCGTCGCCGCTCAGCCCGGACGTTATTCGCGCCGCCTCACGCCAGAGCCACGGCATGAGGTACGTCAGCATATGAAATCCCGGACTAGCGTCGCCGATCGCCTTACTCTGGTAGAGCTGCAACGCCGCGAACATCAGCGTCGGCGGAATGTCGATCATGTCCGCGTGTGCCGTTACGACGTCCTGATAGGTGACCAGCGTCTGCGCGTAGTCGGCCCACGTGCCGCTGTCACCCCGCAGCACCAGGCCCGGGTTCACGAACTCGAACCGCACCGTGACGGAATCCGGCCGATCACCCGGTGCGCCGAGCGTGATCTCCCAGCCGCGTCTGCTCCGCGCCAGCGGGAACGCCGCGATGACCGTCTCCGGGGTGATCGCCGCCTGGACCCGGCGTTCCAGCTCCGACCCTGGCTCGGCGCCGACCGCCAGGGTGACCGCCGCGGCCAGCGCACGGGCACCGTCGAACGCCTGAACCCACGACCAGCGCGGCAGGCGAACCGGCTCATCGGGCGTCACCCGGCTCGCCGGGATGATCTCCCAGCGGCCGTCGCGCAGGCGGGGGAAGACCGAACGTGAGACCGCGCGGGCCGCCTCGTTCAATGGGTAGAGCACTTCCCGTGAGACGGCCAGCTTCACGCCGTTGCCGAGGATCGGGGCCGCTTCGGTGTTGTCCCGCGACCAGGAGAATCCCGGCAGCCCGACGACCTCGACCTTCGCGAACGCCTGGACGCTCATCCCGAACGGCACCGCACGGTAGGTGCTGCCCTTGACCGTCTGGTCGATCCGCGCGCCGTACCCGGACTGTGGCTTCTCGTAGTGGTCGGCCCAGCCGTAGGTGGCGACGCCCGCGAAGGCGTCGTGACCGTGCAGGTCGAGGGCGCCGATGTGGTCACCCCCGAACGCGTCCATCGCCCACGCCACGTTGAGTGTCCCGTCGGACATGAAGAAATGGACGCGACCCGCGCGAGACTCCGTGGTGAGAGCGGTCGTGTGCTTGGGCCGCACGTGGATCTCGTCGCCGAGCTGGGATCCGCCGCTCATCTGCGCCCACAACGTCACGTGGAACAATCCGACGCCGAATGCCGCTGCGCCACCCGCGATGTCTCCCCAGTTGTCGAGGAGCCAATCCTTCGTGATCTGCTCGCGGACGCGGTCCGCGTAGTGCGCCCGCAGCCACTGCGGCAACAATGCCACGACCTCATCGGCGAACGCCGTCGCCAGCTCCGGCGCGACCTCCCGGACCAGCTCCGGACCGAGCGAACCGCGAAGATACGCAGGCAGGAGGTACCGGGCCTCCGGCTCGGACGGAACGACCTCCGACGGCTGAACACCGGTACGGGCCTCCTCCTCCCGCCGCGCCGCTTCGATCGGCCTGATCGCTGACAGCAGAGCGTCGCTCAGCTCGGCCAGCTCCGCCTCGACGATCGCGTCCGTAGTCGCCTCGGCGCCCAACAGCTCGGACAGCCGCTGCCGCAGGGCAAGGTAGAGGATCCGCAACTCGACCCGCTTCGCGCGTCGCGTGGGCGGGTCCGTACCGAGCAGCGCGACATCGAGCTGTGCCCGCTCGTGGAGCAGCCAAAAGTACGCCAACCGCTGCGCCCACTCGCCGTCGATCCTCGGGCTGATCGTTCCCCGGTCCGGTGGCCGCGCGATCACCTCTTCGAGTGAGCGGGCGACCTGTTCCGGAGTGGGCTCTCGTGCCGAGGTCAGGGCGCTCGCTATCCGCCGAGCCGCCGCCCGGCTCTCCATCCGGAAGGCGAGCCTGGCCTGATGACGTACGACCGCATGCTCGATCCCGGTCCGGATCCATGCCGCCCGCTGCTCCGGCGTGAGGCCGGCGCCATCGCCCGGCATGCCCTCGAACTCCCGCGCAGCCTCGGCCTCCAAGCGCCGCACCTCACGGCCCAACCATCGGCGCACCCGGCCCGAGGCCACCGTGCCGCTCAGAAGCCGGCGCAGCTCCACCGCGGTTTCCTGCAGCCGCAGGATCCGCCCACGCTCCTCCAGCGTGCGGCCGAACGCATCGATCTCATCACGGAGCCGTTGACTCAACCCTCGCATCCTGGTGAGCCGCCCGGCGTCCGCCACGACCGTGCCGGCGAGGACGGTCCTCGCCTCATCGATGAACGAGCGCGCCGTCGCCGCCTCGTCGACCAGAGCGATGCCGTTTTTCTCCAGCGCCCGCAGCAGCGGGTTCTTCCGCAGGGCGTCGTCTGGAATGGGGGAGGCCTGGTGGGTGGCAAAGCGGGTCAGGGCCTCCAACTCGAGTACGAGCGCGGTCAGCGACGCGGCCAGGGATTCGCGGATCTCCCCGTGGGGGCGTCTCTCCGGCGTGAACGGGGTCATGCCGGTACTGGTGTGGGTGGCGTCGGTCACGGCCTGGGCGGTCGACTTCGATTCCGGCCTCGGCTGTTTCTTGAGCAGGTGGATTTCTTGGCCATTCGCTGCTTGAAAGTGCGCGCGGGGATTGATCAGCGGGAGACCCTCTGCCGAGCCAAGGACGCGGTCCCGTGTACCGAGAACGCGATGGGGTCCGCCGGCCTTGCCGGAGAGCCAGTCGATGATCTCCTGCGTGGTGCCGACCTTGATGATGAAGCCGTCGGGATTTTTCGCGTGCTGATCGGGATAGATCAGCGCTAGTCCTTGTACACCGGCGTTGTACACAAGGAAGGCGTGACCGGGCCCGTAGAGACTCCCCAACCGGACAATGACGCGCGTACCGGCTGTGGCCTCCGCCAGAGGGCCGATCACATCCGTCCACGCGTCGAAAGACGGCCACCGCAGGGCCGATCGCATATCCGGCAACGGTCGTGTCGGGGACCAGCGGCGCGTCAACTCTCCGAGGAATGACCAGCAGAACTGGCTACCCCACGCCTTTGTGGGTACTGGACCCCGACCGTCAAGCCGAGCGCGATCAGCTTCCTTGGCCCATTCGGCCGCCGCGGTGGCATCGTCTTCGATCTGCTCCACCGATATGGCGCCACCTGGTACAGCGAACAGATCATCCGCCGACGACGCACCACCAGTGGCGGCCGGTCCAACACCCGTGTGGGTGGCAGCACGGAGTCGTGCCGGACGGCCCGCTTCGGGAGATCGCTCCGGCCGGCCTGCTTCACCCCGCCAGGCGTCCACCCTCAAGACCGACATCGCCCCAACGGCGGCCTGATCCGGGGCCGAACCCGTGGCGGGCCGCAGGACCACCGATCCGTCGGGCACGCCAGGGGTCTCGAGCGTGATCATCCCATTGTCATGGAGCCGCGCCAGGACGGCCTGTACACACGCTGTCGCGCGCCCCGTCACCCCGTACCGGGCCGTGCTGCGTCGTGATGTGCGCCAGCCCATCTGCCGGGGCACGCCAGATTTCATAGAGGTTCACCGTCACGGGTCGATACATCATATTTTCCAAAGGAAAATTACGGCATCTGATTCCCGGAGCGCAATGGCGAAATGCAGTATTAACAAGAAGGAAACGCCGTTCACATATATTATTCGGTGCCCTCTCCTGGGTGCGTCCCAAAGGCACCCGTTGAGCCGCCCGATCGTCCCGGCAGATGGGTGTATGTCCTTATCGCGCACCGACCCTCCGGTCGCACAGCGCCTGGTGATACTCGGGACGGGCTGGGTGAGGGAACAAGATCGTGAGTAGTCCGGTGAGCGACACCGATCACAAACCGAAACTCGGCATCCACACGTACTGCGTGGCGCCCTGTCACCCGGTGCACAAGCGGTCCCCGGTCTTCGCGGCCTGGGGGTCAGAGCGCGCGCAGTCCTTCTAGTACCCTCATCAGCACCTCAGTCGAGTGGCCGTCCTGCTGCTGCGGGGAGATGACCGAGACGAGCCCCTGGCGTGACATGTCGTCGACGAGGACCCGGGCGGTCCCCAGTGGGACGTTCAGCAGCGCGGAAACCTCGGCGATCGAGACGGCGACCTCGCAGATCCGGCAAATGGCAGCCTGTTCGCTGGTCAGCGCGGCCGCTAGCGCGCGCCCCTTCTCGGTGGTGAGTGTGAGCGCGTGGACGGCGAGTTCGCGCTGTGGGTGAGTGCGTCCGCCGGTGAGGACGTACGGGCGGATGAGTGGCTCGTCCGGCTGGTTCGCAGCGGGCGGGGTGACAGGCGTGGGGGCGGGCTGCGGCCCGGCCCAGCGCGCGCTCGGCCCGGTGGCCCGGGGCGTCGGCGGGGGTGGCGGCCCCTGGCCGGTGAGGGGTGGGGGCGGGGCGGCAGGGCCGGACACCGGTTGCGCCCGGCCGGGGACGGGAGCGGGCGGCGCGTGGCCGGCGTCAGGCGCTGCCTCCGCGAGTGAAGAGCGGCTCGGCCGTGCCGGACGGCCCTTCACGTCCTTGCCGCGAGTCTTCTCCGGTTGTGGTGCATTCGCGGCCGGCTTGTGTCCGGAGTCGCCGGGTTTCTCCCTCTGTGGCTCGTCGGAGCCGACGTGGGCGGCCCGGGGAGTGAAGCCATGCTCCGCCCACTCGCGGTAGCTGTACCAGCCACCGAACCGCAGCGGCGCAAGCCCATCCTTGGACGGCATTCGTGTTGTCACCGTTCGAGTGGTCACGGGGGGCGGAGAATTCCTGCAATTGCATTAGGCGTGTGTCTGATATTGTTGTCGGGTGCAGTGATCGGGTATTCGGTCGCTTCGGTATTGCGGCAGGCACGGGGCATCGCCTGGTGAGGCTGCCCGTCTCCGCAAAGTCGGGCGACCTGTAGTTCACGCAGCAGAAATTTAAGCTGAGGATAGGGTGTCCGATCGCGCCCGTCAATGGGCCGGGGTTGAATCATCTGTTCCGCCGGGCCCTCGGTCGTTGAGCCCAGCTGGCCGATTGGCTGGCCGACCTAGGTGGCGACGAAACGTCCCCGAAAGGGGACGGCGAGCCGTAGCGTATGGATTCCCACAGGGCAGGATTGAGGCTTTCCCATTATGTTCAGGCCGTTACTGGATACGATTGCGGTCGGCGCTTGGGTCGCCGGCCTTCCTGCGCCGGCTAGGGAGATTTACCCGTTCGGGTGAGGGATATCGGGCGCGACGGTGCCATCTACTGCTCACCCGATCAGACTTCTTCAGGAGGCCCGGATGGTCAGGGCAGACACCCCCGAAACGGCGGGTGGCGGTTTCAAGGTTCGAGTTCAGCGGGTGGGCGGCTTCCTCGCCGCGATGGTGATGCCGAACATCGGCGCCTTCATCGCCTGGGGCCTGATCACCGCACTGTTCATCCCGACCGGCTGGCTGCCGGACAAGCAGTTCGCTCTGCTGGTCGACCCGATCATCAACATCGTGCTGCCGGTTCTCATCGGGTACACGGGCGGCCGGATGGTGCACGGCCAGCGCGGCGCCGTGGTCGGGGCGGTCGCGACCGTCGGTGTGGTCGTCGGTTCGGGCGTCCCCATGTTCCTGGGGGCCATGGTCATGGGCCCGCTCGCGGCCTTCGTGGTCAAGCAGGTCGACGAGTTCGCCGGCCGGGTGACCCGGCCGGGCTTCGAGATGCTCGTGGACAACTTCACCGCCGGCATCGTCGGCGCGGCGGGAGCGATTCTCGGGATCTGGGGAGTGGGGCCGGTCGTCCGTCACGCCACCACCGCCGCGGGCAACGGCGTCGAATGGCTGATCCATCACCACCTGCTGCCGCTCGCGTCCGTGCTGATCGAGCCGGCGAAGGTGCTGTTCCTCAACAACGCCGTCAACCACGGCGTGCTCGGGCCGCTCGGTGTCGCGGAGGCGGCCCGGCACGGCACGTCGATCCTGTTCATGCTGGAGTCCAACCCCGGGCCCGGCTTCGGGGTGCTGCTGGCCTACCTGCTGTTCGGCCCCCGGTCGCTGCGGCCGAGCGTGCCTGCGGCGATGGCCATTCAGTTCCTCGGCGGCATACACGAGATCTACTTCCCGTACGTGCTGATGAAGCCGCGCTTGATCCTCGCCACCATCGCCGGCGGCGCGGCCGGGATCACCATCTTCATGGTCACCGGCGTCGGGCTGATCGCGACCCCCGCGCCCGGGAGCATCTTCGCCTTCGTCGCGGAGACCCCCCGGGGAGAGTGGATCGGAGTCCTCATCGGGGTGATCGTCGCGGGGGCCGTCTCGTTCCTGGCGGCGTCCCTGCTGCTCGGCTTCGGTGCGTTCGCGGAGTCACGTCCGGCCGCCCGGCACTCGAACCAGACCGGCCGGGCCGAGGCGGAGGTCGGCGCGTGACGGGACAGAACCCCTGTCCGCGGACCGGATCAGCGTCCACTACGAAACATGGCAAGATCCTTGCGGGATTTGGCGATCCTCACCCTCGTGGACGGGGCGCTACGGGGCGATACTCTGCGTATGGCTGAACCGATTCAGCATCGTTTGCCCGATTCGACTTCGGGCTGTGGAATTCCTGCGTGGGCGAATTGCTCGATCACCCAGGTGATGTCGTCCACTGCGATGCGGTGATCAGCGGCGTCGGCCATCCGCTGGGTGGCCATCCTGCCCGGCGGGGGTGGCGCTTATGTAGACGGCGACGGATCAGCGGTCGCGCTGATGAACTCTTCGAGAGTCGCCTCGATGAGTTCGGCCAGTGAGCGTCGATCCGAGCCCTGGCTCCAGCGGTTCCGTGCGGCGAAGAACACCGCGACCGCCGTCCAGGCCGCGATGGTGGCGGCCGGCTCGGCTGTTCCGCGGTCGCGGAGCGCGGTTGCGATCTTGTCTGCGAGGGTGGCTCGTTTGACCAGTTCCCGCTCTTGGAGCTCGGGACTCGCGGCGACGATGTGGTCCAGCTTGGCCGCATCCTTGCGGTACTGCTCGTAGATCGTGTCGGCGGCGAAACTGAGGCCGGCCGTGGCGGCGTGCAGGGGATCGACGTTCTCCGGCTGGGCACGGATCTCGGCGACTATGACCTCTCCGGAGTCTCCTTGGCCGGCGAAGACCACCTCGCGTTTGTCGGCGAAGTGATGGAAGAAGGTCCGCCTGTTCAGGCCCGCTCGCTCGGCGATCTGGGCGACCGTCGTCTTCTCGAAGCCCTGCTCGGCGAACAGCGCCAACGCCGCGTTGCGGAGGCGTCCATATGCGTCGGGTTCCCATCTGGCCACGGCCTGAGCCTACCCTGATTGCACTCAGTGGCATCAGTGTTGTACGGTTGATACCACCGAGTGTAATCACCTTGAGCCGCATCGACTCCGACGGCCCCAGCGACGAGCGCCACCCGCAGCGGCGGTCGTAGGCCTACAGCCGGTCCGAGCCAATCCGCTTCGCCAGGCTAATCGGTTCGCGTTGGCGGCTCGATCAAATAAGAAAAGCAAAACACGGTGATCGATGATGTCGGTTCAATATCTTTCATTTCATCGAGTAATTCTGTGCAGAGTGCCGAGAGTCGCGGGGCTCCGATGACTCATCTGCCAAGAGTTGCGGTTGTCGAGCATCATGGCTTGGTCCGCCGGGGGCTGGAGAGCCTGCTGGCCGGCAGCCCGTCCGCCCGCCCGGTCGTGGTGGTGGCCGAACCTGCCGAACTGGACCCTGCGGGCCCGCGCCCGGACGTCATCCTCTTGGGCCCCTCTCCGGAGACCGAGGGGACCCTGGACGAGGTGGTCGGTAAACTCGCCACGCTCGGCCGGGTTCTGGTCGTCGCCGAGTTCAGATGGCGGCAATCGGTGACCGCCGTGCTGAGGGCCGGCGCCCACGGCTGCGTCACCCGGGAGGCCGGCGACGACGAGTTGCTCGGTGCGATCGCCACCGTTGCCCGGGGCGGGCTCCATATCGCCCCGGAGCTCGCCGGGCGGCTCCACACCGAGTTGCGGCTGTCCCCGGCCGCCGAACCGCCCGCGCTCGCCCGTCGCGAAGTGGAGACGTTGCGCTGGCTGGCCGCTGGTCTGACCCACCGGCAGATCGCCCGGCGGATGGCGCTGACCGAGGCCACCGTCAGCACCTACGTCAAGCGGATCAGAAGCAAGCTCGGGGTGGGCAACAAGGCCGACCTGACGCGTAAGGCGTTCGAACTCGGACTGTTCCTGGAGGACGGAGAAACCCGCGCGGCTTGGGACCCTTCCGGTCCCTGACGGTCCGAGTGACGCCCTCCACCAGGTGAATCCGGTGCCCGTCTCTGTTCGGTGGGCACCGGTCAGCGTCACAGGCCCCGGCCAAAGGTGAGGAACCAGTCGAACACCCCGAAGGTGGCCACCGCGAAGGCGATGCCGGCGCCGCCGAGCACCGATGCGGTGCTGATCAGCCACCCGGGGCGCGCCCGGGATGGCGGTTCCGGACGGCGCACCAGGTTCCGGAGGCCGTACGCCAGCAGCGCGACGGCGACCAGGCCGGCGCAGGCCGGTGCGGTCCATCCCGACCAGCCGAGCGCGCCGGCTCCGAGGACGAGCAGCATGCACAGCGCGGCGGCTCCGGCCACGGCGATCGGCACCGCCTCGGCGACCAGCCGCGCCTCACCGACGCGCAGTATCAGTGCCACCCCGAGACAGACGTCCAGCCACGCACCGTATGAGGACCCGGAGGCGGCCAGAGCCACCAGCGAAGTGGCCAGCACGGCGGCCAGGCCGCAGGTCCACATCACCAGCAGCAGGGTCGCGCTGCTTACGGCCTGCGCGACCAGGTCCTCGTCGCGGTCGCCTTCGCCGGGCAGCCGCCGCTCGCCGGTCCGTCGGTAGGCGTAGGCGACCAGGCCGCTGGTCGTCTGCGCGGAGAACGTCAGCAGTACGAACGCGATCACGGCCGCGACCGCGGCCGTCTGGGTGCCGTTCGCCCCCAGGAGAGCCAGTCCGCCGGCCGCGACCGCGGTGGCCGCGCTCGCGGCCAGCACGGCGCAGGTGAGCACCCCGAGCGCCGCCACGTACGCCAGTAGAGCACCGACCAGGGCGCCGACCGCGAGGGCACCCAGGGTGAAGCCCCCCCGGGTCAGTGACCCGCCGGGCCCCTCCGAACCGGGGGGCCATTCTGAGACGGCCAGCGCCCTGGCGGCCAGCGCCAACAGCGGTACCGAGGCCAGGGCGAGCGCCTCGCGCAGCCGCCGCGGTACCTGCCACCGCCGTTCGCCGGCCACCCAGGCCAGCGCGGGCAGCATCAGGCCGGCGGTCGCCGCCAGGTCGGCCAGGACACCGACGCCGAACCGGCCGCGTGCCTGGAGGACGACCAGCGCGGCGACCAGCCAGCACAGGCCGATCCCCGTCGCGGTCACCAGCCGGGCGTGGGCGTTCCAGCGGTGGTCCAGCAGTCCCTCGGACACCTCGGCGACCCGCTCGGCGACGTCGTACACCACCGGTTCTTCGAACTCGTGCGCCGTCACGTCGCGCAGGTAGAGCACCTGGCCGTCGACGATGCCCAGTTGGTTCAGCGAGCGCTCGGGCGCGTACGGCTCGCCGGTGGGCAGGGCCAGCGACCAGGCGGCCGGCATGACGTCGGCCTCTGGCTGGGCGCACAACTCGGCCAGCGTGTTGACGTAGCTGGTGATCGGCGCGTTGGCGGGTACCGCGAGGTCGACCTGGCGTCGCTCACCCACGACGGTGATCCGGCAGTGCTCATCCACGAAAGACGTGTCCCTTGAGGTTCTCGATCGGACCCGGTCATTCTTCCGGCGGGGGACCTGCGGCCTCCAGTACCCCGTTCCGGTGTCCCCGCGAACTCCGCGGGGTCTGTCTGGCCATGCCCGCCGGCGTTTCGACCTAGATCTTGCGGATCTGGGCTGCGGTGAGCGCCGTACTGAAGACCTTGACGTCGTTGATCTGTCCCGGGAACCAGTCGGCGTCCTTGCCGTTGGCCTTGGCCCGGCCGATCGCCAGGTCGCCGGTGGAGGAGACCGGGGAGGTGTCGTGTGTGGTGCTCTGCCGCACCCCGTTGACGTAAAGGGTCACCTGTCCGCCGCCGGCGTCGTACACCCCGACCAGATGGGTCCAGGTCCGCAGTCGTGGAGCGGCCGACGACAGTGACCGGGTGTTGCGGGAGAACGCCCACCGGTTGCCGGTCTTCACGTACTGGAGGTAGAAGGTGCTCCATGTACCGCCGTCCTGGCTGACCGCGGTGGCGAAGTGGGCGGTGCTGGTCAGGTACACCCACGCCGACACGGTGAAGCTCTGGCCCGGCCCGGTGCCGACCACCGGGCCGGCCGTGGTCAGCTGGCTGTCCTTGCCGTTGAAGATCCCAGAGCCGCCGTGTCCGGACCCGCGGGCGACGTCGTAGACGGCGGCCGGAAAGGCATTCGTCTCCTCCGTGCCCAGGGCGCCGGACCCCGAGCCGATCCTCCAGAAGGCGACCGGAGCCGGTCCGGTCTGGTGCGGTGCCGTGCGCTGCTTGGTGGGCGTCGGGGATTGCTGCTTCTGCTGCTGCTGCTTCTGCTGCTGCTGCTTCTTCGGGGCCTCGGACCGGCTGGGGGTGGCCGAGGGCAGTTGCTGTTGCACCGAATGATCCGGTGCGACCTTGCTGTTCGCGGCCATGTTCTGCGACGCCCCGTCGGACGTGTCGTTCCGGTGCCCGTGCACCTCCACGGCGAACACTCCGCCCAGCCCGACCAACAGCGCCGCCGCCGCCAGGCCCACCGCCGCCAGGGGGACCCGGCGCGGCGCGCGGGCGGCCGGGCGGGTGACGTCTCCGTCCTCGCCGGCCTTCCCGTCCGGCCGGTCGGTGGCCGGTGGAGTCGCCCACTGCCCACGCCGCAGCGAGCCGCGGGCGGAGCCGCCAGGGCCGGACGGCCCGTCCGAATCGGGCTTCATCGCTTGCTCGGACTCACCGGAGGCAGGCCCCGGACCAGGCAGGACAGGATCGTGCAGCACCGGGTCCTCGGGTATTTCTCCGGTCAGTCGATCCGGCGTCGTTCCTTCCATTCGTATGTCTCCTCACGCAGTCGGCCGGGATTCTCCCTGGCCGCGGCAGCGGTACCGCACACCCCGATATGGAATTACGGTGCCGGTCGAGGGAAAGACTGTCCTCAGCGGGCGCCGGCGGGCCTTGGCGGACCGTTGCCAAGCTCATTCGGGCACTGCGCGGAGCATACAGAGATATGTCCAGCCGAGACGGGTACGTCCCCCAAAAGGTGTCCCGGCTTGTCCCCAATATGGTGATCGACGCTTCCCCGGCCGGTCCGTGTTCGACAAACTGTCCTCTGCCTTCCGCTATTCGCGGCAGCCTGTCGGAGTGAGCCGGAAGAAGGCGGGCGGCGGGCTCTACGAGTCAGGCGGCGTACCGACGGACAACTCATCACGAATCCTTGGAGCGCGATATGACGGTTCCCTCCGACTACACGGGCGACGTCACCGTCGGTGGAGTGCATTACCACGTCACCCCGGAGTACCTGGCCCAGGCCGTGGCGGACACGAATTCCACAGCCGATGAGATCGCCAACCAGCTCAGCGACCTGCAGAAGTACGTCCAGAGCGTGGAGGCCGCCTGGGGCGGCATCGCCGCCGACCAGTTCAACATCCTCATGCAGGATTACAACATCTACGCCACCATGCTGCACGACGCACTGACCGACATCGCCGACGGCCTCCAGGGCAACTACGTCAACTACGTGAACTCCGAAGAGCAGAACATCAACAACCTCAGAGCCCTGGGTGAGGAACTCCCCGCCCCGCCTACCGGCACCAACTTCAACTGACGGAGCACGCAGATGACCCAGTCCTCGATCGACGGTACCCAGATCCGCGTCGACGACATGCTGAGCAATGCCGGCGCCACCATCAACGCCAAGGCCGCCACAATCGCGGACGAGCTCGCCCGGCTCAAGAGCAAGCTCGTCCCGCTCCAGGAGGATTGGCAACAGAGCCAGGCGTCCACCTACTACCAGGACATGCAGAACGAGTGGGACATCGCAGCCAACGGCCTGTTCGGCCCCGACGGCGTGCTCGGGCGGATCGCGCACGCCATGAACGTCAACTGGAACAACTACTCCGAGGCGGAGTGGTCCAACGTCTCCACCTGGAAGCACTGACCGCTTCCGACCCGGCCCCGTGCCCAGCGCGGTGGGCACGAGGCCGTCAGCGTAAGGCCGACCGCTGTCGGGCGGACACGGCACCGGTGACGAGGAGCACTGCCTGAGCATGAACTACGAGGACGAGGACTGGCGCGGATTCGCCGCTGCCTTCAACCGGACCGTACGCCCGGACCGGCGACCGGGCCACTCCGGGGTACGGGTCCTCGCGACCGGCTTCGCGGGGGTGGTCGCCGTGGCGCTCGGTACCCTCCTGACCGGCGCCCTCGGCGGCGGCCGGGCGATCGCTAAGCCGAGTGACCTCAAGCCCATGTCCTCGCCACCGAGCACCGGTGGCGGGGGAACGATGCGGACGGGCAGCTCCTGGACCGCCGTGGCCGGTCCGGGCTGTGCCTCCACCGACACCAGCAGCTTCGCCGCGTACGGTTACTACACCGGGACCAACAGCGACCAGACCACCGGCTGGTCCACCACGTCCAGCGGCGGCTACAGCGGCGACAGTTGCACCGGCGAGTACCTGTCCATACCGGTGTCGGGACAGCCCAGTTCCTACGACGACACCCGGTTCGCGCTGTGGCGGTTCGACCTCAGCAAGACGTACACCAGCGCCTCCTGCACGCTGGCCACCTACGTTCCGAACAGTTCCGACCGTCGGCTTGTCGGCGGTGACCCCGCGTACTACTACTACTTCCAGACCGACTACGGCTACGGCTCCACCGACTCCTCGATCGGCGGCTACCTGGTCTCCCAGGTCTCCAATCGTGGTCACTGGGTCGTCGGTAAACCGTTCAAGGTCAGGACCGGGCTCGTCACGGTGAAGCTCGTCGACGCCGGGGCCAGGGACGGCGGCGCCGCGAAGGACGCCCACGTCGCCGCCGCGCAGGTGCAGATCACCTGTAATGCCGTATGAGCACTGACCTCACGGCCGTACGCCGTGTTACCGGACCGGCGGCGTGGCGGTGAGGAGCGCACTGCGGGTCGGCCACCGCAGCTGGGGCGCGCACCGGACGATCATGGCTGCCGTGCGCGCCGCTGAGCCCGGTGCTCTGATCTCCATCCAGCCCGGCACCTACATCGAGAGCGTCGCGCTGGACCGCGACGTCACCCTCATCGCCGAGAAGGGCCCCGGCTCGGTGCGGGTGGTAGGTGGGCGTGGTCCGGCGCTCGTTGTGCACGGGCAGGGCGGCGCCGTACGGGACCTGGTGGTCGAAAGCCCCCACGGCGAGCCGGCCGTCCTGATCAGCGGCGGCACGGTGCTGATCGAGGGCTGCGAGATCACCGGAGGGCCGGTGCAGGCCACCGGGACCGCCACCCCGGTGCTGCGCGGGTGCCGGCTGCACCACACCGGGGAGGTCGGTCTGTACCTCGGCGGCGACAGCGCGGCCGAGGTCGAGGACACCGAGGTCGCCGATGTCGACGCTGTCGGCGTCTTCGTCGACCATGGGGCCGCCCCAGTGCTGCGGAAGCTGGCGATCAGCAGGACCGGCGGGCACGGCCTGCGGTTCAGCGGGTCGGCCCGGGGCACCGCCGAGGACTGCCAGATCACCCACACCGGAGCGGCGGCGGTCGCGATCGACGCCAACGCCGCGCCCCTTCTGCGGGACTGCCGCATCGGTGACAGCGCCGCCGCCGGCCTGATCGTCACCGGCCACGCCGGCGCCGCCCCCGGTGCCGTACCGGACCAGGACGACGACCAAGGCGAGGACCAGGACGCCTCGGCGGGGGGTGCCTTCGGGGTGGCACTGCACGGCTGCCAGATCGTCCGTACCGCGAAGGACGGCGTGCACGTGACCGGGCAGGCCGCCGTCTCCCTGACGGAGTGCCGGATCAGCGAGGTGCGGGCGACCGGGGTCGTGGTCGGGGGCGACGGCCGGCTGCGGCTGGACGGAACGACGATCACCGACACGGGCGACACCGGCATCGCGGTGGGCGGCACGGCTCGGGTCGAGGTCAGCCGCAGCACCATCCAGCGGGTGGCGGCCAACGGGGTGTACGCGGGTGAGTCGGCGCGGCTCGTCCTCAGTACGACCGTGGTCAGCGACACCGCGTACACCGCGGTTCACGCCGGCGGCACCAGCCGCCTGGCGGTCCGCGCCTGCGAACTGCGCGGCACCCCGGAACACGGGCTGCGGGGCACCGATGACGCCCTGATCACCGTCGAGAACACCACGATCGAGGATGCCGGCTTGTCCGGGCTGGCCGTCGATGGCTGCGACCTGTCGGCCCTCCGCTGCCGCATCGGCAAGGCGGGCACCGGGATCAGCCTCAAGACCGAGCATCGGCCGCTGATCGACCGCTGCGAGGTCAAGGGATGTTCCGGGCCCGGCCTCGACGTGGCCGCCGGCACCGCCGCGCTGGTCGTCGACTGCCGCGTCACCGAGACCGGCGCGGCAGGCGTCTTCGTCCGGGAACGCGCCACGGTGTGGCTGACCGACTGCACCATCGCCGACACCAAGGGCACCGGCCTGGTGGTGCAGGAACGCGCCACCCCCCGGCTGCGTGGGGTGTCCATCGCCCGTACCGGGAAGAACGGTCTGTTCGTCGCCGACAACGCGGCGGGGCGGTACGAGAACTGCGACATCAGTGTCGCCGGCTTCCCCGCGGTCTACGTCGGCAGCGGAGCCACCCCGCTGCTGCGCGGCTGCCTGATCCACGACACCGACGAAGCCGTCAAGTGCGCCGAGGACGCGGACGCGGTGTTCGAGTCGTGCCGGGCCGAGAACGTGAAGGCAGGGGAGTTGCCGCAGGATCAGCCCGGCGATCCCGCGCGCGTTGACGCCGGGGTCCCGGTTCCGTCCATCGGTGTCGGTGCGCCCGAACCGGCCGGCGCGTCCATCGGGCCTGACGGCACGGCGAAGTCGGCAGGCAGGAAGGGCGAGAGCCTGGCCGAGGTACTGGCCGAACTGGAGGGGCTGGTCGGTCTGGACGGAGTCAAGCAGGACGTCAGCACCATGGTCAAGGTGATGCAGATGGTCCGGCAGCGCACCGAGGCCGGGCTCGCCTCACCGCCGCTCAGCCGGCACCTGGTCTTCGCCGGCAACAGCGGCACCGGTAAGACCACGGTGGCCCGGCTCTATGGCCGCATCCTCGCCGCGGTCGGCCTGCTCTCCCAAGGGCACCTGGTGGAGGCCGACCGCGGCTCGCTGGTCGGTGAGTACGTCGGCCACACCGCCCCGAAGACCACCGCGATCTTCCGGCGTGCGCTCGGCGGCGTGCTTTTCATCGACGAGGCGTACGCGCTGACCCCGGAAGGCCAGGGTACGGATTACGGCCGGGAGGCGATCGCCACCCTGGTGAAGCTGATGGAGGACCACCGCGACAACGTGGTCGTCATCGTCGCCGGCTATCCGGACGAGATGGAACGCTTCATCGACGTCAACCCCGGCCTGGCGTCCCGGTTCACCCGCACCCTCCTCTTCGAGGACTACGACGCCGAGGAGCTCGTGCAGATCGTCGACTTCAATGCGCGCGAGCACCAGTACGAGCTGCCCGAGCGGACCCGCGAGTCGCTGCTGGCCTACTTCGGCTCGATGGTGCGCGACGACCGCTTCGGCAACGGCCGCACCGCCCGGCAGATCTTCCAACGCATGACGGAGAACCACGCCAAACGAGTCGTGGAACTCGAAGCCCCGACGACCGAGGACCTGGTGACTCTGCTTCCGGAGGACCTGCCGGGTTGAAGAAGTTGAGCCGGCGCCTGGGAAAGGGACTCAGGCGCCGAACGGTCCGTCGGGAGGGAAGGCGGCCTTGTAGTCCATCGTGGCGTAGGACTGGCCCGCATCGGTGATCAGCGCGGTGAACCCGCCCATCGCCTCGATCGCGTTTCCGATGGTGTTCAGCAGGTTCTTCATCTGGGGGATGGTCGCGTCCGCGAACTGCTGGGCAGCGTCGTCGCCCGGGTCCGGCCTCCAGCTCCCTTGGAAGACCGCTGAGCCTGTCTCCACCGTACCCTGGGTGAACCCGACATCCTGGCCGAAGAAGTTGTCGTCGCCGACCGCCTTGTTGACCTCGTCCTTCAACGTCTCATACCCATCGATGGACTGCGAGGTGGCATCGAGACAGCGCTGCTCGGACGACCGGAGGGTGGACAGGTTGATGTAGAACCGGCCGCTCTCCATCGCGGGCGAGGCACCGTCGGACGAGCCGTCATCCCGCAGCGGGCGGATATCGGGTGCCGTGGTGTAGGCCATCTTGAGAATCGGCTCATTGCCGCTTTTCTCTGGCGGATCTGAGTCGCCCGATCCATCCGAGGGCAACGGTGTTCCACCGTAATAGCTGGCGTAGTCGTCGGCGGCGGCCTTCTGAACGTCGTCGGAGCCGTCGACCTGCGGTTCCCAGGGCTTTCCAGGTGTCTCGTACTTAGGAACGATCGGCTTGACTGAGCCCAACTGATCGGACATCGACAACACCAGCTCTCTGTGCGGCCGTCTCGGCTCCAGAATCTTCGCGGCCACGGAAACCTCTGCACAGTCCGCGCGCGTATGCTCTCATCCTCCCCTTGACGTGGCGAGGACATCGACGTCCCTTTTCCTGGACACCGTCGGAGCTCCGACGTGGACCTGTCCGTGATGGAGCGGACTCCGTACGGTGGGGGGCGCCACTATGGGTGAAGAGTAAGAGTGGAGCGTGTGTTGTGACGACACCGACATCGGGAGCCTCTCAAACCCAGCCGGCGGCGGAGCCTGCCGAGGTGGTCGATGGCCATCCGGGGACGGTCCAGCCGGACGGGTCGTTCGTCTCCGACGACGGTACGGTCTACGTTCCTGCAGGGGGGCGACCGGAGCACGGAATCTCCACCCCGGACGGTCACTTCATTCCGGGCGGCACGACCCACGTCATGCCGGACGGCACGACCGCCTACGGCATGATGGCCGGCAACGTCTTCTTGTCGGTTGACCAGAAGACGATCGAGCTCGGTGACGGCTCGGTGCTTCACGGTAACTTGGACGTGAATACGGGAGTCTTCACCACTGACTCTGGTAACGCTTATCTAGTCACCGCGGATGGTGTTGTCTCCGTAGTGGCTCATGTGATGCCGGATGGTTCGACGGCGTACGGTCAGATGATCGGCGGTGATTTCTATTCGGCCGATGGGTCGACGGTTGCGTTGGCGAATGGTGATGTTCTGCATGGCGGCAGTCCGCAGAATGGGGTTTTCGTAACCGATGCGGGTGCTGTTTATCTGACTACGGATTCCGGGCTTGTTCCCGGGGCGAGTCATGTGATGCCGGATGGTTCGACGGCGTACGGTCAGATGATCGGCGGTGATTTCTATTCGGCCGATGGGTCGACGGTTGCGTTGGCGAATGGTGATGTTCTGCATGGCGGCAGCCCGCAGAATGGGGTTTTCGTAACCGATGCGGGTGCTGTTTATCTGACTACGGATTCCGGGCTTGTTCCCGGGGCGAGTCATGTGATGCCGGATGGTTCGACGGCGTACGGTCAGATGATCGGCGGTGATTTCTATTCGGCCGATGGGTCGACGGTTGCGTTGGCGAATGGTGATGTTCTGCATGGCGGCAGCCCGCAGAATGGGGTTTTCGTAACCGATGCGGGTGCTGTTTATCTGACTACGGATTCCGGGCTTGTTCCCGGGGCGAGTCATGTGATGCCGGATGGTTCGACGGCGTACGGTCAGATGATCGGTGGCGATTTCTTCTCGATCGATAGCACGACGATCGTGCTCGGAGACGGCACCGTA
>NZ_JAMXMV010000042.1 GCF_024055715.1 Actinoallomurus soli
CACTGGTTCCGCCGCCTGCGCATCCGCTGGGAGATCCGCGATGACATCCATGAGGCGTTCATGACCCTGGCCGCAGCCATCATCTACTGGCGACGCCTCGTCCGCTGATCTTTCTGTTAGGACCTCTTAGCCCTCGGCGACGATGGACGCCCACAGGGCGTCCACGTCGACCGGCTCGCCCTGGGCCCGCGCGGCCTGCCGGGCCAGGATCAGGCCGGTGTTGGTCAGGTGCGCCCGCATCGCCCGCACGGCGCCCTCGGCGTCCGCGGCGGCGACGGCCGCCACGATCGGCTCGTGCTCCTCGTGCACCTGCCGGAGCGTACGGGAACGGTCGTCGGTGGACGTGCCGAGGATCCGCATCGTGTCGCGCAGGCCGCCGACGATCGTCCGCGCCCGGCCGTTGCCCGCGGCGACGAGGATGTGGTCGTGCAGGGCCTGGTCCAGGTGGAAGAACAACGTCTCGTCACCGGCCTCGACCGCCGCCGCCATCTCCGCCATGGTCGTCCGCAGGGCCTCGCCCAGGTCGGCGGAGTCCGCGCCGGCCACCCGTCGCACCGCGGGCAGCTCCAGCGCCAGCCGTACGCCGAAGATCTCGACGATCTCCCTCGGGTGCGGCAGCACGACACGGAAACCCCGGTTGCGCTCGACCTGCACCAGGCCCGCGTCCGCGAGCCGCAGCAGCGCCTCGCGGACCGGGCTGCGGGACACGTTGAGCTGCTCGGCCACCTGGTACACCGAGTAGAGCCGGCCCGGCACCATCACGCCCGTGTGCACCGCCCGCCGCACCTCGGAGATCACCTGCTCGGCCAGCGACCGCGACGGGTGTGTCAACGGCTGCAGCTTCAGCTCGGTGCTCTCGCGGGTGGGCGGCATGGTGGCATGCTACCCAGCCCCGCCTCAGTCGTTGCTGAGGTCGGATTCCTCTCATAGGTCGATCGCGGTCCGGTTGGCGATGAGGAAGGCCGCCCCGGCGTTCTCGGTGCAGACGTAGTCGTTGTTCGCGGCCGTGACATCGACACCGGGCAGCGCCTAGGCCAAAGATGCCCGAAGCTGCGACGTGCTCGCGGAGCGTGCAGCAGCAACCACGGCACCTGGACCTACCAACTCGAACTACCACCCCACGCCGACGGCGGCCGCCGCGGCCCACTGCGCCGCAGCGGCTTCGCCACCCAGGACCAAGCCGAACAGGAAATGAACACCGCCCGGGAATTGCTGGCCATCGCCGCAGATGACGAGGCGACTGCGATTAAGGTCGCCGACCTCATGGTCCAGACCGTTAAGGACACCCGGCGGCTCCCCGATGCGGAAGTGGTGCGCCGCAAGGTCCGGACCGGCCAGGACCTGTCCACCCGGCTCACCCTCGCCCAATGACTCGAGAAATGGCTACGCGGCAAACAGCGGCTACGGCCCGGCACCACCACCTCCTACGCCACCCACATCCGCCTGTACCTGACCCCGATCATCGGGCACATCCGCCTGGACAAACTCCACGCCACCGACGTGACCGCCGTCTTCCAGACCATCGATGAGCTGAACGAGACGATCCAAACCGCCCGCACCAGCGGCAACCCGGACCTGCGGGCCAAAGTCAAAGGCCGCCGCCTCGTCGGAGCCGCCACCAAACAGCGGATCCGCGCGACCCTACGGTCAGCGCTGAACACCGCGATCAAACAACGACTGATCGACTTCAACCCCGCCGCCGTCATCGAACTACCCCCGGCCAAACGCCCCAAGGCCCTGGTCTGGACGCCAGAACGCATCACCTCCTGGCGGCAAGCCCGCCACCAGTACATAGAGGACACCCGGCGCCGCAAAACGGTCCTGGCCGCCCGCAGCCCGCACGGCGCCAAACTCGGGACCGGGGTCACCGCGCTGGACTCCTACATCGCCACGCCCCGCCCATCCCCGGTCATGGTCTGGACACCCGAACAAACCCAAGCGTTCCTCGACCGCGCCCACGGCCACCGCCTGTACGCGCTGTTCCACCTCATCACCTTCCGCGGACTACGCCGCGGCGAAGCCTGCGGCCTACGCTGGCCCGACCTGGACCTGACCGGCGGAATCGCGACCGTACGCTGGCAGATCGTTCAGATCGGCGGCACCACCGTCCAAGGCCGACCCAAATCCGACGCCGGGGGCCGGCAGGTCGCCTTGGACCGGCACACCATCACCGCCCTGGTGGCGCACAAGGCCCGGCAGAACACCGAACGCCTCGCCGCCGGCCAACACTGGACCGACACCGGCTTCGCGTTCACCACCCCCACCGGCCACCCCCTCCACCCAGCAGAGGTCACCGAACAGTTCCACTGGCTGTGCATGGAAGCCGACCTGCCCCCCATCCGCCTCCACGACCTCCGGCACGGCGCCGCCACCCTCCTGCTCGCAGCCGGACACGACATGAAAACCGTCCAAGAAACCCTCGGCCTGTCCTCCATCACCATCGCCGCCGACACCTACACCTCCGTCCTCCCCGACCTCGCCCGCCAAGCCGCCGAAGACGTCGCCGCCCTCCTCACCCCCACCACCAACCACCGCCGCCGTCAGTCCAGCCGCACACCCGGCGGACGGACCGTTCTGCATGCGCTACCCGGCACACCGCTCCCTACAGCCGACAGCACGCCTGACACTGCGCCCGACGGCCACCACCGGGCTGCTCGCCAGGCCGCGCCGGATGGCGGGTGACACCGTTTACGACGGCGGCGCTGTGGATCGGGCCAGTGAAGCGGTGTGACGGACGTGCGCGCCAGCCTGCCGCCTGCGGACCGCCCGAATGGGATGCGGTGTACGGTCGCCTACGGCGACGGGCACCAGCCGCCCCGAGTGGCCCCATGCCCCGGCCGGGGCGGCGGCTCTAGCCTTCCCCGGATCACTGCCCACTCACGCCATCTTAGGACGCGGCCGGACACGCTTGAGGGGAACTCAGGGTACTTCTACGTGGAAGCCGCTAGCCATAACGGACTCGAGACATCCCGCATGAGCTCCAAGAAACTGCTCAGTGTCGTTCACTTCTGTAGAAATAGATACCTTTATGTAATCAGGCGCCTCGGCGGTACTCTTCCCGCATATTAGACATCGCAACCTCTCTCCCACTTCTCGCACTAATGCCACCACCTGTCATCCCGCAGTCTGCGCTCAATCGCAGAGTCATTCATATCTCTGATCGTAGTCGTTGGCTGGCCACTCGGATTCGACGGGTCATAGATCACGACATCGTTTTTCCCATTTCCCTTGCGCAGGACTCGGATTAGCTGACCATCGTCCTGGAAGCAAAGGTCGCCATGCTGCTTAATGTAGTCGATCTCGTCGGGAGTGAACTCGTGAGAGCCGCCTTGAACCTTACCATGGACGTCACGCGGGCTAATCGTTTTACCGTCCCCAGGCATAGGCGCATTGGTGTCGCCCGGATGGGGATCAGTTCGTGTTATCGGATCTGGCTTGTCGCTTGGTTTGTCGCTTCCGGTGAGCCAGTTCCACCAGTCTTGGGCTCTTCTGGCTGACCAGTCGCCGAAGTCTCTGGATGCCTGGCCGGGATCGGGGAATATGGGGACTATCGGGCTGGTCGTATCGCCGCAGTCCAGCAAGCAACCTTGCTTCACCGGAAGCGCCGGCTGTGTCTTGGGCGGGCCGCCAGGCTGGGTCAGGCCTCCGCCGCCCGGTTGACTCGGGTTGATCTGCGGTGGGGCCGGGGTTACGGGTGCACCGCCAGCGGTTGGCGTACCGGGAGGAAGCTGGTCGGGCCGGGTCGGGGCTTTGGGCGGTGTGAAGTTCGGCTTGGGCTTGGGCGGTTTGGGGACGCTGCACCGGTGGTTGTGCGCACACGGGTCTGCGGGCGGGGGCGGTGGGGGCTTGGGGTGGCTGACACCGCCTCCGCCGGAGCCTGAGCCGCTTCCGTAGCCGTAGCCACCGCCGTGACCGCGGCCGTTGCCGGAGCCGCAGGTGAGGCAATGAGACCAGCTCGGAGGTTCGACGCTAGGGAGCTGGTGCACCGAGGACGATCCGGACACCCGCTGACACTGGCCCTTGGCAAACCGCGCCCGGCAGACCCGCCGCGGTCCCCACAGCATCGGCCGGGATGCCTCAAACAGCAGGAAGCCGGCCGGGGCGGTGCCACATCACTGCAGTTCGAGATGGAGTTCGTCGGCGCCGCGCACCTGCGCGATCCGGGGAAGGATCGTCTCAAGCGAGTGCGTGTGCGCGGCCGGTTCGGGGTCGGCGACGGCGTCACGGACGACGACCACGTTGTAGCCGTACTCGTGCGCGAATCGTGCCGTGCTTTCGACGCCCATGCTGGTGGCGATGCCGCACAGCACGATCTGCGTGATTCCGCGGCTCCTCAGCTGCTCATCGAGATCAGTGCTGCTGAAAGCCCCCCAACTGCGCTTCTGCACGACGATATCGTCCGGGTGATCGCCGAGTTCGGCGACGAGGTCCGCGAAGTCGGCCGGGAGTTCGCCTCCGGTGTGCGAGACGTCGGCCCGTCCGGGGGCGGCCCCGACGACAGAGACCAGCGCGACCGTCCGGCCCCGAGCTCGGAAGGCGTGTGCGAGTCGGCTCGCGTTCTTCACAACGGCTGCCGCATCGTCGGCCGGCGGCAGGCCGACGATCCCCTTTTGAAGGTCGATGACGACGAGCGCCACGGTCGGGTCGAGTACTGCGGTCATGGACGGTGTCCTCTCTGTATTTGGTTTGTGCTCATTGATCCGGTCGACTGCCGCGGGGAGATCCCGCCGACATCCGGTCAGCGTTGCGGAGTGCCGCGTTGCGAGCCCATCGGCCGGTCGAGAGCAGCCCGAGGGCTGCTACTGCCACACCGGAGCAGACGAGCACGAGCCAGGCCGGCCGGTCGTCGTGCGCGAACTGGTCCGGTGCGCTGCTGGCGACGAAGAGCCCGACGACGGCGACGCCGAGTGCGCCACCCGCCTGCCGGCTCGTGGAGGCGATCGAGGCCGCAACTCCCGACTGGTCGCTCGGCATGCTGGACACCGCGATCGTGGAGATCGGCGGGTTGACCATCCCCAGCCCGACACCGACGACGGCGTACGCGGCCAGAACGTAGGCCAACGGCGTGTGCTGCGTCACCCCCGACAACATTGCGCAGCCGGCCGCGGTGGCCAGGCCCGACACGACCAGCGGGACCAGTGGGCCGCGACGGGCCACCATGCGGCCGGACACGAGGCCCAGGACGGCCATGGAACCGGCCATAGGGAGGAGCGCCAGGCCGGCGGCGACCGCTGTCAGCCCTCGCGCCTGTTGCAGATAGAGGCTGCTGAGGAAGCTGAATCCGGCCAGGACGCCGAAGGCCAGGACGGCGATCAAGCTGGCGCCGGTGAGCGGCGGGCTGCGGAAGTAGCGGACGTCGATCAGCGGTTGCGCCGAACGCAACTCGACTGCGACGAAAAGGATCACGGCGATCGCGAGAATGGCGAACGAGGCCACGATCATCGGCGACCGGAACCGGCCGGGGCTCTCGATCACGCCGTAGGTCAGTGCCGCCAGGGCGACTATGAACAGGAGTTGTCCGGCCGGGTCCAGCCGACGGGCCTCAGTGGCGCGGGATTCGGCGATGTAGCGCATCGTCAGCAAGATCGCCAGCAGGCCCAGGGGGACGTTGATCAGGAACACGTAGCGCCAACCGAACGCGCTGACCACGAGGCCGCCGATCGCTGGGCCGAGTCCGACACTGAGTCCGAAGACGGCCCCCCAGGTGCCGATCGCCCGCGCTCGCTCCGCGGGATCCCGCAGGGCGTTCGTGATGATCGAAAGCGCCACCGGGTTGAGCATCGAACCGCCTACGGCCTGCACCACCCGCAGAGCGATCAACCAGCCCAGCGACGGCGCCAGCCCGCACCCGGCGCTCGCCGCGGTGAACACGACGAGCCCGGCGAGAAACACCTTCCGGCGCCCGTACCTGTCGGCGAGGGAGCCGGCCAGCAGCAGCAGGCATGCGATCACCAGCGAGTACGCGTCCACCGTCCACTGCAGCCCGCTCACCGAGGCGTGAAGCCGAGTCCGGATCGTAGGCAGCGCAACGTTGAGGGTGGTTGTGCTGATGCCTGCAACGAAGACGCTGAGACAACAGGCCGCGACGAGGAACTGCGGACGCCTGGGAGACGCCGACGGCGCGTCCCCTGGCGCCTTAGTTACAAACATGCAATCATTATATACATGTAAGCAAGTGCCGGTCGAACCGATGTGGAAACGTGGGTGTCATGGTCTTGAACGACGACGCGCCACCGCCCCCGACGGCATCAGCGGTCTGGGCGGCGTTGCAGAGCTACATGCGGGCCCAGGATCGACACCGTGAACTGCGGGAGACGGTTGGTCTCGGGCGCGGCAACGGCCGGGTTGGCGCACTCTTGTTGATCGAGCAGTCCCCGCGCACGCTCGCCGAGCTGGCCCAGCTACTCGACATCGAACCGTCGCACGCGACCATCATCGTCAACACGCTCGAAGAGCGCGGCTACGTCCAGCGCAGCCCCGACCCCGACGATCGGCGCAAAAAGCACGTCGTCCTCACAGACGGCGGGCGACACGTGCTTCGACGCGTACACGCCGTCGTCGACCGCCCTCCCGTCGAGTTCGAACGGCTGACACCCGATGACCTGGCGACGTTCGGCAGGCTCCTCGCCAAACTGACCGACGCGCCCGCGGAGTGACCGGCTCCGCTCAGGCGCGGGGAGCATGCCACGACCCGGGTGCGTCAACTCTTTCGCCCTCCGCAATGAGCGCGGACCACAGCCGGAAGTATCGGAGTCGGGGATCGAGCCGTCTTCCGGTGAGTCAGGCGGCGCAACAGCGAACGATCCATAAGGACCGGGCCTATCATCCACCCGGTTGCAGCCCATGAGGCATCTGACCTTCTCCTCGTAGCGTGGAGCCTGCGATTGCGGGGGTGTCGCGGTGGCGGCGCAACGGGCTCAGCGTCCTCCGACCGGCCCGCGCCGCCTCGGGCGGCCGGCTGCGCGATACCGAGCGGGGTGAGCTGGAGCGGCTGCGCCGGGAGATGGCGGAGAAGAACAAGCGCATCCGCGAGCTGGAGATGGAGCGTGATGTCTTCAAACGCTGCATGGCCTTGTGGGTGAAGTAGCTGCGGCGGACCCGGCCCAGGTGGCCGGGGTGATCAGCGACTGCAAGGCCGAGCAGAACATTCCGCACACCCTGACATGCCGCGCGCTTCGGGTGAGCGAGTCCTGGTTCTACAAGTGGCGCAGCCAGCCCGTCACCGCCCGTGAGGTGCGACGCGGCAAGCTGGCCGACGCGATCCGGCACATCTTCGACGCCTCGGACGGCACCTACGGTTCGCCGAAGGTCTGGATAACGCTGGTGCGCCAGGGCTGGAGGGCGTCGGTGAACACCGTCGCCAAGCTCATGGCCGAACTCGGCCAGGCCGGACGAAAGATCCGCCGGCGCCGGGGCCTGACCCGGCCCGGCAAGCGGGCTGCGGCCCCGGACTTCGTACGCCGGGACTTCACCGCCGAGGAACCGGACCTCGTCTGGGTAGGCGACATGACCGAGATCAACACCGGCGGGGGCAAGCTCTACCTCGCCACCGTCATCGATCTGTTCTCCCGCCGCCTGCTCGGCTACGCGATGGGCGCACGTCACGACGCCAAGCTGGTGGTGGCCTCGCTCAACATGGCCGCGGCCACCCGGGGCGGCGACGTCCGTGGAGTGATCACGCATACGGACAGGGGACTGCTCACGAGAGTTCCGGCGGGCTTGCTGCACGCTGGGCATCGTGCAGTCCATGGGCAGAGCCGGATCTTGCTTCGACTGTGAGCGAGGCGTTCAACAGCGTGCTCAAGGTCGAGTACGTCCACCGGCACACCTTCCGCACCCGCACCGAGGCCCGGATCAGGATCGCCACCTGGATCACCGACTTCTGCAACACCAGGCGGCCACACAGCGTGTGCGGCTTCAAGAGCCCGATCGACTACGAACGCGAGTACCGAGCCACCCTCGCCGAGGGAATGGCCGCATAGATCGTCTCCACGCTGCGAGGGGATTGACACCGCGGGCGTGGTGGTGCTGTACCGACCCGCGGACGAAGTGGCCGGTCTCGTCGCGGTAGCTGATGGTGGGGCCGGCCATCCAGCGTTCGTTGCAGGTCCGGCTGGGTGCAGGGGCCCAGTGTCAGCCCTTCGCGGGCCAGCCAGGTGAGAAGGTTGTCAGCGGCGGTGACTGACAGCGCACGATAAGGCGGCGGCCCGCGCCGCCCGGCGCGGGACCCGGCGGCGCTGGGCGCCGCGGCATCGACGACGGGGGCCGTCTCGACCTCCAGCCCGGTCAGCTGCGGGTCTCCCTCCTGCTGGGCTTCATCGCGGTCGCGCTGGTGCTGATCGTCGTACTCGCGGCCGGATAACCGCCCGCCGGGACCGGGCCCCGCCCGTGCTGGGCTCTACGCCCCGTCCGCCCTCCGTCCGCCCTGCACAACCTGCTCAAGGGGGGCTGGTGGAGGACACCACACTCGTACCGCCGGGCCTGGACCTGATGGAGGACGACGATGCCTGGCCCGACCCGCGTCCTGACGGGGCATGAGCCAGGAGCCCGCACGCGCCGGTTGACGCGTCGGGTCAGGATGCTGTGCGGGTCAGGGCGAGCGCCTGGTCGTACAGGGCGACCGGATCGCCGGTGCCGTTGCCCGCGATCCAGGTGCCGGTGGCCGCGTCCGCGCAGGCGAAGGAGACGGCGATGACGGTGCGGGCCTCGTGGTCGGCTTCGGGGCCTTCGTGCCCGGCGGCTTCGAGGCGTTCGCGGATGACGGGCATGAGGTCGAACTGCCAGCGCAGGCGCTTCTGTACGTAGTTCGCGTGCAGGGCGGGCGTGCGGAAGATGAGTGTGGACAGCGTGAGGGTCATCTCCAGTGCGTGGTTGGCGGTGAGCAGGGCGGTGAATCCGCGGCGCAGGGCGTCCCAGGCGGAGACCTCGGCGGGCTGTTCCTTGACGGTCTTGGTGAGGAGGCGGCCGAGTTCGTCCTGGTCGCCGCAGACGAGGTCTTCCTTGGTGCCGAAGTAGCGGAAGAGGGTGCGCTGAGAGACGCCTGCTTCCCGGGCGATCTGGGCGATGGTCGTTTCTTCGTAGCCCTGGGTCGTGAAGAGACGGACGGCCGTGTCGATGATCTCCCGGCTGGCCATCTGCCGGGATCGCTCCCACACCGAAGGCGTACGCGGTTCGTGCTGCATGAACACCATGCTAGCCCACTGCCAACCAGGCGATCACACGCTTTTTGGCAGCGACTGGCAAACTGTCGTACGCTGCAACCGCGGACGCGCCGAACACGATGGTGAGGAAAAAATGACCGCAGTCGCATACCGGGGTCAGCTGACCCTGATCACAGGAGCCAGCTCGGGCCTGGGCGAGGAATTCGCCCGGCAGCTCGCGCAGCGCGGATCGGACCTCATCCTGGTCGCCCGGCGCAAGGACCGGCTGGAGAACCTGGCCGGAGAGCTGTCGGACCGCTACGGAATCGCGGTCCACACCGTGGTCCAGGACCTCGGGGACACCCGGGCCGGAGAGGTGCTCGCGGCGGAGCTCGAAAGCCGCGGCCTGGTGGTGACCAGCCTGGTCAACAACGCCGGGTTCGCGACCTTCGGGCCCTTCCACGAGGAGGACCCCGAGCGGCTGCGCCAGGAGATCGCCCTTGATGTCTCCGCTGTCACCGACATCAGCCGCGCCTTCATCAACCAGTTGCAGGCCCACGGCAGGGGTGTGCTGATCAACGTCGCGAGTATGGCCGCGTACCAGGCCAACCCGCGCATGGCGGCGTACGGCGCGACGAAGGCGTTCGTGCTGAGCTTGACGGAGGCGCTGTGGGCCGAGTCCCGCGGCACCGGCCTGAAGGTGATCGCCCTGTCACCCGGGGCCACGCAGACCGAGTTCTTCGACGTCGTCGGCACGTCCGACGCCGCGGGCGGCCAGCGGCTGCAACAGCCCCGAAATGTCGTCGCCACCGTCCTGAAGGCGCTCGACGGCAAGAACCCGCCGCCCAGCGTGATCGCCGGACGCCGCAACCGGCTCATGGCCGGAGCTGCCCGGCGCCTGATGACACGCGCCCAGGTCACCCGCGTCGTGGACAGGATGACCAGGTCCACGGGAGAGCCCGCCGCCTGATCATCTTCGTGGCTCCTCCGGCACTCGTCGACCGCGCGGTCGCCACAGCGGATCCGTCGCCGACAGCCGCTGGACGGCCGACCACACCGTGGAGGCGTTCCGCCACTGCGCGAGCGGTGAGCTCGGCGCCCGCGTCCCAGGCGACAACCCGCGCGACAGCGGCGATTCCTTCCTCGACCCCACCCTGGTCGCCGTTGCTGATGCCCGTTCACCACGCCGGCGAGGCCGTCCGGATCGCCGACGACACCCCCTACGGTCCGGCCGCCGCCGGTCGCACACCGACCTGGCCCGCGCCTACGCGATGGCAGGCCGGCATCCGCCACACCCGGTCCTCCCGGACCGCCAACCATTCCCCGGGATCTGACATGACTGAATTCCCCGAAAACCTCACCCGCGCTCTGGTGCTCGGCGGTGGCGGTGCCTTCGGCATCGCCTGGCAGAGCGGCTTTCTGACCGGCCTGCGTGACCAGGGCATCGCCCTTTCCGCCGCCGACGTCATCCTCGGCACATCGGCGGGATCCCTGGTCGGCGCACTCCTGGCCGCCGACCGCGACGTCACCGACGCCTTCGCGAGCCTGTCCGCACTGGGGCAGACCGTGGCCGCCGACAGTCTCGCCGCCGGCTCACAGGCCCTGATGGAGGCGATGCGGCAGGCCGGGCTCGACACCGACCCCCGCACGGCCCTCACTGCCATAGGCCGTATGGCTCGCGAAGCCCGCACCCTCGATGAAGAGACCTTCCTCGGACTGTTCGGCGTCCTCGCCGACACCCCGTGGCCGGCCAACTTCCGCTGCACCGCCCTCGACACCGACAACGGCGAGCTCACCGTCTGGGGACCCGACTCCGGCGTTCCGCTCCAGCACGCCGTCGCGGCCAGCTGCGCCGTACCCGCGATCTTCCCAACCGTCACCGCCCACGGCCGGCACTACATGGACGGCGGCATCCTCAGCCACCTCAACGCCGCCGCCGCACCAGCCACCGATGTCCTGATCGCCCTGTCCTGCTTCCCGCTGGCGGGTCGGGGTGCCCCGGTCGAGGGCGGAATGGCCGCCACCGCGGCCGTCGTCGACGCCGAACTCGACCGGCTCAGCCGCACCCGGCGAGTCCTGGCCATCGCCCCCGATCCGGCCGCGGACCCGAACGAGACCAACATGATGGACCCCCGGCCAGCCCAGCAGGCCATGCAGGCCGGCGCCCTTCAGGCGGCACGGGAGCACCAGCGGATCAAGGACACCTGGAACCGGTGACCCCGCCCCTACCACCCCACCCACCGCACACGAGCAACGGACAGAACATGCGTCAGACCACCGGCTGGGCCGTCCATGCACCCGGCGCCCCCCTTACTCCCTGGACCTTCGAGCGCCGCGACCTGCGTGACGACGACGTCGCCGTCACCGTCCGCTACAGTGGCGTCTGTGGATCGGACCTGCGCGCCGTCCGGCACGGCGACGTCGCCTCCATGCCACTGGTCGCCGGCCACGAGATGACCGGCACTGTCGCCGCGGTCGGCCCCGCGGTCACCCGCTTCCATGTCGGCGATCCAGTCGCCGTCGGCAACGTCGTCGACTCCTGCGGCACCTGCCCCGCATGCCTCGACCACCGCGAGAACTGGTGCTTCGCATACCCCACCGTCACCTACAACGGCAAAGACCGCGTGGACGGGACCGTGACCCAGGGCGGCTTCGCCCAGGAGTACGTGGCACGGGAAGCCTTCGTCTACCACCTGCCCCCGCAGCTCGATGCCGCCGCCGCGGCACCCTTGCTGTGTGCCGGGGCCACCGCCTTCGCGCCCCTGCGCCACTGGCAGGCCGGGCCGGGGAAAACCGTCGGTGTCGTCGGCATCGGCGGCCTCGGCCACCTCGGCGTGAAATTCGCCCACGCCATGGGCGCACACGTCATCGCCTTCACCACCTCCCAGGACAAAGCGGCCCAGGCCCGCGCACTCGGAGCGAACGAAGCGATCCTGTCCACCGACCCCGAGCAGATGAATGCCGCCCAGTGGCGCTGCGACCTCATCCTCGACACCGTCGGCGCGCCGCACCGCCCCGACGCCTACCTGCGGGCGCTCACACTGGACGGCACCCTGTGCACCGTCGGCATCCCCGACCAGGACTGGCAGGTGGACCCCATGAGCCTGCTCTACGGCGCCAAACGCCTCGCCGGGGGCGGCGGCGACGGTACCCGTCTCGTACAAGAGATGCTCGACTTCTGCGCCACCCACTCCGTCCTGCCGGAGGTGGAAGTCGTGCCCGCCAGTGACATCAACCACGCCCTGAGCCGACTGGAAGCCAACGACGTGCGCTACCGCTTCGTTCTCGACATGAGCAAGTGACCCGGCCCGGGCGATCTCGTCCGGAGGAAGCGGAAGCGCACCGGCAGCACCCTGAACGCGGTGCTGCCGGCGCGCTTCCACGGCGTCTCAGGCGCCCGTGATCTGTCCGCGTACCGGGGCCGGGTCACGCCAGGTGGCGCGACAACCGCTCCAGTATCGGTTCGGGTCGGCGCTGGAACTCCAGGTAGCCGTCCCAGCGCGCTGAGGTGCCCTGAACCCATGCGAGCTTTTTGTCCTCGACGTCCAGCATCTCGAACGCCTGCTCAAGATCATCCGGCGTGGTGAGGAGATCGCCGTGGACGCCGTACAGGTACGTCGGAATGCGGACGTACTTGGCCCATGCGGCATCGGGACGTCCTGGAAACCGATCGAGGTGCTGATCTTGACCCGTTGGGCGGTGCCGCGTCGGGCGATCAGGGGTTTGATGCCCTTCTTCCAGACCTTGCGCCGGTATTTGTCGTGGTCATAGCCGCGGTCGGCGTACAGGCTGTCGGGCCGCCGCCGGGGTCGGCCGACCCGCCCGCGGACCGGTGGGATCGCCTGGATCAGTGGCATGAGCTGGGTGACGTCGTTACGGTTGCCGCCGGTCAGGCTGAGGGCGAGGGGGATTCCGTGCGCTTCGGTGATGACGTGGTGTTTCGAGCCCGTTCGTGCGCGGTCGACCGGGCTCGGCCCGGTTTTGGGCCGCCCTTGAGCGCCCGCACGTGCGAACTGTCGATCACCGCCCGGGACCAGTCCAGCTTCCCGGCCGCGTGCAGCTCGGCCAGCAGCACCTGATGCAGTTGCTCCCACACCCCGGCCTCATGCCATTCCTTCAGCCGGCGCCAGCAGGTCATCCCCGACCCGAACCCCAGCTCCTGCGGCAGGAACTCCCACGCGATCCCGGTGTGCAGCACGAACAAGATGCCGCACAACACCTTGCGGTCATCCAGCCGCTTGCGGCCCGGGTGGCGCGTGCGGCGCTCCACCTTCGGCAACAGCGGCTCGATCCGCTCCCACAGGCTGTCCCGCACGATCCACGGCGGCTGCTCGCCCTTCTTCACGGAAGATGATCAAAGCTGCCCGGCAGCCACCGTGGGACCGAAGTGATCATTTTGTTAGGACCTCTTAATCCGCGGGTTCGGCGTTCGAGTCCCAGACGGCGCACCGGCAGCGAGCTGGGTCATCTCAATAGCGTTGAGACCACCCAGTTTCCATTTCGGGATGGTTCGGCGAACGTGGCCGATCCACGTCTCCCTACCTGTGGCGACCATCGAGCTCGCTGCGGCGGTCTTCGAAACGGAGCGTGGATGAACGACCAGGACACCGCACCAGGACAGCCGGCCGATGGACTCGACGTCCGCCACGACACTTTCACGATCTCCCGGCGTCTGGACGCGCCCCGGCCCATGGTCTTCGCCGCCTTCGCCGACACCGCGGTCCGGCGCCGCTGGTTCGAACTCCCCGGCTCGGGCGCCGCATACCATCACGAGTTCGGCGTCGGCGGTGGCGAGACCGCCCAGAGCACCTTCACCATCATGGACGCGCCCCCGAAGCACCTCGACTACCGATCGCGCTACCTGGACATCGTGCCGAACCGCCGCATCGTCTACGTTTACGAATCCACCGTCAACGACGTACTGCGCTGGACCTCCCCCGTAACGGTCCTGCTGGCCGACGAGGCCGGATCCACCCATCTGACCTGGGCAGAACAGGTCACCTTCCTCATCCGAACGGGCGACGGCTCCGCCGACCCACCGCACCTGCGCGGCGGAACGGCGCTTCGCACGAACGGCCTCCGCCGCACTGATCGTTCATGATCTCGTCAGCCGGCCGCGACGATCGTCCACTGCTGATTGGTGCTGTTGGTGTCGCCGTACTGGGCCAACACCGCGTTACCGGTGCCGCCCATACCGTCGACGAACATTCCGGTGGCGCGGTTCTTGATGCGCACCCGGTTGGCGTCGGTCACCACCGACCACTGCTGGTTCGTGCTGCCGCTGTCCGCGTACTGGCCGACGGCCGAGCCGTTGGACGTGCGGCCCATCCCGTCCAGATACAGGCCGGTCGCGCGATTCTTGATCCGTACGTAGTCGCCGTCGTTCTCGATGGCCCACTGCTGGTTCGCGCTGCCGGTATCGCCGCCCTGCGCAGCGTTGGAGCCGCTGGTGGAGTTGCCCGCGCCATCGATCTGCAGGCCGGTGCTCGCATTGCGGATCTCGACGTAGGTGCCGCCTCCGCTTCCGATCCCCCAGGCGTACTGCAGCCGGGTCAGCCCGGAGGGATTCACCGGCGACAGCTGAATGCTCGCGCCGCTTCCGCTCCTGCGGGTCAGGCTGTACCAGTCCCCATCGTCCTACGTGTCGTCCAGGTCGGTGGCGCTGTAGCCGTACGGCTCGTTGATGACCTCGAAGTAGGCGTTCGCGCTCCCGCCGTACTTGGCGACGACCTTGTCCCACATCTGGTAGAAGGCGGTCATGCTGGTCGGTCTCCCGCCGCTGTGCGCCCAGTACGCCAGGATTCGGCCCAGTTGACGCCGCGTAATCCGCCGGTGGACGCGTGCGCCGGACGCGAGGCGACGGTCACCAGGCCGGCGGCGAGCGCGACGACCGCCGGCATCCGGAACGCGGTGGACCTGAGCCCACGGCCGGCGTGCGGAACCAACGAGGTCATGGGCTGTCCCTTCGGCTCGCCGCCGCTTGCGCCGGACGCTACGCGGTCCGATCGAGCGCCGGACCTGCGCGTTCGATATCTCGGACACGGTTCGACAGACGGTCGCCTGGACGTTAAGTCGCGCCGTCAGGGAGTGTCAACACTCTTTCATCCGCTTCATCACCGGCATGGCGGATGGCCAGGCAGGGTTTGAGCGCCTTGACAGGTCCTGTGATCGGCGTCACTCTGCCTGAGAGCGCTCTCAGCGCCGAGAGCCCACACCCCTGCCCCGCCACCACCCCGCCAGGTGTGGCCGGACCGGCGACCCGCCTCCCACCGGCCGAGGAGCCTCGATGTTCCGCGCTCGTCCCAGACGCGTCCTCCACTCGCCGCGCTCACTGTTCGTCGTGCTCGTCGCCCTCATCGGGCTCATCGCCGCGTCGACGGCCGTGGCGCCGCCCGGCCGCGCGGCGGCCGTCCTGCTCTCCCAGGGGAAGCCGACCACGGCCTCCTCCACCGAGAACGCCGGGACGCCCGCGTCGGCCGCCACCGACGGCGACGCCGGCACCCGCTGGTCCTCGGCGTTCAGCGACCCCCAGTGGCTGCGCGTCGACCTCGGCTCCAGTGCCGCCATCAGCCAGGTCGTCCTGACGTGGGAGGCCGCGTACGCGAGCGCCTTCCAGATCCAGACCTCCGCCGACGGGAACACCTGGACCACCGTCTACTCGACCACGGCCGGCACCGGCGGCACCCAGACGCTGAACGTCTCCGGGACCGGCCGCTACGTGCGGATGTACGGCACCGCCCGCGCGACCCAGTACGGCTACTCGCTGTGGGAGTTCCAGGTCTACGGGTCGGGAGGCTCGGCGTCGTGCGGCACCGCCGACACCGCCGCGCACAAGCCGACCACGGCCTCCTCGACCGAGAACGCCGGCACCCCCGCGTCGGCCGCCACCGACGGCGATACCGGCACCCGCTGGTCCTCGGCGTTCAGCGACCCGCAGTGGCTCCAGGTGGACCTCGGGTCGTCGCAGCAGGTCTGCGGGGCGCAGCTGACCTGGGAGGCCGCGTACGCGACGGCGTTCCAGATCCAGGTGTCCGGGGACGGGACGAACTGGACGACGATCTACTCGACCACGACGGGCACCGGCGGCACCCAGACGCTGAACGTCTCCGGGACCGGCCGCTACGTGCGGATGTACGGCACCGCCCGCGCGACCGCTTACGGCTACTCGCTCTGGGAGTTCGCCGTGTTCACCATCGGCGGCGGTGACGGAGGAGGAGGCGGCAACGGCTCCTGCCCGTGGGTGGGGTCCACCGCGCCGGTGTCCCAGCGCGTCGCCCAGGTCATGGCCCAGATGACCCAGGACCAGAAGATCACCCTGCTGCACGGCACCGGCGCGTCCTCGCCGTACATCGGGAACACCGCCGCGATCCCATCGCTGTGCGTCCCGGCGATGGGCCTGGAGGACGGACCGGGCGGACCGGGCGACGGGCTCGGAGGCGTCACCCAGCTGCCCGCGCCGGTGGCGGGGGCCGCGACGTTCGACACCGCACTCGAGCAGCAGTCCGGCGTGGTGGCCGGCAGCGAGTTCGCCGGCAAGGGGGCGGACGTGGCGCTCGGCCCGACACTGAACATCGACCGCGACCCGCGCTGGGGCCGGGGGTTCGAGAGCTTCAGCGAGGACCCGTACCTGACGGGCCAGATGGCCGTCGCGCAGATCAAGGGCGTGCAGAGCCAGGGCGTCATGGCCCAGGCCAAGCACGCCGCGGTCTACAACCAGGAGACCTACCGCAACGGCATGGCGGACAACGCGATCGTCGACACCCGCACGCTGCAGGAGATCTACCTGCCGGGCTTCCAGGCGGCGGTCGGCCAGGGCGCGGCGGCCTCGGTGATGTGCGCCTACAGCGTGGTCAACGGCAAGTTCGCCTGCGAGAACCCGTACCTCCTGAACACCGCGCTGTACGAGCAGGCGGGCTTCACCGGGTTCGTGACCTCCGACTGGGGCGCGCTGCACTCGGCCGCCCCCGCGGCCAACGCCGGCATGACCCAGGAGATGCCCGGCTCGGCGTTCTTCGGTGACCAGCTCCGGCAGGCGGTCGCGAACGGCCAGGTCGGCCAGGCGACGCTGGACACCATGGTGAGCCGGGTGCTGACCCAGATGTTCGCGTTCGGCCTGTTCGACAAGACCAAGACCGGCTCGACCGGCGCGGTCGTGACCACGGACGCGCACAAGGCCACCGCACGCCAGATCGCCGAGGAGGGCACCGTCCTGCTCAAGAACAACGGCGTGCTGCCGCTGTCCACCTCGACCACCAAGAAGATCGCCGTGATCGGCGCCGATGGCGGCGCGGGCGTGGCGAGCGTCGGTGGCGGCAGCGCCACCGTCACCTCTTCCGGCACCGTCTCGCCGCTCACCGGCATCCAGAACCGCGCCGGGTCGGGCGCCACGGTCCAGTTCGAGGCGGCCGACGGCACCGGCGGCATCGACCGCGCGGTCACGCTGGCCGAGTCGGTGGACGTGCCGATCGTGTTCGCGACCTACCCGCAGAACGAGGGCACCGACAACACCTCGATCGACCTGCCCGGCCAGCAGAACCAGCTGATCTCCTCGGTGGCGGCGGCCAACCCGAAGACGGTCGTGGTGCTGCACACCGGCTCGGCGGTCACCATGCCATGGCTGAACCAGGTCTCCGGGGTCCTGGAGGGCTGGTACTCCGGACAGGAGGTCGGCAACGCGCTGGCCGCGATCCTGTTCGGCGACGTCAGCCCTTCGGGCAAGCTGCCGGTGACCTTCCCGGCGAGCCTGAACGACGTGCCCGCGCACACCACCGCGCAGTGGCCCGGCAACGGCAGCCAGGTGCAGTACTCCGAGGGCCTGGACGTCGGCTACCGCTGGTACGACGCGAAGAACATCACGCCGCTGTTCCCCTTCGGGTACGGCCTGTCGTACACGACCTTCTCGTTCTCCAACCTCCAGGTCGGCGCGGTGGGCTCGGGTGGTTCGACGGTGACGGCGACCGTGACGAACACCGGGAGCCGCGCCGGGGCGGACGTCGCCCAGCTCTACGTCGGCGATCCGGCCGCCACGGGTGAGCCGCCGCACCAGCTCAGGGGATTCCAGCGGGTCGAACTGCAGCCGGGCCAGAGCCAGACCGTACGGTTCACCGTCACCGCGCACGACCTGGCGCACTGGGACGACACGGCCGGCGGCTGGACGACGACGCCCGGCACGTACCAGATCCTGGTCGGCGACTCCTCGCGCAACCTGCCGCTGACCGGCTCGATCACCGTGTCGAGCCCGCTGAGGAGCGACGTGTCCGGCGCGCCGAGCCGCACGACCGCGGTCACGGTCGCCGACCCGGGCGGCATGAGCAGCCCGGTCGGCGCGGCGGTCCACCTGCGGATGACCGCGGTGGCGACCGGTGCGCCGGCCTTCACCGCCACGGGCCTGCCGGCCGGTCTGTCGATCAGCCGCTCCGGGACCGTCACGGGCGCGGCCCGCCACCCCGGGACCAGCACGGTGACGGTGACCGCCACCGACTCCACCGGCGCCTCCGGAACCACGACGTTCGTGTGGACGACGACCAGGCCCCCGCACCGGGCTTCGCGCTGATTCCCTCCTCCCTCCGCCAGTAAGGATCCGACTGAATGCCGGTTCGCGGTAAATGCGTCACGTACCTGTCCATGCTCGCGGCCGTCGCTGCACTGCTGGTGCCGGCGACGGCCGCCGGGGCCGGCGCCACTGCGGCCTGCATCCCGTCGGGCACCGACGCCGCCATCAACACCGCCCTCGCCGGATCCGGCGCGGCGGCCGTCCTGTGCCCCGGGGCCGTCTTCACCCTGAGCAACCCGGTCCGGTTCAGCGCCCCGAACCAGCGGATCGAGACCCAGGGGCTGCCCACCGACGACGGCCGGGCCACTCTCAAGCTGTCCGGCTCGCTCACGACGGCCATCAACGGCACCGACCAGTCCGGCGTGACGGTGCAGAACATCCAGATCGACGGCGGGCGGCCCACGCTCGGCCGCCTGGACGGCGGCGCCCTGATGGAGATGGGCGCCTCGGGCACCGGCCAGACCGTCCAGAACGTCTACGCGCACGACACCCGGAGCTGGTCGACGCTGCACTTCATCGAGGGCGCCGTCACGAACAGCACCCCGGCCTGCCAGGGCGCGAAGATCCTGAACAACACGATCGGCCCGGCGGGCACCGACGCGCCGAGCGGGACCTGGGCCGACGGCATCTCGCTGGCCTGCGGCACCAGCACGGTCCAGGGCAACACCGTGCAGGACGCCACCGACGGCGGCATCGTCATCTTCGGCGCCCCCGGCTCGTCGGTGCGGAACAACACGATCGTCGCGAGGACGCGCACGCTGCTCGGCGGCATCAACCTCGTCGACTACGCGCCCATGAACGGCAACTACACCGGCACGACCGTGACCGGCAACACGATCAACGCTCAGAGCGCCTTCATCAAGGTGGGCATCGCCATGGGCCCGCAGGTCTGGGGCTGCGGAACCGGCACCAACTACGGCGCCTCGGTGACCGGCAACACCCTGCAGGGCGCCCACATGGGCTACGGCTACGCGGTGAACGGCGTCCGCGACTGGACCGTCACCGGCAACACCGACACCTCCACCCACGTCGGCACGCCGAACGCCGGCTGCGGCGGCACGGTCTCGCCTCCGGGCCGCTTCCAGGTGCAGTCGGCGGCCTCCAGCACCCTGCAGCCGGAGTTCACCAGCGCCCAGCTGACGTACGTCCTCGGCGTCGCCGAGCAGCCGCCGGCCGGCCAGGTGGTCGGCCTGCGCGCCCACGCCAACGGCGAGTACGTCACCGCCGACGACGCCGGAGCCTCACCCCTCATCGCGAACCGTACGGCCATCGGGTCCTGGGAGCAGTTCGACCTGATCGACCAGGGCGGCGGCGCGGTCGCCCTGCGCGCCCACGCGAACAACGAGTACGTCACCGCGGACGACGGCGGAGCCTCACCCCTCATCGCGAACCGTACGAGCATCGGCGCGTGGGAGACGTTCGACCTGGTCCACAACGCCGACGGCAGCGTCAGCCTGCGGGCCCACGCGAACAACGACTACGTGACGGCCGAGAACGCGGGCGCGTCGTCGCTGATCGCGAACCGCACGGCCATCGGCCCCTGGGAGGAGTTCGATCTCGTCTCCTCGTGAACCTCAGATCTCCTCGTGAACCTCAGCCGGAGGGTCGCTGCTTCTCATGCGCGTCGATCAGCGCGTCGATCCGGACGCCGAGCCTCGCGCCCTGCCGGTGCGGCCGAGTCGGCCGGTCATCACCTTGCCCGCTCGGGTGCCCAGGGCAGGACCTGGCCGTCGCGCACGAGCCGGCCGTAGTGGCCGGGGTCGACCGGGTCGAACGCGAGGTTCAGCAGGGCGGTGGCGGCCTGTGCCGGGGTGGGGGCATCACTGACGTCCCACCACACGGCGGAGGTGGCGGTGTTCATCATGCCGGGGCAGACGGCGGCCAGCAGGATGCCCCGCGCCAGGTCCTGTTCGCGGCGCCGGCGCGCGAGGGCGCGCACGGCGGCGACCTGGCCGATCTTGGACGGGATGTTGACGAAGCCGGGCCAGGCTCCGGACCGGGCACTGCCGTCGGCGACCGCGTCGCGCCACGCGGCGATCTGCTCGTCCACTTCGTCCAACGAGGACAGCCCGGCGAACCGGTCGTGCAGCACGGGCGCGAGGTGATGCAGAGTGCCCAGCGAACTGGCCACCACGATCAACCGGCCGTTGTCCCGCAGCAGCGGGGCGAAGGCCCGCAGCACCCGGGTGGTGCCGAAGTTGTTCACCTGTGTGTAGGCGTCCACGATCGCGCGCGGGTCATCGTCGGGACCGACCCGCATGACGGCGTTGCCGAACACGATGTCCACGCCGCCGTGCCGCTCGCGCAGTCGTGCGGCGAGGCGGTCGGCGGCCTCGGGGGCGGCCACGTCGAGCGTCTCGCCGCGGACCCGGGCGCCGCCACCGGGCAGGGCACCGCCACCGGGCAGGGCGGCGACGGCCTGGGAGACCCGGCCGGGGTCGCGGCCGGTGAGGTAGACGGTGTCCTCGGGAGTCAGACGCCGGGCCAGGCCCTCGACCAGGGCCAGGCCCAGCCCCTGGGTGGCACCGGTGACGAGCGCGACTTTCGGGGTCATGACAGTCCCTCGACGGTGGCGAGCAGGTTCTCGGAGAGGGTCCACAAGCGGCGGGCGTTGTCCGGGTCCAGGGCGTAGCGGGCCACACCGTGCAAGGGCGGCGCGGCACCGCGGCGGTCGATGGTCTCGGTCTCATTGCCGTCGACGAAGTACCGGCCGCCGATCCCCTCCAGCAGGGGCGACGTGGCCAGCAGAACCGAGGTCGCCGCGCCCTGCTCCGCCGTCTTGATCAGCTCGGGCGGCACCGTGCCGCTGCCCCGGCCACCGGTGTGGCGTTGCAGGTTGGTGTAGATCGCGCCGGGCATCAGCGCGTTCGCGGTGATCCCGTCGCCGGCCCAGCGGCGGGTCGCCTCGACCGTGAACAGGACATTGGCGGTCTTGGACTGGCCGTAGGCCAGCCACGGGTCGTAGGGACGGAAGGCGAAGTGGACATCGTCGAACACCACCGGGGAGAGCTGGTGGCCGCTGGAGCTGACCACGACGATGCGGGCGGCCCCGTCGGCGGCCAGGGCCGCGTGCAGGCCGGTGGCCAGGGCGAGATGACCGAGGTGGTTGGTGGCGAACTGCCACTCCCAGCCCTGCGCGGTGCGCTGCTCGGGGCAGGCCATCACGCCGGCGTTGGCGACCAGGATGTGCAGTGGCCCCTCCCAGGACCGGGTGAACGTGGCGATCGACGCCGGGTCGGTCAGGTCCAGCCGGACGACGCGCAACGCGGTGTTGCCGGTGCCGGCGGTGATGTCCTTGGCGGCGCGCTCGCCCGCCTCCACATCACGGACCGCCAGGGTGACTTCGGCGCCGGTGCCGGCCAGCGCACGCGCCGTCTCCACGCCCAGGCCGGACGAGGCGCCGGTCACCACCGCCCGCCGGCCGGTCAGGTCGATGCCCTCGGCGACCTCGGCGGCGGTGCTGGCGAAACCGAAAGGTGTGCGGATCAGGTTCATGCCGGCCACGCTACGGCGAGCACTGCTATGTCACCAGCGAGAAAAACTCAACCATGATATGCGTAAACGTCATGGCCTTCACCGACGTGTCACTGGTCGCCCTGCGGGTGTTCCGGGAGGTGGCCGAGCGGGGCACGCTCACCGCCGCGGCGACCGCGCTCGGCTACACCCAATCCGCGGTCTCCCGGCAGATCGCCACGCTGGAGCGCGCGGCCGGCTCGCCGTTGCTGGAACGCCGCCACAACGGGGTCCGCCTGACCGCGGCCGGACGCGTGGTGCTACGCCGCGCCGTCACCGTGATCGACCAGGTCGACGCCACCGCGCGTGAACTGGCCGGGCTGCCCGACGAGCCCGGCACGGTCCGGCTGGGCTGGTTCCCCACCGCCGGTTCCTGGCTGGTCCCGCGCGCGCTGGCCGAACTGCGGCGCACCCATCCGGCCATCACCGTGACCACCCGCGAAGGCAGCACGCCCGCGCTGGTCCGGGCACTGCGCGCCGGCACGCTCGATCTGGCACTGCTGTCCTCGGCGCCGCCGTTTCGCTCGCCCGACACCGAAACCCCGGCCCTGCGGCTGCAGACGCTGACCGAGCGCAGTCTGTGCGTCGCCCTGCCCGCCGGTCATCCACTAGCCCGGAACGAGTTCATCGACGTGGCCGATCTCCACGGTCAGCGATGGATCGCCGGCTCGGCCTCGGGCGAGGACCAGGTGATGGGGGTGTGGCCCGGCCTGGACGAGCGGCCCACGATCGCCCACATCGCCCGCGACTGGCTGGCCAAACTTCACCTGGTCGCCGCCGGCTTCGGCATCACCACTGTGCCCACCGCACTCATCTCCGCAGCGCCCGACGGCGTGCGGATCCTGCCCGTCCGCGGCGGCCCCGCCGAACAGCGCCGCATCGTGCTCGCCCGACTGCCCCAGCCACCATCCGAACCGGCCGCCCGCCTCGCCGACGCGCTGCGCTCCGCCGCGATCGAGACGGACACGTCGCGCTGACGAGCGCTCCCGATCCGGAGGGAGTTGCTCACCGGCGGCCGGGGAGCCTGCGAACCGTGCCGCGCCGGAATCTCCCGGGGCATCGTGCCCTGGAGTGCTCAGATCGGCTGGGGCGGCGCCTGCAGCCCGGAGAACACGGCGGCGATCAGGCGCCGTCCCTGGGCCGCGCCCTCGTCGTTGTTCGCGACGCGCCACAGAAAGCTCATGAGCATGATGATGTCCGCCGGGTCGTGCCCCGGGGCGATGGTGCCCTCGGCCACGCAGGCGTCGACCAGCTTCGCCACCGCTGCGGTGGTCGGTGCCCAGGAGGCACTGATCACGTCCTGGGCCGCGGCGCTGTGCAAGGCGTCGCCGAGGCCGTGCTTGATGCGGATGTAGGCGGCGAGAGTCTCGAACCACTCGATGAACGCGGCTTTCGCGGAGGACTGCCGTGCCAGCACCTCGTCGGCGGTGGTGGTCAGGCGTTCGATGTCGTGCTGGTAGGCGGCGAGGATCAGGTCGTCGCGGGTGGGGAAATGGCGGTAGAGCGTGCCGGCGCCGACGCCCGCGCGCTTGGCGACCTCGCTCAGCGGCACGAGCGGGTTGTCCGCGAACAGCTCGTGGGCGGCCTCGATGATCGCGACCCGGTTGCGCGCGGCGGCCTGGCGCTGCGTGCCGTAGGTGCTCGGCGTCTCGTCGGTCATGTGTCGATGATGCCCTGCGATTGATTCCCGGAGGATCCTCCGCTAGTTTGACCATACATGCGGAGAATTCTCCGCGTGTTTGGCTTCAGCAGGAGGCGTCCCCCATGCGCTATGTGAAACTCGGCACCACCGGCCTCGACGTCTCCCCCATCGCGATCGGTGCGATGACCTACGGCGAGCCCGACCGCGGCCACCCCGTCTGGTCTCTGGGCGAGGAGCAGGCTCGCCCGCTCATCAGGCACGCTCTCGACGCCGGCATCAACTTCTTCGACACCGCGAACATGTACTCGAACGGCTCGAGCGAAGAGATCCTCGGACGCGCGCTCAAGGACTTCGCGAACCGTGACGACGTGGTGATCGCGACCAAGCTGCGCCACCCGATGCGCCCCGGCCCCAACGGCAGGGGACTGTCACGCAAGGCGATCATGACCGAGATCGACCACTCCCTACGGCGGTTGGGCACCGACTACATCGACCTCTACCAGGTGCACCGCAACGACCACGCGACGCCGCTGGAGGAGACGCTCGAGGCGCTCAGCGACCTCGTGAAGACGGGGAAGGTGCGATACCTGGGCGCCTCATCGATGCCCGCCTGGGAGTTCGCGAAGGCGCTGCACCTGCAGCGCGAGCACGGCTGGGCCCGCTTCGTGTCCATGCAGGATCACTACAACCTGCTGCACCGTGAGGAAGAGCGCGAGATGATCCCGCTGTGCCTGGACGAGGGCGTCGGCACGATCGTCTGGAGCCCGCTGGCCCGAGGTCGCCTGGCCAGAGCCTGGAACGACGCGAAGTCCACCGCACGTGCCGCGACCGACGGCGCGTACGCCGACCAGCTGTACGCGCCCACGGAGGAGGCGTCCAACCGCGCGATCGTAGAGGCGGTCGGGCAGGTCGCGGACGCGCACGGGGTGAGCCGCGCGCAGATCGCCCTAGCGTGGCTGCGCCGCCGGCGCGTGGTGACCGCTCCGCTGGTCGGTGCCAGAACGGCACAACAGATCGATGACGCCGTGGCGTCGCTGGATGTGGTGCTCACCGACGAGGAGGTGCGGGCACTCGAGGCGCCGTACACGCCACGGTACGACTGGCAGGGCATCTCCGACGAGGCCGAACTGGACGCGATCCGCGCCCGCGTGCCCGGCATGGCCCTGACGTAGCACGCCGGGGGCCACTTCGTCCGCTACGGCCTACGCGGTCAGGGTCGCGCCGAGCGGCGTACGGGGGTGAAGCGCACCGGCATGGTCTCGTACCCGGACACGAAGTTGGCGGGCCGGTGGGCGGGCTGCCGCAGGCTCACCGGCTCCAGGTCCGGCAGGCGGGTGAGCAGCCGCTCGAACATGACGGTCAGTTCCAGCCGCGCGAGGCTGTTGCCCAGGCAGAAGTGCGGGCCGTTCCCGAAGGCGAGGTGCTCGTTCGGCGTACGTGTCACGTCGAAGACGTCCGGGTCGGGGAAGACCAGAGCGTCCCGATTCGCGCTCGGGTACAGGAGCAGGAGCTTGTCGCCCTCGGCGATGCGCCGGTCGTGCAGCACGGTGTCGCGCGTCGCGGTGCGCGCCATGTTCTTGATCGGCGAGACCCAGCGGAGCATCTCCTCCACGGCGGTCGGGATCAGCGACGGGTCCTCGACCAGCGTCCGCCGCTGATCGGGATGCAGGAAGAGCTGCCACGCGCCGCCGGAGATGACGTGCCGGGTCGTCTCGTCCCCGCCGATCAGGATGAGCAGGGACTCCTGGATGAGCGAGTCGTGGTCGAGGTGCTCGCCGTTCGCGGTCGCGTGGATCAGGGCGCTGATGAGGTCGTCGCGCGGGCAGGCGCGCCGGTCGGCGATGGTGCGCGACGCGAACTCGCTGAAACCTGTGAACGCCTGCATGGCGTGCTCCAGCAGGCCGGGATCGTCGCCGCCCGTGAGGGCGCGCAGCATGTCGTCGGACCAGGTGAGCAGCGTCTCACGCTCCTCGGGCGGGAAGCCGAGCGCGTCACCGATGACGATGAGCGGAAGCTGCGCGGCGATGTCGTGCACGAGGTCGCACTCGCCGCGCTCGCAGACCGAGTCGATGATCTCGTCGCAGATCCGCCGCAGGTGGTCGCGCTGGGCCGCGACCCGCCGCGGGGTGAACCCGGCGCTCACCAGCTTGCGCCTGAGCTTGTGCTCGGGGTCGTCCATGTCGATCATCATGGGCAGGTTGGAGCTGTCCGGGCGGATGCCCTGGCCGCTGCAGAACAGGTCCGGCCGTCGGGAGACGAACTTGACGTCGGCGTAGCCCGCGACGCCCCACGTCCGGCTGTTCGGGTCCCAGTAGACGGGTGAGTTCTCCCGCATCCAGCGCAGTTCCGCGTGGGGGTCGCGCCCCCAGAACTCGCCGCTGGTCAGGTTGATGGCGTCGTTGACCGGTTGTTCGGGCATGGGCGATCACTGCTCCCAGGGCTCGCTTCTCCCCCGTACGGGACTGCCCGGCATACGAGAGTACATATTCTGGAATCATGTACTGTCAAGGCTGCGTGACGTGATCGACGCGGTTCCGGCCGGTCTGGTGGAATGGGGCCATGCGCACGCACGGGTGGCGAGGCGATCCGCCGAAGAGCGATGAGGAGGCACGCCGGCGCATCATCGATGCCACCGCCCGCTGCGTGGACCGGTACGGCGCCCGCAAGACCGGACTGACCGACGTCGCCGAGGAGCTCGGGGTCACCCGCGCGACGATCTACCGGTACTACCGGAACGTCGAGGAGCTGATCAAGGCCACCTCACTGGCCGCCGCCGACGAGTTCACCGACCGGCTGCTCGCGCACGTCGCGCCGCTCGGCGAGCCCGCCGACATCCTCGTCGAGGCCCTGGCGTTCACCATCGAGCGGGTGCCCGTCGAGCCGCACGTCGGCCTGCTGCTCGCGACCGGCCGCACGGCCAGCTTCGGCGCCGAGATGCTGTCGCCGATCGCCATCCGCCTCACTCACGAACTGCTGAAACGCCTCTCGATCGACTGGCCCGCACACGGGTACGACACCGCGGAACTGAGCGGCTTGGCGGAGTTCCTGCTGCGACTGCTGCACTCCTACATCCCCGGCCCGGAGCATCACGGGACGGCCGCCGAGGACCCGCGTCCCTTCCTCCGCCGCTGGGTGGTCCCCGCCTTCGCCGCCGCCCGCTCCGAGGACAGGGTGCGGTACGCGGGCTGATCGCCCGACCGATCGGCACTGATCGGTACCGATAGTACCCTTTCCACCCGATCTCCAGCAGCGCCTCGCGAACTTTAAGGTACGGCATGTACCGTAGGCTCCGCATGAGGCGAACGAGGAGAACACGTGATCACAGATGTCGTCATCGCCGGCGGTGGCCCGAACGGGCTGATGCTGGCCTGCGAGCTGAGCCTGGCAGGGGTCCGGCCGGTGGTGCTGGAGCGGCTGCCGGAGCCGAGTGGGGAACCGAAGGCGAACGGACTGCTCGGCCAGGTCGTGCGAATGCTCGACCGCCGGGGGCTGTACGAACGTCTCAGCGGCAGTCCGGAACCGCCGCAGCCGAACTCCGCGTACTTCATGTTCGGCGCGATGGGCCTGGATCTGAGCCTGCTGGAGGACAGCCCCGTCTACGCCCTGCCGGTGCCGCAGCGACGCATCGTGCAGGTCCTGCAGGAGCGCGCCATCGAACTGGGCGTGGAGATCCGGCGGGGACACGAGGTCGTCGGCCTGGCACAGGACGACGACGCGGTCACCATCGACGTCACGGGTCCGAGCGGGGCATACGAGCTAAGGGGCCGGTACCTCATCGGCGCGGATGGAGCACACAGCACCACGCGGAAGCTCTCCGGCATCGGATTCCCCGGCGTCACCTATGACCGGATGACCGTCCGCACAGCGCACGCGACGGTCCCGGCGGACTGGGTCGATCCCGCGACCGGTGCGCTGAACGTGCCCGGCCACGGCGCGGTCCTGCCGTTCCTGCCCCACCGCACCGAGCGCGGCGGGTTCTCCTACGCGCCGGTGCCCGGCCACCCGCCGTTGGTCAGCGCCACGGAGTGGGACCGGCCCGGGACCGACGATCCGATGAGCCTTGACGAGTTGCGGGCGAGCATCCGCCGCGTGCTGGGCGTCGACGTGCCACTCGGGCCGCCCGACGGCGAAGGGCCGCACGTGCTGCGCCGGCTCACGGGCGGTAATACCCGAGTCGCCGAACGGTTCTCCGACGGCCGAGTGTTCCTGATCGGTGATGCCGCCCATGTGTACGCCGCCACGGGGGGAGGACCCGGGCTCAACCTCGGCCTGCAGGACGCGGTCAACCTCGGCTGGAAACTCGCCGCCGTGATCCGCGGTAGCGCCCCTTCCGGGCTGCTGAACAGTTACGAGACGGAGCGGCGACCGGCGGCCCACCGCATGGTAGTGAACGCGCAGGCACAGTCGGCCCTGATAGCCCCCGGCGACGACGTCACCGGGCTGCGCGAGCTGTTCGCCGAACTGCTCCGCGACCGGAGCACCGTGCAGCGCCTGGCCGAACTCATCGCAGGCGCCGACGTCCGCTACGACATGGGCGGACGCGAGGCGCATCCGCTGATCGGCCGGTTCGCCCCGGACCTGGAGCTTCGCACGCCGACCGGGCCGGTTCGGCTCGCCGAGCTGACCAGACCCGCACGTCCCCTGCTGCTCGACCTGACCGAAGAGGCATCCCTGGCGGAGACGCTCGCCCCCCTGCTGCACGACCACGTCGATATCGTCACCGCGCGCCCGCTCGCCTCGGCGCCCACCGCCCTGCTCCTTCGACCGGACTGCCATGTGGCCTGGGCGTCCGCATCACCCCGGCCGGATCCCGCGGAGACGGAAGAACTCCGGGCGGCCGTGCAGCGGTGGTTCGGCGCGATCGAACCCGCTCGCCCCTGAGAGGAAGGGACCGTACGGTCGACGACACCTCTCTGCGCCAAGCCGCTGCGAGCAGAGAGG
>NZ_JAMXMV010000043.1 GCF_024055715.1 Actinoallomurus soli
CTTCCCGTCCTTGTCGATGGCGGTCTTACCGTCATCGGAGATCCACCCGCCATCGGTGGTGTCACTCCCATAGACCGTCTGACCATCGACCGTACGCGCCGAATGGAAATAACCCTGACCATCGGTGTACCCGTGCTCGACCGTGCCATCGGCCTTGATGAGCAACTTGCCGTCTTCAGAGTAGAAGTTGCCATCGGAGTTGACGCCATAAACGACGGAACCATCCGGCATGGTGTGCGTCGCGCCGTTCGGCAGGAAGTTATGCGTGTTGGGATCGGTGATCCCGTGCACCATCTTCCCGTCCTTGTCGAAGGCGGTCTTACCGTCATCGGAGATCCACCCGCCATCGGTGGTGTCACTCCCATAGACCGTCTGACCATCGACCGTACGCGCCGAATGGAAATAACCCTGACCATCGGTGAACCCGTGCTCGACCGTGCCATCGGCCTTGATGAGCAACTTGCCGTCTTCAGAGTAGAAGTTGCCATCGGAATTGACGCCATAAACGACGGAACCATCCGGCATGGTGCGCGTCGCGCCGTTCGGCAAGAACTGGTGCGTATTGGGATCGGTGATCCCGTGCAAGACCGTGCCGTCGGGCTTGACGACCACCTTGCCGTCATCCGAGAAGAAGGTACCGTTGTCAACGGTGCCGTGGACCTGCTGACCGTCGATGGTACGGACTTCGTCGCTCATGCGTTCACCCTGTCACCCGATAATCTGCCCCGCAGGGAGAGATCTGCCCATACGACGCGCGTCAACGCGTCAGCCGGTAACCCCTTTGCTCGGCGGATCAGGGAACTTCGATTTCCGATCGGCCGCAGAGTAGACCTGGCCCGAGTAGTTCACGAGGGCGATGTACTCCCCGACGAGCTCGAGTGTGGCACCGATGGCCTGCAGCGCCTTCTCCTGGTGCGGATTCATCTCCGCAGCGAATTTCTTCGCCGGCTCCGCGAAGGCCGTGGGTGACGGTTTTTGGCTTTCGTCGCTGTTGGGGGACCAGAAGCCCGTGCCGCCGTTGCCGTTCACGAATGTCGCCGGACCCTGTCCCGGCAGCATGGAGGTCTGACCGAAGACGGTATCCTCCGAACCCAGGACCTTCGTTCGCAGGCTTTCGTACTCGGTCACCAATGTTTTCGTCTTGGTCAGCATTGAATTGATCTGGGAACCGAGCGTGGCGAAGTTGACCGAGAAATCCTGCGCGTCGTCCCCACCCGTAGTGCTCTGACTATCTCCCCCGTTGGGGTCGTTCGGAGCGTCGTTGAAGGAACGGTGCGCGTCCCAGGCGACCGTGACCTTGGGGGACTGAGTGTTCCCCAGGATGTCCGGCGGGGAATCGTCGCTGTTGTTGCTGTCGTCGCTGCCGGAGAAATCAGGGGTGTAAGGGTTCTGGTCGTATTTCGAGGTGATGGGAGACGTGATGTCGGTCACTTGTTCTCCTGTCCGATGGTCGATCTTCGGCAGTCGGGTCTCATACCGCCTGGAACGGCGGCAGGTCCTCCGGCAGGAGCAGCGTCAGGTCGCCGGAATTCGCGGCCGTCAGGTCGTCGGCGATCCGCAGGGCGTGGCGTTCGGTCATCAGCTGGAAGACCTGCCGGGCGGTGCGGCCGTTGCCGAACTGCTCGTCCCTGGGGAGTTCGTCGAAGAAGCGGTGCAGGGCGGCGATGGTCTCCTCGGGGCATTCGTACTGGTGTCGGTCGGCGTGGTAGCCCACGATCCGTACGAGTTCCTCGGGCACGTAGTCCTCGAACGTCAGGGTGCGGGTGAACCGCGAGCCCAGCCCGGCGTTGGAGGCCAGGAAGCGCCGCATCTCCTCCGGGTAGCCGGCGACGATCACCACGACCTCGTCGCGGTGGTCCTCCATCAGCTTCACCAGCGTGGAGATCGCCTCCTGGCCGAAGTCGGTGCTCTGGCCGTAGGGGACCAGCGAGTAGGCCTCGTCGATGAACAGCACGCCGCCGAGGGCCCGGCGGAACACCGCCTGCGTCTTGGGCGCCGTGTGCCCGACGTACTCCCCGACCAGGTCACCGCGGTCGGCCTCGACGAGGTGACCGCGTTCGAGCAGCCCCAGCGCGTGCAGGAACCCGCCGTACAGCCGGGCGACCGTGGTCTTGCCCGTGCCCGGGTTGCCGGCGAAGACCAGGTGACGGGACAGCGGCGGCGGCGGCAGCCCCGCCTCCTGCCGCACCTTGACCATCTGCATCAGCTTGGTCAGGCCCATGACGTCGCGTTTGACGCCCTCCAGACCGACCAGCCGGTCCAACTCGGCGTGCAGCTCCGCGAGCCGCTCCTCGGGCGTCGTCTCCGCCTCGTCCTCGGCAGCGGCCACGGAACCGCCCGCCTTCTGCGACCGGCCGGCGGCCGTCGCCGTACGCGCGGACGGTGACGGGCGTCCCCCCTGCGGCAGGACGGCGTCGCGGACGCCCTCCGACCCGCACTCCTCGATGAGGGGGTCGGCGCCGTCGCACACCACCAGGTCGTGGTCGCCACCGGACACGTGGCACCGGCGCAGGACCGGCGTGGCGCCGGCCTCGACGTAGATCGCGGGGTATCCGGCGTCGGAGATCCGGCAGTCCTCGAACAGACCCGCCGCGTTCCCGGCGACGAACACGCCGTTGCGCGCGGGCCGCTCGACGGTCAGCCCGCGGACACGCGGCCGGGCGTCGGCGCCGGCGTACAGGCCGGTGCCCTCGATGTCGGTCACCGAGCAGTCGTCGAGCCGTACGACGCTGCCGGCGTCCAGGAACACGCCCGTCGACCCGGTGCGCTGGATGCGGGCGCCCTCGATGACGGCTCCGCCGCCGAGGCCGACGTTGATCCCGATCTCGGCGATGTCGCCGATCTCGCACTCGGACACGAACGGCCGGTGCGTCGTCCGCAGGTCGAGCGCGGTCTGCGCGCGCGTCACCCGGCAGCCGCGCAGCGCCGCGTCGCCGCCCTCCACGAACACGCCCGTCATCCCGATGTCCTGGAGGCGCGTCTCCTCCGCGGTCAGCTCGGCCCGCTCGCACACCCGGACGCCGTACTCGGGGGTGTCGCGGATCCGGCATTCGGTCAGCGCGGCGCGCGCCCCGCCGGCCAGGTGCACCGCCGTGAACGCGGTGTCGTGGATCTCGTGGTCGGTCAGCGCGAGGTCCGCCTCGCCGCTCGCGTACAGGCCGTTCGCCCCGGTACGGGCGAGCACACCGCCGCGTACGCGAACGGTGGCCCCGCCGGTCACCGCGAGCCCGCTGTCGGCGACGTCGACGACGCGAACGGCGTCCAGCTCCAGCGCGCCGGTCCCGGTGACGAGGATCCCCGCCCGCCGGGTGTCGTGCACGTGGCAGTCGTCGAGCACCGCCGCCGCCTCGTCCTCGGCGAGCACCCCGACCCCCGCCGTACGGAAGATCTCACACCGGCCGAGCAGGACGGCGTGCGACCGGGAGCTCTCGGGCTCCTCCGCCGACGCGGCGTCGCGCGGGCGCTCACCGCCGCCGGCCGCCGCGCGCCGCCCGGCCGTACCGCTCAGGCGCAGGCCCTGGCCGCCCGTGTCGTACAGGCGGCAGTCGCGCAGCACGAGCGCGGAGCGTCCCTCGGCGTGGACGGCGGCGGCGCCGGTGCCGTGCACCTCGCAGCGGGTGAGCCGGCCGCGGGCGGCTCCGGTCAGGTGGACGCCGCGGTCCCGGGCGTCCTCGATGAGGGTTCCGGTGCATTCGACGCGGGCCTCGTCGTCGGCCGTGACGCCGTCGCCGCCGGCGGACCGTACGGCGCAGTCCTCCAGCACCGTCCGGCTCGTCCCGGTCAGCCGGACGGCCGCACCGCCGGTGCCGTGGACGGCGCAGTCCCTGAACGTGGCCACGGCGTCACCGGTGACCTCGACCCGGCCGCCGGTGACCTCACATCCGTGCAGCTCCGGCGTTCCGCCGCGCGCGAGGACCACCACGTCGGACGGTGCGGCGGACGCGAACGTCAGGTCGCGGAGCACGACCTGGCCGCCGTGCACGGTGACGGCGGGGCCGTGGGGTGCGGTGATCCGCACCGTGCCGGGTCCCTTCTCCGCGACGACGGTGACGTTGCGGTCCAGGATGAGGCTCTCCCGGTAGTCGCCGGGATGCACCGAGACGACGGCGCCGTCCGCGGCGGCGCGCACGGCGGCGCCGATCGTGCTGTGCGCTCCCCACCCGGGCGCCACCCGCTCTCGGGCGGGTCTCTTCGTCAGCATGGCGTCACGCCTTCCCGCCGGCCTTCATGAGCGCGTCGAAGACGCCGAACACGCCCGCGGCCAGCGGCACGCTCAGCGCGCCGAGGAAATTGGCGAACGGTCCCGGCCAGCTCCAGCGGTCGGCGAAGTCGGCGCTCTGCAACGAACTGCGGAAGCACAGCACCACGCCCCACCACACCACCACGACGCCGGCCACGAGCGCCGCCAGCGGGCCCGACCAGCCGGGGACCTGCGCGGTGTTCAGGTGACCGTGCGGCCCGAAGACGTGACCGGCGCCCCGCAGCGCGAGAGTCGTCAGCCCGACCGCGGCGCCGGCCAGGACGGCGGCCACGACCGCGCGCAGCCTCGACGAGCTCGCGCGGCACAGCAGCGCCAAGCTCAGGCACAGCACGAGCCCGAGCGCGAACCAGTCATCGGAACCGCTCAGCAGCACCAGGCAGACGGCCACCGCCAGGCAGCACAGCGCGTTCACGAAGATCAGCAGCCGCTGGATCCGGCGTACCGTCGCCTCGACGTCCTCCATCAGCGCGGGGCCGGGCGGCACCGCCGCCACCTGCGCCGCGATCCGGGGCAGCGCACTCAGGAGGAAGAACAGCGCCACCGCGACGACGGCGGCGGCCTCGGCCCGATCGGCGTGCAGGACCGCGAGCGGGACCGTCAGCACCGTCCCCAGCCCGCAGAGCAGCTGCAGCACGAGCGTGGTGACCGACGGGACGGCCAGATAGGCCGCGAACGCGCCGATGGACGCGGCGACCGTCACCTCGACCGGCGCTCCCGCGCCCGGCAGCGACAACGCCAGGGCCGCGAACGCCATGAACGGGCAGGCGGCCGTGGCCAGGGCCAGCCGCAGCCCCTTCGGCATCGGCCACGCCTTCGCCCCGCTCACCCAGGCGAGCACGGCCGAGGCCACGCCGGCCGCGAACAGCACGGGCCCGAGCACGGGCACGTCGTACGAACCGGTGCCGAGCGCGCCGGCCCCGGCCACCGCGACCAGGAGCCCGAGGGCGAGCGTGGTGTACGCCCGGGTCCGGGCGTTCCACTCGAAGCCGTCATCGTCGAGTTCGGCGACCTGCTCGGCGATGTCGGCGACGACCGGCCCGTCGAGCTCGCCCTGGAGCACGTCCCGCAGGTACAGCGTCTCGCCGTCCAGTACGCCGACGGCGCCGAGCGACTGGCTCGGCTGGAACGGAGCGCCTCCCGCCGGCGCCAGCGACCAGGCCGCGGGCATCGCGTCCGAGTCCGCCTGCCCGCACATGTCCGCCAGAGCCTGGGCGTACTCCGCGATCGGCGCCTGCGCCGGCACCGCCAGGTCCACGCTTCTGCGCTCGCCCACGACGGTGATCCGGCAGCGCTCATCGGCCACCGGCGGATCCTCGCTTCCTCGAACTCATCGCCTGCACGTTCAGGGGCAGACCTGTGGCCGTGGTCAGTGCTTCCACGTCTGGATGTTCGACCACTCGGCGTCGGTGTAGTTGCCCCAGTTGACGTTCATGGCGTGGGCGATCTGCCCCAGGACCCCGTCCGGGCCGAACAGTCCCTCGGCGGCGAGGTTCCAATCCCCCTGCAGGCGCTGGTAGTAGTCCGCCGCCAGGCTGTGGTTCCACCCCTCCTGCAGCGGCGCGAGCTTGCCCTCCAATGCCTTCAGCTCGTCCCTGATCTGCCCGGCGCGCCCGTTGATCCAGACGCCGGCGGCACCCAGTCCCTCGCCGACGTACATCTCCCTGCCGTCGATGTCGGCCATGTTCCGCTCTCCTCGGTTCCGCGGGGACGTCGTCAGGTCAGGTTGGCCACGGCGGTATGGCCGCCCGGCATGCCCGCCTCGATGTTCTGCAGGTTGGTGATGTTCTGCTGTTCGTGGTTGACGTAGTTGAGGTAGTTGCCCTGCAGTCCGCTCGCGATGGTCGTCAGAGAGTCGTGCAGTATGTTCGCGAGGATGTCGTACTCGGCCATCAGCGCCACGAAGCGGTCGTGCGCGACGCCCCCCCAGACGTCCTCGAGGCTGTTGACGTAGGTCTTGATGTGGTCCAGCTCGGCTTTGATCTGTTCCGCCGCGCTGCTCGTGTCCGACACCGCGCCGGCCAGATACTCGGGGGTGACTTGGTACGTCACCCCACCCACGGTCACCGATGGTTCATTCGCCATGGCGGCTCGCCTTTCACGGGAGTCGTTACCGGAGCTCGTTCAGGGGAGCGGACCTGCTCCTCGGGCACCGCTCGAAAGAGCCGCCCCGTTTCCGGCCGCGTGCTCGCAACGGTTCGCACGTCCTGGCCGGTAGTCCTCGGCAGCGGAACGTCACTGCATGTGCGCACATTCGCCGAGCCGTGGAGCAGTCATGGATCGAGTGTGGGGGCGTCATGGGCGGCGGGTGTATAGGCAACGTTGCCTATTTCGTCGCCATCGGCAATACCTAGGGCTCTTCGGCACGGTACGTCCCGTCGGCGTCCGCCTCACGAAGATCGCCGGATCCCTCCGGGCCGTCGCCGGACATCGGACCCCCATCCAGATCCAGTTCCAGCGGCGAGTCCAGCTTCAGGTCACGCAGTTGCAGGCGAGAGGTGATCCCGAGTTTCTTGAAGATGTTGCGCAGGTGGGCGTGGACGGTGCGCGGACTCACGAAGAGCTGTTCGGCGGCCTCCTTGGAGGTCGCACCGCCGGCGACGAGCCGGGCGATCTGGAGTTCCTGTGGGGTGAGCAGATCGCGTGGTGGGGTGACGGGCGCGTGCGGACGCTCACCGCAGGCGGACAGTTCACGGGCGGCGCGTTCGGCGAACCCGGCGGCCCCCATCCCGGACAGCATCTCGTACGCGGTGCGCAACTGCACCCGGGCGTCGCCACGCCTCGCCGTACGGCGCAGCCACTCCCCGTAGACCAGGTGGGCCCGGGCGAGATAGACCGTGGCACCGACGCGGGACAACCGGTCGATCGCCTCCCGGTAGAGGTCTTTGGCGCCGGGGCCGTCCTCGAGCAGAGCGCATGCGTACCGTTGCAGACCGATGGCCAGGTCGGTGCCACTCGCCTCGGTCTGTTCGACGAAGGTCTCCAGCACCGGCTTGGCGAGCCGATGCCGTCCGCTGCGCGCGGCGGCCTCCACCAGTTCCGGCGGGACGTACGCGCCGAACCCCAGCTCGCCGTACCGACAGACCTCCGCGGCCGCCTCGAAGGCGGCGTCGTATCGGCCGAAGCCGTTATTGAGCACCGCGTTCGCACTGTCGATCACCGACAGGCTGTGGCCCTCGCCGGTTTCACGTGCCGACTCGAGTATCTGCTCGATCAACGCGGCGCTCCCCTCCCGGTCCCCACGCCAGGCGCGGAGCGTCAGGTCGGCGAACGGCGGGCCGCTGGGGTTCCCGGTGGGAGCGAGCGTGGCCGCCTCGGCGATCAGCGCCTCGGCGTCGTGGAACTCACCGGCGAGGATGTGCGCGTAAGCGTGATACTGCAATGCGCTCGGCAGCGCCTTCAGCGTCCCCGTACGACGCAGGAACAGCACCTGGCGCTCGGAGAGCGTGCGCCAGTCGTCGTACGCCCACAGGTCCATCGCCACCGCGCTGGCCAGCGCCGCCCACTGGTAGTGACGATTCACCTGCTCCGTCTCGGACAGGAAGACGCCGACGGCCCGCCGCAATGACGGAACGGCCGCCACGTAACCTTCGACCTCCCGTGTGATCAGCGCCTCCAACAGGAGGTCCATCGGTGTCGGGGACGCGCCGGGCGCCTCCTCCAGCGTCTTCGCCAGCTGACGCGCGGTGTCGGCCAACAGTTCCGGGGGCCCGAGGCGACCGGCGCGCATCGCCGTCACGAACGCCGCCAGATAGGAGTAGTGGGCCTTCGGCCGGTCGTACGCCTCCAGCGTCCGTGCCGCGTCGAGCAGCGGAGCCGGATCCTTGATTCCAGGCCCGCTGAGGATGGACATCTGTGCGGCCAGCAGTTCGACGAGCGCCTGTTGCCGTTCATCGTGCGGCCCCGTCTTGGCGGTGGCCAGCAGGTCGGTCCCGGCTTCGCCGTCCCCGGTCCAGTACTTGAAGCGCGCCGCTCTCAGGGCGCGTAGGGCCCGGCGGGCCGGATCCGGGGTCAGGGCCGTAGCGCGCTCCAGGAAGCCTGCCGCGGCCGCCATGCCACCGCGGGCCGACACCCGGTCGGCGGCGCGTTCGAGTTCGTCCGCGATGCGCTCGTCGGGCAGGAGGACCGACTGGCCAAGGTGCCACGCCCGGCGATCCGGGTCGACGAGCGGGTCGGTGACGTCGGCCAGCACGCGGTGCGCGGTACGGCGGTCCTCCGGTGATGCCGCCCGGTAGATCGCCGACCGGACCAGCGGGTGCCGGAACCGCACGCGGACGCCCACGTCGACCAGTCCCGCGGCCTCGGCCGGGTCGGCCGCCTCGGTTCCGATGCCGAGCTCTTCCGCCGCCCACCACAGCAGGACCGGATCGCCGAGTGGCTCGGCCGCCGCCAGCAGGAGCAGCCACCGGGTGCTCTCCGGGAAGGGGGCCAGGCGCTCCCGGTACGCGGCTTCTATCCGCGCGGGCACCGAAAGCGCATTGGGCAGCCCGAAGCCGCCGGCCAGCTCGCCGGTGGCCACGCTCCGCAGCAGCTCGAGCAGCGCCAGAGGGTTGCCGCGAGCCTCGGCGATGATCTGGTCCCGGATCCGCTCGTCCAGCGGCGTGCGCATCCGGGAGGCCAGCAGCGCGAGCGCGTCTTCATTGCCGAGCCCGGTGAGCGTGAGCTCGGGCAGCCCGTCGAGCAGGTCCGGCACTCCGCCCCCCCGGACGGCGAACAGGAGTGCGATCGGGTCGTGCTCGATGCGGCGCGCCACGAACGCCAGGGCTTGCGTCGAGGCGTGGTCGAGCCACTGCGCGTCATCGACCACGCACACGATCGGCTGCTCGGAGGCGGCGGCCGACAGAAGGCCGAGCACCGCCAGGCCGACCCGGAAGAGGTCCGGCAACGTGCCCTCCCGCACCGCGAAGGCCACTTCCAGAGCGGCCCGCTGCGGGCCGGGCAGCGTCTCCAGGTAAGGAAGCAGCGGCCGGCAGAGCTCGTGCAGCCCGGCGAACGGGAGTTCGGTCTCGAACTCCCTCCCGGCGGCGCGGAGCCGCCGCAGACCCGCCACCCGGTCCAGCGCCCGGTCGATCAGTTCCGTCTTGCCGATGCCCGCCTCGCCGCAGACGAGGAGCACGCCGCCCTGCCCGGCCACCGCGGCGCACAGTGTCCGCTCGACCGCCGCGAGCTCTGCCATTCGAGGATGTTTCAACGGTTGCATGTCGCACCTTCGCAAGATCCCGCGGCCAGAGACCGCACACACGATAACGCCACGAATCCGGCTGCCTCCGATATGTCACCTCTCAGTGGGCACTCGGGGTAGCTCACGCGGGGGACATCTGCCGGCACAGGCGTAAAGCATTGCGGGTGTGTGGTGGGGTCATCGGGTGGTCTCGGTGACGGTGCCGTTGAGGACCTGGCGGCCTTGTGCGGTGCCGAGGCAGATCAGGTTGTACCGGGTGCCGGCCGGCACGGCGGTGGTGACCGGTACGGTGTTTCCGGCGGTGATGATGTGCTCATCGCCGAGGTCGCCGCCGGCCCGTCGTTCCGCGAAGCAGGTCAGGGCGTTGTGGTGGCGGGTGGTCACCTGCAGCGTGATCCGGTATTTGCCGGCCGTGGTGGGCGTGGAGCCGTTGCGCAGGGCCACGGCCCGGTCTTCGGCGTGACATGAGAGAACCTCTCTATACACGGGGTGTACAAGCAGAGTTCGTGGTCGCCTCTGCGGGCCCTCGCCAACCGAGCCGACCGCCGCGAATCCGATCCCGCCAGAAGTAGACTTTACCGTACCGTTTACTTTTGTGTCGCTGCGACGCGATGACGCGCCAACACACACCCGCACAGCCCGAGTGAGCGGACCCTTGGCCGAGCAGGCGGCTGACACGCGCAGGGAGCGGGAACGTTCGCGTTCCCGCTCCCTACGGCCCCGTGTGCCTGGCCTGTTCCGTGCATTCGGGACGGGTCAGGTGAAGTTGACGCCGTTCATGGTGGGCTGAAGGGTGCCCAGGGTGAGGCTGTCGCAGATCGGCGGCTGGTAGCCGTCGTCGAGGCCGTGGTAGGTGAGCGGGATCCAGGTGCTGTGCCAGGCGACGCCGAGGCCGTCGGTGACGCCGCCGGGGCAGCCCTTGGTGGTGTGCCACTTCGTTCCGGCGAAGGCCGAACGTCCGGGCCGCAGCGTGATGGTCGTGCCGGGACCGGGATAGCTCACCTGGGTCGAGGGAATCGCGGTGTAGTTGTTCCGCCCGCCCTTCCCGAGCGGTGTCCAGCCGGCCGGCAGGTAGCAGGTCTCGCCCGACCGGTTGGTGATGGTCAGCGTGGCGATCGCCTTTTCCGCTTCCTCTTCGTTGGAGCCGGGATCTTGAATCTGCAGTTCGGCGTTGAGCTCGGATGCCATGCAGCTCGGCGTGTCGCCCGGACCGGTGTGCGCCGCCACCGCCTTCCCACCGTGGGTGCCGGTGGCGGCCGACGCCGTCCCCGACGAACTCGGCGCCGTCTGCGCCGATGGACCCGACGCCGCCGACACCTTGCCATCGACGTTGCAGCCGGTGAGGGCGAGAGCGGCCATCCCGACACCACAAGCCAGAGCGGCAGTCGTACGCAGGCTCTTGAACTGCATGGGTAAAACCTCCCCGGTTGCTTACTGACTCGACTGGTAAGTTCGATGTCCGGTGATGGCGCGGAGGTTCACGGGAAGATCCGGTTTCTCATTTTTTTCCGCCGTGACGGATGTCACGCGAACTCGGGAGGCCGGCAAAGCGTCTCGTTAGAAAAAACCGCCCCGGCTCGCGGTGGGTGGTGGCGATGGCCCGGCGGAACCCCGGGAGCACCGCCGCATCCAGGGTGGGCCGGCCCGGCTGGTTCAACCAGGTCGGCGGCGGGGTACCCCCTCACGGCGCCGGCTCGGCCGGCTCTTCGACCAGCCGCGCGACAGGAGCCTTCCCCGCGAATCGCCGGAGTCTCCCTGACCCGATGGCGAAAGCGAGAATTGCGCCGAGGAACGCCGGTATCGCGAAAAGAACGAAATTCCACTGCGGCGCGAAACCGGCGGCGAGTATCCAGCCTCCCAGAGTCGGGCCGGCGATGGCACCGATCCGGCCTATTCCCAGCGTGACACCCACCGCGCTGCCCCGGGCGTGCACCGGGTAAGTGCGCGAGATGTACACGTTGATGAGCCCTTGAACGCCGAGCGCGCCTGCGCCGCCGATCATCACCACCGGGTAGAGGATCGCCGGCGGCGACTTGATGCTCAAGCCGGTGATGGCGCCCGCGGCCACGACGAAACACGCGATGATGGGCCCTTTCGACCCGGCGCGGTCGGCGAGTAGCGCCATCGCGAGTCCTCCGACCGTCGCACCGAGGTTGAGGAGCGTGAGGAACGTCAGTGAGGAGCCCAGGGGGTACCGCGCCGCCTGCATCAACTGCGGCAACCAGGTGTTCATCCCGAAGATGAGCAGGAAAGAACAGATCACCATGCCGCAGAACAGCGTTGTCGTTCCCACGTACGGTGGCCGCAGCACAAGACGGAACCCGCCGTCTTCAGGCGCCCTCCGCGCCTCCGCGGATGTCCGCCGGTACGCCGGTGATTCGGGCAGCCAGCGGTGGGTCATCACCCACAGCAGCAGTCCGACGCCACCGCCGACGAGGTACTCCAGCCGGAAATCGGATCCGTGCAGGAGGACGCCGGCCACCATCGCGGCCGATGATCCCCCTATCGTGACGCCGCACTGAACGATCGCCGAGTACAGGTTCTTTCGCGTCGCCGGCGTGAGCTCGAAGATCAGCGGTGTTATGGCGGGGTAGATCGCACCGACCCCTAGCCCGACCATGATTCGGCCGGCGCCGAACACCTGTGGATCGGGGGCGAACGCACACGTGAACATCCCCAGTGAGACGGCCATGAGGCTGATCAACGCCGTTCGCCGTCGCCCGTACCGGTCGGTGAGCTGCCCGACCAGTAGGGCCCCGAACAGCATTCCCACGGGTGTGAGACTGCCCAGCACGCCCAGCGCCGGCAGAGAAAGGCCCCACGGCCGATATCGGTGCAACAGCGGCGCCGTCGCGCCGAAGGCGACGAGGTCATAGCCTTCCAGCGTCATGACGGCCAGCCCGATTCCGACGGCCTTCCACAGCAGAGAAGACGGCGGCGCCGGTGATACGCCGGGTCGAGTCGTGCTCACGTACGGATTCCTCATCCTCTCAGGTCACGGCTTCGTCGTGACGTGCCCACAGTCGGGACGAACCCGTGTTCAGGTGTGCAGGTGACGGACCCGTACGGCGTTGCCAGTGGCCGGCGGTGACCGTCCTGGGCACGGGGTATTCGGCCTGAAGTTCGGGGATGGCGAAAGGCTTCTTCCATCGCGATGAGTTCCAAGGCACATGCCTTTCTGTGGGCGCCGCGCATATCGGCGGCTCTCGAATGCCTTCCGCTACACGTCCGTCGTGTACGCGGTCAGGCCGGAACGGCACTCGGAGAAGGCTCCTTAACCGTCCGCCTCCTCGGTGGGGTGGACGGCGTCGGAGTGAAGGCCGGCGGTCGGGTCGGCTCCGCGCATCCCGAGCAGTCCGAGCAGCGCGACGATGGCGATCGTCGCGCCGAGGCTGATCCATCCGGTGCCCAGGCCGAGGCCGTCCTGGCGAGACGAGGACAGCCAGTCGGTGATCGACGCGCCGAGCGGACGGGTGATGATGTAGGCGGACCAGAACGCGGTGACGGTGCCCAGGCCCGCCCAGCGGTACGCGGCGGCCGGGACGGCAATGGCGATGGCGAACAGGACGATCGAGCCCAGGTACCCAAGGCGCAGCCAGTTGGCCGTCAGGTCGCCGGCGACGGTGCCGAGTGCGAAGGTGGTCATCACCATCGACCAGTAGAAGCGTTCCCGGCGTGGGGTGGTGATGCTGTGCACCGACAGGGTTCTCTCCCGGACGTACCACCGGACGAGGATCACGGCCAGCACGATCGAGAGCCCCACCGTCGTGACCAGGTACGGAAGGCCGACCACGAAGTCGAGAACGTCGGCGATCATGGTGCCGAAGACGGCCACCATGACCACGGCCGACCAGTAGATCCAGAGGCGGTAGCGATCGCTGCGGAATTGGGCGATCAGCGCAATCGCCAACGCGATCGCGGCGCCGCCCAGGGCGAGTCCCGGATTGACGTGGCTGACGAGAAAATCCGAAAAGGTCTCGCCCATTCCAGTCGTGAGGATCTTGATGATCCAGAACAGTGCGGTGACCTCGGGAACCTTGGCGACGAGCCGCCGTGCGCCCGTGGCGCCGGGTGTCTGATCATCGCGCGCGGCGATACGCAGCGATCCCGGCGACGAAGGAGGCGGCGTCCGACCCGACATCGCGCTCATGCGCCCTCCTTCGCCGGGGGAGCGACCAGAGGCGCTGCGTCGTTGACTCGCTCGCTCCGCTCGCCCCGTTCGATATCCATGAGGAACTGATCGAGCTCGGTGTCAGGCAAGGGCTGATCGAAGGAAACGAGTATCGCATGGTGAATCATGCATTGATTCTCGACGGCGTATACCGTCGGCGTCCAAGACCGGTTCGATCTTCGGTGATAACCTGGGGGCATGGTTGAACTGGAGACCCGTGAGCTCGAGTACTTCCTCGCGGTCGCCGACGAACTGCACTTCGGCCGGGCCGCCATCCGGCTCTCGATCGCCCAGCCGGCGCTGTCGAAGGCGATCCGGCGGATCGAGACCCGGCTCGGCGTCCCCCTGTTCATCCGCTCCAGCCGGCACGTCGCCCTCACCCCGGCCGGACAGGCACTGCGGGAACACGGGCGGCACGCCCTCAACGCGGTCAGCGCCGCCGTCCGCAACGCCCGGCACGCCGGCGACCCCCACGCCCACCTGCGTCTCGTGCTCAAGCCCGGCGGTGACGCCGGCCTGCTGTCCGGGATCCTGGCCGAGTACTCCCACCAGCCCGACGCCCGCCGGGTGGACATCCTGTTCAGCGGCCCCGCCGACCGCACCGAGATCCTGCACGACGGCCGCGCCGACGTCGGCCTGCTCTATGCCCCGTTCGACGACCTCGACGGCCTGGCCCACGAGACCCTGCACACCGAGGACCGCATAGTGATCGTCCCGGCCGGGCACCGGCTGGCGGGGCGCCCTTCGGTGCGCATGTCCGATCTGGAAGGTGAGACGCTGCCACGCTGGAAAGGCGTCCCCGGCGGCGACGGCACCGGCCCCGAGGTCGCCGACGTGACCCAGCTGCTCCACATGATCACGGTGAGCCGGATGATCGGCGTACTGCCCCGCTCGCTGGTCGAACCGCTCCCGGCCGACCTGGTCGGCGTTCCGGTGACCGACACCCCACCCAGCCGCCTCGTCCTCGCCTGGAACGAACACGACCACCGGCCCCTGGTCGCGTCCTTCGTCGCCGCCGCGCTCCGACTACGCCGGCACCGGACCCGATCGCCCATCGACACGCCTGAAACGCCGCCCGGATCGGACGACGAGCGGCTCGTGCCGGAGGAGCCGCGGTGAGCGTGGCGGGCGCCCGCCCCGCCACCGCGCACGCCCGTCACCATCGTCCGTCACGGAGCGTTCCGTAGGGGCGTGCCGTGAAGGGGGGCGGTGACGACCGCGGTCTCCACGGTCTTGGCCGCAAGCGCCCGCGCCCCGGCATGCCGCCGTGGGCCTTCGCCCCAGGTCGGTCCCGTCGCGTAGATCTGAAGGTCGCGGGTGTTCACGCCGAGACCAGCGGCACGTCTCGGCCGACGACCGGCCCACCCGCTAGCGATCGGCGACGATGCCGCCATCGCCGGAGTGCTCACCGCAACCGGCGCCGCGAACACAGCCGCCATACCCAGCGCGAGCACCGCCCGCTTCGTGAACTTCACCATAAGCGGTCCCTTCTTCCTAGGCCGGCCTTCGGACCGAAGATCAGTCGACATATTCGTGATCACTGCGTTTCCTGCAGATCTCCAGTACATCTGCCGGTCTCAGCCGGTCAGCGCATTCGGTGAATAGACGATCAGTGCCGCAGAGCGCTACCGGAAAAAGCAGGCATCAGCGCAGGTAGTCGGGTCACCGACTATGGGGACTACGCCTCCCAACGTGCATGGGTTAGCGACGCCGTTTCGGTCATCGGGCGGCCTCGCCGAGCACGCGTTCGGTGCGCAGCCGGGAGAAACCGAGCGGTGCCATACAGGTCGTGGCGGTCACGGCCGCGGTGACCATGGCCGCCCGCAGACCGAAGGCATCGCCGATCGTCCCGGCGATGATGGAGCCCACGGGGAGCACACCCCAGGTCACGAATCGGTGAATCGCCGTCGCCCGTGTGGCCATCGGCTCCGGTGTCGCGAGTTGGCGCACGGTGATGGCGTTGACCGCGAAGCTGCCCTGGCCGATCCCGTTGATGAAGGTTCCGGCGGTCAGCATCGGGACCGAGAGGCCTCCGTACGCGGCTGCGCCGATCGCCAGACCGGCCACCGAGGGCAGGCCGGCGATGATGAGGGAAGGCCCGATACCGAACCGGCTCGCCAGGCGGCGTGCCATAAGGCTTCCGAGGGGGAAGCCGGCGCCGCCCGCCGCGAGGGTGAGACCCAGCGCGAAGGTGGCGATGTGCAGGTGCCGCACGGCGAAAACGGCGATCATCGAGTCGTACATGGCGACGCCGAGGTTGTACAACGCACCACAGACCATGATCGGCCTCAGCAGTGGATGCCGCGCGACGAACTGTAGGCCTTCACCCACCTCCTGCCACAGCGGGCGCCGTGCCGTCTTTTCCGGGGTGGATTCGCGGTGCCGGATCGCCAGGAGTGTGACGATGCTCAGGACGTAGCTTCCCGCGTCGGCGAACAGCGCACGGACGGCCCCGCATGCGGCGATCACCATTCCGGCCAGACCTGGCCCGGCGAGCAGAGCGGTCGACTCGGAGAACGACAGCCTCGTATTGGCGGCGTGCAGGTGGTCCGGGCCGGAGGTCAGCAAGGGCGGATAGGACTGGTACGCCACCTGGAAGAACACCGAGCCGACGCCGACCACGAAGGCCACCAGCAGCAGGTGCGGCAGCGTCAGCGCACCGAACAGGCCGGCGACTGGAAGCGACAGCACGGCCAGACCGCGTAGGACGTCCGCACCGAGCATCGAGCGGCGCATGCCGATCCAGGCCACCCAGACACCGGCGGGCAGGCCGAGGACCAGGTAGGACGCCTTTGTGGCGGCACCCAGGAAGCCGATCTGCAGGTTGCTGGCGTGCAGTTCCCGCGCGGCGGCGAGCGGCAGAGCGAGGATACAGACCTGGTCACCGAGAAGGCTGATGCTCTGCCCGCCCCACAACAGATTGAAATCACGGGCCCGGCCCCGGCGGCCGGCCTGACCCGGTCCGGTCGCGGACGGGGCCGATGTCTCAACACTCATGTCGGCAGCCGCAGTACGCGCCCGCCACCGGCGCGGTCAGGGAGCCGACCGGGTTGGCGACGCGCCCGGTCGCGGTCTGGGCGGCGAACCCTTCGCGGACCCGGTACTCATAGCCGCCGATCGACTCCTTCACCCGGTATCCCGGGCGGGCGAAGGCCGGCGCGGCGCGGGTCGCCCCGCTGCACGCGGAGCCCCGGCAGCAGGTGACGACGGTCGCATCCCCCTGCAGGTCGGCGTGGACGTCGGACACGTCCGTTCCAAAGGCCGGTCGTGCGGCGAACTGGCGGGCGGTCTCGTCGGGAGACGCCGGCGCGGTGGCGAGGACAGTGGACACGCCGACGATGATGGCGGGCGAGGGCACGGCCAGACAGTGGCGCGTATGTCATCAATCGTTAGGATTCCGCCATGTCGATCCGTTCGAGGCCCGGTTCGATGGTCGCGGTACTCGCCTATGAGGGAATGTCGCCGTTCGAGACCGGCATCGTCACCGAGGTGTTCGGTCTGCCGAGGCCGGAGCTGGACGTGCCGTGGTACCGCTTGCGGGTGTGCGCCGAACGGCCGGGCCCGGTGCCCATCGTCGGTGGTGCGACGATTCACACCGAGTACGGTCTGGACGTCTTCGCCGCGGCCGAGACCGTCATCGTGCCGGGGGTGAGCGACGTGCGGGGCGAGTGCTCACCCGAACTGGTGGCCGCGTTGCGGCGGGCGCACGGCCGGGGTGCCCGGATCGTCTCCATCTGCTCGGGGGCGTTCGCGTTGGCCGCCGCCGGTCTGCTGGACCATCGTCCGGCGACCACTCACTGGCAGTACGCCGGTCTGCTGCGTCGCCGCTTCCCGCTGGTGCGGGTCGACCCCGACGTTCTCTACATCGACGACGGCGACGTGCTGACCAGCGCCGGAAGCGCGGCGGGCCTGGACCTGTGCGTGCACATCATCCGCCAGGACCATGGGCCGAGCATCGCCAACGCGGTGGCGCGTCGGCTGGTCGTCCCGCCGCATCGCGACGGCGGGCAGGCGCAGTTCATCGAGGCGCCCGTGCCCGGCGACGTCGGTGAGGACCGGATCGCCCAGGTGATGACCTGGACGCTGGCCAACCTGCGCGAACAGATCACCGTTGATGTCCTCGCACGTCGCGCGCACATGTCCACCCGTACCTTCCTGCGGCACTTCGCCCGGTGCACGGGGACCAGTCCCACCCGCTGGCTGATCGACCAGCGGATCCAGGCGAGCCTGCCGCTGCTGGAGAAGACCTCCGCGTCGGTCGAGGAGATCGCCCGCACCGTCGGGTTCGCCAGCCCGGTCACCTACCGGTCGCATTTCGTACGGGCGATGCGCACGTCACCGTCGGCCTACCGCCGTGCCTTCACCGCCACGGAGTGAGGGGACGCTCCCGTCGAACGAGCCAAAGAGCCCCCACTGCCCGAAGCGACCACCAGGGACCCGACCTTCTCCCATGTTCGGTCTCCACGATCGCAGGGGGAACGCAGCCGCTCCGGCCCCGGCCCGGCCCCGCCCGGGGCACGCGTGTCGTGAGCCGCCCGTGTCGTCGCGGTGGCCCCCTGGCACGGCCTAGCGAGTCCCGATGATGACCTCCGACCGGCTACGAGCGGGACTGATCGGGGCTGGCTACTTTCCGCTCGTGCCGGTGGAGTTTCTAACTGATGAGCAGGCCGAGGCGTACGGGAAGTTCGCTGAGGAGCCGACCCGCCCCTGACGCGTAGGCACGCCCTTGGGCAAGAGCTAGCGGCTCTTAATCCACGGGTTCGGGGTTCAAGTCCCTGGCGGGGCACCCGTCCCGACCTGGGCGTTCTCGGTTCCACCGGGAGCGCCCAGTGTCTGTTTCAGGGCGGTCTGGCGATCACGTGTGCTCCATGTGTGCTCGCGTGCCGTGATCTTGGTGAATCCGCCCACAGGCACCACCCGGCCGCCCGGGTACGACCTGCCGGCCAACCGCCGACGAACCAGACGCGGATCACATCGCCCTCGCCCTGAGCCGGCACCACCGCACCGCTCAAAGCGGTCCTTTGGGTGCGGCGGGTATCGTCCCTGTTCAGGGGCATCGTAAGGAGGCGCTTCCGGGGGGGGGAAGGCATGAAACGTATCCGCATCGACCCTGTTGTCATGCTTCGGGGTATGCCGACGTTGATGATCGCCGGAGGGGCAGCGGCCGATCTGCTGGGCCCGCAGCCCTATGTCGGTCTGCCTTTCCTGGCGGCTGCTCCGCTCGTGGCCGGTGTCCTGCTTCCGTGGCGGTCGAGCGCGACCACCGCGGCGGTGGCGGGTGTCGTGTCGGTTGGGGTCGATCTCCTACTACGCCGCGCGATGACAGCGGTGCTCGTCGATCTGGCGATCGTGCTGTTGGTGGGCGTCATCGGACTGTGGACCAAGTGGCTGATGGATCGGCAGACCCATAACCTGGCGGTGGTCCGGGACATCGCGGAGGCGGCGCAGCGGGCGGTGCTGCCGGATCCGCCCACCGCGCTGGGGCCGCTGCAGATCGCCGCGCGCTACGAAGCGGCTCAGGCCGGGGCACGCGTCGGCGGCGACCTGTACGCGGTGCGGGCCACCCGGTTCGGGATCCGGGTGATCATCGGCGACGTCCGCGGCAAGGGATTGAAGGCGGTTTCCACCGTTTGCCTGGTCATCGGCGCGTTCCGGCATGAGGCCGAGGAAGCCGCGACGCTGCCGGAGCTGGCCGACCGGCTCAACGCTACGCTCGCCCGGGAGAGGTGCCCCGAGCTCGTGGATCACCTCGAAGAAGGCTTCGTCACCGCTCTGCTCGTCGAGATCCCACCGGATGCGACCAAGATGTCCCTGCTCAGCCTGGGACACACACCTCCCTACCTCCTACACGCCGGCCGTGTGGCGACCTTGGAGCCGAGCGCTCCCGACCTTCCCCTGGGCATGGACCTACCGACGGCGAACGGCGCGGCTCAGCCGGACACCATCGACTGGCCGCCCGGCGCCACACTGCTGCTGGTCACCGACGGCATCACCGAGGCCCGTGACCAGCACGGAACCTTCTACGACCCCAGCCTCGGACTCGCTCACGCCAGACACTCCTCACCGCACGAACTGGTGAACGCCCTGGCACACAACGTCACGCGATGGACCGGCAGACAATGCCAGGACGACATGGCGATCCTCGCCTTGGCACGCAACGAAACATAACCGCGCCGCCCCATACGCCGTGAGCTCTATAGGGAGGAACCCACGTGCATCAGCGATGAACGTCGTGCTCGTCGGCAGCGACCTCTCATCAGCGCCCTCGACCGCCCGGGAAAACTCTGGGCGATCGACGGCGACCGGCGAGCATCGCGGCCGCGGCCCGGGCGGCCGGTCAGATGAAGTCGGCGACGAGAACGGCGAACTCCTCCGGAGCGGCGATGGGAATCTGAAAGCTTTCCGCCCTGGCCTTCTTCGAGCCGCCGTTGTCCCCCGCGACGACCAAGCGGGTGCGGGCGCAGACCGACGAGGACGCCCGTCCCCCGGCGTGTTCGATGAGTTCGTTCATCTGGTCGCAGCCAGCCAGCAGAATTGGCGTTCGAGCGCGGGCAAGGTTGCATACGACTTCCCTGTTGCCTGAGTGCGGCAACAGGCGTCAACACGCAGAACCCCCGCCGAAGGTGGGAGCCCAGGACGGGGGGCCTGCCGGAAGTGGCGCTGGATCGGTCAGCGGTGGAGCCGGCCGATCACGTCCTTCGCCACGTCGCCACCGCGGCCTCTGGACGGATGACGCCCGCCCGCCTTCACCATGCCTTGCCGGCCGGCTCCCGGATCGTGTGGTTGATCCGGTTGAAGAAGTTGGTGATTGCGATTTCCAGAATGATCGCGGACGTCTGCTTCTCGCCGAAGTGGGTGGCAGCAGCGTCCCAGATCTCGTCGGTCACGCCCGGCGCCCCGTCCTGGATCCGGGTGGCGGCCTCGGCCAGCGCGAGCGCCGCCCGCTCCTCCTCGGTGAAGAACGGGGTCTCGCGCCAGGCGACGACGCTGTGCAGCCGCTCCTCGGTCTCTCCATGCTTCTTCGCCGTCTGGACGCCGGCGAACACACACGGGCTGCAGCCGTTGATCTGGCTGGCCCGCAGATGGACCAGCTCGAGCACGAGCGGGTCGACGCCACGGGCGTGAATCGCCTTCTGGAGATGCGTGATCCCTGTGATCACGTCGGGATTCGCCACGCTCTTCATGCGTGCTTCCATGGGTCCTGCCCTTCGTCGGTTACGTGCGCCCATCCGGGCCCGTCATCTAACGCGCCTTGGCGGAGGTCGTCGTTTAATGAATTTTTCGGTCGAGGATTTCTCGGTCGTGTCGGCAGGCATCAACGACCACCGATCGCGACGCGAACAGTCACCGACGGTCGCTCCCGGGCTTGCGAGGATGGAGGGATTCGCCGCGGGCGAGCATGTCGACGTACTCGGCCAGCTTGCGGTCCCGGGTCGTCGTGCGCTTGACGGCGTTGAGTCGGTAGACGATGGCGTAGCGGTTGGCTGCGTCCAACTGGTCGAAAGTCGCGGCTGCGGCGGAATTCGCCGCCAGTGCCTGAGCTAGATCGGGCGGGGTCTGCATGTCGGCCTGCCCGCGGTAGGCCGCTTGCCACCGTCCTTGCGCCTTGGCCGCGTCGACGGCCGCGACCCCGGCCGGCCGCATCCGTCCGGCCTGGGTAAGACGGGTGACGTGCTCGACGTTTCGCGCGGACCAAGAGCTGTTCGGCCGACGGGGCGTGAAGCGCTGGCGATAACTGTCGTTGTCACGTCGAGCGATCTGCCCGTCGATCCAGCCGAAGCACAGCGCTTCGTCAAGCGCTTCCGCGTAGGTTAGGGCCGTCGTCTGTCCGCCCTTCTTGTGCAGCACCAGCCAGACCCCGGGGTGGTCGGCATGGTGGCTGTCCAACCAGGCGTGCCAAGACTCGGCGTCCTGGACGAGAAGCTCCGTGAGATCGGACACGACATGCTACGGCGTGGCGGCGGGACGGGGACTCATACAGAACGGTTGGCCGTCGGGGTCGAGCAGCACCCGCCAGCGGCCGGCGCCGGGTTGGGAGTCGGGTTGACTAGCTCCGATCGCGATCAGGCTCTCGGCCGCCTGGTCGAGGTCGTCGACCTGTAGGTCGAGGTGGAAGCGTTTGGCGCCATCCTCGTCGGGCCATTGCGCGGGATGGAATCCCTCGACCTTGCCGAAGCCGATCTTGATGCCGTTGCCTTCGACCATCCCGTAGCTGTCGTCGCTGTAGGTGACCTCCCAACCCAGCGCGGCCGCGTAGAACCGCGCCAGTCCAGCTGGGTCGGAGCTGTCGATGTTGACCATCGACAGCTCCGCCGTCGACTCCCCGCGCTTCCCTGTAGAATGTGTGTGACTCATGCATATAAACTAGAGCCATGCCACGAACCACGTCAAGCCACCGGCACGCCGCCAACGTCCTCGGCGCCTTGAGCCTCGTAGTCGCCGACCGGATGAACACCGCCGTCGAAGCGATTGCGGCACTCGGCCCGTCGGCCCCGGCCGCCCTCGTCGCGATGCACGAGTTCCTCGACGGCGGATCGGTCACGCAGCTGAGCTCCATGCTCGGCCTGACTCACTCGGGCACCGTCCGCCTTGTCGACCGTCTCGCCGCCGAAGGCCTCGTCGAGCGCGTCGGAGCACAGGACGGACGGGCTGTCTCCGTTGTCCTGACCCAACGTGGCCGGCGCACGGCCGCACGGATACTTCAAACGCGCGAGAAGTCACTGGCGAGCGCACTGTCCGCGCTGTCCCCGGACGAGATCGACAATCTTGCGGTAACGCTGGACACGATGTTGGCCGCAGTGACCCTCGCCAGAGCCGAGGAACGCTCCGTCCACACCAGCGACCGTCCACAGCCTTGGCTGTGTCGCCTCTGCGACTTCGCCGCGTGCGGCCGCAGCGAGGGCAACTGCCCAGTCAACAACGTGGTTAAGACCAGCAACAGCAGTTAACAAAACGCTGTAACTCGGCCCAGGCGTGGCCCAGGTCCTGAGGACGGGCGGGGCGGCGGAGTGCCTAAATTGTTGAATCGACCGCAGGCGCTCGGTCATGCAGCCGAATCTCAGCCGGTTGTGATCCCCGCGGCGCCGAGGGCCTGGTCATCGGCGCTCCCGGTTGTGGATCCTGGGTGACGGCGCGACGTGACGGCGCGGACGGCTGGGTGGTCACCGCCGAGGGGCCACGGGACATCTGGGGCGAGATCCAGGACACCGCCGCCCGGTGGCGGGCCGCCGGCGAACCTGAGGTCTACCGGCTGGAGTTCGGGCCCGACGGCGCGCAGCAGGCCAGCGCTGGATCCGGCAGCGGCACCCTGTCCTGGCAGCTCACGGCTCCGTATGACGTCGACAAGGAGGCACCGCGATGAGTGGCCCTGACCACCCCGCACCCATCCCGGCCGATGAGTGCGGTGCCAGGCCGAATGAATCCGAAGGCCGGCGGGCGGGGATTCTCGGCGACAAACCGCGGCACACCGAGCCGGTCGATGTTCATCTGATCCTGCGCCGCGAGGGCACCGCCGGTCCTGAGGTGTTGTTGTCTCGCAGGGCCGGGCAGGTCTACGCGGCCGGGCTGTGGCATCTGCCGTCGGGTCATCTGGACGGCCCACACGAGGACGTCGTCACCGCTCTCATCCGCGAGGCGAAGGAGGAGACCGGCGTGACCATCCAGGCGGCCGATGTCCGCTTCGCCGTCACGGTGCACCACCGCAGCCCCGGCGGCAGCGCCCGGATCGGCGTCTTCTTCGAGGTCCGGCACTGGCAAGGAACACCACAGATCCACGAACCCGCCGTGTGCGACGCGATGGACTGGTACCCGCTCGACGACCTGCCCTCCCCGATGGTGGCCTACTGCCGGGCCGGGCTGGACGCCTACCGGGCCGGCAATCGGCTCGCCGTCCACTTCCAGCAGTCCACCGACCCGATCCCCTACGACACCGCAGCGGATCGGCTGCGCTACATTCCCGGAGCCAGGGACATTCCCGCGGGACGGCCAGATGCGCCGGTGCGAGAGTTCGCCCAACGGGCGGTCGGCCGCATCGCCGACTGGGCGGACGTGTCGTGGGCGCGGGAGGACAGTCGCGTCTGGCGGGTACGAGGCGCCGAGGGCGGGGTCTGGTTCGTCAAGATTCATCAGAACGACCGATTCCATTACCGGGAAGTCGGCGCCTACCGCAGCTGGGTTCCGACTCTGGGAGCAGCCGCGCCCCGGCTGGTGGCCGTCGACTCGGTGCTACGGGCGATCGTCGTCACCGCCATCCCAGGGCGCTCGCTGCATGGCGCCGTCCATACGCCCGACGAACAGCGGCGCATCTTTCACAGCATCGGTGCGCTCGCAGCCGCGATCCACCACAGCGCCCCTGCCCAGCCGGCCTCCGGTGAGCCGGTCCTCCTCGGGAAGCTAGAGCGCCATCTCGACGGCGCCCGTGCCCATGTCGCGCCCGGCGACGAGGAGTTCATTCGCGCCATGGCGCAGCGGGCTGCCCACTTGCCCGACCTCGAACTCGTGCCCACGCACGGCGACTTCCAGCTACGGAACCTGCTCTGGGATGACGGCACCTTGTACGTGATCGACTTCGAGCGCAGCGAACAGGGCCCCGCCGTACGCGACTTCGTACGCCTGTCCGATGCCTGGGCCGGCCGCCCGGACCTGTACGAGGCGGCCATGGCCGGCTATGGCAGGCCACTCACCCCGGCTGAGAACGAACACCTGGTCGTCGGCGCCGTACTCGATGCCGTTTCCGGCATTTGCTACGGCACGTCACACGGCGACCTGGAACTCATCGAACGCGGCTGTCGCACGCTGGCCCGGTTGCGTGCCGCCGACAGCGCCTGAGCCTGTGGGTGCCCAGAGTTCGGCCACTGCCTGTGAGCTGGGACTTCTCATTTGGCGTACAAGCGTCGCCCGGGCGCGGCAGGATTCGGGTTCGTGGCCTTGCGACTCGTCTATCTGATCTTCATCAAGCTCCTCGGCGCCATGGCTCTGCTCCTGCGCTCGGATGTCTCCAAGGAGGCCGAGATTCTGGTGCTGCGGCACCGGCTGGCAGTGTTACGCCGCCAGGTCGCCCGGCCCAGACCATCGTGGGCCGATCGTGCCCTGATCTCCGCACTGACCCGGCTGCTTCCGAAGCCATGCCGGATCGGGCTGATGGTCACGCTGCTGCGCTGGCATGCCGATCTGGTCAAGCACCGCTGGACCTTGGCGCGGCTCTACTGCTTCGCCGTCGTCGAGCACGCCACACGCCGCGTCCATGTCCTGGGCGTCACTGCCGACCCGACCGCCGGATGGGTCACCCAGCAGGCCAAGAACCTGATCCTCGACCTGGGTGACCGGGCAGGTGGCTTCACATTCTTGATTCGTGACCGCGACGCGAAGTTCACCGCGATGTTCGACGAGGTCTTCCGCACCGAGGGGATCGATGTGGTGCTCACCGCCCCGCAGGCTCCACGGATGAACGCAATCACCGAACGCTGGGTCGGCAGCGTACGCGCGAACTCCTCGACCGGACCCTCATCATGAACGCCCGCCACCGGCGCAAGATCCTCGCCGAATACGAGTCCCACTTCAACAGCCACCGGCCACACCGGGCGCTGAACCAAGCCAGCCCACTCCGACCGCTCCCCGACCCCGTCGACGCCGACATCAAGGTCACCCGACGAGACAGACTCGGTGGCCTCCTACATGAATACACCCAGGTCGCATAGGGGGACCCGAATTACGGGCACCCACAGGCCTCACTTTCAACCGTCGCATCGACCCCAGATCCGGGGCTCTCCATCCGCTACCAGGTCGTCCTCCAGATCATCGCCATCGACCAATGGCTCCACCTACTTCGAGACACACCTAGATGCTGGTGTTCAGGAACGCTGCCACGGCCGGGTTGGTTTCAGTGGTGCGGTGCAGTAGGTGGAAGTCAATGGTGAGGTCGGGCTCAGCGAGCGGCCGGTATACCACGTCCCGCACGGCAGCCCGGGCGACGTCAGCCGGGACGATGGCCAGGCCGACCTGGGCAGCGACCAACGCGAGCACACCCAGTGCGCTGTCCGCGCGAAAGCGGGCTGAAGAGGTCGGCAGATTCAGGCCGGAACGGCGTAGCCAATCAGAGATGAGATCGTCCGGCCCCTCGCTGGTGGCGTACTCGATTAGTTCCTCGCCGGTGATCTGCTCGGCGGTCAGCGTCTGGCACTTGGCCAGGGTGTGCTCGGCGGGCAATGCGACCAGGAAGGAGACCGAGCTCGCCCGGGTCGAGGTCAGTCGGGGTTCACCCGCCGGGGCCGCGAGAGCGCTGTAGCCGACGTCCAGTTCACCAGCCAGGATCGCTGTCCGTTGTGTCTTCGGCCCTGCCTCCAGTAGTTCGAGCCGGACCAGTGGCCGGGCCTCGTGGAAGGCTTGTATCCGGCTGGCCAGGATGCCGCCGAATACCGCGGCGCCGGCTAGGGCCTGTCCGGTGGATCATGTGGTGATCCACAACAATGCGGAGACCAGGGTGATCGCTGCCCGGTAGTGGCGGGTGAGTTTGTCATACCGGGTGGCGATGCCGCGCCATTGCTTGAGGCGGTT
>NZ_JAMXMV010000044.1 GCF_024055715.1 Actinoallomurus soli
GTCCTGCTCGCGCATGCCGAGCATGGCGACCCCGACGTTGCCCAGCATGTCGGCGGTCTCGTGGGTGGGCAGCCCGTCGGCGACGAGCGCCTCCTCCAGCACGTCCCGTGCCGTGCGCTCCTGGCCGGGCAGCAGCGCGAGGGAGCGCCCCAGCCGCAGCCGCAGCCACGCCCGGCGGGCCGGCGGCAGGTCGCCGAGCCGCAGGCCGAGCCGCGCGTACATGGCGCCGCGGTCGCCGCGCCGCTGGTCGATGTTGATGCGGCTCAGCGTGCTGTACGCGTCGGCCTGGGCGCGGATGCTGCCGGAACGCCGGGCCAGGTCGAGGGCGAACACCCCGGTCTGCTCGGCCGCGGTGTAGCGCCGGGAGTCGTACAGCACGCGCGCGGCCTCGCAGGCGAGGTCGGAGGACGCCTCCTGGAGGGGCCGGTCCGACCCGTGGACGGCGGGCCCGACCTTCCGGAGATGGCGCAGCGCCGCGGAGACGACCGGAGTTCCGCCCTGCTGATAACGGTCGTTCGCGAGGCGTTCGGCGAGTTGCCGTACGTAACCCGGATCCTGATAGGGACCGACCTTCGGAGAGGGAACGAACGTGATGGATGCGGCCGCCGCGACGAACTCTCTGCGCCTCACGGGATCGTCCTCCGAAATGGGCGATATGCGTACTTCCCAACCTATGCGACTCAGCAGCCGTTCCGTACGGCCGATTCCGGGATCTCGCATCCCACGGGAGGCCTGGGACACCCAGCTCTGGGACACGCCCAGCTCACGGGCCAGGTCGAGCTGCGACCAGCCACGCAGCCCCATGATCGAACGAAGCGCCTCCGGAAGACCGTGACCGTCCATATTCGCAGAGTAGTGCGCACCGCACTCACCCGGCTACCGTCGCCACCCGGAAGGCGTGCATCATTTCCAGCAAAACGAAGCACCGTTCGAAACAGCCTCATTGACCGGGCGAAACACAGAGAGTCGATGAGCTGTTCGAACACGGCGGTTCCGGAAGGGAACTTCATGGGCGCATGTCCCACTCCCCACCGCGAAGCCCTCGAACACGCGCTCCAGGCCCTCGCCGACGCGGTGACCGGGCTCGGGCTCCACGTCACGTTGACCGGTCCCCTGACCCTGTCGGTGAGCGGTGAGCGGCCCGCACCCGATGAGCCGGGCGGCGACCGGCTCGCCCTGCTCATCGAGCCCGCGGAGCCGCTCACTCAGTCCGTCACGATCGAGTCCCACGACGGCCGGCTCTGGTGGTGCTGGGTGTGGACCGACCCCGGCCGCGACGGGCACGAGTCCGAGCCGATCCGGCCGGTGGAGGAGGTCCAGGAGGTGGCACGGCGCATCCACACCGTGGTGGCCCTGCCCTCCGCCACCTGAGCGCCGCCCTCGGCCGCCCGAGCCGCCGTCTCCGCCCGCGCAGGCGGTCAGCGGACCCGGTAGCGCTCGGCGTCGGCGTGCTTGAAGCGCAGACCGAGGCCCGGCTCGTCCTCGCGCGGGCTGATGCAGCCGCCCTTCGGTGACAGGGCGCCGTCGAAGAGCATCGACTCGATCCGCACGTGGTCGTGGAACCACTCGATGTGCCGGGCGTTCGGGATCGCCGCCATCGCCGCCGCGTGCAGGTGCGGGGCGCAGTGCGCCGACAGGTCCTTGCCGTGCGCGCGGGCGAGACCGGCCACCCGGAGGAACTCGGTGATGCCCCCGACACGGGTGACATCGGCCTGCGGGCAGTCCACGGCGTCGATGATCCGGGTGAAGTACGGCAGGTCGTAGCCGTACTCCCCCGCGGCCACCTCGCACTCGACCGCCCGGCGGACCTCCCGCAGACCGGGCAGGTCGTCGGAGGTGACGGGCTCCTCGAACCACCGCAGGTCCACGTCGGCGGCCCGGTGGGCGACGCGGATCGCCTGCTTGGCAGAGTAGGCGCCGTTGGCGTCGGCGTACAGCTCCACACCGCCGCCGATGACCTCACGGGCGAGTTCGAGGCGCCGCAGGTCACGGCTCTCGTCGCTCCCCCACGACTCCCCGATCTTGATCTTCACCCGCGGGATGCCGAGGTCCCCGGCCCAGTGCCCGAGCTGCTCCCGCGTCCGCACCGCGTCGTACGTGGTGAAGCCACCGGAGCCGTACACCGGCACCTCGGTGCGGACGGCCCCGAGGAGCCGGTGCAGCGGGAGCCCGAGGGTCCGGGCGCGCAGGTCCCACAGTGCGCAGTCGACCGCGGAGATCGCCATCGAGCAGATCCCCGGCCGCCCGGCGTTGCGGACCGCACGGCACATCGCCTCGTGCGACCCCTGGACGTCCTCACTCACCACCGAGGCCAGCTCGGAGGTCACGATGTCGGCGATGGCGGTCGGGCCGTACGTCCAGCCGATACCGGTGCGGCCGTCCGCGCGGGCCTCGACGAGGACCATCGTCGTGGACGTCCACTCGAGGGTGCCGTCGGCCTCGGGCCCGTCGGTCGGGATGGTGTACGCGGTGGCGGTGAGCTCGATCATGTGAGCACCTCGGCCAGGAGTTCGGCGAGGTGGACGGGCCGGGCCGGGGTCCGCTGCTCGATCTGGGTCCGGCAGGAGAAGCCGTCGGCGAGGATCCGGGTGCCGTCCGACGCCTTGCGTACGGCGGGCAGCACGCCCAGCTCGCCCACGCCGACCGACACCTCGTAGTGCCCGCGCTCGAAGCCGAAGTTGCCGGCGAGCCCGCAGCAGCCCTCGTCGAGGACCTCGGCCTGGATCCCGACGCGTTTCAGCAGCTCGCGGTCGGCGTCGAAGCCCCAGATGGCGTGCTGGTGGCAGTGCGGCTGGGCGACGGCGTGGATCCCGGTGCCGGGCGGCGGCGCGGTGACGAACGCCGACGCGCGGTCGAGGAGGAACTCCGACAGCGAGTGCGTCTGCTTCGCGAGCCGCTTGACGTCCTCCTCCCCGGACAGCAGCTCCGGCGCGTCGGAGCGGAAGACGGCCGAGCAGCTGGGCTCCAGCCCGATGACGGGCACGCCCCGGCGCAGCCGCGGCGCGAGGGCGCGGACCGTACGGCGCAGCACCCGTGCGGCCGTGCCGAGCTGTCCGGTCGAGATCCACGTCAGCCCGCAGCAGAGCGGGACGGGCGGCACCTCGACGCGGAACCCGGCGGCCTCCAGCACGCGCACGGCGGCCTTGCCGGCGTCGGGATGGAAGTTGTTCGTGAAGGTGTCCGGCCACAGCACGACCGGGTCGCCGTCCCCCTGGGATCCGCGCCGGGCGAACCAGTCGGTGAAGCGCTCCTTGGCGAACCGCGGCAGGTCACGGCGCTGGTCGATGCCGCCGGCCCACTTGACGACCCGGTTCAGGCCGGGTGCGTGCGTCACCGCGTTGACCAGGCCGGGCGCCGCCGAGGCCAGCCGCGCCGACAGGGGCAGCCAGCCCATCGAGTAGTGCTCGCGCGGGCGGAGCCGTCCCTCGTAGTGGTGCGACAGGAACTCGGCCTTGTAGGTCGCCATGTCGACGTGGACGGGACACTCCCCGCGACAGCCCTTACAGGCCAGGCACAGGTCCAGAGCGTCGTTGACGTCCTCGGACCGCCAGCCATCGGTGATCGTCTCGCCGCGCATCATCTCCATGAGGACGCGCGCGCGGCCCCGCGTGGAGTGCTCCTCCTCGCGGGTCACCCGGTAGCTCGGGCACATCACGCCGCCGGAGGAGGACCGGCACTTGCCGATGCCGACGCACCGGGCGGCGGCGTGGGTGAACCGGTGGTGGTCCTCCGGGTACGAGAAGTGGGTCCGGGGCTCGGACGGGTTGTAGTCGAGGTGATCGAGGTTCTCGTCGAGCCGGTACACGCGCCGGCCGGGCGGGGCGGCGACCTTGCCCGGGTTCATCCGGTCGTCGCGGTCGAAGATCTGCTTGTACCGGCCGAACAGCGCCACGACCTCGTCGCCGAACATGATCGGCAGGAGCTCGGCGCGGGACTGGCCGTCGCCGTGCTCGCCGGACAGCGAGCCGCCGTAGGAGGCCACCAGCCGGGCCGCCCGCTCGACGAACCTGCGGTACTTGCCGACCCCGTCCGGGTCCTCCAGGTCGAAGGCGATGCGCGTGTGCACGCAGCCCTGCCCGAAGTGCCCGTACAGCGACGCCTGCCCGTAGTCGAACTCGTTCAGCAGCTCCCGGAAGTCGCGCAGGTAGTCGCCGAGCCGGTCGGGCGGGACCGCTGCGTCCTCCCAGCCCTCATGGGTGTCGGGATGGCCCGGCGGGTACGCGGTCGCGCCGAGGCCCGCCTCGCGGATCTTCCACAGGCGCTCCTCCTCGCCGGGGTCGTCCAGGAAGGCCACGTGCGGGTCGTGCTCGGTCCCCTTCAGGTCCTTGATCATGCGCTCCGCGCGCTCGTCGGCCTCCTCGCGGGTGTCGCCGCCGAAGCGGACCATGAGCCAGCCCGACCCCTCGGGCAGCCCCTCCAGGGCCTGCTTGCCCGCGACGTTCTCGGCGCGGGCGATGTCGATCAGCGTCTCGTCGAGGCCCTCCAGCGCGAGCGGCTTGTAGCTCGCGACCTTGGGGATCGCGTCGCCGGCGCGGAAGATGTCGGGGTACCCCAGGACGGCGAGCGTCTGGTAGTTCGGCACCGGGAACAGCTCGATCTCCGCGTGCAGCACGGTGACCAGGGTCGACTCGCTGCCGACCAGCGCCCGTGCCACGTTGAAGTGGTTCTCCGGGAGCAGGGAGTCGAGGTTGTAGCCGGAGACGCGGCGCGGGATGTCCGGGTACCGCGTGCGGATCAGCGCGAGGTTGTCGTCGACCAGCTCGCGCATCGCGCGGTAGATCTCGGCGCGGCGGCCGCCCTCGGCGAGGATCTTCTCGTACTCCTCGTCGGAGGTCTCCCCGACCCACATGCGTACGCCGTCGTAGGTCAGCACCTCCAGGCGGACGACCGAGTCGGCCATCTTGCCGTACGCCTGCGCGGTCGCGCCGCAGGAGTTGTTGCCGATCATCCCGCCGATCGTGCACGTGGCATGAGTGGACGGCTTCGGTCCCACCTGCAGCCGGTGCGGGGCCAGCAGGTCGTTCAGGTCGTCCAGGCAGATCCCCGGCTGTACGAGCGCCCGCCGTTCCTCCTCGTCGAGCCGGATGAGGTTGTTGCAGTACTTGGACCAGTCGATGACCACGCCCTCGTTGCAGCACTCTCCGGCCAGGCTGGTCCCTCCGCCCCGCGAGAACACCGGCGCCCCGTGCTCCCGGCAGACCTGCACCGCCTCGACGGCGGCGTCCACATTGTGGGGCACCACCACCCCGATCGGCGTCTGCCGGTAGTTGGAGGAGTCATGGGAGTACGCCGCGCGCGAGCCCGCGTCGAACCTGACCTCCCCGTCGACCCGCGCTTCGAGATCTCGCTGAAGGCTCATAGGAGTCCGGTTACCCGCTCGGCAGGTTTCAACCGCGTGCGCCGGGAACGGCATTTCTAGCAACCGCACGAGGAGGAGAGATGACGCGCACTGTCGCCGACCACCTGCTGGAACGCCTCCGCGAGTGGGGCGTGGAATACCTCTTCGGGTATCCGGGAGATGGCATCAACGGCATCGTCGCGGCCCTCGAGCGGGCGGACGACAACCCGAAGTTCATCCAGGCCCGTCACGAGGAGATGTCCGCCTTCGAGGCCGTCGGGTACGCCAAGATGAGCGGGAGGCCCGCCGTCTGCATGGCGACCAGCGGGCCGGGCGCGATCCACCTGCTGAACGGCCTGTACGACGCCAAGCTCGACCACGTCCCGGTGGTCGCGATCGTCGGGCAGACGGCCCGGTCGGCGATGGGCGGCAACTACCAGCAGGAGGTCGACCTGCTGTCGCTGTTCAAGGACGTCGCGAGCGAGTACGTGCAGATGGCGACCGTCCCGGCGCAGTTCCCGAACCTGCTGGACCGCGCGATGCGCATCGCGATGGACGAGCGGGCCCCGACGGCGATCATCATCCCGTCCGACCTGCAGGAGGTGGAGTACGAGCCGCCCGCGCACGCGTTCAAGAACGTCCCGTCCAGCGCCCCCGGCTACACGCCGCCCGTCACCGTCGCGCCGTCCGAGGAGATCGAGCGGGCCGCGGAGGTGCTCAACGCCGGGGAGCGGGTCGCCATCCTCATCGGGCAGGGCGCCCGCAGCGCCGCCGCGGAGGTGCACGAGGTCGCCGAGCTGACCGGCGCCGGCGTGGCCAAGGCGCTGCTCGGCAAGGACGTCCTGCCGGACACCCTGCCGTACGTCACCGGCTCCATCGGCCTGCTCGGCACCCGGCCGTCGTGGGAGCTGATGCGCGACTGCGACACGCTGCTCATCGTCGGGTCGAACTTCCCGTACACCCAGTTCCTCCCCGACTTCGGTCAGGCGCGCGCCGTCCAGATCGACATCGACGGCAAGCTGATCGGGATGCGCTACCCGACCGAGGTGAACCTCGTCGGTGACGCGGCCGAGACGCTGCGGCAGCTCATCCCCCACCTGAAGAAGAACAAGAACCGGTCCTGGCGCAAGAAGGTCGAGAAGAACATCGAGCGGTGGTGGGAGACCGTCGAGCGCGAGGCCATGGTCGACGCGGATCCGATCAACCCGATGCGGCTCTTCTACGAGCTGAACGACCGGATGCCGAAGAACGCCATCCTGACCGCCGACTCCGGCTCGGCGGCGAACTGGTACGCCCGCGACCTGAAGCTTCCGTCGGGCGTCCGGGGCACGCTGTCCGGCACGCTCGCCACGATGGGTCCCGGCGTGCCGTACGCCATCGGCGCGAAGTTCGCCCACCCCGACCGGCCCGCGATCGCGTTCGTCGGCGACGGGGCCATGCAGATGAACGGCATGGCCGAGCTGATCACGATCAAGCGCTACGCCGAGCTGTGGGAGGACCCGCGGCTGATCGTCGCGGTGCTGCACAACAACGACCTGAACCAGGTCACCTGGGAGCTGCGGGCGATGGGCGGCGCCCCGAAGTTCGTGGAGTCGCAGGCGCTGCCCGAGGTGTCCTACGCCGGGTTCGCCAAGATGATCGGCCTGGAGGGCATCCACGTCGACAAGCCCGACGAGATCGGGCCCGCCTGGGACCGCGCGCTGAGCGCGGACGGGCCGGTCCTCCTCGACGTCCGGTGCGACCCCGACATCCCGCCGATCCCGCCGCACGCGGAGTTCTCCCAGATCAAGGACATGGCCGAGGCCGTACTCAAGGGCGACGAGGACCGGGTGGGCATCGTGAAGAAGGGCATCAAGACCAAGATGCAGGAGTTCATCCACCGCTGATCGCGGGTCGGCGCACCGATCCGAGACCCCGCACCACCGACCCGTGGAGGTATCCATGGATTCCGAGCAGCACGAGACGCCCGACCACGAGGGCGGCCGGCAGGAGAACAGCGCGGCGCGCCTGTCGGAGCAGGCCGCCGAGCACGTCGGACGCGACTACGACTCCACCCAGGACGCCTTCGTGCGCGAGCAGCGCAAACAGGGCAAGCCCGAGGACGAGGAGGACGTGTCTCCGCGCTGAGCCGAACCGATCGAAGCGCCGGCGCGGGCCCCGCGAGGGGCCCGCGTCGGCGTTCGGCGTTCCGGGTCGCGTTCTAACCGTGGTCCGCGCGCTCGGATCGGCGCGGTCCGGTCTCCACCTCGCGTCTGACCTCTCGCTCGGCCCGCCGCCGGGCCTCGGCGAAGTAACGCTTGGGATCACGGATCATGCGCTCCGACCGATCGTCGGAGTCCTGCACGACGATGTCGTCCGCCATATCCACTCCCTCCCTATCCGCAAGTGTCGGTGCCCTCAGGGCGAAGGTCAATCCGGATCACCGACCGGTTCACCGGACGACCCTGAGCAGCCCCTCGTCGGGCGCGCCGTAGGCCAGCGCGTCCGCGAGCAGGCCGGCCAGCAGCCGCACGAACGGCACCTCCGCCTCGGTCACCCCGGCGACGTCGATGGCGTCGACGGTCAGGATCCCGAACGCCCGCTGCCCGGCGACGACCGGCACCGCGACGAACGAGCGGTACCCGTGCTGTGCCGAGCCGTGCCACCCCGGCGGAGGGTCGGCCTCCACGTCCAGCGACACGACGTGCTGGTTGTGCCGGATCATCGCGAACACCGAGTCGCCCTCGACCGTGCCCTCCTCGAAGACCGTCACCGGCTCGTCCGCGCGCCCGGCGTACTGCGCGGGTTCCAGCTTGCGCGGCTTTCCCGGGGCGAACCGGAACCAGCAGGCCCGCACGCGCTCGGCGTCGATGAGGTGCGCCGCCGAGTCGAGGATCATCGGGACGGTGGCCTCCCGCAGGTTGCCGCGCTCCTGGCGGGTCGCGGCGGTCGCGATGCGGCCGATCTGCCGGACGATCGGGTCCAGCGCGTCGTTCATCGTCACCCGCATCTCGACCGCGGCCTCGATGGCGGCCTGCTCGGCCTCCTTGCGCAGGCGTTCCTTGCGGATCTGCTCGTATCCGGGGACCGCGGCGCCCACCACGCTCATGACGATGCTGAGCGCGATCCACCAGGGTTTGAGGGCGCCGCCGTCACCGGCCTCGGCGCCCGAGAGGGCGACCAGGCCGACGGATGCGACGCTGACGCCGGTGGTGAGGTAGATGCGTCTGGCGGGACGCCGGTTGCTCCTGGGAGGTAGCCGCACCCACCGCAGATTAGGCGATCTTCGGCGGATTCGCTTGACCTACGGTCACGAGGCCGGTCATCGGCCCGGGACCGGTTCGCGCGAGCGGCACGAGCTCACGAACGGCGCGACCCCACGAACGGCGCGGCCTCCGGCTCAGCCGGGAGGCGCGCGGACGACGGCGACCGGGCAGTGCGCGCGGTGGACGACGGCCTGGCTCACCGAACCGAGCAGCATGCCGCTCAACCCGGCGCGCCCCCGTGACCCGATCACGAGCAGCTCCGCGCCCGCGGACTCGTCGATCAGGATCCGGCTCGCCAGGCCGGCGCGGACGACCATTCGCACGTCCGGGCGCTCGCCGGCGAGCCGCGTGAGCGCGGCCTCTCCCGCCTCCCGGTCCTCCTCACGGTCGACGGCGTGAACGAGGGTGAGCCCGCACTCGCGGTCGTCCGCCTCGGCGAAGGCGAACCGGATCGCCGCCTCCGACAGCGCGGTCCCGTCCACGCCGGCCACGACCCGGCCGGTCGACGGTCCCGGCGCGGCGTCGGGCAGTCCCGGGCGAATGACGACGACCGGTACGTCGGCGCGGACCGCGACCTCCATGGCGGTCGAGCCGGTGGCCAGGCGGGACATCGCCAGGAATCCCGTGGAACCGACGACGATCATCGCGGCGTCGGCTGCCTCGGCGAGCAACCGGTCCGGCTCCCGTCTCGGCAGCACCCGTACGACGACGCCGCGGCGGCCCGCCTCTTCGATGGCCCAGACGACGGCCTCGTCGCCGGAGGGCGTCCCGTCGACATAGGCGATCACGGGCCCTGTCTCGTCGGGGGTACGGGAGCCGCTCACCGCCTGTGAATTCCACCCCTCCGGCGCACTAAGCGGGACAAAGGTCCTTTTTCGGGCACCCGGCCGCCCCTGTCCCGGGGCCACCTCGCCTTCGGACCATGAGGGAGCGCCTCGCGCCGGTCGCCGACCGGGCGGCCCGCCCGGCCCGGCACCCGCGGGCGGCCGGAGCCCTCCTCGACCTCCCGGCAGGGGATGAGACGGCCAATTAAGGGAAGACCCAAAGGAAAGGCATCAGATGGCCGAAATCGCGATCATCGGAGAAGGGGCCAAGGTCACGGGCTTCGGCCTCGCCGGAGCGATCGTCCTGCCCGCGGAAGAACCGGAGGCCGTCCGCGCCGCGTGGCGGTCCCTCGGCACAGACGTCGCCATCGTCATCCTGACCGCGCGGGCGGCACGCGTCCTGGACGGCGAGCCGTCCTCATGGCCGCTCACCGTCGTGATGCCGCCATGACCGGCCGCACACTCGCCGCGGGCGGGCGGTCGTGGAGCCGGAAGGACCGCGCGAGAGGGGGAGAACGGCATGCGGACCACAGCCCACGAGCGCGTACGGGGTGACATCGCGGCGGTGATATTCGGTGTGGACGGCGTCCTCGTCGACACCGCGCGTGCGTCGGGCACGGCCTGGAAGGCCGTGCTCGATCCGTTCCTGCGCTCCCACGCCGCCGTGTGCGAAGTGGAGTGCAGGTACTTCGACGCGGTCACCGACTACCGCCGGTACATGCAGGGGCGCACCACGATCGACGGCCTGCGGGAGTACCTCACGGCGTGCGAGATCCCCCTGTGCTTCGACGCCCTGCGGGGCCTGAGCGCGCGTCATGAGGAGGTGTTCCTCACGATCGTCCGCCGGCTCGGCGTACGGGCGTTCGCCTCCTCGGTCGGCGTCGTCCACGCGGTCCGCCTGCACGGGGTGCGCACGGCGGCCGTCTCCGCCACCCGGTACGCCGCCGAGCTGCTGCGCAGAGCGGGCCTGGCGGGACTGTTCGACGTCCGTCTGGACGCGCTCGATCCAATCGAGATCCATCCCGCGACGGCGGACCTCTGCCTGCTGCTCGAGGCGGCGCGGCGGATGGGGACACCTCCGGCGCGGACCGCCGTCATCGAGGAGAACCTCGCCGCCGTCCGGGCCGCGCGGCGCGGCGGATTCGGCCTCGTCATCGGGGTCGACCGGGGCGGCCGATCCCTCCTGCTGCCCGAGTACGGAGCGCAGCAGGTGATCACCGACCTGTCCGAGCTCATGCTCGGGGCACCCGTCGCCTGATCTTCACCTGCGAGGGCGTACGACCGCGACCGAGCACGGAGCGTGGACCAGAACGGCGTGGCTCACCGAGCCCAGCCGGAGCCCCGGGAGACCTCCGAGCCCGCGATCCCCCACGACGAGCAGCCCGGCGTCGGTGGCGGCCTCCAGCAGCGCGTGACGCGGCGTCCGCATGACCAGCCTTGTCTCCGTCTCGACGGACGGGTATTTCTCCCGCCACGGGCACACCGTGCGCTCCAGCCGGGCGGCGCTGAGCATCCGGAGCTGCTCCGGGTCCCGCAGCATCCCCATCTCGGCCGAGGCGATGGCCTCGGGCTCCCAGCAGGCGAACACCGCCCGTATGGGCCGCCGCCGCAGGACCGCCTCCTCGTACGCGAACGCCAGCGCGGCCTCGGCGGCGGGCGAGCCGTCCACGCCGACGACGATGGGACCGTCGGGCTCCGGGTCCTCGCGCATCACCAGGACCGGGCAGTGGCCGTACGCCGCCAGGTGCAGCGCCGTCGATCCGGCTCCGAGGCCGACGAACCCGCCCCGCCCGTGCGAGCCGACGACCGCCAGCGCGGCGTTCTCCGACTCGTCGATGAGGACCGCCGAGGCCGGGCCCGTCGCGAAGCGCGGCCGCACCATCAGCGCCGGGCACAGCCGCTCGGCGATGAACACCCCGTGGTCGAGGGTGTGCCGCCCCATCTTCCGCGCCGTCTCCAGCGCCTCCGGACCCGAGGGCGAGACCGGATACGGCCAGTGCCAGGCGTGGCAGACGGTGAGCGGCAGCCGACGGGCCCGCGCCTCCTCGGCCGCCCGGCGCAGCGCGCGCTCCGCCCCCGGCGAGCCGTCGAAGCCGACCAGGACGTGACTGCCATCGAAGCTCGTCATGGGACCTTCCCCCTACTCTCGGGACCGGCTCGGACGGCTACTGAAAGCCAACCGCGCCTGGCCTTCGGCGGGCAGAGGCAAAAGCCCGCGGAGGGGAAGGACTCTCGGTCTTTCAGGCCAGGACCAGAGACCCTCCCCATTTTCATGCGAGGACGCCTAACCTGCGGGTAGAGGTGGCCGTGATGGAGGTGTCCCATGCGTGCACTCACGATCCAGGTGCTGGGCTGCATCCGTTACCTGCGCCCGGACCGCAATCCTCTGCGGCGTCCGCTCGACCGGCTCCATTCCCGCCTCGTGGCGGTGCTCGGGGCCCTGTTCCTGATCACCGGTGTGATCGCCTCCGCGCTCATGATCCACTTCGTTGCCGGCGCCGGGGTTCGGGCGGAGCACCGCCAGGCGCAGTCCCGGTACCAGGTCGACGCGGTGGTGACGGCCACCGGCGCGGCGGCGTCGAGGAACGGCGTGGAGCAGGAGACACGGCTGCGCTGGCGCGACCGGACAGGCCACTGGCACAGCGGCGGCATCGTTCCCGCCGGCGACGACCGCGTCGGCGCCCACCGCCGCGTCTGGATCAACCAGGCGGGCGAGCTCACGGCCCGGCCCCGTACACACGCCCAGACGCTGACCGACACCACTCTGGCGGTGTTCGCCGCGCTGACCTCGCTAGCGATCCTGCACGCCGGCGCGTACGCCGCGGTCAACCGCCGGCTGGAGCGCCGGCGCATGGCCCTGTGGGAGGCGGCGTGGACCGCCACGGCTCCCCGCTGGACCGGACGCGCCTGACCGGACCAGCCCCTCCTTCCGCGACGCGCTGACCGTCCCGCCGGCGCGACCGGCGCGGTCCGGCCCGGTGTGATGTCTCAGAGCTCGCCCACCACCACGTCGGCGGCCGGTCGGCGGACGCTGCCGAACTCATCGTCCGCCACCCCGAAGCGCATCATCATCTGCGGGTACGTGCCGTCGCAGAACCGCGTCCGTACGAACTCCCGCAGCTCCGGGACCTCCAGCGCCTGAGTGTGGAACGCGGCCGACACGTCGTCCTCCGTGGCCCGCAGCAGGGCCCGTTGCAGGGCCTGACCCGCCCGCAGCCAGTCGTCCCGGCCGTCCCCCGTGGTCGTCAGGACGGCGACGACTCCGGTGGCCTCCCGCCGTTCGCCGCCGACCAGGCCCCAGCCCTGACCGCGGGCGAAGTCCCGGCCGGCGAAATACGGATCGGTGTGGTCGGGATCGCGCGGGTAGGCCGTCTCGTGCACGCCGTCCAGCCGTTCGCTGCAGGGCGTGGGCGCCCAGCGGGCCACCTCCGCGACGAACGCCGGGTCCATGCACTGCACCTGCTCGGCCACCTCGGAGAGCGCGGCGAGCGCGACGCGCACGCGCGGGTCCGCCACGATCCGCAGGAAGGCGTTCTCGGCGCACGCGTGAGCGCGGAGGGATTGCAGGAGGCCGACCGGCAGCGCACCGGCCCGGAAACCGCCGCGATGGGTGCGCCGCCGCTTGATCTGGTCGTACATCCGGCGTTCCTCGTCGGTGACGGGCCGCGGCTCCCCCATGGTCACGTCGGCGATCAGCCCCGGCCGGTCCGGGTCGGAGGCCATCCGCACCTCCGGCATCCGCCCGAGACGGCGTACGGCGAGCCGCAGCGTGAACAGCGCGGCACCGCAGCTGATCAGCATCTCCCGGCCCTGCGGGTCCGCAACGTCCAGCCGGCGTTCGGCGTCGGCGTGCAACGTGACCGTCCGGCCATGGGTCTCGAACCACCAGGGCTGGGTGTTGTGCGCCGACGGCGCCCACACGGCGGCATCGACGAGCAGGTGCGCGACCGTCTCGCGCTCCGGGGCGTTCGCGGAATCCATCCTTCTCTCCTCCTGTACTCCACGGCCTGTGCGCCACCGGCGGACCGCCCGAGCCGGGGAGCACGGCCGCCGGCCGGGCTCCCGGCGGGACGAAGCGTGCGCCGGGAGACCTCCTGGGCGGAGCGGGTTCCCAGGGGGCGGGCTCCCGGAGGCGGGTGCAGGCGCCGGGGGCGGGCGCCGTCGCCATCCCCCGGGCGGTGCGGGGCGAGGGCACGGAGACCGTCACCGGGCGGCCGGTACCACCGCCAGCGGGCATTTCGCCCGGTGCAGCAGCGCGTGCGAGACCGAACCGAGCAGCAACCCCGTGAATCCGCCCCGGCCGCGTGTCCCCACCACCAGCAGCTCGGCCCCCTCGGCGGCCTCGGTGAGCACGCGCCCGGCGCGTCCGTGCACCGCCTCCGGGATCACCTCGACGTCGGGGCACTTCTCCCGCCAGGGCGTCAGCGCCTCCTCGATCCGCCGCAGCTCGTCCTCCGCCATCGCCTGCGGGTCGTACACGAGCGGCCGGATGTCGCCCGGAGCGGTCGAGGCGGGGTGCCACCACGCGTGCACCACCCGCAGGGGCGCGCTCCGCAACGCCGCCTCCTCGAACGCCAGGGCGATCGCCGACTCTCCGCTCGCGGCCGTGTCCACCCCGACCACGACCCCCCGCCGCTCCCCCGGTTCCAGGCTCCGGACCACGACGACGGGCACCTGCGCGTGCGCGACCACCTGCAGGGTCGTCGAACCCAGCACGAGGCCCGCCGCGCCCATCCCGCTTCTGCCCAGCACCAGCATCGTCGCCCGGCCCGCCCGCTCCAGGAGCATCCGGGTCGCCGGGCCCGGCACCAGCTCACCCTCGACCGCCACACCGGGCTCCCGTTCACACGCGGCCGCGACCGCCTCGTCGACGACCGTGCCGCCCTGGGACAGCAGCCACGTCCGTATCGAGGCGAAGCGCGGATCGACCGGCGTCTCGTACAGCCACGGCGCGACGGCGTGGAGGATCCGCAGGGGCAGGGCCCGGCGGACCGCCTCCTCGGCCGCCCAGCGCACGGCGGCCGTGCCGCTGTCGGACCCGTCCGTTCCCACGAGGACCTGGTTCACGGGTCGCCTCCTCTCGTGCCCGTGGCGCTCACCGGCGGTCGCCATGAGGCTTCACGTTCAGGACACCCGGCGGAGGCCGTGGCCCCCAAGGGCGGAAGGTCCCTGACAGGCTCCCGTTGGTCCCGACGGGGGAACGGACGGCGTCCGGCCCCGCGGTCCGGCGGAACACGGCCATAACGTGACCAACCTCGCTTGGCATGGCACTGGCACGCGTTTGCCGTGCATGGCCGGCCGAAACCCGGCGCATGAGGATTTCATTGTGCCGACCGTCCTGGGCGATTCCCGCGCGCGGTCATCCGATTATCGGGCCGTGCCGGGCTATGCGCCCGATGACGGCGGTGGCGACGACCATTTACGGGAACGGGACGCCGACCCCCGGCCCCGTACGGCATCGGCGTCCAATCATCCCGCCCGGGCCCGGACCGACGACGGAATCCGCCTCGCCACCGACCCCATCAGCATGTTCTGCACACAGGACGAGGGTCCACGACCCGCGCACTTCACCCCTTCCTCCGTGAATCTAAAAGCAGCCATATCTGCCCATTAAAGGGCAGATATATGGCATGGAGGACGAGAGTCAATTATCGCCATATATGCGCTTTTCGGGTTGGTTCCGGCGGTCCGGGGATATGGTGTTGTTTGTGGCGAACGGACCGAAATAGTCCAATTGCCGGGCGTGATCGAGAATCGACACGCCACGCGCCGACCCAAGGAGGTTCTTCAGATGAGGATTCCGAAGCGGATGGCACTCGGCATCTCCGGCCTGGCCTTTGCGGGAGCGACCGCCCTCACGCTGGGCGCCGCCGCACCGGCCGGCGCCCAGACGATGAGCGTCGCACCCCAGCAGGCACAGCTCCTGCCCAGCTGCGGCGGCGGCTGGGGCTGGGGCGGCGGCTTCGGCTGCTGGGACCTGTGCTGGTGCGGCTGCGACGACGGCTGGTTCTGAGCACCGCAGGCGCTAGCACGCCAGTGATCGCGCCGGGCTAGTCCCGCTCGGCCAGTCGCGCCGGACCGTCGCGGCCGGCAAGGGGTCTCGCACCCGAGAGGTGCGGGACCCCTTCGCGTGCGCGGACTACGGAGAACATGAAACTTACTCACAAGTAAGTTGACGGGCATTACGGGCTTGTTACAGATAAGTAAGAGGCCCGGGTCAAGTTCCCCCCGCTAGGTTCCCGGGCCGGAAGGAGCCCGCCATGAACATCTCCCTGGGCCGGCGCGCGGCCACCGCCGCCACGGTCATCGCCCTCGGCGGCCTCGGCGTCGTCGCGGCGCAGGCACCGGCCGGCGCGTCGACGTTCTCGACCTCCTACACCTGCAACTCGATCCTCGGGACCCAGAGCATCAGCGTGAACGGGACCGCCACGGCCACGCCGAACCCGGCCAAGGTCAACACCTCCGTCCACGCCACCGTGCACGTCGTGACCACCCTCTCGTCCCCGCTGACGATCAACTCCTGGAGCGCCACCCTGACCGCCGACGTGAGCGGCGCGCAGACCGCGTCCTTCAACCTCACCGGGTCCGGCGGGTCGATCCCCGCCAACCAGCCCGTCACCGCCGACGTCGCCGGCAACTGGACCCCGACCGCGGTCGGGACCGACCAGTTCCAGGGCGGCAACCTCAGCATCAAGGCGAACGTCGCGATCTTCGGGAACATCACGGCCACGTGCACCCCGAACAGCCCGCGCCCCGTCGCCGAGACGCTCACCGTCACCTCCTGACCCCGCCCGACCGGCAACGGCCCCGCACCCGTTGGGTGCGGGGCCGTCTCGGTCTCCGTCCCGCGGCGCGGAACCGTCTCGGTCGGTCCGCGCTGCGAGGCCGTCTCCGTCCGGCCGGTCGTGTGGCGCGGGGCGGTCGCGTCCGTCAGACCTCGGTCGCGCCGTCCCGGCACGCCAGGGCCGGGTCCGCGTCGAGGATTTCGGCGACGGCGGGCTCAGGCAGCGCCCGGAAGATCAGAAGGCAGGTGTCGTCCTCTCGGACGCTGTCGCTCAGCATCGCGTTGAGCACGCTGTCGGCGATGTGGTCGAGGTCCCCCTCGGCCGACCGGAACGCCGCGGCGAGGCGTTCGATGCCGTGGTCCAGGCTGGCGTCGCGGCGCTCGATCAGGCCGTCGGTGTAGAAGATGACGGCGCATCCCGGCGTCAACCGGGTGCCGTGCTCGGTGATCCTTGCCTTCTCGAACGGCATGCCGAGCAGGAAGTCATGACCGTCCAGCACGGTCACCGAACCGTCCGGTGCGCGCAGCAGCGGCGGCGGGTGGCCGGCGTTCGACCAGCGCAGGCGGCCGTCGGGCGACAGGTGGGCCAGCACGGCGGTGGCCAGGTCCTCGGGCTGCAGGTGGGAGAGCATCCGGTGCATACGGGTCAGCACCTCCCCAGGGCCTTCGGCGTCCATCGCGTAGGCGCGCAGGGCGGTGCGCAACTGGCCCATGAGCGCCGCCGCCTGCAGCCCGTGCCCCGTGACGTCGCCGACGGCGACGATCACGTCACCGTCCGGGCGCTCGAACGCGTCGTACCAGTCGCCGCCGACGTTCAGCCCCGCCTCGGCGGGGAGGTAGCGCGCGGTGAACTCCAGCCGCGCGGCCGGCGGCAACTTGGTGAGCATGGCGCGCTGCAGGCGTTCGGCGACGTCGCGTTCGTGCTCGTAGCGCAGCGCATTGTCGATCGCCGCCGCGGTGAGCCGCGCCAGCTCCCGGAACATGGCGATGTCCTCGGTGCCGAACGACGCCGCGGCGGCCCGGGCCTCCAGGACGCCCAGCGTGACCCCGTGGGAGATCAGCGGAAGGGCCAGGAGCGGCTCCCGCCCCGGCCGGCCGTCGAGGTCTCCACCGGCGTCCGTGTCGCCGCGGGCCACGGTGACCGGCTGGACCCGGCCGCTGACATAGGCCTTCTCGACGTACGGCGAGGGCGTTCCGGCCGGCGCGGGCGCTCCGGCGGACACCGCGGCAGCCGGCGCGGGCGTTCCGGCGGACACCGCGGGCGCTCCGGCGGACGGCGCGGGCGGTGCCGGGTACGGCTCCAGCGGCCCGGACCCGCGTACCAGCCACACCGTCACCGCCGAGGCATAGCGGGGGACGGTGAGGGAGCGCAGCCGGGCCAGGACCGTTTCGTGGTCCAGGGACTCCGACAGGGTCGACCCGGCGTGGGCGAGGAACGCCAGCCGGGACCGGGCCGCGTCGGCGGCCGCGCGGGCCGTGCGCTCGGCGCGGAGGGAGCGCTGCTGCAGTTCGCTCGCCTCGCGCAGCCGCTCGGTGTTCTCGGCGAGCTCCGCGTGCAGCGCGACGACGCCCTTGTTGGTCTGCTCCAGTTCCTTCTGCGACCACTCGACCAGGGTCTGCAGCTCGATCAGGTGATCGAGCAGCGCGGTCCCGGCCTGGGCGGGCGTGCCGTCGATCGGCCGGGGGCCCGTGCCCACGGCGGCCAGAGTGATCGTACGCTCCGGCGGCGTCCCGCCCTTGATCACCGCCATCAGCCGGTGCTCCTCGGCGATCAACTCGAACATGCCGCCGGGATGGTGATCCCGCAGCGCACGGGCGACGTCCGCGAGGAACCGCGCGCGTTCGTCGGCCGCCACTCCCAGCCGGACCGCGGCGTCCGCGACACAGGCCAGCGCCGCACCGGCCTCCGTGACGGGTCCGTCGTAGATCCGCTGCCTCATCGAGTGCCCCTGTCCGTCGGGGTTCTGACCACCACCACGGTGGCGTCGTCGTTGCCGCGATTGGCGTCCCGCCAGATCAGCGCGGCGAGGACGGCGGGGTGGTGACGGTCGGCCTGCGGATAGTCCTCCAGCCGCCAGCGACCGTTGATCCCGTCGGTGTGCAGGACGAGCAGCGCGGGATCGGTCCAGTCGGCCGAGTCGAGCCGGTGGGAGCGGGCGGGGACTCCGGCACCGAGAATGCCGGGCACACTCAGGAGCGTACGCCCCTCGCGAGGCGGGTGGAGACGGCCGGCGACGTTCCCGACGCCTCCGTAGGTCAGCCTGCGGGCCCAGCCGTCGACCTGTGCCACCCCCGCCGCCGCTCCCCTGGTCGTCCGCAGACCGGTGTCGATCTCGCGCAGCAGCCGGGCGACGTCGGTGACGGTGTGCCGCCCGGCGACGTCGAGGGCCGCCTGCCGGGCCTCCGCCGCGGCGGGGCCGTGCCCGAGTCCGTCGACGACCACGACGGTCAACCGGTCGCCCTCCCAGGCGACCCCGTACCCGTCGCCCACCGCCGACTCCGCGGGGTGCGGGGTGAGCACGCCGCCGACCTCGATCCCGTCCGCGCCGCCCGCGGCGGCGGCGCCGACCCGGGCCAGCACCACCGTCCCCTGCCCCGGCCGGCTGTAGAGGTCGAACTCGGTTGCCGCCCGGCGGCACGTGCCCAGTCCGCCGCCGAGAGACGACGTCGTCGTGTACCCGTCGGTCATCGATGCGGGAACGTCGGGGATGCCCGGGCCACGGTCGACGGCGATCAGCTGGACGACGCCGTGCTCCGACGCGGACACCAGCAGCCGGCCGCCGTACGCGTGCTTGACGAGATTGGTGGCGAGCTCGGCGGCGAGCAGCTCGCAGCGGGCCGTGGACCTCGCGTCGAGCCGGGCGACCCGGGCCGCGGACGTGCCCGCGGCGACCGCCCCGTGGACCTGGCTCTCGTCGGACACGGGGATGTTCCACCCCGCGCCCACCTGCACGCGGAGGCTCACCGTCAGACCCTCCGTGCTCCGCGCGGCCACGCCGTGACGGTGACCGTCGTCCCGCGGCCGGGGCCGGTGTCGATGGCGAACTCCTGGACGAGCCGGCGCGCGCCGCCGAGCCCGAGGCCCAGCCCGTGGCCCGTGGTGTACCCGTCGGACAGCGCCGTCTCCACGTCGGCGATGCCCGGCCCCTCATCGCGGAACCGCAGTCGGATGCCCTTTCCCTGGGGCCGTTCCAGCATCGTGATCTCCAACCGGCCGCCTCCCCCGTGCACCAGGGTGTTCCGGGCGAGTTCGCTGGCGGCGGTGACGACCTTGGTCTGCTCGACGAGGCTGAAGCCGGCCGCCACGGCGGCCTCGCGGACCGCCTGGCGGACACCGGCGATCTCCAGGTCACTGGTGATCGGCAGGGACATCACGGCCGCGGTGGTCATGGGCTTACCTCGCCGGCCTCGAGGAGCGTGAGGGCGTCCTCCAGCGACCTGGTGGTGTGCAGGCCCGGCAGGCCGAGCCCCATCTCCACCATGGTGATCGCCACGGACGGCCGCATCCCGCACACGACGGTACGCCCCGCCAGGATGCGCGTCGCCGCGGCGATCTCCGCCAGGACGCGGGCGAGGAAGGAGTCCACGATCTCCACCTGCGAGATGTCGATGATCACACCGCGGGTCCCCGCCGCGGCCATCCCCGTCAGGTCCTGCTGCAGCGCGACCGCGAGGGAGTCGGTGAGCTCCTGCTGGAGGCTCGCCAGCAGGACCTCGCCGAGCCGGTGCACGGATACGCGTTGCATGCCGGTCCCCGCGTTCACGCCCGGCCGACGCTGGTGCCGACCTGGGCGAGGGCCCATTCCAGCGCGTCGGCCAGCGTGGCCCGGGTGGTGATGTCGCCCAGGTCGATGCCGAGCTGGACGATGGTCTGGGCGATCTGGGGGCGGATTCCGCTGACCACGCACCGGGCGCCCATGAGGCGTACGGCCAGCGCGGTCTTCATCAGATGCTGGGCGACCACCGTGTCGACGAGCGGCACTCCGGTGATGTCCAGGATCGCCACGGTGGCGCGCTCGTCGACGATCGCCTCCAGCAGCGTCTCCATGACCACCTGCGTACGGGCGCTGTCGAGCGTACCGATCAGCGGGACCGCGACCACCCGGTCCCAGAGTTTCAGGACCGGCGTGGCGATCTCGCTCAGCTGCTGGCGCTGCCGGGCCACGATCGCGCCCTCGTCGCTCAGGGAGATCTCCATGCCGACGAGCCGGACCGTTCCCATGAGGTCCGTCGCGGCGATCAGCGCCGCACCCCGGTTGACGTCCGCGAGCTCACGGCCGACCATCGCGATCACCGGCCGTTTGAGCTCGGCGACCTCCCCCGCCACCTGCAACGGGCCCGCCCCGGCCTGGGAGCGCGCGGCGATCACCTGGGCCAGGAGCGCACGCACCTGGTCGAGCGCGGGAACGGTGACGTCGTCCATCCGTCCGTCCCGCGCCACCTCGGTGAGGGCGTCGACCAGGCCGTGGGCGGCGTTCACGGCAATGTCGCGGCCGGAGGTGTACACGGCGCGGAAGAGCGCGAGGTCCGCCCACTGCTGCGCCAGTTGTTCTCTCCGCGCCCGCAGGAACTCCGCGACCGCGGCGGCGCCGCTGCTCTCGGCTACCGTCACTTCATTCTCCTCCGGTTCCTCAGTGATGGACTCGTGATCGGCGGTCCGCCATGCCGAGCGGTCGCGACCCTGGTCAGGATCTCGCCGCCGAAGGATTACGGGACCGGACCGAGTACCTCCGGAAGAGCCGACACGGATCGGCCGCCCCGGGGCTCACGTCTCGGGTGACGGCCTTGGTTGTCACCCGACAATCTTAGAAGGAGTCACAGGCGGGTAACGAAACCCCACCGTGCTCCGCCGGGTCAACCCGGATGCGCCCAGCGGCCGACCCTGCGGCCGACCAGGAGGTAGGCGATGACCGCGCCCGCCGTGTTGAGGATCACGTCGTCGACGTCGAAGCTGCGTCCGGTGATCAGCAGTCCCTGGACCGCCTCGATCGCCAGGGAGATCAGGCCCACCGTAAGGGTCAGGCGCACGATGCCGCGAAGACCACCGAAGAGGACGGGCAGCAGCACGCCGAGCGGCATCAGGAGCGTCAGGTTGCCGCCGATCTCCAGGACCGCCTCCTTAATGCTCGGCCGGTCGAGATAGAAGCGCAGCGTGGCTCCCGGATGCGGGTTGTCGTGCACCTGCCCGCTCGCGCCGGGCACCGGGCGCAGGGTCAGCCGGGCGAGCGCGACGGCGAAGACCACGGCCACCGCCAGGGCGACGAGGACCCACGACCAACGTATGAGTCGCGCGGTGAAGGGTCGGGAGGCCTTGGCCTCCTCCGTACCGCGCCGCTTCGCGACGACCTGCATCTGCGCCTTCCTCGGGGCCACTGACGGGGACGTGCGCACCGATACCCGTCAGATCCCCGTATATGCGCCCGGCCGGTGAAGCGGGTCCCGAGCACCGTACGATGGTTCGTTCACCGGATCCGCGGCCGGTCCGCCCGGCCCACGTCGAGCGGAGGACGGGGATGATCCTCGACGAACTGCCCGTGCCGATCGTGCTGGCTCCGCTGGCCGGAGGCCCGTCCACGCCCCGGCTCACCGCGGCGGTCAGCGAGGCCGGGGGGCTGGGGTTCCTCGCCGCCGGCTACCTCACCACCGACGCCCTGCGCACCCGGCTCGACGAGACGCGCGCCCTCACCCGCCGGCCGATCGGGGTGAACCTCTTCGTGCCCGGCCGTCCGACGGCCCCCGAGACCGTCGCGCGGTACACCGCCGGGCTCGCCGAGGAGGCCGCGCGCGCGGGCGCCGACCTCGGGGAGCCCCGGTTCGAGGACGACGAGTGGCCGGCCAAGCTCGCCCTGCTGGCCGCGTCGCCCGTCCCGGTGGTGTCGTTCACCTTCGGCTGCCCGTCCGCCGAGGTCGTCGAGCGGCTCCACCACGTCGGCAGCGAGGTCTGGGTGACGGTCACCCGTGAGGACGAGGCCGTCCAGGCGGTGGCCGCCGGCGCCGACGCGCTCGTCGCCCAGGGCGCGGAGGCGGGCGGGCACCGGGGCTCCTTCGTCGACGACCCCGCCGACCGCGGCGAGGGGATCGGGCTGCTGTCCCTGCTGCAGCTCCTGCGGGGCGCCGTCGACGTACCGCTGGTGGCCTCCGGCGGCATCGTCACCGGCGCGGGGATCGCGGCCGCGCTGGCCGCGGGAGCCGTGGCCGCGCAGCTCGGCACGGCGTTCCTGCGCTGCCCGGAGGCCGGCACGTCCGCGGTGCACCGGCGGGCCCTGGCCTCAACGACCCCGACCGCGATGACGCGGGCGTTCACCGGACGCCTCGCGCGGGGGATCCGCAACCGCTTCCTCGAACGGCACAGCGACGACGCCCCGGTCGCCTACCCCGAGATCCACCACGTCACCGCGCCGCTGCGGCAGGCCGCGCGCGCCGCGGACGACCCCGATCTGGTGAACCTGTGGGCCGGTCAGGCGCACGCCCTCACCCGGGAGCTCCCCGCGGGTGAGCTCGTCGGCCTCCTCGCCGCGGAGACCGACGCGTCGCTGACGGCCGCGGCCGCCCGTCTGCGGCGCTCCTGACGGGGCCGGGCGGGACACGACGTCCACCGCCGCGTCTCGCCCGGGCGGGCACGACGTCCACCGCCGCGTCTCGCCCTGGCGGGCACGTCCACCGCCGCGTCCCAGCCGGTACGGGAGCGTCCATCCGGAGGTCACTTAACCCCGGTCGTCCACAGGGGGCGGATTCCGGGCACGGTGAGACGGTGGTTGCCCGTAGGGTGACGGGGTGGCTTTCTCCGAACCGATGAGCGAGGCGTCCGAGGTCCTGCGGCGGGTCTTCGGCTACGAGGAGTTCCGAGAGGGCCAGCAGGAGATCATCGAGCACGTCGTCGCCGGCGGGGACGCGCTGGTGCTCATGCCGACCGGCGGGGGCAAGTCGCTCTGCTACCAGATCCCCGCGCTCGTACGGAAGGGCGTCGGCGTCGTCGTCTCGCCGCTCATCGCCCTGATGCAGGACCAGGTCGACGCGCTGCGGGCCCTCGGCGTGCGCGCGTGGTTCCTCAACTCCACCCAGGACCCGGACGAGCGGCGCACGGTCGAGGCGGCGTTCACGGCGGGCGAGCTGGACCTGCTCTACCTCGCGCCGGAGCGGCTGCGCCTGGAGTCGACGCTGCGGCTGCTGGACCGGGCCGACATCTCGCTGTTCGCGATCGACGAGGCGCACTGCGTGGCGCAGTGGGGGCACGACTTCCGGCCGGACTACCTGGCGCTGTCGGTGCTGCACGAGCGCCGGCCCGACGTGCCCCGGATCGCGCTGACCGCCACCGCCACCCCGGCCACGCACCAGGAGATCACGGCGCGGCTGAGCCTGGGGGACGCCCGTCACTTCGTGGCGAGCTTCGACCGGCCGAACATCCAGTACCGCATCGTGCCGAAGCGGGAGCCGAAACGGCAGCTGCTGGAGTTCCTGCGCACCGAGCACCCGGGTGACGCGGGCATCGTCTACTGCCTGTCCCGCGCTTCGGTGGAGAAGATCGCCGCCTTCCTCGTGGACAACGGCGTGACCGCCCTGCCGTACCACGCGGGGCTCGACCCGGCCGTCCGCGCGGCGAACCAGGCGCGCTTCCTGCGCGAGGACGGCATCGTCATGGTCGCCACCATCGCGTTCGGCATGGGCATCGACAAGCCCGACGTGCGCTTCGTCGCCCACCTCGACCTGCCCAAGTCCGTCGAGGGCTACTACCAGGAGACCGGCCGCGCCGGGCGGGACGGCCTGCCGTCCACGGCCTGGATGGCGTACGGCCTGCAGGACGTCGTCCAGCAACGCAAGCTCATCGACGGGTCCGAGGGGGACGCGGCGCACCGGCGCCGGCTCGCCGGCCACCTCGACGCGATGCTGGCCCTGTGCGAGACCGTCGAGTGCCGCCGCACCCAGATCCTCGCCTACTTCGGGCAGGAGGCCACCACGTGCGGCAACTGCGACACCTGCCTGTCGCCGCCGGAGTCGTGGGACGGCACGGTCGCCGCGCAGAAGGTCCTGTCGACCGTGGTGTGGCTCGACCGCAAGCACCGTCAGAAGTTCGGGGCGGGTCACATCGTCGACATCCTGCTCGGCAAGAAGACTCCCAAGATCATTCAGAACGACCACGACACCCTGAGCGTGTTCGGCGTCGGCGCGGACCTGAGCGACGCCGAGTGGCGCGGCGTCGTCCGGCAGCTCCTGGCCCGTGGGCTGCTGGCCGTGGAGGGCGACTACGGCACGCTCGTGCTCACCCACGCCAGCGCGGCCGTGCTGCGCGGAGAGCGGCAGGTGCCCATGCGACGCGAGCCGGCGCGTACGGCGACGAAGACGGCGAAGGCCGCCAAGGCCGGCCGCGCGGCAGCCGCCGACCTGCCCGAGGAGGCCCTTCCGGTCTTCGAGCGGCTGCGCGCCTGGCGCGCCGCCACCGCGAAGGAGCAGGGGGTCCCCGCGTACGTCATCTTCCACGACGCGACGCTGCGCGAGATCGCCACCCGCGCTCCGGGCTCCCTCGGCGAGCTGTCCTCCGTGAACGGCGTCGGCGAGAGCAAGCTGGCCAAGTACGGGCAGCAGATCCTCGACGTCCTCGCCGCCCCCCAGGACTGAGCAACGATCCCGTTCACCGGGGACGCCGGGTCAGGCGGCGCCTCGCGGACCGCCGCCGCACACGCACCGGACACTCCGTACGAGCCCGGACCCCGCACCGCCTGACCGCCGGGCCGGGCCGCCGGCGCACTCACCGGCCGCCCCGCGCCCGTACGAGCCCGGACCCCGCACCGCCTGACCGCCGGGCCGGGCCGCCGGCGCACTCACCGGCCGCCCCGCGCCCGTACGAGCCCGGACCCCGCACCGCCTGACCGCCGGGCCGGGCCGCCGGCGCA
>NZ_JAMXMV010000045.1 GCF_024055715.1 Actinoallomurus soli
CCCCGCGGCCCCGCCGTGCCGCGCCGATCAGGCCAGGATCGGGATCAGACCGAGACCGAAGATCACGTAGAAGATGGTCGCCACGGTCAGCGACCGGGCGGTCAGGCGGCCCCTCCAGAGCATCGTCAGCAGGTAGACCATGGCCGCCATGGTCACCAGCCCGGCCAGGAGCAGCGCGGAGTCGAACCGCCACGACGTGAACAGGATGCCCAGCCCGGACGGCACGGTGGCCTGGATCATCATCGCGCCGCTGATGTTGGCCAGGGCGAGCGGCGTCTTGCCCTGGCGGACCCAGATGATCGCGTTCATGATCTCGGGCAGCTCGGTGGCGATGGGGGACAGCAGCAGCGCGGTGACAGCCGCAGGCAGGCCGATCATCGGGCCGATCACGTCGAGCTGGTGGACGAACAGCTGCGACGCGAAGAAGATGATCACGAGCGTGACGAGGGTCTGCACGATGACCGCCCAGGTCGCGGGCACCTCGCGGCGGCGCTGCAGGAGCAGCGGCTCGAGGTCGGCGCCGTCGCCGTGCTCACCGCCGTCGCGCAGTTCCCGCCAGAAGTAGACGGCGTACGCGGCGAAGAACAGCAGGCCGAGCCACGGCTTGAACGCGAAGGCGACCAGTCCCAGCGCCACCTTGACGACGAAGATCGCGAGGAACCAGCGCTGGTCGCGGGCGAGCTTGCGGATGTCACCGAGATCGTCCCGCGGCGTGTCTCCGGCCGGGGCGTCGGGCGGCGCGGCCGCGGTGGTCCCGCCGCCGACGGGCGCGACCGTACGGGCGACGGCCTGGACCTTCCGCCGCCTCGTCAGCAGCATGAACCCCGTCACGCCGTAGGCGACGGTGGCCAGGGCCAGGGGACCGCCCATCGCAGCGCCGACGCCGATGTCCTTCTGCTGGGCGCCCGAACCGAACACCACGGCGACGAAGGTGACGACGCTCTCCGGGAGCGCCGTGCCGAACGCGGCCAGCAGGGTGCCGACGGCGAGCGGCCCCACCTTGAGGCGGACGCCGAGCCACTCCACGGCGTTGACGAACCATTCACAGGACAGATAGATCGCAACGGCGCAGGCCAGCAGGATCACGACGTGCAGCATGTGTTCCTCGAGAATCGGCCATCGTGAGACAGAGGGACGACCTCGGCTCACGGTGGACAGCGGTCACCGGCAGCCGAAGGTCTCGTCCACCCCTGTCGCGGGGCCCGGGCACCGGGAGCGCTGAGCGCTCCAGTATGTCGACGACCGGCCGGCGGGACTACTCCCCTTCGCCGCGCCAAGCCTACTCGAACGAGCAGGCCCTTCGTTCCCGCCGCAGAAGCGCCCGCATTCGGCGATACTCGTTCGGTTGCCCTCCTTAATCCCGATCTTGGAGACGGTGCCGCATGCCCACCGAACCGCCCGACCCTGAGCCCGTTTCGCCGGGGTTCGGACGGCGCCGGTTCTTCCTGGTGGGCGCGGTCGCGGCGGCGGGGCTCGGGACAGGTCTCGGCCTGCTGTCGGAGGGGGACGGCCGGCCGGTGAACCGCCACGGCGCGGCCGCGCCGGGCACGGCGGCGGCCCGCGCGCGCTACCTGCAGATCGTCGCGCACGAGGACGACGACCTGCTCTTCATGACCCCCGACCTGTCGGAGTCGCTGCGCGCCGGTTCACCGCACCTGACCGTCTACCTGAGCGCGGGAGAGAGCAAGGCCGGTGTCCCGCCCGACACCCACGACGTGAACGCGTACGTCGCCGACCGGGAGACCGGCGTACGGACGGCGTACGCCCTCATGCTCGGCGTCCGCGACCGGTGGCGGCGGGAGACCCTCACGGTGGGGGCGCTGCGGCTGCTGTCGTACACCCTGGCCGACCGGCCGGACATCCGGCTGGTCTTCCTGCTCGTGCCGGACGGGCGCGACCCGCGCGCGAGCCTGGGATGGCACACGCTGGGCAGACTGTGGAGCGCCACCGGCCATGCGGACGTGTGCGGATGGACGCAGGCCCCGGAGGGATCGCCGTACCGGCGCTGCCTGAGCCGGGAGGACGTGCTGACCGCCCTGACGGGCCTGATCCAGAGCTTCCGCCCGACCGTCGTGCGCTCCCAGGACACCGCGCCCGACGAGAGGTACAGCGCGGACCACCCCGATCACATCGCCGCCGCGCACTTCGCCGCCGAGGCGGTGCGCCGCCACGCCGCGCGCCATCCCGAGCAGCCGCTCCTGCAGGTGAACTACCGGGACTACAACATCCGCAACCTGGCGGTGAACCTCGCCGACGCCGACAACCGGTACAAGCGGCGGGTGTTCGCGGCCTACTCCGCGCACGACTACCGCATCAGCGCCGAGAACCCCCATTGGGACGCCTACGAGGCGCGCATGGTCTACCGCTGGCCGCGCGGTACCGGCTTCACCGCCGCGGACGCCGTGTACGCGGTGGGCGCGGGCCGCCTGCTGGTCTGGCGGCGGGCCGGCGGCCGCTGGTCGGCTCCTCGCTCGCTCGGCGATCCGGGAGGCCCGCTCGCGCCGGCCGTGGCCGCGGCCGGGCCGGTGGTCCTCGGCCTGCGCACCGACACCGGCGAGGTCGTCGCGTACGACCGGCGGGGCTGGCGGTCGCTGGGCCGTCCCGATCCGAAGAAGGTCCGCAACCAGGCCGGGACCCCCGTGGCCGTGGCCGACGGATCCGGCACGGTCGCCGCGTTCGTGCGCAACGGTCGCGGGGGAGTGAGCGCCCGGTTCCTCGGCCCCGGCGGCTGGAGCCCGCGGTGGACCGACCTGCCGGGCGTCGACCTGAACCAGGTGGTCTCGCCGCAGCAGAAGAAGAGACATCACCGGTACGGCGACGTCCAGGACGGCCTGTCCGCGGTCGTCACCGACGACGGGCTGATCGAACTGTTCGCCGCGACCCGCTCGCAGATCCTGTGGTGGCGCCAGCGCGCACCGGGCAGGCCGCTCGTCTTCGCCGGACCCCTGCCCGTGGCGGGCGCGATCGCGCCGCTGGCGGCCGAGGCGGTCGGCGGCCGGGTCGAGGTGATGTTCCGCGAGCCGTGGACCGGCCGTACCCTGGCGATCTCCCGGCTGATGACGTCGAACGTCTGGGACGCCACGGTGCCCGTACGGGCCGCGGCCCACCTCGACGGCGAGGCGCCCGTCGTGGGGGTCCTGCCGCCCACCCGGCTGATCGGGGTGCCCGCGCCGCTGCCGGACGGCACCCAGGTGTGCGCCATCGGCGCCGACGGGCGGCTGCACGTGGCGCCGGGCTCGGCCGTCCGAAAGGCCGCGTGGCGCGCGATCGGGCGCTGATAGCATGGGCGCCATGGCGGCCATGTTCGAGACGACGACGCCGGGCGAGTCCCGGCGCGACGGTCGCCTGCACTGACCTGCACGGCCGAGGCCCCGGGAGCGATTCCGGGGCCTTCCTGCTGTCCCGGGTCGCTCCCGCCACGCGAGAGGAGCGACCATGGAGTCGATGGCGTCCCCCGGACCCGCACAATCGATAGCATTCGATCCCGACATCCCTGACCATCGAGGAGTTCCCGTGTCTGAGCTGCGCATCACCCTCGACGGAAGCGAGCGTGTGGTGGCGGCCGGCACCACCGCCGGAGAAGCGCTCGAAGCCGACGGCCGCACCGTCATTGCCGCCCGCGTCGGCGGCCAGGCGCGCGACCTGGCGTACGTCCTGCGCGACGGCGACGTCGTCGAGCCGATCCAGATCGACTCGCCCGAGGGCCGCGCGATCATGCGCCACTCCGCCGCCCACGTCATGGCGCAGGCGGTGCAGGAGCTGTTCCCCGAGGCCAAACTCGGCATCGGTCCGCCGATCGAGAACGGCTTCTACTACGACTTCGACGTCGAGCACCCGTTCCAGCCGGACGACCTCAAGCGCATCGAGAAGCGGATGCGGGAGATCGTCAAGCAGGGGCAGCGCTTCTCCCGCCGCGTCGTCGCCGACGACGAGGCCCGCGAGGAGCTCGCAGCCGAGCCGTACAAGCTGGAGCTGATCGGCCTCAAGGGGGCCGCGGCCGACGAGGAGAGCGTGGAGGTCGGCGGCGGCGAGCTGACCATCTACGACAACCTCGACGCCAAGTCCGGCGAGCTGCAGTGGAAGGACCTGTGCCGCGGCCCGCACCTGCCGACCACCCGGGTCATCCCCGCGTTCAAGCTGATGCGCTCCGGCGGGGCCTACTGGCGCGGCAGTGAGAAGAACCCTCAGCTCCAGCGCATCTACGGCACCGCGTGGGAGTCCCGCGAGCGCCAGGACGAATACCTCAAGATGCTGGAGGAGGCCGAGCGGCGCGACCACCGCAAGCTCGGCGCCGAGCTGGACCTGTTCTCCTTCCCCAACCAGATCGGCAGCGGTCTGGCGGTCTTCCACCCCAAGGGCGGCATCGTCCGCAAGGTCCTGGAGGACTACTCCCGGCGGCGGCACGAGGAGGAGGGGTACGAGTTCGTCAACACCCCGCACATCACCAAGGGCGACCTGTTCCAGACCTCCGGCCACCTCGGCTGGTACAAGGACGACATGTTCCCGCCCATGGAGCTGGACGGGGCGGAGTACTACCTCAAGCCGATGAACTGCCCGATGCACAACCTGATCTTCGACGCGCGCGGGCGGTCCTACCGGGAGCTGCCGCTGCGGCTGTTCGAATTCGGCTCCGTCTACCGGTTCGAGAAGTCCGGCGTCGTGCACGGCCTCACCCGCGTGCGCGGCATGACCCAGGACGACGCGCACATCTACTGCACCCGCGAGCAGATGGGCGGCGAGATCAAGAGCCTGCTCGCCTTCGTGCTCGGCCTCCTGCGCGACTACGGGCTGAACGAGTTCTACCTCGAGCTGTCCACCCGCGACGAGTCGGAGAAGTTCATCGGCTCCGACGAGGACTGGGAGGAGGCCACCGCCGCTTTGAAGCAGGCCGCCGACGAGTCCGGGCTCGACCTGGTCGCCGACCCCGGCGGCGCGGCGTTCTACGGTCCGAAGATCTCCGTCCAGGCCAAGGACGCCATCGGCCGCACCTGGCAGCTGTCCACCATCCAGGTCGACTTCAACCAGCCGAAGCGGTTCGGCCTGGAGTACCAGGCCGCCGACGGCACCCGCCAGCAGCCCGTCATGCTGCACCGGGCGCTGTTCGGGTCGATCGAGCGGTTCTTCGGCGTGCTGCTGGAGCACTACGCGGGCGCGCTGCCGCCGTGGCTGGCCCCGGTGCAGGCGGTCGGCATTCCCATCGCCGACGACCACGTCGCGCACCTGGAGAAGGTCGCGGCCAGGCTGCGCGAGCGGGGCATCCGGGTCGAGGTCGACACCTCCTCCGACCGGATGCAGAAGAAGATCCGCAACGCCCAGAAGCAGAAGGTCCCGTACATGCTCCTGGCCGGCGACGACGACGTCGCCAAGGACGCCGTGTCGTTCCGCTACCGGAACGGCGAGCAGAAGAACGGCGTCTCCATCGACGAGGCCGTCGAAGAGATCGTCAAGGCCGTCGAGAGCCGCATCCAGGTCTGAGGCCGCCATGATCCCTGGCGTGTGCCGCCCATAGAGGGCGGCCCACGCCAGGGATCATTCTTGTTCGCCGCTCACAGCCATCGCAGGTCGGCGAACATCAGCCGGGCGGCGCTCGCCGGGCCCGACCACTGTCCGACATCGCCGCTGCCGAAGGTGACCGCCCGCCCGTCGGGCAGGGCCATGCCCCAGGCGACGAACTCGGTCCCGTCCCCGTCGCCCTCGCGCACGAGCGCGAACAACCGGGGTACCCCCGGCCGGCGGCGCAGCCGGGCCATGAGCCGGGTGATGATCCCCCTGCCGTGGTAGACAGGGGGCGCGTCGGATCGTTGGTGCATCGCGACTCCTTCGGTCGGCGTGCAGTCGAGGCGGGTGCCGGGCCGTCCAACTCGGGCACCCGCCTCGACCTTTGTTATTCCCATGCGCATGTGCGTTGGGCAGCTGTACGCCGCGGAGTACCTCCAGCGCGACCTGTCGCTCGCTGTACGTCGAATCGGCGGAAGTCGAAGTGGCCGGCGTGACGGCTTGATGGCTGACCGAGCGCTCGGTCGGTACCCGCAGGCGGTTCGGTGCCGGATCGGTCCTATGCTGCTGGCATGACCGAGTCCGACCATGAGGAACAGTACGGAGTCGGGGAGCCCGACCAGTTCCAGCGCCTGTGGACGCCGCACCGGATGGCCTACATCAAGGGTGAGAGCAAGCCCACCGGGGCGGGGGCGGACGACGGCTGCCCGTTCTGCGAGATCCCGAAGATGAGCGACGAGGACGGCCTCATCGTCCGGCGCGGGGACAGCGCCTTCGCCGTCCTCAATCTCTACCCGTACAACTCCGGTCACCTCATGGTCTGCCCGTACCGGCACGTCGCGGACTACACCGAACTCGACGGCACCGAGACCGCCGAGGTCGCCCGGCTCACCCAGGACGCGATCACCGCGCTGCGCAAGGCGAGCGGCGCGCACGGCTTCAACGTCGGCATGAACCTCGGCACGGTCGCCGGCGCGGGCATCGCCGCCCACCTCCACCAGCACGTCGTCCCACGCTGGGGCGGGGACACCAACTTCATGCCGGTCATCGGCCAGACGAAGGTGCTGCCCCAGCTGCTGCGCGAGACCCGCCAGATCATCGCGGACGCCTGGCCGCACGACTGACGCCCGGCCCCGGCCACCGGAGAAGTACCGCGCGGCGAGCAACCTATCCGGCGTGTCCCGCATGTAAGGGGCATGAGACTGAAGATCGCTGCGGAGCGGGGCGCGGCCTGGCACGGGCCGCCGGGCGGCGTGGGCGGCGCATCGCGGGAGGACGCCCTGGCGGCGGAGCCGGATACCGGCGCGGATCAGGAGGACCACGGCTCGGCCGTGGTCCTGACCGCCGTCTTCCGCCGGCACCACCTGGAGCTCGTCCGGATGGCGCTGTTCATCGTCGGGGACCAGGCCACCGCCGAGGACGTCGTCCAGGACGCCTTCGCGGCCGTGCACCGGCGGATCGACCGATTGCGCGATCCGGGGAACCCGCTCCCGTACATCCGCGCCTCGGTGCTCAACGGCTGTCGCGGGGTGCTGCGCAGGCGCGCGGTCGCGCGACGCTTCGGCGGTGAGTACGCGCCGCCCATCTGGTCCGCGGAGTCGGCGGCGCTGCTCGGGGAGGACCGCCGAGAGGTCTTCCTGGCCCTCCGGTCGCTGCCGCGCCGTCAGCGTGAGGCGCTCGTGCTGCGGTACTACCTCGATCTGCCCGAAGCCGAGATCGCCGAGGTGATGGGCGTCAGCCGCGGCACCGTCAAGTCGACCACCTCCCGGGCGCTCACCGCGCTCGCCAGGAAGCTCGGGGAGGAATCATGACCGGGATCGAGGAACGCCTCCGCGACGCCTTCGCCGGAGGGGCTCATGCGGTGCGGCCCGAGACGGTTCGGCCGCTGTCCCTCCCGGAACGACGCCGACGGCTCTCGTGGACGGTGCCGGCGATGAGCGCGGCCGCGGTCGCCATCGCCGTCGCCCTGGTGGCGGCGATCACCGGGCGGCCGCAGCCGGACGCGGCGGCCGGGGGAGGCGGACCGGCCTTCATCGTGGCGGTGACCGGGTTCGGCGAGTTTCCGAAGGGCCTGTCCCGCGTCGAGGTCCGGGACTCCAGGACGGAGAGGCTGTACGACACGAGGGCGGCGTCGCAGGGCCTGACCTTCCAGTACGTCACCGCGGCCCAGGACAACCGGACCTTCTTCGTCATGGAGGTGCCGATCCGGCAGACCGCGTGCAACACCATCCGCGTCTACCGCATGCGGGTCGCCGACAACGGCAGGATCACCTCGTTCACGCCGCTCAGGACGCGGATCCAGGGCGGGACGATGCGCGGGGAGGCGCTGCCCGGCGGGCTCGCCGTCTCCCCGGACGGCAGAAGGCTGGCGTACGCGGTGCTGCCCTGCGGCACCCCGGCGGACCGCGTCTTCTACAAGCTCGGCGTGGTCGATCTGCGGACCGGCGCGCGACGGGAGTGGAGCGACCCACAGGAGAGCGTGATCTCCAGCCTCTCCTGGACCGCCGACGACCGTAAGGTCGCGTTCCTTCGCCGGGAACCCACTCATCAGCCGGACGACGGAGACCACCAGTTGACCAGGAACGGTGTGGTCAGGCTCCTGGACACGGACGCGAAGGGCTCCAGCCTGCCGTCCAGCGCCGTCCCCGTCCGCCGATCCGCACGGCTGACGGACATCTGGGCGGCCGCGATCAGCGGGGACGGGGACACGATCAGTGTGGTGGGGGAGTACGCGCCGCTCGACGGGACCTACACGATCTGTGAGATCGCCGTTGCCGACGGGCGGGTGCTCCGCACGCTGTACCACGAGTCCGAGGAGGGACGGCCTGTGCCTCCGCTGCCCCACTGGTCCGGGCGCGTCGCGCTCCGAACCGACCCGAGCGGGCGTCACCTGCTGTTCCACGACGGCGGGAACCTGAACGACTTCGGGTTCGGCCGCATCGACGACGGCCGGTTCCGTACGCTGCAGCACACCGACGCCCATGACGAGGCGTTCGAACCGGATGACCTCGTCTGGTGACCGGAACCGGCTGATGCGCCGCCGCGGGCCCGACACCGGCAGCGCCCGCGGCGGGCCGTCGGCGCCATCCCCGCGGGGCGGCGGCCGATCGGCTCGGCGAGGATGGGGCGCATGACGCGACCGGTTCTGGTGTACGACGGGGACTGCGGGATCTGCACGAAGGCCGTCCGGCTCATCGGGGCCCGGGGACGGCGGCTGCGGGTGCCGGCGGAGGCCGAGGTCGTCCCGTTCCAGCACGCGGACCTCCCGGCGCTCGGCACCACCGCCGAACGCGCCGCGTACGAGGTGCTGTGGATCGAGGACGGCCGGGTGTATGGCGGAGCGCAGGCGGTGGCCCGGCTGCTGACCGACGCCGGTGGGTTCTGGCGGCCGCTCGGTCTCCTCACGCGGGTTCCGCCCTTCCGCTGGGCCGCGCACGGGGTGTACCGCCTCATCGCGAACAACCGGCACCGGCTGCCCGGCGGCACCCCGGTCTGCGCCCTTCCTGCCGCCGAGCGCCCCGGCACGCGCTGAGCCGGCGCGGCCGCCCCGGCGGCCGATGGGCCCGCGATCACGACGGGCGGTCAACCGATCGGTGGATCGGCTCCACCGTCCGGTCCACCGCGCGCCTCCGTCCGCTCGCCCCGAGGATTTCGCCGGGTGGTCGATACCGCGTCCGGGCGGGCTTCGCGAGGCTGAAGGCACGAGGTCGCGACAGACCGGAACGCCGGAAGGACCACCGCATGCCAGCAGTGATCGAGGTGCACAACCTGCACAAGAGCTACGGGGACACCGTGGCGGTCGACGACGTCTCCCTCACCGTCCAGGAGGGGGAGATCTTCGGGATCCTCGGCCCCAACGGAGCGGGCAAGACCACGACGGTGGAGTGCGTCGAGGGGCTGCGCAGGCCGGACCGGGGCGAGATCAGCGTGCTCGGGCTCGACCCGCAGCGGGACCGCGCCGAGCTCACCCAGCAACTCGGCGTGCAGCTCCAGGACGGCGAGCTGCCCGGCCGATTGAAGGTCGGGGAGGCGCTCACGCTCTACAGCTCCTTCTACCGGACACCCGCGGACCCGCGTGCGCTGATGGAGATGCTCGGGCTCGCGGACAAGAGCTCGACCAGGTGCGGGAAGCTGTCCGGCGGCCAGAGACAGCGGCTCTCGATCGCGCTGGCGCTGATCGGGAACCCGCGGGTGGCGGTACTCGACGAGCTGACCACCGGCCTCGACCCGCAGGCCAGACGCGACACCTGGCAGCTGATCGAGGACGTGCGCGCCCGTGGCGTCACGATCCTGCTCGTCACCCACTTCATGGAGGAGGCCGAGCGGCTGTGCGACCGGATCGCACTGATCGACATGGGCCGCACCGTCGTGGTGGACACCCCGGCCGGGCTGACCGAACGTGTCCAGACCGAACAGCGGATCCGCTTCCGGCCGTCCGCGCCGTTCGATGACCGGCTGCTGACCGGCCTGCCGGAGGTGACCGGCGTCGTCCACCGGGGCGACGTCGTGGTGGTCACGGGCAACGACAATGCGCTGAACGCGGTCACCTCCGTGCTGGCCCGCAACAACATCGTGGCGCGGCAACTGCGCGTCGAGCAGGCCGGCCTGGAGGACGCCTTCGTCGCGCTGACCGGGCGGCGCCCCGAGAGTGAACGGCACGCGAGCCAGAGCCGGCCCGGCCGGAACTAGGCCCGGTCACCCCAGGATCAGGAAGGCATCACCATGTCCGTCACCACCACCACGGCGGCACCGTCGGCGACCGCGCCGCGGTCCGCGCTCATGCGGCTCGTCGCCACCGAGCTGAAGCTCTTCGTCCGCGAGCGGATCGGGCCCATCTGGGGCGTCGGGTTCCCGCTGCTCCTGCTGGTCATCTTCGGCGGCATCCACTCTTTCCGGAAGCCCCAGAAGGACTTCGGCGGCGCCACCACGCTCGAGATCTACGTGCCCGTCCTGATCGCGTTCTCGATCGCGATGCTCGCGCTCAGCGCGCTGCCGATGGTCCTGGCCGGTTACCGGGAGAAGGGCGTCCTGCGCCGGCTGCGGACGACGCCGATGGGCCCGGTCCGGCTGCTCGCCGCCCAGCTCGCGGTCAACGCCGCCGTCACCGCCCTCTCGGTCATCGCGATCCTCGTGGTGGCCAGGGTCGCGTACGGTGTGGCCCCGCCGAAGCAGCCGGCGGGGTTCGTCATCGCCGCGCTGCTCGCCGCGGCCGCGCTCATGGCGGTCGGCCTGTTCGTCGCCGCGACGGCCGCGAGCGGACGGGCCGCCCAGGCGATCGGCACGATCCTGTTCTTCCCGATGATGTTCTTCGCCGGACTGTGGGTGCCCATCGCCCAGATGCCCCCGCTGCTGCGCCACATCAGCCACGGCACGCCGCTCGGCCCGGCGGTCCAGGCACTGCAGCGGGCGGCCGAGGGGCACTGGCCACACCCGCAGCAACTGCTGATCATGGCGGCGTACGCGGTGGTGTTCGGGCTGGCCGCCGCTAAATTGTTCCGCTGGGAGTAGGGCGCAGCGGGAAGGATGCGGATGAGCGATCCGATGCCGCACGCCCGGCAGGGCCTATCGAACCGGCGATGGCTCCTGATGACGACCGTCGTGCCCTACCCGCTGCTGGCGGTCCTGACCGGGGTCACCGTGGCGATGAGACGGTCCAACGGCCACTCCTTCACCGTCGACCTCGCGCTGTGCGCGCTGACGGCGGCGTGGATGCTGTGGATGTTCACGCTGCATCCGGCCTGGCGGGAGCGCCCGCGGGTCATGGGGTTGTTCGTGGGCGTGCTGATCGTGCTCGTGGCGATCCTGGTGCTCAGGAATCCCTGGTTCTCGCTGTTCACGCCCGCCTGCTACTTCTACTCGTTCCGGCTCCTGCCCTGGCCGTGGGAGCTGGCCGCCATCGCCGGCGTGGCGATCGTGGCGGGCACCGCGCAGGCGTCCCCGATACCCAAGACGAACGTCTACGGCGTGCTCGGCTACCTGGCCGTGCTCGCCGTGAACGTCCTTCCCATGTGCGGTCTCGCCTGGCTCGGCCGGAAGAGCGATGAGCACGACGAACTGCGTGAGCAGGCCCTCGCGGAGGTGCGCGAGGCGAACCGCAGGCTCGAGGCGAGCATGGCCGAGAACGCCGGCCTGCAGCAGCAGTTGCTGACCCAGGCGAGGGAGGCCGGAGTGTCCGACGAGCGGCAGCGGATGGCCCGCGAGATCCACGACACGCTGGCGCAGGGGCTCACCGGGATCATCACCCAGCTGCAGGCGGCCGAGCAGTTCGCCGATGACCAGGCGCAGTGGCGCCGGCACGTCCAGGCGGCGACGCGACTGGCCAGGGAGAGCCTGTCCGAGGCCCGGCGGTCGGTCCACGCGCTGCGCCCCGAGGCACTGGAGGCGGCACGGCTGAGCGAGGCGCTGGCCGACGTGGCCGAGCGCTGGTCGGCGCTGCACGGCATCGAAGTCCAGGTCGCCACCACCGGCAAGGCGCGGCCGATGCCGCCGGAGGCCGATGTCGCGCTGCTGCGTACCGCGCAGGAGGCGCTGGCGAACGTCGCCAAGCACGCGCGCGCCACCAAGGTCGGGCTGACACTGTCCTACATGGAGAACGAGGTCGCGTTGGACGTGCGTGACAACGGCAGGGGTTTTGAACCCGACGGGCCCGGCGACGGCGCCGGCCCGCCGGACGCCGGGGACGAGGGCCCGCGGCGCCCGGACGCGGGCGCGCAGAGCGGCGGGTTCGGCCTCGTCGCGATGCGGCAGCGCATCGAGAGCCTGTCCGGGACGCTCCAGATCGAATCGGAACGCGGCGTCGGCACGGCCATCTCGGCCTGCCTCCCGGCCGCGCCCGCGGGGACCGGCGCATGAGCCACACGACCGGTGCGCCGATCAGGCTGCTGATCGCCGACGACCACCCCGTGGTCAGGGACGGGTTGAGCGGCATGTTCGCGCGCGACCCCGGCTTCGAGGTGCTCGGCGAGGCCGGCGACGGCGCCGAGGCGATCCGGCTCGCCCAGGTCCTCGAACCCGATGTGATCTTGATGGACCTGCGGATGCCCGGCATGGACGGCCTGACCGCGATCACCGAGCTGGCCCGGCGGGGCGTCACCGCGCGCGTGCTCGTGCTGACCACCTACGACACCGACAGCTACGTCCTGCCGGCGATCGAGGCCGGTGCCACCGGATACCTGCTCAAGGACGCCCCCCGCGACGAACTGCTGCGGGCGGTACGCGCGGCCGCCCACGGCCAGGCGGTGCTCTCCCCGTCGGTGGCGACCCGGCTGATGAGCCGGGTCCGGGAGCCCGAGACCAAGCCGCTCAGCCGGCGGGAACTCGAGATCCTGGAACTGGTCGCGGCCGGGACCACCAACCGCGACGCGGCGGCCAGGCTGCTCATCAGCGAGGCCACCGTCAAGACCCACCTGCTGAACATCTACGCCAAGCTCGGGGTCGGCGACCGCGCCGCGGCGGTCGCCGAGGCGTTCAACCGGGGCCTGCTCACCCCCACCCGGCCGGAACGGCCGTGAGGCCGGGGCGGCCCGCCGCCCTCGGCCGTCACTGCGCCGGGTGCGTGCCCGGCGCGGAGGCGCCCGCCTGGATCAGCTCGGAGACGGTGACGAACTCGAAGCCCTTCGCGCGCAGCCCGTGGATCATCGCGGAGAGGTTCCGCAGGGCGACGAGACGGTCCGGGTGGCCGGTGTCGTGCGCGAGCAGGATCGTGCCCGGCGCGGAGTTGGTCACGATGTAGTCGACCAGCTTGGGCGGGTCCTTCTCGAAGGTCTTCTCCAGCATCTTGATCGACCACAGGACGAGGTTGTAGCCGAGGACACCCGCCGCGCTGAGCGTCGTGCCGCCGATGTTGCCGTACGGCGGGCGCAGATGCCGTGGCTCCCGGCCGGTGATCTCGGCGATCGCGGTGTGCGCCCGCCTCATCTGGGTCAGCGCCGCCTGGTGGTCCAGCTGGGCCAGGTTGCGGTGCGCCCAGGTGTGGTTGCCGGCCTCGTGGCGGTCCATCCGGCCGTGCACGAGGCGGGCGCCCCGCACGAGGCGCTGGCCGACGAGGAAGAACGTGGCCTTGACCTTCTCCTCGTCGAGGATGTCGTGGACCATGGGCGTCCAGTTCGGCATCGGGCCGTCGTCGAAGGTGAGGGCCACCAGCTTCTGGGAGGTGTTCACCGCCCAGGTCACGTCGACGTGTCCCTCGCCCGGCCGCCAGGGCCCCGCCGACGGCACCGCCATCGCCGAGGGCGGTGTGGCGGGCGCCGCCTCCGCCGAGTCGATCGCCGCTCCGGCGGCGAGCCCGACCGCCGTACCCGCGCCACCGAGAGCGACGGCGCGCAGAACCGTGCGCCTGCCGTGCTCCCCAGCCCCCGTATCAGCCATGCTGCGATCATCTCAAACGCTCGGTTAACAAAGCGTCATCCCGGAGGATGATCGTTTCGTCCTCCGGGCGGCCCGGCGCGGCGATGCCGCCCGCACGGCGGGCGTACGGGCGGCATGACGCGATGGTCACTCCCTCGACTCGGCGGCGACCTTGTCGGCCAGGTGCGACGGCAGCGGTTCGTACCGCAGGAACGAGCGGCTGAACGTCCCCGTGCCGTGCGACATCGAGCGCAGGTCGATCGCGTACCGGGTGATCTCCAGCTGCGGGACCTCCGCCCTGATGAGGGAACGGCCTCCGGCGATGGTCTCGGTGCCGAGCACCCGCCCGCGCCGGGACGACAGGTCCGACATCACCGCGCCGACGTAGTCGTCGGCGACGAGCACCGACACCTCGTCCACCGGCTCCAGCAGCAGGACCTGCGTCTTGCCCGCGGCGTCCTTGAGCGCGAGCTGCCCCGCCGTCTGGAAGGCCATGTCGGAGGAGTCGACCGAGTGCGCCTTCCCGTCGTGCAGGGTGACGCGGATGTCGACGAGCGGGTAGCCCGCCAGGACCCCGCGCTCCATCTGGATGCGCAGGCCCTTCTCGACCGACGGGATGAACTGCCGCGGGACGACGCCGCCGACGATCTTGTCGACGAACTCGAACCCGCCGCCCGACGGCAGCGGCTCGACGTCGATGTGGCAGATGCCGTACTGCCCGTGACCGCCGCTCTGCTTGACGTGCCGGCCCAGGCCCTGTGCCCTGCCGCCGAACGTCTCGCGCAGCGGAACCCGCAGCGGGACGGTCTCCACCTCGACGCCGTACCGGCTGCGCAGCCGCTCCAGGAGCACGTCGGCGTGTGCCTCGCCCATGTTCCACAGCACGAGCTGGCGGGTCTCGGGGTTGTTCTCCAGCCGCAGCGTCGGATCCTCGGCCACCAGCCGGGCCAGCGCCTGGGACAGCTTGTCCTCGTCGGCCTTCGACTTGGCGCGGATCGCCGTCGGCAGCAGCGGATCCGGCATCGACCAGGGCGCCATCAGCAGCGGGGACTCTTTGGAGGAGATCGTGTCGCCCGTCTCGGCGTGGGTGAGCTTGGCGACCGCGCAGATGTCCCCCGCGATGCAGGAGGACATCGTGCGCTGGGCCTTGCCCAGCGGAGAGCTGATCGCGCCGACCCGCTCGTCGACGTCGTGGTCCTCGTGGCCGCGGTCCTCCATGCCGTGCCCGGAGACGTGCACGGTGTCGTCCGGCCGCAGCGTGCCGCAGAACACCCGGACCAGCGAGATCCGGCCGACGTACGGGTCGGAGGTGGTCTTGACGACCTCGGCCACCAGCGGCCCGTCCAGGTCGCACGTGAGGTCCTTCGCGGGCGAGCCGTCGACCCTGGTGACCGCCGGGATGCCGTGCTCGAGCGGCGACGGGAACGCCTGGGTCATCACCTCGAGGAGCTCGCGCATGCCGATCACCGGCCCGGGATGGTCTCCATGGGGGACCGACGTGGCCAGCACGGGATAGAAGCTGCCGCGCGCGACCGCCTTCTCCATGTCCTCGATGAGGATCTTGACGTCGATCTGCTCCCCGGAGAGGTAGCGATCCATGAGCGTCTCGTCCTCGCTCTCCTGGATGATCCCCTCGATGAGGGCGCCGCGCTGCTCGGCGAGGCGGTCCAGGAACTGCGGGTCGGGGTCGCGTTCGACGCGTTCGCCGGAGGAGTAGTCGAAGCACCGGCCCGTGAGCAGCCCGATCAGGCCGGCCTCGCACGGGAAGTAGCACGGCAGCACGCCGTCGCCGAAGGCGTCCTGGCAGGCGGTGAGGACCTCGTCGAAGTCGCCGCGCTGCTGGTCGATCTTGGTGACGACGACCGCGCGCGGCATGCCGACCAGCGCGCACTCCTCCCACAGCATCCGGGTGAGGCCGTCGACGCCGTCGACCGCGGAGACCACGAACAGCGCCGCGTCGGCCGCCCGCAGCCCGGCCCGCAGGTCGCCGACGAAGTCGGCGTAGCCCGGGGTGTCGAGCAGATTGACCTTGAGCCCGCCGTGCATGAAGGAGGCGAGCGAGAGGTTCACCGAGCGTTGCTGGCGAATCTCGACCTCGTCGTAGTCGCTGACCGTCGAGCCGTCCTCGACGCGACCGGGCCGCTGGATGGTACCGGTCGCAGCGAGCAGCGCCTCGACGAGCGTCGTCTTACCCGCTCCGGAGTGGCCGACCAGCGCGATGTTGCGGATCTTGTCGGGCTGGTCGACCGCTGGTGCCCTGCCGGCGGCTTGGGGAGCTGTCTTGTCCGCCACGTGCCCACCTCCAAAGGACGGATGGGTGTGACGGGTGCCACACCCGTGGTCACCACCATTACCGCCCCGGCCTCATATCACAAGGGGTGACCGGGCGCGGGTTGAGGCCTGTCTGATATGAGCCGTTCCCACCTGCGCCGACGCCACGCACTACGATTGGCCCGCCCAGGGGGTGGCGCGGCTACGGCCACGGGGCGATGAAATCGCGGCCAGAACACGATCAGAGGATGGCAATGCTCAACCAGTTGCGGCCGGCGCTCTCGCGTGTGATCACACCGGTGGGCCGGGCGCTCGCCCGCACCGGTCTCACGCCGAACGCGATCACCCTCATCGGCACGCTCGGTGTCGTCGGCGGCGCGCTCGGCTTCTACCCGCGCGGCCAGTTCTTCTGGGGAACCGTCGTCATCACGATCTTCGTGTTCTTCGACATGTTCGACGGCGCGGTGGCGCGGGTCACGGGGAAGACGAGCCGGTTCGGCGCCTTCCTCGACTCCAACATGGACCGGGTGTCCGACGCGGCGATCTTCTCCGGGGTGATCCTCTACTTCGCCCGGCAGGACCACCAGGACCTGCTGATGATCGGCCTCGCGCTGTTCTGCCTCGTGGCCGGGGCGCTCGTCTCGTACGCGCGGGCGCGCGCCGAGGGCATCGGCGTCGGCGCGACCGTCGGCATCGCCGAGCGCGGCGAGCGGCTGATCGTCAGCCTCGTCGCGATTGGCCTCGACGGACTCGGCGTCCCGTACGTCCTGGCCATCGGGCTCTGGCTGCTCTCGCTGGCCAGTGCGATCACCGTCGTGCAGCGGTTCGTCGCCGTGCGCCGTCAGCTCGAGGTGCTCGAGGTGAGCGAGTCGTCATGAGGGACGAGGCGGCCGACGCCGCGTACGCGCTGGGCTGGGCGGCGGTACGACGGCTGCCCGAACCGGTCGCCCGGGAGATCTTCATGCTGATCGCCGACCGTACGTGGCGGCGGCGCGGCCGTGGAGTCCGGCAGCTGGAGAAGAACCTCCGCCGGGTCGTCGGTCCCGACGTCTCCGAAGAGGAGCTGCGCGGGCTGAGCCGCCGGGGCATGCGCTCGTACATGCGCTACTGGATGGAGGCGTTCCGGCTGCCCGCGACGAGCCGGGAGCGGATCCTGTCCGGCATGCGCATCACCGGTATCGAGGACCTGCGCAAGGACCTCGACGCGGGGCGCGGCGTCGTGGCGGCCCTCCCGCACATGGGCAACTACGACCACGCGGGCGCCTGGATCAGCCTGTCCGGTGTGCCGTTCACCACGGTGATGGAGCGGCTGCGGCCCGAGTCGCTGTACGACCGGTTCATCGCCTACCGGGCGAGCCTCGGCATGGAGGTGCTCCCGGCCACCGGCGGCGACGGCGACGTCTTCCGCACCCTGGCCGCGCGGCTGCGCGAGGCCCGCCTGGTCTGCCTGGTCGCCGACCGGGATCTCACCGCGTCCGGCGTGGAGGTCGAGTTCTTCGGCAGGGCCGCGAAGATGCCCGCGGGCCCGGCCGCGCTGGCCATTGAGACGGGCGCCGTGCTCCGCCCGGTCACCTTGTGGTACGAAGGAGACGATTGGGGTGTCCGCGTCCACGAGGAGATCCCCGTGCCCGACGCGGGAGAGCGGCAGGACAAGGTCCGGGCGATGACGCAGGCTCTCGCGGACGCCTTCGCCGGCGGCATCGCCGCCCACCCGGAGGACTGGCACATGCTCCAGAGGGTCTGGCTCGAGGACCTCCGGTGAGCTGAGATGACCGAGACGGCGAGGACGGCGGAAAGGGCGGGCGATCGGTGAAGATCGGGATCGTCTGTCCCTACACATGGGACGTTCCCGGCGGTGTGCAGCAGCACGTCCGCGACCTCGCCGAGGCGCTGGTCGCGCTCGGCCACGACGTGTCCGTGATCGCGCCCGCCGACGAGGACTCGCCGCTGCCCTGGTACGTCGTGCCCGCGGGCCGCGCCGTGCCGGTGCCGTACAACGGCTCGGTGGCACGGCTGGCGTTCGGGTTCCTGTCCGCGAGCCGGGTGCGCCGCTGGATCCGCGACGGCAGGTTCGACGTGCTCCACGTTCACGAGCCGGCCGCGCCCTCGCTCGGGCTGCTGGCCTGCTGGGCCGCCGACGGGCCGATCGTGGGGACCTTCCACGCCTCCTTCGAACGATCACGGGCGCTGTCGGCGGCCGGCCCGATCCTGCAGAGCGCCCTGGAGAAGATCACCGCGCGGATCGCGGTGTCGGAGAAGGCCCGCAAGACCCTCGTCGAGCACCTCGGCGGCGACGCCGTGCTCATCCCCAACGGCGTGACCACCGAGCGCTACGCCATGGCCGAGCCGCTGCCCGGCTGGCCCGGGGACGACGGCGCGCTCGGCTTCCTCGGCCGCATGGACGAGCAGCGCAAGGGCCTGCCGATCCTGCTGTCCGCCTTCGAGATCCTCGGGCGGCGGCGTCCCGGCCTGCGGCTGCTGGTGGCCGGGCCCGGGGACGAGGAGGAGGTCCTGGCCCGGGTCTCGCCGGACCTGCGCGACCGGGTCGTCCTGCTCGGCCTGGTCAGCGAGGCCGACAAGGTTCGCGCCCTGCACTCCGTGGACGTCTTCGTCGCGCCCAACACCGGCGGGGAGAGCTTCGGCATCGTGCTCGCCGAGGCGATGTCGGCCGGGGCGCCGATCCTCGCCAGCGACATCGAGGCGTTCCGGCGCGTGCTGCTCGACGGCCGGGCCGGAGCGCTGTTCCCGGTCGGCGACGCCGGGGCGCTGGCCGCCGCGGCGGCCGAGCTGCTGGACGACCCTGCCCGCCGCAAGCAGCTGTCGGCGGAGGCCAAGACCGCCGTCCGCGCCTACGACTGGTCGACGGTCGCCCGCGATGTCGTGAGCGTGTACGAGACCGTGGCAGGGGACGCGACCGTCGTCGAGACGTCGGCGGGCTGATCGTGTACCACACCCTGCTCAACGTCGCACTCGCCGCCGCGGTCCTCCTCCTGCTCGGCGTCTACGTCTCCTGGCGCGCCACCCGCATCGACCGGCTGCACGTGCGCCTGGAGACCGCGCGCGCCGGACTCGACGTCGCGCTCGTCCGGCGCGCGGCGGTCGCCCTGGAGTTCGCCGCCTCCCGCCTGCTCGACCCGGCGACCAGCCTCCTGCTGGCCGCGGCCGCCCACGAGGCCCGCATCGCTGACGCCGACAACCGGGAGTTCGCCGAGAGCGACCTGTCCCGCGCGCTGCGGGCGGTCGTCGAGCAGCCGGGCTTCCGCGACGCCCTCGCCGGCCGCGAGGACGGCGCGGCGCTGCTGGAGGAGCTCGACGCCGCCGCCCGGAAGGTGGCGTACGCGCGCAGCTTCTACAACAACGCGGTGACCGCGACCCGCGCCGCGCGGCGCAAGCTCCTGCCGCGCCTGCTGCACCTGGCCGGCCGGGCACCGCTCCCGGAGTTCTTCGAGATCGACGACGTCCCGCCGGAGACCTTCGCCGACGTGGTCCGACCGGGCTGACGGCCCGCGTGCGCGGACGGCCGGCCTCCTCCGCGGCGATCGCACGGTCCGAGCCCGTGGGTGGTCGGCGTCCCCAAGCGGCGACCGGGCGGTCCGAGCCCGTGGGTGGTCGGCGTCCCCAAGCGGCGACCGGGCGGTCCGAGCCCGTGGGTGGTCGGCGTCCCCAAGCGGCGACCGGGCGGTCCGAGCCCGTGGGTGGTCGGCGTCCCCAAGCGG
>NZ_JAMXMV010000046.1 GCF_024055715.1 Actinoallomurus soli
ATGTCGGCGATCAACAGGTCGCCGGCTGAGGTTGGTGCGGCGGCTGAGAAGCGGGCGTTGGATGAGGGTCTGTCGGTGGATGAGGCGGCGGAGTGGGGGAGGAGCTTCGCGCAGGCGCATGAGTCCGGTGATCATGCGGCCGTGGCGAAGTTGCACGGGGACCTGAACACGCGGATCGATCAGTTCCTCGGTCAGCGGGTCGATGAGATGACTCCGCGGCGCGACGTACGGCCTGGTGGCGGGGCCGAGCCGGTGACGGGCGGCCAGGAGGAGAAATCCGGTGTCGGGGAGGAGGTGAACCCCGGCAGCACTGCGGATGGGGAAAGGCCCGGTGGCGCGGACCTCGTCGCCACCCATCCCGGCGGGGACGTCCTGACGCCTCGCTCCGGCGGCGGCTGGACCACGCACCGACCGGGTGCCCTGCCTCCGGTGACCGTAGCGACCCCCGCGGCCGATACCCCGGGAACCGTCCAGGACGACTCCCAAGCGGGTTCGTATGGCCGACCGGACGACGGACCGACTCCCGCCGATGAAACTCCTTCGCTGAGCCCGGTGAGTCCTTTGAGCCCGCGGACCTCGCGAACTCCCCTGAGCCGATTGAGTCCGGTAACCCCGATGAGTCCGGCGGGTCCGGCGGGTCCGGCGAGCCGCTCGGCGTCGGGCGGCGATCGGATCGTCGTGGCCGGTCGTGTCGAGTCGATCGACTATGAGGACCACATCGTCGTCGACGGTGAGTCCGCCCCGATGACTCCTGATGAATTCGTCGCGTGGCTTCAGGAGCGGCCGGAGTACGAGCCGGGCGTTCCGGTCGTCCTGTTGGCCGGTGATGCGTCCGTGTTCGCGTTCGCTGTCGCGCCGCTTCTCGATGCGCCGGTGACCGGGCCCTGGGGTGATTTCTCCCCGATTCCGACCGGTGATCTGGCGGCCGGGACGCTGCTGCGGGATCCGGACGGCGGACTGCGGATCGGCGATGCGCCGCACGACGGCTGGTACACCTTTGGACCGGACGGTGACCTCGTCAGTCGGGTCCGTACCCTGCCCGACTCCGGGGCCTTCCTGCGCGATCAGGCGACCGCCGAGCGTGTGACCGGTCGGCCGGTCGGCATCTGGCGATCGACGACGGCTCCGCAGAAGGCGGCCGAGAGCCCGGTGCCCACTCCTGGTGGCGAGGAGACGTCGCACGGGGCCGCCCTCGCAGGCGATCGCCCTTCGGGACCGGGACCGGAAGGCGGCCACGCCGAGACGGTCTCCCCGCCACCGGTGGACCGGCCGGAGGACGGCACCCGCATCGACGACGCCCGTGCGACGCTGGACGCACTGCCACCCGCTCAGCGGAAAGGGTTGCTGAACCTGACAGACACGATCATCCGCGAGGCGATCACCCGGCCGCGCACCGGGCAACCCCGCCCCCGGGCGCCGCGTGAGTGGCGGCTCCTGGTGGCCGCAGAGATCGCCCGTTCCGGAGAGCAGGCCGGGGAGAACCTCGCGCACACCCTGGTCGCGGAGCAGCCGCCGACGCGGAATTCGGCGGCGGAGCCGTCCACGCAGGAACAGGCCGCTTCCGGGGCCGGCGGCGGAACGACCCGCCTGCCGAAGGGCCCGGTCGTGGAGGGTGAGTACCATCGCGAGTCGTTCACCGTGCGCATCCCGGGTAGCGACCAAGACCTGGACCCGGAGCAGACGGCGCGGTGGATCGAGGGCAACACGACGTACGGGCCAGGTCGTCCGGTCATTCTCAACATCCCCGGCGTGGCGATGCCGGGGCCGGGGGGCGGGCCCTCCTTCGCGGATCTCGTTGCCACCCATCTCGGCGGCACGGTCGTGGTGCCTCGTTCCATCGGCCTGTCGATCGGGACCGGCTGGACTACGCACCGACCAGGCGAACTCCCCGCATCCCGGCGCTTGGACCCGGATCATGCCTGGAATCGGCTCCTTGACCCGGCGATCAGCGCGAAGCGCCGCCGGGAGGCGCTGGGCCATGCGGCCAAGCTGGTCGAGGACCGTATCCGGCAGGTGCGCCCGGGGGAGAACCCGAGGGGTGCCGTGTCGCGCCCCGATGAGATCGTCGTCTTGGTCGCCGCGGAGTACCTACGTGGCCCTCGGTCGGCCGGCGCGCTGACCAATCTCCTGATCCCCGAGGGCATTCGTCCCCGTCCGACCGTCGCCGGCCCCGCACAGCACGCCGAAGCCGACGACGTAGCGGCTCCGCTCACCGAAGCGGCGCTGGCATCGCACGCCGCGGAGCGGGCGTTCGAGCAACTGGCGGCCGGCCACCGCTTGGTCGAGGGCGACCCCGCTTGGCTGGAGCAGACCGCCACCTCGGAGGCCGCCGTTGACGAGGTGACCGCCGCGCCGCTGCGACCTGGCACCACCACCCGACCGGACACGTTCGACGAAGACGCCATCGAGGTCGTGGACGCGGCCGATGCGGCCTCGGGCCAGGGCGAGGTCGTGCCGGATGACGACCTGGGCTGGGATCCGGACCTGGTATCGGAGGTGAACAAGGTTCTACGAGGGCGCCCGGGCTGGACCGACGGTCCGGTGGACGCGGCGACGGTGGCGCTGTGGCACAGCCGGTTGCCGGAGGACTGGCGTCGTCCGGTGTCTGGAACGCGGAGAGACCCGGCCCAGAAGTACTGGGTGCCGCGCCTGCGGGTGGATCGGGCCGCGGGAATCGCCGACCTGATGATGGGCCGGCCGCTACAGCGCCTGAGGGGTGGGTGGGACGCCTACGAGGCGGAGCTCACCGTGCCGATGCGGTTGCGCGACGACCAGAACCTGGCGGAGATGGAGGGTGTCGTGCTGGCCAAGGGGCCTGGCGACTCCAAGGTGGTGGTGGATACCAAGGAGTTGTTCCGGGGGCCGTTTGGTGGATACCACCGCACTGCGGAAAGCGCACGCCGGGCCGGAGGCGAGGACCGCCCGGTCAAGGTTCCGATTCCCGAGGTCCACATCGGCTTGATGCCCAACCTCCCCGGTGAGACGAGCATGGAAGAAATGGGGGTGGACGAAGAGCGAGCGGAAGCCCTGTACGAGGCGACCGCGGGCGCACTTCTGTCCGTTCCCGGTATGCCCGGCAGCGAGCCAGAGGTTCCTCTTGAGCAGGTGCTGGAGCGCGTGGGCTGGACGGTTACCCCGGAGGGGCGGGGCATTCTGATCGGTCCGCCGCCGGTCGGCGGGGAGCTGGCGGCGCACCTTCATTACAACGAGGGTGTGCCGCTTGAGGTGTTGCATCCGTGGTTGAAGGTCGTACTCGACGGTACGTGGCGGGATCTGAGCTGGGATTACTACACGCGTGATCACCTGGCTGACGCGCTGGATTTCGCCGACGAGGTCGCTGCCCGTTACATCGCGAGAGAATATCTCGGTTTCATTCCTACGGACCTGACCGGTGCGTATCAGATTCTGGATACTATCGCCGACCTGTCGGTGCAGAAGCTCCGCGGGATTGCTGCCGCCGCTTACGTGCTGGCCGCCATGTCGGTCAGCTACCAGCTTTTCGGCAAGCTGAACAAGGCGCATGCCGCGTTCATTTTGCGGCACGAACCCTACTACTTGCTCGGGCAACTTCCTGCCGAGGCGCGGGAGCGCCTGAGTGCGGACGGGGCGAACATCGTCCGGCTGTTCGACGAATACATTGAGCGCCGCATCCCTGAATACGCGACCTTCTATCAGGAGTCCGTCGGTGTTCCGGGCGTTTACGATCGTCCTTCTCAGCTACCGCTATCGGCAAACGACGATTACCGGGTCGAGGACCTTTTCAATACCTTCCTCCGGGAGGGGTACTACCCCCGAGTGGAGCAGAGTGATGTGCTGGGAGGTAGTACCACGTTCGACACGCTTGACACGAATATCAGGCGTACTCGGGCGCTCGCTGTGGCGGAGGTGCGCTCGTTCGGGAAGCGTCATGTACGGGCGAACGAGGTACGTCATTACCGTCGAGTACTTGCCGGTGCTGTGCGGTCGCTCTATCCCCGCGCCGAGGCACTGAACAACCTGACCGCCGAAGAGCAGGAAATCGTCAGCCACAACGTACGTACCCGGCTGGCTGAGTTGTACGGACTCCGGCTGCCGCAAGGTGACGGCGCGTCGGCCGGCATAACGACGGACGCCTATTTCGTCCCGATGATGGAGGCCTTCGGACCCCAGCTGTCGCGGAACCCGTTGACGTACACGGCTATGCACCAGGCGGTGCAGCGGCTGGATGACATGCGACGGTCCGACCCGGTGGTCGGCGGCGGGGCGTTCGACCTCGACGCGTTGGTGCGCCGGGTTCAGGTGCTGGACGCCGACGCGCCGGTGACTCAGTGGCAGCGTCGGCAGGTTGTTCAGCTGGCCGCTGAGGTGGGCGATCAGGCGGGCAGCCTGGCCGAGTTGGCAGCGCGCTACCTGGTGGGGCAGGGGGTGCTCTCCAGCAACCGGCTGCGTCTCCCGGACGGCGGTGCGTACGGAGTGAACTGGCTGCCGCAGGGTGCGGACCAGGACCTTGACGTGCTGACCGTGGACGCGGTGGTCTTCGAACGCGACGGGACGTGGTTGCGTAAGCCGGCGCAGGCGGCGCAGTGGTCGCCGGACGGCTCGCTGCCGTACGCGGTTTTCGCCGAGGGCGGCCCCGAGCACCTGGTTATGCCGGTCGGGCGTGAGCGGCGGCGGGTGCCGTTCGATGTGGTGGCAGAGGTGTTGGCGCTCGATCCGTTGCTGGCTGCGGAGACCGGCGGCCTCGCACCTGATGTGCCGGGGTTGTTGGCGGTGTCCGGAGCCGGCCGGCTCGGGCTGGAGGGCCCCCGGTGGATCGCCCACCGGACCGGGAGGAACTTCTGGTCCACCAGTAGCGAGTTGGATCCCGACTCCGATGTGTTGACCACGGTGGAGCGGCCGGGGCGACCGCAGGGCAGCTGGCTGCTCAGCAGACCGGACGAGGTCGTGCCCGCAGATCCGGACGCTCCGGGCTGGGTGGGGCAGGTGGTCAGCCACACCGTGTACGTGGGCGGGAGGCGAATCCGGGCGGCTTACCACGACGCGGAGTACGCCGGACGAAGGGAGGCTTACTTCCACGGAATCGACCAACTGGACCGTTACGTCCACTACGACCCGGTCAGCGATGGTCTTTTGGCCACCGACGAGCTGCGGGTGGACTGGAGTTACGCCTACTTCGCGCACGGTCGCCTGGGAAGGATCGGGCTGCCGCTGGAGGACGGCAGCGTCCGCGAGGTGAGCTACGGAGCGTTCGCGCGGCATGGTCTGAGTAGGCGTCCGAGCGTACGGAACCTGCGGAAGGCCACCGCACAGGACGACGGCCAGTACATTCTCCTGGCGCCGTGCTGGGCCGGGACGCCCACTGCGGAACCGCAGCCGCTGGGCCGCCATTCGGGTGCTCCGGCGCCGTTCGTCTTCGACCCCCTGCGGACGCTCTCCGGGCCCCAGGAGGCTGCGAACGCGACCCGGAACATGGTGGTGGGACCGACGCGGCCGAGCGGGCTCGGCCGCGCGCAGGGCAAGCTCATCTACGGTCAGATGGCCGACCTGGCCGGGAACATGGGTGCCTGGGTGGTGGCCCGGCCGGAGCCGGAGGGCGAGGATCTGGACGCCCTGGCCCGGGCGGCGGGGCTGGCCGATGCGGCGCCGGCGCCGGTGTCGGACGGCGCGCGCGAGCGGACCCTGGTGCTGGTGCGGGCGTTGCGATGGCAGTTCGGTCCGCATGTGGACCGGGACCCGCATTTCGGTGAACTGGTGCGGGGGATCGGTGGTCTTGAGCGGATGCGGCAGGCCGACCCGGCCCTGAGCCCGTTCGGCGGGTTCACCGTGCACCTGCTCAGCTGGGCGGCGCGGGCGTACGGGGAACTCCCCGGCGTCGCGTACAGCGATGCCGGCGACCTGGTGCGGCAGATGCTGTCGTGGAGCGGTGCGGTGGTCGGCACGCAGCCGGGCGCGCGGCTCATCGAGGTGCTGCCCGGGCTGACCCGACTGCGGTACGTGGCGCAGGACCTGCTGGGCCGGGACGCGTCCACCGCCGAGGCGACCGGGCGCCGGCTGTTGCGGCTGGACGCGTCGGAGCCGTTCGGCGAAGCCGAGTGGTCGCGGCTGTTCTGGTCGATGGCCGAGGCCGACCGGTGGCTGTCGGGGCTGTCCGACCCGGACGCGCTCGCCGCGCGAGTTCTCCACCTGGAGCGGCCGGAACCGGGTCGGCGCGCCGATTTCGCCGATCTGGTGGTCTCCGCGATGGCGGCGGGACGCGACCCGGACGACACCGTCCAGCTGGGCGCGTTCCACTTGGAGACGCTGGGCGCGTTCGGGCCGGACAGGGAGCTTCTCGACGAATCCGGCATGCCGTCGGGCCGTAACTGGTCGTCGGACTCCACGAGCGGCGTCAGGGTGCGGACGTCGCACCTGATGATTCTCCAGGAGGCAGGGCCCGGTCGGCCGGGGACGACGCGGCGGGCGCCGGCGCCGTGGAGCCGCGGGGGCGGCAAACCCGTGCTCATGCTGTACACGGGGCGGATCGGCAGCACCCAGGTGGCGCTGACCATCGGTGGCACCCGGATGCAGGTGCCGTACGCCGAGTTCGCCGAGTTGGTCTCGCGCGACCCGCTGCTGCTGACGCGCGAGCTGACCCAGCGGGACGTGGTCACCGTGTCCTCCGGGGTCGCGGCGGACCGGCCGCGCCTGGAACGGCTGTCCGAGTGGTTGCTGAACGCCACGGGCCGCACGCAGTGGATGTTCCCGAAGGGCTCGGGCCTGGTGCAGCCGCCGCGCGAGCGAGGCCACTGGATCGGTGTGTTCGCCGTACAAGGCGAGGACGTGCTGGACCAGTGGCTCGTCATCCGGCCGTCACGTGTCGACCCGGCGTCTTACGCCGCGGTGACCGGAATGGCCCTCGACGCGGACGAGTCGGACGCCGCCAGTATTTTCTCAGACGGCGAATCCGATGACGGGGTTTCGGTTGCCGGATCGGTGACGTCGGCTGATCAGGCGATGCGGCTGGCGGGCCTGTCGCCGGGTGAGCGGATGTCGGAGCTGCAGTTCACGTCCGTCGACGATCGTGACGCGCTGGCTTCGGACCGTGAGTTCGTACGTGGGTTGCGTCAGTCGTTGTCTCCGGTGGAGTTCGCGTCCGCGGTGGCGGAGTTGATGATCCAGGTGCCGCCGGAGGTGGAGCGGCCGGCGTCCGCCCGACAGCGGTTGGATTCGATCATCACGGAGATGCTGAGCTCCAACCCGGATGTGGCGGAGAAGGTGATCACCGCTGGTGGCAGGGTTCTCATCATCCCGCGGAACAAGCGGTTGACGTCGCTCGGACCCTGGCGTGAGTTCGCTGGCAAGGAGCTTGTCGAAGGGAGGTCCGCCGACGAAGAGCGCAGTATCCAAACCGGCACGCTGGCCGCGGTTTCCGAGGAGGATCTTGTCGGCGGGACGTCTCCGTTCGGTGTGCCTTCTCCATCCGGCTATTCCGATGCCGTGAATGTGTTCGCGCAGTTGCTTCACGCCTATGGTCTGGATGACGAGACGAAGGACAAAATCCGAGATTTCTACGATGAAAAGCTGCAGCAGTCGAATGCGGTGTGGCCCGACGGTCCGTTGCGTGCGCCCAATGAACCTGCCAAGGACCCAGGTGATTACTTCGCGGCGCTCACGAACTTCTATGTGGAGGCGCATGTCACCGATAGCCCCTATACGGTCAAGGGCGATGGGCGTCTCAGCGGTTACCACGCGGCTCAGCGGCATGATAAGGACCTGCACGAGCTGCTGGTGGATATCTACGGCAGGAACGCCAAGATAGCGGAGACCGATTCGCCGGAGCGGGAAGACGACCGGTACTCGGATTTCCGGGCATTCTGGGAGTCGGCAGACGGAATGGTGGAATCGCCCGCCGAGGCCGTGTCGCCAGATTCCGGTTCTGCGGCGAATACCGTCACGCGTCCAGCCGTCGATGTGCCGGGCGTCGTCATCGGACAACCCCAGGCCGACACGGGTGGGCCCGTCGCCCGGCAACTGCCCGCACCGGATCTCGAAGGCGACGCGGAGGCGGTCGCGGCGGCACCGAGCTATCAGGTGATGAACCAGCCGGACGAGGGCCCACGGCATCCCGCCCCGCCCGCGGCCGGAGGGCCCGTGGTGGTCGAGCTCGACGACTCCGAGTGGCGGAAGTCCAGCCGCAGCGAGGGGGATTGCGTCGAAGTCGTCGTCTGGCGTTGAGGGCGCCGTCATCTGGCGTTGAGGCCGCGGTCGTCTTGGTGTGCTGCGGAAGAAGGAAGGTGAGCCTGGCATGACGTGCGTCGATCTTTGTGGAGCGGGTGGAAGCAGTGCGCGCCAGAATGACCTCTTCGCGTGGCCGGGCGGTTCTTCGTGCCGGTGTGACCGTGGCGGGATCTCCGGCGGACGCCTCCGGGTGGCGGGGCAGCAGCCGGAGTGTCCCCGAGGAGAACGGCACGAAGGCGTGTGTGCAGGTCAAAGTCGTTCCGGCTTATGTCGCGACGCGTTCCGTCGGCCAGGCCGCGATCACGGCTTTGCAGGCCCCTGCGGAGCTCGCTCCGGCGTTGTCGGTCGTGCCCGCTTCGTCCGCCGCCGGTCCGGCCGGCGCGTCGGCGCCCGTGGCCGCGGACGGCCTTACGTCGGTGGCGGAACGGCCGGCTGGGCCGCGGGCTCCGTGGTATCTCGACAAGGACGCCCTGGGCGAGGCGGCGATCACCGGCGTCGATCCGTGGTCGACCGAGGACGCCCAGCGTTGGGCCCATGAGGTCGGCAGCAGGGTCCGGCGCGCGGACGACGGTCCGGAGCTGAGCGCGGGGATCCAGAATGGGCTGCGTGAGGTCCTCGGGACCGACGACACCGGGGGGAAGAGCGCCGAGAAGAACATCGAGAAGTGGGAGACGCTCCTGCAGAACGGCCGCTTCTTCGTGGCCGGCGGCCATCTCGTGTGGATCCGCCCGGTTCTGCGGGACGCGAGCCCGGGCGAGCAGCCGACCGGCGACGTTCGCAGTTACGGGGTCTCCTTCGCCTCGATGTCCTCGGGCGGCAAGTCGGGCGGATCGGTCACGCGCGGCTTCGACGCGCTCCTCCTGTCGTTCCTCGGCATCGGTTCGCGGGTCGCGTCGGCGGTGGTACCCGGGCTGCCGGCGGTGACCGCGGACGCGTCGGTGAAGAAGGAGGAAGGCCACGACCGGCAGGTGATCGCGGGCCGCAAACTGTTCGTGGCGGAGAACACCCGTTTCCGGTCGGGTCTGGCGATACGGGTGTTCGTCGACGGTGTGGAGCGCCCGAACGACGTGGTGCTGCCCCAGCGTTTCGACGTCGACTTCCCCGCGCCCTTCACGGCCCCGGACGCGCCGCGGCCGGAGGGAACGATGCCCCCGACCGGTGCGGCCGCAGGCGTGCGGCGCCCGTCGCAGGCGACCGAGGCGATCAACGCGGTCGACCTGATCCCCGTCGTCGCGGACGTGCAGCTGCGTCTCCTGGGCGCCGGCCTGCCGGCCGAGTCCGTCCGTACGGTGATGGGCGAGGTCACCGAGTACGTGAACGAGAAGTCGACGCGTAACCGGAGCCGCGTGGTCCTCAGCAGCGGGGTTCCGACGAAGAAGGTGACGGTTCCGACGGGGCCGCTGAGCCGGTTCGAAGGGCATTTCTCGTTCAGCGCGCAGATCGAGCGGCTGCAGTACATCGGCGACAGCGAGGTGACCGTCCGGGAGGATTCCGGGGTCGGCTTGACGGTCAAACCGGGACAGGAAGGGGAGAGCAAGGCGGCGACGGGCTTCTACTTCAGCGTCGCCGGTCTCGACGCCGACCCTGGGGCGCACCTGCCCGACGTCGAACACGCGCAGCACGGCACGGGCAAGGGTTTCGTGCGCGGGCCGTCCTTCATGGCGCCCTTCTCGCGTGGCGCCGGCCATGGGCTGTCCGAGCAGGGGCTCGGCCACGCGGTGCTGAACCGCGGCGGGAAGCAGTCCCGGTACCGGACGGGTCTGCGCGTCGATGTCGACATCCGTTCGGCGACGCACCCCATCGACCCGGTCAGCACGGTCGTGGAGGCGGAGACCAGCGTGCCGAAACCGGAGGCCGCCGACTTCGAGAAGCGGATGACCGGCGCCGTACGGGCTCCGGCGGATTCGATGCCACCACCGTCGGCGTTCCGGCGGCCGCGGAATCTCGACCGTCCGATTCAGGTCGACCCCGCGCACCGTGAGCCGCTGGCGCTGGCGGCGCGCCGGGGCGTCGGGTTCGGCATGCCGGCTCTGCTGCCCGGCTCCGAGCTCGTGCACCAGCAGATCCGCGCGGTCCTCCAGCACGAGCACGACGCGGTCTCGGGTGGGAAGAAGGCGGACTGGTCGCAGGCGGACCTGGATCTGGTCACCTACTTCAGCAGGCCGGCGCTGGAGGCGGACCTGCCCGCCGTGATGGCCGGAGTGGATCATACGGTCCACGTCGGCGGGCGCGCGTACGAGATCTCGGTCCAGGCACAGCTGAGGGAGCGGATCGGCGGAGACACCTATCCGATGACCGTGAACGGGCGTGCGCTGCTGGCCGCGGCGACGGCCGGCCACCGCAACACCGAGATCGGAGCGGAGCTGGGCTGGGGCGGGGGTGTGCGGTTCACCTGGCCCTGGATGCGTTTCGTGCTCGGCGCCTGGAGCGCGCACGGCGAGTACTCCTACACCGCCAAGAGGGAGTTCGGGGGGAGCGCCAAGTCCTACCGGCGCACCGAGACCACCGGCCAGGTCGACGAGCACGACTACAACGTCATCTACCAGGTGTCGGTGCGCCCCGCCAAGCGCAGCCGGATCACCTGGTGGATCGACCGGCCCGAAGACGTCACCGCCCGGATCGTCGTCCCCGAGGAGCACCGCCCGGCCACCCCGCTCACCGCCGTCGAACTCCAGAACGCCGGTACGGTCAGCACGCCGGCGGCGTGGCCGGACGAAGACGTCGTCGACCTGGAGGCCGGGGGCGCGTCGGGCGTTTATCCGTCGTTCTTCGTGATCCCGGAGCTGCCGCGCCTGGCGGCCCGGCTGTACGCGGAGGCCAACGGCCTGCCGGCCCGCTGGGCCGACGACCGTACGAACTGGCCGTCCGCGATCAAGGACCTCAACAGGCCGGACAAGCTCGCGCAGTACTTCCCCGCTCTGACCGGGAAGAAGGGCCGCATCGTCAGCCTGCCGCGGGGAAGGGACGGCCTGAAACAGGCCTTCCGCATCCGGCTGCGCGGCTACCGGCCGCGTCACGCCGGGGCGAGCGGGAGCACGGAGATCGAGCAGTACGCCCAGGGCACCCGCGTCCACAAGTACGGCGGCGAGCACAAGCTGAAGGGCGGCTCCAGCTTCGCGGCCGGCCCTCAGCTGCGCATGGGGTCCGAGGCCGGGAAACAAGTCGTCAGCCCAGAAGACGGGCCGGAGACCGGGCACTCCGCCGGCGGCGAGCACGAGGGGAGCATGGGCGGCCGCGTCCAGGTCACCATCCAGGATCACGCCGGATTCACGTGGAAGAAGGAGCAGAGCAAGACGCGCGGCAACATCGGCATCTCGCGCGCGACCTACGGGGGCACGACGCACACCTACCGCACGGACCCGGTCTTCGAGGTGACGCTGATCCGGTGGAGACGGGGGTACCGGTCGAAGACGACCCGGTATCTCCGGGCGACGGACGCGATGGACCTGCTGATCCCCCAGCGGCGGATCTTCGATCTGGGCCTGACCGCGCCCGGCGTGACGCGGCCGGTGCCTCAGGCGCCGACGCGCCACGTTCCGCCCGGCCTGCTGCCCGGGATGTCCTATCCCGAGACCATGAACGCCGACCAGGTCCTCGACAAGATCAAGCAGCAGCTCCGGCACCACGGAGTGCTGAAGGAGTTCTTCGAGGGAGAGGACCGCCCCAACCTCCTCGCCCAGGAGCTCGACGCGGCGTTCTCCGGTGACGCGCTGCGCAACAACTGGCGCCTGCTGACAGGATCCGGAGTCACCCGCTGGATCCCGGTGCCGCAGCCGTTCGGCGGCACGCGGTACGTGTTCGTCCGGGTGACCGCCGCGGTGGGTACCGCCACGTCACAGTTGCCGCGGCCGGAGGTGAAGCTCACCCTGCGCGATGAGGGCCAGCGCGAGGAGTCCCGCGAGAGGTCGGCCGCGTTCACGTACGGCGGCGGAGCCGACGTCCGCGGGCGGGTCGGGCGCAAGGGCCACGGGGACGGTCACGGCGGTGTCGAGGCCGGTGTCGACTTCACCGCCGAGTCCTCCCACGGGACCGAGGCGCACGAGAAGACCCTGAAGATCTACCGGGCCGGCACCCGCGAGGGCTCCCTGGAGTTCGAGCACCCGCTGGCGTTCAGGATCGAGGTCGGGCTCAACACCGAGCTGCCCGAGCTGCTGAACGTACCGGTGCGCGGCCTGCGGGAGGCGGTGATCGGCCTGGGCCGGCTGGCCGCCGATCCGAAGGCCGGGGACCGGTGGTACTCCCACCGGCCGTTCGTCTGGCACACGGTGATCGAGCCGGACGCCCCCGATGGAGTGACCGGTGACGTCCGGCTGCTGGTCCCGCAGAGCATCGCGATCCTCGACGCGCCGCCCGTGGGCCTGAAGCCCGCCCTTGGTGACACCCCGGCCTGGGACGCCCGCCCGCCGTGGGAGGGACAGCCTGAACAGGCGATCGACGCCCTCACGCGGAACCTGCACCCCTGGGGCGTCCCGTTCGCCGCCGCGGTCGAGCGCTGGGCGGCGCTGCCCGCGTCGCCGTACCGGCTCCCCGACGACCTGAGCGCCCCCGGCGCCTGGAACGTCCCCGGTCTGGACTTCACCACCATCGCGGGCCTGCGGTACCTGCACTTCACCAGCCAGGAGCTGATCCGCCCGTACATCAAGGAGCTGCTGAACAACGTCTACGAGGTTCCGGTCGGTTCGCGGGAGACGATCGCCGGCCTGGAGATCACCGGGGCCGAGCCGATCGGGCCGCTGGACGGTACGCCGTTCAAGGGCCGGATCTACACCCAGGAGAGCGAGGCCGAGAAGGAGAAGACCGGCAGGTCCAAGGGCTTCCGCGTCCGGTTCGGCCCGGAAGGCGGCGGTGACGTCGGCGACGCCAAACAACTGGGCATCGGCGCGTTCGAATACGGCCGCGACGCGGCAGAAGAACAAGAAGGCGAACTCGGCGGCACCGACGAGAAGAACAAGGAGGCCACCCGCCGATACCGGCACTACAGATTCGACGTCGCTCTCATCCTGACCGGCCGCCGCGGGACCCTCCGGGTGCCCGTCCCCGACGGCATGTACGGCATGCTGCCGCTGGAACAGGAGCCGGACGGAGCCTACCGGCTGGCCGATGACCTGGAGAACGCCCTGCCGCACCTGTTCGGCCCCCGCCCCGCCGACGCTCCGGTGATCGAGGCCGCCGCTATCCGGTGGCAGAGCAGCAGTCACAGCACACCCGACGAGAATGGGATAACGGCATGCGTTGAGGTCTCCGCCATTTCAGTGCTTCAGGCGGTCGATGGTGACTCTAAGGCGGCGGGGGGTTGATTCTGGCAGGTCGGGGGAATGACCGCTCGGCGGCGCGATTCCCGGCGGACGCTCTCGGGTGGCGGGACAACAGCCGCAGCATGCCCGAGGACGTCTATCCGGTGAATTCCGCCGTGCGGCGGGATCTGGTCACCCGGGTGATGCTGAATCGGGGAACGAAGGAGTTCACGGCGGTCCTGCTGATGGTGGGCGACATGGAAAGCGACTCATATAGCGTCGGCGCGGGATGTAAACGGCTTGGTCAGGCGCGTGCTGGTGGCGCGGAACGGTGTTGATGTTTGAGGGGTTGGGTATGCGGCAAGCCCGGTGGCGCACGTCGAGTAGTAGTACGGGGGCGTGTGTACAGGCCAGCCCGGCGATCCGGTGGAAGTCGGATGGGGCGATCACGCAGGGTACCGGCGAACGCGCGGGGGCGAAGGTTCTGTGGTCCGCGACCGGCTCGGCGGCCGCCGGCCCGGCCCAGGACGCCACTCGTCCGGCCAGGGAACAGGCCACCAGCGGCACGGCCGCTGGCGTCGATACCGGTGGTCCCACGACCG
>NZ_JAMXMV010000047.1 GCF_024055715.1 Actinoallomurus soli
CCCGCCCCGCCTGACCGCCGGGCCGGGCCGCCGGCGCACTCACCGGCCGCCCCGCGCCCGTACGAGCCCGGACCCCGCACCGCCTGACCGCCGGGCCGGGCCGCCGGCGCACTCACCGGCCGCCCCGTGCCTGTACGAGCCCGAAGCCGACACCGGCTGACCCGCGGGCCGGGCGCCGGCGGGCCGGGCCACTCCAGCCGGATCCGCCCGGATGACCTGGCCTTCGGCAACAGGGCACACGCGCCCACGCCCCGCCCGGCCCGTGTGGCATGCCTCGGACCCTGCCCTGACCGGCGGGCCGGGTGTCCGGCGCCCGTGGCGTACCGGACGGTCGGTGAAGGCGGGTCCCGCAGGGCGATCCGTGGCATTCGTCCCTCGCCGCGACCACGAATCCCGGGCATTCCGTACGCTCCCGGGCGCGGACGCCCGAGGCCGGCGGTTTGCGGCGCGGGCCTCAGGGCAGGTCAGCGGCACAAATGCCAACGGGTGAGTCATCTCACCACCGATCACGGTCGGCGGCCCGATCCTTCCGGGCTATTTTTGAACTGACCAGTCAGTTCAAAAACGAGCGAGACGACGTGACAGCGAACGCTCAGCCTGAAGGCACGACACCCCCGAAGCCGGTGCCGTACGCGCGCCCCGAACCCGGAGCGCCGCCCGCCGGGAAGCCGGACGTGACCAGACCGCCGGCGGCCGAGTCCCCCGACGGGTCCGGAGCGCCGCCCGCACAGTCGTCCCACGCGCCAGGGCAACCCACCGAGCCCACGACACCGTCGCCGCACGCGCCCGACGCGCCCGGAGCGCCGTCCGCGCAGTCGCCCGACGCGTCCGGGGAGCCCACCGTGCCGGAAGGACCCGGGGCACCCGGAGCGCCGTCGCCGCAGGCGTCCGACGTGGCCGGGGAGCCGGAGGGTGTTCGGGCATCCGCTCCCCTCATCGTCGCCAGGGGGCTGTCACTTCGCGGCGCCCGCGGCTGGGCGTACCGCGACGTCGACCTCTCGCTGGCCGAGGGCTGTCTCGCCGCGGTCTCCGGAGAGGCCGGCAGCGGGCGGACGTCGTTGCTGCTCACCCTGGCCGGCCGGATGCGCCCCACCTCCGGCGACGTGACGGTCTCCGGGCGGTCGGCCCCGGCGGCGATCCAGCGCGTCGCCGCGATCGGCGAGACCGAGGGAGTCAACGAACTCGACGACGCGCTGACCGTCGCCGAGCACGTCTTCGAGCGCCGGCACCTGCGCGCCGGGATCCTCCCCCGCCGCAGGACGAGACGGCGGGACGAGGTCGCCGCCGCGCTCGCCCCCGTCGGCCTGGCGGTGCATCCCGACACACCGGTCGGCGACCTCGGCCCCCGCGACCGGCACCTGCTCGGCGCCGCCCTCGCCCTGATGGACCGGCCACTGCTCCTCGTCCTCGACGACGTCGACCGCGGCATGCGCGGCGACCACCAGCGGGAGATGTGGACCCTTCTGCGCGCGCTCACGGAACAGGTCGGCGTGACGGTCGTCGCGGGCTGCGTCGACGGCGCTCCCGCGGCCGGCCTCGCCGACGTGGAGGTCGCGCTGTGAGGCTCCCCTCCGTGTCACTGTCCGGGCTGGAACTGCGCCGCTTCGCCCGGGCCGGGCTCACCCGCCTCGCGGTCGCCGCGCTGGTGATGCTGCCCCTCCTGTACGCCGGGTTGTACCTGTGGTCGTTCTGGGATCCGTACGGCAAGATCTCGCGGCTGCCGGTGGCCCTGGTGGTGGACGACCGGCCGGCGACCGCCGGCGGGAAGACGGTGCACGCCGGGCAGGACCTGGCCGACGAGCTGAAGCGGCGCAAGGTCTTCGACTGGCACCAGGTCGACGACCGTACGGCCGCCGACGGCGTGGCGAACGGCCGGTACTACATGTCGCTGACGATCCCCGCCGACTTCAGCGCGGGCCTCGCCTCGCCGCAGGACCTGGAGGACGCTCCGCGGCCGGCCGCCCTCCAGGTCCACCTGAACGACGCGAACAGCTACATCGCGAGCACCATCGCCAACGCGGCGTTCAACGAGATCAAGGCCGCGGCCGCGGCCGGCGCCGTCCACGACTACTTCGACCAGATCTTCGTCTCCTTCGGGCAGCTGCACGACAAGCTCCAGCAGGCCGCGGAGGGCGCGGACAAGCTGGCCAAGGGCATCGACCAGGCCGAGAACGGCGCGGCCCGGCTGCGGCAGGGCATCGGCACGGCGAAAGACGGCGCCGATCGGCTCGTCGGCGGGCTCGCGACCGCGAAGAGCGGGGCGGATCAGCTGGTCGCCGGGCTGGCGAAGCTGAACTCGGGCGCGGCGGAACTGCAGTCGGGCAGTGCCCAGGTGGCCGCCGGGACCCAACGGCTCACCACGATGTTCGACCAGGTCACGGACAAGCTCCTGCCCTTCCTCGACGGGCACCCGAACGACATCGGGAACACCGCGCTGCTCGTCGCCCATGGCGCCGACGCCGCCGCGACCGCGCTCGACGCGCTCCCGAACCAGACCGCGCAGGCCGTGCGCCAGGCCACGGCGGCCCGCAGGACGATCTGCGCGCTGGCCGCCACGCATCCGGAGGCGGCGCCCGCCTGCTCGGCCGCCACGACGGTGCTGAGCACCGCCCGGCAGGTCAACGCCCAGGTACGGGCGCACACCGGTGAACTGCGGCGGGTCGCCGCCCAGGCCCGGCAGCTCGCGCGCGATGCCCGGCGGCTCGCCGCGGACGCGCCGCACCTGGCCGGCGACGTCCGGCAGGCCCGCCGCGACGTCCACCGGCTGAACAGCGGTGCCCACCAGGTCGCCGCCGGCCTGGTCACCCTCCATCAGGGCATCGGCACCGCCTACAGCGGCGAGGTGAGACTGTCGAAGGGACTCGCCGCGCTGCAGTCCGGAGCGGCGCGACTGGACTCCGGCCTCGGCAGGCTCTACACCGGCGCCCGGCAGCTGGAGTCCGGGCTGAACCAGGCGTCGACGGGGGCGCACCGGCTCGCCAAGGGACTCCACGAGGGCACCGGACAGGTCCCCGACTACACCAAGGACCAGCGGAACCAGCGCTCCGGGGTGATGAGCGACCCCGTACGGCTGGCGACGGCCACGTCGAACCCGGCCCCCGACTACGGCACCGGCTTCGCCCCGTTCTTCGTCCCCCTCGCCCTGTGGGTCGGCGCGATGTTCGTCTATATGGTGCTGCGCCCCCTGAACCCCCGAGCGCTCGCGGCGGCCGCCCCCGCCCGGCGGGTGGCGTTCGCGGGATGGTTCCCGGCGGTGCTCGTCGGCATCTTGCAGGTCGCCGTCCTGCTGCTCGTCCTGAAATTCGCCCTCGGGCTGACGGCCGTGCGCTGGGCCGGGCTGATCGCCCTTCTCGTCCTCACCGCCGGCTCGTTCATGGCCGTGGTCCAGTTCGTGTACGGCAGGTTCGGGCCGGTCGGACGGGTGATCGCGCTGGTGCTGCTGATGCTGCAGCTGACCTCGTCGGCGGGAACGTACCCGATCCAGACCAGCCCGAGGTTCTTCCAGGTCCTGCACCCGATCCTTCCGATGGGCTGGGTGGTCACCGCGCTCCGGCACCTGATCAGTGGCGGACCGCTCACCTCCGTATGGGAGTGTTGTGCGGTGCTGCTGGCCTACCTGGCCGGCGGACTCGGACTGACCATGCTGACCGTGCGGCGCGAACGCGTGTGGACGCTGAAGCGCCTGCACCCGGTGCTCAAGCTGTAGGGAGACCATGCCCACCCGACGGGAACGCACGCGGCAGCGCCTGTACGAGGCGGCCGTCGAGTTGATCGCCGAGCACGGCTACTCCGCGACCACCGTTGACCAGATCGCCGAGCGGGCCGGGGTCGCCAAGGGCACCGTCTACTACAACTTCGCCGGAAAGGCCGCGCTGTTCGGTGAGCTGCTGGAGTACGGCGTCGACCGGCTGGCGGAGGAGTTGCGCGCCGCCGCAGACGGCCGCGCACCACTCGACGCGCTCGACGCCGTGGTCGGCGCGGAGCTCGCCTTCATCGGGCAGTACGAGGCGTTCGCCCGGCTTCTGCTGGCCGAGACCTGGCGGGCCGGCGGCGACTGGCAGAACGCCGCCCGCCTCATCCGTGAGCGTGCCGTGGGAGTGATCGCCGACGTGCTGCGCGCCGCCGTCGCGAACGGAGACCTCCGCGCGGACCTGGACGTCGGCATGGCGGCCTCGGCGGTGTTCGGGATGGTGCTGACGGTGGCGCTCGACTGGCGCACCCTGCAGCCGGCGCGTCCGCTCACCGACGTGCACGCGACACTGGTCGACCTCCTCCGCGGCCGCATCGCGGGGCCGGCGGCCTGAGACCGGAGCGGCCCCGCGCGCTCACAGGTCGGTGGTCAGCGCACCCCTCGGCGTCCGTACATGCCGGACACCAGCGCCACGCCGACAGCGGCCAGAGCGACCTGGAGGATGAGTTCGATCCAGTCGACGCCCTTGGTGTCGGCGACGCCGATGCCGCCCGCGATCGCAGTGCCGATCAGCGCCGCGACCACGCCGATCACGACGGTGAGCCAGATCGGGATGTGCTGGCGGCCGGGGACGACCAACCGGCCGAGCGCGCCGATGATCAGGCCGATGATGATGGCGGTGATGATGCCGGTGACGTGCATATCAAGGCTTCCTTAACACTCGGGGCTCCGGGCGGTCGGATGGTTCCCACGATCGAGCACGGTATGCACGAGCATGCGGCGATTTGGCATTTCCGCTGGTGAAGGCCCGGATGCGTCGGTCGCCACGACCGGTACGGCGGTTGACAGAACCGGACGATCGGATAATATCTCTCTTATCGAGAAGCTCTTTCAAAGAGAGCCGATCGTGGTCGTTGCCCGATTTCCAGGAAGGAAAGACCGCGATGAACGCCACCAGCACCGACACCGTTCACGTCCAGGCCCACTACGACACCGTCAAGCGACTCGGCCACTGGACGACCACCCGTGACGTCGAGGTCCGCGCGCGCCGTGGCGGCGTGGTCCTGGACCTGCGCTCGCCCCGGATCCCGGAGGGCGACCTCGAGATTCGCGTCGACCTCGACCACTCGATGCTCAAGCTGCTGGTCCCCGACGACGCGGTCATCGACCACTGGGACCTGGAGTGGCTCGGCCGGGGCCGGGTCAAGGACGCGGAGGGCGCCGCCGTCGAGGTCCCCGGCCGCCGGATCCGCCTGACCGGCCGGGTGCGGCACTGCGAGGTCCGGGTGAACCGCGCAGGCGTGGCGGTCCTGTCCGCGATGTTCTCGCGGGAGTTCCTGGCCGACGCGCGCCGCGCGCACAAGGAGGGCGGCACGCCGTCCGTGGCCGACCCGGCGCGCGACGCCTGACGGTCGAGCCGGGCGTACGACGGCCGGACGCCGGGCCCGAACGGGAAGGCGGCGCGGAACGCACCCCGGGCGCCGCGCCGGACAGGGCGCCGGGCGGGTGTCCGGGGCGGCGGTCCCCGCCAGAGCGCCGCCCCGGACGCCCGGGTCTACTGGTCGTTCTGTTCGGCGAGGAAGCGCTCGAACTCCGCGGCGATCTCCTCGCCGTCCGGCATCCGGGCGGGCGAACCGGCCAGCGGCAGGCTGTTCCGTCCGGCCTCCACCACCGCGTCGTACTGGACCTCGAGGTTCCGGACCGCCTCCGCGACGTCCTCCGACGCGGCGACCTCACCGTCGATCTGCTCACGTGCCTCTGCCGCCGCCTCGTCGAGGTCGGCGGTCGGGAGCATCAGGCCGGTGGCGGACGTGACGCCGTTCAGCAGCGCGATCGCGGCCGTCGGGTACGCGGACTGGGCGAGGTAGTGCGGCACGTGGGCGGCGAACCCGATGGCGTCGTGTCCCGCCTCCGCCATGCGGTACTCGATCAGCGCGGCGGCGCTCCCCGGCACCTCCGCCCGGTTGATCCACGCCGGGTGCTCCCCGAGCAGGTCCGGCCGGTTGCCGTGCGGCGTCAGACCGGTCTCCCGCGTGTGGGGCACCGCCATGGGGATGCCGTGCAGGCCGACGGCCAACCCGACGTCGAGCCGCTCGCTGAGCGAGATCACCGCCGCGGCGAAACGCTCCCACGCCCGGTCCGGCTCCGGCCCGGTCATCACGAGGAACGGCACGCCGACGGCGTCCTCACACGCGTATACGGCGAGTTCGGGCTCCTCGTAGGCGACCCAGCGATCCGTGTCGAAGGTCATCGGCGGCCGCCGCGACCGGTAGTCGATGAGCGAGTCCACGTCGAACGTCGCGACGGGCCGGGCGTTCAGCGTCCGCAGGTGGCGGGTCGCCAACTGCCCGGCACGTCCGGCGTCCATGAAACCGTCAAGGTGGTACACCAGCACCGGCCGGCTCAACTCCGGAATGTCCTCGGCCAGCGTGTAAAGCTCACTCGGATCGGCCACAGAGCCCTCCTCAACGCGTCAATGTCGGTACGAACGTGCGAGACGGCGGGTGAATTCCACCATCGGTCCGGCGACCCGCCATGGCGATCCGCAAATCTACGGTGCGCCGCCGGGGGACGATGAGAGGCACCCCTCACGTACGGGCGTTCCGAAGTCGGGGACGGGAAGGGGGCCACCAACCCGCTGTCGGCCGCGCGGCCGATGCGGGGCGGTTCAGTGCGGTCCGTCACCCGCCCTGGTCCCCTGGGCCGGCGGTGAGAGGCGGCCGGCGATGAGGGCCAGTTCGGCGAGGGCGGCATCGACCCGGTCGAGCGGAATCCTCGGCGGCCCGGTCAGGGCGTGCTCCCAGGTCAGGATGGTCGTGCCCGAGATCCGCCACGCCCGGCCCCCGCCGTCGAGCTTGATCGGGGCGAGTTCGCGCGTGACCCTGGCGGCCCAGACGGGGTCGTCGGTGTGAACGTGGAAGCGCTCGGCGACGCGCGGGGCCGCCGTCGCGATCCCGGGGCGGGACGGACGCACGGCGGTACGGGGAGTGAGCTGCAAGCGGGGGACGCGAACCGGCAGGTCCACCAGCGCGGCGCCCCAGTAGGCGGACGTCTCCCGGCCGCGCCGGCCGAACCCGTCGTCGAGGATCTCCTGCTCGGCCGTGTACAGGAACACGACGGCGGATCCGCCGTCGCAGGCGCCGCGCATCACCGGGGAGAGCCGGTGCCGTCGCCGGCCGAGCACGAGGTACGGGCTCGGCTCCGGGGGTTCGGGGTGGAACGGCTCGCCACGGAGCCGCTCGAGGATGGCCTCGTGGTCTTCCGGCGAGGTCGTGAACGTCCAGCCGTGTGCCGCCGCGAACTCCCGGATCGCGCGGTGGTCCCGCATGAATCCCACGGGACGCACTGTAACGACAGCGAGACGCCCGCCGCCGGAGTCCCGGCCCTGCGGTGAGGGCCGTCCGCGCGACCGTCCCCGGCGCGGTCACGTACCGCTCCGGGGACGGTCCCGTCCTCAGGAGTCCCGTTGCCCGGCGGTGATCTCCCGCCGCCAGGCCCGTTCGCCGGCGTGCGCGCAGGCGACGTCCTCGGGCACCGTGCCGCCGCTGACCCCCACCGCGCCGACGACGCGGTCACCGAGCCGGAAGGGGATCCCACCGCCGAAGATCACGAACCGTCCGGACGCGTGGGCGTGCAGGCCGAACAGCGGTCCTCCGGGGGCGGCCTGCTCGGCGAGCTCGTGCGTCGCGATGCGATTCGCGACCGCCGTGTAGGCCTTGTCGGGCGCGAGGACCGGGCCGGCGATCTCGGCGCCGTCCATCCTCGTGAAGGCCACCAGGTGACCGCCCGCGTCCACGACGGCCACGGAGACCAGGGCGCCGATGCTCTCCGCCTCCGCCACCGCCGCCTCGCAGACCCGCAGCGCCGTCATCAGGGTGAGAGATGCCGCGTCGCTCACGACGCGACGACCTCGGGCGCGTCCGTGTCACCGGTCGCGAGCACGGCCCCGGCCCTGGTGAGACGGTCCGGCCGGGCGCGGCCCAGCCACACGGCGACCAGCGCGGTGGCCACGATGAAGGCGATGATGAGGTACGGGAAGAGGTTGTACGGCGCCTTGGGGATCGGCCAGACCGAGCCGTAGATCGGGATGAGCATGAGCAGGATGCCGAGCACCGGCAGCACCGCGTGCCGTACGACGTTGAAGTGCGCCCGGCGCTCCCGCAGGAAGAACCGCACGCACGCGATGTTGGTCAGCATGTACACCGGCACGATGGCCAGCGTGAGCAGCGCGCCGAGGTAGGCGTAGGCGTTGAACGGCCCGGTCGCGAAACCGACGACGAACGTGACCAGCGTCGCGAACACGGCCACCGTCCAGATCGCCCTGTTCGGCGAGCGGTGCTTGGGATCGACGTGCGCGAGCCGCCGGGGCAGCATGCCCTCCCGGCCCATGGCGAAGATGATCCGGACGATGCCGTTGTTGGAGTTCATGACCACGGCGAAGATGCTCGAGATCCCGGCCAGCCCGATGAGGAGCTTCATCCACGGCGCGTACGTCGCGGCGAGGGTGTTGAACGGCGCCTGGTCGGCCGCCAGCCTGCCCGCGCTGCTGGTCCCGAAGCCGATCATCTCGCTGTAGGTGCAGAAGAGGTAGATCACGCCGACGAACAGCGTCGACAGCGCGATGCCCCAGGGAACGTTGCGCCGGGGCTCGCGGACCTCCTCGCCCAGCGTGGTGGCCGCCTCGAAGCCCACGAAGGACAGCACGCCGTAGACCATGCCGAGCGCCAGCCCGGACGGGCCCCGCGGCGACGACGCCGGATTGAGCGGCGCGAGCGAGAGCCCGTGGGCGCCGCCCTTCGCCAGCACGATGACGCTCAGCACCGTGATCACCAGTACCTCGGCGCTGAACAGGGTCAGCGCCGTCCGCAGCGAGCCGCGGATGCCGCGCAGCGAGAGCACCAGCATCAGCACCGTGAAGGCCAGGGAGATCAGCGCCCAGTGCACGTGGACGCCGTACGACGCCAGCAGGTCGTGGGTGTAGACGCCGATCAGCGCCAGCTCCGCCGGGACCAGCAGGGCGTACGCCACGAACATCAGCCCGCCGGTGACGAACCCGCTGCGCGCGCCGATCCCTCGGGAGACATAGGTGTAGAAGGCACCCGCGCTCGGCAGTTCGCGTGCCATCTGCATGATGCCGCTCGCCGTGATCAGTACGCCGACCATGGAGATCACCATGACCAGCGGGGTGGCCGCTCCGGCGAAGCCGGCGACGAGCTGGGGGTTGAAGTAGACGGACACCGCGGGCCCCATCAGGGCGGCGGACATGATGACCGCGCCGAGAAGGCCGACGGCGTTGCGCTGCAGGGTCGTCCGGTCTTCCGGTGCCGGAGACGTCTCACTCACTGGCGACCACCTTAGAAAGGCAACGGGCGGTACCCCCGACACCGCCGAGATGATGTCGCCAATCCTCCGGGGGCCACGAAAGCGGCGGAACTGTCATGTTGTTACCAGGATGATCCCGTTTCTTACGTTCTGCCAGGTGACTCCGGGCAGCGCGTCCGCCGCCGGCCTATCCCTGCTCCACGGTGAGGGCGAGCAGCCGCATCTTCTCGTGGTCGGGACTGCCCGGTGCGGTCTGGTACACGGCCAGCCGCTGGCCGTCCGGACCGATCCCGAGGCTCTCGTAGCCGAAGGTGACGTCCCCGACGACGGGATGATGGAAGGTCTTGCGATCGGTGTGATGGTGACGGACGTCATGACGCCGCCAGAGCCCGGCGAAGTCGGCGCTCGCCCGGGTCAGCTCCTCGACCAGCGCCGACAGCGCGGGATCCTCCGGGTCGGCCGCCACCGTCGTACGGAGCTGCGCGACGGCGGCCGTCGCGACCGCGGGCCAGCCGTCGTACAGTGCCCGGGCCGCCGGGTGCAGGAACGTGAAACGGGTGGTGTTACGCCGCTCCGGCGGCCAGTCCTCGATGCCGGCCAGCAGTGCCAGCCCCTCCGGGTTGGCGGCCAGGATGTCGTTGGTCCGGTTGCGGACGTAGGCCGGGCACGGCCGCAACGTCTCCAGCAGCTGCCGGATGCCGGGCCGTACGTCCTGACCGGTCCGCACCCCGGCGCCGCGTCCGGCCGCGCGGTCGGCCAACGCGAACAGGTGACCGGTCTCCTCATGGTCCAACCGCAGCGCCTGCGCCAGTTGCCGCAGCACGGCGGCGCCCGGGTTGGTCTCCTTGCCCTGCTCCAGGCGGATGTAGTAGTCGACGCTGATCCCGGCCAGCGTCGCGAGCTCCTCCCGGCGCAGCCCCGGGTTGCGCCGGCGCCCGGTCCCGGCGGGCAGTCCGAAGTCGGTGGGCTCCACCCGCGCGCGGCGAGCCCGCAGGAACTCGCCCAACGCCGATCCGGGCCGGGAACTGGTCACGCCTCCGGAGTCTGTCATGACGGGCACCCGTTCCGGCAGCGTGCCGGCTGACCCTGTCACTACCAGGATTCCGATGCCCCGCACGGGGACTCACCGGTCCAGCGCGATCTTCCCCGGCCCGGGCCCGCCAACGACGCTGGGAGCGAACGACGGCCGACAACGACACGGAGAACACGTGACCACCTCCGCCGACCAGGCGGCTCCCGTCCGCGCCATGGCACCGCCCAGGCGCTGGAAGATGTGGACGCTGACCTGCCTCGCGATCTACCCGATCATCACCGCTCTCGGCTACGCGCTCGCCGCCATGGCCGCCGGCCTGCCGGTGTGGGCGCACTTCCTCATCATGGTGCCGATCGCGGTCGCACTGCTGATCTTCCTGGTGATGCCCGCCCTCACCAGGCTCTTCCGGCCCTGGCTGATCCGATGAGCGCCCCGGAGTTCGGCCGCGAATCGACCGCACTCGAAGTGATCGCGGGCCACGACCTGACCGGCAGGGAGACCATCGTCACCGGCGGCGCGTCCGGCCTCGGGTACGAGACCGCCCGCGCGCTGGCCTCCGCCGGCGCCCGCGTGGTGATCGCGGGCCGGGACGAGACCAGGGGCAGGCTCGCGGTCGAGGAACTGCGCGAGCGGACCGGCAACGACAGGATCGTCCACCGGCGCCTGGACCTGGCCTCGCTGACGTCGGTGACGAGGTGGGCGAACGGGCACGCGGCCACGGGCAAGCCGTTGCACGTCCTGGTCCTCAACGCCGGGGTGATGGCCACCCCGCCGCGGCGTACGGCCGACGGGTTCGAGCTCCAGTGGGGCGTCAACCACCTCGGTCACTTCGCCTTCACGCTCGGCCTGCTGCCGTCGCTGCGCGCTGCCGGGACCGCCCGCGTCGTGGTGCTGTCGTCCCGGGCCCACCGGCGCAGCGACGTTCACTTCGACGATCCCGACTACGAGGCCCGGCCGTACGACCCCTGGGAGGCCTACGGCCAGTCCAAGACGGCGAACGCGCTGTTCGGAGTCGCGCTGACCCATCGCTACGGCGAGTGCGGCATCACCGCCAACGCGGTGATGCCCGGCGCCATCCGGACCGGCCTGCAACGCCACATGTCGCAGGAGGAACTGACCGCCCGCGGGTGGAACACCGCGACACCGCCCGGCTGGAAGACACCCGGGCAAGGCGCGGCCACCACCATCTGGGCCGCCGTCGCACCCGAACTCGACGGCGTCGGCGGAAGGCTCCTGGACGACTGCGCCATCGCCGAGCCGTGGACGGCCGACGACGACCCGCCTTCCGGAACCTACCTGCCCTACGCCCTGGACCCCGTGAACGCCGATCGTCTCTGGGACCTGTCCGAACGCCTCCTCGCCGCCGCCGGAGTCCCGGCCCCGCGATGAGAGCCCCGCGCGACCGTCCCCGGCGCCGCCGGGGACGGTGCGCCGACGCCTGGCACGCGCTGGTTCACCACGGGATCGGCCCGTTCTCGTCGACGAAGGCGCCTGTCGGACCGTCCTCCCCGAGCGTCGCCATGCGCACCGCGATCGCGGCACCCTGCTCGACCGTGCGGTCGCCGCTGAACCCGTTGCCCTCGGTCGCGGTGTGGCCCGGGCAGACGGCGTTGACCAGGATCCCGTTTCCGCGCAGGTGCTTGGCGTACTGGGTCGTGACCGCGTTGAGCGCGGCCTTGCTCGCCGGGTACCCCAGCAAAGCCGGCAGGTCGGCGAACTCCCCGTCCGGTGTGGCCATCGCGGTCAGCGAACCCCCACGCCCGGACACGTTCACCACGCGTCCGGCCGGTGAACGCAGGAGGAGCGGCAGCATCGCCTCGGTCACCGCGATCGCGCCGAAGACATTGGTCTCGAACACCCGGCGGACCTCGGCCGGCACCTCCGGGCCGGCACCGGGAATCTGCCGTTCGTCGCCGGTGATTCCGGCGTTGTTGACCAGAACGTCCAGCCGGCCATAGCGTGCCGCGATCTCATCGGCGGCCATGGCGATGGTGCCCGCGGCGGTCACGTCCACCGTGATGCCGTGGACGTCGCCGCCGGCGGCGCGCAGCCGTTCGACCGCCGCCTCCCGGCGCTCGGGGTCGCGGGCCCCGACGAGCACGGTCATCCCCCGGTCGGCCAGCCCGGCCGCGATGGCATGGCCGATGCCCTTGTTCGCCCCGGTGATCAGGGCGATCGTCATCTTGTCCGTCATGACCTCAGCTCACCAGCCACCGGCGCACGACGCCAAGATCACCTGGAATGCGCACCTATACCCTGAGGGTATGGACTCCCGGGAGCTGGCCTACTTCGTCGCGGTCGCGGAGGAGAAGAACTTCAGCCGGGCGGCCGACCGGCTCGGGATCGCCCAGCCGCCGCTGTCCCGTGCGATCCAGCGTTTGGAGCGACGGCTCGGCGTGCGGCTGCTGGAGCGCACCAGCCGCCAGGTGTCGCTGACGCACGCCGGAAGGGTTCTGCTGGCCGAGGGCCGTAAGGCGCTCACCACCCTGGCGGCGGCCGAGCGGTTGACCCGGCGGGCCGGACACGAGCCGCGCCTGGTCGTGGCGACGAAACCGGGCGGCGACGCCGGTCTCCTCGAACCGATCCTGACCCGTTTCGCCGCGCACCAGGACGCGGTCGACGTCGACGTACTGATCTGCGGCATCGGAGATCAGAAGAACCTGCTGCGCGACGGGATCGCAGACGTCGCGCTGCTGCGAACGCCGCAGGCCGATCTGTCCGGGCTGGCGGCGGAGGAACTGCTGACCGAACGCGAGCTGGCGGTGCTGCCCCGCTCCCATCGGCTGGCCGGCCGCGCGTCCGTGCGAACGGCCGACCTGGCCGGCGAGACCTTCCCGCGCTGGGCCGACGAGGCGCCGGGCAGCGGACCGGTCATCACCGACACCGGCCAGGTGGCCGAGCTGATCGCGCTCGGACGTATCACCGCCGTGCTGCCCGAGTCGGTCGCCCGCCGGCTCGGCCGGGACCTCGTCGCCGTCCCCGTCGAGGGGCGCCAGACGACCCTGTTGGCCGTCTGGCCCGAGGAGCGCCGCGACCGCGGCCTCGCCGCATTCATCCACACCGCCACCGAGGTCGCCGCCGAGCACTCCCCCATCACCCCCACCCGGACTCCCGAAAGCGAGTGACGCACTCCCCACAGCGACCCGCAGAAACCAAAACCCTCACGCAGAGAAAGCCCCACGACGCGAAGCCCCCCAGGGACGCACTGCGTGCAGCCGCCACAGAAGGGAGCTCAGGGCGCGAAGCCTTCGCAAGAAGTGCGCGCAGGACCCGAAGCCCCCAAGCGGGGGGGCGCAGCCCCCGCAGGGGGGGCGCAGCCCCCGCAGGGGGGGCGCAGCCCCCGCAGGGGGGGCAAGGGGGCGAAGCCCCCAAAGAGGGGGCGTGGGGGGCGAAGCCCCCCACCTCGGGGGGCCCGGGGGGGCGTCCCCCCGGAGGACAGGACGAGGGCCGGTGGG
>NZ_JAMXMV010000048.1 GCF_024055715.1 Actinoallomurus soli
GCGGTGCGGCAGCGTGTCCGGCGGCTGGCACCGTCCCGGGCGGTCGGGTCAGGGGCGGCCGGATCACGGGGCCGCCAGCGCCTCCAGCGTGCGCACGACCTCGGCGGGGGTCGGGAGCGTGGCGATCTCCTCGGCGAGGGCCCGCGCCCGCTGCGTGTACGAAGGGGTGGAGAGGATCTCCTGGCAGCCGGCCGCGATCGCGTCGACCAGGTCCTCATCGGCCCCTTCCCGCTCCAGCGGCACCGTGAGCGCGGCGCCGGAGCCGGACACCGCCCGCGCGATGGCCTTCGCGTAGCCGTTCTCGGGGAGGAACAGCTGCGGCACCCCGGCGTTCATGACGGTCATGGCGGTCGCCCCGCCTCCGTGATGCACCGCCAGGTCGCAGGTGGGGGCCACCACGTCGAGCGGGATCCAGCCGACGCGGACGTCACCCAGCTCCCCGCCGAGCTCCGCGGCGGTCTCCTCGGAGGCCGCGATCAGCACCTCGGCCCCGGTCCGGGTCAGCCGGTCCACCAGACGCCGCGTGGAGCCACCGGAGAGCATGCGGACGCGGGTTCCCGACGTGATCAGGACGCGGGGCCGCCCCTGCGCCCGGGTGTACATCCAGGGCTCGAGACGGCGCTGGGGGTTCCTCGGGATCCAGCGCATCGGCTGCGCGTCCGGGGCGTCCGCGGGCCGCAGCGAGGGCGGGCAGACGTCGAGGAACAGGTTGGGGTCCGGCAGGCTCGCCAGCCCGAGGCGGTCCAGGTCGGGCCGGATCCCCTCCGCGATCCTCCGGGCGAACTCCGGCGGCATCGGGCCGATCTCCCAGGCCTGGCGCGCGTACGGGATCTTGAGATGAGCGGCGAGCATGCCGGCCACATGGCTCAGCGTGCCGCCGATGACCAGATCCGGGGGCCAGTCCTGCGCCAGGTTCACCAGCGCGTCCAGCCGGGCGGAGGTGTTCCTCGGCTCGGGCGTGGGGACCGCGGGGAGCGCGATGGCCGCCGCGGCTCCCAGAAGCGGCTCCTCGGCGGCCAGGAGGATCTCATGTCCCGCGTTCCGCGCGGCCGTCGCGAGAGGGGCGACGGAGAAGACGGTCGCCTGGCTGCCGCCGGCGGTGAACAGTATTCTCATGACAGGAACGCCTTCCGTGAGGGGCGCGTCAGCGTGACGCGGTCGCCTGGTCCGCCCGACGATGGAACCGTTCGGTCACCTGCCGTCCCCTGGTGACCGCGCACCGTACGACGTCGCAGACCCGCCGGATGTCCTCTCCGGAGACGGCGGGCCCGGTCGGCAGGACGAGCACCTGGTCCGCCATGCGCTCGGTGTGCGGCAGCTCGACGGGACACTCCGACCGGTACGGCTCGACCTGATGACAGGCGGGCGAGAAGTAGCGCTGCGGGACGACGTTCTCCGCTCTGAGCACCTGCATCAGCAGGTCACGGTGGACGCCGGCGACGGCCTCGTCGATCTGGACCACGACGTACTGGCAGTTGGGGCTCTCCTCCTCGTCGAAGGAGAAGACCGAGACGCCCTCCACCCCGAGCAGCTCGGACCGGTAGAGCGCGTGGTTGGCGCGGTTGTGCCGTACGGTCGCGTCGAACGCGTCGAGCGAGGTCAGTCCCATCGCCGCGGCGGCCTCGCTCATCTTGGCGTTGGTGCCGATCCGCTCGGTGCGGCCGCCGGCTCCGGTGCCGAAGGCGTTCAGCGAGCGGAGGAGCTGTGCGAGGCCGTCGTCGTCGGTGACGATGGCGCCGCCCTCGAAGCTGTTGACCACTTTCGTGGCGTGGAAGCTGAACACCTCGGCGGTCCCGAAGCCGCCGATGCGCCGGCCCTGGTAGGTGCAGCCCAGCGCGTGCGCCGCGTCGAAGGCCAGCTTCAGGCCGTGCTTGACCGTGACCTTCTCCAGCTCGTCGATGGGGCTGGGCCGCCCGTACAGATGAACGCCGACCACCGCGGACGTACGGGAGGTGACCGCGGCCTCCGCCTCCCGCGGGTCGATGCACCCGGTGGCCGGATCGATGTCGCAGAACACCGGTCTCAGGCCGACCATCCGGGCGGCGTGCGCGGTGGCGATGAAGGTCATCGAGGGCATGATGACCTCGCCGGACAGCCCCATGGCCAGGTACATCAGCTGCAGTGCCGTGGTCGCGTTGCAGGTCGCCACGCAGTTGCGCACGCCGGCCAGGTCCGCCACGCGCTCCTCGAACTCCCGGAGCAGCGGGCCGCCGTTGGTGAGCCACTGGTTGTCCAGCGCCCAGTTCATTCGTTCCAGGAAACGCGACCGGTCACCGATGCTCGGCCGTCCTACGAAGAGTGGTTGCAGGAATGCCGCGGGTCCGCCGAAAAGAGCGAGGTCATCGACTTGCTGCTTCATGCCCGAATCTCCATCGTGACCGTCGTGGGCACCGTGGATCGGTTTCACACGGGTTCCCCTCGGCACAGGAGTGTTCCGAAGGTTCCTCGCACCACGGTTGAGGGCGGCTGGTGCGGACGCGGGTCAGGTCGGCCGGACAAGGATCGGTTCGGCCGGACAAGGGTCAGGTCGGCCGGCTCTCGACGATGAAACGGCCGGACGGTCCGTCGCCGGCCGCCGTGACCGTGAGACCCGCCTTCGCCGCGAGGTCGCGGAACTGGTCGAGGTTACGGGTCTTGCCGCCGGTCATCACCATCAGCAGGAGGGCGCCCCTGCTGGGCGCCCCTCCGGGCGACACGCCACCGACCACGACGACGCGGCCGTTGTTCGGAGCGGCGGCCTCGGCGCAGCGGGTCAGCAGCGTGGTCGCCTGGTCGTCGGGCCAGTCGAGGAGCACGGAGGCCAGCAGGTAGACGTCCGCCCCCGGGGGCAGCGGGTCGAGGAAGCTCTGCGCGCTGACCGTGGCGCGGTCGGCCACTCCCGCGGACTCGAAGACCTCGCCGGACCGGGCGACCGTACGAGGAAGATCGACGAGGGTGCCGCGGACGCCGGGGTGGGCTCGCAGGATCTCGGCCAGCATCGCACCGGTCCCACCGCCGACGTCGACGACGTGGCGGACGTCCTCCCAGTCGTCGTCGACCAGGATCGCGGGATCCGGAACGCCACGGCCCTGCCGGCCCATGAGCGCGTCATAGCTGGCCGCGATCTCGGGATTGGCCTCCAGGTCCTCCCACCAGGGGCGGCCGAAGACCGTCTCGTACGAAGGGCGGCCCGTACGAACGGCGGTGAGCAGGCCGCTCCAGGCACCGGCGAGCCTGCCGGCCGAGCCGTCGAGATCGAGACCACCGCGCACGCGGGGTTGCAAAAGACCGCGAGCCGCCTCGTTGAGGGTGAACTCGCCCTTGGCGGGTTCCTGGAAGAGGCCCTTGTCCACCAGGTGGCGCAGGACCCGGGCCAGCGACTCGGCGTCACAGTCCGCCTTCCGGGCCAGCTCGTCGATCTTCGTGATCCCCGCCGCCATATGCTCGGCGACGCCCAGGGTGACCACCACGCGTACGCTCCACGGGGTCGCCAGGTCGCTCAGCGCCCGAAGATCCGCTTTGTCCGACACTCGTTACCTCCAGGGTCAACGGGTCTTGGGAGACAGGCGCTTGTAGACGGCCTGCCAGAAGAAGGTCCAGGGAACGGCCCAGCCGTCCGCGGCGCAGGTCCACGAGTCGCCCGGCCGGTAGGCGGCGAGGAATTCCGGTACGGCGGCCTGCACGGCCCGGCTGTCGTCGATGTCGACCACCTGCCGCAGCGGCCCGGTCTCCATCGCCATGCGCACGACCTCCGCACCCTGCGCGTGCCCGTCCAGGCTCTTGTCCATGTACTTGCCGACGGGGTTCTTGACGTAGAACGCGTCGCAGTGGCGATCGATCAGGGACAGGTAGTTCCGCACCGTGTCCACAGGCATCTCGGTGAGGGAGTTGATGTTGATGGCCAGGTCGAAACGGTGCGGGCCGAGCGCGTCGTCGATCTCGTCCACGGTGACGAACGTGACCTTGGCGAACTGCTTGTCGTCCAGGGTGGCGCGCAGGTAGCTCCGGGAGAGGCGGAGCGTGTTCGGCAGGTCGATGATGTGATACGAGGCGAGGTCGTGGTTGCCGAGCATGGCGTGGCACGTCCGGCCGTAACCGGCCCCGATCTCCAGGACGCGCGCGCCCGCGAGGTCGATCTCCTTCTCGACGAACCGCAGTTCGAGCACCGCCTGCAGATAGTCCAGGCAGACGCTCTCACCGTCGATCGTCACGCTGAACGGATCGCCTACCTCGCGGTTGCGGATCCGCCGGAGCCTGGACCAGTCCTCGGGGTCGAGACCGGCCGCGAGGTTGTAGAGCAGGGTCTTGAGGTAGCGGGTCCCGTTCGCCGTGGGATTCCAGATGGCGATCTTGTGGTTGGGAGAACCCGACTTGAAGTGCGCCAGATTCCTCGACACGTCTTCGGTGACCCAGCGTCTGCTGATGTTCTCCCACTGCGCGCTGGCCTGATAAGGGGACGTCATATCGCTCTCCCGGTCGCACCTTCGCGGTGCGGAATCGTTTCCGGCGGCTGGCACCGTCATGGGCGGTCGGGTCAGGGGCGGTCGGATCACGGGGCGGCGAGCGTCTCCAGCGTTCGCACGACCTCGGCGGGGGTCGGGAGCGAGGCGATCTCCTCGGCGAGGGCCCGCGCCCGCTGGGCGTACCCGGGAGCGGACAGGATCTCCCGGCAGCCGGCGGCCATCGCCTCCACCAGGTCCTGATCGCTCCCTTCCCGCTCCGGCGGCACCGTCAGCGCCGCCCCGAAGTCGGTCAGGGCCTGCGCGATGGCCTTCGTGTGGAAGTTCGGCGGGACGATCAGCTGCGGCACCCCGGCGGTCATGACCGTCATGGCGGTGGCCGCGCCCGCGTGGTGCACCATCAGGTCGCAGGTGGGGGCCACCACGTCGAGTGGGATCCACCCGACGCGGACGTCGCCGAGGTCTCCGCCGAGCTCTTCGGCGGCCTTCTCGGGGGCCGCGATCAGCACCTCGGCTCCGGTCCGGGTCAGCCGGTCCACCAGGCGCCGCATGGAGTCGGCCGGGAGCATGCGGAAATGCGTTCCCGAGGTGATCAGTACGCGGGGGCGCCCTTCGGGCCGGGTGTACATCCACGGCTGGAGGCGGCGCTGGGGGTTCCTCGGGATCCAGCGCATCGGCTGCGCGTCCGGAGCGCCTGCGGGCCGGAGCGAGGGCGGGGAGACGTCGATGAACAGGTCGGGGTCCGGCAGGGCCGCCAGCCCCAGGCGCTCCAGGTCGGGGCGGAGCCCCTCCTCGGCGATCGGATCGATCTCCGCCATCGGGATCTGGAGATACTCGGCATGGCGCACGTAGGGGACCTTGAGCCGGGAGGCGAGCAACCCCGCCGCGTAGCTCATCGAGCCGCCGACGACCAGATCGGGGGGCCAGGCCTCCACCAGGTCCAGCAGCGCGTCCAGCCCGGCGGCGGCCATCCGGGCGAAGGCCCGGCCGAAGATGAGCGACTCCTCCTCCCGCAGATCCCGGAAGGGACTGGGGGCGTTCCCCGAGTCGCCGTTCTTCATGAAGTGCCGGATCGGCTCGGGCATGACGGAGACCGCGGGCACTTCGATGGCCTCCGCGAACCGCATCAACGGATCGTTGCCGGCCATGAGGATCTCATGGCCGGCATTCTGCACGGCCGCCGCGAGAGGGGCGGCGCCATAGACGGTCGCCTGGCTGCCGGTGGCGATGAACAAGAATCTCATGGGCAATTCATATGCCTTCTGTGAGACGGCGGAGTCAACGACCTGCCTCAGCCGGATTCGGCCACTTCCATGATGTATCGGCCATAGGCGGATTTCGCCAGACGACTGCCGAGGCGATAGAACTCATCCCGGTCGATGTATCCCAGGCGCCAGGCGATCTCCTCGAGACAGGCGATCCGCACGCCCTGCCGGTGCTCCAGGACCTGGACGTACTGTCCCGCCTCCATGAGGGCGTCGTGCGTTCCCGTGTCCAGCCAGACGAAGCCGCGCCCCAGGGGTATCAGCGTGGCCTCGTCCCGCTCCAGATAGACCCGGTTGACATCCGTGATCTCCAGCTCCCCGCGCTCGGAGGGCTGCAGTCTTCTGGCGATGTCCACCACCTGGTTGTCGTAGAGGTAGAGCCCGGTGATCGCCATATTGGTCCGCGGCCTGGCCGGCTTCTCCTCGATCGAGACGAGCCTGCCCTTCTCGTCCAGCTCACCGACCCCGTAGCGCTGCGGGTCCCGTACCGGGTGGCCGAAGAGGACACAGCCCTCGACGTTTCGCGCGGCCCGGTTGAGCAGGGTCCCGAACCCCGCTCCGTGGAAGATGTTGTCGCCCAGCACCAGGGCGACGGAGTCGTCTCCGACATGGTCGGCGGAGACCAGGAACGCGTCCGCGATTCCCCGGGGCTTGTCCTGCTCGGCGTAACTCAGGGAGATGCCGAGCCAGGAGCCGTCGCCCAGCAGTTTCCGGAATGTCTCCAGGTCGTCCGGTGCGGAGATGATCTGAATTTCGGTGATGCCCGCCATCATCAGAACCGACAGCGGGTAGTAGATCATTGGTTTGTCGTAAACCGGAAGCAATTGCTTCGAGACACCGAGCGTAATGGGGTGCAGTCGCGTGCCATGGCCGCCGGCCAGGATGATTCCCTTCACGGCCCGCCTCCTCGCCCTGTCCGTATCGGCACAGCGAATACCGATGGCCGTGCTCGCCACCGGGTGGTCCACTTTCCGTCCACTCCACATGGTGGACAGCCGTACGGCCTGCCGGCATCTTCGACGGTGCCGTGGTGACTCGAGTTCGCATTCCGTCCAGACACGGCCCGGCGGCGTTCAACCGCGCGAGGTCGCCGGTCGAACGAGGCCGCCGCCGTCGACGAGGTGACGGCCGGCCGCCTGGGCGGAGAAGCGCCCGGCCGCTTCGGCGAGCGCGCGGTGCAGCCGCTCGTCCTCGGTCTGACCGGCCTCCCACTGCACGCCGATCGCGAATGGGTGATCGGTCACCTCCACCGCCTCCACGACTCCGTCCGGCGCCCAGGCCGTGGCGGTGAGACCGGCGCCGATCCGGTCGATCGCCTGGTGGTGGTGGCAGGCGGCCTCGGGGGAGTCCTCGCCGAGGATCCCGGCGATCCGGCTGCCCGGCCTCAGGTCCAGGCGGTTCCTGCCGAACGTGAAGGCCTCGGTCTCCGGGCAATGGCCGTCATGCCCCGTCACCTCGGGCAGGTGCTGGTGCAGCGTGCCCCCGAGACCGACGTTGAGCAGCTGCATGCCGCGGCAGACGGCGAGGACGGGCACACCGGCCCTGAGCGCCTCCGTGACCAGCGCGAGCTCGGCCGAATCGACGGCCGCGTCGGCTCCGCGTGTCCTGGAGTGCGGGGCGCCCCCGTACAGCGACGGATCCACGTCCGGGCCGCCCGGCACCAGCAGTCCGTCGAGCCGGTCGATGAGGTGCTCCACGCCGGGCAGCAGCGGAACCAGCAGGGGAGCGCAGCCCGCGGAGGCCAGGAACTCCACGTGCGCCTGCAGCGTGAAGCTCACGGTCAGGGGGGCGCCCATGAGTGCGACGGGCGCCGTCCGCGCGCAGATCCCGACCACCGGCCGCCCGGAGGACCGCCGTGTGTTCACCGGACCATTCGGTGCTGCGTTCATGCTCACCTTCATCGTTCTCGTTCGTCATGCGGAAGCAGGCCGGCCGGGCATCGCCGCCCGCGCCGGAGATCGGCCGTCTCAGGGACCGGACCGGGCGGGCGGCGCGGGCCGGTGCAGGGGCGCCCACCAGTCGCGGTGGTCCGCATACCACTCGACGGTGGCCTTGAGACCCTCGGCGAACGGCACCCGCGGCGCGTAGCCCATCGACCGCAGCAGCGAGTCGTCGAGGCTGTAACGGCGGTCGTGGCCCTTACGGTCGGTGACCGGCACGACCATGTCCCAGGACGCGCCGCAGGCCGCCAGGATCGCCGAGGTCAGCTCCCGGTTCGACAACTCGGTGTCGCCGTCGATGTGGTAGACCCGGCCCGGCCGTCCCTGCTCGAGGACCAGCTGGATGCCACGGCAGTGGTCGTCGACGTGGATCCACCCGCGCACGTTGAGGCCGTCCCCGTACAGCGGGACCGGCCTGCCGTCCAGCAGGTTGGTGACGAACAGCGGGACGACCTTCTCCGGGTACTGGTGGGGGCCGTAGTTGTTGCAGCAGCGCGTGACCGACACGTTCAGCCCGTGGGTACGCGCGTAGGCCATGGCCAGCAGGTCCCCGCCCGCCTTCGCCGCCGAATAGGGCGAGTTGGGGTCCAGCGGCGCGTCCTCGGTCCAGGAACCCGCGGCGATCGACCCGTACACCTCGTCGGTGGACACGTGGACGACACGCGGGACTCCGGCCGCCAGGCACCCGTCGAGGAGCACCTGCACACCGGTCACGTTGGACGTGACGAACTCCGCCGCTCCGGTGATGGACCGGTCGACATGCGTCTCGGCGGCGAAGTTCAGCACCGCGTCGTGGCCCGGCAGCAGCTCCGCCAGGAGGCCGGCGTCGCAGATGTCACCGCGCACGAACTCGAAGCGCCCGGCCACCGCGTCGAGGTTCGCCGGGTTCCCCGCGTACGTGAGCTTGTCCAGCACGGTCACCTGCGCGTCTTCGTAGCCGGGATAACCGCCGCTGAGGAGCGTCCGCACGTAGTGCGAGCCGATGAAACCGGCGCCCCCCGTTACCAGGATTCTCATGAGCTGATCCGCACCTCGCCGTGGCCGCCGAGCACGAGCCGGTATGCCCCGTGCACGCCTCCTAGCGTGCGCCGAGCGCAGAGCGCGTCCATCTCGGAGGTTGCCCTACCGGACCGTCCCGCCCGGCAGACCGTACGGGAGCGGGCGGCGCCGGTTCTCCGCGCGGGAGGACAGGCGGGTCGAACCCGGACGGGAGGTGCTCGCCTACATCATCACCGTCAGCCGGCCCGCCGCCGCGACCGGCCGCCCTTCTTGTCCGTCGGCGAGGAGAAGACGTCGCCGTCGGCCGTGAAGATGGCGGGCACCGCGTGGGCCCGGCCGCAGCCGGCCGGACGACCCGCTCTCGCTCGACACGGCCTCGCATCTCGTCCTGCTCGAGATGCGTCACCGCTCCTTGTCGTTCGCGCTCAGGAAGACGATGTCGAGGTCGCGGAGCAGGTCGGGCTCCGCGTCCATGGCGATGCGGGTGATCCTCCCGTCGGTGATGGTGAAGTTGAAGACGACCTTCGGCCGGCCGCGGTACGCCCAGACGGCCGCCGGAACACCGTCGACCAGAGCCGGTCGGGCGGCCTCGGCCCGTCCGGAGAACATCGCGGCCACCGCGTCGGCGCCGCGGACCTCTCCGGGGGCGCCCATCCGAACGGCCTCCGGGTCGGCCACGAGCACGGCGCCCGGATCGAGCAGCGCGAGCAGGGCGGAGAAGTCCCCGCCCCGGGAGGCCGCCAGGAAGGCGGAGACGATCTCCCGCTTCCGCGAGTTCGCCGAACCGGACGCCGCGGCCGCTCCCTGCACCCGGCGGCGGGCCCGGCTGGCGAGTTGCCGGGCGGCCGCGGGGGAGCGGTCGATGATGGCGCCGATCTCACCGAAGGGCACGTCGAAGACGTCGTGCAGGACTAATGCGAGCCGCTCGCCGGGCGTCAGCGTGTCCAGCACCACCATCAGCGCGACACCGACCGAGTCGGCGAGCAGCGCCTCGTCCTCGGGACCGGCCTGGCCGGCCGGGTCGGGGCCGGCGTGCGGCACGGCCGGATCGGGCGGCACCGCCCCCGCGGGCTCCTCACGCCGGGCCCGGCGGGTCTCCAGCATGTTCAGGCAGACCCGGGCGACGACCGTGGTCAGCCACCCCGCAGGATTCTCGACCTTGTCGGCGTCGGCGCGGTTGACCCGCAGCCACGCCTCCTGCACCGCGTCCTCGGCGTCACCACGCGAGCCGAGCATCTTGTACGCCAGGCCCGTCAGACGGTTCCGGTGCTCGGCGAAGCGCTGTGTCAGCCAGTCGTGCTCGCTCATCTGTCACATTCCTCCGTCCGCACCTGTCATACCAGTCGACGGGTGAGACGGGCGAGCCGACGGAGTCTCGCACCGGCTGAAAGCCTCTGCCCCGCGGTGCCGCCGGGGCCCGGGGCGGCCCGTGAAGGACAGGAATACGAAGGAGGAAGCGGATGTCACCGAAGGTGAACGTCATCATGCTCGGAGTCCGGGACATGGCCCGGGCCAAGAAGTTCTATGCCGAGGGCCTGGGCGCCGAGATCGAGACCGACTACCCGAACTTCGTCTCGCTCAACCTCGGTGAGGGCTCCTCGTCGCTGGCCCTCTACGAGTGGGACGCCGCCGCGCAGGACGCGGGCGTGTCCGCGGAGGGTTCCGGATTCCGCGGCGTCTCGTTCCACTACGGCACCGAGACCCGCGCGGAGGTGGACGAGGTGATCTCCAAGGCCGAGGCCGCCGGCGGCAGCGTGGTCCGGAAGCCGGAGAGCGCGCAGTGGGGCGGGTACTTCGGCTACTTCGCCGACCCCGACGGCTACCTGTGGAAGGTCGCTACCAACAGCTGACCTGACCGTGGACCGCTGGGGGCCGGCCGCCTTCCTCTCCGGCCGGCTCCCAGCTTCACGACCGCCACCGATCGCCCGCCGCGCTGCGGCCGACCTTCCGTGAGGAACGCGTTCCGCCTGGCAGAGTCCACCCGTCCTTGACCGGGATTGCAGAGATCTTCGTCAGGCTGCGCCCAACGCTCACCTCTGGGTTGTCACCTTTCGGAAGGACGAACATGGGAACAGTCGAGGTTCCGGTTCTGATCGTGGGCGGCGGCGGATGCGGCCTGTCCGCCTCCATCTTCCTGTCCGACCACGGAATCGGCCATCTGCTGGTGGAACGGCACGCGGACACGTCGAGGATCCCGAAGGCGCACTACCTCAATCAGCGCACGATGGAGATCTACCGTCAGCACGGGCTCGATGAAGAGGTGGTCGAGCAGGGGGCGCCGCTGGACAAGTTCGGCAAGGTCCGCTGGCAGACCTCCCTCGCCGGTGGCGGACCGCTGGACGCGCGGCTGATCCATGAGATGGACGCCTTCGGCGGCGGTGCGCTGCAGGAGGCGTACGAGGCGGCCGGGCCGATCCTGCCCTCCAAGCTGCCGCAGTTCCGGCTGGAGCCGATCCTGCGCCGCCACGCCGAGCAGCGCAATCCCGGACGGGTCCTGTTCAGCCACGAACTGACCGCCTTCTCCGACGAGGGCGACCGCGTGATCGCCGAGGTCCGCGACCTCACGACCGGAGAGCTCACCACGGTCGTCGCGCAGTACGTCATCGCGGCCGACGGCGGCCGCACGTTCGGCGCCGCGCTCGGCGTGGAGATGCAGGGCCTGCACGGGCTGGTGCACACCACGACCGTGTACTTCTCCGCCGACCTGTCGAAGTGGTGGCACGAGGGCACGCTCCTCACCCACCTCCTCCACCCGGAGGACCCGCGGCTCTCCAGCACGCTCATCGAGATGGGGCCGACGTGGGGCAAGGGCTGTGAGGAGTGGGGCCTGCACTTCTCCCCGAACGACCCGACCCGCTACGACGAGCGGACGGCGATTCCCAGGATCCGCGAGGTCCTCGGCCTGCCCGACCTGGACGTGACCTTGCACCGGGTGACGTACTGGACCGTGGAGGCACTGCTGGCCGAGCGCTACCGTGCCGGACGGGTGCTGCTCGCCGGCGACGCCGCGCACCGTCAGCCGCCCGCCGTCGGGCTCGGCCTGAACAGCGGGATCCAGGACGCGCACAACCTCGCGTGGAAGCTGGCCGCCGTCATCACCGGCCGCGCGCCTGAGAATCTGCTCGACAGCTATGAGGCGGAGCGGCGGCCCGTCGGCAGGCACAACATCGACTGGGCGATGTCCGCGGCGACCCACCACCAGGCGCTCCTCGACGCCATCGGCTTCGGCGAGCGGGTGCCGCCGGAGCGCCGGGTGGCGCGGATCTCCGCGCATTTCGACCCGTCGCCGCTCGGCGCGACCGTACGGGCGCGGGCGGAGGAGATGTTCCACACGCACCGGGGCGGCTGCCAGGCGCTCGACGTGGAGATCGGATTCGCCTACGAGGAGGGCGCGGTCGTCCCGGACGGCAGCCGGCCGCCGGCCCGTGCGCCCATGCGGGACGTGTACCACCCCACGACCCGCCCCGGGCACCGGCTGCCCCACGCCTGGCTCGAACGCGGCGGCCGGCGCCTGTCCACCCACGACCTGACCGGCGCCGCGACGAACTTCGCGCTGCTCACCGGCCCGGGAGGAACGCCGTGGTGCGAGGCGGCCGCGCAGGTGGCCGAGAGGTTCTCGATCCCCATCGTCGTGGCCCAGATCGGGGACGGCGCCGAGTTCACCGACGTCGACGGCGGGTGGGAGGCCATCCGGCAGATCTCCGACGAGGGCGCCGTACTCGTGCGTCCTGACAACCACGTGGCATGGCGCAGCATGGGCGTCGGTGACGATCCGGTGGAAGCCCTGACGAACGCGGTGTCCCGCGTCCTGGACCCCGGCGTCAGCGTCAGCCGGGTTCCCCAGACGGTCTGATCGGGCGTGCCCCCCGGCTCGCACCCGTGCTCTGAGGCGATCGCCGGCCGGGGCGCCACCCCGGTCGCCGGCACGGGGCGCGCCCCCGGTCGCCGGCCGGGCGACGAAGCCGGCCGCGAGACGAAGCCGGTCGCCGGCACGGGGGGCGAAGCCGGTGACCGGCCCGAGGGAGCAAAGCCGGTCACCGGCCTGGGCGAGCGAAGCCGGTCACGGCCTGGGGACGAAGCGGCGGATGGTCTACGGG
>NZ_JAMXMV010000049.1 GCF_024055715.1 Actinoallomurus soli
CTGCTCGTCACTCGCCGCGCTCACCGGCGACTGGGTGTCGTGCTCCACGGACTCGGAATCAACGGCGGTCTCGCTCATCTGGCGTCTCTCTCTTGATCATCAGATCCGCCGTTAGCTTTACAGTCCCGCTCAGGTTGACATGTTCTTGCCTCGGCGGGATGGTCTGGCCGGGGTGTCTGCGGTGAGGCTGCCGAGGAGGCTGAGGCGGTCTTCGTTGCCTGGCTGCGGGGTGATGAGGATCATCGACGCGTTATAGGTCCTGGGCACGGAGTAGGCGTCCCATTCGATGTCGATGTCGCCGATGCGGGGGTGGCGGATCGTCTTGCGCCCGTTGATCCGATCGCGGACGTCGTGCCGGGCCCACAGCCGACGGAACTGCGGGCTGCGCACGCTCAGGCTGCCGACGACTTCCACGGCGCGGGGATGTTCGGGGTCACGGGCGATCGCGGCGCGGAGCATCCCGATGTAATCCTTGGCCATCGCCTCGCAATCGGCGAACCGGAGCTCGGCGTCGTCACGGAAGAGCATCAGCAGCGCGTTGCGTTCGGCCACGGGGGTGTTGGCGGGGTCGCCGAGCAGTTCCGCGGCCAGGCGGTTCCAGGCGAGCACGTCCAGATGCTGGCTGACGACGAACGCGGGAAGGCTGGTCGCGTCCAGCAGCATCCGGGCACTTGCGGGCAGGCGGTCCGGACTCCGGCGGGCCCGGGGCGCGGGGCGCCTGGCCGCACGGGCGAGCCGGGCGATATGGTCCCGTTCGGTGTCGTCCAGGTCCAGGGCGTCGCTGATGGAGTCCAGTACCGCGTCGGAAGGCCGCGTGTTCCGTCCCTGTTCGAGGCGCTGGTAGTAGTCCGTGCTCAGCCCGGCCAGAGCCGCTACTTCCTCCCGCCGGAGCCCCTCGACACGCCGCCGTGGTCCGGGTTCGAGACCGAGGTCCTCGGGGCGGGTCTGCTCCCGGCGGGCGCGGAGGAAGGCGCCCAGCTCCCGCGCCGCCGCCGTACACAATTCCATACTCCCAGTGTCCCTGGTCGTGGGCCAGCCTGGGTGGTTCTGCCAGACCGAGGATGCCGCGGACGCCGGTCCCTTCGCAGGCAGTACCTAGGTTGAAGAGCATGACTGCATGGACTGCTTCTGACATTCCCGACCTCACCGGGCGGACCGCGATCGTGACCGGAGCCAACGCCGGCCTGGGTTTCGTGACCGCCTGCGAACTCGCCGCACACGGCGGCGAGGTCATCCTCGCCGTCCGCAACCGGGCCAAGGGCGACACCGCCGCCGACCGCATCCGTTGAACACCCTCCTGGCCCACAAGGCCCGGCGCGGGCTCGGCCGGCGAGAGGAATTCCCGGGCGCCACCCAAGCTCCTGAACCTGCTCGGCACCCTCTCAGCGAAGCCTGTCTCCGAGCCCAGCCGATCATCCTCAAACCGATAGCCCTCCAGCCGCCTCCCGTCTCTGCCCGGCAGTCACGGAGAGGCCGTCACCCAGCACCAACGACCTCGATCCTCGGATCGGTGGCAGCGCCGGTTCTAGCCGCCCGAAGTGGCATCCAAGCTATACAGATTGGAGTCCAGATATGACTTTCAACAAGACATTTGCCCTCGGTGGCGCCACGACCGTCAACCGTCTCGGCTTTGGTGCCATGCGGATCACCGGACCCGAGGTCTACGGCATGCCTGAGGTGCCGCAGAAGTCGATCGACGTGGTGCGGCGTGCGGTCGACCTTGGCGTCGAGTTCATCGACACCGCGGACCAATACGGCCCTTTCACCTCCGAGCAGCTGATCTGCGAGTCGTTGTACCCCTACCCGGACAACGTCGTGGTCGCGACGAAGGGGGGCCTCGTCCGTTTTGGCCCCTTTGCCGACATCAACAACGACGCCAGCCCCCAGCACCTCGAAGACGCCCTCAACGGCAGCTTGCGTCGGCTGAACCGCGATCAGATCGACCTGTATCAACTCCACCGGATCGACCCGAAGGTTCCCGTCGAAGCCACCTTCAGGTTCCTGCGAGACGCACAACGCGACGGCCGGGTCCGTCACCTCGGACTGTCAGAGGTGAGCGTTGAGGAGATCCAACAGGCGCAGGACTTCTTCGAAGTGACGTCGGTGCAAAACAGGTACAGCATCGGCGATCGGTCGGCCGAGCCTGTTCTGGACTTCTGCCGTGAACACGACATCGCATTCATCCCCTGGTTCCCCATCGGCGGCGGCGACGTGGGGGTGTCAACAGCGCTGCAGCGCATCGCCAACGAGCACGAGACAGGCACTCGCCAGATTGCGCTGGCGTGGCTTCTGCACCACTCCAACAACATCCTGCTCATCCCCGGCACCTCGAATATCAAGCATCTCGAGCAGAACATGCGGTCCGCTGACATCGAGCTCGACGAGGAACAGATGCGCACGCTCGACAACATCACCCCGACACCCGCCTAGCCAATACGCCTGAGCGCGGCCGCGGGGAACGACGGAAGGACAGGTCGCGGGAAGCATGGCTTGGCTCGACCGTCGCCCTGCGGCCCCGCACAACGCCCATTGCGCACGCCTGACGACGGTTTCCCGGCCGAACTGAAGCATCGGGCGCCGACCGCTACACCAACGAATTTCAGGAGAAGCAGTTGATTAGACGCGTGAACTCGCTCTTCGCCGCCTCATTGGTCATCACTGGCCTTGGTCTCGGCGCTGGCGTCCTAGAGCCCGCTGGCGCCGAGGCGACACCCAACGCGGCCGTCGGCACCCTCAGCCCGGCCGACGCAGCGACCGATTGCGCTGCTCTGGACGGCTACAGCATCCCGGCGGCCTCGATCGGTCTCCCAACATCGGGCGCTGTGGTGTCCTCCACCCAGCTCGTTGCGCCCGACAAGGCGACACGCTCGCCCGAGTTCTGCCTCGTCCGAGGCTCGATCGCGCCCGTCGACTCCACGGCCAGGGCCATCAACTTTCAGATCAACCTGCCCACGCAGTGGAACCTGAAGACGCTGCAGGAGGGTGGCGGCGGGTTCGACGGAATCGTGGTCACCGGGCTGGACGACATTCCCAACACCTTCGGCACCGGTGTTCGCGGTGGCCCACTCCCCGCGCTCAGCCGCGGTTACGTCACCTTCGGCAGCGACGCGGGAACCGCGCCAGACGGTAGTGCCCTGGTCAACGACGAGGTCCTGGCGAACTACGAGGGAGCGGCGGTCAAGAAGACTCGTGACACCGGGATCGACATTGTCGCTCGCTATTACGGCCAGCAGCCGCAGCAGCAGTACTTCGCCGGAGGGTCGAAGGGCGGTCACGAAGCGCTCGTCGCCGCTCAGCGTTATCCCGCTGACTACACCGGCGTCATCGCCAACTATCCGGCCAACCAGATTGCCGCGATGGCGATCACGTGGGACCACATGAAGCAGTTGGCCTACCAGCGAGACGGGGGCTTTCTCGATGCGGCTAAGCAGCAGTTGCTGAGGAAGGCCATCTACGCCAGCTGCGATTCCCTCGACGGCGCCCAGGATGGCGTTGTCTCGAATACCGGCGGCTGTGCAGCCCAGTTCGACGTGCGTGACTTGCTGTGTCCGAATGGAGCCGACACCGGCGACTCCTGCCTCTCCGAGACTCAGGTGGGCACGCTGACGGGCGCCGCCAACCCCTACCGCATCGACTTCCAGCTTGCGAATGGCATCACCACTCTCGGAGGGTTCCCGGTCCTGACGGGGGCCGACATCGGACCTCGCCAGCAAGACTCGTGGTGGTTGAACTCGACCGACACCGACAACAGCTTGATCAACTTCCTCAGCTCAAGGCTCATCCGGTACGCCATCGAGAGGAACCCCACCGCGAACCTGGACGGGTGGGACTACCGAGACTGGGAGCCGCGGCTCAAGCAGCTCTCGCGGGAATTCGACGCCACCACCCCCGACCTCGATCGGTTCTTCGCCCGCGGCGGCAAGCTGATTCTGGTCCAAGGTGACGACGACGTCCTGGTCCCAGAGCACTCCACCAGCGCGTACTTCGAGACCCTCATGGGCCGCTACGGGCGCAGCCTTCACAACTACGCCCGCTACTACCGTCAGCCTGGCTACGGACACGCCCAAGGAACCTTCGATCTCTCCTTCGACTCCCTCGGTGCGCTCGAGACCTGGACAACGACCGGAGTCGCACCGCTCACGCCCACCGCGGCCGACATCAACACCGGCCGCACGATGCCGCTGTGCCAATACCCCTCATGGCCGCGCTACCAGGGCAGTGGCGACACAACGAAGGCGACCAGCTACACCTGCGTCACCGGCGACCGGCCCCGCCTCCACCGCCATCTTCGTCTCGCTCTCGCGTCGCAGCCAGCACTACGGCGAGTTCAAAAGCGGCCCTAAGGCCACCGTCAACGTGACCAGCGACGGCACCCCCGGCCAGACCGACCAGACAGGTGGGTACGGTGCAGCCGGAGTGGCCGGCACGGTGGTCATCGCCGACGCTGGCGCACAAGTCGGGTCAGCGCAGCTCACGCACGGAGCGGTCACCATCCCATTGCCCGCCCGGCTTGCGGCGGGTTCGCACCTGCTCAGGGTCGCCTACACGCCGACCACGTCCTCGTACACCGCCCCGGCCATCACCACGACCAGCGTGAAGATCAACAAGGCAGCGCCCAAGTTGACCGGAGCCAGGGCACACCGTGGCAAGAGCGGACGCGCGCGCCTCATCATTCGAGCTAGCGCGAAGCATTTGCGCCCCTCCGGTCCCGTCACCGTCAGGGCTCAAGGGATGAAGCGCATCCTGCGGGCGCACCTGCGAGACGGCAAGGTGATTGTGACGCTTCCTCGGCTGGGAGCGGGACCTCGCCGCGTCACGGTGACCTATCGCGGCTCGTCCAACATCCGCCGCGCCTCGGTGAGCAAGAGCATCAACCTCGCAGTCGGCTAGCTGTACTGACCACAGAGGTTGAGTACGGGCGACACGCAGTGATGATCTTGGAATGAGGGAGGGTCTCCCGGTTCGGTGTGGATTGCGAGCCGGCGCAGTATCACCGCGGTCATCGCCCAGTACACCCGCGACTCCGAACTGCGGGGCCGGTGCTCGTAGTCGCGCACCAGCCTGCGGTGCAGCGTCAAGATCCCATAGGCGCGCTCCACGACCCACCGCTTGGCCTGGGGAACGAACCCGGTCTGCGCCAGGTTGCGCTCCACGACCTCCACCTCGATGCCCACGGCGGCGAGGCCCAGCTGAAGGACCTGCACGTGACGATCGCCGCGCTCCTGGTCGCGCACAGCTGCAACGTCGGCTACACCCCGGTTATCGGAGCCGCGGACGCGCTGAAGTACGGGCGGCTGTCCCATGTCGACCAGACGTACCTGCGGCTGGCGATGTATCGGGCGGCGAACGCCACGCTGATCGACTGCCAGGCGTCGATTCCGCTCGCGCAGGCGTGGGGCGGCGGCCTGGTCGCCTCGGTGGACGGTATGCGGTTCGTCGTGCCCGTGCCGTCGGTGTACGCCCGGCGCCCGAAGTACTTCGGGCGCCGGGGCGGGGCAACCTGGCTAAACATGATCAACAACCAGGCGGCGGGGCTGGGCGGGAAAGTGGTGGCCGGCACCCCGCGCGACTCCCTGTACGTGCTGGACGTCCTCTACGACCGCGACGGCGGCAAGTGCCCCGAGATGATCGTCACCGACACCGCGAGCTACAGCGACATTGTCTTCGGGCTGCTCACCTTGGCGGGATTCGCGTATGCCCCGCAGCTCGCTGACCTGCCGGATCAGAAGATGTGGCGCATCGACCGCACGGCCGACTACGGCGCCTTCCAGGAGGCGGCCCGTGGCAGGGTCGACCTTGCCAGGATCGAACGGCACTGGGAGGACATCCTTCGGATCATCGGCTCCATCCACACTGGCGCCGGGCGCGCGTACGGCGTGATCCGGATGCTGTCCCGGGACGGGCGCCCCACTCCGCTCGGCGACGCGATCGCGCACTACGGGCGGATCGCGAAGACCTTGCACATCATGCGCCTGGCCGACGAGCCCGGATACCGGCGGCAGATCAAGGTGCAGGCCAACTTCCAGGAAGGCCGCTACGCGCTTGCGCGGAAGATCTTCCACGGCCGCTCGGGGCAGCTCTACCAGCGCTACCAGGACGGCATGGAGGACCAGATCGGGGCGCTCGGTCTGGTTCTCAACGCGTTCGTGCTGTTCAACACCGCTACATGGACGCCGCCGTCACCCAGCTCCGCGCGGACGGCTTCGAGGTCCGCGAGGAGGACGTGGCCCGGCTGTCCCCGTTCGTACGCCACCACATCAACGTGCTGGGGCGGTACTCCTTCCAGCTCCCCCTGCCCGGCGGCCTGCGGCCACTGCGCGACAAGCACGCCACCGACGACGAGTGAGCGCCGGCCCCAGGAGACGCCCGGGCGGAGAGAGCCCTTCCCCGGGGCTGGCTCGTTGACCAGCACAGACCGTGCCCGTCCACGGGCACCGACGAGAGCAGGGAGAGGGAGATGACCGTAGCGGTCGCCCCGGAGGTGGCGGCCGCGCAACGGCGGATCGTCAGCACGATCAACGCATCCGGCAGGCTGAACGCCGACGGGCTCGCCATGTGGCGGGAGGCCGACTGCGGCGAGTGGAAGGCCCTGGCCGCCGAGGTCGGGACCAGGACCTGCTGGAGGTCCCGCATACCACCAGCTCCTCCAGCAAGGCCATGCGCCGCGGCGAGGAGGTCCGCATCCTGCTCAAGGACGTGACCCATCGGGTGTGGTGGATGCCCTCGCTCGAGCAGACCGCCGCCGACATTCCCGACGCCCCCAGCTGGGACTTCCGTCTGTTCCAGCCCCGCGCCGATGGGGCCGTCCTGAACCTCGCGCTGTCGGCGGAGTGGCCTGCCGGGGCGAAGAGCCTGGCCCGCGCCGCCTGGCTGCGGGAAGAAGCGGGTTGCACGGGGGTGTCACGCCATAACAAGGCCCTGGTCGACCATGCTTTGACCGGCTGCTACGACGGCGTTGAGGCTTGGGCGGGGCTTCCACCCCAGGATGTCGCGCGCCTTGTCCGTGGAGAAGCGGCGGGCGTAGCCCAGGTCGTGAACGGCCGGGCGCAGCGCCGGGTTGGTGGCGGCGCTGGCCCGCACGGTCTCATCGGGGATGCCCTCGGTGGGAACGCGAGCTGCGGCCTGGCCGAGATGGGTTCGCAGCATGTCGGCGATCTCAGCCATCTTCAGCGCGGGGCTGCTGCCCAGGAGGAGCCGCTGCCCGGCAGCCCCGGGCGCGGTTGCGGCGGCGACGTGAGCTGCAGCGATGTCGCGCACGTCGACCACGGGGTAGTACAGGTTCAACAGTCCGGGCATCTGCCCGGTGAGGAGCCGCTGGACAACGCGGTTGGCTCCGGAAACCTCCGCACTCAGCACAGGGCCCATCACGGCGACCGGGAGCAGCGTGGTCAACTCCATTTCGCCGCCGTCCTCGGCGACGAAGTCCCAAGCCGCACGCTCGGCGAGCGTCTTGCTGCGCCCGTAGGCGTCGGTACCGGGGCCGTCCAGGACGGTCCAGTCCTCCTCGGTGAAGACGCGGTCGTCGTGCGGGTGCCCCCAGGCGACCGCATGGAACGCCGAGGTGAGGACCACACGTGCCACGTTCGCGTCGCGTGCCGCCCGCAGCACCCGCAACGTGCCCTCGCGAGCGGGGGCGATGACCTCTTCCTCGTTCTCGACGTGTCCTGGCATGACCGGTGAGGCCACGTGGATGACACGGTCGATACCGTCGAGAGCCTGGGGCCAGCCCTCCTTACGTGTCAGATCAGCGGCGACGAACTCAAGACGGTCACCGACTGTCATACCGGCCTCACTCAGAGAGGTGCGCACTGCCTTCTCCCGGTCCAGGGACCGGACGGTGGACCGCACCTGATGCCCCCGGGCCAGGGCCTCAAGCACGACATGCCCGCCGATGAAACCTGAGCCCCCGGTCACCAGGATGTGTTGTTGGGACATCTCACGCACTCCTTGCCTTCGAAGCTGCCCGGCCACTGCGCCGAAGTACCGTGGCCTGCCGCGCCAGGGTTGATCCTCTTGCGGCTCTCGTCCGGCCAGCGTGCGGGTGCGCGGGGAGGCACTACCAGTGTCCTCCCGACACTGGTACTGCCAGGGACAGGCAGGGCACCCGGCTGGCTGCTTACGCTGGTGGCCATGGACAGGGAGCCGAACCTGCTGGGCGAGTACCTTCGTGCACGCCGCGAACTTGTCACCCCCGAGCAGGCCGGAATCCCGGTCCTTGGGCAACGGCGCGTCCCGGGGCTGCGCAGGGAGGAGGTCGCCATGCTCGCGGGCATCAGCGCCGAGTACTACCTGCGTCTCGAACAGGGCCGCGACCGCAACCCCTCGGTCCAGGTGCTGCAGGCCATCGCGCGGGTGTTGCACCTGGATGACGACACCTATCTCCTCAGCCTCGTGGCCGGCCGGCCACGACGCAGGAATCGACGCCCGCGGCGCGAAGTCGTGCCGTCCAGCACGGCCCGCCTGGTCGAGACCCTCGGCCTGCCGGCGTTCGTCGAGGGCCGCTACCTCGACGTACTGGTCGCAAACCCACTGGCTACCGCCTTCTCGCCCCGTCTGACGACAGGACGCAACCGGCTCAGGGACCTCTTCCTCGACAAGGCCGAGGCGGCGATGTTCCCCGCATGGGAACAAACCACCGCCGGTCTGGTTGCGAGCTTCCGCAACTCGGTCGGCACCGACGCCGATGACCCACGCGTGATCGAGCTGGTCGGGGAACTCTCAGTAGCCAGCCCGCACTTCCGCCGACTATGGGCCCGCCACGATGCCGGGAACCGGCGCACCACCGCTACCATCACCTTCGCTCATCCCCAGCTCGGCGCTATCACCCTGGACCGCGAGAAACTGCTGGTCAACGGGACCGACGGCATCATGCTCGTCATCTACCACCCGGAGCCCGGCTCCGAAAGCGCCGACAAGCTCAGCCTCCTCGCTTCAGCGTCGCTCCAACCCGCCACACCCGGAGCGACCCGGGCCAAGTCTGATTCAGCCTGGCTCAGTCGACCACCTGCCGCCGGCAGCAGCGACTGACCCTCCCCTCCCCACGTCCTCGACAGCGTCGTACGTATGATCCTCATACGCCGAGGCCCCGGCCTCACCGAGGAAGTCGAAACCGATCTGTTCTCGCCGTACGGAGGCGCCGCCCTGAGCACCGAACTCAAGGAGCGGACGGCGCTGGCCGCCATCGAGTCCGACGGCTTCCGCTTCGACACCAGCACCCGGCAGCTCACCGAGTACGACCCCTGGTTTTTGCTCACCCGCGTCGCGCTGGACTGGGCCATCAAGCAGTTACGACGCCCCCGCGGCGATCGCGACCTTACACTCACCAGCGAGCGTCGCCCGGCGCGAGCAGGCTGGTCACCTCGGCGATCGCCTCCGGTGAGGGCTTGAAGTAACGGCGGACGTTCTCCGGCTTCCTGTCCTCGACTTCGCCATCAGCACAAGGTGGTGTCGCCGCGCGACGTGTGCCCGGGCACGGGGCTGGCGGCCACCGGCAGGCGAAGTTGCGGATCCCGTTGATCGCCGACCAGCGTGCTCCCCGCGCACGCGGGGGTGATACCCATCCGTGCCAAAAGGCGTCTGCCGAGCGGTTGCTCGAATGCACGTGGCGCCGGCACTCGGGTGCCTCCTGTATATATCGTCAACCGCCAGGGTGAGGCTGGGTGCTCGGCGGGTGCTCGTATGTCGTGGTACTGTCCGGCAGCACCCGGTACAGCGCTTGGCCGATGCGCCGCGAAGCGAATGACGAACGTGGACCAAATGGCACGTAGCGGTACTATGAAACAGGACGCGGTAGCGCGTCGAGTAGGGGATACCTCCAGAACTGTGGACTTTTAATCCATAGGTTCTGGGTTCGAGTCCCAGGCGCCCTACCACTCATCTTGCCACTGACCTGCGGTTTCTTCAGGTCAGCGGATCTTGTGGTGATCGTTTCGCGGCGGTGGGTGCTCCGTGGGTGCTCTTCTGTCGCGATCTTGTGCAGCATGGTCATCATAACGATGCTCCCCGCCGCATAAATATCCAGCTGCATAGGTATTCACGTCGGTGGTACCGGGTCGGCGTGGGTCAGCGCGGCACTGCGTAGGCAGTCGGCATCCGGGCGTCGCGGTTCCGTTTCTGTCTGCCCGCCATGCGCGGGTCACCGGCGATCGTGGCGAAGGACGTGGCCGGTGCCGAGCATCTCGGAGGTGGGCTGTGCCCGCACCGGTGCAGCGTCGGTACCGGCCCGTCGTACTGACTGGCGATCGAACGAGAACGTCCGCTAAGCGGTGATCTCGAGGGTCGACAGGTCTTGGCGCATGTTCTGGTGCGGATGTACGGGGTGTTCCGGCGCGTGGGGACGATCGGAACTTTCAACGCCGCTTTCGATGCCTCGCGTGTCGGGGTCATCCCGGTTCTGAGCGGGGTGGAGTGGTGGGCCGGAACGGGTGAGGGTGCGCGTCGGGTGCGGAGGCGGGCGGCTCACGGCAGTGGTGGGTGGGTTCGTCATTTCCATGGGGTTGTGGCGGGCAGTGTCTGGAGAGTGTCTTGGAGGGCACCGACGTGGGTGGTGGGCCGCCATTCGGTGAGCACCACGGTGGCGTCGTCGGCTTGGGAGTCGTCGTGTTCGCGGAACAGGTCGTGGACGAGGCGGCGCAGTGCTTCGGGGGCGGACATGCCGGTCGCGGTGGTGCGGATGATGGCGTCGGCGAGCCGGTCCACTCCGAACAGGTCGCCTTGGGGGGTGCGTGCTTCGGTGACGCCGTCGGTGTAGCACAGCAGGCGGTCGCCCGGTTGGAGGATCTCGCGGTGGACGTGCGGGCGGGTGTCGTTGAACAGTCCCATGGGCGGGTCCGGGGGACCGGCGAGTTCTCTGATCACCTTGTCACCCGTTTCCGGACGGACCCGCCAACCTGCTACCAGGCCTCCTGGCGGCTACCCGGACCGGAGTCACACCGGCAAGCGACGACGAGCTTACGGTCCACCGCTACAACACGGCTTCACCTCCTGCTCTGCTGGGCGCACGAAAAAGGCTCAGTGTCTGCGGGCGGGAAGGAGTGGCCGAGAGCCCGCGATGAGCATTTCGTCCGGTTTAGCGCAGACCGAGCAGATTGTCGGCGTTGGCGTGGGCGATCTTGTCCTTGTCCTGATCGGACAAGTGCGACTCGGCCAAGAACGATACGGCGCCCTCGTTGCCGACATAAGGGAAATCGACAGCGTGGATGATCCGGTCCACACCTACGGTATCCACGCAGTAACGCAACTGCGCCTGCCCGAACATTCCGCTGGGTGTGATGAACACGTTGTCGTGGAAGTACTCGCGGAAGCTCCGGTCGAGTTTGGTCATCCGCTGCGGCATGGCCTCGTCTAGCCGGTCGAGATAGAACGGGATGAATTCGCCCCAGTGGCCCAGGATGAACTGCAGGTCGGGGTAGCGGTCGAGCACGCCGGCCAGGATCAGGTGCAGGAAGTGCACCGCCGTCTCCTGGTGCCATCCCCACGCGGGCATCCGCATGGACGCGGACACCACGGGCGAGAGCCCGTCAGCGTAGTTGGCGTCGCTGACCGCCAAAGGCGGCGGGGCCGGGTGCAGGTAGATCGGCACCCGTAGCTCGCTCGCGGCGCTCAGGATGGGATCAAACCGGGGCCGGTCCAGGAACTCGCCGTCGGTACGACCCATGATCGTCGTGCCGACGAAACCCAGCTCGCTTACGCACCGGTGCAGTTCGCGCGCGGCCGCGTCGGGCACGGCCGTGGGCAGGGTGGCAAACGCGGCGAACCGGCCCGGGTGCGCCGCGACGGCCTCGGCCACGGTGTTATTGGCCGCAGTGGTCAACGCGGGCGCCACCTCGGCGGGCAGGAACATGTTGTTACACGAGAGCACCTGGGTCGTGATGCCGTTGCGGTCCATGTCGGCGATTCGGGCGGCCCCGATGTCGGTCAGCAGGTGGACCCGCTCCGTGTAGGGCATCCCTGCGCCCGGATCGAACATAGCCTCAATGCCGGGCACGAGTTCGGTCATGCTCGGCATGCTGGCGGCCGACAGCGCCGGGTCGGACCATTGTTCTTCGATCGTGACGATCCGCATCGCTAACCCTTTCGTCCGAGTCGTCCTTGGCTGGCTCCTCTAGGATCATCAAGGCGGGTGATAGGCACAAACACTTAGTTCTGATATATTGATCAGTATTATCAATAGTGAGGGCGGATGGAGCTGCGCCACTTGCGGTACTTCGTTGCCGTAGCGGAGGAGGGCGGCTTCAGTCGGGCCGCGCGTCGGCTGCACATTGTCCAGCCGACGTTGAGCATGCAGATCCGCGACCTGGAGAACGAGCTCGGCGGACCGCTGTTCGACCGCGGCACGCGGCGGACCCGGCTCACGCCAGCCGGCCGGGCGTTCCTGAACGAAGCCCGGCAAGTACTGGGCCAAGCCGATCGAGCGCAGAACGTGGCGCGGATGGCGCTCCGCGGCGAGGCCGGCAGCGTGCGGATCGGCCTAGGGCGTGTCCGGTAGATCTTGGCGTTCGGCTGAGGTCGATCTTGTGACGGGCTTTGATGGTGTGTCATGGTCCGGCGACATGAGTTAACCGATGCGGCCTGGCAGCGGATCGAGCCGTTGCTGC
>NZ_JAMXMV010000004.1 GCF_024055715.1 Actinoallomurus soli
CCTCGGGGGGCTCGGGGGGTCGTCCCCCCGAAAGAAATGACGAAGGGCCAGCGGGGAAGGGAGCGTCAGCTCCCGACCACACTGGCCCCAGGCCCGAGTGGAGGTGGCGGGAATCGAACCCGCGTCCTTCAGTACCAAGACAGGGCTTCTCCGGGCGCAGCCTGCTAGTCGTTTTCTCAGCCCCGGCGCTCACGCAGGCGTGTCGCCGACAGGCTCAGCCACTGTTAGGTTTCCCTGTCGCTCCCGTGGCCGGAGCGGCAGGTTGAGTCTCCTAGCGATGCCAGGTCCCGGGCCGGAGACACTCCCGGGCTGACAAGTTCGCTATCTCGCCTTAGGCGGCGAGGGCGAACTGAGTGCGCTTAGAGTTGGCACTTGTTCTTTTGCGGTTACAGGATTTACGAGGTCACAACCGCAACCCTCGGCCCGCTTCCCCGTGTCTCGACATACCGAAGTCGAAACCGGTCACCCCCTCTTGAGTTGTCAACCGGGCACCGAAGCGCCCGTCACGCCGACCGTACATCTTCAACACCGGGGATGCCAACGTCATTCCCGCCGGAGGGCCGGTCCGGGTGATGGGTGATCGGGGGCCGGAGAGATGAGAACCCCCGTGGGTGTGGACTAGGCACACCCACGGGGGTGACCGGCAGGGTCGGGCCGGTCCGGACGACAGAGCCTCCCCCGAGACGAGGCTCTGGTCTCATCACGGCGACTGAGTCCGCAACCCCCCAAGCGGTATCTCAGTCACTCGTTAAGACGCCCGGTCACAGGCGGATGGTTGCGGCCCGAGAGTCAAGAAATGACAAAGCCGTCACGCCGGTCACTTCGGCCGGTCAGGACACCTCGGCGTTCAGTGCTTCGCCCGCAGGAACGCCGCCGCCAGGCTCGCCGCCGAGACCTTGCCCTCGACCGCGATCGCGAAGGCGACGTCCTGCCGGTACCCGACGAACCAGGAGACGACCTTGCCGTTGCCGTCCGGCACCATCGCGGTGACGCCGGCCACTGGACGAGGGGGGACCTTCGCCTGCCGGGCCGCGCCGCTGCGGACGGACGTCTGCATGAGGCTCTGGAGCTGCGTGATCGAGTCGGTGCTGCCGCTCAGCGGCTGAGGCTGGATCGGCTGCGGGGAATCCTTCAGGAGCTGCGGCGGCCGCCAGGTGCCGCTCGCGACGGCGCCGGCGACCAGCGCCATCGACAGCGGGCTGACCTCGATCTTCCCCTGACCGACCATCTCGGCGGCCCGCTCGGCGTCATTGGCCGCCAGGGGCACCGAGCCGGAGAACGCCGGCACGGGCAGGCTCCACGGCGCGCCGAGCCCGAAGCGGGCCGCGCTGACGCGCAGGTCCTGTGGGGCGACGTTGCGGTACAGCGCGGCGAACGCCGTCGTGCAGCTCACGGCGAAGTTGGACGAGAAGGTCTTGCCGACCCGCCCGGAGTAGGTGAACTCCTGCCCGCCGATGTTCTGCGTGCCCCTCTTGCAGGGCGGCGAGGTGATCTTCTGGTCGTGCTGCAGGAGCGCCCGGGTCGTCACGATGCTGAACGTCATGCCCGGCGGATAGTGGCCGTTCAGCGCGGTGCTGCCCTGCTGCGAGGGGTCATCGCTCTGGCGGGCGTCGTTCTTGCGCTGGGCCGGGGGGTTGTCCGCGGCCGCGAGGACGGCGCCGGTGTACGGGTCGATCGCGGCGAGGGACGCCGGGTAGGGCACCCCCTTCAGCGCGGCCTCGGCGGCGTCCTGCGTCCTGCGGTCGATCGTCGTGGCGACGGACTGGCTCTGCGTGCCGCGGACCTCGTTGAGGATCTTCTCGTCGGCCCCGGAGGGGTCCTGCGCCACGACCTGGACGGTGGGGGTACCGGCCAGCTTCCGCTGCTCCAGCACCTGCAGTCCGGAGACGCCGATCGTGTCACCGGGCTGGTACGGCGCGCCGACCTGCTGAAGGCGCTCGGCGGTGGCCGGGCCGAGGTCGCCCACGATCTCATCGGCGACCGCGGGCGCGACGTACGCCGGCTTGGACCGCAGCTCCACGCCGGGCACCTGCCGGAGCTGGGCGGCGTCGCCGGCCTGCTGGGGTACCTGGAGGGTCACCAGCGGCAGGAACTTCTGCGGCGGCGCGGACCGCACGTGGGCGAGCACACGGTCCTTGTCCAGATGGGTGATCTTCGCCAGCTGGCCGAGCGTCTGCTCGGCGTTGGCGAGCCTGCCGGGCGTCACGCCGAAGACGTCGACCTCGACCTTCTTGAGGAGCGTCTTGCCCTTGTTGTCGACGATGGGCTGGCGCGTCGGCGTCATGGTGACGATGGCGAGCCGCTGGCCCTGGCCCAGCTGCGGGTGGATGATCGACGGACTCCAGACGACCTTCCATTTGCCGTTCGTCCGGTGCAGGCGCATCGAGCTGCCGTAGCTCCAGGGCTGGCCGCCGTCGCCGAGGTCGATGCTGACCGCGAACTGGGCCGTCGCGTCCTCGCCGGTCTGCCGCACGCGGCCGAGCGCGAGGCGCAGCGACGCCAGGTCCAGCTGGGACGGCAGGGCGGAGAGGACCGCCGCGACCGCGGTCCGGTCCCCGTCGGTCTCCTTCGCGGCGTTACGGTAGTTGCCGTTCTGCCAGGACACGAGGAAGTTGCGGATCGTCGGCAGCGGCGAGGGCTCGGCGAAACAGCCGGCGGTCGCCGTCGTGGCCAGCAGGGCCGCGGCCAGTCCGGCCGCCGACCGGAGCCGTCGGATACCCACCCTCAGCGCCTCCGCAGCCGTGCGGCGCGGGCCCGCTCCATCTCCCGGACGGCGTCCCGCTTGGCGATGTCCTGTCGCTTGTCGTACTCGCGCTTGCCGCGCGCGACCGCGATCTCCACCTTCGCCTTGCCGTCCTTGAAATAGAGGGTGAGCGGGATCAGCGTACGGCCGGGCTCGTTGGTCTTACCGATCAGCTTGCCGATCTCTCGCCGGTGCAGCAACAGCTTCCGGGGACGACGCGCCGCGTGGTTGGTCCACGTCCCCATCGTGTATTCGGGAATGTGCACTCCCTCGAGCCAGACCTCTCCGTCGCGGATCAGAGCGTACCCGTCCGTGAGGTTGGCCCGCCCGGCGCGCAGTGACTTCACCTCGGTGCCGGTGAGCACGAGGCCCGCCTCGTAGGTGTCCTCTATGTGGTAATCGTGACGCGCGCGCTTGTTCTGCGCGATCAGTTTGCGTCCCTCTTCGCGTGGCAATGACTCAGCCTCGGTCCTTCTTCGGCAGGGTGGCCGACAGCCCGCGCACGACCGTGAGCGCGCGTCGCTCGGCCTCCCGGGGTGGGCGGTTCGCGTTGACCGCGACGTCGGGGTCGATCCCGGACCCATCGAGGTTACGGCCACTCGGAGTCCGGTATCGACCGACGGTGAGTTCGATCGCGGATCCGTCGGCCAGCCGCAACGGCTCCTGCACCGACCCCTTTCCGAAGGTACGCGATCCGACGATCACTGCGCGATCTCGGTCCCGCAATGAGCCCGCGACCACCTCGGCGGCGCTGGCCGTGCCCCCGTCGACGAGGACGACGAGCGGGTCCGCGGTGTCGCCGCCCGGACCGGCCAGGAGCCGCTCCGGCGGGGCCCCGGCCCGTTCGAAGGTCGCCACGGGGCCGCCCGGCAGGAAGACCGAGGCGGTGTCGACGGCCTCGTCCAGCAGGCCGCCGGGGTTCGCCCGCAGGTCGAGCAGGACGCCGCCGCGCCGCCCGGGCCGGCCGGTCACCGCCGCGCGCACCTCCCGCCCGACTCCCCGGGTGAACGCCGCGATCCGGATCACGACCACGCCGTCGGCGGTGAGGGACGCGCTCACGTCGTGCGACGGCACGGCCGTCCGTACCAGCGCGAACCGCAGGGGCGCGCCGTTCCGGCGGACGGCGAGGCCGACGCCCGTGCCGGGCCGTCCCCGCAGAGCCGCGGCGACGGCGGCGACCGTCAGGTCACGGGTCGCGGTGCCGTCGACCGCCGAGACGACATCGCCGGGGCGCACGCCCGCGCTCTCGGCGGGTGAGCCCGGCTGGACGCCGACGATCCGGACGTCGTTCCCGGCCTTCGCCAGCCACAGGCCGACGCCGCTGTACCAGCCGTTCAGGGTGGCCTCCAGGCCGCCGAACTCCGCCGCCGTGTAGAACCGCGCCCAGCGGTCGCCGATGCGGCGCAGCGTCTCCGCGATCACGGCGCGCTCCTCCGCCGGGTCCGGCGCCGCCGCGACGCCCGCCATCACCGGGGCGCCCGGCGGGACCGGGGCGTCCGGCGCCGCCGAGGCGGGATCCGGCACCGCCGGGGCCGGCTCGATCGCCGCCCGTCCGGCCGGCCGGGCGCTCCGCCCGGGCGGCTTCCGCCGCGCCGACGCGTGGGTGCCCCTCCCGCCCGCCCCGGCGTCCATGACGTACACCACCGCCAGAGCGGCCACGGCGGCCGCCCCGCGGAGCACACGACCGGTCAGCCGGGGCATGCGAGGATTCTACGAGCGACCTGATCACCGGACCGGCATATCGCCGGGAGCAGCGTCAGATCTTGAGATAGCGGCGCAGAGTGAGGAAGGACGCCAGGGCGCACAGCAGGATGCCGAAGCACATCGACGCGACGATGACCGTGGTCACGTCGAGCCAGCCGAGCGGCGTCGCGAGTTGCAGGTTCTTCTGCAGCCTGCCGAGCAGGAAGACCTTCGAGAAGCTCAGCAGGATGGCCGCGAACACACCGCCGACCAGGCCCGCGATCGCGCCCTCGAGGACGAACGGCAACTGGATGTAGACGTTCGAGGCGCCGACCAGCCGCATGATGCCGGTCTCCCGCCTCCGGTTGAACGCCGACAGGCGGATGGTGTTCGCCACCAGGAGGACGGCCGCGATGAGCTGGATCGCCGCGATGATCAGCGCCGCCCACTGCAGACCACTGAGGATCTTGAAGAACTTGTCCAGGATGGCGCGCTCGTTGACCACCTGGTCGACGCCCTCCCGGTTGCTCATCTGGGCGACGACCGCCGCGAAGTTCTTCGGGTCCTTGAGCTTCACCCGGAAGGAGTCGGGGATGTCACCCGGCTGAATCGAGCCGGCGATGCCCGGGCTGTCCTTGAACTGCTCCTTGGCGCGCTGGTACGCCTCCTGCGCCGTCTCCGGGACGACCTTCGCGACCTGCGGCATCGACTCGAGCTGCTTGCGGATCGCGTCCTTCTCGCTCTGGTTCGGCTCCGTCTTCTTGCAGTTCGGGTTGGCGCTGAGCTTGTTGCACAGGTAGATCGAGACCTCGACCTTGTCCGACCAGTAGTTGTTCGACTTGTCGACCTGCATCTTCAGCAGCACACCCGTGCCGAACAGCGCCATCGCGATCGCGACGGTGACGATGAGCGCGATGGTCATCGTGAGGTTCCGGCGGAGACCGATCCAGATCTCCTGAAGAACGAACTGTACCCGCATGCCTCGCTGTCCTTGGTCGTCCGGGTGTTGGTCGTGGCGGCGCGGCGGCGCGGTCGGCGAGGGGCCGTTCCGCGCCTGGCCGGCGGTCTGTCGAACGCCGGCCCGCGCCTGGTGGGCGGTCCGCTAGACGCCGCCGTACGCCTGGCCGTAGACGCCGCGCGACTGATCGCGCACGACGCGGCCGTCCTCCAGCTCGACCACTCGCTTGCGGAACGCGTCGACGATCGCCGCGTCGTGCGTCGCCATCACGACGGTCGTGCCCGTCCGGTTGATCCGGTCGAGCACCTTCATGATGCCGATGCTGGTCGCCGGGTCGATGTTCCCCGTCGGCTCGTCGGCCAGGAGGATCATCGGCCGGTTGACGAACGCCCGCGCGATGGCGACGCGCTGCTGCTCGCCGCCGGAGAGCTCGTCGGGCATCCGATGGGCCTTGCCCTCGAGGCCGACCAGGTCGATGACCTCGGGGACCACCTTACGGATGAAACGCCGTGGCTTCCCGATGACCTCGAGAGCGAACGCGACGTTCTCGTAGACGTTCTTGTTGGGCAGCAACCGGAAGTCCTGGAACACGCAGCCGATACGGCGGCGCAGGTGCGGGACCTTCCAGTTGCTCAGCCGACTCAGGTCCTTGCCGGCGACGTGGATACCGCCCTGCGTCGGCCGCTCCTCCTTGAGGATCAGGCGCAGGAAGGTCGACTTGCCGGACCCGGAAGGACCGACGAGAAAGACGAACTCGCCCTTCTCCACGGCCACGTTGACACCCTGGAGGGCCGGTCGACTCTGGTGCGAATAGACCTTGGTGACGTTATCAAAGTGGATCACGGCTGCATCACGACGTGCCAGTCTAGGGGCTGGGGACGGCGACGACTGTCTTTCCGTCTGACAGACGCCCTGCCGCGGCTTCCCGGCTTGGCGGGCCGATTGGCCAAGCAGCAGTCTAGAGGGGAGACTGGCATGGATAGTCCAACTTGGGTACACCGAGGGAAAGCAACCGGGCATCACGGACACCCGTCGCCGATTGACGGCGGACCACCGGCCAGGAACGCATAGGCTGAACGGATTCCCGCCCGACGTTCAGGAAGGAGCCGGATGAGCTGCGAACATCTGATCTGCGCGCGATGCTCGGGCCCCGTCGTCGAGGGGCGCTGCCCCGCCTGCCGCGCGGCACGGGCGGAGGTGCACCGTACCGGGCCGTTCGGCCTGTCCCCCGTCCTCATCGTCGGCGCCCTGATCCTGGCGCTGACGCTGCTGATCGCGCTCAGGCTGGGCCTGCACTGACCTGGCCGGGCCCCCGGGCCCGGTCCAGGCCTTCGGCCGCGTCGTAGGGTCTAGTCCTGGTCCTCGCCGGCCTCGCGGCGGCGCATCCACCGGATCTCGGCCTCGATGAACTCATCGATGTCGCCGTCGAGGACCGCCGTCGGGTTGCCCGCCTCGACGCCCGTGCGCAGGTCCTTGACGATCTGGTACGGGTGCAGCACGTAGTTGCGGATCTGCGTGCCCCAGGAGCTCGTCGTCTCACCGCGCAGCTCGTTCATGCGCTCGGCCTCCTCCTGTCGCTTGCGCTCCAGGAGCTTGGCCTGCAGCACCGACATCGCGGTCGCGCGGTTCTGCAGCTGGCTGCGTTCGTTCTGGCAGGAGACGACGATGCCGGTCGGCAGGTGGGTGATCCGCACCGCCGAGTCGGTGGTGTTGACGCCCTGCCCGCCGGGGCCGCTCGACCGGTAGACGTCGATGCGCAGCTCGTCCTCGGGGATCTCGACGTGGTCGGTCTGCTCCACCACCGGCACCACGTCGACGCCGGCGAACGAGGTCTGCCGGCGGCCCTGGTTGTCGTACGGGGAGATCCGGACCATGCGGTGGGTGCCGTGCTCGCCGCGCAGGGTGCCGTAGGCGTACGGCGCCCTGACCGTGAAGGTCGTCGACTTGATGCCCGCCTCTTCGGCGAAGGACGTCTCGTAGATCTCGGTCGGGTAGCCGTGGCGCTCGGCCCAGCGGAGGTACATCCGCTGCACCATCTGGGCGAAGTCGGCGGCGTCCACGCCCCCGGCCTGGGAGTTGATCGTGACGAGCGCCTCGCGGGCGTCGTACTCCCCGGACATGAGGGTGCGGACCTCGAGCTGCTCGATCTCCTTGCGGAGCGTGCCGAGGTCGCGTTCCGCCTCGCCGCGGACGTCGTCGTCGCCCTCCTCCGAGGCCAGCTCGAACAGCACGGCGGCGTCGTCGAGGCGGCTGCGCAGGCCCTCGACCTTGCCCAGCTCGCCCTCCAGGTAGGACAGCCGCCGGGTCACCGCCTGGGCGCGGTCCTGGTCGTTCCACAGATCGGGGTCGGCAGCCTGCTCACGTAGCTCCGCGATGTCGCGGCGCATCGCGTCGAGGTCGAGGACGGCCTCGATGCCGGTCAGCATCGAGCCGAGTTCCTTCATCTCTTCCGAGGGATCCATGACTGCCACGTTCGAAGCCTACCCGTGCCCGTACTCTCCGCGTACGCGCTCCGCCGGTCTTCCACGGGCCCCGGGACCGGACCGCGCGAGGGCGTACTCGGAGATCCCTGGCATACTCTGCCCGATAGCTGTAGCGAAGGCCGGGGAACATGAACAAGGCGGTTGCGTCCACACTCGTGGCGGTGCTCACCATCACCGCCGCCGCGGGTTGCTCGGGCAAGCCACACCGCACCGTACGCGCGAGCCCGGTCGCCGCCGAGAGCAGCAGCCCCCCGCCCGAGCCGCTGACCCCCGACGTCGCGGCCAAGGCGTTCCACTCGTTCGTGAACAACGACGACGTGGCCCGGGCCAGCGGGGACGAGCGCCTCGCCCTGTGGTGGACCAGCGAGGGGCAGTCGCAGCTCACGGCCGCGGCGTTCCGGCGGGCGGTCGCGGCGGGCGACCCGGTCCCCCGCTACGTCTACGGGAAACCGGTCTTCTACGTGCCGCACCTGCTGCTGACGGGACCGCAGTGGTTCGTGGTGAGCGCGCGCCGGACGACGACGGACGGCAAGGATCCCCACACCGTGTACATGGGGTTCCTGCGGACCAAGTCGGTCCAGCGCTGGCGGCTGAGCGCGCTGGCGGTGCTCGACGACAAGCAGAAGCCCCCGAAGGTCGCGGTCGACTCCGACGGCTACGCCAAGGCCCTGGCCACCTTCGACAACGCCCTGCTGATCCCGCCGCGGCTGGTGCCCTCGATCCAGGCGACACTCGCCGAGGAGGGCCCGCAGAACGTCGCCGCCCAGGTCATGCGCGCCGGGAAGTACACCACCGGCTACTACGCGACCGACCAGAAGGCGATGAAGAACAAGAAGGCGAAGAAGGCCGGGCTGCACAACAGCGTCGTGTACGCCGCGACGTCCTTCCCGATCTTCCCGCTGGCGACCGCGGACGGCGGAGGGCTCGTGCTCTACGCCCTCAGCCGCGACACGGTGATCACCAAGAGCAAGGACAAGGACAAGTCGGACCGCTTCCCGGTCCCCGACGACGCCGCGCCCTTCCTGACGTCGAAGTCCGTCAAGAGCGAGATCGACATCAGCCAGACGATGCAGTACGTCGCGGTGGTCCCGGCCAAGCCGAAGAAGGAGGACGGCACCGTCAAGGCGCAGATCATCGGCGCCGACGGCGGCACCGTCAAGGCGTCCGTCCCCACCAAGTAGGCGTTCGCGATCTCAGGACGCCTGGGCGGAGGCCAGGTCGAAGGCCTCGATCAGCACCGTCGCCCGGCCCCGTACGGGCAGGTAGGTGACGGCCTGCCAGACCCAGGTCGCCGTCACCCGGTGCGCGGACCTGCCGTGGAGGTAGGTGCGGACGTCCGCCGGCAGGACCGCGACATCGCCGCTGCCGGTCGCCGTGTAGGTCGTCGTACGGCGCAGCGAGTAGGACACGATGGCGCCGCCGTCGTCGGTCCGCAGCGCGTAGACGGGATAGCCGGTGGGCGCGGACCGGCCGGAGACGGTCACCCCGTGATCACGTAGCTGCCGCTCCTGTCCGGCCTCGGCGGTCCGCCAGGTGCGGGCGGTGGTACCCGGCACGATCGAGTCGTCGTTCCCGCGATCGAGGTACGCGGCGTGCGCCGCCGGCAGCGCGGCCGGCGCCGTCGCAAGCGTGGTCGTGTCCGGGTCGACCGCGACGGCGTAACCCTGATCGCCGGTGGCGATCTTGGGCGGCTCCCCGTGGAAGTACATCCTGCTCGACAGCCGCCAGGCCGACTTCGCGTTCTTCTGCGCGAACACCGCGAAGAGCGGGCGCTCGGTGCCGCCCTTACGCTCCAGCGCCGACACCGCGAACCACCGGGGCGTGCCGCGCAGCCGCGGGACGTACATCACGGGGTTGCGCAGGGAGATCGCGCCGGTGCGCGGTGGCCGTCCGCCGCCGAGGCGCAGGGCGGCCTCGGCGGTGGCGCCGATCGCGTCGGTGCCCACCTCCCGCCACTCCTTGACGTCGCCCGCCGTGACCGCCCGGTTGTAGTGGCGTACGTAGGCCGCCAGGACCTGCGCCGAGGTGTCGGCCGAGACGGCGGGAACGGCGGTGTCGCCCGTGGTGTCACCGTCGTCGTGGCCGTCCTGGCAGCCGGCGAGCAGGAGGATCGCCAGCACGGCCGGCGCGACACGGCGGTGACGCATGCCACGAATTCTGACATTCGCCGCATCATCGCTAGGACGCGGTGGCCTGGATCGCCTTGCGGTAGCTTCCGACGACCTTGGCCGCGCCCTGCGGAGGGACCACGGCGAGGTACTGCGTCAGCGCGGTGGTGTCCAGGTGCCGGCGGACCTTCCCGTTGATCAGGCCGGCCAGGTCGCCGCCGTTGCCGATGAGCCCCGGCTTGGCCAGGTCGTAGCTCTCACTCTGCCGCACGACGTACCAGACGAGCGCGCCGCCGTCGGTGGTGCGCAGCGCGAACGCCTGCTGGCGGTCCGGCCGGAAGTCGGAGGTGAGCGTCACGCCCCGGCGCTTGAGCGCGGCCTCCGCCTTGACCAGCGCGTCGTGCGCCTGGTTGGTGTACGGGCCGGGGGCCATGCCGGACGTGCCGCGCGTCAGCGTGGCGGCGTGCACCGCGGCGATCTTGCCGGGCGCGGGCGCCGTCTTGCCGTCGTCAGGGGCCACGGCGGTGGCGTAGCCGTCCTTGTCCAGGGCGACGCCGGTGATCGTCTCGGCGGGGAACGGGTCGGCGGTGAGCAGCCAGGGGCCGCCGGGCCGCTCCTGGGTGAAGACCAGGGCGTGCCGGGTCCGGCCCGCGGTGGCGACGACCGCGAACCACTTGGGGAAGCCCGTCTCGCGCGGGATGTAGTAGGCCGGGGCGCTGTAGACGAACGGCGCGTACTTCTCCTTGGCCGCCGCGCGCCGCCGGTACTCGGCGCGGTCCATGTCGAGCTGGGCTCCGGTCTCGACCGTGGCCAGCAGCCTGTCGTCGGACGAGCCGTTGGCCCGGTTGTTGACGGACTGGTAGTGGGCGAGCAGCTGCGCGGCCCGGTCCTTGGCCACGGCGGGCGCGGCGACCGCCGGGGAACCGGCGCACGCGGCCAGGGGCAGCAGGACGACCGTCAGGGCGGTGAGGTGTCGAAGCATGCCGACAGATTCGCACAGTGATCATTCGATCACTGTGCGAATCCGGAAAGAATCATCGGGCGGAGAGACGCCCCGGCGACCACCGGGGCATCTCTCGCCGGCGGGTCAGCCGGGCAGGGTGCTGGCGGTGACCAGCGTGCGGATCGCGCGCAGCGCCACCGAGAGGGTCGCGATGCCGAAGCTGTCGCTCTCCCAGATCTCGCCGAGGGTCTGGCCCGCGCGCGAGACCGCGGCGCTGTTCTTCTCGGCCCAGATCGCCAGGCGCTCCTCGGGATCCGCGCCGGGCTCGCTGGTGGCGAGCACGTCGCGGGCGAGGGCGGCGTGCGCGGCGTACAGGTCGTCGCGCAGCGCCGACCGGGCCATCGACTGCCAGCGGTCGTCGCGCGGGAGCGCGATGACGCGCTCGCGCAGCCGCGCGATCTGCAGGCGCTCGGCCAGGTCGAAGTAGACCTCGGCGGCCTCTTCGAGCGGGCGGCCCGTGCTGTGCGCGATCTCCACCAAGTCGAAGGTGGAGTAGGCCGGGACCATGATCGCGACCTGCTCGGCCAGCTCGCCCGGCACGCCCGCCTCGGCGAAGCGGTCCCGCCGCTCCTCGAAGCCCGCCAGGTCACGGCCGGTGAGCAGCTTCGGCAGCTGCGGCGCGAGGATGGCCGCGCCTCCGGCGAAGAAGTCGACCGTCTCCTTCAGGTCGAACGGCATCCGCCGGTTGTGCAGCAGCCAGCGGGCGCCGCGCTCGGTCAGCTTGCGCGCCTCCAGCCGCATCCGGATCTGCGTCGCGGTGTCGACCTGGGACTCCAGGGCGTCCACCGAGCCCCAGAACCGCGGCATGTCGAACACCGCGCGCGCCACCAGGTAGGCGCGGGCGATGTCGGAGGCCGAGGCGCCGGTCTCCTCGTTCATCCGGAACGCGAAGGTGGTGCCGCTGTTGTTGACCAGGCTGTTGACGACGGACGTGGAGATGATCTCCCGGCGCAGGGGGTGCCGGTCCATGTAGTCGCGGAACCGCTCCCGCAGCGGCGTGGGGAAGTACTCCACGAGCCGGGTGGCGAGGTGCGGGTCGTCCGGCAGGTCGGAGGCCCGGATCTCCTCCTCCAGCGTCAGCTTGCTGTAGGCGAGCAGCGTGGCGAACTCCGGGCCGGTCAGGCCGAGGCCCGCCTGCCGCCGTTCGGCGAGTGCCTTGTCGTCGGGCAGGTCCTCCAGCCGCCGCTTCAGCTTGCCGTCGCGTTCGAGCTTGCGCAGGTGGCGGGCGTGTACGTGCAGCATGGAGGAGGCCTGCGTGCGGGCGGCGGCGAGCACGACGTTCTGCTGGTAGTTGTCGCGCAGGACCAGGTCGGCCACCTCGTCGGTCATCTGGAGGAACAGCGCGTCCCGCTGCTTGCGGGTCATCTCTCCGTCGCGGACGACCTGGTCGAGGAGGATCTTGATGTTGACCTCGTGGTCGGAGGTGTCCACCCCGGCGGAGTTGTCGATGAAGTCGGTGTTCACCAGGCCGCCGCCGAGGGAGAACTCGATCCGGGCCCGCTGGGTGAGCCCCAGGTTGCCGCCCTCGCCGATCACCTTGCAGCGCAGCTCGGTGGCGTCGGCGCGCAGCGCGTCGTTGGCCCGGTCGCCGACGTCGGCGTTGTTCTCGTTCGACGCCTTGACGTACGTGCCGATCCCGCCGTTCCACAGCAGGTCGACAGGGGCGCACAGGATCGCGTGGATCAGCTCGTGCGGGGTCATCGCCGTGACCCCGTCGTCGATGCCGAGCGCCGCGCGCACCTGCGGGGTGATCGAGATCCGCTTGGCGGTGCGCGGGTGCACGCCGCCGCCCTTGGAGATCAGCGAGGAGTCGTAGTCGGCCCAGGAGCTGCGCGGCAGCGCGAACATCCGCGTGCGCTCCCGGAACGACGCCGCCGGGTCGGGGTCCGGGTCGAGGAAGATGTGCCGGTGGTCGAACGCGGCGACCAGCTTGATGTGCTCGGACAGCAGCATGCCGTTGCCGAACACGTCACCGGACATGTCGCCGACGCCGACGACGGTGAAGTCCTCCTTCTGCACGTCCACGCCGAGCCCGCGGAAGTGGTACTTCACCGACTCCCACGCGCCGCGCGCCGTGATGCCCATCGCCTTGTGGTCGTAGCCGACCGAACCGCCGGAGGCGAACGCGTCGCCCAGCCAGAAGTCGTACGACGCGGCGACCTCGTTGGCGATGTCGGAGAACGTCGCGGTGCCCTTGTCCGCCGCGACGACCAGGTAGGTGTCGTCCCCGTCGTGCCGCACCACGTCCGGTGCCGGCACGACCTGCATCTGGCCGGCCCCCTTACGGGTGCCCACCCCCGCCTCTCCGCCGACGAGGTTGTCGGTGATGTCGAGCAGGCCGCTGATGAACTGCTTGTACGACGCGACGCCCTCGGCGAGGAACGCCTCGCGGTCGCTGGGGTCCGGCAGCCGCTTGCAGACGAACCCGCCCTTGGCACCCGCCGGGACGATGACGGTGTTCTTCACCGCCTGTGCCTTGACCAGGCCGAGGATCTCGGTGCGGAAGTCCTCCTTGCGGTCGGACCAGCGCAGGCCGCCGCGGGCCACCGACCCGAACCGCAGGTGCACGCCCTCCAGGCGCGGGGAGTACACGAAGATCTCGAACTTGGGGCGCGGCTGCGGCAGGTCCGGGATCGCCTCGGGGTCGAACTTCAGCGACAGGTACGGCTTCGGCCTGCCCTCGGCGGTCCGCTGGTAGTGGTTGGTGCGCAGGGTCGCGCGGATCATCGCCAGGTAGCTGCGGAGGATGCGGTCCTCGTCGAGGCTGGAGACCGCGTCGAGCGCGCCCTCGATCTCCTCGGTGATGGCCGCCTCGAGCTCCTCGTGGGCGGCGGCGGACCGGTCGTCGCCGGCGTGGTTGAGGCGCGGGTCCAGCCGCGCCTCGAACAGCCGGACGAGGAGGCGGGCGACGCGCGGGTTGGCGACGAGCACCTCCTCGATGTACCGCTCGCTGAAGGTGGTCTTGGTCTGGCGGAGGTAGCGGGCGTACGCGCGCAGCACCATGGCGGACCGCCAGTCCAGGCCGGCGCGCAGCACCAGCGCGTTGAACCGGTCGCTCTCCACCCTGCCGTCCCAGAGCGCCTCGAACGCCTCCTGGAACAGCCCCTTGACCTCGGTCTCGTCCACATCGGGCGACGGGTCGTACCGCAGGCCCAGGTCGTAGATCCACGCCTCGCGGCCGTCGGCGCGGGCGATCTCGTACGGCCGCTCGTCCACGACCTCGACGCCCATCTCCTGCAGCAGCGGCAGGATCTGGGACAGCGAGATCGGCGGGCCGAGCCGGTAGATCTTCAGCCGGCGCTCGCCGGCCTGCGCGTCGTACGGCTCGTACAGGTTGATCGAGATCTCGCCGGGCTCGGTGAGCTCCTCGAGCCGGGTGAGGTCGGCGCACGCCGTACGGGCGGGGAAGTCGGCCTTGTAGCCCTCGGGGAACGCGTCGGTGTAGCGCCGGGTGAGCGCGCTCGCCTGCTCCTCGCCGCACTGCTGAACGATCGCCTCGGCGAGGTCGTCGGTCCAGGACCGGGTCGCGGCGATCAGGCGCCGCTCCAGGTCGGCCGGGTCGACCTCGGGCAGCGGGCGGCCCCGCTCACCGCGGACGACGACGTGCAGGCGGGCGAGGATCGAGTCGCCGACCATCGCGCTGTAGTCGACGGAGATGCCCTCGTACGCCTTGAGCAGGATGTCCTGGATGCGCAGCCGGATCTGCGTGGTGTAGCGGTCGCGGGGCAGGAAGACCAGGCACGACATGTACCGGCCGTACTCGTCCTTGCGGACGAACAGCTTCAGCTGCTTGCGCTCCCGCAGCCGCAGCACGCCGAGCGCGATCGGCAGCAGCTCGGCGACGGAGATCTGGAAGAGGTCGTCGCGGGGGTAGGTCTCGAGGATCTCGATGAGGTCCTTGCCGTCGTAGCTGTCGGCGGCCAGCCCGGCGCGGCCCAGGACCTCCTCCACCTTGTGCCGCAGCACGGGGATGTGCTCGATGCTCTCGCTGTAGGCGGTGTGGGTGAACAGCCCGAGGAAGCGGCGCTCGCCGACGACCTCACCGTTGTCCCCGAACTTCTTGACCCCGACGTAGTCGAGGTACGCCGAGCGGTGCACGGTCGCCCGCGAGTTGGCCTTGGTGAGGATCAGCAGCTGCGGCTCCCGCGCCTTCGAGCGCACCTCCTGTGGGAGGGACGCGAAGCTCGTGGACTCCGCCTGGTCGGAGCGCAGGATGCCCAGGCCGGTGCCGGGAATCGCGCGCAGCTGCTCGCCGTCCGGCCCGTCCTCCAGCTTGTACTCGCGGTAGCCGAGGAAGGTGAAGTGGTCGTCGGCCAGCCAGTCCAGCAGCTCGACGCCGTCGATGATCTCCCGGTCCGGCAGCGGCGGCCGCGTCTCGTTCACCTCGACCGCGATCGCGCCCGCCAGCGCGCGCATCTTCTGCTCGTCCTCGACGGCGGCGCGCACGTCGCCCAGCACCCGCTGCAGGTCGGCCTCGAGCTCGTCGAGCAGCACCCGGTCGCTCTGCCGGTCGATCTCGATGTGGATCCAGGACTCCTCCAGCACGAGGCCGTCGCCGGCGCCGATCCGCTGGAGGCTGCCGGTCACGTCGCGGGTGACCCTGAGCTGGGGGTGGACGATCAGGTGCGTCGCAAGGCGGTGCCGGTTGAGCTCCATCACCACCGAGTCGACGAGGTACGGCATGTCGTCGGTGACCACCTGCACGACGCTGTGCCCGGGGTCCCAGCCGTACTCCTCGATCGTCGGGGTGAACGCCCGCACGTTGGCGCGCCCCTGCGGCCGCTCCTCGCCGAGGTGGCGGTGCACCATCGCGGGACCGCACACGTCCACCGGGTCGCGGTCGAGCAGATCCTCCGGCGCGACGTGGCGGTAGTACGCCCGCAGGTAGCCGAGGATGTCCCCGGCGTCCTGCCGCACGCCCGGGGTGTGCGTGCACGCCCGTGCCGCGCGCTCCAGCAGTTCGTCCTTGGCGTCGTCGAGTCCGGCGGTGCCGCTGACGTTGGCACTCGCGCTCATGCGCCCTCGCCCCTCATTCCAAGTCTCCCTCAATACCTTCGCAGATTCAGTGCTTCACGTGGTCGCGGGCTCGGCGACCGTTGTTCCCGCCAGGACGGGTCGGGAACGCGGTCGGCCACGGGGACGGTGATTCCGTGGGATGGCCGGCCGTGCGGGGGGCGCCGCAGCGCCACTGATCTCGTCGGATTCGAGAAGATCTTCGGCGAGTCGCCGGGGGTCGTCGTTTACGAAGCTACGCCCGGGCACGCGGGATCCGTGTCCGGACACGCCGGAAGCGAACGCGGCCGCACCACGCCGTTGTGGTGTTGTGCTCACGGCGGCCAGGTTAACGCGAAAACGGAGATTGTCCGACCCGGATGAGACCCGGTCACGCGCCTCCGGCACTGGTCGTGGCGTTGGCGTGACCGCCGGGCGCGCCCTGGGAGCCCACGTCCTGACCGGTCCCACCGGACCCACCGGTCCCCGTGCCACCGCCTGATCCCGTACCGGTGCCCGTTCCGCCGCCGGTGCCCGTTCCTCCCCCGGTCCCCGTGCCGCCGCCGGTGTGGCCCGAGCCCGTTCCGGTTCCGGTGCTCGATCCGCCTCCGGTCCCACTGGTGGGGGTCGACGTGTGGGTCGGGGTGGAGGTGTGGGTCGGCGTGGGGGTGTCGGTCGGTGTGGGCGAGGAGGTCGGCGTCGGTGTGTCCGTCGGCGTGGGCGTGTCCGTCGGCGTCGACGTCGGGTGCGACTGATGCGAGGAGGGCACGTCGACCGGCACGTTGTGGTTGTCCTGGCTGCTCTGGGAGGGGGACACGCTGCTCTGCGTGCCGTTCGGGGTGTAGCCGGTGTTCTGCCCGGTGCGGTCGTTCCCGGTGAAGGCCAGGGCCAGCGTGACGACGACCGCGGCGGCCGCGACGACCGCCGCTCCGGCGGCGGCGAGCCTCCGGCGGCCACGGGACAGCTCCGACCAGCGCCCGTGGGGGACCGGCGCGGCGCCGGGCACGGGCGGGAGCACCGGCGAGGTCGCCTCTCCGGCGAAGGGCGCCTGGGCCGACTGCCCGGCGTACGGCGCCTGGGCGGCCTCCCCGGCGTAGGGCGCCCGGGCGGCCTCCCCGGCGTAGGGCGCCCGGGCGGGCTGTCCGGCGTAGGGCGGCTGGGCCGGGGTCCCGGCGACGGGCGGCGTGACCGGCTCGGTGCGCTCCCCCACCCCGACGGTGGGCGTCCGCTCCACTCCCGCGACGGGGTACTTGGCGGCGACGGGGTACTTCGGTCCGGTGGCGCCCGAACCCGGCGCGCCGGCGAGGGCCGTGCCGCCGGGCGGGGTCCGCTGGGCGGCGACCGTGGCCGCGTGCTCGAGCAGGTCGGCGGGGACCGCCAGGGGACCGCCGGCCATGGTGGCGACGGGCGGCAGCACCTTGGTCGGGGAGGACTCCTGCCGCTGGGCCTGCTCACCGCCGCCGAGCAGGCGCAGCAGGAGGGCGTCGGCGGTGAGCCGCTTCTCCGGGTCCTTCTCCAGGCAGCCGGCGACCAGCGCGTGCAGCGGCGCCGGCAGGTCGCCGAGCCGGGGCTCCTCGGTCAGGATCCGGTTGACCACCGCGGAGATCATGTCGCTGCCGAACGGCGGGGTCCCGGTGGCCGCGAAGACCATCGTGGCGGCCCACGCGAAAATGTCGACGGGCGGTCCGACCGTCTCGCCGCGGATCTGCTCCGGGGCCATGTAGGCGGGGGTGCCGACGACCCGGCTGGAGACCGTCGAGGTGCCGTCCAGCGCCCGCGCGATGCCGAAGTCGATCACCCGGGGACCGTCGGGTCCGAGCAGCACGTTGTGCGGCTTGAGATCGCGGTGGACGACACCCGCCTGGTGGATGGCGACGAGCGCGGTGACCGTGCCGATCGCGAGCCGCTCCAGCGCGGCGCCGCCGATCGGCCCGCTCTCCTTGATCACGTCGTAGAGCGAACGCCCGGGGACGTACTCGCTGACGATGTACGGGCGGTCCCCCGCGACGTCGGCGTCGAGCACCTGCGCGGTGCAGAACCGCGCGACCCGCTTGGCGGCGGTCACCTCACGCTCGAAGCGGGTCCGTGCCTTGGTGTCCTGGGCGAGCTCGGGGTGGAGCAGCTTGATGGCGACCTGCGCGCCCTCGGGGGATCTGCCCAGGAAGACGGCGCCCTGGCCGCCCCTCCCCAGCCGCCCGACGACCTCGTACTCCCCCAGCCGCCGAGGATCACCTGGCTGCAGGGGATTCGCATTATGGTCCACCGCAGTCCGGTCCATGGCCGACCGCATCCCTTCCGTCGCTCCCCGCCGACCGTCCCCACGGTCGGGCATATCGGTTGAGATGCGGTCGATGTCCCGCTGGTTCGGCCGGCCGGCCGGGGTCGTTCACTCCCCTGCCGGCTCGCCGATCGGAGCATGGGCGACGAACCGCATCTGCCGAACATATCCCCACCGACTCCGCGTGCCCAGGGCGGGCCGCGGCAGGTGACGGACATGTCTCGTACGAGAGACGCGCCCGGCTCCTGGTCAGGAATCCGGAGTGAAGTGGCGCAGCACCTCGGGGTTGGCCATCGCGTCCGGATTCGCCGCCTTGTCGATGGGCGTGCCGAGCAAGATCTTACGGACTGGAACCTCCAGTTTCTTACCGGACAGGGTGCGCGGCACTCCGGGCACGACCCGGATCTCGTCGGGCACGTGCCGGGGCGACAGCGTCGAGCGCAGGGCGGCGCGCAGCCGGCCGACCAGGTCCTCGGACAGGTCGACCCCCTCGGCGAGCTGGACGTACAGCAGCAGCCGGCCCTCGGCGCCGAGCTGCCCGGTGTCGACGACGAGCGAGTCGGCGATCTCGTCGAAGCCCTCGACCACGCGGTAGAAGTCGGCGGTGCCCATGCGGACGCCCCCGCGGTTGAGGGTGGAGTCGGACCGCCCGTAGATCACGCATCCGCCGTCGGGCAGCACCTTGATCCAGTCACCGTGCCGCCAGACGCCCTCGTACACCCCGAAGTAGGAGTCGCGGTAGCGCTCGCCGTCCTCGTCGTTCCAGAAGGAGATCGGCATGGACGGCATCGGCGCGGTGAGCACGAGCTCCCCGACCTCGCCGACGACCGGCTCGCCCTTCTCGTCGTACGCCTCGATCCTCGCGCCGAGCCCGCGGCACTGGATGACGCCGGCGCGCAACGGCAGCAGCGGGCAGGGCCCGACGAACCCGGTGGCCACGTCCGTGCCGCCGGAGAACGAGCCGACCAGCGCGTCCCGGCCGACGTGGTCGTACAGCCAGCCGAATCCCTCCGGCGGCAGCGGCGAGCCGGTCGAGCCGATCCCGCGCAGCCGGGACAGGTCATGCGTCCGGCCGGGGTCGAGGCCCGCCTTCATCGACGCCAGGACGTACGGCGCGCCGACCCCGAAGTAGGTGACCCCGGTCTCGGCGGCCAGCCGCCACAGCGCGTCGCCGCCGGGCGCGCCGTCGTACAGCACGATCGTCGCGCCGACGAGCAGGCCGCCGATGAGGTAGTTCCACATCATCCAGCCGGTCGTCGTGTACCAGAAGAACACGTCGCCGGGGCCGAGGTCCTGATGGAAGGTGAGGGCCTTGAGATGCTCCAGCACGATGCCGCCGTGGCCGTGCACGATCGGCTTGGGCAGGCCCGTGGTGCCCGAGGAGTACAGGATCCACAGCGGGTGGTCGAAGGGCACCTCCTCGAAGGCGAGCGGCTCTCCGGAGCGCCGCAGCTCGGCGTACCGGAGTGCCCGGCCGTCCCCGATCGCGGCGGCGTCCGGGTCGAGGTACGGGATCGTGACGGTGGCCGTCAGCGTGGGCAGTGCCGCCGCGATGTCGCGGACCACCGAGGACCGGTCGAACCGCTTGCCGTTGTAGGCGTAGCCGTCCACCGCGATCAGCACCTTCGGCTCGATCTGGGTGAACCGGTCGATCACGCTCGGCGCGCCGAAGTCCGGCGAGCAGGACGACCAGATCGCGCCCAGGGACGCGGTCGCGAGGAAGGCGACCAGGGCCTCGGGCATGTTCGGGACGTACGCCGCGACGCGGTCGCCCCGGCCGACGCCGAGCGCCCGCAGCCCGGCGCGCACCTCGGCGACCTCGGCGGCGAGCTCTCCGTAGGTCAGCGTCCGCGAGCGGGCCGGCCCGTCGGAGCCCTCGCCGGCCGGGGAGCCGTCGTCGGCCTCCGTGCGGAAGACCACCGCCGTGGCGCCGGGGTCCTCCTCGGCCCGGCGCAGGGCGTTCCGCGCGTGGTTGAGCGTCGCGCCGGGGAACCAGCGCGCGCCCGGCATCTCGGCGCGCTCCAGCGCCGGCCCGTCGCCGCGGTCGCCCAGCACCCCGAAGGAGGACCAGATCGTGTCCCAGAACGCGCCCACGTCGGTGACGGACCAGCGCCACAGCTCGTCATAGGAGCCGAACCCGCGCTCTCGCATGAACCGGGCGACACGGGCGCTGCGGCGGACCTCCTCGGACGGCTCCCACAACAGGTCACCCTCGGCAACGGACACGACACGGCCTCCTCACGTCTTCGTGGCACCCAGCATTCACGGGGGCGGCCACCGATCGCAATGTCGGGTTCCCACCCGACTCTGCCGTCACGCCTGTGGGGTCGCGGTGAGCTCCTCGATCGCGGCGACGACCGCGCCGGTCTCGGTGAGGCTCGGCAGCACCACGTCGGCGCCCGCGCCGCGCAGCTCCGCCTGGGTGGCCGTGCCCGTCGCGACCGCGATCATCTTCGCCCGGGCGATCTTCGCCGCCTGCACGTCGCGTGGCGAGTCGGCCACGAGCACGGTCGCGGCCTCGGCGATCACGCCGCCGTGCCGCTCCGCCGCGCGGGTGCGGGCCAGTTCGACGAGGGCGGCCTTGGGATAGGTCTCCGAGCCGTACCCGCCGACCTCGAAGTCGAGGTACTTGGCCAGGCCGAGGGCCTTGAGCTTGGTGACGGTGTTCGGCCGGATCGCGCCGGTCAGCACCGACTGCACGACGTCGCGCCGCTTGGCCACCGCCGCGAGGGCCTCGCGGGCGCCCGGCAGCACCCGCCCGGCGCCCCGGACCGCGCCCTTGCGCGCCGCGAACGCGTCGGCGAGCGCGGCCATGAACTCCGGCAGGTGGTCCTCGGTCGGGGGGACGTCGTTGAACGCCAGGGTCTCGAAGATGATCTCCGATTCGGTGCGCCCGGCGGTCGGCGCGAGGCGGACGAGCGGCCGTCCGGTCACGCGCTCGAACGCCTCGGCGTACGCCTCCCGGGTCACCTTGCCGACGTCGACCAGTGTGTGATCGACGTTCCACAGCACCAGACGAGGCATCACGGTCTCCGCACACGGTCAACACAGGGGGCCGGTCAATCGTGAAGGCCCCGGCCCGTCCGCGCAAACCCGGCCGGTCACGGCGTCAGGGGAACCGCCCCGTGGTCGCCCTGACCTCGCCAATCACCTCGAGCGGGATCGTCCCGCCGACCGGCCCGGTGAACCGGCCCAGGAACGTGTTGATCGTCATCCGCCCGCGCGGCGGCCGGTCGTCCGGGGTGTTCACGACGACGCGCACGGTCCTGGTCTCCCCCGGGCCCAGCCGCTGGAAGATGCACTCCACCCGGCCCATCCCCCAGCACGACGGGTCGCTGACGGACACGACGGCCAGCCGGTCGTCGGTTCCGGGCGCCGCGACCTTGACGCTGCGCGCCACGACGTGACGGACGGCCTCCGGGCCCGCGTTGGTCACGGTGAAGGCGTACCGGGCCGGGCGGCCGGGCACGAGCCGGTGACCGGTCACCGGGACCAGCCGCGGATCCGCCCGGATCGACAGGTGGGCGAGGTCGGCGTCCCCGTCGGCGTCGACGACACGGGCGGGCCGCGGCTCGGGCACGGTGAGCGCCTTCACCGCGTACCCGGCCGCCGCCGCGCAGCCCACGAGGGCGGCCACTGACGCCAGACGCCGCACACAGCCCCCCGGTCTGTCCTACGCGTCACGCGTTCTGCCTGGTCACAGGCCAGGTTACTCGCCGGGAGACGCGAAGGCGATCACCCCATGTGCGGGTACCGGTGGTCGGTCGGCGGCACGAACGTCTCCTTGACCGCGCGCGTGCTCACCCATCGCGTCAGGTTGAAGATCGAGCCGGCCTTGTCGTTGGTGCCGCTGGCCCGCGACCCGCCGAAGGGCTGCTGCCCGACGACCGCGCCGGTCGGCTTGTCGTTGACGTAGAAGTTGCCGGCGGCGAACCGCAGCTTCTCCGACGCCTCGGCGATGGCCCGGCGGTCCTGGGCGATGACCGACCCGGTCAGGCCGTACGGCGCGGCGTTCTCCATCTGGGTGAGCACCGTGTCGTAGTCGGCGTCGTCGTAGACGTGGACGCCGAGGATCGGGCCGAAGTACTCCGTCGTGAAGATCTCGTCCTCCGGGTCGGCGCTCCGCAGCACCGTCGGCTGGACGAAGTAGCCCTCGGAGTCGTCGAGGCCGCCGCCGACCAGGATGTCGATGGCGTCGTGCGAGCGGGCCCGCTCGATCGCGGCCCGGTGCTTGGCGAACGCCCGGTCGTCGATCACGGCGCCCATGAACACCGACAGGTCCTCGGCGACGTCGCCCATCGTCAGGGACTCGACCGTGCCGAGGAAGTCGTCGCGCATGGTGTTCCACACCGAGCGCGGGACGTACGCGCGGGAGGCGGCGGAGCACTTCTGGCCCTGGTACTCGAACGCGCCGCGGATCAGCACGGTGGAGAGCACCCGCGGGTCGGCCGACGGGTGGGCGACGACGAAGTCCTTGCCGCCCGTCTCGCCGACGAGCCGCGGGTAGGTGCGGTAGCCGGCGATGTTCTCCCCGACGGTGCGCCACAGGTGCTGGAACGTCGCGGTGGAGCCGGTGAAGTGGATGCCCGCCAGGTCCGGGTGCCGCAGCGCGACGTTCGAGACCGCCTCGCCGTTGCCGGTGACCAGGTTGATCACCCCGGGCGGCAGGCCGGCCGCCTCCAGCAGGCGCATCGTGAAGTGCGCCGCGAACTGCTGCGTCGGCGACGGCTTCCACACGACGACGTTGCCCATGAGCGCGGCGGAGGTGGGGAGGTTCCCGGCGATCGCCGTGAAGTTGAACGGCGTGATCGCGAGGACGAAGCCCTCCAGCGGCCGGTACTCCGCGCGGTTCCACACGCCCGGTGAGCTGATCGGCTGCTGGGCGTAGAGCTCGCGCGCGAACGAGACGTTGAAGCGCAGGAAGTCGATGAACTCGCACGCCGCGTCGATCTCGGCCTGCTGCACCGACTTGGACTGGCCGAGGATGGTCGCGGCGTTCAAGGTGTTCCGCCAGGGACCGGACAGCAGGTCGGCGGCCTTGAGGAAGATCGCGGCGCGGTCGTCGAACGACAGCGCCCGCCAGCCCGGCGCGGCCCGCCTCGCGGCCTCGATGGCCGCGCGCACGTCGTCGTCGGTCGCCTCACGGGCCTGGCCGAGGACGTGCCGGTGCTTGTGCGGCTGCACCGTGTCGACGGGCCGTCCGCCGCCGAGCCGCTGCTCGCCGCCGATGGTCATCGTGAGGTCGATCCGCTCGCCGGCGAGTTCCTTGATCTTCGCCTCGAGGCCGGTCCGGTCCTGGCCGCCGGGGGCGTACGCCCTCACCGGCTCGTTCACGGGGACCGGTACGTTCGTGACAGCGTCCATGAGACAGCTCTCCCCGCAGTTCGTGACAGCGTCGTCAGAATGATCCGGGTGAGGATCGTGGACGCGGCCCCTCGTGAGGACCGCGCAGGTCAAATGTACGCGGAGACCTCGGTGAGCCGCTCCACCACCGGGACCCCGAGACGTTCCAGGTCCGCCCGCGCGTGCGTCCCCCCGGCGTACAGGATCGCGCGCGCGCCCGCGTGCCGGGCGGCCGCCGCGTCATCGACGCTGTCCCCGACCGCCACGACCTCGGCCGGGTCGACCCCCAGCCGGGACAGATGCCGGACCATGAACTCCGCCTTCGACCCGCCGGCCTCGCCCGGTCGCAGGCCGTCGACCCGGCGGAAGATCTCGCCGATCCCGTGCTCGCGCACCGCGACGGTCAGCCGGTCGTGGTGCCACATCGACAGCAGGGACTGGGTGTGCCCGGCGTCGGTCAGGGCGTCGATCGCGTGCCGGGCGTCCGCCGCGAGCCGGCAGCGCTCCATCAGCCGGTGGTAGGAGTCGTGGAACGCCGCGTCGAGCCGCTCCCACTCCCCCTCCTCCAACGCGCGGCCCAGCAGGCGCTCGTAGCAGGCCCAGATCGGACGGCTGTAGATCGCCTGGAACCCCGCCCGGTCCATCATCGGCAGGCCGTACGACGCGAAGACCTCGTTGGTCGCGTCCACGGTCGCGTCGATGTCGTCGAAGAGGGTGCCGTTCCAGTCCCAAACGATGTGCGCCATAGCCAGTCGAGCATAAGCCAGCCCGCTCGCCGGCCGGAACCTCATGGGACCAGGTGACGCAGCTCCTGCGTGGCGTACCACATGAGGTCGTGCCCGGCGGCGCCGTCGACGGTGAACATCGCGTCGTCGTCGCCCGCGTCGGCCGCCTCGACCGCCGCGCGCGCGGCGCGGACGTCCGCCTCTGCCTCGGCGTCGTCGATGTGCCCGGACACGATCCGGCTGAACGGGATCGTCTCGGAGATCCGGACGACGGCCCGGTCCTCGGCGTCGACCAGGTCACCCACGACGGAGGTCACGAGCGTGTCGGGGACCTCGGCGGCGATGACGACCCGGCGGGACGGCGCCTCCGGATCCGCGGCCAGCAGCCGGAGGGACGCCTTCGCGGCGTCCGACATCGCGGCGTACTCGAGCTCCTCGAGGTCCGCGGAGGCGTACCACTCGCGCAGCGCCGGCGTCACGGCGTAGGCGGTCAGCGGCACCGGCCCGAGCTCCCGATCGCGGAGGATCCGGGCCAGGCCGTTCAGTGTGGACGGTAGATAAACGCGCATGTCCCTGCAGAGTGTGCCAGCACGGGACCGCCGATGCGCGTGCTATCCGGCCGACACCCGCAGGACGGAAAAGCCTTTGCCGCTCCCCCGGCGAGGGGGTTACCTTCGGCGGACCCTCGGCCGACCTGGGCTTTCCCAGGTTCCGTCGTCCCCTTTCCCCCTGGAGACGCCTTGACCGTCCGCATCACTGCGTTGATCGACCCGGACACCGATCCGTCCCATCGACGCCTGGCATGGCTGGCATCCGACGCCGACGGCGCCCCCGTCGGGTCGGCGTTCCTTCGCCTCTTCACCGGGACCGGGCAGGACCACCTCGCCGAGTTGCAGCTGAACGTCCATCCGGCGGAGCGGCGCAGGCACACCGGCTCCCGCCTCCTTGACTCGGTCGTTGCCGCCGCACGTGAAGACGGCCGACGGTGCGTGATCGCCCAGGCCACGGCCGGCTCTGCCGGTGACCGGTTCCTGTCCGCCCGGGGCTTCCGCAAAGTCCTGACCCTGACCTACACCCGGCTACCGCTGGCCGACGCGGACGTCGCGGCTCTCCTCAGGATCATCGAACAGCCGCATCCCGGGTACCGGCTGGCGTCATGGGACGGCGCGGTCCCCGACGAACTCGCCGAGACGTTCGTGGTGTCACGTCACGCCATGGACGACATGCCGACGGGCAGCACCGATTTCGGCACGGTGACCTGGGACCTGGAGCGGGTTCGGGCCGCCGCTTCCGCCGTCGAGAAGCGGGGCGACCGCCTGCACACCGTCGTCGCCATCAGCGAGACGGATGGTGCGATCGCCGGATTCACCGAGCTGGTCGTCCCCGGCGACGGCAAGGGCGATGCCCAGCACTACGGCACCGGCGTTCTTCCTGAGCATCGCGGGCATGGCCTGGGCCTATGGATGAAGGCCGCTTCGATCCGGCAGGCCCGTGAGCGGTACCCCCAACTCGGCGGCCTGCTCACCGACACCGCCGACGACAACCCCTACATGCAGCGCATCAACGACTCGCTCGGCTACACGCCGACGCACACGGCCTACGAGTACCAGCTCGACCTCTAAGGCCGCTGCCCGCCGTCCCCGAGCGGAATGCCGAGCAGCCCCTCCAGCCGCACGACCGTGCTCTCCGCGTCCACGTAGTGCACGCCGGTGATGCCGAGCTCCTCGGCGGCGCGGACGTTGTGCTCGATGTCGTCGACGAACGCGCACTCCTCCGGCGTCAGCCCGATCAGCTCCAGCGCGTGATGGAAGATCGCCGGGTCCGGCTTGCGGAGCCGCACCTCCGAGGAGATGACGACCGCGTCGAACATCTCGGCGAACAGCTCACGCGGATAGGTGTTGCCCCAGGAGTTGGACAGCAGGCACGTACGGACACCGGCGGCCTTCGCGTTACGCAGCGCGTCGTACATCGGCTCGACCGGCTCGAACGCGAGGAACATCCGCGTCAGCAGCCCGTCGGCGGGCACCGCCGTGCCGGTCCGGGTCCGCAGCCGCTCGGCCAGCAGGCGCTCGAACTCGGCGGGGCTCAGCGACCCGTCCTCCAGCCCGTGGATCGGGTTGACCGCGCCGTCACCGGCGTACGCCTGGGTCACCCACTCCTTCATCACGAGCTTGTACGCGTCGGGATCGATGTCGTCCGCCTCGATCCACGCCGTGATCGTCTCTTTCAGCGGCGTGGTGAGCACGCCGCCCCAGTCGGTGATGAGCCCGCGAACCGTCACGAAGCCGATCGTAAGCCACCGCTCCCCAAGAACCGAACGGGGTTCTACCTCGTTGAGGCCGACTCCGCAACCACGGCCCCGACCTCAACGCACTGGCCACCCGTGTCGCCATCAAAGTAAAAGCGCCCATAACGCCGGCATAGGCACCTGTACGGCTCGGGACGATCTGTACGGTGATGTTGGGTTGCTCGGCGAGTTCGATCAAGTGGTTTATCTGCTCTCTGCGTGTTTCCTCGTCACCGATCGGCCGGTGCAGGACGTTCTCGTCGAGGACCAGGACGATTTCGGGCGGGTCCTCGCGGACCAGAATCTGCTGACGTTCCATCCGTGTGGCGACCAGATGTTCGACCGCCTCTGGCTTGCGGCCGGTCGTGAGCACCTCGCGGGCGTACTGCGGGGTCTGGAAGAGGCCGGTGACGACCATGTTCTCGAAGATGCACATCATCGTCGCCTTGGCCTCTAGTTCGAGGAAGCCGGAGAAGCCCGGAGGTAGTGCGGCGTGTTTGCCGGCACGGCGGATCTCCAGCCACATGCGGTGGAAGGTCTCGGGGGTCTTGAAGTAGGTGTCGAGGTCTTCCGACGTTGCCTCCGAGGGGGCGCGGAGGGCGGTCTCGAGCTTTTCGATCCATTGCGGGGTGCAGCCGAGCGCCTGGGCGAGGGCGGGCCGGGAGAGTTTCGCGGCTTCGCGGTGGCCGCGCAGGACCGCGCCGAAGGCTCGCCATGGCGAACGGCGCCGACTCACTGGCGCGGCGACCGCCGTCGGAGGCGAGGGAACTGCTCCAGCTGGACTTCCTCGTCCGCAAGTACCCGGCCGCCGCGCGCATGAGTCTGCAGCGGCGGCAGCGGGCCGACGCCGACCTCCCGGCGCCGCCGCAAGGCTGGTCGGCGGTACTGGACACGGGTGGAACGGGCCCCGCCGAAGCCGGGCGGCAACGGGGCGTTCTCTGCGACCGGCGCGGCGCGGCCACCACGCCGCAGGACATAACGCACGATCAGGGCATGTCAGACGCCTCCGGAGGCACCTCGCTTCCCACGCCGTCTACTTAGAGGAGAATTCGTCTCCTGTGAGTAGACGCCGCAGAACGCGATGGGTCCACCCGGCGAGGGAAACGCCCGATTATGTGGATATTCGCGCCGACCGGGCCCTGAAGAGAGCCCCGACCGAGGCCGTTCCGCACGGGCCACCGTTGCCGCGCCCTGTCCGCCGGCGACCGCGGTGCACCACCCCGTCCCGTTCGAGCACGCGCAGGTTCTGGGTGAGCTCTTGGTCGTAGCCACGGCCCGCCCGGGCCGGTGGCACTCGGCCGAACCCTCCGGACCCGCCCCGAGCGATTCGGCGCTGACGAACCCACCCCCGGCCGGCCAAGGAGCACGCTGCTCCGCGTCGGCAGAGGAGGGCAGTACTGTGCGCGGATGATCGCTGACCTGGTCGACCGCATCCTGTCCGGCGACGATGACGCCGCGTGGGAGCTCGAGGAGCTCGTGGAAGACGATCCGGACGCTCTCCGGCCCTACCTGTCGCGCCTGCTCGACGCCGACGACGTCTACCTTCCGGAGGCGCTGTTCCGCGAGGCGGACGAGGACGTGCAGCGCGATGCCGTGGCGCGGATCGACGCCGGTTCCCCGAACGTGTGGCTGGTGACGATGCTCACGGCCACCCACGGTCCGGTGGCCGAGGCGGCGTTCCGGCGATGGCTGAAGCAGGCGCCACCGGGTATCGAGGCCGAGACCCTCGCCAACGTGCTTCCCCGGTACGGCTGGGACTTCGAGGCCGACGGGCAGGCTCGGGAGATCCGCGGAGCGACGGCGTACGAGCTGGTGCCCGAGGACGGCGCCGCGTCGGCCGAGGAGGAATGCCCCTGGTGCGGCGGCCCGCTCTGGGTGGTCCTCGACATGGACACCACGGACCCGCGCGTCGCCGCCGCGCTCGCTCACACCGGTTGGCGGGGGCGGCTGCGGATCGTCGCCTGCTTCCTCTGCTGCATCTACCCCAGGGTCTCCTTCGCGGAGGTGACCCCGGACGGCGACGCCACGTGGTCCGCGCACACCGTCCGGCCCGGTTACCTGGACGGGAAGAAACTGGAGAAGGCGGACCCGCCGCCCGTACGCCTGACCGTCGGGGAGCGGCGGCCTGACCGGTACCTGGGCGGGCCGACGCTCGGCGGGGAGCCCGACTGGGTCCAGGATCCGGACTACCCGGCCTGCCCCGCCTGCGGGAAGGTCATGAACTACGTCGGCGGTATGACCGGAACGGTCATCCGCGAATACATCGACTGCGACTTCTTCCTCTTCCTGCACGCTCCCTGCGGCCTGGCCGCCGTGGTCACCCAGACCGACTGAAGCCTTCTTCCGGTCCCCGGGGGCGGCGGGCCGGCCCGCCCCGTACCGTCACCCTCGGGTTCACCGGGCGGCGCCGCCGTCCTTGGCGTCGAAACAACGCCGGGCCGCTTCGATGTGGTCGAGGTAGCGGCGGGTCCACGCGCACATGCCGCTGACCGTGTCCCGCAGGGCACGGCCCGCCTCGGTGAGGCGGTAGTCGACGCGTGGCGGCACCGTGGGGTGCACCGTCCTGTGCACCACCCCGTCCCGTTCGAGCGCGCGCAGGTTCTGGGTGAGCATCTTGTGGCTGATGCCCTCGACCTCCGTGCGCAGCTCGGTGAACCGCAGCGTGCGCTCACCCAGCACGTTGATGATCAGCAGGGCCCACTTGTTGGCCACGCCGGAGAAGATCTCGCGGGCCAGGGAGTCGGCGCGCGTCACATCCGCGTCGTCGGGTGCGCGCGTGACCTGCTCGGTTTCCACGAGGTTCCCCTCTCACCGAAAAGTGCGTTCTTCCATGTCAGAGCATACTCACTTACGGTTCCCAGGTAACCAGAAGAGAGCAGCGCCGCGGCCCGGCCCACCGGCCGGACCGCGGCCGAGTGGAAGAGTCAGTGGAGCGATGCTTCTCGACCATCGTGACGAACCCGTCCGTACCGGCCGCGCCTCCGTCAACGGAACGAGTCTGCATTACCGAACGGCCGGCTCCGGTCCGGCGGTCGTGCTGCTGCACGGGGTGCCCAAGACCGGCTATCACTGGCGGCACCTCGTCCCGAAGCTGACGCCGCGGTACACGGTCGTCGTGCCCGACCTGCGCGGTCTCGGCGACTCCGCCCGCCCCGCCGGCGGCTACGACTCCGCGACGATGAGCGACGACATCGCCGCGCTGATGGCCCACCTGGGGCACGCCTCCTACACCGTGGTCGGGGAGGACTGGGGGGCGGTGATCGGCTACCAGCTCGCCGCCCGGCACCGTGACCACGTCAACGCGCTGGTGTTCGCCGAGGCGCTGTTCCCCGGGTTCGGCTTCGAGGACCACACCGCGCTCACCCCCGAGAACGTCTCGAGCGGGATGCACCTGTGGCACCTCGGCTTCTACTTCCAGCCGGACGTGCCCGAGATGTTGATCACCGGGCACGAACGCGAGCTCATCACCTACATGATCAAGAACGAGCGCCTCTACCCCGACACCGCGACCCCGGACGCCGTGGAGGAGTACGTGCGCTGCTACTCCATGCCCGGCGGCATCCGCGCGATGCTGGCGATCTACCGCGCGATGCTCCTCGACGCCGAACAGAACCGGCAGAGCTCCCAGAAGAAACTGGACATCCCGGTCCTGGCGCTCGGCGGCTCGGCGTTCATCGCCGACCGCAACGAGACGCAGATGCGGATCATGGCCGACGACGTCACCGGCCACGTCTTCACCGCCGGACACGACCTCGCCGAGGAGGTCCCCGACGAGATGGCCGAGGTCGTGCTGTCGTTCCTGACCGAACGGCTGTAGCCGTACCTGCCGCCCTGTGCCCTCTCCGCTCGTGCCACGCCTCCCGGGAACCCGGCGAACAGCAGCGCGACCACCATTAGCAGTACCAGACGTTTTGCCATTTACGCGCCGACAACCGGCTCACGACAACTCCACTAGGGCAGTCGAAATCAAATCCAGAGCGCGCTGACGCGCCTGGAACTGGCGTCAGGAATAGTCGAAGACCGAATGACCCACTGAGGGCAGGAGTGACGATGACCCGTTAGGTCGGGCCGCGGGCAGGCGAAGTGACAGCCACTACCACCGAACCTCCGCAACAGACTGGCCGCTCGGGCTCGCCGGCAGCGAGCGCGCTTCGCCAGCGATCTTCACTCGGCGGTTTACGGCGGTCAAGGCAGGTCAGAGCGGACGGTGGCCGCAAAGAGGCCGTCAAGGCAGAGACCGGAGTCCCCCCAAGACCAAGCGTCCGGGGTCCTCGAAATGTCACACCTTCCCGCCAGGATGGCAACAGCCGGTCAGCTCAGACCGGCGCCGGTCGACGATCCGTAGCGCACCGGTCACTCTTCGCATGGACCCACCGAGAAGATAACAATTTAATCACGACGCCTAATCGGCGAGATCCCGAATCTGCCTGGCTCAACTCCTAAAAGCGTGTTAACCTTCCGCCGCTCTTTCAGAAAATCGCGGTCATTGATGAGCTCGATCGACTATCTCCGCACGGGTGCAAGGGGTGGCATGCCAGGGCAGGGAACGGCGGCGCCTCGCGAGCACTCCGGAGGCAGGGCGGACGGTCAGGACGCCGTCTCGCCCCATGCCGGTGACCGGCGCCGGCCCGACCATGAACCCTGACCGCCGGGCCGAGTCCTGTCTGGAAGGCGATCCCTCCGAGGAAGACGCAGGCCCGCCCGCCCCGATGTCCTCCGGCCCGTACCAAGCAGCGTCCGATTCCGATGTCGTCGCCGCGCAACACGGCGACGAATCCGCTTTCCGCCGTCTCTACCACGACGTTCAGCCGCGGTTGCTGCGTTACCTGGGCGCGCTCGCCGGAGCCGAGGCTGAGGACATCGCCGCCGAGACGTGGCTGCAGATCGCACGGGACCTGCACCGCTTCCGCGGGGATCTGGCCGCGTTCCGTGCCTGGGCCGCCCGGATCGGCCGCAACCGGGCCATCGACCAGCTCCGCCGTGCCCGGCGACGCCCCATCGCCGACGTACGCGCCGACGAGCTCACCGATCTGGCCGACCGCGAGCTTCCCGAGGAGACCGTCATGGCGCGGCTCGCCGCGGCCGAGGCGTTCCGGCTCATCGCGACTCTGCCGCCCGACCAGGCCGAGGCGGTCCTGCTGCGCGTGGTGATGGACCTCGACGCCAAGCATGCCGGTCGCGTACTCGGCAAGCGCGCCGGTGCCGTACGCACCGCCGCGCACCGTGGCCTTCGCGCGCTCGCGCGGCGGCTGGCCGGCGACACGTGACGAGCCCTGTCTCCTGAGGTGTAACAGCGACGGACCCTCCTGCGCTCTCGGTCGTACTGCGCTCTCTCGCAATGGAGGATTGATGAGATTTCGCGTGCGACCGCGCACCGCCGTCGCCGTCACCGCGGTGGTGCTCGGCTCGGCAGGCGTCGCCGTCCCGCTGCTGGCCTCGTCCGGAACGACCGCTCCTCGAAAACCCGCGGCGGCGGAGGTGACCGGTCCCATCGACGGGAACGTGCACACGGTCGGTCTGCGGACCACCGGTGCCAAGGCCGGCGCCCCGGCCCAGTCGACCTCGCCGTTCAGCCTGCTCGGTGTGGTCTGGGACCGGCCCGGTACGCGGCTGAGGGGAACCGTGAAGGTACGCACCCGCAGTGCGACGACCGGTACGTGGTCGGCCTGGCGGCCCGTCACCGTCGCCGATGATGACGTCCCCGACGGCACTAAGCGCGAACGGTCCCGTCAGGGCACCACCGCACCATTGTGGGTGGGCCCCTCCAACGGCGTCGCCGTTCAGGTGACCGGGCACCGCCGCCTGCCCGCCGGGCTGCGGGCCGTCCTCATCGACCCGGGTGCCAGACGGCGCCGTCCCGCCCGCACCGGCGTGCGGCACCCCGCGCACGCCGCCGGGCACCAGGGCGTGCGGGTCGCCCTCGCCGCGGACAGCGGCAGTCCTGATCCGTCCGCGCCGCCCGCGGACTCCCCCAGCGCGGCCCCGACCGCGAGCACCAGCGTCTCTCCGCCGCAGTCCCCCGCCCCGACCACCGGCCCGAGCGACTCGCCCCTCCCGTCGGCCTCCGCATCGCCGACTCCCCGAACCGGCACGGCGCCCCGCCCGACGATCGTCTCCCGTGCCCAGTGGGGCGCCGATGAGTCACTGGTCGCCACGCCCAACGCGTACGCGGACCAGGTCAAAGCGGTGTTCGTCCACCACACCGACACCGGCAACGACTACTCCTGCGCGGACTCGGCGGCGGTCGTCCGCTCGATCTTCCTGTACCACGTGAAGACGAACGGCTGGAACGACGTCGGCTACAACTTCCTCGTCGACAAGTGCGGCACCCTCTTCGAGGGACGGTCCGGAGGCGTCGACCGGCCGGTGATCGGCGCGCACGCCTACGGCTTCAACACCGACTCCGCCGGCGTGGCGGTCCTGGGCACCTTCACGAACGTCGCACCGCCCCAGGCGGCACTCGACACCGTCGCCAAGGTCGCCGCCTGGAAACTCGGCCTCGACGGCGGTGACCCCACCGGTTCCACGACACTCACCGAGGGCGTGAAGGACGGCAACTTCACGTACGGTTCGCAGGTCCCCTTCAAGACCATCTCCGGACACCGCGACGCCAACAGCACCGCCTGTCCCGGGCTCCTGTACGACAAGCTGTCCACGATCCGTACGGCCGCCAAGCAGTGGAGCACCCCGGCCGACCTCACCGCCGTCTCCCTCACGGGGGCGACGAAGGTGAACACGACGTACTACACCAAGGGCACGGTCACCCTCGGCTGGCACCCCGCCGCGGCCACCGGATACCGACTGCTCGACAACGGCACCGCGATCGCCCACCCCACGGCGTCGGCGACCTCGGTCACGGCCACGCTGCGCTCCGGGACCCACCAGCTTCAGGTCATCGCCGACAACATCGACGGCACCACCGCCAAGTCCTCCGCCTTCTCCGTCGTCGCCGACGCGACCAGACCCGTCTTCAGCAGTTCCGCCGCCCTGTCCGTGCGGACCGGCACCGTCAGCTCCACGAAGATCCCCGTCAGCCTCACGTGGAAGGCCACCGACGACCGGCTGCTGCGATCGGTGAAGGCCACCTCCCCAGCCGCCGTGACGTTCACGCCGACCACCACGGCCTGGTCCGCCTACGCAAAGCCCGCGACGTCCACGGCCTGGTCACTGACCGCGACGGACGCCGCCGGCAACACCGCGACCAGTTCCGCGACCCGGACGGCGTCGCTGCGGTCCGACTCCTCTTCCAGCCGCACCGGAACCTGGAAGACGACCACGAACAGCCACTACCTCGGCGGGACGGGCATCTACTCCAGCGCCAAGGGAGCCACCGCCTCATGGACCGTCACCGCCCGCTCGGTCGCACTGATCGACAAACGCGCCACCACCGCCGGCAAGTACTACGTCTACGTCGACGGCACCTATGTCGCCACGGTCGACACCAAGGCGTCCTCCAGCCTCTACCGGCAGATCCAGTGGACCCGGACCTGGAGCAGCAGCTCCCGCCACACCATCAAGATCAAGGTCGCCGGCACGTCCGGGCGTCCGACCATCGCCCTCGACGGCCTGGCCTACATCGGCTGAGCCACGGGCCGCCTACCGCTGTCACGTGAAGCATGGTGTCGCGGCGGCATACGGCATGATCGGTGAGAGACCGTCCTCAGCCGTCCCCCGCCCACGCCGTCGCGACATCCACGGCGGCCCGGCACCGTCCGAGCAGCACGCCGCCCGAGCAATCCCAACCGACCGGAACGCCAGCGATGAACGATCCACGGCTCGATCCCGAAACCGCCGAACGCCTGCTGCGCGGGGAGCACACGAGCCCGACCGAACTCGCCGAAATCCTCGCCGCCGCCTCCACCGCCCCGGTCGACGAGGACCCGAGGCGGGAGGAGGCAGCCGTCGCCGCGTTCCACGACGCCCGGACACGCCATCACCGGCGACTACCGATCCCACGCGTACTGCTCACCGCGAAAGCGGCACTCATCGCCGTTCTGCTGGCCCTCACCGGCGGCATCGCCGCCGTCGCCGCGTCACAGCACGTGCCCCTCCCAACAGGACACCACCACTCACGCGGCACTCACCAGCCGAGACGATCCCCCGCCCCCACAGCCACCGACTCACCGTCCCCGGGAGCCCTGCTCCCGCCGACGTCCCCCGGGCGCAGCCCGTCCCACGGGCACTCCGGGGAGCACCCGAAGCACTCGCACAAGCCGCATCCGGCGAGGAAGCACCCGACGAAGAAAAAGCCCAAGGGCAAGCCCTCGACCCATCAACCGCCGGGACGGTCGTCGCACCGCCTCTCGTGAGGCGCCCCGGCCACGGTCAGTCGCGGGCGGCCCTCAGTTCGGCCGCGCGGGCGCGGCGTTCGCGCTGCTCGACCGGGTCGGGTACGGGGGCGGAGCTGATCAGGCGGCGCGTGTAGTCCTCGCGCGGGTCGAACAGCACCTGGTCGCGCGGGCCCTCCTCGACCAGCTTGCCCTGGTTCAGCACCGCCACGCGGTCGGACACCAGCCCGACGACGGCGAGGTCGTGCGTGATGAACAGGCAGGCGAAGCCGAGGCGGGCCTGCAGCTCCAGGAAGACGTCCAGCACGGCCGCCTGCACCGAGACGTCCAGCGCGCTGGTCGGCTCGTCGGCGATCACGAGGTCGGGGTCGAGGGCGAGCGCCCGCGCGATGCCGATCCGCTGCCGCTGCCCGCCGGACAGCTCGTGCGGGTAGCGGAGCCGTACGGCGGGGTCGAGCCGGACGCTCTCCAGCAGGGCGACGACCCGCTCGTCGCGGTCGCCGACCTTGTTGATGACCAGGGGCTCGGCGATGCAGTCGCCGACGGTCATCCGGGGGTCCAGGGACGAGGCGGGGTCCTGGAACACGATGCCGCAGCGTCGCCGCAGCCGCCGCAGCGCGCTCCCCCGCGCGCCGGTCAGCGAGTCGCCGAGCAGCCGTACGGTGCCCGAGGCCGGGGTGATCAGCCCGATCGCCGCGCGGCCCAGGGTCGACTTGCCGGATCCGGACTCGCCCACCAGGCCGAGGACCTCGCCCTTGGCGACGGTGAGGGAGACGTTGTCGACCGCGCGGACCTTCGCGCCGCCCTTGCCGCGGAACTGCACGACGAGGTTCTCGATGGCGAGCGCCGCCTCGCCCGGCGCCGCCGGTTCGCCCGCGACCGCCGGTTCACCGGTGCGCTCGTCGCCCCGCGGCCTGAGGCGCGGGACGGCGCCCAGCAGGCGCTTGGTGTAGTCCGCGCGCGGGCCGGCGAACAGCTCCTCGACCGGGGCCTCCTCGACGACCTTGCCCTGGTACATGACGACGACCCGGTCGGCGATGTCAGCGACGACGCCCATGTTGTGGGTGATGACCAGCATCGCCGTGCCGAACCGCTCCCGCAGGTCGCGCAGGAGGTCGAGGATCTCCGCCTGCACGGTGACGTCCAGCGCGGTGGTGGCCTCGTCGGCGATCAGCACCTTCGGCTCGCACGCGATCGCCATCGCGATCATGACGCGCTGGCGGAGGCCGCCGGACAGCTCGTGCGGGTACTGCCCGAGCCTGCGCCGCGCGTCCCGGATGCCGACCGTCTCCAGGAGCTCGGCGGCGCGGTCCAGGGCCTGTTTCCGTGACAGGCCGTCGATGTGCAGGCGCAGCGCCTCGGCGACCTGCCAGCCGACGGTGAACGCCGGGTTCAGCGCGGTCATCGGCTCCTGGAAGACCATGGCGATCTCCGAGCCGCGTACGGCGCGCAGCGCGGGGCCGTCCAGCGTCGTGACGTCGACCCCGCCGACCCGGACGCTGCCGCTCGTGGAGGCCGTGGGCGGCAGCAGGCCGAGGGTCGACATGGACGTGACGCTCTTGCCGGACCCGGACTCGCCGACCACCGCGACGATCTCGCCCGGGTCGACGCGGATGCTGACGCCGTCGACCGCGCGGACCTTCCCGGAGCCGCCCGAGCCCGAGAAGGAGACGTGCAGGTCCTCGATGGCCAGAGCCGGGGAGTCGCTCACCGTCTCACCTTTCGTCCGGTCGCTCATCAGCGCCCCTGGAGCCGTACTTCGAAGGCGTCGCGCAGGCCGTCACCGATGCAGTTGAACGCGCACACGACCAGCACGATCGCCAGGCCCGCCGGGAAGATCAGCCACCAGTAGCCCTCGGAGGTGTAGGAGATGCCCTTGCTGAGCATGCCGCCCCAGTCGGTCTTCGGCGGGGCCACGCCGAGGCCCAGGAAGCTGACGTAGGCGATGAGCAGGATCGCGTCGGCGACCTGGAAGGTGGCGTTGACGACGACCGTGCCGATGGCGTTCGGGATGACGTGCCGGAAGACCGCGCGGCCGTGGCCGCCGCCCATCGCCTTCATCGCCTGGACGTAGTCGCGGCTGCGCAGGGACAGCGCCTCGGCGCGTACGAGCCTGGCCGGCACGAGCCAGGACACGCAGCCGATGATCAGGATCTGCACCGGCACCGTCGGGCGGAGGATCGTCGCGGTCACGAGGAGCAGGAACAGCGCGGGGATCGCGATGCCCGCGTCGACCACGCGCATCATCACCGCGTCGATCCAGCCGCCGGCGTACCCGGAGATGGCGCCCCAGACCGTACCGATCAGCGTCGCCAGCAGCCCGGCGGCGATGCCGATCTCCAGGGACGTCTGGCCGCCGACCATCAGGCGGCCCAGCACGTCCCGGCCGACGTCGTCGGTGCCCAGGAGGTGGCCGCGCGTGCCGGGCGAGAGGGTCGCGTCGGCCAGCTGCGTGTGGACCTGGTCGGTGTGGTGGATCAGCGGGCCGATGAAGCAGAACACGAGCAGCAGACCGAGGATGACCAGGCCCGTGACGGCCAGCCGGTTGGCGAGGAACATCCGCACCATGCGGCGGTACGGCCCGGCCGCCGTGGTGGCGGGCGCCTGCTCGGTCATCAGCGGAGCGGAGACCGTCATGGTTTCTCCTTCGCGGTACGGGACGCGCGGGTCATCGGATCGATCCTCGGACACGGGGGTCGACGAGCGCCTGGACGATGTCGGCGAGCAGCGAGCCGATGACGGTGGCGAGCGCGATCACCAGGACGGTGCCGAGCAGGATCGGGTAGTCGGACGTCTGCGCGGCGTTCCAGAACAACAGCCCCATGCCGGGGTAGTTGAACACCGACTCGATGACCAGCGCGCCGGAGAACAGCACCGGCAGGTAGTAGCCGAGCATCGCGATGATCGGCGTCAGCGAGTTGCGCATGATGTGGAGCCACACGACCCGGCGTTCCGAGGCTCCCTTGGCCCGCGCGGTCCGTACGTAGTCCTCGGCGAGGTTGTCGAGCACCGCCGACCGCATGTACCGGCTGAACGCCGCGACCGTCGCGATGGCCCCGGCGAGGACGGGCAGGATCAGCGCACGGGAGTCGGCGAACAGCGCGCCGAGCGTCTGGGCCTGCGGCGCCTGCGGGGGCAGGATCGGGATCTTCTCGGTGAAGACGATCACGAGGATGAGCGCCAGGAAGAAGACCGGCGTCGCGTATCCGACGAACACCAGGGTGGTGACCGTGTAGTCGGTCAGGCCCCGGCGCCGCCGGCCCTGCCACACGCCGAGCGGGATCGCGATGACCAGCGCCACGAGCGTCGACAGCCCGGTCAGGACGAGCGTCTTGGGCAGCCGCTGCCCGATGAGCGAGCCCACCGACTGGTTCAGCGTGTACGAGTCGCCGAGGTCGCCGTGCAGCAGGCGGCTGAGGAACGCCCAGTACTGCTGGACCAGCGACTTGTCGAAGCCGTGCTCGTGGTTGAAGGCCGCGATGGCCTGCGGGCTGGCCTGGGGACCGAGGATGCCCCGCGCGGGCCCGCCGGGGACCGAGTGCAGCAGCAGGAAGACGATCACGGTCACCAGCAGGATGACGACGATCGCCTGCCCGAGGCGCTTTGCCAGGAAGCGGATCAACGGGGTTCCTCCGGCCAGGGTGAGGTCAGGATGAGGGCCCGGGACGGCCGGCGGCCGTCCCGGGCGCGCCGGTCACTTCGCGAGATACCAGCGCTGCGGCTGCATGAAGGCCAGGGGGTCCTGGACGACGCCGCGCAGGTTGTTGCGGATGGCCGACACCTGGTAGGCGGGGTTCGGCATCCAGATCACCGGGAGCTGCTTGGCGAGGTAGGAGCTGTACTGCTGCATGGCCTGGGGGTCCGACGAGCTCGTCGACTCCTTGACCAGCTTGTCGGCCGTGGGGTCGCTGTAGCTGCCGAGGTTGGTGCCTCCGTCGGTGGCGAAGATCTGCTCACCGCTCGGGTACGCCGGGAAGTACCAGCTGCCCTGGGTGCCGAAGAAGGAGAGCTGCCAGGAGCAGGTCGACTGGTTCGGCTTGCACTCCGGGCTGTGGTCGAGGACGGAGTTGAGCGGCTCCGACTTGATCGACAGCGCGATGCCGATCTTCGACAGGGAGGACTGCAGCTCCTGCATCGTGTTGTCGGTCTCGGTGCTGCCGCTCTCGGTCAGCAGCGAGAACTTCAGCTGCGTGCCCGCCTTGATCCCGGCGCCGCACTGGTCGGCCCCGGTGCCCGGCTTCGTGCAGGAGGCGATGTTGCCCGCGATCGTCCAGCCGTGCGACGTGAGCAGCGCCTTGGCCTTGTTCACGTCGTAGGGGTACGGGTTGTTCTTCTGGTCCTGGGACAGGTACTTCGACACCGGCTGCTGGGGCACCGGCCCGTACCCGGGGGCGGCCTGGTCGTGCCAGATGACGCGCGAGATCGTCGCCTGGTCGATCGACATCTGCACGGCCTGCCGGATGTAGAGCTGCTTGAAGACCGCGCCCATCTCCGGGTTGTTGAAGTTGTACGGAATGTAGGTGATCGCCCAGCCGTTCCACGGCTTGACCTGGTACCCGCTGTTCTCGATCGTCTTCTGCTGCGAGACGGCGAGCGCCGGCAGGTAGCCGTAGTCGACGCCGCCGGAGCGCAGGACGTTGAACTCCGCCTGGGCCGAGGTGAAGGGCTTGAACGTCACGGCGTCCAGGTGGGCGGCGTCGTCGCCGGTGTACTTGGCGTTCTTGGCGAGCGTCACCTGGCCGGTGGTGGTGAACTCCTTGACCGTGAACGGCCCGTCCGCGACCTTCCACAGCGGGTTGCTCGCGTACTCCGACAGCTTGCCGGCCTCGCCGATGAGGTACTTGAAGACCTTCTTGGCGCCGTCGGTCGTGCGGTCGTAGTCGCCGACCTTGCCGCTCGCGTCCTCGACGTCCCAGGCCGACTGCGGCATGGGCGTGACGTAGGTGAGCTGGTTGGCGGTGAACCACTCCGGGTTGTACGCCTTGGTCAGGTCGAGCTTGAACGTCGTGTCGTTCACCGTCGTGAACTTCGCGACGTTGTCCGGCAGGTCGCCCTTGCTGTAGTTGCCCCACTGGGCCTTGTTGGCCTTGGCCAGGTTGAACCAGAACTCCACGTCCCGGGTGGTGACCTTCTGGCCGTTCGCCCAGGTGAGGCCGTCCTTCAGCGTGATCGTGACCGTCTTGCCGCCGTTGGAGTAGACCGGGGCCTTGGCCGCGCCGGCCTTCTCGTCCATGGCGACGGTGCCGCTCGACCCGTTGTAGGCGTACAGCGGCAGGAAGACGTTCTGCCGGATCGCGCTGTTGTACCCGGCCAGGTGACCGGGGGTGCCCAGCGGGAAGATCCAGTTCGGTGTGGCGTTGGGCGGCAGCGCGAACGTCACCGAACCGCCCTGCTGCGGCGTGCCGCCGGTCGCCGACGACCCTCCCTGCCCACTGCCGGAGGAACATCCGGCCACGAGCAGTGTGGCGGCCACGCCGAGCACCGCCAGCGGGGTGCGCGCGGTCGCCGGGAACGAAGGCGATCGTCTTCTCATCGATGCTCCTGACGGGGGGAACGGACGTCGTCCGCAGGTTTCAGCGAGTCGGTTCGGCCGACCGGCCGGGGGCTTCGTTCGAGTGGCCGGTCCGGCGGGGGTCGGTGGCGATGTGGCGGTGACGATACAGCGCCCCATCGAACGAAGACAAGACCGAATCGAAACAAGTAACGCAGTCGACGCAACAGGCGCGCCTGGTCACGGTCGTGTTACGCGGCCGACCGGTGGACTGCCGTCACAGCGATTGCTATTGTCCGACCGAATCAACCGAAGTAACGTTCGGATCCGAAGCAAGTCTGCTGAACATTCGACTAAGGAGCCACCGTGTCGGCCGCGCACATCATCGGGCTCGTGGCGTCGGGCCAGGCCACGTCGCGGGCCGAGCTGGCCCGGTTGCTCGGCTGGGCTCCGTCGACGGTCTCCGCCCACGTCCAGGAGCTGCTGGACGCCGGCCTGCTCCTGGAGTCCGGCGAGGGCCGCTCGCGCGGCGGCCGGCGGCCGCGGTTGCTCAGCGTCCCCGCCGGTGAGGGCGTGATGCTGGCCGCCGACCTCGGCGGCCACCACGCGCGCCTCGCGACGCTGGACGGGACGGGCCGGCCCCAGAAGATCCGCGATCTGGAGATGGACGTCAGCGCCGGGCCGGAACCCGTCCTGGACCAGATCATGGACGCGCTCGAAGAGCTCAGCGACGGCCGCCCGGTGCTCGGCGCCGGGATCGGGCTGCCCGGGCCGGTCGACCTGGACGGCGTCATGGTCGGGCCCTCCCGCATGCCCGGCTGGCACGGCTTCTCCGTACGTGAGCGGATGAGCGGGCGGTTCCAGGCCCCCCTCGTCGTGGAGAACGACGCCAACCTCATGGCGATGGGCGAAACGGTCGCCCGCGGGCCGGATCTCCGCGACTTCGTCTTCGTCAAGGCCGGCACCGGCGTCGGCGCGGCGGTCGTGAGCGACGGCCGGCTGCACCGGGGGGCCCGCGGCTTCGCCGGCGACATCACCCACAACCGCGTCCCGGCGGGCGGCGACCGGCCGTGCAGCTGCGGCAACTTCGGCTGCCTGGAGACGATCGCCAGCGGCGCCGCGCTGGTCGCCGCCGTGAGCGCCGAGGGCGTCGACGTGAAGAGCACCGCCGACCTCGTACGCCTCGCCCGCGACAGGCATCCGACGGTCACGACCAACGTCAGGTTCGCCGGTCGGCAGCTCGGCGAGGTCCTCACCACGATCGTGAACTTCCTGAACCCCCAGGCGGTCATCCTCAGCGGCGCGCTCGCCGCCTGCGACCTGTTCGTCGCCGCCGCGCGCGGCGTCCTGTACGAGCGGTGCCTGCCCCCGACCACCCAGGACCTGGAGATCGCCGAGAGCGTCGCCGGGCCCGACGCCGGCCTGCTGGGCATCGGCCGCCTCATCCTCGACCAGGGCGTGGCCCTGGCCTCCTCCTGACCCCCGCCGCCCCGAACGAAAGATCCACCCGTGAGAGCACTCCGCATCGGCATTGCCGGCATCGCGATCGAGTCGAGCACCTTCTCCCCGCACCTGACCCGCCTGGACGACTTCACGGTCACCCGCGACGACGCCCTGCTCGCGCGGTACGCCTGGATCCGGGAACCGCGGGCGTGGTGCGAGGGCGTGGAGTGGGTGCCGCTGCTGCACGCGGTCTCGCTGCCCGGCGGCGCCGTCGACCCCGACGTGTACGACGCCCTCGAGGCCGAGATCGTGGAACGTGCCAAGGCGGCGGGCCCCCTGGACGGCCTACTCTTCGACATCCACGGGGCGATGAGCGTCACCGGGCGCACCGACGCGGAGGCCGGCCTGGCCGCCGCCGTACGCGCCGCCGTCGGCCCCGACACGCTGATCTCCGCGTCCATGGACCTGCACGGCAACGTCTCCCGCGAGCTCGCCGCCACGGTCGACCTGATCACCTGCTACCGGATGGCGCCGCACGAGGACGCCTGGGAGTCCCGTGAACGCGCGGCGCGCAACCTCGTGACCCGGCTGCGCGACGGCGGCCGGCCGCGCAAGGCCTGGGTGCAGGTGCCGGTCCTGCTGCCCGGCGAGAAGACCAGCACCCGCATCGAGCCCGCCAAGAGCCTGTACGCCCGCGTATCCGAGGTCGAGGCGATGCCCGGCGTGCTGGACGCCGCCATCTGGGTCGGGTACGCCTGGGCCGACGAGCCCCGCTGCCGGGCGGCCGTCGTCGTCACGGGCGACGACGAGGCGACGATCACCCAGCAGGCGCGCGGGCTCGCCGAGGCGTACTGGAAGGCCCGCGCGGACTTCGCCTTCGTCGCCCCCACCGGAAGCCTCGCCGACTGCGTCCGGTCCGCGATCGACAGCGACGCCCGGCCGTTCCTGATCAGCGACTCCGGCGACAACCCGACCGCCGGCGGCGCCGGTGACGTCTCCGCGGCCCTGGAGTACCTGCTCGGCGTCGAGGACATCCGCCTCGGGAGGGTCAGCGCGATCTACGCGAGCATCCAGGACCCCGAGGCGGTGGCCGCCGCGTTCGCCGCCGGGGAGGACGCCGAGGTCGTGCTCCGCGTCGGCGGAAAGATCGACTCCGGCCCGGCGGGGCCGGTCACCCTCGCCGGGACCGTCCAGGCCCTCCGCCGCGACGACCCGGTCGGCGGCGACATCGCCGTGATCCGGACCGGCGGCCTGCGGGTCATCGTCACCGCCCGCCGCAAGCCGTACCACGAGATCCGCGACTTCACCTTCCTCGGCCTCGACCCGGCGGCGACCGACCTGGTCATCGTCAAGATCGGCTACCTGGAGCCGGAGCTGTACGACCTGGCCGCAGACTGGCTGCTCGCGCTCACCCCCGGCGGCGTCGACCAGGACCTGCTCCGCCTCGGCCACCACGGCGTACGGCGGCCGCTGTTCCCCTTCGACTCCGACATGCCCGACCCGGATCTGACGCCCGAGCTGCTCTGATCCACCTCCCCCGCGAAAGGAACCGAAACGTGCGTTACGAGATCTGCCTGGAGTCCGCCGACGGCGTCGCGGCCGCAGCGGAGGCCGGCGCGGACCGGGTCGAGCTCTGCGCCGCCCTCCTGGAGGGCGGGATCACGCCGAGCATCGGGATGGTCGAACAGGCCGTCGCCCTCGCGGCCGGCCGGATCAAGATCCACGTGATCATCCGCCCGCGCGGCGGGGACTTCGTGTACGGCCCGGCCGAGGCCGCGGCGATGCTGCGCGACATCGAGGCCGTCAAGGCCGCCGGTGTGGACGGCGTCGTCATCGGCGCCCTGACCCCGGACGCGGAGATCGACACCGAGCTGTGCGCGCGGCTCGTCGAGGCCGCCCGCCCGCTCAGCGTCACCTTCCACCGAGCGTTCGACGTCACCCGCGACCCCGAGGCGGCGTTCGAGGACGTCGTCGGGCTCGGCGTGGACCGGCTGCTCACCTCCGGCGCGGCCCCCTCGGCCCTGGAGGGCGCGGACCTGATCGCGCGTCTCGTCGCGAAGGCCGCCGGGCGGATCATCATCCTGCCGGCCGCCGGCATCAACGAACGCACCGCCGCCCGCGTCCTCGAGCAGACGGGCGCCCAGGAGCTGCACTTCACGGCCTCGGAGGACCGGCCGTCGTCGTCCCGCTTCACCCGGCCGGGCATCTACATGGGCGGCGCGCTCTACCCGCCGGAGACCGTTCGCTCCGTCACCACCACCGCGCGCGTCCAAAGCATCATCGCCGCCGTCGGCTGACCGAAAGGCCCCCAGAACGACCGAAATCATGCACACTGCAGGGGATGAAGATTTCCGACGGCGAACTACGGCGTATCCGGCTCGGCCCCAGCGAGGATGACGACGACGAGGGCCTGTTCCTCCTCCGCGTGTTCTTCACGGCGACCGACCCGGAGGCCGTGATCGCCCGTGCGCGTGAAGTGCTCGGCTGCGTTCTCGAGCGGGTGGACTCATGGCCGCCGGACGAAGAGTGGCCGAAGATCCTTCCTTCCTGGTTCGTCGAACGGTTCGCACCGGAGCCCACGCCTCCCGCCCCTGCGCCGATCTTCGATCCCGCCGCCAGAGCCGCCGCCTGGCTGCAGATGTGGCAGTCGGCGACTGCGGTCGAGGAGACCGCTCCTGACACGACGGACGAGGCCGAAGAGACGGACGAGGGCCCCGGGAGGCTTTCGGACTGGCTCTTCCACTTCGACCCGAGCGAGGAAGAGGGCGGCGGCGACCGGAGCTGGTGGTGGTGGGACGCCGGAATCGACGCGCTGGGCACCGGCTGGATCGACGTCGCCACCCCCCGGCTGCCTTTCGGCACCGAAGCCCTGTACCGGCTGATCGAGGCGAGCGGCGGCGCGAACCCCGGGTACTGATCGCGCCCGCCACCCTGCGGAACCCGCGGTGAGCTCTTCGCAATCTTCGTGAAACACGAAACACGCGGGTAACACGCCTGTACTCGACCGGAAACGTGGGCTGGCGACCCTTCCCAGAGCCGCCCGGGCATCGCCCGGGCCGATCGGGAGGACGACACACCGACATGCCGACCGGATTCGATGCCGGCGACACCGCCTGGCTGCTGACCAGCACCGCACTCGTTCTCATGATGACGCCGGGCCTGGCGCTGTTCTACGGCGGCATGGTCCGGACCAAGAGCGTGCTCAACATGCTGATGATGAGCTTCGTCTCGATCGCCGTGGTGACCGTCGTCTGGCTGCTCGCCGGCTACACGCTCGCCTTCGGTCCCGACCTGGGAGGCTGGGGGCTGCTCGGCGGCCTGCGGTACGTCGGCATGCACGGCATCGGGCCGAGGAGTCTCACCGGGCACGTACCGACCCTGATCTTCGCCGCGTTCCAACTCGCGTTCGCCGTCATCACGGCCGCGCTGATCAGCGGGGCCATCGCCGATCGGGCCAAGTTCGGCGCGTGGGTGGTCTTCGTCGCCGCCTGGACGCTGCTGGTCTACGTACCGGTGGCCCACTGGGTCTTCGCGCCCGGCGGCTGGATCCTCACCCGGCTGCACGCGCTGGACTTCGCCGGGGGCACCGTGGTCGAGGTGAACTGCGGCGCCTCCGGTCTGGCGCTCGCGTTGCTCCTCGGACCGCGCCTCGGCTTCAGGAAGGAGGCCATGCGTCCGCACAACCTGCCGCTGGTGCTCCTCGGCGCGGGGCTGCTGTGGTTCGGCTGGTTCGGATTCAACGCGGGCTCGGCGATGGGCGCCAACGGCCTGGCGGCGGCCGCCTTCGTCAACACCCAGGCGGCCGGCTGCACCGGCATGCTGGGCTGGCTGGCGGTGGAGAAGCGCAGGGACGGCCACGCCACCACGCTCGGCGCCGCCTCCGGCGCGGTCGCCGGCCTGGTCGCCATCACCCCCTCCTGCGGCTCTGTGGGCGTCTTCGGCGCGCTGGTGATCGGCCTGGTGGCCGGTGTGCTGTGCTCGTACGCGGTGAGCTGGAAGTACCGCTTCGGCTATGACGACTCCCTGGACGTCGTCGGGGTCCACCTGGTCGCGGGCGTCGTCGGCACCGTGCTGATCGGCGTCTTCGCCACCGCGGTGATGACCGGGGGCGCCACCGGGCTGCTCTCCGGCGGCGGAGGAGGCCAGCTGCTCAGGCAGGTCACGGCGGTGCTCGTGGTGGGCGCCTACGCGTTCACCGTGACGTACGGGATCGGGAAGCTGATCGACCGGATCATGGGCTTCCGGGCCTCGGCCCAGGACGAGCAGGCCGGCCTGGACCTGGCGGTACACGCCGAGAGCGCCTACGACCACGGCGTTCTGGGACACGGCACGACGCAGAACGCCAACCGGCGCCCGGCGACGCATCCGGACCGGACCCCGGCCCCCGAGAGCTGAGCCGTGACCTTCTCCGCCGCCTGAAGCCGCATACGCGACACATGCCCTTCCTGATCACAGGGCGGTCACGAAGTGATTCTGACGTTGATCAACCCCGTCCGTCAGGCGTTGTCAGGAGACGTGGTCCCTTCCGCAGGCGGGAGCGGTGATGCAGAGGATCATCTCGGTCGTCGCGGCGATCGTCGCGTTGGTGTTCGGCGCCCTCCCAGTGCCGGCCGCCTCGGCTCGGCCGGGGGCGGCGCGTCCGGCGACGACGCCGGTCTCGCCGCTGTCGCTGCCGCGTCCCACGGGGCCGTACCGGATCGGGACGGTCTCGCTGCACCTCGTCGACCCGTCCCGGCGTGACCCCTGGGTGGAGTCGCATCCGGTACGGGAGCTGATGGCGCAACTGTGGTACCCGGCCGCCCGGACCGCGGGGCTGCCCCGCGCGCCGTACATGCCGCCCCTCGCCGGAAGGCACCTGGACGCCTTCACCGCGCAGGCGCTGGGCGCACAGGTGCCGGAGGGGACGTTCCACGGGCTCCGCACACACTCGTTCGAAGGCGCTCCGGTCGCGCGGCCGCCGCGTACGGGATGGCCGGTCGTCGTCTTCTCCCCCGGTGACGGCATGGACCGGTCCTCACTGACCGGTCTCGCCGAGGACCTGGCGAGCCACGGGTTCGCCGTCGTCGGCGTCGACCACACCCACGACGCCGGCGAGGTGGAGTTCCCGGGCGGCCGGCTCGAGGTGGGGGGCGTCATCCCGCCGGGCAAGGCCGACGAGGAGACGCTGGTGCGCGCCGCCGACGTACGGTTCGTGCTCGACCGGCTCGCCGTGCTCGACGCGGGCGCCGACCCCGACGCCGAGGGGCGGTGGCTCCCCGCCTTCCGGGAGATGCTCGACCTCACGCGGGTCGGCATGTTCGGTCACTCACACGGGGCCGAGGCCACCGCCGAGACGATGCTGCAGGACCGGCGCGTGATCGCGGGGCTGGGGCTGGACGGTGGGGTCAGCGACCGCGTCGCCGCCGCCGGCCTGCCGGCGCCGTACATGGTCATCAGCGGGGCCACCGCCGCGAGCCCGCTGACGGAACGGAACCTGACCGCCCTCTGGCCGCACATCACGGCCTGGCACCGCTGGCTCCGGTTGCGCGACTCAGGCCACCTCACCTTCACCGACTTCGAGACCTTCGCCGGCGCCCTCGGGGTGCCGCAGCCCGTACGAGAGCAGCTGTTCGGCACGCTCGTCCCCGAGCGGGCCGTCGCCGTCGGACGGGCGTACGTGGAGGCCTTCTTCATGGAGCACCTGGATCACCACCACCGCCCGATCCTCGACCGGCCCTCGCCCCGCTACCCGGAGATGACGTTCGAGCCGAGCTGATCGCCTTCAGGCGGGCCACGAAAACCGCAACACAAATCGACCCAGATTTCGGATGTCCGTAATTCAACCCCCGGGGATACGCCTTTACCATCTCTTGCCTAGAAGATGGCATTTTTGCTACCTTGCCGCTACCTACCTCACTTTCGGATGGCTGGTCGAGTCGATTCCATCGACGCGCCTGTCAGATGTACCGCAGACGCTCATGGCCGGCCCAGTTCATCCGAAGGGACCCGCGTATCGCGCCCGCGGTCCATCGATGGAGCGGACCGGTGAAAGCCGTCCGCGACGACGATTGGGAGCACATTGGCGGGAGCGGGGAGAGCACCGGCCCTGAGGGGTCATTCGCGTGGCAGTCGGCCACTGATGCGGCGGTCCCGATGGAGCGCCGGCCTGGTGACCGCGATGGTCACCGTGACCGTTGTAGCGGTGACCGGAAGTGAGCGTGCATCCGCCGGGGAACGATCACCGTCGCGGGATCCGCGCACTGTGGCCTCGCAGACGGCGAAAGCACGCGGCACGAAAGTCGAAGTGCAGGACGATCGGACGGATAATTCGACCACATGGGCAAACCCGGACGGCACATTCACGATGGAGTCCTTCAGCGGACCTGTCCGGGTGAACAAAGATGGCACGTGGCGCTCGATCGATACCTCACTCACGCCGAACAGCGCTGCCACGGAACTACGACCGAAGACCGCCGCAGCCGACATTCAACTGTCGGACGGCGGCGCCGGCCCATTCGCCACTCTGCAGCGCGCGAATCGGTCGTTCTCCGTCGCGTGGCGCGATTCCCTCCCGAGCCCGCGGGTACAAGGGGACACCGCGATTTATGAGGATGTCGTTCCCGACGGCGACCTGGTGGTCAAAGCACTGCCCAACGGCTTCAGCCACTCGCTCGTTCTCCGGAAGCAGCCGAAGCAGGACCTCGAGATTCCGCTATCGGTCGATACCGAGGGACTGACTCTCGCCGCCTCCAGTGAGCACGGCCTGGATCTGCGCGACTCCTCGGGCCGGCTCGTGGCATCGGCACCCGAGCCGAGGATGTGGGACTCCGGAACCGATCCGCGCTCCGGCGAGCCGTCGCACCAGGCCGCCGTCGACACCACCATCCAGCAGACCGCCGACGGTCCGGTGCTGCGACTGAAACCCGACGCGCGGTTCCTCGCCGACCCCGCGGTTCGCTATCCCGTGACGATCGATCCCACCAGCACCCTGACCGTGCAGACGGACACCTGGGTGCAGACCGACTTCCCCGACTCCCAGCGAGGGTCCACCGAACTCAAGGCGGGAACGTACGACGGCACTCACATCGCGCGCTCGTACCTGAGGTTCAACCATGTCGATGACCTCCGGGGAACTCAGATCATCGACGCCGATCTCCGGTTGTGGGCCTTCTGGTCTTCTGTCTGCAAAGACCCGAGCGCCGGTGTCCAGGCCCGCCGGGTCACGTCCACCTGGGATCCCGACACGATCAGGTACGGCAGCGAGCCGAACACCACGACGACGGGGGCCGTGACCAGCGTCGCCGCGCCCGGTGCCGCGAGTTGTCCCCAGGACTTCATGCACTGGAACGTCGGCACCATCGTCAAGGCGTGGGCGGACGGACAGCCCGACTACGGCATCCAGCTTCGCGGCGCGGATGAGAAGGACCCGTCCACCTGGAGGAGGTTCTACTCCTCCAACTATGTGGCCGGGGCTCAGGGGGAGAAGGAACCGGCTCTGAGCGTCACCTTCAACTACAGGCTGCCGACGCCTACGAATGTCGGTGCCTCACCCAAGGCATCCGACCTGACGACATCGCCGACCGTGGCGTCCACCAGGCCGACCCTCTCCGCGCAGATCACCGAACCCAACGGCAAGCCGGTCGACTACACATTCGAGGTGGCGAAGTCCGCCGGTCGAACGACGGTGGTGACCGGCAGCGCGAATGCCGTCGCTTCGGGAGCGACTGCGACATGGCAAGTCCCCGACGGCCGGCTGAAGAACCCCGGGTCGTACATCTTCCGGGTCAGAGCCATGAGCGCCACCGGCGCCGGCGGCTGGTCGGCGTGGCAGCCGCTGATCACCGACGCGGCTCAGACTCCGCAGTCGCTGGCGACGGGAACCGATGAGTCCGGATCGACCGTGCTCTCGGGCGTGCTGTCTCGGCCCTCAGGGGCCGAGGTGGGCGCTCATTTCTACCTCTATGACACGAGCGGCGCGGTGATCGGAGGAACGCCGCTCGGCCAGGGAAGTGTGCAGAGTGGGCAGCGGATGAGTCTGCGGGTTCCGGCGGGGTTGACCAAGCCCGGCCAGTCCTATCGCTGGCAGATGGACGCCTGCGTGAAGGAGGTCTGCACTCCCAAGACCCCGAGCATCGCCTTCACCGCTCCCCAGCCGAGATCGTCCACCGGAACCCAACGCGTCACCATCGCGAAGAACAAGATGACCATCAGGACCGCCCAGTCGGATCCGGCGGCGTGCGGCGGGGCGGCCTGCCCGCTCACCGCGGACGACGCCGTTCGAGTCGGCGGAGCCGGCACGGCCCAGCGGGTCACCCACCTGAAGGTCGATCTGGACGCGCTGCCTGCAGGGGCGAGGATCACCGCGGCGAGCCTGAATCTCGGAGCGCCGGACTGCGGAGCCGGCTGTCCGAGCAGCGGCTCGGTGTCCGGTGAGCAGCCGGAGAGCGACCTCGCGGACAACGCGACAGGCGCCGACGCGGCAGAGGTGGCGGTGAGGGACCCGGATGCGCCGCCGACGAGCATCGCCGACCCTCAGGTGGACATCACGGGCCTGGCCGGTATCTGGTACCAGGATTCCTCTCAGAACAGCGGGATCATCCTCGAAGCCGACGGAAGCGATCTGCCGGTCCTCTCGTATGGGAATGGGTCAAGCTCGATCAACGTGACGATCGACTACCTTCCCCCCACGCCGCCGGGGAAGGTCTCCAACATCTCCACCCGAGGCGGCGACGGCGGGGTACTGGTCTCCTGGGCCGCCCCTCAGGACGTCGGCGCGAGCACCTCCCCGGGCACAGGCGCCGACGACGACCCGATGGCCTCACCCATCAGTTCGTACGACGTCCAGGCCCTGGACGGGAACAACAACGTCGTACAGTCCAAGACCGTCGTGAACGAAGCGACGATCGTCTCCGGACTGGCGAATGGCACGTCCTATCATTTTCAGGTCCGGGCGCACAGCAAGTACGGCGACGGGCCATGGCTGACCACCCCGGCTGTCGCCCCTGCCGGAATCCCGGGCGACAAGGCGGCCTATGTGGACGCGGTGAAACAGCTGGTACAGGGCCGCGAGGCGATCACGGAAGGCCGCTTCTCCGACGCGGACGCCGTCCTGGCGGCGAGCCCGGACGCCGACTACTTCGGCGCGGCGCTCAAGGCGCAGTCCGCCGACCTGGTCGCCGGCCGTGACGACGCAGCACAGGAACAACTCACTCAGGCCGACTCGACGATCACATTCCCGGAGATCTTCGCGAGCTACTCCCCATCGAACGACGCGGTCACCATCCGCGCCGCCTACGAAGGCCAGGAGGTGTTCGTGAACAACGCGGGCACGGCCGCGGAGAGTAAGGTGACGAACGATTTCTCGAGGGAGAGCGACTTCGTCTTCAACAGGCCATTGATCAACGCCCAGGGCGACGCCGATGAGCCCGCCCCCGTCCTGGCCTCCGAGACGGACTCGAGCGCGATCGACACTCAAGTCGACGGCGGTGGCGAGATCAACGCGTTCACCCCCGAACAGCTGACGGCGTCGGTGACTCCTAAGGCCGCCTCCGGTTCCGATCTGGACAAGGCTTCTCTACGAGCGGCGGCGAAGGTGGACCATCCGGGAATCGCGAGGTGGGCCGTGAACCACGCCAAGAGCGAAAAAGCAGAGTACAAGTACGACTGCACGAACTTCGTGTCCAAGGCCCTTAACCGGGGCGGTCACATACCGATGAGAACGGGGTGGTACCGCAGCGACCGTTCCTGGTGGGACAACTGGCTCAACGCCTCCTACCCCTGGGCGGCCGCGGACCACCACAAGAAGCACTTCGCGACCGCGTGGGACGGCAAGAAGCCGCGCGTGTACTGGGAACGCAACTACGGCGAAGTCGAACTCGGTGATGCCATCTACTTCGAACGCCCCGCGGGGACACCCGTGCACATGGCGATCGTCAGCTACAAGGCCGCGTCCAGCATAGGCGGTATCTACTTCGCGCAGCACAACCGCGCCAAAGGCCATCAGCACTACGACACCTACAAGCCTCTGTCGCTGGTCTACGGGAACTACCGCAACATCGGATTCGGATACATATGGAAGTAAGACACAGGGCGGTCACCGGAATTCTGTGCGCCCTTACGCTGATGGCGTCATCCGGTGCGTGCGGCGATCGGAGCCGCCCGTCGCTTCCGGACAACGCGACCGTGACAGGAGACGCGGACCGCGGTGTGCGATCGACGGTGGCGGAGTTCCTGACGCGGATCAGGGCGCACGACGTCGACGGCGTAGCACGGCTCGAGGTGAAGCCGCACGACAAGGACTGGACGACCGCGCACGCGGGATCCGGCTGGCTGGTCGGCAACTACGCCGACGCGCTCCGTGGCGCCGTACGTGCCGAGGTCAGGGACGAGACCGAGCTGGAGCAGCAGTGGCACGTGTGCCTGCGATTCGGCTCCCCGGAGCGGAGTCTCCGCCTGACCGTCCTGGAGAGCGGATCGGACGGTCATTTCTCCGCGAACGGTGGCCATCGTAAGTTGCTGCTCTCCGGCTTCGCCGAGCTCAGAGGGGCACCGAAACCGGATCCAACCGTCAAGCCCGGCACCTTCTGCGCCGCCGGCATCGTCGGTCCGCAGTGGGGTTGAGGGGTCGTCAGGAGCCGGCGTGTGACCACACGCCGGCTCCTGGCACCCTTCTCTCACAGTCGTTCACTTGGACATTCCGGCGGTCAGGCCTGCGACGATCTGTTTGGTGGCCACGAGGAAGAGGACCACGAGGGGGATCGTCGTGATGACCAATCCGGCGGACAGCGTCGCGTGCGCGGACTCGAACTCGCCGAAGAACCGCGTCAGGCCCGTCGGCAGAGTCCACTGGTCGTCCCTCAGCAGCACCAACGGGAAGAAGAAGTCGTTCCAGAGTGGGATGAACTGGAACAGCGCCACCGTGGTCAGCGCCGGGCGGACCATCGGGACCATGATCCGGGCGAAGATCCGCAGCTCGCCGGCGCCGTCGATGCGGGCCGCCTCCTCCAGCTCCATCGGCAGCTGCCGGAAGAACGCCGTCAGCACGAAGACCGAGAACGGCACGCCGCTGCCCGCGTACACGCAGATCAGCCAGAACCGCGTGTCGACCCCCGGCAGTGACTGCGTGAGCGAGTTGACCAGGTAGAACACCGGGACGGCGCCCAGCCGGATCGGCAGCATCAGGCCGGCCAGGAAGTAGGACGACAGCGCTCCCCGGCCGCGGAAGCGGTAGCGCCCCAGCGGGTAGGCGGCGAGCACCGAGACCCCCGTGCCGAGCACGACCGAGAACACCGTGATCACGACGGAGTTCACGAAGTAGGTGCTGAAGTTGCCCTCGGACCAGGCGCGGGAGTAGTTCCCGAAGTCCGGGTGCAGGGGCAGGCCGAGGGGCTGGTTCGCCAGGTCCTGCTCGGTGCGCAGCGAGTTGAACGCCATGATGATGAGCGGCGCGAGGGCCGCCAGGGCGTACACCCACAGCAGGATGACCGAGGCCGCTCCGCCGACCCGGATCCGCCTGCGCGGCGCACGGGGCCGCGCGGCGACGGTGGACCGCTCGCCGACCGTGAGGGTGCTGCTGGTCATTTGAGGCGTTCCTCCATCCGGCGGAAGACCTTGTTGGCCGCCAGCGAGACCCCGAAGATCAGGATGAACATGCAGACGGCGAGCGCGCAGGACTGGCCGATGGCGTTCGGGTCGGGGTTCTGGAAGGCCGTCCGGTAGAACAGCAGCCCGAGCGTGTCGGTGGCGAACCCGGGGTTGCCCTGGGAACCCTGCAACGCGTAGATCAGGTCGAGCACGTTGAACGTCCCGATGAAGGTCAGGACGGTGACGATGCCCAGCACCGGCGTGAGCAGCGGCAGCGTGACCCGGCGGAACACCTGCCACGACGAGGCGCCGTCGACGCGGGCGGCCTGCTCGTACTCGTCGGGGATCCCGGCGAGGGCGGCGCCGAACAGCAGCATCGGGAAGCCGACCCACTGCCAGGCGTTCACGACGATCGCGACGGGCAGCGCCAGGTGCGGGTCACCGCGCCACGGTTGCGCCAGCGCGCCGAGGCCGACGTCGCGCAGGGCGGCGTTGATCGCGCCGAACTGCGGGTTGAGCATGATCGACCAGAGGTAGCCGACCACGATGGGGCTGACCAGGTGCGGCAGCGTGTAGGCGGTCTGCAGGAACCGCTTGCCGCGCCGCGACTTGTGCAGCAGCACGGCGAACGCCAGGCCGAGGGTGGTCTGGATCAGCATCGTGCCGATGAAGAACAGGCAGTTGTGGCCGAGGGCGCGCCACACCTGCTCGCTCAGCGGGTACTTGGTGAACAGCTGGTGGAAGTTGGACAGGCCGGCGAAGCCGTCCTGCCTGTTCCCGGACCAGGAGTACAGGCTGTACTCCGCGGCCGAGACCAGCGGATAGATGATGAACACCGTGTACAGCGCCAGAGCGGGCAGCAGGAAGGTCAGCAGGACCCGGCGGCGGGGTCGCCCGCCGCCGGCTCCGACCGGACGCCTCAGCCTCCGCTGGGCTTGAACCACGCCGAGATGCCCTTCTGGACGAGCTTGCCCGCGTCCGCGGCCGAGGTGCCGCCCAGCATCTTCTGCAGGGCCAGCCCCTCCTGGTCACGGCCGAGGGGGTTCCCGTAGCCGAAGTCGACGACCATGATGTACGTCGCCCCGTGCTGCTGGTAGCCCTGGTAGGCCTGGGTGAGCAGCGGGTCGCCGGGGGTCGTGCCGGGCACGGTCGAGATCTGCTTGAGCGTGCTCGCGTACAGCTGCCCGAACTCCGGCGTCGCCATCCACTTGACCAGCTCGAGCGCCTCGCTCTTGTGCTCGGAGTGCGCGTTCACGCCGAACGACCCGTCGACGTAGCCGGAGGTCAGCGGCTGGTTCACCTTGGCGCCCGGCGCGGGCGGTGCGTCGAACCAGCCGATCTGCAGGTCCGGCGTCGTCTTGGTGAACGGCCCGATCTCGTACGAGCCGCCCGGGTACATCGCGGCCTTGCCGCTGGTGAACAGCGTCTGCGCGTCGGGGTAGTCGACGGCGGTGACCTGGTTCGGGAAGTACTGCTTCAGGTCCGCGACGGTCTGCAGCGACGCCGTGTAGTCCGGGTCGGTGAAGTCCTTCTTGCCGGTGAGGACGGCCTGCTCGAAGTCGTTGCCGCCCTCGCGCGTCGCGCCGAAGATCTGGTGGTCGATCGCCAGCACCCACGGCTGCAGGCCGCTCGTGGCCATCGGCGTGATGCCGGCCTTCTTGAGCTTGTCGCAGGCGGCGGTGAAGTCGGCCCACGTCTTCGGCGGCTGGATGCCCTGGTCGGCGAAGATCTTCTTGTTGTAGAGGATCCCGAGCGTCTGCAGGGCGTACGGGACGCCGTACAGCTTGCCGTCGTCCTTGCCCTTGGCCGCCTGCAGCACCTTGTCCTGCCAGCCGCTGACGTTCACCTGGCCGTCGAGCGGCACCAGGTTGCCGGCCTTGATGTAGGACTGCAGCGGCCCGTACGGCTTGAGCTGGACCACGTCCGGCCCGCCGGTCGCCTTCTTCAGCTCGTTCGGCAGCACCGTCAGGTAGTCGGTGCTCTTGATCGGCTTGTAGTCGACGACGACCTTCGGGTGCTTCTTCTCGTACGCGTCGAAGATCTTCTGGTAACCCGCGGTGTCCTCCGGCCGCCAGGTCTCGACCGTGAGGTGGACCTTGCCGCCGCCGCCACTGGTGCTCGGTGCGCACGCCGGGAGGGCGAGGGTTGCGCCCAGCGCCGCGACGAGCGCGCAGAATTTCCGCATGAGGAGGTTGACCCCTTTCTGAGCTGCCCCCGACGTCTTGCTACTGGCCCTCAGGCCGGATCCTGCGCATCGCCTCTCGCACCGAGCCCCCGGTCTCTTCCAGCGCTCCGGCGGCGCGGTCGGAGGGCACGTCGCACAACAGGGAGAGCAACGCGATGCGCGTGTCGCCGCCGGCATCCGCCAGCGCCGCCGCGCACGTCTCGGCGTCCAGACCGGTCGCCTCGACCAGGATCTTGATCACGCGGCCGCGCAGCTTGGAGTTGAGCGCGTTGACGCTGACCATGAGGTTGGAGTAGGTGCGGCCGAGCCGCACCATCGCAGCGGTGGACATGGCGTTCAGCACCAGCTTGGTCGCGGTGCCCGCCTTCATCCGGGTCGAGCCGGTGACGGCCTCGGGCCCGGTCTCCACGGCGATGTTGACGTCGACCTCCGAGCCGAACGCCGTCCGCGGGTTCGAGCTGATCAGCGCGGTGTGCGCGCCCTGCCGGGCCGCGGCGCGCAGCGCGCCCACGACGTACGGCGTGCGGCCGCTCGCGGTGATGCCGACGGCGAGCTCGCCGAGGCGCACGTCCGCGGCGTCGCGGGCCCCGAGGTCCTCGTCGTCCTCGACGTCCTCGATCGCCTGCGAGAGCGCGCCGAGCCCGCCCGCGTGGTGGGCGACGAAGAGGTCCGGGCTGACGCCGTACGTCGGCGGGAGCTCGGCGGCGTCCAGCACCGCGAGCCGCCCGGAGGTGCCGGCGCCGAAGTAGTGCACGCGCCCGCCGCCGCGCAGCGCGTCGACGGCGAAGTCGACGGCCTGGGCGATCTGCGGCAGCACCTTCGCCACCGCGCCGGGCACCTGCTCGTCCTCGGCGTTGATCAAACGGAGCATGTCCAGGGTGGGCAGCAGGTCGATGTCGATGGTGCGCGGATTGCGACCCTCGGTGGGGACCCCCCGCAGAACCCCGACGGAGAGACGATCGGTCACCTGCGTCTCCGATCTGATCCGACACGGCGGACCCGGACCGCCTCGCGGGTGGCCTCCAGGGCCTGCCGGGTCGGTTCGTACGTGCGCTGCGCGACGCCGACGAAGACGCAGTCGACGACGGTCAGCTGGGCCAGGCGGCTCGCCGTCGCACCCGACCGGAAGGTCGTCTCGCGCGCCGCGGTGGTCAGGACGTAGTCGGCGACCTCGGCGATCGGCGAGCGCGGGAAGTTGGTCAGCGCGACGGTGGTGGCGCCGCGCCGCTTGGCGACGCCGAGCGCGTCGATCGTGTCGACCGTCGTGCCGGTGTGGGAGATGCCGACCGCGACGTCTCCGGGCTCCAGGACGGCCGCGCTGGTGAGCATGATGTGCGCGTCGGACCAGCCGTAGGAGATGCGCCCGATGCGGTGCAGCTTCTGCTGGAAGTCCAGGGCGACGAACGCGCTGGCGCCCACGCCGTAGATGTCGACCCGGCGGGCGTCGACGATCGCCGCGACGACCCGCTCGAGGGCCTCGATGTCGAGCTGGTTGGCGGTCTCCTCGACCGCCCGCGCGTCGGCGAAGGAGATCTTCTCCACGACCTGCTGGAGCGTGTCATCGGTGCTGATGTCGCTGCCGACGACGCGCCCGCCGGTCACCCCCTGGGCGCGCCCGGCCTCGGTGGCCAGGGTCAGCCGCAGCTCGGGATAGCCGGCGAAGCCGATCGCCCGGCAGAACCGGATGACCGTCGTCTCGGAGGTGCCGCACGCCTGCGCGAGCTCGGTGATGGTGGAATTGGCCACCGCCTCCGGATCGTCGATGACGCGCTGGGCGACACGCGCCTCCGCGGGGGGCAGTGAGGGCAACAGGGAACGGACGCGAACGACCGTGCTGAGCGACGCTCCGGCACTGTCGGCCGCGGACCCGGCGTCGGGCCCGACCTTGCTCATGCAGGAAATTTTCCGACGAAACCCATTCCCTGTCAATATGCGATGTTCTACGGTCACAGTGTGTGTCCCAATTTGAGTGGTCCGTATGTCGTGGGAGTGGACGCCGGCGGCACCAACACCCGTGCCGCGATCGTCACGCTCGATGGCATCGTCGCTGGTCGCGGCCGTGGACCTGGTGCCAATCCTAACTCCAGCACCGATCCGGCCGGGGCTCTGGCCAGCGCCGTCGGCGACGCTCTGGGCGACCTGGACCGACTACAGGTCGTAGGCGGCGTTTTCGGGATCGCCGGCGCCGGCGCGGCCGGACGGTCGAAAGCGGTCGCCGCCGCGACCGCCGCGTGGCGGGAACTGGGCCTCCTGGGTGAACCGGAGGTCGTCACCGACATCGCGGTCGCGTTCGCCGCCGGGAGCCCCGCGCCCGCCGGGCTCGTCGTCTTCGGCGGCACCGGAGCGGGTGCGGCCGTGGTCGACGACGGCGAGGTCGTGCGCCGCGCCGACGGCTACGGGTGGCTGGTCGGCGACGAGGGCTCCGGCGTGTGGATCGGCGCCGAGGCGGTACGCGCGGCGCTGCGCGCCTACGACGGGCGCGGACGGCCCACCACCCTGGCCGAGAGCGTGCCGAGGCTGCTGCTCGGCGAGGCCGCGGGCCCGCTCCTCGCCGACGTCGATCTGAAGGCCCTGACCGACGGCGCCGGCGACACCGGCGCGGCCGCGATGTCCTCCGGCGCCGCGCTGCCCCAGGCGGTGCTCAGGGAGGTGTACGGCGGGCCGCCCGCCGGGCTCGGCCGCGCGGCCCCGCTGGTCACCGCCGCGGCCGCGGCGGGCGACGAGGTGGCGCGGCGGATCGTCGCGGAGGCCGCGGAGTGGTTGCTCGCCGACGTCGACGCCGTGCGCCCCGCGCTGGAGGAGATCATCGGCGCGGGCCGGGACGGCGGATCCGGGCCGGGGATCGTGGTCGCCGGTTCGCTTCTGGAGAAGGGACCCATCGCCGAGGCCGTATGGGCCGGGTTGCGCGAGCGGTTCGGCGCCGACGCCTCCGTGGCCAGTGACGGCACGCTCGGCGCCACCCGCCTGGCCCTGCGCCGGGCGCGATCCCGTACGGCGGACGAATGACCGCTTTACGCGGCGGCGGGTTCGGGTGAGGATTTGCCAGGGGCGTGGGACGGCGACCGGCGGGGTCTCGTCGTCCCACGCCCCCTTGCCCGGAAGTTCGGTCCGGGTGCCGCCTCATCGATCCGGACATCGATGAGGCGGGCACGCCGGCCGGGCGCCTTACTACTTCTTGTGGAAGGTGAGCCCGGTCCCGAAGGGGTACAGGACCTTGGTCGGGTCACCCGCGACGGGGATCATGACGGGCAGCTTGCCCTTCGGGCTGATCTCGCCGAACAGCACCTTGGTCAGCGACTCCAGCGTCGCCGGCGTGTAGCCGTAGGTGGCCAGGTAGGTCTGCGCCTCGGGGAAGTACGCGATGTCGTACGCGTCGCGCACCGCCGCCACGATCACCGGCTTGCCGGTGGCCACCAGCGCCTTGACGAGATCGGCCTGGCCCGGGCCGTTGTGGCCGGAGCCCGGGTCGACGTCCCAGGCGCGGTTGGTCGTGACGACGACGAGGTCGTTGTCCTGGGCCTTGGCGACCGCCTGGTCGATCGTCGCCTGCGACGGGCTCGTGCCGGTCTGGTAGACGGTCGTGGCCGGGCCCCGCTTGTGGATGTCGTTGGCGAGCGTCTGAGTCGTCGCGACGCCGTAGCCGGTCACGAGGACCTTCCGCCCGTCCTTCGGCAGCGGCAGCACGTCGTTCTTGACCAGCGTGATGGTGCGGTCGGTGACCCGCTGCTCGGTGGCGAGGTGCGCGGGCGTGCCGACGATGTCGGCGACCTTCCCCTCGTCGACGTACGGGTTCGCGAACAGGCCGTGCTTCTTCTTCACCTCGAGGAGCCGGTAGACCGACTCGTCGATCCGGGACTCGGTCAGCTCGCCGCTCTTCACCGCGTTGATCACGGAGTTGAGCTGCAGGTCGAACAGGCCGTTGCCCTTCGCGTCCGTCGGCGGCTTCTCCAGCTCGTCCGCGCCCGCCTTGATCGCCAGCACCGGCACGCGGTCGTCGCCGTACTTGTCACGGACGCCCTGCATGCCGAGCGCGTCGGTGGCGATGACGCCCTTGAAGTGCAGCTGATCGCGCAGGATGCCGGTCAGGATCGGCTTGGACAGCGTCGCCGGGTCACCGGACGGGTCCAGCGCCGGGACGACGATGTGCGCCGTCATGATCGAGTCGACGCCGTGCGCGATGGCCGCCTTGAAGGGCGGCTCGTCGAGCTTCTCCCACTGCTCCCGCGTGTGGTTGATGACCGGCACGCCGGTGTGGCTGTCGGTGGCGGCGTCGCCGTGGCCCGGGAAGTGCTTGGCCGTCGGGATGACGCCCGCGGCCTGGTAGCCGTCGACCTCCGCCGCCACGAACTTCGAGACGAGCTGCGGGTCGGAGCCGAAGGACCGTACGCCGATCACCGGGTTGGCCGGGTTGGTGTTCACGTCGGCGTCCGGGGCGTAGTCGGTGTTGATGCCGATCGCCCGCAGCTCCTGCCCCGTGATCTTCGAGGTCTCGTACGCGTCGCGGGGCCGGCGTCCGGCCCCGAGGGCCTGGCTGCCGGGGAACTGGGTGAACGGCGCGGGGACCCGGGTCACCACGCTGCCCTGCTCCTGGTCCGTGACGATCGTCATCGGGATCGGCACCCGCTGGCGCATCGCGGCCTGCTGGATCCCGTTGGACAGGTGCGCGACCTGCTGCGGGCTCGCGAGGTTCGGCGGATCCACCGAGTAGTAGATGATCCCGCCGGGGTGGTACTTGTCGATCAGCTGCGCGGCGTTGTCGACGCCGTACAGCTTCCGGTTGGCCGCGACGGCGGCCGGGTCCGTGGTGTCGGCGCTGGTGCCGTACACCTGCAGGACGAACAGCTGGGCGACCTTCTCCTGGAGGGTCATCGAGTGGAGGATCCGCAGGACGCTCTGGTCCTTGCCGGGCGAGGACGCGGCCTGGGCGGTTCCCGCGCCCAGACCCGCGATCGCCACCAATGACGCCGTGCTGATCGCGGCGAGCCGTCGGCGACGGGACATTCAGACTCCTTCCGTCCGCCCCCGAGACGAAATCGTAAAAAAGTGACTAGACGAAACCGGTCTGGCGAAAGTTAGTCACACATTCGGACGCGCGTCAACGGTCGATCACTCACTCGCTGGTCAGCGGCCCGCGCGAGCGAGCGCGCGGTGGGTCAGCGGCCCGCGCGGACGTGCGCGGCGACCCGCCGCGCGGCCGCCCGGTGCTCCGCGGAGCCCACGATGTCGGAGGCGCGGGACGCGTCGACGTACGGCGAGCGGAGGATGCCGCGGTCCTGCTTCATCCGCAGGATGCGGGTCACCGCCTGGTCGAGACGGCTCTGCGGGATCCGGCCCGACCGCACCGCCGACAGGACGGCGCGGTAGGCGCCGTCCAGGCTCGGCGGCATGAGGAGCATGTCCGCGCCGGCCCGTACGGCCCGCACCGCCGCCTCCGGCGCGCCGTACTTCATCCGCGCGCCCGCCATGCTGAGCGAGTCGGTCACCACGACGCCGTCGTAGCCGAGCTTGTCGCGGAGCAGGCCGGTCAGGACGGTCTTGGACATCGTCGCCGGGTCGCCGGAGTCGTCGAGGCCGGGCACGACGATGTGCGCCGTCATGATCATGTCGACGTGGTGCGCGATGGCGGTCTTGAACGGGGGCGCGTCGAGGCGCTCCCACGTCGCCATGGAGTGCTTGATCACCGGCAGGCCGGTGTGGCTGTCGGTCGCGGTGTCGCCGTGCCCGGGGAAGTGCTTGGCGGTCGCGACGACCCCGGTCGCCCGGTAGGCGTCGATCGCGACGCCGACGAGGTGGGCGACCTCCTTCGGGTCGGCGCCGAACGACCGTACGCCGATCACCGGGTTGCGCGGGTTGACGTTGACGTCGGCGACCGGCGCGAAGTCCTGGTTGATGCCGACCGCGCGCAGCTCCTCGCCGGTGACCCGCGCCGCGGTGCGCACGTCGTCGTCGGGGTCCCTGGTCGACGCGAGCGCCTTGTTGGTCGGGAAGTGCGTGATGTACGGCAGACGGGAGACGATGCCCTGCTCCTCGTCGGTGCCGATGAGCAGCGGGACGCCGCCGTCCTTCTGCGCGGCGCGCTGCAGGCCGTTGGACAGCGTCGCGGTCTGGTGGGCCGTGCGCAGGTTGTTCGGGAAGTAGATGACGCCGCCGGGGTGGTACTTCGCGATCATCGCCGCACCGGTGGCCGCGGTCGTGCCCTGCACGGTCGGGATGAACAGCTGACCGACCTTCTCCGCCGTGCTCATCCGCCGCACGAGCGCCGCGACCGGGTCGGGCGTGGGAGTGGGCGTGGCGCTCGGGGAGGTCCGGACGCCCGCCGCGGTGCGCCGCGCGTGCCCGTCGTCGGAGCGGGCCGCCGACCCGCCGCACGCGGTCGCCGAGGCCGCCGCGGTCATCACGGCCACCGCGGACAGGAGCCGCAGGCCACCGGTCCGTCTCACTCGCCGCCCTCCCCGAGCCGTCATCGCACCCGCACGACGCTAACCTCCGGACCCGCATGCGGCAAACGCCCCGGTCGGCGGACCGGTCAGGACGAGCGGTAGCCGGGGTGCACGCCCGGGGTCAGTCCCTGCTGCTCGGCGACACGGCGGAGCAGCGCGGTCAACTGCGTGTGCTCGTCAGGCGAGAGCGCCGCGCAGACGTCCCGCTCGTGCGCGGCTCCCACCTTGCGCAGCTCGGCCAGCAGCTCGACACCCCGTTCGGTCAGGTACAGCGCGTGCGAGCGCCGGTCGTCCGGATTCTTGCGCCGCTCGATCAGGCCGCGCGTTTCCAGCTCGTCCGCGAACGGCACGAAGCGGCTCGGCGGCATCCCGAGGTCCTCGGCGAGCCGGCGCTGGCTGCGGCCGGGCGTCGCGGCCAGCATCCGCAGCAGCCCCGCCTGCGGAGGTGTCAGGTCCAGCGCGGCGATCCGCGCTGCGAACGCCCGTGCCGCGTGCGCCCCGAGCTGAGCCAGCAGGAAGGCCGCGCCTCCCTGCGTCGCGGAGCGCTCGGCCTCCTCGTTCGTGCCCATACGGAGAATGTATACGATTGACAATCGTTCAAATATGTAATCATTATTGCGTGTACACGATCCGCGTCGAGGAGATGAGATGACCACCGCCTCTGCCGCCCCCGGCGTTAAGCCCCCAGGCCGCCGCCCGCAGTCCGGCCCTCCCCTGCTCGCACCCGTGCTCGCGTTCACCGCGCTGACCATCGGCTACGTCGTCGCGAACCGCGCTACGCCGCACCCGGACGCCTCCGGCCTCGCCGTTCTGCACCACGCCCGGACCCACGGCACCCCGATCAAGATCGGGGCCTTCCTGCTGCTCGCCTCCGCGGTGCCCCTCGCCCTCGTCGCGGCGGTGCTCTACCGGCGGCTGCGGGCGCTCGGCATCACCGCGCCGGGTTCGGCCATCACCCTGGTCGGCGGTGTGCTGGCCGCCGGTGCGCTCGGCCTGAGCGGGATGTTCGTCTGGAGCGGCGGCCGGACGAAGACCGACCCGGCGCTCGCCCGCGCCCTCGCCGACCTGGCCTTCCTGTCAGGCGGTCCGGCCTTCGCGGCGATGTTCGCCATGCTCATCGCCGGTATCTCGGTGACAGGCCTGCTCGCCGGCCTGCTGCCGCGTACGCGACCCTCCCGCCACCAGTGAGAGCCCCGGACCGGGCCGAACACCGAGGAGCCCTTCCCATGACCAGCACCTACTCCGACCTCGCCGGCAAGGTCGTCGTCGTCACCGGCGGGTCGCGCGGCATCGGCGCGCGGACCGCCCGGGCCTTCGCCGCCCAGGGCGCCGAGGTCTGCGCGGTCGGCCGCGACACGGAAGCCCTCGCGCGGGTGGTCGCCGGGATCGCCCGGGACGGCGGCGTCGCGATCGACGTGGCCGCCGACGTCACCGACTCCGCCGCGCTCGGCGCCGTACGCGACCAGGTCGAGGCGCGACTCGGCCCGGTCGACGTCCTCGCCGCCTTCGCCGGCGGCCAGGGCTTCCCGGCCCCCTCCGCGGAGCTGACCGAAGAGCGCTGGCGGGAGGTGCTGGACTCCGACCTCACCTCGGTGTTCCTGACCATCAGGGCGTTCCTGCCGGGCATGCTCGAACGCGGCCGGGGCTCGATCATCACGATGTCCTCGGCCGCCGGCCGTCAGCCGAGCCGGGCCAACCTCGCGTACGGCGTGGCCAACGCGGGGCTGGTCATGCTCACCCGCCACCTCGCCACCGAGGTCGGGCCGCGCGGGGTCCGCGTCAACTGCATCGCTCCCTCGGCCATCGCGACGGAGAAGGTCCAGGCCCGCATGCCGGCCGAGGTCCGGGCACAGGTCGCCGCGACGCACCCGCTCGGCCGCATCGGCACCACCGACGACGTCGCCCAGACGGCCCTGTTCCTGGCCTCCGATGCCTCGTCCTGGCTGACCGGGATCACCATCGACGTCGCGGGCGGCCGGATCACCGGCTGACGCCGCTCAAGGCGAGCGCGTCGGCCGGTGGCCGGGCGAGGAAGCGGATCCTCAGGCGGACGGGGCGCGGAAGTAGTGGCCCTTGTCGAGGTCGTCGAGGAGGCCGGGCTGGGTCGGCTGCCATCCCACCAGCTCACGGGTCAGCGCGCTCGAGGCCGGAGCGTCGGCCCCGATGAAGGCTCCCAGCCAGCCGAAGTGCTCCCCCGCGTCCTCGGGGGCGATGGAGACCACCGGGAGGTCGAGGTGGCGGCCGATCACTTCGGCGACCTCACGGATCGGCACGCCCTCGTCGGTCACCGCGTGCAGCACCGATCCGGCGGGGGCCTTCTCCAGCCCCAGGCGGAACAGGTTCGCGGCGTCGAGGCGATGCGTCCCGGGCCAGCGGTTGGAGCCGTCGCCGACGTAGCCGGAGACGCCCTTCTCGCGGGCGACGCCGACCAGGGCCGCCATGAAGGCGTAGTCCCCGTCCCCGTACACGGTCGGGGGCAGGCGCAGCACCGACGAGCGGACGCCCCGGGAGGCGAGGGAGAGCGTCAGGAGCGCGGTGCCGTAGCGGGTCCGCGGGCCGGCCGGCGTCGAGTCCGGAGCGGGCCCACGCCCGTCCTCCTCGGTCGCGACCCGCCCCGGCGCGAGTCCGACCAGCCCGGAGGCGAGGACGAAGGGCCGGTCGGAGCCCGCGAGCGCCTCACCGAACGTCTCGACGGCGCGGCGATCCGCGTCGGCGGCGGCCTCGAAGCCACCCGAGAAGGCGAGGTCGTGCTTGAAAGCGAGATGGATCACACCGTCCGACGCGGCGGCCCCCTCCCGCAGGACGTCGAGGTCGTCGAGAGTGCCGCGGAGCGCCTCCGCTCCGGCCGCGGTGAGGGCGGCGGCCGACTTGTCCGAGCGCGCGAGCCCGATGACCTGGTGGCCGGCGCCGATGAGCTCCGGAACGGCGGCGGAGCCGATCCAGCCGGACGCGCCGGTGACGAATACGCGCATGAGAAGCCTCCATAAGACGATGTCAGTGGCTGTCATCACTATAGCAAGCGATGTCAGCGGCTGTCATCGGGCTACGATCAGGGCATGGGTCGATGGCAGCCGAACGCGCGCGGCCGGCTCACGCAGGCGGCATACGAGCTCTACGGCGAACGCGGGTACGAACAGACCACCGTCGCGGAGATCGCCAAGCGGGCGGGGCTGACGGAGCGCACCTTCTTCCGGCACTTCGCCGACAAGCGCGAGGTCCTGTTCGCGGGATCGGAGGTTCTGCAGGAGGCCTTCGTGAACGCCGTCATCGACGCGCCCGAGTCGGTCGCGCCGGCCGACGCGGTGACCGCCGCCCTGGAGACCGTCGGTGCCGTGCTTCAGGACCGGGAGCTCTCCCGGCAGCGGCAGCGCCTCATCGAGGCGAACGCGGAGTTGCGCGAGCGCGAGCTGATCAAGCTCGCGTCACTGGCCACGGCCATCGCCGACGCGCTTCGCAGTCGCGGTGTCCCCGACCTGACCGCGAGTCTGGCCGCCGAGGTGGGGATGGCCGTCTTCAAGGTCGCGTTCCAGCGCTGGCTCGACGGAACGGGCGACGAGGACCTCGCGGGGTACGTCCGCGAGTCGGTCGCCGAGCTGAAGGCCGTGACCCCCGACGCCTGAGCGCCGGCAGACGCGGCCCTGGTGCCCGTGTCGGCTTACCGGCCGAGCGGCCCATGCCAGGTCACAGGCCGAGCGGCCCATGCCAGGTCACAGGCCGAGCGGCCCATGCAGGTCACAGGCCGAGCGGCCCATGCAGGTCACAGGCCGAGCGGCCCATGCAGGTCACAGGCCGAGCGGATCCAGGCCGGGGAGCTCCGCGCGCGCGGCCGTACGGGCGCCGTCGGCGTCGGTGGCGCGGCGGGCCGCCTCGGCCGCCTTACGGCACTGGTCCAGGGTGTGCGCGGCCAGCGCGGCGCGTACGCGGGGCAGCGCCCGGGCGCTCATCGACAGCGAGGTCACGCCGAGACCGGTGAGCACGCAGCCGAGCGCCGGGTCGGCGGCGGCCTCTCCGCAGACACCGCAGTCCTTGCCCGCAGCGCCGGCGGCTCCCGCGGCCAGCGCGACCAGGTCGAGCAGTGCCGGCTGCCACGGGTCCTGGAACCGCGCGAGCCCGCTGATCTGCCGGTCGGCGGCGAAGGCGTACTGGGCGAGATCGTTCGTGCCGAGGCTGAAGAAGTCCGCCTCGGCGGCCAGGTCGCCGGCCCGGAGCGCGGCCGCCGGAATCTCGATCATGACGCCGGCGCGGCTCAGCCCGGCCGCGCGGCAGGCCGCGACGAACGAGCGCGTCTCCTCCGCGTCGGTGACCATCGGCGCCATCACCTGCAGCCTGACGTCCAGCCCCTCGGCGGCGCGGGCGAGAGCGCGCAACTGCCCCGTCAGCACGCCGGGATGGCTGTGGAACAGGCGCAGGCCGCGTTCGCCGAGCGCCGGGTTCGGCTCGTCGTCCGGCGGCGGCAGGAAGCCCAGGGGCTTGTCGGCCCCCGCGTCCAGCGTCCGTACGACGACGCTCGGAAACGCCTCCAGCACGGCGCGGTAGACCGACTCCTGCTCCTCCTCCGAGGGCGCGGTCGTACGGCCGAGGAAGAGGAACTCGGTGCGGAACAGGCCCACGCCCTCCGCACCGCAGGACAGCGCCGCCTCGATGTCCTTGGGGCCGCCGATGTTGGCCAGCAGCGGCACCCGGTGCCCGTCGGCGGTGGCGCCCGGCCCGGTGCCGGCGCCCAGCACGGCCGCCCGCGCCTCGGCCTCCGCCTGGGCCGCCGCCAGCTCCTGCTCGGTGGGGTCGGGGCGCACCTCGCCGGAGGTCCCGTCGACGAGCACCATCGTGCCGTCGCCGAGGTCCATGCAGTCACCGCAGGCGACGATCGCGGGCACGCCCATCGCGCGGGCGAGGATGGCGGTGTGGCTGGTCGGCCCGCCGTCCCGGGTGACGAAGGCGAGGACCTTCGCCGGATCCAGCAGGGCGGTGTCGGCCGGCGCGAGGTCCCGGGCGACCAGCACGAACGGCTCGTCGGAGTCGGGGACGCCCGGCGCCGCCACACCCAGGAGGATGGCGACGGCACGGTCCCGGATGTCATCGAGGTCGGCGACCCGGGCGGCCATGTACTCCCCCGCGCGGGCCAGCGCCGCGCGGAAGGTGTTGAACGCCTCGTACACCGCGCGCGGCGCCGACAGACCCTCGTCGATCCGGTCGGTCACCACGCCGGCCAGCCCGGGATCCCGGGCCATCATCGCCTGGGCGGCCAGGACCTCCCGCGCCTCGCCGCCCGCCCGCGCGCCACGCTCCTCCAGGTCCGCGCCGACGCTGTCCAGCGCGGCGAGCGCACGCGCGCGTTCGGCGGCGGCATCGCCCGCGGAGCGTCGGCCGGCGGGTGGTTCGGGCACCGCGCCCGACATGGTCCGGACCGGCCCGGCCGCGACGCCGGGGCTGACCCCCGTGCCGCGCAGGACGTCAGGCACTCGACTCGGTGACCAGTCCCGCCAGCTCCTCCAGCACGGCGTCGGCGCCGTCGCCCTCCGCCCGGATCACGATCTCCTCGCCGTTCTGGGCGTCGAGAGCGAGCACGGAGAGGATGCTCTTGGCGTTGACCGGGTCCTTGCCCTGCTTGGCCACGGTGACGTCCAAGGGCGTCCTCGTGGCCGCCTGGACGAAGAGCGCAGCCGGGCGGGCGTGCAGCCCCACCTTCGTTTCCACCCTGACACGGCGCTCGGCCATGGGGTCCTCCTGCCTCGTTAGTCGGTCTGGGTCACCTTGTCGAGGCCGCGCGGGACATCGGGATCGATGCCGAGCCCGCGGGCCAGCGCCTCGGTCAGCAGCTGGCCTGGCACGATCAAGGCCAGCGGCGATACCCACTCTGGCAGATTCGGACCAGGTAGTGCACATGAGGTCGCATCGGACAGTGCCCGGCCGCCGCCGACGCCGTACGCCCGGGCGCCCGCCGCCACCACCCGCTCGGCCAGCGCCACCGTGCCGGGCAGCGTCGGACCTGAGTCGGCGGCGACCAGGACCGCGGGCGTCTCGTCGTCCACGACGGCGATCGGGCCGTGCAGCAGATCAGCGTAGGACAGGCCCATGGCGTGCAGGTAACAGGCTTCTTTCAGCTTGAGGGCCAGCTCGAGGGCGGTGCCGTACGCGATGCCGCGCCCGGACACCACCACGCCCTTGACCCCCGCGAGGCCGTCGACGATCGGACCGAGAGCGCCGGACTCCTCGGTCGCCGCGATCAGGCGCTCGACCTCGTCGGGCGCACGGCGCAGGTCCGCGACGTCGGCCTCGGCGCCGAGCGCGATGCCCAGCACGGCCAGCGCCGCGAGCTGCGTGGTGTAGGTCTTGGTCGCCGGAACCGCCACCTCCGTGCCCGCCTTCGTCACGAGGGCGATCTGGGCGGCCTCCGCGAGCGGCGATCCCTCGCCGTTGGTGACGGCGATCGTACGGGCGCCGCAGTCGGCGGCCCAGTCCAGCGACTCGACGATCTCCTCGGTCTTGCCCGACTGGCTGATGGCGACCGCGAGGACCCCCGACAGGTCGAGCCGCTTCTTGTAGGTGGTGGCCACCGACGGCGAGGCGAGGGTCGCCAGGCGGCCGGCGTGCGTCTGGATCAGATAGCTGCCGTAGACGGCGGCGTTGTCGGACGATCCGCGCGCGATGAAGAGTACGTGGCGGGCCTCCTGCGCCAGGAGCCCGATCTCCGGCATCCGGGGAAGCAGAGCGTCGAGGGTGGCCCGCAGGGCGGCGGGCTGCTCCCCGATCTCCGCCCGCATGCGCGATGTGCTCACCGGAACCTTCCCATCTGTTGAGCCTGTGATCTCGTCGTTACGTCTTCGTAGTGCTGACCTGCATTGACAGCATGTTCTGACGTGTGGTCTAGTCCGGACTAGACCAGTCTGAACCATACTTCAACCCCCACTTCGCTGCCAGAGGTACCCCAATGGGGAAAATCGACCCCAACAGTCCCGTGCCGAAGTACTTCCAGCTCCGCGGCATCCTCCTCGACCTGATCGACGACGCGGAGTTGCCCGTGGACGCGCCGATCCCCTCGGAACGCGAGCTCTGCCAGCGGTTCGGGCTCTCCCGGATGACCGTTCGTCAGGCGGTCGACCACCTGGTCACGGAGGGCCGGCTGTACCGGGTTCCCGGAAAGGGCACGTTCGTCGCGCGGCCGAAGATCGAGATGCCGCTGCGCCTGGTCTCCTTCACCGAGGACATGCGGGCGCGCGGCCTGGAGCCCGGCGCACGGGATCTCGACCACCGCACCACGCAGGCGAACAGCAATCTCGCGCGGGTGTTCGGCATTCCGGTGGGCGCCGGGGTGCACGTCATCGAGCGGCTGCGGACCGCCGACGGTGAGCCCATGGCGGTCGAACGCTCCCAGATCCCGGCGGCCGTCGCCCCGGGGCTCCTCGACATCCCCCTTCGGGACGTCTCGCTGTACGACGTGCTGGAGAAGCGCTTTGGCGTGATCTTCGACGCGGGCGAGCAGACGATCGAGGCGGGCCTGGCCGACGCGGCGGACGCCCGGCTCCTCGACCTGCCCCGCGGCAGCGCCGTCCTGCTGCTGCAGCGCCGGTCGTTCATGAACGGCAGGTGCGTCGAGCTCGCCGTCTCCACCTACCGCGCCGATCGCTACCAGATCCGCGGCGCCCTGGAGATCCCCCGCCGCGGCCGCCCACGCCAGTGACGCATCACGCCTGAATTCGAAGGCCGGACCACCGCCTCAGCCTCCGTCGACCGCGAAGCCGTCCTGGCAGAAGGTGTCGCGGTCATGGTGCGGCGCCGGCGACGGCCGACCCGGTTCGGGAGACGGAGGCGCGCCCTGCACCTTGGCGAGAACAAGCTCCCATCGGGACCCGCCCTTGTCGGCTTTCCGCACGAATTGGACGAGCTGATAGGGGTAGCTCGGGAAATTCAGGCACGCCGCCCGTTCGTCGGGCTTGCCGATCACCGCGAAAGTGATCAAAACTCGTCCGTCGAGCAGACGGGCGTAATTTCGTACCAGTGAGCGGGCCTGCGCGAGCGCGTCGTCGCCGATGCCGATGCGCGCGATGGCCGCGGGATCACGCGCACGCATGGCGTCGACGAACCGGACCATCACCGCCTCGCTCCCCGTGATCTCCCGGGCGCTTTCGGAGAAATCCCTGTCCTCGGTGAGGCGCTTTCCGAAGGTCACGCCGGGCGGCCGTTGTGGATGCTCGGGCGGCGAGGAGCACCCCGACAGGGCCATCGCGGCGAGCAGGCCCGCCGCGATGCCCCGTCCGTCCCGTCTCATGAGCGCCATGGGGTCACCAGTCCAGACTCGCGTAGCCGATGTTGCGCACGGTCCTGTCGCGTCTCATCGCGAAGGCCAGTGGCCGGTAGGCGTCGTAACCGACGGTCGGGCTCGAGCCGAGACCGTGGTCCGCGATGTAGATGCCGCCCGGGCCGTCGGCATTCTTGTAGGTGACCATGGACATGTGGTCGATGCCATCGATTCGGTCATCCCACCACATGACGTCGCCGACTCTGACTTGGGCGTAACTTCGTCTCCAGGTGACACGGTGGTGCTTGCGGCTGAAATGGCCGAGGTTCGCGCCGGCCAGGGTCCAGGATCGGGTGGCACCGGGCGCGAACGGCGGCGGATCGGCGTTGCGCCACCACGCGGATGAGTTGGTGTACCAACCGCTGACGTACTGCGCGCCACCGCCGAAGTGCATGACCTTCGACATGAAGTTGGTGCAGTCCTGGCGATACTGCCACCGGTCCCTGATGTGCCGGACGGCCCAGCCGACCATGCCGGAATGGCTGATCGCCGAATGGGCCCGTGCGGCGGTCACCGCGTCGGGACCCGCCGCCTTCCGAGCCGCGAAGATCTCGTCCGGCCTCAGGTGCGCCTCGGGGCCTCCGGCCTGGTCCTTGGTGACCGCGTTGATCTCCCCACCGATCGTTCGGGAGTCGACGGCCGGGCCGGCCAGCTCGTGGAGGAGCGTGACCCCGTCACCGCCGGCGTCGACGCCGAAGACGAAGTCGGCGCACTCGCGGTACTCGCTGCGGACCTTGTGCTCTCGGCCGGTACCGACACCGTCGGCGTAGACCTTGGCGCCGGACAGGTCGGCCCGGACGGTCACCGTCCGGGCCGCCGGGGAGTAGGTGACCAGCGACGAGTCCATCCGCACGGTGCTGGACAGCTGCGCCGATCCCATGCTCCGCGCGAATCCGCGCATGTCCAGCAGGTCGTTCCGGTGCGCCGCGAGCACGGCGCGGATGGCGTCGCCGGCCGGCCCGGAGCCGGCGACGGCGGGGGGAGCGGTGCCTTCGATGAGGCTCTCGCGGGCTCTGACGTAGGCGGTGGTGAGGTCGAGGAATCGCCGTGTCCCGCCGGGGACGGCGACCGGAGTGATCCGGCCGGCCGTGGTCCAGGGGCCCGCGCCGAAACCGTTGCGCGCGCGGATCCGGCTCAGGTATGCGGTGCCGTCGGCCAGACCGGCGACGGTCACGTCGGGCGTCTGGCTCCGCACCGTCGTGACCGCATGACCGGCGTCGTCCAGGATTTGGACGTCGTAGCCGGTGATGGCCGTGTCGGTGGCCCCGTCACCGGTGAGCGGAGGTGCCGCCGCCCCGGAGTCGGCGGGCGGAGCCCAGGTGACCAGGGCTCCGCCGTCGCCCTGCCGGGCCGTCGCGTCGGAGACCGCGCCGGGCACCGTTCCGGGAACGTAGGTGACCTCGACCGAGGCGTGCGCCAGGTCGTAGCCGACCGCGGTGGCCGAATCGGAGGTCAGGGCGATGCCGGTGTTCCTCGCCGGCTCGTGCCGCCACGAGCGGATCAGATCGGTGAGGTCCAGCCTGGCGTCCTGGAGCGCCGAGGACGTGCCGGCCTCCGGGATCGACGCGGCGACGACATCGGCACCGGTCGCCTCCGTACCCAGGGCCCTTCGCAGTTGGGCGGCGATCAGATGCGCCGATGCCGGGCAGCCGCCGTGGCCGGCGCAGGTCGGACCGCCCAGCCTGAGAACCGCCGACGTGATCCGCGCGCCTCGGGGAATGGCGGACGTGTCCACCTTCAGCAGGGTGACCCGTCGACGCGAGCCGGTGCCACCGCCGACCCGGATCGCAGTGCCCGCGGTCAACACGCAGGAGGTGCCCGGACAGGCGCCGGACGCCGCTTCGGCGGTCCAGGCGGACACCGCCTTGTCGGCCAAGGTCGTCGACGCGGTGCCCTTCAGCACGGGCGGGATCTGCGGAACCCTGAACGGAACCGGCCGCGTGGCGGCACTGCAGGCATCCTGGACGCAGGCCTTCATCGTCCAGGTGTAGGCCGCTCCCGGACGCGTCAGGCCGTCGGGCACCCGGAGCGAGATGCGTTCGCCGCCGTCCGCGGCACCGACGCCCAGCGGGCTTCCGCCGACCGGGCGACCGGCACCGTCGTACAGGAAGAACCAGCCGGTCACCGGCATCCCGGACGGGCGGGTCACCAGCCCGGTCAGGACGGGGCTCGCCGGGTCCCGCAGGTCGGTCCCCACGTCGGTGGGAACGCCGGGAGCGTCCACGACCGCCCAGGTGACCGGCGACCAGTCACTGACCGTCCGGCCGTTCGCGGTCCGGACCCGATAGCCGTAGACGCCGGGATTCCGCAGCGCGCTCAAGGCCAAGGTGGCCGGCCGCCCGGACGGGACGCCGGTGACGGTCGCCTGCTGGACCGGGACCCTGTCGTTGAAGTCGGTCAGCACCTGGAAGGTGTAGTCCAGCGGCGCGCCGCCGGGGTCGGTCGCGACCGCGGACAGCGTCGGCGCCGTGCTGGTGACGACCTGCAGGCCGGCCGGAGCCTGCCGGTCGGTGGGTTCCATCGTCGCCCGGATGGACCGGCCCGGCGGGTCCGCCCGGGGGACGGCCGCCGCGACGGCGGGCGCCGACAGCGCGAGCGGCAGGGACAACGCGACCGCGAGCACCACCGACCGTCTCCCGCGAAGGCGTGGTTCGCGGCCGGACCTGGCGTACGAGCCCAGTGGATCCACCGACGACCCTTCCCGACGTCACCATCAGTGCCGACTCGGACACCGATGGTAATCGGAGAAATCCGCGATCGGCTCCACGGGGCACGGTCCTGGCCGGATGCGGCCAGGACGTATCAACGCGCCGTCTCAGGCCTCTTTGTGTCTGCCGCCCTCCCCGCGCGGCAGACACCAAGGGAGGCCCGTCATGCGCCGAAACCCACCCGCACGCCGTCCGGCCCCGATCCGGCTCATCCCGTACGGCTCGGGCCGGGCCGCCGGGATCGTCGTCCACGGTTCACTGGCCGTCGCCCTGGACTCCGGGCCGCCACCCCGGACCCGTCCGCCGCTCGGCGTCGTACGCCCCGGCGCGCCGGACGTCACCGCGGACGCCCGGCTCATCGCCCGGCTGGTCCTGGAGGTGCTGGCCGGCGTGCGCCCGTACCACCACCTCGCCGGCCGTACGACGCCGGAGCTGTTCGAGCACCTGGACGGGTTCGCGGCCCGGATGAGGACGCGGGTGTTCCCCCGGCTGGGCACGGTACGGGTCTGCGCCCCCGCTCCCGGCGTCGCCGAGGTCACCGCGCTCGCGTCGTTCGGCTCGCGGGTCCACGCCCTGGCGCTCCGGCTGGAGCAGGAGCGCGGCCGGTGGCGCTGCGCCGCCATCGAGACCGCGATCCCGGCCTGAGACACCGAGGGCCCGGCCCCCCCGTGATCGTGTGTCACGGGGGGCGGGCCCTCAGGCGGCCTCGGTCGTCAGCCTCGCTGCCCGGCATGGTCGACCACCGCGGAGCCGAGGACGGCCTGGGTCGAGTCGCCCATGTAGCGGTAGGTCCGAGGATCAAGGATGATCTCCATGCCTCCCCTCGTACCCGGCGTCCCCCAGAGGACCGCGATGCCGTGGCGCCCGGCGTAGTCGGTGCCGTCCTTGGCGACGCGCACCCCGGGCATCAGCGCGAGAGCCCGGTAGAACGCCGCGGTCGTCTTCGGCGGCATGAGCCTGTCATCCCGCAGAATCCCGGAGATCTTGCCGAACATTCGTCCGTAATCGTCCTGGCGGTAGTGTCCGTCCTTCCGGATCCGCGCGAGCAGGGCGACCGGATCGGTCGGCAGGCCGGCGACGTAGCCGTACACCACCTTCGGCGCGGAGTTCCAGATGCCCGGACCCCCGATCCACCCCGCGTTGACGGCGGGATCAGGGCGACGCGGCGGCCGATCTCCCATCCCCGGCAGGACGCCCTTGACGTAGAGCCTGCCGCCCTGGAGCGACCGTGCCAGGCGCCTGCCGTCGAAACGCCACCACTCCTCTTCCTTCACCTTGCCGTGCAGCATCGCCTCCGGCCCGACGACGTCACCGTCCTGGAGGGCGTACTTGTCCATCCGCAGCGTGTAGACCCACTGTCCCGGCCGGGGCCGGCCGACGGGCACCTGGGTCTCGACGGTCGCCGCCGCCAGCTCCAGCGTCCGCGTCGTCAGCGCCTCCGGAGAGGACGGCGAATGCCCGCCCGGGAGCACGGCCACGATCCCGGCCGCGGTACAGGCCGCCGCCGCCACACCGACGGGCAGGACCCACCGGGCCGCCCGGCGGCGCGCCGCCCGGCGCCGGGTCTGCGGAGCCCCGATGATCTCGGCGTGCAGGCGCGCCCGGGCCCGTGCCCCGGCCCCCGTGTCCTGCGGCGGATCCGCCGGACGGGCCCGGCCGACCAGGTCGATCTCGTCGTCGATCACGCGAACTCCTCCTGCAGACGTGAGGGGTCGATCCCGCCGAACGCCCGGCGGAGCTTCCCGCGGACCCGGTGCAGCCGGGACCTGACCGTGCCGAGCGGCAGGTCCAGCGCCTGCGCCGCCTCCTCGTACGTCAGGTCGGCCCAGGCGATGAGCAGCAGCAGGTCGCGCTCCGCCGCCGACAGGCGGGTGAGCGCGGCGGCGATCCGCGGGCCGAGCCGCTGCGCCGTCACCCGCGCGTCGCTGCCCTCGTCGAACGGCACGGCCGTCCACTCGGCATTCGCCTGTGCCAGGGCGCGTTGCCTGCGGCGCTCCGCCCGGCGATGCTCACCGATCAGATTCGTCGCGATGCCGAAAAGCCACGGCCGGGCGTCGGGCCGCGTCAGGTCGTAACGGCCGCGGGCGCGGAAGGCGACGATGAAGGTCTCCGCGCTGACGTCCTCGGCGACCTCGGGGCCGAGCCTGCGGACCACGTACCGGTGGATCGCGTCCCAGTGCCGATCGAAGACCTGAGAGAACCTCTCCGGATCGGTGATGGACTCCGCGATCGCCTCGCCGTCGGTCACCTCCCTCGTGCCCGGGTGCGGCGTGTTCTCCACCGAAGTCTCCTTTCGATGCGGTGCGCATCGGTCATCCGGTACTTGGTGCAGCGGCGCCGCGTTGTTCCCGCTTTTTTTCGCGCTCGGAAACGCCGAACGGCCCCGGGCGAAGATCGCCCGGGGCCGTTCGGCCTGTGTCCGTCAGCCGGCGTGCTTCGGGTCGCCGTGGCAGCGCTTGTACTTCTTGCCCGAACCGCAGGGGCACGGGTCGTTGCGCGAGACGTTCGCGAAGGCGTCGTCGGCCTCTTCGGTGTGGGTCTCCACCCCGCCCTCGCCGTCGACGGTCGGCGCCGTGTAGCTGAGCGTCTGCGGCCGGGAGGCCTCCTCCAGGCCCTTCGCGACGATCTCGGGTGCCTCGTCGGAGGTCGCGGACAGCTCGACCGGGGCCTCGCCGACACCGGCCACCGCCGGGGCCTGGTCCTCCTCGGCCACCTCGACCTCGAGGTTGAACAGGTAGCCGACCGACTCCTCCTTGATGCCCTCGAGCATCGCGGTGAACATGTCGTAGCCCTCGCGCTGGTACTCCACCAGCGGGTCGCGCTGCGCCATGGCCCGCAGGCCGATGCCCTCCTGGAGGTAGTCCATCTCGTAGAGGTGCTCGCGCCACTTGCGGTCGAGGACGGACAGGACGACACGGCGCTCCAGCTCGCGGAGCACCTCCCCGCCCAGCTCCTCCTCACGCCGTTCGTACGCGGCCTGGGCGTCCTCGCCGATCTTCTCGGTGAGGATCTCGGCGGTCAGGCCGGCCTGGCCGCCCACCTCCTCGACGAGGTCCTCGGAGCTGATCGAGATCGGGTAGAGCTGCTTGAACGCCTTCCACAGCTTGTCGAGGTCCCACTCCTCGGGGAAGCCCTCGGCGGTCGCCGCGGTGACGTACCCGGCCACGACCTCGTCGATCATGCGGACGATCTGGTCGTGCAGGTCGGCGCCCTCGAGGACCCGGCGGCGCTCGGCGTAGATCACCTTGCGCTGGCGGTTCAGCACCTCATCGTATTTCAGGACGTTCTTGCGAATCTCGAAGTTCTGCTGCTCGACCTGGTGCTGGGCCGACCGGATGGCGTTCGACACGATCTTCGACTCGATCGGCACGTCGTCCGGGATGTTCAGCCGGGTCATGATCGCCTCGACCCGCGCGGAGTTGAACAGCCGCATCAGGTCGTCCTCGAGCGACAGATAGAAGCGGGACTCGCCCGGGTCGCCCTGCCGGCCAGACCGGCCGCGCAGCTGGTTGTCGATGCGCCGCGACTCGTGCCGCTCGGTCGCGAGGACGTAGAGGCCGCCGAGCTCCCTGACCTCGTCGTGCTCCTCCTTGACCGCCTTCTTGGCCTTCTCAATCGCCTCCGGCCAGGCCTTCTCGTACTCCTCCGGAGTCTCGAGCGGGGACAGGCCGCGGGCGTGCAGCTCCTTGTCGGCGATGTGGTCCGGGCTGCCGCCGAGCATGATGTCCGTACCACGGCCGGCCATGTTCGTCGCGACCGTGACGGCGCCCTTACGGCCCGCCTCGGCGACGATCATCGCCTCCTTCTCGTGGTACTTGGCGTTCAGCACCTCGTGCGGGATGCCGCGCCGCTTGAGCATCCGCGACAGCTTCTCGGACTTGTCCACCGAGGTGGTGCCGACCAGGACCGGCTGGCCCTTCTCGTGCCGCTCCATGATGTCCTCGACCACGGCCTCGAACTTGGCCTGCTCGGTCTTGTACACCACGTCGGAGACGTCCTTGCGGATCATCGGCTTGTTCGTCGGGATCGGGATGACGCCGAGCTTGTAGATCTTGTTGAACTCGGCCGCCTCGGTCTGGGCGGTACCCGTCATGCCGCCGAGCTTGTCGTACAGCCGGAAGAAGTTCTGCAGGGTGATCGTGGCGAGCGTCTGGTTCTCGTCCTTGATCGGCACGCCCTCCTTGGCCTCGATGGCCTGGTGCATGCCCTCGTTGTAGCGCCGGCCGTGCAGGATACGGCCGGTGAACTCGTCGACGATCAGGACCTCACCGTTGTTGACGATGTAGTCCTTGTCCTTCTTGTACAGCTCCTTGGCCTTCAGCGCGTTGTTCAGGAAGCTGACCAGCGGCGTGTTGACCGAGTCGTACAGGTTGTCGATGCCGAGCCAGTCCTCGACCTTCTCGACGCCGGACTCCAGGATGCCGACCGTGCGCTTCTTCTCGTCGACCTGGTAGTCGCCGTCCTCGCCCTCCGGACCGTCGGTGGCGCGCTTCAGCCGCGGCACGATCTTGGCGAACTCGACGTACCACTTGGAGTTCTGCTCGGCCGGGCCGGAGATGATCAGCGGCGTCCGCGCCTCGTCGATGAGGATCGAGTCGACCTCGTCCACGATCGCGAAGTTGTGCTCGCGCTGGACGCACTCGTCGAGGCTCCAGGCCATGTTGTCGCGCAGGTAGTCGAAGCCGAACTCGTTGTTCGTGCCGTACGTGATGTCGGCGGCGTACGCCTTGCGGCGCTCCTCGGGCGTCATGTCGGCCAGGATCACGCCCACCTCGAGGCCGAGGAACTGGTGTACGCGACCCATCCACTCCGCGTCGCGCTTGGCGAGGTAGTCGTTGACGGTGACGACGTGGACGCCCTTGCCGGACAGCGCGTTGAGGTAGGCGGGCAGCACACAGGTCAGCGTCTTGCCCTCACCGGTGCGCATCTCGGCGATGTTGCCCATGTGGAGGGCGGCGCCGCCCATGATCTGCACGTCGAAGTGGCGCTGGCCCAGCGTGCGCTTGGCCGCCTCGCGGGCGGTCGCGAACGCCTCGGGAAGCAGATCGTCGAGCGTCTCGCCGTCGGCGAGGCGCTCCTTGTACGTCTCGGTGAGCGCGCGCAGCTCGGCGTCACTCATGTCGACGAAGTCTTCCTCGATGGAGTTGACCTGGTCGGCGATCCGCTTGAGCTTGCGCAGAACTTTGCCCTCGCCAGCGCGAAGGATCTTGTCGATGACTACTGGCACTCTCGGAAGCTCCTCGAACCATTGCTGGAATCGCCGGGGGTCATGTCCGACGGTGCATACACGACCCGTACGGTGTCATCGTAGGCGAGTCCAACCGTACAGCGGGACCACCTCGATATCACGGGACTCGGCCGCAGGGACGGCGAACCCCGGGTTTATCGTTGACCCTGCGAGGAACCGCACCACAAAGCACAACGTAGGACGGCGTTCGGGGACGAACGCAGATGCCCCTGGGAGGAAAACACATGGCCGGCAGTTCTCACGCAGGCCGCCTCAGTTCGTGGGTCGCGGTCGTCGTGATGTGGATCGGCTTCATCGTCGGGGGCGTCGCGATGGTCAGCGGACCGTCCTGGTGGCTCTTCTGGACCGGGGTCGGCATCGTCGCGGTCGGCGGGATCATCGCGCTGATCGTCCGCATCTTCGACGACGTCATCATCGACGCGCCGCGCGTGATCCCGGAGGAGGCCCACCCGGCCGTGCTGCACGCGCGGGCGACCTCCGGCGAGGGTCCCGCCATCGCCACCGACCCGCAGACGACGCATCCCCACGGCTGAGCGAACACCAGCGGACGGCCGAGCGGACATCGCGCGGCCGTCCACCGGACTCCGGCGCGGGCGCACCGTCGCACCGCCGTCGTTTTCACGATTCGTTTCACGCCGTATCAGGGCCCGCCCGAGCCGAGCACCGGCCGAGCGGGCCCTTCGCGTTCCCCTGATCGTCCGTGCCGCCCCGACCGCTCAACCCCCATAACCGTTTCGTCGGTGTCGCCGCCTACGATCTGCCCATGCCGACCGACGAGCTGACCGCCGACGAGGCGCGCCGGATCCAGCTGCACGCCCAGGGCCTCATCGGACGGGTCACGCCCGCCCCGGTGTCCGGGCTGCGCGGCGACCCGGACGCGCGCCGGGCGCTCGGCGCGCTCCGCCACCTCGGCGCGGTCCAGCTGGACACGATCTCCGTGCTCGCCCGCTCCCATGAGCTGGTCGCGTACGCCCGGCTCGGCGCGGTCGGGCGGACGAGCGTCGAGCGGGCCTACTGGGGCGGGACCGCCGCGTTCGAGTACTGGTCGCACGCCGCGTGCGTCCTGCCCATCGAGGACTGGCCGCTGTACGCCTTCCGCCGCCGCGCCTACCGGCGGCGGGGCCGGCACTGGCACCGCACGCCGGAGAAGGTCTGCGAGGACGTCCTGGCCCGGCTCCGCGCCGAGGGCCCGCTCACCGTCACGGGTCTCGGCGGCGCCAAGAAGGGCGGCGAGTGGTTCGACCGCACCGACGAGAAGATCGCCGCCGAGTTCCTGCTCGCCACCGGCGACGTCGTCTGCACCCGGCGGGTCGGCTGGCGGCGCGTGTACGACCTGCCGGAGCGGGCCGTCCCGGCCGAGCTGCGCGCTCGGGACCTCGACGACGCCGAGTGCTTCACGACGCTCGTACGGCGCGCCGCGCGGGCGCTGGGCGTCGCGACCAGGGCCGACCTCGCCGACTACGTCCGCGTCCGTGGTGAGGACGTGGACGCGGTCGTCGAGGCGGCCGGCCTGGTCCCGGTCACGGTGGCGGGCTGGGCCAACGGCAACGGCACAGGCCGCAGCGCCGCCTGGGCGCATCCGGACGCGCTGGCCGCACCGCCGCGGGGCCGGCACCGAACGACCCTGCTGTCGCCGTTCGACTCGCTCGTCTGGGATCGCAAGCGCACCCAGCGGGTGTTCGGCTTCGACCACCGGCTGGAGGCGTACGTCCCCCGCGACAAGCGCGTGCACGGCTACTTCACGATGCCGCTCCTCGCGGGCGGGCGGCTCATCGGCCGCGCCGACCCGGCCCGTGAGGGAAGCACGCTCGTCGTCCACAAGGCGTCGCTGGAGCCCGCGGCCGTGAGCACCCCGGCCCGTGCGGAGATCGCGGTGACACGGCTGGCCGACGCGCTGACGGAGGCCGCGGCCTGGGTGGGGTGCGACGCCGTCCGCGTGGAGCGGCTCGATCCGCCCGAGCTCGCCTCGCTGCTCGGCACCGCCCTGAAGGAGGCGGGACTCGCCCGGTCCTCGGCGTCCGGGCAGTGACCGGCCGCTCACGCCGCGGTCAGCTGATCTCGAGAAGCTTCTCCCGCACCGCGTAGACCACCGCCTCCATCCGCGAGTGCAGCTGAAGCTTCTCGAGGATGTTGCGGATGTGGTTCTTCACGGTGTTCTCGGAGATGAAAAGCTCCTTGGCGATCTCCCGGTTGCCCAGGCCCCGTGCGACGAGACGGAGGACCTCCATCTCCCGCTCGGTGAGCTTGGGCGCCGGGACCTGCTGCTGCCGCTCCTCGCCGCGCTTGGCCAGCGCGGCGAACTCGGTGATCAGCTTGGACGCCATCGACGGGCTGATGAAGGACTGGCCGTCGTGGACGGCGCGGACGACGTCGGCGACCTCGTCGATCGAGACGTCCTTCAACAGGTAGCCCGTGGCACCGGCCTTGATCGCCTCGAAGAGGTCCTCCTCCTCGTCGCTGATGGTCAGCATCACGATCTTGGCGCTCGGTACCTGGTCCTTGATGGCGGTACACGCCTCGATGCCGCCGCGCCGCGGCATCCGGATGTCCATGAGCACGACGTCCGGCAGCAGGTCTCCCACCTGCTCGACGGCCTCCTGGCCGTCGCCGCACTGCCCGACGACCTCGACGCCGTCCTCATCCTCGAGCACCATCTCCAGGCCACGGCGGAACAGCGCGTGGTCGTCGACGATCAGCACGCGGATGGGATCACCGGCCGCGCCGCGAGTCTCGGGGGTCTCGCTCAACTCATCCTCCAAACGGTGCGCCTGCCCATGATCAAATCCTGGGCGTGTCGCAGGGCTGAGAGCAAGCTCGGGGAGTCCTGGGCGTCCCACCGCGGAACGCTTCCGAGTCCAGAGTGGTCGAGGCCGTGGCGCGGCGCAAGCGGAGGGTCACTCTTCGACGAGACGAATGACGCCGTAGTCCCATCCCCGCCGCCGGTAGACCACGCTGGCGTCGCCGGAGTCCTTGTCGCGGAAGAGGAAGAAGTCGTGACCGACCAGCTCCATCTCGAAGAGGGCCTGGTCGATCGTCATGGGCTGGGCCTTGTGCGACTTCTCGCGCACCACGAGCGGCCCCTCGCCCTCCATCGGGATGGGGACGATGCCCTCTTCGGTCTCCCGCCGGTCGCGGCCCTCGTCGCGCCAGGTGTCCTGGAGCTCCTCCACGGCCGGCTCCGTCAGGGGAACGGCGCCGCCGAGGGTCTCCACGGGTTCCGGAGCCAGAGCCTCCGCGAGACGGGCGCGCCCGTGGCCGCCATGGCCTCCGCGCGGCTTACGCCGGTCGCTCACGCGGCGGAGCCGCGCCTCGAGCTTGCCGATGGCCATGTCGAGCGCCGCGACCCGGTCGTCGGCGGCGGCCTCGGCCCGGATCACCGGGCCGCGTGAGTGGATGGTGAGCTCAACGCGCTCGCGCTGGGCCGACTGGCGGGGATTGTGCTCCTCGGAGACCTCGACGTCGATCCGCATGACCTTCGGGTCCAGCTTCTCGACCTTCGCGATCTTGCTGTCCACGTGACGGCGGAACCGGTCGCTCACGTCCGTGTGGCGACCCTTGACGATGATTTCCACGGGGGACCCCCCTCCTCCCCTGCCGCTGACCTGTCAGCGACGGGAACGCCGGGCTCGGTAGGTTCTTCGGATCCGGCCGTTCGTCGCCGGACCCCTAGGGGACAACACCCGCCCGGCCGACCTGGTCTTCGTCCCCACATCCGCCTGCTGAGGGTCTCGCGGCGCTCTCGCCACTACTGCCCTTCTCCCGGTCCGGGAGACATCTGATCCCCCGGCGAGGCAGGACTTACCTCTAAGCCGCACCGTGATCGGTCGACGAAAAGTCGCCTTACGTGGGCCGTTTCGCCTGCGGCTGGCATCGGCTTGCCGGGCCGGTAGGGGCTCGGCGCAACCACGGACCCGGGCGGGTGTCATGTTGGAACGCTAACCCCTCTTCGGGCGAATGTCAGGGGGGTGTGACGGAGAAAACCACGGATAGTCATGAACGAAGGCCGTTTCGGCCCTCCGGTTCGGCCTGCCGAGCCGCCCGGCCACCCGCCGCCGACCGGGCGAAACGCGCTGCCGTACGGGCCTCGCCGACGTCCGTACGCCCGGAGAATCGCCCTCCGGACACGGCGGGACGCCGACGGTGACCCTTCGGGCCCGGCCGCGCGGTCTGGAGGGGCGGCCGATAATCGGTTACGCAAAGTTACCGAACTCGGTGGGCGCCAGACCGTCGCCGTACCGGCGTGTCGCCGCGACCACCGCCGCCGCCCGGACCCGCGCCCCGCCCGACCGGAGGGCGCGGGCGGCCTCCGCGAGCGTCGCCCCGGTGGTGATCACGTCGTCGACCACGACCACGAGCGCTCCCCGCACGTCACCACGGACCTCCAGCGCGCCCGCGAGGTTGGCGGACCGGTCCGCCGCCGACAGGCCGGCCTGGTCGGCGACCCTCCGCCGATGGGCGAGCGCCCGCGCGACCGACACGGCCGCGCCCGAACGGACGGCCTCGCGGGCGGCGGCCAGCGCGATGCGCAGCGTCGGATCGTGGCCCCGGCGGCGGACCGACGCCCGCGAGGACGGCACCGGGACCAGCAGGACGGGGCATGCCGCGTCCCCGGCGGCCGCCAGCACGGCCGTGGCGAGACAGGAGCCGAGGGGCCGGGCCAGGCCCGTGCGGCCGTGCTCCTTGTGCGCCAGGATCATCTCCCGGACCGCGCCGGTGTAGGCGGCGACCGCCCAGGGCCGCGGCAGGCCGGGCGGCGTGGGCCGCGGCGGGCGGACCCGCGCCGGGCCGCCGAGCAGAGCGGCGCAGGCGGAGCACAGGAGACCGCCGGTCCGGCCGCAGCCGGCGCACTGCTGCGGCAGCATCAGGTCGAGGGCGGCGCCGAGGAGTCCCACGGCTCGAAGCCTGCCCGCCCGCGTCCCCGGCCCGCCAGTCCCGTACCGCGACCTGTGGACGGGCACCGCGCCGTCGGCCGGGTGGCCGGCGCCGGGAACCCACGCGCCGTCGGCCGGGACGGCGGGGTCGGAGAAACTCGCGCCGTCAGCCGGGATGGACGTGACGGGAAACGCTCGCGCCCCGTCAGCCGGGGTAGGCGGGGTTGGAGGTGCCGTTGAAGCACTTCCACTCGTCGTACTGGACGCTGAGCCGGCAGACGTTCAGCGTCTTGTCCCCCGAGATGCGCTGGGTGACCAGCAGCGGCGAGCCGGGCGAGGCGGTGATCGTGGTGATCTCCCCGCCCGGGCCGATCATCGGCGAGATCGGAGCCCCGCTCACCGGCACGTCGAACAGCGACGGCGAGGGGTTCCCCTGCGTCATGCCGACGACGGCGAGATGGTCGGTGGTGCTCCACGCCAGGTCGATGGCGCTCTGCAGCTCCGAACTGATCGAGATGAAGCCCTCCGCCTGCAACCCGCCGGACGGGGCGCGGTCCACCCGGCCGAGCTGGACCTGCCAGCGGCCGTCCACCTTGACGATGACCGCGGCGCGCGTGCCGTCCCGGGCGATGCGCAGCGCCTTCACGGGGTACTGGGCCAGCGCCCAGCCGTCGACCGCGACGGACCGGGTGCCGCCCTCGATGACCCAGAGCTGGGAGCCCGTCTTGGTCGACTCGACCACCCAGACGTTCCCTCGCGAGTCCCAGGAGGGCGGGGTGAACCGGCCGTCCTTCGCGTTGGCCCGCAACGTCGTGCGGACGGCGCCGCCGATCAGGTCCGTGACGGTGACCGTGTCGGCCGCGTCGTTCAGGGAGGCGACCTGCCGGTCGTCGTAGGAGATCGCGGGGTGACCGGCCTGCACCTTGGTCGGCACGGCCGACGCGCGGGCGGCGTCCAGCCGGCCGAGGCGACCGTCGGCGAGCCGGACGTAGGCCGGTTGCGGTTCGCCGCCGCCGTTGGGGTTGTAGGCCGCCCAGTCGCGGGTCGACTGCAGGGCCCCGCTGACGCCGGGGACGTCGACCGGCTTGCCGTCGATCCGCAGCTCCATCCGCTGGACCTCGCGCAGCTGCCGGAGCGTCCACATCAGCTGGATCGACATGGTGTTCAGGTCGCCGGCGCGCGCCTGCCGGGTCAGGTCGACCGTCGCGACGCCCCCGTTGATCCGCAGGCCGCGCAGACGGGTGCCGGCCGGGAACGCCGAGCGCACGAGCGCGCTCTTGAGCCAGGTCGTGGGGCCCCCGATCAGCTGCTTCACCAGCTGTGTCGGCAGCCAGGACCGGCTCACGAGCGGGATGAACACCGGGTTCGGCACGAGCATCTGTGAGTCGGGCGCGAAGAAGTACAGGTCGAGAGTGCGGAAGGCGCGGGTGACGTCGTCCCGGCTGAGCAGCAGCTCCGACGGCAGGTCGGTGATGCGCCACTGCCGCTGGGCGTCCTGGCGCAGGTGGAAGACCTGCTTGAAATCGCGGGCGTCCGCGATGTACTGCCCGTCGGCGCCGATCTGGCCCAGCTGGGTGCCCTGGAGCGTGACCGTCGCCCGGTTGGGGCCGTCCTGCTCGTACGACGGGGGGTCCAGCCTGCTGTAGACGATCGAGGCGACGCCCGGCCGCCAGCAGGACACGCAGGCGAGGTAAGAGCGGGCGACCTGGTGGTCGCCGTTCGGCCCGTCGAAGCTGGAGGAGGCCGTGCGGAACCCTTCGACGATCGCGATGGGCGACCAGTCGCGCGCGGGGCCGACCGGGATGATGCCGACGAACGGGTCGTCGACCGGCTGCTCGGTCCCACCGGCGTTCCCGCTCAGCACCCGGCCGCCCTGCGGCACGCCGACGCAGCCGCCCGCCAGGAGCGTCAGGAGGGCGACGGCCAAGAGCCGGAACCTCATGCGTCCGCCTCCAGTTCCAGCTCGGCGTACGGCGCCCGCTGCAGCTCGATCTCCGGCGGCACCAGCGGCAGCGGCGACCCGCGCAGCTCCGCCCCCGCCACCCGGGGCAGCGACAGCCGGAACTGCGATCCCTGGCCGGGCTCGCCCCAGGCCTGCAGCCAGCCGCCGTGCAGCTGGGCGTCCTCCATCGAGATCGACAGGCCCAGGCCGGTGCCGCCCGTCGTACGGGCCCGGGCCGGGTCGGCGCGCCAGAACCGGTCGAACACCATGTTCGCCTCGCCGGGCCGCAGACCGCAGCCGTGATCGCGGACGGCGATGGCGACGGCGTCCCGGTCGGCGGCGACACTGACGACGATGTCCTTGCCCTCGCCGTGCTCGACCGCGTTGACCAGGAGGTTGCGCAGGATCCGCTCGACGCGGCGACGGTCGACCTCGGCCATGGTCGCCTCGCCGGGCAGCTGCTGGATGATCTTGCTGCCCTTGCGCTCGGCCAGGTCCTCGGCGTAGCCGACCGACCGCAGCACGAGGTCGCGGACGTCCATCGGCTCGATGTCGAGGGTCGCGGCGCCGGCGTCGTACCGGCTGATCTCCAGCAGGTCGGCCAGCAGCCCGTCGAAGCGCTCCAGCTGGCTCTGCAGCAGCTCGGCCGAGCGGGAGGCCATCGGGTCGAAGTCCTCCCGAGACTCGTACAGCACCTCGGCGGCCATCCGAACCGTGGTCAGGGGCGTGCGCAGCTCGTGCGAGACGTCGGAGACGAACTGCCGCTGCACCTGCGACAGCTCCTGCAACTGGACGATCTTCTCCTGGAGGTTCGCGGCCATGTCGTTGAAGGAGGTCGCGAGCCGGGCCAGGTCGTCCTCGCCGCGCACCCGCATCCGCTCCTCCAGGCGGCCGGCCGCCAGGCGCTCGGCCGCCTGGGCCGCCATCCGCACGGGGATGACCACCTGGCGCGTGACGATCGACGCGATCGCGGCGAGGAGCAGGACGAGCGCCGCGCCGACCCCGAGGATGGTCTGCTGGACCACCGCCAGGCTCTGCCGCTCCTGGGTCAGCGGGAACAGGTAGTACAGCTGGTACCGGCTGACCTTCTTGCCGACGATCAGACCCGGCTTCGACGAGCCGTCGTCGTAGGTCAGCGTGCCGTAGGTGCGGTACGGCTTGCTCGCGTCCGACGCCTCGACCTGCTGCATCAGCACGGCCGGGACGCTCTTCAGCCGGATCCAGTTCGAGCTGAACCCGACGCTGCCCGGGTCGTCCCGGTCGATGATGATGACCTCGTACAGGCCCGACGGCCCGCTCCGGTGCGCGAGCGAGGTGACGATCCCGTTGAGCGTGCTCTTGGTGTTGTCGGAGTCGTCCGTACCGGCGCCGGCCAGCCGCCCCTGGGCCACGCCGACGCCCTCGTCGAGCTGGAGCAGCGCCGCCCGCTCCTTGGCCTCCAGCAGCGCGGTCGTGATCTGCTGCATCAGGAAGACGCCCAGGACCGCGACGACGAGGCCGGACACCAGGAGGGTCGTCGTCACGACGCGGGCCTGCAGCGACCGCCGCCAGCTCACGTAGGCCCTGCGCACCGCGGCGCGGGAGTAACGGCGGATCAGGCGCAGGCCGCGGCGGGCCGCCGACGGCAACGTCGGCCATCTGTTCATGGACTGCTCGGGGGGGAGTCGAAAGGGCCGTTACGCCGGCCCCGCCTTGTAACCGACACCGCGCACGGTGACGACGATCTCCGGGTGCTCGGGGTCCTTCTCGATCTTGGCGCGCAGCCGCTGGACGTGGACGTTCACCAGCCGTGTGTCGGCGGCGTGGCGGTAGCCCCACACCTGCTCGAGCAGCACCTCGCGGGTGAAGACCTGGCGCGGCTTGCGGGCCAGCGCGACGAGCAGGTCGAACTCCAGCGGCGTGAGCGGAATGTGCCGGTCCGCTCGCTTCACCGAGTGGCCCGCCACGTCGATCGAGATGTCGCCGATCTGCAGCAGCTCCGGCGTCGGGTCGTCGGTCCGGCGGAGCCGGGCGCGGACCCGCGCCACCAGCTCCTTCGGCTTGAACGGCTTGACGATGTAGTCGTCGGCGCCGGATTCGAGGCCGAGGACGACGTCGACCGTGTCGCTCTTGGCGGTCAGCATCACGATCGGCACGCCGGACTCGGCGCGGATCTGACGGCAGACGTCGATCCCGTCGATGCCGGGGAGCATCAGGTCCAGCAGCACGAGGTCGGGCCGGGTCTCCCGGAAGGCCTCGAGCGCCTTGTCACCGTCGTGCACGAACGACGGCTCGAAGCCTTCGCCGCGGAGCACGATGCCGAGCATCTCGGCCAGAGCCAGGTCGTCATCGACGACCAGCACGCGTCCCTTCATGAGCCCTCATCGTCGCGTTATCGGAGGCGGGTCGCCCAGGGCAGCCAGGGTACCCTCGTTCACCGGCGAGATGACCCCACGCTCGGTGACGATGGCCGTCACCAGGTCTCCCGGGGTCACGTCGAAGGCCGGATTGTAGACAGGACTCCCGAGCGGCGCCGTCGGTTGTCCGGCGAACGCGGTGACTTCTCCCGGATCACGTAGCTCGATCGGGATGTCGTCACCCGTCCGCGCGGTCAGATCGACGGTACTCGTCGGCGCGACCACTACGAACGGAACGCCGTGATGGCGGGCGAGCACCGCGAGGGAGTACGTCCCGACCTTGTTGGCCACGCTGCCGTCCCGGGCGATGCGGTCGGCGCCCAGCACGACCAGGTCGACCTCCCCCGCCGCGAACAGCGAGGCCGCCGCGCCGTCCGGCAGCAGGGTGTACGGCAGGCCGTGACGCGCCGCCTCGTACGCCGTCAGCCGGGCGCCCTGCAGCAGCGGCCGGGTCTCGTCCACCCACAGCCGCGTGAGCCGCCCGGCGCGATGTGCGGCGATCACGACGCCCAGCGCCGTACCGTCGCCGCCCGCCGCGAGGGCCCCGGTGTTGCAGTGCGTGAGGACCCGCCCGCCGTCCGGCACCAGCTCCAGGCCGTGCTCGGCCATCCGCGCGGAGTACGCCGCCTCCTCCTCCGCGATCGCGTGCGCCTCGGACAGGGCGGAACGCCCCTCCCGGTGGGCGCGCAGGACCCGCTCGGCGCCCCGGGCGAGGTTGACAGCGGTGGGCCGGGCACCGGCGAGGTCGCGCGCCGCCGCCTCGACGTCCTCGCCGAGCGCGACGGCCAGCGCGACGCCGTACCCGGCGGCGATCCCGAGCAGCGGCGCCCCGCGGACGGCGAGATCCTTGATGGCCCTGACGATGTCGGGGACCTCACGGCAGACGAGAACGACCTCCTCATGCGGCAGCCGGGTCTGGTCGAGCAACAGGAGCGCCGGGCCCTCGGGCGGATCATTCCACCGCAACACGTCCACGGTCCTCAGTCTGCCTCATCGGGTACGGCCGGTCAGCGGATCGGACCGACCCCGGCCACCGGGACACGGGGCGGCGAATCCGCCCCGGCGGCAGACGCTTCCGGCCGACCGCGGCCACCGGACGGCGGGCGGCTCCGGCCCACCACCGCCACCGGACGGCAGGAAGGCGGATCGCCCCGACGGCGGGCGGGTCCGGGCGTCCGCGGCGACCGATCACCGGGACTCTCTCCGCATGGCAGGATTGGCCGGGTAATCGGCGGGCGGGAGCAGGCGATGACCGACGCACCGGGTTGGGCGGCGCCGGGCTCCGCCATGCCCGAAACCGCCGAAGCGGCCGTCCCGCCGCCGGCGGCGCCTCCCGCCGTGGACGACTCGCCGGTGACCGAGATCCCGCTGCGGCCGCTCGGCGTCTCCGAGCTCCTCGACGGAGCGATCACCTACGTCCGCCGCAGCCCGCGCGCCGTGCTCGGCCTGTCGGCGATCCTCACGTCGATCGTCCAGGTGATCGTCACGGTCGTGCAGGTCATCGCGCTCGGCGGCCGGATCCACATCGAGAGCCCCGCGGACCTGACCGGCGTCCTCGGGCCGGCGTCCATGACCTCCCTCGTCGGGCTGTTCCTCACCGCGTACGTCGTGCTCCTGCTCAGCGGGCTCCTCGCCCCGGTCATGGGCCGCACGCTGCTCGGCCACGGCACCTCGTTCGGGCATGCCTGCCGCGACGCGCGCCCCGTGAAGGGCCGCCTCGCCGGCGCCGCCACGGCCGTTCTCGCGATCGTGCTGCTCGCCGTCGCGCTGCCGATCGCCCCGCTCGTCGCGTCGCTGCTCGTCCACGCTCCCACCGGCGTTCAGGCCCTCACCGCCGTCCTCGGCGTCCCGCTGTCGGTGGGGCTGATGGTGGTGGGTTACGTCTGGTTCGCCTTCGCCACCCCCATCGCCGTCCTCGAACGCCGGGGCGTCCGGGCCGCGCTCCGCCGCTCGGCCGAGGTCGTACGGGGCCGCTGGTGGCGGGTGATGGGCGTGCTCACCCTGGCGCTGATCATCACCGTGTTCGTCGAGTTCCTCGTGCTGCCGGTGCCGTTCGCGGTCGCCCAGCAGATCATCCTCGCCTTCGACAAGAACCCGCACGGCTGGTTGCTCGTGGCCGTCATCGCGGTCGGCGGAGTGGGCCGCGTCATCGCCGGCACGCTCGTCAACCCCTTCAACGCCGGAGTGATCATCCTGATCTACGCCGACCGCCGGATGCGGCGTGAGGCGTTCGACCTGGAGCTGCAGCTCGAGCCCGCGGACGACCCGCTCGCCGCCTGGCTGCCCGGCCCGCTCACGGCCGCCGGGTCCGGTCCCCAGCCGAAGACGCCGCGCCGGTCGTTCGTGGCTCCCCCGCCGCCGCCCCCACCGCCGCCGCCCCCGGGATGGCACCGATGACGCCGATGATCCGGTACGGAGGCGGTCCGCCGATCGCCCGCGACCCCGCGCGCGAGCTGGCCCGCCGCGAGCTGGGCAAGCCGATCTACCACCAGGACGACCCCTCGTTCTTCGAGCGCATCCTGAACAAGATCTCGGACTGGCTCAACGCCCTCTACCACCGGTTCACCGACGTCGGAGGCGGCGCGGGCGGCGGCTGGCTCGGCATCGTCGTCCTGCTCGTCATCCTGGCCGTGGTGGTCGGCGCCGTCTGGTGGCGGATCGGCAGCGTGCGCCGCAACGCCGCCGGGCCCGGCGCCCTCCTCGGTGAGGCGGTCACCACCGCCGAGGACCACCGCGCCACGGCCGAACGCCACGCCGCCGCCGGTCAGTGGCCCGAGGCCATCCGCGAGCGCCTCCGCGCCATCGCACGCGACCTGGAGGAGCGGGCCATCGTCCCGCCCCGGCCCGGCCGTACCGCCGACGAGCTGGCGACCGAGGCGGGGACGGCGCTGCCCGACCACGCCGACGCCCTGGCCTCCGGCGTGCGGCTGTTCGACGACGTCTGGTACGGCGGGCGGCAGGGCGACGCCGACGGCTACCGAGCGCTCGTCGACCTCGACGACCGCTTGCGCGCCGCCCGGCCGGTCCCGCTCGGAGGCGTCTCATGAGGCCGACGGAGGAGGTCCCATGACCGAGCGGAGCGAGGGAATCAATAAGCAGAGCACCTTGGTCATGAGGCCGACGGAGGAGGTCCCATGACCGAGCGGAGCGAGGGAATCAATAAGCAGAGCACCTTGGTCATGAGGCCGACGGAGGAGGTCCCATGACCGCCCTGCAGGCTCCGCCGGTCGGTGAGCCGGCCACCGCCGGGCAGGTCGCGCGGCGGCGCTGGCGGCGGTCCCGCGGCATCCTCGTCGCGGTGCTCGCCCTGCTCGTCCTCGGCGTGCTGCTCGCCCTGATGCGCCCGCGCACCGGCTCGGAGACCCTCGACCCGGACTCGCCCGGGCAGCAGGGCGCGCGCGCCCTCGCGGAGATCACGCGGCGGCACGGCACGCCCGTGACCGTCGTGCACCGGGCCTCCGACGCCGCCGACCGCCTGCGCGCCCAGCCCGACTCCGTCCTCGTCGTCGTCCGCTCCGAGCGTCTCGTGGCCGCCGACCTGACCACGCTGCGGGGCGCGCCCGGCGACCGGCTCCTCGTCACCCCGTCCAGCGAGACGCTGACCGCGCTCGCCCCGGGCGTGGAGGCCGCCGGGTCCGCGTGGGGCGTCCCCGAGCCCGGCTGCACCCTGCCGGCGGCGGCCTACGCCGGCGACGCCGACTTCCTCGGCGCGACCACCTACAAGGCGCGCGGCGAGGCCACCCAGTGCTACTTCGACGGCCTCGGCGGCGCGGGGCTGGTCCAGCTGCCGGTCGGCGGCGCGACGGTCACCGTCCTCGGCTCCTCCCGCGCGCTCATGAACGAGCACCTCGCCGAGCACGGCAACGCCGCGCTGGCCATGAACCTCATCGAGGGACGGGCCCGCGTCGTCTGGCTGATGCCGGACCTGCCCGCGCCGGGCAGCGGGGGGCACAAGTCGTTCGCCGAGCTCCTCCCGTTCGGCGTCAAACTCGCCGTGCTGCAGATCGTGATCGCCGTGGTCCTGGTCGCGCTGTGGCGGTCCCGGCGCCTCGGCCCGGTCGTGGTCGAGCCGCTCCCGGTCGTCGTCCGCTCCGCGGAGGCCGTCGAGGGCCGGGCCCGGCTGTACCGCTCCCGCCGGGCCGCCGACCGGGCCGCGGAGGCGCTGCGCGCCGGCGCGCTCGAACGGCTCACCGCGCTGCTCGGCATGCCGCGCAGCGCCGCCTCCGACCCCGCGATGGCCGCCGAGATCGTCGCCGCGGTCGCGGCGCACACCGGCCGGGAGCAGGCCGTGGTCGGCGCCGCCCTGTACGGTCCTCCCCCAGTGGACGACGCCGGGCTCGTGAGCCTCGCGGGCGTCCTCGACGACCTGGAAAGGTTGGTTCGCAACTCTTGACGGAAACTCCACACGACATCCAGGGTGAGGACGCCCGTACGGCGCTGACCGCACTGCGCGGCGAGGTCGCCAAGGCGGTCGTCGGCCAGGACTCCGTCGTGACCGGCCTGGTCATCGCCCTGCTGTGCCGGGGCCACGTGCTGCTCGAGGGCGTTCCGGGCGTCGCCAAGACGCTCCTGATCCGTACCCTCGCCCAGGCGCTGAAGCTCGATTTCAAGCGCGTGCAGTTCACCCCCGACCTCATGCCGGGTGACGTCACCGGCTCCCTGATCTACGACAACCGCACGTCGGAGTTCGAGTTCCGTGAGGGGCCGGTCTTCACGAATCTGCTGCTCGCCGACGAGATCAACCGCACGCCGCCCAAGACCCAGGCGTCCCTGCTGGAGTCGATGGAGGAGCGGCAGGTCTCGGTCGAGGGCGAGGCGCGTCCGCTGCCCGACCCGTTCGTCGTCTGCGCCACCCAGAACCCCGTCGAGTACGAGGGCACGTACCCGCTGCCGGAGGCCCAGCTCGACCGGTTCCTGGTCAAGCTGAACGTCCCGGTGCCCTCCCGCGAGGACGAGATCGCGGTGCTGCAGCGCCACGCGTCCGGGTTCGACCCGCGTGACCTCGGCGCGGCCGGCGTCACTCCCGTCGCCGGCCCGGAGGACCTGGCCGCCGGCCGGGAGGCCGTGCGCCGCGTCCACGTGGACCCGAAGGTCAGCGGCTACATCGTCGACCTGTGCCGCGCCACCCGGCAGTCGCCGTCGCTGCAGCTGGGCGTGTCGCCGCGCGGCGCCACGGCGCTGCTGGCGACGGCCCGGGCGTGGGCGTGGCTGTCCGGCCGCGACTACGTACGGCCCGACGACGTGAAGGCGCTCGCCCGGCCGACCCTGCGGCACCGCGTGCAGTTGCGGCCCGAGGCGGAGCTGGAGGGCGCGACCACGGACGGCGTGCTGGAGGGCATCCTCACCACCGTCCCCGCTCCCCGGTGAGCGGGGACCGGGCATGGCGCTGACCGGGCGTACGGGGCTGCTGGCCGTCCTCGGCGCGGTGGTCCTCGTGATCGTTCCCAGCTGGTGGACGCTGCTGGCCGTCGACGGTGTGATCGTCGCGCTCGTCGTGGCCGACCTCGTGCTCGCGGGCAACGTGCGGCGCCTGCGCCTGCACCGCTCCGGTGACACGAACGTCCGCCTCGGCGAGGAGGCCACCGTGGCCCTGATCGTCGAGAACCCGGGCCCCCGGCGGCTGCGGGCCCGGCTGCGGGACGCGTGGCCGCCGAGCGCGGGCTCGTCGCCCCGTACGGTCACCGTGACGATCCCGCCCGGCGAGCGGCGCCGCGTCGAGACCCGCCTCGTGCCGACCCGCCGCGGCGACCGCGCGGCCGTGGCGGTCACCGTGCGCTCGTACGGCCCGCTGGGGCTCGCGGCCCGCCAGCTGAACCGCGCCGCGCCCTGGACCGTACGGGTCCTGCCCGCCTTCCCGTCCCGGCGCCACCTGCCCGCCAAGCTCGCGCGCCTGCGCGAGCTCACCGGCCAGCACGTCGCGCTGATCCGCGGCCAGGGCACCGAATTCGACTCGCTGCGGGAGTACGTCGACGGCGACGACGTCCGCTCGATCGACTGGCGGGCGACCGCGCGCCGCGGCGACGTCGTCGTCCGCACCTGGCGGCCCGAGCGCGACCGGCGGATCTACCTCGTGCTCGACACCGGCCGTACGGCCGCCGGGCGCGTCGGCGACATCCCGCGCCTGGACTGCTCGATGGACGCCGCGCTGCTGCTGGGCGCGCTGGCCTCCCGCGCCGGCGACCGCGTCGACCTGCTCGCCTACGACCGGCGGGTCCGCGCCCGCGTCGAAGGCGTCTCCCGTACCGAGGTGCTGACCGCGATGGTGCGGGCGATGGCGCCGCTGGAGCCGGAGCTGATCGAGGCGGACGCGGCGGGCATGGTCTCGACGCTGCTGTCCCGGGTCCGGCAGCGGTGCCTGGTGGTGCTGCTGACCGACCTCAACACGACCGCGATCGAGGAGGGCCTCCTGCCGCTCCTCCCCCAGCTGACCGCCAAGCATCTCGTCGTCGTCGCGGCGGTGAGCGATCCGCGGGTGACCGAGATGGCGGCGGCCCGCGGCGACGCGGCGGCGCTCTACGACGCCGCCGCCGCCGAGCGCGCCCGGGCCGACCGCCGCCGCGTCACCGTCGAACTCCGCAAGTACGGCGTCGAGGTCGTCGACGCGCCCCCGGACGAGATCGCCCCCGCCCTCGCCGACGCGTACCTCTCCCTCAAGGCCGCCGGCCGCCTCTGACGACAGAAGGATCGCCCCGTCAACGGCGGTACTTCTAAGATGTGAGAAGCAGGGAGAGCGACCCCTGGCACCAGGAGGGCCATTATGACGGCTTTGCCGGAATGGATGTTGAGCCTTCCGGAGGAAGGCGTCACCGCGGAGCAATACGATCGGATGCCGGAAGAGATCTGCCGGCGTATTGAGATCGTTGACGGGAGCATCATCGTGTCGCCCTCCGCGACCCCGCGGCACAGTCGGATCGCGCGTCTGTTCGCCAACGCGCTGGAGGCGGCCGCACCGGCTCCCTGGCAGGTCACCACGGACGTCGACCTCCGACTCGCGGACGTCCCGCTGCACAACCGCCGGCCGGATGTCCTGGTGTTCGACGGTGACCCGGACGTGCTCCCGGTCCGCCCGCATCAGGTTCTGCTGGCGGTCGAAATCATGAGCAAGGGCAGCATCAGCGCCGACCGCCTGGACAAACCGGCCGAATATGCCACAGTAGGCATTCCACATTATTGGCGTGTCGAGCAGCAGAATTCTGGATTGATCACGTATACCCACATCCTGAATGCGACGACGAGAAGCTACGCCTCATCCGGCGCCCACACCGGTGTCCTGAAGACCGATCAGCCTTTCCCCGTCGCCATCGACCTCGACGCGTTGAGCTGATCCATCAACGCCGAGGGTTCCGATCGCCCATACGACCAGACCCTCGGCGGAGACGCTCAGGCCGGCGGCGACCAGACGTAGGGGGTCGTCGTGGTGACGGGGCTGAAGCCGAGGCGCTCCAGGATGGGGCGGCTGTCGTCGGAGGCGTCGACCTGCAGGTACCGGTAGCCGCGCTCGGCGGCCACGCGCGCCCGGGCGGCCACGAGCGTCCGGTAGATGCCGCGGCCCCGCCACGCCTCCAGTGTCGACCCGCCCCACAGGGACGCGAAGACCCCGTCCTCGCGGAGCGCCACCCAGGCGGCCGCGACGACCTGGCCGCCGGCCTCCGCGGTGAAGATCGCCAGCCGGTCGGGGGCGGCGGCCAGCCTCCCGGCCAGGTGCTCACCGATGAAGCCGCAGTCGCGCCCCCACACCTGTGACTCCATCGCCACGATCGCGGGGATCGCCTCGCCGCCGGCCCGGCGGATCACCACGCCGTCGGAGGCGGGAGGCGCGGCCGGCAGGTCGGTGACGCGGCCGATCACGACCGTCTCGGTGGGCTCGGCCACGAATCCCGCGGCGCGCAGCCGGTCGGGGAGGTCGCCGGGGAGGTCGTGACCGCGGGTCTTCCACTCCACCGCCTCGCCGCGGGCGCCGAAGAAGGCGACCTGCGCGGCGATGAGGGCGTCGACGTCGTGACCGGACAGGTCGCGGGGGCCGGTGACGAATCCGCGTTGCTCTCCGACGACCCGCAGCAGCGGACCGTCCCGCTCGATCCACGCGCCCTGGGCGGGAACGCCCACCCCGCGCAGATGCTCGTCGTAGGCGGCCAGAAGATCCTCAGTCATCCGGCTGGAGAGTAATGCCTCGTGCCTCCAGCTGCGACCGCTTTTCCGCACCCCTGCCGGGATCGGTGACGGAACGGCTCCGGGCGGTTCGGTCAGGCGGCGACGGGGGCGGTGTCGGGAACGAGCTCGGCGTCGCCGGTCGCGCCCTCCCTGGCGGCACGGCGGCCGAACACGATGACGTACGAGAGGAAGGCCGTCTCGGCGACGATCCCGATGGCGATGCGCAGCCACGTGACGTGGACGTGGCCGGTGACGAAGCCCTCGATGGCGCCGGAGACGGCGAGCACGCCGATCAGGCCGATCGCGATGCTCATCGCGGCCCGGCCCTCCTCGGCGAGCGCCTGCCCCCTCCGGCGCGGGCCCGGGTCGATGACCGTCCAGCCGAGCCGCAGGCCCGCCGCCGACGCGAGGTAGACCGCCGTCAGCTCCAGCAGGCCGTGCGGCAGGATCAGGCCGAAGAAGATCGCGCCCTTGCCGTGGGCGAACATCAGGCCGGCGGAGACGCCGAGGTTCAGCTGGTTGGCGAACAGGGCGAGGATCGTCGGGATGCCGAGCAGGATGCCGAAGATCAAGGTCTCCGCGGAGACCCAGACGTTGTTGATCCACACGTGGAACGCGAACGCCCCGGCGGCGTGCTCGGTGTAGTAGTTGGCGAAGTCGTGGTCGACGAGCTGCTTGATCTGGTCGGGGGACAGCAGCGAGGTCTGCACCTGCGGGTTGCGCGCGATCCACACCGCGAGGATCAGGGAGACGAGGTTGGACAGCACCGCCGACCCCAGCCACCACCAGCGCATGCGGTAGGCGGTCACCGGGAACGCCACGGTGAGGAAGCGGGCGGCGTCCCGCCACATGGGGGCCTGCGCGCCGGTCACCGCGGCCCGGCCCCGGGCGACCAGCCCGGACAGGCGGCCGACCAGTGCGGGCTCCGGGGAGCTGGAGCGCACCACCGACAGGTGGGTGGCCGCCCGCTGGTAGAGCTCGACCAGTTCGTCGATCTCCGTGCCGCTCAGCTTGCGCGTGCCGCGGTTGACGAGCTGCTCGAGGCGCAGCCACTCGGCGTTGTGCGCGGCCACGAAGGCGTCGACGTCCACAACCCGGCAGACTACCGTTCACTGGGAATCTCCAGGCTCGAACGCATCCGCGACCGGAAGGGGCAGCGTGCCCGTCGAACTCGTCACCGGTGAGGCCGTCGCACTCGACATCCGGGTCGCGCGGCTGGCCAGCCGCGCGCTGGCCCTGTTCATCGACGTGATGCTGCAGCTGATGGTGCTCTACTTCTGCATGATCTTCATCAGCCTGTCCGCGCACGTGTCGGACACCGCGGTCACGGCCGGACTGACGATCCTCGCGCTCGTCGGCGTGCTGGTGGGCTACCCGACGATCATCGAGACGCTCACCCGTGGCCGTACGCTCGGCAAACTCGCCCTCGGACTGCGCGTGGTCGCGGACGACGGCGGGCCGGAGCGGTTCCGGCAGGCCCTGGTGCGGGCGCTGGGCGGGTTCGTCGAGTTCTGGATGCTGGCCGGCTCTCCGGCGCTGATCGCGTCGCTGCTGAGCCGGCGCGGAAAGCGGCTCGGCGACATCTTCGCGGGCACGATCGTCATCCAGGACCGGGTTCCGGTGAGCGTGATGCTCGGCCCGGTGGCGATCATGCCGCCGCAGCTCGCGCCCTGGGCGGCGTCCCTGGAGCTGTCCCGGCTGCCGGACACCACCGCCCTGGCGGCGCGGCAATATCTCACGCGGTTCTGGGAGCTCGCGCCGCTGGTCCGGGACGAGATGGGACGGCGGCTCATGGACGAGGTGCTGACGTACGTCAGCCCGCCGCCGCCGATGGGGTTCCGGCCGGAGATCTACCTGTCGGCCGTGCTGGCCGAGCGGCGGCACCGCGAGGAGCGCCGGCTGGCCGAACGCGCCGCCCGGCGGGCCGCGATCGCCCGGCGCGGGCTGCCGCTCGCGGTGAGCGTTCCGCCCGGCGCGGGACGGCCCGGCGGCCCCGCCTTCATCCCGGTGGGCGGCCCGCCGCCGGTCCCCCCGTCGTACGGCGGCGGTCCCGTGCCCGTCCCGGAATGGCTCGGCGGCGCCCCGGGCACCGCGAACCCGCCGCGGTTCATCCCGCCCGCGGGCTGACGCGAGCGGCGCCGGCGCGCGCACCCGCGAAGGGGGGCGGTTCAGCGCACGGTGACGCGGACCGTCGGGGACGGCCCGTAGATCTCGTGCGCCTTGTGCTTCTTGTGGCGCACGCTCATCCCGACGGCGCGGAAGGAGTACTTGCCGCGCGAGAGCAGCCGGGTGCTGAAGCCGAAGTCGGCGGTCCAGCCGTCGACGCGATACGGCGTCACGCACTCGCCGACCTGGCTCCAGTGCCCGGCGTCCCGCACCTGCAGGCAGAACCGGCTCTCGCGCAGCCCCGCGTCATCCCCGGCGAATCCCGCCAGGTGCACGGTCTGACCTCGATGGATCACATTGCGCGCGGCCCTGAGGTCGAGATCGGACTTGGCCATGGCCGCACCCCCGGCCGCCACGACCAGCCCGCCACTGAGAAGCCCCACCACACCGGCGCCCACGAACACACGCATCATGATCCGTATGACACCGCACATGACCCCGAGGTTGTCAGAGATTCCTAGGAAAAATTCGGGGGATTCTCAAGGTTGACCAGTTCGATACCGGGAGCAGCCACGACCACGTCTCCGGCCAGGTGGAACTCCGAGACCTCACCGGTCTCCAGGTCGGTGATCTCATAGCGCTCGACCGGGACGCGCTCCCCGTCGGCGTCGTGCCAGGCGGTCTCGGCGAGGGCCCAGCGCTGCGGGACCGTACGGACCGCGAGCGACGGGGCGGTGACCTGCAGGACGCGCACGTCGACGCGCTCCCCCTCCGCGAGGCGCAGCGACCGGGCCACGGCGACCAGCAGGCCCGGGGACTCGCCGAGGAAGCCGGCGGCCCGCGCGGCGTGCTCCCGGCCGGCGGTCACCCACAGCAGCTCGGCCCCGACGGCGCCGCCCCGCAGGACCTGCTCCCCCGCGGTCACCTGGAGCCGGGCGGCCCGCCACCGGCTGTCGGCGACCAGCTCGATCGTGCCGCCGTCGGACCGCTCGGCGGAGTAGCGCCAGCCACCGCCGTCCAGGTCGCAGGCGAAGCGCTCCTCGACGCCGGGCTCGTGAACGTACGTACCGCGCGGCATGCTGAGAATCTACGCGACGGCACCGGCCCCCGACCGACCCGAGTCCGGCGGCCACCGCCCGCTCCGGCGGCGTGCCGCCCCGCAGGTGTGGGCCGGCCCCATGCCACCGCCAGCCCGAGCCTGGGTCATCCGGCCGGCTCGATCAGCCACATTGACGTCGCCATGCGCCCACCAAGACCGGCATAGGGGTCATCACCCCGACGCAGCGGCGGCGAAGTGACCACCACGGCGGCGAAGTCCTGCGACATTTCCCGTCGTCACCGTGCGTGCGGCCGGGGGCTCTCTGCTATCTGACCCAACCCACCGGCCGTTCACAGATCCCTGGCGATCGCTGCGCCCTAGAGCCGCAGCGAACACCAGCGGGCCGGGTGGCCTGTCAGCTCCCCTGGCGCCAGGAGGACAGGTACTCCTCCTGGCCCGGCGTGAGGGCGTCGATCCCGACGTCCATGGAGGCCAGTTTGAGACCGGCGACCTCGGTGTCGATCTCCTTCGGGACGTCGTAGACGCCGGGCGTCAGCTCCTGGCCGACGAGCCACTCGCAGGTGAGGGCCTGATCGGCGAAGGACATGTCCATGACGGCCGCCGGATGGCCCTCGGCGGCGGCGAGGTTGACCAGGCGGCCCTCGGCGAGCAGGACGAGCCTGCGGCCGTCGGCGAGGACGTACTCGTCGGCCTGCGGGCGCACGCCGCGGTTGACCTCCACGGCCAGGTCGGCGAGCGCCCGTACGTCGATCTCCACGTCGAAGTGGCCGGAGTTGGCGAGGATCGCGCCGTCCTTCATCCGGGCGAGGTGCTCGGCGCGGATGACGTCCCGGTTGCCGGTGACGGTGATGAAGACGTCGCCGTGCTCGGCGGCCTGGGCCATCGGCAGGACGCGGTAGCCCTGGAGGACCGCGTCGAGGGCCTTGACCGGGTCGATCTCGGTGACGACGACGCGGCCGCCCATGCCGCGGGCGCGTTCGGCCAGGCCCCGGCCGCAGTAGCCGAACCCGGCGATGACGATGGTCTTGCCGGCCAGCAGCGTGTTGGTGGCGCGGACGATGCCGTCGAGGGTCGACTGACCGGTGCCGTACCGGTTGTCGAACATGTGCTTGGTGTCGGTGTCGTTGACCGCGACCATCGGGAAGCGCAGCGCGCCCTCGCGGGCCATCTGGTGCAGGCGGATGACGCCCGTCGTGGTCTCCTCGCAGCCGCCGCGCACGCCGTCGAGCAGGTCGAGGCGCTCGGTGTGCAGGATGTTGACCAGGTCGCAGCCGTCGTCGAGGACGAGGTCCGGGGCGATCTCGAGCGCCTGGTGGATGTGCCGGTAGTACCCGTCGCGGTCGACCCCCTGCCGGGCGAACACCGCGGCGCCGTACTCGTGGACCAGCGCGGCGGCGGTGTCGTCCTGGGTGGACAGGGGGTTCGAGGCGGCGAGGGCCACCTGCGCGCCGCCGGCCTGGAGCGTACGGATCAGGTTGGCGGTCTCCGTGGTGACGTGCATGCACGCCGCGACGCGCAGGCCGTCCAGGGGGCGGTCGGCGGCGAAGCGCTCGCGGATGCGCCGCAGCACGGGCATGGACCGGTCGGCCCACTCGATGCGCCGGACCCCGGACTCGGCGAGCCCGGGGTCCGTGATGTCGTACGTCACGACGAGGCAGACCTCAGTAACGGTAGTGGTCCGACTTGTAGGGGCCCTCGACGTCGACGCCGATGTAGGCGGCCTGCTCCTTGGTGAGCTTGGTCAGCTTGACGCCGAGCGCGTCGAGGTGCAGGCGCGCGACCTTCTCGTCGAGGTGCTTGGGCAGGGTGTACACGCCGATCGGGTAGTTCTCCGTGCGGGTGAACAGCTCGATCTGCGCGATCACCTGGTTGGTGAAGGAGTTGGACATCACGAAGCTCGGGTGGCCGGTGGCGCAGCCGAGGTTCATCAGCCGGCCCTCGGCGAGCACGATGATGGAGTGGCCGTCGGGGAAGGTCCAGGTGTGGACCTGCGGCTTGACCTCCTCCTTCACGATGCCGGGGATCTTCGCCAGGCCGGCCATGTCGATCTCGTTGTCGAAGTGGCCGATGTTGGAGACGATCGCCTGGTGCTTCATCCGCTCCATGTGGTCGGCGCGGATGATGTTGAAGTTGCCGGTCGTCGTGACGAAGATGTCGGCGATCTCGACGACGTCCTCGAGCGTGGTGACCTGGAAGCCGTCCATCGCGGCCTGCAGCGCGCAGATCGGGTCGATCTCGGTGACGATGACGCGGGCGCCCTGGCCGCGCAGCGCGTCGGCGCAACCCTTGCCGACGTCGCCGTAGCCGCAGACGACGGCGACCTTGCCGCCGATCAGCACGTCGGTGGCACGGTTCAGGCCGTCGATGACGCTGTGACGGCAGCCGTACTTGTTGTCGAACTTGGACTTGGTGACCGAGTCGTTGACGTTGATCGCCGGGAAGAGCAGCGCGCCGTTCTTGTGCATCTCGTAGAGGCGGTGCACGCCGGTGGTGGTCTCCTCGGTCACGCCCTTGATGCGCTCGGCGATCGCGGTCCACCGGCCGGAGCCGTCGACGGTGCGGTGGAGCAGGTCGAGGATGACCTTCCACTCCTCCGAGTCGTCCGCGGCGGCGGAGGGCACGGCGCCGGCCTTCTCGTACTCGGCGCCCTTGTGGACGAGGAGCGTGGCGTCGCCGCCGTCGTCGAGGATCATGTTCGGTCCGTCACCACCGGGCCAGGTGAGCGCCTGCTCGGTGCACCACCAGTACTCCTCCAGCGTCTCGCCCTTCCAGGCGAACACCGGGACGCCCTGCGGGTTCTCCGGAGTGCCGTTCGGGCCGACGACCACCGCGGCGGCGGCGTGGTCCTGGGTGGAGAAGATGTTGCAGCTCACCCAGCGGACCTCGGCGCCGAGCGCGACCAGCGTCTCGATCAGCACGGCGGTCTGGATGGTCATGTGCAGCGAGCCCATGATCTTCGCGCCGCGCAGCGGCTGGTCCTTGGCGTACTCCTCGCGTACGGCCATGAGACCCGGCATCTCGTGCTCGGCGAGCTGGATCTCCTTGCGGCCGAACGCCGCCAGCGACAGGTCGGCGACCTTGTAGTCCATGGTTCGTTTGCTCCCTGGGATTCGGTGTCGTCAGCGAGTCTAGGCGCGGCTACTCGGGGATCGCACGAGCCGGACGCCGTATCTGACACTGATTTGTCAGAATAGGCCTCATGCGTATCACGGAGGCCGCCCGGCGGCTCGGCACATCCCCCCGCATGCTCCGCTATCGCGAGAGCCTCGGCCTCCTCCCGCCGACCCGCGAGCGGCAGGGCCATCGCCGCTTCGGCGACGCCGAGCTGCGCGCCGTCGCCCTCGCGCTGGCGCTGGAGCGCAGGTACGACATCAGCCCGGCGGAGCTGGCGTTCGGACTGCGCGTGCTGGCCGACCCGGAGGTGCGCGCGGACGTACGAGAGCTGGGCGAGCGGGTCGGCCGGCTGTCGGCGCCTCCGGCGCGCGCCCTGGACTTCGAGAAGGAGAAGGCCCTGCGCCTCCTGCGCGGCCGGCCGTAAGGGTCCCGGGTCTCCTGCGCCACCGGCCGTGGAGATCCCCGGCCTCCCGCGCGGCCGGCCGTGGAGATCCCCGCCGCGCCGATGTCACATCTCGCGCGGCCGCGTCGTCAGAGGGGTGTCAGCACGCAGACGACGAGGAGAATCTCATGGAAGCCCGGCTGAACTACTACGGCAACCCGGTCGCGGGGAATTTCGCGAAGTACATCAACTCCGCCGGCAAGGTGGTGACCGACTCGAGCCTGCCCGCCACGACGCAGGAGCTGGTGAAGATCCGCGCGAGCCAGATCAACGGCTGCTCGCTCTGCCTCGACATGCACACCAAGGACGCCGCGCACGCCGGGGAGACCGCGCTGCGCCTCAATCTGCTCGCGGCCTGGAGGGAGGCCAAGGTCTTCACCGAGGCCGAGCGGGCCGCCCTGGAACTCACCGAGCAGGGCACCCGCCTCGCCGACGCCGGTGGCGTCACCGACGAGGCCTGGGCGAACGCCGCCAAGCACTACGACGAGGAGCAGCTCGCCGCGCTGGTCTCCCTCATCGCCCTCATCAACACCTACAACCGCATGAACGCCATCACCCAGCAGCCCGCGGGCGACTACCAGCCCGGCCAGTGGGGATGATCATCGGTCCGCGGCGGCCCGCGCGGAGGAACCGCACGGGCCCGCCGCCGGCGCGTCCGCCGGCGTGAAACGGCGGGCCATCGCGTGCAGCCCCCGCCGAGGAGGCCGGATCGGGGCATTCCCCAGCCCATGGTCGCCCCGACCGGCCGTCCACGGGACACACCCGCGGGAGACCCGGACGGACTGCGGCCACCTCGGCGAGGGACGTCGGCCGCGCCACCCGAACCCCCGAGATCCAGATGACACGACCCGGGCGCCGGCGACCTCGGACCCCCTAGTGCGAGGACGCCGGCGCCCCGTCACAATGCAAAGGTACGCCGCGGATCGCGGCCGGTCGTCCCCCGCAAGGATGGACCCGGGATCGTCCCAGAGGTGGACATCGGGGCACTCACGGCCGAGAAGGAATCGCCCCGTACGGTGAGGCGAACACCCCCGCGGGCAGGCGATAGTAAAGAGTGACCAGCGACAAGCCTGACTTCCTCCACGAGGCCGGACCGGCGGCGTGGCGCGTGGCCGCGCAGGTCGTGACCGCGGTGGGTCAGGTCCTTCTGTGGATCCTCACCGGGGTCGGCCGGCTCCTGCGCCCGATCACCAACCGCCTCGTCGCCGCCCTGTACGGCAGAAGCACTCCACCTCCGGCGTCTCCGCCTTACGGCGGACCGCCCCCGTACGCCACCCCGGACGGCACCCTGTTCACGCGGCAGCCGGTGCCCCCGCCCGGAGCGCCCGCCCCGCCGGCGAGGCCGCCCAGGACGCCGCCGCTGCTGCGCTGGGCGCACGCCTGGCGCCGGTTCGGCGAGTCGTGGGCGTACGGCCCGGTGACCGGCGCGATCCTCGCCGTGGCGGCCCTGATCGAGCTGCCTCTGCACGATCTTCAGGTCGTGAGCCTGTCCGGCGCGTTCGCGCTTGCGGCGACGCTGCCGCTGATGTTCCGCCGCGAGTCGCTGCGGCCCGCGTCGGCGATCGTGCTGGGCGCGCTGGCCGCGGGCCTGCTGTCCGGGCAGCACGTCCTGCTGACGACGGCCTTCGCCGGGCTGTACACGTTGTACCTCCTCGCCCAGCAGTTGCCCCGCCAGTCCACGGGCGTGCTCGGCGTGTGCAGCGTCGTCGCCGTCGGCGTGGTCTACCTCGCCTCCGGCAGCCTGGACGACATCCCGTGGCTCGCCGGGTTCACGGCCGTGATCGCCGCCATCGGCCTGGGCGACGCCCGCCGTACGGTGGAGACCGCCGAGGCGAGCGTGGACGAGGAGCGCGAGCGCAGCAGCGAGACCCTCACCCAGCTCAACGCCGCCCAGCGCGAGCAGGCCATCCTGCGGGAGCGCGCCCGGATCGCCCGGGAGCTCCACGACGTGGTCGCGCACTCGGTCTCGATGATCGCCGTGCAGGCGGAGACGGCCCCGTACACGATGCGGGACCTGTCCCCCGAGGCCAAGAAGGGCTTCGGGGAGATCGCGGGCGCCGCGCGGGAGGCCCTGGAGGAGATGCGCCGCCTCCTGACCGTGCTGCGCGCCGAACCCGGCGCCGAGCCGGAGGTGACGCCGCAGCCGCGGCTCGACCGGCTGGGCGAGCTCATCGACTCCCACCGCGGCGCGGGCGGCGACGCGCGGCTGACCGTACGCGGCAGCGCGCGGCCCCTGTCCACCACGATCGAGCTGTCGGCGTACCGGATCGTGCAGGAGGCCCTGACCAACGCGCGGCGGCACGCGCCGGGCGCGCAGGTGAACGTCGAGCTGGACTACCAGGGCGACCGGCTCGCCGTCCGCGTCACCGACGACGGCGCGACCGTCCCGCCCACGACGACGGTGAACACCGACGGCCGCACGAAGCTGATGGGCCACGGGCTCGTCGGCATGCGCGAGCGGGCGACGATGCTCGGCGGGCGTTTCGCGGCCGGTCCGCGGCCGGAAGGCGGATTCGCCGTGCAGGCCGAGCTTCCGGTAGGCCAGAATCGTCGATCGTGATCCGAGTGCTGATCGTCGACGACCAGACGATCGTCCGGGCCGGTTTCGCCGCCCTCCTGGCCGCCCAGCCGGACATCGACGTCGTCGGGCAGTGCGGTGACGGGCGGGAGGCCGTGCGCCTCGCCGAGACCCACCGGCCCGACGTCGTGCTGATGGACATCAGGATGCCGAAGATGGACGGCATCGAGGCCACCCGGCGCATCCTCGCCGACCCGGCCGGCGCGTCGGCGCGCGTGCTCGTGCTGACGACGTTCGACGTGGACGAGTACGTCTACGAGGCGCTGTCCGCCGGGGCGAGCGGCTTCCTGCTGAAGGACTCGACCGCCGACGACCTGGTGGCCGCCGTACGCGTGGTCGCCCGGGGCGACGCCCTCCTGGCCCCGCAGGTGACGGGGCGGCTGATCCGGGAGTTCGCGCGCCAGCGCCGCGACCGGCCGAAGCCCGTCCCGGCGCTGGCGACGCTGACCGCACGCGAGACCGAGGTCCTCCAGCTGATCGCCGGAGGCCTGTCCAACGCCGAGATCGCCGCGCGTCTCGTGGTGAGCGAGCACACGGTCAAGACGCACGTCGCCCGCGTGTTCACCAAGCTCGGCCTGCGCGACCGCGCCCAGGCCGTCGTCCTGGCCTACGAGTCCGGCCTGGTCACCCCGGGCGGCGCCGCCCCATAGCCGGATCAGGCCTGGCGGCCGGGCTCCGGGGAGAGGGCGGAGCGGTCCAGGTCGGGTTCGAGGTAGATGTGGCGGGCCATCGGGACGGCGGTCCGTACGCGCTTCTCGGCCGCGTCGATCGCCCGGGCGACCTCGGCGGCGGTGTCGTCGTGGGTGACCGCGATCTTGGCGGCGACGAGCAGCTCCTCCGGGCCGACGTGCAGCGTCCGGATGTGGATCACCCGGTCGACCTCCTCGACCGACTCCAGCTCGGTCACGATCTGCTTCTCCACCTCGGTGGCCGCGGCCTCGCCGATGAGCAGGCTCTTGGTCTCGACGGCCAGCACGATCGCCACGAACGCCAGCAGAACGCCGATGGCCATCGAGCCGACGCCGTCCCAGACGCCGTTGCCGGTGACGACCGCCAGCGCGACGCAGATCAGGGCGATGACCAGGCCCAGCAGGGCCGCGGAGTCCTCCAGGAGCACGACCGGCAGCTCGGGCGCCTTCGCGCGGCGGATGTAGGACACCCAGCTCTGCCCGCCCCGCGTGCGGCTCGCCTCCTTCATCGCCGTACGGAACGAGGAGCCTTCGAGGAGGATCCCGAGAATCAGCACGGCGAACGCCCAGATCGGGTCCTCGACGTCGTGCGGGTCGATGACCTTGTGCCAGCCCTCGTACAGCGAGAACAGCGCGCCGACGGTGAACAGCACGACGGCGACGATGAAGGCGTAGAAGTAGCGCTCGCTGCCGTAGCCGAACGGGTGCTCACGGGTCCTGGCCCGCTTGGACCGCTTGCTGCCGAGCAGCAGGAGGCCCTGGTTGCCCGAGTCGGCGATCGAGTGCACGCCCTCGGCCATCATCGACGCCGATCCGGTGAACGCGAACGCCACGAACTTCGCAGCAGCGATGCCGAGGTTCGCCCCGAGCGCCGCGATGATCGCCTTGGTACCGCCTTCAGCACTCACGGTCGCTCCCGTCCATCGCGCGGCCGGTGTTACTCACAGGGTCCTCTCTTCGGGCTCCCGGACGGTCGCCGACGGATCGACGCCGACGGCCAGTGCCAGGTAGACGCTGATGTAGTCGATGTGCGCGATGAGCCCGGCGAGCCGCTCCAGGGGATGGGTGCCCCTGGTCGTCAGCTCCACCACGGGGACGGCGCGGTCGCGGGCGAACTCGGCGGCGAGCTCCCGCCGCCTGGTCACCTGCGGGTGCTCCTCGACGTCGTTGAGGAGCACGAGCGACAGCCGGGTCGGCTCCGGTTCCTCGACCCGGTCGCGGAAGAAGTCCTCCTCGGCGGAGCCGCCGGAGCCGCCGGAGCCGGCGGCGAACGGGCCGTCGAACATCGCCGCCTGGTCGTGCCAGGCCGCCGGCAGCTCACCGTGGAGGGCGGGGCACCCGGCGTTCGCCGCGAGCTGGCTCGCGAACCGGTGGGCGGCCGCCCCCGTCATCGGTGACGTACCCCAGATGACGGGCACCGACCCGGCGAGCTCCAGGGCGACCTGCTTGGCCGGGTTGACGAACGACTCGCTCGCCGGGCGGCACTGGTGGCTCATGTCCTCCAGCGTCCCGGCCGTCCGTTCGAGGGCCTCCGCGGTGATGTCGACCAGGTCGAGCGCCCGCGCGGCCAGCAGCAGCGGGACGGTCAGGCCCCACAGCATCGCCCGCTCCGGCCCGGCCGCCCGCACGGGCACGAACGGCACCCCCGCCTGGACGGCGATCTCCGCCAGCGGTGATCCGGCCGCGCCGACGCACAGCAGCCGGCAGCCCCGGCGCACGGCCTCGACGGCCGCCGCCAGGGTCTCCTCGGTGCCGCCCGGCCCGGACACGGCGATGACCAGGTCGGCCGCGCCGACCCAGCCGGGGAGCCGGTGACCTCGCACGGTCGTGATCGGCACGCGGCAGCCCTGCCCGCAGACGGCCGCCAGCATCTCGCCGGCGAGGCCGGAGCCGCTGGTGCCGACCACCACGATGGCACGGGGACGGCCGCCCTGGGCGATGCGTTCGACGCCCGCCTCGGCGGTGTACAGCTGGGCCTCGCGGACCTGCGCCGCGGCCGAGGCGACGCGCCGCAGCATCTCTCCGGGATCGGCGGCCGCCAGCGCCTCGGCGTCGTCGAGGCGGCCGGGGTCGACCTCGACAGAACTCATGTCAGGCCGGGGTCCGCGCCTGGTCGACCAGGAGGACGGGGATGTCGTCGCGCACCGGGTAGGCGTACTTGCAGGTGCCGGTGCAGACGAGCTCGTCGGCCGCCTCGTCGGTCTTCAGCTCACCCCGGCAGTTGGGGCAGGCCAGGATCTCCAGCAGCCAGGAGTCGATCTTCAACGTTCTTCCTTTCGCACCACGGCGAGCACTTCGTCGCGCACCGCGGCCATGGTCTCGGGGTCGGCCGCCTCGGCGTTGAGGCGGAGGAGGGGTTCGGTGTTGGACGGTCGCAGGTTGAACCACCAGTCGGCGTGCCCGACCGTGAGACCGTCGAGTTCGTCCACGGTAACGCCGGGCCGCCCCGCGAACTCCGCGCGTACCCGCGCCGTCGCCGCCGCCTGGTCGGCGACCTCGGAGTTGATCTCACCGGACGCGGTGTACGGGCTGTAGGCGGCGAGCAGCGCGGACAGCGGGCGCTCCTGCTCGCCGAGCGCGGCGAGGACGTGCAGCGCGGCGAGCATGCCGGAGTCGGCGAACCAGAAGTCGCGGAAGTAGTAGTGGGCGGAGTGCTCGCCGCCGAAGACGGCGCCGGCCTCGGCCATCGTCTGCTTGATGAACGAGTGCCCGACCCGGGTACGGACGGGCTCCCCGCCGTGCTCCCGGATGATCTCCGGCACGGCGCGCGAGGTGATGAGGTTGTGCACGATCCGCGCGCCGGGGTGCTTGGCCAGCTCCCGTACGGCGACCAGGGCGGTGATGGCGGAGGGCGTGACGGGCTCGCCGCGCTCGTCCACGACGAAGCAGCGGTCGGCGTCGCCGTCGAAGGCCAGCCCGAGGTCGGCTCCGTGCTCGCGCACCGCCGCCTGGAGGTCGCGGAGGTTCTCCGGCTCGATCGGGTTGGCCTCGTGGTTCGGGAACGTGCCGTCGAGCTCGAAGTACAGGGGCACCAGGTCGATCGGCAGACCCGCGAACACCCCCGGCACCGTGTGCCCGGCCATGCCGTTGCCGGCGTCCACGACGACCTTGAGCGGGCGAATGCCCGACAGGTCGACGAGGGACCGCAGGTGCGCGGAGTACCCCGGGAGCAGGTCCGACCTGCGGACCGTGCCCGCCGGGCCGTCGTGGGCGGGGACGCCCTCCTCGACGAGCCGGCGCATCTCACCGAGCCCGGTGTCCCTGCTGATCGGCCGGGCGCCCGCCCGGCACAGCTTGATCCCGTTGTACCGGGCCGGGTTGTGGCTGGCGGTGAACATCGCGCCGGGCAGGCCGAGACTGCCGCTGGCGTAGTAGAGCAGGTCGGTCGAGCCGAGGCCCGCCTCCGTCACGTCGGCGCCCTGGGCGGTGGCGCCCCGCGCGAACGCCGCGGACAGCGGGCCCGACGAGGTGCGCATGTCGTGGGCGGTGACGATCGCCGTGGCGCCGGTGACGCGCACGAACGCGGCGCCGGCCGCCTCGGCTATCCGCTCGTCGAACTCATCGGGCACGACCCCCCGGACGTCGTACGCCTTGAAGATCTTGGCCAGGTCGCCCACGCGCGCCCCCCTGCTCACGGCCCGGTCGTCGCTTTGCGGTCATGAGCCTACCGGGAGCGGATCAGGGCTTGCGGGGCGTGTCGGAGCGGAGGGGCGTGTCGGATCGGAGGACCCGAAGATGGCCGCGCCGGCCGACCTCGATGCCCTGCCCGACCGGCTCCTCCCGCGGCGTGGCCGGCTTGGCGGCCTCGCGGACGGCGTTGGCCAGGGCTTCGAGATCGTCGCTGGTCGGCTCGGACTCTTCGGCGGGGAGGCGGACGAGCTCCCAGCCGACGGGGGCGGTCAGGCGCTCGGCGTGCTCGGCGCAGAGGTCATAGCAGTGCGGCTCGACGTACGCTGCCAGCGGGCCCAGAACAGCGGTCGAGTCGGCGTAGACGTACGTGAGCGTGTAGACAGCAGACTGCTTGCACGCGGTGCGGGAGCAGATGCGGACGGGGCTCACGACGGGAACGTATCTCCTCCTGCCGCCCCTGCGCCACTATCCTCACTTCGTGTCGCCGTATTTCCGGCGCGCGACCGCATAACGGATCTTTGTGCGGGGGACGGTCAGGCCAGGTCCGGACTATGCTCAAGGAGTGCGATCCCGGGTGACACGCTCCAGCACACGCCGCCGCGACCGCCGTGGGCGCGGCATGCGCGGACCGCTCACGCCGCCCGATGCGCCGATCTCCCGGACCCGCGCCGAGCGCTTCGACGATCTGGTCCGCGATGAGGCGCGCCGGCTCGAGCAACGGTGGAGCCGCGAGTTGACGGGTGTCGAGTTCGCCGTCGAAGAGGTTCCGCCCGTCGAGCCGTGGGCGGACGCCGCCGATCCGGTCCCGCTCGGACGCCTGCTGCCCGCGGCGGACGACAGGCCGGCGCGGATCGTGGTGTACCGGCGGCCGGTGGAGGCGCGTGGCGGCGACGACGAGCGCGACCGCGCCCGCCTGGTCCGCGACGTGGTCGTCGAGGAGGTCGCGGACCTGCTCGGCCTCGCGCCGGAGTCCGTCGACCCGACCTACGACTCCCGCGACGACTGAGACGTGGTCGGCCGAGACGGCTGACCGGCTGAGACGTGGTCGGCTGGAACGATCCCACCGCCGGTCCCGATCGGCGGGCATGGGCGTTGCGAGGCTCTGCGTGGGACTTCCGGGGCGCCGCGGCCGTGGGCCTTCGGTGCCGCCGGGGCCCGCCGGACCGCGTCAGAGCCGTCCGGCAGGACCCCGGTGAAACGTCACCGCGGGCGTCATACGCCGCGAATGCGGGTTTCAGCCTGCAGCGCGCTTGAGCTTCCGGCGTTCACGTTCGGACAGACCTCCCCAGATCCCGAACCGCTCGTCATGCCCCAGCGCATATTCCAAGCATTCCGCCCGCACCTCACAGGCACGGCACACTTTCTTGGCTTCACGGGTCGAGCCACCCTTTTCCGGAAAAAAAGCTTCCGGGTCGGTTTGCGCGCACAGGGCGCGCTCCTGCCAGCCCAACTCTTCGCCTTCTGCACCGTGCGCCAGCGGGATGAGCACTTCGCTCACAGACGCACCTCCTCGCCCCGTGGAGTCCCCCCCTGGTCACCTTCCCCGACACAGTCCCCCGGGAAGGCAGAACTACACCCATGAAATTACACGCGTGTATGACCAGGGACGTCAAGCCGAATGGGCACGGTGCGGTGTGTCACGACGCAAAGTCGTGCTGACCTGCGGAGACGATCAGTGACTCCACAGAACCCCGCGGTTATGCGTTCCTGCCGTCGCCGACTACTCCGGAGGCCGGTACGGGTCCGCCGGAGGCGACTGATCCGACTCCTCGGACCCCGACGAGGTCTCCTTCGGCGCCGGCTGGTCCGTGCTGCCGTAGGCACGCGTCCACTCACCCTCACCCTCCCCGGCCGGCGGTGCCGGCTGGGCCGGCGGCGCCGACGGGGCGGCCTGGGCGGGTCGCTGCTGATAGTAAGCAGACTGACCGTACGGCTGCTGCGGAAATGGGGACTGTTGACCATACGGTTGCTGCATCTGGGGCTGCCCATAGGGCTGTCCCGGCTGACCGTAAGGCTGCTGCTGACCGTACGCCGGTCCGTACGGCGGCGCCGGCTGGCCGTACCCCTGCGGGTACTGCGGAACGGCGGGCTGGGCCGGCGCCATCGACTGGAACGTGGAGAAGGCGTAGAAAGCGGCCACGGCACCCACCGCGAGCTTCGCGACGCCGTACAGGAACATCGAGAACTTCGCGCTGGCCGGCACGTCCAGGATGACGCCCGGAGTGTTGCCGCCCGCCGTGAGGCCGGCCAGGATGGCGATGACCTCGACCAGCCCCATCACGCCGAGCAGGATCGCGCCGGCGAGGGCGACGTTGCGGGCCTGGGCGGTGGGGGGACCTCCCAGCCGGGACGCCAGCGCCACCGCGACGACGACCACCCCGATGACGGTCAGGCCCGCGAAGAAGTTGTCGTACGCGACGAAGTTGTAGGCGCGGTAGCTGAAGTCCGTCCCCTTGCCCGTCGATAGGGCGATGAGTCCACTGACGAACTGCAGGGCCACCGAAGCCAGGAGGATCCAGGCACCGGGTCCTCGTAGCCGCTGCGCGGCGTCGTTGTTCACGCGCTACTCCCTGTCGGTTATCGGATCGACGTCAGCTTCGCACACCGACCCGCGGCCCGTGGGCATCCGCCACTCCCCGAGGTGCCAGACTTGTCCGCATGCGCATCGTGGCATTGGCGGGCGGAATCGGGGGAGCCCGTTTCCTGCGCGGACTACGGCAGGCCGCCCCGGAGGCGGACATCACCGTTATCGGCAACATCGGCGACGACATTTCACTCTTCGGACTACGCGTCTGTCCCGACCTGGACACCGTGATGTACACCCTCGGCGGTGGCATCAACGAGGAGCAGGGCTGGGGCCGCGCGGACGAGACCTTCACGATCCGCGAGGAGCTCGCCGCGTACGAGGTCGGCCCCTCCTGGTTCACCCTCGGCGACCGTGACTTCGCGACGCACATCGTGCGCACGCAGATGCTCGACGCCGGATATCCGCTGTCCGCCGTGACCGAGGCGCTCTGCGACCGGTGGAAGCCGGGCGTGCGCCTGCTGCCGATGAGCGACGACCGGGTGGAGACCCACGTCCTCATCGAGGACGAGCAGGGCCGGCGGGCCGTCCACTTCCAGGAGTGGTGGGTGCGCCTGCACGCCCAGGTCCCGGCCCGCTCGATCGTCGCGGTCGGCGCCGAGGACTCCAAGCCCGCGCCCGGCGTGCTCGAGGCGATCGACGCCGCCGACTTCGTGATCCTCCCGCCGTCCAACCCGGTGGTCAGCGTCGGGACGATCCTGTCCGTACCGGGCATCCGCCCGGCGGTCGCGGCCAAGACCGTGGTCGGCGTCTCCCCGATCATCGGCGGCGCGCCCGTACGCGGCATGGCCGACGCCTGTCTCACCGCGATCGGCGTGGAGACCTCCGCCGGAGCGGTGGCCGCGCACTACGGGGCCGACCTGCTCGACGGCTGGCTCGTCGACACCGCCGACGCCGCGCTCGAGGGCGACCTCGGCGGCATCGCCGTCCGCTCCCGGCCACTCCTGATGACGGACGTGGACGCGGCCGCGGACATCGCCCGCGCCGCCGTCGACCTCGCCGAGGAGCTCTCCGCATGAGCGCCTACGAGGTGTTCGGGGTCGACGGCCTGCCCGAGGTGCGCCAGGGCGACGACGTCGCCGAGCTGATCGCCGGGGCCGGCCTGCGGGACGGTGACGTGGTCGTCGTCACCTCCAAGATCATCAGCAAGGCGGAGGGGCGGACCCTGGTCGCCGACGACCGGGAGAAGGCGATCGACGCCGAGACCGTTCGCGTCGTGGCGCGAAGGGGCCCCACCCGGATCGTGCAGACCCGCCAGGGCCTGGTCCTGGCCGCCGCGGGCGTGGACGCCTCGAACACCGCTCCGGGCACGGTGCTGCTCCTCCCCGAGGACCCGGACGCGTCGGCGCGCCGCATCCGCGCGCGCCTGCGCGAGCTGACCGGAGCACGGGTCGGCGTGATCGTCTCGGACACCCTGGGCCGGCCCTGGCGGCTCGGCCTCACCGACGCCGCCATCGGCGCGGCCGGCGTCGCGCCGCTGGAGGACCTGCGAGGCCGCGTCGACGCGTACGGGAACCGTCTCGACGCCACGGTCGTCTCGGTCGCCGACGAGATCGCCTCGGCCGCCGAGCTCGTGAAGGGCAAGCTGGCCGGCGTCCCGGTCGCGGTCGTCCGCGGCCTGGCCGACCACGTGACCGAGGAGGACGGACCGGGCGCGCGGGCGCTCGTCCGCTCGCCCGACGAGGACATGTTCCGGTACGGCTCGGCGGACGTCCTGACGGCCCGCCGTACGGTACGGGAGTTCGCGCCGGACCCGGTGGACCCGGCGGCGGTCCGCCGCGCGGTGGCCGCCGCGATCACCGCACCCGCCCCGCACCACACGACCCCCTGGCGGTTCGTGCTCGTCGAGGAGCACAAGGACCGGCTGCTCGACGCGATGCGCGACGCCTGGGAGGCCGACCTGCGCGGCGACGGCTTCAGCGAGGAGTCGATCGCCCGGCGGCTCAGGCGCGGCGACGTGCTGCGCCGTGCCCCGTACCTCGTGGTGCCGTGCCTCGTGGCGGACGGCGCGCACGACTACCCGGACGCGCGCCGGTCCCGAGCCGAGCGCGAGATGTTCCTGGTCGCGATGGGCGCGGGTGTGGAGAACCTCCTCGTGGCACTGGCCGTCGAGGGCCTCGGCTCGTGCTGGGTGTCGAGCACGCTGTTCTGCGCCGACGTCGTGCGCGAGACGCTCGGCCTGCCGCAGAACTGGGACCCGATGGGCGCGGTCGGCGTCGGCCACCCCGCCGCTCCCCCGCGCGACCGCCCGCCCCGCGACCCGGACGACTTCATCGTGACCCGCTGAGCCGTACGGCCGAGGGTTCTCGCCGCCGGAACGACGAGAACCCTCGGCGGAGCCGTCAGGACCGCATCGCGGCCGCCACCTGCGCCGGAGTCGGGGCGGGGAGGATCCTGGGGAGGGTCTCCCTCAGGCCCAGGCGGGTGGCGTCGCGGAGGTCGAGGCGGCCGTCCGTGGTGCGGAAGCCGTACCACTGAAAGGTGTCGACGGCCTGCCGGCCCCGCAGCGCCCAGCGGAACGCGTCGACGGCCTGGGCGCGCAGTGGGTCGGTGCTCACCGCGACGAACGGGTGATCGAGCAGGAGGGTGCCCTCCTCGGGGACGATGACCGACGCGGGGTTGGGCCGGTGGGCGTCGTTGTAGGCGACGACCGACTGTTCGGACGCGGCGACGAGGGGGCGGCGGAGGTCCTGCAGGCCCGCGAAGGAGGCGTAGAGCCGGGCGGGGCCCGGGGCGTGCGGCGCCGTGACGCGGCCGACGGTCGCGCGGGCGGCCAGCGCCACCGCGACGCCGGCGGCGTCGCGCGCCGGGTCGAGGACGCGCACCGACGCGTGCAGCGGGGCGTTCTTCAGCAGGCGCCAGCTGGCGGCGATCCCGTCGTCCCGCAGCTCGGCGGCGACGGCGCGCGGCGCGGCGATCACCACGGGGGACGCGGCGAGGGGCGAGCCGAACCCGACCGCCCGCGCGCCGGCGGCCCGCGCGCGGTCCAGCCACATCGAGGAGTCGGGCACCCAGGCGTCCACGTCGGACCGGTCGCCCTTCGCCAGGGACCGGACGACCGTTCCCGGGTCCCGCGCCTCGACCTCGATCTGGGCGCACCGTCCCCCGATCTCGTGCGGCTGCACGTTGAACCGGGCGGCGATCGCGGCGAGCGCGGGGGTGATGTCCGGGGCCGCCACCACCCCGACCGGCAGGGCCTTGCCGTGACAGGCCTGCGGACGGTCGCGCAGGAGGTACCACCCGGCGGACAGGCCGGCGAGCAGGAGCACGGCGCCGACGACCAGCAGCCGGATGCGCGGATCCCTCCTGGTCGCGGCCATGATCCGGAGAATAGCGCGCCGACCGGTCCGCTCTCCCCGCCCTCTACCAGACCTCCGGGCCCGCTCGCTCCCGTCTCAACGGAGATCAGAGCTTTTTAGGACTACGGGGCTAATTGGGGTCTTGATGTTGGGTCTTTTGGATCTCGCCGTATACGGAGGCCGCCGACTAGCTTCGTTCCCGTCATCCCGCCCGTGACCGCGCGCCGACACGGCGTGCCCGGACCGGCGGTAGAGACGATCCCAAGGAGAATCCCCCATGAAGAAGCTTCTGGCCGCGGGCGTGGCGGCCGCCGCGCTGACGATCACCGGAATCGGCACGGCCCCCGTCGCGTCGGCGAAGACCTCCCACTCGGACGTGTCGGCCGCGTCCTGCGTGTACCGGCTCAAGGCCCGGTACAACGTCAAGATCCGCAAGTCCAAGAAGATCAGCGCGACCGCTCTCGGCGTCCTGCCCCACGGCAAGCCCGTCTGCTCGGACAAGTACGAGCTGGGCGGCAAGTACACCTACAAGGGGTCCTGCAAGGACAGGTACGGCTGGAAGAACCACTGGGACCACATCACCTACAAGCCCAAGGGTCACGCCAAGATCGTGGGCTGGGTGCCCAGCACCTGCCTCACCTGGGCCTGAGCGTCCGATCCTGTGCCGTGCCTCCGGAGACTGCCGCCTCCGGACGCCCCGCCCGTCCGCGGATCGGAGCCGTCAGCCGACGATCGGGAGGAACCGGCCGACGCCGTCGGTCGCCAGCGCCGCGGCGCGGCGCTCCTCCGGGACCGGGCCGTACAGGGTCGTCCGCTGCCGCGCCGGGCGCCCGGCCTTCGCGGCCAGCTCCTCCAGCGCCGACATCGTCTTGAACGAGCCGTTCTCCGAGCCCGCCATCCGGCTGATCGTCTCCTCCATGAGCGTGCCGCCGAGGTCGTTGACGCCGCCCTGGAGGACCTGCGCGCACAGGTCGTCCTCGAGCTTCACCCACGAGCACTGGATGTTGGGGATCGCCCCGTGCAGGAGGACGCGGGCGAGCGCGTGCACGGCGCGGTTCTCCCGTGCGGTCGGGCCGGTCCGCGCCAGGCCCGCGAGGTAGATCGGCGCGTTGTGGTGCACGAAGGGCAGCAGGACGAACTCGGTGAAGCCGCCGGTGCGCTCCTGGATCGACCGGATCAGCTTCAGGTGCGCGACCCAGTGCGCGGGGGTGTCCACGTGGCCGTACATCATCGTGGACGTCGTCGGCAGGCCGATCTCGTGGGCGGTGGTGACGACCTCGATCCACGCCGAGGTCGGCAGCTTGCCCTTCGTGAGCACCCAGCGCACGTCGTCGTCGAGGATCTCGGCGGCCGTGCCGGGCAGTGAGTCCACGCCCGCCGCCTTCGCCTCGAGCAGGAAGTCGCGGACCGACAGGTTCGTCCGGGCGGCGCCGTTGACGACCTCCATCGGGCTGAAGGCGTGCATGTGGATCTCCGGGGCCCGCCGTTTGACCTCGCGGGCGAGGTCGAAGTAGGCGGTGCCCGGCAGGTCGGGGTGGATGCCGCCCTGCATGCACACCTCGGTCGCCCCGGCCGCCCAGGCCTCGTCGATCCGCTGCCCGACCTGCTCGATCGACAGCGTGTACGCGTCGGCGTCCGTACGGCGCTGGGCGAACGCGCAGAACCGGCAGCCGGTGTAGCAGACGTTCGTGAAGTTGATGTTGCGAGTGACGACGTAGGTCACCTCGTCGCCGACGGCGTCGCGGCGCAGGTCGTCCGCCAGCCGGGCCAGGGCCTCCAGCTCGGGACCGTCGGCGTGCAGCAGGGCGAGGGCGTCCGCGTCGGACAGCCCGGCCGGGTCGCGCTCGGCGTTCCGGAGCGCCGCCGCCACGTCGGCGTCGAAGCGCTCCGCCGGACGGATCCGCGTCCCCACCTCGGACCAGTCGCCGTACACCTCGTCGAAGTCGTCCCGGCGGTCCTTCGTCCGGCCCTCGGCGTCGATCGCCACGTGCAGGTCCGTCCGTCCGGCCTCGCCCCAGCTGCCGTCCGGCTCCTGCCAGGGCAGGCCGGCCGGCGTGACGTCCTCGCGGGCCAGTCCGTCCGGGCCGGCCAGCGCGGCCACGTGGGCGGCGAGGCGCGGGTCGAGCCAGGACTCGCCGCGCCGGACGTACTCGGGGTAGATGGTCAGGCGCTCGCGCAGCGTGAAGCCGCTGTCGGCGGTGCGGGCGGCCAGCTCGTCGATGTGCGGCCACGGCCGCTCGGGGTTGACGTGGTCGGGGGTCAGCGGCGAGACGCCGCCCCAGTCGTCGATGCCCGCCCGCAGCATCAGGGCGTACTCGGAGTCGACGAGGTTCGGCGGGGCCTGCACCCGCGCCTTGGGCCCCAGGACGACGCGCGTCACGGCGATCGTGGCGGCCAGCTCCTCCAGCTCCGCGTCGGGCGTGGCGCGCATCTTGGTGTCCGGCTTGGCGCGGAAGTTCTGGACGATGACCTCCTGGATCCCGCCGTACTCCCGCATGACCTTGCGGATGGCGAAGATCGACTCGGCGCGGTCGCGGATCGTCTCGCCGATGCCGATGAGGATCCCGGTCGTGAACGGGACGTTCGAGCGGCCGGCGTCCTCGAGCACCCGCAGGCGCACGGCCGGGTCCTTGTCCGGGGACCCGAAGTGCGCGCCGCCCTTCTCCTCGAACAGCCGGCGCGACGTCGTCTCCAGCATCATGCCCATCGACGGCGCGACCGGCCGCAGCCGCTGCAGGTCCCGCCAGCTCATCACGCCGGGGTTGAGGTGGGGCAGCAGCCCGGTCTCCTCCAGCACGCGGATCGCCATCGCGCGCACGTACGAGAGCGTGTCGTCGTAACCGTGCGCGTGCAGCCACTCGCCGGCCTGTTTCCAGCGGTCCTCCGGCCGGTCGCCGAGGGTGAACAGCGCCTCCTTGCACCCGAGCGCGGCACCCTGGCGGGCGATCTCCAGAACCTCGTCCGGGCCCAGGTAGGGCGCGTCCAGACGGCCGGGGACCGTGGCGAACGTGCAGTAGCCGCACCGGTCGCGGCACAGGCGCGTGAGGGGGATGAAGACCTTCCGGCTGTAGGTGATCACGCCGGGCCGTCCGGCGGCCTCCAGCCCCGCGTCACGGACGCGGGCGGCGTACGTCAGGAGCGTCTCCAGGTCCTCGCCGCGAGCGTGCAACAGCACCTCGGCCTCGGACACGTCGATCGACTTGCCGTCGCGCGCGCGGGCGAGCGCGCGGCGGAGGGCGGTGGGTGAGGGTGCCGGGGCGACCAGATCACTCATGCTGGAAACCTACGCCCGCGCCGTATCCGGTCTTCCCACTGCCCCCTGATGCCAGTGCGTATCCAAGTGAGAACGCACCAACCCTGGCCTGCGGGCCGACGCTCACGACCAGCGTCCGGTCAGCCGCTCCCTATCCGTACCGGACGGCTCAGGCCACGCGTTGGTCAAGCGTGCTTTTCGATCTCTTCGAAGATATCGATATCGGTCTGTTGCTGCCATCCCGGAAGCACGTCCCAATCCGCGACGTAGGATGGCTTCGGGTCGGGAATGTGCTTGTAGATCTGAGCGATCCAACACAGCGCGACGAAGCGACCCTTTTGTTCTCGGGTGAGTTTGTCGGTCGCCCCGCCGGACACCGCGACGAAATCGGCCACTTGCCGGTAGACCGCACTTGCGGCTTGGCGTTCCCATTCGGGAGTCTCGTCCCACGGCGCGACGTAGCCGGGCTTGGGGTCACCTGGATAGTGCTTGCGCACTCCGGCGATCCATGCTTCCCGGAAGATACGGCCGTCTTCGCTTTGCCGGGTGTCCAGCTGTTCCTGCATATCGTCTCCTCAGAGTTCGGCGATTCGTTCGCTGAGTTGAGCCGCCCGGCTGTTGGACGCCAACGGGGCAAGCTGGGTACGCAAATCTTGGAGCTTGCGCCCGATGTACCCCGACGAGCCGGTCTGTTCTGCTAGTTCGACCGCTTGCCCACCGTAATCCAGGACCCGGTCCAGGTCCCTGGCCTGCATACCCAGGGCGGCAAGGTCGGTCAGGATGCTTCCGCGCCGACGCGGCGATGTGGCCGTGTCGAGAGCCTTGATCAGCGCTTCGGAGGCCAAGTCGGCCCGCCCAAGAGCGGCGTAACACGTGCCGCGCTCCTCGGCCAATCGTGAGTCGTCAAAGCGGAGCCAGCCACCTGGCATCGCACGCCCGGTCAGCGCCTTCACCTGCTCGGCTTCGTCGAGGGCACGTTGGCACGCGTCAAGGTCCCCCAGCCCGGCATACGCCTCAGCCTGCACCGCGGCAACCCAATGCCGGGTAGACAATTGCCGGTCACCACGTCGGGCGAGCCTGGCGGCCCCCTCCAAGATCGGCGTCACATCCTCGAATCGGCGTTCGTACATGCCGAGATAGGCGTGTCGGGTCAAGGCGCACGCCCACAGGTCGAACGCCTCAGCCTCTTTACTGGCATCGGCCGCGAGTTTGTAACAGTGCGCCGCGTCGGTATACCGGTCGGAGTCAAAGAAGATCTCTCCGGCCAGTTGGAGGAGATCCCCGGTAGCGGCACAGAGTCGCTTGTGCGCGGCGGACGAGTGCGCCCGGTCGAGGCTTCCGGTCAGCAAGCCCAGTTGTTGCCGTACGACCGGGTACACGGTCCGCTTGGACTCCGACAGGGCATACACCTGCCATAGGTGGGAGTTCAGCTGCTCGTACTGGCCGATCTGTTCGGAGTCATCGAGAGATCCATCGGTGACGAGATCAGGCACCGCGACCAGCGTTCCCGCGATGCTCAGCAGACGAAGCAACCCGCGGCGGTTCATGTCCTCCAGTCCATCAGAGTCGACATCGGGTGTAACCACTGTGGCAGCGATAACGCGGCCCTGGAGCACCCGTCTCTGAGCGGGCGGCGCGTGGACCTGCATCCATGCCGCGTCAATCATCAGTAATTCGTCCAGTTCCTCCCGGCTAACTTGGAGGAGCTCGCAGAGCTTGAATCGGTGGTATAGCTGCGGGTCACATTGCCCGCGTTCCCATCGGGCGACGGTGGACCGGTCGGCCCCGAGCGCGGCGGCAAGCGACTCCTGAGTGAAGCCGCACGTTCTTCGGCGTTCGGCCAGCCGGGGCCGTCGTCCTGTCGTCATCGAGAGTCCTCCAGGCGATGAAACCGACTCGCCATCGTCGGGTTTGCCAACGTCAGCGTAAGGCGTGAATCGGCGATGCAGCGCGAATGCAGCAGAGATGCCCCACGGTTGCACCAGCACCGCGCCACGGATGCTCTGGGGTGAAGGCGTTCGCTCGGCTTTCCTGGGAGAGAACCGAGCAACCAGCCATGAGCCGAGCTTGGATCCATCCCAATACGCAGAGTGATTCCACCATCACGGATCTCACTCGATGACCCCCGACGGGGAGTGATTCCCTGTGCCACTAGAGTCAGCGGTCACCGACCGCACGTCCCCCACACCTCGCCGCCCTGCGTGGCGTGCCCTGCGCGCCCGGCCCAGCGAGGTGGCCCGGGCACGGTCTTTCGCCTCGTCCGAGGTGTTCGGTCTGCCGTTCGACGCCCACGAGATCGGGCTGATCACCAGCGAGATCGTCACCAACGCGGTCAACGCCGCCCGCGCGCTGTGCGAATGGCCGGACCACATGTCGCCGATCATCATCCGCATGGTCGTCACCGATCGGTATGTGCACCTGGCCGTCACCGACCCCGACCACCGGCCCATCGCCGGCCTGGACCAGGGCGGCCAACTCGCCGAGTACGGCCGCGGCCTATCGATCGTCGACCAGTTGGCCGCCGCGCGCTGGGTGACGTATGACGAGCAGTCCAAGATCGTGCACGTCGTCGTAGCCGCGGACAAGGTCATCCTGACCGACACCGAACTCATGCGGATCGGGGTGCCGGCGTGAGCGGCGAACAGATCTCCTGCCAGGTCACCCGGGCCCCCTACGTCCCCGGCTTTTGCAGCGCCCGACGCATCGAGTTCGGCGCCCTCTCGGCGGCCACAGAACGCCGCGAGCCGGGCCCGTAGCGCAGGACCCACAGCCGCGGCCGACCGTGGCTCTGGCGCTTACTCAGGCCACGGTTCTCGTAAGAGGCACACGCGAAGGGAGGTGTCATGGTCACGCTGACGCTCGACCCCATCGGGGACCTGTTCACCGATACGCCGGAGTGGGAGGTTCCCCCGGTCGAGGACCGCTTCGCCTACAAGAAGAAGGCGGGCTCCTCGGACAGCTACAACACCAAGGACGAGATCGAGACCTGACCGTCGACGCGTGAGAGTCGACACGTTGGCCGGCGGCCTTCGTGCCGCCGGCCTTCCACTCCGAACGGGAGCTGGCATGCTGAAGCTGAAAATCTCGATCGACGATACGAACGGGCCGTGGACGTGGGACGGCCGCCGGTGGACGCACGGGCGGTCCTGGATCGAGCCGTACGCCCATCCGGCCTTGGAGCGCCTGCACGCATACGGCCGGTTCTGCATCCGCGAACGCATGGCCTGCCGCGACGGGCAGCCGGCCGACTTCCTCGACATCCGGATCGACGCCGGGCGGGTCCGGATCACCGCCGGGCTGCGGGGCGTCGCGCCGCTGTATGTCGCCGAGCAGGCCGGGGTCCTTCACGGCTCCTGGGATCTGTTCGACCTCCGGCCTCACATCGACCCGGGGAAGCTACTCGACCGTGAAGTGGCCCGGCTGCTGGCGTTCCGCGTCCGGTACGGACACGACACCGTGTTCGCCGGCGTCTACCGGATCAGCGAACGGTCCACCGCCGTCTACGACCGCAATGGCCTCACCCTGCACTACCCCGAGCCCGCGCTGCACTCGCGGTCCCGGCAGTTACGCCCCGACGTCGACGATGCCGCGGTGATCGACGCGTACGAGCAGTTGCTCGCTGGGGCCGTCGCCGGGCATCGCTACGATCCGGCGAGCTCCTGCGTCGAGCTGTCCGGCGGCATGGACTCCGCGAACGTCGCAGCAACGCTCGGTGCCCTCCACCCGGCACAGGTGAGCGCGGGAGCGTTGATCATCCTCGGTGACGCCGGACGGCAACAGATCCGTCGCCGTGACGCGTTCATCGACCTGCTGCAACTCGGTGCGGACACCCAGGTCACCCTCGGCGGGCGGCTGCCGTTCTGCCCCGGCGGCCGACGCGGCCCCTACGATGACGCCTACGCCGAAGCCAAGAACATCCTGCTCGCTCGGCTGGCCGGCCAGGGTGTCCGGACGGTGTTCACCGGCATCGGCGGGGATGAGATGGTCGCGGTGACGTCGCGAGAGTGGCCACACCCGCCCTACGGCACCGAGTTGGAGACCAAATCCTGGATCGGTGACCGGGTCGTGGACGGGCTGAAGGAGGCCGAGGACAACGTCGCTCCCGCAGCGGTCATCAACGAGATGACGTTGTCCGCGCAGGCGTGCGCGGCGCCGGCGTTCCTGCGCGCCGGGATGTGGCCCGTTCATCCGCTCGCCGATCCGCGGCTGATCACCTTCGGCGAATGGCTGCCCCTGGGGTGGAGACGCCACAAACGTCTCCACCGCGAACGGCTGGAACACCGCGGCTGCCACGGCGAACTGATCCACCCGCCACTGGTGGAGAACTTCGCGCCGGTGATGCGTGAAGGCCTTCGCCGCCACGGCGTCGCGCACATCAATGTCATGCTCGGCGGAGGTTCACCGCTGATCGACGGCGGTTACGTCGCAGCGGATGGCCTGGCCGACGCCCGCGACCGCATCGCCCGTGGCCAGTTCCTCGATCGGGACGCGGAGCTGTATATGGTGCTGGCCCTAGATCTGACCCTGCGATCGTTCAGCTGACCGGCGCGCCGGTCAGCACGGGCAGGTCGGGCTGCAGCTCGGCACGCCGAGCCAGCCCGACCACCGTTACACCGCCACGTTCCTGCTCCCGCACGATCTGCCAGCCCTGCACCTGCGTGTAGTAGCGGACCAGACCCGGCTCGATCGTGCCGCGCCGCACCCATTCCCGGCCGCTGCGGGCCGCGTGGTCCAGGACCCAGCGGAGCATCAGGTGCCCGAAGCCCTGGCCGGCGAACGCCGGATCGGTGACCGTCGAAGCGACGAAGTATGCCGTCTCGGCGCACTCCTCAGGCGTCCAGAACCACGCGGGGGACTCCTCATACAGGCACGTCGCCCCGGCCACCTGACCGTCGCGGGTCAGGACCCACATCGGAAAGTCGGCGTCGGCGGCCTGGCGGCCGTACTCGGGTGCGAACTCCCGCCATCCCTGCCCGTGCAGTCCGCGAGCCTCCAGCCAGTCCGCCCGCGCCTGCGTCATCGCTACGATCGGCTCGCTGTCCTCGGCGGTCGCCGGGCGCATCACCAGCATCCTCCGACCCTATGCAATCCGGCCCGTCGACGCCGCGACAACCCATCGGATCGGTCGCGCCCCGGACATGACGAAGCGCCCCCGCCCTCCCCGCAGACCGGACTGGTGCGGAGCGGTTCCCGTGATCAGAAGTGGCGGTAGTCGCGGACGGGCATGCGCGGGCCCCGGCGCGGCGGGGACGCGCCGGACAGCTCCAGCAGGCGGGTCACGCGGTACCGGTGGCCGGCGTACGGCGTGAGCAGCTCCAGCATGCCCGCGTCGTCGACCTTGCGGCCGCTCAGCGCCCAGCCGACGATGCCGGGGATGTGGTAGTCGCCCACCGAGACCGCGTCGGCGTCGCCGAGGGCGCGCTGGCGCACCTCCGCCGACGTCCACACGCCGATGCCGCTCAGCGAGCGGAGCCGCCGATCCAGCTCCAGCGTGTCGTCGCCCTCCAGCCGGCTCGCGACCCGCGCGGCGCCGATGATCGTACGGGCCCGTACCGCCTCGATGCCCGACTTGTGCCACTCCCAGGAGGGGATCACGACCCAGGCGCGAGGCGGGGGCGGCACCCGCAGGTCCAGCGGGCCGGGCGCGGGCTCGCCGAACCGGCGCACCAGGTAGCGCCAGGCCCGCCACGCCTCCTTGCCGACCACCTTCTGCTCCAGGACCGCCGGCACGAGCGCCTCGAAGACGTTGCGGGTCCGGCCGATGCGGAAGTGCCGCAGGCGCAGCGCCGCGCGGCGCAGGACCTCGTGCTCCGGCCGGAACGACGCCGGGTCGTCCGCCGCGCCGAGCAGGTCGGGCACGCCGTCGAGGAGCCGGGCCGCGCCCGGTCCCCATGCCTCGGCCTCGATCGCGTCGCCGCGGGCGAGGAGCCGGATCGTGCCCGGCCCGTCCGGGGTCGTGGACGCCCGCCACACCGCCCCGTCCGGCGTCACCGCGAAGGCGGGGTCACCGGTGCCCCGGCGGTGCGGCGCCAGCGTCAGCCGTACGTCGACCGGCCAGGGCGGCCGCCACGTCCGGGTCTGGGAGACCTCGCGGGTGAGCATGCCGGGCCTCACACGTCGGAGGAGAACCGCACGGCCGTCTCCGGCAGCTGCACGCCCGGCCACAGGCGCAGCCCGTCCCGCAGCTCGTTGCCCGGCCCGACCATCGCGCCGTCGCCGATCACGGCGTCCGACACGACCGCGCCCGCGCAGATCCGCGCGCCCCGGCCGAGCACCGAACGCGACACCCGCGCCCCGCGCTCGACGACGGCGCCGTCGAACAGCACGCTGGACTCCACGGTCGCGCCCGACTCGACCACGGCCCCGGCGCCGACGGTCGTGCCGCCGGAGACCGCGGCCTCCGGGGCGACCACCGAGCCGTTGAGGAAAAGCACGCCACCGCCCGGCCGCACGGCGGGCGACTCCATCCGGCCCAGCACCAGGTCGCACGAGCCCTGCACGAACGCGGCCGGCGTGCCGACGTCCAGCCAGTACGCGCCCTCGACGTACCCCATGATCGTCTCACCGGAGGCGAGCAGCTGCGGGAACGTCTCGTACTCCACCGACACCACGCGGCCGGTGGGGATCGCGTCGATCGCCGAGCGGCGGAAGACGTAGCAGCCGGCGTTCACCTGGTTGGTCGGCGGTTTCGGGGACTTCTCCACGAACTCGATGACCTTGCCCTCGGAGGTCGTCGGCACCGCGCCGTAGCGCCGGGCGTCGTCGACCAGGGTCAGGTGCATCGTGACGGCCGCGTCGGACTTCTCGTGCATGGCGACCTGGGACACCAGGTCGTGGCCGGAGAGGATGTCGCCGTTCAGCACGACGACCGGGCTGTCGTCCTCGCAGGTCAGCTCCGCGGCGGCGTTCCGGATCGCGCCGGCCGTGCCCAGCGGCTCGTCCTCGGTGACGTAGACCAGCTCCAGCCCGAACCGCGACCCGTCGCCGAACGCCTCGGTGAACATCGCGGCGCGGTACGACGTGGCGAACACGACGCGGCGGATGCCCGCCGCGCTCGCCTTGCGCAGCTGGTGCTCCAGCAGTGGCACCCCGGCCGTCGGCAGCAGTGGCTTCGGCGTCGAGATCGTCAGCGGCCGAAGCCGCGTGCCCTTACCTCCGACCAGCAGGATCGCTTCCAGGGTGCCCCTCCCTCATCGGTACCGGCCGAACACCTTACTGTTCGACGGCGCGCTGGTACGCCGCCAGATGTGCCTCGGCGGATGCAGCCCAGGTGAATTCTCGGGAACGCGCGTGCGCCGCCTCGGCGAGCCGCCTCCGCCGCTCCGGGTCGTCGATCAGCGCGCGCAGCGCCGCCGCGATGTCCTCCACGCCGGGCTCGGTGTAGGCGACCGCGTCGCCGCCCACCTCCGGGAGCGAGGCGCGGTGGGTGGTCAGCACCGTGGCGCCGCAGGCCATCGCCTCCAGGACCGGCAGGCCGAACCCCTCGCCCCGGCTGGGCAGGGCCACGGCCAGCGACCCGGCGAAGAAACCAGGCAGCGACGGCCACGGCAGGTATCCCGGCCGGATGACCTTCAGGTGGGAGGGGACGTCGGCCAGCGCGGCGTCCAGCTCGTCGTCCCAGCCCCCGCTGCCGGCCAGGATCAGCGCGGGCGGGCTCTCCAGGCCCTCCGCCGCGCGGACCCAGCCGCGGATGAGGTTCGGGACGTTCTTGCGCGGCTCCAGCGCGCCGAGGAACGCGATGTAGGGCCGCCCGTGCAGGCCGAGCCGGTCGGAGACGCGCCGCCGCTCCTCCGCGGTGGGCGGATGAAAGATCGTGTGATCGACGCCGTGGTAGGCGACGTCGATCCGGGTCGGGTCGGCGCCGAGCAGCCGGACGAGCTCGTCGCGGGTCGCCTTCGACGGGACGATCACCCGGGTCGCGCGCCGCACGGCCGTGCGCGTCGCCGACCTGATGAAGGTCGTCCTGACCGGGTTGTGCGCCTCGGGATCGGTGAAGTACGCCATGTCATGGACCGTGGCGACGGTCGGCAGGCCCGGGCGCAGCGGGATCGAGTAATACGGCGCGTGAATGAGATGCGCGCCGACCTGCTGGGCGACGAGCGGCAGGCCCGACTGCTCCCAGGCCAGGCGCGCCTGGCGGTGCGCGATGGAGGTCGGTCCGGCGACGACCCGCGCCTTCGGCGCGAGCTTGCCGTACCGCTCCTCGTCCGACCGCTGGCAGACGACGGCCAGATCGGCGTCCGCGCGGTGCAGCGCGCCGATCAGCCCGTCGACATAGCGGCCGAGCGCGCCGCGATCGGCGGATATGGCGGTCGCGTCGACAAGCACACGAGGCACCACGGTGTCTGTCGCCCCCTCCGTTCGGTGCCGATGTGGTCGGGATCACTCCCCGATCGGAAGCCTACGCCGATCGATCGCCGACAGGGGGACGTCACCCTTTCTTGCGCGCCTTGATCAGGATGATGCTGCCGCGGTCGTTCGGGCTGCGCCGGTCGGCCAGCGCGACCAGCGGCGTGAGCGGCGCCGCGGCGTTGAACCCGACCCGGCCGCCGTACGCCGACAGGGAGAGGTAGAGACGCTCGGTCGTCTTGCTGCGGAACTGGTAGGAGTACTCGGCGAGCTCCATGCCGCGCTCGGCCAGCAGGCCGCCGAGGCTCTCATGCGTGTAGGTGTGCTGCACGTGGTACTTCTCGCAGTGCGCCGCGCGGAGCTTCGGCCACTGGCGCGACCGGCTCAGCACGTCGGCGGACATGAAGAGCTCGCCGCCCGGCTTGAGGATCCGCGCCATCTCGTCCAGCGCCGTGCCGCCGTCGTCGAAGTGCTCGATCGCGCACACCGACAGGACGGCGTCGAAGCTGTCGTCGGCGAACGGCAGCTTGAGCGCGTCGCACTCGATCAGGGCCGGCGGGTGCTTCAGCGTCCGGCCGTAGAGCATCTTGCCGCGCGCGAGGTCGATCGAGACGGCGTGCGCGCCGCGCTTGCGGGCCTGCCCGGCCCAGTAGCCGTCGCCGCCCGCCACGTCGAGCACCCGTTTGCCGCGCAGGTCATCGCCCATCCAGCGCAGGAGGGTCCCGGCCTCGCGGAAGCGGCACACGTGCACCTGATGGCCGACGAAGGCCTTCGCGTCATTGAGTTTCATCGCGGTCCTACTGTACGGCCCCGGCGGAGCGCGTACCCGCTGATCACCGAGTGTTCACCGGCGCGTACCGACTAGTCTGGCGGGGTGATCTCCCGCCTGCGAGCGAGCCGCCTGGCGCGCGTCGCCCTGGTCGCCGTCGCGCTCGTCTTCTGCGGCTATGGGCTGTTCGCCCGCTGGGACGACACGCGCGACGCCCTGACCCGGCTGTCCTGGCCGTACGCCGGCGCCGCGCTGCTGGCGGGCCTGGTCGCCCTGGGCGCGTGGATGCTCGCCTGGCGCCGCCTGCTGGCCGGCCTGGGCTCTCCGCTGCCGCTGCGGGCCGCGGTGCGGGTCTACTTCGTCTCCCAGCTCGGCAAGTACATCCCGGGCTCGGTGTGGGCGCTGGTGGCCCAGATGGAGCTGGCCAAGGAGCACCGGGTGCCGCGCGATCGCGGCGCGAGCGCCGGCGTCCTGTCGATGGCGACCACGATCGCCACGGGCTGCGCGGTGGCCGCGGTGACGCTGCCGCTGACCTCGCCGGACGCCACGCGCCGCTACTGGTGGCTGCTCATCCTGGCGCCGATCTTCCTCGCGATGCTGCATCCGCGGGTGCTGGCGTTCGCGCTGAACCGCGCGCTCCGGCTCGTCCGGCGCCCGCCGCTGGCCCGTACCGCCGGGCTCGGCACGATGGTCCAGGCGGTGGCCTGGACGGCGGTGGGGTGGCTGCTGTTCGGCGCGCACACCTGGCTGCTCGTGCGGGCATCCGGCGGGCACGGTTTCTTCCTGGCCACCGGGGCGTACGCCCTGGCCTTCACGGCCGGTTTCATCATCGTGATCGCGCCCGGCGGGGTGGGCGTGCGGGAGGCCGCGCTCACCGTGACGCTCGGGCCGGTGCTGCCGGCGGCGGGCGCGCCGCTGGTCGTCGCGCTCGCCTCCCGCGTCGTGCTGACCGTCGCCGACCTCGCGTGGGCGGGCGCCGCCGTGCTCCTCGGCACCCGGCACCCCGTCCTCGTCGAGGACGAGGCCGAACCGGTCGGCCGGCCCGTCGACTAGCCTCCCCAGGCTGCCCGTCGACTAGTCTCTCCGGGCTGGAATATCGCCGGGGCCGCCGGCCTTGAGATGCGTGTTGCCCGACGCCGCCTCCTGCGGCGCACCGGAAGGAGAGATAATGGCTCCCGTGGCCGCCGAACCCATCACCGTGACCGACGCGACGTTCGACCAGGAGGTCCTGGCCAGCGAGACGCCCGTGCTGGTGGACTTCTGGGCGTCGTGGTGCGGGCCGTGCCGCATGATCGCGCCGGTCCTGGACGAGATCGCCGCCGAGTACGCCGGCAAGCTCAAGATCGCCAAGCTCGACTACGACGCGAACCCGGCGACCCCGGGCAAGTACAACGTGCTCGGCCTGCCGACCCTCCTGCTCTTCAAGGGCGGCGAGGTCGTCGAGCAGATCACCGGCGCGAAGCCGAAGCGCGCGCTCCTCAAGTCGATCACGCCCCACATCGCCTGATCACGTCGCACTTCGGCCGATCGGCCGGATCTAGACCGTACGCGCCTCACCGTCGGCCCCCCTCGGCACGAGCGGGCCGGCCGTGAGGAGCTGCTCGAGGTAGGCGGTCCAGTGCGGCTCGGAGTCGACGGGCCGCACCCCCGCCCGCAGCCGCGCGGGCTCGCCCGGCGCGTAGAACCGGCGCAGCGCGTCGGTGAGCGAGTCGACGTCGTCGGGCTCGCACAGGACGCCGTCGACGCCCTCACGGACGTGGTCGGCGAGCGTCCCGGCGCGCGTGGCGATGACCGGGATGCCGTGCTCGTACGCCATGAAGACGTTCTGCGAGGCCGTCGCCGTCCGGTACGGCAGGACCAGCGCGTCCGCGCGGGCGAACAGCTCGGGCACCTCGGCGGCCGGCACGTACCCGGGCCGCACCTCCACCCGCTCCTCCAGCCCCAGCGAGGAGATCAGCGCGCGGGTCTCCTCCGCGCCGCCCCAGAACTCCCCCGCCACCGTCAGCGCGACGTCGTCCACCCGCGCCAGCGCGCGCAGCAGCACGTCCAGGCCCTTGTACGGCCGGACCATGCCGAAGAACAGCAGGCGGTTCCACGGGCCCTCCGGCGTGCCCGTGCGCGCTCCGCCGCCCCGGCCGGGCGTCGGCAGGTGCGCGGGCAGCACGGCCGTGCGGACCGTCGTCCCCGGCGCCAGGTCGCGGGCGAGCTGCGCCTGCTGGGCGGAGTGCACCAGGGCGCCGTCGGCGCCCTTCAGCAGCCGCCGCATCAGCGGCACGTCGTACGGCTTGCGCTCGTGCGGCAGAACGTTGTGGCACAGCGCGACGACGCGCGGCCCCCGGCCGTTCCGGCCGCCCAGGCCGGCCAGCATGCCGAGGTAGGCCGGGACCTGCACGGGCGAGAGCACGACGAGGACGACCAGGTCCTGGGCGCGCAGGCGGCGGCCCGTCCGCAGCCAGCCGTCCGGGCGGTACCAGGCCAGCGCGTGCCGGGTGCCGGGGAACGGCTCGCCCTCCGGAGTGGCGATCGTCTGCTCACCGGGGTACAGGAAGGACGGGTACTGCGCCTTCCACGACTCCAGGGTCACCTCGTGCCCGGCGGCGGCCAGCCGGTGCGCCAGCTCGGTCGTGTGGTGGGCGCCGCCGCCCTTGTAGGGGAACGCGGGCCCGACGATGGCGATTCTCACGTGTCTCCCCGCGATCGCACGATCAGGTCGGCCAGCAACGCCATCGACGCGATGATCAGCCCGGTCACGAAGATCAGCACCGTGTTGATCGCGAACCGCAGGGGGTGCAGGACCATGTCGAGGATGCCCTTGGCCACGCCGAGCCCCAGCAGCCACAGCGCGAGCGGCATCAGGACCTTCAGCGGGTTGAAGTACATCACCATCCGCAGCACCTGCAGGATGTAGCGGTACGCGTCGTGCACGAAGTGGAACTTCGAGCTGCCGGCCCGCTTGAAATAGTCGATCGGCACGTAGCGGATGTCGTGCTGGTTCGACATGAACGCCAAGGTGATCGTCGTGACGCAGGAGAAGCCGGGCGGCAGGAGCTTCAGGTAGGGCTCGGCGACGTCCTTGCGGAAGGCGCGCATCCCGGAGTTCAGGTCGGGGATCTTCTGCCCGGCGAGCCGCTCGGCCACCTTGCGGATGAACCACTTGGCCGGCACCCGCAGGACCTTGTGGGTGCCCTCCTCGCTGGTGCGGGCGCCCACCACCTGGTCGACGGTCGGGTCCTCGTCGAGGATGTCGACGAGTTCGGGGATCCGCTCGTTCGGGTAGGTCATGTCGGCGTCGGTCCAGACGACGATGTCCCCGCGCGCCTGCTGCGAGCCGATCCGCCGGACGGTGCCCGAGCCGCCGTTGCGGTGGAACGGCACGATCTGCATGTTCGGGAACTGCGGGGCCGCCGCCTCGAGCCGGGCGAGTGTCTCATCGGTCGAGCAGTCGTCGACGGCCAGCAACTCGTAAGTGTGCCCGCTGGCGTCCATCGCCTTGCAGATCCGCTCGACCTCGTCGATGACGTGGTCCTGCTCGTTGTAGCACGGCAGGACGATCGTCACGTGGGGCGTGGTAGTCACGCCCGGCGAGGATAGTCGCCCACTCCGGTGCACGGTTCCAAGCGTACGCAACGTTCACCGTCCGTACACGGGAACGCTCATCCAGACGTTGATCGTCAGCGACCACGTGGTCCGGGGCGCCGAGACCAGGGTGCTCGCGTCGCGGCGGGTGTGGATGTGGAAGACCCGCCGGGCCTGGCCGTACGGCGCCACGTCGACGGAGTCGGCGCCGAGCAGCACCGGACGGCGGCCGGCCGCGGCGACCTTCTGGACCACGCGCCGGACGTCGTTCTCCGTCGGGTTCTTGAACCCGGCGGCGATGCGCACACGCGCGGTGGGCGTGCCGCACATCCCGCGGATGAGCTGGGCGAACCGGTCACCGGTGACGCGTTCGACGAAGAGCACCGAGGCGTTCGGGCCGATGGCCCGGCACATCGCCTGGGCCTGCGACACCTCGCGCTCCTCGGTCCGCATGACGGACATCGGCGCCGAGGCCCAGGCGGTCGGCGCCAGGATCAGCAGCGCGCCGGCGACGGCCACGACGGCCGCGACCCGCCGCCGGTCCGGGAGGAACCGCCGGGCCCGGCGCGCCAGCCAGGCGGCGGCCCAGAGTGCGAACAGCAGCAGGCCCGGGATCACCATGCCGATGAGCCGCCGGCTCGCCCAGGGGTGGTCGGGCGTGATGCCGGGCCGCCACAGGGTCGCCACGGTCGTCCAGACGATCAGCGCGTACGGCAGGAGCCAGGCGGTGCGGCGCCGCAGCAGCAGGTCGCGCAGGACGAGCGCGGCGCCGACGGCGGCCAGCAGGACGGCCGGGATCCCGATGTACCACGCCACCCAGTGCAGGCTCAGCTCCGAGTACTGGCGGTTCGGGTCGAGCGGGAGGTTCTGGGACCGCTGCAGGGCGGCGATGAAGGAGGCGTTCACCCGGTCGTCGGGGTTGTTCGGCACCCGGCGCACGGTCTGGAACATCGGGCGCGCCGCGAAGAACGCCAGCATCGCGAAGGTCGCCGGGAGTGCCAGGTCCGGCAGCCGGAACCGGGTGAGGTCCGGCAGCCCCCAGCGGCGGACCGCGAGGCCGGCGACCGCGGTTGCGGCGACCACCGCGACCGCGATGTACAGGAGCGGGTGCAGCGACGCGCTGAGATAGTGCAGGTACGGCCGGGACATCACGACGGCCTCGAGCAGTCCCGCGCCGACGCCGGCCGTGAGCCCCGCCGCCAGCGGGAGGCCGACGCGCCGCCGCAGCGCCAGCAGCAGCCCGGCGAACGCGACCACCGGCAGCACGTCGCGGATCCCGTCGATGCGCACGAGGATCGTCAGGCCCAGCGCCAGGCCGCCGAGCAGCGCCGGCAGGCGACGGCCCGAGCGGACCGCGTCGAGGATCAGGGCCACGCCGCCGAACATGAGGATCAGCGCGCCGGTCTCGCTGTAGATCGACCGGGAGATCATCATCATCGGCCAGGTCAGCCCGAGCGCGAGCGCGGCGACGGGCGCCCAGCGCGGGCCGATCAGGCGTCCGGCGACGCCCGCGAACGAGATGAGGGCCAGCGCGCCGATCAGCGGCATCATGGCCAGCGTCGCGTACGGGCCGCCGATCCAGGCGCCCGGCGTGACGGTCAGCGGCATCCCGGCCATGAACTGCGGGACCAGCACGCCGCCGCGCTGGTAGAACGCCGGGCTGCCGTACGTCAGCGCGCCGTCTCCGCCGCCGAACGCCCACCGCATCTGCGGGATCGGCAGCGAGCCGTGGTGCGCCAGCCAGGTCGCGAAGTTGAAGTACGACGCCGGGTCGCGGCGCACGACGATCTGCTGGGAGCACATCACGAGCTGGAACGCCGCGAACGCCGCCGCGATGACGAGGAGCCAGATCAGCGGCCGGTGGGAGGAGGACCCGCTCTCCCGCCGGTCCTCCGGCCGACCGCCCTCGGGCCGCCGGACGGAGGGCCGTACCGCCCGCAGGCCGAACCTCAGCGCGAGCGCCGCGACCGGCACGTACAGCGGGATCGCCGCCCAGGGGCGGAAGATCCCCGCCATCAGCAGCGGCAGCGCGACCACCAGCCAGGCGGCCAGGAGCAGGGCCGGGGCGACCGTCACGCGGGCGAGGAGGAGGTTCGCCCGAGATGCCCCGACTCCTCCGTCTATGTCGTTGTCCATCGAGTCCGGAGAGTAACGGCCGCGGGAGCCTGACGGCCCAGGGGCCGTAATCTTCATTTTCATGTCACATCCCGTTGAGCTCCTGCGCGGGGCCCTGGCCGCCGACCCGTCCCGTCCGCTCGTCACCTTCTACGACGACGCCACCGGCGAGCGTGTCGAACTGTCGGTGAAGACGTTCGACAACTGGGTGGCCAAGACCGCGAACCTCCTGGTCGACGGGCTCGGTGCGGTACCGTCCGGACGGGTGGCCCTCGCCCTTCCGGGGCACTGGCAGACCGCCGTCTGGCTGTTCGCATGCTGGTCGGCCGGGCTGACGGCGGTGCCGGTGGGCGACGGCGCCATCCCGGGCGATGCCGACATCGTAGCGGCGGGGCCCGCTCGGCTGGCCGAAGCGACCGCGTCGGCCGCCGAGGTCGTCGGACTGTCCCTGCACGCGCTCGGCGCGCCGCTGACGGACTGCCCGCCGGGCGTGACGGACTACGCGGTGGAGGTGCGCGCGTACGGCGACCGGTTCTCCGGCGGCCCGCTCGACGCCGATGCCCCGGCGGTGGAGCTGGCCGGGCGGACCCTGACGGGGACGGAACTCCTCGCCGAGGCCCGCGCGTTGGGCACGCCGGAGGGTGCCCGGGTGCTCACTACTGTGGGCTTCGACACACCTGAGGGTCTCCTGAGAGGTCTGCTCGGACCCTTGACCTCCGGCGGATCGGTAATAATCTGCCAAAACCTCGACAAGTCAGGTTTGGAGCGCAGAATCTCCGTAGAACATGTGACATCCGTGATCTGACTGGATCAGCCGTTCCACACCTTATGCCTAGCCGATGGGGCCGATGATCAGCGACTACGACTACCTGGACCAGGACTACCCGTCCGGCCCGCCGCCGAAGCGGGGGGTCTGGTGGCGCGTCATCGGCTGGGCGTCCATCGCCATGGCGGTGGTGCTCGTCGGAACGAGCCTCACCGCCTACGCGGCGTACCGCAAGCTCGAGGGCAACATCAAGCACGAGGACGTCACCGCCCAGCTGGGGTCCAAGCGCCCGCCCAAGCTCAACAACGCGCTGAACGTCCTGCTCATCGGCTCGGACCAGCGGAACGGCGCGAACGCCAAGTACGGCAAGGACGTCGGCGAGCGCTCCGACACCATGATCCTGCTGCATCTTTCCCCGGGCGGGAAGAAGGCCGTCGGCATCAGCTTCCCCCGCGACTCGATGGTGCCGATCCCCTCCTGCAAGACGGCCAGCGGCCACACCCTCCCGGCGCAGAGCGTCGCCATGATCAACTCCGCGTTCAACACCGGCGGCGCCGCCTGCACGATCCGGACGATCGAGTCGCTGACGAAGATCCGCATCGACCACTTCGTCAAGGTCGACTTCTCCGGCTTCAAGCGGGTCGTGGACGCCCTCGGCGGCGTCGAGATCTGCCTCCCCCAGCGCGTCGCCGACAAGAGCAGCAAGCTGTACCTGTCCGCCGGGCGGCACATCGTCAAGGGCGAGCAGGCGCTGGCCTACGTCCGCATGCGCCACGGCCTCGGCGACGGCTCCGACCTCGGCCGCATCAAGCGCCAGCAGAAGTTCCTCGGCGCGGTCGTGAAGAAGGCGACGAGCAACGGCACGCTGACCAACCCGTCGAAGCTGCTCGGCTTCCTCGACGCCGCCACCAAGTCGGTCACCACCGACAACGACTTCACCATCGACGAGATGAAGAAGGTCGCCGGCAGCGTGCAGGGCATGTCGGCCGGCAAGGTGCAGTTCATCACCGTGCCGTGGACGGCGTACGCGCCGGACCCCAACCGCATCGCCTGGAAGGAGCCGGACGCGGACAACCTGTTCGCCGCGATCCGCAACGACAACCAGGTGCAGGCCCCCGCCAAGGTCAAGAAGGTGAACCTCCAGCCGGCCCAGGTGAAGGTCGAGGTCCTCAACGGCACGGCGACCCCGGGTCTCGCCGGACGGGCCGGGGACCAGCTCAAGGCACGCGGCTACCAGGTCGTCAAGGTCGGCACCCTGACCGGGCCCAAGCCGGCCAAGACCGAGGTGCGCTACGGCGCCGGCGCCGACCAGCAGGCCGCGGCCCTGGCCCAGGTCGTCCCGAACGCCCAGCCGGTCGCCGGGCAGGGCACCCCGGCCGGCACCGTCGACCTCGTCCTGGGCCCCGACTGGGAGGGTCTCAAGACCTCGCAGTCGACCTCGATCCCGACCTCGACCGCCGCCGGAGCGGTGAACGCCGCCGCAGACGTCTGCTCGGACAAGTCCTAGACCCGTAGTAACTGAAAGGTTCCTCAGAGCACGGCCGTTGCCCTGCATGTGCCTCCGACTGTCGGTATGGTCGTTTCCCGACCCCTGGTTTCCGGGGCCCGGAACACCCGCCTCCAATCTCTGGAACCCATGACCTGGCCGACCGCGCACCCCGCACAGCCTCCGCTGAACCCCGTAGCCACCACCATCCCCGACCTGTTCGCCGTCTCACCGGCCCTGCCCGCCGTGCCCGCGACCCGCGCGCGCCGCCGGCGTGACCCGTTCTTCGACAACGCCAAGTTCCTGGCGATCGTCCTGGTCGTGATGGGCCACTCGATCGTCAACCTGCGCGACGTCCGGTTCGCGCACGCCCTCTACCTGTTCGTCTACACGTTCCACATGCCGGTGTTCATCGTGATCACCGGCTACTTCTCCCGGAACTTCACGTTCTCCGGGGGCAAGGCCCGCAAGCTGATCACCAATCTGGGCGTGCCGTACGTCGTCTTCGAGACGGCCTACTCCACGTACCACTGGGCGGTCGGGCACTCCGCCTTCCAGATCAGCCTGCTGGACCCGTACTACCTCACCTGGTTCCTGATGGCGCTGTTCCTGTGGCGCCTGTCCACGCCGGTCTGGCAGCAGATCCGCTGGCCGGTGCTGATCGCCCTGGTGATCTCCCTGCTGTCGGGCATGAGCGACCTGCCGAGCGAGCTCGAGATGCACCGCGTGTTCGGCCTCGTGCCGTTCTACGTCCTGGGCCTCGTACTCAAGCAGGAGCACTTCGACCTGCTCAAGCAGACCAAGGCCCGCGTGCTGGGGGCGCTGACGCTCCTGGTCGGGTTCGTCTTCACCTATTTCGTCGCCGACCGGCACATGACCACCGAGTGGGTGTACTGGCGCAGCCCGAACTCCACGATGCACGTCGACAACCTGACGGGCACCGGCATGCGGCTGGGCCTCATGATCGCGGCGACCGTCCTGGTCGCGGCGTTCCTGTCAGTCGTGCCGGCCAGGCAGACGTGGTTCACCAACCTCGGCGCCGCGACGCTGTACGCCTACCTGCTGCACGGCTTCCTCACGAAGCTGCTGGAGTACATGGGCTGGTGGGACGTGTCGTTCCTGCACACCATCCCCGGCGTGTTGCTGACCGCTGCGACCGGCGCGGTGGTGGCGACGCTGCTGTGCACCCCGCCGGTGCGCAAACTCATGCACTGGGCGCTTGAGCCGGATATGTCGTGGGCGTTCGTGCCGCTGCGGCGGCCGAAGAGGGCCTGAGCAGCTCCACCCACGCCTCGCCGACGAGATCGAGGGCGTAGGACCGCGCGACCTCCGCGTGGGCCTGCGCCCTCTCGTCGTTCCAGCGGCCCTCGGCGACCATCGCGGCGAGGTCCCGCGCCATCGTGGACGGCGACTCGTGGATCCAGCGCCGGTCGTAGATGGTGTCCGCGCCCGGCCAGGGCAGCAGCGCGGGCACCGCGCCGGACGCCATGCCCTCGGCGGGCGCCAGGTGGAAGCTCTCGTCGTCGCTGGTGGACAGCACGAAGCCGATGCGGCGCAGCCAGGCGGCGACGTCCGGCCCGGCCGGGTCGAAGACGACCGAGCGCGCCAGCAGCGGCGACCGCCGGATCCGCCGGAACAGCGCCTCGAACGCCTCCCGCTCCTCCGTACGGTTCCAGATCCACGGCAGGTCCCAGGGCAGCTTCGACTTCACGAACAGCGTGAACCGCGGGTCGTGGCGGCGCAGCTCCTCCAGGACGTCCACGGCCAGGTCGAGGCGTTTGCGCCAGGGCGCGATCCCGATCATGCCGAGATGGAACTGCGCGCCCGGGAGCTTGGCGCGGTGGAACTGCGCGACGTCCACCCAGTTGGGGATCACGGTGATCTTCTCGGCGGGCCAGCCGGTCATCTTGCGGGTCAGCTCCGCGTACGACGGGCTGACGCAGACGACCTGGTCGATCAGGTCGATGTCCAGCCGCCCCGGCCACGCGCCGTACAGCTCGAAGCGGTGCAGCCGGACGATGAGCCGCTGGTCCGGGCGGCCGTGCTTCTTGCGCCACTCGCTGTACCAGACGGCGTTCGGCCCGCACCACTCACAGATGATCACGTCGGCCCACTCGGCCAGTTCGGCGCTGACCTGCGGGTCGTGGGTGCCGAGGGCGGGCCAACGATCGACGCGCACCTCGACGTCCGGCAGCGCGCCGATGTGGTCGAGCAGCCGGGTGAAGAACTTCAGGTCGTGCCCGGCGACGACGATCCGCGTCGTACGCCCGGCCCCGTCGGCGCGCAGAGGCGGCGGGAACGCCTGCCGCAGGTACGTGCGGAGCCTCCCGGCCGCCGCGTCGAGGGTGAACGACCGTGCCGCGTCCAGGCAGCGGCGGCGGGCGAGCGCGTAGACCTCCGGGTCGGTCACCTCGGCGAGCACGTCGACGACGTCCTCCTCGGTGGCGGCGAACAGCGGGTAGTCCGCGCCGAGGAGGTTCTCGTGCATCGGCGTGCGGTTGAGGACCACCGGCAGGCCGAGCGCCCCCATCTCCAGGACCTTCGTGGACAGCTCCAGGCTCGCGTCGAGCTCCGGATGACGCCAGGACAGCCCGACGTCGCAGCCGGCCGACACCCGCATGGCCTCGGCCCGCGGGTGGCCGCCGTGCCAGGTGAGGCCGGGCGTCGACTCCAGGGCCACCCGCATGCGGCGGGAGAAACCCGGGTCCTTCCGGTCGTGGTGGATCTTGTCACCGATCATGTGCAGCTCGGCGTCGATCCGGCGGGCGGCCAGGCGGCGCGGCAGCCCGGTCATCTCGTAGGTGTTCCAGCGCGGCGCGAACTTGCCGGTGTAGACGAGCCGCAGCGGCCGACCGGGTGTCTTGTCCGCCGCCGGTTCCAGGCCCTCCGGCAGCGCGACCACCGGCGGGAACAGCACGCACTTGCCCGCCGCCTTGTGCAGCACGCCCTCCAGGTGGCAGCGCAGCTCCTCGGTCTGGCAGAGCAGGAACCGCGACGCCTTGGCGACCGCCGCCAGCTCGCCGCGCGTCCTGCCGTCCAGCTCGGCCACGGTCTGCGGCACATCGGTGAGGTACGTCCACAGCCGCCCGGCCAGGGGCGTCGCGGTCAGGCGTACGGCGAGGCGCTTCCCGCGCACGACGACCAGGTCGTACGGCCGCTCGGCGTCGAGCTCGGTGAGCAGCCCGGCCGCCTCCTCGACGGTCAGCGAGGTGGTCGCGTCCTCGGGCCGCCGCCGTACGGTCACCCCGGCCAGCCGTTCGAGCGGCTCGACGAGGCGCCCGGTCCGCACCGGGGCCTTGAGGACCAGCGTCACCTCGACGCCGGCGGCCTGGAGCGCCTGCACCATCCCCTGGGCCCAGATCGCGGACCCGTCGATGAGGTTGAGGTCGACGTCGCCGTACACGAGCGCGCGCACGCGTTCTCCTTCTCGCAGGATCATCGGAGTTCTTCGATGCCGAACCGGGCGCACAGGCCCGGCAGCGCCTCGCCGATCGGCGTACCGGGCGGGACCGTCGCGTCCCAGCCGAACCCGGCGATCGCCGGCGCGGAGCCGGCCAGCACGACGGGACGGCCCCGGTCGCGGGCGACGCCCATCAGGGCGAGCAGCGCCCGGTCGCGGTCCGGGACGCCCGGGACGCCCAGGTAGGCCCACGGGCCGCCGGGCTCCCCGGCGGCGGCGTCCACGAGCACCAGGTCCACGTCGGTCGTGTCGAGGACGAGGGCGGCGTCGTGCGGCATCAGCGGCACCACATGCGCGACCTCGCCCAGGGCCGCGGCGGCGGCCGGGCCGAGCACGCCGGCGACGACCAGGCCGGCCGCGGGCGCCGCCGCGATGAGCCGGTCCTCGTCGCGCGCGGTGAACATCGGGCGCTCGCGCGCGTCGACCGAGGTGACGACGTTCGGCGCGCCCCGGTGCCGCCACATCCGGTACAGCTCGCGCGGCAGCTGGACGACGCCCTTGCCGGGCCTGCGGGCCGCGTCGGTCACGGCGCGGCCCACCTTGAGGGACGTCGAGCCCTCCAGCGCGGCGACCCGCGCCTCCAGGATCTGGACCCGGGCCTCCCGGTCGGCCAGCGCCGCCTTGAGCCGGGCCACCTGCCGGTCAGCCACCGAGCCACCCCTCCACGACGCGGGCGATGCGCGGTCCGGCGTGGCCGTCCCACAGCGGCGGGTGCTCCCGCTCGCCGCGGCCGGCCGCCAGGGCCTCGGCGACGGCGGGGACGACGTCGTCGGCGGTGACGAGCCGGTTGGTGCCGTGCGTGATCGTGATCGGCCGCTCGGTGTTGGGCCGGAGCGTCAGGCACGGCACGCCGAGGATCGTCGTCTCCTCCTGCACGCCGCCGGAGTCGGTGACGACGGCCGCCGCGCCGCGCACGGCCGCGACGAACTCGACGTAGCCGAGCGGTTCGAGCAGGCGCACGCGCGGATGGGCGTCCAGCCCGGCCTCGGTGAGCACCTTACGGCCGCGCGGGTGCACCGGCATGACGACGTCCACCAGCTCGGCGATCTCGTGCAGCCGCTTGACCAGGCCGGCCGCGACCTCCGGGTCGTCGACGTTCGCGGGCCGGTGCAGCGTCGCGACGACGTACCGCTCGGGCAGGTCGTACGCCCGCCGGACGGCGTCGGCGTCGAACCTGCCGAGGTTCGCGAGCAGCGTGTCGATCATCGGGTTGCCGACGAAGTGGATCCGGTCGACCGCGACTCCCTCGGCCGCGAGGTGGCCGACCGCCTCCGGGCTCGTGACGAGGCACAGGTCCGACAGCTGGTCGACGAGCCGGCGGTTGACCTCCTCCGGCATGGTCATGTCGAAGCTGCGCAGCCCCGCCTCCACGTGGGCGACCGGGATGCGAAGCTTGGCCGCGACGAGGGCGGCGGCGATGGTGGAGTTCACGTCGCCGTACACCATGACGAGCTCGGGTGAACGCTCGATGAACTCCTTCTCCAGCGCCACCATGATCGCGGCGGTCTGGGCCGCGTGGCTGCCCGAGCCGACCTCCAGGTTCACGTCGGGTTCGGGCAGGCCCAGGTCACGGAAGAACACCTCCGACATGCGCTCGTCGTAGTGCTGGCCCGTGTGGATCACTCGCTGTCCGCGCCCCGTCTCGGACAGCGCGGCGATCACCGGCGCCGCCTTGACGAAGTTCGGACGGGCGCCGAGTACATGCGCGATCACAGTTGAGTTTCCCTTTCGTTCACGGACGATCCCTAACCTCGCCCGCCATGCAGGTGGCCAAGATGATCTTTTTCTGGTCGGTGCTCGCGTGGCGGCACGCGCGCGCCGATCCCCGCCGGGCGGGCCGGCTGGCCGTACGGCTGGCGCTCCGCGTGGCGCCCGGCCCGGTACGCGCGCGGTTCCGCGCGCTCGCCGCGCCGGCCCCGCAGCGTCAGGACCGCGAGACCGGGGAGCTGCGCGAGCTGCTCGACGACGCCGCCGAGGCGAAGCCGCGAACCGGGCGCGCAGCGTCCCGCCCGTCCGGGGAGCGGATGGCGGTGCTGCACCTGGTGACGAACGCGCTGCCGCGCACGCAGGCCGGGTACACCGTGCGGACGCACCGCATCGTGTCCGCGCAGCGCGAGCTGGGCCTGGACCCGCACGTCGTGACGCGGCTCGGCCACCCGCTGGCCCAGGGCGTCCGTGACACGCGGCCGCGCGTCGAGGTGGACGGGATCCCCTACCACCGTCTGCTGCCGTGGACGCCGCCGAAGGGCCCGGTGCGCGAGGTGCGCAAGGCCGCCGACCTGGCCGGACGGCTCGTCGAGGAGCTGCGCCCCTCGGTGCTGCACGCGGCCAGCAACCACCTCAACGCGGCCGTGGCGCTGGAGCTGCGCCGCAGGTACGGCCTGCCGGTGGTGTACGAGGTCCGCGGCTTCCTGGAGGACTCCTGGCTGTCGCGGGACCCGGCGCGCTCGACGAGCGATGACTTCTACCGGCTCACCCGCGAGCTGGAGACCGCCCGGATGCGCGACGCCGACCTGGTCGTGACGCTCGGCGAGGCGATGCGGGCGGAGATCCAGGGACGCGGCGGCGTCGGCGACGTGCTCGTCGTGCCGAACGCCGTGGACGACACCTTCCTGGAGCCGCTGCCGGACGGCGGGAAGCTCCGCGCCGACCTCGGCATCGCCGAGGGCGAGGTCGTCGTCGGGCTCACCTCGACCTTCTACGGCTTCGAGGGCATCGACACGCTGATCGAGGCGGCGGCGCTGCGGCGCGACTTCACGCTCCTGCTCGTCGGCGACGGACCCGAGCGCCCGGCGCTCGAGCGCCGGGCCGCCGAGCTCAGGGTCCCGGCGATCTTCACCGGCCGGGTGCCGGTCGATCAGGTACGTCGGTATCACGCAGTCCTCGATGTGTTCGCGGTCCCGCGGAGGGCGGACCGGGTGTGCCAGCTGGTGACTCCGCTGAAACCGCTGGAGGCGATGGCAGGGGGGCTCCCAGTAATAGCAAGTGATGTCAAAGCGCTCCGCGAAATCATCGAACCGGGCGTGACCGGCACGTTAACTCTTCCAGAAGACCCGGAAGCATGGGCGAATTGCCTGGACCAGCTCATTTACAGTCCGGAGCTACGCGGCGAAATCGGTCAGGCGGCCCGGGAATGGGTCGCGGCCCACCGCACCTGGCGGGCCGTCACGGCACGCTGTCTCGGCGCCTACCGGGACCTCGCCTCCGCAGCATCCTGAAGGGAGCCACTGGTGGATCTGGTGGTCATCGGACTTGGCTACGTCGGCCTCCCGCTCGTGCGGGAGGCCGGCCGCGCCGGCCTCCGGGTCGGCGGGCTGGACCGCGACGCCCGTGTCGTCGCCGGGCTCAAGGCCGGCCTGTCCCACGTCGACGACGTGAGCGCCGAGGACGTCGAGCGGATGCTCGCCGCCGGCTTCACGCCCTCACGGGACGAGGACATCCTCGACGGTGCGCGCACCATCGTGATCTGCGTGCCGACGCCGCTGTCGAACGACGGCGGCCCCGACCTGACGGCCGTCCGGTCCGCCGCGCAGACGGTCGCGCGGCACCTGGACCCCGGCACGCTCGTGGTGCTGGAGTCGACGACCTACCCGGGCACCACCGATGAGGTCGTCCGGCCGATCCTGGAGGAGTCCGGCCTGGTGGCGGGCGAGGACTTCCACCTGGCCTTCTCCCCCGAGCGGATCGACCCGGGCAACCCGGTGTACGGCGTCCACAACACGCCGAAGATCGTCGGCGGCCTGACGCCGTCCTGCGCGCACGCCGCGGCGGCCTTCTACGGCAAGTTCGTCGAGCACGTCGTGCAGGCCAAGGGCACCCGCGAGGCCGAGATGGCCAAGCTGCTCGAGAACACCTACCGGCACGTCAACATCGCGCTGGTCAACGAGATGGCGGTGTTCTGCAACGAGCTGGGCATCGACCTGTGGGACTCGATCGCCTGCGCCTCCACCAAGCCGTTCGGCTTCCAGGCGTTCTACCCGGGACCCGGCGTCGGCGGGCACTGCATCCCGATCGACCCGAACTACCTGTCGTACAAGGTGCGGTCCCTCGGCTACCCGTTCCGGTTCGTCGAGCTGGCGCAGGAGATCAACGACCGGATGCCGCGGTACGTCGTCGAGCGCGCGCAGGCCCTGCTCAACCGCGATGGCCTGGCCATGAAGGGCGCCAAGGTGCTCATCCTCGGCGTCACCTACAAGCCGGACATCGCGGACCAGCGCGAGTCGCCCGCCCGTCCGGTCGCCCGGCGGCTGCGGAAGATGGGCGCCGACCTGAGCTTCCACGACCCGCACGTCGAGAGCTGGGACGTCGACGGCGAGCCGGTGCCGCGCGCCCGCGTGCTCTACACGGCGCTCGCGGAGGCCGACCTCGCGATCGTCCTCACCGACCACCGGGAGTACGACCCGGAGAGCCTCACCCGGCACGCGCGGCTGCTGTTCGACACCCGGGGCGCCACGCGCCGCCTCGAGGAAACGGCCGCCGAACGCGTCGAATTGCTGTGACCTGGAATTCACCGGAAATTAAGATGCGGATATTCGTGTGTACCGTCGTGCACCATCCGGAGGATGCGCGAATTCTGCATCGGCAGATTCGTGCGCTGCTGGACGCCGGGCATGACGTGACCTTTGTGGCGCCGTTCCGGAGCTGCAATGTGACGCCCTGGCCGGAGATCGATCCGCTCGACGTCCCGCGCGCGACCGGCCGGAACCGGCTGCACGCGCTGCGGAGGGCGCGGCGCGTCCTCGCCACGCACGCGAAGGACGCCGACATCCTCCTGCTGCACGACCCCGAACTGCTGCTCGCGGTGCCGCGCCGGCTCCGCTCGCGCACCGTCTGGGACGTGCACGAGGACACCGCGGCGGCGCTGGGCGCCAAGGGCTGGCTGCCCGCGCCGCTGCGCGTCCCGCTGCGGTTCGCGGTGCGCTTGATCGAGCGGCGCGCCGAACGGCGGCTGAAGCTGCTGCTGGCGGAGGAGGGGTACCGCGACCGGTTCCGCCGTCCGCACCCGGTGGTGCCGAACACCACCAACGTTCCCGACCTGCCGCCGGCCCCGCCCGGCGACGACCGGATCATCTACGTCGGCCAGCTCTCGTTCGCCCGCGGCGTGCGGGACCTGGTCGCGCTGGCCCGGCTGGTGCACGCCGACGGGATCACGCTCGACCTGGTCGGCGGCGCCGACGCCGACGTACGGCCGCTGCTGCGCGACGCCCAGCGGGAGGGGATCCTCCGCTGGTACGGGTTCGTGCCGAACGACCGGGCGCTGCGCATGGCGGAGGGCGCCCTCGCGGGCCTCTCGCTCCTGCACGACAGCCCGAACTACCGGCACTCGATGCCCACCAAGGTCGTCGAGTACATGGCGCGCGGCATCCCTGTGATCAGCACGCCGAACCCCATCGCCGCCCGCATCGTCGAGGAGGCGGGCTGCGGCATCGTCGTGCCGTTCGAGGATCCCGCGGCCACCGCGGCGGCGGTCCGGCGGCTGCGCGAGGACCCGGAGCTGCGGCGGGAGATGGGCAAGCGGGGTCACGAGGCCGCCCGCGCGCGGTTCCACTGGCCCGAGCAGGCCCGCCTGTTCGTGGCCAAGCTGGAGGAGTGGGCCGGAGTCTAGGCGGCGGCGGGCAGGCGCGCGGCGATCACGGCGGCCAGCCGCGTCGCCGTGTCGGGCAGTCCGGAGCTCACGGTCACGATCGTGCGCCCGACCCGCATCACGACCGTGCCCGACGAGGTGCCGACCGCGTACGCCTCGTCGCCCGCGCGTACCCGGTCCCGCGCGCCGTTCTGCGTGTCGCGGGCCGCGGCGAACAGCGCCTTGGCGGTCAGGGCGTCGGGAGCGACCCACTGCACGGTCACCGACAGCTCCCCGGCCTCCCGCTCCGGCCCGTCGGGGTCCCGGCTCTTCGCACGACGCGGCCGGAAGGTGCAGCCCGCGGGCACGCGCAGCCCGTCGACGGCGGCCTGCGCCGGCTCACCGGAGTACCCTCGCGGCAGGTCGCGCTTCGGCAGCAGGGAGCAGGCGTTCGGCCACTGGCGCGCCGGCACGCCGGCCAGCTCCGGCGGGCCCTCACCGCGAAGACCGCCGCGCAGCGCCACCAGCCGTGCCGCGCCGAACGGACGGGGCCGCGCGGCCGGCGCGGCGACGTACAGGAGCCCGCCGCCCGCGGCGACCCAGGGCCGTACGCCGTCCAGGCCCGCCCGCAGCACGACGGGGATCGGCACCGTCGTGCCGTTCCCGCTGACGGGATCGATGACGTCCACCCCGGCGGGCAGCAGCGGATCGGCGAGCCGCGACCGCAGCCCGTACACGAGTCCGCCCGCGACCGTGAGCGCGTCGTAGCCGGGCATGTCCCGGTGCCAGGACGACAGCCCCGACGCGATGTCCACCGACTCCAGGCGACGGGTCGGCGTGGCGTCCTCGGGCCGGCGCCCCGTCTCGTACGCCACCAGCAGGTGCCCGGCGGTCACCGCGATCGGGCACATGTCCCGGCACAGGTCCTGACCGGAACGGTCGAGGAAGGCGTGCCCCCTCCGGTCGAACGCCTGGAGCGACTCACCGTCGAAGACGACCGTGACGTCGCCGCCGACCGCGAGCGCCGACCGCGCGGTGTTCCGGGTGAGCACCGTGAAGTCCGTGCGGCCCTTCGACGGGTCGACCACCAGGACCCGGTCCGCGTCCCCGCAGTCGATGCTGAACGCGGCGAGGCTCTCGCTGCTGTCCGAGGCGTACGGCACCGCCTCCGGCAGCAGGCAGCCGTGCGGGAGCCGTTTGCTCCACAGCCGCCGGCCGTTCTGCGCCGACCGGCCGTACAGCGTGTGCCGTCCGTCCTCGGTGACGAAGACCACTCCCCCGGCGGCCGGCCAGCGCAGCGTCGTACGGTCGATCGCGGCGGGCACGTCGCCGCGCTGCCGCCACAGCAGCGTGCCGCTCACCGCGTCCAGGCCGACCATGAGGCGGTTGCCGCGGTGCCCGGTCCGTTCGAGGTACGCGACGAGGACCTGTCCCGTGTGCGCCCAGCCGAGCATCGACCACTCGGCGCGGTAGTAGTGCCAGCGCTCCCGGCCGGTGCGCGCGTCCCGTACGTCGAGGCCGTGCCCGGACACGACGACGAGCTGGCCGTCCACGATCGTGTACGCCACCCGGTCGTAGGCGGGCAGGTCGCTGTCGCCGACGGGCGTGCTGAGCTGCCAGCTCGTCGTCACCGGCGTCGCCGGCGGCCCCAGGTCGGCCAGCGGCGGCCGTGGCGCGTGCGTGACGGTGCGGTTCACCTGCCACCACTCCGCCTGGAGGACGAAATGGTCGGCCAGCACCCCACCGACGATCACGGTCAGCAGGGCCGTCAGGGCGCTCAGAACGATGTGCCTACGGCTCCGCGCGGACTCGACCGTGATCACCTCCTGTTGATGCCACGCACCGCTGAGGGTACGGGGTTCCGGCGCTTCGCACCGATAATTGGCCCATGGTGCCGACCGTGAAGGACGAGCAGATGGCCGCGGAACAGTCCCGCGTCGACGAAGCCTACGCACGTCTGGAGGAGATGCGCGCGGCCGCTCGCCGGATGCTGGAAGAGGGCTACCGCCAGGCCCAGGCCGGCACCAAGGGATCGCTCGTCGACCGCGACGCGATGGTCCACCAGGCGGCGGTCCGCAGCCACGCGCTCGACGTCGCCGAGGAGGGCCTGGTCTTCGGCCGGCTCGACCTGGTCGGCGGCGAGACGCTCTACGTCGGGCGGATCGGCGTCCGCACCGGCGAGCACGACTCGCTCGTCATCGACTGGCGCGCTCCGGCGGCCGAGGCGTTCTACCGCGCGACCCCCGAGGACCCGCGCGGCGTCGTACGCCGGCGGGTACTGCACTGCCGGGGCCGCACGGTCGTCGACCTGGAGGACGACCTGCTCATCCCCGGCGCGCGGACGGACCTGACGATCGTCGGCGACGGCGCGTTCCTGGCCTCGCTCGCCCGCAGCCGCGAAGGGACGATGCGCGACATCGTCGCCACCATCCAGCGCGAACAGGACGAGGTGATCCGCTCCCCGGCCGACGGCACCGTCATCGTCCAGGGCGGCCCCGGCACCGGCAAGACCGCCGTCGCCCTGCACCGGGTGGCGTACCTGCTGTTCCGGCACCGGCGCAGGTTCGGCTCGCGCGGCGTGCTCATCCTCGGGCCCAACCCGCGCTTCACCGCGTACATCGAGCGCGTGCTGCCGTCCCTGGGCGAGGGCGGCGCCACGCTGCGCTCGCTCGGCGACCTCGTCCCCGGCGCGGAGGCGACCGCCCACGACGTCCCGGAGCTCGCGCGCGTCAAGGGCGCCACGATGATGACGCGGGTGCTGCGGCGGGCCGTGCAGGACGCTCCCCCGGGCAGTCCGGACACCCTCCGCACCGTCTACCGCGGGGTCGTGGTGTCGCTGGAGCGCGAGGCCCTGGACCGCATCCGCCGCGAGGTCCACCGCACCGCGCACGGCTCGGTCAACACCGCCTACCCCCGCGCCGCCGACCTGCTCCTCGGCGCGCTCTGGGACCGTTTCCTGGAGGTCGGTGGCCCGGACGACGCCCCTGGGACGTCCCGCGCCGCGTTCACCGCGCACGTCCGTGACGAGCGGCGCTTCGTCGAGTTCCTGCGCTCCTGGTGGCCGGTCCGCCGCCCGGCCGACGTGCTGCGCTCGCTCACGGACCCCGATCGGCTGCGCCGCGCCGCGGGCCGCTCGCTGAACGACCGGCAGCTCCGGCTGCTCGCCGAGTCTTGGGGCGGCCCCTGGTCCTACCTCGACATCGCGCTGCTCGACGAGGCCGGCGCGATCCTGGGGCCGCCTCCGCGGCCGCCGCGCGGCAGGAGGCGCAAGGCGGAGGACCCGTTCGTCATCGACGGCGTCAACGTCTTCACCGGCGAACGCGTCGAGACCGAGGACGACGACGAGCCGACGCTGCGCGAGCTCACCACGTACGTCGAACGCCGCGAACAGGCGATGCGCCGCGACGACGAGGAGGACGAGGACCTTCCCGTGGAGTACGCCCACATCGTCGTCGACGAGGCGCAGGACCTGTCGCCGATGCAGTGGCGCATGCTGGGCCGGCGGGGCCGGACGGCCACCTGGACGATCGTGGCCGACCCCGCGCAGAGCGCCTGGGAGGACGCCGCCGCCGCGCGCAAGGCGATGGACACCGCGCTCGGCCGCCGGCCACGCCACGCGTTCGAGCTCACCACCAACTACCGCAACTCCGTCGAGATCGCCGAGGTCGCCGCGAGAGTCCTGGCCCGGGCGGTCCCCGAGGCCCGGCCGGCCCGCGCCGTCCGCGCCTCCGGACACCGCCCGGTCATCCGCCACGTCCCCGCGCTCGACGGCAACGTGCGCGCCGAGGCGGCCGCCCTGGCCGACGCGGTCGAGGGCACCGTCGGCGTCATCCTGCCCGTGGGCCACCCGGCGCCCTGCCTGCCGGACCTGCCCGAGCGGGTCCAGGTGCTCGACGCCCTGGAGGCGAAGGGCCTGGAGTTCGACGCCGCGTTGATCGTCGAGCCGGGAGAGATCGCGGACTACGCTCAGACGGGACTGCGCACGCTCTACGTCGCCGTCTCCCGCGCCACCCAGCGCCTCACCGTCCTCACCACCGCCCCGGACTGGGAGGCCCTCCTGTCCGGCACCGCGCCCGATAACGGCATCACGGGTAGCGCCGCACGGGGCAGCACCCCAGGCGGCGGCACCAGGCCGGGCGGCACGGCAGGAGACGACGCCAGGCCGGGCGGCACGGCAGGAGGCGACGCCGGATCGGACAGCGCGATAGGGGGCGGCGCCGGGTCGGGCGGCGCCGGATAAGAGCCGCGGACGGTTCATCCGGTCGAGGACCCGGCGCGCGTAGCCGTCGCTGGTCTGGATCTCGGCGAGCGGCACCACGGGGAGCCGCACCCGGGTCAGCATCGGAATCCTGCGCCGGAAGGAGGTCGCGCGCAGACACTTCTGCGGCAGGTCCTCGATCTCCGTCCACAGCACGGGGGCGAACTCCTCCACCAGCCGGATCCGGAACTCCCCGTGCGTGCACTTGTACGTAAAAGGGTCCCTCCCCGAGGCGCAGGGCGGCATGCGGCCGTCGGCGTCCGCCCCAGCGGTCCCGGAGAGGTCCTCCACATCCTCCTCGGCCGCGCGCGGGTCGAGGGACATCGGACCACCCCACTGGAGCCAGTAGGAGTTCCACCGGGAGGCGCGCATCTCGTCGAGCAGGTCCGTCAACCGCTCCAGTGAGTCGGGGTCGCGGGGAACCGCGAGCTCAAAGGCGGTGACGGGGACCGGCGCTCCCTGCAGCGCCGCCGCCATCAGACCGTCGGCGAGGTAGGGGGTCTCGGCGAACCAGGAGACGAAAGACGTCAACTCGATCTTCCAGCCGGCGATCCGCTCCTTCAGCGGCCGCCCGGCCGCGGCGGCGATGGCCGCGTCGATCGCCTCCCATCTCGGCCGCGCCTCCAAATGGAGCTCCAGCTCCATCGCCTCCAGGATCCGATCGGCCAGCGGAAGGCTGATGTTGCGCGTGCCCCGCTCGATGGCGCTCAGCATCGCCACACTGGCGTCGCACAGGTCGGCGAGATCCCGCAGAGACAGCCGCCGCGTCCGCCTCGCCTGCCTGATCAGCGCCCCGATCCGCCGACTGCTCCCTCCGGACATGACAGCATCATGCGCCGTGATCACGGTCGCCATCCACCGCCGTCCACACCCTGTGGAAAACTCCCGTGCCCGGAGGAAGGGCCCCAGGGCCTGCGTGACATGAGACCGAAGCCGAGGCCCCAGGGGTGGGGGCACCTCTTCCGGGGCCGTCCACTGACAGGAGAATTCGTCTACTGACAGTGGACGGCCCAGAACGAGGCACGGCAGCCTGCAGGCTGCTTTCGTCCCGATTCGTGGCGTCCTGACGTCCCGCCGTGCTGACGTCCCGCCGTGCTGACGTGCGACCGCTTGGTCGCCAGGCCGCACGGCTGGCCGCTGGGTCGGCGGCTGGTCGCTGGGGTGGTGGCGGCCGGGACGGCGGCCGGTCGCGGAACCGCCTAAATGACCGGGGGGCGGCCGAGGCGGGTCATGCGCCAGACGGTGCGCCAGGAGATGGCGCGTCGCCTGCCGGCGGGCTTGCGCCAGCCCTCCAGGAAGCCGCTGAACCAGGGGCGGAGCGCGGCCGGCTTGCGTTCGCGCAGGACCGTCATCCCCGTCCACACGCCGAGGTAGACGAGGACGAGCGGCCAGGGCAGGTTGCGCCGGGCCAGCCAGACGCGGTTGCGGGCGTTGAGCCGGTAGAACATCTCGTGCCGGGTCGGCGCGACGGCCGGGTGGAACATCACCGACTCGGCGTCGTACACGATGCGGTATCCGGCGTTCAGCGCCTGCCAGGCGAGGTCGGTCTCCTCGTGGGCGTAAAAGAAGTCCTCGGGGAGCCCGCCCGCCGCGTCGAACGCGGCGCGGCGCATCGCGCAGGCGCCGCCGAGGAAGGTCGTGACCTCCGAGGAGCGGAGCGGGTCGCCGGCGCGGAGCCGGGGAACGTGACGCCGCTCCCCCGGGCCGCCCTCGGGGTCGCGCACGCGGAAGGACACGATGCCGAGCTTCGGGTCGCGGGTGAACATGTCCCGCAGCCGCGCGCCGAGCTCCATCGACTCGTACCAGCCGTCGTCGTCCAGGAAGAGGATGAGCTCGCCGGACGACGCCTCGACGCCCCGGTTGCGGCCGGCGGGGATGCCGACGTTCTCCGGGAGACGGAGGACTCTGACGTTGTCGGGCCAGGAGCCGGGGACGTCCGCGCCGTTGCCGACGAGCACGACCTCGATCTCGACGCCGACCTGGCCCAGCGCGCTCTTGACCGCGCGTTCGAGCTCGACCGGCCGGTTCCCCATGGTCAGCACGACGACCGAGATCCTCATTTGAGCCTCCGGGACGCCACGATGCTGACGAAGTGCAGGCCGGTCTGCAGGACGGCGACGACCGCGACGGCGACGGCGAGGACCCTTGTTGCGGTCAGGCCGTGCGTCAGGTGGTCGATGACCGCCGTGGCCACGATGAGCAGCGACAGCTCCACCGCGCCGATGATCCGGTGGAACTTCAGCAGCGACGCGGCCTCGCGGGCCAGCGCCAGGCCCGTCGACTCCGGGCGCAGCGCGCGGTCCCCGGTCGCGGGGTCCGCGGGCAGGCCCGACTTGGCGCGGGCGACCACGACGTTGTCGGTCTCGGCCTTGATCAGCGCCGCGCCGAGCGCGGCGAGCAGGCCCAGCTCGACGTAGCCGCCGTTCTCCCACGCGCCCTGGGCCCGTACGCCGAGGCCGACCAGCAGCGCGACCTCGGACATGTAGTGCCCGATCCGGTCGAGGAAGACGCCGGTGACGGACGTCCGCTTGCGGAACCGCGCGACCTCGCCGTCGGAGCAGTCCAGCAGGAGATACGCCTGGATGAGGAGGGCGCCGACGATGGCCCAGATCAGGCCCGCCGTTCCGCGGCCGTCGACCGCGACGGCCGCGCCGCCCAGCACGCCGCAGGCGATCATCATGTAGGTGAGCTGGTTCGGGCTGAACCCGATCCGGATGAAGAGCCAGGTGAACAGGGGCGAGATGCTGCGCATGTACAGCCGTCCCGCCCAGTGCTCTTCGTTCCGGCGTTCCTTGAGGCCGGGTGGCTGTCCGCCCGCCCGAACCTCAGCCAGCGAAGGTGCCGACATATTCGCGTACCGCTTTCAGCACAGCGCCCTCGTCGAGTCCGAGGTGCTCCAGGATGGTGTACCGGCCAGGCCGTGTCTGGGGAGCGTAGAACACCGCCTCGGCGAACTGCTCCTCGGTCAGACCGATGTCATGCGGTGTCTTGGGCAGTCCGTGACGGTCGAGGCACGTCACGATCTGCGTGAGGCGTTCCGCGCCCTCGCCGAGGTGGGTGGCGCGCAGGTGGTAGCAGAACGCCGCGCCGATCCCCGCCAGCTCGCCGTGGTTCGCGGTGCCGGGGAACAGGTGGTCGATCGCGTGCAGGATCTCGTGGTCGCCGCCGCTCGCCGGACGTGAGGACCCGGCGAACGACATCGCCATCCCCGACAGCACGAGCCCCTCGGCCAGCACGGTGAGGAACTCGTCCGACTCGATCGACCTGGGCTGGTAGATGAGCGCCTCAGCGGCCGTACGGGCGAGGGTCAGCGCGAGCCGGTCGATCGGGTCGCCCTGCTCCCGGCCCGCCAGCAGCCAGTCGTCGACCGCCGAGAAGTTGCTCAGCACGTCGCCGATCCCGGCGCGGACGAGCCGCTCCGGCGCGGCGCGCACGTAGTCCAGGTCGACGACCATGGCCAGCGGCATCGCCACGCCGAAGGAGTTCTTGCCCTTCTCGTGCTCCAGGGAGGCCGTCGGCGAGCAGATGCCGTCGTGGGAGAGGTTCGTGGCGACCGAGACCATCGGCATGCCGGCGAGCGTCGCGGCGTACTTCGTCGCGTCGATGGTCCTGCCGCCGCCGATGCCGACGACCGCCTCGTACGAGCCGCTGCGCAGCCGGGACCCGAGCTCCATCGCCGCGTCGACCGTGCCGCCGTCGACGTGGAACACCTCGCACGCCTGCAGGCCCGGCCGTACGTGCTCGGCGATCTGGTCGCCCTGCCCCGGCCCGACCGCGATGGCGACGCGGCCCTCCGTGGCGATCCGCCGGTCCGCGAGCAGCTCCCCGAGGTGGGCGATGGCCCCGCGCCGCACGTCGATGGACAGCGGCGCGGGGAGCATCCGCGTGAGCAGCGGCATCAGTATTCCTTGGCGATCCGGCGGGCCTTCTCCAGGTCGTCGTGGTTGTCGACCTCGACCCAGTCGACCGCGCCGATCGGGGCCACCGAGATCCTGCCGCCGCGGTTCACCAGCTCCTGGTAGCCGTCCTCGTAGTACAGGTCGGGGTCGCGCTCCCAGGTGGCCTTCAGCGCGTCGGCGAGCGGCTCGGCCGCGGCGGGCTCCAGCAGCGTGGCGCCGATGTACTCGCCGTACGCCTCGGAGGGGTCCATCAGCTTCGTGATGCGCTGCAGATGCCCGTCGGCGTCGAGGATGACCTTCATCTCCTCTTCCGCGAGCTTCTTGACGTCGTCGACGGCGAGGAGGATGTCCGGGCCGCGGTTCTCCAGGAGGGTCTTCTCGACGCTCACCGGGTGCACCGTGTCGCCGTTGACCATGAGGACGCCCTCGCCGAAGTGCTCACGCGCCAGCCACATGGAGTAGGCGTTGTTCCACTCCTCGGCCTTGTCGTTGTGCACGAGCGTGATGGACACGCCGTACCGGCTCTCCAGCGCGGCCTTGCGCTGCTCGACCGCCTCGGCGCAGTAGCCGACGACGATGACGACGTCGGTCAGCTCCACCTCGGCGAGGTTCCCGAGCGCGATGTCGAGAATCGTCGTGTCACCGTCGACCGGCACCAGGGCCTTGGGCAGCGTGTCCGTGTACGGACGGAGACGTCGCCCCGCGCCCGCGGCCAGAACCATGCCGATCATGAGCCGGCTTCCTCCTCATCCTCGAGATTGACCATCACGCCCTTGCCGGTACCGGTCCGCACCCAGGTGTAGACGCTCTCGATACCGAACAGCAGGGCGAAGTAGACACCGAGCACGGCCAGGACGACGGGCAGCCTGCCCACGAGCGCGGCGATCGCCACGATCAGCAGGCGGCCGTCCCAGCCGAGGCCGGCGACGAACACCCATCGGGCCGGCCACAGCCGCTGACGCGTGCGGTAGACGGTGTCGTAGTGGTGGTAGGCCAGCACGCCCAGGAAGGCGTAGACCAGCGGCTTGGAGACGTCGTGCGCGAAGCCCAGCGTCGCGAGGTAACCGTACTCGATGGCCCGCATGAGCGGCGGCACGAGCCAGTCGAGGCGCCCGCTGTGCGGATGCGTCGAACCGGGACCCGCCAGCAGCAGCACCAGCACCGGAGCGAAGACCGCCGGGCTGGTCTGGCCGCTGACGCCGACCCCCAGCAGGATCGCGGTGACGATGCCGGCGACGAGCAGCGGCAGCAGCGGCGGAAGCTGGCCCTTGGTCAACCGGCCCAGCGCGTGGGCGATCGGGCCGTCGTCGCGGTAGGCGACCAGCCGGCTGCCGTGGTAGGCGAGCTCGGCGTCGGGGACCGGGGCGGCGGCGGGCTTGCCCGCCGCGGACATACCAGGGAGGACACTCATTTCGAAACCGCCACCGACCTCGGCTGGGTGAGGGACCGGAGGATACGGCCGGCGATCGTGTAGAACGCGGCGACGCCACCCCACGTGAGCAGGGCGATGAACGTCACGCGCGCGTTGAAGATCGCCGCCGTGAGGGCGATGAGCGCGAACCGCTCTCCGATCGGAAGCACGATCATCTTCTTGAACCAGTGGAAGACCCGGACCTGCTCCGAGCGCGCGGACAGCCAAACCGCGAGGTGGCTGAGACCGCGGCCCTTGGGCCGGCTCTTCGGCGGCTCCGGCTCGTCCAGCATGCTGTCACTGGGCGTGCCGAGCGGAACGACCGGGATCGGCTCGGGCGGCATGCGCCGCTTCGAGGCGCCGAACGCGAAGTCCACCATGTGCCGGCAGGTCTGCGCCGTGATGGCGGTCGCGGCGAGGAACCACACGTCGCCGCCGTGCGCCGAGCTGCCGACCGCCGCCGCGGTGGAGCCCACCGCGAGGCCGGCGAACACGGTGTACTCCTTGGCACGGTCGAACGTCGCGTCGAGCCAGGCGCCGAGCGTGCTGAACTGCCGGGTGTAGCGGGCGAGCTGCCCGTCCACGCAGTCGAAGACGAACGCGAAGTACAGCGACAGGCCGCCGAGGATCATCCCCCACCGCTGGCCGGTGGCGAAGAACCCCGCGGCGATGATCGAGATTCCCATCGAGATCGCGGTGACGGCGTTCGGCGTCCAGCCGCGCCTGCCGGCCCAGCGCGCGATGTAGCGGGAGTAGGTGCTGACCGCGTAGGTCGTGAAGAAGCCGTCGTTGTTCTTGACCGCCGCGGTGAGCCGGACCTTGTCCTCGTCGACGGAGTCGACGGCCCGCTGGGCCGCGTCCGCCTGCGTCTGATCCAGGACCCGCTCGCACACCAGCGTGCTGTTGCCGCGGCCGGTGACCTTCACCCCCGAGCGCACCAGGCCGACGACGAGCAGTGCCGGCGCGTCGTCTCCGGTGATCGGGGTGGTGGCCAGGGCCTCGAGGTGCACGCCGCCGGCCTGCTCGATCTCGACGTCCCCGGTGTCCTCCGGGTCGTCCCACAGCCGGCGGAGCGGGCTGATCTGCGTGAAGCCGTCCGGCTTGTCCGCGAGGTCGGCCAGTCTGTCGGCCACCGTGGCGAGCGTCCCGGTCTCCTCCTGGGAGACCCGCACGATGCCGCGGAAGACGGCGTTCGGGTCGGTCACCTGGTGGTACGCGGAGCCCGCGGACTGGATGCGGCCCTTGCGGATCCGGATGAGAGGGCGGGTCAGCCGGTCGTCGTTCACGGGCACGCGGGCGACGGCGGCGGAGGCGGGCGCCTTGGAGTTGTAGACGAGCCGCGCGAACACCTCGCGGTGGGCGACGACGTCGCCGTGCACGATGAGCATCGGCCGTTTCGCGGTGCGGGCGACCCGGGCGATCTCACGCAGGTCGTCGGCGAGCCCCTTGGACTCGACGACCTCGCAGCCGGCCTCACGCAGGGCGGCGGCGAACTCGGGGCGGGCGATCACGCGTCTGTCGGCGATGTCGAGGGACTGGAGCTGGGCGAGCAACCGGGTGACGACCGCGGCGCCGCCCGGGAGTGTGAGGCCGGCCGTCGGCGTGGAACCGGACGCGACCGCCTCGGTCGCGAGAACCACTGCCAACGTCATCGGCACCCTCCGAAGATCATCTCTGTAGTCCTCAGGTCTGGGGTGGGGGTCTCTCTCCGGCCGGGGCCGTGAGATGCGAGCGCCGACCATACCGCGACTAGTAGCGCGCCGCCTCCTCGCCGTAAACATCCGTTCAGCCGGGTGACGCGGCGAGAGCCCCCATAGGTTACCGCTGCCACGGGCCTGTGGGCCCCCACGGCCGTACCCGCGCGGTCGGTAAAGTGCTGCGGATGAGAACCGTTGCGGTCGTCCTCGCCGGCGGGACGGGACTGCGCCTCGGGCTGGGTGCGCCCAAGCAGTTGGCGGCGGTCGGCGGTCGCCCCATTCTGGCCCGTGCGATCGAGGCGTTCGAGTCGGCGCCGGACATCGACGAGGTCGTCGTCGTGATGGCGGCCGGTCACGTTCCCGAGGCCGAGGTCATCGCCAAGCCGTACGCCAAGGTGCGCCGGGTCGTCGAGGGCGGCCCCACCCGTACGGAGTCGACGCTGCGGGCGCTGGCCGCCCTGGAGCACGAGCCCGGCGACGCGCGCGTGCTGTTCCACGACGCCGCGCGCCCGTTCGTGGACGCGCGCATCATCGCCGAATGCGTCGCCGCGCTGGAGCACGAGGACGTCGTCGCGGTCGCGGTGCCCTCGTCGGACACCGTGGTGGTGGTCGAGGGCGACCGGGTGGTCGAGATGCCGCGCCGGGACTCACTGCGGCGCTTCCAGACGCCGCAGGGGTTCCGCCTCGCCGTCATCCGCGCGGCGTACGAGCGGGCGCTGGCCGACCCGGGGTTCACCGAACGGCCGCCGACGGACGACTGCGGCGTCGTGCACCGCTACCTGCCCGAGACGCCCATCCTGGTCGTCCCGGGCAGCGAGCAGAACATCAAGATCACGCATCCGGTCGATCTGCTGATCGCCGAGCAGATCACCGCTGGGGAGAGCGCCCAAGGCTCGGCGGGCTGAGCAGGAAGCCCGCGCCCCACGCGAGGTGCATGGTCGCGTAGACGAGCGGCAGCCGCGCCCAGGCCGAGAACGGCAGCCCGCGCCCGGTCGCGACCGAGCCGGCGAGGATCGCGGCGGCGTACCCGCCGGGGATGATCCAGCCGGGCCAGAACCCGAACACGCCCGCGACCGCGCCGGCCGCGATCGCGACCACGGCGACCGGCGGCGCGAGGTAGCGCAGGTTGAGCGTGCCCTGATGCTCCCGGCCGACGACGCGCCGCCACTTCCCGGTGTGGAAGAACTGCTTGGCCAGTGCCCGGAGGTTCGGCCTGGGCCGGTACGTCACGCGCATCCGCGGGGTGAACCAGATCCTGCCGCCGGTCTGGCGGATGCGGTGGTTCATCTCCCAGTCCTGCGCGCGCACGAACGTCTCGTCGTACCCGCCGACCCGGTCCAGGGCGCTGCGCCGGAAGCTGCCGAGATAGACGGTCTCGACCTCACCGGGCTGCCCGCCGATGTGGAACGTCGCGTTGCCGATGCCGATCTTCGTCGTCATCGCGCGGGCGACGGCCTTCTCGAACGGCGTGACGCCCTCGGCGGCCATGATGCCGCCGACATTGTCCGCGCCCGTCTCCTCGAGGGTCTCGACGGCGGCGAGGACGTAGTCGGACGGCAGCAGCGAATGGCCGTCGACGCGGACGATGATGGAGTGCCGGGAGGCCTGGATGCAGGCATTCAGGCCGTTGGGGGTGCGGCCCGTCGGATTGGCGACGACGACGATCCGCGGGTCGTCGGCCGCGAGCTTCTCCGCGATCTCCTGCGTACGGTCGCGGGAGGGCCCGACCGCGATGACGAGCTCCAGCTCACCGGGGTAGTCCTGGGTGAGGATGGACCCGACCGCCTCCGCGAGATGCCGCTCCTCGTTGAGCACGGGCATGATCACTGACACGGCCGGCCAAACGCGGTTTCGGGCGACCTGTGTGTTGGGCGAGGGATTCATGACGGCGCCACGCTACTGTACGAACGCGAGGAACGCCGCAATGAAGGCAAGACTTCGCACCCCCCGGAGAGGCGAGCCGGCATGGCACACGACGAGGAGTCCGACCCGCAGGAGCGCTACTTCCGTCCCCGTCCCGGCGCCCCGGGTGACGACGAGGCGGCGGAGGTGGAGGGTGTCGCGTTCGGCGACACCGAGTCCTCCCACGTGCGCGTCGAACGCCGCTCGCGCGCGGCCCCGGCGGCGGCGGTGGCTCCGGACGGCGCGCGGCGGCAGCGCCGGTACCTCGTCACGACGGGCCTGATGTCGACGGCCGTGCTGCTGTTCTCCGGCGGCGGCTGGGCCGTCCAGGACTACGTGCTGGGCAGCGTGCGGCGCGTCAACGCCTTCGACGGGCTGAAGAACCGCCCCGACGCCGGGCCCCAGGGCTCGATGAACATCCTGCTGGCCGGTGTCGACCGGCGTGAGGGCCTGACCGACCAGCAGATCCGGGACCTGCACCTCGGCAAGGCCGACGGCGAGCGCTCCGACACGATGATGCTGGTGCACATCTCCTCGAAGCACGACAAGGTCACCGTGGTCAGCATGCCGCGTGACTCCCTGGTCACCATCCCGGCGCACCGGTCCAACGGCAGCGAGGGCGCGAAGGGCACGGAGATCGGCGAGCGGCAGGGCAAGCTCAACTGGGCGTACATGTACGGCGGGCCGACACTCGCCGTGCAGACGGTGGAGCGGGTCACCGGCGTCCACGTCGACCACTACGTCGAGGTGAACTTCCTGGGCTTCATCAAGGTCGTCGACGCGCTGGGCGGCGTGACGATCTGCACGAACCAGCCGATCGACGACCCGAAGAGCGGCCTGCGACTGCCCGCCGGCAAGAGCACCGTGGACGGCAAGACCGGGCTCGCCTACTCACGCGCCCGCTACACCCTGACCGGCGGCAGCGACCTCGGCCGGATCCAGCGGCAGCAGCAGTTCATGTCGGCGGTGGCGCACAAGGCGCTGAGCGATCCGACGAAGTATCCCGCGGTGCTCGGCGCGGCGCTGAGCACGATCCGGGCCGACAAGGAGCTGTCGAAGGGCACGCTGACGTCCCTGGCCACGCAGATGAGGGGGATGAGCACGGACAGCATCGCCTTCACGACGGTGCCGCTGTCCAACCCCGACTACCTGACGACGATCGGGGGGCTGCGGCAGTCGACCGTGCTGTGGGACGAGCAGGCCGCCGGCCGGCTCTTCGACGAGATCCAGCGGGACAAGCCGATCGTCGAGCCGCCGAAGCCCGCCCAGAGCGCCTCGTCGAGCGCGTCCCCGGCCGCGTCGCACACGCCGGATCCCAATGCCCTGACCGTGGCCCCGCGGAACATCACGGTGCGGGTCGTCAACGGCGTCGGGACTCCCGGGCTGGCCGCCCGGGCGGCGGGCGATCTGCGTGACGCCGGGTTCGGCGCGGTCGTCGTGCCGGGCGCCCGGCCCGGGGCCACGGCGACCGTCATCCAGTACGGCCCGGGCCGCGAGGATTCGGCGCGCACCCTGAAGGCCGCCATTCCGGGGGCACGGCTGAAGCAGGTCCCCGCCCTCGGCTCGCGGCTGCAGGTCGTGGTGGGTCCGTCCTGGTCCGGGGCCAAGAAGGTCACCGTCAGCCCGCCGGCCAAGGCGCCGGCCGGCGACTCCCAGCAGCAGGTGACCGCGCGGACGGCGACGCAGAACCTCTGCAAGTGATTCCGGGCGTAAGCCGACGAGTGACTTCAATGTGCCTTTTGACGCGTTCGCCGGGCCACTAGCCTTCTGCTGTACCGGCGGCCACGCCGGGTCGCCGGCCACTGGGAGGACAGCGATGTCGAACGGCGCCCGCCATGCCTGGGGGCTTCTCCTGGGCGTGGTCCTCACCGCCGCGCTCGCGGGGCTTCTGATCTTCGGCACCTACCGCCTGCAGCACGGCTTCGTGATGCAGGGTCACAAGACCGACAAGTGGCTCGGCGGGGGCCTGCTGGCCGGCGCCGCGGTCGTCTTCGCCCTCCTCGTCGCCTCGCGCCTGTCGCCGCTGGGCTCACTCGCCGGCGGCCTGATCCTCACCGGCGCCGGCGTCCTGTTCTTCGTCTCCCAGAAGACGACCGCCGACCTCATCAACCGGTTCCCCTTCAAGGGCCAGCGCGTCACGCTCGCCGGCCTCGAAGAGGAGGGGTTCATCCTGTTCGCGGGCGTCGGCCTGCTGTTCGCGTCCTTCTTCCCCTCGCGGTGGCGCCGCCGTCCGGGCGCCGACGACGACCCGGCGTACGAGTACGGCCTGCCCGAGCCCGAGGAGACGTACGGGCGGCGTTCGACGTCCGGCGGCGGCCGGGGCCGGCACGCCGCGCGCGACGACGGCAACACTCCCGCCTACGGCACGTCCCGGTACGCCGAGGAGGAGCCGGCCGCCACCGCGTACGGTCAGACGGAGTTCGACGTGCCGCTGTACGAGCCGGAACGCTCCTACGGCGACCGCTCACCGTTCAGCCCGCGCGACGAGGACGGCGGTACCCGGGAGATGCGCCGCCCGCGGTAGGCGGGCCGATGCAGCGCTGACCAGCCGGTGTAGCGCTGGACGGACAAACACCGTAAGATCCGGCATACCGGTCAAGAAGTGGCTCGGGACAGTCTCCTCTCGTGAGAAGGACTTCCGTCATGGCCATTTCCGTCTGGGAACCCTCCATCGTCTGCGACATCGCCACGCGGCGGCTCATCGAGCGGTTCGACCGGATCCCCGCCGAGACGATCGAGCGATGCGTCCGCAACGTCTGGGTCTGCGCACTGCACACCGGTGCCCGAGCCGACGCCCGGCTGCTGGAGACGCTCGCCCAGGGCCTCCTCGAAGCACTGCCCGGCTACGCCGAGACGGCCGAGCCCCTCACCGGAGTTCTCATCGAGCCGCCCGCCGAGGAACCCGCGCGACCGCGGGGTGACGGCTGGGCGTTCGCCTGACTGCGGCCGGCCGGAACCCGGCCCGCCGACCGACGTGATTCTCCTGCCCACGACCCGGATACACGGAGAAGCCCCATGGAAGAGCTGACGCTCACGCACCGACGCCTGCCCGGCACCACCGTCGTCACGGTCGGCGGCGAACTCGACGCCGCCACCGCCCGCGACCTGGAGGCGTTCCTCTCCGAGGTCCTGCACGAGGGCGACGACCTGGTCTTCGACCTCACCGCGCTGGCCTTCATGGACACCAGCGGCCTGGGGGTCATCCTGGCCGCCGGCGAGCGGACGCGCCGGCTCGGCGGCCGGCCGTGCCTGGCGGGACTGCGGGGCGGCCCCGCCCGGGTCGTCGCCCTGACCGGCATCGCCTCCGCGGTCCCCGTGTACGACACGGTCGACGACGCCCTCGTCACCGCCACCGGTGTCGCCGCCATGGCGGCGTCCTGACGCGCCTCAGCGGGGCAGGCCCAGGCGGGCCCACTCGATGGCCGGGCAGCGGTCCATGACGACGTCGAGCCCGGCGTCACGGACCCGCCGGGCGGCCTCCTCGTCGACCACGTCGAGCGGGAACCAGACCGCCCGAACCTCGCCCTCCCGGCGCGGGCCGTACGTCGCGAAGAGCTTGATCGCCTCGTCGGCGACCTCGCCGGCGTGCTCGGCGCGGCGGTAGACGCCGACGACGTCCACCCGGCCCGGAACCTCGACCAGCGCGGGGATGCCCGGCTCTCCCAGGACGGTCTCGGCGCCGGGGTGGACGGGAATGATCGTCTTGCCGCGAGACTGCAGCAGCCGCGCCATGTCGTACGCGGTACGGCCCGGATTGTCGCGCAGCCCGACGAACGCCCACGTCCGCGAGTCGAGCAGGACGCGGCGGATGACGGCCTCATCGGCGTAGTCGCTCATGACTCTGCCAACCGCCGGGCGTCCCGGACGCTTCCCGGGGGCCGCCGAGCGTTCGGCATGTCCCGTCTCCCCGATCCATTTCTTGAACCAGCGTCAGATAAGCGCGCTTTCTCGCCGGCTAAATCGTCAGCATGCGGCAAAGGTTTGCCATCATCCCCGGACCGAGGGTGAGGTCCCGGTCGGCACGGGTAAGGGTGATTTCACGCATTCGACCCAAATAGCCGACAAACGGCGAGGAGACATGAGACGTAGCGTAGGACTCACGTTGCCGGCCGGAGCGGGGGTCGTCGCCGCGTGGCTGCTCGCGCGTGCCGCCCGGAGGAGAAGAGAACCCGAGCCCCTGAACCGCTGGCAGATGGTGACGATCAACTATCCGCCCCAGCGCCTGTCCGAACCGGGCGAACTCCCCGAGCCGATCGCCCGGTTCGGGGAAGCGCTCGAAATCATGATCCGACCGGCCCCCGGCGGCCGTGGGACCGAGCTCGGTGCACGGCTGCGCGAATCGCCCGCGCGGGGACGGATCGCCAAGGCGGCCGGCCGAACGGCGGAAGGCGATGCCCGCCAGGTGGTGCAGTCGGCACTGCGTGCGGCCAAGTCCCTGATCGAGACGGGGGAAGTTCTGCAGCCGCCCGCGCCGCCGACCACGCGACGCAGGACGGCCGCAAGGCTGTCGGAGCTCGCCACCCTGCGTGCCGGCGGAGAGGGGGGACGGTGAAGGCGCTGTGCTGGGAAGGGATCGACGACCTGTCGGTGAAGGATGTGCCCGATCCGGGGATGGAGAACAGGCAGGATGCGATCGTCAAGGTGACGCTGACCACGACCTGTGGCTCGGACCTGCATCTGCTCGGCGGTTACATCCCCCAGATGAGGCCGGGTGACGTGATCGGGCACGAGTTCATCGGAGAGATCGTCGAGATGGGTTCGCAGGTCCGGCGCCACCGGGTGGGTGACCGGGTCGTGGTGTGCTCCTTCATCGGCTGCGGCCGTTGCTGGAACTGCGAGCACGGCCTGTGGTCGCTGTGCGACAACAGCAACCCCGATCCCACGCCCGGCCAGAAGGCATGGGGCTTCGAGACCGGCGGCGTCTACGGCTATTCGCACGTCATGGGCGGCTTCCCGGGCAGTCACGCCGAGTACATCCGTGTGCCGTACGCCGACTATGACGCGTTTCCCATTCCCGACGGTGTCGAAGACGAGAACGCGTTGTTCGCCTCCGACGCGGCTCCGACCGGTTGGATGGGGGCCGACCTGGGAGGTGTGAAACCCGGCGACATCGTCGCCGTCTGGGGTGCCGGCGGCGTCGGCCAGATGGCGGCCCGTGCCGCGATGCTCCTCGGCGCGGAACGTGTGATCGTCATCGACCGGCTCCCCGAACGTCTGGCCATGACCGAACGCCACGTGGGTGCGGAGACGATCGATTACACCGCCGTCGACGTCCTCGCCGAGCTGCGGGAACGCTCCGGCGGGCGAGGACCGGACGTCTGCATCGAGGCGGTCGGGATGGAGGCCCACAGCCCGAGCCCGGAGTTCGTCTACGACCAGGCCAAGAAGCGATTTCATGTGGAGACGGAACGCCCGTTCGCCGTCCGGGAGGCGATCCTCGCCTGCCGTAAGGGCGGAACGGTCTTCATCCTCGGCGTCTTCGCCGGAACGGTCGCCAAGTTCCCCCTCGGCGCGGTGATGAACAAGGGGCTGACCGTCCGCAGCGCGCAGCAGCACGGACACCGGTACATTCCCATGCTCCTCCAGCGGATCGCCAAGGGTGAACTGGTCACCCGCCATCTCGCCACTCACGAGATGTCGCTCGACGACGCGCCGAGGGGATACGAGATGTTCAAGAAAAAGGAGGACGGCTGCGTCCGCGCGGTATTCCGGCCCGATTCATCGGCGTAGGAGTCGCTCATGACTCTGCCAGCCGCCGGGCGTCCCCGTGGGCTTCCCGGCGCTAGGAAGCGACGACCACGACCCGCCGCCCGCGCGTGTGACCGGCCTGGCTGTCGATGTGCGCCGCCGCGGCCTCGGCGAGCGTGTACGACTTCTCGACCGGGATGTGGAGCCTCCCCCGCGCGATGAGGCCGGCGGCCTCGGCGAGGGCATCCGGCACGCTCCCGGCCACGCCGGAGAAGCGCACGCCGAGCTCCGGCGCGCCGAGATCGGCGATGGAGATCACCTTCCGCGGATCCCCGGTCAGCTCGACGAGCTCGCCGATCACGCCCGAGCCGGCCAGGTCGAGAGCCGCGTCGACACGGCCGAGCCGCCGCACCCGCTCGACCCAGCCCTCGCCGTACGTCGTGGCGCGGGCGCCCAGGCTGCGCAGATAGTCCTGGTTCGCGGCCCCGGCCGTGCCGATCACCGCAATGCCGCGGTCGCGGGCGATCTGCAGCACCGCCGATCCGACTCCCCCGGACGCGCCGCTGACCAGCAGCGTCTGCCCGGGCCGCACCCCGACCTCGCGGATGATGCGCAGCGCGGTCTCCACCACGGAGGGGTACCCGGCCGCCTCTTCGAACGTCAGGCCCTCGGGCATGCGGGCCCAGGCCGACAGTACGGCGAACTCGGCGTAGGTGCTCGACCCTTCGCCGAACACGTGGTCGCCGACCTCGACCCCTTCGACGCCCTCGCCGACCTCGTCCACCACCCCGGCGGCGTCCAGGCCGACTCCGGAGGGCAGCTCCACCGGGTGGGCCCCGAGGACCTGGCCTTCGCGGATCCTCCAGTCGACGGGATTCACGCCCGCCGCCCGCACGGCGATGCGCACCTGGCCGGGCCCCGCGTGGGGCTCCTCGGCGTCGATGAGTTGCAGAACGTCCGGACCGCCGAACTCGGCGAAGCTCACTTTCCTCATGCGGACGACCGTAGCACTAACCGTTAGTTCTTCGAAACGGTTATGACTTTGGACCTGATAGCATCAGGGGATGACCGTGCCGCCCGGCCGCCGTGAGCGAAAGAAGGCCGCGACCCGCCAGAAGATCGCCGACACCGCCCTGCGGCTCTTCCTGGAGCACGGATACGAGGCGGTGGGCATCCGGGACGTGGCCGCCGAGGCCGACGTGGCCGTCACCACGGTCTTCTCCCACTTCGCCGCGAAAGAGGCCCTGGTCTTCGAGCAGGATGCGGACTTCGAGCAACGCCTGACCCAGGCGGTCACCGGCCGTGCGCCGGACGAGCCGCTCATCCCCGCGCTGCGCCACGAGATCCAGGCCCTGGTGCGCCATTGCACGGGGGACGGCGCCGCCCCCATCTGGCGCATGATCGACGAATCTCCCGCCCTGCGGGAGTACGAGGGGGCGATGAGGCTGCGCCACGCGGAGTCGCTGGCGACGGCCATCGCCGCCGATCTCGGCCTGCCACCGGCCACGACGGCCTGCCGGACGATCGCGATGTTCGTGATCGACGCTTTTTCGCTGGCCCGCGAGGCGGCCGATCCGGAGGCCGCGGTGGACGAGATCTTCTCGATGATCGAGGCGGCCTGGGAGGTCACCCGCGCCGAGGCCTCCGGCGCACGGGGTTCTTCCGGTCGTTGAACCGCCTACCGGAGGCCTCTTCATTTACGGGAACGAGTTCTAGGGGCGTCCCAGCGCGCGGTACTGCCAGCCCGCCGCGCGCCACCGCTCGGGGTCGAGCGCGTTGCGGCCGTCGACGATGTTCCGCTCGGCGACCGCGGTACCGAGGACCTCCGGGTCGAGGTCCCGGAACTCCTTCCACTCCGTGAGCAGCAGCACGACGTGCGCGCCGCCGGCGGCGTCCATCGCGGACGAGCCGTAGCTCAGGTCCGGGTGCGCCCGGCGGGCGTTCTCCAGCGCCTGCGGGTCATAGACCGTCACCTGGCCGCCCTGCGCACGGATGGACGTCGCGACGTCGAGGGCCGGAGAGTCACGGATGTCGTCGGAGTTCGGCTTGAACGCCGCGCCGAGGACGCCGACCGTACGGCCGATGAACGACCCGCCGAGGAGCTCGCGCGCCAGGTCGACCATGCGGATGCGGCGCCGGATGTTGATGGCGTCCACCTCGCGCAGGAACGACAGCGCCTGGTCGACGCCCAGCTCGCCGGCGCGGGCCATGAACGCCCGGATGTCCTTGGGCAGGCAGCCTCCTCCGAAGCCGAGCCCCGGGCCGAGGAACTTGCCGCCGATCCGGTCGTCGTAGGAGAGGGCCTCGGAGAGCTTCGTCACATCGGCGTGCGCGGCCTCGCAGACCTCGGCCATCGCGTTGATGAAAGAGATCTTCGTGGCGAGGAAGGCGTTCGCCGACACCTTGACCAGCTCGGCGGTGGGGAAGTCGCTGACGATGAAGGGGACGCCGTCGGCGATCATCGAGGCGTACACCTCGCGCAGGACCTTCTCCGCGCGGTCCGACCCGACGCCGACGACGATGCGGTCCGGGTGCAGGGTGTCCTCGACGGCGTAGCCCTCGCGCAGGAACTCGGGGTTCCAGGCGAGCTCGACGACGTCTCCGGCCGGGGCGAGCTCCGTCAGCCGCCGGGCGAGCCGCTCGGCCGTGCCGACCGGGACGGTGGACTTGCCGGCGACGACGCAGGCGCGGGTGAGCAGCGGCGCGAGGGAGTCGATCGCGTCGTCGACGTAGCGCATGTCGGCGGCGTACTCCCCGGGCTTCTGCGGCGTGCCGACGCAGATGAAGTGCACGTCGCCGAACTCGGCGGCCTCCTCGTACGAGGTCGTGAACCGCAGCCGGCCGTTCTCCAGGTTGCGGCGCAGGATCGGCTCCAGGCCCGGCTCGTAGACCGGAAGGTCGCCCCGGGTCAGTCGGGCGATCTTCTCGGCGTCCACGTCCACGCCCAGCACCTCGAACCCCAGGTCGGCCATGCATGCCGCGTGGGTGGCGCCCAGGTAGCCGGTACCGATCACGGTCAAACGCTGTGCCAAGGTCCCGCCTCCTTTCCTCAGAGTTTCGTGCCCGACCCCGTCTGCATCCCCCACGGGCCGCTCGGCATGTTATCGGCCCTACTGGCGAGTAGGTTGACCGCGTACCATCGGCACATGACCGCAGACTTTCCTCTGTACGAACTCTCCGAAGAGCACCGGATGCTCCGCGAGACGGTTCGCTCGCTGGCCGATGACAAGATCGCTCCGCGGGCCGCGGAGACCGACGAGACCGGGGAGTTCCCCCAGGCCGTCTATGACGCGCTCGTGCAGGCGGACCTGCACGCCGTCCACGTCCCCGAGGCGTACGAGGGAGTCGGCGCCGACGCCCTCGCCACGGTGATCGTCATCGAAGAGGTCGCCCGAGCCTGTGCCGCCTCCTCCTTGATCCCGGCGGTGAACAAGCTCGGAACCGTGCCCATTCTCCTCTCCGGCTCTGAAGACCTGAAAAAACGCTACCTGAGCCCGGTGGCCCGCGGCGAGGCCATGTTCTCCTACGCCCTGTCGGAGCCGGAGGCGGGCAGCGACGCGGCCTCGATGAAGACCAGGGCCGTGCGCGACGGCGACCACTGGGTCCTCAACGGCACCAAGCGGTGGATCACCAACGCGGGCGTCTCGGAGTACTACACCGTGATGGCCGTCACCGACCCGGAGAAGGGGGCCCGCGGCATCTCCGCCTTCGTCGTCGAGAAGAGCGACCCCGGTGTGAGCTTCGGCGCCCCGGAGAAGAAGCTCGGCATCAAGGGCTCGCCGACGCGCGAGGTCATCATGGACGACGTGCGGATCCCGGCCGACCGGATCATCGGCGAGGAGGGCACCGGCTTCAAGACCGCGCTCGCCACCCTGGACCACACGCGGGTCACCATCGCGGCCCAGGCCCTCGGCATCGCCCAGGGCGCGCTCGACTACGCCATCGGGTACGTCAAGGAGCGCAAGCAGTTCGGCAAGGCGATCGGCGACTTCCAGGGCGTGCAGTTCATGCTCGCGGACATGGCCATGAAGCTGGAGGCGGCCCGCCAGCTCACCTACGCCGCCGCCGCGAAGTCCGAACGGGCGATGGAGGGCGAGAAGGCCGCCGACCTGACCTTCATCTCCTCGGCGGCCAAGTGCTTCGCCTCCGACGCGGCGATGGAGATCACCACCGACGCGGTCCAGCTCCTCGGCGGCTACGGCTACGTGAAGGACTACCCGGTCGAGCGCATGATGCGCGACGCCAAGATCACCCAGATCTACGAGGGCACCAACCAGATCCAGCGCGTCGTCATGGCCCGCCAGCTCCTCAAGTAGACCCCCTGGACGGCGAGAACTCCCCCCTGCCCCGATCGGGCCGGGGGGAGTCGCGCTTTCAGGGCAGGGAGCGGATGAGGCTCATGCGCTTTCGATGTAGGCGGCGGTGTCGCCGCTGAGCAGGAGGAAGGGGCCGACCCGGGCCAGCTCCACATCACGGAACCGGAAGCGCTGGGGCTCTTGCCCGCCGGCCAGGTCCCGGTAGAGCGGGAGCGCGGACTCGAGGTCGTCGACGATGACGCGGGCGAGAACGCCGGTGAGGTTGGACATGACGACGACAACCGGCGGTGCGCGCGGTCCATGCCGCGTGGTCGGCGGCTCAGTTGTCGTCGTCCATCTCCAGGTACCGGTCCGCGCCGATCTTGACGTACAGCGTGTGACCGTCGCCGTTGCGCCCATCGGGCTCCGGGCACGACCAGACAGAGGTGCGATAGACCTGCCATCGCGCGAGCCCGACGGAGGTCGCCCGCAGCCACCGCGTGGCCCGGTCGGCGCGCATCGCCCCCGCGCGGGACGTGGTCACCTCCTCGCCCGGAGCGCCTGCCCGGTAGTAGCGCACGCCGCAGAACCGCAAACGGTCCGGCGGCGTGAACGGCGACCACTCGCCGTACGAGACGCGCGTGTACAGGCCGGCTCCGACCGGCCCGCACACGGCCAGCGCACCCAGCCCGACGGCGACACGCTTCCACGTCCTGATCCCTGTCACGCCCTGAAGCATGACCCGCGCCGAGCGAAATGTCTCGGCGCGGCCGCCGGCCGACTAGCCGCGGCGGAGGCGTTCGCCCTTGCGCTTGGCCTGGGCGTGCAGGTCGCGCTGGAACTCCTCCATGCGCTCGCGCAGCTCCGGGTCGCTCGCGGCGAGGATCCGGACGGCCAGGAGGCCGGCGTTGCGGGCGTTGCCGATCGCGACGGTCGCCACCGGCACGCCGGCCGGCATCTGCGCGATCGACAGCAGCGAGTCCATGCCGTCGAGGTACTTGAGCGGCACCGGCACGCCGATCACCGGGAGCGGCGTCACGGCGGCGAGCATGCCCGGCAGGTGGGCGGCGCCGCCCGCGCCGGCGATGATCACCCGGAGCCCGCGGGAGGCGGCCTCCGAACCGTAGGTGATCATGTCGTTCGGCATCCGGTGCGCCGAGACCACGTCCGCCTCGTACGGGACGTCGAACTCATCCAGCGCCTCGGCGGCCGCCTTCATCACGGGCCAGTCCGAGTCGCTGCCCATCACGACGCCGACGGTCATCCGGTAGGGCCCTTCCTCAGATAGTCGGCGGCGTGGCGGGCCCGCTCGCGGGTCTCCTCCAGGTCGTCGCCGAGCGCGGTGACGTGGCCGATCTTACGGCCGGGCCGGACCTCCTTGCCGTAGAAGTGCACCTTCACGGCGGGGTCGTGGGCCATGACGTGGATGTAGCGCTGGTAGATCTCCGGGTCGTCACCGCCCAGGACGTTCGCCATCACGGTGTACGGCGCGGTGGGCGTCGTGTCGCCGAGCGGCAGGTCGAGCACGGCGCGCAGGTGCTGCTCGAACTGCGACGTGCGCGAGCCCTCGATCGTCCAGTGCCCGGAGTTGTGCGGCCGCATCGCCAGCTCGTTGACGAGGACGCCGTCCTCGGTCTCGAACAGCTCGACGGCCAGCAGCCCGGTCACGCCCAGCGAATCGGCGAGGCCGAGCGCCAGCCGCTGCGCCTCCTCGGCGCGGTCGGAGTCCAGACCCGGCGCCGGGGCGATCACCTCGGTGCAGATCCCGTCGGTCTGGACGGTCTCCACGATCGGGTACGCGGCGCCCTGCCCGTACGGCGAGCGGGCGACGAGGGCGGCCAGCTCCCGGCGGAACGGCACGTGCCGCTCGGCCATCAGGGCCACGCCCTCCCCCGTGGCACGCTCGACGACGGCGCGGCCCTCCTCCAGGGACGCGCAGACCCACACGCCCTTGCCGTCGTAGCCGCCGCGCGTCGCCTTCAGCACGACCGGCCAGCCCGTCTCCGCGGCGAAACTTTCAAGGGTCGCGAGGGGCTCCTCGGGGTCGAGGACGACGAACTCCGGGCACGGCGCGCCGAGGGCGGTGAGCCGTTCGCGCATGACGCGCTTGTCCTGGGCGTGCAGCAGCGCCCCGGATCCGGGGCGGCAGACGACGCCGGCGGCCTCCAGCGCCTGGATGTGCTCGCCGGGGACGTGCTCATGGTCCCAGGTCACCACGTCGGCGCCCTTGGCGAAGGCGCGCAGGTCGTCGAGGGAGCGGTGGTCGCCGATGCGCACGTCGGAGATCACCTTCGCCGCCGACGCGTGGGCGCTGTCGCTGAGCACCCGCAGCGGCACACCGAGCGCGATCGCCGCCTGCTGCGTCATCCGGGCCAGCTGCCCGCCGCCGACCATTCCGACGACTGGTATGTCTTGCCTGTCCGTCACGGTGCGAAGCCTATCCGTCGTGCTCAGCGGGTGGGTTCGCCGGGCGACGAGCGTGGGAACAACAGGCGCGGGAAGGCCGTCTAACCTCGTAGGCCAGGGGTATCGACAATCCGGGCTTCGTCGAGCGACGTGCGATCGGCCGCCACACCGGAATGAGGAGTCCCGCTTCGTGAGCTTCGTCAGCCGTTCCTATGAGAGATTCGCGCATCTGATCCACGAGCTCGCGGCGTTCGGGACGATCGGCGTGCTGAATTTCGTCATCACCATCGGCATCTCCGACACCCTGCACCTCGGACTGCACGTCGGCCCGCTGACGTCGTTCGGCGTCGGCACGATCGTGGCGACGACGTTCTCCTACTTCGCCAACCGGTTCTGGACCTTCCGGCACCGCGACAGGTCGGGCCTGGGCCGGGAGTACGTCCTGTTCTTCGTGTTCAACGGCGTCGGCCTGGTGATCACGTGGATCTTCATCGGCTTCACCCACTATGTCCTGGGCATCCGCAGCGGCCTGGCGTTCAACACGTCGCAGATCATCGGCACCGGCGTGGCGACGCTGTTCCGCTACTGGGCGTACAAGAGGTGGGTGTTCCTGCCGCCGGCCGCACCGCCGGTCGACCCGCACACCGGGCTGCCCGAGGCCCCGGACGAGGAGACCGTACGCGGCGACGCCACACCGCCCCCGCCCCGGATGCCCGCCGGGCAGGTCGTCAAGCGGGGCCGCTGACGACGCGCTCGCGCGCCCGCAGCACCTCGTCGGCCTTCCGCAGGAAGATCGCGAAGGTGGCGGGCCGGGCGCGGATCAGCTCCAGCCGTCCGCCGTCCGCGGTCGCCAGCGAACGCGCGAGGTAGAGCCCGAGCCCGGTGCCCTGCCACCGCCCGCTGACATTGCGGTCGAAGACGCGGCGCTCCAGCTCCGGCGGCACGCCGACCCCCTCGTCGCCGACCTCGACGACGATCGACGTGGCGGTCTCCTTCGTGTGGATCGTGACCGTGCCGTCTCCGTGCACGAGCGAGTTGTCCAGCAGGGTGGCGACGATCTGCGACAGACCGCCGGGGCTGGCCACGGCCGTGAGCTCCGGAACGCCGGAGACCTCCAGCCGGCGTCCCTTCCGCCGGAAGACCGGATCCCACTCCTCCACCTGCTGCGCGACGATGTCGTCGACGTCGACGGGCACCGCGTCGCCGGTCGGGTCGTGCTTGGCGCGGGCGAGGAGCTGTTCGACCACCGCGGCGAGCCGTTCGACCTGGGCCGCCGCCGCGGCGCCCTCCTCCCGCACGACGTCGGGGTACTCCGCGGCCTCGATCATCTCCTCCAGCCGCATCGACAGCGCCGTCAGCGGCGTACGCAGCTGGTGGCTGGCGTCGGAGGCGAACTCCCGGCTCGCGGCCAGCAGGTCGGCGATCCGCACGGCACTGCGGTCGAGCACCTCCGCGACCCGGTCGACCTCGGGCACGCCGTACCGGCGGCGGCGCGGCCGCGCGTTGCCGGAGCCGAGGCGGTCGGCCGTCTCGGCCAGGTCGATCAGCGGCAGGGTCAGCTTGCGCGCCTGGACCATCGCCAGCCCGACCGCCACGCCGACGCCGAGCACGACGAGGCTGCCGATCAGCACCAGCGTGCGCAGCGCCTCGGCCTCGATGTCGGCGGCGTCGCGGGACACCTGGACCCGTACGCCGTGGTCGTTGGCGGTCTTCCTGATGACGTGCGTGCCCTTGGGCGGCGCGGCCCCGGCCGTGATCACCTCGTCATTGGCCAGCGTGATGACGATGTAGCGGCTGGGGAACTCCTTGGCGATCTGGTCGCCGATGACGGACTGCTTGCCTTCCTGTTTCAGGTTCACGCCGGCCACCACGGTCGCCGCCTCCCGCTCGACCTGCTGTTCGGCCTCGTCGTACAGGAGCCGATGCGTCGAGTACGCCAGGGGGATGCCGAGCAGGAGCACGGCGACGACCGCGACGGCCAGCGTCGACAGCAGGAGCCGTCGCCTCATGGGGGTCCCTCTCTTTCGCCCGGGACGTGACCAGGGGGTGGTCACGCCGGGTTCACACGACTAGTCACCGCGCTCGAAGCGGAAACCCACTCCTCGTACGGTCGTGATGTAACGCGGGCTGCCCGCGTCATCTCCCAGCTTGCGCCGAAGCCAGGAGATGTGCATGTCGAGGGTCTTGGTGGAGCCCCACCAGTTGGTGTCCCACACCTCCCGCATGATCTGTTCCCGGGTGACGACCTTGCCCGCGTCGCGGACCAGCACGCGCAGCAGGTCGAACTCCTTGGTCGTCAGCTGGAGCTCCTGGTCGCCCATCCAGGCGCGCCGGGACTCGGCGTCTATTCGGACGCCCTGGACGATGGGCGTCTCGGTGCTGCCCCGGCGCAACAGCGCGCGGACGCGCGCCAGGAGCTCGGCGAGCCGGAACGGCTTGGTCACGTAGTCGTCGGCGCCGGCGTCGAGGCCGACGACGGTGTCCACCTCGTCGGCGCGGGCGGTGAGAATGAGGATCGGCACGCCGTGGCCCTCGGCGCGGACGCGCCGGGCCACTTCGAGCCCGTCGAGCTCGGGCAGCCCGAGGTCCAGGACGATGAGGTCCACCCCGCCCCCGAGCGCCCGCTCGAGAGCCTGCGGACCGTCGGGACTGACTTCGACGTTGTATCCCTCCCGCCGCAGCGCTCTGGCGAGAGGCTCGGATATGGACGTGTCGTCCTCGGCGAGCAGAACTGAGGTCATGAACCGATCGTAGAGCTATTCAAGAACGTTTCCTCGGCAGTAGCGGGGCCTTGACCTGCGATCTTCCAGTCGTAGGGCTAGACCAGACATACCGATAACCGCGCTAATGCAAAGTAAATACGCTCCACTCCGGGTCGACCTTCCCAGCTCAGGGTACGCGCGGGACCACAAGGGGTGACCGCCTCACCCGCCGCCTCACCCCGCGGCGAGCCGGGCGAAGGCCCAGGGGTCGTGTGCCGAGAAGACGTCGACCTCGTCGCCGTGGTCGCGCAGGAGCTCGCGCAGGCGAGCCTGGTTGGCCATGCGCAGCGGCCGGTCGATCTCGGTGATCTCCTCCAGCGCCTCCCACAGGGGCATCGACCAGCGGCCCTCGGGCTCGATCTGGCCGTGGTGGTAGAAGGCGTCACCGGCGTGCAGGAGCCAGCGATCGCCGTCGCGTACCGCCACGGCGCAGTGTCCCTCGGTGTGCCCGGCCAGCGGGACGAGGAGGATCTCCGGCGGCAGGCCGTCGAGCTCGATGGCGTCGAACCCGAACCACGACGCGCCCTTCCTCGACGCGTAGGTCCGCCAGTGCGGGCGGTGCGCCCAGTGCGCCGGCCGGTAGCGCAGCGCGTGCTCGGGATGCCCGCTCGCGGCGGCCATGGCGGCCCGGTGCTCCGCGTCGTGCAGATGAACGGTGGCGTCCGGGAAGTCCGGCAGCCCGCCGCTGTGGTCGAGGTCGAGGTGGGTCAACACGATGTGGCGGACGTCGGCGGGCGAGTGACCGAGGCGCTCGATCCGCCGTACGGCGGTCTCTCCCGGGTCGAGGAGCGCCTGGGTGCGATCGAGGAAGGTACGGCCGAGGGTCTCCTCCGGGCGGGCGACGTCGGCCGTTCCGAAGCCGGTCTCGATCAGGACGAGGCCGGACGTGTCGGTCTCGACCAGTAGGCAGTGGTTCAGGGCGCGGGCGGGCTCCGGAGCGTTCTTCGCGCCGCCGGGGTCGATCTCGCGCATCGAGCCGCAGTTCAGGTGGTGGATCCTCATGGCGGCACCTCTTTTAGCTACCGAACGGTCGTACGCACTTAGCGAACGGTCGGTAGGTTAAGCTGCTGCCATGAGCCCCCGCAAGTCCGCCGTCGAGACCGCCGCCACCCGGACCCGGATCATCGAGGCCGCCCTGACGCTCGCCTCGGCCGAGGGGCTGGAAGGCGTCACCATCGGGCGGCTCGCCACCGAACTCGGCATGAGCAAGGCCGGTGTCATCGGCCATTTCGGCACCAAGGAGGCCCTGCAGCTCGCCACCCTCGACGCGGCGATCGAGCGGTTCCGCGCCCGCGTTCCGGCGCGGGTAGCGGGCGCCGACCCGGGGGCCGCCCGCCTGGCGCGGGCCTTCGGGGAGTGGATCGCCTCCATGACGGACGCGGAGGGGAACGCCGGCTGCTTCATCACCTCGGTCGCCACCGAGTTCGACGGCCGGCCCGGCCCGGTCCGCGACGCGGTGCTCGCCGCCTTGACGAGCTGGGCGGACTACGTCGCCGCGGAGCTCCGCGCGGCCGTCCAGGCCGGTGACCTGCCGGAGGACACCGACGTCGACCAGCTCGTCTTCGAGCTGAACGGTGTCGTGCTCGCCGCCGAGCAGGCGATCCAGCTGCACCGCGACCCGACGGCCCCCGCACGCGCCCGCCGCGCCATCGACCGCCTGCTCGGCCGCTGACCGGCCTCAGCCGGCGACCGTCAGGACGATCTTGCCGGTCGTCCGGTTCGTCTCGCCGCGCTCGTGGGCCTTGGCCGCCTCCTCCAGCGGGAATACCGAGTCGATCTCGGGACGCAGCCGACCGTCCTCGACGAGCGCCGCGATCTCCTTCATCCCCGCGTGGTCCGGCTCGACCAGCGTCCAGCCGGCCCTGATCCCCCGCTTCCCGGCCTCCGCCAGCACGTCGTCACCGACCAACAGGAAGGAGACGAGGACGCCGCCGTCGCGGAGCGTCCGCAGGGACCTGAGGCCGTAGTCACCGCCGACGGCGTCGAGCACGATGTCGACGTCCCGGACGACGTCCGTGAAATCGGTCTTCGTGTAGTCGACGACCTCGTCGGCGCCCAGCCCGCGGACGAACTCATGTTTCGCCCCGCTCGCGGTCCCGATCACGTACGCGCCCTTGGCCTTGGCGATCTGCACCGCGAGGTGACCGACGCCTCCGGCGGCCGCGTGCACGAGGACCCGCCGGCCGGTCCGGACTCGCGCCGTGTCGACCAGGCCCTGCCAGGCGGTCAGCGCGGCCAGCGGAAGCGCGGCCGCCTGGACGTGATCGATACCGGCGGGCTTGCGGGCGAAGTGCCGTGCCGGTGCGGTGACGTACTCGGCGTACGCCCCCGCCGGGTGGGGGAAGCGCGGCATCCCGAACACCTCGTCACCGGGCTCGTACAGCGTCACGCCCCGCCCGACCGCCTCGACCACCCCGGACACGTCGAAGCCAGGTCTCGGCAGCGGTACCCCGGTCATCGAAGTGCCCCGAGCCCGAGTCTTCCAGTCCGTGGGGTTCACCCCGGCGGCGTGCACCCGGACCAGGATCTCCAGCAGGCCCGGCTCGGGCCGCTCGACCTCGGCGATCCTGAGGACCTCAGGGCCGCCCGGTGCCTCCTGAACGATCGCGCGCATGGTGTTCATCGACTCTCCCGTGTCGTCGGTTGCGATGGGCCCAGCCTCGGGCAGTCGCACGCCGATCGGGAGTGGCACGATGGTCATCCTGTGAAAGGATCTGGCCATGGCCGGATCCCCGCATGGCGTCGTCGTCCTGGCACTGGAGGGTGTCGTCCCGTTCGAGCTGGGCATCCCCGCGCGGATCTTCGGGGGTGCGCGCGGCCCGAAGGACGAGCCGCTGTACCAGGTGTTGGTCTGCACGCTGGACGGCGGGCCCGTCCGCACGCACGCCGGCTTCTCGATCTCCGTGGACCATGACGCCTCGGTTCTGGCGACCGCGGACACCGTGGTCGTCCCGCCCTTCGGCGGCTGCCGACCGATCGACCGGCTTCCCGGCGAACTCGCGGCGGCGCTGGCGCTGATCCGGCCGGGCACCCGCGTCATGTCGATCTGCACGGGCTCGTTCGTCCTGGCGGCGGCCGGCCTGCTCGACGGGCGGCCGGCGACGACCCACTGGAACGAAGCGGCGGAGCTGCAGCGGCTCCACCCCCGCGTCCGGGTCGATCCGGACGTCCTGTTCGTCGACGACGGCGACGTCCTGACGTCGGCCGGGGCGGCCTCGGGCATCGACCTGTGCCTCCACCTGGTGCGCCGCGACCACGGCAGCGAGGTGGCGAACCGCGTGGCCCGCCAGGTCGTCGTCCCGCCGTGGCGTGACGGCGGCCAGGCGCAGTACATCGAGCGCCCGGTCCCCGAGCCGCACGACGCGGGCACCGCACCGGCCCGCTCCTGGGCGCTGGAGCACCTCGACCGGCCGATCTCCCTGTCCGAGCTCGCCGCGCGGGCCGGGATGAGCGTCCGCACGCTGACCCGCCGGTTCCACGAGGAGGTCGGGATGAGTCCCGGCCGCTGGCTCGCCCGCCAGCGCGTCGACCTCGCCCGGCACCTGCTGGAGACCACCGACCTGCCGGTGGACCAGATCGCCCGGCGGGCCGGCTTCGGAACCGCCGTCTCACTGCGCCAGCACCTGCACGCGGCGATCGGCGTCTCCCCAATGGCCTACCGCCGCACCTTCCACCCCCAGGCCACCGCCACCACAGCGTCGGTGGGTTCCCCCGGAGGCGCATAGCGTCCCCGCGGGCATGCGATCAGCGAACATCGCTCCTGCGAAGTCGGTCCCGCGATGAGGTCAGCGGACGGCCATCCTGGGAGTACACGGCCTGTCCGGTCCTGAGCGCATCCAACGCATTGATCACCCGGCTCCAAACGTAGGGCCGCAGACGAGTGGCCGCCTCCGCTTCGGTGCAGAATTCGAACGATCGCAACTCTCCGTCCGTGATTTTCACGGCGGAGATCTCGTCACGCCCCAAGCGACCGCCCGAGAAAACGAACATCAGCGATGTCATCCCACGGGCCGTGCGGCGAAACCCAGTCGACGCACAGCAGGTCACCGACCACCACCTCCAGACCGAGTTCTTCCTTCAGCTCGCGTCTCACTGTCTCGGCGGGTGGCTCGTTGGCTTCGCTCATCCCTCCGGGCAGATCCCAATCAGGCTTGTACGCAGGATCCACCAGTAGTAGTCGGTCATGCTCATCGCGCAGCAGGATGTCTGCACCCACCCTCTTACGTGGCTGCGTAGCGTTGCCTTCGGCAAGGTGCGCGTGCCAGGCATCAAGATCTCGCTCATACAGTGGCTTGTCGTCGGCCAAGCTGCTTCTCCTCTCAGATGACCTTGTCCGAATCCGGTCGGTCGGCGATCGGACCCCTCAGCGCTCCACGTAGGTACGGCAAGGATTCAGCGACTACCTTGTCATCACGATAAGAACCAACAATCCCGTAACATCTTTGAGCTGATCCATGACGAGGGAGGAAGTGAGCGCCTGAGCCGCACTGATCACCTCCCCGGCGATCACGCAGGCCTCATCCGGACGTCCCTGCCTTACCAAGGCGGCCACAAGAAGTAGCTGAGCGAAAGCACGGCTTCGCACGTGGCAGTGCGGGCGCAATTCGATGACCCGGCGAGCGTGCGACTCGACCTCGGCGAAGCGTCCGAGTTCATACATGCAGCGAGCGACCTCGCCGGACAGAGCCGCTTCGCCGAAGGGGTTCACCCATGGCGATCGCACCGGTGTGGGTATTCCATTCAACGCCGCCTCAGCACGGAGGATCGCCTTCTCGCAGTCCTGCACGCGACGCAACACGGCCAGCGCGCGGGCCTCCATGGCGAACAGCCTGGCGCCGAACTCTTGGGCCACGCCTCGAACTCAGTGTGGACGCTTCCGCACAAAGGAAGTTACGCCCGCCCGCCTGAGGACTGGCTGGATCCCAGGATCTCGGGGTCGTGAATGGACGACGAAACGATCGCCTGTGCCCTGGCGAGCCTGCGAAGGCGCTTCCCTCGCGTCGACTTCCTGTTCAATCCGTTCGACGGTCGCTGGTACGCCCTGTACGGGCGAGAAGGTCTCATGGTGGCGAGCGGCGCCCTGGAGTTGAGGGAGCGCCTGTCCGGGCTGGTCTGGTCGCCACCACGGACCAGATCGATCAGCCACTGTGACGCCGGCAGTGACCTACCAGCCCCGGCAAACCGGTCATCCACGCGTCACTCCTGACGGCGATGAGGCCGCGACGGTGGCACCGCGACCAACACGGCGGCGAGGTCACCGCGGAACCCTCCCGGGGCATCCGCCTCAATCCGCTCTTCTCGGTCAAATAGCACGTGGGGTCGACGGGAGCTCCACTACGGTGGCAGGCGTCTTGACCGAAGATCGGCCTGCCGCCCGCCAGCGAATGAGCGGAAAAGATGACAGAGCAATATCCAGGGGCCGTGCCGCCCCCGCCGAACTACCCGCAGGCTCCGCCCGCCGCTCCCTACCAGGACGCTCCGCAGCAGGGTGGCGGCTACCAGGCGCCGTACCAGGCTCCGCCGGGCCAAGGCCCATACCAGCAGAATCCGCCCTACCAGAACGGGCCGTACTCCAACGCGCCCTATCCGAACGGGCCGCAGCCGTACCAGGGGCCGCCCGAGAACGGGCCGTACCAGAACGGGCCGTATCCGAACGCGCCGTTCCAGGGCGCGCCCGTGAACGACGCGGAGCGGCGCCGGGCCACGCGCGCCATCGGTTTCGGCGCGGTGTTGTTCGTGGTCGGGTTGCTGATCACCGTGCTCACGTACTCGCACGCGTCCGGGAGCGGCGGGGTCTACGTCGTCGCCTGGGGGCCGATGCTGTTCGGGGCCATCCGGATGATCATCGGCCTCGTCCTGCTGGGCAAGAGCAGGCGGTGACCGCCGGTCACGTGCGGGCCTGACCGGGCGTTCGCAGGATCGCGATGGACTCGCCCGGGAGCCTGCCCTCGGCCGCCTCGGTGGAGGAGGCGAGGAGCACGTCGCCCTCCGGCAGCGGCAGCGAGTCCGGGCCCAGGTTGGCGGCGATCCGGAGCGGGCCGCGGTGGATGACGAGCCAGGTCTCGCCGTACTCGACCGCGACCTCGGTGAGCCGCGGGTCGGTCAGCTCGGGCTCGGCCCGCCGGAGCGCGATCAGGTCGCGGTACCACGCGTACAGGTCCCGATGGTCCGGCTCGTCGAGCTCGCTCCAGTTCAGGATCGAGGCGCGGTAGGTCTCGGGGTCCTGCGGGTCGGGGACGTCCTCCGAGGCCCACCCGTGGTCGGCGAACTCCCGGCGGCGGCCCTCGCTGACGGCGCGGGCCAGGTCGGGCTCCTGGTGGTCGCTGAAGTATCGCCACGGGCTGCCGGCGCCCCACTCCTCGCCCATGAAGAGCATCGGCGTGAACGGCGCGGTCAGCAGGAGGGCCGCGCCGACCTTGCGCAGGCCCGGGGACAGGCTCGCGGAGATCCGGTCGCCGGTGGCGCGGTTGCCGACCTGGTCGTGGTTCTGCAGGAAGCCGAGGAAGCGGTGGCCCGGCGTACGGTGCGTGTCGACCGGCCGCCCGTGCGTGCGGCCGCGGAACGACGACCACGTCCCGTCGTGCAGGAACACCCGGGTCAGCGTCTTGGCCAGCACCTCGGGGGTGCCGAAGTCGGCGTAGTAGCCCTGCCGCTCGCCGGTGAGCAGGGTGTGCAGGGCGTGGTGGAAGTCGTCGCTCCACTGCGCGTCCAGGCCGTATCCGCCCGCCTCCCGCGAGGTGACCAGGCGGGGATCGTTCAGGTCGGACTCGGCGATGAGGAACATCTCCCGGCCCGTCGCCGCGCTCAGCCGGGACACGGCCCCGGCCAGCTCCTCCAGGAGGTGCAGGGCGCGCTGGTCCCGGATGGCGTGGACGGCGTCGAGCCGCAGCCCGTCGATGTGGTGGTCGCGCAGCCACATCAGCGCGTTGCCGACGATGTACGCGCGGACCTCGTCGGAGCCGGCCTGGTCGACGTTGACCGCCGGGCCCCAGGGCGTCTGGTGGGCGTCGGTGAAGTACGGGCCGAAACGGCCGAGGTAGTTGCCGCTCGGGCCCAGGTGGTTGTAGACGACGTCGAGGACGACCGCGAGGCCGCGCCGGTGGGCCGCGTCCACGAACCGCTTCAGTCCGTCCGGGCCGCCGTACGGGTCGTGCACCGCCCACAGGTGGACGCCGTCGTACCCCCAGCCGTGCCGCCCGGGGAAGGCCGCCACCGGCAGCAGCTCGACGGCGTCGACGCCGAGGTCGACGAGGTGGTCGAGGCGCTCGATGGCGGCGTCGAACGTGCCCTCGGGGGTGAAGGTTCCGACGTGCAGCTCGTACAGGACCGACCCCCGCAGGGGCCGTCCCCGCCAGCCCTCGTCGGACCACGGGAAACGCCCGTGGTCGTATGTGCGGCTCAGCCCGTGCACGCCGTGCGGCTGCCAGGGCGAACGCGGGTCCGGGAACGGTCCATCGCCGTCCAGCACGAAGCCGTAGTCCTGCTCACCGCCCTCGGCCCCGACGTCCGCCGTCCACCAGCCGGGGCGGTCGGCGCGCGTCATCGCGTGCCGGGACCCGCCGGTCTCCACCTCGACGGTCTCGGCGGCCGGCGCCCACACCTCGTACCTCATTCGGCCTCGATCAGGACGGCGACCGGGAGGAGGCGGAGGACCCCGCTGAGCTCCAGGCCGGAGGGGTAGGACTGGTCGGTGAGGACGTCGTGCCAGGGACCGCCGGGCAGGTCGAGGTGGGTGTCGGCCCAGCCGCCGCGGCGCTCCAGCCCGGCGGCCAGCCTCGTCACGACGATCACGGCGCCACCGCGCCGGAACGCGACGGCGTGCCCGGCGGCGGAGCCGGTCGCGGGCACCGGCTCGTACCGGCCGTCGAACCAGTCGGGGTGCCGCTCCCGCAGCCGGAGCAGGCGGGACGTCAGGAGGAGCTTCTCGCCGTCGAGGTCGGCCGGGGTGGTTCCGGCGTCCAGGTCGGCGAGCAGTTCGCGGCGGTGGGCGTAGTCGACCGGGCGCCGGTTGTCCGGGTCGACGAGGGACAGGCCGGTCAGCTCGCAGCCCTGGTACACGTCCGGCACGCCCGGCATGGCGAGCTGCACCAGCTTCTGGCCGAGCGAGTTCACGCGGGCGTACGGGGCGATCCGCCGGACGAACCGCTCGACGTCCGCGGTCAGCGTCGGGTCGGACAGCACCGCGTCGGCGTGGGCCAGCACCGCCTCCTCGTACGCCGGGTCGCCGTCGGTCCAGGACGTGCGGGTCTTCGCCTCGCGCATCGCCTTGGTGAGGTACTCCCGGAGCCGGTCGGGCGGCAGCGGCCACGCCCCGACGATCGTCTGCCACATCAGGTAGTCCAGGTCGGCCTCCAACGGGCTCTCCGGCGCCCGTGACCGCCAGCGGCCGACGGCGGCGACCCACTCGTCCGGCAGCTCGGACAGGACGGCCAGCCGGGCCCGTACGTCCTCCTGCCGCTTGGTGTCGTGCGTCGACAGCGTGGTCATGGTCCGCGGCCAGTCGGCGGCGATCCGCGCGCAGTAGGCGTGGAAGTCCTCCGGCGAGACCGCGAACCGCGCCGGGTCGCCGCCGACCTCGTTCAGGGCGGCCAGCCGCGACCAGCGGTAGAAGGCGGTGTCCTCGACCCCCTTGGCGGTCATCGGCGCGGACGTCTGCTGGAACCGTACGACGAACTCGTCCCGCGTCTCGTCCCGGCCGCCCAGCCCCAGGACGAGCGGGATGACCTTGTCGAGCAGCCCACCGTCCGGGAGGACGGCGCGGGCCTCGGCGGCCGCCTGGGCGACGATCTCCAGGGCCTGGGCCGGCGGCTCCTCGCCGGGCACCATGTAGGCCCGGTAGACCGGCATCGCGACCAGCAGCTCGACCAGGACCTCCCGCAGCGCGCCGGGGTCCTCGTCCGGCAGGATCCGGGTCAGCAGCGCGGTCAGGCGGCGCACCTCCGGGACGAGGATCCGGTCGGCGGCGAATCGCCGCGCCGCGCGCTCGACCTCGGTGAAGTCGGCGGGGCCGCCGGTCAGCGCGCTGTACGCCTCGGTCAGCGGCTTCTCCCCCGCCGGGTCGACGAACAGGCCGCCGACCATGCCGAGCGCGTCGTACCCGGTCGTGCCCGCGCAGGGCCAGTCGGCGGGCAGCGGCTCGTCGCCGGTGAGGATCTTCTCGACGAGCACCCAGCCGCGCGGCCGCTCCAGCCGCCGCAGGTACCCGCGCGGGTCCGCCAGTCCGTCCGGGTGGTCGATGCGCAGGCCCTCGATAAGGCCCTCGTCCACCAGCCGCAGGAGCACGGCGTGCGTCGCGTCGAAGACCTCCGGGTCCTCGACGCGCAGCCCGATCAGGGAGGAGATGTCGAAGAAGCGGCGGTAGTTCAGGTCGGGTTCGCGCCAGTACGCCGGGCGGTAGCGGCCCTCGCGCGGGAAGACGTGGTCGTGGTAGCGCAGCACGTCGCCGTCCGGCTGCGGCTCGTCGTCGGGCGAGCCCAGCACCGGCACCACGACGGCGCCCTCCGACCAGTCGATGTCGAACCACCGGGCGTACGGGGAGTCCGGCCCCTGCCGCATGACGTCCCAGAACTGCCGGTTCAGCGTCTCCGGCGCGGGAACGGCCATGTGGTTCGGCACGACGTCCACGATGATCGACAGACCGTGCGCGCGCATCCGGGCCGCCATCGCGCGGAAGCCCTCCTCGCCGCCGAGGTCGTCGGAGATCCGCGCGTGGTCGACGACGTCGTAGCCGTGCGCGGAGCCGGGGGTCGCCTGCAGGATCGGCGACAGGTACACGTGCGAGACGCCGAGCGCCGCGAGGTAGCCGGCCAGCTCCCCGGCCTCGGCGAACCCGAAGCCCCTGCGCAGCTGCAACCGGTACGTTCCGGTCGGCCGCCTAGACACGACGCAGCACCTGCATGGAGCGGGCCTCGACCGCGACCTTGTCGCCGGAGCGGTGCACCGGCCGCTCGTGGTCCTCGTACACCTCGATCGGGGTCGCCGTGTCGAGCACGCCGGTCCACATCCCTCCGCCGGTATCGGGCAACACGAAGTCCAGGTCGGAATCCGCCGCGTTGAACAACAGGAGGAACGAGTCGTCGTGGATCTGCTCGCCGCGCGGGTCCGGCTCGGTGATGCGGTCGCCGTCGAGGAAGACCGTGACCGCCTTGGCGTACGGGGTCTGCCAGTCGGCGTCGGACATCGGCCGGCCGGAGGTGGAGTACCAGGCGACGTCCCCGTCGCCGGTCGGGAAGCGGCGCCGCCGGAACACCGGGTGTTCCCGGCGCAGCCCGGTGACCCGCCGTACGAACTCCCGCAGGACCTCGTTGGCCGCAGAGTCGGACCAGTCCACCCAGGACAGCTCGTTGTCCTGGCAGTAGACGTTGTTGTTGCCCCGCTGGGTGCGGCCCGCCTCATCGCCGTGGGAGATCATCGGCACGCCCTGGGACAGCAGGAGCGTGGTCAGCATGTTCCGCTTCTGGCGCTCCCGGAGCGCGATGATCTCCGGGTCGTCGGTCTCGCCCTCCACGCCGTGGTTCCAGGAGCGGTTGTCGTCGGCGCCGTCGCGGTTGTCCTCGCCGTTCGCCTCGTTGTGCTTGCCGTTGTAGGAGACGAGGTCGTGCAGCGTGAACCCGTCGTGGCACGTGACGAAGTTGACCGAGGCGATCGGGTGCCGCCCGTCGTCGGCGTACAGGTCGCTGGAGCCGGTGAAGCGGCTGCCGAACTCCGGCAGCCGGCCCTCCACGCCCCGCCAGTAGTCGCGCATGGTGTCGCGGTACTTGCCGTTCCACTCCGTCCACAGGGCGGGGAAGTTGCCGACCTGGTAGCCGCCCTCGCCGACGTCCCAGGGTTCGGCGATCAGCTTGACCCGGGACACGATCGGGTCCTGCTGGACGAGGTCGAAGAACGCCGACAGCCGATCCACGGAGTGGAACTCCCGTGCCAGCGCCGAGGCGAGGTCGAACCGGAAACCGTCCACGTGCATCTCGGTCACCCAGTACCGCAGCGAGTCCATGATCAGCTGGAGTGCGTGCGGCTGGCGGACGTTGAGGCTGTTGCCGGTGCCGGTCGTGTCCATGTAGTACTCCGGCGCGCCGTCGACGAGCCGGTAGTAGTGGGCGTTGTCGATGCCCCGGAAGCTCAGGGTGGGACCCAGGTGGTTGCCCTCGGCGGTGTGGTTGTAGACGACGTCGAGGATCACCTCGATGCCCGCCTCGTGCAGGGTCCGCACCATCAGCTTGAACTCCTGCACCTGCTCGCCGAGCTGCCCGGTCGAGGAGTACCCGTTGTGCGGGGCGAAGAAGCCGATCGTGTTGTAGCCCCAGTAGTTCGACAGGCCCCGCCGCAGCAGGACGTCGTCGTGGACGAACTGGTGCACCGGCATCAGCTCGACCGCGGTCACGCCGAGGTCCCTGAAGTAGTCGATCATCGACGGGTGGGCCAGCCCGGCGTACGTGCCGCGCTGCTCCTCCGGGATGTCGGGGTTCAGCTTGGTCAGGCCCTTGACGTGGGCCTCGTAGATGATCGTCTCGTGGTACGGCGTCCGGGGATGGCGGTCGGACATCCAGTCGAAGTACGGATTGATCACCACGGACTTCGGCATGTGCCGGGCGCTGTCGTCGTCGTTGCGGGCGGTGGGATCGCCGAACCGGTAGGAGAACAGCGACTCGTCCCAGTCGACCGCCCCCTCGACCGCCTTGGCGTACGGGTCGAGCAGCAGCTTGCCGGGGTTGCAGCGCCGGCCGCTCCCCGGGTCGTACGTGCCGTGGACCCGGTAGCCGTAGCGCTGCCCGGGCCCGACCGTCGGAAGGTAGCCGTGCCAGACGAAACCGGAGCTCTCGGGGAGGTCGAGTCGCGTCTCCCCGCCGTCGTCGTCGAACAGGCACAGCTCGACGCGGGTGGCCGCTTCGGAGAACAGTGCGAAATTGGTGCCGGCGCCGTCATAGTGGGCGCCGAGGGGGTAGGGGTCGCCCGGCCATACGCGTGTCACATGGGTTGAGCTTCCCTGCCGTGATCGCCTCACACGCGGAACTTCATGGCGGTTTGTCACGGGACAGGCACGGAGCCACCACCCCGTATTGCCTGGTCACGCACCCTGCGTTACCTTAGGAGAGCCTTACCTAATGGATCGACCGAGAGGTTCTCCCCGGATGTACGCATGTGTCTGCCACGCCGTCACCGACGAGGACGTGCGCGATCATGTCGAGGCGGGGGCCTGCTCGGCCAAGGAGGTCCGCGCGGCGTGCGGCATGCGCCCCGGCTGCGGCTCCTGCGTCAACCGGATCCGCGCCCTGATCGAGCAGCACGCCGCCGCCGAGCCCGGCGAGGCGATCGCCACCGCGGCGGCCTGACCGGCGGGTCGGTCGGCTTCCTCCGCGCACCGCCATGCCACGATGGGTGAGTATGGAAGGTGACAGGGAGATCATCGGGCTGCTGAACGAGCAGCTCACCGCCGAGCTCACCGCGATCAACCAGTACTTCCTGCACGCCAAGATGCAGGAGAACTGGGGGTTCACGAAGCTCGCGAGCCACACTCGCGACGAGTCGTTCGACGAGATGCGGCACGCCGAACGCCTCACCGACCGCATCCTGTTCCTCGAGGGCCTGCCGAACTACCAGCGCCTGAACCCGCTGCGCATCGGCCAGAGCGTGCCCGAGCAGCTCCGCGCGGACCTCGCCGTCGAGATCGAGGCGGTCGAGCGCCTGCGCCCCGGCATCGAGCTGATGCGCTCGCGCGGCGACGTCACGTCCGCCCGGATCTTCGAGGAGATCCTCGCGGACGAGGAGGAGCACATCGACTACCTGGAGACGGAGCTGGAGCTCCTGGAGAAGCTCGGCGAGCCGCTGTACCTCCAGCGTTACGCCGAGCCTCCGGACGAGTGAGCCGGCCGCCCCGGGAGGCACCCGGAGCGGACCGCGCGCTGCCGGACGCCGTGACCGGCGCGGTAACGGCGGCATGGCGGCTGGGCTGGCAGCCGGCCGACCTCGTGCGCCACGCGGCCCGTACGCACGGGAAGCGGGCCGGCCGGATGATGACCGACGCGATCGCGGCCGAGATGCGCGCGTACGCGGCGGCGACCGTGGACGAGCGGTGGCGCGACCAGCTGACGGCGCTCGGGGCCGTCGCCTGGTGGCGGCGGGACGACACGTACCTGACCGAGTGGGCGGCCCGCAACGGCACCGACCACGCCACGGCCGCCGACTGCGTCTCCCGCCTGACCGCCCTCCTGCGGGCGCTGCCCCGCCTCGAGATCCTCTGCCCGCCGCCCGGCCACACCCGGCCCTCCGCCGGTGACACCCGCCCGTCCTCCGGTGACACTCGCCCCTCCCCCAGCGGCGCCCGCGCCGACCGGCGCGTCCTCGCCAAGGTCCAGGCGCTGCTGGCCAAGGCCGAGTCGACCGAGTTCCCCGAGGAGGCGGAGGCGCTGACCGCACGGGCCCAGGAGCTGATGGCCCGGCACAGCCTCGACCACGCGCTCCTCGCCGCGCGGACCGGCCGGACCGGTGACGGCCCCGTCGGCCGCCGGGTGCCGATCGACGACCCGTACGCCTCGGCGAAGGCCCTGCTGCTGGGCGCCGTCGCCGACGCCAACCGGTGCCGCGCCGCCTGGACCAGGGCGCTCGGCTTCTGCACCGTGCTGGGCTTCCCGGCCGACCTGGACGCGGTCGAACTGCTCTTCGCGTCCCTGCTGGTCCAGGCCACGTCGGCGCTCGCCCACGAGACGGGCGACCGCGCCCGTACCCGCGCCTTCCGCCGGGCGTTCCTGGCGTCCTACGGCGTCCGGATCGGCGAACGCCTCGCCGAGGCCGCCGGCGCGGCCGAGCACCGGGTCGCCGCCGAGACGCCCGGCACGGACCTCCTCCCGGTCCTCGCCGCGCGCGACCGGGCCGTCGAGGACGCGATGACCGCGATGTTCCCCCAGATCACCGGCCGCCGGATGAGCGTCTCCGACCGGGCGGGCTGGCTGTCCGGCCAGGCCGCCGCCGACCGCGCCGACCTCACCGCCCGCAGACCGGTCCGCTGACCGTGTCATTTATCGGCACACCTGGTCACAATGTGCGACGATCAGCGGTATGGGACTCGATGTCTATGCGGTCCGCCCGGGAGACCCGGCGGTGAAGGGCCACGACACACTGCGGACACCCGTGACCTGGGAGTGGGAGGGGCCCGCGGACCTCGATCCGTTCGAGGACGTCCCCCGGGGCTTCCCCGAGGGCCTCTTCTGGCCCTCCGACGGCGACTTCACCGGGTTCCGCGGCCAGGTGTACCGGGAGTGGGTCAACGGCACGCTCGGGTTCAACCTGTACGAGCTGCTCGACCCGGCGCAGGTCCGCGACCTGGCCGGTCGCCTCGACCAGTGGCTGACCGACGCCCGCGGCTCCGGCACGGACGAGGTGGCGCTCGACGAGGGCACGACCGTCCCGTTGAAGGGCATCGAGGCGCTGGCCGAGTTCGTCCGCGCCGCCGCCGCCCAGGATCTCTGGCTCTTCCCCGACTCCTGAGCCGAGAAGTCGCACGCGGGGACGGCGCCGAACGAAGGCGCCGTCCACGAGAACGGCCGTCAGCGCCGAGGATCGTCGTCGCCGACGGCACCGACACCCTCGGCGCCGGGCGCTCGCCCGTCGTAAGCCGCGCGTGCCCTCAGCACGCGGGGGGCGTTGGCCTTTGACCAGTCGGCGATCGCGCCGGTGAGGGCGCCGGCCTCGACGCCGAGGTCGGTGAGGGCGTACTCCACGCGCGGCGGGACGGTCGGGTAGACGGTGCGGCTGATCAGGCCGTCGCGTTCGAGGTTGCGCAGCGCCTGGGTCAGGGACTTCTGGGTCACTCCCTCGATGTGGCGGCGCAACTCGGTGAAGCGCAGCGGCCGCTCATACTGGCGCAGCAGGCCGAGCACGTAGAGCACCCACTTGTTGGCCAGCACGTCGACCACGGTGCGGGATGGGCAATCCTTCGCGTAGGCGTGCTGCCGCTTGGTATCCATCAGGTACCTATATATCCGAACGGTGCCTTCTTCACAGCGGAAACCAAAGCCTGGAGGATCGGACTCGCTCGCAGACACCGCCCGAAGGAACACGTCATGATCTTGGTCACCGGAGCGACCGGCAAGGTCGGATCCGAAGCGGTCCGGCTGCTCGCCGCGCAGCACCGCCCCACACGGGCACTGGTCCGCGATCCGGCCCGCGCGCCATACGGCGGCGCGGCGGGCGTCGAGATCGCCGTGGGGGATCTCGACCGTCCCGCCACGCTCGACGCGGCCATGCGCGGCATCGACACCGTCGTGCTCGTCACTCCGTCCTGGCCGGTTCAGGAGATCGCGGTCATCGACAGCGCCCTCCGCCACGGGGTGACGCACATCGTCAAGATCACAAATCACAAGGCGACGGTCGACTCACCGGTCGACCGCCGGCGTGACCATGCGCGGATCGAGGCCCACCTGAAGGCGACCGGACTCGCGTACACGCTGCTCGCTCCCAACCTCTTCATGCAGAACCTCCTCGCCGTCGCACCGATGATCAAGCAGACGGGCGGATTCACGATGTCGGCCGGGGACGGCCGGTTCGGGATGGTCGACGCCCGCGACGTCGGCGCCACCGCCGCGGCGATCGCCGCGGCACCCGGGGAGCACGCGGGCCGGGCCTACCTGCTGACCGGCCCCGAACTGCTCACCTATGCGGACGTCGCGAAGGAGTTGACGCACGCGCTCGGACGGGAGATCGAGTACCGCCGGATCTCTCCGGACGAGCACCGCGAGGCGATGATCCGGGCAGGAGTCCCCGAGGCCGTCGCGACCTCCAACGCCCAGGTGTTCGGCCTGATCGCCGAAGGCGATGCGGAGTGGCTGTCCGACGACGTGGCATCCGTCACCGGGATCCCGCCGCGCAGCCTGCGCACCTTCCTCGCCGAGCACGTCACCGCCTTCTCATGAGAGCCCCTGCGGAGGATGCCCCGCGAGGTGATGGTCCGCCCCGGCCGTCGGCAGACGGCCGTTACCGGTCCTCGATCCTGATGCCGAACGCCGACGCCATCGCCCATACGAGGCTCTGCGCATCGGCGGCCGACACGGTGGCACCACGAAGATCCCCGACGCCCCCGACGCCTGACAGGTCACAATCCTTGAATCGGGCGTCGACGATCTTCACTTGGGAGAATTGAGCACCGGTCAGGCGGTAGTTCTCGAACAGGACGCCGTTGAGCGTGGCGGCCTGGAAGCCGGCCTCCGTGAGGTCTCAGTCGCGGAAGACCACATCCCGCAGTGTCGACATCCGGAACCGGGCCAGGTTCGCGCGGCAGTCGGTGAACACGACGGTGAACCGGCACCCGTTCACCTCCACGTCCTCGGCCTGTATCCCGGCCCAGCCGCTGCCGTGCAGGTCCAGGGATACCAGGACCTGGTCGTCTGCGAGCGGTCGCGCAGAGACGGCGGTACCCGTCAGTCGACGTGGGAGCCTGGGTGCGGCCGGCTCGCGGAGCCGGGCCGGACCACGGGAGTTCGGCATCGCCCGAGCGTATCGGCGAGCGCCGTCCCAGGCGGACCGTCGACGTGCCCAAGACTTGTCGGTCCTGGTTGCGAGGATGCGATATCAGACCGGAGTAGACGTACCGGCCGGCACCGACGCCTCGCACCCGTGACCCTTCCTCGGCGGCCCCGCTCACGGTGCCGGTGGGCGGCCGTGAGCCCCCGCGGGAGTCTCGGCGGCCGAATGACGACTGGAAGGCGGGAGCGCATGGTGGTTGAAGGTTCCGTGTTCGCATTCCGTATGTGGCGGCGCGCGGGGGACTCCGTGGAGTGGCTGCCGGCTTCGCGGTTGCTCGTGCATATAAGCGACGGTGAGAGTGTGGTGCCGGCGCACCTGCACTGGGGCACCGAGGACGGCGCGCAGTCCGCAGTGGGCTTCTCCCCGGACATGGTGAGCTGTTACGGCCATCGCCGCACTCCCGCCGGTGACGTGGTGCAGGTGCGGGGCGAACTCGATGACCGGCGAGAGTACCCGGAGGAGGTCGGCGGTGCTCGTGGGTACGAGTTCGAAACGGAGGTCGAGGAGCCGGGAGGCCGGCAGCCGGCGGGACGGCTACGGGTGCTGATCGATGACGGCGGCGACACGCCTGTACGGTGGGCGGCCTGGCGCGAGCGCTCGGGCCTTGCCTGTTCGGTCGCGCTGCGTTCGGTGAGTCCCTCCGGCAACGCGGACGTCACCGATCTGGTGAGCGTCGTGTGGGCCAGTGCCGAACATCGCGACGCGGGCGAGGTGGCCGAGAACCTGACGGACGCGTCGGCCGGCAAATGGTTCGCACCGCACGACCGTGCGTCCCTGGGATTCGAGCTGTCCCGGCCGATCGCGGTGGATCGATACGTTCTCACCTCTGCCGATGACGCACCTGACCGCGACCCGGCCGCATGGACCCTGCGCGGCTCGGCGGACGGGGCCGTGTGGCGAACGCTCGATGTTCGCTCGGGTGAGTCGTTCACCCGGCGGCACCAGTCCAGGACGTACCGGATCGCCGAGCCCGGACCCTATGCCCACTATCGTCTCGACATCACCGGCAACAACGGCTCCCCGCACCTGCAGCTCCAAGCCGTCCGGCTCCTGGCCGACGCCGGCGCCGGATTCGTCGGCTACCGCCAACATGAAGGCCACGCCCCCGTCGCCTACCGGGGCGTACGCGTCGCGCAGGCGTCGGAGTCGCCGCCCGAGGACACCCCGGCGCCTTCGAACGGGAGTGCGCCCGCGCCCCGAGCCCGCGGGGACCGCCCGGCCGAGTGGCGGGGATGGCAGCCGGGAGGATCATGGTTGCCGCTCGGCGGCAGCCTGTCGATGGAGTCCTTGACCTCGCCGTCGGGGCGGTTCACGGTGCGGCACTCGGTGTACGAGCCGTCCTTGGCCGTACGGGACAACGTCACGCGGGAGTGGGCGTGGGTCGGCGACTCGCCGGAATCGAGTCAGGTATGCCTGGGGCCCGACGGAGATCTCGTGGCCTGGGACCACCACGGCAACCGGGTGTGGAGCACCGGCACGGCGTGGCTGGGTGTGCGGCGGCTGGAGATGCGGGACAGCGGTGAGCTGGCCCTGATCGACGCGAACGGGGCCGTCGTGTGGAGTTCGGGTATCCCCCAGGTGTCGGCGGCCGCGGGGACCGGTCACCGCGCGGTGGCCCGGGGGTCGAGGATGCGCCGAGGCGAGAGCCTGTACGGACAGTCGCTGACCAGCGACGACGGGTCGACCGTGCTGTGCCACGACGGTCGCGTGGTGTTCGTCATCATGCGGGGACGGACCTCGCACTGGGACAGGTTCCCCGAGCAGGAGACCGTCCTGGCGCTCGACGACGACGGGTTCCTGCGCTTGCGGACCCTGGGCGGCGCCGTGGTGGAACAGATCGCCGGGCCGGGCGCCGAGCTCGTCGTCGTGCGCGGCGCGGCGGAGCTCCGTGACGACACCGGGGCCGTCGTCTGGGCCTCCGCCGATCGCTGGAGCCGGGTGGCGCCGGTGCGGGAGCCGGCGATACCGCAGAACGACGACCTGGCCGCCTGGTTCGGCGCTCTGGTGGGCGAGGGTCGCGGCTACTGCGTCGCGGTGGTGAGGGAGAGCACCCCGCAGGACGTACTCGAGCGCACCGGCGTCGCGCCGGGCTCGATGACGCCGACCACGTGGCACCGGCTCCAGCGGGACCGGGACACCGCACATCCGGACGAGGGGAAGGTGGTGGCGGCGATCGCCGTGGGTCCGGACGTTCTCCTGGTCGGCGACGACCCCACCCTGCCGGTGGCGGCGCTGGCACCCTCGACCTCGGTGGTGGCCCTCCACCAACCGTCCGGCGGGGAGGGGTACGGCGGGACCTTCAGTCTTCATCAGAACGGCAGGCTCGTGGCCGAGGTGCGGGACGAGCCTCGCCGTCGCAAGGGGACGAAGGTGCCGGACGTCGCCGCCGCACTGGACGACCTCGCGCACGACCTGCACCGCCACGAGCTGGTATTCCGCGTGTCCGGGGTGGTTCCCAGCGCCGCCGAGCTCGGCGGCCCGCTGCTCGGCGGGGTCCTGGTACCGGCGCCGTCACCATCCGCGACGCCTGCGGCCGAGCCGGCCGAATCGTTCCCGGCGGTCGAAGGGTACGACGGCATGTCCCCCTTGGTGGTCCGCACCGACTTCACCGACGATGACGCCTGGGACCGGGTGGTCGAGCAACTGCGTACGCCGTGGATGGATGACGATCCGGTGACTCCCTACCTCATCGGCGACCCCAGGTACGCCGATGCCTCCACCGAGCGCGTGCTGAAAGGCGTTCGCGCGGCACTACCCGGTCCGAGCCGGCCGGGAGCGATCTTCATCGCCGACAGCACCACGATGCGCGGCACGGGTCATCCGCTCCTGGCCGTTTCGACCGAATGGGACGGTGAACCCTTCGAGGAGGACGAGGAGGAATTCGTCACGCAGTTCCGCCTGCTGCCCAACGCGGCCGTCGAGATCAGCACGAACCTCGGCCTCGGCAACATGGACTTCGAAGACTTCGCCGACGACGAACTGTACGAACGCATGGTGGACTGACGCCCCTCCTCCGCGCGTCCTCAAGCCGCCATCAGCGCCGAGGATCGTCGTCGCTCACGGCACCAGAACCCTCGGCGCTGAGCCGGCGACGCCGCGCCCGAGACCTGTCGGACCGCACTGCGAGGATGCCGGTCATGAGGGACGACAGCACCGCGATCGCCGACTACTGGGACGCCGCCGCGCCGGCCTTCGACGACGAGCCGGATCACGGGCTGGGGGATGAACGGACCCGCGCGGCGTGGGCGCGTCTGCTGGACGCCTGGATGCCGCCCGCTCCGGTCGGCGTCCTCGACGTCGGGTGCGGGACCGGCTCGCTGTCCCTGCTGCTCGCGCAGGCCGGGCATCGCGTGACGGGCGTCGACCTGGCGCCGACGATGGTCGCGCGGGCCCGCGGAAAGCTGGAGGCCGCCGGACTGCCGGGCCGGTTTCTCGTGGGTGACGCGACCTCGCCGCCGACCGGCGACGAGGTCTTCGACGTCGTGTTGTCGCGCCACCTGGTGTGGACCCTTCCCGATCCCGAGGCCGCGCTGGGTGAGTGGGCGGAGCGGCTGCGGCCCGGTGGCCGGCTGGTCCTGGTCGAGGGCCGGTGGCGTGAGTCGGGACAGCGTGGGACGCCGTACGTGAGCGGAGCGGAGCTCCTGCCATGGAACGGCGGAATCGGCGCGCACGACCTGGCCGCCGTCATACGTCCCCTCGTCACCGACCTGCGAATCGAGCCTCTCAGTGGCGACTCGGACCTGTGGGGCGGTCCCGTGACCGACGAGCGGTACGCCCTGATCGCCCGGCGACGCCGCGATCGGGCCGGCCTCTCCCGCGGCCGCTAGCGGCTCTGGCCGTACTCGCGTTCGATGCCGTCGAGGATCCAGGTCAGGCCCTGCTCGAAGTCCTCTTGGGCGGGGATTCCCGCGTCCAGGACCGGTTTCAGATGCGGGAACCGTCCCTCGGCCAGGAGACTGCGCACGTACGGCTGTTCCTCGATGCCGCCCAGGCCGGCCGCCTCACGTTCCCGGTTGTGCTGCGCGCGGAGCGTGTAGCCGAGCAGGTAGTGGTCGATGGCCGTGACGATGGCCCGCATCGCGCGGGGGTCGTCGGTGAGCCGGCTCGCGGCGGCGAAGGACTGCTCGGCGTGCAGGAGCCCGTTGGGTCCGACCCGCGGTGAACGTCCCGCCAGCTGGAAGACCCACGGGTGCCGCAGTCCGGCCTCCCGTTCCCGGGCGGCGATCCACCGGAACGCCTCGCGCCAGTCGCCGGGCAGCTCCCCCTCGATCAGCACCTCGGCGGCCACCTCGTCGTACATCAGGTCGAGGAGGTCCTCTTTGGCGTCGATGTGCGTGTAGAGGCTCATCGCGCGCACGCCGAGTTCGCTCGCGACGCGCCGGATCGACACCGCGTCCAGCCCCTCGGCGTCGGCGATCGTGATGGCGGCCGCCACGATCGCCTCCCGGCTGAGCTTGGGCCGGCGCCCGCCGCGGGGGCGGGACCACACCGGGTCGGCGGCGCGCTTGCGGTCGCCGGCGCGCTGGTAGCGCTCAGGCACTGCGGACGGCCGGTCCCCGTCGATCGTCATGTCCCGATCGTACCCGTACGGCGTACGTTCCCGCCGATACGCTGTACGGATTGAGCGATACGGCGTACGGTTAAGCGATACACCGTACGGAAACTTCATGGGAGAAGACCGGATGACCGCCGTACCCACCCGCGACCCCGCCACCGGCCGGCGCGGCATCGACCCCGAACTGCGCCGGCTGGCGATCGTGGTCCTGCTCGGATCGATCATGACGATCCTCGACACCACGATCGTCAACGTCGCCGTCACCACCCTCGGCAAGGACTTCGACGCCTCGCTGTCGTCGATCCAGTGGGTGATGACCGGCTACACCCTGGCCCTGTCCATGGCGATCCCGCTCACCGGCTGGTCGGTCCGCCGCTTCGGGGCGCGCACCATGTGGCTGACCTCGCTGGTGCTGTTCATCTCCGGCTCACTGCTGTGCGGGCTGGCCTGGTCGGTGCCCGCCCTGATCGCGTTCCGGATCCTGCAGGGCGTCGGCGGCGGCATGCTCATGCCGATCGGCCAGACCGTGCTGGCGCGTGCGGCGGGGCCGGACCGGATGGGTCGGGCGATGACCATCGTCTCGGTGCCGGCCATGCTCGCGCCCGTGCTCGGTCCACTGCTCGGCGGTGTGATCCTCGACAGCGTCAGCTGGCGCTGGCTGTTCTTCATCAATCTCCCGTTCTGCGCGCTGGCGCTCACCGCCGCGCTGCGCATGATGCCCCGCGACGCCGAGCGCGACCCGGGCGCGCCGCTCGACCTCCTCGGCATGCTGCTGCTCTGCCCCGGCCTGGCCGCGCTCGTGTACGGCCTGGCCCGGACCGGTGCGGGCGCGGGTCTGTCCGACCCCCGCTTCCTGACGGCTTTCGGGGCGGGTGCCGTGCTGGTCGCGGCGTTCGCGGCGCACGCGCTGCGCAAGGGCGCGGGCGCGCTGATCGACGTGCGGCTGCTGCGCGACCGCTCGTTCGCCGCCGCGACCGGCGGGCTGTTCGTCTACTGCGTTCCGGTGTTCGGCCTGACGGTGCTGCTGCCGCTGTTCTCCCAGGTCGTACGGGGCGAGTCGCCGATGGCCGCGGGCTGGCTGATCTCGCCGCTCGGCCTCGGCGCGATGCTCACGATGACGGTGGCGGGGAGGGTCACCGACCGGTACGGGGCACGCTGGATCGCGGTCGGCGGGGTGGCGCTGGTGCTGGCCGGCACGCTGGCCCTGACCCGGATCGACCCGTCCACCGGCCGCCTCGTGCTGATGGCGGTGATGCTGGTGATCGGGTTGGGGCATGGCGCCGTGTCCCCGGTCCTGATGGCGGCCGCCTACCAGGGCATTCCGCGTGAGTCGGTGCCCGCCGCGACGACCGGCGCCGGCGTCCTCGTCCGGGTCGGCAGCTCGTTCGGCACCGCGATCCTCACGATCGTGCTCCAGATCATGATCCGCGGCCACGTGCCGGGCGCGACCGGCAACCTCAGGGAGGCCGCCGCCCACCGCACCGCGCGGACCCCCGTCCAGCTCACCTCGGCGTTCACCGGCACGTTCTGGTGGGCGGCCGTGCTCCTGGCCGTCACACTGGTCCCCGTGCTGCTGGTTCCGCGCAGGCGCGGGTGATCCGGGGTCAGCAGGTGTGGCGTTCGAGGGAGGCGAGGGCCCGGTCGGCGACCTGGACGACCCAGAAGCCGCCCTTCGGGAGCCGGGGATCCTCCGGGGGCGGGGCCCCGAGTTCCTCGCAGGCGCGGGCGATGAGCTCGGGCACGAGCTCGCCGTGGGTGCAGATCACGGCGGGGACGCCGTCGGCGAGGAGCTCGGCGAGCCGGTCGCCCGGGGCCTTGGCCGTGCCGACGGTGACCGCCCAGTCGGTACGGACGTCCGCGGCGGTACGGGCGGCGTAGGGCAGGACCGTCTCCAGGCAGCGGGCCGTCGCCGAGCTGATCACCCGGGCGGGCCCGTAACAGATCAGGACGTCGTCGAGGCGCTGCGCCTGCGCGCGTCCCTCCTGGTCGAGGGGGCGCAGCAGGTCGTCCTCCTCCCAGTCCCGCTTCTGTCCGGCCGTGGCGTGCCGGAGGACGACGTACGGCGTGGTGCGGGGCGGACCGGCGGCGAACTCCCGCAGCACGTCACGGTCGTGGTCGTAGCTGAGCCACCGGTCCGCCTCGCCGAGCGGGAGCCACTCGATCCGGTCGACCTCATCGCCGGGGACGAACCGGCCCTCGTCCCCGGTGGCCGTCCAGTAGTCGACCCGTTTGGGCCGGCCCCGCGCCTCGTACCGGATCGTGGACAGCCTGCGGCCGAGGACCGGCCAGACGCCGGTCTCCTCCCAGACCTCGCGGGCCGCGGCGCGTACGACGTGCTCGCCGCGGTCGACCTTGCCCTTGGGGAAGGACCAGTCGTCGTACCGGGGACGGTGGATCAGGGCGACGAGCGGGCGGCCGTCCGGGCCGGGCCGCCACAGCACCGCGCCGGCGGCACGGATCGTCCCCGGGGGGTCAGGAGTCAACGGTCCTCCAGCGGCGTGCCCGCATCAGGTGGGTCTGCACGTCGATGTCTCCCTCGTGCCGCGTCCACACGCCGTTCTCGCCGAGGACCCAGCACTTGGTGTCCGAGCCCATCGCGAGGTCGAAGCGGCCGACGAGGTCCGCGCAGTGGGCCGGGTCGGTGACGCGCACCAGCGTCTCGACCCGGCGGTCCAGGTTGCGGTGCATGAGGTCGGCGCTGCCGATCCAGACCTCGTGGTTCCCGCCGTTCTCGAAGGCGTACACCCGCGAGTGCTCCAGGAACCGGCCGAGGACGCTGCGGACCTGGATCGTCTCCGACATGCCGGGCACGCCGGGGCGCAGCGCGCAGATTCCGCGCACCCAGACGTCGATCGGCACACCCTCCCGCGAGGCCCGGTACAGCGCGTCGATGAGCACCTCGTCGACGAGGGCGTTGCACTTGAACCGGATACGGGCGGGCCGGCCCTCCTCATGGTGCTCGATCTCCCGCTCGATGCGCTCGACCAGCCCGGCGCGCAGGGAGTCGGGGGCGACGAGGAGCCGCCGGTAGTCGGTGTCCCGCGAGTAGCCGGTCAGGTGGTTGAACAGGGCGCTGACGTCCTGGCCGACCTCGGGGTCGGCGGTCAGCAGACCGTAGTCCTCATAGATCCGGGCGGTCTTGGGGTTGTAGTTGCCGGTGCCGATGTGGCAGTAGCGGCGCAGCGACCCGTCGGACTCCTGCCGGACCACCAGCGCGACCTTGCAGTGGGTCTTGAGGCCGACGAAGCCGTACACCACGTGGCAGCCGGCGCGCTCCAGCTTGCGCGCCCACGTGATGTTGGCCTGCTCGTCGAACCGTGCCTTGATCTCGACGACCACGACGACCTGCTTACCCGCCTCGGCGGCGTCGATGAGCGCGTCGATGATCGGCGAGTCGCCGCTGGTCCGGTACAGCGTCTGCTTGATCGCCAGGACCTGCGGGTCGCCGGCGGCGTCCTCGATGAGGCGCTCGACGCTCGTGGTGAACGAGTCGTACGGATGCTGGACGAGGACGTCGTGGTCGCGCAGGGTGGCGAAGATGTCGGTGTCGTGCGGCAGCGCCGCCTCGGACGGCACGAACGGCGGGTACTTCAGCTCGCTGCGGTCGAGGTCGGCGATGGCGGCCATGCCGCCGAGGTCGAGCGGGCCGGGGACGCGGTACACCGCGCGCTCGTCGACCTCCAGCTCGGTCATCAGCAGTTCGAGGACCTCGGGGGTGATCGACTCCTCGACCTCCAGCCGTACGACGGGCCCGAACCTGCGGCGCAGCAGCTCGCGTTCGAGGGCCTGCAGGAGGTTCTCGGCGATGTCCTCGTCGACCTCCAGGTCCTGGTTGCGGGTGACCCGGAACGCGTGGTGCTCGAGGATCTCGGTCCCGGTGAACAGCTCCGGGAGGTTCTCGGCGATCACGTCCTCCAGCGGCACGAACCGCGACGGCGACGCCTCCAGGAACCTCGGCAGCACCGGCGGCACCTTGACGCGGGCGAACATGGTCGTGCCGATGTCCGGGTCGCGGACCAGCACCGCCAGGTTGAGGGACTGCCCGGAGATGTACGGGAAGGGGTGTGCCGGGTCGACGACCAGCGGCGTCAGCACCGGGTAGATCCGCCGCCGGAACAGGCGGTTCAGGCTCTCCTTCTCGGTGTCGGCGAGCTCGTCCCAGCGCAGGACCTCGATCCCCTCCTTGGCGAGGGCCGGGAGGATCTCCTCGTGGAAGAGCGCGGCGTGCTCCAGCATCAGGTCGCGGGCGACCTCGGAGGTGTGCGCGAGGACCTCGCGGGGCTGGCGGCCGCTGGCGCTCTGGACGGCGATGCCGGTGGCCATGCGCCGGGTCAGCCCGGCGACCCGGACCATGAAGAACTCGTCCAGGTTGGTCGCGAAGATCGACAGGAACCGTACGCGTTCGAGCAGGGGCAGTGACGGATCGGCGGCCAGGTCCAGGACGCGCTGGTTGAACCGGAGCCAGCTCTCCTCCCGATCAAGGAACCGATCCTCTGGCAGCCCGTCCACGGATCGGGCGAAATGCCCTGCTTCAACGCTCATGAGGTATATGGTCCCCATTTTTGGTGAACGGAAAGCGAACGAGATGTTTCCGGCCCGATTCCCCTCCGCCAAGCCGCCGACCAGCATGGACCGGCCCACAGCGGCTTGATCGTTCTACCGGGTCTCCGCCGCGAACGGCAAAGCGGCGGCCCGCTCGTCAGGAGGTGGAACGGGCCGCCGGATGCTCGTAATCTCAGACCGCGACGCGGCCACCGTCGACGGGGAGAACAGCGCCGTGGACGAAGCTCGACCGGTCGCCGGCCAGGAAGACGATCGCCTCGGCGATCTCCTGGGCCGTGGCCGGACGGCCGGCCGGAGCGGCGGCTGCCAGGCGGTCGAGGCCCTCGCCCATACCGGCGGTGCCCTCGGTGCGGGTGGGACCGGGGCTCACCGCGTTGACGCGGACGCCCGCCGGGCCGTACTCCGCGGCCCAGGACTTGGTGAGCAGTCGCAGCGCGGCCTTGCTCGCTCCGTACAGGCCCATCCCCGCCGCACCGAACTCGGCGACCATCGTGGTGACGTTCACGATCGCGCCGTCGCCGCGCTTCGCCATGTCCGGAGCCAGCTCGGCGACGAGGAAGTACGGCGCCTTGACGTTCAGCGCGAACACGGCGTCGAAGTCCCCCTCCGTCGACTCATGGGTCGGACCGAAGGGGAAGACGCCGGCGTTGTTGACGAGGATGTCGACGCGGCCGACCAGGTCCCTGGCCCGCGCCGCCAGCGACCGGGCGGATGCCTCGTCGCGCAGGTCCGAGGCCACGAAGTGGGCCTCCCCACCGGACGCGCGGATCTCCCGTACCACCTCTTCTCCACGGGCCGCGTCACGCCCGGCGATCACTACGCGCGTGCCCCGCTCGGCGAGCGCGATCGCGGCCGCCCGGCCGATGCCGCTGTTCCCACCGGTCACCAGCGCCGACTTTCCCTGCAGTTCCGACATGGTCTCCACCCACTCCTGCTGCTTCCGCGAGGCCGGGTCGATCCCGGCACGTGGGTGTAAGGAACGGCGGCACCGAAGGTTTCCCACCGCGCCAGTCGAGCGCCTTATGGCCGCCATCAGCCCACCTACTGGAGCCCGCGGTACTCCAGACCGGCGAGCAGCCGGGCCAGGTCACGCCGGTGGGAGGTGGCGGGCCACACCGCCCAGGTACGCCGCACGATCGGATGCCCGGCGAGCGGCGACCAGGTGACCGCGTCGGGCAGCGGCCGGTCCCATCCGGGCGGCGCGAGCGCGAAGGCACCGCCCGCCGTCACCGCGGCCAGCTTCACCTCGGCGATCAGCTCCTGCCCCTCCGGCGGCGGGATTCCCAGATCCAGGCCATGGCTGCGCAGGATCGCGGTGAGCTCGTCGTACCAAGCGGGGCTCCCGGAGCGGGGGAATCCGACCCAGTCCAGCCCCGCGAGCTCCTCCAACCGGATCCCGTCGGGTCCGGCGATTCTCGCGGCCGCTTCGGCGGCCAGGACGACGCCCAGCCGCTCCTCGACGACCAGCATGGCGTCCAGATCTTGGCCGATCGGGTGTTCCCGTACCAGTCCGACGTCTATTTCACCCGCCCGCAGGGCCGCGAACTGGTCCGTGGTGGACATGTGGCGGGCCTGCACCCTTGTCCCCGGATAGGCGGCGGTAAGGCCGGCGAGCGGCCCGGAGAGCAGGTCTGAGGGAAGTTCGAGCGGGATCCCGATCCGCACGAGGCCTCCCCCGTCGGCGGCGTGCCTGGCGACCGCGGCCATCGCCTGATCATGACGCGCCAGCACCGCGCGCGCCTCGGCCAGCAGCGTCATACCCGCCTCGGTGGCCCGCACGCCGGTGTTCCCGCGCTCCAGCAGCCGCAGGCCGAGCCGCCGTTCCAGGGTGTTCATCGTCTGCGACAGCGCGGGCTGGCTCACATGCAGCCGCCGCGCGGCGGCCGACAGACCGCCCTCCTCCACGACCACGACGAACGCCCGCATCTCCCGCAGATCCACCCGCCCATCACATCACGCACCGGGTAGGGCCCGGCCAGGCCGGGGAGGCGCGTCAGGCCTCCCCGGCAGGTGCTCCGCCGATACGGCCGGTCAGTCCGGTGGCGGTCAGAGTGAGGTGGTGGGCCAGCACCTCGGCCGCGGTGTCGGCGTCACGGGCCAGCGCCGCCTCCTCGAGCCGGCGGTGCTCGGCGATCGTGTCCCGGCCGGGGTTGCGCTGCGCCGACCAGCGGCGGGCCAACTCGCTCGCGGTCCACAGCCGGTCGAAGGTCTCCAGCAGGACGGGGTTGCCGCACCCCTCCAGCAGGGTGCGATGGAAGAGCCGGTGGGCCTCGGACCAGGCGCTGCTGTAGTGCTCGCCCTCCTCGGGCACGTACGCCGGAGTACGGGCCAGCCGGTGGTGGGCGGCGCGGACGCGGGCCTCCCAGTCGACGTCACCGCGCTCGATGGACAGGCGCAGCACGACCGGTTCGATGGACCGGCGGGCCTCCGCGATCTCCTGCCACCGGCGGTCGGAGAACGCCGGAACGGCGAAGCCGCGGTTGGGCAGCCGGTCGGCGAGCCCCTCGCCGACCACCCGCACGAGCGCCTCGCGCACGATGGCCAGGCTCACTCCCTGCTCCTTCGCGAGGTCCTGCGGCTTGAGGGCGTCGCCGGGGGCGTAGTCCCCCCGCATGATCGCGTTCCGCAGGTGCTCGTAGACCTGCTCGGAGAGCATCTGCTTCCCCGGCGAGGGCGGGGTCTGGGTCATCCGGCTCATGGAAGGAGGATAGACGATCGGATAGATAATCGATTATTAGTGCTATCGTCGATTACATCGCACGTCCCACCACGGCCGGAAAGGCAGAACGCCATGAGCGCCAACGACCCCTTCGCCCGCCTCCCCGAGGCGGCCTCCTTCACCGTCACCAGCATCAACGTCGCCGACGGCACCGCCTGGGCGCCCGAGCAGCTCTCCTCCGGCATCCCTGGCGGGAAGGACGTCTCCCCGCAACTGTCCTGGAGCGGCGCCCCCGAAGGCACCAAGAGCTACGCCGTCACCGTCTACGACCCCGACGCCCCCACCGGGTCCGGGTTCTGGCACTGGGCGGTCGCCGACATCCCCGCCACCGTCACCGACCTGCCCGAGGGCGCCGGCGACGACACCGGCTCAGGCCTGCCCGAGGGCGCCTTCCAGTTGCCCAACGACGCCCGCGTGGCCCGCTACCTCGGCGCCGCCCCACCGGCCGGGCACGGCCCGCACCGCTACTTCGTCGTGGTGCACGCCCTCGACGTCGAGTCCATCGGCGTCCCGGCCGACGCCACGCCCGCCTACCTCGGCTTCGTCATGACCGGCCACATCCTCGGCCGCGCGGTCCTGACCGCCACCGGCGAGACTTCCGCATAACAGATGACAACGAAGATGGCCCTCGACCACGGTCGTGATCGAGGGCCATCTCATGACACCCCAACGTCGTTCGACACGGCACCAGCGGTATCGATGCCGTCAGACCGCTGTCAGAAGACGAACGGCCCCGGGGCCTGCGGCGAGGTGGCCGTGCAGTTGATCGCGAGTGTCCCGACCGTGCTCGTGAGGGACTTGGCCTGCAGCACGTCACCCGGGGCGACGGTGCCCGTCAACGGGCCGGAGTTGAAAGGCTGCCAGGGCAGCGTCCATGCCGGGTTGGACGTTCCCTTGAAGGTGACGGTGCCGCCGTGCGCATTGGACATCGTCAGCGTCGTGTTCATCGAATTCGCCGGAATGGAGTGGGACGTCCACACCACGGATGTGGTGAAGGTGATGGTCGCCGTCGTGCCGTTCTGCTGGACGTCGAGCCTGGCCTGGCCTGAGGGCCAGCCGCCCTCGCAGTTGATCTGGACGGTGGCGGTGGCGGGGCTGACGGCCAAGGCCGGCGGGGCCGTGACCAGCGCGCCCATCGCCAGGGCCGCCGTGCCTGCCGTGCCGGTTACGAGGGTCCTGAGTTTCATGCCAGCTGCCTTCCTGTGGTGGCTTCCGGCGCCGGGCCGTGCACGGTCCGCACGGACCCGTCACCCGGGAGAGGCTGGTCGCCCGACCAACGGCCAATAGTTGACCGTTCAAACATATGAAGGAGCAAAGGCCGCGTCTAGGACGGCGGCGAATGAGGGGCTTATTTAGGCAATCGATCGACGTCGTCGGCAATTGCCTAGTCGACTTCGTGACACCCGGCCGGGTTCTAATGCGCTAGCGGGCGCGGCGGACGACGTACGGCTGGACGATGCCTAGGCCACGGGCCGGGCGGCGGCCGATGCGGATCAGGTCGTACGCGCCGGCGCCGCGCAGGCCGTCGGCCAGGGCCGCGTCGGCGAGGACGGTGCCGGGCCGGGCGATCGAGGTCAGCCGGCTCGCGAGGTTCACGGTCGTGCCGAACACGTCGCCCATCAGCGAGAGCACGAGACCGTACGCCATGCCGACCCGCACGTCCGTGTCGCCTCCGGCGCGGACCGCCTCGGCGATGCACAGCCCGATCTCCGCGCCGAGCGTGGGGGTCTCGGCGGTGTAGAGGACCTCGTCTCCCAGGGTCTTGACGATCCGCCCGCCGTGCTCGGCCACGACGTCGGAGGCGGTCTCCTCGAACCGCTCGACCAGGTCGGCCAGCTCCAGCTCGCCGAGGTTCCGGCTGGTCGCCGTGAACCCGACGATGTCGGCGAACCCCACCGCGACCCGCAGCCGCCCCGGAACGGCGTCCTCCGCCGCCGACGCGGTCAGCGCGCGGGTGCCGGCGGCGGCGAGCTGCCGCCGCCACGCGTGGACGAGGAGCGGCTCCAGCGCCGCGATGTGCCCCTCGGCGTGCTCCATGATCATGCGGACGACGTCCGGCGAGGGCGGCTGCAGCGGATCGGCCAGCGCGCCGACGATGATGTCGATCTGCCACTCGGCGAGCCGCGCCATCGTCTGGCCGACGGCGCGGACCATCCGCAGGACCATCTCCTCGTCCAGCAGGCCCTCGCCGAGGAGGTCCTTGATCCGGACGAGCGCGTCGAGGTCGCCCTCGGTGAAGGCGACCGTCTCGTCGGCGAGGTGGGGGAAGCCGAAGGCCCGCCACAGCCGCTGGGTGAACTCCGGCGACACCCCGGACCGCTCGATCGCGTCGATCCGCGTGAACCTCAGCTCACCGCCGAGGAGGAGCTCCTCGATCTCCTTCGGCTCCGGCACGTCGCTCATGTACGGCCCGTCTACGGCTTGACGCCGTCGCCGTCGGTCAGCTCCTCGACGATCCGGTAGAGCTGGTTCTGGGTGTACTCGACCCGGGGGATGTTCTTCAGGACGAGCTGCCCGTGCTCACCGCCCGACTCGACGATCAGCGTGCCGGTCCCCAGCATCCGCTGGATCAGGTTGTGCTCGAACGACACGTCGTTGACCCGGGTGAGCGGGATGTCGCGCCCGGAGCGGGACAGGATGCCGTGCCGCAGCACGAACCGCCGGTTCGTGAGGGTGTAGGACGTGGTGACCCAGCGCAGGAACGGGATCAGCCCGACGACGAGGATCGCGACGACCGCGACCGCCGCGATGATGAGGCGGATCACCGTCTGCGCACTGCCGCCCGGGATGAAGACGATGGCGGCGACCGCCACGGCGACCGTCACGACCGCCCAGAAGATCGTGCCGACCAGCGTCGACCAGTGCGGGTGGAACTCGAGGACGATCTCTTCGTCCTCGCCCAACGAGCTCTTCGCAAGACCCATGGCGTCATCCTGGCAGAAACGGAGGGGTGGGAAATGTCATCACGTCACAAAGTGGACAACGATGAAGATGAGGGCGATGACCCACACGCCACCGCCGCCGACGAGGCCGCCCGTCGCGGTGTCGACGGCGTACTCGCGCTCCTCGTGCGACGTGCGGAGCCGGATCCAGCCGGCCGCCGCGACCTGCCCGAGCCACGGTGACGCCAGCACCGGCCCGTACGCGAGGGCCAGCCGCGCCTGCCCCAGGCCGCGCAGGCTCTCGGCCAGCTCGAAGCCGATCGCGGTGACGACGACGGCCACCACGAAGCCCAGCACCGCCATCTGGACGTACCGGCCGGCGAGGGCGTAGTGGACCGGCTCGCGCACGCGCCGGTGCGCGTCGCCCACCAGCTCGGCCGCCTCCTGGTCGGGGCGCACGTCGTCGGCGGGGTCGGGCAGCGGGCCGACCGCGTGCGGGCCGAAGCGGGTGGTCAGCTCCCGCCAGACGCCGGCGGCCCGCTCCTCCAGGCCGTCGAGGCGCGCCCACTCCTGCTCGACCGAGGCGTACGCGGCGGTCCGCCGCTCCTCGGCCTCCTCCAGGCCGCGCCGGGCCCGCTCCGCGGCGAGCAGCCTGCGGCCGGCCTCGGCGGCGTACTCCTTGTACGCCCGCCGTGCCGCCTGCGGATCGTACGCGCGCCGGGCCGCCTGCGGGTCGTATGACCGCCGTGCCGCCTCCGGGTCCGTCATCTGCCCTCCACCCTCACGCGACGCCGTCCCCCGCCTCGCTCATCACCTCGAACGGGATGATCGGCTGGGGCGGCACGCCGGTGCGCTGGTCGTGGAACAGGGCCCGCCGGTGGCGCGGGGTCCAGCTCAGCATCTGGCCGCCCGGCAGCGGCGACAGCTCGCTGTCCCGTACGTCCAGGGCGACCCAGGCGTCGATGTTGCGCACGTTCCCGACCCGCTCGACGACGTCGGCCTTGAGCCGGTCCGTCGTCCGCCACCAGCCGAGCACGTGCATCCGGCGCTCCGGGCCGTGCTCGACGAGACGGCGGACCGCCCGGCGCAGGTCCTCGGCGCGGCCGGTCGCGGCGTCCACCGCGAACAGCGCGAGGTACTCGGGCACGTCCCGGTCGGCGGGCTCGGGCAGGTCGCCGCCGAGCGTGACCTGGTGCCCGTCGTCGGCCAGCCGCCGGGCCAGCAGCCCGACCCGGGGCTCGAGCTGTGCGTCCAGCGCGTACAGCCGGAAGACCGCCGATCCGGGCGCGTGCCCGCGCGACAGCGACAGCACCGCGGAGGCGAGCACGTCGTACGCCTCGTCGGCGCGGGTGCCGACGACCGCGAGGTTGCGGCCGGGCGCGCGGTCGAACCGCACGGTCGCCGCGCTGCCGACCAGGTCGATGAGCTGGCCGACCGCGCTCTCGCCCGGCGGCAGGGCCGGCGCCGTCATCAGCTCCGGCACGTGCGCGCCGTCGAAGATGCGCGGCGGCGCGAGGTGCTCGGGGCGGCGCTGCCACAGCTCTCGCTGCAGCGCGTCGAACGTGCCCGCCGCCCCGGCGTCGGGCAGCCGCGCGATGCGGTTGGCCTGCCGCGCGCCCGACTCGGCGTTCACGACCGCGCAGAAGCGCGCCACCTGCAGCGCCGCGGTGTTGTCGTCGGCGAGGATGCGGCGCGCCTTGGGCAGCGCGATCCGCAGCGTGAACTGGTCCAGGATGGCGCCGCGCCCCCACAGCGACTGGACGCCGCCGATGTTCTGGCTGGCCAGGACCAGGTGGATGCCCTGGGACCGGCCCCGGCGGGCCAGGTCGTTGAGGAGGTACAGCGACTCGTCGGTGATCTTGTCCTGCTGCTGGATCAGCACCTGGAACTCGTCGATCACCGCGACCATGCGCGGCCAGTGCCCGTCCGGGTCGACCGCCCGCAGCTCCTCCAGCTTCGTGACCTCGTGCTCGCGGGCGGCGGCGCCCCGGCGTTCGAGCTCGCGGGCCAGGAAACGCAGCAGCGCCAGGCCGAACTCCCGGTCGTTGTTGATGTTCACGCCGATGAGCCGGGCGTGCGGCAGCCACGTCTTGTCGGTACGGCCGCTGGCCAGGCGGGCGAACGACACGCCCTCCTTGAAGTCTAGCAGGTAGAACTCCAGCTCGTCGGGTGAGTACCGCGCGGCCATCGACCCGATCATGGCGTAGAGGAAGTTCGTCTTTCCGGAGCCCGGCGGGCCGCCGACGAGCGCGTGCACCGGGTCGTCGCCGAGGAGGACCTCCACCGGCTCGTACCGGTCGACGTCCTCGCCGATGGGGGCGCGCACCCCGGCCGCCGACGACTCGCTCCACATGCGGTGCGGGACCAGCTCGGCGAAGCGCGGCGGGTCGCGTTCGATGCCCGCCCAGCGGGCGGCGCGCTCGCAGACCGCGCGGACCAGCTCGGGCGGCGGCGGCTCGACCGTCACCGGCAGCTCCCCGGTCATCGAGGTGGTGACGCGGCCGTCCGCCGTGATGTGGATCGTCTCGATGCCCGGCGCGTCCTCGGCGGGCACGTCGCGGCAGACGACGTGGATGCCGCAGGCCGCGCCGGCGTGCATCACGCTGTTCAGGTGGGCGACCTCGTCGTCGCGGAGGCCGCGCACCGGGCTCTGCACGATGACGACCTGCCACGGCTCGGGCCGCCGTCCGGTCGCCGCGGCGAGCTCGGCGAGGGAGGAGTGCCCGCCGCCGAGCACGTCCCGCTGGATGCGCCGGATGTCACGGTCAAGCGAGCCGAGGAGATCCTTGAACTCCTCGACGCCGTACACGGTGAGCAGGCCGGGCCGGGACAGGGCGTGGAAGCCGCCGAGACCGGCCCCGAGCCGCCGCGGATCGTACAGGCTCACCCGTACGGAGCCGGGCCGCGTCATCGCCACGATCCGGACGAGCAGCGCGTCGACGATGGCGTCGGCGAGCGGGGTCTGGCCCCCGGTGATCTTCAGGTGGCCGGAGTCCAGCAGCGGGATCAGCGCGGGCACCTCACCGGCGGCCGTGCCGACGCGGTAGAGGCACGGCCCGGAGTCGGCCGGCTCGGGCTCGGCCGGCCAGTCCGCCCAGGGCGCGGACGCGGCGCCGGGCGCGGCCTCGGCGGCCAGCTCCCGCCAGCCGGCCACGGCCGTCGCCGTCTCCGGGCCGCTCGTCGCGGCGACGTCCCGGCGGCCCTGCTCGACCGCCGCCTCCGCCTCGGCGATCATCTCGTCGAGCCGGCTCCGGCGGGCGCGGATCGCGCCGCGCGCCTGCCGGATGTCCTTGCGCACGGCGGCAACGAGATCGCCGGGCTTGAGCGTCATGTGGGGGTTCCTGCGGCTTTCACGCAGACGGCGGTGGGCGGGGTACCTCGGTCGGGGACGTGCGGGGGTGCGGTCGCCTTACAGCCCCTCGGCGTAGGTGTTCGCCTCTTCGATCGCGGCGCCGATCTGGTTCTGGCACTCCTCGATGCTCTCGACCGCCTGCCCCATGGCGCCCAGCGCGCCGCTCAGGGCGTCGTGCTCGCTCCCCTGGGCCACCGCGATCAGGTACTGCAGCGCCGACTCGGCCCGGCTCCCGGCCTGGACGAGCAGCTGCACTGCCTGCTCGGCCTCTTCGCCGGCCTGGGCGATGGCGCCCTTGAGCTCAGCCACACTGGCCATGCAACGACCTCCGGAGGATGGGGATAGCCCAATTAAACCGGCGCGTTGCGGACCGGTCCAGTTGGGCAGGTCCGCCGACCGATGTAGCCGTCCGGGCGGATGACGACGGAGGTGCCGGCCGAGGCGTCGTACGCGGTGTGGGCGTGGCCGTGAGTGTCGATGACGTAAGGTCCGGGCGCGGACTCGCCGGGGCGCAGGACGGCGTAGGCATGAGGCGCGTCCGGGGCGGGGGCGCCGAAGGTCAGATGGGTGGCGTGCGGGCCGCGGAACAGGTCGAAGAGCCGGATCGTCCTGCCGTCGGCGTCGGTGACGGGGGCGTCCGGCGCGCGATCGCCCGCCACGATCCGGCCCTCGGTCGTCCGGTACGTCACGTCCAGCTGGCGGGTGTTCTCCCCGCGTTCGTGGGCGTCCTCCGCCCCCTCCCGGTGTTTGCGCATGAGCTCGGAGCTGATGCGCAGGACCCTCTCGGCGGTCGCGCGGCGTTCGGTCTCGTAGCCGTCGAGCAGCTCGGGTGAGCCGTCGGCCAGCTTCCAGCCGAGGTTGTAGGCGTCCTGCACGCCGGTGTTCAGCCCTTGCCCGCCGGTGGGCGGATGTGCGTGGGCGGCGTCGCCCGCGAGGAAGACCCGGCCCACGCGGAAGCGCCCGGCCAGGCGGATGTTGGGCCGCCAGACGGTCGACCAGGCCAGCCGGGTCAGCCGGACGCCCGCGCCGAGCGCGTCCAGCTTGCCCTGCAGGATCTCCAGCGAGGCCTCGTCCTCGTCTTCTCCGAGCGGGGCGTTGAACTGGAAGAGGCCTGGTGTGCTCGGCAGCGGGCTCAGGCCGACTCCGACCATCGGGGCGTCCGCGCGGGCGAACCAGTAGCCCCAGGCGTGGTCCAGCCCGTCGGCGGCCACGTCGCCGAGCAGCATCCGGATGGTCTCGTCCGTGACCCCCTCGAAGGGGACTCCCAGGACCTTGCGGACGGTGCTGCGTCCGCCGTCGGCGCCCACCAGATAGGAGGCGCGCACGGTCTCGCCGGTGGACAGGCGCGCCGTCACGCCGTCCGCGTCCTGGTCGAAGTCGACCAGGGCGGTGTTCAGCTCGACCCGGGTCCCGAGCTCGGCGAGCCGGTCCCGCAGGATGCCCTCGGTCTGGGACTGACCGAGGACCCACGCGTTCGGGTAGGGCACGTCGGGGGTCGGCTCGAGGTGCTCAGCCATGCGCCGGTCCATCACGTACTTCCCGTCGAGGTGCACGCGTATCACCGGCACGGGGCGTCCCTGCCGGAGCACCGCGCCGAGAACGCCGAGGTCCTCGAAGATTTCGAGCGTGCGCGGCTGGAGGCCGTCGCCCCGCGACCCGGCGAAGTACTCGCTCGCCTTGTCGATGACACGGACGCCGAGCCCCCGGCGGGCGAGATCGATGGCCAGGGTCAGGCCGGTCGGGCCGGCGCCCGCGATGATCACATCCATCACTGAACCACCACTCACTGAATCAACTTTCACTGAATTTAGATTCAGTATGTTGGTTGGTACGGTTCCCGGTCAAGGAGGTTCCGTGAAGCGCAAGGAGAGAGCGGCGGAGACCGAGGCCGCTCTTAAGGCCGCCGCGAAGCGGGTGTTCGCCGAACGCGGCTACCTGAACACGAAGATCGCCGACATCACCGCCGAGGCCGGGCGGGCAGCGGGCTCCTTCTACAACCACTTCGCCGGGAAGGAGGCCCTCCTCGAAGCGCTCCTGGCCGACATGGCGACCGAGGGCGACTCCGCGGCCTCCGCTCCCGGGCACCTGTCGGACTTCACCGACCCGGAGGCGGTCCGCCAGCACATCGAGGTCTCCGTCCGCCTCTACCGGGAGCACGCCGCGACGATCCGCGCCGTGCAGGAGGCGGCCCTGGTCAGTGAGAACTTCGCCGGCACCCTGGCCAGGTTCGCCGGGAGCGAGATGGCCGACATCCTGGGCCACGTCACCTGCGTCACCGACGCCGGGCGCCGGCTCCCCGCTCCACCGGAGACCGCGCTGCGGATGGTGTACTCCCTGGTCCACGCCTTCCTGCAGATCCGGCGGCAGCCCGCCGACGCGCTCAGCGACGAGGAAGTGACCGAGGCCCTGACCCGCTTCGTCTACCGCGGCCTCAACGGCTGCGACTTCTAGCGCACGTGCACGACGTCGCCGGCGCTGAGCACGTGGTCGCCACCGGCGGCGCGGACGACCAGGCAGCCGTTCTCGTCGACGTCCACGGCCTCCCCGGTCAGCACGCCGTCCGGCGCGCCCGGCGCTCCGCCGGGCAGCTCCACGCGCACCTGACGGCCGAGCGTCGCGCACACCGCGCGGTACGCGTCCCGGAGCGCGCCCTCGGTCCAGTCCCCGCAGTACTCGACGTACCGGTGCGCCAGCTCGCGCAGGATCGCGCGCAGCACCGGGTCGCGGTCGGCGGGGGCGCCCTCCAGCGCGAGGGAGGTCGCGGTGGGCACCGGCAGCTCGTCGGCGCGCAGGCTGACGTTGAGCCCGATGCCGAGGACGACGGCGTCGCCCACCCGCTCGGCGAGGATCCCGGCGAGCTTCCGGCCGTCGATCAGCACGTCGTTGGGCCACTTCAGCGCCGCGTCGGCCATCCCACCGCGCGACGTGTCCTCGATCTCGGCGAACCCGCGCAGGGCGCTCACCACCGCCACCCCGGCCAGGAGCGGCAGCCAGCCGAGCCGGGCGACCGGGACGGGCGGCCGCAGCAGCGCTGAGAACGCCAGCCCCGAACGCGGCGGGGCCGTCCACCGCCGGTCCAGGCGGCCTCGCCCGGCCGTCTGCGCCTCGGCGACGAGGACCAGGCCCTCCCCCGCGCCGTTCCGGGCGGCCTCGGCCAGGTCGGCGTTGGTCGAGCCGGTCTCGGCGACGACGTCGATCCGGCGCCACACCCCGCCGGGACGGACGAGCGCGCGGTTCAGCGCCCGCTCGTTCAGCGGCGGACGGTCCAGATCGGTGTACGGAGAAGGGCTCACCTCCCCAGCCTAGAGGCGGGCCGAGGGTGGTCACCGTGCCGTCATCGGCTCCGGTGCGTGGTGGGCGCGACGGTAGGCCAGTGGTGACAGGCCCAGGTACGTGTAGAAGTGCTTGCGCAGCGCGACAGGGTCGCCGAGGCCGGAGGCGGTGGCGATCCGTGCGACGGTCAGGTCGGTGGACTCCAGCAGCAGGCGCGCGTGCGCCAGCCGCCGCTGCGCCAGCCACTTCAGCGGGCTGCTGCCCACCTCACTGCGGAATCGCCGGGTGAAGGTGCGCACACTCATGTGCACCCGCGTGGTCCCCACCCCGGCCTCGCCCCTGCGGTGACCCGGCTCCGGGTCACTTCACCCGCCGGCGCACAGCCCAGCGACAAAGGAATCTCCATGAGCACCGACACACTCCGGAAGTCGGCCCCCGCCTCGTCGGTCACCCGGGCCGCCGCCGGTGCACTCATCGCGGCGGTGCACACCGCCGCGGTCCGGATCGGCTTCACGGCGGCCATCGCCGTCACCGACCAGGGAGGACATCTGAAGGCGTTCGACCGAGCCGACGACGCGCCCTTCCTCACCGCCGAGGTCGCCCTCGACGAGGCCTGGACCGCGGCCTCCTTCCTCCTCCCCACCCATACGTGGAACGACCACCTCGCCGACCCGCGGGTCGCCCCACTGGCCGGCCATCCTCGCCTGGTGGCCGTCGGCGGCGGCCACCCGATCATTGAGAACGGCCGGTGCATCGGGGGGCTGGGGATCTCCGGCGGCAGCGCCGAGCAGGACCAGCAGGCCGCCGAGGAGGCCCTGACCGCCCTCGGGTTCGAGGTGCCCGGTCACCGACCGGCCATCGGGGGCACGTGCGGCTTGCCGACGGCGTCGACGGACAGGTCGGTGCCGATGGCAAGCCGCCCGCCGCCTTCCGGTAGGCCGCATCCCGCCTGCGCGGACGATGCCGGCGATGGGGCCTCCCCCTGAAGGAATGCCAGGTGTCGGCCGATCAGCGCTCCGGCCCTTCGCCGAGGAGGAGGCCGGCGTTGCGCGTGGTGAGGGTCCGCCAGTCCTCGTGCCCGTCGGCCATCGCCGAGTCGAGTGACGTCAGCAGGCGCAGGGCGAGCTCGCGCTTGGTCCAGGCGTAGTCACTGCCGTAGAGCAGCCGATCCGGCCTGGCGATGCCGGTGAGCGCGGCGATCTGCTGCTTCGACGGCATGCCGGCGAGGTCGTAGTAGAACCGGCCGAGGATGTCGGCGACCGTGACGCGGTCGGCCGCTTCACCGCTGATCGTACGGAACGCCTCGACGCGCTCCGTGAGCAGCGGCAGCACTCCGCCGAGGTGGGGCACGATCAGGCGGATGCGGGAGAACTTCGTCGCCGCGCCGCTGAGGATGAAGTCGATGACCGTACGGGCGGTCTCGAACAGGAACTCGATCATCGGCCACGGCCGTCCTGACGACAGGTCCTCGGCGCCGGGGCAGGTGGTCGGGTGCAGCAGGACGATCGCCGCTCGGCGGTCGAGTTCGGCGAGCAGCGGGGTGAACCGCTCGTCGGCGAGCCGGATCCCCGCGTGGTTGGACAACAGCGCCACGCCGTCCGCGCCGAGTTCGTCGAAGCAGTGGGCGAGCTCCGACAGCGAGCCGTCCACATCGGGCAGTGGCAGGGTGGCGAACTGCCCGAACCTGTCCGGATGTCCTCGCACCTCCTGGGCGCAGAACTCGTTGACCTCACGCGCCAGGGAACGGGCGGCCCGGTCGTCGCCGAAGTGGGCGCCCGGCGAGGACAGCGACAGCATCGCTTTCGCGATACCGGCTTCGTCCATGAGCGCCAGATGTTCTTCGGCGGTCCATCGCGGCCAGTAGGCCTCAGGCATGCCGTCGGCCTGCACGTGACCGCCCGCCTTGGCGGCCTCGATGTAGTGCGGGGTGGTGAAGTGGGCGTGAAAGTCGATCAGGCCGTGCGTTCTCATCGCCGTTTCCTCCCAGTCGGGGGTGCTCGGGCGCCTTACCCTAGGCAGGAGAGCCGTTCAATGGCATGGGGTGTGCCACTCAGTGAAACGGAGATGTGGTGCCGACATCAGATCCGCTCACGGCGGGTCCGGGCCTCAGCCGCCCGCGCCGTCCGTCAAAGCGGGCGAGGCAGTGATCGACCGAGCCTTCGCCGTGCTGGGCGCCTTCGACGCCGACCACCGCGTCCTGCCCTTGACGCGCCTCGCCCAGCGGACCGGTCTGCCCCGCAGCACCGCCTTGCGCCTGGCCCGCAAGCTGACCGAGGCCGGGGCGCTGGAGCGCCTCGACGACGGCCGCTACGTCATCGGACTGCGACTGCTGGAGATCGCCTCGCTCGCTCCGCGCGGGCACGGGCTGCGGGCCGTGGCGATGCCCTACCTGGAGGACCTCTTCCACGTCACGGGCCGGCACATCGTGCTGGCGGTGCGGGACGGCGCCGAGGCCATGCTCGTGGAGCGGCTGTCCGCGCACAACGCGAGTCCCGCGCTTTACCGGGTCGGAGGCCGCATGCCCCTGGCCCGGACCGGCGTCGGCCTGGTCCTGCTGGCCCACGCCCCCGTCGATGTGCAGGAGCAGATCCTCGGGTGCTTTGAACCCGGGCATGGCCCTGACGGGGTGCGCACCGCCGAGGATCTGCGCCGGGTCCTCGCCGAGGTCAGGCGGGGCGGCTATGCCATCGGGAGTCAGGCCGAGCCACAGCCGCACACCACGGTGGCGGCGCCGGTCCGCGACGCGGACGGCGTCGTCGCCGCCGTGTCCGTGGTGGCGCCGAGCATTGATTTCGACGCGGCGGTCTATGTGCCGGCCGTCCGCGCCGCCGCGCGTGCCATCTCGCGGGAGATGAGTGACAGCCTCCAGGTCGGCTGACAGCCCCGTCCCGCGCCGTCCGCGCGTTCCCGGCGGGGCGGGAGCCGAAGCGTCAGCGGGGGGCCTTGCCGGAGATGCCGACGCCGAAGTCGAACTCACGGTAGACGCGCGCCCAGAAGCCCTCCCGCAGCCAGTCGCGGGCCTCCTTGTAGGGGCGCAGCGAGTGGCCGAGCTCCTTCTCGCCCTCGATCAGCAGCTCCTTGTCGATGACCGTGGGCAGGATCGGGCCGGGCAGCAGGTCGCGGATGTTGTCCCGGCCGCGGGTCAGGATCCACTTGTGCGCGATGTGCTCGCCGATCTCCTCGACGCGGTCGCGGCTGGGGCCCAGCTTGGCGACCGGGCTCGGCTGCGCCGGGCGGACGGGCGGCGGGGCGGGCCTCGGCGGCCGGGTGCCGAAGACCGCGGTGGGCGACGGGATCGGCGGCGTGACGGGCGTCTCCGCGGCCGGCTCGCGTGAGGTGTCGAGGGTGAAGTACGGCTTGACGAAGTCGGCGTTCACCACGTCGACGGTGTCGGACTCCCAGATGAGCCGCTCGGCCTGGTTCGTGCCGTACGGCGGCTCGACGCCCCACAGGTGGATGAGGACCCCGTAGGTCTGTGCGGCCTCCACGGCCGGGAGCATGTCCTCGTCGCCGGCCAGCAGGATGGCGTCGGTGACGGCGCCGTGCCGGGCGAGCGTCTCCAGGTCCTCGCGGATCTGGGCGTCGACGCCCTTCTGCTGGTTGTGCTTGTTGAGGTTGCCCAGCCGGAGCTTCACCTGGGGCAGCGGCGCCACGACCCGCTGGTCGATCGTCGGCACGCGGTCGCGAGCGGCGTCGAACCAGTAGATGCGCAGCAGCTCTTTGTCGCGCAACGCGACGCAGGTCTTCGCGCGCTCCTGGAGGGCCTTGATGAGGCCCTCGGCGTCCACCCGGTAGGAGCGGCGGGAGGAGACGCCGAACAGGAGGTCACCCGCCGCGGCGTAGAGGTACCCCACGTCTACGAGGATCGCGTAGCGCGGTAGCGGCGACGGTTGAGACACGGACTCGCGAACAGTCATCACCTATGACTTTAGGTGAAGATCAGCCCCGCGTCCTCGGTTGTGCCGCCTTTCTGGCCGTTCAACGGCGCTTTCGCATGTGAGCGGCTCATCGACGGCCGACACGCCGCTCTCCGGTCGCCCGGTAATCCCGAAACGGCACGGGCCGTTATCCGCGCGCAGCGCTGTGATCGACGTAACGGGGCGCAGGGGAGGACACGAGGCGAACACGCCGTAGGATCGACTACGAGTCGTAGTACTACGAGCCGTAGTAGATGAACGGGAGGGCGCGGGCATGAACCCGCTCGACATCGCCCGGTGGCAGTTCGGGATCACGACCGTCTACCACTTCCTCTTCGTGCCGCTGACCATCGGCCTGTCCGCGCTCGTCGCGGGCCTGCAGACGGCGTGGGTGCGGACCGGGAACACGGGCCACCTCCGCGCGACCAAGTTCTGGGGGAAGCTCCTCCTGATCAACTTCGCGATGGGAATCGTCACCGGCATCGTGCAGGAGTTCCAGTTCGGGATGAACTGGAGCGCCTACTCCCGGTTCGTCGGTGACGTGTTCGGCGCGCCGCTGGCCCTGGAAGGACTGCTCGCCTTCTTCCTCGAGTCGACCTTCCTCGGCCTGTGGATCTTCGGCTGGGACAGGCTGCCGAAGAAGATCCACCTGGCCTGCATCTGGATCGTCTCCGTAGGAACGCTCCTGTCGGCGTACTTCATCCTCGCCGCCAACTCCTGGATGCAGCACCCGGTCGGCTACCACCTCGACCCGGCGACCGGACGAGCCCGGCTGACCGACTTCTGGGCCGTGCTGACCAACTCGACGATGCTCGTCGCCTTCCCGCACACGATCACCGCGGCGTTCGTCACGGCGGGCCTGTTCATGGTCGGCATCAGCGCGTGGCACCTGGCCCGGCGCCGGCACGTCGAGGTCTTCCGGCCGTCGCTGAAGATCGCCTTGGCGGTCACGCTGATCGCCTCGCTCGGCGTCGCCGTCACCGGTGACCTGCAGGGCAAGGTCATGACGAAGCAGCAGCCGATGAAGATGGCCGCGGCCGAGGCGCTGTACAAGACCGAACGGCCCGCGTCGTTCTCCCTGGTCACCGTCGGCACGCTCGACGGCCGCAAGGAGGTCTTCAGCGTCAAGGTCCCGCGGGTCCTGTCGTTCCTCGCCACCGGCCACTTCGACGGCAAGGTCGACGGCATCAATGACGTGCAGGCCGCCGAGCAGGCGAAGTACGGCGCGGGAGACTACCGGCCGGTCGTCCCGGTGACCTACTGGAACTTCCGGATCATGGCCGGCATCGGGTTCCTCACCGCGTTCCTCGCCCTGCTCGGCCTGTGGCTCATGCGCCGCGGGCGGCTGCCGCGCAACCGCTGGGTGTGGCGCGCCGGCGTCCTGTCGCTCGTCCTGCCGTTCGTCGGCAACTCCGCGGGGTGGATCTTCACCGAGATGGGCCGCCAGCCCTGGTCGGTGTACGGCGTCCTGAAGACCTCCGCGAGCGTCTCACCGGGCGTCTCGGCCACGTCGATGCTCATCTCCGTCCTCGCGCTGACCACGCTGTACGCCGTGCTGATCGTCATCGAGACCGGGCTGATGCTGCGGTACGTCAAGGCCGGCCCGCCCTCCGAGGAGGACGTCGCACCGCCCCCGCCCGGCGACGACTCCTCCGCCGAACCGTCGCTCACCTTCGCCTACTGACCTACTGACAAGGGGTTGTGCCATGGAGGCCACGACCGTCTGGTTCGTCGTCATCGCCTTCCTGTGGACCGGCTACTTCTTCCTGGAGGGATTCGACTTCGGCGTCGGCGTCCTGCTGCCGGTGCTCGGCCGCGGCGACACCGAGCGCCGCGTCCTGCTGAACGCCATCGGGCCGGTCTGGGACGGCAACGAGGTCTGGTTCATCGTCGCCGGGGCCGGGACGTTCGCCGCGTTCCCCGACTGGTACGCCACCCTCTTCAGCGGGTTCTACCTGCCGCTGCTGGCGATCCTGCTCGCGCTGATCGTGCGCGGTGTGGCGCTGGAGTACCGCGGCAAGCGGGACGAACCGCACTGGCGCCGCCGCTGGGACCGCGCAATCTTCGGGGGCAGCCTCGTCCCGGCGTTCGTGTGGGGCGTGGTCTTCGCGAACCTGAGCCGCGGGGTCCCGCTGGACGCCCGGCACGAGTACGTCGGCACCCTCGCCGACCTGCTGAACCCGTACGCGCTGCTCGGCGGTCTCACCACGCTCACGCTGTTCGTGCTGCACGGCGCGGTGTTCCTGGCGCTCAAGACGGCCGGGGACGTACGGGCCCGCGCCGTACGGATCGCCCGGGCCGCCGTGGTGGCCGCCATCGTGGTGGGCGGGGCGTTCCTGCTCATCACGCAGGTGCAGCACGGCAAGCCCGTCACCTGGGCCACCGTGGCGGTCGCCGCCGCCGGCCTGGCCGGCGCGGCGGTCGCGGTCGTCCGCGGCCGCGACGGCTGGGCGTTCGTCGGCACCGGCACGGCCATCGTCTTCGCGGTCGTGACCCTGTTCACGGCGCTGTTCCCCGACGTCATGCCGTCGACGATCGCCGCCGCGAACAGCCTCACCACGACCAACGCCGCCTCGTCCCCGTACACGCTCAAGATCATGACGATCGCGGCGGTCGCCTTCACGCCGCTCGTCGTCCTCTACCAGGGCTGGACGTACTGGGTGTTCCGCCGGCGCATCCACGCCTCGCACATCCCGCAGCCGGTGCCGGAGCCGGCGAAGGACCCGGAGCCCGCGCGATGAGACCCTTCGACCCCCGGCTGCTGCGGTACGCCCGCACGACCCGGGCGTACCTGGCCCTGTCGGTGATCCTCGGCGCCGCGACCGCCGGCCTGGTCATCGCCCAGGCGACGCTGCTCGCGGGCCTGATCGGCGACGCGTTCCTCGGCGGCGCCTCGCTCGCCGCGTCCCGTACGCCGCTGCTGCTCCTCCTCGCCGTCGTCGCCGGCCGGGCGCTGGTCGCCTGGCTGCAGGAGGTCGCCGCGCACCGTACCTCGGCCGCGGTGAAGTCGCGGCTGCGCGGGCTGCTGCTCGAACGGGCGGTGGCGCTCGGCCCGCGCTGGCTGTCCGGCGAACGCAGCGGCGAGCTCGCCACCCTCGCCACCCGGGGGATCGACGCGCTGGACGCCTACTTCTCCCGTTACCTCCCGCAACTCGTGCTCGCCGTGCTCGTCCCGGCGGCGGTGGGCGCGCGGATCCTGTTCGGCGACTGGCCGTCCGCGCTGACCGTCGCGCTGACGCTCCCGCTCATCCCGATCTTCGCGATCCTCGTGGGGCTGGCCGCCCAGCGGAGGATGGACCGCCAGTGGCGCACGCTGTCGCTGCTGTCCGGGCACTTCCTCGACGTCGTCGCGGGCCTGCCGACCCTGAAGGTGTTCGGCCGGGCGAAGGCGCAGGCGCGCGCGATCCGCGAGGTCACCGGCCGGTACCGCACGGAGACCATGGCGAGCCTGCGGGTGGCGTTCCTGTCCGCGCTGGTGCTGGAGATGCTCTCGACGATCTCCGTCGCGCTCGTCGCCGTCTCGATCGGCCTGCGCCTGGTCGACGGCGAGGTCGGCCTGCGGACCGCGCTGCTCGTCCTGGTCCTCGCGCCGGAGGCGTACCTCCCGCTGCGCCAGGTCGGCGCGCAGTACCACGCGAGCGTCGAGGGGCTCACCGCCGCCCAGCGCATCTTCGAGGTGATCGAGACGCCGCTCCCGCGCCACGGCGCCCGTACCGACGTCCCCGACCCTGCGGCCACGCCGCTTCGCCTGGAAGAGGTCACGGTCGCGTACGAGGGCCGGGACGAGCCCGCGCTCGACGGCTTCTCGCTCGTCGTACGCCCCGGCGAGACCGTCGCCCTGACCGGGCCGAGCGGGTCCGGCAAGTCGACGCTGCTCGCCGTCCTCCTCGGCTTCGTCCGCCCGGACGCCGGGCGGGTCCTCCTCGGCGGAACCGACCTGGCCGACCTCGACCCCGACGCCTGGCGGTCACGCGTCGCCTGGGTGCCCCAGCGGCCGTACCTGTTCGCCGGGACCGTCGCCGACAACATCCGGCTGGGCCGCCCCGGCGCCACCGACGACGAGGTACGGCGCGCGGCGCGCGACGCCTTCGCCGAGGAGTTCGTCGACGCGCTGCCGGAGGGGTTCGGCACCCCGCTCGGCGAGCGCGGAACCGGCCTGTCCGCCGGGCAGCGCCAGCGGATCGCCCTCGCGCGGGCGTTCCTGCGCGACGCGCCGATCCTGCTGCTGGACGAGCCGACGTCCGGCCTGGACGCCGAGAGCGAGGCGGCCGTCATCGAGGCCGTACGGCGCCTGGCGGCGGGGCGCACGGTGGTGCTCGTCGCACACCGCCCGGCCCTCGCCGACCTGGCCGACCGGGTCGTCCGCGTCGAAGGAGCACTGGAGGCGGTCGCATGACCTCGATCATCGGAGTCGGCGCCCCGGCGCGGCCGGCCGAGGCGGCGGCAGCCGCCGAGACACTCGGGCCGGGCGGGCCGACGGAGGCGACGCACGGCGCCGGGCCGGCCGATGCGAGGCGCGATGGCAGGCCGACGGAGGCGAGGCGCGCGGACGGCCTGGCGAAGGCGAGGCGCGCCGACGGCCCGGCGGAAGCGAGGGCCGCCGACGGTCCGGCGGAGGCGGCGCGCGGCGGCGGGCCGGTGCTGCGGCTGCTCGCCGCCGCCCGCCCGGCGGGCGGACGGCTGGCACTCGCCGCGCTGTGCGGCGCGCTGGCACTGGGCAGCGGCGTCGGGCTGATGGCGACGTCCGCCTGGCTGATCTCGCGGGCCGCGCAGCACCCACCGGTGCTGGTGCTGATGGTCGCGATCGTGGCGGTGCGGGCGTTCGGGATCGGGCGCGGCGTCTTCCGCTACGCCGAACGGCTGATCGGGCACGACGCGACGTTCCGGATCCTCGCCGACCTGCGGGCCCGGGTGTACGAGCGGCTGGAGCGGCTCGTGCCGGCCGGGCTGCCGGACGCGCGCGGCGGCGACCTGCTGGGCCGGCTCGTCGCCGACGTCGACGCCGTTCAGGACCTCTACCTGCGGGTGCTGCTGCCCGCCGCGGCGGCCGTCCTCGTCGGCGGGGCGTCGGTGGGCCTGGCGTGGAGCCTGCTGCCGTCCGCGGGCGTCCTCCTGCTGGCCGGGCTGCTGCTGGCGGGCGTCGTCGCCCCGTGGCTGTCGGCCACCGCGTCCCGGCGGGCGGAGCACCGCACGGCCGATCTGCGCGGCGAGCTGACCGCGCACGTGGTCGACGTGCTCCAGGGGGCGCCGGAGCTCGTGGCGTACGGCGCCGCCGCCGACCGGCTCGCCACGGCCGCGCGCCTGGACGACGGGCTCACCCGCGCGTCCGCCCGGTCCTCCGCGACGGCGGGGGCCGGGGCGGCCGTGACCGCGCTGGCCGGCGGGCTCGCCGTCTGGGGCGCCCTCGTCGTCGGCATCCCGGCCGTGCGGTCCGGGCGCCTCGACGGGACGCTGCTCGCCGTGATCACTCTGCTCCCCCTGGCGGCGTTCGAGGTGGTGGCGGGCCTGCCGCTCGCGGCGCAGCAGCTGCAGCGGGTCCGCCGGTCGGCCGCCCGCGTCTTCGCCGTCCTCGACCGCGAGGAGCCGGTGCGCGACCCCGCCGTGCCGGTCGCGCTCCCCGAGCCGCCGTACACGTTGCGGGTCTCGGACGTGCGCGCCCGGTGGACGCCCGGCGGCCCGTACGCCCTCGACGGCGTCTCCCTGGACCTGCCGCCGGGCCGGCGGTGCGCCGTGGTCGGGCCGAGCGGGTCGGGCAAGACCACGCTGACCGCCGTGCTGCTGCGGTTCCTCGCGTACGAGTCGGGTCTGGTCACGCTGAACGGTGTTGACCTGAGCGAGTTCGCCGGTGACGACGTGCGCCGCGTCGTCGGGCTGTGCGGCCAGGACGCGCACCTGTTCGACACGACGATCGGGGAGAACATCCGGCTCGCCCGGCGGTCCGCCACCGACGAGGAGATCCGGGACGTGCTGCGCCGGGCGCGGCTCCTGGACTGGGTGGAGACGCTGCCGCGCGGGCTGGACACCCGCGTTGGTGAGGAGGGCGCCCAGGTCTCCGGCGGCCAGCGGCAGCGCATCGCGCTGGCCCGCGCGCTGCTGGCCGACTTCCCCGTGCTGCTGCTCGACGAGCCCGCCGAGCACCTGGACGTCGCGACCGCCGACGAGCTCACCGCCGACCTGCTCGCGGCCACCGAGGGCCGCACCACCCTGCTCGTCACGCACCGCCTGGCCGGGCTGGACGCCGTCGACGAGATCGTGGTGCTCGACGCCGGCCGGGTGGTGCAGCGCGGCGGTCACGCGGACCTGCTGGCCCGGCCGGGGCCATACCGCGCGATGTGGGCTCACGAGCGCCGGCACGACGACGCGCCGTGCTGACCGGCCGCGCGCCAGCGCCGGACGCGCGCGGCGTCAGCGCCGGACGCGCGCGGCGCCAGGGCCGGGCGCCCGACGAGCCACGCGTCGGGGCCGGGCGCCTGGCGTACACGGCGTCGGGGCCGGGCGGCTGACGCGCGCGGCGTCAGACGCGGTCGGGTTCGGGGAGCAGGTCCTTGCGCATGTGGACGGCGTTCCGGCCGTCGATGCCCTCCCGGCCCGTCTCCCCATAGCCGAGGGACTCGTACAGGCCGATGTTGGAGGTCATCTTCTCGTTGGTGTACAACCGCACCGCGGGCAGCCCGAGCGACCGGGCGCGGAACTCGGCGAAGGCCAGGAGCCGGTGCCCCAGCCCCCGGCCCTGGCGGTCGGGGCGGACGGCGACGTTCTCCACGAGCAGCGTCTCCGCCTCCGGAACGAGGACGATCAACGCGTCGACCTCCTCGTACTCGAGGACGTACACGTACCCGCGAGAGATCAGCTCCGCGTAATCGGCGACGAGTGGCAGGGGTTCCACGCCGATCACCGGGATCCACGGGTCGTACGCCGCCTTGACGATCGCCTCTACCGCGTCCTGGTCGACGGCTTCGGCCAGCCTGATGCCCATGCCCTTCCCTAACCGTCAGATCGACGAGAATCATCCGAATCTACCCCACGTGACTCGGGTGATCGGATCGCAGGAGGAGTGATCGTGACCAAGGACGAGGTGGAATCGCTCACCGCCACCTGGCGCACACGCTGGGGCGGCGCACCCATCGCGCATCAATTTCGCGGCCGGTATGCGGATCGCTGGGTCCGGTTCCACAGTCTCCCGCAGTCGAAGCGGTATGCCGAGACGGAGGACGAGTACGACATCATCCTCGAACGGCATCACCGCGTGCTTGCGGCGCTCGGCGCGGACGACCGTCTCTACGTGATCGCCGGCTACTTCGAGAACACGCTCGGCCGAGGCGCCCCCGCGCCCGCTCATCGTGGCGCAGTCCCCTGGATGACGGTTCCGCCTAATGATTATTCGGGCTTCGTGATCCCGATGACGCTCTACGTCAGCGTGACCTCCCCTGCGCCGTCGAGCCTGGATCCGTTCCTGCGGGCCGTGGCCGATGACGAGATCGCTTACGCGATCATCGCCCCGCTCGACCTCAGGTGGCTGTACCACCCCTATGACGGCGGGGCCGACGTCATCGCTCCGACCACGGACGACCGGGACGGTCTCAAGGCTCGCCTCACGGACTGGCTCTCGGCTCACCCCCTGGGTCTGTAGACGCCGGCGTCGCGGCGTTCAGCCGCCTCCCAGCTTCCCCACACCGGCGGGGACGGAGCTTTGCCGTCGGCATTGACGGAACAAAACGCGTGTTCGGCATGAAGCCCAGCCACAGCGGCGGCGAAGTGACCACAGCGACGGTGAAGCAGGCATCACGGTGATCGGCCCACGATGCCCCCGGGGATGCCGGGAGGTGCACGGATGAACCCCCAGCGACTTCGGCCGCTCACACCGCCATCGCCAGTTCGGCCGCGCGGCAGGCGAACACCAACTGCTGCGGGGTCGTGGCGAACAGGATCGGGTCGGGGGTGTTGAACCGGGCGATGGCGGTGTACTCACGCCGGTACCAGCACCACATCACCAACCACTGGCGGCACAGCCCCTGCAGTTCGGCGAGCTGAGCGGGGCTGGGGTCAGGGCGGGCGGCAGGGATGTCGGTGATCGACTCTCCGACCACCACGGCACGTACGGGTGTAGCTCGGAGCAGCCGGACAAGCCCTGCGAGGAGTGAACGGATCATCCTGCGCTTCGAATCCGCTGTGCCTGGGCCGGCGTCCGCGTGACGTCCAGCGCCGCTCCGAGGTGCGCGGGTTCGCCGGCGCCTTCGAACATCGTCCATGGGACGGCGGACACTTCCGTGTGTTCGGTGGTACTCCGGCGCTCGGCTGGTCACGCCTTCACCTCGGCCCAGGCCAAGCGGCCTTCGCTGGACACTTCGTCGCCCATGACGTCGGCGAGCTGGGTCACGATGTGCAGACCACGGCCGAAGTCGGCGGCTTCATCCGCCGCCCAGACGTCCGAGGCTCCCCGTCGAGGGCCTTCATCCCGGACTTCGAGGCGAATCCTCTCGCCATCGGCGGTCAGCCGCAGGCGGATGTGCCCGCCCTCGGCCGCCGTCGAATGGCGGACGCAGTTCGTCGCGTACTCGCTGGCGATGATCTCCATGCGGTCACGAGCGTCCTCGGGGAAATCGCCGAGGACTTCACGCACCCAGTGCCGGACGCCGGGCACCATCGACGGCGAACCTGCGACCTCCATCGCCCACTCACTCACGGCTCACAACCATTCACCCTCGGTCATCAAACCTGGAATCCAGGTTCCTGGCTGGATTCCAGGATGTCAAGGGCTCCCCTACGATGGACCTTGATCGAAAGATGACTTTCGAGGGGGAGGCTGCCGGAGTGTCGGCTGAAAACCTGCTCTACCTACGGGTTGCGGACGATTTGCGCCGCCAGATCATCGACGGCGAACTGACCGCCGGATCACGGCTTCCCTCACGCGCCCAACTCGCCGAACAGTTCCACGTCAGCGAGAACGTCGTACGCCGAGCGATCGACGTCCTCATGGCCGAAGGGCTCATCGAGACCCGTACCGGTGCCCGGCCCACCGTCCGGCAACGTCCGCAGCTACGCCGGCTCACTCGCTCCTGGTACCGCGAGCAGCGCGAAGGATCGCCCTTCCGCGCCGACATCCAGGCCCAAGGCCACGAAGCGGACTGGACCTGCGAATCCAAGACCACGACCGCCTCGCCGACCATCGCCGAGCGGCTCCGCATCGCAGCCGACGCGCCGGTGATGCGCTCGGACTACGTGTTCACCTCCGACGGCGAGCCGGTCATGATGAGCACGTCCTACGAGCCGTTGGAATTGACACGCGGCACACCGGTGATGCTGCCCGAACGCGGCCCGTACGCCGGCCAGGGCGTCCGGGACCGCATGTCGGCTATCGGGCAGCACGTCGTGACAGCGACCGAAGTCGTAACGGCCCGCCCCGTCACGCAGAACGAGTCGGCTGCCATGGATGTCAGCGCGGGCACCATCGTGATGGTCATCCAGCGGACGTACTGGACCGATGAGCGACCGGTGGAGACAGCCGACATCGTTGTGCCCGTCGACCGCTATGAACTGCTGTATGTCATCCCCGTCGAGGGCGACTGAGTCCCCTCGGACTTTGGAGGATCCTCACCGAGGGTGGCCCGTCGGGTTGGACGCTGTCCCCTCACAAGGAACAAAGTGGCTCCTGACGGGACACGCGCTGAAGACACACACCCACCCGGGCGCCCGGTTCGGCGCGAATGTCCACGTCCCCGGGTCGGCACCCCGTACACGACGAATGCCGTTGCGGGCTGTCCCGGATCAGGATCCTCGCGTTCGGCCGTGGTTCGGTCAGACGGCCAGGTGCAGGCCGAGCAGCACGATGGCCGCGGCCCCCACGGCCGTCACGGCGGCGGCGGCCGTCAGCAACGCGTACTCCTGGCAGACGAAACCGACCGCCTGCAGACGGGTCGTTCCGATGCGGCGGAGCAGGGCCACTTCGCGGCGTCGGCCGGAGATCGCCGTGGCCGCCGTGGCCACAGTGCCGATCAGTCCGTAGACGGCGGCGATGCCGATCATCACCAGCAGACCGACGCGGGTCTGGTCCGCCTGGCGGTCGGTGACGGTGGCCGCCCACCGAGAGGCGGCGACGACCGTGGCGTCCGGCGTGGTGAAGCCGCGGGCGTCCGGCGGGGTGACCCGGTGGGGAGAGCGCACCACGGCCCGCACAGCGGCGGCGGCCATGGGGCCGGCGCGCAGGTAGATGCGGTCGGGTTGGGCGCGACCGGCGCGATGTGGGCCCAGGATGAGGCGCGGGCCGCCGGGTTCGGCGTCGAACACCGCGGTGACCCGCAGGGTCGCCGGAGTGCCGTCGGCCAGCCAGAGGTGGATGGTCTGCCCGACGTGCTCGTGCCAAGAGCGATCGAGCGCCACGGTCGCATCGTTCACGCCGCCCAGTGAGCCTTGGCGGACGTGCACTCCGAGCACGGCCGAGGAGTCGATGGCGATGGCGGGGAACGGCACGGGGGCCGGTGCCTCCAGGTGGAACGGTGTCAGGGCGGGTTCGCGGGTGAGCACGCTCGTGTCGGTGACGGTGGTCGCCGCCACGCCCGGCACGGCATGGACACGGGCGACCAGCGCGGGGGGCAGTCCGGAGGCGTCTGTCGGCAGAACGACGAGGTCGGCGGGTGCCGATTGGCGGTGCAGGCCGCGGTTCTCGACCGTCTGGGCGGTCCCGGTCGCGCCGAGGACGGCCAGGGCGAGCCCCAGAGTGATCATCAGCGGGACGACGGTGCTCGCAGCCTGGCGGGAGCCGGTGGTCACCCGTTCACGGGTCAACAGGCCGCCGGGGCCGGCGCCGCGGGTGAGCGGCCACGTGAGCATCCTGACCAGTGGCGGAAGCAGGGTGGGGGCCAGCAGCGCCGCGCCGCCGACGATCAGCAGCGCCAGTTCGACGTCGGTCTTGGCGTCCAGGGCGGTGCCGGGCATCAGGGCGGCGACCGCGAGCAGCAGCACCGAGCCGCAGCCGAGCGCGGCCAGGCCCAGCAGTCGCCGCGGCAGACCTGATCCCCTGCGCTCGACCTCCGCCTCGCGCAGCGCCTCGGCCGGGCGGACGGTCGCGGCCCGCACGGACGCGGCCACCACGGCCAGCACCGCGACCAGGACACCGGCGGCGAACGCGAGCGTCAGCGGCGCGATGCACGCGGCGGTGCGCGGGACGGTGAACCAGGCCGGGGCCATGGCGTGCCGGGCCAGCCATCGGGCCAGCAGCGGCCCGCCGAACAGGCCGAGCGCGCACCCGGCGGTCGACCCGGCCAGCCCCACCAGCACCGCCTCGATGCCGACCGCCCGGACGACCTGCACCGGTGTGGCGCCGAGTGTCCGTAGCAGCGCCAGTTCGCGGCGGCGGCGCGCGACCGCCAGGCCGAACGCGCCGGCGGTGACGTACAGCGAGACGGAGGCCGACAGCAGCGCGGCGATGCCGAGGAAGGAGGTCAGGGACGTCAGGTCGGCGCGGTCGCGCAGTGCCCCGGGATCGGCCAGGGCCCGGTCGCGGCCCGTCAGGACCCGCACGCCGGGACTGTCGGCGGCGCGCCGGGCGGACGCCTGGTCGGTGGGCACCAGCGCATCGACGGACGGTGAGAGCCGGGCCGCCTCGGCGTCGGTGAAGAAGACGGCGTGCTCGACCTGGGCCGTGCCGGAGGGAGGCCGCGCGGTGCCCACGACGGTGTAGAGGCCGTCCCGGCCGGCGACGCGGACCGTCACCCGCTGCCCCGGCCGGGCACCGCCGGAGGTGACGATCTCATCGGGACGGGTGGGGGCGCGACCGGAGGTCAACGTGTAGGGGGCGAAGGCCGCCGAGGACCAGCCGTGGCCGACCTGGTCGGCCGGGCCGCCGGGCAGCCGGGCGGGGAAGGTGCGGTCCAGCGCCGCGCCGGGGAAACGGGCGAGGACCGCGGCGGACAGGGCGGGCTGCTCGGCGAACGGCACGGCGGTCGGCGTTCCGTAGCGGTCCCGTAGCCGCAGGTTCGGATCGGCCTGGACGACGACGGGTGCGGCGGCGAAGCGCCGCGGCAGCCGGTGCGGATCGTCGGAGGCCGCTCCCAGCACCAGCGCCATCGTGGCGATCACCGCCACGCCGAGCGCGAGCGCGGCCAGCGGTCCGGCGAAGGAGGCCCAGCGGGTCCGCAGGCCCGCGGCTGCGACGCTCAGCATGCCGTCGCCTCCCCGGCGGCCGCGGCCTCCAGGCCGGCCAGCCGCGCGGCGACGGTGGCCGCGTCGGGGCGCTCCAGGCTCCCGGCGAGGCGACCGTCGGCCAGGAAGATGACGCGGTCGGCATACGCGGCGGCGACCGCGTCATGGGTGACCATGACGATCGTCTGGCCGCGGTCGGTGACCAATGTCCGCAGGATCCGCAGCACCGTGTGCGAGGCCGCGTTGTCCAGGGCCCCGGTCGGCTCGTCGGCGAACAGCACGCGCGGCGCGGTGACCAGGGCGCGGGCGATCGCGACGCGCTGCTGCTGCCCGCCCGAGAGCTCGGCGGGCCGGTGCCGCGCCCGGTCGTCGAGGCCGACGGCGCCCAGCGCGGCGCGCACGTCCCGGGCATCGGGGCGCTTCCCGGCCAGCCGAAGCGGCAGTCCGACGTTCTGCTCGGCCGTCAGCGCGGGCAGCAGATTGTAGGACTGGAAGATGAAGCCGACGGTCTCGCGCCGTAGCCGGGTCAGCGCGGACTCGCGCAGCCGCGACAGGTCCCTGCCGGCCAGCGAGACCGCCCCCGACGTCGGCCGCTCCAGCCCGGCGGCGCATTGCAGCAGCGTCGACTTGCCCGACCCCGAGGCACCCATCACGGCGGTGAACGAACCTTCCGCCAACCCCAGGGAGATCTCGTCCAGGGCGGTCACGGCGCCGGAGCCCGTCCCATGAATCTTGCTCACGGCGGTCAGCCGCACGATGTCCATGGCTCCAGGCAACCGGTGCGGCCGGGGCCGAGTCGATCACCCGGGCCACCGTGTGCGGGGTATGCCTGGCCTTACCCCCGCCGTCACCCGCGCCTGATGGTCCGCCTCCGAGCACCGTCCCTATCCTGACGCGATGGAAGTGATCACGGCACTGCGGCGGCGCGGTTTCCTGGCGTCGGCGTGGCCGTGGCGGAGCCTGGCGTACCTGGTGACCAGTTCGGTTCCCGGAGCGCTCGTGCTGACCATCGTGGCGGCGGTGCTGATCGTCGGCGGAACCCTGGCCTCGGCGCTCGTCGGGTTGCCGATGCTGGCGGCGCTGGCCTTCGCGGGCGTGCCGGTCGCGGCGTTCGAGCGGTGGCGGCTGCGCCTGGTGGACCCCGAGCCGGTGGCCGACCCGCACCGTGTCCCGGACGGGCCGGGCGTCGGCACGTGGCTGGCGACCCGGGTGCGTGAGCCCGCGACCTGGCGGGAGCTGGGCTTCACGGTGCTGCTCGCCACCGTCTTGTGGCCGATGGACCTGGCCGTCGCCGCGGCGGGGGCCGCCCTGCCGGTCACGCTGCTCACCGCGTGGATGCCCGTCCTGTCGGGCGGACGACGCGGGCTGGGGCCGGGTCTGGCGATCCACAGCCCCGCGCAGGCGCTGGCGGCGCTGCCCGCCGGGATCATTCTGCTGGCGGCCGGCGCCTACCTGATCACCGCGGCGGCGGCCGGGCGGGCGGCGCTGACCCGGCGGCTGCTGAGCCCACGCCCCGACGAGGCGGCGCGGCTGCTGGCGGAGGTGACCGGGTCCCGCGCCCGGCTGGTCAACGCCTTCGAGGCCGAGCGCCGCCGCATCGAACGCGACCTGCACGACGGCGCCCAGCAGCGGCTCGTCGCGATCGCCACCAGCCTCGGCCTGGCCCTGCTCGACCTGCCTCCCGGGCCCGCCGCCGACCACGTCGCGCACGCCCACCGGCAGTCCCGGCTGGCGCTCACCGAACTGCGCGAGCTGATCCACGGCATCCATCCGCAGGTCCTGACCCAGCACGGGCTGGCCGCCGCCGTGCAGGACGCCGCAGACCGTTCGCCGTTGCCGGTGGACCTCGCCCTGGAGCTCACCGGCCGGCTACCCGCCCCCGTGGAGGCCACCGGGTATTTCATCGTCTGCGAGGCCCTGGCCAACATCGCCCGGCACAGCGACGCCGACCGTGCCTGGATCACCGTCGGGCACCGCGCCGGCACGCTGCTCCTGGAGATCGGCGATGATGGCGTCGGAGGCGCCGACCCGGCCGGCGGCAGCGGCCTGACCGGTCTGTCCGACCGGCTCGCGGTCATCGGCGGCGTCCTCACCCTGTCCAGCCCGCCCGGGGGCCCGACCGTGCTGAAAGTGGAGTTGCCGTGTCCGGAGCCCGTCCCCTCCGCGTCGTCCTCGCCGAAGACGGCGCCCTGATGCGCGATGGACTGACCGCCGTGCTCACCCGGTTCGGACACCAGGTCGTCCAGGCGGTCGGGGACGCGCCGGCGCTCGCCGCCGCAGTCGAGACGCACAGGCCCGACATCGTCGTCACCGACGTGCGCATGCCTCCCACCCAGACCGACGACGGCCTGCGCGCCGCGATCGCCCTGCGCGAGCGCCACCCCGACCTGCCGGTGCTGGTGCTCAGCCAGTACATCGAGACGGCCTCGGCCGGTGAACTCCTCGGCTCCACCGACGCCCGCGCAGTCGGCTACCTGCTGAAGGACCGCGTCATCGACGTCACCGACTTCGCCGACGCCGTCCACAAGGTCGCGGAGGGTGGCATCATCATCGACCCGGAGGTGATCCGCCACCTGCTGGGCCGCCGCCGCGACCCGCTGGAACGCCTCACCCCCCGCGAACGCGAGGTGCTGGCGTTGATGGCGCAAGGCCACTCCAACACCGCCATCGCCCAGGCGCTCACGGTCTCACCCGCCGCCGTCGGCAAGCACATCAACAACATTCTGGCCAAACTCGACCTTCCCCCGGACGCCGATGTCCACCGCCGGGTCCTGGCCGTCCTCACCTTTCTCCGCTCCTGAACCCGGCGGGCACCCGCAACGACCTGCGCCGAACAGGACGGCCGGCGCGGCCGGTCGAAGAACGAACGCCGCCGGCCCGCCCCTGGGGGCATGGCCGGCGGCGTACTGTCGGATCTCGTCGATCAGCCGGTGTTCTGCAGGCCGGCCGCGACTCCCGCGGCGGCGAGAAGCAGGAGGTCCTCGATCCGCTCACGCTCGGCGTCGTCGTCGACCCCGGCCCGCAGCTCCTGCAGCGCGCGCAGCTGGAGGTGGGACAGCGCGTCGACGTACGGGTTGCGCAGCTCGACCGCGCGGGACAGCACCCGGCGGTTCTCGAGGAGCCGGGTGTGCCCGGTGACCTCCAGGACCAGGGAGCTCGTGCGGTCGTACTCGGCCAGGACCGTCTCGGCCAGCTCCGGCCGGTCGCCGAGGGCGAGGTAGCGCTCGGCGATGGCGCGGTCGGTCTTGGCCAGGCTCATCTCGGCGTTGTCCAGCAGCGCGGCGAACAGCGGCCACGACTGGTACGCCTCGCGCAGGGCGTCCATGTCCTCGGCGGCGGCCAGGCCGCTGCCCAGGCCGTACCAGCCGGGCAGGTTGACCCGCGTCTGCGTCCAGGAGAACACCCACGGGATCGCCCGCAGGTCGTCCAGCGAGGTCGTCGCCTTGCGGCGGGACGGCCGGGAGCCGAGCCGGAGGTTGCCCAGCTCGTTCAGCGGGCTGACCCGGGCGAACCACTCCGGAAAGCCCGGCGACTCCACCAGCGACCGGAACGTCCGCTCCGCGGCGACACTGATCTTGTCGGCCAGCGGACGGAACCGCTCGGCCGCCGCGACCGCGTGCTCCTGCACCGCCGGCGTCGAGGCCAGCAGCACCGCGTTGGCGACCTGCTCGACGTGGCGCTGGGCGATCTCCGCGTGGCCGTACCGCGCGAAGATGACCTCGCCCTGCTCGGTGACCTTGAACCGGCCGGCGACCGAGCCCGGCGCCTGTGCCAGCACGGCGCGGTTGGCCGGGCCGCCGCCGCGGCCGAGCGCGCCGCCGCGGCCGTGGAACATCGTGAGCCTCACGTCGTGCCGGTCCGCCCAGGCGGCGAGCGCGGCCTGCGTGTCGTACAGCTTGAGGGTCGCCGTCGTGGGGCCGAGCTGCTTGGCCGAGTCGGAGTAGCCGAGCATGACCTCCATGCGGCGGCCGGTCTCCAGCAGGCGGCGGCGCACCGGCGCGAGGTGCAGCATGCCGTCCAGCACGGCCGGGGACCGGTCGAGGTCCTCGCCCGTCTCGAACAGCGGCACGACGTCCAGCACGGGCGCCCGGCCGCCGATCGCGGCGGCCTCGGCCAGCTCGTACACGGCGGCGACGTCGTCGGCGGTGCGGGTGAAGGAGATGACGTAGCGGCGGCAGGCGTCCACGCCGAACCGCTCCTGCACCCACGACACGACCCGCAGCGTGTCGAGGACCTCCTCGGTCTGCTCGCTGAGCGGTCCGCCGGCGCGGACCTCGGCGAGGGCCTTCTCGTGCACCGCGGAGTGCTGGCGGACCTCCAGCTCGGCCAGGTGGAACCCGAAGGTCTCCACCTGCCAGATCAGGTGCTGCAACTCGCCGTACGCCTGGCGCCGCGCGCCCGCCGCGACCAGGGACTCCTGGACGATGCGCAGGTCGGCCAGCAGGTCGTCGGGGCCGCGGTACGCCAGGTCGGCGTGGCGCAGCCGGGTGGCGTTGATCCGCTCGGCGGCGTACAGCAGGAACACGCGGTGCGGCTCGCCCGGCGACCGCTTGGCGATCTCGGCGCACAGCTCGGGCTGGGCGGCGCGGGCGGCGGCGAGCGCGCCGCGCAGCGCCTCGGACGGCGGCGTCGTCGTCTCGTGCACGGTCAGCGTGCGGCCGATCCGGGTGCAGGCGTTGCCCAGCGCGCGCAGGATGTGGTCGGCCTGGACGCCGATCGCCTCCCGGGTGATCTGCGCGGTGACGAACGGGTTGCCGTCGCGGTCGCCGCCGATCCAACTGCCGTAGTGCAGGAACGGCTTGGCCAGCGGCGGCCGCTCGCCCGTGCCGGGCGCCAGCGCGGCGTCGAGCGAACGGTAGATCGCCGGGACCACCCGGAAGATCGTCTCGTCGAACATCGCCATCGCGGTGCGGACCTCGTCGAGCGGGTCCGGCTTCGTGCGGCGCAGCTGCGAGGTGCGCCAGAGCAGGTCGATCTCCTCGACCAGCCGGCGGGTGATCTCCTCGCGCTCCCCGCTGCCCGCGCGCGGGTCGTTCAGGTCGGTGAGCAGCTCGCTGATCCGCAGGATCGCGGTGACGACCGCGCGGCGGCGCGCCTCCGTCGGGTGCGCCGTCAGGACCGGGCGCAGCTCCAGGTCCTCCAGCAGCTCACGGACGCGGTCCTCACCGATCTCGGCGACCGCGGCGGCGACGGACTCGCGCTGCGGCGTCTCGCCGGTGTCCCGCTCCCGGAGCGTGCGGATCCGCTGGTGCTCCTCGGCGAGGTTGGTCAGGTGGAAGTACACGGTGAACGCGCGGGCCACCAGCTCCGCGCGATCGATCGCCCAGCCGCCGACGATTGCGGCGACGTCGTCGACGGAGGTCTCGCCCCGGCGCGCGGCGAAGACCGCGTGGCGCAGGGCCTCGACGTCGTCGAGCAGGCTCTGCCCTCCGTACTCGACGAGAACGTTGCCCAGGAGTGAACCGAGCAACCGGACGTCACGGCGCAGTGGCTCGGGCATCTCCTGCCGAGCTGAGTTTCGTGTCGACACGCACCTCAGGGTAGTTCGTCCCGCAAGGCGATCCGAGTCCGTCTCGCCTGGTGAGAAGCCGCAGGGAACACGGAGATCCCGCCCCTCCTGGCGGGCCGTTCCCACCGCTGGCTAACCTGATCTCCATGGCCACGCAAGCTCCCGAGCCCCTGCCCGCGGACGAGATCGACATCCACACCACGGCGGGCAAGATCGCAGACCTGGAGCGCCGCCGGTACGAGGCGGTCCACGCCGGTTCCGCGCGTGCGGTCGAGAAGCAGCACGCCAAGGGCAAGATGACCGCCCGCGAGCGCATCGACGCGTTCCTCGACGAGGGGTCCTTCGTCGAGTTCGACGAACTGGCGCAGCACCGCGCGCACGGCTTCGGCGTCGAGAAGAACCGCCCGTACGGCGACGGCGTCGTCACCGGCCACGGCACGGTCGACGGCCGGCCGGTGGCGATCTTCTCCCAGGACTTCACGGTCGCGGGCGGCTCGCTCGGCGAGGTGTTCGGCGAGAAGATCGTCAAGGTCATGGACCACGCGCTGAAGACCGGCTGCCCGGTCATCGGCATCAACGACTCCGGTGGCGCGCGCATCCAGGAGGGCGTGGTCGCGCTCGGCCTGTACGCCGAGATCTTCAAGCGCAACACCCACGCCTCCGGCGTGATCCCGCAGATCTCCCTGATCATGGGACCGTGCGCGGGCGGCGCGGTGTACTCCCCCGCCCTCACCGACTTCATCGTCATGGTCGACCAGACCTCGCACATGTTCATCACCGGGCCGGACGTCATCAAGACGGTCACCGGCGAGGAGGTGACGTTCGAGGACCTCGGCGGCGCGCACACCCACAACACCAAGTCCGGCGTCGCCCACTACCAGGCGTCGGACGAGCAGGACGCGCTCGACTACGTCAAGGCGCTGCTGTCCTACCTGCCGTCGAACAACCTGTCCGACCCGCCCGCGTACGACGCCGCCGCGGCGCTGGAGATCACCGACGAGGACCTCGAGCTCGACACGCTGATCCCGGACTCGCCGAACCAGCCGTACGACATGCACACCGTCATCGAGCACGTCCTCGACGACGGGGAGTTCCTCGAGGTCCACGCGATGTTCGCGCCGAACATGGTCTGCGGGTTCGGCCGCGTCGAGGGCCGCTCGGTCGGGATCGTCGCCAACCAGCCGATGCACTTCGCCGGCACGCTGGACATCGAGGCGTCGGAGAAGGCCGCGCGGTTCGTCCGCACCTGTGACGCGTTCAACATCCCGGTGCTGACCTTCGTCGACGTCCCCGGCTTCCTGCCGGGCACCGACCAGGAGTGGAACGGCATCATCCGGCACGGCGCCAAGCTGCTGTACGCCTACGCCGAGGCCACCGTGCCGCTCGTCACGGTGATCACCCGCAAGGCGTACGGCGGCGCGTACGACGTCATGGGCTCCAAGCACCTCGGCGCGGACATCAACCTGGCCTGGCCGACGGCGCAGATCGCCGTGATGGGCGCGCAGGGCGCGGTGAACATCCTGTACCGCCGCGAGCTGGCCGCCGCCGAGGACCCCGACACCCGGCGGGCCGAGCTCATCACCGAGTACGAGGACACGCTCGCCAACCCCTACATCGCCGCGTCCCGTGGGTACGTCGACGCGGTGATCAAGCCGTCCGAGACGCGCGGCCAGGTCATCAAGGCGCTGCGCGCGCTCCGCGACAAGCGCAAGACCCTCCCGCCCAAGAAGCACGGCAACATCCCGCTGTAGGAGAGGACCTGATGAGCGAGCGCCCCTTCCTGCAGGTCGTGCGCGGAGACGCGACGCCGGAGGAGATCGCCGCCCTGGTGGCGGTGCTGACCGCACGGGCCCGGGCCGCCGAGGCCGCACAGGGGACGCCCCCGCAGCGCCGCTCGGCCTGGGCCGACCGCTCCCGGCAGCTCCGCCGCCCCCTCCCCCACGGCCCCGGCACCTGGCGCACCAGCGCCCTGCCATAAGGACCTCCTCACAAAAGGCGACGAAGCCGTCACAGACAGCGATCTTCATCTGGACCTGGTCAGATGAGGGAGATCGCCATGTCCGTTCACCCTCACAGCGCTCCTCCGGCGGTGGCCGTCGGCGGCCCGACCGCGCCCGGGCCCGTACGTGGTGCGCCCCCGCTCCACCATGTGGCCTGGGTCGGGTCGGAGCCGTCGCCGTGCCTCTTCTCCCTCCTCTGTCCCGTGAACGATGCTCACCGGGCCGGCCGCGTCGGCCGGGCAGGCGATGTCGTTCCTGGCGGCGGGGCGGCACGGCGCCGAGGTGCCGCCCCGTCGTCGACGGTAGGGAAGGCCCGACGGGGAGACCAGTGTCACCGTGCACAGTGGAGCCGCCGCCCGGTGATGGAACGCTGCGTGGGTTCCGAACTCAGGTGTCCAGGACCTTGAGGGCGAACCACAGGTCGTAGCGCGCTGACGGGCCGTTCAGCAGCGAGCGTCCGAGGACCTCCTCCGTCCGGATCAACCGTTTGCGCACGCCGGAGGGCGAGATGCCCAGCGCGGAGGCGGTGGTGTCCAGGCGGGCGTCGTTGGCCAGCCACACGCGGAGTGTCGTCATGAACGGCTCCGTGCCCGCCCGGAGGAGAGGCGCCACTTGCAGGTCCGCCCAACGGCGCACCTCCGGATCGTCGAGCAGTTCCTCCAGGGTGGCCGGGCCGTCGGCACCGGCGGGGCCGCCGAGGACGCGTAGCGCGAGATGGAGCGTCGCCTGGGTGTCAAGGCTGCTCAGTGGCCGGCGCAGCAACCCTTCGATGTACCGCAGCCGCGCGGCCAGCGTGTTGCGGTGGATCTTCAGTTGCCGCGCGGCCCCTCCGTAGAAGTCCAGCCAGGCCCCGAGGGTGGTGGTCAGGGCGGCGGCGTCGGGATCCTGGGCGCGCTGGGGCCGGTGGCCCGTGAGCGGCTCCAGCGTCGCCGCGACCCAGGCGTATCCGCGGGGGCGCACGAGCGCCGCCAGCTCACCGCGCCGGCTGAACCGCGCGAACCTTCTCTTGCCGTTCCGGGCCACCGCCAGCGCGTGGAAGGCCTGCTCGTACCCCGTCAAGAAGTCCCGGAGTGCGACGGCGTCACTACCGCCGACTTTGACCCCGCCCGCGACGTCGACGAAATCGCACAATGCGTCTCCGAGGTCGTCCGGCTCGGCCGATGCGGGGGCCAGGACGATGACATGCCGGCTGTAGACCAGACACCGAACGATCCAGGCCCGGCCGCCCGATGCCTGCTCGCAGTGGTCGATGGTGCGGGCCCGGGCGGCGGGCGGACCCTCCACAACGAAGACCCGGAGCGGGTCGGCGAGCGCGGGGCCGAGAGTCGCGGCGACCCGGCGGGCGGCATCGAACTGGCCGACCATGAGAAGGTCGAGAACCGCCTCCCTGGCCTGCCGCTCCGCCCTGTCCACGCGCCGGTACCGAAGGTCCAGAGCATCCGCGCGCCGGCGTAGACCCACCAACTGGGCCGCGTCGCCGATCAGCACTCGTACGTCCGCGGTGAAACGGTCCCGCCGGATGACCACCAGCGTGGCGTCGTCACCATCCACGCCGACTCGCTGGATGTGGACGATGCTGCCGCCGACCTCGGCGACGGCGGCCCGTACCTCGCCGGTGACGACTCTGTCGACCTCTCCCGCCGCACGCCGCAGGATGTCCCAGGGAACTTCGGGGAAGGCATGCAGCGGCGCGCCGTACCGGTCGAGCAGCACGACCGTCCCATCAACGCGCCCCGCCAGCCACCGTAAAAGGCGCTCGAGGCCGTCGGCCGAGGCCGCCTCCCGGTGCATCTTCCGGAGGTCGTCGGCGGTGTGCTCCAGACCGTGTCCCTGCTCATCTCGGATGGCCGTCATCGTCCGCGCTCCCGGCCGCAACGGATAGCCCGACGCACAACCAGCAGCATGCGGCATCGCGTGCCGCCGGGACAAGTTGGTCCTTAGACGCATAGTGAACACGGAGGCACGGAGGCGATCGGTCTAGGACGTTCGTCACCCGGAACGTCAAGGACGTCGCGCGGACCGGGGTACGCCCGCTCGACCCGTTCGAGCCGATGGCAACCTCTTCGTAATTATCCGCTCACGATCCGCCCTCGGGGGCTAGGTTCGGCGCCTATGAAGGGGTGCAGGGCGGCGCCGCGCGTCGGGGTCGCGGTGACATGGGCCGTCGGGTGCGCGGTGCTCTGCGGGTGTCAGTCGGTGCCGTTCCGCGGCCGGCCGGGGCCCGACTCGCCGGTCCTGGCGCTGGGCGGGCCGGCGCCGTACGTCCGGCCGTCCGTCACGCCGCCGCCCTCGCCGCTCAGCCGCCCCGCCGGCTCGCCCGACCGGCGGCCCGGCGTCTACGCCGCGACGCGGGCCGGCATGCTCGGGCCCGCCGCGCGGCACCTGCCGCCACGGGTGTACGTCCCGGTCAGCGGCGGAACCGCGGTCGAGGTCGTCGACGCCCGTACGTACCGCCCGATCCGCCGCATCCCGGTCGGCCGCGTGCCACGGCAGGTCGTCCCGTCGTGGGATCTGCGGACCCTGTGGGTCACCGAGGCGGCCGGCCTCGTGCCGATCGACGCGCGCACCGGCGCACTCGGCCGTACGGTGCCGGTCCCCGATCCCGTCGACCTGTACTTCACCCTCGACGGCCGGTCCTCCCTGGTCCTGGGCGCACGGCCGGGCCGCCTGCAGATCCGCGACCCCCGGACCCTGCGGCTCCGGTCGACCGTCCGCCTGCCCTGCCCCGACCCGGCCGCGGCGGACCTGTCGGCCGACGGATCGACGATGGCGGTGGCGTGTGCCGGCGGGCGGCTCGTCCGCGTCGACCTCGAACGGCGGTCCGCCACGGCGACGGGCCCGCTCGCCTCGGACGCGCGGCTCCAGGACGTCCGCCTGTCCCCGGACGGCACGGCCTTCTTCGTCGCCGACGCCGGGCGCGGCGGCGTGTGGGTGGTCGACGCCGCGGGCCTGCGGCCGGCCGGGTTCATCCCCACCGGGCGCGGCGCGCACGGGCTGTACCCCAGCCGCGACGCCGCCACCCTCTACGTCACCGACGGCGCCGCGCGTACGGTCTCACTGATCTCCGTCGCCGACCACCGCCTCGTGAACCGGTGGCGGCTTCCGGTGGCGCCCGACATGGGCGGGGTGTCGGCGGACGGCCGGGTGCTGTGGCTGTCCGCCCGGCAGGCCGACACGGTCGTCGCCGTCTCGACGCGCACCGGGCGGATCATCCGTCGGCTGCCCGCCGGACCCGCCCCGCACGGTCTGTGCGTCTTCCCGCAGCCCGGCCGGTTCTCCCTGGGCCACACCGGCAACTACCGGTAGGCCCGCCCGCACCGGCGACCACCGCCGGCCCCGTCCCTGCACTACCGGCGACCACCGCCAGACACGCCCGCACCGGCGGCCACCGGTCGGGATGCTCGGCCGGACCGCGCAGTGCTCGGCGCCTGCGGCGATCCCGCAGGGGCTCAGCCCGCGCCCTCGGCGACGCGGTACTGGGGTACGAGCTCCTCGACCAGCGCCTCCGTCTCCGGCTGCAGCTGCGCGGCGAACGGGTCGGCGCCGACGCGCTCGCTCAGCTCGTCGACGACCTCGTACACCGCGGACCGATCGCCCGTCGCGTGGGTGGCGCGCAGCAGGTCCCGCCACAGGCCCTCGTCGTCCACCGCCAGCCGCAGGCCGGCGCGGGCCGCCGTCACCGCTCCCCGGGAGTCGCCGTCGTCCAGGCGCATCAGCACGAGCCGGTGCGCGACGTCCGCGACGCGCGCGGTCGCCTCGTACTCCAGGTCCTCGGCGGCCAGCCAGGAGTACCGGCCGCGCGGACGGCCCTCCAGCAGCGGGCCCCGTACGAGGTCCAGCGCGTAGGTGAGGTACGCCGTCTCGGAGGCCGGCTCGGCGGCGGACCGCCAGACGAGCCAGCGGAACATCTCCCAGTCGACCCGGACCTCCGACCCCAGCCGGATCCGGCCGCGCTCGTCGTAGTACAGGTTGGGGCGGCCACGGGAGTCGCGGCCGAGCCAGTCGGCGACCCGGGCGACGGTCGCGTCGCGCACCGGCGCCGAGACCCCGCGCGGCCACACCGCGCCGCTCAGGACGGTCGGGTGCACGCCCTCGGGGTGGGTGGCCAGGTGGACGAGCACCTCGGTGCACAGCGCCCGGCGGCTCTCCTCGACGACGCCCGGCGCGTCCACCTCGACAGGGCCGAGGATCCGGATGTCGACGGCGGGCCGTACCTCGCCCATCGCGGGTGCCGGCACCGGCTCCTCGTCGAGGCCGCCGTACGGGACGCCGTCCGCCCGCCCGGCCGTACGGAACAGCTCGAGGACGGCGCGGTAGTGCCGCTCGGGCACGAGCTGGGCCTCGACGTCGAAGCCGAGGACCCCGGCGCGGAGCCGGCCGTCGGGCGTGACGTCCCAGGTCCAGGTGGCGCCGGGCGTCTCGCCCGCGACGATGTACCCGGCCGCCATCCGCTGACCGGTACGGGCCAGGGCGACGAGGCGTTCGGCCTCCTCGGGCGCCGGCGGGTCGGCCATGATCAGGTAGTGCGGCATCCACGCCTCGCCGAACACGCCGCGGCAGCGACCGGTGAGGACCGAGTCGACGCCCGAGGCTGCGAGGGCCTGACGCACCTCCTCGGTGCGGCTCTCCAGCTCCGGCAGCGCCTCGCCGAGCGTGGCGACGGCCCGGATGCGGTCCGGCGCGATCAGCGAGAGCTCCTCACCGAAGCCGACGAGCGTGATTCGCATGTGGTCGGACCAGCGGTTCGTCGCCAGCTCGACCGCGACGGCCGCGAGGACGGCGCGGCGGGCCTCGTCCGGGCCCTGCAAAGAGATCAGCCCGTGCGCGGTCTCCAGGTCGATGAGGATCCGGCCGGTGTCGTTCGTGCCGATCGAGACCAGCCCCGGGTACGGCGCCAGGACGTCGGCGAGGTCCGCGGTGGCCACACCGTCGAGGGCGCCGGCGTTCAGCCGCCAGACCTGCCCGTTGTCGTACTCCTCCCAGGGCGCCGGCGGATTGCGGTCGGCGGGCGCGATCCACAGGTCGAGACTGTCGGCGCCGAGGTGCACGCCGTACACGGTGGGCAGCGTGCGCCCCTCGGCGGCGAGGGCCTTGGACATCTGCCGCAGACCGAGGTCGAGCAGGCGGGTCGCGTCGGTGTCCGCGCCGATGCGCAGCGCCTGCTCGGCGAGCGCGGCCTCCCCGTCCGGCCGGGCGATCCTGGTGCCGAACGCCCGCCGCCACAGCTGCTCGCGCCGCCGCCGCCCGAGGACGGCGAGCACTCCGGCGGCGAGCAGCGACGCCACCGCCAGCTCCTCGGGCCAGCCGAAGTCCGGCAGGTGAGCGGGCTGCCGCTCGTCGGGCCGGTGCTGTTCGGCGGGCGGCCGATGGTGCTCGGCGGGCCGATGCTGTTCGGACGGCTGCCCGGAATGCTCCGGCCGGGCCGGCGCGGAATGCTCGGCGCGCGGTGACGCGTGAGCGGGCGGCCGTGCCGGCGGAGCCGCGCCCGGCGAGGTCGCGTGCGGCGGCTGCGCGGCCGGCGGGCGGCTCGCCTCGGCACCGCCCTGGTGGGCCGTCCCCTGGTCGTTCCCCTGGCCCGCCTCGTGACCGGTCCGGTGGTCCCGCGCCTCCTGCTCGGCGGCGCGCCGGGCCGCGTCGACGGCCTGCTTCTCGGTGGTGACGCCGCTGCGGTGGTGGACGCCGCCGGGCACCTGGGAGTGCGGCACGCCGTGCTCGTGCTGCCCGTCGTGCGGACCTCGCTGGACCACCTCGACGTGCGTCGCGTCGGCCGGCATGTCGAGCACCCAGCCGGGCCGGATCAGGCTCGCCATCGTCAGCCGGGTGCCGTCCGGCTGCACCTTGCCCTTGTTCAGCGCGTAGATCTCCCGGTAACGGCGGCCGTCGCCGAGGCACTTCTCCGCGATCTCCCACAGGCTCTCGTGGTGCCGTCCCTCCGGCGGGCGGACCCGGTAGATCTTGCGTACGGCGTTCTGCTCCATGGGGGTCGGCGCGGTGTCCGGTTCCGGAGCCTGCCGGGCCACGGCCTCGGGGTGTTCGGCCGGCCGCGGCTGCTGCCGCGGCGGGTCCTTGACCTGGACGTGCGTCGCGCGCGGCGCGGTCAGGGCGGGCACCACCACCGTCGTGGCGGTGAACAGCAGCAGGGCCGCGACGACGAGCCGGTGCGCCACCGCCTGGGGACCACCGGCGAACGGCACCCGGGCGGGCACGCCGACCCCGCGGATCCCCGCGTACACCTCCACGAGCACGCAGGCGGCCAGCTGCAGCCAGGCCAGCCACACGACGATGACGAGGATGCGCATCAGCGCGGAGGTGTCCAGCCGCTGCGTCAGCGTCTCCATCGACGGGGGCCTGCTCGGGATCGGCGAGCCGAAGAAGGTGACCAGCGCGAACGGCACACCGACGAGCAGCGCGGCGATGGCGGCGAGCGCGAGCACCCCGACGGCCACGTCACCGGGCCCGCGCCCGCGGTCGATCCGCACAGGCGGCCGTCGAATGGTACTCACGCGCCCTCCACCAGCCTTCTCATCAGATCCCCTCCTGAGGGTGGGCGGTGGCCGCCGACGTCATGGTGAAGTCGTTGAAGCCGGGAATGATGCCGAGCAACTGCAGCCGGACCTTGATCTGTACGACGACGCGCGCGGTACGGCCGCCCTCGATCTGGCATCGGGCCCGCCCCGTCACCTCGGGGTAGGTGGCGACGAGGCGTTCGGCGCGGGCGCAGGCCGCGCGCGGATCGGTGATCCGCGCCTGCCCGGTCTGCCGCAGGACGTCCTGGTCGATCTCGTCGGCCGCGGCGCGGGCGCCCTGCTCGGCGATGTCCGCCGCGCGCTGGCGCGCGTGGATGGCCAGACCGCCGTCGACGACGAGCCCGGCCAGCACGATCACGAACAGGGCGAAGATCGTGGTGAACATCGCGACCGTCCCGCGGTCGCGGTCTTCGGCCACCGCCCGGTGCCACCGCGTCAATCGATCCTCCGCAGTGTGTCGAGGGGAGCGGTCGCCGTGCCCACCATCGTCCTGGAGGCGGTCAGCCCGATGAGGGACAGGCCGCCCAGGTCGATGTCGCATCGCACCGTGACGGTGACCTGGCCGCCCGGACGCCAGTCGCGGAAGTCCGGCTCCGTACGCGGTCCGCCCCGGCACCGTTTGCCGCCGCTGAGGGTCGCCTGCGCCGCCTGCTCGGCATCGGAGCGGGCGCTCACCCGGTCGCGCGCCACCGAGGCGGCCCGGGCCGCGTCACGCGCGGCGCCGTCCACCTGGCCGTGCGCCTCGACGATCCGGCCGAGCCCGACCATCAGCATCATGAACGCCACGAGCAACGGGGTGAGGATGGCCATCTCCAAGGCCATCGTGCCCCGGTCCGGGACCGCCGCCGGCGACCCCGCGTCCTCCGCCGGCGCGTGCTCCACCACCGGCCCCTGCGCGTCCCGCGGCGTCTTCGCCGCCGGTTCCGGTGTGTCCCGTGGCCTCTTCGCCGCCGGTTCCGGCGCGTTCCTCGGGGGCTCGGCCGCCGCGGGTCTGGTCACGGCCGGGCCTCGCAGGTCGTGCCGGCGCCGACGTCGGGCCGGTAGCACTCGATCGGCCCGCCGGATCGCTGGCTGACGTGGAAGGTCATGAAGGGCACGACCCGCACCGCCGTGCCGGTCACCGTCACCCACCGGGAGTTCTGGTCGCCGCCGGCCTGCGGTGTCACGCCGGTCAGCAGCGCCGGGCCGATCTGCTGGACGTACTCGCGCGCCTTCGTCTCCGCCTCTCCCTTCCAGTCGGCGGCTCCGCTCTCGCGCGCGACGCGGGCACCGGATTGCGCGGCCGCGAGCGCGACGTGCCGGGCGTGGTAGACCATCGCGAACTGGACCACCAGCAGAATGACGAGCAGGAGGATCGGCGTCAGCAACGCGAGTTCGAGGGTGTTCGCGCCGTCGTCCGCCGTGGCGCCCTCCCGCACGGTGCGGTAGCGCACCTCAGCCCCCGGGACCGTTGTCGACGTTGATCTTGTTGGCGGCGGACTTGACCCGGCGGAAGATCACCCAGCCAACGGTGATCGCGATGAGCGCGAGGATCCCGGTGATGATCGCCCACTCGATCGCGGACGCACCGCGTGACCTCTCGGAGTCCTCGCGAAGCCGCTCGATGCGCGCCTCGACGTGGGACCGCACATAGACGACGACCGGGTCGTTCATCGGATTCAACCACTGCATGGAACACCTCGGGGGATTCGGAGGACGGTTCTTCGTCGTCATGTGGCGATGACCCGCATCACCGCCGGATAGGCGAGGAAGATCAAGAACCCTGCGCACAGCAGCAGCTGGGCGACGAGCATGGACTGGGACTGCTCACCTGCCTTTCCCTCGATGTCCGCGAGCTCGCGGCTGCGCATGCTGGCCGCGCGGGCGGACAGCGACTGCCGCACCTTCGCCCCGTCGTCGGCGACCAGGGCGAGCGCCGCGGACAGGTCGCGGAGCTCGTCGACGCTGATCTCCTCGCCGAGCCGTCCGAGCGCCTGCCACGGCGTGATGCCGGTGATGCGCGCGTTGGACAGGGCGTCGCGGATGCGGCGCATGGCCCAGCCGTCACCGACGTTCGCGGCGGTCATGAGGGCCTCGGGCACGCCTCGCCCGCCCGCGAGGTTCATCGCGACGAGGTCGAGGAACGCGCTGACGGCGTGCCGGAAGTCGCGCCGCCGCGCCGCCGCCTCCTGGCGCAGCTGCAGGTCCGGCAGCAGGAAGAAGATGAGCGCGAAGATCAGGCCGACCCAGACCGGGACGGAGACCCCGACGCCGAGCCCCAGGACGGCGAAGTAGCCGGCGAGGATGGGGATGAACACGATCGCCGCCGCCGACAGCAGGAACTTCGTCGCGAGGAACCCCTCGAACGACCGGTCCAGCAGGGCCAGGTCCGCGCGGGCCGAGCGCTGCTGCCATCCCCGCGCCTCGTAGAAGGCGGCCAGGGAGCGGCCGACCCGGGCGCGCAGCCCGGGGAACCGGCCCGAGTCGCCGGAGGGCCGGCCACGCTCCGGCCCGGTCTCGCCGCGCCGGCGGGCCGCGTCGAAGGCCGCGAGGCGCGCCGCCAGGCCCGGCCGGGGCGGGAACAGCGCCCGGAACAGGAGGTACCCGCCCAGGCCGAAGAGCGCCCCGGCCAGCAGTGCGGTCGTCATCGCGCTCCTTCCCGGCCGAGGAGGCCCCGGACCGGCCGTACGGCCCTCGTCGCGTGATGCTCGTGCTCAAGGAGGCCCCCGGCCCGCGGTGCGGTCGTCATCGGGTGCCTCCCTTGACCGTGGGGTTGGGGCCGGTGCCCGTACGGCCCTGCCAGCGCGCGACCGTCTCCGGGACCTCGGAGGGCACACCGGGCCGGTCGGTGTCGGCGCCGCCGAGGAAGCGCTGCGGCATCTCGTACTTGGCGAGGCGGCGCAGCCAGATGAACCCGAGGGCGAACAGCCCGACGACCACGCCGAGGACGAGCTGGCCGGTGAACGTGTCGTACATCTTCACGTAGGACCGGTTGAAGACGGCGAGCACCATGGCCGTGCCGACCGAGACGCCGACGACGATCTGGACGCTGCGGCGCGTGGTGCGGCGGTTCGCCTCGACGCGGCGCCGCATGTCGAGCTCGGCGCGGGCGGAGGTGGACAGCGCGCCGAGCATGTCGCGCAGGCCGGGGCCGCGCAGCCGCGCGTTCAGGATGAGCGCTGCGACGACGAGGTCGGCGGACGGGTCGTTCAGGTCGTCGCCGAACCTGCGGAGCGCGTCGGCGAGCGGCACGCGGGTGTGCAGGCGGTCGACCAGGGTCCGTACGTGCGGTTCCAGCACCGGGGTGACGGCGCGCAGCGAGGAGGGGATGGCCTGTTCGAGGCCGACCGCGCCGGCGATCGTGTCGCGCAGCGACTCGGTCCACGCGGCGAGGGCCTCCAGCCGGGCCATCGCGCGGCGCTCGTCGGCCGCGCCGCCGCCGACGGTGTTCCAGGCGAGGACGAGCAGGCCGCTGCCGAGTGCGGCGACCGGCCACCGCGTGACGATCAGCACGGCGACGCCGACGATGACGGCCAGCGCCGTGCGCGTGCTCAGCGTGCGGATGATCTCCTCGCGGCTGCGCCCGGACGGCCTGCCCGGCCGGGGACGTACGCCGCGGATCGCGAGGACGAGCAGGAACACGCCACCACCGACCATCGCGCCCGCGAGGATGGCGGGCAGCGCGGTGACGTCGGTGAGGCCGGCGCTCACCAGGAGACCCCGTGGGCCGGGTCGTAGCCGAAGGGCACGAGCTCCTGGACGCAGGCGATCGGCGCGGCGGGCACGGCGGAGCCGTCCGGGCCGGGCTCGAAGATCTCGCTGGACAGCACCCGCCCGTCGCAGCCGGTCACCTCGCGGATGCTGGAGACGAAGCGCCGCAGCCGCCCGCCCTGGGCGTAGTCGTTGCGCTTCTCGATGAAGATGACGAAGTCGATCGCACCTGCGATGAGCATGTGCGTCGCCTCGATCGGCAGGCGTTCGTCGGACTGCAGGGCGTACGTCGCGATGCGGTTGAACACCTCCCAGGAGGAGTTCGCGTGGATCGTGGACAGGGAACCGTCGTTGCCCTGCGTCATCGCGTTGAGCATCGTGACGATCTCGTCGCCGAGGACCTCGCCGACGATGACGCGGGAGGGGTTCATGCGCAGCGACCGGCGGACGAGCTCGGCCATCGTGATCGTGCCCTGGCCCTCGGAGTTCGGCAGCCGCTCCTCCAGCGCGACGACGTTCGGGTGCAGCTCGGGGAACTGGTCGAGCCCGAGTTCGAGGGCGCGCTCGACGGTGATGAGGCGCTCGGCGGCGGGGATCTCGTTGGCGATGGCCCGCAGCAGGGTCGTCTTCCCGGCGTTGGTCGCCCCGGCGATCATGATGTTCTTGCGCGCGGCGACGGCGGCCCGCAGGAACAGGCCGACCTCGGTGCTGAGGGTGCCGTTGCCGACGAGGTCGGACAGGAACACCTTGCCCAGCCGGGCCCGCCGGATCGACAGCGCGGGCCGTACGGTGACGTCCATGACGGCGGACAGCCGGGATCCGTCGGGCAGCCGCAGGTCGAGCTGCGGGTTGGCGGAGTCGAACGGCCGGCTCGACAGGCCGCTGTAGGCCGCGAGGATCTGGATGAGCTCGACGAGCTCCTCGTCGGACTCGGCGACCGGCTCGCCCATGACCTCCCGGCCGTCGGCGTACCCGATGAAGACCCGGTCGCAGCCGTTGACGTCGATGTTCTCGATCTCGGGGTCCTCGAGCAGGGGCTGGAGCCGCCCGACGCCGAACAGGGCGGCGTGCACGCCGGCCGCGAGCTGCTCCTCCTCTTCGGCGTTCGGCGGGCGCCGGCCCGCCGCGATCTCCGCGCGGGCGTACTCCTCGAGGACCTGCCCGATCAGGGCGCGGGCGAACTGCCGCTCGTCCTCCGAGCTCATCGGCGCGATGCCGTTCGCGGCGTCGAGCCGGCGCTGGTCGGCGAGCCGTCCGCCGACCTCCTGCCGGAGTCGCTTAACGAGACTGTGATCCACTAGCCGCTCCCTGCGCCTCGCGGCCCTCCGGGCCGCCCGCGGCCCGCGCGGCGAGATCGCCCGCGATCTGCCGGGCCGAACGAATCAGCAGTGATCTGTCAAGCCTCCCGCCCCAACGTCCCCTCAGCATTTCAGCACCCTTGGGATCCAGCGCGAAACCCCCCAGAACACTCGCGGGCAATTCGGCATTGGAAATGATGCGGCCGACCTCGGTGATGGAGGTGCGGTATTCGCGGGGATCCGCCACCACGACGACAGCGATCGGCGGGGCGGCGTGACCGCCGAGTTCGGCGGCGAGCGAGTTAATGCGTTCGCGCAGGTGAGCGACGTGTTCGAGGGTGGCGCGGGTGAACAGGACGATCGTGGACGCCTCCCGCAGCAGGTCGGTCACGGCCGATCCGGCGCCCAGCCGCCCGCAGTCCGCGACCACGTCGACGGGCGTCTGGATCGCGGGAGCACCCGCTCCGTTGACCGGCGGACCGCCCTGAATCGGGAACCCTCCGCTCGGCGTCGTGCCGTTCCCCGCGTGCCCGGCGCCCGGTGTGGGGCCGGTCCCGGGATACCCGCCGTTCGGCGTCGTGCCGTTCGTCACGCCGTTCGCCGCGTGCGCGGCGCCGTCGGCGTACGGGGCCGGGACGCCGAGGCTCGCGAACGCGCGGCCGAGCGGGCCCCACAGCCAGGTGAGCCCCTGGGCCTGTTCGGCGTTGGCGAGGCCGACGAGCACGTCCAGGCCGCCGACGAGCCGCTGCGTGTGCTCCCAGACCTGGTCCGCGCGCAGCCCGCGCCGCGCGGTGGCGGCGAGGCTGAGCATGCCGCGCGCGGGGTTGAGCATGCCGCCGTCGTCGGCGGGCAGCCGGTAGACCAGGTCGCCGCCCGCCTGGTCGCACTCGGCCAGCAGCACCGGGCGCGGCCACACCGCCGCGATGGCGACGGCGGCGGTGGTGACGCCCGGCGCTCCCTTGTCGGCCGCGAGGACGATGAGCCCCATCAGGGCCTGCCCGTCGGGCCACCGGACGCCCCTGAGGCCGGCCGGCGGGTCGTACGGTCGGGGGCCGGCTGCCGGGCCGTCGCCGACTGCTGCGGCGTCGGGGGGACGGCGCTCGGGACGGTGACGGCGTGCGCCCGTTTGCCGGACGCCTGCTCGCCGGGCGCGAGGACGGCCACCGCGACCGCGCCCGCCGACGCGGCCTGGGTGACGAGCGGGGCCTCGTCCGTGGGCACCGTCACCGACACCTGGACCTGGTCGCTCTGGATGTCGTTCTGACCGGGCCCGGCGACGTCGTACACCATCGCGACCGGAGCGAGCACCGCCCCGGCCTGGATGCCGGTCTGCCCCTCCACCGCGACGGCGTACACCGCGACGCGGTCGCCCGGGCGCAGGCCGCCCGCCGGAAGCTGACCGGGCTTGAGCGCGAGCCCGACGACGACGGTGCCCTTGGCCGCCGAGGCGGCCGTGCTGATCATCCCGTTGGTCAGGAGCGATCCGCTCACGAGGGTGACGGTCGCGTACGTCTGCGTGACCTTCGCGCGGTCCCGCCACGGAATGTAGTCCAGGCCGCCGGCCGCCGAGACCTGGACCTCCTCCAGCGCGGACGCCGGGATGCGCTGCCCCGCGGCGACCGGCTTGGCCACCCGGATGACCGGGACCCGCTGCCCGCTGACCATCACCAGATAGGCGCTGACCAGCGCACCTCCGACGATGAGCAGAACGGCCAGCGCCGCCATCGCCGGCTTGCGCTCCCGGGGCGGCACGGGAATCCGGTGGCCGGCCGCCACCGCGAGCGACGGCCGCCCTGGGGTGTCGGCGACGCTCTTGCGATCACTGCTCGTCGTCACTGGATACTCCGCCAATTCGGGGGATTGCGGACTGTCGGCGTTGACGGGACGCGGCGAACCATCGTTCCGTCCTTACCGCTCCGCGTCAATGCGGCATCGACAGATTGTTTCGTCCCGGATGTCGCCGGCCAGTTAAGTGATCAAGACTGCACTCGGGCGGAGCCGCTGGAGAGACCCCGGAACCCTCTCTATCCTGGTCCGGCAGACGGCGAATCCGGAGGGGTAATGCGAATCTCGCTCACGGTGATGACCGATCAGGGTCCCCGTGACGTCGTGGTCAACGGTGATTCCGATATGACGGTAGAAACCGTTGCGAGATCACTAATTACGGCGCTCAACACCGAGCCGGTCAAAGAGGCCCTCGCGGAAGTCGTACACCTACCAAGCGCACGCTGGGTGGCCGAATCCGCGCCGCCCCTGTGGGCGGGCGGCCGCATGCTCGATCCGGCCGTCCCCGCGGCACGGGTCCTGCGCGACGGCGCCCTCGTGGCCCTCGACCCCGCCGGCGCCGTCGCGACGGTCCTGGCCGAGCCCACCGGAAGCGCCGAGATCCGTGTCGCCGGCGGTCCCGCCGCGGGCGCGGTGCACCGCGTCGGCATCGGCGAGACCACCGTCGGCAGCGGCCCCGACGTGGACGTGCGCCTCGGCGACCCGTCCGTTCCCGCGCACGCCCTGACCGTCACGGTCGAGTCCCACCGCGTCACCGTCTCCGTCACGGTCGCCGCCGCCGGCGACGCCCTCCTCGACGGAGCCCCGCTCGACGGCACCGCCCAGTGGACGCCCGGCGGGATGCTGACCGTCGGGTCCTCCGTGCTGACCTACGTCCCGGCCTCCGCGCCGGACGCCCACCTCGCACCTCTGGAGGACGGCGGGCTCGCCTACAACCGGCCGCCCCGCCTGCTGCCGCCCGAGCGGCCCTCCAGGCTGGAGGTCCCGCAGGAGCCGCCGAAGACGCAGCGCGAGCGGCTCCGGCTGGTCGGCTCGCTGCTGTTCGCCGCGGCCGGCGTCGTCATGGCCGTCGTCACCGGCCAGTGGTACTGGGCGCTGATGGCCCTCGCCTACCCCGTCATCCAGGTCGGCGAGTGGATCGCCGACCGGATGTACGGCCGCACGTCCTACAAGAAGGCGATCAAGGACTACCGGCGCGCCAAGGAGGAGTTCGACGCCGCGCTGGAGCACCTGCGCCACGCCGACGAACAGGACCGCCGCGCGCTCGCGCCGGACGCCGCCGAGGTGCTCCTGACCGCCACCGGCCCGCGCCGGCGGCTCTGGGAACGCCGCCGCTCCGACGCCGACACCCTGTACCTCCGCGTCGGCCTCGCCGACCTCCCCGCGGACATCGAGCTCGTCCCCGGCCGCGGCGGCGACACCGACCCCGTCATGCCCGAGCCGCCCGTCGCGCACGCCGTCCCCGTCTCGCTGCCCCTCGCCGACCTCGGCGTCATCGGGCTCGCCGGCCCTCGCGACCGCTCCCGCGCGCTCGCCCGCTGGCTCGTCGCCCAGGCCGCCGCCCTGCACAGCCCCCGCGACCTGGCCATCGTCGTGCTCTCGGCCGACCCCGACGGCGGTGAGCACTGGAACTGGGTCCGCTGGCTGCCCCACACCGCCCCCCGTGAGGGCGAGGAGTGCGTCGCGCTGATCGGCGCGGACCCCGACTCCGTCGCCCACCGCATCACCGAGCTGGCGATCCGCATCACCGAACGCCGCCGCGCCGCCGACCGGTCCGCCGGCGGCCTCTTCGGCGGCGCCGCCCAGGGCTCCGGCCCGTACAACATCCTCCTCGTCATGGACGGCGCGCGACGCCTGCGCCGGATGCCGGGCATGCCACAGGTCCTGTCCGCCGGCCCGTCGTACGGGCTGCACGCGATCTGCATCGACGACGACGAACGCCTCCTCCCGGAGGAGTGCACCGCCGTCGCCGTGTGGGACTGGGACCGGCCCGCGCACGTACGGCTGCGCGGCCACGGCCTCGACTCCCTCGGCCCGATCCTCGCCGACCAGGTCTCCACGGGCTGGTGCGACCGCATGGCCCGCGCCCTCGCCCCCGTACGGGACGTCTCCCGCGACGACGCCGAGGCGGCCGTCCCGCGCGAGGCCCGGCTCCTCGACGTCCTCGGCATGCCGAACCCCACCGCCGCCCACGTCCAGGCGATCTGGGCCGCAGGCGGCCGTACGACCGCCGTCCCGATCGGACTGTCGGCCGACGGCGTGTTCACCGTCGACCTGCGCGTCGACGGGCCGCACGGCCTCATCGCCGGCACGACGGGCGCCGGCAAGTCCGAGCTCCTGCAGACCCTCATCGCGTCGCTCGCCGTGGCGAACCGGCCCGACGAGCTGACGTTCGTCCTCATCGACTACAAGGGCGGCGCGGCGTTCGCGGACTGCGCGTCGCTCCCGCACGTCGCCGGAGTGGTCACCGACCTCGACGGCCACCTCACCGAACGCGCCCTCGAATCCCTCGGCGCCGAGCTGCGCCGCCGCGAGGAGATCCTCCTGCACGCCGGGGCCAAGGACATCGAGGACTACTGCGAGCTCCACGACGACGGCGACCCGCGCGCCTCCATCCGGATGCCGCGCCTCGTCCTCGTCATCGACGAGTTCGCCACGCTCGCCGCCGAGCTCCCCGGCTTCGTCGACGGTCTCGTCGACGTCGGCCGCCGCGGCCGCTCCCTCGGTGTCCACCTCCTCCTCGCCACCCAGCGCCCCGCCGGCGTCGTCACCGCCGACATCCGCGCCAACACCAACCTGCGGATCGCGCTGCGCGTCACCGCCCCCGAGGAGTCCACCGACATCATCGACGACCCGTCGGCCGCCCGCATCTCCAAGGCCACGCCCGGACGCTGCTACGTACGGTCCGGCGCCGCCGCGCCGCACGCCGTCCAGTCGGCCCGCATCGGCGGCCGCCGCCCCGGCGCCCTCACCGCCACGCCCGCCGAGGTCCTCCCCCTCCCCTGGCAGGGCCTCGGCCGCCCCCTCCCAGTCGTCGCCCCGGCCGACGACGAGACGGCCACGATCACCGACCTGAAGGCACTCGTCGCCGCGATCCGCGACGCCGCCGACCGCGCCGGCCTCGACGACCAGCCGCCCCCGTGGCTGGAGCCGCTCCCGGCCCGCGTCACCCTCGACGACCTGCCCGCCGTGTTCACCGACCACGACGACGTGGCCCCGCTCGCGTTCGGTCTGACCGACCTGCCGTCCGCCCAGACCCGCTCCGTCCTCGCCCTCGACCTCGTCCAGGGCGGCCACCTGTACGTCGCGGGCTCGGCGCGCTCCGGCCGCACCACGGTCCTGCGCACCCTCGTCGGCTCCCTCGCCGCCACCTGCGCCCCCGCCGACGCCCACCTCTACGCCATCGACTGCGGCGGGAACGCCCTCCTCCCCCTCGTCTCCCTCCCGCACTGCGGCGCCGTCGTCACCCGCGACCAGACCGAACGCCTCGAACGCCTCCTCACCCGCCTCCACGCCGAGGTCGGCCGCCGCCAGCAGATCCTCGCGGCCACCGGCTTCTCCTCCCTCGCCGAACAGCGGACCGCCGCCGCGCCCACCGAACGCCTGCCCTGGATGCTGCTCCTGCTCGACCGCTGGGAGGGCTACGTCGCCGCGTTCGAGGACTACGACTACGGCCGCCTCGTCGACTCCCTCCTGCGCCTCCTGCGCGAGGGCGCCGCCGTCGGCCTGCGCGCCGTCTTCACCGGCGACCGCTCCGGCCTCACCGGCCAGGTCTCCACGGTCTTCGACGGCCGCCTGATCCTGCGCATGGCCGACCCGAACGACTACGCCTACGCGGGCCTCGACGAACGCCGCGTCCCGTCCGACATGCCGCCGGGCCGGGTCCTGGAGCCGGTCGGCCCGGACGGCCCGCCGCGCGAGTCCCAGATCGCCCTCCTCACCGAGGTCGCCGCCGGCACCGCCCAGGTCGCCGCGTTGCAGCGGCTGGCGCGGGAGGCCGAGCGCGCGTACGACCGGCCGGGGCGCGCCCAGCGGCCGCTGCACGTCGACGAGCTGCCGGTGCACGTGACGTACGCCGAGGCCCTGGCCCTCGACCCCGACTTCGCCGCGCCGTCTCCGTTGTGGGCGCTCGTCGGCGCGGGCGGTGACGAGCTCGGCCCGATCGGCGTCGACCTCCTCGCGGACGGCCCCGGCTTCACCGTCGCGGGCCCACCGCGCTCCGGCCGCTCGACGGTCCTCATGACGATGGTGAGGTCGCTGCTCGACCCGCGGATCGGCGAGGGCGCCGTGCCGGTGGTCCTCGTCTGCCCGCGCCGCTCCCCGCTCCGGGACCTGCGCGGGGAGCCGGGCGTGCTCGCCATCCTGGAGGGCCCGGACGACGCGTACCGGTTCGAGGAGATCGTGGAGGGCCACAGCCGGTACGTCGTGGTGGTCGACGACGCCGAGCTGCTCGACGGCGGTTCGTTCGACGACGTGCTGGTCCGCGCGCTGCGCGCGGCCCGCGACGCGGACCAGGCCGTCGTCATCGCCGGCACGACCCAGGACCTGGCGCGCGGTTACAGCGGTTTCATCTCCGAGACGCGCCGCTCCCGCACCGGTGTCCTCCTCGCCGTCGCCTCTCCGGACGACGGCGACGTCTTCAACCTCCGCCTCCCCCGCCAGATCGCCCTGGAGGGCCCCACCGGCCGCGGCCTCTACGTCCACCTCGGCCAGCCCACGCCGACTCAGGCCGCCATAAGCCTGAATCGGCTATGAGGGGTTCGATGAGTTCCGGCGAAGCATCCACGGCCTACCTGCAGGAGTCCTGGCTTGATCTTCCACCCCGGGTGTGGATGGGGCGCCCCCGGTTGATTGATCACGGATGAAGCCCGCCGGCATTCACCGTTCGGCACCGCACATTCAGGAGTCCTCTGCGAGCCTCTGCAGGATCGTCTGCCTGGCCTCGGTCAGCGGTGCGAGCAGGAAGCCGTCGTGGTCGGACGTACCGTGACGGTGATCGACCGGGCCGGGCCACGAGGTTCTGGCACGGTCGCGGATGTGCTGTTCGACACCGTCGATCAGGTGCAACATCTCGTTGAGCACGGCCGGGTCGGTGCGCAGGTAGGTGTCGCCAGTCGCGAGATAGATCGGCGAGGTGTGCGCCATGATCGGCCGTTCCCAGACGTCCCGGTGCCGGGCGATGTCGTCGCCGGGGCCGTAGCACCGGGCGGCGACCCAGGAGGACTCGTCGACCGGGAGGTCGAATTCGAGCGAACCGGTCAGGGACGGCGAGGCCCAGCGCCGCGACTTGACGACCGAGCCATTGACCACGATCTCCAGACGGTCGACCGGGAAGATCGAGTGGTACTCCGCGACGCCGTGCACCGTCCCGCCGCGGATGTTGGTGAGTACGGAACCAGGGGTGGCATCACCGACGGACAGGCGCAGATGCGGGCCGCTGGTGACGACGGTGTCGCCCGAACGGACCGCCGCGCACCAATCCCAGTAGTCCATGGTCCGCGGGTCGGGGACCCGGGCGTAGGTACGGACGAGACCGATCGGCACCTCGCTGCTCATCTTGTCGGTGCCACCGACGAGGGTCAGGCGGTATCCGGCGTTGAGATAGCGGTAGTACTGGGCGATGTTGTAGTCGTCGTAAGCGATCATCTCCACGCCATCGAGACGGCCGGTGGCGATCAGGGCGGCCGCCTCGCCGTTGGGGACGGGGAAGTGCGCGAGGAGGACCGTCCCGCCCTGGGCGCGGCACTCGTCGGCCCAGTGGGCCAAAGTGGTCTCCAGACCGCCGCCGAGGTCGGACTCCTCGGCGCCGCCGGTGCACCAGGGCCGGATCGGCGTGCGCAGGCCCAGCAGGTTGATGTGGCCCAGCATCGCGGTCCGGTTCTCCTGGCCGGTGAAGACGTGGGTCGTCCCGTCCACGGAGGTGTGCGGCTGCCCGGTGAAGTCCTCGACGTTGGTGTGCAGGTGGCCCCACTGGCTCAGCAGGAGGTTCGTTACCCGTACTCCCTCGCCGCGCGCCTCCAGTTCGGCGCCGTGTGTGGAGACGAAGTGGACGTGGGTGTCTCCGGCCGCGTATCCGTCCGCCTCCGGGTCGTAGAAGGGCTTGAGCCGCAGTTCGAGCGTTCGCTGTCCGGGCCGGATCGTCAGTTCCTCGCGCAGCGGAACGTAGTCGAAGCCGTGCACCGCCTCGACGACGACCTGCCCGTGGGGGAGCCAGCCCTCGAACTCGCCGTCGACGTAGGCGTAGGTCCGCTGGCCCAGGCGGACGTCGCCGCCGATGTCGAGGTTCCAGGTGTTGCCGTCGGAGTTGATGTGCGCGTGATGCCCGTAGGGCGCGAGCGGGACGCCCTCGGGGGTGTGGAAGTGCAGGCGGCAGGTGAGGAGCTCGCCGGTGACGTCGTCCACGATCGTGCCCTTGATCCAGGCTCGTCCGTGCCCGGGAAGGTACCACTCGGTGCCGTCCGCGGTGACGATTCGGCCCTGATCGAGGATGTCGCCCCAGGTGAAGGCGGCCGTCACGGTGCCGGCAACGTCGAGCGACACGGTCGCCGAGGGCGTCGCGGCGACCCTGACGTAGCCGCTTCGCTCGTTGGTCGCACCTCCCCAGCCCGGTGGGCTCGACAGGCTGTCGGCGTCCACCGTGCGGTAGGCGTAGGTGGCGGTGCCGCGGTCGACGACCACCGCCACGTCCTCGTCCACCGAACCGTCGGCGAGCGAGAAGATCAGCTCGCGGGAGACGGTCCGGCCGAACGGGTCCTCGGACAGCCGGCTCAGCGTTATGGCGCCGACCAGCACGGCCGGGCCGGCGGAGGTGATCTCGATGGCGGCCACCCGGCGCTCCGGGTGGGGGTTGCGCCATGGCCAGAGGTAGAACCGGTAAGGCAGAACGTAGGGGGAGCGCGCCTGCGGGTCGTCGATATCGACGAACCGGGCCCCTGCCGCGTCGTACCGGCCGCACGTGCGGTGCATCAGCTGGTGCTGCGCGTCGGGCAGGGCGAGGAAGGGGGTCTGCCCCCAGTCAAGCGGGATCGGGCGGCCCTGCCACAGCCGCGGGGTTGGGCCGATCTCGAACCGCTGCCGCACGGGGACGCTCTCCGCGCCTCCGTCGGCGTACCGGAGTGTGTAGTGGGCGGCCGTCTCGCCGACCGGGGCGCCCTCGAACAGGCTCGGCTCTTCGAGGGCGTGGGCGAAGAGGATCCACTGACAGTTCTCGTCGACGGGGATTACCGTCGTGGCATCGCCAGTGGCCCGCACCAGGGACGGCCCGTCGATGTCGTCGCCGAAGCGGAACGGCAGCCCGTACAGCTTCCGCTCCCCGGTGAACGAGGCGTCCACGTCGTCGAGCAGAGTCATTGGCGCGTTCCAGGACGTCGCGAGGTCCAGGGCCCGGTAGCCGCGCTCCCACATCATGCCCTCGCCGCCGGAACCGCGTCGGTGGCCTCGTCCAAGGTCGTCTTCGCAAGGACGGCGTACCGTCGCGGGGCCCGCGAGCGCAGCGACAGCGCGGACGCTATGCCCGACACGAAGACGAACACGCACAGTCCGAGCAGCACCGCGTTGACCGCCGTGCCCGCGCCGGTGAGCAGGGAGACGTTGGCGACCGCCAGGACGAGGATCACGCAGAGGGCGAGGAAGCTGAGGCCCGGGGCGATCAACGTGCGCCACGGGCCCGCTTCGGGATGGTTCCGCCGCAGGTAGGAGATCACGGCGAGGCAGCACAGCGCCCACAGCACGATGATGCCGAGGAAGCCGATCGCGCTGCCCCACAGCAGCAGTTCGAGGTACGGATCGAGGCCGGACACAGCCCACACCACGATGACGGCGGCTGCCAGCAGCGTCTGCGCGCCGCCCGCCATGTGGGGTGCGCGCGTGCGCGGGTGCGTGCGCCCGAACGCGCTCGGCATGAGCCCCTCGCGGCCCAGCGCGAACAGGTACCGGTTCGCCGCGTTGTGCAGCGCCAGCAACGCCGCGAAGGCGCTCGTGAGCAGCAGGAGCTGCATGACGGCGGAGACCGGGCTCGGTGTGTACTGGTCGAACACGGCGATGACCAGTCCGGCGGTGTTCTTCGCTGCCGCCGCCGCGATGCCGTCCGCACCGATCGCCTGCACGATCGTCCAGGTGATGAGGGCGTAGAAGACGGCGATGAACCCCACGGCGATGTAGGTCGCGCGCCGCACCGTGCGGATTCCGCCACGCGCCTCCTCACTGAAGATCGCGGTGGACTCGAACCCCATGAAGGCGCCGAACACCAGCGTGAACATTGCCGCGTTGGACGGCTTGAACACTGTGCCCGGAGAGAACGAAGTGAAGGACGTCCCGCCCGCGCCGCCCTTGGCGAGCACGCACACGGCCATCACCACGAGCACCGCGATCTCGAGGACGAGCAGGATCCCGAGGATCCGGGCGCTGGTGTGGATGCCGCGATAGCCGAGCCACGCCACAAGCGCGACTGCACCCAGCGCGAAGACCCACCAGGGGAGCGACATGCCGGTGTACTTCTTGAAGGTGTCCGTGGCGTAGAGCCCGAGCGCCCCGTAGGTGCTGATCTGCAGGGTGTTGTAGGCGAGCAGGGCCAGGGTCGCCGCCCCGGAACCGACCGGCCGACCCAGTCCGCGGGTGATCGTGGCGTAGAAGGCCCCGGCGTTGCGGACGTATCGGCTCATCGTCATGAAACCGACCGCGAACAGCGCCATGACAACGCCCGCTACCAGATAGGCACCCGGAACGGCGGCGCCGCCCTTCAGGAAGTGCAGCGGCGCCACGGCGACGATCAGGGTCAGCGGTGCCAGCGCCGCCAGGACCGTGAAGACGAGATCCTTCGTCCCCATCGCGTTCGCTGCCAGGCCGTCGCCGCCTGGTCGTTCGCTGCCTGGTCGTGTTGACATCGTCATCCGCCTCCGGGAGTCCGCGGGAGATCGCTGCGCCAACGGTAGGGAGCCGTCGTGGGCGAAAGAAGTGGACGTTCGGCCCCATCTGGACGCGTGTGTTGTACGTATCGCCCCGGCGCGGTCAACGGATCTGGCTTCGCCACCGCAGCGCGAACCACAACTCCATGCGCACGTCCGGGTCGTTGAGGTCCCGGTCCAGGAGCCGGGTGATCTGGCGTATCCGGTGCCGCACGGTGTTGCGGTGCACGCCGAGGTCGGCGGCGGTCCTGTCCCAGCTGCCGTGGTGCGCCAGCCAGCTCCGCAGCGTGCCGGCCAGCAGGGCGGAGTCCTTGGGCGGGACGGCGTACAGGGGCGCCAGGAGCCGGTCGGCGTACCGGGACGCCTGCGGCGAGTCCAGCAGCGCCATGACGCCGTGGGGGTCGGTTCCGGCGACCACGGCTCTGCCGCCGACGCGCGCGCCGTCGAGGGCGAAGCCCGCCTCGCCCCACGCGGGATCGAGGTCCGCGGCGGGATGGGGGCGGCTGATCCCCGCGAGCAGGCCGGCCTCGTCCAGCAGGCGCCGCAGCTCATCCACCGGGTCGTCCGGGACGATCGCGACGAACGAGCCACCGTCCCACGTGACGAAGGGCGTCCCGAGCAGCGCCGACAGCCGCTGGATGATCGTCTCGCGTGCGCCCGGCGGCTCGTCCAGCAGCCCGCGGACGACGCGCCACCGGCCGTCCCTTGCCCGGTCGAGCGGGGTGGCGAGGTCGCGGGTGAGCGTGGGGAGCCGCAGCAGGCCGGCCACGGCGGCCGCGCCGAGTGCCTCCGGCGAGCTCGCCGCCGAGGGCGCTGTGAACAGCAGCGAGAGCGCCGAGGCGGCCACGCCGACGATGCCCCGGTCGGCGACGGTGAACGGGCCGCGCCGTGCGACGGCCATCGCGTAGCCGGAGGGGGCGGGGCCGAGGAGCCGCTGGACCTCGATGTTCTCCTCGGCGGTGGCGAGCGCCGCGCTCATCGGCGATCTGCTCGCGCAGGCGCGTTCCAGCATCGCCGTCACCTCCGCGTCCTGCCGGACCGGCCCGGATGACCAGGTTCGGTCCCGGTTGCTGTCGAGCACCAGGGCCCAGCCGTCGAGGAGTTCGGCCAGCCGCTCCACCACGGCCCTCAGCGGCCCTGGGCCGGCGGCCGCCCGGATGAGCACCGCCTGGCCGTCCGAAAGACGTTTCAGGTGATGTGTCTCGGCGCGGACCAACTCGGCGTGGTGGAGCTCAACGATCGAGGCGAACGGCACTTGCGCCGGCACCTCCAGGAGCGCCATGCCGAACTCCTCGCACGCGGCTACGAGTTCGGGCGGGACGGCGTCGAAGACCGGCGTCACCCCGAACCCGATCGCGACGACCCCGGTCTCGGCCAGTCGGCGCACGTAGGCGCGGCTCTCCTCGGGGCGAAAGCCGGTCCCGGCGAGCAGGAGCAGTTCCCCACCGCGCAGAAACGGCGACGGGTCAGGCAGTTCACTGACGTGCACCCACCGCACCCAGCACTCGGACGGGTCGTCGGCGCCCAACGGCCGCAGAGCGAGCCGGGCCACGAAAATCCGGAGAGGAACCACGACGTAACCGTATGCGCGGGACCGCTATGGCCGTGCAAACGACGGATTGAGCGGGTTGCGGCGACGAAGACCTTGCTCGTGGGCTCGACGGTCACCTGATCTCCCGCAAATCCCTGCGGGAGAAGGCGTCGCCGACGCCGAACTCCGCTCGGCCGCCGTCGAGGTCCACGACGGCGACCCGATCGCTGATGATCACTATGGTCGGGAGTGACTCAGCCTTCCTGGTCACCCGCGAGGAACCGGTCGAGAACATTGCGGACGATGCGGTCGACGTAGGGGTCCCCCACGTGGAGCGCGTACGGCCATTCGGTCGAACCGCCGTTGAAGACCTCGCCTCGCCCGCGGGTGAACGCCGCGATCATGCCGGCCCCGCGCATCTGCCCTTCATGCACGTAGTCGGGCAGGTCGTCGCCGAGTTCGCGGTTGTAGGCGTACACCTCCTCCTCGGGCCCGCCCATGGGCAGGAGGCCACCGAACCGGTCCTCCTCGCCGCGGACCGCCGGGGTCAGCGCGAGGATCTCCAGCGTCTCCGGCGCGCCGTCCTCGAAGGTCGGGTACGGCAGGCCCCGGCGGAAGGTGTACTCGACCGAGTCCACTTCGAACGCGGCCAGGAACGTCGGGGCGGCACCAAGCTGGTCGCCGTAGTACAGGTCCGTCCCCTCGAACGCCCAATGGTGCGGACGGTAGACGGTGAACCCGCCCGACGATCTGGGGGTGGCGACCCCGTAGCGCGTGTAGACGCCACCGAGGCCGTTCAAGCCGACCGTGGTCGCCCCCGGCCGTCCGACGGACTTGGCCTCCCACATCGTCGTGGCCGTCCGCGGCGATCGGGCCGTATCGGGGTCGAGGGAGGGCAGCCGGTAGCAGTACTGCGTGGTCAAGTCGTCGCTCAGCCTGACCTGCCACTGGTAGTTTCCGCCGAACCGGGCCAGACCCCCGCCGCCGTCCACGAACCGGTCGACGGCGTCACGCATCTCCCAGCTCCAGTACTCGTCGTGCCCCACGACGATCACGCAGCGGTAGGGGTCGAGCACGGCCTCGTCGACATGCAGGTCGTGCTGGGTGAGGTAGTCCAGCTCGTAGCCGTTCCGCTCGGCCCACTGGACGAAGAGCCGCTCGTACGTCGCCCAGAACGCGTCGGCGTGATGACGGCTGTAGCCGTTCAGGCGGGCCCACTCGTAGGACGCGTACCGGGGTGCGCCGTTCATCGGCAGCGTGAGGTGGTTCGCCTCCCGGGGCGCCCCAGCGGGCTTGCGGATCATCCCGCGGGCGATGGGCCGCTGGGTCGAGGACAATGGGCTGCCCGCGTCGTCGCGCGGGTCATCGCCCAGCCCGCGATAGTGGTTGGCGCCTCCCCAGTCGTTGTACGCCAGCATGGTGCCCGTGGTGAGAACGATCGCCGCCTTCGGACGCCGGCCGGGAGCGGCCTTGACCACGAAGAAGTGCTCGCGCTCCCAGAGCTCGCCGTCGCTCAGCACCGCCCGGACGGTGACGATGTAGAACCCCGGGCGCCAGTCGTCCGGGACGTCCAGCGTGAGGCCGGCAGGCCAGCCGCATCCCTTCGCGTAGGCGTCGGCCGGGGCCTCGAAACGTCCAGCCGTGACGCCGTCGCGGCTCCAGACGGTCTCCGGACGCAGACCGTCACGGGTGATCTCAACGGTGAACGACGGGACGCTCGCGCTGAGGTGGAATGTGACCGTCTCGCCGGGAAAGTAGGAGAACCGGTCGGTGTAGCACCACACCTGCCCAGCGTCCGGGACGGCGTACGCCCGTTCCGACGGCCACGACCGCGGTGACCACGCAAAGGCCGGCTTCGGGTTGTGCACTTGTCTCACTCCTCGTTCAGTGGGATCCGCTGGAACGATCCAGGCTTACCCACGTTGGCCGCGGCGCTCCACGGTCGGCGATCGGGACGATCTCCTCCCGCATGGTCAACGCCGACGGTTTCCCGGTGTCCCAGCACTCGACCTCGGCCGGCTCGTCCGCGTGCCGCTCGATCGCGTGGCGCCCCATCCGGCCGGCGGATCTTACGTCCGAAACGCCGCGCGACCATGACGTTCCGCGGTCATGCTAGGAAAGCGCTCTTCTGTCCGGCTTCGTGCGAATCAACCCGTCCAGCGAGACTGCTTGTGCACTTGGGACAAGTGTCAGCGCTGTGGCGTGCCCTGCCCAACGTGGTCCACCGGACCATGTCGGCGCAGCCGGTCGCCAGTCAAGAAGGTGCGATGCCGGGCGCACGAGTCGGTGATCTCCTACAGCAGGGAGCAGACCTTGGCGCGTCCGGGCTTCAGGGAAGACGGCGCTCGCGGCGTGGTCGGGTTTCACGAGCGATCGCCTATGAAACACCGGGGCTGAGGGGTGCGGCCGTCGGTTGGTTCCAGCGGCTGCTGAGGTTCGCGCTTTCCTGGCGTATGTCGGGCAGCCGAGTGGGGTCGGCGAGCGTGGCGCGCAAGACGAAGTCTGCGACTTCGAGGGCGCGTTTCTCTGGCGCGGGCGAGGGTGCTGCACCGCGCTCCCGTACGACCTCGAGCAGGAGGCCGGTGATGGCGTGCTGCACGAAGTCCGTTTCGATGGCGATGAGCTCCCCACTCGCGATTCCTTGATCGACCAGTGTGGTCGTGAGGTGGTGCATCTGCTCTCGCCGGGTGGCCTGGTCGGTCAGGTCGGGCAGTTCGAGGACGTCGTCGTTGTACAGGCCGCGGACGTCATAGGGCAGCCGGAGGATGGCGGCGACGTCGGTGTGCAGATAGGCGTGAAGGCGCACGGCGGGGCCGGCTTCCGCCGCGAGTGCCGTGCGGATGCGTTTGAGGGCCGGGAGCAGGTCGGCGTCGAGCAATTCGGCGAGGATCGCGGTCTTGCTGGCGAAGTGCCGATAGAAGGTCGGTTGCCGGACGCCGACGGCCTCGGCGATGTCGCGGGTGGAGGTCCCGTGGAAGCCCCGGGCGGCGAAGAGTCGTGAGGCCTCGATGAGAGCCCGGTGCCGGGTGACGCCGTCGGGACCGCGTCCTGCCATGGATCATCCTTTCGCCGCTGGGCCAGCGTATCGGCCGGCGAGTGCAAAGCGCCCGTTAAGTCTGCTTGCCCCCTTGCGCACATAGGCTATCGATCTATAGCTTTACGCGCACCCGCTACCAGCGGTCGAAGGGAGAACGTCCATGCCGATCGAGCAGATCCAGGTCCTTGCTCCGGGGTCGGGAAGCCCGGTGGTTCCGCCTGTGAGCGACTACGCCGAGGTGACCGGGGGGTGGGCCGAGGTCGAGCACCGGGCCCTGGTATCCGATGGCCGTTCGATCGCCGGCGCGTGGGAGGGCGAGCCGGGGGCCGTCCGGATCATGCGGTGGCCCTATGACGAGGTCTGCGTCATCCAGGAGGGCCGGGTGGCGATCGAGGACACGCGCGGACACCGCCGGGAGTTCGGGCCCGGCGAGGCGTTCCTGGTCCCTGCCGGGTTCGACGGCTGGTGGCACACGCTGCAGCGCACTCGCAAGATCTTCGTCGGCATCGCGTCCCGCTGATCCCGCGGTGTCCGGGGAGCCGGCCCATCGAGACCGCCTCCACCCCAGTCCGAGGCCGCCGCGCGCAGCCGGCACGAAAGGTCCCCACGTTGGACGTCGCGCACCCCCCCGAAACACCACCTGCGACGAGTTCACCGAGCAGATCACCCGCAACGTCCTGCAACGCTACGCCGCCCGTAGCCGACCGCCCCCGCCACCACCAGGAAAGGCCATGATGAGCCCGCTGGGACCCATCGACAGCTCCACCACCCCCCGCTACGCGGGCCCGGCCACGTTCGCCCGGCTCCCCCGCCTCGACCAGGTGGAACACGCCGACATCGCCGTCGTCGGGGTCCCCTTCGACACCGGTGTCTCCTACCGGCCCGGCGCCCGGTTCGGCCCCGTCCACGTGCGTGAGGCGTCCCGGCTGCTGCGCCCCTACAACCCGGCGCTGGACATCGCACCGTTCGACATCGCCCAGGTCGCCGACGCGGGCGACATCGCGGTCAACCCGTTCGACATCGGCGAGGCGATCGACACCATCCAGGCCTCCGCGCTCGACCTCACCGCCGCGGGCACCCGGCTGGTGACCATCGGCGGCGACCACACCATCGCCCTACCGCTCCTGCGGGCCGCCGCCGAACGGCACGGCCCGGTGGCGCTGGTCCACTTCGACGCCCACCTGGACACCTGGGACACCTACTTCGGCGCCGAGTACACCCACGGCACCCCCTTCCGCCGCGCCGTCGAGGAAGGCATCCTCGACACCGAGGCACTCAGCCACGTCGGCACCCGCGGCCCCCTCTACGGCAAGAAGGACCTCCAGGACGACCACCGCCTCGGCTTCGGCATCCACACCGCCGCCGACCTCCTGCGCCGAGGCGTCGACGAGATCGCCGACCGGCTGCGCACCCGGGTCGGCGACCGCCCCGTCTACCTATCCGTCGACGTCGACGTCCTGGACCCCGCGCACGCCCCCGGCACCGGCACCCCCGAAGCCGGCGGTCTCACCAGCCGCGAGCTCCTGGAGATCCTGCGCGGCTTCACCGGCCTCAACGTCATCGGCGCCGACGTCGTCGAAGTCGCGCCCGCCTACGACCATGCCGAACTGACCGGCGTGGCCGCCTCCCACATCGCCTACGACCTGGTCTCCCTCCTGGCGACCCAGGTCGGCGAGGAGGCCTGACATGACCGAGCGGCTCTATACCGTCACCGACCCCGCCACCGGCCAGGTGGTCGCCACCTACCCGACCGCCGCCGACGCCGACGTCCAGGCCGCGCTCACCGCCGCCGCCAAGGCCGCGACCTGGGGCCGGACGAGCACGGTCACCGACCGCACCGCCCTGTTGCGACGAGTCGCCGACCTCCACCGCGAGCGGCGCGCCGAGTTGGCCGCGACCATCGTGCGGGAGATGGGGAAACCGGCCGACGAGGCCGACGCCGAGATCGACTTCTGCGTCGACATCTACACCTACTACGCCGACAACGCCGAACGCTTCCTCGCCGACGAGCCCATCGACATCGGTATCGGCCAGGGCAGCGCGCTCTTGCGCCGCACCCCGGTCGGCGTGCTGCTGGGCATCATGCCGTGGAACTTCCCGGCTTACCAGGTCGCCCGCTTCGCCGCCCCGAACCTCGCGGTCGGCAACACCATCGTGCTCAAGCACGCTCCGCAGTGCCCGGCCTCCGCCGCGGCGCTGGAGCAGATCTTCCTCGACGCGGGCTTCCCCGCGGGCGCCTACGTCAACGTCTACGCCACCAACGACCAGGTCGCCGACATGATCGCCGACCCGCGCGTGCAAGGCGTCTCCCTCACCGGCTCCGAACGAGCCGGCTCCGCCGTCGCCGAGATCGCCGGACGGCATCTGAAGAAGGTCGTCCTCGAACTCGGCGGCTCCGACCCGTTCATCGTCCTATCCACCCACGACCTCGACGACACCGTCGACAAGGCCGTCGCCGCACGCCTGGACAACACCGGCCAGGCCTGCAACGCCGCCAAACGGTTCATCATCACCGAACCCCTCTACGACGAGTTCGTCACCCGGTTCACCCACCGGCTCCTCAGCCGCTCACCCGGCTCGCCCTTGTCCTCACAAACCGCCGCCGACACCCTCGCCCGCCAGATCGACACCGCAGTCTCCCAGGGCGCGGTCTACCGCAGCGCGGGACAACGGAACGGCGCCTACTTTCCCGCCGGAGTCCTCACCGGCATCACCACCGACCACGACATCGCCCACCGAGAACTCTTCGGCCCCGTCGCGATGGTCTTCGCCGCCACCGACGAAGACCACGCCGTCCAGATCGCCAACGACACCCCCTATGGCCTCGGCTCCTACGTCTTCACCACCGACCCCGCCCAAGCGCAACGCGTCGCCGACCGGATCGACGCGGGCATGGTCTTCATCAACGGCGTCCTGGCCGAAAGCGCCGAACTCCCCTTCGGCGGCGTCAAACGCTCCGGCTTCGGCCGCGAACTCGGCCGCCCCGGCATCGAGGAATTCGTGAACAAGAAACTCATCCGCACCATCACGCCCGCGCCATCAGGCCCTGACCGATGACTATGCCGGGACGCCTGCCGCGCTCGCAGCGGGGCGGCTCAGTGCGAACCCGCTTGGAAGGCCGCCTCTCAATTCAGACGGGTGTGTCCGGTTAACGGCCCTGGCTCACTTCCGGTGGTAACGCTCCGTATGGCGCGGACCCAGTTGGGCGCCTATTCTGGAGCGCCAAGGGGATCTGAGCCGGTCAGGAAGCAAGTCCGGGAGTTCAGGCCCGACGATCTGCCGTACATTGGCGGCATCTGACCGCCCTGGCCAGAGGACCTCAATGGCAGGGAAGGGCGAGGTCATGCCGCTTACAGTCAGTCACCACCGAAAGTGAGCCAGAGCCGAAAGTGCGACAGAGCCGTTAGCTGGACAGGAGCCTGGATCGGCTGCGCTGATCACCTCGGGGGCAGGAAAATTACCTGGGCGTCCCGGGTGGCCGATGGGTCTGCGACGCCGGTGAGCTCGTTGGACAGGATGGCTAGGGATCTGCCGGGGAATCACGGTTTGTCGCCAGGGCGATTGGAGTTGCCCGGAGCACGCGTGTCAGACTCCGCCTCTTCCCTGATCCTGCGGGGCGCCCACCGTTGCACGAGCGTGCCACGCGGAGGGAGCAGGGAGCATGGCCGTATCCCGGCAGGAAGTCAACGACGAGGTCATCTACCTACGGTCGGCCGGAGTCGACCTGGGCAAGCGATTCCTGCTGGCCTGCGTGCGCACCCCCAGTACGAAGCGAGCAGGCAGCTGGAGCCTGGAAACCGAACGGTTCGGCACCACTCGCACCGAAGTCGGCCGCCTGCTGGCCTGGCTGATGGCGCGGCAGGTCGAAGTAGTGGTCATGGAGGCCACCTCGGACTACTGGCGCGGGGTCTACTACGTACTGCAACCGCATCTGAATCTCATGCTGGTCAACCCCGCTCACCTGCGCGGGATCCGCAGCCGCAAGAGCGACCCGAGCGACGCGGCGTTCCTTGCCCGTGCTGGTGCCGCCGGGATGGTGAAGGGTTCCTTCAAGCTGGATCACCTGGACACGATCCTGGGAGTGGGCAGGCTCGCCGCCGAGGTCATCATCGCCGAGACCGGCGCAGACATGCGCCGTTTCGCCTCCGCCCAGCACCTCGCCTCCTGGATCGGAGTCTGCCCAGGCCAAAACGAGTCCGCCGGGGTGAACAAGTCCGGCCGCTCACGCCCCGGCAACAGCAACCTCAAACGCCTGCTCGGCACCCCCGCCATGGCCGCGATCCGCGACAAACGCTCATATCTTTCGGCGTTCCATCGCCGCATCGCCGCCCGCAGAGGCGGCAAACGTGCCCTGGTAGCGGTGATGCACAAACACGCCATCGCCATCTGGCACGTCCTGCACGACCAACAGCCCTACCGCGATCTCGGCGCCGACTACTTCACCCGCCGCAACCCCGACCGCGCCCTACGCCGGATGACCAAAGAAGCCAACAGCCTCGGCTTCACCATCCGCTTCGACCCAGTCGCAGCCACCCGACCTGCGTAACGTCCTTATTTTCGTGTCAGACCCGGTGCTGGTGGCAGGCGTGGCGCCTCCAGCGCCCCCGCAAGCGGGGGCTACTTGCCGACGTTGCGGAAGCCCTCGGCGCGGCTGTTGATGTCCCGGTGGGCCTCCTGGAAGGCGACGACCATCTTGTCGAAGGAGGGCTTCGCCTGCGCCCACGCCTCGCGGAACCGGTTGGCGCCGGGACCCTGCCAGATGCTCTGGCTGCTCTGCGTGTTCGCGTTGAGGTCCCGGATGATTTGGTCGAGCTCCTGGCCGTGCTTCTGGAAGAGGCTCGCGAGTCTCTTCATGGCGTCGGGATCGCCACCGTAGATGCCGCCCATTGGATTCGCTCCGTTCGCTGTCGACCCGTCTGTGCAATCAAGCATCGACAGAGGGTCGGCGGAACCCCGCGCATTGTCCGCTTCCGGCCATCCATCCGAACAAGATTCTTAAGTGGCCGTACGAAATGGTCGGCGGTCACGTCGGCGCGGCGGACGAATCAGAAGAAGTCGGCGCTTTCTCGATGGTGGCCGGGAGGTGGCGGATGGCGGGGACGGCCAGGGCGGCGAGGGCGACGAGGAACTGGAGGACGCCCGCGAGCCAGAGGGCCGGGTGGGTGCCGATACCGGCCGCGAGCGGGCCGGCCGTGGCCTGGCCGATGGGCTGAACGGCGAAGGATCCGAACCAGTCGTACGCGCTGACGCGGGACAGGGCCTTGTCCGGGACGTGCTGCTGGATGGCGGTCTCCATGAACGTGTTGAAGAGCGTCATCCCGACGCCGCCGAGAAAGGCCAGGCCGGACACCGTGACGACGGAAAGGCCCGCCGCCAGGCCCATGGTGGGCAGGGCGCAGAACGCGAGGGCGAGGACGCCCGTCCGCAGGGGGCGGCGCGGGTGAACGCGCAGCGCGGCGAGGCCGCCGACCAGCGAGCCCACGCCGAGCAGGGCCTGGATCGCCGCCCAGCCGGCGGGGCCGCCGGACGACCGTTCGGCGGTCGCCGGGCCGAGGACGTAGTAGGCCGCGAACAGCAGGTTCGTGAGGGACGCCGCGGCGACGAGGGCGCAGACCCAGGTCCGGGAGCTGAACTCCGTCCAGCCCTCCCGCAGGTCGCGCAGGAAGGACTGCGCCGGTGCGGGCCGCTGCGCGGGCAGGCGCAGCCGGGAGAGCGTGGCCGCGCTGATCGCGAACGTGGCCGCGTCGACGGCGATGGCCCAGCCGGGGCCCGCCGTCGCGGCCAGGAGACCGGCCAGGACCGGGCCGCCGATCTTGCCGATCGACAGGGACAGGCCCCGCAGCGCGTTGGCCTGTTGGAGACGGGGACCGGTGACGATGGCAGGGAGGAGGCCCGTCGAGGCGGGGCTGAACAGGGCGGTCGCCGTACCGTGCACCGCTTGGAGCGCCCCGAGCTCCCAGATCGTCGCGTGGCCGCCGATCAGCAGGGCGGCCATCGTGCCCTGGCCGAGGAAGCGCGCCAGGTCGGCGGCGACCATGATCCGGCGCCGGGGCAGGCGGTCGGCGATCACCCCGCCGACGAGCAGGCCCGCGATCATGGGGATCGTCCGGGCCGCCAGCACGTACCCGAGGTCGGACGGCGACCCGGTGAGGTCGAGGACCGCGAACGCCAGGGCGACTCCGATCATGCCGTCGCCGAGCAGCGACGCCGATTGGCCGACGAAGAACCGCCGGAACTGCCGTTCTCTGAGGACGGCGAGGGCCGTCCCGGGCGCGGGGCTCATGCCCCCGCCCTCTCGCCGCCCGCCGTTCGCCCCGGTTCGATCACGATCCCCATCTTCGATGGGCCGCGGCGGGGGTGAATGGGCGCGAGGACGAGTGAACCGAAGTCTCGGCGAACGGGCATGCGTCTCGGGGCCGAGCCGGATGAAGGCACACGAATCAGCCGCGGAGTGGGCGCGAATCCGAGATTCTCGCCAGCATCGGACGCTCCGGCCCCTCACCCGGCCATCCGGGGCGTTTCCCCTGCCGCCCGGGCTCGCACTCGGTGAGGGCCGCGGCGGCGCTCGTTCGGGCTCCCGAGCAAGGCCGCCCGCGTTCCCGCGGGCCTTTGCTCTGCTCACCGCCAGTAGGCAGTGGACCGTTCCAGGTGCATACCCCGGGTGAGCAGAGCAAAGGCGGAGGGAAGGCGGGACGGCGGGGGCGGCGCGTGCTCCGCGACGGTCGACGTGGTGGAGGCGCGATTCCGCTCCGCGTGGCGGCGCGCCGCCGGGCCGGCCCTACGGGCGTCTAAGGCCAGGTGGCGGGGGTTGCACGGCGCGGTAGCAAGTGATTGGTTACCCTGGAGATCGCCACAACCGGGCGGCCCTTGAGCGCGAGAAGAGCGGGGTTGCCTAGACTCTGGCTGATCGGCAAGAGCGAGGAGTCGTACGTGCGCAAGGTCCTGATCGCCAACCGAGGTGAGATCGCCGTCCGTGTCGCCAGGGCGTGCCGGGACGCCGGAATCGGCAGTGTCGCCGTCTACTCGGAGCCCGACCTGGACGGGCTGCACGCGCGGGTCGCGGATGAGGCGTACGCGCTGGGCGGGTCGACCGCGGCGGAGAGCTACCTCGACATCGACAAGCTGCTGCGAATCGCGAAGGAGAGCGGCGCCGACGCCGTGCACCCCGGCTACGGCTTCCTGTCCGAGAACGCCGGGTTCGCCGAGGCGGTGATCGACGCCGGGCTGACCTGGATCGGGCCGCCGCCGAGCGCGATCATGGCGCTGGGCGACAAGGTGCAGGCGCGGCACATCGCGCAGAAGGTCGGCGCGCCGCTGGTGGCGGGCACCAAGGACCCGGTGAAGGACGCCGACGAGGTCGTGGAGTTCGCCCGGGAGCACGGGCTGCCGATCGCGATCAAGGCGGCGTTCGGCGGTGGTGGCCGCGGGCTGAAGGTCGCGCGCACGATGGAGGAGATCCCGGAGCTGTACGAGTCGGCCGTCCGTGAGGCGGTGGGCGCGTTCGGGCGCGGGGAGTGCTTCGTCGAGCGGTACCTCGACCGGCCGCGTCACGTGGAGACCCAGTGCATCGCCGACCGGCACGGGAACGTCGTGGTCGTCTCCACGCGTGACTGCTCGCTGCAGCGCCGGCACCAGAAGCTCGTGGAGGAGGCTCCGGCGCCGTTCCTGAGCGAGGAGCAGCTGGCGACCCTGTACTCCAGCTCGAAGGCGATCCTGCGTGAGGCCGGATACGTCGGCGCGGGCACGTGTGAGTTCCTCGTCGGCCAGGACGGCACGATCTCGTTCCTCGAGGTGAACACCCGGCTCCAGGTCGAGCACCCGGTCACCGAGGAGGTCGCGGGCGTCGACCTCGTACGGGAGCAGTTCCGGGTCGCGGAGGGCGAGGAGCTGGGGTACGACGACCCGGTCCTGCGCGGGCACTCGATCGAGTTCCGCATCAACGCGGAGGACGCGGGACGCAACTTCCTGCCCGCTGCCGGGACGATCACCCGGTGGAGCGCGCCGAGCGGTCCGGGGGTGCGCCTGGACAGCGGGTTCGAGGGGGGCATGACGGTCCCGCAGATGTACGACTCGATGATCGCGAAGCTGATCGTCACCGGCGCGAACCGTACGGAGGCGCTGCAGCGGGCCCGGCGCGCGCTCGCGGAGTTCGAGATCGAGGGCATGCCGACGGTCCTCCCGTTCCACCGCGCGGTGATCGAGGACCCCGCGTTCGTCGATGAGCCGTTCCAGGTGCACACGCGCTGGATCGAGACCGAGTTCGACAACCGGATCGCGCCGTACGACGCGACGGTCGAGGCGGCCGAACCGGCGGAGCGCGAGAGGGTGACCGTCGAGGTCGGCGGCAAGCGCATCGAGGTGGTGCTCCCCGCGGGGCTGGGCGCCTCGGCGGGCGACCCCGGCCCGAGCTCCGGTCGCGCGGCCGCGCCGGCCCGGCGCAAGGGCGGCAAGAAGGCCGGAGGGGCCGCGGCGGGCGGAGACGCGCTGGTCAGCCCGATGCAGGGCACCATCGTCAAGATCCTCGTCGAGGACGGCACGGCGGTGGAGGCCGGAGCCACGATCGTGGTCCTCGAGGCGATGAAGATGGAGCAGCCGCTGACGGCGCACAAGGCTGGCACGGTGACGGGCCTGGCTGCGCAGGTCGGCCAGACGGTCTCCAACGGCGCCGTGATCTGCGAGATCAAGGACGCCTGAGCCGACGGTCAGGACCTACCGGGGAGACGGGACCCGAGCGGGGCGTAACGTGATGCTCGCCATCGGTTACGCTCGGCTCTGGGACGTCCTGGTGCCCGGGGTGCCGCGCGCTGTGGGCCTGTGCGCGGAACCATCTCGAGCGCTGATTCGTCGAAGGTAGTCCAAGCATTCACACTGATCACATGAAGGCCGCCATGAAGCTTCGCCGTTCGACGATTCTCGCCGCCATGGCCGCCGTCGTCGCACTGCTGTTCGCGTTCGCCGTTCCGGCGAACGCCGACCCGTTCCAGAACGTGGTCCGGGGCTTGAAGAGCCAGGGGTTCTACCTGTCCTCGGACGCGGGCGCGTCGATGTCCGGTTCCGACCAGCAATCCGTGATCAACGCGCTGAAGGACGACGAGTCGACCATCCGGATCGCCGTGGTGAAGCAGGACCGCGTCTCCTCCTCGGGCCTGCGCCAGCTCGACAGCGCCCTGGGCCGGAAGGGCACGCTCATCCTGCTCGACGGCACCGGACGGCGGATCCTCGCGGGCACCCACGAGGGTCTGGGCTCCGGCAAGGTCCAGCAGCTGGTGACCCAGGCGCGTGGCGACTCGTCCAACCTCAAGGACCTGGTCCTCAACCTGAACCAGCGGTTCGACAAGGCGATCTCCGACAAGAAGTCGGGCTCGGCGACGGCCGGGTTCGTGGTGCTGGGCGTCCTCGTCCTCATCGTCCTGGGCATCGTGGGCCTGATCTTCTTCGCGCGCAAGCGGCGGAAGGAGCGGGACGCCAAGCAGCTGGCCGAGCTCAAGGAGAACGTCTACGAGGACGTCACCCGGCTCGGTGAGGACATCACCGGGCTGAACCTCAACGTGATGGACCCGAACCTCGACCCGGCCGCCCGGGACGACTACCAGCGGGCCATGGACGCCTACGACCGGGCCAAGGCCGCGGTCGACGAGGCACGCCGCCCGCAGGACATGAGCAGGGTCACCGAGGCTCTGGCGGACGGCCGCTACTCCATGACGGCGGTGCGGGCCCGCCTGGACGGCCGGCCGGTTCCCGAGCGGCGCGCCCCCTGCTTCTTCAACCCGCAGCACGGCCCGTCGGTGCAGGACGTCATGTGGGCGCCCGCGGGCGGCGCGCCCCGGTCGGTCCCGGCCTGCGCGGCCGACGCGCAGCGGGTGCTGTCGGGCGTGGACCCGGACGCCCGCCTGGTCACGATCGGCGGCCAGCGGCGGCCGTACTGGGACGCCGGACCGATGTACGCGCCGTACGCCGGCGGCTACTACTCCGGCTTCGGCGGCGGGGACATGCTCGGCGGCCTGCTGATCGGCACCGCGCTCGGTTCGATGTTCAGCGGGGGCTGGGGCGGTCACGGCGGCTACGACGCCGGTTACATGGCCGGGTACGAGGCGGGCAACGACAACGACGGCGACTGGGGCTTCGGCGGTGGAGACGGCGGCGGCGGCGGCTTCGACATCGGCGGCGGCGACTTCGGAGGCTTCGACGGCGGTGGTGACTTCGGCGGTGGCGGCGGCGACTGGTGATGGGGGTACCCGCTGACCCGGCTGCCCGGTGACCCGGGCCCGCTCCGGCGGGCCCGTTACACCATGGGGTTCCGGCTCCCTCCGGAGAACCTCGGTTGGGTCCGGCACGACCTGACCGATGCGGGGTGGCGTGGCCGCATGATGGTCCGCCACCTCGCGCTCATGGCCCCCGTCTGCGTGGTGCTCGCGCTGCTGCCCGCCGAGTGGGGCATCCGGGTGGCCGTCGTGGCACTGGCGTTGCTGAGCAGCACCTTCGTCGTCGCGATCAACTCGGCGGACATCCGGCAGGCCCGGCTGCGGCAGCACGGCCTCCCCGTACCCGACGACCCGCAGCGCGGTCATCCACCGCACTGACCTGGTGTTACGCGTAATCCACAGGACTCGTCCACAGCACCTGTCCACAACCTGTGGACGACTTTTCCCCAAGGCCCGGCCGATTCCCGGCCGGGCCTTTGTCATGCCCGCCTTCCCCCGTGGACCGCTCCGCCCGCCTAACGCGCTGGCGCGTCCGGCGCATCCTGTGCCACTCTCGAAGAGTTATAGAACTCATTCGATGAGTTCTACATCTCAGAGGAGGCGCGATGGCGACGGACGTACAGCCGCGGCCGGTGCGGGAGGCGGTCCCCCGCGGCACGGCGATGGGCGATCCCGGGGTGCGCGGCAGGTTCGGGGGTCACGGCGGCCGGTACGTGCCGGAGTCGCTGGTGGCGGCGTGCGGCGAGGTGGAGGACGCCTTCCGGACGGCGTGGGCGGACCCGGCATTCCGCGCCGCTCTCGCGGCGCTGCTGGCCGAGCACGTCGGCCGTCCGACGCCGCTGACGCGGGCGCGGCGCCTGTCCGCCGAACTGGGCGTCGAGGTCCTGCTGAAGCGCGAGGACCTGGCCCACACGGGCTCCCACAAGATCAACAACGTGATGGGGCAGGCGCTGCTGGCCGTCCGGATGGGCCGGACCCGGTTGATCGCCGAGACGGGCGCCGGGCAGCACGGGGTGGCGACCGCGACCGCCGCGGCGCTGCTGGGCCTGCGGGCCACGGTCTTCATGGGCGAGAAGGACATCGAGCGCCAGGCGCTGAACGTCTTCCGGATGCGCCTGCTCGGCGCCGAGGTGGTCCCGGTGACGATGGGCAGCCGCACGCTCAAGGACGCCACGAGCGAGGCGATGCGCCACTGGGTGGGCGCGCTGGAGGACTCCCACTACTGCATGGGCTCGGTCGTCGGGCCGCACCCGTACCCGTGGATGGTCCGGGAGTTCCAGCGGGTGATCGGTGACGAGGCGCGCGGCCAGTGCGCCGCCGAGCTGCCCTCCGGCGCGCCGGACTACGTCGTGGCCTGCGTCGGGGGAGGCTCGAACGCGGCGGGCACCTTCGCCGGGTTCGCCGACGGCCCCGCACGGCTCGTCGGGGTCGAGGCCGAGGGCGGCGCCGGCGCGACGCGTGGCCGGGCCGGCGTGCTGCACGGCTTCCGCTCGCTGTTCCTCCAGGACGACGACGGCCAGATCACCGAGGCCCACTCCATCGCGGCCGGCCTGGACTACCCCGGGGTCGGCCCGGAACACGCCCACCTGCGCGACCTGGGCCGCGCCCGGTACGTCACGGTCACCGACGAGGAGGTGGTCGACGCGGCGGTACGGCTGGCCCGTACCGAGGGGATCGTGCCCGCACTGGAGTCCGCGCACGCGGTCGCGTGGGTGATCCGGGCGGCGGGCGACGGTGAGCTGCCGCCCGGCGCGACCGTGATGCTCACGCTGTCGGGGCGGGGCGACAAGGACATCTCGACGCTGATGGGAGTTCTGGGATGACCGGCACGACGACGCTCGGGTCGCTGGAGCGGTGCCTGCGGGCGCGCCGCGACGCGGGCCGTACGCTGCTGATGCCGTACCTCACCGGCGGGATCACCCCGGACTGGACCGCGTACCTGCGGGCGTTCGCGGCGGCGGGGGCCGACGCGATCGAGGTCGGGCTGCCGTTCAGCGATCCGACCCTCGACGGCGTCACCATCCAGGAGGCGTCGAACGCGGCGCTGGCGCGCGGGGCGTCGGTGCGCGGGATCCTCGCCGACCTCGCCGCGCTGGGCGAGCCGGCCGTGCCGCTGGTCGCCAGCACGTACTACAACCTGGTCCTGCGGGACGGGCCGGAGACGTTCTGCGCGGCGCTGCGGGACGCCGGGGTCACCGGGCTGATCGTCCCGGACCTGCCGGTGGACGAGGCCGGTGAGCTGACGGACGTCGCGGCCGCCGCGGGCGTCGACCTGGCGCTGCTCGCCTCCCCGGCCACCCCCGAACCACGGCTGGCGGAGATCGGCCGGCGCAGTCGCGGGTTCGTCTACGCCGTCTCGCTGATGGGCACGACCGGCGAACGGTCCGCGCTCGCCGCGTCGGCGACGACGACCGCCGAGCGGATCCGGCGCGGCACCGACCGCCCCGTGCTCCTCGGGTTCGGCATCTCGACCCCCGGGCAGGCGGTGGCGGCCGCCCGCGGCGCCGACGGCGTCGTCATCGGCGCGGCGCTGATGCGGCAGGTGCTGGACGGGTCCGGGCCGGACGACGTCGGGGCCTTCCTGGCTAAGATTCGCCGAGCACTCGACGAGGAGACCTGAGCGCAGGGCGAGCCGCGCGGAGGAGAGGGAGGGCGATGGCCCGCGACACCGGCCACGAGGCGAGGTACCGCACCATCGCCGCCGACCTCGCCGCGAAGATCCGCGCGGGTCACTACGCCCCGGGCGAGGCGCTCCCGCCGCAGCGCGAGCTGAGCGCCTCGTACGGGGTGACGCTGATGACGCTCCGGCAGGCGCTGCGGCGGCTCAGCGACGAGGGGCTGATCGTGCAGCGGCACGGGCGCGGGACGTACGTCGCGCCGCCGCACCTGGCGTACCAGCTCGGGTCGCTCCGGAGCCTCGCCGACGACCTGCGGGAGCAGGGCCACGAGGTGCGCACGGTGGTGCTCGGGCGGTCGGTGCGGAAGGTTCCGGCGGGCGTCGCCGCGCGGCTCCGCAGCCGTCCCGGCGAGACGGCGCTGCGGCTGGAGCGGCTCCGCGAGTTCGCGGGGCGCGCCGCGATCCACCAGGTGTCCTGGGTCCGGCAGCCGCACGCCGAGGCGGTGCGCGACCGGGACTTCACCGGCGTCTCGCTGTACGGTGCCCTCGCCGACGCCGGGGTGGCGGTGGCCCGCGCCGCCGAGACGATCCGCCCCGGGCTGCTGGACGCCGCCCTCGCGCGGCACCTGGAGGAGCCCGCGGGCAGCCCGGTGTTCACCAGCGAGCGGATCACGTACACGCTGGACGGCACCGCGATCGTCGACGACCACGCCACCATCCTCGGCAGCATGATGGAGATCAGCACCGACCGCGCCGCGACCGGCCTGTCCCTGACGTGGGGCGCCACGGGCCGCTAGGGCCGTGGATCAGTAGGCCGACTCCTGCATGAGGCGGCGGGCGGCCTCGGTGATGCTGCCGGACACGGACGGGTACACCGCGAACGTGTGGGCCACCTGGTCGACGGTCAGGTGCTGCTGCACGGCGATCGACAGGCCGAGGATCAGCTCGCCGGCCCGGGGCGCGACGATCACGCCGCCGAGCACGATGCCGGTGGCCGGCCGGCAGAAGATCTTCACGAAGCCGTCCAGGAAGCCCTGCATCTTGGCGCGCGGGTTGGTCGACAGGGGCAGCTTCACGATCCGGGCCGGGACCTCGCCGGAGTCGATCTGCGCCTGGGACACGCCGACCGTGGCGACCTCCGGATCGGTGAAGATGTTCGCGGCGACCCAGCCGAGCTTGAGCGGCTGCACGGCCTCGCCGAGGGCGTGCCACATCGCGATCCGGCCCTGCATGGCGGCGACCGAGGCGAGCATCAGCACGCCGGTGCAGTCCCCGGCGGCGTACACGTGGGGGGCGGACGTGCGGGACACCTTGTCCACCTGCACGAACCCGCGTTCGTCCAGCCGTACGCCGGCCTCCTCCAGGCCCATTCCGCGGGTGTTGGGCTCCATGCCGACCGTCATGAGACAGTGCGACCCGGTGACCGTACGGCCGTCGGTGAGCGTCACCTCGACGCCGTCGCCGGTGCGCTTGACCCCGGCGGCGCGGGAGCGGGCGAGGAGGTTCATGCCACGGCGCTGGAAGACCTCCTCCAGGACCCGCGCGGCGTCCTCGTCCTCGTTCGGCAGGACGTGGTCGCGGGAGGAGACGAGCGTGACGCGTGAACCGAGGGCGAGGTACGCGCCGGCGAACTCGGCGCCGGTGACGCCGGAGCCGACGACGATCAGGTCCTCGGGCAGTTCGGGCAGGTCGTAGAGCTGACGCCAGTTCAGGATGCGCTCGCCGTCGGGCTCGGCGCCGGGCAGGACCCGCGGCGTCGCGCCGGTGGCGATCAGGACGACGTCGGCGTGGATCCGCTCGTCGCCGACGGCCACGATCTGCGGGTCGACGAGGCGGCCCTCTCCGCGGACGATCCGTACGCCCTCGTCCGCGACCCGGCTCTCGATGTCGGCGGACTGGGCCCAGGCCAGCTCCTTCACCCGCTTGTTGACCAGGGGAAGGTCGACCTCCGGCCCGCCGACCTCGCCGTCCGGGCCCCCGGAGAACCGCACGCCGAGGGACGCCGACTCCGACAGCACCGCCATGCGCGTCGAGGTCGCGATGAGCGTCTTGGAAGGGACGCAGTCGGTGAGGACACAGGCCCCTCCGGGCCCGTCGCGCTCCACGAGCGTGACGTCCGCGCCCAGTTGTGCCGCGACCAGGGCGGATTCGTAGCCGCCGGGGCCGCCTCCGAGGATGGCTACGCGTGTCATATCGGTCATTCTCCCGCACTCCCGGGGTTGACACGCCGCCGCGGCCGCCCAGGCCGTACGCTGGGCGACCGTGGCCTTGTACGCGGCGTACGCCTCCAACATGGATCCCGCGCAGATGGCGCAGCGGGCTCCGCACTCGCCCCTGCGCACGACCGGCTGGCTCCAGGGCTGGCGGCTGACCTTCGGCGGTGAGAACGTCGGCTTCGAAGGCGCCCTCGCCACGGTGGTCGAGGACGCCGACGAGCACGTCTTCGTCGTGCTCTACGACGTTCCCGAACTCGACGAGCAGGCCCTGGACGAGTGGGAGGGGGCGGCCCTCGGCGTCTACCGGAAGATCCGGGTCCGGATCGCCACCCTCGACGGCGACGTCCTCGCCTGGCTCTACGTCCTCGACGCCTACGAGGGCGGCCTGCCGTCGGCGCGGTACCTCGGCATCCTCGCCGACGCCGCCGAGCGGGCGGGCGCGCCGGACGACTACGTCAAGGATCTGCGCACCCGCCCGTGCAAGTCACTCGGCGACTGATCAGCGCGTACGTCGTGGGTAGTCTGTCCGCTTGTGAGCAATGACGCCTACGAACTGGCCCGATCCGCGGCCGACGTGCTGAAGCGACGCCTGACCGCCGACTCCTTCGACGTCGCCCTCGTGATGGGGTCCGGCTGGGTGCCGGCGGCGAACGCGCTCGGCGCGCCCGCCGACGAGATCCCCGTGACGGAGCTGCCCGGGTTCGCCGAGCCGGGAGTGCCGGGCCACGCGGGCACGATCCGTGTGATCGAGATCGGAACGAAGCGGGCGCTGGTCTTCCTCGGCCGCACCCACCTGTACGAGGGGCGGGGCGTGCCGCCGGTCGTCCACGGCATCCGTACGGCGCTGGCCGCCGGGGTCGGGACGGTCGTGCTCACCAACGCCGCGGGCGGCACCCGCCCGGAGTGGCAGAAGGTCGGCGACCCGGTGCTGATCAGCGACCACCTGAACCTCACCGGCCACAACCCGATCTCCGGCCCGACCTTCGTCGACATGACCGAGGCGTACTCCCCCGCCCTGCGGGCCCTCGTCAAGGACATCGACCCGGCCCTCGCCGAGGGCGTCTACGCCGCGCTGCCCGGCCCGTCGTACGAGACGCCGGCCGAGATCCGCATGCTGCGCACGATGGGCGCGGACCTGGTCGGCATGTCCACCGTCCTGGAGACGATCGCCGCCCGCGAGGGCGGCGCCGACGTACTGGGCATCTCCCTGGTCACGAACATCGCCGCGGGCCTGACCGGCGAGCCGCTGGACCACCAGGAGGTGCTGGCCGCCGGACGGGCCGCCGCCGAGCGGATGGGCGCGCTGCTCGGCAAGGCCCTGCGGGCCCTCTGAGGCCGGAATGGACGGACACGTGAGCGACGGATACCGGCGGCGGGCCGAGGAGTGGCTGGCCCAGGACCCCGACCCCGAGACCCGCGAGGAGCTGCGGGCCCTGCTCGGCGACGAGACGGCGCTGGCCGAGCGGTTCGGGGCGAAGCTGGAGTTCGGCACGGCGGGCCTGCGCGGCGAGCTCGGGGCCGGCCCGAACCGCATGAACCGCGTGACGGTCATGCGGGCCGCCGCTGGCCTCGCCGCCGTGCTGACCTCCGAGGACGCGACGGAGCGGTTCGACCGGCCCGGCAACGGCGCCTCCGTCGTGATCGGGTACGACGCGCGGCACAAGTCCGACGTGTTCGCCGAGGACTCCGCCGCCGTGCTCGCCGGGGCGGGCGTCACGGTGCACCTGATGCCGCGGCCGCTGCCGACGCCGGTCCTCGCGTACGCCGTCCGCTTCCTCGGCGCCGACGCCGGCGTCATGGTGACCGCCAGCCACAACCCGCCACGGGACAACGGCTACAAGGTGTACTGGGGCGACGGCGCCCAGATCATCCCGCCGCTGGACGCGGAGATCTCCCGCGCGATCGACGCCGTCGGACGGGTCGACGAACTGCCGCGCGGCGTCGAGTGGAACCTCCTCGACGACGGCATCGTGGACGCCTACCTGCACGCGCTGTCGCGGCTGCCGCTCGGCGCCGCGCGGGACGTCTCGGCCGCCTACACCCCGCTGCACGGCGTGGGCGGGGACGTGCTGGCCCGCGCGTTCGCCTGGAGCGGGTTCCAGGCGCCCGACGTCGTTGCCGAGCAGGCCCGGCCCGACCCGGACTTCCCCACCGTCGCGTTCCCCAACCCGGAGGAGCCCGGCGCGATGGACCTGGCCCTCGACCTGGGCAAGGACCACGACCTGGTGATCGCCAACGACCCGGACGCCGACCGCTGCGCGGTGGCCGTGGGCGGGCGGATGCTGACCGGGGACGAGGTCGGCGGGCTGCTCGCCGAGCATGTCCTGCGGCACACGAGCGGACCCGACCGGCTCGTCGTCACGACGATCGTGTCGTCCTCGCTGCTCGGGAAGATCGCGGCCGCGCACGGCGTCCGGTACGCCGAATCGCTGACCGGATTCAAGTGGATCATGAAGGCGGGCACCGACCGCGACCGGCTCGTCTACGGGTACGAGGAGGCGCTCGGCTACTGCGTCGGCGGCGACGACGGCGTCCCCGTGCGCGACAAGGACGGCATCGGCGCGGCGCTGACCGTCGCCGCGCTGGCCGCCGAGGCGAAGGCCGAGGGCCGTACGCTCCTCGACCTGCTCGACGACCAGGCACGCCGGTACGGCCTGCACGCCACCGCGCAACTGGCCGTACGGGTGGCCGACCTGTCCCTGATCACGGACGCGATGGCCCGGCTGCGCGCGACGCCGCCGGACCGGCTCGGCGGCCGTACGGTGACGGACGTGGACGACCTGGCGGCCGGGCCGGCCGGCCTCCCGCCGACGGACGGCCTGCGCTTCCGGCTGTCGGAGGGCGGGCGCGTCGTCGTCCGCCCGTCCGGGACCGAGCCGAAGCTCAAGTGCTACCTCGAGGTCGTCCAGCCGGTGACCGGCTCCGTCGCCGAGGCCCGCACGACCGCCGAGGCCGCGCTGTCCGCGCTCCGCGACGACCTCGCCGAGGTCATCGGGCTCTGACCCGCGCGTAGGCCGCCGACATCCGGCGGGACGACCCTGCCAGGCGGGACCACATCGCCGGGCGGGACCGCACCGCCGGGCGGGACGACACCGTCGACGTGACCTGCCGTCCCCGTGACCGAGCCGCCGGGCGGGATCGTGCCGCCGGGCGTGAGGGTCCGTCGGGCGTGGCCGTGCCGGTGGCGGGACCGTACGGACCGGTCGTCTCGACCCGAGGTCATGGCGGCGTCGACTTTCGGCCGATGCCGGTCCGCCGGGCGAGGATCTACCGTTGACGACCATGAGCGGTATGGCGGTGTCCCGCCCCGACCACCCGTCCCTCCTCCCCGCCCTGCTCGCGGCCCCCGACCCGACGGACCGGGTCCCCCGGTCGGCCCGTGACTGGGCGGTCGACATCGCCTGCTTCGTCCTGGCGATGCTCTTCGGGTGCCTCATGCTGGTCGCCACGTCCCAGGGGACTCACCCGCCCCACCACCCGCCGTGGCTGCCCGACGTGATGATCGGCGCGCTCGGCTGCCTCGCCCTGTGGGGACGCCGGCGCCGTCCCGTGGAGCTCGCGGTCGCCTTGGGCGTGCTGGGCACGGTCTCCGTGACCACCTCCGGCGCGGCCTGCATCGCGCTGTTCACGGTGTCCGTGCACCGACACTTCCGTACGGTCGTCCTGGTCGCAGGGGTTCACCTGCTCACCGGCGCGATCTACGCCCTCCTGTTCCCGGATCCCCGCGAATCGTTCTGGTTCGCGATCATCTGGAACGTCATGGTCGTCGCGGCCATCGTCGCATCGGGGATGTTCGTTCGCGCGCGGCGTCAGCTCATCCTGTCCCTGCGCGAGCGGGCGTTGCGGGCGGAGGCCGAGCAGCAGCTCCGCGTCGCGCAGGCCCGGCACCAGGAGCGCGCCCGCATCGCCCGGGAGATGCACGACGTCCTCGCCCACCGCATCTCGCTGCTCAGCGTGCACGCGGGAGCGCTGGAGTTCCGTCCCGACGCTCCCCCGGACGAGATCGCCAAGGCCGCGGGCGTGATCCGGGCGAGCGCCCACCAGGCGCTCCAGGACCTGCGCGAGGTGATCGGCGTGCTCCGTGATGACGCTTCCGGGGACACGCCCGAGCGCCCCCAGCCGAACCTCGGCGACCTGCCCACGCTCATCGACGAGTCGCGGCGGGCGGGCATGACCGTGACCTACGAGAACCGGCTGCGCGACGCCGACGCGATCCCCACCGCGCTCGGGCGCAGCGCCTACCGCACCGTGCAGGAGGCCCTGACGAACGCCCGCAAGCACGCTCCGAACGCCACCGTGACCGTCGTCGTCGACGGGTCCGCGGGCGCCGACCTCACCGTCGAGGTGCGCAACCCACTGGTCAACGCCGCGTCGGGGATCCCGGGCTCGGGCACCGGGCTGATCGGGCTGGCCGAACGCGCCCTGCTGTCCGGCGGGCGGCTCGAACACGGCCCCACCTCGGACGGGGAGTTCCGCGTCCGCGCGTCGCTCCCCTGGCGCGGCGAGACCACGCCGGCCGGCGCGTCGAACGGCGCCACCCCGCCCTGACCGGCGATGGCCCGCCCGCCTTGGAGCAGCGGTGGCCGGTCCGCCCTGAGCACCGGAGCCGGTCGACCTTCATCGGGGCGCCGGGCCGGATGAGGCATTGATCGACGGTTCCGGTCCTGATCGACGGTTCCGGTCCTGATCGGTGGTGCCGGTCAACCTTGATCGGCGGGGGCCGCCGGACCTGATCGGGCGGAACACACCGTCGATCGGCGCGCGCCGTTAGTGTGTCCCACGTGACCATTCGCGTGCTGATCGTCGACGATGACGCATTGGTCCGTGCGGGCCTGTCGATGATGCTGGCCGGAGCCGACGATCTACGGATCGTCGCGGAGGCGGGCGACGGCGCCGAGGTCGCCGCGCTGGTCGCCCAGCACTCGCCGGACGTCGTCCTCATGGACATCCGGATGCCCCGGATGGACGGCCTCGCCGCGACGGAGGCCCTGCGGGCCCGGCGGGGGCCCCCGGAGGTCGTCATCCTGACCACATTCGACGCGGACGAGCACGTGCTGCGCGCCCTGCGGGCCGGGGCCGCCGGGTTCCTCCTCAAGGACACGCCGCCCGGTGAGATCATCGACGCGATCCGGCGCGTCGCCGCGGGCGAGCCGATCCTGTCCCCCAGCGTCACCCGCCGGCTGATCGCGCACGTGGCTCACACGCGGCCCAACCCCGCGCAGGAACGCCTCGCCCGGCTCAGCGACCGCGAGCGCGAGGTGGTCGTCGCCATCGGCCAGGGCAAGTCGAACGCCGAGATCGGCTCTGAGCTGTACATGAGCGTCGCGACCGTGAAAGCCCACGTCTCCCGGCTGCTCGCCAAACTGGAGCTCAACAATCGGGTGCAGGTCGCCCTCCTCGCCCACGACGCGGGACTCGTGTAGTCCCGAGATCCGGTATTCTTGGGGAGTCACGCGGACGTGGCTCAGTTGGTAGAGCATCACCTTGCCAAGGTGAGGGTCGCGGGTTCGAATCCCGTCGTCCGCTCTCGTGATGTCTCAGGGCATCGAAACGACCCCGGACCTTCAGGTTCGGGGTCGTTCGCGTTGTGGGACCGGGCCACCGGCCGGCCTCCATCCTGTGCGTGCGCGGGCGTCGCAGGTCGCCTGCGCCGCCGACGTCCGATCGCCGAGATTCGGCTCGGCGACGTGGGAGGTGACGCCGGGCGGCGGGTGCGGGGATGGCTGTCGACCGGCGACATGGAACTGCCGGTGACGGTAGCGGCGGATCGGGGGCTCGACTCGCCATTCCGCGCACGCGAAGTCGCCGGAATGCGCCCGATGGGTGGCGCCCGCCGCCATTCGCGGGCGGCCGCTCGGGCTCATCGATGTCACCGATGGGCGCGGAAGAACTCGGTGATGTCGTGGGCCAGCAGTTCCGGTTCCTCGATGGCGGGGAAGTGGCCGCCGCGGGGCATGGGGGTGAATCGGGTGACGTTGTAGGTGCGCTCGGCCCAGCTGCGGGGCGGCCGGCTGAGATCGGCGGGGAACAGCGCGACGGCCGTGGGGACGTCCACCCGCTCCACGCGCCTGGTCAGTCCCCTGGCGTACTCGTAGTAGGGGCGGAACGAGGTCGAGATGGTCTGAGTGAACCAGTAGAGCGATGCCTGGGTCAGGATGAAGTCGTCGCTGAACCGTGACGACAGGTCGCCTCCGCAGTCGCTCCACGCGCGGTACTTCTCGACGATCCAGGCGAGCAGCCCGGCGGGTGAGTCGGCGAGCCCGTAGCTCAGGGTGAGGGGACGGGTGCTCTGCTGGTGCTGGTATCCGCCCTCCTCCGCGGCCCATGCCGCCACGGAGTCCAGGTACGCCTGTTCCTGCGGGGTGAGACCGGCCGGGTCGTAGGTCGTCGGGGCGGCGACGGCCAGCAGGTGGATGCCGACCACGGCCTCGGGGTGGGCCTCGCCGAGACGTGAGCTGATTCCGGCGCCCAGGTCGCCTCCGTGGGCGGCGTAGCGTTCGAAGCCGAGTTCGTCGCGCATGAGCCGGTGCCAGAGCTCGTGGGTCTGCGGCGGGTCCGTGAGCGAGGGCCGCTGCGGCGAGAAGGCGAATCCGGGCAGCGAGGGGATGATCACGGTGAACGCGTCCGCGGCGTCTCCTCCGTGACGCGACGGCGCGGCCAGCCGGTCGGCGAGACCGGTCAGTTCGAGGAAGGAGCTGGGCCACCCGTGGGTCAGGACGATCGGCAGCGCGTCGGGGTGTTCACCGTCGAAGCGCAGATAGTGGACCGGCGTGCCGTCGATGTCCGTGGAGTGGGACGGGAGGGCGTTGATGGCGGCCTCGTGGGTGCGCCAGTCGTAGCCGTTGGCCCAGTACTCGGCGAGACGCCGCACCGCACCGACGTCGGCGCCGACCTCCCACCCGCTCCCGGGCCAGGCGACCGGCCACCGGGTGCCGAGCAGTCGTGACCGGAGGTCGTTCAGCTCCGCGTCGGTGACGGAGAGCAGAGGTGTCCTATGAGACATGGGATTCTCCGGCCGGGCCGAGAGTCTGGACGATCGCGGCCCGCGCCGCCTCGCGGGGTTCCGGCGTCGCGGCCAGCAGGGCATGCATGATCATGCCCTCCAGCAGGGCGTCCAGGCGCGCCGCGGTCTCGGGGCCGGTGAAGCGGGCCAGCACGGCCCGGCTGTCGCTCGTCCAGGTCTGCGTCAGGACGCGCAGGTCGGGGTTGCGGAGGGCGGCCAGGTGGAGTTCGAAGCCGAGGACGGCGCTGCGGTGCCGGGCGGGACCGCCGTGAACGAGATCGACCAGCACCTCGACGAACCGTTCGCGCGTCTCCACGCCCTCGAACAGCTCCTCGAACCGCGCGGACTGCAGCTCGACGTGCCGGGCGAACGCCTGCGCCAGAAGGTCGGTCAGGCTCGCGAAGTGGTAGGTCACCGACCCCAGCGGAACGTCGGCGCGCGCGGCGATGTGCCGGTGCGTCGCCCCGGCCGTCCCGTGCTCGGCGATGACGTCGAGAGCGGCGCCCAGGATCCGCGTCCTGCGGTCCGGGTCGTACCGGCGTGCCCGCCGCGCGCCGCGCGGGTGGCCCGGCGAACGGCCGTCCTCGGTCGCCTGCCCGGTCGTGCCGCCCTCGGGAGAGTCCGAGGGCGGCGATGCGATGGATGCCATGCGTACAAATGTACACAACGAGAATGGGTCGGATGCCTCGGTGGTCAGAAGGCGTCGACGTACACGTACACCCGGTCGAAGCGGAGAGCGGCCAGATCGGCGCGGCGGATCACCCAGTGGAAGAGGCCCGCCTCCAACTCCTCGCAGTCGTCTTCACCGCGCCAGGTGGCCAGCAGCGTCCACTCGTCGCCGTCCGCGACGGGCAGCGGCACTTCGTCCCGGGCCACCTCGACCGGGTCCCAGTTGAAGAGCACCGGCTCACCGCCGAGTTGGAAGCGCCAGTGAGGGCGCCAGCCGACCACGTGCGACCAGGCGGACTCCAATTCGGCGGCCCGCTGCGACTCCTCGTCGTCGTCCTCCTCACGCCAGGGCCACGACCACTGGTGGAAGCAGAAATCCAGCCGCGCCCGGCGGTAGGTGTCCTGCCCGTCGTCCGGGTCGACCGGTCGCTCTGCCGACGGCGTCCCGGCCGGTACGTACCGCACGGCGTCGGCGACCACCGCCCCGCTGCCCGGATCGGGATCGGCGAAGAACAGCAGCCGGCCCTCGGTGGGCAGCGGCAGATCCGTCGCCCCGGGAGGCAGGGCCGCGCAGTCGACGGCCGCGACGAACGCCGCCGCCGGCGCGGGGGCGCCCTCCGGCAGCGGCGGGTTCCCGCCGGTCAGTGCCACCACCGGGCCGGGGCCGTCCTCCGCGAGGTAGATCGCCGGACGGGCGGCGCGTATGTACGCCTCCACCTCGGCGGCCGGGATCCCCCGTGCGGCGGCCTCCGCGCGGAAGCGGGCGGCCCTCGCCGCCGGGGTGTCGTCAATGATCTCCGTGTCGGTCATGGGACGATCCTCCCTCACCTTCGGAACGAGTCCCGGCGCCGCTCCAAGGCGGTTTCGTTCGCATCCGGCAGCGGGGAAGCGGGTGACGGGAATCACCTACTCGCGCGGATGGTTGCAGCCCGATGATCGGTCGAACAACCGTTCGGCCCGGAGCAGAGGGGCACGCGTGAAGATCGGCGACATCGAGGTCCTGGCGGTCATGGACGGGGTGGGGACCGAGGTCGCCGCCGATATCCTCACCCGTCCGGGCGTGGACGACCCTTGGGCCTGCCACGACCACCACCGAGCCTCGGACGGGACACTGGATCTGCCGCTGGGCGGCTTCCTGGTGGGCACCGGGGAGCGCATCGTGCTGGTCGACACCGGCGTCGGCGCGTTCGACGACGGCCGCTACCGAGGCGGCTCGCTCCTGGAGTCGCTCGCCGCGCACGGCATCGCCCCCGCCGACGTGACCGACGTGGTCTTCACCCACCTGCACTTCGACCACATCGGCTGGGCCACCCACCACGGCCGGCCGGTCTTCCCTCGCGCGACCTATCGCGTCCATCGCGCCGACTGGCAGCACTTCGTCACCGGCGAGGCCCCGCAGCAGAGCGCCGTCGACAAGCTCACCCCGCTCGCCGACCGGCTCGAGCTCTTCGACACGGACCACACGATCGCCCCCGGCCTGGACGCCCTGCACACCCCTGGCCACACCCCCGGCACCACCGTCTACGCCCTCTCCTCCCGCGGGGAGCGCGCGCTGTTGCTGGGCGACGTCGTCCACTCCGTCGTCCAGTTCTCCGAACGCGACTGGCAGGTCATCTGGGACGTCGACCCGGCCGCGGCCTCCGCGGCGCGCAACCGCATCGCCGACCAGGCCGCCGAGACCGGCGATCTGCTGGCCGCCGCCCACTTCCCCGGCATGCGCTTCGGCCGCGTCATCACCGCCGGCGGGCCCCGGCGCTTCGTCGCGGTATGACACCTTCCCGGCGGGCGAGTTCGCGCCGGCCGCTCGCCGGAACCACGCCGGGCCGGGTCCCGCAGACGGTGGCGGTGGAGGGCCTCATCCCGACGCTGCCTGGCGTCGAGCCGCCGCGTGGGTGGCCGGGTCAGAGCAGGGCGATGACGAGGGCGACGAGGAAGGCGGCCGCCGGGACGGCCACGGCGACGATCGCGGGCCAGGCCCACGTCACCGTCGGTTCCGCCCCGCCGTCCTTGTCGCGCCGGGAGCGCCGCCCGGCCAGCTCGCGGAGCTGCTCGACCGCGAAGTCGGTGTGGGTGCGTCCCTGGACGTAGTCCGCGACGTGGTCGGGCAGCTTCCGCTCCTGGCGGCGGGCCTTCGCCTCGAACCGCGCGCGGTTCCGCGGGGAGATCTGCAGCACGAAGGCGCGGAACCGGCGGCCGTCCGCGTGGACGTACACGGCGTCGCCGCCCTCGACCCGCTCCACCCCGCGCCAGGGCACCTCGACGTCGCGGATGAGGTTGTGCAGGCGGACGCCCTCCTCGTCGGCGACGATCCGGGGCCGCAGCGCGGCGACGTACGCGACGCCGCAGCCGAGCAGCATGACCGTCGCGGCCACCAGGGAGGCGGCGTCGCGGCCCCGCCAGATCAGGTCGACGAGGTTGGCCGCGGCGAAGACCATCCAGGCCCAGCCGAAGAAGCGGGCGGCCGTCGGCCGGAACACCTTCGCGCCGGGCGGGGTCTTGGGGAACACGGCGGCGGTCACGGGCGCGATCGCCACTTCAGCTGCGCGAACCCCGGCTTGATGACGCCGTTGATCAGTTCGAGCCGCTCGTCGAAGCCGAGGAAGGCCGACTTCATGGCGTTGACCGTGAACCACTGCAGGTCGTCCCAGCCGTAGCCGAACGCCTCGACGAGCTTGGCGAACTCCTCCGACAGCGTCGTGCCGCTCATCAGCCGGTTGTCGGTGTTGACGGTGACCCGGAAGTAGAGGCGGCGGAGCAGCCCGATGGGGTGCTCGGCGATGGACTTGGCGGCGCCGGTCTGGACGTTGGAGCTGGGGCACATCTCCAGCGGGATGCGCTTGTCCCGTACGTACGCGGCGAGGCGCCCGAGCCGGGGGCTGCCGGCCTCGCGCTCGCCGATGTCGTCGATGATGCGCACGCCGTGGCCGAGCCGGTCGGCGCCGCACCACTGGATGGCCTGCCAGATCGACGGCAGGCCGAACGCCTCGCCGGCGTGGATGGTGAAGTGGGCGTTCTCCCGCTGGAGGTACTCGAAGGCGTCGAGGTGCCGGGTGGGCGGGTAGCCCGCCTCGGCGCCGGCGATGTCGAAGCCGACGACGCCCTCGTCGCGGTAGCGGACGGCCAGCTCGGCGATCTCCATGCTGCGGGCCTGGTGACGCATCGCGGTGAGGAGCGTGCCGACCCGGATGCCGTGGTCGCGGCCGCCCTCCGCGAACCCCCGCAGCACCGCCTGGACGACCTGGTCGAGCGTCAGGCCCTGGCGGGTGTGCTGCTCGGGCGCGTAGCGGACCTCCGCGTAGACGACGCCGTCCTCGGCCAGATCCTCGGCGCACTCGTACGCGACCCGGGCGAGCGCGTCGGCGGTCTGCATGACGCCGACCGTGTGGTCGAACGTCTCCAGGTAGCGCTCCAGCGAGCCGGAGTCGGACGCCTCGGCGAACCAGGTGCGCAGCTCCGCCGGGTCGGTGGTGGGCAGCGCGTCGTAGCCGGTGTCGCGGGCGAGGTCGACGATGGTCTCCGGCCGGAGCCCGCCGTCGAGGTGGTCGTGGAGGAGCACCTTGGGAGCCCGCCGGATGTCGTCGAGCACAGGACGGTTCGTCACCCCACGCACATTACCGGCCGTCCGCGACCGACAGCACCGTACGGCCCCCGGCGAGGCGCCGGGGCCGTACGGCGGCGTTCGCGGGGGGCGGTCAGGCGATCCGCTCGATGATGAGCGGCCGGCGGGCGTCCTCGATCTCGCCGATCTCGACCGTGCCGTCCAGGGCGTCCAGCGCGCGCTCGAAGCGCGCCGGGTCGTCGGCGTGCAGCGTCATCAGCGGCCGGCCCGCGCGGACGATGTCGCCGGGTTTGGCGTGCAGGACGATGCCCGCGGCGTGCGCCACCGGGTCCTCCTTGCGCGCCCGGCCGGCGCCGAGACGCCACGCCGCGACGCCGACGCCGTAGGCGTCGAGCCGGGAGAGCACGCCGGACTCCGTCGCCAGGACCTCGTGGGTCTCCTTGGCGACCGGGAGCGGGGCGTCCGGGTCGCCGCCCTGCGCGGAGATCATGGTCCGCCAGACGTCCATCGCCGAGCCGTCCCGCAGCGCGTCGGCGGGATCCTTGGCGCCCTCAAGACCCGCCGCGGCGAGCATCTCCCGGGCCAGGGCGACCGTCAGCTCGACGACGTCCTCCGGACCGCCGCCGGCCAGGACCTCGACGGACTCGTCGACCTCCAGCGCGTTGCCGACCGTACGCCCGAGCGGGGTGTCCATCGCGGTCAGCAGCGCGACCGTCTTCACGCCGTGGTCGGTGCCGATGTCGACCATCGTGCGGGCCAGTTCACGGGCGTGCACGACGCTCTTCATGAACGCGCCGGACCCCGCCTTGACGTCCAGCACCAGCGCGCCGGTGCCCTCCGCGATCTTCTTCGACATGATCGAGCTGGCGATCAGCGGGATCGACTCGACCGTGCCGGTGACGTCGCGCAGGGCGTACAGCTTGCGGTCGGCGGGCGCGAGGCCGGAGCCGGCCGCGCACACCACCGCGCCCGCCGAGTCGAGGACGGCGAGCATCTCCTCGTTCGACAGCGACGCGCGCCAGCCCGGGATCGACTCCAGCTTGTCGAGCGTGCCGCCGGTGTGGCCGAGGCCGCGGCCGGACAGCTGCGGAACGGCGGCGCCGCAGGCGGCCACGGTCGGCGCCAGCGGCAGCGTGATCTTGTCCCCCACCCCGCCGGTGGAGTGCTTGTCCGTCGTCGGGCGGCTCAGCCCGGACCAGTCCATCCGCTCGCCGGAGCGCAGCATCGCGTCGGTCCACCGGGCGACCTCGCGCCGGGTCATGCCGTTCAGCAGGATCGCCATGGCGAGGGCGGACATCTGCTCGTCGGCGATGACGCCCTCGGTGTACGCGCCGATCGTCCAGTCGATCTGCTCGTCGGACAGCTCTCCGCGGTCCCGCTTCGTACGGATGACGTCGACGGCGTCGAAGATCACGCTCGGGTCTCCAGATCGTCGGGGCCGAACGCGTCGGGCAGCACCTCGCGCATCGGCCGGATGCCGCTGACGGTCTCCAGCAGCATGTCGGGACCGCCATGCTCCCACAGCAGCTGACGGCAGCGACCGCAGGGCATCAGCGGAGCGCCGTGCCGGTCCACGACGGCCACGGCGACCAGCCGGCCGCCGCCGCCCGTACCGTGCAGCGCCGAGACCAGCCCGCACTCGGCGCACAGGCCGACGCCGTACGAGGCGTTCTCCACGTTGCAGCCGGCGATGATCCGCCCGCCGTCGGTCAGGCCGGCGGCGCCCACCGGGAAGTTCGAGTACGGGACGTACGCCTTCTCCATCACCGCGCGGGCGGCCGCCCGGAGCGCGTCCCAGTCGATGTCGGCCATCAGTGTCCTCCTCCGCGTCGGTAGGTCAGCCCGTCGGCGGCCGGCATCCGCAGTCGCTGCGCCGCGAACGCCAGCACGAGCAGCGTCGTGATGTGCGGGCTGTAGGTGACGATCTCCTTGGGCAGCTCGTCGGTCAGGAAGAACCAGGCGAGGAGCCCGACCGCCACGACCGCCGAGACGACGGCCGTGACCATCCGGCGCCGGTACGCGTGCCAGACCGCGAGGGCCAGCAGGCCGACGCCGAGCAGGAGCAGCATGGCGTGGACCGCGCCCGCGCCGCCGCGCAGTTGCAGCGCGTCGGTGTAGCCGAACAGGCCCGCGCCCGCCGCGACGCCGCCCGGACGCCAGTTGCCGAAGATCATCGCAGCGAGGCCGATGAAGCCGCGCCCGTTGACCTGGCCCTCCTGGTAGTTGGAGGACGCCACCATGGCCAGGAACGTACCCCCGACCCCGGCGAACGCCCCGGAGATCACCACCGCGGCGTACTTCATCGTGTAGACCTTCACGCCCAGCGACTCGGCGGCGAGAGGGTTCTCGCCGCAGGACCGCAGCCGCAGGCCGAACGCCGTACGCCACAGCAGGAGGAACGAGATCGGGATGAGCGCGGCGGCGATGAGGGTCACCGGGGACAGGTTCGTCAGCAGGCCGCGGACCAGCCCGGCGAGGTCGGAGATCAGGATCCAGTGGTGCTTCTCGAGGTCGCCGAGCGGGCCGCCGACGCCGGGCACGCTCCACGTCGGGAAGTCCGGCAGCTGCGGCGACTGGGTCGCGCCGCCGCCGGTCTCGTGCGTGAAGAACAGGTCCGACAGGTAGCGCGCGACGCCCGGCGCCAGGATGTTGATCGCGACGCCGGAGACGATGTGGTCCACGCCGAACGACACGGTGGCGACGGCGTGCAGCAGGCCGCCGAGCGCTCCGGCGATCACCCCGGCGAGGAGCCCCAGCCAGGGATTTCCGCCGAAGTAGGCCCCGAAGGCGGCGCCCCAGGTGCCGAACACCATCATGCCCTCGAGGCCGATGTTGACGACGCCGGAGCGTTCGGACCACAGGCCGCCCATCGCGGCCATCCCGATCGGCACGGCGAGACCGAGCGTCGCGCTCATGGTCCCGCTGGAGGTGATGTCGCTCTCGCCGGTGATGAGCCGCAGCAGGATGAGGGCGGCGAAGGCGCCCAGGCCGATGGTCAGCGCCCGCCGGCCGCGGAACGCGCGCACCCCGCCGGTCCGCGGAGCCGGCGTACGGACCTCCTGGTCGATCATGCGCCCTCCCTGCCTGCCTGCTCCGAGCCGTACGCCGGACTGTCGAAGTTCCTCACGCCGCCGCCTCTCCGAGCTCCGCGGCGACGCGCCGCTGGTCCATGCGCCGGCCCACCCGGTTGACGATCTCGTAGACCACGACCACCGACAGCAGCACCGCCGCCTGGGTGATGGCGACGATCTCCTTCGGGATGTCGTTGAACTCCAGGATCTGCGACGACTGGTCCAGGAACGCCCACAGCAGCGACGCGAAGGCGATTCCGACCGGGTTGTTCCGGCCGAGCAGCGCGATGCCGATGCCGGTGAAGCCGATGCCGGTCGGGAAGTCCAGTGAGTAGGAGTACGACCCGCCGAGCAGCTGCGGCATGCCGACGAGACCGGCGACCGCGCCGGACAGGACCATCGCGATGACGACCATGCGCTTGGCGTCCACGCCGCTCGCGACCGCCGCGCTCTGCGACAGGCCGGTGGCCCGCAGGTCGAAGCCGAACCGCGTGCGGTTGATCACGAACCAGAAGGCGGCGCCGGCCAGCACCGCGAGCAGGACCAGGCCGTAGATCTTCAGGTCGCTGCCCGGGTAGGAGATACCCGGCACCCGGCCGGACGAGCCGATGGGCTTGGTGCCGATGTTGTTGCTGCCGGCGACCTTGGCCGCGAGCCGGTTCGGGCTGAGCAGGAACGCGATCACCCCGGTGCCGATGAAGTTCAGCATGATGGTCGAGATGACCTCGCTGACGCCGCGGGTCACCTTGAGGATCGCCGCGATGCCCGCCCACGCGCCGCCGACGACGACCGCCACCAGGATGATCACGATCTGGCGCAGCCCGGCCGGCAGCGCCCACGCGCCGCCCGCCGCGGCGGCGAGCATGGCCGCGAGGCGGTACTGCCCGTCGACGCCGATGTTGAACAGGTTCATCCGGAACCCGATCGCGACCGCGAGCGCGGACAGGTAGTACGCCGCCGCGCGGTTCACGGTGTTGACGACGCTGTCGGGCTCCTTGCCGAAGTCGAACATCGCCTGGAACGTCGACGGCGGGTTGAACCCGCTCACCGACAGCACGATCGAGGTCACGACGATCGCGAAGACGAGCGCGACGAGGGCCGCGATCACGGTCCGCGCGTACGACTTCGCGAGCAGGTTGGAGATCATGCCACGCTCCCCTCTGCGGCGCCGGTCATCAGGGAGCCGAGTTCGTCCGGAGTGATGGTCGCGGGGTCGGCCTCCCCGACCAGCCGGCCGCGCAGGATCACCCGCAGGGTGTCCGACATGCCGATCAGCTCGTCAAGGTCGGCGGAGATGAGCAGCACCGCCAGGCCCTCGGCCCGCGCCCGTCGCAGATGGTCCCAGATCGCCGACTGGGCGCCGACGTCGACCCCGCGGGTCGGGTGCGCGGCGATCAGCAGCTTCGGGTTCCCGGACATCTCCCGGCCGACGATCAGCTTCTGCTGGTTGCCGCCGGACAGCGAGGACGCGCTGACGTCGATGCCGGGGGTCCGCACGTCGTACTCCTCGACGATCCGCTCGGTGTCCCGGCGGGCGCCGGCGCGGTCGATGAGGATGCCCTTGACGTTCGGGGACCGGGTCTGGTGGCCGAGGACGCGGTTCTCCCACAGCGGGGACTCCAGCAGCAGGCCGTGCCGGTGCCGGTCCTCGGGGATGAACCCGACGCCCATCTCCCGGCGGTGCCGGGTCGACCGGCCGGCCAGGTCCTCGCCGCCGAGCCGTACGGAGCCGGACTCGACGGGCAGCATGCCCATGATCGCCTCGACGAGCTCGGCCTGGCCGTTGCCCTCGACGCCGGCGATGCCGAGGATCTCGCCCTCGTGGATGGTCAGGGACACGCCGTCCACGACGGCGCGGCCCGTGGCGTCCCGGACGGTCACGTCTTCCAGGGTCAGCACCGGGACGTCGGTGACCGTCGACTCGCGCAGCTCCGGGACCGGGAGTTCGCTGCCGACCATGAGCTCGGCGAGCTGCCGGGCGGAGACCTCGCCGGGATCGGCGGAGGCCACGGTCGTGCCCCGGCGGATCACGGTGATCGCGTCGGCGACCTTCAGGACCTCGTCGAGCTTGTGCGAGATGAAGATGACGGTGAGGCCCTCGCGCTTGAGCTCCTGGAGGTTGGCGAAGAGCTCGTCGACCTCCTGCGGGACGAGCACCGCGGTGGGCTCGTCGAGGATGAGGATCCGCGCGCCGCGGTAGAGGACCTTGAGGATCTCGATGCGCTGGCGGGCGCCGACGCCGAGCTCCTCGACCAGCCGGTCCGGCTCGACGCCGAGCCCGTACTGGTCGGAGATCTCCCGGATGCGGCGCCGCGCCCCGCCGCCGATGCCGTGCAGCCTCTCGGCGCCGAGGACGACGTTCTCCAGGACGGTGAGGTTGTCGGCGAGCATGAAGTGCTGGTGCACCATGCCGATACCGCGCGTGATCGCGTCGGACGGCGAATGAAGGTCGGCGACCTCGCCGTTGACCTTGATCGTCCCCTCGTCCGGCCGTTGCATGCCGTAGAGGATCTTCATCAGGGTCGACTTGCCCGCGCCGTTCTCCCCGACGATCGCGTGGACCGTGCCGGCCGCGACCGTGATGTCGATGTCGTGGTTGGCCACGACGCCGGGGAAGCGCTTGGTGATGCCGTGCAGCTCGACCGCCGGCCTAGTCGTGGACATGACCTGCTCCCGCGCCAGTGGGCCCGGGAGGGAGGCCGAAGCCGTCCACCCGGGCCCGAACCCTTACCGCCGTCACTTCTCGGGCGGCGTGATCTTTCCGGAGATGATCTGCTGCTTCAGGTCATCGAGGGTCGACGGCAGGTCGCCCAGCGCCGTCGGGTTCGACTTGGAGTAGTCGACGCCGTCGTTCTTGAGGGTGAACCGCTGGTCGCCCTTCTGGAACTGGCCCGCGCCGACGCCCTTGACGAAGTTGAACACCGCGTTGTCCACGCGCTTGAGCATCGAGGTCAGCACGTACGGCTTCTCGTCGGCGGTCGCCGTCAGGTACTGGTCGGAGTCGACGCCGATGAACCACTTCTTGGCCGCCGCGGCCGCCTGCAGCGAGCCGGTGCCGGACAGGCCCGCCGCCGTGTAGACGACATCGGCGCCCTGGTCGTACATGCCCTGGGCGATCGTCTTGCCCTTGGCCGGGTCCTTGAAGCCACCGAAGTCCGGCGGCTGGGAGATGTACTTGCTGTCGACCTTGATGTTCGGGTTGACCTTCTTGGCGCCCGCGACGTACCCGAGCTCGAACTTCTTGATCAGCGGGGTCGCCACGCCGCCGATGAAGCCGATGTGGCCGGTCTTGGACTTCTTGGCCGCCGCCGCGCCCACGAGGTAGGAGCCCTCGTTCTCGGCGAAGAGCAGGTCCGCGACGTTCGGCTGCTGGACCGAGTTGTCGTCGATGATGGCGAACTTGGTGTTCGGGAACTTCGGCGCGACCTTGCCCAGCGCGCCCGCGTACGCGAAGCCGACGGCGATGACCGGGTTGTACCCCGACTGGGCCAGCAGCTGCAGCCGCTGGATCTTGTCGTTGTCGCTCTCGCCTTCCTTGGCCTCGATGTCCTTGACGTCGAGCTTCAGGTCGCTCTGGACCTTCTGCAGGCCGGCGTACGCGGCGTCGTTGAACGACTTGTCGCCACGGCCGCCCACGTCGTACGCGAGACCCACCTTGACGATCTTCTTGCCGTCACCGCCACCACCGCCTCCGGTGCTGGCCTTCTTGCCGCCGCAACCCGCGGCGCTGAGTGCAAGCACCGCGCTCGCCGCGACGGCGGTCATCTTCACTGCACGGCGCAAGGTAGCTCCTCCAATTAGACCCCGCCCGAAATGTGCTCTTGGCACGAATCTCTCGGACGATAGTCGGAGCTAGCGGCGGAACGCGCCAAAGCTACCGTGTCGCAACGCGTCCGTTATCAAGGCGAAAGCGCGTCGTCACAGGTCAGGCCACCACATGTGCGGTGGAGCGCCCGGGCGGCGACCGAGAGTCGTCGGGGCCGACCCGGGCGTGTTCGTCAGGCGGCGGGCTCCCCGATGGGCTCGGCGGCGCCCGCGCGCCGGTCCTCCCACAGAGCGGTCAGGGCGGTGGCGACCATGATCCGGACGCCGACGCCGATGCTCCGCTCGTCCACGTCGAAGGTGCCGCGGTGCAGGTCGTACGCTCCGGCCATGCCGGGGGCCGCGACGCCGAGCCGGGCCAGCGCGCCGGGGATCGACTCGAGGTACCAGCCGAAGTCCTCGCCGCCGAGGCTCTGCGGGGTGCCCGCCGCGCCGTCCTCGCCGATCACCGCGTGGACCGCGGTACGGAACATCTCCACGCTCGTCCGCTCGTTGACGGTCGGGGGCACGCCGCGGACGTAGTCCAGCTCGGCCTTCACGTCGTACGCGCTGGCCACCGAGTCGAGCAGGGTCTTCATCAGCTCGGGCGCGGAGTGCCACGCCTCGTCGTCGAGGCAGCGCACCGTGCCCTGGGCGATGCCGTCGTCGGGGATCGCGTTGGCCACCGAACCGGCCGACACCCGGCCCCACACGAGGCTCAGGCTGGAGCGCGGGTCGACGCGCCGGGACAGCGCGGCCGGCAGCTCCGTGACGATCTTGGCCAGGGCGTACACCAGGTCGGCGGTCAGGTGGGGGCGCGCGGTGTGACCGCCCGGACCGGCGACCCGGACGTTCACCTTGTCGCAGGCCGCGGTGATCGGGCCGACGCGCAGGCCGAGCCGCCCGACCTCCAGGCGGGGGTCGCAGTGCAGGGCGAAGACGCGGTCGACCCCGGCGATGCCACCGGCGGCCAGGACGTCCAGGGCGCCGCCCGGCGTCTCCTCGGCCGGCTGGAAGATCAGCCGCACCTTGCCGGGGATCAGGCCGGCGGCGGCCTGCCGCGCGAAGAACCGGCCGACCCCGAGCAGGATGGTCGTGTGCACGTCGTGGCCGCAGGCGTGGCAGACGCCCGGCACCGTGGAGCGGTAGGGGACGTCCTTCTCGTCGGTCAGCGGAAGGGCGTCGATGTCCGCGCGCAGGCCGACGACCGGCCCGTCTCCGTTGCCGACCTCGCACACCACGCCGGTGCCCTTGGGCAGCCGCTTCGGCCGCAGCCCCGCGGCGGTCAGCGCCTCGATCAGGCGAGCCGTCGTGCGGTGCTCGGCGAAGCCGAGTTCCGGATGCATGTGCAGATCCCGGCGGAAGGCGATGAGATCGTTCTCGTTCTCGGCGAGGAACGAGTCGAGTTGCGGTCTCAGCCCTCCTCCCGCTGGCTCATTACCGGGGAGTTCAGGCCCCCGCATGTGTCACCTCCCGTGGATTGACGAACCGGTCCTCCCGGCATTCCGTGAGAGCCGCGGTAACGACATCCTCAAGGCTGCCGCCATCGGCGACGATGGCGCGCTGCCGCTCATACGAAGCGCCCTGGTCGAGGACGTCGGAGAGCACCTTCAGATCTTCGGCGCAGCCGAGCCGGTCCGCTATCGGCTCCAGCTCCCGGACCAGTTCGTAGAGCTCGTCACGGAGCGGAGCGGTGGTTCCCTGATCGTCGGTGATCACGATGGCGTCCAGGCCGTAACGGGTCGCGCGCCATTTGTTGTCGCGTACGACCCATGCGGCTGGGCTGGGCAAAGTGTAGCCGCGATCAAGCTGGTGATCGAAGAGTTCGACGAGGGATTGACAGAGTGCCGCGGCCATTCCGACCTCGCGAAGGGTCGGAATGCCATCGAACATCCGAATTTCGATCGTTCCGAAATCCGGGTGCGGCCGGATGTCCCACCAGACCTCTTTGATGCTTCTGATCGCCTGGGCGCGCAGCAGCGTCTCCATGTACGCCTCGAACTCCGCCCAGTCCGCGAGCAGGTGCGGCGGCCCCGCGGTGGGCAGCGAACCGAAGACGATCGCCCGGCTGGAGGCCAGGCCCGTGTCCTGGCCGCACCAGTAGGGGCTCGACGCGGTGAGCGCGAGGAAGTGCGGCAGGTAGGCGGACAGGGCGTTGACGATCGGAATGGCCTTGTCGCCGGAGCGGATGCCGACGTGAACGTGCACGCCGTACGTCTGGATGCGCCGGGCGAGCCACTGGTACTGCTCGACGAGCTCGGCGTAGCGCTGGATCGGCGCGAGCTCCGCGTCCCGCCAGTCGCTGATCGGGTGCGTGCCGGTGCAGGCGAGTCCGATGCCCCGCGGCTCGGCGACGGAACGGAGCTCGGCGATCGTGGCGGCCAGGTCGGCGCGCGCCTCGGAGACCGTGTGGCACACGTCTGTGACGATCTCCACGGTCGACTCCATGAGCTCATGGCGGATCTTGGGGTTGCGCTCGGCCTCGCTGAGCCCGGGCAGCGCCCCCAGCACCTGTCCGGCGTCCTGGCGGAGGCGCCGCGTCTGGTCGTCGACGAGCTGAAGCTCCCACTCGATGCCGAGCGTGGCACCCCGTGAGGCGTTGAACGCGATGGCCACGGCCAACCTCCGTCCCTCAATCCTTGCAGGTTAATGCCGCCCGTGTGGCGTAATTCGGCCAGCACGTCGGGTGCCCAGGGTGAGCACCGAAACCGCCCCGATCCGATGCCCATCATGCCGCCGACCGCCTGCCGTCTCGGGAGGTCTTTGCCCCACGATGCACGGTTGACTCTTCTGGGGCACCCATCGGGCGACCGGCACCATCCGATCCGGCTATGAGCGATCCTCAGTAATGACCAGATGGATCATGCGCCACCGGTCCGGACGTCCGCTCAGGGCGTTACGGCCATGCCCGCGAGCACCCGCCCGGCCAGGTCGCCGTCTCCGGTGATCTGCACCTCGGCCTCCGCCGGGTCCACGCGGCCGCCGCCGAGCCGGAAGAACGTCTCCCAGCCCATGCGCAGCCGTACGGTCGGCTCCCGCGGCTCCTCGGCGAGGCGGCCCCGGCGGTCGGCGCCCATCTCGACGCACCAGCAGCGCCCCGGGGTCTCGACCACCACCGACTGGCCCGGCTCGGGCCGCGCCCGCCTGCCGACGACGAGCGGCAGCAGACCCCCGAGGATCCGCGCGCTCACCTCGGCGGCGGGGCCGTCGAGGTTGCCCGGACGCCCCGTCGCGCGGCGTACGTCCTGCTCGTGCATCCACACGTCGAACGCCCGATGCGCCATGAAGTCGCCGTACGGCATGTCCCGGCCGAAGGGCGTGGTGACGACCTGGGCCAGGTCGACGGCGCCGGATCGCAGCGACGCGACACGCCGCTCGATCACCCCGCGCAGCTCGCCGACGACCTTGTCCGGCGGCCAGGAGCGGAAGGCCTCCACGTCGAGGGCGGTGTTGGCCACCGTACGCGGCTCACCGTCGGAAGCCTCGCCGAGCAGCCAGCGCTCGATTCCCAGGATATGCGCGTACTGGTCCCGCACCGACCAGCCCGGGCACTCGGTCGGCCGGGCCCAGTCCGCCGCGTCCAGCTCCCCGCCCAGCACGATCATGGATTGGGCCGTCTGTTCCAGGGCGTCGATGTTCGCCCGCCACTCGTCGCTCATCGCGTGCATCCTCTGCTCCCGGGGGTGGTGGCGCTGAACGTTCGGTGTGAACGGTCAGTACGCGTCGGCGGGGACGTAGACGCCCCAGACGTCGCGCAGCGCGTCACAGACCTCGCCGACCGTGGCGCGGGCCCGCAGCGCCTCCTTGAGGGGGTACAGCAGGTTGCCGTCCCCCGCCGAGACGTCGCCGGCGGACGCCTGCTCGCCCTCCTTCTCCGCGAGGTGACGCAGGTCGTCGAGGCGCCGGCGCACCTCCTCGTTGTCCCGCTCGGCGCGCAGCCGCGCGAGCCGCTCGGCCTGGGCCTCGCCGATGGCCGGGTCGACGCGCAGCGGCTCGTACGGCTCCTCGTCCTCGGTACGGAACTTGTTCACGCCGACCACGACCCGCTCCCCGCCGTCGATCTCCAGCGCCGTGCGGTAGGCCGACCGCTCGATCTCGGCCTTCTGGAAGCCCTTCTCGATGGCGTTCACCGCGCCGCCCAGCTCCTCGACCTGGTCGATGAGGGCGCGGGCGGCCTCCTCGATGTCGTCGGTCATCGACTCGACGGCGTACGACCCGGCGAACGGGTCCACCGTGCGGGTCAGGTCGGACTCGTTCGCGATGACCTGCTGGGTGCGCAGCGCGAGGCGCGCGGCCTTCTCGGTGGGCAGCGCGATCGCCTCGTCGTAGGAGTTGGTGTGCAGCGACTGCGTGCCGCCCATGACCGCGCCGAGCGCCTGGATGGCGACGCGGACGAGGTTGACCTCGGGCTGCTGGGCGGTGAGCTGGACGCCCGCGGTCTGGGTGTGGAACCGCAGCATCTGGGACTTGGGGTTCTTCGCGCCGAACTCGTCGCGCATGATGTGCGCCCAGATCCGGCGGGCCGCGCGGAACTTCGCGACCTCCTCCAGCAGCGTGGTGCGGGCGACGAAGAAGAACGACAGGCGCGGGGCGAACGCGTCGACGTCCAGCCCCGACTCGACGGCCGCCCGGACGTACTCCTTGGCGTTGGCGAGGGTGAACGCGATCTCCTGTACGGGCGTGGCCCCGGCCTCGGCCATGTGGTAACCGGAGATCGAGATCGTGTTCCACTTGGGGATCTCGGACCGGCAGTACCGGAACGTGTCGGCGACGAGCCGCAGGCTGGGCTTCGGCGGGAAGATGTAGGTGCCCCGCGCGATGTACTCCTTGAGGATGTCGTTCTGGATCGTCCCGGTCAGGCGGTCGGCGGAGACGCCCTGCTCCTCGGCGACGAGCTGGTAGAGCAGCAGGAGCACGGCCGCCGGCGCGTTGATCGTCATGGACGTCGAGACCTCGCCCAGCGGGATGCCGTCGAACAGCACCCGCATGTCCTCGATCGAGTCGATCGCGACGCCGACCTTGCCGACCTCACCGCGGGCGAGATCAGCGTCGGAGTCGTACCCCATCTGGGTGGGCAGGTCGAACGCCACCGACAGGCCCGCGGTGCCGGCCTCGATCAGCTGGTGGTAGCGCCGGTTCGACTCGGCGGCGGTGCCGAACCCGGCGTACTGCCGCATCGTCCACGGCCGCCGGGTGTACATCGTGGGGTAGACCCCGCGCGTGAACGGGAACGCGCCCGGCTCTCCCAGGCGCTCCGCGGCGTCGAACCCCTCCAGCGCCCCGGGCCCGTAGACGGGTTCGATCGGCAGCCCTGACTCCGAACGCATGCCGTCCATCACCTTTCCAATCAAGGCCGCCGACCTGAGGAAACGCTCTCGGCGGCGCGGGCTGCGCGACTCACCGTCGCCCTGGTGCGATCGTACGACCGATCGTCTCCCCGTTACGGGGCGGCCACAAGGTGGCCTACTTCACACCTCGGACGGCCTCCCGTGGATGGCATCGAATCCGGTAGATCGGGCGGGATCACCACCCCAATTCTTGACCAGCATCAGCCACCCGAACTTTTCAAATCCGGCAAGGCGTCTCAAAACAGCGAGCGGGCTCCCACAGGCCGCATTATTGGGGGTACACCCGCTGTGTCGCTCCCGTACCGCCGTCTACCTTTGGGCCGCCATGCGAACTTTGATCGCCTGCATCACTCTTTCTGGTGTTATCGCGCCGGCGTTGTACGCCGTGCCGGCCCGAGCCGACACGGTCGTCGGCGGGCCCGAGCTGAGCGGGCACGGCTACATCTGGGACCACTCGGCCGGGGTGTCCGCGCCGCCCCACATCCAGGCGTCCTCGTACGTCATCGCCGACCTGGAGACCGGGCGGATCCTTGCGGCGAAGGACCCGCACGGCGAATACCGGCCGGCCAGCACGCTGAAGACGCTCACGGCGATCACGCTCATTCCGCGCCTGGACCCGGCCAAGAAGATGAAGCCCTCATCGAACGCGGTCAACGCGTCCGGGTCGGCGGTCGGCATGGACACCAAGTGGACCTACACCGTGCGCGACCTGTTCCACGGCCTGCTGATGCAGTCGGGCAACGACACCGCCATCGCCCTGTGCGAGGCGAACGGCGGGCTCCAGCCGTCCCTCGACCAGATGAACGCCGAGGCCCACCGCATCCAGGCCCTCGACACGGTCGCCCGTACGCCCAACGGCCTCGACGACGACCCGCCGCTCACGCTCGCCCAGCAGCACAGCTCCGCGTACGACCTCGCGCTGATCATGAAGCAGGGCCTGAAACTGCCCGACTTCCGCAAGTACGTCGGCGCGACGCTGTACCACTGGCCGGCCCCGCCGGACAAGAAGGAGCGCGAGAAGGGCGAGAAGACCGGCGGCTACGAGATCGGCACGCACGACCACCTGCTCATCGGCAGCAGGCCCTACAAGGGGATGATCGGCGGGAAGAACGGCTGGACCAGCCACGCGCTCGGCAGCTTCGTCGGCGCCGCCACCCGCGACGGCCACACCATCATCATCGCGCTGATGCACGCCCAGTCCGACTTCTGGGACGACGCCCGCGCCCTGCTCGACTGGGGCTTCGCCGAGCGCGCGAAGGCGGGCGCGGTCGGGACCCTCGTCGACCCGATCCCGCCGCCGCAGCCGAAGAAGCCGGCGCCGGCGACGACGAAGAAGCCCCTCGCGGTCCGCGTCTCGCCCGCGGACGGCCCCGACTGGGCCAAGCTGGGTGCGGCGGGCGGCGGTGGCCTGGTCCTGCTGGCGATCGTCATCGGGCTCGGGATCGGCCTGCGCCGCCGGCGTCGGACGGCGCTCGCCGAGGCCGCGGCCGCGCCCGCCGGCGGTCACGTCCGCGCCTTCGACCCGGAAGGGCCGCCGTCCGGCGCCGCCTCCGGGATGGCGGACGGGCCCGACGCGCCTGGCGGAGCGTCCGGGCTGCGGCACCCGGGAGACGTCAAGGTCGCGGGCGCTCCGTCGTCCTTCGGCGCGAACGGCCCGTCCGCCCGGGAGACCGCGCCGAACCCGGTGCGGCGCGGCCGGGACGACGAGGACGCCGGGCCCGACGGCGACGGCACCGGGCACGGCGGTGAGGGCACCGGGCACGGCGGTGAGGGCACCGGGCACGACGACGGTGAGGGCACCGGTGAGGAGGGCGCCGTCGGCACCGACCGTCAGGCGGGCGAGGAGGAGGCGTCGTCCTGAGATGATTCAGGCCTTCTGCGGCTGGGCCGGTGGTTCCTCGTCCACGTTCAGCACCACCCGGCGGGTGGCCGTCCACGCCGCGGTGAACAGGATGAACCGCGACACCACGTTGATCCAGATGAGCAGCCCGACGATCACGGCGAACGACGCGTACAGCGGATTGCGCATGACGTGCCCGATGAGGAACGTGCCGAGCAGCTTCAGCCCCTCGAAGCCCACCGCGCCGAACAGGCAGCCGCGCAGCAGCCGCCGCCAGGGCGCGCGGGTGCCCGAGAGGCGGGCGAACAGCACCAGGAAGATCAAGATGTTCGCCGCGATGGCGACGCCGATCGCCACCAGCCGCAGCACCGTGCCGGCGCCCGGCACATCGGTCAGCCCGGTCCGGTGCAGGACGGCGTGGGTGGCGGAGGTGGCCAGGCCCGACAGCGCGACGGACGCGAGCAGCGTCAGGCCCAGGACGACCAGGACGGCCAGGTCCGAGAGCTTCTTGATCACCGGGTTGGCGTCGTAGTCCGGGTCGCCCTTCCACATGGTGCGCAGGGACTCGCGCCAGACGCCGACCCAGCCCAGGCCGCTCCAGGCCAGACCGAGCAGCGCGATCACGCCGGCCCCGGCCTTGGCGTCGGCGATCTGCTGGACCGGGAGCTTGTCGGCGAGGCCGGGCAGGAGCTGGTAGATCGCCTTGGTGACGTAGTCGCGGGCGCCGGGGCTGATCGCCACGGCGTACCCCATCACCGCGAACGCCAGGGCGACCAGCGGGAAGAAGGACAGGAAGCCGTAGAAGGTCAGGGCGGCGGCCATCCGGTCGCCGCGGAACCGCTGGTAGCGGTCGTAGGCGCGGCCCAGGTGGTCGAACCACCTCCAGCGGGCCCGCAGCCCGCGCAGGAAGGCCTTGAAATGCTCCTCGACGGAGGAGACCCCCCGCTGCACCCCACTGATCACCGGCGCCATGGTGGGGGACTACCCCGGCCCGGCGAGAAGATTCACCCGGAGTAAGCAATCATGAACGGTATGCGCGGCCGCCGAACGGGAAGTGCCACCGGGGCCGCCACACGCCGTCCAGCCCGTGCTCGTACAGCGAGAAGCCGTCCACGGGGAACTCGGCCTCGTACGCGGCGAGCTCCTTGAACGCCTGATCGAGCAGGTCGTCCGGGAGGTGGTGGGCGACGGTCACGTGCGGGTGGTACGGGAAGGCGCGTTCGACCGCGAGCGGGCCGCGCCGGACCTCGTACTCGAGGCGCTCGCAGTCGCCGATGCCCTCGGCCAGCGCGACGAACACGACCGGCGAGACCGGTCGGAACGTGCCGGTCCCCCGCAGGTGGATGTGGAAGGGACGTTCGCGCAGCGCCACGCCGCGCAGATGCCGGTCGATGTCCTCGATCATCGGGGCCGGCACCCGCGTCGGCGGGACGAGCGTGATGTGCGCCGGGATCGACGAGGCGAGCGGATCGCCGAACGAGGCGCGGCGGCTCTGCAGCTCGGGACCGTACGGATCGGGAACGGCGACGGCCACTCCGATCGTTCGTTCCTCGGCGTCAGGCACGGCCCAGGAACCCCACCCGGTCGCGGACCGTCTCCATCGTCTCGCGGGCCACCTCGCGGGCCCGGTCGGCGCCGACCGCGAGCATCCGGTCCAGCTGGGCCTCGTCGGCCAGCAGCTTGCCGGTCCGCTCCCGGATCGGCTCGAAGGTGTCCAGGACGATCTGGGCGAGCTCCTTCTTGAGCGTGCCGTAGCCCTGGCCCTCGAAGTGGCGCTCGAGGTCCTCGATGGAGGTGCCGGACAGCGCGGAGTGGATCCGCAGGAGGTTGGTGATGCCCGGCTTGTTCTCCTCGTCGGCCTTGATCTCGGTGCCGGTGTCGGTGACCGCCCGCATGATCTTCTTGCGCAGCGGGCCCGGCTCGTCCAGCAGGTCGACGATGCCCTGGGGCGAGGACGAGGACTTGCTCATCTTCGCCGTCGGCTCCTGCAGGTCGGTGATCTTCGCGGCGGCCTTCAGGATGTACGCCTCGGGGACGACGAAGGTGTCGCCGAACCGGTGGTTGAACCGCTGCGCGAGCGTCCGGGTCAGCTCCAGGTGCTGCCGCTGGTCCTCGCCGACCGGCACCTGGTCGGCCTGGTAGAGCAGGATGTCGGCGGCCTGCAGGACCGGGTAGGTGAACAGGCCCACCGAGGTGCCCGACGCGCCCTGCTTGGCCGACTTGTCCTTGAACTGCGTCATCCGGCCGGCCTCGCCGAACCCGGTGATGCAGGACATCACCCACTGCAGCTCCGCGTGCTCCGGCACCTGGCTCTGCACGAAGAGCGTGCTGCGCTCCGGGTCCAGCCCGATCGCGAACAGCTGCGCGGCCGCCACCCGCGTGCGCCGCCGCAACGTCTCCGGGTCGGTCTCCACCGTGATCGCGTGCAGATCCGCGATGAAGTAGAACGCGTCGTGGGTGTCCTGCATGGTGACCCACTGACGGAGCGCGCCGAGGTAGTTGCCGAGGTGGAAGGAGTCGGCGGTCGGCTGGATGCCGGACAGGACCCGCGGGCGCGGGGCGGACGGGCTGGGCTCGATGGGCATAGCTGGATTCTCTCAGGCTTCGTCGGCGTCGGCCGGTGGGGTCGGCGGCGGACTGAGGCGGACCCGCGACACGCGCCGGCCGTCCACCTCGCTGACGGTGAGGCGATGGCCGTTCACCTCGGCGCTCTCCCCCACCTGGGGCAGGTGCCCGAGAACGGCCATCAGATAACCCGCGACGGTCTCGTACGGCCCCTCGGGCAGCTCCAGGCCGGTCTCGTCGGCGAACGCGTCCAGGTTGAGCAGCCCGTCGACCTCCAGCGCCCCGCCGTGCAGCCGGCGGGCGTGGGCGTCCTCGACGTCGTACTCGTCCCGGATCTCCCCGATGAGCTCCTCGACCAGGTCCTCGAGGGTGACGATCCCCGCCGTCCCGCCGTACTCGTCGACGACGATCGCCAGGTGGTGGCCCTCGCGCCGCATCTCCGACAGCGCGGCCAGGACCCGCTTGCTGGCCGGGAGGTACAGGACCGGCCTGACCAGCTCGCCGACCGGCGTGGACCGGCCCGCGAGCTGCGGATCCAGCAGGTCGCGCACGTGCACGAACCCGATGACGTCGTCGTGGGAGTCGCGGTAGACCGGGTAGCGGGAGTGCGGGCTGCCGGTCGTCGTGCGGGCGGCCTTGGCCAGCGGCGTCGAGGCGTCGAGGAACTCCACCTCCGTGCGCGGCACCAGCACCTCGCGCAGCTGCCGCTCCCCGGCGTCGAAGACCTCCTCGATGAGGTTCCGCTCGTCCGGGGCGATCTCCGTCGTGCCGGCCACCAGCGAGCGGATCTCCTCGGCGGTGATCGCCTCGCGGGAGGTCTCCGGATCGCCGCCGAGCAGCCGCACGATCACGTTGGTCGACTTCGACAGCAGCCAGATGACCGGCCGCGACACCTTCGCCATCCGGTCGAGGAACGGCGCCACCATCAGCGCGGTGCCCTCGGCCCGCTGCAGGCCGAGCCGCTTGGGCGCGAGCTCGCCGACCACCAGCGTGACGTAGGAGATGATCAGGGTGACGCCGACGACGCCGATGAACCCGGCCAGCCCCTCCGACATGCCTTCGCGGATCAGGGCCTTCTTGGCGGTCTCGGAGAGGGTGATCGCGCCGTACGCGGAGGACAGCAGCGCGGTCAGCGTGACGCCGATCTGCACCACCGCGAGGAAGCGGTTGGGGTCGCTGACGAGCCTCGCCACCGCGGTGCCGCGCCGGCCGGCCTCGCCCATGCGGCGGACCTGACTGTCGCGCAGCGACACAAGAGCGATCTCGGAGGCCACGAAGAGGGCCTCGACAAGAATGAGCGCGAGGACGATCGCGGCGCTCACCAGCGTTTCTCTCATGAGAAACGCCTAAGACTATGTGGGTCGTCCATGTCCAGGTGGGTTGTTCGGAAGACTAGAGCTGAAAGCGTACCCGTTCATGCCTGTTGGAGGTCCGATGAAACTTCTCGTCACGGGGGGCGCCGGCTACATCGGCAGCGTCGTCTCGGCCCGGCTGCTGGAGGCGGGGCACGAGGTCGTCGTGCTGGACGACTGCTCGACCGGGCACGCCGACGCGGTGGCGGACGGCGCGCGGCTGGTCCGGGGCACCCTCCGGGAGGCGGCCCACGAGACGCTGGCCGCCGGGTTCGACGGCGTGCTCCACTTCGCGGCCAAGTCCCTCGTCGGCGAGTCGGTGGAGAAGCCCGGCCTCTACTGGGACAAGAACCTCGGCGAGTCGCTGGCCCTGCTCGACGCGATGCGGACCCACGGGACGCCGCGCATCGTGTTCTCCTCCACCGCCGCGACGTACGGCGAGCCCGAGCGGACGCCGATCCTGGAGACCGACCCCACCCGTCCCACCAACCCGTACGGCGCCTCGAAGCTGGCGATCGACACGACGCTCGCCGAGTACGCCCGGATGTACGGCCTCGGCGCGGTCAGCCTGCGCTACTTCAACGTCGCGGGCGCGTACGGGCGCTACGGTGAGCGGCACACGGTCGAGACGCACATCATCCCGAACGTGCTCAAGGTGCCGCTCGGCGAGCGCGAGTCCGTCGCGGTCTTCGGCACCGACTATCCGACCCAGGACGGCACCTGCGTCCGCGACTACATCCACGTCGTCGACCTGGCCGAGGCGCACCTGCTCGCCCTCGACGCCTGCGCGCCGGGCGAGCACGAGATCTTCAACCTGGGCAGCGGATCGGGCTACTCGGTCCGCGAGGTGATCGACGTGTGCCGTGAGGTCACCGGGCACGAGATCCCGGCGGTGGAGAGCCCCCGGCGGCCCGGCGATCCCGCCGTGCTGATCGCCTCGTCCGCCAAGATCTCCGACCGGCTCGGCTGGAAGCCCGAACGCGACCTGCGGGCGATGGTGACGGACGCCTGGGCGTTCGCCCGCCGGTAGACCCCGCCCCAAGGGGCCTGCCGGGCAGGCCCCTTGGGACGTTCCCGGCGGCGCACCGGCGGCCACGCCGCCCCCGGGAACCGCTCGGGACGTTCCCGGCGGCGCACCGGCGGCCACGCCGCCCCCGGGAACCGCTCGGGGCGTTCGCGGCACCGCACCGCCGGGCACGCCGCCGTGGAGCGCCCTCACCCGGCGGTCAGCGGGCCCAGGTCGGCCTGGAGACGGGACAGCGCCTGTTCGGGGCCGATCCGCCCTCGGAGGGCCGCGTAGGCCGCCTCCTGGATGGCGGTCGTGACGTCGCCGTAGCGGACGGCCTCCGGCCGCGGCACGGCGTTCCGGATGGAGACGGCCAGCGTCGGCAGGTACGGCTGCGCCTTCACCATCGCGGGGTCGGAGTACAGGGCGGCGCGGGACATCGGGTAGGCGCTGCCCAGCCCGAAGGTCTTCTCGGCGGCGACGCCGGTGACGTACCGGATGAACTCCAGCGCCGTCCTCTTGCGCTTCGAGTACGCGGAGATCGCGACGTTGTTCCCGCCGAGGGTGGAGACGCCGGGGCCGGTGCGCCCGGGCAGCGGCGCGACCGCGAACCTGCCCGCGACCCGGCTCGAACCGTCGGTCCGGCCGGCGAGGGCGTAGACGTAGCCCCAGTTGCGGTGGAACAGCAGATCACCGGCTTCGAAGGCGCGCCGGCCGTTCTCCTCCTGGTACGTCAGGGCGGCCTTGGGGATCAGGCCGCGCTGCAGGCCGTCCGTCAGGAAGCGCAGGCCGGCGAGGGCCTCCGGGGTGTTCAGCGCGGGCCGCCCGGAGGCGTCCAGGACACGGCCGCCCGCGCTGTCGATCGCCTCGGTGACGTTGACGGTGAGGCCCTCGTACTCGTCGTACTGCCCGGCGTAGCACCCGATGTCCACGGACCTGCGCACCTTGGCGCAGTCGTCGGTGAGCTCCTGCCAGGTCCTCGGCGGCCGGGGGACGCCGGCCTTCGCCAGCAGGTCGGTGCGGTAGTACAGCAGCCCGGCGCCGGTGAGCCACGGGGCGGCGTACAGCCTCCCGCGGTACTGCCCGGTCCGGAGCGACGGAGCGAGGAACCCGCCGGTGTCCAGGCCGGAGAGCGGCTCGACCCACCGGTTCGCGGCGAACTCGGCGGTCCAGACGGCGTCCAGCGTGACGACGTCGAACGCCGTGGACTTGATCTGGGCGTTCTGGACGAGCTGCTCGCGCTGGGCGTCCGCCGCCTCCGGCAGGTCGACCAGGGTGACCTTCGCGCCGGGATGCGAGGAGTTCCAGCCGTCGACGATCTTCCGGAGCGTGCCGGTCGGCTCCTTGAAGCTCGCCCAGGTGATCGGCCCGCCACCGGCCGGATCGCCGGAGCCCCGGGAAGAACCACAGGCGCACAATCCGAGGGCCAGGACGGCGCCGAGGAGACTCCGGCGCGACGAACGCTGCTTCATGGGAACTCCACGGATCGGCGACGTCCTCTCGTAGGGATCAACGCGCCGGCCGTGCGGGCCGTGCCCGGTGACGACCGGACCACCGCGTCGTGCCCCGCCGCACGAACCGGGCTGGCCTCTTCCCGGTGGGCTGCGACTAGGATCACTGGCCACACGATAGGCATGGTGATCATGGATTTCCGCGACTGCTACGGGCGTGAGCCGGAAGGGGCCTGGCGCGCCCCGGGCCGCGTCAACCTCATCGGCGAGCACACCGACTACAACGACGGCTTCGTCCTGCCGTTCGCCTTGGCCCAGGGCGTCACGGTCGCGGCGGCCCGCCGCGACGACGGCGTCCTCGAACTCCGCTCCCTGCAGTCGCCGGACGCCGTACGCGTCACCGACGCCGAGCCCGGCCGGGTCACCGGCTGGGCCGCGTACGCCGCCGGGGTGGCCTGGGCGCTGCGGGCGGCCGGGTACGACGTCGGCGGGGCGTCCGTGCTCGTCGACTCCGACCTGCCCCAGGGCGCCGGCCTGTCGTCGTCGGCGGCGCTCGAGTGCGCCGTCGCGCTGGCCCTGTGCGACCTGTACGGGATCGAGGTGCCGCGGCCGGAGCTGGCCCGCATCGCCCAGCGCGCCGAGAACGATTTCGTCGGAATGCCGTGCGGCATCATGGACCAGTCCGCCTCGCTGCTGTGCACCGAGGATCACGCCCTCCTGCTCGACTGCCGCAGCGGGCTGTCCGCCCAGGTCCCGCTCGACCTCACCGGCCTGTCCCTCCTGGTCATCGACACGCGCGCCGAGCACGAGTTGGTCGACGGCGGGTACGCCGCCCGCCGTGCCGCCTGCGAGAAGGCCGCACAGTTGCTCGGCGTCCCGGCGCTACGCGACGTCGAGGACCTGGCCGCCGCGCTGCGGGCCCTCGACGACCCGGTCCTGCGCCGCCGCACCCAGCACGTCGTCACCGACGACCACCGGGTCCAGGCGGCCGTGGGCCTGCTGCGGGCCGGTGCCGTCGCCGAGGTCGGCGCGCTGCTGACCGCCTCCCACCTGTCCCTGCGCGACCAGTTCGAGGTCTCCTGGCCGGAGGCGGACGTGGCGGTCGAGGAGGCCGTACGCGCGGGCGCGCGCGGGGCGCGGATGGTCGGCGGAGGCTTCGGCGGCTCGGTGATCGCGCTGGTCCCGTCGGACCGCGAAGAGCGGGTGCGCGCGGCGGTCATCGAGGCGTACGCCGACCGCGGCTGGGAGGCGCCCCGGTTCATCGACGCCGTGCCCTCGGCCGGAGCACACCGCGTGTCCTGACGCGCCGGGATCGCCCGCACCGCCATCCTTGGGGGCATGCGGCGGTATGAGGCGATAACGGTGTTCCTGCTCCTCGTCGGAGGGGTGCTCCTCCCGGTGGTCGGCTGGCTGATCGGGGCGGTGATGCTCCTCGGCTCGTCCCGCTGGTCGATCCGCGACAAGCTGGCCGGCCTGCTGGTCTGGCCCGGCGGCCTGGCCGTGGCCGTGGCGCTGGTCGCCTTCGCCCCGACCCGCGAGTGCGTGTACGTGGACGACACGGCCGGTCACCGGCACGGCGGTGGACAGTGCACGGGCACCGCCCTGCCCGGCTGGCTGGGCGCCCCGCTCCTCGTCATCGCGATCGCGGGCCCGCTGCTCACCGCCGCCTACCTGACCTGGCGCGCCCGCCGGGTCGCCTGAGGCACCGACGCGGAAGGCCGCCGGATCCCGCTCAGGGATCCGGCGGCCTTCACCGCCGTTCGGCGGACCGCGTCAGGAGCGGTGGTCCGCCTCGGACCGCGCGAGCAGCTTCGCGACCATCTCCCGCAGCTCGACCTGCCCGGCCATCAGCTCCGGAATGACCTCGACACGGACCTTGACCTGCGCCATGTCGGTCTGGAGCTTCGACACATCCGTCTTGAGGACGGCGACGTCGGTCTTGAGGACGGCGACGTCGCTCTTGACCTCTGCCATGTCGGCCGTCAGCCGGTCGAGCCGCCGCTCGATCCGGACGTAACCGGCATCGTGATCGTTCATGCGGCTCTCCAGCGCGCGTACCCGTTCCTGCGTGGTCTCGATGATTCCCACGGTGTTACCGCCTCCTCGGTGGGGGGTTGAAATGAACCGAAGGGCGACCGCTGGCTGCGGTGAGTCTCCACCAAGCTCCCTTGTTTCCGTCTGCACGCCCTCCCAGACGGACTTGCACGGGGATGCGGCCGCTGCCGGCCGGGATGGTGATGGCGCTTGAAGAGGTGACTCTGGACGCAAGGGTCACAGAAGTCACGCTCCGCGTCAACTCGATCACACAGGGAAGCGACGGCGTCGGATCAGATCAGGCCGAGGTTGCGGACGGCGTCGCGCTCCTCCTCCAGCTCGCGCACCGAGGCGTCGATGCGCTCACGGGAGAAGTCGTTGATCTCCAGGCCCTGGACGATCTCCCACTTGCCGTCCTTGCACACCACCGGGAAGGACGAGATCAGGCCCTCCGGCACGCCGTACGAGCCGTCGGAGACGACGGCCATGGAGGTCCAGTCACCGTCGGCGGTGCCGTTGACCCAGGTGTGGACGTGGTCGATGGCCGCGCTGGCAGCCGAGGCCGCCGAGGACGCGCCACGGGCCTCGATGATGGCGGCGCCGCGCTTGGCGACCGTCGGAATGAAGGTGTCGCGCAGCCAGGCCTCGTCGTTCACGACCTCGGCGGCGTTCCGGCCGGCGATCTCGGCGTGGAAGATGTCGGGGTACTGCGTCGCGGAGTGGTTGCCCCAGATGGCGATCTTCTTGATGTCCGAGACCGGCGCCTGGACCTTCTTGGACAGCTGCGCGATGGCGCGGTTGTGGTCGAGGCGGGTCATCGCGGTGAAGCGGTCGGCCGGAACGTCCGGGGCGTGCGACTTGGCGATCAGCGCGTTGGTGTTGGCCGGGTTGCCGACCACGAGGACCCGTACGTCGTCGGCGGCGCCGGAGTTGATCGCCTCGCCCTGCGGCTTGAAGATGCCGCCGTTGGCCTCGAGGAGGTCACCGCGCTCCATGCCCTTCGTACGCGGGCGGGCGCCGACCAGGAGCGCGACGTTGGTCCCGTCGAAGGCCTTCTTCAGGTCGTCGGTGACGTCGATGCCCGCGAGCAGCGGGAAGGCGGCGTCGTCGAGCTCCATCGCGGTGCCCTCGGCGGCCTTGACGGCCTGCGGGATCTCCAGCAGGCGCAGGCGCACGGGCACGTCGGCGCCGAGCAACTGCCCCGAGGCGATGCGGAAGAGCAGGGCGTAGCCGATCTGGCCGGCCGCTCCGGTGACGGTCACATTGACGGGAGTGCGAGTCATCGTGGTCTCCAGCTGGTACGAGGCCCGTGTCGAGCGCCGAGCGGAGCTCCGATCGGGTCTCTCGTCGTCGAGATATTCCAGCGGTCAGGCTATCGCGCGCCTGCTTCCCCGCCCGCACCGCCTATCGCGGTCCCCGCGCCAGCAGCCCGGGCACCCGACTGTGCTTGGCGACCATGTTCTCGAGGCCGCCTCCGAGATACCCGAGAACCCGCAACGCCGACTCGTGATCCGCTTCCAGGTGCCGGTGGTAGATCGGCTGATGATGCGCGACTCGGTTCCGAAGCGTCCGGAGTAGATCCAACTCTCGATGGAGAGGATCGCGCCGACGCAACCGGTAACCGGGAACGGCCGATCGGAGCCCTCGATACCAGAGCACGTGTTCATGAGAACGCCCGAAGAGAGCGATCCAAAATCCAAAAGGGAGCTTGGCGACCACGTCGTCGGCCGACCAGCCCGGCTTGATGCGCGCAAGCTTGTCCGTTACCGCAACGATCATGTCCTGGGTGACGTGATGCAGAGAAAGGCCTCGCGCCTCCCACCACTCATCTCGCCCGTACTTCTCACACAGGTTGAGGTGCACGGCGTTGCGGAGACCGACCTCGACGTACTGGAGCACTTCGTACATCGCGCCACAGAGCTCCGTATTCCAACAGTGCAGGCGGAACGCTGCTTGCCGGTCTCCAGAACAATCCGCCTCATACTCCCCGAGTCTCGCCGCCGACAGGAGTCGCCCAAGATCCTCGTCCCCCGAATTCGCCACGTTCGCCTTCCACCCATCGCTCCGATGACCTACACTGAGTGACGTACGCCCCGGATCCGCTTCCACCGCAAGGTGCGCGCCCGGGGCAGACCCTTTTATGGGCTCGGCACAGCGGTCGGACCAAACTTCCGACAACACTCAGTGCGACGAAGATATTACTGTCCGTCTGGCGTGCCATGGTCGAATACGGCGAAGGCCGCCCGCCGGGTGGGGCGGGCGGCCTTCGGGGAGTGAGCGGGATCAGGCCCGGTGCGGGCACGCGACGCCGCTGGGGGCGTCACGTGGGTGACACCGTGGGCCTTACGCGGACGGCGTGGCGAGCGTCGCGAGGGCCTCGTTGAAGGTCGCCGACGGGCGCATGACGGCGGCGGCCTTGGCCGGGTCGGGGTTGTAGTAGCCGCCGATGTCGGCCGGGGAGCCCTGGACCGCGAGCAACTCGTCGACGATCTTGCTCTCCTGCGAGGTCAGCGTCTCGGCGAGCGGGACGAAGGCCTTGGCCAGGTCGGCGTCGTCGGTCTGCCTGGCCAGCTCCTGCGCCCAGTACAGGGCCAGGTAGAAGTGGCTGCCGCGGTTGTCGATGCCGCCCACGCGGCGGGTCGGGGACTTGTCCTCGTTGAGGAAGGTCTCCGTGGCCCGGTCGAGGGTGTCGGCGAGGACCTGGGCGCGGGCGTTGCCCGTCGTCTGCGCGAGCTGCTCGAAGCTGACCGCGAGCGCGAGGAACTCCCCGAGGCTGTCCCAGCGCAGGTAGTTCTCCTTGACGAGCTGCTGGACGTGCTTGGGCGCCGAGCCGCCGGCGCCCGTCTCGAACAGGCCGCCGCCGTTGATGAGCGGCACGACCGACAGCATCTTGGCGCTGGTGCCCAGCTCCAGGATCGGGAACAGGTCGGTCAGGTAGTCCCGCAGCACGTTGCCGGTGACGGAGATGGTGTTCTCGCCGCGGCGGATCCGCTCCAGGGAGAAGGCCGTGGCCTCGACCGGGGACTTGATCTCGATCTGCAGGCCCGTGGTGTCGTGCTCGGGCAGGTACCGCTCGACCTTGGCGATCAGGGAGGCGTCGTGCGCGCGGTCCCGGTCGAGCCAGAACACGGCCGGGTCGCCGGTCGCGCGGGCGCGGGTGACGGCGAGCTTCACCCAGTCCTTGATCGCGGCGTCCTTGGTCTGGCACATACGGAAGATGTCGCCCGCGCCGACCGTCTGCTCGAGGACGACGTCGCCGGCCTCGTCGAGGACCCGTACCGTACCGGTGGTCGGGATCTCGAAGGTCTTGTCGTGGCTGCCGTACTCCTCGGCCTGCTGTGCCATCAGGCCGACGTTCGGCACCGAGCCCATCGTCGACGGGTCGAAGGCGCCGTTCGCCCGGCAGTCGTCGATGACGACCTGGTAGACGCCCGCGTAGCTGCTGTCCGGGATGACCGCGAGCGTGTCGTGCTCCTGACCGTCCGGGCCCCACATGTGGCCGGAGGTGCGGATCATCGCGGGCATCGAGGCGTCGACGATGACGTCGCTGGGGACGTGCAGGTTGGTGATCCCCCGGTCGGAGTCGACCATCGCGAGGTCCGGGCCCGCGGCGAGCTCGGCGTCGAAGGACGCCTTGATCTCCTCGCCGTCCGGCAGCGACTCCAGGCCGCGGAAGAGCCCGCCGAGGCCGTCGTTCGGCGTGAGGCCGGCCGCCGCGAACGCCTCGCCGTACTTGGCGAACGTCTCCGGGAAGAAGGCGCGGACCACGTGGCCGAAGATGATCGGGTCGGAGACCTTCATCATCGTGGCCTTCAGGTGCACCGAGAACAGCACGTCCTCGGCCTTGGCGCGCGCGACCTGAGCGGTGAGGAACTCCCGCAGCGCCGCGACGCGCATGACGGACGCGTCGACGACCTCGCCCGCCAGGACGGGTACCGACTCGCGCAGGACGGTGGTGGAGCCGTCGTCGCCCGCGAGCTCGATCCGCAGCGAGCCCGCCTCGGCGATCACCACGGACTTCTCGGTGGAGCGGAAGTCGTCGGCCGTCATGTGCGCGACGCTCGTCTTCGACTCCGGCGTCCACGCGCCCATGCGGTGCGGGTGGGTCTTGGCGTAGTTCTTGACCGACGCGGGGGCCCGGCGGTCGGAGTTGCCCTGGCGCAGCACCGGGTTGACCGCGCTGCCCTTGATCCGGTCGTACCGGGCTCGGATCTCGCGCTGCTCGTCGCTCTTCGGGTCGTCCGGGTAGTCCGGCAGCGCGTAGCCCTGCTCCCGCAGCTCGGTGATCGCGGCCTTCAGCTGCGGGATCGAGGCCGAGATGTTCGGCAGCTTGATGACGTTCGCGCCGGGGGTCTCGACCAGCTCGCCGAGTTCGGCGAGCGCGTCCGGGATGCGCTGGTCCTCCGTGAGGTACTCCGGGAAGGCGGCGATGATGCGCCCGGCCAGGGAGATGTCACGGGTCTCCACGGTGACGCCGGCGGTCGAGGCGTATGCCTGGATCACAGGCAGGAACGAATACGTCGCCAGGGCGGGTGCCTCGTCCGTGTGCGTGTAGATGATGGTCGAATCAGTCACCGGGTGCTCCGCTTCACGCTCAACAACATTCGTCAGCAACTCTCAGCTCGAGACAGACGGGCGGGGTCGGCCGCCCTCAGCAGGTCTCAGTCGATCCCTCACGTTTCGTATCGACCAGACGGGTTTCGCGGAGCCCCAGGTGCCCGGTGAGCAGGGATGCGACGGCACCCCGGCCCAGGAAGACACCCCGTGACGTGCAGCGACCGCGATGGGGGACAACATTCCGATCAGCATGAGTGACCTGGGGCACATTTTCCAGTATCGCGACGGGCTCCTTACCTGCGCCTGCATCATCCCACTGCTCGTCCAGGGGCCGGGCAAAGAGGTCGCGCTTGCGCGGTTCACTGCCCCTTCGCGACGAATGCGACGAGCGTGACGCCGACCGCGGCGGCCGTCATGAGCAGCACGTCCACCCACCGGCGGCGTACCGCGAGCATGCCGGTCTGGCTCTCCGGGAGGACCAGCCGGGCGAGCGCGCCGATGAAAACGGAGGCGGCGATGAGCATGCTGCCCCGCCGGAAGTGGTTGGTCGCGACCACGGCCAGGCCGGCGGCGACGCCGCAGAGGACGAAGACGTACGGCAACTGGCCCAGCCATCGCGGCACCGCCGCGCGGGCCGGTGCGCGCTCCCCGCGCCGCGGGGACGGCGGCGTCTTCGGTCCGGGCGCGGGTTGCGCCGCGGCGGGAACGTCCCTCAGGGACGCGTCGTAGGACTCCGGTGGCCCGTACTGCTCCGACATGACCCCTATCTTGGCAGCCGCCCGCGCGTGGCCCGCCCACCTTCGGGACCCTTCCCGGAGGCTCGAATGTCCCGTAATCTCCGGTGTACTCGGCCCTACCCACCGGTAGGCGGGTGTGACCATGGCCGGTCCGGGTAACCAGGCAGACAGGGGTCGCTAACTACTGGAGGGACCGCTGTGGAGGGCCCGTACATACGGATCGAAGAAACCGGCACGGTACTACCACTGCGCTCCGAGGTCACGACGATCGGACGAGGCCGGGGCGTCGACATACGGCTCGACGATCCCAGCGTGTCCCGCTTGCACGCCGAGCTTGTCCGCCGCGGTCCGTACGTCTACGTCGTGGATCTCGGCCTGTCGCGCAACGGCACGCGGGTGAACGGCCGGCCAATCGCCCGGCGCGTGCTCGAGGACGGTGACGTGGTCAGCTTCGGCGCCGCGCGCTGCCGGATGGGCGGCATCCCGCGCGAGGACGTCGACCCGGACGTCGAGTTGCGCCGCGCCGTCGCCCCGGAGCTCACCCGCCGCGAGATCGACGTGCTGACGTCGCTGTGCCGTCCCGCCCTGTCCGACGAGGCGTTCGTCGCCCCCGCGACGGCCCGGGAGATCGCCACCGACCTGGTGGTGACCGAGGCGGCGGTCAAGCAGCACCTGCTGCGGCTCTACCAGAAGTTCCGCATCCCGGAGGGCGCCAACCGGCGCACCCGGCTCGCCAACGAGGTGATCGCGCTCGGGCTGGTCCGCCCGCTGCCGCCCGTGCACGTCCCGCCCCAGGGCGGCCGCTCGCCCGAGCCCGCACGCCGCCCCGACGGCGCCCGGCCGGGCACGCCGCCGCAGCCGCGCCAGCCGATGACGCCCGGCCAGCCGACCGCACCGGGACGACGCGCCAGCTGAGGACGCGGGTCCGACGGCGCGGACCGGCCGCCTTCGTAGCGACGCGAACGCATCCCCCCGGCCGGCGGTCTTACGTGGCCTTCCGGCCGGGCGGCACCCGGCCGGTGCGCGGCTCAGGCCGAGGCCTTCTCCGCCGCCTCGACGACGTTCGCCAGGAGCATCGCGCGGGTCATCGGGCCCACGCCGCCGGGCATGGGCGCGACCCAGCCGGCGACCTCGCGGACGCCGGGGTGGACGTCGCCGACGAGGCCCTCGTCGGTGCGCGTGATGCCGACGTCGAGCACGGTCGCGCCGGGCTTGACCATGTCCGCGGTGAGCAGGCCCGGAACACCGGCGGCGACGACGACGATGTCGGCCTCGCGGGTGTGCGCCGCGAGGTCCTTGGTGCCGGTGTGGCAGGTGGTGACGGTGGCGTTCTCGGAGCGGCGGGTGAGCAGCAGGCCGAGCGCCCGGCCCACCGTGATGCCCCGTCCGACGACGGTGACGTCGGCGCCCCGGATCGGCACGTCGTGGCGGCGCAGCAGCTCGACGATGCCGCGCGGCGTGCACGGCAGCGCGCCGGGCTGCATCAGCACCAGGCGTCCGAGGTTGACGGGGTGGAGGCCGTCGGCGTCCTTGGCCGGGTCGATGCGCTCGAGGACCCGCTGCTCGTCCAGGCCCTTGGGCAGCGGCAGCTGGACGATGTAGCCGGTGCAGGTCGGGTCGGCGTTGAGCTCGTCCACGGCCGCCTCCACCTCCGCCTGGGTGGCGGTCGCGGGGAGGTCGCGCCGGATGCTGGCGATCCCCACCTCGGCGCAGTCGCGGTGCTTGCCGGCGACGTACGCCTGGCTGCCCGGATCGTCGCCGACGAGCACGGTGCCCAGCCCGGGGACGATGCCCTGCTCGCGCAGCGCGTCGACGCGCTGCTTCAGTTCCGCGCGGATCGCCGCCGCGGTGGCCTTGCCGTCGAGAATTCGTGCGGTCACCGTCTCATCCTCTCAGGAGGGGAGGGCGGGAGCCCGATCGACCCGAGGAAGATTACAGCTCGTCCTGGTCGGCCCGCTGGCGCCAGGCGACGAGGCGGTCCGTCAGGTGCCAGCTCGCGGATCCCGCGAGGACGGCGGCCAGCACGGCGGCGATGAGGCCGATCAGGGGGCGGACCTGGTCGGTGAGCGTCGCGCTGCGGATGATCGTTTGCACGCCGAACTCGAGGAATCCGTTCGCCACGGGATCTCCCTGGGGGGATTCGGTCGCCGGGGCATGAGGCCCCGGCGACCTGATGGGGTCAGTGGAAGAAGTGCCGGACCCCCGTGAAGTAGAGGGTGACGCCGGCCTTGGCGGCCGCTTCGATCACCTCGTCGTCATGAATCGAACCGCCGGGTTCGACAATAACCCGCACTCCGGAGTCCGCGAGCACCTGAAGCCCGTCGGGGAAGGGGAAGAAGGCGTCCGAGGCACCCACGGATCCGGCGGCGCGGTCCCCCGCCCGGGACACCGCGAGGCGGGCCGAGTCGACCCGGTTGACCTGTCCCATGCCGACCCCGACGGTGGCGCCGTCGGCGGCGAGCAGGATGGCGTTCGACTTGACCGAGCGGCAGGCGCGCCACGCGAACACCAGGTCGCGCAGGGTGGCCTCGTCGACCGGGTCACCGGTCTTGAGCTGCCAGGTCGCCGGGTCGTCACCGGAGGCGTCGATCCGGTCCCGCGTCTGGCAGAGCAGCCCGCCGTCGATCTGGCGGGTGTCCACCTGGGCGGCCGGGCCCTCCGGGCAGACGAGCAGCCGGAGGTTCTTCTTCTTGGCCGTGAGAAGCTCCAGGGCCTCATCCTCGAAGCCCGGAGCGACGATCACCTCGGTGAAGATGTCGGCGAGCTGGCGCGCCATCTCGGCCGATACCGGCCGATTGGTTGCGATCACGCCGCCGTACGCCGACACCGGGTCGCAGGCGTGCGCCTTGCGGTGCGCCTCGGCGATGTCCGCGCCGATCGCGATGCCGCACGGGTTGGCGTGCTTGATGATCGCGACGCACGGCTCGGTGAAGTCGTACGCTGCGCGGCGGGCCGCGTCGGCGTCGACGTAGTTGTTGTAGGACATCTCCTTGCCGTGCAGCTGCTCGGCTCCGGCCAGGCCGCCCTCGCCGTCGGTGTAGAGCGCCGCCTCCTGGTGGGGGTTCTCCCCGTAGCGCAGGACGCTCTTGCGGGTGCGGACCGCGCCGATGACGTCCGGCCAGCGGGTGTCGGTGTCCGGCGCGTACGCGCTCGCGAACCACGACGCCACCGCGACGTCGTACGCGGCGGTGTGGGCGTAGGCCTGGGCCGCGAGCCGCTTGCGCTCCGCCAGTTCGAAGCCGCCGCGGCGTACGGCCTCCAGGACCTGGTCGTACGCCGCCGGGTCCACGACGACGGCCACGGTCTGGTGGTTCTTGGCAGCGGCGCGCACCATCGCCGGGCCGCCGATGTCGATCTGCTCGACGATCTCGTCCGGGGCGGCGCCGGAGGCGACGGTCTCCCGGAACGGGTACAGGTTGGAGATCAGCAGGTCGAACGGCTCGACGTGCAGGTCCTCCAGCTGCTGGACGTGGTCCGGGTTCCGGCGGTCGGCCAGGAGCCCCGCGTGCACCTTCGGGTGCAGGGTCTTGACCCGGCCGTCGAGGCACTCGGGGAAGCCGGTGAGCTTCTCGACCTTCATGACCGGGACGCCCGCCTCGGCGATGCGCGCGGCCGTCGACCCGGTGGAGACGATCTCTACACCGGCCTCGTGCAGGCCCCTGGCGAGCCCTTCGAGTCCGGTCTTGTCGTAGACGCTGATCAGCGCCCGCTTGATCGCGATACGGGTCACCCGATCCTCACTCTCCTGTTCTCGATGGTCCATCCCTCGCGGACCAGACGGCCCACGGTGCCCACGAGCAGCGGGCGTTCGACCGCCTTGATCCGCTCGTGCAGCGAGTCCTCGTCATCGTCGTCCAGGACCGGCACGGTCTCCTGGGCGACGATGGGTCCGGTGTCGACGCCGGCGTCCACGAAGTGCGCCGTGCAGCCGGTCACCTTGACGCCGTATTCCAGTGCCTCGCGCGGCCCGTGGGTGCCGGGGAACGCCGGCAGCAGCGCGGGGTGTGTGTTGATCACCCGGCCGCCGAAGCGGTCGAGGAACCGCTTGCCGAGGATCTTCATGAAGCCCGCGGAGACGACCAGGTCAGGGGCGTACGCGGCGACGGCGTCGGTCAGGGCCGCGTCCCACGCGTCCCGGTTCGGATGGTCCTTCACGCGGACGACGAAGGTCGGCACGCCGGCGCGCTCGGCGCGGCGCAGCCCCTCGATGTCGTCACGGTCGGCGCCCACGGCAGTGACCCGCGCGCCATAAGCTGGATCGACACACGCGTCGAGCAGCGCTTGTAGGTTGGTCCCCGCACCGGAGACGAGGACGACGAGCCGGGCGGACACCATTTCTCCCCAGGAATGACTGGTGGGCGGGCCGTATCAGCCTATCGGCCGCCGCTCGGCTCGGTTCAGCCGACACCAGGAGGACCAGTGAGTGACGCGCCAGGCCCAGGCCAGGCCGGGCCGCAGACGCAGCTCCCCGAAGCACCCCGTCCGCCCCTGCCGCCGACCGCGCCCGAGCGCGGCGGCCCTCGCGCACGGCTTCTCGGCATCGCCGGGCTCGTCCTGACGGTCCTGTTCCTCCCCGCCGGGCTCGCGCTGTCCATCGCGGCGGTCGTGGCGGGCGTGCGCTCCCGCAAGCGGGCCCGGCGGGTCCTCGCCCCCGCGCCCGGCGCGGTCGCGGGAGTGGTGATGGGCACGATCGGGCTGGTCGTGTGTCTCTCCCAGATCGGGCTGTACGCGGTGATGTGGGACGACTTCAACGGCTACGTCAAGTGCCGTGAGTCGGCCCTCACGTTCGATGACAAGAAGACCTGCCAGGACCAGTGGCTGCCGCGCATCGAGCGCCGGCTGCACCTGCCGAAGGACTCGCTGCGGCAGCACCCCTCCTGGTACTGACCGCGGCAGGTCAGCCCCGGTCGCGCGGGGGACGCCTCCGAGCCGGTGCGGCCCCGCCGGGGCCGTCCTGCCCGCGCGGCCGCGGCTCGGTCCGCGAGCCGGTCCAGTCCCCGATCGGGATGACGCCCTCGGGCAGCGGCTCGTCGACGGTGGCCAGCACCGGGTCCGGATCCTCGAACTCCAGCTCCTCCGTGTCCCGCTCCTCGTCGTCCAGAGGCTCCGGACGGGAGCGCAGGCGACGCGACAGCCGCCAGTTGGCGATCCAGGCGGCGATCGCCGCCGACACGCCGACCTCCAGCGCGGCCAGCAGCCCGGTCTGCCACGCGGAGGGCCCCATCACGGCCATCCGCCCACCGCCGAGCGGGCCGCCGGACAGCGCGGCGAGAAAGGCGATCACACCGCCCGTGGCCACGCCGGACACGAACCCCCACAGCGGCGCGGCCTCGGTCGCCTCGGTCGGCTGGTACCGGATCGTGAAGACGCCGCCGACGGCTCCGGCGACGAACGGCACGGCCAGCGCGAGCAGCGACACGGCCGGAGCCGGGCCCGGCTCCGGCAGCGCGGCGAGCGGCGGGAACGCCGGGATCATGCCGACGAACACCCCGGACGGCGACACGCTCGTTCCCGCGCCGACCGCGAACCCCGGCCCCACGGCGTACGCGACGGCCCAGAGCGCGGCGTTCGGCAGGTACACCAGCCCGATCAGCACCACCAGGATCCCGCCGACGACGCCCGGCTTGAGCACGTCGTAGAGGTTCTCGGCCTCGGACAGGTGGAACAGCAGGGACGCCAGGAAGATCAAAACACCGAAGCCGAGCAGGACGACCGACGCGCCGGTGACCCCGGCGGCCACCGAACGGGCCCGCCGGGGCAGCAGCCCCAGCATCGCGACCCAGGGCGCGCGGTTGGTCGTGGACACCAGCGTCCGCGCCGCCCCGAGACCTCCGGCGAACATGGCCAGCAGGAAGCACAGCAGCAGCGCCTGCCACGCCGACGGCCGGATGGCCGACGAGCTCGCCACGAGCGCGAGCAGTCCGGACAGCACCGCGTACGGGATCGCCAGCGCGAACGCGGCATGCGTGACACCGATCCGGTACCGGCCCCGCACCCGGCCGGTCCGCGCGATCCAGCCGCCGGCGCGGAACAGCAGCGCGCCCGGCAGGAACATCAGCCCGAGCGGCAGCAGCCCGACCCGGCCGCGCGGCACCGTGAACCCCGCGTGGTGCGCCATCAGCCAGAACCCGACCGCCGTACGGAAGACGCCCGGCAGGCCGGTGCCGAGCGCGCCGCGCGGCGCGGCGATCCAGCCGAGCAGCGTGATCGTCGTCAGCACGGTCAGGCCGATGCCCGCCGCCCAGACCGCCGCCACGATGCCGGTGACGGCGAGCGGGCGCGTCACGGTCTCGGCCACGGGTGACGGGCCGGTCTCCTCGAGGTCCGCGTCGTCGTGGTCCGTCGTGGTCATCGGTCGCTCACCACTCCTCACTCGCGCCGGGCCTCCCCATGCTGGCAGCGCGGAACCGGCGAATCCGCGCACCCGCCCGGCGTGTCGCCCCATACCGGGCGCGGGCCGTGCCGGGCGAACATGTGAGAAGCCCCGCCGGGAATCGGCGGGGCTTCGACAGGTCGCGATCTATGAGGTGGTCTCATCTCCTCGGTCGCGGACGACAGCGACTTCTACGCAGTCGCCCCCGTTCGAGGAGTAGCTGCTTTTCGTCCAGGTGGCCACTGATCCTCCGGAAGGTGCTGGGAGGCAATAAAGGATCCCGCCGGCTCCCCGCCGAAGACGGGTCGACGGGCGCAGAAGTGGCCAGGCCCGGCCAGCAGGAGTGATCGCAGAGTACCCGCTGACGTCGCGGTTGTCACAAGGCAGTCAAAGCCTCTATCCGCTGCGTGATGAGGTTCGGCGACTCTTCACGCGGCGGCCCGGGCGTCGCAGGACGCGCGAAACGTTCTCCGGCGCCACCGAACGCGAAGACGCCCGGTCCGGGAGGCCCCGGCCGGGCGTCTTCGACGGCTTGCCCTGCGGAATCAGGCGGACATGATCTCGCGCATGAGGCGGGCGGTCTCGCTGGGGGTCTTGCCGACCCGGACGCCGACCTTCTCCAGGGCCTCCTTCTTGGCCTGCGCGGTGCCGGAGGAGCCGGAGACGATCGCGCCGGCGTGGCCCATCGTCTTGCCCTCGGGAGCGGTGAAGCCCGCGACGTACCCGACGACCGGCTTGGTGACGTGCTGCTCGATGTACGCGGCGGCGCGCTCCTCGGCGTCGCCGCCGATCTCACCGATCATCACGATCGCGTCGGTCTCGGGGTCGGCCTGGAACGCCTCCAGGGCGTCGATGTGCGTGGTGCCGATGACCGGGTCGCCACCGATGCCGACGCAGGTGGAGAAGCCGATGTCACGCAGCTCGTACATCATCTGGTAGGTCAGCGTGCCGGACTTGCTGACCAGGCCGATGCGGCCCGGGCTGGTGATGTCGGCCGGGATGATGCCGGCGTTGGACTTGCCCGGGGAGGCGATGCCGGGGCAGTTCGGCCCGATGATGCGGGTCTTGCCGCCCTTCTCGACCGCGTGCTTCCAGAACCAGGTGCTGTCGTGCACCGGGATGCCCTCGGTGATCACGACGCACAGCGGGATCTCCGCGTCGATGGCCTCGACGACGGCGTCCTTGGTGAACTTCGGCGGCACGAAGACCACCGACACGTCGGCGCCGGTCTGCTCCATCGCCTCGGCGACGGTGCCGAACACCGGGAGGTCCCGGCCCTCGTGCGTGACGGTCTGCCCGGCCTTGCGGGCGTTGACGCCGCCGACGACGTTCGTGCCGGCGCGCAGCATGCGGGCGGTGTGCTTGGAACCCTCACCGCCGGTCATCCCCTGGACGATGACCTTGCTGTTCTCGGTCAGCCAGATCGCCATCTCATGCCCCCTGCGCGGCCAGCTCGGCGGCACGGCGCGCCGCTTCGTCCATCGTCTCTACCTGCTGAATGACCGGGATCGCGGCCTCGTTGAGGATGCGCCGGCCCTCCTCGGCGTTGTTGCCGTCGAGCCGGACCACGATCGGCCGGTCGACGGTCTCGCCGCGGTCGCCCAGCAGCTTGACGGCCTGGACGATGCCGTTCGCGACGGCGTCACCGGAGGTGATGCCGCCGAACACGTTGATGAAGACGCTCTTGACGTCGGGGTCGCCCAGCACGATCTCCATGCCGTTGGCCATGACCTCGGCCGAGGCGCCGCCGCCGATGTCGAGGAAGTTGGCCGGCCGCTGGCCGCCGTACTGCTCGCCGGCGTACGCGACGACGTCGAGCGTGGACATGACCAGGCCCGCGCCGTTGCCGATGATGCCGACCGAGCCGTCGAGCTTGACGTAGTTGAGGTCCTTCTCCTTGGCCTTGGCCTCGAGCGGGTCGGCCGCGGCCTTGTCCACCAGGGCCTCGTGCTCGGCCTGGCGGAAGGAGGCGTTGTCGTCGAGGGTGACCTTGCCGTCGAGGGCGACGACCCGGCCGTCCTGCGTGAGGATCAGCGGGTTGACCTCGACGAGAAGGGCGTCCTCGTCGACGAAGACGGCCCAGAGGCGCTCGATCAGCTCGGCGGCGCCGTCCAGGGCCTCGGCGGGCAGCCGGCCGGCGGCCGCGATCTCGCGGGCCTTGGCCCGGTCGACGCCGGCCAGGGCCGAGATCGGAATCTGGGCCACCGCGTCCGGGTTGTTCGCCGCGACCTCCTCGATCTCCATGCCGCCCTCGACCGAGCAGATGGACAGGAACGTCCGGTTCGCGCGGTCGAGCAGGAACGAGAAGTAGTACTCCTGGGCGATGGCGCTGGCCTCTTCGACGAGGACCTTGTGGACCGTGTGGCCCTTGATGTCCATGCCGAGGATCTGCCGCGCCTTCTCCTCGGCGTCGGCGGGTGAGTCGGCGACCTTCACGCCACCGGCCTTGCCGCGGCCGCCGGTCTTCACCTGCGCCTTGACGACGACGCGCGAGGTGCCGGCCGCGGCGAACTCCTCGGCGATCGCGCGGGCCTCCTCCGGCGTCGTGGCGATCTTGCCGGTGGGGACCGGGACGCCGTACTCCGCGAAGAGCTCCTTCGCCTGATGTTCGAACAGGTCCACGGGGGTCCGTCCTTAACGGGATCGACAGATAACGACCGCGTCCAAGCGGTCCGCTCCGACCAGGCAGCCTAGTCCTTCCACGACACGGCGCGGGCCGGTGGGTCCGCATGCGACGCGTCGCGCGAATGACGGCCGGGTAAGCAGCCGATGTCGTCGAAGTGCCCTGCGCCGTTTGATGTACTGGAACGTCATCGACGGCGGAAGCCCGAGGTCGGGCACGAGACGGTACGGAGGTGCGGCGGTGACCCGAGAGACGGCACGGGGCGTTCGCCGCGTCGCCCTGCTGCTCCTCGTGGCCTCGCTCAGCGCCACCTGCGCCGCCGCGCTGCCGCGGCCCGGTGACGCCCCGTGGCGCAGCCCCGGCCTGCTCGGCAACGGGGGCTGGCCGTTCGCGCGGGTGCCGGTCACGCCGGAGGACGCGGCCGGCGCGTCGTTCGCCCCGGGCAGCTCCGTCCTGATGCTGCCCGACGGCCGGGCGCAGCTCATCCCGTTCGGCGGGGACGAGCCGGTGGCCGTGCACCGCGACGACCCACGGGTGGCCGACGCGATCCGCTCGGACCAGGCGTGGCTGGCCGCCGGCATGGTTCCCGGCACCACGCGCGAGGATCGCGAGGCGGCCACCCGCGCCCTGCTCGACCTGCGCATGCTGACCCTGCCGAACGGCGCCTCGACCGCCTCCTGGTACGGCGCGTGGAACTACGTGTGGCCGCGCGACGCCGCGTTCACCGTCGCGGCGTTCGCCGCGACCGGGCACGGCGGCGACGCGCAGCGGGTGCTGTACTTCCTCGCCCGCGCCCAGGCGCCGACGGGCCTGTGGGCCGCGCGCTACCTGCCCGACGGCGCCGCCGTCGCCGACGGCCGCGAGGTGCAGCTCGACAGCCTCGGCTGGGTGCTGTGGGCGACCTGGTTCCTGCGCGCGAAGGACCCCCACGCGGTCGACCTGGACACGCTGTGGCCGATGATCCGCCGGGCCGCCGACCGGTCCGCGACCGTCCTGCGCGGCGACGGCCTGCCACCGCCGTCGCCGGACTACTGGGAGCGCAGCCCGGCGCGGGAGCAGGCGCCGCACGCGCCGACGCTCGGCGTCTGCGCGCCCATGCTGGCCGGCCTGCGCGCCGCCGCGGCGCTGGCGGCGGACCGCGGCGACGCCGGGGCGGCGCAGCGCTGGGACCGAGCCGCCGACCGGCTGGCCGCGGCCGTCGAGCGGCACTTCGGCCCGTACGGCTATCCGCGTTCGCCGATCCCGGGCGGCGCCGTGGACGCCTCGGTCGCCTTCCTGGCCCCGCCGTTCGCGAACCCCGAGCCCGGCGTACTGTCCGCCGTCGCGCGGATCCGGGACCGGCTGCGGCTGCCGGGCGGCGGCGCGGTGCCCGGCGAGAAGTACGGCGCCGGCGCCGCGTGGACCCCGGAGACCGGTCTGTTCGCGCTGGAGGCGGCGGCGATCGGCGACAGGTTCGGCGAGCACGACTGGCTCGACTGGCTCATCGCGCACCGCTCGACGCTCGGGTCGTTCCCGGAGAAGGTCGACGACCACGGCCGTCAGGCCGGGGTCGCCCCGCTCGGCTGGACCTCGGCCCTGGTGGTGCTGGCCCTCAGCGCCGAGCGCACGCCGCTGCCCATCCCCCCGGGCTGAGGGTCAGTCCTCGCCGCCGACGTTGGCGCGGACCCACTCGACGATCTCCTGGGTCGTCGCGCCGGGCGTGAAGATCCTCGCGACGCCGAGCTTCTCCAGCTCGGGGATGTCGGCGTCCGGGATGATGCCGCCGACGAAGACCGTGATGTCGAGGGCGTCGCGGTCCTTCAGCAGCTCGACGACCTTGGCGCAGAGCGTCATGTGCGCGCCGGACAGGATGGACAGCCCGATGCCGTCGGCGTCCTCCTGCAGCGCCGCCTCGACGATCTGCTCGGGGGTCTGGTGCAGCCCCGTGTAGATGACCTCCATGCCGGCGTCGCGCAGCGCGCGGGCGACGACCTTCGCGCCGCGATCATGACCGTCGAGACCTGGCTTGGCGATGACGACGCGGATCGGACCCGCCATTACTGCCTCCTACCGGGATGCGTGAGCTGTCTCGCACACTAGTCGTAGCACGCCGGGCCGCCGCCGAGCGGCCCTGACCGTTCCGGGGCGGTCAGGACGCGGGCTTGGACGGGGCGGTGAGCCAGCCGCAGCGGGCGGGCTGCGGGCGGCCGGGGGCGTAGGCGGCGCAGGCGGTCACGATCGCGGTCTTGGCGGGGTTGCCCTGCTGGGCGTACGGCCCTCCGGAGGACGGGTGGTCGCAGTCGGGCAGCGCGGCCGGGTCGCTGCGCGGCCGGCCCCAGGACGAGGCGTTGTTCTGCCAGCAGTTGCCGTCGCCCTGCTCGTCCCACCAGAAGTCGACGCCGTTCGGCGCCGACGCCCCGAACGGGGTGACGCCCATCAGGTTGCCGACGTAGCGGTTGCCGTGCGAGGTGTCCCGCTGCTTGGCGGGGTCGGTCTCGCCGCGGCGGCTCGCCGGGATCCAGTACTGGGCGATGCCGTAGCGCCAGTTGTCGTAGACGAAGTTGCTCGCGTAGGTGTTCTCGTCGCCGCCCGCGAGGAGCATGCCGGTGCCGACCGGCACGGCGCGCGCCGGGCAGTGCGACCCGCAGTCGCGGTAGGGGTCGGCGTTGTTGCCGAACACGCGGTTCGCCACGAACATCGCGTGGTTCTGCGGCATGCCGACCGCCTGCACGCTGCTGTCGAGCACCGCGCCGGTGGCGTTGCCGGAGAACTCGTTGTCGTGGACGTACACCGAGTCACCGGCCGTCCCGGAGTAGCCGATCAGGTTGCCGTGGGAGCGGCAGTCGCGGATCTCCACGGACAGCCGGTTGCCGCGCTGGTCGGAGGCGGAGGCCGTGGCGATGCCCGCGTCGCCGTTGCCGGTCGCCTCGCAGTCGGCGATCACACCGTGGTCGGTGCCGTACGCCGCGAGCCCCTCCCGGCCGTCGTCGCGGGCGGTGACCCGGTCGAGGACGAACCCGTCGGTCTCGACGACGGCCACGCCGTCCTCCTTGAAACCGCGGACCGTGACGCCTCGCAGGTAGAAGCCGTCGGCGCGGTCGGCGCGGACGCCGATCGGCTTGTCGCCCTCGACGACGACCCCGTCGCCGACGCCCTCGATCTGCAGGTCGCCCAGGCCGAAGACGCTGATCAGGCTGCGCAGGTGGGGGCAGGAACGCTCCTGCTCGTACGTCAGGGTGCTCGCGCCGGCGAGCGCGCGGCAGGCCCCGGACGGAGCGGCCAGGCTCGGCTGCTCGCGGTACGTGCCGGGCAGGACGTAGATCGTGGTGCCGCGCTGCCGCACGGCGTCGACGGCCGCCTGGACGTCGTGATAGGCGCACTCGGGGGCGAGCTGCTGCGCCAGGCCGGTGTAGTGACCGCCGGGCTTGCAGACCACCAGCCGCTGCGTCGCCGGCGCCGGGCGATAGGCGGGGATGTGGTAGACGCCGGCCGGCGGGGTGACCGCGCGGCCCGGAGAGGCCGCGGCGGACGACGCGAGAACCGACGACGTGATTACGGTCGTGCTCAGTGCGGACACGACCGCGACGAGGAGACGCCGCGCGAACCGCCCCATTTTCCTCCCAACGGGCCGCAGGTGCTCCCACGTGCATCATGACGGTCCGCGCGCCTCATGTCGACGCCCGCATCCGGCCATATCGGCCGTGCAACCATTTTCGGCTCCGCTACGTACGCGCCCGGAGACTAGAGCTTCTCGATCGGCGCGTAGCGGAGGACGAAGCGCTTGACGCCGTAGTCGCCGCCGAAGTCGACCGTCGCGGCGGCCTTCTCTCCGGCCCCGTCGACCGAGACGACCGTGCCGAGGCCGAACGAGTCATGGACGACCCGCTCACCGGGGGACAGCGCGGGCACCGGGCGGTTGCCCGGTGAGCGCACGCCGGGCCGCTGCGACAGCGACGCCATCGCCGGAGTCGCCTGCGCGCCCTGGCCGCCGCCCTTCCACTCGACGAGCCTGTCGGGGATCTCGCCGAGGAACCGCGACGGCGGGTTGTAGGAGGGGGCGCCCCAGGAGCTGCGCATCGTCGCGCGGGAGACGTAGAGCCGCTGCCGGGCGCGGGTGATGCCGACGTAGGCGAGCCGCCGCTCCTCCTCCAGCTGTTTGGCGTCGCCGAGCGAGCGCAGGTGCGGGAAGACCCCGTCCTCCATGCCGGTGAGGAACACGACGGGGAACTCCAGGCCCTTGGCCGTGTGCAGGGTCATCAGCGTGACGACGCCCTCGTGGCCGCGGTCGCTGGGCGGCACGACGCCCGCCTCGCCGCCGGGGATCTGGTCGGCGTCGGCGACCAGGGCGACCTGCTCCAGGAACTCCACGAGCCGCCCCTCCGCGCCGACGGGCGCCGGAGCCTCCGCCTCCTCCGCGTCCTCCGTGTCGGCCGTTGGCGGGACGACACCGGCGGCGAGGCGCTCCTCGAACTCGGTCGCCACGGACTCCAGCTCGCGGAGGTTCTCGATGCGGGTCTCGTCCTGCGGGTCGCGGGAGGCCTCCAGCTCCGCGAGGTAGCCGCTCCGGGTCAGGATCGCCTCGATCAGCTCGGCCGGCGTCGCGGTCTCGACCATCTCCTGCAGCTCGTCGAGCAGCGCGACGAAGTCCTTGATCTGGTTCAGCGAGCGGGTGGCGATGCCCGGCGCCTCGTCGGCGCGGCGCAGCGCCTGCCAGAACGAGACGCGCTCGCGGCCGGCGAGGGCCTCCACGCAGGCCTCGGCGCGGTCGCCGATCCCCCGCTTGGGAACGTTGAGGATGCGGCGCAGGCTGACGGTGTCCTCCGGGTTGGCGAGCACCCGGAGGTAGGCGAGCAGGTCGCGGATCTCCTTGCGCTCGTAGAACCGGACCCCGCCGACGACCTTGTACGGCAGGCCGACCCGGATGAAGACCTCTTCGAACACACGCGACTGGGCGTTGGTGCGGTAGAAGACCGCGACGTCGCCGGGCGCGACGTCCTCCTCGTCGCTGAGCCGGTCGATCTCCTGGGCGACGAACGCGGCCTCGTCGTGCTCGTTGTCGGCGACGTACCCGCTGACCTTCGGCCCCTCGCCCTGGTCGGACCACAGGCGCTTGGGCTTGCGGTCGGCGTTGCGCTCGATGACCGCGTTGGCCGCCGACAGGATCGTCTGCGTGGAGCGGTAGTTCTGCTCCAGGAGGATGACGGCCGCGTCGGGGTAGTCGCGCTCGAACTCCAGGATGTTGCGGATCGTCGCGCCGCGGAAGGCGTAGATCGACTGGTCGGCGTCGCCGACCACGCACAGCTCGGCGGGCGGGACGTCGTCGTCGCCGGCCTGCCCGACCAGCTCGCGGACCAGGACGTACTGGGCGTGGTTGGTGTCCTGGTACTCGTCGACGAGGACGTGCCGGAACCGCCGCCGGTAGTGCTCGGCGACGTCGGGGAACGCCTGCAGCAGGTTGACCGTCGTCATGATCAGGTCGTCGAAGTCCATCGCGCCGGCCTGCCGCAGCCGCGCCTGATAGGTCGCGTACGCCTCGGCGAGGGTCTTCTCCATGTGCGTCGACGCCTGGTCGCGGAAGGTCTCGTAGTCGATGAGCTCGTTCTTGAGGTTGGAGACCTGGGCGGAGAAGCTGCGCGGCGGGTAGCGCTTGGCGTCCAGGTCGAGCTCACGGCAGACCAGCGCCATCAGCCGCTGCGAGTCGGCCTGGTCGTAGATCGAGAAGCCCGACGGGAAGCCGAGCCGTTTCGCCTCCCGGCGCAGGATGCGCACGCACGCGGAGTGGAACGTCATCACCCACATCGCCCGCGAGCGCGACCCCACGAGCGCCTCGACGCGCTCCTTCATCTCCCCGGCGGCCTTGTTCGTGAACGTGATCGCGAGGATCTCGCCGGGCTGCGCGCCCCGCTCCGCGAGCAGGTAGGCGATCCGGTGGGTGAGGACCCGGGTCTTGCCCGAGCCCGCCCCCGCGACGATCAGCAGCGGACCGCCCTGGTGGGCGACCGCCGCGCGCTGGGCGTCATTGAGGCCGTCGAGAAGAGGGTGGCTTACGAGCGTCGACACTCAATGAAGGGTATTGGGTGCGGGCGACAGCCGCGCCCCGCTCTCAGGTCTTGCGGAAGCCGTACGCCTCGTTGGCGGCCCGTACGACGGCGGCCACGTCGCCGCCGCAGGCCGAGGCCGAGGCGGCCGCGACCGCGCCCTCGACGAACGGCGCGTCGGCGAGCACGACGTTCGTCTCGGGCTCGCCGGGGCGGCCGGCGCGGGAGTCCTCCAGCTCCTCCAGGTACGTACGGGCGGTCAGGACGGAGGAGCCGAGGTCGGCGATGAGGACGACCCCGGCGCCGCCGTCGGCCTCCCGTACGGCCTGCTCCACGAGGTCGATGCTCGTGCCCAGGCCGCCCTCGCCGTCACCCCCGGCGGGCCGTACGGCGACCTCCCCGACACCCAGCTGCGCGGCGAGTTCGGCGGCTCCCTCGGCGAGGGCCCGGCTGTGCGAGACCAGCACGATTCCCACGGTGCTCATGCACCAGATGGTGCCGCATTCCGGGGCATCTGATGCATCCGATCTCACCGTGCCCGCGACCGGCCGCGCCGGCGGCGGGCCGGGTCGGCACGAGATCGACGAGTTCGTCGACCGACGGCGCGGCGCCCTCGCCGCCGTCGGCCGACGCGTCGATGACGGCCAGCAGCGCGCCGCGCAGCCGCTGGGCCGCCGCGATCCGCTCCTCGGTCTGCTCCAGCTGGCGGCGCAGCAGGTCCCGCAGGTCGGCCCCCGCGCCGTCCAGGACGTCCCCGATCTCGGCCAGGGACAGCCCGAACCCCCGCAGGGCGAGGATCCGGTGCAGGCGGCGGACCTCGGCGGGGCCGTAGCACCGCCGCCCGGCCCGGTCACGGGCGGGCGACAGCAGGCCGAGCCGGTCGTAGTGGTGCAGGGTCCGTACGGTCAGCCCGGTGGTCCGGGCGAGCTCCCCCACCGACAGCGTCCGGCTCGCATCCGCGTCTGGCGTCATGACCGGGAACGCTAGGTCCTGACGCCACGTCAGGCACAAGCCGCCGGTCATCCGAAGGCGCGGCGCAGCCGCCGGCCACCTCCCGGCGCGGCGCAGGCCGCCGTCACCCCACGGCGAGGTACAGGCCGCCGGTCAGCCCTCGCCGGCGGCGTCGGCGAGGGCGCGGAACAGCAGGACGGTCGAGGCGGCTCCGGGGTCCAGGTGGCCGACGCTGCGCGGGCCGAGGTAGCTGGCACGGCCCTTGCGCGCCTGCAAGGGCACGGTCGCCTCCGCGCCCTTCTCCGCGGCGTCCAGGGCGGCCCGCGCGGCGGCGGCCGGTCCGTCGCCGGCCGCGGCCTCGTACGCCGCGACCGCGGGCGTGAGGGCGTCGACCATCGTCTTGTCCCCTTCGACGGCCTTGCCGAGCTGCTGGACGGCGTCGAGCGCCGCGCGCAGGGCGGCGGCCAGCGCGGTGGCGTCCGCGTCGGCCGCGTCGCCGAGGGCCTTGCCCGCCCGGCGCAGCGCGCCGCCGTACAGGGGGCCGGACGCGCCGCCCGTCTTGGACACCAGGGCCCGGCCGGCGGTCATCAGCACCTTGCCGGGCGGCAGGTCCGGCCCGAGGGCCTCGACGGCCGCCCGCAGGCCGCGGTTCAGGTTGGCGCCGTGGTCGCCGTCCCCGATCGCGGCGTCGAGGCGGGTCAGGCGGTCGGCGTCGGCCGCGACGAGTTCGGCGAAGCGTTCGATCCAGCGGCGGGTGTCCATCAGCGGCCCCACCGCAGGCCGGGCGTCTCCACCGGGGCGTCCCACAGCTCGGTGAGCTGTGGGGTGAGGCGCAGGACCGAGATCATCGCGCCCGCCATCTCCAGGCTGGTCACGTAGTTGCCGACGAGCGAGCGCGCCACCGTGACACCGTGCCCGCCGAGCCATTCGGCGACGGCGGCGTACGCGACGTACAGCTCCATCAGCGGGGTGCCGCCCATGCCGTTCACCAGGACGAGGACCTCGGACCCGGACAGGGACATGTCCTCGTCGATCGCCGACAGCGCCACGTCGACGATCTCGGGGGCCGGGCGCAGTCTCGTACGCTCGCGGCCGGGCTCGCCGTGGATGCCGATGCCGAGTTCCATCTCGTCCGCGCCGAGCTCGAACGTCGGCCGCCCGGCGGCCGGAACGGTGCAGGCGGTGAGCGCGACGCCGAAGGAGCGGGTCCGCTCGTTGACCTCCCGGGCGACGGCGGCGACGTCCTGCAGCGACCCGCCCGCCTCGGCCAGCGCGCCGGCGGCCTTCTCGGCGAAGAGGGTCGCGCCGGTCCCGCGCCGCCCGGCGGTGAACGTGCTGTCCTGGACGGCCACGTCGTCGTCGATCACGACGGGTACGACCTCGATGTCCTCGTCCTCGGCCAGCTCGGCGGCCAGCTGGAAGTTCAGGACGTCACCGGTGTAGTTCTTCACGATGTGCACGACCCCGGCGCCGCCGGACGCCGCGGTCGTCGCGGCGAGGATCTGGTCGGGCACCGGCGAGGTGAACACCTCGCCGGGACAGGCGGCGTCGAGCATGCCGTACCCGACGAACCCCCCGTGCAGCGGCTCGTGCCCGGAGCCGCCGCCGGAGACCAGCCCGACCTTGCCCGTACGGGGAGCGTCGGCCCGGACGATGATGCGCTGGTCCAGGTCGACCCGCAGCGACGGATGTGCGGCCGCCATGCCGCGCAGGGTGTCGAGGACGACGTCGTCGACGTCACCGATCAGTTTCTTCATGGGTCCGGGATACCCGCATCGCCCCCTCCGGCGCCAGAGTTGTGGCTGATTGAGGGGTTAAAGGAGCACATTTCCTATGATGACGACCGTGATCGACGACGTTCAGCGCGCTCTCGTGGTGATGGCCCATCCCGACGACATCGACTTCTCCTGTGCCGGCACGGTCGCGACCTGGGTCGAGGCCGGCATCGAGGTCTCCTACCTCCTCGTCACCGACGGCGACGCGGGCGGGTTCGACGACGACGTCCCGCGCGAGGAGATGGGCCCGCTGCGCCGGGCGGAGCAGACGGCGGCCGCCAAGTGCGTCGGCGTCACCGACCTGCGCTTCCTCGGCTACCCGGACGGGCGCGTCGAGCCGACCCTCGACCTGCGCCGCGACATCGCCCGGGTGATCCGGCAGGTCCGTCCCGACCGGGTCGTCATCCCCAGCCCCGAGCGCAACTACGACCGGATCTACGCCGGGCACCCGGACCACCGCGCGGTCGGCTCGGCGGCGTTCGACGCCGTCTACCCCGACGCCCGCAACCCGTACGCGTTCCCGGAGCTGCGCGCCGAGGGCCTGGAGGCCTGGACCGCCCGGGAGATCTGGATGACCGGCGGGCCGTCCCTGAACCGGTACGTCGACGTCACCGACGTCTTCGACCGCAAGCTCGCGGCGCTCCGCGCGCACGTCAGCCAGGTCTCCCACCGCGATGACCTGGAGCCGATGCTGCGCGGCTGGATGGGCGCGAACGCCCGCGGCGGCGGTCTGCCCGAGGGCCGCCTGGCCGAGGTGTTCCAGGTCGTCCCGGCCGAATAGCCCTGCCCCGAACGAAGAGAGACGGACGACGTTGGCACCGAAGATCCTGCTCGACTGCGACACCGGCATCGACGACGCGATCACCCTGCTGTACCTGGCCAAGCTCGTGAAGGCCGGGGAGGCGGAGCTCGTCGCCGTCGGCACGGTGCACGGCAACGTCGCCCCCGAGGTCGGCGCGCTCAACACCCTCCGCGTCCTCGAACGCGCCGGCCTGTCCGGCGTGCCCGTCGCCGTGGGCGCCGTCCGCCCCATGGCCCAGGACGTGGACTACGCGCCCGACTGGCACGGCGCCGACGGCCTGGGCGACACGTACCTGCCCGAGCCGGCCGGCCGCCCGGTCGACACGACCGCGCCGGAGCAGATCATCCGGCTGGGCCGGGAACGGCCCGGCGAGCTGACGCTGGTGGCCGTCGGCCCCCTCACGAACCTCGCCATCGCGCTGCTGCTGGAGCCGTCGCTGCCGACGATGTTCCGCGAGGTGGTGATCATGGGCGGGGCGTTCGACCACCAGGGGAACGTCACCAGCCACGCCGAGGCCAACATCTGGCACGACCCGGAGGCCGCCGAGCTCGTGCTGAGCGCGGGCTGGCCGGTCACGCTCGTGCCGCTCGACGCCACCCACCCGACGGCGGTGGACGGGGCGTGGCTGGACCGCCTGGCCGGGGCGGACTCCGACCTCGCCCGGTTCGCCGCCCGGATCCTGGAGTTCTACGCCACCGCCTACTCGCCCTCCCTCGGCATGCGCGGCGCGGTCATCCACGACGCCCTGGCCGCGATGCTGGCCGTCGACCCGTCGCTCTGTGAGTACGCCGAGCGGCCCGTACGCGTGGAGCTGCGCGGCGAGCGGACCCGCGGCGCGACGCTGTGGGACCGCCGGTCGTACGCCGACGAGGGCGACCGCCCGGTCGTGAAGATCGCCGTCGCGAGCGACGTGGCGGCCTTCCAGGACCGCCTCCTCGCCGCCCTGCTGTGAACGCTTCTAGGATTCTCGGCCATGGGTGACAGGAAACCGCAGGTCGCGGCCTTCGCGGAGCTGGACGCCGGCACTCTCTACGCGTTGCTGCGGCTCCGCGTGGACGTCTTCGTCGTGGAGCAGGAGTGCCCGTACCCGGAGCTGGACGGTCGGGACACCGAGCCCGGCACCCGGCACGTGTGGCTGGCCGGCGACTCGGGGGCCCCGGAGGCGTACCTGCGCGTGCTGGAGGATCCCGACGGGGCACGGATCGGGCGGGTCGTGACGGCGCCGCACGCGCGCGGGGCCGGGCTGGCGGGGCGGCTCATGGAGGCCGCGCTGGAGGTCACCGGCGACCGTACGGTGCGGCTCGACGCGCAGACGCGGGTCGCGGGCTTCTACGCCAAGTACGGCTTCGCCGAGGACGGGCCGGAGTACGTCGAGGACGGCATCCCCCACGTCCCCATGGTCCGCCGCTGACCGCGCTCCCGGCGGCATCGAGGGGCGGGGAATTCCGGAAACCGGCTTCGTGATGGAATGGAGTGATCCATTCTCGAGAGGGGAGCCGTCACGCATGTCCGTCACCGATGAACTGCTGGAGAACGCCCGGCGCTACCGCGAGGGCTTCGACGCCGAAGGCATGTCGGCGGCGCCGTCACGGCACGTGACGATCGTGGCGTGCATGGACGCCCGCCTCGACATGTTCGGCCTGCTCGGCCTGGAGATCGGCGACGCGCACATCATCCGCAACGCCGGCGGCGTCGTCACCCCGGACGTGATCCGCTCGGTGTCGATCAGCCAGCGGATGCTGGGCACCCGCGAGATCGTGCTGATCCACCACACCGGCTGCGGGATGCAGGGCATCACCGACGACGGGTTCCGCGAGCAGCTGTTCGCCGACACCGGTCTCAGGCCGGACTGGGCGGTCGAGTCGTTCACCGACGTGGACGAGGACGTGCGCCAGTCGATCGCGCGGATCACGGCGAACCCGTTCGTCCCGCACAAGGAGTCCGTGCGCGGTTTCGTCTTCGACGTGAAGTCCGGTGAGCTGCGCGAGGTCACCGTCTAGTACCACCTCGGCCGGATCCGACCGCGAGGACCGCGTTCCGCCCGGCCGAGGGCCCGGCGGGCAGAACGCCACCATCATCGTCGGTCCTCGCGGTTTCGTCGCGTGAGGGCAGGGTCTACTTCGACTCGACGCGTCCGGTCGGTGCCGTGCCGCCGGCGAGCACCGCCGTCGCCCGCGCCCAGGCCGGATCTTCGGGGTAGAGCTCGCTCCGCAGATAAGCCCAGATGAGCGCTCGTACGGCAGCGACACGGTCGGGGTTCTCGTCGGTGGTCTCGGCCGCGTCGAAGGTCGAGATACCGCCCAGGCCATGCTCCGCGTCGAAGATCTCCAGCCGGGTCTTCGGCGCGGGAGCCGCGGTGTAGGGATCGCTTCGCCAGTCCTTCCGGTCGGAGAAGAAGGAGTTCCAGTCCCTCTCTCCGACGACGATGAGGACCTTCGGCGTCATGCCGTCGAATTCGGTGCTGGTGAGCGCCGCGTAGGGCTGCGCCGCCGGGCCGTTCAAGTCCGCACCGCGACCGGGCGCGGCGATCATGACACGGGCGCCGAAGCGTCCGTCGACGGCTCCCACCGTCGACCCGTCGCCGGCGTCGGTGATGGTCTGGCCCGAGATCAGGCCGACCGTGTGACCGCCGGCCGAGTGACCGACGGCGGCGATCCGGCCGGCGTCCAGGCGCCCCGCCAGTCCCGGAACGGCGCGCTCGATATCGCCGAGGTGGTCCACGATCTGGCGCAGATCTTCGGCCCGTGACCTCAGGTACAACGGCGCATCCGGGTCATCGGCCTCTCGTAGGCCGAGGAACGTGGCGTCGAGGTGCGTGGGCTGTATGACGACGAACCCGTGCGCGGCCCAGAAGTTCACCAACGGGCCGTACCCGTAGAACGAGGGCACGAAGGTCGACGGGCCGTGCCCCGTGCGAGAGAACGATCACTGGCAGATCACCACCGACGGCCGGAGCCGATACGCGAACCGCCAGCGGAATCGGGCGCCCGGGAACGTCGATCAGGACGGGATGGTAGGAGGTGACGGGCGTGGGACTCGTCACCGGGAACCCGGCGGCATACGCCGACGGGTCCTTCGCGGGATCGTTGCATTCCATGGAGTGCTCCTTCATGAGGGCGGCTATGGCTCTAGTCTGCGGCCGTTCGATTGAACGGAGAATGCTTGACAGGACGAACTTTCTTCGCGAGAGTTCAGCCATGGTCATCGACCAGCTGTCAGAGGTGTTCGACCTCATCGACGTTCGCGGCCAGATCTCCGGCGCGTTCGCGGTGCGCGGCCCCTGGGTGACGCGGTCCGCCATCACGAGCCCGCTGAAGCTGTCGGTGATGGTCCGCGGCCGGTGCCGGTTGTTGACCGACGGGCTCGACGCCCCGATCGCGATGGAGGCCGGCGACGTCGCGGTCATGACCGGCCGCTCGTGGCTGCGTGTCGAGGGCGGCGCCGGTGACGGGCCGCCCGTGGAGTTCACGCCCGAGGCGGGCGAGTACGCCCTGCGCGTCGACGGCGCGGACTTTGCCGTCGACGACGTCATCCTCGGCGGCCACGTCGAGCTCGACCCGGCCGGTGCGGCGCTGTTGACGCAGGCGCTGCCGCCCGTGGCGGTCATCCGGGCATCCGATTCCGCCGCGCCCGCCCTGCGCGCGTGCGTCGACCGGCTGGTCGAGGAGGTGACGGGCGAGCGGATGGGCGCCGCCTTCGCGATACGCCAGCACGCCCAGCTGTTCCTCCTGGAGGTGCTCCGGGCGTACCTCGGGCAGGCCGAGCCGCCGCCGGGATGGCTGCGGGCGCTGACCGACGACCGGCTGCGTCCCGCGCTCGCTCTCATGCACGGCGAACCCGGGCGGTCCTGGGGGCTGGAGGAGCTGGCCCGTGCGGCGGCGATGTCGCGGACGTCGTTCGCCGTGCGCTTCCGCTCCGTGGCGGGTGTCCCCCCGCTGACCTACCTCAACTCATGGCGGATGCTGCTGGCCCAGCGGGCGCTGCGCGACGACGACGTCCGGATCGGGGCACTCGCCGCGCAGCTGGGGTACACCTCGGAGAGCGCCTTCAGCACCGCCTTCAAACGCGAGGTGGGCGAGGCGCCCCTGCGCTACCGGCATCGGCTCCGGCAAGCATCGTGACCATCGGCGCGCCGGCGGCGACACCACCCGGCGCTCCCGGCCCGGCGCAAGGCCCGCCGCCGATCCAGGCGGGGTCACCACCGATCCAGGCGGGGTCGCCGTCAGACGAGGCGGCGGGCGGCGGCCCAGCGGGACAGCTCGTGGCGGTTGGACAGCTGCAGCTTGCGCAGCACCGAGGACACGTGCGTCTCGACGGTCTTCACCGAGATGAACAGCTCCTTGGCGATCTCCTTGTACGCGTACCCGCGGGCGATCAGCCGGAGCACCTCGCGCTCGCGCTGGGTGAGCTGGTCCAGCTCGGGGTCGATGGACGGCGCGTCGGTCGCGGCGAACGCGTCCAGCACGAATCCGGCCAGACGCGGTGAGAAGACGGCGTCGCCCTCGGCGACCCGGCCGATCGCGCTCGTCAGCTCCGGGCCGGAGATCGTCTTGGTGACGTAGCCGCGGGCGCCGCCGCGGATCACGCCGATGACGTCCTCGGCCGCGTCGGACACCGACAGGGCGAGGAAGCGCGTCGGCGCCGCCTGGTCCGCCGTCGCCCCCTCGGCGGGGCCGCTACGCGCGCCGCCGAGCACCCGGCGCAGCACCTCGACGCCTCCGCCGCCCGGCAGGTGGACGTCGAGCAGCACGACGTCGGGCCGCGTGGCCGCGATGACCTCGACGGCCTCGTCCACGTCGCCCGCCTCCCCGACGATCTCCACCGAGTCGCCCAGCTCGGCCTTCACACCGCTGCGGAACATCTGGTGGTCGTCGACCAGCACCACACGAGTCATGAGCGCTTCAACTCCAGTCTCACTTCGGTTCCCTCGCCCGGAGCCGTACGGATCTCCGCCTTGCCGCCGTTGCGCTCCATCCGTCCGATGATGGACTCCCGGACGCCCATGCGGTCCACCGGTACGGCGTCGAGGTCGAATCCCCGGCCCCGGTCCCGTACGAAAATCATGACCTCGTCGCCGTCCACCTCGGCGTAGACCGAGACGGAGGGCGTCTCGCCGTTCGCTCCGCCGCCGTACTTCGCGGCGTTGACCATGGCCTCGCGGGCGGCCTGCAGCATCGCGCCGAGCCGCTCGTCGAGCGGGCAGTCGCCGACGCACACGACCTCGATCGGGACGCCGTGGTGATCCTCCACCTCGGCGGAGATCTTCCGTACGGCGGGGGCGAGCGCCTGCTCGGCGTCGGCCTTCGGCTGGTACAGCCAGGCGCGCAGATCCCGCTCCTGGGCGCGCGCCAGCCGCTGGACCTCCTTCGGGTCGTGCGCGTTGCGCTGGATCAGCGTGAGCGTGTGCAGCACCGAGTCGTGTACGTGTGCGGCCACTTCGGCCCTCTCTTGTGATCGGATCCGCTCCCGGCGCTCGTCGTCCAGGTCGTGCCACATGCGCAGCAGGTAGGGCGTGACGATGACGCCGACCCCGGCGAGGACGATCGTGGAGCCCAGCAGGACCTGCCCGACGTGCTGGATGTTCTGCAGCAGGAACGCGGCGAGCCCCGCGATGACGAGGGCCGCGCCGACGACGCTGCGGATCCACAGGGAGCGGGTGTTGCGGACCCAGCGCCGCCGGTGCTCGGGGTCGGCCTGCTGCCAGATGATGCCGACGCCGACGCCGCCCGCCACCAGGGGCCACAGCGCCCGGCGCTCGGTGACCGAGGTCAGCGTGAACGCCGACAGCACGCCGATGAGCACGCCGTACGCGAACAGCTGCGTCCAGTCGCGCCGGGGCCGGACGTCGGACCGCTGCGGGACGAGCAGCCACAGCGCCACGTAGGCGATGACGCCCACGCCGGCGCCGATGAGCACGGCGAACGCCACGCGGACGATGACGAGGTCGATCCCGAGGTGGTCGGCCAGGCCACGGCAGACGCCGGCGGCGATCCGGCCGTCGGCGCGTCGTTCGAGGCGCGGGGGAGCGTCGGCGGCCTCACCAGGGTTCTCGGGCACACGCCGATCGTCACACGTCTCCGCCACTGATCGCATCGGGGCTGTCCCTGGGCCGACCCCGAGATGCTCAGGGAAGGGTCAGGGGTGTCCCGGATGGTGACCGGGAACGGCGTTCGCGACGATAGGCCCATGACCGAGGACAGCGGCGCGCCGCCGCGGCGGCTCACCCGGGCCCAGGAGGGCCGGCTCATCACGGGAGTGTGCGCCGGTCTCGCGCGGTACACCCGGATCGACCCGGTGGTGTTCCGCGTGGGCTTCGCGCTGCTCGTCCTCACGACCGGGGTCGGCGTCCTGCTGTACGTCTTCGCGTTCCTGCTGATGGGCGCGCCCGACGGCGGCCCCTCGAAGATCGAGCGGTGGGCCCGGCGGCTGTTCGACGGCGACGGCGCGCTGGCGCTGCTCGGCGCGGCCCTGGGCGCCTCGGCGGTGTTCGCGGCCGCGGGCGACTGGGGTTCCCCGGACGCCCTCGCGGCGTTCGTCGTCTTCGCGCTGGCCCTGGTCGTCGCGCGCTCGCGCGGCGTCGACCTCGTGGGACTGACGCGCGGCCTGCCGGAGGCCGCGCGGGGCCGTCCGCTGTCGTCGTGGACTCCTCCGGTCGCCCCCGGCCCCTCCTATCGGGCGCCCGACGGTATGATCGATCTTGCTCGTCTGGCGCGCACGGAACCGCTCGGAACAGAACCGCTCGAGACGGATCCGCCTCCCCCCTCGCCGCCATGGCCCTCGTCCGCCGTTCCGCGTCGGCGTCGGTCCTACCTGACGGCGTGCACTTTGGTGACCGCCCTCCTGGTGGCGGGCGTGCTGTACGCCGCCGGAGATCGGCGACCGGACCTCGGCCGCCTCCAGATCATCATCGCCGGCGCACTCGTCGTGGTGTCGGCCGGTCTTCTCATCGGCTCCTGGTTCGGCCGGGACCGCAAGCTGATCTTCGTTGGAGCGATCATGTCTCTGGCACTCGCATCGAGCTCGATCGCCGGCGATCCGGCCGTCGCGCGAAGAACGCACGCCACGACCTGGCGACTCGCCGACGTGTCGAACGCCGAGCAGTCCCACAAGGTCCTGGTCGGGGAGGGCACGGTCGATCTGACCACGGTGCCGCTGACTCCCGGGCAGCGGGTCCGCGTCACCGCGACCGTGACGCTCGGCGTGCTCATGGTCAGGCTGCCCGCCACGGCGCGGGTCGAGCTGGACGCCCAGTCGTTCCTCGGTGACATCACCGTGGACCGGCAGATCATCGGCGGCCCCCGGGCGAAGGTGAAGCGCGTGCTCGATCCGGAGGCCCCCCCGGTGGGCGCGGCGCCGGTCATCGCGCTGCGACTGCGCGGAAAGGTCGGGGACATGGAGGTCACGCGTGTTCCGGCATAGGTTCGACCCGTCCTCGCTGATCGCGGCGGTGGTGTTCCTCGGCGTCGCCGTGTGCTATCTCGGCGGGCGTCCGCCCGTCTGGGCGGCCCCCGGCGTCGCCGTCGCGCTGGGGATCGTGCTCGTGCTCCGGGGGCTGTTCCGCTCCCGGCGCCACGAACCCTGACGGATCCGCCCCCGCATCGAAGAGAACGATCTGACCGCTCCTGCGCTATACACGCGGTGTATATATTGTGTGTATAGTCGCGCGCATGTCAGTCGCACAGACTCTGCTCGGCCTCCTGGAGTCGGGCCCGCGGTACGGCTACGACCTCAAGCGCGCGTACGACGAACGATTCGGACGGGACCGGCCCCTGCACTACGGGCAGGTCTACTCCACCCTCGCCCGGCTGCTGAAGAACGGGCTCGTAGAGGTGGAGAGCGTCGAGCCGGGCGGCGGCCCCGAGCGCAAGTGCTACACCATCACCGACGCCGGCGTCACCGACGTCGAGCACTGGCTCGCGCAGCCGGAGAAGCCCGAGCCGTACCTGCAGAGCACCCTGTACACCAAAGTGGTGCTGGCCCTGCTGACCGGCCGCGCCGCCGCCGAGGTCCTCGACGCCCAGCGGACGGAGCACCTGCGCCTCATGCGCGAGCTCACCCGCCGCAAGCAGCAGGGGGACCTCGCCGACAAGCTCATCTGCGATCACGCCCTCTTCCACCTCGAAGCGGACCTGCGCTGGCTGGAACTCACCGCCGCGCGGCTCGGCGAGCTCGCGAAGGAGGTGCGCCGGTGAGCCACGCGCTCTTCTCGGAGGCGCCGATGACCGGCGGCCGGCCCGACGCCCCGCCGCTGCTGTACGGCGTCGACCTGCACAAGGCGTTCGGTCCGAGCAGGGCGCTGGACGGCGCCTCGCTGCACATCCGGGCCGGCGAGGTGGTGGCGCTCATGGGCCCGTCCGGATCCGGAAAGTCCACGCTGATGCACTGCATGGCCGGCATCGTGCGACCGGACTCGGGGCGCATCGTCTACCGGAACGACGACCTGACGACCATGTCCGACGCGGACCGCAGCGCGCTCCGCCGCACGGAGTTCGGGTTCATCTTCCAGTTCGGGCAGCTCGTACCGGAGTTGTCGTGCCTGGAGAACGTCGCGCTGGCGCTGCGCCTCGGCGGCGCCCGGCAGCGTGCAGCCGAGGCGAAGGCCGCGGAATGGCTGGAGACGCTGGAGGTGGCCGACGTCGCCGCCAAACGGCCTGGAGAGATCTCCGGCGGCCAGGGCCAGCGGGTCGCGGTGGCCCGAGCGCTCGCGGCCGACCCCAGCGTGATCTTCGCGGACGAGCCGACGGGCGCGCTCGACTCGCTGAACGGCGAGAAGGTGATGGACCTGCTCACCGCGTCCGCCCGGCGGATGGGCACCGCCGTCCTGCTGGTGACCCACGACGCAAGGGTCGCCGCCTACTCGGATCGCGAGGTCGTGGTCCGCGACGGCCGGACGCGGGAAGGCGAGCCCTCGTGAGCCGTCCGCCCCGCAGCGCGGCCTCCGCGGGTCCGCACCGCAGCACGCCCTCCGCGGGTCCGCACCGCAGCGCGGCCTCCGCGCGTTCGCGGCCCGCGGCGCGCCCCTGGTACGCGCGGTGGTCCGGCGACCTCGCGCTCGGTGTCCGGCTGGCGTTCGCGGGCGGACGCTCCGGGTGGAGCAGGATCGCGATGACCGCGGTCGGCGTCGGGCTCGGCGTGATGATGCTCCTGGTCGCCGCTTCGATGCCGACGATGCTCCACGCACGTGGCGAGCGGACCGCGGCGCGCGACTACGGATCGGCGGAGATGTCGAGGCCTTCGGACCGCTCGCTCCTCATCGGTGTGCAGGACACCGACTTCTACGGCAAGTCGATCAGAGGCCGGGTCCTCAGGCCGGAGGGGCCGCGGGCACCGCTCCCGCCCGGGGTGGCGGCGTTCCCGAATCCGGGCGAGATGGTGGTGTCACCGGCGCTGGCGGACCTGCTGTCCTCGCGCGAGGACGCGTTGCTGCGGCCGCGTCTCGGCTACCGCGTCGTCGGCAGGATCGGCCACGCCGGCCTCGGAGGCGCGCAGGAGTACGCCTACTACGCCGGCAGCGACCGGCTCACGTTGCGATCGGGCCTCGTCGTGCGCGTCACGTCGTTCGGCAGCCGCTCCCCCGGCCAGAGTCTCGGCCCGGTGCTGGTGCTGCTCGTGGTGATCGCCTTCGTCGTCCTGCTGCTGCCGGTCGCGGTGTTCATCGGCACGGCCATGCGCTTCGGCGGCGAATCCAGCGACCACAGGCTCGCCGCGCTGCGCCTGATGGGCGCCGACCAGCGCATGGCGCGGCGCTTCGCCGCGGCGGAGGCGCTGCTGGCCTCGGTGTTCGGACTGCTGGTCGGCGCGCTGATGTTCCTGGTCGTCCGGGTGTTCGTCGAGCAGGTCACGGTGTTCGGCGTCGGCTTCTTCACCTCCGACGTCCGGCCCGCGCTCCAGCCCGCGGTGCTGATCGCACTGGCCGTTCCCGTCTCGTCGGTGCTCGTCACCCTCTTCTCCCTGCGGAAGGTGATGATCGAGCCGCTCGGTGTCGTCCGCAGCGCGACTCGTACCCGGCGCCGGCTCTGGTGGCGCCCGATCGTCCCCTTCATCGGCCTCGCCCTGCTGTATCCGCTGCTCCGCGGGGTTCAGCGGCTGGGAAGCTTCAACGAGTACCAGGTCGCGGTGGGGGTGGCGCTGCTGCTCATCGGCATCGCGACCCTGCTGCCGTGGATCGTCGAGGCGGTCGTCGGCCGCCTCGGGAGCGGCGGTGGGCTGTCCTGGCATCTCGCCGTACGCCGGCTGCAACTGGACGGCGGGACCTCCGTGCGCGCCGTCAGCGGCATCGTCGTCGCGGTCGCGGGAGCGATCGCGCTGCAGACGATGTTCACCGGCGTGCGCGGCGACTACGTGCAGGAGACCGGCCAGAACACCTCGCGCGCGCAGGCTCAGGTGACCTTCCGCGGGGCCGTCGACGGTACGCGCGCCGCCGGGGCCGCCGCGCGGCTGGGCTCCGCGCCCGGCGTGCGCGGGGCTCTGGCCAAGGCCACCACGAGCGTGCTCCTCCCGGGCGCTAAGAAGGACGACTCCTGGGTGACGCTGACCGTCGCCGACTGTCCCGCTCTCCGGGAGGTGATCCGGATCGGCCGCTGCGCCGACGGTGACGTCTTCATCGCCGGTCTCGGGAGACGCGCCCCACGGCCGGGCGAGACCGTCCGGGTCGACGCCGACGAGGACACCGGTGGAGGCCGCGGCCCGTCGTGGCGGATCCCCAAGTCCGCGCGCCCGGCGGGGCAGCGGACCAACCCCCTCGGCCAGACCGAGGAGGGCGTCTTCGCCACCCCCTCCGCCGTCGACCCCCGCATCCTCCGGACGGCGCACGTCACCATGCTCGTACGGGTGAACACCGCCGACGGGGACGCCGTGGAGCGGATGCGCAACGCCGTGGCGGCCCTCGATCCGATGGCCGATGTGATGATGCTGACGGGGACTCAGGAGGACAACGGGTTCGGCGCGGTCCGCCGTGGCCTGTTCATCGGCGCGATCGCCGCCCTGCTGGTGATCGGGGCGGTCCTGCTGGTGACGGTGCTGGAACAGATGAAGCAGCGGCGCCGCCTGCTGGCGATGCTCGTCGCCTTCGGCACCCGGCGCTCCGTCCTCAATCGGTCGGTGCTGTGGCAGACCACTGTGCCGATGGTGCTGGGCCTGCTGCTGGCGGTCCCGGCCGGGACCGGTATCGGCGCGCTCCTGCTGAAGATGTCCGAGAAGCCGGTCTCCATCAACTGGGCGGCCGTCACCGGCATCTGCGGCGCCGCCGCCGGCGTGGTGCTCCTGGTGACGGCGTTCAGCCTCCCGACCGTACGGCGCCTGATGGACCCGGAGGGCCTGCGCACCGAGTGAGGCGACCGTACCGCCCGCCGGGACGCGGTCAGGCCGGGGCCGGCGAGGACGACGGTGGCGACACCGAGGACGGCGAGGAGAGGGTCGGGGACTCGGCGGACGGTTCGGCGCCCGTACGCCGGGTCCCCCACCAGACGACGACGATGAAGACGATCAGCCAGACCAGGTTCGCCCAGCGCACGTAGAAGTGCTGGTAGCCGTTCACGCGCACGCCGGGCAGCGTGAACACGCCGAGCATGACGCCCCGGAGGATCAGCATCCAGTCCAGGCGGCGGTAGGACAGCAGCGCCAGGACCGGCAGCAGCATGGCGTCGTACCAGGGGTACTGCAGCGGCGAGACCAGGGTGGTGCCGAACGCCAGCACCGCCACGGGCAGCACGTCGAGCGGGAGCCGCCGCGTCTCGTCGGACGGCCGCCGCCACAGCGCGAACGGCAGGCCGGACCGCCACCACAGGAAGGCCGTCAGCGCGACCGCGAGCGCCCCCATCCACAGCGTGTACAGGCCGTGGTGGGTCAGGATGTACTCCGGGACCGGCAGGTACCGGTCCTTCTTGCGGCCGAGGCGGGCGTTCAGCGAGTTCAGCGCGGCCGGCCCGGCGAGCAGGTAGCCGCCGCCGGCGACCAGCAGGAGACCCACGGCACTGGCCGCCGCGCGCCGGAACCGCGCCGGGGACAGCCACGCGGCGACGACCAGCCCGACCGCGGGGAACAGGAACGACGCCTTGACGGCGACCGCCGCCCCGCCCAGCACCCCGCCCGCGAACGCCGAGCGCCGCGCCGCGTACAGGGCGGCGACCAGGAAGAACACCGCGAAGGCGTCCGCGTGCCCGCTGCCCACCATCCAGAACAGGATCAGCGGGTTCGCCGTCCACAGGAGGCAGGCCCGGAGCCGGCGCACCGGGTCGGGGCCGGTCATCCGGTGCAGGATCACCCCGGTGCCGACGAACGCGGCCGCGTTGGCCCACTTGAGCAGGAAGATGATCCGCGCCATCGAGTTCCCGCCGAAGTGCGCGGCGAGCCACTGGATGAACGTCATGATCGGCCCGTACACCGTGGGAACCCGCTGCCAGCCGCTGGGCATCAGCAGGCCGACCGGGTCGCCGGTGTGCGCCAGCCGCAGCGGGGTCGTGACGTACGGGTCCCGGCCCAGGTCGGCGATCCGCCCGTAGATCGCGTAGTTCATCATGTCGACGGAGCCGGCGGGCGGCAGCATCGCGTACACGCAGGCGACGACGGCACCGGCGATCAGCAGCCGCCGGGGGCTCACCCACACGCCCCCGCGCAGGGCGTACAGCCCGGCCAGCACTCCGGCGCCCGCGGTCACCGCCGCGATCCACGTCAGGGTCGTGACCGTCCCCGAGGACGGGGTTCCGCCGAATGTCAGGAACGGCCAGGTCGGTCCGAAGTACGGCACGGCCGCCGAGGTGCCGAGCACCATCGCCGCGCCCATCGCGACGATGCTCACCCCCAGCATCACCCAGGAAAAGACGCGGGACATGTGACATGACCGTAAGGGCGGAATATCGGAGTTGCAGCGGGTCGGAGACGGTGTTCACCGAACGCTCATCTGAGGGTCGCGTGCGCGCCGACCGCGTGAACCGGACGGCCGTGCGAAGGCCGATCGCGAGCGCCGGACCGCCGCCGCGTACGCCCGCGCGTACCGGCCGATCACGAGCGCCGGGCCGGACCGCCGCGTACGCCGGTCTAGACGGTCGCGTGGAGGCTGACGGCGTACGCCGGGCCGGGGTTCACGAGCTCACGCGGATGCCCCGCGCCGTACACGCGGATCCGGTTCGCCCGTACGGCGCGCTCCGCGACCCCGTGATCGGTGATCGTGCGCTCCGACAGCTCCCCGGCGAGCACCGCCAGCACGTCGGCGACGGGGGCGGCGCGGTGCCCGGGCGGCCACGCGGACAGCCAGACCTCCGCCTCGCCGAGCAGCCGCACGGGCACGCCGTCGAAGCGGGCGAGGTGCCACCAGTCGCCGGGGCTGGCGGCGAGCTCACGGACGAGCCCGGCCAGGCGGCCGACCGTGACGGTCGGACGGGTGGAGAACGGGCTGTCGGCGCCCTGCATGGTCAAATCCGGGATGACGGAAAGGTTCACCGGGAAGTCCTTCGGTGGCGCGGCGGCGTGCCGCAGGCTGACGGTCGGCTGGAACGGGATCAGCGACAACAACACGAAGGACACAGCGCGGCGACCGCGTGGCGAGAGGCCACGTGGGCGGTCGTCATCCGGCGCGCTGGCATGGCATCAAGTGTGCAGGTCACTGGCGTTCCGCGTCAAACGCCGCGCGGCCCGTACGGCTGCGTCCCAGGTGGAACCGGCGTTTCGGCCCCGCCGCGGGCGGCGCGCGGGCCGTCGGCGCGTCCTCCGCGCCGACGCGGAAGCTCCGATGAAGGCGACCCGGTCTCAGCCGAGCGCGTGTTCGAGCCGGTGCGGCATCTTCCAGCCTTCGGCGAGCCGTGAGGGGTGGATGTTCTCCCCGCCGCCGAAGAACTCGCAGAACTTCATGATCAGCGGATCCCACCGCAGCGGATCGACGTAGTGCGTCCCCGGAATGATCAGCTCTTCCTCGACGTGGGCGCGGAGGACCCGCACCTGGAAGGCCGTCGCCCGCAGGTCCGGGCCCTCCAACGGGTGGATCGCCTCGACCTCGCACTCCAGTTGAATCGGGCACTCCTGGACGCGCGGCGCCCGGACCAGATCGGCGGGCTGCTCGGTGAGCCCGGCCGCCCCGAACTTGTCCCGCTCGGACCGGTAGCCGCGTTCCCGCTTGAACTCCGTGACCTCGGGCGTTCCCGTGAGCAGCGCGATCCGGTCGACGGCGTCGACCATCGAGGAAGGGACCAGGTTCAGCACGCACTCGCGTTCCCGGCGCAGGTTCGCCGTGGTCTGGCCGCTGTTGCCGAGGCCCAGCAGGCAGCGGTCGCCCAGCCACCAGGCGGACGACATCGGCGCGAGGTTCGGCGACCCGTCCTCGTTCCGCGAGCCGATCAGGACCACCGGGGTCCCGAAGTACAGCACTTTCAACTCGGCCACCTGGTGCATGCTCCCCGTCCTCACGTCGTCGCGATCACCGTCGGGACGACCCTGCCTTCTCTCGCCGGCCACCGCTGGCAGGAATTCGACCTGTGGTTCGCGGCGCAGCACGAAAAGGGGATGACTCTGGCGAATCACCTGGCCCCCGGGAGGTGTTCTCCTGGGGCCGTCTACTCCCAGGAGAATTCGTCTTCCGTGAGTAGACGGCACGAAACGCGATGGGTCACCCGGCGAGCGAATGCGGTACCGCCGCCACCGCTCTCGACGGCCCCGGGGACCTGTCGCTGGGTCGGCGACAACGACACGAAGGACACAGCGCGGCGAGAGGCCACGTGGGCGGTCGTCATCCGGCGCGCTGGCATGGCAACAAGTGCGCAGGTCACCGGCGTTCCGCGTCAAACGCCGCGCGGCCCGCAAGGCCGGCCGCGAGTCCAGGCCGAAGTAGTACCGGAAGTCGTAGACCAGCGGGCTCCAGCGGGCCGGATCGACATGGGAGGTGCCGGGCACGACGATGTCGGCCGCAGCGTGCACCCGCAGCACCCTCGCCTCGGCGATGGAACGTCAGGTCGGCCAGGGTCCGCCGTACCCCAGGAGGGCTCGCGGGGCGTGCGCCTCCCCGAGGAGCGCTCCGAGGGTGAGCTCGGCGGCGAGTGCGGTGGCACCGGCGAGGGTCGCGCTGTCGCCGAGCGAGCCCACGGTGATGTCGATGTCCAGCCCACGGCGTCGTACCTCCTGCTCGATCACCGGAAGGAGGATGGCGTTCTGCCCGACCCCGCCGCCGAGCACGATCGCCCCCGGGTCGGCGACGGCCGCCAGGACCACGGCGAGATAGGCGATCCCCCGGGCCTCGGCGCGTACGACCTCCGCCGCGACGGGATCCGTCTCCACGTTGCGGAACACCTCCTTCACGGAGATGCCGGAGTCCGTTCCCGCGCGGGCGGCGTAGCGCGCGAGGATGCCGGAGACGCTCAAGGCGTCCTCGGCGTCGGCGAACTCCGGGCCGTCGGTGAAGGGCGACGGAAGCCGGCGGAGCTCCCCCGCCTCTCCCTTCTCGCCACGCAGCAGGCTTCCCCGCGTGACGATCCCCGCCCCGATCCCGACGCCGATCTGCAGGTAGGCGAAGTCGCTGTGACGCGTCGCCCGGCCGTGGCGGAGCTCGCCCAGGGCCGCGCAGTTAACGTTGTTCTCCAGGTAGAGAGGAACGTCTCCCGGGATGCCGAGGCGGGCTGCGATGGACGCCAGGTCGCCGTGGTCATCGATTCCGGCGGCCTGCCAGTCCGTCAGCGCGGGCACGGCCCGCGACAACGCAACGCCCGCGGCCTGCACTCTGCCGTGCTCGGCCTCCGTCTTCGTGATGAAGGCGTCGATGGGATCGCCGGCGAACTGTGAGAGATCCGTGTTCGCGCTCTGAGACAGGGCCGGTACGGAGACCTCCGTCTCCACCAGGAGCCTTCCGCGCAGGGTCGTGGCCGCGAGGCGGAGGTGAGTGGAGCCCAGGTCCACGCCGAGCAGCCACCCCGCGTCCGAGGCCAGATCGTAGACGGACGCCGAACGGCCGGTGTGTCCCTGCTGGGAGGTGACGACCTCGACCAGCCGGTGATCTTCGAGCTCGCTTATGGCGAGGGAGATGGTCTGCTTCGACAGACCGGTCGCCTGGCTGAGAGCCGGACGGCTGGAAGGTCCGAGCTCCAGCAGAGCGGCGAGGGCCTTGCTGGCACTCTCCGACAGGTTCCTGCGCGCCACCCATCCTCCTTCAGCCGGTCCTGTTCCCGGCGCGTCGATCCTCCGGGTCCGGTCTTGAAACGGTTAGTTCGTTCGGTTACCGTACCAACATTAGTTCGTCCATCGGCCGAACTAACCCTATCCCCTCGAGTCGAAGCATCGATTGGATCATGGAATTCTCCTCCACCTTCGCCCACATCCCCACCTCGCTCGCGGAACTCTCGACCCGGCCCCTGCCCGACGCCGCAGCCCGGCTCGTCGCCGGTGCCCGACAGTTCCGGATCGTGGCCATGGGAGGCTCGTACAACGCGGCCTGTGCCGCTGTCGAGTACTTCCTCGGCCTCGGCATCGACGCCCGCGCCGAGCTCGCCTCCCACCTCGTTCATTCGAGCTCACGCACGGTCAGCAGCGACGAGGTCGTCGTCCTGGTGTCCTACAGCGGCACCAGCATCGAGACGATCAGGGCCGCGGAGACCCTCCGCGCCACCGGCCACGGCCGCGTCATCTGCATCACCAACGAGCCGACGAGCCCCCTCGCGCTCCTGTGCGACGTCGTCATCGACCAGCGGCTGACCGAGGAGACGCACGTTCCGTACGGACCGTTCGCGACCACGTACACGACGCTGTGCAAGCTCGCCGCGGCCGCGGACGGCACCGCCCCGCCTGACTTCTCCTCCGCAGGCCCCGCGGCCGCCGCCGCCCTCGACTCCCTCGACTCGATCACCGCCCTGCATCCCGCCGCCCCGGCGTACGCCGAGTTCTTCGGCCGGGGCGCGTACGCGGCGACGGCGGTCCAGGCCACTTTGATCACCCGGGAGATCGCTCGCGTGCCCGCCGCCGGGTGGGAGTCGAGCACCTACCGTCACGGCCCGATCGAGGCCATCTCCCCCCGCCAGTTGTCCGTCGTCTTCGCCGCCCGTGACGGCGGCGCCGCTCGCCTGGACGCGTCGTTCGCCCGCGCCCTCCGCGCCATCACCCCCGACGTCCTCGTCGTCGGCCCGGACGACGCCGACGTCCCGCTGGCCACCGACGACACGGTCGGCCCGCTCGTCGCGCTCACCGTCGTGGCCATCCTGGCCTACCACTGGGGCGAGACGGCGGGGATCCCCGCCGGACAGTTCCGCTACACCTCTCACTCGATCACCGATGAGGACGACCTCCATGTCGGGTGAGCACGGCGTGGCGTACGCCGGTGTCGACGTGGGCGGCACCAAGATCGCCGCGGGTTATCTCGACGAGGCCGGCAGGCCGGTGAGCGTCGGCACCGAGCCGACCACGCCGGGCGGCGGCACCGCGAACCTCGCCGCCATCGAGCGGCTGCTCGCGCACCCCGCGCTGCGCGGCGCCGAGACCGTGGGCCTCTCCGTCGCGACGACGCTGAACGCCGACGCGACCCTGCGCGATCCGCGCGGGTGGTTCGGCTGGACCGGCATCGACCCCGGCGAGCGTCTGAGCACGGCCGGCCGGTCGGTCGTCACCGTCGCGGACGCCGAGGCCGGGGCCATGGGAGAACTCGTTCGCGGGGCCGGCGCCGGCAGCCGTCACCTGTTGTACGTCACGGTCGGGACCGGTGTCGCCCACTGCTTCGTCCACCAGGGCGAACCCCTGGCGGGGGCGCACCGCTCCGCGTACTTCAGCGGGTACACCTCACCGGCCCGCTGTCCCTGGCCGCCGCTCTGCGACGAGTCCACCGTCGAGGACATCTCCTCGGGGTCGGCGATCGCGCGAGCGTGGTCGGGCGATCCCCGCCACGACGCGCGCGAGGTCTTCCGCGCCGCCGGGAACGGTGACGAGCGGGCGACGACCGTGATCGACCATGCGGCCTGGCACCTGGGCGCACTCGTCGCCGACCTCATCATGATCTACGACCCGGACATCGTGGTCATCGGCGGCGGACTCGGCACCGGCGCCGACGCGTACCGGGAATCGGCGGTCCAGACCGCGCGCCGGCGCATCGTCCCGGAGCACGCCCGCGACGTGCCCATCGTGCCCGCGGCGCTCGACGGGATGTCGTGCTGGGTCGGCGCTCTGGAACTCGCGCGCGGAGGCGCCACACCCTCCGCGCCGGGCGGACGGGATGTCCTCGCATGACGGCCGCGCCGTCGCGTGCCGCGAGATCGGAGGACATGCAGGTCGTCAAGCTGCGGCACTGGGGACGCCTGGCCGGGGCGATCGTGGCGGTCGCGGTCGTCGCCGCCCTGCTCTACGTGCTCGTCACCAGCCCCAACGTGGACTGGGGAACCGTCGGGTCCTATCTCGGTGATCCGGCGATCCTGAGCGGTGTCCTGGTGACGCTCGAACTGACCGTGCTGGCCATGGTCATCGGCATCCTGCTCGGCACGCTCCTCGCCGTGATGCGCCTGTCGAAGAACCCCGTCCTCCGTACGGTGAGCGCGGGATACGTGTGGTTCATCCGGAGCATCCCCCAGCTGGTCCAGATCCTGTTCTGGTACAACATCGCGCTGTTCATACCGGTGATCGCGATCGGCGGCATGAGGGTCTCGACGAACCACGTCGTCACCCCGATCGTGGCCGCGACCCTCGGTCTCGGCCTGAACGAGGCGGCGTACATGTCGGAGATCGTCCGGGCCGGGATCCTCTCGATCGACCGCGGCCAGACCGAGGCGGCGTCCGCTCTCGGCTACCGGCCCGGCCAGATCATGGGACGGATCGTCCTCCCCCAGGCCATGCGGGTCATCATCCCGCCCACCAGCAACGAGGTCATCGGGATGCTGAAGGCCACGTCTCTCGTCTCGGTCATCGGGGCGGCGGACCTCCTCACCCACGCCCAGTCGATCTCGTCGGCGAACTTCAAGGTCATCGAACTGCTGCTGGTCGCCAGCTTCTGGTACATCGTCGCGACCACGGTCGCGAGCATCGGGCAGCACTACCTGGAGAAGAGGTACCGGTGGAGCGTCGCACCCGGAGGCGGCCGCTCGTTCCTCAGCCGGCTGACCGGCCGTCGGCCGGTGGTACGTCCGGAGAAGACCGCATGACCGGCCGGAACGAGGAGACCCGCGGAACGGCCTCCCCGATGGTCGAGGCGATCGGGGTACGGAAGAGCTACGGGAACGTCGAGGTGCTGTCCGGCGTCGACTTCGTGGCCAACGCCGGTGAGGTGACCTGCATCCTCGGCCCGTCCGGCGGTGGGAAGTCGACCTTCCTGCGGTGCATCAACCACCTGGAGCGCATCGACGGAGGCGCCCTCTACGTGGACGGCGAACTCGTCGGGTACCGCCGGCAGGGAAACCGGCTGTACGAGATGAAGGAACGCGAGACCGCCGAGCGCCGGTCCCGCATCGGCATGGTGTTCCAGCAGTTCAACCTGTTCGCGCACATGACCGTGCTCACGAACGCCATCGACCCTCAGGTGCGTGTCAAGGGCCGGCCCGTTCAGGAGGCCCGTCGCCGCGCGGAGGAACTGCTCGAACGGGTCGGCCTCGCCGAGAAGCGGGACATGTACCCGAGACAGCTCTCCGGTGGGCAGCAGCAGCGCGCGGCGATCGCCCGGGCCCTCGCCATGGACCCCGACCTGATGCTCTTCGACGAGCCGACCTCGGCGCTCGACCCCGAACTCGTCGGCGAGGTCCTCGCCGTCATGAAGGACCTCGCCCGATCCGGCATGACCATGATCGTCGTCACGCACGAGATGAGCTTCGCGCGTGAGGTCGCCGATCGCGTCGCTTTCTTCGACGGCGGCCTGCTCGTCGAGAGCGGAGCGCCGGGCGAATTCTTCTCCAATCCCCGAACCGAGCGTGCCCGCGCTTTCTTGAGAAGGGTAATGTAATGGCCCTGTCGTCAAATCGCCCATTGTTCCTGGGAGCCCTGGCGGTCGCCGGTGCCGTGGCGCTCGGTGCCTGCTCCTCGGGTGGCGGATCATCGGCATCGACCTCGACCGCCGCCGGCGGCGCCGTCGCGGCGTCGGGCTGCACCGTCGCGGGCGTGAAGGTGGACGCCAATCCCGCGCTCAAGGCGAAACTGCCTGCGGCGATCCGCGATTCCGGCCAGTTGACGGTCGCGACCGCGGGCGACTCCCCGCCGTACACCTACAAGGACAGCAACGGCCGGCTCACCGGTCTGGAGATCGACATGGCCCGGGCCCTCGGCTGCCGGCTGGGCATGAAGATCGCGTTCCGGACGATCGGCTTCTCCGGGATCCTCACTGGAATTCAGGCCGGCCGGTTCACCATGGGAATGTCCACCATCAGCGACACATCGGAACGCGAAAAGGTGCTGAACTTCGTCAGTTACCAGACGGAGGGCACCGCGATCATCGTACCCAAGGGCAATCCTGATTCGGTCACCTCGCTCAACGGGCTGTGCGGCCATTCCGTCGCCGTCACACAGGGCAGCATCTCCCAGCAGCTCATCGCCAAGCAGAGCGCGCGGTGCTCTTCCGCGATCAAGGTGACCCCGCTTCCGACCGCGGCCGAAGGTTACCTCGCCGTACGGAACGGCCGGGCCGACGCGTTCCTCGACACCTTCGGAACCGCCGTCTACACGAGCAAGCACGGTTCTGGAACGGGCCGCGGCCTGCAAGTCGTCACCCAGAAGCGCTACGGCGTCGGATACCAGGCGGTCGCGCTGCCCAAGAACGCGGACGGCACGACGCTGACGCACGTCATCGCCGACACGTTCGACGAACTCATCACGTCGGGCGCCTACGGGGCCCTGTACCAGCAGGCGGGCCTGACCCAGAACGAACTCCCCAAGGTGGCCATCAACGACGCCGCCAAGTACGAGGGCACCTTCCTCGACATCAACTGAAGACCGACGGCGAGGCCCGCTCACCCCGGTGCCCGGGCCTCGCCGCCTGCGCGGCGTCTTATGGCGGACCCGAACCAGCTTAAAGCGGCTCAAAGCACCGGGCGGGCCCGCTTTTCACCGAGCGGGTCGCCCGGCTCCGCCGGGCGACCCGGGCCCTGGCGCGTGTACCGAGGGCTCTTTGTCCGAATATTGGTCCATGAGCGATCAGCCCGATGCCTTCTACCTGCCTGCCGGCGACGACGTCTACGAGCCGACAGGCGCCACCGAGAGCCCCTGGGACGGCGCCGCGCAGCACGGCGGGCCCCCGACCGCGCTGCTGGCCCACGTCATCGACGCCACCGTCGGACCCGGCATGCGCCTGGCACGGGTCTCGGTGGACTTCCTCGGCCCCATCCCCCGCCGCCCGGCCCGCGTCGAGGTCACCACGCTGCGGCCCGGCCGGCAGATCCGTCTCACCGAGGCGCACCTGGTCGTCGACGGCAAAGCGGCGGTGACCGCCCGCACCTGGCACATCGCGACGGGCCCGACTCCCCCGGTGAAGACCGAACGGGTCGCGCCGCCGCCGATCCCGCAGGACCCGGACGACTGGCACTCGCTGCTCGATCTGCCCGACTGGGGCTATGGCCAGGCCATCGAATGGCGGTTCATCCGCGGCGGCCGCGAGCCGCTCGGCCTCGCCGAGGTCTGGACCCGCGTGCGCATCCCGTTGATCGCCGGCCAGAAGCTCACCGGCCTGGCCCGCGCGCTGATCGTCGCCGACGCCGCCAACGGGCTGTCGGCGACGCTGCCCATCCAGCAGTGGCTGTCCATCCCGCCCACCATGACCACCACGCTGCTGCGCCATCCCGACGGCGAATGGGTGCACATGGACTGCCGCACCCACCTGGCCGACGACGGCCTGGGCCTCACCCACGCCACCCTGTCCGACCTCGACGGCCACCTCGGCGACGTGAATCAGCCCCTCCTGGTCCGCCAACGCTGATTCCGCCCGGACATGTGAAATCCCCCGCCCTTGGCTCCGGTGAACAAGGGCGGGGGACGTCGGGGGGAAACGACGCCTATCCGGTGCCGCTCACGTCACTCGGCGGTGAGCGCGGGGTCGCGGCGGAAGGCGAGGGCGGCGGCGACGCAGGCGACGGGGAGCGCCGGGATGACGTAGCGATAGTCGAACTCGGCGGTGGTCGGCGGCACCACGATGGCGGCCACCGCCACCGCCCACGGCAGTAGCGCCGCCCAGCGGCGGCGCACCAGCGCGACGAGGCCCGCCAGCAGGATCACGCCGAACATCGCGCCGCGTACGAAGAAGAAACGCTGGTAGACCTGCATGATCGAGGCGTACGGCCGGACGACGTGCGTGTTCAGGTGTCCGGGAGCGTACGCGCGCATCCGGGCCGCCGCCGTGGCCGACGGCTGCGGCGGGTGGGCCTGGAAGAGGTAGTAGTCGTACGTGTCGGGGTCCGGGAACGGCGGGTGGTGCCACCGGAACGTCCGCAGCAGGTCGGAGGTCACGGTCTCGGCGTAGTCGCCGGGCTGGGCCATGATCGCCCGCTGGGCGAAGTCGCCCGCCCGGCCCTCGACGTCGGGGGTGAACTTGCGCTCGCCGAGCCGGTGGAACGGCGAGATGCGGCCCCAGATGTAGAACTGCGACCGTTCCCGCTCGGCGGGCGGCGTGCTGATGCACAGCGGCAGTTCCTCGACCGGCGGCTTGATCTTGCGGCAGTCGGCGAACGACATGGTCCTGCTGTAGAGGAAGATCCCCGTGCTGTACGTCAGCGCGAACCGGTGCGTACGGGAGGAGAACCACCCCGCGTACAGCACGACCGGCAGCAGCCCGGCGACGAGGCCGGCGGCGATGGCGCGACGCCCCGCCCGGCGTACGGCCAGCCAGGCGAGGGTGAGGACGAGGATCGGGAGGCCCACCGAGCGGGTGACCGTCGCGAGGCCGACGAGCAGGCAGACCACGGCCAGCCGCCGGGTGCTCGGCGCCTTGTCCCACAGCGCGAGCGTCACCGCCAGCGTCAGCAGGAAGGTGAACAGCGTGTCGGACATGATCAGGTGCTCGAGCTGGACGCCGAAGGCGTCGAACAGCGCGGGCACCGCGGCCACGGACGCCGCCCAGCCGGGCAGTCCGAACCGGTGCCGCAGCAGCGCGTACACCAGCACCCCGACGGCGACGCCCATGGCGTGCTGGACGAGGACGACGAGGGTCAGGCTGTGGAACGGGGACAGCAGCCAGAGGAACAGGGAGTACCCGCTGGGCCGGATGAGGTTCGGCGTGAGGGTCAATGCCCCGCTGACATAGTCGTACGAGTCGGGGAACCACATCGCGCCCCGGTAGCCGAGCATCGTGACCAGGCGGAGCGCGACGGCCGGCGCGAGGACGGCGAGGATGACGCGGTGCCGGCGGGCGAACGCCAGGCCGCGGCTCAGGCGGCCGGGAGCCTCCCCGTCCGCCACCACCGGGCCAGGATCATCGGCGACGCGCTCCTCGAGACTCGTCACGACCCCTCCGTTCGAACGTGACGGAACACCACGATCCCACCGCTTTGATCGATTTGTCGGAAACTTCGTGGCGAAAGCCTGGTCAGCGCCTCTCACATCTCACACGGCGGGCCGGTGACGACCCGGTCGACGGACAGGATGCGGTCAGGAGCTTTCGCGGTCCTCCGGACCGGCCGCCCGTCAAAGCTCGTCGATCTCATTTCGCATCTTCGCATTCTCCTCGCCGGTCCACCCGAATTCCGCGCCGGGCACCGCCCTGCGGTCAGGTCCCGGGCGGCGAGAGCAGCGCGTCGAAGGCGCGTTCGAGGCGGGCCGTGAGGTCCGCGGGATCGGTCTCGGTGAGCGCGGTGCTCTGGATGACGGCGCGCATCAGCCAGAACCCGGCGATCAGCGAGTTCGCGAGTGCCGCGCGTCGCTCGGGGTCCGGCCCGTCGAGGAGCTCGGCGAGGCGGTGCCCGGCGTGCCGTTCCGTGCCGGCTCTCATGATCTCCGCAGCCCGCGGATTGGGGGCCGAGCGCAGCAGGAGCAGGAACGGATCGAGGGTCTCGGCGTCCGGATCCGTTCGTTCCACGAGCCGCCGGGCGAGGGTCGCCGCCAGGGATGCGGAGTCCTCGGAGATCACGGTCGCCGGGGCGAATGAGGCGTCGACGGCCTCGGCGAAGAGTTTCTCCTTTGAACCGAAGTAGCGGTTGACCAGCATCGCCGTCACTCCCGCGTCGCGGGCGATCTCGCGGACCCCGACGCCGTCGTAGCCGTGCCTGGTGAACGCCCTGATCGCCGAGTCGAGGATCGCGTTCCGCGTGGCGGCGGCGTTGCGCTGTCGCTTGGGGCCGGTGGTCTCCGGCCGTCTCTGATCGTTCACAGGGCAAGCGTATACGCCTGTAGACATGCGTCCCCCAAAAGGTCTACAGTCGTAGACATCGGTCGCGGGACCGATGTCCACGACTCTGCGAAACGCGGGTGAACCCATGGATCTGAAACTGTCCGGCAAGCGTGTGCTGATCACCGGGTCCAGCTCCGGCCTCGGCGAGGCGATGGCCCTGCTGCTCGGCGCGGAGGGCGCCGAGGTCGTCGTGCATGGCCGGGACGAGACGCGCGCGAAGTCCGTCGCCGCGGCGATCGTCGAAGCGGGCGGCAGGGCCGGATACGCCATCGGCGACCTCACCACGGATGCGGGCGCCGACGCGGTGGCCGGTGCGGCCCTGGAGGGCGGCCCGATCGACGTCCTGGTCAACAACGCCGGGTCCTATGAGCATCTGTCGTGGACGGACGCGACTCCCGAGGACTGGCGCGCGACCTACGAGGCGAACGTCATCTCCGGGGTCCGGATGATCCAGCGCCTGGTGCCCCGGATGCGGGAACGCGGCTGGGGGCGAGTGATCACGATCGGCGGCGGCCTGGCGATCCAGCCGATGAACACCCACCCGCAGTACAACGCCACCCTGGCCGCACGCCACAACCTCGCGGTATCGCTCGCCCGTGAGCTGAAGGGCACCGGCGTGACCTCCAATGTGGTCGGCCCGGGAGCGATCCTGGTCGAGGCCGTGAAGAACCTGCTCACCCGGACCGCGCCGGAACGCGGCTGGGGCGAGGACTGGGAGGACATCGAACGAGCGGCGAGCGAGCAGCTCGTGCCCAACGACACCGGGCGCATGGGCCGGCCGGAGGAGATCGCCTCGGCCGTCGCCTTCCTCGCGAGCCCCTTGGCCGACTACATCAGCGGAGCGACCCTCCGGGTCGACGGCGGAACCGTTCGCAGCGTGCAGTAGGCCGGCAGGACGCCGCCCTGCGAAGAGCCGCGCGTCCCCGGCCGTGCGGTGGGCCGGCGCCCCGGCCGTGTGGGGGGCCGGGCCCCGGCGTTCACCGTACGGCCGAGGCGGGGTCAACCAATGGCCAGGTTTCGTTTCACCTCTGGCCTTCCCGGCATTCCGGGCTTACGTTGACAACACGCAACGCCTCCTGCCACTGGAGCAAGCGATGTCGCGAAGCCGTACGCAGCGCACCAGACGATCTGCCGCCAAGATCCGCCGCAAGCACCGCGAAGGCGCCCGGCGCGGCCACAAGGTGAACACGCACCACCAGTTCAACCAGGGCTGACGCCCGAGCACCACCCCGTGCACCGGGAGCCGGCGCACGGCCGGCGTCCGCCGTTCCATCGCGCGTACGCGGCCGGGTGCCGTCTCGGTACACCCGCAGGGCCGTCGCTCCGGCACCTGCGGGGCGCCGCTCCGGCACGCCCGTGCGGCCTCCCGGGCACGGCCTGCCCGATATCCGAGTACGCACCCCGGGAGGAACGTATGCCGCGCGTGTCGGTGGAGGTCGACGGCGTGAGATACGACGACGACGTCGAGCCACGCCTCTTGCTCGCCCACTATCTTCGCGACCGGCTGGGCAAGGTGGGCACCCCGATCGGCTGCGACACGTCGAACTGCGGCGCCTGCACCGTCCTGATGGACGGCCTCAGCGTCAAGAGCTGCTCCGTCCTCGCCGTACAGGCGGACGGACACGAGATCACCACCATCGAGGGCCTGGGCGACGGGCGGAACCTGCACCCGATGCAGCGCGCGTTCCACGAGGAGCACGCCCTGCAGTGCGGCTACTGCACCCCCGGCATGATCATGGCCTCGCTCGACCTGCTGCGCGAGAACGCCGACCCCTCCGACGAGGAGATCCGCGCCGGGCTCGAGGGCAACCTGTGCCGCTGCACCGGCTACCAGAACATCGTCCGCGCCGTCCGCCGGGCCGCGAACGACATGCGCCAAAGCGACCAGGCCGAGGAGGCACACCGGTGAGCGAGCGGAGCGAGCGAATCGGAGGCACAGCGCGCCTGGTCACTCCTCCGACGAAGGAGGCCTCATGAGCGAGATAGCCCCGGAGGCCGTCGCCGAGCAGGTCACCCCGGGCACGCCCGACGCGAAGTCGGAGGTGGGCCGCGCCCGCCGGCGTACGGAGGACGCCCGGCTGATCACCGGGCGCACCACCTGGACCGACAACATCCAGCTGCCCGGTCTGCTGCACGTCGCGTTCCTGCGCAGCCCCATCAGCCACGCCCGGATCGGCCGGATCGACGCGGAGGCCGCCCGCGCCCGGCCCGGCGTGATCGCCGTCTTCACCGGGGCCGACCTCGCCGACGAGCAGGGCAGCCTGCCATGCGCGTGGCCGGTCACTGACGACATGGTCCTGCCCGACCACCCGCCGATCGCCGTCGACGAGGTGCGCTACGTCGGCGAGCCGGTGGCCGTCGTCGTGGCCCGGGACCGGTACGCCGCGGTGGACGCGCTGGAGGCCGTCGACGTCGACTACGAGCCGCTGCCCGCCGTCGTCGACATGGAGCGCGCGGTCGAGGAGGGCGCCGACCTCGTCCACGCCGACAAGGGCACCAACAAGAGCTACACCTGGGTCTTCGAGGCCGGCGAGCCGGACGCGGCGTTCCGGGACGCGCCCGTGGTGATCGAGCGCCGGTACGTCCAGCAGCGGCTGATCCCGACCGCGATGGAGCCCCGCGCGGTGGTCTGCTCGGCCGTCGGCGACGAGTACACCCTGTGGTCGGCGACGCAGATCCCGCACATCCTGCGGCTGATGCTCGCCACGGTCACCGGCATCCCCGAGCACAGGTTGCGGGTCGTCGCGCCCGACGTCGGCGGCGGGTTCGGTTCAAAGCTGCAGGTGTACGGCGAGGAGGTCGTCTGCCTGCTGCTGGCCCGGCGGCTCGGCCGCCCGGTGAAGTGGACCGAGTCCCGCAGCGAGGGGAACATGGCCGTGCACCACGGCCGCGACCAGATCCAGCGGCTCTCGCTCGCCGCCGACCGCGACGGCCGGATCCGCGGGCTGAAGGTCGACCTGCTCGCCGACATGGGCGCCTACCTCATGCTGGTCACGCCCGGCGTGCCGCTGCTCGGCGCGTTCATGTTCAACGGCATCTACAAGATGGACGCCTACTCCTTCACCTGCACCGGCGTGTTCACGAACAAGACGCCGACCGACGCGTACCGGGGCGCGGGCCGGCCGGAGGCGACGTTCGGCATCGAGCGGCTGATGGACGAGCTCGCGAACGAGCTGGGCCTGGACCCCATCGAAGTGCGCCGGCGCAACTGGATCCGGCACGAGGAGTTCCCCTACGACACGATCTCCGGGCTGACGTACGACTCCGGCAACTACGAGGCCGCCACCGAGAAGGCCCTGCGGCTGTTCGAGTACGACAAGCTGCGCGCCGAGCAGGCCGACCGGCGGGACCGCGGCGACCCCGTCCAGCTGGGCATCGGCGTGTCGACGTTCACCGAGATGTGCGGGCTGGCGCCGTCACGGGTCCTGGGCTCCCTGTCGTACGGCGCGGGCGGCTGGGAGCACGCCTCCGTACGGGTGCTGCCGTCCGGCAAGGTCGAGGTCGTCACCGGGTCGTCCGCGCACGGGCAGGGGCACGAGACCGCGTGGGCGCAGATCGCCGCCGACCGGCTCGGCGTGCCGTTCGAGGACGTCCGGGTGCTGCACGGTGACACCAGCGTCTCGCCGAAGGGCATGGACACGTACGGCTCGCGGTCCCTCGCCGTCGGCGGGGTCGCGCTGTTCAACGCCTGCGACAAGGTGATCGACAAGGCGCGCCGGATGGCCGCGCACCTGCTGGAGGCCGACGAGGGCGACATCGAGTTCTCCGGCGGGTCGTTCGCGGTGAAGGGCGTGCCGGGCCAGGCCCGTACGCTGCAGGAGGTGGCGCTGGCCGCGTTCGCGGCGCACGACCTGCCCGAGGGGTTCGAGCCGTCCCTGGACTCCGAGGCCACCCACGATCCGGAGAACTTCTCGTTCCCGCACGGCACGCACCTGTGCGCCGCCGAGGTCGACACCGAGACGGGGTTCGTGAAGCTCCGCTCGTACGTCGCCGTCGACGACGTCGGGAAGGTCGTCAACCCGCTGATCGTCGAGGGCCAGGTGCACGGCGGGCTGGCGCAGGGCATCGCGCAGGCGCTGTACGAGGAGGCGGTGTACGACGACGACGGGAACCTGACGACGACCACGATGGCCGACTACCTGGTGCCCTCGGCGGCGGACCTGCCGACGTTCACGACCGACCGTACGGAGACCCCGGCGACCACGAACCCGCTGGGCGTCAAGGGGGTCGGCGAGGCGGGCACGATCGCCTCGACACCGGCGGTCGTCAACGCGATCGTCGACGCCCTGCGCCCGTACGGGGTCGACGACGTGCCCATGCCCTGCACGCCCGAACGGGTCTGGCGGGCGCTGACCGAGGCCCGGCGCGGCGCCGCGCCGCCCGGAGGATCACCCGAACCCGGCGCGGGCGGCGGCCTCGGCTCCGCGGGAGGTGCGGCATGATCCCGGCGACCTTCGACTACGTACGGCCGTCCTCGCTGAGCGACGCGGTCGCCGCCCTGCGCGAGGCGGATGAGGAGGGCAAGGTCATCGCGGGCGGGCAGAGCCTGATGCCGCTGCTCCGGCTCCGGCTGGCCTACCCCGAGGTCCTCGTCGACGTCTCCGGCCTGCCGGAGCTGCGCGGCATACGCGACGAGGGGGACTCCCTGCTCATCGGGGCGATGACCACCCACTACGAGGTGATCCGCGACCCGCTGGTCCAGGCGCACGCGCCGCTGCTCGCCGCGGCCACCGCCACGGTCGCCGATCCGGCGGTCCGCCATCGGGGCACGCTCGGCGGCTCGCTCGCGCACGCCGACCCGGCCGGTGACCTGCCGGCCGTGGTGCTGGCGATGGACGGCGTGGTCGTGACGTCGGCGCGGGAGATCCCGGTCCGCGACTTCTTCACCGACTACCTGACGTCGGCGCTGGAGCCGGACGAGATCCTCCTGGGCGTACGCCTGCCGAAGGCGTACACCGGCTGGGGCCACCATTACGAGAAGTTCCACCGTACGGCGCAGGCGTGGGCGATCGTCGGCGTCGCGTGCCTCGTCCGGCGCGTGAACGGCGAGATCGCCGAGGCTCGCATCGGCCTGACCAACATGGGCCCGACGCCCGTCCGGGCCCACGCCGTCGAGACGGCCGTCGCCGACGGGCCGGCGTCCCGCCAGGCGTTCCAGGCGGCGGCGCACGACGCCCCGGACGGTACCAGCCCGCCGAGCGACCTGCACGGCTCGGCCGAGTACCGGCGGCACCTCGCCCAGGTCCTGACCGCCCGCGCCCTCGCGGCGGCCGCGGGCGCCTGACACTGCCGTGTCCGCCCCGCCCGCCTCGGGTACGCACCGCACGGCGCCTGAGGCGGGTCAGGCGGCGGACCACACCATCACCCCCTTTTCAGTGGCGTACGCGGTGAACTCGGTCGTAATGTCACCGCAGACCGCCGAACACGAGGAGGCAGCGCATGGAACTCGACCACGAGTTCACCGTTCCGGTGCCGGTGGACCAGGCGTGGCGGGTACTGCTCGACGTCGAGCGGATCGCGCCCTGCATGCCGGGGGCGACGCTGGACGCGGCCGAGACCGACGAGTTCACCGGCCGGCTGAAAGTGCGTCTCGGCGCGATGACCGTGACCTACCGGGGCACGGCCCGCATCGCCTCCCGCGACGAAGAGGCCCGCACCGTGGTGATCGAGGCGTCCGGCAAGGAGGCCCGGGGACCGGGCACCGCCTCCGCCACGGTCCAGGCACGGCTGAACGAGGACGACGGCCGGACGCGCGTCACCGTGCACACCAAGCTGAACGTCACCGGCCGGCCCGCGCAGTTCGGCCGGGGCATCCTGGCCGAGGTCGGCGGCCGGCTGATCGGCAGGTTCGCCGACAACCTCGCCGCCGAACTGGCCGCCGAGCCCGAGGAGACGGAGGGCACCGGCGCACCGGCCGAGGCCAGGGCCGAGGAGGAGGCCGCGAGCGCGGCCATCTCCGAGGAGGCCGTCGGCACCGCCGCGGAGAAGGAGAGCGGCACCGCCGCGGCATCCCCGGCCGAGGCGACCGAACCGGCCGGACCGGCTGAAGCGACCGAACAGGCGCAGGCCGCCCCAGAGCCGGTGACGGCCGCCCGGCCCGCCGAGCCGCCGGCCCGTCGCGAGGCGGCACCGGCCCGGCGGGAGGCGGAGCCGATCGACCTGCTGCAGGTGGCCGGCCCGTCCGTTGTCAAGCGGGTCGCCCCGGTGGCCGCCGCGCTGGTCCTGCTCTGGACGGTGTGGCGTCTCATCCGGCGGCGTCGCTGACCTCACGCCGTCGCGATCGCCGCCGCGCGTAGCGGCCTAACGGTCGCCCAGGGCGGTCACGGTGGGCAACCGGACTCGCCAGCGGCGGGCGTGTACGGACGCGCGGACCGCCTGGGCGAGCAACGCGAAGTCGTCGGCGCGCGGACTCGTACGCCGATAGATGATCCCTATCCGGCGGTACGGCGCGGGATCGCCGAACCGGGTGACGGAGAGACGCTCCGCGCGGCGCGTCTCGACCGGCAGCGCCGACTCGGGCACCAGCGTCACGCCGAGCCCGCCGGACACCAGTTGCACGAGCGTGGCGAGGCTCGTGGCGTACGTCGCGTCGCCGGGCCTCGCGCCGGCCTCCCGGCAGATCTCCAGGGCCTGATCCCGCAGGCAGTGGCCCTCGTTCAGCAGCAGCACGTCGAGGTCGCGGACGACGTCCCTGCCCACCGGCCCGGCGCCGAGCCCGTACGACTCGGGCGCGAGCAGGACGAAGTCCTCCTCGTACAGCGGGAGTTCGGCGAACCCCTCGTCGGCCGGGAGCGCCAGGATCGCGACCTCGAGCCGGCCGGCCCGCAGCTCCTCCACCAGGTCGCGTGTCTGCTGCTCACGTACGGCGAGCCGCAGGTCGGGGTACGCGCGCGCGAGGCCGGGCAGCACGACCGGCAGGAGGTACGGCGCGACGGTCGGGATGACCCCGAGGTTCAGCGGGCCGCTCAACGGGCGGCGCGGCGCGGACACCTCCTCGACCAGGCCGTCGAGCTCGGCCAGGACCCGCTCGGCGCGGCGGGCGACACGCTCGCCCTCGGGGGTGAGCAGCACGCGCCGGGTCGTTCGCTCGACCAGGCGGGCGTTCAGCGTCTCCTCCAGGGCGGCGACCGCGCCGGACAGCGCGGGCTGACTCAACCGGAGCGCCGCCGCGGCCTCCCGGAAGTGCAGGTGCTCCGCCAGGGCGAGAAACGCGCGAAGCTGGGCGACGGTGGGGCGGCTGATAGTAATCTCCTATCGAAATCCTTCGGGGGAGCCGATTTCGCAGATCAACGATACCTAAGGCACCCTGGGAGTCATCCAACACCCGTCTGGCAAGGAGGCCTACGAGTGCTCACGGTCGGTGACCAGTTCCCGGAGTACGATCTCACCGCATGCGTCTCGCTCGACCCGGAGAACGCGTTCGAGCGGATCAACCACAAGTCCTACGACGGCAAGTGGCGCGTCGTGTTCTTCTGGCCCAAGGACTTCACCTTCGTCTGCCCGACGGAGATCGCGGAGTTCGGCCGGCTGAACGAGGACTTCGCGGACCGGGACGCGCAGGTGCTCGGCGTGTCCATCGACTCGGAGTACGTCCACCACGCCTGGCGCAAGGACCACCCGGACCTGCGCGAGCTGCCGTTCCCGATGCTGTCGGACGTCAAGCGCGAGCTGACCTCGGAGCTCGGCATCCTCACCGACGAGGGCGTGGCCCAGCGCGCGACCTTCATCGTCGACCCGAACAACGAGATCCAGTTCACGATGGTGACCGCGGGCTCGGTCGGCCGCAACGTCAAGGAGGTCCTGCGGGTCCTCGACGCGCTGCAGTCCGACGAGCTCTGCCCCTGCAACTGGAACAAGGGCGAGTCGACGCTCGACGCCAAGAAGCTGATGGCGGGCGTCTGATCGACCGACCGGCCGGCCGCTGACCTCGCGGCCGGCCGTCGTCTTGACGGGGCTTGCGGGGGCGAGCCCCGTCAGCCCGTCTTCGAAGCATCTGGAGGATGACATGAGTGGTGTCGACACCCTGAAGAGCGCCCTTCCGGCGTACGCCAAGGACCTCAAGCTGAACCTCGGGTCGGTGACGTCCACGTCGCAGCTGTCGGAGCAGCAGCTGTGGGGCGCGGTCCTGGCCGGCGCGATGGCGACCCGCAGTGCGCAGGTGATCGCGGCGCTGGCGGAGGACGCCGCCGAGCACCTGTCCGCGGAGGCGTTCCAGGCGGCCAAGGCCGCCGCGGCCATCATGGCGATGAACAACGTCTACTACCGCTCGACCCACCTCATCGAGGACGAGACGTACGCCACGCTGCCGGCGAAGCTGCGGATGAGCGTGATCGGGAACCCGGGCGTCGAGAAGGCCGACTTCGAGCTGTGGTGCCTCACCGTCTCGGCGATCAACGGCTGCGGCCGCTGCCTGGACTCCCACGAGAAGACGCTGCGCGAGCAGGGCTTCTCGCGGGAGCTGGTGCAGGAGGGCCTGCGCATCGCCGCCGTCGTGAACGGGGTCGCCGCCACCCTCGACGCCGAGGGCGTGCTCACCCCGGCGTGACCCACGGCCGGCCGCGGCCCGGCGGCCGGTCAGCAGGCGCCGGGCGCGGCTTCCCGAGCCGGGGATCCGACCCGGGCGTCACTCCCACTCGATGGTGCCCGGCGGCTTGCTGGTGATGTCGACGACCACGCGGTTGACCTCCGCGACCTCGTTCGTGATCCGCGTGGAGATCCGCTGCAGCAGGTCGTACGGCAGCCGCGCCCAGTCGGCGGTCATGGCGTCCTCGCTGGTCACGGGGCGCAGCACGACGGGGTGGCCGTACGTGCGGCCGTCGCCCTGCACCCCGACCGAGCGGACGTCGGCGAGCAGCACGACCGGGAACTGCCAGATGTCGCGGTCGAGGCCGGCGCGGGTGAGCTCCTCGCGGGCGATCGCGTCGGCCTCGCGGAGCACCTCGAGGCGGTCGCGGGTCACGGCGCCGATGATCCGGATGCCCAGGCCGGGGCCGGGGAACGGCTGCCGCCACACGATCTCGGCCGGCAGGCCGAGCTCCTCTCCGAGCCGGCGCACCTCGTCCTTGAACAGCGTGCGCAGCGGCTCGACCAGCGAGAACTGAAGATCCTCGGGCAGCCCGCCGACGTTGTGGTGGGACTTGATGTTGGCCGCGCCGGTGCCGCCGCCGGACTCGACGACGTCCGGGTAGAGCGTGCCCTGCACCAGGAACTCGACGGCCTCGCCGTGCTCTCCGACGATCTCGCGGGCCGCCTGCTCGAAGACCCGGATGAACTCCCGGCCGATGATCTTTCGCTTGGTCTCCGGGTCGGTGACGCCCTCCAGGGCCCCGAGGAACCGGTCGGCCGCGTCGACGACCTTCAGGTCGACCCCGGTGGCGGCCACGAAGTCCTTCTCGACCTGCTCGGCCTCGCCCTTGCGCAGCAGCCCGTGGTCGACGAACACGCAGGTGAGGCGCGATCCGATGGCCCGCTGCACGAGCGCGGCGGCCACGGCGGAGTCGACGCCGCCGGACAGCGCGCAGATCGCCCGCTTGTCGCCGACCTGGGCGCGTACGGCCTCGATCGACTCCTCGACGATGTTGACCATCGTCCAGGACGGGCGGCAGCCCGCCGCCTCCAGGAAGTGCTTCAGCACCTCGAGGCCGTGCTCGGTGTGCATCACCTCGGGGTGGAACTGCACGCCGTAGAGCCCGCGGGCGGCGTCCTCCATGGCGGCGACCGGCGCGCTGGCGGTGCTGGCGGTCACGATGAAGCCGGTCGGGGCGGCGCTGCACGTGACGCGGTGCGACATCCACACCGACTGCTCCGCGGGCAGCCCCGCGAGGAGCCGGCCCTGGTCGAGCACCGTGAGCGGCGTCGCGCCGTACTCGGCGATGTCGGAGTTGGCGACCGTGCCGCCGAGCTCCTTGGCCATCGCCTGGAACCCGTAGCAGATGCCCAGGGTGGGCACGCCGGCCTCGAACAGGCCGGTGGGCACGGCGGGCGCGCCCGGCTCGTACACCGACGCGGGGCCACCGGACAAGATGATCGCCTTTGGCCGCTTGGCCAGCATCTCCTCGACCGGCATGGTCGAGGGCACGATCTCGCTGAACACGTGGCACTCGCGCACGCGACGGGCGATGAGCTGCGCGTACTGCGCACCGAAGTCGACAACGAGGACCGTGTCGAAGGACTGCTCGACTGACTCGACGGACACCGAGAACGCCTTTCGGGAGGTCGGGATCGTTCCCAGTCTAGGGGCCCGCTGCCTGCGCGAACGCCGCCACCGTCGTACGAACGGCTCATACCGACCGCGTGGACCCTCTCGGCACCGTCCTCGCCGAGCGCGAGAAGCCGTCCGCAACTGGGCGCCGCTGAAGGCGAGGAATCTGCCGATCATCGAGCGGATGATCCGTGAGCCGCACACCCGCCCGACAGGTCTTCGCCGCCGCCGTTGACGTCCTATGGCAGGCGTACCAGGGTGATCAGGTGTCCACGGCGACGGCGAAGCGGCAAGGAGGGCGGTTACTTACAGGCCTCCGCGAGGCGGACGATCGCATAGGCGGCCTGCATGTACTTGTTGCGGCCCATGTCGCCGATCGTCTTGATGCCGAACGCCTTCTTCAGCATCTCCGCGTCGTTCTCGCTGACACCGGCCAGGGCCTCCACCGGGGCGTCGACCAGCCGCTTCATGTCCATGTCCTCATAGCCGCGGTCCAGCACCTTGTTCATGTCGGCCGAAATCGCCATCGTTACATGCACCTCCATCGAGACTTGGCTACACTGCGTGCTCATCACATCGCAGTACGCAACCTTCCCCAGAGGTGTCATTCGGGCACGCCCCACCGAGAAGATCCTTATTGGGCATCTCCCCCAACCCCAGCGACCGGACGCCCACTTCCCTTGATTCTGCATGCTTCGTGCATGCATGGCGGCTACGCTAGGGGTATGGGAACCGTGGTGCAGGTGCGTGACGTCCCTGACGACGTCATCGCCAAGTTGAAGCAGCGAGCGGAGGCACGGGGCCAGTCTCTCGCCGCCTACCTGCGTGACCTCATGACCGAAGCGGCCGCCAACCCGTCGGTCGAAGAGGTCATGGACCGGATCGCGACCCGTGCGCCGATCACGTACAGCCTGGACGACGTACGCGAGTTCATGAACGACGGTCGCCGATGACCTTCGTCGTCGATTGCTCGATCATCATCCGGCTACTGGCCAATCTGGAGGGCGACGAGCTCTTGCGCCGACGACTCGCCCGGCGAGTACACGCGCCCGCCCTCATCGACGCTGAGGTCTCCAGCGTCGTGCGCGGCTTCACGATCACGTCCAAGCCCGAGGTCCGTATCACTGTGGAGCGGGCCGGGCAGATGCTCATGGACTACTCCGACCTGAGCATCACCCGCTATCCGATGCAGCCCCTCCAGCCGCGTGCCCTGGAACTCCGGCACGACCTGACGGCCTACGACGCGATGTACGTCGCATTGGCCGAAGCGCTGGGCCTGCCGCTGCTCACCGATGACGCGAAGTTCGCCGCCGCGGCGGGTCACCTGGCCGAGATCCACCACTATCCGAACTGACGGCTCGGCCCCGGTCGCCGTCGGGGTCAGGCGGGGGTGGTGGGGAGGTGGAGGGCGGCGGGGGCGTCGGCGGGGACGGCCGGGTTCTTCGGGGCCACGGGGGTGAGGCGCGTGTACGGCGTGCCGAGGTCCGGGCGGGAGTCCGGTTCGCCGCGGTTGGGCCAGAAGGCCATGGCGCGTTCGGCCTGGGCGGTGATGGTCAGGGAGGGGTTCACGCCGAGGTTGGCCGAGACGGTGGACCCGTCCACGACGTGCAGGCCCGGGTGGCCGTACACGCGGTGGTACGGGTCGATGACGCCCTCCTCGGGCGAGTCCCCGATCGTGCAGCCGCCGATGAAGTGCGCGGTCGTCGGGATGTTGAACAGGTCGAGCCAGGTGCCGCCCGGGAAGCCGCCGATCTCCTCGGCCAGCATGCGGACCGCGCGGTGCGCCTGGGGGATCCAGGTCGGGTTCGGCTCGCCGTGGCCGCGGCGGGCGCGCAGGCCGCGGCCGGACGGCGAGGGCTGGACGGTGATCGAGTTGTCGTTGGTCTGCATGACCAGCGCGATGATCGTGCGCCGGGACCAGTTGCGCAGGTTGGGCAGGCGCACGAGGTCCCACGGGTGCGTGACCAGCTGCCCGAGGAACCTGGCCCAGCGGGGCACGCGGCCGCCGCCGTCGATGAGCAGGGAGCGGAGGCCGCCCATGGCGTTCGAGCCGGGTCCGTACCGGGTGGGCTCGATGTGGGTGTGCTCGTCCGGGTGGAACGACGAGGTGATGGCCAGCCCGCGCGAGTGGTCCTCTCCCCTGGCGCGGAACCGCTCGACGCCGAGGATCGCCTCGGAGTTGGTCCGGGTCCGTACGCCGAGGCGGTCGGACAGGCGGGGCAGCGCGCCGGTGGCCTTCATCCGGTGCAGCAGGCGCTGGGTGCCGTACGTGCCGGCGGAGAGGACGACCTGCTCGGCGGTGAGCGTGCGCCGCCAGCGCGCGCCGCGCCGTCCGGTCCGCGTGATCTCGACGTCGTACCCGCCGCCGGGACGCGGCCGCACGGCGGTGACGGTCGCCATCGAGATGACCTTCGCGCCCGCGTGCTCGGCGAGGTAGAGGTAGTTCTCGGTGAGCATGTTCTTGGCGCCGACGCGGCAGCCGGTCATGCAGGAGCCGCACTCGGTGCAGGTCACGCGGCGTGGCCCGGCGCCGCCGAAGTACGGGTCGTCGACCGGCGCGCCCGGCTTGTCGCCGAACAGCACTCCCACCGGGGTGAGGTGGAACGTGTCGCCGCGCCCCATGCGGTCGGCGACCCGTTTGATCGCCCGGTCGGCCGGGGTCATGGTCGGGTTGGTGCGGACGCCCAGCATCCGCCTGGCCTGGTCGTAGTACGGCTGGAGCTCGGCCTTCCAGTCGGTGATGTGCCGCCACTGCGGGTCGTCGAAGAACGGCTGCGGCGGCTCGTAGAGGGTGTTCGCGTAGACGAGCGAGCCGCCGCCGACCCCCGCGCCGGCGAGCACGAGGACGCGGGAGCCCCGCTCGCCGCGCAGCAGGTGGATGCGCTGGATGCCGGTCATGCCGAGGCCGGGCGCCCAGAGGTAGCGACGGGTGCGCCAGGAGGTCTTCGGCAGGTCCTGGTGGCGACGGCCGGGCGTGCCGTCGGGGTCGTCGAAGCGGCGCCCGGCCTCCAGCACGCCGACGCGGTACCCCTTCTCGGTGAGCCGGAGCGCGGTGACGCTGCCGCCGAAGCCCGACCCGATGACCAGGACGTCGTAGTCCATCCGTGCGCTCCTACCTGAGGCGAAGGCGTTTCAGCAGTTTCTGACCGTTCGTGATCAGGGCGGCGTACGTCTCGTAGGACATGCCGAGGATCGGTTCAAAGCCGAGCCCGTGCTGGCTGGCGACCGTCTGGGCCTCGGTGTAGCGGAGGAGTCCCTCGGCGCCGTGCCGGCGGCCCACCCCGGACTCCTTCATCCCGCCCATGGGCGCGTCGTAGGAGCCGTACGCGGAGGCGTACCCCTCGTTGATGTTGACGGTGCCGGCCTTGATCCGGGCGGCGAGCCTGCGGCCCCGCGCGACGTCACCGGTCCACACGCTGGCGTTGAGCCCGTACGGCGTGCCGTTGGCCAGGCGTACGGCCTCGGCGTCGGAGGAGAACGGGTACAGCGCGACGACCGGGCCGAACGTCTCGCCCGCGCACAGCTCCATCTCCGGCGTGACGTCCTCCAGGACGGTCGGCTCGAAGAAGTACGGCCCGACGCCGGGGCGCGGCCGCCCGCCGGCGAGAAGCCGCGCGCCCTTGGCCACGGCGTCCTCCACGTGCCGGGTGACGGTGTCGAGCTGGCGCTGGGAGGTGAGCGAGCCCATGTCGGCGTCGAACCCGGCGCCCAGCCGCATGTTCTTGACCCGGTGGACGAAGCGCTCGGCGAACCGGTCGTAGATCCTCTCGTCGACGTAGAGGCGTTCGATCGAGATGCACAGCTGGCCGGCGTTGGTGAAGCAGGCGCGGATGGCGCCCTGCGCGGCCCGCTCGACGTCGGCGTCGTCCAAGACGATCATGGGGTTCTTGCCGCCGAGTTCGAGCGAGTAGCCGATCAGCCGGTCCGCGGCCTTGTCGGCGATGACCCGGCCGCCGCGGGTGGAGCCGGTGAAGGCGACGTAGTCGGCGCCCTCGATCAGCGGGTCGCCGATCCGCGCGGGATCGCCGATCACGACCTGCCACAGGTCCTCGGGCAGCCCGCACTCGACGAGCAGGTCGATCGCCCACAGGGTGGACAGCGCGGTCTGGGTGTCCGGCTTGTGCACGACCGCGTTGCCGGCGAGCAGGGCGGGCACGGCGTCGGTCAGGCCGAGCGCGAGGGGGTAGTTCCACGGCGAGATGACCCCGACGACGCCCTTGGGGTGGCGCAACTCGATGACGCGGGTCGCGGCGGGCATGATGCCCTGGCGGCGGCGCGGCCGCAGCAGGCCCGGCGCGCGGCGCGCGTGGTACAGCGTGCAACCCGCGGCGTCGAGGACCTCCTCGAAGGCGTGCCGGCGGGCCTTGCCCGTCTCCAGCTGGACGAGGTCGAGGACCTCCGCGCGCCGGTCGAGGATCGCGTCGTGGAACCGCAGGAAGGGCTCGGCGCGCCGGGCCGGGGACAGCCGCGCCCACGACTCCTGCGCGGCGCGGGCCCGCTCGTACGCGGCGGCGACGTCCGCCCCGGTCGAGACGGGAAGCGTGGCGACCGGGGCGCCGGTGAACGGCGCGGCGATCCGGACGGTCTCGCCGCTGGAGGCGACGCGTGCGGTGAGCCGCTCGACCACCTCCGCGGGGAGGTCGGGAGCGGTGACGGGTACCCCGGTCGAGGCCGCTGCGGGTGCCTTCATGCAGGGAACTCTAAGACGTGAGTCCTCCTCATGGCTACTGCTCGGTAATCATTCGCTCGCGTGGTCAGCGCCACATCGCCCGTCCTCAATGCCATTTCGGTCCGCTCCGGAGCCACCTTGTTCTGCATTTGCTGGCTCGGATTGCACCGCACGGTGTATTCCGGAGAAGGAGGCGAGGAACCGTCGAGACGAGGGGGCAGAATGATCTCCGGCCCGGACCGGTCCGCCGGCAACGAAGAAGGCCGCACACCCCGGCAGGAGCGGCGGGCCCAAACACGGGCCGCGCTCCTGGACGCGGCCGAGAAGCTCTGGGCGGAACGCGGGATCCGCGGCGCCTCACTCGACGAGATCGCCTCCCGGGCGGGGCTCACGAAGGGTGCGGTCTACTCCAACTTCGCCAGCAAGTCCGACCTGGTCCTCGCCCTGCTGGAGCGCTACACGCAGGCCGAGCCCGGTCTCGGCGCCTGCCCCGCCCTGCGGGACTCCGAGCGCCCGCAGGACGAGCGCTGCGCCGACGTCGGACGGCACTACGCCGAGCGGCTGTCGGACGAGGAGACCCGGATGCGGGCGCTCCTGCTGGTCGAGCTGTGGCTGTTCGGGATGCGCGACTTCTCGGCGGGCTGGCGGATCGCCGACTGGTACCACGCCCGCCGCGAGGAGCTCGCCGCCGGCCTGGCCGGCGGCCGGTCGGAGATGTCCCCGGAGGACCGGGCCTCGCTCGCCATGGCGATCGAGTTCGGGCTGGCGCTGCAGCACCTGCTCGACCCGGAGCGGGTGCCGGCCGAGCTGTACGGCTCCGGCGTCGGCCTCCTCCTGGGCCCGTCCTCCGACTGACGTGCGCTCCGGGCCGTAGGCGCTCGAACGGTGTGACCGCCTACGGCCCGGGGAGCCGTCGTCAGTCGTCGGCCGCGCTGGATTCGTCGGCGTTGTCGGACCGCACGACGCCGGTCGCCGCGAGCCTGGCGCCGGCGTCGGCGTACGTGAGGGCCTTGCCGCGCCCGAAGACCGTGGCGAAGTTCGTCACGTAGCTCTTCTCCAGGGCCGCGTCGGCGATGGTGATCATCGCTTCGTCGTGGGCGTGGAAGGCGACGTTGGTGTAATTGACACTGCCGGTGATGAGGACCTTCTGGTTCTTCCCCTGGTAGCGGCCGTCGAGCAGCAGATACTTCGAGTGCTCGTACGCTTGGCCGCCCTCCGGCAGGTACCTCACCTCGGGACCGCCGTGCCGGCCGCCGGGCCTCGTCAGCTCCCGCAGGGCCGACTTGCCGACGCTCCCGACGACGACCTGGACCCGGCATCCCTCGTCATCGAGCTTCCAGAGGCGCTGCGCGATCGGCTTCCAGAAGAAGAAGCCCATGACGATCCGGATATGAGTGCCGCCGGTGCATGACACCTTGTCCAGATCCTGGCTGATCGGGTCGTCCGCCGCCCAGGGGAAGAAGTCCACGCGGTACTTCCCGGCATGCACGATCCGGTGGTAGTTGCCGGTGTGATGCTGTTTCGCCAGGTCGTAGAAGTAGTGCCGGTACGCCGCGTACACGCTCGCGCTCTTCAGTGTCAGCGCGTCGTTCCACTGCTGCTCGCGCGCGACGTCCGTGGCGTTGGCGGAGGTCTGCAGCACGACGTTCTTCGACCCGAGCGTGGTGGAGAAGAGGAAGAACTTGTTGTGGTTGAACTGCGAGGCGATGCAGCCCCGGTCCTTGGCGCACAGGGTCACCCATGAGGACTTCTTGCGGTTGGAACCCAGCGACTTCTTCAGCGTCTTGTACGCCGCAGCGCCCGCGGAGTCGTGATCCAGGACCACTCGCACGTTGACCTTGCGCTTCTTCGCGTTGATGAGCTGCGTGGCCAGGCTCTTGGTGTAGAAGTGGTACATCGCGACGTAGATGGCCGCGCCCTTGGGCGCACCGGCGATCAGTTGGGTGATCTGGGTGTCGATCGCGCCCTGCTTGGATTTGGAACCCGTCGGGGCGTTGAAGATCGGACCGAGCCGTACGCTCGGCTTCTTCTTTTTCTTCTTCTTGGCGGCCCGAAGACCGACCAGGCCGGTCCTACCGAACGCCTGGGCGTCGACATCGTGCCCGGCCGCCCGTACGGAGGCGGCGGCGCCCGCGTGTGCGGGGGGCGCGGCGAACGCGACGTCACCCTGAACCGCGACTCCGGTGGCCAGCAGGCCGGTCCCCACTACTGCAAGCGCACGCGTCAGCGACCTCGCCACACGAACCCCCGTCTGAGCCGGATTTTTCGGGCATTAGCCCCATTGGCCCGAGAACCCTACAGGAGTTCACAGTGATAAAAGCCGACATATGCCGGTATTAGGAGAACACTTCGCGGCCGATTCCGGCCGTCGGAGGATCAGCGCCTAAGGAGTGGCGATCGGAACGATGTCGGGCGCTCCCCGGCGGGTCGCGTCCGCGTCCTGGTCGTCCACCTGCGCCTGGGAGTCGCGCTCCGCCTCGACGCGCTTGTGGTAGTACTCGATCTCCCGCTCGGTCTGCTCCGTCGACCAGCCGAGCTCGGGCGCGAGCAGCTCGGCCGCCTCACGCGCCGCGCCGATCCCCCGGTCCCACGTCTCGATCGCGATGCGCGTCCGCCGGGTCAGCACGTCGTTGAGATGCCGGGCGCCCTCGTGGGTCGCGGCGTACACGACCTCGGCGCGCAGGTAGTCGTCGGCGCCGTCGAGCGGCTTGCCGAGATCCGGGCGCTCCTCGATGAGGGCGAGCAGGTCCACGGTCAGCGTGCCGTAGCGCCGCAGCAGGTGCTCCACGCGCGCGACATGCAGCCCCGAGGACTCGGCCAGGCGGTGGCGAGAGTTCCACACCGCCTGGAACCCGTTGCCGCCCACCAGCGCGATCTGGTCGGTGCAGGACTCCGGAACCTTGCCGTCCAGCCCGTGCGCGACCGCGTCCACGGCGTCCTTGGCCATCACCCGGTACGTCGTGTACTTGCCGCCCGCGATCACGACCAGGCCCGGCACCGGGTGGGCGACCACGTGCTCGCGGGACAGCTTCGAGGTCTCCTCCGACTCACCCGACAGCAGCGGGCGCAGCCCGGCGTACACCCCCTCGACGTCGTCGTGGGTGAGAGGCGTGTTCAGCACCGCGTTGACGTGTTCGAGGACGTAGTCGATGTCGGCCTTGGACGCCGCCGGATGGTCCTTGTTCAGGTCCCAGGCCGTGTCGGTGGTGCCGATGATCCAGTGCCGGCCCCACGGGATGACGAACAGCACCGACTTCTCGGTGCGCAGGATCACCCCGCTGGAGGAGTGGATGCGGTCCCGCGGCACCACCAGGTGCACGCCCTTGGACGCGCGGACGTGGATCTGACCGCGCCCGCCGACGAGCTCCTGGATGTCGTCGGTCCACACCCCGGTCGCGTTGACGACCTGCTTGGCGCGCACCTCCAGCTGCCGGTCCGACTCCAGGTCCCGCACGCGTACGCCGGTCACGCGCTCGCCCTCGCGCAGGAAGCCGACGGCCTGCGTGCGCGAGGCGATCTGCGCGCCGTACGCCGCCGCCGTGCGCAGCGCCATCATCACGTAGCGGGCGTCGTCCACCTGGGCGTCCCAGTACTGGATCGCGCCGGTGAACGCATCACGGCGCAGCGACGGGGCGATGCGCAGCGCCTGCGTACGCGTCAGGTGCCGATGGTGCGGCACCCCGCGGTCCTGCCCCATCGAGATGGACAGCGCGTCGTACAGGGCCACGCCGGCCCCGATGTAGGCGCGCTCCCACACGTGATGGGTCATCGGGAACAGGAACGGAACGGGGCGTACGAGGTGCGGCGCGATCCGGCCGAGCAGCAGCCCGCGCTCGGTGAGCGCCTCACGGACCAGCTCGAAGTCGCGCTGCTCGAGGTAGCGCAGCCCGCCGTGGATCAGCTTGGACGACCGGGAGGAGGTGCCGGCGGCGAAGTCGCGCGCCTCGACGAGGGCGACGGTCAGGCCGCGGGTCGCGGCGTCCAGGGCCACGCCCGCGCCGACGATCCCGCCGCCCACCACGACGACGTCGAACTCCTCGCCGCCGCCCATCCGGTCCAGTGCCGCCGCGCGCTCGGCCGGGCCGAGCCGCGATCGGTTCCCGTCGTTCTCGGACTCCTCAACCGCCATGCCGTACTCCCTCGACGTCCGCGTGCCCACGCTACGTCCGTACCCCGGGTCGTCACAAAACACTTACCGGCCGACGCACTGCGTCAAAGGGACGGATGTGAGCTTCGGCACGCCTCCGCGCGAAGGGATCAGTGCGGCGCCACCACGACCTGGACCCGCTGGAACTCCTTCAGGTCCGAGTAGCCCGCGGTCGCCATGGCACGCCGCAGCGCGCCGATGAGGTTCATCGAGCCGTCCGCGACGCTGGACGGGCCGTACAGGATCTGCTCGATCGTGCCGATCGACCCCAGCTCCACGCGCTTGCCGCGCGGCAGCTCCTCGTGGTGCGCCTCGCTGCCCCAGTGGTAGCCACGGCCCGGCGCCTCCGTCGACCGCGCGAACGGCGAGCCGACCATCACGGCGTCCGCGCCCACCGCGAGGGCCTTGGCGATGTCACCGGACTGGCGCATGCCGCCATCGGCGATCACGTGGACGTACCGGCCGCCGGACTCGTCGAGGTAGTCGCGCCGGGCCGCCGCGACGTCGGAGACGGCCGTCGCCATCGGCACCGCGACGCCGAGGACCGTACGGGTCGTGTGACCCGAGCCGCCGCCGAACCCGACGAGGACCCCGGCCGCGCCCGTGCGCATGAGGTGCAGCGCCGCGGTGTACGTCGCGCAGCCGCCGACGATCACCGGGACGTCGAGGTCGTAGATGAACTGCTTGAGGTTCAGCGGCTCGGCCCGCCCGGAGACGTGCTCGGCGCTGACCGTCGTGCCGCGGATGACGAACAGGTCGACCCCGGCGTCGATGACCGCCTTGTGGTACTGCGCCGTACGCTGCGGCGACAGCCGCGCCGCGACCGTCACGCCCGCGTCCCGGATCTCCTCGATGCGCCGCCCGATCAGCTCCTCCTTGATCGGCTCGGCGTACAGCTCCTGCAGGCGCCGCGTCGCCGTCGCGTCGTCGAGCGAGGCGATCTCCGCCAGCAGCGAGTCCGGGTTCTCGTACCGCGTCCACAGCCCTTCGAGGTCGAGCACGCCCAGGCCGCCGAGGCGCCCGATGGCGATCGCCGTGGCCGGGCTGACCACGCTGTCCATCGGCGCGACGACCAGCGGCATCTCGAAGCGGTACGCGTCGATCTGCCAGGCGACGCTCACCTCCTCCGGGTCGCGGGTGCGCCGCGACGGGACGATGCCGATCTCGTCGAGCGCGTACGCCCGGCGGCCGCTCTTGCCCCGCCCGATCTCGACCTCAGCCATGTACGTCCTCTCCATGCAGCCGGCCGTGACCGCAGCGGGCCACGGCCGGAGGAACTCTCAGCGAACCTGGTAGTTGGGCGCTTCGACGGTCATCTGGATGTCGTGCGGGTGGCTCTCCCGCAGGCCCGCCCCGGTGATCGGCATCAGCATGCCGTTCTCCTGCAGGTCGCCGATGGTGCGCGAGCCGGTGTACCACATCGCCTGCCGCAGGCCGCCGACCAGCTGGTGGGCGACGGCGGCGACCGGGCCGCGGTAGGGCACCTGGCCCTCGATGCCCTCGGGGATCAGCTTGTCCTCGCCGGCCACGTCCTCCTGGGAGTACCGGTCCTTGCTGAACGACCCGCCGCGCTCGCGGTTCTTCATCGCGCCGAGCGAGCCCATGCCCCGATAGGTCTTGTACTGCTTGCCGTTGATGAAGATCAGCTCGCCGGGGCTCTCCTCGCAGCCCGCGAGCAGCGACCCGAGCATCACCGTGTCGGCGCCCGCGGCGATCGCCTTGGCGATGTCGCCGGAGTACTGCAGGCCGCCGTCGCCGATGACCGGGACGCCCGCCGCCCGGCACGCCAGTGCGGCCTCGTAGATCGCGGTGACCTGCGGCGCGCCGACGCCGGCGACCACACGGGTCGTGCAGATCGAGCCCGGACCGACCCCGACCTTCACCGCGTCCGCGCCCGCGTCGACCAGCGCCTGCGCGCCGGCCCGGGTCGCGATGTTGCCCGCGATGACGTCGGCGCCGCTGTTGGCCTTGAGCTTGGCGACCATCTCGAGCATGCCGCGCGAGTGACCGTGCGCCGTGTCCACGACGAGCACGTCGACGCCGGCCTCGACCAGCGCCTTCGCCCGCAGCTCGGCCTCCTCACCGATGCCGACGCCCGCGCCGACAATGAGCCGCCCGGCGGAGTCCTTCGTGGCGAAGGGGTACTGCTCGCTCTTGGTGAAGTCCTTGACCGTGATCAGGCCGCGCAGCCGGCCGGTGCCGTCGACGAGCGGGAGCTTCTCCACCTTGTTCGCGCGCAGCAGCGCGAACGCCTCGTCCCGTGAGACCCCGACCGGTGCCGTCACCAGCGGCATCCTGGTCATGACCTCGCGCACCGGGCGCGTGGCGTCGGTCTCGAACCGCATGTCGCGGTTGGTCACGATGCCGACGAGCACGCCGTCGGCGTCGGTGACCGGGACGCCGGAGATCCGGTAATGGGCGCACAGCGCCTCGACGTCGGCGAGGGTGTCGTCCGGCGAGCAGGTCACCGGGTTGTTGACCATGCCGGCCTCGGAGCGCTTGACGAGGTCGACCTGCTGGGCCTGCTCGTCGATCGGCAGGTTGCGGTGCAGCACGCCGAGCCCGCCCTGGCGCGCCATCGCGACGGCCATCCGCGCCTCGGTGACGGTGTCCATGGCGGCGGACACGAGCGGGATCCGCAGCGTGATCGACCGCGACAGGCGGGTCGTCGTGTCGGCTTCGCCCGGCGCGAGGTCGGAGTAGGAGGGCACGAGCAGCACGTCGTCATAGGTGAGCCCCTGCGGGGCGAACTTGGCGGGCTCGGGCGCGAAAGTCATGGGCATCATCCGGAAGGGGTCGCGGCGTCGGGCCTGATCAGCGGAGCGTTGCTCCCATCCTAGTCCGACGTGTCGAACGCCCGGCCAAGCACGGCGACAAGGCACGAATCGGCGGCCCATACTCGGGTAGCGTGGGTTTGTGCACGATGACGCTCCGCTCGATCCGTTCGCGAACGATCCCGAGGACCCGGCGGCCGCGCTCGGGGACCCGAGTGACGAGTCCGCTCCGCTGAGCACGACGGAGCGGGAGGACGTGCTGGCCGACCTCGCCGACCTGGAGGTGTTCCGCGCCCTGCTGGAACCCCTCGGCATCAAGGGCCTGACCGTCGACTGCGGCGACTGCGGCCGGGCCCACCACATCGACTGGGACCTCCTGCACGGCAACCTCCGTCACCTGCTCGACGAGGGACTGCCCCGCGTCCACGAGCCGGCCATCGCCGCCGCCCCGGAGGACTACGTCAGCTGGGAGTACGCCCGCGGCTACGTCGACGGCGTCATCGACAGCGAGGAAGGCCAGTCCAGCTGACCCGCGCCATCCGCTGTCCTCCACGGGCAAGTGACCTCGTGGACAGGTGACCTCCGCCGTCCGTTGATCTCTGGGGATGGCCGCCCGGCGCGCACCCGCCGGCGCTGCGTCGAATCCGCCGGCCCGACGCGGGCCGCCGACCTCCGCGGAGCCTGGGCTCCAGCGGTGGCCGGGCCTCAGCGGTCCTTGCCCCGCGCGGGGCGCCGCGACGCGTCCGTGTCCGACGAGGTGCTCTGACGCCGCAGCCGGTTCGGACGGGCGGTGCTCCCCTCGGGTTGCGGGGTGGCCGACGAGGAGGTCGAGACCGGCGAGGGCGAGTCGGTCGGCGTGCCCGGCGACGGGCTCGGGGTCGGGGTCGGCGAGGGACTGCCGGAGGGGCCGCCCGGTCCGGACGGCCGGGACGACGGATGAGATCCCACGAAGGCGGGGACGTGATCCTTCTTGGCCGGAGCGTGCGGCCCGTGCCTCTTCGACGGGGACGCGCTCGGTGTGGGGTCGGCCTTGCCGCCGGTGGGGGCCGGGGCAGGGCGGGGCCCGCCGGGGAGGTTCCGGCCGACCGACTGAACACGAGCCCTGGAGCGTTCCGTGATCTGGGAGCGCGCCGATGGGGTGTGGGCCTTCGGCCCGCCGCCCCCGCCGCCTGCGACGGCGGCGCCGGCCGTCGTCAGCATGACCGTGATCGCGCCGAAGGTGACGAACGCCCGGATGACGGGGCGTCCCGAGGACTTGGGCGCCGGGCGCGGGACACGGGCGGGCGCGGGTGCCGGCATCGGCGGCGCGTCCACGTCGACGTCGGCGACCAGCGCGGCCAGCAGGCGTGCGGCGGGATCGTCGGGAACGGCGGATCCGGAACCCGGATCGGTGGAGACGCGGCGCGCGGCCAAGGCGTCGAACAGATCGCCGCTGCGGGTGATCTCACTGAGGTCGAGCGGCTCGGGAGTGGCGGTACCCCCACCGGTCAAGCGATCGACTCCTCACTCGCCATCGCTCGAAGACGGGCGAGAGCCCGGTGCTGGGCGACGCGTACGGCCCCGGCTGACATGCCCAGTACATTACCGGTCTCCTCGGCGGACAGACCCGCCACCACCCGCAGGAGGACCAATTCCTTCTGATGATCCGGCAAGCGGTCGAGGAGATCCCGCGCGCGCTCGGCCTCGATGTAGCGGACGACCGTCTCCTCGGGGCCCGGGCCCTCGTCGGGACCGTCGGGCAGGTCCTCGGTCGGCACGGCGGCCCGGATCGCGCTGCGCAGCGCGTCGGCGATCTTGTGCGACGCGATGCCGAAGACGAAGGACGCGAAGGGCCGCCCCATGTCCCGGTAGCGCGGTAGCGCGCCCAGGACCGCGATGCACACCTCCTGGGCGACGTCGTCCGCGATGTGGTACTGCCCCGAAACCCGGCCCAGCCGCGCCCGGCAGTAGCGCACCACCATCGGGCGGACCCGCCCGATGAGGGATTCGACTGCTTCCGGGTCTCCTTGAACGGCAAGGCTCGTGAGTTCCCTGAGGTCGTTGTCGTCCGCCTTAGCCGGTCTTTTCCCCCGTAGTTCGGCGGTAGCACCCCGAACCGCGGCCCCGGCGATCGCTCCCTCGGTCACGAAAGCATGATGCCCATCGAGATCGCGCCTGTCTGCATCGTTGACGACAACGGAATGGTCACAGTGCTGATCCCAACGGGATTGCAATCGCTGAGCGTGACCATGGGCATGATCGTTGTCACCGAACGTCCCCGAGAACGACGGATGCCCTCGCCAGGCGCGTGACGAGGGCATCCGTTGTGATCCGTCGGCCGCGTGCGGCGGCCGGTCGCTGATCAGTGACCGTGACCGTGGCCGTGACCGCCCGCGGCGGCGTCCGGCTCCTCCTCGGGCTTGTCGGCGACGAGGGCCTCGGTGGTGAGCAGCATGCCGGCGATCGACGCGGCGTTGCTGACCGCGGAGCGGGTCACCTTGACCGGGTCGATGACGCCCTGGGCGATCAGGTCGCCGTACTCGCCGGTCGCGGCGTTGAAGCCGGAGCCGACCGGCAGCGTCTCGACCTTGGCGACGACGACGTAGCCTTCCCAGCCGCCGTTCTCGGCGATCCAGCGCTGCGGCTCGACCAGCGCGCGGCGGACCGCCTCGGCGCCGGTGGCCTCGTCACCGGACAGGCCGAGGGCGTCGAAGCCCTCCTTGGCGACGTGCACCAGCGCGCTGCCGCCGCCGGAGACGATGCCCTCCTCGATCGCCGCGCGGGTGGCGGAGATGGCGTCCTCGAGGCGGTGCTTCTTCTCCTTCAGCTCCACCTCGGTGGCGGCGCCGACGCGCAGGACGCAGACGCCCCCGGCCAGCTTGGCGAGGCGCTCCTGGAGCTTCTCGCGGTCCCAGTCGGAGTCGCTGCCCTCGATCTCGCGGCGGATCTGGCGGATCCGGTCCTCGATCGCGGCCGCCTCACCCGCGCCGTCCACGACGGTGGTGGCGTCCTTGGTGACGGTGACCCGCCGGGCGCGGCCCAGCACGTCGAGGTCCACGCTGTCCAGCTTGAGGCCGACGGCCTCGGTGACGACCTGGCCGCCGGTCTGGATGGCCATGTCCTCCAGCATCGCCTTGCGGCGGTCGCCGAAGCCCGGCGCCTTCACCGCGACGCTGACGAACGTGCCGCGGATCTTGTTCTGCACGAGCAGCGCCAGGGCCTCGCCCTCGACGTCCTCCGCTACGACCAGCAGCGGCTTACGCGTCTGGGCGACCTTCTCGGCCAGCGGCAGGAACTCGGTGACGTTGGAGATCTTGCCGTCATAGATGAGGACGTAGGCGTCCTCGAGGACCGCCTCCATCCGCTCCGGGTCGGTCACCATGTACGGCGACAGGTAGCCCTTGTCGAACTGGAGGCCCTCGGTGAACTCCAGCTCCAGGCCCATCGTGTGGGCCTCCTCGACGGTGATGACACCGTCCTTGCCCACCTTGTCGAACGCCTCGGCGATGAGCTCACCGATCTTGGCGTCCTGGGCGGAGATGGTCGCGACGTGCGCGATCGACTCCTTGTCGGTGACCTCGCGGGCCGACTTGAGCAGCTGCTCGGAGATGTGGCCGGCGGCGGCGTCGATGCCCCGCTTGAGGCTGATCGGCGACGCGCCGGCGGCGACGTTGCGCAGCCCCTCGCGGACGAGCGCCTGGGCCAGGACCGTCGCGGTGGTGGTGCCGTCACCCGCGATGTCGTTGGTCTTGGTGGCGACCTCCTTGGCGAGCTGAGCGCCGAGGTTCTCGTACGGGTCGTCGAGCTCCACCTCACGCGCGATGGTGACACCGTCGTTCGTGATGGTGGGGGCGCCCCACTTCTTGTCGATGACGACGTTGCGGCCACGGGGGCCGATCGTCACCTTGACGGCGTCCGCGAGGGCGTTGACGCCACGCTCAAGGGCGCGGCGCGCTCCCTCGTCGAACTCCAGGATCTTCGGCATTGGGAAGCTCCAAGTAGGAATGTCCGTGGACGTGCACAGCCCCGGCCGCCCTCATTGGGCAGAACCGGGGCGGCGCATCTGTTCGGGTCTTACTTCTCGACGACGGCGAGCACGTCGCGGGCCGACAGAACGAGGTACTCCTCGTTGTTGTACTTGACCTCGGTGCCGCCGTACTTGCTGTAGAGGACGACGTCCCCGACCTTGACGTCGAGCGGGACGCGCTTCTCGCCCTTGTCGTCGAAGCGACCCGGCCCGACGGCGAGGACGGTGCCCTCCTGGGGCTTCTCCTTGGCCGTGTCGGGGATGACAAGACCCGACGCGGTGGTCTGCTCGGCCTCGAGAGGCTGGACGACGATGCGGTCCTCGAGCGGCTTGAGAACAACCTTGGTGGCGGTCGACACGATCTGACCTTCCCCTTCGATTGCGTATCCTCGGCCGACCAGATCGGCCAGCCGCATGTTGGAGACGCGACCACGGTGGCCTGCCGTCGCGGGTGCCAGACCGACCTGTCGCTTGATTGGCACTCTCATGGGGAGAGTGCCAGTTGGAGATTATGCCGGGGTCCGGGAACCCGTCAACACGGGCCCCCGCGCGCCGCCCACCTGTCGTTATATGCGGCGTTTGCGGGGTTTCGCTGGTGGTCAGGTGCGTTCCGAGTGCCGCCGGGGACTACCGTCATCGGGTGGACACCGCCGCGTTCCGAGAGCTTCTCACCCCGGAAGGCCAGGAGCTGCTCGGCGAGATCGGCGTCGCCGGCGCCGACGAGCGGACGCTGCCGGCCATGGTCTCCCGCCTGCGCGCCCGCCACCCGGCCGACCTCGTCGGCGCGGCCCTGACGCAGGCCCGGCTCCGCGAGCGCGGCCGGGCCAAGTTCGGCGCCGACGCGGACCGCATGTACTTCACCCCGCAGGGCCTCGAACAGGCCACCCGGGCCAGCGTCGCCCGGCACCGGGCGCGGCGGTTCGCCGACCGGCTCCCGCCCGGGGGCCGGGTGCTCGACCTCGGCTGCGGCATCGGCGGCGACCTGCTCGCCCGCGCCCGTACGGGCGTCGGCGGCACCGGCGTCGAGCTCGATCCCCTCACCGCCGAGGTCGCGCGGGCCAACCTTCGGGCCTTCGGCCTCGCGGACCTGGCGGACATCCGGTGCGGCGACGCCACCGCGCAGGACACCGGCGGGTACGCCGCCGTCTTCGCCGACCCCGGCCGCCGTACGTCCCGTGGCCGGGTGTTCGACCCGGACGCGTACCTCCCGCCGCTCGGCACGGTGCTGGACCTCGCCGGCCGGGTGCCCGGCGCCTGCGTCAAGGTCGCGCCGGGGATCCCGCACGAGGCGGTCCCGCCGGGCGCGGAGGCGGAGTGGATCTCCGACGGCGGGGAGGTGAAGGAGGCGGCGCTGTGGCTCGGCGGCCTGGCGGGCGGCACGCCGCGCCGGGCGACGCTCCTGCGGCAGGACCGGGAGCCGGCGACCCTGGCGGCCGACCCCGGTCTCGGTCCGCCGCCCGTGGCCGGGTGGCGACGTTACCTCTACGAACCGGACGGCGCCGTGGTCCGCGCCCATCTCGTCGCCGAGGCCGCGGCCCTGATCGACGGGGCGCTGGCCGACCCGCAGATCGCCTACATCACCTCGGACGTACTGCGCGCGACGCCGTTCGCGCGGCCGTACGAGATCCTGGAGGTGCTGCCGTTCGGCGTGAAGCGGGTGCGCGCGGCGCTGCGCGCCCAGAAGGCGGGCACGCTGACGATCATGAAGCGCGGCTTCGCGGGGGACGTGGACCGGCTGCGCCGCGACCTGCGCACCGACGGCCCCGAGACGCGCGTCCTCGTCCTCACCCGCGTCGGCGACGCCCCGACCGCGCTCATCTGCCGCGCCCCGTGAGCCCGCTCGGGTGCGGGCGACCGCCCGGGACTCCGGCCGACGGACCATGATCGCCTGAGTCGGCGCGGGGTCGGGTGACCGCACGGCCCCGCACGACCCGCGGCGGGGGCGACACGCCAGAGTCCGGCAAAGACCACGGTGGTGACCGTGTCCGGCTGACTACTCTTGGCGACCGGCAGGCCCCGGCGGGGCGTGATCAGGGGCGCCCGCGATCCGGGGCGCGGCGAGGACGGGGGGCGACGATGGCCGACGCCGTACTGCGGTGCCCGAAGTGCGGTGCCGGAATGGTGACCTTCCAGCGGGGCGGCATCGTGTTCGAGGAGTGCTCCCGCTGCCGCGGGGTCTTCCTCGGACGCGGCGAACTCGACCGCCTGATCTGGCGCGGCACGCCCCACACCGCCGCCGTCTGCGGCCCCTCGGCGGGGATCTCGTACGAGGGCCGGCACCGCCGCGCCTGAAAAGGGCGCTTTGCCGTGCGGGGCATAATCTCTTTTCCCTAAATTTCTATTCTCCGGCTCGATGACCTTGGTCCGCTCAATAGAGTGTCTCCTCGCGATCCACGCCGCCGACCATTTCCGGTACCGGCAAACGAAGGAGCACCCGGGTGGACACCAATCACAACTTCCTGCAGACAGGGGGTCAGCCGGTCTCGGACCGAATGCGAGAATTGCTAGCCCGCGCAGCGCAAGATCATGTTTATGAGCAGCGTTCGACGGGCCAGCTCCTGGACGAGATTCATCAGCGACTGGAGGGAATAGAGTGGCTGCTCCGCGAGGTGCGGGAGCGTGAGCTCACCGGGCTGACGACCCAGCTCGACACCGTCCGCGGGCAGGTCGACGAGCTGTGCGGCAAGCCCCCGGAGTGGGCGGAGGGGCTGGCCGAGCACATCGAGTCGGTGGGTGAGAAGGTCAAGCCGGTCGCCGAGCTGCCCTCCCTGTGGGCCGACGTGGGCGTCATCGCCGAGAACGTCGACGAGGGCCTCTCCCGCATCCAGGCCGTGCTGGACTCCAGCCGGAGCATCACCGAGGCGACCCTGCAGGCGGCCCAGCAGATGGACGACCTGACCAAGCGGCTCGACCGGCTCGCCGGCACGATGGAGGCCGCGTCGGTCCGGTTCAACCGGCTGGACAAGACGCTCGCCGACCTCGGGCACCGGTCCGAGAAGCTCGAGCACGAGATCAACGGGGTGGCCGGCAAGGTCGACCAGTCACTGCACGACATGGCCGAGCGGGTCGAGCAGGGCCTGGAGGCCGTCAACGGCCGGGTCGAGGGGGTCGGCGGGCGCCTCGACGGCATCGACGGCCGCCTGGAGGGCCTGTCCGGAAAGATCCGTGGAGTCGAGGGGCATTTCCAGGCACTGGAGGCCAAGGTGGACGGGGCGTGCGACCGCGTCGAGGGCGTCGACCAGCAGATCGCCCGGCTGCCCGTGACGCTGGAGATCAACGAACTGCACCGCAAGGTCGCCGCGATCGGCGATCGGCCGTTCATCGACCCCACCGACCGGTTCGACGCCTTGGAGAAGCGGTTGTCCGAGGCGGTCGACCCGCTCCTCGACGAGCTGCGGGCGCGCCCCGACCGGGACGAGACCGAGGAGACGCTGTCGAAGATCATTGAGGCGTCCCGCGTCGACCTGACCAAGCACATGGAGATCCTCCGCGAAGACCTCCTGCGCCAGGTGGTCGGGGTTCACGACGACGTCTCCCAGCGGGTCGTCGGCGCGCAGCACGACATGACCAAGCAGGTGACGACCGTCCATGAGGACCTGATGAAACGGCTCGTCACGCTGGAGGAGACGATGCTGGCGCTGGCGGAGGCGCTGCTGCGGCCGCGCCGCGACGGCAAGGATTAAGGGGGTGGCCGCTCGCAAATCCCCCCAGAGCGGCCACTTCCCATTTATCGCTCTATTTACGGCAATTTACCTGCGGCACCCGCAATGACATGCCGTTCGGTCTGCCTTCTACCGACAAAAACACTACCGATCCTCGGCCGAATCCGTTTTCATGGAGGCCGTGACCTTCCCCACGCTCTCCGATCCGCCGAGCGCCGCCACGCTGCGCTGGATCGAAAAATGCCTGGGGCCCGGCAGTGAGGTGAAGATGGTCCGGCCCATGATCGGCGGGCTGGCCCATGTCAACCACGCGATCCTCGCCGAGAGCCGCTCGGGCACCGTGCATCGCCTGGTCCTGCGCCGCTGGGCGTCGTCCGGCTGGCCCGTCCTCGACATCGACTTCTCCCCCGAGCTGGAGATCGCGGCGCTGACCCTGCTCACCGCGTGCGCCATCCCCACCCCCGCGCTGGTCGCCGCCGACCCCTCCGGCGCGCACTGCGACGTCCCCGCGCTGCTGATCAGCCGGTTGCCGGGCCACCCGCCCCGCCCCGCCTGCGCGGAGCTGCCCGAGTACCTCATCCAGCTGGCCGCCGCGCTGCTGCCCGTCCACGCGGTCGCCGGGGCCTCGACCATGCCGCCCTACCGCCCGTACAACCGCCTGGAGATCCGGCTCGCGCCCCGGCACGCCCGGCGGCCGGCGCTGTGGGAGCACGCGCTGGACGTCGCCGCCGGCCCCACTCCCGGCGCCGCGGCGCACTTCATCCACCGCGACTACCACCCGGACAACACCCTGTGGGCCGGCGGCCGCCTGACCGGCATCGTCGACTGGTCCAACGCGTCGTACGGCCCGGTGGCCATCGACATCGCCCACATGCGCCGCGCGCTCGCCCTCCGCTATGACATCACGGTCGCCGACCGCTTCTCGGCCTCCTTCGACCAGGTGTCCGGCGGCTACCGGCACGACCCGTACTGGGACCTGCGCACGGTCCTCGACCTGCTGCCCGAGCAGCCCGACCGGACGATCGCCGCCCGCGACATCCCGGCCTTGGAGGACCTGCTCGACCACGCGCTCGCCGAGCTCGGCGCCCCTGCCCGCTTCTGAGCCCCGCTCGGCGTGCCCGCCACCCGGCGCGTACGGCGCGCCGGGGTGTCAATTCGTCGCGTTCGGGTTCACAGCGGTGGGGTGGGTGCGGGAAGGGATCCGGCACGGATCGCCTCGGCCTGGTCCCGGCTGAACGGGGGTTGGAACAGGTCCTGGGTCTGCTGCCAGACGCGGAACAGGTCGGCCACGAAGTTCATCCGGTTGCCCAGTTCGGCCCAGTCGTCGGCGGCGCTGCCCAGCACGGCGTTGGGCGTGCGGTCGATGTCGTACAGCAAAGCCTTGAGCTCGATGTTGGACAGGTGGGCCAGGTCGGGCGGGAAGACCCCTGCGGGGGCGGCGCGGCCGACGTCGGCCCCCAGGCGCTGAACGATGAGGCGGCGGGTCCGCTGGAAGTCGGGAGCGGGCATCCGGACGTCCATCAGGTGGGCGGTGGCCATGGCCCGCCACAGCCGTACCAGGCGCCTGCGCAGTGGCGGCGGAGTGAACGGGGAGACCTGCACCGGAACCAGCGCCTGGGCGATGGGCTCTTGCAAGCGGATCTGCTCGTGCAGGCCGATCCGCAGATTGGCCAGCAGGATGTGCTCGGCGCGCTCGGCGGCGTCGCGGGCGCGCATGGCGGCGTGATAACCGCGCACAGCGGCGATGAGCAGGTCCTGGCCGCCCTGTTCGGCCGCCCCGGGACGCAGCGCGGCCACGCAGCGTTCGAGCGCGCGGTCTCGGGCGGTGGCGTCGGTGGCGCCGGTGTACTCCTGGATCAGCCGGGCGTACAGCAGCCCCAAGTCCTCGAACACCATGCGGTTGCCGATCGCGACATTGTCGCCGACCTGCCGTACGGCGCGAAAGACCAGGTCGGGAGCGACCACCTGGATACGCGCGGGGACACGCTCGGCGAAGGCCCTCATGAGGCGGACCATCCGCGGGATACCCTCCCCGCGGATGAACCGGCCGGCCGTGCGCGAGGCCCAGGTGCCGAAGCAACACCAGCTGACGTTCTCCGGTCCCAACAGCGACGCCATCCCGATCGACAGATCGTGGTACGCCTGGGTGATGCGCAGGTTGCGAAGCACGGGGTCGGCGATGGCCGCGATCTCGGCCACGTCCTCCGCAGTGACGAGGGGGGCCATGTCGCATGCGGACGACTCGGGAGCGGGCCAGGTGCCGGCGGTCTCTAAGGGCATGCGCGGACGGTATCCAGCGCACCCCTCGCGGCGATAGCTACGAAAGGTAATGATTTAACTACCTAACGGAGGCGGAGTCTCAGCGTCCATGCCGTGCGCCCGCCGGCCGCCGCGGCCCGGGTGGGCTGCTCCCCGATGGCGCCGGTCGCGCTCGTGGCCGCGAACGCCGCGGCGGCCGAAAGTGTTCAGCCGAGCAGAGTGGAGCGTCGCAGACCTACCTTTTTGCGGCGCGCACCGATGAATTACGGCGAAAGAATGCCGACAGGGGCAAGAAATCGCCTTCAACGCCACCAGCCGACGCCGGAAGGGAGTTCCGTCGGCTCGGGGCCCCGCCAGTCCCGAGCCGACGTCCAGGGGAAGCCGATGATAGTTACATCCGAGCGATGCCTCGGTGCACCTGGAATGTCTCCCATCAGAAGGCGAAGATGACGCCTTCGCCCACGCGGCCCGCGGAGAATGCCCGCCCATGACGGCGAAGGCCGCCGGTCCGCGGGGTCATCGGCGCCGCCGCCGCAGCGCGACCGGGGGCCGGGGCCGACGCCCCGAGGCGGCCACCCTGGTGGTCCGCCGACCTCCGCCTCGCGGCGAATCGGGCATGCGCATTCCAACCTCCCTGCCGAGCCGAAGCGTGACCGATGACCATTTCGGCGTCCAAGAGTCGGGCTTTGGGACGTGCCCTCGACCCGCCGAATGGACTTTTTCTCAGGGATTATCACAAAGCCTCAAACCGTGAATCCCTTTCGCTCACGGACGTTATTACGGCGAAATCCGTGATTCAACCCCCGAAGCCCTGTCCACACCCGGCCACCGACTTCACAAGGGAACGATTGAAAGGCGTACTTTCTCCAACGTCCCGCCAACCGGGCCCTCATCAGCGCTTTCACCTCGCGTTCCACCCGGCGAATTTATTATTTTCCCAACATTCGAGCGCACCCAGTGAAACAGGTCACAGTCCGCAGACCGCGGTGACACCCCGCGCGGAGGGGCGCCCCGGCAGCCGCGCCGACATGGAGTCACCATGACGCCAAGTTGACGCCACATGGCGCTTGCCGTGACGCCAACCTTCGTGTCATGCTGACGCCATGCACCTGGAGTCGTACGTCGCAAAGCTCCGCCAGGAGCTCGCGCTCGCCGCCGAAGCGGGCGGCAACGAGGCCCGCGAGCTCGCCGAGCGGCTCACCGCCCCCCTGGAGTCGTCGATCCGGCTCGCCCTGCTGGACGCGCTGTCGGCCGCCGCCGAGGAGATCACCCGTGAGCTCGCGCCCGGTTCGGTGGACGTGCGCCTCCGCAGGGGCGAGCCCGAGTTCGTCGTGGAGCCGCCCCCCGGCGGCGCGGAGGAGGAGACCGCCGTAGCCGCGGCGCCCCCGGCGGAGCCCGCTCCCCCGGTGTCCTACGGCGCCAGGGACGGCGCCGTCTCACGGATCAGCCTCCGCCTCCCCGACGAGCTGAAGACCAGGGCCGAGCAGGCCGCCGAGCGAGAAGGACTCTCGGTCAACGCCTGGCTCGTCCGCACCATCACCGAGGCCGTGGAGCGTACGAGCCGCGAGCGGGACGTCCGCAGGCGCTCGTCTCCGCGCGGCGACCGCTACACCGGCTGGGTCCGCTGAGCCGGGCCCCCTTCACCACCACCGACCAGCGGCGGGGTCCTGGACCCTGTGACCAGAGAGGCAGCACCATGCCCACATTCGCCAGTCCGGAGCCGATCTCCGCGACACTCGACGCCTCCATCGCCGAGGTCCGCGTCACCGCCTCCGACCGCACCGACACCGTCGTCGAGGTGCGGCCCGCCGACCCGTCGAAGGCGAGCGACGTCCGGGCCGCGGAGGAGACCACGGTCGAATACACCGACGGACGGCTGGTGATCAGAGGGGCGAAGAGGCGCGCCCATCTGGTCCTGGGCCCCAAGGACGCCGCCGTCCAGGTCGACGTCGAGCTCCCCGCAGGCTCCGGCCTGCACGCCTCACTCGGAATGGGCAACGTCCACTGCGCGGGACGGCTCGGCGACTGCGAGATCTCCAGCGGCGCCGGCGTCATCTGGGTCGAGGACACCCACACGCTGCAGGTGCGGACCGGCGGCGGGGATGTCACGGCCGGGCGCGTCGCGGGAGACGTCAGGCTCACCACGGGTGTCGGCGAGATACGCCTCCGCCGCGGCGGCGGCACCGTCACGATCAAGACCTCCTCCGGAGCCGCCTGGATCGGCGAGGCCGTCGGCGACACCCGCGCCCGCTCCGCCAGTGGCGACATCGTGATCGACCAGGCGCACGCCGACGTCGACGCGAAGACCGCAGCAGGCAAGATCCGCATCGGGGAGGTCTCCCGAGGCGCGGTCGTCATCCAGACCGGCGCCGGTCAACTGGAGGTCGGCGTCCGCGAGGGCACCGCCGCCTGGCTCGACGTCCACGCCACCGCCGGAACCATGCACAACATGCTGGACCCGACCGACGGCCCCGGAGCGGCCGACCGGACCGTGGAGATCCGCGCCCGTACCGGGCTCGGTGACATCGTGATCCGCCGCGCCGCCGTGACCGCCCACGAGTGAACCCCGCACCGGCCACCATCCGCTGAATCCCGTGCCGGCACCCATCCGCTGAAGCCCGTGCCGGCACCCATCCGCTGAAGCCCGTGCCGGCCCCGTTCGCCCAACCCTCGCCGGCGCCGATCCGCTCAGCCCGCACCGGCGGCCATCCGCCTCTGGCCCGCACACCTCCCCGGCCACCCGGGACCGGGTTCCCTTCACGGCCGCGCTTTCTGATCCGCCCTCGACGGCGAACCCGGCGCGGCACGCGGGCCCCGGCTACCGGAGGGCGCCCTTCCCTTCTCACTGCCTCATCCGGACCCCTCTTTCTCCCTTACCGCGGCATGCCGCGTTGTGACGTAGCTGGAAGGATCATGACTGCAGCCATCAAGGCCACCGGCCTGCGCAAGTCGTTCGGCGACAAGGTCGTCCTGGACGGCATCGACCTGTATGTCCCGCGAGGAACGATCTTCGCGCTGCTCGGCCCGAACGGCGCCGGCAAGACCACGACCGTCCGCATCCTGACCACCCTCATCGACGCCGACGCGGGCCGGGTCGAGGTCGCGGGCCACGACCTCGCCGCAGATCCCGACGGCGTACGGGCCGCGATCGGCGTGACCGGGCAGTTCTCCGCCGTCGACGACAAGCTCACCGGCCGAGAGAACCTCATCCTGATGGCCGACCTGAACCACCTCGGCAGGACGCGGGGCAGGCGGCGCGCCGACGAACTCCTGGACCGCTTCGACCTACGGGAGGCGGCCGGCAAGCTCGCCGGCACCTACTCCGGTGGCATGCGCCGCCGCCTGGACCTGGCCATGACCCTGGTCGGCGACCCGCAGGTCATCTTCCTCGACGAGCCGACCACCGGCCTGGACCCGCGCAGCCGCCGCACGATGTGGCAGAGCATCGAGGACCTCGTCGCCGGCGGCGTCACCGTCCTGCTCACCACGCAGTACCTGGACGAGGCGGACCGGCTCGCCGACCAGATCGCCGTGCTGGACCGGGGCAGGCTGGTCGCCCAGGGCAGCGCGCAGGAGCTCAAACGCCGCGTCCCCGGAGGGCACATCCGCCTCCGCTTCGCCGATACCACCGCCCTCGGCCGCGCCGCGCACGTCCTGGACGACGCGGTCGCGGAGGACGCCGACCTCACCCTTCGCGTTCCCGGCGACGGCAGCGTCCAGGCCCTGCGCGACCTGCTCGACCGGCTCGACGCCACCGGCCTGCGGCCCGAGGAGCTGCAGGTCCACACGCCCGACCTCGACGACGTCTTCCTCGCCCTCACCGGCCGTACCGACACCCCTCAGGAGACCTCCCGATGAGCACCCTGTCGTACGCCGCGAGCGACTCGGCGACGATGCTGCGCCGCAACCTCCGGCACGCCATCCGCTACCCCTCACTGACCTTGAGCGTCGCCGGAATGCCGCTCATCTTCCTGCTGCTCTTCGTCTACGTCTTCGGCGGCGCGATGGGCGCCGGAATCGGCGGCCTGGGCGGCGGCCGGACGCAGTACCTGTCCTACATCACCCCGGGGATCGTCCTGATGACCTTGGCCTCGGGGTCGATCACGACGTCGGTGGCGGTGTGCGTGGACATGACCGGAGGCATCATCGACCGGTTCCGCACGATGGCGATCTCGCGGGCGTCCCTGCTGACCGGGCACGTCATCGGCAGCGTGATCACCACGATGTTCAGTACGGCGCTCGTCCTCGGCGTGGCCGTGGCGTTGGGCTTCCGGCCCGACGCCGGCCCGCTCGAATGGGTCGCGGCGGCCGGCGTCCTGACCATGGTGACGTTCGCGCTCACCTGGCTGTCGGTCGCCTTCGGCGTGTTCGCCAAGTCCCCGGAGAGCGCCAGCAACCTGCCCCTCCCCCTGTCGCTGCTCCCGATGATGGGCAGCGGCTTCGTGCCGACCGGCTCGATGCCGTCGGGCCTGCGCTGGTTCGCCGAGTACCAGCCCTTCACCCCGATGATCGAGACGCTCCGCGGCCTGCTGACCGGCACGGCGATCGGCCACAGCGCCGCCGTCTCCGCCGCCTGGTCCGCCGGCATCGCCCTCGTCGGCTACGCCTGGGCGAAGACCCGCTTCAACCGGGCCCGCACCCACTGATCGTCACTACGTTGGGTATCCACTTCCTTGCGCTCGGTAGTCGAAGGTGTGAGGCTTACCCCCGTCAGGGTCACAGCCATCGATCACTTCGGGAGATCAACGTGCGAAAGAAGACACTGGCGTTGGCCCCGGCGGTCACCGCCGGCATCATCGCCCTCTCCGCCGCCGCGGCGCAGGCGTCGACCATCGTCGTCTACGAGGGCGACCACTACTCGGGCCACTCCATCACGCTCAGCAAGTGCGGGATGAGCAACATCCCCGAGCGATACCACGGCTCCTACAAGTGGTACGCCACCGGACAGAGCGCCCGGATGTACAACCAGCCGAACGCCGAGGGCGTGGTGCACTTCGTGCTCAGCTCCGACCGGAACGCCGAGCAGGCGACGCCCTTCGGCTGGAAGAGCATGTTCATCGAGTGCTGAGGCGTCAGGGCCGCGCCCCGTGACCCGGTCACCGGGCGCGGCCCGATCCCCGTTTCGCGACGGCGTGCGGCTGCGCGCCTTCACCGCAGCCGGGAGCGTACGGCCTGCATCTCGTCGTCCCGCAGGCCCGCGTCACGCAGGTAGGCGGCGGCGTCGAACGAATCGATGACGGCGAGCAGGGCCTCCCGCTCGGTGGTGCCATGCCGGGCGAAGACGTGCAGCGTGCAGAAGCGCGGAGCCGTCTCCGCCATATGGCGGAGACGGCCGGCGCTACGAGGCGTAGCGCTGCGCCGACGATCCTCCCGCCGCCGCGAGCATGCCCGCGGCGGCAGGCGTCGACCTCCACGGATACCGGATTTTAGGCCGCGACCATCCTGGTGGCGTTCCAGAACGCTCTCCGAGGGCGCGAAAGGCCTTTCTGCATCGCACGGCCGATCGGCCTGGTCCGGTCTCCTGCCTCGAGGTTCGGGAAATCTTGGAGTTCCGCTGCCACCGGAACTCGTGGATATCGCGAACTCGCCGAGGAGGCCGAGACCAGGGATCAGGGCTGCCGACGTTCCCCGCTCCGACTCGATCCACTCAGTGAGGGATCCGACCCCCGCGGGTGCTGGACCACGGGACGCGTCACCCGTACGACCTCCAGTAGCTCACCCAAGCCCTGGAAATCGTCGGGGTTCGTGGTGAACAGCGGTAGTTCCTCGGCGATCGCCACCGAAGCGATCATCAGGTCGGCGACTCTCCGGCGTGGCTTACGGCCTGCGGCGACGACCCCTGCGGTGACTCTGCCGAAGGCCCTCGCGGCCTCGACCCCGAACGGGATGGGGTCGAATTCGTGCTCCACCCGCTGCAGCACGTCCAGCCGTCGAGCACGCTCGGCGTGCTCATCGTAGTCTCCCTGTTCGCTGTTGGGACGGACCTGGTGCGGGCCCGCCGACAGTTCGGCGAGTGTGATCGCACTGATCGCCATCTCGTTCGGCAGTTCAGCAGGGTCGATCCAGCTCCGCAGGATCACGATGTTCGTGTCGAGCAGACCCTGCGGATGACGTTCAGCGCCCATAAGGGTCGGCCGCCTCGTGGTCGAGCGCGGCGTCCTGGTCGGCCCGGAACGCGTCGAGGTCGATGGCGGAGGCACCACGCGACATCGCGGCGAACTCCTCACGGGGCACGAACCGGCGACGCCGACGCAGAGGGATCAGTTCACCGATCTGGTGACCGTCCCTGGTGACCGTGAACGCCTGCCCGTGCTCGACAGCGTCCATGATCTCTTTGGAGCGGTTCCGCAGATCCCGCTGGGTGATCTCAGGTTGCGCGGCCATATCCCTGATAGTAAGCGCTTGTGGCACGCTGGGCCACAGCGTGCTACAACCCACCTCGCGAGGCTAGACGAGGACCTGGGTGATGGGGAGGGAGGAGTCGGCGGGGAGGCCGAGGTCGGAGGGGGCCAGGCCGGCGGCGACGAGTTCGGAGCCGAGGGCCGCGACCATGGCGCCGTTGTCCGTGCACAGCTTCGGCCGGGGCACGCGGAGCTCGATGCCCGCCTTGTCGCAGCGCTCCTGGGCCAGGGCGCGCAGCCGGGAGTTGGCCGCGACGCCGCCGCCGACGAGGAGGTGGGACACGCCGTTGTCCTTGCAGGCGGCGATGGCCTTCTTGGTCAGCACGTCGACGACCGCCTCCTGGAAGGCGGCGGCGACGTCGGCGACCGGGACCGGCTCGCCGGCGCGCTCGCGGGCCTCGACCCAGCGGGCGACCGCGGTCTTCAGGCCGGAGAAGGAGAAGTCGTAGGTGCCGTCGTCGTACTTGCCGCGCGGGAAGAACACCGAGCCGGGGTCACCCTCGCGGGCCGCGCGGTCGATGTAGGGGCCGCCGGGGAAGCCGAGGTCGAGCACGCGCGCGACCTTGTCGAACGCCTCCCCCGCCGCGTCGTCGACGGTGGCGCCGAGCGGGCGCACGTCCGAGGCGACGTCGGGGACGAGGAGCAGGGAGGAGTGGCCGCCGGAGACGAGCAGCGCGACGCAGGGCTTCGGCAGCGCGCCGTGTTCGAGCTGGTCGACGGCGACGTGGGCGGCGAGGTGGTTCACGCCGTACAGCGGCTTGCCGAGGCCGAGGGAGTACGCCTTGGCGGCGGCGACGCCGACGAGGAGGGCGCCGGCGAGGCCGGGGCCGGCGGTGACGGCGATCGCGTCGATGTCGTTCAGGGTGACGCCCGCGTCGGTCAGGGCCCGCTCCACGGTCGGCGTCATGGCCTCCAGGTGCGCCCGGGAGGCGACCTCGGGCACGACGCCGCCGAAGCGCGCGTGCTCGTCCACGCTGGAGGCGATCGCGTCGGCGAGCAGCGTGTGGCCGCGGACGATGCCGACGCCCGTCTCGTCGCAGGACGTCTCGATCCCCAGGACCAGGGGTTCGTCCTTCATCTTCCCACTCCCTGTCCGGCGGGCACTCCGCTCCGCCGCGAGTCACGGACCATCACGATGGCGTCCACGCCCGATGGCTGGTAGTAGCGCTTGCGGACGCCGACCGGCGTGAAGCCGAACCGTTCGTACAGCCGCCGGGCCCGGTCGTTGTCGGCGCGGACGTCGAGGAACACCTCGGGGCAGCCGCGGGCCGAGGCCTCGTCGAGCAGCGCGGTCAGCAGCCGGGCGCCGTACCCCCGTCCCTGCAGCTCCGGCCGTACACCGATCGTGAGGACGTCGGCCTGATCGCCGACGGCGGCCAGGCCCGCCCAGCCGGCGAAACGCCCGTCGTCGTCCTCGATCACCACGTAGTGCCGCGTACCCGTCTCGTCGGCCAGCTCCTCGCGGTACGCCTGTTCCGACCAGGTCTCCTCGGGGAAGAGCACGGGCTCGAGCGCGAGGACGTCGGGAAGGTCGTCCGCGGTCATCGCGCGCAGCGTCACGGCTGCGTCACCCGTTTGCGGGGTCCGGGCTCGCGGGCGTCGGGCTTGCGGAGGTACAGCGGGACGGGCTCCAGGAGGTCGGGGCCCTCTCCGCCGGCCAGCCGGGTGATCACCAGGTCGGCGAGCGCGGCCGCGGACGGCAGCGCGGGCTCCTGTCCGGCGAGCGTGTCGGCGTACAGCAGGGCGCCCTCTCCGATGGCGGGCAGGCCCGGCTCGGCGGCCTCGGCGGGCTTGCCGACGGCGGGGCCACCGGCGCGTTCGCGGGCCGAGGCGTACGACGCCCAGTAGACCTCCTTGCGCCGGGCGTCGGTCGCCGCGACGAAGGGGCCGGTACGGCCGGACTGCCAGGCGAGGACGTCGAGCGTGCAGACGCCGTGGACCGGGATGCCGAGCACGGCGCCGAGCGCGCGGGCGGTGGTGAGACCGACGCGCAGGCCGGTGTACGGGCCGGGCCCCACGCCGACCGCGATGTCCGTCAGATCGGCACGGGTCACCCCGGCCTCGTCGAGCACGGTCGCGATGGCGGGGGCGAGCACCTCGGCGTGCCGCCGCCGGTCGACCGCGTTGGACTCGGCGCGCAGCCGGACACCGCCGGAAGTGCCCTCGCTCAAGGCGACGGTGACCGCGGCGGTCGCAGTGTCAAAAGCCAAGACCAGCACGACCTACGAGCGTAGCGCGCCCATGACGTCACTCTGACCGGGCGGCGCCGTTCAGGACTGGGACTGGAGCTTGGAGATCACGTCGCGGGCTGCGGAGAGGGCGCCGTTGGTGGCGTCGGAGGAGGAGATCGGCTTCATGTCGCCGTCCTTGTCGTCGCCGCCGGAGAAGTGGACGGTGACGAGGACGTTCGCGAGGCGGGCGTTGGCGACGGCGTCCCCGATGTCGTCGTTGTCGACGGTGTAGACGACGTACGCCTGCTCGCCGACGCCGCTGACGCCGCGGCTGTCGCGCACCTTGACCGTGTCGGCGAGGTCCTTGCCCGCCCGGTCGGAGTCCCACTCGTCGCCGAACGTCCGGGTCGCCACGCCGGTCGCGCTGGTCGTCCCGTCGCCGGTGAGGGCGCGCAGTTCGACGGTGAGCTGCCGGCGGTCGTTGCCGTAGATGCTCCACGCGCACTCGCTGTGCCGGTCGGCATCGGTCGCCTGGTCCATCTCGGTGCGCTCGGCGCCCGGGGTGAGCTGGTCGGCGACCTTCTGGCTCAGCGCGGTGCAGGCGTCCGGGACGACGTCGCGCTCGGAGCCGTCGGGCGCGCTCATCGGCGAGCTCTGCGGTCCGGTCGTGGCCCGGTCCGCCGTGGTCCGGGCCTTGCCCGGCCGGAGCAACGCCACGGCGACCGCGACGGCGCATACCGCGACGACCACTGTGAGGACGCCCGCGACGGCCCAGACGCGTCTGCGGCGTCCGGCCGGGCGGGGGGCGCGACGGCGGCCACTCACCAGATCTCTCCCCCTCGACCCCATATGTCCTGTTTCGCCAGGAAGATGAGATTCACTGGTGAGGGTATTGCATGATCGCGATTACGTCTGCGCCCAAATCGGAACGGACCGGTCCAAATGGCTAGATCACAGCACAGGGTCGACCGGTGAGTCCGCCCAGCGGCCGCCGACACCGATGATTCGGACGGTGCGCTCCTCGGTCTCCCCGCGCTCGATCGTCACCTCGAGCCGGTCCTCGGACAGCTCCTCGACCATGCCCTCGCCCCACTCGACGACGGTCACGGCGTCCTGCAGGTCCAGGTCCAGATCGTCGACCTCGTCCAACCCGCCGAGGCGGTAGGCGTCGACGTGCACCAGCGCGGGCCCCCCGGCCAGCGACGGGTGCACCCGCGCGATGACGAAGGTCGGCGACGTGATCGGCCCGCGGACCTTGAGGCCCTCGCCCAGGCCCTGGGTCAGCGTCGTCTTGCCCGCGCCCAGCGGCCCGGACAGCACGACCAGGTCTCCGGCGCGCAGCGCGGCGGCCAGCCTGCGGCCCAGCTCGCGCATCGCCTCGTCGGTGGGTACCGGGATGGGTTTCACGCCGAACGCTCCTCCTCCGCGACGGGGCGCACCCTGTCGATCAACCGGATGAGCGCCCTGGTGACGACCTCAGGATGCTCCATCATCGTGACGTGGCCGGCCTCGGACAGCTCCACGAGCTCGGCGTCGCCCAGGACCTCCGCGATCAGCCGGCCGTGCGCGGCGGGCGTCAGCCGGTCCTCGTCGCCGACGACGACCAGTGCGGGCAGGCCCTTGATGACCTCCAGCGCCGCGAGCTTGTCGTGGGCGGCGAGCGTCGGGTAGAACTCCGCGATCACGTCGATCGGCGTCGAGCGGATCATCTGCTCGACGAAGTCCACCACCGACGGGCTGACGTGCTTGTCGCCGAACGCGATCCGGCGGGTGACCATGAAGGCGACGTCGGCGCCGGCCCGCCGCCCGCGCTCGACCAGTTCGGCGCGCTTGCCCAGGCTGCGCGTCACCCGGGGCAGCGCCGCCTTGAAGACCTTCCCGAACGCCATCGGCAGGCCGAGGCTGAGCTCCGCCAGCTCGCCCGAGGAGGTGTTGATCAGGGCGACGGCGGCGATCCGCCCGTCCTCGAACAGCTCCGGGTGGCCGTCGGCCAGCGCCATGATCGTCATCCCGCCCATGGAGTGGCCGACCAGGACCACCGGCGTTCCGGGGTCCACGGTGGCCTCCAGGACCGCGAACAGGTCCGCGCCGCACTGGTCGACGGTGGCGTGGGTCAGGTCGCTGCGCCCGGACCGGCCGTGGCTGCGCTGGTCCCAGAAGACCAGCCGCAGGTCGCCGTCGCGGCCCAGGTCGCGTCGCTGGTAGTGCCAGCAGTCCTCGTTCAGGCAGTAGCCGTGGCAGAACACGACCGTCAGGGGGGCGTCGTCCGGTCCGTCGATCTCGACGTGCAGGGGCACACCGTCGCTCGCCTCGACGGTCAGCGTCCGGCCGTGCAGCTCGCCGAACGGCTCGCCCGCGTCCGGGTCCGGGATCAGCCGGGCCCGCCCGACGGCGTACCTCCGCGCGGCGACGACCGCGCCCACGCCGACCGCGCCGGCCGTGCCGACCGCCGCGCTGATCAGCCCGATGCGTTTCTTGTTCACTGGGGGATTCCTTCGTACACGCGGGAGACACGTGCGCCGATGCGGGTGACGATCTCATACGAGATCGTGCCGAGCAGGTCGGCCCAGTCCTGCGCGGTGGGCTCGCCCCGGTCGCCCGGGCCGAAGAGGATCACCTCGTCACCGGCGTGGATCTCGTCGTCGCCCACGTCGATGACGAACTGGTCCATGCAGACCGTGCCGGCGATGCGCCGCCGGCCACCGGCCGCCCAGACCTCCAGGAGGTTGGTGCCGCTGCGCGGGATCCCGTCGGCGTACCCGAGGGGAACGACGCCGAGCGTGGTCTCCCGGTCGGTGGTGTACCGGTGCCCGTACGACACGCCCGTGCCGGGAGGAACGCGCTTGGTGACGATGATCCGCCCGGTGAGCGTCATGGCGGGCCGGAGGCCGAAGTTGTGGTCCTCACGCCCGTCGGAGGCCGGGTGCGCGGGGATCGGGCTCAGGCCGTACACCGCGATGCCGGGCCGTACGAGGTCATAGCGCGCCTCCGGGATCGTCAGCGTCGCCGCGGAGTTGGCGATGTGCCGGACCTCCGGGCGGACGCCGGCCTTCTCGGCGAACTCGACCGCCTCGTCGAACGTCCGGAGCTGCGACGCGATCGACGGGTGGCCCGGCTCGTCCGCGCACGCCATGTGGGACCAGATCCCGACCACCTCGACGTGCCCGTCCGCCTGGGCGCGGAGCGCGGCGTCGACCACCGGTGGCCAGTCCTCGAGGGTCGCCCCGGCGCGGGACAGCCCGGTGTCGATCTTCAGGTGCAGACGTGCCGTACGGCCCGCGCGCACGGCCGCGGCCGCGATGTCCTCGACGACGCGCACCGAGCTCGCCGACAGGTCGACGTCGGCGGCGACGGCCTCCTCGAACGGCTCACCGGGCCCGTGCAGCCAGCACAGCAGGCGCGCGTCGATGCCAGCCCGCCGCACGGTCAGCGCCTCGGCCAGCGTGGCGACGCCCAGCCGGGAGGCTCCCCCCGCCAGCGCGGCGCGGGCGGCCTCGATGATGCCGTGCCCGTACCCGTCGGACTTGACGATCGCCATCACCTCGGCGCCCGCGGCCTTCTCGCGGAGGACGCCGATGTTGTGGCTGATCGCCGCCAGGTCGACATGCGCTGTTGCGGGGACGTTAACCATGGCTTCCAGTGTGGCAGCCGCCGGGGTGAGCTCCGGCCATCCGCGCCCTCGTCGTGGCGTCACCCGGACAGGGCGCGGAACGCCTCGGGCAGCGCGTCGAGGACGTCGTAGGCGCTGATCGGCGCGGGGCCCTCGCCGTACGGGTCGGCCGACAGCCGGGCGGCCAGGCCGTGGAGGTACGCCCCGGTCGCGGCCGCGTCGATCGCCGGCATGCCGCCGGCCAGCAGCGCGCCCGTGAGCCCGGACAGCACGTCGCCACTGCCCGCCGTCGCCAGCCACGGCGTGCCCGTGGGGTTCACCCGTACGGGGCGGTCGGCCTCGGCGACGAGCGTCGTGGAGCCCTTGAGCAGCACGGTGGCGCTCAGCTCCTCGGCGGCGCGGCGTACGTGTTCCAGCCGTCGTGCCTCGACCTCGCCGGCGTCGGTGCCCAGCAGCCGGGCCAGCTCCCCGGCGTGCGGGGTCAGGACGGTCGGCGCGGACCGCCACAGCAGGTCACGGTGCCGCGACAGCACGGTCAGGCCGTCCGCGTCGACCAGGACGGGCAGGTCCGTGGCGAGGACCTGGGCGAGCAGCGCCTGGGCCCGCTCGTCCGTGCCCAGTCCGGGCCCGGCGACCCACGCCTGCACCCGCCCGATCCCGTCCAGCGAGTCCCCGATGACCGTGGTCACGGACTCCGGCCAGCGGTGCCGGACGAGCTCCACCGGGTGCTCGGAGGAGGCGAACCGCACCATGCCCGCCCCGGCGCGCACCGCCCCGCCGACGGCGAGGACGGCCGCCCCGGTGAACGTCTCGCTCCCTGCCAGGACGCCGACGACGCCCCGCCGGTACTTGTTCGACTCGTTGGTCGGGCGCGGCAGCCGTCCGGCGACGTCCTCGGCCAGGGGCGCGCACACGTCCGGGTCCGCGAGGTAGGGCCCGAGCCCGATGTCGACGAGCTCGACCACGCCGGCGTGCTCGGCGCCCGGGTCGACGAGCAGGCCGGGCTTGTACGTCCCGAACGTGACGGTCACGTCCGCGCGGACCGCCGGACCGGCGACCTGCCCGCTGCTCGCGTCGATGCCGCTGGGCAGGTCGCAGGCCACGACGATCGCCGCGCTGTCGGCGGCGCGCCGGGCCAGGCCGGCGTATGGCTCGCGCAGCCCGCCCCGGCCGCCGATGCCGAGCATGCCGTCGATGATCAGGTCGGCCCGGCCGATCGCCTCGGCCACCCGGCCCTCGTCCGCGACGGGCAGCGCCTCGCCTCCGGCGGCGCGCAGGTCGGCCAGCCCGCCCTCATGGCTCTTCGGCCCGGCGAGGATCGCGGTGACCCCCGCGCCGCGCCGCGCCAGGCCCGCGCCCGCGTACAGGGCGTCGCCGCCGTTGTCGCCGCCGCCGACCAGCAGGACGACCCGCGCGCCGTACACGCCGAGGCCCGGCTCGCCGTGCGGCCGGCCGCCGCGCAGGATGCGGGCGCACACCGAGGCCAGGCCGGCCGCGGCGCGCCGCATGAGCGCCCCGTCGGGCAGGCGGGCCATCAGCGCCTGTTCGGCGGTCCGGACCTTGTCGACCTCGTGCGCGTACCGCATCACGCTCGCCTCCTCATCGGACGTTCTCCGCCACCACCGCCGCGACGGACTCCCTCATCGGGCGTTCTCCGCCACCACCATCGCGACGGCGACCCCTCCGTCGTGGCTGAGCGACAGGTGCCAGGTGGTGACGCCCAGCCGTTCGGCCGCCTCCTGGACGGTGCCCGCCACGTGCAGGCTCGGGCGGCCGTCCTCGGCGCGGCGTACCTCCGCGTCGGTCCACCGCAGCCCGCGCGGCGCGCCCAGCGCCTTGGCCAGGGCCTCCTTCGCCGCGAACCGCGCGGCGAGGGACCGCGGGGGCAGCCCGCGCTCGCGGTCGGTGAAGAGCCGGTCGGCCAGGCCCGGCGTGCGCTCCAGCGACCTGGCGAACCGGGCGACGTCGACGACGTCGACCCCCACTCCGACGATCACTCGACCAGGTTTATCACTCCGGGACCACGGGGGCCCGGTGGACGTGGTCGACGGCGGGCGCGCTGGGGTGGTCGATCAGCCACTGGATGCGCTCGCGGGTCTTCTCGTCGACCGGCGTGTAGACCGCCATGCGGGTCTCCGGCGTGGCGGTGACGGCGAAGTTGACCACCGACATCCGGATCTCACCGACGGCGGCGTGCCGGAAGTGCTTCACGCGCGTCGAGGGGACGGCGACGTCCTGTGCCGCCCACATCTCCGCGAACTCGGGGCTCGCCGCCGACAGCCGCTCGACCAGCCCGGTCCAGGACGGCTCCCCGAGGTGGCGGGCGAACGCCGCCCGGAACATCGCCACCATCTGCGGCAGTTCGGTGTCCTTGTTGAGCATCTGGCTGCAGCACTCCGGCGTCACGAACATCCGCCACAGCAGGTTGCGGGGGTGGGCCTCGCTCGCCCGCAGGACGGCCGGCCAGATCGCCGAGTAGGCGGTGTTCCAGGCGAGCACGTCGTACCGGCTGGACATGACGGCGGCGGGCAGCGGGACGAGGCCGTCGAGCACGGCCTGCACCTCGGGTTCGAGCCGGTCGTGCACCGGCGGGCCGGGCATGGCGGGCACGTCCGCCAGGTGGTAGAGGTGCTCGCGCTCGGTCCGGTCGAGGCGGAGCGTACGGGCGATCGCGTCGAGGACCTGGACGCTCACATTGATCGGCCGGCCCTGTTCGAGCCAGGTGTACCAGGTGACGCCGACCCCGGCGAGCTGGGCGACCTCCTCACGGCGCAGCCCGGGGGTGCGCCGCCGCAACCCCGCCGGGATGCCGACGTCGGCGGGGGTGATGCGCTCCCGCCGGCTGCGCAGGAAGGCGGCCAGCTCGGTCCGCCGGCGGGAGGGGGTCGTCACGGTCACCCGTCCATGGTGCGGTACGCCGGACGGCCGTGCCAGGTGCTGTCAGCACCAGTATCAGTGGGCTCTCACCACCCGTATCGTTCCGCCCGCAGGCTCGGCACATGGCCCAGATCACTCTCGACGCCCCCGCGGCACAGGCGCCGGTCCGCCGCGGCGGGCTGCTGACGCTCATCATGCTCGGGCAGTTCATGGCGGTCCTCGACGTGACCGTGGTCAACGTCGCCGCCCCCACCATCCGTACCGACCTGCAGGCGTCCGGCGCGGGCCTGCAGCTCGTCATCGCCGGGTACACGATCGCGTACGCCGTGCTGCTCATCACGGGGGCGCGGCTCGGCGACATCCTCGGGCACCGGCGTGCCTTCCTCGGCGGGCTGGCGGTGTTCACCGCGTCGTCCCTGGCGTGCGGCCTCGCGGGGAGCACCGGCCTGCTCATCGGGTTCCGTCTCGTCCAGGGAGCGGGCGCCGCGCTGATGGTGCCGCAGGTGATGAGCCTGATCCAGCGGAATTTCACGGGGGCCGCGCGGGCCCGTGCGCTCAGCCTCTACTCGGCCGTGCTGTCCGGCGGCGCCGTCGCGGGCCAGGTGATCGGCGGCGCGCTCGTCAGCGCGGACGTCCTCGGCACCGGCTGGCGGCCGGTGTTCCTGGTGAACGTCCCGATCGGCGTGGTGCTGCTGATCGCCGGGCCGCGCGTCCTGCCGGGCGACCGCGGCGAGCGGGGCCGCCGGCTGGACGTCCCCGGCGTGCTCGGCCTGTCCGCGGCCGTCGTCTGCTTCATCGTGCCGCTCGTGCTCGGGCACGAGGAGGGCTGGCCCGGCTGGGGCTGGGTCATGCTGGCCGGCGGCATCGTCGTCTTCGGCGTCTTCGTCCTCCTGCAGCGCCGCGCGGCCGCGCCGCTCATCCCCGGCCGGCTGCTGCGCACGCCCGGCGTCCTGGCCGGCGGCATCACGATCTTCTTCGCCATGGGGACCTTCGGCGGCTTCCTGTTCAGCCTGGCCCTGCACCTGCAGGGCGGCCTGGGCGACAGTCCGCTGCGCGCCGGGCTGTCCTTCATCCCCGGTGCGGGCGGGTTCGCCCTCGCGAGCCTGAACTGGCGGCGGGTGCCCGCCCGGTGGCACCGCCTGATGGTCCCGGCGGCGTTCGCCGTCGCGGCCCTCGGGTACCTGGGCCTGGCGGTCTTCCAGTCCGGCGGCGCGGGGCTGGAGGTGGCGATGGCGCTGACCGGCCTCGGCCTCGGCGGCGCCTTCAGCCCGATGCTGACGCTCGCGCTCGGGCAGGTCCCGGTCGCGGACGCGGCCGACGCCAGCGGCCTGCTCGTCACGATGAACCAGCTCGCCCAGGTGGTGGGCGTGGCGACGTTCGGCACGGTGTTCCTGAGCGTCGCGCCGCCGACCGGGCACGCCCTGGCGGTGACGAGCGTCGCCCTCGCCGCGACCGCCGTGCTGGGCGGCTGCTGCTCCATCCTGGCCGTACGCCCCCGGCGCGCCGGCTGAGGCCAGGAGCCGTACGACCTCGGCGCGCCGGCCGAGTCCGGGGAGCCGTACGGTCGGCGCGCAGGCCGGGAGGCCGACGCGCGGGCTGCGGGCTTCGGGGCGCCGGGCGAGGTCAGATGCGGCGCAGGCGTACGCGGTGGACCCGGTGGTCGCGGTCCTTGCACAGGACGAGGGTGGCGCGGTCCCGGGTCGGCAGGATGTTGGCGACGAGGTTGACCTCGTTGATCTCCCGCCACATCCGCTCGGCGTACGCCGCCGCCTCGTCCGGGTCCACCCGCGCGTACGGGTGGAAGTAGGAGCGCTCGTCGGTGAAGACCGTACGCCGCAGTGCGAAGAAACGGTCGACGTACCACTGGCGGACGTCGTTCACCCGCGCGTCGACGTAGATCGAGAAGTCGAACAGGTCCGACACCGCCAGACCGCCCGGCCGGGCCGTCTGCAGGACGTTGAGGCCCTCGACGATGAGGATGTCGGGCCGCCGGACGACCTGCCGGGCGCCGGGGACGATGTCGTAGGCCAGCGGGTCGTACACCGGCACGGACAGCTCCGCGGCGCCCGCCTTCACCGCGGAGACGAACCGCAGCAGCGCCCGGCGGTCGTACGACTCGGGGAAGCCCTTGCGGTCCATCAGCCCGCGCTCGGCGAGCGTGGCGTTCGGGTAGAGGAAGCCGTCCGTGGTGACCAGTTCGACCGTGGGCGCCCCGTCGCCGCGGGCGAGCAGCGTCCGGACCAGGCGGGCCACCGTCGACTTGCCGACGGCGACGCTCCCGGCGACGCCGATGACGAACGGGGTCGCGACGACCGGGTCGCCGAGGAAGGCGCCGACCGCGTCCCGGAGACGGCCGTCGGCCGCCGCGACCAGGCCGATGAGCCGCGCCAGCGGCAGGTAGACCTCCTCGACCTCGGCGAGGTCGGTGGGATCGTTCAGTCCGCGCAGGGTCTCCAGGTCCTCCGGAGAGAGCGGCAGCGGCATGTCCTCGCGCCGCGCCCGCCACTCCTCGCGGCCGAGTTCGACATAGGGGCTGGGCATTCCCTCCCCATCAGCGATCATGAGGGAAACCATAGCGTTTACTGAAGTTAACTTCTGGTGACCTTTGCCGGAAACGGACGCTCCGGGCGACACTGGTCTACCCGCTCACCTGGAGCCATTAGGGTGACGTCCCATGTGCGGAATCGTGGGGTACGTCGGGTCGCAACCCGCTCTCGACGTCGTCGTCGACGGGCTCGCCAGGCTTGAATACCGAGGGTACGACTCGGCAGGCGCGGCGGTGCTGGCCGACGGCAAGCTGACGGTCACCAAACGGGCGGGCAAGCTCGTCAACCTGCGGGACGCGCTCGCCGAGAACCCACCGCCGCAGAGCCGTGCGGGCATCGGCCACACCCGCTGGGCCACCCACGGGCCGCCCAACGACCGCAACGCCCACCCGCACGTCGACTGCACCGGCGCGGTGGCGGTCGTGCACAACGGCATCATCGAGAACTTCGCCGCCCTCCGCGTCGAGCTGGAGGAGCGCGGCCACGAGCTGTCCTCCGACACCGACACCGAGGCCGTCGCGCACCTCCTGGAGGAGGAGGTGGCCAAGGGCGCCGGCCTGACGGAGGCGATGCGCCGGGTCTGCCGGCGGCTCGAAGGGGCGTTCACACTGGTCGCCGTGCACGCGGGCGAGCCGGACCTCGTCGTCGGCGCGCGCCGCAACTCACCGCTCGTCGTCGGCGTCGGCGCGGGGGAGAACTTCCTGGCCAGCGACGTCGCCGCCTTCATCGCGCACACCCGCGACGCGATCGAGCTCGGCCAGGACCAGGTCGTCGAGCTGCGCCCGGACGGCGTCACCGTCACCGACTTCACCGGTGCCCCGGCCCCGGTGAAGGAGTACCACGTCGACTGGGACGTCTCCGCCGCCGAGAAGGGCGGCCACGACTACTTCATGCTCAAGGAGATCGCCGAGCAGCCGCGGGCGGTCGCCGACACCCTGCTGGGCCGCGTCGGCACCGACGGCCGCCTCACCCTCGACGAGATGCGCCTGTCCGACCAGCAGCTGCGCGACGTCGAGAAGATCATCATCGTGGCGTGCGGCACCGCCTACCACGCCGGGCTGATCGCCAAGTACGCCATCGAGCACTGGGCGCAGATCCCGTGCGAGGTGGAGCTGGCCAGCGAGTTCCGCTACCGCGACCCGATCCTCACCCGCACCACCCTGGTCATCGCGATCTCGCAGTCCGGCGAGACCATGGACACCCTGATGGCGGTGCGGCACGCCCGCGAGCAGCGCGCCAACGTGCTCGGCATCTGCAACGTCAACGGCTCGACGATCCCCCGCGAGTGCGACGGCGTGCTGTACACCCACGCCGGGCCGGAGATCGCCGTGGCCTCGACCAAGGCGTTCCTCACCCAGCTCGTCGCCGTCTACCTCATCGCGCTCTACCTCGCGCAGGTACGGGGGACCAAGTGGGGCGACGAGGTCTTCGCGATGATCCAGCTGCTCGCCACCATGCCGGAGAAGGTGGAGGCGGTCCTGGGGACGGTCGAGCCGGTCCGCGAGCTGGCCCGGTCGCTGGCGAACGAGCGCTGCGTGCTCTTCCTCGGCCGGCACGTCGGCTTCCCCGTGGCCCTGGAGGGCGCGCTGAAGCTCAAGGAGCTCGCGTACATGCACGCGGAGGGCTTCGCCGCCGGTGAGCTCAAGCACGGCCCGATCGCGCTGATCGAGCAGGACCTGCCCGTGGTGGTCGTCGTGCCGCCGCGCGCCCGGCCGGTCCTGCACGACAAGATCGTCTCCAACATCCAGGAGATCCGCGCCCGCGGCGCCCGTACGATCGTCATCGCCGAGGAGGGTGACGAGACCGTCGTCCCGTACGCCGACACGCTCATCCGGGTCCCGGCCGTGCCGACGCTCCTGCAGCCGCTGGTCGCGACGGTCCCGCTGCAGGTCTTCGCCTGCGAGCTGGCCACCGCGCGGGGCCACGACGTCGACCAGCCCCGCAACCTCGCCAAGTCCGTCACCGTCGAGTAGCCCGTGGCTCGATACGCCGCCCTCCTGCGGGGCGTCAACGTCACCGGGGACAGCAGGGTCGCGATGGCCGACCTGCGTGCGTGGCTGGCCGACCTCGGCTACACCGGCGTGCGCACGCACCTGAACAGCGGGAACGCCGTGTTCACCGCGCCGGAGGGGCCGACGGAGCGGATCGCCGCCGCGATCGAGGGACGTCTCACGGCCCGGCTGGGCCGTGAGGTCCCGGTCGTCGTACGGACCGCGGCCGAGCTGACGGCGGTGGTCGCGGGCAACCCGCTGGAGATTCGCGACCCGGCCAGGTGCGCGGTGGCGTTCCTGGCCGAGGATCCGGCCCCGGAGCGACTGCGCGCCCTTAAACCAGCCGAATTCGCCCCCGAGGAGGTCGGATTGGGCGAAAAGGTGCTCTACCTTTACTTCCCGAACGGGCTCGGCCGGTCGACGCTCGTGCCGACCCTCGAAAGACGCCTCGGCGTCCCGGCGACCGTCCGCAACTGGAACACCGTCACCAGGCTGCTGGCCCTCACGGACGCCTGACGCCTGACCCGGCGTCGTCGTGCGACGCCACCCGTGATCCCCGGCCATCGCTGCGCTCTGGACGCGGCCATTGCCAGTGGGGCGCTCAGGTCCCCTGGCGGGCGCCGGCGGCGAGGGAGCCGAGGAGGCCGAGGGCCTCACTGCTCGGCGAGCCGGGTTCCGCGTGGTAGACGACGAGTTCCTGGCCCGGGCTGGAACGGACGTCGAAGGTCTGCATCGACAGCGTCAACCGCCCGACGTCGCGGTGATGGAAGGTCTTGCTCTCCAGCGCCTTGCCGCGCGCGTCGTGCGAGGCCCAGAGCCGGGCGAACTCGGGGCTCTGCTCGAGCAGTTCGGTGAGCACCTGCCGGATGCGCGGATCGTCGGGCGCCTTGCCGTAGCCGAGCCGGAAGCCGGCCACGGAGTTGCGCGCGACCTCGTACCAGTCCAGGTAGAAGCTCCGCGCGGCGGGCTCGGTGAACACGACGTGCATGAGGTTCCGCGAATGCGACCAGTCGTGGAAGAGCGCGTCGGCGATGGCGTTCGACGCGAGGACGTCGAACGCGCGGTTGTAGACGATGGCCGGGTTGTGCGGCCACGCGCTCATGAGCTGCAGGAGGCTCGGGTCGACGTGATCGTTCACGGCGGCGCCGCGGGCGCGCGGACTGAGGCCGGCGAGCCGGAACAGGTGCAGGCGGCCGTCCTCCGGCAGGCGCAGGGCGACGGCCAGGGCCTCGACCACCTGTGCGGACGGCGTCCGCTCCCGGCCCTGTTCGAGACGAACGTAGTAGTCGACGCTGACGCCCGCCAGCGACGCCACCTCCTCACGCCGCAGGCCGGGAACCCTGCGATGCCCCGTGCTGGGAAGGCCGGCCTGCTCAGGCGTGACCTGGGCCCGCCGGGCCCTGAGGTAGGCGCCGAGCTCGGTTGAGGTCATGCCGTCATCGTAGGTCGGGGATCGGCGCGCTTCCTGGGTGCGCTGCTCCCAGGGAGGATCGCGCCCTTCTCCACTCCGTCCGGCCCGCCCAGAGTGGTGGTCATGCCGACGAACCACCTACCGAACACCCCGCCCGGCCGGAAGGTCGTCCTCGTCACCGGGGCCAGCAGCGGCATCGGCGAGGCCATGGCCGCCCGGCTGGTCCGCGAAGGCCACCACGTCGTCGCGGGCGCACGCCGGATCGAACGGCTGGAGGCGCTCGCCGAACGCACCGCGCAGGAGGCCGCCCGCTCCGGCGGCGGCATGCATCCGGTGCCGCTCGACGTGACCGACCGCGCCGGTTTCGGCGCGGTCGTCGCGTCCGCGCGCGACCGGTTCGGACGAATCGACGTCCTGGTGAACAACGCCGGGGTCATGCCGCTGTCGCGCCTGGACTCCCTGCTGGTCGACGAGTGGAACCACATGATCGACGTGAACGTGCGCGGGCTGCTGCACGGGATCGCCGCGGCCCTGCCCGTGTTCACCGAGCAGGGCGGGGGCCACTTCGTCACGGTCGCGAGCACCGGCGCCCACGAGGTGGTGCCCACCAGCGCCGTCTACTGCGGCACCAAGTACGCCGCCTGGGCGATCACCGAGGGCCTGCGCCTGGAGTCCGACCCCTCGATCCGCGTCACCACCATCTCCCCCGGGGTGACCACCTCCGAGCTCGCGGACACCATCACCGACCCCGGAGCCGCGGAGGCCATGCGCGTCTACCGCGCGAAGACCATCGAGCCGGACGCCATCGCCGCAGCCCTCTCGTACGCGCTCGCGCAGCCGGCCGACGTCGACGTCAGCGAGATCGTCGTACGGCCTGTCCACCAACGCTGACCCCAACGACTACGAGGGAATCCATGACCACCCCTGACCTCCGTTCTTCTCTCCCCGCCTCCTGGGACCTGACCGGGCGGGTCGCCGTCGTCACCGGCGCCGCGCGCGGCATCGGTCACGCCACGGCGGTCCTGCTGCGTGCCCGCGGCGCCCGTCTGGTCGTCACCGACCGTTCCGAAGCGGTCGAGGAACTCGCGGCCGCCGATCCCGACGACGTGGCGGCGCTCGTCGGCGACGTCGCCGACGAGGAACTCGCGCGGGCGACCATGCGGCTGGCCACCGACCGGTTCGGGCGGCTCGACATCCTGGTCAACAACGCGGGCCGCACCCTCAACAAGCCGATCACCGAGACCACCGTCGAGGACTTCGAGGGCATCCTGCGGGTCAACGCCGGCGGCAACTTCGTCCAGGCACGCGAGGCCTTCCGCGTCATGGAGGCCGGTGGCGGCGGCGCGATCGTCTCGGTCGCCTCGGTGTCCTCGGTCGTCGCCTTCGAGACCCAGACGGCCTACGCGGCGTCGAAGGGTGCCCTGGCGCAGATCACGCGCGTGCTCGCCATCGAGGGCGGCCCCAAGGGCATCCGCTCCAACGCCGTGCTGCCCGGAGTGATCGACACCGACATCATGGAGGGCGTCGTCGAGGACGGCCGCGAGATGCTCGCCTCCTTCGGCCCGGCGCACCCGATCGGCCGCATCGGGCGCCCGGAGGAGGTCGCGGAGACCATCGCCTTCCTCGTGTCCGACGCCGCGAGCTTCGTCACCGGCGCGCTCGTCGCCGTCGACGGCGGCTGGACCGCCCGGTGAGCGGGCCGATCTTCGTCGTCGGGGCGGGGCCCGGCATCGGCACCTCCGTGGCCCGCCGTTTCGCCCGAGAGGGCCACCCCGTCGGACTGGTCGCGCGGAGCCGGACCCGCATCGACGCCGTCGCCGGCGACCTGCGCGCCGCCGGCCACCGGGCCGCCGCCGCGACCGGCGACATCACCGACCCCGGCGACGTCGAACGGGCCCTCGGCGACCTGACGTCCGCCCTCGGAACACCCGAGGTCGTCTGCTTCAGTCCCCTCCCTGACATCCGCCTGATCCGGCCGGTCCTGGACACGACGGCCGTGGACGTGCGGGACGCGCTGGCGCTGACGGTCGTGGGCGCGAGCGCGGTCGTCCAGGCCGTCCTGCCGGACATGCTGGACCGTGGCACCGGCACGCTGTTGTTCACCACCGGCGGCGCCGCCGTGCGCCCCAGCCCCGAGCGCGCGGTCAGCGCCGTCGCCTACGCCGGCCTGGTGAGCTATCTCGACCTGCTCGCGCAGACGCTGCCACAACGCGGGATCCACGTCGGCCGGGTCACCATCGTCGGCGCCGTGGGGCCGGGACTCACGCACGAACCCGACGACATCGCCGAGCACCTCTGGCACCAGCACGCCGCGCGGCGGGAACCGGTCACCGTCGTGACCTGAACCCCTGGCCCACCGCCGGGGCGGCCCGCCCCGACCGGCCCGCCCCGACCGGCCCGACGCGACCGGCCCGACGCGAACGGGCCGACGCGAACGGGCCGACGCGAACGGCGCCCTCAGCGGCGGCCGGCCGCCCGGCGGCCCAGGAACAGCGCCGCGAGCAGGGCGCCGGCGACCACGATGGCGGCGTTGACGAGGACGGCGAGCCGTACGCCGCCGAGGACGGCCTCCGCATGCGGGCCGCCGAGCACGCTCGTACGGGCGGCGGCGATCGCGCTCATGATCGGAATGCCCAGGGTGATGCCGATCTGCTGCGTCATCGTCGCCAGGCCGGTGGCCAGGCCCTGCTCGGCGTCCGGCAGGCCCGAGGTCGCCGTCACCATGAACGCCACGATCGCCAGCATGTTGCCCACGCCGCCGGCGAAGGTCGCGGCGAGGAACAGCAGGATCCAGCGGTGCCCGTCGCCGAGCGCGGCCAGTGACGCGGTCGCCGCCGCCTGCAGGACGAACGCGCCGACCAGGATCCGGTACGCGCCCAGGCGGGCGATCGTCCGCGCGCCGAGCAGGCCGCCGGCCACGGTCCCCGCGCCCAGAACGCCGAAGGCCAAGCCGGTGACCAGCGGCGAGTAACCCAGGACCTCCTGCAGGTACAGCGTCATCAGGAAGACCAGCGACGTCTCGGTGAGGAAGGCGATCAGCCCGGCTGCGTTCCCCCAGACCACCGTGCGTCGCCGGAGGATCCCCACCGGAACCAGCGGCGCCGCCGCCCGTACCTCGACGAACCAGAACGCCACCAGCAGCGCCACGGCCACGGCGAACGCGGCGAGGGTGACCGGCGCGGTCCATCCCCTCTCCCCCGCCGCGGTCACGCCGTACACCAGGGCGAGCAGCCCACCGGTCACCGTGAGAGCACCGGGAACGTCGAGCCGGGCGCCCTCCGGCGCACGGCCGCCGGGGACGAGCTTCGGCGTGCCCGCCAGGATCGCCAGCGCGATGGGCACGTTGACCAGGAACGCCCAGCGCCAACTGAGCAGGTCCGTGAGCACGCCGCCCAGGACGGCGCCGGCGGTGAACCCGGCGGACATCAGCGCCCCGTTCAGCCCCAGCGCCCGGTCCCGCAGCGGCCCCTCGGGGAACGCGGTGGTGAGCAGTGACAGCGCGGCCGGCGTGCTGATCGCCGTGGCCACGCCCTGCAGTACGCGCCCGGTCAGCAGCATCGCCGGACCGGCCGCGAGTCCGCCGACCAGGGATCCCGCCGCCAGCAGCGCCATGCCCGCCAGGAACATGCGCCGCCGCCCGAACAGGTCCGCGACCCGCCCCGACAGCAGCGTGAGCCCTGCGGCGGGCAGCGCGAACCCGCTCGCGACCCACTGCAGCGCGTGCAGCCCGAATCCCAGGCCGTCCCCGACGGCCGGCAGTGCGACATTGAGGATCGAGAAGTCGACGGCCAGCATGAACTGCGCGCCCAGCAGCAGGACGAGGACCAGGCGCTGCCGCGCCGTCATCCGGGGCCTTACGGCGGTCCTCCCGGCGATCTCTTCCAAGACGGCCATGACCGCCCCTTTCTTGATGGGAAGTTCGTCGGGAACGAGACTGCGCCGCGCGGCCGGCCGTACCCAGACCCCTGGCTCGCGTACCCCGCGGGTTGGTACCACTGGCAGGGTCAGGCTCACCGCCGGATTCGGCGACATACTCGGATACATGGACAAGCGGCCCGAACTCGGCGACTTCCTGCGGTCCCGTCGCGCGCGGCTGCGCCCCGAGGACGTCGGGCTGACCCACTACGGCGGGCGGCGCCGCGTGCCCGGCCTGCGCCGCGAGGAGCTCGCCCAGCTCGCCGGCGTCAGCGTCGCCTACTACACGCGCCTCGAACAGGGACAGAGCCAGAACGCCTCCGACGCCGTCCTCGATGCGATCGCCCGCGCCCTCGGCCTGGACGAGGACGAGCGCGCGTACCTGCACGGCCTCGCCCGTCCCGCACCGGCCGCCCGGCGGCGTCCCCGCCCGGAGCGGGTACGGCCCGGCGTACGGATGATGATCGAATCCTTCGGGGACGTGCCCGCCATGGTGATCGGGCGGTGCACGGACGCCCTCGCGTGGAACCCGATGGCCCACACGCTGCTCGCCGGGCACCTCGACTTCGGCGCACCCGACCGCCCGGCCGACCGGCCGAACATGGCGCGGCTGCTGTTCCTGGACCCGCACACCCGTGAGCTGTACGCGGACTGGCGGAAGAAGGCGCGCGACGCCGTGGCCTACCTGCGACTGGCCGCCGGCCGGTACCCCGACGACCCGTCACTGACCGCGCTGGTCGGCGAGCTGGCGATGAAGAGCCCGGACTTCGCGGCGCTGTGGTCCGCGCACCCGGTGGGCGACTGCGCGTACAACACCCGCGAGTACCGCCACCCGCTCGTCGGCGCGCTCACCCTGTCCGAAGAGGTCATGCCGCTCCCGGACGACCGCGGCCAGCGCGTCATGGTCTGGACCGCCGAGCCGGGCTCGCCGTCCGCCGCGGCCCTCCGTCTCCTCGCCGACCTGTCCGCCGAGACCGCCGACCACCCGGAGACGGCGCCGGTGACGCGTTAGGGCAGGCTCCCGTGGACGATCACCCCGTTCCGGAGGACCGCCTCGACGCGTAGCCGGTCGGACAGGACGACGAGGTCGGCGTCCTTGCCGGGGTGGATGCTGCCCGTACGGTCGGCGAGGCCCAGGACGGCGGCGGGGGTCGTCGCCGCGGCGATCGCCGCCGTCGTGATCGGGAGGCCGACGCAGTGCACCGCGTGCCGCACGGCGGCGTCCATCGTCAGCGTGCTGCCCGCGATCGTGCCGTCGGACAGCGTCACCTTGCCCTCGCGGGCGAACACCGGAACCGGCCCGAGGTGGAAGTCGCCGTCGGTCATCCCGGCGGCGGGCGTCGCGTCGGTGATGAACGCGATCCTTTCGGCGCCCGCGGCGTTCACGGCGATGCGGACCGCCTCCTCGTGCACGTGGAACCCGTCGTTGATCAGCTCGCACGTGACCGCGTCGTCGGCGAGCGCGGCACCGGCCGGGCCCGGGTCGCGGTGGTGGAAGTCGCGCATCGCGTTGAACAGGTGCGTCGCCAGGCGCGCCCCGGACGCGAACGCGCGTCGCGCCTGGTCGAAACCGGCCGTCGTGTGCCCGACCGCGGCGATCACATCAGCGGAGACGACCTCGCGCAGCAGGTCCATCCCGCCGGGCAGCTCGGGCGCCAGCGTCACGACCCGTACGGTGCCGTCCCCGGCGGACAGCAGGTGCCGTAGCGCCGTGACGTCCGGGGACAGGAGGAACTCCGCGTGGTGCGACCCGCGCTTGGCGGGGTTGAGGAAGGGTCCTTCGAGATGGACGCCGACGATCGAGGGGTCGGCGGAGCCTCTGATGATCTCCGCGATCGTACGGACGGACGCGGCCATCCGGTCGAGCTCGTCGGTGACCAGGCTGGCCAGCGTGCGCGTCGTCCCGTGCGCGCGGTGAAAGGCCACCGCGGTGAGGATCTCCTCGGCGTCGTCGGTGGTGATCTGCGCGCCGCCCCCGCCGTGCATGTGGAGGTCGATGAACCCTGGCAGGACGTACCGGCCACCGAGATCGCGCACCGCCCCGTCACCGGGCGGCGGATCCCCGGCGCCGACGCCCCGGATGCGTCCGTCCTCGACGGTCAGCCAGCCGGGCTCCAGCACGCGTCGAACGGTCACGACCCGGGCATTCGCGAAGATGATCACATCCGCACATTAGCCCCGGTCATGACCGTACGGAGCGGAGGACACCGGCGCGCATCCGCTCCTCTCCGACCGCGCTCGGCTACCGCAACGTCCGCAAGTACCGCGAGGGCATCGAGGACTGGGGCGAGGCCGGCCTCCCCGCCGAGACCTCCTGCCGCCCGCCCGGGCGAGGGCGAAGACCTTTGCCTCTCCGCTCCGACATGGAGCGTTGCCTCTCACGCGACGCCCTCCTCCGCGAACGACCGGACGTCGAATCCACCTGCACCGTCGAACCGGACCTCGTACAGTTCGTCGAAGCCGTCCGACCGTCGCGGGCGGCGCAAACGTTTCACAGGGGCGAAGACGCCGACGTCGGGCACCCGGTCCCTTCCGGTACGGGACGCGTTGCGCCGCAGGCGGCCGTGGCCTGCCGATCGTCCAGGCGCTTGCCCAGGACTGGGGCTTCGAGGTGGAGCGGCACGGTTGCGTCGTCGTCTGGTTCGACCTGGCCGCAGCCACTTTGTAGCCACGGTGGACTCGTTGCCGTCGCAATGGCCGGAGGTTTGTCCGGTTCGCCGAGCTCCCTCCGGCGACGGCGGCGACAAGGACCGCTTCCGGCCAGTTCGTACGGTGCCGTAGCCCCCCACAATGGGGCGATGCGGGTCCGCGTTAATGACGTCGTGCTCTATTTCGACGTCGACGGGTGTCAGCTCGTGCCGGACGGGGCGACCATGGTGGAACGGCCGACGATCGTCGTGCTGCACGGCGACCCTGGTGCGGACCACTCGGTGTTCAAGCCGGGGTTCGGCGCGGCGACGGAGTTCGCTCAGGTCGTCTACCTGGATCAGCGTGGGAGCGGGCGGTCCGACCGGGCCGGTCCCGGGTCCTGGACGTGGGAGCGGTGGGCGGACGACGTCGTCGACTTCTGCGATGCCCTCGGCATCGTCGACCCGATCCTGGTGGGCGCGTCCAGCGGCGGCTGGGTCGCGCTGACCGCCGCCCTGCGCCGCCCGGATCGCGTCTCCAAGCTCGTGCTGGACAGCGTCATGCCCGGACCGGCGGAAGAGCGACTGGCCGTGTTCGAACGGCTCGGCGGCGCCGAGGCGCGCGAGGTGGCCCGCCGCTACTGGGCCGGCGAGAGCGGCGACGAGGTCAGGGAGGCGTGGGAGAGGGTATGTCTTCCGCTGTACTCCCGGAAGCCCGGCGGCGACCCGGACGCCGCCGACCGGCTGCGCCGGATCCAGTGGAACCACGACGTCCTCGAACACTTCAGGCACGGACTCGCCGCCCGGTTCGATCCCTGGGACCGGCTCGACCGGCTGGCCTGCCCGACGCTCGTCCTCGCCGGCGCGGACGATCCGGTGGCCACCGAACCGGCCGCCCGCCGCCTGGCCGAAGCGATCGCCGAGGCCCCCGTCCGCCTGCACGTCCTCCCGAACACGGGCCATGGCGTCTTCCGTGAGGCCCCCGACGAGGCGTTCGGGTTGCTCCGCGACTTCGTGACCGAGGGCGCGGAGCCGGGCCCTTGATTCTGCGCCGAGGGCCTTTGTTGTCTCGGCCAACATAAGCCGCGGCGCTGCCGAGCGCGCGGAATCTCCTAAGCCCCTTCGGCCACCTTCTCGCACAAGTCGCCGGGCGGTCAGCTCGGGGCCGGCGGGATCGACGACGCAGCGGCGCCGCCGATCAGTCGCCGGTGCTACCGCCCCCGTGCCTGCCCTTCGCGCACTTGCTCGGGTCGTCGCGCAGGCAGACCTTGCCGCCGCTGACGCGCAGGCCGACGTCGTCGTACGCGGTGACCCACCGGGCGGCCATGGCCCTCTGGGCCTTGGCGAGCGGGACGAGACCGGAGCAGACCGCGTCGTTGAGCTTGTGCTCGACCGCGTCCTTCGGGTTCGGGATGTGCCCGGGTTCCACCCACAGGTTGCGCGGGTCGTCCGGCGCGCCGCCGAGCTCGAGCGGGATCAGGTGGTCGTACTCCCCCGTGACGCTCCGGCTGAGGCTGTAGGAGCGGGCCGACTTGGCCTTCATCGCGTTGGTCTTCGAGGTCGGCGGCCGGACCGTCTTCGTCCAGCCGACCTTGCAGATGGTCTGGTCGATGTTCGACTGCTTCACGTCCGGGTTGATGGCACCGGGCGTGCAGTCCGGGTCCGGGAGCGGCTGGCCGTTACGGCTGCCGACCTTGCAGGTGCCGGGCGAGGGCATCGGGGCGGCCGGGTTGTCGACCGGCAGCCTGCTCCCGGAGGCCGTGGACGAGGAGGAACCACCGCCGTGGTCGCTCGTGTTCGTCACGCCGTTGGCCTTGCACCCCGCGGCGAGCACCACCGGGAGGATGATCGAAACCGCTCCTGCCTGCGTTCGCCATCGTCGCAGCATCGTCGCACCGTCCAAGGTTTTTACTCATCGTTTGCCCACTTATGACGGATGAATGCTGCCATATCGAGATGAGAGGTGAATCGGGCGATTTGACCTGCAGAGCGAACGGCGCAAGGACTCTCGGGGGCCCGGCGCGGGCGTCGACCAGAATCGCTAGCCTTGCTAACCATGTACGACGCGATGATGGCCGAAACGATTCCGCTGACCGGCCACAGCGGCGACCCGATCGAGGCGTACCTCGCCCGGCCCCTCGGACCGGGTCCGTACGGCGGTGTGGTGGTCATCCACCACATGCCCGGCTACGACGAGCCGAGCAAGGAGATCGTCCGTAAGATCGCAGCGCACGGCTACGCGGCGATCATGCCGAACCTGCACTACCGCGACGCGCCCGGCGCCTCTCCGGACGACGCGGCGGCCGCGTCCCGCGCCGCGGGCGGCGTGCCGGACGAGCGGCTCGTCGGCGACGTCGACGCGGCCGTCCGTTACCTCAAGGGCCTGACCTCCTCGAACGGCAAGGTCGGCACGATCGGGTACTGCTCCGGCGGGCGCCAGTCCTTCCTGGCCGCCTGCTCACTCGACCTGGACGCGGCGGTGGACTGCTACGGCGCGTTCGTCGTCGGGGAGGTGCCCGAGAACTTCCGGATGGCGGTGCGGCCCATCGTCGACCTCACCCCGAACCTGTCCTGCCCGCTGCTCGGCCTGTTCGGCGCCGAGGACCAGTACCCCTCCCCCGACCAGGTCAAGGAGCTTGAGGAGGCGCTCAAGCAGCACGGCAAGACGTACGACTTCCACGTGTACGAGGACGCCGGCCACGCGTTCTTCGCCGTCGACCGGCCGTCCTACCGGCCGCAGGCCGCGAACGACGGCTGGCAGCGCGTCTTCTCCTGGTTCGACCGTTACCTGGGAGCCTGAGATGTGCACCTACGTCACCGAGACGGTGAGGATGGCGGGCAGCGGGAAGGGGCCCGACGGCTGGTTCCCGCTGACGCAGGCGTCCGTGTACGTCGACCACCCGTTCCACGCGCCCTTCGAGCACACCGTGAACATCGACTTCGCCGCGCCGGAACTCGGCCCGGGGGCCCGGGTCGCGGTGGAGCTCACCGAGGAGTCGGCATTGGCGCTCATCGACGCCATCAAGGCGGCCCTCGCCGCCGCGCCTCCCGGCATCGCCGCCGCAGGCTGAGCCGCCCCGGCGGAGGGGCAGGGTCCAAGACGGCACACCACCCCCGCTCAACGGCATAATCCGCTCGACGGTGGACAGCGACGGGCGTCGCAGTCCACCGTCGGGCGTTCGGGCATCATCCGGAAGACGCGCACATTCATCCCCAAGGGGGGCCGGGTGTAGTGCCGAAGAGTGACGACGGACACAAAGCCGCTCCACTAGGTTCGGAACATGTCCATCATCGCCACCCGGGGGCTGTCCATGCGGTTCCCCGGCGTGCTCGCGTTGGATCAGCTGACCGTCGACATCGAGCCCGGTGTCGTCGGGCTCGTCGGAGCCAACGGCGCGGGCAAGTCGACGCTCATCAAGATCCTCCTCGGCCTCCTCGAACCCACGAGCGGGCAGGCCCAGGTGCTCGGCTTCGACGCGGCGCGCGACTCCATGAAGATCCGTGAGCTGGTCGGCTACATGCCCGAGCACGACTGCCTTCCGCCGGACGTGTCGGCGACCGAGTTCATCGTGCACGTCGCCCGGATCTCCGGCCTGCCGCCCACCGCCGCCCGCGAGCGCGCCGCCGACACCCTGCGCCACGTCGGGCTGTACGAGGAGCGGTACCGCCCGATCGGCGGCTACTCGACCGGTATGCGGCAGCGCGTCAAGCTCGCCCAGGCCCTCGTACACGACCCGAAGCTCGTCTTCCTCGACGAGCCCACCAACGGGCTCGACCCCGCCGGGCGCGACGAGATGCTCGCCCTCGTACGGCGGATCGGCGGCCAGTTCGGCATCAGCGTCCTGGTCACCTCCCACCTGCTCGGCGAGCTCGAACGCGTCGCCGACCACCTGGTGATCATCGACGGCGGACGACTGCTGCGGTCCCAGGCGGTCTCGGCCTTCACCCAGGTCAGCGGCGTGCTCGTGGTCGAGGTCGAGGAGGAGATGGACCGCCTCGGCGAGCACCTGGCGCGGACCGGGCTGCACGTACGCCCCGACGGCCGCCTCCTGCTCATCGACATCGCCGACGAGTCCACCTACGACGTCATACGCGACTCGGTCGCCGACCTCGGCCTGGCGCTCGTCCGCATGGAGAACCGCCGCCACCGCATCGAAGAGGTGTTCTCGTGACGAGCGTCATCCACGACATCGGATACCGGCACTACGACGGCAAGCGCCTCGGCCGGGCGTACGCCGTCCGGTCCCTCTTCACGCACAACCTGCGCGCGGCGTACGGCCTGGGCCGGCCGGTCAAGGCGAAGATCATGCCGTTCCTGCTGGGCGCGATCATGCTGATGCCCGCGGCGATCAGCGTGGCGGTCACGGCGATCGCCGCGCAGGTCGGAGCCGGCCGGGACATCCAGCTCATCCGCTACTCCGCCTACGCCATCTACCTGCAGCCGCTGATCGCGATCTTCCTGGCGGCGCAGGCGCCGGTGCTGGCCTCCCGCGACCTGCGGTTCCACGTCACGCCGCTGTACTTCTCCCGGCCGATGAGCCGCCTCGACTACGTCCTGGCCAAGTACGGCGCGTTCACGACCGCGCTGTACATGCTGCTGGCGACGCCGGTGACGATCCTGTACATCGGCGCGCTCGTCACGAAGCAGAAGCACATCGGCAGCCACACCGTGCACTGGCTCGCCGCCCTCGCCGGGTGCCTGATCTTCGCGCTGGTGCTCGCCGGCCTCGGGCTGGTCGTGGCCGCGTTCACGCCGCGCCGCGGGTTCGGCGTCACGGCGGTGATGGCGGTGTACCTGCTCAGCACCACGGCGGTCGCCGCCGTCCAGGGCATCGCCGAGAACCAGACGCAGTTCGGAGTCGCCCAGTGGGCGGGCATGTTCGCCCCGTTCAACCTGGTCGACGGCGTGCAGGTCTGGGCGCTGCGCGCCAAGGCGTCCGCGCCCGAGCCACCGCCCTCCGGCCTCGGCGGGCCGGTGTTCACCCTCGTGTGCGCCGCCCTCATCGTCGGCTGCGTCGCGATCCTGTACCTGCGCTTCCGGAAGGCGGGCGCCAAGTGAGCCGACCGCAAGGATCGTTCCCGCCCGACGCGGACGAGGAGGAAGCGTGAGCGTGCTCGAACTCCGGGACGTCTCCCGGTGGTACGGCAACGTCGTCGCCGTCAACGGCGTCACGATGACGATCGGGCCGGGCGTCACCGGCCTGCTCGGGCCGAACGGCGCGGGCAAGTCCACCCTGATCCACATGATGGGCGGCTTCCTCGCCCCCTCCAGCGGGCAGGTGACCGTCGACGGGCAGCGCATCTGGAAGAACCCGTCGGTATACCGCCACATCGGGCTCGTGCCCGAGCGGGAGACCGCGTACGACTTCCTCACCGGCCGTCAGTTCGTCCGCGCGATGGCCAAGCTGCACCGCCTGCCGAACCCCGAGGCCGCCGCCGAACGCGCCCTCGGCATGGTGGAGATGACCGGCCCGGCCGACCGGATCATCGGCAACTACTCCAAGGGCATGAAGCAGCGGGTCAAGATGGCCTCCGCCCTGGTCCACGACCCGCCGGTGCTGCTGCTCGACGAGCCGTTCAACGGGATGGACCCGCGCCAGCGGCTGCACCTGATGGACCTGATCCGGAAGATGGCCGCCGAGGGCCGTACGGTGCTGTTCAGCTCGCACATCCTCGAGGAGGTCGAGCGGCTCGCGCACCACATCGAGGTCGTGATCGCCGGGCGGCACGCCGCCTCCGGCGACTTCCGCGCGATCCGCCGGCTGATGACCGACCGGCCGCACATGTTCGTCGTCCGCTCCAGCGACGACCGGCGCCTGGCGGCGGCGCTCATCGCCGACCCGTCGACGCGCGGGGTCGAGCTGACCTCCGGCGGTCTCGAGGTGGAGGCCGTCGACTTCCGGCGGTTCTCCCTCGTGCTGCCCCAGGTGGCGCGTCAGGCGGACATCCGGCTGTGGGAGGTCGCCCCCGCCGACGAGTCCCTCGAAAGCGTCTTCTCGTACTTGGTGGCGTCGTGAACCCTGTCATTGCTTCCATCACGTTCCGCGCCATGCTGAGCAGGCGGCGGATCCTGCTGCTGTTCCTCCTGCCCGCGTTGCTGCTGGTCCTCAGCGTCGGCCTGCGGGTCAGCGGGCATGCCGACCTGGACAACGCCACGATGCTGCTCACGCAGTTCGGTCTCGGGGCGCTGCTGCCGCTGCTCGCGCTGCTCGCGGGCACCGGCGTGATCGGGCCGGAGATCGACGACGGCCAGATCATGTACATCATGACCAAGCCGATCGCTCGGCCGGTGATCTCCACGACGAAGTACGTGGTCGCGGTCGTCCTCGTGGTCGCCTTCGGCGTCGTGCCGATGTTCGTCGCGGGCGTCATCATGACCGGGCTGACCGCGGGCCTGGCGACGGGCTTCGCGATGGGGGCGCTGGTCGCCGGCGTCGCCTACTGCGCGCTGTTCCTCGCGATCGCGGTGCTCAGCCGGTTCGCGGTGACGATCGGCCTGATCTACGCGCTCGTCTGGGAGAACCTCATCGCCCGGTACGCCTCCGGCGCCAAGACCCTGTCGATCCGCCAGTGGGGCATCAGCGTCACCGACATGGTGACCAACGCCACCGCGGTCAAGGCGAGCGTCGGCTCGTCCACCGCGGTCCCGCTGCTGATCGTCGTCACCGTCGCGGGCGTCGTGTACGCCGGGTGGAAGCTGCGCACGCTCTCCATCACCGGCACCGACTGATCCCGCGCTCAGGGTCGATCGCCTGTCCTCGGATCGGGCGATCGACCCGCGGTGTCACTCGAGGACGAACGTGACCAGCATGTTGACCTTGTAGCCGCTGATGTTCCCGTCCTCGGAGAGCTGGACCTCCATCTCCTTGATCCAGGCGGACTGGAGCTTGCGCAGGGTCTCCGCGGCCCGGCTGATGCCGACCTTCACGGCGTCCTCGAAACTCGACTCCGAGATCGCGCTGATCTCGGTGACACGCGCCACTGATGCCATGGGTACTCGACCTTCGCCTCGTGGGAACCGCCGCTGGGCGGCGCAGCCGTCGTGATCGACGTACCCGCACCGTGACGGACGGTATCGGCCGGTCACGTAAAGCGATGACGAAGGTCGTGCGGGCCTCGGTCAGAGGGCGGTGCGGACGGCCTCGGCGAGCCGCTCGGCGACGGCGCGGGCCTGGTCCTCGGTCTGGGCCTCGACCATGACGCGCACCATGGGCTCGGTGCCGCTCGGGCGAATGAGCACCCGGCCGCCGTCCCCCAGCTCGGTCTCGGCGGCCTGGACGGCGGCGGCCAGTTCGGGAGAGGTCTTGGCCTTGGACTTGTCGACGCCCTTGACGTTGATGAGCACCTGCGGGAGGCGGTTCATGACCTTCGCCAGCTCGTCGAGCGGGCGACGGCGGTGGGCGATCGTGGACAGCAGGTGCAGCCCGGTGAGCACGCCGTCCCCGGTGGTGGCGTGGTCGAGCATGATGACGTGGCCGGACTGCTCGCCGCCGAAGGCGTACCCGCCGGCCTTCATCGCCTCCAGGACGTACCGGTCGCCGACGGCGGTCTCGACGACGTTGAGACCCTGGTCGCGCATCGCCAGTTTGAACCCGAGGTTCGACATGACGGTCGCGACGACCGTGTCGCCGGGCAGCTTTCCGGTGTCGCGCAGCTCCAGGGCCAGGATCGCCATGATCTGGTCGCCGTCGATGGTCTCGCCGGAGGCCGTGACCGCGAGGCAGCGGTCGGCGTCGCCGTCGTGGGCGATGCCGGCGTCGGCGCCGTTCTCCACCACGGCGCGCTGCAGGCGCTCCAGGTGGGTCGAGCCGTACCCGTCGTTGATGTTCAGGCCGTCGGGCGAGGCGCCGATCGCGATCACCGTCGCACCGGCGCGGCGCAGGGCCTCCGGAGAGACGCCCGAGGCGGCGCCGTGCGCGCAGTCGACGACGACCTTCAGGCCGTCCAGCGAGCCGGGCAGGGTCGACAGCAGGTGCGCGATGTAGCTCTCGACCTCGCCGTGCGCATCGCGTACCCGCCCGACGCCGGGGCCGGTCGGACCGGACCAGTCCTCGCCGAGGTGGGCCTCGACCTGGTCCTCGATCTCGTCGGCGAGCTTGTGCCCGCCGCGGCCGAAGAACTTGATGCCGTTGTCGGGGGCGGGGTTGTGCGAGGCGGACAGCATCACGCCCAGGTCCGCGCCCAGCGACTGGGTGAGGTACGCCACGGCGGGCGTCGGCAGCACGCCGAGCCGGAGCACGTCGACGCCGGCGGAGGCGAGCCCGGCGACGACGGCGGCCTCCAGGAACTCACCGGAGGCGCGCGGATCCCGGCCGACGACGGCGACGGGACGGTGTCCCTCGAACGCGCCGACCTCACCGAGGACGCGGGCGGCCGCGACCGACAGGTCCAGCGCCAGGGAAGCCGTCAGGTCGCGATTCGCGACTCCGCGTACGCCGTCGGTCCCGAACAGACGCGCCACCACAACACCCCACGATCGAACGCACGAACCGGTCGCGTCCGGACACGCCCGCCGGGCCGCGACCCCGGAAAAAAGCGATCAGCGGTCCCGCCGGAGGGCGGGACCGCCGAGATCCTGTCCACGGGCCCGGAACAAGCTCTGAGCCGCCGCCTGGGCGGAACCGGGCCGGTGGACAGGCGCGATCAACGCTTGCTGTACTGCGGAGCCTTACGGGCCTTCTTGAGGCCGTACTTCTTCCGCTCCTTGGCCCGCGCGTCACGAGTCAGGAAGCCGGCCTTCTTCAGGGCCGGGCGGTTGTCCGGGTCGACCAGCTGCAGGGCGCGCGCGATACCGAGGCGCAGCGCACCGGCCTGGCCGGTCACGCCGCCGCCGCCCACGCGGGCGATGACGTCGAACTGGTCCTCAAGGCCCAGGGTCACGAACGGCTCGTTCACGACCTGCTGGTGGACCTTGTTGGGGAAGTACGTGTCCAGGGAGCGACCGTTGATCGTCCACTTCCCGGAGCCCGGGACGATGCGGACGCGCGCGATGGCCTCCTTGCGACGGCCGGTGCCGGCGGCCGGGCCGGTCAGCACCGGGCGCGGAGCTTCGTCGGCGACGACCTCCGGGGACTCGGTGGTGTAGTCCCCCACGTACTCTTCGAACTCGGCGCCCTCGAAGGACGTCTCGACACCGGTGGGCTCGGCCACGGTACTCCTCAGGATCTCTTTCGGATGCCGCGCGTTACTGCGCGATCTGCTTGATGTCGTAGGGCACCGGCTGCTGGGCCTGGTGCGGGTGGTCGGGGCCGGCGTAGACCTTCACCTTGCTGAACATCTTGCGGCCCAGCGTGTTCTTGGGAAGCATGCCCTTGATCGCCTTTTCGACCGCACGCTCGGGGTTCTTCTTCATCAGGTCGGAGTAGGCGACGGACCGCAGACCACCCGGGTAACCGGAGTGGCGGTAGGCCTTCTTCTGCTCGAGCTTCTTGCCCGAGAGCGCCACCTTGTCGGCGTTGATGATGATGACGAAGTCACCCGTGTCGAGGTGCGGGGCGTAGATCGGCTTGTGCTTACCCCGAAGCAGCGTTGCGACCTGGCTGGCCAGCCGACCCAGCACGACATCGGTCGCGTCGATGACGTGCCACTGACGCTGGACGTCAGCAGGCTTAGGGGTGTAGGTGCGCACGGTCGTAAGCCTTCGTTTCGTGTCTGACAACAGAGATGGGTCCGCCGGACGGCCTTGCCGCCGCAGGCCCGGTGGGTCGAGCGACCCGCTGACGGGCACGCTGACGCACACAACGAACTAGCAGAATACCGGTCCACACGCCAGCGGGCAAAGCGAGCGTCCGGGACCGTCCTCCATCGTCACGACGCGACGATCGTACGGCTGTCCTCTTGGACACCCTATACCGGGAACTATCGGCGAACGCCGGACTTGACCCGCTTGGCGGGCATATAGTGCTGGTCCTCCGCAGCCCCCCGGGAGGATCCCCTGTCCGCGAAGCGCGTCAAACGCCGCGTCCAGGCATTCGTGCTGCTGGCCATCGCGGTCTTCGTCTCCGGCGGCATCGCCGCCCGATCGCTCTGGAGTGCCGCGCAGCAGCACAATCCGACACCGGCCACCACGCCCGCGCGCGACGTCGCCGTCTTCCCCCGCCCTGAGGGATCGGCCGTACGTCCCTCCGCCGACGCGAGCCCGTCGGCCCGCCCGGCCACGCCGGCCCGCCGGTCCAAGAGCCCGGCGAAGCGGAAGACGCCCAAGCACAGCGCCACCCCGCGCGCCACCCGGTCCTCCACGGCCGCCCCCACGCCGTCGAAGACCACGAGCAGGCAGGCGGCGGCGGAGAGCGCCGCGGTGCGCCTCACCAACGCCCAGCGGGCCGCGCACGGCTGCACGGCCCTGCGGGTCGACACCGGGCTGCGGACGGCGGCGCGGTCGCACTCGGCGGACATGCGTGACCAGAATTACTTCGACCACAACTCGCCGGACGGGCGGACCCCGTGGGACCGCATCAAGGCGGCCGGTTACACGACCCCCGGCGCGGAGAACATCGCCAAGGGCTACGCCACCCCGGAGGCCGTCGTACAAGGCTGGATGAAGAGTCCCGGCCACCGGGCGAACATTCTGAACTGCAGTCTGAAAGCCATCGGAGTCGGCGTCGCCTATGGCTCGGGCGGCCCCTGGTGGACACAGGACTTCGGCTTTAAGTAACCGCCTGAACACGCATATGAGCAGGTAGGGTCGCGTTCATGGCTTTTCCGGGTGATAAACAGCAACCCGGCGGCTGGGCATCTCCGCAGCCGCCGCAGTCGCCGTACGGCCCGGCCGAGGACCAGGCCTCCCGCGGTGGTTCACTCTTCGATCCCTCGTACGGCTCCGGCCCGCCCCAGGACGCGGATCCCGCGGGCCCGTTCGGCGGTCCGGGCTCCTACGACGGGTACGCCGCCGAGCAGCAGGGCGGTTACGGGCCGGAGACGCGGTCCTACGGCCAGGACGCCGGCTACGGTGCCGGCGGCTACGGCGCCGGACCCGGCGGTCCCGAGGGCGACCCGTACGGCGGCGCGGGCCGGTACGACGCTCCGGGCGGCTACGACGCTCCTGACGGTTACGACGGCGGACCCGGTGGACCGGGCGGACCCGGTGGACCGGGCGGACCCGGCCGGTACGGCGCGGTGCCGGGCGGCCAGGACGCGCTCGCGTTCGCGCCCGGTGGCGACGAGCGGCCGGGCGGGAGCAAGAAGAAGCCTCTGATCATCGGCGCGGCCGTCGCCGCGGGCGTCGTCGTCATCGGCGGCGGATCGGCGCTCGCGCTGTCCTCGGGCGGCGGCGACCCCAAGCCGAAGCCGACCGCGATGTCCTCCAAGCCCGCCGCGGCGCCCCCGCAGACCCCGACCGCGGTCCCCACCCCCACGCCGACCGAGACCGGCAAGGGGCAGCAGCTCGCCTCACGGACGACGGACCCGAAGCCGCTCACCCTGGCCGAGGTCTTCAAGAACAAGAGGTTCAAGGCCGGCGGGCGCACCTACGTGCTGACCACGCGGCGTTCGGACAGCAAGTGCGCGAACGGTGTGCACGGCACCACCTTCCGCAAGGCCCTCGTCAAGGCGGGGTGCACGCAGGTGCTGCGAGCGACGTACACCAACGGCAAGTTCGTCGGCACCATCGGCGTACTCAATCTCAAGTCCGAGACGACGGCCAAGGCCGCGCAGCGGGCGTCCCGCCCGAAGGACGCGTACGTCCTGCCCCTGCCAGGGGCCGGGAGCACCAGCAAGCTCGGCAAGGGTCTGTCGCTGACGACCGCGGATCCCGAGGGCCACTACCTCATCATGAGCTGGGTGCAGTACCCGAATGGCAAGGCGATTGCGAAGAGTGACTACAGCGGTGTGACCGCGTTCGTGCAGAATGCGACGATCGGTAGCAATCTGCGACCGGCCCTGAACTACCGGTCAATGGTCGGCAAACCCGCATAATTGGACACCGCGCGCTAATACTCTAGTGACCCATGTCTGGCCGTGACGTGACTTTTGTACCGTCCGTAACGGAAGGGTCGGAGCCTCCGCCGCAACCGGCACCACCAGGCCGCCGCGCACCGGCTGAGAATCCCCTCGCGACCCCCCAGGCCGCCGATGCGTCGCCGGACGACCCGGCCCGTTCCGGACCGCCCCCGACGCCCGACGACGCCGAGGAGAGCATGACCCCGCCACCCCCTCGTCCCGGATCGCCCGCGCCCGACGCGGAGGACCGGACGACGGCCCCGCCGCAGCGACCGACGGCCGCGACGCCCTCGGACCTCCGTTCCGACCGGCCGACCGGCCCCAGTACGGCGGGCACGTCTCCGCAGCGTCCGGCAGACGCCTCCCAGCAGCACCACGCCGCTCCGGGCTCCACGTCCGGCCCGGGGTCCGCGTCCGGCCCGGGGTCCGCGTCCGGCCCGGGCTCCACGTCCGGCGGGGCCACGGACGTCCCCAACGCCGCCCACGGCCCCGCCGGCGGCCCGGCCTCGCCCGAGCCGGGTCTGTTCCAGGGCGCCGCCGAGAAGACCGTGACGGACGTCCTGGAGCCCGAGACGGGCAGCGCCCTGCCCAAACTGCCCGTACCGCTGCGGACGGAGGGCCCGCCGCCCTCCCCGGCGGAGAACACCCTGCCGCCGCTCACCCCCGACGCGATCCTGCCGCCGGGCACGGTCCCCGAGGCCCCGCCGGAGCCCGACCCGGAGCCTGAGATGGGCGCCACGCGTCCCACTCCGCAGATCGGCTCCGGCGACCCTGGCGCGGGCCCGCACGCCGGAGGATCCGACGGCCCGCGTGGTCCCGGCCGGCCCTGGCGCGGCGCCGCGGGCGCCGCCGGGGCCCGCGGAGCGCTCCTCATCGGCGCCGGCGCGCTGGCCGCGCTCGTCCTCGGCGGTGGCGGCGTCATCGCCTACACCACGGTGTCCAACGACGCGCCGAAGGAGCACACGGCCGCCGCTCGCCCGACCCACGTCTCGCAACCGCCGCCCACGCCCAGCGCGGCCGCTCCGACGCCCACCGACACGTCGGCGAAGCCCAAGCCGAAACCGAAGCCCAAGCCGACGCCCATCGACATCAGGGACGAGAAGAAGGACCCCAAGCCGCTCAGCGTCACCGAGGTGTTCCCCGACCCGACGCTGCAGATCGCGGGCCACTCGTTCATCCGGATGAAGACCGTCCCGAACGACCACTGCGACCTGACCGCCAACGGCACCTTCAGCAAGGAGCTGACCCGTCAGCACTGCCGCCGGGTCGTACGGGCGACGTTCGTCTCGGACGACAACAAGATCGCGGTGACGACGGGCATCGCGGCGATGCCCACCGACGCCGCCGCGGCCGCCGCGATGAAGGCCCAGGACCCCGCCCACTACGACAAATGGTTCCGCGGGATGAAGGCCAGCGGCGCTCCGAAGATCGACCAGGCGGGCGGTTGGGCGGTGAGCGTCCAGCGCGGCCGGTACATCATCTACGCGTACGCGATGTACGCCGACGGGCACAGGTTCAAGTCGGGCGACAAGACGCTCAGGGACGTCGCGAACGGTTTCCGGGACGACACGGTCAAGCCGATCGAGGTCCGCGAGAAGAGCTGACGACCAGGCGACGCGCGTCCCTTCATCCCACGCCGGGATCCGGGACGCGCGTCCTACGTTCGTGCGCCGGCTCGGCGTCCCGCCGCTCACACGCGGACTCGGCCTCCCACGTCGTGCCGACCCTCACACGCCGGCTCGGCGTTCCAGGACGTGCCCCGCCCGTACGTGCGGCCGGCCGTCCGGCGGCGCCACTGCGCCCGTACGCCGGGTTCGCCGTCCGCCGACGCGGCGAGGGCGTCAGCCGGCCTGACGCTCCTCGGGGGCGGTTCCGCCGAGGACCCGGACGCGGCGTGTCTCCTGGGCGCGGCTGGCCAGCAGGCCGGCCTCCGGGTACGTGACCTCCTCCAGCGTCAGGCCGTGCGGCGGGAGAACCTGCACCGCCGAGTCCCGGACCCCCGCGGACAGGACCTCGGCCGGCCAGTCGACCGGTCGCCGCCGGTCGCCGACCGACAGCAGCGCGCCCACGATGGCGCGCACCATGGAGTGGCAGAAGGCGTCCGCCACGACCGTGGCGACGGCAACGTCGGCCGACTCGCGCTCCCAGTCGTACCGCAGCAGCCGCCGGATCGTCGTCGCGCCCTCGCGCTTACGGCAGTAGGCGGCGAAGTCGTTCTCGCCGAGCAGCAGCGCGGTGGCGGCGTTCATCCGGTCCAGGTCGAGAGGACGGGGGTGCCACAGCACCTCGTGGCGGCGCATCGGGTCGACGCCCACCGGGTTGTCGCAGACCCGGTACGCGTAGCGGCGCGACAGCGCGGAGAACCGCGCGTCGAAGCCCTCGGGAGCCTGCCCGATCCGCCAGATCCGTACGTCGGGCGGGAGCACTCCGGCCATCCGGCGCGGCAGCGTGCCGCCCACCTGGGAATAGGCCGCCACGGGCACCACCACGTGCGCGACCTGGCCGCGCGCGTGCACCCCGGCGTCCGTACGGCCCGCGACCGTGAGGACCGGCGGTGGGTCCAGCCGCAGCACCCGGCCCAGCGCGTCCTCGATGACACCCTGGACGGTGCGCCGCCCCGGCTGCCGCGCCCAGCCCGCGAAACCCGACCCGTCGTAGGCGAGGTCGAGCCGGAGTCGTACGAGAGCGGTCATCGGGCTCGCGGCGCGTCGGTCTCGGCCCTCGGACCGAACGCGGAACGCCGCCTCCCCCCTTCTGTTACCGTGAGCGAGTCGGCGAGGGCGCGGCGGAGTCGCGTCCCGGCGCGCCACACGGACACGCCGAGCCCCTCGGCCTTCGGGCGGGGGCGCGGACGACGGACCACCGGCTTCTCCTTCACTGAAGAGCGAACGTCCGTGAGGGGTGAACGTCGCCGAACGGATCGACGGCTCCCGCCTGCCGGCGGCCGAGTGGCGCCGGAACCGGCGGCCGAGCTCGTCGGGCACAAGTCTTTCAAACAACGAGCCCGCCGTCCCGTAGGGGCACGGCGGGCTTCGTCGTAAACGTTGCCTACTACTTCTCTTCGGCCTCGGTGTCGTCCGCCGCGACCTCGGCGGCCGGGGCCTCGGCCGCCGGCTCCTCGGTCGCCGCCGGGGTCTCCTCGGTCTCCTCGGCGGCGGGCGCCGGGGCCTCGGTGGCCGGAGCGGTCGTCGTCCGGGTCGTCACCGCGGACGGCGCGGCCTCCTCGACCAGCTCGATCAGCGCCATGGGGGCGTTGTCGCCCTTGCGCGGGCCGAGCTTGGTGATCCGGGTGTAGCCACCCGGGCGGTTCTCGAACCGCGGGCCGATCTCGGTGAAGAGCGTGTGGACGACGCCCTTGTCCCGCACGACGGTGAGGACCTGGCGCCGCGCGGCGAGGTCACCGCGCTTGGCCTTGGTGATCAGCTTCTCCGCCAGCGGGCGCAGCCGCCGGGCCTTGGCCTCGGTCGTCGTGATGCGGCCGTGCTCGAACAGCGCGGTGGCGAGGTTCGCCAGGATGATGCGCTGGTGCGACGGGCTGCCGCCGAGACGAGGGCCCTTGGTGGGCGTGGGCATTGATCCCTCTCCTTGTTTCAACCCGCACCGGCCGTACGAGGTACCGGTGTCGGTCCGGCGGAGCCATGGCCCCGCCGAGTGTCGGTGACCGGTGGCGGCCCGCGGGCCGCCACCGACCATCAGTCAGATTCAGTACTGCCCGGTGCCGCTCAGTACTGCTCGGTCTCGGCGTAGCTCTGGTCCTCGTCGCCGTAGGCGTCCGCCGCCGCCGTCGGGTCGAACCCGGGCGGGGAGTCCTTCAGCGTGAGGCCCATGTCGTTGAGCTTCTGCTTGACCTCTTCGATCGACTTGGCACCGAAGTTGCGGATGTCGAGCAGGTCCTGCTCGCTGCGGGCCACGAGCTCACCCACGGTGTGGATGCCCTCGCGCTTGAGGCAGTTGTAGGACCGGACCGTGAGGTTGAGCTCCTCGATCGGCAGCGCCAGGTCCGCCGCGAGCGCGGCGTCCGTCGGGGACGGGCCCATGTCGATGCCCTCGGCCTCGACGTTGAGCTCCCGGGCCAGGCCGAACAGCTCGACCAGGGTCTTGCCGGCGCTCGCCACCGCGTCGCGCGGCAGCATCGCGGGCTTGGTCTCGACGTCCACGATCAGCCGGTCGAAGTCGGTGCGCTGCTCGACACGCGTCGCCTCGACCTTGTAGGTGACCTTCAGGACCGGGGAGTAGATCGAGTCGATCGGAATCCGGCCGATCTCCTGACCCGGCTGCTTGTTCTGCGCGGCGGAGACGTAGCCACGACCACGCTCGACGGTGAGCTCCATCTCCAGCTTCGCCTTGTTGTTCAGCGTGGCGATGTGGAGCTCGGGGTTGTGCACCTCGACACCGGCCGGCGGCGCGATGTCGGCGGCGGTGACCTCACCGGGGCCCTGCTTGCGGAGGTACATCACGACCGGCTCGTCGTGCTCGGAGGAGACGACGAGCTCCTTGAGGTTCAGGATGATGTCGGTGACATCCTCCTTGACGCCCGGGATCGTGGAGAACTCGTGCAGCACGCCCTCGATCCGGATGCTCGTGACGGCGGCACCCGGGATGGAGGACAGGAGCGTCCGGCGGAGCGAGTTGCCGATGGTGTAGCCGAAGCCCGGCTCCAGCGGCTCGATCGTGAATCGCGACCGGAACTCGTCGACCTGCTCTTCGGTGAGAGTCGGTCGCTGGGCGATGAGCATTTCTTACTTCCTTCCCGCGGCGCCCGCTATTTGACTGCCGCGATCTCGCACTGCGGGGCGCACGCCGTGAGACGTGCGCCCGCACGAGTGGACGTCAGCGCTTGGCGTACCACTCGACGATGAGCTGCTCCTGGACCGGCGCGTCGATGTGCTGCCGGACCGGGAGGGAGTGCACGAGGATGCGCATCCGGTCGGGGACGACCTCGAGCCACGCCGGGACCCGGCTGTCGCCGGCCTCGGCGCGCGCCACCACGAAGGGGGTGTCCTCGAGGGACTTCTGGCGCACCTCGATGATGTCGCGCTCGCTGACGCGGTACGACGGGATGTCCACCTTCTTGCCGTTGACCAGGAAGTGGCCGTGCTTGACCAGCTGCCGGGCCATGTCGCGGCTCTTGGCGAAGCCCGCGCGGTAAACGACGTTGTCGAGGCGGCGCTCGAGCAGGCTCAGCAGGTTGTCACCCGTCTTGCCCGTCCGGCGGTTCGCCTCCTTGTAGTAGTTGACGAACTGGGCCTCGAGGACGCCGTAGATGCGGCGGGCCTTCTGCTTCTCCCGGAGCTGGAGCATGTGCTCGCTCTCCTTGGGACGGCCGCGACCGTGCTCACCCGGCGGGTACGGGCGGATCTCGATCGGGCACTTCGGGCCCTCGCACTTGCTGCCCTTGAGGAACAGCTTCATCTTCTCGCGGCGGCACAGCTTGCAGTCGGCGCCGGTGTATCGAGCCATCTCTCTCTTCCCTAACTCAGACGCGGCGGCGCTTGGGCGGCCGGCAGCCGTTGTGCGGCACCGGGGTGACGTCCTGGATCGAACCGACCTCGAGGCCGGTCGCCTGCAGCGACCGGATCGCGGTCTCACGGCCCGAACCGGGGCCCTTCACGAAGACGTCGACCTTGCGCATGCCGTGCTCCATGGCGCGGCGGGCGGCGGCCTCGGCAGCCATCTGAGCGGCGAACGGCGTCGACTTACGCGAGCCCTTGAAGCCCACGTGACCGGCGCTGGCCCAGGAGATCACGGCGCCCACGGGGTCCGTGATCGTGACGATCGTGTTGTTGAACGTGCTCTTGATGTGGGCGTGCCCGTGAGCGACGTTCTTCTTTTCCTTCCGGCGCACCTTCTTGGCGCCGGCGCGGCTCTTTGGCGGCATCTGCTCTCAAATCTCCTGGAGGTCGTCGATCCGTCGGCCCCGGGCGGGGGCCGAGGACTACTACTTCTTGCCGGCCTTCTTCTTGCCGGCGACGGTCTTCTTCTTGCCCTTGCGCGTACGCGCGTTGGTCTGCGTCCGCTGACCGTGCACCGGCAGGCCACGGCGGTGCCGAATGCCCTGGTAGCAGCCGATCTCGATCTTGCGACGGATGTCGGCCTGGATCTCGCGGCGCAGGTCGCCCTCGATCCGGTAGTTGGCCTCGATCCAGTCACGGAGCTGGATCAGCTCGTCGTCCCCGAGCTCGTGGACGCGACGGTCACCGCTGATGCCGGTTTCCTTCAGCGTCTCCAGGGCACGGGTACGGCCGATGCCGAAGATGTAGGTGAGAGCGACCTCGAGGCGCTTGTCGCGCGGGAGGTCGACGCCGAGGAGGCGTGCCATCTCGGGCAGTTCCCTTCTGTTTCACGGAGGTCTGCGCCCCGCATCCCCGCCCCTGCCCGGGCGGGGCCCCGGCCTCCGACCGGGGGTTGCTCCTCATCGGAGCCGCGGAACGTCGGAATATGCGCGACCGCGCCAGGTCACCCGTGGCGCGGCCTGTTCAGTTGTCAGCCCTGACGCTGCTTGTGGCGCGGGTCATCGCAGATGACCATGACCCGGCCGTGCCGCCGGATGATGCGGCACTTGCTGCAGATCTTCTTGACGCTCGGCTTGACCTTCACTGGGTCTCCTCATACAGGGTCACCCCCGCGTTGCCGAGCCATAGGCGAACACGCACAAGCGGCTCACCAACCGACTATACGCGGGGAAGGCAACCCCAGTGGGTGGTTACTTGTATCGGTAGACGATCCGACCGCGCGTGAGGTCGTAGGGGCTCAACTCCACGACGACGCGGTCGTCGGGCAGGATCCGGATGTAGTGCATCCGCATCTTCCCGCTGATGTGGGCGAGCACCTTGTGCCCGTTGTCGAGTTCCACCCGGAACATGGCGTTCGGGAGCGACTCGACGACGGTGCCCTCGATTTCGATGGCCCCTTCTTTTTTGGGCATGTCCTCCGCGCTTCGCTGATCGGTTCGTCAGGAGAACGGCCACCGCGGGACACCCGAGCACGCCTCAGAGGCATGCGGGCATGAGCCAACACGGGACCGACAAAAGAGTCTACGTCACGCGACACGAAACCCGAAATCGGCGCCGGCCTCGTGTCGCGGGACCCACTCCTCCAAGCGTGCAACACCGGAGCGACCGCGTTTCATCCCGCCGATCCCCGCCTGTTGATCTCAGCCCGCCGATCGCGGTCCCCCGTGCGACGGGCGGCGCAGGACGAGTCTTCGCGCGACGCGGTGCCGCTCGTCCTCGTCCTCGCCCTCATCGGCGGCGGGCATCCTCATTCCGGCCAGGCGTTGCCCTGGATGATCTCGACGAAGTCCGCCCGCCGGAAGTCCGGATCGAAGTACGCGAGGACGTCGTCGTTCATGGTGCCGAAGGTGGTGTCAGGGCGGTCCGCCACGCCCTCGTAGAACGCGCGCAGGATCCGGCGCTTGAAATCCGGTCGGGGATGGGCCAGGACGACGGCCCGCTTGTCGGCGTCGCTGATCTGGTCGAGGTCGAGGCCGAGCACGTCGGTCTCGACCCCGAGCGTGACCACGCCCACCTCGGGTCCCAGGCGCAGCGGCACCTCGGGCGTGGTGTGAAGGGCGATGGCGAGCCAGACGTCGCGGGCTTCGCCCTCGAACCTGCCGTGATCACGGAGGAACCCGTACGCGGCATCCGCGCCGTCGACCTCGAAGCGCTGCCCGGTGGTACGGAACCTCCGGGTCAGTCCGAGGTCATGGAACATGCCGCCCACGTAGGCGAGCTCGGGGTCGACGTCCACGCCGCGCGCCTTGGACTTGAGCATTCCCCAGAGGAAGACGCGCCGAGAGTGGTGGAACAGCGTGTCCCCGACCACCGGGTCGTCCGCGGCGTCCCGGGTCACCTCGGTCGCCGCGCGGACGAGGTCGGTGTCGGGAATCTCGATTCCTGCGATGGTCTGCGCCATGGAACTCCTCCTGATCGCTCGGGTCGGGGACTCCTCCAGCCTCCCGGCGCCATGACGCTTCGCGGCCCTCCGTACCGGACAGGAATCGCTCGGTCCACGACAGCTCAGGCGACCACCGCGCCCGGTAGCGCGGCCTCCGGGCACCGGACCGCAGGGGGCTTCCCACGGGGAATAAAGCGGGCCGTTGGCCGGGTCGTCACACGTGGGTGCCGCCCGCGCCGCCGGTCCCGTACGGCGGCGCGATGGCGGTCGCGGCAGAGGAGGTCCGAGGATGGCGCGGCGGCGACGCGTGGTCTTCCTTGTGTTCGACGGCATGAAGATGCTGGACGTCACCGGTCCCGCCGAGGTGTTCTCCACGGCGAACCGCTTCGGCGCGCCCTACGACCTCGGCTACGTATCGCCCTCCGGCCGTACCGTGACGACCTCGATCGGAGCCGAGTTCGCCGTCGACGGCCCGGCCGGTGACGTGGAGTCCGCGGACACCGTCGTCGCCTCCGGAGGCGACGAACTGCCGTCGAAGCCGATCCCCCGCGACCTCATCGCGGCCGCCTCCGCCCTCCGGGACCGCTGCACCCGCATGGTCTCCATCTGCACCGGCTCGTTCGTCCTGGCGTCCTCCGGCCTGCTCGACGGCCGCCGAGCCACCACCCACTGGCGGCACACCGACCTGCTCGCCCGCGCCTTCCCGAAGATCTCCGTGTCGCCGGACGCCCTCTTCGTACACGACGGCGGCATCTACACCTCCGCAGGCGTGTCCGCCGGCATCGACCTGGCCCTCTCCCTCGTCGAGCAGGACCACGGCCCCGACCTCGCACGCGACGTCGCCCGGGACCTGGTGATGTTCATGCAACGGCCTGGCGGTCAGACCCAGTTCGCCGCCCCTCTGCAGGTCAGGGCGCCGCGCACGCCGACACTGCGCGCGGTGGTGGACCTCGTCTCCGCGCAGCCCGCGCTCGACCACAGCACGAGTTCCCTGGCCGCCCACGCCGGCGTCAGCCGGCGCCACCTCGCCCGGCTCTTCGCCGCCGAGCTGGACACCTCACCCGCCAAGTTCGTCGAGCGCACCCGCCTGGACCACGCCCAGTCGCTCCTGAACGCCGGCCACGGCGTCGCCGAGACCGCGAGGCTGGTCGGCTTCGGCAGCGCCGAGACCATGCGCCGGGTCTTCGTCTCCCGGCTCGGCGTCTCGCCCAGCCGGTACCGCGCGCGCTTCAAGACCACCGCCCCGCCGCGTTCGGGCTAGCGGTGCTCCTCTGAGCCGCCGAAGAGCTGCCCGGCCAGCATGAGCGCGCCCCACGGACCGGCCACCCAGATCCACCAGGGGTACCAGGCGCCCGCCGTCACGGCGGTGAGCAGCCAGATCACGATGCAGACCAGGTTGACCGACGCGTACGTCGCCCAGCCCGCCCGCATGCCCTTCCGGTAGAGACCGTTCCCGGGACGGCGGGCCGGAGTCGACTGCCGGTACGCCGGCACCGGCAGCTCGTACATGTCCTCCTCGGGCAGGTCGCTGGTGACCTTCTGCAGGTCACCCAGCGTCCGGGCACGGTAGGCGAGGTCGAGGCGCTCGTTGAGCTCGTCGACGGCGATCCGTCCCTGAGCACAGTGCTCCCGCAGCGCCGCCGCGACGCGATCGCGATCGGCGTCGGAGGCGCGGATCTCAGGATTGAGCGGCATCGTCGATCCTCTCCCTCAGGAACCCCCGGATTCCTTAATCAGAGGCTACGCCGCAGAACGCCGCTTTCCACGACCACCGCCCCGTCCGATCCCGCCCGCCGCACGAAGCACGCCCGCCAGGCCGGGCGCGGCCCGTCGAACGGTCTCCGACGTTGCGCGCGGCCGTCCTGCGCTCTTTGACGTGACGGACGGCCGTCAAACGCACTGTGACGTTGCCTCCGGCCCTGCGAGCGGTCAGGCGTCCTTGAGGCGGGCGCCGCCGTCGAGTGCGGTGAGCACCCAGGGGCCATCCTCCGTGACGGCGAAGGTGTGCTCGAAGTGCGCCGAGCGGCGGCCGTCACCGGTGATGACGGTCCACTCGTCGTCGAGCAGCAGGGTCTCCGCCGTACCCAGGTTGACCATCGGCTCGACCGCGAAGCACATGCCCGGCACCAGGACCGGTCCACGGCCCGGCAGCCCGTAGTTGGGCACCGCGGGGTCCATGTGCATCTCGGTGCCGATGCCGTGGCCGACATACTCCTCGACGATGCCGTACTCGCCCTGCCCGCGGATGTAGGTCTCGATCGCATGACCGATGTCGCTGAGCCGAGCGTCGACCTTCCCGGCCGCCAGCCCCCGCCACATCGACTCCTCGCAGACCTCCAGCAGCCTGCGCTCCTCCGGCGTGATCTCCCCGACCGGAACCGTCACCGCCGAGTCGCCGTGCCAGCCGTCGACGATCGCGCCGCAGTCGATCGAAATGACGTCACCCTCGGCCAGCACCTTGGACGGGCTCGGGATGCCGTGCACGATCTCCTCGTTGACCGAGGTACAGATGCAGGCGGGGAACCCCTGGTAGCCCTTGAACGACGGCGTCGCGCCCTCGGACCGGATCGAGTCCTCCGCGATCGCGTCCAGGTCCGCCGTCGTGATGCCCGGCTTGACGGCCTCGGTGAGCCGCTGGAGCGTACGGGCGACGACCAGGCCGGCCTCCCGCATCACGTCCAGTTCGCCACGGGACTTGATCTGAATGGCCGGCTTACGCTTCTTCCACACTCTTATGCTCCGCAGGTAGATCCGAGCGCGTCGGGATGGATCCGGCGCACCTCGCCACCGCGGGACTCGCTGCCGCGCTCATTCGCAGACGCGATCCGCGGCCGGCTCGTACCTCACCGGCCACTACGCTCGCTCGTCGGTTTGCACAGCACCCAACGCCGCGCACAACCTCCTCGCTCACTACGCGGCCGGCTCGTACCTCACCGGCCACTACGCTCGCTCGTCGGTTTGCGCGGTCAGTCGGTGAATGGGCGGAGCGCGGCGAGAGCCCGCTCGGTGACCTCTTCGACGGGCCCTGTCGCGTCGATGCCGACCAGGATGCCCTCATCGGCGTAGAACGACGCGAGGGGCGCAGTCTGTTCCTGGTAGACCTCCAGGCGATGCCTGATGGTCTCCTCGCGGTCGTCGTCGCGCTGGAACAGCTCGCCGCCGCAGACGTCGCAGACGCCCTCCTTGGACGGCGGGTCGAACGCCACGTGCCAGATCTTTCCGCACTTGCGGCAGGTCCGGCGCCCGGACAGCCGGCGTACGACCTCGTCGTCGTCGACCACGAGCTCGAGCACGAGGTCCAGGCGCTGGTCCATCTCGGCAAGGATCTTCTTGAGCGTCTCCGCCTGCGGAACGTTGCGCGGGAAGCCGTCGAGCAGGAAGCCCTCCTGCGCGTCGTCTTCGGCCAGCCGGTCACGCACCATCGCGATGGTGATCTCGTCGGGGACGAGATCACCTCGGTCCATGTACTCCTTGGCCTTACGGCCAAGGGGCGTGTTGCCGCTCACGTTGGCGCGGAAAATGTCACCTGTCGAAATCTTCGGGACCGACAGATGCGATGAGATGAACTGGGCCTGAGTCCCCTTGCCCGCTCCCGGGGGGCCCACGAGCACGATTCGCACTACCGCAGGAAGCCCTCGTAGTTACGCTGCTGAAGTTGGCTCTCGATCTGCTTCACCGTGTCCAGCCCGACGCCGACCATGATCAGGATGCTGGTGCCGCCGAACGGGAAGTTCTGGCTCGCTCCGATGATGCCGAACGCCACCATCGGGACCAGCGCGATGAGTCCCAGGTACAGCGCGCCGGGAGCGGTGATCCGCGTGAGCACGTAGTCGAGGTACTCGGCGGTCGGCCGACCCGGGCGAATACCCGGAATGAACCCACCGTACTTCTTCATGTTGTCCGCGACCTCGGTCGGGTTGAACGTGATCGCCACGTAGAAGTAGGTGAAGAAGATGATCAGCAGGAAGTACAGGGCCATGTAGATCGGGTGATCGCCCTTGACCAGGTACTTGCTGATGAACGTCGCCACGGGGTTCGAGCTGTGCCACATCTGCACGATCAGCGACGGCAGGTACAGCAGTGACGAGGCGAAGATGACCGGGATGACACCGGCCTGGTTCACCTTGAGCGGGATATAGGTCGAGGTGCCGCCGTACATCCGCCGGCCGACCATCCGCTTGGCGTACTGCACCGGGATGCGGCGCTGGGCCTGCTCGACGAACACCACGCCGGCGACGATCGCGATGCCCACGATGAGGACGATCGCGAAGACGAAGCCGCCCTTGGTCTTGTAGATGTTCCAGAACTCGGACGGGAAGACCGCCACGACCTGGGTGAAGATCAGGATCGACATGCCGTTGCCGACGCCGCGGTCGGTGACGAGCTCACCGAGCCACATGATCACCGAGGTGCCCGCCGTGATGGTGATGACCATCGTGACGATCGTGAACCAGCCCTTGTCCCACAGCAGGTCCTCGGTGCAGCCCTGGAGCAGGTTGCCGGTGCTCGCCATGGCGACGATGCCGGTGCCCTGCAGGATCGCGAGGCCGATCGTCAGATAACGGGTGTACTGCGTGATCTTCGTCGTCCCCGCCTGGCCCTCCTTGCGGAGCGCCTCCAGGCGCGGGATCACCACGGTGAGCAGCTGAAGGATGATGCTCGCCGTGATGTAGGGCATGATGCCCAGTGCAAAGATCGAAAGCTTCAGCAGCGCGCCGCCGCTGAACAGGTTGACCAGGCCATAGACGTTGGCGTTGGCCCCCTTGCTCACGACGTCCACACATCGGTGTACGGCCCCGGTGTTCACGCCCGGTGCCGGCAGCTGAGAGCCCAGCCGGAACACCGCGATGATGAACAGCGTGAAGAGAAGCTTCTTGCGCAGGTCGGGTGTTCGAAACGCCCGAGTGAACGCGGTCAGCACCATTCCTCCTGCGCGGTTTCCGGCCAGCGGCCGCTCACGGCCTCGGTCGATCCTCAAGTTGCGGCGACAGTCTCGCCGGTCGAACTCTAACAGCCCTTGCGGGGATTGCCGCCCCCGCCACCGCAAGGCGGGGGCGAATCCCGCAAGGGCTTTGACTCACAGCTCTTCCGCAGTGCCTCCGGCACCTGTGATCTTCTCCTTCGCGGAACCGGAGAAGGCGTGCGCCTTGACCTGAACCGTTACGGAGATGTCACCGGTGCCCAGCACCTTGACCAGGCGGCCGGCGCGCACGGCGCCCTTCGCCGCGAGGCTCTCCGGCGTGACCTCGCCGCCCTCGGGGAAGAGCTCGGCGATCTTGGCCACGTTGACGACCTGGTACTCGACCCGGAACGGGTTCTTGAAACCTTTCAGCTTCGGAACCCGGCGGATCAGCGGCATCTGGCCGCCCTCGAAGCCGGTCGGCACGGTGGTACGGGCCTTCGTGCCCTTCGTGCCGCGTCCGGCGGTCTTGCCCTTGGACGCCTCGCCACGGCCCTTACGGGTCTTGGCCTTGTGGGCGCCCGGCGCCGGCCGCAGGTGGTGCGGCCGCAGCGGAGTCTCTGCACCCATGTCAGTCGACCTCCTCGACGGTGACGAGGTGGCGAACGGTGTTGATCATCCCGAGCACCTCGGGGCGGTCCTCGCGGACGACGCTGTCGCCGATCCGCCGGAGCCCGAGCGTACGCAGGGTGTCACGCTGGTTCTGCTTGCCACCGATCTTCGACTTCACCTGCGTGATCTTCAGGTTCGTCACGATGCCACCTCCTGCCGGGGCTCGCTGCCCGCCGCGCGAGCGCGGAGCATCGCGGCCGGGGCGACATCCTCGATCGGCAGACCCCGCTTGGCCGCGATCTCCTCGGGCCGGTTGAGCTGCTTGAGGGCCGCCACCGTCGCGTGGACGATGTTGATGGCGTTGGACGAGCCGAGCGACTTCGACAGGACGTCGTGGATGCCCGCGCACTCCAGGACGGCGCGCACCGGGCCACCCGCGATCACACCGGTACCGGGGCTGGCCGGCTTGAGCATGACGACGCCCGCAGCCTCCTCGCCCTGGGTGGTGTGCGGGATGGTGCCCTGGATCCGCGGCACCTTGAAGAAGTGCTTCTTGGCCTCCTCGACACCCTTGGCGATCGCCGCGGGCACCTCCTTGGCCTTGCCGTAACCGACCCCCACGGTGCCGTTGCCGTCGCCCACGACGACCAGCGCCGTGAAGCTGAAGCGCCGGCCGCCCTTGACGACCTTAGCGACCCGGTTGATCGCTACGACGCGCTCGATGTACGACTGTCCCTTGTCGGCGCCACCGCGGCGGTCATCACGCCGGTCGCGCCGCTCGCCGCCGCCACGACGTGGTGCTGCCATTAGTGGTTCCTCTTCTCGTGCGTCATCAGATGCGATTGACGAGCCATCAGAAGTCCAGCCCGCCCTCTCGGGCGCCGTCCGCCAGGGCCGCGATGCGGCCGTGGTAGCGGTGCCCGGCGCGGTCGAAGACCACCGCGCTGATGCCCACCTCGCGCGCACGCTCGGCGAGGAGCTCGCCGACCTTGCGCGCCTTGGCGGTCTTGTCGCCCTCGGCCGTACGGAGCGTGGGGTCCAGCGTGGACGCCGACGCCAGCGTGTGACCGGCCAGGTCGTCGATGATCTGCGCGAACATGTGCTTGGTCGAACGCGTCACGACCAGGCGCGGCCGCTGCGGCGTGCCCTGGACCTTCTTGCGGACGCGCAGGTGCCGGCGGGTCCGCGACGCGGCGCGCGACGCGGTCCGCTTGCGGACCTGAGTCTTGCTCGCAGCCATGTCTACTTACCAGCCTTTCCGACCTTGCGGCGGATCTGCTCACCCTGGTACCGCACGCCCTTGCCCTTGTACGGGTCGGGCTTACGCAGCTTGCGGATGTTCGCGGCGACCTCGCCGACCTTCTGCTTGTCGATGCCCTCGATCACGAACTGGGTCGGCCGCTCGACACGGAAGGTGATGCCCGCCGGGGGCTCGACCGTGATCGGGTGGCTGTAGCCGAGCGAGAACTCGAGGTTGCTGCCCTTGGCCTGAACGCGGTAGCCGACGCCGACGATCTCCATCGTCTTGCTGTAGCCCTGCGTCACGCCGATGACCATGTTGTTGATCAGCGAGCGGGTGAGGCCGTGCAGCGCACGCACCGGTCCCTCGTCGCTGGGCCGGCCGACCTTGATCTCGCCGCCCTCCTGGGCGACCTCGATCGGCCGGGCGACCGTGTGCTTCAGCTCGCCCTTGGGGCCCTTGACCGTGACCTCCTGGCCATCGACCTTGACGTCGACGCCGCTGGGGACGGGAATGGGCAAACGTCCAATGCGCGACATTCTTGGGTCCCTCCCCTCACCACACGTAGGCGAGGACTTCCCCGCCCACACCGTGCTTGCCGGCCTGCTTGTCGGTCATCAGGCCGGAGGACGTCGAGATGATCGCGACGCCGAGACCACCGAGGACCTTCGGCAGGTTGTCCTTCTTCGCGTAGACCCGCAGGCCCGGCTTGGACACCCGCTTGAGTCCGGCGATCGAACGCTCACGGCTCGGGCCGAACTTGAGGTCGATCACGAGCTTCTTGCCGACCTCGGCGTCCTCCACGCTCCACCCCGAGATGTAACCCTCCTGCTGGAGGATCTCGGCGATGTGCGCCTTGATCTTCGAGTACGGCATGCCCACGGTGTCGTGGTACGCCGAATTCGCGTTCCGCAGACGCGTCAACATGTCTGCGATCGGGTCGGTCATCGTCATGGCCTACTGGCCCTCCTCGCCGCGGTTTCCGCCGATTGCGGACCTACGACGTGGTCGTGGGCGCCTTGTCTTCAGGCGCCCGGTCGGTCATTTATCGAAAAGCCGGTGGGTTACCAGCTGGACTTGGTGATGCCGGGCAGCTCGCCGCGGTGCGCCATCTCCCGGAAGCAGATCCGGCACAGGCCGAACTTGCGGAAGACCGCGCGCGGACGCCCGCACCGCGAGCACCGAGTGTAGGCGCGCACGGCGTGCTTGGGCTTCCGGTTCGCCTTGGCGATCAGAGCCTTCTTCGCCATCTCTCAGTTCTCCTTGAACGGGAAGCCCAGGTGCCGCAGGAGCGCCCGGCCCTCGTCGTCGGTCGTCGCGGTGGTGACGATCGTGATGTCCATGCCGCGCTGGCGGTCGACCTTGTCGGGGTCGATCTCGTGGAACATCACCTGCTCGGTGAGCCCGAACGTGTAGTTGCCGTTGCCGTCGAAGTGCTTCGGCGACAGGCCGCGGAAGTCACGGATCCGGGGCAGCGCCAGCGACAGCAGGCGGTCCAGGAACTCCCACATGCGGTCGCCGCGCAGCGTCACGTGCGCGCCGATCGGCATGCCCTCGCGCAGCTTGAACTGCGCGATGGACTTCTTCGCCCGCGCGACGGCCGGCTTCTGGCCGGTGATGGTGGTCAGGTCGCGCACCGCGCCCTCGATGAGCTTCGAGTCGCGGGCGGCGTCACCGACGCCCATGTTGACCTTGACCTTGGTCACGCCCGGGATCTGCATGACGTTGGCGTAGCCGAACTCGTCCTGCAGCTTCTTCGCGATCTCCTCGCGGTAGCGCTGCTTGAGCCGCGGCTGGGGGACCTGCGTAGTCGTGTCGGCGGTCATCAGATTTCCTTACCGGTACGGCGCGAGATGCGGACCTTCGTGCCGTCTTCGTTGATGCGGTAGCCGACGCGAGTGCGCTTACCGTTCTCCAGCAGCATCACGTTGCTGACGTGGATCGGCCCCTCCTTGGTGACGACCCCGCCCTCCTTGGCGCCACGCGGGCCCTGGTTCGTCTCCTTGGTGTGGCGCTTCACCATGTTCACGCCTTCGACGACCACGCGCTCGCGCTTGGGGTCCGCCGAGATGACCTTCCCGGTCGCGCCCTTGTCCTTGCCGGCGATGACGACGACGTCGTCGCCCTTCTTGATCTTCATCAGAGCACCTCCGGCGCCAGCGAGATGATGCGCATGAACCGCTTCTCGCGCAGCTCCCGGCCGACCGGGCCGAAGATACGCGTGCCGCGAGGGTCGCCACCGTCCTTGATCAGGACGGCAGCGTTCTCGTCGAAGCGGATGTAGGAGCCGTCGGGACGGCCCCGCTCCTTGCGGGTGCGCACGACGACGGCCTTAACGACATCACCCTTCTTGACGCCGGCACCGGGAAGGGCGTCCTTCACGGTGGCGACGATGATGTCACCGATGCCCGCATAGCGCCGACCCGAGCCGCCGAGAACGCGGATGCACAGAATCTCCTTGGCACCCGTGTTGTCGGCGACCTTGAGTCGCGACTCCTGCTGGATCACGTCAACTCCTGTATTTCACGCCGGTTCTCGTTGTGAGCCTGGCGGATTCGATCCTCAGCCGCTTGGCGGCGGCTGCCAGCTACTTGGCCTTCTCAAGGATCTCCACGACGCGCCACCGCTTGGTGGCGGACATCGGCCGGGTCTCCATGAGACGAACCCGGTCGCCCACGCCACAGGCGTTGGCCTCGTCGTGCGCCTTGTACTTCGTGGTACGGCGGATGATCTTGCCGTACAGCGGGTGCTTGACGCGGTCCTCGACGGCGACGACGACGGTCTTGTCCATCTTGTCGCTGACCACGAGACCCTCACGGATCTTGCGGTAGTTCCGCGTCTCGGTGTTCTGCTCACTCATCGGTGGACTCCTCCACGGGCTCCTCGGCGAACTCGACGATGCCGAGCTCACGCTCCCGCATCACGGTGTAGATGCGGGCGATCTCCCGCTTCACTTCCCGAAGCCGTCCGTGAGTCTCGAGCTGGCCCGTCGCCGCCTGGAAGCGGAGGTTGAACAGCTCCTCCTTCGCCTCCTTGAGCTTGGTGACGAGCTCAGCCTCGGGCTGGGTCCGCAGATCGTCAGCGGTAAGGCCCTTGGCCATCACGCCTCACCCACTTCACGCTTCTCGAACCGTGAGCGCTGCATCGGGAGCTTGTGCTGCTTGAACATCACGCCTCACCGACCTCGCGCTTCACGAACTTGCACTTCATCGGGAGCTTGTGCATCGCGCGGCGGAGCGCCTCGCGAGCCAGCGGCTCCGGAACGCCGGCCAGCTCGAACATCACGCGTCCGGGCTTGACGTTGGCGATCCACCACTCCGGCGAGCCCTTACCGGAACCCATACGGGTCTCGGCCGGCTTCTTGGTCAGCGGACGGTCGGGGTAGATGTTGATCCACACCTTTCCGCCACGCTTGATGTGCCGGGTCATCGCGATACGAGCGGCCTCGATCTGCCGGTTGGTCACGTACGCGCCCTCGACGGCCTGGATGCCGTACTCGCCGAAGGTGACCTTCGTACCGCCCTTGGCCATCCCACGCCGCTTCGGGTGGTGCTGCTTGCGGTGCTTGACCCTGCGAGGGATCAGCATGGGTTACTTCAGCTCCCCTCACCCGTGCTGGACGGCGCGGCCGCCTCGTTGGACTGCTGCTGCTCGGCGCCGGTCGGCGCGGAAGCGGCCTGCTGCTGCCGGCCGCCGCGGTCGCCGCCGCGCTCGCCACGACGGCCACCGCCGCCGCCACCGCGACGCTGCGGCCGCTCGCGCCGACCGCCACCGGCGGCCCGCTCCTTGGCCTGCTGCGCCTCACGCTCGGCGCGGCTCGTCGGAGCCTCGCCCTTGTAGATCCAGACCTTCACGCCGATCCGGCCGAAGGTGGTACGGGCCTCGTAGAACCCGTAGTCGATGTCGGCGCGGAGCGTGTGCAGGGGCACCTGGCCCTCGCGGTAGAACTCCGAGCGCGACATCTCGGCGCCGCCGAGGCGGCCGCCGCACTGGACCTTGATGCCCTTGGCGCCGCTCTTCATGGCGCTCTGGATGGCCTTGCGCATCGCACGGCGGAACGCGACCCGGCTGGACAGCTGCTCGGCGACGCCCTGGGCGACGAGCTGAGCGTCGACCTCGGGGTTCTTCACCTCGAGGATGTTCAGCTGGACCTGCTTGCCCGTCAGCTTCTCGAGGTCGCCGCGGATGCGGTCGGCCTCCGCGCCACGCCGGCCGATGACGATGCCGGGGCGGGCGGTGTGGATGTCGACGCGGACGCGGTCACGGGTGCGCTCGATCTCGACCTTGGAGATGCCGGCGCGGTCCATGCCGCGGGTCAGCATCCGGCGGATCGCCACGTCTTCCTTGACGTAGTCCTTGTACAGCTTGTCGGCGTACCACCGGCTCTTGAAGTCGGTGGTGATGCCCAACCGGAACCCGTGCGGGTTGATCTTCTGCCCCACTAGCGGGTCCTCCTCGTCTTCTTACGACCGTTGGACTTCTCGCCCTCCGGACGCGACTCGACCACGACCGTGATGTGGCTCGTACGCTTGTTGATGCGGTACGCGCGCCCCATCGACCGCGGGCGGAAACGCTTCAGCGTCGGTCCCTCGTCGACCCACGCGCGGCTCACCCAGAGGGTGTCGACCTCGAGCTGGTTGTTGTGCTCGGCGTTGGCGATGGCGCTCGAGAGCACCTTGTACACCGGCTCGCTCGCAGCCTGAGGGGCGAACCGCAGCACCGCCTGAGCCTCCGTGGCCGGCAGGCCACGGATGAGGTCCACCACGCGGCGGGCCTTCCTGGGCGTGACGCGGGCGTACCGCGCCTGGGCCCTGGCTTCCATCGCTGTTCCTCGCTCTCAGTACTTCCGGTCAGCCGCGACGGCTGCGGCGGTCTTCCTTGATGTGGCCCTTGAACGTCCGCGTCGGGGCGAACTCCCCGAGCTTGTGACCGATCATGGCCTCGGTGACGAACACCGGAACGTGCTTGCGGCCGTCGTGCACGGCGATCGTGTGACCGAGCATGTCGGGCACGATCATGGAGCGCCGCGACCACGTCTTGATGACGTTCTTCGTGCCCTTCTCGTTCTGTACGTCCACCTTCTTCATGAGGTGGTCGTCCACGAAAGGGCCCTTCTTAAGGCTACGTGGCATCGTGGGCTCCTACCGCTTCTTCTTGCTACGACGACGGACGATGAGCCGATCGGACGGCTTGTTCGCCTTGCGGGTACGGCCCTCGGGCTTGCCCCAGGGGCTCGACGGGTGACGACCACCGGAGGTCTTGCCCTCACCACCACCGTGCGGGTGGTCGATCGGGTTCATCGCGACACCGCGGACGGTCGGGCGCTTGCCCTTCCACCGCATACGGCCGGCCTTACCCCAGTTGATGTTCGACTGCTCGGAGTTGCCGACCTCACCGACGGTGGCGCGGCAGCGAACGTCGACCATCCGCATCTCACCGGAGGGCATGCGCAGCGTGGCGTACTTGCCCTCCTTGGCCAGCAGCTGCGCGCCGGAGCCGGCCGACCGGGCCAGCTTGGCGCCGCCGCCCGGCCGCAGCTCGATGGCGTGCACGACCGTACCGGTCGGGATGTTGCGCAGCGGCAGGCAGTTGCCCGGCTTGATGTCGGCGCCCGCGCCGTTCTCGATCGCGTCGCCCTGCTTCACGCCGGTCGGGCAGAGGATGTAGCGCTTCTCCCCGTCGGCGTAGTGCAGCAGCGCGATCCGCGCGGTGCGGTTCGGGTCGTACTCGATGTGCGCGACCTTCGCCGGGACGCCGTCCTTGTCGGCGCGCCGGAAGTCGATGACGCGGTAGGCCCGCTTGTGGCCACCACCCTGGTGACGGGTGGTGATGCGGCCGTGGGTGTTACGGCCGCCCTTCTTCGGGAGCGGACGCACCAGCGACTTCTCGGGCTCGGTCCGGGTGACCTCGACGAAGTCGGCCACGCTCGAACCGCGACGCCCGGGGGTCGTCGGCTTGTACTTACGGATGCCCATCTTTTTCGTTCATCCCTTGTCTGCTTCGGCGATCCCGGTCAGGAGACCGGGCCACCGAAGATGTCGATCCGCTCACCGTCGGCCAGGCTCACGATGGCCCGCTTGGTGTCCTTGCGCTTGCCGTAACCGAACCGGGTGCGCTTGCGCTTGCCCTGCCGGTTGATGGTGTTCACGCCCGTCACCTTGACCCCGAAGACGGCCTCGACGGCCTGCCGGATCTGGGTCTTGTTGGCGTCCGTGCGGACCTCGAACGTGTACTTGTTCTCATCGAGCAGCCCGTAGCTCTTCTCAGAGATCACGGGCGCGATGAGGATGTCGCGCGGGTCGGCGATCTTCACTGCGCGCTCTCCTTCCCGCTGACACGGCCCACGAAGGCCTGGTACGCGGCCTCGGTGAACACCACGTCGTCGCTGCAGAGCACGTCGTAGGTGTTCAGCTGGTCCTCGACGATCACGTGGACCTCGGGGACGTTGCGCAGGCTCTTCCAGGTGAGCTCGTCCTCGCGGTCGAGCACCAGGAGGACCTTCTCCGCCGGGGTGACCTCGCGCAGCGCGGCGAGCGCCGTCTTGGTCTTCGGCGTCTCGCCCTCGAGCAGGTTCGACACCACGTGCACGCGGCCGTACCGGGCCCGGTCCGACAGCGCGCCGCGCAGCGCGGCCGCCTTCATCTTCTTCGGCGTCTTCTGCTCGTACGAGCGCGGCTGCGGGCCGTGGACGGTGCCACCGCCGGCGAACTGCGGCGCACGGGTGGAACCCTGACGGGCGCGGCCGGTGCCCTTCTGGCGGTACGGCTTCTTGCCACCGCCGGAGACCTCACCGCGGGTCTTGGTCTTGTGCGTGCCCTGGCGGGCCGCGGCCAGCTGCGCCACGACCACCTGGTGGATCAGCGGCACGTTGACCTTGGCCTCGAAGATCTCCGGGGCCAGCTCGACGTCCAGCTTGCTCACTTACTTCGCCCCCTTCGCGGCGGTGCGAACCAGGACGAGGCCGCCGTTCGGACCGGGAACCGCACCCTTGATCAGCAGCAGGTTCTTCTCGGTGTCGATGGCGTGCACGGTGAGGTTCTGGACGGTGATACGGGCGTTGCCGTGCCGACCGGCCATGCGCAGGCCCTTGAACACGCGACCCGGGGTGGCGCAACCGCCGATCGAACCCGGCGAGCGGTGCTTGCGCTGGGTACCGTGCGAGGCGCCGAGGCCCTTGAAGCCGTGGCGCTTCATGACACCCGCGGTGCCCTTGCCCTTGCTGCGGCCGGTGACGTCGATCCGCTGGCCGGCCTCGAAGACCTCAACGGTGACTTCCTGGCCGAGCTCGTACTCGGTGGCGTCGTCGGTGCGCAGCTCGACGAGGTGACGGCGCGGCGTGACGCCGGCCTTCTCGAAGTGCCCGGTGAGGGGCTTGTTCACCTTGCGCGGGTCGATCTGCCCAAAGCCGAGCTGGACGGCGGAGTAGCCGTCGTTCTCCGGCGTGCGGACCCGGGTGACGACGCACGGCCCGGCCTGGACGACGGTCACCGGAACGATCCGGCCCTCATCGTCGAAAACCTGGGTCATGCCGAGCTTCTCGCCCAGGACGCCCTTTCTCTGCTTACTCATCTCTCGAAGCGTCCTTAGAGCTTGATCTCGATGTCGACGCCGGCCGGCAGGTCGAGCCGCATGAGCGAGTCGACCGTCTTGGGCGTCGGATCGATGATGTCGATCAGGCGCTTGTGCGTGCGCATCTCGAAGTGCTCGCGGCTGTCCTTGTACTTGTGCGGCGAGCGGATGACGCAGTACACGTTCTTCTCGGTCGGCAGCGGCACCGGGCCGGCGACCTTCGCGCCCGTGCGCGTCACCGTCTCGACGATCTTGCGCGCCGAAGTGTCGATGACCTCGTGGTCGTAGGCCTTGAGCCGGATGCGGATCTTCTGTCCCGCCATGGTGGCCTCGGTGTCCTTTACTTCCTAGTGCCGCTGGGTCTTCTCATCGTGGTGCGGCGGCCGTTCAGGTCGCCGATGACGTCGCCCATGTAGTCCCGCCGCCGCACGGGTTACTACTTGATGATCTTGGTCACTCGGCCGGCGCCGACGGTGCGGCCGCCCTCGCGGATCGCGAAGCGGAGGCCTTCCTCCATCGCGATCGGCTGGATGAGCTCGACGCGCATCTCGGTGTTGTCGCCCGGCATGACCATCTCGGTGCCCTCGGGCAGGTGCACGACGCCGGTCACGTCCGTGGTCCGGAAGTAGAACTGCGGACGGTAGTTGTTGAAGAACGGCGTGTGGCGGCCACCCTCGTCCTTGGACAGGATGTAGACCTGGGCCTCGAACTCGGTGTGCGGGGTGTTGGTGCCCGGCTTGATGACACACTGACCGCGCTCGACGTCCTCGCGCTTGATGCCGCGCAGGAGCAGACCGACGTTGTCACCGGCCTGGCCCTCGTCGAGCAGCTTGCGGAACATCTCGACGCCCGTGACCGTGGTGCTGGTCGCGGTCTCCTTGATGCCGATGATGTCGACGGTCTCGTTGACGTGGACGACGCCACGCTCGATGCGGCCGGTGACCACGGTGCCGCGACCGGTGATCGAGAAGACGTCCTCGATCGGCATCAGGAACGGCTTGTCGGTCTCACGGACCGGCTCCGGGATGTTCTCGTCGCAGGCGTCCATGAGCTCGCCGATCTTGGCGCCCCACTCCGGGTCGCCCTCGAGCGCCTTGAGCGCCGAGACGCGCACGACCGGCACGTCGTCGCCCGGGAACTCGTACTCGGACAGCAGCTCGCGGACCTCCAGCTCGACGAGCTCGAGGATCTCCTCGTCGTCGACCATGTCGGCCTTGTTGAGGGCCACGACGATGTACGGAACGCCGACCTGGCGGGCCAGGAGCACGTGCTCCTTGGTCTGCGGCATCGGGCCGTCGGTCGCCGCCACCACCAGGATCGCGCCGTCCATCTGCGCGGCACCGGTGATCATGTTCTTGATGTAGTCGGCGTGACCCGGGCAGTCGACGTGCGCGTAGTGGCGCTTCTCCGTCTGGTACTCGACGTGGGCGATCGAGATCGTGATGCCCCGCTCGCGCTCCTCCGGCGCCTTGTCGATGTCCTCGAACGGCGTGAAGGGGTTGAGGTCGGGGTGCTTGTCATGGAGCACCTTGGTAATCGCCGCGGTAAGCGTGGTCTTACCGTGGTCGATGTGTCCAATGGTGCCGATGTTTACGTGCGGCTTCGTCCGCTCGAACTTGGCCTTGGCCACCGGTGTCTCCTTGCTGCGATCCTCGGCCGTCTAGACGACCGCATTGCTTTCAGTGGTTGGTCTTGTGCGCCGCGGTGCGGTTATTCGCCCCGCGCCTTGGCGACGATCTCCTGCGCGACGTTCCCCGGAACCTCGGCGTAGGAGTCGAACTGCATGGTGAACACGGCCCGGCCCTGGGTCTTGCTGCGCAGGTCGCCCACGTAGCCGAACATCTCCGACAGCGGCACGATCGCCTTGATGACGCGGACGCCGGAGCGCTCGCCCATCTCCTGGATCTGGCCGCGCCGGCCGTTCAGGTCGCCGATGACGTCGCCCATGTAGTCCTCGGGCGTGGTCACCTCGACGGCCATCATCGGCTCCAGCAGCGCGGGGTCGGCCTTGCGGGCCGCCTCCTTGAACGCCATGGACCCGGCGATCTTGAACGCCAGCTCCGAGGAGTCGACGTCGTGGTAGGCGCCGTCCTGCAGCGTCACCTTGACGCCCACGATCGGGTAGCCCGCGAGCACACCGAACTCGGCCGCCTCCTGGCAGCCCGCGTCCACCGACGGGATGTACTCCCGGGGGATGCGGCCACCGGTGACCTTGTTCTCGAACTCGTAGCCGTCACTGCCGCCGCCGATGGGCTCCAGGTCGATGATCACGCGACCGAACTGGCCCGAGCCACCCGTCTGCTTCTTGTGGGTGTACTCGACCTTCTCCACCTTGCGGCGGATGGTCTCGCGGTAGGCGACCTGCGGCCGGCCGACGTTGGCCTCGACCTTGAACTCGCGCTTCATGCGGTCGACCAGCACCTCGAGGTGCAGCTCGCCCATGCCGGAGATGATGGTCTGGCCGGTCTCCTCGTCGGTCCGCACCTGGAAGGACGGGTCCTCCTCGGCGAGCCGCTGGATCGCGGTGCCCAGCTTCTGCTGGTCGGCCTTCGTCTTCGGCTCGATCGCGACGTTGATGACCGGCGCCGGGAAGTTCATCGACTCCAGAACCACGGGGTTCTTGTCGTCGCTCAGCGTCTCGCCGGTGGTGGTCTGCTTGAGACCCATCACCGCGACGATGTCGCCGGCGCCCACGCGCTCGATCTCCTCACGCTTGTTCGCGTGCATGCGGTAGATCTTGCCGATGCGCTCCTTGCGGTCCTTCACGCTGTTCAGGACCGAGGAACCGGACTCCAGCACGCCCGAGTAGACGCGGATGAAGGTCAGCTTGCCGAGGTGCGGGTCGCTCATGATCTTGAACGCCAGCGCCGCGAACGGCTCGTCCTCGCTCGGCTTGCGCTCGATCACCTTCTCCTCGTCGCGCACGTCGTGGCCCTTGATGGCCTCGATGTCGAGCGGCGACGGGAGGTAGTTGACGATCGCGTCGAGCAGGGGCTGGACGCCCTTGTTCTTGAACGCGGTGCCGCAGGTGACCGGGGTGAGGTTGCCGGCGATCGTGGCGCGGCGGATGGCCGGGATCAGCTGGTCCGTCGTGGGCTCGTGGCCCTCGAGGTACAGCTCCATGATCTCGTCGTCCGCCTCGGCCAGCGTCTCCACCAGCTTGTCGTGCCACTCACGCGCGGCGTCGGCGTGCGACTCCGGGATGTCCAGGACGTCGTACATCTCGCCCTTGGCGGCCTCGGCGCTCCACACCAGGGCCTTCATGCGGACCAGGTCCACGACGCCCTTGAAGTCGGCCTCGGCGCCGATCGGGATCTGCAGCACCAGCGGCGTGGCGTTCAGCCGGTCCACGATCATGTCGACGCAGCGGTGGAACTCCGCGCCGACCCGGTCCAGCTTGTTGACGAAGCAGATCCGCGGCACGTTGTAGCGGTCGGCCTGCCGCCAGACCGTCTCCGACTGCGGCTCTACACCGGCGACACCGTCGAACACCGCGACGGCACCGTCGAGGACGCGCAGCGAACGCTCCACCTCGACGGTGAAGTCCACGTGGCCCGGCGTGTCGATGATGTTGATGGTGTGATCGACGTCGTCAACCGTCCAGTGGCAGGTGGTCGCGGCGGACGTGATCGTGATGCCGCGCTCCTGCTCCTGTTCCATCCAGTCCATGGTGGCCGCGCCCTCATGGACCTCACCGATCTTGTAGTTGACGCCGGTGTAGTACAGGATCCGCTCGGTGGTGGTGGTCTTGCCCGCGTCGATGTGGGCCATGATCCCGATGTTCCGGACCTTGGCCAGGTCTACGCCGGTCTGAGTAGCCACTTCTCGCGTCCTCGTTTGTCTCGTACGACTAGATGCCGGTTGTTACCAGCGGTAATGCGCGAAGGCCTTGTTGGACTCCGCCATCTTGTGGGTGTCCTCGCGCTTCTTGACACTCGCGCCGAGGCCGTTGCTCGCGTCGAGCAGCTCGTTCATCAGCCGCTCGGTCATCGTCTTCTCGCGGCGCTGCCGGGCGTACAGCACCAGCCAGCGCAGCGCCAGCGTGGTGCTGCGGGCCGGGCGCACCTCGACCGGCACCTGGTAGGTGGCGCCACCGACACGCCGGCTGCGGACCTCGAGGGTCGGCTTCACGTTGTCCAGCGCGCGCTTCAGCGTGACGACCGGGTCGTTGCCCGTCTTCTCGCGGCAACCCTCGAGTGCGTCGTACACGATGCTCTGCGCGATCGACCGCTTGCCGTCGAGCAGGACCTTGTTGACCAGCGAGGTGACCAGCGGCGAGTTGTACACCGGGTCAGCGATCAGCTGGCGCTTGCCTGCGGGACCCTTGCGAGGCATGTCAGCTCTTCTCCTTCTTCGCGCCGTAACGGCTGCGCGCCTGCTTCCGGTTCCGGACACCCTGGGTGTCCAGCGACCCCCGGATGATCTTGTACCGAACACCGGGGAGGTCCTTCACACGGCCGCCGCGCACGAGCACGATCGAGTGCTCCTGCAGGTTGTGTCCGACGCCGGGGATGTAGGCCGTGACCTCGATCCCACTCGTCAGCCGGACACGGGCGACCTTGCGAAGCGCCGAGTTGGGCTTCTTGGGCGTCGTCGTGTAGACGCGCGTGCAGACGCCACGGCGCTGCGGGCTCCCCTTGAGCGCCGGGGTCTTGTTCTTGGTCACCTTGTCCTGGCGGCCCTTGCGGACCAGCTGCTGGATCGTGGGCACCGCGTCTCCGTCTTCCTCGTACCGAGCCGGTAAGTCTTCGTTGGTTGCCGCACTGTCGTACGGCTCCAGGTCACGAACCACTTACGCGGCCAGGACCTGCAGTTTTTCCCTCGTCCCCCGCCCCCGCGGTCGGGCGTGTCGCGCCTGCCGCGTCCCCGTCGGCCCGTGCTGGGCCGGACGAACTCGGGGGGAGTCGGATCCGTACCGCACGCCGGTCGGACCGACCACCGAGGGGTGACCGCCGAGACCGCCTGTGCGCGCACGATGAACCCGCGAACCGCGGGCACGAAGGGAGAGACTACCTAACACCCGAGCACGAGGTCAAAACAAGCCCCGCCACGCCGAAAGTCGCTCGGCGACGTTCACCCGCAGAACGCCAGAATGCCGACGGATGTTCCCGTCGGCATTCTGTCCTACCCGTCCGCGCGATGAAAGAGGCGGTCCCGGAGTCCCTACCTCACAGTGACATGAACAGGATGATGATCAGGATCACCAGCACCACGGTGCCGATGCCCAGAGCGATCCAGAGCTTGCGCTTGGACTCGTCCCCGGAAGAGGACGACGACACCTGGCCATAGCCGGGGAAACCGCCCTCCTGACCGAACGGCTGCTGACCGCCGTACGGCGACGGCTGCTGCTGGCCGTACCCCTGCTGGCCATAGCCCTGCTGCTGGCCATAGCCCTGCTGCTGGCCATAGGGCTGCTGCTGACCGAACCCCTGCTGAGGGTGGCCCTGCTGCCCGGCCTGCTGTTGGCCGCCCTGCTGCTGACCGTAACCCTGCTGCTGGCCGAAGCCCTGCTGGCCGTACGGCTGCTGGCCCTGACCCTGGCCCTGCCGGCCGGAGCCCGGCTGCTGCTCGCCGTACCCCTGCGGGCCGCTGCCCTGCTGGTCCGGGCGCCGCTGCTCGCCGTACGCCTGCTGCTGCCCGTAGCCCTGCTGCTGCCCGTAGGCGGGCTGGCCGTACCCCTGCTGCGGGAAGCCCTGGGGCTGCCCGAATCCCTGCGGACCCGAGGGCTGCGGACCGCCGCTCTGCTCTCCGCCGGAGGCCGGCGAACCGGACGGCGGAGCCCAGGGCAGCGGACCCGAGTCACCGCTCGACGGCGTGGGGTACGGACCGGAGTCCCCGGTCGAGGACGGAGACGCGTGCCGGCCGAAGGCCGAGGCGCCGAGGCCGTTCGGGTCGGAGGCGCCGCCGGCCGGGTTGCCGCCGCCGTACGGAGGCGGCTCCTCGTCGACCCGGCTCTGGCTCGCGAAACCGACCTCCGGAGGCGGCACCAGCATCGTGCGCTCGGCCCCGCCGTTGTCGTCGTCGCCCTGGTCGTCCCCGGCCTGCGAGCCGGCCGACGCCGGCTCCTCCGCCGCGTGCGCGCCGAGCACCGGAGCGTCACTCGCCGGACCGCCGAACGACGGGCCCTCGCTCGCCGAACCGCCGAAGGACGGGCCGTCCCCGGCGGGACCGCCGAACGCCGGAGCGTCGCTCGTCGGCGCGCCGAAGGCCGGGGGGTCCCCCGCCGGAGCGCCGAAGGCCGGGAGGTCGCCGGTCCGTGACGACTCCTCGCCGGAAGAGCCGGAGGAACCCGTCTCCAGCGGCCGGTCCAGCATCGTGGACGGCGGCTGCGGCACGTCGGCACCGGACGCGGCCGATCCGAAGGAGGAGGGAGGCTGGTACTCGCCCGTCCCCGTGCCGCTCTCCGCCTCCGGGCGGAAGGCCGTCGTCGCGGGCGCACCGAACCCGCCCTCGGCGGACGGCACCGGGCGCTCGCCGGTCGACTCCGACGGTGCGACCGTGGTGCGCTCGGCGGCGTCCTCGTCCGCGGCCGACGAAGCGGACGCCGCGCTCCCCTGCTCGGGCGCGGACGGGTCGGAGCCCGCACTCCCGCCCTGCTCCCCGAAGGAGGCAGAGCCCGCGGGAGAGCCGAAGGGCTGACCATAGGGCTGGGAGTACCCGGACTCCCCGAACGGCCCCTGCTCGCCCTGAGACGGCTGCTGCCGGTCCGCCTGCTCGCCGGCCTGGTCGTAGGAGGGTGACCCCCCGGGCTGCCCGTAGGACGCCGCAGACGGCTGCCCCGGCTGCGCGTACGAGGAGCCGCCGGACTGTTCTTCCGACCGGCCGTACGGCGAACCCGCCTGCTCGGGCTGCCGGCCGTACGGCGAAGCCGCCTGCTCGGGCTGCCGGCCGTACGGGGAACCCGGCTGAGCGTACGGCGAACCGGGCTGCGCCCCCGGCTGACCGTACGGCGACCCCGGCTGGTCGGCCGGCTGGCCGTACGGAGAGCCCTGCTGCCCGCCCGGCTGTGCGTACGGCGACGCGGGCTGGCCGGGCTGGCCGTAGGGCGACGGCGGCTGCTCTCCGGGCTGGCCGTACGGCGACGGAGCTCCCGGCTGGCCGTACGGAGCCTGGCCGTAGGGCTGCTGCTGACCGTAGGGCGGCGGCGTGCCGTACTGGCCTTGGCCGTACGACGGCTGCTCGTCCGGCTGCCCGCCGTACGGCGGCTGACCGGTGGGAGGCTGCTGCCCGTAGGGAGGCTGGCCGTACGGCGCGGGCTGCTCGCCCGGCGTGCCGTACGGGGACGGAGCCCCCGGCTGGCCGTACGGAGCCTGGCCGTAGGGCTGCTGCTGACCGTAGGGCGGCGTGCCCGGTTGCCCGTACCCCTGCTGGCCGTAGGGCTGCTGGCCGTACGGCGGCGGAGGCGGCGTTCCCGGAGTGCCGTACGTGGAGGGCGCGCCGGGCGTTCCCGGCTGCGCGGGGGCGCCGTACGGCGACGGCGGCTGCTCGTCGGGGGCGGAACCCGGCCCCGCCTCACCGGAGGCGGGCGCGTCGGGCCTCTCCTCGGACGCGGGCGGAGTCACGGGGCGGCGCGGAGCGCCGAACATGACGGTGCGACCCGACTCGAGGACGTCATCCGACACGCCCTGGGGGGCCGGGGGGTCCTGGGGCTGCTCCTGCCCGCCCGTGGCGGCGCCCTGGTCGGCGCCGGGCGGCTCGGACGATCCTTGCTGCTCAGGCGGGGGCCAGTGGGATCCCTGGCCGCCGTTCTGCTCGGTCATCGTCGGACTCCTTCAGCGCCGTCTCCGCGGGCGACTCGCCTCCGGGGGACCGGCCTTGTGACAGCGCTCGGGATCGGGTGTCGCATCACGCCCTCCCGGCCTGTCCGGCGGCCACCACCTGGGGCGTCCTCCGCTGGTTCACCGCACCAGAGTGCCTGGTCACGGGCATGACCGCAAATCACCACCGTCCCACATGATCGTGACGAAACGGCGAAGGGCCGCCTCTGGAAGATCCAGAGACGGCCCCTGCCTGGTGGTGGACCACCCGGTGTGACTACCGGTTGTACTGACCGAAGTCGTACTCCTCCAGCGGCACGGCCTCGCCGGAACCCTGGCCGAAGGCGTACTCGGCGCCCTCGTCGTAGGAACCGACGGAGTACACCGCGGCCTTGGCCTCCTCGGTCGGCTCGACCCGGATGTTGCGGTACTGCGGCATGCCGGTACCGGCCGGGATGAGCTTGCCGATGATGACGTTCTCCTTCAGGCCGACCAGCGGGTCGGACTTGGCGTGGATCGCCGCGTCCGTGAGGACCCGCGTCGTCTCCTGGAAGGAGGCCGCCGACAGCCAGGACTCGGTGGCCAGCGACGCCTTCGTGATGCCCATGAGCTGCGGCCGGCCGACCGCGGGCTGACCGCCCTCGGCCACGACGGCGCGGTTGAGCTCCTCGAACCGCGGCCGCTCGACCAGCTCGACGCCCGGCAGCATGTCGGTGTCGCCGGACTCCAGCACCTGGACCCGCTTCAGCATCTGCCGAACGATGATCTCGATGTGCTTGTCGTGGATCGACACACCCTGCGACCGGTAGACCTCCTGCACCTGGTCGACCAGGTGCAGCTGGACCGCGCGCGGGCCGAGGATGCGCAGCACCTCGTGCGGGTTGATGGCACCCGCGATGAGCTGCTCACCGACCTCGACGTGGTCGCCGTCCTTGACGCGCAGCCGCGACCGCATCGGCACTGGGTAGGCGATCTCCTCGGCGCCGTCGTCCGGGATGATCACGATCTTGCGGGTCTTCTCGGTCTCGTCGACGCGGACCCGGCCGGCGACCTCGCTGATCGGGGCGACGCCCTTGGGAACGCGCGCCTCGAACAGCTCCTGCACACGCGGCAGACCGTGCGTGATGTCCTGACCGGCCACACCACCGGTGTGGAAGGTCCGCATGGTCAGCTGGGTGCCGGGCTCGCCGATCGACTGGGCGGCGATGATGCCGACCGCCTCGCCGACGTCCACGAGCTTGCCGGTGGCCAGCGAGCGGCCGTAGCACATCGCGCAGACACCGATCTTGGACTCGCAGACCAGCGCGCAGCGGACGCGCACCTCGTCGACGCCCGCCTCGATGAGGCGGTTGAGCACCGTGTCGTTGATGTCCGTGCCCGCCGGGTACAGGACGGTGCCGTCCACCTCGATGTCGTGCGCGAGGTTGCGCCCGACGAGGCTGTTCTCGGAGTTCGCGACCTTGGTGAGGCTGCCGTCGGCGTTCCGCGTCGCGATCGCGAACTTGATCGTACGGTCGGTGCCGCAGTCGTCCTCGCGCACGATCACGTCCTGCGCGACGTCCACCAGACGACGGGTCAGGTAACCCGAGTCGGCGGTACGCAGGGCGGTGTCGGCCAGACCCTTACGGGCGCCGTGCGTGGCGATGAAGTACTCGACCACGGACAGGCCCTCGCGGAAGGACGACTTGATCGGACGCGGGATGGTCTCACCCTTCGGGTTGGAGACCAGACCACGCATACCGGCGATCTGCCGGAGCTGCAGCGGGTTACCGCGCGCACCGGAGTTGATCATCATCCAGATCGGGTTGGTGGCGGGGAAGGCCGCCTCCATGTCCTTGGCGACGTCGGCCGTGGCGTGGGTCCAGATCTCGATGAGCTCCTGACGGCGCTCGTCGTCGGTGATCAGACCGCGGTCGTACTCGCGCTGGACCTTGTCGGCCCGGCGCTCGTAGTTCGCCATGATGTCCGCCTTGTTCGGCGGGGCGATGACGTCGTCGATCGCGATGGTCACGCCGGAGCGGGTCGCCCACCGGAAGCCGGTGTCCTTCAGCGCGTCCAGCGCGTTCGCGACATCGACCTTCGGGTAGGTCTCGGCCAGCTCGTTGACGATCGCCGACAGCTGCTTCTTGCCGACCTCGTAGTTGACGAACGGGAAGTCCGCCGGGAGCGCCTCGTTGAACAGCATCCGGCCGAGCGTCGTCTCGAGGCGGTACGGCTGACCGGCCTCCCAGCCCTCCGGGGCCGTCCAGCCGCGCGGCGGCGGGACGTCCTTGAGCCGGACGTTGATCTTGGCCTGGATGTGCAGGTCGCCCCGGTCGTAGGCCATGATCGCCTCGGACATGCCGGCGAACGAGCGGCCCTCGCCGTCGGCGCCCTCCTTGTCCGTCGTCAGCCAGAACAGACCGATGACCATGTCCTGGGTCGGCATGGTGACCGGCTTGCCGTCGGACGGCTTGAGGATGTTGTTGGTCGAGAGCATCAGGATGCGCGCCTCGGCCTGGGCCTCGGCCGACAGCGGCAGGTGCACGGCCATCTGGTCACCGTCGAAGTCCGCGTTGAACGCGGTGCAGACGAGCGGGTGGATCTGGATGGCCTTGCCCTCGACCAGCTGCGGCTCGAAGGCCTGGATGCCCAGGCGGTGCAGGGTCGGCGCGCGGTTCAGCAGCACCGGGTGCTCGGTGATGACCTCTTCGAGCACGTCCCACACGGCCGGGCGGGCCCGCTCGACCATGCGCTTGGCGCTCTTGATGTTCTGGGCGTGGTTGAGGTCGACCAGCCGCTTCATGACGAACGGCTTGAACAGCTCCAGCGCCATCTGCTTGGGCAGACCGCACTGGTGCAGCCGCAGCTGCGGGCCGACGACGATGACCGAACGGCCGGAGTAGTCGACGCGCTTGCCCAGGAGGTTCTGCCGGAAGCGGCCCTGCTTGCCCTTGAGCATGTCGGACAGCGACTTGAGCGGACGGTTGCCCGGCCCGGTGACGGGCCGGCCGCGGCGGCCGTTGTCGAACAGCGCGTCGACGGCCTCCTGCAGCATCCGCTTCTCGTTGTTGACGATGATCTCGGGCGCGCCGAGGTCGAGCAGCCTCTTCAGCCGGTTGTTCCGGTTGATGACCCGGCGGTACAGGTCGTTGAGGTCGCTCGTGGCGAACCGGCCACCGTCGAGCTGCACCATCGGGCGCAGGTCCGGCGGGATCACCGGGATGCAGTCGAGCACCATGCCCCGCGGGCTGTTGCGGGTGTTGAGGAACGCGGAGACGACCTTGAGGCGCTTGAGGGCGCGGGCCTTCTTCTGGCCCTTGCCGCTGCGGATGGTCTCCCGCAGCCGCTCGGCCTCGGCGTCGAGGTCGAAGTTCTCCAGGCGCTTCTGGATGGCCGCGGCGCCCATGCCGCCCTCGAAGTAGCGGCCGAAGCGGTCCCGCATCTCGCGGTAGAGCAGCTCGTCGCCCTCGAGGTCCTGGACCTTGAGGTTGCGGAAGCGGTTCCAGACCTCGTCGAGCCGGTCGAGCTCGCGCTGCGCCCGGTCGCGGATCTGCTTCATCTCCCGCTCGGCGCCCTCACGGACCTTGCGGCGCTGGTCGCCCTTCGCCCCGGCGGCCTCGAGCTCGGCCAGGTCGGTCTCGAGCTTCTTCTGCCGGGACTCGATGTCGGCGTCGCGGCGCTGCTCGAGCTGCTGCCGCTCGACGGAGACCTTCGCCTCCAGCGACGGCAGGTCGCGCTCGCGCATCTCGGCGTCGACATGTGTGATCATGTACGCCGCGAAGTAGATGATTTTCTCGAGGTCCTTCGGCGCCAGGTCGAGCAGGTAGCCGAGCCGGCTCGGGACGCCCTTGAAGTACCAGATGTGCGTGACGGGCGCGGCCAGCTCGATGTGGCCCATCCGCTCACGCCGCACCTTGGCGCGAGTGACCTCGACACCGCAGCGCTCACAGATGATGCCCTTGAACCGGACGCGCTTGTACTTGCCGCAGTAGCACTCCCAGTCCCGGGTCGGACCGAAGATCTTCTCGCAGAAGAGCCCGTCCTTCTCCGGCTTGAGAGTCCGGTAGTTGATCGTCTCCGGCTTCTTGACCTCGCCGTGCGACCACTGCCGGATGTCGTCAGCCGTCGCCAGGCCGATCCGCAGCTCGTCGAAGAAGTTGACGTCGAGCACTTTGTTAACCAGTCCCCTGTTGTCGTATGCCGATTCCGAGGTCCGAAACGCCTTCTCGCTCACTCCGCGGGCCGGCGGACGGGCGCTGCCTCGCGCCCGTGCCGCCGCCTGCGTCGTTCACTCGTCGGCTCCCCGTTCCTCAGACCTCTTCGACACTGCTCGGCTCACGCCGGGACAGGTCGATGCCGAGCTCTTCCGCAGCGCGGAAGACGTCCTCGTCGGTGTCACGCATCTCAATGGACATGCCGTCGCTGGAGAGCACCTCGACGTTCAGGCACAGCGACTGCATCTCCTTGATCAGCACCTTGAAGGACTCAGGGATGCCCGGCTCAGGGATGTTCTCGCCCTTGACGATGGCCTCGTACACCTTCACGCGGCCGAGGACGTCGTCGGACTTGATGGTGAGCAGCTCCTGGAGGGCGTAGGCGGCGCCGTACGCCTCCAGCGCCCAGACCTCCATCTCACCGAAGCGCTGGCCACCGAACTGGGCCTTACCGCCGAGCGGCTGCTGGGTGATCATGGAGTACGGGCCGGTCGAACGCGCGTGGATCTTGTCGTCGACCAGGTGGAGCAGCTTCAGGATGTAGATGTAACCGACCGCGATCGGGTCCTTGAAGGGCTCACCGGTCCGCCCGTCGAACATCCGCGCCTTACCCGTCTTCTGGACCATGCGCTGGCCGTCGCGGTTCGGCAGGGTGCTGTCGAGCAGCTCGGTGATCTCCTCCTCGCGGGCGCCGTCGAAGACCGGGGTGGCGACGTTGGTGCCCGCCGGAGCGGAGTCGGCCCCGATGGCCTTCAGCTGGCGCTTCCACTCGGCGTCGTCCCCGTCGACCTTCCAGCCCCGGCTGGCGACCCACCCGAGGTGGGTCTCCAGGACCTGGCCGACGTTCATCCGGCCCGGCACGCCGAGCGGGTTGAGGACGATGTCGACCGGGGTGCCGTCCTCGAGGAACGGCATGTCCTCGACCGGCAGCACCTTGGAGATGACGCCCTTGTTGCCGTGACGACCCGCGAGCTTGTCACCGTCGGTGATCTTGCGCTTCTGGGCGACGTACACCCGGACCAGCTCGTTCACGCCCGGCGGGAGCTCGTCGCCCTCTTCCCGGCTGAACACGCGGACCCCGATGACCTTGCCCTCTTCGCCGTGCGGCACCTTCAGGGAGGTGTCGCGGACCTCGCGGGCCTTCTCGCCGAAGATCGCGCGCAGCAGGCGCTCCTCCGGGGTCAGCTCGGTCTCGCCCTTGGGCGTGACCTTGCCGACCAGGATGTCGCCCGTGGTGACCTCGGCGCCGATGCGGATGATGCCGCGCTCGTCCAGGTCGGACAGGACCTCTTCGGAGACGTTCGGGATGTCCCGGGTGATCTCCTCCGGGCCCAGCTTGGTGTCGCGGGCGTCGACCTCGTGCTCCTCGATGTGGATCGAGGACAGGACGTCGTCCTGCACCAGACGCTGGGAGAGGATGATCGCGTCTTCGTAGTTGTGGCCCTCCCACGGCATGAACGCCACGAGGAGGTTCTTGCCGAGCGCCATCTCGCCGTTGTCCGTGCACGGACCGTCGGCGACGACGGTGCCGACCTCGACCCGCTGGCCCTCGTCGACGATGGGCTTCTGGTTGAAGCAGGTGCCCTGGTTGGACCGCTTGAACTTGGCGACACGGTAGGTGGTGCGCGTGCCGTCGTCGTTCATCACGGTGATGTAGTCGGCGGAGACCTCCTCGACGACGCCGGCCTTCTCGGCCGTGATGACGTCACCGGCGTCGGTCGCCGCGCGGTACTCCATGCCGGTGCCGACCAGCGGCGCCTCGCTGCGCAGCAGCGGGACGGACTGGCGCTGCATGTTGGAGCCCATGAGCGCGCGGTTCGCGTCGTCGTGCTCGAGGAAGGGGATCATGGCCGTCGCGACCGACACCATCTGGCGCGGCGAGACGTCCATGTAGTCGACCTCGGACGGCGGGATGAACTCGACCTCGCCGCCCTTCCGGCGGACGAGGACGCGGTTCTCCACGAAGGTGCCGTCGTCCTGGAGCGGCGTGTTCGCCTGGGCGACGACGTGCCGGTCCTCCTCGTCCGCGGTCAGGTAGTCGATCTGCTCGGTGACCCGGCCGTCGACGACCTTGCGGTACGGCGTCTCGATGAAGCCGAACGGGTTGAGCCGCCCGTAGGAGCTCAGCGAACCGATCAGGCCGATGTTCGGGCCTTCCGGCGTCTCGATCGGGCACATGCGGCCGTAGTGCGACGGGTGGACGTCACGGACCTCCATGCCGGCGCGCTCACGGGACAGACCACCGGGGCCGAGCGCGTTCAGACGCCGCTTGTGCGTCAGACCCGCCAGCGGGTTGGTCTGGTCCATGAACTGCGACAGCTGCGAGGTGCCGAAGAACTCCTTGATCGACGCCACGACCGGACGGATGTTGATCAGCGTCTGCGGCGTGATCGCCTCGACGTCCTGCGTGGTCATCCGCTCGCGGACGACGCGCTCCATGCGGGCCAGGCCCAGGCGGACCTGGTTCTGGATCAGCTCGCCGACCGAGCGGATACGACGGTTGCCGAAGTGGTCGATGTCGTCGGTCTCGACGGGCACGTCACGGCCGGCCGGGGCCGTCATCTCCTCCTCGCCGGCGTGCAGCCGCACGAGGTAGTCGATGGTCGTGACGATGTCGTCCTCGGTCAGCGTGCCCTGCGTCAGCTCGATGTCGAGGCCGAGCTTCTTGTTGACCTTGTAGCGGCCGACCTTCGCCAGGTCGTAGCGCTTCGGGTTGAAATAGAGGTTCTCGAGCAGCGTCTGCGCGGACTCCTTCGTCGGAGGCTCGCCCGGACGCAGCTTGCGGTAGATGTCGAGCAGGGCGTCGTCCTGCCCGGTGGTGTGGTCCTTCTCGAGCGTGACGCGCATGGACTCGTAGTCGCCCCAGCGCTCCAGGATGCGGGCGTCGTCCCAGCCCAGCGCCTTGAGCAGGACGGTGACGCTCTGCTTGCGCTTACGGTCGATGCGCACGCCGACGTTGTCGCGCTTGTCGACCTCGAACTCCAGCCACGCGCCGCGCGACGGAATGACCTTGCAGCCGAAGATGTCCTTGTCGGACGTCTTGTCCAGGGCCCGGTCGAAGTAGACGCCCGGCGAGCGGACCAGCTGTGAGACGACGACACGCTCGGTGCCGTTGATGATGAAAGTGCCCTTCGGCGTCATGAGCGGGAAGTCACCCATGAACACCGTCTGGCTTTTGATCTCCCCCGTGGAGTTGTTGATGAACTCCGCCGTCACGAACATCGGGGCGGAGAAGGTCATGTCCTTGTCCTTGCACTCCTCGACGGAGTACTTCGGCGGCTCGAACCGATGATCACGGAACGAGAGGGACATGGTGCCGGAGAAGTCTTCGATCGGACTGATCTCTTCGAAGATCTCCTCAAGTCCCGACTGGGTCGGGACGTCCTTACGACCGGCCTGCTGGGCCGCAGTGACCCGGGCCTTCCACCTCTCGTTACCGAGCAACCAGTCAAAGGACTCGGTCTGCAGCGCGAGGAGGTCCGGAACTTCCAGAGGCTCCTTGATACGCGCGAAGGAAACGCGGTTCGGACCGGTTGCGGTAGTCGAGGCGTTGCGCGAGGCTGCCAAGAGTGGTCCTTCCGAGGGCTCGCGGCGGACTGACGACGCGCACGCCAGACGATCCACGCCGTTAGACCCCGCCGAAACGGGGGTGTCGATGTGTGGATAGTCAGAGGGCAGCGCAAAGGGGCAGTGTAGCCGAACGCCACACCGCTGTCGAGCGCAGAGCCACGGTATGCATCACAGTTGCTCCGCAGCATCGCTCGTCAGCGGCCCCACGTCAAGACTAGACATGGACATTCCGCCCGATCGGCCAGCGTGAGGAAGCCCATAGTTTACGGGGAAGCGGGCGCCCGGCCGTCCTTGCGCAGGCCCGCGCGCCGCCCCGGCACGGGACGGCGCGCGGATCTTCGAAAATCAGGTATCGCAGCTCGCGGAACGATCAGCGTTTCTTCGACGCGGAGGGGGCCGGCGTCGGCATCGCGGTCGGGACGGAGGCCGCCGGCGGCGGGGTGGTCATCCGCGGACCGTCGATGAGCCACTTCTTGCCGCTCTTCTTCATCTGCAGCCGCGGCCACGACGTGTCGACCTGGGGCTCCTTGTGCGCGGCGTTGACCGAGATCATCTTCACGAAGAGGAGCACGTCGACCCGGTCGGCGGTCGCCTCCGTGACCGACGCCACCTGGACCTGCGTCAGCGCCTGGGTCTGGCTCTTCTCCACGGACGGCCGGAAGATCTTCCAGTACTCGGCGTAGGACTTCGCCATCGCCGGCGTCATCTCGGACTCGGCCTTCTTCAGGTCGTAGTCCAGGGTCCGGTAGTTGTACGACAGCAGGTCCTTGGCGTCCGACTGCGCGGCGGCGAGGCCGTCCTCGCGGGCGTGCTGCACCGCGATGTCGACGTTGTGGCGGTGCCACAGGTCGAGGCAGCCGATCGCAACGACGAGCACGGCGCACGCGAGGATGACCAGCGGGGCCGTGGCGGGCGAGCGCCGCGCGGGAATCTCCGCCGCCGTCTCCTCGGCGGAGTCCTCGGCCGGCGCGCCCTTGCGCCTGGTGAGGGCGGTCACTGCAGTCCTCCCATCCCGGAGACCTTCCAGTGACCGCCGGTCTTGGTCAGCTGCACCTGGGCGCTCTGCCACGACGAGGCCGGCGTCTTGACCTGCGCGGACTGCGCGGTCCTGCGCACGGTCACCATGACCTCGGCCGACTTCGACTGGATGTCGATCACGCCCAGGGCGGCCACCGCGGCGTTGGAGACCAGCTTGTTGTTCACGACGGTCTGCTTCCAGGTCGTACCGAGCTGCTGGACGGCCTGCGCCTTGAACTTGTCCGACATGTCGGCGTAGACCCGCTGGGCGTCCTCGTCGAAGCTCTGGTAGCTGATCGAGTAGAAGTTGGTGACGACCCGGCGGGCGACGGTCTGCACGGCCTCGATGTCGGCTCTGCGGGTGTCCGCGGCGTACGTCTTGTCCGCGAGGTAGCCCACCGGCACCAGGAGGGCGAGGAGGACGACCCCGAGCAGCGCCAGCGTCACCCCCAGGCGGCGGCCGCTCAGCCGACGATCGGGCTCAGCAGAAGCGTCTGCCATGAAGCGTCTCCCGTCAGTTGACTGACCTTGCCCAGGCGGTACTGCTTACCGTCGGGCCCCACGTAAACGCGGGTCCGGGGATCGTAACCGCTGACGAACAGCGTCTGCAGCCCGGAGGAGGCCGTCTGTCCGGAGCCGGAGTCCCCCGTCGACGAGCCGCCGCTCGCCGGCGACCGCCCGCTCACCGACGCCTGCTTCGCGGCGTCGCCGCCGTCGCCGGAGCCGCTGCCGGCCGAGGTCTCATACGGGAACCCGGCGCCCGAGGTCGCGCCGGCGGGCAGCTTCGGGTACGGCCCGGGCGGCGGCGCGTTGCGCGACCCGCGTACGGCGGTGCCGGCGTTCTTGGGGGCCTTGCAGGAGGCCTTGGCGTTGATCGTCGCCGGACGGGTGTCCTGCGGATAGCGGATCTTCGTGCCCTCGTAGCCCTTGGTGCAGACGGGCGGTTGGTTGAAGTTGAGCTCCAGGCCGAAGTGCACCGTGCCGTCGCCGGGGGCGACGCTGAACGCGCCGCCGACGATGAGCGGGTAGGTGATCAGCATGGTCCGCAGCTGGTCGGTGCGCGAGGTCAGCACCGACCCGATGACCGAGCCGTTGGCCAGCAGCGTCGGCAGGGTCGGCTCGAGGCGGTTCAGCAGGTCCTGGCCCTGGTCGAGCGCGCCCGGCGTGACGTTGAGGAACGTGCGCACGTCGGGGTCGTCGCGCTTGAGCTCGGCGGTCAGCGACGCGAGGTTGTGAGAGAACTCACGGAAGACCGACCCCTCGTCGACCTGCGTGTCGAGCACCGTGCGCCCGTTGTTGAGCAGCGCGATCGTCTCGGGGTAGGTGTCGTTCAGCGCGGCCAGGATCTTCTTGTTCGAGTCGAGCAGCGACTGCAGGTCCGCGCCCTCGCCCGACAGGCCCTTGTCGAGCTCGTTGATGACCGTGCCGAGGTCCTTGGGGTCCACGGTGCGCACGAGCGCGTCGATGTTGTGCAGCAGCTCGTACGTCTGCACCGGCAGGTGGGTGTGGTCGCGCGGGATGACGTCGCCGTTCTTCAGCGACGGGCCGTTCCCGGCCGGGCGCAGGTCGACGTACTGCTCGCCGACGCCGGAGCGGTTCAGCACGTAGGCCTGCACGCCGTTGGCGGGGACCTTACGGTCGTGGTTGATGCGCAGCTCGACGCGGACGCCGTCCTTGGTCAGGTGCAGCGGCCCGACGCGGCCGACCGTGACGCCCCGGTAGGTGACCTCGGCGTTCGTGAAGATGCCGCCGGAGTCGGCCATGTCGAGGTAGACGCGGTACCGCAGGTCGAGGACGGTCTGGCCGATCCCGATGATGTTGACCAGCGTGTAGGCCATGGTCAGGGCCGTGATGATCGCGAAAATCGTCAGCTGGATCTTGACGCCGCGCTTGATGATCATGCGGTGCCTCCGCTCAGCAGGGCGCCCAGGTCATCGCCGGGCGCGCCGCCCATCCCGAGGGGCGGCAGGATGCCGCCGCCGTCGCCCTGCTGTGAGCCGCCCTGGCTCGTGCCGGCCCCGGAGCCGCTCTCTGGGAGGACGCCGAGCGGATTGTCCGGAACGCTCGTGTGCGGGGCGGGCAGGGACGCCTGGAGCTTCTCAGCGGCCTTCCCGACCCCATCGAGGGCGGTTCCGGTCAGGAAGTTGTGCGCGATGTTCCCGACGTTGAGGTCCAGGGTCGCGAACAGGTTGCCGTAGTCGCCCTTGAGCGCCTGAGAGACGGTCTGCGGGAACGGGAACGTGAACAGGCCGCCCAGGATCTTCGGGATGACGTTGCTGGCCTTGTCGGTGTTCTGCAGCACCTGCTGCAGGTCCTTGAGGTTCGCGACCGTGTCGTCGTGCGACCGGTTGATCACCCGGGTCGCCACGGTGCCGAGCCGGTCCATGTTGACCAGGAGCTTGGTGAGGTCCTGCCGCTGCTCGGCGAGGATCTTCACCGCGGGGCCGGTGCTGTCGATCGTGTCGGCGATCGTCTGGTTGTGCCGGGCGAGCGTGGCGGCGAGCCGGTCGACCTTGTCGATGGTGGTGACGATCTGCGCCTTCTGCCGGTCCAGGGTGCCGACGAAGACGTTGACGCGGTCGAGGAGGTCGCGGATCTGCGTGGTGCGGCCCTGCATCGCGGCGTTCAGCTCGTGGTTGATCGTGGAGATCTGCTCGAGGCCGCCGCCGGTGACCAGCATGGACATCGCCGACAGCACCTCCTCGACCTCGGTGTCGCGGGTGGTGCGCTCCAGGGGGATCTCCGAGCCCTGCGTGAGCCTGCCCTGCGGCGTCTGGCCCTGCGGCGCGGACAACGCCACGAACTTCTCGCCGAGGAGGCTGGTCTGGGAGATCGTGGCGACCGCGTTGGCCGGCAGGTCGACCGAGCGCCGGAGCCGGCAGGTCACCTCGGCGTTCCAGTTCACCAGGCGGATCTTGGTGATCCGGCCGACGGGGACGTCGTTGACCCGGCACTGCGACTGCGGCACCAGGTCCAGGACGTTCGAAAAGACGATCTTCACGTCGTACGGGTCGGAGCCGGTGTCGATGCCGCCGGGCAGCGGCATGTTCGACACGCCCCGGAACGTACAGCCCGAGACGGCCGTGGTGAGCGTGAGCGCCGTCGCAACGATCCGCGCCGCTCGGCGGCGCGCCGGCCGCCCTGATCGAGACACCTCGTTCGTCCCTCTCATCTCACTTGCGACCCGTTCCGGAGGACGTGGGCGTACCACTGGGCGTGCGCGTGCCGGACGCCCGCGTACCGCTCGGCGTGCGCGTGCTGGACCCGCTCGTGGCGCCGGTGTCCGGCTGGGCCGGGCCGATCGCGACCGGGAGCGGGATGAGGTTCTGCAGGTAGCCGTCGAACCACCGGCCCTGGGCGGTCGCGTCGGCCGAGACGCTGACGAACGGGCCCAGGGTCTTGACCGCCTTGTCGAGGTTGGTCTGGTTGCGCAGCAGGATGTCCACGACGCTGTGCAGGTTGCGCATCGCGGGGTTCAGCGTGGCGCGGTTCTCCTCGATCGTCCCGGTGATCTGGTTCGAGAGGCTGACCGTGCCGGCCAGCAGCGAGGTGATCACCTGCCGCCGGTCGTTGAGCTCCTGCAGCAGCAGGCCGCCGTTCGAGACGAGCTGCGCGAGGTCGCCGCTACGGTCGGCCAGCAGGCCGGTGAGGCTGCGCGTGTGGCCCAGAAGGCCGGTCAGCTCATCGTCGCGGGAGGAGATCGCCTGGGAGATCTTCCGCAGCCCGCTCAGCGTCCGGCGTACGTTGTCCGGGGAGTACTTCAGGGTCTGGTTCAGGGTGTTCAGCGCCGTGGCCAGCTGCGGGACGTCGATCTTCTGCAGCTGTCCCGACAGATCCTGCAGGGCGGGCACGACCTCGTACGACGGCGCGGTGCGCGAGGCCGGGATCTCGGCGTGCGGCGACTGGCGGCGGTCGCCCTTCGGCTCGACCTCCAGGTAGTGCGCGCCCAGCAGCGTGGAGATCTTGATGCGGAGCTGTGACTGCGTACCGAAGCGGACGTGCGATCCGGCGGTGAAGGCGACGCGTACGTGGTCGTCCTCCAGCCTGACGCTCTTGACCTTGCCGACCTTGACGCCGGCGATCCGCACCTCTTCGTTCGGCTTGAGGCCGCTGGCCTCGGTGAACGCCGCGTGATACGTCGTTCCGCCCTCGAAGACCGTCAGGTTGAACGCCGCGACCACGAGGAGGGCCACCGACGACATGCCGATGATCCCCATCATCAGGGGGTCCCGGTCGCGGAAGGAGACTCTCACCGCTCCACCCCCCACGTCGCTGCCTCGTTCACCCTGATCACCCCTTGCACCGGGCGTTCTCGTTCAGGATCTGCGGAGTGTTGAAGGAGACCTGGCCGGGCAGTCCGATCCGCGCGTCCAGGCTGCACAGGTAGAAGTTGAACCAGGAGCCGTACGACGCCGCCCGGTCGAGCAGCATGAAGTTGGTCGGCATGGCGGCGAACGCCTTGTCCAGCTCGCCGCCGTTGGCCGCGAGCACCTTGGACAGGTGGCCGAGCGTGGCGATGTCCGTCTTGACCGACGGGCGCACGTCGGTGAGCAGGCCGTTGGTCGTGGAGATCAGCTGGTTGACGCTGACCAGCGACGCGCCGATCGCGTGGCGGTCGTCGGACAGCCCGGAGACCAGGCTCTTGAGGTTGGTGATGAGCCCGGAGACCTCCTCGTCGCGCGAGTCGATGGTGGCGATCACCTTGTCGAGGTTGTCGATCACCCGGCCGATGACCTCGTCGCGGTTGCCGAGGGTCTCGGTCAGAGAGGCGACGTGGGCGAGCAGCCCGTTGACCGTTCCGCCCTCGCCCTGCAGCACCTGAATGATCTGGTACGCGAGCTGGTTGACGTCCTGCGGCTTGATCGCCCGCAGCAGCGGCCGGAAGCCGTTGAACAGCGCGGTCAGGTCCAGCGCGGGCTGGGTCTGCTCCTTCGGGATCGTCCCGCCGGCCGGCAGCTCGCCGCCCTGCCCGGAGCCCTCGGTGAGGGAGATGTACCGCTGGCCCATCAGGTTGCGGTACCGCAGCTGGGCCTGGGTGCTGCGGGGCAGGGGCTGGTCCTTGACCACCGACACCGTGACCTTGGCCAGGTGCCCCTGGTAGAGCTTGATCCCCTTGACCTCGCCGACGCGCACGCCGGCGATCCGGACCTCGTCGCCGTCGTTGAGCCCGGCCGCGTCCGTGAAGATCAGGTTGTACTTCCGGCTCGGCACGAACTCGGTGTTGGAGATCGTGACGGCGAGCACCGCCGTGGCCAGCGTGGCGATGACCGCGAAGATGAGCAGCTTCACCGCCGCCGACGTGGTCTTCACCTGAATCTCCGGAGGATGCCCCGGCTTTCAGGCCGGGGAGGAATCCGGACTCCATCAGGAGCGGCCCGGCGGAGCCGGGACCGCCGGTGGACGGAGCCCATCGGCACCCAGCCAACAATCTCACACATGCGTGACTCCTGTGTAAGGCGCCTGGTCATGCGGACGGCGTACAGGTGCCGGGCCTACCCGGACTCCGAACAAGCGGTGGTGTTCAACCGCACGTTCGGCTGTGTGCGCCTCGTTTGGAACAAGACCCTCGCCGAACGCCACGCGGCCTACCACCAGCGAGGTGAAAAGACCTCCTACCGGCAGACCGACGCCGCGTTGACCGCGTGGAAGAAGACCGAGGACCTGGCGTTCCTGTCGGAAGTCTCCTCGGTTCCGTTGCAGCAGACGCTGCGCCATCAGCACGCGGCGTTCGCGAACTTCTTCGCCGGCCGCGCCGAATACCCGCGATTCAAGAACCGCAACTCCCGTCAGACCGCGCACTACACCCGCTCGGCGTTCCGCATGAAGAACAGCGAGCTGTACATGGCCAAGACCCGGACGCCGCTGCGGTTCGTGTGGTCCTTCGAAGGTGTGGACCTGGCCGCGCTGAACCCGACCATGGTCGTGATCTCCCGCGACCCGGACGGCCGCTGGTACGTCACGTTCGCCGTCGAGTCCGACACGCCCGAGCCTATGGACAGTGTCGAGCATGCCATCGGCGTCGATCTGGGAGTAAAGACCTTCGCGGTCACCTCCGACGGGGAACGCATCGCCAACCCCCGCCACCTGGAGCGCAAGGCCCGCAGCCTCGCCCGCTACCAGCGGCGCATGGCCCGCCGCCAGCCGGGCAGCATGAACCGCCGCAAGGCCAAGGCCAAGGTCGCCCGAGCCCACCGCAAGGTCCGCAACGCCCGCACTGACTTCCTGCACCGCACCAGCACCAACCTGATCCGCAGGGCCGACACCATCGTCATCGAAGACCTCGCCGTCACCAACATGGTCAAAAACCACGCGTTGGCACGGGCGATCAGCGATGCGGGGTGGGGTGAGTTCCGCCGGCAGCTGGAGTACAAGGCCGAACGCGCCGGACGCGCCCTCGTAGTCATCGACCGCTGGTACCCCTCCTCCAAGACCTGCTCGGTCTGCGGGCACCTGCTCGCCGAGTTGAGCCTTTCGACCCGGCACTGGACGTGTCCAGGCTGCCGCACCCGGCGCGACCGGGACATCAACGCGGCCAAGAACATCCTTGCGGCTGGTCAAGCCGTAACCAGGGAAGCCCCTGGTGATGCCTGTGGAGCTGGTGTCAGACGGCAAGGGTCCTCCCTTCCGCAGCCGGCACTGAAGCAGGAAACCCGCGCCGCGAGGCCCCCGGCCTAGGCCGGATCGGCCCCACAAGGCCGATGGGAATCTCCCTTCTCCAGGAGGGGGAGCAGTCAATTGACGGTCACCACCATTCCGTTGGCGGCGGGCTTGTACAGCAGCGTGGCGAGATCGGACACCTGGTCGGCGCGGGTCCCCATGGCCGGCCCCATCAGGCTCTTGAGCAGCGAGTCGTCGTCCGTCGAGCTGCCCGGCTTGACCAGGACGCTGGACAGGGACCGGCCCGCCCCGCCGGCCCACCACTGGTCGTCCTCGGTCCCGTCGAGCTCCTGGTACTGCGGGAACGGCACCTTGGGGTTCGGCAGGCCGTAGCAGCGGGGGTTGCGGTAGTCCTTGAACTCCGGGCGGTCCAGGCCCGGCTTGTACCCGGGACGCGGCTTCACCAGTTCCAGCGTGACGTGCACGCCCGGCTGGCGGCCGCCCATCGCGTCGATCAGGCGGGGCGTCAGCCTGGCCATGCCCTGGAACACGCACGGGACGCTCGGGGAGTACTTGGCCAGCAGCGCGAGCGCCTTGCGGTTGGCGATCATCGCGCCCTCCAGGCGCGGCTCGTTGGCGGCGGTGAAGTCCGTGGCGTCGCCGGTCAGGCCGATGCCCTTGTCGAGGGCCTCGACGAGCTGGGGCTCCTTGTCGACGATCGTGCGGTTCGTCGTCTGGAGGTTCTGCATGATCGAGATCAGGTCGGGCGCGGCGCCGTTGAGGTTGTCGCTGACGATGGCGAGCTGCCGCAGGTCGTGGATGACGGTGGGCAGGTGCGGGTTGAGGCGCTTGAGGTAGTCGTCGGCGTCGACGAGCATCTGCCCGATCTGGTCTCCGCGGCCCTGCAGCGCGGTGGCCAGGGCGTTCAGGGTGGCATTGAGCTTCGCCGGCTCGACCTCGTCGAGGATCGGCATCACGTCGTTGAGGACCTGGTTGACCTCCACGGCGGTCGTGGAGCGGTCCTGCGGGATGACGTCGCCGTTCTTCAGGTGACGGCCGCCGAGCTCGCCCGCCGGAGGCACGATGTCGACGAACTTCTCGCCGAACACCGTCTTGGGCAGCATCCGGGCCGAGGAGTTCGCCGGGATGAGCCGGGCCTTACCCGGGTCGATCGCCAGATCGATCGCCGCGCCGTTCGGCGTCTGGCGGATCTTCCTGACCTCGCCGACGATCAGGCCGCGGACCTTCACGTCGGAGTGCGGGACGAGCTGCAGCCCGGCCCGGTCGCTGTCGACGGTGACGTGGTAGACGGGCGTGAACGCCTTGTTGTACTGCATCACCATCAGGACGACGAGCAGGATGACCACCAGTACGAACGCCAGCCCGTACAGGCGGTAGCGCAGCCGCTCGGACCACGAGCCGAAGAACGGGGCGGAACTCATGAGTCCTCCCGCCGCTCAGCAGTCGACATCGCGCACTCACACCTCTCGTCTCAACCGGCGATCCGTACGCTGGTGGTCGCGCCCCAGATCGCCATCCCCATGAGCAGGTCCACGATGTTGACGACCACCAGGCTCGTACGGACGGCGCGGCCGACCGCCAGGCCCACGCCGGCCGGTCCGCCGCTGGCGTTGAAGCCGTAGTAGCAGTGGATCAGCATGACGAGGATCGCGAAGACCAGGACCTTCCCGAACGACCACAGGACGTCGTGGGGTGGGAGGAACAGGTAGAAGTAGTGGTCGTACGTGCCGCTGGACTGCCCGAACGACACGGTCACCATCAGCCGGGTGGCGACGAACGACGCCAGCAGGCCGATGACGTACAGCGGGATGACGGCGAGCATGCCGGCCACCAGGCGCGTCGTCACCAGGAACGGCAGCGACGGCACGCCCATGACCTCCAGCGCGTCGATCTCGTCGCTGATCCGCATGGCGCCGAGCTGGGCGGTGAAGCCGCAGCCGACCGTGGCCGACAGCGCCAGCGCCGACACGGTGGGCGCGAGCTCGCGCGTGTTGAAGTACGCGGAGACGAAGCCGCTGAAGGCGGCGCTGCCGATCTGGTTCAGGGCGTTGTAGCCCTGCAGGCCGACCTCGGTGCCGGTGAAGAAGGTCATGAAGCCGACGATCGCCACGCTGCCGCCCATGACGGCCAGGCCGCCGGTGCCGAGGCTGACCTCGGCGAGCAGCCGGACGACCTCCTTCTTATAGCGGAGGACGACCCGCCAGACCCACGCGAACGCCCGTACGTAGAACGCCATCTGGTGGCCGAAGCCCTCCAGGCGCTCCAGCGGAGCGTCGATGACGCGCTTGGCGGTACGGAACCCGCCCCAGGTGCCGGCCGCCATCACATGCCCTTCTGCGGGACGAGCTGGAAGTACAGCGCGCTGAGCACGAAGTTCTCCACGAACAGGGCCATCGCCGCGATGACCACGGTCTGGTTCACCGCGTCGCCGACGCCCTTGGGGCCGCCGGAGGCGGTCAGGCCCTTGTACGAGGCGACGAGCGCGGCCGTGATGCCGAACACCACCGCCTTCACCTCGGCCTGGTACAGGTCGGACAGCTGTGCCAGGCCGCTGAACGAGGCGATGTAGGCGCCGGGCGTGCCGCCCTGCAGCATGACGTTGAAGACGTAGCCGCCGGCGATGCCGACGACCGAGACGATGCCGTTGAGGAAGAGCCCGACGAACGCGCAGGCCAGCACCCGCGGCACCACGAGGCGGTGCAGCGGGTTGATGCCGAGCACCTCCATCGCGTCGATCTCCTCGCGGATCTTGCGGGCGCCCAGGTCGGCGCAGATCGCCGAACCGGCGGCCGCGGCGATCAGGAGGGCCGTCACGATCGGGCTGGCCTCCCGCACGATCGCCAGCACCGCCGTCGAGCCGGTCTGGGACTGCGCGCCGAGCTGCCGGATCAGGTTGCCGACCTGCAGCGACAGGATCGCGCCGAACGGGATGGCGACCATGATGGTGGGCGCGACCGTGACGGAGACGATGAACCACGCCTGCTGCAGGAACTCCCGCCACTGGAACGGCCACGTGAACAGCGCCCGGAAGGTGTCCAGGGACAGGGCGAAGAAGCGGCCCGGCTCGCGCAGCGTGACGTTGGCGACGCCGTCGGCCATCTTGCCGGCGCGCGCCATCAGTGGGCCCCTTCGGCGGGCCGCCCCGCGTCGGCCGACATCGCGCTGACGTACCGCGGCCACTCCTCCAGCCAGTCACGGCCCATCTCGTCGATGAACGAACCCTCCGGCGGAGTGACCCCGTGCGCGCGCAGCCATTCGCCGGGAGCGTGCTGGGTGCGGCGGATGCGCCCGTCGCTGGTCATCAGCTGCGGCGGGATGGGCGGCAGCGCTCCGGGGTCGCGGCCGAGGCGGGCCTCGGCCTCCAGCTCGGACAGGTCCTTCTCCTCGGACATGCCGATCGGGCCGACCTTGCGCGCGTTGAGGAACTGCCGGACCACCGGCTCCTCGCTCGACAGCAGCATCTCGCGCGGCCCGAACATCACCAGCTGGCGGAGGAACAGCATGCCGATGTTGTCCGGCACCGTGCGGGCGGTGTTGATGTCGTGGGTGACGATGAGGATCGTCGCCTCGATCTCGGCGTTGAGGTCGACGATCAGCTGGTTCAGCAGGACGGTGCGGACCGGGTCCAGGCCGGAGTCGGGCTCGTCGCAGAGAATGATCTGCGGATCGAGCACGAGCGCGCGGGCGAGCCCGGCCCTTTTCCGCATGCCGCCGGAGATCTCGCCGGGGAACTTGTTCTGGGCTCCCGCGAGGCCGACCATCTCCATCTTCTCCAGGACGATGCGCCGGACCTCGGACTCCGACTTGCGCGTGTGCTCGCGCAGCGGGAAGGCGATGTTGTCGAAGAGGTTCATCGACCCGAACAGCGCGCCGTCCTGGAACAGGACGCCGAAGAGCTTGCGCACCTCGTACATGTCGCGCTCGCGGAGGTTCGGCATGTCCCTGCCGTCGATCCAGCAGTGCCCGCGGTCCGGCTTGAGCAGGCCGACCATCGTCTTGAGGAAGACCGACTTGCCGGTGCCGGAGGGTCCGAGAAGGACGGAGATCTCACCGGCGGGCAGTGTCAGGGTGACGTCCTCCCAGATGACCTGACGCCCGAAGGACTTGGTCAGCCCTTCGACTCTGATTTCGACGCCCACTCGTCACCTTTCGTCAAGCCAGCCCAAGGTGTCCGGTACAACGAGCGAGTTACCGATGGGTTACGTTGCCGGATCACACAGAGCCACTGATCAGTGGCCGGGGGCCATCGTGCGTGCCGCGTCCACCTACCGTAGTCATCCCTCGCTCGAATGGAAGAGGTAAAACCATCGTCACCGGGGCGGAGGCTGCCTCGTAAGCAGATCGTTACTCAAGTCGGACTTATGAGACTAGCGGTCCAACAGTTCACTTGGGAAGAGGGCTCCCGACAGGTCAGGGCCGGCGAATGTCCACAGAGGGTGGGTAAATGATCACGCCGCATGAGCCGGAATCCTATCAACCAAGCGCTTGATAGGTAAGGCTCTGGATTGTTGTGGGACGCGCGGCACGGCCGGGACAATCCTCGGCCGTGAACGGAATCCCCCTGATCGACGAGGACCAGGACGACGAGATCTGCTCGTACCTCGCCACCTGCCCCGTCACGTCCGACCTCGCGCGGCGGATCGCCGGCCTGCTGAATCTCCCCTGGGAGGACCCCGAGGTCATCGAACGCGCCATGTGCGGCCTCGGCTGGGACGACGACGCCGACGTCCCAGTGGACGAGGTCCGCCTCGTGACCGACCTCGGCCACCTGGTCCACGGCGACTTCTGCCTCTACATGCCGTTCGCCCACCTCTACACCGTGGGCGGCGACCTCTGGCCGGAGGACGGGTGGGGGACGCGGTCGTCTTCATCCGCCCCCTGCCCGAGGAGACGCCGCTCCCCGACGGCGCCGCGCTGTCCGGCTTCCTCACCTGGTAGGCCGGACGACAACGGCGAAGGGCGGCCACCCGGAAGGGTGACCGCCCTCGAAGAGCGCTGAGAAAGCGCCGTAAAGAGAACCGGGTAAGGCAGTGCCTTACTTGACGGTGACCGTCGCGCCGGCCTTCTCCAGGGCCTCCTTGGCCTTGTCGGCCGTCTCCTTGTTGACCTTCTCCAGCAGCGGCTTCGGCGCGCCGTCGACCAGGTCCTTGGCCTCCTTGAGGCCCAGGCTCGTGAGGCCACGGACCTCCTTGATGACCTGGATCTTCTTGTCGCCGGCGGCCTCGAGGATGACGTCGAACTCGTCCTTCTCCTCGGCGGCCTCGGCCGGAGCGCCCGGGGCGCCCGGAGCGGCGGCGACCGCGACGGGGGCGGCGGCCTTGACGTCGAAGGTGTCCTCGAACTGCTTCACGAACTCGGAGAGCTCGAGAAGGGTCATCTCCTTGAAAGCGTCGAGCAGCTCGTCGGTGCTGAGCTTCGCCATGGTGTTGCTTCCTCCTGTTGAAAACCCGCGTCGCTCGTGCGGGTGGGGTAATTCAGGTCTGTTACGACCGCGGGATCAACCCTCGTCCGACGTCTCGGCCGGCGCCTCGGCGGCGGCCTCCGTGGCCCCGCCCTCCTCTTCACGCTTGACCCGCAGAGCCTCGGCCAGCTGGGCGGCCTTGGTCGGCAGGGCGTTGAAGAGAGCGGCGGCGTTGCCCATCGACGCCTTCATCGCACCCGCGAGCTTCGCGAGGAGGACCTCGCGGGACTCGAGGGAGGCGAGCGTGGTGATGTCCTCGGACGTCATCGGCTTGCCGTCGACGACGCCGCCCTTGATCACCAAGTTCGGGTTGGCCTTGGCGAAGTCACGCAGGCCCTTGGCGGCCTCGACCACATCGCCCTTGACGAACGCGATCGCCGACGGGCCCTGGAGCAGCTGCTCGAGCTCCTCGGTGACCCCGGCCTCGCGCGCGGCGATCTTGGTCAGCGTGTTCTTCACCACGGCGAAACGTGCATTCTCACCGAGCGATCGGCGCAGCTCGCTGAGCTGCGCCACGGTGAGCCCGCGGTACTCGGTCAGCACGGCACCGCTCGAGCTCTCGAACTCGCTCTTGAGCTCGGCGACCGCCGCCGCCTTGTCCGCCCTCGCCATGGGCCTCCTTCCAGATGTGCGCCGGTGGAGAAGGCCCAGAGACGACGAACGCCCCGGCGCAGGCGCACGGGGCGGACGACATGACCAGCACCAGGTCACGTCTCAGCTCTCGATGTCACCTACGCGGGCCGCCCGCTGTGCGGGACCTTCAGTCACCCTGTGGGTGACGACCGGCGGTCTTCGGCGTTGAACAGCGTACGCGATCCCGCCGAGACGACCAAATCGAGGCTTCGTCCGCGTCTCCGGCGGCCGCGATGAGGGCCCCGAACGCGTGTCCGCCGGGAGGACCGTCAACGGTCGTCCCGGCAGAGGCGGTGCCCGGAGGTGTCAGCCGGCGGAGGTCACCTGGCCGGCGGGCGGGGCGGAGATGGAGACCGGCTGGTTGAACCCGGTGTAGGTCGTCGTGATGGTCGACTGCACCTGGGAGCCCGCAGGGGTCCGGACCGTCATCTTGCGGGGAAGCTGCTGGTCGTCCAGCCACAGGTCGAAATTCATCTTGTCCAACCCGCTCTTGGCGACCATCTGCTGCATCGCCGCGCGCTGGTCGCCGCTGAGCTTGGCCAGAGCCGCCTGCACGGAGTAGGTGCCCTTGTAGTGCGTCGTCTGGGTGCCGCCGACGGTCTCGGTCCCGACCTTGGTGACGTCCTTGGAGGCGGTGAGCATCCGGGTATTGGCCGAGGGGTCGGCCTGCTTGGACTGGTTCATGAGCGACTTGATGTCGATGCCGCTCTTCGCGCCGATCTTGCTGAGCGACATCTTGATCCACGGCTTGCCGCCGGCCTGCTGCGAGAGCGCGGGCATCTTCATGTAGACGTAGTCGCCGAGGAGGATCTCCTCGAAGCCGCCGGTCTCCTTGCCGTTGACCGACATGCCGGGAACGGTCATCCTCATGGCCAGCTTCGGGCTGAGCCGGTAGGAGATCCGGCCGGTCATCTTCACGTTCTGCCCCGACGTGGTGGTGTCCGTGGAGACGGTGGCCTTGAACGACTTGATGGTGCCGGCCTTCTGCGAGGCCGTGCTGATCTGCTCTGCCGCGAGCTGCGTTCTGCCGGACGTGGACGAACCTCCCTGCGCCTTCTTCCCACCGTCTCCTCCGCCGCATGCGGCGAGGGAGAGGGCCAGAGCGGCCCCAGCGGTGATACAGACGGCGTTTCGGCGAATCATCAACGTCTCCTCTGGTAGCGATGCGCGCACGCCGATGACGGCCGCGCGCAGCGGACAGCAGTTGGACGTCGGCCCGGCCCGATCGGTTCAACTTCACCGACCGTCACGACAGAGAACAGCGCGCCTGCCGCCGAGGGCCGCCGGGCGCGCCGCCGTTTCCGGGCCTTCCGGCGCGGGGCCGGCCGGGAGGTGCCGGCCGGCCCCGTCAGCGCCGGTGGGGGTGGGGGTCAGTGGCCGGCGCCCAGTTTCGGCATGAGCTGGTTGCCGTCGGCGACCTGGCTCGCCGGGGGCGCGGACACACTGAAGGACTTGTTGTAGTCGCTGTAGACCATGGTGGCGGTGGCCGTGCCGTCCGACGCGGCGCCCTTGGCCGTCAGCTTGCGCGGCAGGTTGTCCGAGCCGACCCACAGGTCGAAGACGACATTCTTGGCGCCACTCTTCTGGTACAGATCCTGGAACGACTGCTTGGCCTTGCCGGTGAGTTGCGCGGCGGCGTCCTTCGCCGTGATCGTTCCGGTGTAGTGGGTGGTCTTCTCGCCGTCGATGGTCTGCGTGCCGGCCTTGCGCACGTCCTTCGAGCTGGTGAAGATCTTCGTCTGCTGCGCAGGGTCGGCCTGCTTGAGGATGTCGTTCAGGTTCACGCCGGCCTGCTGCGCGGCCTTGGAGACCGAGAACTTCACCCACGGCTTACCGCCGGTGAACTGCGAGAGCTGCGAGGGGACCTTCCCGTACAGCGTGTCGCCGAGAAGGATCGCCCGCAGACCCGAGTCCACGGAACGACCGTTGAACCCGGCCGAGTCGAGGGTGCCGACCGCGGCGAGCTCGGGGCTCAGCCGGACCTGCACGACCCCGTGCGCCTTGGAAGCGGCCTTTCCACTACCGCTCTCGGTGATGTCGACCTTGTACGACTTGACGGTGCTGGTCTTCTGCGCCGCCAGATTGATCGCCTGGGCGGCGGAGACGTTCACCGCGTCGGCGTTGTTCTTCGCGGCACCACCGCACCCGGCGAGGGAGACCATAAGGGCGGCACCCGCGGCCGTACCCACCGCATATCGACGAACCATTGAACCCTCCTGCGTATCGCGTACGGCCCTCGGCTCGTGGAGAGCACGAACGCCTGATTCCAGCACTATCGAGTCTTGCCTCCCTAGATCTTGTAAACATCCCCCATGGGGACCAGATCCCTTATCTCCGAGTGCGACGTGAGTCGTACGACAGGATGAGACAACGCGAAAGGGCGCCCCCGACCGGGGACGCCCTTCCGTGATCGCTGTCGCGTCAGCTCGTCGTCACGCCGTGGCGTCCTCGAGCTCCGCGGTGAGGTTGCGCGTGGCGTTCGGGTCGACCGGGATGCCCGGACCCATCGTCGTGCTCAGGGTCGCCTTCTTGATGTAGCGCCCCTTCGCCGCCGACGGCTTGAGCCGCATGATCTCCTCCAGCGCGGCGGCGTAGTTCTCCACGAGCTGCTTCTCGGTGAAGGACGTCTTGCCGGCGATGAAGTGCAGGTTCCCGTGGCGGTCCACGCGGAACTCGATCTTGCCGCCCTTGATGTCGGACACGGCCTTGGCCACGTCGGTGGTGACGGTGCCCGTCTTCGGGTTCGGCATGAGGCCACGGGGGCCGAGCACGCGGCCGAGCCGGCCGACCTTGCCCATCATGTCCGGGGTCGCCACGACGGCGTCGAAGTCGAGCCAGCCGCCCTGGATCCGCTCGATCATGTCGTCGGAGCCGACGTGGTCGGCGCCGGCCTCGCGGGCCTCGTCGGCCTTGGCGCCACCGGTGATGACCAGCACGCGGGCGGTCTTACCGGTGCCGTGAGGCAGGTTGACGGTGCCACGGACCATCTGGTCGGCCTTGCGCGGGTCCACCCCGAGCCGGAGCGCGACCTCGACGGTGGCGTCGAACTTGGTCGGCGAGGTGTCCTTGGCCAGCTTCACGGCCTCGGCCGGGCTGTAGAGCGCCGACTTGTCGATCTTGGTGTCGGCGTTGCGGTACGCCTTGCTGCGCTTCATCGTGTTCTCCTGATCTGGAGCTCGTGGTGCGGGCCTGCGCGCGGCCCTCCCACACTCGGTTCTCGGCCGACGCGGCGGTCGCCGCGCCGGCCTCGGTGTGTCGCCGCCGTGTTATCTGCCGCGGTGCTCACTACCGCGCTCGCCTCCTCACTCGCTTCGCGGCCGGCTCGTATCTCACCGGCCGCTCCGCTCGCTCGTCGGCTCGCCGCGGGGGCGTCAGTCGGTGACCGTGATGCCCATCGAACGGGCGGTGCCCGCGACGATCTTCTCGGCCTGCTCGGCCGAGTTGGCGTTGAGGTCCGGCATCTTGGTCGCGGCGATCTCCCGGAGCTGGTCGCGGGTGATCGTGCCGACCTTGGTCTTGTGCGGCTCGCTGCTGCCCTTGTCGATCCCGGCGGCCTTCTTGATCAGCTGCGCGGCCGGCGGGGTCTTGGTGACGAAGGTGAACGAGCGGTCCTCGTAGATGGTGATCTCTACGGGGATGACGTTGCCGCGCTGGGACTCGGTCGCAGCGTTGTACTGCTTGCAGAAGTCCATGATGTTCACGCCGTGCGGACCGAGAGCGGTACCGACGGGCGGCGCGGGCGTCGCCTGGCCGGCCTGCAGCTGGACCTTGACGATCGCGGCGACCTTCTTCTTGGGAGGCATGCCTCACCCTTTCGTTCCGATTGTTCGTCGGCCCCCACTCCCGTACACACGGGCGACGCGGCGGATGGAACGTCGACCGCCGCGTTGGGACCGTCTCCCCCGCAGGCGCGCGGGGACGCGTTATGGAGGCCATCGAGGCCATGCGCCGGAGCGTCGTGCTCCGGCGCCGAACCTCGAAGACCCGGTCTCCGACCTCGGAGACCTGCTTGTCAGATCTTGGAGACCTGGTTGAAGGACAGCTCGACCGGAGTCTCCCGACCGAAGATCGACACCAGCACCTTCAGCTTCTGCGCCTCGGCGTTGATCTCGTTGACGGTCGCGGGCAGCGTGGCGAACGGGCCGTCCATGACGGTGACCGACTCGCCGACCTCGAAGTCGACGGTGGCCGCGGCCTTCGCCGTCTCCTTGGTCTTGGCCTGCTCCTCGGGCTCCGGGGCGAGCAGCGTCGCCACCTCGCGAAGGTGCAGCGGCGACGGGGTGTTCGAGAGGCCGACGAAGCCCGTCACGCCCGGCGTGTTGCGGACCGCGGCCCAGGACTCGTCCGTGAGCTCCATGCGGACCAGGATGTAGCCCGGCAGGACCTTCTCGTTGACCTTCTGGCGCTTGCCGCCCTTGACCTCGGTGACCTCGTGCTGCGGCACCTCGACCTGGAAGATGAAGTCCTCCATGTTGAGCGACTGGGTGCGCTGCTCGATGTTGGTCTTCACGCGGTTCTCATAGCCGGCGTACGAGTGAACGACGTACCACTCGCCCGGAAGGAGCCGCAGCTGCGTGGTGAACTCTTCGACCGGGTCCGACGCCTCGTCGGACGCCTCTTCTGACGCTGGGGCGGACGTAGCGTCGGACTCCGTGGCGACTTCCTCAGCCTCGGCCGAAGCCGGCGCTTCCACCGACTCGGCCTCTTCGATGGCCTCGTCGTGAAGCTCTGGGGACTCGGACACGGTCACTCTTTCTCTCGTCTGTGGGTTGCTGATGGAATCCGGCACGCGATCAGCCGAAGAGCTTCAGCACAACCCAGGAGAAGGCGTTGTCGAGACCGAACACGATCGCCACGACGATGATCACGAAGACCAGCGACACGGTCGTGTAGGTGATGAGCTCATTGCGCGTCGGCCAGATGACCTTGCGAAGCTCGGCGACCACCTGGCGGTAGAAGAGGAGCGGGGAGGTCCGCTTCCTGGCGGACTTCTCCTTGTCCTGGGTCGCGGCCTCGCCGCGTGTCTCGGTCGCCATTGGTGTCGACGCATCCCCTCAGTCGGTTGTGTCGCGAACTTCCGGTGTGGGCGTGCGTTCAGTACGCCCGCGCACGTGTGCCGTGCACGAACCGTATTCCGCAGGGCAGGAGGGACTCGAACCCCCAACCACCGGTTTTGGAGACCGGGACTCTGGCCAATTGAGCTACTGCCCTTCGTCAGTGTCGCCATCATGGCACGCGAGAACCATGCAGGACGCCACTAGGTCACGCAGTCTACGTCCCAAACCGCCCCCGCGTCGAACCAAACGCCGATCAGACCCTCCGCGCCTCTCCGGAGCCCCTTCGCCGTAAGGGGATATCGGGCTGAGACCTGGCGCGCCGTCTGCGACGATAGGCGGTATGAGCTCTCGAATCTCCGCTCGGATCGCCGCGATCTCCGAGTCCGCGACCCTCGCCGTCGACGCCAAGGCCAAGGCGCTGAAGGCCGCGGGGCGTCCGGTGATCGGATTCGGCGCCGGCGAGCCCGACTTCCCGACTCCGGACTACATCGTCGAGGCCGCGGTCGAGGCGTGCCACAACCCCCGGTTCCACAAGTACACGCCGGCCGGGGGGCTGCCCGAGCTCAAGGCCGCCGTCGCGGAGAAGACCAGGCGCGACTCCGGCTACGAGGTCGAGGCGTCGCAGGTCCTCATCACCAACGGCGGCAAGCAGGCGGTGTACGAGGCGTTCGCCGCGCTGCTCGACCCGGGCGACGAGGTCCTGGTGCCGACGCCGTACTGGACCACCTACCCGGAGTCGATCAAGCTGGCGGGCGGCGTGCCGGTCGACGTGGTCGCCGACGAGACCACCGGCTACCTGGTGAGCGTCGACCAGCTGGAGCAGGCCCGCACCGACCGGACCAAGGTCCTGCTGTTCGTCTCCCCGTCCAACCCGACCGGCGCGGTCTACTCGCGTGAGCAGGTCGCCGAGATCGGCCGCTGGGCCGCCGAGCACGGCCTGTGGGTCGTCACCGACGAGATCTACGAGCACCTGGTCTACGGCGACGCGGAGTTCTCCTCGATGCCGGTGGTCGTGCCGGAGCTGGCCGACCGCACCCTCGTCCTCAACGGGGTGGCCAAGACGTACGCGATGACCGGCTGGCGCGTGGGCTGGCTGATCGGCCCGCAGGACGTCGTGAAGGCCGCGACCAACCTGCAGTCGCACGCGACCTCGAATGTGGCGAACGTCTCACAGGCCGCCGCGCTCGCCGCGGTGAGCGGCGACCTGTCCGCCGTCGCCGAGATGCGGACGGCGTTCGACCGGCGCCGCAAGACGATGGTGCGGATGCTGAACGACATCCCCGGCGTCGTGTGCCCCGAGCCGAAGGGCGCCTTCTACGCCTACCCGTCGGTCAAGGAGCTGCTGGGCAAGGAGCTTCGCGGCAGGCGCCCGCAGACCTCCGTGGAGCTGGCGGCCCTGATCCTCGAAGAGGCCGAGGTCGCCCTGGTCCCCGGCGAGGCGTTCGGCACGCCGGGCTACTTCCGCCTGTCCTACGCCCTGGGCGACGAGGACCTGGCCGAAGGCGTCGGCCGGGTGGCCAAGCTGCTGTCCGAGGCCCACTGAGTCCGGGCCCACTGAGTCCGGGCCCACGCCGGGTCCGGGCCCGCCGGCCGGAGCGGATGCCACGACGCCCCACGAGTGCCACGGTGCTCGTGGGGCGCCTCCGATATGGCTGTGAAACCGGTCGGCCGCCGTGCGCCCGCGCCGTACGGTCCCGCCGTACGTCCGCGCCGCGCCGTGCGCCCCGCCGACCGGGTGTCGACTCGGGGCGGGCCGAGTCGACACCCGACCGACTCGATCGACCCCGGATCGATCGACCCCCGCTTTCCTCCCCGCGACCCGCCGCCGGCGCGGCCGGTCCCCTCCGCGGGCGCGGGATCCGTGACGTTCAGTCGACCTGGACGCCCTCGGCGACCCGCATGAGCCGGGTGCCGAGCGTGGGGCTCACCCCGACCCAGACACCGAGCCCCGATCGCTCGATCCACATGACCTGGCCGAACGTCGCGCCCGCGGCGGCGCGCAGAGCGGCGTGGCCGTGCACCTCGGCGTGCTGCGCCGAGGCGGGCGTGAAGCCCATGTCGCCGGGCCCCTTGAGCGAGTCGTCGCGTACGAGCCGCACCTCGATCCAGCCGGCCGGGCCGGTCCAGCGGCAGGTCGTCGTCCGGCGGGCCCCGGTCTCGCCGGTGTGACAGGTGTCGTGCGGGTCGATGCCGTCCGGGAGGTAGGCCAGCAGCGCCTTGACGACGTCCGGCGCGGTCCCGCGCGGCGATCCGGTGCCGGGGTGCCGCGACGGCCGCGTCCCCGCGTGGGTCTTGGCCGACGGGCTCTCGGACGGCGCCGTGGATCCGTTGCTCCGGGCCGCGGACGGCGACGGCGCTGCGGATCCGGCCGTCGTGGTCCCGCCGATCCCCGGGTGCCGCCCCTCGGGCCCCGGAGCGCTGACCGGCTGCGGGCGGATCGCCTGATAGGTCGGGATGACCGCGATGGCGACCACGACCCCGGCGGCCGCGACCGCGATGGTCGCCCGCCGTCGTACCGTCCGCTGGTGGCGGCGCCGTGCCTCATGCGCCAGCGTGCCGGGCGCGGACACCCCCGTGACATGATCCGCCATGGCCTGCCGGAGTTCGTCCTCCAGATCCATGGTTCACCCCCTTGACGCCGCCGCCTGTGCGGACTTTCCCATTCGTTCGCGGAGGCGGGCGAGGCCTCGCGCGGCCTGACTCTTCACGGTGCCGACGGAGCAGCCGAGCATGGCGGCCGTCTCCGCCTCCGACATGTCCTCCCAGTACCGCAGGACCAGCACCGCCCGTTGGCGCGGGCCGAGCCGTTTCAGCTCCTCGATGAGGACGCCGCGCAGCTCGACGGTGCCCGCCTCGGACGCCGTCGGCGTCTCCGGCGGGGCGGCCATCTGGACCTCCCGCAGCACCCGCCATCGCCTGGCACGGCTGACGGACAGGTTGACCAGGATCTTCCGGACGTACGGCTCCGGATCGGCGTCGGGTCTCATCCTGCCCCAGTGCCGATATGCCTTTTCCAGGGCCGTCTGCAGCAGATCCTCCGCATCCGTCCGCGCCCCGCACAGCAGCTGGGCGGTCCGAAGCAGCGCTGTCCCACGCTGCGCCACGAACTCGACGAATGACTCGTCGTCCCGACGCGCCACGGCACTCCGTCCGTCGTAGGCCCTCTGTTCATGTCGATCGGTCGCGGGTGGCCCACCGCGCCGGGCCACCCGCGCCGAGCCTCAGTGCAGCTGCCGCAGCTGCGTGGCGATCGCCGGGAGCTGAGCCGCGTACGCGGGGCTGCCGGTCAGGTAGATCGCGTAGCCCTTGTCCGAGATCCACAGCATGCCGGTGCTCAGCGGGCTCTGCCACGTCTGGGTGCCCTCGGCCGAAACGAGGTTGCCCTCGGGCAGCTTCAGGTCCGCGGCCAGTTCCTTGACGGTGACCTGCGGCGGAACGTTCAGGCGCTCGACCGTCAGGTACTTGCCGCCGGCGGCCGCGAACTTCTGGACGACGGTGCAGATCTTGCCGCTCTGGATGGTGATCGAGTGGCTGTGGGAGGCGGCGAGGTGCAGGCCCGTGGGCAGCGTGACGTCCTTCGCCTTGGAGTGCTCGATCTTGACCACGGCCGGCACCGAGTCGCAGGACGGGAGCGTGGCCTCAGGCACCTTGACCTTCGGCAGCCCCGGCTTCGCGACGGGAACGGCGGACTTCGGCGTGCTCTGCGCGGACTCGACCTTGCCGGGCGCGCAGGTCGGCAGGGTGCTCGGGACCTTCCCGGCGGGGACCTTGGCCTCGCCGGCCGGGACCTTGGCCTTGTCCGCCGGGACCGGCAGGTTCGGCTTCTCGGCGGTCTTCGGCAGCTTGTCCGCGGGGAGCTTGACCGCGGGAAGCTTGCTCTTGGGCAGCTCGGCCTTGGGCACCTCGGCCTTCGGCAGCTCACCCTTCGGCAGTTCGGCCTTGGGCACCTCGGCCTTCGGCAGCTTGCCCTTCGGGAGCTTGGTCTGGGGCAGGGTCAGGCAGGTCGGCGCGGAGCCGGGGACCGCGGCCTCGGCCTGCTTGACGACGTTCTTCGCGCTGTCCGCGACCGGCTTGGCGGACGGTGCCGGCGAGCTGCTTCCGACGGCCGCGTAGGCGACGCCGCCGGCGACGATGGCGCCCGCGGCGCCGGTGGCCAGTGCTGCCAGCTTGAGGTTGACGATCACATCTATCCCTTTCAGCGCGGTTTGACTCTCGCGCCCTTCAACTACGCGTGGACCCCATGGGGGGTTGCACGGCTTCTCAAAGTTTTTTTCGGCGACCGGGGCACCGATGCCGTTCGGGGGAGGTCGTCGCAGGTCCGAGCAGCGCATACGGCAAGATCGGTGCATGGAGGCCCGTCCCGTCACCGCCCTGCCCAAGACTCATCTGCACGTCCACTTCACCGGCTCGATGCGGCACAGCACGCTCGTTCAGCTCGCCGACAAGCACCGTGTGCACCTGCCCGACGCCCTGGTCGAGGAGTGGCCTCCCCGGTTGCGCGCCACGGACGAACGCGGCTGGTTCCGGTTCCAGCGCCTCTACGACATCGCCCGTTCGGTATTGCGAGACGAGGACGACGTGCGGCGGCTGCTGCGCGAGGCCGCCGAGGACGAGGCCGCGGAGGGCTCCGGCTGGCTGGAGATCCAGGTCGACCCGAGCGGCTACGCCGGGCGGTTCGGCGGGGTGACGCCCTTCACGGACCTGGTGATGGACGCGGCGCGGGAGGCCGCGGAGATCACCGGGGTGGGCATCGGCGTGATCATCGCGGCCAACCGCACCCGGCATCCTCTCGACGCCCGGACGCTGGCGCGGCTCGCCGTCCAGTACGCCGGGCGCGGGGTCGTCGGCTTCGGGCTGTCCAACGACGAGCGGCGCGGCCGGGCATACGACTTCGACCGGGCGTTCGCGATCGCCAAGCGGGCGGGGCTGCTGTCGGTGCCGCACGGTGGCGAGCTCCTGGGCCCGGCGAGTGTACGGGCCTGCCTCGACGCGCTGGAGGCCGACCGGATCGGGCACGGGGTCCGCGTGGTCGAGGATCCGGCCCTGATGGACACCGTCGCGGCGCGCGGCGTCACCCTGGAGGTGTGCCCGGCCTCGAACGTCGGGCTCGGCGTCTACACCAGGGCCGGTGACGTGCCCCTACGGCGGCTCTTCGAGGCCGGGGTGTCGATCGCGCTGGGCGCCGACGACCCGCTGCTGTTCGGGTCGCGGCTGGCCCATCAGTACGAGCTGGCCCGCCGGGAGCACGGGTTCACCGATGAGGAGCTGGCCGAGCTGGCGCGCTCCTCGATCCGGGGCTCGGCCGCCCCCGCCGAGACGCAGAAACGCCTTCTCGAAGGCGTGGACGCCTGGCTCGGGACACCGCGCGGAACGGCCCGCACGGCGGCGGACGAAATGGAATGATCGGACACCGTGATCCTCCGTACCGCGACTGCCGAAGAAGCCGCACGGCTGGCCCCGTACCTCCCCGTCACGCACGCCGTCCTCGACGGTGACCGGCTGGCCGGCGGACTGAGCCTGATCGAGGCCCGGCCCGGCGTCCGTGAGGTGAGCGTCTGGGTGATCCCCGAGGAGCGCCGCCGCGGCGTGGCGAGCAAGGCCCTGCGGACGCTGACCGAGCAGGCCGACGGACGGCTGGAGATGATCACCGACGTCGTCGACACGGTCTCCCAGCGCGTCGCGCTGAACGCCGGGTTCACGCGCGAGTCCGTGCGCCGGGGCAGCGGCCCGGACGGCGGCGGCCGGCCGGACGAGGTGGTCTGGGCCTGGCTGCCGGGTGATCCGTCCGGACCGGCCCCGCGACCGCTGCCGGACCTGCGGGACGGCGAGTTGCGCGACGGCGAGGTGAGCCTGCGCCCGCTCGGCCCCGCCGACGCGGACGACCTGTGGGCCCTGATGAACCTGCCCGACGTCCGCCACCGGTCCGTCTACACCCAGGAGCGGCCGCGCGCCGAAGTCGTACGGCGCTGCGAGCGCGCGGCGAGCGAGTGGCTGGCGGGCCACCGCGCGGACTTCGTGATCCGGGTCGGCGGCGCGTTCGCCGGGGACATCGGCCTCTACAACGAGGCGTGGAGCCGGCAGGCGATGGTCGGCTACAGCATGCTGCCGGAGTTCCGCGGCAAGGGCGTCGCGACCCGCGCCGTACGGCTGGTCAGCGCCTGGGCGTTCGAGATCGGCGTGCAGCGGCTCGTGGCCGGGACCATGGTTGACAACGTGGCGTCGCAGCGGGTGCTGGAGAAGGCCGGGTTCGTCCGCGAGAGCATTCAGCGGTCCCGCTTCGACCGCCCCGACGGCACACGCGCCGACGACGTCCTCCACGTCCTGCTCCCCTGACCGGGCGTGCCTACGTCTCGCTCGCCTGACCGGGCGAGCGTGTCCTGCTCCCCTGACCGGACGGGCGCGTCCGCGCCCTGCTCCCACGACCGGACGGGCGCGTCCGCGTCCCGCTCCCACGACCGGACGGGCGTGCCTACGTCCCGCTCCTCCGACCGGGCGGGGTGAGGGCGTTCGCCGACGAGTCCGGCGCGCCGCCCGCCGGGTGCTCCGCGGCCGAGGAGCCGGCCGTGTGTCTCGGCTACGGTTGCGCCGTGAAGGTCGTGGTGGGCGAGGATCTCACGCTGTTGCGGGACGGTCTCATCCGCATGCTGCAGGCGTACGGCTTCGAGGTGGTCGCCGCGGTCGACAACGGGCCGGGCCTCCTCCGTGAGCTGGTCGAACGGCGGCCGGACGTGGCCGTCGTCGACATCCGGCTGCCACCGACCCACACCGACGAAGGGCTGCGTGCCGCGCTGGCGGCGCGGGCCGAGGTGCCGGGGCTTCCGATCCTGGTGCTGTCGCAGTACGTCGAACGGCTCTACGCGCGGGAACTGCTCGCCGACGGCCGTGGTGGCATCGGCTACCTGCTCAAGGACCGGGTCTCCGACATCGGCGAGTTCGTCGACGCGGTGCGCCGGGTCGCCGCCGGTGGCACCGCGCTGGATCCCAAGGTCGTGGCGAAACTGCTGGACAACCGCGAGCGGGTGCTGCCGCTGGAGCGGCTCACCCCGCGCGAACGCGAGGTGCTCGCCCACATGGCCGAGGGCCGGTCCAACGCCGCGATCGGCGCCGCCCTGTTCATCACGGAGAAGGCGGTCGCCAAGCACACGAACAACATCTTCGCCAAGCTCGGCCTGCAGTCGTCCGACGACCACAACCGGCGGGTGCTCGCCGTCCTGGCGTACCTCGACGGATAGAGGTACCAGTACCCCCATCAAGGGGGATCCAGCCTCCTCGTGGCCGGGCCGGCGCTCGGCGAGGCTGGCCCCATGACGACCACACCCTCCCTCACAGCACCGGCCGCGCCCCCGGCGGGGCCCGTGCGACGCGCCGAGCGCGCGCCGGCGCCCGACCTGGCCCGTGGCGTGATGCTGCTGTTCATCGCGCTGGCCAACGCGGGCAACTTCGCCTTCGCCGGCCAGCCCGGCCTCGACGGCACGCCGCACGGCGCGCAGCGCGTCGTGAACTTCCTGATGTCGATGTTCGTCGAGAGCCGCGCGTACCCGGTCTTCGCCGTCATGTTCGGTTACAGCCTCGTCCAGCTGGCCTCCCGGCAGCGCGCCGCGGGCGCCGACGAGCGGCGCGTCCTGCTGCGCCGCAACACCGCGCTCGTCGGCTTCGGGCTCGTCCACGGGATCCTCCTGTACTGGGGGGACTTCCTCGGCGCCTACGGGATCGTGGGCATCCTCGCCACCCTCCTCCTGTTGCGCCGCGGCGACCGGTTCCACCGGATCGTCCTGTGGCTGTGGGGCATCCAGACGGTCAGCGCCGTCGCCTTGACCTGGCGGGCCTTCGCCGGCGCCCGAGGCGGGCACGCCGTCCTCACCAACACCCCCAACCCCTCGCTGGCCGCCTCCTCGTACGGGCGTGCGCTGCTCGACCGGCTCACCGAATGGCCGGTGCACACCGCGACCGTCATCCCGTTCATCGTCATCGTGTGGCTGGGCATCTGGGCCGCGCGCCGCCGCGTGCTCGAAGAGCCGGCCGCGCACCGGAGGCTCCTGCGCCGCACCGCCGTCGTCTGTCTCGGCGTCGCCTTCGCCGGCGCTCTGCCCTACGCGCTCGTGACCGCAGGCGTCCTCCACCTCGACACGGGTACCGTCGGGGCCATGGCGCGCGTCCACGCGATCACCGGCGAGTACGGCGGACCCGGCTACGTCGCCCTGTTCGGCCTGCTGGCGCTGAGGCTGAGCGGCGCGCCCCGTGGCCGGGCGCTGCTCGGCCCGGTGAGCGCCCTCGGCCAGCGTTCGCTGAGCGGCTACCTGTTCCAGTCGGTGGCCTGGCTGGCGCTGTTCTCGCCGTGGGCGCTGCACCTCGGCGGCACCTACGCCGCTCTGCTCGCCGCGGTGGCCGTCTGGGCGGTGTCGCTGGCGGCCGCGCAGGCGATGAGCGCGGCGGCGTACCGGGGACCGGCCGAGGCGCTGCTGCGCCGGATCACCTACCGCCCGGCCCGGCGGACCTCCGCATGACGACCGGTCGGCGGCGGGTCCTCGCCCGCGTCGGAGTGGCCGCGGTGCCCTGTGCCGCGGCCACTTCGGCCTGGGCGGTCACCGGCGTCGACGAGTTCTGGCCCCGCTGGGTGTACTTCGGGGTCGGCACCGTGCTGGCCGCGGAGTTGCTGTTGCGCCGGGCGCTGCGCGTCCGTCCCCGCCGGCGCCGGTGGCTCGCCGTCGACGGCGCGCTGTGCGGCCTGCTCGTGCTCGTCGACGTCACCGTCTGGGTGCTGAGCGGCGGCGGATACTTCTGGCCGATCTGGCAGGCCCTCGCGCTGTCCGCCGTGTTCTCGCTCCACGCATGGGTCGTCAGCCGCCCCCTCGGGGCGCGGGAGCGCGAACTCGCCGCCCGGGTCACCCGCCTCACCCGTTCCCGTCGCGGGGCGGTCGACCGTCAGGCCGCCGACCTCAAGCGCGTCGAACGTGACCTGCACGACGGCGCGCAGGCCCGGATGGTCTCCCTCGCGCTCACGCTCGGCCTGTCCGGCGAGCTGCTCCGCCGCGACCCCGACGCCGCGGCGCGGCTGCTCGACGAGGCCCGGGCGACCGCCGTCGCCGCGCTCGACGATCTCCGCGCCGTCATGCACGGCATCCATCCGGCGGTCCTGGCCGACCGCGGTCTCGGCGACGCCGTCCGCGCGCTCGTGCTCGACCTCGCCGTACCGGTGACCGTGACCGGCGACCCGCCGCGGGCCCTGCCCGCCGCCCTCGAGACGGCCGTGTACTTCGCGGTCGCCGAGTGCCTGAGCAACGTCGTCAAGCACAGTGAGGCCACCGCCGCGGAGGTCGTCTTCACCGGCGACCCGGACGTCCTGCGGGTCACCGTCACGGACGACGGCGTCGGCGGCGCGAGCCCGGCCGGCGGCACCGGCCTGCGCGGCATCATCGACCGCCTCGACGCCGTCGACGCCGACCTGCACGTCTCCAGCCCGTCCGGCGGTCCCACCGTCGTCACGATCACCGTTCCGCTCACCGAGGACCCGCGGTAGGTGTCCGCGGGGAGTGAGCGCGGGCGGGGACGACGAGGCGCGCGGTGGACGTACGGGGGCGCGTCAGAGGCCGACGCCGACGAAGACGGGTTCGTTGACGAGCGTGACGCCGAAGGCGGCGTGGACGCCGTCGCGTACCTCGCGGGCCAGGGCGAGGAGATCCTCGGTGCGTCCGCCGTCGGCGTTGGTCAGCGCCAGGGTGTGCTTGGTCGAGATCCGGACCGGGCCCCGGCCGTACCCCTTCGTGAAGCCGGCCTTGTCGATCAGCCAGGCGGCCGAGGTCTTCGTACGCCCGTCGGGCTCCGGATAGCGCGGGAACGCCGCGTCCGGGCCGAGCCGGTCGGCGACGCGCTTCTCCAGGTCGGCGACCTGATCGGGGTCCAGGATCGGGTTGGTGAAGAACGACCCGGCGCTCCGCGTGTCGGGGTCGGCCGGGTCGAGGACCATGCCCTTGCCCCGGCGCAGGCCGAGGACCGCCTCGCGGGCGTCGCGGAGCGGCACCCGGGCTCCGGGGTCGACCCCGAGCGTCCGGGCGAGTTCGGCGTACCGGATCGGAGCGGACAGGTCGTCGTTCTCGAGCGCGAACGTCACCTCGAGCACGACGTGCCGGTCGGCGCCCTTGAACGCGCTGCCGCGGTAGCCGAACCGGCAGGCGGCGCGGTCGAGGACGACGACCTCGCCGCGTTCGCGGTCGTACGCGCGGACCTCGACGATCGTCTCGCTGACGTCCTGACCGTACGCGCCGACGTTCTGGATCGGGGTGGCGCCGAGCAGGCCGGGAACGCCGGACAGGCACTCGACCCCGGACAGCCCCTCCTCGACGCACCGGGCGACGAACGGGTCCCATTCCTCGCCCGCGCGGGCGCGTACGAGCACGCGGCCGTCGCCGGAGCCGGTCGACCCCGTGGTCACGCCGCGCGTGGCGACGTGCACGACGGTGCCGGGGAAGCCCTCGTCGGCGACGACGAGGTTGCTGCCGCCGCCTAGGACGAGCACGGGCTCGCCGTCCCGGTCGGCGCGGCGGACGGCGTCGATCAGCTCATCGTCGGTCGTGGCCTCGACGAAGCACCGTGCCGGGCCGCCGAGCCGCAGGGTCGTGTAGCCCGCGAGGCGGACCTGTTCGCAACGGACCGCCATCAGGCGAGGCGGACCGTGGCCTTGGCGCGGGTGAGGACCTTCTGCCCGTCCGACCGGGCGGTCAGCGCGACCACGACCGTGTTGTCGTCGCGCTTGTCCTCGATCACACCGGTGATCTCGATCTCGGTGCCGCCGTCGTTGGGCACGACGACCATCGAGGAGAACCGCACGCCGTACTCCACGACCGCGCCCGGGTCGCCGGCCCAGTCGGTGACGTACCGGCCGCCCTGCGCCATCGTGAACATGCCGTGCGCGATCACGTCGGGCAGGCCGACGGACTTGGCGAACTGCTCGTTCCAGTGGATCGGGTTGAAGTCACCGGACGCGCCGGCGTACTTCACCAGGTCGAGGCGATGGACCGGGTACGTCTTGGCGGGGAGCTCCTGGCCGACCTCGACCTCGTCGTACTTCACCGTCGCGGTCATGGTCAGGCACCTCGCTCGATGATGACGTTGTGGGCCGTGCACACGTGCTCGCCATCGACCGTCGTGATGACGGTCTGGATGTCGAGGCGCTCGTTGCGCCCGATCGAACGGATCCCGGCGATCGTCGACTCGGCCGTGACGACGTCGCCCGCGTGCAGGGGCCGGTTGTACTCGAACCGCTGCTCGCCGTGGACGACCATCGCGTAGTTCAGGCCGAGCTCGGGATCGGTCAGGGACGCCCCGCCGATCGAGATGACGATGGGGAAGGTCGGCGGCGCGATCACGTCGGGATGCCCGGCGGCCTTGGCCGCCTCAGGGTCACGGTAGACCGGGTTCAGGTCGCCGATGGCGTCCGCGAACTCCCGGATCTTCAGCCGGGTGACCTCGTACGGCTCCGAGGGCGGGAAGGCCCGCCCGATGAACTCGCGGTTGAGCGCCATTCAATCCGTCCCTTCCCGGGGATGCCCGCGTCCGCCAGGTGATCGATGCAGCGACGTTAACAGACGTGCTTCAGCCCGCCCCGGCGACTGGGCCGGGACGGGCTGTGTACGTCAGGGAACGCCGGCCGGCGAGCCCGCACCCGCCTCAGCGGGTCTCGCGGTGCGCCTGGTGCTTACGGCAGTTCGGGCAGTACTTCTTCAGCTCCAGGCGATCCGGGTCGTTACGCCGGTTCTTCCGGGTGATGTAGTTGCGGTGCTTGCACTCCTGGCAGGCCAGCGTGATCTTTGGCCGTACGTCGGTGGCAGCCACGAGGGAGTGCCTTTCTGGTGAGGGACACTGGACAGCGACCTACCGCCTCCCTGCGAGAGGGAAGGCGGTGAGGTGGTAGCGGAGGCCGGACTTGAACCGGCGACACAGCGATTATGAGCCGCTTGCTCTGCCTGACTGAGCTACTCCGCCGCGAGGTCGGGACGACCGGAGAAAAGGATACCGGACTCTCCGGGCCCGCCCGAACAGACGAAACCCCGGCCCACTGCGGCGGACCGGGATATCGGCTGCTAGAGCCCCCTTACGGAATCGAACCGTAGACCTTCTCCTTACCATGGAGACGCTCTGCCGACTGAGCTAAGGGGGCGTGCGCCCTTCCGCGCTCCGTAACCATACACGCTGCGCGGCCCGGACACGAAATCGATTCATCGTCCCAGCTCAGCGGGGTCAGCGGAGGAGCCGGCGGGCGATGACGACCTGCTGGATCTGGCTGGTGCCCTCGTAGATCCGGAACAGGCGTACGTCCCGGTACAGCCGCTCGACGACGACACCGCGCATGTAGCCCATGCCGCCGAAGACCTGGACGGCGCGGTCGGCGACGCGACCGGCCATCTCCGAGCAGAAGTACTTCGCGCAGGAGGGGCCGAGCTTGCGGTCCTCCCCCGTGTCGTACGCCTCGGCCGCCTGCAGCACCATCGCGCGGCCCGCGTACAACTCGGTCTGCGAGTCGGCGATCAGCCCCTGGATCAGCTGGTACTCCCCGATCGCCCTGGCGCCGCTCCCTGGCGTACGCGACGGTCTCGTCGAGGAGACGCTGCGCCACGCCGACGCACACGGCCGCGATGTGCAGCCGGCCGTGCGCGAGCGAGGCCATCGCCGTACGGAATCCGGTGCCCTCCTCGCCGACCATCGCCGTCGCCGGGACCCGTACGCCGTCGAAGTACACCTCGGCGGTGTGCGCGCCGCGCTGGCCCATCTTCTCGTCGGACGGCCCGACCGTGAGGCCGGGCGTGCCCGCCTCCACGATGAACGTCGAGATCCCTCGCGCCCCCTCCTCGCCGGTCCGGGCGAAGACCATGAAGACGTCGGCCTCGGGCGCGTTCGTGATGAAGCGCTTGGCGCCGTCGATCCGGTAGTGGTCGCCGTCGCGTACGGCCTTGGTCGTCAGGGCGCCGGGGTCGGAGCCCGCCTCCGCCTCGGTCAGCGCGAACGCCGCGATGGCCTCGCCGGCGGCCAGCCTTGGCAGCCAGCGGTCCCGCTGCTCGTCGGTGCCGGCCCTGACGAGGACCTGGCCCGCGATGCCGTTGCTGGTGCCGAACATCGACCGGAACGCCGGGCTCGCGTACCCGAGTTCGAACGCGAGGCGCACCTCCTCGCGCATCGACAGGCCGAGCCCGCCGTACGCCTCCGGCAGCGCGTAGCCGAACAGGCCCATGTCGCCCGCGGACCGCCGGAGATCGTCCGGGATGCCGTCCGTGGTCTCGATCTCGTCCTCGCGCGGGATCACCCGCTCGCGGACGAAGGTCCGTACGGCGTCGAGCACGTCTGCGAAGTCCTGGGCGTCCACGCGTCCTCCGATAACCGAATCGGATTCTTGTCTGGAAACACTCTATTCGGACAGTCCAGACTGATCGCCGTTGACTCTGACACTGTGTGAGCGCCTACACCGGGACGTGTCATGTTCACCATCGGAGACTTCGCCCGGCTCGGCCGCGTGTCCGTGCGCATGCTGCGGCACTACGACGCGCTCGGCCTCCTCCGGCCCGCCCGGGTCGACCGGGCCACCGGCTACCGCTACTACGACGCGGGACAGCTGTCCCGGCTCAACCGCCTGATCGCGCTCAAGGACCTCGGCCTCAGCCTGGAGCAGGTCGGCCTGATCCTCGGCGACCAGGTCGGCCCGGCGGAGCTGAGCGGCATGCTGCGGCTGCGCCGCGCGGAGCTGGCGGCCCACGTCGCCGAGGAGACGGCGCGCCTGGCCAGGGTCGAGGCGAGGCTCCGAATGATCGAAACGGAGGGCTCCATGCCCGCTGACGTCGTCATCAAGAACCTGCCCCCGGTCCGCCTCGCCGAGCTCACCGCCACCGTGGAGGGCTACGAGTCGGAGAAGATCACCCCGGTGATCCAGCCGCTCTACCGGGACCTGTTCGAGCGCCTGCAGGCGGCGGGCCTGGCCGTCACCGGCCCGGCCGTCGCCTACTACGAGCAGGTGCCCGAGGGCGTGCGCATCCACGCGGGCGCACCGGTGAACGCCGGCGAGGGCGAACGGTACGACTTCGCCATCGTCGACCTGCCGGCGATCGAGCAGGCGGCCACCGTCATCCACCACGGGCCGATGGACCAGGTCGACGTGGTGTTCCAGCGGCTCGCCCGGTGGATCGAGGAGAACGGCTACCGGAGCACCGGCCTGACGCGCGAGGTCTACCTCCGGTACGGCGCGGGCGACCCCGCGTCCTGGGTGACCGAACTGCAGGAGACCGTGACGCGCTGACCGCCGGCCGGGGGCCGCCGGCGGAGGCCGTCGGTGGAAAGCGGAGGTCGTCGGCGGGACGCGGGGGCCGCCGAATCGCGCGTCCTGGGATGATGCGGACCATGCCCTCCCCCAGCGATCAACGCACCGTGCGGCTCCCGGACGACGACGCGGAGATCCCGGCGTTCTGGCGGTCCCTCGGCCTGCCCGGCCTCATCGACGTGCACACCCACTTCATGCCGGACAACGTGCTGACCAAGGTCTGGGCGTACTTCGACCGGTTCGCCGAGACGGACGGCCGTCCGCGCTGGGAGATCCGGTACCGCCACGAGGAGGAGCGGCGGCTGCGCCTGCTGCGGGAGTTCGGGGTGCGGTGGTTCACCGCGATGCTGTACCCGCACCGTCCCGGGATGGCCGAGTGGCTGAACGGCTGGGCGGCCGGCTTCGCGGCCCGTACGCCCGACTGCCTGCACACGGCCACCTTCTTCCCCGAGCCGGAGGCGGGCGCGTACGTCGCGGCGGCGATCGGGGACGGGGCCAGGGTGTTCAAAGCCCACGTCCAGGTCGGGGCGTACGACCCCCGCGATCCGCTCCTGGACCCGGTGTGGGGGCTGCTGGCGGAGTCGCGCACCCCGGTCGCCGTCCACTGCGGCTCCGGGCCCGAGCCGGGACCGCACACGGGCCCGGCCGCCTTCGCGGAGGTCCTGGCCCGCCATCCCCGGCTGATCGCGATCGTGGCGCACATGGGCATGCCGGAGTACGCCGAGTTCCTCGGCCTCGCCGACCGCCATCCGGGGCTCCACCTCGACACGACGATGGTGTTCACCGACTTCACCGAGGGTCTGCACCCCTGGCCCGCCGGACTGACGCCCCGCCTGGCCGACCTGGGGGATCGTGTCCTGCTGGGGACCGACTTCCCGAACATCCCGCACTCGTACGCCCACCAGCTCACGGCGCTGACGCGGCTCGGCCTCGGCGACGACTGGCTGCGTGCCGTCTGCCACGACAACGCCGCCCGGCTGTTCGCGCTCTGAGCCGGTCTCAGCGCGTCCAGCCGGACGAGCGGGTGACCGGGCGCTCCTCGTCCGCCGGGGCCTCTACGGGACGCCCCTCGTACTGGGTGGACAGGACGACGTGGGTGTTCATCTCGCCGTGCTCGCCGAGGCGTTCCAGGAGACCCTCCAGGTGCCGCATCGACGCGACGCGGACCCGCAGCATCGTGCACCAGCCGCCGCTGAGCTTGTGCACCTCGGTGACCTCGGGGAAGTCCTCGGCCGTCGTCGTCTTCATCAGGCACCTGCCGAGCGCGCACCGCATCTGCACGAACGTCGTCAGCGGCAGACCGGCCCGCGCCGCGTCGATCCGCGCCGAGTACCCGGTGATCACTCCCGTCTCCTCGAGGCGGCGGACGCGCTCGGCGACGGCCGGCGGCGACAGGTGCACGTTCCGCGCGAGCCGGTTGTACGAGAGGCGTCCGTCGCGCTGCAGTTCGGCGAGGATGCGCCAGTCCGTCTGATCCAGCGGTCGGTCCATTCGGAAACCCTGCACTGGGAATCTCCTTACGAACAAGTGGCGGATCCGAGGAATGTCCGCTGATCGTCCGTTCTGTCGCGGCGGCCGACTTTCTAGCGTCTTACGCATGCGAACACCCCCTGTCGTGAACTCCCCGGACACCGCGGCCGCGCCTCGCGGACGCTCGATGGCGGCGCTGTTCTGCGGCGCGGCCCTGATGAACGCGGCGATGGCCATGACGAGCGCGGTCGCCACGATCGTCGCCGGAGACACGCTCGGCGCGGCCTGGGGCGCGGTGCCGAACAGCGCCGGCGTCGTCGGCACGGGTGTCGGCGCGCTCGTCCTGACCTGGCTCGCGGGGCGGCGGGGACGGCGCGCCGGGCTGGTCCTCGGGTACGCGGCGGCCGCACTCGGCGCCGGGCTCGCGGTCGTCGCCGTGGCCGTCGGGGACGTCGCGGCCCTGATCGCCGGCATGCTGCTGCTCGGCCTCGGCAACGCCGGAGCGCAACTGTCCCGCTACGCGGCCGCCGACCTGTACCCCGCGCACCGGCGCGGGTTCGCCCTCGGCCTGCTGGTGTGGGCCGGCACGGTCGGCGCGGTCGGCGGCCCGCTGCTGCTCGACCCGGCCGGCGCCGCCGCCCACCGCCTCGGCGCGGCCGCGATGACCGGACCGTTCCTCGCCGCGGCCGTGGCCGGTACGGTCGCGGCGGTCGCGGCCCTGGGAGCCCCCGCGGGCCGGGTACGGGTCGCCGCCTCTCCCCTGCCGCTGCGCGACCTGGTGCGCGCGCCCGCCGCCCGGTCCGCGCTGTCGGTCATGGTCACGGCGCAGGTCGTCATGGTCGCCGTCATGACCGCCGCTCCGGTGGACATGCACATGCACGGCCACGGGCTCGGCGCGGTCGGGGTGATCCTGTCGACGCACACGCTCGGCATGTTCGCGGTGTCGCCGCTCACCGGGCGGCTGGTCGATCGCGTCGGCGCCCGCCCGGTCATGCTCGCCGGGCTGCTGTCCCTGGCCGTCGCCGCGCTGCTCGCCGCGGTCGCCCCGGAGGGTGAGATGGCGCTGCGGGCCGGCGCGCTGTTCCTGCTCGGCTACGGGTGGAACCTGTGCTTCGTCGGCGGCAGCGGCCTGCTCGCCCGCGACCTGCCCGCGGCCCAGCGGGCCCGGGTCGAGGGCGCGGTCGACGCGGCGGTGTGGGGCATCGCGGCCGCCGCCAGCCTGGCCTCCACCCTTCTCCTGTCCGCCGGCGGGTATCCGGCCCTGGCGGCCCTGTCGTGCGTTCTGCTGGCGGTGCCGCTCGTCCTGGTCCTGTTCGGCGGTGACGTCGCCGCGCGGTCGTCATCCTGAGATGGCCCGGCGTGCAGAGCCACGCGGCGGCCGAAGAACAAGACTGTTGTTCGGCGCGCCGGCGGGGCAGTGTGGTCACCGAGCCGAGGATTCTCCCCGTACGGCCGATGGCCATTCCACGGAGACGAAAAAAGAACTACCCTATTGCCTAATTGTCTTCATATCCCCGGCAATAACGATAGTTCTCAACACAATTATAACAGCAGCGAGGCGAAATTGTCCAACAGTGAGCTGGAGCGCGAGCAGGAATACGTCGCGATGCTCTACCGGCGGGTCGACGAGCTGCGCGAACACGCGTCGAAGCGGCTGGCCGGAGTGCTGCGGGAGGACGGCGGAACCCGGCAGGCGCGCGTCGAGCGGGAGTCCGCGTTCGCCCGGTACACCGAGCGGGTGGCGAGGCTGGACGCGGCCGAGAACGGCCTGTGCTTCGGCCGGCTCGACCTGCGCACCGGCGAACGCCGCTACATCGGCCGGATCGGCATCCTGGACGACTCCGACGAGGGCGACCCGCTGCTGGTCGACTGGCGCGCGCCGGCCGCGCGCCCGTTCTACGTGGCCACCGCCGCCGCGCCGGAGGGCGTACGCCGCCGTCGCCACATCGCCACGCGCCGGCGCCGGGTGGTGGACCTGGACGACGAGGTCCTGGACGGCGAGGCGCTCGATGCCGCCGGCGAGGAGGGGCTGATCGGGGAGGCCGCGCTGCTGGCGGCGGTCAACGCCGGACGCACCGGCCGGATGCGGGACATCGTCGAGACCCTGCAGGCGGAGCAGGACGAGATCATCCGCTCCGACCACCGGGGCGTCCTGGTCGTGCAGGGCGGGCCGGGCACGGGCAAGACCGCCGTCGCGCTGCACCGCGCCGCGTACCTTCTCTACACCCACCGGAACCTGGCCGAGCGCGGCGTCCTCGTCGTGGGCCCGAACGCGACCTTCCTGCGCTACATCGGCCAGGTGCTGCCCGGCCTCGGCGAGACGAACGTGCTGCTGTCGACGGTCGGCGGCCTGTTCCCCGGCGTCGAGGCACGGCGCGCCGAGCCGCCCGCGGCCGCCGAGGTCAAGGGCCGGGCGCTGATGGCCGGCGTGGTGGCCGCCGCCGTACGGGACCGGCAGGCCCCGCCCCGAGGCCCCGTGGAGATCCCGTACGGCGACGGGACGCTGCGGCTGGAGGAGGAGGACTACCGGCGTGCCGCGGTGTCGGCCCTCAGCGGCCGGGTGCTCCACAACGAGGCACGACGGATCTTCGTGCGCGAGATCCTCGACGTGCTCACCCGGCAGGCCGCCGAACGAATCGAGGCGGTCGTGCTCGACGACGGCGGGCGGCCCCTCGACGGCGGCGACGGGCGGGGCGTCCTCGGCGACGCGGACGTACGGGCCCTGCTCGCGGCCGGGTACCCACGGGACCTGCTGGACGCCGACCACCTCCTCGACGCCGGCGAGGACGCACGGCCGCTCCTCGACGAGTCCGACCTGGCCGAGCTGCGTACGGAACTCGCCACCGGCACCGGCGTACGGGCCGCGCTCGACAAGATGTGGCCGAGCCTGACTCCGCAGCGCTTGCTGGAGGACCTGTTCGCCGACCCTCTCCGGCTCGCCTCGGCCGCGCCCGGCCTGACCGACGCGGAGCGCGAGTCGCTGCTGCGGGCGCCCGGTGGGGGCTGGACGCCCGCGGACGTCCCCCTGCTGGACGAGGCCGCCGAACTGCTGGGGGCGGACGACCGGGCGGTCGGCGCACAGGCGACGGCCAGGGCGCGGGCGGCGGCCGAGCGCCGCGAGCAGATCGCCTACGCGCGGGGCGTGCTCGACATCGCGTTCGGTTCACGGTCCAGCGACCTGGAGGAGGGCGAGGAGGCCGAGATCCTCACCGCCGCCGACCTCCTCGGCGAGGAGGAGCTGGCCGAACGGCAGGAGATCGCGACCCACCGTACGGTGGCCGAGCGGGCCGCCGCCGACCGGACCTGGACGTTCGGGCACGTGATCGTGGACGAGGCGCAGGAGGTCTCGGCGATGGCCTGGAGGCTGCTCATGCGGCGCTGCCCGAGCCGCTCCATGACGATCGTCGGCGACGTGGCCCAGACCGGTGACGCGGCCGGCGCGTCCTCGTGGGAGAGCGCGCTGCGGCCGCACGTCGGTGACCGGTGGCGCCTCGCGCAGCTGACCGTGAACTACCGCACCCCGGCCGAGATCATGGCCGTCGCCGCCGACCTGCTCGCCGCGCTCGACCCGGGCCTGCGGCCGCCCCGCTCGGTACGGGAGACGGGTGTACCGCCGTGGCGCCTGTCCACCACGCCGGCCGACCTGCCGAGGATCCTGGCCGAGTGCGCCGCGCGGGAGGCGGCGGCGCTGGAGGACGGCCGCCTCGCCATCATCGTCCCGGAGACCCGCCTCACGGAGCTGGCCGCCGCCGTCCCCGAGGCGGCCCACGGCTCCGACCCCGACCTCGAGCGCCCGGTCGTGATGCTCACGGTGCGCCAGGCCAAGGGCCTGGAGTTCGACTCGGTCCTGATCGCCGACCCCGCGGCGATCCTGGCCGACTCCCCACGGGGCCGGAACGACCTGTACGTCGCACTGACCCGCGCCACGCAACGGCTCGGCATCCTCCACCCGGGCCCGCCCCCGGCCGAGCTGTCCCGGCCGTCGGTGCCGGAGGCCGGCACCGAGCGGGCCTGACGGACCTCAGGCCGCCTGCGAGGTGCGGGGCAGGCGGGCGGTGTGGACGAAGAAGCCCTTGATGCGCTGAATGGCGGTGGTGAACGCGTCGAGGTCGACGGGTTTGGTCACGTAGGCGTTGGCGCGCAGCAGGTAGATGGCGCTGATGTCGTCGAGGTTGGCGGACGTGGTGAAGATGACGATCGGGATCGACCGCAGCTCGGCGTCGGACTTGACCTGTTCGAGCACCGCCCGCCCGCTGTACTTCGGCAGGTTCAGGTCCAGGAGCACGAGGTCGGGGCGGGGCGCGTCGGCGTACGCGCCCCGGCGGTAGAGGAAGTCGAGGGCCTGCTGCCCGTCCTCCAGCACGATGAGCCGCGGCGGGTCGCCGTCATGATCGGCGAACGCCTCCTGGATGAGGATCTGATCGCCCGGGTCGTCCTCGACGATGAGGATGGTGACCCGCTGCTCCGCGGCGCTCATTCGGACACCGCCTGCTCGCCGACGGGCGCTTCGGAGGAATCCTTGTCATCGTGGTCGGTGAACAACGTGAGGAGCCCTTCGACGCGGTGGTCGGCGTCCGCCGGGTGCCGAAACGGGCGGGTGGGGTCGACGCTGTAGTGGTTCCGCCGCCCGACCTTGGTCCGATCGATGTAGCCGGCCTCTTCCAGGTCGTTCACGATCGTCTGCGCGGCGCGTTCGGTGATGCCGATCGTGTCGGCGATGTCACGGAGCCGCGTGTGCGGATTGCGGGCGATGACGATCAGCACCCGGGCGTGGTTGGTCAAGAAGGTCCAGGGCTTGTCATCGGCTGTTCCGCCGTCCCGCCTCACGTGATCTCCCTCTCCGGCCCCGGCACCACCGGCAACCGATCCTCGTCTCATGAGACTTGTTTACAGAATATTATTTCATGAAGACTTGACCGTGACTACCGGGAGGGAGAGGCTCAAGAGGTGCTGACACACCCCGCTCCCCGGCCGACCTCGGCCGGGCACCCGCTCGGCACCGCCGCCATGATCACCATCAGCGCCGCCGGTGATCAGGTGTGTGTCGCCCTGGCCGGTGAGGTCGACGCGACCAACGCCGACCGGCTGCGGACGACACTGTTCACCCACATCGGCGAGGGCCGTACCCGGGTGGTCCTCGACATCGGCGCCCTGACCTTCATCGACTGCGCCGGCTTGACCGCCATCCGGAAGGCCGCCGCCTGCGCCGAGTCCCTCGGAGGATCGCTCCGGCTGTACGGCGAACCACGTCCCGCCGTCCGCCGGATGCTGCAGCTGACCAGGATGGCCGCGTCGTTCAGCGGCCGGTGAGCGGTCGAACGACGACGCGTCACCGGCGTCCGCCGAACTCCCACGCGTGAACCTCGGTCTCGGCGTACCGGACCGGGGTCAGTACGGCGCGCGCCGCGTCCGGATCCGGTGCCCTGACCAGCACGGCGGTCCCCAGCCACGTGGTTCCGTCGTCGGACAGCAGCGGCCCGTACGCGATCAACTCGCTCCGCTCGGACGGAACGGCGAGGTCGGCGCCCTTCTCCGGGCCGAGACCGAGCACCAGGAACCGGCTCCCGCCGCTCCGGCCGCCGGGGAAGTCCCACATGGTGCGTCCCAGCAGGTTCCGCCACCGGCGCAGCAGCACGTCCCGGTACACGCCGGCCTGGTAGTTCGGCTCCTCGAACGCGAACGCGCGGGCGGCAGCGGGATCGGGCAGGTCGACGATGTGCACGCTGCCGGTCGGCGTCTCCCCATCGCCGGCGAAGGTCGGGCCGCGGGCGATGAGCTCCCTCTCGTACCGGTCCATGTACGACCAGTGCGCCTCCCCCAGTTCCGCGCGCAACGCCGGGGAGCCGGACCGGTCGCGGTGATAACAGAAGAACTCCATGCCCCGACAGTCTTCACCACGCGCAGCGGCTAGCTGACCAAGTCGTTCGGCATGCTCGCGCTCCCCTTCCTGGTCCCTCTGTACTTCACCGTCACCGACAGGCGAGTGATCGTTCACAGGCTGTCCGCATATGACAATCACGTGATCTCACTCGTCTCCCACGACCCGTGCGCGGCGGTGGAGATCACAGCCGTCAGACGCAGGCCTCTCTGGAGCTCGTTCCGGTACCGAAGCCCCGGCGTTCCCCAGCCGATCCGTGTCAACGTCCATCGGCGCAGACGCAAGGAGATGGACGCGCTCGTCGCGCACCTTTCGGCAGCATCCCCGTGGCACGGCACCGGCGAGACCGGCCGGCGTCCCACGGCGGGAGTTCACGGAGTGGACGAACCTCCTCATCCCAGGTAGCGCGGGGTGCTCGGCAAGAGCTCCCGAGCGACCTCGCCTCGGCGATGGGCCGATTGGTCCGGCACGATCGCTGAACCGCACTCCTCGCTGATCCGGCGCCATGCTCCACGCCGAGATCTCCGGTGGTCCTGACAGCCGAAAGTCTCGGCAACGACGGACGCCTTCACCCTCGGGCGTGGCCGGCGCTCGGTCTCCCGGCGGGATTTGCCGAACCGGCAACAGTGTTCACGACAGCCTCACGCTCCGCCGGAAGATCGGTGCCAGGGCCGTCGGTCGGTCTACCGCTTCACGCCGGCTGACGTGCGCAGATGAGGATCGCATTCTGGAGGAATGATGTCGCAGCCCACTTCGGCCGAGGAGATCACGCATCGTCTGGTCTCCTCTCCCGCCGGTCGCATCCACCTGGTGGAGCAGGGTTCGGGGCCGCTGGTGCTGTTGGTGCACGGGTTCCCCGAGTCCTGGTACTCCTGGCGCCACCAGCTGCCCGTACTGGCCGCGGCAGGCTACCGGGCCGTCGCCGTCGACGTCCGTGGCTACGGCCGCTCTTCCAAGCCCGGGGACGTGGCCGCGTACCGGATGCTGGACCTGATCGAGGACAACGTCGCCGTCGTGCAGGCGCTGGGCGAGCAGACGGCAGTGATCGTCGGCCACGACTGGGGCGCGACCATCGCCGCGAACTCCGCCCTCGTACGGCCCGACGTCTTCCGCGCGGTCGGACTGCTGAGTGTGCCCTACGCCCCACGCGGCGGACCGCGGCCGAGCGAGATCTTCGCGCAGATGGGCGGGGACCAGGAGTTCTACGTCCGCTACTTCCAGGAACCCGGCCGGGCCGAGGCCGAGATCGAACCGGACGTCCGTGGCTGGCTCGCCGGCTTCTACGCCGCCCTGTCCGCGGACACCATGCCGCCCGCCGACGCCCCCGACCCGCATTTCGTTTCCCCGGGCGGGACGCTGCGCGACCGTTTCCCCGCCGACCGGCTGCCTGCCTGGCTCAGTGAAGAAGACCTGGACGTCTACGCCGCGGAGTTCGAGCGGACCGGCCTGAGCGGAGCTCTCAACCGCTACCGGAACATGGACCGGGACTGGGAGGACCTCGCCGACTTCGACGGCTCCCCCATCACCCAGCCGTCCCTGTTCATCGGCGGCTCGCTGGACGCCTCCACCACCTGGATGGCCGACGCCATCGAGGCCTACCCCGCCACCTTGCCGGGCCTGGTCTCCTCGCACATCCTCGACGGCTGCGGACACTGGATCCAGCAGGAACGCCGAGCGGAGGTCAACGAGATCCTGACCCGCTGGCTCACCTCTCTGCCCGTCTGACGGTGTCCGCCGAACCGCCCTCTTGAACTTCGATCTCGACGCTCCGGACCGGGGTCGGCACGGCGCACGCCGTACGCGGCTCCGGTGCCGGGGGCAGCGGTGCGGGCCGGACCGGCCATACGTGCCCGGTCGATCGCAGCCGCTGCACGAACACGGAGATCCTCTGGGCTCATCCGATTGCCCGAACAGCGGTATTCCTGCCCCCCCCTTTTCACTTCACCGTCACCGACAGACGAGTGATCGACGAGCGCAAGGTGGTGGACGCGCTCGGCAGAGAGCGGTGCCATCGCTCTGCGCCGAGACTTTCGGTGGTCCTGACAGCCGAAACCCTCGGCAACGATGGACGCCTGTGCCCTGAACGCGTTGCCCTCGACCTCGGCAGGCCACCCGGATTCGCGATATGCAGCGGCGACCGCTTCCAGGACCGCCGCCTCGGCTCTTCGCCGAGGCGGCGGACACTGTGGTGCGGTAAATCCCGTTTCGCTAGCAGTAACAGGCCGTTCGTAGGTCACTCTCGACATCACCGGAGAAGAGTGACGCAGGCTCGCCGCTCAATCCTCGCCTTCTCACGGCGCGACCAAGGCCGTTCGCGACGAAACACCGGCGTTAACGGTAAGTGGTTATTCGAATGCACAGAGTGATATCCATGGGGAGTCAGACACTTCGATACACCCGGAAGGGAGTCTCCGTGACCAAGCATGTTGCATTGGCCGGCCTGACCCTGGCCGTCACCGCGGTGGCCGCTGGCCCGGCCGTCTCAGCCACGATCTCCACCCCCCAGCGCGTGGCGCGAATTGCCGTGTGTCTCGATGCCACCAACAGCCGCGCCAACGACACCAACGTCCGGCTCTGGCACTGCCTGAACCACCCCAACCAGAAATGGGTGATCCGCGACGGACAGATCATCGTCGCCGACACCCTCAACTCCGGCCGCCCGGTGTGCCTGGACGCCACCAACAACCGCGCCAACGACACCAACGTCCGGCTCTGGCACTGCCTGAACCACCCCAACCAGAAATGGGTGATCCGCGACGGACAGATCATCGTCGCCGACACCCTCAACTCCGGCCGCCCGGTGTGCCTGGACGCCACCAACAACCGCGCCGACAACACCAACGTCCGGCTCTGGCACTGCCTGAACCACCCCAACCAGAAATGGGTGATCGACGGCGGCGAGATCCAGGTCGCCTAGGGCCTGTCCGGTGGATCATGTGGTGATCCACAACAATGCGGAGACCAGGGTGATCGCTGCCCGGTAGTGGCGGGTGAGTTTGTCATACCGGGTGGCGATGCCGCGCCATTGCTTGAGGCGGTT
>NZ_JAMXMV010000050.1 GCF_024055715.1 Actinoallomurus soli
GGGTGGTGGTGAGGAGGGCGGTGGTGTGGGTGGTCCAGTCGATGTGGGGGGTGGGTTGGTCGGCGTGGAGGGTGGGGGGGAGTTGGTGGTGGCGGAGGGCCATGGTCATTTTGATGAGGCCGGCGATGCCGGCGGCGGCTTGGGTGTGGCCGATGTTGGATTTGATTGATCCGAGCCATAGGGGGTGGTCGGGGGTGTGGTGGTGTCCGTAGGTGGCTTGGAGGGCTTGGGCTTCGATGGGGTCGCCGAGGGTGGTTCCGGTGCCGTGGGCTTCGACGGCGTCGATGTCTGCCGGTGTCAGGCCCGCGTCCGTCAGCGCCCGCATGATCACGCGCTGCTGCGCAGGTCCCCGGGGTGCGGTGAGCTGGCTGCTCGTTCCGTCTTGATTGATTGCGGAGCCGCGGATGATGGCGTGGATGGTGTGGCCGTGGTGTTGGGCGTCGGTGAGGCGTTCGAGGAGGACGAGGCCGGCGCCTTCGGCCCAGCCGGTGCCGTTGGCGGTGGCGCTGAAGGGTTTGCAGCGGCCGTCGGGGGCCAGTCCGTGCTGGCGGGAGAATTCGATGAAGGTGGTGGGGGTGGCCATGATGGTGACGCCGCCGGCCAGGGCTTGGGTGCATTCGCCGCGTCGCAGGGCCTGGCAGGCCAGGTGCAGTGCCACGAGGGAGGATGAGCAGGCGGTGTCGAGCGACACCGCCGGCCCCTCCAAACCGAACGTGTAAGAGATCCGCCCCGACGCGATGCTCGCCGCGCTGCCCAGGGTGACGTATCCCTCGAGATCCGCCGGGGGCCGGGTGATGCGGGAGCCGTAGTCGTCGTACATGATGCCGGTGTAGACGCCGGTGTCGGAGCCGCGGAGGGTGGTGGGGTCGATGCCGGCGTGTTCGATGGCTTCCCAGGCGACTTCGAGGAGGAGGCGGTGCTGGGGGTCGATGGCGAGGGCTTCGCGGGGGGAGATGCCGAAGAAGGCGGGGTCGAACTGGTCGGCGTCGTGGAGGAAGCCGCCGTGGCGGGTGGCGGAGCGGCGGGGTGTTCCGGTGGCGTGGTCGTAGAGTTCGTCGAGGTCCCAGCCGCGGTTGGTGGGGAAGTCGGTGATGGCGTCGGTGCCGTCGGCGACCAGTTGCCACAGTTCTTCGGGCGAGGTGACCCCACCGGGGAACCGGCACGCCATCCCCACCACCGCGATCGGAGCCCGCACGCGGTCGGTCAGTTCCCCCAGCTGCTGCCGCGCCTGGCGCAGGTCGGTGGTGGCCCGCTTAAGGTAATCACGCAGCTTGTCCTCGTTAGCGCTCATTGGCAGTCTGTCCTCCGCCGCTGGGGCGACCGGTTCCCGGGGATCGCCGGCCGCATCCTCTTCTCGTCGTCACCGTTTCCTGCGGAGCCCTCCGGCCGCCCGGAGCAGCGGGATGAGCGAGCTGAGAGCCGCGCGCCGCAGGCCGCCCGAGTGATTCATGCGCAGCAGTTCCCTGACGAGCCATGGGCCTATGACTCGGTTGTAGTGAGGGGAACCATGGACGTCGTCGTTCTCCAGCAGCGACAGGTCGCGCACGTTGCGTCGCAGCAGCTGAATGTCGCCGGCGGGGATGATCTCATCCCGCTTGCTCGCGACGTACGAGACGGGAATCTCCACGGCCGCCAGCTGCTCCGGGGTGAGCGCCCAGCCGCGTAGCCGGTCACCGAGGTCAGCGCGTGTCACGCCGGTCAGGTGGGCGAGGGTGTCGCTGGTCAGGTGGGGAAGCTGCTGCTGCCACGCCGCGTCCGCGAAGACCGAGTTCACCGGCGCGCCTACCGTGAGGATCCCCCGGAGCCGTGGTTCTTCCAGGGCACAGCGAAGCGCCAGGTGACCACTGAAGCTCATGGCCATCGCGTAGCGGGGACCCTGACCCGCGTGATCGCCAACGGCGTCCAGGATGGCGGGGAACATCCGCCAGGCCCCCTGGTGATACGGCATGGTGTTCGCGCCGGTTCCCGGCATCTCCGTGACGATCCCGGCCATCCCGAACCGCGACAGCCGCAGCAGGACGGGCGCCCACTGTTCCTTCGTGCTGACGATTCCCCCCATCACAATGACGAAAGGGGCATCCCGGTGCGACCCGCCGGTCATGAGGCAGCGGACCCTGCCACCGTGCACGTCCACGTCGACGGACCGGAGGTCCGCCCGCTGCTCGGACCGCCAGCGATCGAAGGCCGCGACGGCGTTCGCCCAGGCCCGCTGACGGGCATCGCCGTCGACATAGGGGAACCGGGCCATGGTGTAAAGACGGCTGGCCCCGAGCGGATCGCCGTGCCGCTCGCGTTCCCGTGCCGCCTTGCTCCACTCCTCCGTCCATGATCCAGGTCCCTCGTCGTCATGCGTGATACGCGCGAGGACCTTCTCGTACTGTGCGCGCGAGATGCGCTGTGCCTGTGCGTGCACGCCGGCGAATCGCTTCAGTTCTTCGACATCGTTCGTCATGAATGGTCCTCGCGTCGGGGACTTCCCAGGAGGGCCAGCTCCGCGTACAGGTGGTGGGCCAGGCCGGCGAGGCTGGGATAGTCGAAGATCACTGTCGGCGGCACCTGGATCCCGATCACCTCGTTGATCCGATTTCCCAGCTCGAGCACCGTGAACGAGGACAGGCCGAGTTCCAGGAGGCTGGATCGGGGGTCGATTTCGCCCGCGGAGGCGTACCCGAGTACCGCGGCGGCCTCCGCGCGCAGCGCCGCCAGAAGGATCTCCCGGGCTTCACCACCGCTCAGGCCGGCCAGCCGCTCCGCCAGGTGTCCTGCGCCACCAGGCCCGGCGTTCTCATGCTCGGGGAGGTCGGGTATGTCCCGGAAGAATTCCGTCAGCGGTCCGTGCACGGCCGCCACCTTCGGCCAGTCGATGTCCGCCACGACCAGGAGCGAGCCGTCGCTCCCGGCGGCCTCCTCCAGCACTGACATCGCGGCCGTGGGATCCACGGCGCCTACCCCGGCCGCCGTCATGTTCTCCTGCCATGGACCCCAGGCGATCGCGGTCGCCGGCCGGCCGTCGGCGATCCGGTTCGCGAGGATGTCCTCCACCTCGGTGACGGCGTGGGCGGGCGGAGCTTCGCCGGCTCCTGCATCAGTGGCGAGGGCGGCCACTTCAGGGGGCAGCGGCAGGAAGACGACGAAGGCGGCGAGATCAGCGGTCCGCGTCAGCTCGTCGAGTACCGTGATGGCCGCTGGATCCGCTCCGGCGGCATGAACGACGGCGGTCAGCGGGCAGTCATCCAGGGATGCCAGTGCGCCGGCGAGCGCGCTCGGGGTCGCACTGTCGCACCTGACGATCCTGGCCCGAGCGCCCAGGCCGGCCAACTCGGTGAGCAGCGCGTCGGCCGGGTCAGGGCGGTCGGTGGCGAGTACGAGCTCCGCGGCGCCGCGCCGGGCGAGCCAGCGTGCGGCGTGGGCGCCAAGGCCTTGAGTCCCGCCCGTGACCAGCACCGTGCCGTGGGGTACCCAGCCCCGTCCCGGGCGGCGGCCGGCCACTCGGACGAGCCGCCGTCGCGGCGAGCCGTCATGCCCCGGGACTTGCGCCACCCGGTAGCGCCACGACCTCGCGCGCCGCCAGGCCGCGATGGCGGGAAGGACGGCGGTGAGAGAGGTCACCTGGTCGGCATCCAGCCCGAGCGCCGCGCCGAGCGAGGGGCCGTCTCCCCGCATGGCCGTCTCCCAGAACCACGCCTCCCTGTCCGTACGGTCCTGGTCACCGGGTGTGTCGGCGTCGATCCAGTATCGCCGGCGCTGGAAAGGGTAGCCGGGAAGGACGAGACGCTCGCCACGCGATTCGCCCAGTGCCGAGGGCCCGTCGACCGGGACGTCGTGGAAGTGCGCCAGCGCCAGGCCGGCGGCAACGCTGTCACACTCGTCTCGGCCGCGGCGCAGCAGCGGTATCAGGGCGAACGGGGTTCCGGTGGTCGCCAGGGTGTCGTGGGCGAGCGCGGTGAGGACCGCGTCCGGCCCGACCTCCAGATACGTGGTGACGCCGGCGCGGCGGAGGTGGTCCACGCCGTCCCGGAACCGGACGGTCCCGCGCAGTTGACGGCCCCAGTATCCCGGGTCGCGGAGCTCTTCCAGGCTCAAGGCGGTGCCCGTGACGTTGGAGATCACGGGGATCCGCGGCGGGGAGAAGGTCAGCCTCGCTGCGACATGACCCAGCTCTTCCTGCAGCCCCTCCATATGGGGGGAGTGGAAGGCGTGGCTGACACGCAATCGCTTGACCTTGTGCCCGGCCGCTCGCAGCCGCCGGGAGATGCCCAGCACGGTATCCCGGTCGCCGGAGACGACGATCGATTGCGGGCCGTTGATCGCCGCCACGCCGGCCAGGTGCTCATGTCCGTCGAGCAGCGCGCGTACCTCGTCTTCGGGCGCGCCGACCGACACCATGGCCCCGTCCGCGGGCCTCGCCTGCATGAGCCGGGCGCGTTCCGCCACGAGGGTGCAGGCGTCGGCCAGATCGAGCGCGTCGGCGGCGTGTATCGCCGACAGCTCGCCAATGGAATGCCCGATGAGCCGGTCGGCGGTCATTCCCCAGCTCTCCAGCAGCCGGAACAGGGCGATCTCGAATGCGAACAGCGCCGGCTGGGCGTAGGCGGTCTGGTGGAGCGCCGACGTCTCCGGATCATCATCGTCGTCGAAGATGACATCGCGCAGTGGCCGGTCCAACCGGGGTTCGAAGTGGGCGCAGACATCGTCCAGCGTCCGGGCGAACACCGGGTACGCATGGTAGAGCCGCCGTCCCATGCCGGGTCGTTGACTGCCCTGGCCGGTGAACAGGAAGGCGTTCCCGCCCCCTGGACGGGCCATGCTCGCACGCACCACAGCGTCATCGGGCCGGCCCTCCGCCAGGGCGGTCAGGCCGCGGACCAGGGCGCCGCCCTCGTCGGCCACCACCGCTGCGCGCGCGTCAAGCAGTGGCCGGGTAACGAGCAGGGAGCGGGCGAGGTCACGAAGGTCCACGTCCGGACGCTGCCGCGCGAAATCGCGTATCCGGGCCGCCTGAGCGCGCAGCGCGGTCTCAGTGCGCGCGGACACCACGAACGGCAGCGCCGCGGAAAGGCGTTCCCCGCCGGGTCGCCGACGTGGAAGGCCATCGTCGGCGATGGCCGGCGCCGACTCGAGGATCAGGTGCGCGTTGGTGCCACTGATCCCGAAGGCGGAAACCGCGGCCCGGGCCGGCCGGCCTGTCTCCGGCCAGGCCCTTCCCTCGGCCAGCAGCGCGACCATTCCGGCGGACCAGTCCACGTGCGGTGACGGCTGGTCGGCGTACCTGCTCGGCGGCAGCATTCGGTGACGCATTGCCGTGACCATCTTGATGACGCCGGCGACTCCGGCAGCGGCCTGGGTATGCCCGATGTTCGACTTCACGGCCCCGAGCCAGAGTGGCTCTTGTCCCTGAGCCCTGTCCTGGCCATACGTGGCGAGCAGCGCCTGTACTTCCACGGGATCCCCGAGGACGGTGCCCGTGCCGTGGCCCTCGACGGCGTCGATGTCCCGGGCCCTGAGGCCGGCACGGTCCAGCGCCTTCCTGATGACCCGCTGCTGAGAGGGCCCATTCGGCGCAGTGAGGCCGTTGCTCGCGCCATCTTGGTTGACCGCTGAGCCGCGTATCACCGCGAGCACGGGATGACCATCGCGCCGCGCGTCCGAGAGACGGGTGAGGAGCAAGAGGCCGGCGCCCTCACCGAAGCCGGTGCCATCAGCGGAAGCGGCGAAGGACCGGCACCGCCCGTCGGGGGAGAGTCCGCCCTGTCGGCTGAACTCCACGAACAGGCCCGGCGTGGACATCACGGTGACCCCACCGGCGAGCGCGAGCGAGCATTCGCGATGTCGCAGAGCCTGGCATGCCTGGTGAATGGCAACGAGCGAAGAGGAACAGGCGGTGTCCACAGTGATGGCGGGCCCCTGGAAGCCGAAGGTGTAGGCGATCCGTCCGGAGGCCACGCTGCCGGCGCTGCCGTTGCCGATGAACCCCTGGTATTCCGGCGGAACGGACCGGAGGCGGGATGCGTAGTCGTCGTACATCACGCCGGTGAAGACACCGGTCTCGGTCTCCCGCATCGAGTACGGGTCGAGACCGGCCCGTTCGAGTGCCTCCCATGCGCATTCGAGGAGAAGCCGCTGCTGAGGATCGGTCGCCATGGCCTCGCGTGGACTCATCCCGAACAGTCCCGCGTCGAACTCGTCTGCGTCGTAGATGAAGCCGCCACGCCGCGTGTAAGAGGTGCCTTGCACGTGGGGGTCCGGATCGTAGAGGTTGCCGATGTCCCAGCCGCGGTTCACAGGGAAATCTCCGGTGGCATCGCCGCCGTCGCTTATCAGCCGCCACATGTCTTCCGGAGTCCGGATATTGCCGGGGAAGCGGCAGCTCATGGCAATTATGGCGATCGGCTCCCGGGCCGCCGACTCGATCCGAGTCAGGCGCTGCCTGCTCTGGTGGAGCTCTGTGGTTACCCATTTCAGATACTCGAGTAGTTTCTCCTTCTCTCGATCGGCCATCCGTGTGCTCCTCAATACGACTCGCTGCACCGTGTCGGCAGGTGAGGCGACATAATGAGGGTGGTGGGCGGAGCTTGACCGCTTCTAAGTAAGGGCTAAATGTAGTGCGCGCTGCGGTGGTGGACGCGCCGCGAGTCGGCCGCCCGCCTCATGCCCGGCACGCTCGGTGCCGGGCGTGAGAGGACGGTGCTCACCTTGCTGTTGTTGTGTTGCCGGACTCTGCCGAGTCCATTTCTTGGATTTGCCGGCGACGCCCCCGATGTCGGATGGGAATGTGAAACTCAAGCCCGTTGACACGAAGATTTACGCAAGCGAACATGGTCCGCATGACGGAGCTTCCGAATCTGCCGTTCGACAAACCGTCCCTGCTCGGAATCGCCCCCCAGCTGCGCGAACTGCAAGAGGAGGGGCCGATCGCCAGGGTGCGGACCGCCGCGGGTGAGGAGGTCTGGCTGGTCACCCGCTACGACGAGGTGAAGGCGCTGCTCGCCGGCGGTCGGCTCGGCCGCAGCCATCCCGACCCGGAGCAGGCGACCAAGGTCAGGCTGTCCGCGCTGCTCGCCGCGGACGACTACGACAACGAGGAGACCAACCACGCGCAGATGCGCGCACTGCTGGTGCCACGGTTCTCCGCGCGCCGGATGCGCGCCCTCAAGCCCCGGATCGAGCACTTCGTGGACGACCTGCTCGACCGGTTGGCCGCCCGCACCCCGCCGGCCGATCTGCACCCCGCGCTGTCGTCCCCGTTGCCGGTCATGGTGATCTGCGAACTGCTGGGGGTGCCGTTCGCCGACTGGGAGCGGTTCCGGCGGTGGTCGACCGGCATAACCGACCTGGACGACAACCAGCACTCGGTGGACTCCACGCAGCAGCTGGTCGACTACATGGCGGATCTGGTGGCGCGCAAGCGAACGGAGCCGGGCGACGACATGCTGTCCGAGCTGATCACCGAGCAGGACGGCGCGCTGTCCGACGCGGACATCGCCCAACTCGGTGCCGTTGTGCTGTTCGCCGGCACCGAGACCACCGTGGTGCGCATCGACTTGGGCACCCTGCTGCTGCTCAGCAATCCGGCGCAGCGCGCCTTGCTGGCCGAGAATCCCGAACTCGTGCAGACGGCGGTCGAGGAGATCCTGCGCCTGGGCGTCGGCGACAGCGGACTCCGCGCTTCGCCCCGCTACGCGCGGAGCGACATCACCCTCGGCGACACGGTGATCCGGACCGGCGACGCGGTGCTGCTGGCCATCGGCGCGGCCAACCGGGACGGCCGGGTGTTCCCCGACGCCGACCGTTTCGACCTGGTCCGGGACAAGCCCAACCCGCACCTGGCATTCGGGTACGGCGCCCGGTACTGCATCGGCGCCTCGCTGGCCCGGATCGAGCTGACCGCGGTGTTCGAGCGGCTGTTCCGCCGACTGCCCGACCTACGGCTCGCGGTACCCGTGGAGTCGCTGCGCTGGCGCGAGGACCTGCTCACCGGCGGGTTCGAGGAACTGCCCGTCACCTTCTAGCCCACGCCACCGGGAGCGGCCGGAAGACTGAACGGCATGACCATCAGGGCGGTGTTGTTCGACTTCTCCAACACCCTGTTCCGGCTCGAGCAGGACGAGACCTGGCTCGCCGGACTCACCGATCACGAGGGAACGCCGCTCGACATCGACGCCCGGGTCGAGCTCATGCGCCGGATGAGCGCCCCGGCGGGCCAGGTCGTCGAACTCGACGCCGAGCACCTGCACGCGTGGACGCACCGCGACCTCGACCCGGAGCTGCACCGGAAGGTGTACCTGGAAGTCCTCAAGAAGTCCGGGCTCCCGCGGCCGGAGCAAGCTCTCGCCCTCTACAACCGGCTCACCGATCCCAGCCGGTGGAGACCGTACCCCGACACCGGGGCCACGCTGAAGGTCGCGTCGGAGCGGGGGGTCAAGGTAGGGGTGCTGAGCAATATCGGCTTCGACATACGGCCCGCCTTCACCGCCCGCGGCTGGGACGCTTACGTCGACGAGTTCGTGCTGTCCTTCGAGGTGGGCGCGGTCAAGCCGGAGCTGGAGATCTTCCGCAAGGCCGTGCAGGCCCTCAACGTCCCGGCCACCGAGACGCTGATGGTCGGCGACAGCGAAAAGGCCGACGGCGGGGCCCGTGCGATCGGCTGCGCGTTCGCGCTGGTCCCCCCGCTCCCCACGGCCGAACGGCCGGACGCTCTGATCACGGCGTTGCGCGGGTTCGGCATCGTCTAGTGCGGATCCGCACCGGGTGCCGCCGGTTCCGCGCCCTGCAGCGCCCGGCCTGACCTTGGATGCCGTCGCGGACTCGGGGCGGTAGGTCCGGTCCGTCTTGAGGGAAATGTTTCCGATGAGCCGCAGTCTCGGCAATGTGAAAGAAGCCCGGTAAGGGGTCTGCGGTGAAGATGATCGAGAGGGCAGGTGAGGTCGCAGGGGAGACGGCATGTCCAGCGACGATCGACTTCATGGACGGCTGGGACGCACCGGGCTGAGCGTCAGCCGGCTGTGGCTCGGAACGGTGAACTTCGGCGGCCGGGTCGACGAGCCCGCGGCGCATCGGCTCCTGGACCACGCGCTGGGGCACGGCATCGACGTCATCGACACCGCGAACATCTACGGCTGGCGCGTGCACAAGGGGTGGGCCGAAGAGGTCATCGGCACCTGGCTCGACCGTGGATCACGGCGGGACGAGGTCGTGCTGGCCACCAAGGTCGGTCATCCGATGAGCGATGCGCCGAACGACGGCGGCCTGTCCGTACGCAACATCGTGGCCTCCTGCGAGGCGTCGCTGCGCAGGCTGCGGACCGAGTGGATCGACCTCTACCAGATCCATCACGTCGACCGCGGAGTCTCCTGGGACGAGGTCTGGGAGGCCATGGAGATCCTGCTGCGCCAGGGGAAGATCCGCTATGTCGGCACGTCGAACGCGGCCGGATGGGACCTCGCCGCCGCGCAGGAGGCCGCGCGCCGTCGTGGCCTTCTCGGGCTGGCCTCGGAGCAGTGCCTGTACAACCTGGTGACGCGCCATCCGGAGCTGGAGGTGCTCCCGGCGGCGACCGCCTACGGCATCGGGGTGTCGGTCTGGTCGCCCCTGCACAGCGGACTGCTCGGCGGGGTGCTGCGCAAGCGGGCGGAGGGCACCGCGGTCAAGTCCGCGCAGGGACGCGCGGCCGCCGCGTTGGAGGTCCACCGCGACGTGATCGCGGAGTACGAGCGCCTCTGCGCGGAGTTCGGCCGATCCCCGGCGGAGGTCGGACTCGCCTGGGTCCTCTCGCGCCCCGGCGTGACCGCGGCCGTCATCGGCCCGCGCACCACCGCACACGTCGACGACGCGATCCGCGCGCTCGAGACGCCGTTGTCGGAGGCGCAGACCGCCCGGCTCGAAGCGCTGTTCCCGCCCCTCGGCAACGGCCTGCCCGCCCCCGACGCGTGGATCGGCTGACATGAGCCGGAACACGGCCCGGACCGCGGATCCCGATCCCAGAAGGGTGCCCTGAATGACGTCCAGGATGACGATGCCCCGGAGCGTCGACCGCATGTTCACCGAGTCGGCGTCGGCGACCCGGTCGGTCGGCGAGTTCCGGCCATGGTGGTCGGAGCGGGCACGGGCGAACCGTTTCAACGTCACCCCGATCCCGTTCGACGAGCTCGTCGACTGGCGCTTCGACCCGGAGACCGGGAACCTGTCCCATTCCAGCGGACGGTTCTTCACGATCGAGGGGTTGCACGTCCGGAGCGACTACGGGCCCGTGCCGGAATGGTCCCAGCCGATCATCAATCAGGCGGAGATCGGGATCCTGGGCATCATCGTCAAGAGCTTCGACGGAGTGCCGCACTGCCTGATGCAGGCCAAGATGGAGCCCGGCAACGTCAACACGCTCCAGCTGTCCCCGACGGTCCAGGCGACCCGCAGCAACTACACCCGCGTGCACCGGGGCGGCCGTACCCGTTACCTGGAGTACTTCGTCGGTCCCGGACGGGGGCGCGTCCTCGTCGACGTCCTGCAGTCGGAGCAGGGCTCGTGGTTCTACCGCAAGCGCAACCGGAACATGGTCGTCGAGGTGACCGGCGACCTCCCGCTGCACGAGGACTTCTGCTGGCTGCCGCTGCGCGAGGTGCTGGACCTGCTGCACACGGACAACCTCGTCAACATGGACGCCCGTACGGTGCTGTCCTGCATGCCGTTCGCCCCGCCGCGGGCCGACAGCGGGTCGCGGCACGCGCCCGAGACGTTCCGCCACGCGCTCGCTCGGTCCCTGGACCGCTCCGCCGGCGCCCGGCACGACCTCGGCGACGTCCTCAGCTGGTTCACCGAGGAGAAGACCCGGCACGAGGTGTCGACGCGGCTGATCCCGGCCGACCGGATCGCCGGCTGGAGACGCACGGCCCACGACATCGCCCGCGAGGACGGCAAGCACTTCCGGGTGATCGCGGTCGACGTCGAGGCGAGCAGCCGGGAGGTGCCGTCCTGGCGGCAGCCGTTGCTCGCGCCGGCCGGACGGGGGATCATCGCGTTCCTCACCAAGCCGATCGAGGGGGTCATGCACGTACTCGTGCACGCGCGCGTCGAGCCCGGTTTCGTGGACAACGTCGAGCTCGGGCCCACCCTCCAGGCCATCCGGGAGAACTACACCGGGCTGCCGGAACCGCGCTACCTCGACCACGTGCTCGGCGCGGATCCCGCCCGCGTCCGGTTCGACGCCCATCTCTCAGAGGAGGGCGGCCGCTTCTTCGACGCCCAGAACCGGTACATGGTGATCGAGGTCGAGGACGACTTCCCGGTGGAATGCCCCCAGGACTACCGCTGGGTGACCCTCGGCCAGCTCGGTGCGCTGCTCCGCCACGGGCACTACCTCAACGTCCAGGCGCGCAGTCTCGTCGCCTGTCTCCACAGTCTCTGGTGAAAGGACGCGCGCATGCGATCCGTAGTCCGCGTGGGAGTTCTGGGATGCGCGAGCATCGCGCTCCGCCGGGTCCTGCCGGCGATGAAAGAGGCCGAGGGCGTCGTGCTGACGGCCGTCGCGAGCCGGGATCCGGCCAGGGCGCGCGAGGTGGCCGAACGGTTCGGCTGCGGCGTGGCCGGCGGGTACGACGAGCTGCTGGACCGGCCGGACATCGACGCGGTCTACATCCCGCTGCCGACCGGCCTGCACGCGCACTGGGCGAGCCGTGCGCTCGCCGCCGGCAAGCACGTGCTCTCGGAGAAGCCGCTCACCTGCGACCACGCCACCGCCCTCGACCTCGTGAACCAGGCGGAGAAGGCCGGACTGTGGCTGATGGAGAACTTCATGTTCCTCCACCACGGCCAGCACCGGAAGGTCCGCGACCTCGTCGCGGACGGCCGGATCGGCGAGCCCCGCGTGTTCACGGCGAGCTTCGGCATCCCGCCCCTGGACCCGGCCGACGTGCGGTACGACCCCGAGCTGGGCGGCGGCGCGCTGCTGGACGTGGGCGTCTACCCGATCCGCGCCGCCTCGTACTTCCTCGGCGCCGACCTGGACGTCGTCGGCTCGGTGCTGCGCCTGGACCGGAGCCGGGGCGTCGACGTGGCCGGCCACGTTCTGCTGTGCGCTCCCTCGGGTGTCACGGCGGAGCTGTCGTTCGGCTTCGAGCACGCCTACCGGTGCCGCTACGCCCTGTGGGGCGATCGGGCCCGGCTCACCCTGGACCGGGCGTTCACGCCGCCCCCGACGCTGGAGCCCCGGATCCGCATCCATTCCCAGGACGGGATCGAGGAGCTGACCCTCCCCGCGGACCACCAGTTCAAGAACATCCTGGAGTTCTTCGCCCGATCGATCCTGCAGGGCGCGGACTACACCGCCCAGGCGGAGGCGATCACCCGCCAGGCCCGGCTGGTCGACCAGGTCCGTTCGGCCGCGGTGCGCGTCACCGCCTGAGCCCGGCGGCCGCCACCACCGAAACCGGCAGTCGGCACCACGGAGACCGGCGATGGGCGCGCGTACCCCCCGCCCCACCCC
>NZ_JAMXMV010000051.1 GCF_024055715.1 Actinoallomurus soli
GGTGGCCCTCGGGTCGGGCCGGTCATCGGGAGAGGCGGTGGCCCTCGGGTCGGGCCGGTCATCGGGAGAGGCGGTGGCCCTCGGGTCGGGCCGGTCATCGGGAGAGGCGGTGGCCCTCGGGTCGGGCCGGTCATCGGGAGAGGCGGTGGCCCTCGGGTCGGGCTCGCTGCCGGGAGAGGCCGCGGTGTCCGCGGCGGGCCCGCCGCCGGAAGAGGACGTGGCCCGCGTGCCGGGGACGCGGCAGGAGCCGTGGCCCGCGCAGGGCTCGATCGCGGCCCGGCTGTGGCCGCGCCTGACCGCGGAGGAGCCGCGGCCCGCGGCGGTCCGTGCGCTGAACGCCGCGCTCGTCCTGCTGGCCGACCATGAGCTGGCCGCCTCGACGCTCGCCGCCCGGGTCGCCGCCTCCGTGCGCGCCGATCCGTACGCCGTCGTGATGGCCGGGCTGGGCGCGGCGGGCGGCGGCCTGCACGGCGGCGCCTCGCTCGGCGCGGAGGCGCTGCTGGCCGAGATCGCGGCGCCCGGCCGTGCGGCCCGGGTGATCGGCGAGCGCCTGCGCCGGGGCGAGCGCGTTCCCGGCTTCGGCGGTGTCGTCTACCCGGCCCGGGACGGCCGTGCCGGATGCCTGCTGGACCTCGTGCGCGCCGCCGCGCCGGGTCACGAGCGGCTCGCCGTCGCCGAGGCCGTCCTGGCCGAGGCGCGGAGCCGTGGCCTGCCCGGCGTGAACATCGACTTCGCGCTCGCGACACTCGGGGCGGTGACCGGCATGTCCAGGGGAGCGGGCGAGGCGATCTTCGCCGTCGCCCGTACCGCGGGCTGGCTCGCGCACGCGCTGGAGGAGTACGCGCGGGGCACGCCGCTGCGCCCGCGCGCCATCTACACCGGCCCGCCGCGCGACCGGTGAGCGCACCCCGCCTCAGGACGCCGCGTTGCGGGTGAGCGCACCCCGCCTCAGGACGCCGCGTTGCGGGTGAGCACGCCCGGCCTTAAGGGACGCCGCGTGACGGCTGAGCACGGCCGTCGTCCTTGGGGCGGACCCGAACCAGGGTCCGCCGCGGGGGCGGGTACGCTCAAGACGTGCGACGGTTCTTCAGGCCCGGCTGGCTCGGACTGCATGCGATCGCCATCGTGCTGATCGGCATCTTCATGCTGGCCGGCTGGTGGCAGCTGGATCGCGCCCAGGGGGGCAACCTGCAGAGCTGGGCGTACGTCATCGAGTGGCCGATGTTCGCGATCTTCGTGGTCGCCATGTGGGTCCGGATGGTGCGCGACGAGCTGCGCGGCGAGACGAACGCCGACCCGGGGACGGTGACCCCGGCGGGAGCCGCGCCGTCGCCCGTGATCGCTGACATCGACGACGAGGACGACGAGGAGCTGGCGGCCTACAACCGCCGCCTCGCCCGACTGAACGACGAGGCGGCGCGCCCCTGAACGGCGGCGGCCTCACGGAGGGACGACCCTTGCAAGGAGCGGTGACCCGCTATCGCGTCATGGCCTACGTGACGGGCGTGCTGCTGATCGCGCTGTGCTTCGTCGCGGTGCCGCTGAAGCTCTTCGCGCACAACGGGGTGCTGTCCACCGCCATCGGCATCCCGCACGGCATGATCTGCTACCCGCTGTACCTCATCACCGCGTTCGACCTGTACCGCCGGGTCCGCTGGCCGCTGGGGAAGATGGTGCTGATCGTGCTGGCGGGGATCATCCCGTTCCTGACGTTCTACGTCGAGCGGCGCGTGGTGGCGGAGCTTCGCGAGCGGACCGTCCCGGCGGCCGGCGCCGACGCGGCGGTCTGACTTCACGATCGCCTCTGGACGATACGGTCGCTCGCGATTATCTTTGACTGTGTCAACTTAATCGTTGAGGTGGTCAATGAATTCTGCCGTGCCGCCGGACCGGATCGACGCCGTCCGCGCCTTCAATCGCTTCTACACCTCGGTCATCGGCGTGCTGAACGAGGGACTGCTCCAGACCCCCTACTCGCTCACCGAGGCCAGGGTCGTCTTCGAGCTCGCCCGGCGTGACGCCTGCGAGGTCGCCGACCTCCGCCGCTCGCTCGGCCTGGACGCCGGCTACCTGAGCCGGATGCTGACCCGGTTCGAGGGCGACGGGCTGATCGTCCGTGGCCGCGCCGAGGACGACGCCCGGCGGCAGTCGGCCCGGCTGACCGACCGCGGCCGGGAGGTGTTCCAGGACCTGGACTCTCGGTCGGCGGCCCAGATCGAACAGATCCTGGCCGGTCTGCCCGAGGACGAGCAGCGCCGGCTGCTGGGCGCCATGGCCGCCATCGAGGAGATCCTGGGAGAGCGTCCCCGGCCGGCGTCCTACCTGCTGCGCCCGCTCGGCCCCGGCGACCTCGGCTGGGTCGTCCAGCGGCACGGGGCGCTGTACGCCGCCGAGTACGGGTACAACACGACCTTCGAGACGCTCGTCGCCCGCGTCGTCGCCGAGTACGCCGAGAGTCACGGGCCCGGCGAGAACGCGTGGATCGCGGAGATCGACGGCCGGCCCGCCGGAACGATCTTCTGCGTACGGGAGAGCGAGCGCGTCGCGCGTCTCCGGCTCCTCTTGGTGGAGCCGTTCGCGCGCGGCAGGGGAGTGGGCGGCCGGCTGGTCGAGGAGTGCGTCAGGTTCGCCCGCCGGTCGGGGTACGAGGAGCTCGTGCTGTGGACCCACGACAACCTCGGGGACGCCCGCCGCCTCTACGAACGCGCCGGTTTCGAACTGGGAGAGCAGGAGCCGTCCGAGGAGTACGGGCCGCGGCTGACGGAGCAGACCTGGCGCCTGAAGCTCTGAGCAGGGCACTGGCCCGCGGCGTCGTATGGTCCGCCGCGGGCCAGTGGGACCGTTCGAGTCGAGAGGGTTTCAGGCGTCAGTCCATCCAGGCTCCTTTCGCGTGCGCCGAGCCGGCGGATCGGGGCGCCGGGCCGACGGCGGAACTCGGGAACACCGCCGGCCCGGCCGGGCGGCGCCGATGCGATGGGGGCGTACCGCACCGGCACCGGAGGACCTGGAGGGCCGGGTGCCGCACGCGCTGGCCCGGAACGAGTGGGGGGAAATCACCCGCCGGTGTCGCACGGTCATGCCGGCCCTCCTCGAATCGCAGACGATGGGCGGGGCCCGGAGTGTCCCCGGCGATCCCATCACGTGGCGTTGCGATCTCGTTACTGTGAGTACCCATCGACCATGCGGGCGTAAACACAGGTCAAGCGAGAAATCTGCGACGGGGCCCGCCGGGCAAAGATCACGTCACCGGTCCGCCGGTCACGGTCGGTGGCGACCGGCCCGCTCGATGACGCGTGCGCCGATCTCGGCGACGTCCGCGGCCGTCCACTCCAGGCCGGGGCCGGCGACGGTGACCTCGGTCATCGCGACGCCGGGCACCTCCGTGTCCCGCCACCCGCCCGCGAACCAGACCTTGTCCTCCTCGGCGAGCGCGAGCGCCGCCTCGTCGAGCGCTCGGGCCGGGTACGGCAGCCACAGGCGGAACTGGTGGGTGTGCGGCGGCTCGGGGAACACCCGCGCGCCGGGCAGCCCGGCCAGCGCGGCGGCGACCGTCCGCGCGTGCCGTACGTACTCGGGGACGCGCGGCAGCTCGCGGTCGAGACCGGCCATCGCGGCGAGTGCGGCGGGCCACTGCTGGAACACCTGACCGCCGTACCGGTGCCGCCACACCCGTGCGTACGCGGCGAGGTCCCGCTCCCCCGCGAGCGCCGCGCCGCTGATCCCGCCCAGCGTCTTGTAGAACGAGACGTACGTGCTGTCGGCCAGGGCCGCTATCTCCGCGAGGGAGTGCCCGAGGGAGGGCGCGGACTCCCAGATCCGCGCGCCGTCCAGGTGCAGCCACGCGTCGATGTCGCCGACCGCCGTCGCGACGGCGGTCAGCTCCTCCCAGGTGGGCAGCACGAAGCCGGCGTCGCGGAGCGGCAGTTCGACCACGACGGTGCCGACCGGTTCGGCGAGCGCGCGGATCTCCTCGGCCGTCGGGTTGCGGAGTGCGGTCGTCGGCCGGACGCTGCGCAGGCCGGACAGCCAGGAGTAGGCGTACCGCTCGTGCAGCTCCTGATGGCCGAGGGGATGCAGCGCGACCGTCGTTCTGCCCGTGGCCTCGGCGCCAAGGCGGAGCGCGACCTGCTGGGCCATGGTGCCGGTCGGGAAGAAGACGGCGGCCTCCGTGCCCAGGAGTCCGGCGACGCGCTCCTCCAGTGCCGTCACCGGCCCGCCGTCGTAGAAGTCGGGCAGGGTGTCCAGGTCCCCGGCCCCCTCGATCTCGGTGAGCAGCTCCCGCATCGTCGTCGGTCGGGTCCCGGACAGGATCCGGTCGCAGCCGCGCACCGCGGCCAGGCGGCGCTCACGTGTGTTCTCGGGCACCGGCAGATCGTCGCACAGCCCTCCGCCGGGTCTCCAGGGGAGGGTCGGGGCCCATATTTGACCGTTCGATCTAGATATGACTAGGGTCCGGCTGTGCGGGAAACCCAGGAGGCCGGGCAAACGGCGGGGGTGGCGTCGGTCGAATCCGAAGATGATCCGGTCGAAAGCAGAACGATCGATCAGGTATGGTCGTCGATCGCCTACGTGATGCTCGGGACCGTCCAGCTCACGCTCGTGGCGGCGATCACGGTGCTCACCGTCGCGCTGCCGGCCATCCGGCGGGACCTGCGCCTGGACGACGCCGGGACGGTGCTGGTCACCTCCGCGTACGGCCTGGCGTTCGGCGGGCTGCTGCTCCTCGGCGGGCGGCTGGCGGACTCTCTCGGGCGCAGAAGGGTCTTCCTCATCGGCGCGGCCGTCTTCGGCCTCGGCTCGGCGGCGGCCGGACTCGCCCCCGGCACGGAAGCCATGGTCGCCGCCCGGTTCACCCAGGGGGTCGGCGCGGCGATGGCGGCGCCGGCGGCGATGGCGCTGGCGGGCACGCTGTTCCCCGACCCCCGGCGGCGGAGCCGGGCGATGGCGGTCTGGGGCATCCTGAGCAGCGCCGGCGCGACCGTCGGCACCGTGCTGTCCGGAGTGGTGATCACATGGGTGCCGTGGCGCTGGGTGTTCCTGGCGCCGGTGCTCGTGTCGGCCCTCGCCGTGGCCGCGGTACCGCGCCTGTTCCCCGCCGACCGGCCGGCCGGCGCGGCCCGGATCGACTGGCCGGGCGCCGCCCTCGCGACGACGGGCCTCGCCGCGGTGATCTACGGGCTGCAGCGCTCCGTCTGGGCCGTCTCCGGCGGTGTCCTGCTGCTCGCCCTGTTCGGCCTGGCCGAGCGGCGTTCCGCGGCCCCGCTGACACCTCTGCCGTTCCTGGTCCGGCGCGCGCTGCCCCTGGTGGCCGTCATGTTCTGCGCGGCGGCGATGGCGACCGCGTCCTTCATGCTGTCCCTGTACCTCCAGCAGGGACGCGGCCTGTCTCCGCTGCGGACGTCGGCGATCTTCCTGCTGTCCGCGCCGCCCCTCCTCGCCGCCGGGCCGCTCACCGGACGACTCGCCCCCCGCCTCGGCGCGCACCGCGTCCTGGCGGCCGGCTCGGCCATCGCGGCCGTCGGACTCGGCCTGCTCAGCCTCCTCGACACGCCCTACGCCGGCCTCGTCGTCTTCCCCCTCGGCGCCGGCATGACCTTCTCCGCCGCCCTGCTGGCCACGCTGCACGGCGTACGGGACGACCAGGCCGGGCTGGCGGGCGGTCTGGTCAACACCGCCATGGAGGTCGGCCCGCCCGTCGGGCTCGCGCTGCTGATCCCCATCGCCGCCGCCCACTCCCCGGACCCCTCGAGCGGCTATGGCTTCGCCCTGCGCGTCGCCGCCGCCGCGCTCGCGACCACCGCCCTGTGCGCGGCGCTGCCGCGCCGTACCCGATGAGAACAAGGAGAGACAATGTCCGCACGCTTCACGCACAAGGTGGCCCTCGTCACCGGGGGCGGCTCCGGGATCGGCCGGGCGACCGCGCTCGCCTTCGCCCGGGAGGGCGCCACCGTCGTGGTCGCCGGCCGGAACGCCGAGTCGCTCGGACGCACCGTGGAACTCGAGCGGCCCGGCCTCGAGGGTGCCCGCGTTGCGGGCGTCTTCCTGTGCATGAAACACGAGATCGCCCACATGCGCGCCCACGGCGGCGGCGCGATCGTGAACACCGCCTCGAACCAGGGAACGCACCAGCGATTGCCGTTCCTCGGCGCCTACGCCGCCTCCAAGGCGGCGGTCAGCGTGCTGACCCGCGCGGCGGCGAAGGAGTACATCGGCGACGGGATCCGCATCAACGCGATCAGCCCCGGCCCGATCGAGACGTCGATGTCCCTGCGGCCCGGCGAGAGCGAGGCCGACCGCGCCGAACGCCTCAAGACCGCGCTGCCGATCGGCCGCGCCGGCACCCTCGACGAGGCCGCCGCGGCGGTCCTCTGGCTCGCCTCGTCCGAGGCGGGGTTCACCGTCGGCCACGATCTCGTCCTCGACGGCGGTGCCAGCGCCTGATCGGGCGGTTATGGTCGGACCATGCCGGTCCTGGAGATCTCCGACCTGATCGGCGCGTGGGATCCCGCCACGGGGGCGCGCCTGCCGGTCGGCAAGGACGAGGTCGTCGCCCGGCTGCGCGCGGCGGGCGACCGCCGCGCCGTACGGATCGTCGAGCGGATGCCCGCCTCCGGAGGGTTCCTGGACCCCGAGGCGGTGGACCGGCTGTTCGTCCGGGTCCACACGGAGCTGCAGCGGCTCGGCGAGGAGATGCGGATGGCGCAGCGGTTCGCGGAGCTGCTGAGGCCGCTCGTGGCCGCGGCCCGCCGCGCCGGATTCGGGCCGCTGCGGATCGTGGACGTCGGATGCGGCATCGGCCCCGTGACGAGGTCCCTGGCGGCCTCCGGGACGCTCGGCGGCGACATCGAGCTGATCGGAGCGGACCTCAATCCCGTCCTGGTCGCCGAGGCGACGAGGCTCGCCGAGGACGAGGGGCTGACCTGCCGGTTCGTCCGCCGGGACGCCTTGGCGCTCGACGAGCCGGCGACGTTCTACATCTCCAGCGGCGTGCTGCATCACCTCCCCGCCGCCTCGCTGCCCGGGTTCTTCCACGCCCAGGACCGGCCCGGTACGGCCGGGTTCGTGCACTACGACATCGCGGCGACCCGCCTCGCGCCCCTGGGTGCGTGGGTGTTCCACCGGGCCCGGATGCGTGAGCCGCTGGGCCGCCACGACGGGGTCGCCTCGGCGCGGCGGGCGCACGGCGACGCCGTGCTGCTGGACGCCGCGTCGTCGGCGGAGGGGATGCGCGTCTTCCTGTTCACGCCGCCGCGCCACGCGAATCCGTGCTGCGCCACGATGCGGCCGGTCATCGGAGTACGGCCCGAGCTCGCCGAAGGACTGCGGCGGGGACTGGGCCGCCGCGCACGCGGCCTCACCGGCGCCGGCGGCGCACGAGGCGGCGGCGGCGGGGCACCGGGCGGGCCCGGCGTCATACGAGGCGGCGTCGGCGGCGTAGGGGAGGGGACCGGCGGCGGGCGAGGCGGTGGAGACGTACGAGAGGGGCCCGGCTGCGTGCGACGCGGCGCCGGCGGTGTACGGGAGGAGACCGGCGGATGACGTGGGTCCCGGCTCAGGACGTCATGGTCCCCGCGCTCCTCGCGGCCCTGGCCGTCACCGACGGGGCCTTCGCCGGTTTCCGCGCCGCCGCGGGCCGCAACGCGCGCATCCGCAGGCGGGCGTACACCGTGACGGCGGCCGGGCGGGGCGCCGCCGTGGCGCTGGTGGATCTCGCCGCCACCGCCGCCGTGTCACTGGCGGACCTGGGCCGCCGTTACCCGGCTCTGCTCGCGGCCGGGGCCAGGATGCTCGCCGTCCTGGCGCCCTTCGCCGTGCTCGTCGTGCTCTCGCTCGGGGCCTACCTGCTGCTCCCCACGCGGGAGGGCGCCTTAGTGGTCGTGGTGGGGCTCGGGCCGTTCACTCTCGTCCGCCCCATCGTGGTGACGGGGGCCGTGGCCGCGGCCTGCCTCGGCAGCCGGGACCCGGTGATCTGGGCCGCGGCGGTCACGGCGGCGGTCGGCGTCCTCACGGTCGAGCCGCTGGTGCACCGCCGTTGGTACCGCGAACCCTGTTGAGCCCGGCTCCTGCGGACCCCGGCCGGCGCGGGTCGAGTTGCAGTTCGAGCTCATGGCGTACGGGAATGCCGTCGAGGCCGGTCGCCGGGATCGACGGCTTCAGCGCTCGCGACCGGGCGACGGCGTCGTGGTGCAGGGCGGCGAGGTCGAAGCCGTACCGCTGATAGAAGCGCAGCGCCCGCAGGTTGTCATTGGTCGTGACGAGCCACAGCCGTACGGCGCCCGCGCCGCGCGCCGCCCCGGCCACGGCGTCCACCAGCGCGGTGCCCACCCCCGCGCCCTCCCGTACGGAGTCCAGGGTGACGAGTTCGCACTCCCGTCCGTCGAGGCGGTACGTGACGACCCCGGCCCGTACGCCGTCGAGGTGGGCGACGAACCCGGGCAGCGCGGTCGTGTCGTGAGCGACGCCCCGGCTGACCGAGACGACCCCTCCCCAGCGCTCCGTGAACAACTCCCGCATCCAGGGAAGGTCCTCCACGCTCAGCGGCCGCACGGCCGGCCGCGGCGTCTCGCCATGATCAGAAGGGGTCACGGCCCCATCCTCACGCGGACCGGGCCCCCCGGCAACGTACGCGGCGGCGCCGGTCGTCGCCCTGCTCGGTGTCAGCTGCGGCGACCGACGGTCAGGACGGCGGACCAGTGCCGGGTCAGCCGTCCGTCCGGGCGCGCGGCGAGGAGTCGGCGCACCTCTCGGTAGAGGTGCTCGCGCTTGGCGGGCTCCATGGCGATGTGGCCGGAGAAGGTGCCGAGGAGGGCGAGGTACTCCTCGGCGGTGTAGCGCCGGGCCCAGACGTAGCGCCGTGTCCCCACGACCGTGAAGCGCCCGGAGGCCTCGAACTCGGCGGCGGTGGGATCGTGCCACTCCTCGGGCGGTGGCGGTGGCCGGACGGCGCCGTCGCCTTCGCCGAGTTCGTCGTACACCTTCTGGATCTCGGTGAAGAAAGGGTCGAAGCCGGCAGGGAACGCGTGCCCGGCGTCCCACACGGCCAAGTGGCCGCATCGGGGGAGGAGATCGGCGGCCTTCGCGTACTTGGCGTCCGGATCCACCCATCTCCACGCGGTGGCCGCATAGGCGAGGTCGAAGCGGGCGTCCGGCGGAGGCCGCCACTCCTCGAACGAGGAGGTGATCACCGAGCTGTCCGGGAACTCCGCAAGGCGGCGCCGCGCCTCCGCCGCCAGAGCGGGACCGAGCTCGACCGCGGTGATCGAGAAGCCCATCCGCGCCAGGGGCAGGGTGGCCTTTCCCGGCCCGCAGCCGACCTCCAGGAGGCGCGCGGGCGGCCGGAGCCCGGTCATCGCGAGCAGGTCGGCGTACAGGCCGGCCGGGTACTCGGGGCGCGCGGCCTGGTAGCGCGAGGCCACGCGGTCGAAGGTTCCCCGCAGCCGGCGATCCGTCATACGAGCAGTCTGACAGCGCCCGCGAGGCGATGAGAGGCCGAGATCACTGGCGTTCGCTGAGCCCTTAGGGGCAGCGATCGCCAGTGATCTGTGAGTGTTTGGGTGGCGCTTGTGGGTGGAGTGCTGTCAGGCTCGGTGCCCGGCGATCTGGGTTGACTCTCCAGTGATCTGGCCGTCCTTTGAGGGCGTGCCTTGGACTTGACCT
>NZ_JAMXMV010000052.1 GCF_024055715.1 Actinoallomurus soli
AGGCAAAACCCGCCGCGAAGCCATCCGCTGCCTCAAGCGCTATCTCGCCCGCAGGATCTTCCGGGCCCTCGAAAACGGCCCAGCACCGGCTGCGAAGGCCGCTTGACAGAACATAGAAGCGTCAACCAGGCGGGCCCCACGAAAAACCGGGTGCGGCTCGCCGCTCTCGTCTCCACAATGGCGGCTCGTGACGGATGCGATCGTTGAGGCGTTTCTCCGGGACGGGTTCGTGAAGTTCGAGGGGGCGGTCCCGGCTCGTACGGCGCGGGCGTGTGCGGAGTTGCTGTGGGCGGAGACCGGCTACGACCCGGAGGACCCGGCGACCTGGGCCGAGCCCGTGTACCGGATCGGAGACATGGCCGCCGCGCCGTTCGCCGAGGCGGCGAACACGCCCGTCCTGCGGGAGGCGTTCGACCGGCTCGTCGGGCCGGGGCGCTGGGTGCCGCGCCGGTCGCTGGGGACGTTCCCGCTACGCTTTCCGCACCGGGACGAGCCGGACGACGCCGGGTGGCACATCGAGTCGAGCTACTCGGTGGACGGGGTCACCTGGGATCACGTGAACGTACGGTCGAAGGATCGCGCGCTGCTGATGCTGTTCCTCTTCAGCGAGGTGGGCGAGGGTGACGCGCCGACGCGGGTGCGGGTCGGGTCGCACCTGGACGTTCCGCCGGTCCTGGAGCCGTACGGCGAGGAGGGCGTGTCGATGTTCGCGGTCGCGGCCGAGATCGAGGCGGCGTCCGCGCACCGGCCCCTCGCGTACGCGACGGGGCGCCCCGGCGACGTCTACCTGTGTCACCCGTTCCTCGTCCACGCGGCCCAGCCGCACCACGGCGAACGGCCCCGGTTCATGGCCCAGCCGCCCCTCTACCCGGCCGTCCCGATCGAACCGGAGCGCGCCGACGGCGCCCACTCCCCCGTCGAGGTGGCGATCAGACGGGGTCTGGCCCGGGGCTGACCCCGCCCGTACGACGCGGGCCGGTCACTCCTCGACGCGGAGGACGATCAGGGCGGTGTCGTCGTGGGAGGGCTCGGTGGAGAAGCCGCGGACGGCGCGCATGACCTTGGCGGCGACCGCGCCGGCGTTCAGGTCGACGCAGCCGGCGAGGATGCGTTCGAGGCCGCCGTCGTCGCCCAGCAACCTGTCGCCGTGGCGCCGCTCCGTCACGCCGTCGGTGAAGCCGAGCAGCAGGTGCCCGGGCTTGAGGATCGTGGTCTTCACCTCGAACGTCGCCTCGGGGAAGGCGCCGAGCATCAGGTCGGAGTGGTCCTCGCCCTTCACGAGGCCGCCCGGGCTCAGGAACAGCGGCGGCGGGTGGCCGGCCGTGGCGTACGTCACGCGGAACCGGCCGTCGCCGAGCGGCTCGAGCTCGCCGTGCAGGAGGGTGAGGAACGGGGCGCGGGTCCCCTCCTCCAGGATCAGCGCGTTGAGGCGTTCGAGGACCTCCGGGATCGAGTGGCCCTCCCGGCCGAGGATCCGCAGGCCCTGACGGGCGAGGCCGGTGACCGCGGCGGCCTCGGGGCCGGTGCCGCACACGTCGCCGATGGCGAACCGCCAGCGCGTGCCGACGTTGAAGACGTCGTAGAAGTCACCGCCGACCTCGCTGTGCTCACCGGCCGGCTCGTACACGACCGCGACGTCCAGGCCGGGGATCTCGGGGATGTCGGGCGGCAGGAGACTGCGCTGAAGCGTACGGCTCATGGCCGCCTGCTCCTCGTACAGGCGGGCGTTGTCGATGGCGAGGGCAGCCCGGCCCGCGAGGTCCTCGGTGAGCTCCAGCGCGTCGCGGGTGAAGCGCGCGCCCCTCGGGCCGCCGACGACGAGCGTGCCGATGCTGCGGCCCCGGGCGACCAGCGGGAAGACGTGGGTGACGTCCCCGGTCACCCGGTGCGCGGTCGGGGGGAGGTCGCCGGACGGCGCCGGCGTGAACCCCTCCCAGGGGCCGGGCTCGGCGGGCGGGGGTGCGGGCGGCAGCAGGTCGAGCAGCCGGCGCAGGTCCGCGACCATCGTCTCGTCGGCGTGCCAGGCGTACGCGGGCATCGCCAGGCCGGTGTCGCGGACGGTGAACACCGCGCACCAGGTGGCGAGGCGGGGGACGATGAGCTGGGCGACCAGCGCCATCGTCATCTGCTGGTCGAGCGTGCCGGCGAGCATGCTGCTCGCCTCGGCGAGGAAGCCCAGCCAGCCCCGGCGGGCGCGTTCGAGCTCCATGAGCCGGGCGCGCTCCAGCGAGGGCGCCTGGCGGTCGGCGACGCGCTGGAGGCGTTCGACGTCGTCCTCGGTGAAGTGCCCGGGGTCGCGGGAGGCCGCGATGAGCAGCCCGATCGCCCGTCCGTCGACCGTGAACGGCGCGGTGACGAGCGAGCGGATCCCGGCGGCCTGCAGCGCCGGGAGGTTGTACGGGCTGCCGCCCAGGTCGGCGTACACGCCCCGGCCGGTGACCGGCGCGCCCTCCAGGCCCATCTCCAGGGCCGCGGCCTCGGGGCGTACGCCGGCCGTGGCCCGGAGGCTGAGCTCGGCGTCGTCGTCGGCGAGCAGGACGTACACGCAGTCGGCGGCCATGGCGTCCTGCGCGGCCTGCGCCGTGCGCTGGGCGAGCTGGTCGACGGTGGGACGGGCGGAATGGTCGACGGTGGAGCGGGCGGACTGCGGCGCGGTGACGAGCTCCTCGGGAGGCATGGGCGGCGGCGGCTCGTCCGCGAGACCGGTGCCGGGCACGGTGAACCAGACGTGCTTGCCGACGGGGCCGTACGTCACGCCCCAGGACGTCGCGAGCGTCTCGGGGAACAGCAGGCCGCGGCCGCTGACCTGATCGCCCGGCACGGGCACCCGCCGGGCCTGGTGCCGGTCGTGCACCTCGACCCTGACCTGGCCGCCGATGATCTCGCAGACCACCTCGACCTCGGTGCCGGCGTGGACGATGGCGTTCGTAACCAGCTCACTCGTTAGTAGCATGGCGTCGTCCACGTCATCGACGCCCCAGCCCCGAAGTGTCTCCCCCACGAAGCGCCGAGCGGCCGCGACAGAAGCGACCTCCGGCGGAAAGGTCGTGTACGTCTTTTGGTTGTTCTCCACGGCCACTTGGATTCGTCTCGGGGATGCAGGACGCTGCCATCGTGGCAGATGTACGGGGTGGACTGTACAGACCCCCGGCCACGCCGCGTGGAAGGCTAGGAGGAAATCAATGCCTCGAAGCACGTCCCATGCGCCGACCCGCGCCAGGTACAGCGAGATCGATCTGCGGTCGGTGCTCGATGCCCTGTGCGCGCTGCGCGACGGCGACTTCGACGTGCGGCTCGATCCCTCGGGTGACGGCATCCTGGGCGAGATCGCCGGAGCCTTCAACGAGGCTCAGGAGCGCGCGGCCCATCTCACCGGCGAGCTCGTACGGGTTCAGCGTGAGGTCCGTCACGAAGGGCGGATCGACGAGCGGCTGAGAGCGGGCGGCGAGGGCACCTGGGCGACGGGCAACGCCTCGGCGAACGCCCTCATCGACACGCTCGTGCAGTCCACGACCGCGATGGCGCGCGTCGTCGACGCGGTGGCCGAGGGCGACCTGAGCCAGCGCATCGAGCTCGACACCGGCACGCGGCCCTGGCGCGGCGAGTTGCTGCGGATGGGCTCCGGCGTGAACCGCATGGTCGAGCACCTCGACGAGTTCGCCGCCGAGGTGACACAGCTGGCCCGTGAGGTCGGCGCGGAGGGGCGGCTCGGCGGCCAGGCGACGCCGCGGGAGATGTCCGGCCGGTGGCGTGACGTCACCGGGGCGGTCAACGCGATGGCGAGCCGGCTGACCGGGCAGGTGCGCGACATCGCCCTCGTGACGACGGCGGTGGCGCGGGGCGACCTGACCCGGAAGGTCACGGTCGAGGCGACCGGCGAGCTGCTGGAGCTGAAGGAGACCGTCAACACGATGGTCGACCAGCTCTCGTCGTTCGCCGACGAGGTGACCCGCGTGGCCCGCGAGGTCGGCACCGAGGGCCGCCTGGGCGGCCAGGCCCGCGTCAGCGGCGTCAGCGGCGTCTGGAAGGACCTCACCGACAACGTCAACTCCATGGCGGGGAACCTCACCGCCCAGGTCCGCAACATCGCGCAGGTGGCCACGTCGGTGGCGAACGGCGACCTGTCCAAGAAGATCACGGTCGACGCGCAGGGCGAGATCCTCCAGCTCAAGGACACCCTCAACACGATGGTCGACCAGCTGTCGGCCTTCGCCAACGAGGTGACCCGCGTGGCCCGCGAGGTCGGCACCGAGGGCCGCCTGGGCGGCCAGGCCCGCGTCAGCGGCGTCAGCGGCGTCTGGAAGGACCTCACCGACAACGTCAACTCCATGGCCGGCAACCTGACCAGCCAGGTCCGCAACATCGCCCAGGTCGCGACCTCCGTCGCCGGGGGCGACCTCACCAAGAAGATCACGGTCGACGCGCAGGGCGAGATCCTCCAGCTCAAGGACACCCTCAACACGATGGTCGACCAGCTGTCCTCGTTCGCCGACGAGGTCACCCGGGTCGCCCGCGAGGTCGGCACGGAGGGACGTCTCGGCGGGCGCGCCAAGGTCGGCGGCGTCAGCGGCGTCTGGAAGGACCTCACCGACAACGTCAACTCCATGGCGGACAACCTCACCAGCCAGGTCCGCAACATCGCCCAGGTCACCACGGCGGTCGCGAACGGCGACCTGACCAAGAAGATCGACGTCGACGCGCAGGGCGAGATCCTGGAGCTGAAGACGACGATCAACACGATGGTCGACCAGCTCTCGGCGTTCGCCGGCGAGGTGACACGCGTCGCCCGCGAGGTCGGCAGCGAGGGGCGGCTCGGCGGCCAGGCCGAGGTCGAGGGCGTCTCGGGCACGTGGAAGCGCCTCACCGAGAGCGTGAACGAGCTGGCCAGCAACCTGACGACGCAGGTCCGCGCGATCGCGTCCGTGGCGAGCGCGGTCGCCCGCGGCGACCTCACCGGGTCCGTCTCGGTCGAGGCCCGCGGCGAGGTCGCCGAGCTCAAGGACAACGTCAACCTGATGGTGGCGAACCTCCGCGAGACCACCCGCGCCAACCAGCAGCAGGACTGGCTGAAGACCAACCTCGCCCGGATCGCCGGCCTGATGCAGGGCCACCGGGACCTGATGGAGGTCGCCCGGCTGATCATGAGCGAGGTCACGCCGCTGTCCTCGGCCCAGTACGGCGCGTTCTACCTCGCCGAGGAGGCCGATGACGGCACGCCGGAGCTCGTGCTGAAGACGGGGTACGGCCTCAGCCAGGACAAGATCGACAAGGTGCGGTTCCACATGGGCGACGGCCTCGTCGGGCAGGCCGCCCTGGAGCACAAGCCGATCTTCGTGCACGACCTGCCGGCCGGTTACATCACGGTCGGTACGGGCCTGGGGCAGGCGTCGCCGCTCAACCTGATCGTGCTGCCGATCCTGTTCGAGAGCCGCGTCCTCGGCGCGATCGAGCTGGCCTCGTTCAGCCCGTTCAGCGAGGTGCACCTGGCGTTCTTCGATCAGTTCGTGGAGACGATCGGCGTCACGATCAACACCATCACGGCGAACTCCCGTACGGAGGCGCTGCTGGCGGAGTCCCAGCGGCTCACGGCGGAGCTGCAGGACCGTTCCAGCGAGTTGCAGCGCCAGCAGGAGGAGCTGCAGCGCTCCAACGCCGAGCTGGAAGAGAAGGCGGCGCTGCTCGCCAAGCAGAACCGCGCGATCGAGATGCAGAACTTCCAGATCGAGCAGGCCCGCCGGACGCTGGAGGAGCGCGCCGAGCAGCTCGCCCAGTCCTCGCGGTACAAGTCCGAGTTCCTGACCAACATGTCGCACGAGCTGCGCACGCCGCTGAACAGCCTGCTCGTGCTGGCCAAGCTCCTGGCCGGCAACCCGGACAAGAACCTGACGCCCAAGCAGGTCGAGCTGATCAAGACGATCTACGAGTCGGGCAGCGACCTGCTCCGCCTGATCAACGACATCCTCGACCTGTCGAAGGTCGAGGCGGGCAAGATGGAGCTGGTCCCGCAGCGGGTCTCCCTCGGCGAGCTCGTCGACTTCGTCGACGCGAACTTCCGCCCGCTGGCCGTCGACAAGGGCCTGAGCTTCGACGTGTACGCCGAGCCCGGCCTGCCCGAGTACCTCTACACGGACGAGCAGCGGATCCAGCAGGTGCTGCGCAACCTCCTGTCGAACGCGGTGAAGTTCACCGCCGCCGGTGAGGTACGCCTGACCATCCGGCGCGCGAACGGGGTCGAGTTCATCGACCCGGTCCTCGCCCGCGCCCCCGAGGTCATCGGATTCGCCGTCAGCGACACGGGCATCGGCATCGACGAGCACAACCTGCGGGCGATCTTCGAGGCGTTCCAGCAGGCCGACGGCACGACGAGCCGCCGGTACGGCGGGACCGGACTGGGGCTGTCCATCAGCCGCGACATCGCGCAGCTGCTGGGCGGCGAGATCCACGTCGCCAGCCGGCCCGGGGAGGGCAGCACGTTCACGTTCTACCTGCCGGCCCGCTACCTGGAGAACGCCACGGACATCGCCACGCCCGTACGAGAGGAGAGGCGGCGGCCGCTGTCGGCCGCGCCCGCCGAACCGGTGTCGTTCGAGGTGCCCGAGCAGGAGGAGGAGTTCGAGTCGTCGCCGATCGACGACGAGGTGCTGTCCGGCCGCAAGATCCTCATCGTCGACGACGACGTGCGCAACATCTTCGCGCTGACGTGCGTGCTGGAGCAGTACGGCATCGAGGTCCTGTACGCCGAGAACGGCCGGGAGGGCATCGACACGCTCGACCGCAACGAGGACGTCGACCTGGTCCTCATGGACGTGATGATGCCGGAGCTGGACGGATACGCCACGACGGAGGCCATCCGGCGGATGCCGCAGTTCGCCGACCTGCCGATCATCGCGCTGACGGCCAAGGCGATGAAGGGCGACCGGGAGAAGAGCATCGAGTCCGGCGCGTCCGACTACGTACCCAAGCCTGTCGACGCCGACCACCTTCTTGACATCATGAGGGCGTGGCTCAACCGGCCACGCACGTGATGGAGGGCTGACTGTGGCCGAGAAGGCGAACATTCTTCTGGTCGATGACCGCGAGGAGAACCTCATAGCGCTGGAGGCGATCCTCAGCTCACTCGACCAGAACATGATCCGCGCGCGTTCGGGAGAAGAGGCTCTGCGGGCCTTGCTGACGAACGACTTCGCGGTGATCCTTCTCGATATCGTCATGCCCGGGATGGACGGTTTCGAGATCGCCCGCGCGATCAAACGCCGCCGGAAGACCCGGGAAGTGCCGATCATCTTCCTCACCGCGGCGGACGCCGACCCCGACTACGCCTTCCGCGGGTACGCCGCGGGTGCGGTCGACTACATCTCCAAGCCGTTCGACCCCTGGGTGCTGCGGACGAAGGTCTCGGTCTTCGTCGAGCTGTACCGGAAGAACCAGCAGCTCCGTGAGCAGTCGGAGCTGCTGCGCACGCAGTTCGCGGCAGCGCCCTCGGAGGAGTTCGCGGCCGAGCTCGGCCGGCGCGTCGCCGCGGTCGAGGAGCAGGTCGGCGCGCTCACCCGGTGGGCGGCACAGGACGAGGAGGCCGCCAAGGCGGTCGCCACGCTGGAGCAGCGCGTCGAGGAGCTGCGGACGGCGATCGACACCCTCCGCCCGGGGCCCTGAGCACCACCGTCCCGGCAGACGCCGTCACCGAGCACGCTCGGTGGGTTCACGGAACCTGGACGTGCACCCGGTAGAGCAACGGAGGCCGGCAGGTTCCGGTGGCGGGATCGGGCGGAGGGCAGTTCGACCGGACCAGGCTCACGCTCGCCGTTCCGGCGGCCACCGCGCGGAACATCCAGCCGACCGTGCCGTACGGCGTCGGTATCGCCATGGCCGATCCCAGGGCGGCGCCGCCGACGCGGGGCGCGGACCAGGAGCCACCGGTGGAGGAGAGCATCACCACCAGATCCCCGCCGCGCTGGACGCACACGGTGGTGCCGTTCGCGGTCAGGTCCACCACCACGTTGGTACCGCAGTCAGAGACACCGGGAGCGGCCTTGCCGGGGATGGCCTGGCCCCAAGCCGCCACCGGACCCGCGCCGACGACAGAGACGGCGAGGGCCGCGGCGGGCAGGGCCGCGCGGGTCGCGGCACGGACCCATCGATCCAGCAGTCGAGCGGTACGAGGCCTCATGTCCCCTCCTGCGTCGAGACGGACGGCGGCGATACATCGAGCAGAATGACCGACGCGAGGATGATCAGGCCAGGCGGTTTCACAGACTTTCAGCAGGACGCCACCGAGCACGTCGGCCCCGCCACCGACGCGGACGATCGCGCCCGATCGGGCACCCGGGTGGTGGGTTGTCTTCCGCGCGTGTCCCGCCAGGAGCCACTTTGTCCCTCCTGAGGGGACAGCCTCCAGCGCGACCGGCCACTGCGGACACCGCGTGACGTGATGCCTCGTGTCGGCGCATTTCAGCGCGCCTGACGGCTGTGGTGGAAAAATGGCCGGTGAACGCAGGAAAGCCCGCCGGCGTCAGCCTGGCGGGCTTTCCTGATCTATGTAAGTGTCCGGCGGCGTCCTACTCTCCCACACCGTCTCCAGTGCAGTACCATCGGCGCTGAA
>NZ_JAMXMV010000053.1 GCF_024055715.1 Actinoallomurus soli
TTCCCGGCACCCTGGGACCGGGGGACGCGGCCGGATCGGACGAGAAGGAGTCGCCCCTGCCATTCCCGGCACCACTCTGCGGGCCACCCGCACGTGACGCCACCGGCGGAGCAACACCCTCCCCACCACCACGTGACGCCACCGGCGGAGCAGCACCCTCCCCACCACCACGTGACGCCACCGGCGGAGCAACGCCCTCCGTGCCCGTAGCACGCCCGTTGCCCTGGAAGCCGGGGTTCGAACGGCCGTCGCCGGGCACGGCCGTGCCGGGTCCCGGCGCCTTCTCGCCGGCCGGCGGGGCCCGGAACGCCCCGGGGTTCGATGATGATGACGATGCGGCGGGCGTGAACGATTCGTTCGGCGCGTGCCCGCCGTCTCCCGGGTGCGCGGACGCCGACGTAGACGTGACCACCTCCCCGCCGGGATGCTCGGTGAAGTTGTTCGTGCCCGGCGGGCCGAAACCGTCCTTGCCCGGCCCGCTGAAGGAGGTCTCCCCGGGCTTGACGGTCGACGGCACATGGCTTCCCGCACCGGGACCCGTGCCCGCCGCTCCCGTGGGGCCGGGGCCGGGGCGGGTGCCGGGGCCGCTCTCACCGGTGACCGCAGGATGGGGAGGGTCCGGAAGATTCGTCCCCTTGCCCCCGGGCACGCCCACGTCAGGCTTGCCTCCTCTGGCGGCGATGCCCAGAAGGCCACTGCCGAGACCGCCCCCGATGGCGGCGCCCCACAGATTCTTGCCTTCTTCCCCCCAATCGATCGTGGACGGAGTGTGCGTGGCAGCCGACGCTATTCTGTTGGCGGTCGTATCGATGCCGAGGGTCATGCCCGTTTCGAAGGTGGCCCCGATGGCGACGTCACCGGCGATGGGGGCCGCCTTGCCGATGATGGGGGTCACCTTGCCGATGACGTTGACCACTGGCGTGACGGCCCCGCCGACGGTCTCGCCGACGGTGTTCACCACGGGGCCGATCCTGGCGGTCACCGCGCCGATGTCGACGCCGACGGTGCTGGCCACTGACGTGACGACGTCACCGGTGAACTCGCCGACGGTCCCTAGCAAACCGCCGACAGCTTCGCCCAAGGTCTCGAGGCCGGCTGCGAGCATACCGATGATCTTCCCCAACATTGAGATGAGGGCTCCGATCCCGAAACTCAGCGGAGCCGTCACCACAGCGAGGAAGAAGCTGAGGATGTTTATCAGGTAATCTTTGTTGTTCTCATCGGCCATATTCTGGGCTTGCTGATAAATGTACTTGCCGTAGGCGTTGATGGCCTCGCCGATTTTCCACGCCGCGTTGGCGGCATTGTTCATCTCGACGCCTACGTGGCTGTGCCAGGCCTCCTGGGCGGTGTCGTAGGCACCACCCCGCCATCCGATGACGGCGATCGTGCTGGCGAGGTCCAGCTCCCCGGCGGCCAGATCATCGCCCAAGGTGATCCACTGGTTGCCGAGCTCGAAGATGGCGTTCAGGTCCAGGTTGCCGACGTAGTCCTCCCAGGTGGTCCAGGACCCCCAATCAGTCCGCCACTGGTCGCTCATGACTACACCTCCTTCCCGGACCCGGTCGGCAAGGTTTCGTAGGTCACCGGCTCGGTCTCGTCATCGACGACCGCATGGATCAACGCGGCCTCCTGTCGCCGGCGGATCAGCAGGCCACGCCCGGGAACCCGCTGCGCGGCGCGCTGGTCCCCGAGCAGGACTCCCTCACGCGGGTCACCGGACAGGATGAGTCCGTCGGAGCCGAACTCCCGCAGCCGCCCCAGCAGCGGGTCGGACATCAAGGACCGTGCGGCTCCGCTGACGCGGCGGGCGAGCACGATGTGGAAGCCGAGTTCCTCGCCCCGGGTGACGAAGGCGGCCAGCGGCGCGAGCGGGCCACGGTCCGCGCCGCTCGCCACCAGGTCGTAGTCGTCGACGACCAGGTAGAACTCCGGCCCCTCCCACCAGTCGCGATCGCGCAGCCGGGCGGCGGTCAGGCCGGCCGGGGGCATCCGCTCCTTCAGCTTGTCTGCCACCTGGGCGACGAACACGGCCGCCAGTTCGGGATCGCCCGCCTGCGCGCCGATGTACGGCTCGGGCAGGACGTCGAGGAGGCTGCGACGGTAGTCGATGACGATGAAGCGGACGTCCCACGGTGAGTACCGGCGGCCCATTCCCCGCATCCAGGCCCGCAGGAACGAGGTCCTGCCGGAGCCGGAGTCGCCCAGGACGAGGAAGTGCGGCTGGCCGGCGGTCAGGTCCAGACCGACCGGGCGCAGGTCGGTCTGGGCGAGGCCGATGGGGACCTCCGCCGCGGACAGTCCTCGTCCGGCGCCCTCCCACGGGTTGCCGACGGCCGACGTGTCGGCGAGGAGCTCGTCCAGTTCCTTCACGCTGATCCGGTCGGGCAGCACCTTCAACGGCGGCGCCGGCGGTCCCTGCCATGAATCGGTGATCGCGGCAAGGAGCTCGCGTTGCGCCTCGGCGAGGCCGTCGAGGCCGTCGGCGCCGTCCAAGCGGGGCAGGGCGACCTGGAACGGGACTCCGGGCGGCATGAGGCCCCGGCCGGCCGGCACCCGGCCCATCCTGCGGGTCTCCTGACGGTTGACCTCTGATTCGGCCGGGTCGTTCAGCCGGAGTTCGAGACGTCCGCCGATGCCGTCGCGCAGCGACAGCCGTATCTCGGCCCAGCGGTTGGCGGTCAGCATCAGGTGCACCCCGACGCCCAGGCCGCGGGTGACGATGTCCGTGGCGATCGCGGCGGCGTTGTCCATCTCCGCGTTCAGGGCGCCCCAGTTGTCGATGACGAGGACGACGTCGGCGGCGCGTACGCCGCGCGGCAGAGCGCCGGTCCGGCGCAGTTCGCGGAAATCGGCCGCGGACTGGACACCCAGGTCCTGGAACATCCGTTCGCGTGTCGCGATCAGCCGGGTGACCTCGGCCAGTACACGCTGGACCCGTTCGGTGTCCCGCCTCCCGGCCACCCCCGACACGTGCGGGGCGCTCTCCAGCCCGTGCAGCGCGCCGCCACCATGGTCGATGCAGTAGAACTGCAGCTCATCGGGCGTGTGGGTGAGCATCGCGCTGAGCAGCGCCGTGCGCAGGAACGTGCTCTTGCCGCTCTGCGGCGCGCCGACGAGGGCAAGGTGCCCGTGGACTCCCGCCAGGTCCAGGAGGGTGGGGCGCTGTTCCTGCTGCGCGGGCAGGTCCGCGACCGCGATGGGGAACTTCAACTCCCCGCTCAACGGCCACGACTGACTCTGCAGCCCGCGCTCCGGCACGACCTCCACCGGGGCGAGCAGCGGGTCGAGCGGGTAGTGCGGCGGCAGCGGCGGCAGCCAGACCTGATGGGTCGGCGCGCTGCTCGCCGCAAGCTGCCCGACCACGATCTGGAGTTCGGTCGTTCCGGACCCCGGTACGGGGGTGACCGCGGGTTCGGGTGCGATGTCCTCCGCCGTGGGCGGGGTGCGCAGGCCGAACGGGACCGGCGCGATCGGTGTCCGCCGGCCGTCCTGCGCGGCGGGGTCCTCGTACAGCCGGGAGACGTGCGCCACCCGGAAGCGCTCGTAGATCGACTCGTCCACTCTCAGGTAGGCCGAGCCGGGAATCGGCGGCAGCTTGTACGCGTCCGCCGTGCCGATCACCGTACGGCTCTCGGCCGCGCTGAAGGTGCGCAGGCAGATCCGGTAGGACAGGTGGGACTCCAGGCCGCGCAGGCGGCCCTCCTCCAGCCGCTGGGTGGCCAGGAGCAGGTGCATGCCCAAGCTGCGGCCGACGCGGCCGATCTGCACGAACAGGTCGATGAAGTCCGAGCGCTGGGACAGCAGCTCACCGAACTCATCGACGATGATCATGAGGTACGGCAGCGGCGGCAGCGGCGCGCCGTTCACGTCCGTGCCACCGGCCGCCTGTTTGACCTGGTAGTCACGGATCGAGTCGATGTTGCCCGCCTGCCGCAGCAGCTGCTGCCGCCGCTGCTGCTCGCCGACCAGGGCGACCCGCACCCGTTCGACCAGGGACAGGTCGTCGGCCAGGTTGGTGATCAGACCTGCGACGTGCGGGAGCCCGGTCAGGCCCGCGAAGGTCGCGCCGCCTTTGAAGTCGACCAGGACGAAGCCCAGGTGTTCTGGCGAATGGGTCATCGACAGGCCGGTGACCAGCGTGCGCAGTAGTTCGCTCTTGCCCGAGCCGGTGGCGCCGACCACCAGGCCGTGTGGCCCGATGCCGCCCTGCGCCGACTCCTTCAGGTCGAGGACGAGGGCCTCACCATTGGCGGTCACGCCGACCGGAATCCGCAGGAGCCCTTCGTCGTCGGGTGCGCGCCAGGCGGTGGTCGGGTCGAGTGACGTGACGTCGATGCCGAGCATGGCCGGCAGCGACACGGACTGGGTGAGAACCTGCTCCTGCTCGCCGGTGAGCCGCAGCGGCGCGAGCGAGCGGGCGATCCGTGACCGCAGGGCGGGTTCGATGCGGTCGACGGTCGCGTCCTGCACGGTGCTGTGCAGCCCGGCCTTCGCCCCCTCAAGGGTGAGGCCGCCGAACGCGTCGAGGCGCACCCGCACGTCCACGCGCTCCGGCTCGTCCGCCTCGGCCGTGACCAGGCACACCACGGTGATGCCCAAGTGCGGCCCAGCCTCCGCCATCAGGCGCAGAATCAGGGGCGACCGGGTCCAGGGCGCTCGTGGATCATAGTCGTTCAACACCACGACGAGCCGCTGCCGCGGGCTCTCCCGGGCGCTCATGGACACCAGCCGGGTGCCGCGCTCCGCGCCGGCCACCGCGGCCCGGTCGAGCTCCGCCTCGAGGTGGTCCGCCAGGCCGCCCACATCTTCGGCGACCAGCGGGACGACCTCGATCCCGCGCTCCCGTGTATCGGGTTCATGGGTGTGCGGGAGCCACTTGACCCATTCCCACCGCGCGTCCCCGGACGTGACGACGGCAACCCGCACGTCGTCCGGTGCGTGGAGGGTGGCGAGCTGGCACAGCAGGGCGGAGGCCGCCGCCTCGGTCTCCGCGACGGGACCCACCAGACTCACCACGCCGGCCCGCCCGACATCGATCCACGCCGGTTGCCGTTCGACCGTCTTGTTGGTCTGGACGAGGTCCTCGGCGGCGTGCAGGGAACGGGGGTCGTAGTCGACGGTCGGATCGGATCGCTTGGTGGTCGTGAGGGTGACGGCCAGCGGCCCGTCCCCCGTGCCGATGCGCAGCCTGAGGAAGTCGGGGTCCTCGGGCCGCCTTTCCCAGACGCGGCGCCGGCGGGCCGCGATCGCCCACAACCGCTCCGGACTCGGATGCACCCAGGCCGCTGCGAAGCGCTGCACCTGGGCCACTTCCCGCGCCTGCCGGCGAATTCCCGCCAGATACTCCAGGTAACGCTCACGCTGGTGCTCTTTGGCCTGGCGGGTCTTCCCGCGCATCTGCATCCGCATGCCGACGCTCAGGCCCACCGACGTGACGATGAACAGCCCGCCCAGCGCCATCATCCACTGCCGGCCGGTCGCGATGAGGTACGCCGCCATGCTGACGCTGGTCAGCAACGGCAAGAGCAGCATCAGCATGGTGGACATGCCGGTCGGCGGCGGCAACTGCGGGGGTGCCGCGATGGCGACCTTGTCCTCCGGCACGGGTGGCGGTGCCATCCGTGCCGGGCGGTGGAAAGCGATCCTGCTCATCGGTGGGGCTGCCTCGAGGGGGAATCGTCGTGACGGCGGACGAGGATGCGGATGCGGCCCGCCGCCGCATCGGTGACCGCGATCAGGTCTTCGGGTGATAGTCGGCCGTGATGGCGGTCTTGTTCGTGTCCAGTTCGTCCGGCGGGGTGGCGTTGATGTCAGGGAGCTGCGGTTGGGTGCGGCGCCATTTGGGGGGGTCGAACCTGGCGGAGAACTGGCTCCAGGTGCTGATGAGGCCGGACTCGGCCTTGTTGTAGTTGCTCCCGGCGTTGGCGATTCCGTTGACTATGGCGTTCAGCACGCCATCGTTGGGCTTGTCATCGCTTCCGAACATCTCGCTCATGACCGCGGACCATCGGCTGTTGAAGTCGTCGGCTTCCTGCTGGCTCTTGCCCATCCAATCGTTGAGCACCAGCGACTGCAGGACGGCATCGATGTAGGTGAGGGAGCCCACGACATCCTGCACGAGATCCTGCAGCTTGGTCGCCGTGTCATCGATTCCCCACGGCCCGATCGCGAGGTAGCCGACCTGATCGTAGTTGGTATCGGACATTTGATAGCACCTCCTCGTTGAGACCAGCAGGTCAGGCGGACGTTACGTTCGCCGCGTTCTTAGACTCGGCATCCTGGTAATTGTCGTGGGACTTCGTCATCCGGGTGATGATCTCGTCGAGGATCCCCAACAGGTCGCTGCTGGCCTGGGTATACCACGTGCGCACCGGATCGAACGTTTCAGCAGCGGGACCCTTCCAATAGGCATCCAGGCCCGACATCCGGGTATTGATCTGATCGAACGTGTCGGAGATCCTGTCCCGCTGCCGCTGAATAACGACGATGGAATTCGCTAGCGCCTGCAGGTCGACCTTGTAGGACCCGGGCGTCATGTAGCGCTGGCCACCATCGGTGATGATGGAGTTGTCGATCGGATCGGTCCTACCGTGGACGATCCCGCTCTTGAGGATGAGATAGACGCCGTTACCATCGGTCGGCGTAAAGATGCCGGTGCTCGTATCGGTCTTTCCGTGGAGTACAGTCCCGTTCGCCAGCACGATGATGGTGCCGTCGTCGGAGTAGAAGTCACCGCCTACCGTGAAGCCGTACAGGACGGTGCCGTCGGGCAAGGTGTGCGTCGTGCCGTCCGGCAGGAAGTTGTGCGTGTTGGGATCGGTGATCCCGTGCTGGACCTTCCCGTCCTTGTCGATGGCGGTCTTACCGTCATCGGAGATCCACCCGCCATCGGTGGTGTCACTCCCATAGACCGTCTGACCATCGACCGTACGCGCCGAATGGAAATAACCCTGACCATCGGTG
>NZ_JAMXMV010000054.1 GCF_024055715.1 Actinoallomurus soli
GATCCGGACACGGCTCGGTCCCCGACCCCTTCGCGCGACCGGACACATCGTCTTTTCTTTACCGTCACAGACCGTAGCCACACCGACACCTCTGCCTGCCCGGACGTGTAGAGCAGCCTCCAGCGGCAACATAGAGTCATGGAATGACAACTCTTCGTCATTGATTGGAGCCGGGTTGGCCTGGGGGCGGCGGGCGAGAGACGGTGCGCTCCGGATGACACGCGCGGCCGCCGTCATCCTGTGGGCGCTGACCGTGACCGTCGTCATCCTCGTCCACGGCGCCGGGCCGCACGACACCCACGCGGCGGTCGTCCTGGCCTCGATCCAGGACGGTCACCCGGTCCCCGTCCCGTGCCCGGCCTCCCGGTCGGCGGGCCGGTTCCGCTCCGACCCGGGCGACGGCGGCCGACCCACGCCGTGGGGCCACTGCGACGCCGTCCTGCACCGGGCGCCCGCGCCGCCCCCCGGCCCCGGCGCGCAGCACCCGCGCCCGTCCGCCGTACGGCCCGCCGAGGCGGCGGATCCGCGTTCGGCGGAGCCTTGCCGGGCCGACCGCTCGGCGCGACCCCTCACGCCGCCCGAACCCGCACACCTGCAGGTCTTCCGCTGCTGATCCGCGGCCCGCCCGTACGCGCGCGGAGCGAGCACGCCGCGCCCGACGGAGCACCGGTTCACCTCACCCGTCCCCAGCGCGAAGGGTCTCGTCCCATGCAGTCACTGATCGACCATGCCCGCAGCTTCCACCAGCAGGTCGCGACCCACCGCGGCCGGCGCTCCCCGTTCCGGCCGGACCACACACCACAGGCGATCTTCGTCTCCTGCTCCGACGCCCGGGTCGTCCCCTCGCTGCTCACCGGCTCCGCACCCGGAGACCTGTTCGAGCTGCGCACGGCCGGCAACGTCATCCCGCCCCACCGTGTGGGGCGGCTGACCGCCGAGGCCGCGACCCTGGAGTACGCCGTGGTGGTCCTCGGCGTCCGTGACCTCATCGTGTGCGGCCACACCCGATGCGGCGCGGTCGGCGCCCGTACGGGCCTCGGCGGGCTCCGCAACGCTCCGACCACGAGATTCTGGCTGCTGCACACGCACCGATGGCGGGGGATCCGTGCCCAGGAGCAGGAGGACCCGGGCCGGCCGCACCTCATCGCCCAGCTCGACAAACTCCGCCGCTATCCGTGGGTGGCCCGGCGCCTGGCCAACGGCACGCTGCGGCTGCACGGCTGGTTCTACGACGTCGAGACGGGCGCGGTCTGGAGATACCGGCCCGACACCGGCGCGTTCGTCCCCCTCTAGTCGTCCCGAAGGGCCCGCGACCTCCCGATCCTCGCCTCAGGAACGTTCCCACCAGGCACGAGTATGCTCGGAGAGTGACTGACCGATCACCTACTGCCATGTGATCGGGTCCCGCCCGGGGTCCGCGGCCTGCGCCGCGGCCCGCGGGCGTGGATGGTCGGGGCCCGTCGGGGGGCGGGTTCGGGGGGTGCGATGTTCGGAATGCACGACACGGTACGGACGGCGAGGCGGCGTTCGCTGCTGCGCCGCTGGTCCGGCCACGAGTCACCGCTGCGCCGGCTCGACTGGGTCCTGCTCGGCGCCGTCATGAGCCTGACGCTGATCGGGACGCTCCTGGTGTGGTCGGCGACCCGGCCGGCCCTGCTGCACACCGGTCAGGACCCGCAGGTCTTCCTCAAGAAGCACCTGCTGACGGTGGCGATCGGCTTCGGGCTGGCCGCGCTGGTCACGGCGCTGGACTACCGGCTGGTGCGCGCGTACGCGCCGATCGTCTACGGCGCGTCCTGCATCGGCCTGATCCTCGTGCTGACACCGCTGGGCTCGACGATCAAGGGGCATCACTCCTGGATCGAGCTGGGCGGCGGGTTCCAGCTCCAGCCCGCGGAGTTCGCCAAGGTGGGCATGGTCGTGGTGCTCGCCGTGCTGCTCGGCGAGCCGAGGGACGCCCAGACCGCGCCGGACACCCGCGACATCGTGGTCGCCCTCGCCCTCGCCGGACTGCTCGCGGGCCTGATCATGATGCAGCCCGACCTCGGGACGACCATGGTCCTCGCCGTCGTCGTCCTGGCGATGGTCGCGATCTCCGGCACGCCCAAGCGCTGGCTGGTGGGCCTGGTGGGCGGCGGAGTGGGCGGCGCGATCGCCGCCTGGCAGTTCCACCTGCTGAAGCCGTACCAGATCAACCGGTTCATCGCCTTCGCCGACCCCTCGGCCGATCCCAGGGGCGCGGGATACAACGCGGCACAGGCCCGCATCGCGGTCGGCTCGGGCGGCCTCGCCGGTCAGGGGCTGTTCCGGGGGCAGCAGACCGGCGGCCACTTCGTCCCCGAGCAGCACACCGACTTCATCTTCACGGTCGCCGGCGAGGAGCTCGGTTTCCTCGGCTCCGCGCTGATCGTCGTCCTCGTCGGCGTGGTGCTCTGGCGCGGCCTGCGCATCGCCGCCCTCTGCCCGAACGGCTTCGGCATGCTCGTGGCGACCGGGGTCGTGTCGTGGCTGGCGTTCCAGACGTTCGAGAACATCGGCATGACCATCGGCATCATGCCGATCACCGGGGTCCCCCTGCCGTACATCTCGTACGGCGGATCGGCGACGCTCGCCAACATGATCGCCCTCGGCCTCCTCCAGGCCGTCTACCTCCGCCAGCGCGCCTTCAGCTGACCGAAGGCCCGGCGCCGGAGTCCGTGCTGTCACCCATGCCGATGGTGCCAGGAATGACGCGGGCGACCTCGGTGCAGGCTCCGTTGGGGGCCCGCCGGCGTCGGAACGGCTCCGGCGTTGCCGCCGGAGCCGTTCGCCGAGTCGCCTGGTCGCACCGGGTCGCTTACTCGGCGGTCTGCCAGAAGGCGCACTGGTGTTCGGTGGCGTCGTCGACCGAGCCGATCCGGGTCGGGGCCAGCGTCTGGACGTGCCGGGTCCCCGGCGCGTACGCGGTCCAGGCGGGGGCACCGTCGGCGGCCGGCGCACCGGCGCGGGCGAAGGCGGTCCAGTAGCCGATCTCGGTGTGCGGCAGGAGACGGTCGGTGGGGAGGCCGCGCAGGCAGGCGATCGCGGTCGCCTCGTCGGCGCAGCCGAGGTCCCCGGCCAGCGCGCCGCCCTGCGCGTCGACCGTCGCGAGCGGTTTCCACTTGTCCGTGGCGGCCGTCGCGGGCGCCTGCCGGCCGGGCATGAGGGTCGGGGTATAGCTGCCGCAGCTCGCGCTCTGGATGATGACCTTGTCGTACAGCCCCTTCGCGGCCGGGGACGTCAGCTGCCCGCACGTGCTGATCGCCCCGGCCGACTGGCCGAACAGCGTGACGTTCCGGGCGTCTCCCCCGAAGGCCGCGGCGTTCCGCCGGACCCAGCGCAGTGCCGCCTGCTGGTCCTGCAACCCGAACGTGCCCGAGCCGGGAAGCCCGGCGTGCCCGAAGAACCCGAAGATCCCAAGCCGGTAGTTCACCGTGACCACCACGACGTCCCCCTGCGCCGCCATCCGGCGCGGCTCGAACTGACTCCCGGAGCCGCTGGTCAGGTCACCGCCGTGCAGGAACACCATCACGGGCCGCGCCGCCGACGCGCCGCGCGGCGTGGTGACATTGAGCGTGAGGCAGTCCTCGCTGACCGCGCTGCCGACCGGCTTGTTGTACGGCAGCTGCGCGCACACCGGTCCGGGCTTCGTCGCATCACGGGGCCGTGCGGCGGGCTTCGATGCGGACGCCGTGGCGAACCGGAGCTGCCGCCCTCCCTGCACCGGTCGGTACGTCGGCTGCGGCCGTCCGTGGCGGGGACGGCGGCCGTTCCCAAGTCCGCCGAGGTGCGAGATCGTGGGGGCGACGCCCTGGGAGGTCGGTATGGCAGGCGACGGACGCAGGTTCACGGTCACGGTGACGGCGCGCAGCAGCGCCGCCCCGGTGACGTTGTTCCGGCTGGTCGCGGACGGCGGCCGCTGGTCGGAGTGGGCCGGGACCCTCTCGCCGCGCTCGTCGTGGGAGCGGCAGGGCGACCCGGCGCCCGGTGGGATCGGCGCGATCCGCCGCCTCGGCCTGTGGCCGGTGGTCGTCCGTGAGGAGACGGTCGCGTACGAGCAGGACCGGGTGCACGGGTACGCCCTGCGCACGCCCGCCCCGCTGCGGGACTACCGGGGCGAGGTGACGTTCGAGGCCCGTGCGGACGGCGGCACGTCGGTCGTGTGGCGGGGCTCCTTCGCCGAGTTGGTCCCCGGCACGGGCCGTGTCGTCCAGTGGGCGCTGCTCCTGGTGCTCCGCTCGCTGACCCGCCGCCTCGTACGAGCCGCCGAACGTGAGACCCGGACCCCTGACGGGGCGTCCCCCCTGAGCTCCCGGTCCGAGGCTCACCCGGTCATCGGTCCGCTCGGATGGGGGGATCGGTGGTCCGTGGCTGCCTCTGTCCGCAGGCGGTAGAAACGACGCAGCACCGCGAGATGGGGGAAACGCCATGATCGATCGTGTTGGGCTGGCGGAGTTCCTCCGGAGTCGTCGCAAGGCACTGCAACCGGAAGACGTCGGTCTTCCCCGCGGTCCTCGTCGCAGGACCGACGGGTTGCGGCGCGAGGAGGTCGCGGCGCTGTGCCTCATGTCGACCGACTATTACTCCCGGCTCGAGCGGGAGCGCGGGCCGCAGCCGTCGAGCCAGATGCTCACGTCGATCGCGCAGGGGCTGCACCTGTCGCTCGACGAGCGAGACCACCTGTTCCGCCTTGCCGGGCACAACCCGCCGCCCAGGGGAGCGTTCAGTGCGCACATCAGTCCGGGCCTGCTGCGCATCCTCGATCGCCTGACCGACA
>NZ_JAMXMV010000055.1 GCF_024055715.1 Actinoallomurus soli
CCTGCCCGGCGTCCTTGCCCTTCGCCGGCTTACCAGGCTCAGCCACCGCGGCGTCCGCCTTCACTTCAGTTGTCGTCATCGGGTGTAACTCCTTGATCAGGAGTTACACCGAAAACCGTACAGTCCCGCGGGCGTCGGGGACGGACCGGGCGAGCCGGTCCAGCTTGGGAACCACCAGGGTGTCGCCGGCGCGTACGGCCGCCAGAGCCTGGTCCGGGCCGGGCGCGGTGGGTGCCGGTGAGGCCCTTGTCGAGATAGATCCGGTCGCCCGCGACACCGAATGAGATGAGGATCTCGCGTTGGGCGATGAGGTAACCGGTCTTTTCCGAGTTGGGCAGACTGGCGGGGGTGGTTGTGCTGGTTCGGCTCCTGGGCACCCCTTGGGGCCGCGGTCGTGAGGAGCGGGTTGATGCAGGGATCGAATGTGGGTTCCGGGCCAGGGTCGGTGTTGGTGGTTGATTGGCGGGCTTCGGGGTACAGCGTGGCCGCGGGTGGGACCGCGTGTGTGGAAGCCGCCGTGCGCAGGGCCGTGGTCGGTGGCGATGGCCAGGTGCGGTATGTGCCGTTGCCGCGAAACCCTGAGGCCGGCCTGAGCGTGAAGGACAAGGCCTTGCGCGCGGTCGGGCCCCGGGACCAGGCCACGGGGCGGGAAGGTGGCCTTCCCTATCGGCCACCGGCCCAGATGGATGATCCGCAGGCCGGAGCAGATGATGAGCTGCTTCGGGTGCTGTGGTATGCGACCCGGCAGCTCGAGCGCGATCGTGTCCCTGATGCCGCCGGGCGTTGCCTGCAGTTCGCCGAAGCGGTCCTGGCCGGGCTCTTCCCTCAGGGCATCAAGCCGCCCGCAGGGGTGCGATCGGTGGATGACACCGCGGCTTCGGCGGATCTGAGTGCGCGACGCCTGCTGAACCAGCCCGGCAGCTGGAGCCAGGTCCGGTCTTGGGAAGCGGTGTTCGAGGCGGTCCAGGGCGAAAACACCGCCACGGTCGTCATCGTCGGCCGGCCTGCGGTCAGCCACGCCCTCGTGCTCATCAACACCACCCACGGCGTCAAAGTCCTCGACTACAACGGCGGCACCGCAGTGCTCAACGACTTCACCCCCGCCATGACCCACCCGGTCAACAGCCCGCTCGGCCCGGTCGCCGCCGCCCGTGCCCTGCACATCGATCTGGCCACCGCACAACCGGTGACCAACGCGAAGGTGGCCGGCGGAACCACCGCCCGGTCGCTGTCCAGCCAGGACATCGTCGACGTGCTCACCGACAAGGCCAGCCCCGCCGTCGGCGCGCCGCGGCGCCCACAGGCGCCGCGGGGCGCCGACGGGGCCCGGGCGGGGCAGCAGTGGGAGCTGTCCCAAGCCACTCCCCGATCCCAGGCCCCCTTCCGGCCCGCCGCCGGGTTCCCGGTGGAGGGGCGGCCACGGGCGATGCCGACGTTCACGGTCACGTCCTCGGTGCAGGAGCTTGACCAGGCCAGGCGTGTTACCCGGTATGAGCGTCAAGGGGCCGCCGAGCAGCCGCCGGGGCCCGAGGGGTTGTTGATCACGGGATGGTCCACGCTCGAGCGCAGGCTGGTGTACCGGCCGCAGAGCGATCAGGTCTTCCCCTGGCGTGACCACGCCGATCCTTTGAACCGGGTGTTCGCGCCGTTCGCCGATGCCCAGGGCAGGCTGCACCCCGCCGTGCAGGTACATGGGGTGCGGATAGCCGCGAGCATGCGGCGGTATCTGGACGAGCTGGCTCGCACCGACCCGCGGTTGAACTTGGCCAGGCCAGTCCGGGAAGTGATCGACCACCTGGAACACGACGTGCAGGACCTGGTGATGGGCACCATCACCGGGAACACTCTGCCACCGCGGATGGTGGCCCGGATCCTGGGCCCAGGCGATCTGCCGGCTCACGAGCAGGTCCTGGTCGGGCAGTACGGCGCGTTCTTGTCCGAGGAGATCCGGGCCGCCCCGCCCGGCCGCCGGCCACTGTTGTCCGAGGGCCGTGTGCTCGGCCTGTATGCGGGGGTGGTGCTGGATGATGACAACGCGGTAGACGATTGGCAGCGGGCGCACCCCGCCTTCCCCGACTACGCGATGAACATCGACAGCCGCTCCGGCCGCAACCTCATGATGAGCAGCGAGGGCTTCGCCGGCGTCACCGCCTTCGCCAACACCCGCCTCCTGCCCAACGGGGAGCCGGATCTGAGGCCGGCCGGCATCAACGCCGAGTTCCTGCCGTTCCACGTGCGACTGACCGACAACCGTGGCCGGGTCCGGTGGCAGACCATCGTCGCGATGGTCGCGCTGGACAACCTGTACGGCGACCACAACCCCTCCGGCATGGTCATCGCCGACTACGGTCCCCGCTACCAGATGCGGGCCCCCCAGATCAAACCCGACCCCGACAACCCACCGAACCCCATCTCGCTAGGTTCCCCCTCCCCCGCCGCCCCCACCCGGACGCCGCGGGCAGCGACTGGTGCGGACCGGCTGGCCCGGGTCCAGGACCGGGTCCGCCAAGCGGGCGAGCGCGGCCTGACCATCCGCGACGCCGTACACGCATACGACCACCGCCGTTATGACCGTGCGCGATTCGAAGACCCGAACGCGTTGGGAGAGGGTTTCAGGCTGGTCGGGGATATCTGGTACACCGCCGATGACGCCCCCGCCGCCCCCACCCGGACGCCGCGAGCGCCGCAGGCAGCGACCGGCGCGGACCGGCTGGCCCGGGCCCAGGAGCGGGTCCGCCAAGCGGGCGAGCGCGGCCTGACCATCAGCAACGCCGCACACGCATACAACCCCCACCGTTATGACCGTGCGCCGTTCGAAGACCCGAACGCGTTGGGAGAGGGTTTCAGGCTGGTCGGGGATATCTGGTACACCGCCGATGACGCCCCCGCCGCCCCCACCCGGACGCCGCGGGCACCGCGGGCAGCGACCGGCGCGGACCGGCTGGCCCGGGTCCAGGACCGGGTCCGCCAAGCGGGCGAGCGCGGCCTGACCATCAGCAACGCCGCAAACGCATACAGCACCAAACGTTATGACCGTGCGCGGTTCGAAGACCCGAACGCGTTGGGAGAGGGTTTCAGGCTGGTCGGGGATATCTGGTACACCGCCGATGACGCCCCCGCCGCCCCCACCCGGGCGCCGCGGGCACCGCGGGGGCCGCAGGCGCCGCGGGCGCCGCAGGCAGCGACCGGCGCGGACCGGCTGGCCCGGGCCCAGGACCGGGTCCGCCAAGCGGGCGAGCGCGGCCTGACCATCCGCGACGTCGCAAACGCATACGACCCCCACCGTTATGACCGTGCGCGGTTCGAAGACCCGAACGCGTTGGGAGAGGGTTTCAGGCTGGTCGGGGATATCTGGTACACCGCCGATGACGCCCCCGCCGCCCCCACCCGGACGCCGCGGGCACCGCGGGCAGCGACTGGTCAGGACCGGCTGGCCCGGGTCCAGGACCGGGTCCGCCAAGCGGGCGAGCGCGGCCTTGCCATCAGCGACGCCGCAAAAGCGTACAGCCGCAGCGATTATGACCGTGCGCGGTTCGAAGACCCGAACGCGTTGGGGGAAGATTTCGAGCTGTCCGCAGGTCGGTGGTACTACCGGCCGTCGGGGCAAGCCTCCGCAACCGACGAGATGGAACTGGACCTGGACTGCAGGGCGGACGAGTCCGGGTATTACTTTCAAGTCAACAATGCGGACGTATCCGACGCGGTGAACCGCGGGCTACGCCAGACGCTCAAGGACACCACCGACCCGGCCCTTCGAACCCAACTACACCAGGCGCTGGCGTCATGGACCCGCCCGCCGGCCGCCGCCACGGGCCACCACCGGCCGACCCCTAACATCGACCGCGACGGCGCCGGCATCAAGTGGACCTCGAGCAGCCACAGCGGCTACGACCCCAACGGGCAGCCCATCCCCGCCGGCCAGAAGGCGTGCGTCGAAGTCGGGGTGTCGGTAAGACGCATGTCACCAGACACACGCCAGTCGAGACGAACCCAACAGTCAACCCCATAGAGCCTGAAGATCCCTTTGGTTCAGCCTGAGAACCCTCAGATCGCACGAACTCGGGGTGGAGGAACCCAGGAACAGCCGTTGACGCTGAGAATGATCTTGCGAACCGACATCTCGTATCGGTGTGATCGCGCGGGGTTCCTGGTGGGGGTGCGAGGATTTGGGCTATGAGCCCGTCGGTGCCTCGGCGGGATCGTGCTGTGCTGCGAGTGCGCGGTAGAGGGTGGATCGGCCGATCTTCAGGTGGCGGGCGATCGCGGTACGGACTCGTCGCGGGCTTGGCCGGCGTCCGCCCTACCGGGCCTTGAACGCCTGCGGCGGCGAGGCCATCCATGGTGCGTTCGTGGATGAGGTCGCGTTCCATCTCAGCTGCCATCGCGGCGGCCATGAACAGCATCTTGTCGGCGATGGTCTGCCCGTTGGGTCGATGCAGTCCGGCGCAGATCCCGGTGAGGATCTCCAGGTTCACGTTCCGGGCATGGAGCTCGTCCTCCACGAGAACGAGGCCTTTCGCATCGAATGCGAACAGGATACGCCGACCCGAGGACCGCCACGGTCGCTGACTTGGCAGAACCCGGGCTTAGAGGTCCTAACAAAATGATCACTTCGGTCCCACGGTGGCTGCCGGGCAGCTTTGATCATCTTCCGTGAAGAAGGGCGAGCAGCCGCCGTGGATCGTGCGGGACAGCCTGTGGGAGCGGATCGA
>NZ_JAMXMV010000056.1 GCF_024055715.1 Actinoallomurus soli
GGATTCCGGGCTTGTTCCCGGGGCGAGTCATGTGATGCCGGATGGTTCGACGGCGTACGGTCAGATGATCGGTGGCGATTTCTTCTCGATCGATAGCACGACGATCGTGCTCGGAGACGGCACCGTACTCCACGGCAACTATGACGCCGGCACCGGACTCTTCACCACCGATACGGGCGACACCTACTTCATCGGCGAGGACGGCGTCACCCACGGGACGTTCAGGCCATCGGACGGCGCTTTCGTGCTGGACGGTGACGCTGGGGTAGTGATGACCCCCGGATCTTGGAAGGTCGACCTCGCGCAGATGGCCGAAACTCTGAGGGTGCTTCAGGGCAAGGCCGAAGCGATATCGGGTTATCATGACACAATAAAGCAGCAGTTCCGTAATGTTCAGTACGCTTGGACCTCTCCGTCGGGTGATACCTTCTCTGACGTATCCGTTCAGGTCGAACGCGCATTGACCAATCTCGACGAACTGCTCGCGAACGTGGTTGATCGCATGCAGCAGTCATACGACAACTATGTGCAGACCGAAAAGGTCGTCTTCGGGAACCTCTCGTACCGGAATTCCGGAGGGGGCCCTGCTTATGAACGAGGGGTCCCTGCCCGCGAACGTAGTTGATCGCATACAGCAGTCATGCGACAACTATCGGCAGACCGAAGAGGTCGCCCGCGGCAACCTCTCGTACCGGAATTCCGGAGAGGTCCCCGCCCACGAGAAGCCCTGACCCCTCTTGGCGACACTGGAGCATCCGATGTCTTTTGAACCCATCCCGCCGTCTGTTGAACCCCTCCTCGGCCCGCCGCCTGGTGAACCCATCGGGATCCTGCCGCCCACCCTGCCCAACTACAACTCGTCCAGCATTGACGTGGACCCCTGGGTTATCAATTCGGCGTCATCTATCGTGAACGACGCAGTCAAGAGCATCAGCGAGCACATGACAGACATCAACAACGCGCTGAACGAGCTGCGGTTGTCCTGGGTAGGGGATTCTTCTGATGAAGCGGACAAGTTCAACAACGACTGGAACGACGTAGCGCAGAAGCTTTACGGCACGGAGGCCGCTCCGGAACTCGGTGTCCTCAACAAGATCACCAACGGACTCGCCACAGCCGCAGTCGCATACAGTCACGGCGAGCGCACGGTGTCGAATACCTTCGCCGCCTTCCAGGCGGCGCTGGAGGGGGTTGATGTGACCAACCTCCCGGACGACACCGACCTCGAGCCCTGGCTGTGGGACCAGGCCGTGCCTGCGGCGGCGGATTCGAACACGGATCCTTACATCGATCAGCCCCCGGCGGAGAACACGGTCATCGACGGTCCTGAAGCGTACCCCGCCGTTGCGCCGGGACTCGACTCCCCTGACCCTTACGTGCATACCACCGCGGTCGACCAGACCTTCTGACGCCCCGCCCCGCCCGCCACTTCTTTAGGATCCGTAACAGGTCATGTCCACGCACGATCCGAACGATGGCTACGTTGATAACGAGTTCGACCCCGATAAGGTCGTCACGCTCGGCAATGCCTGGATCACTTTCGGTGATCTGCTGGACGAGAAGATCGCGGACATGTCCGCTGCTCAATTCGACCTGATCAACGGGGGATGGCGAGGCGAGGCGGCGAACTCCATGTCGTTCGCCTTCGAGAACTCCTCACGAGGGGCGCCCGCTCCGGCGGACGCCCCTGCCGGGTCTACCGGCCCGGGCCAGCAGTACGACTCCAGAGGCGGGCTTCGGCCACTCGTGGAGAAGGTCGTCGTCTCGTGCTGGGATATGGGCGAGTCGCTCAACTACTTCGCCATGCTGCGAAGCGAAGAGATAGCGGCGGAGAACAAGGCGACCATCGCCTCGATCATCGCGATGGTCATCGGTGCCGTCATCGGACTTATCACCGCGCCCTTCCTTGAAGGCATCTCCGCGTTGGCGGCGGGTGCCCTTTCCTTTCTCGCGTCGGTGGCGAGCAGGATCGGAGCTGCCATCGCCAATCTCCGCAATGCCATCTCAGCACTGGGTGACCTGATCGGCGAGGCTACGGCGGCGATCGCCTCGATCACCTCGGGCATCGGTGACATCATGCCCGGACTCGCCAGCATCGTCCCAAAGATCGGGACCTACCTTGGTGACGGCGCCGAGGCGGTGGGGAGTGCCGGCGCAAGCGCGCTCAAGAATCCGTGGTTCGCGCTTCCGGCGAGGTCGATCGTCTACGGCGGTGACTTCGTAGGGGTGGGCGCCGCCGCCACTGCGGCGGGTGATGCGGCCGCGGGAGTGCACACGGACTGGAAGAACTGGAAACCTATTCCGACCGATGCTGAGGGCTGGGGGCTCTTCTTCGTCGGCGGCCTCACCGGCCTGGCCTTTGGCGGCCCCATCATGATGGGCGGCCGTGCCGGTCTGACGTACCTTGGCGACACTGCCAAGGGGGGGTTCAAACCTACTGGCGTCAGCATTCCCAACGTCGGGGGCACCAACGGCAAGTCCGGGTTCACTCCGTCGTCCGGCACGGGAGGGAAAGACACCGGAGCGGTCGACCCGGGTCTGAAAAGTGCTCCTCCCAGCCTCTCCGGCAAGAACATCGCCAACCCCTCCCGCATCGTCGATCCCTCTTCGGGCGTCAACGCCAAGTTCGGCGGGTCCACCAACTCCCATGCCGTGCCCGAAGCGGCCGGGCGCGGCGCGGAGAGCCGGCCGGCCGTTGCCCGCCCCAACGGTGCAACGGAGGCGATGCCCAAGCCGGTCGACCCCCTCGGCCGGCCGGTGACCCGGGAATCGAGCAACCCGGATCTTTCGCACTCCCCGACGGTGCCCGACGTCGGCGCCCCGTCGTCACGGTCGTCCGCGGTCTCCAGCACCCCTCGGCCAACGGTCACCCGTCCGCAGGGCGACGGACCCCGGCCCAGCACCGAAGCGCCGAAGACAACGCACGAGCCGACGACGCCGCGTCCCATCGTCCCGTCCCGGGAGACCGGCCCACGCTCGAACCCTCCCGGTGGGCGTACGCCGCAGACGGTGGTGCCCGAGCCGGGAAGGACCACCCCGCCCGCCGACCAGGGGCGGACGGTGAACGGGGGTGTGCGGCCGCGGACGGGGACGGGTGATCCCACGGCGCATGAGACCGTGGCGCCGACGTCGGTGCGGCAGGAGGACGTGCCCGGTGGGCGTACGCCGCAGACGGCGGTGCCCGAGCCGGGGAGGACCACCCCGCCCGCCGACCCGGGGCGGACGGTGAACGGGGGGGTGCGGCCGCGGACGGGGACGGGTGATCCCACGGCCCACGACACGGTGACCGCCGAACGCGGCGGCGACGTCTCGGCGGCTGCCAGGAGCGTCACGGACCCCTCCGGCACCGCGCCGCGGACCACCGCACCGCGTGAGGATGAGGCCGGAACCGGTGTGCCCGGCAGCACGACGAATGGGCCTTCTCACCCGGCGGCGGTGTCGGAGACGGCGGTACCGTCCCGTGGCGGGCTCGACCATGGCCAGAGCACCGTCCTTCCGCAGAACCGCGAGCCTTCGTCGGGCCGGCCTGGTCAGCCGGGCCGGCCGACGACGAACACGCCGGACGGCAGGGTGGACACCGAGTCTCAGTCTCTGACGTCGGGTGCCGTCGCGCCCGACCAGGAGCCTGCGGCGCTCGGGAACCGCGTGGACCACAGCCCGACGTCCGCCCCGGTCACCGCCCGACGGGGCGTCGCGGTGCCCACCCGGTCCGACAACAAGGCCGGGGCCGGGCGTGTCGACGGCACCATTTCGGAGGGCGAGAGCCGGCTGCAGACCGCGCAGAGCGCGGAGAACGCGCAGAACGAACTTTCGGCGACTGCGGATGCGGCGCACGAGGGTACCCCCACGGGTGGTCAGGAGCAGCCGTCCTCGAGCCTCGGGGGTCAGCAGGGCAAGAGCACCGTCGGCGGAGGTGAAGGGACCGCGCCGCCGTCGGGCTCGACCAAAGCACCTACCTCGCGTGGTGGCCGGCCGTCCGATGGCGAATCCGGGCATCAGGGCGGCTCGACGGGGGTGAAGGCTCCCGAGGGCGGACAGAAGGCCGATACCGGCCGGTCGGCCGCTGAGGACTATAGGCACCTTGAGACACAGGCATCGCGATTCGGTCTGAGCCCGGAGGAGGCAGCGGACTGGGGCAGGAAGGCCGCGCAGGCGCATGAATCAGGCGGTCCTGAGGCTGTGGCAGAGGTTCATGAGCAGTTGAACGCCCATCTCGAGGATCTCATCGACCAGGGGAATTACTCCGGAGCCGCCATATGGAAGGGCGCGGCGGCCAAACCGGGGCCGGCCGGCGGTGCACCGAAGCCTGGAAGTGGGCACGACACCGAATCCGGCCCTGGGGGTTCGAAGCCGGAGTCGTCGACGTCGTCTGGTGGCTTCGGTTCCCGAGGAGCTGACGGTGCGAAGAACCCTGGTGGCGGTCGTTCGGGTGCTGAGGTTGGTGCGGCGGCTGAGAGGCGGGCGTTGGATGCGGGTCTGTCGGTGGATGAGGCGGCGGAGTGGGGGAGGAGCTTCGCGCAGGCGCATGAGTCGGGTGGTCGTGTGGCCGTGGCGGAGT
>NZ_JAMXMV010000057.1 GCF_024055715.1 Actinoallomurus soli
CCCCTACCTCCTCTCCGCCAAGACCCCAACCGCCCTCCGCCACCAAGCCCACCGGCTCGTCGAGCACATCGCGGGCCTGGAGAACGAATCGCTGCCAGACCTCGGGTTCTCGCTGCTCACCACGCGGCCTCATCTGGACTACCGCACTGCCGTGGTCGCCGACGGCCTCAGTGAGCTGCGAAAGGAGCTGGAGAGGGTCGCCCGCGGCGAGGGGGACGTAGTCCGCAAGCACACGAGCGGGTCGGCCCCGGTCGCGTTCCTGTTCGCGGGCCAGGGCAGCCAGCGGGCGGGAATGGGACGCGAGCTGTACCAGCGCGTCCCCGAATTCGCCGAGTCCACAGACGCCATATGCGCGCGGTTGGACGAGCACCTGCCACGTCCGCTGCGCGAGGTGATGTTCGCCGACGAGGACTCTGGTGAGGCGGAGCAGCTCGATCAGACGGTCTTCACGCAGACCGCCCTGTTCGCGTTCGAAGTCTCCCTCTACCGGATGCTGGAGGCCCGGGGCGTCACTCCCGACTACCTGCTGGGTCATTCCATCGGCGAGCTGGCGGCCGCGCATGTCGCGGGCGTCCTCGACCTGGACGACGCCTGCACCCTCGTCGCCGCGCGTGCCCGGCTCATGCAGCGGATGCCGACCGGGGGTGCCATGGCCGCGATCGAAGCGCCGGAGGCCGAGGTGGACGCGTCCTTGGCCATGCTGGGGATGACTGCCGTGGCCATCGCCGCGGTGAACGGCCCTGCCGCCACCGTGATCTCAGGGGACTCGGAAGCGGTCGGCGTCGTCACGGCCCACTGGCGGGACCGCCGGCGCAAGGTCACAGCATTGCCGGTGAGCCACGCCTTTCACTCATCTCACATGGACGGCGTGATCGACGAGTTCCGCCGGGTCGCCGGCCTCCTCTCGTTCAGGCCGCCGTCCATTCCCCTGGTGTCGAGCCTCACCGGCGAGCTCGCGGGAAGCAGGGCATGCTCGCCCGAGCACTGGGCCGATCAGCTCCGGCGCACCGTCCGCTTCTGCGACGGAATCCGCACGCTCGATGCGCTCGGTGTCAGCACCTACGTGGAGATCGGCCCCGGGCACATGGTCACCGCGATGGCGCGGGCGAGCGTGCCTCCGCGTGATCGTAATGATGTCCCGGCCTTCATCACCACGATGCGAAAGGGCCGCCCCGAGGACCGCACGGCCACGGTGGCCGCAGCGCAGACGCGGTTGCGCGACGCCGTGATCGGCTGGGACACGGCCACCTTCGGTGATCACGCGCGCCGGGTGGAGTTGCCGACCTACGCGTTCGAGCGCCGGCGATTCTGGCTGGACGTTCCCCCTCCCCCGGACGCCCGCCGCCTCGGCCTCGACGAAACCGGGCATCCGCTGGCCTCCGTCCGCATCGACCTCGTGGACGGCGACCGCCTCGTGCTCACCGGGACGATCTCCCGCGACGCCCAGCCTTGGCTGAGCGAGCACGTCATCGGCGGGCACGCGTTGCTCCCTGGAAGCGCGCTGGTGGACCTGGCGCTCGTCGCGGGCGAGCTGACCGACTGTGACACGCTGGACGAGCTGACTTTGCTCGAGCCGGTCTCCTTGCCCGCCCACGCGCTGATGCGGCTGCGCGTGACGGTGAGTGAGCCGGACCAGGCGGGACACCGGAAGATCGATATTCACTCTCGCGTAGCCGACGGCGACGCCGCGTGGATACGGAACGCCACAGGGGTCCTCGCTCCGGCCGGCGCGGCGCCGGTGGCCGAACCGAGTGAGGAATGGCCTCCCGCGGGTGCTACCGCGATGGCCGTCGATGGTCGCTACGAGACGCTCGCGAGCCGGGGATATTCCTACGGCCCTTCGTTCCGCGGGCTCCGGGCCGCCTGGCGTCGCGACGACGACCTCTATGCCGAGGTCGTACTGGCTGAAGGTCTGAGCACGACCGGTCACCCGATCCATCCGGCGCTGCTGGACGCGGTCCTTCACGTGGCCGTGGAGGACACGGCGGGACCGCTGCGCCTGCCCTACTCCTGGTCGGGGGTACGCCTGGACCGGGCGGGTGACGGCATCCTGCGTGTCCGGCTGACTCCGGCCGGCGATGGCTCCGTGGCGATCACGCTCGCCGACGGCACAGGCGCACCGGTCGGCGCTGTCGCCCGGGTGGCGTTCCGGGAAGTCCCGGCCGACTGGGGCGGCGGCTCCGGCGGCCTTCTTCATGGCCTGAGCTGGACGCGGCTGGCCCCCTCCGGCCCCCGGCCACAGATCACCGCGGTGCCGCTGAACGACGCGCTGACCACAGGGCTGTCGGCGGCGCAGGTCGCGTTCACCGTGCTGCCCTCCGGTGATGCGGCCGACGATGCCGTGACCGGCGCCCACGAGGTCGCCTCCCACGCGCTCGGCCTGGCACAGACCTGGCTGGCAGACCCGCGATTCAGCGGCGTACCCCTCGTCGTCATCACCCCCGGCGCGGTCATGGCCGAGCCGGGCGACGCCCCGCCCGATCCCGTGACCGCCGCCGGGCGGGGCCTGCTCCTGAGCGCGATGGCTGAAAATCCCGGGCGGTTCATCGTGCTCGACGCTGATCCGGGACGTGACCTCGACGACGTGATCCCGCGCGCGGTCGCCGCAGGGGAGCCGCAGCTCGCCTGGAGAGGCGATGCGCTGTACGCGCCCCGGTTGCGACCGCAGGCTGAGGACCGGCACGGTGGCCTCGGCTGGGATCTCGACGGCACGGTGCTGATCACGGGCGGCACGGGGACTCTGGGCCAGGCGGTCGCCCGGCACGTGGTCACCCGGCACGGTGTCCGCCACCTGCTGATCGTCAGCCGCAGCGGCCCGGATGCCGAGGGCGCCGCCGAACTCGCCGACGAGCTTCGCGAGCACGGAGCCACCGTGACCCTCAGGGCCTGTGACGTGGCCGACCGCGCGTCCCTGGGCGAAGCGCTGGCCGGCATTCCGGCGGAGCACCCGCTGACCGCCGTCATCCACGCGGCCGGGGTCTCGGACGACGGCCTCATCGCCGATATGACTCCCGAGCGGCTCGCCGGGGTCATGCGCTCGAAGGTGGATGCCGCCTGGGCCCTTCACGATCTGACCGTGGATCGCGACTTGGCCGGGTTCGTGCTCTTCTCATCCATAGCCGGCGTGCTCGGGAACCAGGGTCAGAGCGGCTACACGGCGGCCAACGCGTTCCTGGACGCGCTCGCCCAGCGGCGCGCGGCTCGCGGGCTGCCGGCCCTCAGCGTCGCCTGGGGACGGTGGGCGGCGGAGAGCACCATGACCGCCGGGCTGAGTCCCGCGGCGCTGAGCAGGCTGACCAGGGCCGGGATGGCCGCCCTGCCGACCGACGCGGGACTGGCCGCGTTCGACTCCGCTCTGGTCTCCGGCCTGCCGCTGGTGGTCCCGGCGCTCTTCGATCACCAGGCACTGCGGGAGCGGTTCGAGGCAGGGGCCCTGCCTCCCATCCTGGGGAGCCTGGTCACGCCCGCGCGACGGGCGCGACCCGCCGCAGCCGGGCCGCCGTCGACGAACCTCGCCGGGCCGGGGAAGCCGCTGCCCGAACGGCTGCCCGAACTGGTGCGAAGCTCGGTGGCCCGCGTACTCGGCCATTCCTCTGCCGCGGACATCGCCTTCGACCAGTCGTTCGAGGATCTGGGATTCGACTCGCTGAGCGCGGTCGAACTGCGCGACGCGCTCAGCGAGACCACTCGCCTCCCGTTGCCGGCCACGCTGGTCTTCGACCATCCCACCCCCCTGGCGGTCAGCGAGTACCTCCAGCGAGAGCTGGCCGGAAAGAGACCGGGTGCGGCGAGGGCCGCGGTGGCCACGGCATCCGGCACCGGCGAGCCCGTCGCGGTGGTGGGGATGGCGTGCCGGTTCCCCGGTGGGGTCACCTCACCCGAAGAACTGTGGCAACTGGTCGCCGACGGCACCGACGCCATCACCGACTTCCCCACCAACCGCGGCTGGGACCTCGACGAACTCTACGACCACGCCACCGGAACACCCCGCCGCTCCGCCACCC
>NZ_JAMXMV010000058.1 GCF_024055715.1 Actinoallomurus soli
ACGATTCCCGTGCCGTGTCAGCCCGTGGGCGTTCAACTGTTCCTGATCGTTGACCGCCGCCTTGGCCGCCGCGGTGACACCCACGCCGTAAGACTGGCCCCACTTCTGCGCGGCCGTGCTGACCGGGAGGCCTTCCCCGGCCGTGGCTGCCACTGCTTGGCGAAGCCGGGTCCACCGCGCCTCATCGTCGCGTGCCCGCGGTGCCCGCGGAATGGGCTCAAGACCGGTGGGGGCGTGTCCGGTGAGATACACACGATTCCCGTGCCGTTCCAGCCCGTGGGCGTTCAACTGTTCCCGATCGTTGACCGCCGCCTTGGCCGCCTCGCTGGCACCCCCGTCGCGAGACTGGCCCCACTTCTCCGCGGCCCTGGTGACCGGGAGGCCTTCCCCGGCCGTGGCTGCCACTGCTTGGTGAAGCCGGGTCCACCGCGCCTCATCGTCGCGTGCCCGCGGTGCCCGCGGTGCCCGCGGCGTGGGCTCGAGACGGTCGGGGACGTGTCCGGTGAGATACACACGATCCCCGTGCCGTGCCAGCCCGTGGGCGTTCAACTGTTCCCGATCGTTGACCGCCGCCTTGGCCGCCTCGCTGGCACCCCCGCCGCCAGACTGGCCCCACGTCCTCTCGGCCTTGCTGACCGTGAGGCCTTCCCCGGCCGTGGCTGCCACTGCTTGGTAAAGCCGGGCCCACCGCTCCTCATCGTCGCGTGCCCGCGGCCGCGGTGCCGGCGGCGTGGGCTCGGGACCGGTGGGGGCGTGTTCGGGGAGATACACACGATCCCCGTGCCGTGTCAGCCCGTGGGCGTTCAACTGTTCCTGATTGTTGACCGCCGCCTTGGCCGCCTCGGTGGCACCCCCGCCGCCAGACTGGCCCCACGTCCTCTCGGCCTTGCTGACCGTGAGGCCTACCCTGGCCGTGGCTGCCACTGCTTGGTGAAGCCGGTCCCACCGCTCCTCATCGGTGCGCGTCGGCCGGGGCATGCCGATGCCGCTGCGGAAGGTGCGGTCGGTCACGGCCTGGGCGGCCGATCCCGACTCCGGCCCAGCCGACGGGAGCAGGTCGATGTCCTGGCCGTTGGGGCCCCTGAAATGGGCATGGGCATCGATCAACGGCAAACCCTCCCGGCTGCCTACCCTCCCCTCACCCAGCCAATCCGATTCATCCGATACGCCGGTGAGGTAGGCGAGTACCTGCTCTTCGGTGCCGACGACGCTGGTGTAGCCACCGTTAGCGGCGTTCTGGTCAGGATCGACCAGTCTCAAAAGCCGACCACCAAGGTGTGCGATCCAGATCCCATGCCCCAGCCGCCGCAAGTTCCCCAGCGCCACATACACCGACGTGCCGGGATCAGCCCCGGCCAAAACCCCGGTCACCTGATCCCACGCGGTGAAACGCGGCCCATGCAAGGCCGCTACCGGATCCGGCAGCGCCGCGGACAACCGCCGCGCCAACCCGGTCAAAAACAACCAGCAGTACCGGCTCCTCCACTCGCCCGTAGCCACCACCGGACCCTCAGGCCGGCCCTGATCAGCCTGCCTGGCCCAGACCGCGGCCGCAGCAACGGCACCATCGATCCGCCCCTCCAACCCCCCATCGGCACCGGTACCGGTGCCGGCGGCGGTTGGACCGCTGGACCACGAAGCCAAAGCATCCCGCAGAACCCGCAGCTGAGGGTCACGGTCGCAGGCGGCCTGCAACACGACCGGATCGACCTCCCCACCCATTTGCTCGCGAAGATCAGCAGCGATCTGAGCCTGGCGATCCGATATCGACGCGCGAAGCCCAGCAGCCATCGCGTCACCGGTAAGGGCCATGTAAACGTCTGCCCCGGTGCCGGGGGCCCGCTGCGCCTCCGCCGGCCGGTAGACGAACCACGGAAACCCGTGCCCGTCGGTTTCTATTGCGTAGTCGGGGCCGAGCTGGGCGAGGAGCTCGTCGGCTGGAACCCCGCGGAAACTGGGGAAGCGATTAAGCGAGGACCGGCGGTAGCCTCTTGTTGGCCCGTCCTGGAGGAGTTGCCGCGCCTGTTGCAGGTCCAATTCGTAGTCGGCTGGAGTTACGCCGGGCCTCGCCCACTCAAATGCTGCGTCGATAGGTTCGAAGCGCCATCCGGCCTGAGTAAGTGCGGACATGAACTCTGTGCGATTGGCCACGCCCGCGTCGCGGGCCTCCCACGCGAGAACATTCAGGTCCCGGCGGTCGAGGCGGTCGACTCCGGGTGTCAGGAAGCGGCGTTGGGGAGCCCAGCCTGCACCCCCGGTGGTGGCTGGAACGTCCGTCCCGGCCCGGGCCGGTGGCGCGGGGGTGTCGAGCGCCTGGCGGTTGGCAGGTCCCGGCACGTCCAGGTCCATACGATCATCCGACTCCGACGGCTGCGTCTGCGCCCCCGCCGGCCGGTGGATGAACCACCGAGTCCAGCCCTCATCGTTTCCTCTTCCGTAGTCGCGGCCGAGTTGGATAATGGGCGCGTTGTATCCCACCCCGCGGGAGAAGCCGCTGGAGCGCCACCTCAGAACTACTCCTGCTGTCGGTGCGTCCTCGTCCGCAGGCCGGGCCGGGCTGCTCTCCCTGGAACGGGCAGCGGGCCCGATGTCACTCCCCATGCCGGCCGGCTGTTGATGCCCGGCTGGTGAGGTGGGAGCGCCTCCTATCAGTACATCCTGGTCGATGAGGCGTTCCCAGTGGGTGCCGTTACGCCATAGGTCGATGGGCGTGCCGCCGGGGTCCCCGATCTGATAGCGGGTGTTGTACGGACCGTGGACGGTGATGGTGAGGTTGAACACCCAGGCGGCCACGTGGGGGGCGATGTCCCCAGCCGCGTTGTCCCACGAGCCGGGGGTCCGCAGATCAGTGATGATCTGGGCCCAGTCCGGCTCTGGGTAGGCGGCCAGGTGGGTGTTGACCGCCTGGTTCCAGGCCCGGGTGCCCCGCTGGTGGCCCAGGCCTGTGGCGTGGTCTTCGGCGAGGAATTGCCGGGCTTGATCGCGCAGGCGGTCCCGGTAGGCGGGGGTGTCGCGTAGGGCGTCGGCGAGCCGGGTTCGCATCCCTTGGACCGTGTGCGCCTCGAGGGGCAACACGTGAAAGGCCGTGTCGTGCAGGGCGTACATCAGGCAGTCACCGGGACTGCGCTCACTGTAGTCCGGCGGTTGCCCAGGCTCGTAGCCCGGGGGTTCGGTGCCGATGTAGGCCGGTGG
>NZ_JAMXMV010000059.1 GCF_024055715.1 Actinoallomurus soli
CATCGCGTAACCACTCTCCTTCGTGTCTTGGTCGACTTCGAAGGGATCTACGCGATGGCCGTCCTCACTTCACGACGCCACGCCTGTCACCAGCGGAAACTCGTACACCACCTGCGTGGACGCAACCTCAGCGACTCCTACCAGTCATCAACCCCGGTACGGTGCGGGTCAGTGGCGGCCGCGCCCGCCCGCTTCCGAATCGCTGGGGGTCCAGTTGCACGTGTTCTACACGCCGAGCGCGGATGAGGTGGTGTGGGCGCGGGAGCGCACGGACACTGATGATCACCTGCTGGCGCTGGTGGTGGCGCTCAAGTGCTTTCAGAAGATGGGCCGGTTCCCCAAGGCGGGTGAGGTGCCGGAAGCGGTGGTCGACCATGTCCGGCGGTGTCTGCGGCAGTTAGTTTGAAGGGGTGGATCATGGTGAGGAGCAACCGTGGCAAGAGGAGGGGGAAGGCAGGGATGGCTGCGGACAGTAGCGAAGGAAGACGTACAAGGGAGGCACCGGTTGAAGGCCGGTCGGCGACGAACGGGCCTTCAACCGGGCACGGCGACCGCAACGACGGCGCCGACCACCCGGCCACGCTCACGCGGCGCGACCACCCCGCCCCGCCACGCTCTGCAAGAAACCCACAGAGGTCTGCCATGCGCAACCTGCAAGAATCCCGCCACGACCTGGCCCGGCACGTCTTCCACGGCAAGAAGGGCGAGCTGCGCCAGAAGTACCACACCGGCATGGAGGACCAGCTCGGCGCGCTCGGCCTGGTCCTGAACTGCATCACCTTATGGAACACCGTCTACCTGGACGCCGCCCTCGCCCAGCTGCGCGCGCAGGGATACCCGGTACTCGCCGAGGACGTCGCCCGCATCACCCCCTTCATGCGCAAGCACATCAACGTCCACGGGCACTACTCCTTCGCCCTGCCGGAGCTGCGCGGCGGCCGCCGTCCGTTCCGCGACCCTGATGAGGACGAAGACGAAGACGACTGACGCTTCTGGCGGTGATTCGGGCCAGGCCGGCGCCGCAGGGGCGCCGTGGTGGTCAGTCCTGGCCCTGCAGGCGCCGCATCAGCTCCGGTGGTGTGCCGCTGCCCGGCCCGATGAGGCGGGCCCGCACCGGCCGCAGATCCGCCGGCTGGGCGCGCGTCGCCGCCGCGGCGCGTAGCTCCTTCAGGTCGGGGATGTGGTTGTACAGCGTGCCCGGCGAGACGCCCAGCAGCCTGGCGATCGAGGTGATGGAGTGGGCCGGGTTGGGCAGCATGTCCCGAGCCGCGCGCAGCAGGTCCTCATTCACCACGGTGGGACGCCCGCCGACCCGGCCGCGGGCCTTGGCGGCGGCCAGGCCCTCGCGGGTGCCGGCCACGATCAGCTCGCGGATGAACTCCGCCAGGGCGGCGAACACGTGGAAGACCAGCCGCCCACCGGGCGTGGTGGTGTCCAGGTTCTCGTGCAGGCTGGTGAACCCGATCTCGCGCTGGCGTAGTTCGGCGACCATGGTGATCAGGTCGTGCAGCGACCGGCCGTACCGGTCCAGGGACGGCACGACGAGGGTGTCACCGGCGGCGAGGAAGGCGTGGCAGGCCTTCAGCTCGGGCCGCTGAGCGTTCTTACCGGACTTCTTGTCGGCGAAGATCCGCCGGCACCCCGCCGCGGTCAGCGCGTCGATCTGCCGCTCGAGTTTCTGCCCGCCGGTCGAGACGCGGGCGTAACCGATGCGGATCTCAGTTCGGCGGGCAGGGAAGACGTCGAACGGGTCGGCGGGCAGCTCCAGGGGGCTCGTCCCGCCCGCCATCCTCTCAACGAACGGTGCCGTCAGGTTGTTGAACACCACTGGTTGTTGAAGGGGTTTTTGAAGGCCTCCAGGGGCCCGCGGCCACGGTTCCGGGCGATCTTCAATAAACGATCGTTACTTGAAGCCGCCGTGACGGACAGGACAGCGCGACCGGCTCGGAGGAGAACGCCATCGTCGTCGCCCCGCCGCCTCCTCAACCCCCGGCAGCCCCCGCCCACCAGCACATTGCCCCGCGTCACCACCGCCGGGTGGGTGACGAGGGTGTCGCTGATGTCGGGGCGTGGGTCTGTCCAGTTAACGGTGTAACTCGATCTTGCGGGGTCTAGTTGCGGGCTGCGGCCAGGCGGCCTTCGAAGGTGATCTCGAAGGCGTTCAGGGCTGCTTTCCAGCGGGTGATCCAGCGTTTGCGGCCCTTGCCGGTGGGGTCCAGGCTCATCACC
>NZ_JAMXMV010000005.1 GCF_024055715.1 Actinoallomurus soli
CAAGGCAAAACCCGCCGCGAAGCCATCCGCTGCCTCAAGCGCTATCTCGCCCGCAGGATCTTCCGGGCCCTCGAAAACGGCCCAGCACCGGCTGCGAAGGCCGCTTGACAGAACATAGAAGCGTCAACCTCGCGGCCGCCGTCACCCGACCATGAGCCGGTACCGTTCCGGGCCGGTCAGCGTGGCGGAGGCCAGGTACCGCGTCGTGGCCGGGTCCCGGCCGGCCGGGTGGCGTGGCCCGCGCCCGGCCGGCCCCGGGGAACGGGCGGCGGCGTGCCGGCCGAGCGTCAGGCCGGACTCCTCGGTGAGGGTCTCTTCGCCCGTGGCGTGGGGATGCAGCGCCGCCAGCGCCTCCTCGACTTCGGGAGCGGGGTATCCGAAGAGGTCGATGCCCTCGTAGACGACCGGGACGGCCGCCGGGGCGTCCGGGAGAGGATCACTCCGCCGGGCGAAGCGGATCTCGTCGAGGCCGGGGGCATGTCCGCCGGGACCGGGACCACCGCTGACGCTGATGACGAGATCCTCGTACTCGGCGTAGAACGCCCACGCCACGCCGGCCGCTCGTGATCTGACGCAGAGCCGCTCCTCGCGGACGTCGGCCAGTGTCGAGGTCGCCCACTGGGCTCGCTGCTCGGACATCCCGAACCTCAGCAGCCCTGCCCGGTGGGGGAGCTCGACCCCGACCGCGGGCAGCAGGGTGAACATGAGAGGAGCTCCCTCCTGACCGCTCAGCCCCGGTGAGCCGGGGATCCGTCGGATGCCGAGGCCTCATCCCGGCTCGTCTCCGCTGTCCGTCCGGGCGTCCAGGCGCTGAGGATGCGCAGGGCATCGTGCGATGGGGAGCCGGGCTCGGCGGTGAGGAGCATGAGCCGCTGCCCGGAGCCGTCGGGGCTGCTCCAGGTGTCACAGTCAAGGGTGAGGTCACCGACCAGCCGGTGGTGGTAGCGCTTGGTGCCGTAGGCGGCGCCGTTGACACGGTGCTCGGCCCACCAGGTGCGGAAGTCGGCGTCCTGGACGGACAGCTCGCCGACGAGTCGTGCGAGCTCGGGGTCGTCGGGGTCCGCGGCGGCCTCCATGCGCAGCGCGGCGACGGCGTCGCGGGCGTCGTGCTCCCACTCCCGGTGCATGCCGCGGATGGCCGGGTGGGTGAACAGCAGGAGCAGGTAGTTGCGCCGGCTCGCCGGGATCAGCGAGAAGTCGGTGTACAGGGCCGCGGCGCCGGAGTTCCAGTCCAGGATGTCCAGCCGTCGGCCCAGGATGATGGCGGGGGTTCCGGTGAGCTGGTCGAGCAGGCGCCGCATGGCGGGCCGCACGCGCTGCGCGGGCCGCCGCCGGCGCGGCCGGGCGTCGGCCTTGCCCGCGAGCTCGTACAGGTAGCTCTGCTGGTCGTCGTCGAGGCGCAGCGTACGGGCCAGGGTGGCGAGCACCGACGCGGACGCTCGGACCCGGCCCTGCTCCAGCCGGGTGTAGTAGTCCACGCTGATCGCCGCGAGCTGCGCGACCTCCTCGCGGCGGAGCCCCGCGACCTTGCGACGGGAGTCCGTGTCCGGCGGGCCGAAGTCCTCCGGCGCCAGCTGCGCCCGGCGGGCCTTCAGGAACGCGCCGAGTTCGCTGCGATCAGGTGCGGGAGTCATGCCGTCCATTGTCACGTCCGCGGCGGGAATCTGAGAGGGCAGGTTCTTTCCCAGGCAGGAACCCGCCTCTTTTGCGCACCCGGGGACCGCGGCGACCGTGGAGACACGCCCGGCACGGTGCCGGGCCCGGAGCCCACTCTCTCGGCGCGGCTCCGGTGCGACAGTGAAACGGAGGACCCCGTGGCGAAGATCGACGTCACCTTCGACAGCGCCGGCATCCCCCTCGCCGGTCACCTCCACCTCCCCGGCGTCCCGGCGGAGGGCCCACGCCCGGCGATCGTCGTCGGCCACCCCGGCACGGGTGTCAAGGAGCAGACCGCCGGCCTGTACGCGCGGCTACTGGCGGACGCGGGCTTCGTCACGCTCGCCTTCGACGCCGCCTACCAGGGCGAGAGCGGCGGCGAGCCCCGCGGCCTGGAGGATCCCGCCCACCGCGTCGAGGACATCAAGGCCGCCGTCTCCTTCCTCACCACCCGCCGTGAGGTCGACCCGGACCGCATCGGCGTCCTCGGCATCTGCGCCTCGGGCGGCTACGCGCTTCCCGCCGCGGCGGGCGATCACCGCATCAAGGCCGTCGGCACGGTGAGCGCCGTCGACGTCGCCCGGCAGTTCCGCCTGGGGGCCGACGGAGCACAGGACCCGGCCGTCTTCCAGGGCATGCTGGACGCCGCCGCCCGCGCGCGGACCGCTGAGGCCCGTGGGGAGGACCCGCCGGTGCTGCCCCTCTTCCCCGACACCCCCGAGCAGGCCCGCACGCTCGGCGGAGAGCACGGCGCCGAGGGCTTCGAGTACTACCGCACTCCGCGCGGCCGGCACCCTCGTTCGGGGAGCTTCCTGACCTGGACCAGCATCGACAGGATGGCGGCCTTCGACGCTTTCGCCGCGGTCCCGCTGATCGCGCCGCGGCCGCTGCTCATGGTCGTCGGCACCCGCGCCGTCACCTCGTGGATGAGCGTCGAGGCGTTCCAGCGCGCCACCGGCCCCAAGGAGATCCACTGGGTGGACGGCGCCAGCCATGTCGACCTCTACGACCAGCGGCGGTACGTCGACCCCGTCGTCGAGAGGCTCGCCGGCTTCTTCGCGAAGAACCTGAGCCAATGAGGCGCTCCTGCCGGGAGGCTACGCCCGCGCGGCGGCGTGGCGGAGGTGGCGCCTGACGTCGCCCACGAGGGTGACGCGGACGTGCCGCTTCGAACGACGGCGTTCCTCCGAGCTTGGAACTCAGCGGTGGCGCTCCCTCGCGGATCGGAGCGCGTCGAGCGTGGACCGGTCCGGCTGGTCGAGAGCGGCTTTCGACTCGTCGACGAGGCCGGTCAGCCGGCTCACCTCGGCGTCGGTCAGCTCCGCCGCGATGTCGGCCGCGGCGACGTTGGCGCGCAGGTGCTCAGGATTCTTCGTGCCGGGGATGACGACCACGGCGGGAGACCTGCGCAGCAACCAGGCCAGCGCGATCTGCGCCGGGGTCACGCCCAGGCGCCGCGCGGGGCCGGTCAGCTCGTCGTAGCCGGTGAGGCCGCCGGAGGCCAGCGGGTAGTACGGGACGAACATGATGCCCTGCGCCTCACAGTCGGCGAGGACCTGCACGCCGCTGCGGTCGAGCAGGTTGAAGCGGTTCTGCACGGCGGCGATCGGCGTCATCCTCTGCGCGCGGGCCAGCATCTCCGGCGACGCGCCGGACAGCCCGATGCGACGGATGAGCCCTTGCTCGTGCAGCTCCACGAGCACGCCGAGCGAGTCCTCCAGCGGTACGTCGCTCGGCGGCCCCGGATAGTCGCCGCCCAGCCGCAGGTACGTCAGCTCGCTGGTCTCCGTGCCCAGGTCGGCCAGTGCCTCGTGCACCTGCCGGCGGACGGTGTCCGGGTGGTCGGTGATGATCCACGATCCGTCCGGGCCGCGCCCGGCGCCGACCTTGTTGCCCACGATCACCCCGTCCGGGAACGGCCGCAAAGCTTCGCCGATCAGCTGGTTGACCGTGCGCGGCCCGTAGGCGTTCGCGGTGTCGAAGAACGTCACTCCCAGCTCGACCGCCAGGCGTAGCACCTGCCGCGCCGAGTCGAGGTCGTCCGGTGGCCCCCACACGTTCGGCCCGGCAAGCTGCATGGCCCCGTATCCGACACGGTTCACTGGCTCTCCCTTGATGTATCACTGAAACGCTAAAATGCGTTGCACTGTTCGAGTCAGTGATACGCCTAATGCCGTAGCATTGCAACCGTGGACGACGTGAAGACCCGTACCCGGCGGCAGATCATCGAGGCGGCGGCCGAGATTCTGGAACGGGAGGGCACTCAGGCCCTCTCCACCCGCTCAGTCGCTGCGGCGGCCGGCATTCGCGCCGCCTCCCTGTATCAGTACTTCGGGGACAAGGACGGCCTCCTCGCGGCCCTGGCCATCCATGGCTTCGACCTCTACCTGGCCGAGAAGCACGCGCTGGCGCGCACCGAGGACCCGGTCGCCGACATGCGCCGAGGCTGGGACACCCACGTCGACTTCGGCTTGCGCCACCCGGCGCTCTACCTGCTGATGTACGGCACCGACCGCCCCGGCCGCCGCCCGCCCGCCGCCGATGAGGCCGGCGCCTTCCTGCTGAGATTCCTCGACCGTGCCGCCGACGCCGGGCGCCTCCGGGTCCCGCCCGTTCTCTCCGCCCGCCTCTGCCTGGCCGCCGTCACCGGTGTCACCCTCTCGCTGATCGGGACCCCGGCCGAGGACCGCGATCCGGAGCTCTCCCCGAGGACGCGCGACATCCTCATCGACTCCCTCATCACCGACCCGCCTCCGGCCGCCGACTCCGGCCTCGCCTCCCGAGCCCTCGCCCTCGACGCCGCCATCGCCACCGCCGGAGAGGGCGGTTTCCCCCTCCGTCCGGCCGAGACGGCTCTCCTGCGCGACTGGCTCGACCGGCTCGCCCGCTGATCTACATCGCCGCCTACGGCCGGCGGCCGCGGGTCTGGTGCTTCGTGTCGTAGTCCCGGCGTGCCTGTTCGACCTTGTCCAGGTTGACGGACCATTCGGCGAGTGTCACGAAGAGAGGTACCAGGCTGCGGCCCAGGTCGGTGATCTCGTACTCCACCCTGGGCGGGACCTCTGGGTGATAGGTGCGCGCGACGAGTCCGTCGCGCTCCAGCTGCCGGAGCCGCTGGGTCAGCACCTTGGGCGTGATCGTGCTGATGCGGCGTTCGAGTTCCACGAAACGCTGCCGCCGTGATCGCCCGGTTGAAGGCGCGTGAGAGCGACCGGCGCAAGGACTGGGTGGAGCAGGCCTCCACTGATCTGGCCCGCCGGTTCGATTTCATCCGGGTCGAGGACCTGAAGGTCAAGAACATGGTGCGGTCCGCGCGCGGCACGACCGCCGCGCCGGGCAGGAACGTCCGGGCCAAGGCCGGGCTGAATCGCTCGATTCACGCCGCCGGCTGGGGTCTGCTGGTCACCCGTCTGGAGGGTTCCGGTCCCATCATCGTCCCGGGGCCGGGCTGGAAGGTGAGCAACAGCTTCGGCACGTCGGCACTGTGCGCGAGCCAGTCGTCGTACCTGTCGACCCGGGCCACAACGTCGGCCGGTTCGCCGCCGAGCGGCATCGACCGCGAAAGGACGCCGTCTCGGCGGGCTGAGCACGAGTCGCGCCGGTTGACCTTGACACAGTGACAAGGTCTTCACTGTGGTCAGGGAGGTGGTCCCGGTGACCATGCCGGAACAGGACACGGAGACGATGCGAGTTCTCCAGGGGCTGGAGAGCGGTAATCCGTCCGTGCGGCTGCAGGCGGCGATGGCGGTCGGGTCGACCCCGGACCCGAGGTTCGTCGACCGGCTGATCGAACGATGCGCGATCGAGCCGGAGTTCTTCGTGCGGGAGATGCTCACGTGGGCGCTCACCCGCCACTCGTCGTCGATGACGCTTCCGAAGCTCGTCGATGAACTCCGCTCGGAACGGGTGCAGGCGCGCAGCCAGGCGTTGCACACCCTGTCCAAGATCGGTGATCGGCGAGCGTGGCCGGCGATCACCCGGACGCTGCTGACCGACACCGACGATGAGGTGGCGCGGAGCGCGTGGCGGGCGGCGGTCGTACTCGTGCCCGAAGGTGAGGAGTCCGAGCTGGCCGGAGTGCTGGCGACACAGTTCGGGCGCGGCGAGCGTGAGACGCGGCTGAGCCTCAGCCGGGCGCTGATCGCGCTCGGTGAGGCGATGGTGCCGCCCCTGCGCGCCGCGATGATGGATTCCGACCCTCGCGTGCGTGAGCACGCGATCGCCACGGAACGGCTGTCGCGCGACCCGGATGCCGGATTCGAGTCCGCGATCGAGGAGGCGAAGCGCCTCGTGGCCCTCGGCACGACCGGCGAGGAGGAGCGGTAGACGGTGTTGATCGGTGATGTGGCACGGCGGTCCGGGGTCAGCGCCCGCATGCTCAGGCACTACGAGTCGCTCGGCCTGGTGCGGCCGATGGGCCGTACCGAGGCCGGCTATCGGGCGTACTCCGGCGAGGACATCCGGCGGATCTTCCATATCGAGAGCCTGCGGTCCTTGGGGCTGTCGCTGCGTGAAGCCGGGTGCGCGCTGGATGATCCGGGTTTCAAGCCCTCGGAGCTCATCGACGACCTCATCCGCCGGACGCGAGAACGCATCGCGGCCGAGACGGAATTGCTCACACGACTCCGTCGGATCGATGCCGCGGAACCCACAGGCTGGGAGGACGTCCTCCAGACCGTCGCGCTCCTCCAGGCCCTGGGGTCGGAGAGCGCCGGGAAGCGCCAGCGGGCGGCCCTGTCCTCGGCCGAGGAGGTTCCGGTGCCGATGGAGGCGCTGGTCGAGGCGGTGCTGAGCGAGACGGACCCGAACGTCGCCGGTGCCCTTCGGTGGGCTCTGGCACGATCGGGCGATGCCGGATTGGCGCTGCTGGCGGAGGGCCTCGGCTCACCGGCGGCCGAGGTACGGAGACGCGCCGTCCAGTCCATCGCCGAGATCCCGGACGGTGCGGCCACCACGCTGCTGCACGAGGCCCTCACGAACTCCGACGTCGTGGTCCGCAGGTGTGCGGCTCTGACGCTCGGGGCACGTGGAGTGGCCGACGCGGTCCCGACGCTCATCGACATGATCGTCGAGGAGGTGAACGACGTCGACGCGGCCGATGCGCTGAGCGCGCTGGCGAGTGATCCCGCGCTGGCGGATCAGATCGCCACCAGGCTCGTCGACCGCCTCACCGACGGCGCCATCGGCACGCTCGCACGCCGGCGGCTGACAGAGGCGCTCGCGGACATTCCGGGGATCACGACGACCCGTGCCCTCGCGGAGCTGTCACAGGACGAGGACCGCGCCATCGCGCTCACCGCGACGTACATCCTCAAGCTGCGCGACGCGCGATAAGGGATCCTGAGGATGAGCAGGGCACCACGTGATCGACTCACCGTCTCCCCGGGATCCTGGTGCCCAGCACGGCGACGGCGGTGACGAGCCCCGTGGAGATCGGCAGCGCGAGGTGAAGGCCGTTGACCGGGCCGGTCCCGGCGGCGAGCGAGCCGAAGAGCGCGACGCCGAGAACGCTGCCCGTCTGGCGTGCGGCGTTGAGCGCTCCAGAGGCCAGTCCCGAGCGCGAGCGGTCCACGCCGCCGAGCAGGACCGAGGTCATGACGGGGACGATGAGGCCGAGACCGAAACCTTCGGCCAAGAGCGGGAGCGTCAACGCGGCATACGCGGTCCCGGCGGTGGAGCCGAGCATGGCAAGGCATCCCCCCCGCCAAGAGGGCGGCGCCGACGAGGATCACGCGGCGAGTGCCGAGCGCGCGGGTGAACCGGTTGGCCGTGAGGTTGGCGGCCATGATCGCCGCCATCATCGGTGCGAAGGCCAGACCGGTCCACAGCGTGGAGGCACGCTGTTCCTCCTCGAAGAACAGGCTGAGGACGAAGATCAGCCCGTAGAACGCCACGTTGACGAGCAGTCCGATCGCGACCGGCAGTCCGAACCGCGCCGAGCCGAACAGCCGTAGCGGAAGCATCAGCCGTGCCCCGTGGACTTCCACGACCACGAACACCGCGCCGGCGATGACGGCGACGGCGACGCTCACCAGCACGATCGGATCACCGGCCCCGTGTGAGCCCGCCTCGATCGTGGCCACCGCGACCGCGGTCAGTGCCACGACCGCGCTGATCTGCCCCCACAGGTCCAGGCCGCGGTCCCGGGAGCACGGTGAGGCGGCGGCGTACCTCAGGGTCAGCCATACACCGGTCACCCCGATCGGCACGTTGACGAAGAAGATCGACCGCCATCCCAGCGTCGCGATCAATACGCCGCCGGCGAGCGGCCCGGCCACCAGCGCCACGCTCGCGCCCGCGGCCCACAGGCCGACGGCCCGCGCCCGGCGGCCGGGCTCGGGGTAGGTGTGATCGAGCAGGCTCAGCGAGCAGGCCGCCAGCATCGCCGCGCCGACTCCCTGGGCCGCCCGCGCGGTGATCAGTCCGGTCATGTTCGCCGCCAGTCCGCAGCCTGCCGACGCCAGGACGAACAGCGCGAACCCGGCGACGAACAGGCGCTTGGCACCGTAGCGATCGCCCAGCGTGCCCGCCGTGAGGATCAGCGCGGCGAAAGCGATGGTGTAGGCATCGACCACCCACTGCAGTGCCGTGACGCCTCCTCCGAGCGCCGCGCCGATCGGCTTGATCGCCACGTTCACCACGCTCACGTCGAGCTTTGTCCGCGCGGATCGCGGGTCGGCGCCATCGGGCCGCGCCATGCGGCCCCCTGTCGAGGAGAAGCCATGAGCCTGTTCCGGCTGGACGCCAGCATCCTTCCCGGCACCTCGGCCAGCGCCGAGCTCGCCGACATCGTGGAGGCCAAGTGGAGCGCCGCCCACCCTGGGGAGCAGATCGTGCGCCGCCACCTGGGCACCGACCCGTTGCCCGCCGACGCCTGGACCCAGGCCACGCTCGCCGGATTCACGCCGGAGCCCGACCGCACCCCCGCCCAGCAGGAGGCGCTGGCCCTGGCCGCGACGCTGGCCGGCGAACTCCAGGCCGCCGACGCCGTCATGCTGGCCGTACCGCTGTACAACTACGGCGTCTCCCAGCACTTCAAGGCGTGGGTCGACCTGGTCATCGCCGGAGCAGGTGCCACCACCCCGATCCTGAAGGGCACCCCGACCGTGCTGGCCACCGTGCGCGGAGGCGGATACGGCCCCGGTACCCCGCGCGAGGGATGGGACCACTCCACCCCCTACCTGCGGCGGGTGCTGGCCGACATGTGGCAGGCCGACCTGACCGTCATCGAACGCGAACTCACCCTCGCCGCCGCCACCCCCGCCCTGGAGCCACTACGCGAGCAGGCCGCCCAACTCCACGGCCAGGCACTCGATGCGGCCCGCGACGCCGGCCGGGCACTCGCCGCCGAGTGACCGTGCTCTTCGGCGACGGGTGTCCGTTCCAGGCGAAGCTCGCCAACGCGAATCGGAGACGACACCGCAGCCGGGACGCCGCCATCCGCGGGCGAACTCCACCGAGTCCGGCCGCATCGGCTCGGGAACCGGCATCCGGGCCGGCGGCAGCGAGGCATCGACGGCCTTGGCGCCGACCGGGCGTAGCGATCAGCGCAGAACAAGCAGGACGGGACTGTCTCGTCCGGCCGAACCCTGCCAGCGGCCGGCGCGCTGAACTGCGTGTTGAACGGGAGGCCCGGACGGTCAGGTCGTGGTCGGGACGCCGGTCATGCGCGCGTCGTAGCCGGTTTCGGGGTTGACGACGCGGCCGGCGGCCCACCAGTTCTCGCGGGCCGTCTCGAGAACCATCATCATGACGTCCTCTTCGGGGACGCCGGCGAGCAGCCGGAGGTCGTCGACGATCGCTCGGAACAGTTCGTTCTTCTGCTCGGCCGTGCGCTGGTTGAAGGACAGCTGGATGAGCATGGTGCGCTCGCTGCGCGGCAGGCCGAACACGACCGGCTGCATGTGGAAGTTGTCGGGCGTGACCTCGTGGAAGACGTGGAACTGGTCGTCATCGGGGATCTTCAGGACATCGACCATGGCCTTGTGCAGGGCGGTGGAGACGTTGCGGCGGTGCTCCGGGGTGGTTCCCTGGCGCAGGTAGACGTTGATCAGCGGCATTGTCGTTGCCTTTCTCACGCGTTTCAGAGTCGGCGTCAGGCGGTGGGTGCCGCAGCGCGGTGCGGGGCGGGAGCGGGGACCTGGAAGCAGGCCAGCAGCGCACAGGTGTTGAGGTACTGGCCGATGAGGTTGACCAGGGCGACGAGCCCTTCGGCGCCGAACACGGCCACCGCTTCGGCATACAGTTCGTCCGGTACCTGGTGGTCGCGGACGAGAGCGACGGCCACGCGGTGGGCGGTGCCGGCCTCGGCGCGCAGGCCGCGGGGTGTGCCGCCTCGGCGGAGCGCCGCGATCGCGGTCCCGGGCACGCCGGCGCGCTCCGCACCCGCGGTGTGGGCGTAGAGCGCGTACTCGGCCTGCCAGTGGGCGGCCACCGTGAGGATGACCACCTCACGGACGTCGACCGGGATGCCGGATCCGGCGATCGCCTGGGCCCACTCCAGCAGGGGCCGGGCTATGCGCGGGCCGCGCAGCATGACGTTGAACGGGCCGATCAGCCTCCCATCGGACAGCGCGGCCATATAGCCCGCCCCGTCCGCACTGCGCAGCCGCGTGACCTGCAGCCTGGCGTGGAGGGCGCGTTGCTCCTCATCGAGGGCATCGGGAGAGAGGAGGGGCAACCGGCCGCCCAACCCGGAGGCTCCGTTGGTGACGTGCTCGTTCATGGCCTTCACGCTAGGAGTCCGGCAGCCATTCCGCCAGCGAATGCCCCGCATAGTGGATATGCTGATTCCTCATGGACTTCACGGTGGTCGGGCTGCGGGTACTGCGCGAGGTGGCCGAGCGGGGCACCTTCACCGCCGCCGCCCAGGCGCTGGGCTACACCCAATCGGCCGTCTCCCGGCAGGTGGCCGGCCTGGAGCAGGCCACCGGTGTCCGGCTGTTCGACCGCTATCCCGGCGGCGTGCGACTGACCACCGCAGGCCGGGCTCTGCTGTACCACGCCGTGACCGCGCTCGACGCGCTGGACGCGGCCGACCGGGAACTGCGCGGCGCGGAAGACGACATCGGCCATGTACGGCTCGGCTTCTTCCCCACCGCCGGGGCGGTCCTCGTGGCCCGCGCCCTGGCGACCCTGCACCGGCAGCGTCCCCGCATCCAGGTCACCACCCGGGAGGCGGGCACCCCATCGCTGGTGCGGGCGCTGCGCGCCGGCACTCTCGACCTCGCCCTGCTGTCCTCCCGGCCACCGCACCGCTCACCCGACACCGACGATCCACCCCTGCATACCGAGCCGCTGCTGGAAGACCGACTGGTCCTGGCGGTGCCGGCCGGCGGCCGGTTCGCCGACCGCGCCGGCGTCACCGCCCGGCACATCGCCGGCGAGACGTGGATCGCCGGCCCGGCCGGCACCGACGAGCCCCTGCTCGGCATCTGGCCGGGGCTGCCCGGACGGCCCCGCATCCACCACGCCACCCGCGACTGGCTGACCAAACTGCACCTGGTCGCGGCCGGAACCGGCGTCACCACCGTGCCCTCCACCCTGCGGTCCGTGATCCCGCCCGGAGTCCGCCTCATCACCATCGAGGACCTCCCCGAGGAACGGCGCCGCGTCAGCCTCGTTCGCCTGCCGGGCCCCACCACGCCGCCGACGGACGCACTCGTCCACGCCCTCCGCCAGCACGCCGCCGACCTCGCCGATCACGACCACCCGCCTGCCGGCCCAGGGGACCGGTGACAGCCGCCGGGCCCCGCAAGGTTCGCGCGACGGGGCAGGTCCCTTCCGTTCGTCATTCGCGGGAGCGCAGACCGTCGAGGACGACGTGCAGCAGGTGTCGGGCGCGGGTCTCCCATTCCTCGTCGAGCCGGGTCAGATGGCCGATGAGCAGGATGACGTCGCGGGCGTCGACGTCGGGCCGAATGGCCCCGGCGGCCTTGCCGGCGTCCAGTAGCGCGGTCATCGCGTCGCCGATCGAAGGACGGGGCAGGCCGGGCGCTGATCGCTGACGGCGAACGGGCCGGCGGAAATTAATCAGCGCTCTTCTTTCTTGAGTGTGGGTGACTCAAGCTTTGGAGGCCTGATGAGCAAGAACGTCACTCTGCCGGTGCTGCCCCTCGACGACGAGGTCGTGCTGCCCGCGATGGTCGTGCCGCTCGACCTGTCGGAGAGCGACGTGCGGGCCGCGATCGACGCCGCGCGGGCGAGCTCCGTCTCCCGGGGACCGGGCATCCGGTCGGAGGACAAGCCGCGGGTGCTGCTGGTGCCCCGGATCAACGGCAAGTACGCCGCCGTCGGCACGCTCGGCGTCGTCGAGCAGGTGGGCAGGCTGCCCGGCGGCGGCCCGGGCGCGGTCGTCCGCGGCGTCGCCCGCGTGCGCATCGGAGCCGGGACGACCGGCCCCGGCGCCGCCCTGTGGGTGGAGGGCACCGAGGTCGAGGACACCGGGCTCGGCGCCCGCGCCGACGAACTGGCCAAGGAGTACAAGGCCCTCGTCGTCGGCGTGCTGGAGAAGCGCGGCGCCTGGCAGGTCGTCGACATGGTCCAGCAGATCGAGGACCCGTCGGTGATGGCCGACCGGGCCGGCTATGCGTCCTACCTCGGCGCCGAGCAGAAGGTGCGCCTCCTGGAGACGGCCGACGTCACGGAGCGTCTCGAGCTCGCGATCGGCTGGACCCGCGAGCACCTGGCGGAGCTCGACGTCGCCGAGACGATCCGCAAGGACGTCGAGGAGGGCGTGGAGAAGCAGCAGAAGGAGTTCCTGCTCCGTCAGCAGCTCGCCGCCATCCGCAAGGAGCTGAACGAGCTCAACGGTGACCCCTCCTCGGAGGAGGAGGACTACCGGGCGCGGGTCGAGGCGGCCGACCTGCCGGAGAAGGTCCGCGAGGCGGCCCTGAAGGAGGTCGACAAGCTGGAGCGGACCTCCGACCAGTCGCCCGAGGGCGGCTGGATCCGCACCTGGCTGGACACGGTCCTCGACATCCCGTGGAACGAGCGGACCGAGGACGCCTACGACATCGCCGGCGCCCGGCGGATCCTCGACGAGGACCACACCGGCCTGGACGACGTCAAGGAGCGGATCGTGGAGTACCTCGCCGTGCGCAAGCGGCGGGAGGACCGCGGCCTCGGCGTGATCGGCGGCCGCCGGTCCGGTGCCGTCCTCGCCCTCGTAGGGCCGCCCGGCGTCGGAAAGACGTCCCTGGGGGAGAGCGTGGCGCGGGCGATGGGCCGCGAGTTCGTCCGCGTGGCCCTCGGCGGCGTACGGGACGAGGCCGAGATCCGCGGTCACCGGCGGACGTACGTCGGCGCGCTGCCCGGCCGCATCGTCCGGGCGATCCGCGAGGCCGGCACGATGAACCCGGTCGTGCTGCTCGACGAGATCGACAAGGTCGGCGCGGACTACCGCGGCGACCCGACCGCGGCGCTGCTGGAGGTGCTGGACCCCGCGCAGAACCACACGTTCCGCGACCACTACCTCGAGGTGGAGCTCGACCTGTCCGACGTCGTCTTCCTGGCGACGGCGAACGCGCTGGAGACCATCCCCGGCCCGCTGCTGGACCGCATGGAGCTCGTCGCCCTCGACGGGTACACCGAGGACGAGAAGGTCGCCATCGCCCGTGACCACCTGCTGCGCCGTCAGCTCGACAAGGCGGGCCTGACCGCCGACGAGGTGACGATCGGCGACGATGCGCTGCGGCTGCTGGCGGGCGAGTACACCCGCGAGGCGGGCGTACGGAGCCTGGAGCGGGGGATCGCCCGGGTGCTGCGCAAGGTGGCGGCGCAGGTCGCGCTGGAGGAGAAGACGCTGCCGGTGACGGTCGGCGCCGACGACCTGCGCGACTACCTGGGACGTCCGCGGTTCACGCCGGAGACGGCGCTGAACGAGTCCGAGCGGCGCACGGCGGTGCCGGGCGTCGCGACCGGCCTCGCGGTCACCGGTGCTGGCGGCGACGTGCTCTACATCGAGGCGTCGCTGGCCGACAAGGAGACCGGTGACACGGGTGTGACCCTGACCGGCCAGCTCGGCGACGTGATGAAGGAGTCGGCCCGCATCGCGCTGTCCTACCTTCGCTCGCGCGGCGCGGAGCTGGAGCTTCCCGTCGGCGACCTGAAGGACCGGGGCGTGCACGTCCACGTGCCGGCCGGTGCGGTGCCCAAGGACGGGCCGAGCGCCGGCGTCACGATGACGACCGCACTGGCGTCGCTGCTGTCCGGGCGGCTGGTCCGCGCCGACGTCGCGATGACCGGTGAGGTGTCGCTGACCGGGCGGGTCCTGCCCATCGGCGGCGTCAAGCAGAAGCTGCTGGCCGCGCACCGGGCGGGGATCACCACGGTGATCATCCCCAAGCGCAACGAGCCCGACCTGGACGACGTGCCCGCCGAGGTTTTGGAGCAGCTGACCGTCCACCCGGTCAGCGACGTGCGGGAGGTGCTCGGCCTGGCGCTGGAGCCGGCCACGACCCGCGACGCCGTCGCCGCCTGAGGCGCGGCGGCCGCCTGACCGGCGGGCGGCCCCGGCACGGCCGGAACCGCGCCCGCCCGACCACGGCGCCCCTCCCCATCGGGGAGGGGCGCCGTTCGCCTATGCGTGCCGGTCCCGTGGTTCGAGGCGGAAGACCCGCAGCTCCCGCCCGGAGCGCTCGACGTACCGGTCGTACGTGGGCCAGATCCGCACCAGCCGGGGCCAGACCTCGGCGCGTTCGTCTCCTTCGAGGAGCCGCGCGGTGACCGGGATCGTACGGCCACGGAAGTCGACCTCGGCGTCAGGCCCGTGCATGAGGTTCGTCGTCCACGCGGGATGGTGCTCGCGGCCGAAGTTGCTGCCGACCACGAGGAAGGAGCCGTCCGGTTCGGGCAGGCAGGCCAGGGGCGTCCGGCGGGGCAGGCCGCTGCGGTGCCCGACGGCCGTCAGCACGAGGCTGGGCACGATGTACTGCGGCAGAAGGAAGCGACCGCCGGTCAGCCGGTGCAGCGCGCGGTCCAGCGGCGGGACCACCTTCGGTCCCACCTTGGCGAACCACGCCGATCCGGCCATCCGCTGGACCGGCGGGGAGATGACGTCCTTCAGCCTGCTCGATGCCATGACGGGTCCTGCCTTTCTACGTCCCGCTCGCGCGGGGGCGAGCCGTCCGGCTCGCGCGGGGGCCAGGTGACCGGCGGAGGCGAGCCAGCGCAGGGAGTCCGCCAGGCTCTCCTCGACCGGCCGGAGCGGAACGCCGAGCGCGTCGACGGTCGCGGCGTCGTCGGAGGGGACGAGGGTCACCATGAGCCGCGCGGCGTCTCCGGTCAGCGGGTAGTCGAAGGGGCGTATCCGCTTGGCCGCGTCCAGCAGCGACCCGAGAGCGACCATCATCCCTCCGGGGACCGGGATCCGGCGGCAGCGCACGCCGGTGAGGGTGTCGCAGTGGTCGGCCAGCTCCGGCCACGTCAGGTAGTGGCCGCCGAGCATGTACCGGCGCGGCCCGAGACCGGGGGCGACCGCGCGGGCCACGGCCTCGGCGAGATCGCGTACGTCGAGGAGCGACACGCCGCCGCCCGGCGTCGGCCAGACGAGGTTGAGCGCCCCGGCCAGACCCTCCATCATCGCGTCCAGGTTCGGCTGCCGGGGGCCGATGACGCCGCCGGGGTAGAACGTGGTGACGGGGGCGCCGTCGGCCTGCAGGCGGCGCACGTAGTGTTCGGCCGCGACCTTCGAGCGGCCGTAGTCCGTACGCGGGCGCGCGAGGGGATCGTCGGCCCGGATCACCGGGCCCGCCGGCGGGACGAACACCGCGATCGTGGACAGGTGGATCACCGGATCGAGCCCGCGGGCGACCGCGCCGCCGATCACGTTGCGGGTGCCGGTGACGTTGACCTCCAGGACGCTCGTCCGCGGATCGGTGACGCCGAGCGCGGCAGCGGCGTGGACGACGGCGTCGCACCCGTCGAGAGCACGGCCGACCGCCTCCGCGTCGCGCATGTCTCCGGGACACGTCTCGACCGCCTCGGCGCCGACGTCGACCGCCACGCCGCCGAGGACCTTCGCCGTCCGGCCGGAGTCGCGGGCGAGCACGCGGACGCGGTGGCCGGCCCGGAGCAGCGCGGCGACGGTGTAGGAGCCCACGAACCCCGAACCCCCGGTGACGAGAACGCGCATGATCTCAAACTAACGCTTGGTGTGCGAGTCTGGGAGGACCGGCCCGGCCGCCGCGCCGGGCCCCCGGCCTGGTCCGGCCATCCCATGGACGGGGCGGAGGAAGCGGTTTAGCTTTGGGAAGCACCCCCTGAATTGTCCTGACAATATCGGTCCAGTGCATGGAACGTTCCAAAACGGCTGTCCCGCAGGACCGTGAGCGTCCGAATGGAGATCGCCGACCGGGAGGACTCTATGAGAATCGGGCTCGCCGGGGCCGGCCGTATCGGCGCCCGTCACGCGGAGACCCTCAACGCGCTCGACTCGGTCGAGGCGTTCGTGGTGGCCGATCCGGACGGTGAGCGGGCGCGCCGGATCGCGGGGGAGTACGGCGGCTCGGTCGCCGACTCGGTCGACGCGCTGTTCGGCGAGCGGCTGGACGGCCTGGTGGTCGCCGCCGCCACGGACGCGCACGCCGAGCTCGTGACCCGGGCCGCGCGGGCCGGGATCCCGACCTTCTGCGAGAAGCCGGTCGCCCCGGACAGTATTGGAACGCTCCAAGTCGTCCGGGAGGTCCAGGCGGCCGGAACCCCCGTCCAGGTCGGATTCCAACGCCGCTTCGACGCCGGTCACGTCGCGCTGCGGGACGCCGTCGCGGCGGGCCGCCTCGGCCGGCTGCAGAGCGTACGGTCCTGCACGCTCGACCCCGCGCCGCCGCCCGCCGCGTACGTCCGGGTCTCCGGCGGCATCTTCCGCGACTGCGCCGTGCACGACATCGACGCCGTCCGGTTCGTGACCGGGCGGCAGGTCGTCGAGGTCACGGCGACCGGGGCCAACAAGGGGGAGGAGTACTTCGCCGCGTGCGACGACGTCGACACCTGCGCGGCCGTGCTCACCCTCGACGACGGCACCCTCGCCATCATCGTCGAGACCCGCTACAACGGCGCCGGATACGACGTCCGCTTCGAGGCGTTCGGCGCGAAGGACAGCCTCGCGGCCGGGCTCGGGGAGGAGACGCCGCTCACGCCGGTCGACCGGGACCCGGCGGCCGCGACGCTCGGCGCCCGTCCCTGCGAGGGCTTCCTCCAGCGGTTCGGGCCGGCGTACGAGGCCGAGCTGGCGACCTTCCTTCAGGTCGCCGCCGGGCAGGCCGACAGCCCGTGCCCGCCGGAGGAGGCACTGGAGGCGTTCTACGTGGCCGAGGCGTGCGACCGTTCCCGCCGGGAGCGGCGCGCCGTGAGGATCGAGGAGGTCCGCCGGTGAGGATCGCGGGTGCGCCCATCTCCTGGGGCGTGTGCGAGGTGCCGGGCTGGGGCCATCAGATGTCCCCGGACCGGGTGCTGGCCGAGATGCGCGACACGGGCCTGACCGCGACCGAGTTCGGCCCGGACGGGTTCCTGCCGTCCGGGCCGGCCGAGCGCGCGGCGCTGCTGGCCTCGTACGGCCTCACGGCGGTCGGTGGTTTCGTCCCGGCCGTCCTGCACGAGCCGGACCGCGATCCGCTGCCGGAGGTGGAGCGGGCGCTGCGCGGGTTCGGCGACGCGCCGATGCTCGTGCTGGCGGCCGCCACCGGCCGGGACGGGTACGACGAGCGTCCCGTCCTGTCCGCCCGGAACTGGACGACGCTGCTGGCCAACCTCGACCGGATCGCGGCGTACGCGGCCGGCCTCGGGGTCCGGACGGCCCTGCACCCGCACGTCGGCACGATCGTCGAGGGCCCGGATGAGGTGGATCGGGTCCTGACCGGCTGCGGCGTGCCCCTCTGCGTGGACACCGGGCACCTCCTGATCGGCGGAACCGATCCGCTGGCCCTGGCACGGTCGGCCGCGGACCGCGTGGCGCACGTCCACCTCAAGGACGTCGACGCGAGCGCCGCCGACCGGGTGCGCGCGGGACGCGCCACGTACACCGAGGCGGTGCGCGGCGGGCTGTACCGCCCGCTGGGCGCCGGCGACGTGGACACGGCGGGGATCGTGGCCGCGCTCGACCGGGCCGGCTACCAGGGCTGGTACGTCCTCGAACAGGACACGATCCTGGCCGCCGAGCCCGCGCCCGGCGACGGCCCCGTCGCCGACGTCCGGGCGAGCGTGGCCTTCCTGAACGGCCTGAAAAGCGTTGCCGACGTGCGGGGGCGTTAACCGGCCCTCCCACGGGGAATGATCGCCCGCGTCAAGATGGGCGAACCACCCCCCGGCCCATGTCCGAGATCGGCCGACGCGGGGGTTGTGCGGTGTTCACTGGGTTCGTCGGGTCGGGATCCGTTCGTTCAGGCCGCCGAGGCTCGGCCGGCCCGAAGGTCCGGTGGCCGGCCGTCGTCACGATCGCCGCCCTCGGTTCGGCCGCCGGGTGTTCCGGCGGCTCCCACGACAAGCATGGGCCGATGCCCGCGGTCACGGCACTGAAGCCGGTCGCCGCCCAGGTGCAGGACGCCGCGGCACGGGTGTGGCCGGAGTCCTCGAAGATCTGGCCCGGCACCGTGCTGAAGGACCGGCGGGTCATCCTCGGGGACGGCACCCGCGCGCGGATGGTCACCGTGGACGGCGTGACGGACCTGAGCCCGGCCGAGCTGCGCAAACGGAAGATCGACATCCCGCGCGGCGGGTCCTCCTACGCCCTCTGGGACGGGCATCCGGCCGTCGTCCTGAACGTCGCCGACCCCTCGTACCGGACGGACTCGGCGACGTCGGGGATGCCGCTGGCCGCCACGCTGTTCGCCGCCGCGACGGACGAGCTGTTCCACGCCACGCAGCAGAAATGGCGGGCGTGGAAGAAGGGCGGCGGGGAGCTGCGCGGCACGGACTTCCCGCTCGCCGTCACGCCCCGGCTCTACCGCGCGATGGCCTACAACGACCTGGTGGCCGCCTACACCACGCCCCAGCAGCGGAGCCGGCGGCTGGCCGGCGCGGCCTACTGGTGGTCGCGGTGGCAGAAGGAGTTCCCCGATGAGGTGAAGCGGGCCGCGGTCAGCGACATCGGCGACGGCGCGGCCGGCTACTTCGGCGCCGTCGCGATGGCGATGGCGATGGGCGCGAAGCGCGGCGACCTCGCGGCGATCCGCAAGTACACGCAGCTCAAGCCCCTGGACGGGACGGTCGACCCCGGCCAGGTCACCCTGGACGGGGAGAGCACGGCGCTGGGCGGCGTCGCCGGGCTCCTCCTCGACGAGACCCGCAAGGACTGGAAGCGGCAGGTCACCCAGGGCCGCAGGACCCCGGTGGACCTGCTGCTGACGGGAGTGACCCCTGCCGCCGAGCCGGCGTCGGACACGCTGCGGCAGGCCATCCAGAACATCCTCAGCAAGCTGAACACCGACCTGATCCCGCGGGTGACCCCGCTCGTCGCCGCGTACCGGGACACCTCCCACGCGCTCGTCCTCGTCCCGATGAACACGGCGGAGGGCGACCTCGACGCGGGCGGCTACTACGTCTCCCGCGAGGTCCCGTACGAGATCCTCGCCCGGCTCAACGGCACGTTCCGGCTGCCGAGCGGGACGCTCCAGGCGAAGGAGGCGTCCGTGTTCGTGGGAACGGTCGGCGGCCGCGCGTACCTGATCATTCCTCTCGGCGACGCGGGCACCAAGGGCCGGGAGTCGTCGAACCGCGTCGAGTTCGGCGGCGGGACCCTGACCGGTTCCTTCCAGGTGTCGCCGCGCCACGCCGACGGCCGCGAACAACTCGTCGCGCGCTGACCCGATCCCGCGGAGTTCAGCGCGGCGGCGGGGTGGGGCCGGTGGCGGGCGCGCCGATCGTACGGGCGCGGATGTGGCCGATGCCCGACCGGGTGGCCAGCACGACGAGCCGGTCCCCGGGGATCAGCAGGTAGCCGTCCTGGAAGTCCCAGTCGAAGCGGGGGCGGCCGCGGCGGCCGAGCGCGAGCACGCGGGCCTCGCCGGCGAGGTTCGCCTCCCGCAGCGGCCGGCCGTCGAGCTCGGAGCCCTCGCCGATCGGCATGTCGGCGATGAGCATGACGCTGCGGCCGACGGGGATCGTCCCGATGACCTGGCGTTCCATCATGGCGGCGGCGAACGCCGGGGCCGCGAGGAAGGACACGCTGCGCGACACAGGGATCTTGAAATTGCGGTGCACGCGCGCCGCCAGGTCGTCGTCGAACAGCCGGAGCACGACGCGGACGTTGTCGCGCAGGGCCCGGGCGTTCAGCCCGGCCTCGAGGTTGGTGATGTCGTCGCTCGTGACGGTGACGACGGATCGGCAGGTGCCGACCCACGCCGTGCGCAGGGTCTCGGTCCGGGTCGCGTCGCCGAACACGATCGGCAGCCCCAGCCGGCGGGCCAGCGGTACGCCGACGGCGTCCTCGTTCGCCTCGACGCAGACGACGGGGACACCCAGGTCGTGCAGCTGTGACACGACGCGGAGGCCGACCTCGCCGAGGCCGACGACCACGACGTGCCCGCTGATCGGGTCGCGCAGCCGCTCGAGCGGCCCCGCCAGCCGGGCCCGGACGACCGCGTCGACGACCGCGGCGGTGATCGCGGGCACCAGCGCCAGGCTGCTCAGGGTGACGAACACCTGTGTCACCTTGGCCGCTCCGCTGAGCCCAGGTTCGGGGTTCGCGGCGCCCGCGATGTCGAGGAGGACGAGGTAGAGCGAGTAGGTGAAGCCCTGCCCGTCGCTGATGCTGAGGGCGGTGCTTCCCACGAGGATCAGCACGAGCAGGGCCACCGCCACCTGGAGCAGCCGCCTGCTGAGCAGCAGCCGCAGGCTGCGGGTGAGCCCGGACACCGGGCGGCTGGTCACCGGGGGACCGGCGAGGGACGTGCGCGACGTGCCGTCGGCGACCGCGAGCACCAGGTTCGCCCGGTCCTGGTCCACCGGCAGCAGGCGCGGCCTCCCGTCCGGCCCGCGGGTGTCCGCGAGCGCGCAGACGACGTTCCGTACGCGGTCGCTGCGGTGGGCGACGTAGAGGGTGCGGCCCGCGACGCGTACGTGGCTGGGCGGCAGGTCGCCGAGGGCGGCGGCCACGAACGACGGCGCGGCCACCGCGCCGTCGGACAGCACGGCGCAGTCCTTGAAGAGCGTGCGGATGCGGTTGCCCAGGGTGGTGTTCGACATCCGGACGACCAGCCGGATGTCGGGGTTGAGCTCCTGGACCCGCAGCGCGGCGTGGATGTTGCCGACCTCGCTGTTGCTCACGAGGGCCACCGCGAGCGCGGATTCGACGTGCACGGCGCGGAACGTCTCGTCGTTCAGCTCCGCCGCCTCGTGCACCCGGACGCGAGGCAGCTCGCTGATCTGCGGCGCGTGGTTGCGCCTCCGGGTGGGCACGATGACCGTGACGTCCTGCAGGTATCGCGTTGACAGCTCGTCGGCCAGCCGGAAGGCGAGCGGCGTGTCACCGCAGATGATCAGGCGACCGCGAACGGGGCTCCGGAGGCGGGGGACGACCGTCGGCACGGCGTGATCTTAACGGTCGCCGCTCCGACGCTGTGTGTACGGACGCACGCAGCGCGGATCCGATGTGCGGTGGCCTTGCCGCCGCGGAGCCGACTCTCTAGTGTCCCGAGCAAGCGCTTGGCGACGAACGACGGGAGCGGCGCATGCGGCGAGGCGTCTGTCTGCTGGAAGAGGTCGAGTTCCATCCGATGAACTCCCGGCGGCCGCTGGAGTACCTCCGATGGCTCACCGCCTACAAGAGGGAGGACGAGGCGCTCGAATCCGGTCGGCACGTGCTCACCGAGGGACGGTCCATCCGCTCCCGCGACATCGACCTGGTCGGCGCGTTCTACGCCGTCGGCATCACCGGGCACCCGCAGTTCAAGGTCGTCACGCTGTGGGACTGCCACGGCGGCTGGGACGGCGGGTGGCGGCAGATGCTGGAGATCTACACCGGAGTCAAGGAGAACCTCTTCCTGTCCGACATCGACGACCTGCGCTTCACCGCGTACTCCCGGCCGCTCGGCGCCGCGCCGGGCGGCCCCGCGCTGGCCGACGCGACGGGCGCGGAGTTCTTCGTCCTGGAGAGCGCGCGGGTACGGCCGGGCGCGGCGCTCGACTACCTGGCGGCGGTCCGCGAGGAGCGCGTCCCACTGCTCGCCGACCACGGCCACCGCCCCGTCGGCCTGTACGAGGTGCTGCTGTGCGACACCGAGGTGGTCACCGTCTGGGCGACCGACCTGGACTCCCACCTCGCGCTGCAGCGGTCCTACGACGCCGCGCTCGGGCTGGACGACGAGGTCGACGCCGACGAGCGCCTCCTCGCCTGGCGCAAGCGCGCCCGCGAGTTCCTCGACGGCACGTGGCGCGAGACGCTCCTGTCCCCGTACCCGGGCTCCCGCCTCGCGCCCGCCTGACCGGCCGGGTCCCCGCCTCGCGTCCGCTGGCGGGGCAGGTCCCCGCGTCGCACAGGCCTGGCGGGTCGGGTCCCCGCGTCGCGCCGGCCTGGCGGGTCGGGTCCCCGCGTCGCGCCGGCCTGGCGGGTCGGGTCCCCGCGTCGCGCCGGCCTGGCGGGTCGGGTCCCCGCGTCGCGCCGGCCTGGCGGGTCGGGTCCCCGCGTCGCACCGGCCTGATGGGTCAGGTCCCCGCCAGGCGCTCCACGACGGGGGCGAACGCGTCCAGGTCGGCCTCGTGGTGCAGGACGTAGTAGGAGACGCCGAGGTCGTCGCGCCAGCGGTGCAGCGCGTCGCAGACGGCCGGCGTGTCGCCGGTGAGGACCTGCGGGGTTCCGGACTGCGCGGCGGGATCGGCGGCGCTCCACGCCTCGGCCGTACGGTCCGGGCCGACCCGCAGCACCGACGTGCCCAGCTCGATCGCCGGGAACCGCGCCCCCGCCGCCTCCCGTACGATCTCCACCTTCCGCCGGAAGGCGCCGGGACCGCCGTCGCCGGTGTCCGGGCCGGAGCCGTCCGCCCGTACCCGCAGGGTGAGGTTGACGACGTCGGCCTCCCGGGCGGCCAGGCGCAGCATCCGCGGGCCCCCGCCGCCCAGGACCAGCGGCGGGTGCGGGCGCTGCACGGGCAGCGGCCGCTGCTCCAACCCGGTGACCGTGTAGTGCTCGCCGGCGAAGGAGCACGGGCCGCCGCGCCACAGCCCCTTGAGCACCTGGATTCCCTCGGCGAGGCGTGCGACGCGGGTGCCGGGCGGATCGAGCGGCAGCCCGGCGCCCGTGTAGTCCCCGGCCATCCACCCGGTGCCGAGGCCGACCTCGAGCCGGCCGCCGGACAGCAGGTCGAGCGTCGCGGTCTCCTTGGCGAGCACGGCCGGATGCCGGAAGTCGTTGGCGAACACGAGGGTGCCGATCCGGAGCCGCGTGGTCGCGCACGCGGCGGCGGTCAGCGCGGCGATCGGCGCGAACCGGGGGCCGACGAGGTGGTCGGGGACGAGGAGGACGTCGAAGCCGGAGTCCTCGAGCCGGCGGGCCTTGGCGGCCCACGCGGCGGCCGTGTCCGCGTCGCGGAGGACGGCGCCGAAACGGAACGGGCGCTGCATTCCTCCGAGCCTATACCAAGCGCTTGCTCGCTGGAGAGTGAGCGTCTATCGTCGCGGCAGGACGGCGTCGCGGCGCCGCCGACCGAGCGTGCCGGCCCCGGCGTCCGGCGGCCGGGCGGGCGGTTCGTGGCGGCGGCGTCCGGCGGCCGAAGTCCGTGACGGCGACTCGAGGCGGTGGCGATGGCTGCACCCGTACGGGACGTGACCGAGGACGAGGCCCGTTTCTTCCGCGACAACGGCTGGGTGCGGCTGCCCGGCCTGGTCGCCCCGGACCTCGCCGGACGGCTCCGGCGGCGGGCCCTCGACCGGCTGGCCGCGCGCCGCCGGACGGCGGGGAGCGGCCTGGTCGACCGGGCGTTCGGCCAGGACCGCGACATCGCCGAGCACGACGCGGAGTTCTGGGCGCTGGCCGCCTCGCCGGCCCTCGCCCGCGGCGCCGTACGGCTGCTGACCGGCGTCCAGCGGGTCCGCCTGCAGGTCACCAACCTGCTCGTGAAGGAGCCGGGGGAGCACGGGCGGACCGTCTTCCACCAGGACTTCCCCTGGATGCCGATGGACACCTCGGCGATGCTCACCGTGTGGCTGGCGCTGGCCGACGTGCCCGCCGACATGGGCTCCCTGCGGTTCTTCACCGGCTCGCACCGGTACGGCACCCTCGGCCGCACGTTCGTCCGGGAGGGTGACGACGCGCTCACCCGCCACCCGTGGCTGCGCGACCTGGAGTTGTCCCCTCCGCTCGATCTGGCGGCCGGCGACGCCACCGTGCACAGCGCGCTCACCGTCCACGGCGCGCCGCAGAACCGCCGCGACACACCGCGCCTGTCCTTCACCGCGACCTACTTCGACGCCGCCGCGCTCTACACCGGCGCGCCGTACGGCCAGACCGACGGGCTGGACCTGGAGGTCAACCGGCCCTTCGACCACCCCAAGTTCCCCCTCGTCCCGGTGGAGTGACATGGTGCAGACCGTCCGCGGCCCCGTGACCGACCCCGGGGCGACGCTGATGCACGAGCACATCTTCGGGCTCAGCCCCGAGATCCTGTGGAACTGGCCGGACCTCCCCGAAGGCTGGGACCTGGAGGAACGCGCCCGCGAGGCCGCCGGCAAGCTGAACGAGCTCAAGGCCGCCGGGATCGACACGATCGTCGACCTGACCGTCGTCGGCCTCGGCCGGTACGTCCCCGCCGTCCAGCGCGTGGCCGAGCGGACGGAGCTGAACATCGTCGTCGCGACCGGCCTGTACACCTACGACGCGCTGCCGCCGTACTTCGGCAACCGCGGGCCCGGCACGCTGTTCGGCGGCCCGGACCGGCTGGCCGAGTTCTTCGTCCGCGACATCACCGACGGCATCGGCCGTACGGGCGTGCGGGCGGGCATGCTCAAGTGCGCGACCGGACGGCAGGGCATCACCCCCGGAGTGGAGCGGGTGATGCGCGCGGTCGCCGAGGCCCACCGCGCCACGGGCGTGCCGATCACCACTCACAGCGAGTCGGCCACCCGCAACGGGCTGGACCAGCAGAAGCTCCTCGCCGCCGAGGGCGTCGACCTGGGCCGCGTCGTCATCGGCCACGCCGGCGACTCCACCGACCTGGCCTACCTGGAGCAGCTCATCGAAGGTGGCTCGTACCTCGGCATGGACCGGTTCGGCATCGAGTTCACCTCCTTCGAGGACCGCGTCGCGACCGTCGCCGCGCTGTGCGAGCGCGGCCACGCCGGCCGGATGGTGCTCTCGCACGACTCGTACTGCTTCAACGACCGCTTCGATCCCGACGTCGTACGGCGGCGGCACCCGAACTACCACCTGCTGCACATCTCCCGCGACGTCCTGCCCGCCCTGCGCGAGCGCGGCGTCACCGAGGAGCAGATCCACCAGATGCTGGTCGACAACCCCCGGCGCATCCTGGGAGGCGGCTCGTGAGCGGACCCGAGACGGCGACGGACTTCGACGTCACCGCCGACTGGCACGTCGCCGACCCGTACCCCTTCCTGGCCCGCCTGCGCCGCGATCGGCCGGTGTTCTGGAGCGACCACCTGCGCATGTGGGTGCTCACCCGCTACACCGACGTACGGGACGCGTACCGCGACCACCGCCGCTTCTCCTCGGTCGGCTCGCTCACCATCTCCCGTACGCTCACCGACGAGGTCAAGGAGTCGCTCGGCGAGCACCGGTCGTTCCTGGACGACTTCGCCGCCAACGTCGACCCGCCGCAGCACACCCGCATCCGCCGGGCCATCTCCCGCGCGTTCACGCCGCGCGCCGTCGCCCGGCTCGGAGAGGCGTTCGCGGCGCAGGTCGACGCGGTCCTGGACGCGGTCGTGCCCCGGGGACAGGCCGACTTCGTCGCGGACCTGGCGCATCCGCCGTCGGCCCGGCTGACCGCGGCGTTCATCGGCGTGCCGCCCGAGGACGAGGACCAGGTCAAGCGGTGGGTCTACTCCTGGTTCCAGCTCTTCCTGTCCCCGCAGCCGCCCGCACGCCAGCGCGACCTGGCGCAGGACTTCCTGAAGTACCTCGACTACGTCGATCGCCTCGTCACCGAACGCCGCGCCGAGCCCCGCGACGACTTCGCCGGGCTCATGGCGGAGCTCATCGACACCGGCCCGGACGGCCTGTCGCACCGGGAGGTCGTCGAGACCATCAGCGCGCTGCTGCTCGGCGGCAACGACACGGTCCCGAACGGTCTCGGCAACGCCGTCCACCGCATGCAGCGGGACCGCGCCTCCTGGGAGGCCGTCGTCGCCGACCCCGCGCTCATCCCCGGCCTGATCGAGGAGACGCTGCGCATCGACGGCGCCAGCCTCGGCAGCTTCCGCCGCACCACCGAGGACGTCACCCTGCACGGCGTCACGATCCCGGCGGGCGCGGAGGTCTTCCTGCACGCCGACTCCGCCGGCCACGACGAGACCGTGTTCCCCGACCCCGAGCGGTTCGACATCCACCGCGCGAACGCCCGCGACCACATGGTCTTCGGCTACGGCGTCCACCACTGCGTCGGCGCGGCGCTCGCCCGCCTCGAACTCCGCATCGCCCTGGAGCGCATCACCGCCCGCCTGCCCGGCCTGCGCCTCGTCCCGGACCAGGACATCGCCTACCGCAAGAGCCTCGTCGGCCGCGGCCTCCCGAGCCTCCTGGTCGAGTGGTGAGGTTCACGGGCCGCGTCGCTCTCGTCACCGGCGGCGGATCGGGCATCGGCCGCGCCGTCGCGGTGCGGCTCGCGGCCGAGGGCGCGCGGGTCGCGGTCGCCGACATCCGGTACGACACCGCACGTGAGACGGCCGAGATCCTGCGGAAGACGGGCGCCACGGCCCTCGCGCTGGCGGCGGACGTCGGCGACGAGGAGGCCGTATGGCGAATGGTCGCCGACACGGTACGGGAGTTCGGCCGCCTCGACGTGCTGCACAACAACGCCGCCGCGCTCGGCCAGGACGTCTATGGCCGGGACCTGGACCTCACCGCCATGGACGTCGAGGTGTGGGACCGGACGCTCGCCGTGAGCCTGCGCGGGGCGATGCTCGGCTGCAAGCACGCCGTGCCGGTGATGCGGCCCGGCGGCGCGATCGTCAACACGTCCTCGGTGTCGGGCCTGCTCGGCGACACGGACCACGCGGCGTACGGCTCCGCCAAGGCCGCGCTGACCTCGCTCACGCGGTACGTGGCGACCATGTACGGCGGCCGGGGCATCCGCTGCAACGCCGTCGCCCCCGGCCTCGTCCTGACCGACGTCGCCCGCGCCGTGATGACGCCCGAACGGCTGGCGGAGAAGGCCGCCGAACGCGTCCTGCCGTACGCGGCCGAACCCGCGGACGTCGCCGCGCTGGTCGCCTTCCTCGCCTCCGATGAGGCCCGCTGCATCACCGGCCAGACCATCGTCATCGACAGCGGCACCACCGCCCACCGCCCCGAACACGCCATCCGCCAAGCCCGGTCGCACATCTAGCGGCCATGGCTTGTATCGGTCTCATGAACTCGTCTTCTTCCGGCGCCCGTGCTGTAGGAAAGTGGGCTTCGTGCACGGTGAGCCGCTGGTGAGCTTTTCGTGTCAGGATCTCTGCGCTCCGGACCTTCGCCGCCGCGGACTGACCGTTGAGTCGGCGCCGCCGGCGGTCCTGCTCGTGGACATCGAGGCCGATCTGGTTCTCATAGACGGTGACCGAATCGTGTGGTCCGAAGAACGGTTTCCCGTCGCCGAGCTGGCCCGGCAACTCATGCAGTGGCTTCAGACCGCGGATGGTTCGGACTTCGAGTTCGACTCGATGTCCTATGCGGAGACGGGAGCGGTATGCGTTGTGCGCTCCGATGGGGGATGGCGAGTCGGGTCCGTGTTCGAGCCGCCGAAGCTGTGGACATCGCCGCTGCCCTGGGAGGCTCTGGCGGCGATGGTCAGGGCGTTCGTGGGCGAGGTGTGCATGAGCGTGCTCGCGATCGGCATCGAGCCCGGCTTCATCGCGGCTCCCTGAGCGGCCCACATCGGTGAGCTGGCGACCGGACCGCACGGGTGCCGGCGGGGCCGAGACGCCCGCTTCACCGCCGTGGCGGTCACCTTGCCGCCGGGGTGGACCAGGGCCGTCCCATTCGAGCCCTCTGTCCGGTCAACACCGACGGCAAGATTCCCACTGCTGATTCCCCCGCCGTTCAATGGGAGCGGCGGTCAGCGTTTCAGGAGCCTGCTGTCGAACCCGGCGTCGGTGAGCCGGTGGTAGGCGGCGGTCACCTGGTCGGGGATGTGCTGGGCGATGGCGAAGCCGAGCCTCGGATATTCGATGACGCGCTGGAGGTCGCCGACGAGCATGTCGATGACCAGGCGCTCGTCGCCGATGGACTTGACGTAGTCGTCGAAGCTCAACGGCTCGGACGCGCAGACGGGCTCGACCTCAGGCCAGAACTTGCGGCAGGTGACGTACGCTCGTCGTTCCATGTACGGCTTGCTGATCAACAGCACCGAGGAGGTCTCGATGCCCGCCTGCTCAAGTGCTTGGCGGGACATGGTGATGTTGTCGCCGGTGTTCTTCGCGCACGGTTCGATGATGATCGAGGAGCGAGGTACGTCCAGGGCCATGGCCTGTTCGGCGTAGTGGACGGCTTCGCCGCGTGGGAAACGCTCGGCGGTGGTCGGACTGTTGGCGCCGCTGAACACCAGCACCGGGAACAGACCGGCGCGGTACAGTTCGGCCGCGAAGGTCGCCACGCCCAGGTCGTGGCTACCGAGGCCGATCGCCGCCGAACATGGCCGGAGCCGGTGCTGCATCTGGTGGTAGTCCCAGATGAGTTCGGCGTCGGCGCGCTGGGCATCGGTCACGGCGATTCGCGCGTCGGTCACGAAGTCTCCCTTTCAGTCATCGTCTTACGTTGATCCCGCCGGAGTGCTCCGCTTCATGGCGGATAGCATCGATGCTGCGCAGTTGATGGTTCAGCCCGCAGGCACGGGCGAGCTGGCTCGCTTCCTCCAGTCCGGCAATGCCCTCGTCGCGCGTGGCGCGATCGGACACCAAGATGTGCGCGTATGCGGTGTTGAGCCGTACGCGCTGCATGGGCGTGTCCTGAGCTCCACCGGCGCGGGCAGTCTCGATCAAGCGCAGCGCATGATCGAGGTCACCGACGCCGCGGTAGGCCAGTGCGAGCTTTTGGTGGGCCACCGACCAGTCCTCGGCCTCATTGAGGTCTTCGAAGGCGTTCGTCGCCTCGGCCATCACCTGAGCGGCGTATTCGTGCTCACCGGCCTTGCTCAGTGCCGTCCCCACCCACAGCAGGGAGCGGGAGCGGTCGCGTCCGCTGAGCCGCTCGTCGTCGGAGAACAGTCGATAATTGTGTGCGGCACTCTGTAGATCACCGGCCATCTCGTCGATCACCGTCAACGCTAGTGAGACCTGAGCGATCCGGCATGGGATGTCCAGATCGACGAACATGCTCAGTGCCCTCCGGTAGGAGCGTCGCGCCGACCCGGGGCCGACCAGCATGCCCTGATCCCGCTGCACGTCACCCGCCAACACGAGCGAACGGGCATGGAGATATAGCCCTCGGGCGTCGAGCCGGTCGGCGGGGATCTGGAGTAACCATCGGTTGATCAGCGCGGATGCGGCCGGGAAGTTCTGCCGGCTCAGGTAGACGACGGCCCGTTCGATGTCATCGGCCCAGGCTTCGTGATCCCGCAGACGCGCGCTTGCCCAACCGGCCGGTGTACCGACCACGGTACCGGTTTCGGCCAGCAACAGTTGGAAGCGTTGCTGAGCAGCGGCGTCCGCGCGGCTCAGCGCAGTGTCCAAGATCGCCTGGCTGTCGGGCCGCGGCACGATCGCGGCCTGCAGTTTCTCCCACTTGGCAACCGTACGAACGCCGACCCCCAGCTCCTCGGCGAAGGCTCGAATGCTCATCCGGACGGCCCTGCGCAGTGCTCGGGCCTCCCGGCCAGTCCAGTGACGCACCGTGGGCACGCGTATACCACCTCCTCTCAACTCCGATCGAAGCATGACGCCCTCGCTTGATGCATCGAAAGTGCAACGCGAGTACAACACCTGGCCGTTTCGGCCGCGCTTTGCGGCGTCGATGCTCGTTGCCAGCACGAAACGGGGACGGGTACCGGCCGCGATGGCGCGAATGAGCCGCAGGCCGGGGAACAGGGGACAACCGATGATGAACGGAAGCGGTCACAGCCGGGATCTGTGCCGGTTGGTCGAGTTGTGCCGGGAGCTGGCGAAGCTCGGTGTGCACGTGGGGGTCAGCGACGCGCGGCCGGCGGTGTCGGTCCGTGGCGGTCTCACCGATCGGAAGGTGTGGGTCGAGGTCGATGCCGGGTCGTTCGTGTGGCGGCGGGATGACCTGGCGCGGCATCCGGCGGACGACCCGGCCGGCGCGGCGGCGTGCCTGGCCGACTACCTCAAGGACCGCGACGCCGGACCGGGCCGTCGGTCATGAGAGCCGATCAAGCCTGGCATCCGGCTCCCGCCGTGGCTTACCTGTCCGGTGGCCCGGCAGAGGCATCGGAGGCCGATCCGGTCGTTGTGCTTCGGTGGCGGTTCCCCGGCCTGGTCTTCTGGTACGGCCCGCGTACGCGCTCGTGGTGGGCGATGGTGCGGGTCCCGTCGGGGTGGCGTCTGGTCGAGGCCATGGATGCCGATGAGCTGACCCGGGCGGTCCTGACGGCGGCGACCTGGCCGTACCCGCCAGCGCGGCGACCGATTCTCACACCGAGGTGCTCGGGTCACCTCGTCTCGGCGTTCGACGAGAAGGAAAGTGTCATGGGCACATCGGCCAAGCGGCGGGGGAACCCATGACCGCGCTGGAGGACTTCGAGCTGTCGCGGGTGGACGCGTTCTTCCGCAGGATCACCAGTCGGTACGAGGCATCTGAGAGGGTCTCCGCTCTGGTGATCACGCATCTGCTGGGTGAGCGGCCCGCCTTCTTGCGGGCGGTCGGGCGGCTCGCTGAGATCGCCGCCGTCCTGCCCAAGCCGAAGTCGATCGACTCACGGGCGCTGGAGCAGATCACGGCCCTTTTGCCGGTGGATGGTCTGGAGCGTGCGGCGTTCGCCGACCCGGCCCGGGCGCTGGAGTATCTGGAGGTGCGGGCAGCGGGCCGGCGGATCGTGCTGCTGGACGTCGGCGGATACTTCGCACCCGGCCTGGAGCACGTGTGTGCCGACTTCTCCGGCCAGGTCGTGGGAGTGGTGGAGGACACCGAGAACGGACACCAGCGGTATGAGGCGCTGGGCAAGCTGCCGTGTCCGGTGTTCAGCGTCGCCCGCTCACCGCTCAAGGACCCTGAGGACTACCTCGTGGGACAGTCGGTCACCTTCTCCGCCGAGGCGCTGATCCGAGCGCGGGGCGACATCCTCCAGGGCCGCCCAGCGGCCGTCATCGGGTACGGAAAGCTGGGCCGGTCGGTGGCCGCGATGCTGCACGCCAAGCACGTCGGCGTTACCGTCTACGACTGCGACCCCATCCGGCGCACACAAGCCCTCTCCCAAGGGTTCCGCACCACCTCCACCCTGGCTCAGGCCATCGCCGGAGCAGGAGTGATCGTGTGCGCCACCGGCAACCTGGCCTTGCGCGAGGACGACTTCGCCAAGATCTCCAACGGCGCGTACATCGCCTGGCAGGACGCGGTAGCCCAGCCCGGCCACGACATCACCCCGGTGGACATCGACCTGCACACCATCCCCGCCAACCCGGCCAAAGGCGAACCCGAACACTGGCATGCCGACTTCCGCTGGCTGCTCCGGGTGCAGGAGCCGAAGGTCGTGCTCCAGGCCGAAGAGGTCGACGGCTACGCCTGGCGACCCTGCGCCGACGCCCCGACTCCGAAGCTGGCCAAGCTCGCGACCCGTCTTGTCCAGCACCCTCGAAGATGAGGAGTGACATGAGCGCCCGGAAGGCGTGGGCCGACAAGCGGGCCGAGATCCTGGGCCGACCGGGTGCCGGTGCGGCGTACGAAGCGGCGCGTGTCCGCTTCGATCGGCGTGCTGAGCGCCGTCTTGCCGGGACCTCAGGCAGCCGGGGTGAAGCGGGCGGCGATGTGGTCGAGGGTGCGGGCGATGGCGATGGTCTCGTCGAGGGGCATGCCGGCTGACTCGGTGCGGCCGTCGGCGAGGCAGCGGGCGACCTCCTCGGCCTGGTAGGTGTAGCCGTGGCCGGGCAGGTCGGCGGTGAACGTCTCCGGCTCGGCGCCCTTGCGGTACAGGGTCATGGCCGACGGCCGCCAGGCCGGTGACGCGACCTCGACGCGGCCGGTGGTGCCGACGATGGTCGCGGTCTGCGGTGAGTCGCCGAGCAGGCCGCAGTGCAGGAGCGCCACCGCGCCCGAGGCGTAACCCAGCAGGATGCCGGTGTTGGCGTCCACGCCGGTGGGCGCGGTGCTCGCGAACGCCTGAACGTTGTCGGGCTCGCCGAGCAGCATCCACGCGAAGGACAGCGGGTAGACGCCGAGATCGAGCAGTGCGCCGCCGGCGAGTTCGGGTGCCCAGAGGCGGTGCTCCGGGTCGTAGTCGGCGGCGAAGGAGAAGTCGGCGTACACGGCCTTGACGTCGCCGATCGCGCCGTCGGCGATCAGCTCGCGCATCCGGACGACGATCGGGTTGAACCGCGTCCACATCGCCTCCATGGCGAACAGGCCGCGCTCGCGTGCGAGGGCGGCCAGCGCCTCCGCGTGGGCGGCGTTCGTCGTGAACGGCTTCTCGACCAGGACCCCGCGACCGGCCTCCAGGCAGATCCGGGCCGCGTCGTAGTGGCCGCTGTGCGGCGTCGCGACGTAGACCACGTCGACCTGGTCGTCGGCCGCGAGCTCGGCGTAGGAGCCGTACGCGCTCGCGATGCCGTAGCGGTCGGCGAACGCCTGGGCGGTCTCCGGGGCCCGGGAGCCCACGGCCGCGACCTTGTGGCCGAGCAGGAGCAGGTCCTCGGTGAACGTGCGCGCGATGCCACCGGTCCCGAGGATTCCCCACCGAATCGTCATGAGCGGGATGGTACGGGATGATCTGCAGCCGCTTTTGTTATAGTTTTTCTATAACAAACAAGCGAGGTGGTTCCCCGGCATGATCGTGGTCCTTGACGTCGACGGTGAGGTGCCGCTCTATCAGCAGCTGCGCGATCGCATCGTGGAGGCCATCGCCGACGGCCGGCTGTCCGCCGGGGACGCCCTCCCCACGACCCGTCAGCTCGCGGCCGACCTGGGCATCAACATGCACACGGTCAACAAGGCGTACGACCTGCTGCGCCGCGAAGGGCTGATCCGGCTCGCCCGCCGCACCGGCGCGGTGGTGATCCGCGACGCCTCGACGGGCCCGCCTCCGGACGAGGTGGCGGACGAGTGGGAGGAACGCGCGCGCACCCTCCTCGCCGAGGCGGTGGCCAAGGGGCTCGCCCCGGCGGACGTCGCCCGGCGCGTGCAGCGGGTCCTGGAAGGTTTCCCCGCCGGATCGCCGATCCGGCCGACCGCTTGAGAGGCAGGGATGACCGGCTTCATGCTCTTTCCCGTGCTGCTGATCGGGGTCGCGCACTGGCTGATCCCGTCGCTCGTACCGCCGACCGTGCCGTTCGGGGTTCGCGTTCCGCGTGATCGCGCGGACGCTCCGGTCGTCGCCGGGTGGCGCCGCCGCTACCGGGCCGGTGCCGCGGTGGTCACCGTGCTCGCGGCGGCGGCCGTGCTCCTGGTCTCCGGCCCGGTGACCGGGCCGGCGGCCGTCGGCGGCGAACTCGTCGCCGGGCTCGTCCTCTACCTGCTCGCCCGGCACCGGATCACGGCGGTCAAGTCCGCCGAGGGCTGGTTCGACGGCCGGAGGCAGGTCACGGTCGCCGACACGTCGCTGCGCACCGACCCGGAGCGCTATCCGTGGCCCTGGGCCGTCCCCTCGATCCTCCTCACGGCCGCCACCGCGGTGATCGGGATCGTCGACTATCCGCGGCTGCCGAGCCGACTGCCCACGCACTTCAGGATGTCCGGCCACCCGGACCATTACGCGGCCAGGTCGGTCGTGACCGCCTTCGGGCCGGTGCTCGTCCAGGCGCTGCTCACCGTGCTCCTGCTGGCCATGGCCAGGGCCGCGCTGCGGAGCCGGGCGCAGCTCGACGCCGAGGATCCGCAGGCGGGCGTACGCCACCGCGGGTTCGTCTCCGCGATCGCTCGCGCGCTGCTCGTCATGGCGGGCTGCCTGAACCTGGCGTTCCTTCTCCTGGCGCTGCGGACCTGGAGCCTGATCGGCGGCGGGCGGACGATCGCGGTGGGGGTCCCGGCGCTGACGCTGCTGGCCACGGTGGCGCTGCTGACCGTCGCCGCGCACGTGGGGCAGGGCGGCAGCCGGCTCCGTCTGCCGGACCGGACGGGCCGGGCGCCGGGCGACGGCCGCCGGGGCGCGCCCGTCAACCGGGACGACGACCGGCTCTACCGGCTGGGACTCTTCTACTACAACCGCGACGACCCGGCGCTGTTCGTTCCTAAACGGTTCGGGATCGGCTGGACGGTGAACATGGCGAGGCCGCTCGCCTGGGCCTTGCTCGCCGCCACCCTCGCCGTGGCGGCCGCCGCGCCGCTGCTCGGCCGGTAGCCCGCGGGCCGGGGCCGGCGGGGGGAATGCCGGCCCCGGGGTTTGCAGGGGTCAGGCCATGCGGGCGATGGACTTGTACTCCAGGTAGGCGGCCAGTCCCTCGGGGCCGAGCTCGCGGCCGACGCCGCTGCCCTTGTAGCCGCCGAAGGGCGACGACGACTCGATCATGTACATGTTCACGCCGTACGTTCCGGCGCGGACCTGTCGGGCGATCTCCAGCCCGCGGTCGCCGTCGGCCGTCCACACGGTTCCGGCGAGTCCGTACTCGCTGTCATTGGCGATCCGGACCGCGTCGGCCTCGTCCTCGTACGGGATGACCGACAGGACGGGCCCGAAGATCTCTTCGCGGGCGATCCGCATGTCGTTCGTGACGCCGGCGAAGACGGTCGGCGTGACGTACCAGCCGCGGTCGTACGGCCGCCCGGACCCGCCGAGCGCCACCTTGGCGCCCTCCTCCTGGCCGATCCGGATGTAGCCCTCGACGCGTTCCTGCTGGCGCTTGGCGACGAGCGGGCCGATCTCGGTGGCGGGGTCGGCCGGGTCGCCGACCCTCATCCCGCGCACCGTCTCGGCGAGCGCGTCGACGACCTCGTCGTAACGGTTACGGGAGGCGAGGACACGGGTCTGGGCGACGCACGCCTGGCCGTTGTTCATCAGCGACGCCATCTTGAGCCAGCCCATCGTCGTGGCGAGGTCGGCGTCGTCGAGGATGATGGCCGCGGACTTGCCGCCGAGCTCCAGCGTGCAGCGTTTCAGCTGCTCGCCGCAGATCGCGCCGATCCTCCGGCCGGCCGCCGTGGACCCGGTGAAGGCGACCTTGTCGACGCCCGGATGGCGGACGAGGTGCTCGCCGGTCTCCCGCCCGGCGGCGACGATGCTCACGACGCCCGTGGGCACGCCGGCCTCGGTGAGCAGGTCGGCGAGGACGTACCCGTCCAGCGGCGTCTCGGGCGCCGGCTTGATCACGATCGTGCAGCCGGCGATCAGCGCCGGGGCGAGCTTGAGCGCGATGATGAACTGCGGGACGTTCCACGGCACGATCGCGGCGACCACGCCGACCGGCTCGCGGCGGACCGTGACCGGGCCCATCAGCCCCGCGCGCTCCTCCTCCCAGGCGAAGCCCCTGCCGAGCTCGGCGAAGTAGCCGTAGACGGCCTGGGCCTGCCCGGTCTGGCCGAGCTGGGAGAACGAGATCGGGCAGCCCATCTCCGCGGTGATCAGCTCGGACAGGTCGCCGAGGCGCGCGGCGTACAGCTCGGTCAGGCGGGCGACGACGGCGGCGCGCTCGGCCGGCGCCATGCGCGGCCAGGGGCCGTGGTCGAACGCCTCCCGCGCCGCCGCGACGGCCCGGTCCATGTCCTCCGGGACCGCCTCGGGCACCCGCCCGATCACCTCTTCGGTGTGCGGGGAGACGACGTCGATGGTGCCGGTGCCGGCGGGCGCGACCCACTCGCCGCCGATGTAGAGCCGATCGTGTTCACGCATGCCGTACCTCCGGAGGCGGGAGGAGCTTTGACCGAGTGCTTGCTTGGTATCTTCTCCATCCCCTCCCTCCCTGTCCAGGGTGGCATGGGTCACGGCACGTCCCGGCGCTCCAGCGCGATCCCGGCCGCGCCGAGAGGGACGACGACGTACGCGACCAGCACCGCGACCGCGGCGGCCGGCGGCAGCCCCGCCCCGTAGATCGAGTTCTGCCCGCCGGAGCCGGCGATCTCCTCGACGAGCGCCGCCGGCATCAGCGAGCCGAACCGGTCCGACCACGGCGCCGGGAGGAGGTGCACGAGCACCGGCACGATGTGCCAGAGCCCGGCCACGACGACGATGGCCCCGGCGGTCGAGCGCAGCAGCGCTCCCACGCTCAGCCCGACCAGCGCGAACACCATCACGACCACTCCCGACATCAGGATCCTGCCGAGGTGCGTCTCCTGCCCGTGGATGGGCCGGTCGCCGATGATCAGCCGGGCCGCGGCGAGCACCGTGAACCCGGTCGCCTCCCCGGCCGCCAGCGCGACCACGGCGACGACCCCCGCCTTGGCGACCAGGGCCGTACGCCGCCGGGGCACCGCGGTGAGGGTGGCGCGGATCATCCCGGTGGAGTACTCCGACGTGATCGCCAGCACGCCGAGGACGCCCATGACGAGGTAGGCCGCCCAGCACGCCTGTTCGGGCAGCGAGGACACCTCCATCGAGGCCCGCCGCGCCGGTGGGAGGCCGTCCCAGAGACGCGCCGAATACCAGGCCGGCAGCGCCATGAGGCCGGCGATCAGCGCGACGACGCCGAGGCAGTACCAGGTCGACCGGGCCGTACGGAGTTTCAGCCACTCGGCCGCGAACGCGTCGGTCATCGCGCCGCCCCGTACTCCAGGCTGCCGGCGGTCAGCGCCAGGTACGCCTCTTCGAGCGAGGCGGACCGCGGGGTGACCTCGTGCACCGGGATGCCGTCCCGGGCGGCCAGCTCACCGATCCGTACGGCGTCCAGGCCCCCGACGGCGAGCGCGCCGTCGGCCTCGACGAGGACGGACGCCCCGGCGGCCTCGAGCGCGCGGGCCAGCTCGGGGACGCGGCCGGTGCGCACGAGCACGCCCCGCTGGAACCGCGCGGCCAGCTCCCGCACCGTCGTCTCCGCGATCAGCCGGCCCCGTCCGATGATGACGAGCCGGTCGGCGGTGAGCTCCATCTCGCTCATCAGGTGGCTGGAGATCAGCACCGTGCGCCCTTCGGCGGCCAGCGCGCGTGTCAGCTCGCGGATCCAGCGGACGCCCTCGGGGTCGAGCCCGTTCACCGGCTCGTCGAGCAGCAGCACGCCGGGGTCACCGAGGAGCGCCGCCGCGATGCCCAGCCGCTGCCGCATGCCGAGGGAGAACCCGCCGGTCCTCTTGCGGCCGACGCCGGCCAGGCCGACCTGTTCCAGGACCGCGGCGACCCGGGAGGTCCCGATCCGGTTGGCGCGGGCCAGGCAGCGCAGGTGGTCGACGGCGGTACGCCCGCCGTACACGGCGCTCGCGTCGAGCAGCGCCCCGACCTCGTGCATCGGGAAGCGCAGGTCCGCGTACCGGCGGCCGTTCACGAGGGCGGTGCCGGACGTGGGGGCGGCCAGCCCCAGCAGGACGCGCATCGTCGTGGACTTGCCCGCCCCGTTGGGGCCGAGGAAGCCGGTCACGTGTCCCGGCCGGACCTGGAAGGACAGCCGGTCGACGGCGGGCGCGCCGCCGTACCGCTTGGTCAGTTCGGTCACTTCGATCACGGTCTCGACGCTGCCGTACGGCGGCCCGCCGGCGCTTCGGAGCGGCGGCCGAATCCCGGCCTCCGCCCGGGCGCGTACGACCCTCGCGGCCGGGGAGCGGGATCCGACCAGGGGAGGAGGGACTCAGGGCGGAGGCGGCGGCGGGCACGGGCCGGTACGGTTCGGGCCGTGCACGACCCCGATCCACCGCCGGTCTTCCCGCGCGACCCCGATCCACCGCCGGTCTTTCCCCGCCGGCTCGGCCGTGGCCGGCTGATCGCCCTCGACGCCGTGGCCGCCGCCGGATCGACGCTCGTCCTGCTCGTCATCGCCCTGGCCCGGCCGGCCGACCTGCCGGTCTGGGCGGCCTGCCCGCTCGCCGCGGCCGCCGGCCTGCCGGTCTCCGTACGGCGGCTGTGGCCGCTTCCCGTCTTCGGGGTCGTGTTCACGGCGTCGGTGACGGCGCTGCTCTGCGGGCTCGGCTGGGGCACCCTGCTCGTCGCGGCGTACGCGCTGTACATGGTCGCGCTGACCGAGCCCCGGCATCCGCGGGAGCCCACGTTGATCATCGCGGGGGTCAGCGCGTTCGGCGTGCTGGCCATGACGGCGGCGGGGCCTCGTGACGGCGCCGGGTTCGCGGACCTGCTGATCATCGGCCCGCCGGTGCTGGGCGGGGCGTGGACGATCGGCCGCGCCGTGCGGGAACGCCGCGCGTACGCCGAACGGTCGGCCCGGCAGCTCGCCGACCGCGCGGTGACCGAGGAGCGGCTGCGGATCGCGCGCGAACTCCACGACGTCGTGTCGCACACCCTCAGCCTGATCGGGGTCAAGGCCGGTGTCGCCGGCTACGTGCTGCAAGCGCGTCCCGCCGGGGCGACGGACCCCGGTGGCGAGGCGCGCGACGCCCTGCGCGTCATCGAGACCACGAGCCGGGAGGCGCTCGTGGAGATGCGGCACATGCTCGGCATGCTCCGCTCCGAGGACGCGTCCCCCGACCTGCGGCCGGCACCGGACCTCGCCGGGCTCCCGGAGCTCCGCGACCGAGCGGCGGCGGCCGGCGTCCGCGTCGACCTGACCGTCGACGGCGCCGGCGGGCTGCCCGACGGGCTGGGCCGTTCGGTGTACCGGATCGTGCAGGAGGCGGTGACGAACGTCGTCCGGCACGCCGCCCCGGCGCGCTGCGAGGTCGTCGTGACGGGCGACGCGGACGAGGTACGGATCCGGGTGACCGACGACGGGCCCGGGAACCGGGTGCTGCCCGGGCAGCCGGGGCACGGCATCATCGGGATGCGCGAACGCGCCCTCATGCACGGCGGCACGCTGACCGCCGGGCCGCGCCCCGAGGGCGGGTTCGAGGTGTCCGCCCGCCTGCCCCGTCGCTCCCCGGAGGATCCATGACCGAGCGAAGCGAGGGAATCAGGAAGCACAGCACCTTGGTCATGGGACCGACGAAGGAGGTCCCGTGACCGCACCCGTACGCGTCGTGGTCGCCGACGACCAGGCGCTGCTGCGCGGCAGCTTCCGCGTGCTCGTCGACACGGCTCCGGACCTGCTCACGGTCGGCGAGGCGGGCACCGGGACGGAGGCCGTCGAGCTCGCCGTACGCGAGCGGCCGGACGTCGTGCTGATGGACGTCCGCATGCCGGAGATGGACGGCATCGAGGCGACCCGGCGCATCTGCGGCCCGGACGGCCCGCCCGGCGTCCGGGTACTGATCCTCACGACGTTCGACCTGGACGAGTACGTCCACGCCGCGCTGCGCGCGGGGGCGAGCGGGTTCCTGCTGAAGAACACCCCGCCCGCCGACCTGCTCGCCGGAATCCGCGTCATCGCCTCCGGCGAGGCGCTGCTCGCGCCGGCCGTGACCCGGCGGCTGATCGCGGAGTTCGCCGGACGGCCGCTGCCCGCCCGGCGGCCGGCGCGGGAGCTGGCGGGCCTGACCGGCCGGGAACGCGAGGTGCTCGAACTGATCGCCCGCGGCCTGGCCAACGGCGAGATCGCCGCGCATCTGCACCTCAGCCCGGCGACCGTGAAGACCCACGTGGGCAACCTCCTCGCCAAGCTCGCCGCCCGCGACCGCGCCCAGCTCGTGATGGTCGCCTACGAGACCGGCCTGGTCACTCCGGCGCCGCGACGGGGCCTCGCCGACACGCCACCCCAGTGACAGGGGAAACATGTGTGACGTGCGATGATAGGGGTATCCCGCTTCCACCATCCGTCATCTGTCAGTGGATATCGCCATGCCTAAGTTCCGTCGAGTTGTACACCGTTTCGTTCACCGCCGCACCGTCCGGCCCCACCGACTCGTTGAGAGCTTGGAACAGTGGGAGAGGCTCGCCACCCCGGAGGAGCGAGCGCAGCTGCTCGCCAAGTCCGACCTGGGGAAAGCGGCCTGACTCGGCTCCACCCCATCGAATCGGAGGCCCCCGGCGAACCGTCGCCGGGGGTCTTCCGCGTCTCGGGGACTTCAGGGGGATGTTCCTCACGAAAGGGACCTCATGCGGCGTGTGAGGTCCGTGTTGTCGGCGGGGCCTGTTAGCTTGCCGGGCATGCCCCGCCTGCTGCACACCTCCGACTGGCATCTCGGCCGGTTCTTCCACCGCGAGGACATGCTGGGCGCGCAGGCGGCGTTCGTCGACCACCTCGTCGAGACGGTCCGGGCCGAGCGGGTCGACTGCGTGCTGGTGTCGGGCGACCTGTACGACCGGGCGCTCCCGCCGGTCGACGCGGTCGACCTGTGCGACCACGCGCTGCGGCGGCTCCTGGCCGAGAAGGTCCGGGTCGTGCTGATCAGCGGCAACCACGACTCCGCGCGGCGGCTCGGCTTCGGCGCCGACCTGATGGACGCCTCCGGGGTCCATCTGCGCACCGACCCGGAGACGGTCGGCCGTCCGGTGCTCCTCGACGACGGCACCGCGATCTACGGCATCCCCTACCTCGAGCCCGAGGTCGTCCGCGGCCGGTGGGAGCTGCCCGAGCGCGGGCACACGGCCGCGCTGACCGAGGCGATGCGCCGCATCCGCGCCGACGCGGCGGGGCGCGGCGGCCGGTCGGTGGTCCTGGCGCATGCGTTCGTCACGGGGGGAGAGGCGAGCGACAGCGAGCGTGACATCGCGATCGGCGGGGTGGCCAACGTCCCGGTGAGCGTCTTCGACGGCGTCGACTACGCCGCGCTCGGCCACCTGCACCGCTCGCAGAGCCTGTCCGACACCGTCCGCTACTCCGGCTCCCCGCTGGCCTACTCCTTCTCCGAGGAGGGCCATACCAAGGGCAGCTGGCTGGTCGACCTCGGCGAGACCGTGCGCGCCGAGTTCGTCGAGGCGCCGGTGCCCCGCCGGATCAAACGCCTCAAGGGCCGCATCGACGACCTGCTCACCGCCGAGCAGCACGCCGTGTACGAGGACCACTGGCTGCAGATCACCCTGACCGACGCCCGGCACCCCGTGGGCGCGATGGACCGGCTGCGGCGGCGGTTCCCGTACGTCCTCGCGCTGGCCTTCGAACCGGAGCGGGCCGTGGACACCGGCGAGCGTTCCTGGGCGGAGCGGGTCACGGGCCGCTCCGAGACCGAGATCGCCTGCGACTTCGTCACCGAGATGCGCGGCACGGCGCCGGACGAGGCGGAGCGCGCGCTGCTGCACGAGGCGTTCGAGCACTACCGGCGCGAGGAGGCGGCCCGGTGAGACCCCACGAGCGTGCCCGCCCGGTGAGTTTCCGGCGGGAGGTGGCCCGGTGAGGCTGCACCACCTGACGATCACCGCGTTCGGGCCGTTCGCCGGCACCGAGCGGATCGACTTCGACGCGCTGTCCGACGCGGGGCTGTTCCTCATCAACGGCCCGACCGGCGCGGGCAAGACCAGCGTGCTCGACGCGGTCTGCTTCGCGCTGTACGGGCGGGTGCCGAGCGTGCGCAACGACGCGAAGAACCTCCGCAGCCATCACGCGCCGCCCGACCGCTCGCCGGAGGTCGTCTGCGAGGTGACGATCCGCGGCCGCCGGTTCCGGATCGCGCGGTCCCCGCGCTGGGACCGGCCGAAGCTGCGCGGCACCGGCACCACGGAGGAGAAGGCCAAGGTCCTGCTCCAGGAGTGGCGCGCCGGTGAGTGGGCGGCCCTGTCCACCCGGTTCGACGAGGCGGGACAGCTGATCGGGGATCTGCTCGGCATGTCCGCCGAGCAGTTCTGCCAGGTGGTGCTGCTGCCACAGGGCGACTTCGCGGCGTTCCTGCGCGCCGACGCCGAGAAGCGGCGCACCGTCCTGGAGCGGCTGTTCGCCACCGAGATCTTCACCGACGTCGAGAAGTGGCTGCGCGAGAAACGCCAGGAGACCGGGCGCGAGGCCGAGTCCCTGCGCGCCGCCGCCGCGTCCATCGCCGACCGCGCGGCCGAGGCGGCCGGCGGCGAGCGGCCCGACCTCGACCCCGACGCGCTCGCCGCGTGGACGGTCGAGCTGTCGGCCCACATGGACGACGTCCGCGCGGCCGCCGAGGACCGGGTGGCGGCCGCCGCGGGCGTGCTGTCAGCGGCACGGGCCGCCGCGGAGCGGGGCCGCGCCCTCGCCGGCCGGCGGGCCCGGCGCGCCGCCGCCGAGGCCGGCGCCGCGGCGCTGGCCGAGCGGGCCGGCGAGCGGGCCGCGCTGGCCGGCGCGCTGCGCGACGCCGAGCGGGCCCGCCGCGTCCTCCCGATGCTGCACGCCGCCGAGGCCCGCGCCGCCCGCCGTGAGCAGGCCGCGACCGTGGTCGCCCGGCAGCGGGACGCCGTGACCAGGCTCGTCCCCGACACCGCCGACGCCGACGTCATGCGCAAGGAGGAGCGCGCCCGCCGGGACGAGGCCGCCGTCCTCGAACAGCGCCGCGACGACGAGCGGCGGCTCGCCGGCCTCGGCCGGGACCTCAAGCGGGCCGAGTCCGAGGGACAGGACCTCGACGCCCGCGAGGCCGAGCTGTCCCTCTTCCTCACCGACTCCCCGCGCTACCGCCAGACCCTCGCCGGGCAGCTGGAGCAGACCCGCTCCCGCCTCGCCGCCCGGCCCGTGGCCGAGGCCGCCGTCGACGCCGCCCGGCGACGGCTGGAGGCCGCGGAACGACGCGACGCGCTGGTCACGGCGCTCGCGGAGGCCGAGGAGGACCACCGCGCCGCCACCGACGCCGCCCAGACGGCCCGTGAGGCGTACCAGGAGATCCGCCAGGCGAGGCTGGACGGCATGGCCGCCTGGCTCGCCCGCGAACTGACGCCCGGCGAGCCCTGCGCCGTCTGCGGCTCCACCGACCATCCCGCGCCCGCGACCTCGGACCGGGACCTCCCGGACGGGGAGGTCGAGGCGGCGGCCCAGGCCGCGTACGAACAGGCACGGGAGGATCGGGAGCGGATCGCCGCGCGCCTCGCCGAGCTCCGGGCCGAGCACGCCGCGGCGGCCAGGGACGCCGGCGATGAGGTCACCGATGACCTGCGCGCCGCCCTCGCCGCGGCCCGGGAGGAGCTGACCGGTCTCACGGCCGCCGAGGCCGACGTCGAGCGGCTGGAGGAGGAGCTCCGGCAGGTCGACGCCGAGTACGAGGAGGCCCGCGACCGGCAGGAGGAGGTCAGGGCCGCGCTCGCGGAGAACCGCGCGCAGCGCGTCGCCCTCACGGCCGAGTCGCTCCGCCTGCGCTCCGGCCTCGACGACGCGCGCGGCGATGACCCGACCCTGGAGGCGCGGATCCGGCGGCTCGGGGCCGAGGCCGACCTGCTCCGTGACACCGCCGCCGCGATCGAGCGGCTCCGCGCGGCCGTCGACGACGCAGAGGCCGCGGAGCGTGAGGCCGTCGACGCCGCCGAGGCGGAGGGCTTCCCCTCGGTCGAGGCCGTACGCTCCGCCACCCTGGACGACGCGGCGCACGAGGAGCTGACGCGGCGTGCCAAGGCCCACGACGACGAGGAGGCCAGGGTCACGGCCCTCCTGAACGACCCGGACCTGGCCGCGGCCGCCGCCGAGCCGCCACCCGACCTGGGCGCCCTCGAGGCCGAGCTCGCCGACGCCGACCAGGCCCACCAGGCCGTCGTGTCGGCGCGCGACCGCGCCCGGCACCGCCGTGACCGGCTCGCCGCGCTCGCGGCCGAGCTGCGGCGGCACGCCGCCGCCTGGCGCCCTGCCGCGGAGCACCACGAGCTCGTGTCCCGGATGGCCGCGCTCGCGTCCGGCGACCCGGCCGTGAACACCGCGCGGATGCGGCTGTCGGCGTACGTCCTGGCCGCCCGGCTGGAGCAGGTCGTCGCGCGCGCCAACCACCGCCTGGCCCGCATGTCCCAGTCCCGGTACGTCCTCGAGCACACCGTCGAGCGCGCGGCGGGGGAGCGGGGCCGCCACGGCACCGGCGGTCTGGGGCTGCGCGTCATCGACGGCTGGACGGGGCAGCACCGCGACCCGGCCACGCTGTCGGGCGGGGAGACGTTCATGGCCTCGCTCGCCCTGGCCCTCGGCCTGGCCGACGTGGTGACCGACGAGGCGGGCGGCGCGGAGATCGGCACGCTGTTCGTCGACGAGGGGTTCGGCACGCTCGACGAGGAGACCCTCGACGAGGTGATGGACGTCCTCGACGGCCTGCGCGACGGTGGCCGCGCGGTCGGCATCGTCAGTCACGTCGCCGAGCTGCGCACCCGCATCCCCACCCAACTCCGGGTCCGCAAGACCCGCACCGGCTCGACCCTCGCCATCGCCGGCGCCGGTCAGGACGCCACGGCCTCGCGGACCGCCGGCACGATCTCCTGAGCCCACGGTCCGAGCGCGGCGTCCACCGGGCCGACCGGGAAGAGCGTGAAGCCGCCCGCGCCGTGGTCCAGCACGGCGCCGGTCAGCTCCTCCACCCACTGCCCGGCCGAGCCGCCGATCCAGCGCCCGTCGCCGTCCCGCGTGGCCGGGAGCGGATCGCGTGTGATGCGGCCCGGCAGGTTGTAGATCGTGGCGACGTCGCGGGGATCCCGCCCGGCGGCGGCCGCCGCCTCGTCGATGATCGGGCGGGACCTCCGGTACCGGTCGCTGAGCCAGTCCGCCGCGTGCCCGGGGATCCACCCGTCCGCGACCCGGCCGGTGACGGCCAGCGACCTGGGCCCGACCGAGCCGGTCCAGATCGGCGGGGCGGGGACCGGAGCGGGTTCGAGCTTCGTGACCTGGTAGAACTCCCCGTCGAAGGTCACCGGCTCGCCGCCGCCGCACAGCGCCCGTACGAGGTTGATCGCCTCCTCGAACGCCCGGACCGCGTCGGCGGGCGCGATCCTTTCCACGCCCATCCTGGCGATGTCGCCCCAGGAACCGCCCGCGCCCATCCCGAGCACCACGCGGCCGCCGGACAGCGCCGACAGCGACGTCACCGCGCGCGCCAGCATCGGAGCCGGCCGGGTCGGCAGGTTCGTGACGTTCACCATGCCCGCGATCCGCGTCGTCCCGCCGAGCACGATCCCGACGATCGAGTAGGCGTCCAGCCGGTCGCCGAAGTACGGGTGGTCGGACACCGTGAACAGATCGAGCCCCAGACGGTCCGCCTCGGCGGTGAGCCGCAGCGTCTCGGCCGCCTCGTCCAGCGCGGTACTGACCCCGAGCCCGAATCTGATCGTGCTTTCCGGCATCTTCGAAGTCTCTCTTTCTGAAGGTGTAGTTCGTACTGCGAACGTCGCTGTTCGCGTACTCTAAGGGAATGGCAAAGGACCAGGGACAGCAGATGTCAGTCGTCGCCGCGCTGGTGCGTTCGTCGTTCCTCGTGAACGCCGTGTACGCCGCGTCGAGCCGGAAATACGGGCTGACCCCGCAGCAGGGACAGCTGCTGTGCGTGCTGATGCCGCAGCCGTACGGGATGAGCGAGCTCGGCGCGATGCTGGGGCTGGCGAAGTCCAGTCTCACGGGCCTGGTCGACCGTACCGCCCAGCGCGGTCTCGTCCGCCGTGAGCCGGACCCGGAGGACGGGCGCGCGGTCCGCATCGCGCTCACCCCCGAGGGTGCCGAGCTCGTCGAGGAGTTCTACGACGAGACCTGCCGGCGGGTCGAGGATCTGCCGGCCGGCCTCGGCGACGACGAGCGCCGCCTGCTCGCCGACCTCCTCGGCCGCGTGGTGCTGGACAACCAGGTGCCGGTGGTCTTCGTGGAGCCGGACGAGGAGGCCGCGGCGCACGGGCGCTGAGCGGCCCGAACGCCCGGTCCGTGCCGCCCGTGCCGGCGGGCGGCGCATCAGGCGAGGCCGAACAGCTCCGTGAAGCGGCCGGTGAACAGGTCCCGGCCCTTGTGCTCCGCGACCGCCTCGGTGGGCAGGAGCGTCGGCCCCTCCGGAGAGGGGAACTGGCCGACGCCGCCGTTCGGGCCGAGCGGCAGGATGATCGCGGGAATCGGCGACGGCCGGTAGACGGCCGTGGGACGCTCGCCGCGCACCTGCGCGAGGATGTTCGCGGCGACGACTTCGGCGTGCCGCATCGCGTACCCGGCCATCTTCGCCTCGGCGAGGTCGGTGATGTCGCCGAGCGCGTAGACGTGCTCGTGGCCGTCGACGGTGAGGGTCTCGGCCACCCGGACCCGGCCCTGGGGCGTGAGCGCCGTGGCCAGGCCGTCGCGGAGATAGCCGGTGTTGACGCGGACGCCGTGGGCGCGGAACCAGATGTCCGCGGAGATCTCGCCGCCGGTGCTGCCCACCGTGAAGGTCTCCGCCCGGCCGGGTGCGACCGGCGGTTCGCCCGTGAGGGCGGTGCCCAGCCGCAGGTCCACACCCAGCGCGTCGAGCTGGCGGTGCAGGTCCGCGCGCATCTCCGCCGCGAATCCCGGGACCAGCTCCTCGGCCGGGTCGACGATGGTCACCTGCTTGTCCGGCCAGACCGCCTTGATCTCGCCGGACAGCTCCAGCCCGACGGGCCCCGCGCCCGCGATCAGCACCCGCGCGGCCCCGGAGAGCTCCTTGTGCGTGGCCCGGAGTCGCTCCAGTGCCTCGTCCGCGGAGTCGGTCTCCGTCTTGGCGGGATAGGGATAGCCGGATCCGGAGGCGAGGACCAGGTAGTCCGCGTCGACGCGTCCTCCCGAGGCCAGGGTGACGCCCTCCGGATCCACGGAGACCGCGCGATCGCGGACGACCCTGCCCCGCCGCAGCAGCCGGTCGTACGGGAAGAAGATGTTGCGCGCCCAGTCCGGCTGCACGAGCGCGCGCAGCGACCCGGCGGCGTGGACGAACGCGTCCTTCGGCTCGACCAGTACGACGTCGGTCTCCGCGTCCAGCGCCTTGGCGACCGCGGAACCCCCATAACCACCACCGATGACCACGACGGTACGACTCATGCCTTCTCAACTCCCGATGGAGATCAAGTTCGTAGCACGAACCATATAGTTCGCTCGACGAACTGTAAAGCCATGCGTTCCCTGTTTCGGTCTGGTGGGCGAGAAATGCGTGGCCGGAGCCGTCGGCGTGCCGCTACCGTGGCGCGGTGACGACTCAGGTGATCGTGCTCAACGGCGGGTCCAGTGCGGGCAAGTCCGGGATCGCCCGGTGTCTGCAGGCCGTCCTGCCGGACCCCTGGCTCGCCCTCGGCGTGGACACGCTGATCCAGGCGATGCCCGCGTCTCCGCGGACGCCGGCCGCGGGGCTCGAGCTCGCCGCGGACGGAGCGGTCGTCGTCGGGCCGGAGTTCCGCGCGCTGGAGGCTGCGTGGATCGAGGGCGTGGCCGCAATGGCGCGAGCCGGCGCCCGGATCATCGTCGACGAGGTCTTCCTCGGCGGCGCGGACTCCCAGGAGCGTTGGAAGAAGGCGCTCGGCGCGCTCGAAACGCGCTGGGTCGGGGTCTGGTGCGAGACCGCGGTAGCCGCGGGCCGCGAGATCGCGCGGGGCGATCGGGTCATCGGCATGGCGGCGTCCCAGGCCGAGATCGTCCATCGGGGCGTCGTCTACGACCTGCGGGTGGACACGACCACGACCGAGGCCCTGGAATGCGCCCGGGCGATCGCCGCCTACGTGCGATGAACGGCTTGCCGAGCCCGGGGGAAGCAGTGCGTCCACTCACGCGAGGATTCGTCCCGTGTCAGCCGGTGGGCCTGCTCCCGGGATGAACCACCCGCAAGGCGAGTTCCCCCGAGCGTTGAACCCGTCTCCCCGGAGGCGGGCGGTGACCCCATGGGGTCGTGCAGACCGTCCTGCCCGATCGGCGGAGTCCCGACCGGATCGATGAGCCGCTTTGACGCCGGTGGTGACGTGGCAGGCCCGGCAAACCGGTCATCGAGCCGTCACCGCCGACGGCGACGAGGCCGCAACAACGGCAAGGAGACGAAGACGGCGGCACGACGGCGATGGCGGAGTCGCAGCGGAGGCGGACGCCACAGGCGGATCCTCCGGCGCGGCCGGCCGGCGGACCTTCGTAGCGCGACTCAGTGGTCGCCGGGATCGGGCAGCGCTCGGTCCCAGGCGTCCTCGAAGGCCGAGGCGTCGATCTCCATGGCGGCGTACTGCGGGTCGTAGAGGTCGATGGGCGGGTTGATCGGCCAGTTCGCGGAGTCGGTCCTGATTCCGCGGCCGTCGCCGGTGAGCTCCACCTGGCGGAGCCACCGCCCGTCGGGGCCGAACTCCACCAGGTATCGGCTGTCCTCCCCATCCTCGCCCGGCATGTCGAGGTGGACGCGGTCCCGGCCGGCCAGGGCTCCGAACCCGGGCCGATGCCGGTGCCCGTCTCGCTTGTCGCGGAGTGCCGCCAGGGCGGGATCCGCCGACAGCGCGTCGATGTCGAGCTCGTCGAGGGACCACGTCTCGGCCCGCGCGACGGTCTCCGGGTCGGTGACCACCTCGACCTCGGCGCAGGTGTCGACGATCTGCTGGGCCGACGCGGCCCGGATCCACCACCAGAGCCCGCCCATTCCGTAGTCGTGGACGACCAGGTGGCGGGACTTCGCCGACCCGGCGGACTCGATCACATGGACACATTATCGAGCTTCGGCCCCGCCGAAAGGGCGGTCGGACCCTCCGTTTAGGCTCACAGCTGAGTTCGCCCAGACACGGAGGGGTACCGGTCGACCATGGATCAGCGGCACAGGGGCGATGACGTCCCCGTACGTCGGCGTGAGCCGTTGAGCGGACACCGCGCGTCCGCGTGATGCGGCCCGACGTGGACGACCGGCAGGAGGACAACGGCTCCGCCGACAGGTCGGCGGAGCGATCCGGCGTCGACCAGCCGAACCTGATCCCCCCGGCCGACGTGCCGCGCCTGTCGGTGCGGATGTGGCTGCTGGTCGCCGCCGTCGGCGTGGTGACCGGACTGGCCGGGGCGGCGCTCATGGAGGTGCTGCACCTCACCTCCCATCTGACCTACGGCTATCACTCGGGGCCGTTCCTGGCCGCGGTGGAGCGTTCCGACCCGGAACGCCGGGTCGTGGCGCTCGCGGTCGCCGGAGCGATCGCGGGGCTGGGCTGGTGGTGCCTGCGGCGGCGGTTCGGGTCCGGCGGTACGGAGGTCAGCGCCGCGTTGTGGCGGCGGGAGGGCCGGATGCCGCTCATCCCCACCCTGGCCACCGGGCTGCTGTCCATCGTGATCGTGGGAATGGGCGCCTCCCTGGGCCGGGAGGGCGCCCCGCGCCAGTGGGGAGCGGCGCTGGCCGGCCGGTTCTCGGACTGGGCCGGGATGACCAGCGCGCATCGCCGGCTCCTGGCGGCCTGCGGGGCCGGCGCGGGGATGGCCTGCGTCTACAACGTTCCGCTGGGCGGGGCGCTGCTGACGCTGGAGGTCATGCTGGGGACGTTCTCGCTGCGCCTGGTGCTGCCCGCGGTGGCGAGTTCGTGCATCGCGACCGCGGTCGCGTGGGTGGCGCTGCCGAACGCCACGACCTACCAGGTCGGCCAGCTCCACTGGAGCGCCTCGCTCACCGTCTTCGCGGCCCTGCTGGGACCGATCGCGGGACTCGCCGCGACCGGCTACACCCGCCTGATCGCGATCGCGCACCGCAACCGGCCGCAGGGCCGGGCCCTGCTCGTGGCGCCGCTGCTGATCTTCACCGTCGTGGGCGTCCTCGCGATCCCCTATCCGCAGGTGCTGGGCAACGGCAAGGGGATCGTCCAGCTGACGATGGACGCGAGCCTCGCCGCTCCGATGGCCGCCGCGCTGCTCGTCCTGAAGCCTCTGGCCACGACGGCCAGCCTGGGCAGCGGCGCGAGCGGCGGCCTGTTCACCCCGACCATGGCGACCGGTGCCGTGCTCGGCACGCTGGTCGGCGACGGCTGGTCCCACCTGTGGCCGGCGGCCCCCGTGGGCTACGCGCTCATCGGCGCGGCCGCCATGCTCGCCGCGGCCATGCAGGCGCCCATCGCCGCGGTGGTCCTCATCCTGGAACTGACCCGCAACATCGACGGCCTCATGGTCCCCCTGCTGTTCGCCGTGACCGGCGCCACCCTGATGTCCCGGTACCTGAACAGCCCGTCGATCTACTCCGTACGACTCCCCGCCCAGTGACGCCCCCTAGCGGCTGACCGGGCCGGCGACCTCGGGCTCATGGACCGCGGCGGCCGCCAGGCCGCCGGCCGGGCCGGCGAGGAGGATGACCAGGAAGGCGAGGACCCCGCCCGCGCCGGCCACCGCGAAGGCCGCGTGGACGCCGCCCGCGTCACCCGCCAGGCCGGCGAGGGCGGCCCCCGCCGAACTGCCGACCGCGAACGCCGTCACCAGCCAGGCGAACGCCTCCGTCACGGTGCCGCGCGGCGCGAGGTCGTCGACCAGCGTGAAAACGCACGCCAGCACCGGCGCGAGGAACAGGCCACTGACGATCGCCAGCACCGGCATCACCGGGAACCCCGGCGCCCACGTCAGCGGGACGTAACCCGCAGCGAGGCACGCCATCAACAGCACCAGCCGCCGGTACGCCGGCCCGGTGCGGGGCCGCAGCCCGTACGTGATCCCGCCGATCAGCGCGCCCCCGGACATCAGCGCCAGCAGCAGCCCCGAGGCGTACGAGGTGTGGCGCGCGTCGGCGTACGCGACCGCCGCGACGCTGAACACGCCGAGCGACACGCCCACGCAGCTCAGAGAGGCGATCAGGACGCGCATCCCGGGAGAGCGCAGCGGACCGGCCCAGTGCCCGCCGCCCGGCTCGCCGCGCCACACGCGCGAGGGCCGGGAGGTCGTGACCACGAGCGTTCCCGCGATGCCGAGGGCGCCGGTGAGGAGCAGCGCCGTCTCCGTCGAGACGATCGCGGCGGCGACCACGAGCAGGGGGCCGACCGTGAACAGCAGTTCCTGGGCGGCGGCATCCAGGGCGTACGCGGCCTGGACCTCGGCGGGGCCGTTCAGGACGGAGGGCCAGAGCGCCCGCAGGCCCGCCTCCAGCGGCGGCATCGCGAAGCCGGCCAGGACGACCGCGGCGGTCGCGACCACCGGCGATCGCCCGCCGAACGCGGCGAGCAGCGCGAACCCCGCCGCCGACGCCGTCGCCGCCGAGGCCAGGATCCTGGGCTGGCCGTAACGGTCCATCGCCCGACCGAGCACCGGCTGGCCCGCCGCCACCGCGAGGCCGTTCACCGCCGACAGCACGCCGGAGAGGGTGTATCCGCCGCCGTGCGCGCGGACGAACAGCACGATCGCGAGCGCGGCCATGCCGTTCGGCAGCCGGCCGAGGAGCGTGCCGCCGAGCAGCCGGGCGGCGTACGGCTTGCGCAGAAAGTCGAGGTAGACGCGCATCGGATCCTTGTCATACGTATTACGGAGGCTTCCGTCATACGTATCACCGATCGGTTCGCAGGTCTAATCTTTTTGCCGTGGACAAGAGACCGACCAGCAGAGACGTCGCCCGGGCCGCCGGGGTGTCCCAGTCGACGGTCTCGATCGTGCTGGCCGGGAAGGCCGAGGGCAGGGTCAAGCCCGAGACGCGGCAGGCGGTGCACGAGGCCGCGCGGCGCCTCGGCTACCGCCCCAACCTCGCCGCCCGTAACCTCCGGCTCGGCCGGACCCGCACGGTGCTGCTGGTCGTCCCGACGCTCACCGGCCCGGTCTTCGGCCCCATCTACGCGGGCGCCGCCGAGGTCGCCGCCGCCCGCGGCTTCGGCCTCATCGTCCATCCCTGGCCCGACGACGCCGGCCCGGCGCGCAGCCAGGTCGACACCCAGGCCATCGAGGGCGTCCTCGCCTCGTCCATCGTCGGCGGCGTCACCGACTTCGGCGACCTGCCCGTCGTCCTGATGGACAGCGACCCGGCCGCTCCGGCGCCGACCATCAACTTCGACGTCGCCGGGGGGATGCGCGCCATCGCCGGTCACCTGGCCGCGCTCGGCCACCGCCGGATCGGCCACCTGGCCGCCGCCGTCGACGCCTGGACCTTCCGCGTACGCGGCGAGGCGCTCGCCGACGCGTTCCCCGGTGCCCTCGTCCGCCGGACCACCGCGATCGACGTTGCGGCCGCCCGGCAGGCCGCCCTCGACCTGCTGGACCGGCCGGACCGTCCCTCGGCGCTCGTCTGCGACGACGACGTGATCGCCGCGGGCGCGTACAAGGCCGCCCGCGCGCTCGGTCTGGACATCCCCGGCGACCTGTCCGTCACCGGCTTCGACGACGTCCTGCTGGCCACCGCCCTCGAACCGGAGCTCACCACCGTCCGGCTGCCCGCCGAACAACTGGGCGCCGCGGCCATGACCGCGCTCCTCGAAGTCCTCGACGACCACCGCCCGTCCGGCGTCTCCCTGCCCGGCGAGCTCATCGCCCGCCGCTCCACCGCCCCGCCGGCAGGGTCCTAACGCGGCAGGTCGTCCAGGTCGATGTCGATCGGGAACGGCACGGGCACGCTGAGTTTGCCGTGGTGGATGCCCGTCACGGCGTACGTCCTGGTCGCCGGGTCCAGCTCGTACACATAGACGACCGGCCGACCGCCGTTGTCCTCGACGCGCCAGAAGTGCGCGATTCCGGCCTCGGCGTACCGCGCCGGCTTGAGCCTCCGGTCCCGCTCCTCCGACTCGGGTGACACCACCTCGACGACCAGATGCACCTCGTCGGGCGTGTAGAACGTCCGGTCCATGTCGTCCGCCGCCGCGGCGTCGATCACGAGCACGTCCGGGCATGGCCGCGTACGGCTCCCGAGCTTGACGTCCATTTCCAACAATGCGGTGAGGTGATCCGGGACCTGGGCGTTGAGGCTGTTCGTCAGCCCGCGGATCACCCGCTCATGGAAGCGTTTCCGGGGGGACAGGAAGACGAGGGCTCCATCGATGAGCTCGACGTGCTTGAAGAAGTCGGGTTCGCCGTTCGGACCCTCGGAGGGCAGGTGGTCCATGTCGTCGGCGCTCCATCCCCACGGGGGTGGGGACGGCCAGTACTCCAGTGCGCTGGTCACGTCGTGCATGGTGGATCGATTCCCGTCGCGATGCGTGCTCATTCGAATCTTTTCCGTAACCGGCTTGCCGTCCTCACCTCATTCTCCCGCAGGGCGGCTCGCCGGGGATATGGCGACCGGGCCCGTGCCCGGTGAAGGGCACGGGCCCGGTCGGAGACGGGACGGGGTCAGAGATGGGTCAGGCGCCAGAGGCCGCGGCCGTGGGTGGCGACCAGGAGGGCGGAGCCCGACGGGGAGAGCGACAGGTCGGCGGCGACGGCGTGCGGCAGGCCGCGGCCCAGCCGCGACCAGCGGGCCGGCGTCCGGGTGTCGGCGACGTAGACCAGGTGGTCGGTGGCGAGGACGAGGTGTCCCTGCCACACGACCAGGTCGTCACCGGGCACGTCGGGCAGGTTGCCGCTGATGTCGGTCCAGGTGGCGCCGCCGTTCCTCGACTCGAAGACGTGGCCGACGCCCGCGTTCGGGATCCAGTGGCGCGAGTAGCCGCTGAAGACGACGTAGACGTGGGCCGGGTCGGCCGGATCGGTGGTGATCGCCGCGACGTACCGGTTCGGCAGGTTCGGCGCGTTGATCGTGTGCCAGGTGCCGCCGTAGTTCGTGGCCAGGCCGCGGACGAACCCGGTGCCCTCGTCGTCGAGCGGGTTGCAGGGCCCGCACCAGCCCGCGTAGCTCACCCCGTGATTCGTCTCCACGGCCGTGATCGAGCTGCCGTCGCCGGCGTCGAAGACCGGCTTCCAGTCACAGGTCGCTCCGGAGCAGGTCGTGTCGAAGCCCTTCGTCGACTCCCATACATACCGGCCGCCGGTGATCCAGTGGTTCAGGTCGGCCGCGTCGTGCTCGAACGGCGCGATGAACCGGGGGCTCGGGTCGCAGCCGGGGAGGTCCGGGTTCCACTCGCAGGCGGGGGAGATCAGCCGGAACGACGGCGTGGTGCCGTCCGAGCGCCCGCCGTTGACGGTGACCGCGATCGAGGCGTCGGTGTACTCCACCGCGGCGCGGTCGGAGTCGCCCGGGTCGACCAGCACGTCCCCGCCGTCACCGCCGAACGGGGACACCATCTTCGGGGAGCGGCCCGGCAGGAGGCTGGTGCCGTTGTCCTGCAGCCCGCCCCAGATCCCGGTGCCGCCCTGCGGGTCGCGGCCGGTCTCGGCGTAGTAGTACTGCAGGGTGTGCAGGTCACGGTTCAGGTCCCGCCACCCCGCGACGGTGCCCAGGGACGTCGGCCGCGACCACACGCCGCCGTCGTTGCCGACGTACAGCGTGCCGTCGCCGCCGATGGCGATGCCGTGCTGGTCGGGGTGGGTCGTGAAGGGGCATTTGTCCGGCCCGCCCGGCGTGTAGCACTGCGGGACGAGGTTCCAGTACGGGGCGATGGCGTGCCAGGTCCGCCCGCCGTCACGGGTCTCGAAGACCTCCTCCAGACCGAGGTAGACGTGGTTCGGGTCGGCGGGATCGACCCTGATGTACTCGTCGTACCAGGCCTGGATGCCAGGCTCGTACGTCGAGGGGAAGCTCAGCGCGGAGCCCGACCGCGCGAGCACGGCCGCGTCGGCGACCTGCGTCCAGGGGCCGTTCGGGTCGCCGTTCGCCGACTTGTACACGCCCTTCAGCGCGGTGCTCTGCGCGGGGGCGGGCGGTCCGTCGTTGGTGTAGTCCGGCGACTGGATCACCGCGTACAGGGCGTCACCCTTGGGGGTGTAGGACAGACTCGTCCGGCCGATGTCGGAGTTGTCCAGGCCGGCCGGGGTGATCCGGGTGAAGCTGCCCGCCGCCCCGCCCCTGCCCGACAGGTAGAAGCCGTTGTAGTCGGATCCGCCGCGCCAGCCGAGGACGGCGAGGACGCTCTGCCCGCCGCTGCCGGGCCGGACCGCCACGTCGGTGATGAACGACGTCTGGTACGGCGAGTCGGTCGGGTTCGGGTCCGGCTTGAGGACCAGGCTCCAGGGCGTGCCGGCCGGATCCCGGCGGTCGCGGCGCCACAGGCCCCGGCTGGTCGCCGCGAAGACGTAGCGGTCGCTCGCGGTGATGGAGAAGATCAGGCTGTTGCGCAGCTCGGCCCCACCGACCTGCCGGAACGTACGGCCGTGGTCGGTGGAGCGCCAGACGCCCTGACCCGCGTACGAGTCGGAGCTCGTGTTGGCCTCGCCGGTGCCGACCCACAGCGAATGGTCCGACGGGTCGACCCAGAGCGCGCCGATGGAGGACGTCACCTCGTGCTGGAAGGTCGGGCTCCAGTGCCGGCCGCCGTCGCGGGAGGTCCACACGCCGCCGTCGGCGAACCCGGCGTACAGCCACCCGCCGTCGGTCGCGAGCGCGGTGTTCCGGCCGGACACCAGGCCCCAGCCCGCGCCGTAGTTCGACCAGACCGGGTCGGCGTACCCGGCGGCGTCGTTGTCGTACGGTCCCGTCGTCACCTGCGACCAGGCGCCACCGCGGACCGGCAGCCGGCCGGCCTGCGCGGCCGCCTCGCCGAGCGCGGCGCCGGGGACCTGGAGCCCGGGGGAGGTCCGGGCCTCCGACCACTGGGCGCTGCCCTCGAGCACCTCGCTGCCGGACTCGGCCTCCCGGTCCGTGGCGGCGGCGCGCTCGCGCGTCTTCTGCAGGCGGTGGTTGGCGTCGAACTGACGCCGCGCCGACGCGGGCGGGGTCGGCTTCGTCGACGGCGCGGCGAGCGCGGGAACCGCCCCGCCGACGAGCGCCGCGGCTGCAGCGAGGGAGATGAGCAGACGTCTTTGTCGCATCAGGGACCTTCCACGCAAGATCAGGGCCACGCGGAGCCTAGAGCCGCGTTGATCTACGCGGAAGGTGTCGAAGCAGGCCACGATCGGCCAATCCGGGCACCGGCGCCGGACGGCCGCCGGGACCGGCCCGCCCGACGCTCTGTGTGTGAACGGGAACGCCGGCCGTACGAACCAGCGGGTGCAGGCCTGCCTCGTTCGCTGACTCACCGTCGTCTCGTGCGGGCCGGGCGGGCGGAGCTGCGGGTTCGGCCGACCTCGGTCTTCGGAGGGCCGGACCGAGGGTGCAGACTTGCGAACCATGAGTTACCTGGCCGCCGAGAACAGATATGACCAGATCCCCTACCGCCGGACGGGGCGCAGCGGGCTGAAGCTGCCCGCCGTCTCCCTGGGGCTATGGCACAACTTCGGAGACGACAAGCCGCTGGAGACGCAGCGGGCGATCCTGCGCCGCGCGTTCGACCTGGGCGTGACCCACTTCGACCTGGCGAACAACTACGGCCCGCCGTACGGGTCGGCGGAGACCAACTTCGGGCGGATCTTCCGGGAGGACTTCCGGCCGTACCGCGATGAGCTCGTGCTGTCGACCAAGGCGGGCTATGACATGTGGCCCGGGCCGTACGGCGAGTGGGGGTCGCGGAAGTACCTGCTCGCCAGCCTGGACCAGTCGCTCGCCCGGATGGGCGTGGACTACGTCGACATCTTCTACAGCCACCGGTTCGACCCGGAGACGCCCCTCGAGGAGACGATGGGCGCGCTCGACCACGCCGTGCGGTCGGGCAAGGCGCTGTACGCCGGCATCTCCTCCTACTCGCCGGAGCGCACCGCCGAGGCCGCCGCGATCCTGCGCGAGATGGGCACCCCGCTGCTGATCCACCAGCCGTCGTACTCCATGCTGAACCGCTGGATCGAGGGCGGCCTGCTGGACACCCTCGAACAGGAGGGGGTCGGCTGCATCGCGTTCTCGCCGCTGGCGCAGGGCATGCTGACCGACAAGTACCTGCACGGCATCCCCGAGGGCTCGCGGGCCAGCCAGGACAAGTCGCTGTCCCCGGACCTGCTCACCGAGCAGACCCTCAAGCACGTCCGCACGCTGAACGAGATGGCCGAGGAACGCGGCCAGACGCTGGCCCAGATGGCCATCGCCTGGACGCTGCGCGACCAGCGGGTCACGTCCGCCCTCATCGGGGCGAGCAGCGTGGCGCAGCTGGAGGACAGCCTCGGCGCGCTGAAGAACCTGGACTTCAGCGCTGAGGAACTCGCCGCGATCGACCGTGACGCGGTCGAGGCCGGCATCAACCTCTGGGCCGCCTCCAGCGCCCACTGATCTTCACACGGCGATGAGCAGGGTGGCCGCGCCCGCGCCGATGAGCGCGGCCGCCCACAGCCGGTCGAGGTTGAACCAGGCGCGGCGCAGGATCGCCAGGCCGACGACCTCGTACACGATCACGGCGATCGTGCCGGCGACGACGAACATGGCGAGCGTGTGCACGCCCGTCACGAAGATCGCCGCCGTCACCGCGCTGCCCGCGCCCGACGCCATCCCGTGGGAGTGGCCGGGCACGGTCACCGCGCCGTGGGTCAGCACGGGCAGCAGCATGAGCCCGGCCCCGTGCGCCGACGACATCAGGAACGACCAGCAGGCGAGCTGCCAGAGCGTCAGCCGCATGCCCACCCACCGGAAGTGCCGGCTGGACAGCAGCCGCCACAGCCCGAATCCGACCAGCACGGCCCCGCCGCCGATCGACACGATCCGGGAGGTCAGCACCGATCCCGTGACCGTGACGACGGCCGCGACCAGGAACACCGACGCGGCGTGCCCGGCCGCGATCGCCGGCAGCGACTGCAGGACCAGGGCACGGGACCGCTCCTGCAGGCCACGGGCCACGGCGAACAGCCAGCCCATGCCGGGGTTCAGCCCGTGGAAGGCGCCGAGAGCGACCAGCGCCACGAGCGAACCGTCGTTCATGGTCATGGGTAGCAGTACGAGTCGGAGGACGCGTCTCCGCCCTGGAGGCGGGTCTGATGCGGGCGCAGCCCGCGGAAGTCGTCGCCGTGCGGGAAGAACCTCTCGTCGATGGTGAAGCCGTCACCCGAGTCGATCTTCGCGGCCCAGGCGCCGACGCCGTCCGGGTAGAACTGGTCGTCCCAGGAGCCGTACAGCGAGTTCGTGACGTAGACGCGCCGGCCGTCGCGGCTGACCTCGACCATCTGCGGGCCGCCGGCGAGCGGAAGATCGGGTGCCGCCGGGTGCGGGGTGCGGCGCACGATCCCGCCGATCCGCACCGATCCGGCCTCGACCGGGTGGAAGGGGTCGGACACGTCGTACCGCTTGAGCTCGCCGGTGCCCCAGCAGGAAACGTAGAGGTAACGGTCGTCCACCGACAGGTCGATGTCGGTGACGAGCGGCGGCACCGCGCCGAACGGCGCGATCACCGGCGGCAGATCCGCGGCACCGGGAGGTCGGTCGGGGCCGGTCGGTCGGGGTGAGACAGCGGGCTCGGCGGGAATGGTGATGACCTTGCGGGCCTTGAACTCGCCGTCCTCGCGGTACCACATCCAGACCGAGGCGGACAGGTCCTCGACGCTGACGACGACGCCGGCGAAGCCGTAGGTCTTCGTCGGGTCATGTGCGGGGCGCAGCTCCAGGACCATCTGGTGCTCGTCGCCGAGGTCGACCGTCTGGACGTGGCGGCGCTTGCGCAGGTCCCAGAAATGCAGGGCGTGGCCGTACTTGCGGCCGAGCAGCAGCTCGGCGTTCACGCCGTCCTCGATCATCGACGGCGTGCCCCACTCGGAGGTGACCATGACGTCCTGCGTGAGGTGCCACCAGAAGTCGTACGCGAGGTGCTGCGGTCCTCGGTCCGCCTCCCAGGCCCCCACGACCTCGAACGAGTCGTGGTCGAGCACCGCGATCCCGCCGGGCCCGTCGCTTCCTTCCCGACCAACCGACCCCGACCGACCTCCCGGCCCGTTCGCACCGCCGAGCGCGGAGACGTACAGCCCGTCGGGTCCGCAGTGGACCGTGTGCGGCCGGGAGTACCCGGCGCGGCCGGCCAGCTCCTCCGGCTCGATCACCTTGACGATCGACGGTTTGAGGGGGTCGTCCTTGACGTCCAGGATGTGGATCCGGGAGGAGCGCAGGCCCGGCACGACGAGGTAGCGCCGCTCGACGTGGGGGTGCGGGGCGTTGGGGCACAGGGCGCTGCTGCAGGCGTTCCACCCGAAGTGGTGCAGCTCGTCGCCGGTGTGGGGCAGGTCCGTCCAGCCGACCACGGAGCCGTACGAGGTGGAGTCCGGGTCGACGTCGACGACGGCGATCGCGTCGGGCCGCCGGGCCGACCGGTCGAACGCCGCGATGTACGCGAGCGTCTCGGGCGGGGCGTTCACCGCTTCCCGGGGGGACGGATAGAAGGTCGGGTCCGGTCTCCACAGAGCCATGTCAACGCTCCTTCGGACGGTGGTGTCGTCACTCACCGTGCAGGCGCTCTTACGGATTCATCCTGTCCCAAGTTCCCTATTGAATCAATGGGGATTACGGCGGCGCCCGAAACCGGCATTGGTGCTGGCTGCCGGACCTCCGGCCCGGGGCCGTGGCGCCGGCGCGGCCGGAGCGACGCGTCCCGAGCATCGGGCCGGATGGGACTCCAGAGGCGCTGGGGTACCCGGGTGACCAGACACCGCACTCGATGCTGGCAAAATCAGATCGTGTGACCGACCTCGTGCAGCTGCTCACCCCCGAGGGGGAGCGGATCGACCATCCCGGATATCCCTTCGAGATCAGCGCGGAGGAGGCCCGGGCCCTGTTCCGCGACATGACGCTCGTGCGACGGCTCGACCTCGAGGCGATGGCGTTGCAGCGGCAGGGCGAGCTGGGCCTGTGGGCGCCGCTCCTCGGGCAGGAGGCGGCGCAGATCGGCACCGCCCGCGCCCTGCGGCCGGAGGACTTCGTCTTCCCGAGCTACCGCGAGCACGGCTTCGCCTACTGCAGGGGGATCCCGCCGGCCAACCTCCTGGAGCTGTGGCGGTGCACCTCCTACAGCGGCTGGGACGCCGAGAAGTTCCGGATGGCCGGGTACACGCTGGTCATCGGCGCGCACACGCTCCAGGCCGTCGGCTACGCCATGGGCGTGCAGCGCGACGGGGCGGCGGAGGCGGTGCTGGCCTGCTTCGGTGACGGCGCGACCAGCCAGGGCGACGTGAACGAGGCGTTCGTGTGGGCGGCCGCGCAGAACGCGCCCGTCGTCTTCCTCTGCCAGAACAACCACTGGGCGATCTCCGCGCCGACGGAGACGCAGGCCCGGGTGCCCATCTACCGCCGGGCGGCGGGCTTCGGGTTCCCCGGCGTGCGGGTCGACGGCAACGACGTGTTCGCCTCCCTCGCCGTGGCCCGCACGGCGCTGGAGCGGGCGCGGGCCGGTGAGGGACCGACGCTCATCGAGGCCGACACCTACCGGATGAGCGCGCACACCAGCTCCGACGACCCGAAGCGCTACCGGGCCGACGCCGAGGTCGAGGAGTGGCGGCTGAAGGACCCGATCGAGCGGCTCCGCCTCTACCTGACCAAGAACGAGCTGGCCGGCGAGGACTTCTTCACGGCACTCGACGCCGAGGCGGACGAGCTCGGGGCGCGGGTCCGCGCGGAGTGCCGGGCGCTGCCCGACCCGGACCCGCGCGAGATGTTCGATCACGTGTACGCCGACGCCCACGCGCAACTGGCCGAAGAACGGGCGGCCTTCCTCGCCTACCTCGACACGTTCGCCGACTGACGGGAATGATGGTGCCGAACGCCGCACGTGGCGGGCGCGCCGCCGGCCGGTCCACCGGTCCGGGGGAGGGGGATGCCGCCGCGCGCGGACCGTTCGTCTACGATTTTTTGCGTCTCGGCATCCGCGGTGGTGACCGTGCCGACGACGGCCCGCACCGCCGCCACTCCAAGGAGAACCGTTGAGCAGCCCGAGTACCAAAGACAACCTCGATCTCGCCGAGCACGCGCGGGATCTGGCCGACCGCGCGCCGGCCGGATCGCTGGAGAAGGCCGCCGCCGGATCCGTCGCCGTCACGTGCGCGACCACCCGTGACTTCGCGCAGGCGCGGACCGTCCTGGACGGCGTCGTCCCGGCCGACGTACGCCAGGCGGCGATCGCCCTGCTCGAACGGCTCGCCGCCGACCAGGCCTGATCCTGGATCTTTGCGGTGAGCCCGGGGAGACCTCGCCCCGGGGCGCCGTGGTGCCGTCCTGCCCGGCCGTCGTCTCCGGCCGGGACGGAACACAGGGTGCCATCTCGGTAGAATCCCGACTGTGGCCGAGCCCAAGTTCGAGATACAGATGCTGCACGACCGCGTCATGGTGCGCCCCGAGAAGGAGTCGGGAGAGCGCCGCAGCAGCGGAGGCATCGTGATCCCCGCGACCGCAGAGCAGTCCAACCGGCTGGTGTGGGGCGAGGTCTGCGGAGTCGGTCACAACGTGCGCAGCGTCAAGGTCGGCGACATGGTGCTGTACCACGACGAGGACCAGTACCAGGTCGAGGTGCAGGGTGAGCAGTACCTCGTGATGCGCGAGCGCGACCTGCACGCCGTCGCCAACGAGCGCCCCGAGTACGGCACCGGCCTCTACCTCTGACCTTCGCCCGGCCCGTCACCCGGCGGCGTGCCGGGCCCGTTCACCCGGCGATGCGCCGGGGCCCGCGTCAGCGGGGCAGCGTGTAGGCCGACAGGCGGGTGTAGACGCCCGGATAGCCCGGACGCGCGCAGCCGTACGCCCAGGAGGTCAGACCGGCGAGCCGGCCCTGCAGGATGAGCGGGCCTCCGCTGTCGAACTGGCACGTGTCGGCCTGCGGCGAACCCGCGCACACCATGCCCTTGGCGTCGAAGGCGTGGCCGTACGCCGACGCGCACCGCGTGTCCGAGACGATCGGCACGGTCGCCTCGCGGAGCCGTGCGTTGAACAGGTCCCGCTCCGAGGTCGTGCCCCAGCCGAGCACCCGGGCCTCGGCCCCCGGCGGATACGCGCCGTACGAGCCGATCAGCGGAACGGGCAGGCGGCTCACGGGCCGGGTGAGCGTGAGGAGCGCGACGTCGTCGTGCTCGACCGTCTCGCCCTGGAACGACGTCTCGTGGAAGCCGGGGTTCACCCAGATCTTCTTGACCTGGACGCTCTCGCCGTCCTTCTTCGTCAGGTCGGCGCGGCCGAAGACGGCGCTGAGCAGACCCGGCACCTGGCGCAGGAAGTTGACGCAGTGCGCGGCCGTCACGACCTTGTCGGGCGCGACGAGAGCGCCGCCGCAGAACTGCCCGGACGGCCTGATCAGGAACGCCGGAGTGCCGATCGCCGCGAGCCACGGCGGCGGGGCGGCGGGCGATCCGCCGACGACGGCGTTCGCCGGGGGCGCCGTCAGGCCGGCGCACAGGGCCAGGGCCGACAACGCGACCGCCGCGGTGCGGCGCGGGAACAGGGGCATGGGGGGACACCTCCGTTCGGTCCGCCTGAAAACCTAACGGCACCGGGCCCGTCGCGCGAGGGGCATCGGCGGGCCGGGGGGCGGCCGCGACTCGGCGCATCGACCCCGGAGCGGCTGGACTGGCGCGTGATCCGGGGTCGGCGGGCGACGGCCGCGGCCGGTTCAGTCGTATCGGCGGCCGGTGCGCGAGGAGAGACGTCCCGCGAGATTTCGGGGAATCAGCTTGCCGAGCCCGACCAGGGCCTTGTACTGCGCGCCGGGCACGCTGACCGTGACACCCCGCCGGAGGTCGCGCAGCGCGTCCGCGACGACACGGTCGGCGTCCAGCCAGAGGGGCTCCGGGATGCGCGAGACGTTCATCCTCGCCCGGTCGTGGAACTCGGTGTGCACGAAACCGGGGCACAGAGCCATGACGTGGACGCCCGGGACGTCCGCGGCGACGCCCTGGCTGAACCCCACCACCCACGCCTTCGACGCCCCGTACGTGCCGCGCGAGAAGAACGCGGCCACCGAGGCGACGTTGATGACGCCGCCCCGGCCGCGCTCCCGCATGCCCGGCAGGGCCGCGTACGTCAGCCGCAGCACCGCCTCGCAGTGCACGCGCAGCATCGTCAGTTCGTCCTCGAGAGGCACCTCCAGGAAACGCCCCTTGTTCCCGAAGCCGGCGTTGCCGCAGTCCTCGGCGGTGCGGGCCAGCCGCTCCCCGTCGCGGGCGAGCAGGATCAGATGGAAGCCGTCCGCGGCGAGCCGCCGGGCGAACGCCGCGCCGATCCCCGAGGTGGCGCCGGTGATGAGGGCAGTGGGCATGGCCTCAGGGTATCCGCCACCCGATTCACCGATCTTGCCGTCGGCGTACCGACGTGGGCGCCTCGGCGCGGGCCCACCGACGTGGGCGCCCCGCCGGGGGCGTACCGACGGGCGCCTCGACGCGGTCGCGGAGCACCGGGCGCCGCGTGGAGCCGCCCGCCCGTGCGCGTGTGGCCGGCGCGCCGGTCAGGCGAGGCAGCGCAGGGCGTCGCGGAGGCCGGGGTCGAGCGGGTGGTCTCCGGGCAGGCGGCCCACGGTCGCCTCGACGAACTCCGCCGGGGTGAGCCGGCCCAGCGCCTGCGGCGTCCGCACGATCAGGTCGCCGTCGTCGTCCTCGGCGACCTCGGCCGGGGAGCCCTTCTCCTCCAGCGCGAACCGGCCGACCACCACGCGCCAGGCCGTGCGCTCGCGGGCGTCGTCGACCGGCACGCCGACGTCGTCGCCGTGGGTGGCGTACTCGGAGGCGTAGTGGAACGCCTGGAGGCCGACGGGGTACGGCCCCGCCATCGTGGGCAGCCGCGCATCGCGGCCGAGATCGCGCATCCGCCGGCGGGTGTCGCCGTTCCGGGTGCGCCACTCGTCGAGCACCTCTTCCACGGGCATGGTCCGGCGGGTGCGCACGCACCAGTCGTTGAAGCCCGCGAGGCCGGAGACGCCGTTCTTCTCCAGGCGGGTCCACAGGCCTTCGAGGTCGTCGTGGAGGCAGGCGTGGTTGTAGTCCTCCTCGCCGGCGAGATGGGCGAGGACGTCGCGGACCGTCCAGCCCTCGCAGCGGGACGGCCGCGCCCAGTCGTCGTCCTTCAGGCCGCTGAAGAAGCGGTCGAGGCGCTCGGCCTCGGCGTCGAAGATGGCGAACGGGTCGAGATCATCGAGTGTTGTCACGCTCGTCCTCCTGCCCTGAAGACACCGGTCCATTCCGGTACGGCATCCGCCCGGCGCGGTCTCCCGGGGAACGCCGGCTCAGTGGCGGTAGTGGAAGCCGACGCCGTACCGCGCGAGCTTGGCGGACCTGCTGACCTTGACCGCGGTGAGGGTGAAGTGCCCGACCGTGACGGACTGCGGAGTCGCCGAGGCGGTGATCCTGCGGCTGGCGTGGCCGGACACGTCGGTCAGGATGATCTTCACCTGCCCGGCGTGGACGGCCCCGGTCTGCACGCGAAGGCCGGCCGCGGTCCTCGTCGTGCCGGCGGCCTGCCACCAGGCCGCCGCCTTGCCGTGGCGCTTCGCGGGCGAGTGCGACGCGGTGGGCCGCGGGGACGGAGACCTCTTCCGGGCGGTGGCCTGTTCGCGCCGGGCCGCGCCGGCCGGGTCGCTGCAGCCCGCCAGCAGCCCGAGCGCGACGATCAAGGCCGGAAGGCGTACGCCTCCGCGCATTCTTCCTCCTCGTTGAGCGACGGTAGAACCTTAGTCGCTGGCGGGCGCCCCGGTGACCACGCCCGTTCTCCGGGGCGGTCCGACCGGCCCGAAGTCTCCTGGCGACCGTCGGGGCGCACGGCCTACAGTCGGCAGTGAAGGTGATCGACGCTTTTCCGAGATCCGGAGTGTGGAGATGCCCTACTACCGCGCCGTCGGGGAGATCCCCCGTAAACGGCACATCCAGTTCCGCAGACCGGACGGCGGGCTGTACGCCGAGGAACTGATGGGGGAGGAGGGGTTCTCATCCGACTCCTCGCTGCTCTATCACGTGAACCCGCCGACCGCGATCGTCAAGAGCGAGGGCGTGGACGTGCCCTCCCACGCCGCCGGGACGTCGCCCAACCACCCGCTCCTGCCACGCCATTTCAAGATGCACGAGCTGACGGCCGGGGGAGACCCGGTGCTCGGACGGCGGCTGCTGCTCGCCAACGACGACGTCCGCATCTCGTACGTGGCCGCCGACACGGACGGCGACCTGTACCGCAACTCGGCCGGTGACGAGTGCGTGTACGTCGAGGCCGGCCGGGCGCGGCTCGAATCGACGTACGGGGCGCTGGACGTCGGCCCCGGCGACTATGTCGTGATCCCGACCGGGACCATCCATCGGTTCGTGCGCACCGACCCCGCCGCGCCGCTGCGCCTCATCGTTTTCGAGGCGTCCGGGCACATCCGGCCGCCGAGGCGCTACCTGTCGCAGTACGGGCAGTTCCTGGAGCACGCGCCGTACAGCGAGCGCGACCTGCGCGGTCCGGCCGAGCCGCTGGTCCTGGAGGGGGAGGACGTGCCGGTGCTCGTCCGCACCCGCGCGGGCCTGTCCCGGCTGACCTACCGGAACCATCCGCTGGACGTCGTCGGCTGGGACGGCTGCCTCTACCCGTTCGCCTTCAACATCGCCGACTTCGAGCCGATCGTGAAGCGCACCCACGCGCCGCCGCCGGTGCACCAGACGTTCGAGGGGCCGAACTTCGTCATCTGCTCCTTCTGCCCGCGGCCGCTCGACTTCGACGCGGCGGCGATCCCGATCCCGTACAACCACCACAACGTCGACTCCGACGAGGTGATGTTCTACGTCGGCGGGGATTACACGGCGCGCCGGGGATCGGGAATCGACATCGGGTCGATAAGCCTGCATCCCTCCGGATTCACCCACGGCCCGGCGCCCGGCGCCGTGGAGGGCGTCATCGACGCGGTCGGGAAAGGTCACACGACGACCACGGAAACGGCCGTGATGATCGATACCTTCCGGCCGCTGAATATCGGCGGAGAGGCGTTCGCCGTCGAGGCGTCCGATTACGCCTGGACCTGGGCTCGCTGACCTTTCCGGCTCCGGGTGAAACGCCGGAGATGTCGAGGTGAGCGTGGCTCGAATCGGCCATTAGCGGCCTTCTCGGCATCTCCGGTCGGCGTCGCCAGTCTTACCTTTCCAACATCTCCCCAGGAATGCGACGCCTGCAAAAGTCGCAGGCGGTAATCGACGATGACCGAGTGTGAGCAAAGGTCGTCCGGGTAGTAGTGGCGATGGATCCGAAAGGCCACCGATAAAGGCGGCCGAAAAGGTCCGGGCAACGCAGTTCCTGCTACCTCAAAACGGAGATCTGCATGCGAAAGATGTACGCGCTCGGAACGGGAACGATGGCTCTCGCCGCAGTCGTGGGGACCGGTCTCGCCGCCCACGCCGACAAGGGCGTGACGCCCGCACGGCCGGCCGCCCACAAGGCGGCGACCGACGGCTACCAGATCGTCAACCTGCCCAACGCGAACGTCCCCGCCTTCCAGCGGCGCACCGTCTACTGCCCGGCCGGCAAACGCGCCATCGGCGGCGGTGGCGAGGCCCAGGGCAACGGGGCCATCCTCGTCGGCAGCTTCCCCACTCCCGACGGCCGCGGCTGGATCGCCCTGGGCCGGCAGATCGGCTACAGCACGGTCGGGATCAGCGTCTACGCGATCTGCGCGTACTGATCCGGACGCGGGCCGTTGCCCCGGGAGGGGACCGAGGGCCCGCGTGACCCGCACATTCGCGTGACCCCACGGCGCCGGCCGCCCGTTCCACGGGCGGCCGGCGTCTTCGTCGCCGCCCTCAGGCCAGAACGGGCACCGCCGCGAGAAGGGAACGGGTGTACTCATGCGTGGGAGAGGCGTACAACTTCTCCACGTCGGCGAGCTCCACGAGCGCGCCGCCGCGCAGCACCGCGACCCGGTCGCTGACCTGGCGGATCACCGCGAGGTCGTGGGACACGAAGACGATCGTCAGGCCGTACTCCTCCTGCACGTCGCGGAGCAGGTCGAGGATCTGCGCCTGCGTCGAGACGTCGAGCGCGGAGACCGCTTCGTCGCAGACCAGCAGCCTGGGCCGCAGCGCCAGCGCACGGGCGATGCCCACGCGCTGGCACTGCCCGCCGGAGAACTCGTGCGGGTAGCGGTCATGCCGCGCCGGGTCCAGGCCGACGCGCTCCATCAGCTCCCGCGCCGTCCTGCGCGCCTCGCCGTCGGGCACGCCGCGGACCCGCAGCGGGTCGGCGATGCCGTCGCCGACGGTGCGCCGGGGATTCAGCGAGGACGCCGGGTCCTGGAACACCATCTGCATGTCCCGCCGGATGCGGCGCAGCCGCCTGTCCGGCAGCCCGGTGATCGTCTCGCCGCCGAAGACGATCCGCCCCGACGTCGGAGGCAGCAGCCCCACCATCATCCGTACGAGCGTGGTCTTGCCGCTGCCGCTCTCCCCGACGACGCCGAGGGTCTCGCCGCGCCGTACGTCGAGCGAGACGTCGTCCACGGCACGCGTCGTCTCGCGTCGCAGGCCGCGTCCGGGCCGCCGGAACTCCCGCGTGACGCCGGCCACGGTCAGCAGGGGCTCCCCGGGCACGGGCCGGGCGTCCCGTGGGGCGTCGATGCGGGGCACGGCGTCGAGGAGCGCCCGGGTGTACGGCCGCGCCGGAGCGCGCAGCACCTCACGCACCGGGCCGCGCTCGACGATCTCGCCCCGGTGCATGACGAGGACCTCATCGGCCGACCGTGACACGACGCCGAGGTCGTGCGTGACGAGCAGCAGCGCCATCCCGGTGTCGGCGCGGAGTTCGTCGAGCAGGTCCAGGATCTGCGCCTGCACGGTGACGTCGAGGGCGCTGGTGGGTTCGTCGGCGACGAGGATCTCCGGTTCGCAGGCCAGCGCCATCGCGATGAGGGCCCGCTGCCGCATGCCGCCGGAGAACTCGTGCGGACGCGCCCGGGCCCGCCGCGCCGCGTCCGGGATGCCGACCCGGTCGAGCACCTCCACCGCCCGCGTCCACGCGGCCCGGCGATCGGCGCCCGAGTGGACGCGGTACACCTCGGCGATCTGGTCGCCGATCCGGTAGTAGGGATCGAGCGCCGTCATCGGATCCTGGAAGATCATCGCGATGCGCCCGCCCCGCACCCGGCGGACTCCTTCGTCGTCGAGCCCGTTGACCTCCACGCCGTCCGGGCCGCCGAGGAGGATCCGGCCGGTGACCCGCGCGTCGGTGTTCCGGTGCAGGCCGAGGAGGGCGAGCGCCGTCGTGCTCTTGCCGGACCCCGACTCCCCGACCACGCCGAGCGCGGCACCGGCGGTCAGGTCGAACGAGACCCCGTCGACGGCGCGGAACGCGCCCGCGCCGGTGGAGTACTCGACGCTCAGCTCGCGCACCGACAGGACGACGTCCCCGCCCTCCCCGCCGTTTCGCCCGGTGCCGGGTTCGCCGACCGGCGAGGTCATGTCAGGACCACCCTTCGATCGACCGCCGCGTACAGGAGGTCGGCGGCGGTGTTGGCCAGGACGACGGCCAGTCCCGCCGTCAGGGTCAGCCCGGCCACCACCGGCAGGTCGACGTTGTTCGACGACTGGACGATCAGCTGACCGATGCCGGGGAGCCCGAACAGCGTCTCGGTGAGCATCGCGTTGACCAGGACCGCGCCGAACTCCACCGCGTTGATCGAGATCAGCGGGGTGAGGGCGCCGCGCAGCGCGTGCCGTCCGATGACGCGGCGCTCGGGCAGGCCGTACGCGCGGAAGGTCCGGATGTGGTCCTCCGACAGGGTCTCCAGCATGCCGGTGCGCGTCAGCCGCGTGAAGATCGCCGACTGCAGGATCGTCAGCGTCAGCCACGGCAGGATGAGGTTGCGCGCCCAGCCCACCGGATCCTCGGTCAGCGGCACGTACACCGGGAAGTCCAGCCACTTCAGCCAGCCGCAGAACACCATGAGCAGCAGCAGGCCGCTCACGAACACCGGGGTGCCGAGGCCGCCGAGAACGAAGACGGTGACGAGGCGGTCGGTGAGCCGTCTCTCGCGCAGGGCCGACACCAGGCCGAGGGCGACGCCGGTGACGGTCCACAGGACGAGCGCGCCGGTGGTGAGGGACAGCGACACCGGCAGCCGCTGGGCGATCAGCGAGAGCACCGGAAGGTCCGTCTGGAACGAGTAGCCCAGGCACGGCGCCGCGCAGTGGCTGACGTCCGGCCCCGAGCTGTAGTCCCGGCCGACGATCAGGCCCTCCAGGAAGTGCCAGTACTGGGCGGTGATCGGCTGGTCGAGACCGAGCTCGTGGTGGATGGAGGCCAGCCGGCCGCCGTCACAGCCCTTCCCGCAGACGAGCACCGCCGGGTCGGCGGGGATGGCGTAGAAGATGCCGTAGACGATGGCGGTCATGACGAGCAGCAGCACGAGCAGGCTGCCGAGACGGCGGAGCAGGTAGAGGGTCACCGGCCGCCTCGCAGGGACGCCTTGGGATCCAGGGCCGCGCGCAGCCCGTCCGCGAACAACGTGAACGCCAGCACGGCGGTCAGCAGCGACAGGCCCGGTACGAGCACGTACATCGGATCGGCGCGGAACCAGGTCGTGGCGGTCGACAGCATCTGCCCCCAGGAGGAGGTCGGCGGGTGCACGCCCACGCCGAGGAAGGACAGTCCCGCCTCGGACACCATGTTCGCCGGCAGCAGGATCGCCGCGTAGGTGAGGACCTGCGGCAGCGCGCCGGGCAGGATCTCGCGCAGCGCGATCCGGGCCGGCGACGCGCCCGACAGCCGGGCCGCGGCGACGTAGTCCCGGCTCTTGAGGGACAGCACCTGCCCCCGGGTGAGCCGGGCCGTGCCGCCCCAGTTGAACAGCCCGATGACCAGCATCAGCAGCACCGGCCGGGGGAACGACTGCGGCACGATCGCCAGCAGCGCGATGGCGAACATCAGCTGCGGGAACGAGATGGCCAGATCGATGAGCCGGCCCAGCGTGGCGTCGACCCACCGGCCGCCGAACCCCGCGGCCAGCCCGATCGCCACGCCGAGCAGCAGCTGCACGACGAGCGTGCCGAAGGCGACGGTGAAGGAGATCCGCGCCCCGTACAGCGCACGCGCGAAAAGGTCGCGCCCGGTGGTCGGCTCGACGCCCAGCCAGTGCTCGGCTCCGAGCCCTCCCAGCGCGCCGCGCGGCACGCCGCCGCGCGCGGAGTCCAGGAGCTGGGTGTGGAAGGTGGTCGTGTCCTGTCCCTCCAGCGCGGCCAGCAGCGGCGCGAGGACGGCGGCCAGGATGAGCACGGTGGTGACGACCAGGCCGGCCATCGCGGGCCGGTCCGACCGCAGACGGCGCAGCACCTGCCGGGCCCGGGCCGGCGACCCGGAGACCGCGGCCCCCGGATCGCCGATCTCCGCGACGAGCTCGGTCACGGGACCTCCTTCGTCGGAGAGGTGACCAGAGGTGCTGTGCTCATGGTTCGCTCGCTGCGCCCACTCACTTGACCGAGACCATGGCGACGTCGTACGAGCCGCGCCACTCGTCGAGGTAGGTGTTCTTGACGTTCTTGCCGTACAGCCGCAGGTAGACCGGGTGGAACAGCGGCACCGTGAGCGCCTGCCGGCCGAGCTCGGCGTCCAGCGCGCCCCAGCGGGGCCGCGCCTGCAGCGGGTCGGAGATCTTGTTGATCGCGTCGAACTCGGCGTTCACCTTCGGGTCGTCGTACTGCGCGAAGTTGTAGTTGCCGCCGTCCTGGAGGATCTGCCGCCCGTCGAAGATCGGGGCCAGGAAGGGACCGCCGGTCGGCCAGTCCGCGCCCCAGCCGGCCAGGAAGATGCCCGGCTCGGTGGACGGTTTCGTCTGAACCGACCGGTAGCTCGCCTGGTCGTAGGCCTGCAGCTTGACGGTGACGCCCGCCTGCTTCAGGGCCTCCTGTACGGCCGTGGCCACCGCCGGGCCGTCCTGACTCGCGTCGTTGTTGCGGTGGGCGAGCGTGATCGTGAGGTTTGAGTGCCCCGCCTGGGCCAGCAGCTCCTTGGCCTTGGCGGGGTTCCCCGTCGGGCCGGCGGGGAAGGCGTCGTACGGCTGGTAGCCGAACGCGGCCTGGTCGGGCAGGAACGTCGTGGCCGGCTTGGCGAGCGAGCTGCCGCCGACCGCGTTGACCACCGCCTGCCGGTTGACGGCGTAGGAGATCGCCTCCCGCACGCGGACGTCGTCGAACGGCTTGACCTTGGTGTTGAAGGCGATGAAGTTCGTGTAGCCGAACTGGCCGCGCACGGTGCGCTTCTTCAGGGTCGGATCCGTGGAGATGCGGGCCAGCTCGGCGGGGCTGAGGTCGGTGTCGGTGGTGACCGCGTCGGCGTCCTTGCCCGCGCCGGTGCTGAGCCGCTGGTTGATCACGGCCGCGCTGAGGCCGTACGTCGCCTCGATCCGGTCGGGGCAGGCCAGCCGCTGGTCGTCGACCGTGCGCGACCAGTTGGGGTTGCGGACCAGCGTCAGGCTCTTGTCCTGTACGTGGGTCTGCACCTTGTACGGGCCGCTGGAGATCGGGTGTCTCTCGTACGCGGTGCCGCCGTCCTTGGCCTTCGGCACCGGGGTGAACTGCGTGGCCGTCGCGACGTACGGGAAGTCGCCCTCGGGCTTGCGCAGCTTGAAGACGATCGTCTTGTCGTCGGGGGTCTGGATCGAGTCCAGCTCCCGCCCCTTGTACGGCCCCTTGTAGTCGGTGCCGCCGACCAGCCAGTCGCGCAGGTAGGGGATGCCGCCCGACAGCTCCGGCGCGAACGACCGCTCCACGCCCCACTTGACGTCCTTGGCGGTGATGGGCGTGCCGTCCTCGAACTTCAGGCCGTCGCGGAGGTGGTAGGTCCACGTCCTGGCGTCGTCGCTCGGCGTCCCGGTGTCGGTGGCCAGGTCCGGTGCGACGGTCGTGCCCGCCTGGCCGGGGACCCGCTTGCGGGTGGTCAGGGTCCGGAAGACGAGGGACGGGACGGCGCCGCCTCCCGAGGTGTAGATCCGCGCCGGGTCGAAGTGCTCGTCGGTCGCCGAGGTCTGGTTGAGGATGTACAGCGTCCCGCCCTGGCAGCTCTTCGGGTCGAACGCCGTTCCGGCGGAGGAGGAGGCCGAACCGCCGCCCGAGCAGGCCGTCGCGGCGGCCAGGAGGGTGGTGGCGGTGAGCAGGGCGGGGACTCGACGCATCATCGGTGGTTTCTCAATCGGGAGACAGTGACGGTGGCGGCCTGTCACGGCAGGCCGGGACCGAAATATATACTTTCTCAGTAGGAAAACCAAAGAACTGTCCGTGGCGACACCGACCGCTCCACTCCGGTGTTCCTTCGCGGCCGGATCCGTGATCGACTAGGGGCCCGACCGTGACCGCGCGGCCCGGCCCCCGGTCCCTGCGGCGCGGCCCGCGAACGGAGAACGATGAATCCACGGTGGGAGGCCTGGGATCTGCTGGGCGGCGAGTACGACGTCCGGGTGCTCGAACCGTCCCCGCCCGCCGTGGCGACACCACCGTGGTACGCCGACGACCCCCTCGCCGGCCCGTACGGCGCCAAGCTCGTGACCCCCGTGTGCGGGCTCGGCCGCACCTGGGACGACCTGGCGCGGGAGCGCCCTGAGCTGGCCGGCTTCTGCGCGGATCGCTGGCTGGGGGCCTGGCGCCGCCTCGCCCCGCTGCCACGGGACTTCGCCGCGACCCGCCGGTCCCTGCACGCCCTGGCCGAACACGTCGTCGCTGTCGCCCGCCGCGCCGCCAACGGGAAGATCGGCCTGCGGTTCACCCGCGGCGGCTTCGGCACGCCCTACTTCGGCGACGACCGGCAGATCCGCGTCGAGAACGGCCGCCTCGTCGTCGGTGACGTCGTCGCGTCGCCGTGGACCCTCGCGGACGCCGCCGCCCTGGCCGGCGTCCCGCTGGGGATGCCGCCGGACCTCTACTCTCCGCAGACCCCCGCCGACCCCGGGCTGACCCTCACGGTGAGCCCGCCCGCCGCCGAGGCGCTCGGCGCGTGGTACGGCTTCGCCTGGTCGGTGCTGGAGCAACTGCGCTTCGACGCCGCCGCGCTCGGCCCGGGCCGGGTGCAGCTGTGGCCGGAGCACTTCGACGCCGCCGTGGATCTCGGCGACGAGGCCGCAGGCCGGCGGGCCGCGTTCGGCGCGTCGCCGGGCGACGCCGCGCACCCGGAGCCGTACCTCTACGTCGCGCCCTGGGCCAGGCGGAGGGGCGCGTACTGGAACGACGACGCGTTCGGCGGCGCGTCCCTCCCGTACGCCGCGCTCATGGCCGCCGACGACCAGCGCGCCACCGCGCTCGACTTCTTCCGCCGGGGCGTGGACACGCTGTCGGCCTGACCCGGTCTCCACGGTCGGGCCCGGTCTCTCCGGGCCGACCGGTTCGCAGGGGCCGGCACCATCTTCGTGGGCCGATCCCGTCCACACGGTCGGCGAAGAGGTCTTCCCCGACCCCGTCATGTTCGCGTCCGGTCTCGGCATGTCCGGTCAAACATCCGCCTTGCCCGTTAAAGAAGTCGGCCGTTTCCACTTCACGGGCCGTCGCGATGGGTAACCGAATCGCCGGGGCACATTCCCGGCTCGCGGACGCGGGGGATGACGGCGAACCACGGCGTGCGTCCGTACGTGCCCGCCTACGTCATCGGGGGAAAGGAACGGACAATGCGTAACGGAGTCATTGCCGCCGGAGTGCTGGCCCTGGGCCTGCTCGGCTCGGCCTGCGGCGAGGGCAGCAAGACCACGCCGGAATCGCAGGGCGGCGGGGGACCGTACGCCCAGCCTTCCAGCCCACAGGTTTCGCCTCCCGGGGTCTCCCCGACGGGGCCCGCGTCGCCGGGTCCGTCCGCGCCCGCGTCGGCTGCGCCGTCCGAGTCGATGCCGGCCGCCGGTGCCGGGGTGCTCAACGCCAAGAAGACGAGCCTGGGCACCATCCTGGTCGACGGTACGGGCCGGACGCTCTACGCCTTCGAGAAGGACAAGGGCCAGGGCGGCAAGTCCGCCTGTGAGGGCGCCTGCGCCAAGGAGTGGCCGCCGTTCGCCGTCGGCGGCGCCGCGCCCGGTTCGCCCGGCGCGTCACCCGGTGGCTCGCCCGGCGCGTCGCCCGGTGGTTCGCCTGGTGGGTCGCCCGGTGGTTCGCCCGGCGCGTCGCCCAGCGCGGGCCCCGGGGTGAAGTCGTCCATGCTGTCGACGACGACCCGGTCCGACGGGACCAAGCAGATCGTCTACAACGGCTGGCCGCTGTACTACTACGCGAAGGACACCTCGCCCGGCGACATGAAGGGCCAGGGCGTCACGTCGTTCGGCGCGCCGTGGTACGTCGTCGGCGCCGACACGGGCGCTCCCATCACCAAGCACTAGGGTCTGCTCGGCCGTTCACCAGCTCGGCAGCTGCGGCATCGTGTCCGGCAACAGCCAGGACCCGCCGGCCAGCAGCGCGGCGACGGCGACCACGCCGAAGCCGAACACCCACAGCAGTCCGGGCATGCCGGTCAGGCGGGCCAGCTGGTCGGCGTCGGAATCGGGTGCGCGGCCCCCGGAGCGCTTGCTCTGCAGCTCCACCACGGGCCGCGCCCCCGCGAGCAGGAGGAACCACGTGAACGCGTAGGCGAACGCCGCCTGCACGGTGGCCGAGCCGTACCACGACACGGCGAAGATGACCGCGCCGGTCGTGACCACCGACACCACGCCGTACGCGTTGCGCACCATCACGAGGATCGCGGCGAGCAGGACGATGCTCGCCCACAGCAGGGCCGTGATGTGCCCCGCGGCGAGCAGCCCCGCCGCGCCCAGGCCCAGCAGCGGTGGCGTCACGTACCCGGCGAACGCCGTGACGATCATGCCGGGCCCGTACGGCCGGCCGCGCGACACCGTGACGCCCGAGGTGTCGGAGTGCAGGCGGATGCCCTGCAGCTGCCGCCCGGTGACGAGCGCCGCGAACGCGTGCCCGCCCTCGTGCGCGATGGTGACGACATTGCGCAGCACGTGCCACACCGAGCGGAAGGACACCGCCACGAGCGCCACCACGCCGGTGACCCCGACCAGCCACCACGACGGGTGCGGCTGCGTGCCGACGACCTCGTGCCAGACACCGCCGATCGTTGACGTGTGCAACGTCTCACCTCTCCTCATCGACCTGCTCACCGCCCCGTACGAGGTACGACGTGTCCCGCCGCGACGAAGTTTCGCCCGATCGGCGAACCGGCGTCCTCCTTGGAGGCGGACAGTAGGGTAGGGGACCTATGAGCGACCCGTTGATGAGCGTTTATCCCCCGCTGGAGCCGGCGACGCTGGTCACCCGGCGGTCTCTGCAGTTCCCGTTCAACTCGGACGGGCTGACGCTGACCCACCTGGGGCGCGGCGCGATCTGGCTGGCGCTGAAGGCCCTCGGCCTCGGGCCGGGACACCGGCTGGCCATGCCCGCCTACCACTGCGGCTCGGAGGTCGAGGCCGCCCGGCTGGCCGGCATCGAGGTCATGTTCTACCGGGTGCTCCCCACACTCGAGGCGGACCACGAGGACCTGTTCCGCGTGTCGCGGCAGTGCCACGCGACCTACCTCATCTCCTACTACGGCTTCCCGATGCCGCCGCTGCCGCCGGGCACGCTGGTGATCGAGGACGCCGCGCACGCGCTGTTCTCCTACGACGGCGGGGCCGCCATCGGCTCACGCGGCGCCGCGGCGATCTTCTGCCCGCGCAAGTCCCTGGGCGTGCCGGACGGCGGCGCCGTGCTGATCCGGGACGGTCACATCGAGGCCCAGGGCCGTCCGCCGTGGAAGCGCATGGCCCGGTCGATGGCGTCGCAGAGCATGGGCTGGGCGGCCCAGTCGCGGGCCGGCGTGCTGCGCGCGCCCGCCACGAAGGTGTTCCGCAAGGTCAGCAAGGCCGAGCAGGCGGTCGAGGAGGGCACGCTCACCGAGGTCGTCATCGGCGAGTGGAACCTCGAGGTCGCCGACCTGGAGGTCGCCGCCTCGAAGTCCTCCCGGATGACCGAGTGGGCCGTCCACGGCGCCGACGGCGAGGCGATCCGCCAGCACCGCCGCCGCAACTACGCGATCCTGCTGAACTCCCTGCCCGACCTGGTCCCCCCGCGTTTCCGCGGCCTGCCCGACGGCGTCGCGCCGCTCTACTACCCCGTGCGCGTTCCGCAGCGCGACCGGACCATCGCCGAGCTGCAGAAGCGCGGCGTGCGCTCGATCGAGATCTGGCCGGTGCCGCACCCGCTCCTGGACCGCCACCGGTTCGCCGAGCTGGAGCCGCTGCGTCACGAGATGCTCGCCCTGCCGGTCCACCAGGGCCTGTCACCGTGGCACATGGAGCAGGTCGCCAAGGCCGCCCGCGAAGCCGTGATCGCCGCGCACCGGTAGGAGGCCGTCAGGGCGTCTGGGTGCAGAGCGGATTCCGGTCGCCGTTCCGGTCGATGCAGGGCGGGTAGCCCCGGATGCTCAGCTCGGCGCGGGCGTTCGCGCTGCCCAGGAAGGCGATGAGGTTCCGCAGCAGCGACGAGCCCTCCGGAGCGCCGGCCGTGTAGAGGTACTCCACGGTCCAGAACGGATAGCCCTGGGCGATGCTGGTCGCCTCGGGGAGCCGGCCGTCGAGCGTCACCACGTGGAACCTCTGCAGCCGGGCGGCCTCGGCCTTGGCCGTCGGCGCGTCCGCGTACCCGATCGCGCCCGGCGTCTGGGCGACCTTGTCGATGAGCTCGCCCGTGGTGCGCAGCTCGCACCGGATCGTCGGCGCGTGCAGGGGCGGGCTGCTCTCCCGGCACTCGGTCGAGGACGCCGCGCCCTCCGACCGCCCGAGCAGCTTGCTCTGGAAGATCTGGCGGCTGCCGGACTCACCGTCCCGGCCGACGATCCGGATCGGGACGTCCTTGCCGCCGAGCTGGCTCCACCGGTGGTACCGGCCGCGGTAGATGTCCCGGAGGTGCGCCAGGCTGAGGTTCGTGACCCCGGTGGTGTCCGAGAGGATCACGCTGTAGACCACCACCGCCACCGGATGACTCCGCAGGTCGATCGCCGGGTGGGTGGTGTCCGGCCCGTCGTTGAGCACCGCGAGCCCGCCGCGACTCTGAGCGCCGGCCGCGGACAGGTCGTGCATGCCGGCCCGGCTCCCCGCGAGCTGCAGGTCGATCGACGCCGAGGCGCAGGCCCTGCGGTACTGCCGGACGATCTCCTGGAGCGGGTCGGAGAAGGCGCTGGACCCCTCCAGGCGCAGATGGCCGCTCGCGCAGTGCAGCGCCGGGTCCGACCTCCGCTGGTAGTAGTTGGCGACCACGTTCCCGGTCAGGGCGAGGGTGAGCACGACGCCGGCGGCGATCGCGGCCACGGGCCAGCCCAGCCTCCGCTGGCGCTTCTCGTCCTTCACCCAGCCACTCGTCAGGGCGCCGTCCGCTTCGATCTTCTTGCTGATCGCGCCGTCCGCCGGGTCGTCCTGCTCGCGCAGGACGACGACGAGCTTGAAACGCTGCCGCCGCTCCAGCGACAGGCCGGTCAGCCGGACGCCGTTCCACTGCCGGACGTCCTCGGGCGGCCCGGCGGCCGGGCTCTTGACCAGGCCCGTCAGACGGTCGGCCAGTAGTCTGCGGAGCGTTCTCACATCGGGACCGCCGTTTCCCGCGACGACGGTTCCGTTGGTCGTCGCGAAGAATTCCAGGTGGTCCCGTACGGCGTCGTGCAGCCGGTCGGTGCTGGCGTCGGAAATCCGCGCGTTCCAGATCACCCGGTCCTTGAAGGTGAACGACAAGGGCCTGGTGAAGTCGGACGGCTCGATGTCGTAACCGCCGGTGTTCCGGACGCGGATGATGACGATGCTGAGCCGGTCGAAGGTCCGCGCGTACTCCCGCAGTCTCGGGTCCGTCACCGTCGAGCGGTCCTCCACGTCGTGCAGGGCCACGGGACTGAGACCGATCTTCGAGTTGTACAGCACCCGGTAGGTGATCCGCCTGCGCCGGACGAGGTAGCGGTCGGCGAGGGGACTCGTCACGAGCAGGACGATGAGGAGCCCCAGGAGGACGTTCTCCTGACGCTGCGCGACGAGTTCGGCGATCGCCTGGACCATGGTCAGCATGCCGCCCGTGAACCCCTCCCCGTGTGAGCGGTTCCATGACTCTAGAGCGCATGAGGAAGGGCGCCGCCCGGCGGCGGCTCAATTCACCGGCCTTTCACAGGCACGCCATTCCCGCGCCGCCGGCGGTCCATTTCAACGACGGCGCCACTCCTTTCGGGAATTCCGTCGCGCAGCCGAAGGACGCCGATCCGGCACAAGAAGGGTGCCCGCCCGGGATCGAGCGCGTACGCGGAAGGGCGCCGGCTCCACGCGAACCAGAGGCGTCCGCCCCGGACGGGGCGCGTACGCGACGGCTCCGGAGCGCCGGAGGCGGTGCCGCGGCGCCGGTCCTCAGATCTTGCGGATGAGGACGATCGGGGTCTGCTCGTCCTCGTTGCCGGCGGGGTTGTCGGACAGGACCTTCTCCACCCACTTGCGGTCGACGCCCTTGGACGCCCCGACGACCCACGCGCCGGTGAGATGGTTGGCGTCGACGACGCAGACGTGGCAGCCGAGCGCCGCGGACAGGTCCTCCGACAGCTTGTCCGGCCGGCCGGGACCGAACAGCAGGTGGTGGTCGTGCGGCGGGAGGGCCGCCGCCACGTCGTCGATCATGGCCGCGCCGGGGCCGGCGACGCGGTAGAACCAGCCGCGCTTGCCGACCAGCTTGCCGGCCGCGCCCGCGGCCGCGCCGAGCAGGACCTTGGCCCGGCCCGCCTCGAGGATCGCGCCTTGCATCCCGGCCGGGCTGTGCAGCGGGCCGATCTTGCCGACGAACTTGCTGAGCTGCTTGGCCATGCCCTCCGGCGTGATCAGCTCCAGCGGGATCATGCGTCCCTGACCGGCCGACGCCGGGCTCTCCGACAGGGCGAGGATGTCGTCCGGCTGCAGCATCCCCTGCGTCGCCTCCTGGATGACCGGGAGGATGCCGGTGCGCAGAGTGATCATCCTGGTTTTGATCGGGATGCGGCGGGCACCGACCGCGCGCTCGTCGACCGGCGGGATGTTCGGCGCCTTCTCCGGCGCGAGCTCGCCGAAGTGCTGGTGCAGCATCTCCTTGATCTGCTTGTTGCGCGGGTAGATGGACGCGCCGCGCTGGAGGATGTCACGGGCGCCCGCCGGGTCGCCGGCCTCCAGCCGGAGCGCGGCGAGGAGCGTGTAGTCCGAGGCGTACACCAGGTAGTCGGGGGCCAGCGCGATCAGCTCGGTCTGGTACTTCAGGGCGCGCGGCTTGTCGCCCCGGTCCACCGCCCACTTCGACAGGCGCTTGAGCGAGTGCCGGCGCAGCTGGGAGTCGTTCACCACCGATTCGAGGATCGCCTCGGCGTCGTCGACCCACCCGCCGTCCTTGAGGACGTCGGCCAGCGTCAGGGCGTACCACGGGATCGTCGGGTACTTCTCACGGGCCTGCCGGACGATCTGGGTGGCCCGGCCGTAGTCACCGCGCCACTTGTACGCCTCGGCGAGCGCCGCCGTGGCGAACCGCGTGTCACCACCGGCCGCGACCGCCTGCTGGGCGATCTGCTCGGCCTTCCGGTCGTCGCGCTCGTTGGTGAGGACCAGCCAGGACAGCAGCGACAGGCCGTCACCGTCGAGATCGGACCGCTTGGACTCGAGGAGCTGCTGGGCCTCCTCGGGCTTGCGGAGCCAGATGTCATAGGCGCGGCTGCTCGTGCTCATTGTCGAAACCTCATGCGTCGTCGGCGATCTGCGGGAGTCGGCCCATCATCTCAGAGTTTCCGGGCGGCCGAAGCGGGACCCGTTCACCGCCGGTTCACCGCCGCGGGATGGGCGGATCGTGGAAAGGAGGGGGGATTTCGCAGGTTGCATGACCCGGGCTTGTGGCCCGGTCGATACCCTTGGGTCTCGTGGACCTCCTCGATTCCTGGCGCGACCTTCCGGCCGCACAGCAGCCCGACTGGCCCGACCCGGCCCGGCTCCAAGACGTCGCCGCGCAGCTGCGCAAACTTCCGCCGCTGGTGTTCGCCGGCGAGTGCGATCGGCTCAAGGCCCACCTCGCCGCCGTGGCGCGCGGTGAGGCGTTCGTCCTGCAGGGCGGCGACTGCGCCGAGACGTTCTCCGGCGCGACCGCCGAGGACGTGCGCAACAAGCTGAAGACCCTGCTGCAGATGGCCGTCGTCCTGACCTACGCCGCGAGCGTCCCGGTCGTGAAGATCGGCCGGATGGCGGGGCAGTTCGCCAAGCCGCGGTCCAAGCCGTCCGAGGTGCGCGACGGCGTGGAGCTGCCCGCCTACCGGGGCGACATGGTCAATGGGTTCGACTTCACGCCGGAGAGCCGCGTGCCGGATCCGGAGCGGCTGCTGCGGGCCTACCACGCCGCCGCGGTCACGCTGAACCTCACCCGCGCCTTCACCCAGGGCGGCTACGCCGACCTGCGGCAGGTGCACGCCTGGAACCACGACTTCGTCGCCGAGAGCCCGGCCGGCCGCCGGTACGAACGGCTGGCCGCGGAGATCGACCGGGCGCTGGCCTTCATGCACGCCGCCGGAGCGGACCCCGAGGAGTTCCACCGGGTCGAGGTCTACTCCAGCCATGAGGCCCTCCTCCTGGACTACGAACGGGCCCTGACCCGCATCGACTCGCGGTCCGGCCTGCCGTACGACGTCTCGGGCCACTACCTGTGGATCGGTGAGCGCACCCGGCAGCTCGACGGCGCGCACGTGGAGTTCATGCGCCACATCCGCAACCCCATCGGAGTCAAGCTCGGGCCGACCACGACCGCCGAGGAGGCCCTCGCGCTCATCGAGCGGCTCGACCCCGACCGCGAGCCCGGCCGGCTCACCTTCGTCACCCGCATGGGCGCCAAGCGGATCCGCGAGCACCTCCCATCCCTGGTCGAGAAGGTCACCGCGAGCGGCGCCCAGGTCGCGTGGATCTGCGACCCGATGCACGGCAACACCTTCGAGTCGGAGAGCGGGTACAAGACGCGCCGGTTCGACGACGTGCTCGACGAGGTCGCCGGCTTCTTCGAGGTGCACCGGGCGCTCGGCACCCACCCGGGCGGCGTGCACATCGAGTTCACCGGCGACGACGTCACCGAGTGCGTCGGCGGCGGCCACGACATCGTCGAGGACGACCTGCACCAGCGGTACGAGACGGCCTGCGACCCCCGCCTCAACCGCGGACAGGCCCTCGACCTTGCGTTCATGGTCGCGGAGATGTACCGCGTCGGGAAGTGATCCCCGGCTCACGCCGCTGAGCGGGTCCGCGTGGCCGTCTGATGCCACGCGGACGACGCCGGCGGAGAGGCGGATCGGCGGGCGATCCGGGTGTGCTCGTCTCCGACCACCCGGACGACGCCGGCGGAGAGGCGCGGGCCGGGGCGGGCGATCCGGAACGCGGTCGTCTCAGACCACGCGGACCGCGCCCGCGAAGGGGCGGGTCGACAGATCGGCGATCCGGACGTGGTCGCCGGTGTGCGGCGCGTGGATGAACTTCCCGTCGCCGATGTACATCCCCATGTGGTGGATGTCGGAGTAGAAGAAGACGAGGTCTCCCGGCTCCAGCTGGTCCCGGGAGACGTGCACGCCCGCGTTCCACTGGTCGCCGCCGTAGTGCGGCAGGTTGATGCCGACCTGTTCGTAGGCCCACATGGTCAGGCCCGAGCAGTCGAAGCCCTGGCCGGGCGTCGCGCCGCCCCAGACGTACGGGACGCCGAGCTGGCTCAGCGCGGCCCGTACGGCGCCGACCGCCTTGCCAGGGCCGCCGGGGATCTCGGGCACCTTCTCGCCCTTGCCGGCGCGCTCGACGGCGTCCTGCAGGAGCGGCTTGCGGACCTTCTCCAGCTCGGCGCGGATGGTGGCGCGCTGCCGGGCGAGCCGGCTTCTGAGGGCGGCCGCCTCCGCGGCGCGGTCACGGGCGTCCTGGCCGGTCCGCTGGGCGTTCTGGATCGCCTCGGTGAGCTGCCGGATCTCGGTGTCGTCCTGCTGCGTGAAGTAGTGCAGGGTCGAGGCCCGGTCCAGCAGCGCGCGCGGGTCCGAGGACGCGAGCAGCGCGGGCGCGTCGTCGGCCGTGCCGTTCATGTAACGGATCGCGGCGAACCGGCCCACCCTGCGCTGGATGGCCTTCAGCGTTCCGGCGGCGCGGGCCGAGGTCTGGCCGGCGACGACGGCGGCCCGCTGGGCCTGCTCCAGGCGTACCTTCAGCCCGTTGTACTGCTCGGTGAGCTGTTCGAGCCGGTCGCTCAGTTGGCCGGCGCGCTGCCGGAGCGCGTCGATGCGGGGACCGGGGCGTGCCGTGTCGGCCAGTGCGGGCGGCGCGAGCCCGGCGACGACGAGGGCGAAGGTCACGACCGCCGTACGGCGGGCCGTGCCCTTCCCGGGATGAAGAGGGTCGCGGGTGTCCGCGGCGCGGGATCGATCCATCCAGATGCTCCTCTCCTCAGGCCGCCTACCGGGTTAGCTGACGGGTTCGGACGAGAAGGAGCCCTACCACGGGCCGTCGGCGACGGACGCGGATTCACCCCGGTGCGAAGACGAGGGAACGCCCCGTGCCTCCGCGAGTGGGTCCCCGGTTCCCCGGCGCGCCACGGCGCGACGGGCGATTCGGCGGTCCGGCCGTCTCTCGGCCGGTGACGACTCGCTGGAGATTAACGGATGGTGACGGGGCGTCCAACGAGAACATGCGGAGATGGCCCGGGGGATCGCAGGATGGTCACTCCGGGTGATGTACGGCTGGTCCTTTGCGCCTAGACGCCGCGGTCCCCGCCTGCCTCCGGGTGGGAGGAGACGGGGACCGCGCGGACGGCGCTGCGAGCGGCCCGGCGCCGCGGCTGAGGCCACGGACCGCGGGACGATTGCCGCAGTGCCCTCGTCCTCAGGCCACGGACCTCAGGGGGAGGGCCTCAGGACAGAACGGACTCGGACTCGGACTGCGTCTCGGACTCGGTCTCGAGCGAGCCGTTCTGTGACACCGCGGCGTGCAGGGTGTTCCAGAACGCCAGCTCGACGTCCTCCTCCAGCTCCGCGATCTTGCCCCAGAACTCCTGGTCCTCGGCCTTCGCGGCGGCCTCGGCGGACAGGACCGGCATGAGCTGGGTGCTGGCGTCGGCCGCGTCCATGTCGGCCACGCTGACCTCGGCGGGCAGCTCGACCGGCGTACGGTGGTGCTTGCCGCGCTTGCGGACCCGGACGTTCGGCGCCGAGACGGGCACCTTGACCTTCGACTTGCCGACGGCCAGGGCCACCGTCCCGAACAGCACGACGGCCAGCAGCCCGGTCAGGGCGGCCTGCTGGTCCGGCAGGGGCGCCGACGGGGCGGACGGGTCGTGGGCCGCGGTCGTGTGCGCGTCGACCTGCGCCTGGACGTCCTTGCCGATCTCCTTGACGGCGGGCGGGGGCGCGGCGTGCTTCGGAGCGTAGTTCTGGTCGGCCTGGGCCGTCTGCGGGGCGGCCGGTGCCGCCTTCACCTTGACCTTCGAGGGATAGCCGAACCCGACCACCTGGCTGATGTCCCGGGTGGCGCGCGTCAGCGCGTTGTTGTGGTTGGCCTCGATGGTGTGCAGCGTGTGGCCGTCGACCCGCTCGACGATGCCGACGTGCTCGATGTCGCCGATGCTCTTGCCGCCCGACCAGGAGAAGAAGACGATCGCGCCGGGCTCGGCCTTGTGGCCCCAGGCGCCCTGCTTCTTGAACCACTTGGCGTGGTCGGGGGTGTAGGCGAACTGGCCGGTCCAGTCCTCGACGCCGGCCTTGTCGGCCGCCCACGCGAGGAACATGTCACACCAGGCCGACGTCTTGTAGACCGGGTCCTTGCCGACATGCGTGCTGTACCAGTCGCCGAATTTCGTGTAGCCGCTGGCTTTCTCGTGATAGCCCAGCTGACTCTTGGCGACCTCTAGCAGTTTGTGACCTACTGAATCCATTCGCTCCCCTTTTACCGCCTACCGGGTTAGCTGACGGGTTCGGGCCAGAGGTAGCCCTACCGTGCGTGACGGATTCACCCCGAGGGACTGATGGGTCCCCGGCTCCCACGACGCTGGTTGCGCCGCCGGGACTCGGCGGTCGGCCTGCAACCCCCTGGTTGGAGGTTGGTCACAGCCCGATCTCGGCGAAATCTAGCCGAACTCTCGCAACAACGGCAACGCGTTCGGAAACGAAAGTCTGACACCGATTGCTCACCGAGCGTAGCCGGGCGTGGAGGTGCCCGGTCGGGTAACGCACGAAAAGGCGCTCTCACGTGCGGCGAAGCACGCCTGGCGAAGCCGGCGGCGGTTTCGGGCGGGGCAGAGCCCAGCAGCGTGCCGTCCCATAAAAAGTGATGAACACGGCATTCAGTCGGGTCCTCTCGGCGAACATCCGGGTCCCACGGGGGTATACGCCGGCGAGTCGTGCGCCGGTTCTCCCGCCGCGCGACCCGTGAGGTGGCGCCGGCCGCCGGCGCTCGTGCACCGGCGCTCGTTCATGGGCGCCCTAACCGATCCTGAAGCGCACCTTAAGCCCCTTACGCGGCGGTTCCCCCGCCGCTTCGCTGAACCCCTGACGCGGTCGTTCGAAGTCGTTCGAAGTCGCATGAAGGAGAAGGGGAAGACGTGAACAGCAGGATGATCGGCAGAAGGTCGTTCCTGGCCTCGACGGCCGCCCTCGGCGCCCTGGCCCTCGGCGGGGGAGCGACGGGATGCGCCCCGTCGTCGCGGGCCCGGAGCACGGCGGCGACCGCGGGCGGCCTGCCGCTCACCGCCGTGAACCGGACCGGCGCGCATGCCGCCGCGCCGGTCTACATGTACGTCCTCGGGGTCGACCCGGCGACCGGCGCCCAGGGGCGCGTGACGGCGGACGGCGCGTTCGTCCCCTGCGCGGCGTCGGACAACGGGCCGGACGGGTTCGCCGACTACGCGATCCCGTTCCGCGACTCCGGCAAGGCGACCGTCGTCCTGCCGAAGATGTCGGGCCGGGTCTACTTCTCGATCGGCGATCGGCTGCGCCTGAAGGTCGTCACCGACGGGAACGGCAGGCCCGCCCTGCAGTATCCGGCCGGCTGGGTCGGCACGGACCCGAACTACCGGATCCTGCACGACTGGATCGAGTTCACCTACAACGACGCCGGGATGTTCTGCAACACGACCGCGGTCGACATGTTCAGCGTCCCGCTCGCGATCCGGCTCGCCGGAACCCGCACCCGGACCACCGGCACCCTGGCGTCCGGAGGCCGTGACCGGATCTTCGCCGCGGTGGCGGCGCATCCGGACTTCGCCCGGCTCGTCGTGGGGGACCGGCTGCGGGTCATCGCGCCCGGACACGGCATCGAGGCGGGCCTGTTCCCGGCCGACTACTACGATCCCTACATCGACGCGGTGTGGAGCAGGTACCGGGGGACGCCGCTGACGGTGCGAACGGACGCCGGCACGTACACCGGGACGGTCACCGGGGAACGCCTCACCTTCAGCGGCGGCGCCCGGACCCCCGGGTCCATCGCCAGGCCGTCGACCCGCGACGTCCTGTTCTGCGGTGGCGCGCTCGCGGCGCCGAACGACGGCGTCACGGGACCCGTCGCCGCGATCCTCGGCGCGGCCTTCAACCGCTCGACGCTCCTCTCGGACGCGTCTCAGCCGGTCACCGATCCCGCCCGGTACTACCGGGAGGCCGTGACCAACCACTACGCCAAGGCGATGCACGAGGCCGCCGCGGGCGGCGCCGCGTACGGCTTCGCCTTCGACGACGTGGCCGGCCACGCCTCCTACATCCAGGACGGCGCGCCCACGTCGGTGACGGTGACGCTGACGCCGTTCTGAGCCGGCGCCCTGATGGCCGGAATCGGTCACTGAGGGACCTAGGGGGCGAAACGTCGCCTGCCCGCGCCCGTCCGGCTCCGGCCGGTCGCGGACGGCGCTCCGGCCGTTCCCGGGGGGTCCGGTGTCGGCCCAGGTGAGACGCGATGTCCCGGCGCGAGCCCGGCACCGGCCGCGGCGTGTCCCGCCGGGACGGGACTCGCCGCGGCCGACCGGTTCCGCGGCGGCGCCTCGTGCTCCGTACGGCCGGGCGGGACGGCGGAACGCGTCTCCGGCCGGGCGGCGGCCGTTCGTCTTCCTGTTTGAATCATGACCCGGGAGATGGAGGGGTGCCGGTGACGGAGGAGGCCGCGGTCATGAGCGAGACGACGTCCGGAAGTCAGGCGGGCGGGCCGGCCTGGTGACGGGGAGGCCCCACCGGCCGGAGCGCCGTGCGGGACTCCGCGTGAGACGCCGTGCGGACGAGCGGGACGGTGGGTGACCCGTGGCGTTCTACGGTGGCCGCGGGCTGCACGGCCAGACCGTCGAGGCCGTCGCCGACATGATCTTCGCAGGGGAGTTCCGGGAGGGCGACGGCATCGACGTGGCCGCACTCCAGGAGAGGCTCGGCGTGAGCTCCACCGCGCTGCGCGAGGCGTTGAAGGTGCTGACGGCCAAGGGCCTCATCCTGGCCCGGCCCAAGCGCGGCACGTTCGTCCGGCCCCGCTCGGACTGGAACCTCCTGGACGGCGACGTCATCCGGTGGAAGTTCGCCGCCGGACCGGACGACGCCTTCCTCCGCGACCTGCACGAGATCCGCTCCATCATCGAGCCGAGCGTCGCCGGGCTCGCCGCCTCCCGGCGCGACGCGGTCCAGCTGATCACCCTGGAGCGGGCGCTGCAGCGGATGGAGCGGGCACGCGGGGACGCCACCGAGGTCACCGCCGCCGACGTCGAGTTCCACCGCGCGCTGCACCTGGCCACCGGCAACGAGATGCTGATCCGGATGGACGTCATGATGAACGCCGGCCTGGCCGGCCGCGACGCGCTGACGCACGGAGCGGCCGGCGGCGCCGACACGGTCCCGGGCCACCGGGCGGTCCTGGAGGCCGTGCGGGCCGGCGACGGCGATGCCGCCGAGGAGGCGATGCGGGCGCTGCTCCTGCGACGCGTGCGGACATGACGACCGCAGGCGCGAGCGGTCTCCCCGGCCAGGCCGACGCGGGCCCGGGTTCGACCGGTGAGCTCAGGCGCGACCCGGGCGGCCTCCCCGGCCAGACTGACGCGGGACCGGGTTCGACCAGCGGGCTCAGGCGCGACGCGGGCGGCCTCCCCGGCCGGCACCGGCCCGGGTCTGGCCGGTGACCTCAGGCGGTCGCGGACGGACCAGGACTCCCCGGGCGGCGCGGCCTCGGGCCCGGCCGGGGGCCTCAGGAGCGGGCGCCGGCGCGGACGGCGTCCTCGATCGGCGTGTCGCCGCCGACGAGCTCGAGTGTCCGCCCGGCGGTTCCGGGGGTGTCGAGCAGCGCGGCGATCACCCGAGCCACGTCGGCGCGGGTCACCGCGCCCCGCGGCACGGACTCCTCCAGCCGCACGCGGCCGGTCGCCGGGTCGTCGGTCAGCCGCCCCGGCCGCAGGATCGTCCAGTCCAGGTCGCGCCTGCGCAGGTCCTCCTCGGCCGCCGTCTTGGCCTCGATGTAGGCGGCCCAGACCTCGTCGCGACCGGGCTCCGGAGGCCGGCCGGCGCCCATCGAGGAGATCTGCACGAACCGGTGGACCCCGGCCCGCTCGGCCGCGTCGGCGAGCAGCACCGAGGCGGCGCGGTCCACCGTGTCCTTGCGGGCGGTGCCGCTGCCCGGCCCCGCGCCCGCCGCGAACACCACCGCGTCGGCCCGGTCCAGGTGCACCGCGACGTCCTCCAGGCTCGCGGACTCCAGGTCGCAGACCACCGGGGCGGCGCCGGTGCCCGCGACGTCGGCGGCGTGGTCCGGATTGCGGATCAGCCCGACGACGCCGTCACCGCGTGCCGCCAGCAGCTCTTCGAGGAGGAGGGCGATCTTGCCGTGCCCTCCGGCGATCACGATTCTCATGCGTTCCTCAACGCGCCGATGCGGCGACGCTCTTCCCCGGTGTCGCCGGTCTCACCCGATCTCCAGCACGATCTTCCCGCGGGTGTGCCCTTCGGCGCTCAGCCGCTGCGCCTCGGCCGCCTCGCCGAGCGGGAAGGTCCTGGCGACGGTGACGTTCAGCCGCCCGTCGTCGGCCAGTCCCGCGAGCGCGGCGAGATCGGTCGGATCCGGCCGGACGAAGACGTACCGTCCCCCGCGGTCCCGGACGGACGGGTCGACGATCGACGCCCAGCGTCCCTTGTCGGTCAGCAGCTCCGGCGTGACGTCGATGGCCTCCCCGCCCACGAGGTCGAGCGCGGCGCTCACCCCGGTCGGGGCCAGGCGGCGGACCTCGTCCGCGAGGCCGGGCCCGTACGCCACCGGCTCGGCGCCGAGCTCGCGCAGGTAGTCGTGGTTGTGCGGGCCGGCCGTGCCGATGACGCGGGCGCCCTTGGCCCGCGCGATCTGCACGGCGAACGAGCCGACGCCGCCCGACGCGTTGTGAATGAGCACCGTGTCGTCGGGAGTGACGGCCAGGGCCTTCGTGAGCGCCTGGTAGGCGGTCAGCCCGGCCAGCGGGATGCCCGCCGCCTCCGCCCAGGACAGCCTCTTCGGCTTGCGGCCGAGCGTGCGCACCGGTGCCGAGACCAGCTCGGCGTACGTGCCACGGCCGATGTGGTCCTCCCGGACGTAGCCCATGACCTCGTCCCCGGGCGAGAACTCGCTGACGGCCGGCCCGACCCGCTCGACCACGCCCGCCACGTCCCAGCCGGGGATGACGGGGAAGTCCGTGGCGAACAGACCGTCGAGGTTGCCCTCCCGGATCTTCCAGTCGACCGGGTTCACGCCGGCCGCCTTCACCCGGACCAGCACGAAGTCGGGTCCGACCTTCGGCTCGGGCACGTCGGTGAGCTCGAGTACGTCCGGGCCGCCGTATCGCTGCATCGTTATCGCTTTCACACATCCAGCCTTACCAGCGCCCGCTCGCTCACACCTCGACTATCGCCGGACCGCGCCGGGGAAGAGGTGCTTCGGGGGCGTGTCGATCCAGCCCGCCGTCCGCCACATCCGCAGGTACTGGCGGCGCCCGGCGCCATCCGGGGGTTCTTCCGGCCGGGCCGGATCACCACCGCGCGCGTCACCATGAGGAAGTCGCTCGACGGGCGGATGAGGAGCTGCCAGTCCAAGGTGCCGTACGCGGAGGTGCGCTCGGTCATCGCCACCCCGAGGGCGGGGCGGCCCAGCGGATCGCGGACCCGCCCGAGGCTGCGGACGCCCGGAAGCCCCGCGAGCATCCGGTAGATCGCCGCCCGGATCGGCGGCTCGGCGCAGGGCGTACGCGAGGACCCGCGCGTGATATCGCCGGAACATCGCCGTGAACCGATCCGCGTCCTCTTCATCGCTCATCTATGAGATCTCCGCATTCCGTCGTCGTCCGTCTCTTTAGGTCCGGCGGACCGGGGACGGTTACCACCCCGACCGGCCGGGCTTTTCGAACGGACCGCGGCGCGCGCCGGATCGCGGCGGACGAGGCCGGACCCCGGCGGGCCCGGGCATCGCCGGGTCGGCGGGGCGCCGCTCAGCGGAACCGCGTGTAGCCGGTGAGTCCCAGCAGGAGGAGCGCCGCCGGGCCCAGCACGACCAGCGCGGTGAGCAGGACGCCACGGCCGAGCTGGTACCCGAGGGGCACGAGCCGTTCGGGCCGTCCCGGGGCGCGCCACGGAACGCGTCCTTCCGCGCCGGCCCGGTCGTCGATCTCCCGGCCGGGCGAGTCCGCCTCCCGCCGCGCGGAATCCGCCTCCCCGCCGGGGAAGTTCGCTTCCCGGCGCGGGGAGTCCGGCTCGCGGCGCGGGGAGTCCGGCTCGCGGCGCGGGGGATCCGGCTCGCGGCGCGGGGAGTCCGCCGGCGTGCGCTCCCGTCCGTCGAGCGGCAGCCCGGCCGCCCAGCCGAACAGGTCGGCGAGCGCGGCCGGCGGGGTGTCGAGACCGGAGGCGAGATAACGCACCTGCCCGGCGGTGCGTTCGAGCGTGCGGATGGTGTTGCCGAGGCCGACCCCCTCCAGCCAGCCGCGCGCGTCCTCCTCGACGCCCCGGCCGATCGACGTCCGGCGCAGGACGTCGGCCTTGGTGACGACCACGGCGATGCGACGGTGACGGCCCTGGTCGTCGCGGGAGCGCAGATCGGCGAGCAGCCGCTGCAGCGTGTCGGCGGGGTCCTCCTCGGACGTCGCGGTGGCCTCCACCAGCAGCCGTTCCTCCCGGGACAGCGCGGGGCGCAGCTCCGGCAGGGCGAACGGGTCGATGACGAACAGCAGCGCCTCGCCGTGGTCGAGGTAGCGCAGCCGCTCGACTCGTGTCGCGCCGGTGTGCAGCTCACCGGCCGGGTCGAACAGGTAGAGGATCCGGTGGCCCGCCGGCAGGGTCACGTCCAGCATCATGGCGGCGGGCAGTTCGGGGCCGGTCTTGGCGAGGCGCCCGCCCGCGCCGAGCTCGGCCAGGGCGTCGGCGTACCCGCGGGCGTCCCGCGCCTCGACGAACTCCGCCCGGCCGCCGGCCGCGTCGGTGCCGGCGCGCAGTGCCCGTACCGCCAGGAACATCAGCGTCGTCTTGCCGGCGGCGGGGCCGCCGACGAACGGCAGCGGCTCGACCCGCGCCCGGCCGATCCGCGCGGGCAGGGGGCGTCCGCAGTGCGGGCAGTACGCGCTGAGCCGGAACCGGCCGAGCAGGATCGTCGTGGGCAGCCGGGCGCCGCACCGGCAGACGTGCCGGAACGCGCCCAGCCGGTTCGGCACCAGGTGGCGGTGCCGTGCGTGGCAGTTCGGGCAGGCGTACGCGGGCAACGCCAGCCGCTCGTAGCAGCCCGGATGCGGGCAGGCCAGCAGGATCCTGCGGTAGGCCGCCCACAGCCGCTCGACCGTCCCGAGCACCAGGACGCAGACCGACCAGGCGACGAGGCCGGCGCCCGCCACCGCCACGGTCACCACCGCGAAGGCCAGGGCGGCGACGGCCAGCGGCAGGGCGGCCAGCAGGATCCCCGCGCACAGCGCCAGCCAGATCGGGAAGACGGCGAGCCCCTGCGGGAGGCGGAGCATCCGCGCCGTCAGCGTGGTGACGGCCCGGCGCGCCTCCGCCAGGCACCAGGGGATCGTACGGCGCGTCAGCGTCCGGACGTCCCGCCAGACCTGGTCGAGGAGGTACTGCGGGTAGGCCGGGTCCGCCGCGTCGGCGGCCGGGCGCGGCACGGCGGAGGGCCCTTCCAGCCCGGTGGCCGTCAGGGTCCGCCACGTGACGAGGAAGAACCGGCCGATCCCGGCGCCCGTGGCCACCACCAGGGCGACGGGCACGGCGAACGGGACGACGAACACGAACTCGACCCACACCAGGCCGACCCAGAGGAAGAACAGCAGGGCGTAGACGACGGGCACCGTGTCACGCCCCCCGCCGGGCGCGCCGCCACGCCGCGGCCAGTCGCGGGTCGCGGTCGGTGAGCGCCGACTCGACCTGCCGCCGGGCGAACCTGCCCAGCGCGTTCGCCCACGCGTCGAGCGCCGCGACGGTCACGCCGGCCTCCGCGAGACGCGCCCCGACCTCCGCCAGGTCCGCGCGGCCGCGCCGGTCCAGGTCGGCCAGCCATGGCTCCAGCAGGCCGTCGCACACGGTGTCCGGCACCGCGGCGAGAACCCGGGCCCGCGCCGCGGGCGAGCGGCCGGCGAGGAACCGCGCGACGCCGGCCAGCGCGCGTTCGTGCAGCGGATCTCCCCGCCGCAGCGTGGTGAGGAACCGGGCCACGTCATCCTCGGACCCGGCCCGCAGCGTCCGCTCCAAGGTCAGGACCGTACGCGCGGGGCCGGCCAGCGTGGGCAGCCGGTCATGGATCAGCCGCGCGAGCCGTACGCCCTCCTCGGCGTCCAGCGGCACGCCGTCGAAGACCCGGCGCGGCAGGGCGCGCAGGACGGCGAACCGCCGCATCACCGGGCCCAGCCGCTCGACCAGCCACCGGCACTCCGGCACGGTCGGCGCCTCGGCCCACAGCACGCCGAGCAGGTCCTCGATGTCGGGCAGGCCGTGGGGTTCGAGTTCGACCAGCGCGGCGGTGGCCGTGAGGCGGTCGGCGCGCGCGGACAGCACCAGGCCTCCGGTGCGCGGGGCGCGCGTCCAGTCCTGATCGCCGAGCGCGGCGCACGCCTCAGGCGTGAGCATCGCCCGCCGGACCGCGGGGACGCTCGCCTCCAGTCCGGACACCAGCCCCTGGATCAGGGCCTTCCGCCAGAGCGGCGGAGTCGCCTCGACCGCTGCGGCCACGTCGCCGTCGCCCCGCCGCGCGCAGGCGGCCGCCGCGGCGGCCACGCACTCGGCGTCGACCGCGCCGTCCACCCGGACCGCCAGATCGACGAGCCCGGCGAGCGCGCGCAGGTCCGGCGCCTCGCTCATCGCCGTGCGGAAGTCCTCCGGGAGCCCGTCGCGCAGCCGTGTCCGGGTCAGCCGCGGCCGTACCGCCGGGTCGGCCAGGGCGAGGCGCACGCAGCGCTCGGCGGCCTCCGGCACCGCGTCCGCCAGGGCCTCCGCCAGGTCGAAGCCGACCGCGGGCAGGGTGGGGCGCAACGACGGCCAGACCCAGCCGGGCACTCCGCGGGCGCGGATCAGCGCGGCGGACACCGCCTGCTCCCCGGCGGAGACGGACGCGTCCCCCCGGCACAGCGCGAGCAGCGCCGCCGCGCCGTCGAGCGGGGAGACGTCGCCGTCCGTGACCCGGCCGGGGCGGCGCGAGTCCGGCGCCGTGACTCCGGGAACCTCGCCGCCCGGCGGCCGGCCGGGCGGATGGGAGCCCGCCACCACGCCTCCCGGCACCACGTCCCCCGAGACCTCACCGTCCGGCACCGGGCCGGGGCGAGCGGGGTCCGGTGCCGCCGCGTCATCGGGCGCGCAGATCAGCTCACCGACGGCGTCGATGCCGTCCAGGTCACCGGTCCGCCAGCATTCCGCGATCACCCGGGCGAACCGGCCCGGCCGTACGCCGTCCGGGATGAAGGGCCCGTCGAGGCGGAACCCGCCCTCCGGGCAGGCGGACGGGACCGTGCCGACGATGACGTGCGGCGCCGTGTCCGGGTCGGCCGCGTAGGTCGTGAACGACAGGTCGGCCGCGAGCGCCGCGGGCAGTGAGTACGACACGACGGCGATCCACCGGGCGACCACCTCGGCGTCCTCGGCGACGAGGACCACCCGGCCATGCCCGGCGTCCACCACCGCGGCAACGGCGTCGAGGAGCGCGGCGAGCCGCTCGTGCGCCTGTTCGCCTCCCAGCCGATCGAGGAGCGAGTCCGGGTCGAACGCCGTGCCGGGCGCCAGGACGGCCGGCGCCGCGTCATCCGCCGGCGCCGGACCGCCCGCCGCTCCCGGACCGTCGGCCGCCGCCGGATCGTCCGCGACGGGGGAGTCCCACAGGGGGGAGTCCCAGAACTCGATCGGCCGCAGACCCTCCATCTCCTCCGGTGTGGCCACGATCGCCTGCCCGAGGAAGTTGCCGTACCGGCCCGAGTAGTCGCGGCCGGTGTAGCGGCAGCGGGCCAGCACGAGGTACCCGTCCGCGCGGCCGTAGGTCAGCGCGGTGGGGAAGCCCGCCAGCTCCTCGGGGCCGGGTGCGGACGGCGCCCCCGGCGGCGGCCGGTACGCCATGGACGGCGTCACCGCGCCGACCACGCCGGGCGGCGTGCCCGGGGTCATGCCGACGAACTGGAAGCCGGACCGGCCCGTCGGGCCGCGCTCGGCCGAGGTGTAGGTCAGCCGCCAGATCATCCGCGGACCTCGTCGAGCATCCCGAACCGGTACAGCAGCCACAGCAGCGGGTCTTCGACGCGGTACGGGCGGATCCCCCCGGTGCCGACGGCGCCGTCGCGGGGCACGCCGCCGAGGGCGGACACCCCGAACAGGCCGTACTCGGCGTACTCGTGCCCCAGGTAGCGGTCGAGCTCGCCGGCCTGCCAGTCGTGCAGCAGCGCGCGCACCTGCTCGTGCACGGCCTCCCGGTCGTCCAGGTCGAGGACGTCGGACCGCTCGGGGTGGCGCTGCAGCGCTCCGTCGAGCGGCAAGGCGTCGATCTTGGTGAGGGCCACGGCGGCGGGGACCGGCAGCCGCCTGCCGTGCGGGACGTCCCGGCCCGCGCGCAGGAGTTCGGTGACCCGGGCGATGACGTTGACGGGGTCACCGTCGGGGTCGCCGTTCCCCGTCTTCAGCTCGATGGGGTCGACGAGGAAGATGATGGCGTCGGCCGCCGCGAGGTAGCGCAGGTGCAGGTCGGTGACGTCACGGCTGCGCAGGTCCTCGCCCGCCGTGTCGAACAGCACCAGTGTCAGGGACATGTCCCGCTGCCGCAGGCGGCGGCGCCGGGTCCGGGTGAGGAGGTACACCAGCGGATCGCGCGGGGTCGTCACGGCGCTGGCGGTGGCGGGCAGCAGCCGCCGCTCCCCGAACAGCGGCCGGTGGAAGTCGCGCTTGTAACGCTCGATCGTGCGGTCGTCACAGGCGACGAGCGAGGTGCCGAGCTCCGCGCCGATCCGGTGGGACAGCTCGTGCAGCAGCACCGCGATGTAGGTGCTCTTCCCGGAGTTCTTCGCGCCGACCAGAGCGACGATCTTCCCTGGCGTCTCGCAGTACGCCGCGGGCAGCGGGTTGTGACACTCCGGGCACGCGCGGCGCGCCGTGGTCTGCCCGCACTCGGGGCAGACGGCGCGGCGGGCCGGGGCCCGGCCGACCCGGAGCCGCGCCGCCGGCTCCGGCGGGCCGAACACGGGAGGCAGCGACGCGGCCGCCGCGGACCCGGTGTAGGCGGCCAGCCGCTCGTCGAGCCGCGGCGCGCAGCCGGGACCGCGTCCAGGACTGCCCGCGCACCGGAACGCGATCCGGTCGCGGTCCACTCTCGCGAAACAGTAGGGACAGGTGATCGACGGCATCAGCCCACTTTCAGGTGGCGGACCGGAGGGTCGCGCAGGTCGATTGTGTCGTCTTCGGCGAAGCAGCGCAGCCAGAACGGCCGGGGCAGGCGCGGCAGCGCGACCTCCAGGCGCGCGGGCACCTCCACGTCGTTCCAGGACATCACGGTCCGGCCGTCGCCGGGCCGCTGCGGCATGGGCCCCGACCGGGTCACGAGGACGAGCCGCCGCAGGCGTACGGGGGCGGCGGCGGACAGGGTGACGGTGAGCGGGCCGCGCAGGCGGGGGCGCCGCACCTCGTAGCCGACGGTCGTGCGGCCCGGCACCATCGTGGTCACGGGCGTGCCGGTGACCCGCCGTCCCTGCGCCGTACCCGCCGCGGCGACCTCGATCGTGACCGTCTCGTCCGGCGGCGCCGGGAGGCGCACGCCGCCGTGGGCGTCGTAGCCGGCGCGGCCGACGGGCAGGCGGCGCTCGTCGCCGGTGTCGGACCACCAGGCCACGTCGACCTCGGTGACGTCCGGCGGCCAGTCGAACCCCAGGATGATCACCTCGCCGCGCCGCTGGGCGACCAGCTCGCGCGGCGGCGTGAGACTCACGTGCTCACGGTGGTCGCCGATCGTGGCGAGGTCCCCGGCGACGGACACGGCCAGCAGCACGCCCGGGCCGGTTTCCACGGTGAGGCCGCCCGGAGCGGGCGCCGCGCGCAGGACCCGGCCGATGCGGCGGACGTCGTCCAGCGGCAGGGTCGTGCCGGGCGGCCAGGGCGGCGGCCCGTCCATCGCGACGAGCTCCACCTCGCCCTCGGCGGGCGGGTCGAAGGTGACGATGAGCCGCCCGGCGGGGTCGTGCTCGACGCCGAGCCCGGTCACGGGAGCGGGACGGGCGGCGGGCGTCGCGGCGGCGTGCACCCCGGCCGTCACGGTCTCCCGGCCGTCGGCGCCGAGGTACGCGGCGGCGATGCGGTAGTGGTAGGTCGTCCCGTTGCGCACGGTCTCGTCGCGGAAGCCCGTGCGCGCCGCCGGGACGGGCGTGCCGTCCCGGGTCACGATGACGCGGACGGCCTCGGGTGGGCAGGACCAGCGGCCCGCGACCACGCGGTCCGCGGCGGTCACGATGACGTCCGCCGGCTCCGGGCGTACGAGGACCGGCCCGGCGACCGCGGGCGCCGACGCCGCCGAGCCGCGTACGGCGAACACCGCGTAGTAGACGGGGGCGTTCAGCGGAGGCGCGGGGTCACGGGCGTGGGCGGCCTCCGCCGCGAGCCGCTCCCCGTCACCGGGATGCCGGGGGACCCGCCCCAGGCAGCGCAGCACGACGTACCCGATCTCGCCGACGCGTGACGGCGACGGCGACCAGGACAGCGCGACCGCGGCGCCGTCGACGGCCGCCTCGAGCCGCCCGGGCGCCTGCGGTGGCAGCCCGGCCTGCAGCTCGGCGGCGCCCGGCAGGTCGCCGACCAGCCGCAGCGCGTCGGCCAGCCGCAGCCACGCCCCGTCGGGATCGGACAGCAGGAGGGACGCCGCCTCCTGGCGCAGCGCCGTCGCCGCCGCCACCCGGCGGCGCGCCTCGTCCGCGAGGACCCGCGCGTCGCCCTCCGGCTCGCCCGCCTGCCCGGCCACCTCGGCCAGCTCGGCGGCCGCCTGGACCTCGCCGGCGTCGATGAGGTCGCGCAGCCGCGCGGTCAGGCCGCCCGTGGGAGCGGTCTCCCGCCGGATCGCGAAGACGAGCCGGCGCGCGTCGTCGCGGTCCACCCCGAGCTCCTCGACGGCGTACCGCAGCAGCGCGCCCTCCGAGGCCCGCTGCTGGTGCCGCTCGCGCAGCCGCGCCACCACGTCGTAGCGCACGAGCTCTCCCAGCCGGGCGCCGACCTGGCGCACCGCGACCAGGACCGTGTCGGCGTTCGTGCGGTTGCCGTCGTGCGGGTGCCGGCTCCACTGCTCGCCGACCCGCCGCGCCGCGGGCCGCAGGTCGGGGATCTCACCGAGGACGCGCCCGGCGCCCGGCTCACCGGTCAGGAACTCGCGCAGGTGGCGCGGGCCGAGGGCGTCCAGCGCGTCACGGGCCCGTGCGTACCCGGCGTAGGGCGGCGCGGCCGGCAGCGGGTCCGGCTCCCGGATCTCCACGCCGACGGCGCGGGCGACGTCCGCGGCCTCACCGCCGATCTCCCGCAGGTCGGCGGGCGACAGCATGCGCAGGTCCCCGGCGGCGTCCAGCAGCCGGTCCCGCAGGTCGGCGCGGCGGCGCGCGGCCCGGTCGCCCGCCGCGTCGATCTCGGCGCGCAACGGGGCCAGGTCGCCCGCCGCCGCCCGCTCGAACAGCGGCGCGAGCCTCAGGTGCTCGCCCTCCAGGCGGTCGACCAGCCGGCGGAACCGCAGCCGGCCCCGCGCCTTGCGCCAGCAGGTGCGGACCTGCTTGACCCGGTCGGCCACCTCGCGGGGGACGAGCGGGTCCGGCAGGGCGTAGCGCAGGCGCAGGTCGTCGGGCGGCTGGTCCCCGGCCGCCCGGGCGGGCTCCAGCACCTCACGGACGTAGCGCCGTTCGTCAAAGACCACTAGTCGACGCGTATGCCGGCCAGGTCGGTGCGCGACTGGTGCACCTCTTCCTCGGACATTCCGCCGACCCGCACCTCGAGCGTCAGCTCCTCGGCGGTCTCCTTCTCCACGGCCGTGACGTGCAGCAGCCCGGAGGTGTCGAGGGCGAACGTCACCTCGATGGGCCAGCCGGCGGGCTTGCCGGGCGGGATCTTCAGCTCGCCGTCGGCGATCGGCGTGTTGTGGGCCACCTCGGTCGACTCCGCGCTGCCCGCCTGCTCGACCACGATGATCTTCACGATCGTCTGGTCCTCCTCGATCGTCCCGAACTCGCGGGTCTTGCCGCGCGGGAGCGCGTCGTTGGCGTGCACCAGGTGGACGACGTGCTCCTGCTCGGTGTCCGGGTCGAGCGCGATGACGCCGAACGCGCGGGAGGCCACGGTCGTGATCTGCCGGGCCGCCATCCGCTCCTGCTCGCTCTCGGACAGGCCGGCCCGGGTCGCCAGGTCCAGGGCCTTGTCCGTCTCGCCCTTGGCCAGGAGCTGCCGGTAGGTCTCCTCGAAGGCGTACAGCGCGGCGCCCTTGGCGACCGCCAGGTCGGGGTCCTGCAGCCGGGGGCTCAGCGCCAGCTCGTCGGCCAGCCGCCGCTGCACGGCGGGCATCTTCGTGGAGCCGCCGACGAGCACGAGGTCGTCGTAGTCGGACACGCCCTTCCCGGCCGCGGTGGCGAGCGTACGGCCGGTGATCTCGATGGTCCGGTCGAGCAGGTCCTTGGTGATCTCCTCGAACTTCTCCCGGGTCAGCTCGACGGTGGCGACCCGGCCCTCGTGCATGACGCGGACGACGTGCCGGGTGCGCAGCGACAGGGCCTTCTTGGCCTCCTCCGCGTCGTGCCGCAGCTGCTGCTCGGTGTGCTTGTCGTCGAGGGGGTCGCCGACGTCGGGGTGCTCCTCGGCGAACCGGCCGGCGAGGTACTCGACGAGCCGGGCGTCCCAGTCGGCGCCGCCGAGCTCGTGGTCGCCGTCGGTGCAGACGACGGAGATGTCGCCCCCGCGCAGGGTGATGACGGTCGTGTCGAAGGTGCCGCCGCCGAGGTCGTACACCAGGATCGTGCGGTCCGCGGACCCGGCGCCGTCCTTCTCCTCGTCGGCCGCCGTCGCGGGGTTGAGCACCCCGTACGTGATGGCGGCGGCGATCGGCTCGGAGATGATGTCGATGACGTTGAGCCCGGCGATGCGGCCCGCCTTGCGGGTGGCGTCCCGCTCAGCGGCCCCGAAGTAGGCCGGCACCGTGATGACGACGTCGCGGACGTCCTCGCCCGTCGTGGCGGTCGCGTCGGCCACCAGCTTGCGCAGGACGAACGCGGAGATCTCCTCGGGGGAGTAGTCCCGCTCGTGCAGCTCGCGCGGCACCTCGTGGCCCATGTCCCGCTTGATCAGGCTGACCACCAGGTCGGGGAACAGCACGGCGGTGTCCTTCGCCGGCGCGCCGACGACGACGTTGTCGGCGGATTCGAAGTAGACGACCGACGGCGTCGTGTCGGTGCCCTCCATGTTGCGCAGCACGGCCGGGCGGCCGACGTCGTCGACGCGCGCGATGCACGAGTGGGTCGTGCCCAGGTCGATACCGTAGACAGCCATCTCATTCTCCTCCGACGGGTTCGGCCGCCATCCGGGCGACGATCACCTCGGCGCGTCGTGCGATCCGGTCACCGCGGACGAAGCCGGCCCGTTGCACCCTGGCCACCGTGCCGTCGAGCTCCGCGTCGTCCACGTCCTGGGTGCCGGCCGGGCGGTGCCGCGCCGGGTCGAACGCCTCACCGGTCTCCACGGGCATCGGCTCCACGCCGGTGCGCGCGAGGATCTCGGCCAGCTCCTCGGCGATCGCCGCGAGCAGCACCGGCGTGTGGGCGGGGTCCACCGTCTCCCGCTCGGCCTCCCGCCGGACCAGGTCGTACAGGCGGTACAGCGCAGCGCGCACCGGCTCGAACGCGGTCTGCAGCTCACCGTGGCGCAGCCGCTGGTTGTCCTCGTGCAGCCGGTCGATGACGCGCTCTCGGTGCGCCGCCCGCTCGTGCTCCCTGCCGACGGTCTCGGTCAGGCCGGCCAGCAGCGACCGGATCTCCTCGAGCGACACCGCGACGCGCCGGCCGGGCTCGTCCGACGCCGGCTCGTCGGCCGGCGGTTCACCGGCCGGGGACGTGTCCGCCGCCGGCGCGCGCCCGGGGCGCCGGCGCCGGGGCGCGCGGGAGTGCCCGGGGGCGGGCGGCGGAGGGCCGGCCTCCTCGGCGGGAGGGTCGTTCGGCACCCCGGCGGACCGGCCCGGGTCGCCGGCCGGCGGGGAGCCGCTCCCGCCGCGGGGGGACTCGGGGTCAACGGGCATGGCCTCGCACCATAACTCTGAGTGAGCAGGGACGTCAGCCCATTGTCTCCATCACCGGAAGCGGGCACCACCCTTCCGGGCAGTTCGATGTCCCCGCCCGTCACTTTTCCGCGCCCGTCGACCCGGCATTAACCCCCAGACCTGGCGTTAATCACAGAGAGTGATAAACGGCCTGTTGAACGTCTTACTCCTCGAATTCGGGCATGTTGCGTACGGCGTGCCCGCGCCGCTGCGCGGCTGCCGCAGCAGACAACGTTCGCCCCGTTGACGACGGTGTGGGGGCGGTCGGTGGCGTGTTCGTTCCGCCGGATGAACGCCGCGCCAAATGACCTTATTGGTGTCATGGCCGGGATTGTCCGGTGGCCCTGGCTGGGCCGGTGTTTCCCGGGGGCGCGGGTTTTGTCGTAGGCACCTGCTGTAATCGTCTCGTGCCTCGACGTGTCGACCCGGATGCTCCCCGGACGGTGTTGCGCACCGCCCGGGTCGGCCTGCGCCTCGCCCCCGCCCAGCGACGGCGCTGCTTCGGCCTGCTGGTCGCCGCCGGGGACGTGTGGGCCTGCGTCCTGGACATGAACCGGTGGCGACGCCAACGCGGCCTGCCAGCCATCGTGGGGTATCAGGCGTTGTGCCGGGAGTTGTCGGCGGCAGGGCCGGGCACCTTCGGCGACCTTGACACCACCGGAGCGCGGTCGGTGCTGCGCCGGTACAGCGATGCGTGGTTCGCCGCCGCCAAACGCCGCACCGGCGGCGATGTCTCCGCGCGGTTCCCGCGCCGTAAACGGCGTCTGATGCCGGTGCGGTATTACCACGGCACCTTCACCCTCACCGGCCGGCACCTGCGGCTCCCCGTCGCCCGCGGTCGCCCGCCGCTGTGGGTCCGCCTGGACCGGGACCCGCCCTACCCGGCCGAACAGGTCCGCTCGGTCACGTTGCTCAACGAGGGTGCCCGGTTGTTCGTCGAGGTGACCGCCGAAGTCCCTGTCGCCACCTACCCGCCCGGCCACGAACCCGACCCTGAGCGTGTGGCGGGCGTGGATCTGGGGGTGATCCACCCGTATGCGGTGGCCGGACCCGGCGGGGAGGGTTTGTTGGTGTCGGGGCGGGCGCTGCGCGCCGAGGCCCACCTGCACCTCAAAGATGCCAAGTACCGGCGCCGTGCCGTCGCCCGGCGCGCGCCGAGACCGGGGCAGGCGGGGTCGCGGCGGTGGCGTAAGTACCGTGCCCGTCAGCGCAAGCTCGAAGCCCGGCACAAACGCCGGATCAAACAGGCCCAGCACGAGGCCGCCAAACAGGTCATCGAATGGGCCGTTACACGGCGGATCGGAACCTTAAGGGTCGGCGATCCCCGCGGGGTCCTGGAGTTGAAGGCGGGGCGGCGGCACAACCAGCGGCTGCGGGACTGGCGGCCCGGCTACCTGATCCGCTGCCTCAAAGACAAGGCCGAGCAGGCCGGGATCCGTCTTGAGCTGGTCGATGAGCGTGGGTCGTCTTCGACCTGCCCGGTGTGCGGGCGGCGGGTCCCTAAACCCGTTGGCCGTCGCTTCCGTTGTATGCATTGTGGTTTCAGCGGGCACCGCGACTTGGTCGGCGGCGCCAACATCGCCCGGCGTGGTCCGGGCGACACCATCACCACCGACACCGACACCGAGGATCGGTTTCCGGTGGTGATCACGCACCGTCGAGCCGGACGGCACCTGCCCGGTGCCGGACCGGCACGGCGTGACCCCAGACGACGCCCCCATCACGGCACCGCCCACAGGTCCCCTGGCCGGCCGAGGCCCGCCCCACCACCCCCGGCGGGGAGTCGCTCGCCCACAGCGAGGATCAACCAACACGGTCACCACACGACCAACGTTGATTGAAACGGCACTAGCGGATGACCGCGCCGGCCTGGCGCTGGCGCTCGGCCATCACGGACAGGACATGCTCCACGAGGGCGATCAGGACCTGCTTGCCGGACTCGCGCCGACGCACGTCGCACAGAATGATCGGGACCCGGGGGTCCAGGTCCAGCGCGGCGCGGATCTCCTCGGTGTCGTACTGGATCGCGCCGTCGAAGCAGTTGACGCCCACGATGAACGGCAGCCGCCGCCGCTCGAAGTAGTCGATGGAGGGGAAGGAGTCGGCGAGGCGGCGGGTGTCGGCGAGGACGACCGCGCCGAGGGCGCCGAGGGCGAGCTCGTCCCACATGAACCAGAACCGGTCCTGGCCGGGAGTGCCGAACAGGTACAGGACGAGGCCGTCTCGGATGGTGATGCGGCCGAAGTCCATCGCCACGGTGGTCGTGGTCTTGCGCTCCACGCCGGAGGTGTCGTCGATGCCGACGCTGCGGTCCGTCAGTTGTTCCTCGGTCCGCAGCGGCTTGATCTCGCTGACGGCGCCCACCAGGGTCGTCTTTCCCACGCCGAATCCGCCCGCGACGAGGATCTTCACGGCGAGCGGCATGGCGGCAGCGCCCCGTGAGGGGTCAGAGCGCCTGGAGTCCATTGAGCACTTCCTTCAAAACCCGTTCGTTGGGAAGACGGTTCTCTGTTTCAGGACGGCGTACGACGATCAGCCCGAGATCGAGCAGGTCTCCCAGCAGGACCCGCACGACGCCCAGGGGGAGTTTCAGCTTCGCCGAGATCTCCGCCACCGAGAGCGGGCGCACGCACAGGTCGAGGATGGCGACGTGCTCCGGGCCGGCGTTCGGCGGAGCGAACGTCGACGTCGCCGCCGTCGCGATGATCGCGATCAGGTCGAAACCCTCACGCGAGGCCCTGGTCCGGCCTCGCGTGAGAGCGTAGGGCCGGACCACCGGCCCTGCTTCGTCGTCGAGCCATTCGCTCATTCAGCCGTCCCGCCTCGTGGGCCGTCGTGGGGAGGGCGACATCGCCGGGTGTCCGTTGTGTTGTCCTCGCACGATCACTCGGCCTCACGATTCCACGGCTGAGCGAGGCAGGGTCGACATGTGCTGGCCGACCCGCTTGACCAGCATCGCCATCTCGTAGGCGATCATACCGACGTCGGCGTCGGCTCCCGCGAGCACCGCGAGGCAGGCGCCCGAGCCGGCCGCCGTGACGAACAGGAAGGCGTTGTCCATCTCGACGATCGTCTGGCGCACGCCGCCGCCGCCGAACTGGCGTCCGGCGCTCCGGGCGAGGCTCTGGAAGCTCGCCGCGACCGCCGAGAGGTGCTCGGCGTCCTCCCGGGTGAGGCCGGCGGATGCGCCGACCAGCAGGCCGTCGCTGGAGAGCACCACCGCCTGCCGCACCTGGGCGACGCGGTTGACGAGGCTGTCCAGCAGCCAGTTGAGTTCCCCCGCAGAACCCGCTGACATCAGATGTCCTCCTCTTCGTGATGGGTGGCGGTCTGCTCGGCGTCCGAGCGGCCGCGCAGCCATCCCTTCTGAATCGAGCTCAGCATGGTGCGGAGCTCCTCCGGCGAACGCTCATTGCTGGTCGCATTGTTCACGGGCTCGACCTCTTCGCGAAGCTGGGGGGCCAGGTTCGCCTGCCGGACCCGGCGCGGCAGGGCCGGCCTGGTCCCGGAGGTCCCGGACCCTGCGGTCGCGGATCCGGAGGTCGCGCCGGGCGACGCGGTGGTCTCGGGAGAAGCGGTGTCCGCGGGCTCTTCGGCCGGGTCGAACAGGGAACGGCCCGGTGACGGCGCTCCGCCGAACCGGCTCGGGAGCGGTGGCCGCTCCTCGGAGGACCCGCCGCGGCGGGTCGGCAGCGGCGGCCGGTCACTGCCGGAGCCCGCGCCGGGCAACGGCCACTGGCCGCTCGGCGTGTCCGTCCGCGTACCGCCCAGGCCCGTGCCGCCGCTGTCGTACGACGACGCGCCGGGGGAGTACCCGCCCGTTCCGGACGAGTAGCCGCTCCCGATCTCGTTGTCGTCGGTCTCCTGCGGCTCCTCGCCGTACGCGGAGGGGACGGCGTCGTAGCCGCCGAGGCCCGTGGAGTACGTGCCCGGCTCGTATCCGGCGGCCGGGAACGAGCCCGTGTCGGATCCGGCGGTGGGGAACGACCCCGTGCCGGCTCCCGCGTCCTGGCCCGTGGAGTCCTGGGACCGGGAGCCGGTGCCGTACGGCTTCGCGTCGTACGGGCCGGTGCTGTAGGTGGCCTGCCCGCCGGTGTCGGAACGACGCTGGGGGAGCGGCGGCCGGTCGCCCCGGATCGCCTGAATGGGGCCGGTGATCGGGCCTGTGATCGGGCCGCCGTCCGTGGGGGCCGGGCCGCCGATGGCGCCGATCGGGACCAGCGCCTCCTCGCCGCGCCGGGTGGTGGCGGGCGGGCCGGCCTCCAGCTCGGGCCGCTCGTCGCCGCGGGCGACGACCGTGTCGGGCAGCAGGACGATCGCCGTGGTCCCGCCGTACGGCGAGGTGCGGAGTGTGACCTGGACCTGGTGCCGCTGGGCCAGCCGGCCGACGACGAACAGGCCGAGCTGGGCGCTGTTGGACAGGTCGAAGTCCGGCGGGTTCGTCAGCCGCTCGTTGGCGCGGTCGAGGCTGGCCTGGTCCATGCTCAGGCCGCGGTCCTCCACCTCGAAGGCGAAGCCATGCGCCACGATCTGGCCGGTGACCTGGACGGTCGTGTCCGGCGGGGAGTAGAGCGTGGCGTTCTCGATGAGCTCGGCGAGCAGGTGGATGAGGTCGGCGACGGCGGGGCCGGGGACGGCCACGCGGGGCATGGCCGCCACGGTGACCCGTGCGTAGTCCTCCACCTCGGCGGCGGCGGCGCGGGCGACGTCGACGACCGGGACCGGGTTGCGCCAGCCGCGGCCGGGCGCCTGCCCGGACAGGATGATGAGGCCTTCCGCGTGGCGGCGCATGCGGGTCGCGAGGTGGTCGAGGCGGAACAGGTCGTCCAGCTCGTCCGGCTCGGTGACCCGGCGCTCCATGGAGTCCAGCAGGCTGAGCTGGCGGTGCAGCAGCGCTTGGTTGCGGCGCGCCAGGTTCAGGAAGACCTCGCTGATGCTGCGGCGCAGCCCGGCCTCCTCGACCGCGCCCTGGATCGCGGTGCGGCGGGCGGCGTTGAACGCCTGGCCGACCTGGTCGATCTCCTGGGTGCCGAAGGACAGCGGCGGTGCCTCGGCGGCGACGTCGACGTCGTCACCGCGGCGCAGCCGGCGGATGACGCTGGGCAGCCGCTCGTTGGCCAGGTCGAGGGCGGCGCGGCGCAGGCCGGTCAGGTCACGGACGACCGAGCGGCCGACCCAGAGCGACAGGATGAGCGAGGCGATGACCGCGACGAGACCGAGGGCGCCGGCCAGCGCGACGTTCCGGATGATGCCGTCCGAGACGGGCTTGGCGCGCTCGGCGGCGCTCGCGGTCGACGACAGCTCGAGGCCGCGCAGCCGCGTGATGATGGAGCTGACCTTGATCTTCCACTTGATGTCCATGCCGGCCAGCGGCTTCGCGGCGGCCTTGCCGGCCATGCCCGCGTGGGGCTGCTGCGGCATGTTGTCGGTGAACTGGTCCTCCAGCGCCTGCAGGCCGGTGTACTCGGGCGTCGAGACGATCCGCTGGTAGTAGGCGCGGTCGGCGGGCCGCAGGTCGGGGATGATCTGGTCGTAGAGCTCGCGCTGGGTCCCGACGAGCTTGGTGAACTCCACGTGCTCGGAGAACGTCAGGCGGCCGGTGGCCAGCGCGCCGGCCAGCAGCGCGTCCTCCTGGGAGAGGACCTCGCGCGCTCGCGCCAGGGCGACCTCGTTCTTGGCGTCCTTGGTGACGTCCGGATCGCTCAGGGTCGACAGAGACGACTGCAGGGAGATGACGTCGGCGATCGTGTCGGTGTAGTCGTTGAACGCCTGCATGCGGCTTTCCTTGCCGCTGTCGATCGCCCGGCGCTTGGTCTGCAGACTGTCGAGGTGCACGAGCACCTCGTGCGTCCACTGCCGCGCCTGGGCGTTCGCGTCCTTCTGTGCGCCCGGGTCGGTGGCCAGCCGCCGGAACAGGTCGGCCTGCCGGTCGGTGACGAGGCGGCCGGACTCCATCGACGCCCGGTCACCCGCCGACTTGGTGGCCAGGAAGACCACCGCCAACCGGCGCTCCTGCTCCAGGGCGCTGCCCAGACCCCCGGAGGGGTAGTTCAGATGGTCCTGGATCGTGTTGACATGTCGCAGGTTCAGGCCGTCGCCCAGGGTGATGCTCGCCGCGAACACCCACAAGGTGCTGAGTGACACCAACGGGACGATGAGCAGCAGAACTATCTTGAAGCGGACTGACCTGAAGATGCGGCCGACCCTGGACCGGGACGACCGCCGACTGACATCTGATCCCACGCGTCGGTCCTTAGATTGCACCGCGACAGGCTCGACTTTCAGTGAGGCGGGGGAAACACCGTGTGAACGCGCGGAACTCTACTAGACATCACGGCGCACACTGGCCGCCTCTGTAAATATCGGGCATCAAACTCCTGGGCGCGGGAGGGTGAACAGTACGCCTTTCGGGACGAATAACTGCAGGTAGAAGCGTACTTATCGCACTAAGCATCTCGGGTCGGTCCCAGAACCGGATTTCGGACGATCGGTGACAAGGACTCCGCATCCTCCGCCGGACACCCCTAGAATCCGCGATCGTGATCCATGACGACCAGCCCCCGGAGACGCTCCCCGTACGTGGACGCTCGCCGCTACCCGGCGGGCGTCACCGCCGGCCGGGCAGCGGTGATCTTCCCCCCGACGCACCGGTCCTCGTTCTGGCGGTACCCGGAACGGCCCCGGACACCGGCGACGAGATCGCGCGGTTCATCCGCACGTCCCGTACCGACATCGACATCCGGGTCGCAGCCATCGCCGGTCCCGCGTTCGCGGAGGTCCTGCGCGGCCTGCCCGAGGGCCGGTCGGCGGTCGTGGTCCCCCTGGTCACCGGCCCGCACCCGCAGATCTACCAGGCCATCAACACGGTGGTCGCGGAGACCGGCGCGCGGGTGACCGTCACCGATCCGCTCGGCCCCCACCCGCTGCTGGCCGAGGCGCTGCACGTGCGGCTCGCGGACAGCGGCCTGGCGCGCGCCGACCGGATCCGGCAGTTCAGCATCGGCGCGTCCGTCGACGGCGTCGTCGTCGCCACGGTCGGCGGCGACCCGGCCGTCCGGGAGGCCGACATGACCGCCGTCCTCCTCGCCGCGCGGCTCGCCGTCCCCGTCGTCGCGGCGTCCATCGACGGCCGTCCGACGGTGTCCGACGCCGTCTCACGGCTGCGCGAGTCCGGCGGTCAGCGCATCGCCATCGCCCCGTTCGTCATCGGACCGGAGATCGACTTCGAGCGCCTCGCCAAGCTCGCGAGCGACGCCGGCCTCGGCTGCGCCGAGCCGCTGGGCGCCCACTCCTCGGTGGTGCGCCTCGTCAACCTGCGCTACGAGGTCGCCCTGGACGAGGAGTTGTCATGAGGTTCACCGGAGCGCGGGGCCGTACGGCTCGCGGGTCCATGAGGTTCGTTCCGAAGGCGAAGTCCTTCACCAGGCTCGCCTGCGCCGCGGCGGTCGTGCTGGCCGCGGCCGGGTGCGGCGGCGGTTCGGGCGGCGCCAAGGCCCAGGCGGTGCCGCACCTGCCCGTGCAGCAGGAGATCGGGGCCTCCGAGGGCCGGCTCAACCTGGTGATCTGGGCCGGGTACGCCGAGGACGGCTCCACCGACAAGCACGTCGACTGGGTGCACGCCTTCCAGAGGAAGACCGGCTGCAAGGTCAACGCGAAGGTCGCCGACACGTCCGACTCGATGTACGCCCTGATGAAGACCGGGCAGTACGACGGCGTCTCGGCCTCCGGCGACTCGTCGCTGCGGCTCATCTACGGCGGCCTGGTCGCGCCGGTCAACACCAACCTGCTGAAGAACTACCGCGACATCCCGTCGTACCTGAAGAACCAGCCGTACAACTCGATCAAGGGCCAGATGTACGGCGCGCCGCACGGCTACGGCGCGAACTACCTGACGTACCGCACGGACAAGATCCAGAACACGCCCGCGTCCTGGAGCATCGTCTGGGACAAGGGCAGCGCCGCCGCGGACCACGTCGTCGCGTACGACTCGCCGATCTACATCGCCGACGCCGCGCTCTACCTGAAGGCGCACCGTCCGGACCTGAAGATCACCGACGTGTACGAGCTCTCCCAGAAGCAGTTCGACGCCGCCGTCGACCTGCTCAAGCAGCAGCGCCCGAACGTCAACCAGTACTGGTCGAACTACCTCGACGAGGTCGAGGCGTTCAAGGCCGGCGACAACTACGCGGGCACGGCCTGGCAGGTGACCGCGAACCTCGCCAAGACGGAGAAGGCGCCGATCGGCACCACAATCCCGTCGGAGGGCGCCACCGGGTGGTCGGACACCTGGATGATCGCGGCCCACGCCGAGCACCCGAACTGCATGTACAAGTGGATGAACTGGATCGAGTCGCCCAAGGTGCAGGCCGCGGTGGCGCAATGGTTCGGTGAGGCCCCGGCCAACCCGAAGGCCTGCAAATACGCCGCCAAGGGCTTCTGCACGCAGTTCCGCGTGGGCGACGTCGACTTCTACAAGCGTCTTGCGTTCTGGAAGACTCCGGTCGCAGACTGTGGTGATTCTCGCGGAACGAGTTGCGTCGACTACTCGAAGTGGACGGAACTCTGGACGCAGATCAAGGGATAGATGATTCAGATGAACACCGAAGAGCCCGGCGTCTCCGCCGCGGTCGAACTCCGCGCGGTGCGCAAGACCTTCGGCGAGGTCACCGCCGTCGACGGCGTCGACCTGGAGATCGGCGACGGGGAGTTCTTCGCCATGCTGGGCCCCTCCGGGTCGGGCAAGACGACGGTGCTGCGCATGATCGCCGGGTTCGAGACGCCGACCTCCGGGTCGATCGGCCTCGGCGGCCGCGACGTGACGAAACTGCCGCCCTTCGAGCGCGACGTCAACACCGTCTTCCAGGACTACGCGCTGTTCCCCCACATGAACGTCCTGGCGAACGTCGAGTACGGCCTCAAGGTGAAGAAGGTCCCGAAGGCCGAGCGCCGCGAGCGCGCCCTGCAGGCGCTGGCGTCCGTCCGTCTCGAGGGGTTCGAGACGCGTAAGCCGGGCCAGCTGTCCGGCGGGCAGCGGCAGCGCGTGGCGCTGGCACGTGCGCTCGTCAACCGCCCCAAGGTACTGCTGCTCGACGAGCCGCTCGGCGCCCTCGACCTGAAGCTGCGCGAGGAGATGCAGGTCGAGCTGAAGGCCATCCAGCGGGAGGTCGGCATCACCTTCCTGTTCGTGACGCACGACCAGGAGGAGGCGCTGACCATGGCCGACCGGGTCGCGGTGTTCAACGCGGGCCGGATCGAGCAGGTCGGGACTCCCGCCGATGTGTACGAGGAGCCGGCGACGGCGTTCGTGGCCGGGTTCGTCGGCACCTCGAACCTCATCGAGGGCGAGGCGGCCCAGTCGATACTCGGCCGGCCGGGCGTGTACAGCGTCCGGCCGGAGAAGCTCCGCGTCGACACGGATCTCGACGCGGAGCTGCCCGAAGGCGAGCACTCCGCGACCGGCACGGTCGCGGAGGTCGTCTACGCGGGGGCGGCCACTCGGTTCGTCGTCGATCTCGACGCCGGGGGCCGGTTGGTGGCACTGCAGCAGAACCTGCAGTCCTCGTCGATGGACGTGCTGAAGTTGCGCGAAGCCCGGGTCAGGCTCGCGTGGCGTCGTGAGCACGAGTTCGCCATCCCCGGTCCGACGTGATGCCGGCCGGTCACCGCCCGACCGGCCGTCTCGCCGCGGCGTGAGTCGCGGTCTTCCCCGAGAAAACCCCTCATCTGATCGGAGTTCTCATGCGCGCCACGCGCCTCGCGCTCGTCGCGGTGGCCGCCGTGTCCCTTCTCGCCGCGGGCTGCGGCGGCAACAGCGGCGGGTCCCATCACGGCGGGACCGGTGCCGGAGGGTTCACGCCCCCGAACATCCCCGCGCTGCAGTCGCTCGGCCAGGGCGAGGGCCAGGTCAACCTGGTCTCCTGGGCCGGCTACGTGGAGGACGGCTCGAACAACAAGGCCCTCGACTGGGTCCACCCGTTCGAGCAGCAGACCGGCTGCAAGGTGAACAACAAGGTGGCCGGCACGTCGGACGAGATGGTCAGCCTGATGAAGACCGGCCAGTACGACGCGGTCTCCGCGTCGGGCGACGCCTCGCTGCGACTGATCGCCGGGGGCACCGTCGCTCCGGTCAACACGGGCCTGGTCCCGAACTACGCCGACATCTTCCCGGACCTGAAGAACAAGCCGTGGAACTCCGTGAACGGCAAGATGTACGGCATCCCGCACGGCCGTGGCGCGAACATGCTGATGTGGCGGACGGACAAGGTCAACCCCGCGCCCGACTCCTGGAGCGTGGTCTTCGACCCGAACTCCCCGTACAAGGGCAAGATCACCGCGTACGACTCGCCGATCTACATCGCCGACGCCGCGCTGTACCTCATGTCCACCCAGCCCGCGCTGGAGATCAAGGACCCGTACGCGCTGGACCAGAGGCAGTTCGACGCCGCGGTGAACCTGCTCAAGGAGCAGAAGCAGATCGTCGGCGAGTACTGGTCGGACGCCACCAAGATCCAGCAGTCGTTCAAGGCCGGTGACACCGTCCTCGGCACGACGTGGCAGGTCATCGCGAACGGGCTGTCGGCCGACAAGACCCCGGTCCAGACGGTCCTGCCCAAGGAGGGCGCGACCGGGTGGTCCGACACCTGGATGGTCGCGGCCAAGGCGCAGCACCCGAACTGCGCCTACAAGTGGCTCAACTGGGTCGTCTCCCCGAAGGTGAACGCGCAGATCGCCGAGAGCTGGGGCGAGGCGCCGGCCAACAGCAAGTCCTGCGACCTGACCGACGACAAGAACTTCTGCACCACCTACCACGCCGCCGACGCGCCGTACTGGACGAAGGTCCACTACTGGAACACGCCGATCACGCAGTGCCTCGACGGGCGCAAGGACGTGAAGTGCGTGGACTACGCCAAGTGGACGCAGGCCTGGACGCAGATCAAGGGCTGATGAGCACCACTGTCACGCCCGGCGGACCGGTTCGCCGGTTCGCCGGGCTGCTTCACCGCAGGCCGTACCTCCGCCTGGCCGCGCTGCTGTCCGCGCCGCTGCTCTGGCTCGTCGTGGCCTACCTCGGGTCCCTCGCGGCCCTGTTCGCCGCGGCGTTCTGGACCACGGACGACTTCACCGGCGAGGTGGTCAAGCAGTTCAACCTGGGCAACTTCCAGGAGCTGTGGAACCAGAGCGTCTACCGGACGATCACGCTGCGGAGCGTCGGCGTGGCCGCCGCGGTCACCGTCATCGACACTGCGGTCGCCTTCCCCATGGCCTTCTACATGGCCAAGATCGCCTCACCGCGCGCGCAGCGCTGGCTGGTGATCGCGGTGCTGACGCCGCTGTGGGCGAGCTACCTGGTCAAGGCATACGCCTGGCGGATCATGTTCTCCGGGTCCGGCGTGCTCAGCTGGATCCTGGACCCCTTCGGGATCCACGGGCCCGGGTACGGCCTGCCGGCCACGATCGTGACCCTGGCCTACCTCTGGCTGCCGTACATGATCCTGCCGATCTACGCGGGCCTGGAGCGGCTGCCGAACTCCCTGCTGGACGCCGCGGGTGACCTCGGCGCCCGCACCTTCCGGACGTTCCGCACCGTCATCTGGCCGGTGGCCGTCCCCGCGGTGATCGCGGGATCGATCTTCACGTTCTCGCTCTCGCTCGGCGACTACATCACGGTGAAGATCGTCGGCGGCAAGAGCCAGCTCATCGGCAACGTCGTCTACGACAACATCGGCGCCGCCGACAACCTGCCGTTCGCCGCGGCCGTCGCGACGATCCCGGTGGTGATCATGGTGATCTACCTGGTCGCCGTACGCCGCACCGGCGCGCTGGACAACCTCTGACCGCCGGGGGAGACCTGCAATGACACTGTCACGAGGGGCGCGCGTCGCGCTCCGGATCGGGATGATCATCGGCCTGGCCGTCATCTACGTGCCGCTGTTCGTCGTGCTCGTCAACTCGTTCAACGCCGACAAGGCGTTCGCGTGGCCGCCGTCGCACCTGACCGGGCACTGGTGGTCGACGGCGTGGGGCAACGGCGGCGTGCGCACGGCGCTGTGGACGTCGGTGAAGGCCGGGCTCGGGGCCACCCTGGTCGCGCTGGTGCTGGGCACGATGGCGGCGTTCGCCGTGCAGCGGTACCGGTTCTTCGGCCGCGACACGGTGTCGCTGCTGGTCATCCTGCCGATCGCGCTGCCCGGCATCGTCACGGGCATCGCGCTGAACAACGCCTTCCGTACGGTGCTGTCGCCGCTGGGGATCCAGCTCGGCCTGTTCACCGTCGTCGTCGGTCACGCGACGTTCTGCGTCGTCACCATCTTCAACAACGTGCTGGCCCGGCTGCGCCGGCTCGGCACGCGCGTCGAGGAGGCGTCGGCCGATCTGGGCGCTGACACCTTCCAGACATTCCGGTACGTTACTTTTCCGCTACTGCGTTCCGCGCTGCTGGCCGGCGGGCTGCTGTCGTTCGCGCTGTCGTTCGACGAGATCATCGTGACGACGTTCACGGCCGGGGCGGGGGTGCAGACGCTGCCGATCTGGATCTTCAACAACCTGTTCCGGCCGAACCAGGCACCCATCGTCAACGTCGTGGCCGCCGCCCTGATCGTGCTGTCCGTCGTTCCGGTGTACCTCGCTCAGCGCGTCTCCGGGGACACCCGCGGCCTGTAGCCCCGGGTGTGCCGGGACGACGCCATGAATCCAGGAAGGACCGCTCGCAATGAAGCGCACCGTCCGTAACTTCGTGAACGGCTCGGCGGTCGACGCCGCCGACGGCCGCACCGCGGACCTGATCAGCCCCGTCACCGGCGAGGCCTTCGGCACTGCCCCGATCTCGGGGCAGGCCGAGGTCGACGCGGCGTTCGACGCGGCGTCGCGCGCGTTCGAGACCTGGCGCGACACCACGCCCTCCGAGCGGCAGCTCGCGCTGCTGCGCATCGCGGACGCCATCGAGGCCCGCGCCGAGGAGCTGATCGCGCTGGAGTCGGAGAACACCGGCAAGCCGATCGGCCTGACGGCGTCGGAGGAGATCCCGCCGATGGTCGACCAGATCCGGTTCTTCGCCGGCGCGGCGCGGCTCCTGGAGGGCCGCTCCGCCGGGGAGTACATGGCCGGCCACACCTCCTGGATCCGGCGCGAGCCGATCGGCGTGTGCGCGCAGGTCACGCCGTGGAACTACCCGATGATGATGGCGGTGTGGAAGTTCGCGCCGGCCATCGCCGCGGGCAACACGGTCGTGCTCAAGCCGTCCGACACCACTCCCGCGACGACGGCGCTGCTCGCCGAGATCGCCGCCGAGTTCCTGCCGCCGGGCGTCTTCAACGTCGTCTGCGGCGACCGCGACACCGGACGGCTCCTCGTCGAGCACCCCGTGCCGCAGATGGTCTCCATCACCGGGTCGGTGCGCGCCGGGACCGAGGTCGCCCAGTCGGCCGCCGCCGACCTGAAGCGCGTCCACCTGGAGCTGGGCGGCAAGGCGCCGGTCATCGTCTTCGACGACGCCGACATCGAGGCCGCGGCCGAGGCGATCGCCGTCGCCGGCTACTTCAACGCCGGCCAGGACTGCACGGCCGCGACCCGCGTGCTGGCCGCCCCGGGCGTCCACGACGACTTCGTCGCCGCGCTGACCGAGCAGGCCGCTCAGACCCGTACCGGCCTGCCCGACGACGAGGAGGTCCTCTACGGCCCGCTGAACAACGCCGTGCAGCTCGACCGGGTCGCCGGCTTCATCGACCGGCTGCCCGACCACGCGTCCGTGACCGCGGGCGGCTCCCGTACGCGCGAGCAGGGCTTCTTCTACGAGCCGACCGTCGTCTCCGGGCTGCGGCAGGACGACGAGGCGGTGCAGCAGGAGATCTTCGGCCCCGTCATCACCGTGCAGCGGTTCTCCGACGAGGACGAGGCCGTCCGCTGGGCCAACGGCGTGAAGTACGGCCTGGCCTCCTCGGTGTGGACCCGCGACCACGGCCGGGCGATGCGCGTCTCGCGGCGGCTGGACTTCGGCTGCGTCTGGATCAACACCCACATCCCGCTCGTCGCCGAGATGCCGCACGGTGGGTTCAAGCACTCCGGGTACGGCAAGGACCTGTCGATGTACGGCTTTGAGGACTACACCCGCGTCAAGCACGTGATGTCCAACATCGAGGCCTGACCGTTCCCGTGCCTCCGCGCCGGTCGCGGCATGGCGAACGCCCATGCCGCGGCCGGGCGCGCTCGCGTCACCGCGCGCGGGACCTCGGTCGCCCCGGTCGCCGGCCGGCGTTGGCCGGAATCCGACGTCACGCTCCGATCCGGCCCGGACCGGGCGATGCGGCGGGGATGATGACGCCCATGTTGATACGTCATCGTGGGCGGCGGCCGGTCGTCGACCCGACCGCGTACGTCGCGCCCACCGCCGTGCTCGCCGGGGACGTCTCGGTCGGGCCGCGGGCACGCGTGATGTACGGCGCGGTGCTGGACGCCGAGGACGAGCGGATCGAGGTCGGCGAGTGCTCGGTCATCTGTGAGAACGCCGTGCTGCGCGGCGCCGTGACGCTCGACGACCACGTCTTCGTCGGTCCGCGGGCGACACTGCTCGGCTGCGCGGTGTCCCGTTGCGCGTATCTGGCGACCGGCGCGACCGTGCTCCAGGAGGCCGTGCTGGGACCCGGCTCGGTCGTGGCGATCGGCGCGGCGGTGCACGCCCGGGGCCGGCTCCCCGAGGAGTTCTTCGTCCCGCCGAACACCGTCTTCGTCGGCGGGCGCGTGTACGCGCCGGGAGATCCGGAGCTGCCCCAGGCGATCAAGGCGGTCGGCTTCACAGCGGTGGCCTTCGGGGTGGAGATGGCCTGGGAGGACCGCATCGCCCGCTACGAGCGTGTGGCCGAGGTCCGGTCCGCGCAGTTCGGCGCGCATGCCGACGACGAGGTGGTCGGCTGACCGGCGGCCGCGGCGATTGATGATCTACAACGTAAAGGCGGCCGCTCTCAGGCGTTGAATCCCCGGCCTCTCAGGCGTTGAGCTCGTGGCGCAGCACGCTGTAGACCATGACGTCCCGCCAGGCGCCGTCGCGGAAGCCGTAGCCGCGCAGCACGCCCTCATGGGTGAACCCGGCCTTCTGCAGCGCCCACTGCTCGGCCGTGTTCGTGACCTCGGTGATCGCCTCGATCCGGTTGACCTGCGTGTGCGCGAACAGGTACCGGACGAGCAGCCGCTGCGCCTCGGTGCCGTACCCGAGACCGCGGACCTCGGGCCGCATGGCGACGCCGATGTTCCAGCAGTACGACCTGAGCGACGTGGGCTGCTTACGCCACGAGACCAGCCCCAGCCGCTCGTCGCCGCGCACCACCATGAGGACGCCCTGGTCGTCGTCGATCAGGCCGTTCTCCTCCCAGCGCCTACGGAAACGCCACTGTTCGAACCAGCCGAGCCAGCCGTGCTCCCCGGTCGCCTCCGGATCGCCCGTCAGCCTCTCGATCACCGCGAGATCATCCCGGTCCGCAGGCCGCAACCGCAGCTCGTCATCGCCCATGGCGGCAAAGCTTAGGGTCGCCGCCGGGCGCCAACAATCGGGTGAGCCCCCCGGATCCCGTCGCCCGGCCTCGTACGGGCGCGAGTCCCAGGGGGCCACCGGCCGGTCAGGCCGCGTCCAGCTCCGCGACCTCCTCCGGCGTGAGCTCCAGCTCGGTCGCGGCGGCCGAGTCACGGATCGTCTCCGGGCGGCTCGACCCCGGGATCGGGATCACGACCGGGGACTTCGCCAGCATCCAGGCCAGGCAGACCTGCTGCGGGCTCACCCCGTGCGCCCGCGCGACCCGTTCGAAGGCGGAGTGGACGGCTCCCAGGTCACCGGCCTTGGAGATGCCGCCGAGCGGGCTCCAGGGCAGGAAGGCGACCCCCAGCTCGTCGCAGAGCCGCAGTTCGGGCTCGCTGCTGCGGAACCTCGGTGAGAACTCGTTCTGCACGGAGGCCAGGCGGCCGCCGAGGATCTCCCGCGCCTGGCGGATCTGGTCCGGGTTCGCGTTCGAGATGCCGGCCATCCGGATCTTGCCCTCGTCGAGGAGGTCGCGGATCGCCTCGATGGACTCGGCGTACGGGACGGCGGGGTCCGGCCGGTGGAACTGATAGAGGCCGATCGCCTCGACTCCGAGCCGCTTGAGCGACGCCTCGCACGCCCGGCGCAGGTGGTCGGGCGAGCCGTCGAGCGCCCAGCTCGCGCCGCCGGGCCGGGTGTGACCGCCCTTCGTCGCGACCAGCACGTCCGAGGTGTCACCGCCGTACGAGGCCAGGGCCCCGGCGATGAGCGACTCGTTGTGCCCCACATCGTCCGCGCCCAGGCTGTACGCGTCGGCCGTGTCGATGAGGGTCACGCCCGCGTCGAGAGCCGCATGGATGGTGGCGATGGAACGGCTCTCCTCCGGCCGTCCCTCGATGGACATGGGCATTCCCCCGAGCCCGATCGCGCTGACCTGGACATCGCCGATCCGGCGAGTACGCATGAAGCAACCTCCGAGACATCCTGCATGAGAAACGGTCGTCGCCCTCGCGCGGCACCTGGCGGTGGCGCGACCGGCGACCCCGGCCCCCTACCCGCGAACGGTCGGCATCCTCCGGGGCGGGCGACCTCGTCAAGCCTGCTCGCCGAGGGCATCGCCTGTCCAACAGAAGAAACCGATGAGATTCAGCAGCCGGAGTGCTCAATTAGAGTGCTCGACCGTGGAACTGCGGCATCTCGAGTACTTCCTGGCGGTGGCCGAGGAGGCGCACTTCACCCGCGCCGCCGAACGCCTGCACCTGGCCCAGTCCGGCCTGTCCGCGTCGATCCGCGCGCTCGAACGCGAACTCGGCGCGCCGCTCTTCGTCCGGAGCACCCGCCGGGTCGAGCTGACCGAGGCGGGCCGCGCCCTGCTGCCCGAGGCCCGGCGCGCGCTCGCCGGCGTCGCCGCCGCCCGTAACGCCGTCGCCGCCGTCCAGGGCCTTCTGCGCGGCACTCTCCGCATCGGCGCGGAGCAGTGCCTGTGCGTCGTGGACCTTCCCGCGCTGCTGTCCCGGTTCCGGTCCGTGCACCCCGGCGTCGAGATCCGGCTGCGCCAGACCGGCTCCGCCCACCTCGTCGAGGAGGTACGGGGGGCGCGCCTCGACCTCGCGTTCGTCGCGACCGCGGAGGAACCGCCGGTGGGCGTCGCCCTCACCCCGATCGCGACGGAGCCGATGATGCTGGTCTGCCATCCGGGCCACCGGCTCACCGCCCGCGACGCGGTCGACTGGTCGCAGCTGGAAGGCGAGTCCTTCGTCGACTTCCACGCCGACTGGGGAGCGCGCCAGGTCACCGACCGGGCCTTCGAGGCGGCCGGCCTCCGCCGGCGCGTCGCCCTGGAGGTCAATGACGTGCACAGCCTGCTCGACTTCGTCGGAGCCGACCTGGGCGTGGCCCTGGTGCCCCGGCCGATCGCGTACAAGGAGCACAAGAACGTACGCGTCCTGCCGCTGCGGGATACGCCGTCCTGGCGCGTGTCGGTCGCGCTGCCCACGGACGGACCGGCGAACAACCCGGCGTCCCGGGCGCTGCTCGACATCCTCGGCGAATGCCTCGCCCTGCCCGCCGACGCGTCCCCGCTCCCGGTACCCGCCACGCCCTGACCTCGCCCGGAAGGCTCACGGGGCGGTGTGCCGGTCGCCGGCGGCCGCGCGGGGACCGGGAGGGCGCGCGCCCGCGCGCCACTCGTCTTCGAGGATGCCGAACACCTCGGAGTCGCGCCATCCGTCCCGGATCAGCGCGACGTGGCGATGCCGTCCCTCCCACGTCATGCCCAGCTTGGCCAGCACCCGCGCCGACGCGAGATTCCGCGGATCACAGGTGGCGAAGATCCGGTGCAGTCCCAGCCGCTCGAAGCCGTGGGAGAGCAGCCGGCTCCCGATGGCCGTGCCCACACCCTGCCCCCAGGCTCGCGGGTGCACGACATAAGTGATCTCGCCTCGGCGCTGCTCGAAGCTCCGGACGTGCAGTTCGCCCATGCCGACCACGTCCTCCCCGGCACGGGCCACGTAGGCGAATCTCTTCTGGGGCACGTGCGACCATGCCTCGACCGCGGCCGCCACGAACTCCCGCGTCTGCTCCTCGGTGTTCGGCCCCCAGAGCTGGAAGCGGCAGACCGCGGCCAGGGAGGCCCAGGAGTGCACGGCCTCCCAGTCGGCGGGCTCGATCCTGTCCAGCGACACCGGGCGTTGCTCCATGGCCCCGATCCTGCCAGGCGGCGCTCTACGGCAGAATCCCGTCATGACCGTTGACCGGATCGCCCCGCCGATCATCGGGGGAGAGCGCGAGATGCTGCGCGCGTTCCTCGACTACCACCGTGCCACGCTCGCGATGAAGTGCGAGGGACTGTCCGACGAGGACCTGCGCCGCGCGTCGGTGCCGTCCTCGGCGTTGTCCCTGCTCGGTCTCGTACGCCACATGGCGGAGGTGGAGCGGACCTGGTTCCGCATCGTGATCGATGGTGAGGACATTCCCCTGGTGTGGTCGGACGCGGGCGACTACCAGGTGGCGTACGACGCGAGCGCCTCGACGCGGTCGGAGGCCTTCGCGGCCTGGCGGGCGGAGGTCGAGCACGCCCGCCGCATCGAGGAGTCCGCCGAGTCCCTGGACGTCACCGGTCATCAGCCCAAGTGGGGCGAGGACGTCTCGCTGCGCATGGTGATGCTGCACCTGATCCACGAGTACGCCCGGCACAACGGCCACGCCGACCTCATCCGTGAGGCCATCGACGGCACCGTCGGCGTCTGATCCGGGGTTCCGGATCCCGCGCTCGACGACGGCTCGAGCCGGGTAACGGCTCAGCCCATCGTGGCGAGGTAGCGCGATAGGGCCGAGACGTCGCCGGCGTCGGAGATCAGCCCGATATGGCCGTCGGGACGGATCCGCACGAGGGTGCGGTCGGCCGCGCCGTAGGCGCCGGTGAGATGGCCCTCGGTGTCGGCGATGTCGCCGGGGCCGGTCGGTCGTCCGACGACGTGGAGAGTCCGGAGGCCGGCCGGAGGGACGGCGACCGCGGTCGGTGCCCCGAAGTTCAGCAGCGTGAAGCGCCCGCCGCGGGTCAGGTCGAACAGCCGGCGTTCGCCCTCCGCCGTCGTCAGCCCGGTCGCGTCGGGGGCGCGGTCGCCGGCGCGGAGCCGGGCGGTCTCGTCGCGGTCGTCGCGCGCCAGGGCGGAGCCGCGATAACTCACGTTGAGCTGCATGGTGCTCGCGTCGCGGCGGGTGGGGATGCCCTTCTCTTCGAGCGCCTGCTCGAGCCGAGCGTTCGAGAGGGCGAGCACGCCGGGCGCGACCGGTCGCCGCTCGGCCTCGTAGCTGTCGAGCAACGCCGGCGAGGCGCCCTTCGCGACCGCCGCGAGTTTCCAGCCGAGGTTGTGCGCGTCCTGGATGCCGGTGTTCATCCCCTGGCCGCCGGCGGGGGAGTGGATGTGCGCGGCGTCGCCGGCGAGGAACACGCGACCCTCGCGATAGCGGTCGGCGAGGCGGACGTTGGCGCGCCACAGTGACGACCACTCCGGCGCGTGGAGGCGGATGCCGGTGTGGCCGCTCCGCCGCTCGGGGATCTCTTGCATGTTCGCGAGGCCGGGCTCGGGGTCCTGCCCCGGCGCGATGCCGGCCTGGTACTGGAGGACGTCGGTCGAGGGCAGCGGGCAGAGGCCGAGGAGGCCCTCCTCGTGCCGCCACATGTGCCAGGCGTCGCGATCGAGGCCGTCGACCCGGACATCGGCGACGATCATCCGCACCTCCTCGCGGGTATCGCCCTCGAAGGCGATGCCGGCCTGCTTGCGGACGATGCTGTGGCCGCCGTCGCAACCGGCCAGCCGGCGCGCGGTGACCGTCTCGGCCTCGCCGCCCTTCACGACCACCGCCGACACGGACTCGTCCGACTGCTCGAAGCCACTGAGCGCGGTGCCGAACTCGACCGCGCCGCCGAGCTCCGCCAGCCGCAGCCGCAGCGCCTCCTCGACCCGCCATTGGGGCGTGACCAGGCTTGCCGGGTAAGGGATGTCGGGGCGTTCCCCGAGCGTCTCGGTGCCGCCCAGCGTCGTCCGGCCGTCGAGAGCGGCCGACCGGATCGGCAGTCACGGAACACGCCGACAGTGCTGATCGTCCGTGCCGGCCCGACCGGGCTGACGCTGGCCTGCGAGCTCGCCCGCAGCGGCGTCTCGTTCCGTTTGATCGAGGCCGCCCCCGGTCCGCGGCCCGGCTCGCGCGGCAAGGGCGTCCAGCCGCGCACCCTCGAGGTGTTCGACGATCTCGGCGTCGATCGCGTGATCGCCAACGGCCGGATGGTCTCCCGCAGCGGCCGTGCCGCGAGCGCTCGCACACCGCGTTCAGCGGCACGGCCTACGGCGTGAGCGAGTGGATCGCGGTGATGCCGGCGAGGATGAGACCGATCCCGGCGAGGAACTGCTCGCGGTCGTCGTGCCCGCGCACCTGGTCCGCGACGGCCCGGGTGAACGGGTAGTCGTCGGGGTCGAGCCGTTCCCATGCCGTCGACACGGCGTCGAGGAACTCGGTGCGGTCCACGTCGGGCCCGAGAGCGCCGGCGCTCGCGGTGTTCGCGGCGTTCTGGCCGGCGGCGCCGAGGATGTAGTGCATCAGCGCCGACGTCGCCGTGAACCAACCGCCCTCGGGTACGCCCAGCGCGCGGACCTGCCGGCCGATGCCTTCGAAGATCCGCGGCGCCACCGTCCCCTCGGGACCGCGGGGGAGCTGCGTCGCGAGCTGCGCGGCGAGCCACGGGTGTTCTTCGACCGCGTCGAACAGGCCGAGGGCGACGGCGCGGATCCCGTCCTGTGGTGAGCCCGGTGGGTCGGTGGGCTCGATGGCCACGGCGGCGGCGACGACGGCGTCGGTGGCGGCGGCGAGAAGCTCGGCCTTGCCCGTGATGTGCCAGTAGATCGCCCCGGCGCCGGTCGCGAGGCGCTCGGCCAGCGCGCGGAAGGTGAGACCGCTCTCACCCGCCGTGTCGAGGAGTTCGACGGCGGCGCTGACGATGCTCTCCCGCGAGAGCGGCTCCTGCCGTCGTTCCGGACGACGCGTCCTGCCTGCCATGCGCTCATTCTAGGCGTCGTGGAACGCCATTCCAGCTTGACAATGCTGGAACGCCGTTCCATGCTGGCGCCTTGGAACGACGTTCCAGAGATGATCCGCCGGGTCTCCGCCGGCGGTCACGATCAGGAGGAGATCACCATGACGCGTCACGTCACGATCATCGGCGCCGGACTCGGCGGCCTCACGCTCGCCCGCGTCCTGCACGTCCACGGGATCCCGGCCACCGTCTACGAGGCAGAGCCCTCCCCGACGGCGCGCGCGCAGGGCGGCATGCTCGACATCCACCACCACAACGGCCAACCGGCCCTTCGGGCGGCGGGCCTGATCGAGGAGTTCCACGGCCTCGTCCTGGAAGGCCGCCAGGCGTCACGGGCCCTGGCCCCGGACGGGACCGTTCTGTTCGAGGAACACGACGACGGCACGGGTGGACGCCCCGAGGTGATGCGCGGTGAGCTTCGGCGGATGCTGCTCGACTCGCTCCCGGCCGGCACCGTCCGGTGGGGGCACAAGGCCGGCGGCGTTCGTGCCCTCGGCGAGGGCCGCCACGAGGTGACCTTCGCCGACGGCACCTCCGTCGTCACGAGCCTGCTGGTCGGCGCGGACGGCGCGTGGTCACGGGTCCGGCCGCTGCTGTCCGACGCCGTACCCGAGTACGTCGGCATGTCGTTCATCGAGACCTACCTGTTCGACGCCGACACCCGGCATCCGGCCGCCGCGAAGGCCGTCGGCGGCGGGACGATGTTCGCGCTCGCGCCGGGAAAGGCGATCCAGGCCCACCGGGAGAGCGGCGGGACCCTCCACACCTACGTGGCGCTCCGCAAACCGCAGGACTGGTTCGCCCGCGTCGATCTCACCGATCGCGCCGCGGCCACCGCGCGGATCGCGCGGGAGTTCGACGGCTGGGCACCGGAGCTTACCGCGCTGATCACCGACGGTGACACCGCACCGGTCCTGCGCCCCCTCTACACCCTGCCCGGCGGGCACCGCTGGGATCGGGTGCCGGGCGTGACCCTGCTCGGCGACGCCGCCCACCTCATGCCCCCGTCCGGCGAAGGCGCCAACCTGGCCATGTACGACGGCGCCGAACTCGGCAAGGCCATCGCCGCGCACCCCGACGACATCGAGGCCGCGCTCACCGAGTACGAGCAGGCCCTGTTCCCCCGCAGCGCCGCGGAGGCCGCCGACGCCACCCACCTCTACGAGCTCATGTACGGCGACGACGCGCCACACAGCCTGATCGACATGTTCACCGCGCATGAGTAGCCGCTCACCCGGAATCGGGCTGAGCCCGATGTCGCTCATCGCCTGACCATAACCTGATGAGGCGATGTCCTGGCTGGTCCTGATGGTCCCAGGAATGACAGGAACTTCTCCGCATGTCGCCCGGCAAATAGCGTTTTCCGCGGATCTTTCACATCGATCCTTTCTTTGTGAGTGAGGAGAAGTGCGATGGCGGATAGCGAGGCGGGGGCCGGTCGAGACGGCGCCGTCCGGCGGGTGGCGATCGTGACGGGTGGGAGCCGGGGCATCGGCCGATCGGCGGTGCTGGACCTGGCCGCGCACGGAGTCGATGTCGTCTTCACCTACAACTCCGAGGCCGGCGCTGCGGACGAGGTGGTCGCCGAGGCGCGCAAGCATGGACAGCGGGTCAGTGCCCTGCAGTTGGACGTGAGCGAGGTCGACACGTTCGGCTCCTTCGTCGAGGAGGTGCGCGCCGAACTCACCGCGTGGGGCACGGACCGATTCGACTACCTGGTCAACAACGCCGGGATCTGGCACACCGCCTCGTTCGCGGACACGACACCGGAGGATCTCGACCGGCTCTACGCCGTCAACGTGCGGGGAGTCTTCTTCGTCACGCAGAAGCTCATCCCGCTGCTCCGGGATCGGGGACGGATTGTGAACCTGTCCTCGGGGCTCGTGCGCTTCGTGTTCCCGGGCAAGGCCGCGTACGCGATGAGCAAAGGCGCGATCGAGCCGCTGACCAGGTACCTCGCCGCCGAACTCGCCCCGCGCGGGATCAGGGTCAACACCCTGGCTCCCGGCGCGACGGCGACCGACTTCAGCGGCGGCGTCATCCGGGACGACCCGAACTACCGCAAGCGTGTCGGGGAGATCACCGCGCTCGGCCGCCCGGCCGAGCCGCAGGAGATCGGCTCGGTGGTCGCCGCACTGCTGTCCGACGACATGCACTGGATCAACGGCGAGCGAATCGAAGCGTCCGGCGGCATGCGGCTCTAGCCCCTGACCACACCCACATCATCCAGCGAGGGAACCTGAGCCATGACCAGCACGACAAGACAACGAGTCATCGCCGTCGAGGAGCACTTCGTCACGGAACGCTATTGGAACCAGACCGAGAACCTTGCGGTGGCGCCGGGCGAGGAGATCGAACAACAATTCGTCCTCAACTTCGTGCAGAACCCGCGGATGCGCCCGCGGCTCAGCGACATCCCTACGCGACTGGCCGAGATGGACGCGGCCGGCGTCGACCTCTCGGTCCTGAGCCTCAACCCGCCCGGTGTGCAGATCTACGCCGACGCTGCCCGTGCGACGTCGCTCGCGCGCGATATGAACGACACGCTCGCGGAACTCATCCGTCGGTACCCAGGGCGATTCGCGGGCCTCGGCGCCGTCGCGCCGCAAGATCCTGAGGCCGCAGCCACTGAGGTGAGCCGAGTGATCGGGAAGCTGGGGTTCGGCGGAGTCCTCATCGGATCCCACACCCACGGCCACTACCTCGACGAGCCGGACATGGAGCCGTTGCTCGCGGCCCTCGAGCATGAGAACGCCACGCTGTACCTGCATCCGCGCTCGCCCAGCCCGCAGATGCTGGCCCCGTTCACGGACTACGGCATGGTCGCAGCACTGTGGGGATTCCAGGCCGAGGTCGGAACGCACGCGATCAGGCTGATCATGAGCGGTGTGCTCGACCGCCACCCGAACCTGAAGATCGTGCTAGGCCATCTCGGAGAGGGACTGCCGTTCTGGCTCTGGCGACTGGACAACATCTACGAGAAGACCCTTGGTTGGGCCGGCGACCTACTCGGCATGGTGAAGCTGGAACTCAAGCCCAGCGAGTACGTACTGCGCAACTTCACTCTCACCACCAGCGGTATGTGCGACCAGGACGTCTTCGCCTACACCCTGCGCAAGGTCGGGGCGGAGCGGCTCATGTTCGCAGTCGACTACCCGTACGAGGACAGTCACGTCGCCACCGAATTCCTGGATGCGGCCGACCTCACCGCCGAGCAGCGCGCCCTTGTGAGCCATGCCAACGCGGAGCGGCTGTTCCGCATCCCAAATACAGATCCACGCGAATGAGACGAGCCGGCCGCTGTCCGATCCAACACACCGCCGTAGACGGCGTGCCGCCACGAGGCGCCGTACCGGCCCCCCGGGACGTTGCTGGGACAGCAGGGGACCGGGCTGCAACGACCTCGGAGCACCTGGAGGCGAGCAGGGCCTGTGCACGTAGGGTACGGGGATGGGCCGGGCCCGGCAGGCGCCTCCCAACCCGGCCCGCGCATGCCGCCATTACTCGATGACTACCCGAGACCTCGCTGCGACGGCCGTTCGAGCTCAGCCGGTGGAGGCGGTCACGGTGGTGTTGGCGTCGAGTTCGCTGCCGGTCGGCTTGGCGTCGCCGCTGTGCGCGACGACGAAGTCCTCGCCCAGCACATCCTTGGCCACCCGCAGATGATCGAGGTCTGGCTCTCCGCACTCGGCGACATGGCCATCGATGGCCTTCATGATGCGCTCCACCGTGCCGTGGTCGTGCCCCAGGCGCTGCTCGGCGTAGACGGCCACGCCCAGCTTGAGCAGCAGTTTCTGCGCGCGCCGGTGCTCGTTCCACTCCTCGATGGCCTCGACGCCGATCGTGCCGTGTTCGACGGCGGCGGCACAGCCGGTCGGGTCACCGCGGCGAGATCAGAGAATCTTGCCGGTGTAGAGACGACGGGTTGTCGCGACGATGAAATCCGTAGACGAGTCGCCGTCGCCGATCGGCGCATCGGCCAGAGGCTCTCGAACAGCGGCCGGACGACTTAGACCAGCATCAACGCCGCACGAGGGTTGGCTGCCGGATCGAGCCGACGTCCGGGGGAAAAGTGGGGGGATGGCTCCGTGCCCCCTCGGACCCATGCGCAGCGTAGGTTCGAGCCCATGTCCTGCCATCTCAGCCACGGTGCGTCGATCGAGCACGGCGACTACCTCACCCCGCCGGCCTCGTGACCCCTCACGCCGATCCGGAACCGGGTATCAGGTGACGGACGGCGTCGGCCTCGTGGCGGCCCTGGGCGCGGCCCGCGTGTGCCGCGGCATCCCGGACCGATGGGTCGAGGGGATTGGGGCCCATCGCGGCGAGGGACGCCTCGTCAGGGTGGATGACCGTGACGGTGGAACCCCGGCCGCGCAGCTGTTCGACGACCTCGTCCAGCGGGCCGCCCCAGGGCGGGACCGGGGCGTCGGCGGGGACGGGGGACAGGATGAGGACGCGGTCGTATCCCAGCGCGAGGTCGGCGTTCTCGTTGGAGTGGGCGCCGCCGTCGACGTACTTGCGGCCGTCGATGGAGACCGGAGGCCAGATCCCGGGAACGGCGCAACTGGCCGCCACCGCGTCGACCAACCCGACGCCGGACGCCGGGTCGAAGATCCGCCGCTCGCCCGTCTCCGCGTCGACGGCGACGATGGCGATCGGGCGTTCCGGCCAGTCGAAGGACGGCAGACGTGAGGCGATGGCCTCCCGTCGTTCCTTCTCCGGGACCGTACGGGCCTCTCGCGCCCACGCGCCGATGCGGCGGCGCATCTCCAGCGCGTCCTCCGCCCCCGCCATGACCTCCGCGATCGTCGAGGCATAGGCGGGCAGGTCAAGCTCGGCGGGGATCTCACGCGCCTGCAGCGCGGGGTCGACCTGCCGCCGGAACAGCTCCTCCAGCGGCAGGCCACTGCCCACCTGGGCGGTCACGGCGGATCCGGCCGACGTGCCGACGATCAGATCGGCGCCGAGCACGCCGGCGCCGGCGTCCGCCAGGCCCACGAGGACCCCGGTCTCCCAGGCGATCCCCGCGACGCCGCCGCCCCCGAGGACCAATGCGCTTCGTACGGTCATGTCCCCATCCTGACGTCCGGCCCCGGCCGGGCGCTTCCGCGTCCGTGGTGATCGTTCTCACGGCGTGCGCCGGGAATTCGCCCGACCGGCGGCGTGGGGTAGGTTCGAACGCGGTTCGGTTCGTTCCCTGGAGCGCAGATGACCCTCAGCTCGCCCGCCGACGTCCGTGAGCGTCTCGCGGCCGTCGACTACCTGGCCGACGACGCGATCGCGACGACCGTCTACCTCGCCGCCGCGCTCGGCAAGCCGCTCCTGGTCGAGGGCCCCGCCGGGGTCGGCAAGACGGAGCTGGCCAAGGCCGTCGCCTCGATCACCGACGCGCGCCTCGTACGGCTCCAGTGCTACGAGGGCCTCGACGAGGCGCGCGCCCTGTACGAGTGGAACTACAAGAAGCAGCTGCTGCGCATCCAGGCGGCCGGCGACCAGTCGTGGAGCGCCACGCACGACGACATCTTCAGCGAGGAGTTCCTGCTGGAGCGGCCGCTGCTGACCGCCATCCGGCGCACCGATCCGACGGTCCTGCTGATCGACGAGATCGACAAGGCGGACGTCGAGGTCGAGGGACTGCTCCTGGAGGTGCTGTCGGACTTCCAGGTGACCATCCCCGAACTCGGGACGATCACGGCGGCGCGCCGGCCGATCGTCGTGCTCACCTCCAACGCGACCCGCGAGCTGTCCGAGGCGCTCAAACGGCGTTGCCTCTACCTGCACCTGGACTACCCGTCCCCGGAGCGCGAGCGCGACATCGTACGGGCGCGGGTGCCCGGCATCGACGAGACCCTGGCGGCCCGGCTCGCCCAGGTCGTCGCGGTCCTGCGCGAACTGGAGCTGAAGAAGCCCCCGAGCATCGCCGAGACCGTCGACTGGGCGCGTACCCTGCTGGCGCTCGGCCTCGACCGGCTCGACGGGGAGGCGATCGCCGCGACCCTGGGCGTCGTCCTGAAACACCACTCCGACCAGGAACGCGCGCGCAAGGAGGTCGTCGCCGGCGATGCCGCGGCTCGATGAGATCCGGGGGTCGTGATGGCCCTGCTGGACCGCCACCTCGGGTTCGTCGCGGCGCTGCGGGAGGCGGGCCTGCCCGTGTCGCTCGCCGAGGGGCTGGACGCCGTTCACGCCCTGGCCGCGATCGACCTCGCCGAGCGCGAGTCGCTCCGCGCGGCGTACGCGGCCACACTCGTCAAGCGGCAGGCGAGCCGGGAGGCGTTCGACACGCTGTTCGACCTGTGGTTCCCGCCGGTGACGGGCAGTCCCGAGGAGGCGCGGGAGCGCCCGGCGTACGGCGACCCGGAGGTGCGGCGGCTCCGTGACGAGCTGAGCCGCCTCCTGCTGGACGGCGACGACGACCTCCTGCGCGCCTTCGCCCGCCAGGCCGTCGGCACGTACGGCCGCGGGTCCGGCGGAGGGGCCGGTGAGAGCCGGTGGTTCTCCTACCAGGTGCTGCGGACGCTGTCCCCGGAGACGCTGATGGCCGGGCTGCTGACCGCCGTGCTGACCGAGCGCGGCGGCCTCGACGAGAAGGTCGCCCGCCGTACGTTCACGCGCCGCGTCGAGCGCTTCGAGAGGCTCGTCGCCGAGGACGTACGGCGGCGGATCGCCGAGGACGGCGGCGCCGAGAAGGCCGCCCGCGGCGCCGTGCGGCGGCCGCTGGACGAGGTGGACTTCCTCCGGGCGACGCGCGCGGACCTGGCCGCGATCCGGCGTGAGATCCATCCGCTGGCCCGGCGGCTCGCCGCCCGCCTCGCCCACCGCCGCAGGCACGGCAGGCGCGGGCGACTGGACTTCCGCAGGACCGTGCGCGCGTCGCTGTCGACCGGCGGAGTCCCGCTGACCACGCACCACCGGCCGCCGCGCCCGCACAAGCCCGAGCTCGTCGTCCTCTGCGACGCCAGTGACTCGGTCTCCTCGTTCGCCCACTTCACGCTGCTGCTGACGTACGCGCTGCGCGAGCAGTTCGCCCGGGTCCGGGCGTTCGCGTTCATCGACGACCTGGACGAGATCACGCGGTTCTTCGCGCCGGGCGCCGACGTCGTCGAGGCGATGACCCGGATGACCCGGGAGGCGCGGCTGGTCTGGATCAGCGGGCACAGCGACTACGGGCGTGCGTTCGGCGTCTTCGAGGACCGCTACGCGGACGCCGTCACGCCCAAGACGTCCCTGCTGATCCTCGGGGACGCCCGGAGCAACTACGGATCGCTGAACCTGGAGACGGTCGAGCGGCTCGCGGGGCGGGCACGGCACGCGTACTGGCTCAACCCCGAACCCGTACGGGACTGGGACACCGGGGACTCGGCGGCCTCGGCGTACGGGGCGGTGGTGCCGATGCGCGAGTGCCGCAACCTCACCCAGCTCGCGGACTTCGTCGAGTCCCTGGCGTGAGCTGCCCGCCTTCGGGGGCGAAGGAGGTTCGGGGCGGGTTCTCCGGGTAGCTCCTTCGCCTGTCGGACGAGGCAATGCCGCGCGTAAGAGGAGTTTCCGTGAATTCGGTGATCGACACCGTCAAGGAGAACGAACGCGAGTACAGCCAGGGCGAGCAACGGCCGCTGCGGTCCTACGCGGGGACGCTCGCCGTCTACGGCGTGGCCGTCGGCGGCGCCGCGCTGGTCGCCCGGTTGACCGGGCGCCGGGCCCCCCGTCTGGGGTTGTGGGACGTCGCGCTGATGGCCGTCACCACCCACAAGGCGTCCCGCACGCTCGCCAAGGACTCGGTGACCAGTCCGCTGCGGGCCCCCTTCACCCGGTACAAGGGGACGGCCGGCCCCGCCGAGCTCGCCGAGGAGGTCCGGGGCAAGGGCGTCAAGCATGCGATCGGTGAGTTGATCACCTGCCCGTTCTGCATGGCGCAGTGGATCGGCACCGCCTACGCGGTCGGGATGACCTTCGCACCGGACGCGACCCGGCTGGCCGGGGCGACGATGACGGCCGTGGCGGGCGCCGACTGGCTTCAGCTCGCCTACGCGCGACTCCAGAAGGCCGCGGAGGGCTGAGACGGCCGGCGGGCCGCGATGCGCGGCAAGCCGGGAGGCACGACGGGCCGGGAAGCGCGACCGACGGGCCGCGGTGCGCCGGGAGCCGGCGCGTGGGGTGCGGCGCGTGCACGGACGGCTGCGGCGGGTGCCGGAGAGCCGTTCGCTTCGGCGGAGCGAATCGTGGGTTTGGGACAGTCTCGGCGGGTAGGCGGCCAGCATGGACCTTAGCTTCCTCAAGTCGCTGTACGACAGTTCGGGCCCGTTCGCCTCCGTCTACCTGGACATCAGGCGGATCACGGAGGACGCTCCGAAGGCCATCGAACTGCGCCGCAAGGCCCGGCAGCGGGAACTGGCCGACCAGGGAGCCCCGCCCGCGATGATCGAGGCGATGGCGCGGCTCGTCGATGAGGAGAACGGCCGGCGGGAGTCCGGCACCCTCGCGATGTTCGCGGCGGACGGCGAGGTCGTCCACCATGAGGTGCTGCAGGGGCCGCCGCCCGTCGAAGTGGCCCACTACTCGCGGCTTCCCCACGTCAAGCCGATGCTCGTCCAGCGCGGGGAGCCGATGGCCTACGTCGCCGTCACGGTCGACCGGCTCGGCGGCGAGCTCACCTGCGTGTCCCGGGACGGCCACCGACGCGTGATCCACGTCAAGCCGGAAGAGGACTTCCCCGTCCGCAAGACCAAGGCCGGCGACAGCTTCCGCACGGACAAGCAGCAGCGGGCCGCCGAGGAGGTCTGGCGGACCAACGGGAAGAAGGTCGCCCACGAGATCGCCGTGGCCGTCGACGACCGCGGCGCCGACCTCGTCGTGCTGGCCGGTGACATCCGCGCCCGCAAGGCCGTCGAGGGAGAGCTGCCCGAGGTGGTGCTGGCGCGCCTGGTCGACGCCGGCGGAGCGGGCCCGTCCCTGGAGGACGAGATCGCCCGGGCCGTCGAGCACAAGCGCGAGGAACAGCGCGCGGCGCTGCTCGGTCAGTTCGACGAGCAGCTCACCAAGAAGGGGCGCGCGGTCGAGGGCCTGGCCGGTGTGACGGACGCGCTGCGCAAGGGCCAGGTCGCGACCCTGTTCCTGGAGGACCGGCCGGACTCGCCGGCCACGCTGTGGGTCGGCCCGCACCCGACCGACGTCGGCACCTCGGCCGGGCTCCTGCGCGAACTGGGCGTCACCGACCCCGTCGAGGAGCGCGCCGACGCCGCGCTGATCCGGGCGCTGGCCAGCACGGACGGGGAACTGCGGCTGCTGCCGGCGGAGTCGTTCCGGGCGGAGGCCGGCGTCGGGGCGTTGCTGCGGTATGTGGACTGAGCGGCCGGGGAGTCACGACCGATGACCGAAGCGGTGATCTTCGATGTCGACGGCACGCTCGTCGACACCAACTACCTGCACGCCGTGACGTGGTGGGAGGCGTTCCGGCAGTACGGCCACGGCGTCGACATGGCCGCCGTCCACCGGGCGATCGGCATGGGGTCCGACAAGCTGCTCGATCAGCTGCTGCCGGACGACCGTGACCGCGGCGAGGACGACGCGATCCGCGCGGCCCACAAGACCCTGTACCGCCTGTTCTGGAAACGGCTGCGCGCCTTCGACGGAGCCGCGGACCTGCTGCGTGCCTGTGCGGCGCTCGGCCTGAAGGTCGTCCTGGCCAGTTCCGCGGAGGGCGACGAGATGGAGGCGCTGCGCGCCGCGCTCGACGCGGACGACGCCATCACCGCCGCGACGTCCTCGGCCGACGCCGAGGAGAGCAAACCGGCTCCCGACATCGTCCAGGTGGCCCTGGAGAGGGCGGGCGTGCCGGCCGACCGGGCGATCTTCGTCGGCGACACCGTCTGGGACATACGGGCCTGCCAGAAGGCCGGCCTGCCGTGCATCGCCGTGCTGACCGGCGGCATCGGCGCGGACGAGGTCCGGGAGGCCGGTGCCGTCGCCGTCTATGACGGACCGGCGCACCTGCTCGCGGAGCTCGACCGCAGCCCGATCGCCGGGTGACCCGGGGCGCCCGCCTCGCGGACGGACGAGGCGGGCGCCCCGGATCGGGGCCGGCTCACGGCAGGAGGACGTCCAGGAACGTGTTACTGAAGACGCGGTACGGGTCGTACGTGTTCAGCGTGGCCCGCGCCGCGTCGAAGCCGTCGCCGGCGGCCTGTCCCGCGTTCACGGCGCTGCGGACGGTCGAGGTGAGCACGGTGGTGTCGGCCCATGCCGCGTCAGTCGTGATCGCCCACGCCTTGGACCACTCGGGGCGTACGGTCGCGTACGAACCGGTGTAGTTGGCGAAGATCCACTGCTCCATCTCCCGATAGAACGCGTTGCACTGCGGTGTGCCCGGAATGGTCCCCATGTCGAGCCAGACGCAGACGTCCCACTCCGGGTGGTCGGGGCGCGGCCGTACCGACGAGAGCTGTGGCGTGACCGCGCCGCCGACTCCGGTCTCGGACGGCTGGTCCAGGCCGGTCACCCGGATCTCGACCGGGCCGTTCATCGGATACCGGCCCTGGGCACGGTAGGCGTTGATCCGGGAGACGTACCGGATGTAGAACTCGCTGACGACGCGCTGGACGTTCGCCCGCGCGGTGAGCACGGCGTACCCGGCCTCGACGATCCGCAGGGTGGTCGGCTGGACGTACAGCAGGGTGTTCTTCGACCAGCCCCAGACGTCCCACGTGCCGGTGGTGATGAGCCCGGAGCCGACGATCGACATCTCGAGGTTCTCGAAGGCCGGGGTGACCGACACGTCACCGGCGACGATCTGCTCGATGTAGTCGGACTGCTGCTGGTCGATGAAGTTCGCGAAGGTGTAGTTGTACGGGGCGGTGACCTGCTTCGACAGCAGGGGCTTGGACGGGCTGACCGTCCAGAGCTTGATCCACGGGACGGTCGTGAACGGGAACCAGATCACCTCGATCCGCCCGCAGGCGTCCAGCAGGCTCGCGAACGAGTTCGACCCCGCGGCGGACGGCGCGGCGAAGACGTCGGTGACCTGGATGTCGTACCGGCTCTGGCAGCGCAGGCGCTGGTTGACGCCGACCTCCAGGGTCACCTCGGTGACGAACGCCCGGCCCAGGTGGGTCAGGAACGCCTTCATCGCGGGATCGGTCCGGGTGAACGTCTTCAGCGTGAACGCGTTCCCGCTCCAGACGACCGCGGTGAGGGACCGGATCAGGTTGCTCAGCGAGCCGTAGCCGGTTCCGGGGAGCCGGCTCTCACCCTGGGCGGGGATCGCCGAGCCGTGCGCGTTGATCGCCAGCGCGCCGCCCAGGGTGATGTCCCCCGGGGCCGGGATGGCCGCGAACCCCAGCCCGGCCGTCTCGAGCGCGGCGAGCAGGGCGTCCATCGTGACGCCGGTCTGGGCGGTGACGGTGGAGGAGCCGATGCCGACCGCCGTCAGGTGCTGCGTCGTGTCGACGAGGATGACCTTGCCGGTGTCGGCGCCGTTCGGCAGGAGGATCGGCGACCAGTTGTGCCCCATTCCCTTCGGCCGGAGGCGGTAGCCGTTCTGCTGGGCCCAGTTCGCCGCGGCCACGACGTCGGCCGGGGTGGTCGGCGCACAGGTCAGTGCGTTCTCGATGGTGATCTCTTCGGACCAGTTCTGGTAGGCCTGCCGGTACAGCGGCAGGGGGAAGCCCGGCGCGTCGGCTCGGGCGGGCACGCGGAAGGCGGGGATCCAGGTGGTGAGGGCGGCCGCGCCCGCGGCCGCGAGCAGGCCACGGCGGGACAGGTGGGAGGAGGAGTCCATGGGTGCTCCCGGGGGGAGCGGCGGTCCGGGACGGCGGACCGCCGGAATGCAGCGAGAAGACGGCGGGTGCCGGCCTGAGCGTCCCGCCGGGTGACTCGGCCGTGGAGGGGACCGAGCCGTCAGAGCGCGTGAGCGTCGACGCTTGCGCCGGTTATACGGCGGCCCGAGCTCTTGGTCAAGCACTTGCTTGGTGACACGTGTCCTGGCGTGCCATGTCCGGAACCGGCCTCGTGATCGGCCGCTCCTCGCCGGACGCAGCCGTCATACTCGGCTCGGCATCCGATCATCACGCTGGGAGGCGACGGTGGGCGAGGTCAGCCGACGCGGGTTCATCGCCGGGACGGCCGGGGCGGTGGCGGCGGGCGTCGTCGCGGGCGAGGCCCTCACGGAGGGCCGGGCGGAGGCGGCCGTCCGCCTGCCCGCGCCGCAGCGATCGGGCATCGACCACATCGTCGTCGTGATGATGGAGAACCGCTCCTTCGACCACTATCTCGGCTGGCTGCCGGGCGCGGACGGCCGGCAGGCCGGGCTGACGTACACCGACCGCGACGGCGTCCCGCACGAGACGCACCACCTGACCGTGCCGCACGGCTGCGGGTTCAACGACCCCGACCACTCCTACGAGGGCGGCCGGGTCGAGTTCAACGCGGGCGCCTGCGACGGCTGGCTGCGCGCGGGCGACAACGACCTGCTCTCCATCGGCTACTTCGAGGCCGCCGACCTCGGGTTCTACGGCCGGGCGGCGCGGGACTGGACGGTCTGCGACCGCTACTTCGCCGCCATGATGGCCCCGACGTTCCCCAACCGGTTCTTCCTGCACGCGGCGCAGACCGACCGGCGCACGACGTCGGTGGACAAGCTCGCCACCATGCCGACGATCTGGGACAGTCTGGCCGCGAAGGGCGTCAAGGGCCGCTATTACTACAGCGACGTGCCGTACACCGCGCTCTGGGGCACGCGCTACCTCGGGATCAGCCACCCGATCGCGGAGTTCTACACGGCGGCCGCGACCGGGACGCTCCCCGCGGTCTCGTTCGTCGAGCCGGGCTTCCTCGGCGAGGCGGTGCCCGGCCTGTCCGAGGACGAGCACCCCCTCGCCGACATCCGTCTCGGTCAGCACTTCCTGGGCAAGGTGCACGATGCGGTGGTCTCCGGCCCGAACTGGTCCAGGACGGTGCTGGTGGTCACGTACGACGAGTGGGGCGGATTCTTCGACCACGTCGCGCCGCCCGCCGGCCCGGACCCCAACCCCGATCTCGGCGCGGGCCTGCGCGGCTTCCGGGTGCCCTGCGTGGTCATCTCGCCGTGGGCCCGGCGCGGCCACGTGGCGCACCACGTGTACGACCACACGTCGATCCTGAAGATGATCGAGTGGCGGTTCGGCCTGGCTCCGCTGACCGTACGCGACGCGGCGGCGCGCAACCTGGCCGAGGTCCTCGACTTCGGCCGGCGGCCCCGGCTCAAGGTCCCGAGGTACGACGTGCCACGTCCGCTGACCTTCGGCTGCGTCCTCCCCGACCACGCCCATTCCGGCGAGGACTGGCCGGACCTCGCCGAACTCGCCCGGCACCGCCGCTTCGCCACGCCCTGACGGGCCGCGGCCCCGGCCGGCGCGTGACGCCCCGACGGTCCGGCCTGAGGGCGGGGGCGTTCAGGCGGGGGTCAGGACGTAGTCCTCCCGGTGGGCGCGCCGCGTGCGGGCCCAGTACTCGAAGGTGAAACCGGGCCACAGCGTGCGGTTGACGCCGTGCTCGTCGAGGTACCAGCTCACGCAGCCGCCCTCGTTCCAGACCGCCCGGCGCAACCTCTTCTGCAGGCGGTCGTTGTACCGCCGCTGGGCCTCGGGCCGTACCTCGATCGTCTCGGCGTTCTCCTGCGAGAGCATGCGCAGGCAGCTCAGCACGTGCTGCACCTGCGACTCGATCATGAACACCACCGAGGTGTGGGCGAGCCCGGTGTTGGGACCCAGGAGCAGGAAGAGGTTCGGGAAGCCCGCCACCGTGACGCCGTGGTGGGCCTCGATGCCGTCGGCCCAGGCCTCCTGGATCTTCAGCCCGTCCCGTCCGACGATGTGCTGCTCGGACAGCGCCTCGGTGACCTTGAACCCGGTGCCGTAGATGATGACGTCCACGTCGTACGCGGTGCCGTCCGCGGTCACCAGCCCCGTCTCGGTGATCTCCTTGATCGGCTCCGTGACCACGTCGACGTGCGGGCGGGTCAGCGCCGGATAGTAGTCCGAGGACAGCAGGATGCGCTTGCATCCGATCGTGTAGTCGGGGGTGACCTTCGCGCGCAGTTCCGGATCGTCGATCTGCCGCTCGATGTGGCGGCGGGCCCGCCGCTCCATCGGCGCCATGAGCCGCGGGTCCAGGGCGAAGCCGACCGCGCGGGCCTCCAGACCCCAGTAGATCGCGTCACGGAAGGCGCGCTGCGCCCCGGGAACGTGCCGGAAGACGCGCCGCACCCGCTCGGACAGCAGGAAGTCGGGCTTCCCCTGGACCCACGGCGGCGTGCGCTGGAAGACGTGCAGCCGGCCCGCCTCGTCGGCGACCCGCGGAATGAACTGGATCGCCGACGCTCCGGTGCCGATGACGGCGACCCTCTTCCCGGACAGGTCGGCCGAGGAGTCCCACTGAGCCGAGTGGAAGGCCGTCCCCTGGAACCGCTCGGCGCCGGGGATGTCGGGAATGGACGGCACGTGCAGGGCGCCGATCGCGGAGACGACGGCCTTCGGAGTGAGCACCTCGCCGGACGCCAGGGTGACCCGCCAGTGGCGGGCCGTCTCCTCCCACTCCATCGCCTCGACGGTGCAGCCGAAGCGCAGGTGCGGGCCCAGGTCGTACTTGTCCACGCAGTGGCGCAGGTAGTCCCAGATCTCCGGCTGCGGGGCGAACATCCGCGACCAGTCCGGGTTCAGCTCGAAGGAGAAGGAGTACATGTGCGACGGCACGTCGCACGCGCACCCCGGGTACCGGTTGTCGCGCCAGGTGCCGCCGAGGTCGCCGGACTTCTCCAGGATCACGAAGTCGTGGAAGCCCGCCCGCTTCAGCTGGATGGCCATGCCGAGGCCGCCGAATCCGGAGCCGATGATCGCGATCTTCACTGCGCCTCCCGGGCGGCCGTCGCTCTCGTTCGGAGTTACCACTAGTAACTTACCAGCGGTAGGTTACCGTCGGTAGATGGTGAGATAGAGTTCACACGTGATCCGCAACGACTCCGTGAAGCCGCGCCGCACCCGGATGTCCCGCGCCGACCGTGAGCGGCAGATGCTCGACGTCGCCGAGGAGGTGTTCGCCGAGCGCGGCTACGGCGCGGTCTCCATGGAGGAGATCGCCGAGCTCGTCGGGCTGTCCAAGCCGATGCTGTACGAGTACTTCGGGTCGAAGGAGGGCCTCCTGCTCGGCGTCATCCGGCGGGCACGGGGAGAGCTGCGTGAGGTCACCGAGCGCGCGGTCGAGGTGGGCGGAACCCCCGAGGAGATGCTGCGGCGCGGCTACATCGCCTACTTCCGGTTCGGCGAGGCCCACCATCGCGCCTGGCTCGTCCTCCTTCAGGAGCCGGTGCTGGTGCGCAGCGCGGCCGAGGAGATCGAGGGGATCCGCCGTCAGCAGAGCGAGATGATGGTCGGGCTGCTCGCCGCGCACCTGCCGGACCGGCCGCGCCGCGCCCTGGAGGCCTACGCCGAGAGCGTCATCGGCGCCTGCGAGCGGATGGCCCTGTGGCGGGCGCGCAACCCGGAGGTCACCCCCGAGGAGGCCGCCGACCACCTCATGGACCTCACCTGGACGGGCCTGGCCACCCTCAACTCGTCAGGCGGGAGCGCCTGACCACGACGGGTCTCTGAACCGAGAGTGGTCGATTGAACACAACCGCATCGTTTATCAGCTGCTCCTGCAGCTTCTCGCCGTAGTACAGGGTCAAGGGCGGCAGATCTGGAATGACATCACGCTCTTCCTCGGGCCGCAGCGGGATCGCTACCGGCCGGATTCGACCGTGGTACCGGCCGAGCCGAAGATGTGGGCGAAGGATCATGTCTACGGTGACCAGGTGCTCCTCGTGGTCGCGGTGGTATCGGCGAGCAGCATGACCGACGACCATGAGGTGAAACCGCGGCAGTACGCGGCGGGCGGCGTGCCGCTCTGCCTGGTGGTGGACGCCTTCGCGCGCAAGGTCCGCCTGCTGTCCCAGCCGGGGGCCGATGGCTATGAGCGGGAGACGGACGTCGCACTCGGCCGCCCGCTCGACCTGCCGGAGCCCTGGAAGCTGACCATCGACACCGCCGCGCTCGCGGAGTGACCGGTCCGGGCGAGGATCAGCCGATCGTGCGCCAGCACTGCTCCTGGACGAGTTCGCGACTGCGCCAGCCATCGGGCGTACGGACGAGCCGGTGGTGATACCAGCCGCCGCCGCGGACGAATCCGGGCTCCGTCGCGGCGACCGTCGACCGTGAGGGGGCGAGGGTGTCGGCGAACGACGCGCTGAGCCGCGCCTCGTCGCCGTCGACCGTCATCGTCACCGCCCCGATCAGGTGCTGCCGGCCCGGCCAGGCCGCCAGCACCTCGGCGAGCCAGCGCTTGACCGCCTCACGGTCGCCTCGCACGCCACCGGACGCCGAGAAGTCGATGATCGCGTCGGCGGTGAAGACGGAGTCGAGGAGCGCCCACTCCCCGCCGTCGACGGCCCGGACATAGCGGGCGAGCACCTCACCGAGCGCGAGCCGGTCGGAGATCTCCTGAACGTCCATCTCCGGATCATCCGTCTCGCCAAACGAACGATCAATACCCGAACGGTGCTACGAGCGGTGATCACCTCCGAACGGAGGGACACTGCGGTCGGCTGCCACTGGGGGAGGCGCGATGCGACGCGGTTCGACCACGCGGACCGGGAACGGACGGGCGGGGAGCGAACGGGACGGGGACGATCGGGCACGTGCGGAGCGCGGCGGAAACGGGCGGGCCCGCGACCGGGATGCCCGCCACGGGCGGGCCGGAGACGCAGGGGCCGGAGACGAGCGGGCGCGGCAGGTCCGGGACGAGGCGCGGCCGGCGGACGCGGGGGAGGGCGCCGTCGTCGGGGAGATGGCGGCGCTGCCCTGGCAGGCGCACTTAGGGGAGCTGGCAGCCACGAGCCTGGCGGGCATGAGCCGCCGGCTGCCCGCCCTGGTCGGCGCGGCCATCCGCCTGGCCTGGCGGGCGAGCCGATTCGACACGACGGCGACCGTCCTGCTGAACCTCGCCGCCGGCGTCTTCACCGCGTACGGGCTGCTGGCCACGTCCGGCGTGCTGACGGCGCTGTTCGCCGGCGGGGCGACGCCCGACCGGGTGCGGGCGGCCCTGCCGGCGCTGGCGCTGGTCGCGGGGGCGGCGGCGTTGCGCTCCGGGCTGCAGGCGGGGGCGGGCTGGGCGCAGGCCCGGCTCAAACCCAAGGTCAACCGCATGGTCGAGACCCGCCTCTTCGACCTGACCATGCGGGTGGACCTGACGGCCTTCGACGACACCGACTTCCACGACGCCATGCACCGGGCCCGCCAGCGGGGCCTGTACGAGGCGTCGGCGGTGGTCCAGGAGGCGATCGACATCCTGACCGGCCTCGTCGGGCTCACCGCGGCGGCCGGGGCGCTCGGCCTGCTCCATCCCGTACTGCTGCCGCTGCTGCTCCTGACGGCGGTGCCCGACGGGTGGGCGGCGGCGCGATCGGCCCGGATGCGTTACCTGGCGATCTTCACCTTGTCCCCGGTGCGCCGGCGCAAGTGGGTGCTCGCGGAGCTGATGGCGGACCGGGACTCCGCCGCGGAGATCCGGGCCTTCACGATGCGCGGTTTCCTCGGCCGCGAACACGACCGGCTCGGTGCCGAGGAGTGCGGGGTCCACGTCGGCCTGGCCCGTCGGCAGACGGTCGTGCAGGTGCTCGGTGAGATCGTCGGTGGTCTGGCGACCGGGGCGGTGTACGTCGTGCTGGGCGTGCTGCTCGCGACCGGCGCCGTGCCCCTGCCCGTCGCGGGAACCGCGGTCCTGGCGATCCGCAGCGGGAAGACCTCGCTCGCCTCGCTCCTGTTCGCGGTCAACCAGTGCTACGAGTCGGGCCTGTACTTCGCCGACTACCTCGACTTCTGCGCCCAGGCCGAGCAGCGGATCCCCGAGCCGCGGAACGGACCGGTGCCGGTGACCTTCGCCGCCATCTCCGCCGAGGACGTCTGGTTCACCTACCCGGGAGCGGAGGAGCCCAGCCTCCGCGGCGTGTCGGTCCGGATCCGCGCGGGACAGGTCGTCGCCCTCGTGGGCGAGAACGGCTCCGGCAAGACGACGCTGGCCAAGATCCTGGCCGGTCTGTACCGGCCCGACGCGGGCGAGGTCCGCTGGGACGCCGACCGCCTGTCCGAGGTCGACCTCGAACGTCTCCGCGAGAACGTCGCGATGATCCCGCAGGACTACACCCACTGGCCGATGACGGCACGGCACAACATCGCCATGGGCCGTACGCCCGACGACGCCGGGATCGCCGAGGCGGCCAGGGCCTCCGGGGCGGATGAGGTCATCGAGCCGCTCTCCCACGGGTACGGCACGCTGCTCGACCGGCGTTTCAAGGACGGCCATGAGCTGTCGGGCGGGCAGTGGCAGCGGATCGCGGTCGCCCGCGGCTTCTACCGGGACGCTCCGCTGCTGATCTGCGACGAGCCCACCGCCGCCCTCGACGCCCGTGCCGAACACGCGCTGTTCGAGCGGATCCGCGGCCACGCCGACGGCCGTACGGTGCTGCTGATCACCCATCGGCTCGCCAGCGTCCGCCACGCCGACCAGGTCTACGTCCTCGACCACGGCAAGGTCGTCGAGGAGGGGCCGCCCGCTGCGCTGCTTGCGGCCGGCGGCGTCTTCCGTGAGCTCTACGATCTGCAGGCGCGGGCGTACCGGCTGGAGACCGGACGGCCCGGCGAACGAGATTCGGGGCGATGAGCCCGGCGGGCGTCAGAGGGTGGCGTGCCGCCGGATCCACTCGTACATCGCGACGCCGCTGGCGACACCGGCGTTGATCGAGCGGGTGGAACCGAACTGGGGGATGTGCAGGACGACGTCGGCGGCCTCCCGGGCCTCCTCCGACAGGCCCGGCCCCTCCTGCCCGAACAGCATGAGGCACGCGGTCGGCAGCTCCGCGCTCTGGATCGGACGGGATCCGGGCAGGTTGTCGATGCCGATGATCGGCAGGTCGCGCTCGCGGCACCAGGTCACCAGGTCGCTCGTCGCCGGATGGTGCCGTACGTGCTGGTAGCGGTCGGTGACCATGGCGCCGCGCCGGTTCCAGCGCCGCCGGCCGATGATGTGCACCTCCGCGGCGAGGAACGCGTTGGCGTTGCGGACGACCGCGCCGATGTTGAAGTCGTGCTGCCAGTTCTCGACGGCGACGTGGAAGGGGTGCCGCCGGGTGTCGAGGTCGGCGACGATCGCCTCGTTGCTCCAGTACCGGTACTCGTCGACGACGTTGCGCCGGTCGCCGCCCGCGAGCAGGGCCGGGTCGAAGCGCGGGTCGTCCGGCCAGGGCAGCGGATGCGGCCCGACCCCCACCGGCTCGGTCTCGCTCTCCGGAGCGCCCACCGGCGCCACGCCGTCTCGGGGACCGGCCACGGTCCCTGCGCCGTCTCGCGGGTCGATCACGGTCGCCGCGCCGTCTCGCGGACCGGCCACGGGCGCCGCGTCGCGTGGCGGAACGAGATGAGGCGCCGTGGTCTGCTCCGGGCTCGTGCGGCTCGTCGGATCCTGCGGGGGGTGTGGTGCGACGTCGGACGTCATGCGCCCGAGCATAGAAGGTCGTCACGCTAGTCCGGCTCGGCGTGCCTGCTGCGCTGGAACAGCGTGAAGAGCCAGACGAGCGACGGCACCAGGAGGACCAGCCCGATGAGCACCGAGGCCAGCGTCGTGCGCAGGACGGTGGGCTGGGCGGCGGCGTTCATCACGGTGACGTGCGGCGGCAGGAGCAGCGGGTACTGCGCGACGGGCCAGCCCCAGATCACCGCGGCGACGGCGATGGCCGCGGTGATCCGCGCGAGGGCGTAGCGCCGTGCCGCGAGCAGCGCGAGGGAGACGATCCCGGCGACCGCGGACAGGACGACGATGGGAAGGGCCCGGCCGATCAGGCCGGAGTACAGGCGCGGCGCGTCCTGGTGGATGACGAAGATGCCGCCGATCACGACCACGCCCGTGACCACCGCGGCGATGATCCCGCGGTGCCGGAACGCGTCCGCCAGGTCCCGCCGGCCCTCCCGGCGCGCGTCCGCGGTGAGGTAGACGGCCGCGAGGTACGCGGTCGTTCCGATCGCGAGCACCCCTCCGAGGAACGAGGTGGGGTTCACCCAGCTCCCGATGATGTCGCCCTTCGCGAGGCCGGCCGGGACCCGCCCGGAGGCGACGCCGCCCGCGATGGCGCCGAGGAAGAAGGGGGTCACCACCGAGGACAGCGCGAACGCGCCGCCGAACAGCCGCAACTGCCAGAGCTCGGTGCTGGCCTTGCGGAACGCGAACGCCGCCCCACGCGCGATGATGCCGAACGCGACCAGCGTCAGCGGGATGTACATCGTGGAGGCGACCGACGCGAACACGATCGGGAAGCACGTCCAGAAGATCACCAGGACGAAGATCAGCCACACGTGGTTGGCCTCCCACACCGGCCCGATCGAGTGCTCGATGAGACGGCGCTGGCCGTAACCGCGACGCGGGCTCCCCGCCAGGGCATCCCAGAACCCACCGCCGAAGTCGGCGCCGCCCAGCAGGGCGTACATCATGACCCCGGCCCAGGCCAGGGCCAGTACGGCCTGCGCGGCGGTCACGGTGTGTACTCCTCGGTCCAGCCCTCCTGCGGCGCGGTGACCCGCTGACGCCGCAGGCGGTCGAGCACGTACACGGCCGCCACGGTCAGGACGGTGTAGACGGCCAGCAGCGAGAGGAGGCTGATCCACAGCCCCGGCACCGGGTTGACGGCATCGGACGTGCGCATGTACCGCCAGACGATCCAGGGCTGCCGGCCCACCTCGGTGGTGACCCAGCCGGCCTCCAGGGCGACGACGGCGGCCACGCCCGAGATCGCCGAGAGCCGCAGGAACCAGCGGGACCGCGGGAGGTCACGGTGCCGCCACCAGGCGAGCGCCAGCCAGAGCCCCAGCAGCACCAGCCCGAACCCGATGGCCACCATGACCTGGAATCCCAGGTGCACCGGGTTGACCGGAGGGCGGTCGGCGGGCGGGACCTCGGAGAGGCCGTGCACGACCGTCCCGGGCCGGTACCCGACGAGCAGCGACAGTGCGTCCGGGACCCGCAGGGCGTACCGCATCCTCCCGTCGCTGTACAGCCCGCCGATCGACAGGGGCACGTGCGACCCGGTCTCGTTGAGGCCCTCGATCGCGGCGAGCTTGGTCTGCTGGTTGGTCGCCAGGAATCTCGCCATCGAGTCGCCGACGATGACCTGCACCGGGGCGATGATCGCGGCCGCGGTGAAGGGGAGCAGGAACCCGATGCGGTGGTACCGGTCCCGGCGGCCGCGGAGCATGCCCACCGCGTAGACGCCCGCGATCCCGAAGCCGGAGACCATGAACGCGGCCAGGATCATGTGGAGGACCTGGCGGGGCATCGCCGGGTTGAACATCGCCGCCCACGGCCGGACGTGGACGGGCATCCCGTTCACCAGGTCGAAGCCGCGGGGCTGGTTCATCCAGGCGTTCGCCGACACGATGAAGAACGCGGACGCGACGCCGGCCACGCAGACCGGCAGTCCGGTCAGCACGTGCCAGCGGCGCGGCAACCGGTCCCACCCGTACAGGTAGATGCCCAGGAAGATCGCCTCGATGAAGAACGCGAACCCCTCCAGCGCGAACGGCAGCCCCACGACCTGGCCGTACCTCGCCATGAGCCCGGGCCACAGCTGGCCCATCTCGAACGACAGGATCGTGCCCGAAACCGCGCCGACGGCGAACAGCACTCCCATCGCCTTGGCCCAGCGGTGCGCCAGACGGATGTAGTCCTCGTTCCCCGTACGGTGCCCGCGCCACTCGGCGAACACGGTGAACGCGGGCATGCCGACGCCGAAACACGCGAGGATGATGTGCCAGCCGAGGGAGAATCCCATCTGCCCCCGCGCCGCGAACAGGTCGATCGGGCCACCTCCGGCCCCGAACGGTTCCGGCATGGCGACCGTGTACCCGCGGAGCACGAACATCACTCTCCGTGATCGCCGCAAATCCCGGAAATGTCGGCCGGTCCGGTCATAATCGGCGGATGACCGTACGGGCGATCAAGATCGAGGAGCGCCGGGCGCGCCTCGGAGCACGGCACCACCTGGCGGATCCGGCGGACACCGCCGTCGACGTCGCCCGCGCGCTCGTGGCGCTGCACGGCACCGACCCGGCGTCGGTGCACCTCGCCGCGGCGGCCCGCATGCGGGTTCCCGACGTCGGCGCGGTCGAGCGGGCGCTGTACGACGACCGTCTGCTGCTGCGGATGCTGGCCATGCGGCGGACCGTGTTCACCGTTCCGGCCGAGCTGGCCCCGGTCGTCCAGGCGGCCTGCTCCGACGAGGTGGCGCGGCGTGAGCGCCGTAAGACCGTGCGGTACATCGAGGAGGCGGGTCTCGGCGACGACGCCTGGCTGCGGGAGGTCGAGGAGGCCACGGTCGCCGCGCTGCGGGCCCGTGGTGAGGCCTTCACGCCCGACCTGTCCGCCGACGTGCCGCGGCTGAAGGAGCGGATCGTGCTGTCGGAGGGCAAGGCGTACGAGGCCCGGCCGACCATCGCGAACCGCGTGCTGCTCGGCCTGGCCGTCGAGGGCCGGATCATCCGCGGCCGGCCGCGCGGCTCATGGACGAGCAGCCAGTTCAGCTGGTCCCCGGCCGAGGCGTGGTGGCCCGGCGGCCTGCCGCGCGTTCCCGCGGAGGAGGCGCGCGCCGCGCTGATCCGCCGATGGCTCGGCGCGTACGGGCCCGGGACCGCCGCCGACCTGAAGTGGTGGACCGGGCTCACGCTCACCCAGGTCAGGAGGGCGCTGGAGCTGATCGCGGTCGAGCGGGTCGAGCTCGACGGCGAGGACGGGTACGTCCTGGCCGAGGACGTGGAGCCCGTGCCCGATCCCGGTCCCTGGGTCGCGCTGCTGCCCGCCCTGGACCCGACGGTCATGGGCTGGGCGGGCCGGGACTGGTATCTCGGCGAGCACGGCCCGCTCCTGTTCGACCGCAACGGCAACGCCGGTCCCACGGTCTGGTGCGACGGGCGGGCCGTCGGCGGCTGGGCGCAGCGCGCCGACGGCGAGGTGGTCTGCCGGCTGCTGGAGGACGTCGGCACGGAGGCCGCCGCCGCGATCGCCGCCGAGGCCGCCCGGCTCACTTCCTGGCTGGGCCCCGTCCGGCTCGCCCCGCGCGCCCGGGGCCGCTCCCCGATCGAGGCGGAGCTCGTCGCCTAGAACGTGCCTCCAAGCCGCGCAGCAGGACGGCGGGGCTTTGAGACAGGCCCCAGGACCGGGGCTCAGGAGCCGGTGGCCTGGTCGAGGGCCTTGAGGATGCGCTTCTCCGAGACGGGGTAGGCGGTGCCGAGCTGCTGGGCGAAGACGCTGACCCGCAGCTCCTCGATCATCCAGCGGACCCGCCGGATCTCGGCGTTCCCGGGCCTGGCGTCGCGGGCCCGGATGTAGGCGGCCTCGACCTGCTGGACGCGCTGCATGCGCAGGCGGTCGCCGTGCGGGTCGTCGGGGAGCTTGTCGAGACGGCGTTCGATCGCGCGCAGGTAGCGCAGAAGGTCGGGCAGCCGCCGCCGGCCGGTGACCGTGACGAAGCCGGGGTAGATCAGCCGGGACAGCTGCGCCCGGATGTCGGTCAGCGCGGGGATCAGCGTCGGGCTGTTCGTGCTCTTCAGCCTGCGCTCGACCTGGTGTGCGGCCGCCAGGACGCGCTGCACGTGGCCGAGGACGTCGGCGGCGGTGTCGGCGAGGTCGGCGCGGACGTGGTCGGTCAGGCGCCGGAACCCCGCCTCGTCCCAGGCGGGGCCGCCGCCCTCGGTGATGAGATGGTCGGCGGCGCAGGCGACGCAGTCGTCCAGCAGCTTCGGGACGCTGCCGTGGGGGTTGTGGCTGAGCACCAGCTTGGCCTGGTTGTCCAGTCTGCTCTGCAGGTACTTCAGCGGGGAGGGGCTGTTCAGCAGGACGAGCCGCCGCGTGCCGCGCCACATCGCCCGCTCCTGCTCGGCCTCCGTGGCGTACGTGCGCACGGCCACGCTGTCGCCCTCGTCGGTGAGCGCCGGATACGCCCTGACCCGGCCCTGCTCGTACACCCGCGGGAGCGTGCCGATGTCCCAGGCGCGCAGGCCCTTCCGCTCGAGGTCGTCGGCGGCCTTCGACAGCGTCGCGGACACCTTCGGCGCCAGGCGGCGCTTCAGCGCGGCGAGGTCCTTGCCCTCGGCGAGGGTGCGCCGCCGGTCGGTCACCCGGTAGGTGATCTTCAGGTGATCGGGGACACGGGACAGGTCCCAGGCCTCGCGCGGGACCGTGACGCCGGTCATCGCGCGCAGCTCGCGCTCCAGGGCGTCGAGGAGCGGCCCGGAGCCGGGGGTCATGCGGGCCAGGACCTCGCGGGCGACGTTCGGCGCGGGGACGAAGTTGACGCGCAGCTGCTTGGGCAGCGACCGGATCAGCTCGGTCACGAGGTCCTGCCGCAGACCGGGGATCTGCCAGTCGAACTCCTCGCCGTCGACCTGGTTCAGCACCGGCAGCGGGATGTGCACGGTCACGCCGTCGGCGTCCGTGCCCGGCTCGAACTGGTACGACAGCCGGAACCGGTGCCCGTCCGCCTGCCAGGCGTCGGGGTAGTCGGCCTCGCTGACCTCTCCGGCGGCGTCGTTGACCAGCATCGCCGTCGAGAAGGTGAGCAGCTCCGGCTCGTCGCGCTGCGCCTTCTTCCACCAGGAGTCGAAGTGGCGCGCGGAGACGACGTCGGCGGGGACGCGCTCGTCGTAGAACGCGAACAGGGTCTCGTCGTCGACGACGATGTCGCGGCGCCGCGCCCGGTTCTCCAGCTCCTCGGCCTGCTCCAGCAGCCGGCGGTTGTCGCGCAGGAACCGGTGGTGGGAGTCCCAGTCGCCCTCGACCAGCGCGTGACGGATGAACAGCTCCCGGCACAGCTCCGGGTCGATCCTGGCGTAGTTCACCTTGCGCTGCGCCACGATCGGCACGCCGTACAGCGTGACCCTCTCGTACGCCATCACCGCGCCCTGGTTCTTCTCCCAGTGCGGTTCGCTGTAGGTGCGCTTGACCAGGTGGCCGGCGAGCGGCTCGACCCACTCCGGCTCGATCTTGGCGGCCATGCGCGCCCACAGCCGGGACGTCTCGACCAGCTCCGCCGCCATCACCCAGCGCGGCGGCCGCTTGGCGAGCGCGGAGCCCGGGAAGATGGCGAACCGGGCGCCCCGGGCGCCGAGGTACTCACGGGGGCCGCGCCGGGCGTCGTCCTTGCCGCCTCCGCCGTTCTTCTTCTCGGTGTCCAGCAGGCCGATGTGCGACAGCAGGCCCGCCAGGAGCGAGACGTGGACGCGCTGCGGGTCGGCGGGCGTGGTGTTCATCGTGACGCCGAGGTCCCTGCCGACCTGCCGCAGCTGCCCGTAGATGTCCTGCCACTCGCGGATGCGCAGGTAGTGGAGGTACTCCTGCTTGCACAGCCTGCGGAACTGGTTGCCGGACAGCTCCTTCTGGCGCTCTCGCAGGTAGTTCCAGAGGTTGAGGTACGCCAGGAAGTCCGACTCCTTGTCGGCGAACCGCGCGTGCTGCTGGTCGGCGGCGGCGCGGTTGTCCGCCGGACGCTCGCGCGGGTCCTGGATCGACAGCGCCGCGGCGATCACCATGACCTCGTCCACGCAGCCGTTCCGGTCGGCCTCCAGCACCATGCGGGCCAGCCGCGGGTCCACGGGGAGCTGCGCGAGCTTGCGGCCCAGCTGCGTCAGCCGGTCCCCGTCGAGCGCGCCGAGCTCCTGCAGGAGGTTCACGCCGTCCTTGACGTTGCGGCGGTCCGGCGGGTCGATGAACGGGAAGTCGAGGATGTCGCCCAGGCCCAGGTCGGTCATCTGCAGGATGACCGAGGCGAGGTTGGTGCGCAGGATCTCCGCGTCGGTGAACTCCGGGCGCGCGAGGAAGTCCTCCTCGGAGTACAGCCGGATGCAGATGCCCTCCGAGACCCGGCCGCACCGGCCCTTGCGCTGGTTGGCCGACGCCTGCGAGATCGGCTCGATCGGCAGCCGCTGGACCTTCGTACGGTGGCTGTAGCGCGAGATGCGGGCGGTGCCCGGGTCGATGACGTACTTGATGCCCGGAACGGTCAGCGACGTCTCCGCGACGTTGGTGGCCAGGACGATGCGGCGGCCGCGGTGCGACTGGAAGACCCGGTGCTGCTCGGCCGTCGACAGCCGGGCGAACAGCGGCAGCACCTCGGTGTTCTTGAGTTTGCGCTTCTCCAGGGCGTCGGCGGTGTCGCGGATCTCCCGCTCGCCGGACAGGAACACCAGGACGTCGCCCGGCTCCTCCAGGGCGAGCTCGTCCACCGCGTCCATGATGGCCTGGACCTGGTCGTCGTCCTCCTCGACCGGGCGGTAGCGCACCTCGACCGGGTAGGTGCGGCCGGACACCTCGATGATCGGCGCGTCGTCGAAGTGCTTGGAGAACCGCTCGGGGTCGATCGTCGCCGAGGTGATGATCACCTTGAGGTCGGGGCGCTTGGGCAGCAGGCGCTTGAGGTACCCCAGGATGAAGTCGATGTTCAGGCTGCGCTCGTGCGCCTCGTCGATGATCAGCGTGTCGTAGCGGCGCAGCATCCGGTCGCGGGACATCTCGGCGAGGAGGATGCCGTCGGTCATCAGCTTGACCAGCGTGTCCTCGCCGGAGTGGTCGGCGAAGCGCACCTGGTAGCCGACGGTCTCGCCCAGCTCGGTGCCCAGCTCCTCGGCGATCCGGTCGGCGACGGTCCGCGCGGCCAGCCGGCGCGGCTGCGTGTGCCCGATCAACCCCTTGACACCCCGGCCCAGCTCCAGGCAGACCTTGGGAAGCTGGGTCGTCTTGCCGGACCCCGTCTCACCGGCGACGATCACGACCTGGTGGTCCGCGATCGCCTTGAGGATCTCGTCCTTCTTCTGGCTGACCGGAAGGGCCTCGGGATAGGTGACCGCGGGGATCGCGGCGCGGCGGCGGGCGACGCGGCGCTCGGCGGCCTCGACCTCCGTGGCGACCTCCGCGAGGATCTTCTCGCGGGCCTCGGCGGCGCGCACCTTGCGCAGTCCGTCGAGACGACGACGTAGCCGATGCCGGTCGCGCAGCATCAGCTCGGGCAGGCGGGTCTGCAGGTCGGTAATCGAAGATCCCATCGCAACCGGAAGAATAGGCAGGCAGCCGGACAGTCCAGCCTCCGGCGTCCACCGTGCCCGATCGGCGGGCACTGCGCCACCCGATTTCCGCCGCCCTCAGGCCGGCGGACCGGGGCGCACGTTCCAACACCGTTTCGTCGTGATCTGTTCCGGCACGATCATCCGCGCCGGCTCTCGCTCGGTATCGCGCTCACTCCAGCCAGATGAGCCCGGCGAACCGGCCGGTACGGCCCTCACGGCGGTAGGAGTACAGCTCGGGGCTCTCGATGGTGCAGCGCGCGTCGTGCCGTACGTCGGTCACGCCTGCGGCGGTGAGCTGCGCGGTGATCCCGGCCCTGATGTCGAGCGCGGGCGTCCCCTGCGGGGTCGTCGACCAGGCCGCGGGCAGCACGGCGGACACCTCGTCGCGCAGCTCGGCGGACACCTCGTAACACGAGCCGCAGGCGTTCGGGCCGATCAGCGCGACCATCCGGGCCGGGTCGGCGCCGCGCGCCGCCATCGCCTCGACCAACGCGGGGACGACACCGGCGGCCGTGCCCGCGCGGCCCGCGTGGGCGCCGCCCACCAGCCGCGCGACCGGATCGGCGACCAGCACCGGAGCGCAGTCGGCGACGAGTACCGCCAGGGCCAGGCCCCTCTCGCCGGTGTGGACGCCGTCGAGGGCCGGCGGGTCGTCGCCGAAGGGCTCGGTGACGTACCGGACGTCGGCGCTGTGCACCTGGCGCATGTACACCACCCGTTCGACCCCGAGCTCGGCGGCGGTCTTGGCGCGGTTCTCCCGGACCGCGGCCGGATCGTCTCCGACGCCGCCCCCGAGGTTGCGCGAGTCGTACGGCGCGGCGCTCGTCCCGCCCGACCGGTCGGTGAAGACCGCGCCCACTCCATCGGCCAGCTGCATCGGCCCGCTCCTCCCGCTCTCGGCCCCCGACGTTACCGGGTTCTCGGGTGCTCGTCCGGGTCCGCGCCCGTCGCCGCCCACGCGGCGAGGATCCCGCGCTCCTTCTCCGGGGCGATGCCCTGTCCGCCTTCGGCGGCCCGGTCCCTGGTGATCTTCTCCTCCAGGATCCAGGACCACGTGTCGCGGACCGTCTCGGCGACCGGGCGGCAGCGCAGCCCGGCGCGCAGCGCCTTCTCGGAGGAGGGCAGCCAGACGCCCGCCGACGCGGAGCCGTCCGCGGTCCACATCGGCAGCTCGGTCCACTCGTCCACCTTCTGGGCGAGGAGGAAGTCGTCGTCCACCCACGTCGGCACGGCCTCCGACCCGGTGACGCGGACGCACTCGTCCAGCAGCGCGCCGAAGGTCGTGTTGCCCGGAACGCCGCTCAGCAGGAACCGTCCGGCCGCGCCGTCCGTCAGCCGCGCCAGACCGAACGCGGCGATGTCCCTCGCGTCGATCAGCTGCATCGCGCGGCCGGGGTCGCCCGGTGCGAGGACGGGCCCGCCGGCCGCGACGCGGGTCAGCCACCACGTCAGCCGGGGCACCTGCTCGCGCGGCCCGACGATCAGTCCCGGGTTCAGGATGAGGACCCGGCCGTCGAACCCGGACTCGACCGCGCGTTCGCATCCGGCCTTGAGGGCGTTGTACGGGACGTCGGCGTCCGGACCGGCGTCCGGCGGGCACGGCAGCAGCGCGGAATCCTCGTCGACCCGCCGCTCCGGCCAGTCGGCGTAGGCGTGCACGGACGAGACGAACAGGTAGGCGTCCGCGTGGCCCGACAAGGCCCGCGCCGACCGCCCGACGACCCTGGGCACGTACCCGCAGGTGTCGATGACCGCGTCCCAGCGGCGGCCCTCGACGAGCCGGCGCAGGTCGTCCTCGTCCTCTCGGTCGCCTCGGATCACCTCGGCCCCGGGCACGTCCGTGCCGCTCCGCCCGCGGTTGAAGGTCGTGACCCGGTCGCCCCGCCGGAGCGCCTGCGTCACGAAGTCACGGCCGAGGAAGACGGATCCGCCGATCACCAGGAGTCGCATGATCCGATCGTCGATCATCCCGCCCGGCCCGAGCGACATCTTTCGCGAGCGGCGGAAGCCGGACCCCGGGATTTCCGCTCAGCGGAAGGAACGCGGTGGCCGGGGCGGGGCGGATTGGCAGGGTGGGGGCATGGACAAGGTGCTTCCCTCGGCCGCCGAGGCCGTGGCGGACATCGGCGATGGCGCGTCGATCGCGGTCGGCGGGTTCGGGCTGTGCGGCGTCCCCTTCACGCTGATCGACGCGCTGTACGAACGGGGCAGCTCGGAGCTGTCCATCGTGTCGAACAACTGCGGCACCGTCGGCCGGGGGCTGGGACGCCTCCTGGACGCCGGTCGGATCATCCGGGCGATGGGGTCCTACGTCGGGGAGAACAAGGAGCTCGCCCGGCGCTACCTGTCGGGGGAGATCGAGCTGGAGCTCGTGCCGCAGGGGACTCTGTCCGAGCGCCTGCGCGCGGGCGGGAGCGGCATCCCGGCGTTCTACACCCCCGCGGGCGTGGGCACGCTCGTCGCGGAGGGCGGTCTGCCGTGGCGGTACGGGCCGGACGGCGACGTCGTCGTGGCCTCCCCGCCGAAGGAGGTCCGCGAGTTCGGCGGCCGGTCGTACGTCCTGGAGGAGAGCGTCCGGACCGACTTCGCGCTCGTCCGCGCCGCGCGCGGGGACCGGCACGGCAACCTGGTGTTCGACAAGGCCGCCCGGAACTTCAACCCCCTGTGCGCCATGGCGGCCCGGACCGCGATCGCCGAGGTCGACGAGCTCGTCGACTTCCTCGATCCGGACGAGGTCCATCTGCCGGGGATCTTCGTGCGGCGCGTGGTCGCGCTCACCCCGGAGCAGGCCGCCGACAAGCCGATCGAGAAGCGCACGGTGAGTGGGAAATGAGCTGGAGTGAGGCCGCCGCAGCGAGTGGAGTGGCCGGGGGAGGAACGAGTCCGGCCGCGGAGCGAGTGAGAAGGTCGAGCGGCCAATGAGCTGGAGTGAGGCCGCCGCAGCGAGTGGAGTGGCCGGGGGAGGAACGAGTCCGGCCGCGGAGCGAGTGAGAAGGTCGAGCGACCAATGAGCTGGAGCAGGGACGAGATCGCCGCGCGGGCGGCGGCGGAGCTCTCCGACGGGATGTACGTCAATCTGGGCATCGGGCTGCCGACGCTCATCCCGGGGCACCTGCCCGCGGGTGTGGACGTGGTGATCCACTCGGAGAACGGCGTGCTGGGCGTCGGCCCGTACCCGGCCGAGGACGAGGTCGACCCCGACCTGATCAACGCGGGCAAGGAGACGGTGACGATCCGTCATGGGGCGTCGTTCTTCGACTCGGCGATGTCCTTCGGGATGATCCGCGGGGGGCACGTCGACCTGGCCGTGCTGGGCGCCATGCAGGTGTCGGTCCGCGGCGACCTGGCGAACTGGGCCGTTCCCGGGAAGATGATCAAGGGGATGGGTGGGGCGATGGACCTCGTCCACGGCGCCCGGCGGGTGATCGTGGTGATGGAGCACACCGCCAAGGACGGCAGCCCGAAGATCGTCGAAGAGTGCTCTCTGCCGCTGACCGGCGCGTCGTGCGTCCAGCGGATCATCACCGACCTGGGCGTGCTGGACGTCACCCCGGACGGCCTCGTCCTCGTCGAGACCGCGCCCGGCGTGAGCGAACAGGAGATCCGCGACCGCACCGAACCCCCGATCGGAGCATCTCGATGACCGACCCGAATCCGCCCTATCTGTACCCGCCGTACGGGAGCACGCCGCTGCGGGCGCCGTCCCGGCCGCTGGTCATGCCCGAGTACGGGCCCGACGCGATCGAGCTGGTCAGCCCCGTCTTCGGCCACGAGGAACTGGGCGTGCTCGACAACGACCTGACCAAGCACCACTCCGGCGACCCGCTCGGGGAGCGGATCGTCGTCACCGGCCGGGTCCTGGACTCCACCGGCCGCCCCGTCCCGGGCGCGCTGGTCGAGATCTGGCAGGCGAACGCCGCCGGGCGCTACATCCACCTGCGCGAGCAGCATCCGGCGCCGCTGGACCCGAACTTCACCGGCGCCGGCCGCTGTCTCACCGACGCCGACGGCCGGTACCGCTTCGTCACGATCAAACCGGGCGCCTACCCGTGGGGGAACCACCACAACGCCTGGCGGCCCGCGCACATCCACTTCTCGGTCTTCGGGACGGCGTTCACGCAGCGGCTGGTCACCCAGATGTACTTCCCGGGCGACCCGCTGTTCGCCTACGACCCGATCTTCCAGTCGATCCCCGACGAGAAGGCCAGGGAACGCCTCGTCTCCCGGTTCGACATCGACACGACCGTGCCGGACTGGGCCCTCGCCTACCAGTGGGACATCATCCTCGGCGCGACCCCGATGGAGGCCTGATGACCGAGCGGCACATGACCACCCCCTCGCAGACGGTCGGCCCGTTCTTCGGCTACGCCCTGCCGTACGCCGACGGTCCGTACGTCGTGCCGGAGTGGCATCCGGACGCGATCCGGATCCGCGGCCGGGTCCTGGACGGCGCCGGCGAGCCGCTCCCGGACGCGCTCGTGGAGATCTGGCAGGCGGACGCGGACGGCAACGTCGCCCGGGGCGGCGGTGCGCTGCGGCGCGCCGGCAAGGACTTCTCCGGCTTCGGCCGCTGCGGCACCGACGCGGCCGGGAACTACTGGTTCTCCACGCTCAAGCCCGGCGGCCCGGCCCCGCACATCGCGGTGCTGGTCTTCGCCCGCGGCCTGCTCAAGCCGGTCGCGACCCGCATCTACTTCCCGGGCGAGCCCGGCAACGCCACGGACCCCGTGCTGTCCGCGGTGCCGGACGACCGGCGTGACACGCTGGTCGCCGTACGGGAGGGCGAGCGGTCCTACCGCTTCGACGTCCACCTGCGTGGAGAACGGGAGACGGTCTTCTTTGAACGGTACTTCGGCTGACCTGCTGTCCCCGGTCGCCGCCGGAACCGCGGCCGAGGCGGCGACGTCCGCCGAGGCGTGGGTGCGCGCCCTGATCGACGCGGAGGCGGCCCTGGCCCGGGCCCAGGCCCGGCTCGGGCTGGTCTCCGATGACGTCGCGCGCGCCCTCGCCGGCGCCCGGATCGACCCGGCCGACCTGGCCGTACGGGCGCGCGGCGCGGGCAACCCGGTCGTGCCGCTCGTCGCCGCGCTCCGCGAGGTCGCGGGCGACCAGGTCCACGCCGGCGCGACCAGCCAGGACATCATGGACACCGCCGCGATGCTGGTCGCCTCGCACGTCCGCGCGACGATCCTCGCGGACCTCGGCCGTACGGCGGACGCCCTCGCCGGCCTGGCCCGCCGGCACCGGGACACCCCCATGGCGGGGCGGACCCTCGGCCGGCAGGCCGTGCCCACCACCTTCGGGCTGCGGGCCGCCGGCTGGCTCACCGCGGTCGCAGAGGCACGGGACCGGCTCGCGGCCGTGCGGCTGCCCGCCCAGCTCGGCGGTGCCGCCGGGACCCTGGCCGCGCTCGGCACCGCCGACCTGCTGCCGCTGTTCGCCGAGGAGACCGGACTGGCCGAGCCGGTGCTGCCCTGGCACACGCTGCGCGCGCCCGTCGCCGAACTCGGCGCCGCGCTCGCCCTGGTCGCCGGCGCCCTCGGCAAGATCGCCACGGATGTCGTGCTGCTCGCCCAGACCGAGATCGGGGAGGTCGCCGAGCCGGCCGCGCCCGGACGCGGCGGGTCCTCGGCGATGCCGCACAAGCGCAACCCGGTGCTCGCCACGATGATCAGGTCCGCCGCGCTGCGGGTTCCCGCGTACGTCCAGATCCTGTTCGCCGCGCAGACCGCCGGCCTCGACCGGCCGACGGGGGAGTGGCACGCGGAGTGGCAGCCGTTCAACGACTGCCTGCGCCTGGTCGGCGGCGCCGCCGAGACCGCCGCCGAGTTGACCGCGGGCCTGGAGGTACTCCCGGACCGCATGCGCGCCAACCTCCGCGACGAACTCCTCGCCGAGTACGTCGCCGGCCGGCTCGCCGAACGGGAGGGCCGGGCGGCCGCCAAGGAGACGGTCGCGCGGGCGGTCCGCGAGGGACGCCCACTCGGCGACCTGCTCGCGGAGGACATCGACCTGGCCGAGGTGATCGGCCGCGCGCCGGAACTCGTCGACCGCGCCCTCGACGCCTACGCCGGAAAGGACCGGAGTGAGTGAGCTGAACCATCGTCTCGACGGCCCGGAGGAGGCGCCCGTCCTGATCCTGGGCCCCTCCCTCGGCACGACCCTCGACCTGTGGCGGCCGCAGCTGCCGGCCCTGACCGGCTCGTGGCGGACCCTCCGGTTCGACCTCCCCGGCCACAACGGTTCCCCCGCGCTCCACGGCTCGGTCGCGGACTTCGCGGACGCGGTCGTGGACCTGCTCGACGGCCTCGGCGTCGGCCGCGCGGCCTACGCCGGAGTGTCCCTGGGCGGGGCGATCGGCACCAGCCTCGCGCTGCGTTACCCGGACCGGCTGACGAGCCTGGCCCTGTGCTGCACCTCGGCCCGGTTCGGGGACCCGGGCCCGTGGCACGAGCGCGCCGCGCGGGTCCGGGCGGGCGGACTCGAGCCGCTGACCGGCATGTTCCTCGAACGCTGGTTCACCGCCGGTTACGCAGGCCCCGGTGTGGCCGCCGTACGGGACATGCTCCGGCGGATCGACCCGGAGGGGTACGCCGCGTGCTGCGAGGCGCTCGCCGGCTTCGACGTCCGGGACCGGCTCGGCGACGTGACCGCCCCCACGGTGATCATCGCGGGTGCCGTGGACGTGGCCACCCCGCTCGACCACGCCGAGATCCTCGCCGGCGGCATCCCGGGCGCGGAGCTCGTCGTGGTGCCCGGGGCCCATCTGGCCGGCCTGGAGAACCCCGGTCCGGTCACCGAGGCGCTGGTACGCCACGTGGAGAGGACGGCATGAGCGAGGGAATGAGGGTTCGCCGGGAGGTCCTCGGCGACGCGCACGTCGACCGCGCGCAGGCCCGTACGACGGAGTTCACCGCCGACTTCCAGGACTTCATCACGCGGTACGCGTGGGGGGAGATCTGGACCCGGCCCGGCCTGGACCGCCGGACGCGCAGCTGCATCACGCTGACCGCGCTGGTCGCCCGCGGGCACCTGGACGAACTCGCGATGCACGTGCGCGCCGCCGTCCGCAACGGCCTCACGGTCGACGAGATCAAGGAGGTCCTGCTGCAGACCGCGGTATATTGCGGTGTCCCGGCGGCCAACTCCGCCTTCGCGGTGGCCCAGCGGGTCCTCGCGGAGGAAGGGCTCATCGCCGAGAGTGAGTGATCGATTTCTCTCCGTGTTCGCTCTGAGCGTAATCTGTCGCTCACGCTCCGCGTCGGCGGGTGCGTGATCGAGTTCCCCGATCCCCCCAGGGAACGCGAAGCACGGGAGGTAGGGTCATGGACGTGGCGGACACCGAGCGGCGGATCAGCCAGCTCAACAACGACGTTTACGCGATCTACGACCAGCTGACGATCATTCAGCAGACGCAGCAGTCGCACGGTCGCCAGCTGACGGCACACGGCCGTCAGCTGGCGGAGCATGGCCGTCAGCTGACAGAACATGGCCGTCAGCTGACCGAGCAAAGCCGTCAGCTGACCGAGCACGGCCGTCAGCTGGCGTCCCTGAACGACACGGTCACCCGCATCTGGACCACCCAGCAGGACCACGGCGAGCGGCTCAACCACCTCGACAGCGCCATCGCGGTGCTGACCGAGAAGGTCGAAGGGTACGACGAGCGCTTCGCCCAGGTCGACCAGCGGTTCGGGCAGATCGACGAGCGGTTCGGGCAGATCGACGAGCGGCTCGACGAGCAGGGCAGGAAGCTGGACCTGATCATCGAGGCGCTGAACATCCGCGCCAACTGATCGGGGCGCTCACGCCCCGCGACCCGGTGCCGGGTCGCGGGGCGTTGCCTATCGTGAAGGTCCAGGGTGAGAAAGCGGGAGCGATGCCGAGTGTCGATCGCCCGCCCAGCGTGGCGGGCAAGGTGATGGCCATTCTCGAGTCGTTCGCGCCCGGCGGCGTCCGGCTGACCCTCACCGAGATCTGCGGCCGCGCGGGGCTGCCGCTCGCCACGGGGCATCGCCTCGTCCGGGAGCTGACCGGCGGCGGCTTCCTCGAACGCCTGCCCGACGGGTCGTACCGCATCGGAACCCGTCTGTGGCGCATCGGTGCACAGGCCTCGGCGGCGCGGAGCCTGCGCGAGCTCGCCCTGCCGCACATGGAGGAGCTGTACGCGGCCACCCACGAGAACGTCCAGCTCGCGGTGCTCAGCGGCGACAAGGCGCTCTACCTCGAACGGCTGCGCGGACCCCGGTCGGTGCCGATCGTGACGCGGGTCGGGGCCGAGCTCCCGTTGCACGCCACGGGGGTGGGCATGATCCTGCTCGCCTTCGCCGAGGGCGACTTCGCCGAGAAGGTCATCGCACAGGGGCTGCCGTCGTACACCCCCCACACCGTCACCGACGCCGATCGCCTGCGGGCGTGTCTCGTGGAGGTGCGGCGCTCCGGATACGCCGTGACCCGTGAGGAGATGTCCCTCGGGACCTGCTCGGTCGCGGCCCCGGTCCGTGACCCCGCCGGTGCGGTGTTCGCGGCGTTGTCGCTCGTCACCCGGCGGAACGTCGTGGATCTGCGGCGTCTGGTGCCGGCGGTCCTCGCGGCGGCGAACGCGCTGGCCCGGGACGTCGACGCCCATGGCGGTTCCGCTGAGTGGAAGGACTGGGGGTGACAACGGGGGCGCCGGCGCGAGGATCGTGCCGAGGACATTCGAAAGAGGATGATCGATGCGCACCCAAGTCGCGATCGCCGGGGCCGGACCCGCCGGACTGCTGCTCTCCCACCTGCTGCGGCTGCGCGGCATCGACTCGGTCGTACTGGAGAGCCGGGACCGCGCGTACGTGGAGAAGCGGCAGCGGGCCGGGATGCTGGAGCAGGGCACCGTGGACGTACTCCGCGAGAGCGGCGTCGGAGAACGGCTCGATCGCGAAGGCCTCACCCATCACGGCCTCGAACTCCGCTTCGCCGGCGCCGCGCACCGGATCCCGCTGTCCGAGCTGACGGGCGGGCGCACGGTGACGGTCTACGCGCAGACCGAGATCGTCAAGGACCTGATCGCCGCGCGGCTGGCCGCCGGGGGAGAGATCCACTTCGAGGCCGAGGTGCTGGAGGTCGACCCGAGCACGCCGACGGTGACCTTCCGTCGTGACGGGCGCGTCGAGACGCTGGAGTGCGACGTCATCGCGGGCTGTGACGGCTTCCACGGCGTGTGCCGCCCGGCCGTTCCGGACACGCGGATCCGCGAGCGCGAGTACCCCTTCGCGTGGCTGGGCATCCTCGCCGACGTCCCGCCGTCGACGGACGAGCTGATCTACGCCTACAGCGAGCGCGGGTTCGCGCTGCACAGCCTGCGCTCCCCGAAGATCAGCAGGCTGTATCTCCAGGTCGACCCCGCCGAGGACCTCGCCGCGTGGCCCGACGAGCGGATCTGGTCCGAGCTGCGCGCGCGGTTCGCCACCGACGACGGCTGGGAGCTGCGGGACGGGCCGATCCTGGAGAAGTCGATCACGCCGATGCGCAGCTTCGTCGCGGAGCCGATGCGCCACGACCGCCTGTTCCTCGCGGGAGACGCCGCGCACATCGTGCCGCCCACCGGAGCGAAGGGCCTGAACCTCGCGATCTCCGACGTCGTCGTCCTCGCCGAGGCGCTGGGCGCCTGGTACGGCTCCGGGACGACCGGGCTGCTCGACGCCTACTCCGACACCTGCCTGCGCCGGGTGTGGCGGGCCGAGCACTTCTCGTACTGGATGACGACGCTGCTGCACAAGGACCCGCGCCAGGACGCCTTCGGGCATCGGCTTCAGCTGTCCCACCTGGAGTACGTCGCCGCGTCCACGGCGGCCGCGACGACGCTCGCCGAGAACTACGTCGGCGCCGCGCCCTTGCTCTGAGGATGTGGGCGGACGGTCAGAAGATCCCCTTGGGCGGGGGAGGCGACGGGCGGGCGGTCGCGTCGGTGACCGGGGCGGCCCCGGCCGTGAACCGCGCCAGCTCATCCCCGTCCAGGACCCGGCCGGGGAAGGGGTCCCCGGCGGCCCTGCGGGTGAGCTCCGCCACGGGCGGAGGTGTCCGCCCGGCGATGAGGATCAGATTGCCGAACCGGCGGCCGCGCAGCACGGCGGGATCGGCGATGAGGCACACCTCCGGGAGGACGGCCCGCAGCGTCGCGACCTGCGCCCGGGCGAAGGACAGCGGTGCGCCGTCGGCGACGTTCGCGGCGTACCACCCGTCCGCGCGCAGCGCCCGGGCCACGGCGCCGGCGAACTCCACGGTCGTCAGGTGCGCGGGCGACCGGGTTCCCGCGTACGCGTCACCGACCACCAGGTCGAAGGAGTCCTCGTGGGCCCGCGTCAGGACCTCACGGGCGTCGCCGTGCCGGATCCGGATCCGATGGCCCTTCTCCAGCGGGAGTTCGCGCCGGACGAACTCGATGAGCGCCGCGTCGACCTCGACCACCTGCTGGGTCGAGCGCGGCCGGGTCGCGGCGACGTAGCGCGGCAGGGTGAGGGCGCCGCCGCCCAGGTGCAGCACCCGCAGCGGACGCCGCTCCGGAGCCGCCAGGTCGACGACGTGGCCGAGCCGCCGCACGTACTCGAAGTCGAGGTAGGCCGGGTCGTCGAGGTCCACGTGGGACTGCGGCGCGCCGTCCAGCATGAGGACGTGGGCCCGGGGGCGGTAGGGATCGGGGACCAGCTGCGCGATGCCGGAGTCGACCTTCGCCTCCACGGTTCGAGCGCTCTGCCGGTGTGCCACCGGCCCACATTAATGGACCTGCGCGCCGAACGAAGATCGCGATACCGTGCGTGCTGCCAGAAAGGGGGCATGGTGGCGAAACTGAACCAGATCATCGCCGTCGAGAAGGGGATCAAGAGCGGGACGCTCCGCGACCTGACCGACGCTCATCACGGGCTGCAGAAGCAGGCTCTGCTGTCCGGCATCTCGCGTACCTACCAGCCGAAGGACGAGGAGGGCGAGCAGCTTCCGCCCGAGTCGACCCGGGTGCAGGTGAAGGCCGATGAGGTTCTGCGCCGGACGGCCGAGATCATGACGCGGCTGTTCGACGTGACCGCCACCAAGGACTGGGCGAACTGCGAGGCCAGGGCGGACGTCACGGTCGACGGCCAGACGCTGCTGCGGGACGTCCCCGTCACGTACCTGCTCTTCCTGGAGAAGCAGCTCACCGACCTGCACACCTTCGTCAAGAAGCTTCCGGCGCTGGACGCCGCCGAGACCTGGGCGTTCGACGACTCCGCGGACGCCTGGCGGACCGAGCCGGTACGCACGATCCGTACGAAGAAGGTCCCGCGTAACCACGTCAAGGCGGAGGCGACGGACAAGCACCCGGCGCAGGTGGAGGTCTACTACGAGGACGTCGCCGTCGGCTACTGGACCACGGTGAAGTTCTCCGGCGCGCTGCCCGCCCGGCGGATCAACGAGCTGCTGGAGCGGGTGGAGAAACTGCAGCAGGCCGTGAAGTTCGCCCGGGAGGAGGCGAACGGGACCGAGGTCACCGACCGGCGGGTCGGAGACGTGGTCTTCCGCTACCTCTTCGGGTAACGTCTCAGACTCCCTCGCCTTGCGCGAGGGAAGCGCGAGGAGCGCAAGCTGAAACTGAAGTTCAGTCTGATCGCGGTGACAGTGGGGGTTCGAGTCCTCCTCCCGGCACCCGTGCCGGGATGGCCCAACATGGCAGAGGCGGCCGCTCAAGCTCAGGCTCTCGCTCCAGATTCAGCATTCGCCGCCGAACGCCGGATCAAGTGAGAACGGACGGAACTCGTCGGGGTGCCGGTTCGAGCCCGGCATGCGCCTCTCCGCGGCGCGTTAGCTCAATAGGCAGAGCACGGCGATCTCAGGACTGATCCGTTCTCTTAAACGCCGCCGGCGTGCGCAAATGGGCGGCAACCCGGGGTCCGGGAGATGGACAAAGCTCCCGGACCCCACCGCCGCGCGTCGCCGAATCCCACCGCCGGATCAGAGACGTTCGATGATGGTGACGTTGGCCTGCCCGCCGCCCTCGCACATGGTCTGCAGGCCGTACCGTCCGCCGGTGCGCTCCAGTTCATGCAGCAGCGTCGTCATCAGCCGGGCGCCGGTCGCTCCGAGCGGGTGGCCGAGCGCGATCGCGCCGCCGTTGGGGTTGGTCACGGCCGGGTCGGCGCCGGTCTCCTTCAGCCAGGCCAGCACGACCGGCGCGAACGCCTCGTTGATCTCCACGACGTCGATGTCGCCGATCGTCATCCCGGCCCTCTTCAGGGCGTACGCGGTCGCCGGGATGGGCGCGGAGAGCATCCGGATCGGGTCCTCGCCGCGTACGGACAGGTGGTGGACGCGGGCGCGCGGGGTCAGGCCGTGGTCGCGTACGGCGCGTTCGGAGGCGAGGAGCAGGGCCGCGGCGCCGTCGGAGATCTGCGACGCCAGCGCGGCGGTCAGCCGGCCGCCCTCGACGAGCGGTTTCAGCGCGGCCATCTTCTCCAGGGACGTGTCGCGGCGGGGCCCCTCGTCGGCGGTGACGCCGCCGTACGGGGCGATCTCCCGGTCGAACCGGCCCTCGTCGATGGCGCGGACCGCGCGCCGGTGGGACTCCAGCGCGAACTCCTCCATCTCCGCCCGGCCGATGCCCCACCGCTCGGCGATCATCTCGGCGCCGCGGAACTGCGAGACCTCCTGGTCGCCGTAGCGCGCCTCCCAGCCGCGCGAGCCCGCGAACGGACCGGCGAACCCCAGCTGTGCCCCGGCGATCATCGCGTACGCGATCGGGACCTGCGACATGTTCTGCACGCCGCCCGCGACGACGAGATCGCAGGTGCCGCTGAGCACGGACTGGGCGGCGAAGTGGACGGCCTGCTGCGAGGAGCCGCACTGACGGTCGACGGTGACGCCCGGCACCTCCTCCGGCAGTCCCGCCGCCAGCCAGCAGGTACGGGCGATGTCACCGGCCTGCGGCCCCACCGTGTCGACGCACCCGAAGATCACGTCCTCGACCGCCTCCGGGTCGGCGCCGGACCGCTCGACCAGCGCCGTCAGCACGTGCGCGCCGAGATCCGCCGGGTGAACCCCGGCCAGGCCGCCGTTCCGCCGGCCGACGGGCGTACGGACCGCCTCGACGATGTAGGCCTCCGCCATCACATGCCTCCTACTCGTGCTGGATCCCCCCGAGGACCATGGCGAGGTACTGCCCGGCGATCTCCTCCGCGGTCAGCCTGCCGCCGCGCTGGTACCAGGTCGCCGCCACCCAGACGGTGTCGCGGATGAAGCGGTAGACGAGGGCGGTGTCCAGGTCCGCCCGGAACGCGCCCTCACGGACGCCGCGCTCCAGCAGCGTCATCCACATGTCCTCGAACCGGCGCCGCGACTCGGTCAGGTATGCGAACCGGGGGCCGGTCGCCAGGTGCCGCGACTCGTTCTGGTACATCACGACCGCCGGCCGGTGCCGGTCGATGCAGCGGAACGACTCGACGACGAGGGCGGTCAGGGTGTCGCGCGCCCCCAGACCCGCGGCGAGCACCCGGTCGTACGCCGCCCACATCTCGTTCAGGAAGGTCGAGAGGATCTCATCGGCCATCGATTCCTTGGAATCGAAGTGGTAGTAGAGGCTGCCGCCGAGGATGCCGGCGGCGTCCGCGACCTCCCGCACGGTCGTGGCGGCGTAGCCGCGGGTGGCGAAGACCTCCGCGGCGGTGGCGAGCAGCTCGGCCCGCCGTTCGGCTCGTGCGGCGGCGGTGCCCTCGGCGTCACGCCGTCGTGGACTCATGGGATACCTCGGAGCTGGCTCAGGGGTGCTGGCTGGAGACGGCGACGACCTCGCCCGTCATGTACGACGAGTAGTCGGTGGCCAGGAAGACGATAACGTTGGCCACCTCCCACGGCTCCGCGTACCGGCCGTACGCCTCCCGGCGCGTCAGCTCCGTCAGCAGGTCCTCGCTCGTCACCTTCACCAGGTGCGGGTGCATGGCGAGGCTGGGCGCCACCGCGTTGATCCGCACGCCGTACTCCGCGGCCTCCAGCGCGGCGCAGCGGGTCAGCGCCATCACCCCGGCCTTGGCCGCCGCGTAGTGCGACTGCCCGCGCTGCGCCCGCCAGCCGATCACCGACGCGTTGTTCACGATCACACCGTGCCCCTGGCCGCGCATGATCCGCAGAGCCGCACGGGTGCAGCGCATGGTGCCGTTCAGCGTGACGTCCAGCACCCGCGACCACTGCTCGTCGGCCATCTCGACGAGGTCCGCCGTGCCGCCGAGGCCGGCGTTGTTGACCGCGACGTCGATCCGGCCGAAGCGCTCGGCCGCCGCGGCGAACAGCCGCCGTACGTCGTCCTCGGAGGTCACGTCGCAGGGTGCGGCCGCCACCAGGTCCTCGCCGAACTCGTCCGCCAGCTCCGTCAGCGACCGGCCGAGCCGTCGTTCGTGCGCGTCACTGATCATCACCCGCGCGCCCTCCTCCAGGCAGCGCCGGGCCGTCGCCCCGCCGATGCCCGCGCCGGCCGCCGCCGTCACCACGACGACGCGGTCGCGCAGGAGCCCGTGGCCGGGGACGGGCGTCGCCCGGGTGGAGGGAGTGCCGGTCTCGCTCACGTGGGTTACTCTACCAAACACTTGTTAGAAAGAATCTGAGGCGGACGGCCATGGATCTGGACCTGTCGTCGGTGGAGCCCTTCCGGGCCGAGGTGCGCGACTGGCTGCGCCGGAACGTTCCGGCGACGCCGTCGCCGTCGCTGGAGACCGAAGAGGGCTTCGCCGCCCACCGGGAGTGGGAGCGGACGCTCGCGGCGGCCCGGCTGTCCGTGGTGTCCTGGCCCGAGGAGTACGGCGGCCGGGGCGCGTCCCCGCTGGAATGGCTCGTCTTCGAGGAGGAGTACTACGCCGCCGGCGCCCCGGGCCGGGTGAGCCAGAACGGCATCAACCTGCTCGCCCCGACGCTCTTCGCCCACGGCACCCCGGACCAGCGCGAACGCGTCCTGCCGCCGATGGCCTCCGGAGAGGTGATCTGGGCCCAGGCCTGGTCCGAGCCCGGCGCCGGCAGCGACCTGGCCGCCCTGCGCGCGACCGCCACCCGCGTCGACGGCGGCTGGCGGCTGAACGGCCAGAAGACCTGGAGTTCGCGCGCCGCCTTCGCCGACCGGGCGTTCGGGCTGTTCCGCTCCGACCCCGCCGCCGAACGCCACCGCGGGCTGACGTACCTGATGTTCCCGCTCGGCGCCGACGGCGTGACCGTACGGCCCATCGGGCGGCTCGACGGAAAACCGGCGTTCGCCGAGCTGTTCCTCGACGAGGTGTTCGTGCCCGACCGGGACGTCATCGGCGACCCTGGTCGGGGCTGGGCCGTCGCGATGAGCACGGCCGGCAACGAACGCGGGCTCACCCTCCGCAGCCCCGGCCGGTTCCTCGCCGCAGCCGACCGCCTCGTGACACTGTGGCGCGCGCACGGCGCCGACCCGCTGCTGCGCGACCGCGTCGCCGACGCCTGGATCAAGGCGCGCGCCTACCGGCTCAAGGGGTTCGAGACGATCTCCCGCGCCGACGACGTCGGCGCCGAGGCCAGCGTGAACAAGGTCTTCTGGTCCGAACTCGACGTCGAGCTGCACGAGACCGCGCTCGACATCCTCGGCGCGGACGCCGAACTCGACGGGGACTGGCTGGAAGGCTACGTCTTCTCCCTCGCCGGCCCGATCTACGCCGGCACGAACGAGATCCAGCGCAACGTCATCGCCGAGCGCGTCCTCGGCCTGCCCAGGGAGACCCGGAGATGAGGTTCGCCCTCGACGCCGAGCAGCGGCTGTTCGGCGACACCCTGCACGAGCTCCTCACCGGGGCCGGCACTCCCGCCCTGACCCGCCGATGGGCGGCCGGCGACCACGACCGCACGCTGTGGTCCGCGCTGGGTGAGGCCGGGGTGTTCACCCTGACGGTGCCCGAACGCCACGGTGGGACCGGGCCGCTCCCGGTCGAACTCGTCGTCGCCGCGCACGAGCTGGGCCGCCACGCGGCGCCCGGACCGGTCGTCGAGACCCTCGCCGCGGGCGCGCTCATCGACGGGAGCGGCGACGCGGGTCCGGCCGCCGAATGGCTGCCGAGGATCGCGGGCGGACAGGCCGTCGTCTCGCTGGCGTCGCCCGGCCAGGTCCGCCGCGCCCTCGACGCGGACGCCGCCGACCTGGTCCTGCTGGCGGATGGGGAGTCCCTGTCGTCGGCCGCGCCCGCAGGCCCCGCCGTACGCTCTCTGGACCCCGCACGCCGGCTGTTCCCGGTGCGCGCGGCGGAACGCCTGACCGCCGGACCGGCCGTGTCCCGCGCCGCCGCGACGGCGTACGACCTGGCCGCGCTGGCCTGCGCCGCGCAGCTGCTCGGCCTGGGACGGGCCCTGCTCGACGCGACGGTGGAGTACGCGCGGACGCGGCGGCAGTTCGGCCGCCCGATCGGGGAGTTCCAGGCGGTCAAGCACCACCTGGCGAACGCCTTGACCGGCCTGGAATTCGCCCGGCCGCTGGCGTACGGCGCCGCGCTGTCCTTCGGCTCACCGGACTTCCCGCGCGACGTGTCGGCCGCCAAGGCCGCGGCCTCCGACGCGGCGTACGCGGCCGCCCGGATCGCCCTCCAGACGCACGGCGCGATCGGCTACACCGACGAGTACGACCCGTCCCTGTGGATCCGCAAGATCCGTGCGCTGCGCTCGGCCTGGGGCACCCCCGCCGAGCACCGCGCCCGCGTCCTGGACGCGCTGCGCCACGGGTAGGCTGCCGGTTCATGCCGGGAACCGGGGAGACCGATCTGGCGCGGCTGCTGGCCGGGCTGGACCCGGTGCCGCACGACGGTGAGTACGTCTTCGTCACGCTGGCGGACCGGCGGACGCCGGCCGGAGCCGACCCGGTCTTCGCCTTCGACGAGGACGAAGGCCGGACGCTGGTCCTGCCGCGGGCTCAGGCCGAGGAATCCGGGTTGACCGGTGTCTTCCCCAGCGCGTGGATCACGCTGCGGATCCACTCGTCGCTGGAGGCCGTCGGAATGCTCGCGGCCGTCACCGCCGCGCTGGCGGAGGCGGGTATCGCCTGCAACGCCGTCTCGGCCTTCTACCACGACCACCTCTTCGTCCCGTACGACCGCGCCCGCGACGCGCTCGCCGTCCTCCGGACGCTCGCCGGATGAACACACAGGCGACGTACGGCCGAGGGTTCTCATCGCCGGGACGACGGAAGCCCTCGGCGCTCAGCCGGTGGTCAGGCCCGGGAGGGCCGTCATGATCGCGGTGGCCTCCGCGACGACGCGGTCGATCAGGTCCCGGCAGGAGGGCAGGTCGTCGATGACGGCGACGGCCTGGCCGGAGGCCAGCACGCCGAGGTCGGGGCGGCCGTCGACCATGGCGGCCTTCAGCAGCATCGGGGTGTTCGCGGCCATCAGCACCTGCGACCAGGACAGCTCCTTGCCGTGCCGCATCGCCAGCCCGTCCCGGACCATCGTGCGCCACGACGTCCCGGACACCCGCTTGAAGCGGGCGGCGTTGCGCAGCGCGCGGGCCAGGCCGGTGACCCGGCCGGAGCGCTCCAGCGCGTCGACCAGGTCCGTGCGCAGGACCCGGTGCGGCATGCCGTCGACCCGCCGGGTGACGACGGTGTCGGCCATGCCGAGGTAGACCCGCTTCACCGCGTCGGGCACCGGACTGTCGGAGGTCAGCAGGAAACGCGTGCCCATCGCCACACCGGCCGCCCCGTACGCCAGCGCCGCCGCCAGGCCCCGGCCGTCGAAGAAGCCGCCCGCCGCGATCACCGGGATGTCCACGGCGTCGAGGACCTGGGGGAGCAGCAGCGTGGTGGCGACCGGGCCGGTGTGCCCGCCGCCCTCGCCGCCCTGGACGAGGACGGCGTCGGCGCCCCACGCCGCCACCTTCTCGGCGTGCCGGCGCGCTCCCACGGAGGGGATGACGACGACGCCGGCGTCCTTCAGCCGCGCGATCAGCTCCGGTCTGGGCGCCAGCGCGAAGGACGCGACCCGTACGCCCTCCTGGATGAGCAGGTCGATCCGCTGCGCGGCGTCCGCGGCGTCGGCCCGCAGGTTGACCCCGAACGGCGCCTCGGTGCGCTCCCTCACCTCGCGGATCGCGGCGGCGAGTCCGTCGAGCGTCATGGTGGCGGAGGCGAGGATGCCGAGGCCGCCCGCGTTCGCCACCGCCGACACCAGGCGCGGACCGGCCACCCAGCCCATGCCGGTCTGCACGACCGGGTGCCGCACCCCGGTCAGTTCGGTCAGCGCCGTCCGCACGGTTCGACCCTCTCTCGTCTCGCACCGGTCGGGTCCGGGTCCGGCCGGCGCCGTCCGCGCGGTTCGAACCCCGGAGCCGGCCGACGCCGCTGCGTCCGCTCCCTCATCGGCGGGAGCCTTCCGGGACCTCGCGGTCGCGCAGGCCGTCGGGGTCGAGGACCTCGCGGATGACGCGCAGCTCCTCCGCGTCCGGGACGCGGGTGGTGGGGACCGCGTCGGGGACGGCGAGGTCGAAGCCCGTGGCCGCGACGACCTGGTCGAGGGTCACGCCAGGGTGGACCGAGCGCAGTCGCATCCGCCGGTCCGGGGTGGCGAAGTCGAGGACGGCCAGATCGGTGACGACGACGCGGATCTCATGAGCACCCCGGTCGTACCCGACGCCGCTGACCATGTCGACCGTCTCGACGAACACCCGCGGCGAGTGGCGGGGGATCCAGTAGCTGGTCGTGTCGCACCGGGTGTTGCCCGGCACGCCGCGCACGCCGAGCAGCTGGGCCTTCGGGCGCGCCCAGTCGCCGATGCACGAGATGTTCGTGTTGCCGAACCGGTCGATCTGGCTCGCGCCGAGCATGACGTGGCGGCGGCCGTTCAGCACCAGCCACAGGTGCTCGCGGAACGGCAGCCAGCCCTCGACCTCACCAGGGCTCTCGCCGAGCGCGGGAACGTCGCCGGTCAGCAGGCACACGCCGTCGTGCGTGAGCAGGCCGGGCTCGAACGTCAGCCGGGCGAGCCGGGCGGCCAGGACGGTGACGGCGCCGCCGATGCCCGCAGCGAGGGTCTCGCCGTCGCCGCGGAACGCCTCCGCGCACGCCGTCACGCACACCTCGGCCCTCGTCGCGCTCGTCGAGGCCTCGCTTCGCTCGGTCATCGGCCCTCCTCCTGCCGCCAGGCGCGGACGGCGGACTGGTAGGCCGCCTCGTCGCCGGCCAGGAACCGCTCGCGGAACGCCGTCCAGGCCGCCGGGTCGCCGGCCGCGGCGGCGTACGCCCGCTGGAACGCCTCGTCGCGGCCGTGGTCCGGTTCGCAGGAGGTGAAGTGGGCGCCGTTCGGCGTCTCGACGACGCCCGTCACGTGGGACCGGCTGATCAGCAGGCTCTGCACCGGGCCCTCCTTGAGGAGGTCGGCCGTCTCGACGAGGCGTTCGCACGAGACGTACGTCCGGGCCGCCGCCTTGGCGAACAGGTCGTCGAGGTACGGGTCGGGGCCGAGGTACTGACCGTTGCCGCGCCGGTCCGCCCGGTTGAGGTGGATCAGGGCGACGTCCATCGTCAGCGCGGGCATCGCGACCAGCTCCTCGCGGCCGTCGTACGGGGAGCGGACCGTCCTCAGCTCGGGGTTCACGCGCATGACGTCGGAGCCGAGGCCGGAGGGGGTGGGCAGGAAGGGCAGTCGGTGCGCCGCCGCGTACAGCCCGAACATGAACATGCCCTCGTCGTACTCGGTGAAGGCGATCGTCCCCTGCTGCCGGGCCCGGCGGAAGTGCGGTTCGAGGGGGATCGAGTCGAGCGTCGCGAACGGCGCGACGACGCGCCGGACCTTGCCGTACGCGCACAGCAGCCCGACGTCCGGGCCGCCGTAGGAGATCACGGTGAGGTCGGTGAGTCCGGAGCGGCAGATCGCCCGGACGAGGGCCATCGGCTTGCGCCGCGAGCCCCAGCCGCCGATGCCGACGGTCATCCCGGACTCGATCGAGCCGACCACCTCCTCGATCGGGAGCTCCTTCGCGGCGGCGTTCGACGCGGTGGTCACGTCGTCTCCTTGTCCGCGACGAAGGCGGCGCGGTGGCGGTCGCCGGCGCCGGCGAGGTTCAGCTCGAAGGTGAAGCCCTGTTCGAACCGGTAGCTGCGTTTCGGATCGACCGGGTCGATGCCGTTCAGCGACTCCTTGGCCCGGCGGATGACGTACGGGTCCTTGGCGGCGATCGTCCCGGCGAGCTCCAGCGCGCGGTCGCGCAGGTCGGCGGCGGGAACGACCTCGAGCACGGACCCGTGCCGGTGCAGCTCCGCCGCGGTGACGGTACGGCAGGTGTAGACCATCGCCCGCATCAGGTGCTGCGGCACGAGCCGGGCCAGGTGGGTCGCCGCGCCGAGGGCCCCGCGGTCCACTTCGGGCAGGCCGAAGTAGGCGTCCTCGGCCGCCACCACGATGTCGGCGTTGCCGACCAGGCCGATGCCGCCGCCCAGGCAGAAGCCGTGCACCGCCGCGATGACCGGCACCGCGCACTCGTAGACGGCCGCGAACGCGGCGTAGCAGCCGCGGTTGGCCCCGAGCAGCGCCGTGTGCCCTTCGGCGGCCTGCATCTCCTTGATGTCGACGCCGGCGTTGAAACCGCGCCCCTCGGAGCGGAGCACCACCGCGCGGACGGCCGGGTCGCGGCCGGCGGTCAGCAGCACGTCGGCCAGGTCCTGCCAGCCCCGGGCGGTCAGCGCGTTGACGGGTGGAACGTTCATGACGACCTCGGCGACGCCCGGTCGGTGAAGCGTGGTGGAGATGCCCATGCGCTACCTTTCCACCAAACGTTTGTTAGAAGTATCGTACAGGGGGAGGGTGCGATGGCCTACACGCTCGATCTCAGCGGCAAGGTCGCGGTCGTGACCGGGGGCGTGCGCGGGGTCGGTCTCGGCATCAGCCGGGCGTTCCTCGACGCCGGCGCCGAGGTGATCGCCGTCGCCCGCCACGCGCCGGAGCGGCCGCCGCCCGGTCTGGGGTTCGTCCCGCTCGACGTACGCGACGCCGGCGCCGTACGGGACCTCGTCGAGAGCCTCGACCGGCTCGACGTCCTGGTGAACAACGCGGGCGGCACCCCGTACCTGCCGGCCGCCGACGGCGATCCCCGCACGCACGCCAAGATCATTGAGCTGAACCTCGTCGCCCCCCTCTTCGCCGCCCGGGCGGCCAACGCGGTCATGCAGCGCGGCGACGGCGGCTCGATCATCATGGTCGGCAGCGTGAGCGGGGTGCGCCCGTCGCCGGGCACCGCGGCGTACGGCGCGGCGAAGGCGGGCCTGGACAACCTCACCCGCAGCCTGGCCGTCGAGTGGGCGCCGAAGGTGCGCGTCAACGCGCTGACCCTCGGCATGGTCCGCACCGAGCGATCGCACCTGCACTACGGCGACGAGGAGGGCATCGCCGCCGTCGAGCGCACCGTGCCCCTGGGCCGGCTGGCCGACCCGTACGACGCCGGGGCCGCGTGCGTCTTCCTCGCCTCCGACCTCGCCGGGTACGTCAGCGGCTCGGCGCTGCTGGTGCACGGCGGCGGCGAGCGCCCCGCCTTCCTCGGCGCGGCCAACACGGACCGGACGAACCGGGAGGATGAATGATCTGTGAGGGCCGTGTCGTCGTCGTCACCGGGGCCGGGCGCGGGCTCGGGCGTGCCCACGCCCTGGAGTTCGCCCGGCAGGGCGCGGCGGTCGTGGTGAACGACATCGGGGCCGGGCCGGACGGCTCGGGCGGCTCCCCGGGCCCGGCCGACGACGTGGTCGCGGAGATCCGGGGAACGGGCGGGGAGGCGGTCGCCGCGCCGTACGACGTCGCCACCTCCGAGGGCGCGGAGGCGCTGGTGCGGACCGCCCTCGACGCGTTCGGGCGGCTCGACACGCTCGTCTGCAACGCCGGGTTCCTGCGCGACCGCATGCTCGTGAACCTGTCGGAGGAGGAGTGGGACGCGGTCACGCGCGTCCACCTCAAGGGGCACTTCCTGCCGCTGCGGCAGGCGGGTCTGCACTGGCGGGCCGAGGCGAAGGCGGGCCGTCCCGGGACCGGCCGCGTCGTCATGACCTCCTCGGGGGCGGGACTGCTCGGCAGCGTCGGCCAGGGCAACTACGCGGCGGCCAAGGCGGGCGTCGTCGGGCTGGCCCTGGTGGCGGCGGCCGAGCTGGGGCGCTACGGCGTACGGGTCAACGCGATCGCCCCGGCGGCCCGTACCCGTATGACCGAGGAGGTGTTCGCCGCGACGATGGCGGCGCCCGGGGACGGCGGCTTCGACGCGATGGCGCCGGAGAACGTGTCGCCGCTCGTCGCCTGGCTCGGGTCGTCCGGCTGTGACGTCACGGGCCGGGTGTTCGAGGCCGAGGGCGGCCGGATCTGCGTGATGGAGGGGTTCCGGCACGGGCCGGCCGTCGACAAGGGGGCGCGGTGGGACGCCGCGGAGCTGGGGCCCGTGGTCCGCGGCCTGCTGGCCGGGGCCGCGTCACCGGAGCCGGTGTACGGCGCCTGAGACCCGCAGATGGCCGGCGCGTTCTCTCCCTGATTGCCTACTTGGGACGTATCTCGCCGGGCGGGCGTCTCGGACGAACCGGGTTGCTCTATAGTTAGTTAGCGCTAAGCAACATTTGTGCTGACGAACTATCAGGAGCGCATCCCCCATGACGACGGGCGCACACGCGACCGGACGACCAGACCACCGGGCCCTCGGGCCCGGATACAAGTGGATCGCGCTGTCGAACACGACGCTCGGCGTGCTGATGGTCATGATCAATCAGTCGATCGTGCTCATCGCGCTGCCGAACATCTTCGACGGCATCGGTCTCGACCCTCTCGGCGCCGGAAACACCAGTTACCTGCTGTGGATGATGATGGGCTTCATGGTCGTCACCGCGGTACTGGTGGTGTCCTTCGGCCGGCTCGGCGACATGTACGGCCGGGTCCGGATGTACAACCTCGGCTTCGCCGTCTTCACCGTCTGCTCGATCCTGCTGTCGATCTGCTGGATGCACGGATCGGCGGCGGCCCTCTGGCTCATCGGCTGGCGGATCGTCCAGGGCGTCGGCGGCGCGCTGCTGTTCGCCAACTCGACCGCCATTCTCACCGACGCGTTCCCCGCCACCAAGCGCGGCATGGCCCTCGGCATCAACGCGATCGCGGGCATCGCCGGCTCGTTCATCGGGCTGATCCTCGGCGGCATCCTCGGCCCGGTCAACTGGCACTACGTCTTCCTGGTCTCGGTGCCGTTCGGCATCTTCGGGACGTTCTGGGCCTACATCAAGCTGCACGACACCGGTGTCCGCAAGAAGGCCAAGATCGACTGGTGGGGCAACCTCACCTTCGCTATCGGTTTGATCTCGGTTCTGATCGGCATCACCTACGGGATCCAGCCGTACAAGGATCACACCATGGGATGGACCAACCCGTGGGTGCTCACCGCGCTGATCGGCGGCGCGCTCGTCCTGTGCGTCTTCCTCTTCATCGAGACGAGGATCGCCGAGCCGCTGTTCAACCTCTCGCTGTTCAAGAACCGCACCTTCACCGCGGGGAACCTGGCGAGCCTGCTGACCGCGCTCGGCCGCGGTGGCCTGCAGTTCATGCTGATCATCTGGCTGCAGGGCATCTGGCTGCCCCAGCACGGCTACAGCTTCGAGGACACGCCGCTGTGGGCGGGCATCTACATGATCCCGCTGACCGTCGGCTTCCTGCTGTCGGCACCGCTGTCCGGGATCCTGTCGGACCGGCTCGGCGCGCGGGTGTTCACGGTCGGCGGCGCGCTCGTCACGGGGCTCAGCTTCCTGCTGCTCCTCGCCATCCCGGTGAACTTCTCCTACTGGGTCTTCGCCCTGCTGCTCGTGATCAACGGCATCGGGTCCGGCATGTTCGCCTCGCCGAACCGCGCCGACATCATGAACTCGGTCCCGGCCGACCAGCGGGGCGTCGGCGCCGGCATGACCGCGACCTTCCAGAACGCCGCGATGGTGCTGTCGATCGGCATCTTCTTCAGCCTGATGGTGGCGGGCCTGTCGCACAGCCTGCCGTCGTCGATGGAGAGCGGCCTGACGGCCCAGGGCGTCCCGGCCCAGACGGCCCACGGAATCTCGCAGCTGCCGCCGATCGCGGTGCTGTTCGCGGCGTTCCTCGGCTACAACCCGATGCAGCAGCTGCTCGGCCCCGAGCTGCACAAGCTGCCCGCCGACCACGCCTCGTACCTCACCGGGCGCAGCTTCTTCCCGCACCTGATCACGCAGCCGTTCCACGACGGCCTGACGGTCGCGTTCTGGTTCGCGATCGTCGCCTGTGTCGTCGCCGCGATCGCGTCGCTGCTGACCAAGCGGAACAAGCCGGGCCAGGAGCCCGCCGAGCACGAGTCGCTCGGCTCGGAGCTGGCCGGGGTGACCGGCGAGGCCGGGATCGCGCTCAGCGAGCCCACCGTCCCGCAGATGGTCCCGACGGCCGGCCACGCGCCGGCGGACGCCCGGCCCACGGCCCAGGACCTCGTCACCACGCACGCGCCGGGGGCGGCCCAGCGGGCCGTGTCGAACGGCCGGCAGGGCCCGGTCATCGCGGGTCTCATCCACGACGGGTCGGGCGCGCCCGTGAGGGGCGCCGCCGTCACGGTCACCGGCCCCGACGGACACCAGCTCGGGCGGGCCACGACCGGCCCGGACGGCCGGTACTCCATCGCGGTCACGGACGGCGACCACCTCGTGATCGCCACCGCGCCCGGCCGCGTCCCGCAGGCCGCGACCGTCATCGTGGGGGAGGCGTCGGTCGTACGGGACTTCCCGCTCGTTCCCGACAGCGTCGCCCCGACCGGCGCGCTGCACGGCGTGGTGCGCTCCCCGCACGGAGAGCCGGTCGCCGGGATCACCACGACCGTCACCGACGAGAACGGCGAGGTGGTCGCGACCACCGTCACCGACGAGAACGGCGCGTACCGGATCACCGGGCTGGCGGACGGCGGTTACACGCTGGTCGCGGCCGGCCACCGTCCCGTGACGGCGACCGTCCAGGTGACGCCCGGCGTGCCGTCCGACGTGCGCGTGGCGCTGGGCGACTGACCGTGGACGCCGATCCGCGGGCGGACCGCGCGGACGCGGACCGCGCGGACGCGGACCGCCTGGACGGGGTCCGCACGGACGCGGGCGCAACGGACGCGGACCGTACGGCCACGGACCGTGCGAACGGGGAGCGCGCGGGCGCGGGCCGGGAGCACGTCGGCCCGGTCCCCGTCGGCGAGGGGTCCGGGGCCGTCGCGGGGCGGCTCAGGGTCGCCCTCGTCGCCCTCAACCGCAGGATGCGCAAGGACTGGCCGGAGCACCTGACCCCGAGCCGGCTGTCGGCGCTGACCACCATCGCCGCCGACGGGCCGCTCCCCGTCGGGGAGCTCGCCCGTCGGATGGCGGTCAGCACCCCGACCGTCTCCCACATCGTGGACGCGCTGGCGAAACTCGAACTGATCGATCGGCGGCCCGACCCACGGGACCGCCGGGTGTGCCGGCTCGTCCTGAGCGACGCCGGCGACGAACTGCTGGACGATCTCGGGCGGCGTACGACCGGGTTCCTCGAGGAGGAGATTCGGCGGCTGCCGGCGGAGCAGCGGGCCGGCCTCGCCGCCGCGCTGCCCGCCCTCGAAGCCCTGGCCGCGGCCCCGGAACGGCCGCACGACGGAGGAATGGACCGATGACTGAGAACACGGCGCTGAGCGAGACGCTCACCGTCTTCGGCACGGTGCAGCGGACGGAGGGACCGCCGGTCGCCGACGCGGTGGTCACGCTGGCCGACATGGCCGGCCGCAAGATCGGCTCCGCGTACACGGGGATGGACGGGGAGTACCGCCTGACCGTGCAGAAGGGCGGTACCTACCTGATCATCGCCTCGGCGCCCGGACACGAGCCGATCGCCTCGCTCGTGGCGGTCGGAACGGGGACCGTCCGCCACGACATGACGATCGCCGGCGTCGGGGGACTGATCGGCATCGTCCGGTTGTCCGGCACCCGCCGGCCGGTCTCGGACGCCACGATCACCGTGACCGACGTCCAGGGCGACGTGGTCGCGACGGCGCGCAGCACGGAGGGGGGCGGCTTCTCGTTCATCAGCCTCCCCGAGGGCGCCTACACGCTGGTCGCCTCGGCGCCCGGACAGCGACCGGTGGCCGTCGCCGTGACGGTCCGGCAGGGCACGCAGACCCGGCAGGACCTGGAACTCCTGGCCCGCGGCACGCTGAACGGCGAGGTACGGCTGCACGACCGGCCGTATGACGGCGCGCGGATCACGCTGATGGACCAGGCGGGCGGCATCGTCGGGAACGCCGTGAGCGGCGCGGCCGGTGAGTTCTCCTTCGAGGACCTCGAACCGGGGACGTACACCGTCGTCGCCGCGGGTCCCGGCCCGGCCGCCGTCCCCGTCCACATCATCGGCGGCCGGCCCGTCGAGGCCGACGTCACGCTGACCGCCTGAAAGGGGCCTCTGAGTGAACAACGCGAACGCCGTCACGGCCCGGATCGTCGCCCCCGGCGGATGGCCGGTCGAGCACGCGATCCTGACGCTCACCGACGCGACGGGCCGCCAGGCGGCCCGCACCGCGGTCGACTCGACCGGCCGCGCCGCCCTGGAGGGGGTCGCGCCCGGCGTCTACACGCTGATCGTCTCCGCCGCGGGACACCAGCCGGAGGCCCGGACCGCGGTCGTCGGCCCGGCCGGCCTCGACCTCGGTGACATCGAGATCGCGGGGACCGGCGGGCGACGGCTCCCCGAACCGGGGGTCTGGGACATCGACCCGGTGCACTCTTCGGTGCAGGTCCGGGCCCGGCACATCGGGCTCGTCAGCGTGCGCGGGCGGATCGCCGACTTCAGCGGCGAGATCGTCGTCACCGATCCGGTGGAGAACTCCACGGTGGAGGTCGCGCTGCGGGCCGCCAGCATCGACACCGGGAACTCCGACCGCGACACCCACCTGCGCAGCAAGGACTTCCTGTACGTCGACGAGTACCCCGAGATCACCTTCCGCAGCAAGGGACTGCGGCGGCTCGCCGACGACCGGTGGGCGATGGACGGTGAGCTGACCATCCGCGGGACGACGCGCCCGGTGACGCTCGACACCACCTACCTCGGCACGGGCCCGGACCCGTGGGGCGGCGTGCGCTGCGGCTTCCACGCGATCACGGAGCTGAACCGCGACGAGTTCGCCGTCGACTGGAACCAGGCCGTGCGCGTCGGAATCGCCGCGGTGGGCGGGACGCTCCTGGTCGAACTCGACATCGAACTCGTGAAGCGCTGAGGGGCCCGGGCCGGCGCCCCGGGGCCGCCGATCGCCAGTACTACATCCCGTAGTACGGTCTTCGTCCTGGAGAGGAAGCGAACGGCGAACCCAGAGGAAGGCTGACGCGTGGTCCACGCCCTGGCGGTGTCACTGATCATCGGCGCGCTCGTGCTCGCCGGTCTGGCCCTGGTGACGGCCGCCCTGAACCGCCGGGTCGGAGTCGTCCTGCTGGGCGCGGCCGCGCTGGGCGAGGCCGGGCTGCTCCTCCAGGTGATGTGGGCGATCGTCCGGCTGGCGGGCGGCGCCCGGCCGGCCGGCGGGATGCCGATCTTCATCGGCTACCTCGCGGGATCGCTGGTCATCCTGCCCGTCGCCGCCTTCTGGGGACTGGCCGAGCGCACCCGATGGGGCCCGGTCGTCCTCGCCGCCGGCTTCCTCGTGATCGCCGTCCTCGTCGTCCGCATGCAGCAGGTGTGGCATGGCTGAGCCGGTCGCGCGGCGATCCGGACCCGGGCGGGTGCTGGTCGCCGTCTACGGCGTGTTCGCCCTCGCCGCCGGATCGCGGGCGGGCGTGCAGCTCGCCACGAAGTTCCACGAGGCGCCGGTCGCGTACCTGCTGTCGGCGTTCGCCGCGGTCGTGTACGTGCTCGCCACCGTGATGCTGGCCCGCTCCGGTCGTACGTCGTATCGCGTCGCCGTCGTGTCCTGCACCGTCGAACTCGTCGGCGTGCTCGCGGTCGGCACCTACAGCCTGGCCGACCGCGCCGCCTTCCCCGACGCGACGGTGTGGTCGGGCTACGGCAGCGGGTACGGCTTCGTGCCGCTCGTGCTCCCGGTGCTCGGCCTGCTCTGGCTGCGCCGGACCGCGCCCCGTTCCGCCTCCTGAGCCGCGCCGGCCGCCCGTGCCGGCCTCGAGGCGGCGGATCGACCCGGTGCCGTGAGCGTGCTCACCGCCACGTCCGCGTCCAGACGCGCAGCGCGAAGACGGCGCAGGCGGCGCCGAACGGCAGTTCCAGCGCGAGCGCCATCACGATCGACGTGGGCCGGTAGGCGGGCCGGGCCGTCATCACGTCGAACCAGACGTCGGCGAGCATGAGCGCGGCCAGCCCGGCGGCGGTCAGGGCCGCTCGCCCGTCCCGGCGGCGGGCCAGCCATCCGGTCAGCGCCATTCCGGCGACGAGCAGCAGGTCGAATCCGATCCAGAGAGGACGGACGGCGGCGGAGGCGTGGAAGCCGAGCAGCACGGTCCATGCTCCGACGGCGATGGCTCCGCCGAGGAAGACGAACGCCGCGATGGCACTGTCCCGGTGGGCGATGTGTGTCGTCATGCCCCTACCCTCCGCGGCGACGTGCGGGTGGCGCGTCCGCCGAGCGGCCCGACCCGGCGGCCGGTCGGAGGAGCCGCCCTCCTCCCACAGGAGGACCGTGGGGCTTCGGGACAGGCCCTAGTCTCGGGCGGTGTGGACAGGATCCGGCTCGGCCGCCCGCGCGGGAACGACCTCCCCCCGGCGCGGACGGCCCTGCTCGGGAGCGGGTTCGGCCCCCTGCGGGCGGTCCTGCTCGCCTGTGCGTTCGGCTACCTCCTCCTGCACCGGACCACCGCTCCGCAGGCGCCGGCCGACTGGGGCCCGGCGCTCGGCTCGCTCGCACTGGGAACGCTCGGCGGACGGCTGCCGCTGACCGTGGCCCTCGGGCAGGCGGCGCTCCTCGTCATGGCCGAGCGATTCGGACACCTGCCGCCGATCGGCATCAAGATCATGGCGAGCATGGCGCTGTTCGAGGTCGCGCTCCGCCGCTGGGGCGCGCCCGCTCTGCTCACCGCGTCCGCGCTGACCACGGTCTACGTCGCCATCGGCCTGCCGGGCGACGTCCCGGCCCTGCTGTACAAGCTGGCCGCGGTCGTGGGCGGCCCGATGCTGCTCGCCGCGTACGTCCGCTCGCTCGAACAGGTCGCGCGCAGTGCTCAGGAACGCGCCGCGGAGGCGGAGCGAGCCACCCGGATGAGCGAGCGCACCGCGATCGCCCGCGAACTGCACGACATGGTCGCTCACCATCTGGCCTCGGTGGCGCTCCGGGTCGGCGTGGCCCGGCACGTCATCCCGCAAACCGACCCGAGAGTGACCGAGGTACTCGACGACGTGCACGCCAGTGCCTCCAGCGCCCTGGCCGACCTGCGGCGGCTGCTCACCGCGCTGCGCGACCCGGACGACCCCGGCCGCCTGCTCGCCGAGCCGACGGACCTGCCCGTCGCGCTGGACGGTCTCGTGGACCGGGCCCGTCAGGCGGGGCTCACCGTGGTGTCGTCGGTCGCCCCCGAACTCGCCGGGCTCGACGCCGTGCGCGGCCTGACGCTGCTGCGGCTCGTCCAGGAGGGACTCACGAACATCGTCAAGCACGCGGGGCGGCAGGCGTCCGTACGGCTCGACGCGGCGATGACGGGGGACGGCTCCGTCAGCTTGGAGATCCGCAATGACGTTCCCGGCGGCCTCGCGGCGGCCGGCGACCGTCCGGCGGTCGGCGGCGCCGGGCACGGCCTGCTCGGCATGCGCGAGCGCGTGGACCTGGTCGGCGGCAGCCTCCAGGTCGGTGCCACTTCCGGTGGATGGCGGCTGTCCGCCCTGCTGCCGGAGCCGAGGTCGTGATCGGATGAGGGAATGATCCAGGTGCTCATCGTCGACGACCAGCATCTCGTGCGGGCGGGCCTGCGGATGCTGTGCGAATCGACCGACGACATCGAGGTGGCCGGAGAGGCGGCCGGCGGGGCCGAGGCCGTACGGCTCGCGGCGCGCCTGACACCGGACGTCGTCATCATGGACCTGCGGATGCCGGGCGTGGACGGCATCGCCGCGACGGCGCGGATCCTCGCCGAACGGCCCGCCACGCGTGTCGTCGTCCTCACGACGTTCGATGACGACGACCATCTCTACCCGGCGCTCGCCGCCGGGGCATGCGGCTTCCTCGCCAAGGACGTCGCGCCGGGGGCGCTGGTGGACGCGATCCGGAGGGCGGCCGACGGGGACAGCCCCTTCAGCGCGCCGGTGCTGCGGAGGCTGGTCGCCCAGGCGGTCGGCGCTCGCCAGGACGATTCCGCGGCCCCCGGCCTGCACCTCACGGAGCGGGAGCGCACCGTCCTGTCGCTCCTGGCGGAGGGCTCGTCCAACGCGGAGATCGCCGAACGCCTGCACATCGGCGTCACGACGGTGAAGACGCACGTGGCGGGTCTCATGGCCAAGACGGGATGTCCGAACCGGGTGCGCCTCGCGGTCTTCGCCGCCCGGCACGGCCTGGCCTGACCACGGCCTGGCCTGACCACGGCCTGGCCTGACCGGACGGACGGCCCGGTGCCCGGGGAGGGCTACAGCCCGTGCCTGCGGCGCAGGAGCCGGGTGCTGAGCACGCCCACCGGGACCGGCGCCCAGAAGGTCATGGCCCGGAAGAGCAGGACCCCTTCGGCCGCCTGACCGGTCGGGACGTGCGCGGCCGCCAGCGCGGTGATCAGCGCGGCCTCGGTCGATCCCACCCCGGCGGGTGTCGGGATCGCGGCGCCGGCCGTGGCGCCGAGCAGGTAGACGGCCGGCAGCGCGACGAAGCCCCCGCCGACCGTACCGGGGACGGCGAGCAGGCTGACCGCGAACGCCAGCGCCAGCGCGACGTGCGCGCCGGTCGACGCGGCGAGCGTCCACAGCAGGCAGCGCGGCCGATGGAGGAGGTGCCGCAGCGATCGGCCCACCCCGGCGATGGTGGCGCGGGTCCAGGCCCGTGCCCGGCCGCCCGGCCAGCAGAGAACGATCAGGGCGAGCAGGACCGCGGCGCCCGCCACCCCGAGGAGGATCGGGACGATCACCCCGGAGTGACGGCTCACGGCCCGGTCGAGGCGGATGGCCGGCACCGACGGGTCGTCCAGGCCGTTCCACACGCCCACGGCCAGCACCATGAGGCCGAGCTTCGTCACGCCCCGCAGGACACCGGCCGCGGCCATCGCCGCCGTCGCCTCGTACACCGGCAGGCCGCGCCGGGTGAGGTACCGGCACGTGACGGCCGCGGAGCCGAGCCCGCTGGGCGCCAGGCGGTTGGCCGCGGCCCCGGCGAACTGCGACGCCGTCACCTCCCACAGGCGGAGCCGCCGGCCGGAGACGCCGTCGGCCGCGGCGCGTACGCCGAGACCCGACGCGAGGTAGTGCAGCGACGCCAGGGCGGCGATCAGCGGCACGAACTCCCAGCGGATCCGGCCGGCCCGGGCGGACAGATCCTCGGCCCAGTCGCCGACGTCGATGTCGTGGAAGCCGAGGTCGGCCAGGCGCGCGCCGGCGACCACCCCGCACAGCGCGGCGGCGAGCAGTCCGGCGGCCACCCACGTACGCAGCGGGAATCGCGCGGCGATCGACCCGTCGAGTCGCTCGGCGACCGGCTCGGACACCCGTCGTCGGGTCAGGATGCGCGGGCTCATGACCTCGACCTCCCCCGTCGGATCAAGCATTCGTCGAACGGGGGATGAGGGACGGATGACGTGATGGGTTCCTCCAGGTCCACCGGCGGAGGGTGCCGGACTCGACCGGCGGCCGCCGTGGGTCTCACTGCCTGAATGGTACAACGTGACTGCTGTGGGTGATCATTGTTACCGCGTTGCCCGGTGCCGGAGAGACGATCGCACCCGGAGCCGAGCGCCGCATCCAGGGCGACTGGAAGAAAGGTGAGCGTTCCGCTAACCAGGCGTTGAACGAGTGCTGACCATCCGATTCCTACGCTGTCCGCAGCGATGTCGAGGGGATTGGATCAACGCTCCCGCGGGAGCAAGAACACATGCTGAACGCTCATTCGGTCGGCGGTCACCTGGCGCACCTGGCCCTGGTCGGCTGGGCGACGTTCGGACCGGTCCTGTACGCGGCCCTGCTCGTCGGCGGCTGGTGGACGGCCCGGCGCCGGCGCGCCGCCGTCATGGCCGCGGCGATCTGGGCGCCGTTGGGCGTCATCGCCGCCGTGCTGGTCAACCAGCCGATCGAGGAGATGCCGACCGTACGGCTGCCGGTGCCGCACGAGGCGACGGCGCACACGGCCGAGCTTCCCGCGCCGAGTGATCATGTGGCGGTCGCGGCGGCCACCGCCGCCGGCCTGGTCCTCGTCCATCGCCGGCTGGGACTGGTGGCGGCCGGCGCTGCGCTGATCATGGCAGCGACCTTCGCCGTCGGCGGCGTGCCGCTGAAGGACATCGCGGGCGGAGCCGTCGTCGGGTCCACGGTCACGCTGATCGGTTACGTCCTGTTCGAAGGGCCGGTACGGCGTCTCGTCGCGCGAGCCCGCCGGACGCGGCTGCGCCCGATCACCGGGCCGGGGAAGGTGTCCTGATGGGTCTGACCGACGGCCCGTTCGCCGTCCTTCTCGGCGTCCTGGGCCTCGTCGCGTTCACGGCCTGCGTCGTCCTGCTGCCCCGGGTCGCGGGCCGCGGTCCGCGACAGGTGGCGGCGCGGGCGGGGCTCGTGGTGGGCGCCCAGTCCATCGTGGTGTTCGCGGTGCTCGTGGCGGTGAACTCCTCGTTCGGCTTCTTCGGGTCCTGGGCCGACCTGCTCGGCACGGACAAGAGCCGGGTGCGAGTCGTCGGGGGAGCGGCCGTGGCCGCGCCGCCCGCCGCCGCGCAGCCGTCTCTGCGGCCCACCTCCGACGCGTTGTCGCGCGCCCTGTCCCCGAAGGATGGGCGCCTGGACGCGGTGGTCTTCCACGGCCTTCGCTCCGGCGTCACGGCCACGGGCTACGTGTACCTGCCCCCGCAGTACACCCGGCGGGCCTACCGCCATCGGCGGCTGCCCGTCGTGCTCGTCCTCACGGCGGACGTGCGGGGCACGCTCACCCGGCTGCGCCTGCCGGCGGTCGCGGCCGGTCAGATCGCCGGCGGCGCGGTACAGCCGACCGTGTACGTCCTCATGAGCCCGGTCGGCGCCTGCGTCGACGTGCCCGGCGGGCAGCAGGCGAACACCTTCTTCGCCGAGGACGTGCCGATGGCGGTGGCGACCTCCTACCGGGTCGCGCAGGACGGCCCCGGCTGGGGCGTCATCGGCGACGCGTCCGGTGGTTACTGCGCGGCCAAGCTCGCCCTGCGGGACGGTGACCGCTTCACCGCGGCGGCCTCCGCCGCGTCGTCGTACGGCGCTCCGCCCGGCGACCTGTACGGCGACCGGTACGGGCGCAGCACGGCGATCCAGCACGAGAACGACCTGCTCTGGACGCTGGGCCACCGTCCGCCGCCCCCGGCGCACCTCCTCGTCCTCACCGCCGGCGGCACGGGCGAGGCGGCGCGGCGGCTCACCGCACTGGTCCGCCCGCCGACGAGCGCCGACTCCCTCACCGTCCACGGTGGCGGCGCGCTCCCGACCTGGCAGCGGGACCTTCCTGCCGTACTGCGATGGCTCAGCGGCCGGCTGAGTCCGGAGAACTGACGTCAATGGGCCTTACCGGCACCCCGTTCATCCTCCTCATCTGCGTCCTCGCCCTGGCGGCCCTGGCCGGCGTGGTGTGGGCCGCGCCCCGTGCCGGACGCGTGCTCCCGGCGCGGGTGGGCCTGCTCCTGGTCTCCCAGGTCCTCCTCCTGGCGGCCCTGCTCACCGTCGCCAACGCGTACTTCGCCTTCTACGGGTCGTGGGGCGACCTGCTGGGCATGTCCGGGGGCGCGGGAAGCGGCACCGGCGATCCGGCCGGCCACCGTCCTCAGGGCGGGAGCGGCCCGGACGGACCGGACCCGCTGCTCGTCCCGGTGCACGACGCCTTCATCGACGGCCATCGGCTGCCCGCCCAGGACGGGCGGCTGGAGGCGGTGACGATCCACGGCGCGCGGTCGGGGATCACCGCCCTGGCCTACGTCTACCTGCCGCCGCAGTACTTCCAGGACCGGACCCGCCGGTTCCCGGTGACGCTGGCGCTCACCGGCTACCCGGGGAACGCCCAGAACCTCGTCACCCGCCTCCGGCTCCCGCAGACCGCCGCCCAGGAGATCGCCGCCCACCGCATCAAGCCGATGATCTTCGTCATGATGCGGCCCATGGTCACCCCGCCGCGCGACACGGAGTGCACCGACGTCCCGAACGGCCCGCTCGCCGAGACGTTCTTCGCGCGGGACCTGCCCGCCGCGGTCCAGGCGGCGTACCGCACCGCCCCCGCGCCGGCCGGATGGAGCGCGCTGGGGGACTCCACCGGCGGCTACTGCGCGCTGAAGCTGGCCATGCGCCACTCGGACCGCTTCGCCGCGGCGATCTCACTCTCGGGCTACTACAAGGCGCTGCGCGACATCACCACCGGCGATCTGTACGGCGGGAGCCCGGCGTACCGGAACGAGAACGACCTGGACTGGCGGCTCCGGCACCTGCCCGCCCCGCCGGTCGACGTGCTCGTCACGACCAGCCGGGTGGGGGAGAAGGACTACCAGGCGACCCGGCGGTTCATCGCGCTCGTCCGTCCCCCGATGCGCGTCGCCTCGATCACCCTGCCCACGGGCGGGCACCACTTCAGCGTCTGGAACCGCGAGCTCACCCCCGCGCTCCGCTGGCTGAGCGGCCGCCTCGGCGTGTGACCCGCCCGCCGGCGCCCCTCGTTCGTCCGGGCACCGCGCGATCCGGGAACCCGGGGAACCCGGGCGCCGACGCGGCCCAGGACCCGGGATGGCCGACGTGCTCCCAGGAACCCCGGGGTGTCAGCGCGATCCGGACCCCGGGGTGTCGGCGTGCTCCCAGGAGCCCCGGGCGCCGGTGCGGCCGAGGAGCCGGGCCACCGGCGCGTCGTTCAGCTCGGGCAGGAGGAGCCGCGGGGGAGGCGGTACGGAGCGCCGATGCGGTAGCGGCCGGGGGTGGGAGCGTACAGCCGGGTCCAGTCGCCGGCCTTCGCCAGGCAGCCCGGCCGGCCGTCGAGGACCGCCAGCCACGGCGACCAGGGGACCCGGAGCAGCACGGAGCCGGTGGCCGGGACCGTGACGTCCAGTTCGTTGTCGAGCGCGTGGTTCACGGTCGCCGGCGGGTCGGCGAGCGGGACGGCGTCGGTGACGCGGTACAGCCGCCAGTGCCGGTTGTGCCACACCGGCTGCAGCCACGGCTGGCCCGAGCGGACGATGCGGGCCTCGTCGATGGCCTGCCAGTCGGGCTGTGCGGAGGGCAGGACGACATAGCCCACGGCCCAGCGGCGCAGCCACGCGTGGTAGGTGTCCGGGTTCAGCGTCCCGTCATAGAACAGGGCGTTGCGCTGGACGTCGGCCTGGCGGTTCCAGCCGCGCGCCAGGTTGATCTGCGAGGCGAGCTCGGACGCCTCCAGGTGAGTGCGCTCGGGCACGACCTCGACCCGGCTCTGGTCGGCGCGCACCCGGCGCAGTTCGCCGACCAGGCTCGTCGTGTGCCCGACGGTCGCGGCGGTGTTGACGAGGTCGAAGACCGGCCGGGCCACCTGGGAGACGACCGTGGCCGCGAAGGCGACGAACAGGACGGCCGTGCGCCGGTGCAGCGCCGCGGCCAGCAGCGCGGTGCCGCCGAACAGCAGTGCCATCCGGTCGACGTTGCTGCCCACCTGGGACGGGATCACCCAGGTGAGGAGGGTCCCGATCGCGTACACCACCGCTCCCAGGCGCACGGTCCGCCACTCGCGCGGCGCGAACGCGACCAGGGCCACCGAGGCGACGACGGGCGCCACCACGAGGTACCAGGGGAACGGCTGGACGCCCTGGAAGGGGAAGAGCAGCGCGGAGCCGGCCACGACGACCGGCGGACCGGCGGCCACCGCGTACGCGGCCGGGCGGCGCCGGGTGAGGAACAACGCGCCGGCGACCACCTCGAGGAAGAGGCCCGCGACCGGGCTGGCGAGCGTGGCCAGCACGCCGAGGCCGATGATGGCGACCGCTCGGAGCGCGCGAGGGCCGCGCGTCACGAACACCACCGTCACGGCGGCCAGCCCGAAGAACACGCCCAGCGCGAAGGTCACGCGGCCGGACGCGGCGTTGCAGGACAGGGAGAACGCGGCCCACAGCGCGGGCGCCAGCGGGCGTGAGACGCCGGAGCGGACGAGCAGCAGGGCGACGAGGGCGGCGGAGAGTGTGCCGGCGATGACCGCGGCCGTGCGCACCCCGATCAGCGCCATGAGGTACGGCGAGATGACGCTGTAGGACATCGGGTGCATGCCGCCGTACCACGCGAAGTCGTACGCGGAGCCGGGATGACGCCCCACGAATCGCGTCCAGGCGTACTGCGCGGCGAGGTCGCCGCCGTCGGTCGCGGCGTATTTGGCCCACAACAGGTGCAGGACGGCCGCGGCGGCCGTCGCGACCACGATCGGATGGAACAGCCATCGCCGATGGGTCGCGCGGCGGGTACGTGGAACGTCGGCCCTGGGGGCCGGCTGCAGGGTGGTGGTCATCGCCCGGCGGCACTCTCCGGATGCGCCTGGTGAGACGCTTGAGGCTCGGGGGACATTCGGTCAATGATCGAGGATGCGCGGCTCGGGGGCAAATCAGGCGCGCGAATGTGAGATGAATGTCCTCCCCGGCATATCGCTCCCAAGGTGATCCGTCCCAGTTTTGCGAAACATTGCAGCGTTTGTCGGCGAAGCCCTAGTGTTTAGCCTCGGCCAGGGGGCACGCGTGCGGAGAGCCGCTCCACCCGGCTTACGGGGCAGTGACGGGAAGGCGGTTTCGTGACTCAGCTTTTCGTGGATGGCAACGGCACTTCGGTGGCTCTGGATCCACGACGCGCCTACCGCGTGGGCCGGGATCCGGGATCGGACATCGTCATCGCCGTCGACGGCGTCTCCCGGACGCACGCGATCCTTCGCTTCGAAGCCGGTCAGTGGCTTCTTGAGGACAACGGCAGCGCCAACGGAACCTACCAGGACGGCCACCGGATCCAGCGGATCGTCGTCGCCTCCGGCAGCCAGGTCCGCCTCGGCCACCCGGCGGAGGGCGTCCCGCTCGTCTTCCGGGCCGCCCAAGCCGAGCCCCCTGCCGGCCCGGGCGCCATGGGACCGGGCTCGGCCGCCCCAGGCTCGCCCGCCGGTTTCCCGGGCTCGCCCGCCGGTCTCCCGGGCTCGCCCGCCGGCCCCGGGCACCTGCCGCCGGGGTCTCCGGGCGCCGCGCCCGCCACCCAGGGCGGCGGCGCCCCCGCGCCGGGCCGTCCGCCCGTCTCCGAGCCGTCCCCCCGCCCCGCGGCGCCGTACCAGCAGGACGCCTCCTGGCAGGGGGTGCCGCCCGCCGGCCCGTCGCAGCCGGGCGTCCCCGGCCAGTACCCGCCGCCTCCGCAGGCCGCCGCGGGCGGGACCGCGCCCCACGTCTATCCGCCGGTCTCCCCGGGTGTCCCGGCGGGCGGGACCGCGCCCCACGCCTATCCGCCCGTCTCCCCGGGTGCCCCGGCGGGCGGGACCGGCTCGCACGGGTACCCGCCCGCGCCCGAGGCGTACCCCGGTCAGAACGCCCCGACGGTGGATCCGTCCGCCACGGGCCGGCCCGGTCCGTACCCCGGCGGGGCACCCGACCGGCAGGCCGCGCCGTACGGCGGCACCGCCCCTCAGACGCCCCCCGGATACGGCGGCGGCCCGGCCCCGTACCAGGCTCCCCCCGGCCCCGCCCCGGCCCCGTACCAGGCTCCGCCCGCCGCCGGCCCAGGCCCCGCTCCGGGGCCCGGTGGCGCGGCGACCGCGGCCGGTCAGCCCGGACCCGGCCCACGGCCGCGGTCGCCGATCGTGCAGACGATGAGCGGGCAGTACCGCGAGCCGACGCAGATCCGCAGGCTCGAAGGCTCGCGGGTGGTGCGCATCGGCCGCGGCCCCGAGAACGACCTGGTGGTCGCGGACCTGCGGGTCTCGCGCCAGCACGCCGAACTGCGCTCCAACGGCGGGTCGTATGAGATCGTCGACCTGGGCAGCCGGAGCGGCACCTACGTCAACGGCCGGCAGGTGCAGCGCGCGCCGATCGGGCCGCAGGACATCATCGGCATCGGGCCCTCGACGTTCCACCTCGTCGACGACGTCCTCATGCAGTACGTCGACACCGGCGCGGTGCGCCTGAGCGCGCACGACCTCACCGTCACCGTCGACAAGGGCAAGGTGCTGCTCGACCACGTGTCGTTCCCGCTCGGCGAGAAGTGCCTCGTCGCGGTCATCGGGCCCAGCGGCTCGGGCAAGTCGACGCTGCTGCGCGCGCTCACCGGCCTGCGCCCCGCCGACCAGGGCATGGTGTCGTACGACGGGCGTGACCTGTACCGGGACTACGCGGAGCTGCGCTCCCGGATCGGGCTCGTGCCGCAGGACGACATCCTCCACACCCAGCTGACGGTGCGCCGCGCGCTCCTGTACGCCGCGGAGCTGCGGTTCCCCGACGACACCCGGCAGAGCGAGCGCAAGGCGCGCGTCGACGAGGTCCTCAAGGAACTCGCCCTGGACCACCGCAGGGACAACAAGGTCTCCGCGCTGTCCGGCGGCCAGCGCAAGCGCGTCAGCGTCGCCCTGGAGCTGCTGACCAAGCCGTCGCTGCTCTTCCTCGACGAGCCGACCTCCGGCCTGGACCCGGGCCTGGACAAGTCGGTGATGCAGATGTTGCGCGGCCTGGCCGACGACGGCCGCACGGTCGCCGTGGTCACCCACAGCGTCGCGAACCTCGACATCTGCGACCGCCTGCTCGTCATGGCGCCGGGCGGCCGGATCGCCTACTTCGGCCCGCCGAAGGAGGCGCTGCCGTTCCTGGGCTTCGACGACTGGGCGGACGTCTTCCAGGCGTTCGACGACCCGTCCATCGACTGGGGCGGCCGCTACCTGCGGTCCGCCGAGCACCAGCGGTACGTCCAGGCGGAGCTGGTCCAGCCGGTGGCGCCGCAGACCGGGCCGGTCGCCTCGTACCAGCCGCCGCCCAAGCCGCAGAAATGGCCGGAGCAGCTGAGTACGCTGATCCGCCGCTACGTGCGGGGCATCGCCGCCGACCCGATGTTCCTCGGCATCACCGTGCTGCTGCCGATCATCATGGGCCTGCTGGCCCGGGTGGTGCCCACCGGCGACCTGCTCGCGCGCCCCGGCACGAACGGTCAGGCGGCCAACCTCCTGCTCATCCTGTGCATCGGCGGCTGTCTCACCGGCGCCGCGAACGCGGTGCGCGAGCTCGTCAAGGAAAGACCGATCTATCAGCGAGAACGCGCGGTCGGACTGTCCAGATCCGCGTATCTCGCCTCGAAGCTGCTCGTGCTCGGCCTGATCACCATCGGCCAGGGGATCGTGCTGACCCTGGTGGCCATGCTCGGCGTCAAGACGCACGACAAGGGCGTGCTCACGACTCCGCTCACCGAACTGGTGCTCGCGATCGCCCTGCTGTCCTTCACCGCGATGACCCTGGGCCTGCTGATCTCGGCGATGGTCAAGACCAGCGAGATGACGATGCCGCTCCTGGTGATGTCGACGCTCGTCCAGGTCGTCTTCTGCGGTGCCCTCGTCCACCTGGACGGCAAGCCGGTGCTGGAGCAGATCTCGTGGCTGGTGCCCGCCCGATGGGCGCTCGCCGCGATGGCCGGAACGCTGAACGCGGGCCAGCTGATCCCGCACCGGGACACCCCGCCGGACCCCCTCTGGAAGCAGGACCTCGGCACCTGGAGCCTGGACATGGGCATCATGGTCCTGCAGGTCGTCGTGCTGTCCTTCCTGGTCGCCCGGATGCTCCGCCGCCAGGAGCCGGAGGTCATGCGGAAGTGACGCCGGACCCGCGCGGAACGGGCTCGCATCCGGGCATCGACACCTCGGTGCCGCACACGGCCCGCATGTACGACTACCTGCTGGGCGGCAAGGACAACTTCGCGGTCGACCGGGCGGCCGTGCGGAAGGTCCTCGAGGCGATGCCGGACATGCCGCAGAGCATCCGGCTGAGCCGGCTGTTCCTGCGCCGCGCGGTCCGGTACGCCATCCGACGGGGCGTCACCCAGTTCCTCGACATCGGCACCGGGATCCCGACCGCCGGCAACGTGCACGAGGTCGCCCACGAGCTCGCCCCCGGGGCCCGTGTCGCCTACGTCGACCACGATCCGATCGTGCTGACCCACGCGCGGGCGCTCCTCTCGCGCGAGCAGCAGGACCGGGTCACGATCGTGGCGGCCGACCTGCGCGAGCCGGAGAAGATCCTGGCGGCTCCCGAGATACGCGATGTCCTCGACTTCGAGCGGCCGGTCGCGCTGATGCTGGTGTCGGTGCTGCACTTCCTGCGGGACGACGAGGACCCGTACGGCGTGGTGAAGAGGCTCTGCGACGGGCTGGCGCCGGGCAGCATGCTGATGCTGACGCACGCGTCCCTGGACCCGGATCCGGAGACCGGCCTGGCCGCCTCCGCCGGCTGGGCCAACGCCACGTCCACGATGAACATGCGGACCCATGAGGAGATCCTGCGGTTCTTCGACGGCCTGGAGCTGGTCGAGCCGGGCCTGACCGCCACCTGGAACCCCGACGGGGAGCCCACGGAGGTGCTGGAACGCGCCATCCGGAACATCTGGGGTTACGGCGGCGTCGCGGTCAAGGCGCCCGCCGGAACCCACCCCGATCACTGACCCCGGCGGGTCGACCCCGGCGGACCGGAAGGAGTCCCGAGCGACCTCGGGACCAGGGCCGCGGCCGGCCGGGGCCGACCGAGCACGGACGGACGACCCGCGGCCGGATCAGGCCCCTCACGGTGCGCGCGTCGCCGTGAGCCGTACCATCATGGGGCCGAAAGGGGATGCGGAATGCCGGACACGTGGGTGGTCGTCGGACTGGACAACGGCGGTACCAGCAATAACGCGACCGTGCTGGACGCCTCGGGGAACTTCCTCGTCGACCGTCTCGTGGAGACTCCCAGCCGGGTGCTCGAAGGGCCGGAGGTCGCCGTGGAGGCCCTGGCGGCGTCCCTGGCGGGGGTTCTGGAGGTGACCGGCACCGATCCGGCGCGGGTCCGCGCCGTCGGCCTCGACACCCCCGGCCCGGCGAGCGCGACCGGTGTCATCTCCAGCAAGGGCGCCACGAACTTCCCCCAGCCCGAGTGGTGGGGCTTCGACATCCGCGCCGCCCTCGAGGAGCGCCTGGGACTGCCCGTCGTCTACAACAACGACGGGAACGCCGCGGCGCTGTACGCCCACCACGCCCACTTCGGCGCCGACGCGTCCCGGCACTCCTCCGTGTCCGCGATCGTCGGCACCGGCCTGGGCGGCGGCGTGGTCGAGTCCGGAAAGGTCGTCAAGGGCGCCGCCGGGATGGCCGGCGAACTCGGGCACGTCCACATCCCGATGCACGGGCTGCTCGAGGACGGGCAGCCGGTGCCCGCCTGCAACTGCGGCTTCTCCGCCGACGCCGAGAGCGTGGCCTCGCTCACCGGGATCGCCAACAACCTCCTGCCGTACTGGCTCACGAGGTTCGAGGGGCACCCGCTGGCCGACGAGCCGCCGGGCAAGGCCGCCAAGCTCGTGCGGGGCTACGCCGAACAGGACGACCCCCTCGCGCTCAAGATCTTCGAGCAGCAGGCGATCGCGCTCGGCCGCCTCTTCACCATCGCCGCGAACTTCACCGACCCCGGCGCGTACTTCGTCGGCGGCGGCGTCGTCGAGACCGGCCCGAGGTTCCGGGAGTGGTTCCTGGGCAAGGTCCGCGAGCACACCGTGCTGCGGGAGGAGCAGGCCCGCGCCGCGCGGTTCTCCCTGGTGCCCGACCTCGACATGGCGGGGGCGCGCGGCGCCGCGATCGCCGCGCGCGACGCCCTGCCGCGGTAGCGCGTTCCCGGCGTGACGGGCGCCTGCCGCAGGAGCAGTCCCGCGCATCGTCGCAGGTCACCTACGCTTTGCGGCATGGCGGGACGCTGGAGCGCGGCAGGCGGCTGGGTGATCGAGGCGATCGTTCTCGGCGACCGTCCCTGCTATCGCGTGAGCCGGCGGGGCTACCTCGTCGGCGACGGCTACTGCTATCGCCTGGCCGAGCTGGAGCGGCTGCTGCGGCGGCACGGCATCGCGCTGGGCGACCTGACCGAGGAGGGCCCTCCGCCGTAACCGGTTGAAGGCTCAAGCACGTGACTAGACTCGCCGGGATGAGCGAGACGCGATGGCTGAGCCCGGACGAGCAGCACACCTGGCGCGCGTACCTGACCGCCCATCGTCTGCTGCTCGACGAGATCGACGCCCAGCTCCGCCGCGACTCGGGCATTCCGCACGCCTACTACGAGATCCTGGTGCGCCTCTCGGAGACGCCCGGCCGCACGCTGCGGATGTCCGTGCTCGCCGAGGGCACCCGTGTCTCCCCGAGCCGGCTGTCCCACGCGATCACCCGGCTGGAGGAGCGCGGCTGGGTGCGCCGGGAGGACTGCCCCACCGACCGGCGCGGTCAGCTCGCCGTCCTCACCGACGAGGGGTACGCCGCGCTGGCCGCCGCGGCGCCGGGCCACGTCGAGGCCGTACGGCGGGCGCTGTTCGACGCGCTCGACGCCGATCAGGTCCGGTGGCTCGGCGCCATCAGCCAGACCCTCGCCGACCACCTGGACACCGCCGGATCTCCGGAGGCGTGAGCGAGCCGATCTCATGGAGCACGGGCGGGCGTCAGGGCGTCTTGAAGCGCATCGCGAGGGCGGGGCACATCTCGATCGCCTGATGGGCCTGCCGTAGCAGGCGCCGCGGCACGGACTTGCTCTCGACGACCGGGAAGCCGTGCTCGTCCAGGCTCACCAGGTCGGGGACGAGGTGCCCGCACAGTCCGTGCCCGGCGCAGCGCGTCCAGTCCACCGTCAGGCGCAGCCCGGTGTCCTCGGACTCCTCCGCCGCGGCCACCTCCTCGCCGTCGATCGGCAGCAGCCCGCGCACCGGGCGGCCGCAGGTCCCGGAGGACAGGTGGACGGCGACGTCCTCCTGGAAGACCTCGAGCGCCGAGGCGATGAAGCGCGACGTGCCGTCCGGATGGTGGCAGGCTCCGCGGCCCTTGACGACCTGCATGCCCTGCCGCACGGCCGACAGCGCCTCGGACCGTGAGTCGCCCTCCGCCAGCGCGCGCAGCGACCGGGCGAGGGCCGGCAGGCCCAGGCGGCAGGGACCGCACTGCCCGGCGGTCTCCATGCCCATGTAGACGGCGACCCGGGCGACCTCGCCGAGCGGGCAGACGTCCCGGGCGAGCGGCAGGATGATGCCGGCCCCCAGACTGGCGCCCGCCCGGGCGATGTCCTCGCGTGAGACGCGGGCGCGGTTCGCGGCGGTGGGGGTGAGCCAGGCGCCGTGGTAGCCGCCCATCAGGACGCCCTGGCCGACGTCGGCCCGGCACAGGTCGAGCACCTGGAACAACGGGGTGCCGGCCGGGGCCTCGACGACGACGGGCCGCCCGCCGGGCCCCCAGACGGTGAGGAGGACGGTGCCCGGTTCCTCGGCCGTGCCGATGGCCCCGTAGAGGTCCGGGCCGAGCTGGGACAGCAGTGCGAGCTGGGCGAACGTCTCCGCGTTGGACAGCAGGGTGGGCAGCCCGTCGACGCCGCGTTCGGCGGCCCGCACCTTGCGGCCCGGGGGCAGCGCCGGCGCGCCGTTCACCCCGTTGACCAGCGCGCCGCCCTCACCGGTGACGAACCGCTCCGGCAGGCGGACGACGCGGATGAAGCCCCCGAGGTTGCTCTCCACGACCGCGCTGCGGATGGACCGGCCGGCCCGGCCGCCGTCGGTCACGCCGATGACGACCTCGCGGGCGCCGAGCGCGAGGGCGGCCAGCATCGCCCCGTCGAGAATGAGGTGCGGAACGCGGGACATCAGCAGCTTGTCCTTGGCGCTGGCCGGCTCGCCCTCGGTGGCGTTGACCAGGACGACGGTCTGGGCGTCCTGCCGGCGGGCCGCCGAGACGACCGCCTTCAGCTTCCGCGCGAACGGGAAGGCCGCGCCGCCCCGGCCGCGCAGGTCGACCTGCGCGGCCATCGCCTGCAGTTCGCGCACGCTGCGCCGCCGGAACTCCCCGTGCACCTCACGGTGGGCGGTCTGGTCGATGCGCTGATGCCGGTCGAGACCACGGCCGAGGCGCGGCGGCCCCACGTACCGGAAGTCCCTCATCGCCGGTCACCGAGCCAGGGCGAGGTCTCGGCGCGCAACGCCGCCCAGAACTGCTCGTCGGGCAGGTCGCCGGTCTCCGCGGCCGCCCGGGCGTCCGCGCTGACCCGGTCACGGGGGTCGGCGGCGCCGTGGCGCGCCCCGGCCCCCGTGACCCGGCCGTCTCCTCTGGCCCTGCGGGCGCGCAGCATGCGGCGGTCACGGGCCAGGCGCGGCAGCCGGCCCGTCGCCGCGACCAGCACCAGCGCGGCGCAGACGATGTAGCTCCACGTGACCCAGGCCTTGGGCGTACGGCCGGCCGCCAGACCGTGGACGAGCGCCGCGGCCCACATCACGTACGCGAGCGCGTGCACCGTGCGCCACAGCCACGGACGGGGACCGGTGACGAACCGGCCGCGCAGCACGCCGGTGGCGACGATGACGACCAGCAGGTCACCGGCGATGGTGCCCAGGCCGACCAGGACGGCGCGCCGGCCGTGGCCGGTGAAGGGCAGGAACGCGTCGAGGACCGTCGCGTGGGCCTCCATGACCTTCAAGGCGATGTGGGCGACCAGGAAGCCGACGGCCATGACCGCGGTCGCGCGGTGGGCGCCCTGGGCGAGGATCCGCAGTCCGATCGGCAGGATCCGCTGTGCGGCGACGACCCCGGCGACGACCGCCGCGGTCGCGGCCAGGAGGGTGAACACGCCGACGTAGAACTCCAGGAACCGCCGCAGCCGCTCGATCTCGGCCGCTCCCCACGAGGTCCGGCCGACGACCAGGACCACCGCGAGGAGCACCAGGGTCAGGAAGGCGGCCCGGGTCCGCCCGGGTCTTCGGGAGGGACGGCGCCGCGCCCGCCTCCGCCGCGCCCCGGGCTCCCTGGGGGCGTGGCGGGAGGCGGCGGTCCGCTCAGAGGACGCCATCGGGGCTCCCACCGGGCAGGGGGACGTTCGGGACGCGCGTGCTGGGCCCGCCCGGCTTGGGCGTGCGGCTGGGGGAGGGGCTCTTGGACGGTGCGGGGGTCGGGGACGCGGACACGGCCCCGAAGTTCAGCAGCGGGTTGCCCGCGTCGACGCGGACGCCGGCCCGCTCGGCGAACGTCGCCGCCGCCGTCTCGCGCAGGGTCCAGCCGCCCAGCTGGAAGTGGTCGAGCTGCATGGTGCCGGTCGCGTCGCCGATCGCGAACCGCACCATCCGCTGGGGCGCCTCCCCGCCGCCGCACGGCTGCTCCGTGCCGGTCCTGCCCAGGTAGTCGCCGCGTTTCACGAGGCTGCCGTCGCGCACCTTCGTCACGTCGGACAGCTGGTAGTACTGCGTGGCCAGGCCGTTCGGGTGGATCAGGAGCACGAGCCCGTGGCCGGCCGCGGAGGAGCAGAGCCGGTAGATCCGGCCGTCGCCCGGGGCGAGGACGCGCCCGTCCCCGCCGTCGAAGCCGGACACGCCCTTGTCCGTGGCCAGGAGGGTCCAGGACTGCCCGACCCCCCAGGGCAGCATGAGGCCCGTGTCCAGTGGCGTGTCGGCCGTGCCGCTGAACTTCTCCAGCGCCGGGCGTTCGCCGGCCGGCACGACCGAGGCGGGCGCCTTCCGCAGGAGCGTGGTGAACCGCGGGGTGCCGGCCAGGGCCACCTGCCAGCCGGCGCCGGTGCGCTGCGCGACGTAGAGCGAGGACTCCGGCATGACCGCCATCCCGCGCGGCGGCGGGATCGTCTCGGTGCCGAACGCCCAGGTGCGCGTGTGGTCCATCCGGCTCAGCCGCACGATGGGGGCGGACAGTGTGCCGACGCCGTAGTCCTGGCGGACCGTGTGGCTGCGTTCGGCGAGGACGACCGTCTCGACCTTCTTGTTGAGCTGGACGGCCGGGCTGACCGGAGCACGGGACGGCAGGGAGGGGGACGGCGCGGGACGTGGCCGGTGGGAGCGCCCGGCGTGTACGGGACGGCGGTCGGCGACCGGGTGCCGGGCGGCCGGCGGCATGACGGCCTGCTCGACGATGGCGGCCAGCGCGAGGCCCACGGCGACGACGACCACTCCGCCCAGGGCGGAGATCCTGTCGCCCAGCGACGCCGTCAGCCTCCGGCGCCGTGGGGGGCCGGGCCGTCCCTGCCTTCGGTGCGTCCTCGGCATCGACCTGCCCTTCCAAGGACGATCGCATTAGTGATCGAAACCGGATTGCGTGAGGAGTGTAGGAGGCCGGGGGCCTTTAAAGTGTCGAAAACATGAAAAATCGTCATGGAGACGATCGTCTTAGCGGAGCGGAATGGCGCCGTCACCCGATGGCGCCGAACGCGCGGGGCGAGCCGCCGTCAGGCCACGTCAGGCGGGGTGTGCGGAACCGCCCAGAGGGCGGGCCGGACGGAACGGCGTCCTCGCAGAGCCGCCATTTCCGCCGGACACGCGCCTCCGGGCGGTGTCGATTGTCCGGATCCGGTCACGATTCCGGACAGTGCGAAATAAGTCGCGAACGGTATCAGCCGCGTGCGGGCACGGTGAGAGCGGAGAGGTTCCAGCCCGTGATCCCGACCACCGGGGCCGCGCCTCGCAGGTCCGCGACGCGGTACCGCGCGGTCAGCGTCTGGCTCTGCCCCGGCCAGAGGGTGACGGCGTTGTCGCTCCACTCGATCGGCAGGACCTGGTCGTCACCGCCCAGCGCGCGGCCGCCGGACGTGCCCCGGCGGACGTCGGCGCGGGTGAACACCGCGGGCACCGGCTTGGAACCGACGTTGCGGATGGTCACCGTGGTGGTCGCCTCTCCGCCGTTCCGGCGCGTCGACGCGGAGACCCTGACGTTCGCGGCGGGCAGGCTCTGCAGTCCGGTCAGGTCCGCGTAGCCGCCGGGCTTGAACACCGCGCCGAAGCCCTGGCCGAGCGACTTGGACCAGTCGACCTCGTCCTGCTTCGTGGAGAGCCAGTAGACGTTGCGGCTCACTGTCGCGCCCGGCCGTGTCAGCGTCAGCTCCAGGAAGTACGTACGGGAGATCCCCGCCGGCACCTTCGGCGTCAGCACGGTCCGTACGTCCTGGCTGGACAGCGCGGGCACCGCCTGCCGGGCCGTCGCCCGGACCGTGCCGTTCAGGTCGATGAACCGCGCCGTGGCGGTCAGGCCCGACTGCCGGGCGTTGGTCAGGTTGGCCACCCTGATCGAGCCGTCGGCGTAGTCGTACATGACGTGGACGGGCTCGCCGGCCTTCTTCGCGCCGAAGTACACGCCGGGCTGGTCGAAGTCGTAGTTGTACAGGTTCCAGTGCAGCGACGGCCAGGCCTTGTTCATCATCCAGTAGATGACGCCGGTGCTGGGGTTGACCGGGTCCTTGAAGTGCCCGAGGTAGGCCTCGAACTGCGCCCGCGTGACCTCGTAGCCGCCCATCTGTGCGATCCGCTGGTAGGAGGCCATGTCGGACCAGTGGCCGTAGCGGTTCCACAGCGGGGTGTTGTACTGCCCCATCCGGGCGGTCTTCGTGTAGCTCGTGTACTTCTGGTACACGTGGAAGATGTCCGGGCCCGTCCCCGGACCGTTCGTCGTGCTCAGGTCCCAGATCTTCTTCTGGTCCGCCGCGGTCAGGAACCGGTTCAGCGAGTCCTGGGTCGGCACCGTGTTGCCGGCGCTGGTCTCGGTGTCGTACGCCCAGGCGCTCCCCGCGTTCGTGAAGGTCGGGTCGCCGGGATCGACCGTCTCCGGTCCGTTCGCCCACCAGTAGCCCGGCGGGACGTAGTTGTACGGGCCCTCCTTGTTACCGGACGGGCCGAGCTGCGGCGAGGACTTGTACTCCGCGGCGGCGACCTGCGGCGTCGGCCAGTCGGCCGCCGAGAACGCCTTCAGGTAGATGGCCTCCTTGGCCGCGTCGGGCGCCTCGTCACTGCCCTGGTAGAACACGAAGACGCTCGGATGGTCGCGCAGCCATCGCGCCACGTGCGCCGCCTGGACGCCGGCGTTCTCCTTCAGGGCGTCCGGCCACTTCGACGACGGGTCCTCCCACCGGTCGCAGCACTGCCAGCCGGGCATGGCCAGGATGCCCGCGCGGTCCATCTGGGCGAACATGTCGTCGGGCGGCAGGTTCCCCTCGAAGCGCAGGGTGTTCAGGCCCAGGTTCTTCACGTAGGCGAGCTGGTCGCGGATGTTCTGCGGCGAGTAGCGCATGAACATGTCCGGCGACCATCCGCCGCCCCGGATCACCAGCGGGACGCCGTTGATGACGAACTGCCGCGAGCCGTGCGTGGTGTGGGTGCCCGCCTTGACCGGCGTCAGGTGCGAGGTGACGGTGCGGATGCCGAAGTCCTCGTCCGTGCGGTCGGAGACCCCGCCGCCGGCGTTCGCGGTCGCGGTCAGGTGGTAGAGCGGCTGCCCGCCGAGCTGGTACGGCCACCAGACGGCCGGGTGCCTCAGGTGCAGCGCCCGGTGGTCCGCCGGCGTCAGCGTCACCGTCCGGGTGGACCCGGCGGGGACGGTCGCGTTCGCCGACACGGCGATCCGCGTGCCGCCGTGGGTGATCGTGGCGTCCAGCCGCGCCTTCTGCTCGGTGTTCGTGTCGTTGCGCAGGTCGGCCTTGACCGTGAGGTCCGAGCTGGCGAGGTCGGCGGCGTTGTGCTGGACGACGTGCACGTTGCGCAGCGCGACCGGGCCGGCCTGGGCGAGCTGCGGCGCGAAGCGCAGGCCGGTGTTCTGGTCCGGCGCGGGCGGGTTCCAGTCCAGCGTGCTGTCGGTGAGGTACGTCTTCGGGGCGTTCTTGGCGATGTCGAGCGCGATGGCGTTCTGGCCGTCCCGGACGTACGGGGTGATGTCATATTCGAACCGGCCGTACGCGCCCTGCAGCTGTGACCGGTCGGCGACCTTGATGCCGTTGACCCACAGGTCCGCGGTGCCGAGCACCCCGTTCATGATCAGAACGGTGCGGCCGTCACGCCGCGGGTGGACGGTGAGCTGCTCGCGGTACCACCAGTTCGGGGTGAACTGGTCGGTGGGGACCTTGGCCAGGTTGTCGGAGAAGAAGACGTTCGGGTAGCGCCCGTTCTCCAGCAGGCCCGCCATCAGCGTCTCGGGGCGGCTGATCGGCAGCCAGCCGGTGGTCGCGTAGCCGGGCCGGGAGATCGCCGCGCCCGACCCGCCGGCGACGGCCGAGGACTGGATCTTCCAGCCGGTGTTCAGGTCGGTCGCCGAGGAGGGCGTGGCGGAGGTGGTGACCGAGGCCGTGCCGGGCGGCGGTGTGCCCTGGTCCGCGGGGAGTGTGCCGGCCGCCCGCGCCGCGCCACCGGCGGGGGAGGCCGGGCGGGCGGCCGCCGCGGCCGGGGTGGCGACGGCGAGCAGGGCGCATGCCGCCAGGATGATCGGATGTGACCTCAACCTGGTCACGGCGCCTCCTGAGGATCGTCGGATCGCATCCGGTGGTGTCCCGTGCGTGATCGTTAATCACCTTAACGATTTATTGTTAGGAACATTAACGATGGCCGGAAGTGGACAGCGGCCGTCGCGCGGATCGGTTCCGGGCGCCTCCCGGGGCCGGGCGGCGCGGGTGAACGGCCCTGGCGCGGGAAGAGCGCCCGCCGTCAGGGGCCGCGCCGTCGCGTGCGTCGGATCGGTGGCGGCGGTGACGGCCCCGAGCCGGGACGGCGCCGCCGCGCGTTCCTGCCAGCGTACCCGCGGGGCGCGGACCGCCCGATGCCCGGACCTGCGAGGTCTCCGGCGTGAACGGCCGTGAAAAGGCCTTCCCCGGCTCCGGTCCCCGGGGTTACCTTCGCTCGGATTGGGAGCGCTCCCACGTCATCTCCCACCACCCGCATGGAGCCGTCAATGCGACCTCGACGCGCGATCTCCTTCCTCGTGGCCTTCCTGCTGAGCATCTGCGGGGTCGGCCTCGTCACCGGCACGGGCACCGCGCACGCCGCCGTGGCGTGCGACGTCACCTACGCGAAGAACGACTGGGGGTCGGGCTTCAGCGCCACCATCACCCTCAAGAACCTCGGCGACGCGCTGAGCGGATGGACGCTGACCTATGCCTACGCGGGCGACCAGAAGCTGACCCAGGGCTGGAGCGGCACGTGGTCCCAGAGCGGTAGGAACGTCACGGTCACCAACGCCGGCTGGAACGGCGCGCTGGCGAACGGCGCCACCACCCAGATCGGCGCGAACTTCACCTACACCGGTACGAACACCGACCCGACGTCCTTCTCCATCAACGGCACCGTGTGCAACGGCTCGGGCTCCGGTGGCGGTGGCGGTGGCGGTGGCGGTGGAGGCGGCACGACCGGACCCGCGCCCGCGCTGCACGTCTCCGGCAACAGGCTCGTCACCGCGAGCGGCGCGACCGTACGCCTTCGCGGGGCGAACCGCTCCGGCGGCGAGTTCATGTGCGTCCAGGGCCGCGGGATCTGGGACGGCCCGGTCGACGACGCGTCGATCAACGCCATGGTCGCGTGGAAGATCACGGCGGTCCGCATCCCGCTGAACGAGGAGTGCTGGCTCGGCCTGAGCAACATCGACTCGCGGTACGGCGGGACGGCCTACCAGACCGAGGTCAAGGGATTCGTGTCGCGCCTCGAGGCGCACGGCATCACCCCGATCGTCGAGATGCACTGGAACTACGGCACCTACACCGGTCCCTCGTCCGGCTGCTCGGACGTCCACGCCACCTGCCAGAAGCCGATGCCGGACGCCCAGTACGCGCCGTCGTTCTGGACGGGGGTCGCGAACGCCTTCAAGGGCGACGACGCGGTGGTCTTCGACCTGTTCAACGAGCCGTACCCGGAGCGCGCGACCGGCGGCGAGACCTCCGGCTGGACCTGCTGGCGGGACGGCGGGACCTGCTCCGGCATCCCCTACCAGGTGGCCGGCTTCCAGAGCCTCGTGAACGCCGTACGGGCGACGGGCGCCACCAACGTGATCCTCGTCGGCGGGCTGGCCTACTCCAACGACCTGACGCAATGGCTGCAGTACCGGCCGACCGACCCGAAGAACAACCTCGCGGCGTTCGCGCACATCTACAACTTCAACAGCTGCTCGAGCACGTCCTGCTACGACGGTCAGCTCGCTCCGGTGGCCGCGCAGGTGCCGCTGACGCTGAGCGAGATCGGGGAGAACGACTGCTCGCACGGCTTCGTCGACACGCTGATGAACTGGGCCGACGCGCACGCCGTCGGATACCTGGGGTGGACGTGGAACACCTGGGACTGCAGCAGCGGCCCGTCGCTGATCAGCTCCTACGACGGCACCCCCACCTCCTACGGCGTCGGCCTACGGGACCACCTGGTCGCCACCAACTGACGCGCCGCCGCCACGGAGGCGCCGCCGCCGACTGAGGCGGGCGGGGCCTCGTCGAGACCCGCGCGGGCCGGTGTCCGGCCGACGGAACCGGCCCGCGCGCCGTTCAGCCGGCGAGCGCGGCCGCGACGGTGTCGGCGATCGGGGTGGTCGGACGGCCGATGAGGGCCTTCAGGTCGCCCGGCGTGTCGGCCAGCGCCCCGGTCGCGATGCCGCGGTCGACGTCGACGAGCACGTCGGCGAACGCCTCGGGAACACCGGCCGCGATCAGGGCCGCGCGGTGCTCCTCGGCGGGCAGGTTCCGGTACACGATCTCCTTGCCGGACGCCCGGGAGATCTCGGCGGCGAGGTCGCCGAGACTCCAGGCCACGTCCCCGGCGAGCTCGTAGATCCGGTTCTCGTGGCCCGCCTCCGTCAGCACGGCGACCGCCGCGGCCGCGTAGTCCGCGCGGGTGGCGCTGCCGATCCGCCCGTCACCGGCGCCGCCGATGACGGCGCCGGTCTCGACCGCCTGGGTGATCGCCGGCACGTACATCTCGCTGTACCAGTTGTTGCGCAGGAGCGTGTACGTCAGCCCCGTCTCGCGGATGATCTCCTCGGTCGCCTTGTGCTCGGCGGCCAGGCCGAGGACCGAGGTGTCGGCGTGCGGCGCGCTGGTGTAGACGATGTGCGGGAGACCGGCGCCCTGCGCCGCCTGGACCGCCGCGGCGTGCTGCGGGACGCGCCGCCCGACCTCGCTGCCGGAGATGAGCAGCAGCCTGGTCCCTCCCTCGAACGCGGGGCGCAGCGTCTCGGGACGGTCGTAGTCGGCCTCGCGGACCTGCACGCCGCGCGCGGCGAGGTCGGCGGCCTTCTCCGGGCTGCGCACGGCGGCCACCACCTGGTCCGCGGGCACCTTCTCCAGCAGCCCGTCGATCACCAGACGGCCGAGCTGACCGGTGGCGCCGGTAACGATGATCATAAGAGTCTCCCGCTTCGAAAGAACCTCGGCCGCAGGGCCCGAGGTGAGCATGCCTCGACGGTAGTACTAACTTTTTCACAGTGCAATCTGTGAGTGAGTACCTGGCGTGAGGTCAGTGCGGTGGAGAAGTATGCTGGGCGCCATGGACAGCGGCGCGACTGACGGATCGCCGACCCCCGCCCCCGGCGGCGGAGCGGCCTGCGACGCCTACGGCGACATCGTCTTCGACGTGTTCGCCGGCCGGTGCATCTCCCGCGAGGCGCTCGGGCACGTCACCGGGCGCTGGGGGATCCTCGCGCTGGGCGCGCTGAGCGAGGGGACGTACCGATTCAACGCGCTGCGCCGCCGGGTCGACGGCGTGAGCGAGAAGATGCTCGCCCAGACCCTCCAGGCGCTCGAACGCGACGGCTTCGTGCTCAGGAAGGCCGAGCCGACCATTCCGCCGCGCGTGGAGTACAGCCTCACCCCGCTCGGCCGTGAGGCCGCCGAACGGCTCCTGGGCGTCATCGAGTGGCTGGAGGCCCGCATGCCCGAGGTGATGGCGGCGCAGGCCCGCTACGACGAGGCCAGGTCCACCGGCTGACGGCGGGGGCCCCTCAGCCGTCGCGCGGGCCCGGACGGGTGATCGCGGGCACCAGGCGGTAGTCGCGCTGGAAGACGAGGTTGTGCAGGTCGGCCGCTGCGATGGCGCGCATCGTGCACACCTCCGCGGCGGCCTGCTGGTCGGTGAAGACGTTGAGCGGCCACTCGCCCACCGTCGCGCCGCGCAGGTGCGGATGGTGGAAACCCCGCTCGAAGTGGGCCTCCAGCGTGATCGGGCGGACGCCCGCCGCGCGCTGCTCCGGCCAGGACAGGGTCCAGGACGCGGCCAGGCCGCCGTCCTCGGTCCGGCACAGCCCGGACTCGTCGACGCGGCCCGTCCCCTCCAGCAGGGAACGGTCGATCTCGGCCAGCACCCGCCGGGCGTACGGGGCGAGCAGCACGACCGTGTCGGCGAACCGCTCCTCCTTGTCCGCCCGCGCCTCCACGCCGCCGTGGGTGCCGTCCCGCAGGTCCTCGAAGTGCCGTCGCAGGGCCGGCAGCGTCGGGTTGTCCCCGTACGCGGTCGATGGTTCGCTCATACGTTCATTCTGCGCCGCGACGCCCCGGGCGGGCGTCGCGGCGCAGCCTCGGCGAGGAGGCGGACCCGTCGCGCCGGCGCGCGGTCCGGGCCGGGAGGCGCGCGGTGCGGCTCAGGGGGCGTGGCGCCTGGGCCGGAGGCACGCGCGGTCCGGGCCGGGAGGCGTGCCGTCCGGGTCGGAGGCGCGGGGGCGGGTCAGGAGGCGGCGGCGAGCGTCGCGTTGACCAGGTCGCGGGCCTCCTCCTGGACGCGGGCGAGGTGGTCCGGGCCCTGGAAGGACTCGGCGTAGATCTTGTACACGTCCTCGGTCCCGGACGGCCGGGCGGCGAACCAGGCGTTCTCGGTGCAGACCTTCACGCCGCCCAGCGGCGCCCCGTTGCCGGGCGCCTCGGTGAGCACCGCGGTGATCGGCTCGCCGGCGAGCGTGTCCGCGGTGATCTGCTCGGCCGACAGCTTCTTGAGGACCGCCTTCTCCTCGCGGGACGCGGGCGCGTCGACCCGCGCGTACGCGGGGTCGCCGTACCGGGTGACCAGGTCGGCGTAGTTCTCGCTGGGGGACCGGCCGGTGACCGCGGTGATCTCCGAGGCCAGCAGGGCCAGGAGGATCCCGTCCTTGTCGGTGGTCCACACCGAGCCGTCGCGCCGCAGGAACGAGGCGCCCGCGCTCTCCTCACCCCCGAACCCGAGCGAGCCGTCCAGCAGACCGGGCACGAACCACTTGAACCCGACCGGCACCTCGACGAGGCGGCGGCCGAGCCCGGCCGCGACCCTGTCGATCATGCTGCTGCTGACGAGCGTCTTGCCGACGCCGGCGTCACCGGGCCAGTCGGGCCGGTGGGCGTACAGGTAGGAGATGGCGGCCGCGAGGAAGTGGTTGGGGTTCATCAGGCCGCCGTCCGGCGTGACGATGCCGTGCCGGTCGGCGTCCGCGTCGTTGCCCGTGGACACCGCGAACTCGTCCTTGCGGGCGATCAGCGAGGCCATCGCGTACGGCGAGGAGCAGTCCATCCGGATCTTGCCGTCCCAGTCCAGCGTCATGAACCGCCAGGTCGGGTCGGTGTGCGGATTGACGACCGTGAGGTCGAGCCGGTGGCGGTCGGCGATCTCGCCCCAGTACGCGACGCCGGCGCCCCCGAGCGGGTCCGCGCCGATTCGTACGCCCGCCTCGCGGACGGCGTCCAGGTCGAGGACCGAGGGCAGGTCGTCCACGTACGCGCCGAGGAAGTCGTAGCGGCCGGTGGTGTCCGCGGCGAGCGCGCGGGCGTACGGGATGCGCCTGACCTCTTTGAGATCCTCGGCGATCAGCGCGTTCGCACGGTCCTGGATCCACGACGTGGCGTCGGTGTCGGCCGGGCCGCCGGACGGCGGGTTGTACTTGAAACCGCCGTCGGCCGGCGGGTTGTGCGAGGGCGTCACGACGACGCCGTCCGCGAGGCCGGACTCGCGACCGCGGTTGTAGGTGAGGATGGCGTGCGAGACGGCGGGCGTCGGCGTGTAGCCGTCCCGGCTGTCGATGAGCACCCGTACGCCGTTGGCGGCGAAGACCTCGAGCGCCGACACGCGCGCGGGCTCCGACAGGGCGTGCGTGTCGATGCCCAGGAACAGCGGCCCGTCGACCCCCTGGGCCGCGCGGTACTCACAGATGGCCTGGCTGGTGGCCAGGATGTGCGCCTCGTTGAACGCGGTGTTCGACGCGGATCCGCGATGCCCCGACGTGCCGAAGGCCACCCGCTGCTCGACCCGTGCGGGATCGGGTCGGAACGCGTAGTACGCCGTCACCAGCCGCGCGACGTCCACCAGGTCTTCGGGCTGCGCGGGCCGCCCCGCACGCTCATGCGCCATCGGTCACTCCTTCGGCCCTCGCGGGCCGTCGACGTTCGGTTCTCCAAGTCTGTCCCAGCGCCAGGAAGGTAACCGACGCGGGTCACGGCCGGCGCCCGCGGGCGCCGGCCAGGGCGACGGCGCGGGCCAGGGAGTCGGCGCTCCGGGCCAGCAACGGCCCGGCGACCGCGAGGATCAGGACGTACGCCGCGGCGAGCGGCCCGAGCCGCGGGTTCGTGCCGGCGCCGGCCGCCAGGCCGGCGACGACGATGCTGAACTCCCCGCGGGGGACCAGCGCGGTCCCGGCGCGCAGCCGGCCCGCCGGGCCGACACCCGCCCGGCGGGCCGCCACCCACCCCGTGGCGAGCTTGGTCACCACCCCGGCGATCGCCAGGACGGCCGCGACGCCGGCGACCGGCGGCAGGTCCGCCGGATCGGTGTGCAGTCCGAAGAAGACGAAGAACACCGCCGCGAACAGGTCCCGGAGCGGGCTGAGCAGCTGCCGGGCGTCATGGGCGAGCGGCCCGGACAGCGCGATGCCGACGAGGAACGCCCCGACGGCGGCCGACACCTGCAACTGCTGGGCGAGCCCCGCCACCAGGACGGTGAGTCCGAGGACCTTCAGCAGGAGCACCTCCCGGCTGGGGCTGGCGACGAAGCGCTGCACGACCTCGCCGTGGCGGAGCGCGACGAACAGGATCAGGCCGATGGTGACGGCGGCGGCCAGGAGCGCGACCACGCCGCCGAGCAGACCGGCCCCGGCCAGCAGCGCCGTGAGGATCGGCAGGTACGCGGCCATCGTGAGGTCCTCGAAGACCAGGACCGACAGCACGCTGGGAGTCTCGCGGTTCCCGAGCCGGCCCAGGTCGCCCATCACCTTCGCGGTGATCCCGGAGGAGGTGACGTACGTGATGCCGCCCAGCGCCACCGCCGCGACCGGGCCCCAGTGCAGCAGGAGAGCGGCGGCGACGCCCGGGACGGCGTTCAGCATCAGGTCGGACAGGCCGATCGGCGCGGACGTCCGCATGGTGGTCACGAGTTCGTCGGCCGTGTACTCGAGGCCGAGGGTGAACAGCAGGAGGATCACGCCCACCTCGGCGCCGACCGAGACGAAGTCCTCGCTGGTCGTGAGCGGGAGCACGCCGCCGGATCCGAAGGCGAGTCCCGCCAGGAGGTACAACGGGATCGGCGAGACGGAGAACCGGACCGCGACCGCGCCGAGCAGCCCCAGGCCCAGGATGATCGCGCCGAGTTCGATCAGTTGGGTCGTCGAGTGCACGGGCGGCTACCGCGTGCCGAGCAGCGCGGCGACCGCCGCGGTGCCGTCGGCGGTGCCGACCACGAGGACGATGTCGCCCGCCTCGAACACGAAGTCCGGGCGGGGGCTGGCGACCACACCGCCGCCGCGGACGACGGCCACGATCGACGCGCCCGTGCGGGTCCGCGCACGGGTGTCGCCGAGCGGCCGTCCGTCGTAGGGCGAACCGGCGGTGATCGGGACCTGCCGGCTGACCAGGCCCTCGACGTGACGGTGCAGTTCGGCCAGGCGTTCGACGACGCGGGCGGTGCCGAGGAGTTCGGCGACCGCGCCGGCCTCCTCCGACGTCAGCACGATCGTCGTCGCCGCGGTGTCGGGGTCGTCCCGGTCGAAGACGACCAGGTCGCGCCGGCCGCTGTGGTGGGAGACGATCCCGACGCGGCGGCCGCGGGCCGTCGTGAACACGTGCTGCAGGCCGATTCCGGGGAGGGAGGTGCGTTCGATCTCCACGAGAGTCCTCTCAGGCTCGTCGATCGGAGGCAGGGGGATCACTGGTCGAGGGCGGCGTACACCATCGCCATCACGGTGGCGATGATCAGCACCGCCAGCGCGGGCAGGCCGAGACGCGCGTCGTCGCGGCGGAACATCGAGCCGAGCAGGAGCACACCGCCGAGCACGAAGACGGCGATGGCGAGGAACAGGTAGGTCACGGTCGTCTCTCCACGTCGGAACGCCGATGCGGCACACCGGCGGCCCACGGGACGGCGGCACGCGCACGCCGCCCGCGGACAGGGAACGGTCGGGGAACGGGCGCGCGCCGTCACGCGGCGGGGACGCCCGTCTTCCGGGCGGCGGACGCCCGGGCACACGCGCGCCGGCGACCGACGGCGCGGTTCGCGACCGTGCGGCTACGCCGACGCGTACGGGGAGAGGACCGGAGGCGCCCGGCCGCCCCGCGCCGGCAGGTCACCCGCCGGCGTACGGGAGGAGGCCCGGTGCGGCCCACGCCACCAGACGGGCAGCCCGGCCGCCACGGAGGCGCCCTCCGGGCCCGCCGCCCTCAGCGGCGCCTTGCCGGTCTGCCGGTGCTCGCCGAGCCGGGGCGCGTGCCGGCCGTGCTCGGCGGCGGGACTCACGCCGGCGAAGGGAGCGGTCGCCGCGACCGCGGCGGTCAGGGGACGGGCGTCCGGGGAGGAGGACGAGGCGGCGCCGAGCCCGCCTCCGACACCGAGGAACAGCACCAGTGAGACGAGGATCGCCGGAATCCGCCGGCGCGCCCGCTCACCGGACACCGCACACCCTCCCCACCTGGCCGGAGCCGTCCACCTGACCTCGACCCTACCGGGAATCCGCGGACCCGGCCGTGGACCGGTGCGAGGCTCGGCCGCGGATCACGGCCCGCGGACGTGCGGGCGGACCGGCCCGGGGACCGGCCGCGCGGGGGCGGGGCCCGGACGTGAGCGGCGCACTCCCGGACCGGGCGCCCGCGAGCCCTCCGGGACGAGGCCCGGGGGACGGCCCGGCGAGTGGTGCGGAGGCCGCCTTATCCTGGTCGTTCAGCCGTAACCTCACGGTAGTGTTGCTCAGTGGCCGACGAGCGAGGTACCGGGATGAGCATCCCCACCCCCTTCTCCCACCCGGCACTCATGTACCGCGGTGAGCGGGAGTACCTCGCCGGGACGCTGCCCTTCGTGCGAAGCGGTCTCGACGCCGGTGAGCCGGTCGCGATCGCCGTTCCCGGTGACCGGCTAGCGCTGCTGCGCGCCGGCCTCGGCACGGCGGCCGGGCGGGTGCGGCTCATCGACATGAGCGTGGCCGGACGCAATCCGGGCCGGATCATCCCCGGTGTCCTGCGCCATTTCGCCGACGCGCACCCTGGACGACGGGTGCGGATCATCGGCGAGCCGATCTGGCGTGGCCGCTCGGCGGCCGAGTACCCCGCCTGCGCCCAGCACGAGGCCCTCATCAACCTGGCCTTCGCCGGACGCGCGGTCACGATCCTCTGCCCCTACGACGCGACGGCACTCGATCGGCGGGCGCTGGCGGACGCGGCTCTCACCCACCCGGTCCTCATCGAACGCGGCGTCGAGCGTTTCAGTCCCGACTTCGATCCAGAGAAGGTCATCGAGGTGTACAACGACGTGGGCCCCGAGCCCGTGGACACGGCGGCCCTCGACTTCGACGCCGACGCGCTCGGCGAGGTGCGCCTCTTCGCCACGGCCGAGGCCGCCCGGCGCGGTCTCACCGGCGACCGCCTCCTCGACCTCGAGCTCGCGGTCAACGAGCTGGCCGCCAACTCGATCGTGCACGGCGGTGGCCGCGGCACGCTCCGCGTATGGTCGCTGCCCGGATACGTCGTCTGCGAGGTCAGCGACGAGGGTCGGCTCGCCGATCCGCTGGCCGGACGGCGACCGGTGCCCGCCAACGCCCACGGCGGGCGCGGCCTCCTCCTGGTCAACCAGGTCGCCGACCTCGTCCGGATCGCCCGCTCCGACGACGGCACCCGCGTCCAGGCCCATTTCGCCGTGAACCGCTGATCGCGAAGAGCCGTGACCGGCCGCGAAGGCCGAAGATCCACGACCGATCGGGGAGGGCTGAAGGACCAGGACCGATCGGGGAGGGCTGAAGAGCCACGACCGATGGGGGAGTGCCGCGACCGGCCGTGACGGGCGATCGGGATCGTCTCCCGATCGCCCTTCCGGGAAGGCCTGACCCGGATTCGCCGAGTCCGGCCCGGTAGCCCGTACGGCGACCGAGTCAGACGACCGGCGATGAAAGTGCCATCGCTTTCCGAAACGACCGCATTGCGCGGTCCCCTCAACTGTGCCGGTAACGGACAGTAGCGTCAAGAGCGCAAATAGTAAACAATCGTTCACCGCCCAGGGGCGGAATCACCCCGCGTCACTTCCGCTCGCGGCCGAGCGCCTTGCGCACCACGTCCCGCGTCCGGTCGGCGGCGGAGGCGAACGTACCGATGAGGATGTTCTTGGCGGCGGACTCCACGCCCGGGTGCGGGTGCGTCGGCGCCATCGCCTCGGCCGCCTTGATCGCCGCTGCCAGGCCGCGCAGTTCGGTGCCGCCCATCTGGCGCAGCCGGGTGAACTCCTCGCGCTCCTCGTTCTCCGCGTGCTCGATGACGGACTTGCGGAACTCGGCGAACAGCGGTTCGAAGCCGGCGGCCGAGGTGCCCATCTTCTCCAGGGCCTGCAGGACGCGCTTGCCCTCGTTCTCCTCCTCCAGCCGGGCGTCGATCACCCGGTCGCCGTCGGGGATGACCCGGCGGGCCAAGGGGTGCACGACCTCCTCTTCGGCCGTCTCGTGCACGGCCAGGAAGCGGCAGAGCTTCTCGAACGCCTCCTCGCGGGCGTGGCCCGTGCTCCGGTCGACGTCCTCGAACAGGCGACGGATCTCCTCGTGCTGGCGGATCAGCAGGTCGATCGCGTCTCTCTCCGGCATCGTCTCAGGTCGCTGAGTCATCTCGCGGTACCTTCCCCCCTGTGTTCCCCGTATGTGCCTATTGCGACATTTCCGGTGCCGACCTGGTTAAACGCGGTCCCCGGCCGGACGGCGCGGGGTGAAAGGCGGGAAAGGATCGGCCGCCGAGCCCGGGAGGACCGGCCGGACTTTCTTCGATCATGTAGGTCGGGCGACCCTGGTTTTGATCGACGATCTCTAGCCTGATTCCCGGAGTGGTCACGGACGGTGGCGTCCGTCCACAGGGGCCGTCGTCCGACCTCGGGAGGGGCACAATGCCCGGCACGATCAGGTGGGTCGTCGAGAGCGGGCGGCCGTGCCGCCGTGGCTGACGGCGGCGGGCGCGGCCCTCGCCGCGCTCGTGCTGGCCGACATGCTGAGCGCCGGGCTCGGCCGGTACGCCCTGCGGCGCGGGATCGTCGACCGGCCGGGCGTCCGTAAGGCCCACGACCGGCCGACGCCGTACCTCGGCGGGGTCGCGATCGCCGTCGCCGCGCTGACGGGGGGCGCGGTGTCGATCCCTTACTGGGACCGGCGGGTCACGGTCCTCGTCGTGGCCGGCGTCGTCGTCGCGCTGGTCGGGCTGCTCGACGACCTCAGGCCGACGCATCCGGTGCTCCGGCTGGCCGTCGAGGTCGGCGCGGCCACCGCGGTCGTCCTGGCCGGAGGCCGCATCGGCGTCTTCGGCCACTGGACGGACCCGGTGGCGACGGTGACGTGGGTCGTGGTCCTCGCCAACTCCTTCAACCTGCTGGACAACATGGACGGGGCGGCCGCGGCGGTGGCCGTCCCGGTCGGCTGCCTCATCGCCGGCGCGGCCTACCTCCAGGGCCGGAGCGGCCTGGCGCTGCTGCTGATCACGCTCTCCGCGGCATGCTTGGGATTCCTCGTGCACAACTGGGCGCCCGCGCGGATGTTCATGGGGGACGCGGGCTCGCTGTTCATCGGCTTCATCCTGGCGGCGGCCACCGTACTGGTCCGGGTGCCGGGCGGCGCGGGCGCCAGGCTGGCCGAGCTGCTCCTGTTCACCTTCGTCGCCACCGTGGACACCTGCCTCGTCGTCATCGCGCGCCCGCGCGCCGGACTGTCCTGCTTCACCGCCGGCACCGATCACGCGGCGCACCGGCTGCGCGCGATGGGGCTCACCGTCCCGCAGGTCGCCCTGACCCTGTTCGCCGTCGCGGGCCTGGCCGGGCTCTGCGGCGTGGGAGTCACCGCGGCCCGGCTGCCCGGCGTCCTCACCCTGGCGGCGGCCGGCACCGGGGCCGCGGCGCTGATCCTGTTGCTGATCAAGGTGCCGGTGTACGCGATGGTCCCGGAGGAGACGCCGGGCACCGCGGACGTGCTGCCGATGACGGTTCGTCCGGCTGCCGAGCCCGGCCACGGCGACCTCCCGCTGAGGAGGACGCCGGCGGCGGGCCCGGGCTCGGTCCTGCACATCGACGAGTGGCGGAAATGACGCCGGTCGTCAGTGGGGGTTGCCGGCGAGCAGTTCGCTGAGCAGGTCGTCGAGGCTGACGATGCCGATGAACGGGTTCTCCGGCGTCGCGACGAGGGCGAGCTGCGCGCGGGCGCGGCGCAGCGCGCTGACCGCGGCGAGCACCGTGGTGTCCAGGGAGAGGGTCGGGACCGGGTAGGTCATGTCGCCGGCGGTCCGGCCGTCCGGCCCGGGGGAGAGGGCGTCTCGTACGTGCAGCAGCCCGGAGACGCGGGCACGGCCGTCCCGGACGAGCAACCGGGTGTGCCCGCTCGCCGCGGAGGCCCGCCGGATCTCCTCGGGTGCGGCGTCGGCGGGAACCGTGGTGACCCGCTCGGCGGGCACGACCAGATGGTCGATGCCCTCCTGCCGGGTGGTGATGGCCCGGCCGAGGAGGTCGTGCTCGGCCCGGTCGATCAGCCCCAACCGGCGAGACTCGCCGATCAGATGGGACAGGCGCTGCGGGTCGGCCGGCGGGTCCGCCTCCGCGCCCGGCCGTACGCCGCAGAGCCGGAGCAGGCCGTCGGTCACTCCGCCCAGAACGGCGAGGACCGGGCGTGACAGCCGGGCGAACACCCGGAAGGGGATCGCCAGGGCCAGGGCGGAGCGTTCGGGATGGGCGATGGCCCAGGACTTCGGCGCCATCTCCCCGGCCACCATGTGCAGGAAGGTCACGACGCCCAGCGCCAGGGTGAACGCCACCGGGCGCGCGGCGGACTCCGGAAGGCCGACGGCCGCCAGCGGCGCGTCCAGCAGGACCTCGAAGGCCGGCTCGGTGACGACGCCGAGCCCCAGCGAGCACATCGTGATCCCCAGCTGCGCGCCGGCCAGCATCAGTGACAGCTCGTCGATCCCCGCGACGGCGGCCCGGGCGGCGGCGCCGCCCCGCGCGGCCGCCCGCTCCAGGCGCGGGCGTTTGGCGGCGACGAGGGCGAACTCCGAGGCGACGAAGAAGGCGTTGCCCGCCAGCAGCAGGAGCGTGACCAGGGCGGAGGTCAGCGGGCCCACGAGACCTCCTCCTCCGTCGCCCCGGGGGCGGCGGTGGCGAGCGGGAGGACGCGGAGCCGTACGGTCCGGGCCACACGACGGCGTACGGCGATGACCTCGATCGCGGCGCGTCCCGGCGGGCCGTGCTCGGGATCGAGCTCGACCTCGATCCGGTCGCCCGCGCGCGGCAGGCGGTGCAGCCGCGTCATGACGAGCCCGCTGAGGCTGTCGTACGCGGAGCCGGCGGGCAGCGCGAGCCCCGTCAGGTCCCGGACCTGCGCGATCCGGGTGCCGGCGGCCAGCACCCACACCCCGTCGCCGCGGATGGGATCCGCCGCGGCGGCGTCGTTCTCGTCGGCGATCTCACCGACGAGCTCCTCGGCGATGTCCTCGAAGGTGAGGATCCCGGCCAGGCCGCCGTACTCGTCGACGACGGCGGCGAACTCCTGACCGGCCTCGCGCATCCGCGCCGTGACCGCCTGCAGTTCGAGGGTGTCCGGGACGAGCAGCGCGGGGCGCATCACCGCCTCGACGGTGCGTCCGGCACCCGGCACGCCCGTGCCGGCCGTGCCCGTGCCGGCCGTGCCCGTGCCGGCCGTGCCCGTGCCGGCCGTGCCCGTGCCGGCCGTGCCCGTGCCGGCCGTGCCCGTGCCGGCGCCCGGCGTGCCCGTACCCGGCGCGTCGGCGGCGGTCCGGCGGGGCGGGCCGGGCGGGCCGGCGACGTCGAGCGCGGCCAGTTCCCGCACTCCGACGACGCCGATGACGTCGTCGATGTCCCGCCCCCACACCGGATAGTCGGTGTGGCCGGCGCGGGCGACCAGGTCGGTCAGCTCGGTCACGGTCGTGGACCGGGGAACGGCGACGACGTCGGGACGCGGCACCATGACCTCGGCCGCCGTACGGTCCCGGAAGGTCAGCGCGCGCTGGAGCAGGTCGGACAGGTCCGGCGGGAGATGGCCCGCGCGGCGGGACTCGCCGATGATGTCGCCGAGCTCCTCCAGCGTCGCGCCGTGGTGCAGCTCCTCCACGGGCTCGACCCCGAACAGCCGCACCAGCCGGGCGGCCGCCGTGTCGAAGAGTCTGATCACCGGGCCCGCCGCCGTCAGGTAGGCCAGGGTCGAGGCGGCGAGCGCCTTGGCGACCGGCTCGGCGCGGGCCAGCGACAGGTTCTTGGGCAGCAGTTCGCCGAGCACCATCTGGACCGCGGTCGCCAGGAGGAACCCGGCGACGACCGCGGCGCCGCCGGCCGCACCCGCGGACAGGCCCGCGTGCCGCAGCAGCGGAGCGATCAGCCGGGACGTGGCGGGCTCGGCGATGAAGCCGACGACCAGCGCGGTCACCGTGATCCCGAGCTGCGCCCCGGACAGCATGAACGACAGCCGGTTCGTCACGGCCAGGGCCCGCCGGGCCCCGGCGTCGCCGCGCTCGGCCTGCGCGCCGAGCGTCGCGCGGTCGACGGCGACGAAGGCGAACTCCTGGGCGACGAAGTACCCGGTCGCGGCCGTCAACGCCAGGATGGCGGCGATTCCGGCGAGGGCGCTCACCACGGCGGTGCCCCCGCCGCCCCAGGACTGGAAGGGTCCGGCGCCGCGGACACCCACATCCCCCCTCTTGTCGGTCGTACAGCCGGAACGACCGGACTCCGCCCCGGTGTTCCCGGACGGATCGCCGGACGTCCCGGGCGGCCGGCGGAGGCCCTGCCCGGGATCGGCCGTCCTACCCCTCTTCCGAGAACGCGTTCCTCGTGGCATCGTCCTGTCCAAGGGAGAAAACGCCCTGTTTCGGGGGGTTCCGAGTTGCTCGGACCCGAGGGTGCGAGCCGCTTGGACTCGGTACCAACACGCCCGTGTAACGAGCCGGAAACGTGTTGGACATCTGCTTGACACGACTTCTCGCGTGGTGGCAATTTGAACGATCAAATCGCCCCGGTCACCAGGAATTTCGCGAAACGCGAGGGAAAGAATGAGCGGTCGAGACGCCAACGGAGTGACGATCTCCGATGTCGCCGCGGCCGCCGGAGTCTCCCGCCAGACCGTGTCGAACGTGCTGAACCGCCCGGCGCGCGTGGCGCCGGAGACCGCCGAGCGCGTACGGCAGGCGATCGACGAGCTCGGCTACCGGCCGAACCGCGCGGCGCAGAACCTCCGCGAACGTGCCAGCCGGTGCATCGGCCTGAAGATCCCCGCGCCGATCGGCGTGAGCAACTTCCTCGACCGTTTCCTTTACTCGCTGACGGTGGCGGCCGGGTCGGCCGGTTACCACCTGCTGCTGTTCGCCCCGACGGCCGTGGACGAGGAGCTCGCGACCTACGAGGACCTGATCCGCACCGGCACGGTCGACGGCTTCGTGGTGGCCGACGTGTCGGCGCGGGACCGGCGGCTGCCGTGGTTCGCCGAGCGCCGCATCCCCTTCGTCTGCTTCGGCCGGCCCTGGGGGCAGGAGGACGGGCCGTACACCTGGGTGGACGTCGACGGGGCGCACGGCATCGCGCAGGGCGTCGACCACCTGATCGGCCGCGGGCATCGGCGCATCGCCTACCTCGGCTGGCCCGAGGGCACCGGGTTCGGCGACGAGCGGCGGAGGGGCTGGCAGCGGGCCATGAGCCGGCACGGCCTGGACACCGACGGGCTGATCGGCGTGTGCGCCGAGGGCGTCGCCGTCGCCGCCGAGGCGGCCGAGCGGCTGCTGGCGCGGCCCGAGCCGCCGACCGCCTTCGTCTGCGGCAGTGACACGCACGCCGTCGGGGCCAGGCTCGCCGGCGGCCTCGACGCGCAGGGCCGCCCGCGCGTCGAGGTGGTCGGCTTCGACGACTCGCCGGCGGCGACCTTGATCTCGCCTCGGATGTCGAGCATCCGGCAACCGCTCGACGAAGTGGCGCGCCGTGTCGTCAGCCTGCTGACGACACGTGTTCAGGGCAGTGATTCCCCGCCCGAGGGGGTGATGTTGCGCCCAGAGCTCGTGGCACGGGAGTGACGAGGGCCGGGGGTCTCCGGCAGCAGTACCGAAGAAATCCTCAGGATGGAGTGAAGGTGGCATCCGTTTCGAGAATGACCCGCTTCGCGGTCATCGCGGCGAGCGTCGCCGTGGTCGCCGCTGCCTGTGGCGGTAGCAAGAGCGACGACAAGAAGGACGCGTCCGGCGGCAGCGGCGGTGCGCTGACCGGCCGGGGGCCGATCACGCTGGCGACCGGCAAGGACACGTCGGGCAACCTGCAGAACCTGGTCAACACCTGGAACCAGCAGCACCCGAAGGAGCAGGCCCGGATCATCGAGCTGCCCGAGGACGCGGACGCGCAGCGGCAGCAGATGGTGCAGAACGCCCAGACCAAGTCCAACGCGTACAGCGTCCTGAACCTGGACGTGGTGAACACGGCGGAGTTCGCCGCGAACCGGTGGATCGCGCAGCTGCCGAAGGACCAGTTCGACCTGTCGAAGTTCCTGCCCGCGGCGGTTAAGACCGGTGAGTACCGGAACAACCTGTACGCCGCCCCCTGGAAGACCGACTCCGGTCTGCTGTACTACCGCAAGGACCAGCTGGACAAGGCGGGCATCAAGGAGCCGCCGAAGACCTGGGCGGAGATGCAGCAGGACTGCAGCAAGATCAAGGGCTTCAACTGCTACGCCGGCCAGTTCGAGAAGTACGAGGGCCTCACGGTCAACTTCTCCGAGGCCGTCAACAGCGCCGGCGGCCAGGTCGTCGACGACTCGGGCAAGCCGAACGTCAACACCCCGCAGGCCAAGCAGGGCCTGGACTTCCTCGTCAACGGCTTCAAGAGCGGGATGATCCCCAAGGAGGCCATCAGCTTCAAGGAGGAGGAGTCCCGGCGCGCGTTCGAGAAGGGCAACCTCCTCTTCTACCGGCAGTGGCCGTACGCGTACGCCCTGTCGAACAAGAAGGGTGACTCCAAGGTCGTCGACAAGTTCGCCGTCGCCCCGCTGCCGGGTCTGAACGGCCCGGGCGCGCCGACCCTCGGCGGTCACAACCTGGCCATCTCCCAGTTCGCCCCGAACAAGGCCACGGCGCTGGACTTCATCAAGTACCTGACCAGCGAGCAGACCGAGCGCGCCAACCTCATCGCGTCCTCGGAGGCGCCGACCCTGGCCTCGCTGTACGACGACCCCGAGTTGCAGAAGAAGTTCCCCTACCTGCCGACGCTCAAGGCGTCTCTCCTCAACGCCAAGCCCCGGCCGCAGGTCGTGCGCTACAACGACGTGACGACCGCGATCGAGGAGGCCGCCTACTCGGCCCTCACCGGCAAGTCGACCACCGACCAGGCGCTGGCCGACCTGCAGAACAAGCTCGGACAGCTCATCACGCCGTAGCCGCGTTCCCGTGGCGGGACGCCCCCCGCGTCCCGCCACGGGCCCCGAGGAGGGCTCAATGACTACTACGACCGCCGAACCGGGAACCGTGGCCCCGGTAAAGCAGAAAAAGAAGAGCGACGTCCAGGGCTCGGGTCGCCTGGCCGCCATCCTGCTCTCGCCGACCTTCCTGGTCCTCGCCCTGGTGGTCGGCTACCCGCTCATCGACGCGCTCCGTGAGTCGCTGTACCAGAAGAACCAGGGGCTGGACGCCAACGGGTTCGTCGTCAGCGGAGACAAGTTCGTCGGCCTGAAGAACTACACCGACATCCTCACCGGCGCCAACTCCCACGCGTTCTGGAACGCGTTCTACAACACCACCTTCTTCACCGTCGTCGGCGTCATCATCGAGACGATCCTCGGTGTGGCGATGGCGCTGATCATGCACCAGGCCTTCCGCGGCCGGGGCTTCGTCCGGGCGAGCATCCTGGTGCCCTGGGCGATCCCGACGGCGGTGTCCGCGCTGCTGTGGCGCTGGGTGTTCCAGGCCGACGGCGTGGCCAACGCGATCATCGGTCACCAGATCCTCTGGACCACCGAGGGCTTCCACGCGAAGGTCGCCGTGCTCATCGCCGACACGTGGAAGACGGCGCCGTTCGTCGGCCTGCTCGTCCTCGCCGGCCTTCAGCTGATCCCCGCCGAGGTCTACGAGGCCGCCAAGGTGGACGGGGCCGGCACGTGGTACACGTTCCGCAAGATCACCCTGCCGCTGATCAAGCCGGTGCTGCTCGTCGCCGTGCTGTTCCGGCTGCTCGACGTGCTGCGGTTCTTCGACCTGCCGTTCGTGCTGATCGGCGCGCACAAGGACTCGGTCAACACCCTGTCCATGCTCGCCTACGACGAGGCGAACAACCTGCGGTACGGCCCCGCGGCCGCCTACGCGACGATCCTGTTCGTCTACGTCGCGCTCGTCGCGTACGCCTTCGTCAAGCTGCTCGGCGCCGACATCATCGGCGACGCGCGGGCGCGTAAGAAGTCCACGCCCTCCAAGCGCGCCAAGAAGGGCTCGCGCACCATCCGGGAGGCAACGGCATGACCGCCATTTCCACCGCGAAGTCCGGTCCCCCGAGGCGCCGGAGCTTCAGCGCGGGCAGGGCGCTCTCGTATCTGGGCATGATCGTGGTGGCGCTCTACTGTCTGGCGCCGTTCTACTGGATGGTCGTCTCGGCCTTCCGGCGCCCGGAGGACCAGTTCGACAACTCGCCGATCCCCTCGCCCATCTCGATCAAGAACTTCACGGCGGTGTTCAAGCACGACGTGGGGTTCCAGCGGGCGCTGCTGAACAGCGTCATCGTGGCGGGCGTGACGACGGCGCTGACGCTGGTCGTCGGCACCTTCACGGCGTACGCGCTGGCACGGCTGGACTTCCGGTTCAAGAACATGGTGCTCGGCATCATCGTGGCGACCTCGATGTTCCCGACGATCTCCCTGATCGTTCCCCTGCTGCACCTGTTCACGAACATCAAGTGGATCAACTCCTACCAGTCGATGATCATCCCGAACCTCTCGTTCGTGCTGCCGCTGGCGGTCTGGAACCTCAACGCGTTCTTCCGGCAGATGCCGTTCGAGCTGGAGTACGCGGCGATGGTCGACGGGTGCACCCGCGGCCAGGCCTTCCGGAAGATCATCGTGCCGCTCGCGGCACCGGGCGTCTTCACCACCGCGATCATCGCGTTCATCGCCGCGTGGAACGAGTTCATGATCGCACTGAGCATGGTGAACAAGAAGGAGATGCAGACGGCCACCGTGTCGATCTCCAAGTTCACCGGGGCGTACGGTTTCGACCAGCCGTTCGGCACGCAGATGGCGGCCGGCGTCCTCGTCACCGTGCCGCTCGTCATCGTCGTGCTGATCCTCCAGCGCCGCATCATCGCCGGTCTCACCGCCGGTGGCGTGAAGTAGGTTCGCGCGACAACGTCCCCGACCCCCCTGAAGGGAAACCGTGCACGTCAACGCCCCCTGGTGGCGCAGCGCCGTCATCTACCAGATCTACATTCGCAGCTTCGCCGACGCGAACGGTGACGGGATCGGTGACATCGCCGGAATCCGGTCCCGGCTGCCGTACCTGCGCGACCTCGGCGTCGACGCCGTCTGGATCACGCCGTGGTACCCCTCGCCGATGGCCGACGGGGGCTACGACGTGGCGGACTACACCGATATCGATCCGATGTTCGGCACCCTGGCCGACGCGGACGCCCTGATCCGTGACGCACACGACCACGGCATCCGGGTGATCATCGACATCGTTCCCAACCACACCTCCGACCGGCACACGTGGTTCCAGGCCGCGCTCGCGGCCGGCCCCGGCAGCCCCGAACGCGACCGGTACGTCTTCCGGTCCGGGCGCGGGGCCGACGGCGAGCTGCCGCCGAACGACTGGCGCAGCACGTTCGGCGGCAGCGCCTGGACCCGCCTGCCGGACGGAGAGTGGTACCTCCACCTGTTCGCCCCCGAGCAGCCGGACCTGAACTGGGAGAACCCCGAGGTCCGCGCCGAGTTCGAACGGGTGCTGGCGTTCTGGTTCGACCGCGGCGTCGACGGCTTCCGCATCGACGTCGCGCACGGCCTGATCAAGCAGGACGGGCTGCCGGACCTCGGCGGCGAGGCCGAGGACGTCCTGGAGCCGAGCATGCGGCTCGACCACCCGCACTGGGACCGCGACGGGGTCCACGAGATCTACCGCGGCTGGCGGCGGGTGGCCGACCGCTACGACGGCGACCGTACGTTCGTCGCCGAGGCGTGGGTGGCGACGCCGGAGCGGCTGGCGCGGTACCTGCGCTCCGACGAGCTGCACACCGCGTTCAACTTCGACTACCTGCGGGCCTCCTGGGACGCTTCGAGCCTGCGCGAGGTGATCGACGCGAGCCTGGGAGCGTTCGCCCTGGAGCACGCCCCGGCCACGTGGGTCCTGTCCAACCATGACGTGGTCCGCCACGTCACGCGGTACGGCCGGGCCCACACCGGCGGCCGCGGCCCGCAGAGCGACGTCGAGGAGCCCGTCGACCTGGAGCTCGGCACCCGCCGGGCCCGGGCGGCGGCGCTGCTCATGCTGGCCCTGCCCGGCGGCGCGTACGTCTACCAGGGCGAGGAGCTCGGCCTCCCGGAGGTCGAGGACCTGCCCGAGTCCGCGCTGCAGGACCCGGTTTGGGAACGTTCCGGCCACACGTCGCGTGGGCGGGACGGCTGCCGGGTGCCGATTCCGTGGTCCGGGGACGCCGAGCCGTACGGATTCGGCCCGGACGGCAGCACCCCCTGGCTGCCGCAGCCGGAGTCCTGGAAGGGCTACACGGCCGAGGCGGAGGCCGCGGACCCGGCGTCCACGCTCGAGCTGTACCGTGCCGCGCTGCGGCTCCGGCGGGAGCACGCCGCCCTGGGCGACGGCGACCTGACCTGGGACGACGGCGCTCCCGACGGGGTGCTGCGGTTCACCCGCGCGCCGGGCTTCGCCTGCGTCGTGAACCTGTCCGGGACGCCGCAGGAGCTGCCCACCGACGCCGAGGTGCTGCTGGCCAGCGGCCCGCTCGACGGAGGGCTGCTGCCCACGGACACCGCCGCCTGGCTCGCGGTCTCCGACTGATGAGCGTGCGCCGATGCCGGGGCGCCGCCGACCGGCGGCGTCCCGGCACCGGCGCGCCATAACCCCCCGGAGCCGGCCCGACCGGCCGGCTCCGGGGGTCCGCGCACGTTCGGGGGCGATCCACGAGAGGTGATGACATGCGGCTTCCTTCGTCAGAGGAGAGATCCAGAGATGCTGTGCCCATGGTCCGCTCGCTCCGCTCGCTCATGAGAGGACATGTCCTGCGGCCGCTGCCGACGGCGGCGGTCGCGCTCGCACTGGCGGCCGGGACGGTCGCCGCCGCGCGGCCGGCGCCGGCGCGCGCGGCCACGGGCCCCGCGGTGTCGGCGGCGCCGGCCGAACTCTCGGAGACGACCCGGCTGCCGGACCGGCGGTCGGTCGTCATCGGGGACCGCTTCTACTCGGTGTCCACCGAGGACGGGCTGTACCCGGCGGCGGGCTGGCACACGAACGGCGAGATGGGCGGGCTCTGGACGCCGCCGCTCAAGCTGCTCGACGGCGTCTGGTTCGGCCTGGACGGCGCGTGGCTCGGCAAGCAGGCCGCCGCGCAGCGGTTCACCAGTGGGCAGGGGTACACCCGGATCGCGTACGCGGCGGCGGACGGCGTGCGCGCCGAGCGCACGGACGTCGCGCCCGACGGCGTACGCGCCGGGCTCATCGGCATCACCCTCAGCTCCGCGTCCCGCAAGACCGTACGCCTCGACGTGGACGCGCACTCGGAGCTGATGACCGCCTACCCGTGGGGCTCGACGACGCCGAGTCAGCAGGCGATGAACCTCCCGGACACGGGCGCGTACGACAAGGGGACGCTCGTCTTCCGCGAGCAGGGCACCCCGGACGTCCCGAACGCGACCCGGCACGACTACGCCGCGCTCGTCGCCGCCGACCGTACCCCGGCCGCGCACCGGCTCGGCCCCGACCACCGGGGGCCGCAGGACCCCGCCGTCATCTGCCCCGCGAGCGGCGACCAGCCGAAGCGCTGCGACGACACGGCGCTCGGCAAGGGGACCGGCGGGCGGCTCTCCTACGACGTCACCGTTCCGGCGGGCGGCAAGGCCACCGTCTGGATCGCGGTCGCCGGCTCGGACCACGGTCTGCCGGAGGCCCGGGGCGCGCTGCGCACCGCGCTGCGCGACCCGGCCGGCCTGCTCGCCCGTAAGATCGCCGCGCGTCGCGCCGTCGCCGCGAACACCGTCGTCGACCTGCCCGGCGACCGGCTCCTGCAGCAGAGCGTCGAGTGGAGCAAGCAGAACCTCGCCGACTCCGTGCAGGAGGCCCGCGACCTGAAGATGCGGGTCACCCATGAGGGCAAGGACTACCCGGCGCCCAAGGGCACCGTCGCGAAGGCCCGCTGGCTCGGCGCCGGCTGGCCGGACTACCCGTGGCTGTTCGGCACCGACGGGGAGTACACCGCCTACGCGACCGTGGCGGCGGGGCAGTTCTCCTCGATCGAGGACCACCTGCGGGCCGTCCGTGACACGAGCGACATCGTCAACGACCGCAGCGGCAAGGTGATCCACGAGGTCGTCTCGGACGGCTCGGTCTACTTCGGCGCGAACGGCGAGGCGGGCAACACCGACGAGACCGCGAAGTTCCCCAGCGCGGTCGCGCTGGTGTGGCGCTGGACCGGCGACCGGGCCTTCCTCGACTCGATGTACGCCTTCACGAAGCGCAACATGCACTACATCGTGGACAAGCTCGACGCCGACGGCGACGGCTGGCCGGAGGGCTCCGGCAACGTCGAGCGTCCCGGTATGGGCGTCGAGAAGCTCGACAACGCCGTGTACACCATCCGCGGTCTGCGGGACCTGGCCGACCTGGCCACCGCCGAGGGCGACGGCGCCACCGCCGCCTGGGCGGGCGGGCACGCCGACGCGCTGGAGAAGAAGTTCGAGGCGGCCTGGTGGTACGGCGGTGACACCGCCCAGTACGCCGACTCCATCGACCGGCCCGACGACCCGGCGAACGACAACACGAAGATCTTCCAGCGGCACTGGATCGGCGTGACCCCGATGGACGCCGAACTCGTCCGTCCCGGTCAGGTCACCCGGCCACTGGCCGACGACCAGCACGCCCAGGCGGCGCTGGCCCGGCGCGAACAGCCCTGCTACACCGGCACGACCGGGCTCTACCACACGGGTACCGGACCGACCTCGGCCGACGGCGGGAACAAGGGACCGTCGTGCGACGGCGTGGTGTCGTCCGTGCAGAGCGACCGCGAGGTCTTCTCGCTCGGCAACGGCATCATGGCCGTCGCCGAGGGCAACTACGGCCGCCTCGCGCAGCAGCGGACGTACACCACCGACAACGCCCGGATCCAGCTCGACCCGTCGCTGTGGGAGATGCCGGGCGCCATGCCGGAGATCGCGCCGAGCCCCGACTTCGACCCGGCCAACATCGACCGTCCCCTGACCGGACGCTCGATGGTCCTGCAGGCGTGGGGCGCGTACGGCAACCTGTGGCCGGTCGTCCACCAGCAGCTCGGCGTCTCCCCGGACATGGGCCGGGCGCGGCTGGAGGTCGTCCCGCAGGTGCCGCCGGGCCAGTCCCGCGTCGCCGGGCGTCACATCCGGGTGGGCGGCGGCACGGTCGACGTGATCGCCGAGGCCGCGGGCAGGACGCTGCGCACCACCGTCACCGGCCGGTCCACCCGGGCGAGCCTGCTGATCGGCCAGGTCCTGCCGGGCGGCGCGACCGTCGCGTCGGTGACCCTCGACGGGCATGCCGTGAAGTACCGGGTACGGCAGACCGCGCGCGGCTCCGAGATCGTGGCCGACGCCGGATCCGCGGGCGGCACCGCCGTCCTCGCCGTGACCCTCCGCTGATCCCCTGAGGGACGCCCCGCCGGCTTCGGCGGGGCGTCCCTCACGTCTTCCTCACTCCACGGAGCTCCCCGTGTCCCAGTCCCTCCACGAACACCTCACCTGCGTGGCCGCGCCCGCCGTCTGGCTCTCCCCGCCGAGCGGGCAGCTCACCGGCGGCGCCGACGGGCTCTACGTCGCCGACCGCCGTGTCCTGTCACGGCTCGTGCTCACGCTCGACGGCGCCGAGCCCGCGCCCGTCGGCGCCACCATGGCCGGCGCGGACCGCGCCCGCTTCACCGCGGCGTCGGGCGTGCTGACCGTCGAGCGGACCCGTACGGTCGGCCGCGACGGCGGGACCGAGGAGATCCGCGTACGGAACGACGGCGCCGATCCGGTCACCGTGGCCGTCGCGGTCGAGGCGGCCGCGGACCTGGCCGAGATCAGCGACGTCAAGGCCCGGCACGCCGGGGAGCCGGGCCGGGCCGGCGACCGCGACGGTGGGCATGGGACGGACGGGACGTCGCTGCGCGACGGGGTCGCGCACACCGGACCGGACGGCTACACGGTGCTGCTGACCGGGCCCCTGCGGGCGGAACCGACCCTGGCGCCGGGGGAGGAGTTCACGGCCACGCTGACCGTACGGGCGACGCCACCGCCGGTGGAGGGGTTCCGGCCGCTGCCGCCGGGCGCGCCGCCGCCCTGGTCGGCGACGCCCCTCACCGTTCGGTCCGAGGACCGGCGCCTGGACGCGCTGGTCGGCCAGGGGATCGCCGACCTCGGCGCGCTCCTGCTCACCGACGAAGGAGACCTGTACTGCGCGGCCGGCAGCCCGTGGTACCTCACGCTCTTCGGCCGGGACTCCCTGTGGACCGCCCGGCTGGCCCTCCCGCTCGGGTACGAACTCGCCGCCGGGACGCTGCGGACCCTGGCCCGGCACCAGGGCGTCCGCCACGACCCGGAGACGGAGGAGGCGCCCGGCAGGATCCCGCACGAGCTGCGGCCCGCGCATGCCGCGGGGTGGCTGCCGCCGGTGTACTACGGCACGGTCGACGCCACGCCGCTGTTCGTCACCACGCTCGCGGAGGCGTGGCGGTGGGGGATGCCGGAGGCGGAGGTCGCGGCGCTGCTGCCCGCCGCCGAGCGGGCCCTGACCTGGATCGAGGGCTTCGGCGACGCCTTCCTCTCCTACACGGGGTCGCCGGACCGGCTCGTCAACCAGGGCTGGAAGGACTCCACCGACGGCGTCCAGCACGCCGACGGCCGCACGGCGACGCCGCCGGTCGCCCTGTCGGAGGTCCAGGCGTACGCCTACCAGGCCGCCGTGCTCGGCGCCGACCTGCTCGACGCGTTCGGCCGGCCGGGCGGCGAACGCCACCGCGAGTGGGCGGCGGCCCTCGCGGAGCGGTTCCGCGCGCGGTTCTGGGTCGACGGGTACCCGGCGATCGCGCTGGACGGCGGGGGAGAGCCGGTCGACGGCCCGGCCTCCAACATGGGGCACCTCCTCGGCACCGGCCTGCTCACCCCGGCCGAGGAGGACCTGGTCGCGGCCCGCCTCGCCGGACTGGACTCCGGCTGGGGGCTGCGGACGCTGGGCACGGCCTCGGCGGGCTTCGACCCGCTGTCGTACCACCTCGGCTCGGTCTGGCCGCACGACACCGTGATCGCCGTGCTCGGCCTCGTACGGTCCGGTCATCCCGACGTCGCCGCGAGCCTGGCGCGCGGCCTGATCGCCGCGGCGCCGAGCTTCGGTCACCGGCTGCCCGAGTTGTTCGGCGGCCAGGCCGCCCCACCGGGCCACGGGTCCGGCGCCGAGCGGAGCCACCGGAGGGTCGAGGACTCGGGGCACAGCGGCCCGGTCGGCCGGACGGACGATGACGCGGCGGTGGGTCCGGTGCCGTATCCGGCCGCGTGCTCGCCGCAGGCATGGGCCGCCGCGGTCTCGCCGGCCCTGGTCACCGCGCTGCTCGGGCTCGCCGTCGACGTGCCGGCCGGCCGGCTCACCGTGTCCCCGGTCCCCGGCTTCGGACCGCTGTCCGTGAGCAACGTCCGCGTCGGCGCCGCGACCGTCTCGATCGACGTCGACCCTCAGGGCGCCGTGTCGCTCATCGGCGTGCCGCCGGGCCTGACCCTGGACCTCTGAGGCGCGCGGTCGTGACGACCGGACGGGCCGCCCGGCCTGACGCCGGACCGCTGAGCGGCCCGGTCGCGTACGGCCGGGCGGAACGCTCGGGCTGACGCCGGACCTCTGAGGCGCGCGGTCGCGTACGGCCGGTTGGGCCGCCCGGGCCGACGCCGGACCCTGAGCGGCGCGGTCGTGTACGGGTGGACGGGCTCGCCCGGCGGGGGTACACCGGGGATGCCGGGTCGTTCGAGGGCGAGAGGGAGGGTCCCACGAAGATCGCGATCACCGGGGGTACCGGCCGGATCGGCGGGCGCGTGACGCGGCTGCTGGCCGGCGACGGACGCCACGACGTCGTCCCGCTGTCCAGCCGTAGCGCGCCGTACGACGACCCCGAGGCGCTGCGAAGGGCGCTGGACGGGATCGACACGCTCGTGTTCGTCTCCAGCGACGGCGAGGCCGCACGGGTCGTCGTGCACCACCAGAACGTCCTGAACGCGGCGGCCCGGTGCGGGGTCGGCCACATCGTGCTGCTCAGCGGCCTCGACGTGGACCTCGACTCGCCGTTCTGCTACGCGTTCACCAACGGCCACAACGAGCGGTCGCTGCGCGCGTCCGGGTGCCGGTTCTCCATCGTGCGCGCGAGCGTGTACACCGAGTTCCTCCTCGACCTGCTGCGCAAGGCGGCGGTCGGCGGCACCGTCGCGCTTCCGGCCGGCGCCGCCCGCGTGTCGCCGGTCGCCCGGGAGGACGTGGCGCGCTGCCTGGCCGCCCTCGCGCTGCGCGCACCCACCGGCCGGCACCACGACGTGACCGGACCGCGGAGCCTTCCCGTGGGGGAGATCGCCGCCATGGCGGGATACCGGTACGCGCAGACCACTCCGGCCGAGTTCGCCGCCACGCTGCTGCGCCGCGGCGAGGAGCCGTGGTGGGCGTACGCCTACACCGGCATGCTCGCGTCCATGCGGCAGGGCCGGTGGGCCAAGGCGCCGGGCGCGGTCACCGAGCTGACCGGCCGCCCGCCGCTGTCCGTCCGGGACCTGCTGGGCGGGTGACGCCCTCCGCCCGGAATCCGCCGGGCGGGGCGAGGAAAATGTTTACGAGTGAAATACCTGTTAAGCTTCTCGGGTGGATCGACAGGGGACGGACGGGAGGCGGCTGCTGCCGCTGCGGGGCGTGTTGCGGGTCGGCCGGGGCAGCGACATCTGGCGCAAGGTCGCGTTGAGCGTGGTGACGGCCCTCGCCGTTCCGGACTTCACACTTCTCGCCCTCGGCCGGCTCGACCTGGTCCTCTACACCTCCGGCGGGGCGATGTGCGCGCTGTACGCCCACGGCCGGCCGTACGCCGCCCGCGCCCGTACCCTGCTGTGGGTCGTGCTCGGCATGCTCGGGAGCATGGCCGTCGCGCTGCTCACCTCCGCGTCGACCGAGTCGGTGGTGATCCGGGTCGCGGTGGCCGCCCTCCTCGCGGCCGCGCACAAGGTGGTCTGCGACGCCGTCCGCATCGGCCCGCCCGGGAATCTGATCTTCACGTTCATCGCCGCGAGCTGCGCGTTCGTGCCGCAGCGGCTCGGTGACGTCCCCGCCCATGTGGGGCTCGGCCTGCTCGGGGGCTGCGTGGCCTGGCTGGTGTGCATGGCACCGGCGCTGGTCCGCCGGGACGGCCCGGAGCGCGTCGCCGTCGCCCGTGCCCTCGACACGGCGGCCCGGCTCCTCCGCGCCGCGCCCGGGCAGACGGCGCGGGCCCGGCATGACGCCGCCGCCGCGGCCAACGCCGCGTGGCACACCCTGGCCCTCGTGCCCGCCCGTCAGCCTGGCCGGGGCGCCGCCCGTAAGCTCGGCCGGAGCCCCGCACGTACGCCCGGACGGGGCGCGACCCGCGCGACGCTGGAGCGGTTCGTCGCCCGCGCCGAGTCCGCCCTCGCGGCCGGGCCGGGACACGCCGAGGAGGCCGACCGGCTCGCTCGGTGGGCCCGTGACCTGCGCCGCGGCCGGACTCCGATGACGCCCGCGCCCAGTCCCGCCGAGGCGGGCGAGCTGGTCGGGCTCGCGGTCGAACGCGCCCGGGGTTCGCGGCGCCTCCTGCGCGCGCTGCGGCCCGGTTCGCCGGTCATCCCGATCGGCGCGCGGGTGGCCGTCGGCGCCGCCCTCGCCGGGTGGTGCTCGGCCGCCCTCGGCGTGGGCCGCCCCTACTGGGCGGTGGTCACCGCCGCCGCCGTCTTCCAGGCGAACCTGTCGCTCACCTGGCAGCGCGCCGTGCAGCGGGTGCTCGGCAACCTGGTCGGCCTGCTGGTCTTCACGGCGGTCCTGCCGCTGACCCGCACCGCCCAGGTGGCGCTCGTCCTGACCGCGCTGGCCTTCCAGTTCGGCGCCGAGGCGCTGATCGGCCGCAACTACTGGCTCGGGACGGTCTGCGTCACACCGATGGCGCTGCTCGTCGTCGAGTTCGCCGGGGCGCAGCCCGCCGGACGGCTCATCGCCGACCGCTGGCTCGACACCTGCGTGGGCGCGGTCGTCGGCCTGCTCGGCTGCTTCCTGATCGCCGACCGCCGGGCCGGGCACCGGATCGACGAGCTCCTGGACCGGGTCGTCCTCGCGGACGCCACCGCGCGTGCCCTGCTCGGCACGGCCTGGGGCATGGACCCGCGCGACCTGGCCACGGCACGGGACCGCCTGGTGGCGTCGCTGGTGGAGCTGCGCGAGGCGGTCGACGCCGTGAACGGGGAGTGGTGGCGGCACCCGCTCCCGGAGGAGCGGATCGCGTCGGCCGAACGGGAGGGGCACCGCACGCTCGCCCGCACGGCTCTGCGCCTGTCGACGCCGGTCGCCACGGCACTCGCCTCCTGACCGGGGAAGGAGTAAGGACATGGAGGACGCGGTCGCCGAGGTCCTGCGCCAGTGGCAGCGGGTCCATCCCGACCTGGACACCCTCCCGATCGCGGTGATCGGCAGGCTCACCCGCTGCGCGACGCTGCTCCAGCAGGCGGCGGACGCCCCGCTGACCCGCGAGGGGCTCGCCCGCCCGGAGTTCGACCTGCTCGGCGCGCTGCAGCGGGTCGGCCGCGAGCTGACCCCGACGCAACTCGCGCGGGAGACGTTCTCCTCGGGCGCCGCCGTCACCAAGCGCCTGCGCCGGCTGGAGGAACGGGGACTGGTCGAGCGCCGCGCCGACGAGCGCGACCGCCGGGTCGCCCACCTGTCCCTCACCGAGGAGGGCCGGCGGCTCATCGCCCGCCTCGTTCCCGAACAGGTCGGCTACGAGGCCTCCCTGCTCTCCGCGCTCGGGGTGGACCGGCAGCGGGATCTGGCCGACGTCCTGAGCGAGCTGCTCGTCCTCCTCGAAGGCCGTCTCGGCGGCGTGCCGATCTGACCGGTCCGGCCGCCTCCGCCCCCGGCGTGCGCGCCGCGCCGGCGCGCCCGAGTATGTAACCGTTCTGTGACAAGGTGGCATCCAAGATCATCTTTCGGTCTACGCTGGCGCGGTGATCTCACTTCGCATCCGACAACGGCGTCAAGCCGTGGTCGCGCTCGGGGGCGCCGCGGTGCTGCTGGCCACCCTGGGCCGGCCGGCGCACGCGGCCACGCACCCGTCCGACGCGCTCGCCCAGCGGCTCCAGCAGACCATGGCCGGGCTGAACTTCGGCGACCTCATCGACACCACCCCGCCCGGATCGGCCCAGGCCCGCGCCCTCGCCGCCCAGCCGGAGACCGAGTCGGGCCTGCCGGACCACGCTCCCGCGCTCAAGGCCGCCGCCGGCACGACGATCCACCAGCAGCCGCAGGTCGACGTCACCGTCATCGAGCTGGACAAGAAGGGACGGCCGGTCTCCTCCGGCACCGTCCTGATGAGCCCGCAGTACAAGAACGGCGTCGTCGTCCCGGTGGACCGGAACCTCCGCACCACCGCCGTGCGGTACCGCCTGTGGGACGACAACGAGTGGGACGCCAACGGCGGCCAGGGCACGATCGACACCGTCCCGGGCCGTGAGAACGCGCCCATCGACTTCATGGAGCCCTACCCGGCGTCGATCATCAAGCTGACGGTCGGCTTCGGGATCCTGCAGCTGGTGGACAAGGGCGTCATCAAGCTGAGCGACACCTACGCCTACACGCCGACGAAACCCTCCGACCGCTGCGAGGGCGCGACCACCCGGACCATCGGCGAGTACTTCGACCGGATGATCACCATCTCCGACAACGGCGCGACGTGCTCGCTGATCAAGGTGATGCACGAGCATGGCGGGGTCGACTGGCTCAACCAGCGGTTCCAGGACCTCGGCCTGGACATGCTCCAGCTCAAGGGCACGGACCCGGCCAACGGCGACTGGTCCCCGCAGGTCACCATGTCCTCGCTGGACACCGCCAAGCTGCTGATGCTCATCAACGGGGTTCCCGGTGAGGCGTGGACCGCTCCGAACGGCAAGCCGGTCACCAGCGACGTCCTCAGCAGGTCCTCCCGCGAGTACTTCCTGAAGGAACTCGGCGACCAGGGCTGGAACAACGTCCTGTCGACGACCAACTACTGCGGCTACAGCTACCCGACCCAGGGCATGCCGCAGCGGATCTCGCAGCGGTGGATCGGCCCCGACGGGACCGTGACGGTCAACCAGGATCCGACCGACGGGAAGTACCTCTACCCCGTCCAGCCCTGCCAGGACGCCGCGGAGGTGACGTTCGCCCACAAGACGGGGCTGACGGCGGTCGCGGCCGGTGACGCGGGCATCGTGCACTCCCTGCCCGGCAAGGCGAAGCGGAACTACATCATCGTCGCGTTCAGCAACCTCGGCTGGCGTTACCAGGACACCGATCGTCCGAACCCGGGCGTCCAGCCCGCCGTGAACCGCACCGAGAAGTTCGCCGAACTCGGCCGCGCGATGGACGACTACGAGGCCGGACGGTAGCGGTACCGTCCTCAGAGGTCGAGTCCGGGGACACGGGCGAGATCCTCAGGACGAGGAGGGGCCGGATCTGCGGCCCCTCCTCGTCTCACGGGGACGCGCGGCACGGACGCCACGGAGGGGGAGCCGATGGATGAGGTCCGGCTGGTTCCGGTGGTCGAGGCGTACACGGGGGTGCTCGACGACGCCGACCTCGGACCGATCGGCGAACCGCGGTGGGACGCGTACTGCCGGGAGCGGATCGTCGCGGCGGGCCTGCCCGCGCCGGTTGCGGCGCATCCCTGGCTGGTGCCCGCCGCGGGCCTGCGGGGAGCCGGCCTGGCCCGGCTCGTCCGCGCGGTCTCGTTCACGGACGGGCCGGACGACGACCGGCTGCTCGATCGGCTCCGCGACCCGGGGACGCGGCAGGACGCGCTGGAGGAGGTTCCGGCGCTGTCGGGAGGCTACGTGCTGGAGACCCGCGAAGGCCGGTGTCTCGCGCTCCCCGGCTGCTGCGGAGACCTCGGGAATCTCGACGAGTGGCGGGCGGCCGTCCGGCATGACGCCGCGGCGCCCGCCGTGCTGTGGACCGGTCATCCCTGGCTGCTGGTCGGCGGCGACGGGGCCGTGCTGACGCTGAGCGGACCCACCGAGGACGGCGCGGCCCCCGCGCCGGTCGTCGCCCAGGTCTCGCGGGACGCGCTCGCCGCGGCGGTCGTCACGGCGGAACGGGACGTCGCGCACTTCGGCGAAGGACTCCGCGCCGTCTGCGCGGACCTCGTGGGCGCGGAGGCGGCCCCGCTCATGGCCGGCGCGCTCATCGGGTGAGCGCGTTCCCTGAGGACATGCCGGCGCCTCATTCCGCGGACGGCCGATCCGGCGTCGCTGCGCGATTCAGGGGACGGTGGTCCGCGCGACGCGGGCCGGGCGAATCCGCCGGTGCCGGGCGTCCGCTGCCATTCCGTCGGTGCCGGGCGTCCGCTGCCATGAGGGTCGGAGACCGGGCGTCATCCGGAACGAGCGAGCCCCGGGTCGCCTGTACGGCGTGGCCCCCGGGGCTCGTGAGGCGCGATCGACGCGTCAGTTGCGCCAGACGCGGCGGCGACGGCTGGTGAGGGGCTCGGTCGAGGCCCAGATCCGGCGCCAGTCGGCGGTCTCGCCCGCCTTCTCGCCGTCCTCACGGACCGCGCCGGGACGGGTCGGCTGGGAGCCGCCCGGGACCTCGAGGCGGTCGTCGGCCGCGTGGCGCAGCGCGTCGTACCAGCCCAGGTCCTCCTCGGCCGCGAGCGCGGCGACCGCCTTGGCCATCCGCGCGCGGAACGCCCGGACGTCCTCACCCTCCTCGGGAACGAGGGGACGGCCGTACCGGACGGTGACGCGCGGCTTGCCCGGCTGCGGCCAGTTGCGCCCGCGCGGCATCGCGGCGTACGAGCCCCGGATCGCGATCGGCACGCACGGGATGCGCTTGGAGACGCACAGCACGGCCGCGCCGAGCTTGAAGGGGTTCATCCAGCCGTCCTCCGACCGGGTGCCCTCCGGGTACAGCAGCAGGCTCCAGCCGTCGTCGACCAGGTCGAGGGCCAGGCTGCGCAGCCGCTTTGAACCGTACCGCTCGACGGGGAAGGCGTTGAAGAACACCGCCGTCAGCGTCGCGCGCCAGCGTACGTCGAAGAAGTAGTCCGACGCGGCGCCGACGGCGACGCGGTTGGCGAACCGCTCCGGCAGCGAGCCGAGGATCAGCGGGGTGTCCAGGTGGCTGGAGTGGTTCGCCACGAACACCACCGGACCGCGCACGCCGTCGAGGTACTCCGTGCCCTCGATGACCGGCGTGATCTGCCGCCACGCGACGGGCTTCAGCAGCCCCTTGCGCAGCACGGACCGCGCCGCGACCGCGAACGGCGTGCGCGCCCACGCGGTCGGGAAGACCTTCTCCTCCGGCTCGACGACGTGGGGCTCCGCCGAACGGGGCACCGTGGAGCGCCCGCGCCAGTCTCGCCCGTGCCGCAGCAGGCGAAGCTCCCCACGGACGCTCAATCGTTTCCGGCTCATCGCACGTCCGCCAGGGCGAGCGGCGGGGCGTGGAGGTAGGAGATCGACGGGCTGCCGCCGACGGTGTCCTTGGCCATCTCCAGCGCGTCGGCGAGGGTCGTCGCCGAACGGAAGCCCATCCGCGCGGTGGTCTTGCGGTTGCCGCCGACGAAGATGACGTCGCCGAGGTGCTCCAGCGCGTGCGCCCCCCAGTACCACATGTAGAAGGGGTGGACGCCGTGGTAGGCGTAGCTGTTGCGGTACAGCTGGATGTACCACGGGTCCGTGGCGAACTGCTCCTCGTACTTCGTCTCCAGGAGCACCGGGTCGGTGCTCTCGGTGAGGATCTCCTCGAAGAAGTCGATGTAGCTCGGGTGGTGCACCGGGTGGAACTCGTTCGGCACCGGGTGGTAGAAGATCGCCACGCCGCCCTGCCGGACGATCGGCTTGTTCATGTAGAGGTTGAAGAAGTAGCCGAGCCCGAGCGACATCACCAGGATCGGGTTCATCACCGAGTTGACGTTGTACGGGCAGATGTACGGCAGCCCGTAGATCGCGATGTCGGACTGGCCGTTCACCTCGGTGCGCTGCTGCCGGTGGACGTTCTGCAGCGTCAGCGGGTGCACCTCGGACTGTAGGCCGGCGTGCACGCCGGTCACGCCGTACGGCGCGGCGGTGTTCTGCCAGATGCGCCGCCGCGTCTTCTTCGGCATCAGCTCGTTGGCCCGCTTGACCCCGAGGTAGGTCGCCTGGTCGCGGACGTTCCACTCCCACTCGCGCTTGTTCAGGAAGCCCATCGAGGAGGGGAAGGTGTCGTTGTTGAGCGTCGTCTCGATCGTGAAGACCTTGACGTGCTCGTCGATCAGGCCCTTCATCCGCTCGTACGAGTGGTGCATCGCGGAGTTCGGGGGGTCGTTGAAGGAGTTGGAGTGCCGCAGCGTGTGCACGTTGTGGTGGTGCCGGAGGCTGCGGTAGCTCGCCAGGCCGACCGACACGGACTTCGCGCCGCCGCTCATCGCGGTCAGCGTGATGTTCACGTAGACGATCAGGTCGCTCTCGGCGGCGCGCCGGTTGATCTCGACGTCCTCCCCGTGGCGGGTCTTGCCCATGTGGAGGAGGTTGTCGCGGTCCTCGGCGTCGTGGTTCTTCAGGTGCTCGGGGAAGAACGCGCGGAACACCCGGTCGCCGACGGTGCGCCGCAGCTCCGCCGGGGTCATCCGGCGGTGGAGCGCGTTGGCCGCGATCAGCTCGACGTCGTCGACGCCCTTGGCCGCCGCCATCTCCAGGACATGCTCGATGATGCGCTGGCGCACGTCCGGGGTCTGCATCTGCGGCAGCGGCAGCGACAGGTCGTCGAAGACGATCGTGAGCCGCATGCCGGCGCGCAGCAGCTCCGGGAGCGGCTCGGTGCCGTGCGGGTGCAGCAGCGCGTTGCGGATCGCGGCGTCGACGTCGCGGATGCCGGGCAGGGAGTCCGGCGGATAGATGACCTTGGACCCGAGCGGCAGCCGCTCCAGCCGGAAGCCCTCGCCCTGGTGCACGACGAGCGGCGGCGTCCGCTCATCCACATCGAGTACGAAGCCTGGTCTGCTCACTCGTAGTTCCTTTCCAAACCAACCTGCACCCGGCCTACCTCCCGGTCCTTTTCCAACAACCCTGTTACGCCGCTCAGCGCGCCAGGTCGAAGGCGACTTTGACGGTTCCCAGCCGCCCGGAGTCGGCCGCGTGGTTCAGTGCCTCCCGCCAGCGGGCGAGAGGGTAGGTCGTGCCGACGTAGCCGTCCAGCGGAGCCGAGCCGGCGAGCCGGAGCGCGTCGGCGAAGTCGGCCCCGTCGGCGCCGGAGCAGTACGCCCCGACCAGCTCCAGCTCCCGGAACCACAGCGGCGTCAGGTCGACGCCGCCGGACGGCATGCCGGACATCACGACGGTACCTCCCGCGCGCGCGAGCCGCAGGGAGGTGTCCAGACCGCTCGCGCCGCCGGTGCACTCGAAGACGGTGTCGACGCCGCCGAGCAGGAAGTCCGCCCCCATCTCCGGCGTGTGCATCCGCGCGGTGGTGACGCGCCGCAGCGCGCGCACGGCCTTGCGGGGCTCGATGACGGCGGTGGCGCCGAGCGCCTTGGCCTTCTCCTTCTGGTGACCGTGCTTGGCGATGACGTACACCGCGCCGACCTGGGTCAGCTCCCGCAGCGCGATCAGCGTCAGCAGCCCGACCGTGCCCGCCCCGACGATCACGGCCGTGGAGTTCGGCTCGATCGGCACGCGGCGTACGGAGTGCACGGCGCAGGCGAGGGGCTCGGCGAGCACCGCGCGCTCGTCGGGCAGCGCGTCGGGCACGACGTGCAGCTGGCTGGCGTGCGCGACCATCTGGCGGCTCCAGCCACCGCCGGTGTCGGCGCACGTGCCGGTCTGGATGCCCGCCGAGATGCGGCCTGCGGTGACGTGGTCGCAGCGGCTCTGCTGGCCCGAGGCGCACCAGCGGCAGGGCTCCATGCCCCGCACGGCGCACGACAGGACCGGGTCGATGACGACGCGGCTGCCCTTCGGGATGCCGGGCAGCTCGTCCATGGTCCGGCCGACGACCTCGTGTCCCGGCACGAACGGCATGGACGTCATCGGGGACAGGTACGGCGAGGAGTGCCCGGTGAGCAGGCTCAGGTCCGAACCGCAGATGCCGGACAGGATCGGCGTGACGCGCGTCCAGCCGTCGCCGGGCAGCTCGGGCGCCTGCCGGTTGACCAGGCGCAGCGGCGCGACGTTCCCGGCGACCATGCCGCTGAGCCTGCTGCCCATCCGGGTGGAGGTCAGGCCGCGGGCGGCGACGAACCGGCCCGGCGAGCGGTGGTATTCGAGCGCGAGGATCATCGGGCGGACCTCGCTCCCACGGTGTCGATCAGCACGTCGCCCCGTCCACGGGTATGGGCGCCCCACTCATGGATGCGCCAGTGCTTGCGCTTGGCATGGCGGTACAGCGAGGGGTCCGGGTTGACCGCGTTCGCGTTGCCCACCGCCTCCAGCAGCGGCCGGTCGGAGTAGCTGTCCGCGTAGGCGTACGACTGCGACAGGTCCAGGCCGGTGTCGGCGGCGTGGCGGCGCAGCCACGCCGCCCGCGCCTCGTCCACCAGCGGCGGCGCGTCGAGGTAGCCGGTCAGCCTGCCGTCGCGCTCGTGCATCCGGCTGGCGACGACCTCGTCGAACAGCGTCGCGAGCGGCTCGACGAACACGTCGATCGTGCCGGTGATGAGGATCGTCTTGTGCCCGGCCGCGCGGTGCGCCCGGATCCTGCGGACGGCCTCCGGCATGACCCGCTGCAGCACCGCCTCGCCGAGCACGTCCTTGACCAGCGCGTTCAGCTCGGCGACGTCGGCGCCCTGGTAGCGCCGCAGGAACGCCCGGACGAAGTCTCCCCGGTCGCGCCGTTCGGCCCGCAGGTAGCGGGGGAGCGAGCGGGCCAGGTCGGCGAGCTCACCGCTCCACTGCGAACGCGGCATCGACGACAGCCGCGCCCACAGGTACGACTCGATGAGGTTCGAGGCGATGATCGTGCCCTCGAGGTCGAACACCGCGGCCACGTCGGTGCGCTCCGGCAGCACCGGGTCGGCGCTCTTGCGGCCGCCGCCGCGGCCCTTGGAGAAGCCGCGCATCAGCTCGGTGACGCTGGGGGAGTGCACCTCCTGCAGGTAGTGCTCCCAGTCGATGACCGACGGGTCGAAGCCGTGCTCGTCGACCCGGTCGGCCGGCACCGTACGGTGCAGCGCGTGCGTGCGGCTGTCGTCGTAGATGACCTCGGCCTTGGTGTACGCCTGGTACAGGTCGGAGTAGCGGCGCAGGAAGTCGAGGTTCGTCTGCTGCCGGTGCACCGCGGTCATCCACTCGCGCGTCTTGGCCGACGCGGGCAGCCGCAGCAGCGCGCGCTCGGCCGCGGACGTCGCCCGCTCGCTGCTGCTCAGCATCATCTCGACCTGACGGCTGCCCGGGAACCGCCACTGCGGAACGCGGATGTGGCCGCGCTCGCCGGCCGGCATCGGGTGCCGCCGGAAGTAGTCGCGGACGTTCTCGTACAGGCCGCGGAAGGACAGCGGGTTGCGCGAGCCGGAGCCGACGTGGAAGTAGCCGGGCGTGCCGCGCTCGGGCGGCGTGGCCGCGACCGCGATCGTGGCGTTGACGACCAGGTCGACCGGGATGATGTCGACGACGCTGTCGGGCAGGCCGGGGAACTCCGGCAGGACGCCGCGCCCGTACGCGATGATCAGCGGGTCGGCCATCTTGTAGCCGTCGATCCAGCCGGGGTAAGGGTGGCGCAGCGAGCTCTCGACGATCGCCGGGCGGACGATGGACAGCCGCCGCTCGCCCCACAGCTCCTCGGCGGCGCGCTCGCCCAGGGCCTTGGTGAAGGTGTAGACGTCCGGCCAGCCGAGGCTCTGCGCCCGCGCCCGGCCGTAGTCGACGAGACGCTCGGTGACCCACGCCTGCCGGGCCTCCTCGGCGGCCGCGACCACCGACTGCGGACCGGCCTTGCGGTGCTCGCCCTGCGCCCGCGCCATCGACTTGCGCAGCACCTCCGGGCGCCGTGAGTCGCGCTCGACGTCGGCGTGGGCCGCGAGGGCCTCGCCCAGCTCGGTGCGCCAGTCGACGCCGTGGTCCAGCCGGGCCTCCGGCACGACGCCCTTGCGGACGCCCGCGACGTACGCGGTGGAGACGTGGACCACGTGCGGGTCGGCGCCGGCCTTGTGCAGCGCCTCGTACAGCGTCACGACACCGGAGACGTTCGTGCGGAACGCCTCGTCGATCGGCGGGTCGAAGGACACCGTGGACGCGCCGTGGATGACCACGTCGATGTCGGAGGGGAGGGTCACCTCGCCGAGGTCGCCCTCGATGACGTTGACCCGCTCGGCCGCGATGCGGCGCAGCTCGTCCTCGCCGATCCGCTCCCGCATCGTCCGGAAGACGGGCTTGCGCAGCAGGCCGTCGAACCGGCGCTGCGCGGACGTGCCGCCGCGCGGCCGGATCAGCACCGAGACGCGAACGCCCGGGTGCGCCGACAGCAGCTTCTCCAGGGTCGCCTGCCCGAGGAAGCCGGTGGCGCCCGTCAACAGGACGTGGGAGTCACCCAGGGACGGGAACTCGTGAGGTCGGTCTGGCGTCATCCGCTGTTCTTCTCCGATCATGGGCATGAGCCGTCCCGGCCGCGATCTGACAGGGAAACCCTAACGGTTAATGGACACTCCACGAACGGCCGGACGCGTCACCCGTCGTTCATGTCTCGCACATCGAACCGCCGGGTCGGCCCGCGGGCCCGTGCGTGGTCAGCGTTCGGACGCGGCGAGCCGGTCGTTCATCGAACCGGACCGGAACACCTCGACGCGGATCGGCGCCGCCGCGAACCCGGCCTCGCGGATCGCGGCGTGCACGGCCTCGTCGTCGCGGGCGCGGTCGACCAGGTCGGGGTCGACCTCCAGCCGCACGGCGTCGCCCAGGTCACGGACCCGCAGGTCCCGGACCGCCCCGCCGAACAGCCCGCGCACGGCCGTCTCCGCGCGCTCGATCCGCTTGAGCCGCGCCGAGGTCACCTCGATGCCGTACGCGACGCGGCTCGCCATGCACGCCGCGGCCGGCTTGTCCCACATCGGCAGGTCCCAGTGCCGGGCGATGGCGCGCACCGTGTCCTTGTCCAGGCCGAGGTCGGCCAGGGGCGTACGGGCGCCGCGCTCGGCGGCGGCGCGGATGCCGGGCCGGAACCCGGCGACGACGTCCGAGGCGTTCGTGCCGGTCGTGATGGTGGAATAGCCCAGGTGGTCCGCGAGCGCGTTGGCGGTGTCGACCAGGACGCTCTTGCAGAAGTAGCAGCGCTGCGGCCCGTTCTCCCGGTAGCCGGGCACCTCCAGCTCGGACGTGGCGGGCGTGTGATGCGTCACGCCCAGGTCCGCGCAGAACCGCCGCGCCGCGTCGAGTTCGGCGGCCGGCAGCGACGCCGACACGGCCGTCACGGCGGCGACCTGTTCGGGCCCGAGCGCGCGCGCCGCCGCGGCGAGCACGACACTGGAGTCCACGCCGCCGGAGAACGCCACCAGCGTTCTGCCGTAGCCTGCCATCTCGGTCAGCAGTGAGTCGGAGAGGACCACGACGTCCACCATGCAACCCCGATCCGTTGAGGAACATCGATGACGGTATCTCAGCCGGACGGCGTCGCCGATCTCGGCTTCGCGCGGCTCGACGTGGACCGCGCCGCCCGGACCGGCGACCCGGAGGTGGTGTTCGGCCAGGGCAAGACGCCCGAGCAGATCGTCACCGCGCTGCGCACCCTGCACGAGGCACACCCGGACCGCGCCGTGCTCGCGACGCGGCTGGCGGATGAGGCGATCGCGATGTGCGCGGAGCGGCTGCCGGACGCCGAGGTCGACCCGGTCGGCCGCACGGCGGTCCTGGGCACGGCCGAGACGCACGGGACGGTCGCCGTCGTCGCCGCCGGCACGTCCGACCTGCCGGTCGTGCGCGAGTGCGCGACCACCGTGCGGGTGTTCGGCGCCGAGCCGGACGAGATCGTGGACGTCGGCGTGGCGGGCCTGCACCGGCTGCTCGCCCAGCGCGACCGGATCGCCGAGGCCGACGTCGTCGTCGCGGTCGCGGGCATGGAGGCGGCCCTGCCGTCCGTGCTCGGCGGGCTCGTCGGCGCGCCCCTGATCGCGGTGCCGACGAGCGTCGGCTACGGCTGGCATATGGAGGGCGTCACGGCCTGGCTGGCCACGGTGAACAGCTGCGCCCCCGGCATCGTGTCGGTCAACGTCGACAACGGCTTCGGCGCCGGCGTCGCCGCCGCCCGCATCGCCCGCCGCACCGCACGGACGCGCCCGTGAGCCCTTCCGAGGAGCCCATGGGCCCTTCCATGGAGTCAGTGGGCACTTCCGCGGGGCCCGTGGGCCCTTCCGCGGAGACGCGTCCGGCGCGGACGTTGTGGGTAGATGCGGGCAACGGCGCGGCCGGGGACATGCTGCTCGCCGCCCTGCTGGACGCCGGCGCCGACCCGGAGGCCGTGCGCTCCGGGCTGCGGGGGCTGGCCGTCGAGCCCATCGACGTCGAGGTGACCCAGGTGCGCCGGCACGGGCTGCGCGCCCTGCACGCCGACGTACGGGCGCCGCGCAGCGACGTCTCGCGGGACCTCGCCGACGTCACCGCGATCCTCACCGCCGCCGCGCTCCCGGACGAGGCGAGGGCGTTCGCGCTCGCGGTGTTCGAGCGGCTCGCCCGCGCGGAGGCGCGCGTGCACGGCGTGGCCGTCTCGGAGATCCACTTTCACGAGGTCGGGGCCCTGGACGCGATCGCCGACGTCACCGGCTGCGCCCTCGCCCTGCACGACCTCGGCCTGCTCGGGTCCGCCGTGCGCGTCGTGTCGCCGGTCGCGGCCGGCTCCGGCGTCGTGCGGGCCGCGCACGGCCCGCTGCCCGTCCCGGTGCCCGCCGTGCTGGAGCTGCTCACCGAGGCCGGCGCGCCGCTGCGCTCGCACCCCGCCGCGATGGAGCTGTGCACCCCGACCGGCGCCGCGCTGCTCGCCACGCTGGCCACCGGCTGGGGCCCCGCGCCGGACTGCGTGCCGCGCGCCACCGGCACCGGCGCCGGCAGTGCCGACCCCGAGGGCCACCCGAACGTCCTGCGCGTGCTGATCGGGGAGGCCGCCGGAGCCTCCGGGTGGTCGTCCGCGGAGATGCGGCGCGTCGACACGACCGTGGACGACCTGGACCCGCGGTTGTGGCCCGACGTGCTGGAGGCGCTCCGCTCCGCGGGGGCCGCCGACGCCTGGTGCGTGCCCGCGCTCATGCGCAAGGGCCGGCCGGGTCAGGTGCTGAGCGTCCTGGCGCCGCCGGACCGGCTCGACGCCGTGTGCCGCGTCGTCTTCGAGCAGACGACCACCCTCGGCGTCCGGGTGTCGGCGGTGGAGCGGCGCTCGCTGCGCCGCGACCAGGTCACGGTGACCGTGGCCGGGGGAGCGACGGTCGCGGTGAAGCGCGGCCTGCTCGGCGGCCGGGTCGTGACCGCGCAGGCGGAGTACGACGACGCCCGCGCCGCCGCCGAGCGCACCGGCCGTCCCGTGCGCGAGGTGCTCACCGAGGCGCTGACCGCCGCCCGCGCCCTCTCCTGAGCGGCTCCTGAAAAGCCCGGACGGTGAGTCCGGGTTTCCAATGCATTGTCACGGTCATGCCTTAGCGGGTGATTTGAATCTCACGAGGGTTGATATACGCCTAGGTAAGGCTAGCCTTAGCAGCATCGGGCTTCTGGAGGATCGATGACACTGCGGGGCTGCGCGGTCGGGTCGCGTCTCGAGGTCTGCCGGGTCACCGGCGGCCGGCGGCACCGGCGGCGTCTCATCGAGCTGGGTTTCGTGCGGGGCGCCGTCCTCTCGGTCATCGGCAGGGGGACCATGGGCGGGCTCGTCCTCGCCCTCGGCGACTCGCGGATCGCGGTCGACTCGTTCACCGCCGAGACCCTGCTCGTCAAGCCCGCTCATGTCTGAGCGCCCGCTGACCCGGCTCGTCCTGGAGAAGCCCTGCTGCGACGCCGACGCCCCGGGCGTCGACGAGGGGCACGCGCGCGTGGCGCTCGTCGGCAACCCCAACGTCGGCAAGTCGACGCTGTTCAACATCCTCACCGGGGCGCGCCAGCGGGTCGGCAACTGGCCCGGCAAGACCGTGAGCGTCGCGCGCGGCACGTGGCGGACGCCCGACGGCGAGATGACGCTCATCGACCTGCCCGGCACCTACAGCCTGCTGCCCGACTCGCCGGACGAGGCGCTGACCCGCGACCTGCTCGTCGACCGGGGCATGGACGACCGCCCCGACGTCGTCGTCCTCACCCTCGACTGCTCCAACCTCGCCCGGAACCTCTACCTGCTCGCCCAGGTCATGGAGACCGGCGTCCCGATCGTCGTGGCCCTCACGATGGTCGACATCGCCGAGGGCCGCGGCATCCGGGTCGACGCCGACCGGTTCGCCGAGCTCATCGGCGCGCCGGTCGTCCCCGTCGTGCCGCGCCAGAACCGCGGGCTGGACGCGCTGCGCGCGGCCGTCGCGGGCGCGCTCGCCGCGCGCCGCCCGCCGGGCGAGCCGGACCTCGGCGAGGACGTCGAGACGGTCCTGGCGGACGTCGCCGCCCTCCTGCCCGCCGACGCGCTGCTGCGGTACCCGGAGCGCTGGCTGGCCACCGCCCTCCTCACCGGCGAGACGGTCCCGGGCGTGCCGGAGGAGGTCGGCGCGCGGGCGCGGGCCCTCGGCGCGGGACTGCTCGCCGACGACGGGACGGACGACCTCGGCGGGCTCGATGACCTCGACGACCTTGAGATCATCGTCGCCGAGCAGCGGTACGCCTGGGCGCACCGGCTGATCGCCGAGACGGTCCGCCGGAAGAACGACGTACGCGCCACCGTGTCGGACCGGGTGGACCGGCTGCTGACCTCCCGCTGGGTCGGCCTGCCGATCTTCTTCCTGGTCATGTGGGGCGTGTTCATCCTCACGACGAAGATCGCGGCACCGCTCCAGACCGGCCTGCAGGACCTCATCGACGGCCCGGTCACCACGGGGGCGGCGCACGCCCTGCGCGGGATGTCGGCTCCGGGCTGGCTGTCCGGCCTGGTGCTGAACGGCATCATCGGCGGCGTCGGCCAGCTCCTCAGCTTCGTTCCGCTGATGGCGATCATGTTCGTGCTGCTGTCGGTGCTGGAGGACTCCGGTTACATGGCGCGCGCGGCGTTCGTCGTCGACCGGCTGATGCGCCTGATCGGCCTGCCGGGCCGGGCGTTCCTGCCGCTGGTCGTCGGGTTCGGCTGCAACGTGCCCGCCCTGGCCGGCACGCGCATCCTCGCCGACCGGCGGCACCGGCTCCTGACCGGCCTGCTGATCCCCTTCGTGAGCTGCAGCGCACGCCTCACCGTGTACGTCCTGGTGGCGGGCGTCTTCTTCGGCAGTAACGCGGGCACCGTGGTGTTCGCGATGTACGTCCTGTCCATCGTCCTGGTCGTCGGCATGGGCCTGCTGCTGCGGGGCACGCTGTTCCGCGGGATGAGCTACGAACCACTGGTCCTGGACCTGCCGCCGTACCGCCTGCCGACCCTGCGGGTCATCGGCACGCAGACCTGGCAGAAGCTCTGGGCGTTCCTGCGGACCGCGAGCGGCCTCATCGTCGCGACGGTCACGGTGGTGTGGCTCTTCGCCTCCATCCCGGCGGGCGGCGGCCACGGCGGGTTCGGCCGGACCCCGATCGAGCACAGCCTGTTCGGGAGCACCGCGCGGGCGGTCGCCCCGGCGTTCGCCCCTGCGGGGTTCGGTGACTGGCATCCGTCCGCGGCGCTGATCACCGGCTTCGTGGCGAAGGAGGCCGTGGTGTCCACGGTCGCCCAGACCTACAGCATGAGCGAGCCGTCGGACAACCACCGGGCCGGGAGCCTCGGCCCGGCCATGCGGCAGACGTTCGAGCGGACCTCCCACGGCCATCCGATCCCGGCCGTACTGGCGTTCATGGTCTTCCTGCTCGCGTACACCCCGTGCATGACGACCGTCGCGGCCCAGCGCGCCGAACTCGGCGGCAGGATGACCCTGTTCGGCATCGGCATGCAGCTGGTGGTCGCCTGGCTCCTCGCGGTCGCCGTCTTCCAGATCGGAGCGCTGTTCCTGTGAGCGAGCGAAGCGAGCGAACCATGGGCACGGCGTCTCCGGTCCCTCCCCCGACGAAGGAGGGCGCATGACCGCCCTGCGCCAGATTCTGAAGGAGATCACCAACTCGCGCGGGGCCAGCCTCGACGAGATCGCCCGCCGGGTCGGCGTCAGCCGCGAGGAGGCCGAGTCGATGGTCGACTACTGGGTCCGCAAGGGCCGGCTGTCGGCGGAGGACATGGCGGCCGCCTGCCCGAGCGGGGGCTGCGGCGGCTGCCCCCAGGGCGACCACGGCAAGCCGGGCTGCGGCACCCGGCGCGACGGCCCGGTCCTGCTCGCCATCAGCGTCCGCCGCCCCTGATCCCCGCGCCCCGGCCGGTCCAGCGCAGGAAGCCCCAGGCGAGGGCCGCGACCACGGCCGCCAGGCCGTACGTCACGGACGGGCCCGCGCCGAGGGTCGCGCCGCCGAGGGCGGTGCCCGCGCCGATCCCGACGTAGATCGACGAGGCGTTGAGCGAGACGGCGAGCGGCGCCTCCTGCGGCGCCGCGGCGATGAGGCGGTGCTGTTGCGGGGGCGTCTGCGTCCAGGTGCTCGCGCCCCACAGCAGCACGAGCGCCCCGGCCGCCGGCGCGGACCCGGCGCCCGTCGCCGCGACGATCCCGAGCGCCGCCAGGGACGCGGTCAGGACGAGGTAGCCGCCGCTCAGCACGCGCATCGGCCCCCACCGGTCCGTGGCGCAGCCGGCGACGAGGTTCCCCGCCACGGCGCCCGCGCCGTACAGGAAGAGCATCAGGACCATCGAGTCCTCCGGCACGCCGACGCCCTTCAGCGCCGGAACGCTGTAGGCGTACACGGTGTAGCTCGCCCCCATGCCGAGGACGGTCAGCGGCAGCACCGACGCCACGGCCGGCCGCCGCAGCAGCGCCAGGCGCGTCCGCAGCGGCACGCGCGGGCCCCCGGGCAGCGACGGCATGATCAAGGAGACCCCGGCGGCGGCGACCAGGGAGAGCGCCGCCACCAGGCCGAGCGCCGTACGCCAGCCGAACCAGTGCCCGGCCAGGTCGCCCAGCGGCACCCCGATCGCGGTCGCCACCGTCAGCCCGCCCACGACCACGGCCAGCGCGCGCGCCCGCACCTCCGCGCGGACCAGGGCCGCGCTCACCGCGCCGGCGCCCGGCGTGTAGACGGCGGCGCCCGCCGCGGCCAGCACACGGCTCGCGATCAGCAGGGGGAGGTCCGGCGCGAGCGCCGAGGCGAGGTTGGCGAGGCCGAGCACGACGAGCGCGCCGACCAGCAGCGTGCGGCGCGGCAGCCGCGCCGTCGCGGTCGCCAGGACGGGCGCGAGGACGGCGTACGCGACGGCGAACACCGTCACCGACTGGCCCGCCGCCCCGGCGGAGGCGTGCAGCGTACGGGCCATGGAGGGCAGGAAGCCCGCCACGACGAACGCGTCCGTCCCGACGGCGAAGGTCCCCAGGGCCAGGACCAGCGTCGAGGTCAGACCGCCCGTCCGCGCCCGCTCGTCGGCACGATCGATCGGGACATCGGACATCCGGATTCTCCTCACGCGTCGTTCCGTGCTCGTTCGCCGGTGTTCCGGTCAGCCGTTCACGCGCTCGTGCCAGCGCCGGGCGCGGGCGGCGGCGGAGGGCGGCGCCTCGGCCATCAGGTCGGCGAGCGTCTGGGCGGCCAGTTCGCGCCGCCACGCCAGCTCCGCGCGCCGCATCGCGACGGAGACGCCGCACGCGTGCCGGAACTCGCTGGCGGGCGCCTCCGCGCCTGCGCCCCGCTGCCGGATCTCGGAGCAGCGGAACGTCTCTTCCGGCCCCTCGATCGCGGTGACGACGTCCATGAGCGTGATCTTCTCCGGCGGGCGGCCCAGGCGGAATCCGCCGCGCGCGCCGGCGGTCGAGGTCAGCACCCCGGCCCGTACGAGCGCCTGGAGGCGCTTGTTCAGGTACGCGGGCGGCAGCTCGAACCACTTCGCGAGCTTCGCCGTCGACAGCGCCTCGTCGTCGCCGATCCACGCCAGCACCAGACAGCAGTGCAGGCCCCATTCGACCCCTTCGCCCATTCGCACGATCCTGGATATTACATGTCCAGGAAGAACCGTCATGAGCGGTGCGGGCGCCGGGAGGCACCGGTCCTGAATCGAGCTCGCACGGCCCGGCGTAGGCTGTTCGAGAAGCAGCGAACGTGGAGAACGGCATGGTCAGGAAGCCCGTCTCCGACCAGTCCGGCGGGCCGGTCGGGGGCGGAGCGCACAGCGCGCGATTGGACGCCGAGGACCTGGACCGGATTCAGGCAGGCCTGCGCCAGGCGGTGCATGCTCAAGAGCGGATGTGCCAGCTGCTGGATGCGGTGCTCGCCATCAGCAGCGCCCTGGATCTGAGAGTGGTCCTGCATACGATCACGGACACCGCCAGGCAGCTGGTCCAGGCCCGGTATGCCGCGGTCGGTGTGCTGGGCCAGGAAGGGGAGTTCGCCGAGCTGATCACCTCGGGATTCGGCACGGATCAGTCCCGGTCGGCGGGGGACGAGATGCCGCACGGCGCCGGCCTGCTCGGCGACCTGGTGCGCGACCCGCGCCCGCTGCGCGTGGACAACGTGGTCACCCATCCTCACGCGGTCGGCTTTCCTGAGGGACACCCCATCATGACCACCTTGCTCGGGGTGCCGATTCGGGTCCGGGAGACCGTCTACGGCAATCTCTACCTGGCTGACAAGGCGGACGGCCCGTTCACCGGCGAGGACCAGGACATCGTCACCGCGCTGGCCGGCGCCGCCGGCGTGGCGATCGAGAACGCACGTCTGTACGAGCGGCTGCGGCAGGCGACGGAGGAGTTCCAGCGGCGCCTGCTGCCCCGGATGCCGCGCCCGGAGGGCCTGGAACTGGAGGCCCGCTACCAGCCTTCCACCGAGACTCCCAGGATCGGCGGGGACTGGTACGACGTGATCCATTTCCCCGGGAAGGTGTGCTGTCTGGTGGTCGGCGACGTGATGGGTCACGGCCTGGAGTCCGCCACCATCATGAGCCAGATCAGCAACATGCTCCGGGTGATCGCGTTCGAGGAGCGCGAGCCCCCCAGCCGCATCCTGCACCGCCTCGACGACGTCCTGCACGCACTGCACGGCGGCCCCCTGGCGACCGTGCTGGTGGCCCGCCTGGAGCCCGCGGCCGGCGGCGGCAGGCTGATGCGCTGGTCCCCCGCCGGTCATCTGCCACCCCTGCTGGTCACGGCCGATCGAGAGGCCTGCTATCTGCACGCCGATGCGGGCCTGCCGCTCGGCGTCGACCCCACACTGCCCCGGCCCGACAATGAACACTTCATCCCTGCGGACTCCACGGTGCTGCTGTACACCGACGGGCTGGTCGAGCACCCCGCCGACACCCTGGAGGACGGTATGCGTCACGTCGCCGAAATGGCGGCCGCTCGCGCCACCGAGTCACTGCCGCACCTGTGCGACGCGCTGCTCACGCACCGCCGAGGACGCTTCCACGACGACGTCGCTCTCCTCGCCGCACGCGTCACGCACTGACCGAGTGGCCCTGAGGCGACGACGAGATCACCCGACCGGATCGAGCCGGACTAGAGGCCTTCCAGGACGGTCACCTCGACGCAGTTGCCGCCGTTCTCAGTGCTGCGGGTCGCCTTGCGCCAATCAGCGTACTTCAGGTCCATTTTTCCGCCACCACCTTCGTGATGAACTCGACCGATTCCTGTTGTGACAGGGTGAAAGTCCGGATGGACTCCCAGGTATCCGACAGGATAGAGATGTCCTCCCGGTTGCTGGTGACCACGCCACGAACGGCCGTTTCCACGTAGGCTACCTCGCCGCCGTCGACGGTGGCGAGAAGGAATCCACCCCCTCTGTGCGGATTTGCGGTCGCGGGGACCACTTGAACGGTCAACTGCGGAGATACGCGGGAGACCAGATATTCCAGTTGGGTGCGCATGACGGGAGGGCCTCCGATCTGGCGGTGGAGGACCATTTCGTCGATGACGCACCGCAGGGTCGGCGCGGTCTCCCCGGAGAGGATCTCCTGGCGCTCCAGCCTGGCGGCGACCGCTGTTTCGTCTCCACCCAGCAGCGCGCGGGCGTACTCCTCATGCTGGAGCAGCCCGGGGACCACGGTCGGCTCGAACGAGCGAAAAGCCGTTGCGGCGCGTTCCTCTTCGAGCCAGGGGCGGAACCAGCCGGGCGGAGTCTCCTCCATGAGCAGGTCGTAGAGGTCCATGAGGGCACCGCCGGGGAGGCCGAGTGCCTTCTCGACCGAGCCGACGGCCGTGCGCCGGGGGCGGAGCTGGCCGGTCTCCAGGTTGCTGAGCCAGCCCTCGGAGTAAGTGACCCGCTGAGCGAGTTGCGCCTGCGTGAGCCCGCCGGCCTGCCGATAGCGGCGGACGGCCGCGCCGAGTTTGATCAATATCGGGCTGGGGGGATTGCCCATTTGTTCCTCCGTGCCGGAGTTCAGTGTCGCTTCGAGAACTCCTCAGGTCGATTTCGTTGTGCGTGATCCGTGTTCGATCGCCTACGAGTTGTAGTCGACGCGGCGCATCGTAGGAGGTCAATCGCAACGACGGGAGGACGGCTCATGACGTCCCGAGAAATGACCGGGGTGAGGATTCTCGGAGGATTCCGCATGCCGGCGGCGGCTCCGGATGTCGCCCGAATGCGTCACTGGGCGTACGGCATGCTCGTACCGGCCTACGAGGCGATCGCCGACGACACGGTGCTCCTCGCCTGTGAATTGGCGACCAACGCGATTCGCCATTCGGGCTCCGGGACCGTGACGGTCACGCTGCTCTCGCTCACCGACGCGATCCGCGTCGAGGTCGCGGACTCCGGGGCCTCCGGTGACGTTCCACGGATCGTCGAGTCGGGACCGGACGCCACCGGAGGGCGCGGACTGCACATGGTCGCCACCCTCACGTGCGGACGGTGGGGCACCTATGTCGGTGACACCGGGCGGATCGTCTGGTGCGAGGTCACGCTCCCGCTCGGGCGGAACACCGGGGAGGGGCCGACCGTATGACACCGGAGGAAGGGCTGCGGCGCTCACTCGCGGAGTTTCAGGCGACGCTCGACTCGATGCGGCTCGCCGGAGTCTCGCAGGTCGCGGAGGTCCAGCAGTTGAGGCACCTGGTCATGAAGTATCCCGACCGGGCGCGGCACTTCCTGGCCGGTCTCGACCTGCCCGGTAGGCGAGGCCGCCACCGGGCGGAGAAGCGGAGCCGTCCCTTCGGCGCGTCCGGTGGCTGAAGCGAGGTCCGGCCTGCTCGCCAGCCCACGCGAACCGTCCCCTTCCCCGCCGTCCTTTGCTCTGCTCACCCCCGGTATGCATCCGGACCGGACCAGTGCTCACCCCGCGTGAGCAGAGCAAAGGCACTGGGGAGGCGTGCGGCCCTGGCCGGGTCCGGATGACCACCGGCGGACGACCCCCAGGGGGCGCCCGCCGAGCCGACCGGGATGGTCGCGCCGGGTGCCGGAGTCCTCGCCGGACATGCATGCCGGGAGGACTCCGGCTTCTCGGGAAACCCTTAGTGGACGGTCACGCCGGTCGTGGCGGAGACCGCCGCCACGTAGATGCTGCTGCCGGCGTAGCGCGCCTGCCAGGTGCCGGACTTGGACGCGGTGACCTTCTTGGTGAACTTCCCGCCGCTGACGGTCGTCGTCGAACCGGCGTAGGCGTAGGTCTTCGCGCCCTTCTTCTTGAAGTAGAAGGTGACCTTCTGCCCCTTGTAGCCCACGTACTGGTAGGAGCCGTCCCAGCGCTTGAGGGTGCCGGACAGCGTGAACTTCCTGCCCTTCTTGACCTTTGTCGAGGAGGCCTTGAACTTCGAGAGCGAGATGTTCCGCTTGACCGAGATCCGGACCGTCTTCGAGGCGTCCGGACCGTCGGCCTCGTAGTCGATCGCGTCGATGTCGACGTTCCAGGGGCCCGGGGCCTCGAAGTTGTAGATGAAGCCCGAGCCGGTCCACACCCCCGGCGCCGTCTTCTTCAGGACGATGACCGTGCCGCCGCTGCCCTTGACCGGCTGCAGGTCCGCGGTCACATCGTCGGTCTCCGCGCTGGTGTGGACCTGGACGGTGACGGTCTTGCGGTTCGTCGCCGACTGGATGACGGTCGACGGCGTCACCGTGACCGACGTGATGACCGCCTCGCGGGCCTGGGCGGCGGTCGAAAGGCCGGTGAGGGCTGCGGCGCATACCGTGACACCGACACCCATGATGAGGCTTTTACGCATATTTCTCTCTTTTGAGGGGTGATCAGACATGCGTAGGACGCCGGAGGGACTCATGAGGTTGCAAGAGCCCGCGAGGAAGATCGTTTCGGGGTGCGCGGCGGCGGCTCAGAGGGCGGCGGAGTCGAACTGCTCGAGGAGGGCGTCGGCCAGCGCGCCGCCGCCGGCGGCCGGGGCGCCGCCCCCGAGAGCCTGGTCGGCCCAGATGACCTTGCCCCTGGACGTGTACCGCGTCCCCCATCGCTGGGAGAGCTGCGCCACGAGGAACAGGCCCCGCCCGCCCTCGTCGGTGGTCGCGGCGCGCCGCAACCGGGGGGAGGTGCTGCTGCCGTCCCACACCTCACAGGTGAGGCAGCGCCCGTGCAGCAGCCGCACTTTGATCGGCGGTGCGCCGTACCGGATCGCGTTCGTGACCAGCTCGCTCACGATCAGTTCGGTCGTGAAGGCGACCTGCTCCAGGCCCCACTCCCGCAGCGTCTTCGCGCAGTTCGCCCGCACCGTGGGGACCGCCGCCGCGTCGACCGGGACGTCCCACTCGGCCACGCGCGACCGTGGGAACGACCGGGTGCGCGCCACCAGCAGCGCGATGTCATCGGTGGGGTGTTCCGGCGCGACGGCGTCGATCACCGCCTGACACGTCTCCTCCGGGGCGAACCCCTCCGTGCGCTTCAACGCCCGGCGCAGCTCCTCCAGCCCGCCGTCGATGTCGCGGTCCCGGGCCTCGACCAGGCCGTCGGTGTACAGGACCAGGCGCGAGCCCTCCGGCAGGCGCAGCTCGGCGGTCTCGAAGGGGTGGCCGCCCACTCCGAGCGGAGGTGAGGCCGGCACGTCCGGGAAGGCGACCTTCCCGTCCTCGTACACGACCGCCGGGCCGGGGTGCCCCGCGCGGGCGATCGTGCACGTCCCCGCCACCGGGTCGTACACCGCGTACAGGCACGTCGCGCCGGTGACCCCGTCTCCGCCGGGTCCCTTCGGGTCCTCGCCGGTGCTCTCCTCGTTGTCCATCCGCGCGACCAGCTCGTCCAGGTGGCCGAGGACCTCGTCCACCGGGAGGTCCAGCGTGGCGAAGTTGTGCGCCGCGGTGCGCAGCCGCCCCATCGTCACCGCCGCGTGCAGTCCGTGACCGACGACGTCGCCCATCGCCAGCGCCACTCGTGCCCCCGGCAGTGGGATCAGGTCGAACCAGTCCCCGCCGACCCCCGCCTCCGCGGGCAGGTAACGCCAGGCCACCTCCAGCGCGTCCTGTTCGGGCTGCCGGCGCGGCAGCAGGCTGCGCTGCAGCGTGACCGCCATGGCGTGCTCCCGGGCGAAGCGCCGGGCGTTGTCGATGGCCACCGCCGCTCGCGCGGTCAGCTCCTCGGCCAGCAGCAGGTCCTCGTTCTCGAACGCCGGCGTGCCCCGCACCCGGTAGAAGCTCGCCACGCCCAGCGAGACGCCGCGCGCCTGCAACGGCACGGCCACCAGCGAGTGCAATCCCTGCTCCAGCGCCTCGCGGGAGCGCTCCGGCGCCTGCTCCCGCCACCCGCGCGCCTGGTGGAGGTCCGCGTGCAGCACCCCGTACCCCTGCTCCAGCGCTCGCATCTGCGGCGCCGCCGAGGAGAACGTGACCTGCTCGCCCACCGGCCACAGCGGCGAGAGCAGCCGCTCACCGCCGATCGCCACGCGCCGCAGCCCCTGCCACCGCCCCGCGACCGGTTCCTCTCCGCGCAGCACCGCGTCGAGCAGGTCCACCGTTGCCGCGTCGGCGAACCCCGACACGGCCACCTGGGTCAGCTCCCGTGCCTCCCGGGTCACGTCCAGCGTGGTCCCGATCCGTACCCCCGCCTCGTACAGCAGCTTCAGACGCTCCCGGGTCACCTCCGCCCGCCCCGTCACGGCCGCCAGCTCCGTGGTGTCCCGCAGCGTCACCACACTGCCGCCCTCCGCCGTGCCGGGGAACGGGGACCGCTTGTTCACCGCCAGCAGCCGGTCCTCGGTCAGCTGCACCTCATCGGTGACCGCCTCTCCCGACAGCAGCAGGCGCGTCATCTGCTCCGGCAGCCCCAGCTCGCGGACGTGCCGTCCCTCCGCGTCCTCCGGCAGGCACAGCAACCGCCGCGCCTCGTCGTTCGCCACCACCAGCCGCCCGTCGGCGTCGGTGATCAGGACCCCCTCCCGTACGGCGTGCAGGACCGCGTCATGGTGCTCGTACATCCGGGTCATCTCCGCCGGGCCCAGGCCGTGCGTCTGCCGCCGCAGCCGGCGGGACACCAGCACCGTTCCGGCGGCGCCCACGGCCAGCGCGGCCGCTCCGCTCCCGAGGGTCAACGGCAGTTGCGGCGTCCAGACCTTCGCCACGCTCTTGACCGTGATCCCGGCGGCGACCACGCCGACCACGGCGCCGCGGTCATCGGTCACCGGGACCACCGCACGGACGTCCGTGCCCGTGCCCGCCGGCAGGGGCGGCCCGCCTCCCTCCTGGATGACGGTGCGGCCTTCCAGCGCCGGCCGGATGTCGGTGCTGAACTTTCCCCCGATGTACTGCTTGTAGGGGTACGTGTAGCGGATGCCGTGGGTGTTCAGGACGACGATGTAGTCGACGCCGGCCTTCTTCCGGGCCGCCTCGGCGCGCGGTTGCAGCACCGCCGTCGGATCCGGGGCGCGCAGCGCCTGGACGATGCCGGGGGCGTTCGCGAACGTCTGGGCGGCGACGAGCGACTCGCGAATGCCCTCCCGCAGGGCCTCGTGCGCCGCCTGGTACACCTCCATCGCCACGGCCACCGCGACCAGCAGGATCACGATCAGGACCTGGAGAAGGAGCACCTGCCCGGCGACACTGCGCAGGCTGAGCAGCGACACACGGCGGTCGCGCGGACGCCCGTCGGGCGGATGGCGTGGATGCCTCCGGAATCGCCGGAGGAATGCCTCCATGTCCTATTCATAACACCATCTCCGTGCCGCACCGGACTCACCCGGTGCCGCGTCGCCCCGCCTCCGGGCCGCTGTCTCGGATCCGAGACGGTTCATGGAGAAGGGTTCTTGCGGGGTGCGGGGCGTGGGCGTGAGGGTGCGCACATGGCAAAACAGGAGGTCAGCGGCGGCTCGCGGGTCGCCGGCGGGCAGGCGGAGGGCGGTGCGCTCGGAGTCGAGCGGCGATCCATCGACTTCGTCCCGCCCGAGGAGCGGCACGGGTCGGTGCGGAGCCTGTTCACCGTGTGGTTCGGCGCGAACATGCAGGTGACCACGGCGGTCACCGGAGCGCTGGGAGTGATCCTGGGGCTGCCGTTGCCCTGGGCGATCGTCGCCCTGATCCTCGGCAACCTGCTCGGTGCGATCTTCATGGCGCTGCACTCGGCGCAGGGGCCGAAGCTCGGCATCCCGCAGATGATCCAGAGCCGGGCCCAGTTCGGGTTCTACGGCGCGATCCTGCCGCTGCTGCTCGTCGTGCTGATGTACGTCGGGTTCTTCGCGACCAGCGCGGTGCTCGGCGGGTCGGCGCTGGCCGGCTGGTGGGGGATCGGCCGGACGCCGGCCACGATCATCGTGTCGGCGCTCTGCACGATCCTCGCCGCGTACGGGTACCGGTTGATCCACCAGTACGAGCGGTGGATCAGCCTCATCGCCGCGGTCGGATTCCTCTACCTGACGTACCGGCTGCTGGCCGATCACCACGTGGGCCGGGTGTGGCACTCCGGGCACGTCGGGGCGGGCACGTTCCTGCTCGTCATGGCGATCGCGGCGACCTGGCAGATCACGTACGCGCCGTACGTCGCCGACTACTCCCGCTACCTGCCGGAGACCACCTCGGTACGGGCGGCGTTCTGGTGGACCTACGCCGGCAGCGTGATCGGCACGGTCTGGATGATGGCGTTCGGCAGCATCTGCGCCGCCGTGGCGGCCAAGTCGTTCGAGGGCGGGTCGGTGTCGTTCGTGGTCGGCCTGGGCGGCCCGCACTGGGCGTTCTCGCTGATCATCGTCCTGGGCATCATCGCGGTGAACGTGCTGAACCTCTACGGCATGTTCATGTCGGCGACGACGACGCTGACGGCGCTGCGCCCGATGCGGATGAACGGCGGCGTCCGCCTCGGGTTCATCATCGTGGCCGCCCTCGTGGGGACGATCGTCGCGCTCGCCGCCAGCGCCGACTTCCTGCACAACTTCGAGAACTTCATCCTGTTCCTGGCGTACTTCCTGATCCCGTGGACGGCGATCAACCTCGTCGACTTCTACTTCGTCCGCAAGGAGCGGTACGACATCGACGCGATCTTCCGGCCGGACGGCGTGTACGGCGGGGTCAACTGGCGGACCATCGGCGCGTACGTCATCGGCGTCCTGGTGGAGGTCCCCTTCGTGAGCTCCACCTTCTACACCGGCCCGTTCGTGAAGCACCTGGGCGGCGCCGACATCTCGTGGATCATCGGCCTGATCGTCGCCTCCGCGCTGTACTACGCCTGGATGCGCCCGGTCGCCCGGACCGCGACGGCCTGACCGGCGAAGAACACCGGCGCCCGCCGGCCCCTTCGGGCGGCGGACGCCGGTGCTCGGATTCCAGCGGACGTACGGCGGGCGGGGCGGCCCCTGATGACACCCCGCCCGCACGATCCGGCGCGGCGGGCCGCGCGGGGCCCGGTCAGGAGGCGGCCCGCTCGGCGAACAGGCCCGGCGCCCGGCCGCGGGCGGCGGCCGCGGCGGCGTCGTCCGCCTGCCGGCGGGCCTGCCGCTCGGCCTCGACCTGCCGCACGTAGTACTCGGTCTCGCGCTTCACCGTCTCGTCGTCCCAGCCCAGCACCGGCGCGACGAGCGCGGCGACCTCGGCCGCGGCGGCGGCGCCCTGGTCCCATTCCTCGATCGCGGCGCGGGTACGGCGGCGCAGGACGTCCTCGACGTGCAACGCCCCCTCGTGCGACGCCGCGTACACGGCCTCGGCCTTCAGGTAGTCACGGGCGGCGTCGAGCGGCTCGCCGAGGGAGGGATCGTGCTCGATCAGCTCCAGGAGCTCGTCGACGCACGAGCCGTACCGCTTCAGCAGGTGCTCGACGCGGGCGACGTGCAGGCCGCTGCGCCGGGCGAGGCGGTGCCGCTCGTTCCACAGCACCTCGTACCCGACGGCGCCGATGAGCGGCAGCCGGTGGGTGACGGAGGCGGGGACGGTCATGGGCAGGTCCTCGGCCGCCGCGTCGACGGCGTCCTCGGCCATCACCCGGTAGGTCGTGAACTTGCCGCCGGCGATCACGGTGAGCCCCGGGACGGGCTGGGCGACGGTGTGCTCGCGGGACAGTTTGGTGGTGTCGTCGGCCCCGCCGGACAGCAGGGGACGAAGGCCGGCGTACACGCCCTCGATGTCCTCGGGGACGATCGGGGTGCGCAGCACCGCGTTGACGTGCTCGAGGATGTAGTCGACGTCCGCCTGGCTGGCGGCCGGCTCCTCCTTGTCCAGGTCGTACGGCGTGTCGGTGGTGCCGATGATCCAGTGCCGGCCCCACGGGATGACGAACAGCACGCTCTTCTCCGTGCGCAGGATCAGGCCGGTGTCGAGCCGGATCCGGTCGCGCGGGACGAGGAGGTGCACCCCCTTGGACGCGGTCACGTGGGGACCGCCGCGCGCGTGCGCGAGCCGGCCGGCCTCGTCGGTCCACACGCCCGTCGCGTTGATGACGTGCCGGGCCCGTACGGTCAGCTCCCGGTCGTTCTCCAGGTCGCGGACCCGGGCCCCGATGACGCGGTCCGCCTCGCGGAGGAACCCGACGGCGCGGGCGCGCGTCAGCACGGACGCGCCGTACGCGGCGGCCGTACGGGCCAGCGTCAGCGTGAACCGCGCGTCGTCGACCTGCGCGTCGAAGTACTGGATGGCGCCGACGAGGCTGTCGCCGCGCAGCGCCGGGGCGACCTTCAGGGCGGCGCGGTGGCTCAGGTGGCGGTGGCGCGGCATCGACCGGGCGCCGCCCAGCGTGTCGTACAGGCCGACGCCGGCACCGACGTAGAAGCGCTCCCACATGCGGTGGGTGAGCGGGTACAGGAACGGCACGGGCCGTACGAGGTGCGGCGCGAGCCGGTTGAGCAGGAGGCCGCGCTCGCGCAGCGCCTCCCGTACGAGACCGAAGTCGCGCTGTTCCAGGTAGCGCAGGCCGCCGTGGATGAGCTTGCTGGACCGGCTGGACGTCCCGGCCGCCCAGTCCGCGGCCTCGACCAGCGCGACGGACAGGCCGCGTGACACGGCGTCGAGCGCCGCTCCGGCGCCCACGACTCCGCCGCCCACGATCAGCACGTCGAACTCGCCTGCCGCCAGGTCCCGCACGGCCTGCGCGCGGTAGGCCGGTCCGAGGGATACGGCTTTCACGTTCGGGTTCTCCTCCGAGGTGTGCGCGGGCGGGGTGGTCCGGTCGGGCCACCCCGCCCGCTGGGGGAAGGGGCGTCTGCGGGGGTCGGGCGGCGGGCGGACGGTGCGCGGGGATCGGTGTGGGGGCGCACCGGCCCGCCCGCCGCGGGGGGAAGGGGCTAGTCGACGTCGACCCAGTCGAGGGTCCGGGACACGGCCTTCTTCCAGCCCGCGTATCCCTTCTCGCGCTGGTCGCCGTCCCAGCGGGGCACCCAGCGCTCGTCCTCGTTCCAGTTCTGGCGCAGCTCGTCGGTCGAGCCCCAGAAGCCGACGGCCAGGCCGGCGGCGTACGCCGCGCCGAGCGCCGTGGTCTCCGCGACGACCGGCTTGGAGACCGGCACGCCGAGGATGTCGGCCTGCAGTTCCATGCAGAGGCGGTTGGCGGTGATGCCGCCGTCCACCCGGAGGACGTCGAGAGCGACGCCGGAGTCCTGCCGCATCGCCTCGACGACGTCGCGGGTCTGGTAGCAGATCGACTCGAGCGTGGCGCGGGCCAGGTGGGCGTTGGTGTTGTAGCGGGACAGGCCGACGATGGCGCCGCGCGCGTCGGACCGCCAGTACGGCGCGAACAGGCCGGAGAACGCCGGGACGAAGTAGACGCCGCCGTTGTCCTCGACCTGCCGGGCCAGCGACTCGCTCTCCGAGGCGCCGGAGATGATGCCGAGCTGGTCGCGCAGCCACTGCACGGCCGAGCCGGTCACCGCGATCGACCCTTCGAGCGCGTACACCGGCCGTTCGTTGCCGAACTGGTAGCAGACCGTGGTGAGCAGGCCGTTCTTGGACCGGACCACCTCGGTGCCGGTGTTGAGGAGGAGGAAGTTGCCGGTGCCGTAGGTGTTCTTGGCCTCGCCGGCGTCGAAGCAGACCTGGCCGACCGTGGCGGCCTGCTGGTCGCCGAGGATGCCGGACAGCGGGATCTCGCCGCGGACCGGGCCGGCCGCCCGGGTCGTGCCGTAGAAGTCCGGGTTGGAGGAGGGCCGGATCTGCGGCAGCATCTGGCGCGGGATCTCGAAGAACGACAGCAGCTCGTCGTCCCAGTCCAGCGTCTCCAGGTTCATCAGCATGGTGCGGCTGGCGTTGGTCGGGTCGGTGACGTGCACGCCGCCGTCGACGCCGCCGGTGAGGTTCCACAGGAGCCAGGTGTCGGTGTTGCCGAAGATGGCGTCGCCGGCCTCGGCGGCCTCGCGGACTCCGTCGACGTTCTCCAGGATCCACTGGATCTTGCCGCCGGAGAAGTACGTCGCGGGCGGCAGCCCGGCCTTCTTCCGGATGATGTCGCCGCGCCCGTCGCGGTCGAGCGCGGAGGCGATGCGGTCGGTCCGGGTGTCCTGCCAGACGATCGCGTTGTAGTAGGGGCGTCCGGTGCGGCGGTTCCACACGACGGTGGTCTCGCGCTGGTTGGTGATGCCGAGGGCGGCGAGGTCACTCGCCTCGAGGTTCGCCTTGCCCATCGCCGTCTCGATGACGGCGCGGGTGCGCTCCCAGATCTCGGTCGGGTTGTGCTCCACCCACCCGGGGTTCGGCAGGATCTGCTCGTGCTCGAGCTGGTGCTTCGCCACCTCGTTGCCGCCGTGGTCGAAGATCATGAATCGCGTGCTCGTCGTACCCTGGTCAACCGCTCCGACGAAGTCGGCCATGTCTCGCCTTTCTACTTCTTCTAGGCCGTCCGGCCGGGCCATGGGGGGATGCCCGGCCGGACGGGTCACGCGGATCATTCCGCGCGGGGGGAAACCGATCAGGCCTGGTGACGGCGTGTCAGAGCTTTTCGAGTTCGGAGTCGCCGGGGACGCGTCCGGGCTCCTGCTCACCGGCGGGCAGGAACCGCCCGATGAGCACCTCGTAGAGGCCCGCGCCGATGACCCCGCCGATGAGCGGGCCGACGATGGGCACCCAGAAGTACAGCCCGCCGTACTGGTCGCGGAACGCGGTGCCGTACCCGGTGAAGAAGGAGGCGAGGCGGGGGCCGAGGTCACGCGCGGGGTTGATCGCGTAGCCCGCGTCGGTGCCCCAGGCCATGCCGATCGCGACGACGATCAGGCCGACGATGAACGGTGCCAGGTTGGCGGCGGGGGAGGAGTTGCGCAGGTCGGTGACGGCGAGGATGAGGAACAGCAGGATCGCGGTGCCGATGATCTGGTCGCGGAGCGCACCGCCGGTGTGCACGGGGAACGTGCCGTTGCCGGGGAGGGTCGAGAAGACGCCCTGGGACTTGATGGTGTGGCCGGGGTCGAACTTGGCCAGCACCTCGCTGTAGTTCCAGCGCACGATCAGCGCCGCGACGAACGCGCCGACCAGCTGGGCCAGCGAGTACGGCAGGACCTTGCGCCAGGAGAACCCCTTGAAGACCGCCAGCGCGACGGTCACGGCGGGGTTCAGATGCGCGCCGCTGATGCGGCCCGCGACGTACACGCCGAGCGTGACGCCGAGGCCCCAGGCCCACGCGATGCTGTCGTGGTTGCCCACCCCGCCTGCGGCGACCTGGGCCACCACGCCCACGCCGAACAGGATGAGCACCAGGGTTCCCGCGAATTCGGCGGCCAGTTCACCGGCCAGCCCGGGGATCTTGAGTCGCTCTGCCACGTCTCCTCCTAGGGGGCGATGCCCGCTCAGGGCACCGTGAGACACCGTTCGCGAGGAAGCTGTGAACTTCCTCACGACGGGGGGGACGCTAAGTCGCGGGGAACACCCGGTCAACAGACGGGTGCCGACATTGTCGAACGGCGGCCAGCATCATCACCCGTTCCGGGCCCTGACCGAGTGGCGCAACTCACAGAAAGGCCCGAATCATAACTCCCGTCACCCCGATCGAGCCGCTTCACAGGGTGCGAGTGCCGACATTGTCGAATAGGTGTCGACCTGCACTAACATGGCCTGCGTGCCAGGACCGGTCCAGTCGATCGAGCGAGCCGCCGCCATCCTCCGCCTGCTCGCCCGGGGTTCAGGCCGCCTCGGAGTCAGCGAGATCGCGGCCTCTCTCGGGCTGGCCCGGGCCACCGCGCACGGGATCCTGCGGACGCTGCAGGGGGTCGGCTTCGTCGAGCAGGACGAGGAGAGCGGCAAGTACCAGCTCGGCGCCGCGCTGCTCCACCTCGGCACGAGCTACCTGGACGTCAACGAGCTGCGGTCCCGCGCGATCAACTGGGCCGACGCCCTCGCCGCCCGCAGCGGCGAGGCGGTCCGGATCGGCACTCCTCTGGACGGCAGGGTCCTCGTCGTGCACCATGTCTTCCGGCCGGACGACACGCTCCAGGCCCTCGAGGTCGGCGCGCTCCTCCCGGCGCACGCCACCGCGCTGGGCAAGGTGCTGCTCGCCTTCGACGCCGGAGCCGCCGCCGCGCTGCTCGAGACCGGACTCGAGTCCTTCTCCCGGCGGACCATCACCCATCCCCGCGAGCTCAGCCGGGCGCTGGTCGAGATCCGCGAGATGGGCTGGGCGTCCGAGGTGGAGGAGTTCACCGTGGGGGAGGCCGCCGTGGCGGCGCCGATCCGCGGGCAGGGGGGCCTGGTGGTCGGCGCGATGGGCATCTCGGGGGCCGTCGAGCGCCTGTGCGACCCGAGGGGCCGGCCGAAACCGACGCTGGTGACGTACGTGCGCGACGCCGCGCGCGCCGTCTCCCGAGACCTTGGGGCCTCCCGGTGGTGAGCACCGCCCCCGGCGGCCGGAACGGCAGGACACGATGGTAGAGCGCTATGTGATGTCCGTTGACCAGGGCACGACGTCGACGCGATGCATGCTGTTCGACCACGGAGGGCGGCTCGTCTCGGTCACCCAGCGGGAGCACAAGCAGCACTTCCCGCGGCCCGGCTGGGTCGAGCACGACGCCATGGAGATCTGGAAGAACCTCGAGCGGATCGCGCCGGAGGCCCTCGCCCAGGCCGGGGTCGTCCCGGAGCAGGTCGCCGCGCTCGGCATCGCCAACCAGCGCGAGACCTCGGTGCTGTGGGACCGGCACACCGGCCGGCCCGTCGGCCGCGCCGTCGTCTGGCAGGACACCCGCACGGACGCCCTCGTCGGCGAGCTCTCCGCCCGCCCGGACGCCGACATGATCCGCGAGCGGTGCGGCCTGCCCATCGCGACGTACTTCTCGGCGCCCCGCGTCCGGTGGCTCCTCGACAACACGCCGGGCCTGCGCGAGCGCGCCGAACGCGGCGACGTGCTGTTCGGCACGATCGAGAGCTGGCTGATCTGGAACCTCACCGGCGGCCCGAAGGGCGGCCTGCACATCACCGACGTCACCAACGCCAGCCGCACCCTGCTGATGAACATCACCACGCTCGCCTGGGACGACGACCTGCTGGCGTTCTTCGACGTGCCGCGCGCCATGCTGCCCGAGATCCGCCCCTCGACCGAGACGTACGCCCGCGCGAGCCGCGTCCTGCCCGGCGTGCGCATCGCCGCGGCGCTCGGCGACCAGCAGGCCGCGCTGTTCGGCCAGACCTGCTTCGCGCCCGGCGAGGCCAAGTGCACGTACGGGACGGGCAGCTTCCTGCTCCTCAACACCGGCACCGAGCCCGTCCCCTCGACCCACGGGCTGCTCACGACCGTCGGCTACCAGATCGCCGACGAACCGGCGGTGTACGCCCTCGAAGGCTCCATCGCCATCACCGGCGCGCTCGTCCAGTGGTTCCGCGACGGGCTCGGCCTGATCGCCAGCGCCCCGGAGATCGAGACGCTCGCCCGCTCCGTCGAGGACAACGGCGGGTGCTACATCGTGCCCGCGTTCTCCGGGCTGTTCGCGCCGTACTGGCGCAGCGAGGCGCGCGGCATCATCGTCGGGCTGACCTCCTACATCACCAAGGGGCACCTGGCCCGCGCCGTCCTGGAGGCGACCGGCTGGCAGACGCGCGAGGTCGTCGACGCCATGAACGCCGACTCCGGGCTCGCCCTCAAGGCGCTGAAGGTCGACGGCGGCATGACCGCCGACAACCTCCTCATGCAGTTCATCTCCGACGTCCTCGACGTCCCGGTCATCCGCCCGATGGCCGCCGAGACGGTATCCCTGGGAGCCGCGTACGCCGCCGGGCTCGCCGTCGGCTACTGGGCGGACCTGGAGGGACTGCGCCGCAACTGGCACCGCGCCGCGCAGTGGCTGCCGAGCATGGACCCCGGCCGCCGCGAGACCGAGTACGACAACTGGCGGCGGGCGGTGGAGCGGACCTTCGACTGGATCAAGCCCGCCGGCAAGTGACCCGGGCCGTCAGTACCAGTGGTGGGCCTGCCACCAGGCCCAGGCTCGGCAGGGGTCGCCGTAGCGGGAGCCGATGTAGCTCAGGCCCCAGGTGATCTGGGTGATCGCGTTGTTGTGCCAGTCGGGCGCGACCGAGCCCATCTTCGAGCCGGGCAGGGCCTGCGCGATGCCGTAGGCGCCGCTGCTGGGGTTCTCGGCGTGCTCGTTCCAGCCGCTCTCGTGGTTCCACATGGTCAGCAGCGAGGGCCAGCACCGCCCCCAGCCCTTCAGGGCGTTCATCTTCTTGGCGTACTTCTGGTTGTCCGCGGCGCTGGGGTTGTTGCTCATCTTCTTCTTGAACGCCTCCCACTCCCGGCGCTTCCGCTCGGCCGCCGCGCGCTTCTTCGCGTCGCGCTCGGCGGCCTGCTCGGCCTTGTAGGCGCGCTCCCGCGCGCTGGCCTGGGCCTGGGCCATCATCGGGTCCATCGTGTAGCCCTCGAGGGTCCGCGCGAGGTCGTTCGTGGAGGTGTCCGCGGCGGCGCCGGCGGGAGGCTTCCCCTTGCCGAAGTCGATGTTCGCGACGACGAGGACCGCGGCCACGACGACGAGCGTCAGGATCACGCCCGTGTTGCCGAGCGTACGCCGCAGGATCCGCAGCGCGCGGGAACCCGCCGGCCGTTCGGGGGAGGAGGACTTCCGGGGGGACATGCACCCTAGCTTGCACCAGTCGCGACACTGGTGACCCCGTTTGTCCACATATTCGGCTGTGACCTCTGTGACGAAACCGGGTCTCAGGTCGTGAGGGAGGCCGCGAGTTCGGCGCGCGTGGGCGGGTCGGCGCCCCGCCGCCCGCACGTGATCGCGGCCGCCCGCGCCGCCTCGGCGCACACCTCGCTGATCACCGAGCCGGGGGCGGCGCGGAGGGCGTCGCGGCGCTCCGCGCCGAGCAGCCCCCGCTCGTACAGGCCGGCGAGGACGGCGCTCATGTAGGAGTCGCCCGCGCCGACCGTGTCGACGACCTCGACCGCCCGCGCCGGCAGGTGGAGCGGCGCCAGGCGCGGCGCGGCGACGAGAACGCCCTCCGCCCCCAGCGTCACGATCACGACCCCGCCGGTCTCCTCGACCAGTCCGGCCGCGAACCGCCGCGGTTCGGCGCCGGGCCGCAGCCACTCCAGGTCCGCGTCGCTGATCTTGACGACGTCCGCCGTACGCAGGAGCGCCTCGATGCGGGCCCGGGCGTCCGGCACGGCCGCCATGACGTCCGGGCGGCAGTTCGGGTCGTAGCCGATCGTCGCCGTCGCCCGCGCCCGGCGGACGAGACCGGCCAGCGCCTCGGCCCCCGGCGGCAGCACCATGGCGAGGGAGCCGACGTGGAGGGCGGCGACGTCGCCGAGCGGCACGCGGGCCAGCTCCTCGGCGGTCCACTGCCAGTCGGCGGTCCCCGCGAGCCGCAGGTCGTACGTCGGCGGCCCGCCTTCCTCGTGATGCACGAACGCCACCGAGGAGGGCTCCGCGGCGGCCGCCACCGCGCGGGTGTCGACCCCGTTCCGTACCAGGTGGTCCCGGAGCGTCCGGCCGAACGGATCCTCGCCGATCCGGGCGATCATCCGGGTCGGGACGCCGAGCCGGGCCAGCCCGACGGCGACGTTCGCCGGGCTGCCGCCGGGCAGCGCGAGGTACGCGCCGCCGGGCCGCTCGGCGACGAGATCGACGATCGCTTCACCGGCGACCGCGACGACGCGGGCGTCAGGGATCCGCACACACTCTCCTAGGCTCGGGCCGTAAGGGCCGATCGGTTCGTCCGCCCGGCCGGTCGGCCGGGCGGACCGGTCAGGTCGTTCCGTTGCCGTTCGCGGCGTCGTCCAGGTTGCCCGGCGCCGCTCCCGTCATGATCGCAACCGTCTCGGCCATGTCCGTCTCCGCAGGGCGTACGACGGCCACCCGCCGGCCCAGGCGCTGGATGTGGATCCGGTCGGCGACGTCGAAGACGGCGGGCATGTCGTGGCTGATCAGGATGACCGGCAGCCCGCGGTCGCGGACCTGCCGGATCAGCTCCAGCACCATGCCCGACTCCTTGACGCCGAGCGCGGCCGTCGGCTCGTCCATGATGACGACGTGCCGGGCGAACGCCGCACTGCGCGCGACGGCGACGCCCTGGCGCTGACCGCCGGACAGCGTCTCCACGGCCTGCTTGATGGACTTGATACCGATCTTCAGATCCCGCATGTGGTCGCTCGCCTCGGCCTGCATCCGCTTGTGGTCCAGCATGCGGAACACCGAGCCGAGGACACCTTTGCGGCGCATCTCCCGCCCGAGGAACATGTTGCTCGCGATGTCGAGGGCCGGCGCCACCGCCAGATCCTGGTAGACCGTCTCGATTCCCGCCCGCCGGGCGTCCGCCGGGCTGGTGAACCGCACCGGCCTGCCGTCCAGCAGGATCCGGCCCTGGTCCGGGACCAATGCCCCGGACAGCGCCTTGATCAGGGTCGACTTCCCGGCACCGTTGTCGCCGATCACCGCGAGGATCTCGCCGGGCAGCAGCTCGAAGTCCGCGCCGGACAGGGCGGTGACGTGGCCGTACCGCTTGACGAGGCCGTGCGCCTCGAGCACCGGGCGCGTCTCGGTCCCGCTCGTCTCGGTCACGCGCCCTCCTTCACCGGAGGAAGGACCAGAGGTGACGTGCTCATGATTCGCGCGCTCCGCTCGCTCATGTGCGCCTCCTTCGGGCAAGTTGGTCCACGCTCACCGCGAGGATGACCAGGATGCCGGTGATGAGGACCTGGTAGATGGACGGCACTCCGGTCAGTTGCAGACCGTTGCGGATCACTCCGACGATCAGCGCGCCGCACAGGGCGCCGATGATGCTGCCCCGTCCGCCGAACAGGCTGACGCCGCCCAGCACCACCGCGGTGATGCTGTCGAGGTTGTCGGTCTGACCGGCCTGCGGGTCGCCGACCGACGTACGGCCGATCAGCAGCAGCGCGGCGATGCCGTAGATCACCCCGGCGACCGTGTAGACGGTCAGCAGCAGGCGACGGTCCGGGATGCCGGTCAGGCGGGCGGCCTCGCGGTTGTCGCCGACCGCGTACACGTGCCGGCCCGCCGCCGTCTGGCGCAGGACGTACCAGGCGACCGCGAACAGCAGCAGCATCAGCACCGAGCCGTACGTGACGTCGGTGTTCCCGAGGGGGAACGTCCGGCCGAGGAAGGTCAGCGACGTGGGCAACCCGGTGATCGTCTGCTCGTTCGAGTAGACGTGGGTCAGGGCGAAGGCGATGTTCCACGTTCCCAGCGTCACGATGAACGGCGGCAGCTTCGCCATCGTCACCAGCGTGCCGTTGAGCGCGCCGAACGCCGTGCACACGGCGATGCCGATGAGGATCGCCCCGATGCCGGGCATTCCGGAGTGGACGGCCAGCTTGGTCATGAAGATCGAGCCCAGCGCCATGACCGCCCCGTTGGACAGGTCGATCCCGGCGGTCAGGATGACGATCGTCTGACCGACGGCCAGCGCGCCGACGACCATCACCTGCTGCACGACCAGCGACAGGTTGGCGCCGGTGAGGAACCGGTCGGTGCGGACGGAGAAGTAGACGCAGGCCAGCAGCAGCGCGAAGAGCGGGCCCACGGCCGGCAGGGTCAGGAAGTGGGAGGCGCGGGACAGCGCGCTCCGCTGCTGCGACACCTCGGTGCGGTCGGTCGCGGTCACCGTCGACATCGGCTCAGCCCCAGCAGTTGGCCAGGCCGAACTGGACGTCCTTGGAGTCCACCCCCGGCTGCGCCTTGCTCGTGATCAGATTGACGCCGGTGTCGGTGTAGCCGCCGACCTTCTTGCCGCCCTTGGCGAAGTCGACGACCGCGTCCACCCCCTGCGAGGCCATCTTCAGCGGGTACTGCTGCGAGGTGGCCGCGATCTGGCCGGACTGCACGGCCTTGACCCCGGTGCACCCGCCGTCGATCGACACGATCATGACGTTCTTCTCTTTGCCGGCCGCCTTCAGCGCGGTGTACGCGCCCAGCGCCGCCGGCTCATTGATCGTGTAGACGAGGTTGATGTCGGGGGCCTTCTGCAGGCAGTTCTCCATCGCGGTCTGGCCCTTGGCCTGGTCGCCCTGGGTGTCCTGCTGACAGACGATGCCCGGGTCGCCCTGCTTGAGGCCGAAGCCCTGCAGGAAGCCGTTGTGGCGCAGCACGCCGACGGTGATGCCGGGCGCCAGGTCGAGCATGGCGATCTTCGCGGGCTTGGTGCCGAAGGACGCTTTGGCGTACTTGCCGATCAGGATGCCGGCGTTGAGGTTGTTCGTCGCGAACAGTGCGTCGGCGGAGCTCTGCGGGTCCGGCGGCGTGTCCAGGGCGATGACCTCGATGCCCTTGGCCCTGGCCTTCTGGAGGCTGGGCACGATGGCCTTGGTGTCGCTCGGGGTGATCAGGATGCCCTTGACGCCCGCCGCGATCATGTTCTCGACGGCCGTCACCTGGCTGGCGTTGTCGCCGTCGAACTTGCCGGCCGCGGTCATCAGCTTGACGCCCTTGGCCTGGGCCTCCTTCTGCGCGCCCTCCTTCATCTTGACGAAGAACGGGTTGGTGTCGGTCTTGGTGATGAGGCCGACGGTGATCTCGCCGCCGGAGGCGGAGCCCTGCGCGCCCTTGCCGCAGCCGGCCGCCACGAGGGAGAGGGCGGCGATGGCGACCATCGCGCCGGCACGACGGCGGCGTGATGCCCAGACGTCACACTTCATGCTGATTCCTCCAACCCGGCCGCGGACCGTGCCGCGGCAGGTGACAGGGTGGTTCCCCCGAGGTTTCGGAAACGTTTCCGGGAAACGTTTCCGAGAATGTAAGACCCAGGCGTACGGTCTGTCCAGACCTGCGGGCAGAATCGTCCGGGGTGTGAGGGGGAGGACCGGGTGACACTGATTCCGAACGAGGCGCGGCGGCGCCGCAAGGTGACGATGCGCGATGTCGCGGACCGGGCGGGCGTCGGGCTCGCGACCGTCTCACGAGTGATCAACGGCAAGTCCGGTGTCGCCGCCGACCTCGTCGAACGCGTTCACGAGGCGGCCCGCGACCTCGGCTACCGGCACGACCTCACCGCCAGCAGCCTGCGCCGCGCCGACCGCCGCACCGGGACGATCGCGCTGGTTCTCGAGGACGTCGCCAACCCCTTCTCCTCGGCCCTGCACCGCGCCGTCGAGGACACCGCCCACGCCGAGAACCTGCTCGTGCTCACCGGCAGCAGCGACGAGAATCCCGAGCGCGAGCGGGAGCTCATCGACACGTTCACCCTGCGCCGGGTGGACGGCCTGATCGTCATTCCCACCGGCGGCGCGGACACCGAACTGGCGGCCGTCCGGCGGCAGGGCACGCCCGTCGTCTGCGTCGACCGGCTCGTCGAGCTCGACCAGGTCGACACCGTGACCGTGGACAACCGGACGGGCGCGCGCGCCGCCGTCCAGCGGCTGCTCGACCTCGGCCACCGGCGCGTGGCGTTCCTCGGGGACATGGCGTCGATCTGGACCGCCCGTGAGCGGTACGCGGGCTACCTCGAGGGGCACGCCGGACGGCGGGTGGACGAGCGCCTGGTCCGCCGGGAGATCCGCAGTGCCGACGCCGCCGAGCACGCGATCCGCGAGATCCTCGACGGCGACGAGCCGCCGACGGCCGTCTTCGCCGCGCAGAACCTCCTCACCATCGGCGCCGTCCGGGCCCTGCAGCGCCTCGGCCTGCAGGACCGCGTCGCGCTGATCGGCTTCGACGACTTCCCGCTGGCCGACATGCTGTCCCCCGGCGTCTCGGTCGTCGCTCAGGACCCCGCCGAGATCGGTCTGATCGCCGCGAGGCTCCTCCTCGGCCGCATCGCCGACGATGACGACCGGCCGGCCCGGCACGTCGTCGTCCCCACGACCTACGTCGCGCGCGGCTCGGGGGAGATCCCGCCGACGGATTGACCCGCCGGCCGGCGGACGGGGCCGGTTCGATTCCCGGCCGCGTCCGCCGGTCCCGCCGCCCCGGATCGGCGGATCAGGTGACGATGGTGCAGGCGGCGCCGTTCAGGGTGAAGCCTGACGGCGCCGCGTTGGTGCCGCTGTAGGTGCCCTGGAAGCCGAAGCTCGCCTGGGCGCCGGGGGCGATGGTGGCGTTGAAGGAGACGTTGCGGGCGGTGACCTGGGCGCCCGACTGGGTGATGGCGGCGTTCCACATGCCGGTGATCTGCTGGTTCCCGGGCCAGGTCCAGGTGAGGGTCCAGCCGTTGACCGGCGTGGTGCCGTGGTTGGTGATCGTGACGTTGCCGGTGAAGCCGTTGTTCCAGGTGTTCGGGGTGTACGCGACCCAGCAGGCGGAGTCCGGCGGCGGCGGGGTCGGGGAGGTGGGCGGTGTCGGGCCGCCGGTGTCGAGGCCGAAGAACCGGATGGCGGCGGCGGCCATGCCGCTCATCGGGAGACTGTGGCCGGCGCCGGCGACGCTGATCGCCTCGACCTGGACGGCTCCGGAGGAGTCGGCGAAACGCTGCCGGGTCCAGCCGGACTGCGGCGTGTCCGTGGAGGTGGGCGTGGTGCTCAGGCCGTGCACGTTCGTCCACTGCTTGACCTCCTCCGCCAGCTCGGCGTAGGAGACCACGGGGTCGGAGGTGCCGTGCCACAGCTGCATCCGCGGCCACGGCCCCTGGTAGGAGGGGTTCGCCTGGCGCACCGCGTCACCCCACTGCTGCGCGCTCTTGCCGACGCAGGGAGCGGAGTTGCCCCCGGGGTTGTAGGACGCCTCGTTGGGGAAGCAGGTGAACGGCACGCCCATGAACGCCGCGCCGGCCTTGAAGACCTCCGGGTAAAGGGCGGCCATCGCGTTGGTCATCATGGCGCCGGAGGAACTGCCGGTCACGAAGACCTGGTTCGGGTCGCCGTGATATTGCCGCTCCGTATACGTCACCATGGACATGAGCGAAACCGGGTCGGTGCGGCCGCCGCGCACCTTCGACGCGTCGGACCAGTTGTCGAAACAGTTCATCTTCTTGGACGCCGATGGGAAGATCACGATGAAGCCGTACCGATCGGCCAGTGACGCGAACTCGCTGGAGGAGTAGAACCCCGGCCCCGAGCCGCCGCACGGGTGCATGGCCAGCACGATCGCGGGCGACGCGGGAACCGAGTCGGGCCGGTAGACGTACATCTGCAGGTTGCCCGGGTTGTCGCCGAAGTCGGTCACCTGCACGAGGCCGGCCGCGGTGGCCTGGTGCGCGAGCACCACGGCCAGCACGGCGCACAGCACCGCGGCGCAGGCCCCGGCGAGCATCGTGGTGAGTCGTTTCATTCGCCCTCCTCTTATCGGTATTCGGGGCGTTGCCCTATCGACGCGCGCGGCATCGATATCGGTCGCTGGAAAGTAGAACGGCGTCGATCGGGCGTCAACGCCCAACGCGCGCTTTCAAGCGCGCTCCGCCGGAGGAGATCGATTTACGCTGCTTATCAAGGCACTTGCTATCAAGATCCTTGATATAGGCCGGGAAAGTTACATCGGGCGGGCCGCGGGCGACCGCGATATCGTCTCCCGGTGACCGACCGCCGTAACCCCTCGGCCCCCCGGCCGGCCGCGCCCCCGCCGCGCGTCAGCTACCTGGTCTTCCGCCTGGAGCGCCGCATCCGGGCCCGTCTGGACGAGGCGCTCGCCCGGCACGGCGTCACGACCACCGAGTACATGGCGCTCAGCGAACTGCGCCTGCGGGACGGGCCGTCGTCGGCGGAGCTCGCGCGCATCGCCTTCGTCACGCCGCAGGCGATGAGCCTGGTGATCCGTGACCTTGAGGGGCGGGGGCTGGTGCGCCGGGAGCCGCACCCCGACGGCGGCCGGGTGCTGCGCACCCGCCTCACGGCCAAGGGCCTGTCCACCCTGCGCCGCTGTGACCGCTCGCTCGACGACATCGAGGCGGTGATGCTGGCCGGCGTCGACGACGCCGCCCGCAAGGCCCTGGCGGAGAGCCTCATGGGGTGCGCGGGAGCCCTGCGCCCCGACCCTCGTAGCTGATCTGACCGGTTCGTGCCTAGGCTTGATCACCTGGCTTCGTCGGAAGGCTGGCTGTATGGGCATGGACGCCACGGAAGGGTATGTGCTCAACACGGAGGAGGGGCGCCGGCTCCTCGCCCTGTTCGACTCGCTGACGAGGTTGAATCCCTGGCGTCTCACCGGTCGGCCGTTCCCCGTGGTCGCCCTGGAGTCCGCGGATCCGCAGGCCGACGTCGGCGCCTACGTCGACGCGCTGGAACAGGCGGCCGTCGACGCACGAGTGCCCCACATCAGTCCGGTGCTCGAGACGGACGGGGAGGACGCCGACCTTCGCCTGCTCGACACGATGTCCGAAGCCGGAGCCTGGCGATCCGTCCGCCCCGACTTCGGGCGGCTCAAGTTCCCCCGTTCCGACCTGGTCAAGTCACTCGAGCGGGCCATCGCGCGCGCCGGCGCGAACGACACCAACCCCGCCGACGAGTGGAATGACGCCGCCGCGTCGTTCTCCTCGACCCTGCGACCGGGCAGGGCGCCGGTCTGGTGGTCGGCGGCCGGCGTCACCGCGACCGTGCTGCTGGGCGGTTTCGCGCAGGGGTTAGCGGACAAGGTGACCCTTCCCGTGCTGCTCATCGGCGCGGCCCTGCTGCTGGTGCTGCTGGGGTTGCTCGGCCTGCTCCTGCGACCGCGGTCCTGGCTGGCCGTCCTCACCCGGCTGGGGTTCGGAAGCCGCTATCGGTGGTTCGCGACCTCGTCCTTCTTCAGCGTGCTGGGCGGCGAGGGCTTCGAAGGCCGGCTCAAACGGGTGCTCGGCCGCATGACCGCCAAGCGCGGCGCCGACGAGTTCCGGCTGCAGCTGAAGTGCTTCGCGTTCCTGGAGGACCTGCGGGCGGCGCACAGCAGGCTCTCACCCGATCTTCGAGGATTCAAACGTCCCGTGCCGCCGGTCGTCTTCCTCAAGGGCATCACGAAGGACAACGGCGGCATCGAGCTGCTGTCGGCGATGAGCGACATCCGCAGCCGCCGCAGCGAACTGCACCCGCTGCTGGTGATCGCCTCCGTCGACCACGCGCACCGGCGGGACCTCGACGACCTGGCACCCCCGCAGCACCACAACGACGCGTCCATCGACGACCGCTACGACGACTGGGAGGCGTCGCTGGGGATCGCGCAGGCCCCCAGCCAGCAGGTGGCGCTGCCCTGGGTGCTGCGCCTGCCGATCCCTGCCAGGCGGCCGGGCCGTAACCCGCCCGCCCCGCTGCCGGCGCGGCGCCGGCCGCTCTGGACGTGGCTGTGGTCCAGGCGATCCCTCGTGGTCGCCCTGCTCCTCATCGCGGTCGGCGTGCCGTACCTCCACACCCGGCTGGCCGCAAGGTACTGCCACGTCGGGTTCCCCTTCTCCGCCAACACCGACGCACGGCTGCTCACCGACGCCGACGGCAGCCGCGAGTGCGTCGGCATCGCGACGGGGGGCGTCCGGTTCGAACGCGGGGCCACGAGCATCGGGGTCGACGGCAACCGCCTGCCGCCGAGGGACGGCGCGGACCTGGCCCTCTCCCAGGGCAGGTTCACCCTCGCGGACCTGCAGACCCGGATCGACCGTGAGAACCGCACCGTCCTGCGGTTGCACCAGCCGTACGTGACCGTGCTGTACGCCGGGATCCTCACCGCGGCCGAGGGCCACGACCAGAGCGTGGTGAGCGGCATCCGGGCACTGGCCGGCGCGTACCTCGCCCAGATCGGCAACAACCGGACCGGCCAGCCCGGCGCGGTCGGGAACCGGCTGAAGATCCGGCTGCTGCCCGTCAACGTCGGTGAGAACATGAACTTCTCCCGGCAGGCGAGCGACGTCATCCTCGCGCTGGCACGGCGGGACCCGACGGTGGTCGGGGTCGTCGGGATGGAGCGCAACACCGACGCCTCACAGGCCGCGATAACGCGCCTGAACGACGCCGGGCTCGCGGTGCTCGGCACCGTCAACTCCTCGGATCTGCTCCCGCGCCTGTCCCACTACTACGGGCTCGCCTCGACCGACCACGATGAGGCGGCCCTCGCCGCCTACGCGGCGCGGAAGGCGCTCGGCGGACGCCTTCCGCGCCACGCGATGATCGTCTCCCGGGAGCCCGGCGCGACGAAGGACCAGTACAGCGCCGAACTGGCCGCCGACGTCGAGCGGCAGTTGCGTTCGGCGCGCGTGTCGACCGTCCGTTACAGCGGCGCGGACGACATCGGCGGCCAGATCAGGACCGCCTGCGCCGCGGCCGCCGGTGATCCTTTCGACCTGGTCTATTTCGCCGGCCGCGCGGAGGACCTGTACAACCTGATCAACAACCTGGGGGACGGTGGGTGCGCGAAACGGCCGCTGGCGCTGCTGGGCGGCGACGAGGTCGCGCGGGCGCGGTTCGGCAACGGACCCCATGACGTCATCCTTCCGCCGGGGATCAGCGTCTACTTCACGAGCGCGACCTATCCGAGCAATCTCACCGCCGGTGGGAGGGACCGGTTCACGCCTTTCTTCACGCTGGCCCGCAACAACCTCGGCGTGAGCCCGGCGAATCAGGCACTGCTCGCGGACGGCCAGATGGCGCTGACCTATGACGCGACGTCCGTGCTGGCGCAGGCGGCTCAGCAGGCGTTCACCGCCCTCGCCATTCCGGCGAAGAGTGGATCGCTGGTCCCGGGCAGCCGGACGATCACCTCGGGCAGCGTGCTGCTGGAGCTGGAGTCCCGGCGGTGGGACAACGCGGCGACCGGTGCGGTCGACTTCACCAAGGACGATCACGATGCGAACGGTCCGGGGAACCGGGGACTGACCCTGGTCCGGGTCACCGTCGGCGGTGGGGGCGTACCGGGGTACCAGCCGCTCTGCGGCCGGATGAACGGCGGCGGCAAGGTAGCCGATCTGCCGCTCTGCCCGTGACGATTATTGATCTACAATGTAAAGGCGGTCGCCGGCGCGATCAGCGAAAGTCGCGGCTGCGGGTCAACGTGACGACGGGCAGCCGTTGCAGCCGGGTGGCGACGAGGTTCACGGCGCCGTCCTGGCGTTCGAGCCGGCCGTGGATGAGCAGCGCCTGCGCCTGGAACGCGACGGTGCGGTGGCGCTCCCAGATCTGCGGGCGGCACAGGACGTTGAGCATGCCGGTCTCGTCCTCGAGGTTGAAGAAGATCACGCCGTTGGCGGTCCCTGGGCGCTGCCGGTGCGTGACGACGCCCGCGACCAGGATGTTCGTGCCGCCCGGCACGTCCTTGATCGCTGCCAGGGGGACGGCCCCGCGCTCGTCGAGGGCGGCCCGGACGTGCGCCATCGGGTGGTGCTCGGCCGTTCCGGTGGCCCACAGGTCGGCGATGGTCTGCTCGACCATGGTCATCGGCGGCAGTTCGGGCGCGGCGGTGCCCGGCGCGGTGCCGGGCAGATGGCCGGGGCGGGTGTGGGCCAGCGCGCCCGCCGCCCACAGCGCCTCGCGGCGGCCGAGGCCGAAGCAGCCGAACGCGCCCGCCGTCGCGAGGGCCTCCAGCGCCGCCGTCGGCGGCGCGGCCCGGCGCACCAGGTCCTCCAGGTCGGCGTACGGCCGGCCCGCGGCGATCCGCCTCGCGGCGTCCTCACCGAGGTTCCGCACGGACGACAGGCCCAGGCGGATCGCCGGCTGCGGCTCCCCGGGCGCGTGCGGGAGGTCCCCGGCGGGCGTGTACGGCGCCTCCAGCGTCGCCTGGTCGGAACTGGCGTTGACGTCGACGCCGAGGACGCGTACGCCGTGCCGGCGGGCGTCGCCGAGCAGCGTGTGCGGGCTGTAGAACCCCATCGGCTGGTTGCGCAGCAGCCCGGTGGTGAACGCCGCCGGATAGTGCCGCTTCAGGTACGCGCTGGCGTACACGATGTGCGCGAAGCTCTGCGCGTGCGACTCGGGGAACCCGAAGCTGGCGAAGCCGAGGATCTTGTCGTACACCTCCTCGGCGATCCCGGCGGGGATGCCGCGCTCGGCCATACCGCTCAGCAGCCGGTCGCGGAGCCGTTCGACACGCTCCGGCGCCCGCTTGGCGCTCATCGCCTGCCGCAGCGCGTCGGACTCCGCCGGGGTGAACCCCGCGCAGTCCACGGCCAGTTGCATCATCTGCTCCTGGAACAGCGGCACGCCCATCGTCCGCTCCAGCGCGTTCTTCATCAGCGGATGCGGGATGTCCGGGGGTTCGTGCCCGTTCCGGCGGCGCAGGTACGGGTGGACCGAACCGCCCTGGATCGGGCCGGGCCGGATCAGCGCGACCTCCACCACCAGGTCGTAGAACGTCCGGGGCTTGAGCCGGGGCAGCGTCGCCATCTGCGCGCGGGACTCGACCTGGAACACCCCGACCGTGTCGGCGTCGCACAGCATCGCGTACACGTCCAGGTCGTCCGGCGGGATCGTGTGCAGGTCGTAGCGCCGCCCGTGGAACTCGCCCACCAGGTCGAACGTGTCGTGCAGCGCCGCCAGCATGCCCAGCCCGAGCAGGTCGAACTTGACCAGCCCGACGGCGGCGCAGTCCTCCTTGTCCCACTGCAGCACGCTCCGGCCCGGCATCCGCGCCCACTCGACCGGGCACACCTCGCCGATCGGCCGGTCGCAGATCACCATGCCGCCCGAGTGGATGCCCAGGTGCCGGGGGAGCCGCTGCATCCGGCCCGCCAGCGCGGTCACCGCCTCCGGGATGCCCTCCGGCGGCCGGGAGTCCACCTGGGGGTGGTGGGGCGCAGCCATGGGGGTGGAAAGCGCGGAGAACTGCCGGGACCAGGCGTCCTGCTGGCCGGGGGAGAAGCCGAGCGCGCGGGCGGCGTCGCGGACCGCCATCCGCGGCCGGTACGTGATCACGTTGGCAACCTGGGCGGCCCGGTCCCGCCCGTACTTGTCGTAGACGTGCTGGATGACCTCCTCGCGCCGGCGGTTCTCGATGTCCAGGTCGATGTCGGGAGGCCCGTCGCGGCCGGGCGACAGGAACCGCTCGAACAGCAGGTTGTGCCGTACGGGGTCGACGCCGGTGATGCCCAGCGCGTAACAGACCGCGGAGTTCACCGCCGAGCCCCGGCCCTGGCACAGGATGTCGTTGTCCCGGCAGAACTCCACGATCTCGTGCACGATCAGGAAGTAGCCGGGGAAGCCGAGCTGCTCGATGACGCCCAGTTCCCACGCGATCTGCCGGTACGCCCGTGGCGCCCGCCGCCGTGTCCCGTACCGCTCCCGGGCCCCCTCCTCGACGAGGTGCCGCAGCCAGGTCGCCTCGGTGTGCCCGGGAGGCACGAGCCAGTCCGGCAGGTTCGGCGCGACCAGGTCCAGGTCGAACACGCAGGAGCGGCCCAGCTCGACCGTCCGCTCCAGCACGCCGGGGAAGCGGGCCAGCCGCGCCGCCATCTCCGCCGCCGACCGCAGGTGCGCGGTGCCGGTCGCGGGCAGCCAGGAGTCCATGTCGTCCAGGCCGCGCCGGGCCCGTACGGCGGCGAGCGCCTCGGCGAGCGGAGCGTCCCTCGGCGCGGCGTAGTGCACGTTGTTCGAGGCCACGACGCCGACGCCGACACGCCGGGCGAGGTCGTCCAGGGCGTCGTTGCGCGCGTCGTCGAGGGGCTGGTCGTGGTCGATCAGCTCGGCGAAGACGTTCTCCCGCCCGAACATCTCCACCAGCGCCCGCAGCTCCGCCTCGGGGTCCGCGCCCGCGTGCACCGCGCCCTTGCGGCAGCCGGTGAGGACCACCCAGTGCCCGCCGTGCGCCGCCGCCAGGTCCGCCAGGTCGTAGACCGGGCGGCCTTTCCCACCCCCGGCCAGCTGCGCGCGGCTGATCGCGGCGCTCAGTCGCCCGTACCCCTCGACGTCGCGGGCCAGCACCAGCAGGTGCCGCCCGCCCGGATCGGGCTCGCCCGCCGCGGCGGCGGGCAGGTCCAGGCTCAGCTCCGCCCCGAAGATCGTGCCCACGCCGGTCCCCCTGGCGGCCTCCTTGAGGCGCACGGCCCCGTACATGCCGTCGTGGTCGGTGATCGCCAGCGCCTCGACGCCGAGCCGGACCGCCTCCTCGACCAGCTCCTCCGGGCTGGACGCGCCGTCGAGGAAGCTGTACGACGAATGGCAGTGCAGCTCCGCCCAGCCGCCCCGGAGCGACGGCAGCCGTACGGGCGGGGCGGGGCGGGTCGCCGGTGCGGGCCGCCCGCGCGGGGTGGGCCGGTCCGCCGGTTCGGTGGTCTCGCTCGCGGGCGGGGACGTGCCCCAGGACAGCCGCCGCTCGAACTGCCGCCACGGAATCCGCGGATTATCGAATCCCATGACGCCCTCCCCAGCGGGGCGCGGCCGGCCGGTCCAGGGCGGCACTCGCGGATGACGGGAGGGTCTCCCGGCTCGAGACGGACCGGTCAGGCATAGTCGGCCTCGACGTACCAGCGGCCGCCTTCGACGACGAGCAGGCGCGCGCCGCCGTCGGCGGTGACGACCTGGAACCGCGCGCGGCGGCGGAACCGCGCCGGGTCCCACCAGCGCTCCCGGGCCGGCCAGGGGCCCGCCCACGCGGTCACCGGCAGGACGCGCCCGTCGATCTCGATCTGGCGGGGCGGGGCGGAGACCGCGCAGCGTGCGCTGACCGTGACCGGCGCGCCGTCGGCGCCGGTCACGCGGACGGGCAGCGGGTCCGGATGGACGACCGCCGGCGCCGGGTCGGGGATCCGCCCGGGCCACCGCCCCTCCGAGGCGGCCGGCCCGGGCGGGAGGTCGCCGACGGGGACCCGGACGACGCGCTCGCCGGGCGCGCGGCCGCCCGCGGGGTACGGCCGGGTGATCGCCTGGTGGCCGAGCATGGCCTGGACGCGCGCGGCCGCCCGCATGATGCGGTCGGAGATCGTGACCTGTCCCCACAGCGCCTCCTGCCGTCCCTCGTCCGGGACGAGCTGGTCGGGCAGGAGCCGCAGGAGGACGATGCCGCCGACCCCCTCATCGTCGGGCGGAGCCTCCCAGGACGACAGCTGCCAGCGGACCCGCTCGGCGACGGCGAGGGCGGACAGCGCGCCCCCTTCACCCCCGTTGCTACGCCCCGCCACCCCCGTTTCACCCCCGTGGCCACGCCCCACCACCCCCCCGTCGTACCGCCACAGCCGGGACTGCGTACGGCCGTGGGCGTCCGTCACCTCGACGCCGATCCGCACGCAGGTCAGGGCCTCGGCGGCGAGCGCCTCGTGCAGGCGCTCGGCGAGCGTCTTGGCGGCGAAGACGACCTGTTCGGCGGCCGTGGCGGGCGGGTCGAACTCCGTCGCCACGCTCAGATCCGCGTGCGGCGGCCGTGGCGCGGGCGGCCGGACGTCCAGGCCGCGGGCCAGCCGGTGCGCGCGCACCTCGTCCGCGCCGAAACGGCTCGCGACGTGCCGGGCCGGCAGCGCCGCGAACGCGCCCAGCGTGCGGATGCCGAGCCGGGGCAGCAGGTCGGCGAGCTCCGGCCGGTTCAGGACGGTCACCGGGTACGGCGCGAGGAACTCCGCCGCCCCGCCCGGCGGCACGATCGCGCCGCCGTCCGCGGTGCGCGCGGCCAGCTCGGCGGCGAACAGGCCGTCCGCGATCCCCACGCCGCAGTCGAAGCCGCGCTCGACCACGGTGTCCTGGACATGGATCCGCAGCGACTCCTCCGCCGTCTCCCGGTCCGCGCCGCCGTGGTAGCGGGCGGCGCCGCGCACCGGGATCGCGCAGACGCCGGGGCGTACGACCTCGACCCACGGGGTGATCGTCGAGACGGCGGCGGCGACCGTCTCGAAGAGCCGGCCCTCGGCGTCGGGGTCGCGGTCGCGGACCACCAGGCCGGGGCAGTGCCGCTGCGCGTCGCGGAGCCGCTGCCCCCGGCGTACTCCGGTAGCGCGCGCCGCCGCCGAGCACGCCTCGACCCGGCCCGAGGCGACCACCGCCGCGGGGACGCTCGCGTCCAGGCCGACCGCGGTGACCGGCCAGTCCGGGCACCACACGACGAGCACGCGCGGCACGGTCCCCGCCCCACCGCCGGTGCCCGGCCCACCGGAGTCCTGCGAACCGGGCGTCCCAGGGCCCGGCACCTCGGCGCCCGGCGTCCCCGGGCTCGGCACCTCGAAGCCAGGGGTCCTGGAGTCCGGCGCCTCGGCGCCCGGCCCGCCGGGACCCGGCGCATCGGGGAGTGACGCACGGCTCATCCCGCCAAGGCCTCCAGACGCGCCGGACCCTCGTGCTCGGCGACGGTCACGGTGCCGTCCGGGCCCGGCAGCCACAGCCAGACCCGGCGGCCGGGACCCGCCGCGCCGCGCCCGGAGACCGTCACGAGCGCACGGCGGCCGCGCAGGTGACCGGTGCCGTCCCCGACGCCGGCCCAGTGGTTCGCCTCAACGCGCAGCCGCAGGGCCGCGCCCGCCCACGGTCCGGTCGTGACCAGCGCGCAGCCGTTCCGGCGCGCCAGCGTGGTCAGCCGCCGGGCGACGGGCGCGGGAGGCTCCTCCGGCGGCCGTACGATCACCATCGCGCACCCGTCGGTCAGTGCCGCGACCACGTCGGCCCACCGACGGCCCGGGGCGTCGACGAGCAGGACCCGCATCGGATCGAGGCCGCCGTCCGCGCCGCCGAACGCCGCGGCGGCCGGGACGTATGCCTCCGGAAGGCCGACGACCGCGCACCAGCGGTCCCCGAGCCCGGCCGCCAGCGCGAGGGCCAGCGCGGTCGAGCCGTCCACGCCGGTGACCGTGCCGGGACGCAGCCCGCCTCCGGGGATCACCGCGCGCAGCGCAGGCAGGACAGGGACGAGGTCCATGCCCGCCAGAGGCGAGAAGCCCTCTGTGACCTGCGGCGATAGCTCACTCACTCGACCATCATCGAACATCCATTCGACTGAAATCAAGTCGATCGCCACGCGCAACGTCGGTCGGTATCCGTGAGGCGGAACGTTCCGGTTCCGGAGACCTCATGGTCACGATGGATGTGTCAGGAGTGAGACCGGGCTTCGGCGGCCGGGGCCCGGGGGAGGCGGACGACGAAGGTGGTGCCCTCGCCCGGCACGGAGGTGACGGCGACGGTGCCGTCGTGGGCCTCGGCGACGGCGGCGACGATGGACAGGCCCAGCCCGGCGCCGCCGTGTTCGCGGGAGCGGGAGGAGTCGGTCCGGTAGAAGCGTTCGAAGACCAGCGCGCACTGGCCCTCGGTTAGCCCGGGGCCGTGATCGGACACGGCGATCTCCACCTCGCCGTCGGCGGCGCCGATCCGCACGGTGGCGGGGGCGCCCGCGGGCGTGTGCCGCCGTACGTTGGCGAGCAGGTTGTCCAGGACCTGGCGCAGGCGCATCGCGTCGCCGAGCACCACGGCGCCCTCCGCCGCCTCCAGGCCGATGGGTCGGTCCGGCTCGACGGCGCGACCGCCGGCCACGGCCTCGGCCGCGATCCGGGCCAGGTCCACCGGTTCGCGGTCGAGCGGGCGCCCCTGGTCGAGCCGGGCCAGGAGGAGCAGTTCGTCGACGAGCACCCCCATCCGTTCGGCCTCCGCCTCGATCCGGGCCATCGTCTTGGCCAGGTCGTCCGGGCGGTCGGCCGCACCCCGCCGGAACAGCTCGGCGTACCCCCGGACGGTGGCGACCGGCGTGCGCAGCTCGTGCGAGGCGTCGGCGACGAACCGCCGGAGCCGCTCCTCGGACGCCTCGCGTTCGCGGAAGGCCGTCTCGATCTGGCCGAGCATGTCGTTCAGCGCCTGGCCGAGGCGGCCGACCTCGGTGCGGGGTTCGGCGGGCTCGACACGGCGGGACAGGTCGCCGGCGCCGATCGCGCGCGCCGTCCCGCTGATCTCCTCCAGCGGGCGCAGGCCGCGGCGGATCGACCGGCGCGCGAGGAGCCCGACGGCGGCCAGCGCGACGATCGAGACGGCCACCTCGACCCGTGCCAGGTGATGGATGGCGCTGTCGGAGTCCCGCGTCGGATCGCCGATCAGCAGGATCCACCCGTTCGGCAGCCGGGAGACACGGATCCGCCAGGGGTGGATATCACCGACTTTGAAGATCCGCGCGCCGTCGGGGTTCCGCGCCGTGACGGCCGAGGGGGCGGGGTGGGGCGGCAGCGGCGGCGCGCCGTGCGCGGCGAACGTCTGGACGATCCGGCCGTCCGCCGCGCGGACCTGCATGAGGGACGGGATGGCGCCGCTCTCCGCCAGCGCCTGGGCCAGCGACGCGCCGTGCGCGCCGACCGGGAGGGCGCCGCCGGACGCGGCGCGGTCACCGATCGCCGTCTCCATCGCCCTGCCCACCGCGGTCAGCTGCCGGTCGGTCCGGCGGACGATGTCGTGCCGCAGCGTCGCGAAACTGCCCAGCGCCGCGACGGCCAGGCCCGCCGCGAGCAGGCCGAGCAGGGTGAGGACGAGGCGTCCGCGCAGGGACATCACGACGACCGGGGAAGGCGCAGGACGTACCCGACGCGGGGCACCGTGTGGATCAGCGGCGGGTCGACGACGTCGACCTTGCGGCGCAGGTAGCTGATGTAGGTCTGGACGACGCCGTCGTTGCCGCCGAAGTCGTAGTCCCAGACGTGATCGAGGATCTGCCGCTTGGACAGCACCCGCCCGGCGTTGATGACGAGGTACCGCAGCAGCTTGAACTCGGTCGGCGTGAGCTCCAGCGGAGCACCGCCCCGCGACACCTCATAGGCGTCCTCGTCGATCTCCAGGTCGGCGAAGCCGAGCCGTGCGGCCTCGGACCCGCCGGGGCGGCTCGTCCGGCGCAGCACGGCGCGGATCCGCGCGATGAGCTCCTCCAGGCTGAACGGCTTGGTGACGTAGTCGTCGCCGCCGACGGTCAGTCCGGCGATCTTGTCCTCCGTGGCGTCGCGGGCGGTCAGGAAGACGACGGGCGCCTCACACCCCTCGCGGCGCAGCCTCCGGCAGGTGTCGATCCCGGACCCGTCCGGCAGCATCACGTCCAGCACGATGAGGTCCGGCCGGAACGCCGTGACCTGCGCGAGCGCCTCGGCGCCCGTGCCGGCCACGGCGGGCTCGAAGCCCTCGTAGCGCAGCGCGGTCGCGACCAGGTCGGCGAGGTAGGGCTCGTCGTCGACGACGAGGACGCGGATGGGGCGGTCGGTCACGGGCCCAGTGTCCCGCGCCGTTCTGTGAGAACGCTGTGAGAACCCTGTGACAGGGAACTCCCAGAACACCCACACGGCGCCGGAAGCGCGGGCTGCTGTGCTGGCCCGCATGGAAGGATTCTCCCGATTCGTGCTGCGGCACAAGCTCGCCGTGACGCTCGCCTGGCTCGCCCTCACGGTCGCGGGCGTGCTCGCGACGTCGCAGATCGGCGGGCGGCTCACCGCGCGCAACGCGGTCCCCGGGCAGCCCTCGTACGAGGCGAACGCGGCCATCGCGAGGACGTACGGCACCGGCGGGCGCGACCCGCTGGTCCCGGTGATCACCCTGCCCGCGGGGAGCACCGTCGACTCGCCCGGCGTCCGCGCCGGGATCGGCCGGGCCTACGCGGCGGCCGCCACGGCCGTGCACGGACGCGCCGTCTCCTACGCCGACACCGGCGACCGCCGTCTCGTCGGCCGCGACGCCCGTACGACCTTCGGCCTCGTCTACGGGCCGGCGGCCGGGCAGGCCGGCGGGATGCGCGCCCCGGACCTGACCGGACGCGTCACGACGGCGATGCGCGCGACGCTCCCGCCCGGCGCGACGCTGCGGGTCACGGGGATGCAACCGCTGGAGTCCGGCGGCGGCGGATCCGGCCGGGGCCCGAACGTCCTGTCCGAGACACTGATCGGCGGGCTCGGCGCGCTGGCCGTGCTGGCGTTCGTCTTCGGTTCCCTGCTCGCCCTCGTCCCGCTGCTGATCGCGGTCTGCTCGATCCTCACCTCGTTCCTCGTCGTTTACGGGCTCACGACGTTCACCGACGTCAGCGTGATCGTCCAGTTCATCGTCGCGCTGATCGGCCTCGGCGTGGCCATCGACTACTCCCTGCTGCTGGTCACCCGGTGGCGTGAGGAACAGGCCGCCGGGCACCGGGGCGACGACGCGGTACGCCGTGCGATGGCCACTGCCGGGCGCGCGATCGTCTTCAGCGGAGGGGCGGTCGCCATCGGCCTGGTCGCGATGGTCGTCCTCCCCGTGCCGTTCCTGCGCAGCGTCGGCTACGGCGGCATCATCATCCCGACCGTCAGCGTCGTCGCCGTCCTCACTCTGCTGCCGGTGCTGCTGGCGAGGTTCGGCGCGCGGATCGACCGGCCCCGGCTGCGCCGGGGCGGCGGCGCCGGGCGCGGCTGGTCCGCCTGGGCGCGGGGCGTCGTACGGTTCCGGTGGGCGGCGGTCGCCGTATCGAGCGCGGTCCTCGTCGCCCTCGCGATCGCGGCCCTGGGCCTGCACCTGGGCGACCCGGAGAGCGACGCGCTCGCCTCGTCGGGGCCCGCGTACGAGGGGCGGGCCGCCCTGGTCCACTCGGGCGTGCCGACCGGCGTCCTCACCCCGATCGACGTCCTCGTCCCCCGGGGCGGCGATCCCGTGGCGACGGCCGCGCGCCTGTCCCGGCTGCCCGGCGTCGCCGCCGCGGTCGCCCCGGACACGCCCTCCTGGCGGCGCGACGGGACGGCGCTGATCGAGGTGCTCCCCGTCGCCGAGGGCGGCTCCGCCGCGGGGAAGGACACGGTCCGGCGCGTCCGCGCCGCCGTTCCCGCCGGAACCGGGGTCACCGGCTCCGCGGCCGCCGGCGTCGACTTCGCCAAGGCCGTGTACGGGGCGTTCCCCCTGATGCTGACGCTGATCGCGCTGGCGACGTTCGTGCTGCTCGCCCGGGCGTTCCGGTCCCTGTTGCTGCCTCTGAAGGCGGTGCTGCTGAACCTGCTGTCGCTGGCCGCGATCCTCGGCGCCATGGTCCTGGTCTGGCAGGAGGGTTACGGGTCCAAACCGATCTGGGGCATCGCCGCGACCGGCTCGATCACGGAGTTCGTCCCCGTGATGGTGTTCGCGTTCCTGTACGGGCTGTCCATGGACTACGAGGTCTTCATCCTGGCCCGGATGCGCGAGGAGTACGACCGGACCGGGTCGACGCGGACCGCCGTCGTCGAGGGCATCGGCCGTACCGGCCGGCTGGTCACGAGTGCCGCGCTCATCCTCTTCCTGGCGTTCGCCTCGCTGGCGTCCGCGCCGATCACCGAGCTGAAGGTGTTCGCGACCGGCCTCGGCCTCGGCGTGCTCCTGGACGCGACGGTCATCCGCGCCCTCCTGGTGCCCGCCCTCGTGTCACTGTTCGGCCGCTGGAACTGGTGGCTGCCCGCCTGGGCCGCCCGGGCGCTGCGGGTCCGCCCCGCCCCGCTCCCGCCGACGGCCGCCCCGGAGCCGGTCCCCGCCGGCCACCCCTGACCGCCGGCCGTGCCCGAGGTCAGGGGAGCGGCGGCACCTCACCGCAGGGCGCCCACTCGACCGTGACGCCGCGCAGAGTCGAGGCCCAGGGCCCGGCGATCGCGGCCAGCCGGGCGGCGTCCGGCGGGGTGCGGCCCAGCCCCACCGCGAAGCGCGTCGCCTCCGGCCCCGTCTCGAACGGACGGGGCCAGGCGTGCGCGTCCGCGATCCCGGCGTCCTCCAGCCCGGCCAGCAGGGCCCGGACCCGGCCGCGGGCCCGGCCGAGCGTCACTCCGAACTCCTCCACCGGCGTCCGCCGTACGGTGACGACCGCCCACGCGGCGTGCCGCCGGTGCATCGGCGGCGGCGACAGGAGCGCGGCCGGCGGATCGCCGCCGGCCCCGGCCTCCTCCAGGACCTCCCACGCGCGGTAGAACTCTCGCGTGAGGAGGTCACGCACGCCGGGCCCGACCTGGTCGGAGCAGGACCGTACGGGCGCGGTCGGCGTCATGACGCGTACGGCCGCCGGCACGGCCGAATCCGGCCCGGCGACGTCGGAGGCGGAGGATTCCGCTGCGGGAGCGCCGGAGGCGGAGGGCTCCGCTGCGGAGGCGTCGCGGGCGTGGGGCTCCGGCCGGAGCACGACCGGCCGCCGCCAGTCCCAGGCGGCCCAGGTGCCGAAGAAGTGGCGGAGCAGGTCGCCGGGCGGCAGATCCTCCGCCTCGCGCACCGTACGCGCCGCCAGGATCGCCCAGGCCAGGCCGGGCAGGCCGCCGAACGGGGCCGAGTCCAGGCCGCGCGCCCGCGCCCAAGCCTTCACCATTCGGGCGAGGCCGGAGAACCGGTCACGGCGCCCGGCGACCGCGGCCAGGACGGCGTCGGCGTCGCTGACGGCGCTCAGCGCGATCGCGGACGTCTCGCCCAGCTCCGTACGGCGTGCCACCGCCTCGGCCGGCGCGACGTCGCCCGCGGCGACCACCATGAGGTCGACGGCGAGCCCGGCGTTCCGGAACCGGAGGCCGGGCACCCGCGCGCCGGTCACGTGGCGTACGCCGGCCGCCTCCGGCAGCGCCGCCGTGACCCGCCTCCGGACGTCCGCGGGATCGGGGGTTCCCGGCAGCACCGCGACCAGGTCCAGGTCCGCGCCGGCCGGCGCGCATTCCATGCGCCGGGATCCGGCGACCTCGACGAGGCCCTCCGCCAGGCAGGCGCGGAGCTGCTCGGCCACCGTCCGCGCCGGCGCGTCGTCCGCCGCGGGGACGACGAGCGGCGCCGCCGGCTCGGGCCCCGCGCCGGCGGAGACGTCGACGACCACGCCGTAGTGGTCGGAGGCGAACAGGCCGCCCGGCGTCATGGGAGAGTCTCCGGTGAGACGCGCGGCGGTGGCGTGCAGGACGGAGCCGCCCAGGAACACCCGGTCGAGCCGGGACGCGCGGCCGGACAGCGAGGACACGGCGGCCAGCGGATTGGCCGCCGGATCGAACGTCACGGTCCGGTCGCCGGGGCCGTGGACCTCGCTCCAGGCGTCCCGTACCCCGAGTAGACCGGCCAGGCCGTCGTCGCCGTCGTTGAAGTCGCCGAGGAGGACGACCTCGCCGTCCACGTGCGCCGGCATCTCGGCGAGCCGCGTGAGCTCGGCCGCGCGCCGGACGGCGCCGTTCTCGGTGTGGTCGCTGGTCAGATGGGTCGCCGCGACGACGACCGTACCGGCGGCGGACTCCACGGTGACGGCCGCGACGCCCTTGTGCGGGCCGAGGACGTGCAGGCCCGCCTCGCGTACGGGCAGGCGGCTGAGCAGGAGCAGCCCGGTCTCGTCGACGTCGGGCCCGGCCGGGTCGGTGCCCAGCGTGTAGCCGGCCCGCACCCACGGGGCCCGCAGCAGCAGGTCGAGCAGCCCGGCCTCGACCTCCTGCAGCGCGATGACGTCCGCGTCCGCGCGTTCGAGGGCCGCCAGCAGCAGCGGCCTGCGGCGGGCGGTGTCGATGCGGTCGGCGTCGTAGCGGTCCCACAGGGTGTTCCACGTCAGCACCCGGAGGCGGCCCGGCGCGGTACCCGCGGCGGCAGCGGGGCCACCGGCGGCCGTGTGACCGGCGACGATGGCGGCGGTGGCGATGGGGGCGGTGGCGATGGGGGCGGTGGCGGCCGTCGGGCCGTTCGCGTCCGGCGCCGGACGCGCCGTCGATCCCCGGTCGCGGCCGGAGGCGTCCGCCTCGGCGGAGCGCCAGCCCGCGGCGGGATCCCACGCCACCGGTGTCCTGGCGGCGAAGAACGGCGCCCGGAGCCGGCGCGCCTCCCGTGCCCGCCCGGCCGGGGACGAGTCGACGCGGTCCACGCCCGCCCGGCGGTCCCAGACGACCTCGCCGTCGGCCTCGACGAACAGGACGCGGTGCCAGGGGATGTCTCCGCCGGGAACGAACGCGGGCAGGGGAACCCGCTTGGGCGGCGCTCCGCGGACGTTGATCCCCACCAGGAACCGCGCGGGGTCGAACCGCGGATCCCAGCGGATCCGGTGGTAGATCTCCTCACTGGTCCGCACGGCCGCTCCTCGTGTCCGCCGGGATCGCGTCGTCGATGGCCCCGGCCACGTCCTCCACCCGTCCGTCCGGGCCGGCGTACCAGGTGCGGTGGGCCTCACCCGGATAGGGCGGGGAGAAGCGGCGGAGCTGGGCGGCGAGCACGTCCGGGGGGACCGGATGCGCGCGGTCCGCGTTGCGCCGGGCCAGCAGGTCGCCGGGGACGAGCATGACCGCGTGCGTCGTCAGCGCGTCGTACCGCTCGGCCACGGCGTGCACCAGAGAACGCTGGTGCCGGTTCAGCGCGGTGGCGTCCCAGACGACGGTCGCGCCGTCCGCCAGGAGCGCGCCGAGCCGGCGCAGGCCGTCCCGGAGGATCTCCGGGTTGGCCCGCTGGTCGGCGCGCGAGCCGCGGGCCTCGCGCAGGTCGTCGAGGGAGACGACGGCGTCCACCCCGGCCAGGCCGCGGGCGAGGGTGCTCTTCCCGCTGCCCGCCGGTCCGGTCATGACGACGAGACGGGGGAAGGCCCCGGTCCGCCACCGCCAGGTGAGCGCCACGGCCTCCTCCGGCGTGGCGATCCGGCCCGCCGCGTACGCCTCCCGCGCCTCCGCCCAGCAGCGGTCCAGAACGTCCCGGTCGGTGACCGCCCCCGGGCCGCCGGCGAGAGCCCGCCGCAGGCCGGCCCGCAGCGGTTCCAGCGGCGACTCGGCGAGGAGTCCCGCCTCGTCGGCGTGCAACTCGGACCATCCGGCCTGCTCACGGGCCTCGGCGGCCTCGGCGTCGTCGCGCCCGGTCAGCGCCGCGGCGGCGACCGCGTGCAGCACGCCGACGTCGGCCGTGCCCGCCAGCCGGGTCAGGCCGGCGCGCCGCGCCTCGTCCGGGAAGGGACGGTACAGCCGGGGGTACGAGCCGACGAGGTCCGCGACCCGCCGGGCCGCCGACACGCCGAGGGACGTCACGAGCCGCGGCATCAGCCGGGCCCGGTCGGCGTCGTGGAAGAGGCCGGCCAGCAGACCCGCGAGGCGTTCGTCGCCGGAGCGCCCGAGCAGGTCGAGACGGGCGGAGACCTCGGCGACGACCGCCTCGGCACGTTCGAGGGCCGCCTCGTCGCCCCGGCCTCCTCCGATGTCGGGCAGGTCGCCGGGCGTCATGCCCACCGCGTCGAGGAGCGCCGCCGGGTCCGGGGTCGCCCCGGACCGGGCCTGCCAGAGCGCGGCGGCGGGGCTCAGGCCGTTCTCGACGACCGGGCCGAGCATCCAGTGCTCGTCCGTGCGCACGTGTCCCGGCCGCACCCACTTGGCGACCCGGTGGGCGAACTCGTCCCGGCCGAAGCCGTCGGCGGTCCGCACGACGTAGCCCTCCTGCCGCTCCGCGTCGAGGCGGAGCGCCCGCAGGCGCCGCTCGTCGAAGACGCCGCGCCACAGCACGGCGGGGACGGGCACGCCGAGCCGCCGGGCGAACGGCACGGTAGCGTCCCAGTCCAGGCAGTGGTCGCCGTCCCAGACGGAGAAGAGGTAGAACCAGCTGTCCAGGTCGCGGTAGGCGATCGAGTGCCGGGCGTAGAGATTCTCCCCGCAGACGCGCATGCCCGCGGGGATCCGGCGCGCGATCCTGCCGTGCAGCGCCTTGACCCAGGCGCGGGACGGGTGGTGCGCGCTGTCCAGCGAGCGGGCGTGCAACCCGTCCGGGTACAGCGTGGTGTTCTCCCCGTCGAGCTTCTCGGTGACGACGACCTCCCGGCCGGCGAACCCGGCCAGGTCGCCCGCGCGCACGTCGTCCGGCGTGGCTCCCGGAGACCAGGGCAGGTGGGGAGTGCGGGGGTAGTGCACTCGCATGATCCACTCCTGCCGGCGACCTGAACGACTTCGAAACCGCGACGACCCTAGAGCGCACCGGGTCGGCGAATCCATCGAATTACCGGCCGCTCCGCGCGTTCGTCGGCCGGGCCCGGCGGGAGGGCCGGTGAGGTACGCGGGGTGGGTGGGGGATACGACACGACCGGTCGGACATGTCTGGGTCGGGCCCCCGCAATGACCCACGGCCCGTAGACTGCCCGGGTGTCGCTTACCCGGATCACGCTCTCCCGCGTCCCCGCGCCACTGCGCCCGCTGCTGGTCAAGCACCGTGAGCTGGTGAAGTTCGCCTTCACCGGCGGTGTCTGCTTCCTGCTGACCGCCGGGGTCAACTACGGGCTCAAGTTCACGGTCATGCGGACGAAGCCGGTCACGGCGCTCACGATCGCGATCATCGTCGCGACGATCGCGTCGTACCTGCTGAACAGCGGCTGGTCGTTCCGGGCCCGGGGCGGCCGCAGGCGTCACGTCGAGGCGGTGCTGTTCTTCGTCGTGAGCGCCCTGGGCGTCGTCGTCAACGACATCCCGCTCTACCTGGCGCGCTACGCGTTCGACCTGCAGTACCCGAACGTCAGCCATGTCGCGCAGGAGGTCTCCGACTTCCTCAGCGGCATGATCATCGGCACTCTGCTCGGGATGGCCTTCCGCTGGTGGGCCATGAAGAAGTGGGTCTTCCCGCACGAGAAGACGGCGGGTCTCGCCTCGACGGCGAGCGTGGCACCGGTCGCCGCCCCCGCCGACGAGGAGTCCGAGCTCGTCGCCTGAGGCCCGGTTCGCCGTCCGGCCTCCCCGCCAGGGTCAGGCGGGCTGCACCTCCACCGGTACGCCGTTGAGCACGGCGTTGCCGGACAGCGGGTCGAGGGTGAGCGGGTCGGTGACGGCGTTGGCGTTGACGCCGGCGTGCGCGGCGGCGACGGACATCCGCGTGCCGGGCCGCCCGTGACCCCATCCGTGGGGGAGGCTGACGACGCCGGGCATGACCTCGTCGGTGACCTCCACCTCGGCCTCGATCGTTCCGCCGGCGCCCGTCACCTTCGCCGTTCCCGCGTCGGCCAGCCCGAGGCGGCCGGCGTCCTCGGGGTGGACCTGCAGCGTGCAGCGGTTCGAGCCCCGGACCAGGCCCGGCAGGTTGTGCAGCCAGCTGTTGTTGGACCGCAGGTGACGGCGGCCGATGAGGACCAGGCCGGTACGCCGCCGGGCGAGGCCGCCGCGGAGCCGTGAGACGTCCTCGGCCAGCGGCGGCGGGCACAGGTCGACCCGGCCGGACGGTGTCCGCAGCACCTCGGGCAGCCGGGGTTTCAGCGGGCCGAGGTCGACGCCGTGCGGCGCGTCCCGCAGCGCGGCCAGGGACAGGCCGCCCGGCACCGTCCCGAATCCGTCGCCGTACGCGCCGAGGCGCAGCATGAGGTCGAGCCGGCGCAGCGCCGGGGTCTCTCCGGTGAGCAGCGGCAGCAGCTCCGCCGGGTCCCGGCCGTGGACGGGCGAGGACGGGTCGGCGATCGCCTTGCCGAGCAGGTGGGCGATCACCGGCTCGTCGACGTCGGCGCCGGCGTCCTGCCCGGACACGATGGCGATGAGGCGGGCAAGGATCGCGCACTCGTCGAGCTCGCCGTCCCGGAGCGGGATCGCGGGCGGGGAGTAGCGCGCGGTGTTGCGCACCGCGAGGTCCCCGAACGCGATGTCGAAGTGCGGTGAGCGGCTCGGCGGGGGCGGCGGGAGGATCACGTGGGCGTGCCGCGTCGTCTCGTTCAGGTACGGGTCGACGCTGACCATGAACTCCAGGTCGCCGAGCGCGTCGCCGAGGCGTTCGCCGCCGGGCAGGGACAGCACGGGGTTGCCGGCCACCGTGATCAGGGCGCGCACCCGGCCCTCGCCGGGCGTGAGGATCTCGTCGGCCAGGGTCGTGGCGGGCAGTTCGCCGCGCACCTCGGGCAGCCCCCGGACGCGGCTGTGCCAGCGGCCGGTACGGAACCCGCGCCCGTTCCCCGTACCCGGCCGGCGGTGCGGGGCGAGGGGGAACATCGCGCCGCCGGGACGGTCCAGGTTGCCGGTGAGGACGTTGACGACGTCGACCAGCCAGCTGGTCAGCGTGCCGAACTCGGCGGTGCAGGTGCCGATGCGGGCGTACACGGCGGCGCTCGGGGCGGCGGCCAGCTCGCGGGCGAGCCGCCGGATCTCCCCGGCCGGGACGCCGCAGACGTCCGCGACGTCCTCGGGGGCGAAGTCGCGGCTCAGCCGCTCCACGTCCGCGACGCCGTCGACGCCGGGCGTGTCGGCGACCAGGCCCTCGGTGAACAGGGTGCGCACGACGCCGAACAGCAGGTAGGCGTCCGCACCGGGCCGGATCGGCAGGTGCCGGTCGGCGAGACGCGCGGTCCGGGTGCGGCGCGGGTCGACGACGACGAGGGTGCCGCCGCGCCGGCGCAGCGCCTTGAGCCTGCCGGGGAAGTCGGCGGCGGTGCACAGGCTGCCGTTGGACTCCAGCGGGTTGGCGCCGAGCATGAGCAGGTACGACGTGCGGTCCAGGTCCGGCACGGGGATGGCCAGGGGGTCGCCGAACAGCAGACCGCTGGAGACGTGCTTGGGCATCTGGTCGACGGTGCTGGCCGAGTAGAGGTGCGTGCTGCCCAGCGCCCGGGCCAGCGGACCGGCGTACAGGCCGCCCGCCAGGGTGTGGACGTTCGGGTTGCCGAGGTACAGGGCGAGCGCCTGCCGGCCGTGGCGCCCGGCGACCTCGCCGAGGCCGCGGCGCACCACCGCGAACGCCTCGTCCCAGCCCGCCTCGCGCCAGTGGTCGCCGTCGCGGACCATGGGGGAGCGCAGCCGGTCGGGGTCGTCTTCGAGCTCGCCGATGGTGGCGCCCTTGGGGCAGATGAAGCCGTGACTGAAGACGTCGGCGCCGTCGCCCCTGGCGCCGGTGACCCGGCCGTCGCTGATCGTCAGCTCGAGACCGCAGGTGGCCTCGCACAGGGGACAGATCCGGTACGCGGTCGTCTCGGGCATCGGCCCTCCGCAGCGCTGGGTTGTTTCACGCAACCATAGGACCGCCGACCAAGAATTGGAACCCGATTCGGTTTGCCGGATCGGAACGCGGGAACCTCGGACCCGGGGTGGCGGAACGGCGACGGGCGCCGGCGGACCCACCGAAGTGGGTTCACCGGCGCCCGCACGCGCGTGTCAGCGGGCGAAGACCTCGAAGTCGGCCGCCCGGACCTGCCCGGAATAGGGGCTCGCGGTCGTGCAGTCGGTCGGGACGTTCGGGTCGTTCGTCTGCTGCCCCGCGTAGTCCGGCCCGCCGGTGCACTGCGAGGCGGCCACCTCGAGGCGCAGGTGCGTGGCGGTGGTGCGCGGGATGGTGAAGGACCGCATGGTCAGGTCCGGCGCCACCGGGCGGGGCCGGACGGACGGGAAGGCGTCCTTGGCGCTCGTGTAGACGGTGCGGTAATCGGCGGCGTTGGAGCAGTCGACGGTGGCGGAGGCCGTGCAGGCCAGGACCTTGAACGACCGCAGCGCGGTGAACCGGTTCTGGGAGCCGGTGTCGCCGCCCGGGTCCTTGGAGTCGGCCGGCCGCAGCAGCGCGCTGACCTGGATCCGCCGCACCTGCTGCGGCGTGGCGCCCGCGAGCCGTACGGTGACGCCGCGGCCCGCCACCGGGGTCCCGGCCGCGGCGAGCGAGGCCCACGTGGTGCCCTCGTCGTCGTCGATGAGCGCGCCGAGGTCGACGCCGTCGCCGGTCGCCGTGGCGCCGTTCGCCGCCGAGGCGAGGTTGCGCGGCAGCGACACCCGCACGGTGCGGTGCGAGCCCGCCGTCACCCGCTCGGTGATCCGGGCGAGGCCGTGCCCGGGCGCCTGGGCGATGAAGCGGTACCGGCCCGCCACCATGGCCGCGGTGTCCGCCAGGCCGGTGGTGGTGTCGGTGTCGGCGACCGGGACGGCGCGGGCCTGGTAGTCGCCCACGTAGAAGCGGGCGCCCGGCACGGGCCTGCCCGCCTCGTCGACGGCCTCGAACCGTACGGTGGCGTTCTTCGCGCTCGGCGAGGCGAAGCTCGGCGTCGCGTCGGCGTCGGCGTTCGTGGTGCTGGCCGCGCCGTCGCCCATGCCGCGCGCCGCGAAGGCGTTCCACAGCAGGGTCTGGTTCGCGCCGCCGAACCGCATCCGGTCGGCGGCGAGCATCGCGTCACGGGCGTCGAGCATCGTCACGTCGCCCCGGGCCATCAGCAGCCACGCGTCGAAGACGAGCTGGACCCAGCGGCGGTCGCCCGGGCAGGCGGTGACCGGGGTGCGTCCCTCCGCGCAGGACCTGCGCAGGGGGGCGGTGCCCTTGCCGTAGCGGTCGAGGAACGCCTGCCGGATGTCATAGTTGACGGCGTTCCAGATCTCGCCGTCCGCGTGGACCTCCGGGCCGGTCAGGTCGAAGCCGAGGTCGCCGTAGTTGAGCGGGTTCTTCGCCAGGTCGTAGTCGCGAATGCCCCGCACCTTGTTGCCGGTGACGTACTGGCCCGTGACGGACTCCTTCTGGCCGGCGGGCACGAGGCCGTTCGAGGCGAGGTACTCCATCGAGACCAGGTCGGACCAGGACTCGCCCATCGCGCCCGCCTGGTAGCCGGTGAGCCGGTCGTCCGGCCCGGCCACCATCCGGTTGGAGATCGCGTGGGTGTACTCGTGGCCGATGACCGACATGTCGTAGTCACCGTCGACGCAGGGGGAGTAGAACGAGCCGGCGATCGACTGCCACAGGTACATGTTCGTGGTCGGCGGGTTGCCGTCGGGCGGCGTGGCCTGGTTGGCGTTGTCCCGGATCAGGCTCGTCGCGACCCGCGCTCCCGACTGCGCGTTGCCGTGCTCGGGGTCGCCGCCGAGCCCGCCCTTGCCGAAGTTGTCGTCCTGCAGGTTCCAGGCGCTCTCGGTGAACCCGAGGTTGTAGGAGAAGTCGTGCATGCGGTTGTGCATGGCCAGCAGGTTCGCGTCCGCGGCGTCGATGTCACCCCGCTGCGGGCTGTCGAAGATGCCGGGGGCGCACTTCTGGGCGTACCACTGGTTGGTCCAGGGGTAGGTGTACCGCCGGTCCGGGCGCGGGGTGGCGAAGCCGTTCAGGTTGAAACCCGTGCCGGTGGCGTTGTTCCACGCCTCGGCGGCCCACTCGTTGTTGCCGCGCGTCGTCTGCGTGGAGGCGGTGCCGCTCACGCCCGGGTCGACGTCCCAGGCGAGCGGGGAGGCGGGGTTGGCCACGACGCGGTCGCAGCCGGCGGCCTTCGCCGGGCACCACGTCTCGCGGGTGTCCTTCGTGGAGTAGTCGGCCGGCGGGTTCTCCGGGAACGCCTTCCACCGCGGGTCGTCGGTCTCGTCGTCCACGTTGTCCTGGCGGATGAGGACCTCGCCGGTACGGGCGTCGACGTAGCTGGTGTAGGAGCGTACGCCGTCGGGCGCGTCGTCGTTGAGCGACACCTCGTAGGCCGCCCGCGCGCCGCCGGCCGGCATCGGCACCGCGACGAGCTTGACGCCCTGCGTGCCCTTCAGCCCGTCGGCCGCGTACCGCCGCCAGCCGCCGGCGGCCTCCTTGGCGGTCACGGTTCCGGCGTCCAGCCGCACGTCGCGGGCCGCGGCGCGTACCGCGTCCTTCTCGGTGAGCGTCGCCGGGGCCGGGGACGGGACGTCCGGCGCGAGCGACGAGCTGACCTGGTAGACCTTGCCGTCGGCGACGCCGACGACCGCGAGACCGTCATGGCCGGCCGGCAGGCCGCCGAACCGCTGACGGAATAGCACGGCGGCGCCGGAGCCGATCGGGTTCTTCGCCACGACCTCGAGGGAGTCGACCGCCTGCTGCGACAGCCCGAGCAGGTCGCGGTGCTGCGTCAGGTAGGTCCGCGCGGCCGTCACCGGGTCGGCGGGCAGGCCGGTCGCCAGGGCCGTGGTCCCCTGGGGGACCAGGCCGGCGGGCGTGCCCAGCCGGTTCCAGCGGGCGGCGACCCGCTGCCGCCGGGCCAGGTCGCGCTGCGTGCTCGACGGGGCGCGACCACCCGGGCGGGCGTCACGGTCGCCCGCCCCCTGGTGGTCCGTCTGGACGCGTGTCTTGGGGGTGGCCGCGGCGGTCGGCTGGGCGGCGGCGACCGCGCCCTCTCCGAGCGCGAGCAGCGCTCCCGCCGACATCACCGCGATCAGCCGATTGGCCCTTGCGTGTCTGCGCCACTTGCGCACGGCACACCGCCTTTGGGGTCTTTGGGGCAATTGCGGCGCGAGCTTAAAGCGGGAGTAAAAGCCGCGTCAATGAAATGAAAGGCACGATCCAGCAACGCTTATGGTAACTCACGGTAAGGTTGTCATCTGGCCTGATCGCGGCGTGTGACGGGGCGATGGGGTCACTGGTGCGGGACGCCGGACGGTCGGCACCCCTCTCTTGTCGCCGCACTCGCGAGGATCTACGGTTTTCCCGAGTCCTGACCAAGATCCGCTCTGGGATGACATGTGCTGTCAATGATGGCGGAGGCCGAGTCACGCGACGCGTCGCGCGCTCGCCTCCTGCTCGTCGAGGACGACGACGAGCTCAGCGAGATGCTGGTCCGGCTGTTCACCGAGGAGGGCTACTCGGTCGAGCTCGCGCGCGACGGCCAGCGAGGCCTGCACCTCGGCCTGAGCCGGCCGTACGACGCGATGATCATCGACCGGGGGCTTCCCGCGCTCGACGGCCTGGACCTGCTGGTCCGGCTGCGCCGCCGGGCGGTCGTCACCCCGGTGCTGGTGCTCACCGCGCTCGGTGCCGTCGCCGACCGGGTGGCGGGCCTCGACGCGGGCGCGGAGGACTACCTCGTCAAGCCGTTCGAGATCGACGAACTGCTGGCACGGGTGCGCGCGCTGCGCCGCCGCAACCGGGACAGTGCGCAGGTCCTGCCGCTGGGTGCCGGCCGGTTCGACCTCGCGACCAGGGTCGTGACCCTTCCGGACGGCGCGCAGGTGACCCTGTCGGGGCGGGAGTACGAACTGCTGCGCGTGCTGACGAGCCGTCCCGACCAGGTGCACACGCGGGCCGTGCTGCGCGAGCGGGTCTTCGACGCCGCGCCGGCGGAGTCGATCGTCGACACCTACGTGTACTACCTGCGCACCAAGCTCGGCCGGACGGTCATCCGCACCGTACGCGGCGTGGGCTATAGAGCGGGAGAGCTGTGACCCCACGACCGGACGAGGCGCCGTGAGCAGAACCCCGGACCTGGAACGGCGGCTGCTGGTCCGTGCCCGCGCCGTCATCACCGCGGAGGTGGCCGGGGCGGTGACCCTGGTGGTGGCCCTCGTCGGGATGCTGGTCTACTGCGTCACGATCGAGGGCCAGGAGTCCTCCGCGCGACGCGACCTGGCCGTCGCGGTCGAGCGGGCCGACACCGCCCACCCGCCGCCCTGCGTCTGGCTGTTCGACCTGCGCGGCAACGCCCTGACCACCTCGCCCGGCGCGCCCGCGGACCTGCCCGTGCGCTCGGTGCTCCGCCGCGTCGCGGCCGACCACCGCACCCGTGTCGGGCGGGTCACGGTCGGCGGCCGGGCCTACGTCGTACGGACGGCGGTCCACGGCGGCGTGGTCCGGCAGGCGGCCATCGACCTGCGCTACCAGATGGAGGAGCGCCGCCGGCTCTATGTCGCGCTCGCCGTGGCGGAGGCGGCCGGGCTCGCGGCGGCGCTGCTCGTGGGTCAGCTGCTCTCCCGCCGGGCGATCGCGCCGCTGGGCGAGGCCCTCGCCCGCCAGCGCCGGTTCGTCGCCGACGCGAGTCATGAGCTGCGCACGCCGCTGACCCAGCTGCACACCCGCGCGCAGTTGCTGGAGCGGCGGCTGCGTCCCGGCGGCGACCCGTCCGACCTGGCGACCGAGCTGGGACGCATGGTCACCGGCACTCGCCGGCTCGGCGAGGTGATCGACGATCTACTCCTGTCGGCGCAGCTGAGCCAGAGCCGGCGGCCGTTCGGCGTGGTCGACCTCGGAGCCCTCGCCGACGATCTGGCCGCCGCCGAGAGCGCCCGTGCCGAGGAGCGGAGGGCGACCGTCGAGGTCCGGCGCCGGGGCGCGGGACCGTACGTCGTCCGGGGCGTCGAACCCGCGCTGCGGCGCGTGGTCACCTCGCTGATCGACAACGCCTTCGGCCACATCGCCCCCGGCGGGCACATCACGGTGACGCTCACCCGGAGCGGCGCGACGGTCGAGTTGGAGGTCCGCGACGACGGCGTCGGGCTCGATCCGCGGGACGCCGAGCGGCTGTTCACCCGCTTCGCCCGCGGGGAGCACGGGACCGGGCGCAGGTTCGGCCTCGGCCTGGCCCTCGTCCGCGAGGTCGTCGACGGCCACGGCGGCACGATCGAGGTGGACGGGCGGCCCGGCGCGGGCGCGGCCTTCACGGTCCGGCTGCCCGCCGAACTCCAGACCGTCCGCACCGAAGCCGCTCGCGCCGAAGCCGTCCGCGCCGAGGCCGCTCCCGAGCCCGTCCGCGCCGCGGCCGAACCCCGGACGGGGCGCGTCTCGGCCGAGCCCCGGACCGTTCGCGCCGCGGCCGAGTCCCGGGCCGGTCGCGCCGAGCCTGTCGAGGTCACCCCGTCTCCGCCTCCACCAGTGGCCGCCCCGCCGTCTCCATCCCGGTGAGCCACAGCACCAGCGCCGCCGCGCCGACGGGCGCGGCGACGACCAGCGCCATCGTGGGGAGCTTCGGCGCCGAGGTCAGCAGCAGCGGGCCGAGCATTCCGCCGATCTTGCCCGCCGCGGCGGCCAGGCCGCTGCCGCCCGCGCGCAGGGCGGTCGGATAGACCTCGGTGGAGTACGGGGACAGCAGCGCGATCATGCCGCCGGCCCCGGCCAGCAGCGTGACCAGCAGGACGAGGAGGAGCGCCCGGCCCCGGTCCGCGTCCACGCCGAACACCGGGAACAGCACGAGCACCACGCCGGTGACCGCGGCGTAGCAGAACATGGCCCGGCGGCTGCCCCACCGCCCGTACAGGTAGGCGGCCAGGGCGGTGTTCGGCACGGCGAACAGCGAGGAGAAGAACAGCAGCCCGCCCGCCGAGTGCTTGCCGCCGTCGCCCAGGAACGTCGGCAGGAACGTGATGAACCCCCAGTTCACGATGCCCCAGCCCAGGCCGTACAGGGTGATGGTGGCCGTGCGGCGGCGGAACGGCGGCACCACGAGCGCGCGGATCCGGGACCGGAACGACGACCAGGCGGGCGGCGTCACGGGTGCGGCGCCGGACGCGCGGGTCGTGATCCCGTACCGCGCCATCACCCGCGCCGCCTCCTCCTCCCGGCCCACCGACAGCAGGAACCGCGGTGACTCGGGGATCCAGTGGCTCAGCACGAGGAGCAGCGCGCCGGTCGGCGCGCCCAGCACCCACAGGATCCGCCAGCTGAAGTGCGGGACCAGCAGGGCGGACGCGCCGCTGGCCACGAGGTACCCCAGCGCCGCGCCCAGCCCGCTCTGCAGCACGATCAGCCCGCCGCGCCGCCGGGCCGGGATCGACTCGGCCATCAGCGAGTACACGGTCGGCAGCATTCCGCCCGCCGACGCGCCCATGAAGAAGCACATGACGAGGTTCCAGCCGAGGCTGGGCATGAAGCCGCAGATCGAGGTCGCGATGTAGATGATCGAGGACAGCAGGATCGTCGACCGGCGGCCGAAGACGTCGGCGAGGAAACCCCACAGCACGGACCCGGTGACGGTCCCGGTGATGGCGACGAAGGGCAGCGACGCGGCCTCCCGCGTGCTGATGCCGTACTCCTTCGCCATGCCGGGCACCACGAAGCCGAGCGAGGCGGGCTTCATCGTGTCGACGACCAGGCCGATCGTCAGCACGGCGACGAGCAGCCAGTGCGCGCGCGTCAGCGGCGCCTCGTCGAGCGCGGCGTACGGCACGGCCGAGGCGCGCCGCGCCCGGGCGGCCCGTTCCTCCCGGCCGGGTAGCAGGGACCAGGTGCACAGGGCGAGGCCGAGCACGATCAGCGCCATGCCGAGCGACATCACCCGGCCCATCGCCATCCCGGCCATCATGAAGTGGTCGTGCCGCATCATCACGTAGTCGGGGACGTGCATCAGCACCCCGGCCGTGACCAGCAGCGCGCCGATCCAGAAGCCGTGTCGTTTCACCGTGTCCTCCCGGTGACGGGGCAGGCCGCCTCGGCGTCCGCGAAGTGGCGCTCGCACAGCCGTTGCCGGCGGGCGTCCCACACCATGAAGGCGCCGAGGACGAGCTGGACGACGCTGCGCCAGACGTCCTCCCATCGATCCCGGATCCGCATGGCCGCCAGCAGCGCGGCCCGCCGTACGCGCGGCACGTCGGCGTCGCGGGGGACGAGCAGGCAGGGGCCCCGGTTCGGGACGGACCGGGTGTGCGCGGCGGACGTCCGCAGCGCGAACCGCCGGAGGACCTCACGCGCCGCGATCCGCATCGTGATCGGCGTCAGACGCCAGGCGGGGCAGGGCCGGTTCGCGGCGATCCCGAACGGGATGTGGTCGGCGTCCCGCGCCGACAGGGTCTCCCAGCGCTCGGGCCGGAACTCGTCCGGGTTCTCGAACCGGGCGCGGTGGAACTCCGGATAGGAGAAGAGAAGCACCGAGCCCGCCGGGATCGTCGTGCGGTCGTCGACCTGGATCTCGCCCGAGGTGATCCGGTGCGCGACGCCGAACAGCGGGTACAGCCGCAGCGTCTCGTCGATCACCCGCTGGACGTACCGGTCGTCGGCGTCGCGCAGCCGCTCCTGCGCGTCCGGGTGGTCCGCCAGCACCATGAGCAGGTGCGTCATGGCCTCCGACGTCTGCACGACCGCGGTGTTGAAGAACGTGCCCTGCAGGTACAGCGCCCGTTCCCGCGCCGACAGGCCCGCCGGCAGCGGGTGCCGCACGTCGGCGAGGCGGTGTTCCAGGTAGTCGGTGAGCCGGATCCGCCGGTCCATGTGCCGCAGCCCGCAGCACTTCAGCGAGGTCACCACGTCGTCGGCGTTGGCGGCGATGAGGTCGCGCGCCTCCGGCGGGCACGGCTCGCCGAACACCACCTCGTAGAAGAACTCCGCCCAGATCGGCATCATCAGGTCCCGGAGCCGTACGGTCGTCATGCCGTCGATCCCGCGCAGGCCCCGCTCGACGCACCGGGCCGTGAGCTCCTCGACCCGGGCGGTCGGCATGGCCAGGAACGCCCGCGTCGTCCGGGCGACCTCGTCGTACCGCGGCCCGGGCTCGAGGTGCTCCTGGTGGATGTGCGGGCCGGGTGCCAGCCAGTACCAGAACAGGTCGGACAGGGCCGCGCCCCTGCTGCGGCCGTCCGCCGCCGGATGGGCGTACACCTCCTTGAACCGGGACACGTCCACCAGGGGACCCGGGATCGGGATGCCCTCGTCGCCGTTGACGCGGGCGAAGATCCACACGCGCAGCGCGACGACCCGGCCGGGCAGCCAGTACGGCAGGCTGAGCACGAGAAGGGCCGCGACGGCCAGGACGGTGATCAGCATCGGACGTACGTCCTGTCGAGGTCACGGACCGACGCGCAGCCGCACTGGACGAGGGCGTCGCCGACCTCGGCGCGGATCCGTTCCAGCACGCCCTTGACGCCCTGCTCGCCCTCGGCGGCCAGGCCCCAGACGACCGGGCGGCCGATCGCCACCGCGCTCGCGCCGAGGGCGAGGGCCTTGAGCACGTCGGTGCCGCGCCGGATCCCGCCGTCCATCAGCACGGGCAGGCCGTCCGCGGCGGCCACGACCTCCGGGAGCACGTCGATCGTGGCGGGCGTCGTGTCGAGCTGGCGGCCGCCGTGGTTGGACACGATGAGGCCCGCGACGCCGGCGCGGGCGGCGAGCCGGGCGTCTTCGGGGTGCAGGACGCCCTTGAGCACGATCGGCAGGTCGGTGACGCCCCGCAGCCACGCGATGTGCTGCCAGGAGATCTCCGGCGACATCGCGATCTGCCGCACGTGCCCGGGGGGGTCGCCGGTCCGGAGGTTCTCGCAGTACAGGCCGTCGGGCAGGTCGTGGAAGCCGTTGCGGTCGTCGCGTTCGTGCCGGCCGCGGGCGGGGGAGTCGACGGTGACGACCAGGGCCCGGCAGCCCGCCGCCTCCGCCCGCCGGACGATCGCCTCGGTGAAGGCCAGGTCCGGCTGGACGTACAGCTGGAACCACAGTTTCGCGCCCGGCGCCGCGGCCGCGATGTCCTCCACCGCCACGGTCGCGGCCATGCTCACGATCATGATGGTGTCGGCGGCGGCCACCGCCCGTACGGTGGCGCGCTCGCCGTCGGGAGCGGCGAGGCGGTGGAACGCCGTCGGCGCGACCAGCACCGGCATGGACGCGTCGGTGCCGAGCAGGGTCACGCCGAGCTCGTGCCGCGCATCACCCCGCAGGATGCGCGGCACGAGTGCCAGGCGGGCCAGTGCGGCCTCGTTCGCCCGCAGCGTGACCTCGTCGCCCGCGCCGCCGGCGAAGTAGTCGTAGTGGACGGGGTCGAGGCGCTCGCGCGCCACCGCCTCGTACTCGCGCAGGGTCCGCACCGGCACTCCCTCAGGCCGGCACGGCCGCGGCCTGCGCGGCGAAGAACGCCCGCAGGGGTTCCCGGTGGACGTCCGGGGAGTCCCACTCGTTCTCGAGGTTCTCGGTGATGTGGTGGGTGGCGACGAGCTCCCCGCCCCGGTAGTGCCGGACGATCGGGTGCAGGTAGTGGCCCTCGTCCGCCCGGCCGGCGTCGCTCTGCGCGATGCGGCGGACGGAGATGTCGAACGGGTCGTGCTTGTCGTGGTCCGGGCCGTAGTCCAGCGTGATCCGGTAGTGGTCGGGCAGGTCGACGTGGTCGAACGGCATCTCCTCCAGGTACCGCGCGCCGTCGCCGTCGATCGCGATCACGTCGGCCAGGAACCCGAACTGCTGCCACAGCGCCGACGTGCGGTTGACCCGTTCGAGCACCGCGTCCGCGAGCGCGTCCGGCGTGTTCGGCAGGGCACGGTGCGGCCACTCCACGCCCTCGTACCTGCTCTCCAGGATCCGGTGCAGGGCGCGCACGCCGTACCGGAACCCGTGGATGAACCCGCTCGTCCCCTTCTTGAAATCACGCGACTGGGTGATCGTCCCGGCGAAGTACAGGTCGGGGACGTTCACCGACTCCCACGCCGTCGTCAGGGAGGGGAACCGGTCGCGGATGATCAGCTCGGGCCGGCAGGTCTCATCGAAGATCGACGCGTCGAAGCGGAAGCCCGTGCACACGATCACCCGGTCGTACGGCACGTCCTTGGTGACCTCGTTCGCGCGGGCGAAGCTCACGGTGACGAGGTAACCGCCGTCGTCCCGCCGCTCGATGTTCTTGACGCTCCCGTCGAGGATCGCGTTCTGCGCCTTGAGCTGGTACGTGTCGAGGAAGTTGTTGTTGACCGCGCGCAGGTGCCCGACGAAGTGCGTCTGCCACGCCAGCCGTACGGAGTGCGGCCCCGCGACGTGGATCACCGCGGCCTTCTCGATCAGGTTGTCCGCGGTCTCGAACGCCGAGTTGCCCTTCCCGAGGATCAGCACCCGCTGGTCGGTGAAGTCCGCCGGGTCCACCGACACGTCCGTGTACAGCTCGGCCGTCTCGATGCCGGGGATCGGCGGGACGTACGGCTTCGAGGGGCCGGTCGCCGCGATGACCCGCCGGGCGCGGTGGACCTCACCGCCCTCGGTCCGCACCGTGAAGCCCTCGTCGTCGCGGCTGACCCGCACGACCCGGCTGTCGCAGGCGATCCGCAGCTTCGTCGCCTCGGCGAAGTCGCTCAGGTAGCGCACCATCTCGTCGGCGGGCGGGAAGTACCGCTCGCTGTACCGGGTGAACAGCAGCTCCGAGTCGTCGGTCAGCAGCGAGTTCCAGTCCGCCCGCAGGTTCAGCTCCGGGTCGGTCCACCCGGTGTGCACCTTGTTGTTGGAGATCAGCGTGCGGTGCCGGGGGTACGTCCTGAAGAAGTGCCCGGCGGTCGGCCCGGCCTCGAGGATCAGGTAGTCGCGGCCCGCTTTCTCCAGCAGGTATCCGAGCTGCAGCCCGGCCGGTCCCGCGCCGATCACCAGATAGTCCTTCACCACGCCACCTCAGCCGTTCAGTCAGGGGTCGGACGCGGTAAGGATGGGCTCGCGAATCTCAGAGCTTCCTCAGAGGCCGTCCGGCGGTGTGGCCGCGCTCCCCAGTGTCACGAACCGGTCATCTGGCGTGATTGCCGAAAGTGATCTTGAGTGCGATGGTAACGCTATGTCGCGTTCCATGCACTTTGTTGGAAGCCTGCCGCCGGACGTGTGCGGCACCCCGCGTCAGGCGATGGAGTGGATCACCGACCAGGTCGGCGGCCACCGGCTGACGGCGCTCCCCTGTGACGTCGATTCCGACTGGATCGTCGCCTACCTGCGGACCATCGCCGAACGGCCGGCCTTCGAGGTCAAGCGGCCCGGCGAGTACACCGGCTACGAGGACATGCGCAGGTACGGCGTCCGGCACGGCCACCGGCTCCGGCCCGCCGACGTGTCGATGGAGCGGGAGGACGTGCTGCGCGGGATGCTGGAGGACTTCCGCGCGCTGCGCGCCGAACGCCCCGAACTCGCCGACGTCCGCCTGCAGCTCAGCCTGCCGAGCCCGCTCGACCTGGCGATCTTCGTCTTCGAGGGACGGCCGTGGCTGTCCCTGCGGCACCTGTCGGTGTTCGCTCAGGCGACCGTCGACGAGGTGACCGCCTTCACCCCCGTCGGCGGCGGGGACGTCGTCTGGCATCTGGAGACGCCGTCCGTCCTGGTCGGCATGGACATGGCCAAGCGCCTGCCGGGCGGCCGGTCCCTCGCCGCGCGGTTGCTCGCCCGCCAGGTCGCCGGCCTGCTCGGCCGCCTCCCCGCCGAGGCGGAGGTGATCCTGCACCTGTGCTACGGCAACCTCGGGAACACCGAGCTCATCGCGCCGCGCGACCTCGGCCCGGCCGTGACCTACCTCAACCTCCTGGCCCCCGCGCTGCGCCGCCACGGCCGCGCGCTGCCGCCCGTGCACATCCCCGCGGCGTACGGCGCGCACCCGTCACCGCGGACCGAGGAGTTCTACCGGCCGCTGCGGCGGCTCGACCCGGAATGGCGGATCATCGCCGGCATCGCCGCCGCGGCCGACCCGGAGGGCGGTGCCGAGAGCCTGCGGCTCCTCGAAGCCGCCGCCGGCCGCGAGGCGTACGCGGTCGCCACGGCCTGCGGCCTGGGACGCCACACCGTCGACCAGGCCGAGCAGGCGGTCGCGGCGATGGCCGTCGCGGCCGACTCCGACCCGCACTGACGCGCCGGCGCCGACCCCGCTGCCGCGCCGGCCCCCGCTGAGGTGCGCAGGCCCGGGCGCCGTGCCGTCAGGACGGCGCCCGGGCCAGCAGGTCCTCCATCACCGCCAACTGCTCGTCCGGGTGCGTCCGCATCGCCCACAGCACGTGCGCGGCGCCCAGCGCCCGCACCCGGTCCAGGTCCTCCAGCACCTGGTCCACCGACCCGGTGAGCGGCGTACGCTCCTCGCGCGGCTTCGTGGTGATGGAGCCGTTGACCCGCACGACGATGGGCAGCGAGGCCGGGTCGTGCCCGGCCTCCTCCGCCGCGCGCCGGAACGTCGAGACCGTGTCGTCGAGCTGCTCCCATGCCATGACCACCGGGTTCAGCCCCAGCCCCAGCCGCGCGGCGCGCTGCACGGCGGCCGGCGCGACCGCGCCGACGACCAGCGGCGGCCCGCCCGGCCGTACGGGCTTGGGCCCGATCTGCGACTCGGGGATCGCGTAGAAGTCACCGTCGAACCGCACGGGGTCCGGCCCCCACACCGCCCGCATCGCCGCGATGTGCTCGGCGAACCGCTCGCCGCGCCGCTCCCGTGGCACACCGGCCACCGCGAACTCCTGCGCCATCCACCCCTGCCCGAGACCGACGACGAGGCGCCCGCCGCTCAGCACGTCCAGGGTCGCCAGCCGCCGCGCCAGCACGACCGGAGGGTGCAGGGGAGCGGCCATCACGCTGGTGCCGAGCCGGATCCGGCTCGTCCGCGCCGCCAGGAAGCTCAGCGTCTCCAGCGGGTCGTAGACCGTGGCGTACGCCTCCGGCAGCGGCGCGAGGGGCGCGAACCCGCCGTACGAGACCGGCTCCATCGGGCGCAGCAGCCGCTCGAACGTCCAGATCGCGCCCAGCCCGATCCGCTCGGCCTGCTCCGCCACCCGGACCACCGTCTCGGGCGACGCCCCGGAACCGTACGAGGGAAGGTTGAGCCCGAAGTCCATTCGCCACTCCCGTCGGCCGTGCGGAGAGATCCGTTCCAAACTACGTACCCGGGCACCCGTCGTCCGGTCACCCGGCTCTCCTCCGTCATTCCTCGACGTACGCGCGGAGTTGCTCGGCCGTCATGCGGTCGAATCGGGACAGCGATACCCCGAGGAAGTGGAGCTGGTCCAGATCGGCCGTAGCCACGTACGGGGTGCCGCCGTGCCATTGCCACAGCGGGATGCCGTTGAGGCTCGCGGCGGCCGACCAGCCGGGAGGCGCGGGAAGGTCGGCGGGGATTCGCTGCGCCAGCCTCAGGCCCAGCGCCGCGGCGGCTGGATATTTGCGGATAAGGCGGTCGAGTTGCAGCAACTCGGCCGACGTCGAAGGCGTTTCCTCGGTCAAAGCGCCGACCAACTCGCGAAGCCTGGAGAGGGAGCACATCAGACCTTCCTCCGGCGTCATCGCCGACGGATTTGAATCGAGACGACGTTCTTGATCGCCGCGACGAGGTCGTCGACTTCGTCGGTGGTGAGAATTCGCGTCGCGTCGCGGAGGTGGGCGATCGGCTTCCCCCAGGACCAGTACCACCGGAGGACGTCGTTCTCGTCGACCTGGCAGGTGACCTGCTCGGACAGGAAGTGGTCGGTCGCGATGATCAAAACCGTCCGCCCGTACTGCTCCGCGTCGAGGCCGGCCTCCTGGCAGGCTTGCGTCAGCCATCTCGCGTAGGCGGATATCTCTTCGACCGTGGGCTCTTTCATTCCGGATCCCCTTTTCTCTCGAAGGGAACCCAGAATCACCGCCTCCCGCTTATGATCGGAATATCTTCGAGCCTTTGTCACGGCGAGGCCATGCGGGGATCGCGCAAGATAGTGCGCGTTATGGTCCGGCGAAAGGGGACAAAAATGGGCAGGATGCCGAGCCCGGCACTGATAACTCTCGGCCGTCAGGTACGGCGGTACCGCGACGCCGCAGGGCTCCGCCAGCGGGAGCTGGCCGACCACCTCGGGTACAGCGAGCCCTGGGTCAGCGCGCTGGAGACCGGCCGGCTGCTCCCGAAGGCCGACCAGGTCGCGGCCCTCGAAGCGGCGCTGCACATCCCGTCCGGCGTCCTCCTGGAGGTCTGCCGGCAGCTCGACATCGACCCCACACCCCAGTGGTTCCGCGAGTGGCGCGACGTCGAGACGGACTCCGACATGCTCCGGTGGGTCGAGCTGTCGATCGTCCCCGGCCTGCTCCAGACCGAGGACTACGCGGCCGCTCTGCTGGGCGGCGACGAGGCGGCCGTGGCCGCGCGGATGGAGCGCCGTGAAATCCTCACCAGGAACGACCCGCCGCCGCCCGTCCTGCATTTCGTGCTCGACGAAGCGGTCCTTTATCGAGGACGCGGCGGGCCGAAAGTCATGCACGACCAGTTGATGCATCTCGCCGACTCCGTCGGGCCTCGTCTCACGATCCAGGTTGTACGCTCGGACGTGAATCCCCGATCGTTGGGGGCGTACATCCTCGCGACCGTGGACGGGCGCGACGTGGCATATCTGGAGACGGCGGTGCGCGGACTCGTCACCAGCACCCAGGAGGACATCGCGATCCTCTCGGGGGCGTGGGAGTCCGTCCGGTCCTTCGCGATGCCACAGCACGAGTCGATCGATTTCATTCGCAGGACGGCGGAGGAACGATGGGGCTGATCACCGACTGGCGGAAGTCGAAGCGCAGCGGAGAGAACGGCGGCGCCTGCGTCGAAGTGGCCGTGGCGGAGAAGGCGGCCGGATGACCGGGAGGGCCGCTTCGAGGTCACGGGGCGGCCCCTCACGGGTCATGTGACGGGCTCCGGGCCGAGGCCGAGGTCGATCGACGGCCTGCGGCGAGCCGTGAAGAGCGCGGTTTCGGAAAGGGAGACCCTCCACCGGGTCATTCCGGATCGCATGGTGTCCGGTGTGCACGATGATACGTGCATGCGTCGTTTCCTGATCATGACCGTTGCCGCGCTCGCGGTGACGTCGGCCTGTTCGAGCGGTTCTCACCCGGCCAAGTCGACCGGTGCCACGCGCGCGGACTCGCCGAAGCCGAACGCCGCGACCGAGTCGGCGACCAAGGCCAACATCCCCGGTTTCTCCGGGCCGATCGAGTCGTCCAGCGGCGTCACCCACGTGTTCGGCACGTGCCTGAAGTCCTGGTACACCCCGGCGAAGGCCGGCACGCGGGTCCACGTGGCGTACCCGGGGCCGGCGAACGTCAGCGTCGACCTGCTGATGACGGACCACTCCGAGCCGCCGCCCGAGGCGCACAAGCAGTTCACGCTCGCCCAGGGGCAGCAGACGAAGGACCTGCGGTTCCCGGCGATCCCGCATGCCGGTTACGCGCAGATCACCGTGACCTCCGGAAGCAAGACGCTGACCTGCGACGCGGCGAAGCACTAAATCGTCGCACAGCGCGGGTTGCGGCCTGGTGAGATCAGGCGGATACCCGCGTTACCGCCGATTCCCCCTCGCCGACCGGCCCATCGCATTCTGCGCCGTCTACTCAGAGGAGACGAATTCTCCTCTGAGTAGACGGCCTCGGAAACGAGCTACCGCCGCCGGTGCCCGACATGCTCCAATTCGAAGGTTTGCCCCGGTAGTGCGACAGCACTCCCATTCCCGGGACCGCGAGCGAGGTGCCGACCGGCGGTGACCAGGTCGGCCGGGAACCAGGTCCTGCCGTCCAACCGGCTCCCCGCCCGATGCGATGGGCGGTCGCCTGAGGCCCGAGTTGACCTTCACATCAATGTGAAGGCTGCATCGTGTGGCCATGCGAACGACTGCGGACACACTGCACCACGTCGAGTTCGGCCGGGGAGTGCCCGTGCTGATGGTCCACGGGTTCACGGTCGACCACCGCCTCATGCTGCCGCTGGAGTCCGCGTTCACCGATCGACCGGGATGGCGCCGCGTGTACGTGGACCTGCCCGGGTCGGGGCGGTCGCCGCGGCTACCGGCTCCCGTCACGGCCGATCGTACGGCGGCGGCGCTCATGACCTTCATCGACGAGGTGATCGGCCGTGAACCCTTCGCGATCGTCGGCATCTCGTTCGGCGGCCAGCTCGTCCGGCATGTCGTCGCCGAGCTCGGCGCACAGGTGATGGGCATGTGCCTGCTCGCGCCCGTCGTCGCCCCGGTCGGGCGGCGCGAACTGCCGGCGCGACAGGTACTCGATCGCGACGATGAGCTCCTCGCCTCGCTCGACCCGGCGGACCGGGCCGTCTTCTCGGACATCGCCATCTGGCAGACGGCTGCGGGATGGGCGGCGTTCCGAGACCATGTCCTTCCCGGCCTCCGCGCCCATCACCGGGATGACGCGAGGGAGCTGGCTGCGGCGTACATGCTCTCCGCCACTCCCGAGACCCGCTTCACCACGCACGACGGTCCGCATCTCCTCGTGACCGGGCGGCAGGATCACATGGTCGGCTGGCGGGATCAACTGGCCTTGCTCGAGCACTATCCACGCATGACGTACGCCGTCCTCGACGGATGCGGCCACAACGTGCACCTCGACCAGCCGGAGCAGGTCAACGCGCTGCTCCGGTCGTGGCTGGACGCTCTGGAGGCCGAGTCGGCGGTGGACCGGGCGCTCCGAGCCGGCCGGTGATCATCGATATCGTCGGGCGACGCAGGCGCCAGGCCCTGAGGAGGAGGAGATCCGGTGCTCTATCCGGAGATCGAGCCGTACGACCACGGCATGCTGGACGTCGGCGACGGGCAGCGCGTCTACTGGGAGGTCTGCGGCAACCCGGACGGCAGACCGGCCGTCGCGCTGCGGCCGGGCTCGGGCTGCGGGCCGTGGTGGCGCCGGTACTTCGATCCCGGGGCCTACCGGGTCGTGCTGTTCGACCAGCGCGGCTGCGGCCGCAGCACGCCGCACGCGAGCGCACCGGTCATCGACCTGAGCACCAACACGACCGACCATCTGATCGCCGACATCGAACTCCTGCGCGGCCACCTGGGCATCGACCGGTGGTTGGTGCTCGGTGGATCCTGGGGATCCACGCTCGGGCTGGCCTACGCCGAACGCCATCCCGAGCGGGTCGGCGAGCTCATCCTCTTCGCGGTCGCCTTGACGGTCCGCCGGGACGTCGAATGGATCACCCGTGACGTCGGCCGGCTCTTCCCCGAGCAGTGGGCGCGCTTCCGCGACGGCGTGCCGGCCGCCGACCGGAACGGCAGCCTTGTGGAGGCGTACAGCCGGCTCCTGCACCATCCCGACCCCGCCGTCCGCGAGAAGGCGGCGCGGGACTGGTGTGCGTGGGAGGACGCGCACGTGGCCGTACTGCCGGATCACCGTCCCGATCCACGGTACGAGGATCCGGCCTTCCGGATGTGCTTCGCCCGGCTGGTGACGCACTACTGGCGGCACGCCGGATTCCTCGAGGACGGCGCACTGCTGCGCGACGCGGGACGCCTCGCCGGAATCCCCGGCGTGCTGATCCACGGTCGCCTCGACGTCAGCAGCCCGCTCCAGTCGGCCTGGGAGCTGTCCCAGGCCTGGCCGGACGGGGAGCTGGTCGTGGTCGGCGACGCGGGACACGGCGGGGGCGGCATGTCCGACGCCATCGTGGCGGCCACGGACCGCTTCGCCGCCCCGGTCAGGAGACCGGCTCGGCCGGAGCGGACCTGAGCGGCGGACTCACGCGGGCGGGCTCGGGACGGTACGGGCGGGCCAGACCGATGACGGTCAGTGCGGCGACGGCCAGCAGGCAGAGCCAGGCGAAGGCATCGCCCACCACGTCGTACACGGTCGTCGCACCGTGCGTCGGCACGTCGGCCACCGTCGTCTGCCGGTCGGTCGTGAAGTAGTCGGTGGCGGCCAGGACGTGCCCCCGGTCGTCGAAGGCGGCGGACAGGCCGTCGGCGTCCTGGCGCACCAGCGCGTACCCGCCTTCGATCGCGCGCAGGGCGGCCTTCTCGGTGTGCGCCCGGCCGTACTCCCGCCAGTCGTGCGCGGGGACGAGCATGATGTCCGCCCGTACGCGCATGAGGTCGGGGAAGTCGGCGTCGTAGCAGATGACGTTCGCGATCCGGCCGTACGGCGTGTCGACGACCGGCACGTGCCCGTCTCCCGGCGTGAACGTCTCCGAGCCGGGAATGGGATGGGCCTTCTGGTACGTCCACAGGACGCGCCCGTCCGGGCCGATGAACACCGCCTCGTCGCGCCCGTAGGCCGGGGCGGTCGTGCTGTACACGCCGAGGCCGATCTCCAGGTAGACGCCCGACCTGCGCGCCTCCTCCCGCGCCCGCGTGATGGCGGTGGGCTCGTCGGCCTCCAGCGTCTTGACGCCCTCTTCGGGCCAGACCACGATCCTGGCGCCGGCTTCGGCCTCGCGCCGGGTGGTCGCCAGCAGGTCGTTCTCCACGGCCGCCATGGCGGGCCGGACCGCCGAGGGCGGGGCGGCGGCGACGTCACGGCGGCCACCGGGGATCCGCTGGAGCGCCGCCTGCAGGGCGTCGGTCGCCTCCCGGCCGGGGCTGACCCCGGCGATCCGGACCGTCGTGCCGCCCTGCGAGAACGCGAGCCGCGCGCCGCCGCCGAGGAGGACCGTGGACAGCACGGCCCCGTACACGACGGCGCTGCGGGCCGACCGCCAGGAGGGCCGCTCCCAGAACCGGTTGACGGCACTGGCGGCCCAGGCGATCAGGAAGCCGATGCCGTACGAGCCGATGATCGAGGTGACCTGCAGCAGCGGCAGGTCGCCGTACTGGGTGACGGCGCGCGAACCGTACGCCGTGCCGAACGGCGACAGCAGCGTGATGAGGAACTCCGACCCGGCGGCCGCGGCGGGGAACGTCAGCACCGACATCCACGGGCGCAGCCGGCCGACGAGCAGCCGGTCGAGCAGGAACGGCAGCGTCTGCAACAGGCTCAGGCCGGCCGCTCCCGCGATGATGACGACGTTGAAGCCCATCGCCGACTCGTCGATCCAGAACACGGCCGCGGCGAGGTTCGCGAGCAGGATCCACGGAGTCGCCGACCACGCGCGGCCGGTACGGGCGAAGCGCAGCAGGAGCACCGGGGAGATCCAGGCGGCGAGGGGGATGTCCCATCGGCCGCCGACCGCGAACAGCGTCGCGGCGGTTCCCAGGATGAGGAGCGCGTAGCGCGCCCACGTCGGCGTCGCACGCCGGGCATCGTCCATCTCGTGACTTCCGTTCTCAGGAGGGTTCGTCCGCACACCGTGCGGGAGCGCCGTTCACCGGCCGTGCTCAGAACGCTACGAGCGCCCGCCCGCCCGCCGCCTCGTCCTCTTCGCCGATTCCTCGCCGATCCGCGCAACTTTGGATGCGGCCGCGAGGACGAGTACGTGACCTCGTGAACGGAATACCGTTGCGCTCAGAGATGACGACCCATGTGAGAGCCGGCCTGCGCCGGACACGCGGATGGCTGACCGGCAGGCCGTGGCTGACCGACCTGGCGCTGGGCGGCGGGCTCACCGCGTTCGACGTGATGACGCTGTCGGCCCGGACGCCGGCGCCGAGCGTGGCGGGCCTGGCCCTCTGGGGGCTGCAGACCGTTCCGTTGTTCTGGCGGCGCCGCCGCCCGGGTCTGGCGCTGGCGGCGATGACGATCGCCTTCGCGGTGTTCGAGGCGGCCGACCCGGTCCCGGGGAAGACACCGGGCCCGTACTTCCTGATCTTCGGCGTGTTCGCGGTCGCCCGCCGGGCCTCGGCACGGGTGAGCCTGGCCTGGACGCTGCCCGCGCTCGCCGTCGCGGTGACGGCGGACCTCCTCACCGGCCGGTCCGGGCCGCCCCGTCTCGACTCCCTCGAACCGATCACCGCGACGACCTTCGTCGCGTACTTCCTCGTCGCCTGGCTCCTGGGGTACGGCGCACGGCGGATCGACCTCGACGCCCGCCGGCTCCGGGACCTCAACGAACGGCTCCGCGCCCAGCAGGAGATCAACGCGCGTCAGGCCGTCGTCACGGAGCGGGCGCGCATCGCCCGCGACCTGCACGACGTCGTCGCGCACCACGTCAGTGCGATCGCCGTGCAGGCGCGTTCCACCGAGGAGATCGTTCAGGACGATCCGCGGCTCGGCCGGCGGGGCGTGGCGCGCATCGCGGAGACGGCCGACACCGCGCTGGTCGAGATGCGCCGCATCCTCGGCCTGCTCGCCGCCGAGCCCGAGAGCGTCGGCCCGGAACCGTCTCTCCGCAACGTCGACCGCCTCATCGAGGCGGCGGAGGCCACCGGCTGCCGCGTCACGGCGGCGCTCGACGCGCCGGCCGACGCGGTGCCGGCCGCGATCCAGGTCTCGGCCTACCGGATCCTGCAGGAGGCGGTGACGAACGTCTTCCGGCACGCCGGTCCCGTCGACGTCCGGGTCGCCGTGCGCGTCGGCGACCGCGGCCTGACGATCGAGGTCGAGAACGCCCCGGCCGCCGCCGGCCACCGGCCGGTCCCGGGATCCGGCCGCGGGCTAATCGGCATCCGCGAGCGCGTCACGGCCTTCGACGGGACCCTTCACGCCGGCCCGCGCCCGCACGGCGGGTGGCGGATCCACGCCACGCTTCCACTCCAGGGGCTTCGATGACCATCCGGGTGCTGCTCGCCGACGATCAGGAGATGGTACGGGCGGCGCTGCGCGCCGTCATCGACCGCCGCGAGGACCTGTGCGTCGTCGGGGAGGCCGCCGACGGCGATCAGGCGGTCGAGGCCGCGTCCCGCCTGCGGCCCGACGTCGTGGTCATGGACGTCCGCATGCCCGGGACGACCGGTGTCGAGGCCACCCGCCGCATCCTCACCGAATGGCCGTACGAGGACGCGCCGCCACGGATCCTCGTGCTCACGACCTTCGACCTGGACGAGTACGTGCACGCGGCCCTGCGCGCCGGCGCCTCCGGCTTCCTCCTGAAGAACAGCCCGCCCGACCAGCTCGCGCATGCGATCCGGGTCGTCGCCGGCGGTGAGGCCATGCTGGCCCCGAGCGTCACGCACCGGCTCATCAGCGCGTTCACCGCACTGCCCACCGGCCTCGTCCCCGGCACGCCCGCTCCGGCGCCGGACCACCGGGGACGCCTCGACGCGCTCACCGAACGCGAACGGGAGGTGCTCATCCTGATCGCCCGCGGGCTGTCCAACGCCCAGATCGCAGACGCGCTCGGTCTCACCCAGGCCAACGTGAAGAGCCGCGTCAACCGCATCCTCACCCGGCTCGGCCTCGAGAACCGCGTCCAGGCCGCCATCCTCGCCCGGGACGCGGGCCTGATCCCGCCCGGGCAGTGAAGCGGAGGCTCCGCCGGTGGCAGAGCGGCGGAGCCTCCACGGCGCCCGCCCGCCGAGGACGACGGCGGCCCGGCCGCACCGGGACCGCCGTCGTACCGATCAGCGGGACAGGATGTGGTCGCGGGCCTCGGCGTACCGTTCGCGGATCGACGGGACCGCGTCGGCCTCGTACGTCTCCAGGCCCGCGCGTTCCCAGCGCGGCGGCTCGGCCGCGCCGGACAGCGCCCAGGCGGCCTGGGCGGCCGCGCCCTCGGCGACGTACTCGCCGGTGGGCGGAACCAGCACCGGCCGGCCGAAGACGGTCGGCGCGATGCGGCGTACGGCCTCCGAGCGGGCGGCGCCCCCGATGAGCAGCACCCGGTCGGCCCGCGCACCCTGGGCGAGCAGCGCGTCCAGCCCGTCGGCGAGGCCGCACAGCATGCCCTCGATCGCCGCGCGGGCCAGGTGCGCCGGCGTGGACGTGGCCAGGCGCAGGCCGTGCACCGAGCCGGTGGCGTCCGGCCGGTTCGGCGTGCGCTCGCCCTCCAGGTACGGCACGAGGACGAGGCCGTCCGCGCCGGGCGGCGCGGACAGGGCCAGCCGGGAGACCTCCTGGTGGTCGACGCCGAGCAGGGCCGCGGCGGCGTCGAGCACCCGGGCGGCGTTCAGCGTGCAGACCAGCGGCAGGAACCGGCCCGTCGCGTCGGCGAACCCGGCGACGTCACCCGCTGGGTCGGCGGACGCCCGCTCCGCCGCGGTGAACACCGTCCCGGAGGTGCCGAGGGACACCACCACGTCGCCGGGCCGCAGGCCCAGTCCGAGTGCCGCGCCCATGTTGTCGCCCGTGCCGGCCGACACCAGCGCGCCGGACGGCGTACGCCCGGCGGCCTCCGCCGGGCCGAGGACGCGCGGGAGCTCCGGCACCCGCCCGAGCGCCAGCTCCAGCAGGTCCGGCCGGTACTCCCCGGTGGCGGGGGACCAGTAGCCGGTGCCGGACGCGTCGCCCCGGTCGGTGACGAACTCACCGGTCAGCCGCCACGTGAGGTAGTCGTGCGGCAGGCACACCGACGCCGTACGGGCGGCGGCCTCCGGCTCGTGCCGGGCCAGCCAGCGCAGCTTGGTCACCGTGAACGACGCGACCGGCACGCTGCCGACCGCGTCGGCCCACTTGGCGGGCCCGCCGAACTCCTCGACGAGGTCCCCGGCCGCGCCGGCCGAGCGGGTGTCGTTCCACAGCAGCGCCGGCCGGACGACCTCACCGGTCTCCGTACGGCACACCATGCCGTGCTGCTGGGCCGCGACGCCGATCGCGGCCACGTCGTCCAGGCCGCCCGCCGCCTCCGTGGCGCGGCCGAGCGCGTCCCACCAGGCGGCGGGGTCCGCCTCGGTGCCGTCCGGGTGCGGCGCCTGACCGGCGCGGACGACCGCGCCGGTCTCGGCGTCGGCGACGACGACCTTGCAGGACTGGGTCGACGAGTCGACCCCCGCGACGAGACTCATCGCCGCCCCCGGGACGGCGCCGTCAGGACGCGGTTCACCGGGCGCCGAGGATGTGCTCGACGGCCAGCTGGTCGAGGCGCTCGTAGTGGTAGCCCCGCTCGGCGGCGGCCTCGACGTCGAAGTCGTCCTGCGCCAGGGACTCGTAGGTCTCGCCCTCCGCGAGGGTCGGCACCGCGAGCTGGTCGGTGCGCGAGGCGGCCAGGGCCTCCTGCACCTCCGGGTCGGCGCGGAACGCCCGCGCGCGCTCCTTCAGGATGAGGTAGGTGCGCATGTTCGCGGCGGCCGAGGCCCACACGCCGGAGAAGTCCTCGGTGCGGGTCGGCTTGTAGTCGAAGTGGCGCGGCCCGTCGTACCCGCCGTTCTCCAGCAGGTCGACGAGGAAGAAGGCGCTCTTCAGGTCGCCGTGGCCGAAGACCAGGTCCTGGTCGTACTTCGGGCCGTGCTGGCCGTTCAGGTCGATGTGGAACAGCTTGCCGTGCCACAGCGCCTGGGCGATGCCGTGGACGAAGTTCATCCCGGCCATCTGCTCGTGCCCGACCTCGGGGTTGAGGCCGACCATGTCGGCGTGCTCCAGCGAGCCGATGAACGCCAGCGCGTGGCCGATGGTCGGCAGCAGGATGTCGCCGCGCGGCTCGTTCGGCTTCGGCTCGAGCGCGAACCGGATGCCGTAGCCCTTGTCGGTGACGTACGTGGCGAGGGTGTCGATGGCCTCGCGGAACCGGTCGAGGGCGACCCGCACGTCCTTGGCGGCGTCGGACTCGGCGCCCTCGCGGCCGCCCCAGAAGACGTACGTCTTGGCGCCCAGCTCGGCGGCCAGGTCGAGGTTGCGCATGACCTTGCGGAGGGCGTACCGGCGGATGTCGCGGTCGTTGGAGGTGAACGCGCCGTCCTTGAACACCGGGTGGGTGAACAGGTTCGTCGTCGCCATCGGGACCTTGAGGCCGGTCTCGTCGAGCGCCTTGCGGAAGGCGGCGATCGCCTTGTCCCGGTCCGGCTCGACGGCGAGGAGGTCGTCGTCGTGGAACGTCACCCCGTAGGCGCCGAGCTCCGCGAGCCGGTGCACCGACTCCACCGGGTCGAGCGGCGGCCGGGTCGCGTCACCGAACGGGTCGCGCGCCTGCCAGCCGACGGTCCACAGCCCGAAGGTGAACTTGTCCTCAGGGGTGGGTTCGAACATCTCGTCTCCTCATTTCGTTCAAGCTCTGGACTAATTAAAACCCGCAGGTGCCCGGTGTCAACAGGGGAGGGGTTGCATGATTAGTCTGTGAACATGCGAAATGAGATCACGCCCGTCCGGCACGGCACCATGCGGGCCCGTAACCTGGCCGTGGTGCTGGGCGAGATCTCCCGTCGCCAGCCGGTCAGCCGCGCTCGTCTCGCCGACGTCACCGGCTTCACCAAGACCACCGTATCCAGTCTCGTCGCCGCGTTGAAGGCCGCGGGCCTGGTCCGCGAGGACGGGCCCGTGCGCGACGGCGAGCGCGGGCGCCCCGCCACGGCCGTGTCGGTCAACGGCGACCGCGTCGCCGGCCTCGGCCTGGAGGTCAACGTCGACTACCTCGCCGCCTGCGTGCTCGACCTCGGGCGGCGGATCCGGCACCGGCACATCGTCGCCGCCGACAACCGGGGACGCGCGCCCGAGCGCGTCATCGGCGCGCTGACGGACCTCGCCGAACGGGCGATCGCCGCGGCGGGGGACCAGGGCCTGACGGTCGCCGGCGCCGTGGTCGCGCTGCCGGGCACGCTCGACCGGGCGGGCGGCCGCGTGCGCACCGCCCCGAACCTCGGCTGGCGCGACGTCGCGGCCGGGGAACTGCTGGCCGGCGGCCTGCCGACCCTCGCGCTGCCCGCCGACCAGGACAACGAGGCGAACCTCGCCGCCCTCGGCGAACTGTGGTTCGGCCACGGGCCGGAACTCGGCTCCTACGTTCACGTCTCCGGCGAGATCGGCGTCGGCGCGGGCATCGTCGTCGACGGCCGGGTGTTCCGCGGCGCGCACGGGTTCGCCGGCGAGCTCGGCCACGTCGTCGTCGACCCGGCCGGGCCGCCCTGCGCGTGCGGCGGCCGGGGCTGCCTGGAACAGGTCGCGGGCCAGGAGGCGATCCTGCGGGCGGCGGGCATCCCCGACACCGTCGGGACGTCCACCGCCGGGCCCGACGGCCCGCTCGCCGCGCTGGTCGCGCTCCTGCGCGACGGCGACGGCCCGGCCCTGGCGGCGGTGCGCCGGGCGGGGGAGGCGCTGGGCCAGGCCCTGTCCGCGGCGGTCAACCTGTTCGACCCGGACACGATCGTGCTCGGCGGCATCTTCTCCGCGCTCGCCCCGTGGGCGTCCCCGGCCGTCGAGGAGGCACTCGGCGGCGGCACCGGCGTCGTACGGCACGCGCCGCCCCGCCTGACCGTCTCCCGCCTGGGCGGCGACGCCGCCGCCCTGGGCGCCGCCGCGCTCGTCGTCGAACGCGTCATGAACGACCCCGCGCTCCTCATGGAGGCATCGGCCCATCCGCACGGCCGGTGACGCGGGAATTCGGCAGCGTTACCCTAATGCCGAGTCGGTGCCCGGCCGGTGCCGTCTGGGGCGGCGTAAGTTCGACGAAACCGCGGATTTGGCGCTGGTTTATGTAGAATTTATGGGTGACCGCTCCGCGACCCACGCTGACTCGACGGCATGCCCTGGGCGAGACGAGCGCGCGCTCTCTGCTGCTGACCCTCCTGGGCGAGTTCGTCCTGCGGTACCAGGAGCCGGTCTGGACCTCCACGCTGGTCGAGGTGCTCGACGAGCTCGGCGTGGAGGAGAAGTCCGCGCGGCAGGCGCTGGCCCGTACGGCCGCCGACGGATGGCTCACCTCCGAGCGGGTCGGGCGGAGCGTCCGCTGGTCTCTCACCCCGCCCGGACGGCAGCTGCTCACGGAGGGCGCGGAGCGCATCTACGGCTTCGGCGCCGAGGCCGCCGCCTGGGACGGCGTCTGGCTCATCGTGTACGTCTCCGTCCCCGAGTCCAGGCGCCGCCTCCGGCACCAGCTCCGTACGAAGCTGAGCTGGGCCGGCTTCGGATCGCCCGGCCCGGGCATGTGGATCGCGCCGTCGGCGGCGCGTGAGGCGGAGGCGCGGTCCGTCATCGAGGGCCTCGGACTGCAGGCCGGCGCGATGTCGTTCACCGCGCGGTTCGCCGGGGTCGGCAGCGAGCGGGCGATGGTCGAGCGGGCGTGGGACCTGGACGGCGTCGCGGCCGAGTACGAGGCGTTCATCGACGAGTTCGGCGCCCTGCGCCCCGCCTCGCCCGAGTCGATCCTGCTGGCGCAGGCGCGGCTCGTGCACGAATGGCGGCGCTTCCCGTTCCTGGACCCCCGGCTGCCCGCGGCGCTGCTGCCGGCCGGCTGGGTCGGCGTCCAGGCCCGCGAGCTGTTCGACGCCCGCCACGACGAGTGGCACGCCGTCGCCCAGCGGCGCTGGCGCGAGCTCGCCACCGGCTGACGGACCCCTCGCACGGCCTCCACAATGTCAGTGTTCGAACGTATGATCGAACCATGGCCGAGAACGCGACGCTCGCAAGCCGTACCCGTCCCCCACTTCCGGCCCCTGAGGTGGCGGCCCTCGCCCTCTCGCTCGCCCACCTGGGCGCCGGCCCGCAGGCCGCCACGGCCCGCCGGGCCCTGCGCCGCCTGTTCGACGATCTCGATCCGGCCGAGACCGTCGGCACGACACTCGACACCCTGGCCCGCCCACTCGACCCGGCGACGGCGCACCGGGCACGGACCGCGGCGAGCGCGATCACCGCGCGGCTCGTGGTCCGCCTGCACTACGTCGACGCCAAGGGCAACGTCACGGTCCGCGAGGTGGAGCCGGTGACCTGCCTCGTCCACCGCGACCACTGGTACCTCGTCGGCTGGTGCCGGCTGCGCCGGCACATCCGCGCCTTCCGTTTCGACCGGATGCTGGCGCTGGAGGCCACCGAGATCCCGGCGCGCCCGCATCGCGCCGAGCGCTTCCTGCCCTTCCAGCCACGCGCGACGCGGACCGCGCACTGCCGCCGGTGACCCTTCGCCGTGGGTGACTCCTCACCGCGGGTGCGGACGGCGGGCGGTCCGGTTCATCCGGGCCGCCCGCCCGCACCGGCGGACGGAGCCCCGCGGCCGACCGGTTCCGCGGTCCGTCCGTGTCGGCGGCGCGGTGGCGTCGGCGGACCGGCTCCGCACTCCGTCCGCGCGGGCGCGGAGCCGTCTCAGCCGACCAGTTCCGTGCGCAGCTTCGTCTTCAGGATCTTGCCCGCGGGGTTGCGCGGCAGTTCTCCCGCGCGGAACCAGATGTGGGCCGGCACCTTGAACGACGCGATCCGCTCGCGGAGGAACGCCTGCAGCTCCTCCGGCGTGACCGTCATGCCGGGGCGGAGGCAGACGACCGCGCCGACCTCCTCGCCGAGCGCCTCGTGCGGCACCCCGATCACGGCGGCGTCGGCGATCGCGGGGTGGTCGTACATGGCGGACTCGACCTCGGCGCAGTAGACGTTCTCCCCGCCGCGGATCAGCATGTCCTTGGCCCGGTCGACGATGTAGACGAATCCCTCCGCGTCGATACGGGCCAGATCCCCGGTGTGGAACCAGCCGTCGCGGAACGACCGGGCGGTGGCCTCGGGGGCGTTCCAGTAGCCCTTGATGACGTTCGGCCCGCGGACGAGGAGCTCGCCGACCTCGCCGGCGGGCAGCTCCGCGCCCGCCGGGTCCACGACCTTGACGTCGCACACCGGGACCGGCGGGCCGACGCTGTCGGGGTGGGTCAGGTAGTTGATCCCGCTGTTGTACGTGGTCACCGCCGACGTCTCGGTCAGGCCGTACCCGTTGCTCGGGACGCGATCGGGGAGCAGCTCCTTGATCTTCTCGACCAGGGCGGGCGGTGCGGGCGAACCGCCGTACGACACGGACCCGAGGCTGGAGGTGTCGTACTTGTCGAACTCGGGGGACGTCAGCAGCTGCCAGGCCATCGTCGGCACTCCGCCGAACGCCGTGACCCTCTCGCGTTCGATGAGCTGGAGCGCGCGCTCGGCGTCCCACTTGCGCATCAGGACGATGGTGCTGCCGAGGACCGCGCTCGCCACGAGCACCGTGTGGCAGCCGGTCGCGTGGAAGAGCGGCAGGCTCGTCAGCGTGATGCGCTGCTGGGGGTTGGCCAGTTCATCGATCCGGCCGCCCGCCTGCAGGCCGGCGCCCAGCATGGCGTACGCCAGGCTCAGGGTGTTGCCGGTGATGTTGCGCTGCGTGCCGAGCGCGCCCTTCGGCCGCCCCGTCGTGCCGGAGGTGTAGAAGATCGTGGCGTCGTCCTCCGGCCCGATCTCGGCGTCCGGGAGCGCGGTCTCGGTGACCTCGCCGAGCACGGTCTCGTACGCGTCGGCGCCGGGCGGCGGCGTGCCCTCGCCGCGTACGACGATCACGGCGAGGCCGAGGTCCGGCAGGACGTCCGTGAGCCGGCCGGCGCGCTCCTCGTCGGCCACCAGCACGCTCGCGCCGCTGTCCCGCAGGCCGTACTCCAGCTCCGGCCCCGTCCACCAGGCGTTCAGCGGGACGACGACGGCGCCGATGGCCGCGGCGCCCCAGAACGCGACGAACCACTCGGGGCGGTTGCGCATGGCGATGGCGACCCGGTCGCCCTTGCGCACGCCGTACCGCTCGGTGAGCCGGCGCGCGAAGGTCGCGGCGTGCCGGAAGTGCTCTTCGAAGGTCAGGCGCTCGTCCTCGTAGACGATGTACGTCTTGTCGCCGTGCCCCCGGCTGTTCTCGAGGACGGCGCGCAGGGACGGGGAAGCGTACTTCCAGACACGGGTCGCCGCGCCGCGGATCTCGACCTCTTCCATCTCGAACAGCTGCCCGGGCGCGGTCAGCTCGGCCCTGACCTCATCCACACTCTTCATCCGCACCTCCGGATCGGAGCCTACGATCCGAACGCCATTCTAGAAAAGCCCCATCCGGGGGACCGCTGCTACGGTTTGCGGGCGACCCCGGCCCAGCAGACGGAACGGCCCGGGGTCTCCCGGAGCGGGCTCGACGCCTCGTCGGGACGCCACAGCGGTGTCCACACCACGCCCGGCTCGATCAGCTCCAGGCCCGCGAAGAACGCCTCGACCTGGGCGTGCGTGCGGACGTGGGCCGAACTCGAGGTCTTGTAGTTGTCCTTCAGGGCCGTCTCCACCTCGTCGTCCCCGTCGTCGGTGGCATGGGAGATCACCAGGTGGCTGCCCGCCGGGAGCGGTTTGACGAGCCGGCGGACCAGGCCGTACGGGTCCTCGTCGTCGGCGATGAAGTGCAGGACCGCGACGAGCAGGAGCGCGACGGGCCGGTCGAGGTCCAGCAGCCGGCGCAGCGCGGGATCGGCCAGGATGCCCTCGGGGTCACGCAGGTCGTGGCGCACGATCGCGGTGCCGTCGACCCCGTGCAGCATGTCCCGCCCGTGGGCGAGCACGACCGGGTCGTTGTCGACGTACACGATCCGGGATTCGGGTGCGATCTCCTGGACGATCTCGTGGACCTGCCCGTACGACGGCAGGCCGGTGCCGATGTCGAGGAACTGCCGGACACCCGCCTCGGCCGCGAGATGGCGGACGGCGCGGCGGAGGAACCCGCGGTTCTCAAGGGCGGCGTGCCGTGCGCTCGGCAGGGCCGCCATGGTGTTCTCCGCCACGACGCGGTCGGCGGGATAGTGGTCCTTGCCGCCCAGGATGTAGTTGTACACGCGCGCCGGGCTGGGGATGTCGGGCCGGAACTCGTCCTGCCGGTCGTCGTCGGTCACGAAGAGCCTCATCGCCGGGATGTCGGAGGCGGCTGATTCTTCCATGAACGTCCGTGCCCGGCGGCTGGATCCGGGAATCCGCCGCCGAACACGGACGACCGTTGGGCGGCCACAGGATCGCCCACATCACCATCACATGCCTGGCCACGGCTGACAATGGGATTGCATCCAGCTATGGGATAGCATCGCGTCACGACGCTGAGGATGCAAGCCCATTGGGAGGTGGGATTGCATCGCGGCGGCCCCCGGCCGGTCGTGCAAGACTCGGGGATCCGCCGCGAGGGAGGTCGAGGTCATGGCGAACGCTGGAGCGAGCGGCCCCACCGCGCTCCGCATCCTTCTCGGATCGGAGCTGCGCCGGCTGCGGGACAAGGCCGGAGTCGCCTCGGCCCAGGCGGCCAGGGCCATCGGCGGATCCGAGTCGAAGATCAGCCGGATGGAGCTCGGGCGCAGCGGCTTCAAGGAGGCGGACGTCGCGATCCTGCTGTCGCTGTACGGCATCACCGACGAGGAGGAGCGCGACCAGCTGCTGACGCTCGCCCGCCGCGCCAACCAGCCCGGCTGGTGGCACAGCTACGGCGACGTCCTGCCCTCCTGGTTCCAGTCCTACATCGGACTCGAGCAGGCGGCGGCCCGCATCCGCACCTACGAGCCGCAGTTCGTCCCCGGCCTGCTGCAGACCGAGGACTATGCCGCGGCCGTCATCTCCCTGGGCGACTTCCCGCCCGAGGAGGTGGAGCGCCGGGTCTCGCTGCGGGCCACACGGCAGCGGCGCTTCCGCGAAGGCGCGCTGCGGCTGTGGGCGGTGATCGACGAGATGGCGCTGCGCCGTCCCGTCGGCGGCCCCGCGGTGCTGCGCGGGCAGCTGGAGTACCTCATGACCGTGGCCAAGCAGCCGGGGCTCACGCTCCAGGTCACGCCGTTCGAGGCCGGCGCGCTGCACGCCGCGCCCGGCGGGTTCACCATCCTGCGGTTCGCCGACCCGCAGCTGCCCGACGTGGTCTACGTCGAGCAACTGGGCAACGCCCTCTACCTCGACAAGCGCGAGGACATCGACCGGTACACCCTCGCCATGGACCGTCTCAGCGTCATCAGCGCCACTCCCGAAGAGTCCATCGATCTCATCGGCACGATCCTGGAGGGCCTCTGATGCACACCGACGACCTGTGGCGAAAGAGCTCCAAGAGCACCCCGGAGGGCAACTGCGTCGAGGTGCGGGTCGTCGCCCGCTGACCCGCCGCCCCGCCGGACACGCGGTATGACGGAAGTGGAGCGACCGGACACGCTCCGTGTACGGTGCGGGCCGTGGAGAACCTGCGGATAGGCGTGGTCGACATCGTCCACGACGACCAGACCACCAACGACCACCTGGCCTGCGCGGTGTGCACCTGGCGGCTCGGAGTGTCGCCGCGCGAGTACGCCCTGCGCCTCGCCCGCCGGCACGACGAGTCCCACCAGGGCGGGCCGCGTCGTCCTCGCCCGGGCGGCGTCACGCGGACGGGCTAGCCGGCGGCCCGCTCGGGCTCGGCCGCGCGGCGGGCCAGGTCCACCAGGTCGTCGGCGCGCAGATCGGGCCAGCCGTGCACCTTCGCCCGCCACTCGGCCGGGACCGCGGACAGGCCGTACCGCGCGCCCAGCATCGCCCCGGCGATGGCCGCGACCGTGTCGGTGTCGTTGCCGACGCGGACCGCGGTGACGAGGCCGTCCGGGAGGCTCCCGGTGCAGGTGACCGCCGACCAGGCGGCCTGCAGCGCGGGCACGACGAAGCCGTTCGGGCTGAAACGCCACGGCGGGCCGGTCTCCGCGTCGCGGAGCCAGGCCGCCCAGTGGCCACGGCGCTCGGCGGGCAGCAGGTCCAGGCCCTCCCGTATGCCGTCGAGCGTCGCGTCCAGCACCGCCCGCCGTACGCCCGAGCACCACAGCACGCAGGCGTCGCCCGCCAGGTCGTCGAAGTGGGTGAGCGAGCTGACCAGCCGCGCGGCCTCGGCGAGTCCCTCCGGGTCGGCCAGGTAGGACAGGGCCACGACGCCGGTCCGCATGAGCGAGCCGTTCCCGGCCGTGCGCCCCGTCTTGCGGTGCAGGTCCGCCGAGGCCTCCCGCATGGCGCGGGACAGCCCGTCGGCGCGTGCGGTGGCCGCCAGCACGCCGGCCGTCTGCAGGCCGACGTCGCTCGCACCCTCGTGGAACCATCGCAGGAACCGCTCGGCGATGCCGTCGAGCGCCTCCTCGGAGCGCAGGTCGGCCCCCGACGCGGCGACCTCGGCCACGCAGACCTGCATCTGGGTGTCGTCGCTGTACTCGCCGGGCGCGTAGGGGCCCAGCCCGCCGCCGGCCATCTCGGGCACGGCGGTCTCCGGCAGGGGCTCGGCGAACTCGTACGGCACGCCGAGCGCGTCTCCGCAGGCCGCGCCCAGGAGCACGCCGGCCGCCCGGTCTCGCTGATCACTGGTGAGCATCATGAGTACGGACGTGCCGGCGGCCCCGGTGGTTCCGTCGGTCATCCCGCGGAGCCGGTGAGCCGGGCGACCTCGCGTTCGTGCGCCTCGGCGTCGGTGCGGGCCGCCTTGGGGCTCCACCGCCCCGCCAGCGGCAGCATGAGGAGGACGAAGGCCACTTCGGCGACGATGCAGATCCACCACCAGTGCTGCCACTGGTGCGGCCCGTCGGCCGCCGCCTTCTTGAGCTTGCCGAGCTCCTGCAGCAGCGCGGGCGGCGGGGGCGTGCCGGGCGGCACCTTCTTGGCGGCGGCCAGGATCTCCGGCGCCCGCGTGAGCGTGTCCATCGCGCCGACCACGTACGGCAGGATGAAGTAGGCGACGCAGACGACGATCCGCAGGGTCCAGCCCCAGACGGCCAGGCCGGTGGCGGTCAGCGCGGGGTTGCGCCGCTCGACCGTCTCGGTGAACGCCGCCATCCAGGGGGTGTACGCCACGCCGAGGCCGACGGCGAGCAGGCTGATGATCCAGATCAGGGTCGACGCGCTCGTGTGCGGATGGGTCGTGCGGGTCATGAACACGTACGTCATCACCACCGCGAGGACCGTGCCGCCCACCATGAAGGGCTTGCGCACCCGCAGCCGGTCAGACACCACGCCCACGATGACGAGGGAGATCGCGTTCATCGCCCAGTACCAGCTGTTGACGCCGTTGGCCTTCGCGGTCGTGAGGCCGAAGTTCGAGGTCAGGTAGATGGTGAAGAACGCGACCGCCGTGTAGTAGATGAGCAGGAACACGCTGACCCCGAGCGCGGGGGCGAGGATGTTCAGGCGCAGCATCTGCCGCCAGGGGTTGCGCAGGTCGGCCTCGCGCTCGGCGGTCGCGGCGCGGGCCTCGACCAGCGTGCGGTCCGCCATGCTCACCATCACCTGGTCCCGCAGCCCCGGCCGCAGTTCCCGCAGGCCGAACAGCGCGACGGCGAACGCCACGAGCCCGACGACGCCGACGATGTAGTACTGGCTGGACCAGGACTCGTCGAAGTGCGGCAGGGTGCGGTTGGCCACGAAGCTGACCACCAGGCTGCCGATCACCGGGCCCAGCGTCCAGAAGCCCATCGCCGAGGCGCGGCCGATCTGCGGGGAGAAGTCGCGGACGAGCGCGGGGGTGGCCACCAGGCACATCCCCTCGACGAGCCCGGACAGGATGGCGAAGACCGCGAAGGTCGCCTTGTTCGGCGCGGCCGGGGTCAGGATCGCGAGGACGCCGGTGGCCAGCAGCCCGTAGGTCACGAGGTTGGCGCGGCCCCACCGGTCGGCGACGCCCGCGGCCAGCGACCCGAACGCGCCGACCAGGTTCGACAGCACCAGGATGTTCACGTAGTAGATGAACGACATCTTGAAGTGCGCGAGCATCAGCGGGGCGACGCCGCCCGCGACGTACAGCTCGTAGTACAGGACGATCGTGACGAGCACCGCCACCGCCAGGTAGCGGTAGCGGGCGGCGGTGTCCGGATAGCGGTCGAGGCCGCGCCGCCACAGTCGGTCCGGCGAGAGGCCGGACGGGGTCGTCGTGCGATCGGTGGGGGCCATCGCCACCTCGTTTCCTGCGGAGATCGATACGGGCGCAACGCTCCGGAGCGCGCACGGCACCCCGCCCCCGAGAACCCGGATGAGCTGTGCCATCCTGGTAAATGAGCGTTCATTCACAGATTGAGATCAATTAGTACGCTCGGGTCGGGCGGCCGTCAAGAGGAGGAGCGAAGCCGGTGACCGAATCGGATCTGCCGCTCGGGGGGTCGCGCGTCCAGCGCCGGCTCGCCGGCGCCGCGGTCGAGCTGTTCTACCGTCAGGGCGCGCTGGCGACCCCGGTCCGGCAGATCACCGAGGCGTGCGACCTGACGCCCGGTGCGCTGTACAACCACTTCGGGTCCAAGGACGAGCTGCTGTACGTCCTCGTCCGCGACATCCACCTGCGGCTGGAGGACGAGGTGGCCGAGGCGCTGGAGGCCGTCGCGGGCGACCCGCTCGAAGAGCTGCGGGCGATCGTCGCGGTGTACGTCCGGCGGCACGCCGACCACCGGGAGACGGCGCGGGTCGCCAACCGGGAGTACCGGCTGCTCGACGGCGGGTGGTACGACGAGATCGTGGCCATTCGCCGTCGACTGCGCGACCGCCTGGCAGACGTCCTGCTCGCCGGGCACGAGAAGGGGATGTTCCGGCTGGTCGGCGACGTCGGCGGCGACGGCCGGGCCGCCGCCGTGCGCACCGCGGTCCCGATCCTGGACATGTGCGTGCACATCAGCGAGTGGTTCCACGACCGCCATCCGCTCGGCGCCGCCGAGCTGCAGGCCCACTACGTGGAGCTCGCGCTGCGCATGGCGGGTGCCCGCACCGACTGATCGGAGGTCCTCATGGCGCGACTTCTCCGCCCGTACGCCCAGGCCCGGCCCGACGAGCCCGCCGTCGTCGACGAACACGGCGCGACCACCTGGCGGGAGTTCGAGGCGCGGGTCGACCGGCTCGCGGGCGCCCTCCGCGCGCTCGGCCTGGAGACGGGCGACGTCATCGCCCTGCACTCGGGGAACCGCCGCGAGTGCGTCGAGGTCATGGCGGCGGCCACGCACACCGGTCTGCGGTACGTCCTCGTCAACTGGCACTGGAGCGCGGACGAACTGGCGTACGTGCTCGCCGACTCGGGGGCGACGGCGCTGTTCTCCGAGGATCGCTTCGCCGAGACCGCCGTGGCCGCCACCGCGGAGGCGGGTCCGCGGATCAAAATCGGGATCGGCGACGTGCCGGGCTTCCGGCCGTACGAGGACCTCCTCGCCGCCGGCCCGGACGGCGAGCCCGGCGACCAGGCGCTCGGCTGGCCGATGATCTACACCTCGGGCACCACCGGCCGTCCGAAGGGGGTCAGCCGCAAGCTCGTACGGGCGGGCGCGCCGATCGACACGATGGCGACGGTCGCCCCCACGTACGCGCAGGCCCTCCACATCCCCGAGGGCGGCCGGTCCCTGCTGGTCGGCCCGGTGTACCACTCGGCGCAGTGGCTGTTCTCGTACGTCCTGCTCTGCGCCGGGCGCCCGCTCGTCATGCGGCAGGGCTTCGACCCGGAGGAGACGCTGCGGCTGATCGAGCGGTACCGGATCACCAACGTGCACCTCGTGCCGACGCAGTTCGTCCGGCTCCTGCGCCTCGACGAGGCAACCCGGCACGCGTATGACCTGTCGAGCCTCACCGCCGTGTGGCACGGCGCCGCGCCGTGCCCGCCGGAGGTCAAGCACCGGATGATCGAGTGGCTCGGGCCGGTCGTGTACGAGTACTACGGGTCGACCGAGGCGTCCATCAACACGGTCGTGACGTCCGAGGAGTGGCTGGAACGGCCGGGCACGGTCGGGCGGCCGCTGCCCACGGTGGAGACCCACGTGCTGCGCCCCGACGGCACCCCCTCCAAGCCCGGCGAGCCGGGGCAGCTGTGGTTCCGCTACGCGAGCGGCGACGACGTCGAGTACTGGGGCGACCCCGAGAAGACCGCGTCGATCCACCGGAACGGGCTGTTCACCACCGGCGACATCGGCCACCTGGACGAGGACGGGTACCTCTTCCTCGCCGACCGGGTCATCGACATGATCATCAGTGGCGGCGTCAACATCTATCCGGCCGAGATCGAGAACGTGCTCATCACCCACCCGGCGGTGCGCGACGTCGCGGTGTTCGGCGTGCCCGACGAGGAGTACGGCGAGCAGGTCAAGGCGGTGGTCGAGCTGGAGGAGGGCCACGAGCCCTCGCCCGCGCTGGCCGGGGAGCTGATCGACCACTCCCGCGCCTCGCTGGCCCGCTACAAGGCCCCGCGCTCGGTCGACTTCACCGACGCCCTGCCGCGCACACCCACCGGCAAGCTCTACAAGCGACTCCTCCGCGACCCCTACTGGACCGGCCGGGACAGGCGCATCTGACCCGGACACGCGAGGGCCTGTGACGGGGCCGCGGCCGGGCGTCCTGGCCGAGGTGCGGCCGGGCGCCCTGGCCGGGGTGCGCGCGGTTCAGTACCGGGCGCGGCCGGGCGTCCTCGCCGCGTACGCGTGGCTCAGCACCAGGGGCGGAGCTCGGCGTCCTCGAGGATCCGGCGAAGCTCCTCCTGATCGGCCCGCCAGCCGACCAGGTCGTGGTAGCGCTCGGTCGGCTCGTGGACGACGGGGACCCCGGGAGCGTGCGCGCGCATCGCCCGGGCCAGGGGCGTGGCGCGGTACCGCCAGCCACGGGTCTCGGCGTGGACGCTGACGGCGAGCACGAGCCCCTCTCTCGACGGCCGCCGGTCGAGCCGGCGAATCCGGTCCCACGCGTCCAGCGGAAGGTCGTGCCGGGAGACCGCCTGATCGAACTCGGCGAGGTGCCGCTCGGGGGAGCCCGGGGCGGTGGGGTGCAGCCGGAGCCCCACGCACCGGACCGTGCCCTGGATGAACTCCGTGCGCCGCGAGAACAGCACCAGCGCGCTCACCTCGTCCCAGGGGAACCGCCGCGCGCCGTCCGGGGACGCGACCATGAAGATACCGTCCGCGTCGACGGCGAAGGCGATCCCGCCGGTGCGCCGGGCCCGCGCCAGGCGCACCGCACCGGCGGCGGTCAGCAGGATCGACGCGACCGCCAGCGCGAGGGGTGGGGGGATGCGCTCCGGATGCCCGCCGTGCGCGGCGCCGGCGATCCAGCGGATCGCCTTGCCGCAGAGCAGCGCCCCGGCCGCGACCATGAGGACCGGCGGGAGACGCCGGAACCGCACGACGTACGGCGCCGGCGCGGATTCGGCCGGGAGCTCCGTGGTCACCGCGCGAATCCTCCGCCCCTGAGGCAATCCTCCTCCGGCGCACTGTACTGCGCGGCGTCCGGGATCGCATGAGGAAGGGCGGCCCCCGGGCCCCGACGGACGGGGGCCGGTGTGCCAGGCCCGAACGGACGGGTGGTCGGTGTCTCAGGCGCCGAGTGAGGGGTAGTCGGTGTAGCCGCGGTGGTCGCCGCCGTAGAAGGTCGCCGGGTCCGCCTCGTTGTACGGGCCGCCCGCCGCGATCCGCTCCGGCAGGTCCGGGTTGGCGAGCCACAGCCGGGCGTACGCGATCGCGTCGGCCAGCCCCTCCCGCAGCGCGCCGGCACCGGCCTCGGGCGCCGATGGGAGCGGATTCGCCTCCGGATGCGGGTTGAGGATGAGCGCGCCCGGCCACGCCGCCCGGATCGCGCGCGTCGACTCGCGGTCGCCCGTCTCCATCACGTGCAGGTACGCGAGGCCGAGCGGTGCGAGCGCGCGGGCCAGCGCCGGGTAGAGCTCCGCGGTGTCGGACTCGGTGATGCCGTTCACCGCCGCGCCGGGGGAGACCCGGATCCCGGTCCGCTCGGGTCCGATCGCGTCCGCGACCGCCCCGGCGACCTCCACCGCGAACCGGATCCGGCCCGCGACCGCGCCGCCGTACGCGTCGGTCCGCCGGTTGCTGCCGTCGGCGAGGAACTGGTGGATCAGGTAGCCGTTGGCGCCGTGCAGTTCCACGCCGTCGAAACCGGCCTCCCTCGCGTTCCGCGCGGCGGCCGCGAAGTCCTCGATCGTCCGGGCGATGTCCTCGGCCGTCATCTCCCGCGGCGTCGGGTGGTCGAGCATCCCGTCGGCGGTGAACAGCTTCTGCCCGGAGGCGAGCGCCGAGGGGGCGACGGGCAGAGCGCCGTCCGGGTACAGGACCGGGTGGCCGATCCGGCCGGAGTGCATGAGCTGCACGACGATCCGGCCGCCCTTCTCGTGGACCGCGTCGGTCACCTTCCGCCAGGCCGCCACCTGCTCGGGGGAGTGCAGGCCCGGCGTGTTGACGTAGCCCTGGCCGATCACGCTCGGCTGGGTGCCCTCCGTCACGATCAGCCCGGCGCCCGCCCGCTGCGCGTAGTACTCCGCGGTCAGCTCGGTGGCGAGACCGCCGTACGCGCGGCTGCGCGTCATCGGCGCCATCACGAGGCGGTTGGGCAGCTCCAGCGCGCCGACGGTCACCGGCTCGAACAGTTCCCTCATCGAGGTTCTCCTTCGTGAAATCGCTGGTGAGAACGCTAGAACCCGGTGACCGCAGGGCGAATCAGTAATGTTTCGGTACTCGGCCACGTAGGTTTGTGGGGTGCTGTACGGGCGGGACGCCGAACGCGAGCGGCTGACACGACTGATCGACGACGCGCGTACCCTGCGCCGGAGCGGCGCCCTTCTGCTGCGCGGAGAGGCCGGGATCGGCAAGTCCGCGCTGCTCGACCACGCCGCGGGCGCGGCCTCCGGGTCGCGGGTCCTGCGCGCCACGGGCGTCGAGGCCGAGCGGGACCTGGCGTACGCCGGGCTCCTGCAGCTCCTGTGGCCGGTGCAGGAGCGGCTGGCGGACCTGCCGGATCCGCAGGCGGACGCGCTGCGCACGGTGTTCGGCTCGGGCGGCTCCGCGGGCTCCAGAGACTCTGCCGGCTCCGGAGACTCTGCCGGCTCCGGAGACTCTGCCGGCTCCGGAGACGCTGACGGCTCCGGGGCTCCGGGTGGCTCCGAGGGTTCGGGCGGATCCCGAAGCTCAGGCGGACGCCGGGGGCCGGGTGGCTCCGAGGGGCCGGGCGTCGGACGGGGCGACCGTTTCCTGATCGGGCTGGCCCTGCTGACGCTGCTGGCCGACCTCGCCGACGAGGAGCCCGTGGTGTGCCTGGTCGACGACGCCCAGTGGATCGACCGCGCGAGCGTGGACGCCTTGTTCTTCGCGGCGCGCCGGCTGTCGGCGGAAGGCGTCGTCATGGTGTTCGCCGCCCGCGACGACGGCGTCGCCGGGCACGGCCTGCCCGAGATCGAGCTGGCCCGGCTCGACCACGCCGACGCCGGGCGCGTGCTCGCCGGCCGGCGGCTCCCTCCAGACCACCGGGCGCGGATCCTGGCCGAGGCCGACGGCAATCCACTCGCGCTGCTGGAGCTGGGCGCCGCCGGGTGGCGGCACGACGGCGGGCACGGGCCGCTGCCGGTGGCCGACCGGGTGCTCGCGGCCTTCCGTGCCCAGATCGGCCGGCTGCCCGAGCGGACCCGGCTGATGATGCTCATCGCCGCCGCCGAGGGGCGTGGCCACCTGCCGACGATGCTCGGCGCGGCGACGGACCTGGGCGTGTCCCTCGACGACCTCGAGCCGGCCGAGCAGGCGCGGCTGATGGAGGTGACCGGCACGGCCGTCTCCTTCCGGCACCCCTTGGTCCGCACCGCCGCCTACCAGGGCACCTCGCTCGCCCGCCGCGTCACCGTGCACCGGGCCCTCGCCGCGGCCGCGAGCGACCCGGACTGCGGGGTGCGCCACCGCGCCGCGGCGGCGACCGCGCCCGATGAGGACGTCGCCGCCGACCTCGAGGCGGCCGCCGTGCGCGCCCGCGACCGCGCGGCCGGGGCGGCCGCCGCGGCCCTGTTCCAGCAGGCCGCCCAGCTGACGCCCGAGACCGGCGGTCAGGCCCGGCGCCTCACCGAGGCGGCCGGGGCGGCCCTGCTCGCGGGCGGCGCCGACCGCGCCGGCGAACTCGCCCTACGGGCCGAAGGGCTCACCGCGGATCCGGCCGCCCTCACCCGGCTGGCGCGGATCCGCGCCGCCGTGGAGTTCGAGCGCGGCGACCCCCGGCAGGCGGCCCGCATCCTCGTCGGGCAGGTCGCCGACGACCGCCCGGCGGCCGCCATGCTGCGCATGGGCGCCTCGTACGCCTGGCTCTCCGGCGACGCGGAGACGATCCGCGCCGCCGCCGAACGATCCGCTGCCGCCGGCCGGCGTGATCCGCTGATCCAGGGCCTGGCGCACCTCGTGAACGACGAGTTCGCGCGCGGCGTCCCCCTGCTGCGGGAGGTCCTCGACGGCGCGCCCGACCTGCCGGACGACGGCCGTACGGGCGTGTCCGGCGTGAGGGCCGAGGAGCCCGGCGCGCTCGTCGAGGCGATCCACGCCGGCCTGATCCTCGGCGACGACGACGCGGCGATCCGGCTGGCCACCGCCGAGGTCGCCCGCTGCCGGGAGCGCGGCCAGATCGGCGAGCTGGCGGGTGCCCTGCAGCGGCTGGCCCAGGCGCAGGTCGCCGCGGGGCTGTTCCGCGACGCCGAGGCGAACGTCGCCGAGGCGATCACGGTCGCCCGTGACACCGGCCGGTCGCAACGGGTCGGCCGGCTGGAGATCGTGCTCGCCCGCGTCGCCGCCGTCCAGGGCGACGAGGAGCGCTGCCGCGCGCTGACCGATGAGGCGCTCGGCGCCGACGGGAGCGCGCCGGGCGCGGAGGCCGCCGCCGCGGCGTGCGCGCGCGGCCTCCTCGACCTCGGCCTCGGCCGGTACGACGACGCGCTGGACCGGCTGGAGGAGGCGCGGCGCCGTCCAGGCGGCTTCACGACCGTCGTGACCGTCGGGGCCGCCGACCAGGTCGAGGCGGCGATCCGTGCCGGGCGTCCCGAGCGGGCGGAGCCGGCGCTCCGCCGGTTCGAGGAGTGGGCGCGGGTCGGCGGCCTGCCCTGGGCGCGGGCGGCCGCGCTCCGCTGCCGCGCGCTCCTGCACGACGACGAGGCGGCGTACGCGGAGGCGCTGTGCCTGCACGACAAGGGCGGGCGGCCGTTCGAACGGGCCCGGACCGAGCTGCTGTACGGGGAGTGGCTCCGACGCGCCCGCCGCCGCTCCGACGCCCGCGAACCGCTCCGCTCGGCGCTGGAGATCTTCGAGCGTCTTCGCGCCGAGCCGTGGGCCGAGCGCGCGCGGATCGAGCTGCGCGCGACGGGCGGGTCCGCCGCCACCACACGCCCCGCCGCCGACCTCCTGGAGCGGCTCACCCCGCAGGAGCTGCAGGTCGTACGGCTGGCGGCGGAGGGGAACAGCAGCCGGGACATCGCCGCGCAGTTGTTCCTCAGCCCGCGGACGGTGGAGTACCACCTCTACAAGGCGTATCCGAAACTCGGCGTGTCCTCCCGCCGTGAGCTCGCCCGCCTGGAGCTGACCGGGTAGCGATTTATACTCCGGGTCCATGGCCGACGAAGCGCTCTCCCCGGATCCCGACCTGGTCCGCGCGTTGCAGGCGCTGTCGAACCCGATGCGGCTGCAGATGCTGTCGTGGCTGCGCGAGCCGGAGCGGCACTTCCCGCCGGAGCAGGCGATCGCCGACCCGGCCGAGGTGGGGGTGTGCGTGAGCCACATCCAGGCCAAGGCGGGCCTGGCCCAGTCGACGGTGTCCGCGTACATGGCCGAACTGCAGCGTGCCGGCCTCGTGCGGGCCACGCGCGTCGGCAAGTGGACGCACTACAAGCGCGACGAGCGGCGCATCGCCGAGCTCGTCGCCGCGCTCGGCCGCACGCTCTGACCCGCGCCGGACATCCTCGCCGGGGTTTCGGGTTGCACCTCATATCGAAGATCTGCGATATTTCGATGCGTTCGCCACGGTGACGTGAACGAGGAGATGTTCGATGGGCGACATCAACGGCCTGGATCTGGGGACGTTCGGGATCTACACGTTCGACTTCGAGCACCAGCCGCCCGCGCTCATGCGCGAGTCGATCCAGGAGCTGGAGCAGACGGGCTGGCGGGCGTTCTGGTTCCCCGAGGTCGGCGGGCGCGAAGCCCTCACACACGCCGCCTACCTGCTGTCCTGTACCCAGCGGATCCACGTCGTCAACGGCATCGCGCAGATCTGGGCGCGCAGCGCCCGGGCCGCGTACGGCGGCGGCCGTCTCCTCGCCGACGCCTACCCGGACCGGCACGTGCTCGGCCTCGGGTTCGGCGGCGAGCGGCGGCCGGGCGTTCAGCCCCTGGCGGCCATGCGCGAGTACCTCGACGAGATGGACGCCCTCGAGGCGGTGAGCCCCGCCCCGCGGATTCGCCGGGTCCTCGCCGCGTACGGGCCCAAGATGCTGGAGCTGGCCCGCGACCGCGCCGCCGGCGCCCACACGTACCACGTCACGGTCGCGCACACCCGGCAGGCGCGGGAGGTCCTCGGGCCGGACGCGTTCCTGGGCGTCGAGCACCCGGTGCTCTTCGAGACCGATCCGGACAAGGCCCGCGCGACCGCGCGCGAGCACCTTCACACCTACCTGACGACCCCGTACAACGTCGCGAAGTTCCGCCGGCTGGGCTACTCGGAGGAGGAGATCGCCGGCGGCGGCAGCGACCGCATCGTCGACGACCTCGTCTTCTGGGGCGACCCGGACACCATCGTGGAGCGGCTCCGCGGCCACGTCGAGGCCGGCGCCGACCACGTCGCCGTCCAGGTCATCGGCGTCGAGCCCGGCCGGTCGGCGATGCCGCACTGGCGCGCGCTCGCCGACGCGCTCCTGCCCCCGTCCGGCGCCTGAGCCCCGGGACACGGCGTGGGCACGGCCCGTACGGGCGAGCGCCCACGCCGGACCGGCTCAGGCCAGCGACGCGTCGAGCGTGATCTTCGTGCCGGCCAGCGCCTTGCTCACCGGGCAGTTGGCCTTCGCCTGCTCGGCGGCGTTCTGGAAGTCCTCGGCGGACAGGCCGGGAACCGACGCGCGCACGGTCAGATGGATGCCGGTGATGCCCTCACCCGGCTGAAAGGTCACGTCGGCGCGGGTGTCGACCGACTCCGGCGGCGTGCCGGCCCCGGCGAGACCGTGCGACAGCGCCATGGAGAAGCACGTGCTGTGCGCGGCGGCGATCAGCTCCTCCGGGCTGGTCTTCCCCTCGGCCTTCTCCGCACGGGACGGCCAGTCGACCTCGAACTCCCCGACCTTCGAGGAGTCCAGCGACACCTTGCCCTGCCCGCCCATGAGCGGGCCTTCCCAGTGAGCGTTCGTGGTACGGACGGTGGCCATGTCATGCTCCTTCTGGACGTGCGCGGGGTCCGCCGCCGAGCGGCGGCGCGCCCGGATGGTGTAATTCACTGGACTCGGCGCAACGACGCCCCGATCATCGAGGGCATGTCCGAACCCGTCGTTCCGATCATAGGGGCGGAGCCCGAGGCGCCCGTGGACTACCGCCTCGAGACGGCCGACACGCTCGGAGACGCCATCGAGGTCCTCGCCCTGCAGCCGTTCACGATGGGCCGGCAGCCGTACGCCCGGAGCAGGCGACTGGACCGCGTACGCCCCGACGCGCCGCTGCGCCCGAAGGACGCGCGGGTGCTCCGCGCCGCGCGCGAGGAGACCCGCGACTCGTTCCTGGCCTGCGGCGAGGGCTGGACGCTCCGGGCGGTCCGCTGGCGCGGCGGGTCGGGCACCGTCGAGGTCACCGCCATCAGCGACGAACTGGCCGCGGCGGTGATCGAGGAGTCCGTCCGCGACGCCGTCGAGGAGTCACCGGACCAGGACCGCGTCGACATGGGCTTCTGGTACGCCGGCCAACGCGGGGCGGAGCGCCGCGAGCGATCGATCACGGCGCCGACGTGGGCGGAGATCCGGCGCAACTACGCGGCCGAGGCCGCGGCGGCCGTCGACCGGCTCGCGGCGTTCCACGCCACCGATGTGGCCGGCCGGCTGCTCCTCCTGCACGGACCACCCGGCACCGGGAAGACCACGGCCCTGCGGGCACTGGCCCGCGAGTGGGTGAAGTGGTGCCAGTTCGACTGCGTCCTCGACCCGGAGGAGCTCTTCCGGAACCCCGCGTACCTCATGGAGGTCGCCGTGGGTGAGGAGGACGACGAGGACGAGGACCGCCGCTGGCGGCTGCTGATCCTCGAGGACTGCGACGACCTGATCCGCGCCGACGGCGGCGAGAAGACCGGGCAGGAGCTCTCCCGCCTGCTCAACCTCACCGACGGCCTGGTGGGCCAGGGCCGCGACGTGCTCGTCGCGCTCACCACGAACCGGCCCCTCGCCGGCCTGCATCCCGCCGTCGTCCGTCCCGGCCGCTGCCTGGCGCAGATCGAGATGGGACGGCTGTCCCACGCCGAGGCGGCGGCCTGGCTCGGCACCACGGAGGGCGTCCCGGACGGCGCGACACTGGCCGAGCTGTACGCCATCCGCGACGGCCGCCCCTTCGAGAGCGCGCCCCCGGCCTCCGGCACCGGCTTCTACCTCTGAGCCCGCCGGCGCACCCGGGCAGGCCGGCCCCGCTCCGGGTGCGCGGCTCAGTCATCGTGCTCTGCCGTGGCGACGATCGTGAACGGTGAGCGGACACCGGTGGAGAAGTGCGCTGCGGCCTCGAGCGCGGCGATGGCGCGGGCTTGGAGCGGCATGCCCGTGCCGGCCGTGGCGTGGAGGGCGCCGAGAGCGATCTCCGCCCCGCACCCGACCGCCGTGTACCCGTCCGCCATCTCGCCCACCTGGTAGTCCGCGCAGATCTCGAAGAGACGGCCGCGGATGCCGACGAGGAACGACCCGCCTTCCTCCTGATCGTTGTCCTTGCTGGCCCATCCGCCCTCTTTGAGGCTTTCCCGGACGCCGTTGATGAAGCCGGTGCACATGAACGCGTGCAGGCCGTCCTCATCGTCGGGCGGGACCGGGGCCTTGAAGGCGTAACGGAGGATCTGGCCCATGCGGAACGAGGTGGTGTAGCCGACCACGTAGGGCCCGTTCGTGAAGACCTTGGGGTCCAGACGGGGCTGAGTGATGTCTCCGCCCACTCCGGCGGAGTCTCCGGCGATGACGACGGTGCTGCCGTCAGTGATGCCGACGATCGCGGTCATATGGGGGCTTCCAGGCGTTGGGGGACGAGTCACTGACAGTCTGCAACGCCGGAAGACGCCGTGGCGTCGAACACTGGCGATTTCACCGATGCCGGGCGCGTTCCCGGAGCGGACACTTTGCGGCGTATCTCCCGTCCCACCCCGCAGGAGGAGTTCATGCGCCGAACACTCGGCTCGCTGCTGGCGGCCGTCCTCGCCGCCGTCGGCGTCGTCTTCGGCACCGTCGGGCCCGCGCACGCCGCCGGCCACACGCCCGTCGTGTTCGTCCACGGCTACACCGGCAACTCGACCAACTGGGTGACCGCCGAGGCGGTGTTCGAGGCGGCCGGCTACAGCGCGAACGAGCTGTACGCCTTCAACTACGACTCGTACGGCGACAACAAGACCAACGCGGCGTCCCTCGCCTCGTACGTGCAGCAGGTACTGCGGCAGACCGGCGCGTCCAAGGTCGACATCGTCAACCACTCGATGGGCGGCCTGGTCAGCCTCTGGTACATCAAGGAGCTCGGCGGTCAGCAGTACGTCCGGCACCTGGCGTCGCTCGCCGGCGCGAACCACGGCACCACCGCCGCGCTGGCGTGCGAGATCTACGTCACCTGCCAGGAGATGACTCCCGGCTCGTCGTTCATCACCACGCTGTCGTCGGGTGACGAGACGCCGGGCGACACGAAGTACGCGACCTGGTACTCACCGTGCGACGGGGTCATCAACCCCTACACCAGCACGGAGCTGAACGGCGCCACCAACAACTACGTGGCCTGCGAGAACCACCTCACGTACCTGACCGACACGGTCGTGCTGTCCGCCGTCCGCGCCTTCCTGGCCACCTGAGCCGAGATCAGGGGGACGGCCCGCCGGGGATGTCCGGCGGGCCGTCCGCGCGTGGGCCCGGCTCAGCGGAAGAGGTGGACCAGTTCCACTCTCGAGCGGACGCCCAGGCGTACGAAGATGTTGCGCAGGTGGTGGTCGACCGTCCGGGGGCTGAGGACGAGGCGCGCCGCGATCTCCCGGTTGGTGGCCCCGTCGGCGACCAGCCGGGCGATCTCCTGCTGGTGGGGGGTGAGGTCGTCGGTACGGCGCCGGGCGCCCGGCTCGGCCGGTTCGCCCGCCGCGCGCAGCTCCGCCTGGGCGCGCTCGGCCCAGAGGGCGGCGCCGCAGTGCTCGAACAGCTGCCGGGCGTCGCGGAGGTGGCCCCGGGCGGCGCGCGGCCGGCGGCTCCGGCGCAGCCGCCGGCCGTACATGAACTCCGTGCGCGCCAGCTCGAACGCCGAGCCGCCCTGACGATGCAGCCGCAGCGCCTCGGTGAAGTGCTCCTCGGCGGCGGCGTCGTCCTCGGCGAGCAGCGCGCGGCAGCGTTCGGCCAGGGCGGCCCGGGCGGGACCGGCCGAGCTGCGCGCCCAGCGGTCGAACGCCGCCAGGGCGGCCTCCGTCCCCTCCCGGTCGCCGCAGCGGACCGCCGCCTCGACGAGGTCGGGGGTCGCGAGGACGCCGGTGAACAGGTCCGCCGGACGGGTTCCGGCCAGCGCGCGCAGGCGGGCCGCGCCCTCCTCGGGGCGGTCCTCCGCAAGGTCGAGGCAGCCGAGGGCCCAGGCCGCGAACGCCGCGGGGCGGGTCAGGCCGCGTCTCTTCGCCGTCTCGGTGACGCTCTTCGCGCGGGTCCGCGCGGTCTCACGGTCGCCCTGCACGGCGGCGAGCAGCGTGAGCATGGCGAGATGGTCGGCGGCGCCGTTCTCCTGGCCGCACGCCCGCGCGGCGCGCAGCCCCTCCAGGCTCACGGCCGTCGCCGCCGAGAACTCGCCGAGGACCATCTGGGTCAGCGCGAGCGTGCTCAGCGCCCACGGCAGGAGGGCGGCGGTGCCGCGCAGCCGCGCCCGGTTGACCGCCATGGTGGCCAGATCCCGCGCCTTGCGGTCCTCCCCGAGCGCGAACGCCGCGAGGCTCGCCCAGGACTTCATCGCGCAGCCGTCCAGGCTCTCGGCGAGCTTCAGCACCCGCCGGAGCGGGCCGATGGCCTCCTCGTGCCGGCCGCCGAACGTCGCGGCCATCCCGTCGAGATGCGCGAGCATCAGCTCGGTCACCGGCGTGCGGGCGCCGTCCCGGCCGATCGCGGCCGCCCGCTCGCCGATCCTCCGGTACTGCCGGTGGTCCCCGGCCACGCAGCCGGCCTCCGCCGCGAACATCAGCGCCAGCACCGCCCGCGTACGGTGCGTCCCGGCCAGCCGGTCGGCGGCGTCGACCAGGATCTGCACCGCCGAGGCCGGCGCGCCGTCGCGCAGCTCGATCTGCCCGTACAGCAGCCCGGACAGCCCGCGCAGCTCGTCGGACCGCGCGTACGGGCGCGCGGCGCGCAGCAGGGAACGGGCCGTCCGCGTGCGGCCGGCCAGCCAGGAGTCGGTGGCGGCCGCCAGCAGCCGGACGGCCCTGCCACCGGCGTCTGCGGTCAGCGCGGCGGCCTGCCGCCAGGCCGGCGCGGCGTCCGCGTGCCGGCCGGACCGGCGCGCCGCGGCCGCCTCGCAGGCCAGTTCCTCGCACAACCGGGCGTCCGGCTCCCCGGCGCTCGCCGCCCGGTGCCGGCTCTGCCGCAACCGGTCCTGGTCCAGCACGGCGGCGAGGGCGCGGTGCGCGGCCAGGCGTTCGGTGAGGGAGGCGTCGGCGTACAGGGAGGACCGGACCAGCGGGTCCGTGGTCTCCACGGTCTCACCGTCCACGCGGATCAGGCCGGATCGCCGGGCCGTCTCCAGCGCCCGCGCGTCGCCGCCCGCGCGGGCGGCCGCACGGGCCAGCGTCCGCAGCTCCAGCCGCTCGTCGCAGGCGGCCAGCAGCACGACCCGCCTCGCGTCGGGCGGGAGGGCGCCGTAGCGCCGCCGGTGGAGGGCGCGCAGCCGGCTGTGGACGGGCAGCGCGACCGGGGGCGGTGCCACGCCGGCGAGCTGGTCCGGCGTCAGCGCGGCGGCGAGCTCGGACAGGGCCAGCGGGTTGCCCGCGGCCAGGTCGATGAGGTCGGCCGCCAGGTCCGTGCCCGGCTCGGCGCCGAGGAGGTCGTCCAGCATGGCGCGGGCCGCCCGGTCACCGAGCGGGCCGAGCCGCAGCGACGGGACGCCGCACAGGGAGTCCGACACCGCGGGCGCCTCCGGGCCCGCGGTGAGCAGCATGGCGAGCGGCCGGTCACCGGGCCGGCGGGCGGCGAAGGCGAGCGCCTCCAGCGACACGCGGTCCAGGAGGTGGGCGTCGTCCACCCAGCACAGCACCGGGCCGCCGGCCGTGGCGTCCGTCAGCAGCCGGTGCACCGCCGTGCCCACGAGGAACGGCCCCGCCGGCGGAGCCGCGTCCTCTCCGGCCACCGGGGCCAGGGCGGCCGCCTGGGCCGGCGGCAGCCCGCCGATCCGCTCGGAGACCGGCCACAGCAGCTTGTGCAGGCCCGCGTACGCTAACGCCGTCTCCTGCTCGAAGCCCGACGTGCCGAGGGTGCGGAACGACGCCGCGGCCCGCCCGAGCATGTGCTCGAGCAGCGCCGTCCGCCCCGTTCCCGGCTCCCCGACGATCGCCAGCGCCGCGCCGTTCCCGTCTCGTACGCGGCTCAGGGTCTCCTCCACGACCGCGAGCTCGCGCTCCCGCCCATGCAACACGAGGGCTCCTCCAAAAAAGGGACGTTCGCGCCCATACGGCAGCAGGCTTCCGGCGGTAAGTCCAGAGGGCGGTTCGGAACCGGGGCGACGGCACAACACGAAGGCACCCCGCCTGTGCCCGGCCACAGAGCGGACGGCGAGGGCGGCGGGACGCTGGCGGCCGTGCGCCGGCGGTGGCACGATGAGCGATCACCGGCCCTCGGAGGTGACGTGTGGACGCCCGTACCGTCACGACCGGCCACACCGCGGGCGCGCTGACCCGCAGGGCGGCCTCACGTCTCGTCGCGCGGCTGCCCGACCTCGCCGACCGGCTGACCGCCGAGATCCTCAGCGGCGACGGCGCCATGCGGCCCCCCGGCCTGACCGACGACCTGTGGGACGTCTGCCACATCGGCCTGCGGCACGGCATCGAGGCCATCCTCGATCCGAGCAGCCGGCCCGACCTGAGCTGGGCCCGCGAGCTCGGCCGCCGCCGGGCCGAGCAGGGGCTGCCCCTCGACCAGCTTCTGCGCTCGTACCGGCTGGCGGGCCGGGTGTTCTGGGAGTCGCTCGTCGAGGTCGCCGCGCAGCAGGACCCCGACCAGCTGCCCGCCCTGGCCCACCACGCCGTACGGGTCTGGCAGACCATCGACCAGCAGTCGAGCGTCGCCGCGGAGGCGTACCGCCGCACCGAGTTCGAACTGCTCCGGCGCGACGAGGAGCAGGTGCAGGCCATCGTCGACGCGCTGCTGGAGGGCCGCGGCGCGGACGGGCGGCTGCTCGCGGCCGCGACGACCGTGCTCGGCCTGCCGGCGCGCGGCCGGTTCGCCGTGGCGGTGCTCCGGCAGGACGACGCGCTGAGCCGGCCCGTCGCCGGCCGCCCCGAGACGGCCGGCGGGATCCGTTTCCTGTGGCGGCTGCGCGCCGACGCCCGGATCGCCGTGGTCGACCTCGGCGACGCGGACCTGGACGACCTGGCCGAGGTGCTGCGCGTGCACGCCTGCCACCACGCCGGCCTGAGCCCGGTCGTCGACTCGCCCGCCGACCTGGGCCACGCCCGGTGGCTCGCCGAGCTCGCGCTGCGCACCTGCCGGTCGCCGCGCCAGGAGGTGGCCCGTCTGGACCGGCGGCTGCCGGCGGCGCTCGTGGTCTCCCAGCCGGAGCTGGCCGAGCACCTGCGGCGTTCGGTCCTCGACGGTCTGACCGCGCTCGACCCGGCGAAGCGGGGCCTGCTGCTGGAGACCCTGGACGCCTGGCTGGAGTGCGGCGGGTCGGCGACCGCGGCGGCGCGGCGCCTGTACTGCCATCCCAACACGGTGCTCAACCGGCTGCGCCACCTCGAACGGATCTCCGGCCGTTCGACCTCCCGGCCCCTCGACCTGGTCGAACTCGTCCTCGCCCGCCACGCCCTGCACCGGATCGACGGCAACCCGGCCTGACGGGCACCGCCCGCGGGTCCGCCACACTGGTGGGGTGCGTTCGTCCGACCTGCCCGTCTCCACCGCCCTGCCGGAACTGCGCGCCGTCCTCGACACGGCCGGGACGGCGGTGCTGGCCGCGCCGCCGGGAACCGGCAAGACCACCCTCGTGCCGCTCGCCCTGGCGGAGACCGGCCGCCGGGTGATCGTGGCCGAGCCCCGCCGGCTCGCCGCGCGCGCCGCCGCACGCCGGATGGCCTGGATGCTCGGCGAGCCGGTCGGCGAACGCGTCGGGTACGCCATCCGCGGCGAGCGCCGGCCGGGCAGCGCCGTCGAGGTCGTCACGACCGGCGTGCTGCTGCGCCGCCTGCAGCACGACCCCGACATTCGTGCGGACGTCGTCATCCTCGACGAGTGCCACGAGCGCCACCTCGACGCCGACACCGCGTTCGCGTTCCTCCTCGACGTCCGCGCCACCCTGCGCCCCGACCTCGGCCTCGTCGCGGCGTCCGCGACCGCCGACACCGGGCCGTGGGCGGAGCTGATGGGCGGCGCCCCGGTGGTCGCCGCGGACGGCGCCGCGCACCCGGTCGAGGTGGTCTGGGCACCGCCGCCCCGTCCCGTACGCCCGCCGCACGGCCTGTCCGTCGACCCGGCGCTGCTCGACCACGTCGCGGCCACGGTCCGCCGGGCGCTGGCCGAGCGGGACGGCGACGTGCTGTGCTTCCTGCCCGGCGCCGCCGAGATCGACCGGGTCGCGCGGGCCCTCGGCGACCGGCGCGTGCTGCGCCTGCACGGCCGCGCCCCCGCCGAGGTGCAGGAGGAGGTCCTGCGCGGCCCGGACGGCGGCCGGCGCGTCGTCCTGGCGACGGCGGTCGCCGAGTCGAGCCTGACCGTGCCGGGCGTACGCGTCGTCGTGGACGCCGGGCTGTCACGGGAGCCCCGCACCGACCACGCGCGCGGGCTCGGCGCGCTGACCACCGTACGGGCGTCGCGGGCCGCCGCCGACCAGCGGGCCGGGCGCGCCGGACGGGAGGCGCCGGGAACGGTGTACCGGTGCTGGTCGCAGGCCGAGCACGACCGGTTGCCCGAGCGCCCGCGGCCGGAGATCACGCTCGCCGACCTGACCGGGTTCGCGCTGGAGGCGGCGTGCTGGGGCGATCCGGACGCCACCGGCCTCGCGCTGCTGGACGCCCCGCCGCCCGCCGCGATGCGCGCCGCCCGCGACACGCTGCGGGCGATCGGCGCGGTGGACGACGACGGGAGGGTCACCGGCCGGGGCCGGAGGATGGCCCGCGCCGGCGTCCACCCTCGCCTGGCCCGCGCCCTCCTCGACGGGGCCGGGCACGTCGGCGCGCGGGCCGCCGAGGTGGTGGCGGTGCTGTCCGACCAGCAGCGCGCGGACGAGGACCTCATCCGGCAGTGGCGCGGCCTGCGGGGCGACCCGCGGTGGCGGGACGAGGCGCGCCGGCTGCGGCGCGCCGTCCCCGACGCCCCCGACTCCGGGCCGGACGACGAGACGACGGCGGGCGTGGTCGTCGCCCTCGCCTTCCCCGAGCGGGTCGCCCGCGCCCGTACGGGCGGCGGATACCTGATGGCCTCCGGGACCGCCGCCGAACCCGCCAGGGGCTCCGCGCTCGGCGGCGCCGAGTGGCTGGCCATCGCCGTCGCCGACCGGCCCCCGGGCGCGCCCGCCGCGCGGATCCGCCAGGCGGTGCCCATCGACGAGGAGACGGCCCGGCTGGCGGTCGGCGCGGTGGTGGAGGAGGAGGTCGCCTGGCGCGGCGACGTCGTCGCACGCCGCGTCGAACGGCTCGGCGCGATCGAACTGTCGGCCGTGCCCCTGCCGGACCCGGACCCCGGCCTCGTACGCGCGGCGCTGCGCGAGGGCCTGCGCCGCGAGGGACTCGGCCTGCTGAGGTGGACCCGCGAGGCGGAGGAACTGCGCGCCCGGCTGGCGTTCTGCCACCGCGTCCTCGGCCCGCCGTGGCCGGCCGTGGACGACGACGCCCTGCTCGCCACCCTCGACCCGGCCGCGAGCGGAGCCCGGAGCCGCGCCGACCTGGCGCGCCTCGACGTGACCGCGCTGCTGCGCGGCCTGCTCCCGTGGGAGTGCGCCGCCCGGCTCGACGAGGTCGCCCCCGAACGCGTCACGGTGCCGAGCGGGTCACGGATCCGGATCGACTACTCCGGCGAGCGGCCGGTGCTGGCCGCCAAGCTGCAGGAGCTGTTCGGCTGGACCGAGACGCCGCGCGTCGCCGGGGTGCCGCTGCTCGTCCACCTGCTGTCGCCCGCCGGCCGTCCCGCCGCCGTGACCGCCGACCTGGCCTCCTTCTGGCACGAGGGCTACCGGGCCGTCCGCGCCGAGTTGCGCGGCCGCTACCCCCGCCACCCCTGGCCCGAGGACCCCGCGACGGCGGAGCCCACGAGGAAGGCGAACCCCCGCCGCCGCTGACCCGGCCGCAACCGTTGTGACCACTTGATCTCCGTGCGGTGCCCGGCCACGGCGAAGCTGAACGCCCGCGACCGCGCCCAGCTCGTGATCATCGCCTACCGGTCGGGTCTGGTCGAGCCGTACTGACCCCGAGGCCGGCGTCGAGGACTCTCGTCGCCGGGACGACGGAGATCCTCGGCACAAGTCCGCGGCCGGGCGCTAAGGTGGCGGTGTGTTCGTTCCCTGTGTCTAGACACCGCTCCTGACCGCGCCGCCACGGTCGCGCGGTCCTTCGGTGTCCCCTGACGCTCCCGGCGCCGACTGCGTGCGCGCCGGTCCCCCCGAGGAACGTTCCCGTGTCTTCCCCCTCCCTCTCGTACGCCGCCGTCCTGCGCGCCCCGTACGCTCGGCGCACCTTCGGCGCCGCGCTGCTGGGACGCCTCTCGTACGGCATGGTCCCGCTGTCCCTGACGCTGGCGGTGGCCGGCGCGACCGGCTCGTACGCCACGGCCGGCGCCGCCGTCGCGCTGTTCGGGCTGGCCATCTCGGTGCTGTCCCCGGTGCGCGCCCGGCTGATCGACCGGTACGGGCCCCGGCGCGCGCTGCCGCCGATGGCGGCCGGGTACGCGCTACTGCTGGCGGCCCTCGCGCTCGTCACCGTGCGGCATCACGTTCCCGCGGCCACGGTCGCCGTCCTGGCGCTCGGGGCGGGCGTGTTCCCGCCGCCGCTCGGCCCGGTCATGCGCACGCTGTGGAGCGATCTGCTGCCCGACCGGCGGCTGCTCCAGCGCGCGTACAGCCTGGACACCGTCGCGGAGGAGTTGCTGTTCGTGACGGGGCCGCTGCTGGCGGGCCTGTTCGCCGCGCTCCTCGACCCGGCCGTGGGAGTGGCCGTCAGCGCGGGGCTCGTCCTCGCCGGGACCATCGCCCTGGTCTCGTCACCGGTCGCCCGGTCCCGGAGCGGCGGCGCGGTCGCGGCCGAGGACGACCTCACGCCGCACCGGCCGCGCGGAGGCTCCTTCGGCGGGCTCGGGCGGCCGGTCGCCCTGTCGGCGGGGATCGGCATGTGCCTGGGCGCGCTCGGCCTGCTGGTGGTCGCCTTCGCCGCCCGTCGCCACGAGGCCGCCGGGGCCGCGTGGGTCGAGGCGGCGCTCTCCGTCGGGAGCGCGGCCGGCGGCCTGGCGTACGGGTCGCTCTCCTGGCGGGCGGCGGCGCGGGTGCGGCTCCCGCTGCTGACCACCGCCCTCGCGGTGCCGCTCGCGGTCGCCGGCGTGGCACCGGGCCTGTACGTGCTGTCGGCGGTGGCCTGCGTCGCGGGGCTGTTCGTCGCGCCCGCGCTGACGACGGCGTACCTGCTCGCGGAGGAGTCCGCCGCCCCCGGCGGCCGTACCCGGGCGGGCACCTGGGTCAACACCGCGTTCAACGCCGGGTCCTCGGCCGGTGCGGCGGCGGTCGGTCAGCTGGTCGGCCGGCTGCCGCTCGGGTGGTGCTTCGCGGCGGCGGCGGCTCCGGCGTTGCTGCTCGCGCTGACCGCGCTGGCGCGCCGGGGCGGGCCGGCCCGCTCCTGAGCGCGAGGGCTCCCGGCGGTCCTCGCCGGGAGCCCGGCTTTTCCCCGGACGAATTCCTGTGAAGTGGCGAATGCGATGCGGCCTGGTCTGATCTCATACCGGAGTGGGAGGACCGCGTACGGTCACGGCCGAGTAGAGAGGGGTGTCTGGTGCCCACCGGGTCACGGCCATCGCCGCGGCGCAGAACGGAGTCGCGAGATCGCGCCCGTTTTGTGGCGATAAGGAACGATGAAAGGTTCGCCATCCTGAAGGGGAGATCCCGGAGATTAGCGCTGATCATCCTTTCGACGTTCCTCGGGTGGTATTTCCTCTATGTCCTGGCGGCGGCCTTCGCTCGCGACGTCATGGCGTACCGGCTCTTCGGGAACGTCAACGTCGCGCTCGTGTCCGGGCTGTTGCAGTTCGTCGCGGTGTTCGTGCTCGCCTGGCGCTACACGCGCCATGCCCGGGCGGTGCTCGACCCCCTCGCAGCCCAGATCGTCGCGGACGCGGAGGAACGCGTCGACGAGGCGGTCCACCGCCGCGCGGCGGGCTCGTCCGCCGTCTCGTACGGCACCGCGTTCGGCGATGAGCGGCCGTACCTGGGGCCCACGCCGCCGGACGGCACGACGTCGTATCCGGGCCCCACGCCGCCGGACGGGATGGTCGCGTACCCGGGGCCGACACCCCCGGACGGTATGCCGCTGACGGGAGGGACGCGATGACCCTCGCGGGTGCGGCCTCTCTCACCGGGAACGGACGGGCCATCACGTTCGCCCTGTTCATCGCGTTCGTCTGCGTGACCCTGGCCATCACGGTCTGGGCGCGGATGCACACCGACGGGGCCGTCGACTTCTACGCGGGCGGGCGGAAATTCTCCGGCCCGCAGAACGGCCTCGCGCTCGCGGGCGACCACATGTCCGCGGCGTCCTTCCTCGGCATCGCCGGGATCATCGCGCTGTCCGGGTACGACGGCCTCCTGTACTCCGTCGGGTTTCTCGTCGCCTGGCTGCCGGTGCTGCTGCTCGTGGAGCTGATGCGCAACACCGGCCGGTTCACGATGGCCGACGTGCTCGCCCGGCGCGTACGCCGGCAGTCCTCGGTGCGGATCGCCGCGGCGGTGTCGACGGTGACGGTGTCGGTCTTCTCCCTCATCGCGCAGATGGTCGGGGCCGGCGCGCTCGTCACCCTGCTCCTCGGAGTGCGACCGGGGGCCTCCTTCCTGGGCATGTCCGCGGGCACGGCCGAGGTGGTCACGATCGTCGTGGTCGGCGCGCTGATGACCTCCTACGTGACCTTCGGCGGGATGAAGGGCACCACCTGGGTGCAGATCGTCAAGACGGCGCTGCTGATGTTCGGCGCGGCGCTGATGACGGTGCTCGTCCTCGGTCGGTTCGGCTTCGACCTCAGCCGGCTGCTGGGCGCGGCGGCCGGAGCGAGCGGCAAGGGGCACGCCTTCCTCGAACCCGGCCTGAGGTACGGCAGGGACGTCGCCGGGCACTCGTCGCGGACGCTGTTCGACAAGCTGGACTTCGTGAGCCTGGCGCTCGCCCTCGTGCTGGGCACCGCCGGTCTGCCGCACATCGTGACGCGCTTCTACACCGTGCCGGACGCCCGCGCCGCGCGCACCTCGGTGAACTGGGCGATCGGCCTGGTCGGCGCGTTCTACCTGATGACGATCGCGCTGGGGTTCGGCGCGACCGCGCTGGTCGGGCGGCGGGAGATCCTCGCCCGCGATCCGGCCGGCAACACGGCCGCGCCGCTGCTGGCCCGCGAACTCGGCCGGCACGTCGCGGGACGGATCGGCGGGGACGTCATGCTGGCGTTCGTCGCCTCGGTGACGTTCGCGACGATCCTGGCGGTGGTCGCCGGGCTGGTCATGGCGTCGGCGACGTCGCTGGCGCACGACTACTTCGGCAACGTGCTGATGCTGGGCCGGCCGCGCGAGCGGCAGGAGGTGGCGGTGGCGCGGTTCGCGGCGATCCTCGTCGGCGCGGTCGCCATCGTGCCGGCCGTCTTCGCCAGGCACCTGAACGTCGCCTTCCTGGTCGCGCTCGCCTTCGCCATGGCCGCGTCGGCGAACCTCCCGGCGATCGTTCTCTCGCTCTTCTGGCGCCGGTTCAACGCGACCGGGATGGTGGCCGGGATCTACGGCGGGCTGGCCGCCTCGATCGTGCTGGTCGTCTTCTCGCCGGTGGTGTCGGGGAAGGTCGACCCGGTCACCGGGCAGAGCCTGTCGCTGTTCCCGAAGGGCACCGACTTCCACTGGTTCCCGCTCGACAACCCGGGCCTGGTGTCGATCCCGTTCGGGTTCCTGTGCGCGGTCGCGGGCACGTTCCTCCGGCGGGGCGAGAGCGACCCGGACCGCTACGCCGAACTGTCCGTACGGTCGCTGACCGGGGCCGGAGCGCACTGAGACCACGGCCGCCGCAGTCCCGTCAGGGGAGGAGACCCCGTTCGTACGCCTTGGCGACGGCGGCGGCACGGTCCCGGACGCCGAGCTTGTCGTAGATGTGCAGCAGGTGCGTCTTGATGGTCGCCTCGCTGACGAACAGCCGCCGCGCCACCTCCCGGTTGGTGGTGCCGTCGGCGACGAGGGCGAGCACCTCGCGCTCCCGCTTGCTGAGCGCGCCGGGGGAGGGGCCGCGCACCCGGCCCATCAGCTGGCCGGCGGGTGAAGCCCTGCGCCAGGGTGTCGTGGATCTCGCGGGCCATGCGCTGCCGCTCGTCCAGCACGCCCGCCTCACGTGCCTGGACCAGCAGCTGGGCGTGCAGCCCGGCGTTCTCCTCCAGCGCCACCTCGAGTGAGGCGTTGGCCTCGGCCAGCCGGTCGAGGATCTCCCGCCGTCTCATCTCGAGGACCGTGAACAGCATGCCCACGGCTCCCGTGCTCGGGAAGAACAGCAGCATGCCGATCCCGGTGCCCGCCTTGGAGCTCGGCGCGACGGCGGCGATGACCAGCCCGATCCCGAACAGGGCGCCCATCCCGAGGACGAACGCCGCGAGGAACGCGGGGAACCGCTCGGGTACGGGAGTGCCGAACAGGATCCGGGCGGCGACGATCAGCATGGCGACGGCGGCGATCGCCATGGCGACGTAGATCAGGAGCTGGACCATCAGCAGGTACGCGGGACGGACCGGGGTCGTCGCCATCCGGCGCAGCACGCCCTTCTCCCGGTATCCGGCGAGCGTGGTGGGCAGGATGGACAGACCGAGGATCGTCACCGCGATCCCCACGCCCAGCGCGGCCATGTACTCGGGGGCCGTCTGGCCGCCGAGGTTGTGCTGGGCCTTGTTCGCACCGGGCTGGAAGCCGAATCCGAGCAGCAGCGCGAGCGGCAGCAGCAGGACGACCGCGGGCACGATGACCTCGCGGGCGAGGAGCTTCAGCTCCAGGTAGGTGAGCTTGGCGAGCATGGACGTCTCCCAGGTGAGTCGGTCGGTCGGTCGAGGGTGCGGCGGGTCGGTCGAGGGTGCGGACGGTCGGCCGAGGGGCGGCCGGGTCAGTCGAGGGGACGGCCGGTGAGCGCGACGAAGGCGTCGTCGAGGCTGCTCTGCTCGACGCGCAGGTCGGCGGCGATGATGTGGTTGCGGGCCAGGACCGAGGTGACCGCCTGCAGGAGGCCGTCGGTGCCGGTGACCACGATCTGCCCGCCCGTCCTGGTCACGGTCCGTACCTCGGGCAGGTCCCGCAGCAGGTGGTCCTCCAGCGGCGCGGAGGGCCGGAACCGTACCCGCTGCTCGGGGCTGACCCGTGACACCAGACCCGAGGGCGTGTCGACCGCGACCACCCGGCCGGCGTCGATGATGGCGAGCCGGTCGCAGAGGCGCTCGGCCTCCTCCATGAAGTGGGTGACGAGCACGATCGTGACGCCCCGGTCGCGTACGTCCTCGATCAGCCGCCAGGTGTCGCGGCGCGCCTGCGGGTCCAGGCCGGTGGTCAGTTCGTCCAGGACCGCGATCCGCGGGTCGCCGACCAGGGCGAGCGCGATCGACACCCGCTGCTGCTGGCCGCCCGAGAGCCGGCCGAAGCGCGTGTCCCGCTGCTCGGCGAGGCCGAGCTCCTCGATCAGCCGTCCGGGGTCGGCGGGCCGGTCGTAGAAGGAGGCGTACAGCTCCACGGCCTCGCGGACCTTCATCTTGTCCGGCAGCCGGCCGGCCTGGAGCTGTACGCCGAGCCGGCGGGTCAGCTCGGCGCGGTCCCGGCGCGGGTCGAGTCCGAGCACCGAGACCGTGCCCCCGTCGGAGGCGCGCAGCCCCGCGACGCACTCGACCGTGGTGGTCTTGCCCGCGCCGTTCGGGCCGAGGACGCCGAAGATCTCCCCTTCCTCCACGGCGAAGGACACGTCCTCGACCGCGACCTTCGCTCCGTACCGCTTGTGCAGGTTCCTGACGTCGATGACCGGCATGGCCCCTCGCTCCTCGTCTCCGGGGTGGTGGATCTCGAGGATGGCCCGCGGCGGGGTGCGCGCGGATCGACCGGTCGGGTACGGCTCCGGTGGATCCCGGGCATCAACCGATCGGTCGATGTCCCCGGCTGAGGGCCAGGTACGTGAGGAACGCGGCGGCGGTCAGCGCGGCGATGACCACGCCCATCGGGACAGCGGTGTGGGAGCCGGCGACGCCGACGAGCGGCGCCGCGGCCCCGCCGATGACGAACTGCCCCAGGCCGAGCAGGGCGGAGGCGCTGCCCGCCACGGCGGGCGGGCGGCCGGTCAGGGCGAGGGCGGTGGAGCTCGGCATGATGAGTCCGACCGCGGCCACGACGAGGAACAGCGCGGGCAGCACGCCCGGCAGGCCGAGGCCGGTCCCGATCGCCACGGCGAGGGCCACGCCGCCGGCGAGGGACATGCAGAGCCCGGCGGCGAGCAGCGTGCGCAGCGGCACCCGGCCGGCCAGCCGGCCGCTGACCTGGCCGGCCGCCACGATGCCGAGGGCGTTCACCGCGAAGATCAGGCTGAAGTCCTGGGGCGACAGACCGTAGATGTCCTGGACGACGAACGGCGACCCGGAGATGTAGGCGAACATCGCGGCGAAGGCCAGGCCACCGGACAGGGCGTAGCCGACGAAGACGCGGTCAGCGAAGAGGCCCGCGAACGTCCGGAGCGTCGAGCCCGGCCCGCCGGTGTGGCGCGCGCCCGGCGGGAGGGTCTCACGCAGCCCGGCCCACGTGGCGGCGACCATGAGCGCGCCGATGACCGTGATCAGTACGAACACGCCGCGCCACGACGTGGCGCGCAGCAGCTGCCCGCCGACGACGGGTGCCGCGACCGGCGCGACGCCGTTGACCAGCATCAGCAGGGAGAAGAACCGGGCGGCCTCCGGCCCGTCGTACAGGTCGCGGACGACGGCCCGGGCGATCACGATGGCCGCCGCGCCCGCCGCGCCCTGGACCAGGCGCAGCGCGATCAGCGTCGGCACGTTCGGCGCGACCGCGCAGAGGAGTGAGGCGAGCGCGTACAGGGTCACGCCGGCGAGGAGCGGCCGGCGTCGTCCCCAGGTGTCGCTGAGCGGTCCGGCGACGACCTGCCCGACGGCGAGGCCCACGAGGCAGGCGGTCAGGGTGAGCTGGACGAGCGACGCCCCCGCCGACAGGTCGTGGGTCAGCTTCGGCAGGGCCGGCAGGTACATGTCGATCGACAGGGGACCGATGGCGCTGAGCGCTCCGAGGATGAGGGCCAGCCGGAGCCGGTCGGTGCGGGTCGGCGTCACCTCGATGGTCTCGCTGGCCGTCGCGGGCATGTCACCTCTCTTCGTCGACGCGCCGCGGGGCGGGCGCGGGTCCGATGGAGGCAACCTGCTCTCCTGCGGGGCGATTCCCGCTGAGATCCGAGAATGCGACGAATCACCTCCCGGCCGCCCCTGGCCGGGGTGCCGGGAGGGGCGTCGTCAGGAGCGGGGCCGCAGCCCGTCCATCATGAACGACAGCAGCAGTTCGGTGTCCTCGGGTGCCCGTTCGCTCGCCACGGAGAGGGCGTGGGCCAGGCGGAGCACGTCGCAGGGCCGCAGATCGGGCCGGGCGGTGCCGGCCTCCTGCGCCCGGGTCAGGACCGTCTCGGCCGCCTGCTCGATGTCCTCGTGACAGCGGACGAACGTCTCCGACTGCAGGTCGATGACGGCCTTCAGGGTCTGCGTGAGCCCGCGCTTCTTCCGGGAGTACTGCGAGATGGTCAGGATCCAGGCCGTCAGCCCCTCCTCGGGAGGAGCGGTCTCGGCGAGCTCGTACGCCTTGGCCGCGAGCTCGTCCATCTCGACGCGGTAGACGGCCTCCTGGAGGGCCAGGCGAGTGGGGAAGTGGCGGTAGAGCGTGCCGATCCCGACGCCCGCGCGCCGGGCGATCTCCTCCAGGGACGCGTCCGCGCCGTGCTCGAGGAACGACGCCTTGGCCTCGGCCAGCAGCCGCTCGTAGTTGCGGCGCGCGTCGGCCCGCATCGGACGCTGCCCGGTGGTCGTCGACATCGCCCCTCCCAAAGCACGGTTGCCAACCGGAGGCTACCTCCGTATTGTTGCGGAGGCACCCTCCGGTTAGATCGGCCGATCCCCGACAGCCACTTCGGGGGACGGCCGTAACCCTTCCTGCACGAGGAGTCTACGACCCATGTCCCAGCAGACCGTCCAGATGGGCGACCCGCCGCTCGACTCCGAGCGGCGACGACGAACACGGCACCCGGGACTCTCGCTCGCCGTCATCGTGGCCTGCCAGTTGATGGTGGTCCTCGACGCGAGCGTCATGTTCGTCGCCCTTCCCAAGATCCAGCACAGCCTCCACTTCTCCGCGACCGGCCTCTCGTGGGTGACCAACGCCTACTCGCTCGCCTTCGGCGGGCTGCTCCTCCTCGGCGGCCGGGCCGGGGACATCCTCGGGCGGCGGCGGATGTTCATCACCGGCATCGCGCTCTTCACCCTCGCCTCTCTGCTCGGCGGATTCTCCGGGTCGGCCGCGTGGCTGCTCGCCGCCCGCACCGCCCAGGGCGTCGGCGCCGCCCTGGCCGCGCCGAGCGCGCTCGCCCTCATCGCCACGAACTTCCAGGAGGGACCGGAGCGCAACCGGGCGCTCGGGGTCTTCTCGGCCACGTCGTCGGCCGGCGCCTCCATCGGCCTGGTCCTGGGCGGCCTGCTCACCGACTGGGCGTCGTGGCGCTGGGTGTTGTTCATCAACGTCCCGGTCGGCGCCGTCGTCCTGTTCCTCGCCCCGCGGATCCTCCAGGAGACCGAGCGGCACCGCGGCCGCCTCGACGTCGCGGGCGCCGTCACGGTCGTCACCGGCATGGTCGCGCTGGTGTACGGCTTCATCCGCGCGGCGGACGCGGGCTGGGGTGACGGCGTGACCCTGGCGGCCTTCGCCGGCGGCGTCGTCCTCCTCGGCGCGTTCGTCGCCGTGGAGACGCGGGCGGAACAGCCGATCATCCCGCTGCGGCTGCTCGCCGACGGCGCGCGCGCCGGCTCGTACCTGAACATGCTCCTGCTGGCCGCGGCGATGTTCGGGATGTTCTTCTTCATCGTCCAGTTCCTGCAGAACATCCTGGGCTTCAGTCCGCTGAAGGCGGGCGTGGCGTTCCTGCCGATGTCGGGGCTGCTGTTCGTCATGGCGCGGATCACGCCGCGACTGGTCCCACGGGTCGGCCCGCGGCGGCTTCTGCTCGTCGGCCTGCCGCTCATCGCGGTGGGCATGGTGTGGTTCACCCGGCTGTCCGCGCACAGCGGGTACGCGTCGGGCGTGCTCGGTCCGATGCTGTTCTTCGGGCTGGGCGCCGGTCTGGTGTTCCTGCCGATCACCGCGACCGTGCTGGCGGGAGTGCGGCCCGAGGACTCCGGCGCCGCGTCCGGCACGCTGCAGACCACGCAGCAGGTCGGCGGCGCGCTGGGGATGGCCGTGCTGGTCTCGGTGTACGGACCGGCGCTCCGGCACGGCGGCCTGACTCACGGCGTGAACGTCGCCTTCACGGTCGGCACGGTCTTCGTGCTGGTGTCGCTGGTCGTCACCGCGCTCTTCCTCCGGCCGCGCGCCGCCTGAAGCGGAGCGGCGGCCCTGACGCCCGCCGGGCCCGCGCGACCGCGGCCCGGCGGGGTCGCCAGGTCAGAGCCGGACGACCATCTTGCCGGTGTTGCCTCCGCGGAGCATGGCGAGGAACGCGTCGACGGCGTGGTCGATGCCCTCGAACACCGTCTCGTCGAACTCGATCCGCCCCTCCGCCAGCCAGCCGCCGACCTCGCGGACGAAGTCGCCGAACCTGGCGGAGTGGTCGCTGACGATGAAGCCCCGCAGGGTGAGACGCTTGCCGATCATGAGGGCCAGGTTGCGCGGGGCGGGCTGGGGCTCGGTGGCGTTGTAGATCGAGATCGCGCCGCAGATCGCCGCCCGCCCGTGGTCGTTGAACGCCTCGATCGCCGCCTCGAGGTGATCGCCTCCGACGTTGTCGAAGTAGACGTCGATGCCGTCGGGCGCGGCCTCGGCCAGCAGCCTGCGCACCGGGCCGGACTTGTAGTTGAAGGCCGCGTCGAAGCCGAGCGGGCCGGTGAGATGGGCGACCTTCTCGTCGGAGCCGGCGCTGCCGATGACGCGGGCGGCCCCGCGCAACCGGGCGATCTGGCCGACGAGCGAGCCGACCGCCCCGGCCGCGCCGGACACGAAGACCGTGTCGCCCTCCTTGAGCCCGGCGACGTCGAGCAGGCCGACGTACGCCGTCAGCCCCGGCATGCCGAGGACTCCCAGGTAGGCCGACAGCGGCACGCCGTCGACCGGCCGCACCGCGCGGAACCGCCGCGCGGGCGCCACCGCGTGCTCCCGCCAGCCGAGGTCGTGCAGGACGAGGTCGCCCTCCTCCAGGTCGGGGGAGCGGGACTCCACGACCTCGCCGATCGCGCCGCCGGTCATGGCCTCGTCCAGGCCGAACGGCGGAACGTAGGACTTCACGTCGTTCATCCGCCCGCGCATGTACGGGTCGACGGACATGAAGTGGTTCCGGACGAGCACCTCACCTTCGCCGGGATCCGGCAACTCCCTCTCCACCAGCGCGAAGTCCGTCGGCTCCGGCCAGCCGTGCGGGCGGGACACGAGGTGCACCTCACGCGTCTTCATGGCGTACGTCTCCTCTGCGGGTGAAGGAAGGCTTGTGCCGCCTACGTTACTCACGGGTAGGTGCCGGTCGCCGAGGCGGGTCGACGGTAACGGGACGGTGGCGACTTTCGGATCGGTCGAAATCGGGCGTTAGTGACACTTTGTCGCGGGTACTCAGGGCGCACCGAGGCACTGACCGGTCGTCGAGACAGGAGGCTCGAACCATGACCGCAACCCGATGGGCGAGCGGAAGAACGCCATACCGACACGTCCCGGCGCGAGAAGGGTGAGGGGCCATGGCCGCGCTGTTCGCCCTGCCCGCGGTGGCCTTCGCCGTCCTGGTGACCATCCTGTACGAGGACCGTCTCCTGCCGCAGACCGGCTCCGGGCCCGAGCCGTCCGCCGACGCCGAACCGGCGCGGGGAACGGCCCTCGCGTCCCCTTCCGCCGCGACCGCGACGGCGGAGGAGACCGTCTCCCTCTCTTCGCCCGTCATGGCCGCCGAATCCGCGGCCGCCGAACCCGCGGGTGCTCCGGCCCCGTCCCACGCCGCCCGGCCGCGTGGCCGGCAGTGCGACGTCCGCCGGGACGCCGTCTCCCAGGGCCGCTCGCGGATCCACCGGCCCGTCGCGGGCTCCGCCGCACCCCGGGTGGCCGCCGCGCAGGCGCGTTCCGTCCGTGAGGTCAGCCTCGAAGGTGCCGTCTCGATCCCGCGGCACTGATCCGCCGCCGTTCGGCGCTGCTACGGGACCCCATGCGTTCCGCGGCACGACTCGTCAGGACGAGTCGCGCCGCGGCGGCACGTCAGGGCGCCGATCCGCGCCGGAGGAGACGAACCTCCGCCTCAGCCACAGCCCTCGAACTGCGGGACCGTCGTCGTGACGTTCAGTCCCGTCGAGCCGAACCACCGCTTGAGCAGCTTCGCCGCCGTGCCGTCCTGGTACATCTCGGTGATCGCCTTGTTGACGTCCTCGCAGCCCCGGATGTCGCCCGGGCGCAGCCCGACGCCGTACCGTTCGTCGGAGAACGGCGCGTTGACGAACCGGACCTGGTTCCCGCGCTGCGCGGCGAAGCCCGCCAGGATCAGGTCGTCGGTGGAGATGGCGTCGACCTTGCCCGCGATGAGGTCGTCCAGGCACTCGCCGTACGTCGAGGCCGGCACGAGCCGGGCGTCGATCTTGTGCTCCTCGGTGACGCGCCGCCAGGACACCGAACCGGTGACCTGGCACAGCCGTCTCCCGCGCAGGTCCCGTACGTTCCGCACCGCCGTCTCCGCGCCGCGCACGAGGATGTCCTGGTGCGCGACGTAGTACGGGCCGGCGAAGACGACCTGGGTCTTGCGCTCCTGCGTGATCGAGTAGCTCGACACGACCATGTCGACGTCGCCGCTCCGCAGCGCCCCCTCCCGCTGGCCGCTGGTCAGCGGCTTGAACGTCAGGTGCGTGGCGCCGAGCCGCCGCGCGACGTCACGGGCGACGTCGATGTCGAAGCCCTTGTAGGTGCCGCTCGAGTCGCGGAAGCCGAGGCCCGGCTGGTCCTGGGCGACGCCGACGACCAGGTGGTCCCTGCCGCTGACCGACGCGGTCGCCCCGCCGGCCACCCCGCATCCGGCCGACGCCAGCAACAGCGTGACGGCGATGCCGATTCGACGTAGTCGCATCTGCGCGCTCCCTTACCGGTACTCGGACAGCCGCGGCCGGACCCCGGCGAGGATGAGGATGATGAGGACGATCGCCGCGCCGGGCAGGATGACGTTCCACCCGCGCAGCCCGTGGTCCCCGGAGGCGATCGCCCGGTCGAAGGCGCGACCGTGCAGGTCCTTCAGCGCGACCAGCGCCTGGTCGTAGGCGTCGAAGTCGCCGGTGCCGCCGCCGAGCTTGGTCGTGAGGGCCGCGCGCCGGTCGCCGGAGGTCGCGACCAGCCGGATCGCACGGTCGTCGTGCTGGACCTTCTGGTATCCGGCCAGCACCTTCCGCAGCGCCGCCTGCTGCCCGGGCAGCGTGATGTGGTGCGCCTCGGTGCCGTAGAAGCCGAGGAAGTCGCTGCCGCCGATCTTCTCGTCGAGCAGGGAGTAGTAGCCGTCGAGGTTGCCGGCCGGGACGTAGAGGATCGCCTCGGACTTGTCCAGGTAGACCTGCTCGTACGTGTCGGCGCGCCCGGGGTCGAGCAGGTAGCGGCTCTCGTCCGCGTGGGCGCTGTTGCTGATCGCCCGGGCCCGCGACAGCGCCAGCACCGAGTCGAAGCCGTCCTCCTTGGCGGTCCGCAGGCGCCCGGCCTCGCTGGACAGGAGTGCCACGCTCACCACGACGAGCACGAACGCGCCCACCGTCGCGAGGGCGAGGAACGGGTTGACCAGGCGCCGGAAGCGAGCGGCGAAGTAGATCTGCACGCCGACGAGGACGACGACGAGCAGCAGGCCCGTGAGCGCCACCCAGACGCGGCCCCGCAGCACCGCCGACCGCTTCGCCTCGTACGTGCGGCGCACCTTCGTGCCGTTGTCCAGCGTCAGGTTGTACGCCTTCGGCAGGATGTCCAGCTTCATCAGGTCGGTCGCCTGCCGGTACAGGGCGGTGACGGCGGCCGGCGGCGGCCCGGCGGCGTGCCTGGACTGCTCGTCGGTGAGCAGCGCCTGGCCCGCCAGGCGCTCGTACCGGCCGAGCGCGTCCAGCATCTCCTGCGCGGTCCGCTGCTCGGTCGGGTCCGTGCCCGCCAGCCGCGACCCCTGCAGCAGCGCGCCGTTCGCCTCGGACCGGCGCTGCTCGTACACCTTCAGCGCCGCGGCCCGGCGGCCGGCCAGCCCGGCGTCCCCGCCGATCAGGAGCGCGTCGGCGAGCTGGGCGTCCATGTCGCTGAGCGCGAAGTACAGGTCGCCGGTGGCGACCACCTGCGGGCCCGCGTCGTGGCCGATCACCCGCAGCCCGTCGCGTGCGTTCCGTACGGTCAGCGTGGTGACGAGGAGCACGACGAGCACCGCCAGGGCCGCCAGCGCGGCCAGCGCGCGGATCCGGCCGGGCATCGTCCGGATCCGCAGGCGCCCGGTCACCCGCCCTTCCCGCCGGGCCGGGGCGGGCGGGGGAGTCGTCGTGATCGTCACCGCAGCCTCCGCAGCGTGATGGTGGTCCAGACGCCCACGTGCACGCGGTCGCCGTCGCGCAGCGGCACCTCCACGTTGACGGGGATGGGCGTGTCGCCCTCGTTGATGGTCGTGCCGTTCGTGGACCCGGGGTCGACCAGCGTCCAGGTGCCGTCGGGCTTGGCCAGCAGGACGGCGTGCGTGTGCGAGACGCCCGGGTCGGCGGGCGGCTCACTGAGGTCGATCTCCGGGGTGATGCCGCGCGACGCGCTCCGCCGCCCGATCAGCAGCTGTTCTCCGGTGAGCGGGATGCGCCGGGACGGGCAGTACGGCGGGAACGTGAAGTCCTCGTCCTCGGTCACCACGCGGTCGTAGTACTCCCGGTCCGCGATGACGATGGCCGCCCAGTCGGTGGCCGGCGGCTCGGGCGGCGGGGCCTTCGCGGGCGCCCAGTCACGCGTGACCGGATCCTCCTCGTCCGGGTTCCCGGGCGCCGCGGCCTGCGGCGTGGGCGGAACCGGCACGGCGGGGGAGGACACGGGCGCGGCCGCCGGGGGACGCGGGGTGGGCCGGCCGCCGCCGACCGCGTAGTCATACCCGCAGTCCTCGCAGAAGCGCCCGGTGCGGGGCGCGCCGCAGTCGGGGCACGCCTCACCGCCCGCGGGCGTCCCCGTCGTGGGCAGCCCGGGTGCGGGAGTCCCGAGCGACGGCGTCACCGGCGCGGAGGACGCCGGCGGGACGGCCGGAGCCCCGCCGATGCGGGCGCCGCACACGTCGCAGTAGTCGGTGGCCGTCGAGGTGTGCCCGGCCGGACAGATCGCCATGCTCAGCCCTCGCCCCGGCGCGTGCGCACGGTCTTGGTGGAACGTGTGTCGAGGGACATCTCGTCCGCCTTGTCGACGTCCTTCTTGAGCCGTACGCGGCCGGTCGCCGGGTCGTCGACGTCGACGACCTTGCCCAGGAGCGAGGCGATCGCCTCGTTGCCCGACTGGTGGGCCAGCGCGACGGCCCGGCCCAGCCGCGCCGTCGCGGTGTCGAGGTCGCCGTCCTTACGGGCCTGCAGGCCGACCTGGATGTTCTCGGCGAGCTCGGCCTGGCCGGTGTAGTGGGCGACCTTCGGGTTGATCCGGGTGGACTGGGCCTCGTCGTCGGTCCACTCGGCCAGGACGTTCCCGCTGGCCACCACCTGGTCGCCGAGCATCAGCTTGACCCACGCCGCCCGCATCTCCCGGCCGACCTCGCCGGCCGGGACCTCGACGCAGATGTGGTAGTCGCGGCTCTCGCTGCCCCAGGCGCCGAGCGGGTAGTCCCCCGACCGCTCGTCGACGTCGGTCCGCCGTCCGGTGAGGTCCTCCACGGTCGGCAGCACCTGCTTGACGAACCGCAACTTGGCGAACTGCGGCGTCCACACCCGCAGCGCGACGTCCGCGACGGCCTTGCCCATCGCGGCCTCGGTCATCGCGCGGAAGTCGGCCTCCAGGGCCTCCGGGCTCGCCACCATGTCCAGGCTGCCGAGCAGCGCGGAGGCGACCTTCCGCAGCTCGGCGACCTCCCAGTCGGTGCCCACGCCGCGGCAGTCGCAGACGAACCGGCCGACGACCTGGGCGATCGCCGCGTCGAGCTGTTCCGGCGACTCGTGCTGGTTCTTGCCGTCGGTGAGCAGGATCGCGTGCCGGATGCCGTCCGGGTGCCCGGCGAACAGCCGCCCGGCGAGGGTCAGCCACGCGCCCATCGCGGTGCCGCCCGTCGCCTTGAGCCTGCTCAGGGCGGCCTTGGCCTCCGCGCGGGTCTGCGCGTTCGCGGGGACGAGCTCCTCGGCCTGCGGGTACACCATCTTCGCGCGGCTCGACCCGGACACCACGGCGAAGTTCACCCCGTCGCGCAGCGTGTCCACCGCCGCCTGCGCCGCCTTGACCGCCGAGGTCATCTTGTTCCGCGGGTAGTCCATCGACCCGGAGGTGTCGATGATGATGACTTCGGCCGCGGACGCCCCGGTGCCGGTCGCGACGCCGACCGGCGCCCCGGTCGACTCGACCGTGACGATCGCGTGGACCTCCTGGCCGCCCTGCGGCAGGTACTTGTTCTGGTCGATCCGGATGCTGAATTCCGGCTGTTCGGTCATGCGGCGTGCTCCTGTGTCAGGGGGATCACCACCACGGTGATGTTGTCGCGGCCTCCGGCCTCCAGCGCGAGGCGTACGAGATGGCGGGCCGCGGTGAGCGGGTCCGCGTCCGGCAGAACGGCGGTCAGGGCCGCCGCCTCCGGGTAGTAGTTCCACAGCCCGTCGCTGCACAGCAGCAGCGTGCCGGGCCCCTCAGGGACGAACGTCGTGACGTGCGGCTCGATCTCGCCCGCGTCCGCGCCGAGCCAGGCGACGATGGCGTGGGCGTTCGGGTGGACCCGCGCCTCCGCCTCGGTCAGCACGCCGTGCGCCACCATCTCGGCGGCCCAGGAGTCGTCGGTGGTGAGCCGCCGTGACGCCTGCCCGGCGAGCCAGTACGCGCGGCTGTCGCCGACCCAGCCGACGGTGACGCCGGACGGCCCGGCGTACGCCGAGACGTACGTGCAGGCCGGCGCGTCGTTCGGAGAGCCGGCGAGCGCCGTGACCGCCTCGACGGCGCGCCCCAGCGCGGCGCGCGTGGCCTTCTCGGGGTCGTCGCCCGCCTCGAGGCGTTCGGCGAGCGCGGCCAGGCCCGTGTCTGCGGCGGTCCGGGAGGCCGCCTGCGGCAGGGGAGAGCTCGACACGCCGTCGCAGACGACCGCCGCGACGCCCCCGGTGACCGCGGCCAGGGCCATGGCGTCCTCGTTGCGGCTGTGCCGCAGGCCCCGGTCGGTCACCCCGGCGGCGGCGCCCGCCTCCGTCTCGACGTGGTCGCGGTCGCCGGGCCGCAGCAGGCCGCACCGCTCGCAGTACCCGTCCTCGCTGAACACCGTCGAACCGCATCCCGCGCAGGCCCCGGCGGGCGCGGCCCCGCGCTCCGGTGAGGACGCGCCGGCCGGGAACCGGCCGTCTCCGACGGCGGGCGCCTCGGCCAGGGACCTGCCGCACGCCTCGCAGAACGCCTCACCGGCGAACACCTCGCTGCCGCACCACGGGCAGCTCTCCTGGGCGCCCACGCTCAGATCACCGTCACCGGGCGTACGGCGTTGGCCTGGTCGACCAGCCGGTGCCGTTCGGCGCGGGTGGTGGCCAGCCGGGCGAGCGACCGGTAGGTCTCCTCCAGCTTGCGGCGCAGCCCCGACTCGGTCAGCGGCGTGCCGAGCACCGAGCCGGTGCCGTCGCCGGCGCGGCGCACCCGGTCGAGCGCCGCCTCCAGCACGCCGAGGGCGAGCAGCCCGTGGCGGCCGGGGTCGAGGTCCAGGGCGGCGAGCCGGGCGCCGGCGCCGACGAGGTCCTCCTCGCCGATCTCGGCGGGGTCCCGGTCGCGTACGGCCGTGTTCACCGCGGAGATCTGCGCCGCGACGTGGTGGCTGGAGATCCTCGGCACCGAGTCCAGCGCCCGCAGGGCGCCCGCGCGGTCCCCCATGGCGAGCCGCGACCGGGCCAGCCCGTAGCACGCCGAGACGAACGCCCGGTCGGTGCGCCACACGGCCTCATGCAGGCCCGCCGCGCCGGCCGGGTCGCCGAGCAGCTCCCGGCAGTACGCCAGGCCCAGCTTGGGCGCCGCCTCGCCCGGCATGAGGGTGTACAGCTCGTCGAACAGGCCCGCCGCCTCCGCGACGTTGCCGGCCGCCAGCACCGCGACCGCGCGGTACCAGCCGACCCGCCAGTCCTCCTGCGGCAGGGCGTCCAGGACCGCGTGCGCACCCGCCGCGTCGCCCAGCTCGATGCGCACCCGGGCCAGTGTCAGGTCGACCTCGGGCGTACGCGTGGGCGCGCTCGTCAGGGCGTCGGCGAGCCGCTCCGGCTCCAGTGCGGTCAGGCCGGCGAGGAACCCGGCGGCCGGGTCGGCGGACTCCACGAGCGGCGCCGGCAGTGTCGCGGCGGCGTCCGCCGGCAGGAGGAGCTCGAACACGTCCCCGGCCGTGAACCGCTCCGGCCCGAACAACGTCGAGGCGGCCGGGCGAGGCTCGCCGTCCTCGGCGGACAGCACCTCGCGCAGCACGCCGGTGAGCTGGTCCGCCATGTCGGAGGCGTCCTGGAACCGGAAGTCCGGGTCGGGATGGGTGGCGCGGCGCAGCAGCCGGTCGTAGGACTCATGGCGAGCGAGGATCGGCACCTCCGCGCGCGGCGGCAGGTCCGCCGCCCACTTGGTGGTGTAGCCCTTGAAGGGGAAGCTCAGCACGGCGAGCGTCCGGCCCACCGTGTACAGGTCGGAGCTCACCGAGGGGCCGACGTCGGCGATCTCGGGAGCCTGGTAGCCGACCGTGCCGTAGATCGCGCCGTCCACGTCGTCCACGCGCCGGACGCCGCCGAGGTCGATCAGCTTGAGCTGCTCCTCGGACTGGATGGCGTTGTCCGGCTTGAAATCGCAGTACAGCACCCCGAGGCCGTGCAGGTAGTCGAAGGCGCGCAGCACCTCGATGCCGTACGCGATCACCTGGGGGAGCGGCAGCGCGGCGTCCGGACCCTCCCGCTCGCGCCGGTCCTTGAGGATGTCCTTGAGCGGCCGGCCGCCGACGTACTCCATGACGATGTAGCCGGAGCCGTCGTGCTGGACGAAGTTGTAGATCTTGACGATGTTGGGGTGCTCGACCTCCGCGAGGAACGCGCGTTCGGCCGCCGCGGCGGCCAGCGCGTCGGCGTCCCCGGCGTCGAGCAGGCCCTTGAGAACGACCCACCGGTCGCTGACGTTCCGGTCGCGGGCGAGGTAGATCCAGCCCAGGCCGCCGTGCGCGAGACAGCCGAGCACCTCGTACTGCCCGCCGACCAGGTCGCCCGCCTTGAGCTTCGGCGTGAACGAGAAGGGGGTGCCGTCCTTCGGGCAGAACCCCTCCGTGCGGCCCGGCCGGTCGCCGCGCGACCGCCCCACCGGCTCGCCGCAGACGCTGCAGAAGCGCTTGCTCTCCGCGACGACCGCGTCGGCCATGATCGCCGAGGCGGGGTCGCGGTACGGCACGCGCGGCACCTCGACCAGGCCCGCTCCCAGCATCCCGCGCCGGCGCGACGACGACCGCGACGAGCCGGTGCGGACGCTGCGGCTCGACGTGCTGCCCGTGCTCCCCGTGATCCCGGTGGACCCGGTGACGCCCGTCCCGCGGCCGGCCGTCGTGACCGATGCGGACCGCGCCGACGTCGGCGTCCCGCCCGACGCCGATCCGCTCGCCGAGGGCGGGGCCGATCCCGCTCCGGCGGCCGGGGCCAGCCCGCAGACGTCGCAGTACCCGTCCACGATCGTTCCACCGCAGCCCGGACGCGCGCAGCGGTCATCGGGCGCCGCGGCGGGAGGCGGCACGGCGGCCGCCTGAGGAGCGGCCGAGGCGGCCGCCGGGGCCGGAGCGCCGGCGGCCATGCCGCAGACGTCGCAGTAGCCGTCCTGGATGGTCCCGGAACAGCCGGGCCGAGCGCACCGGTCGTTCACCGGCGCGGCAGCGGTGGGTGCCATACCGCATACGACGCAATAGCCGTCCTCGACGGTTCCGGCGCAGCCGGGCTGAGTGCAGTTCACTTTCTGTCTCCGATCGCGCGCTGGTACTCCGCCAGCGCCGCCGTGGATCGCCGCAGGTCGCAGGGGGAGGTCCAGAGCAGGTCGTAGGCCCGCTGGTAGAGCGCCGTCAGCTCGGGGTCCTCCAGGCCGCCGAGCCGCCCGGCCTTCGCGCGGTAGGCGTCGAGCCGGCCGCGCAGCTCGTCCCGACGCTCCAGGAGCCCGGCGATCGTCGCCACGGTCGTCCGCGCCTGGTCGAGGGCGCTCGCGGCGGCCTCCTCCAGCCGCGCGACGCGCACCGCGACGTCGGTCCACCGGCCCCGTACGGCGCCGAGCGCGGCCAGCCGGTCGGCCAGCGCCGCCGACGAGTCCGGCAGGTCCGGCAGCATCGGTGCGGCGATCTTCGCGAGGACCCGGTCGCGCACGGTCCTGGCCTCGTCCTCGGCCGCGCGGATCAGGCCGATCGTCTCCTCGACGCGCCGCAGCCGCTCGTCGTACTCGGCCCGGACGCGTGCCGCCTCCTCCAGCCGGGAGCGCAGCGCGTCGAGGGCGGCGTCGACGCCGTCGAAGGCGCCCGGGCCGATCGACAGCGGGTCCGTCCGCACGGTCTCGCGGAGGCCGTCGAGCTCACCCTTCACCCGGTCGTACTCCGGGTCGGGGCCGAGGGAGTCCAGCATCCCCTCCACGGCCCGTGCGGTCCCGGACGCCCGATCCAGCCGGGTGAGCAGCGCCGACCAGGCGGTGTCCACCTCGGCGATGTCCCGCGCCGCCTCCTCGTACAGCGCGGTCATCCGGGCCACCACGTCGTCCAGGGACAGGCGCTCGGTGGACGGGCCGAGCAGCGTCCGCCGCTCGAGGGGGATCCGGGTGGCCAGCTCGATCGACGGGCCGCGCGTCAGGTGTTCGAGCTCGGCGAGCTGCCCCTGGTCCGGCCGGCCGCGTCGCGCCCGGATCTCCTCGGCGCGGGCGAGCACCCCGCCGTACGCCTCGAACAGCCGCCACAGCGACGCCATCCGGTCGCCGATCACGGCCCAGCGGTCGGCGGTGAGCCCGGTCAGCGGCGCGCCCTTGAGGAGCTTGTAGCCCTGCTGCGCCTCGAGATCGAGCAGCCCGGCCGTGATGCGGTCCCGCTCGTCGCGCAGGCGGCCGAGGACGCGGTCGACCTCATCCCGGTTCACCGGCCCCCGCCCCACTTCTAGCCCGCGCGCGCCGACCCCGGAAAGGGCGCCATGCGGACGAATTTTGCGCTGTTATGGCTTTTTGTCGGGTGCCTAGTTTTCCCCAAAGCCGGAGCCGTCACAAGCGATCCCGGCGCCATCCCCGAGTGGCCGGGCCGACCGCCCCGCCTTCCACCCCGCCGCCGAGCGGCGCTCCCATCGGCCGCCTGCGGTGAGCCCGGAATCGTCGGTGAAGAACCGCCCGCACGTTTTGAGGGCCGATGTCACACTTCCGGGACGGCGTCGCTCTCAGGTGGTGACCCGAATGCCGACGGCAGAAGGAACCCGCCATGTCCCACAGCCCTCCCGACCCCGCGCCGAATCCCGCCGTGCCGGACGCGGTGCCGGACGCTGCGGTGCCGACTTCCGCCGTGCCCGACTCCGCCGCCGCGGCCGAGTGGGCCACGCGGGCCTTCGTCGACCACCGCGAGCTGCTGTTCTCCGTCGTCTACACGATGCTCGGCAGCGTCGCCGACACCGAGGACGTGCTGCAGGAGACGTGGCTCGCGTGGCACACCCGCAGCCGCGCGTCCGGTGGCGAGCCGATCGCGAACCCGCGCGCCTACCTCGTCCGGGTCGCGGTCAACGGGGCGCTGGCCCGGCAGGCGAGCATCAGCCGCCGCCGGGAGGAGTACGTCGGGCCGTGGCTGCCCGAGCCGATCGCCACCGCGCCGGACGCGGGCGCCGGCGACGCCGCCCACGGCGTCCTGCGCGCCGAGTCGGTGTCGATGGCGCTGCTCGTGGTGCTGGAGACGCTGTCCCCCCTGGAGCGGGCGGTCTTCGTGCTGCACGAGGTCTTCGGCTACTCGCATCCGGAGACGGCCGCCGCCCTCGGCCGCAGCACCTCGGCGATCCGGCAACTGGCGCATCGCGCCCGCGAGCACGTGCACGCGCGCCGTCCCCGTTACGAGGCCGACTCGCGCGTACGGCGTCAGGTGACCGAACGGTTCATCGCCGCCGTGACCGGCGGTGACATCCAGGCGCTCATCCAGGTGCTGTCACCCGACGTGACCCTGTGGGCCGACGGCGGCGGCAAGGCGCGCGCGGCCGGTCCGCGGCCGCTCCGGGGCCGGGACAGGATCGCCCGCCTGATCGTCGGGGACGCGGCCCGGCATCCCATCCCCGGCCTCACGGTCCGCTACCAGTACGTCAACGGCGATCCCTCGGCGGTGCTGCTGTCGGGCGGCGCGGTCCACGCGGTGGTCGTCCTCGACCTGACCGCCGACGGCACTCAGGTGAGCGGCATCTACACCGTGACGAACCCGGAAAAACTCTCCCACCTCGGCTGACCGCCGGGCTCACCGTCTCCAGGAGTCCCCAGTGTTCACCGCCTATGTCATCGTCGCCGCACTCGCCATCGCGGCCAACGGCTTCTCGGGCGTCGCGGCCATCGCCCACTTCAAGCCGATCCTCCCGCCCATGGCCCGGGCCGGGGTGCCGGAGTCGTGGCTGGCGTTCCCGATCGGCACGTTGAAGCTCGCGGGCGCCGTGGGGCTGCTGCTCGGCCTCGCCGGCGTTCCGCTGATCGGCGCCGCCGCCGCGATCGGGCTGATCCTCTACTTCGTCTGCGCCCTCTACACCCACATTCGCGCGAGCGACTACTCGGCCCAGTTCGGCCTGGCCAACGGCTTCCTGGCCTTGGCGGTCGCCGCGCTGGCCCTCGACCTGGCGACCTGACGGACCCCTCGCCGCGTGCATCCGCAGAGTCAGCTTCTTGGTCGTGAACGGCTGAGCTTGGAGCCCGGACGTTCGCACCTCGTTGCGCTCCCCGTCGCGGCTGGGTGTCGCGTCGGGGTCGCATCTCCCCTCGCCCTGCTGTTGGGGCGGGGGACGGGCATGCTGACGAATGCCCACGCCACGCACGCCCGTTTCCGGATGTTGGTGGCGGCGATGACGTCGGCGGGGCCAGCGAACCCACACCGGCGGCAACAGAAGACATCCCGGTCGGGCCGGTTGGCCCGCTCGGTGTGCCCGCACCATGGCACGGGACACCGCTGGGAGGTGTAGGCCGGGTCCACTTCCACGAACGGCACCCCGGCTCGTTGGGCCTTGTACTGGATGAAGGTGCCGAGTTGGTGGAAGGGCCAGGAGGAGTGCGTGGCCCGCTGGTGCCGCTTGAGCCGTACCCGGTCGCGTATCCCGCTCAGTTCCTCGAGTGCGATACCGCGTCCGGTGCGTTGGGCATCGGCCACGATTCGCTTACTGATCTTGTGGTTCTCGTTCGAGGCGTGCCGCGCCTCCCGCTGTGACCGGCGGGCCAGCCGGCGGGCGGCCGACCGGCTGCCTGCGGCTTTCTTGGCCTGAAGTTCGGCGCGCAACCGGGCCTGCCGGCGGCGGTATCGGGCAAGGCCCTTGCCCTGGTGGTCGTCTCCGTCGGAGGTGGTGGCCAGGTTCACGATCCCCCGGTCCACTCCGATCCAATCGGCAGGCTCGAACCGCGGGGCTGTTTGGACGTCACAGGTGGCGATCAGGAAGAACATCCCGTCGCGGTGGACAAGGTCGGTTTCACCCATTCTGTGGGTCGCCAGGAACTTAAGCTGCCCGGGCTCGCCGGTGAAGGCGATGCTCCGGAGGCGGCCGTGCACCGTCCAGATCGACACGGTCCGGGCGTCCATCTGCCACGATAGGCACCGGTCATCGAACGGCTGGGCGGCATCGGCCCGCACCATGATGGGCTTGGAGACCGCCTTACGACGCCGCCGAGAGTGCTCACCACCCAGCAGACCAGCCGCGATCTGGGCGTGCAGCGTCGTGTATGCGTCGGCGACCTTACGGATCACATGCAACGCGGGCTGCGCCGACAGCCCTCGAGCCTTCAACTCCGCGTACACCATCTTCTGCAGCTTCTGCCGGGCGAACACGCCGCGGGTGAACGCGACCGCCGACACCTCATTCGCCACGGTGTTGCACAGCGACAGGGTCGCCGCCAGTGCCGCCGCCTGCTCAGGCGTCGGCAGCAGCTTCATCTGCACCGCTAGCTTCACGATCCGTGACGTTATCATTACGATTGGTTGATGTCACGGTGGCGGACGCCAGACCTGAACGTTCGTCGAGGCCGTACTCGGTGGAGGTGCTCACAGCTCGATCACCGTCCTGTCGGGCGCGACCTCGATGCCCAGGGCCGCCAGTGAGGCGTGGGCCGGGGCGGTGGGGTCGACCAGCGGGTTGGTGTTGTTCAGGTGGGTGTACAGACGGCGCCGGGCCGGCAGCCGCGACAGCGGGCCGGCGGTCCACGTGATCGGCAGGTGACCCATCTGGGTCGCGGTCCGGTCCGAGATCCCCATCCGGCGGGGCTCGTCGTCGTCCCAGAACGTGCCGTCGATGATCACGCAGTCCGCCGCCCCGAGGACCTTGTCGAGGGCGGGCGACCAGTCGGCCACGCAGGGCGCGTAGACCGCGGTCCGGTCACCGTCGGCGAGGACGAGGGCCACCGACCACGCTCCGTCGGCGGAGGCGTCCGCGGCGTAGCGCGGCCGCTTGCCCGACACGCGCACGGCCCGCACCGTGACGGCGCCGCCGAGCCGCAGGGGGCGGTCCTCGGGCAGTTCGTGCCAGGCCAGGCGGGTGTACGGGGCCAGGACGTCGTTCAGGCGGAGCCGGTCGGACAGCGCGCCGGAGACCGCGGGTGTCGCGATGACCTCGATGGACGCGGCCTCACGCAGCCGTGCGAGGCCGAGGGTGTGGTCGAGCTCGGCATCCGTGAGGATCACCCCGGCGAGCGGGGTGGCCCGCGAGCCGGGGACCGGCGTGCCGCAGAACTCGACCTGGTCGGCGATGTCCGGCGTGGCGTTGATGACGAACCATCGGTCGCCGACGCGGACCGCCGCCGAGGCGTGCCGGCGCCGCCGCTCCGGATGGGAGCGGGCACCGGCGCACCCCGGGCACGCGCAGTTCCACTGGGGCACGCCACCACCGGCGGCCGTGCCGAGGATCTGCAGCAGCAACGGTGTTACCGGGTGGAGAGGAAGTACGCGGACGCCTCCATCGGCGTCTCGACGATCTCGTAGTCCGGCTTCCTCCAGGTGGTCTGCTCGCCACCCCGCTGCTTCCCCTTGCCGTGGATGTCTGCCATCGTCACCATCCCTTCGATCGATCGGTGCCTCCGGCGGAGATCGTCACCTGCCCTTGGTAGGACGGGTAAGCCTCCGAGTCAAGACATTCCCGGCCGCCTTGTGGCCCAGCCCATCCGCTTGAACCCCGCGCTGGGCGGATCCGTACCCCCTGGTGCCCGCCGGCACCGGAACACGGGAGGGACACGATGAAGCCGCACCCGCGAAGGCGCGCCTCATGGGTCCGCGCGGCCACCGAGGCGCCGGCGTACGCGGCGGCACGCTCCCGGCCCGGCCGCCGCCGGGTCTATCGTTGATCACCGCGTTCCCGACCGCCCGGAGCACCCCCGCCATGGCCCTTCCCGGAGCGCGCGGCAGGACGAAGGCACGGACCTGGTTGCGCGCGCTGCGCCCGGTGACCGATGCCGACGACGAGCTGATCATCGCTCGCCTGTACGAGGAGTACCGCGGCCCGCTGCTCGCCTTCGTGATCCGGCAGACCGGCGGTGACCTGCAGTGGGCGGAGGACATCGTGCAGGAGACGATGATCCGCGCCTGGCGCAACCTCGACCAGCTGGACGCGGACGCGGCCAGCCTGATGCCTTGGCTGGCGACGGTCGCCCGCCGTATCGTCATCGACGAGAGGCGCCGCCGGGGAGCACGGCCCCAGGAGGCGGGCGAGGCCCCTCTGGAAGGGCTCCAGTCCCCGGACGGCATGGAGGATCTACTGCGCGGCGTGGTCGTATCCGAGGCGTTGCAGGCGCTCAGCCCCGCGCACCGCGAGGTGCTCACCGAGACCGTGCTGCGCGATCGCACGGTCAACGAGGCCGCCGAGGTGCTCGGCATCCCCGTCGGCACGGTCAAGTCCCGGGTCTACTACGCACTCCGGGCGCTGCGCGTCGTCCTCGACGAGATGGGGGTGACGCCGTGACCGACGATGGGCCCGTTCGGCACACCGACGTCGGAGCGTACGCCCTCGGACTGCTCGAGGAGGACGACCGGCGGGCCTTCGAGGCCCACCTGGCCGGCTGCCCCGCGTGCTCGGCCGAGGTGGCCGACCTGACCGGTCTGCGTGAGCTGCTGCTCGCCGCCCGACCTGTGCCCACGACGACCGAGCCCGGCACGACCGGGTCCGGCACGACCGGGTCCGGCACGGCGGAGACCGCCTCTGCCGCCGGGCGCGGCACGGCGGGAGCGGGCCAGGCCGGGGGCCCGGCCGATCTCGGGAGTTCGGCGGACGTCGCGAGTCTGCTGCGCCGGCGGAGAGTGGCCGCGCGACGCCGGCGCCGGGGCACCGCGATCCTGGGCGCGGCGGCCGGTCTGGCGCTCCTGGCGGGCGGGGCCACCGTCGGCGCCGCCCTGGCCGGGCACGGCGACGGAACGATCACGGCGCACGGCCACCCGAACATGCCCGCGGACCTCCTCGGATGGGGCGAGACGCACCGGGCCGTGAACCCCCGTACCGGGGCGAGCGGCATCGTGGCGCTGGAGGTGAAGGCCTGGGGCACCCACGTCGCCCTCGACCTCGGCGGCATCAGGGGCCCGCTCACCTGCCGGCTCATCGCGGTCGACCGGTCCGGGCAGCGGCACGTGGTGACCGAGTGGGCCGTGCCGCCCAGGGGCTACGGCGTCGCCGGCTCGCCCGGCCACCTGCAGGTCCACGGCGGTACGGCCGTCCCGCGCCGGGACCTGGACAGGTTCGACGTGGAGGTGGAGGGCGGCGGCGTCCTCCTGAGCATCCCGGTCTGACCCGGCATCCCGGTCGGACCGGGGCTCTCCCGTCCGGCCGCGGAACGCGCCGACGGCCGGAGCGGTGCGCGCCCGGGCCGTTCGGAGCGGCCGCCCGGGGCCGGCGGCGCGGGCCTACACCTCGACGGGCCGCTTCTCCCGGCGCGTCTTCATGGCGTGCCGGACGAGCGTCACCAGGACGTCTTTGCAGGACTCCTTGTCGCGCGCGTCGCACAACACGATCGGCACCTGCTCCCCGAGGTTGAGCGCCATCTCCACCTCGTCCAGCTGGAACCGCCGGGCCCCCTCGAAGCAGTTCACGGCGACGATGAACGGCGTGCCGCGCCGTTCGAAGTAGTCGACCGCGGGGAAACAGTCGGCCAGCCGCCGGGTGTCGGCGAGGACGACCGCGCCGAGCGCCCCGAGCGTGATCTCGTCCCACATGAACCAGAACCTCTCCTGGCCGGGGGTGCCGAAGAGGTAGAGGACGAACTCGTCCTTGATCGTGATGCGCCCGAAGTCCATGGCCACCGTGGTCGTGGACTTGGCCTCCACACCCTCGACGTCGTCGACGCCGACGCTCTTGTCGGTGAGGAGCTCCTCGGTCCGCAGGGGCTTGGTCTCGGAGACGGTCCCGACCAGGGTCGTCTTTCCCACGCCGAAACCGCCGGCGACCACTATCTTGGTCGCCTTCGGCAGCCTCCGGCCCCGTCGGTCAAAGCGCCTTGAGTCCATCGATCACCGCCAGGTACAGGTCGTCGTCGTCCGCCAGCTCGGCCTCCGTCTGCGGGTCCTCGACCGTGATGAGGCCCTTGGCGAGCAGGTCTCCGAGCAGGACGCGGACGGTGACGGTCGGAAGGTTCAGGTGCCCGGCGATCTCGGCCACCGACATCGGCTCCTCACAGAGCCGGACGACGGCCTGATGCTCGGGATCGAGGCCGAGCTCCGGGGCCGCCGGCAGCCCCGTCGCCACGACCATCGTGATGAGGTCGAAGGTGCCGCGGACCGGTTCCGTACGGCCGCGGGTCATGACGTACGGGCGGACGAGCGGCCCGGCCTGCTCGTCGAGCCACCGTTCGTGTGACTCCTCCCCGTCCACGATCACTCCCTCGGGCTCGGCGTCGGGCAGATCCCTGGATACGTCCTCCGGCTCCTGCGAGTCGCTCATCGTCACGGCACCGAGTCCGCGGTACGGGACGCGGCGGTCAGGTGGTGACCGAGCCCGGTGACGAGCATCTCCATCTCGTAGGCGATCAGACCGATGTCGGCCTCCTCGCTGCTGAGCACGGCGAGACAGGCGCCCTGGCCGGCGACGGTCACCAGGAGGTACGCCTTGCGCATCTCCACGATCGTCTGCAGCACGGGGCCGCCGTCGAACCGCTCGCCCACGCCCTTGGCCAGGGACTGGATACCGGCGGCCACCGCGGACAGGTGCTCGGCGTCGTCCTGGTCGAAGTCCTTCGACGCGGCCATCAGCAGGCCGTCGGCGGACAGGACGATCGCGTGTCTGGCCTCCTTGACACGCCCGACGAGGTCGTCGAGCAGCCAGGCCAGTTCGGCGGGAGGTTCTGTCTTCTGCGCCACTAGTAGTCCTTCTACGCTTCGTCGTCTGCGGTCTCAGCGGTCTCGGTGCGGGACTCCGGATGCGACTTGGCCGCGTCGGCCCGGCCGCGCCGGGTGCCGGCCTGGAGACCGCTGAGGGACCTGCGGACGTTCTCGGGTGACCGGCCGCCGGCGGCGTTCCTGTCCTCGTCCTCGGCCGCGGCGGGCGGTCCGTCCGTCCGCAGGGGAGCGGCGATGCTCGCCTGGGGGACGCGGATCGGCAGGCCGGAGGGCGTGAGCGAGCCCTCGGCCGAGGGGGCGGCCTCGCCGGGTTCGTCGGCCGGCGTCGTGTCGGGGATGTCCCGTGGTGGCGAGGGGAACGCCGTCACGGGCGCCACCGTCCGTCCGGCCGGGGTTCCGCCCGGACGGCGGATGGGGCTCTTCCGCCGTCTCCGGGGGAACCCTTCCGGGGTCTTCTCCTGCGGCTCGTCTCCGGGCCCGGTGCTGTGTTCGTCATGGGAACCGTGGGATTCGTCAGGGAACGGGTCGGGCGGGGTGGCGGTCGCCACGGCCGTGGTGGTGGCCGCGGGCGCGGCGCCGATCGCCGCGGGCCGGCTCTCGGCCACGGCGCGGGCACCCCTCTTGGGGGCCGTGTCATCGGGTGCGGTCTCACTGATCAGCTCGCGGGGGATCAGTACCACCGCGGTGGTCCCGCCGTAGGACGAGTGTTTGAGCGAGACGCGCACGTCATAGCGTTCGGCCAGCCGGCCGACGACGTACAGGCCGAGGTGGACCGAGCTCGACAGGTTGAACTCGGGCGGGTCGCTGATCCGGTCGTTCAGGGAGGCCAGCAGCTCGTCGGTCATGCCGAGACCGTGGTCCTCGACCTCGACCACGTAGCCCTTGGCGACCCTGCGGCCGCTGACCTCCACCTGCGTGTACGGCGGGGAGTAGGACAGCGCGTTCTCGATCAGCTCGGCGAGCAGGTGGACGATGTCGCCGACGGACCGGCCGGCCAGTGAGACGTCGCCGATGGTGGAGGCGACGGTCACCCGCGTGTAGTCCTCGACCTCCGCCACCGCGGACCGTACGACGTCGATCATCGGGACCGGGTACCGCCAGCCGCGGGCGGGGGTCGCGCCGGACAGGACGATGAGGTTCTCGGCGTTGCGCCGCATCCGGGTGGCGAGGTGGTCGACGCGGAACAGCTCCTCCAGGTCCTTGGGGTCGTCCCTGCGGCGTTCCATCTCGTCGAGAAGGGTGAGCTGCCGGTGGACGAGCGCCTGGGAACGCCGCGCGAGGCTGAGCAGGATGTCGCGGAAGCCGCGCCGCAACTCGGCCTGCTCGACGGCGGTGCGGATCGCGGTCTCCTGCACGGAGTTGAACGCGCGGCCGACCTGGCCGATCTCGTCGGTGCCGAAGGACAGTGGCGGCGCCTCGGCCGCGACGTCGACGTTCTCGCCGTGGCCGAGGCGTTCGACGACGCTCGGCAGCCGCGTGTCGGCCAGTTCGCGCGCCGCGTTGCGCAGCTTCTCCAACTGCCGGAGCAGTGCCCGCGTGGTGGTGATGGAGACGACGATGGAGGCGATGACGGCCGCGAGGCCGAGGCCGCCGGCCAGGGCGAGCCGGGCGACGACGCCGATCGCGATGGGCTGTGCCCGCTTGACCAGTCGGCTGCCGCCGCCGAACACCGCCTTTGACAATTGTGCCAACGCGGGATCGGCGGTGGCCCGCCATTGGGTCGCGGTGATCGGGAGCCGCCTGCCGGCCTTGGCCTTCGTCAGGAGGGTCTGCTCGGTCGTCTCGAAAGCGCGGACGTCGCTGCCATTGGCCGCCAGGTCATAAGAAGTACGATCGGCGGATCCCAGTTTCGTGAGGACTTCGGCGAAGGCGTGACGCCGGGCCCCGATGAGCTGGACGAGTTGTACGTAATCCGCGGTCGTGAAGCGCTTGGTCGCGAGCATTCCGGACAATGCCGCGTCCTCTTGTGAGAGCACCTCTCGTGCCCGGTTGAGCTCGACGAGGGTCCGGACGTCCTTGGCGAAGTCCTTGTCGTCGAGGGTCGCGAGCGAGTCGTTGATGTCGAAGATCGCCTCGACGGCGCCGTCGTAGGCCGTGGCGGCGGCGGACCGGTCGATCAGGCCGGAGTCGATCGCCGCACGGCTGGTGGCGAGCCCGTTGAACCGCGCGATGCCCGCGTCGATCGCCCGCTTGAGTTCCGGGCTCTGGGCGAACTTCACGTTGCCGCCGCGGGCCAGCCGCTCGAATTTGGCGATGGCCTGGTCGGTGCGGGCCCGCTGTTCCTGAAGCGCCGTGCGCTGCTGCGGGCGGGGATCGGAGATCCGGATCAGCGACAGGCGGCGTTCCATCTGGAGTTCGGGCTGCAGTGCGTCGAGAGGTTCCGCGACCCCGGTGTTGATCACGGAGACCCAGAGAAGGTTCACCCCTTCACGCAAGGTCACCCAGGCCGCGAACGCCCAGAGGGCGACCAGTGACAGCAGCAGAGCGGTGATCTTCGTTCGAAGACGCGAGTTACGGAAACGCATTGTGCCCGCCCTGCGCTGACGAAGGAATCAGTATTCTGTTCATCTGGGATTTCGTGACGTGAATCGATTTATTGGGGTAATCTGCAGTCCGCCGCGCACTGTCGTCGCGCAACGCGCATGCCGCCGCACTCCCTGGCGATGTTGGACTCTAGCAACGGTCGCCATACCTATTCAAGGCGACAAGTGGCGAAAGCGGTGCGAATAGCCCGGTTTGGGAGGATTTTGGGGCTCACTCGCCCTCTCGGCCGGATGACAGCGGTAGCCGTTCATGCAGGTGGAGAGCCGCCAATGTGGCGGAGCGCACAATGCCGAGCGGCAGATAGAGGTCCTTGTCGTGCCAGAGCGGCGGATCGTCCGGGCCGGCCGGAGACCTGCGCAGGCGCTCACATCCCCGGGCGACCGCCCGGAGGCGCGCCGAGTCCGACCCGGCGTCCACTCGCGAACCGCGTGTCAGCAGGAGGATCTGAACCGCGTACGCCGTCTCCTCGGCGGTGCCGGTCCAGCGGCCCCAGGAGCCGTCCGCCCGCTGCGTCCCGACGACCCAGCGGACGGCCCGGTCGACGGCGTCCGCCGACTCCGGTCCGCCGAAGTCGTGCAGGGCCAGCGCGCAACAGAAGGTGGCGTAGTACGGCGACACGTGCCAGCGGTCGTCCCAGTGCCCGTCGTCGCGCTGACGGTCGCGCAGCCAGGCCGAAACCTTGGCGATCGTGGCGTCGTACCGCGCCGCGGACCCGTCGTCCCGCCGCGCGCTCCGGCGGTACCCTCCGAACGCCTCGAGCACGTGCGCGTTCGTGGTGGCCGACTCGCCGTCCTCGCCGGGCCAGGTGCAGAAGTGGGTGTCCAGTTCGAACGTCCAGAGCGGATCGGGCCGCCGCGGCGCGCCGGCGAGCGCGAGCGCGTACAGCGCCCCCGCCGTCGTATCGGCGTCGACCGGCAGGCCCGCCGCCGCGGCCGTTCCCGTAGGACCGACCGCCGCATCCAGATCCGCCACCAGGGCCGGCGGCACGTCGACCGGAACGCCCGCGCGCCTCAGCCCGCCGAGCACCCAGGCGCGTTCGAAGACGGTGATCGGCAGCCCGCAGGGCACCGGCCCGCCCTGCCGCGTCGCGGCCGTCTCCAGGAAGCGCAGGGCCGGAGCGCCCGCGGAGTCCGGCCGCGGGCCGCCGAGCCAGGCGGCCGTGGCGGCGGGGGAGGCCCCGACCGTCCCCGTCGCCTCCGGCCGTACCGCGGGGTGGCGCCAGGCGGCGGCACCACCGGCCTCGAGAACGTGCAGCAGCTTCAGCGGCGGTGCCGCACCGGAGGCGAAGAGGGCCCGTACGGAGGCCAGCGCGGCGCCGGCCAGGCCCTCGGGGAGGCGCAGCCGCCCGGTGCCCGGCCACGGGACCGCTCCGGCGTCCAGGTGGTCGTTGATCGCGTCGACGAGACCGGGGACGATGAGCTCGATCGCCGGCAGGTCGGGCAGACCGGCCCTCGTCAGCGCCCCGGGCCCGTGCGTCCACTCGAACAGCGGGCGCAGTCCCGCGAGCGCCGCGCCGCCGGTGGCGGCGCCTCTGCGGGCCTCGCGGAGGAGCGCCTCGGTCGCGCTGAGCGTCGGGACCAGGGCGTACCCGGGGTCGGGGGCGCCCCACCCGCCGTCCGGGCGCTGGGCGGCCAGGAGGTGCCGGACCCGCTCCGTGTGCCCGGTCAGCCAGGGCGCCAGCGTCACCAGCCGTCCGGTCTCGTACGCCGACGCGGAGACCTGCCCCCACGGCTCGCCGAGGAGCCCGGCGACCAGCGCACCGGCCTCGGCCTCGATGCCACCGAGAGGGGAGACCGAGTCCCCGACGGGCTCGGCGGGCCTCACCGGTCGCCCCAGTAGTCACTCGTCCCGTAGAAGCCGATGCTGTATCCGAGCTGCCGCCGCAGGTACGCCGCCTCACGGGGCAGGCCGTCCTCGAGCGGCGCGATGAGCCGCTCGCAGCGGTCGGCGAGCTCGTCGACCCGCCGGGTGATCTCCTCGCGCCCCGCGCCGAGCATCAGGCTGTTCAGGTCGCCCCAGGCGAGATCCCGCTCGTAGGTCGCCAGGTCGTTCACCAGGCGCAGCGCGCGCTGCACCTCCTCACCGGCGGCCGCGAGCGGCCGCAGCCGCTCCAACGTGTCCACGGTCTCGCCCGCGATCCAGTGGGAGACGTTGACGAGGTGCGAACCGAAGTTGTCGGCGTTGGCGAGGTACTCCTCCACGGTCGGGAGCGCGGACCGCTCGCCCCGGGCGGCCGCCGCCTTCCACCTCCACTCGCGCGCGCTCGCCTCCACGTACCTGCGCAGGGCGTCGCGCCAGGCGGGGGCGAGGGCCGGCCACACCGCACTGGCCGTCAGTTCCGCGCGGACGCTCGCGAGCAGACGTTCCAGGGGCACGTTCCCGGCGGCGCCCTCCGCGACGGCCGTGCATCCTTCCGCGAAGGCGTCGATCTCCTCCGGGGACGTCGCGACGTGATCGACGAGCCAGTCGGCGGCGAACGCCCACAGGGCCGTACGCGCGGCGATCCTGATCCGGCCGGCGTCGGCCCAGGGCGATCCGAAGGCGTTCGCGAGGGCGACACCGCTGAACACGGTCGGTCCGAACGGGTCGGGCGGGAACAGGTCCGGATACGCGGCCGCGCACTCCTGCAGGTCGCGCAGGCACTCGGTGGCGAGTGCACAGATCCGTCCGTGCTCCGCCGCCGCCTCACGCTCGTCGCGGCTCGCCAGGGGAATCGCCATGCCTGCCCTTCTGTCGTGGGACATCCGTACGGGGGACATGCGTACGGACGGGTGCGAGTGAGGATCATGGGGGCGGCCGCGCGCCCGGGCGCGCCCGTCAGATCGGCCGGAGCGTCAGTTCGACGTCGCGGCGCGGCCGGAGCGTCGGCCCGATCCGGGGGCGGGCGGGGACCGCGCTGCAGGAGGCAGGCCGGAACCGGCGCAGCAGCCCGGCGACGATCAGTTCGGACTCGGTGTTGAAGACGTGCATCCCGATGCACTGGTGGGGACCGCCCCCGAACGGGAAGTACGCGTAGCGGTGCCGCCGCCGGCCGCCCGGGGTCCGGCCGGCCGCGAACCGGTCCGGGTCGAAGGCCCGCGGCCGGTCCCAGAACCGTTCCAGCCGGTGCGTCAGGAACGGGCTGAGCAGCACGGTCTCCCCGGCTTCGATCCGCACCGCGCCGAGACCGGTGGGAGTGACCGCTCTCCGGGGGAACAGCCAGCCGATCGGATACAGGCGCAGGATCTCCTGGATCACCTGCCGGGTGTAGGTGAGGCCCGGCAGGTGCTCGGCCCGGACGGGGTCGCGGCCCACGACCCGGTCGATCTCCTCGTACAGCCGGGCCGCCACCCGCGGATGGCCGTCGAGGAGTGGCCACAGCCAGGTGAGCGCGCCGACCGTCGTCTCCGTGGCCGTGGCGAACATCGCGACGAGGTTGTCGCGGATCCAGCGTTCGGAGACCTCGCCGCCGTCGGCCTTCCGCGCGTGGCAGAGCGCGGAGAAGAAGTCGGGCGAGTCGTCCTTCACGCGCCGTTGCCGGCGGATGAGGGGCAGGAGCACGTCGTCGATCCGCTGGACGGCGTCCTTGAAGGCCCGGTCGCCCGGAACCGGGATCGACTCGGGCAGGAACGGCAGGAGGAACCGGAACGCCACCGCCTTGGCGACCTTGTCGAAGGCCGGGGCGAGCCGGGCGTTGGCGGCGGGAGAGATCTTGTCGCCGAAGAAGACCCGCAGGACGGTGCGGTTGACGATCCTGGCCATCTCCCGCGTCGCGTCGATGGGCCGCCCGTCCCGCGCCGGGTCGGCCAGCGGTTCGATCGCCTCGTTGATCGTCTCGGCCATTCTGCCGGTCACCGAATGGATGTGCCGGGTCGTGAGGACGGGCTGAAGGGCCTTTCGGCTGAGCTCCCAATCAGGGCCCTCGCCGAGAACACTGTCGCCGAAAAGACGGTGGAGAGGCCGCCACGCGACGCCTTCCCGGCGGTAATTATCCGCATTCTCGCGCAGAATCTGCTGCACGTGGTCCGGATGGGTCGCCAGATAGGCCTTGAAGATCCCGAAATCGACGCGGACGAGCTCGCCCGAGAAGCGGCCGAGCCGCTCGATCTCCGCCATCGGGTCGCGGACCAGGGCGGGGATGGAACGATAGAGCCGGACGCTGGGGGCCGTTCGCGGCGGATCGGTGTCGAGGACGGCGGACATCGATTGCTCACCTGTTCCCGGTTCGGATTGGTGCGAGGGATCCGTGCCCGGTGCGCCACCGGGCCGATGGTGCTGGTCTTGACGGATGTGGCAAGAATCCTTGTCGAGGACAGTTGCGCTGTGCGTGCGAGATGGGCGGATATAGGGCGGGGTGTCGCGACTGACTATCGGGAGTATTGCATAAGTAGTCGACGGAAGGGAGATATGTGACGCACGCTACGTTTGTCCGCTTATGGCCGTATACGCTCTGTATCCATGGCTCCGAGACGGCGGGACGGGCCGGTCGCGTGCGCTGTGGTCGGGGTCGGCGGGACGCCCGGCCGGGAGGGCCGGGGTGGCGGCGCCCGTGACCAGCGGCGCTCACGGTGGGTGACGCGTCGCCCCGTAAGCGACCCGTGGAGTGCGGAAGGGGAGTGGCCGGCGGTGGGGCGCGGCGTTACGGCGGATTCCCACCGGCTGCGGTCGTCACGATGCGTTGTGTGATTCTTTTCTCCCCGAATGTCGGGTTTGGGGTCCCTGCTCGGGTGGGAACGCGTACCTTCGTCGATCTTCGTCCCTGGTCGCGGAGCGGAGACCCCATGACCCTTGATCCGTCCTCGCCCGCGGAGGCCGAAGACCGTGCCGCCGAGGTGCTCTCCCGCTGGGCTTCGCCGGCCGGGCCCGCGCTGCGGGCGGCGGTCGAGACGCTGCATCCCTGGCCCGCCCGGATGGCGGCGTATTCCTTCGGCTGGGCCGACCGCGACGGACGGCCGGTCGACCGGCGCACGGCCGCCGATGGCAAGGGGCTCCGCCCCGCCCTCGTCCTGCTGTGCGCCAGGGCGGCCGGCGCGCCGGCCGAGTCCGCGCTGACCGGCGCGGTCGCCGTCGAGCTGGTGCACGCGTTCTCCCTCGTGCACGACGACATCATGGACGGCGACGAGCGCCGCCGGCACCGCGCGTCGGTATGGCGTGCCCACGGGGTCGGGCCGGCGATCCTGGCCGGTGACGCGCTCCTCGCCCTGGCCGTGGCGACGCTCGCCCGGGCGCCGGGGCCCGGCTCGGCGGCCGCCATGGAACGGCTGTCGGCCACGCTCATCGAACTCGTGCACGGCCAGGCCGAGGACATCGCGTTCGAGGGGCGGCCGTGGACCGGGCCGGACGCGGTCACCGTCGAGGAGTACGTCGCCATGGCGGAGGCCAAGACGGGTTCGTTGCTCGGCTGCGCCGCGGCCGTCGGGTGCCTGCTCGGCGGGGGATCGCCGGAGCGGGCGGACAGGATGGCGCTGATGGGCCGGCAGGCCGGCCTGGCGTTCCAGGTGACCGACGACCTGCTCGGCATCTGGGGCGATCCCGCCGTCACCGGCAAGCCGGCGTCGAGCGACCTGCGGCGCGGCAAGAAGACCCTGCCCGTCCTGGCCGCGCTGCAGGCCGGTACGCCGGCCGCCCGGAGACTGGGCGAGGCGCTCGCGGCACCGCTCACCGGCGAGGAGGATCTCGAACGGGCGCGGGCCCTGATCGAGGCCGCCGGCGGGCGGCGGCGCGCGCGAGAGCTGGCCGGCTCCTGTCTGGGCCGGGCGCTGGACGCCCTTCACGCCGAAGGCGCGAGCGGCCCGGCCGCCGAGGATCTCGCCGTGCTCCTCCGCTTCCTCGTCGAGCGGGCCCGCTGACCGGGTCACCCGAAAGTGATCTACATTGTAAAGGCGGCGGCCTGTGCCGACTGACCGAGGACCGCCGCCCGTCAGGGTCAGGCCCCGGCGCGACGCGCGGAGAACTCCAGGCGCACGTAGTCGACCACCGGCTCGGGCAGTTCCGCCGCGACGGCGCGTACGAAGTCCCGGTGCTCGGCGGCCGGGAGCCGGTCGAGTTGCGCACCGAGGACCACAGTGGCCAGGTAGCTCTCGAACTGCTCACCCTCCTTGAGCCGGGCCGGGTCGGGCACCAGGGCGACCTCGACCTCGGTGAAGCCGGCCGCCTCCAGGCGTCGCCGCGTCTCCTCCGCCCCGGCGAAGTACCACGGCGCGGGCTCCTCCCCGGTGACCTTCGCCAGGGCGGCGCGCACCCGTGCGACGTTGCCTCGTCCGCCGCAGTCGGCGACGAACGGCGCTCCCGGCCGGAGCACCCGCGCGATGTTCGTGAACAGCGCGTCGTGGTCGTGGATCCAGTGGAAGGTCGCGACGCTGAACGCCGCGTCGGCGTCCGTGATCGGCAACGGCTCGGTCAGGTCGGCCTGGAGCACGTCGACCTGGTCGAGGCGGTCCCCGAGCTTGGTGCGGAGCCGCTCCAGCATCCGTGTGGACCCGTCGACCGCGATGACGCGTCCCCGCGGCAGCAGGTCGAGCAGTGCCGCGGTGTCGCGGCCGGTGCCGCAACCGGCCTCCAGTACCGTCTCGTCGCCGGAGAGCGGCAGTCGCTCGAGAGTGCGCCGGCCCCAGCGCAGGTGCGGCAGCGGGAGGGCGTCATAGGCCGTGGCGTCCCATTCTCTGATCAAGGTGATCACCCCTTCTCATCGATCACCTTAGCGCTCATCTCATATGACAAGAAGATTCGTCTCATATAGTGAGCAGAGCGGTAGATGGCTTGCCAATGCGAAAAGTGATGGCTTGACTACATAGTGTGCAAACTCCGTGCTGCCCGCGCAGCCGTCATCTCGCCTTCCGGGCTCAGCGCACATGAACGACGACCTCGCCCGTGCGCTGCAGGAGTTCCGCAAGGTGCTGGCGTTGCCGACCGTCGGGCGCGCGAGCCGCTGCGGGGATCTGGCGGAGTTGCGGCGGCTGATCGAGACCTACCCCGACGAGGCACGCGCGATCCTGCGGGAGGTCATCGGCGACTCGCCGGTCCGATGACCCCGGCGCTCAGAAGCCGGCGCCGCCGCCGTCATCGTGCCCCTTCGTCTCGGGGTTGCCGCCGGCCCGTGTCCTGCCACGGGAATGGGCGCGGTCGGGTTCGACCCACCCGGTCCTGGCCTGTGAGGGGGCCGGCGTCGCCCGATGACCGGTGATGACGCCGACCGCCTGTCGGCGTCGGACGGCGTAAATGTTGACCGGGGCCCGTCCGTCGGCGCTCAGCCGACGGGTACCTGTGCCGCGTCGAGGGCGACCGGCCCGCCATCTGACCCCGACGACCATCCCGACATCTTGGCCGACCTCCTGGCCCACGTGCCGGCTGCCGCCATCGCCTGGATGGCCGAGCCGACCGAACTGCCCCGCCGTGCGATGGGCGGATTGGACGGGCCCGGAGTTCCTCGGCGTGGCCTGCCGCTGACGCGCCGTCTCAGATCGAGCGGCCGGTGGCCTGGCCCGTACGGCGTCGCCGGCGGACGAAGATGATGACGGCGACGACCGCGGCCACGGCGACGATGGCGGCGATGGCGTAACTGGGGCCGTGGAAGGCGTCGGCGACGCGCTGCCAGTTGCGTCCGACGGCGTAGCCGGCGATTCCGAGCGCCGCGGTCCACGGGATGCAGCCGGCCAGCGTGTAGACGCCGAACCGGCCCGGTGACATGCGGGCGAACCCGGCCGGCAGGGAGATGAAGGTCCGCACGACGGGCAACAGCCGTCCGAAGAAGACCGCCTTGCCGCCGTACCGGTCGAACCAGCGGGTGGCCCTGTCGATGTCCTCCTCCTTCAGCCAGACGTACCGGCCCCAGCGGCGGAGCGCGGCCTGGCCGCCGTACCGCCCGACGGCCCAGGCGACGTAACTGCCGGCGACGTTCCCTGCGGTGCCGCTCAGGATCATCAGGGTGAGATCCGGGCTGCTTCCCGGGACGGCACCGGCCGCCAGCGCACCGGCGAACAGCATGATCAGCTCGGACGGCACGGGGATGCAGGCGGACTCGGCGGCCATCAACAAGAAGACGGCGACGTATCCGAAGTTGGCGATGAAGTGCTGCATTGCCCTCGTTTCACCTGCCGATCCGTCCGGACCGGCGTCTTACGTTGCAATGACTACCTGAATAGTACTATCGCGATAGTAGTTACGCTCATGGACGAAGGTGGTGGGACCGCTTGCCTCTGGGACCCGATGTGACCGTCGTCGTGATCGTCTACAACGACGCGGGTCGGCTCGCCCGCGCGGTCCGCTCGGTGCTGGATCAGTCGCTGCCGGGGGTCGAGGTCGTCATCGTTGACGACGCGAGCACGGACGCGACGCCGGAGGTGACCGTGGCTGAGACCCGCGACGTCTTCATCGTCTGCAACAACGTCGAAGAGCTCGGCGGCCTGCAGCGCTGGGCGCACGACATCGGCCGGATGTTCGCCACCCGTGGTCACCGCGTGCCCTCGTCGGCATCACGCACGCCGAACACCCCCACGACTACGGCCGCGACCTGCCGTACACCGTCACCGTGCTGCACGAACGCGCCCTGCCGCCGGCCCGTGGGCCGGTCGGAGCGCGCCTGCGGAGAGTGCGTCATCAGCTGAGGGTCCGGCGCGGCGCCGCACGCCTCAGCGCGCTGTTCCGCACCGCGAGCCCGGGCGGCGTCGTCATCGCGGCGCAGGTCTGGGCCATGGAGTGGGTGGCGCGCGCCGACACCGCGGGCATGCCGGTGATCGGCATGAGCCATGAGTCCTACGAGGCGACCCGCCGGTCCTCGCGGTACAAGCGGGTGAAGCGCCACTTCGCCGGCGCCGACCTCCTGCTCGCGCTCACCGACGCCGACGCGGACGCGTGGGCCTTCGACGACATGTCCAACGCCGGCGCGCTGCCGAACCCCTGCACGTCACCCCGCGTACGGTCTCGCCGCGCACTGAACCGGTCGTCGTCCGGCACGGACGCCTGGCCTTCGAGAAGGGCCAGGACTTGCTGCTGGAAGCGTGGGCCGAAGTCGCAGCGCGCCACCCGTCCTGGCGGCTGCGCCTGTACGGCTCCGGGCCCGAGGAGGCGGCGATGTGGACCGAGCGGTGCAGAAGACGCTGTGGTTCGGCCAGATCAATCTGATCCTGATGGCGCTGGTCCTGACCGACCTCCGGCAGGGCGACGGTCGCCGCTGGGAGGGCGTCGGGATCGGCATCGCCACGGGCATCAAGCTGACGCCCGGCATCTTCATCGCCTACCTGCTCTTTACCCGCGGGTTTCGCGCGGCCGCAGTCGCGATCGCCGCGTTCCTGTCGACGATCGTCGTGGGTTTCGTGGCCCTCCCGCATGAGTCCCGGCAGTACTGGGGCGACGGGCTGTTCATGTCGCCGAGCCGGGTTGGCCCGGCCGACTGGGTGGGGAACCAGTCGCTGTACGGCATGCTCGTACGCTTCTTCGGCGGCGAGAACGCCGCCCGGCCGTACTGGCTGGGCACCGTAGTGGTGGTCGGAGCCGTCGGCCTGTGGCTCGCGGCCCGGCAGAGCCGCGGCGGCCGCGAGCCGGCCGTCGCCGTGATCACCGCCGCCCGGCCGAGCGATCTCGGTCCCTCGGGAAGGTACTTCGTGCTCGCATCGCGGTTGAAGGCCGTCGCGCACTACCACGACGGGGAAGGTGGCATGACTGCCGGCTGCAGGCTGGTCGAGCCGAGCATCCGGTCGTGGAACCCGCCGCGGCCCCGGGGACCCACGACGACCAGGCGCGCTTGCTGATTCCCCGCAACAGGGCGGCCCGATCACTGGATCTCCACGTGACGCGACCAGATCAGGCTGAGCACCGATTCGACGGTTACTATCTCTGTAGTAGTCGGTGGCTCTTCCGGAGCGGGACGGCGGTAGGGGAGTGGGGCTGGTGTGACCGAACACTCCGGGCGATCGGGCTCGTCCCTTCCCAAGGTGCTGCTGGGTGCCGGTGTCGCCGGTGCCGTCATCGTGCTGGGAGTCATGCACCGCGCGGCCGTGGACGCCGGCGGGGACAGTCTGGCCGGTGCCGACGGGGAGTGGCTGCTGCTCGCCGTGCTCGGCACCGTGGCGCTGTGGGCGGCGTGCACGGTGTCGCTGCTCGGGTCGATGCCGGTACGCCTTCCGGTGGCGCGGGTGTTCGCGGTGCAGGTCGCCGCGTCGTTCGTGAACCATCTGCTGCCCGCCGGGTCGGGCGGTATCGCGGTCAACGTGAGGTTCATGCAACGGCACGGCGTCAGCCGCGGCTCGGCCGTGGGCGCCGTCGGGTTGAACGCCCTGGCGACCGGTATCACGCACCTCGCCCTGCTGGCGGGCGTCGTCCTGATCGCCCCGTCCACGGTGGGTCGGCTGGGCGCCCGCGCGTCACGGCCCACCGGGCTCCTGCCCCATCCCGGGCCGGGCGCGGCGCTGGTGATCGGCGCGGTAGCGTCGGCGGCCGCGTTCGCGCTGACGCTGAACCGGCCGAGACGGTGGCTCGGCCGGCTCGCCGTGGGGTCGATGTCGGCCGCCCGGCAGATGGTGCGTGAGATGGCGGAGCTGAAGGCGGTCCTCCGGCACCCGGGTCGTGCCGCGGCGCTATGGCTCGGCTCGCTGACCCTGCCGTTCTTCCACACGCTCGTGCTGTTCTCAATACTCCAGGGACTCCGAGTGCCCATCGCGCTCAGCAGCGTCATGGTGCTCTACCTCGGGGTATCGTCCGTGGCGGCTCTCATCCCCTCGCCCGGTGGGATCGGCGGGCTGGACGTGGCGCTCGTCGCGGGGCTGGCCGCCACAGGCGCACCCTCCACGTTGGCCGTTGGAGCAGTGCTCGGCTATCGGATGATCACCGTGTGGCTGCCGCTGCTTCCCGCCGCCGGCATGTTCGCCGTGTTGCTGCGCCGCCGGATCATCTGATATCAGGTCATGTACGGGCCGCTCGGTCGACTGAGCAGGTGAAATTCCTGGCTCGGAGCGAGACGTCCCGCCCGGCGACGAAGCGCCGGAGGGCCCCGGTGCCGACCACGAGGCCACCGATCCCGAACTCCGAACGCGTCGGGGCGGCCGGTGCGCCGCGCTCCAGCTGCACGCGTACGCGGGCGTCCTGCGCCGGCGCGAAGGGCCTGGCCGGGTAGTCGCCGGCACCAACCTCCAGGCCCACGATGACGTCCATCTCATCCTGCGCCTGGCGGTGAGCTACGTGGTATCGCGACATGGCCGGGCTCACCCGCACCCGCCTTGGCTCCTCCTTGGTGCGGCCCGTTGACCGCATCGGCTCGCGGGATCGTTCACCGAGTGTTCACAATTCCGACAATCTTCTATCCGCGTGTAGAAGATAAACCTGTGCCCTTGGTGAACCCGAGGTCATAGGTATGCCGCAACCGATCAGCGATCCATGTCGATCAACTGGCCGGCGGCCGACGGTCGCGGCTGCATCTCTTGCGCGAGGAAGTCGATGTCCCTTTCATATCCCGAGGCGATCGTGATCGGGGCGCTGCAAGGCGTCGCCGAACTGTTCCCGGTCTCCAGTCTGGGCCACAGCATCCTGATTCCCGCCCTGATCGGCGGCCGATGGGCAAGTGACCTCAGCGTCACCGCCGACAAGTCGCCGTACCTGGCGTTCGTCGTCGGATTGCATGTCGCCACCGCCCTGGCCTTGGTCCTGTTCTTCTGGCGAGACTGGGTACGCATCATCGGCGGGCTGTTCAGCTCGATCCGGAACCGGCGGATTCAAAGCCCCAGCGAACGCCTCGCCTGGCTGCTGATCGCCGCCACCATCCCCGTCGGCGTGGCCGGAGTCGCCCTCGACCACCTCTTCCGCACCATGCTCGGCAAGCCCACCCCCGTCGCCGTCTTCCTCGCCCTCAACGGCCTCGTCATCTTCGCCGGGGAGCGACTGAGAAAGAAAGGCGGCTCGACCGAGCACGTGCGGCAGCACGGCAACGTCAGCGTCACCGAGACCGTGCCCGACCTGCAGCTGTACGGGCTGAACATGGGGCAGCAGCACCTACGACAGCCCAACCCGCAGCAGCCCCACCAGCCTGCGGGACACCCTCCGTACGCCGGAGGCGGCTCCTACCCGGCGCAGCAGCCCTACTCGGGGCAGCATCGGCTCGCCCCCGATTGGCAGCCTCAGTCCGGGTATGAACGCCAGGGCGCCCCGTACGCCCAGCAGCCCCACGCACAGCCCCGTCAGGGCGGGCAGCCCGACCCGCAGGGCAGGTACCGCTCCGCCACGCCGTACGAGCCGGCGGTTGCCGCCTCCGTCGACCACGCCGACGCCGACGCCAACCAGGCGTCCGACGAGCGGATCGCGGGACTCGGATTCCTGTCCGGGATCCTCATCGGTGCAGCGCAGATCCTCGCGCTCGCACCCGGCATCAGCCGCTCCGGCGTCACCATGATCGCCGGCCTGGCCAAGGGACTGTCCCATGAGGACGCCGCCCGCTTCGCCTTCCTGCTGGCCACACCCGCGATCCTCGGCGCCGGCGTGCTGAAACTCCCCGAACTGTTCGGGCCGATGGGCAACGGCATCCACGGCCAGATCCTCGTCGGAAGCCTGCTGTCCTTCGTCGGCGCCTACGTTTCGGTGCGGTTCCTCACCAAGTACTTCGAAACCCGCACCCTGACCCCGTTCGCCATCTACTGCACCCTGTTCGGCATCGGCAGTCTCGTCTACCTCAACATCTGAAGCACGACATCCGGCCGATCAGTCTTCGTCGCCATCGTCAAGGTCCACGCGCACGTTCGCATGCCGGCCGGCGCGCCACCAGGCGTGGATGCTTCAAGCGGTGAAGATGAGGCCGAGATAGCTGGTGAGAACGCCGTACGCGAGCGTGGCGGTGTGGGTGAGCGCGCCGATACCGGCCAGGAGCGTCCGGCCGTCCCAGCCGAGGCCGGCGCGGAAGACCCAGGCGGCGGGCCACATTCACTGCCGGGTGCGGTAGACCGTGTCGTAGTGGTGGTAGGCCAGGACGCCCAGCAGGGCGTACACCAGCGGTTCGGGAACGCCGTGGGCGAGCCCCAGGGCGGCGAGATCGGCCTACTCGATGATGCGGATGACGGGGGGCGCGAGCCAGTCCAGCTTGCCGGTGTGCGGATGGGTCGAGCCTGACCCGGCCGGCAGCAGCACCAGCGCCGGGGCGAGCAGTGTGGGGCTGTCGCGGTCGCCGAACTCCGCTGATCAGCACGACCACGCTGACGATCGTGACCACGATCAGTGGCGGCAACGGCGGTACATGCCCGCGGGCCGGCCGTCCCCCGTGCCTGGGCGATCGGGCACTGTGTGACGCGGTGCCGGTCTTCGGCCGGAGCGGCTCTGCGTCGGAAACGACACGGGGGAACTGAATAGATTTACGATCGGGGATCCGCCACCGTGCGGAGACTCAGGATGTCCTTCGCGGCGGAGGCGGGAGACCACTTTCCGGAGCTGGCCGTCCAGGTTTCGCCGCCGAACGTCACCTGCTTGACGCCGAGCCGCACCGCGTGGGCGACGAGCCAGCTGCTGAACGCCCAGCCGCGGGCGGGGCCGTCGCTGCCGCTGATGCTCGGGGTACCGAGTTCGGCGAGCGCGGTCGACCTCAGCGTGGCCGTTGCCGTGGTGATCGCGAGATTGTGACAACTCAGTGCGGCGGCCCGCTCGCCGGTGAGGGCGCTCGCGACGGCCCGCGCCTCCGGCTCCCATTTGGCGTACGCCTCCGGCGTCGCCGAATGCTGGACGCGCTGGGCGGCCTGGGTGATGCTGATCGTCATCCAGCCGGGCTGCTGCCGCAGATGTTCGTAGAACGCCGTACTCGCGTGCACCGGGTCGACGACCTGGCTGTAGGTCCCCCAGCCTTCGCTCGGGCGCTGCTGGAAAAGCCCGGCGGAGTCCCGGTCCCCGCTGGACAGGTTCACGAGCTGTGACTCTTGCAGCGCCGTGGCGATCGCGACGGACACGGCATGGTCGGGGACACCCATCCGCAGGCCGACGCCCGCGATCGTCGCGGCATTGTCGGCCTGCGTGGTCGTGAGCGTGTAGTCACCCGAACCCGTGCCCGACACGGCGGTGACCGTGCAACCCGGCCCGGGCTTGACGATGCGGTACACGTACCAGCCGGCCGCCGAACCGATGACGAGGAGAAGGATGACACCGACCGCGACACCCAGACGAGCACTCGACATCAGCAGGCGTCCTCACCGTAGGAGACGGAGCGATCTACTACTCGGATAGTAGCAACGCCCCCCAAAACGGCACACAACAGCCACGATTACTCGTCCGCGGAGTGTGACGATCAGCGGCATGGCGGCGTGAGAACTTGCTGCGAGTTTCGACCGGTGCGTCGCCACGCGACGCCCAGCGTCTTGGCCGAGCCGAACCAGCGCTCGTCCCACACGCCGGCCATCAGATCCGGCGGCTGACCGCCTTCCCGGCATCGGCGGCCAGCCGGCTGAGCAGGTCGAACTCCCTGGCCCGGAGCGCAAACTCCCGCCCGGCGACGAAGCACCGGCGGGCGCCGGGTGTCCACCATGAGACCACCGATCCGCACTTCGGGCGCGCCGGGGTCTTCATGGGCTTCTACCGTCGGCCGCCCGTACCGGCCACCCCGCGGGACAGAAGGGTGATCCGCCTACTTCACGCGCCCATTCAGAAGCGGTCGCTCTTGAAGTCGGCCAGCAGGACCTTGAGTTGCTTCTCCTGCTTGGCGGCTGGGGCCGGCTTGATGTGGCCGTGGTCGATGGCGTACGTCTTGAGGACCGCGTCCATCTGATTGTCGAGCAGGGTCCAGGTCTTCTTGTTGACCGCCTGCAGCGAGGTGGCGTCGGCGTCCCAGTCATCGCGCATCTTCTGCACGGTGGCGTGGGAGGCCGCGGCCTTCGCGGCCCGGTCCTGGGCGATCGCCGTCTGGGCGAGGTTCTCGTACTTCGCCACTGCGGCGGTCGTCTGGTCGCTGGTCAGGGCCGGCTTCGGGCAGGCCGGCATCGTCTCGCTCTGACCGGTCGGGTCGCAGGTGACGTGGGGCTGGTTGTGGGCCCAGACCATCAGCGCGGCGGTGCCGGCGGCGATCACGCCGAAGGCTCCCAGCGCGATGCGCTCCCGGCGCACGTTGGTGGTGACCGACGGCGCGTGCGTCGCCTCGTACCTCTCGGCGACGTCGCTACGGCTGATCGACAGGTAGATGACCGTCGCCAGGATGGCGCTGAGGAAGATCAGGCTCGTGATGAAGGTGCCCAGGCCGAGTCCGACCGGGTCGCCGGGGTTGGCCGCGACCTTCGGGGAGGCGAGCCAGTCACCGATGTTGGCTCCGAGCGGGCGGGTGAGGATGTAGGCCAGCCAGAACGAAAGCACCGGGTTGGCGCCGAACTTCCACAGGCCGGTGATCAACACGATGAGGCCCAGCGGCAGGAACACCGACTGCGCGGGCGTCCAGTTGGTCAGCTCCAGCGTCCAGTCGCCGGTGGCGGTGCCCAGCGCGAACGTCACCAGGACGGTCAGCCAGTAGAACGCCTCACGCGGGAAGGTGGTGATGCTGTGGATCGACAGGGTCCGCTCGCGCAGCCACCAGACTCCGAAGACGATGGCCAGCAGGACCGAGAAGACCGTCGAGCTCAGCCACAGCGGGACATGCTGCTTATCGGTGAGCATGTCGGTGTACAGCGTGCCGGTGACGCTGACCACCACCACGGTCAGCCAGTACGGGAACGGGCTGTACCGCTTCGTACGGAACTGGACCGTTAGCACGACCGCGAATACCGCGGTGAACAACAGCATGGTGTTGGTCAGGCCGAAGCCGAGGGTTTCGTTGATGTAGTCGGCGAAACTCTCGCCGACGGTCGTGCAGAGGATCTTGATGATCCAGAACCAGACTGTGACCTCAGGCACCTTGTTGAGCATCTGCCGGCCGGTCGGTTCGCCCATCCGGATCTGCTGGGTTGTTGTCATCGGGGAAGGCTGGCATGGCTTGCCTGAACAGAACCTGAGCACTTCGGCAGGCAGGTGGGCTCAGGTTACGGGAAGGTCCGTAACCTGACGATGTGACCATCCACCGCGTCCTGGTCGTCGAGGACGACCACGGACTTCGTGACGTTCTCGCCCGGGGCCTGCGCGAGGAGCATTTCGAGGTGTTGACAGCCGCGGACGGAGCAGGCGCGCTGCGGACGATAGATGACCAGATCGACGCAGTCGTGCTGGACATCGGGTTGCCCGACTCCGATGGCCGGGACGTCTGTCAGGCCATGCGCGCTGCCGGGTTGGACATGCCGGTCATCTTCTTGACCGCTCGTGATGGCCTCACGTCCCGGCTTTCGGGCTTCTCCGCGGGCGGCGACGACTATCTCGCCAAGCCCTTCCACCTGGCCGAACTCGCTGCCAGGGTCCGCGCGGTGCTGCGCAGAGCCGGTCGCGAGGCGGTCACCGAGGTCGACGGGCTGCGGCTGGATCCGGTCGCACACGTGCTGAAGACCGCGGACGGCACACAGATACCCCTTACACCCACCGAGTTCCGGCTGCTGGCCTCCTTGATGGCGGCCCCTGGGGCGGTCGTCCGGCGCCATGCCCTGGTGCTCTCGGCCTGGCCCGAAGGCGCCCAGGTCAATGACAACACCCTCGACCAGTACTTGACGCGCCTGCGCCGTAAGCTCCGTGACGCCGGGTGCGAGCGGGGCATCAGCACCGTACGCGGCGTCGGCTACCGATTCACGTGAGGGCCCTCACGCCGGCGACTCTACGCGGCCGCCTCGCTCTGCTCGCGCTGACCACGACGGCGATCTGGGTCACGCTGCTCACCGTCATCTTCAACATGGCGCTTCACGCACAGCTGCGTAGACAGTCTGATGACCTGCTGCGGACTCGCGCGACGGCCGTGGCAGCGACCCTGCAGACCTGGCCGGACGGCCATATCCGAGTGCTGGAACCCTCCGACGACCGTGCTTTGGACGTCGGAGTCTGGATCTACCAGGGCCACACGGCCATCGAGCGCCCCAGAGCACCCAAAGGGCTGCAGGCGAGTGCGGACCGCATGGCCGGGCAGCGCAAGACCTTCATGGATATCAAGACGCCGTACGCCTGGAGGGTCTACTCGCTGCCGGTGATGTCCGGAGGCCGGCGGGTGGGCACGGTGGTCAGCGCGGTTGATCTTGACCCCTACAGCGACCTGGCCCGTCTGGTGCTGGCCGGTTCCGCCATCCTCGGCCTGCTGTTGCTCTTCGGCGTCTACCTGCTGACTCGCGCGGTCGTTCGCGGTGCCCTCCGGTCGGTAACACAGATGAGCGAGCAGGCCACGCAATGGGGAGAGCACGGAACCCATCACCGGTTCGGCGGGGAAGACCGTCCTGCCGAACTCGCCGGGCTGGCGAGAAACCTTGATCAGCTACTCGATCGGCTCTCCGCCGTCCTCCGCCACGAACAACAACTCACCGCTGAACTCTCCCACGAACTACGGACCCCGCTGGCTCGGATCACTGCGGAGATCGACTGGCTGATCGCGCGAAACCGCACCGCCGCCGAACGAGACACCTCACATCAAGCGATCGCGGCGAGCGCGGCCACCATGCAGCAGATCTGTGAGTCCCTTCTCACCTTCCCCACCGATCGCATCCGTGACCGATGCTCGCTCCTCCACCTGGCCCGTGATCTGGCCGAGCGCAACACGGAGGGGCCGTCGATCGTGGTAACCGGTAAGAACGTGACGGCTGGGGTACCCGCGAACCTGGTCGAGCGGATCCTCATGCCACTGCTGAACAACGCACGCCGCTACGCGCGTACCCAGATCACCGTAGAGTGCACGGCCGACGTGGAGATCATCGTCACCGATGACGGTCCCGGCGTACCGGTGGAACTCCGTAACGCAGTGTTCGAACCGGGCCGGCGCGCCAACCCCGACGACGGTCACGACGGCGTCGGCCTCGGGCTCGCGCTCGCTCGACGCCTGGCCCGGACCGCTGACGGAGACATCGCCATCGACGCGGCCGGACGGTTCGTCATCTCCCTGCCCCGCGGCTGATCACCCCGATCCCGGTCAGGGCTTCCCGCTGATCCTCAGGGAGACCGGGAGGAACCGTGGGAAGGCATCTCCGGATCAGCCAGCAGGGCGGTCACCGGTTCGGACGTCATCGAGGTCCCGTTGTCGGAATGGGTGGTTCCGGGAACGATCCCCCTGTTGGGGACGAAAGAGTTCTGCATGAACCGCTCGGTCAGCTCACCCGACTCACGCAGCTCCGTGGGTGCTCGTATGCCGCGGTACCGCCTGGCAGCACCCGGTACGCCGTCGGGCCGATATGCCATGAAGCGAATGGCGAACGCGGACCAAATGGCACAGCAGCACTGTGGAACAGGACGCGGTAGCGCGTTGAGTAGGGCCGGCCCCTGACCACGTCCACTGATGGCCCGACCTTCTCGGACACGCTCTCCTCATGGACGAACGTGGGTGATCGTCTTTCCCTTGCGGCGCTCGGTCGAGTTGAGGGCCGCAACGGCGTTGTCGAGGGTCACGATGTCGCCGATGTTCGTCCGCAGTCGTCCGTCCCGCACCCGCTGCACGATCTCACCCAGTTGGGCCCGATCGGACTCGACAACGAAGTCGACCGCCAAGCCGTCGGTGGGCCGCACATCGGTCGGCCCGACGACGGACACGAGCGTTCCTCCGGCTCGAACCAGGCCTGCGGAACGCCTCTGGATGTCGCCGCCGATGACGTCGAACACCAGATCGACGCTGCCGGCGTCCTCCAGCGCGTCGTTCTCAAGGTCGACGAACTCCTGCGCGCCGAAGTCGAGCGTCTTCTGACGGTCGGCCGTGCGTCCGGTGCCGATGACGTAGGCGCCGGCCTCACGTGCGAGCTGAGTCACCATCGTGCCGACCGCGCCGGCCGCGCCGTGCACGAGGACGGTCTGCCCCGCCTGAAGACGGCCGTGCTCGAACAATCCTTGCCACGCGGTCAAGCCCGAGATCGGCAGGCTCGCACCCACCGTGAAGTCGACGTCGCCCGGCAGCGGCGCGAGGTTGCGCGCCTCGACGGCCACGTACTCCGCCAGGGTGCCGTCGCGATGCCAGTCCGTGATGCCGAACACCCGCTGGCCCACCGACAGCCCCGTCGTGCCATAGCCGAGAGCGGTGACCACTCCGGCCACCTCGTGCCCGGGGATCGACGGTGTTCGGTCGCGGCCGGCGCGATCGATCCAGGTCGAGGGCCACTCCATCTCAGTCGGGACGAATCCCGACGCATGAACCTGCACGACGACGTCGTTTATCGCTGCCGGCGGCTCGGGCCGCTCCGCCAGCGTCATCCCGGCCGTTCCCGCGGCCTGGTCCGTCACCACGATCGCTTTCATGGGGAATCGTCTCCTCGGTCATTCGTCTATTCGGTCTGAGTTGTTCACCGGAGTGATCAGCCCGAGGGCCGGCGCCCCTCGGACACGGCTCCGAAGGCGAGTGATGCCGCCCCGGCCGCCAGCGGTTCCTCGCGCCGAACCGCGATCATGGCCATGTCGTCGCACAACGCGCCGGGTACGTACTCACCCAGATCCGCCGCGATCTTCTGTACGAGAGCCTGCGGAGCGCAGTCGGACCAGGCCGCGGCCCGCCGGGCCAGGGGATAGAAGGTCCCCTCCACGTTCCGGGCCTCGGTGAGGCCGTCGGTGTAGAGCAACAGCAGGTCGCCCATTCCGAAGGGAAAGGTTTCCACGGCGTAGGAGTCGAGGTCCCCGAGCCCGAACGGCGGCGCGGGCTGGGACACCTGCAACGGCGACGCCTTGCCGTCGTGGAGCAGCAAGGGCGGCGGATGCCCACGGCTGACCAGGCGTACGAAGGGTTCGTCGTCCGGTATGTCCACCACCACCGCCGTGACGAACCGCTCACCGGCGTCCACGCCGGCGCCGGAGAACTCCGCCATTCCCCAGCGGATACTCTCCTCCAGGTCGGCGACCATCTTCTGGAGCGACGTCCGGAGCCGTGCGGAGGCACGGAAGGCCTCCAGCATGATCGCGGTATCGCTGATCGAGGCGAGCCGCCCCCACGCCGATCAACGCGGTGACCAGCGTCGATGCGAAGGTCGCGGTCATGGCGGCCGCCACGAACAGCGTCGGAGCGAGATGAACGTGGGGCGGCGTCACGTGGTCGATCGCCGGGACGGCCAGGACCAGGAACACGGGGATCATGATCAGTGCTTGTCTCGGTATTCGCGCCCCCGGCAGGGCGGTGGGAGCAAACCACTGCATATCAGCTCTCTCCGGCGTCACGGTCTCGAACGGTGATGGCTCGCCTACGGGTCCTTACTGGGGAGGGGATGATTCGAGCGTGCAACCCCTGCACACGCAGGACTCATCGCGGCTCGTCATCGAGGCGATGCGTCACCCCGTTCTGGGTTCTCACCAGGAAGACGAGGTAGTCCCTCCAAACGTGACAGCTCAGACGCGCACAGTTTGTCTGGGTTGATGACCCTGCGATACGCGGTGATCAGACCGTCTGTGATCTGAACGGTGTCGACGGAGTAGACCCGGCCTTCCCGGTGGAACACGAGAGCCGGCTCACCGCCGACCTCGACGAAGTCGATGCGGTCCGGACGCCACTGGCGCCCCACACGCACCATTAGCTCGGCGACGCGCTCACCGCCGTGAATGGGCTTGCGTGCCGCGAAGGCCTTGCCGCCGCCGTCGGTGACGTAGACGGCGTCCGGGTGCAGGAGGCTGACCAGGCCGGCCAGGTCCCCGGCTTCGTAGGCGGCGCGGAAGGCCATGAGGACGCGTTTACGCTCCGCCTTCGACGCCTGCGGCGTGGACTGCTTCGCTTCGGCCACCCGCCGTCGTGCCCGCGAGGCGAGCTGCCGGGCACCTGGTACAGAGACATCCAAAATTTCGGCGATCCGGCCGAACTCAAGACCGAAGACGTCGTAGAGGACGAAGGCCACCCGCTCCGGCGGGCTCAGCTCTTCCAAGATCAGCAGCATCGCCGAACTGACGGACTCGTCGACGAGTACCGGCTTCGACGCGTCCGGCCCTGTCAGCAGCGGCTCCGGCAGCCACGGTCCGACATAGGTCTCCCGGCGGAAACGGGCACTCTTGAGAATGTCGTACGACCGTCGCGCGGCCACCGTCACCAGCCAGGCCCGCAGATCACCGATGCCCTGCAGATCGGCTCCGGCCGCCCGCAGCCACACGTCCTGGGTCACATCCTCGGCATCGGCCACACTCCCCAGCAGCCGGTAGGCCACACCGAAGACCGCCGGCCGGTGCATCTCCCAATCGGCTCCGAGCGGGTCCTGCTCGGACCGTTCGGGCCCGTCCCCGTCACCCATACGGATCGCAACCTCCTCCACCGTCAAACGCCGGCCGACGCGGCCGGTGGCACCTCCCGTACGGCGTCGCTGGACCGTTCGTGCGGCCTGCGGGCCATTGATTCGCCCCCCGATTCCCTGACCACAAGCCTATGACCAGGGAGAACGCGCCCGGAGCGTTGCGGAGATCTTCGGAAGCACCGAGAAGAACATCGCCCGGGCCGCGACCGGGCTCGACGTTACCCAGGCGCGAGGGTCCTCCCGAGCTGCACGGCGACGCTTCGTGATCGTCTTCGTTGTGTGAATCTCTCACGACGGGACCGCCGCGCATGGATGCGCATCGCGGGCGGCGAGTAGCGGCAGTCGAGAAAATGGCATGCGTACGCGCTGTCGTGGATGAGCTTTCCGCAGGCCACCGTCCTGCGACGCCGCCGATACAGCAACGCCGCGGCCAGGGCACCGAGGGGTGGCGCCGTCAGGTAGACCCAAAGCCCTGTCCAGACGAAGCCGACGAGCGCGGGTCCGAAGCTGCGGGCCGGGTTGAGACTGGCGCCGGACACCGGACGCTCGACGAAGAACAGCACCGCCACCAGGAGACCGACCGCCGCCCCGGTGAAGGGCATGAGGCGTGGTCGGTCGACGAAATCGAGGATCAGTGTCACCAGCAGGAAGGTCATGACGGCCTCCGCGCCCAGGGACGCCGCCGGCCCGCCGAGCGCGGGGACGGTGGCCCCGAGACGAACGTCGGCGGCAGAGCGGTCCCACGTGAACAGGGCCAGCAGCGCGCCGGTGACGGCTCCGCCGAACTGGGCGGCGGCGTACGCGGCGGTCGAGCGCGGGGTGAGCTTGCGGAGCAGGAAGAAGGCCAGGGTGACCGCCGGGTTCATGTGCCCGCCGCTGGTCCGGCCGAGCGGAGAATAGACGATGACCACGGCGACGCCCGCGATCAGGGCCCCCGTCAGCAGCCGCCGAAGGTCGTGGCACGGGATGGCCGTGACGATGGGCGAGCCGGTCGCGAACCCCGCAACGATCGCGCTGACACTCAGCGCCAGCAGAATCGCCGTCGCCGCGAACTCGGCGATGATCTCACGCCATCCGGCCACGTCTTCTCCCTGGATTCAGGCGGCGTTGCGCCGTTCGGCCTGATCGATGGCGCAGGTACTGCGTTGACCAGGCCGATGTGGTTGAAACGCCCGGCAGTTCCGAGCGATTCGCCACTGGATGGACCGGCCTCCTCGGCCGGCAGGCCCAGTCGTTGGCGTACGCGGCGTCCGGTGGGGATCCGCCGTCCGGTGGGGATCCGCCGTCCAATGGCCCCGGGGGTCAGGAGACCGCGGGCCTGCGGAACTCCGCGCGCCAGCGGCGTACGGGCGGGTCCTCGTCGTCGAGGAGATCCTCGATCCGCACGGCGGGCAGGGGGAACGACTCGATCTCGGCGCGGGTCAGCGGCCAGGGCATCCGGCCCGGGTCGTCGCTCTCCTCCCTGGCACGGGCGATGACGAGCAGCGTGCCGCCCGGGGCGACCAGGTCGGCGGTATGGGCGATGGCGCGTTCGCGTGCGTCCCCGCGCAGCACCTGGACCGTGTAGCTCTCCACGACGAGGTCGAAGGCGCGCCGCCACTGCGGAGGCGGCGCGAGCAGGTCCGCCGTCCGGTACCGCACGCGGGAGCCCGGAAAACGGGACCGGGCCCGCGCGACGGCCGTCCCGGAGACGTCGAAGGCGGTCACGTCATGACCGAGCCCGGCGAGGTACTCGGCGTCGTCCCCCAGCCCGCAGCCGACGACGACCGCGCGACCCGGCTCCGGACGCGCCCAGGCCCGCAGCAGCGGGTTCGGCTCCAGATCGGCCCAGGGGACCGCCGTCTCCCCGCGTTCGGCCGCCGCGTACAGGCGCTCGAACCACCCGGTGGCGTCGCCCTGGGCGATCGACTCGGCGGCCAGCCGCCGCGCGTACGCCCGCTGCTCCTCGACGTTCATCGCGGTGATCCCGTCAGGATGTGGGGCAGGCGGGGAACAGCCCGCGCGTGCCGGAGGGATAGGCCGCCGCGTCGGTGAACCGGCAGCCGAAGTCGGGCCGCGCGACCATCGCGGGGTCGGTGACCGGGTCCCCGGCCGGCCGGGGACCGTCGTGGACCCAGCGGGCCAGGTCGTCCCAGGCATGCCCGGCCTCGGTGGGCGAGAACTCGCAGTGCTGCGCGGTCCGGATGGCGCGCTGCACGACGAGCCCGGACCGGTGGGCACGGGCGGCCTCCGCCCCGTAGATCTCCTCCATCGAGAACGGCACGAACATGTCGCCCAGGCCGTGCAGGGTCACGACCTTGGCGGTGGGGATCCCGAAGATCCGCGGGATCTGGGACAGCCGCGGGGAGTACCGGTCGGCCGGGTCGGCGGGGCGGACCCGCTGCACGGTGGCGTTCACGTCCACCGGGGTGTTCGGCGTGTACCGCGTGGCGGCGTTGCCGGCGACCTGCGCCGGGTCCTGCGCCAGGCTCGTGCCGGCCGCCGGAGCACCCAGGCTGAACAGGTAGTCCTTCCAGACCGGGAAGGCCGCCTCGGCGCCGGGGCGGGGTCCGCCCGACCGGTCGATCGTGATGGCCCGCAGCTGCTTGCCGAGATCGTTGGCGGTGTCCGGGCCGCCCGGCTTCAGGCTTGCGAGCCCGAGCGCCTGCTCGATCCTGGGCACGGCGTTCGTCAGGTAGTCGGCCGGTGGGGGATAGGCGCGCACGCCGGCCAGGTCCTGCGCGACCAGGTTGTAGTCCAGGAAGAAGTCGAAGAGCCGGTCGTCGCCCAGCACCCCGCACATCGGGAGAGCGCCGGAGTAGAAGCCCGGGTACTGCTCGATCGACCGGCCGATCACATGGCCGCCCATGGACACGCCCGCGACATAGGTGCGGCGCGGGCGGTGCTGGAGCCGGGCGAACAGGTCGGCGAGGTCGCGGGTCTGCACGACTCCGGAGCGCACGTCGTAGTCGTTGTCGGCGTACGAGGACGCGGCCCAGGCGTAACCCTCGCCGACCAGCTTCTGACGAAGCCCGAAGGCGGGCGGGTCGACGGTCAGCGTCGTCGTCGCGCCGCGGTAGCCGTGCGCCCACATCACCAGCTCGCCGTTCCAGTGCGGCGGGACCTCGATGTCGTACGCGGCGTGGTGGAACACGCCCTGGTGCACGGTCGTCGTCCGGCCGTCCACCGCCAGCGGCGGCAGCGCGGGGTTGCTGATCGTGTACGGCGGCAACGGCCGGTCGTCGGGGACCGTCGCCGCGGCCGCGGCCGGAGCGGTGCCGAGCGACACGGCGACGACGGCGGCGGACAAGAGGGAGGCGAGCCGGCGAAGACGCATGAACGATCTCCTCGAGGGCAGCCGTCGTGACCCGAGAGCACCGGATCACCGGGAACGGCCGGCGCGCCGTCGTCGGCGGGCGTTCACCGGTCGGACTTCGCACCTTAGAGGCGCGGCCGGGGCGACGGCAAGATCGTTGTCCGCTTCGCGCCGGACGTCAGTGCATGCCGCTCAGCATCATGATGATGAGGACCAGCACGTGGCCGATGACGACGAACCCGATGACGAACATGAACACGAACTTGGCGGGACCGTGCTCGAAGACCTTGCCCTCTTTGAGGGGCTTCCGCCCGGCCTGCCGCCTGGCGAGGCGCTCCGCGAACTTCTCCTCGTAGGACTTCCTGCGCGGAGCCAGCTGCTCGCCGGTGGTGGGCTGCTCGCCGGTGGTGAGCTGGTCGCCGGTGGTGAGCTGGTCGCCGGTCATCGATGGAACTCCAATCGTGTGCTGCCAGAGAGAGTAACAACCGCGGCCTACGCGCGATTCCGGTCATGTGTCCCGTCGGCCCTGCTCAGCGGCCCGGAGGCGGCGGCGACGCGGCCGCGCGCGGAGTGGGCTGACGGCGGGGCCCGGCGCCGGGTCCGGGCCGCGGGGCGACCGGACCGTCGATCCGTGCGGAAGGACTCGGACGAGACTGGATAATCGGCGGCACAAGATCGTGATTCCGGTCCGGTGAGAAGGGAATCCATGAGCAGCCACGTCGTCATCGCACCCGACAAGTTCAAAGGGTCGCTGACCGCTCCCGAGGTGGCCGCGCGCGTCGCAGCCGGGCTGCGTCGCGTCCATCCGGAGGTCCTGCTGATGACCATGCCGGTCGCGGACGGCGGTGACGGCACCGTGGACGCCGCGGTCGCCGCCGGATTCACCCGGCGTCGCGCCGTCGTCAGCGGGCCGACCGGTGAGCCCGTCACGGCGTCGTACGCGATCCGCGACGAGACCGCCGTCGTCGAGCTGGCCGAGGCGTCCGGGCTGCGTGTGCTGCCCGGCGGCGTGCCCGCGCCGCTGACCGCCTCAAGCCACGGCACCGGCGAGCTGATCGCCGCGGCGGTGGCGGACGGGGCGCGTCAGGTCGTCCTCGGCCTGGGCGGCAGCGCCTGCACCGACGGCGGCGCGGGCATGGCCGCCGCCCTGGGCGCCCGCCTCCTCGACTCCCAGGGCCGCGACCTCCCGCCGGGCGGCGCCGCGCTGCGGGACCTGGACGCCGTCGACACGTCCGCGCTGACCGACCGGCTGCGCGGGGTCACCGTCGTGGTGGCGGGCGACGTCGACAGCCCGCTGCTCGGGCCGGACGGCGCCGCCCGCGTGTTCGCGCCGCAGAAGGGGGCCGGCCCGGACCAGGTCGAGATCCTCGAGGCGGGGCTGACCCGCCTGGACGCGGTCGTCCGCCGTGACCTCGGCCTCGTGATGGCCGGGCTCCCAGGGGCCGGCGCGGCCGGCGGGGTGGGGTTCGGCGCGATGACGTTCCTGTCCGCCCGGATGGAGCCGGGCATCGCCTACCTGCTCGACCTGCTCGGGTTCGACGCCCGGCTCGACGGCGCGCGGCTCGTGGTGACGGGGGAGGGTTCCCTGGACGCCCAGAGCCTGCGCGGCAAGGCGCCGGTGGGCGTGGCGCAGGCGGCCCGGCGGGCGGGGGTGCCGGTCGTCGCCGTGTCCGGGCGGCGGGCGCTGAGCGACGAGCAGCTCCGCGCCGCGGGGTTCGCCCGCGCGTACGCGCTCACCGATCTGGAACCCGACCCGGGCCGCTGCATGGAGGACGCGGGCCCGTTGCTCGAACGGCTCGCCGAGGAGATCGGCCGGACCGTGCTGGCGGAACCGCTGAGCCGCCGGGAGCCGACCTGCTGACCGCGCTCAGGAGCCCGCGGACGACGACGTCCCGAGCCGGCCCACGCCGGCCAGCAGCCGGCCCTGGGTCTCCGGACCGTCGGCCCGCCACTTGGCGACGTGGACGATGCCGGGGTCGACGACGTCGAAGCCGGTGAACAGCCGCTCGATCTCCGCGCGGGAGCGGATCACGGCGGGGGCGCTGGCCTTGGCGTAGGCGTTCTCTATGCGTTCGCGCTGCTCCGGGCTGAGTCCTTCGTACGTGCCGGTGGACAGGGCCAGGAAGCTGCCGGGCGCCATGGTCTTCCGCAGCGTCGCGATCACCTCTTCGCCCTCCGGGACGAAGTGGAGGACGGCGACGGCGAGCAGGCCGACCGGCCGGTCGAAGTCGATCAGCCGCTTGACGGCCGGGTCGCCCAGGATCTCGCCGGGGCGGCGGATGTCGGCGTGCACGGTGGCGACCCGGTCGTCGGTGGCGCGGAACGCCTGGTTGTGCGCGAACACGATCGGGTCGTTGTCGACGTAGACGACGCGTGCGGCCGGGCGGATCTCGCGGGCGACCTCGTGCACGTTCGGCGAGGTCGGGATGCCCGTGCCCAGGTCGAGGAACTGCTCGATCCCCTGTTCCGCGAGGTAGGCCACCGCGCGTACGAGGAAGTCGCGGTTGGCGCGTACGAGCTCCCGCTGCTCGGGGTGGGCGGCGATGACCTTCTCGGCCGCCTCCCGGTCGGCGGCGAAGTTGTCCTTGCCGCCCAGCCAGTAGTCGTACATGCGAGCGGGGGACGGCGTGTGAACGTCGATGACGTCGTGAATCCGTTCCTCCATGATCGACAAGCCTAGGGGTGGACCCGACAAAGAGTAATGGCCCCGGTAAATCATGGCCACCTTGGGCCACTCTCAAGGCCGTCTCGAGGCGTCCTGCCGCTCACGAACGGGGGCCTTCTTGCCTGGGGGGAACGTCCGCCCCAGCTCGTCGGCCACCTCCAGGACCGTCTTGACGACGTCGGGGGTGGTGCGGAAGTTCACGAAGCACGCGCGCAGGCAGGTGCGGCCGTCGACGATGGCCGGTGCGAGGTAGACGCGGCCGTCGGCCTGCATGGCGCGGGCGAGCCGTTCGTTGTGGGCGTCGAGCTCGTCGTCGCCCGCCCCGGGCGGGACGTGCCGGAAGCAGACGGTCGACAGCATCGGCTCGTGCAGCAGCTCGAAGGAGGCGTGCGCCCGCACCTCATCGGCGAGCAGCGCCGCGTTGGCGAGCGTGCCCTCGATCCAGGAACGGAACCGAGCGGCGCCGTGGACCCGCATCGACAGCCACAGGCGCAGGGAGCGGAAGGGCCGGGAGTACTCGAAGGTGCGGTCGACCGGGTTGCCGGTGTCCTCCGCGTGGAGCATGTAGCGCTCTTCGTGGCCGAACGCCGCCCGCAGCGGGCCGCGGCGGCGCATCAGGATGACGCTGCAGCTCTTCTGCATGCCGAGCCACTTGTGCGCGTCGATGGTGACCGAGTCGGCGCGGTCCAGTCCGGTGAACCAGTGCCCGGCCGTGGAGGTGGCGGCGGCCGGCAGCCCGTAGGCCCCGTCCACGTGCAGCCACACCCCCTCGCGCTCGCACACGTCGGCGATCGCGGCGAGGGGGTCGACCGCTCCGGTCAAGGTCGTGCCGGCGGTCGCGACGACGGCCACGGGCGTGCAGCCCTCCGCCCGGTCGCGCCGAAGGGCTCCACGGAGCAGGTCCACGCGCATCCGGCGCCGTTCGTCGGTCGGTATCCGCCGCAGTGCCCGGCGGCCCAGGCCCGCCGTCTCCACGGCGCGCGCGATGGAGTGGTGCGCCTCGTCGGAGCAGTAGACGGTGGCCCGGCGGCCGGCGACCCCCTCCTCGCGGGCGCCCGGCAGTGCCTGCTCCCGCGCCGCGAGCAGGGCGGTCAGGTTGGAGGTCTGGCCCCCGCCGGTGAAGTGTCCCTCTCCCAGCGGGAAGCCGACGAAGTCGGCCACCCAGCGCACGGCCTGCCGGTCGAGGAGGTCCGCGGCCCCGGCGGCGGTGGCCAGGTTCGCGTCATAGGCGGCGGACAGCGCCGAGGCCAGCACGCTCACCTCCAGGCCGCTGGAGCCGACATAGGCGAGGAACAGCGGTCGCGACGGCGACACGCTGGCCTCCAGGATGTTCACCGCGTCGTCCAGCGCGGCCCGCGCATCGTCCGGCCGCTCCGGCAGCGGGGCTCGCAGGCGCCCGACCAGGTCCGCGTCGACCTCCGGCTCGCACGGCCGCGGGCGGTCGAACGACTCCCACGCCGCGGTCAGGTAGCGGGACAGGTCCTGGAGGATCTCCTGCCGGTCGGCGAGGGCCGAAGGCGAGGCGGCAATCGATTCCGGAAGGGTCTTATCGGTAGAAAGAGTCATGCCGAAACCGTGGCGACCTCATGGGCATCGGCGCAACAGGCCGTCATCTGGTTGAGCACGATGACAAGTACGGGAGAGATCAAGTGCCATACTGCGCACCGTGGATGCCCTCGACGCCCGAATCCTCCTCGCGGTCGACGACGACCCCGACGCCACCATCCTCGCCCTCGCCAAGAGGCTCGGCATCGCCCGCAACACTCTCCACGCCCGGCTGCGGCGGCTCCAGGAGGCCGGTGCCGTACGGGAGTTCACCCGCCGCGTCGACCCCGCCGCCCTCGGCCACGGCCTCGTCGCGTTCGTCTCGATCGCCCTGAGCCAGACCACCGGGCGCCGAGCGACCTCCGCCCTCGCGGCCTTCCCCGAAGTCGTCGAGATGCACTCCACGACGGGCGAGGCCGACCTGCTGCTGAAGGTCGTCGCCCGCGACACCGCCGACCTGCACCGCATCAGCGGGGAACTGCTCGCGGTCCCGGACGTCGTGCGCATCAGCACGGTGATCTCTCTGTGCGAGGAGCTGCCCCTCCGCACCCGCGCACTGATCGAGCGGGCCGCACGCGCGTGAATCCCGGCCGGACGTGACCGCGGCCGCGTCTCAGGGGGAGTCGTCCGCGAGGGCGGCGGCGAGCGGGCCGGGCGGCCGGCCGATCGCGAGGCCGAACCGCAGGTGGTCGGCGTAGTCCCGGGCCTCGACGATCAGGCCGTCGCGGACCCGGAAGACGAAGATGTTGCGGATGGTGAACCGGCGGCCGGTCGTCGTGATCCGTCCCGCGTACTCGAACTCCCCGATGACGACCTCCGGATCCGCGGTCTCGTGGACCACGACGTCCCGCGCGCTCATCTCCAAGGGGAGGGTGGCGGCGTGCTCGAAGTGCCGTCGCAGCGCGTCCCGGCCGACGAGGGGCTCGCCCGGCGCGGCCATCGGATGCGCGACGACGGCGTCCTCGGCGTACAGCTCGGGCAGCCGGTCCCAGTCCCCGGCCGTGACGCCCTCGATCAGCCGCTCGAAGACCTCGCGCGGCGTCATGAGGCCTCCCCGGCGAGGGGCGTGGCGAGAGCGCGGAGGCCGCCGGTGGCGCGGGCGATGGTGAGGTGGTCGTGGTAGTCGCGCGTCTCGACGATCAGCCCGTCGCGGACGCGGAGCACCTGGATGTTGGCGGCGGTCAGCACCTCGTCACCGGCCGGAATGTCGTAGTCGAACTCCGCGATGACCATCTCCGGATCCGTGGTCTGGTGGACGACCACATTACGGACGCCGAACCGCAGCCCCATCCGGGCCGCGCCGGCGAACCGCGCCCGGATCACCTCCCGGCCCTCCAGGCGACGGGGGGCGTCCTGCCCCGCCGGGGCGAACGGCTGATGGGCGACGGCGTCCTCGGCGTACAGGTCGGCCAGGTCGTTCCAGCGTCCCTCCGCGATGCCGCGGCTCAGACGCTCGAACACGGCGCGCGGACCGGCGGGTTCGGACATGCGAGACTCCTGTTGATCGAAGCGGAATCGGAGTGATCACTCCGGATTGGGATTATCCGGAGTGGCGACTCCGCCTGTCAATGAGGAAGGTGTGCATGACCGCACCGCGGCGCGCGTCCGCCACGGACGGCGGACGGCCGGTCCGCGCGGACGCGCTGCGCAACCGCGCGCGGGTCCTGGAGGCGGCCGAGGCGGTCTTCGCCGAGCACGGCACGACCGCCTCCACGGAGCAGGTGGCGCGGCGGGCCGGCCTCGGCGTCGGCACCGTCTTCCGCCACTTCCCGACGAAGGAGGCGCTGCTCGAGGCGGTGTTCGTCGCCCGGCTGGACCGGCTCGCCACCGAGGCCGACGGGCTGATGAGCGCGGACGATCCGGGAGCGGCCTTCTTCGGGTTCTTCGCCCGCGTCGTCGGTCACGCCGCGACCAAGAACGCCCTGTCCGCCGCCCTGGCCGAGGCGGGCGTCGACGTCCGGGAGAGTACGGCCGAGACGGGCCGGGAGCTCAAGCGTGCGCTCGGCGCGCTCCTGGGCCGCGCCCAGGAGGCCGGAGCGGTGCGGCCGGACGTCGGCCTGCCCGAGATCCTCACCCTCCTGGTCGGCGCCTCCCAGGCGGCCGAGCACGTCGGCGGCGACGCCGGGGTACGGGCGCGCGCCCTCGCCGTCGTCTTCGACGGCCTGCGCGCCGCCCCCGCCGGGTCGGAGCCGGGGTCCGGGTCCCCCGGCGTCAGGGGTTGAGGGTCAGTTCGGCGAGGTGGCGGGCGATGCCGTTCACGTCGGTGTCCTGAACGTTGCTGAGCACGGCGACGGCGATGTCGTCGTCGGGCAGGTAGACGTTGCTGGCGTGGTACCCCTCGAGCAGGCCCGGATGGTAGAGGTACCGGTGTCCGTGCAACCGGTCGACGAGCCACCCGAAGGCGTAACCGGTGGAGGGGGAGTCCAGGCAGCCGCCGGACGGGCAGTCGGCCTGCGAGGTGAAGGCCAGCTTCACGGTGGCCGCCGGTGCGACGAGGTGCGCGCCGAACGACCGGTCCCAGCGGGTCAGGTCGTCGGCGGTGGTGTAGACGCCGCCGGCGGCGTACGCCTCCGACCCGATGATGTGGCCCGCCGGCTTGCCGACCGAGAGGTAACCCTTGGCCCAGCCGTCCGGCGGGTCGCCGTCGGTGTAACCGGTGTGCTGCAGGCCGAGAGGCGCGGTGATCTCGGCGTGCAACACGTCGCCGAACTTCTTGCCGGTGACCTTCTCGATGATCGCGCCGGCGAGGATGTAGCCGGAGTTGCTGTACTTCCAGCCGGTGCCGGGCTTGAAGTCGAGGGGCTTGTGAACGAACCGGCTGATGATCTCCTTGGGCGTGGTCGGCGTGCCCAGCTTCGGGAAGAAGTCCGGCATCTCTGAGATGTCGGGGATGCCGGAGGTGTGGACGAGGATCTCGCGGATCGTGATCGGCTTCCACGCGCTCGGGCAGGACGTGATGTAGGTCGGGACGAGGTACGGGCAGACCGTGTCGTCCAGCTTGACCTTGCCCTGGTCCTGCAACTTGAGCATGAGCATGGCGGTGAACTGCTTGCTCACCGAGGCGATCCGGAAGATGGTGTCCGGGCTGTTCGGAATGTTCTTGGCCGAGTCGGCCTTGCCCGCGGCGAACCGGGCCAGCACCTGACCGCGCCGCACCACCGTGATCGAGCCCGTGAACCTCCCCTTCTCGGCCAGCCCCCGAAGGTAGGAGCCGATCGCGGACGCGCTCGGGTCGCCGGACGGAGCCGGCGACGTGGCCAGCGGGTTCGGGCTGGGAGCGGCGGCCGCTGCGGAGGAGGTCGCGGCCGCGCGCGGCGGGTGCGCCTTCCCGCCGCCGGGGTCGCTGCTGCACCCCGTCACCGTCGCGGCGAGCAGCGCCAGCGCGGCACCGGAGCGGGCCAGATGAAGACGTGCCATGGTCACTCCACGGCCTGTCGGTCGCACTTGTCGAACCTGCCAATGATCCCCAGGGGCACGGACCCCTGCAGGCTATCCGCCGCGGGGAGCAAGATCGCCCATCTCGCGCCCTGACGAATGAGCCTTGACTACTCAGGGTAGTGCTCGTGACAGCACGGTGAATTTCGGGGGGGACCAATGCGAGCCGTGACGGTGTCCGATTTCAGGGCCGAGCCGGAGCTGACCGAGCAGCCGGTGCCCGAACCGGGCCCCGGCGAGGTCCTCGTCCGGATGAACGCCGCAGGACTCAACCCCTTCGACTGGAAGGTCATCGACGGAGCGATCCCGGACACGGTGTTCCCGCTGATCGTCGGCACCGACGGCGCCGGCACCGTCGAACGGGCGGGGGAGGGCGTCACCGGCGTACGGCCCGGAGATCCGGTCTTCGGCCAGTTCGGCGACCCCCGGCGCGGGCTCGGGTCCTACGCCGAACGGGCCGTCGCCCGGGAGGACGCCATCGCGCCGCCACCGCGCACGATCGCGCTGAGCGAGGCCGCGGCCGTGCCGACCGCAGGGACGACCGCGCTGAACCTCGTCGACCGGGTCGGCGACGCGCGCCGCCTGCTCATCGTCGGGGCCACGGGAGGCGTCGGCACCTTCGCCACGCAGCTGGCAGCCGCCCGTGGGATCACCGTGGTCGCCACGGCGACCGCCGACAAGGCCGACCTGATGCGGGCGCTGGGCGCGGCCGAGATCGTCGACCACACCGCCGGCCCCGTCGCCGAGCGGCTGGCCGCCCCCGTCGACGCCGTGATCGACCTGGTCGACGACACCGCGGGGCTGCGCGAACTGCTGCCGGTCGTCCGCCCCGGCGGTACCGTGCTGAGCCCGGTCTTCGCGGTCCCGGAGGAGGGCCTGCCCGGCGTCGACGCCCTCAACTTCCTGAACGAGGCGGGCGCCGAACGGCTCGAACGCCTCGCCCGGGAGATCGACGCGGGCAACGTCCGCGTCCTGATCGGCGACACCGTCACCCTGCCCCAGGCGCCGGGCGCGCTCGCCCGCAGCAGGGCCGGACGCGCCCGGGGGAAGACGGTGATCGTCATCTGACGGGGACGGGCGCCTTCCGCCGCGTCCGGCCGCCGAGGAGGCGAGCACGCTGCCACGGACGTCCGTCCGGGCATCCGCGCACGGCAGACTTGGCGCATGCGCGCGAGCCGCCTGGTGTCCCTCCTGCTCCTGCTGCAGTCGCGGGGCCGCATGACCGCCCAGGAACTGGCGGACGAACTGGAAGTGTCCCTGCGCACCATCTACCGCGACGTCGAGTCCCTGTCGGCGGCGGGCGTGCCGGTGTACGCCGACCGCGGCCCGGCCGGCGGGTACCAGCTCCTCGACGGCTACCGGACACGCCTGACCGGGCTCACCGCCGAGGAGGCCGAGTCGCTGTTCCTCACCGGCCTGCCCGGGCCCGCCGCCCAGCTCGGCCTCGGCACCGTCCTGGCCGCGGCCGAACTGAAGCTCATGGCGGCGCTGCCCCGGCAGCTGGCCGAGCGCGCCGGGCGCATCCGCGAACGCTTCCACCTCGACGCGCCGGGCTGGTTCCACGACGGCGAGCCCACGCCGTACCTGAACACCGTCGCCGACGCCGTCTGGAAGCAGCGACGCGTCCGCATGCGCTACCGGAGGTGGAAGACGCCGACGCCCGTCACCCGCACCGTCGCCCCCCTCGGCCTGGTGCTGAAGGCGGGAAGCTGGTACCTCGTCGGCCGGTCGGAGGACGGCCGCTCGGATGGCGGTCGCCCGGAGGACGGCCGCTCGGACGACGATCGCTCGGGAGGCGGTGAACGCACCTACCGGGTCGACCGGATCCTCGCGCTCGAGATGCTCGAGGAGGAGTTCGAACGGCCGGCGGACTTCGACCTCGCCGAGTTCTGGGCGTCCTACCTCACGCGGTTCCGCGACGCGATGTTCAACGGCGAGGCGGTCGTCCGGTTCTCCCCGGCGGGGATGCGGATCCTCCGCCATCTGGTCACGCCGGAGGTGATCCGCGCGGCGCAGCGCAACGCGGGTCCGCCGGACGAGGAGGGCTGGGTGCGCACCGTGATCCCCATCGAGTCGGTCCGGCACGCCCACACCGAGCTGCTGAAGTTCGGCGCCGAGGCGGAGGTCCTCCAGCCACCGGAGCTGCGCGAGCTCGTCATCGCGTCCGCGCGCGCCATGCTCGACCGGTACGACGCCGCCCGGACGTGTCGGCGGATCCGAGGCTCGGCGGATCAGGCCGAGGCCGGCCGGAGGATCAGGCGCCTTCGCCCGGCCGCCGGAAGGACCCGGTGTCCTCCGCGGAGCCACCGGCGACCCGGCGGTCCGTCGGCTCGGGCGCCCGCGGCGCGGCCTGCTCCCGGGTATGCGGCACGGTCTGCTCGGCCGGCCGGGGCGCGGCCTGCTCCGGCGGGGTCACCGGCGGGCGTCCGGTGCGGCGCGGGAGAGGCTGCGTCGCCTGGATCGGGCCGGGCCGGTCCTCACGCGCCGGCGGGATCGGGCCGGTCGTCGCGGGCCGGTCGTCGCGGGCCGGCCGGGGCGTCTCCACCGTCGGAGCCTCCTCGGCGTGCGCCGCCTCACGCTCGGCGAGGCGGGCGTCCTTGACGCCGACCACGGCGAGACGGCCGAGCGCCACCGCGGCGAAGAACACGGCCACCGCACCCAGGCCGGACAGCAGCGCGATCTGCTCCACCACCTGGCGCGTCGTCCCGCCCACGGGGACGCCGAGCCGGTCGGAGGCGGCCCACATCGTGCTGAGCGTGCCGCCGACGACGAACCAGGCGCCGCCGAGCGCGGCGATCCACGCCCCGATGGCGGCCGTGGCCCGGTTGGCGCTTCCCAGCAGGATCAGGCCGCCGACCAGCAGGGCGCAGGCCGGCAGGATCTCCAGCCAGACCCGCCCGGCCGTGAACGACCACGCCTTGTCCGGAGTGAACGCGAAGTGGAAGTACGGGCCGACGAGCGCGGCCAGCCCGCCCCATAGTCCGAGCAGCACGAGGATCACACCGCTGAGCGCACCCCTGCTGCGAGGTACTCGTAGCATCCCGGTCATTGGAAATCAGCTCCCTGAAGTCTCGGGCGCCTACGGATTACCCGCAGATGACCCTTTCAAGCGCGTCGTTGACCCGCGCTTTGCAGGGATTTGGGCCGGTATAACGGGCGGAGGCGTTTCCATGAGAGGGGACTGGTGACAGAGGAAGTCGGGACCGTTCCGCGCGACCGCGACCTGGCGCTGCTGCGGCGGTACGAGCCGATCCTGACCTACACGACGGGCGAGCGGTTCTTCCCCGTCGACGCGGAGGACTACATCCGCTGCTGCAGCCTGTGGCAGGGGGACCAACGGCTCGTCGAGGCGGGGGAGCTCACCGCGGACCGCCTGGTCGCCGCGGCCGCCGACCGCGCCGGCGCCGAGCTGTCGCTGCTGCTCGTCCAGCGGCCGTTCGACCGGCGGGAGGTGCGCGCCCACCGCGCCCGCGCCAAGCCGCCCATCGCCCGCTCCGGGCGCCTGGCCGCCGTCGGCCTCATCGGGCGGGTCTTCGACGTGCTCCTGCGCGCCTCGCTGTTCCTGCGCGGCTCGGTGCCCGGCGGGGTCACGGCGGCGGCCGCCGACATCGGCGAGCGGCACCTGAACCGCGACCAGGCCACGTACTACGGCCGGGTGGTCCGCGAGGGCGGCTACATCGTGTTGCAGTACTGGTTCCTGTACGCGATGAACGACTGGCGTACGACGTTCGCCGGGGTCAACGACCACGAGGGCGACTGGGAGTCGGTGACCGTGTACCTCGCCGACACCGAGGACGGCCCGCGCCCGGCCTGGGTCGCGGTCTCCGCGCACGACGAGCGCGGCGACGACCTGCGCCGCCGGTGGGACGACCCCGACCTGCGCACGGAGGGGGACCACCCCGTCGTGTTCGTCGGGGCCGGCTCGCACTCCGGCGCGTTCCTGCCCGGTCAGTACCTCGTCACCGTCAACCCCGTACGGCTGCGGCGCTACGTCCGCTGGGCGCAGCGCCTGATGGGGCTGGCCTTTCCCTGGGCACGGGAGGAACGGCGGCACGGGGTCGGCATCCCCTTCATCGACTACGCGCTCGGCGACGGCGAGCGCATCGGCCCGGGCCGGGACCGTACGTGGCGGGCGGTGCTCATCACCGACGAGACACCGTGGGTCCGGGGATTTCGCGGGCTGTGGGGCCGGGACACGCGGGACTGGGTCGGCGGCGAGCGCGCCCCGGCCGGTCCGCGCTACGAACGGGACGGCCGCGTACGGACCCTGTGGGCCGACCCCCTCGGCTGGGCCGGCCTGCAGAAGATCCCGCCGAGCCCCGAGGCGGAGCGACGGGAGCTGCGGGCCCGGGTCGCGGCCCTCGACGAGGAGATCAAGGCCGCCGACGCGGAGATCGAGCGCGGCCGCGAGGAACTGCGCCGGCTCCGGACGACGGCGGTGTCCCTGGCCGGGCACCGCAACACCAGGAACCTCGCCCGCCGGCGCGCCGCCGAGGTCGCCAAGGCCGAGGCCGCCCTGGCCGTGCTCGTCCGCGACCGCACCGAACTGGCCGAGGAACGCGGCGCGCACGAGGCGACCCTGGCCCGCCCGCCCGCTCCGGACGCCCCGCAGGCCCACCTGCGCGAACCGCACCTGCCGTACACGCCGTTCCGGGGGCCGCGAACGCGGTTCCTGCACACGTGGGCGGCGCTGAGCACGCCGCTGTTCCTGCTGGCGGTGGTCGGCGTCTTCGTCATCCCGCACGAACCCGTCGCGATCCTCCTCGCCGCCGTCGTGCTGCTGTTCGTCATGATGGAGGCGTGGGTGCGGCGCCGCCTCCTGGCGTTCGCGACCGGGCTGCTGATGCTCGCCGGGGGCCTGGCGGTCGCGGTGGGGCTGGGACTGGCGGTGAAGTACGGGGGACGCTACGTCCTGCTGGCTCCCCTGGTGGTGGTCGCGGGGGTGCTGCTGGTCGTCAACCTCCGCGAACTGTTCCACCGCTGAGGAACGCCTCGTCGACCTGGTCGGCGAGCGGGCGCGCCCCGGACCGGTTGTCCAGGACCGTGTGCGGTACGACCGGCGGCTCGTCGAACCGCACGCCGGCCAGGAACCGCTCGAAGCCCTCCAGCTTCCCGGCGTCCCGTTCCAGCCCCCGGCTGAGGAGCCGGGCGCGCAGCGTCTCGGCGTCGGACCGGACCCAGAGGAGGTGAACGGGCGGCCCGCCCAGCGCCTCCACCCAGGCGTGCCAGCGCCCGGCGTCGTGGACCTGGCCGGTGAACGGGCCGCTCAGCAGCACGGGGCAGCCGTACGACCGGATCTCCCGCGCCGTGGCGGTCATCCCCGCGTACTCGTGCGCCTTGACGTGCTCGTCGTACCAGGGGCCCTCGCGCTCGCCGTCCGGCCGTCCCGCCGCCCGCAGCGTGGCGGCGACGAACGGCCCGTACATCGTGTCCTTGTCCAGCAGGGCGGGCACCGGCCGCAACCGGGACAGCAGCAATCGCGCCACGGTCGACTTGCCGGCGGCGGGCGGCCCGGAGACGATCCAGAGGTCCGCGGGGTTCGAGTCGCGCATGACCCTGATCCTTCCCGGCCGCGCGGACCGGGCCGTCGCCGGGCCGCCCCGATGCGCGCGCGGCAGCGGACGGGCGGGCGGTCTCGCGCGATCCCTGGGCGTCGTCGGCACCCCCGGCCGCCTCGCCCGCGATCCCGGCCGCCGGCGCGGGGGACGATCCGGCCGGCCTCGACGCGGACGGCCGTCATCCGGGGCGCAGGGCCAGCTCTCCGGCGAAGCGTCCGTGCCGCCAGGCGCGGACCGTCACGGCGCTCGTGAGCCGCAGGCCGACGACGGCCGGAAGCCCATCGCGGGCCCGGACGACGACGACCGTCGCCGCTCCGGTGACCGGCGTGACCGGGACGGTGGCGCCGACGTCGCAACCTTCGCTCACCCGGACGTATCGGGCGGCCCAGTAGTCGGGCGTCGGAGCGCTGGGCGGAAGCACGGTCCGGGCCGGTGCCGCGGGCGGACGCCGCCCGGTATCAGGTGACCGGAGGGCCCAGACGGAAGGCATCATGGCGCCGGTGGGAATCCGGACGCCGCAGATCCGCAGGCCGTTCGGATGCGTGTGGGTCGTGCAGCCGCAGAGCCCCGCGAGAACGACGATGACCCCGACCTTCGTCGCGAACACTCCCGCCTCCGTCCCCGCCTTGTGTTCGGCGTCTTCGACGTGACGAAGTACAACTCCGACGGGGATATCGTCGCAGTCAGGCGATGGGATCATAGGGTCCTGTCACCCGGCCCTGCGGATTTTCGAGGAGACGTGGCGATGGCGCCCACCGATGCCGGCGACGAGCCGCTGACCTGCACGTTCTGCGGCAAGAGCCAGCGGCGGGTGCGGAGGCTCATCGCGGGTCCGGCCGGCGTCTACATCTGCGACGAGTGCGTCGCGATCTGCAACGAGCTCATCGAGGACGACGAGGACGACGCGGCCACCGTCGGCGCGCCGCCGAAGCCCCGCGAGATCCACGCGTTCCTCGACCAGTACGTCGTCGGCCAGGACGACGCCAAGAGGAGTCTCGCGGTGGCCGTGTACAACCACTACAAGCGCCTGCAAGCGAGGCCCGGCCGCAGGGCGGACCGCCGGGACGCCGTCGAGCTCGGCAAGTCCAACGTCCTGCTGATCGGGCCGACCGGCTCCGGCAAGACGCACCTGGCCCAGACCCTCGCCCGGATCCTCGACGTGCCGTTCGCGATCGCCGACGCGACCTCGCTCACCGAGGCCGGCTATGTCGGAGAGGACGTCGAGAACATTCTGGTGGCGCTGTTGCGGGCCGCCGACCACGACGTCCGCCGGGCCGAGACGGGGATCGTCTACATCGATGAGATCGACAAGCTCGCCCGCAAGTCCGACAACCCCTCCACCACGCGCGACGTGTCCGGGGAGGGGGTTCAGCAGGCCCTGCTGAAGATCCTCGAAGGCACGGTCGCGAGCGTCCCGCCGGAGGGCGGCCGCAAGCACCCCCAGCAGGAGTTCGTCCAGATCGACACGACCGACGTGCTGTTCATCTGCGGTGGCGCGTTCGCCGGCCTGGAGCAGCTCGTCGAGCGGCGGTCCGGCCGCCGGGAGATCGGATTCGGCGCCGTGGCCGAGGTCGAGACCGGCCGGCGGGATTCCCCCGCCCGGGTGATGCCGGAGGATCTGCGGGAGTTCGGGCTGATCCCAGAGTTCGTCGGCCGCCTCCCGGTGGTGTCGGCCGTCGATCCCCTGGACCGGGCGGCGCTCGTCCGCATCCTCACCGAGCCGCGCAACGCACTGCTCAAGCAGTACCGCAAGCTGTTCGCGATGGACGGGGTCGAGCTGGAGTTCACCGACGACGCCGTCGCCGCGATCGCCGACCAGGCCCTGCTGCGCCGCACCGGCGCCCGGGCCCTGCGCGCGATCTGCGAGGAGGTCCTCCTCAACGTGATGTACGAGGTGCCGGGCCGGGACGACGTCGCCAAGGTCGTCGTCACCCGGGAGACCGTGCTGCGGAACGTCAACCCGACGCTGGTACCGCGCGATCGGCCGTACGACGGGCAGGAGCGCCCCGAGAAGTCGGCGTAGGCGGTCGCACCGCAGAGTGCGGTCGATTTGACGCTGTCCCGGCCGAATGTGCAGGATTAACGGCATGAACAGCTATCTCGTGACGCGCAGGCACATCGACCTGCTCCGCGTCACGTCGATGAGCTGTCGGCCGTGCCTCGGCCGCCCCGTCACGAACTGACCGGGCGCCTTCTTCCCGTCCACGCGGACTCCGCGCCGATCTTCGGCCGTCCGCGGACGCCTTCCCGCCGCTTCCGCGTCGCGGCATCCACCGACGCGGGCACACGCGTATGAATCCCGGAGGAGAACCCCCATGCGTCCGTTGCGAGCCCTCGCGACCACCGCCGTCGCCGTCGTCGCCGCCAGTGCCCTGGCGGCGTGCGGGGGAGGCGGCTCGTCGAAGGCGTCCGCCGGCAACCCGTACAAGCTGCTCCAGCCCGGCGTCCTGCGCACGGCCACGCTGACCGACGCCCCGCCGAACATCTACCTGAAGAACGGCAGGTTCACCGGCTTCGACAACGACCTGCTGGCCGCGGTCGCCGCCAAGATCGGGCTGAAGGTGCAGTTCGCCGGCACCGACTTCTCGGCCCTGCTGTCGCAGGTGGCCACCCACAAGTACGACGTCGGCAGCTCCTCGATCACCATCACCGAGGCCCGTAAGAAGACCGTGGCGTTCACCAACGGCTACGACTTCGGCTACTTCGGTCTCGACGTGCCGGCCGGCTCGCCGATCACGAGCTTCGACCAGCTCAAGGGCAAGCGCGTGGTCGTCGTCCAGGGCACGGTCCAGGACGACTACGCCACCAAGCAGGGCCTCAACCCGGTCCGGGTGCCCGACTACAACGGCGCGCTCAACCAGCTGAAGTCCAAGACCGCCGACGCCTGGATCGCCCCCGCCGAGATCGGCGAGAAGACCGCCAAGGACAGCGGCGGCAAGGTCGTCGCCGCCGCGAAGATGCTCGGCTCGACGCCGATGGCGTTCGCGGTCGCCAAGGACCACCCCGAGCTCCTCGCGGCGCTCAACAAGGGGCTCGACGAGGTCATCAAGGACGGCACCTGGACCAAGCTGCAGGAGGAGTACTACCCCGGCCGTGAGGTGCCCAAGGAGTTCAAGCCGGGCAGCGGCACGGTGACCTTCCCGCCGGTCCAGGCCTCGGGCGCGCCCGCCGCGTCGCCGTCGTCCTGACCGGCCGACCGAACACTGACGCGCGCGGGCTGATGGGAGAAGGCGGATGGACCAGCTGAGTACGTTGTGGGACACCTTCTTCAACTGGCAATCCATGCGGCAGGCCCTGCCCGACATGCTCAAGACGGGCCTGCCGAACACGCTGATCCTCTCGGCGATCTCGGCGCTGATCGGCACGGTGCTCGGGATGCTGCTGGCCATGGCCGGCATCTCCCGGCACCGCTGGCTCCGGTGGCCCGCGCGCGTCTACACCGACATCTTCCGCGGCCTGCCCGCCGTGGTCACCATCCTGCTGATCGGCGTCGGCCTGTCGCAGATCGGGATGAAGATGTGGGGTCCCAACCCCTACCCCCTGGGCATCCTGGCCCTGTCGCTGATCGCGACCGCGTACATCGGTGAGATCTTCCGGTCCGGGATCCAGAGCGTCGACCCCGGTCAGCTCGAAGGGGCCCGGGCCCTGGGGTTCTCGCACTCGGCGGCCCTGTTGCTCGTGATCATTCCGCAGGGCGTTCGGCGGGTGCTGCCCGCCTGGGTCAACCAGCTGATCGCGCTGATCAAGGACTCCAGTCTCGTCTACTTCCTCGGCCTGGCGGCCGGTCAGCGCGAGCTGTTCCGGATCGGGCAGGACGCCGCCGCGAACACCGGCAACGAGTCGGCGCTGCTGCTGGCCGGCATCTTCTACCTGGTGCTCACGGTGCCGCTGACCCACTTCGTGAACTTCGTGGACCACCGGCTGCGCCAAGGCCGACGCACGAGGACGGGCCCGCCGGACACCGACGAGCCGCTTCAGATGGCCGGTGAGACGCCGCTCCCCGCGACGAGTGAGGGCACCAATTGACGTCCTCCCCCACCTGGAGTCAAGGCGGGAGATTCCAACCCGGTCTCTACCGAGGTGAGAACAGGTTGAGGTTCGCGGTTCACGGCCCCGCCCAGTGGCTGGAGGGCTCCTCGCGCTGTCACGGCACGTCCTGCCGCGATGTTCTTGGCCGCGTTCACATCCGCGTGATCGACATGCCCGCAGGTGCGACAACGAAAGACCGCTTGGCTCTCACGGCTCTCCGCGGCGCGATGCCCACAGGCATGACAGATCTGAGACGTGTACGCAGGATTGATCTTTTCCACCCGGCCGGAGGCCTTCTGTTCCAGGCGGGTCACCAGCAGGCCCCAGCCGGCCGCGTGAATCGAGCGGTTCAGCCCGGCCTTGGCCCGCACATTCGTGCCCGGCGCGGCGAGGGTGCCGCGTGCGGACCGCACCATGTTCTTGATCCTCAGATCCTCGACACGAATGACGTCGTAGCTCCGGGCCAGGGCGGTGGATGTCTGCTCCACCCAGTCCTTACGCCGGTCGGTCTCACGCGCTTTGATCCGGCCGATCGCCATCTTGACCCGCGCCCGCCGGTTCGACCCCGGCTTCGCGCGCGCCAGCCTGCGTTGCAGGCGCCGCAGATTGTCGGCCTCAGTCTTGCGCAGGCCCGGCACGGACAACTGCTCGCCGGTGGAGAGGGCTGCCGAGACGACCACGCCACGGTCCACCCCGACGACCTCGCCCTTGCCGGGCCCGTCGATGGGCGTCGGGATCACCGCGAAGCACACGTGCCAGCGGCCCGCTCGATCTCGGTTTACCCGGAACGATTTGGCCTCGTCGGGAACCTGGCGGGACCAGCGGAACTTCACCCAGCCGACCTTCGGGATCCACACCTGTCCGGTCTTGCGGGACAACCGCCGGGCGTCCCATTGTCGACCGCGCTGGCCGACGATTCGGAACCCCTCATGCACGCCCGCTCTGCGCCAGGTCGGCCGTCGATGGGTCCCTGCGAAGAAGTTCGCCATGGCTTGGGTGAAGTCACGCAATGCCTGCTGCTGCACCGTCTGCGACCCGGCAGCCAACCACTCGAACGCTCGTCTCGCTTCAGTCAACTGGCGGCACTGCTCGACATAGCCCGGCGCGGACGCCCGGCCCGGCTGCCAATGCTGATGCTGCTCAACCGCGAGATTCCACACAAAACGGGCGTGTGCGCAGTGGTCCAGCAAGCCCTGCTCTTGGGCGGGCGTGGGCGTAAGCCGGAACCGCATGCCCGCACCCTAACCACCACCACCGACAGTCCAAGGAGGGAACGGCGTTTCCTCCCCGGCCTCAAGGCCGGGGTCTGCACGCCGGGCAGCCGATGACCGAAGAGCAGCGAGAGACGTTCTCCTCCGTCAGCCTCGCCACCCGCGACATCCACCTGGCGTTCGGGACCAACCGGGTGCTGCGCGGCGTCGATCTCGACGTCGGCAAGGGCGAGACCGCCTGCGTGATCGGCCCGTCGGGTTCGGGCAAGTCGACGTTCCTGCGGACCATCAACCGGCTGATCGAGCCCGACAAGGGCGACGTCCTCCTCGACGGCGTCAGCGTCCTGGACCGCGACCCCGACCGGCTGCGGCAGCAGGTCGGCATGGTGTTCCAGCAGTTCAACCTGTTCCCGCACATGAACGTCCTGCGCAACCTCATGCTGCCGCTGCGCCGCATCCGCAAGCTGTCCGCCGACGAGGCCGAACAGGTCGCCCGCCACCAGCTGGAGCTCGTCGGGCTCGCCGACAAGGCCGGCTCCCGGCCGGGCCACCTGTCCGGCGGGCAGCAGCAGCGGGTGGCGATCGCCCGCGCCCTCGCGATGCGGCCGCAGGTGATGCTGTTCGACGAGGCGACCTCGGCCCTCGACCCGGAGCTGGTCAAGGGCGTCCTGAGCCTGATGGCCGACCTGTCGCGCCAGGGCATGACGATGGTCGTCGTCACCCACGAGATGAACTTCGCCCGCGAGGCGTCCGACGTGGTCGTCTTCCTCGACCAGGGCGTCGCCGTCGAGACCGGCCCCCCGGAGAAGATCTTCGACTCCCCGGACAGCCCGCGACTCCGCCAATTCCTCAGCGACGTCCTCTGACGATCGCCCAGGGCCCCACGGGCGGCGATAGCGGTCTCACCGCCGGTGTTCGGATTCACCGGCGTTCACCGCTTCTCTGACGGCGGCGAATGCCAGTGATCAGTCTCCGTGGCGTGTGCAGCCGGGAGCGGCCGGGTCGCCGCCCGGATCAGGCGGGGATGCGCAGGCTCTGGCGGGACAGGCGGGTGACCAGGTCGGAGTCGATGTCGTGGCCGAGGCCCGGCTGGGTGAGGGGGACGGCGACGACGCCGCCGTTGGCGCGGACCGGTGGGGATACCACGGAGGTCTGGGACGGGGTCTCGCTGACGTCGCTGGGCAGGTCGCAGCCGGGCAGCGCGGCCAGCGCGACGGCCGCCGCCTGGCCGATGCCGAAGCCCGCCGCGCCTCCGCACCAGGTGTCCCAGCCGGACGCCAGGGCCCGGTCGTGGGCGCCGCGCGCGGCGGTGAGGCCGCCGAGGCGCGAGATCCGCAGGCCGAGCATCCGGCCCGCGCCCATGGCGATGGCCGTGTCGACCGTCTCCAGGTCCGCGGGGTCCAGGCACACCGGCGTCTCGATCACGCGCTGCAGCCGGGCGTGGGCGGCGAGTTCGGCGCCGGCGAACGGCCGCTCGATGGCGAGGAGCCCGTACGCGTCGAGCGCCTCCAGGGCGGACAGGTGCGGCGCCTCCTCGGTGTACGCCTCCCCGGCGTCGGCCTGCAGGGCCAGTGCGGGGAACGCCTGGCGCACGGCCCGTACGGGCTCGATGTCCCATCCGGGCTGCACGGCCAGCGTGACGCGGGCGTAACCGGCGCTGACCAGTCGGTTCACCCGGGTGAGCAGCACGTCCAGCATCGGCTCGGCGGTCAGGCGGGCGCCGGCCACGATCGAGGTGCGGGTGCCGCCCAGCGCGTGCGCCAGCGGGGTGCCCTGCCGGCGGCACCACAGGTCCCAGCAGGCGACGTCGATGGCCGAGGTGGCCGCGTGGCCGCCGAGCCCGCCGACGCCCACGACCTCCTCCGGCAGCTCCCAGTCGAGGCCGAGCAGCGCCGGGCCGACGCGCTCCTCGATGTCGGCCCAGCAGGAGTCGGATCCCGAGACCTCGCCCCAGCCGACGGCGCCGTCCTGGTCGCAGACCCGCACGACGATGCTCTCCGGCCGCCGGCCGCGGGGCATCGTCATGCGGTAGGCCTCGAACCCCTCGATGCGGGGCATGTCACCGTCCTCGCCTAGACATCACCTCTATGATCCACCCATCACGGGCATGCCCCGACGCCGGAGCCCGATACGTCCGGATCAGGGATCGGCGGATCTACCAGCTGGCGTGGAGCGGCTTGCCCTCCGCGTAGCCCGACGGGCTCTGCACCCCGACCACGGCGTACTCGTGCAGCTCCTCCAGCGTCCGCGCGCCCGCGTACGTGCAGGAGCTGCGCAACCCGGCGATGATCGAGTCGAGCAGGTCCTCGACGCCGGGGGACTGCGGGTCGATGTACATCCGCGACGTGGAGATTCCCTCCTCGAACAGCGCCTTGCGGGCGCGGTCGAAGGGGGAGTCGTCGGACGTGCGGAGCCGTACGGCGCGGGCGGAGGCCATGCCGAAGCTCTCCTTGTACAGCCGGCCGTCGGCGGCGCGCTGGACGTCGCCGGGGGACTCGTACGTCCCGGCGAACCATGAGCCGATCATGACGTTGGCGGCACCGGCGGCGAGCGCCAGGGCCACGTCGCGCGGGTGACGGACGCCGCCGTCGGCCCAGACGTGCCCGCCGAGCCGGCGCGCCTCGGCGGCGCACTCCAGGACGGCGGAGAACTGCGGACGGCCCACGCCGGTCATCATCCGGGTGGTGCACATCGCGCCGGGGCCGACGCCGACCTTGACGATGTCGGCGCCCGCCTCGACGAGGTCGCGTACGCCCTCGGCGGTCACGACGTTGCCCGCCACGATCGGGACGCGCGGGTCGAGAGCGCGGACGCGCCGGAGCGCGCTGAGCATCTTCTCCTGGTGCCCGTGGGCGGTGTCGATGACCAGCAGGTCGGCACCCGCGTCGAGCAGCGCGCCGGCCTTCTCCTCGACGTCGCCGTTGACGCCCAGGGCGACGGCGACGCGGAGCCGGCCGTCCGCGTCGACGGCGGGCTGGTAGAGGGTGGCGCGCAGTGCGCCGGTGCGGGTCAGCACGCCCACGAGCCGGCCCTGCCCGTCGACGACCGGGGCGAGCCGGTAACCGCGGGCGTGCAGCGTGTCGAACGCCTTCTGCGGGTCGATGTCGTCCGGGAGCGTGAGGACGTCGCGCGACATCACCTCGCGGAGCTGGGTGAACCGGTCGACGCCCATGCAGTCGCCCTCGGTGACCACCCCGGCGGGGCGGTCGTCCTGGACGACGACGACCGCGCCGTGGGCCCGCTTGTGCAGCAGGCCGAGCGCGGCGCCGACCGTGTCGCCCGGGCCGAGCTTGATGGCCGTGTCGACGATGAGGTGACGGCTCTTGACCCACCCGACCACGTCGGCGACCACGTCGAGGGGGATGTCCTGGGGGATGACCGCGATGCCGCCGCGGCGGGCGATCGTCTCGGCCATGCGCCGGCCGGAGACCGCGGTCATGTTCGCGACCACGATGGGGATGGTCGTACCGCTGCCGTCCGCGGTCGACAGGTCGACGTCGAGACGGGATCCGACGTCCGAGCGCCGGGGGACCATGAAGACGTCGTTGTAGGTCAGGTCGTGGGCCGGTCGCTCACCGTTCAGCAGGCGCACGTTCTTTCACACCGTCCGGAGCTCGGGGATCATCGGCACGAGGAGGGCCGCGTCCATTGTCGGGGATACCCGAGAGTGTCCGGTTCAAAGGGTGCTCAGAGGGCTCCGACGGCCTGACGATGCGCGGACCCCGGGTGCGCGGTCCGCGGATGACGTCCGGCGACGCGGCGTGGGTCTCTTTTCCGGACGCCGCCGTGCCGGACCGGGCCGCCGCTCCCCGCGGTCGGCGGGGCGGGCGGGTGATCGGCCGGCGGCAGGACCGCCGCCCGGACCGTCCGAAGCGGGGCCCGAACCCGCTCGACCCGCGGTCGGCGATCGGGGGCGCAAGCGGCGGGTCGAGAGAGTCCCATCGCGGTGGATGGTGGTGGCCTGCCCGCCGGGCTTCCGGCTCGCTTCGGGGCAGGAAACTTCCCTTCCAGGGGCATTGACCGTCCGTCATTTCTCCATGGAACACTTGACCTCTGAGCTGTCCCACCGCACTTTGCGGATCCGGCGCCGCCTATGGGCCGGTGGCCGGGTGCGCGGGCCGCATCCCCTCGCTGAGAGGCATTCATGCAGTTCAGAGTCCTGCGTTCCGCGCCGCCCCGGGCCGCCGCCGACGAGCCGACGCCCATACGGCCTCGCGCACGGAACACCCGCGTCGTTTGCGGAGCGCCGCCGCCGGACGCGCATGTGACGAGCGTCGCGCTAATACCGCCGGAACTGGTTCACGACTACCGGCGAGATGATCTTGGACGTTGCCATGCCATCGGATCGTGCCACGCGCCGATTTCGGCACCCACGTCGCGCCTCACCGACACATTCGTGGTCCTTCAGCGAACAAACACGAACAACGCTTCGTTTTCGCGACGAACACGTCACTAATGAAATGATCATGCAAACAACTGCAGGACCATACATCCCCAGGAGGAACCCCGTGCTCGATGCGGTCGACGCCGTGCTCGTACGCGAGCTGCAGCGGGATGGGAGGGCCACCTTCCAGGCGCTCGCCGACCGTGTAGGGCTGTCCCGCACGGCCGTGCGCACGCGCGTACAGCACCTCCTCGACTCGGGGATCGTGCGCGTCGTGGGAATCGTGCACGCGTCGGTGGTCGGGACCGGAGCGATCGGTCACCTGGCGGTCGACGTCGACGGGCCGGCGCGCCAGGTCGCCGAGGCCGTCTCCCGGCGGGCCGCGACGTGGTTCGCGTCCCTGGCGGCGGGAGCGCATCCCGTGGTCGCGGAGCTGCGCGTACGCGACGACGCGGCGCTCGTCGAAGAGGTGGACGCGGTGCGCGCGCTGCCCGGAGTCCGCGGCATCGAGGTGTTCCGCGTGACGACGGTCGTCAAGGACGCGCACTCGGTCGTCACCGAGCTGCCCGACGTGTCGCTGGACGAGATCGACTGGCGGCTGCTGCGCGAGCTGACCCGGGACGGCCGCACCCCGTACACGAGGCTGGCCGAGGTCGTCGGGCTCTCGCAGGCGGCGACGCGGGCCCGCGCCGTGCGCCTGATGCGTTCCGGGATCATCCATGTGACGGGCATCGTCGACTCCCAGGCGCTCGGCTCCGGTGAGCTCGCCGGGCTCGGCGTCCGGGTGTCCTCCGACATCGGCGCGGCCGCGTCGCGGATCGCGGCCCTCCCCGGCGTCAACTACGTGGTGACCGGATTCGGCCGTCACGACCTCCTCTGTGGAATCGACGCGACGTCCCGGGACGTGCTGCTGAACACGCTCGAGGCGGTCCGCGCGGTCCCCGGCGTGTGGGTCGGAGAGACATGGCAGCACCTCGACGTCGTCAAGCGCGTCTACGGCGCGGAGCTGCCGTAACGGCCGAGGGGAAATCCCGCCGGTTCTAAATGATCTTCTGACCGGCCCGAGAAAACTTCGGCAACACCGGAAGTCCAGGCCAATTCCGGCTATGTCAACGACCAATCCGGCCCCTTGTCATACCGTCGTGGCATGAATCTGCGGCAGCTGCGCTATGTCGTCGCCACCGCCGACCACGGGACGATGACCGCGGCGGCGCAGGCCCTGTTCGTCGCGCAGCCCGCGCTGTCGCGGGCGATCCGGGATCTGGAGCGGGAACTCGGCGTCGAGCTGTTCGCGCGAGCCGGCCGTGGCGTCGCGCTGACGGACACCGGCGAGCAGATCGTGCGCTACGCCCGCGACGCCCTGCGCGCGGTGGACGCGATCACGGCGGTCTGCTCCGCGCCGGCCGGCGGCCGTACGGGGGAGCTGCGGGTCGCCTCGACCCTGACCCTCGAGCCGGAGCTGACCGCACGGCTCCTGCCGGAGTTCGCCCGCGACCAGCAGGCCGTACGGGTCCGGGTCATCCGTTGCGAGGGCCGGGACGCGGTCGGCGCGGTGATCCGGGACGGCCGGGCCGACCTGGCCCTGACCGACCTGCCGGTCCCCGGCGACCTCGCCGCGCACCCGCTCGAACAGCGGGAGATCGTCCTGATCTGCCCGCCCGCCCTGCAGATCCGCGAACCGGTCCCGGTGTCCGCGCTCGACGGCATGCGGCTGATCATGCCCGCGCGCGGCGGCGCCCGGCGGGCCGAACTGGATGCGCTGCTGACCCGTCTCGGCGTCGTGCCGGTCGCCGCGGTCGAATCCGACGACCGCGGTTCGTGGCTGCCGTCGGTACGGGCGGGCCGGGGCTCGCTCCTCTGGTACCGCAACCAGGTCGAGACCGCCGACGGCGTCACGGTGCGCTCCCTCGCCCCGCCCATCATGGCGACCATCGGCCTGGTGCACGCCCGCCGCCCGCTCACTCCCGTCGCCAGGGACTTCCTCGTCTTCGCCAAGTCCCGCGGCTGAGGGCCGTTTCGTACGGCACGGCATGTTCCGCGACGTGCCGTGACTCCGGGCATGAGAAGCGCCGGCGGTCTTGTGAGAAAGGCAAGACAACCGCCGGATCCTCGTTGAGCACGGGAGTAACGGTTCGCCGCGGCCGGGCGTGTAATACCCGCCAGTCGACCGCAGGGAGCTGACTCATGAAGTACAGGCTGCTCGGATCGCTGGCGGCGCTACTGATGGCGGGCGCGACGTTCACCGCCGCCGAGAGCGGGCAGGCCGTCGCCGCTCCGGCCTCGTGCGACGCCTCCGACACCGCGATCTACACCCCGCCCGCCGCCGTGTCCGCGGCCCCGGGAACCCTCCTCGCCTGCGAGGCGGTGACGCTGCCGAAGGTTCCGGGGAACATCCCGATGAAGGCGTGGAAGGTGCGGTACGCCTCCACCGACGTCCGCGGCACGCCGATCGCCGTCGCGGTGCCGGCCGCCGCCTGGACCCGCGGCGGGTCCCGGCCCGTCATCGGGTTCAATCCCGGGACGCTCGGGCTCGGTCCCCAGTGCGCCTTCTCCAAGCAGCTGGCAGGGGCCTACCAGGACGAGTACGAGGGCGACCAGATCGCGGCGATCCTCAAGGCCGGGTACGCCGTCGCCGCGACCGACGGCGTCGGCTATCTGAACGGCCTGACCCACACCTACGTCGTCGGCCGGAACGCCGGCCACGCGCTGCTCGACGCCGTGCGCACCGCGTTCCAGGTGCCCGGCGGCGGCCTCGGCCCGGACGCGAAGGTCGGCGTCTGGGGCTACTCCGAGGGCGGCCAGGCGTCGCTGTGGGCGGCGCAGCTCGCCTCCTCGTACGCCCCCGAGCTGCACGTCGTCGGCGACGCGGCCGGGGGAGTCCCCGGCGACCTGAAGATCACTGCGGCGGGCCTGAACGGCGGGCCGTTCGCCGGGTTCCTGCTCGCCGCCGTCCTCGGCCTGCACACCGCCTACCCGTCGATGCCGTTCGACTCGCTGCTCAACGACACGGGACGGAGCGCCATCCAGCAGGGCAAGAGCCTGTGCCTGGTCGGCACGGTGACCGCCTTCGCGTTCGCCGACATCGGGAACTACACGAAGGACGGCCTCACGCTCGACCAGATCTACGCGCTGAGCGGACCCGACGGGACGACCTGGAGCGACCTCATCGACGCGCAGAGGCTCGGCGTGGGCGTCGGACCCGCGTGGTCCGGCGCGCAGTACCGGATCGGCTTCCCGGTGCTGCAGTACCGCGGTCTGGCCGACGAGGTCATCCCGGCGGCCACGGAGGACGGCACGCACAGGGCGTACTGCTCGGCCGGGGTCACCACCCAGTGGAACACCTACGCCGGTGACCACCTGACCGCCGACAACCAGGCGATCAACGACGTGATGGGCTTCTTCGCCGACCGTATCGCGGGCCGGTTCACGCTCGGCAACTGCTGACCCGCGCGGCCCGCCGCCGGGCCCGCCGTCAGGCGGGCTCGGGGGCGGCGGTGCCGGGTTCGAGGGGCGGCGCGCCGACGGGGCAGTTGACGTCGCACTCGGGCTGCGCGGTGGCCTGGCCCGGGTGCAGGGCGTCGTCGCGGACGGTGAGCAACGTCAGCACCGCGCCGACGACCAGGAGCACGGCCGCGAACGCCATCGCGGTGTGGAATCCGTGGTCGAAGACGCGCGGGTTCGCGTAGGCGTTCCCGGTGAGGCCGACCGCGGGCGGGACGCCCGCGACCGCGAGGAGGCCGGCCGCGCGGGCGACCGCGTTGTTGACGCCGCTGGCCACGCCGGCGTGCCGTACGTCGGCGCTCGCCAGCACGGTCGCGGTCAGCGGGGCGACGGCCGCCGACAGGCCCAGCCCGAAGACCACGGCCGCGGGGAGCACGTCCGTGACGTACGACGCGTGCGGGCCGATCCGCAGGGTGAGCAGCATCCCGGCGGCGGCCAGGACCAGCCCGGCCGTCATCGGGAGGCGCGGCCCGACCCGCTGGGCGAGCGCGCCCGCCCGTGAGGACAGCAGCAGCATCAGCACGGTCACCGGCAGCAGCGCCGTGCCGGCGGTGATGGGGGAGTAGTGGGCGACGACCTGCAGCTCGACGACGAGAAGGAAGAACTGGATGCCCATCCCGCCGTACATGATGAAGGTGACCACGTTGACGGCGGTGAACTGGCGGGACTTGAAGATCCCGAGCGGCAGCATGGCGCTGGGCCCGTGCCCCGCCGACCTGCGCCGCTCGACCACGGCGAACGCCGCGCCCGCGGCCACGCCGACCACGGCCGCGAGGACGACGGCGGCCGGGGACGCCCCCTTCCCCGGCGCCTCGGTCAGGGCATAGGTCACGCCGGCGAGGGCGAGGGCCGCCAGCGCCGCGCCGAGGACGTCGAAGCCGCGGTGCTCGGTCTCGTCGCGGCTCTCGGGTACGTGCCGGGCGGCGACGAGGATGACGACGGCGGCGAGCGGGAGGTTCAGCAGGAACGCCCAGCGCCAGCCGGCCGCGGAGATCAGCCAGCCGCCGACGAACGGGCCGATCGCCCCTGCGACGCCGCCGAGCCCGGACCAGGCCCCGACCGCTCGCGGCCGGTCCTCCGGCGCGAACGACGCCTGGATGATCGCGAGCGAGCCCGGCGCCAGCAGCGCGCCGCCGACGCCCTGCAGGGCGCGGGACGCGACGAGCACGCCGGTGTTCGGCGCGAGGCCGCACAGGGCCGAGGCGACGGCGAACCACGCGACGCCGATCGTGAACACCCTGCGGCGGCCGAACCGGTCGCCGAGCGACCCGCCGAGGAGGATCAGCCCGGCGAGCGTGAGGGTGTAGGCGTTGACCGTCCACTGCAGGCCGGCCACGGAGGCGTGGAAGTCCTCGCCGATGCGCGGCAGCGCGACGTTGACGATCGTCGAGTCCAGCAGCGCGAGGCTGGAGCCGAGGACCATGGCCGCCAGCACCCATCGGCCACGGGCCTCCGATAGCCGGAGGTTCAAACGATCACTTCATCGTCGTAGCACCAGCGCCAGTCCTCACCCGGTTCGAAGGAGCGCACGACCGGGTGGGAGGTCTCATGGTGGTGCGCCGTGGCGTGCTTGTTCGGCGAGGAGTCGCAGCAGCCGACGTGCCCGCACGTCAGGCAGAGGCGCAGGTGGACCCAGCGACCGCCGGAGCGCAGGCAGTCCTCGCATCCCTCCGGGGTCCGCGCCTGAGGGGCCGGATCGGGAAGCGTGGCGACGTGGGCACAGGTGGAAGTCGTCATACAGCGCATAATCGCACGTCCCGGGAGTCCGCGCGCCCACCGCGGTGCCCCCGGGCCAGGGCCGCAGGATCCGGGGCGCGGCCCGTCACCAGTGGTCGAAGCTGAGCGGCTCGTCCTCGGGGCGGTCCGAACGCGACAGCAGCGCCAGGTCCGACTCGACCATCATCGCGACGAGCTCCTCGAAGGACACGCCAGGCTCCCAGCCGAGCTGGTCGCGCGCCTTCTTCGGGTCGCCGCAGAGCAGGTCGACCTCGGCGGGCCGGGTGAGGCCCGGATCGCCGACCACGTGGTCCCGCCAGTCGAGGCCGGCCGTGCTGAACGCCAACTCGACGAGCTCGCGCACCGACTGGGTACGGCCGGTGCCGATGACGTAGTCCTCGGGGGTGTCCTGGGCGAGCATCAGCCGCATCGCCGTGACGTAGTCGCCGGCGTAGCCCCAGTCGCGCCGGGCCTCCAGGTTGCCCAGCCGGAGCTCGCGGGCCAGGCCGAGCCTGATGCGGGCCACGCCGAGGGAGATCTTGCGGGTGACGAACTCCGCGCCCCGGCGCGGCGACTCGTGGTTGAACAGGATGCCGCTGACCGCGAACATCCCGTACGACTCGCGGTAGTTCTGGGTGATGAAGTGGCCGTAGGTCTTGGCGACACCGTAGGGGCTGCGCGGATGGAAGGGCGTCCGCTCGTTCTGCGGCGTCTCGCGCACCTGACCGAACATCTCCGACGACGACGCCTGGTAGAAGCGGATCTGGCCGCCGCCGGGCGTGCGGGAGCCGCCGATGCCGCTCACCACCCGGATCGCCTCCAGCATGCGGAGCACGCCCATGCCGGTGACCTCGGCGGTGATCTCCGCCTGTTGCCAGGACATCGGCACGAAGGAGATGGCGCCGAGGTTGTAGACCTCGTCGGGCCGGACCTTCTCCACCGCGGAGATCAGGCTGCCCTGGTCCAGGAGGTCACCGTGCACGAGCCGCACATCACCGATGTGCTTGCGCAGCCTGGACACGTGCGGGTTCGCCTGTCCTCGGACCAGGCCCCACACCTCGTACCCCTGCTCGAGCAGATGCTCGGCGAGGTACGAGCCGTCCTGCCCGGTGATCCCGGTGATGAGCGCCGTTGTCAGCGGAACCTCCAAGCTCACGGGGCTTTGCCCGTTTCGTGTGAATCCAGAGGTTAGCCGGACCATCGGGCGATGGCGATAGCGGCCCGAGGTGACACCCGCGTCCCCGTACGGGCGCCCGCGCGGGCCGGGCCGCGTCGGCGGGCCGCCCGCGTAGGATGTCGTGGTGCGCGATGAGGGAGGGGCGCGTCCCCACGCGGCGGAGGCGCCGAAGCCCGACTCCGCAGGGACCGGCGCGGCGGTGACGGGCCGGGGCTCCGCTCCGCTGCGGCTCGGCGCGCGGACGCTCGACCGCTTCGCGATCATGGCCGTGGTCAACCGGACCCCCGACTCCTTCTTCGACCGTGGGGCGACGTACGCCTTCGACGCCGCCCTGACGGCGGTGGGCGCGGCGGTCGAGGCCGGCGCCGACATCATCGACATCGGCGGCGTCAAGGCCGGTCCCGGCGAGGAGGTCGGCGTCGCGGAGGAGCTCCGCCGCGTCGTCGACCTGGTCGCGGCGGTGCGCGAGCGGCATCCGGGCGTCATCATCAGTGTCGACACGTGGCGGGCCGAGGTCGGCGAGGCGGTGGCGGAGGCGGGGGCCCACCTGCTCAACGACACCTGGGGCGGACCTGACCCGCGGCTGGCCGAGGTGGCGGCCGCGTACGACATCGGGCTGGTCTGCGCGCACGCCGGCGGGCTGCGCCCCCGGACCCGGCCGCACCGGGTCGCCTACGACGACGTGGTCGCGGACGTGATCCGGCACGTGACCGCCGAGGCCGAGCGGGCCGTCGCCCTGGGGGTGCGCCGCGACGCGATCCTCATCGACCCCGCCCACGACTTCGGGAAGAACACCCGCCACTCCCTGGAGATCACTCGCAGGCTGGGCGAGCTGACCGCCACCGGCTGGCCCGTCCTGGTGGCCGTGTCGAACAAGGACTTCATCGGGGAGACGCTCGGCCGGCCGGTCGACAAGCGCGGCGTCGGGACCATGGCGGTGCTGGGCGTCTCCGCGTGGCTGGGCGCCCGCGTCTTCCGCGTGCACGACGCCGCAGGCGCCCGGCGGGCGCTCGACGCGGTGGCCGCGCTGCGCCGCGACCCCGGCGACGCCGTGCGCGGCGTGCGGGCGACCCTGTGATCGATTCCGGCGACGCCGTGCGCGGAGCCGGGTGGACGACCCCGTGATCGACTCCGGCGACGCCGTGCGCGGGGTGGCCGGCGCGGGGATCAGTGGGCCGTGGACTCCCGCTGGCGCGCCCGGTAGGCGGCGACGTGCATGCGGTTGCCGCACGTGCGGCTGTCGCAGTAGCGCCGGCAGCGGTTCCGGGACAGGTCGACGAGCACCCGGGAGCAGTCGGGGGCCTCGCACACGCGCAGGCGGTCGAGCTCGTCGGCGGCGATCACGTACGCGAGGGCGATGCCGCCCTCGGCCGCGAGGTGTTCGGCCAGACGCGCGCCCGGCGCGAAGAAGTGCACGTGCCAGTCCCACTCGTCGTGGTCGGTCAGGCGGGGCGAGATGCGTGCCTCCGCGATGATCGCGTTGATCAGCCGCACGGCCGACTCTTTGTCGTCCGCCGTGCGGAACACCTCGTGGAGCCGGTCGCGGAGGCGATGCGTGGCGCTGAGGTCGTCGGCGTCCAGGTCCCGGGCGTCGCTCAGCCGCTTGAGGTCGACGAACCGCTGGAGGCTCGCCAGGTCGGGCAGGTGCTCGGTCGTGGTGGCCGGCGGTCCGCTGTTGACCAGATCGACGACGATCTGGAGGGCATGCTCGGTGTCATGGCTGAAAAGCACTTCGACTCCCGTTCGGGCGTCACGATCCTTTGAGTAAGTAGCGTATGACCATACGCTACTTACATCGGCCGGTGGTCCCCGTGTTCTCACATTGTGACGCCCCGCACGACCCCTGCGTGGGCGACCTAGGAGATTTGGGGAAGAGTGGGCGTCATGGGTCCGATGTCGCTTTTCCTGGGCGGGCTGGCCTTCGCCGTCGTCGTGCTGCTCGCCCGCAACCTGGCCGGCCGGCTGGGGCTACCGGAGGCGACCCTGCTCGTCGTGCTGGCCGCGGCGATGGGCTTCATCCCCGGCATGCCGCAGATCCACCTGCCCCCGGAGGTCGTGCTGATCGGGTTCCTGCCCCCGATCGTGTACCACGCGGCGTTCTTCACCGCGCCGCGGGAGGCCAAGGCGGACGCGGTCCCGATCATCACGCTGGCGGTCGTGCTGACCGCCGTCACGACGTTCGCGGCGGCCGGCGCCGCGCACGCGGTCGTGACCGGCCTGAGCTGGGCGGCGGCCATCGCCTTCGGCGCCGCGGTCGCCCCCACGGACGCGGTCTCCGCGACCTCGATCCTGCAGCGCCTCGGCGCACCGCGCAGGATCGTCACCATCCTCGAGGGCGAGAGCCTCATCAACGACGGCGTGGCGCTCACGGTGTTCGTCCTGGCCGTCGAGGGACTGTCGCACTCCTACACGTTCGGGCACGGCGCGGCGCGGCTCGCCGAGGTGGTCGTCGGCGGCGTCGCGTACGGACTGTTCGCCGGCTTCGTCGTCTCGCGCCTGCGGCGCCGGATCCGCGATCCGAGCAGCCAGATCGTCGTCTCGCTGCTGACGCCGTACCTCGCGTTCATCCCGGCGAACGAACTCGGCTTCTCGGGGATCCTCGCGACCGTCACGGCCGGGTTCTTCCTCGGCACGCGCGGCGAGGGCATGCTGCAGCCGGCGTCGCGCCTGGTCGGAGGGATGTTCTGGCGCGTGCTCGTCTACCTCCTCGAGTCGGCGCTGTTCGTCCTCCTCGGCCTGCAGATCCGGCCGGTGATGCGCGAGATCACCGGCCATTCGCCGTCACGGCTGCTCGTCGCCGTCCTGGTGGTGGCGACGATCATCGTCGTCGTACGCATCGCCTGGTCGCTGTGGGTTTTTCCCCTCGGGCGGTACCTGCCGGGCCGTCACCTCGAGGTGGGCCACCTCAACGCGAGGGAGCGTTTCGCGATCGGCTGGAGCGGCATGCGCGGCGCCATCTCGCTGGCGATCGTGCTGTCGGTGCCGGGGAACGTCCGCGGCTCGCCGCTGCCCGGCCGGCAGGAGATCGTCTTCCTCACCGCCGCGATCGTCTTCGTCACCCTGGTCGGCCAGGCGATGGCGCTGCCGGTGATCCTGCGCAGGTTCGGGCTGGCCGAGTCCGACCGGCAGCGCATCGAGCAGATGACCGCCCGCCGGGCGGTGCTCGAGGCCGCGCTCGACCGGCTGGACGCGCTCGTCGAGAAGGACGAGGTGGACGAGCGCGCCGCGCAGACCTACCGGCAGCTGTACGAGGACCGCCTCCGGCGCGTACGGGCCGAGCTGGACGGCGACGCGGACGAGGAAGTGCCGCCCGACCCGATCGCGCTGCGGCGCGACCTGATCCGGGCGCAGCGGGAGAGGCTGGACCGGCTCTACCGCAAGGGGAAGATCAGCGCGGACGCGGTACGGGCCGTCCGCCGCCGGCTCGATCTGGACGACCCGGATCTGCGGCGCGACGTCGGCTTATCCCCCACGGCTCGGGTCACTCTCCGTAGTTCCGGCATGGTCCGGATCGGTGACGATACCGAATGCACACGGTACCGGGGCGGCGCTCACGCCGGAATCCTGTGACTGTCCGTAAACTGCGAAGCGGCGGATCAGGTGCGAGTCGAAGGAGTCATATGGCCGAGCAAGCGGAGATGCCGCAGGAACGGCCGGCGACGCAGGATCAACCGCAGAGCATCGGGCGGGCCGACCCGGCCGGGAGATCGACGGCGTCCGGGCCCCTGCCGGGGCGGCCGGAGGGGCCGGGCGGCACGGTCCGCATCGTCGACCTGCCGGAGTCGGACCAGAAGTCCCTGCGGACGGCCCTGCGGCACGACACGCCGTTGCACGACCTGCTCGGCCTGGAGATGGTCGAGCTCGGGGAGGACCACGCCGTGCTCTCCATGCCGATCCGGCCGCAGGCGTTCAACAGCACCGGCAACCTGCACGGTGGTGCCATCGCCACGCTGATCGACGTGGCGGCCGGCACGGCGGCCGCGCGGGGAAGCGGGTTCGAGCCGGGCCGGCAGAGCCTCGTGACCGCCGACCTGCACGTCCGGTACCTCGGCCGCCCGCACGGTGACCAGGTGTACGCGCGCGCCCAGGTGCTGAAGGCGGGCCGCCAGCTCATCGTCGTCGAGTGCCGGGTCACCGACATCGAGCATCGCGTCATCGCGGCGGCGGACTTCAGCATGATGATCGTTCCGCTGCGCAAGCCGCTGCGGCCCGTCGCGAGCGCCAAGGACACCGACCCGGACCTGTGACCGCGTGGCCCGGCGCGCGGAGTCACGCGCCGGGCCACCACGCGCCGGTGACGACCCTGGGGCCAGGGGCCGGGCCGCCACGGCCGCTCGGCCACGGCCGGTCAGCCGGGGTCGGTGAGCGGGGGCCGGTGAGCGGGGCCGGTCAGCCGGGGTTGGCGGCCAGCGTGTTGAAGAAGGCCGGCAGGTTGGGGCTGCCCAGGCCCGTCGACAGGTCGAAGCCGGCCGTCGCCGGGTAGTACAGGTTGTTGCCCGTGACGACGTCGGTGTACGGCTTGTTGCCGCCCGCAGCGCTCAGCGCGTGGTAGAAGGTGTCCGGGCCGTAGCAGAACACGTGGGCGCGCGTGAGCAGGCCCTGGTTCACGAGGGCCATGCCGGCCGCCCAGATCGGGGCCGCCGCGCTCGTGCCGCCGGACGACACCCATCGGCCCCGGTAGTAGATCGGCAGGTCGATCGCGACCGCGGAGACGTCCGGCACCTCACGGCCGCCACTGGCGGAGTACCGGTTGTCCACGCCGGGCGCCTGCTGGAACGGCACCCGCTGGTGGACCCTGCTCACACCGCCGCCGCTGCCCCACTGGTTCTCGCACCGGGACAGGTTCGTCCGGTCGGACCAGACGGTCTCCTGCGTACGGGCCCCGTTCGGCGCGAGGCCCAGGCGGGTGCCGCCGACCGCGACCACGTAGGGCGAGGTCGCGGGGAAGGACACGTCGAGCGAGCCGTAGACCCGGTCGCCGTACGCCCCGCAGTCACCGCTCGACACGAACACCGTCATGTTCTCGGCGACGGTGAGGATGCGCAGGCTCTGGTCGATCGATTCCATGACGGCCGGGGACAGGTAGCCCTCCGGGCCGCCCAAGCTGATGCTGACGATGCTGCCCGCGGGCCTCTTCGACCGGTCGTAGTTGTCATCGATGATGCGCTGCAGCGCGTCGTTCAGCGCGGTCCAGGAATCGGCGCCGTTGCCGCTGTTCAGCAGCGCCGGGTCCTCCTGGTAGTCGACGATGCTCAGGTTGGGGGCCAGGCCCGCCAGCATCTGGATGTCGAGGGTGGCCTCCGCGCCGACCGCCGGCTCGGTCGCGCCGAGGTTCACGTTGCTCACCTGGATGCGCGAGCCGGTGCACGCGACGTAGTTGTCGACATCGTTCCGGTCGTACCCGTCCATCTCGACGAGGTTGACCCTCATGTTCTCCCCGTGCCAGCCCTGGCTCCACAGCTGGTTGTAGCCGTATGCGGCGGCGACCCGGTCGTGGGTGGCGAACCGCTGCGGGAACCGCTGGATGCACCGCGGTGCCCGTGCCGGCAGGGCGCGGCCGGGCGCCGCGGCGCTCAGCGGCCCGCGGGACCTGGGGGCGACGCTGTAGCTCTCCAGGCCGGTGACGGCCAGGATGTACGGCTTGAGCGGCTCGGGGATCTGCGGCGGGTGGTTCGGGTCGGGCGTGAAGTACGTGCGGCCGTTCAGCCGGTGCGTGACGAAGGACGTCCGCAGCAACTGGGCGGCCTGCCCGGCCTTCACGTCGAAGGTCACGCTCGTCCGCGTCCTGCTCGGCTTGGCCTGGATGTGGGCGCTGTTCAGGTAGGCCTGGAACTTCTGGATCGTCTGGTCGCTGACGCCGAGCTCCTTGCCGACGTCACCGGCGGCCTGCGACGGGCTCTTGCCGTGTCCGTACTTCTTCCAGACGTCGTCGCCGACCTTCAGCGTGACGCCGACGTGCAGCGTCTGACCGTCCGGGACCCGGCCGGTCACGGGCGCCTTCAGCACCTTGTCCGGAATTCCGAGGTCGAGCGTCGTGTATTTCCATGTGGTGGCGGCGGTCGGCGACGCCGACGGCTTGCTGGAGGTCCCCGAACTCCCGCAGCCGCTCAGAACGGTCAGTGTGAGCAGCACTGTGAGACATGCGGCCCGGTGCTTGCGCACGGATGTACCCCGTTTCCTCGTCTGGGACTGGCGACACACGCGGTGAAGCCACGCGTGAGCGCTCAGACGAGCGCGGCATACCGTCGGTTCCACTCATCTCGTGGGTTTCCGTCATCCCGGTCGGCGGAGGCGTCCGGGATGACGGAGACCCTGGAGCCGAGGCGGCCGGGATGACGGAGACCCTCTGGGTGCGCTCCCGCCGGGTCAGCCGCGGAGAGCCGGGGCGCGGAGCGCCGCGTGCGCCTGCCGGATCTGGGACCAGGACTTCGGCTCCGTCGTCGCGGCGGTCGGCTGCGGCGGCGCCGTCGGCCGCCCCGGCGTGTACAGCCAGGTCTGGAACAGCGCGCCGAGGCGCTGACCGGAGACGTGCTCGGCGAGCGCGATGAACTCCGGAATCGTCCCGTTGCCGTACTTCTTACGCGCCGCCCATGCGCGCAGGGTCGTGAAGAACGCGTGGTCGCCGACCCGCGCCCGCAGCGCCTGCAGGGCCATCGCGCCACGGTCGTACACGGCGTCGGCGAACTGGTTCTCACCCGGTCCGGGGTCACCCGGCTTGACCTGCCAGAAGGGATCATCGGCCGGATGGGAGTCATACGTCTTGCGCGCGAGCTCGGCGGCCGTGCCCTCACCGTGCTGCTCCGACCACAGCCACTCGGCGTACGTCGCGAACCCCTCGTTCAGCCAGATGTCACTCCAGCGGGCGAGCGAGACGCTGTCACCGAACCACTGGTGGGCGTTCTCGTGCACGACGAGGTACGGCCGGGGCCCGTTGCGGAAGCCGTACGGGCTGTAGAACACCCGGGTCTGGGTCTCCAGGGCGAAGTGGGAGGTCACGTTCGGCACGTATCCGCCGAGCGAGGTGAACGGATACGGCCCGAAGATCTTGCTCTCCCAGTCGACGACCTCGGCCGTGCGTTCGACGCTCGCCCGGGCCGCCGCCGCCTCGTCGGCCGGCAGGTCGGGGCTGTAGGCGGTGATGACCGGCAGGCCGTCCTTCGTACGGGACCGGTGGACGTCGAACCTCCCGATCCCGAGCGTCGTCAGGTACGTCGTCTGCGGCAGGGTCTCGCGCCAGCCGTACCGCGTCCAGCCGTTCGCGGTGCGGGCGCCGGTCGGCACGCCGTTACTGATCGTCTGCAGGCCCTCCGGCACGGTGATCCCGATGTCGTACGTGGCCTTGTCGAGCGGGTGGTCGTTGCTCGGGAACCACCACCACGCGCTCTCCGGCTCCTGCGCGGCCACCGCGCCGTCCGGGGTACGGGCCCAGCCGACGTAGTCGCCGTACTTCTTCGTCGACGGGACGCCCGCGTACCGGACGACGACGGTGAGCGGGCGCCCCTTCCGCAGGACGCGCGCCGGGGTGATGACCAGCTCGTGGGCGCCGGACGTGGTGAACCGCGCGGGCCGCCCGTCGACCGTGACGGAGGAGACGTCGAGCAGGAAGTCCAGGTCGAAGCGGGTGAGGTCCTGCGTCGCCCGCGCGGTGATCGTTGCGGTGCCCTCGAGACGGTCGTCGGAGGGCCGGTACTTCAGCTCCAGGCCGTAGTGGGCGACGTCGTAGCCGCCGTTCCCGTAGTCCGGATAGTAGGGGTCGCCGATCCCCGGCGCGCCCGGCCCGGCGTCGGCGTGGGCGGCCGTGGCCGTGGCCGTGAGGAGAACGCCGGCGGCGGTGGCCAGGACGGCGCTCAGTCGTCTACTGCGCATTCACTCTCCCGTTTTCTCCGAGTCAACCAACTCGGATGATAGAGATCTTTCGGGTGAGTGAAAGGCGCGGCCCTGATCGATTTTCGAGCGGTCGTGGTGAGTCTCGGGTCAGCGGGTGAGCCGGACGTGCTCGTGCGTCACCGCCTCGATGTCGGCCGCCGCCAGGTCGAGCAGCCGGTGGGCGAGGTCGGACAACGCCCGCGACGCCGCGAGCTCAGCGCCGATCTCGGGAACGTCCCAGTCGGCGGGGTTGCAGCGTGCCCGTCCCCGTCCGCGTACTCTCTCGGCGTCCCTGGCGATCAGCCGCGCCTCCGCGCGCGTCTGGCCGTCCTCCTCGTCGAGGAACAACTCCACGGACCAGTGTTCTTCCGTTCGCATCTCTGCCTCCGTTTTACAGGTGTGCCTCCTACTCATGAGGCTTCACCGGGTACGACGGCGGGGGGCAGGGGCGAAGGTCCCTGGCTGCGAATCGGAGGGCCGGTGCCGGTGACTCCTGCCGGGTCCGGCGCCATCGCGGAACCGGCCGAACCGGTCGGGATCTTGGCGTAGCGTGGGCCGGGTCTTCGTGAAGTCGATCGATCGGGAGTCGTCCGGCACCATGGAGTCACCGCACCGCTTCGAGATCCCCCGCCTGACCTCGCTCCTCGTGCACGCGCTGCCCAGAGTCGTCGAGGGCATGATCGCCCCTGTCGTCGTGTTCTACGCGGGCCTCGTCGTCCTCGGGCTGAACGGCGCGCTGGTGACCGCGGTGGCCTGGGTGTACGGCGGGATCCTCGTTCGCGTCGTACGCCGCAGGCCGGTGCCCGGCACGCTGCTGCTCGCGGCGCTCGGCGTCACCGCGCGGGCCGTGCTCGCGGCCGTCACGGGCAGCGCCGTCGTCTACTTCCTGCAGCCGACCCTGGGCACGATGCTCGTCGCGGTCTCCTTCCTCGCCTCGGTGCCGCTCGGCCGCCCCCTCGCCGCCAAGGTCGCCACCGACCTGGTGCCGCTGCCCGAGGCGTTCCTCGCGCACGCCCGCGTCCGCCGCTTCTTCCTGCGGATCTCGCTGCTGTGGTCCCTGACCTTCACGCTGAACACCGCGCTCAGCCTCTGGCTGCTGTTCAGTCAGTCGATCGGCACCTACCTGTGGGTGCGGACCATGGCCGTGGCACTCCTCGGCGCCACCGCGGTGCTGATCTCGGTGTGGGGTTTCAAGCGCTGTGTGCACCGCGTCACCGCCGTTCCCGCCTGACCGGCCTGGCAGGATGGGCCCGTGCTCGATGTCGTGGGATGGGTCCATATGTCGCAGGGACGGCTGCTGGCCGTCCGCGCCCGTGCCCGGGACCGGCTCTACCTGCCCGGAGGCAAGCGCGAGCCGGGGGAGGACGACTGGACCGCGCTGTCCCGTGAGGTGCGCGAGGAACTCGGCGTCCGGCTCGACCGGCGCACCTTCCGGTCACTCGGGGTGGTCGAGGCGCCCGCGCACGACCAGCCGCCGGGGACCCGCGTCCGGATGGCCTGTTACACCGCCGACTACCAGGGCGACCTGGCCGCCACCGGAGAGGTCGACGAGTGGCTCTACGTCGACCCCGGAGACGAGCACCTGCTCGCTCCGGCGGTGCGCGCCGCGCTGGAGCTGACGCGGTGAAGGTCAGCGTGATCGTGCCGGTGTTCAACACCGGCGACGCCCTGTCCCGGTGCGTCGAGTCGGTCCTCGGCCAGACGCTCGGCGACTACGAGGTGATCTTCGCCGACGACGGGTCGGACGACGGCACCGAGAGGCGCCTCGACGAACTGGCCGCCGGACACGACCACGTCCGGGTCATCCACCTCCCGCCCAGCGGCGGCCCCGGCGGCCCGCGCAACGCCGGGATCGACGCGGCCCACGGCGACTACGTCTACTTCCTGGACGACGACGACTGGCTGGGCCCCGAGGCGCTCGAGCGCATGCACGCGATGGCGGTTCGCAACGACGCCGACATCGTGATCGGCAAGATGGTCGGCCACGGCCGCACGGTGCCCCGCGCGATGTTCCGGCGGTCCCGTGACCGCGCCGACGTGCTGGGCGACGCGCTGTACGGCATCCTCACGCCGCACAAGCTGTTCCGCCGGGCGTTCCTCGACGCGCACCGGATCCGGTTCCCGGAGGGGCCGGTGCGGCTGGAGGACCACCGGTTCGTCCTGAAGGCGTACTTCCGGGCCGGCGTCATCTCGGTGCTCGCCGACTATCCGTGCTGTCACTGGGTGCGGCGCCCCGGCAGCTACTCCCGCAACCTGCCCGACCCCGCGCACTACTACGGCGCGTTGCGGGAGGTCCTGGACATCGTCGACGAGCACGTCGAGCCCGGTCCCGACCGCGAGCGGTACTACACGCACTGGTACCGCGGGAAGATCCTCAAACGGCTCGGGGAGAACAGCTTCCTGGACGCTCCGCCGGACTATCGCCGCGCCGTCTACGACGAGGCCCGGCGGCTGGTGACCGAGCGCTTCGGCGAGGGCGTCGACCGGTCGCTGCCGCTCCGGATGCGCGCCCGAGCCGCCCTGCTGCGCGCCGACGCGTACGACGACCTGTTCGCCCTCGTCGAGGCCGAACGCGGCGTCACCCTCGCCACGGCCGTGGACGGCCTGCGCTGGGAGGACACGCGGCTGGTCGTGCGCTTCACCGCCCGTCTCGTCCACGCCGACGGCACGCCGTTCGCCGTACGCGACGGCCGGTGGCGGCCGCCCGTGCCGCTGTCGCTCCCCGCCGGGGTGCTCGACGCCGACGGCGAGGGACGCCGCCTCGACCTCTACATCCGGCGCCGGGCCGACTCGGCCGACCACCTCCTGCCGGTGACGGTCGAGTCGTCCGAGCCGTTCGCGATGTCCGGCGAGGCCGTGGTCGACCCCGCCGCCGGCCCGGACCTGACGCCCGGCGTCTGGGACTTCGTCGCGCGGCTGGACACCGGCGGATGGACCGTGGAGCGTCGCCTGGAAGGCGGCGAGAGCATCGACCGCCGGGGTCGCCTGGCGCCGTACCGCACGGAGAACGGCAGGCTGAGCGTCCGCGTCCGGGCGGCCGAGGACGTCCGCGCCGGCGCCCAGGGGACCCTGCTGCGGCGTGCGATCAAGAAGATCCCCGGTGCCCGGCAGGCCGTGCGCCGCCTGCGCGCCTGATCTGGAGCGATTCCGCCGCTCGGCGGGCGCGGCACCGTGCGCTGTTGTATCGTCTCGTGATCATGACGAGATCGGTGCGAGTGTTCGCGGCGGCCGGTGCGGTGGCCGCCCTGCTGCTGAGCGGGGCGTGCTCGGGCGCCAAGCCCAAGGCCGCGGCGGCGGACTCCGGGAAGGTCGTCACGACCCCGGTCGTCCTGCTCAAGAAGTACGACGCCGCATCGGGTGCCCTGGAGTACCAGGGCACGAAGAAGGTCCAGGAACCCGACGACGCCATCGAGCCGACCGGTCCCGTGCAGACCGCCACCGTCGCGAAGGACGCCACCGTCCTCAGCGCCGTGAACATCTGTTCCGGCGACGACGCGACCGTGGACGACAAGACCGGTGTCGGCGTCAAGCGCTGCACGCTGCAGCAGCTCGAGGCCGCCATCAAGGACGGCGCGCAGGTCGACGCCTACCTGACCATGAAAGGCCGCACCGTCACGAAGGTCGCCGAGGTCTACCACCCCTGAGCGAGGTCCGCGGTCCATGAGACGACGGCCGCCGCGGAGCCGTGGCCCCGCGACGGCCGCCGGCCCGGGCGCTCAGACGGCGACGGTCTCCAGCTTGAGGCCAAGGGACGCGAACTGCTCGGCCGGGCGGTGGTAACCCCGCTCGATGTGGTGGACGCCGCGCAGCGTGGACGTTCCGTCGGCCACGGACGCCGCCAGGACGGCCGAGAACCCGGCGCGCACGTCGGGCATGGTGACGTCGGCGCCGGTCAGCTTGGACACCCCGCGCACGACCGCCGAGTGCACCGAGTTGCTGTCGTGGAACCGGCACGCGGGGCCGCCGAGGCAGGCGTTGAAGACCTCGATCTCACACCCCATCTTCTTCAGCGCCGGGACGTACACGAGGCGGTTCTCGAACACCGTCTCGTGCAGCACCGACATGCCCTCGGCCTGGGTGAACAGCACCATGAGCGGCTGCTGCCAGTCGGTCATGTAGCCCGGGTGGGTGTCGGTGTGCACGGCGGCCGGGCGCAGCCCGTCCGGAGCGGACGCGGTGATCCACTCATCGGTGATCTCGAACCGGGCGCCCATCCGGGCGAGCGTGGTGATCGCGGTGACGAGGCGGTCCTGCGAGCAGCCGTGCACGCGGACCTCACCGCGGGTGATGAGGCCCGCGACGAGGTAGGAGAACGCCTCCAGGCGGTCCCCGGCGAGCCGCGTCGACGCGCCCTTCAGCCGGTCGACGCCCTCGATCACGATGCGGCGGTCCGGGCTCAGCTCGATGTGCGCGCCCATGCGCTGCAGGAACAGCGCCAGCTCGACGACCTCGGGCTCCATCGCGGCGCCGCGCAGCACCGTCTTGCCCTCGGCCAGCACCGCGGTCATCAGGACGGTCTCGGTCGCGCCGACGCTGGGGTACGGCAGGTCGATGCGCGCGCCGTACAGCCGGCTCGCGCGGGCGGCGATGCCGGTGTCGCCGACCTCCACCTCCGCGCCCATCGCGCGCAGGGCGTCGACGTGGAAGTCCACGGGCCGGCGGCCGATCGGGTCACCGCCCACCAGCGGCACGAACGCCTCTCCGGTCAGGTGGAGCAGCGGGCCGACCATGAGGATGGGAATGCGGTTGAGCCCGGTGAACGCCCTCGGCACGCGCGGCTCGGTCACCGCTCCCGGCGAGACCGTGATGTCGGGGCCGTTGCGTTCGACGGTGTGCCCCAGGGCCTCCAGCATCGCACCGGTGATCTCCACGTCGCCCACCTCGGGGGCGTTGCGGATCGTGCTGTCGCCCTCGGCGAGCATCGCCGCCACCATGTGCTTGGTGACGGCGTTCTTCGATCCGCGCACGTGGATGTCGCCGCGCAGCGGTCCGGACGGTTCTACCTTCCATGCCTCTTCAGCCACGGCGACCACTGTACGGGGCATCCGCACCGCGGCCGCGCCGCCCACCCCCGCCGCGGCGCCGTGTCGCCCGGCGGTCTGCTTCCATGAACGCCATGGACACGAGCGTGGTTATCGGAGACTGGCCCGACCGCCCGCCGGAGGAGGCCCTGCACACGGCGTCGATCGCCGACCGGTTGCGGTTCGGGGAGCTGTGGATCGGCGAGACCGACACCTGGGACGCGTTCGCGCTGGCGTCGGCGATCGGCCTGGCCACGGACCGGATCGAGATGACGGTCGGCCCCCTGCCGGTGGCCGTCCGCGACCCGGTGATGATCGCGATGGGGGCGGCCTCGGTCGCCGCCCTCACGCGCAGGCGGATCGGGGTGGCGCTGGGCACGTCGAGCCCGCGGGTGGTCGAGCAGTGGCACGGCCGTTCGGGGGAGCGTGCGGCTACGGCCCTGGAGGAGAGCGCGCGGGCCGTCCGCGGCCTGCTGGCGGGGAAGCGGGCCGACCTGGACGGTGAGGTCGTACGGACCCGCGGCTTCCGGCTCAGGCTGTCGCCGCCGGGCGGACCGCTCAGCGTGGCGGGCTTCGACGACCGGGCCGTGCGCACGGCGGCCGGGCACGCGGACCGGATGGTGGTCGACATGGCGGCCCCGGAGGTCGCCGCCGGCCTGCGGGCGAAGCTGGACGAGGCGGCGGACGGTGCCGGGCGCCGCGCGCCCCGGCTGGTCGCGCGGCTTCCGGCGGCCGTCGACCCGACGCCCGAGTCGTACGCGCAGTTGATGTGGAGCATCGTCCCGTACCTCGGGCTGCCCGGGTACGCCGAGGCGTTCGCCGGCGCGGGGCTGGGCGACGCGGTGGAGATGGCACGGAAGGGCGCGGAGCCGAAGGAACTGCTGACCGCTCTGCCCTTCGACGTCGCGGCCCGGGTCGGGCTGGTGGGCACCGCCGACGAGGTGCGGGCGCGCCTGCGGGAGTACGCCGACGCGGGGGTGGACGAGGTCGCGGTCGTCCCCGCGACGGGCGGCGACCCGGGAGGCGAGCGCACGCTCACCGCGATCCGGGACCTCGTCCGGTAACCGGCCGCGTACGGGTCCGGCCATCACCGATGCGGCCGCGCACGCCTGCGCGGGCGGCCGCATCGGCGGCCGGCGCGCCGCCGAGCGAGCGGCGGGAGCGTGTGTCGGCGGTCGGCGCGGCCGCGACTGAAGCGGCCGGAGGGTCGCCGGCGGAGCGGCCGGAGGGCCCCGGCGGAGCTGCCGGAGGGTGTGACCGATATGCCCATTGCCGCCGGCCGCATCCCGTGGGATATTCCGAAAAAGGCGTTGCCCGCGGTGCGACGGTTGATTCATGCTATTCCCGATTCCGGGGAAGAAAGGGGGAGAGGATGCACGACCTCATCGAGTCGGCGGACGAGACGCCGAGCGACGCGCCGGCCGCGCACACCCCGCCGGAGCGGCGCTCACGCATGTCCACCGAGGTTCTGGCCTGCGGTGACCCGGCCGAGTACGGCCCGGCCCGGCACCGCAGACACGATCGAATAGCCGACGGAGACCACCGTCGGGGCGAATGACGCCCTGACACGACGTCGGCCGCCTCCGGACCTCCGGGAGCGGCCTTTTCATTCGATAGGGGATTTCGGTGAACGTACTCGTGCTCAACGCGTCGTACGAGCCGCTCCAGAAGGTCGACGTGCGGCACGCCGTGCGGATGCTCGTACGCGGCGTCGCGGTGGTCGAGGAGGCGGTGGAGGGCCGGCGGATCGGTCACTTCCCGTTACCGCGGGTGCTGCGGCTCGTCCGCTACGTCGCCATGCGGTGGCGGCACGGCCATCGGCCGGCGTGGGGCAAGCGGGGGCTCCGGCGCCGCGACCGCGGGCTGTGCGCCTACTGCGGCGGGCGCGGGAACACGGTGGACCATGTCTTCCCGCAGTCGCGCGGCGGCGGGTCGACCTGGGAGAACACCGTCCTGGCGTGCGGTCCCTGCAACAACCGCAAACGGGACCGCACGCCGGAGGAGGCGGGAATGCGGCTGCTGGTCGAGCCGCGCGTCCCCCTGTGGAGTGAACTCCTGCCGTGAGCTCAGACGCGTTCGAGCACGACGACGGGGATCTCCCGTGAGGTCTTCTGCTGGTACTCGTCGTACGCCGGCCAGGTGGCGGCCATCTTCCGCCACAGCTCGGGCTTCTCCTCCGGGGTGGCCGTGCGGGCGCGCGCGGTGAACCTGTCACCGCGCACCTGCACGGTCACCTCCGGGTCGGCCTGGAGGTTGAGGTACCAGAGCGGCGGCTCGTCCGCGCCGCCCTTCGACGCGACGACGAGGTAGTCGTCGCCGTTCTTCTGGTAGATCAGCGGGGTCGTACGCTTCTGGCCGCTCTTGCGACCGGTGGTCGTCAGGAGAAGCGTGATCGTGCCCTGCCAGTCGTGGCCCTCGGCCCCGTCGGTCTCGACGTAGCGCCGCACGTGTTCTTCGCCGAACAGCATCCAGGTCACCTCTTCCGGTCGTATCCCTATGAGGCTGAATCGGATCACCCGTGCGGATATTCCGGTGGCGTGTGGGACGTCAGGGGCGTGCCGTCGGGAGGGACGGTGGGACAGTGCCGCACCGTCCCTCCCCGGCAGGCCGCGGTCGCGGAGCCGGATCGCAAGGGGATCACTGGAAGGACACCGGCGTGCGTGCGACCGGGGGCAGAGGCGAACTTAGCGCCGCGAGGGCCTTCCGGGAAGGGAAACGGGCCTGACAGTACATTGCAGCCCGCGTCAGCGCCGCGGGGAGGCCCTTCAGGACGGCCGATCGTCACTCGAACAGATCGGGCTGCTCACGGACGATCTGGTCGTACAGCGGCTGGTAATTGATCCACGCCACCAGGTCGTTGCCGAGCTGGTCGTGGGTGAGCTTGGCGTTCTCCTCGGAGATGTGCACCACCCGGCCGGCGGCCTTGGCGAGCAGCTGGACCTGGCAGGAGCGCTCCATCGTGATGAACCACCAGGCGGCGGCATCGACCGTGTCCCCGACCGTGAGCAGGCCGTGGTTGCGCAGGATCACGGCCTTACGGTCGCCGAGGGTGGTGGCGATGCGGCGGCCCTCCTCCAGGTCGGTCACCACGCCGGTGTAGTCGTCGAACAGGGCGTGGTCCTCGTAGAACGCGCACACGTCCTGCGTGATCGGCTCCAGCAGCTCGCCGAGGGCCGAGATCGCCCGGCCGTGGACGGAGTGGCTGTGCGCGGCGGCCACGACGTCGGGCCGCGCCTGGTGGATCTGGGAGTGGATGGCGAACGCCGCCTCGTTGACGGGGTAGCGGCCCTGGACGACCTTGCCCTCGTGGTCGACGAGGATGAGGTCGCTCACCCGGATGTGCTTGAACGACATCCCGAACGGGTTCACCCAGAAGTGGTCGGTCAGCTCGGGGTCGCGTGCGGTGATGTGCCCGGCGACGCCCTCCTCGAAGCCGAACTTGCCGAACAGGCGCAGCGCCGCCGCGAGCCGCTCCTTGCGGTGCCGCCGCTCCTCCTCGACCGTCTCGAAGGTCGGCGGCAGGTTGAAGATCAGCTCTTGCGGGGGCAGTTTGTCCAGGAACTCGTCTGCCATGGGTTGACTCCTTCGTGGTTCGTCTCCTAATACCAAACCTGATCGGAAGACGCCTCGCCTAGCCGCGCCGGCGCCAAGCATGCTTGCGGTGATTATCCGAAGGGGCCAATGGACCGGTTCAGCGAGCTGTTGAGAGACGACGACGGAGCGATCGCGGACGCCGCCGTGCGGGCCGCGCGGGTGCACTCGCCCCCGGTCGCCGCCCTCCCGGAGGACGAGGTCCGCCGGCACGTACGTGCGGTGGTGCGGGCCGCGATCGGCGCGATCACGGCGGGGGGAGAGCTGGCCGAGGCGGACCTGCGGGCCGCCGGGCGGCTCGGCGCGGACCGCGCCCGTCAGGGCGTGCCGGTCGCGGCGCTCCTCGACGGTTTCCAGGCCGCACGGGCCCTGATCGTGCGTACGCTCGTCGAGCGCGGCCGCGCCGCCGGGCTGCCCGCCGACGACCTCCTCGAGGGGATGATCCGGATCGACGCGGTCGCCACGGCGCTGGAGCACCGCATGGTCCACGCCTACCGGATCGCCGAGATGGAGATGGCGCGGACGACCCGCGACGCGCACGCCCAGGTGCTGCGGCGGGTCCTGCACGGCGAGGGCGGCGACCTCGCGCCGCTCGACGCCGCGCGCCCGTACCACTGCCTGACCGGCGACGTCGCCGACCCGCGGACGGCCGCGTCACTGGAGCGCCGGCTGACCGGCGGGCTGTGCGGGCTGGTCGACGGCCGCCTCGCCGCGCTCGTGCCCCGGTTGCCGGACCTGCCGGCCGGCACGCCGCTGCTCGTCGCGTCCCCGGCGGTGCCGTTGGCCGACATCCCCTCGATGTACCCGCTCTGCCGGGCGGCGCTGCGCGCGGTCGAAGGGGAGCAGGGCCTGCACCGGCTGCCGGACCTCGCCCTCGCGGTGGTGACCTCGGGCGCGCCGGACCTCGGGCGGCTGCTGGCCGACGGCCTCCTCGACCGGCTGGACCCGGCGGACGACTTCCACCGGCAGCTCGCCGAGACCGCCTTGGCCTACCTGGACAACGACAAGCGGATCGAGCCCACGGCCGGGGCACTGCACGTCCACCCGAACACCGTGAAGTACCGCGTGCGGCGGTTCGGCGACATCACCGGCCGCTGCCTGGCGCCGCCGACGGGTGCGGCGGTCGCCCACTCCGCCCACTGGTGGTGGGCGCTGCGCACCTGGCTGGCACGTTGACGGCCCGGACCGGCGGCGTTCGGTGGCGGACCGGCTCGGTGCTTCGGCGGCCCGGTCAGGCGCGTTCGGCGGACCGGCGGGAGGGCCGCCGGGGGAGGGCCGCCCGGGACTCGTCGGCGCGGTTGCTAACGGTCGCCCTCGAAGGCGACCGCGGCACTGATGGCGAGCAGCGCGAAGCCGGCCAGGCCGTCGAGCACCCGGCGGGCCGTGCCGCCGCGCAGCACCCGGGAGATCGGGCCGATCGCGAGTGAGAACGTCCGCCACCACACGACCGCGACGGCGAGGAAGATGACGGCCAGGGTCGCGGTGGTGCGCAGCCGGGGTTCGTCGTGCGCCACGAACTGCGGCAGCAGGGTCAGGAAGAGCAGCGCGATCTTCGGGTTGAGCAGGTTGGTGATCAGCCCCTGCCGGAAGACCGCCCCGCCGGTGAGGAGGGACGCGGACCGCACACCGTCCGCCCTCCCGGGCGTCGCCTCCGGGACAGGCTCCGCCGGAACCCGCTCCGCCGCCGTCGTCACCGGGTTCGCCGGAACCGCCGTCTCGGCGATCGCGGTCCCGGGAACCGCCGCCTCCGGAACGACGGTCGTCGCCGGAAGGGAGCCGTCCTCCGCCTCCCCGACGGTGTCGACGGACATGAGGGCCGAGATCAACATCCGGACGCCCAGATAGGCGAGATACGCGGCACCGGCCAGCTTGACCACCGTGTACGCGGTCGCCGACGCGGCGAGGATCGCGGACAGCCCGAGCACCGCCGCCGTCGCGTGGATCGAGATGCCCAGGCAGCAGCCCAGCCCGGTCAGCCAGGCCGCACGGCTGCCGGCGCTCAGGCCGTTGCGCACGACGAGGAGCATGTCGGGACCGGGGGTCACGGTGAGGAGCGCGACGACGCCCAGGAAGGGGAACAACAGTTCGGGCACGCGCTCATCGTAGGCGGTCGGGTCAGCCCGGATTCGGCGATTTTCCCCTCTTCGCGGCGAACTTGACGAACCTGAGATGACCCGACGGCGCCCGTACGCGCGGGCCGTTCCGGGCACGGGACCACGCGCCGCGTGCCCCGGCGGCCGTACCGGAGGCGCGGTCAGCGCTTGGCGCGGTGCACGACCTGGATCTCGGTGAATCCGGTGAGGCCCCACGTGCCGTTCTCCACTCCGATGCCGCTCCACTTGAAACCGCCGAACGGCTGGTGCGGCGCGAGGGCCAGGTGCGTGTTCACCCAGGCCGTGCCGCACTCCAGGCGTTCGGCGACCTCGGCGGCCCGGTCGGCGTCGGTGCCCCAGACGGAGCCGGACAGGCCGAAGTCGGTGGCGTTCGCGCGGGCGATCGCGTCCTCGACGTCGGTGTACCGCAGCACGGGCAGGGCCGGCCCGAACTGCTCCTCGTCGACGATCCGCACGCCCTCGGCGACGTCCGTGAGGATGGTCGGCGCGAAGAAGTAGCCGGGACCGTCGATCGGCGCGCCGCCGGCCGCGGCCCGCGCCCCGTGCGCGAGCGCGTCGGCCACCAGTTCCCGGACCCGCTCGTACTGGGGCCGGTTGTTGACCGGGCCGTACTGGACGCCCTCTTCAAGGCCGTTCCCCACCTTCACGGACCGCGCCTTCGCGGCGAGGGCCTCGACGACGTCGTCGTAGAGCCGGTCCGGGACGTACACCCGCTTGATGGCCGAGCACACCTGGCCGTTGTTGGCGAAGGCCTGGTCGAAGACCCTGCCCGCCACCACGGCGGGGTCGGCGTCGTCGAGCACGATCGCGGGGTCGTTGCCGCCGAGCTCCAGGGTCGTCCGCTTGAGGTCCGGGGCCGCCGCGGCGGCGACCTTCTTGCCCGTCGCGATCGACCCCGTGAAGCTGATCTTGCGGGGTACCGGGTGGGAGGTCATCCACGCGCCGAGGTCGTCGCCGCCGCTGATGACGTTGAGCACGCCCGGCGGGAGGACCTCGCGCAGCAGCTCGCCGACCTTCAGCGTCGCCAGCGGGGTGTACGGGGACGGCTTGAGAACGATGGTGTTGCCGGCCAGCAGTGCCGGGGCGATCTTCCACGCGGCGAGGATGAGCGGGAAGTTCCACGGCGTGATCGCCGCGACGACGCCGAGCGGGCGGCGCACGACCTCGACCTTCGCCCGGTCGTCGTCCTGGATGACCTCGCGGGGGATCTCCAGGTCGGCGAAGTGCTGGAGCCAGATGGCGGCGCCCATGATCTCGATCCGGGCGTCCTGGAGGGGTTTGCCCTGCTCTGCCGTCAGGGTCTCGGCGAGGTCACCGCCGGCCGCGGCCATGAGCACGTCGGCCGCGGCCTTCAGCGCCGTGCGCCGGGCGGCCTCGTCGGACCGCCATGCCGGGTACGCCGTGGCGGCCGCGTCGAACGCCGCGTCGAGCTGGGCGCGCGAGCAGTCCGGCGCGGCGGCGTGCGGCGACCCGGTCGCCGGGTTGATCACGTCGAACGCGGCCGTGGTCTCCACGGCCGCGCCTTCGATCGTCATGGTGAATTCGGGCACCGGTACCTCCTGGGAAGCCAAACCGAATCGCGTTCAGTCTGGCCCCAGGAGGTCCGTCTTGGCCAGAACCTACCGACGCCCGTTGACCACGACGCGGATGGACGTCATGGGGCCGGGGATGGTCAGCACCCCGACCATTCCGCGCGACCAGGCGGTCAGCCGCACGGTCCCGGGCTGCCCCTGCACGACCATCGGCACGAGGACGGCCGCGCTGTGCCCCGGTTCGAGCGCGCCGAGGTCACAGCCCAGGTACTCGCCGCGGCGCAGGCAGCCCTGCCCCTCGCGGGCCGACCATCCGGCCGGGATGGCGGCCACCAGCTGCGCGTGCTCGAGCGGCCGGTTGCCGGTGTTGGTGAGCGTCCAGCGCACCGTCTGCAGCTCGCCGGGCGAGACCTCCCAGTGCGCGGCCTGGCCGGTGAGGTGCATCGAGTAGCCCGACCGGCCCGGCTGCGGCTGCGGCTGCGGGTCGGCGGGCCGGATCCGCGCCGGATGCCCGGCCGCCGGCCGGGTCTCCTGCGTCTCGCCCGACCGGACGTTGACGTTCTGCTCGCCGGGGCGGTCGGGGCGTGGATCGGTCCGCCGCGCGCGGACGGCGGTGTGCGCGAGAGGCCGGGCCTGCTGAGCCTGTACGTGGGCGGCGGGCGGTGCCGCCTGCTGTGCGTGCCGGGCCTCGACGCGGGCGGGTCGCACCGCCTGCCGCGCGTGCTGGGCCTGCAGGTGGGCGGCGGGCGGTGCCGCCTGCCGTGCGTGTTCGGCCTGCGCGTGGGCGGCGGGCTGCACGGCCGGCCGCGCCGGCTCGCGCTGTGGGTCGGCGGGCCGGGCGTGCGCGGCGTTCTGCGCGCCGGGCCGTTCCGGCTGCGGATGCGCCGTCCGAGCGTGCGCCGCGGCCTGGGCCTGCGGCGCGAGGCCGAGCAGGCCGGTGCCGATGAGTGCGGTGATCGCGTAAGAGCGCATGACGTCCCCCCTGGTGGTGATCAGCGCAGACGCTAGTTGCGAGCCTCTCGGGCGATGTGGCGACCGCGCGGGACTTGGCCCAGTCCTGGCGTGGTCCCGGTGATCGATTGACGTCGCCGCCGCCACGCCGTGGCCACCAGAGGCCAGAACGGCGCCGACCGGTGCGTCGGGGATGTTCCTCGGCGCGGTCGATCGTCAGAATCCGCACATGCGATCACGACTACTCGTCACCGCGGTCGTCGCCACCGCCGTGGCCGCGATCGGCGGGCCGGCCGCCGCGGACGGCATCCCGTCACCGGCGACCGGCGGCGCCGCGCGCCCCGCCGGGGCCTCGGCCGTATCCGGCCGGCCTCGGCTGGCCGACCCGCATCCCTGCCCGGACCAGCCCGGCTTCACCTGTTCCACCCTGCGGGTCCCCCTCGACCACCGCGGCGAGGTGCCCGGCACGCTCGACCTCCAGGTCGCCACCGCGGACAACGCGGGCGCGCCGAAGGGCGTCCTGCTGTTCCTCACCGGCGGCCCCGGGCAGCCCGGCGTGCCGTACATCTCCCGGATCGCCACGCAGCGGCTGCCGGAGCTGGCCGAGGACTATCGGTTCGTCATGCTGGACCAGCGCGGCACCGGGGAGTTCGGCGCGATCGACTGCCCGCAGCTGCAGGCCCAGGTCGGCAGCTCCGACATCGCCGCGCCCACTCCCGCCGCCATCCAGGAGTGCTCGCGGATCCTCGGCGACCGGCGCGGTCTCTACAGCACTAAGCAGACCGTCGCCGACTACGAGGCGCTCCGCCGGGCGCTGGGCGTGGACAAGATGGTCGTCGACGGCGTCTCGTACGGCACGTTCACCGCGGCCCGCTACGCCGTCGCCCACCCGGCGCACGTCCGCAAGGTCGTCCTCGACTCGGTCCTGCCACACGTCGACCCGCAGGCCGACGACGGCCTCTACTTCACCGGTCTGCACGCTCAGGCGCGGGTGCTGCGCGACGCCTGCGCGAACGGGCCCGCCTGCGCGTCCGACCCCGCCGCGGACCTGGCCTGGGTGGTCCGTCACCGCACGGCCGCCGACGGGGTCAAGATCTTCGACGCGATCGTGTCCTACGAGTTCCTCGACCCGACCTACCGTGACCCGAACCCGCCCGGCCTGCCCGCCGGACACGGCGACCTCGTCGGCGCGCTGCACGCCGCGCGGCAGGGCGACCCGGCCCGGCTCGACACGATCATCGCCGACATGGCGCCGGGCGGGGACCCCGTCGCCTCGTACAGCTCGGGGCTGCACATCGACACGTTCTGCTCCGACAGCGTGTTCCCGTGGGGCCGGTCCGACGCGCCACTGGCGAGCCGGCGGGCGAGGCTCGACCGGACGCTGCGGCACACCGACCCGCGCCGCGTGTGGCCGTACACGCTCGCGACGTCGGCGGGCAACGGGTTCACCCAGGAGTGCCTGCGCTGGTCCTCGCGCCCGGCCGCCGAGCCGCCGGCCCGCCTGCCCGACGTCCCGGTGCTGCTGCTGAACGGCGACCACGACCTGTCCACGCCGCTCGAGTGGGCGTACGAGGAGGCGACCCACGCGCCGGACGGCAGGGTCGTCGTCGTCAAGGGCGCCTCGCACTCGATCCAGAACCGCGAGCGCGGCCACGCGGGACGGGACGCGGTCATCGCCTTCCTCACCCACTGACGGCACGCGGCGAGCCCCGGGGCCGGGCGGCGCGTCCGCCCGGCCCCGGGGACGTACGGAGCGGACCGCCGGCCGCGCGCCGCCCGAACGGGCCATGAGCGGATCAAGGGCGGACCAAGAGCGAGCCAAGGAGGGGCTGAGGGGGTGAACATCGCCCGAAAAGAGGATGAACCAGGAGGCGAGGCCGCGGTCCCCCGCTTAGCCTCGGCCTGCTCACGTCAACGGTTCTTCGGGGGACTATTTCATGGGACTGATGGGCCGGCCGATTCTCGTCGCGGCCATCCTCCTCGCCGCCGCGGGACCGGTGGCCTGCCTGTACCTGTGGAACCGCGTGAAGGGACGGCTCGCGATCGCGGTCCGCCTGTTCATGATCGTGATGTGTCAGGCGTTCGCGCTGCTCGTCGGCGGAGTGGGCCTGAACCAGTACTTCGAGTTCTACGCCTCATGGAGCGACCTGTTCGGCGGCGGCAAGGGCGGAGGGACCCCGATCGAGCAGGTCGGCGCGGGAGGTCCGGGCGGCCAGGTGCGCTTCGAACGGACACGGAACCTGGATCCGGACGTCTACACCGCGACGGTCACCGGCGAACACTCCGGCATACGCTCCCGCATCCTGGTCTGGGTGCCACCCGGCTACGGTTCGGCCGCCAACGCCCATCAGACCTATCCCGTCGTGGAACTCCTGCCGGGCTACCCCGGCACCCCCTCGACCTGGTTCCACGCCGTGCACGGCGCCACCGCCCTCAAGGAGGCCATGGCCTCCGGGCACGCGCATCCCTTCATCCTCGTCGCGCCGGTGACGACGGTCGTGCACGGCCGCGACACCGAGTGCGTGGACTTCCCCGGCGGGCCCCGCGTCGAGACCTGGCTCACCGACGACGTGCGCCAGGCGGTGACGCAGGCGTTCCGCGTCCAGGCGGACCGGAGCGCCTGGGGGATCCTCGGGTTCTCCACCGGCGGCTACTGCGCGGCCAAGATGGTGATCCGCCGGCCCGACCTGTTCAGCGCGGCCGTCACCATGCAGGGGGACGCCGTGCCGCAGACGCCGGAGGTCCGCCGCGACCACGCGCTGTTCGCCCAGAACTCGGTGCTCGACCTGCTGCGCACGCGCCGCCCGCCGGTGAGCCTGCTCCTGGCGGGCACCCGGCAGGACCGCGAGTCCGATAAGGCGATCAACCAGATCATGCCGCTGGTACGGCCGCCGACGACCGCCTTCCTGTACGTCCTGCCCAAGGGCGGCCATAACGCCTCCGTCTGGAACTCGATGCTGCCCCAGGCGTACGCCTGGCTGAGCGCCCGTCTGTCCGCTCCGCGCCCTTCGTGACGCGGAACGGCGGGCGCCCGGAGGCGCCCGCCGTTCCGCATGGTCCGCCCGGCGGCGTCAGAGCGACGTGAGGCGATCGAGCAGATCGCCGTAGGCGCGCAGCGCCATCCGCAGGCGCTCGGTGTCCGCGTCGTCGCCGTTCCAGCGCTCCCGCAGGTCGCGCTGCTGATCCTCCAGAGCGGTGGTGATCGCGGTCACGGCCTCTTCGCACAGGGCGCCGGCCTGCTTCACCGCGTCGCGCGGGTCGTCGACGAAGCCGGCCTTGACCTCACGCCACCGCGATCCGAACCGGTCCGCGTCGTCCCGGCCGATCAGCCGCTCCGTGGCCGTCCCGCCCGCCACGGCGTCCCTGCCGGAGTCGTCCTCACGGCCGGCGGCCGTCCCGACTCCGGTGCCGGACTCGTATCCACGGCCCGTGGTGCCGATGTCGGTCCCGTTCTCACGGCCGGAGGTCCCGCCGTACGGGCCGGAGTCGTCCTCACGGTCGGCGGCGGTCCCGGCGTCCGGTGCCATCACCGAGCCCGTCGATGCCGACGATCCGCCAGGAGCGTACGGCCGAGCGGTGGCCGCGGGCCCGGCCGTACGCTCGCCCAGCGGGTCGGCCGGGCCGCCCGGCTCGACCTGGGACGCGCGGGCGCCGGTGCGGCCGGACTCGGTCGTGTCCCGCTGTTCGTCCTCGGTTCGGCTCGACAGGATGATCTTGTCCGGTCCCGGGTCGTGGTCCTCGGTGGCCGTCCGCCCGCGCCCCTCGTCGGCGCCGGTCATCGGCATGCCCGCGACCGGGCGGTCGCCGGGCAGGGGACGCGCGCGCTCATCGGTCCGGTCCTCGTAGTCCTTCATCGTCTCCGTCCCTCCGCGACCTCGGCGTCCCTGCGTGACTCGCCGGCCGTGACCGACTCACCGGCCTCACCGTCCTCTTCGGCCCGCCGGGACCGGATCGGCCCGCCGGCCCGCCGGGCGTCGGCGGCCTCGGTCCGCGCCTCGGTCCGGCGCGCGTCGGCGTGCTCGCGGGGGTCGAGCGACTCGCCGTCGCCGAGCAACTCGGCGAACAGGGCGCGGTAGTGGACCATCGCCTGGCGGAGGTCCTCGGTGCTCGCCCGCCCCGCGTCGGCGCGGCCGCGGATGTCGTGCGCCGTGCGGTAGCGGTCGATCGTGCCGGCGTGCTCGACGGACAGGTCCGCGACCTGCTGCTCGTAGTCCTCGGTGGGGTAGCCGCGGTCCTTCATCACCCGGACGAGGAGGTTGTCCGCCTCGGCCACGGCGCTCTGGGGGGAGTCGACGAAGTGCTCCTGCACCCGCTGCCAGTCCGCGCGGTACCGGTCGCGTACCGCCGGGTCGAGGGAGCGGAGCTCCAGTTCCCGGTGACGCTGTTCGCGGGCGCGCAGTTCCTGCTCGGCCTCGCGGGTGCTGTTATGACGTTCCACGGTGCGGTCGTATTCGGGCCCGAACCTCTCGCGCAGCCGGCGACGCTGCTGCTGCCGCCAGGCGAGGAAGCCCAGGGCCGCTACGACCAGAACCGCGACGACCACGATGACGGCCACTGTGGCGGTCGACATGATTGCCTCCGGTGGTGGGCTGTGATGAACGCCACGTGCCCGCAAAAAACTGGTCAAAACACAACGCCCGGGCCGGGGCCGCCGAAGAGCGGCCCCGGCCCGGGCGTCGTACCGGGCTTCAGGAAAGGCCGGATGAACCGGTCACGGAACCCGCGCGGGCTCGGGGTTCCCGCCCTTGATCTCCGCGAGGGCGCGGGTGAAGTCGCGGGAGGACAGCCACAGCTTGTACATGATGGCGAACTCGAACACGAGCAGCAGGGCGGCCGCCCCGATGGTGACGGGGATGATCTGGTTCACCAGCGGCGCGATGATGAACACCGCCATCTGGAACTCGATGCCGCTCACCAGGTGGGTGCGGACGCGGTGGTCGCGCAGCCAGTCGCGGACGCGGATGTACCAGGAGAAGCGCTCGCGGAACTCCTGCTGCAGGTCGATGACCTCGGCGGCGCGCGTCTTGATCTCGTCCGGGTCGAGCTCGGGGTCCTCACGCAGCAGGTCCTCGGCGAACACGGGCGTCTCGCCGGCGGTCGACTCCTCGACCGCCTTCTTCAGCTCCGCGCGCATCTGACGCCGGACCTTCGCCACCTGGAGGGCGTCGACGTAGCGGAGCATGTCAAGGAAGACGACCGCGACGCCGAGGAGGAGGTAGACCTCCTTGCCGGTGTGGTGGTACTCCCCCCACATCAGCGCGAGGGTGCAGGTGAGGACGCGGATGCGGTCGAAGACGTAGTCGAGCCAGCCGCCGAGCACCGTGCCGGTGCCCTTGAGCCGCGCGATCTTGCCGTCCATGCAGTCCAGCACGAAGCTGAAGTGGTACAGGACGGCGCCCAGGACCAGCCACTTCCAGTCCGCCGTGAGGAAACAGCCGGCCGAGCCGAGGCCGAGGAAGAGCGCGCCCCAGGTGATCTGGTTCGGCGTGATGGAGGTCCGGTTGGCGGTACCGACGACGAGCCGGCCGGCCAGAGGGTCCACGAGGAACACCGTCCACCAGGCGTCCCGGGCCTTGAAGGTCCGGGACTTCACCTCTTCCAGCGTGAACTTCATACGGTTGGCCCCTTGGTCACATTGAGGGCGGCCCGGAACCGGCCGGGCCTAAGGATCTTGGTTGGTACTCCGTGGGACGCTCCGTCGGATTGCCAGGTTTACCGCTTGTTTACGGAGATTTCGTGAAACGGCTGTCGGAGCCGTTCCGCGGGCGGTCGGGGAGAGCCGTCCGTGCCGGGGCGGACCTGCGGAGAGTCGCCGCCGAATCGGTGGGTAACGTGCGGAGCGAGAGGCACTGGGAGGCGAACAACATGGAGAACAGGCTCTTCATCGGCGGCACCTGGACGGCGGCGGAGACGTCCTTCGACGTCATCGATCCGTCGACCGGCGAGGTGTTCGCCTCGGTCGCGGACGCCGACGCGAACGCCGCGGTGCGCGCGCTCGACGCCGCGGCGGCCGCCCAGGCGTCCTGGGCGGCGACCGCTCCGCGCGAGCGTTCGGAGATCCTGCGCCGGGCGTACGAGCTGATGCACGAGCGCGCCGAGGAACTGGCCCGGCTCACGACGAGGGAGATGGGACGGCCGCTGGCCGAGTCGCTGGGGGAGGTCGTCTACGCCGCCGAGTTCCTGCGCTGGTTCGCCGAGGAGGCGGTCCGCGTGGGCGGTGAGTACCGTGTCGCGCCGGGCGGGGACTACCGCATCCTGACGACCCGGCAGCCGACCGGCCCGGCCTACCTCGTCACGCCGTGGAACTTCCCGCTGTCGATGGTCACCCGCAAGGTCGGACCGGCGATCGCCGCGGGCTGCACGATGATCATCAAGCCGGCCGAGGCGACGCCCCTGTCCGCGCTGGCCCTGGGCCGTCTGCTGGCCGACGCCGGTGTGCCCGAGGGCGTCCTGAGCGTGCTGCCGACGAACCGCGCGCCCGAGGTGACCGACGCCCTGGTCGCCGACGGCCGGCTGCGGCTGCTCTCGTTCACCGGTTCGACGCCCGTGGGCAAGAAGCTGATGGAGCAGGCCGCCGGCAAGGTGCTGCGGACGACGATGGAGCTGGGCGGGAACGCCCCGTTCCTCGTGTTCGACGACGCGGACCTGGACGCCGCGCTGAACGGCGCCGTGGTGGCCAAGATGCGCAACACCGGGGAGTCGTGCGTCGCGGCGAACCGGTTCATCGTCCACGAGGCCGTCGCCGAGGACTTCGCGGCGGGTCTCGCCGAGCGGCTCGGCGCCCTCCGGCTCGGGCCGGGCCTCGACCCGGAGACGGAGGTCGGCCCGCTGATCGACGAACGGGCGCGCGACCGTGTCGCCGGTCTGGTGTCCGACGCCCTCGAACGCGGCGCGACCCTCCGTACGGGCGGGAAGACGCCGGACGGGCCCGGCTGGTTCTACCCGCCGACCGTCCTGAGCGACGTGCCGGCGGACGCCCGCGTGATGCGCGAGGAGATCTTCGCCCCGGTCGCGCCGATCGCCGCCTTTTCGGATGAGGAGTCCATGATCGCGGCGGCGAACGACACCGAGGCGGGTCTGGTCGCCTACGCCTACACCCGCGATCTGAGCCGTGCGCTGCGGGTCTCGGAGGCGCTGGAGACCGGGATGGTCGGGATCAACCGCGGGCTCGTGTCCAACCCGGCGGCGCCGTTCGGCGGGGTCAAGGAGTCCGGGATCGGCCGCGAGGGCGGCTTCGAGGGCATCGACGACTACGTCGAGCTGAAGTACGTCGCCGTCGACCTGTGAGGACGGCGTGCGGGCCCCGGATAGCCCCGGGGCCCGCGTCCGGTCACTGCTTCGGCGCCTTGGAGACGTACTCGGTCGTGTAGGTCTTGGACAGGTCGACGCTGTCCTGCCTGCCCTTGACGTTCGGGGAGAACTGCGCGAGGACGTTCAGGACGTTCTTCGCCCCATCGGCGGGCATGACGCCGTCCGCGGTGAACATGCCGATGCTGTCCGCGACCGCCTTCTCGTACAGCTTGGGGTCCCCGCCGGCGTAGTCCGCCGGCATCTTGGCGGCGATCTCCGCCGGCTTGTGCGCCTTGATCCAGCCCAGCGTCTTGACGAACGCGTTGGCCAGCTTCTGCACGGTCGCGGCGTTGTTCTTGACGTAGTCGCAGTTCATGTAGAGGGAACTGGACGGGTACAGGCCGCCGAGCGCCGCCTTGGTGCCCGCCTCGGTCCGCATGTCGAGCAGGACCTTCCCCTGACCGGTGCTGGTGAGCTTGGCGACGGTCGGGTCCGTGGTCATGCCCGCGTCGATGCCGCCGTTGTTCAGGGTGGCGATGAACGTCTGGCCCGCGCCGGCCTTGACGGTCGTGTACCCGGAGGTCGGCACGCCGTTCTTGGTCGCGAGGTACTGCGTCAGGAAGTCGGTGGAGGAGCCGGGGCTGGTCACACCGAGCTTCTTGCCCTTGAAGTTCGCCGGGGACGTGATCTGCCCGGCCTTGCCGGCCGCGACGACCTCAACCTCGCCGGGGACGTCGGCGAACTGGACCACGCTCTCGATGCACTTGCCCTTGGTCTGCAGGTCGATCGTGTGGTCGTAGAACCCGACGACGCCCTGCACGTCGCCCGAGATCAGGACGTTCTCGGCCTGCGCGCCCGCCGGCTCGGTCAGCAGCTGCACGTCCAGGCCCTGCTCCTTGAAGTAGCCGAGCTGCTCGGTCAGCTTGGCGGGCAGGTAGATGACCTTGTCGATGCCGCCGACCATGATCTTCACGGTGCCGCCCTGCTTGCCCCCGCCGCTCCCACCGGACGCGGTGCGCGAGTCGCGGCAGGCGGCGAGGGACAGGGCGGTCGTGGCGGCGAGCGCCGCGGCGGCGATGCGGGTGGTCGTACGCATGTGAGCTCTCCTTGAGGCAGGTGAGGACGCCCGTCCGCGGTGGGGCGGACGGCGGGCGGGGAGGGAAAGGGGAGGTGGGGCGGAGGGTCAGATCCGCGCCTCGTTGGCGGCCACGGGCGGGCGCCAGCGCAGCAGACGGCGTTCGAGGAGGGTGAGCAGCCACTCGGCGAGCAGCGCGATCACCGTGATGATGATCATTCCGGCGTAGATGCCGGCCGAGTCGAACGTGCCCTGGGCGTGGTTGATCAGCAGGCCGAGGCCCTTGTCCGCGCCGCTGTACTCGCCGACGATCGCGCCGATGATGGCGAAGCCGAACGCCGAGTGCAGCGACGCGAGGATCCAGGACGTCGCGCTCGGGACGACGATCGTGCGCAGCACGGCCGTACGGCTCGCGCCGAGGATCCGCGCGTTGTTCACCAGGTTGCGGTCGACTTCGCGGGCGCCCTGGAAGGCGTTGAAGAACACCGCGAAGAACACCAGGATGAACGCGGTCGCGACCTTCGACGACATGCCGAGGCCGAACCAGATGACGAACAGGGACGCCAGGATGATGCGGGGGATCGCGTTGGCGGCCTTGATGAACGGCGCGCACACGTCGGACAGGAACCGGCTGCGGCCCAGGACGATGCCCAGCACCACGCCGCCGACGCTGCCCAGCACGAACCCGATCAGGGCCTCTTCCAGCGTGTAGGCGATCTGCGTCCAGATCGACCCCTGCGACGTTCCGGTCGTGAACCAGTCGACGAGCCGGTCCCAGATCGCGCTGGGCTTGGAGTAGTAGAACGGGTCGATCCAGTACGTCGCCGCCAGCTCCCACGAGCCCAGCACGGCGACGACCAGCAGGACCCGGACGGCGTTCACGGTGAACGCCCGCCGGCGGCCCGCGGCGCGGGCCTGGGCGACGGCGGTCGCGTGGTCGTCCAGCTCAAGCAGCATTGCCGGCACTCCTCTCACGGGTGATCTGGACCTCTTCGCGCAGCGACTCCCACACCTCGCGGTAGATCTCGAGGAACTCGGGCGTGAGCCGGATCTCCTCGGCGTCGCGCGGCCGCTTCAGCGGCACGTCGAAGGACGCCTTGACGGTGGCGGGGCCGGCGGTCATCACCACCACCCGGTCGCCGAGCACGACGGCCTCTTCCAGGTCGTGCGTGACGAAGACGACGGCCGCGCCGCCGCCCTTCCCGAGAGGGTCGTCGCCGGCCCACAGGCGGAGCAGCTCGTCCTGCATGAGTCCGCGGGTCTGCACGTCCAGGGCGGAGAACGGCTCGTCCATCAGCAGGATGGACGGCTCGTTGACCAGCGTCTGGGCGAGGGCGACGCGCTTGCGCATGCCGCCCGAGAGCTGGTGCGGGTAGTAGGACTCGAAACCGCCCAGGCCCACCCGGCCGACCCAGTCGCGCGCCCGCTCCCGGGCCTCCCGCTTGGCGACGCCGCGGTACCGGGGACCGGCGGCGACGTTGTCGAGGACCGTGCGCCAGGGCAGTACGGCGTCGTTCTGGAACATGTACCCGACCCCGGCGGGGATGCCGTCGACCGGCCGCCCGTGCACGAGGACCTCACCGGCCGAGGGAGGCTCGAGGCCCGAGACGAGGGACAGGGTCGTCGACTTCCCGCATCCGGTCGGGCCGACCACGGCGACGAACTCACCGGCGCGCACGGCCAGGTCGAGGTTCCGGACGGCGGTGTGCACTCCACCCGACGAGGAGCGGAAACGCTTGGTCGCGTCGCGGAGCTCGATCGCGGGGCCGTCAGGCTCTGCTTGCGTTGGCATGCCCGGAGGTTACGAGTGCGTTTCCCCACGGTTAAGCCTTGCTCGCGATGTAATCGCAAGCCGTGTTTCCGGTGGTTAACGACCTTAGCGACCTTTATCGCATTGTGCTCACCTGATTCGGCGGCGGCAGGGCTGCCTGGGGCTAGGGTGCACGTTGATGTCCCCCCGTATCCGGATCCGGTTCGCGCACCAGGTGCTGATCCTGCAGATCAGCGTCGTGGTGCTCGTTGCCCTGACCGGGTACGCCCTGGCCGCCTGGATGCAGCGCGACGAACTGCGCAACCAGTACGCCTGGCGGGCCCTCACCGTGGCCCGCTCGGTCGCCGCCGACCCCGTCATCGGCGACACCGCGGCGACCGGCGCCGACCCGGACGGCGTCGTGGAGAGCCGGGCCGAGCGGGTCCGGCTGGCCACCGGCGCGCTGTTCGTCGTCGTCACCGACCGGAACGGCATCCGCCTCTCCCACCCGAACCGCGCGCTCATCGGCAAGCGGGTCAGCACCGACCCCTCGGCCCCGCTGTCCGGCCGGGAGGTGAAGGTGATCGAGCGCGGCACCCTCGGCCTGTCCGCGCGCGGGAAGGTCCCGCTGCACGACCACCGCGGGGCGCTCGTCGGCGAGGTCAGCGTGGGCTTCGACGCCGGGGAGATCGACCGGCGGGTGCACCGCACGATGGCCGTCGCGGCCCTGTTCGCCGCGGCCGCCGTCGCGCTGGGCGTGCTCGCGTCGTTCGCGATCGGGCGCCGGCTCAAACGCCAGACCCTCGGCCTGGAACCGTACGAACTGGCCGAGCTGGTCCAGGAACGCGCCGCGGTCCTGCACGGCATCAACGAGGGCGTGCTCGCGGTGGACGCCGCCAACCGGGTCACCGCCTGCAACGCCGAGGCGGCGCGGCTGCTGGGCGTCACCCCGGACCGCGGCGAGCCGGTCGCCGGGCTGCCCGTACGCGGCCGGCTGAGGTCGGTGCTCGACGGCGAGGAGGAGGCGCACAACCTGTTCGTCGTCGCCGGCGAGCGTGTCCTGGTCGTCAACCGGCGGGAGGTCCGGCACGACGGGCGCCTGCTCGGCACCGTGATCACCCTGCGGGACCGTACGGACGTCGAGTCCCTGGCCCGGGAGCTCGACGCCGTCCGCGCGCTGTTCGACGCGCTGCGCGCGCAACGGCACGAGTACGCCAACCGGATGCACACGCTCTCCGGGCTCCTCCGGCTCGGGCACTACGAGGAGGCGGCCGGCTACATCCAGACGGTCGCCGGGGTCCCGGCCGCCCGGGAGGCGCCGCCGGACGACGTCCCCGACCCGTACCTGCGGGCGTTCCTCGCCGCCAAGGCCGCCGTTGCGACGGAGCGGGGCGTCGCCCTGGAGATCGCCGGGACGAGCTGGGTGCCCGGCCGGGTCGTCGACCCCCTTGACGTGACCACGGTGCTCGGCAACCTCGTCGAGAACGCCATCGAGGCGGCGCGGCTCGGCACGTGCCGTCCGGCCCGGGTGGAGGTCGAGCTGCTCGGCGATGGCGCCGACCTCCACGTCACCGTCGCGGACTCGGGTGAGGGCGTGCCGGCGGACCTCCGGGAGGCCGTCTTCCGCGACGGGGTGTCCACCCGCCGGGCCGAGGACGGCCGGCCCCGCGGTCTCGGCCTCGCCCTCGCCCGGCAGGCGGCCCGCGCGCGCGGGGGCGACGTCACCATCGCCGAGCCCGATCCCGACGGCGGCGCCGTGTTCGTGGCGCGCCTCCCGGAGGTGTTGCAGTGATCGATGTGCTGGTCGTCGACGACGACTTCCGCGTGGCGCAGGTCCACGCCGGGTTCGTCGAGCTGGTCCCCGGCTTCCGCGTGGCCGGACGGGCGCACACCGCCGCGGACGCCAGGGCGGGCGCGGCCCGGGTCGACCTCGTGCTCCTCGACGTCTACCTGCCGGACGAGTCCGGGCTGTCCCTGCTGCCGGACCTCGAGGCCGACGTCATCATGGCCACCGCGGCGACCGACGCGGAGTCCGTCCGCACGGCGTTCTCCCGCGGCGCGCTGCACTACCTCATCAAGCCGTTCACCGCAGAGGAACTGGGGCAGCGGCTGCGGGCGTACGCCCGCTACCGGGAAAACCTCGCGGCGGCCGGTGAACTCGGCCAGGCCGACGTCGACCGCGCCGTTCGCGCCCTGCACACGGTGCCGCGTGCCGCGTGGCGTGCGGCCAAGGGCCAGTCGTCGGTCACCGCACGGCTCGTGGCCGAGGCGCTGCAGCGCGCCGGCGCGCCGCGGTCGGCCGCCGAGATCTCCGAGGAGGTGGGCATCTCCCGGGCCACCGCGCAGCGGTACCTGGCGTCGCTCGCCCAGTCCGGACGGGTCCAGGTGACCTTGCGGTACGGCAGCACCGGCCGCCCCGAGCACCAGTACACCTGGCCGGCCCGCTGACCCCGGCACGGCCGAGGACGCTCCGGCGGCTCCCGAGCCGGTCGCTTCGGCGCCGGCCACGGGATCGGGCGTGACGCGCCGAGGGGATATATGACGCCGGAAGGCCGCCCTCGACCGGAAAAAGGGGCGCTTTCCGAAATGCCCTTCATCCTGCCGGAAGTGCGTGCGGGATTGCTCGATCATTAACCCGGCATATGTCCCGGTGGACGGTGAGACGGGTATCGCTATCTCGTCCGCTGCATTGACGCACGAAAAGCCAGATACTCGACAGGATGAAGGTGTCGAAATTGACATACTGCAGAAAAGAACGGCCGGCTGAAGCCACGATCAGACTGCGCCCGCTGGCTCTGGCCGCCGTCATGACGTTCAGCGGTCTGGCGATCGCCGCGGCCTCGGCCGCGCCGGCGGGGGCGGCGCAGGCGGCACCCGCGGAGCTCACCGGCGTCGGTTCTTACTGCGAGGGCGTGCCGTCCGCGTACTCGAGCGACTGCACGGACAGCCTCCAGCGGTTCCTTCCTCCCGGCACCGACGGTCCCGACGAGGACAGCAGGCCCAGCCCGGATGACATCGACGTGTCGAACAACCCGCACGTCATTCACAGCGAAACCGGGGGCTTCGCCAAGGGCCCGCGCCGGCATCACCGCCTGAGGAGAGGGGCGGGCATGAGAGGCCTGCCGGGGCGGCAGGCCCACCAGCGTCCGCACGGAGCCGAACAGGCACAACCCGCCGACCGGCCGCAGCGCGCCGAACCGCCGCAGCGCGCCGACGCGGCGCAGCCCCAGGACTCTCGGCGGGTCGGCGCGGCGTCCGTTCGGCCGCAGGCGGCGCCCGCTCAGGATCCGCAGGCGGCGCCCGCTCAGGATCCGCAGCAGACCACCAACGCCGCGCCCGTCGAGGACCGGCAGCAGCCCAATGGCGTGATGTCGGTTCAGGACCCGGGGCAGGCCAATGGCGCGGCGCCCGCTCAGGAGCCGCAGCGGGGCGGCGCGCAGAACGCCAAGCCTCCGGTGATCCGCGTCCAGGTTCGCCGGGTGGGCGGCGGGCACGCGCACCACGGGCACCACATGCACCATCATTTCTCGCCGCGGTACGCCTGACCGACGACCGATCCTGCGACGACCTCCTCACCGGCGGGTGCCGACGTACGGCGCGGCACCCGCCGCCGCGTCCCGTGACGCGGTCTCGCGAGGTCGCGCCGTGCCGCCGCACCCGGAGACGTCGCCCGCCGTGACGGCGTGCCTCGTGACGTCGCCCGCCGTGACGCCGTGCCGTAGTGACGCCGCACGTCGTGACGCCGTGCCGTAGTGACGCCGTGACCGCTCGGCGGCAGGTCAGAGCCGCTCGACGTTGTCCGACACCGGCAGCACGCCGCGGGTGTCCAGCAGGAGACGGGCGCGGGCGCCGAGCAGGTTCAGGTCGAACGCGCGATGCGGCTGCAGGAGGATCGCCAGGTCGGCCATTCGCAGCGCCGTGACGAGGTCCTCGGTACGAGCGACGTCGACGCCCTCGACCGTCCAGTCGTCCACCAGCGGATCGACGTAGGCGACCGTCGCGCCGGACGCGTGCAGGCGCCGGGCGAGCGGACGGGCCGGCGACTCCCGGTCGTCCCCGACGTCGGGCTTGTAGGTGACGCCGAGCAGCACGATCGTCGCGCCGTTGACGCAGCGCCCGTAGCGGTGCAGCAGCCGGGCGGCGCGCTCGGCGACGTACGCGGGCATCCGATCGTTGATCTGTTGCGCGAGCTCGGCGAACTGGAACTGATAGCCGAGCCGCCGTACCCGGTGCGACAGGTAGCTCGGGTCGATCGGGATGCAGTGCCCGCCGACGCCGGGGCCCGGCCGGAACGCCTCGTAGCCGAACGGCTTGGTGGCCGCCGCGGAGATGGCCTCCCAGACGTCGATGCCGAGCTCGTCGCAGAACATCGCGATCTCGTTGACCAGACCGATGTTGACCTGCCGGTAGGTGTTCTCCAGCAGCTTGGTCATCTCGGCCTCGCGCGTGCCGCGTACGGGCACGACCCGCTCGACGAACTTGCCGTAGAACGACACCGCCCGGTCCAGGCAGGCGGCCGTGAGCCCGCCGACCACCTTGGGGGTGTTGCGCAGGCCGAAGACCGGATTGCCCGGGTCGATGCGCTCCGGCGAGTAGGCCAGGTGGAAGTCGATGCCCGCGCTGAGCCCGCTCTTCTCCAGCAGTGGCCGTACGACCTCCTCCGTCGTCCCCGGCCAGGTGGTCGATTCCAGGACGACCAGGGTGCCGGGCCGCAACCGTCCGGCGATCATCTCCGCCGCGCCTTTGACGGCGCGGAGGTCGGGCAGCCGGTCCCGGTCGAGGGGGGTGGGGACACAGATGATCACCGTGTCGGCCCCTGCCAGCACGCGCGGGTCGGTGGTCGCGTGGAAGCCGTGGGCGATCAGGCTCGCGACCTCCCGGTCGGAGAGGTCGTCGATGTGGGAGACGCCCGCGTTCAGGCCGTCGACGCGACGCTGGTCGACGTCGAGACCGACGACGCGCATCCCGCCGCGCGCCACCTCACGGACGAGCGGCATCCCGACGTAGCCGAGCCCGATCACGGCGAGGTCCCATTCGACCGCTCGGTCGTCTCGTGGCTGGTCCATCCCACCTCACCGCGGTCGTCACCTTGGGTCAACGCTCGAATGCTAAGCGCGACGAGTCGCCGGGTCGGTGATCGACACGCTCACCGCCCGTCGCCTGCCCTGAGCCCGTGGTCCGGCCGTGCGCCCGTGGTCCGGGCGGGAGCATGATGGGACCATGTCGACCCGCGATCTCGTCGTTCTCGGCACGGCCAGCGCAGTGCCGACCCGGGCCCGGAACCACAACGGCTACCTGCTGCGGTGGGACGGGCACGGCATCCTCTTCGACCCGGGGGAGGGCACCCAGCGGCAGATGCTGCACGCCGGCGTGAGCGCGAACGACATCACCTGCCTCTGCCTCAGCCACTTCCACGGCGACCACTGCCTCGGCGTGCCCGGCGTGGTCCAGCGCATCGCACGGGACGGCGTCGCGCACCGCGTCCGCGCGGTCTTCCCCGCGAGCGGCGGCGAGTACTGGCGGCGGCTCCGGCACGCGGCGGTCTTCGCCGACACCGGCGTCATCGACGAGGAGCCCATCGCCGGCGACGAGGTCCGGATCGAGCTTCCCGGGGCGCCGTTCACGCTCACCGCGCGCCGCCTGTCGCACAAGGTCGAGTCGTACGGCTACCGGCTGGAGGAGCCGGACGGCTTCACCCTGCTGCCCGAGCGGCTGGCGGCCCACGGCCTGGCCGGGCCGCTCGTCGGCGCCCTGCAGCGCGAGGGGGCGGTGGTCACGCCGAGCGGGCGTACGGTCACCCTCGACGAGTGCGCCGTCCCGCGGCCCGGGCAGAAGGCGGCGTTCGTCATGGACACCCGCCTCTGCGACGCGATCGCACCGCTCGCCGCGGGCGCCGACCTCCTCGTCATCGAGTCGACGTTCCTCGACGCGGACGCCCGCCTGGCGGACGAGTACGGGCACCTGACCGCGGCCCAGGCGGGCAAGGTCGCCGCGGAGGCGGGCGTCCGCCGCCTCGTCCTGACGCACTTCTCCGAGCGGTACGCCGCCGCGGACCAGCCGAAATTCGGCGAGGAGGCGGCCGCCGCCTTCGACGGCGACATCGTCCTCGCGCGCGACCTCGACCGGGTCCCGCTGCCGCCCCGCCGCCGGCTCGCGCCCGTGTCGGCCCCGGCGGCGGATCCCGCCTGATCGTCGCGAGGACCGGCCCCCGCGCGGAACGTCGAGAAAAGCCCTCTCCGCCGGAACGCCGCGCCGCGTCCGCGCTGCGCGTACGGCCCCGGTGCGTCGGTGTGCGGCCGGCGCGTCAGTGAGCGGCCGGGTCCCGCGCGTACGCCGGACGGCCACGGAACCACGCGACCGTCCGTTCGAGCCCGGTGTCCAGCGGCACCGCCTCGACGCCGGGAAAGAGGCGGCGCAGCCGGCGGTCGGCGGCCTGGGAGTCGCGGACGTCGCCGGGGCGCGGCGGAGCGTGCACCAGGTCCACCGGCCGGTCCAGCACGGCGGACAGCCGCCGCGTGAGTTCGAGGATCGACACCCGCGTGCCGAACGCCAGGTTGACCGGCCGCACGCTGGTCACTCCGCGCAGGACCGCGTCGGCGAGCACCGCCACGACGGTGCCGACGTACGTGAAGTCGCGGGTCTGCAGGCCGTCGCCGTGCACGGTCAGCGGTTCGCCGCGTAATGCCGCGTCGATGAAGGTGGGCACCACCGCCGCGTACGCGTGGTCCGCCGGTTGCAGGGGCCCGTACACGTTGAAGAAACGGAGTGCCAGGACCGGGAGGCCGAAGCTGGCGCCGTACGCCAGGACGTACGCCTCGGCGGCGAGCTTGCTGGCCCCGTAGGGGCTGAGCGGCCGCGTGGGCAGGTCCTCGTGCTTGGGCAGGTCCGGTACACCGCCGTACACCGAGGAGGACGAGGCGGCGACCACGTGCAGGGAGCGCCGGCGGCACGCCTCGAGGACGAGGAGCGTGCCGGTGGCGTTGGCGGCGTGGCTCGCCACCGGGGCCGCCAGCGAGCGCGGGATCGACGGGCGCGCGGCGAGGTGTACGACCGCGTCCGCGCCGGCCAGGACCTCCGACATGAGCCCCTGATCCAGGATGCTGCCCTGGACGAGCTCCGCCCCGGAACCGCCGAGGTTCTCGGCACGGCCGGTGCTGAGATCGTCCAGGGCGACCACCTCGTCGATACCTGGTCGCGCCGTGAGCTCCCGGCACAGGTTCGAGCCGATGAAGCCGGCGCCGCCCGTGACGACGACCCTCACCGGACGGCCCTGTCGTCCTGGGACGACCACCGGTCGTCCCGCGCCTCGGCGAGCGACGCGTAGATCCCGGCGATGTCCGACACCAGCCTGCGCGGGCCGAAGCGCGCCGTCGTCCACGCCCGGGCCTCGTCGCCCATCTTGCGCCGCAGCGGCTCGTCCCGGAGCAATCGCACGACGTGGCGGGTGAGCTCGTGGGAGTCGCACCGGGCCAGCAGGCCCGTCTCGCCGTCCCGCACCACTTCGGCGACGCTCCCGACCCGCGTCGCGACGCAGGGCAGCCCGGCCAGCCCCGCCTCGATGAGCGAGACGGGCATCCCCTCGTTGTCGGACGTCAGGATCACCAGGTCGGCCGCCGCGTACACGGTCTCGACGTCCGCGCGCCAGCCGAGCACCGTGAACATGCCGTGGAAGGTCCTGGCGGCCGCCTCCGTCGCCGGCGTGGCGTCACCGCCCCCGGCGACGACGAACCGGACGGCGGGGTCCAGACGGCGCACCTGACGGGCCACGGCCACCAGCCGGTCCGGCCGCTTGATCCTCGTCAGCCGGCCGACGTACGCCACGACCGGGCCGTCATCGGGGATGCCCAGCGCGCGCCGGGCCTCGGCGCGCCCGGGGAGCGGGCCGAGCGAGGTGCCGGGCGCCACCACCGCGTACTGTTCGGGACGGCCGATCCCGGCGGCGATGAGCTCGTCCCGCACCTGGGACCCGACGGCGACGAGCCGGTCGGTCATCGCGGCCGCGGTCCGCTCGGCCGTCACCACGAGCCGGGTCTTGGCGGGGGAGAAATAGCCGTGCAGCAGGTGACCGTGGTAGGTGTGCACCCGCGCGGGAACGCGCGTCAACGCGGCGGCGGCCCGGCCCAGCAGGCCGGCCTTGGCGGTGTGGGTGTGCACGATGTGCGGCCGGTACCCGCGCATCTCGGCGACCAGCGCCGCGATGGCGCGGGCGTCGTCGCCCGGCCGGACCGTGCGCCCGAGGGCCGGTATCCGGTGTGGAACGACGCCGTGGCCGCGAAGGTGTAGATAGTCCGCCTCGCCCGATTCGACGGTCCCCGTGTAGAGACGCTGGTCGAAGAGCCCGGCGTCCAGGCCGCGCATCAGCTCCACCGCCTGAAGAGCCGGGCCGCCGACGTTCATCCGGGTGATGACCCGCATTACTCTGATCCGATTGTCGGCCACCACGCCCCCTGCACCGAGAACTGATTACACAGATACATGTCCGTCGCCGGTCTCCCGAACATCCGGCTTCGCTAAAGAAAGCGGAATGGACGCCGTGCGCCACCCCGTGGAAGCGGCGGAACGGACATCCACCGCCTGGCGCGGGCTCACGCCGGCGCGGACAGGATGGATCGGAGCGGCAGGTGCAGAGCGCCGTCGATCGTCGTCGCGCACACGTGGTAGTCCTCATCCGTGCGCCGATGGGGATCGGCGATGTCATCGGCGCCGGGCGCGCCGGGCGGCGTCATGCCGCGCATCAGCACCGCTTCGCGGACCAGCGACACGGCCCGGGACACGGCGCACGCGCCGATGACCCGGCCCGGATCGACGCGGCCGGCGAGCCGCGCGAACTCCAGGATCGTGAACGCCCTGGCGTGAGCCTCCGGGCAGAGCGCGACCACGGCCTCCAGGTGCCGGCGCTCCGCGGTGAGGACCAGGTCGGCCGTCGCCACCAGGGCGGCGGTGACCGTACGGGCGGAGAAGCCCGCCGGCCGGACGCCGAGGGAGCGGAGCAGCGCCTCGGCGCGCGGATCCATCGCCGCCCCGTCGTGTCCGTGCGTTCCGGCGCTGCTCACGAGGAGACACCGGTCCGCGGGCGGACCGGCGGCGCGAATCCTGCGGCGGGTGAGCTCGGCGGCGATCGGCGACCTGCAGATGTTCGCCGTGCAGACGAACAGCAGGTGGAACCGGTCCGGGTTCGTCGCGGTCACGGCAGCCGGACCTGTGCCAGGACGGCCCGGTGGTCGCTGCGCGGCAGGCCGTACACGTCGACCCGCCGGACCGCGCAGCGAGCGTCGACCAGAATGTGATCCAGCGTGATCGGCGGAGTCCACCACGCCTTCCGGAAGGTCGGGATGAGCCCGGCGCCGGTCCGGTCGGCCGCGTCGGCGTATCCCTCTCCGAGCAGGCCGCGCAGCGGCGCGTGGTCCAGCGTGGCGTTGAAGTCACCGGCCAGGATCCGCACGACTCCGCGGCGTGCGGCGGCGGGGACCAGGACCAGCCCGCGACGCCACTGCCCGACTCCGGCCGGGCTCATGGGACGGGCCAGATGCACGCCGAACAGGTCCACCCGGTGCCCGCCGGGCAGCCGCATCTCGGCGTGCGGCATCGCGAGCCCGATCTCGGCCACCCGGAAGGTCGGCAGCGCGCGCAGCGGATAGCGGGCGTACAGCCCCGACCCCTGCGCGCCCGCCATCGGCATGGTGACCCGGTACGGCAGCAATCTCGCCAGTCCGGCCCGGTCGAGCCCGGTACCGGCCTGGTCGGTGAACTCCTGCACGCTGAGGACGTCCGCCCCGGTGCGGCGTACGAGACCGACGAGCGCGTGCGGATCCGCCCGGCCGAGCCGGAGGTTGGCGGTCAGCACCCGCAGCGACGGCCCGTCGGCCGCGGGCCCGGAGTCGCCGATCGCCCGGGGTGCCACCGCGACGGCGAACGCCCCGGCGATCACCGCGGTCACGCCCAGCATCCGCCAGCGCCGGGCCGCCAGGGCGTAGACCATCGGCACGGCGGTGAACGCGGCGGCGTACGGAGTGAAGGCGAGCACGGGCACCAGCAGCCCGGCGAGGAAGGGGATCCGGTCGGCCCCGGTCAGGCGCGCCAGCGCCCAGATCGCCAGAGTGACGACCGTCCACCGCGCCAGCACACGCGTTACCTCCCGGGTGCGCGTTCGCGGCGTCGTGTCGGCCGGGGGCGCCGTCGCCGTTCTCAAGGATTCCCACCTCTTCCGACTTCGGTCGCGGCTGTCCGGTGACGTCACGTCACTATCTCGTCGCGGAGAGTAGCAGAGGCCGGTGGCGATCACGCGCATGGCCGCGCACGTCGGCGGAGTGAGCGGGGTCAGCGGTCCGGGCAGCGAGGGTCCGGGCAGTCGGTCACCAGCGCCCTGGCGATCTCCTTGACCTCCGCCTGGTCCAGTTCGACGACCCGGCCGACGCCGGGCACCGATCCACGGCTCACGGCCGAGATCGTGGTGGGCCGCAGTCCGCCCGTTTCGCGCAGGGTGAGCGCCAAGCGGATGAGGTCGTGGAGATGAGCGCCCGCGTCGATCGTGACGGCTCCGACGCCGTGCAGCAGCATCGGAACGGCGCGCGACGGGTTGAGGGCCACCCGCGCTCCGGTCATCTCGCGGATCAGTGCCGTGACCAGCCTGCGCTGACGTTCGGCGTGGTCGACGTCGCCGCAGGGGCATGCCGTGGTGCGCAGGTACGCGAGCGCCCGCGCGCCGGAGAGGCGAGGACAGGCCGCCGGCGGGCCAGGAGCGCCGGCCCGCCCCGCCGCGCCGCCCCGTGCCGTCGTGCCCGTCCGTGCCGCCGCGCTGACCTGCCCCGCCATGCCGGCCGGCGCCGGCGTGGCCGCCACGGGCGGGCGCGCGCAGACTCGGACCCCGCCGGCCAGGTCCACCATGCGCGTGAGACCGGTCAGGCCGATCTCCGCGTAGCGTTCGACGCCGACGTGTGTGATCGACTCGGTCGTCCGCACCAGCAGTCTGGGGCCGCCCCAGGCGAACGCGGCGCGGAGCGAGCCGGCGCCGTGCCCGGCCACCGGGGCGTAGGCGTCGGGCGGCAGGTCGACCAGCGTGGGTTTCCCTCTCGACGGCAGGTGTAGCAGCATGACGGTGTCGACCCGGCGCCGCTCCGCGCCGGGCCTCTCCGGTCCCGCCGGCCTCCGAGGTCCGTCACCACGGCGCTCGTCGTACAGGACGATCAGCCAGTCCTGCCCCAGCCCCCACGTGGGACGGCCGGGGTAGTCCCCGATCGCGTCGACCCGGCGCGGACCCGTCTCGCCGAGGGCGCAACAGCCGATCAGCGCCACGAGGAGGACGTCGAGCATGGCGAACGGCCACCGCCCCCGGCCGTACGGGCGCCGGTGCGACGACCACCGCCTTCGCCGGGGATCCGGTGCGGCGTCTCCCCGCCCGCCGGACGCGCCGCGCGATGCGTCTTCCATGGTCCCCCCGGATGTCGGCTGCCGGATCGACGTCCACTCCTGCTACGTTCCGTAGTTATATACGTTCGCAGCGTGCGGGATCGCCCTCCGAAACCGGGCGATTTCCTCTACCTCGGACAGGAGGGACCGGCGTGGGGGTGTTCCGGCGCCGCACCGATGGCGACGGCTCCCGTGACAGGTCGTCGCCCGGTCCGGGCCATTCGTTGATCGTCACCGGCGGCGCACGGGACGTCCGGCCACCGCCGGCCGCCGGTCTGCGGGACCTGGTGCGGCCCGCGACGGTGGTGCTCCTGCTCGTGCCGGTGAGCATGCTCGGCGCGACGTCCACGGGTGGCCGGTTCACCGTGGTGGCCGCGACCGCCGCGCTGGTGCCGGTGGTCGCCACCCTGCTCGCCCTCGGGGTCCTGCCGTTCCGGCTCTCGTACCTGTGGCTCGCGCTCTTCGCCGGCCTGCTCCTCGTGAGCTTCTTCCGCCCCGTCATGACGACACGGGTGGCGCCGCCGGTGCGCCCGCGGCTCGCCGACCACCTGGACGTCCTCCGCGCCGCGGCTCCGCTCCAACTGAGCCGTCTCGCCGACCTGGCCGGACTGCTGTGCGGGCTGGCGCTGACGGGTCTCCTCATCGCCTCGAGGCCGCATCCCCGGCAGGTCGCCCGCGTCATCGCGCTGTCCGGTACGGCCGCCGCCGCATACGTGCTCGTCCGCGGCCAGTTCGTGCACGCGCGGCTCGCGGGGCTCGGCTGCAACCCGAACTATCTCGGCTGCCTGCTCGCGGCGCCCCTGGTGACCGCGGTCGGGCTGACGCGCTACACCCGGAACCCGAGATGGCTCCTTCCCGCGGCGCTGTGCGGCCTCGCGCTGCTGCAGACCCACTCCCGGAGCGCGTTCCTGGCGGCGGCCGTCGGCGTCGTCTGTGCCGTGTTCCTCGGCCGTTCGTGGCGGGCCCATGCCCTTCTCGCCGCGGGGCTCGCGGCGGGCGCGGGCGTTGCGGCGGCGACCGGGATGCTCGGCCGGCTGTCCCGGCACCTCGCGAACCTCGGGGCCGCCGACCGTACGGCCACGGACCTCCATGCGAGCAACGGACAGCGCGCCCAGGTCGCGGAACTCGCCGCGCGGGTCATCGCCGACCACCCGTTCCGTGGGATCGGGTACGCGCTGTTCCCCGCCTACGCGCAGCGGTCTCCCGGATTCGCCGTGTACCTCGGCACTCACGACGAGTACCTGCGGCTGGCCGCCGAGGCGGGCGTACCGGCCCTGCTGGTCTTCCTCGTCCTCTTCGGCCTCGGCGTCCTCCGCCGGAGACCCGGCGAACTGGCGATGCCGCAGGCCGTCCTGCTGACTTACGTGGTGCTGCTCCTGTTCGCCAATCCGCTGGCGAATCCCGTGGTCGGCGTCGCGTTCTGGGGAGCGCTCGGGTGCCTGCTGGCCTGGCGGCCCTGCCGGGCGCCGGGTCCGTCGCGGCCCTCGATCGCGGTTCGCCTCGGCAGGTCCGGTGACGGGCGCGGCGGCGCGCCGGTGCCCGGACCGGCCTCGTCCATGCAGGAGGCCGGATCCCATGCCCGGCACTGAGACGGAAAGCCACCGGCCCGAGCGGTTCGCGTTCGGCCGGAACTGGCGCTCCTTCGCGACGCTCGTCGACGACGGGAGGATCGAGGCCGCAGGCGCGTCGCTGGCCGGCGCACTCGGGCGAGCCGATCTGACGGGGTCTGCCTTCCTCGACGTGGGATGCGGCAGTGGGTTGTTCTCCCTCGCGGCCCACCGGCTCGGGGCACGGGTCCGCTCGTTCGACGTCGACCCGGACTCGGTGGTGGCGGCGGCCGCGCTGCGGGACCGGTTCGCGCCGGGGAGCGACTGGCCGATCGAAGAGGGGTCGATCCTCGACGAGCGCTTCACCGGGCGGCTCGGCACGTACGACGTCGTCTACGCCTGGGGGGTCCTGCACCACACCGGCGACCTGTGGGGTGCGATCGACGCGGCATCCCGCCTGGTCGCCTCGGGCGGTCTGCTCTATCTGTCCGTGTACAACGACCAGGGGCGGCAGAGCCGGGTGTGGTGGTGGGTCAAGCGCCGCTACACCAGGTCGGGGCCGCTGATGCGCGGAGTGCTCCTGGCCGCCGGTGCCGCCTACCTCGCCCGGCGCCTCCCCCTGCGGATGCTCGGGCGGGCCGTCCGCCTGGACGCGCCGTCCCGGGCCGTACGGACGCGGGCTCGGGGCATGTCCGCGCGGCACGACCTCGTCGACTGGGTCGGCGGATTCCCGTTCGAGGTGGCCAGGCCGGAGGAGGTCTTCGACTTCCTGCGGTCACGCGGCTTCGCGCTGCGCCATCTGAGGACGTGCGGAGGCGGCCTCGGCTGCAACGAGTTCGTCTTCGAACGTCACCGCGGAGGCTGACGGCGTCCCGGGCGCCGCGCACGGTCGAGGAGGTCGCGGTAGAGGCGGACGTGTCGCTCGACCATGGCGTCGGCGCTCAGGTGCGCACGGGACCACGCGCGCGCCTTCGCGGCCAGGTCGGCCGCGAACGCGGGATCGCTCAGCAGCCGTTCGATGCCGTCGGCCAGCGCGTCCGGGCTGGCCGGAGGCACGAGGACGCCCCGGCCGTCGAGCAGTTCGCCGGTGCCTCCGACGTCCGTCGCGACGACCGGGCGCCCCGCGGCCATCGCCTCCATGACGGCGTTGCTCATGCCCTCCTCGAGCGAGGCCAGGACCACGACGTCGGCCCGCGCCAGCAGCCCCCCGATGTCGGTGCGCGTCCCGAGGAACCGGACGTCGATGCCCAGCCGCGCCGCCTGGTCCTCCAGCGCCGCGCGCTCGGGCCCGTCACCGGCCAGTACGAGGGTGCAGGCCGAGCCCCGTGCCCGCAGCCGGGCGACGGCGTCGAGGAGATATCGGTGGCCCTTGTACGGCAAGAGGTTGGCCACGCACAGCACGACGGGCGACACGGTGGCGATGACCGCCGCGGGCGCCGGATCGAAGGCCGGACCGGGCAGGCCGTTGCGGACCACACTGACCTTGTCGCGACGGACGAACCGGTCGCGGAGCGTGTCCTCGGCGACGACCCGGGCGTTCGCAACCAGGTGATCCGTCAGTGAGGTCGCCAGGGCCTCGGCGGCCCACAGGAGCGGGCGCCCGCGCCTGAAGTTCGCCAGGCTCCTGCGCCCGGCCACCAACACCGGGACGCGGGCCAGCCGGGCGGCCGGAGCGGCGGTCACGTAACTGTGGAAGAGGAACGCGTGCAGCGCCTGTGGCCGGGTCCGGTGCAGGTGGCCGACCAGCCGGACGAACGCGGCGACGTTCGCGGCGGGCATCCGCCATCCGGCCGACCTGCGCCGGAAGCCGAGAGGTTCGACGGGGACGCCGAGGGCGCGGAGCTGCTCCTCCCGGGGGCCGCCCTCGAACATGACGAGGACCCGCACGTCGACGCCCCGGGCCCGCAGTCCGGCGGCGAGGAGGACCACCTGCTTCTCGGTGCCTCCGAGGCCGAGCTGGCCGATCAGCAGGGACACCCGCCTGAGCCGGGTCCCGTAGGTGTCACGGGAGGCGACCAGGAGCGGGCTCGGAGCATCGTTTCCAGACGTCATCGTCGACTCGCCCGAATCTCACCGGATATCGCGCATTGATTTCAGTGGACCGGCCGACGAGTATACGCAGCCACCGGTCGAATGCGATGCGGTCGCCCGCCTTCTCCGGCTCCGTTTATCGTCCGAATCCGATGAGGCTCCGCTGGACAACAATTTGTCCGATTCTTCACAGGCGCTGATCACCTCTTAACCGCGGTCGAGGCCGGACTGGCATATACATGAGTCATTCGGCTCCTGACCTGTGACGGCGATGATACGAAGGCGCGGCACCGATGAGCATTGCACCCTTGCGGCGCAGCGGTTGGGTCCTGGCCGACTACGCCGTGTCGGCGGCGACCAACATGCTGCTGACCGTCATGGTGGCGCGACACGTCACCCGTGCCGAATTCGGCGCATTCGCCATTCTCTACGGCTATTACGTCCTCGTCGTGGAGTTGTCGCGAGCGACGTTCAGCGAACCACTGCTGGTCCGCGCCACCGCCGCGCCGGATCCGCGACGGCAACTCGCCGACAGCGCCGGCGCCGCGGCGGTCTTCGGCGCCGTGGCCGCGCTCGTGCTCGTCGCCCTGTCCGTCGTCGTGCGCGGCGGCCTGCCGTCCCCGGTTCTGGTGCTGGCGCTCCTGCTGCCCGGTCTGCTGGTGCAGGACGCGTTGCGCATGGGGTTCGTCGCGATCGGCCGGGGGGCGAGGTCTCTGGCGAACGACCTGTTCTGGGGAACGTCACAGGCCACCGCCCTGGTACTGCTCTTCACCGTCGGTGTCGGCCTTGCGGGGGCGCTGGCGGCCTGGGCGGGGGCCGGGCTGGCCGCGGCGGTGCTCGGCATGGCCCAGGCCCGTGTCGTGCCGCGCTTCACCGCCGTACGCGGATGGATGCGTGACTACGGAAGGCTGGCCCGCCCGTACGCGATCGAGGTCGCCGTCATCGCGACCGCCACCTACGCGGGCACCCTCGCCGTGAGCGTGGTGGCGGGCGTCTCGGCCGTGGGCGCCCTGCGCGCCGGGACCACGCTGCTGGGGCCGGTCGGCCTGGTCTGCGCCGCCGGGCGCACGATCGCGATCTCGGAGTGCCGGCGGGTGATCGGCGACTCGCCGAACCGGCTGGTTCCGACGATGCTCGTCATCGGAGGGAGCCTGTCGGCGGTCGCCACCTGCTGGGGCCTCGTCATCCTGTCGCTGCCCCCGGGCGTGGGCGTCGCGCTGGTCGGCAGGTCGTGGTCGACCGCACGCGTCGTCCTGCCGCCGCTCGTCCTCGTCCAGCTCATCGGCGCCATCGTGATCGCGATGGGCGGGGCCATGCGGGCGCTCGAGGCGGTCCGGGAGCAGTTCACCCTGCGCGTCCTCAGCGGCGCGATGTCCTTTCTCGGCCCGATGGCCGGGGCGGCCTGCGCCGGGGCCTTCGGCGCGGCCGTCGGCCTGGCCGCGGTCAACGCCTTCGGCTGCGTCGTGACCGTGCTGGTCTTCCGGCGGTTCCGGGCCCGGTCTCGCGCGGCCGGACCTCACTCGTGCGGTGCGCCGGTCCCGGTCGTCGAGCGGGCCGAGGTGTCGTAGAAGCGCCGCGCTTCGAGCGGCTCGGGCGCCTTGACCTCGTTGAGGAGGCGGCCCGTCAGTCCCTCGACGAGCCCGATGACCTGTTGCAGGCACCAGGCGGCGCGGCGACCGCGGCCGGTCAGGAGGAAGTAGACGACGCCGCCCGCCTGACGGCCCAGGATCAGCGCCACCGTGCCCGGCCCGTAGTGCCGGCGGTAGACCCGTCCGGTTCCTCGCGCGTAGTGCCGGCACTTGATCCGGTAGAGGTGGTCCTCCGGGGTGCCGTTGTATCCCGTCTCGTAGACGAGGATCGCCGGGTCGAACAGCACCGTCCACCCTCGCCGCACCCCGCGCAGGAGGAGGTCAAGACCGGCCGTCGACTGCCACGGCGTGGGGTTGCCGACGCCCAGGGTCTCATCGAAGCCCCCGACGGATCGCAGGAACCTCGCGCTGAAGAAGCAGGAGGCCTCGATGGTGTTCGTCCGCACCGTCGCCTTGTTCAGAACGGTCCGGTGGCCGCCGGCGATCCGGTGGCTGCGGTATCCACCGGGGAAGATGACGGCGCCGGATACGACGCCGATGTGGTCGCCGGTGGCGAAGGCGGCGGCGGCGTTCGCCAGGGCGTCGGGAGCGAGGCGGACGTCGTCGTCGGGGAAGGCGACGATGTCGTAGTCGGGGTCGAGTGCGGCCAGTCCGGTGTTGCGGCCCAGCGAGGCGCCGCGGTCGGAGGTGATGCGGCGGAGGGGGAGTCGGTCGCGGTAGGTGTCGATGACGGTGGCGGTGTCGGTGGTGTGGCTTTGGTCGACGACGATGACCTGGGTGGGGGGCTGGGTTTGGTCGGCC
>NZ_JAMXMV010000060.1 GCF_024055715.1 Actinoallomurus soli
GCACGCCTGCGACTCCTGAGCGGCGAAACGCCGGACCAGGACACCGCACCGCAAGCAATCACCGCTTAACCTGCAGGAACGGATCACGCGAAGGCCAACTCATACACCACTCCGCTGGACGTGACCGTCGCTGATGGGACTTACGGTTTTTTTCAGACAGTCCCGCGCCTGAAGGTTGACCCCCTGGTCGTGTTGTTGGTCGCGGGTTCTACTGATGGTCGTTGTTGGTCTGAGCTGTGGGAACGCGGCCCAGGTCGCGGTTCTTCAGGCGGTAGCTGTCTCCTTTCAGGCTGATGACCTCGGCGTGGTGGACGAGGCGGTCGATCATCGCTGCGGCCACGACATCGTCGCCGAACACCTCGCCCCAGCGGCCGAAGGGCTTGTTGGAGGTGACGATGAGGCTGGCGCGTTCGTAGCGGCTGGAGACCAGCTGGAAGAACAGGTTCGCCGCTTCCGGTTCGAAAGGGATGTAGCCGACCTCATCAACGACCAGCACCGGGATCCGTGCGAGTTTGACCAGTTCGTCTTGCAGTTTCCCGGCGGCGTGGGCGTCGGCCAGGCGGGCGACCCACTCGGCGGCGGTGGCGAACGCGACGCGGTGGCCGGCCTGGCAGGCGCGGATGCCCAGGCCGATCGATAGATGGGTCTTGCCGGTGCCGGGCGGCCCGAGGAAGACCACGTTCTCGCGGGCGGTGACGAAGTCCAGGGTGCCCAGGTGGGCGATGACCTCGCGTTTGAGGGACCGCTGGTGGTCGAAGTCGAAGTCCTCCAGGCCCTTGCGGGCCGGGAAGCGGGCAGAGCGGATGCGGGCCTCACCGCCATGGGATTCGCGGGCGGCGACCTCGCGTTGCAGGCAGGCGGCCAGGAACTCCTCATGGCTCCAGGACTCGGCCCGTTGTCGGCGTACGGGTTCCAGTGCAGAGCTAAGTACGGGTAAACGTGCAGAGCTGATCAGCGTGTCCACTGCTGGTCCATGGCGGTGATCTTGAAGCCCGTCGGGTGGTGTTGATCATCACGGCGAGGGGCAGGTCACGGTGGTGCTGGAGGCCGAGCGGTGGCTGGAGCTGCGCCGGTTCCGGGCGTTGCGGGACGCGGGTGCGTCGATCTCGGAGATCGCCCGGGAGACCGCCTTCAAGAAGCCCGGCCGCGGATCGCCGAGGAGCTGGGGCTGAGTCCGCGTGAGCTGGCCCGGTTGCATCGGCGTTTCGAGGTGGTTCCGGGTGCCCAGGCCCAGGTCGACTGGGGCGATGAGGCCGCGATCTTGGCGCATGCCGGGATCGCGAAGGTCTACTCCTTCCACATGACGCTGTCGTACTCACGCGACCCGTTCGTGTGCTTCACCACCAGCCAGGATCTGGCCACCTTCTGGGCCTGCCATCGGCGGGCGTTCGAGCACTTCGGCGGGGTGCCGGGCTCGATCGTCTATGACCGCACCAAGACCGTGGTGCGCCGCCATGTCGCTCCGGGCAAGGCGGTGCCGCTGCACCCTGAGGCGGTGGCGTTCGCCGGGCACTACGACTTCGACATCGATGTGCTGGCCGCTTAAGTGGGGCCAGGTCTTCGGCGACGAGGTACTGGCCACTGCCATCCTCGACCGGCTCCTGCACCACTGCGAAGTCATCGCGATCAACGGCCCCAGCTACCGGCTCAAGAACCGCCTGGAAGCCGTCGAAGCCGAGGCCGCAGCCGGCTGACGGAGACGCTGATCAGCTCTGCACGTTTACCCGTACTTAGCTCTGCACTTCAAGGAGTACGCCGACACCCGTGCTCGTTCGGCCAGCCGCTCGACCGAGGCCGCCTGCTGGCGGGCATCGGTGAGCGCTGGTGGGTGGTCTTGAAAGTGCTGGCTGGTGGCCAGGGTTTGTGCTGGTGGGCGGTCAGTGGACTGCTGTGTGGTGGACAGGTCGAGTGCTGGTCTGGCGGAA
>NZ_JAMXMV010000006.1 GCF_024055715.1 Actinoallomurus soli
GCCTTCTCCTCGTCGGTCAGCGCATCCAGCACGGCCGGATTGATGTGCATGCCGATCAGGAACTTCATCGCGTACTCCTCGTGGTCCGCGAGCCCCGGTCCGGGCCCTTCGACCGGTTGGTCGAAGCGGTGAGCAGCGGAGCTTTTACCCGGGAACAGCTCATCTCCCTCGCCGCGGCACGTGACGCCGGTTTCGACCGCAGCGTCTTCGCCGAGATGCCCGCGTCCCTCGACATCTACCCCGACACCGAACTGACCGCCTACGGCCTCACTACAGAGGACGTGGCCGGGCTCCGGGAGCGCATCGCTGACTGGCGCCGAGAGCTGGCCGGTGCGACCGACGGCGGTCAGGGGCATGAACAACGACGCGCCGATGCAGGCGACCCCGCCAAGCGAACTTCAGTGATGTTTGAGCAGTCCGCGTTTCACGAGGCTCTCGCCGGTGGCGATCAAGGCGTCCTCGGCGGAGCGTGGCCGCCATCCCAGGACGTCGCGGGCCTTGTCGTTGCTGAGCGGCTTGAACACGCCGAGGTCGTGCACCATCGGCCGCGCCGACGAGCTCACCAGGGCGAGGGCGCGGACGGCGAAGTCGGGGAGGACCCGGGTGGGAACGCGCTTGCCGGCGGCGCCAAGGCCGTCCCGGAGGATGCGGGCGATCTCGGACACCCAGAGTGAATCGCCCGCCGTGGCGAGGAAGCGTTCTCCGCCGGCCGCGGGGTCGGTCATGGCCCGTAGCTGCAGGTCCGCCACGTCGCGTACATCGACGATCCCGAAGGAGAGGCGCGGCAGAGCGGGCATTTCCTTGTTGAGCAGGCTCTGGATCAGCAGGACCGAGGTGGTCGGGGGCCCGAGCAGGGGTCCCAGGATGCCGACGGGGTTGACGACCGCGAGCTCGACACCTTTGCCTTCGCGTTCGACGAAGTCCCACGCCGCACGCTCGGCCAGGGTCTTCGATCGCTGATATGCCCCGACGCCGGGGCCGTCGGGGTCCGTCCAGTCGAGTTCGGTGAACACGTGGTCCACGCGGGCGTGACCATAGCCGATCGCCGCGAACGACGAAGTGAGGACCACCCGCTGGACCCCCGCATCGCGCGCGGCGCGCAGGACCCGAAGTGTGCCGTCCCGCGCCGGGACGATCAGCTCGTTCTCGTCGCGCGGGACCTGCGCCGGGTACGGCGATGCCACGTGCAGCACATAGGCGCAGCCCGCGACGGCAGCGGACCACCCATCGTCGGCGGTCAGGTCGGCCTGGACGAACTCCACGGCGGCGGCGTCGCCGGCACCGCCGTTGCGCAGCATCTCGCGTACGTCCGGCGAGCGCCGGAGGTCACGGACGGTGGTTCGCACCTGATAACCGGCCTGGAGCAGCCGCAGGATGCAGTACGCGCCGAGGAACCCGGTGCCTCCGGTGACGAGCACGGTGTCGTCGCTCATGTGTCTCACCCTTTCCGGTGCGGCCCCCTCGTACGGGGCGTGGGCACCTTCCGGCGAGGACCGTAGCACAGAAAATGACCGCGCGGTCATTTTTTTATGACCGCACGGTCAGGTAGGCTGATCACATGCCAGCGACACGCCCCGACGACGTTCCGGTCACTCCGAAGGGACGAGAGACCAGGGACAGACTGCTCGACGCCGGCGAGGTGGTGGCGGCGCGTCACGGGCTCGCCGGTCTGAGCGTCGCCGCGGTGACGTCCCAGGCCGGAGTGGCCAAGGGCACCTTCTACGTCCACTTCACCGACCGCGCGGCGTTCATCGCGGCGATCGAGCGCCGCTTCTACGACCGCGTCGGAGAGCAGGTGCTCGCCGCCGTCGCATCGCTGGACCCGGGGCACGACTTCCTCGTGGCCGCCGTCGAGGCGTACCTCGACGCCTGTCTGGCCAACCACGCGGTCAAGGCGCTGATCCTCGAATCACGCGCGCACGCGGAACGCGGCGCGTTCTTCGCCGAGCTCCTCGACCGGTTCGAAGCGCTCGTGGCCCCCAGCATGGAGGCGATCGGCATGACGCCGGTGGGCGTCCACGTCCGCCTTCTCATCGCGCTCGCGTCGGAGACGGTGCTCATCGAGCTCGACAGCGGGAGCCGGGTCGACGAGGCACGCGACACCGTCCGGGCGATGCTGCGAAGCGCCTGAACGAGCGCCCAGCGCCAGACCGCGGCCCTGAGGCCGCTGGTAGGGTGAGGGCCGAGTAGCCCCCGAATCAGGGAGACAGACGTGATTGGTGACGACGACATCTCCGGCTGATACCCGGATGTGACGGCCACCGGCGTGCGCGCAGAGCGCCGCTGACGTGGCCATTCGGTCGTTCTCACCAATCCCTGCGGGTGTCGTGTCCCCGCGCCTGAACTTGAGGGCTCTGTCATGTCCGACGCTTTCATCGTCTGCTCGAACCTGTCCTTCTCCTGGCCCGACGACACCCCCGTCTTCCAGGACCTGTCCTTCACCGTCGGCGGCGGCCGTACGGGCCTCGTCGCGCCGAACGGCGCCGGGAAGAGCACCCTGCTCAAGCTGATCGCCGGTGAGCTCCGGCCAGGTGGCGGCACGGTGTCCGTCGAAGGCGTGCCGGGATACCTCCCCCAGACGCTGCCGCTGACCGGGGACCTGACCGTGGCGGAGGTCCTGGAGGTCGCGCCGGTGATCCGTGCGATCGACGCCATCGAGGCCGGGGACGCGAGCGAGGAGAACTTCGCGGTCGTCGGCGACGACTGGGACATCGAGGAACGCACCCAGGCCCAGCTCGACCGGCTCGGCCTCGGGGACGTCGGTCTCGACCGGTGCCTGCGCACGCTCAGCGGCGGCCAGATCGTCTCGCTCGGGCTCGCGGCGCAGCTGCTGAAGCGGCCGGACGTGCTGCTGCTCGACGAGCCGACCAACAACCTGGACCTCGACGCGCGCCGCAGGCTCTCCGCGGTCCTGGACGAGTGGCAGGGCTGCCTGCTGGTGGTCAGCCACGACCGCGCGCTGCTCGACCGCATGGACCGCATCGCCGAGCTCGACCGGGGCGAGGTCCGCTACTACGGCGGGAACTTCACCGCCTACGAGGAGGCCGTACGGGCCGAGCGCGAGGTCGCCGAGAAGAACGTTCGCAGCGCCGAGCAGGAGGTCAAACGGGAGAAGCGGGAGATGCAGCAGGCGCGGGAGCGCGCCGAGCGCCGGGCCTCCAACGCCGCGCGGAACATCCAGAACGCCGGTCTGCCCAAGATCCTCGCCGGGGCGCGGAAACGGCGTGCGCAGGAGTCGGCGGGCAGGGCGGACGAGACGCACGGCGCGCGGGTCGCCGGGGCCAGGGCCCGGCTCGACGAGGCGAGCCGGGCGCTGCGCGACGACCAGAAGATCACGCTGGAGCTGCCCGGGACGAACGTTCCGGCCGGGCGGACGGTGTTCGTGGGCGAGGGGATGCGGGTCCGCCACGGCGAACGCGCGATCTTCGCCGGAGACGGCGTCGACCTCATCATCCGGGGCCCTGAGCGGATCGCGCTCACCGGGCCGAACGGCGGCGGCAAGTCGACGCTGCTGCGCCTGATCGGCGGTGAGCTGGATCCGGACGGCGGCACGACCCGCCGGGCGGACGGCCGGGTCGCGTACCTGTCCCAGCGGCTCGACCTGCTGGATCCGGACCGTACGGTGGCGGAGAACCTCGCCGCGTACGCGCCCGCGATGCCGGAGTCGCAGCGGATGAACCTTCTCGCGCGGTTCCTCTTCCGGGGCGCGCGCAGCAACCTTCCGGTCGGGGTGCTGTCCGGGGGTGAACGGCTGCGCGCCACCCTGGCCTGTGTCCTGTTCGCCGAACCCGCCCCCCAGTTGCTGCTGCTGGACGAGCCGACCAACAACCTCGACCTGGTCAGCGTCGGCCGGTTGGAGAGCGCGCTGAACGCCTACGAGGGCGCGTTCGTCGTGGTCAGCCACGACGAACGGTTCCTCGCCGAGATCGGTGTGAGCCGCTGGCTGCGGTTGTCCGACGGCCGGCTGCTGGAGACGGGCGCGCCCGCCGAGGACTGAGCCCTCAAGCCAACGCCGAGGACGACCGGTTACAAAGCCGGGGGGCCATCTTTTGGCGGAGCCGTCGCGCGCTCATCATCGACCTTGGAAGGGACAATGAGCGCGATAACCCTCGAAAGGGAGGTTCTAGGTGTCCAACTCGCAGGCTGTGGCGACCCGTCCGGCCGTCCTCGGCGACCTCGTGCCGGGCCGGCTGGTCCGCGACGTCGCGCTGGTCGTCGGCGCGGCGGTCTTCGTCGGACTGGCCGCCCAGGTCAGCGTGCCGATCCCGGGCACGCCGGTGCCGGTGACCGGCCAGACCTTCGCGGTCCTGCTGTCGGGGGCGGCGCTCGGGTTCCGCCGTGGCGCCCTCTCGATGGCGCTGTACACCCTCGCCGGCATGGTCGGCGTGCCGTGGTTCTCCGACGGCACGTCGGGCTGGCGGATGGCGTCGTTCGGTTACATCCTCGGCTTCGTGCTGGCGGGCGCGGTCGTGGGCGCCCTGGCCGCCCGCGGCGGTGACCGGTCGCCGGTGCGGACCGTGGGCACGATGGCCCTCGGCCTCGCGGTGATCTACGCCGTCGGGGTGCCGTGGCTGATGGCCTGGACGCACAGCGGCCTGGGCCAGGCCCTCTCGATGGGCGTCCGGCCGTTCCTCGTCGGCGACGCGATCAAGATCGCGCTCGCCGCGGGCCTGCTGCCCGGCGCCTGGCGGCTCCTCCGCCGCTGACGCGCCCCGCAGGCGATGAGGGCCCGGTCTCCGTTTCCGGAGGCCGGGCCCTCGTCCGTTCGGGCCTGGTCCGTTCGGGCCTCGTCCGTTCGGGCCTCGTCCGTTCGGGCCTCGTCCGTTCGGGCCTCGTCCGTTCGGGCCTCGTCCGTTCGGGCCTCGTCCGTTCGGGCCTCGTCCGTTCGGTCCTCGGTCACCGGTCGCCGAGGTGGTCGGCCAGGTAGCCGTGGATCAGGCGCTCGACCTCGGCGAGCAGCGCCGGGTCCCCGTCGGGGTCGTTACGGAAGGCCAGCTTGAGCACCGCGTCGGCCGCCTCGACGGAGACGGCCAGCGCGCGGGTGAAGTCACCGTCGTCCGGCAGGTCGAACACCGAGACGAGGAGCGTCTTGAGCCGGTCCGCGACGACGGCGTTGTTCTCGGCCGCGACGTCGAGCAGGTGGACGTCCGCGATGTCGCCGAAGCGCAGCACCCGGAAGCCCGGGACCGTACGGTGCATTCCGACGAAGACCTCGATGACCGTGCCGACGGCGTCGTACCAGTGCGCGTACCTCCGCTCGGCGAGCGCCCGCCCCACCCGCTCGCCGAACATGTCGAGGTTGCGGAGCGCGAGCTGTTGGGCGATCGCCTTCTTGTCGGGGAAGAACTGGTAGACCGAGCCGATCGCGACCTCCGCCCGCTGGGCGATCTTGGTGGTGGACAGGCCGTCGTACCCGGACTCGTCGAGGATCTCCGCACACGCGTCGAGCATGCGCTGGACGCGTTCGGCGCTCCGTCGTTGCGCAGGTCGGCGGCGCAGCGCCGAGCTATCCGTCGTCACACGTCCAATCATGCCTTTTCCGGCCCGGATACCGGCGCGTAATATCCGAGGTCCATTCACGTTTGCGTGGAGGTGGGCCGTGTTCCCCCCTGACTTCCACTGGGGCGTCGCGACCTCGGCGTACCAGATCGAGGGCGCGACGGAGGAGGACGGCCGGGGCCCGTCCACGTGGGACACCTTCTGCCGGGAGCCCGGCCGCGTACGCGACGGGCACACCGCCGACGTCGCCTGCGACCACTACCACCGCTGGGCCGAGGACCTCGACCTGATCGCCGGCCTCGGCGCCCGCGCGTACCGCTTCTCCATCGCCTGGCCCCGTGTCCAGCCCACCGGCGGCGGGGCGGTCAACCACAAGGGCTTGGACTTCTACGACCGCCTCGTCGACGGCCTCGCCGAACGCGGGATCGCGGCCGTGCCCACGCTGTACCACTGGGACCTGCCGCAGCCCCTGGAGGACGCCGGCGGCTGGATGAACCGCGACACGGCCCACCGGTTCGCCGAGTACGCCGCGATCGTCGCCGACCGGCTCGCCGATCGCGTCGACCTGTGGATCACGCTGAACGAGCCGATGGTCGTCATGGCGTACGGCTACGCGTTCGGGATCTATGCTCCGGGCCGGACGCTCATGCTCGGCGCGCTGCCCACCGCGCACCACCAGCTCCTCGGGCACGGGCTCGCCACCGGCGCCCTGCGCGCCGCCGGCGCGCGGCGGATCGGGATCGCCAACCACTACACCCCGGCCTGGCCGGCCGGTGACACCGCCGAGGACGCCACGGCCGCCGCCGCGTTCGACGACCTGCTGGCCTGGCAGTTCACCGACCCGATCCTGCGCGGCCGCTACCCGGACCTCGGCCTGGACCTGTCCCATGTCCGGGACGGCGACCTCGAGCTGATCCGCGCGCCGATCGACGTCCTCGGCGTGAACTACTACCACCCGACCGGGGTCGCCGCCCCGACCGACGACTCCCTGCCCTTCGCGATGCGCGACCTGACCGGGTTCCCGACGACGGGGATGGGCTGGCCGGTCGTCCCGGACGGGCTGCACCGGCTCCTCGTCGACCTGCGGGATAGGTACGGCGCCGCGCTGCCGCCGGTGTACATCACCGAGAGCGGCTGCTCCTACGACGAGTCGCTGAACGACTCCGCCCGCATCGGCTTCCTGACCGCGCACGTCGGGGCGGTGCAGGCGGCGATGAACGACGGCGTCGACGTGCGCGGGTACTACGTCTGGTCGCTGCTCGACAATTTCGAGTGGGCCGAGGGGTACGGCCCGCGCTTCGGGCTCGTCCACGTCGACTACGCCACCCAGCGGCGCACGCCGCGCGCGTCGTACGCGTGGTACCGCGACCTCATCGCGGCGGCCTCGTCCTGATCAGGGCGCGGCGGCGAGGCCGGTGCAGCGGCGCAGCCGCTCCCACTTGGCGTGCGCCCGGGTCGCCGCGGTGCCGCTGAGGAGCCGCGGCACCCCCTTGGTGATGTAGACCGGCTTCCACTCGGCCCCCAGCACCTTCCGCTTGCGCAGGGTGACCTCGAGGATGCCGGAGTCGGGGTCGTTGCGGCCCGGCGCGGTGAAGAAGTAGTTGCCGAGGCCGTAGTCGACGTACCGGCCCTTCACGTACCCGCCGCCGAGGGGGATGTGGGCGTGCCCGCCGACGATCACGTCGGCGCCGGCCTGGATGAGCGCGCGGGCCAGCGTCTTCTGGCGGGGCAGCGGGCAGGGGTTCTTCTCCTGCCCCCAGTGCAGGTAGACGATGACGGTGTCGGCGTGGCGCCGCGCCGCGCGCACCTCCGCGACGAGGCGCGGAACGTTCTTGGCCGAGGCCAGGCCGCCCTTCTTGGCGGTCGCCGTCCAGGCGGTGATCAGGTTGTCGTCCAGGACCTGCGTCGCCCCGAGGATCGCGAGGCGGTTCCCCTTCACGGTCACGTAGTACGGCCGGAAGGCCTGGGCGATGTTCGCGCCGATGCCGACGGTGGGGAAGCCCGACCTCTTGATGGCGGCGAGCGAGTCGCGCAGGCCGACGGTGCCGTAGTCCATGGCGTGGTTGTTGGCCATGGTCACGACGTCGACCCCGGCGGCCCGCAGCGCGCCGAACGCGCTCGGCGGTGCCCGGAACGTGAACTGCTTCGGCGCCTTCGTCCCGCGTGTGGTGACGGCCGTCTCCAGGTTGACCATCGCGAGGTCGGCGCGCTTCAGCTCGGGGATGGTCGGGCCGAGGGCGGTGGCGGGATCGGCCAGGCGCGCGGCGAGCCGCCCGTTGAAGTGGACGTCCCCGGCGAACGCCACCGTGATCGGCCCGTTCTCGGTGCCGTCCGGCGCCCGGCCGGACGGCGCGGTGGCGCGCGGCGGGTGCTTCGTCGCACCGCCTCCGCCGCAGGCCGCCGCCGCTGCCGCGACACCGGCCAGCGCGGCCATCAGCACCGTCCGCCGCATCACACCCACCATCTCCGGGAAAGATCCCCAGGATGGCATGTTCTCCGCATTACGGATAATTGGAGTGATCTTGCTCGACATCGCGGCCATCCGCGCCGAGACCCCCGGCTGCCGGGAGGTCGTGCACCTGAACGCCGCCGGGTCGGCGCTGCCCCCGCAGGTCGTCCTCGACGTGATGCACGAGCACCTCGACCTCGAGGCACGCGTCGGCGGGTACGAGGCGGCCGACGCCGTCGAGGAACGGCTCTCCGGGACGTACGACTCCCTCGCCCGCCTCATCGGCGCGCACCCCGACGAGATCGCCTGCACGGAGAACGCCACGCGCGCCTGGGACATGGCCTTCTACGGCATCCCGTTCCGTCCCGGCGACCGCATCCTCACCACCGCCAGCGAGTACTCCAGCAACGCGATCGCCTTCCTCCACGCCGCGCGCCGGAAGGGCGTGACGATCGAGGTCGTGCCCGACGACGAGTACGGCCAGATCTCACTCGACGCCCTCGATGCCGCGCTCGACGACGACGTACGACTCGTGGCGATCAACCACGTCCCCACCCACGACGGCCTCATCAACCCGGTCGCCGAGGTCGGCCGCCTGGCCCGGGCCGCCGGCGCCCTGTACCTCCTCGACGCCTGCCAGTCCGTGGGCCAGCTCGTCGTGGACGTCGAGAAGATCGGCTGCGACCTGCTGTCGGCCACGGGCCGCAAGTTCCTGCGCGGCCCGCGCGGCACCGGCTTCCTCTACGTCCGGCGGTCGGCGCTCGACCTCCTCGAACCGCCGTTCCTCGACCTGCGGGCCGCGGACTGGACGGGACCGGAGTCGTACGAGCTGCGCGGCGACGCCCGCCGGTTCGAGTCGTGGGAACGCTCCGTCGCCGCGCACCTCGGCCTGGGCGCCGCCGCGGACTACGCCCTGGAGGTCGGCCTCGCCGCCATCGAGGCGCGCGTCCTGGAACTCGGCGCGCTGCTGCGCACGGCCCTCGCCGAGCTCCCGGCCGTGACCGTACGGGACCGGGGCCTGCACCGGTCGGGCATCGTGACGTTCACGCACCGGGACCGGTCGGCCGCCGAGATCGTGGCGTCGCTCGCCGAACAGCGGATCAACGTCCGGGTCTCCGAGCAGACCTACCGCTACGACGAGGGTGCCCGGCCCGAGCCCCGGGTGCGCGCCTCCGTGCACTACTACACCACCGAGGACGAGATCCGCCGGCTCATCACCGCCCTGTGAAACGTTGTTCCAGGTAGATCTATATTTCGGAACCCACCACCCAGGCAAACCTGCGTCTATCATTGTCCTGAATGCATCAAGCCAGGGAGATGGCGTGGGCGACGTGAAGGACCGGGGGCACCTCCACGACCCGGCTGCCGAGTTGCGCGCGGCCGGGTTCCGTGTGACCGCCGCACGGATCGCGATCCTCGACACCGTACGCTCCGGCGACCACCTCGACGTCGAGACGGTCACCAACCGGGTGCGCGAGCGGCTCGGCCAGGTGTCCGTGCAGGCGGTCTACGAAGCCCTGCACGCCTTCACCGGCGCCGGTCTCGTACGGCGGATCGAGCCGGCCGGCAGCCCGGCGCGGTTCGAGGGGCGGGTCGGCGACAACCACCACCATCTCGTCTGCCGCGACTGCGGCCGGGTCACGGACGTCGACTGCGCCGTCGGCGAGGCGCCGTGCCTCGAGCCCGCCCGCGACGCCGGCTACCTCGTCGACGAGGCCGACGTCACGTTCTGGGGCTACTGCCCCGACTGCCGCCCGAAGCCGGAGCAGACCCTCACCTGACCGGGGCCCCCGGTCACCCGAAGACGCCCCTTCCCCCCCATTTTCCGAGGGTGCGGCCCCTCCCCCGGGGCCGCCCCTCGGAAGACCACCGCCCTGTGCCGAGGGGTTTTCGTCGTATCAGCCCGCAGAATTCTCGGCAGTGAATCGACGTGATTCACCGGCCCTGCTGCAGGGCCTCTCACTCAATCGGCATGAGCCGCCTACTGCGGACCTGAACTGGAAATCCTCAATGGGTCCTTCACCGGCCGAGTGCGGGCCACCCTCGATGAGTTCGGCAAACGCGACTTCGCGCTGCGCTACGCGGAGAACCTCGGCTTCGGCCCGTCCCAGTGCGCCGCCATCGGCGACAGCCGGTCGGACCTGCCGCTGTTCGACGAGGTCGGCCTCAGTGTCGCCTTCAACGCGGACCAGCAGGCGCGTGACAGGGCCTCGACGACGGTGGACGGCGGGGACCTACGGGCCGTGACACCGCTTCTGGCGGATTGGCATCAGCGCATTCGTTGAAGCGCCCAGCCGGGTACGCGCATGCCAGCCCGCGTCTGGTCAGGCGGGGGCCGCGGATGCGTGATCAGGTCGGGGGTACTCCGGTGGTCACCTGGCGGATGGGACTCGCCCTACGGATCTTCATGGCGCTGGTCATGCTGTTCTTCATCCTGAGGGGACTCGGAGGGGCCGCAGATCCGATCGAGTCTCGGAGTGCGGCGTTCTTCCTCCCGCTCCTGTGGTCGCTCGGCATCGACGTCTCCTGCGAGTAAGTGATCGTTTATCATCTTGGTCGCAAAGCGCGGGCCGCCGTTTGGCGGTGCTCGCCTATCGTCCCGGCGGCGTACGGGAGATAGTCCAGGCCCCGCACCGATGAGGTCCGGTGCCCGCCTCCGCTGGAGTGACCGATGACCACGGCCGTCCCCCGCCTTCGGCTCGCCGCCAGAACCGTCCGTGCGCTGCCGATCGCCGCCGCGCTGACCCTCGCGGCCGGCGCCGCGTACGCCGCCGATCCGCCCCCGGCCGGTTCGGTGCCGCCCGACCAGGACCCCTTCTACAGCGCCCCGGCCGACATCGGCTCCTACCGGCCGGGCCAGGTCGTCGCCGACCGGACGATTCTTCCGAAGGTGGGCGACCTGGGAACGACGACCGACGCCTGGCAGATCTCCTACCGGACGAACGACTCGCACGGTCAACCCGAACTGGCGGTCACCACGCTGCTCGTCCCGAAGAAGGCGTGGACGGGCAGCGGTCCGCGTCCCGTGGTCTCGGTGCAGGCGGCCGAGGACTCCACCGGGACGCAGTGCGCGCCGTCGTACGGGGTCTCCTCGGGCCAGGGGTACGCGGCCTCGTCCGCGATCTACCCGGCCGCCGTGCTGGCCGAGGGCTGGGCCGTGGCGATGCCCGACTTCGAGGGCCCCAAGTCGGTGTTCATGGGCGGCCCGCAGGCCGGGCACGCCGTGCTCGACGGCATCCGGGCCGTACGGAACCTCGGCGCGGGCGGCGTCGGCACGACCAATCCCTGGGCCCTGAACGGCTACTCCGGCGGCGCGCAGGCGACCGGCTGGGCCGCCGAGCTGCAGCCCTCGTACGCTCCGGACGTCAGCCTCGTCGGGGCGGCCATGGGCGGCACTCCCGCCGACCCGGCCGCGGTGGCGCGGTCGCTGGACGGCGGGGTCTTCTCCGGGTTCGAGGCCGCGGCCACCGTCAGCCTCGCCGCGGAGTATCCCGAGGCCGGCATCGACGCCCTGACCAACGCCCAGGGCAAGGTGGCGCTGCAGCAGGCGCGCGGCAAGTGCCTGACCGACCTGCTCACCGGCTTCGCGTTCAAGAGGCTCGCGGACTACACCACCGTCCCCGACCCGCTCTCGGTCCCCTCCGTGGCGGCGATGCTCACGAAGAACACCATGGGCGCGGCGGCGCCGACCACGCCGATCTACGACTACCACGCGAAGACCGACGAGATCGTGCCCGTCGGCCAGGACGACGCCCTGACGCGCACCTGGTGCGCCAAGGGTGCCACCGTGCAGGTCGTCCGCGACCTCATCGGGGAGCACGCCCTCGAGATGGTCGTCCGCCAGAACGACGTGCTGTCCTTCCTCACCGACCGCTTCGCGGGCAGGACGCCGGGCGACACGTGCCCGTAGAATGCGGACCGCACACGAAAACGCGGCCCGGTAGGTAGCCCGGGCGCCGTCGACTCCGACGGTCTGTATCCGCCCTTCCCAGGGATGTCCGGTGTGCCGGAATCCGGCCTCGTCAGGCCGGTGTTCGGCATGGACACTGGAGGGACCATGAGCGCCGTGGCGCTGACCGTGTGCTTCGAAGACCCGTTCTGGGTCGGCATCCTGGAGATCACCGAGGGCGGCGAGACGCGGGCCACCCGGATCGTCTTCGGCGGCGAGCCCACCGACGCGGAGCTCCACGAGTTCCTGCTGCGGCACGGCTCGGCGCTCCTGGCGAAGGCCGCCGCCAACCCGCCCGTACCGGCGGACGCCCGTCCGTCCCGGCCCCGGGTCAACCCCAAGCGCGCCGCCAAACTGGCGGCGCGCGAGGCCGCCCGCGCCGCCGAGGGACGACGCGGCACCGCCTCCCAGGAGGCCGTACGCCTCGAATACGAGCAGCGGAAGGCGCAGGGGACCGCCGACGCCCGGGCGCGGAAGGCCGACCGTGCCGAACGGCGCCGGGCGGCCGCCCTCGCGAAGAAAAAGGCCCGCCACCGCGGCCACTGACTCCAGCAGGTCGTTCGCTGTAGGAAGGGACGATGACGTCGATCAGGCTGGTGCAGGGCGATATCACCGAGCAGGAGGTCGACGCGGTCGTCAACGCCGCGAACTCCTCGCTTCTCGGCGGAGGCGGCGTGGACGGCGCCATTCATCGCCGGGGCGGCCCGGAGATCCTGGCCGAGTGCCGGAAGCTGCGCGCGTCCCGGTACGGGAAGGGGCTGCCGACCGGGCAGGCCGTGGCGACGACCGCCGGACGGCTGCCCGCGCGCTGGGTCATCCACACGGTCGGCCCGGTGTACTCCCGCTCCGAGGACCGGTCCGAGCTGCTCGCCTCCTGTTACCGGGAGTCGCTGCGGGTCGCCGACGAGCTGGGCGCCGCGACGGTCGCCTTCCCCGCCGTGTCCGCCGGCATCTACGGCTGGCCGCTGGACGACGCCGCGCGCATCGCGGTCGGCACCGTACGGGCGACGCCGAGCCGGGTGGAGGAGGTGCGGTTCGTGCTGTTCAGCGCGGACGTCCACGAGGCGTTCGCGCGGGCGCTGGCGGGCTGAGCGCTCACTCGGTGGCGGCGTCCACCCGGCCCGGGGCGAGTTCGAAGGGCGGCGTGTGGTCCGGCAGGGCGGCCTGCTCCTCCGGGCCGCCGACGGCCCCCGGCCGTGGTTCCGGCACGTGCGCGGCGGGTTCCTCCCGCCGTGCCGCCGTACGGCCGTTCTCGCCCTCGGCGTGGCCCGCCTGCTCGGCCTGTCCGCCGAACGCCGCGCTGACCGCCCGCAGCGCGGAGGTGAGCTCGCCGGGGATGACCCAGAACGTGTTCCCCTCTCCGGCGGCGAGCTTCGGCAGCGTCTGGAGGTACTGGTAGGCGAGCAGCTTGGGATCCGGGTCGTTCTGGTGGATCGAGGTGAAGACCTGCTCGATGGCCTTCGCCTCGCCCTCGGCCTTGAGGATCGCGGCCTGCCGGGCGCCCTCCGCCTGCAGGATCGCGCCCTGCTTCTCCCCCTCGGCCGTCAGGATGCGGGACTGCCGCACGCCTTCGGCCTGCAGGATCGTGGCGCGCTTCTCGCGCTCGGCCCGCATCTGCTTCTCCATCGCGTCCTTGATGGACTGCGGCGGCTCGATCGCCTTGATCTCCACACGGGTCACCCGGATGCCCCACTTGCCGGACGCGTCGTCCAGCACGCCGCGCAGCGCGGTGTTGATCCGGTCACGGGAGGACAGGGTCGCCTCCAGGTCCAGCGTGCCGATCACGTTGCGCAACTGGGTGGCGGTGAGCTGCTCGATCGCCTTGATGTAGTCGACGATCTCGTAGTCCGCCGCTCGCGGATCGGTGACCTGGAAGAACAGCACGGTGTCGATGTGCACGACCACGTTGTCCTCGGTGATGACCGGCTGCCCCTGGAACGCCACCACCTGCTCCCGCAGGTCGATCAGCGGCTTGACCCGGTCGACGAACGGGACGATGAAGTTCAGGCCCGGCTGGAGGGTCTTGCGGTAGCGGCCGAAGCGTTCGACGTTCCGGGCGCGGGCCTGGGGCACGATCCACACGGTCCGCACCACTACGGTCGCCACCAGGAGCAGCGCGATGATCAGTGCGACGATGCCTGCTATGGCGAGATCGGCCATGGGTCCTCCCGGGGATGCACGAGGGCGGTGACGCCTTCGATGGCGAGGACGTCCACGGCCGCCCCCTCAGGAATGACGACTCCGGGGTCGTACGGGCGCGCGCTCCATTCCTCGCCGCCGATGCGCACCCGGCCCGAGTAGCGGGAGACCTCGGTGAGGGCCAGCGCCTCACGTCCCACGAGCGCCGCGGTGCCGCTCCGCAGAAGCGGCGGCTGCCGGACGTGCCGGAGGGCGATCGGCCGTACGGCGGCCAGCCCGGCGGCGGAGGTCGCCCCGAACACGATCACCTGGAGCGGCAGGGGAAGCCCGGCCGACGCGGTCACGGCGGCGACGAGCGCTCCGACCGCCATCAGCCCGAGCGCGAACGTCAGCGTGGTCACCTCGGCGATTCCGAGAACTGCGGCCACGACCAGCCAGACGACCCACGCCGGCATCGGGACTCCTTCGGTGACGCACGGCCCTGAGTCCACGGTAACTCCGTACGCGCCGGTTGCCGCCGTCCGACGAGGCGATAGTTCCGGCGCGAAGGGCGGGTCCGATGTGCCGGGGGAAATCGAGACGGGTAGGACCCCCGGTGATGGGGACGTAGGACGGCAGACTAATGTCCGAAAAGCGAAGCCATCCGAGGAGGTGCGGTGAACCGCCAACGGGTGAGCAGGATCTCCCGGTCGCTGGTGCGGCCCCGTCCCTTGAAGGTCGCCGAGGATCTCGAACACGCCGATACCCTCGACGGATCCGCGCGGTTGATGACCAAGGTCGTACGGCGGCTGCTGCCCCCGGGCCCCGTCAAGGATCTGCTGCACGGAGTTCCCCTGGGCCATCCGGCCCATCCGCCCCTGACCGATGTCCCGATCGGCTGTTTCGTCTCGACCGCCGTACTCGATCTGCTGCCCGGCACCGAACGGGCGTCCCAGGCGCTCATGGCGACCGGGCTGGTGGCCTCGGTGCCGACCGTGCTCACGGGCGTGGCCGACTGGTCGGCCCTGCACAGTGAACAGCAGCGCGTCGGCCTGGTCCACGCGTTGAGCAACGCGGCGGGCAGCACGCTCTACACCGCCTCGCTCCTCGCCCGCAGGAGCGGTTTCACCGGTGCCGGCAAGGTGTTGTCCTACGCGGGCCTGACCGCCCTGCTCGCCGGGGCGTACCTCGGCGGGCACCTGGCGTTCCGGCAGGCCGCCGGGCCGAGCCACGCCGAATCGATCACACACCTCGGCCCGCTGGGCTGGCACGACCTGTGCTCCATCGACGAGCTGCCCGACGGGTGGCCGGTCCACCGGAACCTCGGGTACATCAGCCTGTTCGTGCTGCGGGAGGGCGATGACGTCCACGTCCTCGCCGACCGGTGCTCCCACCTGGACGGGCCCCTGCACCAGGGCCGCGTGACCGAGGTCAACGAGGAGACCTGCATCATCTGCCCGTGGCACGGCAGTACGTTCCGGGTCAGCGACGGCACCGTCGTCCACGGCCCCGCCACCGGCCGGCAGCCGGCGTTCGAGACGCGAATCGGCGACAACGGCATGATCCAGGTGCGCCCGGCCCGATAGACCCCAGAAAGGACCGTTCCACTCCCGCCCGCCGTACGGCGCCTTCCCCCGCCCCGTCCGAAGGCCCGTCACGGCGGTCCGGCGGGGCCGGCGGCTCCTCCGAGAGGGGGCCTACTCCTCGTCGGCCTCGGCCCGTGGCTCCCCGCGGTCGTTCACCGGGTACTCCACCAGCGCGAGGATGCGGCTCGCCATGAACCGGGCCGTCCGTACGGGGGTGCCGTTCCTCGTGACCTCGACGACCTCGACCACGCCCCGGCGCGTGACGACCTCGACCCGCCGCCCGGCGCGCGTCGCCACCACCTCATAGGTGCGGGTCGCCCCTCCGGCATCGATGACGACCTCAACCCGGTCACCCTTCACGCCCCACCCCTTTCGAACACCTATTCGATAGTTACCCGTTCCGCAAACCTCCCAACCGGACCGCCAGGGAGGTATCACCAATTAAAGCGATCACACTACGTACTCAATCGAACACCAATACGATTCACTGGGTGACCGCCCATGTCTTCGTCGACGAATCAACGCGCCGGGATCGGTACCTCCTGTGTGCGGCAACCGTGGAGGCCGCGAATTTGGATGAGGTGCGCCGGTTGCTGCGCGGCCTGTGCCTCCCCGGCCAGCGACGCTGGCATTTCAAGCACGAATCGCGCCCGCGGCAACGGCAGATCCTTGACGCGATCGTCCGCTCCGATGCCGTGCGCGGGCTCATCTACGAGGGCTACGGCAAGGAACTACCGGTCAGACGGGAGTGCCTCGCTGCGCTCGTGTTCGCTGACCGTCGAGCCCGGCGATTGGTCATCGAGAGCCGAGAGACCATGGATCACTTCGACCGAAGCTGCATCGCGCAGACGCTTCGGAAAAGCTCGGAGAGCCTCAGCTACGCTCACCTTCGTCCGCACGAAGAGCCCGCGTTGTGGCTTCCAGATGCTCTCGCTTGGACTTACGGTGCAGGCGGTGACTGGAGACGGCGAGTCCAGCCGATCATCGAACTGACGAGAAACGTTGGCGTAATCGCCTAAAACGCGAAACCCGACTGCTGACCGTCCGGACAGGAGTCGGGCTCACTTCCTCCAGCTAGTGCCAGAGGCTGGGACCATTGTGCAACACGGGCGCTGTGTAATCAAGCGAATACGGACGTCGTACGGCTCCTGACTCAGCGGGGGACGTACGCGGTGGGGATGTGCCAGCCCGGGGGTGGGGTGTACGGGCGGCGGGTCGAACGCCACAGGCCCATCAGCCAGGCGACGCCGATCACGGAGATGACGGCGAGGCCCGCCCAGGACAGGACCGTGAACAGGTGCACCTGCTCCTCGGTGGGCCTCGGCATCCAGCCCATCTCGATGAGGCGGTACTGCGCGGGCGTCCCGGTGAGCAGCAGGGTGATGACCAGGGCGATCGAGTGCATCGAGTCCCACAGGGCGTGCAGGAGCGAGACGCCGACGTAGGCGAGGAGCAGCCGGTAGGTGACCAGGAAGTGGTGCCGGGTGCTGGCCCGGAACAGCACCCCGCCGAGGATCGCCGTCCACAGGCCGTGGCCCACGGGGGCGAGCAGGCCGCGGAGGAGTTCGGTCTGCACCACCTGCATCAATGACAGGCCGTTCTCGGTGAACAGCGCGGTGAAGGCGTAGCCGGCCGACTCGAAGGCGGCGAAGCCGAACCCGACGGCCGCGCCGAGGATCATCCCGTCGCGCACCGTCTTGGAGGCCAGGTGCCGGGTGAGGAACGCCAGCGCGCCCAGCTTGACGGCCTCTTCGATCAGGCCGACGCCGATGAACAGCCAGGGTGACGGGTGCAGCAGGTACGTCTCCAGCAGCGAGGCGGCCAGCACGCCGAGCACGCCACCGGTGAGGAAGGTGCTGAACACCAGCGTCGGCGTCAACTCGCCCGTGTCACGGCGTTCGAACGCCCAGACGACGAACGTCACCGGCACCAGGAAACTCCCCAGCAGCACCAGGGTCGGGATCAGATTGGGGTTCTGGGTGAGCAGGATGACGAGAACGGTCAGCACCCACAGCACCAGTCCGGTGACGAAGACGCGCAACCACGGCCGCGCGGCCCGTCGCGGAGCCTGAAAGGTGGGTGTGCCCATCGCCCTGCTCCCGTCGCCTCGACCGTACGAAAGCCCGATCGGTCGGCGTCTACCCGGGCGAACGCGCCGAAAACGCTGCGATCACCGGCTCAGGGGCGGGGGGCGACGGCGTGGGCGTGCCAGCGGCCGTCCTGGCGCTCGATCTTCAGGGGCAGGCCGAAGCACTCCGACAGCAGCTCCTCGGTGAAGACCTCGTCGACCTTCCCCGTCGCGACGACCGAGCCACGGCGCAGCAGCAGGGCGTGCGTGAATCCCTCGGGCACCTCCTCCACGTGGTGGGTGACGAGGGCCATCGTGGGCGCGAGACGGTCGGTGGCCAGGGCCGTGAGGCGGGCCACCAGGTCCTCACGGCCGCCGAGGTCGAGGCCGGCGGCCGGTTCGTCCAGGAGCAGCAGCTCGGGGTCGGGCATGAGCGCGCGGGCGATCGAGACCCGCTTGCGCTCACCCTCGGACAGGGTGGAGAACCGGCGGCGGATCAGGTGCGCGCAGCCCAGCGCGTCGAGGAGTTCGACCGCACGGGTGACGTCCGTGGAGTCGTACTCCTCCTTCCACCGGCCGATGATGGCGTATGACGCCGTCAGGACGATGTCGATGACCTTCTCGTCGCCCGGGATCTTGTCGGAGATCGCCGCGCTGGCCAGGCCGATGCGGGGGCGCAGCTCGAAGACGTCGGTCTTGCCGAGCGTCTCGCCCAGCAGCTCGACCTCGCCCTCGGTGGGGAACAGCATGGCGGCCGCGACCTGCAGCAACGTCGTCTTGCCGGCGCCGTTGGGGCCGACGATGACCCATCGCTCGTCTTCTGCGACCGTCCAGTCGACGTCGCGCAGGAGCGACGCGCCTTCGCGTCGGACCTCGACGCCCTTGAGTTGTAGTACCTCGCCGGCCATCGCATCCTTCCCCTAGAGCGCGCAGCGGCCGGCGGGGTGCCGCCGTCGCTGTCCAAGTCTCGGAATGAACCTACGGCATTATGAAACGCTTATGGTGGTCGGCATGCGCCTCACTCACCCATCCACCGGGCTTGTCGCCTGGGGCAACGCCTGGCTGACCGGCCATGTGGGGCTCGACGAGGCCGCCGATGCCGTCGAGCGCCAGGGCGGCCCGCACGTGGTCGTCGGCGTCCCCGGCGAGAGCGGGGAGCTTCCGCTGCGGCGGGGTCTCGGCGCCCTCCGGGTCGCGGGGCTCACCGCGCTGCGCCTCGCGCTGCCCGCCCCGGGCGATCCGCTCGGGCTGACCGGACCGCCCGACTTCAACACGGCGGCCATCGACGCCGGTGAGGCCGTCCTCGCCACGGTGGGCGAGCGACCGCTCGGCCTGATCCCGGCGGAGGACCGCCGGGGTTCGTCGTACGTCGGCACCCGCTGGGAGGTCCACGAGGTCCGCTACGGCACTCCGGACACTCCGTCGTTGTCGGAGGCCGACCATCGGCTGACGCTGGCGGTCCGGGACGCCACCGAGGCGCTCCTCACCGTGGACGGCGGGCAGGAATGGCGGCCGGAGATCGCCGAGGCGCTGGGCGCGCTGCGCGAGTCGCACCGGCACGAGCAGGTGGGCGGCCTCGCCCCCGGGTACCCGGCGCGCGCGCACCGAGTGGCGGCGCTCGCGAGCCGGCTGGCCATCGTGGTCGATCTGGCACGTTCCACGGAGAGCGTGGGCCTGTCCGCCGCCCACGTCCAGCGCCGCTCCGAGGCGCTCCGTACGCTCGACCACGCGGTGCGCCGGGCCCGGGTGGCCGCCTGCAACAGCGTTCTCGACCCCGTCCGCTGATTCCCCGGGAACGCGGAATCGCGAGACCCCGTACGCGAAACGCCCCGGAGACCGCTGCTCGCGGTCACCGGGGCGCCGTGTCGAAGACGTCAGGCCTGAACGACGATGGTCGAGCACACCTTGTCGGCGAACGTCTGGCTCTTGTCGTCCCAGAGCGGCCAGAGGTAGCCGATGTAGCAGGCGGCACCGTCCAGGAAGTGGGCGAGACGGCGCACGAACGCCATGCCGAACCCGATCGGCTGCCCGGTGGTCTCGCCGATGAGTTTGATTCCGAGGGCCTTCTTGCCGGGCGTCTGACCGGTGGTCCCCTCCTGGTGGCACAGCCACAGGCCGGCGCCGAAGCCGACGAGCAGCCCGAGGAGGATGAGGATGGCGCCACCGCTCCCGCCGATCGCTCCCCCGATGGCGTAGAGCAGGCCGTACGGCACACCGACGATCAGCCCGTCGACGAGCGTGGCGCCGACCCGCGAGATCCAGCTGGCGTACTGGCCCTGGTTGTACCCGGCGCCGTAGCCCTGCTGCCCGTACCCCTGACCGTACGCCGCGGGCTGCTGGCCGTACCCCTGGCCGTAGTCCTGCTGGCCGTATCCGGGCTGCTGACCGTACCCCTGCTGCTGGCCGTAGTCCTGCCCGTACCCGGGCTGCTGGCCATAGCCCGGCTGCTGCTGGCCATATCCGGGCTGCTGGCCGTAACCCGGCTGCTGCTGACCGTAGCCCGGCTGCTGCTGCCCGTATCCGGGCTGCTGGCCGTAACCCGGCTGCTGCCCGTACCCGGGCTGCTGGCCATAGCCCGGCTGCTGCTGACCGTAACCCGGCTGCTGACCGTACCCGGGTTGCTGCTGACCCTGGCCGTACGGGTCGTAGGGGGTGCTCACGCTCTTACTCCTTCATCGAATGACGCCCGTCTGCCAAGTCGGGCTCGCTGTCGCCGTGACGAGATAGGGAATTCACCACTGCAGGAGCCCGAACCGGGCAAGCTGCCATAGCCAGGACAGGACAACCACGACGCCGAGCAGCGCGGTTCGGGCGCGCGGCTCGATCGCCCACCACCGGCGCCCGATCCCCAGGGGCGCCACGGCCAGACCGAGCGCTCCCGCGAGAGCGAAGGGGTTCGCGAGGATGGCTCTGACCGGGTGGGCGGCTCCCAGCTCCATGAAGACGGTGGTACCGCCGCAGAGAGGGCAGGGAACCCCGGTGAATCGCCGAAGCGGACACAGTATGCCGGGATCGTGGGCACGGTGCACGAGCGCCGCGAGTACGGCCGCGACGGCCATGCTCCCCGTGCGGATCGCCACACCCCGTACCCCGTCCCCTGCGGCGGCGGTGAAGGAGGCGAGAAGCCGCGCCGGCGCGGTCGGCGCACCAGGGGTGACCCTCGTCCCCCGTGCGACGTCCAAACTCCGCCCTCCAACCCCGTGCCGTTGTACGCCTGTGCGACCTATATCGCAGCAAGGCGGGCAACGGTCAAGTCAGAATGCGGCACAGAGCTCAGAACGTGATCGCACGGAGACCTTCCCGTGCGGACCTCACGCCCGGGCGAGCCTCTGCCCGGGTACGGACCTCAGCCCCGGGCGGCGCCCACGACGACCGGAGGGATCGCCTCCGCGCCCTCCGCGATGACGTCCACCACGATCACGGTGATGTTGTCCGGTCCGCCGGCCTGGTTGGCCAGGTCGATGAGCGTGCCGACGACCGCTTCGGGCTCCGGCCGGCTCGTCAGGACCTGGTGCAGCGTCTCGGCGCCGACCGGGCCGCTCAGGCCGTCGGAGCACAGCAGGTAGCGGTCGCCCGGCAGGGCCTCGCGCAGAGACATGTCCGGCTTGCGGTCCGGCTTGCCGTCGAGGACCCGGACGAGGCGGTTCGCCAGGTGGGGCGCCGCGCCGTCCTCGCCGGTGAGCATCTTCTCCAGCGTGTGGTCCTCGGTGATCTGGTAGAGGATGCTGTCCCGCAGCATGTACGCGCGGGAGTCCCCGATGTGCGCGAGGGCGAGCTGGGTGCCGGACCACAGCATGGCCGTGCAGGTGGTGCCCATGGACTGCAGCACGGGCTCCTGCTCGACCCGCTGTGCGATCGCCTGGTTGGCGGCCAGCACGGCACGTTCGAGAGTCTCCACGAGCGCGGGCTGCGGGACCTCGGCGTCGGTCGGCGCGAGGGTCTGGACGGCGAGGGAGCTTGCGATCTCCCCGCCGACGTGACCCCCCATTCCGTCGGCGACAGCGAGCAGCCATGGGCCCGCATACGCCGAGTCTTCGTTGTTCTCGCGGGTACGGCCGACGTCCGACCCCGCGGCGTAGCGAATGGCGACTCTCATGTGAATTCCGATGACGTCCTCGGCGATGCGGTTCACTCAGCCGACTACTGAGGTTCATCAAGATATTCGACCGGCGCGCCTTACGCCTCCTGGATCTCACGCGAATGCTCGCGAGTCACCGATCGGCGAGGCCGTGACGGACGGCGTACAGGGCCGCCTGGGTGCGATCCTGCAGCCCTAGCTTAAGCAGGATGTTCGAAACGTGCGTCTTGACCGTCTTCTCGGAAACAACGAGCGCCCGGGCGATCTCCCGGTTGGACCGGCCCCGGGCGATCTGGACGAGGACCTCGCGTTCGCGCTCGGTGAGCGCGCCGGCGCTCGGGTCCGCCCGCTCGGGGGCCAGCATCGCCTCGGTCGCCTCCGGCGCGAAGAGCATGTGCCCGTCGTGGACCGCGCGGATCGCCTGCACCAGGGCGTGCGGGTCGACGTCCTTGTAGAGGTACCCGGAGGCGCCGGCGCGGACCGCCGGCAGGACGTGCTCCCGCTCGCCGACGCTGGTGAGCACGATGACGCGGGACTCGATGCCGCGCGCCCGGAGCTCGCGCAGCGCGGTCGTCCCGTCGACGCCGGGCATCTTCAGGTCGAGGAGGAGGACGTCGGGCCGCAGCGCCTCCGCGCGCGCGACCGCCTCGGCCCCGTCGGCCGCCTCGCCGACGACCTCGATGTCCTCCTGGACGCCGAGGAACGTGCGCAGGCCCTGGCGCACGACCGGATGGTCGTCGGCGATCAGCACGCGGATCACGCGGGCACCTCCAGGCGTACGACCGTGCCGGCGGGGGACGAGTCGACGGTCAGGCACCCGCCGATCGACTCGGCGCGTTCGCGCATGGACGCCAGCCCGAGACCATCGCGCGCGCCGGCCCCGGTGTCGAAGCCGGTCCCGTCGTCGCGGACCTCCAGCACTCCGGCCGTGAGCCGCACCGTCACCTCCGAAGGGTCACCGTGGCGCAGGGCGTTGTAGAGGGCCTCCTGGGCGACGCGGTACGCCACCTCCTCGGCCTCGGGCGGCAGCGCGACGTCCTCGCCCTCGAAGCGCACGCGCGGCCGGCGGCCGCGTCCCGAGCCCCAGGCGCGGTCCAGGACCCGCACGTGCTTACGCAGCGACGCCGCCAGGCCGTCGCCCTCCAGTTCGGCGGGCCGCAGCTCGAAGATGACCTCACGCAGCTCCGCGAGGGCCTCCTTGGCGAGCGTCTGGACCCGTTCGAGCTCGACACGCGGGTCCGCCGCCGACAGGGCCGCAGCGGCGGTCAGGCGAAGGGAGAAGAGCTTCTGCGCCACCGCGTCGTGCAACTCGCGCGCCAGCCGGGCGCGCTCCTCGATCACCGTGAGCTCGCGGTTGCGCTCGTACAGCCGTGCGTTGGTCATCGCGATCGCGGCGTGCGCCGCGAAGAGGGTGAGCAGCTCCTCGTCGGCGGCGGTGAAGCCACCCGGCGTGCGCCGGTTGGCGAGGAAGATGATGCCGAGGGTCTCGGTTCCGTCCTTGATCGGGACACCGAGGAAGTCCTTGAGGACCGGGTGCGCGGCCGGCCAGCCCTCGAACGCCGGGGCCCTGCGCACGTCCGGCAGCCGCTGCGCGCGGTCGTCGCGGAGCATCAGCGCGAGCAGCCCGTGCTGCCGGGGCAGCGGCCCGATCCGCTCCCACTGCTCGTCCGAGACGCCCTCGACGACGAACTCGGCGAACGACCCCTCGTCGTCGGGCACGCCGAGCGCGGCGTAGCGGGCGTCGAGGAGCTGGGCCGCGGCGCGGACGATCACCTGCAGGACCTCGTGCACGGACAGGTGCCGCGTGACCGCGAGCACCGCCGTGCTGACGGCGTGCAGCGTGGCGTCCCGATCGGTGTCCACGGCTCAGACCGTACCGCCGCGAAAAGCTCGCGGGATCCCGCCGTAACGCCGCAGGACCGCGGTCGTACCGCCGCGGGGTTCCCGCCCGGGCCGGGCGGGAACCGCACGGAAGGACGTCAGGTGCCGGTCTGCATCCGGACGATCGTGCCGAGGATTCCGAGGACCAGTGAGACGATGCCGCCGATCCAGGCGACCTTCGCGATCGTGTCGGGGCGTCCCTGCGCGCGGAACTGATTCTGAGCGACGAAACCGAGCACGATCGCCGCGATAGGGCAGCAGAACCAGCAGACGATGCCGACGATCGACAGCACCTGAGGAGTGCTCGACTGCGGCTGTGCCGGCTGTCCATAGCCGCCGCCGTAACCGGGCGGCGGAGGTGGCGCGGACGGCGGGCCGTCGCCGTAGCCGGGCGGCCCCTGAGGCGGGTATCCCACGGTTCCTCCAGTCAGATGATGCCGAAGCGGGCCAGCTGCCAGACCTCGGAAACGATCAGAGGTGCGACGATAACGACGATCGGGATGATCTGTCGCGTCCTGCGGGACGATCGTTGCCAGAGCGTGCCCAACCGGGAACGTCGCGCGATCGGAACGACCACGAACCCGGCGCATACCGCGACCGCCAACGGCGATGCGGCCAAGGCGCCGAGGAGATCGGCATGACCGAGATGGACCGCCGCCGTCGTGAACCCGCACAGCGGACAGGGGACGCCGGTGTACTGACGCAGAATGCACAGGGTCGGCGGGCGCGGGATGCGCAGCGCGGCCAAGCCGACGACGACCGCGACGAGGAACGCCACCCGCGCGGGCACCCCCCAGGGCCGCCCCATCACCATCCGCCCGTATCGCACAGGACAAGTGTGCCCGAAGGACCTACGACCATCCGCCGGGTCGACCCAGGTCCCTCGGCCGATGTCGGTCACGCGCCGCCTGCCTAGTGTCGAGGTCATGAAGGCACTGATCACCGGGGCGTCCCGCGGGCTCGGCCTGGCACTGGCCCGCGCGCTCGCCCAGGACGGCTGGACCCTGATCCTCGACGCCCGGGGAGCGGCCGACCTGGAGAAGGCCGCCGCCGACCTGGCCGCCGCGGGGGCGGACGTCACCGCGGTCCCCGGCGACGTCGCCGACCCGGCCCACCGGGACGCGCTCGTACGGGCGTCGGGCGGGCTCGACCTGCTCGTCAACAACGCGAGCACGCTCGGCGCGACGCCGCTGCCCCACCTGGCCGACCATCCGTTGCCCGACCTGGAGCGCGCGTTCGCGATCAACGTGCTCGCGCCGCTCGCACTCGTCCAGGGCGTGCTGCCCGCCCTCCGCGCGCGCCGTGGCGCGATCGTCAACGTCACCTCCGACGCCGCGCGGGAGGCGTACGAGGGCTGGGGCGGGTACGGCGCGACGAAGGCCGCCCTCGACCAGCTGTCCGGCGTCCTGGCCGTGGAGGAGCCCGAGATCGCCGTGTGGTGGGTCGACCCCGGCGAGATGCGCACGCGGATGCTCGCCGACGCGGGAGAGGACGCCGACGCCGCGCCCCTCCCCGAGGACGTCGCCGTCCCCGCGCTGCGCAGGCTGATCGCCGAACGCCCCGCGAGCGGCCGGTACGCGGTGGGCGACCTGTGAGCGCGCCGGCCGGGACGGCGGAGGCGGCCTCGGGCGCGTCGCGTCCCGGGCTGCTGACCGGCCCGTACCGCACGACCACGATCGGCATCCTGGTCGTCGTCACGCTGCTGGCGTTCGAGCAGATGGCGGTCGGCACGACCATGCCGGTGGCGGCGCGCGACCTGGGCGGCCTGTCGATGTACGCGTGGGGCTTCAGCGCGGTGTTCATCAGCGGGCTGGTCGGCAACGTGCTGGCGGGCGGCTGGGCGGACGCGCGCGGCCCCGCCCTGCCCCTGCTCACCGGCCTGGCGATCTTCGTGGCCGGACTGGTCGTCGTGGGGACCGCCCCGGCGATGGCGTGGTTCGTGGCGGGCCGCGCGGTCCAGGGCCTCGGCTCCGGCCTGGCGAGCGTCCCGCTGTACGTGATCGTGGCGGCCGTGTACCCGGAGGCGTCCCGGCCGAGGGTGTTCGCCGCGATGTCGGCCGCCTGGGTCGTGCCGTCGCTGGTCGGGCCGTCCGTCGGCGGGTTCGTCGCCCAGCACCTCGGCTGGCGCTGGGTCTTCCTCGGCCTGGTCCCCCTGGTCGTGCCCGCCGCGGCCATGCTGGCCCCCGCGCTGCGCGGCTCGCGGACGCGCGGCGCGCTCCCCCGCGGCCGTACGCTCGCCGCCGTCGCGCTCGCGGTCGGCGCCGCGCTCGTGTTGTGGGGCATCGATCACCGGTCGCCGCTCGGGCTGCCCGGCCTGGCGGGCCTCGCGTACGGGCTGCGGGTGCTGCTGCCGCGCGGAACGCTCCGCCTCGGCCGGGGGCTGCCGACCGCCATCGCCATGCGCGGCCTGCTCATGGGCGCGATGTCCGGCACCGAGGCGTTCATCCCGCTCGCGCTGATCACGCGGCACGGCTTCAGCCCGACGGCCGCCGGCGTCGTGCTCACCGTGGGCGCCCTGGGCTGGAGCGGCGGCTCGTGGTTCCAGGGGCGGTTCACGGGCGGCTCGCGAGCGCGGTTCGCGGTGCTGGGCGCCGCCCTCCTGACCACCGGGGTCGCCGGAATCGCCGTGGCCCTGTACACCTCCGGCTGGGCCGCCGTCCCCGCCTGGATCGTCGCCGGCCTCGGGATGGGCATGGCCTTCCCGACCCTCAGCGTCACCGTGCTCGCCCTGTCCGCGCCGTCCGAACAGGGCGCCAACTCCTCGGCGCTGCAGATCGCCGACACCCTCGGCTCGTCTCTCGGCGTCGGCGTGGCCGGCGCACTGGTCAACGCCGCGGGCCTGGGCGCCGGGCTCGCCTGGACCCTCGCCATCGTCCTCGTCGCGGCCGCGGCCGCGCATCGTGTGGAGGCCCCCCGTGCTCGACTTCGCCCTTCCCCCCGCCCTTGAGGCGCACGAACCCCCTCCGCGCCGCGACGGCGTCCGCCTGCTCGCGGCCACGCGGAACGGCGTCACGCACCACGCGTTCACCGACCTGCCGGACCTGCTGCGGCCCGGCGACCTGCTCGTCGTGAACACCTCGGCCACCCTGCCCGCCGCCGTACGCCTCGACCGCCTGTCCGTCCACTTCTCCGGTCCCGTCCCGTCGGAGCCGGACTGCTGGCTCGTCGAGTTGCGGCGGCGGACCGGGAGGGCGTCCGAGCCGTACGCGGGAGGGTGCCCGGGCGAGTGGTTCCCGCTGCCCGGCGGCGCGACGCTGACCCTCGTCGACCGGTACACGCCCCGCCTCTGGCGGGCACGCCTCGACACCGACGTCGAGCCGTACCTGCGACGCCGCGGCGTGCCGATCCGGTACGGCTACGTCCCCCGCGATCAGCCGGCGGCGGCGTACCAGACCGTCTTCGCGGAGGCGGTGGCCCGGGAGGACGGCTCCGGCAGCGCCGAGATGCCGAGCGCGGGGCGTCCCTTCACCGCCGACCTGGTGACCCGGCTCGTCGCGCGCGGCGTGCTGATCGCGCCGCTGACCCTGCACACCGGGGTGGCGTCGCCGGAGAAGGACGAGCCGCCCTACCCGGAGCGGTACGAGGTCCCGGCCGCGACGGCCGCTTTGGTCAACCACGTCAGGTGGGAGGGCGGGCGGGTGATCGCCGTGGGCACGACCGTCGTACGCGCGCTGGAGAGCGCCGTCAACGACAAGCGGTTCGTCCGGGCCGCCGCCGGCTGGACCTCCCACGTCGTCACCCCGGAAGAGGGCGTACGGGTGGTGGACGGGCTGCTCACCGGACTCCACGAGCCGCGCTCCTCGCACCTGCGGATGCTGACCGCGATCGCCGGCGAGGACCTGCTCGAACGCGTCTACACCGAGGCCCTGGCGCATGCTTACCGCTGGCACGAGTTCGGCGACGTGAACCTGCTCCTGCCCCATTGACGGCACCCACGGCGGCCCCTGGCCGGTTGGTCGTGCTGCTCATGGCCGGGGGTGGCCGTACTTGGACCACCACGCCCCCTTCCCAGGCATTCTTTGCTCTGCTCACCCTCGGTGAGCAGAGCAAAGGTCCTGCGGAAAGCACAGGGGCCTGGACGACCGCCACCGGGCGGCCGACGGAACACACCGGCCTGAAGCCGCTCACTCCAGCTGTTTCCAGCCCTGGCGTTCGCCGCCGACCTGCAAGGCGAGGCACAGACCGACGAGTACCGCGAACGTGAACACGAGGTCCCGCCTGGAGTAGCCGACGATGGTCCACTCGAAGCCGAGTTCTGCCGTGCAGAGCAGCACGTACCCGTAAAAACCCCACTTCTTCCCCCGACACAGCGCGAGGAGACACACGACACCAATAACGTCGAACGCTAGCGCCGCGACGTCTATCCACCCGCTATGAAGCAAGGTCTTCCCGGTCCACAGGAGCATCATCACGACGTCATAGGCGACCCAGACGATGCTGAAAGTTAGCAACGCCCCCAGATACACCACGAGGAATCCATGGGGAGGTTTCCGCTGATTCACGCGCAGAATGGTCCCACGGCGTACCGTGCGCTCCGGTGGGGTCTGTAGGGGAAGGCCGACGCTGACGGGTCTCAAGCGGGATAGGCGACGCGACGAAGAGCGCGCTAGCGGGACGTCTCAACGCTCGCCCTGGCGCTTCCGCCCCCAGGTCAGGGCCTCCAGGCGCGCCGCGCGCGTACTGAGTTTCCCATTGGGCCGCTAACGGCCGGTCAGACGCGAATTCTTGCGCCCCGTTCCCCTGCCACTTCCCGGACCTGCTCCGCGTCCGGGGAGTAAAGCCACTCATCGGCCGTTGCGGCGTCGTACGCGTCAATCACCGCCAGCCAGCCCGAATTCGTGATCCGCATCCGATGGCCGCAGGAACCTTGCCGTCAGTGGCGACCGGACAGAACGGCTCAGATGAGACCGAGCCTGGTGCACCGCGACGGCAAGGTGGCCTCAGCGACGGCGAAGCGGCGGGGCGCGTCACCACAGGGCGCGGTGCCGTCCGCGGTACGCCGGACGGCGGCGGCCGATCGTGAGCGCCGCTAGCACCGTGCCCAGCGCCGTGATGCCGGTGACGATCGCCGCAGCACTGAGCACGATCATTCGCCGGCCCCCTTCACGTCCCCTTCCGAGAGCCGGCGGCGCGCCGCCCACACGTGGTCCTGCCGCACCGTCTCGCGGACGCACGCGGCCTCCGTCGGGCCGTACGCGTCGCAGTCCAGCGCCCCCGCGTCCTCCGGCCGGACCAGTCGCGCATGCCAATAGGTCCCGTCTTCGCTCTGTTCGGGTCGCGTCCACCGCGGGGACACAGTGGCCGTACGCTCGTTGCCCATCGGATCGGCCTCCTAGCCAGGTTGATCCGTAGCCCCGCCCGGCCGGTCCCACGGTTGAGCGGGGCGTTCTGTTTCTGGACCTCCAAGCTTAGGCAACCTACGCACGTTACGCAGCCTAAGCAAGCTAAGAAGCATACGCATGCTGGGCATAAGTTCGGATCATGGTCGAGCTGGACGGCGACGCCCCGCTACGCACGCAACTCGCGGATTTGATAGCGGCGCGCATCGCGGACGGGACTTACCCGCCCAAGACGGCCATTCCATCCGGGGCCGAACTCGCGGCAGAGTGCGACGTATCCCCACGAACAGCAACGGAAGCGGTGAAGATCCTCAAGGCGCGCGGCCTGGTCCGAGGCGTCCCCGGGAAAGCCGTGATCGTTAAGGCTGACGCTCTGGAAACCCTCGCGGCGGAAACCGGCGACGCCCCACGCGCCGCGAACTGACACAGGACCTGGCCCCATAGATCACCGCATGCGTGGTCCCGTACTCCGGGAGCACGCGTACGCTCATGCAGCCGCCTGCCGCAGCGGACGTGTCCGGAAACGATGTGACCTGCGGAAACGCGAGGTGGGCGGGAGCGGTCCGGACGGCGAAGCCTCGTCGAACCCTCGGTGTCCGGATCGTGGACCGGTCAGCGGCGCACGATGAGCGCCAAGTACCGTGGTGAACAGCATGAATGCCAAGACGCGCACGTTGCTGATCACGCTGACCGGCCGTGACCGCCCCGGAGTCACGTCCCGCCTGTTCAGCGCACTCGCCGCCTTTCCCGTCACCGTCTCCGACGTCGAGCAGGTCGTGATCCGCGGCCGTCTGGTGCTCGGCGTGCTCGTCTCGTACGGTGCCGACACCGACATCGGCCGGGTCTGGGCCGCCGCCGAGAAGATCGCCGCCGACCTGGGCATGGAGATCGAGCTGGCCACCGGCACCGGGAACGGCGACCCGCGCCGCCGCCGGGGCCGGCTGCACGTCACGATCCTCGGCAACCCGCTGACGCCCGCCGCGCTGGCCGGGATGGCGGGGCGCGTGGCGGCGCACGGCGCCAACATCGACCGCATCGAGCGGCTCGCCCACGACCCGGTGACCTGCATCGAGATGGACGTCTCCGGCGCCGACCCCGACGGCCTGCGCGCCGCGCTCGCCGCCGAGGCGGCCGAGCAGCACGTCGACGTGGCCGTCCAGCGCGGCGGCCTCGCCCGGCGGGCGAAGCGGCTGATCGTGATGGACGTCGACTCGACCCTCATCCAGGGCGAGGTCATCGAGTTCATCGCCGCGCACGCCGGGCTGGAGGCCAAGGTCGCTGAGATCACCGAGGCGGCGATGCGCGGTGAGCTCGACTTCGAGGGCGCGCTGCGGGAGCGGGTTGCGATGCTCGCCGGGCTCGACGAGAGCGTCCTGGCGGAGGTGCGCGACCGGATCGAGTTCTCGCCGGGCGTCCGTACCCTCGTGCGGACGCTGAAGCGCCTCGACTACAAGTTCGCGATCGTCAGCGGCGGGTTCACGCAGATCACCGACGCGCTCGCCGCGGACCTCGGCATCGACTACACCGCCGCCAATGTCCTCGAGGTCGAGAACGGCAAGCTCACCGGCAGCCTCGTCGGCCCCATCGTCGACCGGGCGGGCAAGGCGGAGGCGCTGCGCCGGTTCGCGGCCGACGCCGGCGTGCCGATCAGCCAGACCGTCGCGATCGGGGACGGCGCGAACGACCTCGACATGCTCGCCGCCGCCGGGCTCGGCATCGCCTACAACGCCAAGCCCGTCGTACGCGAGGCGGCCGACACGGCCCTCAACGTGCCCTACATGGACAGCATCGCCTTCCTGCTGGGCATCTCCCGCGAGGAGATCGACGCCGCCGACGCCGAGGACGCCGGTCTGCTCTGAGGCCTCGGGCCCCGGGTCACGGGGTCGCGTCGGTCAGGACGGTCCGGCGGAGGCGTTCGGCGTCGGACGCGAGTCCGCGCAGCGCGTGCCGGGCGGCCGCGACCTGGACGAGTGAGCGGCGCAGCGTCGTGACCGCGTCCGTGCCCACGCCGTCGTCCAGTTCGGCGCGGCGGCGGCGCGTCAGCCCGGCCAGGTGCCGGTCGAACTCCTCCAGCAGGTCGTCCAGGCGCAGCTCGGCGGCCTCGCCGTCGGCGGACAGGAGGGCGTCCGCGCTCTCCTCGAGCTGGTCGGCGACCCGTTCGAGGATGGCGGGCAGCGGGCCGGCGTCCGTCCGGTCCTCCCACAGCGCGCCGACGGCCTGCACGTCGTCGCGCAGCCGCCGTGCGATCGACGTCGCGTCGAGCAACCGCCGTACGAGGTCATCGGGGGGCGCCGGTTCCTGCCCGAGCCGGGTCGCCGACTCCTCGACGTCGGCGGCCGCGGCGGCGGCCTCCTCCATCCGCCTGCGGATCGACGCCTCGGCCTCGCCGTCGAAGCGCGCCGCGACCGCCCGTGCCAGCGCGGCATGCGTCCGCATCAGGCGGGCCAGTCGTCCGGGCAGGAGGCCGATCGTGCCGGCCGGCCAGAGCACACGGGCCGCGGCCAGCGCGAACAGCCCGCCGGCGGCGGTGAGGCCGATCCGCCACGCGGCGGCGTGCCAGCTCAGCGGGGCGGAGTAGTCGATCAGCAGCATGATCATCGGGGTGGCGACGGCCATCCAGTGCGCAAAGTTGACCGGGCGCACCGTGAACCCCAGGGCCGCTCCGACGAAGACGAGCGCGATGAGGGTGCCCTGCTGCGGGACGAGGGCGAGCGCCAGCGCGGCGACGGTCGCGCCGATCGCCGTGCCGCCGATCCGCTTCACGACCCGCGTCACCGTGTCGCCGTACGAGTCGCGCAGGCTGGCGACGACCGTGATCGTCAGCCAGTGGCCGTGCGGGAGCCGCAGCCAGGTCGAGAGGGCCATGGCGACGGCGATCGCCACTCCCATGCGGGTCGAGTGCCGGAAGCCGGGCGAGCGGGTGCGGATGCCCTCGACGAAGCGGCTCCAGCCGCCCGTCGGGCGTTCGGGGAGCCGCGGTGAGTCGATCCCGATCTTCAGGCCGGGAGCGATGATCTCGCGGGCGCCGTCGACGGTCGCGGCCATCCGGGAGATCGACTGCCGGACCTGGACGATGAGCGCCGTCCGTACCAGGTCGTCCGCGAGCCAGGCCTGACGGACGTCCTCGCTGACCCGGGCGAACCGGTGGAGGGCGACCGGCTGGTCCGCGCCCAGCGGGGTGCCGCCGCCCGCCTCGATCCCGCCGACGACCAGCCGCAGCCGGGCCGCCATCGCGGCCACGGCGACCCGGCGCTCGCGCTCCCACTCCTCGGGCGGCGACGCCTGCCGCGCCGCGTCGAGGAGCGAGCGCAGGGCGACGGCCTCGTCCATGACGCGGTTGAACGCCTCGATCAGCCGCCTCGGGCGCTGCTCGTCGTCCCGGCCGCCCGACAGGTACAGCCCGTAGGTCGTCCGGGCCTTGTTGATGTCGTCGTACGCCTGGCGCCGCCGCCGCTCCCACTCGTCGGTCCGTGGTTCCGGCTCGGCCAGGAGGTCCAGCGCGAACGCCACCGATCCGCCCGCCTCCGCGAGTGCCGTCCGCAACGGCTGCAGGCGCCGGGTGAGCAGGGGGACGACCATGAGCAGGGAGACGTACAGCCCGCCGATCATCTCCAGGAACCCGTCGAAGAACACGGGACTGCCCGCCGGCCGTACCGTCGCGGCGATCATGACCAGGGTCGCCGTCACGCCCAGCCACGGAACGGCCGCCGCCACCGCCGCGACGACGGGTACGACGGCCACCGCGAGCGTGGGGTGGCCGGCCAGCAGGCCGCCGAGCATCGAGAACCCCGTCACGACCAGGACCGCCGCGAGCAGCGCACGCGCGCGGGCGCCGTACGGGCCCTGGGGCGTGGTGTTGACCACGAAGAAGGCGCCGAGGGCCGCGACACCGCCCTGGGCCGGATGCCCGGTCACCGTGCCGATCACCAGGGGGGTGGCGATGCCGACGGACGCCACGGCCCCGTACATCGGCGACGCGCGCCCCTCGGACTCCGCGTACGTCTCCCGCAGCCAGGCAAGCGACGACCGCAAAATGTACCCCTTCGTCCGGAACCTCCCGCCGTAAGCGTACGAAAGGCCCGGTAATCGGGGTCGCGGCGAGGAGGAAGCCCGGTCGAACGGGGACGGACCGCCCGCCGATCCGGGGCTTCACCGAGCGTTCCGCCCGGCGGGCGTCACCGGGCGCGCGGAGTCCAGTACGCGGTGAGGCGGCCGGCGCCCGGCCACAGGTCGGACCAGTCCCCCGCGAACTCGATGACCGCCGTGGCGGACGTGGGGAAGACCTCATCCGCGGCGCCGCCGAGGTCGAGCACCAGCCGGTGCATCGAGGGGTTGTGGCCGACGAGGAGGAGGGTTCCCGGCTCGTCCGGCCGGGCGCGCAGCACGTCGAGGATCGCTTCCGGATCGTTGTCGTACACCCGGTCGTCGAACTCGACGGGAGCGTCGAACCGAAGCTCCTCCAGGGTCTGCCGGGTGCGCAGGGCGGGCGAGCAGATCACGTGGTCGGGCGCGCGGCCGGCCGCACGCAACTCGTCACCGGCCGCGCGGGCGTCGCGCCGGCCACGAGGGGAGAGCGGACGTTCGAAGTCCGGCGTGCCCAGGGGCGACTCGGCCTTGGCGTGCCGCAGCACGATCAGCGTGGGCATCAGACGCGATGGTGCGGCGAGAAGATCACGGCGATCAACATGATCACCAGAACGATCGCGAACATCACGCCGACGAGGATCGCGAACCCCTTCGCGCCGGACTGAGACTTCTGCATGCCCCCAGTCTGCCGCCTCCCGGCGATGCCCCGTACCGGGGTGCGGCCGAGCCGCCTTCCCCAGTACCCGGACAGGACCCTCCGGTGCCCGGGCAGGACCCTTCCGTACGCGGACAGGACCCTTCCGTACGCGGACAGGACCCTTCCGTACGCGGACAGGACCCTTCCGTACGCGGACAGGACCCTTCGGTACGCGGAGAGGGCCGGACGGTGATCCGTCCGGCCCCCTCTGCCTTCTCCACAAGGTGGCTGATGCGGTCAGGACGCCTTGGCCGCCGCGGTCTCCTCGTCCGTGGCCTCCGTGCCGCCGGGCGCCGTCTCGCCGCTCTCGATGGCCGGCTCGGTCTCCCCGCCGATGGAGGAGGCCCGCCGCTTCGAGACGACGATCGCGCCGACGATGACGGCGACCGCGATGATCGTGACGATGATCCGCAGAGCGGTGTTCGCGGCGTACGTCACGACGGCCTGCGCGATCAGCAGCGACACGAGGTTCATCACCTTGATGAGCGGGTTAATCGCCGGGCCCGCGGTGTCCTTGAACGGGTCGCCGACCGTGTCACCGATGACCGTGGCCGCGTGCGCCTCCGAGCCCTTGCCGCCGAGGTTGCCCTCTTCGACGAGCTTCTTGGCGTTGTCCCAGGCACCACCGGAGTTCGCCAGGAACACCGCCATCAGCGCGCCTGCCGCGATCGCGCCCGCGAGGTACGCGCCGAGCGGCGCGTACCCGAGCGCGAAGCCGACGGCGATCGGCGTCATGATCGCCAGCAGGCCGGGCGTCGCCAGCTCGCGCTGCGCGTCGGCGGTGCAGATGCTGACCACCCGGTCGTAGTCGGGCTTCTCGGTGTAGTCCATGATTCCGGGCTTGGTGCGGAACTGCTCGCGCACCTCGACCACGACGCGTCCGGCCGCGCGGCCGACCGCCATGATCGCCAAGCCGGAGAACAGGAACACCACCGAGGCGCCGATGATCAGGCCGATCAGGACGTTCGGGTTGTCGACGCCCAGGTTGAAGTGCTGGAATGTCGGGCCGAGCGCCTTCTTGACGCTGTCGTTCGCCCCGCCCAGCTCGTTGACCACCGTCGTGCGGAACGAGCCGAACAGCGCGGTCGCCGCGAGCACGGCGGTGGCGATCGCGATGCCCTTGGTGATCGCCTTCGTCGTGTTCCCGACCGCGTCCAGGCTCTCCAGGACGCTCGCCGCCTCGCCCTCGACGTCGCCGGACATCTCCGCGATGCCCTGGGCGTTGTCGGAGACCGGGCCGAACGTGTCCATCGAGACGATCACGCCGACCGTGGTCAGCAGACCCGTACCGGCCAGCGCCACCGCGAACAGCGCGACGGTGGTGTTGTCGAACCCGAGCAGGAACGCGGCGTACACCGCGGCGGCGATCACCAGCGCGGTGTAGACGGCCGACTCCAGGCCGAGCGAGATGCCCGACAGGATGACGGTCGCCGGGCCCGTACGGGCGCTCTCGGTGGTCTCCCTGACCGGGCGGCGGTTGGTCTCGGTGAAGTAGCCGGTGAGCAGCTGGATGGCGCTGGCCAGCACGATGCCGACCAGCACGGCGCCGAGCGCGACCCAGCGCGGGTCGACGTCGGCGAGGTTCGGGTCGCCGCTGATCGCGGCGTTCACGCCGTGCAGCTTGGCGAACGAGTCGGGCAGGTACCAGAACGTCGCCACGGCGACGACGATCGCGGAGATGATCGCCGAGATGAAGAAGCCGCGGTTGATCGCGCTCATGCCCGACCGGTCCTTGGCCCGCGGCGCCACCGCGAAGATGCCGATCACCGCGGTGATCACGCCGATCATCGGCACGATCAGCGGGAACACCAGGCCCTCGGTGCCGAACGCGACCCGGCCGAGGATGAGGCTCGCGACGAGCGTCACGGCGTACGACTCGAACAGGTCGGCGGCCATGCCGGCGCAGTCGCCGACGTTGTCGCCCACGTTGTCGGCGATGGTCGCCGCGTTGCGCGGGTCGTCCTCCGGGATGCCCTGCTCGACCTTGCCGACGAGGTCCGCGCCGACGTCGGCCGCCTTGGTGAAGATGCCGCCCCCGACCCGCATGAACATGGCGAGCAGCGCGGCGCCGAATCCGAAGCCCTCGAGCACACCCGGGGCCTTGCCCTTGAAGATGAGCACGACGACGGCGGCACCCAGCAGGCCCAGGCCGACGGTGAACATTCCGGCGACGCCGCCGGTGCGGAAGGCGATCCGCATCGCGAGCTTCTCACCGCTCTCGCGCGCCGCCGCCGCGACCCGGACATTGCCCCGCACGGCAAGCCACATCCCGGTGAAGCCGGTGATACCGGAGAACACCGCGCCGACCACGAAGAAGAACGATCTGCCGATCTTCACCCCGGTCGACTCCGCCGGAAGCAGGAGCAGCAGGAACGGAATGATGATCACGAAGATGAGCACCGTGAGGAACTGGCGTTTGAGGTACGCCAATGCGCCCTCTTGCACCGCCCTTGCGATGTTCTGCATCTTCTCGGTGCCCTGGCTCGCGGCGAGTACCTCGCGGACCAAGACGCCTGCGACAGCCAGTGCCAACAAGGCGATCACGCCGACAACGACCACCAGACTCAGGTCGCTGCCGCCGAGACTCACCTCCGCACCGGCCTGGGCGGGCGGGTGAAGCGACATGCATCCTCCTCGACAGCCGCGTTCGATCCGGTCGCCCCTCGGGGTGACCGGCCACCGCCACGCGTCGGGCGGGGCAATGGTGCCGGGAGTCTACGCAGGCGTAGCCGGAATTAGAAGCCTGCTCGGTTGCTTAACGGTAATGCGACCGAGACGTGACACTCGCTGCACCGGAAATTAATACTACGCGGCTAGCTGGACGCATCTTCGCTGGTCAAAGCGGACTTAGGCGGCGACCTACTTCTTGACCAAAAAGCCGCCCATAAGCGGTGAACACAGGATTAGGGCCGCGAAAACCGGGAAAAGTGTAGTGCCTGTATAAAGCAGCACCCCCGAAGGGTGGCGCATCGTGCGCCCCCTCGGGGGTGAGAATCTGTGGCCGGCCGACGTCGTCTCCGACCGTGTCGGCATCGGCCCCCGCCCGGCCTGCGGGGGCGGGACCGGCCCGCGCGGGGAGGGTGTTCCCGGCGAGGCGTCTCAGGGCCAAGCGTGTCAGGCCGGGCGTGTCAGGCCGGGCGTGTCAGGCCGGGCGCATGCGGCCGAGGGCCTGGGCCCGTGCGTGCCGGTCGAGGAGACCTCGACCGGCAGACGCGTGCGTAGGGTCTTCGGTGACTCGGGCCGATCAGTCCTTCTTGACCGGCCAGCTCATTGTGATCTCGACACCGGACGGTGTCGAAGCGATGTTCACGTCGTCGGCCAACCCCGCGATGACGGCGAACCCCAGATTGAGTTCGCCGTTCAACTCCGTGAGGTCGACCGGCTCCGGGCCGCCGCTCCGCGTCGGATCGTCGTCGGGCACGCGGTCGGTGACCACGACCACGAATCGATCTCCGCCGTCCCGTAGTTCGACCCGGACGGGCTCTTCCGGGCACTGTTTCCGGTGGGCCTCCACCGCGCGGGAGCAGGCCTCACCGACCGCCAACCGCACCTCGTCGAGCAACGACTCCTCGACCCCGCCCCGCCGGGCGACGGCGGTCGCGATCAACCGGGCGGTGCGGACATGGGCCGGGAGGGGACTGAACGCGAGCTCGACGGTGGCTGTCTCGGGCGCCATCCCGGTCCTACTTCTGCTTCTGGCGGTGCTCTCGCGCGTCGTCGACCGAGTCGAAGATGCCGAAGACCTTGGTCAGACCGGTGATCCGGAAGATCTTCAAAATGCGCTCCTGCGTGCAGACGAGCTCGAGCGAGCCGTCGTGCGCCCGAACCCGCTTGAGCCCGCCGACCAGGACCCCGAGGCCGGTGGAGTCGAGGAACTCGACCTTCTCCATGTCGACGAGAAGGTGGTACTTGCCCTTGTTCACAAGGTCGATGAGCTTCTCGCGGAGTTTCGGCGCGGTGTAGACGTCGATCTCTCCCTCCACGTTGATGACGGTGAGGTCATCGTCGGTGGTGTAGTCGTTCACCTTCAGGTCCACAGATCCTCCTGCGCCGTGCCGCGTATGGAAGTCGGGGCCATGGAACCCCGCCGTGATTCAACCACGCTCCGCCATCGTGTCTACACGAAATCACCACACAGGGCGACCCCGCCCAGCGTGGCGCACGCCTCGTGCGAGCAGGGGGTAGCACGGATGACGGTCCAAGCGTTGTGCCCAGGATGCCAGACTGGAAACCTCCGCATGGCGAACCACTTTGAACCGAAGGGGTGACGCAGGCCATAGAGACGGACTCCGGCTTCCCCTCCGACCACGGCGCCCCGTCGGCCGCGGACGGCCGTACGGGCCCGCGCGGGCGCGCCCCGCTGATCCTGCGCCGCCTGCTCGACGATCCCCGGCGCCGCGGCCGTATCACCCATGTGCAGAGCGTCCCCGCAGGTGACGGCCGTACCGCCGACTGGCCCGTGTGGGCGCCGCCGCTCCTGGTGGACCGGCTGCGCCTGGCCGGCGTCGACCGCCCCTGGGAACACCAGGTCAAGGCGGCCGAGCTCGCCCACGAGGGCAGGTCTGTGATCATCGCCACGGGCACCGCCTCGGGCAAGTCGCTGGCGTACCTCCTGCCCGCCCTCCGGGCCGTGTTCGACGGCGGCTCGGTGCTCTACCTGGCGCCGACCAAGGCGCTGGCCGCCGACCAGCTCCGCTCGCTGCGCGGCCTGAAGCTCGCCCGGCTGCGGGCGGCGACGTTCGACGGCGACACCCCGGCCGACGAGCGGACCTGGGTCCGGCAGTACGCCGACTACGTCCTCACCAACCCCGACATGCTGCACCGCACGGTGCTGCCCGGCCACGCGCGCTGGGCGCCGTACCTGCGGCGGCTCCGCTACGTCATCGTGGACGAGGCGCACGGCTACCGCGGGGTGTTCGGCTCCCACGTCGCGCAGATCCTGCGCCGGCTGCGGCGCGTCTGCGCCCGCTACGGCGCCGAGCCGGTGTTCATCCTGGCGTCGGCGACCGCGTCGGATCCCGGCGTGTCGGCGTCCCGGCTGACCGGCGTGAACGTCGCGGAGGTGGCGGAGGACACCTCGCCGCGCGGCGCGACGTCGTTCGCGCTGTGGGAGCCGCCGCTGACCGACCTGCGCGGCGAGCAGGGCGCCCCCGTACGCCGCACGGCCACCGCCGAGGCGGCGGACCTCCTCGCCGACCTGGTGGTCGAGGACGTGCAGACCCTGGCGTTCGTACGCTCGCGGCGCGGTGCGGAGGCCGTCGCACTCGGCGCCAAGCGGGCCCTTGAGGAGGTCGCTCCGGACCTGCCCGCCCGCGTCGCGGCCTACCGCGCGGGGTACCTGCCGGAGGAGCGGCGCGCCCTGGAGAAGGCGCTGCGCGCCCGTGACCTCGTCGGGCTCGCCTCGACCAACGCCCTCGAACTCGGCGTCGACGTCTCCGGCCTCGACTCGGTCATCATCTGCGGCTGGCCGGGCACGCGCGCCTCGCTGTGGCAGCAGGCCGGCCGCGCGGGCCGCTCCGGCCAGGACGCCCTCGCCGTCCTCATCGCCCGCGACGACCCGCTCGACACCTACCTCGTCCACCACCCATCGGCGATCTTCGGTACGCCCGTCGAGGCGACCGTCCTCGACCCGGACAACCCCTACGTCCTCGCCCCGCACCTGTGCGCCGCGGCCGCCGAGCTCCCGCTGACCGAGAAGGACCTGCCGCTGTTCGGCCCGTCGGCGAAGGAGATCCTGCCCGATCTCGTACGCCGGGGGATGCTCCGCCACCGGCCCACCGGGTGGTACTGGACCAAGCGCGAGCGTGCCACCGACCTCGCCGACATCCGCGGCGCCGGCGGCCCTCCCGTCCAGGTCGTCGAGGCCTCGACCGGGCGCCTGCTCGGCACGGTCGACGAGCCGTCCGCGCACACCACCGTGCACCAGGGCGCCGTCTACCTCCACCAGGGCGAGTCGTACGTCGTCCAGACCCTCGACCTGGACGACTCGGTGGCGCTCGTGGAGGCCGCCGACCCCGACTACACGACGACGGCCCGCGACGTCACCGACATCTCGATCCTGGAGACCCTCCGATCGACGTCCTGGGGCGAGGCGACCCTCTGCTTCGGCACCGTGGAGGTGACCCAGCAGGTCGTCTCGTACCAGATGCGCCGTCTGGCCAGCGGGGAGGTCCTCGGCGAACGCCGGCTCGAACTGCCGCCCCGTACGCTCCGCACCCGGGCCGTCTGGTGGACCCTGCCGGACGAGGCCCTGCGCGTCCTGGGCGACGCCGACGTCGGCGGGTCCGCGCACGCAGCCGAGCACGCCTCGATCGGCCTGCTGCCGCTGTTCGCGACCTGCGACCGCTGGGACATCGGCGGCGTCTCCACCGCGCTGCACCCCGACACCGGCCGCATGACCGTCTTCGTGTACGACGGCCACGACGGCGGCGCGGGCTTCGCCGAACGCGGTTACGAACAGGCCGGGCGCTGGCTCCGCTCGACCCGTGAGGCCATCGCCGACTGCGAGTGCGAGCACGGCTGCCCCTCCTGCATCCAGTCCCCCAAGTGCGGGAACGGGAACGATCCGCTGGACAAGCGGGGAGCGCTCGACCTCCTCGACGCCCTGCTGAAGCAGGCTCCGCCCCGCTGATCCACGCCGTCCCTCGATGGACCGGGGCGAAGGCTCACGGAGAGGGCGGCCGGGCGAAGGAGTGCAGCAGGTCGCGGAGGCGGGCGCGCAGCTCCTCGGGATCGGACCGGTGTGCTCCCGCTCCTGCCAGCCGGTCGAAGACGATGCCGTCGAGGAAGGCCACGAACATCGGAGCCCGCGAGGCGGCGTCCGGCACTCCCACCGACGTCAACGCCTTCTCGGCCACGGCCCGGTGGCGGCCGCCCGCAGCCACCAGAGCGGCTTGCAGCTCGGGCCTTCGGGTCGCTTCCAGGGAGAGCTCGTAGCGGGCGAGCATCCGTTCCCGGCCGGCGGTGGTCCACTGTTCGATCAGGTCGGCGACGGCCTCGGCGAGTCGCACGGGATCACCGGTCCCGGTGATCGCCGGCCGACCGGCGAGGTCGGCGATGTCCACCTCGGCCAGCCGCTCCACCGTCGCCTGCAAGAGGGCCTGCCGGGTGCGGAAGTAGTACGAGCAGGTACCCGTCGGCACACCGGCGGTGCCGTCGACCGCGCGGTGGGTGAGACCCCGCATTCCGGCACGGGCCAGGGTGGTGATCGCGGCATCGGCCAAACGCTGCCGCCGCGTCGTCGCCTCGGTCACTGTCTCCTCCGCCGCATCGGTCCCAGGAGCCGACTCATCCTCTACTAATGTAGAGTACGACGCATCCACTACGGATGTAGAGGGAGGCGGGATGTCCGAGAGGACGGCCGGGAGCACGACGGGCGGGCGCACGGCCATCGTGATCGGCGGAGGCGTCGGCGGCCTGGCCACCGCCATCGCGCTGGACCGATGCGGCTGGCAGGTGGAGATCCTCGAGCGGGCTGCGGCGTTCGGAGAGATCGGCGCCGGGCTGTCGCTGTGGCCCAATGGCGTGCGCGCGCTGGACGAGCTCGGTCTGGGCGACCAGGTTCGCGAGCGCGCCCTCACCGAGACGGAGGGCGGCATCCGCGACGTGACCGGCCGGTGGCTGTCACGAACGGACGTCGAGGAGCTGGGACGCCGCTACGGGCCGGTGGTCGCGGTCCACCGCGCCCACCTTCTGGAGATCCTGCGCCAGGCCGTCCCGGCCCAGGCGCTGCGCACGGGCACCGAGGTCACCGCGATCGAAGCCGACGGTCCGCATTTCGAGGTACGCCACAGCGCGGGAACGTCACAGGGCGATCTCCTGGTGGGCGCCGACGGCATCCGCAGCCTCGTCCGGCGCTCCCTGTGGCCCGGTCACCCGGCACCCCGCTATGCCGGATACACGGCGTGGCGCGTGATCGTCGACGCGGGGCGCCGTCCCGCGTCCGGCGGTGAGACCTGGGGACGCGGCGAACGCGTCGGGATCGTCCCCCTCGCCGACGGTACGACCTATCTGTTCGGTGCCGCGAACGCCCCCGAAGGCCAACGCAGCCCCGACGGCGAACTGGCGGAGATGCGACGGCGCTTCAGCGGCTGGCATGCGCCGATCCCCGAGCTCCTGGCCGCGGCGTCCGAGGACGCGGTCATGCGGCATGACATCTACGCCCTGCCGCCACTGCGCAGTTTCGTACGCGGCACGGCGGCCCTGCTCGGTGACGCCGCACACGCGATGACTCCGGACATGGGACAGGGCGCCAACCTGGCCCTGGAGGACGCCGTCACCCTCGCCGCGACGCTGTCCGCGCACTCGGCCGTGGAGTCGGCCCTGGTCGCCTACGACCGTGACCGGCGCGCCCGCACGCAGATGATCGCCCGTCGTTCCCGCCTGATCGGAACGGTCGCGCAGTGGAGCCGGCCTCCGGCCGCAGGGGTCCGGGACCTGGTCCTCCGCCTCAGCCCTTCGGCGGCCATGCTGAAGGCGCTCGACCCGGCCCTGACCTGGACACCGCCGACTCTGAATCCCCCGCCCCGGCCGTCGTGAGGACCTGGAGCCCCTGGACGGCCGTGCGTGCCGTCTTCGGTCCCGTTCGGCGGTGGGGCCCCCCCCCCCGGGGGCCCCGCCGGGGGGGGGCCCCCACGGCCGGTCGGGGAGCACGCCCTTGGACGTGGTGGTCAGCGGCTGCGGCGGGAGCGGCCGAGGGCGGCCACGCCGGCGAGGACGACGAGGAGCACTGCGGTGAACCAGGTCATGGCGGTGGTGGCGGTGACGCTGCGGGTGGCGATGCCGATACCGACGGCCGGGATGATCAGTCCCAGGTAGGAGATGAGGAACAGTCCGGCCAGGGCCTCACCGCGCTTGGCCGGCGCGGCCATCCCGACGACGGTTCCGACGGCCGCCTTGAACAGCACGCCGGCGCCGACGCCGGCCACGACGCCGCCGATCAGGAACGCCGCCAGGTCGGTGGCGTACATGCCGGCGACGAGCGTGATGACTCCGCCGGCCTGGGCGACCAGGCCCAGGACCATCTTCGCCCGGGCGGGCAGCCGACTGGCCAGCGTCTGCGCGAGGGCGGCGCCGCCGAAGACCGCGAACACCGTCGCGCCGGCCAGCGCGCGGGAGGGGTGGTGCAGTGCACTCGCGACGAAGCCTGGGGCGATCGAGGTGAACAATCCGAACACCGCGAAAGAGGCGAAACCGGCTGCGGTCGCGGCGATGTAGCCGGACCGGTCGCCGTGGTCGGTGCTGATGCGCTGCGGCCGGTACGCGGGCCTGACCAACCGCTCCTCGACGGTCTCGGGCGTGCGGGCGAGCGCGACGATGCTCACCAGCAGCAGAGCGACGAAGACGAGGTACGGCGTGCGCAACGGCGCGTGCACGTACTGGGCCAGGAAGCCGGCGATCAGCGGGCCGACGCCCAGGCCTCCGATGTTGGCCGCGGTGGAGACCATCTCGAAGCGCTGTCCCGAGGCGCCGGGCCGGTGCGCGACGTGCAGGTCATGCAGGTGAGCGGTGGCGGTCGCAGTGATCATCCCGACGCCGAGACCGGTCACCAGCCGGGCGACCAGCAGCACGGGCAGTGATGAGCCGGTGAGGAACAGCACGGCGGCGAACAGTTCGAGGACCAGCGCCGGCAGGAGGATCTTCTTGCGGCCCACCCAGTCCGAGACGTGCCCGGCCAGCAGCAGGCTGATCACCACACCGACGGCGTAGACGGCGAACACGATCGTGACCGTGAAGGTGGAGAACCCGTCCCGCGCCATGTACAGCGGGTACAGCGGGGTGGGCACGGTGGAGAACGCCATGGCGATCAGGAAGGCGAAGGCGATCATCCAGAAGCCGACGCCGTGCCGGCGCGAGCCGGCCGCGGTCCGCAGGCGGTCGGGCCGAGCGTCTGAGGGTGTCGTCGATGAGGGCGCCGAGGTGGTCATGGCGCTGCTCCGATCTCATTGAGCGGTGGTCTACGCGTCCCAGCGTCCCTCCGTCCAGCCATCGCGTCCAACGAATCTTTGCGCTAGCCACTATCGCGATCTGCGATAGTTGGTCCGTGGAGCTCCGTCATCTCGAGTACTTCGTCGCCGTCGCCGAGGAGCAGAACTTCACCCGCGCCGCGGCCCGCCTGCACATCGTCCAGTCCGCCGTCTCCGCCGCCGTCAAGGCGCTCGAGCGCGAACTGGGCGCGCGACTGCTGGACCGCAATTCCAAGCGGGTGCTGCTCACCGACGCCGGCGTGGCGTTCCTACCCCGGGCACGGATCACCCTCGATGCCGCCCGCGACGCCGCCGACGCCGTCGCCGAGGTGCACGGCGGCCTGCGCGGGACGTTGCGTCTCGGCACCTTGACCTCGGTCGGCCTGATCGACGTGGCCGCACTGCTCGGCGAGTTCCACCGCCGTCACCCTGGCGTGCTTCTGCAGGCCACCCCCGACCCCTCCGGCTCACAGGGGCACCTCGACGCGCTGCGCGAACGACGATTGGACCTGGCGTTCGTGTCACTGCCCGGTCCACAGCCGGCCGGCATCGAGCTCACCAAGCTGGCCACCTCGATGATCGACCTCGTCGTCCCGGACGACCACCCCTTCGCCGGACGCGGCTCAGTGCCCATCGACGAACTCGCGGGCCTGCACTTCATCGACTTCCCGATCGGCTACGGCAACCGCGCCGTCGTCGACCGCGCGTTCGCCGCGGCCGGCATTCCTCGCTATGTCACCATTCAGATCGCCGACATCGCCACCGGCACCGACTATGTGCGCCACGGCCTGGGCATCGCGCTGCTGCCTCGGTTCGTCCTCGGCGAGGCCGACGGAATCACCAGCCTTCCGGTGACCGGCGCGAACCTTGAGTGGCCGCTGTGCCTGGCGGCCCTGGCCGACCGCACCCCAAGTGCCGCCGCCCGCGCACTCATCGCCCTCATCGAGGGGACGGTGAATGCGCCGGCTCACTGATCACGCGGCTTCCTCCGTACGGCCTCAGCCGCGACGGCGACGCCCACGGTAGCCACCGCGCCCGGAGGTGGATTCCTCCCTCTCGGCGGCGGATTCCGCACCCGCCCCCGTCGAAGGAGACACCTTGTCCGCGTCGGCGGCGGGCTCCTCGGCGCCCGTCGCAGTACCGGTCTTGGCGGCGCCGGACGTTGCCGTTCCCGCGGTGGAGAGCTCGGTGACCGGTGTCCTCCGACGACGCCGTACGGACGCCGGCCCACGACCGCCTGTCGGCTTGCCCGCGGGGCCGCCCTGCGCCGCGCGGGCCTCCGCCGCGAGACGCTGACGGCGGGACCACATGCCGAAGTGGGCCGACAGGAGCAAGAGCACCAGCGCGGCCGCGATGCTCTGCCCCCACTTGATCGGACTGGTGGCGGAGGCGTCGTCGGCCCGGACCTGCTTGGCGGCCGGCTCGGCGATCTGCGGATCCGGAGTGGGGTACTGGAACCCGATCCCGGAGCCGTTCGGAGCCAACGACGGCAGGCTGAACGGTGAGTTCGGGTTGTTCAGCGACTGCGTCCCCGGGACGCCCGCGTCGCTCCCATAATCAGTACCGCCGCCGGTGCCGGTGGGCAGGGGCGGTGCCGATCCCGGAGCGGTCGGGTCACTGCCGACCGTCGGGCTCTTGCTCGGTGTCCTGGAGTGCGTCGGCTTCGGCTTCGCCCCCGTCGTCTGCGCGCTCACCGAGAATGAAGCACAGGCGTACGTGCGACCTGTGATGTTCCCGATGACGGTCAGGCTGACCTTTCCGGCTTCGGAGACGGTCACGTCATCCTCGATCGTGCTGCTGAGGAAGCGTTGATCAACTCGTTCGTCGACGCCGCCTCCGGAAATCTGCAGACGGGTCGAAAGCAGTCCTTTGACCGAGGCGCTCAGGTGAACGCGCGACCCGACCGTCACAGGCCCGGAAGGCCGTGTGATCGTAGCCTCTGGCTTGGACGGGCACGTGGAGGCGGCTTCGGCACTCGCGGAGCCGCTGGTGCCGAGAGCGAGTCCGGCGGCGGTCATTGGAGTCATCAGGGCGACTGCGGCGGCCTTGCCGACCTTCCTCACGACGCCGTCCCTTCCTCGATAACTCTTCCGTCGGCCCGACCTGTCGAACATCGGGGCGACGAATCCTTGCGCACGAACGACCCGGCGGAAGCGCGTCTAGGCCGTTCCGAGTGAATGTAGGGCCTTCTGAGGCTGGCGGGGGTAATTGTTCGCGGCAGCTTATCGGACACTAGCTCCAATAGGGTCATCGATCAATACCAAAACGCGCAGCGTAGGGGAACCGGGCATCCTTGCGAGGGTTCAACGAGCAGTTGCCCGACCGGTGACGGTCGGGGACGAAAAGTCGGGGGCGGGCACCGGCGTGTCGTCGACCGGCCCGGCCCGCGCCCGCGCGGTGGCGATCAATCGGCCGGTCCTCGCGACAGCGCCGACGCGGGACGAGACGATGACGTCGACGACCCGACCGCGAATGACGCATCGCCGAAGCGACCCGCCAGAGTCGCGGGCGACCCGTGCGGCCAATCCGCAGGCGCGCTCGGCGCCCTCAGCGGTGTGGGCCGCCGCGGCGAGGGCCGCCAGATCGGCGGCGGCGTGTGCACGGTGCCGTGCGACGCGCGCTCCCCCCACCACCATGGCCATCACGGCGACCGCCCAGACGGCTCCGATCAGTGCGACCATCCACACGGTCCCCGAGCCCTCATCGCGAGGACGCGCCCCCAGAACACGTCGACCGGCCCAGCACGGACAGGCGCATTCGTCATTCCCGCCCGGCACTGCCATGGTCCCCCTTGAACTGCCGTTCTCCTCGACGCCTTCGAATGGCCCTCGGCACCCCTGGCACCGCACGCGGTCGGACGCGGTGACCTCTTTCCGCCGTCCTGGGCCGCGTGCGGCCGTAGGCGGTGGCCAGGGAGCGATCACCACTGAGCGGGCATCGACTCACCCCCTCCCTCCGGCTCGGTGGCGGCCACGGCCTGCGCTCGCAGCCGCAGCGGCGGGAACAGGCGCCGAGCCGGAGGGGCGACGGTGGCCCTCACGAGCACGCGGGTGAAATGCGGGTCACGAGTGACCGAGACCTGCGCTCCCGGAGGTGCGGCGCGCCGTGCGGCCACGCGGACCTCGTCCAGTGGCTCTCCCCTGGCGGCGGCGCGGGCGCCCGCGCGAGCGGCGTCCACGCACGCCACCTGCGCCGCCGCGGAGCTCACGCCCCACAGCGCCACCGCGAGAAGCAGGACGAGCGCGGGGAAGGCGACCGCCGTCTCGACGGTCACCGATCCTCGCTCCCCGGCCTGCCCGGTGCCCTCCGGTCGCCTCCGGACCCCGCCCCGCCCGATGCCCACTGATCGCCTCCACGCCCGGGACGCCGGTGATCGCTTCGCGGCGTTCCCGGTCACCCGGCGAGGTTGAGCGCCTTGTGGATAATCGTTAAAAGCATCTGCCGGACCTCTGGGCTAGTCACGATCTTGAACAGCAGGCCGGCGAACGCGGCGGCCGCCACGGTGCCCACGGCGTACTCGGCGGTGGACATGCCGTCGTCGGCCTTACGCGCGCGCCAGCGACGCCTCAGCGCGGAAACGATGTGCATGGGAATCCCTCCTGTTCGGACGACGGACGCGAGCACGTCCAGGACCAAGCGTTACGGACCGTGGGGGCGCCCACCACAACCGAACGAGATTCTGTGGATAACCGATTCGTTCATGGCAGGAGTCGGCTGACCAGTTCGCCGCCGGGACTGTTGTCCCGCGCTTGCGCCCCGGCGACTGGTGGGGCAGGCCACAGGCCGGCCTCCGTCAGGCAGGAGCACGGTGGCGACAGGGGGTCGGCTGCCCTCAGGGCAAGAGCACGGTGGCGACGGAGGGTCGGCTCCCGTCAGGGCAGGAGCACGGTGGCGACAGGGGACTGGCTCCCCTCAGGGCAAGAGCACGGTGGCGGCGATACCGGCGACCGCGGGCACGATGCCCAGCAGGATGAACGCCGGGAGGAAGCACAGGCCGAGCGGCGCGACCGCCCGCACACCGGCGGATCTCGCTCGCGTCGCCGCGGCGACCCGGGCCACACGCCGTTGATCTCTCGCGAGGCGGGTGAGCGTCGCGGCGAGCGGGGCGCCGCCGGACGCTGCCCGTGCCGCCGCCCGACCCAGAGGGGCCAGGACGGGGTCGCGGGCGAGAGCGAGCCACTCGGCGGCGGGATCCGCCCCCAGCCGGATGCGGGCCGCCACGTGGGCCAGTTCGGCACCGAGCGGGCCGCCGACCGCGCCGGCCACGGCCTCGACGGACTCGTGCCACGCGCCACCGCCCCGAAGACACGCCGCCAGGAGGTCGATCGCAACGGGTAGTTCGGCGACCATACGCGCCCGGCGGGCGCGGACGGCACGTGGCTCGAGTCGCGCGAGGAAACGCGACAAGCCGACCGCCAGCAGTGCGCCGGCCGACCAGCCCACCGGGCCGCCGAGCACCAGGGCGCAGGCCAGGCCGGCGACGACACTCACCACGGGCCGGAGCCGGTCACTGGACATGCCCTCTGCCGTCTCCGAACCGTCCTCCACGGCCGCCGTCGAACGGCCGTCCGCCGCACCCGGAGGTCCCGCGGCCGCCGTCGAACTGCCCGGACCCGCGCCGGGAAGGCCGGTGAGCGGATGTCTGCCGCTCGCGGTGCTCCGCGCGCCGGTCGGAGCCCGGACGGAGCCGTTCCTCGCAGGGAACAGCCCGCCGAGTCGCTTACGCACGTCGTCACCCGGGACGGCGATGAGAGCGGCGAGAGCAGCGCATCCGACGGCGGTCAGCTCCAGGAACACCGACCACGCCTCCGAATGACCCGGTGGTCTGGACGATCAGCCTCGGCCGATGGGACGGTCTCCGCCGAAGCTCCACACTCGGCAGGCGGCTCGGCCCCCGCCGAAAGACCAGCCTCGCCCGAAGGCTCAGCCTCGGCCGAAGGGCCAGCCTCCCCCGGCGGCTCAGCCCCTACCGACGACTCAGCCTCGCCCGAAGGAACAACCCCTTCCGAAGGAACAACCTCGTCCGAAGGAACAGCCGCGGCTAGCGGATCAACTCTGGCCGGCGGGTCGGACCTTCGGCGGTCGTACCGTCGGCCGGTCGGAGGTGGGAGGACGGCGCGACGGGGCATCGGGGGCCGGCCGGGCGGAGCGGTCGGCGGAGCGGCGCAGCGGCTCGACGCCGGTGTTCCCACCACGATGGTCTGGAGACGGCACCGGCCTGGGACGGTACCCGGATCGCCGCAGCGGTACCAGGAGCCGGCCCGGTCGGGGAGCGCGGCGGGGCGGCGTCGACTCGGGGGGCTCACCGGAGCTCCTCGGCGGCGGTGGCGAGGCGTCTGGTCCACCACAGTCCGAGGGCGTCGAGGCCGGTCCCGAGTGCCAGACACAGTCCTCCCGGAAGCGTGCCGAACAGGAAGGCGAAGGGCCGAGCGCCGAGCGCGACCGCCATGCCCATGCCGAGCAGGGGCAGCCCGGCGAGCAGCCGCGCGGTCGTGCGGGGACCGGCGAGTTGCATGGCGACCTCCTCCCGGTGGGTCTGCTCGTCGCGGAGCGCCTCGGCCAGCCCCTCGACGACGGAGGCGAGCATGCCGCCGCGGTCGGTCCCGATCCGCCAGCATCCGGCGAGCAGGCGGAGCCCTTCACAGCCGGGCGCGACGGCCGCCCGTTCGAGGGAGGCGGCGACGTCGTCGCCCGACCGGGCGGCGGCCAGGACCGGCTCGAGCCGGGGAATGGACGCGAGTCCCTCGGCCGCACCGGTCAGAGCGGTGCCGGGTGGGCGTCCGGCGGTGAGCTCGGCCGCGATCCCGTCGCACAGCTCGATGACCGCCGCACGCCGCGCCGTGACGCCTCGTCGTCCGCCGGACAGCAGGTCCCGTACGCGGCTCAGCCGGTCGGCGAGGCGAGGCGTCGACGCCCGCCCGGTGGCGTCGTCGACCGACCCGGTCCGCATGATCGAGGTCAACCGCAGCGTGGTCGGCGGGGGCAGGAACAGCGCCCATACGCCTGCGAACACGCAGGCCACGGCCAGCGCGGCGATCACGAGAGCGGTCCTCCGAGCCGAACGGCCAGCGCTGCGGCTCCCGGCCCCTCCCGGATCGCGCCCTCGGGCCCGTAGGACACGGCGGGGACCACCTCCACCAGGCCGTCCGAGCGCCGCTCGAAGACGCAGATCTCGGCCACCCTGCGTCGGCCTCCGGGTGCCTCGCGGACGAGGTGCACGACCACGTCGAGGGCCGCGGCCAGCTGGCTGTGGACGGCCCCCCGGCTCAGTCCGGCCGCACACGCGAGGGCCTCCAGACGGGCGGGCACGTCGGCGGGTGCGTTGGCGTGCAGGGTGGCACAGCCGCCCTCGTGTCCGGTGTTGAGCGCGGCCAGCAGGTCCACGACCTCGCGGCCGCGTACCTCGCCGACCACCAGGCGATCCGGCCGCATCCGGAGCGCCTGGCGAACGAGGTCGTGCAGGGTCACGCCGCCCATGCCCTCGATGTTCGGCGGGCGGGTCTCCAGGCCGATGACGTGTGGATGCGCGGGTCTGAGCTCGGCCGAGTCCTCGACGAGAAGGATGCGCTCGCCCGGGTCGGCCAGCGACAACAACGCCGAGAGCACGGTGGTCTTGCCCGTCCCGGTGCCTCCGGTGACGAGGAAGGCCAGGCGTGTGGCGACCAGGGCGTCCAGCAGGTCCGCTCCCTCCGGGGGCACGGCGCCGGCCGCGACCAGCTCGTCGAGCGTGAAGGCCCGGCGTCTCGGCAGGCGCAGCGACAGGGCGGTGCCTCCGGAAGCGATCGGCGGCAGGACCGCGTGCAGCCGGGCACCTCCTGGGAGCCGCGCGTCGGCGTAGGGCGCGGTGTCGTCGAGCCGGCGCCCGGCCGCGGCGGCGAGCCGCTGGGCCAGCCGCCGTACGGCGGACTCGTCCGGGAACCGTACGCGCGTGAGCCGCAGGCCGGCGCCGGTGTCGACCCAGACCTCTCCGGGGCCGTTCACCAGGACGTCGGTGACGCCGGGATCCCGCAGGAGGGGCTCGAGCGGCCCTGCTCCCACCAGGTCGGCCCGGACCTCATCGGCCAGGGACAGCACCTCGGTGTCGCCGAGCACGGGCTCCTCGGCCCGCAGCGCGGCCGCCACCTGGGCCGCGGTCGGGACCGTGCCCGTCCCGACGAGCCGCCCGCGCACCGCTTCGGTGAGGTCGCTCATGGCCGCCTGCCCTCCTGACCGGGTGAGATGATCTCTGCGGAACGACGACTCGGCCGGACGTCTGGGACCGGCTCTGCACCACGATGGCCCGCTGCGAAGCCTCCGAGGTGATCGGTGGCCCTCTTCCCGCCCTGGGCGGACCCCGCCACGGGCCCTGCGAGGGCCGTCGCCGCGGGCCCCGCGAGGGCCCTCGCGACGGACGTCGTGGAGGCGCTCGCGACGGACGCGAGGGACCGCGTGGCGGACCACGCCACGGATTTCACGACGGACGCCGTCATCGCGGTTCTCCGCTCATCGGGCGCATCCGCTGGAGGTCGGTGATGAAGCGACGGCAGAAGCCGTCGAGCGCCCCGCTCCGGCCGGGACGGTGACCGCGCTCGATCGCGGCGGCCAGACGCCGGTCGGTGGCGACGACACCTGCCAGCGGAAGGCGAAGCGACTCCGCGATGACCGCCGGTTTGAGGCCGCCGGGGGCCGGGCCGCGTACGACGACCCGCAGGTCGCGGGCGTAGCTGCGGACCAGGTCGGCGACGCGGTCCGCCGCCACGGTGGCGCGCACCTCGGCGGGGACGACGAGCAACGTGGTGTCGGCGGCCGCCAGCACCTCGGCACCGGCGTCGGCCGGCTGACGGGGCAGATCGGCCACGACGAGGTCGTAGCCGCGGACGGCCGCGTCGAGCACCGACCGCATCGTCTCCGCCGAGACGGGCTCGGCCGCCCCGCGGTGCCACGACAGCACGGCGAGACCGTCCCGCACCGGCAGCGAGTCGTGGAGCACGGCGGTGCTGAGCCGCCCGTGCCGGTCCGCGTAGTCGGACCACCTGGCCCCGGGCGTCCCCTCCGCGCCCAGGACCAGGTCGATCCCCCCGCCGAGCGGGTCGCCGTCGAGCAGGAGCGTGCGCAGCCGGTGCCGGGCGGCGACGCCGGCCAGCACCGCTGCCAGGACGCTCGCGCCCGCGCCGCCGCGCCCTCCCATGACGGCGACCACGGCCGCGCGCCGGCCGGCCGGCTCGGTCGCCGCCGCCATCCGATCGACGAGCCAGGTCTCCCCCTCCGGCAACGCGATCACGTGCTGCGCGCCGACCTCGACGGCGAGGCGGTAGACCTCGTCACCGTCCGGCTCTCCCACGGCGAGGACGACCCCCGGCCGTCGTTCCGGAGACGACCGGGCGAGCTCACCGGCTAAGTCGGCACCGACGACGATCAGCGCGGCGTCGCGCCAGGCGGCCCGCGCGCTCGTCGGATCGGTGGCGAGTCGGGTTTCGACATCCGCGGCCGTGGCCAGGCGCAGCAGGTCGTCGATGAGCAGTGAGTCGGCAGAGACGATCAGCACGGTCGCGGACATGGCATCTCCTCGCTTTCGCGAGGTCAACGATGCGCCCCGGCCGGCTCACGCCGAAAGAACCCGGCGCAAGCCTGTGGATAACTCTGCCGGGAGGCCGGGCGCGGGAGTGAACGGCCCCGGACACGAGACGACCCCCGCCGGGGGGGGAGAGCGGGGGTCGCCGGACGGTCCGGCTCCGGGGGGGTAGAGCCGGTCCCGTTTCCCGGAAGGGTCTCGAAGGCCAAGCCAAGGCCGGGCGTTCGTCACCGCACCGTAAACCCGGCTCCCCCAGTGTATGCAGGTTCAACATAAACGCGCCCGATCACTCGGAGTTCCGTCGAGTGGCGACCATTTCGTGATCATTGGTCGACCACCCAGAACGGGAGTATTCGGGCGTCCGCCACTCGGGGGGTGCGGCGAGAACGCCTGTCCTAAGTGGCTGCAGCGTAGCGGAAGGAAGCGTGATCGTTCTGCTCTCGGCCATGGTTGATTGATTCAGAGGTAGATCACGCTCTGTGATCACACGGCCGAGAAGCCCGACGATCGCCATCGTCCCGGCACCGCCTTCCGCGAGTCGATCATGCACGCGGGCGCGTCACCGCTCGACCGGAAGAAGATCCTTCCTTTGACGTTCGTTAACCTCGCCAAGGGGCTTGCCATCTGGGCCGATTCGGCGTAGACAGAATGCACGGACCAAGTGTCCGAGCACGGCAGCCGGGCACCCACGCGCGACCAGCCGCGGGAGGCGCGTCGAGACGGGCTTGACCCGATCCGACGATTTTGAGGTGCACGCTTGGTAACCCGGTGTGACGTGTCGGCGACGGCGTTCCTCCGGGAGCGCCGTTCGCTTTGTCGCAGGCCGCTACCTGTTATGGGCCGACCGATATCAAGATTGATGAAATGATCTTCTGGCGTTCGACGCCGCACCCAGGACCTCAAGATCGGCTCGTACGCGACATGACACCACGCCTCGACGGCGGCTCCGCAAGGCGGACAAAGCGCACATCTACGGCGATTCTATGGATTAAGGGTGCCATTCTCGCGGATCGCTCACGGTGAACAACCGTGCTGCGGGCCGGCCCGGACGGCCCATGCCGCCGCCCGGATGCCGACACCCGGTGCCCGCTCCCCCAACCCGGACGCCCGGCGCTCGCTCCCCCAACCCGGACGAGCCGGCCGCCCGGCACCGGCCGGCCCGCCGTACGGACGGTGGGGCGGCGCGACGCCGGCCGCTCGCGCCGGCGGCAGGAGGATCAGCCGCGCTGGAACGCCTCGCAGACGGCGAGTGTCTCGCGGGCGCCGAGTTCGATGGCCTCGGCGCAGTGGCGCACCCATCGGGCCACGCCCTCGGGCGTGCCGGTCGCGTAGCCGCGCAGCGCGTCGCCGTACTCCGCCCGCAGTTCGAGATGCCCGACCTCCGGGGCGGTCAGCGACTTCGGATCGAGGCCACGGTCGACGAGGGTCAGCCGTGCCGCCGCACGAGCCACGATGCCGTCGCCCCACCCGAACGGCCGCAGGGCGAGCAGTTCCCCCTGGGCGATGGCCGCCACGACCATCGCCGGCGCCTTCGTCGGAGCGGTCAGCAGATCGCTGAGCACGTCGAGCCGCGTGGCGACGTCCGCCGGCGGCGGAGGGGCGCCGAGGCCGAGCGGGTCGGCCGCCTCGTCGCCCGGACGCGGCCGACCGAGCGCGTCGGGGTCGACGGCGTCCGCGGCCGCCAGCGTGTGGAGCCGGGCGAGCGCCTGCCGCGGCGCCCTGTGCCAGGTGTCCGCCAGCGCGCCGAGCTCGGCGGACACGCGCAGCGTCCCCTGCACGACCGGGTCGTTCGACAGGCCGCCGCGTACCTCCTCCAGAGGAATCGCGACGCCCTCCAGGGCCGCCGACGCGCGGGCGCCCCGCAGCGCGGACTCGGCGGAGACCTCGGCGCTGCGCCGTCGCAGGATCCGGTGACCGAGCAGCCGGTCGACGGCCTCCCGCGCCCGGTCGACCGCCTCGGGAACTTCGGGCAGGCCTGCGACGTTGGCAAATGGGTCGCTCATCGAACGCGCGGCGTCCGGTCACCGTCCCGGCGGCGGGCCGGTCCGGGGACGCCGCTTCCTCCTTGGATGTCGTGGCCGAACGGGGCACGGCGCGGGCGGATGCGGGCGCGGATCCCCGTCGCGGGACGAGGACGGCGCCACCGCATGACCCTACGCGGCGTGCGCCCCTTGTAACGACACATGCGAAGCTGCTGAAGTTGGCTTGGACCGTCCTGACCTCCCGACCCCGAAGGAGCGCGCCGTGACGCAGGAAACCCCACACGAGACCCTCTCCAACCTCCTCCAGGAGAGTCGGCGGTTCGCTCCCCCGGAAAACCTCGCCGCAGCGGCCAACGTCACCTCCGCGGCGTACGACGAGGCGGCGGCCGACCGGCTGGCGTTCTGGGAGAAACAGGCCCGGCGCCTGCACTGGAACGCCGAGTGGGACACCGTCCTCGACTGGTCGAACCCGCCGTTCGCCAAGTGGTTCGTCGGCGGAAAGCTGAACGCCGCGTACAACTGCGTCGACCGGCACGTCGAGGCCGGTAACGGCGACCGGGTGGCGTACCACTGGGAGGGCGAGCCCGGCGACACGCGCACGATCACGTACGCCGACCTGAAGCGCGAGGTCTCCAAGGCCGCGAACGCCCTCATCGAGCTCGGCGTCCAGAAGGGCGACCGCGTCGCGATCTACATGCCGATGATCCCCGAGACGGTGTTCGCGATGCTGGCCTGCGCCCGCATCGGCGCCCCGCACACGGTGGTCTTCGGCGGGTTCTCGGCGGACGCGCTCCGCGGGCGCATCGAGGACTGCGACGCGCACGTCGTCATCACCGCGGACGGCGGCTACCGCCGCGGCGCGCCGAGCGCGCTCAAGCCGAACGTCGACGAGGCCATCGAGGGCATCGACCACGTGCGCAACGTGCTCGTCGTGCGCCGTACCGGCCAGGACGTCGCCTGGACCGACGGCCGCGACATCTGGTGGCACGACCTCGTCGACCGGCAGAGCGAGGAGCACGAGGCGGAGCCGCACGACGCGGAGCACCCGCTGTACGTGATGTACACCTCGGGCACGACGGCCAAGCCCAAGGGCATCCTGCACACCACCGGCGGCTACCTGACGCAGGTGTCCTGGACGCACCACGCGGTGTTCGACCTCAAGCCGGAGACCGACGTCTTCTGGACCGCGGCCGACATCGGCTGGGTGACCGGCCACTCGTACATCGTGTACGGGCCGCTGTCCAACGGCGCGACGAGCGTCATGTACGAGGGCACGCCCGACACCCCGCACAAGGGCCGCTGGTGGGAGACCGTCGCCAAGTACAAGGTCTCGATCCTGTACTGCGCGCCGACCGCGATCCGGACGTTCATGAAGTGGGGCGAGGACATCCCCGCCCAGCACGACCTGTCGTCGCTGCGGCTGCTGGGCTCGGTCGGTGAGCCGATCAACCCGGAGGCGTACGTCTGGTACCGCAAGAACATCGGCGCCGACCGCACGCCGGTGGTCGACACCTGGTGGCAGACCGAGACCGGCTCCATCATGATCAGCCCGCTGCCGGGCGTCACGCACGGCAAGCCCGGCGCGGCGATGCGGCCGCTGCCCGGCATCGAGGCCGACGTGGTCGACGACCAGGGCACGCCGGTGCCGAACGGCGGCGGCGGCTTCCTCGTCGTCAAGGAGCCGTGGCCGTCGATGCTGCGCACGATCTGGGGCGACGACGAGCGGTTCATCAAGACCTACTGGTCACGCTTCGACGGGCTGTACTTCGCGGGCGACGGCGCGAAGAAGGACGACGACGGCGACTTCTGGCTGCTCGGCCGGGTCGACGACGTCATGCTGGTCTCCGGTCACAACATCTCGACCACGGAGGTCGAGTCGGCGCTCGTGTCGAACCCCAAGGTCGCCGAGGCCGCCGTGGTCGGCTCCACCGACCCGGTCACCGGGCAGGCCATCGTCGCGTTCGTCATCCTGCGCGGTGAGGTGGCCGACGACGGCGAGAAACTCGTCGCCGAGTTGCGCGACCACGTCGCCAAGCACCTCGGCCCGATCGCCAAGCCCCGGCAGATCATGATCGTGCCGGAGCTGCCGAAGACCCGGTCCGGGAAGATCATGCGGCGGCTGCTGCGCGACGTGGCGGAGAACCGCTCGCTCGGTGACGTCACCACGCTGACGGACAGCACGGTGATGGACCTCATCAAGGACAAGATGCCCGCCTCGTCCGGCGACGAGTGACGACGGCGAACAGGTGAGCGCGGCCCCACGGGGCCGCGCTCGTTCCGTCACGGCCGATGACGGCCTTCCGTCACGGCCGATGACGGCCTTCCGTCACGGCCGATGACGGCCTTCCGTCACGACCCGGCCGAGCCTCCGGTCACGGCCGATGACGGCCTCGTGGCGATACCGGCCCGCCGCCGGAGGTGACGGAACCCGCCACCGGTAACCTCGGACAGTCGCGTGCCGATAAGCCGTTCTTTCGCCGGGACTTCGCCGGTTCACTCCTCATCGGCGATTCGGCCTATTCGGATCCCGTGTGATCCGGGAGAGTGGCGACCGGTACTGAGAGGAGAAACATGACCGAGGTACGGCCGAACGGCCAGTATGACGACAAATCACTCGGCGAGCTGGTCGCCATCGCCACCGGCAGCGTCTCCCGTCTCGTGAAGTCGGAGCTGGAGCTGGCCAAGCTCGAGCTGAAGAGCGACGCCAAGAAGGCCGCCCTCGGTAGCACCCTGTTCGCCGTCGCCGGTGTGATCGGCGGCGTCGTCGTCATCCTGCTCTCGATCGCGCTCGCGTACGGCCTGGTCGCGCTCGGCATCTGGAACTGGGCCGCGTTCCTCATCGTCGCCGGGCTCTACGTCCTGCTGGCGGCCGTGCTGATCCTCATCGGCCTGTGGCGGATGAAGAAGATGAGCGGCGCCGCGCGGTCCCGGCAGTCCGTCAAGGAGGACTTCGCCATGCTCCGCCGGGGCGGCGACTCCGAGGAGAAGCCCGCCCTGACGGAGTGACCCGCACCGGCCGGCGCTCGCCGAGGGCCGATGGAGGAGACCGTACGTGACCGACGAGTCCGTCGTTCAGATCGACGGCCCCTGGCGGCATCGGTCGGTGAGCGCGGGCGGTACGCGCTTCCACGTCGTCGAGGCCGGCGAGGGGCCGCTCGTGCTGCTGCTGCACGGGTTCCCGCAGTTCTGGTGGTCCTGGCACCGCCAGCTGACGTCACTGGCCGAGGCCGGGTTCCGGGCGGCGGCCGTCGACCTGCGCGGATACGGCGGCAGCGACAAGCCGCCGCGCGGGTACGACCTGATCACGCTGGCCCGGGACGCCGCCGGGCTGATCCGCGCACTCGGCGAGGCGAACGCGGCCGTGGTCGGCCACGACTGGGGCGGCCTGCTCGCCTGGACGATGGGCGTCTACCAGCCCCGCGTCGTCCAGCGGCTCGTCGCCGTCTCGGCGCCCCACCCGCTGCGCATCCGTACCGCGATGGCGACGGACCTGCGCGGTCAGGCCTGGGCGGCCCGGCACACGTTCGGCTTCCAGCTGCCGATGGGGCCGGAGCGCCTCCTCGTACGGGACGACGCCGCCCAGGTGGGCCGGGTGCTGCACGAATGGTCGGCGCCGGGCTGGCCCGACTCCGGCAGCGAGCGGCTGTACCGCTCGGCCTTCCAGATCCCCGGCGTCGCGCACTGCGCCCTTGAGTACCACCGCTGGGCGGTGCGGTCGGTCCTCCGCCCGGACGGCCTGCGGTACGCCCGCCGGATGCGTACGCCCATCCGCGTCCCCACCCTCCAGCTGCACGGCGCACTGGACCGCTACGTACTGCCCCGCAGCGCCCAAGGCTCGGGCCGGTTCGTCGACGCGCCGTACCGGTGGCGGCTGATCGAAGGGGTCGGGCATTTCCCGCAGGAGGAACGCCCGGGCGCCTTCGACGCCGAACTCCTCTCGTGGCTCGCCGAGCCCCGGAGCGGACAATGGGACCATGCGCGATCGAGATGAGGCGGGACGGGCACGCAACGCGCGGCCCCGGGACGCGTACGGCCGGCCGCTGCCGCACGGCGCGGCCGGGGAGGAACGCGTCCCGGACGACTACGCGGCCGCGCCCGCCGAGGCGCTGGCCGAGGCACAGCGGCTGCTCGACGCGGACCGGCCCTTTCACGCCCACGAGGTGCTGGAGGCGGCCTGGAAGGCCGCTCCGGAGGCCGAGCGCGCCCTGTGGCAGGGACTGGCGCAGCTCGCGGTCGGATTCACGCACGTACGGCGCGGGAACCCGCGAGGGGCCTGTACGCTGCTGCGCCGCGCCGCCGACCGCATCGCCTCGTACGCGGATGCCCCCGCGCCGCACGGCATCGCGGTGGCCGACCTGGCGGCCGCGGCCCGCGAGCTCGCCGACCGCATCGAGCGCGACGGCCTGGACGCGGTCGCGGACGCGGACCTGACCCCCCGCCTCTCCGCCCGGCGAGCCTGACGCCCCGCCCCTCCACCGGGCGCACTGACGCCCCGCCTCCGCCCGGCGCACTGACGAACCGCCCCCCGGCGAACCTGACGCCCCGTCCGTACGGCGGGCCTACTCCGAGCAGGACTGGGTGGAGACGCTGCCGCTCGCGTTGATGCCCGCCTCGGCGTCCGGCGCGACCTCGTGGGCGGTGAGGGCGTAGCCGGTCTCCTTGTTGTCCACGGCTGCGGCGAAGACGACGCCGTACACCTTGCCGGACGAGGACAGGAGCGGGCCGCCGGAGTTGCCCTGCTCGACCAGCGCGCGGATCGCGTAGATCTCGCGGGTGACCTGGCCCGAGTGGTAGATGTCGGCGCCCTTGGCCTTCTGCTTGGCGCGGATCCGGGCCGCCCGGGCGGTGAACGGGTGGTTCTTCGGGAATCCGGCCACGACGGCGTCGTCACGGCTCTGGGCGCCCTCGTCGAACTTCAGGGACGGCAGGTTCAGGCCGGGGACGTCGAGGACGGCGATGTCGCGCTTGTCGTCGTACAGGACGACTCTGGCGTGGTAGTTGCCCTCACCCATCGTGTACACGGTCGGGCCGGAGTCGACGCCCGCGACGACGTGCGCGTTGGTCATGACGCGGCCGGGCGCGTACACGAATCCGGTGCCCTCGATCCGGCGCTGGCAGCTGTGCGCGGTCCCCATGACCTTCACGATGCTCTTGCGGGCGGAGACCAGGGCGGGGGTGTTGAGGATCCTGGTGTCCGGGGGCGGCACCTCGGCGATGGGCTCGCCGCCGAGCCCGCCGAACACCTGCGGGAACTCCGTCTTCGACACGAAGCCGCGGAAGGAGGAGAACCAGGTGTTCGCCTGCTGCGGCATGAAGGCGTCGACGCCGTGCAGGACCTGGGAGTTCTTGACCTGGATGCGCAGCCAGACGATCGGCGAGGTCACCAGGGCGCTGCCGATGAACCATGCGACGACGAGCAGCGCGACGCTGCTGACGCACGCGCCGCCGACGGCGTCGACGCTGCGGGCCGACTCCCAGGTCACGCGGCTGCGCAGTGCGGAGCCGACGGAGGAGGCGATGAGCTGCCCGAGCGTCGCGGCCAGGAAGGCGATGACGACGGCGAGCAGCGCCTGTTGCGCCGCTCCGCTGACGACCGCCTTCACCAGCGGTGGGGCGATCAGCATGCCGAGGACGACACCGCCGACGAAGCCGACGAAGCTGAGTACGCCCACGATGAAGCCCTGCCGGTACCCCGAGATGGCGAACAGCACGACGAGCACCAGCAGGATGAGGTCAAGTACGTGATCGCCCAGCACCGGTCAACCGTATAGCGCAAACGTGTCCGAGGACGTCCCCTCCCCGGACCAGATCCGGTACGGAAGGGTACGAACCAAGGACTACTCGCCCCGCGCGAGGTAGATGGCCTCGTCGGGAAGGTCCTCGATCCGGGTGGTGTCCCAGGGGCGATCCCAGCCGCCCGCCTCGAGTACCGCGTGCAGGAGCCCGCCGGTGAATCCCCACACGAGCATCCCGCGGACGCGGAAGGCGGGGCCGAGGTGCCCGGACGGCGCGCGGACGCGGAGCCGGTTGGCCGGGTCCGTGAGTTCGGACAGCGGAACGCGCGCGACCGAGGCGACCTCGCCGGGGTCGGTCGCGTCCACCGCCGACGGCTCCCGCCACCAGCCGACGACCGGGGTGACGCGGTACCCGCTGTGCGCGATGTACATCTCCGGCATGGTGGCCAGGACGCTCACGCCGGAGGGGTCGACGCCGGTCTCCTCGGCCGCCTCGCGCAGGGCCGCGCCCACGGGACCGTCATCGTCGGGGTCGATGCCGCCGCCGGGGAACGCCGGCTGCCCGGCGTGCTTGCGGAGCGTGTCCGCGCGCTGGAGCAGCAGGAGGTCGGGGCCGTCGGGCCCCTCACCGAACAGGATGAGCACCGCGGCGGCGCGGGCGCCGTTCGCGGGGGGACGAAGAGGCGCGGGGACCGGCATCCGGGGGGCCTTGGCCGCGAACCCGCGCAACCACCCCGGGCAGTCCGTGGCAGAGTCGAGCGTCATCATTGAAGGTTCAACCGAGTCGGGCCCTTGATCCTTCCCTGTCACGAGAGCCGATTCTCCCCTGTCACGAGAGGCGGTTCCTCCCGGTCACGAGAACGGACCGGGCTTGACCAGCTTGCGCGCGGTCTCCTCGTCCGTCGGGCCCTCACCGTACGACGGGCAGAGCCGGGCGAGCGGGCAGGCGCCGCAGGCCGGGCGCCGCGCGTGGCAGATGCGCCGGCCGTGCCAGATCAGCCGGTGGGACAGGATCGTCCAGTCCTTGCGCGGGATCAGCTCGCCGACCTCGTACTCGATCTTCACAGGGTCGGTCTCGGTGGTCCAGCCGAACCGCCTGCTCAGCCGCTGGAAGTGGGTGTCGACCGTGATGCCCGGCACGTCGAAGGCGTTGCCGAGCACGACGTTGGCGGTCTTGCGCCCCACGCCGGGCAGCGTCACGAGCTCCTCGAGGGTGCGCGGCACCTCGCCGCCGAACCGCTCGCACAGCTCCTGGCCGAGCTTGAGCAGACTGTTGGTCTTGGCCCGGAAGAAGCCCGTCGACTGGATGATCTTCTCGACCTCCTCGCGGTCCGCCGCGGCGAGGTCGGCGGCGGTCGGGAAGCGCGCGAAGAGGTCCGGGGTGACCATGTTGACTCGCTTGTCCGTCGTCTGCGCGGACAAGATCGTCGCAACCAGGAGCTGGAACGGATCGACGAAATCAAGCTCACAGTGCGCATCCGGGTAAACTTCCGCCAGCTCTCGATTGATCCGGCGAGCCCGGCGTACGAGGGCGAGACGCGACTCCGGTTTGCTTGGCACGAACGCAAGGGTAACTGGGGGGTCGCCCAAAACTCATCCTGCGATGTGCGTCACACTGTGGTGGTACGTCAGCAAGGAGGAAACGTGAACGACCGCGACGTGGAGGTTCTCGGACGGGCTCCACTGTTCGAAGCACTCGACGAGGAAGGGGCGAAGGCGCTCCGCGCCATCGTGTCAGAGGTTCACCTCTCACGCGGTCAGACGCTGTTCTCCGAGGACCAGGAGGGTGACCGGCTCTACGTCGTCCTCGACGGCAAGATCAAGCTCACCCGGACGGCGCCCGACGGCCGGGAGAACCTCTTGAGCGTGCTCGGCCCCAGCGAGATGTTCGGCGAGTTGTCCCTGTTCGACCCCAGGCCGCGTACGGCCAGCGCCATCGCCGTGACCGAGTCGCGGCTGGCCGGGGTGGGGCACAACGATCTGTGGCCGTTCCTCAAGGGCCACCCGGAGATCAGCATTCACCTGCTGCGCGCGCTCGCCCAGCGCCTGCGCCGGACCAACGAGAACATGGCCGACCTCGTCTTCACGGACGTGCCCGGCCGGGTCGCCAAGGCCCTTCTCGACCTGGCCGAGCGGTTCGGCCAGCCGAGCGAGAGCGGCCTGCACGTTCACCACGACCTGACACAGGAGGAGCTCGCCCAGCTCGTCGGCGCGTCGCGGGAGACGGTGAACAAGGCCCTCGCCGACTTCGCCCAGCGGGGCTGGCTGCGCATCGAGGCCCGCGCCGTGCAGGTCCTCGACATCGAGCGCCTCCGCAAGCGCTCCCGTTAACCGCCTCTGAGGTAGTCGAGCTGGGCCTGCACGGCCCACTCGGCGGCCGGCCACAGCGACCGGTCGACGTCGGCGTACACGCGTTCCACGACGTCCCGGGCGGTGCGCGCGCCGGCCGTGAGGGCGTCCTCGACCTGCTGGAGGCGTTCGCGCCGGTGGGCGATGTAGTGGTCGAGGGCGCCGACGGGGTCGTCGAGCCGCGGGCCGTGGCCGGGCAGGATCACGTCGGCCCCCTCGGCCATCGCCCGCAGCCGGTCCAGCGAGGCGAGGTAGTCCCCGAGGCGGTCCACCACGGTGCTGCCGTAGCCCAGCACGGTGTCGCCGGTGAGCACGGCACGGTCGACGGGCAGCCAGAAGCACAGCGAGTCGTGCGTGTGGCCCGGCGTCTCCATGACGCGCAGCTCCAGGCCGTCCAGCTCGACGACGTCGCCCTCTCCCAGGCCCTCCTCGCCCAGCCGCAGCGCCGGGTCGAGCGCCCGGACGGGAACGGGCCGGGAGCCGTCGGCGGCCAGTTCGGCGAACCGCCGCGCGCCCTCCGCGTGGTCCGGATGGCCGTGCGTGAGCAGCACGAGGGCCACGCGCCCCGCCTCGGCGGCGACCCGGCGCAGGTGCTCCTCGTGTTCCGGTCCCGGGTCGACGACGATCGAGCGTTCGGCGCCCGGCTCGCGCAGCACCCAGGTGTTCGTGCCGTCCAGGGTCATCGGGGAGGGGTTCGGCGCCAGCACGCACCGGGCCCGCTCGGTGCGCATGCCGTCGATGCCGCTCACGGCCGGACCCCGGCGACACGACCGTCGATGCCGCTCACGGCCGGACCCCGGCGACACCACCGTCGATGACGCTTCCCGGCCGGACCCCGGCGACACCACCGTCGATGACGCTTCCCGGCCGGACCCCGGCGACACCACCGTCGATGACGCTTCCCGGCCGGACCCCGGCGACACCACCGTCGATGACGCTTCCCGGCCGGACTCCGGCGACACGGCTGTGTACGGCGCTCACGGGCGGGCTCCGGGGACGTGGCCGTCGAGCTCGGGCGGCATGAAGAGGTAGACGCCGTCGCCGGTCACGCGCGCCTCGGGCAGCCGGGGCCGTACGACGCGTTCGGCGGCGAGCACCGCGGCGACCGAGTCGTACGCCGCGAGCTCGGTGAGCGTGACCATGGTCGGCGGCAGCAGCGCCATCGCGCCGCGCCGGGCGGCGTCGACCGCCTCCCGGGGGCGTACCCAGGTCACGCGGTCGGACTCGGTGCTCACGTCCTGGGTGCGCTGCCCGGCGGGCAGCGCCGCGACGAAGAACCGCGTGTCGTACCGGCGTTCCTCGATGACGGGCGTGATCCAGTGCGCCCAGGGGCGCAGCAGGTCACCGCGCAGGACGAGGCCGCGCCTGTCGAGCAGCGCGGCCAGGGACTGCGATCGGCCCAGCAGCGCCTGCCGGTCGGCCTCCCAGTCGTCCCCGGCGAGGTCCGCCACGATCGTGTCCGGCGTCGGACCGGCGAGCAGCACGCCCGACTCCTCGAACGTCTCGCGGACCGCCGCGCACACCAGCTCGCGGGCGAGGGTCTCCCCGGCGCCGAACGCCGCGCCCCACTCCGCGGGCGACGGCCCGGCCCAGCCCACCGTACGATCGCCGTCGCGCGCGTCCACCGAACCGCCGGGGAAGACGTACGCTCCCGGCGCGAACGGCATGGACGTCACCCGGCGCAGCATGTAGACCTCGACGCCGCCGCCCGTGGCGTCGCGGAGCAGGACGACCGTCGAGGCGTCCCGCGGCGCGGCCGGCTCCGCCCGGCCCTCCTCGAGGTCGCGGATGCGTTCGGCGAAGTGGTCGGGCAGCCGAAGACCGGGAACGTCCGTCAACGGGGCCTCCTCGTTCACGGTAGGCCGGGACGCCGTCCGGCGGTGACGGGACGGCGTCCCACGAGGGCTTTTCGGCCGAACGTTATTCGATCTCGGCGGTGAGTTCGACCTCGACGGGCGCGTTGCGCGGCAGGACCGCGACGCCGACCGCGCTGCGGGCGTGCCGGCCCGCGTCGCCGAACACCTCGCCGAGCAGGTCGCTCGCCCCGTTGATCACCTGGGGCTGGCCGTAGAAGTCCGGGGCGCTGGCCACGAAGCCGACGACCTTGACGATGCGCCGCACCCGCGACAGCTCGCCGACCTCGGCCTTGAGCGCGGCGATCGCGTTCAGGGCGGCCGTACGGGCCAGCGCGGCGGCCTCCTCCTCGGTGACCTCCGCGCCGACCTTGCCGGTCGCGAGGAGCCTGCCGTCGGCGATCGGCAGCTGGCCCGACGTGTGGACCAGGTTCCCGGTCCGCGCGGTCGGGACGTACGACGCCAGCGGCGCCACGACGTCCGGGATCTCCAGCCCGAGCTCGCGGGCCCTCTCCTCGGGCGTGCTCACTGCTTCTCTCGCTTGAGGTAGGCCACGAGGTTCTCGGGGTTCGGGCCGGGGATGACGGTGACGAGCTCCCACCCGTCCTCGCCCCAGTTATCGAGGATCTGCTTCGTCGCGTGCACGAGCAGTGGAACGGTCGCGTACTCCCACTTCTTCATGGACCGAACCCTATTACCGCGGTGCGGGCGGCTCCTCGTGTCGCGCGGCGATGCCGGGCTGCTCCTTCGCGTGCAGTCCGGGCACGGGCGGCACCTCGTCGGCGGAGTCGATCGACGCCGGCTCGCCGGCCTCGGCCAGCTCCTCCTCGGCCTTGGCGAGGCGCTCGGCCAGGTCGGGCCGGTGAGAACCCTCAGGCGGCGTACGGTCCCCGCCCGCCGCGCGGTCGAAGAAGCGCAGCAGCTCCACGGGGAACGGCATCACGAGCGTGCTGTTCTTCTCGGCGGCGACCTCCACGACCGTCTGCAGCAGCCGCAGCTGGAGGGACGCGGGGTCCTGCGCCATGACCTCGGCCGCGGCGGCCAGCCGCTTGGACGCCTGGAACTCACCGTCGGCGGTGATGATGCGCGCGCGGCGCTCCCGCTCGGCCTCGGCCTGCCGCGCCATCGACCGCTTCATGCCCTCGGGCAGCGAGACGTCCTTGATCTCGACGCGCTCGATCTTGACGCCCCACGGCGCCTCGGTCATGCCGTCCATGATCTGGCGGAGCTCGGCGTTGATCGACTCGCGGTCGGACAGCAGCTGCTGCATGTCGGCCCGGCCGATGACCGAACGCAGTGACGTCTGCGCCACCTGCGAGATGGCCCAGTTGTAGTTCTGCACGTTGACGATCGCCTTCACCGGGTCGATCACCCGGAAGTAGACGACCGCGTCGACGCGGACGCTGACGTTGTCCTGGGTGATGCCCTCCTGCGCGGGGACGCCCATCGCCACCGTCTGCATGTTGACCTTCGTCATCCGGTCGATCATGGGAAAGATCAGCGTCAGGCCCGGCGGCCGGAAGTGCGGCTGGACCTGGCCGAGGCGGAAGACCACGCCGCGTTCGACCTGCTGAACGACCTTGATCGACGACAGGATGATCAGCAAGATCACGAAGCCGATGACGCCTAGGAGCACGAATGCCGCTTCAGCCACGGCGCTCACCTTTCTGACGGCCGATTCCCTCATGTCCGACACTAGTCTTCGAATCCTCTGAGGTGGCAGACGTCACTTTGCGGGGGCTGCGAACGCGTCGCCGGACGGACGATAACCTCACAAGAGTGAGCGCGAGAGACACCGACTGGGACGGTGTACGGCTGCACGTCGTCACTGGTAAGGGCGGCACCGGCAAGACCACGGTGGCCGCCTCTCTGGCGCTCGCCCTGGCCGCGGGCGGGCGGCGGGTCCTGCTCATCGAGGTGGAGGGCCGGCAGGGGATCGCCCAGCTGTTCGACTGCCCGCCGCTGCCGTACGAGGAGCGCAAGGTCGCCGTGGCGCCGGACGGCGGCGATGTGTACGCCCTCGCCGTCGACCCCGAAGAGGCCATGCTCGAGTACCTGGAGATGTTCTACAACATCAAGAGGGCGGGCAAGGCGCTCAACAAGATCGGCCTGATCGACTTCGCGACCACGATCGCGCCGGGCCTGCGCGACGTCCTCCTCACCGGCAAGGCGAGCGAGGCCGTGCGCCGCCGCGACAAGAGCGGCCGCTTCATCTACGACGCGGTGGTGATGGACGCCCCGCCGACCGGCCGCATCAGCCGGTTCCTCAACGTCAACGCCGAGGTCGCGGGGCTGGCGAAGGTCGGCCCGATCCGCAACCACGCCGACACGGTCATGAGGGTGATCCGCAGCCCGGAGACCGCGGTCCACTTCGTCACGCTCCTGGAGGAGATGCCGGTCCAGGAGACCCTGGACGGGGTCGCGGAGCTGCGGGAGATCGGCCTGCCCGTCGGCGGCCTGATGATCAACATGGTCCGGCCGCCGCTGCTGCCCGCCGAGGAGTTGGCCCTGGCCGTCCGCGACGAGCTCGACGTCGAGGCGATCCGCGTGGGGATCAAGGCGGCCGGCATCGAGGACCGCACCGCCGAGATCGCCGACGCGCTCGCCGAGGAGGCCGCCGACCACGCGCGGCGCACCGCCCTGCAGGAGCGGGAGAAGGCCCGCCTCGCCGACGCGCACGTACCCCAGTACGAGCTGCCGCACCTCAGCGACGGGATGGACCTCGCCGGGCTCTACGAGCTGGCCGCCGAGTTGAGGAGGCAGGGAGCAGCGTGACCGCCGCCGACAAGACCCCGCCGGACTTCTGCATCGACGACCTGATCGACGACCCCGACACGAGGATCATCGTCTGCTGCGGGTCGGGGGGCGTGGGCAAGACCACGACCGCCGCCGCCGTGGGGGTCCGCGCCGCCGAACGCGGCCGCGACGTCGTCGTGCTGACCGTCGACCCCGCCCGCCGGCTCGCCCAGGCGCTGGGCCTCACCGAGCTGGACAACACCCCGCGGCTCGTCGAGGGCGTCGACGGCGAGTTGCACGCGATGATGCTCGACATGAAGCGCACCTTCGACGAGATCGTCGAGGCGCACGCCGAGCCCGAACGCGCGCAGCAGATCCTGGCCAACCCCTTTTACCAGTCGCTGTCGTCCAGCCTGTCGGGGACGCAGGAGTACATGGCGATGGAGAAGCTGGGCCAGCTGCACCGGTCCGGCGCCTGGGACCTCATCGTCGTCGACACGCCGCCGTCCCGTTCGGCGCTGGACTTCCTCGACGCGCCGGAGCGGATGGGCCGGTTCCTCGACGGCCGATTGATCAAAATCCTGATGGCCCCCGCGAAGGCGGGCGGGCGCTTCGGGCTGAAGGTCGTGACCGCCGGCTTCGGCATGTTCACGAACGCGATCACGAAGGTGCTCGGCGGTCAGTTGCTGAAGGACGTCCAGACGTTCGTGCTGGCCTTCGACACGATGTTCGGCGGGTTCCGGGAGCGGGCGGAGCAGACGTACCGCCTGCTGCAGGCGCCCGGCACGGCGTTCCTCGTCGTCGCGGCCCCGGAGCCGGACGCGCTGCGCGAGGCGTCGTACTTCGTCGAGCGCCTCGCCGAGGAGCAGATGCCGCTGGCCGGGATGGTCCTCAACCGGGTCCACACGTCCGACGCCTCGCACCTGTCGGCCGTACGCAGCGAGGCCGCCGCGGAGACGCTGGAGGATCGCGGCGCGCATCCCCTGGCCGCCGCGCTGCTGCGGCTGCACGCCGAGCGGATGCACGTGACCGCGCGTGAGGCGCGGCTGTGTGAGAGCTTCACCTCGTCGCATCCGGCCGTTCCGAGGGCCACGGTCGCGGCCATGGCCGAGGACGTCCACGACCTGGACGGGCTCCGGTGCATCGCGAGGGACCTGGCGGGCGAACACGAAGAGCCCGCGGCCTGATCACCACCGCACCCGCTCCGTACGAGACCGGGCCGCCGTACGAGACGAAGCGCGTTACGGGCTGAGCCGGGTACGGGCTGAGCCGCCGTTCGAGGCGAGGCCGGAGGAACAGGCGGCCTGATCGTTCAGGCGTTTCGTGAGGGAGCCTGGCCGGCCGGGCGCGGCCAGGCGGTCGATCGGCGGACGACTCGCCGGATCAGCTCGCGACGAGCTCTTCGTCCGGGTCCTGCGACCGCTCGTACCGCTCCTTGGCGGTCTCCAGCAGCTCTCGCCACGATGAGACGTCCGGGCGCCGACGAAGCAGCGCGCGGCGCTCGCGCTCCGTCATGCCACCCCAGACGCCGAACTCGATGCGGTTGTCGAGGGCGTCGGCGAGACACTCCGTGCGCACTGGGCAGCCGCGGCAGATCAGCTTGGCCCGGTTCTGAGCCGCACCCTGCACGAACAACGCGTCGGGATCCGCGTTACGGCAGGCGGCGCGGGCGGTCCAATCCGTGATCCACATCTTGGCCCCACTCCCCTTGGGTCGGTTGTCGTTTGCGAGCCCCGGCCGGACGGGCGCGGACGTCAGGCCGCCATACGAAAGCCGTGGGGAGAAACTTACGGAAGAGCGCGCCACTTCAACAGCCCCCGATGGGTCCATTCTTGAGATAGCCCCTACGGGCCATGGCAAGGCAACGAACTAGTCATCTGGCTCGGCGGGGTGCCCCATATGCACCTCTCGTCCCGCGTAACCTATGTCGCGTGACAGTTGAGAAAGCAGACCGGGAACACGCCATCGTCAAGCTGCTCCGCCTCATAGGGGCGGCACTCGTGGCCGGAGTCCTGGTCAGCTTCCTCGCCCTGCCGGCCGTCGGCAGCGCGGGAATGGCGACCCGGGACGCCTCCGACAGCTTCAACAAACTCCCGGCCGACTTCAGCATCCAGCCGCCACCGGAGCGCACCACGGTCTACTCCGCGGACGGCCAGGTCATCGCGACCTTCTACCACCACAACCGCGAGTCCGTACGCCTCGACCAGGTCTCTCCGCTCATGCAGAAGGCCGTCGTCGCGATCGAGGACTCGCGCTTCTACCAGCACGGCCCCCTCGACATGAAGGGCTCCGCCCGCGCGCTGGTCACCAACGCCCAGGAGGGCGGGGTCAAGCAGGGTGGTTCGACGCTCACCCAGCAGTACGTGAAGAACCTGCTGGTCGAGAGCGCGGACAACGACAAGGAGATCGCGGACGCGAAGGCCCCGACGTTCGGCCGGAAGCTGCGCGAGCTGCGGTACGCCGTGAACGTCGAGAAGCACCTGACCAAGGACCAGATCCTGCAGGGCTACCTCAACATCGCCTACTTCGGCGCCGGCGCGTACGGCGTGCAGGCCGCGGCCCAGCGGTACTTCAGCAAGGACGCCACCGACCTGACCCTGCCGGAGGCGGCGCTGCTGGCCGGCATCACCAACAGCCCCAGCTACTACGACCCGACCATCTTCCCGGACCACGCCCGTGATCGCCGCAACACCGTGCTGTACCGCATGGCCGAGCTGAAGATGATCACCAAGCAGCAGGCCGACCAGGCGGCCGCGCAGCCGATCAAGCTGCACCCCAAGCTGCCCAAGAGTGACTGCGTCGACAGCAAGGTGCCGTTCTTCTGCCAGTACGTGAAGAACGAGATCCTCGGCAACCCGGCGTTCGGCAAGACGCAGACAGACCGGGAGAAGCTGCTGTACCGCGGTGGCCTGACGATCCGCACGACGATCGACATGAAGGCGCAGAAGGCCGCGCAGGCGGCGCTCAGCAGGCGTCCCAGCCACAGCAGGACCGCGACCGAGGCCATGGTCAAGCCCGGCACCGGTGAGATCAAGGCCATGGTGGTCAGCCGCACCTACGGCACGAACGTCAGGAAGGGCGAGACCCAGCTGAACCTCGCCGCCGACTACGCGCACGGCGGCAACCTCGGCTACTCCGCCGGGTCGACCTTCAAGATCTTCACGCTGGCGGCCGCGCTCGACAAGGGCATGAGCGTCGGCACCTCCTTCCCGGCGCCCACCAGCACCACGGTGTCGGGATACCGGGACTGCAAGGGGAACGGCTCCGAGCCCTGGCCCGTCCAGAACGCCGAGAAGTCCAAGGCCAAGTCCGCCAACCTGGACACCGGGACCTGGGAGTCGATCAACACCTTCTACGCCTACCTGGAGAGGTCGGTCGGGCTCTGCGACGCTGTCAAGATGGCGCAGAACTTCGGCATGAAGCGCGCGGACGGCAAGCCGCTCCAGCAGAACCCGGCTCAGGTCCTCGGCACCAACGAGATCGACGTCACCCACCTCGCCGCCGCGTACGCCGGCTTCGCCGCACGCGGCGAGTACTGCACGCCGATCGCGATCACCGAGGTGACCGACTCGAACGGCAAGAAGATCAACGTGCCCAAGGCCAAGTGCACCAAGGCGGTCGACACCGACGTCGCCGACGAGGTCACGAGCATCCTGCAGGGCGTCCTCACCAAGGGCACCGCGCGGGGTGAGGGCCTCGGCCGGCCCGCCGCGGGCAAGACCGGCACCTGTGAGAGCTTCACCTGCGCCGTCTTCGCCGGCTACACCCCCGACCTGGCGGCCGCCGTCTGGTACGGCGACCCGGAGGCGCCCTGGGGCCACCGCAACTACGGCGTCTACGGTGCGGACGTCGCGCCGATCTGGCGGGCCTCGATGCTCGGCGCGCTGCGCGGAACGAGCGCCTCCTCCTTCCACACGCCGGTGAAGGACTTCGGGACGCTCGACCAGCAGACGGTCCCCGACGTCCAGGGCATGCCGGTGCAGGAGGCCAAGCAGAAGATCGAGAAGGCCGGGTTCAGCGTGGAGATCTCGCCGCGCGCGGTCGACTCGAACCAGCCCGCGAACACCGTCGTCTACACCTCACCGAGCAGCGGACAGCAGGCCGACCAGGACACGACCGTCATCCTGTTCGTCAGCAACGGCAGCGGCTCGGTCGGCGCCGGAAACGCCAACGGAAACGGCAAGGGCAAGGGCAAGCGCGGCAACGGCAACGGCAGGAAGGGCGGCGGCTTCAGCTGGCCGCCGTTCGGCAACTGACCTTCAGAACGGCACAAGGTCCCGTCCCCGGCCGAGCCGGGGACGGGACCTTCTCGTATGCGCGAAGAGCCTCAACCTTCTCGTACGCGCGAAGAGCGGTCAGCCGGCGAGCTGACGCTTGACCTCTCCCGAGACCCGCTTGCCGTCGGCGCGGCCGGCGACCTTCGGCGTGACCGCCTTCATCACCTGGCCCATCGCCCGCGGCCCCTCCGCGCCGATCTCCGCGATCGTCGCGGCCACCAGCTCGGTCAGCTCGGCGTCGGACAGCTGGGCCGGAAGATAGTCATCCAGGACCACGCCCTCGGCCCGCTCCGCCTCCGCCTGCTCCGTACGGCCCGCGTCGGCGAACGCCTCGGCCGCCTCGCGGCGCTTCTTGGCCTCCCGCTGCAGCACCTTGACGATCTCGTCGTCGGAGAGCTCGCGCGCCCGCTCGCCCGCGACCTCCTCGTTGGTGACGGCCGTCAGCGCCATGCGGATGGTGCGGGTGCGCACCTCATCGCGTGCCTTCATCGCGGCCGACAGGTCGGCCTGCAGCTTCTCCTTCAACATGGGAACAATCTTGCCCTGCGTACGGGCTTCGGCGCCCGGCAATAATCGGTGCGTCGTTCTGGCACGATGGGGAGGGTGCGAAAGAGATACGCGGTCCCCCTGGGCGTCCTCGGCACCGGGGTCGCCGGCATCGGTTACGCGTCGGTCATCGAGCGCAACTGGTTCCGGCTCCGCCGCTACGACGTGCCGGTGCTCGCCCCCGGCCAGCGGCCCATCAAGATCCTGCACATCTCCGACACGCACCTGACACCGGGACGCCGCCGGCTGATCAAATGGGTCAGCGCGCTCGACGCCCTCGAGCCCGATCTGGTCGTCAACACCGGCGACTCGATCTCGCACCGCGACGCCATCGGCCCGTTCCTCGACCTGCTCGGGCCGCTGCTGGACCGTCCGGGCGTCTTCGTGTACGGCTCGAACGACATGTACTCCCCGGTCCCGAAGAACCCCGCCCGCTACCTCTGGCGCACGAGCCAGAAGGACTACAGCAAGCGGCGGACCGTCCCCGACCTGCCGTACCGCGAGCTCGGCGCCGCGATGACCGCCGCCGGCTGGCTCGACCTCAACAACGCGACCGGCACGATCAAGGCGGGCGACACCGAGATCTGGCTCGGCGGCATCAACGACTCCCACATCAACAGGGACCGGTACGACGAGATCGCCGGCCCGGCCCAGGGCCCGCTCAGCATCGGCGTCATGCACTCGCCCGAGCCGCGCAACCTCGACCGCTTCGTCGCCGACGGCTACCAGCTGCTCCTGGCCGGCCACACCCACGGCGGCCAGCTCTGCGTCCCGTTGTACGGCGCCCTGGTCACCAACTGCGGCATCGACCGGGCCCGCGTGAAGGGCCTCAGCCGGCACGGTGACGCCTGGCTGCACGTCTCCGCCGGTCTGGGCACCTCCCCGTACGCCCCGGTCCGCTTCTGCTGCCCCCCGGAGGCCTCGCTGTTGACCTTGGTCCCGGCGTCCTGAGCGGCGCTTCGACCTTGATCCCTGGCACCCACTGCGCCCTAGGGTCGGCATCCGCCAGGGATCAAAGGCCGGTTCGGCGGTAACCGTGGCGCGGAGAGGGTCAAAAGTCCGCTAGACTCGTCGAGGCGCAGGCGTTGAAAGACGACCTGCAGCCACCGGGGTGTAGCGCAGCTTGGCAGCGCGCTTCGTTCGGGACGAAGAGGTCGTGGGTTCAAATCCCGCCACCCCGACCAGCCCAGAGGCCCTGTACCGCGACGGTACAGGGCCTCTGTCTATTTGGCGGCCTAAGAGGCCGCCTATCGCCTCTGGCCAGGCCGACTTCGATCCGAACGCCTTGCCGATGATCTCGGCTTCTCCTGTGATGACCGGGCGGAGCTCCTGCCGTTAGACGGCCTCGGTAGTCGCGGTCGTTTGGTGTGACCGACCAGTCGCGCGATCCGCTTGATGGGCGCGCCGTGCCTTATGCCGTAGGCCATCCCCGAGACGGTCTTTGCCGGGCTTGGGGGTAATCGCGCTGTTAGGGCGGGTATCCGGGGTCGAAAGCCGGCGACGAAGGGATCCGATCATGAATCAGTGGCGCAAGAGCACACACAGTGATCCTTGGTTTACCGAGTGCGTGGAGGTGCGGGTGGTCACCCGGCAGGAGCTCGAGGATCCGGCGAGCAGCTAGTGCCGCGTCCGAGATCGTAGTTGGGGATGTAGAGGTCGTGGGTTCGAACCACCGGTCGAAGGGGCTCCGGACACGGTCGGCCGATCCCCGCGACGCGCTCCGCGCCCGGCTCGGTGTGTCGAAACAGCTCGCCTTCGACCTGCTCTCGATAGCTGCCAACTCCGGGACTCTGTTCACGATGCCACGCCTCTGAACAGCGGAAACTCGTACACCACGTCCGGGGACGCAACCGGGTTGGCCGCAGTGCGGGCAGATGCCCTCCGGCGCTCGGGTTTCCTATGTCTTGAGACATGGGTTTCCTATGTCCTGAGACTGGACACCGCCACCCCGACCCAGGTGAAGGGCCACTTCCGATCATCGGAAGTGGCCCTTTTCCGTGCCGTACGGCAGCGCCTACGAGCCGAGCTGTTCACCGAGGCGCAGCCGGGCGGTGGCCGGGCTCATCAGGGCCAGACCCGCCGCGCCCGCGACGACGGCGCTCACCAGCAGTACGGGACGGACGCCGAGGAGCCCGGCCGCCCAGCCGCCGATCGCCGCGCCGAGCGATGACCCGCCCCAGGTGATGGTCTTGATGGTGGCGTTCACCCGGCCGTGCAGGGCCTGCTGGGTTCGCAGGTACCGGATGGGGACCTGATGCACGTTGTACACCTGCTGGCCGAACCAGTTCACGAGCTGTGAGACGGTCGCGACGGCGACGGCCGCCCACAGCGGCCGGACCACGAGCGGCGCCAGGGCGAGACCGGAGGCGCACACCAGCAGCGCCCAGCCGAGCAGGCTCCCGGTCCCGATCCTTCGGCCGAGCCACGGCGCGACGCCGGCACCGATGATCCCGCCGACCGCCCCGACGCCCATGACCAGCCCGATCGCCAGCGCTCCCAAGTGCACGGAGCGCGTGAGGAACAGCAGGTAGACGGCGGTGAACATGGTGTTGGCGATATAGAGGAGGCAGGTCGCCGACGTCACGTTCCGCAGTACGGGGTCGCCGAGGACCGAGACGGCTCCCTTCCGTACCTCGACCAACACCCCGTCGGAGAGCGCCCTGACCGGCCGCCGCGGGACACTGGGCATCGGAAGCGCGATGACCAGTGCCGCGATGACGAAGCTCAGGGCGTCTCCGCTGATGGCGAGCGGCGGTCCCAGCCGGGCGATGAGGGCGCCGGCCAGCGGCGGGCCGAGCACGAGCGCCAGCGACTGGCTGACCTCCTGCAGACTCTGCGCGCGGGGCAGCCGTTCGGGGGGCGTCACCTCGGGCACGTAGGCGAGGAAGGCGACGTCGAACAGCACGGTGAGGGTGCCGGCCACCGCCGCCACGGCGTAGAGCCACCAGAGATGGAGCCGGTCGCCGAGCGCCGCCAGCGGCACGGTGCCCACCACCGCGGCGAGACCGACATTCGCCGTGACGACCAGCCGCCGCCGGGACGTACGGTCGACGAACACCCCCACGGCCAGGCCGAACACGAGGTAGGGCAGCCGGCCGCACGCCACCAGGACGCCCATCTGCCCCGGAGACACCGCGAAGAGCGTGATCGCGGTCAGCGGGAGGGCGATGAGCGTGATCTGCGACCCCATCAGCGAGACGCTCTGTGCCAGCCACACCCGCAGGAAGGCCCGCTCGCCCACCCTCATCGGGTGACGATTCGCGGCACGGTCTGCAGGTCGTAGCCGAGACGCTGGAGCTCGGCGCCGGCGATCGCCTCGAACTCGGCGATCTGCTCCGGCGTCAGATCGGTGAGGTAGCGCCCGGCCCGGCCGGTGGCCAGCGGACGCGCGGCGGCCTCGGCCGCGGGATGCCCCCAGGGGTTGGCGAACAAGGTGTGCGGCAGTGCGGCGTGGTCGAGCAGCGCGTCGTCCCACGGCAGCCCGATGTGCTCCGTGACACGGCGGAGGACGGTCGCCGGGTCCGCCGTCAGGTCCTCGTAGCGGATCTCGAGGTACCGCTCGGGATCGGCCACGGTGTGCGGCCTGGCCACCACCTCGAGCCAGCCCCTGGCGGCCTCCTCGACCGCGCCGTAGCCCCACGGCACGGTCTTGAGGTGCGAGGACGCCACGTCGCGTCCGTCGCGGATGATGTGCACGAAGTGCGCGTTCGGCCACAGCCTGGCGTAGTCGTCCACCCGCGCGATCTTGCGTTGCAGCTTGAACCCCCACCGTGCGGCGCCGGTCTGCGCGCGCCGGTGCTCCCCGATCCGGTCGATGAGCCGGCAGCGGTCGACGAAGTCGGACAGGTCGCTGCCCAGTTCGGCCATGGTCTGTTCCACCAGCGAGCGCAACTCGGCGAACTCGACGCCGAACCGCTGGCACTGCTTCACGAAGTGCGCGCCGTCGTACCAGAAGGGGTCGTTCGTGTCGGTGCCCGGCCCGAGCACTCGCGGGTCGGAACGGGAGAGCAGGTCGCAGGCCTCGACGATGTGCGGGCCCAGGTCCGGCGGCTCCAGGAAGTCGATGTCCGGCCCGATCACAAGGTCGGGATGGGAGTCGAGGACCACGCTGAGCACCGTGGTGCCGGAGCGGTTCTCCCCGCCCAGGAGCACGGGGTCGGAGGTCAGAGGTGCACGCATCGGATCTCCAATCGTCGTGGGCTATGCACTCGGCACCGGCGGACGCGACCACGTACGGATCGCCCGCTCGGTCGCCGCGAAGTACTCCTCACCGAAACGGCCGGCCGCGTCGATGAACGCGGCCTTCCCACCGCCGTCCCGCTCAGCGGCCTTCTCCGTGAGGACCTCGACCGCGGCGGTGCGGAATCCCTCGATGTCCTCGTCCTCCGTGGCCGCGGACGGCATGAACCGGCCGCCGTACTGCATCAGGTACCCACGGTTCCAGAGCCCCTGGAAGAACTCGTGGCCGAGTTCCGGGTCGGCGAACACGACGTCGAACATCGAAGGGCGCTCGAACGCCCATGCCTGCACTCCCGCGGCGGCGAACGCCTCCTCGAGCGCGCCGATCAGCCGCCTGCCGACGTGCTCGATCGTGCCGAGCGCGTCTCCGTCGGCCAGCGCGTCCAGGGTGGCCATGGCGGTGGCGAACGGCGTCACCTCTCGCTGGTAGGTGTTGCCGAGGTACGTGCGTTCGTCGGCGCGCATCACCGCGGCCCGGCCCAGCACCGCCGAGAGCGCGACGCCGTTGGCCAGGCCCTTGCTCACCGTGATCAGGTCGGGTTCGACGCCCGTGGCCGCGTGGTAGCCGCCGCGGGCGTAGCGGAAGCCCGTCATGACCTCGTCGAGGATCAGCAGTGCCCCGTGGCGCTTGACGCGGACTTCGAGTTCGGCGACATAGGCGGGTGGGAAGAAATTGACCTCTGGAGTGAGAATGACCGCGGCGGTGTCCTCTGCCAGAAGGTCCGTCAAGCGTTCGAGGTCATATCCGAAGTCGACGGTGTCCGGGTCCCTGTCCGGCAGCGCCATCGCGGGCCGGTACTGCAACTGCCAGTCGTGCCACCCGTGGTACCCGCTGGTCAGTACGCGGCGTTTTCCCGAGTACACGCGGGCCAGCCGGACCGCCGCGGTCGTGGCGCATGATCCGGTGCGGAAGAAGATGGCGCGCTCGGCGCAGGGAAACAAGTCCACCAGGCGTTCGGCGACCTCGACCCTGAGCGTGGAAAGAGGCCCGGCGACGATACCGCCCGTGCGGCGTAGTTCACTGATCGTGTGCTCGACGACGGGGCCGTATCCGGCGCCGAGCGGAGCCGCGCCGCTGCACGAGGTGAAATCGACATAGCGATTTCCTCTGTCGTCCCAGATGTGCGCACCCGAGGCGCGGTCCATGACGAAGGGAAAGCGCCGGTTGAGGTCCCAGGTCTCGGCCGCCGTCACCGCCTTCGCCCGCCTCAGTAGATCCGCGCCGCCGGGGTCTTGCCGTGCCGTCCGCATCACTGCGCTCCTTGGGCTACCGAGACTCGGTCATCCGTCGTACGAGTGGGTCGGCGGTCGGGTTCGAGGTTCAGGGAGAGCCGCGCCCGTGGCGGCCTGCCGGTCAATCGCCGTACCAGTTCGTACGCAATACGCAGGGCGTTCGCCTGGATGGTGAACGTCGGATTGACTCCACCGGCGAAAGGGAAGTAGCCCCCGTCGATCACGTAGACGTTGTCGACCCCATGGCCCCGCCCGCCCGCGTCGACGACCGAGGTGGCGGGGTCGGTGCCGGCCCGGCAGCCGCCGTGCAGGTGGCGGCTGCCGCGTTCGTAGCCCGATGGCTCCTGCCGTAGGTCCTCGGCGCCCGCGGCGGACAGCAGGTCCGTGGCACGTTCCGCGAGGTGGCCGAGCCTGCGCCGGTCGACCGGATGTGAGCGGTAGTCCAGGACGATCCGCTCCACGCCGAAGCGGTCCCTGGTGTTCGCCAGCCGCACCCGGTTGCCGGCCATCGGCTGGTCGGCCGCCACGTAGTGGACCCGCAGAGAGATGCGGCCCAGGCTCACGCCGCGGGCCTCCGGGCTCGCCTCGTAGAGGAGGCCGCCGAGGCCGGAAGCACAGTCGGCGGCGAGGTAGTGGTCCGAGAGGGCGACGGTCGAGTGCGGTCCGTAGGCCGTCCGGTCGGCCGCGCCGGGCGCGCAGGCCGCCCCCACCGCATAACCGCTGACCTTGAAGGAGAGGCCGCGCCCCAGCATCCCGTGGTCGTTCCCGATGCCGGCGGGAGCCCAGCGGCTCGTCGAGCGCAGCAGCAACGCCGCCGACTGCACCGCATTGGCGGCCAGCACGACGCAGCGTGCCCGGGTCCGCCGCCGGGTCCGGGACCGCAGATCCAGCCACTCGACGGAACCGGCCCGGTCCGGGTGCGCCAGGTCGATCCGTACGGCACGGCTGCGGGTCGCGACGGTCAGCGCACCATCGGCGGCGCGGAGCAGTCCCGCGGCGACGTCGACGCGGGCGCCCGTCGGGCAGACGTGTTCGTTGCAGGGCCCGCACCAGTGACACGCCGGCCGGCCACGGTACGGCACGCTGTTCACGGCGAGCGGAGTGGGGAACGGCCGGAGCCCGAGATTCTCCCCCGCCCGCGCGAGCATCCGGCCTGGAAGGCTGTAGGGGTGGGCGGGCAGCGACTCACTGGGCGAAGGCGGCTCGAGCGGGTCGGCTCCCGGTCGCCGCACGATCCCTATCGTCCGCTCGATCTCGTCGTAATACGGGCGCAGGTCGCCGTACCGAATGGGCCATTGCGGATCGAGCGCGTCGGATGCGACGAACCGCCGGGCGTCGAAATCCACTTCGCGGAGACGAAAGGATATCCCGGCGTACAGCGCCGTGCCGCCCCCGAGGGCGCATGCCGTCCACGGACGGCCCGTAGGCGACAGATTCCCCTGACCATCTCGTACGTAGGCGGCTTCCCAACCGACCTCCGCTGCGGCAAGACTGGCGCCTTTGGGGAGCCGTTCACCTTCTTCAAGGAGTAATACCCGCAAGCCGTTGCGGGCCAGGACGTTCGCCGCGATCGAGCCGCTCGCTCCACTTCCGATGATGCAGACGTCGACGTCGGACAGGTGCATTAACCCTCCTGCTATCGCACGCAATCGGCCTCGACATTAGTGTGTTTCGACAGCTTTACTGCCGTGTTGACTAGCTGATTTCACCGATGTTAACGATCATGCTGGAGGCGGTCAACGGACCGATCTGCCACGTCACCCGACAGGTCAGACGAAACGCCGATATGGCCTGCGAGGACGAAGCCCATTGTGGCCTGCGTCACATGCGGCTTTTCTGTGGCGTATATGACTTATCGGTGAACGGCAGTCACACGCGGGGCCAACGTCGAATAACCCACCTTCAGGAGGGGAATTCCATGGAAACCATTCGTGGTTTCGAATGGGCCGTGCGGGTCGGCGCCTCGACTCCGGCCGCCACTGACGGATAGGGGAAGGTCTCACCGACCACCGCCGGAAGTGCGAGGACATCCGGGAAGCGCAGCCACACTCCGGACGCGGCGGGATCATCGAGGAATGAGCCGGTATCAGTGGAAGACATTGCGCCCGGCGAGCGGCCGGTCCTTGGCAGGCCGCCGGGGGGATGCTCGCTCGGAGGGATGCCACCGGACCAGTACCCCGGCTGGCTGTGCCGCCGGGCGTGGTCACCTCTGGCGTGAACGAGTCGAACTACCCGACGACCGGATGCGACCCGGGCCCGTCCCATGGCCCGAGACCGCGGCGCGGAAGAAGAAAGTGGATCAGGACATGCTTCGGGCGGTCTGTGCCGCCTCACCGCGGCACAAGGTGTCATGGCCGGCAATTGGGTCTCCGCAGAGCAGTCCCTCGGCATCGGCTGATCGGGGACCGACGACGGCACCCGCTCCACCCGCTCGTCGCGCATCCGAGGAAGTCTGTTGCGAAAACAGTTCGTATGAGCGGCCGGTCGGTCGACGTGACGGGCCCCGGCCGGCGTCCGCTGCGTCGGCCGTCGGCGTCGGCCACGGCCACGGAGTCCGTGGCCGACGCCTGCGGGCGCGTGTTCACTTCCCGTGCGGGTCGGAGGAGTTGAGCGTGGCGACGACCTGGTCGTAGTCGCCGCGGGCCTCCCCGTAGCGCAGGAACTTCACCCGCTCGACCTGGATCTCCTTGGCGTCGGGCCGGCTCTCGAGCAGTTCCATGACCTCCGTCACGAACTCGTCGAGCGGCATCGCGAACTCGCTCTCCTCCTGGCCGGGCAGCAGCGAGGTGCGGACGGCCGGCGGCTCGAGCTCCACGATCTTCACGCTCGTATCGGCGAGCTGCAGCCGGATCGACTCGCTCAGCATGTGGATGGCGGCCTTCGACGCGTTGTAGCTCGGCGTGACCTTGAGCGGCGTGAACGCCAGACCCGAGGAGACCGTGACGATCGTGGCGTCCGGCTGCTCCTGCAGGTGCTCGATGAACGCGGCGATCAGCCGGATCGGGCCGAGCACGTTGGTCGTCACGACGGACTCGGCCGAGGCCAGGAACGACTCGGGCCGGCGCCAGTCCTCGATCTTCATGATGCCGGCCATCGCGATGAGGACGTTCAGGTCCGGGTGCCTGGCCAGGACCTGCTTCGCGGCGGCCTCGATGCTCGCGGCGTCCGCCGTGTCGATCTGCACGGTGTCGATGCCGGGGTGCTCGGCGGCGATCTGTTCCAGCAGTTCGGTACGGCGGCCGCCGACGATGACGGTGTTGCCCTTGGCCTGGAGTTCGAGGGCGAGGGCGAGACCGATCCCGCTGGTGGAGCCGGGGATGAAGATGGTGTTTCCGGTGATGTCCATGGCTTCAGACTCGCCGGTCGAACACGCTGCGTACAGAGAGCGGTCATCGGGGGATCGGCGATCCCTGGTTCGCCCCGGGGCGCCGGCCGAATAATGGGTGCATGGATCGTGCAGCACTCGCGGACTTCCTGCGTCGCCGCCGCGACGCGCTACGCCCCGAGGACGTCGGGCTTCCCGAGGGTGCGCGCCGCCGGGCTCCCGGTCTCCGGAGGGAGGAGGTCGCGGCCCTCGCCGTGATGTCGACCGACTATTACACGCGGCTGGAGCAGCAGCGCGGTCCGCAGCCGAGCGAGCAGATGCTCGCATCGCTCGCCCGGGCGCTGCGGCTGTCGAGCGACGAGCGCGACTACCTGTTCCAGGTGGCCGGGCAGAACCCGCCGGCGCCGATGTCGGCCGCGACGCACGTCGCCCCCGCGCTGCTGCGGGTGCTGGACCGCCTGTCGGACACCCCGGCGCTCATCCTGTCGAACCTGGGCGAGACGCTCGTGCAGAACCGGATGGCCGAGGCGCTGTTCGGCGACAAGTCGGGCTACACGGGCCTCGCCCGTAGTGAGACCTACCGGTGGTTCACCGATCCCTCGGAGCGGCTGCGCTATCCCGAGAACGACCGGGACCGGCAGAGCCGCGCCCAGGTCGCGAACCTGCGAGCGGCCTACGGGTCGATGGGCCCGCACTCGCCGGCGGGCGACCTCGTACGGGCGCTGCAGAAGGCGAGTACGGAGTTCGCCGCGTTGTGGGAGCGGCACGAGGTGGCCAAGCGTTTCGAGGATCACAAGACGCTCGTCCATCCCGAACTCGGCCCGATCGAGGTGGACTGTCAGGTGCTGTTCACCGAGGACCAGTCGCAGGCGCTGCTCGTGCTCACCGCCGCCCCGAACACCGAGGACCACGAGAAGCTGCGGCTGCTCGGGGTGGTCGGGCACCATCGCTTCGCCGAGACCTGAGACGGCCGGCCCGCGCGCAAATAAGGACCTACAGGGCGATTTCCCTGCGCCGGCATTGTCCGGGTCAGGTTGTGGGGGTCGCCGTTGAGGAGCCTCTCGGCTCCTACGGCCTCTCAGCCCGTTCCCTAGGGATCCCGTCCTGGCGATCCGTTCGGTCGAGCTCCCTCGCACGTCCCGTAGGCCGATTCCCACTCTGCCCCGGTACGTCTCCCGCCTCAAGGGACCAACGTCCCGGGCCACGGGACCTTCGTCCCGAATCCGCGTATGAAACTGCCCTCACTCGGCCCAATACTGGCCCGGGATGCCCGCGTCAATTGGTGAGTTCATACGGAGATCAGAGTCTCTACTTGGCGGATCCTGAGGTTGACAGAATCGACTTCACCTCGGCGATCGAATGCCTCTTCCTCCATGGCCGCGAACCGGCTAAATATTCATCCGTACGCTCTTTCTTCCTCACCGTACCGGTTTAGCGTTCCCCCTCGTGGAGCTGAAACTTGGAGGCGAGATGCTGGTCGGCCTTCGACGGTGCGTCGCGGTGGCCGCGGCCGCCATGCTGGCGGTAGCGCTCGGAGTGGGCGGCTCGGTCCTGTCGGCGCGGACGGCACGGGCGGACGTGTCGCTGGCGCAGACGACCGTGGTCGGCGTGCACAACACCTACAACCCCGACGCGTACCCGTACCTGGCCAAGGCCCTCGACGCCGGCGCGTCGATGGTCGAGCTCGACGCCTGGGACGACGTCTTCACCCGCGAGTGGAAGGTCAGCCACGATTCGCTGACCAGCAACAAGAACAACTGCGTGGACGCGTCGAGCCCGTCCGACATCTACTCGGGCAGCGCGAACAAGGACCTCGGATCGTGCCTCGACGACATCAAGTACTGGCTGGCCGCGCACCCCGGAAAGGGACCGATCTACGTCAAGGTCGAGCTCAAGGCCGGATTCCAGAACAACTACGGTATGGGGCCTGCGGCGTTCGACTCCGAGGTCAATTCTCATGTCGGAAGCGTTCTGTATCGGCCCGCCGACCTCCTGGGCGGTTACGCCAGTCTCGATGAGGCCGCCAGGGCGAACGCCTGGCCGAGCCGCGCCGCGCTCGCCGGGAAGATCATCATGTACGTCATCCCGGGCACGGTCGAGCTGGGCAATCCCACCGACACGCTGCACACGGACGTGGAGTACGCCACGTACCTGAACAACCTCCGCTCCGCGGGCAGGACGGCGACCGCGACGACGTTCCCCGCCGTCCTCGGCGCGGCCTCCGGCGACCCGCGCACGCAGTACGCCGACACCTCGATCCGGCCGTGGTTCGTCGTCTTCGACGGCGACGCCGCCACGTACGTCAACGGCGTCGACACGTCCTGGTACGACACGAACCACTACCTGCTGACCATGACCGACGCGCACAACGTCTCGCCCGCGATCGACCAGTACGACCCGCCGGTGCCCGACGCCCAGGCCCGGGTGGCCAAGCTGGCCGCGGACCACGCGACCGTCGTCTCCTGCGACTGGTACGGCCTGTCGAGCGTGCTGTCCCAGGTGCTGAACCGCGGCGCCGCGTCGGCGAGCTGATCCCGGCCCGGGGCCGCCCCTCGTGGCGGCCCCTGCGCCGGCGCAGGGGCCGACCGCCCCAGCGCAGCCCACAGCCGACCCGGAGCGCGCCCTCCGACCCAGAGCAGCCCACAGCCGACCCGGAGTGGTCCCCGGCCGCGCCGGGGCAGCGGCTCAGCAGGGGCTGAGCAGGTCGGCGCCCTGTCGTACGGCCTCGATCATTCGGTCGCGATGGGCGCCGAAGTACGGTGCCGGGGCCGAGGCGGCCACCGCGCCCACGACCGCGCCGCGATCGTCGCGGACCGCGGCCGCCACGCAGGCCAGGTCGGGGCGGAACTCCTCGATCTCGTCGGCGACTCCGGTGGCACGGACCCGCGCCAGCTGGTCCTCCAGGTCCGCGAGCCGGGTGACGGTCCGGCTCGTCAGCCGGCGCAGCCCGGCGCCGACCAGGTAGTCACGGCGCCGGCCGGCCGGGAGGTAGGCCAGGAGGACCTTGCCGAACGCCGTCGCGTGCGCCGCCTCGTGGAATCCCACGTCCAGCGGGCGGACCCGGGGCGTACGCGGTGAGTCGACGACGTCGGCGACCACGAGGTGCGCGTCGCGCAGCACGCTGAAGTAGACCGCCGTGCCGCCGACCCGGTGCGCGTGCCGGAGCGCGTCGGCCACGCCGGGGCCCGGCAGCAACTGCTCGTGCAGCCGCTGGTGGAGGCCGGCCACCTGGTAGCCCAGGCCGTACCCGCGGGCGTTCGGCAGCCGGACGAGGTAACCCTCGTGGACCAGTGTGCCCAGGAGGTGGTACGTCGTCGACAGCTTGAACCCGCACCGGCGGGCGACCGCCTTGGCGGTGACCCCGTCTCCGGCCGACGCGACCGCTTCGAGGACGCGAAGGGCGCGTTGCACCGAGCCCACCAGGCCGTCGGGCACCGGCCGGCGCTCGTCGGTCTCCACGGTCATCGCGGCACCTCCCTCGGGCGTGTCCGCAGCGTAGGACACCCGAGCGGCGGCGTCATCCCCCAGGGCCCGCGCACCGCGCCGGTGCGGCACAGCGCGCGGACGGGAGGGGCGTCCCGTCAGCCGACGGGGGCGGCGACCCGCAGGATCTTGAGGAACTCGCGCATCCAGGCGGGGTGGTCCGGCCAGGCGCGGCCGGTGACGATCGAGCCGTCGATGTGCGCCTCGCTGTCCACGAACGAACCGCCGGCCGCCTCGACGTCGGGCGCGAGCGCCGGGTAGGCGCTGGAGGAGCGGTCGCCCAGGACGCCCGCGGCGGCGAGCACGAGCGGGCCGTGGCACAGCGCCGCGATCGGCTTGCCCTCCTCGGCGAAGTGCCGGACGATGCGGAGGCACTCGGCGTCGCCGCGGATGTACTCGGGCGCGCGACCGCCGGGGATCACCAGTGCGGCGTAGTCCGCCGGGTCGACGTCCGCGAACGCCACGTCGGCCGGCCACATGCGACCGAACTTCTCGGTGTACGTGTCGAAGCCGTCCACGAAGTCGTGCACGACGAACTGCAGCTTCTTCGCCGTCGGAGCGGCGATGTGCACCTCGTACCCCTCTTCCAGGAGCCGCTGGTACGGGTACATGACCTCCAGGTCCTCGGCCGCGTCGCCCGTGACGATCAGCACCTTCGGCATGGTGCAGCACCTCCGTGACTGTGGGGAAACACCGTACGACCGATCGTGTCCCGCCCCTGCTCACAAGGTCAACAGCGGAGATTCCACCCGCCGGAAAAACGGACAAATCACCTACGCGCTCACCACTCCCACGCGATCCTCAACGGCACTGCTCACGGAGTGCCGGAGCGCGGGAGGCCAGGGCGAGGAGTTCGTCGACGGACCACTGGTCGTAGGCGTGTTCGCCGTACTTGCAGGCGACGACCGTGCCGTCCTCGGCGATGAGGAGGTCGGCCGGGAGGCCGAACCGGCCGCCGTGCGGGATCGCCGCGGGCGGGCGCTCGCGGCGGCGGGCGATCGCCCAGGTGCTGCGCAGCACCGCCCGCGTGATCGGTCCCCAGGCGCGCGGGTGCAGGAGTGCGCGCTTGGCCGACTCGACGCCGAACTCCACGTACATCCGCTTGCCGGGGTCGGCGACGACGGGGAACGGAAGGTCCGCGACGTACTCGCGCAACTCCTCGGCGGGCGAGTGGAAGAGGACCACCTCCCGGACGCCGGCCGCCTCGATCTCGGCGTGGCGGCGGATGATCGACCGCAGGTGGAGGTTGCAGACCGGGCAGCCCGCGAAGCGGCGGAACTGCAGGTGGACGAGGCGTCCCGGCGCCAGGAGCCGGAGTGTGGAGCCGATGACCGGAGTGAGTTCACGGTCCTGGATGACGCTGCCGGGGTGGACCTTCCGTGCATCGCCGGATGCGGTCATCGTGACACCTCCCTTGTAGGCGTACAACATACGCTAACATCCGTGCGCGTACCTTGTACGCTCTCTGGACCATGCCACGCCCACGCTCGCTCACCGAGTCGCAGATCGCCGCGGCCGCGCTCGCGGTCATCGACCGCGACGGGCTCGCCGCCCTGACCATGCGCGCCGTCGCCAGGGAGCTCGGGACGGGGACGATGTCCCTCTACCGCTATGTCGACGATCGCGAGCAGCTGGAAGCGCTCATCGTCGAACGCGTGCTCGGCGCGGTCGACACCACGCCACCGGCCGGCGGGCCGTGGCGGGAGCGACTCGTGACCATGGTGGAGCGCGTACGGGACGCGGTCGCCGCGCACCCGGAGGTGGTGCCGCTGACGCTCACCCACCGGCAGAGCTCACCGAGCAACCTGCGCTGGGCGGAGACGGTGCTCGGCATCCTCACCGAGGCGGGGGTCGACGGTGAGCGCCGCGTCATCGCGCTCCGCAGCCTGATCGCCTACGTGGTCGGGGCGATCCAGCTGGAGCACCTCGGCCCGCTGTCGGGTGCGGGCACCCGCCGGATCGCCGCCCTGCCGGCCGGGGAGTTCCCCTTGATGGCCGAGACGGGGCGGCTGGCGGCGGGGGTGCCGGCGGACGAGGAGTTCCGCGCGGGCCTCGCGGTGCTGCTGACCGGGCTGGAGCGCGAGGCCCGTACGGACGGCGCCTGAGGCCCGGGCCGGTCAGAGCGGGGCGGTGAAGGTCCAGCCCTTGTCCAGGAGGGCGTCGATCGCGGCGACGGCGGTGGCGAGGCGGTCCTCGTGGGCCCCGGTGACGATGACGTACGGCAGGGCGCGCCGGTCGAGCTCTTCACGGAACCGCGCCGACATCCGTTCCCGGATCGACTCGCCGTCGCGCCAGCCGTCCTGTTCGAAGGGCACGCCGGCGGTGTCCGTGAGGATCCACAGGTCGTGGCGGGCGCGGGCGTGCACGCGCTCGACGTCGGGAGACAGGGCGCCGAGGTAGCGCTCGTGCCACAGGGACGTGGCGAACGCGTCGGTGTCGCAGATCAGCAGCGGCGACCCCGAGCGGGCGGCCGCGTCCTCCAGGGCGAGGTGCCGCTCGGCGATCAGCGTGAACTCCTCCGGTGACCAGTCGAGGTCGCCGATCCACAGGCCCGGATCGGTCCGCCGGGCGGCGGCCAGCTTCTCCTCGCAGTAGACGCGGCCGTACTCCGGGACCCACCGGGTCGCCGCCCAGACGCCGCCGCGGGCGGAGTAGTGCGCGGCCAGGGCCCGGCTGAGCGTCGTGGTGCCCGAGGACTCCGCGCCCAGGACGACGACGCGCCGGGCCAGGTACGCGCGTACGGCGGGCGCGAGCCACTCCCAGCAGGCGACGGGGTCCCGGCGTACGGCGGTGCCGCTCACCGGGAACCGGTCGCGCGGCGGGTCGACGGGGACGTGCGCGGCGGCGAACCGGCGCGCGAGTTCGGGGCCGTACGCCTCGGAGCTGAACACCGCGTCCACCGGCGGCAGGCCGAGCGCGCCGACGCCCTGCCCGGACGCCGCCTCCAGACCCGTACGGAACGCCGCGACGTGCGCCGCCCAGATCTCGTCGGAGTCGTAGTCGACCTCGACGTCGTCCATGACCGGGACGATCTCGACGTTCGGCTGGGGGTGCCGCTCCCGTAGCCAGGCCGCGCGCAGGGCCAGCGGAATGCTCTCCACGGTCGAGGCGGCGGCCACGACGGTGACGCGGTCGCAGGCGGCCGCGGCCGTGTCGATCAGGTGGTGGTGGCCCGCGTGCGGCGGATAGAACTTCCCGATGACCAGCCCGTGCCGGTAGGTCATGAGGCCTCCTTCGTCGGCCTCATGACCAAGGTGCTGCGGAGGCCACCGGCGCGGACGCCGTCCGCCGCCGCGTCCAGTCCTTCCGCCAGGCGAGCAGCCCGGCGACGCACAGCGCGAGGAAGACGACGTACAGCACGCTGGTCAGGTAGAGGTGCTTGTAGGCGTACAGCGGGATGTAGATCAGGTCCGCGCCGATCCACAGCCACCAGGACTCCAGCAGCTTGCGGCTCTGGCCGTACGTCGCGGCCAGCGAGACGGCGGTGGTCAGCGCGTCCCAGAAGGGGACGTTCGAGTCGGTCCAGGTGCCGAGCACCCACGTCAGCAGGCCGGTGGCCGCGAGACCGGCGGCCGCGATCCCGGCCCACTCGACGCGGGACGTGCGCTGGACGACGCGTTCACCGCGGTCCCGCCCGCCGTACAGCCACTCCCACCAGCCCCACGCCTGCAGGACGACGTAGACGGCCTGCAGGCCCGCGTCGGCGTACAGGCCGCCGTCCACGAAGATCAGGCCGAGCAGGAGGACGTTGGCGATGCCGACCGGCCAGTTCGCGATGTGCTGGCGGACGACGAGCCAGACGTTGATCGCTCCGGTGACGAACCCGAGGACCTCGGCCCAGCTCGTCGGCGTGCCGCCGAGTGTGACGGCGGGTTCCAGCAACGGACCCAGCAGGCTGTGCAGCGACAATCCGGCACGCTCCAGTGATCAGTCGACGGCCAGCAGAACCCTACAGGCCGGACTTTCATCGCAGGAGGTGGCAATTCCGGCATAATTCGCGGGAAACGAGACCTCCGTCAGCGGAGGCCGGCGAACAGGTCGTCCTCCCTGTCGGGGGCGGAAACGGCGCTGAAGCGGCGCACGAAGTCCTCGCGGCCGAGCACCTGACGCTGCACCTCGTCGGGCATGCCCAGCATGAAGCCGGTGTCACCCTGGCTGGCGTGGGCCTTCAGGGCCTTCAGCTTGCGCTCGAAGTACGCGGAGACGTCGACGACGGTGGTGATCTCCTCATCCGGCGTCCCGAAGTCCTCCGGGAGCTCGAACTCGCCCATGTCGACGCCGGTGCTGCGCAGGTGATCCATCATCTGGGCGATTCCGGCCCGGGAGATGGCGGTGTGGTAGAGCTTGCGGGGGATTCCCGTCGCCTCCGCGGCGGCGACCGCGATCCGGTGGGCCTGGATGTGGTCGGGGTGTCCGTAGTTGCCGTTCTCGTCGTAGGTCACCACGACCTGGGGGCGGTACCGCTCCATCAGCTCGGCGAGCCGGCCCGCCGACTCGTCGAGGGGGACGTTGGCGAACACCCGGGCATCGGCGTTGGAGTCCCAGCCGGCCATGCCCGAGTCGGGATAGCCGAGGAGTTCGACGTGCCCGATGGCCAGGTGCGCGACCGACTCGCGGAGCTCCTCCAGCCGGAAGCGGCTCACCTCCGCCGGGTCGTGCCCCGGCTCACCGGGCTTGACCCCGTCGGGGCCGTCGCCCTGTTCGCCGTTCGTGCAGGTCACCAGGACCGTACGGACGCCCTCCTCGGCGTACCGCGCGAAGACGCCGCCCGTGCCGATCACCTCGTCGTCCGGGTGGGCGTGCACGGCCATCAGTGTGAGTTCGGATTCCATGGGCCCCAGCATGCACGCAACGGGGCCCCTTCGGTCAGCGGGAGCGGCGGCGGCGACGGCGCCGCCAGATCTTGGCGCACTCGGCGCAGGTGTTCGGGGGAGGCGCGGAGGTGGACTCTCCGCGCACGGTCATGACCACGCCGCAGTAGGCGACCACGGTAGACCCGGCGGGCCGGGCGGGCGGCGGGTAGCCGTGTGTGACCTCCTCGTCGCCGGTGCCGTCGGGCCTCAGTGCGAGCTCTGTCGAGGATCTCGGCGTCACCCCTCAACGGTACGACGGGAAGTTGTGAACGTCCCGATCAGGGGCGGAACAGCCGTCGCACGCTGTATCCGACTGACCGGATCCGGCCCATAGATCCCCCGAGTCCTGTTTGCAGCTGAATTGATCTACTGCGAGCATGCTTGCTTTCCCCCCCACAATCCTCAGGAGTCCGCATGCGTCGCAGCGCACGCCTGGCCGCCGCCACCGTCGCGGGGGCACTGATCTCCTCACTTCCGCTGGCCGCCCCGAGCGCCCTCGCGGCCGCGCCGTCCCGTACGACCGCCGCAAGGGTCGTGACCGCCGCCTCCGCGCCGTCCGGCGTCGCGGCCAAGGGCGCCTACATCTACGACGCGTCCAAGGGCAAGAAGCTCTGGGGACGCGCCACGACCACGAAGCGCCCGATCGGCAGCATGACCAAGGTCATGACCGCGCTCGTCGTGCTCCGCGCCGGCAACCTCGACCGCACGGTGACCATCAAGAAGTCCTACGTCGACCACGTCAAGAACAACGACGCCTCGACCGCCGGCCTGAAGACCGGCGACAAGCTGACCGTCCGGCAGCTGCTCAGCGGCATGATGCTGCCGTCCGGCTGCGACGCGGCGTACGCCCTCGCCGACGTGTACGGCCCCGGGCAGACCAAATTCCTCGCCAAGATGAACAAGACCGCCAAGTCGCTCGGCATGACGAGCACCTACTTCCGGACCGCCGACGGCCTGCCCACCTCCACCAAGAAGGAGGGGTACTCCACGCCGAGCAACGTCATCAAGCTGACGAAGAAGGCGATGGCCAGCTCGACGTTCCGGTCCATCGTGGCGCAGAAGACCTACAAGCTGTCCAAGACCAGCAGCCACGCCGCCTACAGCTGGACGAACACCAACCTGCTGCTCGGTCAGTACAGCGGCACGATCGGCATCAAGACCGGCCACACCGACGCCGCCGGGTACTGCCTGCTCTTCGCGGCCAAGCGCGGCGGCCGCACCATCTACGGCCTCGTCCTCAACAGCACGACCACCGACCCGAACCGTCGTTTCACCGACGCCGCCAAGATGCTCGACTGGGCGTACGGCACCAAGTCCGCTCAGCTCCACCTGCAGTCCGTGCCCGCGGGTCCGCAGACGGACTGACACACTTGACCCATGGGTGACGACGAACGCTGGAAGGCCCGCTTCCGGGCCGCTCGGGTGAGCCTGCCCGGCTGGGCGCACGACGCGCCGCACCGGTCGGTGTACCGCTCGAACGCCACGGGCACGTGGGAGATCTACGCCTGGGACCGTACGACCGGGGACCGCAGGCAGGTCACCGACCGGCCGAACGGCACCTGGATGGCCGGCATCGAGCCGACCGGTGAGTGGATCTGGTGGTTCTCCGACACCGACGGCGACGAGTTCGGGGTGTGGAAGCGCCAGGCGTTCGGCGGCGGGCAGGACGAGCCCGCCGTTCCGGGCCTGGAGCCCTCCTACCCCGCCGGGCTCTCGGTGGGATCCAGCGGCCTCGCCGTCATCGGCCGGTCCACGGACGGCGGCACGACCATCCACGTGTCCCGTCCGGGGGCCGACCCGTACGTCCTCTACTCCCACGCCGAGGACGCCTACGCCATCGACCTGTCCAAGGACGAGTCGCTCATCGCGATCAACCACAGCGAGCACGGCGACAGCCGGCACATGGCGCTGCGGGTCGTACGGGCCGACGGCGAGACCGTCGCCGACCTGTGGGACGGCCCGGGCAAGGGGCTCGGCGGCCTGGCGTTCTCGCCCGTCCCCGGAGATCAGCGGCTGCTCGTCGAGCACGAGCGTCGCGGCAAGCCCGAGCCGCTGATCTGGAACCCGGTGAGCGGCGACGTCCAGGAGATCACGCTGGACCTCCCCGGCGAGATCGGCGCGGACTGGTACGCCGACGGGTCCGCGCTGCTCATCTCGCACTCCCACCACGCGCGGGACGAGCTCTACCGGTACGACCTGGCGAGCGGCGACCTGTCGCGGATCGACACGCCGCGCGGAGTGATCGGCAGCGCCACGGCGCGTCCCGATGGCACGGTCGAGTTCTCCTGGTCGTCCTCGGCGTCCCCGCCCGTGATCCGGTCCACGACGGGCGAGGTCGTGCTCGCCCCGCCCGGCCCGCCCGCGCCCGAGTCCGTCCCGGTCGAGGACGCCTGGGTCACGGGTCCGGGTGGTGACATCCACGCCCTGGTCTCCAAGCCGGAGGGCCCGGGGCCGTACCCGACGGTCTTCGACGTTCACGGCGGGCCGACCGCCTACGACTCCGACGCGTTCTCGCCGGACGCCGCCGCGTGGGTGGACCACGGATTCGCCGTCGTCCGCGTCAACTACCGGGGCTCCACCGGCTACGGCAGCGCCTGGCGCGACGCCATCGAGGGCCGCCCCGGCCTGACCGAGCTGGAGGACATCAAGGCCGTCCGCGACTGGGCGGTCTCCTCCGGGCTGGCCGACCCGGCGCGGCTCGTCCTCACCGGCGGCTCGTGGGGCGGGTTCATCACCCTGCTCGGCATCGGGACCCAGCCGGAGGACTGGACGGTCGCGATCGGCATCGTCCCGGTGGCCGACTACGTCGCGGCCTACGAGGACGAGATGGAGGCGCTGCAGGCGTTCGACCGGTCGCTGTTCGGCGGCTCACCGGCCGAGGTGCCCGAGCGGTACGAGGCGTCCTCCCCGATCACCTACGTCGAGCGGGTCACCGCACCGGTGCTGGTCATGGCCGGCGAGAACGACCCGCGCTGCCCGATCCGCCAGATCGACAACTACCTGGCCCGCCTCCAGGAGCTGGGCAAGGAGCACGAGGTCTACCGGTACGACGCCGGGCACGGCTCCCTGGTGGTGGAAGAGCGCATCCGCCAGGTCGCCGCGACCATCGACTTCGCCCGAAAGCACCTCGACCTGACCTGAGCGGCCCTGCGGACCGGTGACGCGGGCGGAGCCGCCCGCGTCACCGGCGCAGGTCGCGGTAGGTGGCCAGGGCGTCCCGGACGATGCCCCGCATCCCGGGCACCCGGGCGAGGCCGACGAGGCGGTCGATCAGCGGGACGGTGCGCTCGATCAGCCGATAGGTCTTGGCCGCGCCCGGCGAGCTGTCGTACACCCAGTGCAGGATCACGCCCATGCTGTAGAGCCAGAGCAGCTCGGGCAGGTCGGCGCGGATCTCCGCGTCGGCCTTGAGGGTGGATCCGTCCACGAGCTCGCGGTAGACGGCGACCGCGGCCTCGCGGATCGGCGCCGACTCCTTGCTGAAGGGGCTGAGCGGGCTCGTCGGCTCCGCCGCGTACTTGAAGAACTTCCCCGCGAACTCCTTGTACGGCTGCAGCGTGTCGATCCGGGCGCGGACCACCCCGAGCAGCCGCGCGCGGAACTCCCGCTCCCGCGCCAGCACGGCCCGGCACGCCTCGGTGTGATCGTCCTGGGAGTGCTCGTAGTAGAGCTGGATCAGCTCTTCCTTCGAGGCGAAGTAGTAGTAGGCGTTGCCGACGGACACGCCGGCCTCGGCGGCGATCGCCCGCATCGTCGTCGCCTCGTAGCCACGCTCGCGGAACAGCCGCAGAGCGGTCTTCGCGATCAGATCTCTCGTCTGCTCGGACTTGGTCGGTGTGGCCACACGCGACACTGTACGACTCTCCGGGGACCAACCGGGTCCGTCATCCACAGGCCAGAACTGCGTGTGGATTGCGGAAAGCGGCGCGTCCCCTGCCGGAGTGTCGCGCTCGCCGCGATCAATGCTGCGACTGGCGCATGCGACAGTACGGGAGGGCTACATGTCGATACGCACCGCCGTCATTGCCGGCTGCGCCGCGGGGTTCTGCACGTTAATGGCCGGTCCGGCCATGGCGCGCACCCACACGCCGACGTCGCAGCCCGGCCTGCTGCACCAGCGGCTGGCCGGAGCGCTGTTGCGGGCGGTGGGGGTCCGCTGGGTCTCCAGCGGCCACTGCTCCCGGCGCGGCGATTCACGGTGCACCTCGTTCGAGGGGCTGCGGGCGGCGACGTTCGCCGGGCTGCTGGCGCTGAAGGAGGCCAGCCACTGCCACCTGACCGTCTCGGGCGGTACCGAGGCGGGCCACGCGGCGGGACGCTACAGCCACGGCGCCGGCTACAAGCTCGACCTCCTGCCCAACCGGTGCCTCGACAGGTACATCCCGGAGCACTTCGAGCGCGTCCCGACACGGGGCGACGGCGCGGTGCAGTACCGCGCGCCCGGGCCGGTGATGTTCGCCCGCGAGCGGTCCCACTGGGACATCACGTTCGGCGGGGCACCGGACGCTCTGCCCGGCCGCAAGGGCGTCAGGACGCCGCCCGGACGGGACCCGGACCGGACCGGACGGGGCGAGGACGGACCCGAGGCGGAGCAGCCGGACAGGCCGGGAGCGGGTCACGCACCCGGCCGTCCGGTGGGCGCGCCGGGGCCGAACACCCCGGACCGCGGCCACGGGAACGGCGGCCCCACCGGGATCGATGACGACGACGCGGACGACTAGGTTTCCCGTGAAACACGAGCGTCCCGGCGGTGCGCCGCACCGCCGGGACGTCTCGGGTCGATCAGAACTCGGCGGCGACCAGCTCGGCGATCTCCGCGGCGTTCAGCGCGGCGCCCTTGCGCAGGTTGTCACCGCAGACGAACAGGTCCAGGGTGTTCGGGAAGTCGATCGCCTGACGGATCCGGCCGACGTACGTCGGGTCCGTGCCGACCACGTCGGCGGGCGTCGGGAACACGCCGTTCGCCGGGTCGTCCATGACGACGACGGTCGGCGCGGCCTCCAGGATCGAGCGGGCGCCCTCGACCGTGACCGGCCGCTCGAACGTCGCGTGCACGGCCAGCGAGTGCGTCGTGATCACCGGCACCCGTACGCACGTGGCGGAGACCTTCAGGTCCGGGATGCCCAGGATCTTGCGGGACTCGTTGCGGAGTTTGAGCTCCTCCGACGCCCAGCCGCCGTCCTTGAGCGACCCCGCCCACGGCACGACGTTCAGCGCCATCGGCGCCGGGAACGGCGACTCGGTGTCGCCGAGGCGGTTCTGGATCGCCTTGCGCACGTCACCGGCCGTCTGGCCGAGCGTACGGTCGCCGGCGACCGCCTCGATCTCCGCGTACAGCCGCTCCGTGCCGGCCACGCCCGCCCCGGACACCGCCTGGTACGAGGCGACGACGAGGGAGTCCAGGCCGTACTCCGCGTGCAGCGCGCCGATCGCGGCCATCATCGACAGAGTGGTGCAGTTCGGCGTCGAGATGATGTTCCGCGGCCGGTTCCGTACGGTCTCGGGGTTCACCTCGGGGACGACGAGCGGTACGTCCGGCTCCATGCGGAACGCGCCGGACTTGTCGACGACCACCGCGCCGCGCTCGGCGGCGATCGGCACCCAGACCTTCGACACCTCGTCCGGCACGTCGAACATCGCGATGTCGACGCCGTCGAACACCTCGGCGGTCAGCTCCTGGACGACGAGCTCCTCGCCGCGTACGGGCAGCCGCCTGCCGGCGGAACGCGCGGAGGCGACGAGACGGATCTCGCCGTAGACGTCCTCACGGGACGACACGATCTCCCGCATGACGGTGCCGACCGCGCCGGTGGCGCCGACGAGGGCGAGAGTGGGCTTGCGGCTCATCGGCCGGTACCTCCGTAGACGACGGCCTCCACCTGGTCGGCGTCCAGGTCGAACGCGTGGTGGGCGGCGGTGACGGCGGCGTCCACGTCGTCCTGGTCGACGACCACCGAGATCCGGATCTCCGAGGTGGAGATCATCTCGATGTTGACGCCCGCGTCGGCGATCGAGCCGAAGAACTTGGCGGTGACGCCGGGGTGGGAGCGCATGCCCGCGCCGATCAGCGAGACCTTGCCGATCTGGTCGTCGTAGCGGAGCGAGTCGAACCCGATCTGGTCCTTGATCTTGTTGAGGGCCTTGATCGCGGCCTGGCCGTCCGCACGCGGCAGCGTGAAGGAGATGTCCGTACGGTTGGTCGCCGCGGCCGAGATGTTCTGCACGATCATGTCGATGTTGATCTCGGCGTCGGCCAGCGTCGAGAAGATCGTCGCCGCCTCGCCGACCTTGTCGGGCACCCCGACCACGGTGATCTTGGCCTCGCTCCGGTCGTGCGCGACACCGGAGATGATCGCTTGTTCCATCTGGTTTCCCTCGATGCTGGTCTTGACCCACGTACCGGTCTTGTTGCTGAACGACGACCGCACGTGGATCGGCATGCCGTACCGCCGGGCGTACTCCACACAGCGCAGGTGCAGGATCTTCGCGCCGCACGCCGCCATCTCCATCATCTCCTCGTAGGAGATGTCCGGGATGCGGCGCGCCGCCGGGACGATCCGCGGGTCGGCGGTGAAGATCCCGTCGACATCCGTGTAGATCTCGCAGACGTCCGCGCCGAGCGCGGCGGCCAGCGCCACCGCCGTCGTGTCGGACCCGCCCCGGCCGAGCGTCGTGATGTCCTTGGAATCCTGGGAGACGCCCTGGAAGCCGGCGACGATGGCGATCGAGCCCTCGTCGATCGCGTCGCGGATCCGGCTGGGCGTCACGTCGATGATGCGCGCCTTGCCGTGCGTGCTGTCCGTGATCACACCGGCCTGGGAGCCGGTGAAGGACCGCGCCTCGTGTCCGAGGTTGGCGATGGCCATGGCGAGCAGCGCCATGGAGATCCGCTCGCCGGAGGTGAGCAGCATGTCCAGCTCACGCGCGGGTGGAAGGGGGCTGACCTGGTTGGCGAGATCGACGAGCTCGTCCGTCGTGTCGCCCATGGCGGACACCACGACGACGACGTGGTGCCCGTCCTGCTTCGTGGAGACGATGCGCTGGGCGACGCGCTTGATGCTCTCAGCGTCGGCGACGGAGGAGCCACCGTACTTCTGCACGACTAGGGCCACGCGTGTGCACTCCTCGGATCGGGATCAGGCAGTCGAACGCCGAGTCTACCGAGGTCAACGCAATACCCAGAGTGATTTGTCCCGCTATGCGAGATTTCCCGAAAGTCGTGTAACGGCCGGGAAACCTTGCGCGAAACGAGCCGGTCGTCACGAGATCCAGGACGGGTCCGGAAGGCCGGAGGGCCGGCCGCCGGCCACGGAGTCATCCCGCGACCGGCCGTCCGTGCCGCCGATCACCGGGCTCAGCCCGCGACGGGCTCCTCCATGACGTCCAGCCGGGCGCTCGCCGAGACGGCGTACAGCGCGCGCAGGGCCGCGCCGGCGTGGTTGCCCCAGTGGTTGAAGTAGCTGTACTGCCACCACCACAGTGCCTCGAGCTTGCGGTCGGCGCTGTAGTGACGAAGCCCGTGGACCAGGTCGCTGGCAACGTCCACCAGGTCGTCCGACAGGCGGTAAACGGTGGGCTCGGCGTCCTTGTACGGGTCGAAGATCTCGGCGTACTCGTCGACGGCGGTCAGGCGCTCGGCCAGCCCCTGCCGGATCGTGTCCAGGTCCGGGTCCTCCCCGACGTCCGGCTCCCAGTTGTCCGGCAGGATCACGTCCGTGCTGGCGCCGAGCTGCGCCCCGGCCAGCGCGATCTGCGACACCTCCAGCAGCAACAACGGCACCGTGTGCCCACCGGCCTCACCGGTCGCCACGGCGTTCAGGCCGGTCAGGTAGTTCTCGGCGTGCTTCGCCACGCGGTCGGCGAGCGTCAGCCAGCTGTGCTCTGAATTACTGTTCTCAGCGATGCTGTTCTCAGACATCGAGCAGCCTCCGTCCTTCGAACGCGCGACCGAGCGTGACCTCGTCGGCGTATTCCAGGTCGCCTCCCACCGGCAGTCCGCTGGCCAGCCGGGTGACGGTGAGACCCATCGGTTTCACGAGCCGGGCAAGATAGGTGGCGGTCGCCTCGCCTTCCAGGTTGGGGTCGGTCGCCAGGATCAGCTCGGTCACCTCACCGTCGGCGAGGCGCTGCATGAGCTCCCGGATGCGCAGGTCGTCCGGGCCGACGCCCTCGATGGGGCTGATCGCTCCGCCGAGCACGTGGTAGCGCCCGCGGAACTCCCGCGTCTTCTCGATCGCGACGACGTCCTTCGGCTCCTCGACCACGCAGATCACGTGGGTGTCGCGGCGGGCGTCGCGGCAGATCCGGCACTGCTCGGCCTCGGCGACGTTCCCGCAGACGCTGCAGAAGCGGACCTTGTCCTTGACCTCCCGCAGCGCCTCGGTCAGCCGCGTGACGTCGGCGGGATCCGCGGCGAGCAGGTGGAAGGCGATCCGCTGCGCGCTCTTCGGCCCGACGCCGGGCAGCCTGCCCAACTCGTCGATGAGGTTCTGGACAACCCCTTCGTACACGGTCCCTCCCTTCTCCTCGTCGACGCGCTCACCGGCTCGGGGAGCGCCGTCATGACTGGACGTTCTCGTGGAGGCCGCTCACAGCGGGTGGGCGCTCCCATGCGGCACCGCCGCCATGGGTGACGTCCCGGACGCGCTTCGAGACCTCCCGATCGAAGCGCGCCCGCACGGCGCAGGGCGGGTCCACGGTCGTCACAGCCGGGTGGTGGATCCGCCGCGTCGGGTCACATACCGGGCAGGCCCAGTCCGCCCAGGCCGCCGCCCAGTCCCTCGGTCAATGGTCCCATCTTCTCCTGCACGAGGGTCTGGGCCTCTTCCGACGCATTGTGGATCGCCGCGAGCACCAGGTCCGCGATGGTCTCCGCGGTGTCCGCCGGGTCCTCCGGGTCGATGGCGGCCGGATCGATCACGATCTTGACGACCTCGTTCGACCCGTTGACGGTCGCGGTGACCAATCCGCCGCCGGCGGTGCCCTGGATCTCCGTTTCGGCGAGTTCGTGCTGCAGGCTCAAGAACTGTTCCTGCATGCGCTGCGCCTGCTGCAGCATCTGCTGGATATTCGGCTGGCCACCGGGTTCCACGGTGCTCTCCTCGTTCGATCGTCCGTTGAGACGAGACTACGGGGTCCGGCCCCGATCCGGTATGCGGCTCCGGGCAACCCGTACGGCCGTCCCATAACGCCCCTGACCGGGCGGCGAGCCGCGTACGGACGACTCGGCGAAGCCGCCGATCGGCCGAGAAGGATGCACCGTTCACGGCGGGATGACCATGGCGTTACCGAGCTTTTCGCCGGACGTCAGGTGTTGTCGAACTCCTGGATCACCTTTCCGCCGAGGACCTGCTCGATCAGGGCCATGCCGGTGAGCGCGGCCTCGCTCCCCGCGTCCGCGTCACCCTCCGGATCGACCTCATCCGCCTCGTCCACCGGCTCGGGCGGCGGCGGAACCGGGGTGGGCGGCGGCGGGGGGACCGGTGCGGACGGGGACGGGGATGGGGACGGCGTACGAGGCTCGCGAGGCGAAACCGCCGGAGCGCCCCAGCCGCCCGCGTCCGGAGGCGGCGGCGCGGGCCGCGCCCCCTGGCCGGATCCACCGGCGAGGATCGCGTCGATGCGCCAGTCGACGCCGAGAATCTCCTTCAGCGCGTCGCGGAGGACGACGTCCTTGCCCCCGGTCGTGAACCCTCGCCGCTTGCCGTCGTTCGCGAACGCCAGCGTGAGCACCTGACCCTCGAGCGACGCGACCTCCACGCCCTCCATCAGGATCCAGGCGACCTTGCTCCGCTGCTTGACCGCCTCCAGGATGTCCACCCACATCCGCCGGATCGCGGCCACGTCCACCCCGCCGGACGGCGCGGCCGTTCCGGAGTTCCCGTTCGGCGTCCCGGCCGACGGCGCGGTGGGAGCGGGCGACGACGCGGTGGAGGGTGTCGGCCAGTCGGCGGCGGACGCCCGGCCCGACACCGGCGCCGACCCGGAGGCGGTGGCCGGCACGGGCCAGTCCGTGCTGCGCGCCCCGCCGGGCGACTCCTCGCGCTGCGCGGGCTGCGCCTGAGGCGCGGGCTGGGTCTGCGGCGCGGGCGGGCTCGACGGCCGTGGCCGGGCGGCCTCGACGGGCGCCTCGGCCCGCGGAGCGGCCGGCTGCGGTGCGGGAGGACTCTGGGGAGCGGATGGCTGTGCGTGCTGCGGTACGGAGGCGGCGGGAGCCGGAGCCGCCGGGACCGGAGCCTGGCCGCCGATGGCGACGCGGCGCTCCAGCCGCTCCAGGCGGGTCAGCAGCGACGCCTCGTCGTCGTACGCGGCCGGCAGCAGGATCCGGGCGCCGATCAGCTCGAGCAGCAGCCGCGGCGACGTCGCCCCGCGCATCTCCGTGAGGCCCGTGTGCAGCAGGTCGGCGGCGCGCGTCAGCTCCGCCGGACCCAGCCGGGACGCCTGCGCCTGCATCCGCTCGAGCTCGTCCGGCGGCACGTTCAGCAGACCCGTCGCGCCGGAGTCGGGGATGTTCGACAGGATGACCAGATCGCGGAACCGCTCCAGCAGGTCGGCGGCGAACCGCCGCGGATCCTGCCCGCCCTCCATGACCCGGTCGATCGCGGCGAACACCGCCGCCCCGTCCCGCGACGCCACGGCGTCCACGACCTGGTCCAGCATGGACGAGTCGGTGTAGCCCAGCAGGGACACCGCGCGGGCGTAGGTGATGCCCTCCTCGCCCGCGCCCGCCAGCAGCTGGTCGAGGATCGACTCGGAGTCACGGGCGGACCCGGCCCCGGCGCGGACGACCAGCGGGATCGCGGCCGGCTCGTACGGCACGCCCTCCTTCTGCAGGATGTCCTCGAGCAGCTCGCGGACGGTGCCCGGCGGGATCAGCCGGAACGGGTAGTGGTGCGTACGCGACCGGATCGTCCCGATGACCTTCTCGGGCTCGGTGGTCGCGAAGATGAACTTCAGGTGCGGAGGCGGCTCCTCGACGAGCTTCAGCAGCGCGTTGAACCCCTCACGGGTCACCATGTGCGCCTCGTCGATGATGTAGATCTTGTAGCGCGCCGCCACGGGCGCGAAGAAGGCGCGCTCCCGCAGATCACGGGCGTCGTCCACACCACCGTGGGACGCGGCGTCGATCTCGATCACGTCGATGTGGCCGGCCCCGGACGGCCCGAGCGCCACACACGACTCGCACTCGCCACACGGCTCGGGAGTCGGGCCCTTCTCGCAGTTCAGCGAGCGGGCGAGGATGCGCGCACTCGACGTCTTGCCACAGCCCCGCGGACCGCTGAAGAGGTACGCGTGATGGATGCGCCCGTTGCGCAACGCCTGCTGCAGCGGCTCGGCGACGTGCTCCTGCCCCTTGAGCTCGGCGAACGTCGCTGGCCGGTACTTGCGGTACAGAGCCAGACTCATGGGGGTCCGTCCTCGTCGAAAAGCAGAGGACCCCCCGCACACCCGTCAGAGCCTGCTTATCCTTGCTGCCTTCCGGCCCTGGGGAGGTTCACAGGATGGACGCCGTGCGAGGGGTCTGACCCGAGTCTATGGCATCCGGGGCACGGGTTCGGCCCGTACGCTCGGCTTCATGGCGAGCGATCTGCGGGACACGCGTGCACCGATCTTCCACATCGCCGAACGGGCCCAGTGGGAGGCCGTGCGAGACGCCGGACGCCCGTACGAGGTGTCGACCCGCGGCCGTACGCTGGCCGAGGAGGGCTTCATCCACGCCTCCCGCGACGAGGACCAGGTGAGCAAGGTCCGGCGCGCCTTCTACGCCGACCTGGACGATCTGGTTCTCCTCGTGATCGATCCGGCGCGTCTGGACGTCCGCCACGAGTCCGTCGGCGACGACGTCTTCCCCCATATCTACGGCCCGATCCCGCCCGAGGCGGTTATCGAGGTTCGCGCACTGCCCGAGAACCGGTAGGCTCTGCCGCGGAGGATTCGCCTAGTGGCCTAGGGCGCACGCTTGGAAAGCGTGTTGGGGGCAACCCCTCGCGAGTTCGAATCTCGCATCCTCCGCCACGCTGACCAGGCACAACGCGATGAGGGCGGCACCCACGGGTGCCGCCCTCACTGCTTCTAGTCTCAGTTCAGTCTCAGTTGCCCTCCATGCGGCTCGGCACCTGGCGGCGACCGTGACGCTGCCGATGGTCATCAGGCGCAGCGAGGAGACATCCGCTACCCCCGGCGCCGCGACCTGGCACCCGAGACCGCCCAGCCGATCGCCATCAAGATCACCAACGCAACTTCACCGCCCGCGACGCCGCCTCACGGGTGCCGGGCCGAGCAGCCAGGTCGTCTCTGACGGATCTGGCGAGTCGACTCCGCCGCTTCAGTGTCTCGTCGTCGGCGAGTCCCGGCTCCCACGGTCCTGAGCCCACTCGCGCACTTCCCCGTCCGTGACTTGGCTGGGCGACCGTGGACATTCGCCCAGCCCTTAGAGCGCGGAGACCTTCGGCGGACTACCCAGACGTCTTTCGGCAGGTCACCCATCGGACCCTCGGCAGGTCACCCACGGAGTCATCGGCAGATCGCCCACGAACGATGCGGCAGAACGCCCACACAGTCGCATCTAGCTGCGGTAATCTCGCAAGGTGCATGGTGATGGATTGTATGCCCGACACGCCGAGGCGATGGCGCTCGAAGCGCTCGCCGACACTCGCGTCGTGGTGGTCAACGGTGCTCGGCAGGTAGGTAAGAGCACGCTGGCCAAGTTGATCGTCGAGCGGTCTCCCGGCGCGCGGGAGTTCTATCTGGACGATCCTGCCGTACGTGCGGCGGCCGAGAGTGACCCCAGCGCCTTCGTGAAGCACGATGGCCTGTTGTTGATCGACGAGATCCAGCGGGTGCCGGAGTTGTTGCTGCCGATCAAGAGGGAGGTCGATCGGGACACGCGTCCAGGCAGGTTCCTGCTGACCGGTTCCGCTCGTCTCCTGGGGTTGCGCGATCTCCCCGACGCGTTGCCGGGACGATCCGAGACGATCGAATTGTGGCCGCTATCGCAAGGGGAGATCGACGGAACACCCGACGGGTTCGTGGATGCGGTGTTCCGCGAGGGCATTGAGGTCTCTCTGCCCGCCTGCGAGCTGACCAAGCGCGACTACGTGGCCCGGGCATTGCGCGGCGGCTATCCGGAAGCCGTCCGGCGGGACCCAGGGCGTCGGAGGGCCAAGTTCTTCGACTCGTACATCACGGATCTGGTTACGCGGGATGTACGGCAGATATCCGATATCGAGCGGCCGGCGGAGATGCGCCGGCTGCTCAGCGTGATGGCCGCACGGATGGGGACGCTGGCCGTGGTGCAGTCGATGGCCAACGATGTCGGCCTTCCGCGGATGACGCTCTCACGCTATCTGGATCTGTTGGAGCTCGTGTTCGTCATTAGGAGGATTCCCGCCTGGTCGTCGAACCTGACAACTCGCGCCATCTCGACACCCAAGTTGATCGTCACCGATTCTGGGCTGGGCGGAAGGCTCATCGGGATGTCAGAAGAACGCGCCAAGGATCCGACCGCCCTGGTAGGTCCCTTGTTGGAGAATTTCGCGATCGGCGAGGTCGCGCGTCAGCTCAGTTGGACGGAGGAGCCTGTTCAACTCTTCCATTACCGCGACCGCGATAAGGTCGAGGTCGATATGGTGCTTGAGCATGCGTCGGGTCAAGTGATCGGCATCGAGGTCAAAGCATCCGAGACCGTCCGGGGCGACGACTTCCGCGGCCTACGACACCTCGCGGATCGGCTTGGTGACCGATTCCAAGCGGGGATCGTCTTGTACGCGGGCGAACAGTCACTGCCTTTCGGTGACAAACTCAAGGCGCTGCCGATGGCTGCGTTGTGGCAACTAAGATCACCTTGATCCTGCGGACGTACGCCAAGGTCATGCACCAGGTACTGCGGTATTGAGGCGAGGGCTGAGCGACCTTGTCGTCGACCCCAACACCCCGCAGAGTAATGTTTATTCAGGTCATATACGTCGGAATAGCGCGACCGAGGGTGTCACCGACAAAACAACTTAGGAAGAAGGCGGCCGTCACGACCACCCTGAAGGCCGTAGGGCTTACTACTGACACCTCTACACCAAGGAAGCATGCAATACGAGATATCGCTACCCTCCCCTTTGTTCCAGCGACCGACAGCACGATTCGGAGGAGTTGATATCGTTCACGTACGTCGTTCCGTGCGAGCCGACCTAGAGCGACAGCGAGGACTCCGATCGCAAAACATAGTTTGATCAACTTGCCGGGCCGTTTTTCGATTAAGGCAGCGAGCTCATCCGCGTAGGCCTTCTGGTGTCCAGGATTCGCTTCGCGACACATGCGAGTCGACCAACGCACCATCTTCCGCGCGAGCCAGGGTGAAACATCAGAGATTTCATTGATTGCCAAACTCGCGCCAAGAGTAGCAAGGCACCTTGCGGCACGTTCCATCCAGCCGTCCATAGGGCCACACTCTAGTCAGGGAACGAACAGTGGGCGTGCGGCTTTGTGAAATTCGCTCTTAGATCAGTTTCGTCAGCGTGTAGCAGTCTCACTTCTAGTCTCATTCGTCGACGTTCGCGGCTGTTCACCGGGGGGTCGTCGCTTCGTTCCTGCGCAGGTCACAGACGGTATCGACCTGGCCCGGACGTGGTGCGGCAGACTTGGAAAGCGTGTTGGGGGCAACCCCTCGCGAGTTCGAATCTCGCATCCTCCGCCAGCTTGATCAGGCAAGACATGGGCCGGCACCCCCAGGGTGCCGGCCGATGTGCGTCCTGGCCTTAGGCGTGCCTCAATCACTCGCCGGAGGCAGCAGTGACCTTAGCCCGGCATGCGGCGCGCGGCGTGGTGCGACGACCGAGGGTGGTCAGGCGGGCTGGCCCATGGGCCGGATGGTCAGGGTGTTGAGGTCGACGCCCGCCGGCTGGTCGAGGGCGAAGCAGATGGCCTCGGCGATGGGCTGGGGAGGCAGGGCGAAGGGGGGAACGCTGACGCCTTCCCAGAAGGGTGTGTCGATCATGCCGGGGTTGATGAGGGTGACACCGACGCCGCGGGCCGTGGCGAGCAAACGCAGGTTCTCGGCGAGCCCGGTGGTGGCCCATTTGGTGGCCGAGTAGAGGTTCCCGGGAGAGTTCTTCAGCCCGGCGACGCTGCCGAGGAGCACCAGCCGTCCGCCGGTGGCCTCCAGGTGGGGCAGGGCGGCGTGGGCCAGCAGAGCGGGGCCGAGGACGTTGGTGAGGACCATGGGCGACCACCGGGTCGGGTCGCCGTCCCCGATGGAGTCACCGGTCATGAATCCGGCGTTGGCCACCGCCGCGTCCAGGGCACCGAAGTGCTCCACGGTGCGGGTCACGGCCGACTCGGTGGCCTCCCAGTCCGCCGCGTCCGAGACGAGACCCAGCACCCGGTCGGGGTGGCCGGCGTCCTCGAGGAAAAGCTTCAGTTTGCTCTCGTTGCGGCCGGTGACCACCACACGGTGGCCGCGCTCGAGGAGCAAACGCGCGGTGTGGGCGCCGATACCACTGGTCGCCCCGGTGATCAGTACGGTCTTGCTGGCCATGGTCATGCTCCTGAAGTGTGGATGGAGGACGGCGGACGGCGGCCCGCGTTGAAGCAGGGCCGTTCGAGTCCGCCAACCCAAGGAAATCGGCGCCGTAAGAGGTGGGCAAGGTCGCGTTTATCGGGGGTATAAACGCAACCTCTTTATCGGCCGGACCATGGATACCCTGGACGAATGGAACCTCCGTCCGAAGACCACACCGGTGATCCCACCGACAACCGCTCGGAGATCCGCGACTTCCTCATCAGCCGACGCGCCAAGCTCACCCCGGAGCGGGTCGGACTGCCCACCAGCCGACGCCGACGGGTTCCTGGACTACGGCGCGAGGAGGTCGCGGCCCTCGCCGGCGTGAGCACCGAGTGGTACACGCGGCTGGAGAAGGGGCACATCGGCGGCGTCTCCGAGGACGTGCTGGAAGCGGTCGCGCAGGCACTGCACCTCAATGAGGACGAGCGCACCTACCTGTTCGAGCTGGCCAGAGCGGCTCGCCCCACCCGCCGCAGGCCGCACCGCCGCAAGGACGTCAAGATCCCGTCCTCCGTCCAATGGATGGTGGACTCCATGACCATGGCCCCCGCCTTCGTACGCAGCGGTCGTCTGGACATCGTCGCGAGCAACGCGTTGTGCAGGGCCCTGTACTCACCGATGTTCGACAGCGATACCACCGGCGACCGGGGCTGCGCCAATTTCGCCCGTTACTTCTTCCTCGACCCCGGCTCCCCCGACTTCTTCGTCGACTGGGAGGAAGGTGCCAGGGCCACGGTCGCGGTGCTCCGCGCCCAAGCCGGACGTGAACCTCACGACCGGGTCCTGCGTGAGCTCGTCGGCGAACTTTCCACGCTCAGCCCCGACTTCCGCACCATGTGGGCCAGTCACGACGTCCAAATCCGTCACGAAGGCGTCAAGCGGCTGAACCATCCCGAAGTCGGCCGCGTGGAGATGACCTTCCGCGATCTGAATCTGCCCCTGCCTCAACGAGCCGTACACGACCTGATCATCTACACGGCCGAGCCGGGCACCCCCTCGGAGGACCGCCTCAAACTCCTCGCCAGTTGGACGGCACCGCAGACCCCACCCACGGAACCGATCCGCCCGCCCCGCTGACCTCACGCGTTCATGAGGTGACCGTCCAGGGGTCGATCCACCTCGCGGATCGGCCTGGTGACCGATTCCCAGCGGGGTTCGTCTTGTACGCGGGCGAGCAGTCACTGCCTTTTGGCGACGAACTCAAGGCGTTGCCGATGGCTGCGTTGCGGCAAGGCCGATGATGGCAAGTCTCGGCTCAGCCGTCCGGCGCGCCGCATATTCCAGGTAACGCCACCTTAGAGAGTTTTGAATGCAATAATCCCTTCGCGCCGCACGGTGCAGTGTCATCGAGGAGCACGAATGAGAATTCCGTTCAGAGCAACACTCGGCGTGCCGGTGGCGGCGGTGGTGGCCGCGGGCGTCCTCGCACTCTCGGCCGGTCCCGCCTCGGCGTCCTCACACGGCAAAGAGGTGGCTCAAACGTTCGGCGGCAGTCTCCACGGCTGCGTTGTATCGCTCTACTACAACAAACACACGGGCTGGGCGTATGCCGATACCGGCGTATGGGCCGGCGGCCCTTGGCAGTGCAAGGGCTTCGTCAAGAACAATCACGGCGGCAAGAGCTGGACGGCGAAGACCGCCACTGACGCATGGAGCGGAGGGGTGTGGCGCCCCCGCGGGTACAAGGCTCAGGCATGCTCGTACGCCTACTACAAGGGCAAATACCAAGGCTGGCGTTGCACGAAGTGGTACTAAGGGGCGTGTCCCGCTTCGTTGCGGAGATCGCCCGCCGGGCCGGTACCTCACAGGTACGGGCCCGGCGTGCTTCAACCGGCATGTGGTCGCTCGGTCACCTGCGACATCAATTCCACTTCTGATTGTTTCCGCCGTTGCAGGTCCACAGTTGTACCAGGGTGCCGTTGGCGGTTCCGGCGCCGTTGGCGTCGAGGCACAGGCCGGACTGCACGTTGGTGATGGTGCCGTCGGCGTTGACGTTCCATTGCTGATCGGCGCCGTCGTTGCAGTCCCAGATGACCGCCTTGGTACCGGACGAGGTGCCCGCGTTCGCGGCGCCCAGACACTTGCTCCCGTAGACCTGGAGCTGTTTGGCAGAGGTCTGCGCCCATTGTTGGTTCGACCCGCCGTTGCAGTCCCACAGCTCGACCTGCGTGCCATTGGTCTGCGAGAGGTTCGGGACGTCCAGGCAACGGCCGGCGTTGACGTTGCGCAGCGGCGCCGGCGAAGACGGTGGAGGCGGGGTGGGCGAGGAACCGCCGCCCTGGAACTGCGTGAAGAAGCTCCACACCACTCCAGAGGTCCAGGTCCGCCAGCCGTCACACGTACACCCGTCGATGGGGCCGGGGTCGTGCCCTGCTCCGTCGAACGCGGCCCAGACGACGGGGTATCCCGACCGGCATCCGGAGTAGGTGGTCACGATGTGCGTCAGGCTGCCGTACGCCGGCTCGGGCGGGTTCTGCGGGGTGCAGCCGTTGTTCCTGACGAACGTGTCGCGAAGTGACCGCCCCGAGGCGATGGGCAGCACGTTGTCCCTGATGCCGTGGAGCCCGATGTAGGCGACGGGCTGGGTTCCGCCGCTGCACCCGCTGAGGTTCGCGCCGGAGTAGACCGCGACGGCGCGGAAGACCGTCGGCCGGGCACAGGCGAGCGCGTACGTCATCGCGCCGCCGTAGCTGAAGCCCGACGAGAAGACCTGGGTCGTGTCGACGCACAGGCCACCCTCGATCTGCCGGAGCATGTCGTCGACGAAGGTGACGTCCTGGCCGCCGGAGTTGGCCCAGCCGTTGTTGATGCCCTGGGGCGCGACGAAGATCGTCGTGTTGCCGGCGTTGTCCGCCAGCCGCCGCAGTCCGTAGTAGGACCAGTTGTAGCCGTCGGTTCCGCCCGAGTCGACGTCGTTCGCGGTGCCGCCGACCCAGTGGAAGCCGAAGATCAACCGGTAGGGGTGGTTGCTGTCGTAGCCGCTGGGGACCCGCAGGATGTAGCTGCGGTTCTGGCCGCTGCTCTGGATCGTGTGGGTTCCGCTCGTCAGCGTCGGAGCCTGACCGCATCCGGCGGTCGCCGCGGCGGGGCGGGGAGCGGTCGCTGACGGCGTACGGCCGAGGCTGCTGCTCAGCGCCGTCCCCCCGGTCGCCAGGACGAGGAACGCCGCCACCACGATGGGCACGAGAAGCAATTTCCGTCTCATCTACTCCTCCTTCACTCGGGGAGAGGGGCCGCCGCGTCTCACCGGCCGCCCGACGAGGATGTCGAATCGATTCGACGCGAGATTACGAGGAGCCTGAAACAAGGTCAATGGCGACCGTCAACGTCGGCTCACGGGCGAAACGGAAGCTCACGCCGCGCCCATCCGTACTGGTCAGGACGCCGGAGCGCGCCCCGCCGCCGACCCGGGATCCGGCGTCGTTTCACGACGGTTTTCATGAAGCGGGGAATGACATGAGGGGCGAGCCGGTCAGTCCTCGTCCGTGCCGGTCCAGCGGGTCTGGTGGCCGGAGGGCCGCGGCAGGGTGCCGTGGACGAGGATCTGCTCGTGGATCTGCTCGAGGGCCGTTTGCAGCGGTGCGAGCAGGCCGGGGCCCAGTCCGTCGAAGAACATCCGCTTCACCAGGGCGGCGTGGCCCGGGGTGGCCCGGTGCAGCGCGTCCCGGCCCTGTGAGGTGAGCACGGCGTCGGTCGCCCGGGCGTCGGCGCTCGACGGGCGGCGTTCGACCAGGCCGCGTGCCTCCATGCGCAGCACCTGGTGGGAGACCCGGCTGCGCTCCCAGCCGATGCGGATCGCCAGGTCGCTGAGCTGCAGCCGCCCGCCGGGAGAGTCGGCCAGGGCGTTGAGGACGTGGAAGTCCTGGAGGGAGAGGTCGCCCTCGGCCTGCAGTCCGCGGTTGATCTCGTAGTTGAGCCGCAGCGCCACCCGCATGTAGGCGAACCAGGTGGCCTCCTGCTCGGCGGTCAGCCCGCTCCCGGCCGGGCGCGTCACCGGCCCGTCCGCACTCTCCCGCAGATCCTTCGGCATGCCAGCTCCTTCGCATGGTGCCGCTGCGATCAGGCTAGCCAATGCCCGATGTGCGCGGCGGCACATCGGAACTATTTCCGTGACACTTCACGTTAAGGTCCGTTGCGTGACACATCACGCATGGCGAGTGCCGTGAGTGGAGGCGGATATGACGAAGGCGGTCGTGCTCAGCGACTACGGACCCCCGGAGGTACTGGTCCCGGGCGAGGTCGAGATCGGCCCACCGGGGCCTGGGCAGATCCGGGTGAACATCGAGTTCGCCGGGGTCGGACCGACGGACCTGGCGATCAGGTCGGGTCACCTGAAGGGCGCGTTCGGCAACCGCCCGGGGTCGGTCCTCGGCTTCGAGGCGGCCGGCGTGGTGGACGCGGTCGGCCCCTCGGTGAGCGACGTACGGCCGGGTGACCCGGTCGCGGTCTTCCTGCCCGAACTCGGCGGCTACGCAGGGCAGGTGCTGGCCCGCTACTGGGTACGGGTCCCGCAGTCCGTCGGCGCCCAGGACGCCGCGGCCCTGCCGGCCTCCGGTGAGGCGGCGGCACGGGTCGTCGACGAGACCGGCGTCGCCGCCGGTGAGACCGTGCTGATCGTCGGAGCGGCCGGATCGGTCGGGCTGATCGCCGGTCAACTCGCCGTCGCCCGGGGTGCCCGTGTGCTCGCCGCGGTACGCCCCGGCGACTTCGACCTCGTGACGGAGGTGGGTGCCACCCCGGTCGCCTACGGTCCCGCGCTGGCGGAGCACGTCCGGGCGGTCGTCCCGTCGGTGGACGCGGTCATCGACGCCTCCGGCGCCGGAGTCCTCGGCGCCGCGGTCGAGCTGGCCGGCGGAACCGACCGGGTCGTCACGCTGTCGGACCCGCACGCCGCCGACTTCGCCGTCCGGCTGTCCGGGCCGGACGGGCCCCACATCACGGAACGGCTGCAGGCCGTCATGGCACTGCTCGCCGCGGGAAGGCTGACCCTGCGCTCGCAGACCGTCGCCCCGCTGGTGGACGCCGCGCAGGTCCACCGCGACCTGGAGAGCCGCACGCTGCGGACCAAGGTCCTGCTCTCCGCCCAGGCCTGAAACCTCCGATCACTAATTCCAGAGGAGAATCATCATGACCGACCAGGTCAAGCCCGTACTCGAGCCGGTCGCCCAGGCGTTCGCCGATGCGAACTCCACGCCGCCGTTCCTGTTCCAGCTGCCGCCCGAGGAAGGGCGGAAGATCGCGGTGAAGGTGCAGACCGACCCCGTGCCCACGGTGGCGCCCGCCGACGTCGAGGACATCGAGGTCGACGGCGGCCCGACCGGCAGCGTCCGGGTGCGGATCGTCCGCCCGGCCGGCGCGAGCGGTGTCCTGCCCGTCATCGTGTACGTGCACGGCCTGGGCTGGGTGTTCGGCGGCCCGGTGACCCACGACCGGCTGATCCGGGAGCTGGCCGCCGGGACCGGCGCCGCCGTGGTCTTCCCCGACTACGACCTCGCGCCGGAGGCGAAGTACCCGACCCAGATCGAGCAGGTCTACGCCGTCGCCGAGTGGGTCGCCGCCAACGGCGCGGACTACCGGCTGGACAGCTCGCGGATCGCCATCGCCGGGGACTCCGTCGGCGGCAACATGGCCACCGTCGCCACCATCCTGGCCAAGCAGCGCGGCGGCGTGCAGTTCGCCGGGCAGCTGCTGTACTACCCGGTCACCAACGCCGACTTCGAGACGGGCTCCTACCACCAGTTCGCCACCGGCTACTTCCTCGCCCGCGAGGGCATGCAGTGGTTCTGGGACCAGTACACGACCGACCCGGCTCAGCGGGCCGAGATCACCGCCTCGCCGCTCCGCGCGACCAGTGACGACCTCGCCGGGCTGCCGCAGGCCATGGTGATCGTGGCGGAGGCCGACGTACTGCGAGACGAAGGGGAGGCCTACGCGGCCAAGCTCCGCACGGCCGGCGTGCCCGTGACCGCGATCCGGTACGGCGGGATCATCCACGACTTCGTCGGCCTCAACCCGCTGCGGCACACCTTCGCCGCCCAGGAGGCGATCCAGCAGGGCATCGCCTTCCTCTCCCGCGTGCTCGGCACCGACTGAGCCCGGCGCCGGGCCGCCGGTAGGGCCGGCGGCCCGGCCTTGCCGGCGCCACGTCCGGGACGGTCCCGTATCCGGCCCGTCCCGGACGGTCCCCGGTCCCCGGTTCCGTCGAGACGCCGGCGGAGCCGTCCCCATGAGATCCGTCATGACGCCGGGGTTCAGGCGAGGAAGGTCTCGAGCGCGCGGTTGAGCTGTTCGGGTCGCGCGGCCGGCATGGCGTGGTGGGACACGCCGGGCAGGACCGCGCCGGCCACGTGGGGCATGAGCCGGCGGGCGTTCGCCGATACCGCGCGAATGTCGTGCGCCCGGCTCTCTCCTGCCAGAAGCAGCGATGTCGGGACGGCGCAGGCGCGCAGTCGCTCAGCAGCGGGCCGGCGCGCCACGACGATCCTCGCGCCGGGGAACGTACGGCCGAGGCACATCAGCTCAAGCCAGGCCGGGTCGACCTCCGTATTCGCGGTCTCCCATTCGATGAAGGCGCGCACCCGCTGGGCGCTCGGCCGGACGAACATGGGCAGGGCGCGCAGGCGGTAGCCCGCTCTGAGGCCGGCGAAGCAGTCGGTCGGGTCGAGGAGCGCGAGCCTGCGCACCCGCCGCGGCGCGTGAAGGGCGTAGTTCAGCGCGAGCCAGCCGCCGTACGAGTGGCCGCAGACCGACGCGCCGTCGAGGCCCAGCGCCCCGAACAGCGCGTCCAGCCAGTCCATGAATCCGGCCAGGTCGCCGATCGGGCGACCGTCGCCGACGCTACGGCCGGCGTCCCCGATGGTGTCGACCGCGTACACGCGGAAGGTGCGGCCTAACGCGCCGACGTTGGCGAACCAGACCGTCGACGTGGCACCGGCGCCGTGCAGGAGGACCAGGGGCTCGCCGTCGCGCGGTCCGCAGACGTTGACGTGGGTCGTGCCGTACGGCGACGGCAGGTCGACGGACTCGACGGGAAGCGGCCACCGGGCCAGGACGGCGTCGTACGCCGCGAGGTACCCGGCTCGCCCCGGCCACGTCTCCACGGCCGGCCGGGGACGGCCCCGCGGTGACCGATCACCGGCCATGTGATCACCTCACCTCGTCCAGTCGACTCTAGAACGATCACGTGAGGCCGTCGAGCGCAGGACCGGCCGTGGTCAGAGCAGGTCGGTCAGGGCGGGTCCGAGCTCGGGGAAGGCGAACGTGAAGCCCGCGTCGCTCAGGCGGGCGGGTACGCAGCGCCGGCCGAGCAGCGCCAGTGCCGGGTCGGTTCGCAGCACGAGCGCTCCCAGCCGCAGGAGCGGCGTCGGGGTCGGCGGGGCGGGCGGGCGGCGCTGGAGCGACCGGAGCGTCGCCATGAGCTCCCGGTTGCGGACCGGCGAAGGGCTGGTCGCGTGGACGACTCCGGCCATCGACGGGTCGTCCAGGCAACGGCGGACGATGGCGAGGAGGTCCGTGACGTGCAGCCAGCTGATCCACTGCCGGCCGGAGGCGATCCGCCCGCCCAGTCCCCAGCGCACCAGGCCGGTGAGGCGGTCGAGCGCGGGGGTGTCGCGGTCGAAGACGACCGCCGTGCGCAGGACGACCCGGCGCTCGGCGGGCGCGTCGGCGGCGGCCGCCTCCCAGGCCCGCGCCACGCCGGCCATCTGCGGCGGCCCATCGGCGGGCGGATGGTCCTCGGTGATCGTCGCCTCGCCGCCGTCGCCGTAGATCGCCAGCGTGCTCATCTGGAGCCAGGCGATGGGCGGGTCGTCGAGGTGGGACGCCGCCTCGACGAGGGCGCGGGTCGGCCGGACGCGTGATTCGGTGAGCAGTTCGACGTTGGCCGGGGTGGGCCGGCGGTCCACGAGTTCGCCCGCCAGGTTCACGACGGCCGCGCCCGCCAGCTCCGCCGCCCACGCGCCCGTGGTGACGCCGTCCCAGCCGACCTGCCGGCCGGGGCGACCGGGGTCGTACGGGCGCGGCGAACGCGTCAGCACGACGACCTCGTCACCGCGCGCGGTCAGGTCGGCGGCGATGCGCCGCCCCAGCGCACCGGATCCCCCGGCGAGAACGACCTTCATGGAACTCCCCATTCGACGCGGCGACGGCTCCACGCGGGCAACCTGTGAAGGATCAAGCTTGGCCCCCTTTACGGGCGCAGTGACGATCTTGGTGTTAAGGTCCCCTAGCCTCCCCGGTTTCCAGCGACATGAGGTGTCATGCGCTTGTCTCGTCTCGGCCGTTCCATAAGTATCGTCTCAGGGGTTATCGCGCTGGCTTCGGTGATCGGTTCGTCGCCCGGCGCGATGGCGACGACACCCACCTGGACGCAGATCGTATTGGCGCCGATCCAGGAGATCACCTACGGCGATTCGACGGTCACGATCCACGGCACGCTCGAGACCCGCTCCTCGACCCCGGGCGACGCCCGACCGATCGCCGGGAAGGCGATCGACGTGGGCCTGCAGAACGACGGGCCCCCAAAGGACCTCGGCACGGTGACGACCGGAGATGACGGCACGTTCTCCCTGACCGCGACGCTTCCCGAACCCGGGATGGTGGTGGCCACGTACGCCGGGGACGCGGATTACGGCCAAACGAAGAGCGGCAGGACCGCGCGGCCCGCCGCCCACCTCCCGGCCAGGGTCACCCTGCATCCGATGCCGGCGACCGCGATCGCGTACAGCAGCGTTCCGGTGACCGGCACCGTGGAGATGCAGACCCCCGACGGCCGGTGGATCCCCGCACCCGACACCGTCATCGGCATGGACAGCGACGGCGTCCGGCAATGGATCGGGCCGTCCGTCCATACCGATGACTCCGGCGCGTTCCGCACCTCCGCCTTGATGACGTCGCCCGGCCCATGGACCGCGGTCGTCCAGGCGAACGACGCAAGCTTCGCCGGCAACGCGAGCAGCTCCGGGCAGACGATCGACGTGTCCCCGGCACCGGTCCAGATCAGCGACTTCAGCGCGACCTACTCCGGTAGGCCGGTGCGTTCGGTGGCCGCCGCGCAGGGGCTCGCCTTCAGCGCGACCGTCTCACCGTATGTCGGCGGCCAGACCGCCGAACTCTACTTCCAGCCGCGCGGATCCAAGGCGTGGAGCCTGATGGGCTCCTATCCCGTGGAGCGGTTCGGCACCGTCACCGTCTCGGGCATCTCCGGGTACGTCGCGAAGGGCCGGCCGCGCGAGGGCTCGTGGCAACTCCGCACCGCGGCGACTCCACTGCTCCAGGCCGCGACGACCCCGGCGCTGCCCGTCGAGGTGTACCTTTCGACGTCGTTCCACAGCTTGAAGATCAAGAAGGTGCACGGGAAGGCCTACCTCCAGGGCGTGCTCTCTTCCGCGAACGGCCCGCTGGCAGGCCAGAAGCTCGATCTCGAATACCGCTACCGGTCGAAGACGGCCGAGCACCACGCCGCGTACGTGAAGACGGGCAAGGGCGGCGTGTTCAGCGTCAGGTTGCCGGCGACCCACCGGTATTACCGGGTGCTGACCACGAAGCTCCCGCAGGACTACGACGGTGTGATCAGCAGCGAGCTCTACTTCTCCCACTGACGACCGGCACGTGCCGACCGTACGGGCCGGGTCGCCCTAGTCGTCGCGGCCGGGGTGAACGCCGTCGCGTGGTCGCGTACGAAGTCGGTGATGTCACGGGGAGGACGGCCGAGGAGGCCGGCGACCGTATCGGTGACGCGGTCGCCCCAGCCGGAGGCGTACGCCTGGGCGTACTCCTCGACCATGCCGACGGCGCACTCGGCGCTGTCGCGTGCGTCGATCATGCCGATCCGCGCCGAGCCATGTTCAGCGAGAACGTGCCGGTGGCGGAGATGTCACCCGCCTCGTTCAGCAGGTTCTGCATGAACCGGTAGGGGCGCAGGATCGTCCGGTCCATGCCGCACTGCTCGGTCTCCCGGTCGGACAGCGCGTGTCCGCTGCGGTTCGGCGCGTCGTGTGCCGCGCCGACCACGGACAGGCGCACGATGCGGCTCGGCGTGCCGCCCACACGGCGTTCATGTTGTTCTCCGGGGCACGCGGGCTGGTCGGGGTGAGCAGCCACAGTCCTGCACGCCCTCGAACGCGGGCCGCAGCGACCGAGGGTCGCCGAGGTCACCGACGAAGACGTCGGCGCGAGCGCGCCCCCGCGGTACACGTCCTCGTCCCGGCGCACGCGTCAGCGTGCGCTCGCCTCCAGGACCGCGCGGATCACGGCCGCCGTGTCGCGAAGGTCGGCGAGGACCAGTTCGGCGCCCGCGGCACGGAGGGTGGCCTCGTCGCTCGCGCCGGTCGCCACGGCGACGACCCGGGCGCCGCCTTCGTGACCGGCGAGAACGTCGTGCGGCGTGTCACCGATGACGACCGTGTCGGCGGGGGCGAAGGGATGGCCGTACTTCTCGGTCGCGCGTTCGCGGGCGAGCCCGACCATGGGCGGCCGCCGGAGGTCGTCGAACCCGAACGCCCCGACCTCGAAGTCGACGAACGTGTGCAGGTCGAAGGCGCTGAGCTTGCCGAGGGCGATCGGTGCCAGGTTGCCCGTGAGGAGGGACTGCACGACCTCGGGCCGGTCCGCGAGCGCGGACAGTGCCTCTCGCGCGCCCGGCAGCGGCGCCCCCCGGCGTCCGATCTCGTTCTCCCGGTCGGCGAAGCCGGCCGCGAGCGCGTCCCCGAAGGAGGTCAGCAGGCTCTCGGTCGGGGTGATCCGGTGGAGGCGCAGCGTCTCGGTGATGATCGCCCGATCGGTCTTTCCGGCCATGTCCGCGAGGTGTTCCAGGGTCCGGCCGGTGACCTCGCGGAACACCGTCGCGTAGATCTCCGCGCTCAGCCCGCGGACCCGGACCAGCGTGTGATCGACGTCCCACAGGACGAGAGTGCGCACGCCGGAATGGTAGATGCTCAGCCCTCGGCCGCCGCGCGGCGCTCGATGCGGAGGCGGTGGGCTGGTCCGCGGGGGAGAACGTCTCCAGGCGGAGTGCGGCGAGCGTGACGTCGGTGGCGGTGGCGAACGACGTCAGCGTGGTGATCAGCGCGGTCGCCGCTCACTGACGCGGCGTTCGGTGCACCAGCCGAGGAGCGCCAGGAGGGGAAGGGCCCCGCCGAAGGCGGTCAGCGCGCTCCAGCCCCAGTCGTGGTAGGCGAACGACCCGAGCTGTGATCCCACCGCTCCGCCCACGAAGAAGGTCGCGATGTACGCGCTGTTCAGCCGGGCGCGGGCGGTGGCGTCGAGCGCGTAGATCGTGTGCTGGCCGAGCACGAGCGTGGTCTGCACGGCCATGTCGATGAGGACCGCGGCGACGCCGAGCAGGATCACGTTGTGCCGGCCCAGCGCCGCGACGCCGAAGGACAGGGCCGCGGCGGCCAGGCCGACGGCCGTCATCGGGCGGGTCAGCCCGCGGTCGGCCCAGCGCCCCGCCCAGGGGGCGATCAGCGCGCCACCCGCCCCGACCAGGGCGAACAACCCGACGCCGAGCTGAGAGTAGTGGAACGGCGGACCGGTGAGGACGAACGCGATCGTCGTCCAGAAGGCACTGAACGCCCCGAACATCGCGGCCTGGTACAGCGCCCGCCGCCGCAGCGCCGGGTGGACGCGCACCAGGTGAACGGTGGTGCGCAGCAGCCGGCCGTACGACAGGCCCGTCTTCGGGGGGTGCGGCGGCAGGGTCGCGCGCAGGACGAGCCCCAGCACGGCCATGAGGGCGGCGGACGCGAAGTAGATGACGCGCCAGCCGGCGAGGTCGGCCACCAGGCTGCTCAGCGCGCGGGAGAGCAGGATGCCGGTGAGCAGCCCGCTCACCACGCGCCCGACGATGCGCCCACGCGTGGCGTCCGGCGCGATGTCGGCGGCGAACGGCACGAGGATCTGGACGACGACCGAGGTCGCTCCGCTGACCAGCGAGGCGAGGAGCAGGACGGGGAACGCCGGGGCGGTCGCGGCGACGAGCAGGGCCACGCACGTGATGCCCAGGAGTGCCGCGACGAGCCGCCGGTTCTCGACCCGGTCACCGAGCGGGACGAGGAGGATCATCCCGGCCGCGTATCCGAGCTGGGTCACCGTGATCAGCGCACCGGCGGCGACGCCGCCCACGTGGAACGAGCGGGTGAGTTCGGCCAGGAGGGGCTGGGCGTAGTAGAGGTTCGCGACGGTCAGCCCGCAGGACACCGCGAGCAGCAGCACCAGCCAGCCGGGCGGGCCGGAGTCGGGCGCCGAGCGGGCGGGGGACGCCTTCGGGCTGGGAGAGGGGCGGAGAGACACGAAACCTCACAGACGGGGGCCTGGTCAGGGAGTTCTCCAAAAGGTACCAGTTATACCGGTTCTCTCATTTAGGGTGGGGGGCATGACCACGACGACCGTCCGGTTCCGTGAGGGAGCGGGCCGGGTGTGCCTGGACTTCATCCGCACGCTGCGATACCGCGGGACGCCGGACGCGACGGAGGAGCTGCCCGACGGCGTGGCCGTCGCCGCCTGGGTCCGGCAGTGCGGCCCCTGTCCCCTCGACGTCGCATCCGAGTCCCCTGACGCCGCCCGCGCCCGCGAGCTGCGCGAGGCGGTGCACGCGCTGATCGTCGCCGCCGTCCGTACGGGCGATCCGGCGGCCTGCGGCGACGACACGCGGCATCGCGTCAACCGGGCCGCGGCGGCGCCCGTTCCCGTACCCGCCCTCGACGCGTCGGGGCGGATCCGGTGGGCCGCGGACGACCCGGTCACGGCCACGCTCGCCCTGATCGCGCGGGACGCCCTCGACCTCGTCACCTCGGCCGCCGTCACGCGCGTCCGCGAGTGCGCCGACCCGCGCTGCGGGGCGCTGTTCCTGGACCAGTCGCGCCCCGGCACCCGCCGCTGGTGCTCGATGGACACCTGTGGCAACCGCGCCAAGAAGACGACCCTGCGCGCGCGGCGGAGCGGCTCACACGCCGCCGTCAGCGAGGTTTGACCTTCCTCCTTGAGGAGATCACTTGGGCGTCTCGGGGGACGCGGATCAACCTCAGGAGGCACTCGTCATGTTGGCCATAATCGCGGCGATCTGCTTCGCCGTCGCGCTCCTCGCCGACTGGATCGGCGCGAGTTCTGACTTCTTCAACTACCCCACGCTGGACACGCTCGGACTGCTGCTCCTCGCGCTGCACTTCGCCGGGTTCGGCGCCGGGTACGACTGGCGGGCGCGCGGCCGGTCCTGGCGCGGCAGGCGCCGCTGAGACACCCGGGATTCGTCCCCGGCACGGCGTCCGCGGCGCCGTGCCGGGCCGCCCGTCCCGCGACGGCCGTACGGCACGGCTTCCCGCACTACCGCGCAAAGGAGGCAGGTCGGCCGGTGCGGCACTAAACTGCATGGGGTGATCTTCAAGGCAGTGGGCGAGGGGCGTCCTTACCCGGAGCACCGGCTGAGCTCCCGGGACTGGGCGAGCGTCCCGCCACGCCAGGTGCGCCTCGACCAGTTGATCACCACCAAGGCCGGGCTGGACCTGAACTCCCTGCTGGCCGAGGACTCCACCTTCTACGGCGACCTGTTCCCCCACGTCGTCCAGTGGCGTGGCCAGCTCTACCTCGAGGACGGCCTGCACCGGGCGCTGCGGGCGGCCCTGCACCAGCGCCTCGTCCTCCACGCCCGTGTCCTGGACCTGGACGAGAGCGCGCCGCGCTAAGGCCTAGCAGGTCGTACGGCCGGGCGCCCGCGTACACGTCGCCGCGGTCCACAGCTTCGGCGTCGCCCACTCGAACAGCTTCGGGAACGCCTCCCGCCAGGCGCCGTAGTTGTGCTGACCGCCCTTCACGATCATGAACGGCACGTCCGGCTGGTACCGCCGCACCAGGTCGACGAACGCGTGCGCCTGCACCAGGTCGACCTGCACGCCGCTGCCGGTCATCACCCAGAAGTGCGGTAGCCGGCCGGTGTAGCCGGTCTTGCCCAGCACCTTCAGCGGGGAGTTCGCCTCGCGCAGCGCCTTGTTCCCCCCGAAGGGATCGACCTGCTGCGGCAGCTTGTTGTACCGCAGCGGCTCGTAGTAGCCGCTCAGGGAGGCCGCGATCCCGTACCGGTCGGGATGGCGCACGCCGAGGTTGGCCGCGCAGTACCCGCCCTCGGAGAAGCCGGCGATCGCCCACGCCGGGCCGGGCGGCTGGACGCGCAGCCGCGCCGCGACGAGGTCCGGAACGTCGTACGCGGTGTACGTCTCGTCCTGCTCGCCGCCGACCGTGTCCAGGCACTGCGTGGCACGGTCCCGCCCGCCGCCGACGTCGGGGATGACGAGCACCGCCGGCTTGGCCTTTCCGGCGGCCATCAGCTTGCGGAACATCCCGGAGATCTTCAACCGGCCCTCATAGTCCCCCGGGTTCCCCGGGGCACCGTGCAGCAGCTCGACCACCGGGAACCGCGTCGTGGCGTACTGCCGCTGGAAGTACTGGGGCGGCAGCCAGATGATGCCCTGGCGGACGATGTGGCTCTTCGCGCCGTTCAGCACGGTCTCCATGGCGAAGCCGTTCTTGCGCGCCTGCCGCTTCTTCACCGCCTCGCCGAGGACCTGGTCGAGGCGGTCACCGAGGTCGGGCACGCGCGCCACGGCCGCCGGCGCCTGGTTGGTCAGGTCCCGCCACGCGTCGTCCCAGCTCTGGTAGTAGCCGTAGAACCTGTTCACGAGCGCCACGCCGAACAACATGGCGGGGGCGAACGCGACCACCCCGGCGACCATCCGCAACGCGAGCAGACGGGTCTTGACGAGCCAGTACAGCGCGCCCATGAAACTCGCCACGAGCACGGTGAAGGTCACGAAGCCCTGCGGACCGAACACGACCCTCCCTACCCATGGTCACCTCGCCAGGCCGGACTACTCCGGTCAGTAAGCATGACGTCTGCGGCGACGCGATAGATCCCACTGCGGACGGACGGAACACCAAGTTTGCTTTACCCGGCTTCCCCCGGCTCAGCCGCGCGTGGCCGGTCCGCGCCACGCCACTCGACGGCGAACGCCCGCGCCGGGTTGGAAACGAAGATCTTCTCCGCCACGGCCTCGCCCAGGTCGCGCGCGATCCTCGGCCGCATCACCCGCAGGAGGTACGGAATGCCGGGTCCGCCGCCCGTCGACGCCCGCGCCGCGGCGGTCGTCGTGTCGCCCCCCAGCAGCAGCCGGTCGGCGTGGCCCGCCTCGACCAGCGCCGCGAGCAGGTCGAACAGCCGCCAGTCGGTCGCATGGTTGGCCCGGGAGGGCCCGTCGAACGCCAGGAACGCGCCCGCCCGGCCCGCCTCCGCGTGCACGCTCGGATCCGGGAAGCGGTTCAGGTGCCCGAGGATCACGCGCTCCGGCGGCACGCCGTGCCGGCCGCACAGCAGGTCGAGCACGTCGAGCGAGGCCGTGCCGAGCTCGTGGTGAATGCCGATGGGGGCGCCGGTCGCGTGATGCGCCCGCGCGGCCGCCGCCATCACCGTACGGGCGTGGTCGTCCAGCCCGTGGAAGCCGCCCGCCACCTTGATCATCCCGGCGGGCGGCAGCGAACCGCCGTCCATCCCTTCGGTCAGCTCCCCGACGAAGAGCTCGTCCAGCCGCCCGTACACCTCCTCGACGACCCCCGGCTCGTAGTGCGCCGCCTGGTGCATGCCGGTCGCGGCGATCACGTGGACGCCGCCCGCCCTCGCCACCCCGGCCAGCGCCTCCGCGCGCCGGCCCAGCCCGTACGGCGTCCACTGCACGACCGTGCGACCGCCGAGCGCGTGGAACCCTCGCAGCTCCGCCACCGCCGCGTCAACGTCGTCGAGCTCCTGCCCCGGCAGCCGCGTGCTGCGGAAGAACAGATGGTCGTGCGCGTCGCAGATCCCGAGCTCGTCCGCCGGCACGTCGCCGAGGACGGTACGCGCGAACCTCATCGCTCCCCGCCCTCCGCGAGCACGGCCGTCCCCGACCGGGCGGCGAGCAGGCCCAGCACGCCCCTGATGGCGTGCTCGAACGGCTCGACCGACGCGGCCGCCCGTGCGAGCACGTAACCGCCCTGCAGCGTGGCGACGATCGTCGCCGCCGTGGCCACGGGATCGAGATCGCCCGCCAGCTCGCCGCGCTCCCGCCCCTCCGCGATGACCTGTGCCAGCCGCTGCCGGAGCCAGCCGAACGTCTCCTCCAGCGGCCGGCGGAGCACCTCATCCGTGATCACGTCCGGATCCTGGGTCAACCGCCCGACCGGGCACCCGCGCAGGACCGCGCGCTCGCGGAGCAGGTAGGCCTCGATGCGCTCATACGCGGTACCGGGCCCGGACAGCTCACCCTCGGCGTTGGCCCGCATCTCCTCGGCCGTGCGGCGCACGGCCGCCAGGGCGAGGTCCGGCTTGCCGCTGAAGTGGTGGTACATGCTGCCCTGACCGACCCCGGCTCGCTGCTGGATCGCCCGTGGGCTCGTCCCCACGTACCCCCGCTCCCACAGCAGCTCACGCGTACTCTCGATCAGCCGCTCCCTGGTGTCCATACGCGCATCGTACATACTAGTAGGTACACCACGCGCGGGCGGCCTCTTCAGTCGCCGGTCCGAGCATGGATCGATCTCCACCTCGAACCTCTCCGTCCCGCCGAACATGGCGGGCGCGGCGCAGCCGCGCACCGGGAGGCTTGAGAGGTCACCCCCCGAAAGAGGCCCGAAAAGCGGCAAGGCGGCCCCGGCAGGGGGCCACCGAACATGGCGGGCGCGGCGCAGCCGCGCACCGGGGGGCTCGGGGGGTCGTCCCCCCGAAAGAGGCCCGAAAAGCGGGAAGGTGGCCCCCGGCAGGGGGCCACCGAACATGGCGGTGGAGGTGGGATTTGAACCCACGGATGAGTTGCCCCATCACACGCTTTCGAGGCGTGCGCCCTCGGCCACTAGGCGACTCCACCAAGAGGGCAGCCTACCGGAACTCGGACGGTCCTCGGTCACGTCGGGCGGTGAAGAACTCGGTCAGCAGTGCGGCGCACTCGTCGGCGAGGACGCCGGAGAGGACCTCGGGGCGGTGGTTCAGCCTCCGGTCGCGTACGACGTCCCACAGGGAGCCCACGGCGCCGGCCTTGGGATCGTGGGCGCCGAAGACGATCCGGTCCAGCCGGGCGAGGACGGCGGCTCCGGCGCACATGGTGCACGGCTCGAGGGTGACCACGAGGGTGCAGCCGGGCAGGCGCCACTCGCCCCGGCGCGCGGCGGCCTGGCGGATGGCGACGATCTCCGCGTGCGCGGTGGGGTCGCCGGTGCGCTCCCGCTCGTTGTGGCCGGCGCCGACGATCTGACCGTCGGGCCCGAGGACGACCGCGCCGACGGGCACGTCGGCGGCGGCCCGTCTCGCCTCCTTCAACGCGAGCCTCATGGCCTCGTCCGTCGTGGGGCCTGTGGCGTTCATCACGGCCGTGGCTAGCGGAGCCGGTCGTACTCCTCGGCGAACCCGGCCCCCTCGGCGATGACCGACAGCGCGTCGCCGGGGAGCGTGCGCTCGCCGAGCGCGCTCAAGGCCTCCGAAGTGGTCCCGAGGTCGGCGAGGAGCTCCGGGTCGCCGATCGGCTCCTCGCTCGACGTCTCCGCGGGGGCGCCGAGCTGCTCGCTGAGCATCTCGGCCAGCTCGCTGCCCTGGGGCGCCCTGCCGTCGGACAGGAACACGCGGGGGTCCTCGCCGTCGTCCAGGCGGACCACGGAGAACCATTCGTCCTCCTGCTCGACGAGGAGGACGACCGTCTCGCCCGCCGTCTCGACGGCGGCCTCGCGCATGATGTCGGCGATGTCGTCAAGGCCGGTGACGTCGCTGAGGTCCGGCTCGGTCCCGATCCATCCGGCGTCGCTGCGTGCGAACACCCCGCAGAAGTACGGCACGGTTCCATTCTCTCCCGAAGCCGACGTCACTCGATCGCGCGCTCGAAGGCGACGGCGAAGCCGAGTCGTTTGGCGATGCTCGCCAGCATCTCGTCGGGATAGAGGTCGAGGTCGCCGGAGAGGGCGCCGAGCTCCATCTCGTCGAGACCCAGGTCCGCGAAGATCGACATGTCGCCCGCCGGGAGCACCTGGTCGAGCTCCTCGTCGTCGGGGATGTCGAGTTCGAGGAACTCGACGATCTGCCGCGCCAGCTCCCAGTCCACGGACGCGGTGACGTCCGAGAGAAAGACGATCACCTCGTCGCCGAGCACCCGGAGCGCCACGAAGAAGTCGTCGCCGACCGCGACCAACCCGATCGTGCCGCCCAGGCTCGGCTGTTGCCTGAGGGCGTGGATCAACCCCTCGAGGTCTTCCGTCAGTGCGATGGGAAGCTGCTCCACCTCCCACGCGTCGTCCTCGCGATAGACCACGACAGCGAAATCCGCCGTGTCCAGTTCAGTCATCTTCACCCCACCCGCGCGCGTCCTGCTCGGGCATCTTGGCAGATGCGGCGGCCGGAGATTCGCGGCACGGGAAAACCCGGGTACCGTCAGTTGGCTCGGAAGGTACGCATGCGGACCGCCTCGGCGACGCGTTCGCGCCGTGATCGGCGCGGGGTCACCCGCTTGCGGAGCTCCCTCGCCTCGGCCAGCTCGCGGAGGAAGACCGCCCTGCGTCGCAGACGGTCACGGACCTCCTCGGGGCTCATGCCTTCGTCGGGGTTCGTCCCTTCGCTCATGGCCGGGTACGTTCCCCATGCTCAGACATCCATTCAGATACCTTTTCGGACATGAAGACCCTCGTCGTCGATCACCCCCTCGTCGCGCACAAGCTCACGACGCTCCGCGACGCGACCACCGACTCCCCCACCTTCCGCCGGCTCGCCGACGAGCTGGTCACCCTGCTGGCGTACGAGGCGACCCGTGACGTCCGTGTCGCTCCTGTGAGAGTCGCCACACCCGTCGCGGAGGCCTCCGGCGTACGGCTGACGCGGCCGCAGCCTCTGGTCGTGCCGATCCTGCGCGCCGGCCTCGGGATGCTGGACGGGATGACGCGGCTGCTGCCGACCGCCGAGGTCGGTTTCCTCGGCATGGTGCGGAACGAGGGCACGCTTCAGGCGACGACGTACGCCACGCGGCTGCCGGACGACCTGTCGGGCCGTCAGTGCTACGTGCTGGACCCGATGCTGGCCACCGGCGGCACGCTGGCCGCGGCGATCCGGCTTCTCATGGAGCGGGGCGCCGACGACGTCACCGCCATCTGCCTGCTGGCGGCCCCGGAGGGCATCTCCCGCATGGAGGACGAGCTCGCGGACTGTCCGGTGCCGGTGCGGGTCGTCACCGCCGCGATCGACTCCCACCTCAACGAGAACGGCTTCATCGTGCCGGGCCTCGGGGACGCGGGGGACCGCCTGTACGGCGTCGTGTGACCGCCCCCGGCTCGCGGCTCTTTGCTACTGGATCGCTGCGTGGTGTACAAATTTAATGGGTCAGTGGGTCGGCCTTCGGGAGGCGGGGTTTCCTTGAAGAAGTACCTCACTCGGACGGGCGGGGCCTTGACGGGCTCCTCCTCGCCGAAGTCCCGCGATGCGACGCACATCGCCCGGAGCGCCGACGGCGGCCGCACCCCGGCGAGCGTTTCGGCGGCTCAATTCGTGACCGCGCTATGAGGCTGGTGACGCCGGGCGATTCGGCGCCCGCATCCATCCACCGCTACCTGCTGCCGCACGAGCATCAAGTGATCACGGTTCGGCGCCACCCCGCGGTGCTGATGACCCCGATCGGCTTCGTGCTCGGCGGCCTGATCGTCGCCGGAGTGCTCAGCAACCTGCTGGCCAAGCAGGGCGGAGCGATCGTCAGCTGGATCTGGTGGGCCTGGCTGGTGCTGCTCGCCTGGTTCGTCTGGAAGGTCGCCGAGTGGTCCGTCGACTACTTCGTGATAACGAACCAGCGCATGCTCCTGACCACGGGCCTACTGACCCGTAAGGTGGCGATGATGCCGCTGTCCAAGGTCACGGACATGAGCTTCCAGCGGTCCATCACCGGGCGCATGCTCGGCTACGGGGAGTTCGTTCTGGAGTCGGCGGGCCAGGACCAGGCGTTCCGCGTCGTCAGCTTCCTGCCGTACCCCGAACAGCTCTACCTCGAGGTCTGCAGCATGATCTTTCCGAGCAAGGACGACGCTGACGACTGATTCGACCCACGACTTGACCAAAACTTATCCATGTTGTCCTTGTTGTTTGGGTTACTCTCCATGTGTGAGGTAGTGCACCCTACGAACAAGACGTAACCCTTTACGGGTGAAGCCCTTCGGTAAGTGAGTCGAGATGCCGGGTCAAGGAAGCGTCGGTGAGCGAGTCCGTAACCTACGCCTGAGTAAACATCTGTCTCAGGCGCAGCTTGCCGGGACTGAGCTGTCCGACAGTTACATCTCATTGATCGAGTCGGGGAAGCGCACCCCGACGCCCGCGGTGGTCCGGCTGCTCGCTAGCCGACTGGGCTGCCTCCCCGAGTACCTGTCCGAGGGCATCGAGCCGGAGGAGCGCCTCCATCTGCAGGTGCGCGTCCGCCACGCGGAGCTCGCCCTGCTGGCCGGCGACGCCGACCAGGCCCTCAGCCTGTTCACGGACATCCTTTCCGCCATCGACAACGACCCCGAGCTCGCCAAGCGCGCCCGCTGGGGACAGGCACGCGCGCTCGAAGCACGCGGCGACGGGGAAGAGGCGATCAGGGCGCTGGAGGAGCTGCGCGAAGAGGCCACGCGCGACCGCGGCCGCGCGGGCTGGCTCCCGGTGCTCGTCGTGCTCGCCCGCTGCTATCGCGCCGCCGGGGACCTCGGCCGTACGATCGCGCTCGGCGAGTCCGCGCTCGAGCGCCTCGCGGAGCTGGGCCTGCTCGGCGGCGAGGAGGCGGCGGAGGTCGGCCGCACGCTCATCGCCACCTACCTCGATCGCGGGGACACCGCGCAGGCGCGGACGCTCTCCGAGCGCCTCCTCGCCGCGTCGGAGTCCGCCCCCGCCGCGATGATCACCGCGTACCGCAAGGCCAGCCAGCGGGCGCTGGAGGAGGGCGCGGGCGGAGAGTCCCTCTACCTCGCCGACCAGGCGCTCGCGCTGCACGCGGGCGAGACCCTGGCCAGGGCGCAGGCCCGGCTCCGGGTGGCGTCGGCGCGCAGCCTCCTGCCCGGCGACGCCTCGGCGGAGTCCGCCACCAAGGCCCTGGAGCTGCTGCGCGCGGCCGAGGAGTCGCTGAGCGGGGTCGACGCCGCCGAGTGCCTCATCGAGACGGCCCGGTCCAAGATGGTGCTCGGCGAGCCCGGTGCCGCCGTCGCGATCGCCCAGCGGGTCCTGACCGAGCTGAGCTCCCACCCCGGCGGTTCGGTGACCGCCATCCGGGCCCGGCTCATGCTCGCCCAGGCGCTCGTGGCCACCGGTGAGCGCGAGGAGGCGCTGACCGCGCTGCGCGCCACCGGAGACCAGCTCGGCATGCTCCCCCCGTCGCGCGCCACCGCGCGGGTGTGGCGGGAGCTCGGCGACCTGTTCGGCGCCGCGGGCGACAGCGAGGCGATGATGGACGCCTACCGGAAGGCGCTGGAGTCCGCCGGGCTGCGGTCCAGCCCGCAGCACTCCAGCATCGTCGCCAACCTCGGCGGCCGCTGACCCGGCGTGCCGGACCGGCCGCGCAGGCCGGCCCGGCACGCTCCGGCCCGCTCGCGGTCGGGCGTGCCGACCGCCCGTCGGGTGCCCGGTTCGCTCCCGCCCACCCGGAGTCCGGCGCGCGTGATCCGGCGCGCTCTCGCGGCTCGTTCTCAGCCGGTCGTGACGAGGCCGACGCCGACGACCGCGATGAGGAGACCGACGCGCTGTACCGGCCGCAGCCGCTCCCCGTACACGAGGCGGGCGAGCAGCACGGTGCTGGCCGGGTAGAGCGAGCTGAGGACGCCCGCCACGCTGAGCACGCCGGCCCGTGCGGCGAGGACGTACAGCGTGTTGCCGAGCATGTCGAGGCTGCCGGCCAGCAGCGCGATGCCGAACGTCGCGCGGTCCCGGACCAGCGCAAGGGGGCCACGGCGCTTCGCCAGGGCGACGACGACCACGACCGCCAGTCCCGACACCTTCGAGGCGGCCAGCGGCCACAGCGTGCCGTCGTCGCCCAGTTTGAGGATCACGAAGAAGAGGCCGAAGGACGTCCCGGCGAGGGCGGCGAGCACCGGCCCGCCGGTCAGCCGGACCGGCCCGGACCCGCGCTCGATGCTGACGAAGCAGATGGCGATCAGGCACAGGACGATCCCGGCGGCCATCGTGAGGCTCAGCCGGTCGCCGCGGGCGATGCCGACGGCCGCGGGCACGACCGCGGCCATCAGCCCGGACACCGGCGCGACGACGCTCATGGGTCCCATCGCCAGCGCCCGGTAGAAGACCAGCAGCCCACCGCCGCCGGCGAGCCCGGCGATCGCGCCCCAGGCGAGCTGCGCGGCGTGCCAGTGCCCGGTGAAGACGGCCACGGGCAGCAGCAGGCACAGCCCGGCGGGCAGGCTGGCCAGCAGCACCTTGAGGTCGTCGGAGCGCCGTGTCGCCGCGCCTCCGCAGAAGTCACCGGCGCCGAACGCGATCGCGGAGGCGAGGGCCAGGATGATCGTCACGGTTCGAGCAGGCGGGTACGGATGACGACGTCCGGGGAGATCTCGGTGAGCATCCCGGCCAGCGCATCGCCCGCCGCGCGCAGCCGGTCCAGCGGGTGCGGCTCCAGCCGTTCCAGGATGAACAGGGCGTTCTTCGTCTGTTCGGTGATGCGGGTGCGGGTGCACTGGCGCCAGTTCCAGCGGCGGCAGGTCACTCCGGTGCCGTCCCGCCAGATGACCTCGCCGGGCTCGGGGTGCTCGACGACGGCCTCGCCGTTCTTCACCGTGTCGAAGGGCTCGTCCCCCGCGGCGCGGACGAGCCGGGCGGGCCCATCGTACGCGTCGAGGTCCTCTCCGCCGATCGGAAGCTCGAACCGGACGCTGACCACGTTGTAGGCGTCCACGACCCGGTTGATCTCCGGCAGGTCGCCTCGGCGCAGCAGCGCGTCCACCGACGGCCGGGCCCGCTTGGGGTTGACGCCGAAGCCGCGGTAGGCCTCGCGCCACGCCTCCACGTGGCCGCCGTCCACGCCCTCGGAAGGCGTGACGTCACCGGTACGGCCGTCAGAGGACCCGTTCGCGAGTCCCTCCGCGGTCATCAGCAGGACCGCGAAATCGGGACGCAGGGCCTGAACCGCCTCATCGATGACGATCTGGTCGAGCATCGGACATCTCCCTCTCGACTTCGGTCGTTACAGCATACCGAGCGGTGCAATGGAATGACCCTCTAGGGTGTCCTGCGTGACGGACAAGGTCGGCGACGCGGTCGCCCGCACCGTACGCTCCCTGCGCGCGGCCCACGGCTGGAGCCTCGACCAGCTCGCCGCGCGGGCGGGGGTGAGCAAGGGCGTCCTCGTCGCGCTGGAGCAGGCGCGCGGCAATCCCAACCTCGGCACGCTCATCCGGGTGTCCGAGGCGCTCGGGGTCCCCCTCACCCGGCTCGTCCAGGTCGAGGAGGAGCCGCCGATCCAGTTCTTCCCCGCGGGCCGTCAGGTCGTCCTGTGGCACGGGCCGTCCGGTGGCACCGGCACGCTCCTCGGCGGCAGCGACCCGCGTCCCTCGGTCGAGCTCTGGCGCTGGGTGCTGCGCCCGGGCGAGAGCCGCGACAGCGAGGCGCACACTCCCGGCACCCGCGAGATCGTCACGGTGGACTCCGGACGGCTCTCCCTCACGGTCGGCGCCAGCCGTACGGAGATCGGCGCGGGCGACGCGGCCGTCTTCCACGGCGACCGGCCGCACTCGTACGCCAACGAAGGGGAGGAGGACGTCCTGTTCGTCCTCGCCGTCATGGACCTGTGACGTACCCGGCGGAGCCACGGGTCGGCGGTGGCCACCGGCCGGCGGGGGCGCGGCTCCGATCGCGCCTCAGCGGTGGCCGCCGGCCGGCGGGGGCGCGGCGTCGAGTTCCGCCAGGTCGTCCTCGGTGAGGTCCACGCCGGCCGCCCGCGTGTGCTCATACAGGTGACTCTGCCGCGTGGTCCCCGGAACGGGGATGACGTGGCCGCCCTGGGCGAGCGTCCAGGCGATCGCGATCTGCGCGGGGGTCACCGCGTGCCGCTCGGCGACCTTCCGCACGACGTCGGCGACGCCCGGGTTCCCCCGGCCGAGCGGAGCGTACGACACGAACGCCGCGCCCTTCGCCGCGCACCACCCGACGACGTTCCCCCGCACGTCGCCGTCCCCCTGTCCGTCCGCGTTCCGTCGGCCGTCCGCGCCTCTTCGGGCGTCGGTGCCGAGCGGGTCGCGGGTCCAGAGCGACAGTTCCGACCGGATCGCCGCCACGGGATGGATGCGGTGCGCCTCCTCGGCCTGCGCGACGGTCACCTGCGACAGGCCGAGGTGCCGGACCTTGCCCTCGGCGACCAGTTCGGCCATGGCGCCCCACGTCTCGGCCAGCGGCACCTCCGGGTCGACGCGGTGCAGGTAGTACAGGTCGACGGTCTCGGTCTCCAGGCGCCGCAGGCTCGCCTCCACGGCCCCGCGCACGTACGCGGGCGTGCCGTCGCGGCGGATCCGCCCGGTCTCCGGATCCGCGACGAGACCGGCCCCGGTGCCCACGACGACGAGGTCCCGGATCCCGCGCAGGGCCCGGCCGACGAGCGTCTCGTCGTGGCCGGCGCCGTACGCGTCACCGGTGTCCAGGAACGTCACGCCCAGGTCCACGGCCTCCCTGATCAGGGCGACCGACCGGCGGTCGTTCCGGTCGGATTCGGCGCGGCTCATCCCCGTGCAGCCGAGCCCGACCGCGCCCACGTGGCGGTCCGCGAATCTCCTCATCCCGGGTCCCTTCCTGGGCTCAGGCCACGGCTCCCGCGCGGGACGGCCGCGTCGGGCGAGGGAGTCTCGGTATACCCGGGGCGCGCTGATTCGACGCCGGGAGGCGCCCGGCGACGAAGACCGGCCGCAGGCGGGCCCGATTACCTCACACGTAATCGATCTTGCGCCGGATCAGCGGCATCGTGAGGGCATCGGATCACCGCGCCGGACCTTCCGGCCGGGTCTACAGGGAGGAACGTCATGAGCGACGTCAACGAGCTGGTCGGCCGGTACATCGACACCTGGAACGAGAAGGACCCCGCTGCCCGCCGCGCCGCGGTCCAGGCCCTCTGGGCGGAGGACGGCACGTACGTGGACCCGCTGGCGGACGTGCGGGGGCACGACGGCATCGACGCGGTCATCGGCGCGGTGCAGGGTCAGTTCCCCGACTTCGTCTTCCGGCTCGGCACGCCGGTCGACGCCCACCACGACCTGGCGCGCTTCACCTGGGAGCTCGGCCCGGAGGGCGGCGAGGCGCTCGTGGTCGGCTTCGACGTGGTGGTGCTCGCCGAGGACGGCCGGATCCAGCACGTCCACGGCTTCCTGGACAAGGTTCCCGCGGCCTGAGCGGCGTCATGCCGGTGCCGCCGGGTGCCGACGCACCCGGGCGACGGCGCGAGGACGCGCCACTACGCTTGCCGAACATGCGCATCCTCGTGACCGGCGGCGCCGGCTTCATCGGCTCCCACCTGGTGGACGCCTTCCTCGACAACGGCGACGAGGTCGCCGTTCTGGACGACCTGTCCCGGGGCCGGGCGGGGCGTCTCGACCCTTCGATCGTCGTCCACAAGGCGAGCATCACGGATGTCCCCGCGCTGAACGCGGTCGTCGAACAGGTACGGCCCGAGCTGATCTGCCACCTCGCCGCGCAGATCGACGTACGGGTCTCGGTGGAGTCCCCGGCCGAGGACGCCGCCGTCAACGTCGTCGGCACCGTCAACGTGCTGGAGGCCGCCCGCGCGGTCGGCGCCCGGGTGCTGTTCGCCGGCACCGGCGGCGCGATCTACGGCGTGGACGCGCCGGTGCCGACGCCCGAGGACGTCCTGCCGGGGCCGGAGGCGCCGTACGGCACGGCGAAGTACTGCGCCGAGCAGTACCTCGGCCTGTACAACCGGCTGTACGGCACCCGGCACGCGGCCCTGCGGCTCGCGAACGTCTACGGCCCCCGCCAGGACCCGGCGGGCGAGGCGGGGGTGGTCGGCATCTTCTGCGGGCGCGCGTTCCGCGGAGAGCGGCCGACGGTCTTCGGCGACGGCCACCAGACCCGCGACTACGTGTACGTCGGCGACGTCGCCGAGGCGTTCGTCGCGGCCGCCCGTACGGACCGGCCGGGCGTGTGGAACATCGGGACGGGCCACGAGACGAGCGTTCGCGAGCTGCTCGACCTGCTCGGCCGCGCCTCGGGCCGGGCGCTGGACCCGGAGTTCGCACCGGCCCGCCCCGGCGAGCTGCAGCGCAGCGCGCTGGCGAACGACAGCGCGGCGCGCGACCTGGGCTGGACGCCCCGCACCACGGTCGCCGACGGGATCACGGCGGTCTACCGCTGGGTGGCGGACGGCTCCCCGGACCGCGCCGGCCGCTGACGGGCCAGGACGGCATCGATTAAACCGCCTAATAGTTGAATTACAAACTCGATCTTGTTCCGTCGCACACGAAACGCCATGCTCATCTGGCGAGCATGACGTACGCAGAGGCGAACCCGAAAACATTCCGGGAAGGAACTCGATGAAGATAACCAAGCTCTTTCGAAACCGCCTGTCTCACGTCGCGGTGGGCACCGCCGCGGTGATGACCGTCCTCTTCTCCGGCGTCGGCACCGCACAGGCCGATTCCATCCACGTCCTCAGGAACTACCACACCGGTCGCTGCATCGACGACAGCGTCGAGTACGGCCTGCGGGCATTCACGTGCAACGGGATGGATTACCAGCAATGGCGCGCCCACTGGCTCAACGGCCTCACGGCGACTCTGCAGAACGTGCACACGGGGCGCTGCATCGACTGGAGCGAGGCCTTCGGCCTACGGCCGTTCACGTGCAATGGCCTCGATTACCAGCAGTGGAATATGGGATCCGGAGACGACATCTACAGCCGCCGCAATGGCATAAACCTCGATGACAGTTTCGAGTACGGCCTGCGGGCGTTTCCGCGCAACAACCTCGACTACCAGCGCTGGCACTGGATGAATCCCGCATGACGCCGGCCACGGGGACGAGAGGCACGTAGGAACGGACATCGCGGCGACAGGGCGCGGACCTGCGGTGGCGAACAGCCTGGCCGTCATACGGGATTCCCACCCGGCGGCTCTCGCCCTCGCCTCTCACGAGTACGGGTGCTCCCCCGCACGCGGGGAGCACCCGTCACCGCTCGACCGGCTGCTCGCCGGTCGCTCCCTTCCCCGTCGCGGCCGATCGGCTCTCGTCGCGGTGCCTGAAGCCGGTGGCGAACTCGGCGAAGACCCGGACGGCGGGGTTGTCGTCGCCGGCCGACCACAGGGGAACGATGGCCATGGGCGGCATGTCCGTGACCGGAATGACCGTCAAGTCCGGGAACGGCAATTGCTGAAGCAGGGACACCACGGTCAGGTGAATGCCGCGACCGCGGGCGACCAGTGTGATCACGTCATCTGCGAGGATGTCCCGTTTGCCGGTCATGGTCATCAGGTTCTGGGCGGTGCGGCGGAGGGGACGGCCCGAGGGCGTGAACCGCGGGATCCACAGGTCGTATATCTCCGGCGTCGTCACCGTTTCATGAGGCCAGAGGAGCTCGTAGTCGGCCAGGTCTTCCAGACTCACTTCACTGCGGCCGCTCAACGGGTGTCCGATGGGCACGAGCACGCCGCGCGGTACGGTGCCGAGTACGGCTCCGGCCGTCGGTTTCAGCCCGCGCAGCGCGGCAGCATCACCACCGGGTGACCAGATCAAAAGGACGTCGATGTCCTCATTCTCCAGTGCGATGTCCGGCTGAAGTATCCTGATCGCATTCAAAGTGGTGGAATGCCCAGGATGTCGGGCCTCGAAGTCGTTCGCCACCCGAGCGGCGAATCCGGCACCGATCGTCGCCGCGTATCCGATACGAACCAGGCCGCGGCTCACACGGGCACTCGCCTGACATTCCTGAAGTGTTCGCACGAGCGTTTCGTAGCCCTCGCCGACGCCTCGCAGGAAACGCCGGCCGAGGGGGGTCAGCCGCACCTGCCGGCTCGTGCGTTCGAACAACTCGCCGCCGACCTCCCGCTCGAGCGCCCGTATCGTCTGACTGACCCGCCCCTGCGTCACCATCATGCGCCGAGCCGTCCGCCCGAAGTGCAGTTCCTCGGCCAGCGTCAAGAACGTCCGTATGTCACGCAGTTCCATAACGACATCCGCGCAGCGATTCTCCGCCGCGCTTCGTCATGCACCCCTCACCGAGTGTCGATCACCGTCATCCGGCCCATACGACGGACCGGGCCCGCGGATGGTTCCGCTTTCAGGCAGTCCCGAGCTAGGGCGCGATGCGGTAGTGGTAGCCGTACGACCGGGTGAAGCCGGCCTTCTCGTACAGCCGCCAGGCCGCGTCGTTGCCCGCCTCGACCTGGAGGTACATCCGGTGCGCGCCCTGGCGGGCGGCCCAGCGGGCGCCCGCGCCGAGGAGGGCGGCGCCGATCCCCTGACGTCGGCGCTCCGGCCGTACGGCCATGCAGAAGACGCCGGCCCAACCGGTGTCCGCCACGAACAGGCCGATGCCCTCGGGCATCCCGTCCAGGGTCGCCGTCGCGAATCCGGTCGGCGCGGCGATCCGGGAGATCACCTGCGAACCGACCGCTTCGGAGTCGGTGTAGGCACTGAGCTCGCCGAAGGCCGGGAGCCACGCCGCGGGGCCCGCCTCGATCCCGACCTGGGCCGTGGCGTTCTCCGTCGCGGCCGCCACGTCCTCGGTGAACGCCGTGAGCACGGTCGTCGGCGCCTCGAATCGGTAGCCGCGCCGGTCCAGTAGCGCGTCGAGGTCGCCGGCGCCGTCGAGGCCGTCGACGACCTGCACGATGACCGGCCGGGAACGTTCCCGATAGAAGCGCTCGACGTCGCGGACGGCCTTCTCGGCACCGGCCGGAGGGGCAACGGCCGAGTTCGAGCGGCGTCGCCGGACACCCGTGGTGTGCCGTAGCAGCCAGCCCTCGTGCTCCTCGGTGAACTCGGCGGGCCAGGCGGCGCGGGCCCGGGGTTCGACCAGGCCGGCGACGGAGGAACGGCAGGCGTCCACGATCGGGCGGACCAGGCCGGCGAGGAGGTCCTGGTCCTCCGGTCGCGCGGGCTCGTACTCGGTGATGCCGAGACCGGCCACCTCGAGCCGCCGGGCGATGGCGGTCACCATCGCGAGCAGCCGGTCCGCGGTCAGCCCCCGGGGCGTGGGCATGCCGACGGAGCGGAAGACCGACGGGTCGAGGACGTCGAGGTCGATGTGGACGTACACCGCCGACGCGTCACCGACCGCCTCGACGAGCGCCTCCGGGTCACCGACGGTGGGAATGCCGGCGGCGGCCGCGTACTCGTGTTCGGCCGGGTCCAGGTCCCGTACGCCGGCGAGCACCACCTGGCTCGGTTTCAGCGGGCGGTCCGGCACCAGCTCGGCCGGTCCGTCACCCAGCAGGGTGCGCAGCACCATGCCGTGGAAGGCGCCGGAGGGCGAGGAGACTGGGGTGTTCAGGTCGCCGTGCGCGTCGAACCAGACGACCGCGAGCCGGTCGCCGTACCGGCGCGCCGCCGCGGCGATCGGCTCGAGCTCGACGCCGCAGTCGCCGCCGATCGTGACGGTGAACCGGCCGCCGGCGTGGTCCAGGGCGGTGCGGATCCGCCGCGCGTTGGCGACGAGCGCCGCCGCGCCGGCCTGGTCCGCGACGCCGACGGTTCTCCGGTCGGCGGCGGGCAGGAGACCGGCCAGAAGACGCGCGCCGGCGCGGAGCCGGTGCGCCGTCGCCGAGGACGACCCCTGCCACTGCGGCACCTCGATGACCGTGACATCGGGCCGCTTCGGCGCGTCGTTGTCCATCGGAGCCATCCTAGAGAGCCGACCGGCCGCGGCCGACCCGGTTTCCCTCTTCGGCATCCTCATTGGCCCGATCATTTGGCGCTCGATTGGTCCTTACGGTCGGCCATTGGGCTTCCTACGCTGGCGGCGTGATCGAAGCTGAGATGTGGTTCGACCCCAAGTGCCCGTGGGCGTGGATCGCCTCCCGCTGGCTGCTCGAAGTCGAGAAGGTCCGCGACGTCCGCGTGCGCTTCCACGTCATGAGCCTGGCGATGCTCAACGACGGCCGCGAGGGCCTCGACGAGTGGTACGCGGAGTGGCTGCGGGACACGTGGGGCCCGGTGCGCGTCGCGATCGCGGCCCGGCAGAAGTACGGCGACGAGGTGCTGCGCGACCTGTACACGGCGCTCGGCACGCGGATCCACCACGACAAGGCGCCGATCGGGCGCCCGCTGTACCTCGACGCGCTGGCCGAGGTGGGCCTGCCCGCGGAGCTCGCCGACGCGGCCGACGTGACCGACTACGACGAGGCCCTGCGCGAGAGCCAGCACGCGGGGCTGGACCCGGTCGGGGAGGACCTCGGCACTCCGGCGATCCACGTGCCCGGCCCGGACGGCGAGCGGATCGCCTTCTTCGGGCCGGTGGTCAGCCCCATCCCGCGCGGTGAGGACGCCGGGCGGCTGTGGGACGGCGTGCTCCTGGTCGCGGGGACCGACGGATTCTTCGAGCTGAAGCGCGCGCGGACCCGCCGCCCGATCACCTCATGACGGAGGCCGCCCGGCGCGGAGGCGCTCCGATCACCCGATGACGGGAGCCGGGCTCGCCCGGCGCGGAGGCGCTCCCCGGACGCGGCGATGTCCGGCGAACTCCGACAGCAGCACCCCCTCGCCCCGGGTCAGCCCCGGCAGCCGCCGCCCGAGTTCCTGCACCCGGCCGAGGGGGAGCACGCCCGTCACGTACGCGATGTCGGATCGAACGGCCATGTCGTGCGGAGCGCCCGCCAGCTCCGCGAGTACGCCCAGTACGCCGTTGACGAGGTCGGACGGCACCTCCAGGTCCGCGCGGACGACCGGCTCGTACACGTGGGTCCCGGCCTGACGCAGCGCCCGCTCCACCAGCCGGGGCGTCAGCGTGCGGAAGTCACCGGCGGTGGTGACCGGGCTCGCGTAGCCCGAATGCGTCAGCGTGACGACGCAGTCGGTGACCTCCCAGCCGTACGGCCCGCGCAGCAGGGCGGTGCGCACGCTGTCCTCGATCGCCGCGTGGAACGCCGCGGGCAGCGAGCCGGGCTCGACCTCCAGGCGGTACCGCACGCCGGTGCCCGCCGGGGCGGGCTCGATCCGGAGACCCGCGGTGGCGCACACCTCGTGGTCACCGTGCCGGTCGATCTCATGGAACGCCGCACCGACGCCGGCCGGCCGTTCGAGGTACACGATCCGCGTCTCAGCGAAGGCGACGGCAATGCCGTCCTCCTCCAACTGGGCCTTGAGCACCTCCTTCTGCACCTCTCCGTACAGCAGCACGGAGATCTCCCGCCCCCGGTCGTCGACGCGTATGTCGATCAGCGGGTCCTGCTCGGCGAGTCGCTGGAGCGCGGCGTGCAGCAGCGGTGCGTCGGACGGGCGCACGCTGCGCACGACGGTCTCGAGCGCGGGCGGCGCGAACTGCGGTTCGTCCGTCCCGTCACCGGACCCGCCGAGCCGGTCCTCCCCCGACCCGTCACCGGACCCGCCGACTCGGCCGGCATCCGGCCCGGTGCCGGGGCGGCCGAGCCGGTCTCCGATCCTGGCGTCCTTGAGCCCCGAGAGGAGGACGATGTCGCCCGCCCCCGCCCGGTCCGCCGGCACCGCCCCGCCCTGCTCGAAGACGCGCAGCGACGTGATCTTTCCGGTGTGCTCCTCCCACCCGGCACGGTCCCACCGTCCGCCGGCGCGGCGACGTACGGTGACGTGCTCCCGGACAGCGACGGACCCGGTCCGCAGCCGCGCGTACACGGCCTTCCGGCCTGAGGAGTCGCGCTCGATCTTGAAGATGGTTCCCGACAGCGGCTCCTCCTGGCCGCCCCCGGCCGGCGGGAGGAACACACGGATGCCGCCGACCAGGTCGGCGACGCCCACCCCCGTCGCGGCCGACCCGAAGAACACCGGATGCGCCGCCGCCAGGCCCGTCCGCTCGATCAGCCGCCGGCGACAGTCCTGCGCGTCGGCCCGCCCGTCGGCTTGGACATAGGCCGCCAGGAACGAGTCGTCACCGTCGGCCAGCACCTCCGCCACCCGATCGAGGTGCCGCGGATCATCGACGGCGTACGGCCGGACGGCGGCGTCGCGGGTGCCCAGGCCCGTGACCGCGCTCATCGGCACGGCCGCGGGTGTCAGCCGGCGAGTGATCTCCACCAGCAGGTCGCCGTACCTGGCCCCGGTCCGGTCGATCTTGTTGACGAAGATCAGCGTGGGGATGCGCAGCCTGGTCAGCACGCGCATGAGGATCCTCGTCTGCACCTGAACGCCCTCGACCGCGGACAGGACCAGCACCGCGCCGTCCAGGACCCGTACCGCGCGTTCGACCTCGGAGATGAAGTCGGAGTGGCCGGGCGTGTCGATCAGGTTGACCTTCAGGTCGTCGATGGTGAACGAGACCACCGCCGACCGGATGGTGATCCCACGCCGCCGCTCCAGCTCCATGGAGTCGGTCTGCGTCGTGCCCCGGTCGACGCTGCCGGGCTCGTCGATGACGCCGGCGTGGAACAGCAGCCGCTCGGTGAGCGTCGTCTTGCCCGCGTCAACGTGCGCGAGCACCCCCAGGTTCAGGGTCGTCATGAAGTGTCGTCCTCGATGCCGCCGAGTGATCTTCCGTCGTGATGACCTCTGACCACTGGCGCATCGCAAGCCCCCTGGCTCGTACGGACGACGGCGCCCTGACCGACGCCGATGCGGCGGACCCTAACAACGGGGGCGGGAAACGGCACCTCATTTTCGGGTGCGTACGATCACGGCGGGGCCCGTCCCGGAGGATCTGCAGCTCCTCCGGGCGGCCGGCGGGGCCGGCCGTCAGCTCAGCCGGGCGCGGGCGTACGCGGCCATCGCGTCACGCTGGAACTCGGCCAGACCTTCGGTGATCTTCTCGTAGTTCTCGCGGAACCTCGGGTCGTTCACGTACATCTCCCCGAGCTTGGTGTACGCGCACGCGTCCGGCTTCCAGAACCGGCTCACCGAGCGGTAGTTCCAGTCCACCTCGTCCAGAACGACCGGGTCGTCGGGCGCCGCGCCCGCGACCTTCAGCTCGGCCATCCGGACCATGTGCGCGGTCACGTCCCGCTGCCAGGTCTCCATCTGCTCCGGTGTGATACCCGCCTGGGCCTGCGCGGCCTGGGCGTACTGCTCCGGCCAGCGCTCGCGCGCCTCGTCCTCGTACTGCGAGGAGTCCAGGCCCGCGAAGAGGTTCTCCGGCCGATTGATCTTCGGGGTCACGGTGTCACCACCTTCTTCGAGTTCGGCGATGGTGCGGGCCACGGTCTCGACGAGCACTCCGAGCCGCTCGCGCTCGGCCAGCAGCCGGGCGTGGTGGCGGCGCAGCGCCGCGACCGTGCTCGGCTCCGAGTCGATCGCCTCGGCGATCTCGGCCAGCCCCACTCCCAGCTCCCGCAGCACGAGGATCTGCTGGAGCCGCAGCAGCTGCTCCTCCTCGTAGTAGCGGTAGCCGTTGTCCCCGACGTACGCCGGGGTGAGCAGGCCGATCTCGTCGTAGTGCCGGAGCGTCCGCGAGGTGACCCCCGACATCCGGGCCACCTGAGCGATCGACCAGGTCATGACCGTCCCATCCACCGGTGCGGCCGGGCGTTCCGGCCACGACTCAGACGATAGGAGTTGACGTAACGTCAAGGTCAACCGCGCGGGCGCCCGCCTCAGGCACGGCCGTCTCCCAGACCGGGTCGGCCGCGACCCGGGAGAGCCGCCAGCCGTCAGGGGTGCGGGCCGCCTCCAGCCGGTACCGCTCACCGAGGATCCGCCGCTGCGCCGGACCCGCGAAGACGACGAGCAGGTTGGCGTCGATGGTGGCGCGGTCGCCGTCCACGGCGATGAGGGGATTGGTGATGAAGTGCTGGGTCGCCACCTCGGGCGGGTGCGAGCGCCGGGCCTGCGCGGCAAGCGCGTCGATCCCGCGCACCGAGCCGCCCGCCGTGTCGGCCGTCGCGTCCTCGGTGAAGACCGTACGCGCCTCGTCGAACCGTTTCTCGTCCAGCCACAGCCCCAGGCGGTTGACCAGGTCGGAGAGCAGGGCGTGGTCGCTACGTCCCATGAGACATCTCTTTTCATTGGCGATTCCAACATTGGCTTCGCCAACGATAGCGCCCTTCGTGGGCCGTGCCAACGATTAGACTGCGGCCATGACGGCCGACGACACGGTGCCCGCGCTCCTCAAGGAGACCCCGACCTGGCTGATCGGCCAGGCGGCGATGCACAGCCATCGAATCCTGACCGAGCGCTTCTCCGCCGCGGACGCCCGCGGGTACCACTATCGGCTGCTCGCCGCCCTCAAGGAGTTCGGCCCGGCCAGTCAGGCGGCGCTCGGCCGCCGCACCGGGATCGACCGCAGCGACGTGGTCGCGGCGCTCAACGAACTCGCCGGCAAGGGGCTGATCGAACGCTCACCCGACCCCGCCGACCGGCGGCGCAACATCATCACGATCACTCCGGCCGGTGTCGACCACCTCGACTGCCTGACCGACGTGCTCGGCGAGATCCAGGACGCTCTGCTCACCCCGCTCTCGGCCGCCGAACGCGACCAGCTGACGCGCCTCCTCACCCGCGTCGTCGACCACCACACCACCCGCCGCTGACCGCTCACCCACTCCCGACGGCAGAGGCCTCGGGCGAGACGGGACGGCCGGACTTCCAGAGATCCGTGACGTGGCAGGCGAAGCGGTCGTAGAGTCCGTCGTCCTGGCAGCGCCGGATGTGCAGCATCGGTGAGTCGTGTCCGACGAGCCGCGCCAGATGGGGAGTGACGAGCATCTCCTCGTCGAAGACGAAAACGCTCATGGCGATGTGCTCATCACTGAACCGAGCCTCGACGCCCGAGGTTCCGGACAGCTTGGACAGTTCGTCGAGTGTGACCCTTATTCGTGTGCCGACCGTCAAGGGAACGGCCTCGATCTCTTCACGGCGCCGGGTCACCTCGCTGTCCGGGTCCCCGATCAAGAACCGGACCGAGCACCCGCGCTCGGCCTTGCGCCGGAGAACGTTCCGCAGGCTCGGATGTTCCAACCAGAGGAAGTAGTTCGTGTAACCCGCGAAGATCAACTGATCAGTGGCCTTAGCGATCAGGCTCCGCCATACGGATTTCGGACACCCGGCTCGGAATGGATAAACACTGACTATTTCTCGGTCCGGTCCGGTCTTCACTGCGTTTCGGATGGCATCCGGCCAGATCATGGACTCATCAACTCCAAGGGCGTCGCATGCGGCCCAGCGATGACGGGGGTGGGGTGTACGACCCTCCTGACATACCCACCGATTCACCGTCTTCACGTCCACTCGGCATATCGCGGCCAAGTCCGATTCTGTCATCTTGGCTTCGGACATGGCTCGGCGAAGCGCGTCATTCGGCATGAGCGTCACCTACGGCATGTGGGACGGCTGGGACATGTCTGAAGCGTATCCGGTAAACGTCCCCTCCGTCCCGCGAACGCAGTTCCCGCGTCACGCATAGTGATCGATTCTGAGGATCGCAAGGTCGCCACGGCGACGCGGAACCGAGGCTCACGGGGAATTCTCATGGGGAACGAAACTCCGGCCGGGACGATGATCCGCTTACTCCAGAACCTCCAGCGGCGCGCGGAAGAGAACGGATTGGCCGGGCGCGTCGTCCAGACCTCTCGAGCACATCCACCGGTCCTCGTTCTGATTAATCCTGACATCCATCAACTCTCGGAAGAGATCAGTTGCAAGGAGGTGAATCCCGGCGACTGGTGGCTCTACTGGTCCTGGGGCGGCCAGATCGGGCGAGCGACCGATGTCACCGGCGCGGTCGCGGCCATTCGGCGAGTTCTGGGAACGCGTCCATGACGGCCAGGCGCAGGCCCCAGGGCACGCCTCCCGTACGCCCGGAGGGCGACGCTCCTCAGATCGCTCGTGACCTGGAGCGACGATGCCCGGGGTGGGTCGTCATCTGGTCGGCTTGGCGACGCACTTTCACCGCCTTCTCGGCCGTGACCGCGGAGGGCCTGGTGATCGATGACCCGTCGGCGTACCGGCTCCTCCAGCGGATCGGCGACGTTCATCGGGCGGCCGTTCTCGGGGCGCGGACAGGCGGACGACCGCCCCTGCGGTCCTACGACCCGCCGGCACATTTCCGCCCTGACGTCCCGGCCCGCTGAGGCCGTGGCGCGGGGTCGCCGGGGGCAGGAGGTGAGGGACCTGCGCCCGGCGGCCCCGTCAGGCGAGGGCGGTGATCGCTCGGCCGAGCGCCTCCTGGTCCTCCTCGGGCAGCCCACGGGCGGCGTGGACCATGTGGAGGGCGGTCGCGAGGCGGGTCCGGTCGTCGTCCGTGCCGAGGTCGCCCAGGTAGGCGGGAAGGATGAGGCCGAGCGTCTCGAGGTCGCGGCGGGCGCACAGGCCGGAGAGCAGGTCCGCCAGGAGGTCGTCGACGGGACGGGGGCCCAGGCCGCCGGTCGAGCGCAGGCCCTCGGCGATGGCGAACCGGTTCCAGTCGCCGTACTGCCCCTGAGGCAGGGCGTCGACGCATGCGGCGGCGCGCTGGAAGTGCTCGCGTGCCTCGTCGAGCCGGCCCAGGTCGCGGCAGGCCTTGGCGATGTTCAGGTGCAGGGACGGGTAGAAGGCGCGGACGCGTTCGTCGCCGACCCGGTCGGCGCGGGCGAGGCATTCGCGGTTCCAGTGGAGGGTGTCCTCGGGGGTCGGCTGGTGCCGGGCCACGTAGTGCGCCGCGACGCATGCCTCGTAATCGTCGGTGGCCGTCTCCCACGCTCGCCGGAAGAGGTCGCGCGCGTCGTTCTGCCTGGCCTCGGCCTCCGCACGCATGCCCTCGCTGCACAGCCGTACGACCGGGTTGTCGGGGTTCATCGCTCTTCTTCCTGGAGGACCGGCATGACGAGGGTGGTGAAACTGCCCTGGTCTGCGGAGCGGACGACGACCGGGCGGAGCGTGGAGGAGATCTCCAGCAGCACGTCGGGGCCCACGCTCGCCTCGACGGCCGGCAGGAGCACGCCCGGGTCGAACGCGATCCGCAGCGGAGGACCCGTGCAGATCGACGGGACCTCGGCCGCTGCCCGGCCCAGGACGAGACGATCGCGCTCGTCGGTCCGGAGGAGGACCGGGCCGTCGTCGTGGTCGGCGAGGGCCGTACGGAGGGCGTCGCGGTCAACGATGAGGCGGTGCCGGGCGGCCGGGAGGTCGTCCAGGACGATCCGGTAGTCGGGGAACGTCCCATCGACGGCGGGGAGCGGCCGCTCCTCGCCGTCGCCGTGGACGCGGGCGCCCCGGCCGTCGACCTCGATCGCGACCTCCGGCAGGCGCATCGCCCAGGAGGCGATCTCCTTCATCGTTCCGGCGTCGGCCAGGAGGCCGTGCGCACCCCCGGTGACGGCACTGGGGCGCAGGGCCCGTACGGCGAGCCGGTAGCGGTCGGTGGCCACCAGGCGCACCTCCTGGCCGGTGAGCTCGACGAGCACGCAACCGAGCACGGGGAACTCCTCCCGCACCGCGCCGCGGGCCGCCGACGGCGCCACCTGGCGTACCGCGCCGGCCAGTTCCGCGCCGCCGACGCGGGCCATCGCCGCGTTCCCGGCGCCGGAGAGGTCCCGGAGCAGGCCGTCGATCGCCGCCTGGGCGGCCGCGGCGGTGTCCCGGGTACGGCGCGCGTGCGCCGTCAGCACCGCGCGGGCCTCCTCCCGGTCGCCGTCGAGCACCACCGACGCGTCGACCAGCGGCAGCCCGGTCTCGCGGAGCCGCCGTACGAGGACGGCGCGCGGCTCCTGGTCGGGGGCGTAGTAGCGGTACCCGGTCGCGGCGTCCACGCGGGCGGGCCGCAGGACGCCGCAGTCGTCGTAGAACCGCAGGGCGCTCGGCGTCAGCCCCACCCGGCGGGCGAAGGTCCCGATGCTGACCAGCGCTTCGGCGTCGTTCATGCCGGACATCGTGAGCCTTCGAGCGGCTCGAAGGTCAACTCCGGCTCAGTCGGCGGAGCCGGCCAGGCGCTCGTACGTCTCGATCGTCCGGACGAACGTCGCGCGCTCCTCCGGGGACAGGGGGTCGAACGCCGCACGCCAGGCCTTCGCCCCGTTGGCGAGCCAGCTCTCGATCGCCGAGCGGGTCTCCGCGTCCTCGGTGAGGTCGACGATCGTCCGCCGGGCGTCTCCCGGGTCCGAGCGCCGTACCAGGACGCCCTGCCGGGCGAGGTCGCTGACCATCAGGCTCACGGTGGTCGGGGCGACCTGCAGCCGGGAGGCCAGCTCGCCGACCGCCATCGGCCCGTCGAACAGCAGGTACGACAGCAGCGACAGGTGCCTGGGCGCCAGGTTGAAGGAGCGGAGCCGTTCGGGGATCGGCGTCCGCTTGAGCCGTGCGGCCAGCCGCGGCATCAGCGACAGCATGGCCCGGACCGCCTCGTCCGCGCGCAGGCCGGGCTCTGGCGTCTGCTCCGTTGACATCCCCGCGATCATCCCTATACGTTTGCGATCAAAGCTTATTTGTTTGCAAAACAAATTGGTACGGCGTCCACACCGTACCGGACCCTCTCCGGCGGAGGTCTCGCCCATGAACGCAACGCCCGTGGCACCGAACCCGAACGACCCGGTCATCGGTGAGTTCCGCGCGAACAACGGCAAGGTCGGCGGGGTCTTCGACGGCGTTCCGCTGCTCCTGCTGACCACGGCCGGCCGCAGGACCGGCCGGCCGCACACCACGCCCGTCGTCCACCTCCGCGACGGCGGCCGGTACCTCGTGTTCGCCTCCAACGCCGGGCGGCCGGAGCACCCCGACTGGTACGAGAACCTGCTCGCCGGCTCGCAGGCGACGATCGAGGTCGGCACCGAGGAGGGCCGCGTACGCCCGTTCGCCGCCCGCGCCGTGGTCCTCGACGGCGACGAACGGGACCACTGGTACGAACGCCAGTGCGCCCTCAACCCAGCGTTCCGCCGGTACCAGGAGCAGACCACCCGGAGGATCCCGGTGGTCGCCCTGCACCCCCTGGACCTGGCCGCCGACGCCGCGCGCGCCCGGATGATCGGTGAGCAGCTCGTCCGCCACCACGAGGAGCTCCGCGCCGACCTACGCGACGTACGGGCGCGGATCGACGACCTCCTCGCCGGCGGGCCGGGCCGTACGGATCCCACCCCTCCGGCGGACCTGACCGCCCAGCTGCGCCGGCACTGCCTGACCTTCTGCTACGGCCTGCACATGCACCACACTCGCGAGAACGGCGCGTTCTCCGCGTTCGAGGACGAGTTCCCGCACCTGGTCCCGGTCATCGAGCGGCTGCGCGCCGAGCACCACGTGATGGAGAAGGCCCTGCGGGACTTCGAAGCGCTGCTGCGGGAAGGGCCGTCCGGCGACGACGTGACGCGGTTCCGCGCCGAACTGGACCGCGTGGTCACCGGCCTGGAGGACCACTTCGCGTACGAGGAGGCGAACCTCCTTCCGGCGGTGGGCGCCACGCCTCCGCGGCGGTGAGCCCGCCCCGGCCGTGCCATGGACGCTCAGGCGAGCTCGGTCCTCCCCGGACGGCGGTGACGGCCATACCGGCGGTGAACACCAGGCCGGCACAGACGACGGCGCCGACGTCGTACGGCGGACGGGCCGGCCAGGCCCACGGCGTGGTCACCGCCGGGCCGTGCCACAGGGTGTACTGCGCGTACATCGCGATCACCAGGTAGCCCGTCGGACCCGTCCAGGCGAGACCGGCGCCGAGCGTGGCGGCGCAGAGCAGGCCGATACCGGTCGAGCCGGCGACGTTGCGGACCACGCCCGCGGTGCCGCCGGCGAGGTGCAGACCGGTTCCCGCGATGACGAGCGCCCCCATGGCGATGGCGATCAGCACCGAGGTGCCGCCCAGCCGCAGAACATGGCGCCGCGGACCGGTCGCGCTCTCCGGATCACCGAACGGGCTTCCCACCGTGGCGGCGATGACCGTCGCGGCAGCCGTCTCGAACAGCAGCGGCATCTGGAGCGCGCCGTAGGTGTTCCACCTCCAGTGGAGCGCGACCCGCGTTCCGGCGGCGCAGGTCAGCAGGATCAGCAGGGCGAGAGGCAGCCTGCGGCTGGTCGCGTACAGCCGCACGAGGCGCAGTCCGGCCCGACACGGGGTGCGCGCCCGCGGCATGCGGGCCGACGCAGCGCTCACGGCAGGTCTCGCAGCGTGAGGCGGCCTGCCCGCAGCGCGGCCGCGTGCGCGACCAGCCAGGCATGCCGGGTCGAGAACGGAAGTGCGGCGAACCGCCGGGCCGCGTCGAACTCCGGGCTCCCGGGGCTCGGCAGCCCGTTCTCGGCGGGACGCGCGGCCATCCGGCCCCCGTCGATCCCGGCCACCGTGAGCAGCGCCATCGTGACCGCCCGCTGTGCCGGGCCGGGGTGGGGAGTGCGACCGACGACAGTGGAGATCAGATCAAGGCCGGCGGAGGACGCGACCGCCCTCGTGAACTCCGCGGTCGTCATGCCGTACTCGCCGGGCAGCGTGTCCGGAACGACCAGGCCGATCTCGGGACGGCCGCCGACGGTGCGCGGGCCTCCGCCGCCGACGACGACGTCGTCGCCCCGCTGCCGGAACACCGGAGCGGTCTCCTCCACGGTGAGAGGCGCGCCCGGTACGCCGGCGAGCTCGCTCAGCACGGGTCCGAGCGCGTCCGTCACAACGGGCAGGTACGCCGCGTGCGCCGGGTGCACGCAGACCCGGATCGCGGTCCGGCCGCAGACCGGCGTGTACGGGACCGGCCGATCGTCGGCGGAGTCGTGCAGCGCCGGGATGAGCGTCATCCCGTGCCCGTCCGGCCGGGACGTGCCGACCAGCAGCACGCTCGTCGCGGCCGAGGCGATGCCGACCGCACCGAGACAGACGGCGACCCGGCGCGGCCACCGCCCTGCGCCGGGCAGGCCGACGACGCCGAGCAGAGCGGCGGTGAGCCCGATCAGGAAGATGACCTGGGCGATCGGCAGGTCGGGACGGTAGGGGTAGAAGGTCGCCACGGAGGCGTTGGGCGGGGCCCACAGCGGGTCGACCTGCCAGTACGACGGCGTCGTGTGGATGGGGTAGAGGCCGAACCCGAGCCCGAAGAACACGGCGAGGATCGTCAGCGGGACGGTGAACCGGTGGGGCAGGAACACGCCGACGACGAACCCGAGCGCGGAGATCGCCGGGATGCCGACGGCGCCGACGGCGGCCGGCCACCACAGCGGGCCGCCCCACGGGGCCTGCCCCGCGGTGACCCCGTACAGCACGCCCACGCAGCCGAGATAGGCCGCCTCGGCCCAGCACGTACAGGCGGCCCAGGCGACCAGCCGGCGGGTCCAGCCCGATCGTGGGGTGCCGGCGATCAGATCGCCCATCCGGTGACGGCCCTCGCGCGACCCCAGCCACGCGGCGGCGCCCACCACCGGGGGGACGAAGTCCAGCAGGATCGACTGCTGCATGGCCATCGCCCGCAGGTTCCACAACGGCGGAAGCGCCATGCTCTCGCGGAAGGCGTTGTACCAGAACAGGCCGGCGACGACCGGCAGCATCCAGACCATCGTGCTGCGGCGCAGCTCCAGGCTCACCAGCCGCGTCACGGAGCGGCCCGGCGGACGCGGGCCGCGGCGCGCGACGGCGAGGGTCATGACCGCACCTGAGCCAGCACCGCGGTGTACCCGCGCTCCAACGGCGCGTCGCCGACGCCGCGGTCATCCCCCTGAGCCGCCAGCTCGTCCGGCGTGCCGTGGAAGACGACCCTCCCCCGGTCCATCAACGCCACCGCACCGCACGCGGCGCCGACGTCCTCCACCAGGTGCGTGCTGACCACGACGGTGGCGCGCGTGCCGATCTCACGCAGCAGGGCACGCAACGCGACCCGCTGCTCGGGGTCCAGCCCGGCGGTCGGCTCGTCCAGGAGCAGCAGCTCCGGGTCGTTCACGATCGCCTGCGCGATCCCCACCCGCCGCAGCATCCCGCCGGACAGCGTCCGCAGCTTCGCCTTCGCCTTCTCCCCCAGACCGACCCGTTCCACGGCGACGGCGACGGCGCGGGGGACCCGGGCCGCGGGCATCTCCTTCAGCAGCGCGAAATACTCCACGAACTCCACCACGGTGAAGCCCGGGTAGTAGCCCAGGCTCTGCGGGAGGTACCCCAGCCGGCGTCGAAGCTCCCGGCGCTCACCGTGAACGCTCGGATCACGACCCAGCAGCCGCAGCCGCCCCGACGTCGGTTCGATCACCGTCGCCATCATCCGCAGCAACGACGTCTTCCCCGCGCCGTTGGGGCCCAGGAGCCCCAGGACGCCCGGCCCCGCCCGTAGATCCACCCCGGCCACCGCCTCCGTCCGGCCGAACCGGCGGGTCACCTCCGTGATCTCGATGGTCACGACGATCCTTTCGGCATCCGGGTGGTGAACAGGACGATCGCCGTGCAGGAGGCGGTCACCACCAGGTACGGAACGACCAAGGAGGAGTCGGTGACGACGGCGGCGAGGCGTCCCTCGGCGGTGCGCGCGTACAGGACCGTGCCGGCCCAGGCCGCCGATCCCGCGACGGTGCCGACGAGCGCCGACCGTGTCACCGTGGCGGTCGCCAGCGCCAGTGCCGACACGGCCGTCATCGGGATCAGCCAGCCGAACGTCACGCCGACCGTGGCGCCCGACGCCGCCGAGCCGGCCAGCCCGAACACCGTGTCGACCGCGAGCACGCCGAACGCCCGCACCAGCAGCACCATCCGCACACCGACGGCCGCACTGCACGACAGCTCCCACGCCGGATCGATCCCGGGACCGTACGCGTAGGCGATGCCCGCCGCGGCCACGGCCGGCGCCACGAGGCTCACCAGAGGCCGTCCGCTGGCCGCCGTCGCCACCGTCCCCGCCCCGAGCACGACCGTGCTGGCGAGTAACCAGGGCACGAGCAGCGATGGAGTGGTGAGCAGCGCCCGCGCCAGGCCCGGCGAACGCAGCAACCGCCCGATGGTCCGCTCCGGCCACCGCACGTCGCGGCGCCACAGCCCGGTGGCGATCCCGGTCCATACCCGGTCCAGGTCCACGTCCTCCGGCACGTTCGCGTGGGCCGGCCGCGCATCCGAATCGCTCATCCCGCGCCTCCTTCCTCGGCCCGGCGGCCGCCCTCTCCGGTGACGCGCAGCGCCGCGCGCAGCCGGTGCCGCACCCGGTACGCCCGGCTCTTGACCGTTCCCGCGGGAACCCCCATGAGCCGCGCCACCTCGGCGACCGGGCGGTCCTCCACGTACAGCAGTCGCCACACCTCCGGATCCGGGTCGCCCGGCGGGCCCAGTACCGCGACCGCTCCGTCGAGATCGGCCCGCGACGATGCCGCCTCCGCCGGATCCTCCGGGTCCGGCCAGTCCTCCAGTACGACGGACGGCAGCAGGTGCGCAGGCCGCCGGCGGCGCAGGACGAGAGCGGCCTGGCGCCGGGCGATGCCCCACAGCCAGCCGCCCGCCGCGCCGGTGGGGCGATAGCCGGCCGCACCGCGCCAGGCGGCGAGGAACGTCTCCTGCAGGACGTCCTCCACCTCGGCCGCGGGCAACAGCGCCCGGAGCCGCGTCGCCAGCCAGGGCGCATGCCGTAAGAACAACTCCCGCGTCGCCGCGTCGTCGCCGGCGGCCATGGCCGCGATCAGCCCGTCGTCATCCATCGCATCCCTATTGCGCCAGGACCGCGATCGGTTCACGACCATCGCCGGGATCTTCTCAGTGGCCGCTTCCGCCGGACACCGACCGGCCGATCCTCTCCTCCGCCCGGGCGAGCCGCCAGGCCGCTTCGCTGGGATGGACGGCCAGTGCGGCCTTCGCCCCGGCGAGCAGCTCCGCGTGGCGCAGGAACTCACCCGAGCGGATGCCGGCCGTCCACTCCTCGGAGGTGCGGGGAGCGGAGTAGTACTCGCTGATCGCCGTGGCGATGTCGAGGAACGCCTCGAGCGACGCCTCCAGGCCGTCGTCACCGGGCTCCTGCGGATTCCGTACGGCCAGCTGCCGGTGCGGGGGTTCGGCGTCGTCCTCCAGGAGCCTCCGCAGTGCCAGGAGATCCTCGATCCGCGACCCGGGCCCACCGTCCTGGCGACGCCGGACGGCCGCGTCGATCACCTCGGTGACATCTCGGCGGATGATCGTGTGGACGAGGTCGGCCACGGCGATCGGCGCGTTCGCATGAGCCTGCGCCGTGATGCACGCCCTGGCGGTCCGGACGAGGTCGCGCGGCAGGCCGCCCGACCACGCGTGACAGAACAGCGCGGCCGGGTACGGGAACCGGCGGGCTCTCTGCCGCAGGAGCTCGTACGACTCCTCGGCGCGGAGCCGGCCGACCTCGATCACGGTATCGAAGGCGGTGTCGAACGCGTCCCGCACCGGGATGCCCCGGGCGGCGAACCGCCGCAGGGCGTCATCGGAGACCGACACCACGAAGTGCACGCCTTCGATGTGGAAGAGGTCCTTGATCCCGTTGATCACCTCGATCGCCTTCTCGGAGTCGGCGACCTTGTCCAGTTCGTCGACGGCGATGAGGATCGGAGCGCCGCCACGGACCCGGTGCCCGCGGACGAAGCCGCGGAAGTCCTCGACCCAGTCGGCACGGCTCAGGTCCCGCTCGGTCCAGGTGACCTGGCCCGAAAGCTCGGCCGACACCCCCCACCGGGCGAGGCCGCCCTTCCGCACCCACTGCCGGGACCGGCTCCCGGTGATGCCGTCCAGCGTGGCCAGGGCCCAGTCGACGTCGCTGTTCGATCGGCGGCGGACGCGGACCCGGCCGCGCTCGGGAAGAGGAACACCACGGCGGAGGATGACGGCCCGGACGACCGCACCGTAGATGACCTTGACGAACTCCGATTCCTTCGGGTTCATCGGAGCGGGCAGGTACACGCCGATCCACTCCGGCCGCCACAGGTCGGGGTCCCCCTCGCACAGCAGCCGCAGCAAGGTCGTCTTGCCCGCGCCGCGCGACCCGGCGACGCCGACCGCCGAGGTGACGTGCCCGGCGATCAGGGCCTGCACCTCTTCGAAGCTTCCCGACCGGACCACCGCCGTCGACCCGAACTCCACCAGGCTGGGAGCCCGCATCTGGTGCAGGAGCGCGCCGCGCAGGCGCTCGTCGTCGCGATGGAGGATCTCGTCGACCATCGCGGCGATCTCCTCGGTGAGATCACCCGTGATCAGTTTTCGGTAGGTCCGCGTTCTCCGCCGGTCGATCCGGTGCTGAGCCGCCCAGGTGAGGCGGCGGACCGGCACCGCCAGGAACAAGAGACCTCCCGCGACCGCCCCCGCGACCCACATTCCGAGAGAGATGCGCTCGTGCCTTGACCAGGAGGACGCCACCGAGCCGCCGACGGCGAACAGGGTCAGACCCGCGGCTCCCATAACGACACCGCAGGTCCACTCCACAACGCGCCAGGTGGACTCCTCGGCATCGGCGTCCGCCTCTTCACGCCGGTATTCGTCGAGCCCGTCTTCGAAGCGCTCCGCGAGTTCCTCTCGACGAGCCCAGACCTCCTCGTACACGGTGGCGGTGGCGATTCCCGCGGGCCGGGCGGCCCTCGCCAGCGCCTGGCGAACGAAGAACGCAAGACGCATGGGCGTGACCGGATACAGGGGGTTGTCGGCGTCGACCGCCGATTCGAGAAAGGCCAGTGTCACGCGTCCACCACCGTGTCGGAGATCCCGCCATATCCGACCACAGAACGCTCCCGGCCCGCGAGAGGGCGTAAGCGGGGTACGCGGGTGACGGGGAGACTGATCCTATTCGCCGGAGGGCGCTTCGCCCCTGGTGTGGAGGACCTCGCGGGCCTGGTCGGCGGCGCGGATGATGCTCTCGGTGACGAAGTCGAGGAAGCGGGCGATGTTCTGGAGGCGGGCGGCGGCCGGGCTGTCGGGGCCGAGGACGGCGACGCCCTGCCGTGCGGTCTCGGCGACCTGGGCGGTGCCGCGGGCGCTGGCGATCATCGATTGGTACAAGACGTCGTCGTCGACGACGTAGCGCTCGCGGCGGCCTTCGTCGCGTTCCCGGCGGACGAGGCCCTGCTCCTCAAGGAAGGCGACCGCTTTGGAAATGGAGGCCGGGCTGACCTGGAGGCGCTGGACGAGCTCGGACGCGGTGAGGCTGCCCGTGTCGCTGCAGAGGAGGCGGGCCAGCACCCGGGCCATCATCGCGGGCGTGCCCGACTGCATGAAGACGGTGGTGAGCGTCTCTTCGTACTCACGCACGGCCTCGTCGTCGCGTCCGTGAGCCTGCAGCCCGGGGGGCGCGGCCTGCCTGCGCCGGTGGGCGCGGCGTTCGGTCGCGCGGTGGGCCAGGTCGGCGCGGTAGCCCGTGGGGCCGCCGTTGCGCATCACCTCACGCGTGATCGTCGAGGTCGGGCGGTCGAGGCGTCTGGCTATCTCCGCATAAGCGAGCCCGTCCGCCAGCCCTGAGGCGATCCGCTGGCGGTCCTGCTGGGTGAGCCTGCCTCCCGGCATCACAACCTCCTCCGTGCTTCCCGATGCCTCCAGCATAGCGTTCACTGCCAACTCATCGCAACGAACACCTGCTCCAGTGTTGCATTAAACTCAACCTCATTGCAATGAATTACAGCTTGTGAGCTGCTCTGATGTTCAAGCGTCGCAACGAGCTCGTTGAAGAGAACAGAAAAGCAACGTAGCGTTTGCGTTGTTCGAAACAACGAGCCGCACGGAGCGCACGATGCAGAAGTTCACCACCCCCGCCCCGATCACCGCCGTCGTCGACATCCCCGCCGGACGCGTGCAGGTCATCGCCGCCGACCGCACCGACACCACCGTCGACGTCCGCCCCGCCAACCCCTCCAAGAACCGCGACGTCAAAGCCGCCGAGCAGACCACGGTCGAATACGCCGACGGCACCCTGCGGATCCACGTCCCCACGGGCAACCAGATCCTCGGTCCCTCCGGATCCATCGAGGTCACGATCCAGCTGCCCGCCGGCTCCCGCGTCGAGGGCAAGGCCGCCGCCACCGAACTGCGGACCGTCGGCCGCCTCGGCGACGTCACCTTCGACGGCGCCTACCGCCACATCAAACTGGATGAGGCCGCGAGCCTGCGCCTGACCGCGACCGACGGCGACGTCGAGGTCGGCCGCCTGGGCGGCCCCGCCGACATCAGCACCGCCAGGGGCGACATCCAGATCACCGAAGCCACCGGCGGCAAGGTCGTGCTCAGCACCCAGTCCGGCGACATCACCATCGGCGCCGCCACCGGAGTCTCCGCCGCCCTCGACGCCGGCACCCCCAACGGCCGCATCACCAACGCCCTCAAGAACGACGGCATCACCGAACTCGACCTCCACGCCACCACCTCCAACGGCGACATCACCGCCCGCAGCCTCTGATCAGCAGCCTCCAAGGAGCAGCGTCATGACGAACCTGGCCATCGCGGCGAACGGGCTGCGCAAGTCCTACGGCGACAAGGTCGTGCTCGACGGCGTCGACCTGGCCGTCCCCGAAGGAACGATCTTCTCCCTGCTCGGCCCGAACGGCGCCGGCAAGACCACCACCGTCCAGATCCTGTCCACCCTGATCCGGGCCGACGGCGGCACCGTCCAGGTCGCCGGCCACGACCTGGCCCGCAGGCCGGACGACGTACGCGGCGCGATCGGCGTCACCGGCCAGTACTCGGCCGTCGACAAGCTGCTCACCGGCGAGGAGAACCTGCTCCTCATGGCCGACCTCAAGCACCTGTCCCGCAGGGACGGCAAGCGCAAGGCCGCCGAGCTGCTCGACCGCTTCGACCTGGTCGACGCGGCGCGCAAACCGGCCTCGACCTACTCCGGCGGCATGCAACGCCGGCTCGACCTGGCGATGACCCTGGTCGGCGACCCGCGACTGATCTTCCTGGACGAGCCCACCACCGGCCTCGACCCGCGCAGCCGCCGCTCCATGTGGCAGATCGTGCGCGAACTCGTCACCGCCGGCGTCACCATCTTCCTCACCACCCAGTACCTGGAGGAGGCCGACGAGCTCGCCGACCGCATCGCCCTCCTCGACCACGGACGGCTGATCGCCGAGGGCACCGCCGAAGAGCTCAAGCGGCTCATCCCCGGCGGCCACATCGAGCTCACCTTCGCCGGCACGCACCTGCTCGAGGCGGCCCGTCACCTCGTCGAGGCCGGAGTCCCCGACCCCGAGGCGCTCACCCTGCAGGTGCCGAGCGACGGCAGCGTCCGCTCGATCCGCGAACTGCTCGCCCTCCTGGACGACCACTCGATCGACGTCGCCGAAATGAGCGTCCACACCCCCGATCTCGACGACGTCTTCCTCACCCTCACCGGCCAGCAGAAGGAGACCGTCCGATGAGCACCCTCGCCCTCGCCATGCGCGACTCCTCCACCATGGTCCGGCGCCAGCTCAAGCGCCTGATCCGCTACCCGTCCATGACCGTGCAGCTGATCATCACGCCCGTCATCCTCCTGCTGCTGTTCGTCTACGTCTTCGGCGGCACCCTCGGCGCCGGCCTCGGCGGTGGCCGCCACGTCTACGTCAACTACGTCGTCCCCGGCATCCTGCTCATGGCGGCGGCCACGGCCGCGACCGGAACCGCCGTCATGGTCGCCACCGACATGACCGAGGGCATCATCGCCCGCTTCCGCACCATGCGGATCTCCCGGGCCTCCGTCCTGACCGGCCACGTCGTCGGCAGCGTCGTCCAGCAGCTCGTCGGCATGGCGGTCCTCATCGGCATCGCCCTGGCGATCGGCTTCCGCCCGAACGCCACCGCCGTCGAATGGCTGGCCGCCATCGGAATGCTCACCCTGTTCGTCGTGGCCATCACCTGGCTCGCGGTCGCCCTCGGCCTGAAGTCCTCGACCCCCGAGGCCGCCAGCAACGCCCCGATGCCCTTGGTCGTGCTGCCCTTCCTCGGCAGCGGCTTCGTCCCCACCGACTCCATGCCCACGGCCATCCGCTGGTTCGCCGAGTACCAGCCCTTCACCCCGATCATGGAGACCGTCCGGGGCCTCCTCCTCGGCACCCCGATCGGTCACAGCGCCGCCATCGCGGCCGCCTGGTGCGTCGGCATCGCCGCCGTGTCCTACCTCTGGGCCAAGAAGACCTTCAACAAGGCCTGACCGTGGACCGGCCGAACAGGGCCGTCAGACCAACGGGTCTGACGGCCCTGAGGCTTTTTTCGGGTCAGTGGGCCATGTCGACGAAGCGGCTGTAGTGACCCTGGAAGGCGACCGTCACCGTGGCGGTGGGGCCGTTACGGTGCTTGGCCACAATGAGGTCGGCCTCACCCGCCCGCGGGGACTCCTTCTCGTACGCGTCCTCGCGGTGCAGCAGGATGACCATGTCCGCGTCCTGCTCGATCGACCCACTCTCGCGCAGGTCGGACACCATGGGCTTCTTGTCCGTTCGCTGCTCCGGGCCACGGTTGAGCTGGGAGAGCGCGATGACCGGGACCTCCAGCTCCTTCGCGAGGAGCTTGAGCGACCGGGAGAACTCCGAAACCTCGACCTGGCGGCTCTCCACCCGCTTGCCGGACTGCATGAGCTGCAGGTAGTCGATGATGACCAGGCGCAGGTCGTGCTGCTGCTTCAGCCGCCGGCACTTGGCGCGGATCTCCATCATCGACATGTTCGGCGAGTCGTCGATGAACAGCGGGGCCTCGGCGACCTCACTCATCCGCCGGGCCAGCCGCGTCCAGTCCTCGTCGTTCATCGTGCCGGACCGCATGGCATGCAGGGCGACCCGCGCCTCGGCCGACAGCAGGCGCATCGTGATCTCGTTGCGCCCCATCTCCAGCGAGAAGACCACGGTCGCCAGCTGGTGCTTGATCGCCGCCGCCCGCGCGAAGTCCAGAGCAAGGGTACTTTTCCCAATGGCCGGCCTTGCGGCGACAATAATCATTTGTCCGGAATGGAGGCCGTTGGTCAAGGCATCCAGATCCGTGAAGCCGGTGGGGACGCCGACCATCTGGCCGCCGCGGCTGCCGATCGCCTCGATCTCGTCCAGGGCGCCGGGCATGATGTCGCTGAGCGGCGAGTAGTCCTCGCCGGAACGCTTGTCGGCGATGGCGTAGACCTCGGCCTGGGCCCGGTCGAGGAGGGCGTCGGCGTCGGCGCCGTCGGTGCTGTAGCCGAGCTGGGCGATGCGGGTGCCGACCTCGACCAGCCGTCGCAGGACGGCCTTCTCCTGGACGATCTTCGCGTAGTAGCCGGCGTTGGCCGCCGTCGGGACCGACGCGACCAGGGTGTGCAGGTAGGGCGCGTCGCCGATGCGGCTGAGCTCACCGCGCTTGAGCAGCTCGTCCTTCACCGTGATGGCGTCGACCGGGTCGCCCCGGCCGTACAGGTCGAGGATCCGCTCGAAGACGGTCTGATGGGCCGGACGGTAGAAGTCTCGGCTCTGGACCATCTCGATGACCTCGGCGATCGCGGTCTGGGACAGCAGCATGCTGCCCAGGACGCACTGCTCGGCGGCGAGGTCGTGCGGCGGGGTTCGCTCGAACTCCCGCTCGTGTGACGGCATCTCGGTGACGCTCATTTCGGCACCCCCAACCGCCTCAAACGCTCACGTCTCCCACGTCTATCCCATGGGACTGACAGTCTGCGGCCGGTCCGGGATCGAAGGCAAAACGATCTGTGGAGGGCGCTGTGGACCACCTGTGCATACACGCCGATCCGGCTGTGCACATCGCCTGTGGACAACCTGTGGATACTCGAATCGCCTCGCCGAATAACGGCCGTGACCTGCGAAGACTCCATCCACCCCTTGTGGGCGGAAGAAAGTGGGGGCGATGGTCATCCACAGGGTCGCCCACAGGATCAAGTAATCGTTAACTCACCTTTGCCGGTTACAGTGGCACATCATGACGTTCCGGCACCCGTACGACCGAGAGATCCTCCGCCTCGCGGTCCCGGCGTTCGGCGCGCTCGTGGCCGAGCCGCTGTTCCTCCTCACCGACTCGGCGATCGTCGGTCACCTGGGCACGGTCTCCCTGGGTGCGCTCGGAGTCGCCGGGCAGATCCTCGGCACGCTCGTCAACCTGTGCATCTTCCTCGCCTACGGGACGACCGCCTCCGTCTCCCGCCAGGTGGGCGCCGGCAACCACCGTGCCGCCGTACGCCAAGGCGTCGACGGCATCTGGCTCGCCGCCCTCATCGGGGTCGCGCTGATCGTGGTCGGGCGCCCGCTCGTCCCCATGGTCGTGCGCGCGTTCGGCGCGTCGGCGGTCGTCGCGCCGCAGGCGGAGACGTACGTGCACGTCAGCCTCCTCGGCGTCCCGGGCATGCTGATCGTGCTGGCCGGCACCGGCGTGCTGCGCGGGTTGCAGGACACGAGGACGCCGCTGATCGTGTCGGTGGGGATGTTCGCCGTGAACGCGGGGCTGAACGCGCTGTTCGTGCTGGCGCTCGGGTTCGGCATCGCAGGTTCGGCATGGGGCACCGTCCTCGCACAGACCGGCGGGGCCGTCGCGTACGTGGTCATGGTCCTGCGCGGCGCGCGGAGCCACGGCGCGCCGCTCCGCCCGGATCTGAGCGGATTGCGGGCGTCCGCGACGGCCGGCGTCGGCCTCCTGATCCGCACGCTCAGCCTGCGCGTCGTCCTCGTCGTCGCGACGATGGTCGCCGCCCGCCTCGGGGACGCCCAGATCGCCGCGCACCAGATCGCGGCGAACGTCTGGACGCTCACGGCGTTCGCCCTCGACGCGATCGCGATCGCCGGGCAGGCCATCACCGGCCGTCAGCTCGGTGCGGGCGACGTCGCGGCCGCCCGCGCCGCCACCCGCCGGATGGTCGAGTGGGGCGTCGCGTGCGGAGTGGTGTTCGCGCTGGTGCTGTTCGCCGTACGGCCCTGGCTGCCGAACGCGTTCACCGCCGACGCCGCCGTACGGTCCCAGCTCCTTGACGCGCTGGTGATCGTCGCACTGTTGCAGCCGATCGCGGGAGTGGTCTTCGTCCTCGACGGGGTGCTGATCGGTGCCGGTGACATGACCTACCTCGCGGTGGCGGGCGTGATCCAGACGGCGGCGTTCCTGCCGGTGGCGTGGCTCGCGTACGCGCTGGGCGGCGGCCTGGTGTCGCTGTGGCTGGCGATGGGGGTCTGGATGGCCGCCCGACTGGTCACGCTCGGCCTGCGCGCCCGTACCGACGCCTGGTCGGTCGCGGGCGCCGTACGCGGCTAATCCTCCGCCTGGTCGGTCGCGGAGGGTGTGCGCGGCCGGTCCTCGCGGTCGGTCGCCGGCGGCGGGTCCTCGTGGCCCGGGTGCGTCTCTCTCGCGGCCGTCACGTGGGTGCGCATGCCGTCCAGCATCCGCTGCAGGCCGTACTCGAACGGAAGCTCGCCGCCGAGGTGTCCGGGTGGGCCCCGGACGGCCTGCTCGACACCTACACGACCGAAAGGCGTCCGGCGGCGGCGCGCGTCCTGCACAACACGCGGGCGCAGGTGGCGCTGCTGGCTCCCGGCCCGCGGGTCGACGCGCTGCGGGAGATCTTCACCGCCCTCGCCGAGACCGAGGAGGCCAACCGCCTGCTCACCGACCTCATGGGCGATCTCGATCTGCGGTACGACGTGGCCGTCGACCATCCGCTCGCCGGCCGCTACTGCCCGGACCTGGGCCTGACCGTGTCCGGCACGGCGACGAGCGTGGCCCGCCTGTCGCGGAGCGGGCGCCCGCTGCTGCTCGACCTCGGCGGCCGATCCACCGTGCGGGAAGCGGCGCGGCCGTGGGCCGATCGCGTCGAGGTCGTTGCCGGACGACGCTCCGGCGGCCGCCGTGCTCGCACGGCCCGACGGGTACGTGGCCTGGGCCGGTGAGGATGTCGGTGGCCTGCGAGAGGCTTGCGCCCGCTGGTTCGGAGCACCCCGTGAGTAATCAGTAGGGCGGAAATCCACGCTCGTGTCGGTCGGGGACGCTAGACTTCGAACATGTGTTCTACACAAGGGGAGCGCCTGGCTCGCCTCACCCGAGCGATCGACGACCTGGCGGCCGAGGGCCTCGGCGGCCTTCCGCCGGACGCGTGGGCGGAGCGGGTGGCCGGCATCTGGGCCCTCGTCGAGGGCATCGATCCCGAGCTCGCCCGCCGTCGCGCCTGCTATTCGACTCTGGAGTCCTGAACGACGCCCGCGTGCGGACGCCACCGCCCCGGCGTCCGCACGCGTAGGCCCCGGCGGCCTACTCCAGGGCCCGGCGACCTACCTCCAGGGCCCGGCGGCCGGGCATCCGGCCCAGCCCCGGGCGCCCTGGCGCCCTACTCCCGAAGCCCGCAGCGCGGCCGGGCGCCGGGCTCCGAAACCCGGTAGCCGTCCCGGCCCGGCGGGCCGGCCGGGGGCCTACTTTCCGTGGGGGCGCAACCGGCGGTGGTGGTGGGACGTGAGGCGGCGGCGTTCGTCGGACGGCGGGTCGGCGTCCGGTCCGGCGGGCGGTCCGGCGGGCGGCTCGGTGCGATGCGCGTCGTCCAGGGCCCGCCCCACCTCCGCCCGCAGGCGCGGCAGCCGGCGGTAGAGCACGTCACCCGGGCAGTCCGTGTCGTTGTAGTCGCGGTGACCGACGATCGCCTCGCCCGGGTCGAGCCGGTAGGCCGTGCACAGCCACGCGCAGACGTCGACCAGGGAGGCCCACAACCTGCCGGGCACGTCGTCCTCGAGATACGTGCCCTCGTTCTCGATGCCGATCGTGTGGTTGTTGTGGTGCAGCGACTGGGCGCCGACGACGAGCCGTCCCTGCTGGATCGCGGGCAGGGAGGCCGCCCGGCCCTCCATGACGTATCCGCCGCGGCTGATCGTCAGCTGCTCTCCGATGTCGTCCCAGCCCTGGTTCTTCATGTGGTAGCGCTGGATCTGCCGTGACAGCGCAAATGCGTGCGCACGGGACATATCGGTCACGTTGGGCGAGGCGGTGTGGTGAACGATGATGTGGTCCGGCGGGCGGTCGAGCACCCGCGGCGGCCGTCTCGGCGGCACCGCGCCCCATTCCCTGCGCGTGTACACCCTCGGCATCACATCGGCGTCCGCCCACCTCATCGCACCGGCCATCATGACATCTGCGGCCACGACACCCAGCATCCCCCGCAGCACATCCCGGCGCAGCGTCCCCTTACGCACGATCGCGGCCACCCCCCGTGGACGACTGATCGCTTAGCGTAGTGATCGCGACGCGGAATGCGAGGAGGCCGGATTGGGTGTTTCACGTGGAACGCCCCTCTGAGGTACGCGAAAGGGCCGGGCCCCAGGGGGGACCCGGCCCTTTCGCGTGCGCTGAACTCAGGTCAGCCGGCGAGGACCTCGAGTGAGATCTTCGCGCTCACCTCGGGGTGGAGGCGGACCGCGACCTCGTGAGAACCGACCGTCTTGATCGGGTTCTTCACCTCGATGCGGCGCTTGTCCAGCTCCGGGCCACCGGACGCCTTCACGGCGCCGGCGATGTCGGCCGGGGTGACCGCACCGAACAGCCGGCCGCTCTCACCGGCGCGCGTCCGCAGCCGGACCTTGAGCTTCTGCAGGTCGGTGCGCACGGCCTCGGCCTGCTCGACACTGGCGATCTCGCGGGCCGCGCGGGCCTTGCGGATCGAGTCGATCTGCTTCTCCGCGCCGCGCGTCCACTGGATCGCGAAGCCGCGCGGGACCAGGTAGTTACGGCCGTAGCCGTCCTTGACCTCGACGACCTCACCGGGCGCGCCGAGACCGGAGACCTGCTGAGTCAGGATGAGCTTCATGAAGAGTGACTCCTTTCTCAGCGAGCCGTGCTGGTGTACGGCAGCAGCGCCATCTCGCGGGCGTTCTTGATCGCGGTGGCGACGTCACGCTGGTGCTGGGTGCAGTTGCCCGTCACCCGGCGCGCGCGGATCTTGCCGCGGTCGGAGATGAACTTGCGCAGCAGCGCCGTGTCCTTGTAGTCGACGTAGGAGAGCTTCTCCTGGCAGAACAGGCAAACCTTCTTCTTCGGCTTGCGTGGTGCCGGTTTCGCCATCGTGGTGCTCCTTAGGAAGAGAGCCCCGCTCGCGCGGGAATGGTCGGTCGGATGATGAGTGGTGCCCGTAGGGGCTTAGAACGGCGGGTCGTCGGAGAAACCGCCGCCCCCGGTCGCCCAGGGGTCGTCGGCCGGCGCGTTGCCGCCTCCGCCGAAGCCGCCGCCGCCCGGTCCGCCCTGACCGCCACCGAAGCCGCCGCCCTGACCGCCACCGCCGTAGCCGCCCTGGCCACCGCCACCGCCGCCGTAGCCGCCGCCGCCGCCTCCACCGAAGCCGCCTCCGCCGCCGCCGCCGCCGGAACGCTGCGACTTGTTGACCTTGGCGGTGGCGTTCCGCAGGGACGGGCCGACCTCGTCGGCCTCGAGCTCGAAGACGGTGCGCTTCTCACCCTCGCGGGTCTCGTACGACCGCTGCTTGAGGCGGCCCTGGACGATGACCCGCATGCCGCGCTGGAGGCTCTCGGCGACGTTCTCGGCCGCCTGCCGCCAGACGTTGCAGGTGAGGAAGAGGCTCTCGCCGTCCTTCCACTCGCCGGACTGCTGGTCGCGGAAGCGAGGGGTGGAGGCCACGCGGAAGGTCGCGACCGGCTGCCCGTTCGGGGTGAAGCGGAGCTCGGGATCGGCGACCAGGTTGCCGACGATCGTGATCTGGGTGTCGCCTGCTGCCATGCGGCTCTCCGGTTACAGATCGGTACGTGTCGTGGGCTGACCGGGGAACGGTCAGTGGGCCTCGGGGCGGATGACCTTGGTGCGCAGGATGGACTCCTGCAGGTTCAGCTGCCGGTCGAGCTCTTTGACCGTGGCGGGCTCGGCCGTCAGGTCGATGACCGCGTAGATGCCTTCGGACTTCTTGGCGATGTCGTACGACAGGCGCCGGCGGCCCCAGACGTCGACCTTCTCCACGCTGCCACCGCCGTCCTTCACCACGGTGAGGAACTGGTCGAGCGACGGCTGGACCGTGCGCTCCTCGGTGTTCGGGTCGAGGATGACCATGACTTCGTAACGACGCATGCTGGTCCCAACCTCCTTTGGACTGGTGCGGTCACGGTCTCTCCGTGACAGGAGGGCTCTTGCGTCGTCCCGCGTCTCGGATGCGCGGGACCGACAAAGGCTATCAACAACCGGCAGCTCAATCGGCCGGAAGCGGGGACTCAGCGGCCCCGGCGGCGGTCGAGCTCGGACATGATGTCGGCCATCCGCGACCGCATGCGGGCCGTCTGGGTCGTCAGCATGGACAACTCCTCGATCAGCTCGGCGTCGTCGATGCCGGCCAGGTCACGAGTGATCATCGTCATGGCATCCTCCGTTCGAAACCACGTTCGACACTACCGCCTGGGACCGACAGTACGCTCGTCACCCCGGAGACCCCGGCGACGCACTTGACCAGCACCGCGGCGGGGAACGACTCTGAGAGAGACTCGTCCCTCGGAGGAGGTGACCGACCGTTATGTCACCACTCGCCATCCCGCGTCGGCTCATGGCACGGCAGACGCACCCCTTGGAGAACTCCCTCGCCCTCGTCACCGTGGTCGCCGGCCTCGCGACCTTCGTCCTCGGCGCCGTCCACACGACGCACTTCGTCGCCGTGTGCCTCGGAATCGTGACGTTCCTCTTCGGCCTGTACTCCCAACTCGTCTCCGCGACCACCGCCGAGCGCTGGCTCAACATCCTGGGCATCGGCATGGCCTTCGTCGGGCTCGGCCTGGGTCTGTCCCATGGCGGCTTCACGGTCTGACCCGCGGAGCGGTACGACCCCGGCCGCCGACGCCGCACGGCGGCCGGACCGGTCCGCCCCGGTCACCGGCGCGTCGGCCCCCGGCGGGGTGGGGCGGGCGGACCGGTCCGGCCCGGTCGCCGGCGCGTCGGCCCCAGCGCGGTGGACGGACCGGTGCGGACATGGCTCTCTCGTCCGACCGCGCGCGTAGGCTCGTCGCCATGCTGCGAATCGGAGCCCACGTCGACCGCACGGACCCGCTCGCCGCCGCGGCGGCGAAGAAGGCCGAGGCGGTCCAGTTCTTCCTCGGGGACCCGCAGGGCTGGAAGGCCCCCGTCCTGCCCGAGGGCTACGAGGCGATCCGCGACTCCGACGTCGACGTGTACATCCACGCGCCGTACGTCGTGAACGTCGCGACGTCCAACAACCGCATCCGGATCCCGAGCCGCAAGATCCTCACCCAGCAGCTCGAGGGCGCCGCGAAGATCGGCGCGAAGGGTCTGATCGTGCACGGCGGGCACGTGCTGAAGAACGACGATCCGCAGACCGGCTTCGACAACTGGCGCAAGGTGTTCGAGCGGATGGAGGAGTGCCCGGTCCCCGTGTTCATCGAGAACACCGCGGGCGGTGACAACGCCATGGCCCGCAGGCTGGAGCGGATCGCCCGGCTGTGGGAGGCCCTCGACGGCTTCGACGTCGGGTTCTGCCTGGACACCTGCCACGCGCACGCGGCGGGTGAGGACCTCGTCGAGGTGGTCGAGCGCGTCAAGGCCATCACCGGCCGGATCGACCTCGTGCACTGCAACGACAGCCGCGACGCGTTCGGTTCCGGCGCGGACCGGCACGCCAACCTCGGCGACGGCCATATCGACCCGGAGCAGATCCTGGCGGTCGTACGGGCGGCCGGGGCACCGGTGATCGTGGAGACGCCCGGCGACGGGCAGGCCGCCGACATCGCCTGGCTCCGCGAGCACCTCTGATCCAAGAGTTATCCACAAGCTGTGGACGACCCATGCCGTGGTGAGCCAGGGATTCCAGCGGGAAGCGGCTCCCCGGATGTCCACAGCCTGTGGAAAGCGGCGGACGCGGCTCAGACGTCCGGGAGCCCCACGGGCCCGTGCTCCCGGTCCTCCTCCGTCATGAGGATGAGGACGGACAGCGGCGTCGTGGTGTCCCGCCAGTGCTCGACCGCGGCGGTGAACACCTCCAGCAGCGTGTGGTGGGTGGCGGGGTCGGCGCCGGCCAGGTCCCGCCAGTGCTCGTACAGGACCAGATAGCCGCAGTTCGCCGGCGCCCAGGACAGATCACGCAGGCTGTCCTGGAGGGCGTCCCAGTTGTGCCCGAAGTACGACGGCAGGACGAACTCATCGGCGCACCGCGCGAGAAGCCCCCGCTTGTCGCGCACGTCGTGGACGTCGAGCCAGAACACCCGCCGGCCGGCGCGCTCGGCCTCGGCGGCGCCGCGCGCCGCCTCCTTCCGGTCGACGGGCCAGGTGTAGACGCCCGGCGGCCGGCGCCCGGTCAGGATCTCCGCGATCATTCGTCACCCTCGTCCCGCAGGTCCGTCTGTCGCTCGCTGTTCTACCTTCGAGGATCCCGCCTACACCCGTCCGGCCTCAGCCCGCCCAACCTCCGGAGTTGTAGGTCACCACCTCGGCGACCATCAGCGGGATGAAGAGGGCGAGCAGGAAGAGGTACGCGGGCCGCCGGCTCCGGCCGATCGCCAGCCACAGCGGCCACCACAGCAGCGTCGCCCGGCCGATCGACAGGTAGTACGCCGAGGTCAGCAGCGAGAGCAACGGCAGCCCGACGTACACGCTCTCCGCCCACTGCCGTCGCCACAGCAGCCAGCAGGTCAGCACCACGCCGACGGCGGCCGCGATCAGCTCGACGCGGAAGGCCGTCGTGAACTGGTCGTGCGTGCCGAAGGCCGCGTGCCACGTCGTCTCGAAGGACTTCCACGGCCAGACGGTCGAGCGGCCCCAGCCCGCCTCCTGCGCGTGCTGCCACGCCGACCAGTCGCCCGTGCGCCGCCACAGGTACAGGATGTAGCCCAGCACCGGCAGGAACGGCACGGCCAGCCACGGCGCCGACCGCCACCGCCGGTCCGCCGTCAGGAACTCCACGATCAGCGCGACGGCGAGGAACAGCCCGGTGACCCGCACGCAGGACGCGCCCGCGGCGCACAGGGCGGCGGCCTCCCACCGCCGCTGCCGGGCCAGCAGCCAGGCCGGCAGCGCGAACGCCAGGAACAGGCTCTCGGAGTAGCCGGCGAACAGGAACACGGCGTACGGGCTGACGAGCAGCGCGAGCACCGCGCGCGGTCCCACGGCGCCGGTGATCCCGTGCGCGCCGAGCCTCGGGTGGCTGGCGTGCGCGCCGGGCGCCGTGCCCGCGGGCTCATCGCCGAGCCGGGCCAGCGCGACCATCGCCACCGCGCCGGCCACGAGGCTGACCAGCAGCGCCGACAACTGCCAGTTCGGGATCAGCGGATGGAGGATCCGGAGCGCGAGGGGCAGGCCGGGGAAGAACGCCGGCAGGCCGGGGTCCGGCGGGTGGGAGGGATCGCCGCGGTAGCCGTACCGGGCGATCTCCACGAAGTGGTCGACGTCCCACTGGGTCCAGCGGTTCAGGAAGGAGTCGTGCAGGTCACCGTACGACCACAGCGCCGAGGCGAGGAGCGAGATCGCCAGCACGGCCGCCCGCGTGCCGAACCAGGCGCCCAGCGCGAGCCGGTCGCCGGGGCGGAGCCGCTCCGCGCCGACGCCGTCCGAGTGATCTTCCGTGGCCATGGCTCACGCGGGCCGCGGCGCGCGGCGGCGCACCAGGACGAAACGGTCTTCTGCATCGTCGAGGACGCCGCCGGCCGGGTCGTCGGCGCCGTCGGCCCGTACGGCGTCGAGCCGGGGCACGAGGATGTCGACCACGACGAGCACGGCCAGCAGCAGCACCGTCAGGAAGCGGGCCAGCAGGGCGATGAAGTACACGCCGTCGCTGATGCCCGCGGCGGGGGCGTGCCCGGCGAAGATCGCGGACAGGGTGGCGGACAGCCCCACACCGGGGTGCTGCTTGGCACCGGCCATGAGGTACCACCAGATGCCGAAGAAGTAGACGATCTCCCCTGCCTGCCACAGCAGGAAGGCCGGCAGCTTCGGCCGGGCGAGCGCCGCCAGGGGCAGCAGCCACAGGACGTACTGCGGCGACCAGACCTTGTTGGTCAGCAGGAAGGCCGCGAGCGTCAGGAACAGCACCTGCGGCAGCCGCGGCCGGCGCGGGGCGAGCAGCACGAGCAGCGCGATGCCCAGTGCGAGGATCACGAATCCGCTCTCGCCCATGAGGTTCAGGGTGGGCACCTTGTCGACGGACGACAGGCCCTTGCGCTCGGCCAGGAAGAAGATCGAGCCCCAGTCGACCGGGCGTTCCTGGTTGAACGTGTAGAACCGGCTCCAGCTGTCCCACGCGGCCAGCGCGATCGGCACGTTGACGACCAGCCAGGCGACGACGGTGCCGGCCAGCAGCCGGCCGAACTCCCGCCACCGGCCCGTGCGCAGGCACAGCAGGAAAAGCGGGCCGAGGAAGACGAGGGGGTAGAACTTCGCCGCGACCGCGAGGCCGAGCAGGGCGCCCGCCACGCCGGGGCGGCGGCGGGCCCACGCCGCGAGCGCCAGCGCGGACAGGGCGACGGCGAGCAGGTCCCAGTTGATGTACGCGGTGAGGAGCAGCGCGGGCGACGCCGCGACCATCATCCCGACCCGGCGGCTCTGTCCCCCGGCGACGAGCGCCGTCGCCAGCACGGTGACCGCCGCGCAGAGCACGAGGACCACGGCGGTCAGGTTGAAGAACCACATGCCGCGCGAGATGGCGTCATTACCGCCGAACCAGCGCGCCGCCGTCGCGGCGACCTGCATGAAGCCACCGGTGAGCACGGGGTACTCGACCGGTTCGGGAATCTTGTCGAGGTACGGGACCTTGCCGTCGGCCAGGCCCCGCCCGAAGTACAGCGGATAGATGTCGGTGTAACAGGCGTTGCGCACGGTGGGGATGAAGTCGAACCCCACCTGCTTGCACGGGACCTTCTCCAGGTAGCCCAGGACCGAGACCGCCGCGGTCGTGGACACGAGCAGCGGCAGCAGCTGCCGGAGGCCCATGAGGGCACCGGCGGGGCCGGGGGAGTCCGCGACTCCCCCGGCCCCATCGATCATCTGTGACTCCGGCATGTCGGCAGGCTATTCCTTCAGCGGCCGTGCGGCCTGATCCTGCACGCCCGGGCCGGTGTTGCCGTTGCCGTGCTTACCGGGAGGACCGCCCGGGTCCGTCGACGGCGAATCGCAGTTGAAGGTGATCGGCGGCCTGCACGAGGTGGTCGGATTCGAGCTGGGCGAATGGTTGTGACAGTGCGGGAGGCCCGGCTGGCACTGCCCCGTGTTGCCCGGGTTCGGCGTCTTGCCCGGCTTGCAGTGGTCGATCGCCGGGATCTCGCCCTCCTGGCACGTCGGCGTCGGCGATGCCGACGGCGTCGTCATGGTCGGGCTCGGCGTCGCGAACTTCTGAGTGTTGCCCCCGTAGACCGGCCCTTCGAAGTGCGTGACCGGCTTGTTCGCGAGGGCCGTGCTCATGAAGTCGTGCCAGATCTCGGCCGGGAAGTCACCACCGTTGACGTGCCCCAGGCCGCCGATGTTCTGCAGCGGGAGGAACTTGTGCTGCTTGTCGCGGTACCGCCACATGGCGACCGACGTGACGTACTGCTTCGGGGTGAACCCGACGAACCAGGCCGCCATGTTCTTGCTGGTCGTACCGGTCTTGCCGGCGACCTCCCGGCCCGGCAGCGCCGCGCGGTAGCCCGTACCCGGGTACTTCACGACCGACTGCATGGCGTACTGCGTGTCCCGGGCGACGTCCTTGGAGAACGCCTCGTGCTTGGTGACGTAGTGCTCCCACTTCTCCGGCTTGTAGGGAGCGTTCTTTGAATCGAGCACCTTCTTGATGATGTGCGGCCGGATGTACTCGCCGTCGTTGGCGATCGTCGCGTAGCCGCCGGCTTGGGCCAGCGGGCTCATGTCGGCCTGGCCGAGGAAGAAACCACCCTGGCCGAGCTGTTGTTTCATGCTGTCGCCGGGGAGCCCGGCCTTCTCCGCGAGGTCGAACACCTTCTGCGAACCCGCCTTGAAACCGAGGGGCACGTACACGGTGTTGTACGACATCTGCGTCGCCTTGATGAGGTCGACGACCTCGTTGGTGTTGCCCTCGTCGTTCACGACGGTCATCGCGCCCGATGTGCCCTTGGGGACGCTCTCACCGTCGGTCGTGAAGTACTGCGGCGCCCGGGCGTCGAACATGCTCTTCAGCCCGATGCCGTTGTCGAGGGCGGTCGCGAGAACGTACGGCTTGAAGGAGGAGCCCACCTGGACGGTCGAGTAGAACGCGTCGTCCTGCTGCCGTTTCAGGTAGTCCTTGCCGCCGTACGCCGCCAGGACCTCCCCGTTGTTCGGATCGATGGTCACCAGGCCGACGCGTGTGTCACTGGGCAGGCCCTTGAGCTTGGGCTCGACGGCCGCCACGGCCTTGTCCTGTAGATCCTTGCGCCAGGTGGTGTAGATCTTCAGGCCCTTGGTGTTGAGCTCCGTGTCGGTGAAGCCCATGGAGTTCCGCAGGACGTTGGTGATCCGCTGCAGGAGGTAGCCGTTCTGACCGCGGTAGGAACTGCTCTTGGATTTCTTCACCTTGGGCAGGTGGTTCTGGTACTTGGCCAGGTCGGCGTCGGACAGGTTGCCCATCGTGTGCATGCCCTGGAGCACCCAGTTGTAGCGCTCCATGGTGTCGGTCCGCTCCTGCCCCTTGCTCGCGGGCGTGTAGTACCCGGGCTGCTTGATGTTGGAGGCGAGGATCGCGGCCTCGGGGACGGTGAGCTCTGCCGCGCTGTGGCCGAACCAGATGCGCGCCGCCGTCTCGACGCTGTACGCGCCGGTCATGTCCTTCGTCGGCGCGCCGAAGTAGATGGTGTTCAGGTAGTTCAGCAGGATCTCGTCCTTGCTGGTCTGCTTGTTGACCTTGACCGCAATGAAGATCTCTTTGAACTTCCTGGTGAACGTGCGGTTCTGCGACAGGTAGGCGTTCTTGACGTACTGCTGAGTGATCGTCGAGCCGCCCTGCGTGTCGCCGCCCTTCACGTCGTTGTAGAACGCGCGGGCGATGCCCGTCGGAGAGATCGCCGCCTCGTGGTAGAACTTGCGGTCCTCGGCGGCCAGCACGGCCGCCTGCATCGGCTTGCTCACCTTCGACAGGCTGGGCAGGATCTGACGCGATGCGCCGATCCGGCCGAGGACCTCGGGGTTCTTCGCGCTCCCACCCCAGTAGATCGTGGTGCCCTGCTCCTGAACGTCCGAGTTGATCTTCGGCACCTTGACCATCGCGTACGCGACGCCGACCCCGCAGATGGTCGCGAGCGTGCCGATGCCGAAGACGCCGACCCACAGCTTCCACGACAGGAGACGCCGCCAGCCCTTCCGCTTCGCCTTCTTGCCGGAGCCGCGCCGCGTGCCGTCACCGTCGCCGGGCCGTCGGCGACCCGGTCCGCCACCGCCACCCGAGCCTCCGGGGCCACCGGGACCTCCTGGGCCGCCCGGACGACCGGGACCACCGGGGCCACCGGGATGGGGCCGGGTGGGGAGCGCAGGGAGGTGAGACCCGTCGACCTGCGGCTGCGGCCGGGTCGGGGCAGGTCCGGCAGACCCCGATCGACCGTACTCTGGCCCGTAATCGCTGCTGTAACTCACGCGACCTCGTTCACTCGGGTACGGCTTTTCAATCCGTCCGACAGTACTGTGTAGGCAAGTGAGCGGGGACCGCCTGCCGGGTACACCGTGCTCGCGCGCGGCTACTCTCGGACGCTACGGCCCTGGTCAGGAGCTGTTTCTCCGTAGCCAAGGACGTAGGACAGCGTCAGGTAGTTCCAGGAACAACCTTGACACACTTCCACCACATAGACCCGGAATTCACCGAATTCCCGGGCCATCTCCTGGAGTTCGTCCGTCGCCTTGACCCGTCCGGCGTACCGGCCCAGCTCGTCGCCGTACACGTACGTGACATGCGTGAGCCGCTCCTTCCGGCAGACGGGGCAGGGCTGGTCGGTGGGCTCGCCATGATACTTCGCGGCTCGCAGCAGGTACGGGTGTGCGTCGCAGGCGTCCGCGACGGTCAGGCCGCCGGATGACAGCTCGGCCAACGTGGCCCGCCGGGCGAGCCCGTAGTCGACGACCAGTCGCTGGGACCACATGTCTGCAGACTACGACGACCCGCAATCCTCGATTCGTGACATTCCAGGCACCCTGCGTGCGCCCTTCCTGAACACGGCCTGAACCCGGCCGTCTTTTCACGGTCCTTTCACGCCCCGGCTTGCCATGCGGGGAGGGAGGACCGTATCTTCCTGATGTATCGAGTCGATACATTCGAGCGATACATCGAGTCGAGCGGTCGAGGGGAGGGACCATGAGGAGCAAGGCCGGCGTGCTGGAGCTCGCCGTACTCGGGCTGCTCCACGAGTCCCCCATGCACGGGTACGAGCTGCGCAAGCGGCTGAACGCCCTGCTCGGCATGTTCCGCGCGTTCTCCTACGGATCGCTCTACCCCTGCCTCAAGGACCTCCTCGAGCATGGGTTGATCACGGAGGACGACCAGGAGCCCGTCGCGGCACGCCCGGCGGGCACCCGGCGCTCGAAGATCGTCTACAAGCTCACGGCCGAGGGGAAGGAGCGCCTCCAGGAGCTCCTCTCCGAGGCCGGACCCGCGTCCTGGGAGGACGAAGGGTTCGGAGTACATTTCGCCTTCTTCGCCCACACCCGCGCCGACGTACGGCTGCGGATCCTCGAAGGCCGGCGCAGCCGGCTCGAGGAGCGGCTGGAGGGCGTGCGCGCCGCACTGGCCCGCACGCGCGAGCGTGTCGACAACTACACGCTCGAGCTCCAGCAGCACGGGTTGGAGTCGGTCGAGCGCGAGGTCCGGTGGCTCAACGAGCTCATCGGGCGCGAACGCGCGCAGCAAGCAGATGAGAACAACGGCTGAGGGCGCAAGGCGTCCCCCCGCACAACACGGCAAAGGAGCATCCGGATGGGTTCAGTGCGCGTAGCCATCGTCGGAGTCGGCAACTGCGCGAGCTCGCTCGTCCAGGGAGTCGAGTACTACAAGGACGCCTCGCCCGAAACTCGTGTCCCTGGTCTCATGCACGTTCAGTTCGGCGAATACCACGTCGGTGACCTCGAGTTCGTGGCCGCCTTCGACGTCGACGCCAAGAAGGTCGGCCGCGACCTGTCCGAGGCGATCGTCGCCAGCGAGAACAACACCATCAAGATCTGCGACGTGCCGCCGTCCGGCGTCACCGTGCAGCGCGGCCACACCTTCGACGGTCTCGGCGAGTACTACCGGGAGATCATCGAGGAGTCGGACGAGCAGCCGGTCGACGTCGTCCAGGTGCTCAAGGACACCCAGGCCGACGTCCTCGTCTCCTACCTGCCGGTGGGCTCGGAGGAGGCGGACCGCTTCTACGCCCAGTGCGCCATCGACGCCGGCGTGGCCTTCGTGAACGCCCTGCCGGTCTTCATCGCCAGCGACCCGGAGTGGGCGCAGAAGTTCACCGACGCCGGTGTCCCGATCGTCGGTGACGACATCAAGTCCCAGGTCGGCGCCACCATCACCCACCGCGTGATGGCCAAGCTGTTCGAGGACCGCGGGGTCGAGCTGCTGCGCACGTACCAGCTCAACTTCGGCGGCAACATGGACTTCATGAACATGCTGGAGCGCAAGCGCCTCCAGTCGAAGAAGATCTCCAAGACGCAGTCGGTCACCTCGCAGATCCCGCACGAGATGGCGAAGGCCGACGTCCACATCGGCCCGTCCGACCACGTGCCGTGGCTCGACGACCGCAAGTGGGCCTACGTCCGCCTGGAGGGCCGTTCCTTCGGCGACACCCCGCTGAACCTCGAGTACAAGCTCGAGGTCTGGGACTCCCCGAACTCCGCCGGCGTCATCATCGACGCGGTCCGCGCCGCCAAGATCGCCAAGGACCGCGGCATCGGCGGCCCGATCCTGTCGGCGAGCTCCTACTTCATGAAGTCCCCGCCGGTGCAGTACAGCGACGACCAGGCCCGCGAGGCCGTGGAGTCCTTCATCCGCGGTGACGTGGAGCGCTGAGCTGAGGAGTGAGCGGAGTGGCGGGTGAGGAACGAGCCCGCTGCGGAGCGAACGACGAGGCTGACGCGACCATCGAGCAGGAGCGCTGAGCTGAGGAGTGAGCGGAGTGGCGGGTGAGGAACGAGCCCGCTGCGGAGCGAACGACGAGGCTGACGCGACCATCGAGCAGGAGCGCTGAGCCAGACGCACCGTAAAGCTCACGTGATGCGGTGAGCCAACGGGTGTCAGGTGAGGGGTCCGTGCGCTGCGGCGCGCGGACCCCTCACCTTTTGGCCTGCTCAGAGCGAGGCCCCGGATTTCGTCGTGGTTACGGTAAGCACATACTGTTACGTCGGCTCGGTCATGTGCCGCGGGGACTCCCCGGTGCGAGGCTGGGTTGCAGGCGGACGAAAGGCCCCCGCCCAGGGCCGGTCGGGTCGCCTCCGGCGAGGGAAAAGGAAGAGATCACGAGTGGCGGGAAGGTGACGCCGGCTGGGCTTCCCGGGATACGTGCCGCGATGCCCGTATCACACCTAGTGAGGGTCTCATCACGAGGTTGTCTCACCTACTGCACAGTTAAGTAACTCGTCCGAATCTTTACCGATCTGAGCTGGACAGCGACCAGGACGCGAAGGTGTTCTCCCACGGGGACGTGTCGAGAACCCGACACGCCTGCGAACAAACGCATCACAACTAGCGCAACACGGCCGTGAGGCCGGATGGAGGGCGTTCATGTCAGTCGAGAAGACGGGTTGAAGGCAGCGGCCGCCATCGGCACGCTCGCCGTCGCCCTCGCCGCCTGCGGCGGTGGAGGCAAGGGCGGTAGCTCCGATGAGGGAACGCCCCAAAAGGGCGGGACCCTGAAGATCGCGGGTTCGTCGGTGCCGGACCACATCGACCCCGCGAGCGCCTACAGCACGGTCAACCAGGGCTTCTCCCGGAACTGGGCGCTCACGCTCTTCACGAACAAGGCCTCGAACAACTTCAACGAGACCATCCCGAACTACCCGGACGCCGCGGCCGAGCTCCCCACCAAGGAGAACGGCGGCATCAGCGCGGACGGCAAGACCTACACGATCAAGCTGCGTGACGGTCTGAAGTGGAACACGAACCCGGCCCGCCCGGTCACGGCGGCCGACTTCGTGCGCGGTCTGAAGCGGACGTGCAACCCGGCGAGCCCCGCCGGCGCGCCGTACTACACGGACCTCATCGTCGGCATGGCCGACTTCTGCAAGGGCTACGGCAAGGTCGATGCCAAGTCCGCCAGCGCGATGGGGAACTACCAGGAGAGCCACGACATCCCCGGCTACACGGCCAAGGATGACAAGACCCTGGTCGTCAAGCTGAAGCAGCCGGCCGGTGACTTCCTGAACATCATCGGCATGTCCTTCGCGTCCGCCGCGCCGAAGGAGTACGACAACTACATCCCGGACAGCCCGGAGTTCCGTTCGCACACGGTCTCCGACGGTCCGTACCAGATGACGTCGTACAGCGACAAGAAGTTCATCCTGGACCGCAACCCGAACTGGGACGCCGCCTCGGACAAGCTTCGCAAGGCGTACGTCGACCGCATCGAGGTCGACCTCGGTCAGGACTCCCCGGACCAGGTCGAGCAGCAGCTGGAGCAGGGCACGGCGGACCTCGCGTGGGACCAGCCGGTGCCGACCTCCGCGATCCCGCGCCTCGCGCAGTCCAAGGACAAGCGGTTCCGTCTGCAGGACAACCCGGGCGTCAACCCGTACATCGTCTTCAACACCCTGAGCCCCAACAACAAGGGCGCGCTGGGTAAGAAGGCCGTCCGGCAGGCGATCGAGTACGCGATCGACAAGGTCGCGATCGCCAAGAACTACGGCGGCGTCAACGTGGCCCAGCCGGTGCGTTCCGCGGTCGCCCCGGGCAACGTCGGCTACGACCCGAACTACAACCCGTACCCGACCAACAACGACTCGGGTGACCCGGCCAAGTGCAAGCAGATGCTCTCGGCCGCCGGCTACTCGAACGGGCTCACGCTGAAGTTCCCGTACCGGACCAACAGCAACCACCCGCGCAACGCGCAGTCGATCCAGGCGAACCTGCAGGCCTGCGGGATCACCGTCCAGATGTCGCCGGACACCAACGGCAACTTCTACGGCACCACCCTGGTCACGCCGGCGGACGCCAAGGCCGGTAAGTGGGACATCGCCGCTCCGGGCTGGGGTCCGGACTGGTACGGCAACAACGGCCGTTCCGGCCTGCAGCCGCTGTTCGACGGCCGCCAGTACGGCCCGAACTCCCCGGACTACGGCGGTTACAACAACGACCAGGTCAACAAGCTGATCGACCAGGCCAACCAGGCGCAGACCCAGGCCGACGCGCAGACCGCGTGGGCGCAGGTCAACAAGCTGGTCATGGACGACGCCGCCATCGTTCCGCTGATCACGCAGAAGTACTCGACCTACCAGTCGGCGCGGGTCCGCAACACGCTGTTCCTGCCCGCCTTCCAGACCTACGACTACAGCCTGGTCTGGCTGGCCAAGAAGTAACCCAAACCCCAATGAGACGGCCGGGTGCGCCCCGCACGAGGCGTGCCCGGCCGTCATCATGCCGGGACGATGTCCCTATCACACACTCACCCTGGGTAATCTTCGATGGAACTCGCCCTGGCGCGTAACCCCTAACTCAGTTCTCGAAGGGGAGGACATGAGCCTTCTCGAGGTCACAGACCTAAAGGTCTCCTTCAACACCTCGGACGGCGTCGTACAAGCGGTTCGCGGAATGACCTTCAGCATCGACCGCGGCAAGACGCTCGGCATCGTCGGCGAATCCGGCTCCGGCAAGAGCGTCAGCACCCAGACCCTCATGGGCCTCACTCCGGGTGCGAAGGTCAGCGGCCAGGCCCTCTTCGAAGGCCAGGACCTGCTCACGATGAACCCCGACCAGCTCCGCCGGATCCGCGGCCCGCAGATCTCCATGATCTTCCAGGACCCGCTGTCCAGCCTGCACCCCCTGTACAAGGTGGGCTGGCAGATCGTCGAGATGATCCGCGCGCACGAGCCGAACGTCTCCAAGGCCGACGCGCGCAAGCGCGCGGTCGAACTCCTCGGCATGGTCGGCATCCCGCAGCCGGACCGGCGGGTGGACGACTACCCCCACCAGTTCTCCGGCGGCATGCGCCAGCGCGCGATGATCGCCATGGCGCTCGCGCTGAACCCGAAGCTCATCATCGCCGACGAGCCGACCACCGCCCTCGACGCGACCGTGCAGGCCCAGATCCTGGACCTCATGCTGCGCCTGCAGCGCGAGTTCGACACCGCTCTCATCATGATCACGCACGACCTCGGGGTCATCGCCGACCTGGCCGACGACGTCCTCGTGATGTACGCCGGCAAGCCGGTCGAGCACACCGACCGCCGGTCGCTGTACTACGGGTCGCACCACCCGTACAGCGCCGGTCTGCTCCGCTCGATCCCGAGCGGCGCCGGTGGCCGCGGCGGCCGGCTGATCCCCATCGCCGGGCAGCCGCCGAGCCTCATCAGTCCGCCACCGGGGTGTTCGTTCCATCCTCGTTGCCCGTACGCCATGGACACGTGCCGGGTGAACGAGCCACCGTTGCGAGAGGTGGCCGCGGGCCACGGGTCCGCCTGCTGGCTTCCCAAGGAGGCGCGCGGCCTCGGCCCCGAGGCCGAGCAGCTGCGCGAGAACGCCGTGGCAGAGGGCCGTACGGAGGTGGGCGCGTGAGCGACGTCAGTGGAGACGTCCTCGTCAAGGTCGAGGACGCCTACAAGCACTTCCCCATCAAGCAGGGGATCATCTTCAAGCACGAGGTGGCGCGGGTCCACGCCGTCGACGGCGTCAACCTCGAGGTACGCCGCGGCGAGACCCTCGGCATCGTCGGGGAGAGCGGCTGCGGCAAGTCGACGCTGGCCCGCTGCATCACCGGTCTGCACCCGCTGACGAAGGGGCGCATCCTCTTCGAGGGCAAGGAGATCGGCTCGTCGCCGGACAAGGCGTTCCGGCGTGACGTGCAGATGATCTTCCAGGACCCGTACGGCTCGCTGAACCCGCGCCGCCGGGTCGGGGCGATCATCGGCGACCCGTTCGACATCCACGGCATTGCGGACGGCGCCGAGCGCAAGCGGCGCGTCCAGGAGCTGATGGAGCTCGTCGGCCTCAACCCCGAGCACTACAACCGGTTCCCGGCGGAGTTCTCCGGCGGTCAGCGGCAGCGCATCGGCGTCGCACGTGCCCTCGCGCTCAAGCCGAAGCTGATCGTCTGCGACGAGCCCGTCTCGGCGCTGGACGTGTCCATCCAGGCGCAGGTGATCAACCTGCTGAAGGACCTGCAGGACGAGCTCGGGCTCACCTACATCTTCATCGCGCACGACCTGTCGGTGGTGGAGTACGTCTCCGACCGGGTCGCGGTCATGTACCTCGGCAAGATCACCGAGAACGCCGAGTCCGAGGAGCTGTACGCCAAGCCCCGCCACCCGTACACCAACGCCCTGCTGTCGGCGGCCTCCGTCGCCGACCCGGACGAGGCGGCGAAGCGCGAACGGATCATCCTGACCGGTGACGTCCCGTCGCCGATCAAGCCGCCGTCCGCGTGCCGGTTCCACCCGCGCTGCCCGAAGGCGCAGCCGATCTGCTCCACCGAGGAGCCGGAGCTGATCGTGCGTGAGGGCGACGACGCCGACCATCTGACCGCGTGCCACTTCCCCGTGCAGCTCGGTGAGCACCTCGCCAGGGCGCGGGCCGGCATCGCCCAGGAGTCCACCGAGCCCACTCTGGGGGTGTCCGAATGAGTCTCACGGAGCTCGCCGCCGACGCCATTCCGGCCGACGAGGAGCCCAGCGGCCGGAAGATCCAGGGGCGCAGCCCGTTCCGGCTCGCCATGGCGCGGCTGATGCACGACAAGATGGCGGTCGCGTCCGTCGTCGTGCTCGTCCTGATCATCCTCTTCGCGATCGGCGCGCCGCTGTTCGCCTCGTGGACGGGCCACCCGTACGGAGCGCAGTACCCCGACCTCGCCCGCGACTCCTGGGGCCTGCCCAAGGGGCCGAGCAAGGACTTCTGGCTCGGCGCCGACCCGCTCGGCCGTGACGTGCTCGTCCGGGCGGCGTACGGCGCGCGGATCTCGCTGTTCGTCGGGATCGCGGCGTCCATCCTCGCCACCGTCATCGGGGTGACGGTCGGCGTCCTCGCCGGCTACATCGGCGGAGCCGTGGACGCCATCCTGGCGCGGTTCATGGACGTCGTGCTGTCCTTCCCGTACCTGCTGGTCGCGATCGTCATCGCCACGACGTTCCGACCGCACTCCACCTGGCTCAGCCTGCTGCTGACCATCACCGTGATCGCGATCTTCTCGTTCGCCGCGATGGCCCGCATCGTCCGCGGCCAGGTCATCTCGCTGAAGGAGAAGGAGTTCATCGAGGCGGCCCGGTCCCTGGGCGCCGGCCGAGTGCGGATCATGTTCGTGGACATCCTGCCGAACCTCGTCGCGCCGGTCACGGTGCTCGCCTCGCTGCTCGTTCCGACCTCCATCGTGTTCGAGGCGACGCTGTCCTTCCTCGGGGTCGGCATCCAGCCGCCGATGCCCAGCTGGGGGAGCATGCTCAACGACGCCGACTACCGGAGCTCGCTGTGGCTCCTGTTCGTGCCCGGTGGCCTGTTGCTCCTGACGACCCTGGCGTTCAACCTGCTCGGCGACGGCATCCGCGACGCGTTCGATCCGCGCAGCGAGCGACTCATCACCCGAAAGTAGGACCTGACGATGTTTCGATTCATCATCCGGCGGCTGCTCTTCGGGATCCTCGTCCTGTGGCTGGTGACGACGTCCGTCTTCTGCCTGCTGCACATCTCCCCGACCCCGGTCGAGAAGATGATCGCAGGACCGCGGGCGTCCGCCGCCACGGTCGCCCTGATCCGGCACAACCTCGGTCTGGACCGGCCGTTCCTCGTCCAGTACTGGAGCTTCCTGAAGGACACCTTCACCGGTGACCTGGGCTACTCCTACGTCACCCAGGCGAAGGTCTCCTCGATCATCGCGGATCGGCTGCCCGCCACCCTCTGGCTGGTCGGCGGCGCGGCGGTCCTCTGGTTCGTCGGAGGCGTCACGACCGGCGTGCTCAGCGCCACCAGGGCCCGCAGCCTGCTGGACCGCTCCTCGACGGGGTTCGTCCTGCTGGGCCTGTCCATCCCGCCGTTCCTGATGGCGCTGCTCCTGCCGTTCCTGTTCATCCACGAGATCGGCATCACCTGGTTCCAGACGGGACAGTACGTCTCGCCGTTCGACGACCCGAACCTGTTCCTGCAGCGAATGATCCTGCCGTGGCTCGGGCTCGCGTTCATGCTGGTGGCGACGTACACGCGGCTCACCCGCGGCTCGATGATGGACGTCCTCGGTGAGGACTACATCCGCACCGCGCGGGCCAAGGGCCTGTCCGAGCGGCGGGTCATCTACCGCCACGGCCTGCGGGCGGCGCTGACGCCGATCGTCACCCAGTTCGGCGTCGACATCGGCGCGCTGATCGGGTCCACGATCGTCACCGAGAAGGTGTTCGGTCTGCAGGGCATCGGGCAGCTCGTCTACAACTCGATCGTCAAGGGCGACACCCCGGTCATCCTGGGCGTGACGCTGCTGACGGCGCTGTTCGTGGTCGTCGCGAACCTGATCGTCGACATCGGCTACTCCTTCCTCGACCCGCGCGTCCGGGTCGACTGACGGAGCTCCGGCGGTCCGAACGGCCGGTCGTCCCCCGGGGGCGGCCGGCCGTTTTCGCTGTCCTACGCTTGGGCGGTGTCCTACGCCGCCGACCTCCGCCTGGTCATCCGGGGTCAGGACTTCCGGCGCCTGTTCGCGACACGGGTCGTCTCGGCCCTGTCCGACGGCGTGTTCCAGGTCGGCCTCGCGGGCTACGTCCTGTTCTCCCCCGAGCAGCAGGCCACCGCCACGGAGGCCGCCGCCACGGCCGCGGTGCTGCTGCTGCCGTACTCCGTGCTCGGCCCGTTCGCCGGCGTCTTCATCGACCGGTGGCGGCGCCGGCAGATCCTCGTCCACGCCCCGCTGATCCGGGCCGTCGCCGTCGCCGTGACCGCGCTGCTGCTGGCCCGCGGGAACGACGGCATCCCGTTCTTCCTCGCCGCGCTCGCCGTGTTCGCGGTGAACCGCTTCTTCCTGTCCGCGCTGTCGGCGGCGCTGCCCCGTGTGGTCGGGGCGGAGGAGCTCATCACCGCGAACGCCGTGTCGGTCACCTCCGGGACGATGATGACCTTCGCCGGCGCCGGCGTCGGGTACGTCCTGCGGGTCCTGTTCGGCGCGGGCCACTCCGGCACCGCCGCCGTCCTGTCCGCCTCCGCCGTCCTCTACGTCGCCACCGCGCTCATCGCCACGCGCATGGGCCGCGACCTGCTCGGCCCGGACCGCGGCGAGGTGCGGGCCGACACCCGCGAGGCGCTCGGGCAGGTGCTGCACGGCCTGCTCGACGGCGCCCGGCACATCCGGGACCGGCGGCCGGCCGCGGCGGCGCTCGGCGCGATCGGCGCCCACCGGTTCCTGTACGGCATCACCACGATCATGACGGTGCTGCTGTTCCGCAACTACTTCGCCGGCAGCGCGGAGGCCGGCCTCGGCGGCTTCGCGGTCGTCCTCGTCGTGTCCGGGATCGGGTACTTCCTGGCGGCCGTGACCACCCCGCTCGTCACCGAGCGGATCCGCAAGGAGGCGTGGATCACGATCCAGCTGGCGTTCGCCGCCGTCGCCGAGGTGGTCCTCGCAGCACCGTTCTCGCCGGTGCCGTTCATCCTGGGCGCCTTCGTGCTCGGCCTCGTCGCACAGGGCGTGAAGCTCTGCGTGGACACGATCGTCCAGACCACCGTGGCCGACGCCTTCCGTGGCAGGGTCTTCGCCCTCTACGACATGATCTTCAACGGGATGTACGTGGCCGGATTCGCCGTCGCCGCCGCCCTCCTCCCCGCCGACGGCAAGTCCTACGGCGTCCTCGCCCTCATCGGCATCGGCTACGCCCTGTCGGCCCTGTGCTATCGCCTGTCGGCGGGCACCCCTTCGAGCGTCACCGACCCCGTCAGGGGTTCCAGCGCGTGAGACGGCGGCAGTGCGGTGCCGTGGCGTGAGTCCCCCGTAGAGCTTGATCGCTGGCGGATGCCGCACCCTATCGACAGTGCTCGCCAGGGATCAACGCGCTCGGTGCGGATACCGCCGGCCGTCTCCTAGCGCGTGAGGTGGCGGCCGCCGGCGACGGAGAGCACCTCGCCGTTGATGTGGCCGTTCGCGGCCGAGCCGAGGTAGGCGACCGCTGAGGCGACATCCTCCGGTGTGCAGATGCGGCCGGTGGGCGTCTTGGCGGCCTCGGCGTCGACCACCTCCTGTCCGAAGCCGGGGTAGGTCAAGGCCCGCTCGGTCAGCGTGAACCCGGGTCGTACGACGTTCGTCAGGATGCCGTGCCGGGCCTCACGGGCGGCGAACACGGTGGCGGCCGTCTCCAGCCCGCCCTTGGCTGCGGGGTAGGTCACCGCGGCGGGCATGGGCTGGTCGACGACGTCCGAGGAGATCAGGACCAGTCGGCCCCAGCCGCCGCTCCGCATGGCGGGCAGCACGGCGTCGATCAGCGCGACGGCGCCGATGACGTTCGCGGTGAATCCGTCCGTCATCGTCTCCCAGGTGTCCGGGGTCCTCGACGGCCAGGCGACGGCGTTCGCGACCAGGACGGCGATGTCGCCGAGTTCCTGCTGGACCGCGCGCACCGCCGCGTCGATCGAGGCGGGGTCGCGCTGATCGATGCGCACCGTCATGCCCCGGCCGCCCATCTCCGCGACCGAGTCGACGAGGTCGTGTGCCCGCTTCTCGTTTCCGTGCCAGGCGGCGGCGACCAGGGCGCCCTCGGCCGCGTACGCCCGGGTGATCGCGCCGCCGATGTCGCCGGACGCTCCCGTGACCAGGACGACGCGGCCGGTGAGTCCGAGATCCATCAGTACCCCTAGTTACTTAGTCGGCTATCTATTAGCCGACTATACATTCGTAGGATGGTCCTCGTGGAATCCGGCGAGGCGATGCGCGTCAACCGCGCGCTGAACAAGCTCAGCAAGCTGTACCGCGCTGCCAAGGCCCACAAGCTCGCGGCGCTCGGCCTGCATCCCGGCCAGGACGTCCTGCTGTGGATCCTGGCGCAGGAGCGCGACGGCATCACCGTTTCCCAGCTCGCCGCCCGGCTCGGCATCGAGCCGCCCACCGTCACCCGTAGCCTCGCCCGGCTCGAGGGCGGCGGCTGGTTCAGGCGAGAGCCCGTACCCGCCGACCGCCGGCAGGTCCGCATCGTAGTGACGGACGCCGGTCACCGGCTCGTACCGGCGATCGAGCGAGCCTGGGCCGAGCTCGCCGAGGAGACACTGGGCCCGGTGGACGATGAGGAGCGTGACATCCTGCTCACCGCGCTCGAACGGGCCAGTGATCGGCTCCGCGGCCTCGTCGAGGACTCCGAGAGGGTCCTGGCCGAGGAGTGACGGTCGGTCAGCGGGGCGTGAAGACCGGGGTCCAGGAGCCGGACCGGTCCGAGTGCTGATAGCCGGTGAGGGGCGTGATCTTCTTGCCGTCGACGGTCACGAGGACCAGCCGGCTGTGGAACTCGCCCTTGCCCATGCATCCCTTCGGCTCGCAGGCCAGCGCGATCAGGTGGCCGTCGTCGGCCCAGGCGCGCAGCTGCTCGACGGGCTGGAGGCCGGCCGTACGCCCGGTCGTGACGTCCTTCACGGTGGTGAGGGGGCCGGGGCCGGAGCCGGGGTTGCCCATGGCGATGTACCGGCCGTCCGGCGACAGCCCGGCCTCCTCGTTGCTGTCCGCCTCGTGCGGCGGTGCCGTCTGCGGCCTCCCCTGCAGGTCGTAGAAGGTCCTGGTGGGCACCATGCCGGTCGGCGACCAGATCAGCGCGCCCGTCCGGCTCCAGCCGAGATCCTGCCGGGTGTTGAAGTTGTCCGCGTCCGGCGGCAGAGGGCGGAAGGGGCCCGGACGGCCGGTCTTCGCGTCGACGACGTAGAAGCCGGTCCGTGTGCTGGTCCTCGGGCCGGTGGGCAGGTCGGGGTTCTGGACGTAGGCCGTCACGAGGAGCCGCCGCCCGTCCGCTGACCAGGACAGGCCGCCGGCCCGGCGGTCGAGCGGGATCCAGCGGGTCACCTTCCGCGTACGCGTGTCCAGCAGCCCGACCCGCGCGGCCGGCAGCGGGCCTTCGAGCACGGCCGCCTGCCGCAGGCCCGGTGCGACGGCCAGGTACGCCCACGGTGTCACCCGGTACCCGCCGGACGCCGGGTCGTACAGGTACCACCTGCGTTGCGGCGCGGCCCCCAGGCCGGTCCGGTGCGTCACATAGTAGGCGGACATCGCGATCCGGCCGGCGGCGACGAGCCGTACGGGCGGGGAGTGCGCCGGGTCGGCGTGCAGGCCGGTGTCCGCCGGCGTCGGCCGGGTCGCCGGTCGCGGCGCCGACGGTGACGCGGGGTTCCGTTCGAGGTCGGCCGTCACCGCGACCGCCGCGACCAGTGCCGCCGCGCCGGTCGCGAGCGCGACCGTGCGGACGCGCCGCCGGATGCGGCGGCGCAGCGCCCGCTCGGCCAGCCCGGCCGGCACCGTGGCCTCGGCCGACCATTCGGTCAGGGACCGCCGGATCAGCGTCTCGAGTTTCACTGGTTGACCTCCGTCATGGTGTCGGCCGTGGCCAGTTCGGGGGCGAGCCGGCGCAGGCGGGCCAGGGACCGGTGCGTCGTACTGCGCACGGTGCCGACGCTGCAGTCGAGGATCCGGGCCACCTCGGACTCGGACAGGTCCTCGAAGAAGCGGAGGATGAGGACCGCGCGCTGCCGGGCGGTGAGCCGCGCCATCGCCCGCCGTACGGTGAGCCTCAGGTCGATGGCGGCGGTGTCGTCGTCCCGTGCGGTCTCGCGCCACCACGAACTCGTGGAAACGTCGCTCCGCTGCGGCGTCCATCGTCACCTCCGAAGTGCGTCGATCTCCTTAGACGCCTCTGGGGGGCGGCGGCTATGTCCCGCCGGGCGAAATCGGCATCGGAGAAGATCGGCGCTCAGAGGCCGTCGGGTTCGTCCTCCTCGTCGAGGGCGTGCCCGTCGTCGCCGGAGTGCAGGTCGGGCTCGCGGCCGAGGCCCACCGTGATCAGGTCGAGGAGACCACGAAGGATCCCGGGCCGGTCGGGCTCCGCCCCGGTGGGGTTCGATGCGTCTGGGCGCGGCCCGTCCTGGGCAGCGGGGGTCACGGCGACCATGTCCACCTCCGAAGTGCGTCGTCCTCGTAAGACGCCTCCGGGCGTTCGCGGCTATGCCACCGCGGCGCCGTTGATGATCAACGGGTGGCCGCGCGCGCTCCGGCGAGCATGGCGCGGGTGATCCGGTCGACGTCGTCGGGCGCGCAGACGTACGGCGGCATCGTGTAGATCAGGTTGCGGAACGGCCGGAGCCACACGCCCTCCGCCATGACGGCGTCCTGCACGGTGCCGATGTCGACGGGGTCGGCCAGCTCGATCACGCCGATCGCGCCGAGCACCCGGACGTCGACGACTCCGGGCAGGTCCCAGGCCGGCTGCAGACCGGCCGTGAGCAGTTTTTGAATCCCGGCCACCTCGGCCCGCCAGTCGCGCTCCCGCAGCAGTTCGATGGAGGCGATGGCGACGGCACACGCGAGCGGGTTGGCCATGTACGTCGGGCCGTGCATCAGCACGCCGGCCTCGCCGTCACTGATGCCGCGGGCCACCCGGTCGGTGCACAGAGTGGCGGCCATGGTCAGGTAGCCGCCGGTGAGCGCCTTGCCCACGCACATGATGTCCGGGCTGATCCCGGCCCGCTCGCAGGCGAACAGCGTGCCGGTGCGGCCGAACCCGGTGGCGATCTCATCGAGGATCAGCAGCACGTCGTGCCGGTCGGCGAGCTCGCGCAGCAGGCGGACGTACGCCGGGTCGTAGAACCGCATGCCGCCCGCCCCCTGGACGACCGGTTCGACGATGATGGCGGCCAGTTCGTGGGCGTGGGCGGCGACGAGGCCCTCCAGCTCCGCGGCGTACGTGGCCGTGTACGCGGTCTCGTACGGGGCCGGGGGCATGGGCGCGAAGACGTGCGCGGGCAGCAGGTCCGTGAACAGGTGGTGCATGCCGCCGACCGGGTCGCAGACGGCCATCGCGCCGAAGGTGTCGCCGTGGTACCCGCCGCGCACGGTGCACAGCCGGGTCTTGCCCGTACGGCCCCGCGACCGCTGGTACTGCAGGGCCATCTTGATCGCGACCTCGACGGACACCGAGCCGGAGTCCGCGAAGAACACCTTCGTCAGCGGGTCCGGCGTGCAGTCGACCAGCAGCTCCGCGAGGCGTACGGCCGGAGGGTGGGTGAGGCCGCCGAACATCACGTGGGCCATCGCACCGAGCTGCCGGGTGAGGGCCGCGTCGAGGACGGGGTGGGCGTACCCGTGGATCGCCGCCCACCACGACGACATCCCGTCGACCAGCTCGCGGCCGTCCGCGAGGGTCAGCCGGACGCCCTTCGCCGCGACGACCGGATGCACCGGCGTGGTCGCCGGCATCGGGGCGTACGGATGCCAGATGTGCTCCCGGTCGTACGCGAGCAGCTCCTCAGGGCCCATGCGACCCCATGATGGCAGCCGGACCGGCCCGGCGCGGGGAACCGCGGGGAACTCAGCCCTGCTCGCGGGCCCACGCGCGGAGCGCCTCGGCGGCGGCCTCCTTGCCGATCGGGCCCCGGTCGAGCCGCAGGTCGAGCAGGAACTTGTACGCCTTGCCGACGGCCGGGCCGGGTCCGATGCCGAGGATCTCCTGGATCTCGTTGCCGTCCAGCTCGGGCCGGATCTTGGAGAGCTCCTCCTCCTGCTGCAGCCGGGCGATCCGTTCTTCGAGCTGGTCGTACGTGCGGGCCAGCGCGGCGGCCTTGCGCCGGTTGCGGGTCGTGCAGTCGGCGCGGGTGAGCTTGTGCAGCCGCGGCAGCAGGTGCCCGGCGTCGCGTACGTAGCGGCGCACCGCCGAGTCGGTCCACTCGCCGGTGCCGTACCCGTGGAAGCGCAGGTGCAGCTCGACGAGGCGGGAGACGTCGGCGACGACGTCCTTGGGGTAGCGCAGCGCGGTGAGGCGGCTCTTGGCCATCGCCGCGCCCACGACCTCGTGGTGGTGGAAGGTCACGCGGCCGCCGTCGACGAAGGAGCGCGTCTTCGGCTTGCCGATGTCGTGCAGCACCGCGGCGAGCCGCAGCACGAGGTCCGGGCCGTCCTCCTCCTGGGCGATCGCCTGTTCGAGCACGATCAGGGAGTGCTCGTAGACGTCCTTGTGCCGGTGGTGCTCGTCGATCTCCAGCCGGAGCTTGGGGAGCTCGGGCAGCACCCGCTCGGCCAGCCCGGTGTCGACCAGGAGCGTGAGGCCGGCGCGCGGGTGGGCGCCGAGCAGCAGCTTGGACAGCTCGTCGCGGACGCGCTCGGCCGAGACGATCTCGATGCGGTCGGCCATCGCCTTCATCGCGGCGACGGTCTCGGGCGCGACGGTGAAGCCGAGCTGGGCGGCGAACCGCGCGGCGCGCATCATCCGCAGCGGGTCGTCGTCGAAGGAGTCCTCGGGGCGCCCGGGGGTCTGGATGACCTTCTGCCGCAGGTCGCGCAGGCCGCCGAAGAGGTCCACGAACTCGTGTCCCGGCAGCCGGGCGGCCATGGCGTTCACCGCGAAGTCGCGGCGGGCGAGGTCGCCTTCGAGGGAGGTGCCGTACGTCACCTCGGGCTTGCGCGAGTCGTGGTCGTAGGACTCGCTGCGGTAGGTGGTGATCTCGAGTTGGAGGTCGCCCTTGCGCAGGCCGATCGTGCCGTACTCGATGCCGATGGTCCAGACGGCGTCCGCCCAGCCCTCGACGATCCGCAGGACCTTGTCGGGGTGGGCGTCCGTGGCGAAGTCGAGGTCGTTGACCGGGCGCCCGAGCAGGGCGTCGCGCACGGGACCACCGACGAGGGCGAGTTGGTGGCCCGCGTCCGCGAAGCGCCGGCCGAGGGCGTCGGCGAGAGGCGTCACGCGCCGCAGCAGCTCGCTGACTGCCGCGTGCTGGTCGGAGGTCACGTCATGGTCGTTCGGCACGGCAATCGAGCCTAGGTCCTCGCAGGTGCCGGGCAAAACGCGAATCACCGCGCGGGTGATCCGCTAAGAGCCCGAAATGGGGGTAAATCACCTGAACGAGCACGGAGACCACGATGAAGGACGCACTCTCCATCCATCGGCTCCTGCTGGAGCACCAGACGGAACACGAGATCGTACGCCTGCCGAGACACATCAGCTGCGCGGACGATCTCCCCGAGGTGCTCGGACTCCCGGCGTTCCGCTGCCTGTCCACCCGGATCTACCTGCCGTACGAACCCGGCCGGCTGTACACCGAGCACCATCCCCTCATCGCGGTGATCGTCCCCGCGGGGATCCGGCCCGCGCCGTCCGCCGTCGCCGACCTCGTCGGAGTTCCGGAGATACGCCCGGCGCCCGTCGACCTGGTGAACGAGATCACCGACTACGCGGCGGACCTGGTGGCGCCGCTCCTGCTGCCCGCCGAGGTCACCATGCTCGTGGACCAGCGGACGACGTACGGCGACGAGGTCGTCTACACGCCCACGGGAGAGGCGTGGACGGCTCTGGGGATCCACACGCTCGACCTGTTCGCGCTCTGCGACGCGAAACCGACGCCGATCCCCTGCACGGGCGTCCGGGACGCCCCCCGTCCTACCGATCATTGACCGAGGACGCACGTACGGCTACTACGATTGCGGCCGTGTCCCGCCCGCGCAGACCCAGACGCCGGCCCGCCGCCCCATCGGGCCGTCACCGCGAGGAGACGTCGGCGGGTGGGCTGGTCGTCGACACGGCAGGCACCCCGCGCGCCGCGTTGATCGCCAGGTACGACCGAGACGGCAGGCTCCTGTGGTCGCTGCCGAAAGGGCATCTCGAGGCCGACGAGACGATCGAGGAGGCGGCCGTGCGCGAGGTCGAGGAGGAGACCGGCATCCGTGGCCGGATCCTCGCCCCACTCGGCAGCGTGGACTACTGGTTCTCCGCCGACCGGAGACGGGTGCACAAGACCGTGCACCATCATCTGCTGATCGCCGTGGGAGGCGTCCTCTCCGACGGCGACGCGGAGGTCGCCGAGGTCGCCTGGGTGCCGCTGGACGAGGTCCGCGACCGTCTCGCCTACGCCGACGAGCGAGCCCTCGTCGCCAAGGTGCCCGAGCTCCTCGCGGGCACCGCATGAAGCGGCTGCTCGCCCTCGTCGTCCCGCTGGTGCTGACCGGAGGCCCGGCACTCGCCGCCACCACGCCTCCCCGCCCCGGCACCACCCACACCACGCACAGCGGCCGCGCCACCACCCGCGCCACCACCCGCGCCGCGACCCCCGAGCGGGCCTCCCGCGAGACGCAGCCCGCGACCAAGTCGCCGGTCAGCGTCATCATCGACGCGGTGTCCCCGAGCTATCTGACGCAGCCCTCCCAGACCCTGAGGCTGAGAGGGCAGGTGCAGAACCAGTCCGACAACGCCTACCAGCGGCTCACCGTGCGCCTCGTCTACTCCACGCAGCCCGAGCGGACCCGTGGGGCGCTCCAGGCGTACGCCGACGGGAAGGGCAGCGATCCGTTCACGGCCGGGCCCTCCCAGCCGCTGACGGCGGCCACGCAGCCGGGCGGCAAGCAGCCGTGGGCCCTCAAGCTGCCCGTCAGCCGGATGCACCTGCCCGGGTTCGGCGTCTATCCGCTCGCCGTCGAGGTGCTGAACTCCGTCGACCAGGTCGTCGCCCGGCAGCGCACGTTCGTCACCTACTTCCCGAAGACCACGTTCGCCATGAAGACCAAGGTCTCGTGGGTCTGGCCGGTGATCGACCAGCCGCACCGCGCCGACGACTCGACGTTCACGGACGACCGTCTGGAGCGCGCGCTGGGCACCGGAGGACGGCTGAACGACCTCGTCGCGGCCGCGGCCCCGTACAAGTGGGTCAGCTGGCTCCTCGACCCCGCGCTGGCGGACGACGCCGCGAAGATGACGGACAAGGACGGCTACAGCGTCAAGGGCGCGCACAAGCCGAAGAACGCCACCGCCGCCGCCTGGCTGAACACCCTGCGCACCGCCCTCGCCGGCAAGACCGCCATCGCGACGCCGTACGCCGACCCGGACGTCATGGCGCTGTCGCGCGCCGGCCTGGGACAGGACGTCAAGACGGCCGTGGGCGCGGTGGGGACCGCCCTCGGCCGGGCCAACCTGCCCCTGGAGAACACCTCGGTGGCGGTGCCGCCGGACGGCCCCGCCGACCAGCGGACCCTCACCGACCTCGTGAAGGCCGGAGCGAGCACCATCCTGCTCAACAGCACCGTCCTGCCGAACCTCCAGGCGCAGAGTTACACCGCCGACCCCACGACGCAAAAAGAGATCAGCGGGAAGAACGTCCGGCTCATCGCGTACGACGACACGCTCAGCAAGGTCCTCGCCGCGGAGGCCGACGAGCCGGGGGGAGCGGCGCTCACCGAGCAGCGGTTCCTCGCCGAGACCGCCATGATCACCAATGAGCAGCCGGCCAACCCGCGGAGCGTGGTCATCGTGCCGCCGCGCCGCTGGAACCCGGGGCCGGCCCTCGCCAGGGACCTGCTGAAGTTCACCGCGCACGCGCCCTGGATGCGGCCGACACAGCTCGGCACCGTCGCGAAGCAGCGCAAGCCGGAGCCGCGCACCTTCCTGCCGCAGAAGGGCTCGACCGGCCTGTCGAAGCACTACCTCAAGCCGGTGAAGGACCTCAGGCGTGAGGCCTGGCGGTTCGACATGATCTTCCAGCCCCCGGCGAGCGGGTTCAGCCTCGGCGTCCTGCGGGTCGAGTCATCGGCCTGGGGCGACCAGACCCGGACCGGGCTGACGCTGAGACAGACGCTGGAGAACCGGCTCCGCGCCGACCAGGGCGAGATCAAGGTGCTCAACGACCACTTCGACCTCGCGGGCAAGTCCGGCCAGGTGCCGATCACGGTCTTCAACCACCTCGAGCACGGCACCGTCAAGGTCAAACTGCGCGCCGTCTCGCAGAACAACACGCGGCTCCACGTCGAGGGCCCCGGAGCGAAGCAGAGCGAGATCACTCTCGAGCCCGGCCACAAGGAGACGGTCAACCTCTACATGAAGGCCGTGGCCAACGGCCCCGCCTACGTCTACCTCCAACTGCTCGGCCCGGACGGGCAGCCGTTCACGACGACCAGGGTGCTGCAGGTGCGCGCGACGGCGTACGGGCGAACCGCGCTGCTCATCACGGGCATCTCACTTGCCGTACTCTTCGTCGGCGTCGGATATCGCGTGATACGGCGCCGAGGTGACGAAGCGGAGGGCACGACCGGTGACTGAGGCACAACCAGGCCCCGAGGCCGCGGTGACCCGGGTCGATCTCCCGGCGATCTCCCCCGAGGAGCCCGGCGAGGAGCCGGGGCGCCGCGGCGGCGTCAGCGGACTGCTCAAGTCCAGCGCCGTCATGGCCCTGGGCACGATCGCGTCCCGGCTCACCGGCTTCGTCCGCACGGCCGTGCTCGTCATCGCGATCGGCACCGGGCCGCTCGGCGACGTCTACAACACGGCGAACACCTTCCCCAACCAGATCTACGACCTGCTCCTCGGCGGCGTGCTCACGGCCGTGCACGTCCCCATGCTGGTGCGCGCGCTGGAGAAGGACCGCAAGTACGGCGAGGAGTACGAGTCGCGACTGCTGACGCTCGTGCTCGGCGCCCTCTTGGTGCTGACCGTCCTGGCGATGGTGTGCGCTCCGCTCCTGGTCGACATGTCGGCGAGCGCGTACCACAAGCAGCAGCACGACCTCGCCGTGCTGTTCGCGCTGTTCTTCCTGCCGCAGATCTTCTTCTACGGTGTCGGCGCGCTGGCCGGTGCATCGCTCAACGCCCGCGGCAGCTTCGGCGCGCCCATGTGGACGCCGGTGCTGAACAACATCGTCGTGATCGCGGTCGGCGGGGCCTTCGTCTTCGTGGCCGGCCGGGGTGTCGGGCCGGGGAACATCACGCACACCGACACCGTGCTCCTGGCCGGCGGCACCACGCTCGGCATCGTGATCCAGACCATCGCCATGTGGCCCTCCCTGCGCAAGGTCGGGTTCCGGTACCGGCCGCGGTTCGACTTCCGCCGTGAGGAGCTCGCGCCGGTCGGCGGCATGGCGCTGTGGACACTGCTCTACGTCGCGATCCAGCAGGTCGGCTTCGTCGTCAACACGAACATCGCCAACGGCGCCGGGGTCCGGGCCCAGCGTGAAGGCATCACGTACGGCGTCGGGCTCACGCCGTGGAGCAACGCATACCTGCTGTTCCAGCTGCCGTACGCGATCGTCGGCGTCTCGGTGGTCACGGCGCTGCTGCCGCAGATGAGCCGACACGCCTCCGAGAAGCGGTACGACCTCCTCCGGGAGAGCATGTCCTCCGCGTTGAACCTGTCGTCGGTGGTCATCGTGCCGGCCGCCGCGCTGCTGTTCGCGCTGGCGCCGGAGATGACCACGCTGTTCTTCGCCCACGGCTCCACGAAGATCTCTGACGCGCTGATGATCGCGAACGTGCTGCAGGCGTTCACGCTCGCGCTCGTGCCGTTCGCGATCTACCAGATGCTGCTGCGCGTGTTCTACGCGCTCGCCGACACGCGTACGCCCGCGATCATGGCGATCTTCAACGTCGCGATCAGCATCACGCTCGGGCTCATCGGCTACAAGACGCTGCCCACGGACAAGATCGTCATGGGCATCTCGATCGCCCTGGGCGTGTCCTGGACGTTCGGCTGTGTCGTGGCCGCCCTCATCCTGCGCCGCCGGCTGAACGGACTCGGAACCCGGCACATCGTCACGTCGCACGTGAAGATCGCGATCGCGAGCGCTCCGGCGCTGGGGTTCGCATTCGCCGTGCACCTGCTCGGTTACAAGATGTTCTACTACCACGTCATCTCGTCGCTCGGCGTTCTGGTGGTCGGCGGGGGCGGGGCCATGGTGCTGTACTTCCTGGTCGCCCGCCTTCTGCGTATTCCGGAGTTGGAATCGCTACAACGAACCGTGATGGCCAGATTGCCCGGTCGTGGGGCGAGTTAGGAGGCGCTGCCCGTAAGGTGGGAGAGCGCGACTCGCGCCGGGTAGTAATCCAGCGACGCTCCTCGAGCGTCCTACGATCGGGCGGGATTGTGATGAAGTCTTCCTCCGTCCATAAGGGAACGAGGGAGGGTCGAAGGCGTAAGGGAGCCACGGCACTGATGATGGGATGCGACCACCTACGCCGGACGCCGCGTTGAGCACGTCCGTCATCGAACCTGGAACCCGCCTGGCCGGTCGGTACCGTCTGGACGACCGCGTCAGCGAAGCGGGCGGCTCCACATTCTGGAAGGCGACGGACGAGATCCTCGCCCGCGCGGTGGCGGTGCTCACCTTCGCCCCGGGCTTTCCCCGGGTGAACGACGTGGTGACCGCGGCCCGCGCCGCGAGCCGCCTCACCGACCCGCGGCTCACCCAGGTCTTCGACGCCGACGACAGCGGCGAGCGCGCCTACGTCGTCAGCGAGTGGGTCACCGGTGAGACCCTCGAGGACCTCCTCGCCCAGGGCCCCATGGAGGCCGACCGGGCCGCCGCCTTCCTGCTCGAGGCCGCCGAGGCGCTGACCTCCGCGCACGCCGCCGGCCTCGCCCACCTCTGCCTGACGCCGCACAACCTCGTCTGGACCAGCGGCGGCACCGTCAAGATCACCGGTCTGGGCGTCGAGGCCGTCCTGTCCGGGGCGGAGTCCGACACGCCCGCGCTGGACGACGTGCAGGGCCTCGGCGCCATGCTGTACGCCGCGCTCACCGGCCACTGGCCGGGCGGAGAGGGCACCGTCCTGCCGCCCGCGCCGACCGGGGCCGACGGGCGGCCGCTCCTGCCGAGCCAGGTCCGCGCGGGCATCCCGCACAACCTCGACGCGATCGTCGGCCGGGCGCTGGGCATCGCCGTCCGGGGCGCTCCGGAGCGGTTCGACTCCCCCGGAGCCTTCGCCGACGCGCTCGCCAAGGTCCCCCGGTCACCGCTGCCGTTCGTGCCCCTCGTCGGCTCGACGCCTCCGGCGGTCGTGCAGCGGCCCGACAGCACCGACCGTACGGCGAACATGTCCGCCGCGGCGTCCCAGCCGATCCCTCCGGTGCAGACCATCCCCGACAGCGCGCGCATGCGCCCTCCGCAGCCGCCACAGCCGCCGCAGCACGCCACCGTCGGTATGCGCTCCTCGGGCGGCGGAAACGGCCGGGGCTCCTCCAACAGGCCCCTCCTGGTCGCCGTGGTCGTCGTCGTGCTCGTCGTGGTCGCCGTCGGCGGCTGGGCCCTGTCCCAGATGGGCGGCGACGACGGCACCAAGAACGCCAAGGGCGGGACCCAGTCGAGCACCAGCGCGTCCCCGACGCCGAAGGTCGGCGAGCTCAAGGTGGACCGCGCCCTCCTGGACAACGACCCCCCGCACGCGGACACGACCGCCCCGAAGGACCTCGGCAACGCCATCGACAAGAGCAAGTCGACTTACTGGACGACGCAGCACTACTACGGCGCCGACTTCGGGGGGCAGCGCAAGGGCATCGGCCTCGTCCTCGACATGGGCAGGACCGTGACGGTCGACCGGGTCGCCGTGAGCATGCCGGACGGGACGCCCGGCCGGGTCGAGCTCCGGGTCGGCGACTCCCAGAAGTCCTCCGCATCCCAGACGCAGGACACCGGTGACGCGGTCGGCAACTTCGAGCTCAAGGGGAAGCAGGCCAAGGGCCAGTACATCACCCTGTGGTTCAGCAAACTGCCGTCCATCGGAAGTTTCCAGATCAAGGTCAAAGACGTCACCGTGTACGGAACGGCCTGATTACCGCTGCTTCGATTCGGCGGCCCGACACGCTGCCGGAGCGGAGTGGCCGTCGCCGGGTATCGCCGTCTGAGCACCTCCGAATGGAACGGACGGGGATAATTCCCTCAGAGGGGACGTGACAGTACTCAGACGGCTACCATCGTGAGCGTGTTGAGGCCCCCCTGCACCGCGGGAAACCCTGTACGCCGGCCACGGTGGCAGGATCGGGAGGGGGACTCGGGGGGACACGGTGAGCGAGGGCGATACACCATCGGCGGGGTCGCCGGTTACGGAGCGGGCTGACGAAAATGGCGGTCATACGCGGGGGACATTCGATCGAGGCCGTCCCGGACAAAGAGCTGCTGTCGCGGCACGCGAATGGCGATCCGTACGCGTTCTCCGAACTCGTACAGAGGCACCGCGACCGCATGTGGGCCGTGGCGCTCCGCACGCTCGGCGACCATGAGGAGGCCGCAGACGCCCTCCAGGACGCATTCCTGTCCGCGTACCGCGCGGCCGGCCGGTTCCGCGGCGACGCCGCCGTCACCACCTGGCTGCACCGCATCGTCGTCAACGCCTGCCTCGACCGGATCCGCCGGCGCACCATCCGGCCGGTCGTGCCGATGGGCGACGACGCCACGCTCGACTCCGTCGCGCCGAAGAACCCCGACCCCACCTCCAGCCACGAGCTGTCCCTCGACGTGAACGAGGCGCTGCAACGCATACCCTTCGAACAGCGGGCGGCGCTCGTACTCGTCGACATGATGGGGTACGCCGTCGATGAGGCAGCGAGGGTCCTGGAGGTCCCACCGGGGACCATCAAGAGCCGCTGCGCGCGTGGCCGCGCCCGTCTCGCACCCCTTCTCGGGCACCTACGGAACCAGGGACGCGGCTCGGGCGTCGAATCTGCGGAGGAAGGAGGTGGCACATCCGCGTGACTGCCGCACACCTTGACTACGATGCGCTGGCCGACCTCGCCGAGGGGATTCTCGACGATGCCACGGCCACATCCGCAGAGCAACACCTGGCCGAGTGCGCCCAATGTCGTGATCGGGCCACTGAGGTCGCGGACGTGTCCCGCGTTCTCGCGGAGGCACCCACACCGCCGATGCCCGCTCACCTCGTCGAACGCCTCGACGCGGTGATCGCGGCCGAAGCGGCGTCCCACGTGCCGGGGCACCGGCACGCCCGTCGATTTCAGCTCCTCGCAGCGGCGGCGGCCGCGGTGGTGGTCGTCGGCGGCGGGGGCGTCATCGCCCGCACCGTCCTGGAGAACGGCGACTCGAACAGCGCCACCGTCTCCCAGCGACCGGTGGAGGATCCCTCTCGCCCGCGTGCGGGGGCTCCCCGAGCGCAGCCGCGGCCCGTGCGATCCGTTCCGTTCACCGCCGTACGGAGCGGGACCCGCTACACCTCGGCGGCTCTGGAGTCTCAGGTCGCCTCGGCACTGTCCTCGGCGACCGCCGCCGACCACGCGCTGAGCGCGGTGGCGCCCGGATCGCTGGCGGACTGTGTCGGCCGGGTGAGCGGCGGGAAGGCCCCGCTGCTCGTCGACTCGGCCACCTACGACGACCGTCCCGCGACGGTCATCGCGCTACCGGGTGCCGACGCCGGGCACGCCGACGTCTGGATCGTCGGAGCGAAGTGCTCCGCCGATGACCCGGACCTGATCGCCCACCGGCAGATCGCCCGCTGATCAGCGAGCGTCGTACGGCCGGACCGCCCTCTTCACCCGGGCGCTCCGGCCGTACGCGGCACCACCCCGGCCGGAGGACCCAGGCCCCTGGGCCGTACGACGCAGGTTCCCCGGTCGTCGGGCGCAGCGCCCGGCCGTTGGACGGCAGTGCCCACGGTCGTACGATGCGATGCGCTCCCGTCGTCACGTACAGGCCTCCGGCCCACGATGCGCGCTTCCCGGCCGTCGGGCGCGGGTGGTCCGGCGGGTACGTCGCGCGCGTGTGCGTGAGCGGGAATGCCCGCGCCCTAGGATCGGTTTAAGGGCACTGCGAGCGGAGGTGACCGGGCCACCCAGGACCGGGCACGTGCTCCGCGGACGCGATCAGAGAGAGGCACTGTGGTGAGCGACGTCCGGAACGTGATCATCATCGGTTCGGGGCCGGCGGGATACTCCGCAGCGATCTACGCGGCACGGGGAGACCTCCGGCCGCTGGTCTTCGAGGGCTCCGTGACCGCCGGTGGCGCTCTGATGAACACCACCGACGTGGAGAACTTCCCGGGCTTCCCCGACGGCATCATCGGTCCCGACCTGATGGACAACCTGCGCAAGCAGGCCGAGCGCTTCGGCGCCGACCTCGTCGCCGACGACGTGACCGAGGTCGACCTGAACGCCTCGCCGAAGGTCGTCAAGGTCGGCGACGACACCTACTACGCCAAGGCGGTCGTGATCGCCACCGGGTCGAAGTACCGCGAGCTCGGGCTGCCGAAGGAGAAGCAGCTCTCTGGACGCGGCGTCTCCTGGTGTGCCACCTGTGACGGATTCTTCTTCCGCGACAAGGACATCGCGGTCGTCGGCGGCGGTGACTCCGCCATGGAAGAGGCGATCTTCCTCACCCGGTTCGCTCGGTCGGTCACCATCATCCACCGGCGCGACAAGCTCCGCGCCAGCCGGATCATGCAGGACCGGGCGTTCGCCAACGAGAAGATCAAGTTCGCCTGGAACAGCGAGGTCGCCGAGATCCTCGGTGAGGAGAAGCTGACCGGCGTCCGGCTCCGCGACCTCACCACCGGCGAGGAGCGCGACCTCGAGCTGTCGGGTCTGTTCATCGCGATCGGCCACGAGCCGCGCACCGAGCTGTTCGCCGACCAGCTGGAGCTGGACGAGGAGGGGTATCTCCGCGTCTCGGCGCCGACGACCCACACCAACATCGCCGGCGTCTTCGGCGCCGGTGACGTCGTCGACCACCGCTACCGCCAGGCGATCACCGCGGCCGGCACCGGTGCCGCGGCGGCGCTCGACGCCGAGCACTGGCTGCAGGAAGAGGGGCTCGCGGAGCTGACCCCGCAGCAGTTCTCCTCCTCCGTGCCTCTCCTCGGCGCCTGATTCCCGCAAGTTTCCCGGCCTCCCGCGGCCAGGTCGGCGGTGGCCCCGTGTTCTCGCACGGGGCCACCGCCATTTCATGCCCCCTGGCCTGCGGAAACTCACCAGAGCTCCGCTGGCGGGTGAACGTGACCGTGCTGGTGTGATCGGCTCAATCCCGGGGTCGGAGCGCTTCAGTAGCCTCTCGGAGCCCAGGGGGCTCATCGGGCCCTCCGAGCTCTCTCCGAACGCCTTGACGGGCACTCCATGGGCACGATGATCCCTGAATGCGCGGCGTGTCGCCTTGCACAGCGCCTCCCTGCCGCCTCTCGCCCGCCGATGTTCGCGGGCCTCCCGGACGTGCCTCGTTCCGTGATCCTTCCGTGAGTCGCCGTCCGCGGATCATGGCGGTGCCGGCGGAATGTCGCGACACCCTGCTGCGGGATTCCGAAGGCCGAGAGGGAGTGAGCAGGCTACTGACACTCTCGTGTCGCTGGGCAGCCGGGCGGGCCGGGTGGCCCGCCGCGGCTACATCCCCGCTACTCTCCGGCCATCACGGTAAAGGTGAATCCGGTGCTCGTCGGACGGCGCAGCGGAATGTCGCACTTGATCCGGCGCAGTACCTCGTTCCTGCTGAGGCCGAGCCCTTGCGCGATGAGCCGTTCCGGGCGCACCGGGACCGGATCCTCGAAGACGACCTCCACCTGGACCGGCAGCGCCTCGTCGAGCCGTGCCGACGGGGCGTCCAGCCGCCAGGCCCCCGTCCAGTCCAGGGTGAAGCGGTTACGCCGGGCGATCAGCGGATCCAACAGCCTGGCCGCCACCAGTTCCGGATCGTTGACGCGGTAGCCGTGGAGCTCGGCCGGATCGAAGGAGCTGACCGGCGCTCGCTCGTGCCCGGTGAGTTTGCTCGTCCGATCGCAGGATACGCAGCGGACCAGCAGCCACACGCCCAGCCATTTGGCGTTGGCGTTGACGCGGAACCTGCCCTCGCCGGTGGTGGCCGACTCCGACCGGCAGTCCACGCACCGCAACGACAGCAGAGGCAGCCTGGTCCGGCGAACGACCCAGGGCAGCACGGTATGAGGTTGTGAAGACAATGAGCCCTCTAGATCTGACACGAGGCCGATTGCGCGCGGTCTCGAACGCTGTATGACCGGGCGCACCAGAGCAGCCCGGCAGGACCGACAGGAGCGTCGGCTACAGGCGAGTGGAAGAAGGTGTCAGGTCTGAAGAGCAGGCGGGGTCACGCGGTCTTGTCCTCTGTTCTCACTGCGACGGGGCCGCAGGCAACCTACGGGAACGCGGGAGGAAGGCTCAAACGGTTTTCCGACGATGCGTTCCGTCCTCGCGTCATGGCAGCGGGAGTACGCACCTGACGGGCACCGTCACCCCCGCGCAGTAGGGCCGGCGTCGTCGTCCGGCGCGCGGTCGCCCCGCGCGCCGTAGGGCCGCGCAGCGGGTGCCGAACTCCGAGCGGTCGACGCCTATGCGCGGGTGGTGCGTAAGGGGACCGGCCGGCGCCGGGCGGTCGGCCCGGAGGGATCGGCAACGGCCGTCGACCCCGCGGGCCGATGGCGGGTCGGCAGCGCGTGGACCGACGGCGGGGAGGTCGACGACGGCCGGTCAGCGGTGGGTGGTGCGTCGTGAGTGGGCCGACGGCAGTTAGGTCGACGGCAGGTGGTCAGGCCGGAGGGGCCGACGGCGCCGCCACCCTGGATGAATCGACGGCGGGTGAGCCGACGGCGGGTGAGCAGTGGGGTGGTGTGTGGCGGGCGGGCGGGTGCCGGGCGGGCGGCCCGGAGGAACCAGTGGCGGGCCGCCGGCTCGGGTGGGCCCACAGCGGATAGGCCGGCAGTGGGTCGATCGGCGGAGGTGAGGGCGGCAGCGGGCGTGAGAGGCCGTCAGACGGGCCGGAGGGCGCCTTCCGGGGACATGGAGCCGAGAAGTCGTTCCAGCGCGACCTCGACGTCCTCACGCCAGGAAATGGCGGACTTCAGCTCGAGCCGCAGGCGCGGGTACCGGTGGTGCGGCCGTACGGTCTTGAAACCGACCGCCAGCATGTACTCGGCCGGCAGGACGCAGCCGGGCTTCTCCCACTTGAGATCGCCGAAGGCCTCGATCGCCCGGATCCCTCGGCGGGTCAGATCCTTGGCGACTCCCTGCACGAGCATCCGCCCGAGTCCGCCGCCCTGGAACTCCGGCACGATGTGCGCGGTCATCAGGAGAGCGGCGTCGGCACTCGCTGGGCTCGTCGGAAAGGCCACGGAGCGCGGAACGTACAGCGGTGGTGCGAACAGGACGTACCCCGCGGGCACGCCGTCGACGTACACGATCTTGCCGCAGCTCCCCCATTCGAGGAGCGTGGCGGAGATCCACGCCTCCTTCTCCAGCTCCGTGTTACCGCAGTCCTCGGCCCGCTGCATGCTCACCGGATCGAGCTCCCAGAACACGCAGCTGCGACACCGCGATGGCAGATCGTCAAGATTGTCGAGCGTGATGTTCACCAGACGACGCGACACCGGCCAGGCCCCCTTCGTGGGCGGAGCGCCTTCATTCCCCGAGACCTATTCCCGCTCAGCGGGAGCTTAGAGCTTTAGTTCAACCCACCACTTCGTGAACGGATGGTCGATGTTTCACGTGAAACCAGCCGTCCGGACGGAGCTAGGCGCGCGGACGACTGTCCGGCGTCATCGCGTCGACGATCCGCTCGAGGTCCTCGAGCGTGGCGAACTCGACCACGATCTTGCCCTTGCGCTGGCCCAGGTCGACCCGCACCTTGGTCTCGTAGAGCTCCGACAGCTCGGAGGCCAGCTCCCGGATGCGAGGATTCTCCGGCCGGTTCGGCGCCTTCTGCCGGGCCGCCTTCTTCGTCTCGCCGACCTCGCCGAGAGTGATCAGCTCTTCGACGGCCCGGACCGAGAGCCCTTCCTCGACGATCCGCTTCGCCAGGTACTCCTGCTGTTCGGCGCTCTCCAGGCTGAGGAGCGCCCGCGCGTGCCCGGCGCTGAGGACCCCGGCGGCGACGCGCCGCTGGACGACGGGGGGCAGGTTCAGCAGCCGCAGCGTGTTGGTGATGTGCGGCCGGGAGCGCCCGATCCGGACGGCCAGCTCTTCGTGCGTCGCACCGAAGTCGTCGAGCAGCTGCCGGTACGCGGCGGCCTCCTCCAGCGCGTTGAGCTGCTGCCGGTGGAGGTTCTCCATGAGGGCGTCGCGCAGCATGTCGTCGTCGCCGGTGTCCCGGACGATCGCCGGGATCTTCTCCAGCTCCGCCATCTTGGAAGCGCGCAGCCGCCGCTCGCCCATGATGAGCTCGTAGCGGTTTGGACCGAGCTCGCGGACGACGACCGGCTGGAGGAGGCCGACGATTCTGATCGAGGCGGCGAGCTCCTCGAGCGCGGCCTCGTCGAAGGTCTCCCGTGGCTGCCGTCGGTTCGGGGTGATCTCCGAGATCGGCACCTCGGCGAAGTGCGCGCCCGCCACCGGTTGCGGCTGCGGCGCACCATCGAACCGGCCTGAGTCGGCGGCCGGCGGCGACGCCGGCTGTGCGGGCGCCGTCGGGATCAACGAGCCCAGTCCCTTACCCAGACCCCGGCGTGGCTGGCTCACTTCGTACCTTCCCTAGCACTACGTCGCTGTGAAGCGTCAACCGTCGCGACCGAAGCCCTGACGCGCCCCGGCGTCCTGCTGCTCATCATGCACCGGTCTCCGCGCCCCGGTAGGCCATCTCGCGGGCCGCCTCCGTGTAGGCGAGCGCACCGCTGGAACTCGGATCATAGGTCAGCACCGACTCGCCGTAGCTGGGCGCTTCGGAGACCCGGACGCTCCGGGGGATGACCGTGCTGAGCACGAGGTCGCCGAAGTGGCTCCGCACCTCGTCCGCGACCTGCGCCGCCAGGCGGGTCCGCGCGTCGTACATCGTCAGGAGGATCGTCGACACGGCGAGGCTCGGGTTCAGGTGCTGCCTGACGAGATCCACCGTGTGCAGCAGCTGCGTGAGACCCTCGAGCGCGTAGTACTCCGTCTGGATGGGGATGAGCAGCTCGTCGGCGCCCGTCAGGGCATTGACGGTGAGCAGACCCAGCGACGGCGGGCAGTCGATGAGCACGTAGTCGAACTTGCCGGTGTCGTACGCCTCCAGCGCGCGACGCAACCGGCCTTCTCGCGCCACCATCGGCACGAGGTCGACCTCCGCACCCGCCAGGTGCAGCGTGGCCGGCGCGCAGTAGAGATTGGGCAGCCCCTCGGCCGGAACAACGATGTCCTCGAACGGTCCGCCCTCGAGGATGACGTGATACACGGACGGGATGTCGGCGTGGTGCTCGACGCCCAAGGCGGTCGACGCGTTCCCCTGCGGGTCGAGGTCGATCACGAGCACTCGTGAGCCGTGCATGGCCAGAGCGGCCGCCAGGTTCACCGTGCTCGTCGTCTTCCCGACGCCGCCCTTCTGGTTGGCGATCGTGATGATGCGGCACTTAGGCGGCCTCGGCCATTCCTTCTCATCCCGCTTCGCGACCGCCTTGAACGCGGCCGCCGTCGCCCGCACTATCGGCTGCGCTGTTTCACGTGAAACATCGGCCGACTTGAGTGCCTCACTTACCAACTTCGACTCCCCATGGACCGGGACACGTTGCGACGTCTCATTGACAGGATCGACAGCGGGCGGGGTCGTCGCGGTGGCGGTCTCGACCGCCTGCTCCTCAACTACGGAGGCGGCGATCTGCTCCGACGGCGAGACGGGTGCTCCCGTGGGCTCGGCGGCCGGGGATGCCACCGACTCCGGAGGCGTCACCGGCTCTGGGGGTGCCACCGCCTCTGGAGACACCGTCGCGGGCGGGACCGCCGACCGCGCCACGCCTGCCGCCGCCCTCGCGGACGGAGGTGCGGCCGCCGACGCACCCGGCCAGCCGAGTCCGGAGGATTGCCGTGAAGACGCTCCCGCGCGGTCCGGCCAGCCCAAACCCTCTGCTGTCGTCAAGGCTCGTCACCTCTTTCGTTCGCCGCGCCGGCGCCCGCCGCGACGAGAACTCGTCCGTTTCCCCGAAGGTCGCGGAGCCTTGCCGGCGACGACACGGACGATCGTCGCCGGAGGCTCGACTTTACCGTGACCCACCTGGAGGACCTCCGCGTCGCGAACGCCGAATTCACTCAGAATCGCGCCCGCCTGCTCGAGTTCGTCCACCGCGCGCTCGCCCTTCAGCGCCAGGAGCTCGCCGCCCGGCCGCAGCAGGGGGAGTGCCCACCCCACCAGCCGCTCCAGCGGCGCCACCGCCCGGGCCGTGACGACGTCGACGGCGAACTCCTCGGCGACCTCTTCCGCCCGGGCCCGGCGGACCTCCACGTTGGGCAGCCCGAGGAGGTCGACGCACTCCTGCAGGAACACGGTCCGGCGAAGGAGGGGTTCGAGAAGCGTCATCGACAGATCCGTACGGGCGATGGCCAGCACGAGTCCCGGGAGTCCCGCGCCCGAGCCGATGTCGACGACGGTCGCGTCGGCCGGGATCACCTCCGCCATCACGGCGCAGTTGAGCAGGTGCCGCTCCCACAGGCGATCGACCTCCCGCGGCCCGATGAGTCCGCGTTCGACTCCGGGACCGGCGAGGAACTCGGCGTATCTCTCGGCGGAAGGCAGCGCGTCGGCGAAGATCTCGCGGGCGATCGACGGCGCAGGAAGTAGTGCCATGGCTCAGCGGCTCAGAAACGTCGTATGGGTCCCCACAGTGATGGAATGCTTCCACATCGCATGGCCTCCCGGAAACGCCGACCCGCGCGGCCGGCGACACCTCGGCCACGATCGCCGCATCGAGAGGTGCGCAGAACCCGAGGAGCGCGGCGCGGCGAAGCACGGATTCAACCGGTTGCAGCCCTGACACGTCCCCGGATCGCGGAATGTCCCGCTAATCAAGCAGAAAGGACACGGACGACCGCGAAGCCGGTACGGGGCAGGTACCCCGTACCGGATTTGCGTCAGGCGCCCACGCCCGCTCGCACGGGTTCCCGGCCGATGTCCTCCGCCTGTCTGCACCGAACTCCCGGACCAGGTCCCCGGCCGCGCCTACCGGATTCCCGGCGGACGCCCCCGGCCGGTGGTGCCGAGTCCCGGCGGTCGTCCCCTGCCGCTCGTGTCGATTCCCGGCCGGCGCGGACTCGGGCCGTACCGTTCGAATGAATGCTCGGAGCCTGGTCCGCCCGGCTCGATCCGCTCAGAAGAATCGAGGTCGTCGCAGGTCGGCTCGCCTTCCTCATAAGGAAACTGCGGCCCTGTGCATATCTCGCGTGGACCGGGTACGTCTCCCGCTGGCCGATCCATCCCCGGAAGGAGCCGTCTCAGATGGGCATCGGAACGGGCCTGGCGTTCATCGCGATCGGAGCGATCCTCGCCTTCGCCTTCAATTTCCACGTCAGCGGGATCGACATCCAGATGATCGGATGGATCCTGATGTTCGTCGGCGCCGCGTGGCTGGCCATCACCTTCGCCTACACGCGTCCGCGCCGCCGCCGCCAGGTCGCGCAGATCGTCGAGGACGACCCGGTGTTCGTCACCCAGGAGGAGAGCCCCACGGTCGTCGTCCGAGAGCCCGCCCAGCGCGCGGAGTCCCCTGTCCGCCCACGGCCCATTTCGGGAGGCCGCCGCGACGTCACGAGGTATGAGCCGGAATAAGCCGACACGACCCGCCGTGGGCTGACCGGCCGCATCCCAGTCAGAACAGACAGAGGCCCCGCCACTCCGTCAGTGGCGGGGCCTCTCGGCTTGCGGCCGGCTGCGCGGGCCGGTCTGTTCGTCCAGCCGGGTGCGGCGTTCGCTCGGCCCGGTGTGTCGCCGGGCTCGGCGGCGGCCAACGGGTTATTCGGCGTAGACCACGACGTACCGGTTGGGCTCCTCGCCCTCCGACTCGCTGCGCAGGCCCATGGCGGCGATCGCGTCGTGGACGACCTTGCGCTCGAACGGCGTCATCGGCGACAGGGCCTTGGGCTCCCCGGTGCGCTTGACCTCTTCACCGACCTCGGTGCCGAGCTTGGACAGCTCCGACCGGCGGCGCTCGCGGAAGCCGCCGACGTCGAGCATGAGCCGGCTCCGCTCCCCCGTCTGGCGGTGCACCGCGAGACGGGTCAGCTCCTGGAGCGCCTCCAGCACCTCGCCCTTGCGGCCGACGAGCTCGTCCAGCGTGGCGCCGACGACGGACACCAGCGCCCGCTCGCCCTCGACGTCCATGTCGATGTCGCCGTCGAGGTCGGCGATGTCCAGCAGGCCCTCGATGTAATCCGCCGCGATCTCGCCTTCCTGCTCGAGCGCCTTGATGTCGACCTTCGCGGTCTCCTCGGTCTCGGCTTCGGCTTGGCTCACTCCGGGCTCCTCTTGCGTGCTGCGGCTGGACTGGGAAGTCACGCTATCGCTTCCTCTTGCTCCGCGACTGGCGTGACGGCTGGTGCCGTACCGCCTTCGGCGTGTCGTCCACCGGCTCCACCGGCTCCTCCGCCTCGGGCTCCTTCTTCTTCGCCTTACCCACGAGCGCGTTGCCCGTCGCGGGCTTCGCGGCGCCGTTCTTGACCGCGGTCCGGGTGGTCTTCGCGGTGCCCGCCTTGGCGGTGGTGGTTTTGGCGGTCCCGGTCTTGGTCCCGGCGGCCGGCTTGGCGGCCGCGGCGCCGTTGCCCTCAGCACCGGGCTTCGGCATCGGGTACTTCTTGTACACGTAGTGCGACTGGGCCAGGGTCCAGGAGTTGGTGGTGACCCAGTAGATCAGGACGCCCAGCGGCAGCGTGAGGCCGAAGAGGCCGAACAGCGGCGAGAGGTACACCAGGTACTTCTGCGACTGCATCATCGGGTTGTCGGCCGTCATGCTCTGCATCGACCGGCCGACGCTCGACTTCATCGTGAAGAACGTGGTCGTCGAGCTGATCACGACGGCGGCACCGGTGACGATCATCGCGCCGACGTGGCCGCTGGAGAAGGCGTCCTTGAACGTCGAGGGGATGTGGGCGCCGAAGATGTGGGCGTGCTGGGCGCTGTAGATCAGCTTGGCCGAGACGCCGTACTTCGACTCACCGGGCTTCGCCGTGGAGATCGCGCGCAGCACGTTGTACAGCGAGATGAAGATGGGGAACTGCACCACGAGCGGAAGGCACCCGGACAGCGGGTTGGCGCCCGCCTCCTGGTAGAGCTTCATCATCTCCTGGTTGAGGCGCTGCTTGTCCTTCTTGTACTTCTTGCGCAGCGCCTGCACCTGCGGCTGCAGTTCCTGCATCTTGCGGGACGCGTGGATCTGCTTGACGAACAGCGGGAAGATGATGATCCGCATGAGGACGGTCAGCAGGAAGATCGACAGGCCCCACGCCCATCCGCTGTCCGCCGGGAAGATCAGGCTCAGGCCGGCGTGGATCTGTACGATCACCCACGCTACGGCCTCGAACAGCGGACTGAGGAAGCTGAGACTCACCGGCTGGCTCCTATGTGCTCTCCGAAACAGTGCCGCTCTCGCGCGGCGTGAGGTCTTGTGGTGCTCGGCCCTTCCGCGGCGGGACGGGGTCGTATCCGCCGGCGTGGAAGGGGTGGCAGCGGGCGATGCGACGCACCGCCAGCCAGCATCCGCGGAGGGCGCCGTGGGTGCGAAGCGCCTCCAGTGCGTAGGCGCTGCAGGTCGGCTGGTAGCGGCAGACCGGGCCGAGGAGCGGGCTGATGAACCGACGATAGAAGACGATGGGCACCATCAGGGCCCGAGCCGCGAGCGTCGGCTTGTCCGTCATGTCCGCCTCTTGACCTGTCGCCGCAGGAGCCGGTCGAGTGCCGCGTCGAGATCCGCGGCGAGTTCCTCGTGGCGTGCGGTCGCCGCCTTCGCGTTGGCCCGCACGACAAGCAGGCTACCCGGTGCGAGGCGATGCAGGTGTTCGCGCACGATATGCCGGAGCCTGCGACGAACCCGGTTGCGGACGACGGCCACGCCGACCTGGCGGCCGACGGTGAAACCGACACGGGCGGGCTCGTCGACGTCATCCCGGAACTGCAGGTGAAGAACGAGAGTAGGCCGTCCGGCACGATCGCCGCGCCGAACGGCCGAGGTGAACTCTTCTCGCCGCCGCATCCGGTGTCCGGACGGCAGCACAGCCGCCGCTACTCAGACCGCGACTTGAGCGCGGCCCTTGCGGCGGCGCGACGACAGGATCGCCCGCCCCGCACGGGTGCGCATACGAAGCCGGAAGCCGTGCTTCTTGTGCCGGCGGCGGTTGTTCGGCTGGTACGTACGCTTGCTCACTCGAGACTCCAGTGGGGTGCTGCGGTCAACGTGCGGATGTCGCATCGGGCGCCGTGACCCGGCAAAGGGACCGGACGACCTGCGGGCGCGCAGCACCGCCGTCGATGCGACTCGACCGTCGTACGTTACGGTCTGCGCCGCCCTCCGGTCAAACCGAACACACATATCCCCAATAACGCCGGGGCTTGTGCACAAGTTGTGGACAACCCTGTGGATGACGCGTGAGAGAGTGTTCGTCTGACGTTTCGCGGGAGGACAACGCCCGCTGCCGGGCGCCGGCCGCTTCGAGGGAGGGAACCAGGATATGGACGGGCTGGATCTTGCGCTCGTGTGGACGAGAGCCCTGGAGGCCCTGCCCACCGACCTGCCCCCGCAGCACCGCGCCTGGCTCTCCATGACCCGGCCGCTGGCCCTGGTCGAGGACACCGCGCTGCTCGCGACGCCGAACGAGTTCGCCAAGGAGGTCCTGGAGAACCGCCTGCACCCGTTCATCACCGAGGTGCTGTCCGCCCAGCTCGGCCGGGACATCCGCGTGGTGGTCACCGTGCAGCCGGACCCGTCGCCGTCCGCCGAGCGCCAGGTTCCCGCGGAGCCGGAGACCGATCACGAGCAGCCGTCCCACGGCCCCGGCGGGTACCGCCTCGACGGCCCGCGGTTCACGACGCGCGGGCCGGCCGGCGACCCGGGCGGATACGGCGACCCGGGCCCGGCCTCGTACGGCGACCCGGGCCCCACGCCGTACGGCGACCCCGGCGTCGCTCCGTACGGTGACCCGGGCGGCGCCGCGTACGGTGACGCGCAGCCCCCCGGCGGCCCGAGCCCCGCAGGCCCGAACCCCGGCGGCCCGAACCCCGGCGGATACGGCGACCCGGGCAGCGCCGGCGGGCCGGGTGCCGGCGGGTACGGGGAGCGGGGGACCGCCCCGTACGGCAATGACCAGTACGGCGGTGAGCGGTACGGCGGTGAGCGGTACCGCGCGGACCAGCAGTACGGCGGCGGCCCCTACCGCGGCGACGCCTACCGCGACCAGTACGGCGCACCGGCCGGTCCCGGCGGCCCTGGAGGGCCGGGCGGCCCCGGGGGTCCGGGCGGACCGTACGCACAGGACCCGCAGCGCCGCCCCGACCAGCCGGGCCTGCCGAACGTCCCGGGCGGCCGCCGCGACCCGTTCGTGCCGACGCCCGGCGCCGTGCCCGGAGGCGGATGGCAGTCCCGCCCGTCGTCGGACCCGGCCGAGAAGGCGAGCGAGCCCGCGCGGCTGAACCCGAAGTACACCTTCGACACGTTCGTGATCGGCTCGTCCAACCGGTTCGCGCACGCGGCGGCCGTGGCGGTGGCGGAGGCGCCGGCCAAGGCGTACAACCCGCTGTTCATCTACGGCGACTCCGGCCTCGGCAAGACGCACATGCTGCACGCCATCGGCCACTACGCCCAGAGCCTCTTCAACGGGGCGCGGGTGCGGTACGTGAGCTCGGAGGAGTTCACCAACGACTTCATCAACGCGATCCGGGACGGCAAGGCCGACAACTTCCGCCGCCGCTACCGGGACGTCGACATCCTCCTCGTCGACGACATCCAGTTCCTGGAGAACAAGGAGCAGACGCAGGAGGAGTTCTTCCACACCTTCAACACCCTCCACAACGCGAACAAGCAGATCGTGATCTCCAGCGACCGCGCGCCGAAGCAGTTGGTGACGCTGGAGGACCGGCTTCGCAACCGGTTCGAGTGGGGCTTGATCACCGACGTGCAGCCGCCCGAGCTGGAGACCCGCATCGCGATCCTGCGCAAGAAGGCGGTGCAGGAGGGCCTGGTCGCGCCGCCGGAGGTGCTGGAGTACATCGCCTCGAAGATCTCGACGAACATCCGGGAGCTGGAGGGCGCGCTGATCCGTGTGACGGCGTTCGCCAGCCTGAACCGTCAGTCGGTGGACCTGCAGCTCGCCGAGATCGTGCTGAAGGACCTCATCCCCAACGACAGCGGCCCCGAGATCACCGCGGCGACGATCATGGCGCAGACGGCGACGTACTTCGGGATCGACATGGAGCAGCTGTGCGGGCCGTCGCGCTCGCGGGTGCTGGTGACGGCCCGGCAGATCGCGATGTACCTGTGCCGGGAGCTGACGGACCTGTCGCTGCCGAAGATCGGGCAGCAGTTCGGCGGCCGCGACCACACGACGGTCATGCACGCGGAGAAGAAGATCCGCAAGCTGATGGCGGAGAAGCGGCCGATCTACAACCAGGTCACCGAGCTGACGAACCGCATCAAGCAGCAGGCGCGCAACGGCGGTGCCTGAGTTGTCCCCAGCGATCCATGGCGGGTTGGGGGATATGTCGCGGGGATCCACGGCTCTCCGGCCGGGTTGTCCCCAGCCGTCCACAGACGTCCACAGGCGATGCACAGCGGTTATCCCGAGATCGTGGATTACACAGGGTGGGGAAAAACCTGTGGATGGATCACGGTGGACAACCCTGTGGAACAGAGGGGAGAAACGGTGGATGACGTGGGGACAGGCGGTGGACGAGGTGGGGATGGATTCTCGTCATCCCCAGGCGTCCACTGGATCCACAGGGGTCATGCACACCGGCAGTGGATACGAAAACGCGGTCTGACCTGCGGATACTAGGCTTCTCCACAGTATCCACGGCCCCTATGACGATGACTCTCCTTGTATCTACAAAGAAAGAAAGTCAAAACGTAGAGGGGCATGCGGGCCCACGGGCTCGCCCCGTACGGTTTCTTCAGTTCCACCTCACAAGGTGATCAAAACCTCAGGAGACGGTCCAAAGTGAAGTTCCGCATCGAGAGAGACGTTCTCGCCGACGCCGTTGCCTGGACCGCGCGCTCGCTGCCGGTCCGGCCTCCCGTGCCGGTCCTGGCCGGGATGCTCATCGAGGCCGGCGACCAGTTGAAGCTGTCCTCGTTCGACTACGAGGTCTCGGCCCAGATGACGATGGACATCGACGCCGACGAGCCCGGCACCGCGCTCGTCTCCGGCCGCCTGCTCGCCGAGATCTGCCGCAGCCTGCCCGCCGCACCCGTCGAGATCACCACCGACGGGGCCAAGGTCACGCTGAAGTGCGGGTCGGCGAAGTTCACACTCCTCACCATGCCTGTGGAGGACTACCCGAGCCTTCCGGAGATGCCGCCGGCGGCGGGCACGGTCGGCAGCGACGCGTTCGCCGCCGCCGTCTCCCAGGTCGCGATCGCCGCGGGCCGCGACGACACCCTCCCCATGCTCACCGGCGTGCGTGTGGAGATCGAGGGCGAGTCCGTGACCCTGGCCTCCACCGACCGCTACCGTCTCGCGGTCCGTACGCTCCGCTGGAAGCCGGAGCGCCCCGACATCTCGGCGGTCGCTCTCGTGCCCGCCAAGACGCTCTCCGACACCGCCAAGTCCCTCACCTCGGGTGCGGAGGTCTCGATCGCCCTGGCGGCCGGAGGCAGCGGCGAGGGCATGATCGGCTTCGAGGGCGGCGGCCGCCGTACGACGACCCGCCTGCTGGACGCGGAGTTCGTGAAATACCAGTCGCTGTGGCCCAAGGAGACCTCGGCCGTGGCGGAGATCCAGACGGGTCCGTTCGCCGAGGCCGTGAAGCGCGTGGGCCTGGTCGCGGAGAAGAACACCCCGGTCCGCCTGTCGTTCCGGCAGGACGAGGTCGTGCTCGAGGCGGGCAGTGGCGACGATGCACAGGCTGTGGAAGTTCTCGGCGCCTCGCTGGACGGTCAGGACATCGACATCGCGTTCAACCCGAACTTCCTGCTCGACGGGCTCAGCGCGATCGGGTCGGACGTCGCACGGCTCGCCATGACGACGTCGACGAAGCCCGCGGTCATCACCGGCAAGCCCGCCGACGAGGGCGACCCGGACTACCGCTACCTGATCATGCCCATCCGGCTGTCAAGCTGAATCCGCGGGGTAACTAGGCTCAGACGGACACAGAGCGCCATCTGAGGAGATGTTCATGGAACTCGGGATGATCGGGCTCGGCCGCATGGGCGGCAACATGGCCAAGCGGATCAAGCAGGCCGGGCACACGGTCGTCGGCTATGACCGTGACCCGGCGGTCAGCGATGTCGGCTCCCTGGAGGAGCTGGTCCAGCGGCTGAACGCCCCGCGCGCGGTATGGGTCATGGTGCCCGCCGGCGATCCGACCCGGGAGACGATCGACCGGCTGAGGGAGCTCCTCGACGCGGGTGACGTCGTCGTCGACGGCGGCAACTCCCACTACCAGGACGACCAGAAGCACGCGGAGCTGCTGGCCGAGCGCGGCATCGGCTTCGTCGACGTCGGCGTCAGCGGCGGCGTCTGGGGCCTGCAGAACGGCTACGCGCTGATGGTCGGCGGCGACGACGAGCACGTCAAGCAGCTCATGCCGATCTTCGAGGCGCTCAAGCCGGAGGGCGAGTACGGCTTCGTGCACGCCGGCGCGGTCGGGGCCGGGCACTTCGCCAAGATGGTCCACAACGGCATCGAGTACGGCATGATGCAGGCCTTCGCGGAGGGCTGGGAGCTGCTGGAGGCCAGCGGCGTCGTCAACAACGTCCCGGAGACCTTCCGCAGCTGGCGCGAGGGCACGGTCATCCGGTCCTGGCTGCTCGACCTGGCCGACCGCGCGCTGAAGGAGGACCCGGAGCTGGCCCACCTGAAGGGTTATGCACAGGACTCCGGCGAGGGCCGGTGGACGGTGCAGGCGGCCGTGGACCTCGCGGTGCCGCTGCCGGTCATCACCGCGTCGCTGTTCGCGCGGTTCGCCTCGCGGCAGGACGATTCCCCGGCGATGAAGATGGTCGCCGCGCTGCGCAACCAGTTCGGCGGCCACGCGGTGGAGTCGCTGAAGGGCGCCGACTCCCCCGGCGCGGACGTCACCCCGCCGCAGTCCTGAGCCGCCACGGCGCCGAGTGCCGCCGCGCTCCTGAGGCGTTGCGGTTCCGGGCCGTGGCGGTCCTGAGCCGCCGGGCTCGTGAGCGACGGCGCGGCGCCGAGCCCTGGCGCGGTCCGGGTCCGGGCGCTCCGGGACGCGCACGGACCCGGTCATCCACAGGGCTGTGGAAAATCCCGGCCGTTCTGGGGACGACCGGGGCGGGCTCCTGGTAGCGGCCGAGGATCCTCCCCCGCCGCGGGACGACCGCCGGGGCCCGCCGTGATCCGCGCCGCGGACCCGCAGGGGTCGATCGAGGCGAGCCGGCCGCGTCGTCCACGACCGCACCCGTGCCCGGTGAGGCCGGTGTGCGGCCGGGCAGCGGGAGCCGTCCACAGGGCCTACCCTCGTCTGGGTGTACGTCGCCCATCTCGCGCTGCAGGACTTCCGGTCGTACGAGTCCGCGGAGATCGCCCTCGACCCGGGGATCAGCGCCTTCCTCGGCCCGAACGGCCAGGGCAAGACGAACCTCGTCGAGGCCGTCGGGTACGTCGCGCTGCACGGCAGCCACCGCGTGTCCACAGACGCACCGCTGGTCAGGCACGGCGCGCAGCGGGCGATCATACGAGCCGGGATCGTCCGCGACGAGCGCAAGGCGCTGATCGAGCTGGAGATCAACCCGGGCCGGGCCAACCGCGCCCGGCTGAACCGGTCGCCCGTCCAGCGTCCCCGCGAGGTGCTCGGGATGCTGCGGACCGTGCTCTTCGCGCCCGAGGACCTCGTCCTGGTCAAGGGCGACCCCGGGGAGCGGCGGCGGTTCCTCGACGAGCTGCTGACCGTGCGCGCGCCGCGGTTCGCGGGCGTGCGCTCGGACTACGACCGTGTCCTCAAGCAGCGCAACGCCCTGTTGAAATCCGCCGCCCAGCACCGCCGGGCGCCCGGCCCGGAGGTGCTGAGCACCCTCGACGTGTGGGACACCCACCTGGCCCGTACCGGTGCCGAGCTCCTCGGCGCCCGTCTGGAGCTGGTCGCCGCGCTCGGCCCGCTGGTGGCCAAGGCGTACGCCGCGCTCGCCCCCGGCGGCGCCGCCGATCTGGAGTACCGGGCGTCGATCGCCCTCCCCGAGTTGTCCACAGACCGTGCACAGCTCGCCGAGGCCCTGTTGACGGGCATGGCCGTGGCGCGCAAGAACGAGCTGGAGCGAGGGGTGAGCCTGGTCGGCCCGCACCGCGACGAGCTGCTGCTGAAGCTCGGCGACCTGCCGGCGCGCGGCTACGCCAGCCACGGCGAGTCCTGGTCGTTCGCGCTCGCGCTGCGCCTCGCGTCGTACGAGCTGCTGCGCGCGGACGGTGACGACCCGGTGCTGATCCTGGACGACGTGTTCGCCGAGCTCGACACCGGCCGCCGCAACCGCCTCGCCGAGCTGGTGGCCCCGGCCGAGCAGGTGCTGATCACCGCGGCCGTGCCCGAGGACGTGCCCGAACGGCTCAGCGGCGCGACGTACGAGGTCTCGAGTGGGGAGGTCGCCCGTGTCCGATGAGCAGCGGGATCCACAGCCTGTGGAAAAGCCGAAGTCGGGGATCGAGCTGGCGCGGGAGGCCCTCGCGCAGGCGAAGGCCGACGCGAAGGCGCGCGGCGCCCAGCCCGGGAAGACCCGCAAGAAGCGCTCCCGTAACACCGGTGCGTCCCGGCGCGGCGGCGACCCGACGGCGTTCGGCCCGGCCATCCGCGAGCTCCTCGCCGCCCGCGGCTGGCAGGAGCGTGTCGCCGTGGGCGGCGTGTTCGGGCGCTGGCCGGAGATCGTGGGGCCGGAGCTGGCCGAGCACACCGAGCCGCAGACGTTCGAGGACGGGATCCTGGTCGTGGCGGCGGACTCCACCACCTGGGCGGCGCAGCTGCGCCTGCTGTCCGGCCCGCTGGTGAAGCGGCTGAACGAGGAGCTCGGGCACGGCACCGTGCAGCGGGTGAAGGTCGTCGGCCCCTCTTCGGCGCCGCGCGGCACCGGCCGGCTGCGGGTGACCGGCGGCCGCCGCCGTACCTGACCGCCCGTGCCCGGCCGCCGTCCTGAAAAGGGGCGTCTGTCCACAGGCTGTGGAACAGGGCTTGCGGAGCCGGGGGTCGATTCGTTTTCGTCGTCCGTACGCCTCGCGACCCCCCAGGACCGGTAGGGGGACTTCCGGGAGGCTCTGTTCGTCGCTTGTGCGCCCTGAGAACGCCCTACATGGCCCAAGAACGGGTCCAGGACGGATAGAATGGAGGCCGGATACAGGACACGATCGCCGTTGCGGGCCGCCCGTGGATCGGGCGCCCTGCTTGTGTATACGGGGAGCTGCACGGCGCGTGTCCTCCGGCAGGAGGATCTCCACTTGGCGTACGACGCTAGCTCGATCACTGTCCTAGAAGGCCTTGAGGCGGTTCGCAAGCGCCCGGGCATGTACATCGGTTCCACCGGAGAGCGCGGCCTCCACCATCTCGTGTACGAGATCGTGGACAACTCCGTGGACGAGGCGTTGGCCGGCTACGCCGACACGATCGACGTGACGCTGATGCCCGACGGCGGCGTCCGGGTCAAGGACAACGGCCGCGGCATCCCCGTCGGCGAGCACCCGGTGGAGAAGCGACCGGCCATCGAGCTGGTCCTCACCACGCTGCACGCGGGCGGCAAGTTCGACAGCAAGTCGTACGCCGTCTCCGGTGGTCTGCACGGCGTCGGATCGGCCGTGGTGAACGCCCTGTCCACCCGGCTGGAGGCCGAGGTGCGCACCGACGGCCACGTGTGGCGGCAGTCCTACAGCTGGCGCGGCGCCGAGAGCCCGCTGCAGAAGGGCGAGCCGACCGACGAGACCGGCACGACGATCACCTTCTGGCCGGACGGGTCGATCTTCGAGACGCTCGAGTGGAACTTCGAGACGCTCAGTCGGCGCATGCAGGAGATGGCGTTCCTCAACCGGGGCCTGTCCATCACCCTCCGCGACGAGCGGCCGGAGCACATCAACGGCGAGCCGCGCGTGGTCACGTACCGCTACGAGGGCGGCATCGAGGACTTCGTCCGCTACATCAACGCGAAGAAGGAGACCGTCCACGAGTCGGTCATCGCGTTCAACGAGGAGACCGACGGCATGTCGGTCGAGGTCGCGATGCAGTGGAGCGGGTCCTACTCCGAGTCCGTGCACACCTTCGCCAACACGATCAACACGGCGGAGGGCGGCACCCACGAGGAGGGCTTCCGCGCCGCGCTGACGACCGTCGTCAACAAGTACGCGCGCGAGCAGAAGCTCCTACGCGAGGGCAAGGACGACAACCTCGCCGGTGAGGACGTCCGCGAGGGCCTCACCGCCATCATCTCGATCAAGCTGGCCGACCCGCAGTTCGAGGGCCAGACCAAGACCAAGCTCGGCAACACCGAGGCGCGGTCGTTCGTCCAGCGCGCGATGTACGAGAACCTGCGCGACTGGCTGGACCGCAACCCCGGTGAGGCCAAGGAGGTCATCAACAAGGCCACGCAGGCGGCCCGCGCCCGGATCGCGGCCCGGCAGGCGCGCGACCTGACGCGCCGCAAGAGCCTGCTGGAGTCGACCTCGCTGCCCGGCAAGCTGTCGGACTGCCAGTCGACCGACCCGGCCAAGTGCGAGATCTACGTCGTGGAGGGCGACTCGGCGGGCGGCTCGGCCAAGGGCGGCCGCGACGCCATGCACCAGGCGATCCTCCCGATCCGCGGCAAGATCCTCAACGTGGAGAAGGCCCGCATCGACCGGGTCCTGAAGAACAACGAGGTCCAGGCGATGATCACCGCCCTGGGCACCGGCATCCACGACGAGTTCGACATCGAGAAGCTGCGGTACCACAAGATCATTTTGATGGCCGACGCCGACGTCGACGGCCAGCACATCCGCACGCTGCTGCTGACCCTGCTGTTCCGCTTCATGAAGCCCCTGGTCGAGGCCGGCCACGTCTACCTCGCCCAGCCGCCGCTTTACAAGATCAAGTGGGACGCACGCGGCAACGACTCCGACTACGCCTACTCCGACCGCGAACGCGACGCGGTCATCGAGGCGGGCATCGCCTCCGGAAAGCGGGACCCCCGCCCGCGCGACGGCGTCCAGCGGTTCAAGGGCCTCGGCGAGATGAACGCCAGCGAGCTGTGGGACACCACCATGGACCCGGCCAACCGCGTCCTGCTCCAGGTCACGCTCGACGACGCCGCCCAGGCCGACGAGCTGTTCACCGTGCTCATGGGCGAGGACGTCGAGGCGCGGCGCTCGTTCATCCAGCGCAACGCCAAGGACGTGCGCTTCCTCGACATCTGACCGGCGCTCCGGCGCCGGACCGACCCCCGGCGCCACCCGGCCACTGACTCAACAGCGGAAGAGGTTCTCAGGTGACGGACGTTACCTTGCCGCCGGAAGGCCCGGCCGACCGGATCGAACCGGTCGACATCCAGGTCGAGATGCAGCGCAGCTATCTCGACTACGCGATGTCGGTCATCGTCTCGCGGGCGCTGCCCGAGGTGCGCGACGGCCTCAAGCCCGTGCACCGGCGCGTGCTCTACGCGATGTACGACGGCGGGTACCGGCCCGACCGTGGCTACTTCAAGTGCGCCCGCGTCGTCGGCGACGTCATGGGCAACTACCACCCCCACGGTGACAGCTCGATCTACGACACCGTCGTACGCCTCGCGCAGCCGTGGGCGATGCGCTACCCCCTCGTCGACGGCAACGGCAACTTCGGCTCGCCCGGCAACGACCCGGCCGCGGCCATGCGGTACACCGAGTGCCGGATGGCGCCGCTGGCCATGGAGATGCTGCGGGACATCGAGAAGGAGACCGTCGACTTCTCGCCGAACTACGACGGCCGCTCCCAGGAGCCCGACGTCCTGCCCAGCCGGTTCCCCAACCTGCTGGTCAACGGCTCGGCCGGCATCGCGGTCGGCATGGCCACCAACATCCCGCCGCACAACCTGCGCGAGGTCGCGGCCGGCGTCGAGTGGTACCTCGACAACTTCGACGCGACCGACGAGGCGCTCCTCGACGCGCTGGTCGAGCGGATCAAGGGCCCGGACTTCCCCACCCACGGCCTCATCGTCGGCCGCCGCGGCATCGAGGACGCCTACCGTACGGGCCGCGGCCTGATCACCATGCGCGCGGTCGTCGAGGTCGAGGAGATCCAGGGCCGTACCTGCCTCGTCGTCACCGAGCTGCCGTACCAGGTCAACCCGGACAACCTCGCGCTGAAGATCGCCGAGCAGGTCAAGGAAGGCAAGATCAGCGGCGTCGCCGACGTACGCGACGAGACCTCCGGCCGCACCGGTCAGCGCCTCGTCATCGTCCTCAAGCGGGACGCGGTCGCCAAGGTCGTCCTCAACAACCTGTACAAGCACACGCAGCTGCAGGAGACGTTCGGCGCGAACATGCTCGCGCTCGTCGACGGCGTCCCCCGCACGCTCCGCCTCGACCAGTTCGTCCGCTACTGGGTCGAGCACCAGATCGACGTCGTCGTCCGGCGCACCCGCTTCCTGCTGCGCAAGGCCGAGGAACGCGCCCACATCCTGCGCGGCCTGCTCAAGGCCCTCGACCGCATCGAAGAGGTCATCGCGCTGATCCGGCGCTCGCCGTCGGCCGCCGAGGCGCAGAACGGCCTGATGCAGCTCCTGGAGATCGACGAGATCCAGGCGCAGGCCATCCTCGACATGCAGCTGCGCAAGCTGGCCGCCCTGGAGCGCCAGCAGATCACCGATGAGTACGACAAGCTCATGGCGGAGATCGCCGACTACAACGACATCCTCGCCTCGCCCGACCGGCAGCGCGAGATCGTCCGCGACGAGCTGCGGGCCATCGTCGAGAAGTTCGGCGACGAGCGCCGTACGCAGATCATCCCCTTCGAGGGCGATGTGTCGATGGAAGACCTCATCGCCGAAGAGGACGTCGTTGTCACCATCACCCGCGGCGGCTACGCCAAGCGCACCAAGACCGACATGTACCGCGCCCAGAAGCGCGGCGGCAAGGGCGTACGCGGCGCGCAGCTCAAACAGGACGACATCGTCGACCACTTCTTCGTGACGACGACCCACCACTGGATCCTGTTCTTCACGAACAAGGGCCGCGTCTACCGCGCCAAGGCGTACGAACTCCCCGAGGCCGGGCGGGACGGCAGAGGCCAGCACGTCGCCAACCTGCTCGCCTTCCAGCCCGACGAGCGCATCGCCGAGGTCCTCGACCTGCGCGACTACGACGTCGCCCCGTACCTCGTCCTCGCCACCAAACAGGGCCGCGTCAAGAAGACCGCCCTGGGGGCGTACGACTCCCCGCGCTCCGCCGGTCTCATCGCCGTCAACCTCGAGGAGGGCGACGAGGTCATCGCCGCCCGCCTGGTCTTCCCCGAGGACGACCTGCTCATGGTGAGCAGCGGCGCGCAGGCCATCCGCTTCCCCGCCCGCGACGACGTCCTGCGCCCGATGGGCCGCGCCACCGCCGGCGTCATCGGCATGCGATTCGACGACGGCCAGGAAGTTCTCGACATGCACGTCGTCCGCGAGGGTGAAGACGTGCTGGTGGCGACCGAGGGCGGATACGCCAAGCGGACCCCCGCCGACCAATACCCGATTCACGGTCGTGGGGGGAAGGGCGTACTGACCGCTAAGATCGTGGAGAATCGCGGCAGACTGGTCGGTGCCCTCATGGTCAGGCCTGAGGATGAGGTGTACGCCATGACTGCCAGCGGTGGCGTCATCCGTACGCGAGCGGCCGAGATCAAGCAGTCTGGCCGCTCCACCATGGGGGTACGCCTAATGAATCTCGCCGATGGGGACAGTGTGGTAGCCATCGCGAGGAACGTTGAGTCCATCGAGGACACCGACGCTGAGCCGGACACAGAGTCCGGGGAGGGGAGCGACGCGTGAGACGCCTCGTGGCGCGTCATGACGTGCGTCGCCTCCCCGGGGAGGTTATATGACGGCCAACGCCGGAAAGGGCGCCGACGGGGACTCCGGGCGTACCACCGGGAAGGGCGGCAAGGGCGGCGCCGGCAAGAGGACCAGCGCCGCGAACAAGCCGCCGACCGACGAGGTGACGGTGAAGAAGACCGACGACAAGGCCAACGGGGCAGAACCGGCAGACCGGGCGGAGGACACCGTCATCGACCTGGCCGCCAAGAAGGACGGCAGCGAGGACACCGTCCAGGACCTCAGGCTGCCGCCCAAGAAGCCGGACCCCACCGGAGACGCCGCCGGCAGCAAGGACCGGCTCGTCTCCCGGGGGTCCAAGAGCTCCCTGGACGAGGGATCCACCACGGGATCCTCCACGGCAAGGGAATCCGGCACCCCTGCGGGTAGGACGACGTCCATGGACATTCCAAAGACGAGTCCAGGATTCGGCTCCGCCGGTTCCACGGCCGGGAGCACCGGGTCCTCCTCCTACGGGTCCGCCTCCTCCACCGCCCTGGAGCCCGCGCCGCGCCCCGCGGACGCCACCCCACCCGGTAAGTCCTCCGGCAAGGCCGCCGGCCGCAAGGCACCCCGCAAGGCCCACCTCCAGGTCGCCCGGTTCGAGCCGTGGTCGGTGATGAAGTTCAGCTTCATCATGTCGCTGGTGTGCTTCCTCGTCCTGTTCGTCGCGGTCACCGTGCTCTACCTGATCCTGTCGGCGCTCGGCGTCTTCGACGCCCTCACCAACACGATCAAGGACCTGCAGGGCAAGACCAGCGGCGGCCTGAACCCCGCCAGCTGGTTCTCCGCCGCCCGGATCCTCGGCTACACCGCACTGATCGGCACCCTCAACGTCCTCCTCATCACCGCTCTCGCCACCGTCTGGTCGGTCATCTACAACATGGCCGCCGACCTCGTGGGCGGCGTTGAGGTCACGCTGAAGGAGGCCGACCAGTAAAACCGCGGCCTCCCGGCCCGGAGGACGGGATTCGATTTCCTGTTGGGGCCGACGATCGGGTATGTTTCTCGACGTCGCCCCGGTTCCTTCGACACGGGGGCGGCTGCACGGGCCTATAGCTCAGTCGGTTAGAGCGCATCCCTGATAAGGATGAGGCCGGTGGTTCAAGTCCACCTAGGCCCACCCACGTCAAAGCCCCCATCGGTGATCCGGTGGGGGCTTTTGACAGCAACGGTGACAGCAACGGCCTAGCGCTCCGAGTCTCCGAACAGCTCTCCCGCCACTCTCCCCAGCCCCTCACGGTGACTCGCGTTGTCTCCGTGGGTGTAGATCTCCAGGGTCACCGAGATGCGCGCGTGCCCAAGGATCTCCTTGGCATCGCTCGGAGGCACGCCGAGTCGCTTGAGCAGAGACGCTGTCGTGTGCCGCAGGTCGTGCAGCCGGATACGGCGCAGGCCCGCCTTGGCGGTGACGCGCTCGAAGGCGCGGGCGAGGTTGCGCGGTTCGATCGGCCGTCCCGTCTTCGTGGTGAAGACCAGCCCCGTTTCCTGCCAGTCGGCACCGGCCCGCCGACGGGCGAACATCTGCCGTTCGGCCAGCTCCACGAAGGCGTCTCGGATGATCGGGAGCATGGGAAGGTCACGTTTGCCCGCTTCGGTCTTGACCTCGGTTCTGATCAGCGCACCGTCCACCCGCTGGAGCTGCCAGCGCACGCCGATGACGTCCTGGTCCAGGTCGACGTCATCCCAGCCGAGGCCCAGCACCTCACCACGGCGGAGCCCGTAGACGAGGAGGAGCACGAAGGCCGGGTAGAGCGGTTCGTTACGAGCGGCGGCGAGGAACGCCCGCGCCTCATCGGCCGTCCAGGGCTTGACCTTCTTTGCAGGAGGAGCGGGCAGGGTGGTCAGCCGAGCGACGTTCACGGTGATCAGTTCTTCCCGCATCGCCCGCGTCAGCGCGGCCCCCAGGACCATCCGCATGATGTGAACCTTGGCCACCGAGTGGCCGGCCGAAATCTGCGCATTGAGGAAAGACTGAACCTTGGCGACCCGCAGCCGCTCCAACCGCTGACTGCCGAGACCCGGCTTGAGGTAGAGCCGCACGGTCTGCTCGTACTTCTTGTAGGTGTTCCAGCGCTTCGCCGGACGCACGACGTGCTCAAGCCAGTAGTCAAGGCGGCGGCGCAAGCGCCGCCGCAGGCCGCCCGCTCCGGCACGCCCTACGGGCGTGCGGCGTGGGCGCCGGTCCCTCCGGCCGTGCCGATCGGGCGGCACGTAGGCTCAGCAGACCCGCACCGGAACTACTGTGACGGACGGCTGAGCTGATGACCGATCGCGCAACATGGCTGAGAACACTGGCCAAGGTCCGGACCGGGCCTGACGACACCGTGACGGGCTCATGCCCCAACTGCGCCTGTGACCGCCTTCACGCGCGATACATCGCCGATAGGGAAAGCCGCATCGGCTACGCGCTTCTGTGGTGCGACGCCTGCCTCCAGGGGGTTTCGGTCTCCCGCGTGAAGGCTCCCGAAGACATGCCGATCTGGCCGCTTGAGGACCCGGCATCGGCAGTCGGCATCCCGGAGTTCCAGCGCAGGGAGTGAGCCTCGGTCGATGGATGCCTCGGCCTACGCCACCCCAAGACCCGAGAGCCGGGGCACTCGGCCGGCCGGCCCCCTGACGAAGAGCTCATCGCTGCGGCTCGGGTCGGCGTCCGTCGTTCTGCCGGAGCTTTCGTCTATCTTCCGGGCATGGCGCTTTCGATGAGTGATCGGCAGGCTTTCCTGGCCGAGCCGCATGTCGCGTCGCTGTCAGTGGTCGCGGGCCCGGATCGGGGGCCGCTGACGGTTCCGATCTGGTACTACTTCGTGCCTGGTGACGTGCCGTGGGTGCTCACCCCACCGGACTCGCGCAAGGCGGGATTGATCGCCGCTGCCGGGCGCTTCACCCTGCTGGTGCACCGAACCTCACCGACGGTCCGCTATGTCAGCGTTGAGGGCAGGGTGATCGACACCGGGCCTGCGACGGAGGACCAGATCCGGTTGATGGCCGGCCGCTACCTGCCGGCCGATCGGGTGGATGCGTATGTCGAGTTCGCGCGTCAGGAGCACATCATCCGGATGCAGCCCGAACACTGGCTCTCGTCCGACCTCGGCTGAATCGCGAAGGCGTGCTGCTCAGGCCGAACGCCGGGCTGCGACGATGGCCGGGTGAACGAGAGCCCGGATGCAGGGACGCCGATCATCCTTGGCGTCGACGACCTGCGCGCTCTGCCAGGGGCCACGCAGATCGCCCGCACCAGCCGCGAGGGCATCCGGCTTCTTGAGGAGCATCGAGACCACCGGATCGACGAACTCTGGCTCGATCACGACCTGGGCGGCGACGACAGCATCATGCCGATCGTGGCGGTGCTGGAGGAGGCGGCGTTCGGCGGGCGGCCCTTCGACATCGGCATGGTCTTCGTGCACAGCGCCAATCCCAGCGGCGCGGAGACGATGGTCCGAGTTCTGAGGCGTTGGGGTTATCGGGTCCGGCGGGCGCCTGCCTAGAGTGGTGGCGCTGCGATCGGTACTGATAGGCTCTCGGTGAGCATTTGGCCTTCCTGGGCCCGGATTCGTCCGCCAGGGAGGCTTTTTTTCGTGTCTGGGGCCCTCGTCCTCGGGCGCAGGTTGATTCCCCGGCCGAGTCTGAGCACTGCTCCGTGACCGTGAGCACTGCTCCGTGACCGGCCTCACCATCGTCTTCAGGAGGTTCCGTGGATGTCGTGCGCCGTGCCGGAGAGGATGCGTCGGGGACCAGGTCTGCACGCGTCGGTGACGCGTCGGCCGCGGGTACCTGGATGCTCGGTGATCTGGAGGTCAATCGCATCGGGCTCGGCGCGATGCGGCTCACGGGGGATGCGGCCTTCGACCTGGGCAGACCGAGCGACCGTGAGCGTTCGATCCGCGTGCTCCGGCGCGCGGTCGAACTGGGCGTCGATCACATCGATACGGCCGCGTTCTACTTCTCGTCGCTGCGGTCGGCGAACGAGCTGATCAACACGGCGCTGAGCCCGTACCCGGATGATCTGGTCATCGCGACCAAGGTCTGGCCGGGTCGGGACTCCTCCGGTGAGTGGTGGTGGGCCACACCCGCCCAGTTGCGCGGTCAGGTCGAGGAGAATCTGCGGCAGCTCGGCCGTGACCATCTCGACCTCGTCAACCTGCGCATCCCGCGACGGCGGGTCGACTCGATCGGCGAGCACTTCGCGGTGCTGGCCGACCTTCGCGACGCCGGTCTCATCCGGCATCTCGGCATCTCGAACGCCACCGCCGACCACCTTGCCGAAGCTCAGGCCATCGCCCCGGTGGTGTGCGTCCAGAACGAGTACGGGATCGGTGCACCGTCCGAGGCACAGGCCCTCCTGCGCACCTGCGGGGAGCAGGGCGTGGCGTTCGTGCCGTTCTTCACCATCGCCGGGCGAGGGCGCGAGGCAGGTGCGGCCGTGACCGGCGAAGACACACGGGTCCGTGCCGTCGCCCGCGCACACGGCGCGACGACCGCCCAGGTCCGACTGGCCTGGGCGCTGCATCAAGGGCAGCACGTGCTGGTCATTCCGGGAACCGGCGACCCCGACCATCTGGTCGAGAACATCGCCGCGGGATCTCTGCGGCTCTCCGATGAGGAGGTGGCACACCTCTCGTCCCCCACGCCAGGAGACCGCTAGGGAGTCCCCGTACGGCTCAGGGGAAAGGCCACCTCGACAAGAGCCTCGCGTGACGGAAGGGCCCCGTGCGGGTGACGGCTTTTACCCGCGGGCTCCCCGGCAAAGCCGTCTGTTCACTTTTCTTTCATGTTCACCCGCGGCACCAAGAACTCGTGTGCTGATTCGGGTTTATCGACAAGACGAGCCCCTGGGCGCACCGCGTCCTGGCGGCCGCCCCCTCGTACGGAGGGACGGCCGCCAGGATCCACGGGTGCGATGGCACGGTCACCATCGGTACCAGCGGCGACGCGGGCCGCCGGCGGTCGCCGAGCCGCGGAACACGAAGCCCAGCAGCCACAGGACGAGAACGGCGAGCGCGATCCACCAGAGAACGTGAACGGCGAAGCCGGCGCCGCCGAGGATAAGCGCAAGGATGAGAACCGCGATCAAGATACCCATTTTCTTCTCCTTCCGGGGATGGCGCCTTCTTCATCACCGACAGGAAAGCGCTTAAACATCCACGATGACGGCTCGCATGGCAAGCCGTTGAAATTCACGAATTGTGGATACGTGAACTCGGCGCGTGAACACCGCCCGTACGAGCCCGGCGTCAGAAGGAGAAGCCGCCCGGGCGCCCGTTGCGATCGGCGATGAGCCCGGCCAGCGTCGCGATGGCGATCTCCGGCGGCGTACGTGAGCCGATGTTCAGGCCGACCGGGCGATGCACCCGGGCGATCTCCTCGGCCGGTACGCCCAGCTCCGTCAGGAGGCGTACGTGCGGGCCGGGATGGCGTGGGTTGCCCAGGACGCCGATCCACCGGACCGGCCGGGTGAGCAGGTCGCGCAGGACGAGGCCGAGGTCGGAGCGGTGGTGGTCGGTGACGACGACGTCCGCCGTACCGTCCAGGCCGGCCGGCGGAGCGGTCACCACCGGGGCGGAGTCGTGGGACACGGTCGCCGCGCGCTCGGGGTCCGGCTCCAGCAGGACACAGCGGTATCCGACCTCCCTGCCGAAGCGCAGGAGGGAGTCGGCCACCGGCGAGGCGAACACGGCGATGAGCGCACGGTCACCCATGTCGCCGGGCGCCGTGCCGTGCGCGACGTCGCACGCCGGGTCGTGCTCGTGTCCGTCGGCCATGCCGCCAGTCTCCCACGGAGCCGGCGAGATTGACCTGAACCGAACTTCAGGTTGCAGAGTCGACCCTCGTACGCCATCGAGCGAGGAGGAACCGTGCACGCGATCCGACAGTACGAGTTCGGCCCACCGGGCACTCTCCGGTACGAGGAGACGCCGGATCCGCGGCCCGGTGAGGGACAGGTGGGCATCGCCGTACGGGCGTGCGGGGTCCACCTGGTCGACACGATGCTCCGCAGGGGATCGTACGAGGGGCCGTTCGCCCGGCCGGAGCTGCCGATGACGCCGGGGCGCGAGGTGGCCGGCGTGGTCGACGAGCTCGGGGCCGGTGTGGAGGAGGACTGGCTCGGCAGGCGCGTCGTGGTCCATCTCGGCATGGCCAGTGGCGGCTACGCCGAACGCGCCGTCGCCGGCGTGGCGGACCTGCACGCGCTCCCCGACGAGCTGGATCACGACGCCGCCGTGGCGATGGTGGGAACCGGGCGCATGACCGTCGGCATCCTCGACATCGCACGACCGGCGCCCGAGGACGTGGTGCTCGTGACCGCGGCCGCGGGCGGGATCGGCACGATGCTCGTCCAGGCGGCCCGCGGCCTCGGAGCTACGGTCGTCGGGCTCGCCGGTGGAGCCGCCAAGGTCGCGCGGGTACGAGGGGCGGGGGCCGAGATCGCGGCCGACTACACGACGCCGGACTGGGCCGACCGGGTACGGGACGCGCTGGGCGGCCGGGGGATCACCCTCGTGCTGGACGGCGTCGGCGGACAGGCGGGACAGGCCGCCTTCGACCTGCTGGCCCCCGGCGGCCGGCTGGTCGTCTTCGGCTGGTCCGGAGGCGAACCGATCCGGTTCACCTCGGCCGATCTCCTCGGGCGCAGCCTGTCGGCCTCCGTCGCCCTCGGCCCGGGGCTCCTCCGCCGCCCCGGCGGCCTGCGCGCCCTCCAGGAGAGGGCGCTGGCCGAGGCGGCGGCGGGCCGCCTGACACCGGCCGTGCAGACCTTCGCGCTCAGGGACGCGGCGGCGGCGCATGCCGCGCTGGAGACACGCGCCACCGCCGGGAAGGTCGTCCTGGTGCCGTGAGGTCCTCAGGCCGGAGCGGTCAGCACTTCTTGAGCACCGCGGCGATCGCCTTCTTCTCGGCGGAGTCCACGGACAGTCCCCAGACGTACTTCACTCTGACGTAGGCGCGGATGTAGGTGCAGCGGAACGCGTGACGGGGCGGCAGCCAACGCGCCGGGTCCTTGCCGCCCTTCTGCCGGTTGATGGGATCGTCGGCGGTCCACAGTTCCGGATGCTTCAGGTCGTTCGCGAACGCGCGGCGCTTGGCGGTGCTCCAGGACTTGGCGCCGGAACGCCAGGCCTCCGCCAGCGCCACGAGGTGCTCGATGTCGACCTTGTGCGGGTTCGTGAGGTACTTCCCGTCGTACGGGCTGTACCAGCGTCCCGCGACCGGGTAGCAGTCGGATCCGACGCGGACGTGCGCGCCGTCGCGCTTCAGTACGACCTCACGGGTGTTGCAGTTGTGACCCTGGTCGATCCACTGGGGGAACTTCGCGCGGCTGTACCCGGAGAGGGTGCCTTCCCGGCGCACTTTCAGCCGGGTCAGTTCCTTCTTCGCGGTCGCCGTGCTCGGCGGCGACGGCGGCGCGGCGGAGGCGGGGGTCGCGAGTACGACGGTCAGGAGGGGCAGGGCGGGCAGGAGGGCGGTGACGGCGATCGCGCGTCTCACGGGCAATCTCCTCTCGGGGGGCTTCCCACGCGCGAGAGTCGCTCGCCCGGGCCACGCCGGAGCGATCACTGAGTGAATCGAGTATGGCGTTATGCCGGGGATGCGGTAACAAGGTGGCCTTACGCTGCTTTGCGCGCTCTGTCACCGTCCCGGCGTCCGGGCTCGGGCGGGAAGCGGGCGAGGTCGGCGGCTTGTCCACAGGGGGGTGTGGATAAGCCGGCGCCCAGGTGGTGGCACTGCCGTCTCGCAGCGGGCTGGAAGCGGCCGGTTATCCACAGGACGTGGAGAACCGGCGTCCGCCGCGGGCCCGTCACCCTCTGCGCTCAGAGCCGGAGACGCCGATGTTCTGCAGGTTGGAGGCCTCTACCGGGTATACGGGAATTCAGAGGCGAATGACCGCCTCGACGTTTGAAGAACCATGGATTCCAGATGTTCCGCGACCCACAGGGGGAAGCGGCACGGACGTACCTGGGTGGTTGCTAGGCTGCGGTAACGCAGTGCTAGTCGAGGTTTGAAGGGGTTCCCATCGTGAAGAAGCTCATCGTTCTCGCGCTGGTCGCCCTCGGTGGTTTCGCGGTTTGGCGCCGGCTTCAGCAGGACCGGGCCGAGCTGGACCTGTGGACCGAGGCGACGTCGTCCGACAGCTGAGAGATGTCTTGACCGTGCCGGCGAGGGCAGACGGGGGTGGGCGTGGACGACGAGGTTCGGATCACGCTCGCCTGTCTCGACCTCGCCGGTACGACCGTCGCCGATGACGGAATAGGCGAGCGCGCCTTCACCGAGGCTCTCGTCACCCAGGGCATCGTCTCCGGCACCGACACCTACGCCCGGGCCATGGGCCGCGTACACGCCGCCCGAGGCAGGTCCAAACTCGACATCTTCCGCGACGTCTTCGCCGACGAGGACCGCGCCCAGGCCGCCAACCACGCCTTCGAGCAGGCGTACGACTCCATCATCGACCGTGTCGGCCTCTCCCCGATCCCCGGAGCCGAGGCCGCCATCGACGCACTCGCCGCCTCCGGCGTGCGCATCTGCCTGATGACCGGATTCGGCAGCCGGACGCTCGGCCACATCATCGACACCCTCGGCTGGTGGAAACGTGCCGACCTGCTCCTCTGCCCCGCCGACGCGGGCGGTCGCGGCCGCCCGTACCCCGACATGATCCTCACCGCGGCCCTCCACGTGCAGGTCGACGACGTCCGCCACATCGCCGTGTGCGGCGACACCGAGAGCGACATGCACAGCGGCCGTCGTTCGGGCGCCTCCATCGTCGCGGGCACCCTCACCGGCGCCCACGACCGCAGCCGCCTCGAGGCCGCCGGCGCGACCCACATCCTCAGCAGCGTCACCGAACTCCCCACGCTCGTCCAGGGCCCCGACCGACCGTCCATCACGCCGTACGACGATCAACCGGCCCCGTGACGAGCGGACAGCCCCCATCCCCCGGTAGGCTGTAGGGCGATCTCCAGGGGCCATAGCTCAGTTGGCAGAGCGCCTGCTTTGCAAGCAGGAAGTCCGGGGTTCGAATCCCCGTGGCTCCACCAGCACAAACGCCCCCGCCTGAGCATCGGGCGGGGGCTTTCGGGCCATTAGCGGGCCATCGTCGTCACCCTTCCGTAGCTCCGCCTTGATCCGCGCGTCGAGCGCATCGGCGATCCGGTGGTCTCCGTGCCGTGGCGCATGCTGGTAGATCCGCAGCGCGGTCACTGTCCTGCCCCACCCGAGCCGTGGTCCGCCAGGCTCGCACCACTCTGCGCGGGAAGGGTGTTGCCCGTATGGCGCAGGTGATGGAAACGGACATTCGCAGGCCTGGCCCGCTTCCCCTGCGAGATGGGAGCGACGGCAGAGGGATGACCCGGCAGGCGCTGCTGTGGCGTCGACACCGACGTGTTCACTGATCCAGCCGCTGTTCCCCGCTTCAGTGGCTGGTCCAGGGGGAGGAGTAACCGAGGCCGCGTTCGACTCTCACCCAGGGGATGCGTCGCTCAGCCTTCGTTCCCAGAACACCTCGTCACGCCAGGACCCATTGATGTAGATGTGGGCACTGGCGATTCCCCACGGTGTGAACCCGTTACTCCTCAGCACCCGGTGCGATGACAGGTTCTCCATCTGGGTATGCGCCTCCGCCCGGTTCAATCCGAGGTCTTCGGTCATCACCCGCAGGGCCAGGCCGACCGCGCGGCTTGCGTGCCCTTGCCCCTGGAACCTGGACGCGACCCAGTAGCTGAGAAAGCCCTTCTGGATGGGGCCGCGCACGATGGTGCTGACCGTTACCTGTCCGATGACGACATCGTCGGCCATGATGACACCTGGCCACCTCTCGCCCTTGCGCTGGTCTTCGAGTAGCTGTTCGATGCGGTCGACCTGACCGGGCGTTGTGTGGAATCCATCCGGCCGGGCCGGTAGCCAACGGGCGAACTCATCGGCGTCGCGAGCAAGATGGTCTGCGATCACTGAGGCATCTGCTACGTCGATGAGTCGAATCGAGGTGGATGGCAGCGTCACTGGGAAGGCTCCTCGCTCAGGCAGACAATGGTCGAACTGATTGGTCAAGGTCAGGTGCACCTTCGGCCTGTGGTGCAGCACCGCCCTCCGGAACTGGTGCATCAGCGCCTGACAGCAACCGTGACGGCAACACCAGCGGACGACGCCAGATGATCACCATCACGGACGGGCTCGTAGACGTCGGTTCGAGCTTGATCACCCGGACCAGATGGCAGCCGCCGTATCGCTCGCTGCCGGCTCGCCAGGTCCGGCGTGACGGCCCAGGGCCCTCGTCGAGGGGCCGGGGCGTTCCGTCCGGAGACTCACCCCTGCCTGGGTCCGCCGAGGGTTTCGGCACCTGCGCCGCGACTGCCCTGCCCGGCCGGCGCATCGATCGGCAAGACCGACACCAGGAAGCGGCGGAAGAGAATCCATGATGCCACGCCCACGCCGGACGGATTGAAGATCAACCTAGTCCCCAGTGACTCCGAAGAAGGCGATCTCGTCCGGCATGTCTTCGCGGTAGAGAACCACGTAGCATCCGTAGCCACGATCCTCGATGACATCCCACTTCGCATCAGCCGCACGGTCATAGTCCGCGCGGGTCGGACGCTCCGACCCGAACACCTCGCGCGTGACCTCTGGACTCAGCGGGGCGGCCTGAAGAATATCCGGCTCCTCACCAGCCGGCGAGACACCGTTCATGTCCAGGACCGAGTGAGTCATCAACTCCTGAATGACAGGATCTTCCCAGAGTTGGTCCACCGACTTAGGCCGACGGCGCTCGGGAAAACCTCCCCTGCCGTCATAGGCCCAGTAGTATTCCCCTTTACGGAATGCCTCCGCCTGCGCCTTTCGCAGCGCCACTGAAGCATCCTCGTGGTAACGCGCCATGTAGTCCCATGCCGACCCGCCCAAAACGAACCTCCCGGATGCGCTCATCAACCAGCCCGAATCAAGCTAGCGGTAACGTGAGACACTTCGGCCTTCACGCCGAGGATGGTCTCCGGCGGGGGCACTTTCGACTCCGGGATGCGGGCACACCGGGCACAGGTTGATCGGTGGCTGGGGTGGAAGCCTGGTCATCCCGCCTGCCGTCGTCCCAGGACAAGCCCGCTCCCCGGAAGGGGAGGCGAAGGCGAACCGGATGACCAAGGCGGGAGATGACTGCGCGAGACGCGAAGGCGGGCCGTTTCGCTTCGCCCGTGGTACCGTGCCTCCCGAGCAGTCACAGGAAGTGATCAATGGATCGCCGATCGCCGGGCGTTGTACGCGCCCGGCTTCCCCGTCGATCGCGCAGGTATCCGTACACGATCCCCGGACTTTCTCCATCGGTCCACAGGCAGATCCAGGACATTGAACTAGACGCTGGTCTCGCCCTCGGCCAAACAGCGGAAGCATATCTGCGATTTAGGCGCTTTGTGCTTAGGCGGTGGCATCCTAGCTGGCACGATCTGCAAGCAGGAAGTCCGGGGTTCGGATCCCCGTGGCTCCACCAGCATCAACGCCCCCGCGACAGGCGTTCGCGTGGCAGACGAGGTCGCATCCGGCCGTGGCGTCGCCGCTGATCTTGCCCTGCGGTCACCGCTCACCGTTCGGATCGCTGTCTTCTGCGGTCCGGCGATCGATGTGATCCACTGTCGGCATGGGTGGTGCGCTCACGAGCCTGGTCGCGGTGGCCGGGACTTTGCTCGGCTCGGCTCTGACCTATGTCTTCCAGCGGCGAACGGCGGGACGTGCCGAGCAGTTCGCGCGAGATGAGCGCCTGCGACGAGATCGTGTGTCGGCGTACAGCGCGTTCGCCGAGGCGGTCATGGAATACCGGCACCAAGAGTTGCAGGTCTGGCTGCACCGTCGCGGGGAACTCACCCATCCTCTTCCCGAGCGTTTCGAGGTGGAGCAGGGACGCCTGCGCTCGCTGGCGTTGCGGGCGAGATATCGCGTCCAGCTCCTGGCCGAAGCCCCTCGGCTGGTCGAGCTGGCCGACCAGTCCCTCGACGCGGTGGCCGAGATTCACCGTGCCAAGGACGCCACCGAGCTGATGGAGCACGGTGAGCGCACAGAGCAACGAGTCGAACGCTTCGTACGAGAGGCGGCCGGCGAGGTTCGTTGAGCCGGTGGCGTTCTCGGCGCGAAGAACTCAGCCGCGGGCGGCGTGGCGGTTTCCGAACCATTGATAGCGCGTTTCCGCGGTTATCGTTGATCAAGCGGACTCGGGAAGGTGGAGACGTGTGGCGAGTGGGCAATCCTGTTCGGGCGCTGATCCGGCTCGACGATCGAGTCCTGGGACGTTGGCTCGACCGCCCGCGCCGGCCGCTGAGTCTCCGGACCATGATCGTCCTTACCGGCGTCTTTGCGGCCGTGGCGGTGCTCGGCGTTGTGATCACCGGGAACGTCGGCGGACCGATCGGCGTGTTGTTCGCCATCGCCGCAGGCTGGTACCAGCGGGCCCGTGACGTTCGCCGATCCCGGTGAGCTCAAGCGTCCGGTGCCGCGCGTCAGCTCCATCGCCGCGCCCGTCCACCTCGACGCCGCCTAGGTGCGCGGAAGCCGGGCAGTTCGCCATTCCGTCAGGCTGAAGGCGGAGTCCTGCGGTGGGGCCTCGGATTCGGCGATGACTCGGCCGCCGTCAATTGAGCTCTGCAATGGCGCGAGCGACCAGGGATAACTTCGGCATAACGGGTCTTGTGCCAGGTATCCGGTCAGCTTACGCTCTGGCCTGCAGAGGCCGTTGTCCGCCTAAGGGGAGGGGGCGGCCCGCGGATTCGCGGTGGCCTTGTTCGGTTTTCGGGCGGAAGAAGGGCGGGGGCCCCTTCTGCCTTCGTAATGACGCGCCGGAGGCGTCGGCGGACGACGCCCTGGTGTGGCACCACCACGGGGGAAAGGACACCACAGTATATGAATGTCATTCCAGCGCGCCGTGCCGCGGGTATCACGGTCGCCGTGAGTGCCGGCCTGGCTCTGGCGGCCTGCGGGTCGAACAACGACAAAGGACACGACAAGGACTCGACCGCACCGCAGAGCTCCAAGGCCGCGGCGCCCGCTCCGGCCTCGAGCGACAAGCTGGACCTCACGCTCGCCGGAACGGTGAACGACCACGTCACCCGCTACAACAACGCTCCCAAGTGCACGTGGGACTGGAACGACCTGTTCAACAAATGGGTCTACAACGTGTCCTTCCCCATCACCATCAAGGGGCAGGAGGGGACGTTCGGCGTGCTCGTCAACGACGCCGACCTCCAGGGCGGTAACTACGAGATCGCCAAGGAGAACGTCTCCGTCGACGGCCCCGACTCCAGCAAGCTGCACTGGGGCGGAGCCTTCGGCAGCAGCGGGTCGAGCGGCACCGTCACGATCAACCCGGACCACTCCGGCACCATCGACGGGGCCATCAAGGCCCGCACCGGGCCCAACCTCAAGGGCGACGGCACGCTCCTGCAGGTCAAGGGCTCGTGGAGTTGCGCGCAGTTCCACGACACATACGGCCACCCGCCCCTCACCGCTCCGCCGAGCCCGACCGCCACGCCCTCGTCCTGAATTCCGCCGTCATGCTCCCCGTCGTCCGCCGCAGGACGGCGGGAAGCATAACGGCCCTCCCCTAGGGCATTCGCCGAGCCGTCGGCGGTCCGGATGGCCGGTCAGGCTCCGAGCTCTCGCAGGAATTCCGTGATGGCGGCTCGCACCGGCTCCGGCTTCTCCAGATGGACGTCGTGACCGGCTCCCGGCACCGTGACCACGTGCGTACTCGGCCTGTCGCGTGCGATCTCCCGCGCGGCGCCGGCGGGGAACATGCCGGACTCGGCGAGGACGACGAGGGCCGGACACCTCACCATCCTCCATTCCGGCCAGAACGAACGCCGGGACAGTTCCGCCACGGACCGGACCATGAACCCGGGCTCGAAGCGCGGCCACCAGCCGTCCCGCCGTTCCGCGAGGCCGGCCGCCCAGCTCGTACCTACCGGGCCGCCGCCGAAGAACCCGACCGCCGCCTCTCGCGATCGGAACGGCACAGGCCAGGACGCGAGCCGGTTCTCGATGTCCTCCGGAAGGCCGGGTGCCGCGTCGCCGGGAGCGGCCTCGATCATCACCAGCGCACGGACGAGGTCGGGTCGGGCGGCGGCCGCGAGCATGGCGGTGTGACCGCCCAGCGACTGGCCCACCAGAAGGGCACGGCCCAGCCGCAGAGCATCGATGACGGCGACGACGTCGGAGACGTACGCAGCTCGGGACACGTCAGCGGGACACCGCTCGCTCGCGCCGTGCGCGCGCTGGTCGAAGACCACCACGCGGTGGGCCTCCCGGAGCCAGGCCGCGGTCTCGTCCCACTCACCGGAGTGGCCGGCCAGCCCGTGCAGCAGTACGACCGGCGTACCCGAACCGCCGTGATCACGGACCAGGAGACGGACCCCGTCGTTGACGGCCGTGCGTTCCACCGGATCCATCGGGGGCCTCGGTGACGGCACGGCGGTCAGGCGGGTTCGGGGGCCGTCTTCTCCTGCTGGAGCGCGGCCGCGCTCGGCCTGGCCAGTCCGGCGGGGACCAGCAGGAAGACCTTCGAGCCGAGGCGTTCCATGTCGCCGCCCCGTGCGCAGATGAGGCCGGCCGAGAAGTCCACGAGCTGCCTCGCCTCCTCGTCCGTCATCTCCGTGAGGTCCATGACGACCGGAACCCCCTCACGGAAGTAGTGCCCCACATGGAGCACCTCGTTGTAGTCGCGGGGCCGAAGCCTCTTCACGACGCCGGTCGTCGTGCCCGGCCCGGCGGGCACGGAGGGGATCAGGAGGAAGACCTTCGGGCCGAGGCGCTGCATGTCGCCGCCCCGCCCGCAGATGAGGCCGGCGGCGAAGTCGACGAGTTGCCTTCCCTCGTCGTCCGTCATCTCCGTGAGGTCCATCACCACCAGAACGCCCTGGCGGAAGTAGTGCCCCACGTACCGGACGTCGTTGTAGTCGCGAGGGCGCACTGTCTCGACTATCACGCCCCCAGTCTTCCGTAGCCGCCACGAACATCAAGGTTCCCGGGCGTACGCGCGGTCGTGGCGGAACGTGCGGATCGAGGATGCTCGCCCGGCATTCTGGCATCGGTCACCGACACTTCCGCAGCCGTCATCGAGGGTGCCGAGAAATGTCGGCGGGGTCGGTCATGCTCTCTCGCGGGTTCCCCGAGAAGAGAGGCTTCCCCATGTCGAACCCTGTCGCCGATGGGCGCGAAGGCGCACGTACGGGACGGTCCGCGGACTCGTTCAGCCGGTTCTGGGACGGGGCACCGGTCACCGATCGGCCGTGCCGGGCGCGGGGTGAAGGGCGCCGGTGATGACGGACTGGGAACGCCGGAGCGTGGTGCGGGTGGTCCCGCCCGTGCGGCCGCGGAAACTGGCGAAGGTCCCCTTCGTGGAGCTCGCGGAGGGGCGGCTGCAGGGCGTGGTGTCCAGCGGGTCGGACATCGCCCGGGTGTACGTCTCCTCCATCGCCGCGGGCACCCACACGTACAGCTGCGGTACGAACAACAACCGGCCCTGCGGCGGGCTGACCGGTTCTCCGTGCAAGCATCTGCAGGCCCTCGTCAGCGAGGCGGCGCTGCAGTACGGCCTCGACCGCGTCGCTCGCTACCTGCGGGTGGACGTCGGCGAGGGCGAGGATCTGATCAGCCGGCTGGACGGGGCGCCGGAGCGCGCGCCGGCGGCCGGGGTGTTCAGCCGGTTCCTTCGCCACCTGGCCTATCTGGAGCTTCCGGACACGACGGAGCCGATCGCCGAGATGCAGTGGTTCCCGGCCACGAGGGCGGTGCGGTGATGCTCGGAGTTCAGCTCGCGGCGCTGCTCGACGGCCCGGTCCCGGGTGTGGCGGAGACCCTCGACCTGGTGGACGGGTTCGACGACGTCCTGGTGCACGGCCTGGCCAGGGTGGCCGAAGAGCAGGCGGGACGGCTCACCGCCATGGCGGGGGCACTGCGCGACACACCGCTCGGCCCGGCTGTGGCCGAGGCGGTGGAGAAGGTCACGGCGGGGTCGATCGGGGACGCGGAGCTGGCGCTGCTCGCGGGCGCCCGTACGACGCTGCTCGGCGCGGTGCACGATGCCCGGCTCGGCCGGTTCGACGCCGCGCTCGGCCGGACGAGGACCCCGTGGGAGCCGCCACCGGCCGCGCCGCCGGTCGACGGTCCGCTCGGCGCGGGACGGTCATGGTTGCAGGAGCTGGCCATCACCGGGTGGCGGGGCGTCGACCACGACCTCGTCTCCTCCGCCGACCAGGCCGTCTCGGCGTTGCTGGGCGAGCCGCGCCTGCGCGGGGCCGCGGTGCTGCTCGACGGGCTGGCCGCGGAGCTACGGGCCTCGTTCCCGGTGGTGATGATGGACCGGGTGCCCGCCCGGCGCTGGGCCGATCTGTGGGCGCGGGCGCTGCTGCTCCTCCAGCCGGGTACGGGCGGGGCGGTGGCCGCCGGGGTCGTGTCCGGGCGGCTGCTCCCGCTCGGGGTGGACGTCCACGAGCACGGTACGGCGCTGCAGATTCAGGTGCACGGCGTGCTCGAACCCACCGACGGTTCGTCCGCCCGTCTCGTACGGGCGAGCGTGGCGGCGGCGAAGGTCGACACGATCGTCGGGCCGGCGCTGTGGCGGTTGCTGGACGCGCATCCGGTGCTGCTCAAGGCGCTGGCCGAGCACCGGAGCGTCGACCTGGCGGAGCTGCCCGTCACGGCGGGCGGCGACCTGATCTGGCGGGACGACCAGGTGACTCTGGGGGAGCCGGCGGACCCGTTCGCGACGGCGCGGCTCCGCCTCACCGACGCGCACGCTCCGGCGGTCCCTCCTCTGGAGCGCCATCCGGTGCGCATCGCCGAACCCGTCCTGGTGGAGGGGTACACGATCGACGGCGACGTCCTGACCCTCGATGGGCATGCTCTCGCGCTCGACCTGGAGCGGCTGCCCGACTGCGGGCCGCTGACGCCGGAGCTGGTGGCGGCCTCGTCGGCCTGCATCGGGCTGGTCCGGTGGGAGGCCGGCCGGTGGGCGCTGCAGCCGCTCGCCGTGCAGGCGACGGTCAAGCGCAAGCCGGTGGAGGCGCACGGTGGTGACTGGGCGCTCGGCCCGACCGATCCGAAGGTCATCAAGGCCGAGGCCCGGGCCGGTGACGCCGTGGCCGTGCTGCGCGAGCGCGCGGGAAGGCTGCTGCGGCGATGAGCGACCCCACGGCGGACCTGAGCGACCCCACGGCGGACACGAGTCACCCCACGGCGGACCTGAGCGATCCCAGGGCGGACACGAGTCACCCCACGGCGGACCTGAGCGATCCCAGGGCGGGCACGGCCGCCGCCGCCTCCGCAGCGGTGGAGGAGAACCGGCGGCAGGTGCTCTACTGGCGGCTGCTGGCGCGGATGTTCGACCACGACGAGCAGCCGGCCCTCGAGGCGGCGAGCGTGGCGATCGTCGAGGACATCGGGCTGCCGCCCGCGCTGCTCGACCCGTCCGTGTCGTTGGACAACCTCGTCCAGCGTTTCCCGGATCTGCGGGCGGAGCTGGACGGGCTGCTGACCCCCGGCGACGACGACCAGCGGGTACGCCGCGCCGCGCTGGTCTCCAAGCTGCTGCTCAACGTGCTGTCGACCGGGTCCGGCAGCGTCACCGCGACCCGGCTTGCCGACTGGCAGCGGGACGCGGGGTGGCTGAAGAGGGCGCTCGGCGCCGAGGGCGCGTGCGAGCTGGCCGGCGTGCTGTCGGCGCTCGAAGGCGACCTCGTGAGCCGGATGCGGTTGCGCGAGGTGCTGGCCGACCCGGCGCTGGCGCGGCAGCTCACGCCGAGCATGTCACTGATCGAGCAGCTCCTGCGCGACAAGGCGAACCTGTCGGGCGTCGCGCTGGCGAACGCCAAGGCGCTGATCCGCCGCTACGTCGATGAGGTCGCCGAGGTCCTGCGCACCCAGGTCCAGCAGACCAGCGCCGGGACGATCGACCGGTCGGTGCCGCCGAAGCGCGTGTTCCGCAACCTCGACCTCGACCGGACGATCTGGAAGAACCTCACCAACTGGGACCCGGAGGAAGAACGGCTGTACGTCGACCGGCTCTTCTACCGGCAGACCGCCAAGCGCACGACGCCCGCCCGCCTCATCGTGGTGGTCGACCAGTCCGGGTCGATGGTCGACTCGATGGTGAACTGCACGATCCTGGCGTCCATCTTCGCGGGCCTGCCGAAGGTCGACGTCCACCTGATCGCGTACGACACGCGGGCGCTCGACCTGACGCCCTGGGTGCACGACCCGTTCGAGGTGCTGCTGCGGACGCAGCTCGGCGGCGGCAACGACGGGCCGGTCGCGATGGCGATGGCCCGCCCCAAGATCACCGATCCGGCCAACACGGTGATGGTGTGGATCTCCGACTTCTACGAGTTCGACCGGTCACAGCCGCTGTTCGACGGCATTCAGGCGGTGCACCGGTCCGGGGTGAAGTTCATCCCGGTCGGCTCGGTGAACAGCTCCGGGCACCAGAGCGTGAACCCCTGGTTCCGGCAGCGCTTCAAGGATCTCGGCACGCCCGTGATCTCAGGCCACATCCGCAAGCTCGTCTTCGAGCTGAAGAACTTCCTGGACTAAGAGGAGAACGATGACCGACGAGATGCTGCGCGCCCCGGCCGAGGTCAAGTACGCCGAGGAGCTCGACTGGCTGGAGTCGATCGACGACGGACCCAAGCCGTTCTCCTGGCGGCTCAGCCCGCGGATGGTCCGGCTGTTCATCCTGGGCTCCGAGCGGGCCGACGGGCTGGACCGGGAGATCCCGCAGAAGTGGTTCGGCGACCGGAGTTTCGTCGAGCGGAGCATCGTGACGCTCGCCTCGGACCGCGGCCTGCTGCTGATCGGCGATCCCGGCACCGGGAAGAGCTGGCTCGCCGAGCTGCTGTCGGCGGCCATCTGCCGTAACTCGACGCTGGTCGTCCAGGGGACGGCGGGCACCACCGAGGACCACATCAAGTACTCGTGGAACGTCTCGATGGTGATCGCGAAGGGGCAGTCGCGCGAGTCGATGATCCCCTCTCCGATCATGACGGCGATGGAGCAGGGGATGATCGGGCGGTTCGAGGAGCTGACCCGGTCGACCAGCGACGTACAGGACGCCCTCATCTCGATCCTGTCCGAGAAGTACGTCTCCATCCCCGAGCTCGACGACGACAACATCGTCTTCGCTCAGCCCGGATTCTCGATCATCGCCACCGCCAACAGCCGCGACCGGGGCGTCAACGACCTGTCGTCCGCCCTCAAGCGGCGGTTCAACTTCGTCCGCATCCCGGTGGTGACGAACAAACGGAGCGAGGCCGAGATCGTGCGGTTCCGCACGGCCGAGCTGATGCGGCGGCACCGCATCGACCTGGAGGTGCCGCCCACGCTGCTGGACATCCTGCTGCAGAGCTTCGCCGACCTGCGCGCGGCGGCGGCCTCGGCCACCAGCGACGACGAGAAGCTGGAGTCGGCGCTGTCCACGGCGGAGCAGATCGGTGTGCTGGAGGACGCCGTCCTGCACAGCCAGTTCTTCGGCGACCGTACGCTCCGGGCGGAGACGCTCGCCGGTTCGCTGGTGGGCTCGCTCGCCCGCCGCAGCCCGGAGGACCTGGCGATCCTGAACAAGTTCTGGCACGGGGTGATCGAGCCGCGCAGCAAGCAGGACGACGGCGCGCCGTGGCAGGCGTTCCTGGAGGGCGGCCGGCAGGCCCTGGAAACGCTGTCATGACCGAGATCACGGAAGCGCTGCCAGGGCCGTTCGGGGCGCTCCGCTCGCAGTTGCTGGACGCGGCGGCGGCGTTCGCCGGGGCCGGAGAGGGCGCCGGCGGCGCGGATCCGGTGTCCGGCATCCTGGCCGGCATGGTCGACGACGTCGACCGGGCGCTGCGCGAGGAGCTGGAGATCTTCCCGGTCTGCCACCACTCGCCGGCGTCGGCGCTGGCCATGGCGCGGCGGCTGCGCGAGAAGCGGCCCGCCGTCATCTACCTCGAACTCTGCGAGGACCTGCGGCCGCTGCTCGACGAGCTGCGCAACTGCCGGCTGCCCGTCGCGCTGCAGGCGTTCGCCACCGAGCTGGAGGACTTCCCGGCGGAATGGTCGCCGCTCAGCGTGGTGGCGCCCGTCACCGAGGCGTCGGCCGAGTACCAGGCGATCGCGTACGCCCTCGACACGCCCGGCGTCGAGCTGGTGCTGGTCGACCGCTCGACGGACCACGTCTTCCAGTGGGAGCCCCGTACCCCGCCCGAGCCCGAGCCCGCGGCGGACGGCGGCGAGGGCGCGGCGCTGCACGGTGACGCGGTCGGCATCGAGATCGGCGACCTGCGGCCGAGGTTCGCCGAGCTCGAGGCGCACCTGCTGCACCACGGCAAGGTCCGGCACTGGTCCGAGTGGTGGGACCAGTACGTCGAGCAGCCGCTGGTGGGCGCCGACCATGACACGTACCGCCAGGTCATGGTGTTGATCGGCAGTCTCTTCCGGCGGCTGCGCCCGGAGCGGGACGCCCGGAACGACCGGGACGAGGACCGCGAACGCTACATGTGGACCCGCATGCGCGAGCACCTCGCCGCCTCCGGGGCCGACCCGGCGCGGTGCCTGTACGTCTGCGGCGCGTTCCACGCGGCCAGCCGCGTCGAGCAGTTCGGCCTGCGCGCCGACGCGCCGTACGAGATCACCCCGCGTACGGCGACCCGCTGGCAGTACGGCCTGATCCCCTCCAGCCACTCCGCCATCGAGGCGCAGTTCGGCCTGGCGCCCGGGTCGGTGTCGATCGCCGCGGCCACGTGGTCGAAGGCGCTGCAGGGCAGCGGCGTCACGCCGTACCGGCTGAAGGGGCAGGAGGGGGCGAAGCCGAAGGCCGTACGGGCCCGGCGGGCTCCCGATCCGGGCGGGCCGGTCGCGGACCGGCTGTCCGGGTTCCTGTCCCGGCCGCCCGCCCCGAACGGTCTGGACGAGGACGAGCTGCTGGGCTGGTGCGTCGACATCGTCCGGCTGGCCCGGCGCAACGGCTACCTCGCGAGCACGGCCGACGCGATCGCGGTGTACGAGACGTCGGTCCTGCTGGCGGGCCTGCGCGGCCGGGGCCGCCCCACGCCGTACGACTTCCAGGACGCGGCGGTCACCTGCATCGAGAAGGACACCGTTCCGGGCCGCCGGGACGTGCGCCGGCTGTGCGAGATCCTGCTCGGCGGCGACCGTGTCGGGCAGGTCGGCTACGAGTCGCTCCCGCCGCTGGCCCGTGACGTGCTCGACCGGCTGGAGCCGCTGGGGCTCGACCTCGCCAAGCGCACGATCCAGCGCGCCCTGCTCGACCTCGACGCGAACCCGGAGCTGCGGCCCTGCTCCGACCTGCTGTGGGTGCTGCGCCGCCTGCTGCCGGACAACGCCGTACGCCCCATCATGGGGTCGCGGCGGCTCGGCGAACGCCCCATCCAGGAGAGCTGGGACCTGGACCTCGGCCGCCACCAGCGGTCGATCGTCGAGCTCGGGTACGAAGGCGTCACGATCGAGCAGGTCCTCGAACACCGGCTGCGCCGGACGGTCGCGGATCCGAAGGCGACCGCCGCGGCGGCGCTGGCGGCCGTGGAGGACGCCATCCTCTATCTCGGCGGCGGCCGGATCGCCGACGACCTCGGGAACCGCGCGGTCGAGCTCCTCGCCGCCGAACGCACCGTGGACGACGCGCCCGACGTGCTGCGCCGGATCCGCCGGCTGCTCGCGTACTACCGCACCACCCGGGCCGACCTGCCGAAATGGTGTGAACGCTTCGTCACCGCCGGATACGCGCACTACTGCACGCTGCTGCCGACCGCGTTCCTGGACGAGGACACCGGCGTCCGGCAGGTGGCGGCCATGCTGGGCTTCCTGTTCAGCATGGAGAGCCTCGCGCTGTCGCTCGGCTGCGATCACTCCCAGCTCGAACTCGCCGTACGCCAGTCGCACCCGGAGGCGCCGGCCAGGATCGCGCTGCTGTGGGCGGCCCGGTCGCAGCTCGGGCTGCTGCCGGTGGCCGAGCTGCGCGCGCGGTACGACGAGCTGCTGGCCAACCCGCTCGTCGTCCCGTCGATCCCGCTGTACCTCAGCGGGTTCGTCCAGGCGCTCGAGCCGGTTCCGTCCCTGGCTCCCGTCGTCGTCGAGGTGATGTCGAAGGCGTTCGCCCGGTTGCCCGATCCCGTCCTGCTCCCCTGGCTCCCGAAGCTGATCACCACGCTGCGGGACGAGGCGGCCGAGCTGGTGCCGGTCCTCGTACGGGAGGCAGGCCGGATGCTCCCGGCCTCCCTGCCCGCCGTCGACGCCTGGGTTCCGCCGTGGTCGGCGCGGCGGCCGGCCGCGCCGGCATCGGCTCCGGTTCCGGCGTCGGCCCGTGCGGTGGCGGACCTCGTGGCCGCTCACCCGGCGGCGTGCGACGCCGTGGCCGGACTGCTCGGTCACGACGCCGGATGGCGGCCGGCCGCCGGCGGGGGCGGCGACGACCGGGTCACCGGCCTGCTGGCCGCCCACGGCGACACCGCTCACGCCGTGGCGGCGCTCCTCGGGAGAGCGTGATCGCGTAGCGGGCCCACCGCCAGGCCCTGCTCCCGTACCTCCTCCAGGAGCGGAGGCAGCGCGCCGAGCGTGTTCCGCCACGACTCCGGTGCCGACGTGCAGTCGGAGTCGTGGAGGAGCACGGTCGCTCCCCCGTCGAGATCGCGGGTGACGGTCGCGAGGACGGACGCCGGGGTGGCCGCCCGCGTCCAGTCGCGGCCCCAGTTCGTCCAGAGCACCGGCGTGAGGCCGAGCCGGCGCGCCGCCCGCAAGGCGGACGAGCTCAGCACCCCGTACGGCGGCCGGTACCAGCGCGGCAGCGTCCCCGTGACATCGACGATCGTCTCCACGGCCCTGGCCAGGTCGTCGTACGTGGCGGCGGGCCCGCGCAGCAGCATGCAGCGGTGCTCCCAGCCGTGCACCGCGATCTCGTGTCCGGCGTCGACCAGTTCCCTCCCCACGTCCGGCGCCTCGACGAGCATCCGGCCGAGGAGGAAGAACGTCGCCGTCACCTCGTACTCGCGCAACGCGGCGAGGAACGCCGGGGTCGAGCGCGGGTCCGGCCCGTCGTCGAACGTGAGCGCCACATGACCCGGGTCGCCGACGCCGGCCAGGTTCGGCAGCAGGCGGCGGCGCAGGGGACCGATCGACGTGATCGCCGGTGCCGCGTGCGCCGCGGCCAGGACTCCGGCCGCGGCCAGGGTGGCCCGCGGGCCCGGCAGGGCCCGGCGGAGACGGAGGACGCTCATCGGGACGCCTCCGCCGCCACGGTGAGCTCAGGCGCGCCCGCCGGCCCCCGGCCCGCGGCCACCGTCGCGCTCCGCCCGGCCGCGAGAGCGGTGACGATCGACGCCGGGTCCGCCGCGACCGCGCCGTCCACCGTCCGGGGGCCGGTCAGTGCCGTGAACAACGCCTCGGGGAGCCCGTCCGCGTGGCGTGCCCACGGTGCCCAGCCGGCCTCCTCCAGAACGGCGGCGTTCGCCCGGCCGTGGCCGGGGAGGCAGCGGTAACTGAGCACGGGCAGTCCGGACGCCAGCGCCTCGAGGGAGCTGAGACCACCGGCGTTCTGCACCACGACGTCACAGGCGCGCATCAACGCGGGCATGTCGTCCACCCAGCCCAGGGCGATGCCCGTCCCGGACCGGGTGAGCTTCTCGCGCAGCGCCGTGTTACGGCCGCACACCACCAGCGGAGTCACCAGCCCGGTCGCGGCGACGTCGGACACGGTGGCCGCGACGTCGCCGCTGCCCCAGGACCCTGCGGTGATCAGAGCCAGCCGTTCGCCGTCCGGCAGGCCGAAGTGCAGCCGCGCCATCTGTCGCTCGATGACGGACGATGGCGGCCTGAACCCGGGGCGGACGGCCGGCGCGCACACCCGTACGTCCGCGGCGCCGAGCCGATGGGCCTCGGCCGCCGTCAGCGGGTGCAGCGCGAGATGCACGTCCACCCCCTCGGCCACCCAGAGCGGGTGCACGGACAGGTCGGTGAGGTACGTGACGACCGGCGCCCGCAGCACGCCGCGCCTCCGCAACCGGCCCAGCGCCTGGCTCGCGAGCGGGTAGGTCGAGACGATGGCGGCCGATTCCGGAGCGGCCGTACGGGTGATGCGACGCGCGGCGAGGCCGCTCAGGGCCCGCACCGCCGCCGCGAGGTTCCGCCGCCGGTCGAGGGCGGTGAACAGCCGTTCCCAGCTCTCCGGCGCGGCGCGCAACTGCACGGCGTAGGTCTGCCGGAGCAGCCGTCCGAGCGAGGCGGGGAGCAGGTCCAGGAAGTCATGGCGGTCGACGGAGAACCCGGCCGCGCGGAGCCGCCGGGCCAGCTCGTCCGCCGCGCCGTCATGGCCGGCGCCGACACTCGCCGAAACGATCGTGACGTGGCGGCCGCCACCGGAGCGGATGAGGGAGGTGTTCACTGCGCGATGCCTGCCTATGTCGTGGTGGTGTCCCGGCCTCGCCGGCCGGATCTCAGGGGAGGGACGTCAGAGGCGCCGGGCGTACGACCGGCGGGGAGGGATGGTCAGGACCGCCGGGGAGGGGCGGTCAGGACCGGCGGGGAGAGGAGGTCAGGACCGGCGGGGGCGGTCAGGACCCGCGGGGAGAGGAGGTCAGGACCGGCGGCCGCCCCGGATGCGGAGGCGTCCGCACGCGTCGCCGCGGTGGCTGACGCGAACGGTCGTGAACCGGCCGTGCGCGACGGCCAGCCAGCAGAACCCGCCGACCAGGAGGACGTCGGCCGGGCACCGGCGCGTCCAGCCCGCGAACAGCACGTCGGGGAGGGCCGTGGCGGCCGGAAGCCGGCCCCAGGCGACGGCGCACGGGCCGCCCGGGGAGACGCCGCGCCGGGCGCCCCGCAGGGTCTCCGGCGCCACCGGCGTCTCGACGACGACGTCGACCAGCGTCTCCGCGTCGTACACCTCCAACGCGGGTCGTCCCGCCGAGCTCCGGCCGAGCCGGACCGTCCACGGGGTGCCGGTCAGCCGGCTGTCGACGGGCGTCGCGCTGGTGGCCATGGGGGTGGATCTCCTTCCGCGCCCGGTCCTCCGGGCACGGATCCAGCGTCGCGGCCGGAGCCCGCGAGGTCAGTAGCGCGACCACCCGATCATGGGTGGCACCAGTTGCACCCCCGCACCTCATGCCTGCTCCAGTCAGGCCCCTGACCTGGTCGAACGGAGGCGGCCGAGGCGTGCGTCGTTAGACTCTCGGCGTGATCATCCCGACGGACGAAGAGATCCGCGCGCTGCACGAGAGGCACGCGCCCACGGAGGCGGCCTTCGAACTCGTGTACACGCACTGCGAGATCGTGTGCGGGATCGCCGAGCAGCTCCTGGCCGATGGTGACCCCGGCGTCGACGCGGGCCTCGTACGCGCCGGCGCCCTGCTGCACGACATCGGCGTCTACCGCCTGTACGACGACGCGGGACGGATCGACCACGCGGACTACATCCGGCACGGTGTGCTCGGCCACGAGCTGCTGAGGGACGAAGGGTTCCCCGAGGTGCTGTGCCGCTTCTGCTCCTGCCACACCGGGGTGGGCATCACCCGGGACGACGTACGGAACCAGGGGCTCCCCCTCCCCGCCGCCGACTACGTGGCGGAGTCACGGGAGGAGGAGCTCGTCATGTACGCCGACAAGTTCCACACCAAGAGCGACCCGCCGGCCTTCCTCTCGGCCGCCTCCTACGCCGCCCGGCTCCGCCGGTTCGGGGAGGACAAGGTCGCGCGCTTCGAGGCGATGAGCGAGCGCTACGGAACGCCCGACCTCGCGCCGCTCACCGCCGCGTACGGGCACACCGCCGCGTGACGGGTCAGGGGGACCACGCCGCGTAACGAGGTCGCGCGCACGGCAGCGCGCCAGGCGGACGGCGCCCTCAGGGCGTCGGTGCGCTCGGGCGGCCGGGGCGTCAGGCGGGCTGCGCGGGTTTGCGGACGAGGAGGTGGCCCTGCAGGAACCTCTCGTTGTCGCGTGGCTCCCGGCGCATCCGGGCCAGCTCCACCAGCCCGGCCTCGCGCGCCAGGGCCGCGACGTGGTCGATGGACAGCCGGTAGGCCGTGGTCACCTTGTGGTCGAAGGGCACGGCCGGGTCCGGCGAGTCGTCGTCGGTCGTGAAGAACCCGAGCAGCAGGTGACCGCCCGGGGCCAGCACCCGGCCGAACTCCGCGAACACCGTGGGCAGCTCCTCCGGCCGCATGTGGATGACGGAGTACCAGGCGAGCACCCCGTCCACCGAGCCGTCCGCCAGGTCCAGGGCGGTCATCGACCCTTCCTCGAACCGCAGGCCGGGGTGGTCCCGGCGCGCCAGCTCGATCATCGTGGGCGAGAGATCGATTCCGAAGGCGGAGGCGCCGAGCGAGTGCAGGTGGGCGGTCAGCCGACCGGGGCCGCACCCGAGGTCCGCGACCTGCCCGCCGCCGGCCCGTACGAGCTCGGCGAAGGCTCCGATCATCGCGCGGTCCAGTGGAGAGTCGTCGAGGACGTTGCGGAAGGTATCGGCGTACAGGACGGCGACGGAGTCGTACGCCGTCCGGGTCGTGTCCAGGGAGGGTTCGATCATGGTGGACGACCCTAACCTCCGGCGGGCGCCCGTACGGCCGTATGGAGCGGTGGTCAGGATTCCGCGATGACGACGAGGTAGCCGTCGGGGTCGCGGAGCCAGATCTCGCGGTGGCCGGCGTTCGGATTGACGTGGACGTCCGTGACGACCTGTGCGTCCACGGCCCGGACGCGCCGGACCGCGGCGTCGAACTCGGCCGTGGCGAACCACAACGCGACGCCGTTGCCGACCGGCCGATCGGGGTCCGCGAGCGGGCCGTGGTGGTGCCCGACCTCGAGCCGGTGCAGCTGCATGACCAGGTGGCCGTCCACCAGCAACTGCTCGTACTCGGAGCCGCCGTGGCCGCTGGTCGCGCCGAGTACCCGGCCGTACCAGCGGCTGGAGCGCTCGACGTCCACCACGGAGATCATCGGCTGGGGTCGCATGCCCGTGATCGTCTGCTGCGTCATGATCCGACCATGCCGGTACGGCCGCGGTCCGGGCTTGGACGAATGGGAGAAGGCCGGGCGCCGCGGCGAGGGACTCGGCGCGCGGGTGCTACTCGGCGGGATTCCGGCTGAGGACCTCGGTGATCTCGTCACGGAACTCGGCGCCGGCGAGGTTGTCGCCGTAGTCGCGCGAGTGGACGATCAGGCCGTCCCTGACCCGGACCACCATGATGTACGAGAAGACGAACGACCGGCCTGAGCGGGTCATCGTCCCGTGCAGGTCGTACTCGGCGACGATCACCTCCGGGTCCTCGGTCTGCCGGAGCACGACCGAGTCGACCTTGGTGAAGCGGCGTGCCGGGGCGACCGCCTTGAACCGGGCTCGATGTCCCTCGCGGCCCTCGAACCGCTTCGGGACTCCCGGCGGCGCGAACGGCAGCTCGATGACGGAATCCGGCGCGTAGAGGTCGGCGAGGTCGTCCCAGGCGTTGTCGGCGGAGGCGCGGAGGAAGCGCTCGACGGTCTCTCGGGGCGTGGCGGTGGTCGCTGTGGGCACGGAAGACTCCTTCCTTCTTCGAGGAACGTCTAAAATCGGAGTGGTCGCTCCGATTGGAGACGTTACGGAACAGCTACTCCGGTTGTCAACGGGCGCGGCGCCGGGTGCCGACGCGTCGGCGGGAAGAGGTGGGGCATGTCGGGAGGCGGCGACCGTACGGCCGGTGAGCGGCGGGCGGATGCCCGGCGTAACCGCGCTCGCGTGCTGTCGGTCGCCGAGGAGTCCTTCGCGGCCGGCGGGCTCGCGGTGCCCCTCGGCGAGATCGCCCGGCGGGCCGGAGTCGGGCCCGGAACGGTCTACCGGCACTTCGCGAGCAAGGAGGCGTTGTTCGAGGCGGTGGTGAGCGACCGGATCGCCCGGCTCGTCGACGACACCTGCGCCCTCGCCGTCGGCGAAGAGCCCGGCACGGCGTTCTTCGCGGCGTTCGACATGATCGTCCGTCAGGTCGCGGTCAACAAGGCGCTCTGCGATGCGCTCACGGCCGGATCGGGACGGGTGATGACCGTGGCGCCGCACCTCGGGGAGCGGTTCCGCGCGGCCCTGGCCGCGCTGCTCGACCGGGCACAGCGGGCCGGCGCCGTCCGTGCCGACGTGACCGTGGACGACGTTCAGCGCCTGGTGCACGGCTGCGTGCGGATGGAGTCCGAAGGGCCGACGGGGCGGCCGACCGCGATCGTCTGCGACGGGCTCCGGCCCACGGCCTCCGATCGGCTCACCGGACTCCCGCCCGTAACGGAACACCCGGCCGATGCGCGTAACGAAACTCGACCGATGGCGTCCGTCGGGTCACGGCACGGTGCGACGGCGCCCCGGTGCGCCGAGTGCGGCGGGCCGATCGTGACCGCGCGCACCGGAAGGCCCGCGCGGTTCTGCGGGGCGGCCTGCCGGCAGAAGGCGCACCGCCGCCGCGCGCGGAACACCGACCGGCCGCCGCGGACCGGCTGAGCGGCTGCGGGCCGACGGATCCGCCGTGCCCGCCGGAACGGGCGTCGGCGGCGGACGCCATGGGACGTGGCACGGGCTCAGCCGGTATGCGCGCGGAGGCATCCCATGATGCGTTCGGCGGCGCGTTCCGGGCTGGCCGCCGGGAACCGATCTCCGGAGTTCGTGCACCATTCGAAGAATTCACCGCAGGGACTGACAGAGATCCACAATCGGGGATCGGCCGGGCCGCCGACCGAAAGGGCCGGTCGCGCGTCGCTCATCACGGACGGCAGTCCGAGCCTGGCCAGTTCCCGGCACAAGGCCACCAGAAGCCGCATTTTCTCGCTGTGATCGGCGCTCACCGCCGCTGCCCTCCAACGCCCCCGGGAACAGGTCCCTCACCCTCCGGCCATAGCATCCTTCGTGCGAGTGTTTCGTCTCGATACCATCAAAGGCGCTTTTTCGACACCAATGTCTTGCCTCTGTCTCGAATTCGTCTCGTCGTACGGATATAGGGTGGCTAACCTGGACCTGCACTGACGGCGGTGAAGGGGCGGAATCATGACGCGGCGACCGATCCTGCTCCACGTTCTCGTCCAGCAGCGGCAATTAATGCGATATGGCATGTTCCGTGCCGCCTACGAGAGTGCGGCGAAGAAAGTCGATCGCGAACTCGTCGGCACGGCTCCGAGCCGCGCCCAACTGCACCGCTGGATCTCCGGTGGGCTGAAACGCCTGCCGCACACCGATCACTGCCGCGTCCTGCAGAGGATGTTCCCGGGCTGGACGGCCGACCAGCTGTTCGCGCCGTGCCCGGAGGACCTCCTGCCCGTCGATCCGGCGCGTCCGGCGGACGGTCCGGCGGCCTCGATGTCCCCGGGGGTGCGGCGTGCGATCGCGCCGCCCGGCCGGGCACCGTTCGACACGCCGCACGCGCCCGGCCCGCCCCTGTCCGATGTCGCCGCCGTCTTCACGACCCGGGCGGAGTTCACCTGCGCCATGCCGCCGCAGGCGATGTTCGACGACGCGGAGGAGATCAGGGCGGCGGGGCTCTCGCTGAACCTCCTGTGCCAGCAGTACCCGGACCAGCGGCTGCGGCGGCTGGTGGCGAACGGCGCCCGGCTCGAGTGCCTCTTCCTCGACCCGGACGGTGACGCCATCAGGGCGCGTGAGCGGGAGGAGGGCTACACCGACCACTTCCTGTCCACGCTGACGAAGCTCAACATCGAGGTGCTGTCCCGCGTCCGCGACCACCTGCCGGCCGAGGCGCGGGACCGGTTGTCGCTCGCGGTGTACGACGAGACGATCCGATTCGGCATCGTCCTGATCGACGGCACGACCTGCGTGATGCAGCCGTATCTGCCGCAGGCGCGCGGCGTGGACTCGCCGACCTTCCTGCTCCGCCGTGACCCGGAAGGAGCGGGGTTGTATAACACTTTTGAGCAGATCTATCACGAATTGTCGGAACGGAGCCGCCCGGTATGACGACGTCCGTCGGAGCGCTGCTCCCCGTCGCTCTGGACGCCGTCGCGATCGCCACCGACCTGATCCGCTCCCGGGCGCCCGGCCTGCTCACCGCCAAGGGCGACCGGGACATGGCCACCGAGCTCGACTACGCCGTCGAGCGCGCCGTACGGGCGCACCTGCGCGAACGTACGCCCGGCGTGCCGATCCTGGGCGAAGAGGAAGGCGTGACCGGCGACGCCGGCGGGGAGCTGCTGTGGGCGCTCGACCCGATCGACGGCACGGCCAACTTCGTCCACGGGCTCCCGCTGTGCGGCGTCTCCCTCGGCCTGCTCCGCCGCGGTCGCGCGGTCCTCGGAGTGATCGAGCTGCCGTTCCTCGGCGCCCGCTATTCGGCCGTCGAACACGGCGGCGCCCATCTCGGCGAGCGGCGCATCACGGCGAGTTCGACCGGCAGGCTGCGAGACGCGATCGTCGCCGTCGGCGACTATGCCGTCGGGGCGGGCGCGGAGGAGAAGAACCGCCTGCGCCTGGCGCTGACCGCCGCGCTCGCCGCCGAGGTGCAGCGCGTACGGATGCTGGGCTCCTCGGCCATCGACCTGGCCTGGGTCGCCGAAGGCCGGCTGGACGTCAGCCTGAGCATGTCCAACAAACCGTGGGACACCGCGGCCGGGGTCGCCATCGCCCGGGAGGCCGGCGCCGTGGTGTTGGACAAGGACGGCGGCGAGCACACGGCCGACTCGGCGGCCACGATCGCGGCGGCACCGGGCGTCGCCGACCAGATCAGCGCGCTGATCGGACGCACTGTGGACGGCCTGGCACTCGCCTGACGGGTCCGGCCTGCGATCCGGGTCCGCGCCGCGGACGCGGGATTCGCCCCTCACTTCGCCACCGGGCCGGTACGGTCGGCGGCCCGCCGGTCGCCGGGAACGATCCCATTCCGTGGCGCGGGGGTCACGGTGTGAATTCGCCGGCCTATTAGGGAGTCGGGTTAGGGAACGGTTGCCTGACGGGAGGCGCCACGAAGCGATCGAAAGATCGCTACCCTGCTCCCGTGAGTGGTCGACATCGGGACAAAACGGGCATAAAAAATATCGTCACCGCTTGGCTACGGCGGGGTCCGAACCGCCGCGAACACGGTCGCAAGGCCCTGCTCGTCGGTGGAATCCTCATCGTCGGAGCCGCGGTGATCGTGATCGGCATGGTCACCTCCTCGCCCGGCAAGCGAGGAGACGACGAGGCGGCCGGTGGGCTCTCGCCCTCACCGTCCGCGTCACGCGGAACGCCGCGGGTCAGGTCCGCGCTCCGTGAGCAGACCCCGCCGCCGGCCCTGCGGCCGGTGCCGGCGCAGACCACCCCCTCGAACGGCGTCCGGCCGTCCCCAACGCGGATCGGCACCCCGACGTCACCCGCCGCCAGCCCGTCCATGTCTTCGAGCAACTGCCCGCCCGGGCTCCGCAAGTCACCGGAGAAGTGCAACCGCGTCCACCGCTGACCCGGCGCGTCACCCGCGTTCGGTCAGGACGTCAGGCCCAGCGCACCGGCCTGCACACCCGCCTGGAAGCGGGACTCCGCCTCGAGCAGCCGCATCAGCTCGGCCACCCGTCGCCGGTAGGTCCGCAGGGAGAGCCCCAGCCGCCGGGCGGCGACCTCGTCGGTGAGCCCCTCCCCGAGCGCCCGCAGTATTCTCCGGCCCTCCACGTCCACCTGCGGCGGTTCACGGCGGAGGTACGCGGTCAACTCCGCAGCCGCCTCCCACGTCGCCTCGAACAGCGCGTACACACCGTCGATCAAGGCCGGCGACGTCGTGACGGTGAACTCACGGTCGCCCGCGACCTCGGTGCCCGCGAGGATCATGACCCGCCGGTCGATGACGATCGTCTCGTGCCGCAACAGCCCGGTGCCGCAGATCCGGACCTGGGCACCCAGTGACCCGAGCTCCAGCAGATGGTTCCGCTGCTCCTCATCCGTCAGCGCGGCGGGGGTGTAGAGCTTGCGGATCACCGGGCCGACGGCTCGGTGGCGGATCCGGCCGGCCATGGCAGCTCGCGTCGCCGGCCGCGACCAGGTGTTCACGTCCGTGGCGGCACAGACGAACTCCGACTCCGCTCCTTCGAACAGGTGTCCGGCGCGCGCGGCGAGCTCCTGTTCACCGTGAATGGTGATGACCTGCTGGGGGGTGCTCACGCCATCCAGTCTGACCAGCCGCCCGCGCGGCGGCAAATGGCAGCTTGCTGCCAGCCGCTCGCGCGCCCGGCGCCTCCGGACCAGAGTCGAAGGCATGACGACGAACGTGACGGCCGCCGACGGCGGCGACTTCCTCCTCGGCGGCGACCTGCGGATCAACCGGCTCGGCTTCGGCGCGATGCGGCTGCCCGTGGGCACCTGGGACGGGCCCACGCGCAGTCCGGAGAACGGCATCGCGGTGCTGCGCCGCGCCGTGGAGCTCGGCGTGAACCACATCGACACGGCCGGTTTCTACGGACGCGACGACGTCCACGCCCACGAACTGATCCGCGAGGCCCTCTCCCCGTACGCCCCCGGCCTGGTGATCGCCACGAAGGTCGGGCCGCTGTGGGGTCCGGACGGTTACCCGAGCGGGGAGGCGACGCCCGACCAACTGCGCGGCCTGGTGGAGGACGACCTGCGGCGGCTCGGCCTCGACCGTCTCGTCCTGGTCTACCTGCGGGTCGGCGGCAGGGGCGGCCCCGGCGGGCAGTCGATCGCCGAGCGGTTCGCGGTCCTGGCCGGGTTGCGGGAGGAGGGGCTGATCCGGCACCTCGGCGTCAGCAACGTCGACGCGGCCCAACTGGCCGAGGCCCGCGCGATCGCCCCGGTCGCCGCGGTGCAGAACCACTTCCACGTGCAGTACGGCGACGACTCCGGGCTGCTCGCCCAGTGCGCGGACCTCGGCATCGCGTTCGTGCCTTTCTTCCCGCTCGGCGGCGGGAACCGACCGCTCGACCGGGACCGTCTCGCGACGGTCGGCGCCCGCCACCACGCCACGCCCGAGCAGGTCGCCCTCGCCTGGCTGCTGGCGTCCTCTCCCGTCATGCTCGCCATCCCCGGCACCGGCTCGCTGGACCATCTGGAGGACAACATCGCCGCCGCCCGCCTCCACCTCACCGAAGAGGACCTGGCAGACCTGACCCTCCGAACGGCGTAGCGACGGCCGAAACGCCGCCCCAGGTGTGCCGCCCGAGCGGCACACCTGAACGCGTCCGACCCGGCCTAGCCGATCTTGTCGAGATCGGCGAGATCATCGTCGGACAGCGAGAGTCCCGCGCCGGCGACGTTCTCGCGCAGGTGCGTCGTCGATGAGGTGCCGGGAATCAGCAGGATGTTCGGCGATTGGTGCAGCAACCAGGCCAGGGCGACCGACAACGGCGTCGCGTCCAGTCGGGAGGCCACGGCCGAGAGCGCCGAGGACTGCAGCGGGCTGGAAGCACGTGCGTTATTCGGTCCCGCCCGGGTTCGAGGGCCAGGCGGTGTGGGCCCGCGAGCACGGTGAGGCTCTGGTCATCACCGCCCAGACCGAGCACGGTCTGAGCGAGATCTGGCGGCACTTCCTGTCGCGGACGGGCCATCCGGTGATTCTGGACGAGCACTACCCCGACCACCCCGGCGGGGGGAACGAGCCCCGCCCGGCCCGCATCCGGCCCTGCGGCCAGGCCGAGGAGGCGTTCGTCGTGCTCGGGGAGGGGGCCAAGCGGTGGCTGGTGGAGGCCGCCGCGGCTGGGGTCCCCCGCATTACCGCCAAGATGGCCCGCGCGGTCGAGCCGGCGGATGCTTTCGGCGCCGACGTGGTCGACGAAGCCCTCGGGCTGGCGGCGATCTGGGGCCGGTTCGCTGAAGGCGACCTGACCGCCCTGTGCGACCAGTCCTTCCGGTTCACCGAGGCCAAGAACGGCGACGGCGTCACCCCACTGGGCGCCCCCGTCAACCAGACCGAGCAGTAGCTGCGATAACCGGCCCGCGCGCCAAACAGGCGACCAGGGGCTCATGCCGGTCGCGGTCGAAGTCCTTGGCGCGAGGGCGCGATAACCGATAATTGGATCGGTCAGCCGAATACGCGGGCCTGCATACGAGCGATCACCACGGCACCACGCCGTCGTCGTCGAAGAACCCTCCGGTCGGGCCGTCCGCGCCCAGGGTGGCCAGTCGCACCACGATCGCGGCGCCGTCGTCGGCCGAGCGGGTGACGGGGAGGCCGAGGTGCCGGGTGAAGTCCGTCGCGCAGGGACCAGGAGTACAGGCGTTGATCAGGATTCCCTGCTCCCGAAGGTCCTTGGCGTACTGCACGGTCAAGGAGTTGAGCGCCGTCTTCGAGGGCGGGTACGCCGCGTGCCCCGCCAACCGGGACATGTAGTGATCCGGATCGGTCATGTAGGCGAGGGACCCGATACCGCTGGACACGTTGACGATGCGGGCCGCCGCCGAGCGCGACAGCAGCGGCAGCATGGCGTTGGTCACCGCGATCACACCGAAGAAGTTGGTCTCGAACACCCGCCTGACCAGGTTGAGGTCGGCGGTCGCCGGCTCCGTCGGTCCGGGGCTGCCGGAGATTCCGGCGTTGTTGACCAGCACGTCGAGCCGGCCAAAGCGTTCGTCGATCTGTCTGGCAGCCGACTCGATCGTCGCCGCGTCGGTGACGTCGAGCATGAGGGCGCGTACATCACCGCCGCCGGACCTGAGCGCCTCGGCAGCCTCCTCGCCACGCTCAAGGTCCCTGGAGCCGAGAAGGACCGTCGCGCCGCGATCCGCGAGCTGGCGGGCGACGGCACGCCCAACTCCTCTGTTCGCTCCCGTGATCAGGGCGATCGTCTCGTCAGTCATGGGGATGACCTCACCACCGGGGGCCGCATCAGGACAATGCCCGGCTGAGTCTCAGCCGATACCCTCACGGTATGGATCGACTGCAGACCCGCGAACTCGCGTACTTCGTGGCGGTCGCCGAAGAACTGCACTTCGGCCGGGCGGCCGAGCGTCTCGGCATCGCGCAGCCGCCGCTGTCCCGGGCCATCAGCCGGCTCGAACGCCGGATGGGCGTGCCCCTGCTGGAACGCAACAGCCGAAAGGTCACGCTCACCCCGGCCGGCGAGGTGTTCCTCACCGAGAGCCGCCGGGCCCTGGATGCGGTCGACGCGGCCGTGAGACGCGCCCAGCGCGCGGGACGGCCCGCCTCGCGGCTGGTCCTGGTGATGAAACCCGGCGGTGACTGCGGCCTGCTGCCCGACATCCTGGCCGCCTACGAGACCGACCCGGACGCGGTCCCGGTCGACATCGTCCTGTGCTCGGCCCACGAGCGCGCCGGGATGATCCGCGACGGCCGCGCCGACGTCGGCCTGCTGCACCGCTCGAACACCGACCTGACCGGGCTCGACATCGAGGAACTCCTGACCGAGGACCAGGTCGTCGTCCTCCCCCACAGCCACCACCTGGCCGACCGGGTAAGCGTATGTCTTGCCGACCTGGCCGGCGAGACAATGCCCCACTGGTCGGCCGATCCCCCCAACACCCCGAACAGGCTGTCCGTACGAGACGTCGGCCAACTCATGCAGCTCATCGCACTCGGCCGCGCGATCGCCGTGGTGCCCGCATCCGTACGCGGCCAACTCCGCGACGACCTGGCCTGCGTACCCGTCACCGACGCCCAGCCCACCACCCTCATCCTCGCCTGGCCACAAGGACACCGAGCATCCGCACTCGCGGCATTCGTCCGCACCGCGACCACCGTCGCGGCCCACCGGCAGCAGACTCCCAGCCGGGTCGAGCGGAGGAGGCTTCACGCAACCTAGCCATCGACCTGAACCAGCGCAGCCATGCTGCCCTGGACACCACGGCCACCGAGTCGGCCGCCCAGCCCATCACCCGGGTCCCCGCGACACGGAACCGCCGTCCTGACCGAACCTGGACCGCACTTTCGCTGTCCGACCACCGCCACTTCCGTGACCGCCTACCTTCACAAGACAGACCGCCTACCACCACTTCTGGATGGCCGTCAGCACACGTCGAGGTCGCCCGTACGTATCACCAGAAATGCGACCACTCCGCGGCCCTCACGTGGCTGCGGCGTGCGTACGCGATCTGCAACGACTCGGTGCACTACTCGCCCGGTGCCCGGGAGATGATGTCCAACATCGTTGACAAGGGCGGCCCGATGATCGACCGCGAGGCGCGTTCATTCGCTCAGGTGCTCGGTCTTCCGGTGTGACCGAAGGGGTGCACAGTGCACCCCTCATCTCCGAGCACAGTGCGCACCTCCGCTCGTCGGGGTGCGCTGCGAGCGTGTGCCGCGTCCGGCCGCGCCGGCGCACCTGGCGGGCGCGGCGGATTCGACCACGACTCTGCACCCGGACGCGGTGGCCTTCGACGACTATGACGCGAGGTTCGCGGTCGGTGTGCGGGTACCCGACGTGGTGACGAGGTTCGAGGACGCCGGCGACGACTTCACTTTCTGGGCGTTCTCCGGCGAGTCCTGGGCCCGCGTCGACGTGGTCGACGGCCCGGTCCCGCATCGGGTCCGGCAACACGGTCCGCGTGCGCTGTGGACCGAGATCGAGGCCGCCTATCGTTGGTGGGAGGAGGCGGGGCGTCCGGAGACCGGCCGGTTCGGACTCGCCGTCACCGCCGACCGTCAGTACATCTATCTCGACTCGCCCGACGCCCCTGTGTGCTCCGGGAGGTAATTCGGGTTTCTCTACCCGGATACTCTGGTATCGAGAGGACGGGGCCGACCAAGGAGTGGGCTCCCATGCGTCGTCGAGGACGGTGTACGGATCATCGTCGCGTTCGCGCAGGTGCGGCCTCCGCGTCCGGTGCGGCCGTCAAGGAGGAGTCCATGGCGTTTCCCCTGCCGTCGTACGAGCGGTCCCGTGTCGTCGTTCCGCCGCCCGGGGACACTCCGGGTCACTGGGCGGGCGCGCCCAGCGCCTGCGTCGTGGACGGCGAGATCTACCTGGCGTACCGCCTGCGGCGCCCCGTCGGGGAGGGCCGGGGCTACGCCGTCGTGGTCGCCCACGCGGTCGACGGCGAGCGGCCGGAGACCCTGGCCGTCATCGACAGCGACCGGATGTCGGCCGAGTCGCTCGAACGCCCCGCCCTGGTCATGACCCCCGAGGGCACCTGGCGGCTGTACCTCAGCTGCGCGACGCCGGGGACCAAGCACTGGCGGGTCGAGGTGATCGAGGCGGCCGACCCGCGCTCCTTCGACCCGTCGACGGCCGAGGTGGTGCTGCCCGGCAGCGACGTCATCGGGGTGAAGGATCCGGTGATCCTCCGGCAGGGCGACAAGTGGCACCTGTGGGCGTCCTGCCACCCGCTCGCCGACCCGGACGAGGCCGACCGGATGGTGACCGACTACGCGACCAGCGCCGACGGCCTGGACTGGACCTGGCACGGCACGGTCCTGACGGGCCGTCCCGGGCGGTGGGACGCGCGCGGCGTACGGATCTCGTCCGTGGTGACGGACGGCGGCAGGACCGTCGCCTGCTACGACGGCCGGGCCAGCGCCGCGGAGAACTATGAGGAGCGCACCGGCATCGCCACCGGTGACGGGTTCGGCATGTTCGAGCAGCAGGGCACCGGTCCGGCCGCCGTCTCGCCGCACGCCGGCGGGGGCCTGCGCTATCTGACGGCTCTCCCCCTCGGCCGCGGGGAGTGGCGGCTCTACTACGAGGCGACCCGCGCGGACGGCGCGCACGAACTGCGCACCGAGCTCATCGCGGCTTGAGCCAGTCCCCGTAGTCCTCGCCCGTCACCTCTTCGAGCAGCCGGATGTCCTCGGCGAAGCACGGGATCAGCCGCCGGCGGTCGTCCCAGGTCAGCGGCTGCCGGGGGCGTCGTTCGCGGTGCAGCGCGGCGAGCAGCGGGCCGCGGGCCAGGCGGCGTACGGGCAGGGGCAGGTCCCGGCCGATGCGGGCGCCGGCGCGCAGCACCTGCCGCAGGGCACGGGTGACCGGGGAGTCGGCCACGTGGTTGGTGACGTTCTCGCGGGGGATCGAATCGATCACCCCGGTCCGTACGCCGAGGAACGCGCAGATCCGGTCGAGGGTCGCCGCGGGCTCCTCGTGGATCCGCCGGTACCTCACGACCAGCACCTGCTCGCGCGGGAACAGCTTGTACAGGTGCTGGAACTGCTCGCCGTAGCGCCCCAGGTCGACGTATCGCCAGAACGCCGCCCAGCCCGCCGCGATCCGCTCGGGCTCGGCGGCGCACGCGTCGACGACGTTCCCGATCGGTTCGAGGCCCGCCGACCACAGGTGCGTCCAGTTGGAGTGCGCGCGCTCCACCGGGTCCCGCAGGACGGCGACCATCTTCACGTCGGGGATCAGCGCGCGGATGCGGAGCTGCGCGTCCCGGTCGTGGAGGTAGAACGGCGTGCTCTCGCCGCACAGTGTCCCCTCCGGGGCGGGGTCGAACAGCGCCTCATAGTCCGCTCGGCGCCAGACGTGCTCCCGGTAGGTCTGGGCGTCACCGGGGCCACCGCGGGTGGGCGGCGGTCCGTCCGTGAGGAAGAACTTCGGCTCCTTGACCGGGGACATGAACAGCTCGGGGTGGCGCGCCAGCGCGGCGTGCAGGGCCGTGGTGCCGGCCTTCGGAGCACCGATCAGCAGAAAGTCCGGAAGGGCCATCCATCCTCCCCAGCCAGGTGTCCAGCGGTGGACTTATCATTCCATACCTACCTAAAAAGCAGGGAAACACCTGTTATCGGGGCCGTCGCGGTTCTGGAAGGGAATGCGCGATCGTCGGCGCGGTCAGCCGTAGCTGTCGATGCCGAGTTTGACGGCGACGGCCACGCCGCAGACCGCAACGATGACGCGCAACGCCTCGCCGGGGAGCCGGCGTACGAACGCGGGGCCGATCCAGCCGCCGACGAGGAAACCCACCGCCAGGGGAAGGACGGCGTCCCACCGTACGGGGCCGAACAGCGCGAATCCGACGGCGGCGACGCCGTTGGCCAGGCCCGCCAGGACGTTCTTCACCGCGTTGATCCGGACCAAGGGCAGGTCGATCATCGCGGACAGCACGGCCAGCGTGAGGATGCCGCCGGCCGCGCCGAAGTACCCGGTGTAGACCGCGACCGTGAACAGCGCCACGCGGAGCAGCCGGCTGCCCTCACCCGTGGAACGTTCCGCGAGCCGCCGGGCCCTCGGCTGCAGGAGCAGGATGAGGGACGCCCCCGCGATCAGCCACGGTGCGATCAGCTCGAACGTTCCCGACGGCGTCACCAGCAGCAGCACCGCCCCGGTCGCGCCGCCCAGCGCGGTCAGCAGGCCCAGCCGCAGGACACGGGAGCGCTGGCCGGTGAGCTCTCGCTGCGAACCGGCCGCCGCGCCCAACGCCGTGAAGACGAGCGCGACCGTGTTGGTCACGTTCGCGCTGAGAGCGGGCAGCCCGAGAGCCAGGAGTGCCGGGTAGGACACCACCGACGCGAGACTCACCACGGTGCTGACCACCCCGGCCAGAACACCGACTCCGAAGAGGACCGGGAGGTGGGCCGTGATCATCCCCTACCAGTAGCACACCGGGATTCACCGGACGAGCCGGGCATCCGGCCAGGGCGCTCGACGCCGCCGACCGGCCCGCGGACTCACATGCCGGTGTGCTTCCACCCTTCAACGGCGGAGCACGTTGAAGGCGAAGGCGTCGCCTCGGTGGTAGTCCTGGGCGTACAGCACGGGACGGCCCGACGTGGTGATCACGGTCTCGGAGATCAGCAGCCACGGGCCGACGCCGCCGAGGGAGTAGCGCTCGCACACGTCCGGAGGCAGGTCGACCGCCTGGAGCCGGGCCACCGACGACACCGGCGGGTACCCCTGGGCGGCGAGCAGGTCGTTCAGCGAGCCGGTCCAGTTGACGTGCCTGATCGGACCGGGGATGTACTCGCGCGGCACCGTGTCGACGCTGTAGATGAGAGGGTCGTCGCCGGTGAACCGGAGCCGTTCGAGCCGGATCACGGTCTCCCCGGCCGAGAGCTCGAGCGCCTCCGCCTCCGCCTCGCTCGGCTCGTTCTCGGTGACCGACAGGACGACGCTGCGGGTGTCGTACCCCATCGCTTCGAGCATCGTGCTCACCGACTCGAAGCGGGTGATCGGCCGCTCCACGGACAGAGCGCTCAGCGACGACAGGAAGCGGCCGCGCCCGCGCTCGACGACGATCAGTCCTTCCTGCTCGAGGAGCTTCAGCGCCTCGCGGGCGGTGCTCCGGCCGACGTCGCAGAGCTCCGCGATCTCCGACTCGGTGGGCAGCCGGTCGCCGGGGCGCAGGTTCCGTGACCGGAACAGGTCCACGAGCCGATCACGCACCTGAACCGACATCGGCCGTTTGTCCGGCATGTGGCTTGTTCCTGTTCAACGAAGAGTTCCGGAGGGCCAAGAGTCTAGGCGGGTGACCCGGCCGGGGTCGCGGTCACCGGCCGGGGTCGCGGTCACCGGCCGATCTCCCGGCCCTCCGGCTGCGGAGGTCGATCGGCGCCGGGTCAGCCGACCGGTGCCGCGTCCTGGGGCCAGGCGCCCACGTGGGCGCACGTGCGCGCGGCGGTACGGGCACCGGCCCGCATGGCCTGCGCCACGTCGGCGCCGGTCGCCCGCGCCGCGAGGAATCCGGCGATGTAGCTGTCACCCGCGCCGGTCGTGTCGACCACGGTGACGGGCTCGGCCGGCGTCCGCCACCAGTCACGGCCGTCGTAGGCGAGGCTGCCGGCCGCACCGCAGGTGACCACCGCGAGGCGGGCGCCGCCGCGGACGGCCTCCTCGGCGTACGCACGGGCGCGCCCTTCGTCCTCGCCCGCCGAGCAGAAGGCGACGTCCAGGTGGTCGAACCCCGGGCTGACCGCGCAATCCTGGCTCACGATGGGACCGCTGCCGTACAGCCGGCGGCGGACCTCACCCGCGGCGGGCAGCATCCCGATGTGCACCACGGCACAGCGCGCGAGCGCGGCGAGCTCCCGTTCGTCGGGGACGTAGTCGGCGGTCACCGCGAAGTCCTCGAACTCGAAGGTCCGGTCGCCCGTCGCGTCCACGCGGATCCGGGACACCGAGGTGTGCCCCGGCAGCGTGACCAGTCCGTCGGTCCGTACGCCCTGGGCCTCCAGGGCCGTCCGCACCCGCGCCCCCGCCGTGTCGGCGCCGATGGCACCGGAGTACCGGCAGGCGTGGCCGAGGCGCCGCAGCTGTACGGCCACGTTGAGGGCGTTGCCGCCCACGTAGCTGCGCGACTCCGCGCCGACGTACTCGTCGATGGTGTTGTCGCCGACCGCGGCGAACAACGGCGGCCCGTCCGCCGGGGTGTCGTCCTGTCCGGACACGCCCGTCACCTCGGCCGTCTCAGTACGACACGCGCCGGTAGTAGCGGCGGGTCGTCAGCGGGTGGTCGCGCTTGACCTCCAGGTGGGCGCTCACGCGCTCGAAGATCGTCGCCAGGATCACCGGCGAGATCAGGGCGCGGACCCGCGGGGAGATGCCGGGCAGCGCGAACTCGGCCGTGTCGAACACCGAGAGCTTGTCAGTGTACTGGGGGACGAAGGCCTCGACCCGCTCGGCGAGGGGCCGGGTCTCGTCCTCCCCCTTGAACACGATGACGCTCACGCCCTGCTCGACCAGTTCGAGCGTGCCGTGGAAGAAGTCGGAGGCGTGTACGGGACGGGTGCGGATCCACTGCATCTCCTCCAGGATGCACATCCCGTAGTAGAAGGCCTCCGGCCAGGTCGCCCCGGAGCCGGTGATGATGTGGTACGGCTCGTCCTGGATCTGGGCGGCGAACCTCTCGGCGCGCTCTTCGAAGCCGCGCTTGACCTCCAGCAGCAGCTCGGGCAGCCGCTTCAGCTCTCCGACGACCTCGGCGTAGTCGTCGATCTCACCGCGTTCCCCCATCACCGCCAGCGCGATGATCAGCGACTGGAGGTAGAAGGACTCACACGAGGTGTCGTCCTCGGCGAAGTTCGTGAAGGTGTGGTCGGCGCGCTCGGCGAGGGGGCTGTCGGCGTGTCCGGTCAGCGTGATGACCGTGGCGCCCCGCTCCTGGCAGTAGGCCAGGGCCTCGATGCTCTCCTTGGTCGTCCCGGACAGAGACGGGATGACGACGATCGAGTCGCGTCCCAGGTGCGGAGAGCCGGTGACGACGAGCTCGGCGGGCATCTCCACGTACACCGGGAAGGTCGAGCGCGTCTGCAGCAGGCGGGCGGCCGGGAGCATCAGGATGCCGGCGCCGCCGGAGCCGGCGAAGAACAGGTTGCGGGCGCCCTTGTTGAGGCACTCGGCGATGGTGCGGTGGAGGTCGTCGGCGAGGGCTACCGCGCCGGACTGAATGCGGAGGAACCGCTCTTCGTCGAAGTTCAGCATGGAGGCTCCTTTGCGGACCGGGGGCGGTCGCACGGCGGACGCCGCTGCCCCGAGGCGTTGTCTGATCTGTACAGCACTTGTCTGACGACTACGGACTATGTCTGATCGGTCTGGGGATGTCAACGCTCTCACTGTCGGGAACCGCGTCCCCTGGGCGTCCTCCGTCAGAGAAGCTGCGCTCGATCTCTGCGGAGCGATCGGGTGGGTGCCTGGTGAACTGCTGGAAAGTGCCTCTTGACGATGGCGGAGGACTCCGGCCACAGTAAGGCGGCAGACATCAGATCGATGTTGTCAGACATCAGTCTTGGTAGGGGTCATCGGCCGCGATGGCGCACACTGTGAGCCGGTGCCTCTACGGACTGAGCAATGCGCGGCCGAGGACCGGACATCGGGTGGCCGTGCGTGGCGGATTCGGGGGGTTCGCCCGCACGGTGCTCCAGGTGCTCGCCGCCCCCACGTCCCACCGGCCGCGGGGAGCGAGGGTTCTTCGGCTCGTCGTCCCCCGATCTCAGTCAAGAAGGTGCCAACGATGACCACGGAGCAGTCCGGCGCCAGACACACGCCGACGGCGCACCAGACCGGTACCCCGCCCGCCCGGGGACTCCGCCGGAACCTCAGCCTCTGGCAGGTCCTCGGCGTCTCGATCGGCGTCATGGGCCTGACCCTGTCGGCCAACATCAACCCGCAGGGCGCGGAACCCGCCGCCGGCCGCGCCATCCCGCTCACCTTCGCGATCGCCACGGTCGGCGTTCTGCTGCTGTCGCACAGCTTCGTCCGGCTGAGCCAGCACTTCAACACGTCCGGATCGGTCTTCGGGTTCGTCGGCGCGACCCTCGGCGCCCGCGTGGGCACCATCGCGGGCTGGTGCCTGCTCGGCACCTACCTGCTCTTCGGGACGAGCAGCGCCTACTCGGCCGCCATCTTCTCCTCGTCGCTCCTGAAGTCCCTGGGCCTGGCCACCGAGCCGCCGGGCCGGCTGCCCTACCTCGTCGCCCTGATCGTCGTGGTCGTCGCCGCGGCCGTCGCCATCACCCCGGCCAAGCGGGGTGCGGATCTGCTTCTGGTGTTCGAACTCGCCACCGTCGTGCTGATCGTCATCGTCAGCGTGGTCGTGCTGTTCAAGATCAGCAGCGGGGGCGGTCCCCAGGGGCAGACGTTCACCCTGTCGGTCTTCCAGCCGGCGAAGGGAACGGGCGGCTCGTCGCTGTTCCTCGGTGCGGTGTTCGGCTTCCTCGCCTTCGCCGGGTTCGAAGGAGCGGCCACCCTCGGTGAGGAGGCCCGCGAGCCGCGCCGCAGCATCCCCCGGGCCATCCTCGGCACCGTGCTCATCGGCGGCGTCTTCTACGTGTTCACCAGCGCCGTCGAGGTCATGGGCTTCGGCACCCGGCCGGCCGACCTCGACCGTTTCCACGCCAGCGGCTCGCTCTTCGGGGACCTGGGCGGCACCTACCTGGCCTCCTGGGTCGGTGACCTGGTCACGGTGGGGACCATGGTCTCGGCGTTCGGCGGTGCGCTCGGCTGCGTCGTCGGCGCGGCGCGGCTGTCGTTCTCCCTGGCCCGGTCGGCGACGGCCAAGACGGGCTTCATGACCCGGATCTCCCCGCGCTTCGGCACGCCGGTCGGAGCCACGATCACGGTGTCGGCCGTGATGGTCGCGTCCGTGGTGGTCTTCGGCTGGATCCTCCGGCAGCCCGTGCAGTCGGTGTGGGGCTGGATCGGCACCGTCGGCACGTTCATCGTCCTGGTCGTCTACCTGCTGGCCACGGTCGGCGCGGCGCGGATGCTGTCCCGGACCTCGACCGTGTCCCGGTGGGAGATCGTGATTCCGATCGCCGCGATCGTCGTGCTCGGCTACACGCTCTACCGGAACGTCGTGCCCTACCCCTCCGGAGCCGCGCGCTGGCTGCCCGTGGCCAGCGGTGTCTGGATCCTCATCGCGCTGGTCGCCGTGGTCTGCTTCCCGGCCGTGATGCGGCGCATCGGGGAACGCCTCACCGCCGACGAGGGCCTCGACACCCGGGGATAGCACGTCTCGGCCGGATACGGGCGCTCGGCCGGATACGGGCGCTCGGCCGGCACGGATCGCCCGGGACCCCGCCACCTCGTGCGGCAGGGCCCCGGGCGATCGAGAGGGCCGGCGGTCGCCGATCCGTACCGGGATGCGGCCTCAGCTCGTGACCTTGGCGGAGACGATGTCCGGGGCGAGGGTGGCGACCACTCCGATGATCTGCTCGACCAGTGGGGTCGGCACTCCGGCGCCGGTCAACGCGTCCGTCAGGTGCCCGGCGACCAGGTCGAAGTGCTCCTGCTCGATGCCGCGTCCCTGGTGCACCTGCCGCATGGGCGCGCCCGCGTAGACCTGCGGCCCGCCCAGGGCCGCCCCGAAGAACTCCACCTGGCGGCCCTTGAGCCGGGGCATGGAGACGCCTGCGAAGAAGCCGGTCAGCTTCGGATCCGCCAGCACCCGTACGTAGAAGTCGTCGACCACGGCGACGAGCGCCTCCTCGCCGCCGATCCTGTCGTAGATGGTCTGCTCCGTGGTGCTCATCGCGCCGCCTTCCTGGCCCGTCCGTCGGAATCGAGGAGAAGGCCAGCGTCGGATCCGCCCATTACGATCGGCGCCGCGGGCGGTAACCAAGAGGTGACGCTCGGCGCACCGGCGCGCGGCGCGACTGTGAAACCGGGCGGCGCGGCTGTGAGAGCGGGCGGCGCGGCTGTGAGAGCGGGCGGCGCGGCTGTGAAACCGGACGGTGAGAGCGGGCGGAGCGGCTGTGAGGTCGATGGATCACGTTCTGAGTCGCGGTCGCCCCGCCCCCCGCAGGCCGGTGACGGCCGTCACCGGCCACCGGTCACCAGCGGTACCAGCGCCGGCCCTCTCCCGCGCGGAACAGGAAACCGAGCAGCCAGAGGACCAGAACGACGAGGGCGATCCACCAGAGGACGTGGACGGCGAATCCCAACCCGCCGAGGAGAAGGGCGAGTACGAGCACCACCAGGAGCAGCGCCATGGTGGCCACCACCTTCCGGGACCTTTTACGGCTTCTAACCGGCTCCATTCCCGATAAGAGCGCTTGACCCTGCTTTGACGCGGTAATAAGGACCAGCCCCTCAGGCGGCATCATGGTGTCCGCCCCGGTCGGGGCGGCGGTCAGCGGCGGTCAGCTCGCCAGTTCGCCCGGTCCCGAGATCGGTGGCAACTCGGCCAGCGCCGCGAGGGTGGCCTCGTCCAGCGGCGTCTCCGGGAACGGCGGCCGCCAGCCGGTCTCCGGGTCGTAGCGCCGTACCACTTTGGCGGGCACGCCCGCGATGACGCTGTGGTCGGGGAACTCCCCGCGCACCACCGCCCCACCGGCGACGACGACGTTCCGTCCCAGGCGGGTGCCGGGCAGGATGATGGCACCGGCGCCGAGCCAGCACCCGTCGCCGATGATGACCGGGTCGTTGACCGGCCACTGCCGGCCGACCGGGACGTCGGGGTCGGCGTAGCCGTGGTTCTGGTCGGTGATGTAGACGTACGGGCCGGTGAAGACGTCGTTGCCGATCTCGATCGACTGGTGACCGACGATGTGGCTGCCGCGGCCGATCGAACAGGCCTTCCCGATCGTGACGATGGGATCGGGGCCCAGATCCAGGCCGGGGACGAAGCCGGCCGAGATCGTGACGTGTACCCCGACGAGCGTGTCGTCGCCGATGTGGATCCAGGGTTCGCCGAACAGCGCCCCGGTGGGGAATCCGATGCAGACGCCTTTTCCCAGATGGCCGAATCGCCGTCCGGCCGGGGTGCTCGGTGTTATCTCGCCATGCCGGCGGACCCACTCCCAGCCCCGGTGCAGAGCCACCGCCACCACCCTGCGGGTCGCGGAACCGATCGACGACCTTAGCGACATGCCGGAAACGGTACGGCATGGGATGTCCGTTTGATCCCTTGATATGGCATCCGCTGTCGGCCAGACCGCGTCGCGTCCCGTCAGAATGGCCGTACCGGCCGAAAAGAATGGCCGGGCCATGCCGCACCGAATGACCGCCTCTTCCGGGTGCCGAGACCGGGGTGCGGAACGGGGGGGGGCCCGGCCATCTGGCGGGGCCCACCGCCGATCGAACGTCAGGACGTGCGAGCACGGTCGCTGCCGCTGTCGCTGTCCGACACCGAGGAGAGGCGCTCGGACGGCGCGGACGTCGGCTCCTCGGCCTGCCTGCGCGCGACGTTGCGGCGGGTCGCGATCGCTCCGGCGGCACCGAGGGCGCCGCCGGCCAGGAGCAGCGTGGTGGCCATGCCACGGCGCCGCCGAGGCTGCGGCGGCTCCAGCCGCTTGGCCGTCCGGCGCATCATCGCGCCGACCCGGGGGGCGAGCTCCTTCTCGATGTACGCGCCGGCGCGGTCCAGCCGCGGCGCGCCCCAGACGCGGGCGTGGTACACGCCCGTGGAGGCCATGTCGCGGGCCTGACCCGCCGTGGGGCCGAGCCGGTCCGCGGTCCGCTGGGCCGCCGTCTGGGCGGTCTGCGCCGCGGTCTGCGCACCCTGTGCGGTCCGCTGAGCGGTCCGCTGAGCCGACATCATGGCGCGCTTCTGCGCCCGGCTGAGCTCGGAGAGGCGCAGCTGCCGCGCGCTGCGCATCGCGCGCTTCTGCGCCCGGGTCAGCTGTGAGCCGCTCAGCTTGACCTGCGGCTTCTTACTGGTCATCGATCGTAGGGACATCTATACCCCTCCGTTATGTGCGGTCTCGACCAACCTCTTCCCCCGGTAGGCGATGTCAATCACCGGACCGGTGAGGGCACCGTTCGTCCGTTCGGCGACGGACTGTTCGGACGTTCGGTGACGGTACGGGCGGGGCGTTCGGGGAACACGTCGAGGCCAGTAGCGTTGGCTACCTCAGTGACGTATCCGAACACGCCCGACACGGGCACACTCCGAAACGAGGAGGCGGTCTTCATGGCCGGAGAACTCATCGCGACCCTCAACACCAATCTGGGGCCCATCGTCATCCGTCTGTTCCCGGACAAGGCGCCCAAGACCGTCGAGAACTTCGTCGGTCTCGCCGAGGGGACGATCGAGTGGAGGCACCCTGCGACCGGTCAGCGGTCGAGGACCCCGCTCTACAACGGCACGATCTTCCACCGGGTCATCGACGGCTTCATGATCCAGGGCGGGGACCCGCTCGGCCAGGGCATCGGCGGCCCGGGTTACGAGTTCGAGGACGAGATCGACCCGCAGCTGCGTTTCGACCGGCCGTACCTCCTGGCGATGGCCAACGCCGGGCCCGGCACGAACGGCTCGCAGTTCTTCGTGACGGTCGTCCCCACGCCGCACCTGAACGGCCGCCACACGATCTTCGGCGAGGTCGTGCAGGGCAGCGAGGTCGTCGACGCGATCGCCAAGACCGAGACCGGCCGCAATGACCGCCCGGTCAAGGACGTCGTCCTGGAATCGGTGACGATCGAGCGTCGTTAGACGGATAACCGGCCACAGACGAGAAGGCGACGATGAGCACCGATCCGGCGCAGGCCCCGGCCCCCGAGGCCTCGATGTGCTACCGGCATCCGGGCCGGGAGACCTACGTCCGGTGTACGCGGTGCGACCGGCCGATCTGCCCGGACTGCATGCGCGTGGCCTCGGTCGGGCACCAGTGCCCCGAGTGCGTCCACGACGGCAACCGGACGGTGCGCGAGCCGCGTACGGTGTTCGGCGGCCGGGTGCGCGGCCGCCCGGCGGTCACGCTGACGCTCATCGGCCTGAACGTCCTCGCCTACCTGGGGGAGCTGGTCTCGCCGACGTTCGTCGACCGGTTCGAGATGCTGGGCGGCATGCCCGCGCGCGGCCGGCTCCCCGGGATCGGTGTCGCCGACGGCGAGTGGTATCGCCTGATCACCGGCGCGTTCCTGCATGTGCCGATGAACGCGGGCGGGCTCGGCATCACCCACATCCTGTTCAACATGTGGGCGCTGTGGGTGCTCGGCCCGCAGTTGGAGCAGGTGCTGGGCCGCGTGCGGTTCACCGTGCTCTATGTTCTGTCGGCGATCGGCGGGAACGTCCTGCTCTACCTGGTGGCCCCGCTGCAGCCGGCCGTGGGGGCCTCCGGGGCGATCTTCGGGCTGTTCGCGGCGTTCTTCGTCGTCGGCCGCCGGCTCGGCGTCGACACGCGCGGCATCGTCTTCCTCATCGTGATCAACCTGGTCTTCACGTTCACCTTCTCCGGGATCTCCTGGGAAGGGCACGTCGGCGGGCTGGTCACCGGTGCGGTGCTCGCGGTCGCGTTCGCCTACGCTCCGCGTCGTCGGCAGAAGGCCGTCCAGGTCGCCGCGTCGGCGGTCGTCGCGGCCCTGCTCGTCGTCCTCACCGCCGTGGCCACCGCGCTCGCGTCCTGACACGTCCACGCGACGCCGCGCACGTCCGCGATGCCGACCCGCGGCGCACCGCCCCGGCCGGCATCGCCGACGGCCGGAAGCACCGCCTTGCCGGCGTCAGCGAGAGCCGGGAGCACGGTTTCGCCGGCGTCAGTGACAGCCGGGCGCACCGCTCCGCCGGTGACGCGCGGGCGGCCACGGACGTGTCCGCCCGCGGAGCGCGGCACGAGAGAAGGCTGGGGACGGCTCCTGTGGATAACCCCCAGCGCGGTCCACAGGCTGTGGATAACCGTGTGGGGAAGTCAACGCCAGCGCGTCGACAGCACCACGCCGATCACGATCACGCCGAAACCGATGAGGAGGTTCCAGTTGCTCAGCGTGGTGATCAGCGGCACCGTGGCGCCGACGCTCGCCGTGATGTAGTAGACGGCGATCCAGGCCAGGCCGACCAGCCAGCAGCCCACCATCGTCGGCACCAGCCACCGCGGGCTGACCGAGACCTTCTGCGAGCGCTGCGGCGGAGTGTAGACGGCCTTCTTGCGTACCTTCGACTTGGGCACGGGGTCTCTCCTCGGGCGGAACGCGGCCGCACGCCGGGTCCGCGCATGGGTCAATTTGTCAGTTAGCGTAGTCGCTGGTGAGCAGCGTACGACCTTATTGGGGGCGGTGGGGTGTCGCGATGCGGGCAAAACCCGGCAATGGCGGGATGAGCGGCGCCCGCCGGCCGTGGCGGTACGCGATCCCGGCTCTCACGATCTTCGCCGGCACCCTGTTCGCCGCCAGCGCGAGCACCGCTCACGGTACGGACCTGCGCGGCGGCGGCCGTACGAAGGTCACCGAGCTCATCGCCCAGGAACAGCGGCAGTACCAGGGCTCGCAGGCGGACTACCGCCACCTGCGGCGGCAGGTCGAGGGTCTCGTACGGGCGGCCGCGCAGCGCGACGCACGCGTCAAGGCCGCGCAGGAGGCCGCCGACCGCCTCGCGACCCGTGCGGGGCTCGCCCAGCTGACCGGACGTGGCCTGCGCGTCACCCTCGACGACGCGCCCACCGGGCGGCGGATCCCCGGCGACCCCGGCCCGGACGACCTCGTCGTTCACCAGCAGGACGTCCAGGCCGTCGTCAACGCACTGTGGACCGGCGGTGCAACGGGCGTGCAAATCATGGACCAACGCTTGATCTCCACCAGCGCCGTACGTTGTGTCGGCAATACGCTCATCCTCCAGGGCGTCGTCTACTCGCCGCCGTTCCGGATCACCGCGACCGGAGATCCGGGCCGGCTGCGAGCGGCGCTGGACGCCTCGCCGGACATTCAGGTCTACCGGCAGTACGTCGCCGAATACGGACTCGGGTACACCGTGAGAACCCTCAAGAAGACGACCTTGCCCGCCTACACGGGCAACGTGCAGCCCAAGTACGCCACCGCGCTGGAGCCCGACGGTGCGAACACTCATCCGTAGCCTCGGCGAGCTGTGCATCACCGCCGGAGTCGTCCTGCTGCTGTTCGTCGCGTACGAGCTGTGGGGCACGGGCGCGTACACCCAGGCCGAGCAGCACAAGCTCAGTGGCGAGCTCACCCACGACTGGGCCGCCCCACCGCCGCGGAAGGCCACGGGTGCCGTGACCACCGAGCGCGTCCGGCTCGGCCACGGCCTCGCGCTGATCCGGATCCCCCGGCTGGGCAAGGGGTTCCACTACGTGATCATCGAGGGCGTGTCCGTCGCGGACCTGCGCAAGGGACCCGGCCACTACCCCGGCACCGCGATGCCGGGCGAGATCGGCAACTTCGTCGTCTCCGGGCACCGGACGACGTACCTGGCGCCGTTCAACCGCCTCAACGAACTGCACGCCGGCGACAAGATCCTCATCGACACCCGGACCCGGCAGTACACCTACAAGGTCACCGGCAAGAAGGTCGTGTCGCCCACCGACGTCAGCGTCGTGGCCCCGGTGCCGGAACACCCGACCAAGGACCCCACCGATCGGCTGATCACGCTCACCACCTGCCATCCGAAGTACTCCGCCGCCGAGCGGCTCATCGTGTTCGGGCGGATGGTCGGCTCGATCCCCCGGGTGAACGGAGCGACCTCCTGATGTACTCCTGGCTGTGGCGGCACCTGCCCGGTGACACGGTGACGCGCGTCTACATCGCCGTCGTGGGCCTGCTCGTGGTCGGCGTCCTGCTCTGGTACGTCGTCTTCCCCTGGTTCGAGCCCCAGGTGCAGTTCGATCACGGAACGGTGGACGACGGCGGCACGTCGGCTACGGCACCCCCCACCCCGGCCGCAAAACATCGGTAAAAAGTTTCTGGGCGAAGCGTGTAACGCCCTGGGGGGTCAATACGGATCAACGAGTGAGGGCTTCCGCCGTTGCCCCCGAGCGGCGGAAGCCCTCCCTCATGTCCGCACCCCCTCCGGTGCGCCACGCCCCCCGGCCCGGTTCCCGCGAAGAGCGCCCCCGCGTAGGACGAGGCCTCCCACGAACGACGAGGCCTCCTCGCCCGGGGAAGGGCGAGGAGGCCTCGGTCGGTTCGCGTCAGAAGCCCGGCCAGCCACCTTTACCGGGCTGCGACGGACTCGTGCTCGGCTGGTCGGGTGGCGGCTGCTGCGTCTGCTGCCTGGTGACCATCAGGGTCACCGTGCTCCCGCGGTTCGCCGTCTCGCCCTGACCGGGGTTCTGGTCGACGACCGTGCCGGGCGCCTCGCCGTTCTGGGCGTCGACGTAGGTCACCCGGACGCCGAAGCCGTTGCTGCGCAGGTCGGCCTTTGCGTCGGAGACCTGCTTGCCGACCTCCGAGGGCACCGTCGTCTTGCCCGGGCCGTCGGAGATGGTCAGGTTGATCTCGGTGCCCTCCGCCACCTTCGAGCCGGAGTCCGGATCGGAGTTGATCACGTATCCCTTGGGCACGGACGAGCTGTTCTGCTTGTCCGTGTTGCCGACCTTGAGGTTGGCGTTCTCGATGGCGTTCTTGGCGTCGTCCTCGCTCAGCCCCCGGACCCTGGGCACCGTGACCTTCGGCTTTCCGGTCGAGACGACCAGGGTGACCTCGGTGGTGGCCACCTGTGCCTTGTCGATCTTGGTGTTCTCGGTCGGGGAGACGCTGATGACCTTGCCGCTGTCGACGCTGTCACTCGACTTCTTCTTCGTCGTGATCTTTGTGAAGCCGAGATCCGTCAGCTGCTGTTTCGCGGAGTCCTGGTCGTTGCCGACGATGCCGGTCGGGATCGCGACGGTGTTGGGGTCCTTCGAGGCCCCGCCGCCCTTGAACATGAAGAACAGCGCCGTCACCGCGCCCACGGCGAGCAGCGCGACCACGACGCCCAGTGCGATCTTCTTTCCGCGGCCCTCGGGCTCCTCCGGCTCGGCGTAGTGCACCGGCGGCAGGTCGTAGCCCATCGTCGCGGGCCGGGTCCCCTGAGTCGGCGGCCCGCCCTGCATGACCTGCGTGCCGCCGTTCATCGCCATGGTCGGGGCGGCGACCGGCATGCCCTGCAGCGCGCGCTGGATGTCGGCGCGCATCTCCGCGGCGCTCTGGTACCGGTAGTTGGGGTCCTTCGTCAGCGCCTTCAGGACGATCGCGTCGGCCCAGCGCGGGATCGACGGATCGATCTGCGACGGCGCCGGCGGCTCCTCCCGCACGTGCTGGTAGGCGATGGCCACCGGAGAGTCGCCCTGGAACGGCGGACGGCCGGTGAGCAGCTCGAACAGCACGCAGCCGGTGGAGTACAGGTCGCTGCGGGCGTCGACCCGCTCGCCCCGCGCCTGCTCCGGCGAGAGGTACTGCGCGGTGCCGATAACCTGGGCGGTCGCGGTCATCGTGGCGGCGGAGTCGGCCAGCGCACGGGCGATGCCGAAGTCCATCACCTTGACCTCGCCGCCGGTGGTCAGCATCACGTTCGCGGGCTTGATGTCCCGGTGCACGATCCCGCCGCGGTGGCTGTAGTCCAGCGCGCGCAGGATTCCGTCGGTCATCTCCATCGCCCGCTCGGGCGACAGCCTGTGCTCGTCGCGCAGGACGTCGCGGAGCGTGCGCCCCTCGACGTACTCCATGACGATGTAGGGGATCGGGCTGCCGTCGATGAGGTCCTCGCCGGTGTCGTACACCGCGATCACCGACGGGTGGTTCAGCGAGGCGGCGGATTGCGCCTCCCGGCGGAACCGCGCCTGGAACGTCGGGTCACGGGCCAGGTCGGCCCGCAGCGTCTTGATCGCGACTATTCGATCAAGCCTGAGATCCCGAGCTCGGTAGACCTCGGCCATGCCACCACGCCCGATGACACCATCGAGCTCATAGCGACCACCGAGTAGCCGAGGCTGAGTCATGTCTCGCACTTTCCCTCGTCGTCTACACCGTGCTCTCCGAACCTACTCGCCTGAAGGGGGGCTCTCAGGCGGTGACTGTTCCGGAGAGGTCGGCGGTGAGTCCACCGCCGGTGTGGTAGGCGTCGTTGTCGGGGTACTCCTCGTCTTGGTCGGTTTCGTGGTCGGCGTCGAGCTCGTCACCGAACTCGGCGTCGGGCTGGGACTGGTCCGTTCGAAGGTCGAACCCGAGGGTACGGGCCGATTGCTCGGCACGCCAAGACGAGGCCGCTTGACGTGCTTCGTCGGGGCGGTGCCGCCGGCGGGCTGAACCCGGTTGCCGTCCACGAGCTTAGTGTGGCCGGGGCCCTTCCACAGCGCTGTGACGGTGAACACGCCAGCACCGAGAACGACGACGAGAGCGGCGCCCACGAGCACGTACCGGCTGACCCGCTGCCGACGGCGGCGTGCGGCGGCCCTGGGCGACAGACCGTCCCCGGACCCGTCCGCGCCCTCGGCGACGACACCGCCCAGGGCGATGCCGGCCGCGGCGAAACCGACGGTCGCGTCGCCGGCCCGCGAGGACTCCGGCAGGTCGTCCCCGGCGGCGAGCGGGGCCTCGACCGTCCATCCGTACGCGAGCGCGGTCTCCTCGGCGACGGCGGCGTCGCCGACGCCCAGCGAGTGGCGGATGGCGTACGCGCCCTCGGCGATCTCCGCTGCCGACCGCGGACGGTCGTCCGGGTGCTTGGCCAGCATGGTCGAGACGAGCCCTCGGACGGCCGGGGACACCGACGACGGCAGCGGCGGCGGATCCTCCCGTACGTGCTTGAGGGCGAGGGCGACCGGGGTGTCGGCGATGAACGGCGGCCCCCCGGCCAGGCATTCGTACGCGACGACGCCCAGGGAGTACAGGTCCGCGGCCGGGGTGACCTTCTTGCCGGTCGCCTGCTCCGGCGAGACGTACTGTGCGGTGCCCATGACCATCCCGGTCTGCGTCATGGAACTGTCGCCGCTGCGCGCGATGCCGAAATCGGTGATCTTGACGGTGCCGTCACCGGTCACCATCAGGTTGCCGGGCTTGATGTCCCGGTGGATGATGCCCGCCGAGTGGGCGACGTGCAGCGCCCGTGCGGCCTGCCCGACGAGGTCCAGCGTCGCGTCGACCGACAGCCGCCCGTCGCGGGCGAGGATCTGCGACAGCGTCTCGCCCGACACCAGCTCCATGACGAGGTAGGCGAGGTCGTCCTGCTCGCCGTAGTCGAAGACCTGGGCGATGCCGCTGTGCTGCAGCGCCGCGGCGAACCGCGCCTCGGCGCGGAACCGCCCACGGAACGTCTCGTCGCCGAGGTACTGCTGTTTGAGCAGCTTGACCGCCACCGGACGGCCCAGGAGCCGGTCGGTGGCCTTCCAGACCTCGCCCATCCCACCGATGGCAAGACGTTCGTCGAGCACATACCGGTTGTTCAGGACGTCTGGCGTGGTCATGGTCAGTGCACCGCCTGAACGATGCGCCAGGCGATCGGGGCCGAGAACTTCGCACCGCTCGAACCCGCCGGGCCCTCGGTGACGACCGCGAAGGCGACCTTGGGGTTGTCCCTCGGGGCGAAGCCGACGAACCAGTCCTCGTTGATCCCGCCGATGCCGGTCTCGGCGGTGCCGGTCTTGCCGGCGATGTCCCGCCCGGCGAGGACGGCCGACGCCGTACCGTGGTCGACGACCGCGCGCATCATCTCCTGGATCTGGCCGGCCGTGTCGGCGCTGATCGGCTGCCCGATCTGCTTCGGCTCGGCGGTCACCAGCTCGGACTGGTCCTGGGCGACGACCCGCTTGACGAGGTACGGCTTCATCATCTTGCCGCCGTTGGCGACGGTCTGCGCGACCATCGCCATCTGGAGCGGCGAGGCGGTCACGACCTCCTGGCCGATGCCGCTGCGGGCCAGGGAGTCACCGCCGAGCGGCTTGGTCGGGTAGACGCTGGTGGCGCTGGACACGCCGTTCTCGATCTCGGTCGGCTTGTTGAAGCCGAACTTGGCCGCCATGTTCTCGAGCGTCTGCTGCTTCAGCGTCAGCGCGAGGCGGCCGAACGTCGAGTTGCAGGACGCCGCGAACGAGTCGATCAGGGGCGGGGAGCCGTTGCACTTGGCCTCGTCGCCGTCGGAGTTGTGCAGCTCCTGGCCCGACTCGGGGAGCAGGAGGCGGTTCGCGTCGGTCGGGGTGTCCTTGTTGTACTGCCCGCTCTCGATGGCCGCCGCCGAGTCGATGATCTTGAAGGACGAGCCCGGCGCGAACGTCTCCCGCGTCGCGTAGTTCAGCATCGGGGCCGGCTTCTGCTTGTTCAGCGACTCGAAGACCTTGTTCGCCTTCTCCCCGTCGTGCACGGCGACGTCGTTCGTGTCGTACGACGGGAAGGAGGCCATCGCGAGGATGGCGCCCGTCTTGACGTCGATGGCGACCGCGCCGCCGCGCCGGATCGTCTGGTTCTTGATGCCGCTGTAGGCCGCCTGCTGGGCGTCCGGGTCGATCGTCGTCTGCACGGTGGCGCCGGCGGCCTTCTTGCCGACCAGCATGTCGAACCAGTTGTGCAGGGCCAGCCGCTTGTCGGTGCCGTCGAGCAGGCCGTTCTCGGCCGACTCGAGGCCCGTGCGGCTGAACACGCTGACGTACCCGGTGATCGGCGAGTAGAGCGTGCCCTGGTTGTAGTGCCGCTGGTACTCCTTGCCGTCCTTGCCGCCGATCTTCTCGGAGTAGGCCAGCGTGACCTTCCCGGCCATGATCGGGCCGCGGTTGTGCTCCCACTGCTGCGCGAACTGTCGGGAGTTCAGAGGGTCGGTCTGCAGCTTGTCCGCCTGCGACCCCTGAATGTAGTTCACGTTGATGATCAGGATGACCAGCAGGAGCATGCCGGCCACCGCGACCTTGCGGAGCGGCTTGTTCACTGGGTCCTCACCACCTGGGTCATTCCCTCGTCCTGGATCGGCTGTGGCGCGGGTCGCCGCGCGGTGTCACTGATGCGGATCAGAAGGGCGATCAAGATCCAGTTGGCGAGCAGCGACGATCCGCCCTGGGCGAGGAACGGCGTCGTCAGACCGGTCAGCGGGATGAGCCGCGTCACCCCGCCGACGATGACGAAGACCTGCAGCGCGAAGACGAACGACACACCGCCGGCGAACAGCTTGGCGAAGTTGTCCTTCGTGGCCAGCGCCGCCTTCATGCCCCGCTGCACGATCAGCGCGTACACGATGAGGATCACCATCGCGCCGGTCAGCCCGAGCTCCTCACCGAACGAGGTGAAGATGAAGTCGCTGAAGGAGTACGGCGTGCGCCACGGCTCGCCCTGCCCCAGGCCGGTGCCGAGCACCCCGCCCTGCCCGAGCGAGAACAGGCCGCGCATCAACTGGCCGCTGTCGGCGATGTACGTGCCGCCCTTCGCGTGGCATGCCGCCACGGTCTGGATCTGATTGATGATCTTGTTGCCGACCTGGCAGCCGCCGTCGAAGTACGACTTGGGGTCCAGCCAGATGTTGATCCGCTGCTGCACGTGCGGGATGAACGGCGTGAGCGCGCTGGCGAACGCCAGCAGCAGCCCGCCGATCGCCACCCACATGAACCGCTCGGTCGCGATGTACAACATGCTCACGAACAGCCCGAAGAACAGGATCGCCGTACCGAAGTCGTTCTCCAGCGCGAGGACGCCCAGGGTCAGCACCCAGATCACCAGGATCGGGCCCAGGTCCCGCGCCCGCGGGAGGTTCAGCGGCCCGATCTTCTTGCCGACGATCGACAGCGCCTGCCGCTTGTTGACGAGATAACCGGCGAAGAAGGCGACCAGCGCCAGCTTGGAGAACTCGCTCGGCTGGATGGAGAACGGACCGAGCCGGATCCAGATCTTGGCGCCGAGGCTGCCACTGATCGACGAGGGCAGGAAACCCGGCAGCGCCAGGAAGAACAGCCCGACCGCGCCGATCGTGTACATGTACCGCTGCAGGACCTTGATCTCCCGCAGCAGCACGATCACCGCCGCGAACGCCGCGATGCTGAGCGCCGTCCACATCAGCTGGTTCGGCGCGGAGGCCCAGAGGCCTGTGGGGTTCTTGCCCTGCGCGCGGGCCAGCTGGACGTCGCGGCTCGTCCCCAGGTCGAGCCGGTAGATCATGGCCAGCCCGATGCCGTTGAGGAAGACGGCCAGCGGCAGCAGCAGCGGGTCGGCGTACGGGGCGAAACGCGCGACGACGACGTACGAGATCGCGACCAGCACGCCCAGCCCGGCCCCGTAGCCGTACATCCCGGTGGGCAGGCTCCCGTCTCGCGCCAGGCCCACCTGTGCGAAACCCGCGATGGTGATCACCATCGCGAAGATCAGCATGGCGAGCTGAGCGCTCCGCCGGGGGCGGGTCGCGATCTGAACCTCGGGTTCGGCGGCTGCGGAAGTCATCAGTGGGTGGTGTTCGCCTTTACGGGGGGACAGCCGGACTTGCCCGGCTTCCTCTTGCACGTGTCGGCCTGGTCGCGGAGCTCCTGCACCTTGGCACGGGCCTGCGTGACGTCCGCCACGGAGATGCCCCTGTGCACGGTGTCCTTGGTCTGCTTGGGCAGTGAGCTCACCTGCACCGGCGGGTTCGATGGCTCGACGACCGTCTCGTCGCAGCCGATGGAGTTCTTCTGGCCCTTGCCCTTCCAGATCGTCACGACACCCTGCGGGTTGTCGGCGACGACGATGTGGCACACCTGCTTGCGCAGCGTGTTGACGGTGGTACGGGCCTTGCCCAGGCTGCCCAGGCCGTCGATCGTGTGAGTCACCGAGTCACGGGCCGAGGGCGCCAGGTCGGCGACCTTCAACGCCGGGCTCGGCCGTTCCTTCAGGTGGGACAGCTTGAGGCCCAGGAGGTTCTGGTTCATCCCCTGGTAGATGACGACCTGGCCGCCGTCCGCCGCGACGTAGTACTGCCCCTGGATGGTGCTCCAGGCGACGTACCCCCCGCCGCCGGCCGCCAGCAGGACGACCGCGCCGGCCACCGCCACCAGCCAGGGCCAGCGACGACGCCGCCGCCCCACCGCCTCCTGCGGCAGCGTGTCCTCCGGCTGCCGCGCGATCGCGGGCATGTCGGCCACGGTCACGGGCGCGGGCTGCTGCTGCTCCCGCAGCGCGGCCGCCCGCTGAGCCGGCGTCTCCGCGGCCATCGCGCCGGGCGGCGTGTCCGCCTCGCCACGGCCCCGGCCCGCGTGGTGCGCGGCACCCGCGGTGATCGGAACCGACGGCGGGCCGGGCTGCTGCTCCAGCTCCACCACGTCGGCCACCACACAGGTGATGTTGTCCGGGCCGCCACCGCGGTTGGCCAGATCGATGAGCTGGCGTACGGCCTGGTCCGGCTCTGCCGCCGTGCTCAGCGCGTGGTGGATGGTCTCCGCGGTCACCACCGTGCTCAGCCCGTCGGAGCACAGCAGGTAGCGATCGCCGAGCTGCGCCTCGCGCAGCGAGATGTCCGGATCGACCTCACCCCGGCCGTCGAGCGCCCGCAGCAGGAGAGAGCGTTGCGGGTGTGAAGCGGCCTCGTCCAGGCTGATCCGACCCTCGTCGACGAGCGACTGGACCAGTGTGTGATCATGGGTGATCTGGAACAGCTCGCCGTTCCGGAGAAGGTACGCGCGGGAGTCGCCGATGTGGACGAGGGCGACCTGCGGGCCGTTCCACAACATCGCGGTGAGCGTGCAGCCCATGCCCTGCAGGGACGGATCACCCTCGACGATGCTGTGCAGCGTCTCGTTGGCCCGGTGCACCGCCTGCTCCAGCGCGCCGACGAGCTCGTGCGCGGGGAAGTCCCGGTCCAGTGGCTTCAGGGTCTCGATCGCGGCGGCACTGGCGATCTCACCGCCGACGTGGCCGCCCATGCCGTCGGCCACCGCGAGCAGCCGGGAGCCCGCGTACGCCGAGTCCTCGTTGCCCTCGCGCAGCATGCCGACGTCCGACCGGGCGGCGAAGCGAATTCCGATGGTCATTTGCGCAGCTCTATGACGGTCTTCCCGATGCGGATCGGTACGCCGACGGGGACGGGTTCCGGCCTGCTCACCTTGGCGCGCCCGAGAAAGGTGCCGTTCGTCGAACCGAGATCCTCCACGAACCACTGACCGTTCTGCGAGAAGAGCCGGGCATGCCGTCCCGAAGAGTAGTCGTCTCCGAGAGGCAGCGTGACGTCATTCGACCGACCCATCGTTATCTCCGTGCCCACCAGGTCCATCGTCGTGCCGGCGCGGGCTCCTTCGGTGATCACCAGCTTGGTCGGTTCCGCACGCCTGACGCGCGGCGCCGCGGCCTGCCGGGGCGGCCGGGCGGGCTGGGCGGCCTGCCGGGGCCGCTGGGCCTTCGCGGCGGCCTTCGAACCCCACAGGTCGGCACGGATGACGCCTGCGGCCGCGATGACGAACAGCCACAGCACGGCCAGGAACGCCACCTTCATGAGCGTCAGGGTGATTTGGTTCATCGGAGTTCGGAGCTACTCCCTATCGCGGCGGAACACCAGGGTTGTCCGGCCGAGCGTCACCCGCGCGCCGTCATTCAGCGTCACGCGGCGGATCGGCTGGCCGTTCACGAAAGTGCCGTTGGTCGACCCTAGATCAACCGCAACCACCTCCGGACCCTCGACTCTGATCTCGGCATGGTGCCGGGAAACGCCCGGATCGACAAGCCGAAGATCACAATCGGTGCCCCGGCCGAGCAACGTCACCGGAGTGGTCAGATCGTACGTGTGGCTCGGCTGACCCTCCGTGCTGACCAGCAACCGCGGCCGGCCGCCCGCGAACCCACGCGGCGGAGGCGGCATGTCGCTCATCGGCTGGCGGATCTCGCCGCCCTCGACCGTCGAGCCGCGGATGACGCCGGACCGGATCCGGAACATCCCGGTACGCAGGTCATCGGCGTTCTCGAACCGCACCCGCACCGGCCCCACGAAGGAGTAACCCTGCTCCTTCGCGTGCTCACGGGCGAGATTGGCCAGCTCTTGGCTCAGGCTGTCGGCGTAGACCTCGAGCCGCTCGCCGTCCGGATGTGAGATCTCGACGACGAAGTCGTTCGGCACCAGCGTGCGACCCTGCGCCACGATCGCGGCGCGCTCGTCCATCTCGCGCTGGATGGCGCTGGCCACCTCGACGGGCTGAAGCTCCGACTTGAAAGCCCGAGCGAAGGCACCCTCGACCATGCCCTCGAGCCGTCGCTCGAAGCGCTGTAGGACACCCACGTGCACCTCCCCTCTCCACTGAGAGACGATCGTATCTGTGAGTAGGTTCGCCCCGAGCAACCGATTCGGACCTCCGCTGGAATGGTGCTAACCTTTGGACGCGCCCGGGGCGGGTGGCGGAACGGCAGACGCGCACGGTTCAGGTCCGTGTGTCCGAAAGGACGTGAGGGTTCAAATCCCTCCTCGCCCACTCGGTGTTGGGGTCGGCTGGTCGGAAGCTTCGCTTCCTTCCCGTCGACCCCTCGTCGTGTTTTCGGGGGGACGACCCCCCGGGCCCCCCGAGGTGGGGGGCTTCGCCCCCCCACGCCCCCTCGGTGGCCGGGGTTCGTGATGGGTGCGGGTTCTCCCGGGTCGGGGTTTGGCCCTTCGCCCGCTGTGCGGGCTGGGGCCGGGTGGGGGCTTCGCCTCCTGCGTGGGCTGGGGTTCGGCCCTTCGCCCGCTGTGCGGGCTGGGGCCGGGTGGGGGCTTCGCCTCCTGCGTGGGCTGGGGTTCGGTCCTTCGCCCGTTGTGCGGGCTGCGGTCGCGTGGGAGCTTCGCCGCCTCCGCCCTGCTTCGGGTGGGGCTGGTCTTCCACGGGTGGCTGTTCGCCCGCTGCGCGGGTTTGAGTCGCGTGGGCTCTCGGTGCGGGCTCTGGGCGGCCTCTGCCGCCTCGGGCGAAGACATCGGCCTTGAGGGGCCGGCTCTCGTCTCCAGGTGATCGCCCTCGGGATCTTTTGGTGGGTCGGTGATCGGCCTCGGCTCTTGGCGTAAGCGCGAGGTAGAACGTTCGGTCTTGACGGTTCATGGGGAGCGCTGTCATCGTTGGGCGGGATAGAACGTTCGGTCTACTTGTCGATCGTCCGAAAGGATCCTCGTGACCACCGTTGCCTCGTCCGCTGCCCCCGGGATCGCGCCGGCTCTGCGCCGGTTGTATCTCGTCCGGTTCGGGTTCGCCATCGTCTGGGCCGTCCTGCTGTTCGCCACCAAGTCTGACCTCGGTCCGGTCAGCGTCACCCTGCTCGTTCTGTATCCCCTGTTCGACGCCGCCGCGGCGGTCGTGGACGCTCGTTCGTCTCGCGCCACCGGGCCGGCACGCGGGCTGTACGTGAACATCGCGATCAGCCTGCTCGCCGCGATCGGCGTGGCCGTCGCCTGTGCGTCCGGTGTGCCGGCCGTCCTGCGCGTGTGGGGCGCCTGGGCGATCGTCTCCGGGCTCGTGCAGCTGGTCGTGGGCGCCACGCGCCGCAGGATGGGCGGTCAGTGGCCGATGATCCTCAGCGGTGCGATCTCCGTGCTCGCCGGCGGTTCGTTCATCACGTCGGCCTCCGCGCAGAACCCGTCACTGGCCGGCATCGCCGGCTACGCGGTGCCGGGTGGCATCTTCTTTCTCATCTCGGCGCTGCGTCTCGGGCGCACCGCCAAGGCGCCCCGAGATGGACACCAGGCGGCGTGATCGGCGAAGGCTCAGGCGGTCCCCTTGGGGCCGGTGCGGTGCTGCAGGATTCCGTCGACTCCCTGGAGGAACGTGTCGCAGACCTCCGCCGGGTCGGCGAGGCAGCCCTCGGCCATCGCGCCGTCTCGCAGCATGACGAAATGCCGGCCCGCGGGCTCGGGGGGCGTCTCCCCGACCTGCGCGAGCAGATCGGTGATGGTGCGCAGGAACCACTCCCGGTGAGCGAGGACGGCCTTGTGTACGGGATGTTCGGGATCCGGGTACTCCGCCACGGCGTTGAGGAAGGCGCATCCGCGGAACCCGGCCGACCGGATGCCGTCGGCGATCGATTCGGCGATGGCTCTCAGGATGTCGGCGGCCGGTCGGCCGCTGTCGAGTGCCTCGCCGACCTGATCGCGATCGAGCCGGTGGACGGCCTGGAGGTAGGCGACGACGAGGTCTTCCTTGCCGGGGAAGTGGCGGTACAGCGTCGCGCGGGTCACCTTCGCCTCCGCGACGATCCGATCGATCCCGACGGCGTGGATGCCTTCGGTGTAGAAGAGCCGGGTGGCGGTTTCGAGGAGCCGCGATCGTGCTTCGGAAACCTGACCTCGAGCGTGATGCGCCATCGTGCGGAGTGTAATCGATAGAACGTTCAGTCTGCCGCCATCATCGGCCCCGTTGATGATGGCGGTATCGCGCGGACCGCTCAGCCGTTGCGGACGATACTGACGCCGCCGAAGATCCCGTAGCGGTGCACTCGAACGGTCGGCGCGTCCGGACCGCCGGTGCCGCGGAACCGCCGGCGTCCGAAGAGGCCCGGCACTCCGAAGCCGATGGCCTCCACGGTGACGTCGGCCGGCACCGTGAGCCTCACGCCGCCGACGAGTGACACCTTGACCACGGTCACATCGTGGTCGATCCCGCTCAGGTCGACATCCGCGCCGCCGATCGGGGAGATGGACACGAAGCGCGGGGACGCCTGCTGTTCGACCTTGTACTCCGCGCCACCGAGGACCGCGATGTGGAATTTCGTGTTCGTGTTCGTCATGCCCTGAACGCTAGAGACGCCCAGGTCGGCGCGTTAGTACCGGCGATCATGCTTCGCCGATGACAAAAGTCATGGCCCCGAGCGGGGTCATTCGGGTGGGTGGAGCCGGGCGCGGAGTTCGGTCTTCCGGACCTTGCCGAGTTCGTTGCGGGGGAGCGCGTCGACGCATTCCAGGCGAGTGGGCAGCCACCACTCCGTCATGCCCGCACGGAGGAGGTGTTCCCGCAGGTCGGTGAGGGTGGGAGCCGGGCCGGCGGGAACCACGACGGCGCAGACGGTCTCCTCGGCGGCGTTCCGGTCCGGGCAGCCGACGAGGGCGACGTCGGCGACGGCGGGGTGGCGCAGTAGTTCGTCCTCGACCTCCAGGATCGGAATCGGGTGGGGGCTGCCGATCCGGTCGGCGACCCGGGAGAGGTAGCACAGGCCGCCGCGGCCGTCCTCGCGGACGAGGTCGCCGGTGTCGTACCAGCCGTCCGTGGCCGCCGGGTCCCAGGTCGGCCGCCGGTCGCGGAGCCGGAAGGTGCCCGCGCACACCGAGGGGCCGCGTACGTGGAGGCGGAACGCCCGGTCCGGGGAGGGCGGCTCGGCGGCCACCAGGCGGATCTCGCAGCCGGGGACGGGGCGGCCGATGCTGTGGCCCGCCCAGCCGGGCGGGTCGTCGACGGCGGTCGCGGTGAGGCCGCCCGTCTCCGTCATGCCGAAGCCGTTCACCAGGCCGGGGGACAGCCATTCGTGGATCGGGGCGACGAGGGAGGCTGGCAGCGGGGCCCCGGTGCTGGTGATCACGCGCAGGGCGGGGAGGGGCCGGTACCGGCGCCGCTGGGCCTGGATCAGGCTGAGCAGCATGTGGGGGGCGCCGAGGAAGTGGGTGACCCGGTGGCGGGCGAGGAGGTCGAGCCAGACGTCCGGGTCGCGCGTGTCGGCGAACACGGAGCAGCAGCCCGTCACCAGGGGCGTCAGGACGTTCGTCCGCATCCCGACCGAGTGGGTCAGGTCGGCGGGGGTGGCCGTTCGCGGCATCGGGACGCCGCGCAGGGCGCCGCGCCGGGCGCGGGTGGAGGCGTACTGGGTGTTGGGGGTGTGGAGGATGCCCTTCACCTCGCCCGTCGTTCCGGAGGTGAACAGGATGAGGGAGACCTCGTCCGGTCCGCGGGGCGCGGGTGCGCCGGTGGCGGGCGCTTCGAGGAGGTCGGTGAACGCGGTCGCGCCGGTCGCCGCCGCGTCGCCGATGACGATCCGGTGGCGGAGGCGCGGCAGGCGGGGGCCGAGGTCGGCCAGCAGGCGGGCGGGGCGCGCGGTCTCCCATCGGTCGACGACGACGCAGGCACCGGCCTCCGTCCCGGACAGGATGCGCTCGACCTCGCGGGCGCCCAGCGTCGCCATCATCGGCACGGCGATCAGGCCCGCGTCCAGGCACGCGAGGGCGAGCGCCGCCGCCTCCCACCAGTTCGGGAGCTGGAAGGCGACCACGTCGCCGGGGCGCAGTCCGAGGCCGCGCAGCCCGGCGGACAGGCGGTCCACGGCCGCCGCCAGGTCGCCGCAGGTGACGACGACCTCCCGGTTCAGGTCCCGGCGCCAGTTGACGAAGACCGTACGGTCGGGCGTGTCCGCGGCCGCGGCGCGCAGGTCGTCCACGAAGGTCTCCCGGCGCCACCAGCCGCGGGCGTAGTACGACGCGGCGGGGCGGAGGCGGCCGTTCACCGGACCGCCGTCCGCTCGTCGGGGCCGAGAGGACGCAGGGTGAGCAGGCGCCGGCGGCGCCGCGACGCCATCCGGCGGAACGCCGCCGTGTCGTTCAGGTGCGGGAACGGCTCGTCCGGCCTGGGCACGCCGAGGAAGTCGCACAGCGGTCCCCAGCCCTGGCCGACCTCGTACACCAGCAGCCGATGAGCGGGGATGACCTCCTGCACGTGGGCGTTGTGCCATTCGAATACCTGGATGGCGAAGTCGGGGTCGGCGAACCGTGACCCGAAGGTGCCCTCCCAGATCACCCGCTCGCACATCCGGCGCCGGACGCGGAGCCCGGCGCAGGCCCGGTCCTCCAGCCACATCGCGAGGCCGTGCCATCCCGGCTGCCGGTGGCTGGAGCGGTAGATCGTGTCGCGCATGCTGGCGTACCACCGGGCGGGATCGCGCACGGTGAGGATGACGGGGGCGTGGCGGTAGGTGTCCGCGAGTTCCTCCCAGAAGAAGCACGAGGGCCAGTCGACGGTCGCGCGATAGCCCGCCAGGAGGTCTCCCCAGGCCACCGGTTCGCCGCGGGCGGCCGCCTCCCAGCCGTTGATCCGGCCGAGGTCCCCGCCGAGCGAGGACATGTGGTGACAGGGCCCGTGTCCCAGGCGCTCGAGTGCTGCTTTCAGCGAGTAAGTGCCGGTCCGTCCCATGCCGGCCCCGATGACTTCCAGCATGTGCTCCCCCCGGTGCGGGTCGACTGTATGTCCGGCTCCGTCCGCGGCCCTTATTCAGATCGGGGGGTTAACACCCAGTTTGACACGTGAACAGCGAGTTTGACGCTGGTTGTCGTGGTCAGCGAGCCCTGGCATAGAGTCGCCGACCATGAGGTCCCCCGCCCCCCGGGTCGTCATCGGCCTGCTCCTCGTCGTCGCGATCGTGGGATGCGTCGCGGTCTTCGGACTCTCCGCGCGGCCGTGGTCGGTGCTGGCGGTCCTCACGGCGGGGACCGCGGCGGGGGCCATCAACGCGATCGTCGGGTCGGGATCTCTGATCACCTTCCCGACGCTGCTCGCCGTGGGGCTGCCGCCGATCACCGCGAACGTCTCGAACAACATCGGCCTGGTGCCCGGCGGCGTCACCGGCGTGCTGGGGTACCGGGCCGAGCTGAAGGGCCAGCGCGGCCGGCTCGCCCGGCTGGCCCCGGCCTCGGTGCTGGGCGCGCTGGTCGGCGGCCTGCTCCTGCTCACCCTGCCCGAGCAGGCCTTCACGGTGGTGGTGGCCGTCCTGATCGGGGTGTCCTGCGTGCTGGTCCTGACCCAGCCCCTGATCAGTCGCCGGCTCGCCTCCCGGCCCCGGCGGGCGCACGGCGGGCCCTGGCTCTGGCTGGGGGTGTTCGCGGGGGGCGTCTACGGCGGCTACTTCGGCGTGGCGCAGGGCGTCCTCCTCGTCGGCCTGCTCGGCATTTTCCTCGATGAGGACCTGCAGCGCGTCAACGCCGCGAAGAACCTGCTGACGATGCTGGTCAACGCAACGGCGGCGGTCCTGTACATCTGCGTCGCGAAGGTCGACTGGCAGGCCGTGCTGCTGGTGGCCCTGGGCTCCATGGTGGGCGGTCTCCTCGGCGCCAGGGTCGGGCGCCGGCTGCCGCCCGTGATCCTGCGCACAGTGATCGTCTGCGTGGGCGTCGCCGCGGTGATCAAGCTCGTCGCCGGCTGAGGACCGCTCAGCCGCGGGGCTGACCGCGCCGGTTCAGGTGCAGGTGCGGCCGCCGGTGGCGACGGGCCTGCTCGTGGCCGTCGACGAGGGCGGGCTCGGCCGCCGGTTCGATGCCGGTCGTACGCCGGAGCAGCTCCCACAAATGGTGGTTGACCTCGGCGGCGCGCTCCAGGGGCAGCAGGTGACCGGCGCCGGGGACCACGACGAGATCGGCGCCGGGGATCTGCGCGGCGAGAGCCTCCGCGTGCCGCATCGGCGTGATGAGGTCACGGTCACCGACCATGACCAGCACGGGCACGCGGCCGAGGGCGGGCAGCGCGGCCCGCTTGTCGTACGCGATCAGCTCCGTGTAGAAGGTCGCGATCACCTCGATCGGCACGGACGCCATCAGCCGGGTGGTCACCTCGGCGACCTGCCTCGACACGTGGGCGCCGAAGAGGTACGAGCGGGTGAGCAGGAAGGACATCCCGCCGAGCGGCCGGCGTGCGGCGTCCACCAGTCTGGCCTGGTGGCGGAGCGTGCTCAGCGTGACGGGGACCATCCGGTGCAGGACCCGCGCGGTCCGCTCGGGGAGCCCGATCGTGACGGAGGACAGGTCGCCCGAGGAGGTGGAGGCGAGCAGCACCCCGACGATCCGGTCGCCGAACAGCTCCGGGTGCGCGTCGGCGAGCCCGAGGATCGCCATGCCGCCCATCGAGTGGCCGACCAGGACGACGGGCCCCTCCGGTGCGGCCTCCGTCAGTACCGCGAACAGGTCGCGGCCGAGCTGGTCGATCGTGGCGTTCGGCGGGGAGCCCCACCCCGACCGGCCGTGGCCGCGCAGGTCCCAGAGCACGACGCGGACCCGGCCGGCCAGCGCGTCGCGCTCGACGCGCCAGCTCGTGGAGTTCAGCAGGAACCCGTGGCAGAAGACGACGGTCGCGTCCGCCTCGGGGGCCTCGCTCACCTCGACGTGGAGCCGGATTCCGTCGTCGGCCGTCACGGTCGGCGTGCGGAGATCGCCGGCGACGGCGTCCCGGACCTCCCGCGTCTCCCCGGGTGATCCGCTCATCCACCAGCTGTGCCGGCCGAGGATTTTGGTGATTTCCGTGAAGGACATGGCCACCTCCGCCCGTTGCCGCTCCCAGCCTTTTACGGTGGCCCCTAACTCCAGTTTGGGTCATGGTGGAGGCATCGTCAAAGGCAGGAGCCCTGCTCAAGGACCTCACGGCGGTCCGGGACAGGCCACCGCGAGCCGCCCGTCCTCCTCGACGACCTCCGTCCCGAACGCCGCGCAGGCGCTGATGAACCGGTCCCGGATCCAGGCGTGGTCGGTGCCCGTCGCCAGGCGCGTACGGGCGTACTCCAACGTGAGGGGGAGCGCCGTCAGCCGGGTGATCCGCGAGCCGTCGAGAGCGACGTGGAAGACCAGGCCCAGGTCGTTGCGCAGGGCCGGATCCACGGCGTAGTCGTCGACGAGGTCACCGAGGTCGTACAGCACGCGGCCGGACATGCCGTGGAAGACGTGCGCCGAGTGCCCGGCGATCAGGGTCGCCCCCGCGTCGACGAGCGCATGGGCGGCCACCTGGACGTATCGCGGGGGCTCCGTGGTCATGTTCGGGCCCCAGTGCGCCAGCACGAGCACGCGGAACCCGTCGGCGGACAGCCGGCGGATCCGGTCGGTGAGCCAGGACGGGATCTCGCGGCGCAGGTCCGCGTACGCCACTCCGGGCCGCTCCTCGCGGGCGGCGTAGTCGGCGGGATGGTCGGTGATCCCAAGGACGGCCACGGGCCCGTCCGCGGTGTCGAACAGGGCGGGTTCGCGCGCCCGGCGCACGTCGGGCCCCGCCCCGACGGCCCGGATCCCGACCCGTGCCAGGTGGCCGAGCGTGTCCGTCAGCGCCTCGGGGCCGTAGTCCAGGGCGTGGTTGTTGGCGAGCGTGACGCAGTCGATCCCCAGGTCGGCGAGGGTCTCCGCGGCCGGCGGCGGCGCACGGAAGTGGAACGGCCTGCCGGGGGCAGCCCACGGCTCGCCGCGTGCGGAGACGCAGCACTCCAGGTTGACCAGGGCCAGATCGGCGGATCGGAAGATCTCCCGCACCTCGTCGGCGAACATGCCGTACGGGCCGCATGCCGCGATCCGCTCCGCGACCCCGCGTCCCAGCATCGTGTCGCCGCCCAGGGCGACCGTCATGGTCACATCGAACTCCCGCTCTCCAGGATGGTCGCGCCGGGCGCGCGCGGCCAAGGGACCAAGGTCCCCCGGCGGCGATCACCCGTGTTCGTCCACAGCCTGTGGGCGGAGCCGTACTCTGGGACCATGCCGGAGCTGCCCGAGGTCGAGTCCCTCGCCGCGTTCCTGCGCGAGCACGCCGTCGGGCGGGTGATTGCGCGGATCGACGTGGCGGCCATCTCGTCGCTGAAGACGTACGACCCGCCGATCACCGCGCTGAACGGTCTCACGATCACCGGGGTCGCCCGCCACGGCAAGTTCCTCGACCTCGACGTCGACGGCATCCACCTCGTCATGCACCTGTCCCGGGCCGGCTGGCTCCGGTGGAAGGACGCGCTGCCGCCCGCGCCGCCCCGGCCGGGCAAGGGTCCGCTGGCCATGCGCGTCCATCTCGACGACGGCTCCGGGTTCGACCTCACCGAGGCGGGCACCCAGAAGCGGCTCGCGGTGTACGTCGCAGGAGACCCGGCGGACGTGCCGGGCGTCCGGTCGCTCGGTCCCGACCCGCTCGGCGAGGGCTTCACCGTCGAGACGCTGAAGGGCATCCTCGACGGGCGGCGCACCCAGATCAAGGGGCTGCTGCGCGACCAGAGCGTGATCGCCGGGATCGGCAACGCCTACTCCGACGAGGTGCTGCACGTGGCGCGGATGTCGCCGTTCAAGCTGGCCGCGAGCTTCACCGACGAGGACGTCACGACGCTGTACGACGCGATCGTCCGCACGCTCGGCGACGCCGTCGAACGCTCCCGTGGCGTCGCGGCCAAGGACCTCAAGGGCGAGAAGAAGGAGGGCCTGCGGGTCCACGGCCGGGCGGGGCAGAAGTGCCCGGTCTGCGGCGACACGATCAGGGAGGTGTCCTTCGCGGACTCCGCCCTGCAGTACTGCCCCACGTGCCAGACCGGCGGCAAGCCGCTGGCGGACCGCCGGATGTCCCGCCTGCTCAAGTGAGCCGGTCCCGGCGGCCCGGCGGCCGGGTCAGCGCTCGGGCGGCGTCGTCCCGAACAGCGAGGCGAGGTTGCCCCACCGCTTGATCTCGCAGCCGTTCCTCCGGTTGAACGTCGCGTCGATCTTCTTGCCGTTCCAGGTGCCGGTGACCGTGGCGGTCTGCGGGCCGCCGTAGATCTGGGTGCACATCTGGTCCTTGGGCGTGGGCGCGAACGGGTCCTCCCCCTTCGCGGCCGCCGCGGCCAGCACCGTGCACGCCTGCTCGGCCGCGGGCAGGCTCCCGCCCACCGGGTCGCAGGTGAGCGTCCAGGACTTCGGCGCCGACGTCTGCGACGCCCGTACGGTGACGGTCAGACGGGTCCCGGCCGCCGACCCGCTCGGGGCGGGCGCGGTCGGAGAGGTGGTCGGCGCCGGTGTGCCCGGCGCCGCCGACGAGGTCGGGGTCGGGGAGTCCTTGCTGTGCGCGGTGGCGCCTCCGTCCCCGTTCTTGCAACCGCCCAGCGCAAGGGCGGCCAGGATGCCGGGGATGGCGAGGGCCGTGGGTCCCAGTCTGGAGAGAGATTGCCTCATGACGATTCGACTCCGGGCGACGACTCATGGTTCCTTTGATGGGTGAACTCTTTCAGGGAACAGATTCCCGCCGTGGAGGTCGCCAAGGTTCCGGACGACGCGTTCCTGCTGGACGTGCGCGAACTGGACGAGTGGCAGGCCGGTCACGCGCCCCGGGCCGTACACATCCCGCTGAGCCAGCTCGGCGCCCGCGCCTCCGAGGTGCCGACCGGTGAGGACATCTTCGTCATCTGCCGGTCGGGGGCGCGCTCGGCGTCGGTGGTCGCGGCGTTCAACAACGCGGGCTGGAAGACCGCGAACGTCCAGGGCGGCATGAACGCCTGGGCGGCGGCGGGCCGTCCGATGGTCAGCGAATCGGGCGGGGAGCCATACGTCGCCTGATCGAGGTACATTGACGGCGGAAAAGTAAAGACCCGCGGGAGCTCGGACGACGACCGGGCTGAGAGGGCGGCTTCGAACGTGCCGCCGACCGCTCGAACCTGACCGGATAATGCCGGCGTAGGGAGTGTGCCTTGAGCGCTGCCGTCGAAGAGCGTTCGTCCAACGAGGCCCCGTACACCCTCGACCAGCCCGCGCCGAAGGTCCTCAGCTTCTGGGACCAGAGCGCCTTCTGGGCGAACCTCGGTGTGAGCCTTCTCGCCTTCTCGGGCGCGTACACCGTGCTCGCCCCGGACGCCCAGGGCACGCCCCGGCTGCCCATCGTCGCGGGGATCCTCGCCATGGTCGTCGGCACCGCGATCGGCGGGATCATGCTGGGCCTGGCCGCCGTGCCCGGCACCCGCGCCGGCGTTCCGGCGATGATGCTGCTGCGCGGCCTGTTCGGCACGCGCCTGTCCTACATCCCCACCGTCATGAACATCCTGCAGATGGTCGGCTGGGGAACGTTCGAGCTCGTCACGATCGCGGGCGCGGCGAAGGAGCTCGTCGGCGGCGGACCGCGCTGGGCGTACGTGGTCGTGGCCGGGGCGGTCACCACCGTGCTGACGCTCTGGCCGCTCGGCTCGGTCCGGGTGCTGCGCCGGTACGTCACCGTCGCGGTCGTCCTCGCCCTCGGCTACTTCTACGTCCAACTGGCCCGGCAGCCGCTGCCGAACCTCACCCACGGCTCGTGGAGCCACTTCTGGATCGGCGCGGACGCCGCGCTGGCCGTCTCCATCTCCTGGGTGCCGATGGCGGCGGACTACACGCGGCACTCGCGCTCGGAGCGGGCGGCGTTCGGCGCCGCGAGCGTGGCGTACGGTCTGACGCAGGTCGTCGCGTACGTCCTCGGGCTGCTGGCGCTCGCGCTCGTCGCCGGCGACTCCTCCAAGGTGTTCGGCCCGTTCCAGCACGTGGCGCTCGGCACGCTGTTCTTCGCCGTCTTCGTCCTGCGCGAGGTCGACCAGTCCTTCGCGAACGTCTACTCGACCGCGGTCTCCATCCAGAACCTCGTGACCCGCGCGGACCGGCGGGTGCTCACCGTGGTCCTGGGGGTCCTGACGACGGTGCTGGCCCTCGCGCTGAACATGGACAACTACGCGGGCTTCCTGACGCTGATCGGGTCGGTGTTCGTGCCCATGCTCGGCGTGCTCGCCGTCGACTTCTTCTGCTTCACCGGGCGACGCGGCTGGGACGTCTCCGACCGCGCCCCCGCCCGCTGGGGGATGATCGTCGCCTGGGCGGCGGGGATCGCGGCGTACCAGCTCATCAACCCCGGCCAGGTCGGCTGGTGGTCCCGGCTGTGGACGCACGCCCAGAGCGCCCTGCACTTCACCCCATCGGACTGGATGAGCGCCTCACTGCTCTCCTTCGCCGTCGCCGCGGTTGTCACCGCCCTGATCGGCACCCTCCACCGCCGCCGGGCCACCGCCTGAGGAGTACGGAAGGCTCGGCGAACGCGACCCAGCAGCCGCGCAAAGCCTCCATACCGGCACCGCAGGCGGCCCTTCAGCGAGCATTAGGTACCACCCCACCCGAGGAAGGCGGCCCCGAGGCCGTCGGTCATGAGGAGCAGCAGCGGCGGGTGGCCGGGCGCGGCCGGATGCATCGTCGGTTCGGTGCCCGGTACCGGGAGCACGGGTGGGGTACGGAGCATTCCCGGTCCTCCATGCCCGTCGCGGCGTATTCGGCGGCGTCCCGGCAGCGATGGCAACGGCCGGCCTGTGCCGGAGCGGCACCTGTTGCGACCCGGGCGCTTGAGTCGGGCGCTCCGGAAGGAGTTCGGCATCACCGCGGCCGAGATCCGCCGCACGGCGCTCCCCGCGGAGGTGGCCGTGGCCGGTACGCGCCCTGCCCTGCAGATGAACCGTAACTAAAGGGGCATATCGGTACGAAGAGGAGTAAACGGCACGCTTGCCTTCCGCTACCGACCTCCTTACCTGCGGCTTCCTACCGTGTCCGCACGCACGGCTGAAGGGGGCGCTGACCTTGGACGATGTTGGTATGAACGCTGGCGGACCGACCCGCGGGCAGACGGGGCCGCGTGGTCAACGGCTCCTGACACCATGAGCACGCCGACCGCGACACTCGAAAGGCTCACCCCCTCCGCGGACTCTCCGGCTGATCCTGCTGATCGGCGCTTCCGCCGCGTCTGGTGGTCGTTGTGGTACTGGGCCGCCATCTGGACGGGGGTCCGTCTTCCGGGCTGCGGCGGGTCGTGGCACTACTTCGCTCAGGGGGGCCACCTGCTGTTCGAGGACGAAGCCGGTCAGGGGCTGCATCTGTACGCGACCCATCCGGAGCTGCAGATCGGGCCGATCTCCCTCATGGCCGCCGCGCCCCTGCAGGTACTCGGCCCGTTCGCGGGCCGGCTACTCGCCGTCCTGTTGATGAGTGGGACGGGGCCGCCACTGTTGAGTGCGCTTTGGCGGCTGGTCCCGCCCCCGGCACGCCGGCCGTCGCGGCTGCTCGCGGCCGGGCTGGTATTCATCCCTGTATGGGCCGAACTCGTCACCCACGCCGGCCATCTCGACGACGTGCTGGCGTTGGTGTTCGGGGTCGCTGCTCTGCACGCACTCGTCCGGCAGAACCCGATCCTCACCGGCCTGCTCGTGGCGGCCGCCGCCGACTCGAAGCCCTGGGCGGCGGCGTTCGCGCCCCTCCTCCTGGCCCTTCCGGCGCGTTCCTGGTGGCGGGCGGCGACGGCGTGCGCTCTCGGCCTCGCGGCCGCGTGGCTTCCCTTCCTGCTGTACGACTCGCACACGCTCACGGCGGCCAGGTTCACCATCCCCAACGCCGCCTCGTCAGGGCTGCGGGCCCTCGGTGTCACGGACCCGCGTACCCCCGCCTGGGACCGTCCGGTCCAGCTGCTCCTCGGCTGCGCGCTGGGGACGGCGGCGGTCGTACGACGGCGGTGGCCCGCGGTCATCCTGCTGGCGACCGGGGCGCGGATCATGCTCGATCCCGAGGTCTACTCCTACTACACCGCGGGAGTCCTGCTCGGGGCCGTCGCCTTCGACCTGATCGCGACGAAGTGGCGCGGACCGTGGCTGACCGTCGGCGGGCTCGTCACCCTCTACGTGGCACGCCTGGCCGCCCACGTCCTGCCCATCTCCCTGCACGTTCTGGGCCTGCTGCGCGTCGGATATGTCGTCGCCATCGCCGTGATCGTCCTTCTGCCTTTCCGTGGCCGTGGCAGGTCCGGACGCCATCGCCGCCGTCATCCCGCGCCTCCGGACCCGGTCCCCGACGCCGCCGTTCAGGCCCCGATCCGCCGGGGGGAGCGCCGCCCCGTACCCGGTGATCGACGCTCCTGGGGTTCGAACGACCGGCTTTGTGGCGCCGGCCGTGCCGTCGGCCGAGTTCGGCCAGGACGGGTCGCGACAGTCCTTTACGCTCTCGAAGGATCTGGATGCGTTCCCCTGTCCTTCGTCCTTCCAAGTCGTCGAACATGACGTGCCTTCGTCGTCGTACCGTTATTCCCGCCAGGCTACGCGCGCCATCCGAGGTCCCGCGCGGGGAACGCGATCCCGCTTGCCAGGTAGCCGGACAGCGCGGCGTCGAGGGCGTTTGCGAGCTTCATCAACGTCGTGGGCACGCGCTGACCGGCGTCGGGCCCGGGCGGGATCAGCCGGTGGCGGGGATGGGCTTGTCGAGCATCGTGCAGATGGCCGCGGTGACCAGATCGTCCTCAGCCGTACCCGCCGCGGCGTCGGTCTTCAGACCGAAGTGGGTCGTGCTCAGCACCGAGACGGTGCGCCGTCCCGACTGGTCGGTGTAGTTGTCGCTGCGGTATCCGGGGAGTGCGCCGTCGTGTCCCCACACGGTGCCGCAGGGAGTGCGGACCTCCTCCAGGCCCAGTCCGTAGGAGCGGTTCAGCCCGTTCGCCTCGTCCTCTTGAGTAGTGACCATCATCTGGGCGAGCAGCGACTTGGGAAAGAGCCGGCCGGACATCAGGGCCTTGTCGAACCGGGCCCAGTCGCTCGTGGTGGAGACGATGGAACCGGCCGCTCCGTCCCACGACTGGTCGATCCCGGTGACGTCGACCCGCTCGCCGCGGGCCGGTCCGACGAAACCGAAACCCGCCGGCGTACCGGGCGGCAGGATTGGCGCGAGGTGCGCCGCGTCGGGCTCGTACCCGTGGGCGAACCGGCGATCGGCGGGGTCCGGGGCATCGGTGGACAGGTAGGTGTGCCGAAGCCCCAGCGGCTTGGCGATACGGTCCTGGATCAGGTCCGCCACGCTGTGCCCGGTGACCTTCTCCAACAGCAGGCCGAGCGCGATGTAGTTGGTGTTGCTGTAGGTCCAGCCCTGACCGGGCGGGAACTCCACCGGCAGCCTCGTGCCCACGGCGAGCAACTGCTCGGCCGTGGGCCGCTCCGACTGGTGGCCGGTCATCAGCGCCAGCGCCTCGGGGTCGTACGCGTAGTCGGCCAGGCCACTGGTGTGGTTCAGCAGCATCCGCACGGTGATGTTCCGGCCGTTCGGAACGGCTCCGGGGAGCCACTTGTCGATGGGGTCGTCCAGTGCGACGCGGTCTTCGCCGACGAGTTGCAGCACCAGCGCCGCGACGACCGTCTTGGTGTTCGAGCCCATCCGGAACTCGTCGTTCGCGGTCAGCGCGTGATCAGGGATGCTCCACGACGCCTGCCGGACGACGTTCACGACCGGGCCGTGCCCGTCGTCCACCCGGACGATGACCCCCGGGACACCGGCGGCCGTGGCCTTGTCGGCGCTCTCGATCAACTGTCGGGTCTGTGACGCCCGCGCGGTGTCTCCTCCGCTTCTGTGCGCCTGCGCCGACGCCGGGCCGGCCACCATGACACCGACACCGAGTGCCAGCCCCAGCACCGCCGCCATCCGCCGAGCGGGGGGCGAGCCGAGTCGCCTGTTGTTCAACGTCATGCCGATTCTCCTTCAGGGGTGATCGCCTATGTCGAAAACGCTAGAAGCCACTGCGGTGCGCTTCGATAGGGCGACGCCCCCATTGGGGGTGGTGCCAGCACCACCCCACGGCCGTGGCGCGCCCGTCCGGTGGAGCCTGGCGGAGTCGGGGTGATGTGAGCGCCCGCGCGGGCACCCGGGCTCTTTCGGGAGCCGGGGCGTCCGCGCGGGATCAGCCGGTGGCGGGGATCGGCCGTCCGGTCATCAGGGCCTCGTCAGGAAGTGGGCCCCCACTCACTCGGGTCGGAGACCACGATGCCGGTCGCGCCGTTCCCCGACCGGTCGATCGCGGTGGCGCCGTTCCACGCACCGTGGGCCGGTCCGGCGAAACCGGAACCCGCCGGAGCACCGGCCTTGCCGGCGCTCTCGACCGGCCGCCGGGTCTGTGACGCCCGTGCGGTGTCTCTTCCGCCCGTGTGCGCCTGCGCCGACGCCGGGCCGGCCACCACGACACCGAGAGCGAGCGCCGGCCCCAGCACCGCCGCCGTCCGCCGAGAGCCGGTCGAGCCGAGCCCCTTGATCTTCCGCGCCATGCCGATTCTCCTTCGAGTGCGGTCGTCGATGGTAAAGACCCTAGAAGCCACGGCGGTGCCGCTTCGATGGGGCGATGTCCACTTCGGGGGGTGGTGCCCGCCCCACCTCGGCGCTTCCGCGCGGCCACGGGGAGGGCGAGTGGCCGAATAGCCCGGCGCGGGGGCCGTACGGCGGTCATCATGGGAGGTACGGAGCGCGGGGAGGCGATCACCATGGCGCATTGTGACCACGACTGGGTGCACACGGCCCCCAACCAGAAACGATGCCGTAAGTGCGGATTGGTGCTGACCTTCGCGTAGGCGCGCCGCGCGAGTGGCACTATGGGCCCCGTGGGCGCCTCGGATGCGATGTTGCGCGCGGCGGTGGCCTCTTCCGCCGACGCGATGATCGCGGTGGACGCCGACCTGACCGTCCGGTTGTGGAATCCCGCCGCCGAGCGGGTGTTCGGCTGGGCCGCGCAGGAGGTGCTGGACCGGCCGCTGCGCACCATCCCGGAGGAGCACACCGCCGAGCACCGCGCCGTCCTCGAACGCGTCCGCGAGGGCGGTCACATCTCGTTCGTCACCCGGCGGCTGCACCGCGACGGCCGTCTGCTCGACATCCGGGCGGTCGTCAGCGCCATGCGCGGCGAGGACGGCCGGTTCCTCGGCTGGGTGGGCCTCTACCGGCCCGTGCGCGAGGACGAGGCCGTCCAGCGCCAGACCGCCGAGCGCATCCGCCTCGTCCGGCGGCTCAACGAGGTCGTGGCCGACCTCAACACCGAGCCCGCGCTGTCGGCGGTCCTCGACCGGGTCACCTCGGGCCTCATCGAGCTGACCGGCGCGGACGCCGCCGGCTTCGTCGTCATCGAGCACCAGACCAACACGCTGAAGCTCGTCAGCATGACCGGGCTGCCGCGGAACCTGCGCGACTCGACCGCCGACCTGCGCTCCAGCCTCGTCGGCGAGCTGCTCCGCGCCGGGCGCACGGTCATGCTGGCCACGTCCGAGGCGCGCGGGCTCGGCGACCTGATCTGGTCCGAGCTGGACGGGCTGCACACGATCGCCGTCGGCATCTCGAACGTCCACGGCAGCCCGTACGGCGCGCTGTACGCGCTGTTCTCCGGCCGGCGGGCGGGCCACATCGAGCTGGAGCTGCTCGAGTTGTTCGCCGGGCACGCGGGCGTGGTGATCGGCAACGCCCTGCACTACGACGAGGCGGTCCGGCAGCGCAGGCACGAGCGGGCGGTGATCGAGGCCAGCGCGGACGGTATCGCGGTGCTGGACCGCGACGGCGTCGTCAAGCGGTGGAACCTCGCGGCGGAGCGGATCACCGGCCTGGCCCCCGAGGAGGTCATCGGCCGTCCGCTGCCGTTCCCGCTGCCGGATCCGGACGGCGAGCCGACGATCCGGCTGGAGTCCGGCACCTGGCTGGGCGTCCTGCACACCGAGATCGAAGGCCACGACGAGGTGGTCGTGGACTTCCGTGACGTCACCGAGGCCAAGTCGCTCGAGGCGGAGAAGGATCTCTTCCTGTCCATGACCAGCCATGAGCTGCGGACGCCGATCACGGTCGTACGCGGGTTCGCCAAGACGCTGGTGGACCGTTGGGAGAAGCTGGACGAGGCGGACCGGCGGCGGGCGGTCGCGACGATCGCCGACCGCGCCGACGCCCTCGGCCGTCTGGTCGACAACCTCCTGTACTCCCGCGCGGTCCCGAACGGGCTCACCGTGACGAGCGAGCCGTTCGACCTGGCGGGGCTCCTGCGCGGCGCGGCGTACGGCCTGCGGGGCGTGTCCGAGCGCCACGCCGTGGAGCTGGACGTCGCCGCCGATCTGCCGGCGGCCCTCGGCGACCCGATGGCCACCGACATCATCGTGGGCCAGCTCTTGGAGAACGCCGTGAAGTACTCCCCGGACGGCGGCGTCATCACGGTACGCGCCGGGGTCGAGGGCGACGCCATCGTGGTGACGGTGGAGGACGCCGGGATCGGGATCACCGCCGGGGACCGAGAGCGGGTCTTCGAGCGCTTCGTTCAGGGGGAGGCGGGGGATCGCCGCCGGTTCGGCGGTCTCGGGCTGGGCCTGTACATCGTGCGCCGGCTCGCCCGCGCTCAGCAGGGCGAAGTCTCCGCGCACCCCCGCGCGGACGGCCTGGAGGGCACCAGTATGCGGTTCACCCTCCCCCACTGTGGTGACACTCCGTAACCGGTCATACTTGGGCATACCGCCCAGCTGGGCTGCGCCTTCGCCACGTGGTGGAGGTCACAGTTACACGTGGTGTTGGTAACAGATTCCTGTGGCGCGGTTTCCGCGTTTTTTAAGTGGGCATTTCGGTCGTTACCGGGGTGACCAAGTTACGGGGAGTATCCGGGAGCCAACCGCCCGGGGAGGTGAGGGTGTCGAGCGTCGTGTTCCTGCCACACGCGCCGTCCAGCGTCTCGGAAGTGCGAAAGCGCCTGTGCGCCGAACTCCGCGCGTCGGGGGTGTACGAGGAGATCGCGGATGACGCGGCCGTCATCATCAGCGAGTTGATCAGCAACGCGCTGCGGCACGCCCGTCCTCTGCCATCCGGCGACATCCGCGTCTCGTGGACCCACGAAGGAGAACTCATCCAGCTGGCCGTCAGCGACGGCGGCTCGATGACCGAGCCGCGCCGCACCCGCGCCGCCCTGTCCTCCCTCGGCGGCCGCGGCCTCAGCATCGTCGAGGCGCTGTCCGACAAGTGGGGCGTCTCCCACGAGGCGGAGACCACCACCGTCTGGGCCAAGCTCCGCGTGGACCAGCAGTCGAGCAACGGCCGGGCCGCCGCCCTGATGATGCAGCCGCTGCACATCGCCTTCGACCAGTCCGCCTGAGCCGGGACGGCTCGGCGGATCCGGTGCCCATTCCGGCACCGGATCTCTTCATTCCGTCCCTCTGCTCAACGGACCGTCCGTCCCCCTACCTACGCTACCGGGCCGGGTCGCGGAGGATGGGGCAGGACATGCAGCGCGGGCCGCCGCGACCGCTGCCCAGCTCGCTGCCCTGGATCCGGATGACCTCGATGCCGGCCGCCTCCAGGCGTGCGTTGGTCTCGACGTTGCGCTCGTACGCGACCGCCAGGCGCGGGCCGATGGCGAGAGTGTTGTTGCCGTCGTCCCACTGTTCGCGTTCGGCGGTCACCGGGTCGAGGCCGGTGTCGATGACCCGGAGCCGGTCGATGCCCATCGCGTCCGCGGCGGCCTCCAGGAACGGCCGCGCCCGTGAGACCCGCAGGTCGCCGTCGTCCTTCGTCACCGTGTAGGCGACGAGGGAGTAGGCCACGGCCGGGTACATCACGACCTTGTCCACGTCGACCATCGTGCAGATCGTGTCGAGGTGCATGGTCGCGCGCTCCTGCGCGATCGGCACCGCGAGGACCGTGTGCGCCAGGCCCGCGTCGAACGCGCGGCGGGCGATCCGCTCCACGCCCGCCGGGGTCGTACGCTCGCCGGTGCCGATGGCCAGCACGCCGGGGGCCAGCAGGAGGACGTCGCCGCCCTCGATGTGCTCCAGATCGGGGTCGTACAGGTGCTTCGTGCCCTCGAAGCGCGGGTGGTAGCGGTAGATCACCCGGGTGAGGGCGGTCTCCCGGCGGCGCGCGTTCATCGCCAGGCTGGTGACGGCGACCTGGTCGCCGACCCAGACGCTGGAGTCCCGCGTGAACAGGAGGTTCGGCAGCGGGTCGATGACGAAGTCGTGCCGGTCCATCAGCCGGTACACCAGGCCGCGGCCGGTCTTCAGCTCCTCGTGGGCCAGGCCGGCCACGAGCACCTGAGTCAGGTCCTCGGTGGTCAGGTCGGCCAGGTGGCTCTCCAGGATGACGCGGAGCTGGTCGCCGAGCCGCTGGTCGCTCAGGACGTCCGCGATGGCCTCGCTCCGCGCGTCCTGGTACTCGAGGGTCTCCTGCAGCAGCTCGGTCAGGTAGAGGACCTCGACCCCGTGGTCGCGCAGTGCCTGGGCGAAGGCGTCGTGCTCCTGCTGGGCACGGCCCACCCAGGGGATGCCGTCGAAGAGCAGTTGATCGTTGTTGCGGGGAGTGAGTCGCTTGAGCTCTGGGCCCGGCCGGTGCAGAAGGACCGTGCGGAGACGACCGACCTCGCTGTCGACGCGATGCACATGAGTCACATCAGTGAGCTTAACTGGATATACAGCCCCTGACCCCTCCAGACGGTCTCGAACCGACCAAAGACTCAGCAATGCGACAGGTGGCCGGTCAGAGGGTCTCCCATGGCGCGTCAGACCGGCCGCACCAGCGTGTCAGGGCAGGAAGACGGCGTACTCCGCGATCTCGGGCATGAGGTCCGGGTGCAGGTCCGCCGTTGCCGCGAGCTCCTCGGCGGAGGAGAAACCGCCGACGTGGTCGCGGATGCGCGCGATGTGCTCGGCGAGCTCCGGCGTCACGCCGGAGAACAGGGTCAGCACCTGCGGGGGCACGTGATTGACGTCGATCAGACCGCCGTCGTCGTACTGGCGGGGCAGATCGGGGCGGCCGATCCGCAGCTCACGCGCGAGAACGATGTCGGCAGCGGCCTGCTCCCGCGCCTTCTGTCGCAGGTCGCGCCGCTGGGTCGCGGCGGCGACCGCCTGGGCGTTGACGTTGCCGGGCGGCGGCCCGGGCGGGCCGGGCGGGGCGAACATCGGCGGCCCGATCGGCGTCACCGGACGGCCGTTGTACAGCAGCACGCCGTGCGGGTCGACGGTGATGGTGAGGCGCTTCTCGGTGCCCGTGATGGCGAGGATGATCCAGACGGGCAGCCACAGCCCGCACAGCAGGAGCGTGATGACCAGGTGCAGGGCGTGGTTGACCTGGCCGCCGCTCGCCATCACCGCCTGCACGTCGGACTGCGCCTGCACGCGCCACCCCAGGGACGCCTGACGCATGATCGCGCTGTTGAGGATGGCGCGAATCTGCTCGGGAGGAAGCGTCGGCCGCATCGGCGGCGGCGCTCCGGGTCCCGGCGGCCCGGGTGGTCCCAACGGCCCGGGTGGTCCCAACGGCCCGGGTGGTCCCGGCGGCAGCGGTGCTCCGGGCGGTACGGGCGATCCCGGAGAACCCGGTACGGGGCCCGGCTGCCCCGGCGGCGGCCACGACGGTGAGTCCGACGGCCCCGATGGCGATCCTGGCGGGTACGCGTTCATGGTCTCCCCCTGCGTGCGCGGTTCGGTGCGCCGTACGGCGTCGGCTGGTCCGGCGGATCGCTGCTGCGGCTCCCCTCGCCTTCGGCCCCCTCCGCCGCCCTGTCTCAACGAACGGAACGGCTTTCGTGCTCCCAATACGGCCGGCGGAGGTCGCGCTTGAGCACCTTGCCGGTCGGGTTGCGCGGGATGGCGTCCGTCCATTCGACGGAGGTCGGGCACTTGAAGTGGGCCAGCCGGTCCCGGCAGTAGTCGATCAGCTCCCGCTCGCCGACCTCGCCGTCGCGGACCACGATCGCCTTCGGCGTCTCGCCCCACTTGGCGTCCGGCACGCCGATGACGGCGCAGTCGGCCACGGCCGGATGGCTCATCAGGACGTTCTCCACCTCGGCGGGGTAGATGTTCTCCCCACCCGAGATGATCATGTCCTTCACGCGGTCGTGGATGTAGAGATAGCCGTCCTCGTCGAGGTACCCGGCGTCACCGGTGCGCAGCCAGCCGCCGGGGAGCCTGGCGTCCCTGGTGGCCTGGTCGAGCGACCAGTACCCCACCATGTTCTGGGCCGTCCGGCAGACGATCTCGCCGACCTGCCCGGGCGCCACCGGCTCGGCGGTCGCCGGATCGATGATCTTCAGCTCGGTGCCGGGGTTCGCGATGCCGGCGCTGCGCAGCCGTTCGCTCTCGGGAACGTGGTCCGCCGGCGGCAGGTGCGTGATCGCCCCGGTCGTCTCCGTCAGGCCGTACACCTGCATGAACGCGCAGCCGGGCAGCATCCGCATCGCGCCGCGCAGCACGTCCTCGCTGATCGGCGAGGCACCGTAGATCAGCAGGCGAAGGCTGGACAGGTCCGTCTCGGCCACCTGCGGGAGCTGCTGCATGAACAGCAGGATCACCGGGACGAGGAAGGTGTGGGTGACCTCGTGCGCCTCGATGCCCCGGGCGATGCCGACCGGGTCCGGCTCACGGACGAGCACGCAGGGAATGCCGTTGTAGACGCCGGAGACGGCGAGGACGCACCCGGCGATGTGGTACAGCGGCATCGCGGCCATCAGCACGCTGTCCGGGCGGAGGTCCCAGATCTCCTCGCTCATCGGCAGCGCGGTCAGGAAGTTGGCGTGGGTCAGCATGACCCCCTTCGGGCGGCCCGTGGTGCCCGAGGAGTACAGCTGGACGAACACCTCGCCGGGCTCGTCGACGGGCTCGGCGTCCCGGTCGGTCCACGCCGCGTAGTCCGCGTAGCGGTGACCGGTGCCGCCGACGACGATCAGGTGTCCGGTGTGCTCGAGGCGATCCGCGATCGCGTCGAGCACCGGAACGAACTCCTGTCCCACGACGAGGACGGGCGCCTTCGCGTTGTCCACGATGTAGGCGACCTCGTCGGCGGCCAGCCGGTAGTTGATCGGGACCTGTACGGCTCCGGCCCGCGCCGCGCCGAACAGCAGCTCGACGTGGGCCAGGGAGTTCTTGTCGAGCACGGCGACGCGATCGCCCGGCCGGACTCCGGAGGCGCGCAGAGCCGCCGCGACCTGATCCACCCGGCGGTCGAACTCGGCGTACGTGACGCGGGCGCCCTCGTAGAGATAGGCGGTCGCGTCCGGTCGCTCGGCCGCACGGCTCCGCAGGATGCCCGTCAGGTCCATTCCGGAATCATCCGCGCACGCCCTGCGGCCGCACAAGGCCCGTTGTCAGCTCTTCGCCATTTTGCTGATGACCGTGACGATGATGGCGCCGACGACCGCGAGAACGCCGAGCCAGATGAGGAACTTCAACGCGGCGACGAGCATTCCGAGGACCGTGAAGAACAGCCAGATCGCCAGCAGGATTCCGATGATGTTAAGGATGGTCCGCCCCATGGGGGCGAGCGTACGCGGTCCGGGCGCGATCACGGGCCGAACCAGATGGATCTCGGCCGCGATCACTCCTGATTCATCGGGCTCCCGTGTTCGTCCACCGTCCACCCCGCACCTGTGGACAACCGGTGGACAACTCGTGGATAAGGCGGGTGCGCGACTCGGCGGCTCACGTCGGCAGGCCCTTGCCGCGCTGGTCAGTGGCATTTTCCCGGGACTGTGGACCCTGTGGACGGCGAAACCCACACCCTGTGGATAACCCGGCCGTGCGGGCCCGTTCGCGCGGCGATCCGTACGGCGGAGGGCCGGGAAGCCGGTACGGCGGGGCGTCGACGGCCCCCACGGCGAAGGCGGCCGGCACGGGGAGGCGCGTCCAGGAGCCCGCGACGGCCGGAGCCGCCCGAGGCGCCGCGTGTCACCGCGATCGAACCGGCCGGTGACGGATCGGGGAACCGCCCGCGAAGAACGCCGCAATTCCTCGTGGCGAATCACGCGGGGCGCGTTGACCACCGCGCGAACGGCCGTGGCTGGAAACGGTCAGGAGCCCGGCACCCGATCGACGGCCTCCTGAATGGCGCGAAAGGTCGGGCACGGCCATCGCCACATGCACGCCCGGCATCGGCACATCGGATTTCCGACGTCACTGGTGATCCCGCCGGCGTCGCGCGGCTGGTGCAGATCGATGAGGCGCAGGGTCATTTCGCAGAAGGCGATGACGTCGTCGCGGGCCGAGGCGAGAAAGACGATGTCCTCGCGCGCGAGTCGCGCCTTCACGGGAACGTAGCCCTCGCGGTTGACCAGCCGGGACACGTACTGTGTCATGGACCGCCACGAACTGGACTTCTCGGATCTGGTGCGGATCGTCTCCAGACGTTCACGGACACGGCGGTGTCCGAAATCGCCGGACATTCGGGTTGCCATCGCGCGTCGTGTCACCATCCCAGCTTCTCGCATGGCGACGCGCCGGTGGACGGATTCGCGGACATCGGCGGCGATATTTGAGAAGATCTCCATGTCGCTGCGCCGGAGCCAGAATTGACGGACATTTCCGTCGTAAGGGGCAGAAGTCGTGGGCTTCTTGGCAAAGCGCAGACCATGGCCCGGCAATGGGCGGGACCTAATCCCGCTCGGCTCTGGTTCACCCGCTCGGAGGACGCTAGTGTGCGGCTCGTGGAGCTAAAGGTCTCGACCGCATCTCAGGGGGGTCACGCCGTCGTATCCGTCTACGGCGAGGTCGATCTCTATACGGCGCCCAGATTGCAAGCCGAGCTGGCCTCGCTCGTTCGCGACGGAGCCGGCCGGGTCGTGGTGGACCTGAGCGGGGTCGAGTTCTGTGACTCGACCGGGATGAACGTCCTGCTCTCGGCCATGAAACGACTCCGTGAACACGGCGGAACACTGGAGCTGGCGTCGCCGCGTCCGGCGGTGCGCCGCATCCTTCAGGTCACGGGCCTCGACACGGTGTTCTCCGTGCACGATGCCCTACCGGCCCTGGAAGGCACCTGACCGCCACTACCATCGCCATCATGCAGGCGGACACGGCCGTCATCATCGCGGCCAAGGATGAGCAGGACCGGATCGCCGCGACGGTGGAGGCGGCGGCGTCGCTGCCCGGGGTGGACCTCGTCGTCGTCGTCGACGACGGGTCCACCGACGCGACGGGACGGCTGGCCGAGGGCGCGGGCGCGAAGGTCGTACGGCACTCGCGCAACCGCGGCAAGGGGGCGGCGATGGAGACGGGCGCCGCCGCCGTCCGGTTGCTGGACGGCGACGTCCCGCGTCATCTGCTGTTCCTCGACGCGGACCTCGGCGACACCGCCCGGCTCGCGGGGCCGCTGATCGAGCCGGTCCGTGCGGGCACGGCCGCGATGACGATCGCCGCGTTCTCCGAGCGGGTGAAGCTCGGCGGCCACGGCTTCGTCGTCCGCCTGTCCCGTGACGGCATCCAGCGCCTGACCGGCTGGACGCCGACCCAGCCGCTGAACGGCCAGCGCTGCCTCACCCGGCAGGCGTTCGAGGCGGCCCTGCCGCTCGCCCCCGGCTTCGGGGTCGAGACGGGGCTCACCATCGACCTCCTGCGCCAGGGTTTCAAGGTGACCGAGGTCGAGGTCGCCCTGTCGCACCGCGCCACCGGCACCGACTGGCGGGCGCAGCTGCATCGCGCCCGGCAGTTCCGCGACGTCGGACGGGCGCTCGCCGCCCGTGAACCCGCCGTGGCCCGGCAACTGGCCCGGCTCCGTCGTGACCCGCGCTGACCGACTGGGCTTCGCGGGGCTGTCCGCCGCGGCGCTCGGCCTGGGCTGCTTCCTGACCGTGGCACTGCTCGGACCGTCCGTGATGGAGCCCGTCCTGTCCGGCGGCGCCGGGCAGCCGCCGTACTCCCTCACGGCCCACCCTTCGGCGCACCTGGTCCTCGGGCTGACCGCGGCCGGTGTCGGGCTGTCGGCGCTCGGCCTCGGCCTGTGCCTCTTCGCGTCCCGGCGCGGCTGGTGGATCCGGCCGCGGATCCTGCTGATCGCCGGCGCCGTCGTGGCCGTCGCGTTCATGTTCATGCCGCCCATCGGCTCGGCGGACCACCTCAACTACGCGGCGTACGGCCGCATGGCGGTCACCGGCAACGACCCGTACGCCACGGCGCCGCGCGACCTGCCCGCCGACCCGGTCATCGGCGCGGTCCAGGACTGGCGGAACGCCCCCACCCTGTACGGCCCGATCGCGACGGCCCAGCAGAGCCTCGCCTCGCTGATCGGCGGAGACTCCGTACGGCTCACCGTCTTCGTGATGTCGGTGACCGAGGTGATGGCCTTCCTGGCCGTCGGGCTGCTGCTGGCGCACGCCGCCCGCGGCGACCGGGACCGCCGGCTGCGCGCGGCGCTGCTGTGGTCGGCCAACCCCCTCATCCTGTACGCCGTGGTCGCCGGGGCGCACAACGACGTCCTCGCGCTCGCGTTCGCGGTCGCCGGGCTCGTGGTGTTCGCGCTGCCCGACCCCCCGTGGGCGCGGCGGCCGGACGGCCGGACGCTCGGCCGCTGCGTCGCCGCCGGGATCCTCATCGGCGCCGGTGCCGCCGTGAAGCTCAACGTCGCGCTCGCCGGTGCCGGGCCGGGCTGGATCCTGCTGCGCGAGTGGTGGCAGGCCCGTGCCGCCGCCGGTTCCGCGCGACCGGCCGTACGGGCGGGCGCGGGCGCGGTGGCCGCCCGGCTGCCCGCGCCGCGCGGCGCGGCGCTCGTCCGGTCGCCCGCATCGCACGGGTCGGCGCTCGCCCGGCTGGTCGCGCTGCCCGGCGCGGCGCTCGTCGTCACCGGCCTGGCGTACCTCATCGCCGGGCCGCACGCGTTCGACCAACTGCAGCGCGCCTCGAAGGCGGTGGCGCTGGCCACGCCCTGGCACCTGTTCGCCGGGACGGACGGCGGGCTCCTGCTGACGCTGCCGCGCTCGGCCGTCCAGAACTCGGCCATCGTCCTGACCGCCGTCCTGGCCGTCCTGCTCCTGCGCGCCGCGCCCCCGTCCCGGCTGCGGGACGTCCGCGTCGCAGCCGACCCGACCGGCGAGGACGCGCTGCGGATCACCGCGGTGCTGGCGATCGCCTGGCTGTTCGCCGCGCCGTACGCCCTGCCCTGGTACGACGGCCTCGGCTGGGCGACGCTGGCGCTCGTGCCGTGGTCGCGACTCGACGGGCTCCTCCTGGCCCGTACGAGCGTGCTGGCCCTGGCCTACCTGCCCGCCCGCGACCCACGGCTCGCCGGGCTCCCGCGCTCCCTCGACTGGCTGATCACCGACGTGCGCTCGCGGATCACCCCGTGCTTGCTGACGGCTCTTCTGATCGCTCTGGTCGTGGTGGCACTTCGTTCCCGGCGAGCTCCAGCGCCCGTACGCTCGCCGCGAGCGCCAGCGGAACCGCGACCGTGAACGCCATCGCGGGGATCGCCGTGCCGGAGTCGTTGACGAGCATGCCGACCACCGCGGTGACCAGCGCGGCGGTGAGCGTGGCCCGCAGGGCGGGAGCGCGCTCGTAGGCCATGTGCAGCGCGGCGGCGCGCCAGGCCAGCGGCCGCAGCAGGCCGAAGAACAGGAAGCCGATGCCGAGCACGACGATCGCCGACAGCTGCCAGTGGCTGAACGTGCCGATCATGCCGAGGAACTTGCGCATCACGACCGTACCGGCGTCGCCGCTCGTCAGCTGGTCCCAGAACTCCCCGATGTGGGTCGGGTTCGCCCGCAGCGAGTCGAGGAACGAGACGCCCAGCACGAGCACGGCCCCGGCCGCGAGCACGGCGATGACCCGCGTGGGCCGGACCCCGCGTCCGGCGATCATGAATCCGAAGACCGTGAACCCGGGGATCACCGCGATGATGCCGCCGAAGTCCGCTCCCCACATCGGCCCGCCGTCGATGACCAGCGCGACCACCCCGGCCACGACCACGATGGCGAGGGGGACGACGCGCCGGTCGCCGCGCCGGGCGATGGCCAGGCCGGCCAGTGCGCCCGCCGCGATGATCAGCCCGGTGACCCACAGCGCGTAGGTCGTGTTGCCGAAGCCGTAGAACCGGCCGGCGACGACGGGGGTGTACCCGAGCATGCTGCAGTTCTGCAGGTGGTTCCCGGTCATCACGTCCAGGCTCAGGAACACCGCGGTCGCCCCGGCGACGATCGCGCCCGGCCCGGTCACGGACCGGCGCCACGGCCCGGCCAGCGCCGCGCCCGTGACCAGGACGGCGCCGACCAGGATCGCGGCCGCCAGCGTCAGCGCGGGATGCCCGCTGTGCCACCACGGGACGACGTTGGCCAGGAACGCCGCGACCGGCAGCGCCCCGGCGGCGAGCGCCAGCACCTTGGTCGCCGCGAGCCGCCGGTCGCTCTTGCGGCGCAGCGCCACCGTCGCGAAGGCGTACAGGGCGACCTGCACCACGATCAGGACGATGTAGAACGGCATGACGTACCGGCTGTAGATCCGCGCGTGGGTGTCGCGGTCCGCCATCGCGCGCACCACGCGGGACACCGACGCCGACTTCCGGCCGTCGAGGCGCCACGGCGAGCCCACCGCGTCCTTCGGCTGGGCGACGCCGAGGGTGTGCAGGATCGTCGACGTCACGTCGGTGAGCGTGACCAGGCCGCCCGTGCGCGTGGAGTTCGCGGTCAGGTAGCGCGGGGCGTATCCCGGCCCGGCGGCCATGGCGACGTGCAGGCGCTCGCTGCCGGTGTTGTCCGACAGGCCGGCCAGCAGCACGGTCGTGCCGGCGGGTGCCGCCCGCAGGATCCGGCCGACCTGCGCGTCGGCGGCCGATGCCGCCGCCGCACGGACCTTCGGAGTGACCCGGACCGGGTGGCCGTTCACGTCGACGCCGGCGTCGACGTAGGCGCGGACGACGTCGTCGACGTCGGCCACCGTGAGCGCGCAGCGCGACCACGCGTCGGCGGGCGTCTTGTCGGCCGACGGGTAGTACCCGTCGACGCGTCCGGCGCGGTCCGCCGCGCCGACCGCCGCGCCGGGACCGATCGCCGTCGTGCAGGCCCCGGCGCCGTGCACGGCGTCACCGAGGAGGCCCAGTTTCGACCCGTACTTGCTGTGGGCGTTGTCCTCGCGCATCCCGGCGAAGCCCGGGACGGACGTGCCGGTCGGCGCGGCCGGCAGGCCACAGCTGCCGTGGCGCAACTGGGAGCGCTGCCCGGCCGACAGGGTCAGCCAGCCGTCGATCGGGCAGGTGTGCCCGCCCACCGTCTTGACCGAGAGCATGCCGACGGCCGCCTGGCCCGTCAGCTTCCAGAGATTCGGGGTGCCGGTCCGGCGGATATCTGCCCAGCGCAGCCCGGGAACGCCGATGAGCAGCACCCGCCCACGGCTCTTCGCGGACCCGCCCGCGGCCGGCGGGGAGGCCGCCGAACCGGCGGAGGTGGTGGGCGTCGGCGTGGGACTCGCCGCCTCCGGTGTCGCCGTTCCCGGGCCGGCCGCGCCCGGTGTCGGCGACGCGTCGGTGGGCGCGGCGGTCGCCATGCCCGGCAGCAGACCCAGCGACGCGGCCGTGAACAGCACCACCACGGCGATCACAGCGCCCAAATGGTGACGTTCCGCCTTTCGTGGCCGTGCCACGATCACCTCCGGGAATCTTGGGACGCCCCCAGGCTAGTGCCGTGTCCACCATGCTCGCCGGTGTACTCCGCTTTGCCGATCTTCGCGTCCCGGTGGCCACGGCGGCGGCCCTTTCGTCACCGCGCGGTCCCTTTCCCGGCCGTTCACGGGCCCCGTACGGCACCGCAGCACTGCGCGCGGTGGGACAGGATGGACCCATGGCTGAGCGAAGGACGAAACGCGAGATCGCGATGGTCGTCGCGGGGCTCGCGATCGTCGTGGCCGCGGTGGGGCCGCTCGCGCTGCACTGGCTGACCAACGCGCCCGACCAGCGGATGGTCGACCTGGACGTCTACCGCTCCGGCGGGCAGGCCGTGCTGCGCGGCGCGCCGGTCTACGACTTCATGACCCAGCCGCCGCAGCTGCTGCCGTTCACCTATCCGCCGTTCGCCGTGCTGCTCGCGGTGCCGCTCGCCTTCCTCCCGTGGGCCGCCGCCCAGTGGGTGTGGGCCGGCCTCATCCTGCTCGCGTTGACGGTGACGGTCCGCTACGCCTTCCGCGGCCTGCTCCAGCGGTTCCCCGCGTGGGCGCCCGTCCTCACCGGGGTCCTCGTCGCGGTGTGCGCGTACCCGATGCCGCTACGGGACCAGTTCCGGTTCGGGCAGGTCGACGTCTTCCTCGTGGCGATGTGCGTGGCGGACTGCGCCGCGCCCCGTACGCGCTGGCCCCGCGGCCTGCTCGTCGGGCTCGCCACGGCGATCAAGCTGGTGCCGGGCGTCTTCGTCATCTACTTCCTCGTCACCGGCCGCCGGCGGGAGGCGGTCAACGCCATCGTCGGCGCCGCGGTCGCCACGCTCGGGACCTTCCTGGTCCTGCCGGCGGACTCGGCCGACTACTGGTTCGGCGCCCTGTTCGACAGCGAACGGCTCGGGTCCAACACCGCCACGACGAACCAGTCGATCCGGGGGATGCTGCTGCGGGCCTACCTGCCGAGCCCCGTCGTGGCCGCGCTGTGGCTCGCGTGCGCGGCGGTGATCGCCTACTTCGGCTTCCGCGCCGCGCGGCGTGCCGCGCAGGCGGGCGACGAGATCGGCGCCATCGCGATCACCGGGCTGGTGGCGGTGCTCGTCTCGCCGGTGTCCTGGATCCACCACCTCGCCTGGCTGGTCGTCGTCCTCGGCGCGCTGGCCGGAACCGGCCGCGACCGGAAGGGCCTCGCCCTCGCCGCCGGCGTGTGGCTGTTCTACGTCCTCACGATCCCGTGGTGGGGGATCGACCTGCTCGCCCACCACGTCGGCCCACGTCCGATCGGGCGGATCGTTCAGGACGCGTACGGCCTGGGGGCGGTCGTGCTCCTCTTCGTCTTCCACCGGCGGCGGCCGGCGAAGGGTGCTCCAGGGCCGGAATCCGAAAGTGATCGCGTGGATGCGTCGCGTGATGCGTCCCAGGTGGGTACGCTCAGTTCGTGATCCTCGTCACGATCGCCCTGGCCGCCGTCGGCATCGGGCTCCTCGGTCTCTACGCCGGGCTGACCGCCCGGCGTCGCGCCGCACAGGCGGTCGAGGAGTGCATCGAGCTGGTGCGCCGTCGCCTGGAGACGAGCGCCGACGTCACCGACGGCCGGGCCATCCGCGATGTCGCGATCGTCCACTACGACGCGCTGCGCGAGGACGCGGGAGGCCTGTCCTTCTCCCTGGCCCTCCTCAACGCCGCGGGAGACGGCGTCGTGCTCACTTCGATCAACGGGCGCACCGAGACCCGCACCTATGCCAAGATCGTGCACAGTGGCCGCAGCCTGCAGTTGCTTTCTCCAGAAGAGGACCAGGTCGTGCGCGCGGCCAGGCTCGGCCAAGGGCCGCAGATCCGGCTCGACGACGGGCGCGACATCGGCGTGAACGGGAGATCCTCGACGTCCACGTGACCGGCGAACGGTGCTTCCCAGCTGCGAACCGCCCGTAACCTGGGGTGACGCCGGATCTGTCCAGCAGCGGCAAAGGGGACTCCGTGACCGACGACAGCCCGCGAAACGTGGCCGCACCGGCCGACCGACCCGAGCTCTTCGCCTATTTCGGCCCTGAGGGCACCTTCACCGAGGCCGCCCTCCTCACCCTGCCCGAGGCGCGGCGGGGCAGCCGGGAGCCGTTCACCACCGTGCCGATGGCGCTGGACGCGGTCCGCCGCGGCGACGCGGACGCCGCGATGGTCCCCCTGGAGAACTCCGTCGAGGGCCCGGTGACCACGACCGTGGACGAGCTCGCCGACGGCGACGTGCTGCTCATCACCGGCGAGGTGCTCATCCCGGTGGAGTTCGCGCTGCTCGTACGGCCGGGCACCGCGCTGGAGGACATCAAGAACATCTGCACCCACCCGCACGCGCACGCGCAGTGCCGCCGCTGGCTGGCCCGTACGCTCCCGGACGCCCACGTGGCGACCGGGACGTCCACCGCCGGCGCCGCCATGGCCGTCGCCGACCCCACGTCGGGCTTCGACGCCGCGATCGCCGCGCCGATCGCGGGCGAGCGGTACGGCCTCGTGCCCGCCGCGGAGAGCATCGCCGACCGTCCGGGCGCGGTGACCCGGTTCGTCCTCGTCCGGCGGCCCGGTCCGCCCGCGGCGCCGACCGGGTTCGACCGCACCTCGCTGATGGCGTACATCACCGACGACCACCCGGGTGCGCTGCTGGAGTTCCTCACCGAGTTCGCGGTCCGCGGCGTCAACCTGACCCTGATCCAGTCCCGGCCGACCGGAGGCGGCTTCGGGCGCTACCGCTTCTGGATCGACTGTGAGGGCCACGTGGCGGACGCGCGGGTCGGCGAGGCGCTCATGGGCCTGCGCCGCATCTGCTCCGACGTGCGGTTCCTCGGCAGCTACCCGCGCGCCGACCAGGGCCGCATCGAGATCCGGCGGGGCACCCACGACAGCGATTTCGCCGAGGCGTCCGCCTGGCTGCACGCCATCCGCTCCGGCCACGACCTCTGACGCGATACGGCGGCGGCTCCGGTCCCGGAGCCACCGCCGACGAGTCGATCGCAAGATCAATCTAGGAGCGCCGGTCGGACAGCCGGGCCAGGACGGTGTCGTGCAGGAGGCCGTTCGTGACGATGGCGCAGTTCCGGTCGATGCGCGGCTCGCCCGCCAGATCGCTGAACCGCCCGCCGGCCTCCTCGACGATCACCTGGATCGGCGCGTTGTCCCAGATCTTGCCGCGCGGGTTGAGGCTGACGTCGCAGCGGCCCTCCGCCACCAGCATCTGCCCCCAGAAGCAGGCCGAGGCGAACTCGTACCGCGCGGCCCTCGACAGGCCGAGCAGGCCGGGGACGAGGCCGCGCGACTCCCAGTGATCCAGCGCCGCGTACGAGAGGTGGACGTCCGCCAGGTCGCCGACCCCGGACACCTGGATCCGCCGGCCCTCGCGCGCCGCGTCCGGCGCGCCGAGCCACGGCGGCCCGCTGGTGTACGCGCCGTGGCCGCGCGCCGCCCACCAGCGGCGGCCCATCGCGGGAGCCGACACGACGCCGACGGTGATCCGCCCGTGCTCCTCCAGCGCGATCAGCGTCGCGTAGACCTCGATGCCCCGCGTGTAGTTGTCGGTGTGGTCGACCGGGTCGAGGATCCAGCGGCGGCCTTCGCCCGGCGTCTCGTCGAACTCCTCGCCGAGGACGCCGTCGTCCGGCCGGTGCTCGGCGATCAGTGCCCGCAGCTCCCGCTCGGTCGCGAGGTCGGCCTCCGTCACCGCGGACCGGTCGGGCTTGGTCCGCACGTCGAGGTCGGCACGCCGGAACCGGCCCATCGTGACGGCGTCCGCCCGGTCGGCCAGGAAGAGCGCGAATGAGAGATCATCCATGCCCGCGACTCTGCCATCCGGGCCGCCCGGCCGCTGTCGGCCGGATCGGCCGGATCGGCCGGATGATCGGTTATCCGGTCGGTCCGGGGGCGGGGCGGGCGGTAGCCTCGTGTCTGTGATTGACCTGCGAGCCCTTCGAAACGATCCCGACCGGTTGCGCGCGAGTCAGCGCGCCCGGGGCGAGGACGAGGCCGTCGTCGACGCGCTGCTCGGCCTGGACGAGCGGCGCCGATCCGCGCTGAGCGCCTTCGAGTCGCTGCGCGCGGAGCAGAAGAGTTTCGGCAAGTCGGTGTCGAAGGCGCAGGGCGATGAGCGGCAGAAGCTGCTGGACCGGGCCAAGGAGCTCGCCCAGCAGGTGAAGGAGGCCGACGCCGAGGCCCAGCGGCTCGACCAGGAGCTGCAGGCCCTCCTGTTCACCGTGCCGAACGTCGTGGAGGAGGACGCGCCCGAAGGCGGCGAGGAGGACTACGTCGTCCTGGAGACCATCGGCACGCCGCCCGCGTTCGACTTCGAGCCGAAGGACCACCTGGAGCTCGGCGAGCGGCTCGGGGCCATCGACATGGAGCGCGGCGCGAAGGTCTCCGGTGCCCGGTTCTACTTCCTGACCGGGGTGGGCGCGCAGCTGCAGATGGCGCTGCTCAACCTGGCGATGGAGCAGGCGATCGAGGCCGGCTTCACCCCCATGATCCCGCCGGTCCTGGTGAAGCCGGAGTCCATGGAGGGCACCGGGTTCCTCGGCGCGCACGCGTCGGAGGTCTACCACCTGCCCGAGGACGACCTGTACCTCGTGGGCACCTCCGAGGTGCCGCTCGCGGCCTACCACCGCGACGAGATCGTCGATGCGCTGCCCCGGCGGTACGTCGGCTGGTCGTCCTGTTTCCGGCGGGAGGCCGGCTCGTACGGCAAGGACACCCGCGGCATCATCCGGGTGCACCAGTTCGACAAGGTCGAGATGTTCTCCTACTGCGATCCGGAGGACGCGCACGAGGAGCACCTTCGCCTGCTGAACTGGGAGAAGCAGATGCTCGCCAAGGTCGAGTTGCCGTACCGCGTGATCGACGTGGCGGCGGGCGACCTCGGAGCGAGCGCGGCCCGCAAGTACGACTGCGAGGCCTGGGTGCCGACGCAGAGCCGCTACCGCGAGCTGACCTCGACCTCCAACTGCACCGAGTTCCAGGCGCGCCGGCTGTCCGTGCGCTTCCGCGACGGCGAGGGCCGCACCCGTCCGGTGGCGACGCTGAACGGCACGCTGGCCACCACCCGGTGGATCGTCGCGATCCTGGAGAACCACCAGCAGGCCGACGGCTCCGTGCGGGTTCCGGAGGCGTTGCGCAAGTACCTCGGACGCGAGGTGCTCGAGCCCGTCACGCGATGACTCCCCGGGTCGTCGCCACGGACCTGGACGGCACCGTCGTCCGCAGTGACTACACGGTGTCCGAGCGCACCGTGGCGGCGTTCGCCCGTGTCGAGCGGGCGGGTGCCATGCTCGTCCTCGTGACGGGCCGCCCGCCGCGCTGGATGCGGTCCGTCGCCCACCTGGTCGCGCACCGGGGCCTGGCGATCTGCGCGAACGGCGCGATCACCTACGACCTGCACACCGAGCAGGTCGTGGACACGCACCTCATCCCCGTCGACCGGCTGCGTACGGCGGTCGCGGTGCTCGGTGAGGCGCTGCCGGGTCTGGGCTTCGCGGCCGAGTACGACGACGGGATGCTCTACGCGCACGGCTTCGAGCTTTCGTACTGGGACTCGCAGACGCCCCGTACGCCGACGCCGATCAGGGAGCTGGTGGCCCGGCCGGCGGCCAAGCTGCTGGCCCGCCACCCCGAGCTGGAGGCCGACGCCCTGCTGGCCGAGGCGCGACGGCTCGTGGGCGACCTGGTGCTGCCGACCCACTCGAACGGCGACCGGCTGATCGAGATCAGCGCGCCGGGGGTGTCCAAGGCGAGCACGCTCGCCGAGCTGTGCGGCCGGTACGGCGTCGAGGCCGCCGACGTCGTGGCGTTCGGCGACATGCCGAACGACCTGCCGATGCTGGAGTGGGCGGGCCGCTCGTACGCCGTGGCGAACGCGCATCCGGAGGTGCTGGCGGCCGTCCACCACAAGGTGCCGGCCAACGACGAGGACGGCGTCGCCCGCACGATCGAGGAGCTCTTCCCCGGCTGACCGGCCCCGGCGGTCGGGGGTCGGCGCGGGAGCCGGCGTGGGCCGGTCCCGCGCCGCCTGACGGTTTACAGGTACGGGCCGGACGAGCGGCCGTTGCCCGGGTCGTCCTGCTGGGGGATGACGCCGGGGGGAAGGGCGCGCCGCATCTGCTCCAGCTGGGCGCGGGCCGCCATCTGCTGGGCGAACAGCGTGGTCTGGATGCCGTGGAACAGGCCCTCGAGCCAGCCGACGAGCTGCGCCTGTGCGACGCGGAGCTCGGCCTCGCTCGGGGTGACCCCGGTGTCGGTGAACGGCAGCGAGATGCGTCCCAGCTCCGCGATCAGCTCGGGTGCCAGGCCGTCCTCGAGCTCCTTGATGGAGCGCTGGTGGATCTCGGCCAGGCGCGCTCGGCTGGCCTCGTCGAGCGGGGCGGCCCGGACCTCCTCCAGGAGCTGGCGGATCATGCTGCCGATGCGCATGACCTTGGCCGGCTGCTCGACCATCTCGGTGACCGGTCGTTCCTCCGACTCGCCGTCGCCCTTGGGCTCCCCGGCCACGATGGGCATGCCGTTGGGCCCGACGACGACGACCTGTGGGTCTTCGCTGTTCAGTGGATTATTCATAGATGTCCCAGTCTCACACCGTTAGAACGATCTTGCCGACGTGCGTGCTCTCCTCCATCACGCGGTGCGCCGTGGCGGCGTCCGCCATGGGAAGGGTACGGTCCACGATCGGGCGTACGGTCCCGTCCTCCAGCAACGGCCACACGCCCTCGCGTACCGCCGCGACGATTTCGGCCTTCTCCTTCAACGGCCGGGCGCGCAGCGAGGTTGCGTGCACGGACGCCCGTTTCGCCAGCAGCTTGCTCAGGTCGAGCTCTCCCACCCCGCCGCCCTGCAGGCCGATGACGACGAGGCGGCCGCCGGTGCCGAGGGCGTCGATGTTGCGGGGGAGGTACTTGGCGCCCATGATGTCGAGGATCACGTCGACGGGGCGGGCCGCCTCGACGAAGTCCTCCGTGCGGTAGTTGATCGCGACGTCGGCGCCCAGCTCCCGGCAGCGCTGCAGCTTCTCCTCGGTGCCGGCCGTGCACAGCACCCGTGCCCCGTGCGCCTTGGCGAGCTGGATGGCCATCGTCCCGATCCCGCTCGAACCGCCGTGCACGAGCAGCGACTCGCCCGCGCCGAGCCCGGCCACCATGAAGACGTTCGACCAGACGGTGCAGGCGACCTCCGGCAGGGCGGCCGCCTCGACCAGACTCAGGCCCCGCGGAACGGGCAGGAGCTGTCCCGCGGGCACGGCCGCGCGGGTGGCATATCCGCCCCCGCTGAGGAGCGCGCAGGCCTCGTCGCCGACCTTCCATCCGGTGACGCCGTCGCCGACCGCGGCGACGCGCCCGGACACTTCGAGGCCCGGATACTCCGATGCGCCTTCCGGTGGTGGATAAAATCCCCGTCGTTGCAGGGTATCGGCGCGGTTGACACCTGCCGCAACGACGTCGAGCAACACCTCGTCATGACCGATGACGGGGTCGGGCACTTCGCTCCAGTGCAATACGTCTGGATCGCCCGGTTTTTCGATGACGATGGCATGCATGGGTTTCACGGTAGCCGGGGATGCTCCAGCGACACGGTATTGGTCAATGCCTGTGGTGGCTTAGGCTGCGGATGAACATATCGTGCTGATTCATCCACTGCGCGTCCGCGAGGGGGACCTGGTGGCCAAGAACGATCAGGATAAAACGGGCCGTTCTCTTGAAGAGCAGCTCGCGTCTCTTGATGCCATGAACAGTGAGTCCGCCGAGCCGCGGGACCAAGCCGCGGAGGAGGCCGCGCCGCCCAACCCGTGGACGAACACCCCTCCGGCGCCGATGTTCCCCGCGCCGCCGGCGGACGCGGCGCAGCCGGCCGACGAGGAGCGGCCGGCCGGTGAGGGGCAGCCGCCGCACGCCTTCGGGACGCCGGGGTATCCGCCGCCGCCGGAGTTCGGCGTGCCCCCGCAGTTCCCGGGCGCGCCGTCGCAGGAGTACGGTCCCGGCTTCCTTCCCTTCCCGCAGCAGGGCTTCCCCGGCTCCGCGCAGGAGCCCCAGGACGGCGGGGCGGCCGAGCAGCGGAACTCCGGCCGGCACCCGCAGGACGACCGTACGGACGAGGCACCGGCCCAGCCGTACGACGCCGGGCCCGTGGATCCGGACGACGGCTCGGCGCCCTACGACGTGCAGCAGCCGTCCCCGCCGGCCGATCCCGCGGCCGACCGGGAGCCGGACCTCGACGACGCCGAGCGGACCCAGTTCGTCGAGCAGCAGCAGCGCCCCATCGCCGAGGTCACCCAGGCGGACGGCTTCGAGGTGTACGGCGACGGCGGCTACCCGGGCTACCCGCAGTACTCCGCTCCGGGGTTCGGCCCGGCGCCGTACGCGCCACCGCCGGCCGGTTACCCGGCGGCCGAGCAGGGCCAGCCCTATCCCGGCGCGGCTCCGGACTACTCGGCGCAGTACCCCGGACCCGACTACGGACCCCAGCAGTACCCCGGCCGCCCCGCCGAGCAGCCGGGCCAGCCCTACGCCCCACCGCAGTACGGCGGCCGGCCCGAGGCCGCGCCGTACGGCGGCCGGCAGGACGCCCCGCCCTTCCCCCAGCAGGAGGCGCCGCCGTTCCCGCAGGAGGCGCCGTCGTACGCACAGCCGGACGACGGCCCGCCGTTCCAGCCGCTGCCGGAGACGTACGCCCAGCAGCAGGGCGCCGGGCCGACCTCCGACAGCCTCAGCGCCGACACGCTGCTGCGCGGCCGGCGGCAGGCCCCCGCCAACGGCTGGCGCCGCGCGCTCTACAAGGCGTCCGGCGGCGTGATCCACCCGGGCGAGTCCCCGGCCGAGCTGCGCCGCCGCGAGCTGCTGGCCCGCGCCCGTACGCCGGTGGCCGGCGGCCACCACCGGGTCGCGGTGATGAGCCTCAAGGGCGGCGTCGGCAAGACCACGACGACGGTCGGGCTCGGCGCCACGCTCGCGTCGCTGCGCGGCGACCGGGTGATCGCGGTGGACGCCAACCCCGACCGCGGCACGCTGTCGGACAAGGTGCGGCTGGAGACCGCGACGACCGTCCGCGACCTGCTCAACGAGCACGAGCAGATCCAGCGGTACGCCGACGTGCGCGCCTACACCTCCCAGTCGCCGTCCCGGCTGGAGGTGCTCGCCTCCGACCGCGACCCGGCGGTGTCCGAGGCGTTCAGCGAGCAGGACTACCGCACGGTCGCGCACGTCCTGGAGCACTTCTACTCGATCTGCCTGACCGACTGCGGCACCGGCCTGCTGCACTCGGCGATGGCGGGCGTCCTCGGCCTGGCCAACCAGCTCGTGCTGGTCAGCTCGCCGTCGGTGGACGGCGCCCGCTCGGCCTCGGCGACGCTGGACTGGCTGGAGGCCCACCACTACGGCGAGCTGGTCCGCGGCGGCGTCGTCGTGCTGTCGATGGTGCGGTCGCGCAGCCGCAGCACGGTGGATCTCGACCGGCTGCAGGCCCACTTCGAGAGCCGCTGCCGCGCCGTCGTCCGCATCCCGTACGACCCGCACCTGGAGGAGGGCGCGGAGGTGGAGCTGGACCAGCTCTCCCCCGCGACGAGGGACGCCTACCTCGTCCTGGCCGCGACGGTCGGCGACGGCTTCGCCTGGCCGCGCTGACCCCGGAACGAACGCGAGAGGCCGCCGCCCGGCACGGGCGGCGGCCTCTTCGCTCGGCGGAGGGTGTGGGATTCGAACCCACGAGGACTGTCCCCAGCCCTGGGCGCTTTCAAGGCGCCTGCACTAGTCCACTATGCGAACCCTCCAAGTGGTCAACACCTTAGCGGCACGGGCAAGGCCGCGCGCGCCGGACACCTGCCGGAGCCGGACACCTGTCGCACGCCGGGTCTCGCCGAGGCGGGCGAGGTGTCAGCCGGTGCGGCGGCGTACCCGTCGCCGGTCCTCTTGCGGCAGGGCCTCGGCCACCGACAGCCTGGGCAGCAGCTCCGGCTCGGAGGTCAGGGCGCGGAAGGCCAGCGCGACGGTGACGTCGTGTGCCGGGCGGTCCTCGACCGTGATCGAGTCGCCGGCCCGGATGTCGCCCGGTTCGACCACCCGGAGGTACGCGCCGGGGAGGGCGGCCCGGGTGAACCGCTTGATCCAGCCCTGCTGCTCCATCCAGCCCTGGAAGGTGCCGCAGGGGATGCGCGGGCAGGAGACCTCGAGCAGCACCCGCTCGCCGACGCGCCAGCGTTCGCCGATCAGGGCGCCGTTCACGTCGAGGCCGGAGGTCGTGAGGTTCTCGCCGAAGACGCCGTCCGGCAGCTCGCGGCCCAGCTCCGCCGCCCAGCCGTCCAGGTCCTCGCGTGCGTAGGCGTACACCGCCTGGTCGTCGCCGCCGTGGTTCCGCACGTCGTACACGCGGTCACCGGCGAGGCCGACGGCACCCGTGCCCTTCGGCCCCGGCGCGGTGACGGCGACCGGCCCGTCGACGGGACGCTTGTCGATGCCCGTGATCCCCGTTGTCTTCCACGGGTTCGGCCGGGGCCGTCCGATGTTGACCGAAAGGAGCAGCGCCATGGTCGAACGGTAAGCGGACGGCGCGCCGTGCGCGACTGATTTGTCCTCGGCTTCGTCCGCCGGCCGGAGGCTCATCCGTCCGAGGGCCAGTGCCGCCAGTCGAACGCGTCCCGCCATCCCGGTGCGTCGGCCGCCCAGGCGGTGAGAACCTCGTGGACCTGCCAGAGGTCGACGGCGACGGCCTCGAAGTGCCGGTCGGCCGCGCCCTCGCGATACTCCACGGCGAACGTCCCGTCGACCTCCCGGTACACCTGCATGTAGTGGCCGGTGCCGGGCGCGTCGAGCCGATCGACGATGAGGTACTGGTTGTCCGGTCCGAGCTCGTCCAGCAGCCGGAGGAGGAGGGCGCCGGAGGGAGCGTCGTACGCCGCGCCGCGCGCTGTTTCAGCACGCACTTCCGATCCGCCCATGCGTGTCACGTTATGTGACGCTTCCGAGGTTGGAAAGCACGGACGCCGGCCGCCCGACGTCCCTGGTCACGCCCGGTCTCGCCGGATGTCGCGAAAGGTCGGTGACCTCGGCGTATCTCCACTATCTTCACGTGCATGCCGAAAAACGAACAGGATCCTGCGGGCAGCACCCAGCAGTTCCGGGCGTTCGCCAACCGGGGAGACTCCGCGTCGTCCGGTCCGAACACCGGGCTGATCATCGGCGGCGGGGTCGTCCTGCTGGTGGTCATCGTGGTGATCGCGCTCCTCGTCATCTGACGGCGGCACGCCCGCCGCGACCGGTCAGTGGCCGCTCTCCGAGAAGTGCTGGAAGTCCCAGGGGCCGCCCCACGTGCCACCCCAGCCCCAGCCGATCGAGCGGAAGGCCCGGACCACCTTGTCACCCGCGTGGATCACGCCGGGGTCCTTGCGCTTGCGGTCGCCGTACTTGACGCAGCGCGGGTGCTCGATGTGACCATTGGAGTGCACGTAGGGGTTCTCGCACGTGTTGAGGTCGACGGCGAGCCCGTACGCGTGCTGCGACCAGTTGCTGGACCCCGTGGCGTTCCGGCAGTTGAACGCCGAGGTGTTGTCGGCCTCGATCGAGTCGAAGTCGCTGCCCTTGTACTTGTCGACCAGCTCCATGCGCCGGATCGGATAGCGCTGGTCGTACAGCTTGTGGAAGACGCTCACGACCTTGGCGGCCACGCGGGCGTTGACCACCATCTCGCCCTGGTGCGGCTTGTGGTCCATGCCCCAGTACGTCATCCGGATCAGCCGGAGGCCGTCGAGACCGACCGGGCAGCCGGAGTGCCAGGAGTACTTGACCGTCGCGCGCGACGGGATCTTCGAAATCTTTGCGGTGAAGGCCTGCGGCCTCGCCGAGGCCGTTGCGGAAGGCGAGGAGGTGGGGGTGGCTGAGCCCGGAGTGGTGACCGGCGACGTCGCCGCCGGCGCGGCCGGTGGACGGGCCGTCGTACCGGACGATCCTCCGCCACAGGCCGAAAGTGCCAGCGCCGCGCCACCCAGGACGGCGGCCAGGGTCAGGCGTTCCATAACGGAAGGATTACATGCGGGCGCCGATGCTTCGTCCGTGATCGGCGGGCGAACTAGTCTGCCGCTACGGCCGGGGCAGTCGATCCGCGAGGACCGATCATGACGGATACGGGCGAGAAGCGGCGACCGACCCTCGGCATGCGTGAGATCACCGCTGTCGGTAGCGGACTCGTCACCTTCATCCTCGTCGACTCGATCATGATGTACTCCGCCCTCGAGATGAACCTCTCCGGCGGCAAGGACTTCAGCCTGCTGGCCCAGGCGCTGGCGCTGCTGCTGCTGGCGTTCGGGCTCGGCGGCTTCCTCGCCTGGAAGATGACCGGCTTCACCCGGTTGTACGGCGTCGGGCTAATGTGCGGCTGGACGTTCATGACGCTGTTCTCGCTCGGCTTCTGCACCGGGCTGAACTCGTGACGTGACCTCGGCCGACCTGTGCTCAGCGGGCCTTGCCGACCTGCTCGACGACGGCGCTGAAGGCCCGGCCGACCGCCTTCAGATCCTCCGGGTCGATGACATCGATGAAGTACTCCCGTACGGTGGCGACGTGATCGCGCGCGGCCCGCTCCAGGAAGGCGAAGCCCTTCTCGGTGAGCTCGGCGTTGACTCCGCGCTTGTCGTCGCCGCACGTGCCGCGCGAAACGAGACCCTTGCACTCCAGGCGCGCGACGGTGTGGGAGAGGCGGCTCCGCGACTGGCTCGCGTACTCGGCGAGCTCGGCCATGCGCAGCCGCCGGTCGGGGGCCTCGGACAGCCGCACGAGGATCTCGTACTCGGCGGTGGTCAGCCCGTGCTTGGCCTTCAGGTCCCGGTCGAGGAGGTCGGCCAACCGGACGCTGCCCTCGATGTAGGCGCGCCAGTCACGCTGTTGGGAGGCATCGAGCCAGCGCGGTTCGCTCATGTCTCCATGATACTTATTGGTTGAAGATTCAACAAGCTTGGACTAGCGTGCGGTGCGGCTGTTCGGCGTGCCGGAGCGAGGGTGCGGCGGAATAGTTGAAGATTCAATCACGTTCGACTGGTCGTATCGACCGAGGAGGACCCGATGCCCGCCGTCACCGCAGACCCGCTGACCCTGACCCGACTGCCCCGCCTGCCGGAGCAGGACACCGCCTGGCGGCCCGTCGCCAAGGTCGTCACCGCCTCCAAGCACCTCGAAGGAGAGGGCTTCCAGGTCCGCCGGCCGTTCCCCGGCATCGACCTGTCGCTGGCCGACCCGTTCCTCCTGCTCGACCACATGGGCGCGGTGGAGTACGCGCCGGGTGAGGCGAAGGGCACGCCGTGGCATCCGCACCGCGGCTTCGAGACCGTGACCTACATCATCGACGGCGCCTTCCAGCACCAGGACACCACCGGCGGCGGCGGACTGATCACCGACGGCGCCACCCAGTGGATGACCGCGGGCGCCGGGATCCAGCACATCGAACAGCCCACACCCGAACTGGTCGCCAAGGGCGGGCTCTTCCACGGCGTGCAGCTGTGGGTGAACCTGCCGCGCGCCCAGAAGCGGGTGCCGCCGCGGTACCAGGACATCGAGTCCCGTGACGTGGCGCTGCTGTCCAGCGACGACGGCTCGTCCGTCGTCCGGGTCATCGCCGGCGAGCTGGCCGGGCACCAGGGGCCCGGCGTGACGTACACGCCGATCACCTACCTGCACGCGACGGTCGCGCCCGGCGCGCGGCTCACCCTGCCGTGGCCGCGTGACTTCAACGCGCTGGTGTACGCCCTGTCGGGCCGTGGCCAGGCGGGGCCGGACGGGCGGCCGGTGGACGAGGGGCAGCTCGCGGTCTTCGGCAAGGGCGACGCGCTCACCGTCACGGCGGCCGACTCGCAGCCGCTGGCCGGCCGGAACGGCTGGGAGATCCTCATCCTCGGCGGCCTGCCGATCCGGGAGCCGATCGCGCGGTACGGCCCGTTCGTGATGAACACCCGCCAGGAGATCCTTGAAGCGTTCGAGGACTTCCAGGCCGGCCGGATGGGCACCGTCCCCGCCGAGAAGGTCCCGCACCGCAGCGCCGCCGACGAACCGCTCGCGTAACACACGGGTGGTGGCCGAGCCGGTGTGCCGGGCGGTCGTGATCGGGGGCGTGGATCGTCATCCGCGAGGGGCCCCGGTCCAGCAGGACCGGGGCCCGAGCGTGTCGGTGACCTCCTGTCTCAGCGCTTGACCACGTAGGTGTCCACAGCGCTGAACTCATCCGGGGTGTGGCCGGTCTTCGTGGTGAACCCGCCCGAGACGCGGAGCCTGGTGCCCTTGTCGGCGTGGATCGCGGGGGATTCGACGGTGCCGCGGGTGTGGACACTGGTCGCGTGCGGCGCGTTCCAGCGGTGGTGCTTGGCGTCGTAGGACTGGATCCGCGCGAACGTCTCGTGGGCGTGGCGGGTGAACGACTTCCGCTTCACGACCCGAACCCAGGCCGTGTGGCACGTGGCCGAGCGGAGGATCTCCAGCCTTCCGCCATCGGTGCCGTCGTCGCCCTTCAACAACCCGTCGAGTTCCATTGCCGCGACGACCTTGCCGGCGACCTTGCCGTGCTCGGTGGCGCAGGAGGCCGTGACGGGGGCGGTGGTGTCGGCGAACGCGCTCGAGACGGGCACGCTCGCGGCGATGCCGCCGGCGACGGCGGCCGCGGCGACGAGGGCGGACAGACGATTGATCTTGCTCATGGGTCTCCTCTGTGGCCTGGGGCTCTCCGCGGGATGGATCCCCCGGATTTCCGGACAACTGATGAGACATCCGGCCGGGAGGGGGGGTTCTGACGGGCCCGGTTAAAGATCGTTTGGGTTATGTGAGGGAAAATCCAACTTTGTCGGAGGGGAGGGTCCGTCTCGGAGGGCGTCAGAGGCTGACCGCCGCGATGCCGGCGAGGACGATCGCGGCGCCGATGATGCGGCGCGCGAGGTGGGCTTCGTGAAAGAGCCGCCAGGCGAGGAGGGATCCGACGACGATGGAGGATTCGCGCAGGGGGGCGACGAGCGCGACGGGGGCGGTCCGCATGGCGGTGAGGACGAGGATGTAGGCCAGCGGGGAGAACACCGCGACGGTCAGGATCGGCACCGCGTTCGTCCGGATGGCGGTCTGGATCTGATCCCGTCGGTGGAGGGCGCGTGGGGTCAGGAGCAGGCTCTGCAGCAGGAACGCGCCGGTGAAATAGGTCACGGGGGCCTGGTGCAGGGACGTGACCGAGTAGCTGTCCCAGAGGGTGTACGCCGCGATCGTGGCACCGGTCGCGGTGCCCCAGAGCACGCCGCGAAGGGGGTGGCGTTGGCCGCTTCGGAAAGGGTTGCCGGCGACGACGACGATGCCGGCGACGACGACGATGGCACCGATCACCGCGATCCCGGTCGGCCGCTCTCCGAGCAGGAGGATCGCGGACAGCATCGTCAGAACGGGCCCGGTCCCACGAGCGACGGGGTAGACCAGGCCGAGGTCGAAGCGGTCGTAACCGGCCTGCAGTGTCAAGGAGTACACCGCGTGCAGTACGGCCGAGACGATCGAACCGGCCGCGAGCTGCCAGCTCACCGGCTGCGTGCCGGCGATCACGGGGGCGATGCCGATCGGCACGCACAGCAGCGCCGCCGCGCAGGTGTAGGCCCAGACGAACAGGATGGTGTCGCCTCGTTTGTACTTCGACATCGTGTTCCAGACCGCATGCGCGACCGCGGCGACGAGGACGATGGCAATGGTGCCGGGCCGCATCAGTAGATGTCGGGGAGGTCGATGCTCGCGTGCGCGGCTCGGCGGCTTCGGTCCGGGTCCCGGACGGCGAGAGCGGCTGCGAGCGCGTCGATGACGACGAGGTGGGCGAGCCGGCTTCCCGCAGCGGCCATTTGCGCCGGCAGGGGTGCGCCGCCGACGACGAGGGCGATGTCGGCGAGGACGGCGAGCGGCGTGTCGTACTGATTGGTGATCGCGATCAACGTCGCGCCGGCGGAGCAGGCGGCGTCGGCGACACTGACCGTCGATGAGGTGCGTCCCGTTGAGCTGACGGCGATGACGACATCCTCGACGCCGAGGAGGCGCATCGCGATCATCGCCGACTCGTGGTCCGGGATGGCCGAAACCTTCACGCCGAGTGCGCGGAGACGGAACACGGCGTCCGCGGCGACCGCCGCGGATGTGCCTGCACCCACGACGATCACTTGACCCGCTCTTCGCAGCGCGGTGACCGCTTCGTCCAGAGCGGTGAGGTCCAGGGCGCCACTGAGTGCGGTCATCGCGTCGATGCCCGTTCGTACCGATGTCTCCAGCACGGTGGCCGTCGAGGCGTTCTCGGCGAGTGCTTCGGAGGGCGCGAAGAACTCGGTGGTCCCACGGGCGCGAGCGATCTCGAGCTTGAGTTCGGTGAAGCCGTTGAACCCGATCGCGCGCGCGGCGCGGACCACGCTCGGGGCGGACACACCGGCGCGCGCGGCGACCTGCGAGGTCGTGCTCGTGCCGACGAACAACGGATCCGAAAGCAGGAGGTTCACCACCTTCGCCTCACTCGCGGCGAGACCGCCGCTGCGAGCCTGGATGATCCCGAGCCATCGCGTGAGCGGACCATCGCCGAGAGAAACGTCATTACCTCTGCCGTCGGACATGTGTAACAGCGTAACCTGGTCGCCATGGCCAAGATCGACTCTCCAGAGAAGATGGCAACGTCCAGGCACCCGACCGTCGCCGTTGTAGGTCCGGGGGCGATCGGCACCACCGTCGCGGCGGCGCTGCATGAGGCCGGCCGGACCCCGATGCTCTGTGGCCGCACGGCTCGCGAGTGCCTGAAGCTGCAGGACGCCGAAGGTCTCGTCGTCGTGCCCGGCCCGGTGCTGACCGATCCAGCGCAGACCGAAGAGGCGGTCGACCTTGTCTTCCTCGCCGTCAAATCGACACAGGTCGACGCGGCGGCGCCATGGCTGTCGGCGTTGTGCCATGCGGACACCGTGGTCTGCGTTCTGCAGAATGGCGTCGAGCAGGAATCGACCCTCGCGCCCTACGTCCCCGACCGCCCGGTACTGCCCTCTGTCGTGTGGTTCCCGGCCCAGGCCCAGCCGGGCGGTTCGGTGTGGCTGCGCGGCGAAGCCCGCCTGACCGTGCCGGACGTACCGGCGGCCCGGGTGGTGCTTGATGCGCTGCGCGGCACCCGGTGCTCGGTCGATGTGGCCGCGGACTTCACGTCCGTGGCGTGGCGCAAGCTGCTCCAGAACGCGGTCGCCGGGCTGATGGTTCTCAGTGGCCGCCGTTCAGGCATGTTCCGCCGCGCCGACATCGCCCGGTTGTCCCTGGACTACCTGAAGGAGTGTCTTGAGGTCGCCCGCGCGGAGGGTGCGGTCCTGGGCGACGAGGTGCCGCAAGAGATCGTCGCCGCGTTCCAGGCGTACCCGGCCGACATGGGCACCTCCATCCTCGCCGACCGTGAAGCCGGCCGGCCGCTCGAATGGGATCTCCGCAACGGTGTCATAGTGCGGCGCGGGCGAGCTCATGGCATCCCGCTGCCGATCAGCGATGTGGTGGTGCCACTGTTGGCATCCGCGAGCGACGGACCCGGCTGACCCCGAGCACCAATTCCCCCCAATCGGCGGAAACCACTCTCCCGAGGGGGAGTGCTCATTTCGAGGTGTCTACTAGGAGGAGAAGTTTCTTCGCCTAGTAGACGGCCTTGAATTCGCTGCCGGTAGGGGCGCCGCCGGTTTGGTCAAGTCGCTGACCATCTGTCGCGCTTCGTCAGGGTTTGCGTCGAAGTCGCCGTTCTCTAAGGGCGAGCGCTCGGCCTGACGCTTCCCGGACGCGGCGACGTCGCCTTCCGGCCTGGTCGTCCAGGCCGGAAGGCGATGCGAGAGCCGAGGGCGTGTCAGCTCACCGACTGCTTCACGAGCTCGGCGATCCGCGCCTCCACCTCGGGGGTGATCTCGGCCAGGGCGAATGCGACCGGCCACATCGTTCCGTCGTCCAGCTTGGCCACGTCGCTGAACCCCAGCGTCGCGTAGCGCGTCTTGAACTTCTTCGCGGGCTGGAAGTGGCAGACGACCTTGCCGTCCAGTGCGTAGGCGGGCATCCCGTACCACAGCGTCGGCGCGAGAGCCGGAGCGCTGGCCGTGATGACGGCATGCACACGCTCGGCCATGACCCGGTCCGCGTCCTCCATTTCGGCGATCTTCGCCAGCATGTCGCGAAGCGCCTCCGCCGCCTTTTCCGCCTTCGAAGTGCGTCGCGCCGACTTCTTCATCTCCTGAGCGTGGTCCTTCATCGCGGCCCGCTCCTCGGCCGTGAACCCCTCGTACGCTTTGTCGGCGGCGTTGCTCATGGTTGATCTCTCTCTTGCGGATCGCTTGGTGTTCGAGGTTTTGAGAGATGGTCTTACGCCCATCCGGTGAACCCCCGTGACGAACAGACTAGAAGCAGCGCCGGAACGCGCGCTTCTCGATTCCTGATCATCTAGGCGCCTGGCGTGCCGTGCGGTTCAGGGCATGCATACAGACTGTACGTACAGGCTGCATGTATGTATGGTGTGCGGCGTGATCGACATCGGTGTTCTTCTCCCCACCCGGGAAGCCGCGATCGGCGGCGACCGGGACGTGACACGACTGATCGACTTCGCGCGGCGCGCGGAGGACCTGGGCTTCGCGTCCGTGTGGGCCGGTGACTCGCTGACCGCGCGACCCCGCGTGGAGCCGCTCACCCTCCTGTCCGCCGTCGCCGCCGCGATCTCCACCGTGGGCGTCGGAACGGCGGCGCTGACCGGCGCGCTCCGGCAGCCGCTGCTCGCCGCGCACGCGATCACGACCCTCGACCTCGTCAGCGAAGGCCGGCTGACGCTGGGCCTCGGCGCGGGCTTCCCGTACCCGCAGACGGCGGCGGAGTTCGCCGCGGCCGGGGTGCCGTTCACCGAGCGGCTCGGCCGCCTGCTGGAGACCGTACGGCTGTGGCGGTCGCTGTGGAGCATCGACCGGCCGGACACGTTCGACGGCCGCTACTGGCGTTTCGAGGATCTCGCCGGCCTTCCGGCGCCGGCGCGGCCGGGCGGACCGCCGCTCTGGCTGGCCGGTGCCGGACCGAAGGCGGTCGACCGGGTCGGGCGGCTCTTCGACGGCTGGCTGCCCTACCTTCCCGATCCGGTGGAGTACGGCCGGCAGCGTACGGAGATCGACGCTGTCGCCGCCGCGGCCGGACGCGCGCCCGGGGCGGTCACGCCCGCGCTGTACGTGACCGTGCTCCCGCAGCGTGATCCGGACCGGGCGCGGGCGGAGCTGGAGACCTATGTCCGGGGCTACTACGGCTCCTCGCTGGACGACATGGCGCGGCTGCAGGCCTTCGTCGCGGGCACTCCGGACGAGTGCGCCGAGCGCCTGACGGCGTACGCGGACGCGGGGGCGCGGCGGTTCGTCATCCGGATCGGCGCCCTGGACGCCCTGCCCCACCTGGAGACCGTCGCCCGGATCGCGGAGGCCGTACGGGCGGAGACGCGGGCCGTCGCCGGGGACGTCCGATGAGGCGGGCGGAGGTCGTGGCGGGTCTGGCGGGGGAGTACGCGAGGTTCGCCGCGCTGATCGACGGGCTGTCGCCGGAGGAATGGCGCACGGCGACCCGGTGTACGGGCTGGGAGGTCCGCGACGTCGCCGGTCACGTCGTCGGGAACGCCGTCGACTCCGTGCGCGGGGTGATCGGCTCGCGTACGCCCGACGACCAGGCGCGGGAGTTCCGGGACTCCGATCCGGCGGATCTCGCCGCCCGGTTGCGCGAGGCCGCCGCCCGGCTCATCCCGTTCCTGGAGGCGCTCGACGACGCCGCCTGGGAACGGCCGAGCCCGCAGCCGCATCGGTCGCTCGGCAACGGCGTCCACACGCTCTGGTACGACGCGTTCGTGCACGGCGATGACATCCGGGCCGCGCTCGGGCGGCCCGGTGAACGCGGACCCGGCCTGCTCGCGAGCGTCCGGTGGCTGCGCGACGAGCTCGAGCGGCTGGGGCGGGGCCCGGTCCGGCTGGTCCTCGACGGGGCCGGTGAGTACGCGGTCGGCGCCGGCGGTCCCGTGCTGCGGGGCGATCCCCTGCGGTTCGTGCTGGGTGGCGACCGGACGGGCGGATCCGGGGGAGTTCAGGACGGACGCGACCATCAACGTGCACCTACGATGACCCTCATGAGTCTCAAGGTGGAACAGGGCGAGGCGACGCGGGCGGCACTGGTCGACGCCGCCATCGCCCTGTTCACCGACAGGGGCTTCGCCGAGACGTCGACGACGGAGATCGTGCGGCGCGCCGGCGTGACGCGCGGCGCGCTCTACCACCATTTCGCCGACAAGGAGGAGCTGTTCCGCGCGGCGCACGCGGCGATCGAGAAGGACATCTACCAGCGCGCTCGTACGGCCGCCGAGACGGCGGAGGGCGACGCGGTCGAGCGGTTGAAGGCGGGCCTCGACTCGTTCCTCGGCTCGTGTCTCGAACCCGCCGTCCGGCGCATCGTGCTGATCGAGGGTCCGCTGGTGCTCGGCTGGGAGCGTTCGCTCGACTTCGACAACCCGTACTGCTCGCGTCGGCTGCTGCGGGCCTCCGTACGCGAACTGCGTCGGGATGAGGCGCCGGAGCCGCTCGCCCACCTGCTGTTCGGCGCGCTCTGGCAGGCGGGTCTGGTCATCGCGGCGGCGCCGGACAAGCGCGCGGAGATGGCCGGTTCGCTCCATCGCATGATCGATACTTTGTTCGACTGATAGCGGGCGTTCCGCTGACGGGGCCGCTCGGGTGCGCTACCGTTGCAGAACTTCGAACACAGGTTCGACATTCTGTATGCGCACGTCTGAGGAGGCGGGGCCGGTGGCGATCCTCACCGCTCCGAGCGCGACGCGGTGCCGGCCGCATCGGCGCGCGACACGCCGTAGCACTTTCTACGGAAATCTACGGCCGCAGCTATATCCGCTCATAGAGTCCGAGAGCGTGGACCCCGTGCGCAATCCGTACGCCCCCGGCGCGGGGCAGCGGCCTCCAGAGCTCACCGGCCGCGACCGCGAGCTGCGGCAGTTCGAGGTGGTTCTCGAACGCGTCGCGCACGGCCGCCCCGAGCGCAGCATGATCCTGACCGGCCTGCGCGGCGTGGGCAAGACCGTGCTGCTCAACACGTTCCGGTCGATGGCGATCCAGCGGCTGTGGGGGACGGGCAAGATCGAGGCCCGCCCCGACCAGTCGATCCGCCGTCCCGTGGCCTCCGCCCTGCACATGGCCGTGCGCGAGCTGGCGCCCCGGCACCGCGCGCCCGACCGTATCGAGGGGTTCCTCGGCGTGCTGAAGGCGTTCGCGCAGGCCGAGACCGAGCCGGTCAAGGGCAAGACCGCCCCGCGCCGGTGGAACCCGGGCATCGACGTGCCCGCCGCGCGCGGCCGGGCCGACTCCGGCGACCTGGAGATCGACCTGACCGAGCTGTTCGTCGACGCGGCCTCGGTCGCCACCGACCTCGGGGTGGGCATCGCGCTGTTCGTCGACGAGATGCAGGACATCCCGGCCGACGACGTGTCGGCGCTGTGCGCGGCCTGCCACGAGCTGTCCCAGAGCGGCGGCCCGCTCATCGTCGTCGGCGCCGGGCTGCCGCACCTGCCCGCGGTGCTGTCGGCGAGCAAGTCCTACTCCGAGCGCCTTTTCCGGTACGCCCGCATCGACCGGCTCGACCGGTCCGCCGCCGACCTGGCGCTGCTCGCCCCGGCCGAGCGGGAGGGCGTGACCTTCACCCCGGACGCCCTCGACGCGCTCTACCAGGCGGCCGACGGCTACCCCTACTTCGTCCAGGCGTACGGCAAGGTCGCCTGGGACATCGCGCCCGAGACCCCGATCAGCGCGGACGACATCAAGGTCGCGGCCCCGGAGGCGGAGGGAGAGCTGGCGGTCGGCTTCTTCGGCAGCCGGTACGAGCGGGCCACGCCGGCCGAGCGCGACTACATGCGGGCCATGGCGTCGCTGGGCGACGACCCGGTGCCGACCTCCACCGTGGCCGAGGAGCTGGGCCGTAAGCCGTCCAGCCTCTCGCCGGCCCGCGACGGCCTGATCAAGAAGGGGCTGATCTACAGCGCGGAGCGTGGCCTGGTCGCCTTCACGGTGCCACACTTCGGGCATTTCCTCAGGTCGCAGCCGGTCTGACGTCGTATATCGGTCTCTTGCGAGAGCGCTAGAGAGGCGTAGAGCGCCCGATCGAGCGTCGAGCGGAATCTACGCCTTTCTAGCTGTGGCATTAGAGAGCCCTAGAAAAAGATCGAGAGGACCGCGTCGAGTGCTCTCTAGGGCTTTCTAGGGATTCTGGCAGAGTCCGCTATACGCCCGCAGAGAGCAGGTCGGTGGTGCGCAGGACGTGGGCGAACCGGCCGTGGTGCAGGCTGGCTGGCGATCGGCCGGGTAGCGCGAGGCAACGTCGCGCAGGTCGGCGACCAGCGAGGCCCGGTGGTCCTCCGGGGAGGGGTGCCGGACCCGGCCGGGGTCGTTGCGGACGGCGCGCCAAACGAGATTCGGACTCCGGAGATCAACGCCAGTCGCGGGACGGGCCAGCCGCGGTCGACCAGTATCGCGATCATCTGCTCATCCGTGGCCGAGCTACTCCACGCGGCTGCTGGGTCCTGCTCGACGATCCGCTCGCTCGTCATAGTGGCGCATCTCCTCAAGATCAAGATCCCCCGTCATATGTACTCACTCAAAGGGGTAGCCCGACCACCGCTTATGCGCCGAAGCCGTTTTGCGATACGGACCCCAGCCGGAGCAGTCCGGCCGAGCCGGCTCCGCCCCCGCCATCAGCCCACTCGGATCACGGTTTTGCCGCGGGCTCCGCCCTGTCTGGCCGCCTGAACGGCCTCGGGCGCCTCGGTGAGACTGACTTCCCGGTCGATGGGAACGACGAGGCCGCCCGCCGCTAGGCGTTCGCCGACCCAGCGGAGGCGGGCGGGTTTGTCGTCGAGCAGATAGTTGGTGGCGGTGACCCGGCTCTGGGCGGCGAGTTCGCCGGTCACGCCGCCGGCGACGGACACGACCTTGCCGCCGTCGCGTACGTGACGCGCGGCGATGTCGACGCCTTCCGGGTCTCCGACGAGGTCGAGCACGCCGTCGAGGCCCTCCGGATCCGTGGTCCTCAGGGCGTCGCCGATCGCCTGCGTGGCGTAGTCGATGGTCTTCGTGGCACCGAGGAGCCGGATGCGATCGGCGGCGTCGGCGCGGGTGGTAGCGGTGACGCTCAGGGCGGCCTGCGCCGCCAGCTGCATGGCGAGTACGCCGACTCCGCCGGTGGCGCCGAGGATGAGCAGACTGTCTCCCGGCCGCAGATCGAGAAGCTCCAGTGCACCGTACGCGGTCATACCGGCGGTCGGGACCGCAGCGGCCACGCGCGGGTCGACGCCGTCGGGGATGGTCTGTACCGCCCCGAACGACGGACGTTCCGCGATCGTCAAGCGTTCGGCGTACGTTCCGTACTGCAGAACGTCACCCCAGAACTGGCCGAAGACCAGGTCGCCGACGGCGAAGTGGGTGGCCCCGTCGCCCAGAGCCTCGACCCGGCCGACCCCGTCGAAGCCGAGGATCAGGGGGAAACGATTCTTCGCGAGCCCGGTGAGGGCGCCGGTCGAGGCGGCCCAGTCGACCGGGTTGATCGAGGCGTACCGGACAGCGACGAGGATCTCGCCCGGGCCGGGTCGAGGGTCGGCCAGATCGACGAGTCGTGGCGACTCCACGAAACTGGTGACGACGACTGCTTTCATCTTCGAATCCTTCGCAAGGGAGTCGATGGATCGGGCTGGGAAGCGCGGCGGCTCAGAGCCCCGCCGGCGGCCGGACGCTGATGACCGTCCCGGACAGGTGATTCACGGTCTCGCTGCACAGGAAGGCCACGAGACCGATGAGGTCGTCGGGCTGGCCGAGCCGTCCGCCGGGGTAGCCGGCCGAGACGCGCTGGACGTGTTCCTCACCGACGCTGCTGCGCATGCCCGGTGTCAGGGTCAGGCCCGGTGCGATGGCGACGGTGCGGATGCCGTCGTCCCGGTGTTCCTGGTGGACGACGTTGTTGAGGATGTTGACGGCGGCCTTCGTACCGCCGTACGGGGCCATGCCCGGTCCCGCCTGGGTTCCGATGGCGCTGGTCAGGTAGACGATGCGGCCGCCACCGTCGCGGAGCAGCCGGGGCAGGTAGTACTTCGTCGTGAGGAAGCAGCTCACGACGTTCGATCGCCAGACGCGTTCCAGCGTGGCGAGGCCGGTGTCCAGCACGCGCGACAGCCGCCGATATCCATTCCAACAACGTCGTTGCTGGAACTGTATTCGGGAATCGGCCTGGAGGCAACAACATCGTTGTTGCTATGGTCGACCCATGCGTTCCGTGATCATCACTCGTCCCGGCGACCCGTCCGTGCTGGAGATCGCCGAGCGGCCGAAACCGCAACCCGGCCCCCACCAGGTGGTCATCCGTACGGCCGCCGCCACCGTCAACCCGACCGACGTCCTGCTGCGGGAGCAGGGAGGCGGCGAGCTCCCACCGCCGTGGACACCCGGCACGGAGGTGGCCGGGACAGTCGAGGCGGTGGGCGAAGGCGCCGACTTTCAGCCGGGCGAGCGCGTCTTCGCCGCGGTATACCCCCGCCGGCCGGAGGGAGGCGCTCAGGCGGAGTTGGTGCTGGCCCCGGCGGCGTCGGTCGTGCGTACCCCGGACGGTGTCCCGGACGTCGAGGCGGCCACGATCCCGATGAACGGCCTCACCGTCCTGCAGGCGCTGCGCCGCCTGAACCTTCCGCCCGGCGCGACGCTGGGCGTGATCGGCTCCGCCGGCGCCGTCGGGCAGTACGCCGTCCAGCTCGGCGTCCATGCCGGGTTGCGGGTCCTGGCCGACGCCAAACCCGGCGAGGAGGAGCTCGTCCGCGGTTTCGGTGCCCACGAGGTGATTCCCCGCTCGGACAACCCGGGCGCCGCGTTCCGGGCCGTGGTGCCGGACGGTGTGGACGGATTGATCGACGCTGCCGTCCTCGACGCGGCCGCGCTCGCGCCGATCCGCGACGGGGGTGCGCTGGCGACCCTCCGGTTCTGGACCGGCCCGACCGAACGCGGCATTCGCATCGAGCCGATCCTGGTCCTCGACGACATGGAACGGACCGAGAGTTTGCAAGAACTCGCCGACCACCTCCGCACCGGCCGCCTCACCACGCGGATCGCGGACACCTACCCGGTTGACCGCGTCCAAGAGGCGCACCGCCGGCTGGCCGCAGGAGGAGTCCGCGGCCGATTGGTCCTGGTCTTCTGACCAGCGTCGCCGACACAGAGCGCACATCTCGAACGGAAAGGAAAGCAATGATCGTTCGCAATGCCACAGTCGCCGACGACCGCGAAGGCATCGAGGACGCGGTCTATCGTTTCGTCGAGGGGATCGACAAGCGCGACGCCGAGCTGCTGGCCTCTGCCTTCACCGACGACATCGTCTTCGACCTAGGCGGGCTCGACGCGTCCGTGGGTACCTTCGAGCCCTACGAAGGCCGCGACTACGTCGTCGAGATGCTGATGAACCATGTTGGCGAGCTCGACTCGATGCATGCCGTTACCAACATCCGCGTCGAGATCGACGGCGACCGGGCCCATCTGACGTGCTACCTCATCGGGCAGCATCACCGACCGGGTGAGGGAGCCTCGGCGGACTACGGCGATCACCTGTGGCTGGGCAACTTCTTCGACACCCACCTCGTACGCGACCACGAGCACGTCTGGCGGATCCAGCGCCACCGCGTCGACGCGTCGTGGGCCAACGGAAACGTGGCAGCGACGCGCCTGCCGGCGGGACCGGACTCCGCTGTCGACCGTCGCGGCGCTGCCTTGAACTAAGCTTTGGTGGTGCCGCGGACTTCGGAAGATATCCCGACCCGACTGAAACGGGCCGCCGTCGAGCTGTTCGCCGCCGGTGGCCCCGACGCCACGACCGTCGATGAGATCGCCCGGTCGGCCGGGGTCAACCGCGAGCGTGTCTACGCCTACTTCGGGGGAAAAGACGGCCTCTTCGCCACCGTGCTCGGCGACGAACTGCTCGCGATCGCGGAGGCCGTCACCCTCGACACGGCGGGGATCGTGGACATCGGCGCGTTCGCGGGCAGGCTGTTCGACTACCACACGAGTAACCCTCGACTGCACCGGCTTCTGCAGTGGGAAGCCCTGCACTTCGGCGACCGCCCGGTGCCCGACGAGGCCGAACGGCGCAAGCACTACCAGGACAAGGTCGACGTCATCGCGCAGGCCCAGCTCGAGGGCACGCTCAACGACGAGATACCCCCTGGCGACCTGCTGTTCCTCCTCATCACCATCGCGGCCTGGTGGTCGGCCGTCCCGCAGATCACCCGGATGACCGAGCGAGGCTCCACGACCGCCGAGGAAGCCCTCAACCGCCGTCGCGCCAGCGCCGTCCGTGCCGCCGAACTACTGGCCCTCAAACACCCGAACCAATAAGGAGCCGAAGCAGCGACAGGGCTGGTACGCGGCCTGCCGACGGACCGGGATGATCGAGACGGGAGGCCGGTCCGGACCGGCAGCACCGGGCGCGGTCGGTAGCCTGCCGCGATTGCGCGACGCTGCCCGACCGGCGAATCCATCGGCGTCGTTGTCTGCGACGGCATCCGCTCCTTCGACTACGGCGTGATCACCGAAGTGTGGGGCGTCTCCCGCCCCGGCTGCCCGGACTTCGCGCTGTGGCGCTGCGGCGAGGGCCCCGTCGTGCTCGACCACGGCCTCACCCTCGCCCCCGACCGGGGCCTGGACGCGCTCACCGCGTGCGACCTGGTCGTCGTGCCGGGCCGGGTCGACGCCCTCGCGTCCGTGTCCCCGGCCGTCCTCCGCGCGCTGCGCGCCGCGCATGAGGCGAAGGTGCCGATCGCGTCGCTGTGCGCCGGGGCGTTCGTGCTGGGCGCCGCCGGACTGCTCGACGGCCGCCGGACCGTCACCCACTGGGCGCTGACCGGCGCGCTCGCCGAGCGCCACCCCGCCGCCCGCGTCCAGCCCGACGTGCTGTTCACCGAGGACGGCGGCGTCTGGACCTCGGCGGGCACGGCGGCGGGCATCGACCTGTGCCTCCACCTCGTACGCCGGGCCCACGGCGCGGCCGTCGCCAACACCATCGCCCGCCGCATGGTCACCGCCGCGCACCGGGAGGGCGGCCAGGCGCAGTTCGTCGAGCGCCCGGTCCCCGCCCCGGCCGCCGCGCAGTCCGCGGTCGCCGACACCCTGGACTGGGCCCGCCACCACCTGGCCGAGCCGCTGTCCGTGGCGGACCTGGCGAGACGGTCGGGCACGGCTCCGCGGACGTTCGCCCGGCACTTCACGCAGCTGACCGGCACCACGCCCGCGCACTGGCTGATCCGGCAGCGCGTGCCGAGGCGCAGCGGCTGCTGGAGACCACCGACCTGGCGGTCGAGCAGGTGGCGGTCCGCACCGGGTTCGGCACCGCCACCCTGCTCCGCCGCCACTTCGCTCGCGTCGTCGGTGTCCCGCCCACGAGTTACCGCCGGACGTTCGCCGGGTCCCCGGCCGGCGCGTAGTCCTTCAGCGTGAGCGAGTCGACCACCTCCGTGAGGCGCGCGATGTCGTCGTCCGGGACCGCGGCATCGCCGGACGCCTCCAGGCGGTCCCGGTCGACCAGCGCGAGCGCCTGATTCCTGGCGACGAAGTCCCGCAGCTCCGCCTCGTACGCCGCGAACCCGGCCTCGTGGTCGCCGCCGGCCGCCGCCAGCTCCCCCGCCAGGACGTACGCGCCGATGAGCGCCATGCTCGTCCCCTGACCCGACATCGGCGACCCGCAGTAGCCGGCGTCGCCCAGCAGCACGACCCGGCCGCGCGCCCAGCGGTCCATGTGGATCTGGGCCATGGCGTCGAAGTGGAAGTCCGGCGCGTCCCCCATGTACTTCAGCGCGGTGGGGAAGACCCACACGTCGCCGACGCGGTCGGCCAGCAGCCGCTTCTGCGCCTCGATGTCCCGGTAGTCGTAGTCCAGCGGCTCCTCGGACGCGAACCCGACGTACACCCGCACCTCGGTGTTGCCGCGGGCGGTCATCACGCCACCGCCGACGCCGTCCTCCATGCAGAAGGACTGCCAGCGGTCGAGCCCGAGGAAGTTCGGCGCGGTGTAGACCCCGACGTACATCCCGAGGTGCTGGATGAAGTCCGTCTCGGGGCCGAAGACCAGCCTGCGGACGTTCGAGTGCAGCCCGTCGGCGCCCACGACCAGGTCGTACGTCCGCGCGACGCCGCTCTCGAACGTGACGTGCGCGCCCTCCTCGTCCTGGGCGATCGCGGCGATCGAGTCGTCGAAGAGGTACTTCACCCGGTCTCCCACCGCCTCCCGCAGCAGACCGACCAGGTCGTCCCGCATGATCTCGACGTCGGGACCGTCGAGTGCGCCCCCGCTGAACGTCCGCTCGGTGCTGGAGTACAGCTCCTTGCCGGACCCGTCGACCATCGACGAGCCGCGCATGTCCGTCTTGAGCCGGCGCAGGTCCGCCAGGATGCCCATCCGCTCGGCGACGGTCAGCGCCGTGCCGCGTACGTCGATCGCCTGACCGCCGGGCCGGGGCTCGGCCGCCCGCTCCACGACGGTCACGTCGAAGCCGTGCCGCTCCAGCCAGTACGCCTGCGCCAGACCCGCGATGCCGGCGCCGGAGACGAGAACGCGCGTGTTCCGCATGAGAGGACTCCCTGAGACTCGGATCAGACGCGGCGTTCCCGCGCCTGATCCGACTCTCACGCCCGGCGCGCACCGCGGGCTGACGGCCTGCTGGCAGCGCGCGCCGAACCGGTGTCAGCGCACCGTCAGCGTGTCCCCCGGCGGGCCGGTGCCGGGGTGTCGTCCAGCGTGTTCCCCGGCGGGCCGGTGCCGGGGGGCGTCGTCAGCGCCCCCCGACGGGACTGTGCACGCGCTGCGGTCCGGAGTCGTCGTCCTGGCGGTCCCACCCCGAGTCCCACGCCAGCCCGGCGCGTACGGCCGCCGGTCCCCCGTCGACCGGGACGGCGAACACCACCTCGACCGGCCGGCCGTCGACCTCGCCGGGGTAGACGAGGTAACGGTGGCAGAGCTCACGCCACACGTCGGTGGGCTCGGCCGAGGTGAGGGACCCCGCGTGCTCGCGCCACGCGGGGCTCGGCCGCAGGGTCGCGTACGTCGCGTCGAGGGGGACCTCGCGCAGCTCGCACGGGACCGGATGCAGCCTGCGCTCGACCGCGGCCGCCAGCTCAGGGGACAGCGCGAGGAACGCCAGGCACTCCACGGCCAGCAGCGCCGCGGACCGGCCGTCCGCCGAGGCGAGGATCCGCGCGCCGGTACGGGGGACGCCGGCCGCCAGGATGGCCGCCCCGGTCAGCACCCCCGCCCGTACGACGCTCAGACGGCGCGCGGGCTCCGTGCTGAACCGGCCGAAACAGCCGCACGCCTCATCGGACCCGTGCCGTACGAGGTCGGCCACCACGGACGTGGCGGTCGCGAAGAACACCACGCTCGCCAGCCGCACCACGAACAGCGAGGTCGTCAGCAGCAGGACGCCGAGCAACGCCTCGCCGGCCGCGAGGGCCAGGACGGAGACGCCTCCCCCGTACCGGGTCGGGACGGGTGTACGGCCCTGGGGGAGCGCCTTGCCGGCCGCCGCGGCCAGGAGCACGGCGGCCAGGAACGGAATCTGCACCTCGCGGAAGAGCTCGGTCATCATTGATCCACTCGTACCGTGACGTTGAAGCATCCGGCGTCCAGGTCGCCGCCCAGATCGACGAAGGCACTCCTCGACAGCTCGACCACCCGTCCGCGCGGTGACGTCCCGCACCGTACGCAGCGGTCGCAGAAGCGCGCCGCCAGGCAACCGCACTCGATGACGGGCACGGACGCCTCCTGGCCGGTGCACTCGTTGCGGACCCGCACGACGCTGCCCAGCGAGAGGTACGGCAGCCGGGTCACCGGGCCGGTGCCGCAGCCACCGCCGTCGCCGTACGGGTCCAGGGCCGGGTATGCCGCGCCGCGCACGCCGTCGGGATGGTCGAACCAGGTCGCCGTGCCGTGCAGGACCCGTACGGACCCGGCGGACCCGGCGGACCCGCGCGAGGCCGGCTCGATCGCGTGCGGAGCGGGCTGGGGCGAGGTGTGCGCGGGCCGCAGCCCGAGGACCTCATGGCCCCGCCGGACGCCGATGACGTCCAGCAGCGCACCCGGCTCCAGCCGCGGATGGCGCACCTGCACGCGGCGCAGCGCCTGGGCCGGCACGGTCACGGCGAGCCGTCCGCGATGCGGCCCCGCGTCGACCTCGAACACGTCGCCGGCGCGCTTGGTGATCACACCGGTGACCCGTGCGATGTCGACCCAGATCTGCTCCGCGGCCAGCCCTCCGGCCGCCGCCGGGCGCACCACGGCGTACCGTCCGGGGCGCAGCGCCGCGAGCTCGGCGCGGCCGTCGTACCAGATGGAGACGGTCGCCGACATGGGCAGCCGCACCTCGGAGCCGTCCGCGAGGGCGAGCGTGAGAACGTGCGGACTGGCATCGGCGATCACCCCTTCCAGCGCGCGCCGTGGCCAATGGTCTTCTCTTTCCGGATAACGCGGCGCGTCGCCCGACACCGCCGCCCGGAGCCTGCGTCGGCGGTGCATTAAATCGCGGGAAGGCAGCATGGGGGAAGCTCCGAACATCGGTGACAGTGCTCATGGCCGTTGCGACGGGAAGTCGCACGTCAAGCCTTACCCCGCGCGTTCCTTCTGTCGACTCCTTTGTCCAAATCGGCCAAAGATGCCGATAGGTATACGTGACAGTTTTTCATGATTGATGTGCGGCGCGTTGGCCGAAACATGAGGCGCGAGTTGATCCATAATTACGGTCCGCGTGCGATCGTCGGCATCGTCGGTACGAACTCCAGCATGCCGGGCGGTCCCGTGGGAACTGCGTCGCACGATGAGTTCCGTGACTTCGTCGCGGCACGGCGTCCCACGCTCCTGCGCGCCGCCCTCCTGCTCACCGCCGACCGTACCGAGGCCGAGGACCTCCTGCAGGCCGCCCTGGCCAGGACGTACCTCGCCTGGGACCGGATCAGGGACCGCTCCGCCCTCGACGGCTACGTCCGCCGCGCGATGGTGAACATCAACATCTCCTGGTGGCGGCGGCGCCGGCTGGAGGAGTACCCGACCGACGAGATGCCCGACACGCCCGTCGCCGACCACACCGGCCGCAGCGAACTGCGCGACGCCCTCGAACGCCTGCTGGACCGCCTGCCCGCCCGCCAGCGCGCGTACATCGTGCTGCGCTACTTCGACGACCTCACCGAGGCCGAGATCGCCGAAGCCCTCGGCGTCAGCGTCGGAACGGTCAAGAGCACCGTCTCCCGCGCCATGGCCAAACTCCGCGAGGACGCCGAGGAGGAGTTCGCCGTCCTGGACTGAGCGCGGATTTGCCCGGACATGCTGACATGGGACTGTGCGGAGGACCACAATCCGGTCACACCCTCGAGCGTGGAGGCCGCCGTGTGGAGCACGATGCAGGACTATCCGCTGACCATCTCCTCGATCATGCGATACGGCACCCAGATCTCCGGTGACGCCGAGGTCGCGACCTTCACCGGCGACGGGATGCGGCGCACGTCCTACGCCGAGCTCGGCCGCCGCGCCGCCCGGCTGGCGAACGCCCTCCGCCGTCTCGGCGTCGACGCCGACCAGCGGGTCGCGACCTTCCAGTGGAACAACACCGAGCACCTGGAGGCGTACCTCGCCGTCCCGTCGATGGGCGCGGTCCTGCACACCCTCAACATCCGGCTCGCCGCCGACCAGCTCGTCTACATCGCCGACCACGCCGAGGACGACATCGTCATCGTCGACGACAGCCTGGTCCCCCTCCTCGCCGCCGTCCTGCCCCGGATGAAGACGATCCGCCACGTGATCGTCGTGGGTGCGGCCGACGTGACGCCGCTGGAGCCGGCCGGCAAGGAGCTGCACTCGTACGAGGCCCTGCTCGCCGCCGGACCCGACACGTTCGACTGGCCGGAGATCGACGAACGCCAGGCCGCGGCCATGTGCTACACCAGCGGCACCACCGGCAACCCCAAGGGCGTCGTCTACTCCCACCGCACCGCGTACCTCCACTCGATGGCCGTCTGCACCGGCAACGCCGTCGGGCTGTGCGCCACGGACCGCGTCCTGCCGGTCGTGCCGATGTTCCACGCCAACGCCTGGGGCCTCCCGTACGCCGCCCTCATGGCCGGCGCGTCGCTGGTCATGCCCGACCGGTTCCTGCAGCCCGAGCCCCTCGTCCGCATCATCGAGGACGAACGCCCCACCGTCTCCGGCGCGGTCCCGACCATCTGGAACGAGGTCCTCCGCCACGCCCAGGAGAACGAGTCCGACCTCAGCTCCCTGCGCTTGGTCCCCTGCGGCGGCTCGGCCGTCCCCGAGTCCCTGCTCCGCGCGTTCGACGACCTCGGCGTACGGATCGTCCAGGCCTGGGGGATGACCGAGACCTCCCCCGTCGCCTCGGTCGCGCACCCGCCGCCCGCCTGCCCCGACCCCTGGCGTTACCGCGCCACCCAGGGCCGCGTCCTCAGCGGCCTGGAGGTCCGCGTCGTCGGCGACGGCGACACGGTCCTGCCCGCCGACGGCACCTCCGTGGGCGAGATCGAGATCCGCGGCGCCTGGATCACCGGCTCGTACTACAAGGACGAGGACCCCTCGAAGTTCCACGACGGCTGGCTGCGAACGGGCGACGTCGGCACGGTCTCCCCCGACGGCTACCTCGTCCTCACCGACCGCGCCAAGGACGTCATCAAGTCCGGTGGCGAGTGGATCTCGTCGGTCGACCTGGAGAACCACCTGATGGGCCACCCGGACGTCATCGAGGCCGCCGTCATCGGCGTCCCGGACCCGAAGTGGCAGGAACGCCCGCTCGCCTCCGTCGTCCTCCGCGAAGGCGCCGGCACCTCCGCCGACGAGCTGCGCGCCTACCTGGCCGAACGCGTGGCGAAGTGGCAGGTCCCGGAGCGCTGGTCCTTCATCGCCGCCGTCCCGAAGACCTCGGTGGGCAAGTTCTCCAAGCGCACCCTCCGCCAGATGTACGCCGACGGCGCCCTGGACGTCACCGAAACCGCCTAGCCTTCGTCCTCAGCCCTCGCCGCGGTCCGCTCCGATCGCGAGGTGGCCAGCCCGGTGCGGTGCCGCCGGGATCCTCGGCGGCGGGTCAGCGCCGAGGATCCTCGTCGCCGAAGCGACGAAAACCCTCGCCGCAAGGCCGCCGGGCCACCGCGTACGGGACTGATTCGAGCGACGTGGCCTAACGCTTTGCCGGTAGGGGCTGATGCCCGGTACGCTGTGTGCGGCCTGGTGGCCACCGAGGAGGCTTCGCCTAGTCCGGTCTATGGCGCCGCACTGCTAATGCGGTTTGGGCTTACCGTCCATCCGGGGTTCAAATCCCCGAGCCTCCGCTCCTTGATCAGAGCCTTCCCCAGCGAACGCAGGGGAAGGCTCTGATCGTTTCTGCCGCCCGAACGGCGCCGGGCCTCCTCGTTCCGCCGTGTACCTGCGTGCGCACCGCGTGCGCCGGGCCCCGAGAAGTGACGTGCGCCGGATGTGGCGCACGCCGCACGGTCCGGTCGATCCTGGAGCAGCGGGGAACCCAACCGGTCCAGGGCACCCGAGGCTATTGCCGCCGCTCCACGGCGGCCCGGATCTTACGCATGATGGGGCCGATGTTCGCCGCGGTCTGGTTGTAGAAGATCTGCCGGGCGCCCCGGGGCTGCCGGAGGAAGACGACGCCAAAAGTGGTGGGGCTCATCCAGGAGCAGGAGGTGCCCTCGGCGGCGATCATGCCCGACTGACCGAGCGTCTGGTTGCAGATGGCCGCTCCGCCGTGGGGGCCCGGATCGGTGTCCTCCCAACTCGACGTCATTCGAGCGGTGCCGACGACCTGCGTCTGTGGTGGTCTCCAGAGCTTGGCGTGAAGTGTCGCGGGGTCGAAGCCGCTCCCGTTGAGCCCGGCGAACACCGCGTACAGCTGATCGGCCTTGTCCTCGTAGACCGCGGAGACCTGGGCGCCGGAGATGCCGAGCGCCCGGGTCTGCCCTGCCAGCGCCTGGGCCAGCATGCGCTGCTGGTCGGCGGTCATGCGGTACCGCGGGTAGGCGCCGATCCTGGGCGGGGTGGTGAGGACGTACGCCTTGGCGGGCGCGGCCGGTGCGGCCGCGGCCCGGGTCGGAGCGTCGGCCGATGCCCGCGGACCACCGCCGCCGGAGGCGTGGTCGGGGCCGCACGCGGTGGCGGTGAGGACGCAGGCGAGCGCGACCGCGCCGTACACCGCGCGTGATCTTGGGCGTGACATGGTCAGTTCCTTCGGTGAGGGATTCGACGTGGCATGTCGCGACCCGGACATCGTCGCGATCGGCGTTCGAGGGCGGCAATACGGCATCACTCAACCCACAGATTAGAAATACTTAACGCCATGGAGCTCGATCCGAGGCGGCTGCTCCTGTTGCGGGCGATCGCCGACGGCGGGTCCCTGGCCGCCGCCGCACGCGCTCTCGGCCATACCCCCTCCGCCGTCTCCCAGCAGCTCAGCCGGTTGGAGCGGGATGTCGGCATGCCGCTGGTGGATCGAGCGGGCGGGCCGCTGCGACTCACCGTGGCGGGGCGGCTGCTGGCCGACAGCGGCGAGCGCATCGCGGAGGCACTGACCGACGCGGCGCGCCGGCTGAGCGCGCTGAGCGGACGGGTGAGCGGTCCCGTCTCGATCGGCGCGCCCCTCGACGGCCTCAGCCAACTGACCACGGATACCGCTGCGGAACTGACCGTCACTCACCCGGCGCTGGTACCCAGGTTCGTCGAGACCGCGATCGTCGAGGGGCTGCACGCGTTGCGGCTGGGAGACCTGGACGTCCTGCTGGTCGCCGATGACCTGGACACCGCCCTGCCCCTGCCTCTCGGCGTCCGCGCCCGCGTCCTGTTCCGCGACGAGTATCGGATCGTGGTCCCGGACGGGTGGCCGGCTCCGCGGACGGTCCAGGAGTTGTCCGGCCGCCCGTGGATCACGATGTCGGAGTCCTCCGCCAACGGCCGCGCCCACGAAAGGCTGATGGCCGCGCATGGGATCCGGCCTTCACTGGAGCACTGCGCGCTGCATCAGGCCGGGGTACGCGCCATGGTGGCAGCACGGCTCGGCGCCACGGTCGTTCCCGCGTTCGTCGGCGCGCAGCTGCGACAGCTCGAGAACGCCACCATCACCGACCTGCCGGTCACCGGGTACTACATCGTCAGAGTGCTGTGGCGCACCAGCCGCCCGGACGTCGTCGCGGCTGCGGACGCCGCCGCCGACGCGGTGATGCGGGCGACTCACATGGCGATGGAACGCGCGGGAGACGCGGGGATGACCGAGAAGGAACCCACCATCCGCGTGATCCGTGACCCCAGCGAGCAGCAGGTCTGAGTCGGCGCTCGGACCGGGCGGGTCAGGGCTCGGGGTGATCGGCCGGTGTCGACGGTCATGATCGCCGGCACCGTACGGTCGCTCATGGGAGAGCGCGCTCGTAGCGGTGGCTCAGACCGGATCGCCGACGTCGCGGGCGATCCAGCCGGGCGTGTCGAAGCGCACGGGCTGCGTGCCCACCAGCGCAGTCAGGTGCTTCTCGATGGTCTCCAGTTCGGCGGCACCGATCTGCTTCGCCCACTGTTCGCGCAGCTCGTCAAAGATCGCCTCACCTTGGCGCAACACCTCGAAGCCGAGCGCGGTGACCTGAAGCCGCTTGCGGCGGCCGTCGCGTGGATCCGCCTCGCGTGTCACGTATCCGCGCTCTTGGAGCACGACAATGGTCTTCGCCGCCGACTGCTTGGTGATCGACAGGCGGCGGCCCAGCTCCGAGGCGCTGTCGGCGCCTGCGGCGATGGCTCGCAGGGCGAAGTCGTGGACGGGCCGCACGTCCTCGTGGCCGCGCTCGGCCAGTTCGACGATCGCGGCGTCCACGAGCGCACGGAAGCCCCCGAGCAGCAGTAGCGCGAGATCGGCACCAGAGCGAGACATGCGGCAAGACTACGGCACCCTCTGGACTTCGACAGTCTTGGTGTCTATATTTCGACAGCCATGGTGTCTAGCTGAGGAGAAGAAATCATGACCACACCAGCGAGTCCCACTGTGCCGGGGATCGCCCACCACCGTGCCCACGTCAACGGAACGACCCTGCACTACGTCACCGCGGGAACCACCGGCTCCGCGATCCTGCTGGTCCACGGCTTCCCCGAGACCTGGTACGCCTTCCACCGGCTCATCCCCCTGCTCGCCGCGAGTCACCGGGTCTTCGCCGTCGATCTGCGCGGCTTCGGCGACTCGGACACCGCGCCGAGCGACTTCACCAGCACGACCTCGGCCGAAGACCTGCACCAGCTGATCGCACACCTCGGCATCGGCCCGGTCCACCTCACGGGACAGGACATCAGCGGGGCGACGGTCTTCCGACTGGCCACCACCCACCCCGAAGACGTGCTCAGTCTCACCGCCATCGAGATGGGCCTGGCCGGGTTCGGTCTCGAGATGCTGGCCGACATCACCCGCGGTGGTGCCTGGCACATCGGGGCGCTCACCGCGCCCGGCATTCCCGAGATGCTCCTGACCGGCCGCGAACGCGAGTTCCTCGGGCGGTACGCATTCCCCTCCATGATCGCCGACCCGGCAGCGATCGCCGATGCGGACATCGACGAGTTCGCCCGCACCTACGCGCGTCCCGACGGCTGGCGCGGCGCGATCGGCCTCTACCGGTCGATGCTGCAGGAGGGCCCCGAGATCCGGGCACTCGCCGAATCACCTGGCCTGAACGTGCCCGTGCTCGCTGTCGGCGCCGGGGGCGGTTCCTTCACGGCCGACACCATGTCCCGAGCCGCGTCGTCGGGAATCAGCTTCGTCCAGCTCGACGGTGTCGGCCACTACGCCGCGATGGAGGCCCCCGAGGCGCTGGCGAAGGCCGTTCTCGCCTTCGTCGACGGCATCGACTCCTCTACCGCGACGTTGCCGAAGTGATCAGCGGCGGACGCATGTCGCTGTATGGCCGAAGCGGGTCGCAAACTTCCCTTATGCCGTTCCCGTAGTTAAAGTCCTCATAGGCTTTTTCCAGGGGAACGGGGAGATGCGTGCGGTATTTCACCTTCCGGCGTATGGTGGCGAGAATGTCCGCCATCGGATTGGTCGGCGTGGGGGTCGGTTCCGTCGGCGTCGGTACGGCGAGTGCGGCGTTCAGCCCGCAAGCGGGGCCGGTCTTCAACGACCCTGAGGGTGGTTCGGCCCGGCAGTACGCGATTGTCCGACAGATCGAGCACAACATCGACACGGCTCCCAAGGGGTCGGTGATCCGGGTCGCGGTGTACAGCATGACTCTGAACGACTTCGCCGACAAGCTGATCGCCGCACATAAGCGCGGAGTTCATGTGAAGGTCCTCATGGACCAGCATTCCAAGAATGCCATCTGGAAACGTCTCGTGGCCGCACTCGGTAGCAAGGTGAGCACCAAGAGCGCGAGCAGCTATGCGGCGCTGTGTTACGGCGGGTGCATCAGCCATGACTACTCGGGTGGCGAATCGGCGGCGTGGCTCCACGCGAAGTACTACCTCTTCTCCGGCGGAGGCAGGCGCACCGTGACCGTCTCCAGCGCGAACCCCACGACCGCACAGGCGAAGGTCGCCTGGAACAACAGCTACACGGTGGTCGGCAACACGGGCCTCTACAACGCCTACGTCAAATATTTCACCGACATGTCGAAGGGCGCGACAGGCGCTCACAAGAAGGACTATTACTGGACGTACGGCTCGAACCCGAAGGCGTACTACTGGCCCAAGGCCAGGAGCGGCAGCGACACGATCCTGAGTTTGCTGAAGCTCGTCACCTGTTCGAAGGTGTATCCCACTCAGGTCCGCATCGCGATGTTCGAGTGGACCGACAACCGGCTGTCACTCGCCAAGCAGGTCGCCGCCATGGCATCCAGGGGATGTAAGGTGACGGTGCTTTACACCAAGAGCGCGGTCTCGTCGGGCGTTCGGTCGACCTTGGCGAAGTCGAAGGCCGATGTACGGGACTCGACGCACGGCAGGAACAGTAAGGGATATGCCGAGCACTACACGCACAACAAGTATCTGCTGATCGACGGCAGATACAACGGGGTGAGCGGGCGGAAGGTCGTCTTTACCGGCTCGGCTAACTACACCGCGAATTCGCTCTATCACAATGACGAGTCGGACCTGAAGATCACTAGTACGGCCGTTTACCGCGCCTACTTGGCGAACTTCAACGCCGAGCTCTCATCGCTTTCCTCCGTCGGCGCGAAGCAACGGGCCCTCGGGCAGAGCCCGACGATCCCGGTCGACCCCGCCGAGATCGCGGACAGCTGATCGAGTCCATCGGACGGTTCCGGATCTCGGGGCCGCCGTGGACCGCCGTTCGCCGGGGGCACTGCGTTATCGGGCGCGGAGCCCCGACGACCACGAGCGCAGGATCACTTGGATCGAAGGGTCTTGCGGAGGATGATCCCTTGTCTGCGGTAGGCCATCCGCTTCTCGTAGAAGGGGACGGACAGCGGGCTGCTCAGGTTCGTGTCGGTCACCGCGACCTCCGCGCCCTCATCCCGCCCCCACTCCTCGGCGGCCTCCATCAGCGCCGTGCCGACACCCTGGCGGCGGTACTCCGCGACGACCGCGAGCGCGTTGATCACCAGGCGCACCCGCGACAGGTCCCGCTGGAGCTGCCAGCGGGCATCCGGCGCGGGCCGGATCACCGTGGCCTCGATGACCCCGATCACCCGCCCGTCGTCCTCGGCGACCAGGCAGACGGTGTCGTCCCCCGGTGATTCGCCGATGGACTGCTCGAACCACTCGACGAGTCCCTCGGGGTCCGGTTCCTGAACGACCTCCGGCACGATCGCGGCGTAGTGGCGGCCGGCGTCTCGCCAGGCCCGCGCACAGCCCTCGCCGTCTCCCGGCCGGGCCTTCCTCACCATGACTCCGCTCATGCCGTCCATCGTGACGGCCGGCGTCGGGTCGGGGGCGTGAACGCGTCATGGACGCGCCCCGGGCGATGGATCTTGCGGTGCCGTGCACCTTCTGGAGACAGAAGGTGCACGGGCCATCGCCTTCACGTCGGTCGTGCGGGGCCGACCTCACCCGGTGATCTCGGCGAGCTTCTGCAGGTCGTCGTCGCTCGGGGTCCACTGTGCGGCCTCGACGTTCGTACGGATCTGCTCCGGCGAGGTCGCCCCGGCGATCACCGAGGCGACGGCCGGCTGGGCGGCGAGCCCGCCGATGGCCACGTGCAGCATCGACATGCCGCGCTGGTCGGCGAACTCGCGGATCGCCTCGATGGTGTCCCAGTCCGCGTCCGCGTGCATGGAACGCCGGCTGTCGCCGATCCGCGTCCCGGCCGGGGGCTCCTCGTCGCGCCGGTACTTGCCGGTCAGCAGGCCGGACTCCAGCGGGAAGAACGGCAGCATGCCGACGCCGTAGGCCTGGCAGGCGGGGATGAGCTCCGCCTCGGGGTCGCGGTGGAGCAGGTTGTAGTAGTTCTGGGCGCTGATGAAGCGGGCACCGCCCGCGGCGCGGGCGACGTAGTCGGCCTCGACGACCTGCCATCCGGCGAAGTTCGAGGAGCCGATGTAACGGACCTTGCCCTCGCGGACGAGCTCGTCCAGCGCGGCGAGCGTCTCCTCGATCGGGGTCACGCCGTCGGGCGCGTGGTACTGGTAGAGGTCGATGTGGTCGGTGCGCAGCCGGCGCAAAGACGCCTCGACGGCCCGGCGGATGTAGCGCCGGGACCCGCGCGCGCCGAAGTCGGGGCCGTTCGCGCCGCGCATGTCCATCCCGAACTTGGTGGCGACGACGACATCGTCGCGGCGGCCGACGAGGCACTGCCCGAGGAGATCCTCGGACAGGCCCGGCTCGGCACCGTAGATGTCCGCCACGTCGAACAGGGTGACGCCGGCGTCGAACGCGGCGTCGATGACCTTTCTGGTGCCTTCGAGCGTCTCCGTACGGGTTTTCGCGCGGCCCAGGTTGTTGCACCCGAGACCGACGACGGAGACGGCGAGGCCGGAGTCGCCCAGCGGGCGATACGCCATATCGGACATGCTTCCGACCCTAATGAGGATGGCCGCGGACCTGCGGGCAGGGGCACGCCGCCGTGCCGGCGCTTTCCCGCAGGTTTCCGGCGGACGCCCCCGGTCAGGGGGCGGGGGTGGTGAGCCATGCGTCGATCTCTCGGCGCAGCCGGCCCTTGGTCGGTTCCGGGGCGAACGACGCTTCGACTCCCGCACGCGACAGTTCGGCCAGCACGGCGTCGTCGTATCCGAAGGCGGTACGGATCCGGGCGTACTCCTCGGTCGTCGTGGTGCCGATGATGACGGGGATGTCGGTGTTCACCGTCACGACGAGGCCGGCGTCGCGCAGCCGGGGCAGCGGGTGCGCGGCGAAGGAGGGCGCGAGGCCGAGCGCGACGTTCGACGAGGGGCACACCTCCAAGGGCAGGCCCCGGTCCCGTACCTCGGCGACCAGGTCCGCGTCGTCCAGGATCCGGATCCCGTGTCCCAGCCGCTCGGCGTGGCCGACGGTGATCGCCTCGCGGATGCTCTCCGGCCCGCAGGTCTCCCCCGCGTGGTGGACGAGGTGGAGGCCCGCGTCCCGCGCCGACCCGATGACCTCGGCGAACGGCGCGAGGGGATGGGACTCGTCCCCGGCCAGGCCGATGCCGATGACGCCATGGTCCGCGTACCGCACGGCCAGGTCCACCGTGCGCCGGAAGCGGTCGACCGAGCGCCGGCGCGAGTGGTCCAGCAGGACCCGGCACTCGATGTCGTACGCGGCCCGTCCCTCGGCGAGCCCGTCGAGCACGGCTTCGAGGGGCGTCTCCGGGCTGCCCAGGCGCTCGCCGTGCGCGGCCGCGGTGAAGGTGACCTCGGCGTACCGCGTCCCCTGCGCGGCCTCGTCGGCGCAGAACTCCAGGGCGACACGGCGGAAGTCCTCCGGCTGGCGCAGGCAGTCGCGTACGAGCGTGCCGAGGTCGGCGAACCGGCCGAAGCCGTCGAAGACGACCGGCCCGTCGGCGGGCGGTTCCGGAACCGGGACGCCGTTGGCCGTCCCGATCTCCCGGAGCGTCGCCCAGCGAATGGTGCTCTCCAGGTGGACGTGCAGGTGGGCCTTGGGGAGGAGGGTCAGGTCGCGCACCGGGCGCAGCTTAAGGACCGGATATCGACATGTCATCCGATTTCTGCGGCCGCGGCGAACGCCGGCGGCCCGCCGGTCCGGAGGGATGCCGGAAACCGGGTAAGGGCAACGTCAAGGATCTGTGGCGATTGGGACACGCTCCATTGCCCGCCGTTTGCCTCTCCGGTTTCGCGCTGAGCTCTCCTGAGTCTCGCTGTGGAGAACCCGGCCGCGCGGCGGGTGAGCCCTTTACATAGAGAGTCGGCGTCCCCCGGCCGGCCGGAAAGGCGGTGTTAGCCTTTCCACCGGTCAGCAAGAACCTTCGACTTTTCGAGATCGCCGGCCAACTGGAGGGTGCGTGAAGCGGTACGACCCGTACGCGTGGATGGCATGCCGCGCCGTGCGTCCGAATTGCCGCTCAAGCATCCAGACCGCCGCTTTCGCGGGCACGATGGCTGCATCTCGCGCACATTCCGATTCAACGTGATCGTGCGATCCCGCCGCGACGGAAAATCACCGCATCATCACTGGAAAACAGACACCCTTGGGGGACCAATGCGTAAATGGACTGTTCGCGCCGCCCGCGCTCTCCTCGTCGGAGCCGCGTTCGCGGCGGTCGGCGGCGGCATCGCCAACGCCGACACCAACACCACGCGCGGCGACCGCAGCCTCCTCGGTGGCGTGCTCGCGGACGTCACGGCCCCGATCACCGCCAACAACCTGCTGCAGGGCGCCACCGTCAACGCGGCGAACGGCAACGCCCTCAACGCGCTGAGCCCGCGTTCGACCGCGGCCACGGGCGCCGCGCAGCGCCTCAGCTACATCAGCCACCACACCCACGGCATCGAGGCGACCTCGATCGGCAGCGACGACAAGGTCAGCGCGCCGGTGACCGTTCCGATCCTGATCTGCGGCAACGCGATCTCCGACAAGGGCCTGGGCACCGCGGCGTGCCACGGCCACGCGAGCATCAGCAGCGGCAGCGCGTCGTCGCAGGCGACCGCCACCTGCCCCGCCACCTGCTCGTCGTCGACCCAGGTGAACGCCGAGCCCGCCAAGCCCGCCGCTCCGGCCTGCCCGGCGGCCTGCGCTCCGGCGGCCCAGCCGCCGGCGCAGACCACCACGCACCAGGCGCCCGCCTGCGCCCAGGCGTGCTCGCAGCCGATCGGCGCGCCGGTCTGCCCTGAGGCCTGCAGCCAGTCCTCGACGCAGAACACCGCCTCCTCGTCGACCCACCTGCTCAGCAACGACCAGGTCAGCGCTCCGGCCACGATGCCCATCACCATCTGCGGCAACGCGGGCGCCATCCGGGGTCTGGCCGCGGCGGCCTGCGACGGGAACGCCTCCTTCACCAAGGGCGGCAATTCCTGACCCGGAAACTCCATTCCGCCCGGCCGGTCCTCCGGCCGGGCGGTTTTCGTTTCACCCGGTGCGCCGCCTTCCCGCCCCTCTCGGGGCAGGGAAGGCGGCGTTCCGTTTACCGATGCCTGGAGCATTCAAATGCCGGGACTGACTTCTTGCTATAGGAGGCCCTGTCGGAATCCGGATGGCGGGGATTGCGGCGAAAAGGGTAATGGTACGTGCCCCGCCTTTCAGGGTAGATCATGCGCTGAAAAGGCTCACTCGCCATTTGGAGGATGGTGGATGAAGTCGACGTACCACGACCGTGTTCGGGCCGGTAAAGCGCACCTCGGTGTGGCGGGCCCCGCTTTACTGCGATACCCGGTGATCGGCGTCAGCGTGCTCCTGGCCCTCTGGACGCCATCCAGCGCGGCGGCCCGTACGGAGCGGGGAGACGCGGTCATCGCGATCTCCGGGCCGACACACCGGCAGTCCCGGATCCTGTACGCCTACGAGCGTTACCTGGCCCGGATCGCCGCTCAGCGGGTCGCGGCCCGGCGAGCCGTCCGATTCGCCTACCGGCAGATGGGCAAGCCGTACCGGTTCGGCGGGGCCGGACCGCGGTCGTACGACTGCTCGGGCCTGGCGATGGCGGCCTGGCGGAGGGGCGGTGTCCGCCTGCCGCACCGCGCGGACATCCAGTACCACATCATCCGGCGCAAGGTCCCGATGAGGAGCCTGCGCCCCGGCGACCTGGTGTTCTTCTCAGGCGCGAGCCACGTCGGCATCTACGTCGGACGTGGCCGGTTCGTCCATGCTCCGCACACCGGGACGGTCATCCAGCGCGGTTCGCTGACCGGCTGGCGGCGCCGGGCCTTCGCGGGCGCGGCCCGGCCCGGAGCGCCCGCGTACCGCATGTGGCCTCGCTGGGTCAGGACCCTCGCGGGCCGTCCTCGGCGACGGGTCACCGGGTCGGTCTCCGTTCCGGCCCGGGCCGCGGCCTGGGACGGTCCGGTGTCCGTACCGCGCCGCCGGCCGGCCACCGCGGGCGGTGACTCGACGCCCGCTCCGACGCCGCCGGGGGGCGCCTCCCGCGAGGCCGCCTCCGCCCCGAGCGGGGGAGGCGACCCCACGGAGCCGAACGGCCCGCCGGGATCCGGTCCTTCCGGCTCGCCCGCCGATGTGCAGTCCGCACCTGACGACTCCGCGCCGACCGCGTGACCGTCCGCGCCAGGCCGACCGCTACCTGTCCGGAATCGGACAGGTGGCGGTGGCTTGGCCGGCGACTTCGGATTCGTGCGTTCTGCAAGGTTTATTTGCGATGTGCCGGGCAAAGTGCGTTACGGCTGTCGACAGGGGCGATACATGAATAAGAACGATCAACGTGCGGAACGCCGGGCCGGCCTCAGGCGCTGGGCGCCGTCACGGAACGACCCACGGCACGCGGTGATCCGTACGCTGGTGGCAGAGCACGTACACCTGCTCCGGTTAGGGCTGTCCGCCTGTCTCGACCGGGAGCCCGATATTCACGTGGTCGCCGACCTGTCCCATGGGGACGGCCTCGCGTCGGCGGTCGCGACGTTATGCCCCACCGTCGCGGTCATCGACGTCGACCTGCCGGGTCCGGCCGGATCGACGGGCGTGGCACACCTGCGCGAGCTGGCCGCGGAATGCTCCGTGGTGATGCTGGCCGACCGCGGTGACCCCATGGGAGTCCGCCGGGCGATGACCGTCGATCCGCTCGGGCTGCTCAGCAGGCAGGCACCGGCCGACGTCCTCATGCGCGTGGTCCGTCAGGTCGCGGCGGGCCGGCGGATGATCGACCCGGAGCTGGCCGGCACCGCCCGCGCCGTCGAGGAGAACCCGTTGACCCCGCGCGAGCTCGAGGTCCTGCGCATCGCGGCGAACGGGGCGACGACGGCGGAGATCGCCGCCCGGCTCTCCCTGTCGGTGAAGACCGTGCGCAATCACCTGTCGAGCGTGATCACGCGAACGGCCGCGCGCAACCGGATCGACGCGATCCGGATCGCCAGCGAGCGGGCGTGGCTCTAAGGCCGGTCACCGGGCGTCCGGCGGCGAGGCCGCCCCGAGCGCGTCGAGCAGGTCCATGACCGGCTGCAGCTTCTCGTACAGCAGCAGGATCGGCTCGCCCGGCGTGGACACGCCCAGCGCGATGCCGACCGCGTCCTTCAGGTCGCCGGCCGGGTGCACGCGGACGTCGGGGCGGGCGTCGACGAGCCCGCGGGTGATGAGCCGGGCCATCTCGCCGGGCCGCCTGCCCCGCAGGTCCTCGTCCTCGTACACCACCACGCGGCCGAAGGACCGGGCGACCGCGCGGGCGGTGTCGATCACCAGCTCGTCGCAGCGGTCGCCGGGCAGCGTCACGGCCGCCACGCCGTCCCGCCGCCACACCCGCCGCATCAGCTCGCCGACGGCGGCGACGGCCGCCGGGTTGTGGGCGTAGTCGACGACGACCGGGCGGTCCTCGACCCGGAAGGTGCAGCCCCGTCCGGGATTCAGGTCGTACGGGTCGAACGTCCGCAGTCCGCGCGCGACCAGGTCGGCCGGCATGCCGAGGGCGCGGGCCGCCGCGGCGGCCGCGAGCGCGTTGCCGATGACGTGCCGGGCCAGTCCGCCGAACGACCCGGCGACGTCCGCGGCCGGGAGGATCCGCGACCTCCCGGTTCCGCAGGCCTCGGTCAGCGCGCCGTCCTCGACGAAGTAGGCGATCCCGCCCGCGCCCAGGTGCTCTTCGACGCGCGGAGCGGACGCGGACAGGGCGAAGTAGCGGACGACGGGCTCGCGGTCCCGGACGCGCGGTCGGTCGGCGAGCGCGGCGGTCCGCGGGTCGTCGGCGTTCAGCACGAGGTGGCCGCCACGGCGGATCTCCTCGGCGACGAGCGCCTTGATCTCGACGAGGTCCTCGACGGTGGCGATGTCGTCGACGCCGAGATGATCGTCGGTGATGTTGGTGAGGACGGCGACGTCGGCGCGGTCGTAGCCCAGTCCGCGCCGTACGATGCCGCCGCGCGCGGTCTCCAGCACCGCCGCGTCCACGGTGCGGTCCGCGAGGACCATCGCCGCGGACAGCGGGCCCGAGGCGTCCGCGCGGTAGACGAGCTCCCCGCCGACGTACACGCCGTCGGTGGTGGTCATGCCGACGCGCCGGCCGTCCTGGGCCAGCAGGTGCGCGATCATCCGGACCGTCGTGGTCTTGCCGTTGGTGCCGGTGACGGCCACGATCGGCACGCGCCCGGACGTCCCGGGCGGGTAGAGCCGGTCGATGATCTCCGCGGCGACGTCGCGAGGGCGCCCCTCGTACGGCGCCAGGTGCATGCGCAGGCCGGGTGAGGCGTTCACCTCGATCACGCCGGAGGCGCCGGCGTCGGCCGGGATCGGGGCGGCGATGTCGGGCAGGCGCAGGTCGATGCCGCAGATGTCGAGGCCGACGGTGGTCGCGACGCGGCGGCAGAGCCGTACGACGTCGGGGTGGACGCGGTCGGTGACGTCCTTGCTGGTCCCGCCGGTCGACAGGTTGGCGTTGCGGCGCAGCGTCACGACCCGGCCGGGGGCGGGCACGGAGTCCGGGGCGAGGCCCTGCCGGGCCAGGTGCGCGCGTTCGGTCTCGCCCAGCGCCAGGCGGGTCAGCGGCCGGTCGTGGCCCTCGCCGCGCGCCGGGTCGGTGTTCGCGGCGGCGACCAGGTCGGCGATGGTGGACCTGCCGTCCCCGGTCACCCGCGCGGGGTTGAGTTCGGCGGCGGCCACCACGCGGTCGCCGACGACGAGCACCCGGTGGTCGCGGCCGGGGACGTACGCCTCGACGAGCGCCGCGCCTCCCTCGGCGGAGGCGGCGCGGAAGGCCGCGGCCAGCTCGCCGGCGTCGGTCAGCTCGATCCAGACGTTCTCCCCCTGGTGGCCGGAGAGGGGCTTGACCACGACGGGCGTGCCGATCTTCTCGAACGCGGCGACCGCCTCCTCGGCGGTCGTCACGACGACGCCCTCCGGCACCGGCAGCCCGGCGCCCTCCAGCAGCCGCTTGGTGAGCATCTTGTCGCCCGCGGCCTCGACGCCGATCGCCGAGGTCCGGTCGGTCATCGCGGCCCAGACCGTGCGCCGGTGCCGTCCGTGCCCGAGCTGCAGCAGGTTCAGGTCGTCGACCCGGCGTACGGGGATGCCGCGCCGCCGGGCCGCCGTGGCGAGGGCGGCGGTGCTGACGCCCAGGCTCGTCCGCTCGTACGTCGCGGCGAGGGCGGCGAGCTCGGCGTCGAACGCGACGTCCCCGTCGTTCAGCAGGCCCGTCACCGTACGGACGGCGAGGTCGATCAGGCAGCCGACGACCGGTGACTCCTCGGGCTCGTCCACCGGGCGTTCGAGGATGACGTCGTAGTGTCCCGGTGCTCCGGCCGACACCGTACGGCCGAAGCAGACGTCCCGGCCGATCATCGCGGACAGTTCCAGCGTCACGTGCTCGGTGACGTGCCCGAAGTACGTTCCGCGTGCCATCGCGGTCAGCAGCCCGCCCGGTCGGCCCGCGGAGCAGTGGTGTTCGGCCAGACCGGGGAGCGCGGCCACGAGCCGCTCGGCGAAACCGGGGAAGTCCGTGGTCTCCCGGCCGGTCAGTTCTCCTAAATCGAGGCGGGCGATCACCACCGGTCGCGCGAGGTAGAGATTGGGACCGTTCAGCCGGCGCAGATGCTCGAGGTGCATGGTCACTCCTCTGCTGCGGGTACGGGGCCGAACCACGGTTTGCGCTGTTCCATGTCGAACCAGCAGCCGGCCGGAAGGAGATGGAGACGGACGTCGAAGAGGGCCAGCGGATCGTCGTCGCACTCGGCGTAACCGACGGTCGCCTGGTCGGCGTCCACGATGGTCACGACCCCGCTGCCGATCACCTCGAAGCGGCCCTCGCGGACCACGATCGCGGTGTCCTCGTCGATGCCGACGCCCAGCCGCAGCGTGTCGAGCGCGATGCCGCTGAGGAGACGGGGCAGCCGGCCTCGTTCGGCGAAGTGCATGTCGATGAGCACGTCGTCGAGCAGGCCGAGCCCGGGCCCGATCCGGACCGTGGAGGCCGCGACCTCGTGACCGTCGCCGCCGAGGATCATCCAGCGGCCCATCGCGGTCGCGCCCGCGCTCGTCCCGGCGATGACGAGCCCGTCGGCGGTGAGGCGCCGCCGCAGCAGGGCGTTGGCCTTCGAGCCGACGAGGCTGCGGATGCGGGACTGGTCACCGCCGCTGAACAGCACGCCGGTGGCCTTGCGGAGCACGTCGAGCGAGTCCTGGCTGTCGGCGACGGCGCGGTGCGGGAGCCGGAGTTCGGTGACGGAGGAGACGCCGAGCCGATGGAACACCCGCGCGTACTCGGCGGCCACCTGTTCGGGCTTCTCGGTCGCCGTGGTCACCACCACGATCCGGGATTCATCCGCCCCGGCGAGGGAGACGAACTCCTTCAGCGGCCCGGTCCCGCAGGTGCGGTTCTCCGCGCCGCCGATGACCAGGAGCCGGCCGTCGCGGCGTCCCTCCTCCGTTATGTCGGTCACGACAGCTAGTTACCCTAATGTCACTCGAAGTAGTCGAGTGGATCGTCTCCGGCCGAGGTCGGCCGAAGATCACCCTCGTTAGAATCCACGCCATGACCGAGAGGCCGCCGCCGGGGATCGACGTCTCGGTGCCGAACGTCGCGCGCATGTACGACTTCTGGCTCGGCGGCAAGGACAACTTCGCCGCCGACCGGACGGCGGCCGAGGAGGTCATCCGGATCTCCGAGGGGCGTGTCCTGCGCGGGGTGAAGCTCAACCGCTCCTTCCTCGGCCGGGCGGTTCGGACGGCCCTCGACGCGGGGGTCCGGCAGTTCCTGGATCTGGGGTCCGGGCTGCCGACACGGGAGAACGTCCACGAGGTGGCGCTGCGCGCGGACCCGGAGGCGAGGGTCGTCTACGTCGACAACGACCCGGTCGTACGGCTGCACGGGGAGGCGCTCCTGTCGCGGGAGGGCCGTACCCGCTTCGTCCAGGAGGACCTTCGCCGGGCGGAGGAGATCCTCGGTCACCCCGACGTACGGGCCGTCATCGACCTCGGGAGGCCGGTGGCCGTCCTGCTGGTCTCCGTGCTGCACTTCGTGCCGGACGAGGACGATCCGTGGGCGATCGTCGCGCGGTACCGCGAGGCGATGGCGCCGGGGAGCCACCTGATCCTGTCCCACCTGTCGTCCGATCCGCATCCGGAGAAGATGGCCAGGGCGGAACGCGTGTACGAGGGCGCCAGCGCGCGGCTCGGCGCGCGGAGCCGGGACGCGATCCTCCGGTTCTTCGACGGGTTCGACGTTCTCGAGCCCGGATTGGTGGGGCCGACGGAATGGCGCCCGGAGCGCGATGAGGCGGCGCGTGAAAAGTTCGCAGGCGTCGTGGGTGTGGCCGTCAAGCGGTAAGGTCGCGGGCAATTACCCTAAAGGCCGCAAAAACTGGACTTATGCGTAACGCCCTTCGCCGAACCGACTGCCACGTGCCTTCCGCGTCGAGGTCGACGCCCTCTCCTCGCTGCCGGTTACGACTCGTTGACCTGGTGGAACGAGTCGATCGGCCGGCGTGATCCGACAGATCACCTGTCGCCTGGGTAACCTTCGGCTTACCTGAAGGAACTTCCGGCGCCGTTCTCGCGTCTAAGGTCCGCTGGTTTCGCCGGTCACCGGAAGGACGTGGGGAAGGTACCGAAAAAGAGGGGCGCTGGTCATCCTCCGAGAGGCACACTCTCTCCGAAGTGGAGCGAATGGGGGCGCACAGCCCAGTTTGCTTTGGAGGTGTCCATGCCGCTCACGGACGTTCACGCTGACGTTCGCCTTACCTACCGCCTTGTCCTGGCGGTGGACGTAGAGAAATATAGCGCCCGCGACGCGCGTGGCCAGCTGCGTGCGCAGACCGATCTGCGCACCATCCTCAGCCTGGCCGCGCAGGACGTCGGCCTCGACCGCAACCTCTGGTACGAACAGGTCAGCGGCGACGGCGAGCTCGCGGTGCTGCCCGAAGACGTCGACGTCTCGCTCGTCGTCGGCGACTTCACCCGCCGCCTCGAGGCCATCCTCGGGGAGTTCAACCGGGAGCGGAGCGGCGGCAGGCGACTGCGGCTGCGCGTCGCGCTGCACCACGGCACCCTTACGCCGGGGCCGTTCGGCCCGGCGGGCGACGCCCCCATCGTCGTCAGCCGGCTGCTCAACGCCAAGCCGCTGCGCCGGCTCCTCGCCGACCAGCAGCACCGGGACGTCGCGCTGATCGTGTCCCAGACGCTGTACCAGGACGTCGTCCGGACCGGCTTCTGCTCCCTCGACCCGCGCGACTTCCAGCCGGTCCGGGTGAACGCCAAGGGCGTGCTCTACCACGGCTTCGTCCAGCGGCGCGCGGCCGAGGAGCAGGTCGTTCCGCGGCGTACGACCGAGGAGGAGATCGTCCAGCCGGTGCTGCGGGCGCTCGGCGAGGCCGGCGGCGCGGACCGCGGCGCGAACCTCGTCGCCCTGCCCGGCGGCCGGGGCTGACCACCGCGGCACGGCACCTCCGTGACTCAGAAGACCGAAAGGTCCCAGGAGACGGTGACCGCGGTGGAACGACCTCCACCGTCGGTCACCGTCACCACGGTCTGACCGGGCAGCGTGACGGCCTGCCGTTTCAGGATGACCTGAAGCGTGGCGTGCTCCCCGGCGGCGATCGCGCCGCTCACGTGGGACAGCGCGATGTTCGGGTCGGCGTCGGCGGCCGTCCAGTCGACCCTGCCGCCCTGAGCGGTGAGGCCGATCTCGCCGATCGTGCCCCGGCCCTGAATGTGGACCGAGAGGGGCGCCACCGCGAGGACGCCCGTAGGCGGTTTGGGCGGCGACTTCGGCGGCCGGTGCGACCTGCTCGGAGTGGGCGACGGCATGAGCTGCGGGCCCGTCTCGGGGCCCGTCTGCCCCTGGGAGCGTGACGCGGCCGGTGGCCGGGTCACGACCGGCCCACCGCGCGGCGGCGTCGCCCGGGTCGCCGGCGTGCCCGTCCGCGGCTTACCGCCGCCCGGCCACTGCAGGTCCGGCACGGCCACGTTCGGGCCGATGAACATCATCACCGCGACGGCGGTCGCCAGCGCCGCCACCGACCCACCGCTCGCGAACGCCCAGCGCCGCGCCAGCCGGGAGGGCGCGTCCGGCTGCCGGGGCATCCCCTCGGCCGTCAGCGCGCCGCCACGCGCGGCGATCTCCGTCCGGTACCCGGCGAGCTCCGGGTCCGTTCCCGCGTGCAGCACCCGGTGCCGGAGCGCAGCGGGAGGCTCCGGGACCGGGACCGCCCCGACGATGTCCTCGGCCTCGGGCGACTGCTGCGTGGCCCGGTGCAGACGTCGCTGAGCGCGCAGCGTCGTGATTCCGAGTGTCGCGGCCAGGTCCTCGCCGGTCAGATCGTGCCGGTGGACGAGGAAGAGGACCTCCCGGTCGAAGAAGTCCAGCCGGGCGAACGCCTCGTCGTCCGCCATCGCGGCCGGCCGCTTGCGGAGGAGACAGCGCCGCCGGGCGGCGGCGTACAGCCAGGCGCGGAGCCGCTCGCGCTCCCGTAGCCGCGGGGCGCGGCGCGACGCGTCGATCAGGGTGTCGTGCACGACCTCCTCGGCGGCCTTGAGATCGCCCAGAAGTGCCGCGCAGTAGTCGTACAGCCGCTCGGCGTAAACGTCGTAGAGCGTCGCCAGCGCCTCTTCGTCCCCCTCGTGCAGCGCCTTCACCAGGCGCCTGTCGGCGGTGGGGGCGAACGCGGACCACCTTGCCATGCACGTGCTCCAGATATCGGACGGCGCGGCTCCTGTTTACACCAGTGTCAAGGATAGGTCACAAGATCACCCGAATTACCGCAAAAGCCGTGAGCTTGATCTGTTTTTCGATGGCCGAACGCGAATCCCCTCCGCGTTTGCAGAAAGATCGCTCAGCGGCCGAACCGCCGGACGAGTGGCCCGGGTACCCCGCACCCGGGACCCCGCGCGACCCCCGTGCCCGCCGTCGCGAGGCCCGGCCCGCCGGCCGGCGGTCGTCGGGACGGTGACGTCGGACACCTCCTGCGGCCGGAACCGCGCGGAGGTCACGTCCGGGACGTGGTCGCGGAGAGGACCGGCACTCACGCGAGGCCGTCCGGACCGGCGGCCCCACCGGCAACTCCGACCCGCCGCCGGGGCGCCGCGGTATCCGATTCGCGTGTCCCCCCAGAGTGCCGCTACACTCTTGGACGCCAGCAGCCGTAGCTCAACGGATAGAGCATCTGACTACGGATCAGAAGGTTGGGGGTTCGAATCCCTCCGGCTGCGCCCAGCTCAAAGGCCTCCTGCGATCACGCAAGGGGCCTTTTCGCTAACGGGTTCGCTAACCCGGCCCTGGACAGCCGTGGACCGAGCTGGACGGTTCAGCCGTCCCGCAGCAGGCCGGCGCAAGTCTGTGACAGGTCCTCATGGACGAGTACAGCTGTGGCCTGCCCTACGATCTGATGACCTTCGAGGAGCGCGACCAGGTCGACGCCGAACGGACCGACGCGATCCGAGAGACCGTGTCCAGCCTGCCCGCGCGGCCCGGTAGCCGACGCTAAGGAGCCCCCCGACCGTGAAGATCATCGACCGCGTCAAGGCGTACATCCGAGAGAAAAAGGGACGCGACCCCCGCTCGACCAGCGACCCGCTCGGCGGAGCGGCCGCCCCCGTCCATGAGGCACCGGAGCCCGAGCCTGCCACCGAGCCGGCTATCGAGTCGGCCACGGAGCCAGCCGCCAAGTCGGCCGCCGAGTCGGCCACGGAGCCGGTCGCTGAGCCGGCCACGGAGCCGGTCGCCGAATCGGCCGTCGAGTCGGCCACGGAGCCGGTCGCTGAGCCGGCCACCGAGCCGGTCGCTGAGCCGGCCACGGAGCCGGTCGCTGAGTCGGCCACCGAGCCGGTCGCTGAGCCGGTCGCTGAGTCGGCCACCGAGCCGGCCACCGAGCCGGCCACCGAATCGGCCGTCGAGTCGGCCACGGAGCCGGTCGCTGAGCCGGCCACGGAGCCGGTCGCTGAGCCGGCCACCGAGCCGGCCGCTGAGTCGGCCACCGAGTCGGCCACCGAGTCGGCCACGGAGCCGGCCACGGCGCCCGCCGCGTGCCCGCGCTGCGGCGCGACCGGTGATGCGCCCTGCACGACCCCGTCGGGCAAAGCCACGAAGACCCACAAGGGGCGCGAGCAATGAGCAGCGGTGCTGCAGACTCCCGGACGGGTCCGCAGCCATCTGAAAGGGAATGAGGACGCCCCAGACGAAGCCGAGCAGGCCAGGCTCCAAGGGCGAAGGTCGTTCGTCCGGTGGGGCGCTCCACCTTCATCCCTGGGGCCTGGCCCGCTTGGTTACGTCCAGCCGAGTGGCGAATGAGTCGGCCTTCGCCTGATCCGTTCCCGCAGGTTAAGCGGTGATCGCTTGTGCAGCGGCGTCCTGGCCCGGCGTTTCGTCGCTCAGGAGTCGCAGGCGTGCTCTGGCGAGGAACGCGGGCCCATGTAGCAGCGGGACAACCTCGCGGCGCGCGGGCTGCCGCACCTCCGCAATGACGCGGAGGCACTCGAGTCCCGGCTACGCTCCAGCGCACGCCACACCCTCGGCACGGCCGGTGGCGATGCGGCCGACGGCCGCCAACCGCCGGACGAACACGGCGTGCTCACTCGGTGTTCGCTCGGTCGAGCCGAGCGGGAGGGGAGACCGGGCGTGGCCGCCGGTCTACCGAACCGACGGCGGTCTCAAGCAGGTAGGCCGCGGGACAACCGGGCTTCGGCGTTGTCCAGCCACTGTCGATACCACCGGGCGAATCCCAGCGGCGTTCCGTCATCGTCGGCCAGCGGCCGGAAACCGCCGTCGTCGGCGGTGTCATCAGCCCACATCTGGCCTCTCGCCGGTCCGCTGACGACGAGCACCTCGCGCTGCGCGCAGCCCAGGTGACATAGGTACAACAGCCCGAGCGAATGCTCGGGTCGGAAGACGACCTGGTCGTGCCGTTCCCAGTAAGCGTCCTCGGCGGCGTTGAAGGCGTCCAACGAGTCGTAGTCGTCCTCGTCCGGCGGGTCGGGCAGCCCATCGGCCGGGTTGAACGCCTCAACGTGCGGAAAAGGCCGGGCCAGCGTGGCGAGGTCGGTCAGCTCGGCCCCGTCGCCCTCCCACCGCCATCGCCCCTCGACTCGACGGACGGGAAACAGACCGTACGCCGGCCCGGCCCCTCCGCTCCCCGCCCCGAGGAGAAACGACCGGTACTCGCCCGGCAGCTCCACCCCCAACTGGCCCTCGACCTCGTCCAACTCGGCGGCGCTCAGGGGCGGCTCAAGCCACCACCGGTGACTGCTCGAACCGAAGATCTCACCGGCACCCGCCTCAGCGGCCAGGCGCGCAAGCCGTTCACCGATATCCGACCAGTCAGAGGGCGTCACGGTCGGCACGATAACAGCCGCCTCGCGGCACCTACCCAGGTACGGAACGGGTACCCACACAGGTGCTTCCCCCGTGTCGATAGGTGACGCTCAGCCACAGTCTGGCAGATGCCGAGAGGAATCCATTCAACGCTCGGTAAGGAGCCGAGAGCATCATGCATCAGTACCAGCGCACGGCTGTCCGCCCGCGAACGTTCTGGACACAGAGCAAGGGATCAAGACTGCTCCGCCGCGGTGCGGTGAACTTCTACGGACCCGGCAGGCTCGTCCGCCGGCGGGCGTACCGGTCCGGCCGACCGCAGCGCCCGGGAGTGGGCGGCGTGAATCCGATCACCGAATCCAACGCCCCCGGGCGAGTCTCCTGGTCACTTCCTTCATCACCGCCCTCGGTGGCCCGCGCCCGCCATCTGACCGCCGATCAGCTGGCCGGTTGGGGGTTCGCCGAGCACCGTGAGACGGCCGAACTGCTCATCAGCGAATTGATCACCAACGCTCTGCAGCATGGCGTCGGCCCGATTCGGCTGAACATTCGATTCCTCGGCGGCGTACTGCGGTTCGAGGTCGCGGACGCCGGCCCACGGTATCCGCGCATGCGCCCGGTCGACGACGAGGACGAGGGAGGACGCGGACTGCACCTGGTGGAGTCACTGTCCAGTCGCTGGGGGTACGCCCGCGCGACGATCGGCAAGGTGGTCTGGTTCGAGCTACCCGCGGCCTGATCCGGGCTACCAGGCCAGCCGTCGCGCAGAACGTCACGGCTGATCAACGGGGGTGCGCCGCCATGATCCCGCCGTCCGGCCCCGGCACGTCACGCGCCGCCGTCACCAATGCCGCGATCTGCGCTCGCGAGGTGAATCCGAGCTTGGTGAGGATGTGCTCGACGTGGCCTTCGGCCGTACGCTGGGCGATCACGAGCTTGGCGGCGATGTCCTTATTGCTCAGCCCTTGTGCGACCAGTTCCGCGACCTCTCGTTCCCGTGGAGTGAGCATGGGGAGATCCTCGCGCGCCGGTGGTGACGGTTTCGCCGAGGCGGCGACCGGCTTCTCCTCGAGCGCGAACGCGATCGCCTCGCTCAGGGACATGCCCGTGCCGCGCTCGAAGCTGGAGGCGAACGCCTCGGGGCCCATCGCCCGGCGCGTCCGCGTCTCCCAGCACTCGTGGAACCGGGCGAGCCAACTGAGATGAGTAGGTGACGCGCCCATCAATTGGTCCAGCGCGTGGACGGCACCGAACAACCGGGCGGCGCGCGGGTGCTCGCCGCGCGCCTCGGCGAGCCAGGCCATCGTCGCCAGGCAGTACGTGCTGCCCCAGGGATCGTAGGAGAGCTGTTTGATGCGCAGGGCCTCCCGCAGGAGCGTGACGGTCCGGCGGTGGCAGCCACGCCACCACCAGGTGTACGCGGTGGCCCACAGCAGAAGGGACTTCGACCAGAGTGCCTCGTGGCGGTCGCACAGAGCCAGGCCCTGCTCGCCCAGGTCTCCCGCGTGGTCGGGATCCCGAAGAGCCTCGATGATGGTCACCTGATAGAGCGTGACCCACAGGCCGTTGAGGTCGTTTCTCGCGCGGTGCCGGGTCAGGACCTGCTCGAACAGCGACACGGCCCGGGCAGGGTCGGGCTCGCTTCGAAGCATCTCGGCCAGCGCGAAGAGTTGGGCGACCTGGGCGAGGGCGTCCTCGTCGCCGATCCGCTCCGCCACGCCACGGCATTCCTCGAGCATGGCCAGGCCGACCACGGCGTCACCTTGCAGCAGCGCGAGCCAGCCGCAGACGCACAGCCCCTTGTTCCGCGAGGGCCCCGGTCGCCGTTCCAGGGCGAGTGCGTGTTCGAGCCATCGACGGCCCTCGGCGACCCTGCCGGAGACGAAGATCCAGTAATGCCAGAGGGAGGCGGCGATCTCCAGCCCGGCGTCCGCATGTCCGGGCTCGCTCAGGCAGAAGTCCAACGCGGCTCGTAGGTTGGCGTGTTCGGCCGACAGCCGGGCTCCCCACTCCATCTGACGCGGGCTGAAGAAGTCCTCCTCCGACTCGGTGGCCAATCGCCGGTAATGGTCCCGATGGCGGACCCGGACGGGATCCGGTCCCTGCGGGGATGAGGTCAAGCGGTCCCATCCGTACTGGCGGACGGTCTCCAGCAGCCAGTAACGTCTGCCGTTCCTGTCCTGGCCGACGATGGACTTGTCCACCAGACCCGCGATCAGCCCGAGGACCTCATCGGCGGCGATCCCCTCGCCGGACGCGACCTGTTCCGCCGCGGCCAGATCGAACCCGCCGGTGAAGACCGACAGCCGTTCCCACAGCATGCGCTCGGCCGCCGAGCAGAGGTCATAGCTCCAGTCGATCAGTGCCCGCAGTGTCCTCTGGCGGGGCAGCGCGGTGCGGCTCCCGCCGGTGAGCAGGCGGAAGCGGTCGCCCAGTCGTGCGACGATCTGATCCAACGACATCGATCGCCGTAGTACCCCCGCCAGCTCGATGGCCAGCGGAATCCCGTCCAGGAGCCGGCAGATCCGGGCCACCGTCGGGCCGTTCGCGGCCGTGATCTCGAAATCCGGGACGACGGCGGCCGCTCGGTCGGCGAACAGGCGGATCGCCTCGTAGCGCAGCAGGTCACCTGGTCCCAACGGCTCGTCTTCCGCCGGTACGGACAGCGGGGGCACCTCGAACACGTGCTCGCCGGCGATCTTCAGCAGCTCCCGGCTCGTCGCCAGGACCCGCACGCCGGGAGCGGCCTTCAACAGCTCACTCACCAGGATCGCGCAGGCATCCGCAAGGTGCTCGCAATTGTCGAGGACCAGGAGCAGCCGTCGGTGTCTCAGGTAGTCGATCAGCCTGGCCACCGTCGGCGCGGTGGAGCGGTCGCGCATGCCCAGCGCGGCGCCCACCGTCTCCGGCAGCGCCTCGGGATAGGTGAGTTCCGCCAGCTCGACGAGCCAGACTCCGTCGGGGAACGCCCGCGTCACCTCTGCGGCCACCCGGAGGGCCAGTCGCGTCTTGCCGACCCCGCCGACGCCGGTGAGCGTCACGATGCGGGCCGACGAGAGGAGCCGCTTGACGTCGGCCGCCTCGCGCCGGCGCCCGACCAGCTCTTCGACCTCCACCGGAAGGTTGCCGGCTGGGCAGCGGGCCTTCGGACCAGCCATGATTACCTCACGCTACACCCGGTATCTCCGGGTGCCGACGCTCCGGGCGTAAGGGAGAAAAGGACCGGATGAAGTGGCTGCTGTCGCTGAAATGCCAGCGCGCCGCGGCCTGTGACACGCTCAGCGGTGACCGGGGAGCGATGAGCGCCTCGGCCGCCTCCTCCAGACGCCGGCGGCGGACATAGGCGTTGAACGGCTCGTCCAGATCCGCGACGGCCCGCTGGAGTGTGCGGACCGAGACGTGCAGTTGCCGGGGGATCGTGGTGGACGACAGTTCGGCGTCGGTGAGCCGGGCGTCGGCCAGGTCTTTGGCCGCTTGTGCCAGTGCCGGGACGAAGGTGGGCTCGCGGTCGTCGAAGTGGTCGAGGATCAGTCCCCTGGCCAGTTCGTGCAGGGCGCTGCGGGACGCGTCGGCGCCGGCCGGGCCGAGGCCGCCCAGGGTTCGCTGCAGCATGCTGGTGTGCGCCATGAGGATCTGTGCCGAGGGCGACGCGACCTGACCGGTGCGTGGCCTCCCGCTGACGAGGGCCCGCAGATCGCCGCCGGGGAAGATGAAGATGCGGGCGCCGATCACGGGAGTGGAGTGGAAGTGATTCTCCGTCACGCAGTGGTGGGCGTAGTAGGTGCCGGCCGAGACGTACGCGTCGCCGCCCTGATCATGAGGGTCTCGCAGGGTCAGACCGCCGCGCAGCCCGACGTGGAGCCGCACCAGGTCCTGCTCCTGGGCTCCGACTGCCTGAGTGCTCAGGGGTGAGGACGCCCAGAGCTCGTTGACGGCGGTGTCTCCCCAAGGTCACCGAGCGCATCGTTCCCTGGAAGCCGTCGACCGTGGAGGCGGTGAATTCCGGGAGGGGGTACAGGTCTCCCATGCGGTCGTTCCAGGCATCGATGAACGGCTCCCAGGTCCCCCGGCCGGCGCCGGTGGAGTCGGCGTCGACGGTGAACGTGCCGACTCTGCCGTCCGGACCATGAAATCGCGGTCTGCGCATCCCCTGTCCCTCGTACCGATGGCGCTGTCGCCGGAGTTCCATCCGCTGTCGCGCCGGTACACGTTTCCCGCATACCGGCGTTTCCAGAGTTGACCTGCGTCCGCCGCCGAAGCCGGGGGCGCCTCGCCGCCGGCGAGTCTCCGCCTCTCACGGGGCGCATGTCGATCACCTTGCCCCCTCAGGGCTGTGACCCACCGCACAGACATCAGCGCTTGCTTCGAATTCGAAGCGGTCGTAAGGTCATCCCTAGTTGCTTCAAGTTCGAAGCAATCCCCTCCATCGGAAGTGAGCTCCGCAATGAAGGCAGTGCGTTTCCACGAGTACGGCGACCCCGACGTCCTGCGCTACGAGGACGTGGAGCAGCCCGTCCCCGGTGCCGGCCAGGTACGGGTCCGGGTCGCCGCGACGTCGTTCAACTCGGTCGACGGCAACATCCGCGCGGGCTTCATGCAAGGTCCCATCCCGGTGACGCTGCCGCACACTCCCGGCCTCGACGTCGCCGGCACGGTCGACGCGCTGGGCGAGGGCGTGGACGGCATCGAGGTCGGCGACGAGGTCGTCGGTTTCCTGCCGATGACGGGGGTCGGCGCGGCCGCGGAGTACGTCCTCGCGCCGGCCGAGGTCCTGACGGCGGCGCCCAAGAGCGTCCCGCTGCCCGACGCCGCCGCGTTGCCGCTGGTGGGCCTCACCGCGTGGCAGGCGCTCTTCGACCACGCCGAGCTCACGAGCGGGCAGCGGGTGCTGATCAACGGTGCGGGCGGAGCGGTCGGCGGCTACGCCGTGCAGCTGGCGAAGAACGCCGGCGCGTACGTGATCGCCACGGCCGGCCCGCGCAGCAGCGAGCAGGTCACGGCCTGGGGCGCCGATGAGGTCATCGACCACACCACCACCGAGGTGACCGCGGCGGTGAGCGAGCCGGTCGACGTCGTGCTCAACCTCGCGCCGGTCGACCCGGAGCGGCTGGCCGCGCTGGTCGGTCTGATCCGTCCCGGCGGCGTGCTGGTGAACACGACGGTGTGGATGCCCGCGCCCTCCGACGAGGAGCGCGACGTACGCGGCATCGACATGTTCGTCCGCAGTGACGCCGACCAGTTGTCGCGGCTGGTGGCGCTGGCCGACTCCGGCGAGCTGCGCGTCGACGTCGCCCAGCGCGTGCCGCTGGCCGAGCTGCCGGCAGTCCACGCCCAGGCCGCCGCGGGCACCCTGCACGGCAAGGTCGTCATCGTCGCGCCCGCCGCCTGATCCTCCCAAGCACGGAAAGAAGAACGAATCATGTCACTCTCGTTGGATCCCGAGATCGCTCAGCCGAGGAGGTCGCCGGCGTGGTCGACGAATTCCGCCACGCGGCGTCGGCCGCCATCGCCGCCGGTTTCGACGGCGTCGAGATCGCCGACGGCCCTGCTCCTCAACCGCGCGGGCGCCGACGTCGACGCGCGTGTCGCCGATCTCGACGCCGGTCTGGCCGACGTCATCACGGTCGCCACGATGGCGCTGGCCAACCCGGACCTCCCGGCCCGCATCCGTTCGGGCGCGCCGCTGAACGAGGCCGACCCGGCCACGTTCTACGGTGGCGACCACCGCGGCTACACCGACTACCCCGTCCTCGCCGCAGCGTCGAACTGACGTGCCGCGGCGTGTCCATGCCCGAGGCCGGCTTTCCGGCGCGGCTTCCCGAGCCGGCCACGGGCGGAGGGAGCCGGGGCCAATAGGAATCCCCTATGGCGCCTGCTGACATTTCGTCTTTGCCTCCTGCCATTTTCCGGCCGTACCGTGAAACAGCTCGATGAGGCGCCGACCGCGATTCTTCCGAAGATTCGCGCTCAGCGCACCGTCGACTTGTTCTCGACAATGGATGAAAGCGCAGGAGGACACGATGTCGCTCACCCTCGACACCTACCGGTTGTTGGGCCGTTCCGGGCTTCGCGTCTCGCCGTTGGCGCTGGGTGCGGCGACCTTCGGCACCGAGTGGGGCTGGGGCGCCGAGCAGGACGAGGCGCGAAAATTGTTCGACCTCTACGTCGAGCGCGGCGGCAACTTCATCGACACCGCCGACACCTACACCAATGGTAGTTCTGAGCGCCTGCTGGGCGAATTCACCCGCGACAATCGCGAGAGCCTGGTGCTGGCGACGAAGTACACGACGCTGCGCCGGCCCGGGGATCCGAATTCCGGGGGCGCTCACCGTAAGAACCTGTTCGCGTCGGTGGAGAACAGTCTGCGACGGCTGAACACCGACTACATCGACCTGCTCTACCTGCACGTGTGGGATTCCACGACGCCGGTCGAGGAGATCCTGCGCGGCATGGACGACCTGGTCCGGCAGGGCAAGGTCCTGTACGTGGCGATCTCCAACGCCCCGGCCTGGCAGGTGTCGCGCATGCAGGCGATCGCCGACCTGCGCGGCTGGTCGCCGCTGGTCGCGCTGCAGATCGAATACAACCTGATCCAGCGTGCCGGCGAACGCGACCTGATCCCCATGGCGCGCGAGATGGGGCTGGGAGTGGTCCTCTATTCACCACTGGCCGGAGGGGTGCTCACCGGCAAGTACAGCCGCGACGACCTGACCGCGACGAACGTCGCATCCGACGGCACCCGCAAGAGCTTCAACGTCGGCCTGGGCGCGCTCACCGAACGCAACCTCGCCATCGCCGACGTCGTGAAGGACGTCGCCGCGGAGCTGGGCCGAACCCCCGCCCAGGTCGGGCTGGCCTGGACCCTGCAGAACCCGGCCGTCACGGCACCGATCATCGGCGCCCGCACCCCCGCGCAACTGGAGGACAACCTGGGCGCCCTGGAGGTCGACTTCACCGCCTCCCAACTGGCCCGCCTCAACGAGGCCGGCGCGATCGACCTCGGCTTCCCGCACGACATCCTCGCCAGTGACCACATCCGCACCGTGACCAGAGGCGACCTGAAGATCGAAGAGCACCGCTGACACCCGATGGAACTTCGAGGGCGGCACCACCGCCGCCCTCGGGGCGATCACCGCCTTCACCTGCTTCCTCGGCGGTCAGGACACCGGTGAGAAGGACGCGGCCTTGTACCAGCTCTCTTGACGCAGGAGTTCGAGCAGGGCCGTCTCCGCCGGGCCCGAGCCGGGCCGGACCGCGGCGACGACGGGCTGGGAAACGACCGGGAACACCGGGCGCGCGAGGTGCTCGTGGCCGTGGGGCACCGCGGATGCGGGGACGAGCGTGACCCCCAGCCCGTGGACGGCCCAGTGCACGGCCGTCGCCGTCTGGGACACGCGGGCGGCCGTGGTCGGGGCCAGCTCGTTGTCCCGCAGCACGTCCCGCAGTACACCGTCGAGCGCGCTGTTGTGGTCGAACCGCACCCACGGCTCCCGCTCCAGCTCGCGCAGCTCGACCCGGTCGGCGGCGAGCTGCGGGTGCCCGGCGCCCAGCACCACGACGAACTCCTCGTCGCCGAGGCGGTGGCCCTCGTACAGCTCTTCCCCGCATGGCCCGGCCACCAGGGCGAGGTCCAGGACGCCCCGGCGCGCCAGCCGCTCCAGCTCGGCGAGGTTCGGCTCCTCGAAGACGGTGACCTCCAGCCGTGGGAAGCGGCTGCGCAGCGCGCCCAGCGCGCCCGGCAACTGCCGCGTGCCCAGCCCCATCTGCGCCGCGACCACCAGCTCGCCCACCAGCTCGTCGGCGCCGGCCCGCGCCGTCGCTCTCGCCCGCCGCGCCGCGCTCACCGCGGCCTCCGCCTCCCGCAGGAACGCGCGGCCGACCACGGTGGGCACCAGACCGGTCGGCGTACGGGCGAACAGTTGCACGCCGAGTTCGCGCTCCAGGTTCCGGATCTGCTGGGACATCGACGGCTGAGCGACGTGCAGCAGCTCCGCCGCCGCCGTCACCGAGCCCTCCTGGGCGACGGCCAGGGCGTACTCGAACTGACGAAGACTCATCGGCTCCCGTTCCCTCCCTGCGGTGGACCGCCGTCCACTCCGTTGTATCACTGTAATCACAGTAATCGCCGTTGCATCGGGAGGCTGCTCGGCGACGCGGGAACGATCGGGGGACCACGTGACCGCAGCCCCGCTCGCACCGAGGCCGATGGGCGGCCGGCATGGTCTGCGGTCGGCGCTCTGGCCACGAATAGGTCTGAGGGCCTAATCGTCATTGATCCCGCAGCCTCTTGTAAGGCGGCGTAACGCATCCCTAGGTTGATCCCGATCACGACGGATCGACTCCTGGGGGAAAGATGCGCAAACTCTCCATGGTCCTCGCCGGCGCCGTGGCAGTGGCCGGTCTGGCATTCACCAGCGGTACGGCGGGCGCGAGCACGGTGCACGCGGAAAGTGCCAGCAAGTGCGGTTCCAAGTGGTGCGGCTACGTGAACGGCAAGAAGCTGAGGGTCGAGAGCATCACCGTCTCGCACAAGGGCAGCACGAAGTGGAGCGGCTACATCTACATCGAGGTGACCACGCCCCACCACAAGCCCTATTTCCTCTGGACCACGAAGTCGTTCAAGAACGTGAAGTTCGCGCGGGCCGACGTCAAGAGGTCGTTCCCCAACAAGACCCTGCTCTGCACCGGCGTCGACAAGAAGAAGAGGAACGTGGACCACGTGGGCGACGCCTGCTTCACCATCCACAAGTAGGCGGCGGGGTCTCCGTCCTCGGCCGGAGAATCCGTATCGGCGCCCGGCACGGAGCCGGGCGCCGATTGGGTCAGGTCAGGCCGCTGACGTGCCGGCCGGGTCGAGATGCCGGACAAGGAACTCGTCATCGACCCCGACCCAGCGCATGCGGCGATGGGTGCCCGGGTTGGCGAGCAAGGTCTTGTCCTTCGAGGAGAAGGCGTCGAACAACGCGAGAACGGTCCCGCGATCGACGTACTCCTCATCCCACGGCAGCAGGAACTGGACCGGGACGGTGATCCGTCTCGCCGCCTCGATCAGAGCCTGGTGAGCGAAGAACCCGCCGCCGAAGATCGCGGCGGTGATCCTGGGCTCCACCGCCGTCAGCGGAATCCCGATCGCGGTGCCCAGCGACATGCCGCCCCCGTAGCCGATCGGCGCTTCGGTGCCGATCTCGGGCAGGTCCTGGAGGGCGTCCAGGGTCGCCTGCCATTCCGGTACGGCACGCTCCGCGAGTGAGGCGCTGTAGCGGACGCTGATCGACTCGAAGCGCTCGGTCTCGCCCGCCGCCAGAGCCTGCTGCAGGTCGGCGCGCGCCTGCTCGTCCTCCGCCGTACGCGGGCGGTCGCCGTGTCCGGGCGCGTCGATGGCGACCACGGTGAAACCCCACCGGGTCACGGTGTCGCGGGCGCGGGCCATGAGTCCCGGTGTCTTCTTGTGCAGGCCGCCGCCGTGCCCCATCAGCACCAGCGGGGCGTGGTCGGGTCCGGAGACGGGCGACCAGAGCACGCCGGTGACCTCACCGACGACGAAATCGCGTTCGAGGACGCCGTTCGACGACGTCTGCGCGATGAAACGCATTGAATGCACAGGTGTTGCCTTTCGGAAGTGCCTTGTTGTCGAGGCACTCCCGGCGACACCTATGTCAATCGCCCGACCATGACGACGAGGGGAGCACCCACATCGATACAGCGTTCATGGGTCTCACCTCCTCACGTGATGTCACGGCCTGCAGGAGGCTACCAGCCCTGACCTCTCGCGGCCCCTCTCCCGAGCGTACGAATCGGCGTTGTTACCGTTTCTTCGGGTGCTGATCACCGCGACGACGGAGGATGAAATGCGCCTGACGAAGCGCGTGCTGGGGGCTCTGCTCATTGTGGTCGGCTCCGTCGTGGCGGGGTGCGGCCGGGGACACCGCGAGCATGCCGTGATCGGCGTCGATGCTCCGGTCTCCTTAGCCGATCGGCCGGTCCATCTGAAGATCAGCGGCCTCTCGCCGCACGACACCATCGAGGTCGGCGGGGCCGCCCAGGATTATCAGGGCGGGAGGTGGCACAGCCAAGCCGTCTTCCGCGCGGACGGCCACGGGGTGGTCGACCTCGAACATGCCCGTGCGCGCTCGGGCACGTACACGGGCGTCGACGGGATGGGGCTGTTCTGGTCGATGGTCCCGCCATCCGGTGACGCGGACGACAGGAGCTTCGTCCCGCCGCCGCCGAACGTGCGGGCGGCCTGTGACGTGCAGATCACCGTCGACGCACACGGCCACCGACTCGCGGCCCGGACGCTGACCCGCCAGTGGCTGACCCCGGGAGTCGGCCACCAGTCGCTCACCCTCGCGGACGACAAGGTCGACGGTGACCTGTACCTGCCCCCGCCGACCCGGGATCGCCATCCCGCAGTCCTGTTGTTCGGTGGCTCGGAGGGGGGAAATGACGGGAGCTTCGACGCCGCACTGCTCGCGTCACACGGCTACCCGGCGCTGTCTCTGGCCTACTTCCGCGACCCTGGTCTGCCCGCCACCCTCCAGGACATTCCGCTGGAATACTTCGCCCGGGCGGCACGCCTGCTGGCCGCCCAGCCCGGTGCCGATCCGGCCCACGTGGTCGCCCGCGGGATATCCCGCGGCACCGAGGCGGCCCTGCTACTCGGCCAGCTCTACCCTCGCCTGATTCACGGCGTCATCCTGTACTCGCCGTCGAACAGGGTCAACCCGGGTCTCGGCACGCGCGGAGCCAGTGGAGCCGCCTGGACGTGGCACGGCCGCCCGATTCCCCAGAAGGTGATCCCGCTCGACCACGTCGACGGCCCGGTCCTGGCGATCGCCGGGGCGGATGACCGGCTCTGGCCGGAGGCGAGCACCTGGGCCCGGCAGATCATGACCGATCTCGACCATGACCACGACCGCTTCCCGCACCAGGCGCTCATCCATCCGAGAGCAGGTCACGGCGTCGGCACCTTTCCGTACGGCGCGGCCGGCGTGGTCGTGACCAATCCGACCGACGGCAGGACCCTGCGGCTTGGCGGCACCCGCGCCGACAACGCCGCCGCGAGGGCGCAAGACTGGCCCAAAGTGCTCGCCTTCCTGGCCGCGATGAGCTGACCGCTGCGTCGTCCTATTCGATGGTGGTGAGGAAGAACTCCCGCACGTCCTCGGCGAGCAGGTCCGGCACCTCCATCGCGGCGAAGTGGCCGCCGCGCTCGAACTCCGACCAGTGCCTGATGTCGTACGACCGCTCGGCCAGCGGTCGCACCGACTGCGTGATGTCGTGCGCGAACACCGCCACGCCGACCGGCACGGGGCACGGCTCGATCCGGCGCGGAGTCTCGCGGCTCAGCCGCGCCGAGGAAGCCGCGGTAGCGGTGAGCCAGTACAGCGAGATGTCGGTGAGCATCCGGTCGTCGCTGATCTGCGAGCGAGGGTCGGTCCACTGTGCGAAGCGCTCGGCGATCCAGGCCAACTGGCCGACCGGCGAGTCGGTCAGCGCGTAGCCGATGGTCTGCGGAGTGGTGGCCTGCAGCGCCTGGTACGGCGGACGGTTCGCCATCAGTTGCCGGATCTTGGCCAGGCGGGCTTCATCCGTTTCGGACAGTTCGAGGTCGGCGTCCGGGATCGGCCGGGTCGGCAGGTAGTTGACATGCACTCCGACGACCTGCTCGGGTGCCACCGCGCCGAGCGCCAGCGAGATGCCCGAGCCGAAGTCACCACCCTGCGCGCCATAGCGCTCGTACCCGAGACGGCGCATCAACTCGGCCCAGGCCCGCGCGACCCGGACGATGTCCCAGCCGCGCTCGTGGGTCGGCCCCGAGAAGCCGTAACCCGGGATGGACGGGATCACCAGGTGGAAGTCGCGCGAGAGCGGCTCGATCACGTCGAGGAACTCGAGGAAGGAACCGGGCCAGCCGTGCGTGAGGACCAGCGCGAGCGCGTCCGGTTTCGACGACCGGACATGGAGGAAGTGGATGTTCTGGCCGTCGATCTCGGTCGTGAAGTGGGGGAGCTCGTTGAGCTCGGCCTCGTGCGCGCGCCAGTCGTAACCGGTGCGCCAGTATTCGGCGAGCTCCCTGAGCCGTGCCAGCGGGAATCCGTAGTCCCACCCCGCGTCGGCGACCTCGTCGGGCCAACGGGTGCGGGAGAGCCGGTCGGTCAGGTCGTCGAGGTCGGCCTGGGGGATGTCGATGCGGAACGGCTCGATCATGTCTCAGCTCCAGGGGTTTCGTTCAGGCGCCCGAGGCGGGTCATGAGGTCGTGGAGTCCATGAAGGTCGACGCGATCCATGACGCCACTTCATTGGTCTCGCCAACGTTGGTCGCGCCAATCATAGGCATTCGTGGGCTCCACCAACAAGTCGGTAGGCTGACGGCCATGACGGGCGACCGAACGCCACCGATGCGTCTCAAGGGCGCGCCGAGCTGGCTGATCAACCAGGTCTCCGCGCACAGCCATCGTCTGGTGACCGAACGGTTCGCCGCCGCCGACGCCCGCGGCTACCACTACCGGCTGCTGGCCGCGCTGGCGGAGTTCGGTCCCGGCAGCCAGGCCGAGCTGGGCCGCCGCACGGGCGTCGACCGTAGCGACGTCGTCGCGGCACTGAACGAACTGGCCGAGAAGAAACTGGTCGAGCGCTCCCCTGACCCGACGGATCGCCGGCGGAACATCATCACCGTCACGCCCGAAGGGCGTGATCACCTCTCGCACCTCGACGGCGTGCTGGCACAGATCCAGGAGGACCTGTGCGCTCCGCTCTCGCCTCCCGAACGCGAGGAGCTCATCCGGCTGCTGACCCGCATCGTCGACCATCACGTCCGAGCCCGTCCCTCGGAATCCCCCGGCGCTAAGTAGTCGAAGACCTCACCAGATCGCGAGCCCGAGCCCACGCCGCGCCTGGCCATGGTCGGGATCCGCCGTCATCCGGAGGGCTGCTGGAATCCGGTGAAGTCGAAGGTGGCGAGCATGTGATCGACGACGGTGTCGTACCTGCTGTCGAGGGCCGAATAGATCCAGAGCTTCGTCACCGGCAGCCACCAGACCCGAAACTTCATCTGGGTGCCGTCCGAGTCCGTTGACAGGAACTCGCGGTACAGCGCTTTGTGGCTACCGACGTAGGCGGTACCTGCCCGTGTGAAGGTTCCCGGAATCGAACCAGCGTCAACGGTGCTGGTGTTGGCCCATCCGACGGACGCGCCGATCTGCCGTCTCCAGTCGGCTTCTGAGTCGAGCTTCGTCGGGCCCAGGCTGAACGTCAGCGCGCCGCGGCACATCGCCATCCCCGCAGGGGTGACGGTGGGCGGGAGTAGGCACAGGAAGTCCGGCGAATCACTCGGCGAGAGGTCCGGGAAACCGTTGTTCCAGTCTCCGGGCGCGTAGAAGACGATGCCTGAAAGATTCTCCGGCTGCCATGACGACGGCGGGGAGAAGGTGGGGATCGGGTCGGCGGAGGTCACGGACGCCCGGGGTGTCGCCGACGTCGCAAGAGAAGCGGGCGGCGTCGGCGATGGGCTGTCGGCGTTGATCAGGAGCCGGTGGGATGTAGATCGCGGGAGCGCCGTCTTGGCCGGTCGGTTCACCATCACGACGGCGGCCGCGGTCGATGCGAGGACGGCGGCCGCGGCGATACCGCCGATCGCCGCGGTCCGTCGTGAGAAACGGGGTGCCCGGCTCCATGAGACCGTAGCGGGGAGTGCTCGCGCGAGGGGATCCCATCCGGTCTCGAGGATGGTCGTCGCCACCTGCGTCGCGTCGTCCGCAGGCACTTCGCCCAGTTCGGCCAATGCTTCGATGAGCGCTTGCACGGTGGGCCGGTCGGCCGGATCCTTGGCCAGCGCGGAAGAGACCAGGCCCCGGAGAGGGTCTGGGATGCCGTCGAGATTCGGCTCCTCCTTCAGGACCCGATGGGCCATGACCTCGATGGAGCCGGTTCCCAGCGGTGGCCGGCCCGTCGCCGCGAACGCGATGACCGCCCCCCACCCGTACACGTCGCTGGCCGGACCGATCTCATCGCCCCGGTACTGCTCCGGACTGGCCCAGCCCGACGAACCGACGAAGACGTGCGTCACGGTGATGGCTGTCTCGTCCAAGGCCCGGGCGATCCCGAAGTCCAGGACCTTCGGGCCGTCCGGCGACAAGATGACATTGCCGGGTTTCAGATCACGGTGGATGACACCCGCGCGGTGAATGACCGCAAGAGCTTCGGCGACGCCGACCGCGACGGACAGCAACGCCGTGCCGTGCAACGGACCGGTTCGGCCGATATGGGCGTTCAAAGTCGGTCCGGGAACATATGAGGTCGCCAGCCATGGACGAGCTGTTTCGGTGTCCGCCGCGAGGAACTGAGCCACGCAGGCGCCCTCGACTCGCGAGAGGAGGGCCACCTCGCGCCGGAAGCGCTCGCGGAACTGCGCGTCGGCTGCGTACTCGGGCCTGATGAGTTTGAGCGCGGCGCGGGTGCCTGAGCGCCTTGCCGCGTAAACGACGCCCATGCCGCCCTCGCCGAGGCGGCCGACGACCCGGTACGGACCGATCTTGCGGGGATCGTGGCGCTGTAGGGGTAGCAGGGCATCATCCAACGCCACGTCACCGCTCCCGAATTATGTGAAGGTTCAACGAACTTACTTTTATATCGGGATATCTACGGTTTCAGGAGGGCAGCAGTGCCACGATTCGGAAGTCGGCGGCCGGTGGCCTGTCCTGGACACCGGCAGTTGCGCGTAGCGATTGTCGCCTCGCATTACGTTATCTACGCTCACGGCATGGCGATTCCGACAGAACCGATCGGCAGCATCCCCCGATCCCCGCAGCTACTGACCGCCATGGCCGCGCACGCCGCAGGAGAGATCGACGACGCGCGGCTGGCCGCCGCGCAGGACGAGGCCGTACGCGACACCATCCAGCGTCTCGAGGCGATCGGTGCGCCGGTCGTCACCGATGGCGAGCAGGCCAAACCCAGCTTCGCGACCTACCCGATCGCCGGCCTCGCCGATCTGGCGCCCGACGGAGCAGTGATCCCGTTCGCCGACGGCCACCAGCGACAGTTGCCCGTCCTGACCGCCGGCCCGTTCCGCTATCAGGTTCACGCCGACCGCTACTACACGGCCGCGGCGCGGCACGCGACGGTGCCGGTCAAGCAGAGCGTCATCGCCGCGTCCGCGCTCAGCCTCCTCTACCCACCGGCGGGCATTCCCGGGTACACCCGCGAGGAGTTCCTGGCCGATCTCACCGACGAGGTGGAGGCCGACATCCGCGGTCCGCTGGAGGCGGGAGCGCATGTGGTCCAGCTCGACTTCACCGAAGGGCGTCTGTCGCTCAAGCTGGATCCGAGCGGCGGCGTGCTGGATGAGTTCATCGCGCTCAACAACCGGGTTCTGGAGCGCTTCACCGACGTCGAACGTGCCCGGATCGGGGTGCACACGTGCCCGGGCGGAGACCAGGACTCGACGCACAGCCTGGACATCGACTACGCGGGTCTCCTGCCCAAGCTGTTCCAGCTGAAGGCGGGCAACTTCTACATCCAGCTGGCCAGCGAGGCCGACCCGGACAAGGTCCTGGCGATCGCCGCCGAGCACCTTCCCGCCCACGCCCGGCTCTTCGTCGGCGTCATCGATCCGATCGACCCACGCGTGGAAACCCCCGAACAGGTCCGTGACCGCATCCTGGCGGCCGCCCGGCACCTGCCGCCCGAGCGCCTGGGCACCTGTGACGACTGCGGCTTCTCGCCCTTCGCCGACGACACCTCCACCTCCCGCGAGACCGCCTTCGCCAAGATCGCCGCCCGCGTCGAGGGCACCGCCCTCGCCGCCCGGCAGCTCGGACTCTGAGTCGGCAATGTCGAGAGCAGTTCGGCGTGGTGACCCCTCGCCGGGCTGCTTTCGACATTGCACGCGGCACCTGGTCCGGGAGAGCACCCCTCCCGGCGCCTTGGCGGCGGCCGGGTGGGGCGTCGTCGCCCCGTGACGGCTAGAGGAGAGCGGGTCGCGTCGCGGCGGTCGCGGCGGAGGGAGCCGGTGCGGTCGGGTTCGGCTCCGGGTTGGCCTGGCAGACGGCGTCAGTGCCCTTCTTGGACGCCGGGCGGGTGCCGTCCCGCAGGTAGGAACTGACGTAGTCGTTGAGGCAGGCGTTGCCGTTGGCCGACAGCGACGCGTCCACGTTGTCGCCGCCGCGCTCCAGGATGAGCCGGGAGTTCGGGAACAGCCTGTGCGTCTCGTAGGCGCCGCCGACCGAGTGCACGGCGTCGTTCTCCGGCTGTACCAGCAGGATGTTCACGTCGCGCCGACCGACCTTCTGCGGCCTGTCGGCGGGCACGGGCCAGAACGCGCACGGGGCGTTGATCCAGGCGTTCCGCCAGGTCCAGAACGTGTTGCCCTCCCGGTACTGGCGGGAGTAGTCGTTGTGCCAGCGCTTCCAGTCGCGCGGCCAGGCCGCGTCGCGGCACTGGACCGCGTTGTACATCGCCTGGAGGTTCTGGTGGGGGTACCCCGGCGCGCCGACGCCGGCCCGCAGCCCCGTCGGGTCCTGGCGCAGCACCCAGTCGGCCAGCGTCTTCGCGTGGTAGGTCCAGGAGTAGTTGCGGTACACGTCGACCGAGAAGAAGTCGGTGTACTCGGCCGGGCCGATCCTGCCGTCGATCGGCGCCTCGCGGACCATCGCCAGGCCCTTGTCGTAGCCGGCCTCGACCGCGGACTCGGTCGTGCCGAGGTGGTAGACCGCGTCGTACTTGGCGATCCAGGCGAAGAAGATCTTGACTCGCTTCTCGGTCGCGGCGTTCTCCTCCAGGCCGGCGTCGTACCAGACGCTGCTGGGCCGTGCCACGGTGTCCAGGATCATCCGGCGGACCCGGTTCGGGAACATCGAGGCGTAGACCGAGCCGAGGTATGTGCCGTAGTCGTAGCCGAGGTAGTTGAGCTGCTCCTGGCCGAGCGCCCGCCGGATCATGTCCAGGTCACGGGCGCTGTCCTTGGTGCCGAGATAGGTGAGCTCGTCGCCGTACCCGCTGCCGCAGCTGTCGGCGTACGCCCGGGCCTTGTCGAGCCACGCCTGCTCCTCGGCGGCCGTGTGCGGCATGGGGTCCGCCTGGGCGCGACCCGGGTCGATGTAGGTGGGATCGCAGGTGACCATCGGCTCGCTGGCTCCGACGCCGCGCGGGTCGAACCCGATCCAGTCGTACGTGGAGCCGATCGCCGTGGGCAGGCCGGTCGTGCCCTGGGCGAAGCGGGTGGGCAGGTCGCGTCCGATGCCGCCGGGCCACTGGCCGCGGTTCAGCAGCACGATGCCCTGGTACTGCGCGTCCGGCGCGGTGTGCCGGGCCCGGGTCAGCGCCAGGGTGATCTGGCGGCCGTGCGGCCGGCTGTAGTCGAGCGGTACCTTGAGCGAGCCGCATTCCAGTCCCTTGAGCAGTCCCCCGAGGACCGGGTCGTCGTCCGGGCAGGGCGACCAGGCGACGCCGCCGGCCGGCGGGTCGGCCTGGGCCTTCGCCGGCGCCGCCACGGCCACTGGTGCCGCGACGACCGGGCCCACCAGCCCCGTCGCGGCCGCAGTGATCAGTACGAGCTTCTTCACGATGTCCCCTTCTTGCGCGGGCTCACCAAGGTCCCCGACGCCGCGCAGGTCGAAAGAATCACGGCCGTACGGGGCTGGCTAGGGCTCAACGCCGAATCGTGACGAGTCAGAAATTAGTCAAACACCTCATTTTCGGGCGTGACAAAAGGTGCCGCCGCCTACCGAAAACAGCGTGAAATGCGACGGAAAGCGTGGGCCTTCGATCCGAGAGCCGGCATCGGGCGGTGGGCATCCCGGGTGCCTGGTCACGACTCCAACGTCGGGCCCTTACGCTTTCGAGGGCGAGCGACAACGTCCTGTCGGAGTTCTCGGAAGGCGGCCTCTGGGATGGATCACCCGCGCCCGTACGTCGTGCTGAGCGTGGCCACCTCGGTGGACGGTCACATCGACGACACCGGCCCCGACCGGCTCGTGCTGTCGAACGAGGCCGACTTCGACCGCGTCGACCAGGTGCGCGCCGAGTCCGACGCGATCCTGATCGGGGCCACGACCCTCCGGCGGGACAACCCTCGCCTGCTCGTCAACTCCGCCAGGCGGCGCGACGAGCGTGCGGCACGGGGGCTCCCGCCGTACCCGCTGAAGGTCACCGTCACCCGCAGCGGCGATCTCGATCGCGACCTCAGGTTCTGGCACCACGGCGGGGACAAGCTCGTCTACTGCCCGGACCCGGCCGTCCCGAAGCTCCGCGAACGCCTGGGCGACCTCGCCGACGTCGCCGGCCTCGGCCCGGATCTCGACTTCGGGGTCATGCTCGATGACCTCGGCCGACGCGGGATCGGACGCCTCATGGTCGAAGGCGGCGGGACCATCCACACGCAGTTCCTCACCGCCGGGCTCGCCGATGAGATCCACCTCGCCATCGCGCCGTTCTTCCTCGGCGACCCGGACGCTCCGCGGTTCGTCAACGCCGGCCGCTTCCCGTACGGACCCGGGAACCGGATGACGCTCGCGGAGGCCCGTACGATCGGGGACATCGCGTTCCTGCGCTACCTCCCCGAGGGAAGGGCCGTCTCGTTGTCTCCCGCACCGCCCAGTCGCTCCGAGGACCGGCGATGGCTGTCCCTCGCCATCGACCTGGCCGAGCAGTGCCCGCCCAGTGACACCGCCTTCTCGGTCGGGTGCGTGATCGTCGACGCGGACGGATCCGAGATCTCCCGGGGCTTCTCGCGGGAACGGCCGCACTTCCACGCCGAAGAGTCCGCCCTGAGCAAGGTCGCGCCCGATGACGAGCGCCTGCCCGGAGCCACGCTCTACAGCTCGCTGGAGCCCTGTACGCGGCGCAGCTCCCGTCCCCGGCCGTGCGCCGAGCTGATCCTCGACTCCCCGATCCGGCGAGTGGTCGTCGCATGGCGTGAACCGCCGGTCTTCGTCGCCGATGCTCACGGTGTCCAGGCGCTGGAGGCCGCCGGGATCACCGTCGTGGAGATCCCCGAACTCGCCGACGCGGCGTCGCGGATGAACGCCCATATCCTCGGCCTCTAGGCAGATCTGCCGGCCGACCTCAGGTCAGAGCGGAGACGACCTGTTTCGTGGCATCGGCGATCAGGGCGTTCTCGGGTGGCGTGCTGTATCCGGATCTGTCGGTCATGATGGCCAGGACGAGCGGGGCGGTGTGGGGCGGCCACACGATGGCGATGTCGTTGGCCCTGCCGTAGTCGCCGGTTCCTGTCTTGTCGGCCACCGTCCACCCCTTGGGCAGCCCGGCCCGAATCCGTTCGGCGCCGGTGGTGTTGCGTCGCAGCCAGTCCGTGAGCAGGGCGCGTTTGTCGGCGGTCAGCGTGTCGCCGAGGACCAGTTGCCGGTAGTCGGCGGCGACCGCGCGGGGAGTGGTGGTGTCGCGCGGGTCCTTCGGAGGGATCCTGTTCAGCTTGGGTTCGTAGTCGTCCATCCGGCTGACGCCGTCTCCGATCTCACGGAGATAAGCGGTCAGCCGCGCCGGTCCGCCGATATCGCGCATCAGCAGATTGCCGGCCGTGCCGTCGCTGTAGCGGATGGCGGCGTCACACAGCTGCCGAATGGTCATCCCGGTCGCGATGTGGTGCTGCGTGACGGGCGAGATCGAGTCGACGTCGGCCCTCGTGTAGGTGACGCGTTGATCCAGGTGACCGAGCGGGTTCCCGTGCAGGACCGCCGCGGCGGCCAGTGCCTTGAAGGTGGAACAGAACGCGAACCGCTCGTCCGCCCGGTAGGCCACCGTCGCCCCGGTGCCGGTCGCCAGGGCGTACACGCCCAGACGGGCCCGGTACTTGTGTTCGAGCGCCGTGAACCTCGACGTGTCCGGAGAAGTGGAAGGGCGGCGCGTCGGCGCCGGGGATGCGACGGAGACCGGGGGGTCGTGGGAGTCGCAGCCCGCCAGCGGCAGGAGAGCCGCGGTCACCAACAGGGCACGGCGGGACGGACCCGACTGCGCAACGGACATTCGGTAGTACCTACCTCAAGGGCCGGCTCAGGCGTGGCTTTCGGTGCCCGCGAGGGCGGCGGCGACGTCGTCGTACATGGGGAGGCGCTGGGCCAGACCGGTGATCCACAGGACTCGTGCGGTGCGGTACTGGGCGCCCGCCAGGGCGAGGAAGCCGTCCTCACTGGAGGCCAGGCGTTTCCAGTAGGAGACGACGGTGCTCAGCGCACTGGTGTCCATGAAGTCCAGGCCGGTCAGGTCGAGGATGATCCGCCCGCCGTGTTCCTTGATGGTCCTGTCCAGGTACGTGACGAGCTCAGCCCGGCTGATGATGTCCAACTCGCCGCTGACATGCAGGACGGTACGGTCGCCATGCCGGCTGGAGGAAAGTTCGAGCGCTGCCATGGTGCCCCCCTCGGCCTTGGAGGACCCACGGTACCGGTCAGATGTACCGCGCTGTCGAGGAGAGTTCCAATCGTACGACTGTGCCGTTGTTTCCGGTGTTGATGGAGACGGCCGAGCAGATCTGGCGGGCGACCCAGATGCCCATGCCGCCCTCGGCCTCGGGCGGGGGCGGGGTGGCGCCGGGGGCCGAGGAGAGGCTCCAGCTGCCGCTGTCGTGGATCTCCGCGATGACGCGACCGTCCTCGGTCCACATGCGCAGCTCGGCATGGGCCGACCCGTGGCGTACGGCGTTCGTGGCGATCTCGTTGACGGCGATCACCAGGTCGCCGATCAGGCCGTCGTCGACCTTGTACCGGCGGGCGTGCTCCTCCGTGAAGCGGCGGACGCCTGGCAGCTGTTCCGCCGTGAACTTCATCTCGCTCATGGGGCCGGCCGAATCGTTCGGTGGTGGCTGCCAGGACTCCGCTATGGGGTGTCTGACAGCCATAACGAGCCCTCGCATGTCTGTCTCACCGTGCCCCTCATTCGAGGTCATACTCATCCGTGTCACCGTGACTCAGTTTTGTCCCGGGTTCATATACCCAATGAACGTCCTTTGGTGCACGCTGCACGTGCCTTCTTCGGACTTTTCGGGGACGGGCGACGATCGTCGTGAGCCCGGTGGCAGGGGAGTACGGCCGCGCGGGCGGCGCCGGCCGGTCGAAGATCCAGGTCGGCCCGGCCTCAAGGATCTGAGACCGGGCCGACACGGACGAGACCATCTCAGCGGCCGAACCTGACCTGGCCGCGCGCGTCGGCGGCGAGCCGTACGGAGTCGCCGTCCCGTAGCGGCGCCTGCTCGCCCGGTCCGAGACGCCGGTCGTTGACGAACGTGCCGTTCGTCGAGCGCTCGTCGCGCACCCACGCCTGGCCGCTGCCGTCGACGCCCAGCACCGCGTGCCGCCGGGACACGTTGTCGAAGCGGGAGAACGTGCCGGCGACCGGTGACTGCACCGGGTCCCGGCCGAGGACCAGCTCCTGACCCGCGCCGACCTGCACCTCGCCCGAGGAGAACTGGACGAACACCGTGACCTGCTGCGGGCCCGGGGCGCCGCTCTGGTCGTGCAGCGGGCGCAGGCAGTTGACGCAGACGGGGTTGCCGACGTCGGGGATGTCGGCGCCGCAGTGCGGGCAGAACGGCGTGAACGCGGCCGTCGACTCGCCACCGGTCATGGTCGGCTCGCGCGGCGGCGGCGGCACGTGGGGCGCGCCCGGCCCGCCGTAGCCGCCTCCGTACCCCTGCTGCTGCGGCGGGGCGTACTGCTGCTGCTGGTGCGCGCCGTAGGGCGGCTGCTGGTCCTGCGGCGGCCCGCCGTACGGGGACGGGTCCTGCTGGGGCGGCGCGCCGTACGGCTGCTGGCTCTGCGCCGGCGGGTACCCCCGCTGCTGGTCCTGTGGTGCGCCGTAGGACTGCTGCGCGCCGCCGTACGGAGACGGGTCGTGCTGCTGGTGCGCGCCGCCGTAGGGCGGCTGCTGGTCCTGCTGCGGCGCTCCGTACGGGGACGGGTCCTGCTGGGGCGGCGCGCCGTACGGCTGCTGCTCCTGCGGGGCGCCGTAGGACTGCGGAGGCTGGTCCTGTCCGTACGGGGACTGCTGGGGCGCGCCGTACGGCTGCTGGTAGTCCTGCTGCGGCGCCCCGTACGGCTGCTGTGGCGCGCCGTACTGCGGCTGGTCCTGCTGGGGTGCGCCGTAGGGCGACTGCTGGTCCTGCTGCGGCGCGCCGTACTGCTGCTGCCCGTACGGCGACTGCCCCTGGTCCTGCGGCGGGTAACCGCCGGGCTGCTGGGCCGCCGGGGGTGCCTCCCGCCGGGCCAGGTTCGCTCCGCAGTTGATGCAGATGAGATCCCCTTGCCGTACCGGCGCGGCACAGACCGGGCATGTCAGGGGCGCCATGAAACCTCCCCGGCGTGTACCCCGGAGAGCGAGAGTCGCTGCGTCAGCCGCTCCATGTCGCCCCTCCGAGGAATCCCGATGTAGTAGATACGGTTGTCTTCCACCGAAACCTGCATATGGGGGGGTTCTTCGCCCCTCTCCGCGTCACCATAGCGTTTCCTGCCAAGGTCGCTGACGGTGATGAGCTGTTGGTTCGACGATCCGCGCCACCGAAGCCCCCGATCTACCTGGTTCAGGCGTTCAATGTACGGTCCCGTGACCACCGCATCGCACAACTCCAGGAGTTCGCGGGTGCGGGCGGACCTCCGGAGTCGTGACGCGGCGTAGCCGCTGTACACCAGAACGTCGACCTCGGGCGGCGCCCAGGCCCGGATGCCCAGCAGCAGCGCGCGCAGCGCCTCCGGCTGCTGGAAGGGCTCTCCCCCCGAGATCGTGACGCCGTCGACGCCGGTCAGCGACCGCAGCCAGCCGAGGACCGCGCTCACCGGGATGGCGGTGCGCGGGTCCGCCTCCCAGGTGTCGCGGGACACGCAGCCGGGACAGTGGATCGTGCAGCCCTGGGTCCAGATGCCCGCACGTCGGCCGGGCCCCAGCGTGGTGACCGGGAAGTGCGCCTTGGCGAGCAGGAGTGTCCGCTCCTGGCCACCGTCCTCGTCGGCGGTCACCGCAGGTCCAGCCGGACGATGCTGCCGTCGCGGTGCACGCCCGAGACCGTCACGTCGGTGGCCGGCCCGAGGTCGAACAGCGCGCGGGCGAGGGGGTTGATGAAGTACGACTCCAGGGCCATGCCGATGCCCCGGCCGCCCTTGTCCAGCTCGCTCGTGCACCAGGCGCGCAGGGTCGCGGTCACCTCGTCCGACAGGCGCAGCTTCATGTGGTGTTCGTCACTCACGCGCCGGCAGATGTTGGCGAGCTGGAGGTCGAAGATCCGGTCGGCGGCCTCGGGCCCGATGAAGTCGAAGATCACGATGTTGTCACCGAAGCGGTTGAGCAGCTCCGGGCGGTTCAGCGCGGTCGTGAAGTGCTCGGTGATCGCGCTGCGGACCTGGGCCTCCAGGTCCTCGTACGGCATGCCGGGCGTGATGCCACGAGTGCCGAGGTTGGAGGTGAAGACGAGGATCGACTCGGAGAAGAACGCGGTGTTGCCGCGGCCGTCGGTGAGCCGCCCGTCCTCCAGGATCTGCAGGAACTTGTCGAGGATGCGCGGGTGGGCCTTCTCGATCTCGTCGAACAGGATCACCCGGAACGGGTCCTGGCGGACCGCGTTGGTCAGCTCGCCGCCGGCCTCGAAGCCGACGTAGCCCGGCGGGGAGCCGATGAGCCGGTCCCCGGCGTGCTCGGCGGAGAACTCGCTCATGTCGAAGCGGAGGTAGGCGTCCTCGTTGCCGAACACGAGCGAGGTGATGGCCTTGGCCAGCTCGGTCTTGCCGACGCCGGTCGGGCCGGCGAAGAACAGCACGCCGCGCGGGCGGCTGGAGGCGCGGGCGGCCTGCGCGCCCGACAGGCCCAGCACCGCGCGCTTGAGGATGTCCAGAGTCTTGGTGACCGCCTGCGGCTGCCCGACCACGCGGGACGGCACCCGCTCCTCGCCCTCGACGATGCGCCGGCGCAGGTGCTCGCGCTTCCAGGGGTTGTCGAGCACGCCGAGCTTGTAGGTGCGGACGGCGTCGGGCAGGTCCTGCAGCGGGACGTCGCGCTCCTTGGCGAGCCGGGTGATCTCGATCATCGCCTGGAGCGTGAGACCCTCCGCCTCCTGGGCGAAGTCGTCGGTGACGTCGACGCCGGAGTCGCTGGTCTCGAACGCGCGGGCCAGCAGCCGGGCGGTCTGCTGACGGTCACCGAGGTGGGGACGCGGGATGGCGATCTCGCGGACCGCATCGTTGTCGGCGGTGAACCACGGAGGCAGGTCGCCCGGACGGCCGGCCAGCCAGATGACCGGGTTGTACAGCGGCTTGGGCCGGTCGCCGTCACCGCGCACCGGCAGCGCCGTGCGGGACAGCTTCTCGCAGAACACGAAGAAGTCGCGCTCGGCGGGTTCGAGGTCGGTGGGGCTGCGCGCGATCCGGGACGCGTAGTCGATGACGAACGCGGCGCGGATCTGCCGGGTCGGCCGGGCCAGCGCGCTGAGGTACGTGCGCAGCCCCTCCAGGGAGGGGGCCTTCCGCTCGTCGACGCGGCTGCCGAACAGGCTCGCGGCGGCGTCGGCGGCGGCCTTGTCGTCGGCGGGGTGGACCCGCAGCCCGTCGACACGGTCGTAGACGACCATGAAGGAGTAGCCGCTGCGGCGCAGCGCCTCCCAGAGCAGCTCGCGCAGCGGGAACAGCCTGCCCTCGTCGGGGACGAGGAAGCTGTCGTGCAGGTTGCCCCACAGGACGTACTGCGCGTGGACGGACAGGGTGGCGTCCAGCTCGCGGACGAACGCGGGCCAGCTCGCCAGTCGCGTGTCGCCCGAAGGACGTCGCGTGTCGCCCGAAGGGCCCGGCTGCGTTGTCACCTGCCGAAGCCTAATCCCTGCGCGGCCCGTTCACCGGAGGGTGACGACCGCGTGGCCCGGAACGGAGGGGGCGCAGCGGACGGCCACGGGCCGGCCCGGTGACGACCGCGTGGTCCGGAACGGCGGACGGCACGCGATCGTCACCGAACGGCCGTCTCAGCCGCCGACCGCGCTCGCGGGCGGGTTCTTGTCCTGGAAGCCGGCGCCCGCGCTCGCGGCGTCCTTGTGGAACCCGTCGACCCCGCCGGCGACGGAAGTGATCTGCGTGGGGTCGACCGTCCCGCCCTTGAGCTTGCCGGACAGGTCCTTCATCGACGCGCTGAGCTTGTCGATCGGCCCGATGAGCACCTTGCAGAGGGTCGGGTCGGCCTGGGCGTTCGCCCGGGCCCGCCGGAGCTGGTCGAAGGCGAAGACCGCCGCCGCGCCCGCCTTGACGATCGACCGCTTCCGCTTGGGCGCGCCGCTGTTGAACGCGCCCGCCCGGAACGGCTTGTAGATGTAGCGCCGGAACGTACCCGCCGCCAGGCCGGCGTTGGTGAGGAACCGCGTCTTGACGAAGTGCCGCTCCCTCTTGGTCGGGCAGGCCGCCGGGGTGGCCGTCTGCCCGTAGGCCCCCGGTCCGGTCGCGCCCGGGGCCGCCGGTGCGCCGGCGGCCGGAGGCTGCGCCTCCGGCTTGTTCTTGGTACCGCCGCCGCACCCGGACAGGGCGAGCAGCATTATGGAAATGATGACGAACGATCTGCGGAGCATTCGTTTCCCCCGAATAGCCCACTGAGTTGGACAATGTAGATGCGCCCTCGGCATCGCACTTCCTTTTTACCGTGCGTGTGATGGCGGCGGGCGATCGTGGGCGTTCGATGGTTCAAGTCGGTAAGTGCGATATCGTCATTCGATGTGACATCGCGGAGCTTCTACGCCATCGCATTCCTGCTCGTGGCCGCGGCCGGCTGTAGCCAGGACCGGCGGCCCGAGCCCACGGCCTCGGCGCCGACAGGGCCGCCGGTCTCGGAGCGGTACAACGCCGATCAGCTGACTCAGGCGCTGCTCACCGACATTCCCGGATATGAGCATTCGGGGGTGCCGCAATCAGGGCAGTACGGCGCGCTCACGTCCGTACGGAATTCCCTCCAGATGCAGCAGGCCGCGAAACTCGACAAACCCGAATGCGCGTCGTCGACCCGCGCCGTCTCCTCGAACAAGGAGGTCTGGACCGCGCCCTCGGCGTTCACCGCGTTCGCCAAGGGCCGGGACCAGACCGTTTCGGAGACGCTGATGGCGGTCGGCCCGGACGCGGCCGCGCAGGAGGTCGGGCTCCGCGTCCCCGCCTCGTGCCGCACGTTCCACGCGAGCGTCGGCGGCCACTCGTCGACCGGCACGATCGTCGAGGCGCGGGGCGCGCGCATCGGCGAGGCGACCCGGACCGTCGGCGTGGCGACGACGACGGGCACGGCGACGGTGAAGACCTGGTACGTCGTGCTGCGCTCGCGCGGATACCTCGCCACCATCACCCTCTTCGGGCCGAACGCGACCCGCGACGAGGCCGAGAACCTGGCCCGGCAGGCGTACCAGCAGGCCGAACGCATCCTGCCGTGAACGTCCCCGTGGAACCCCGGACGGCCGCACTCTAGAGGCGGGATCATCGCGGCGGGTACGGTGCCCGTGGGAGAAGGAGGAACGCCGTGGTGGGCAGGCAGGGCCGGGTGACCGGCAAGATCGGTCCAGGCCTGGTCGGCGAGGTGATGATCGCGATCCGGGGCGGGGTGGAGGCGTTCTACGCCTACCCGGCGATCGACGGCGAGGAGATGGCGGTCGGTTCTCTCGTGGTCGTGATGGATTACCACCCACCGCGAACCGTCTACGTCTCCTCTGCGTCTATTTGACGTCCTAACCGCACGGCTCCCTAGGAGGAGCAGATGCCGATAGTCGCCGTGGCGATCGGTGTGGTCGTCGCCGTCATAGTCATCGCCGTCCTGTTCAAGGCGATCTGGCGGGTCGCCGAGCCCAATGAAGCGCTGATCATCTCCGGGCTCGGTGCGCGCGCGCACAACCGGGACACCGCCGAGAGTCTCGGCTTCAAGATCACGACGGGCAAGGGCACCATGGTCCTGCCCGGCTTCCAGACCTGCCGACGGCTCTCGCTGGACACCCGGGTCTCCGGGCTGGAGGTCACCTGCGTGACCTCACAGGGCATCAAGGTGCACGTCCGCGGCGTGGTGATCTACAAGGTCGGTGACGACTTCACCTCGATCGCCAACGCCGCCCGGCGCTTCCTCGACCAGCAGAAGCAGATGGACGACAAGACGCACCAGCTGTTCGCCGGGCACCTGCGCTCCATCGTCGGCAACCTCACCGTCGAGGACCTGCTCCGCGACCGCGACCGGCTCACCAACCAGGTCCGCACCTCGTCCGCCGACGAGATGGGCAAGCTCGGCCTGGTCGTCGACTCGCTGCAGATCCAGGACATCGAGGACGAGGTCGGCTACATCGACAACCTCGGCAAGCCGAACTCCGCCGCCGTCGCCTCCGCCGCCCGCATCGCGCAGGCACAGCGCAACCAGGAGGCCACCCAGGCGGAGCAGCTCGCCGAGCAGGCCAACGCCGCCCAGATCCGCGACACCGAGATCAAGAAGCGTGAGTACCAGGGCCAGGTCGACCAGGCCGCGGCCGAGGCCCGCCAGCAGGTCATCCTGAAGGAGACCAAGAACGCCGAGCTGGAGGCCGACCGCAAGGAGAAGGCCCTGGAGGCCGAGGTCCGCAAGCCCGCCGACGCGAAGGCGTACGAGCGGGTCACCCTCGCCGAGGCCGAGCGGCAGGCGGAGGTGGCCCGGGCGCGGGCCGAGGCGGAGGCCACCAAGATGACCGGCCAGGCCGAGGCCGAGGCCACCCGCGTCAAGGGTCTCGCCGAGGCGGAGGCGATCAAGGCCAGGGCCGACGCGCTCGCCGAGAACCAGGAGGCGGTCATCGCCCAGCAGCTCGCCGAGAACTGGCCCGAGATCGTCGCCGCCGGCGCGAAGGTGTTCGGCAACGTCGACAACATGGTCGTGCTCAACGGGGCGGAGGGCGTCGAGGACATGCTCGCCAAGGCGCTCACCCTCGGCGGCACCGGTCTCGGCGTCGCCCGGCAGCTGCTCGCGTCGATGAACAACGGTCAGCAGGACGTCGCGGCCCGCGACGGCAGGCCCGCCGTGCCGCAGAGGGCCGCGGACGCCGACGGCGCCGCCTGACGACCCGCGACCGGCCGGAGCCCGAGCCGAACCGAGACGTACGGGGCCGGTCGAGCCTTACCAGGCCGACCCCATCCCTCGTAGGGCCGGCGGAGCCGTGGGACCGCACGAGCGGCTCCCTACGGCCCGTACGGGGCCGGGCCGGGGCCGATCGGCGGTGGCGCCGGGCTTCGCCCGGCGTGAAGAGGGCCGGAGCGTTCGCTCTCGGCCCTCGGAGGCCGCGCGGCCCGATAGCGTAACGGCATGACCGACGCGCGGGTGGCCGTCACCGTCGATCTCGTCGTCCTCACGGTTCGCGAGCATCGGCTGTGCGCGCTCGTCTGGCGCCGTGACCGGGCGCCGTACTCCGGTGCCTGGTCCCTGCCCGGCGGGTTCGTGCAGCTCGACGAGGACCTGCCCGTCGCGGCCCAGCGGCTGATGGCCGAGCGGGCGGGCCTGGCCGGGGTGCGCGTGCACCTGGAGCAGCTGGCGACCTACGGCTACCCGGACCGCGACCCGCGGCAGCGGGTGGTCAGCGTGGCCTACCTCGGGCTCGCTCCGGACCTGCCCGCCTCCAGCCGGGCGCAGGTGCTGTGGGAGCCGGTCGGCGACCTGACCGAGCGCGACAAGGCGGCGTTCGACCACCGGCGCATCCTGCTCGACGGGGTCGAGCGGGCCCGCGCCAAGCTGGAGTACTCCCCGCTGGCCGCGGCGTTCTGCCCGCCGGAGTTCACCGTCGCGGAGCTGCGGCGGGTGTACGAGATCGTGTGGGGCACGCCGCTCGACCCTCGGAACTTCCACCGGAAGGTGACCAAGGCGGAGGGCTTCCTGGTGCCGACGGAGCGCACGACGACGCGGGACGGCGGGCGGCCGGCGCGCCTCTATCGCCGGGGCAGCGCCGAGTCGCTGCACCCGCCGATGATGCGCCCGGGCTGTTGATGGGGCATTTGTCCGGTTTTGGTACCTTCCTGCCATGCCTGAGGACGTTGCACGCGAGCTCGTACGCCAGATGATCGGCGAGGTCGGCGAGGAAGGCGTCGCGGCGATGGGACGTCTGCCGGGCCTCGCCGCCGCGGTCGACCAGCACGCGGCGGCGATCCGCGACCTCGTCGCGGGGTCGGGCCGGGAGCTCACCCCGCAGTTCCTGCGGGAGTACCTCGACGAGTTCACCGACGCCGCCATCGAGCGCGGCTGGTGGCCGGACGAGGACTTCGACTTCGAGACGATCCGGGTGGTCGCCATCTGCGCGCTCATCCGGGAGCTCGAGCGGCTCGGTTAGTCCCCCGGGCCCCCAGGGCCCCGGCCCGCCGACGGGCGGTTCATGGCCGTTCGCGGCCCTTGGTGTGCTCTGACCGGCCGCCGGTGGCGACAGCGCCCCGTCCCACTTCGTACAGTGATCTCGTACGTCTCCGTCCCGGGAGGACAAGGGTGTCCGAGCAGCGCATACCACGTTTCCGTTTCGTGCTCGACGACTACGTCGCGTACAAGCCCGGCAAGGTCGCCCGGTCTCCGGAGGGCCGGTCGTTCAAGCTGTCCTCGAACGAGTCCCCGTACGGGCCGCTGCCCTCGGTGGTCGAGGCGATCGGCCGCGCGGGCGAGCTGGTCAACCGGTACCCCGACAACGGCTGCGTCGCGCTGGTCGAGGCGATCGCCGGGCGGTTCGGCGTTCCGCCCGAGCACGTCGCCGTCGGCTGCGGCTCCGTGGGCGTCGCCCAGATGCTGCTGGAGTCCGTCGGCGAGCCCGGCGTCGAGGTCGTGTACGCCTGGCGGTCCTTCGAGGCCTACCCCACCCTCGCCGACCTCGCCGGCGTCACCTCGGTCCGCGTGCCGCTGGCCGAGGAGGCCCACGACCTGCGGGCCATGGCCGACGCCATCACCGACCGGACCCGCCTGATCTTCGTCTGCAACCCGAACAACCCGACCGGCACGGTCGTGCGGCGCGCGGAGCTGGAGGAGTTCCTGGACCGGGTGCCGGAGGACTGCCTCGTCGTCCTCGACGAGGCCTACCACGAGTACGTCCGCGACCCCGAGGTCCCCGACGGGCTCACCCTCTACGGCGACCGGCCGAACCTCGCCATTCTGCGCACCTTCTCCAAGGCGTACGGGCTGGCGGGCCTGCGGGTCGGCTTCATGGTCGCCCAGCCGCACATCGCCGAGCAGGTGCGCAAGACCTACCTGCCGTTCACGGTGAACGCCGTCGCCCAGGTGGCCGCCATCGCCTCCCTCGAGGCCGAGGCCGAGCTCTTCGAACGCGTCGAGGCGACCGTCAAGGAGCGCGAGCGGGTCCGCGAAACGCTGCTCACCCAGGGCTGGACGGTGCCGCCCGCCGAGGGGAACTTCGTGTGGCTGCGCCTGGGGGAGGACACGATGAGGTTCTCCGCGGCCTGCGACGCCGCCGGGGTCAGCGTACGGCCGTTCCCCGGCGAGGGCGCGCGCGTGTCGATCGGCGCGCCCGAGGAGAACGACGCCTTCCTCGCCGTCGCGGAGGCCTACCGCGGCGGCTCCTGAGCCGCGGGCTCGGCGGCCGCCGCTTCGACTCCGGCCGCCGGGCCCGGCTCCGCGTCCGTACGGGGTCGGCGCTCCGTCGACACGACCAGGCCGACCCCCAGGATGATGATCAACCCGCCGGCGAGGATCGCCCACGAGGCGTGCTCGCCGGCGAACGCCACCCCCAGCAGCACCGCCACCGCCGGGTTGACGTACGCGTACGTCCCGACGAGGGAGATCGGGGCGTTGCCGAGCAGCCAGACGTACGACGTGAAGGCCACGAGCGAGCCGAAGACGATCAGGTAGGCGAGGCCCAGCCAGGACGCCCGCGAGACCTCGCCGAGATGCAGCGTCTCGCCGCGCCCGAACCCGGCGGCGAGCAGGGCGACCCCGCCGGCGGCCATCTCGTACACGCTGGCGGCGAAGGGGTTCTCCGGCATCGGCAGCCGGGACGACAGGAACGACCCGATCGACCACGACAGTGAGGCGATCAGGATCACGGCCACACCGGTCACGTCGCCCGAGCCGCCGCCGCGCGTGAGGGTCAGCAGCGCCAGGCCGCCGAAGCCGACCAGCACCCCCGCGACCGTCGCGACCGGCGGCCGGTCGCCCGTGGCCACCCGGAACAGCACCAGCCACAGCGGAACGCTCGCGACCAGCAGCGCGGCCAGGCCCGAGGAGATGTGCTGCTCCGCGATGCCGACCATGCCGTTGCCGCCGGTCAGCAGCAGCAGGCCGACGAGGGCGGCGGTGCCGAGACGGCGCCACGGCACCCGTAGCACGGAGGGGCCGCGCAGGATCGCCAGGACGGCGGCGAGCACGGCGGCCGCGACGATGAAGCGGAGCCCGGCGCTGATCAGCGGCGGCATCGTCTGGACGACATAGTGGATGCCGAGATAGGTCGAGCCCCAGACGACGTACACGATCGACAGGGTCGTCCAGGTCAGCGGCGAGCGCGAGTCATGAGTCTGTGTGGTCATGGCTCATTACACGCTAGTGGGTACGCCCTTCTGCGCGCCACGCTCTTTTTCGGCCCTCACCCCCACGGATCCGGCCGGAGAGGTCACCCGCAGGCGTAGTCGAAGGCGCCGGAGGCCCGCAGGCCCGGCCCGCCCGGCTGGACGATCTCCAGCGTCGCGACCGCGTGGAGGGTCCCCTCGCCCTTCACGGTCCAGCGCAGCGGAACCCGGACCGAGCGCTGCCCCTTGCGCACGCTCTCGGTCAGGACCCCGGAGACCTGACCGTCGCTGCGCCGCCAGCGGTACCTGACGTCGCCGTAGCCGCCGTTGGTCCGGATCGTCCCGACGAGCCGTACGGTCGTGTCGCAGGACTGCATCGTGGTCGGCGCGCTGACGTCCACGCCGGTCACGGCGACCCCGGTGCCCCCGCGCAGCAGCCACCACACGATCAGGCCGGCGAGCGCGGCGACGCCCAGGGTCAGCAGCCCGCCGGCGATCCGGCGCCCGAGCCGCCGGCGCCGGCCGCCCCCGCTCCACTTCTTCGCCACCTCCGCCGGAACACCGGGCCCGAACCGCAGGCTGGAACCGTCGCCGGACGGCAGGGTGCGGTCGTCCCCGGATCGCTCGGGCTCGTCGTACGGCAGGATCCCGTCGGTTCGATCGGCCGGCCGCAGCGTCTCGTCGAGGTCGCGCGCCGTCTCGTCCAGGTCGCGCCGGGTCTCGTGAAGGTCGCGTCCGGTCGCGTGGGAGTCGCGCCGCGTCTCGTCCATCGCCCTCACTCGATTCCGCAGCCGAAGGAGGCGGAGCCGGAGTCGGAGTGACCGTCCGCCGAGGCGGTGACGGTCACCGACGTGCCGGGACAGCTGTCGTAGTCGTACGTGGACGTCAGCGCGTGCGTGCCGGGACCGCTCACGGACTCCGTGGTGGGGTGGTCACCGGCGCGGTCCGCGGCGAAGGTCACGGCGACGCTCACGGTGCCGGGTCCGCTGACGGTGACGCTGATGCGGGCGGTCACCGAATACCCCGCGGCGGCGCGGGCGGCGGAGCCCGTGGAGACGCCCTCGACCTTGATCCCCGTGACCACTGTGGGGGCCGGCTTGGTGTGCGTGGGGGTGGGCGTGGGCGTCGGGACGACGACCACGGGGCTGGTCGGGCCCTCGGCCGGGGGCGCGGTCGGCGCGCCGGGACCCCCGGGGGCGGACGGCGACGTCGTCCCGGGCGCAGGCGCCGACCCGGCCGGCGTGGGGCTGTCCGACGGCGACGGGCTCGGCGACGGCGAGACGATGTCGCTCGGGGAGGGGTTCGGCTCGGCCACCACGGACGGCGTCGAGGTCGCGGTGGCGCCTCCGCCGAGGCGGTGGTGGGAGTCGGCCAGGACGTACGCCCCGCCGCCGCCCGCCAGGAGCGCGCCCGCCGCCATCCCGGCCACGACCAGGAGCCTGCTCTTGCCCAGGCGCGTCAGCGCCAGCGCGGTGCCGCCGGCGGCGATCGGCCGGGCGAGCGGGAAGAGGTAGGCCAGCAGCGCGGCGAGGGCGGCGAGACGGACCCGGCCGCGCTCCTCCCAGCCCGGGCCGTACTCGGCGAGCGCCGTGTCCTCCAGTTCGGCGAGGAACGCCTCGGCCGACGCCGGCCGGCCGGCGGCGTCCTTGGCGAGGCCGCGCGCGACCAGGCCGCGCAGTCCCGTGGGAACCCGGTCGACCGGGATCGGGTCGAGCCGGTGGGCGGCGGCCAGCGCCCACAGCCCCTCGACGGGGTACGGGCGTTCGCCGGTGAGGCATTCGTAGAACACGGCGGTGGCGGCGTACACGTCGGTGGCCGGTCCGACGGCGCCGGTCGTCCACTGTTCGGGCGCCATGTAGGCGGGCGTGCCGGAGGCGGTGGCGTGTTCGTCCGCGCGGACCGCGATGCCGAAGTCGGCGAGCTTGCTCTCGCCGTCGTCGCGGATCAGGACGTTGGCGGGCTTGTAGTCGCGGTGGACGACCCCGGCGGCGTGCGCGGCCGCCAGGCCGCGCAGCGAGCCCTTCAGGACGACCAGCGCGGCCTCCGGGCCGGTGGGTCCCTGCGTCTTGAGGACGTCCTTGAGCGTGACGCCGTCGACGAGCTCCATGACGAAGGCGGCGGCCGTCGGCGTCTCGTAGTACTCGTACAGGCCGACGATGTGGGGATCGGTCAGCTCGGCCAGCAGACGCGCCTCCGCCCGGAACCCGTCGAGGAAGCCGGCGTCCGACCTGAGCTCATCGGAGAGGTACTTGATGGCGGCGGGGGTGCCGGTCGCCTCGTGGACGGCCAGGACGACCGTGCCCGAGGCGCCCTGGCCGAGAAGGCGGATCTGCCGGTATCCGGGAACCGGCCGGTTTCCGTCCATGGCGTTCCTTGTTTCGAACGACGGAGAGCGTCGGGATCCCGACACTACGTATGCGACGTTCGCGGCGGTCGCCGAGTTGAGGACACGCGCTGAAGTGGCCGAATACGGCCATGACCATTATGTTGACCAACGGTCCGATAGGACCGCCGCATTTCCGGATACGGACTTAGGGCGAATTCTGCCCGGAATGTCGTGCTCGCGCCTGCCGTGGCCCGCCCGGCACTTCCGGGCGGCCCACGGCGCGGCCGATCCGCCAACGGGCCGGCCGCCGGATCCGCCAGGGATGCGGCGGCCGGATCAGCCGGCGGACCGGCCGGCGGATCAACCGGCGGACCGGCCGGCGGATCAACCGGCGGACCGGCCGAGGACGCGGCTGACGGACCGGCTGACCGGTCCGCTGAGGGATCCGACGGCGGATCGCCGCGGGATCAGCCGGCCTTCGGCCCGAGCTTCTCGACGATCAGGCGGTAGAGCTGACGGGGACGGCCCGGCTGCGGGGTCCGGTTGGGCGGCAGCGGCCAGGCGAGGCCCTCCTCCACCAGCGTCCGCAGCAGCCGCCGGGCCGTGCGCGGGGTGACGCCGAGCATCTTCCCGGCGTTCTCCGCGTCCACGATGAGCGGCTGCCGGCCGTCGGGCCCCTCTTCTCCCGGCTGGTCGCCCAGCTTGTCGGCCAGGCGGGCGAGGATCTCCAGGCCCTTCGGCTTGGCGGGCGCCGGAGCGCGCGGCGGGGTCCGCGGGGCGGGCACGAGCGCCCGGCCGTCCCGGTCGAGCGCGAAGCCCTGTGCCCGCTGCGACGTCTGCGAGCGGGCCAGCGCCGCCCGCGCGTGCGTCTCGGCCTCCTGGGCGGTGCGGCCCATGCCGATGCCGACCTCGACGGCCAGCCCCAGCTCCTCCCGCACCCGCTCGACGAAGGGCGGGGTGCGGAACCCCTCGGTCGCCGCCGTGATCGAGCCGCGCGTCGCGGTGACCAGGTAGCTGTGGTCGTCGAGCGGCCAGACGGCGGCGCTCATCCGGTGCGCCTCCTGCAGGAGGAGGCGCTGCAGCGACAGCTTCAGCTCCTCGCGCCAGTAGCGCGGCGTGACGCGCCGCGGCGTCTCGCGCAGCGTCGGAACGTCCACGACCACCACCACGAGCTGGGACTCCTCCAGCCGGTGGTGAGCGCCGAGCAGGGCCGAGGTCTGCAGCGCGGACCGGATCGCCGCGCCCGTCGGCCGGATGCGGAGCGTCGGCACGCCGGCCAGTTCGAGCCGCTCGGCCGTGGCGTGGACGCAAGTGAGCGCGACACTTGTTGCGCCGCGGCGCCACAAACGCTCGTGAAAGGCCGCCAGAGTCCCCGGTCCGGCCGCCTCCTCCCGCAAGTGCACGTGCTCGGTGCTGAGGTTGATCTCGCCGTACGCCTCTTCGACCTCCGCGCGGCTCAGCACGTCGATGCTGACGCGCGAGGGTTCGTGCTGCTCGTCGAGCGCGGCGCGCAGGAGCGCGCCCTGCAGTGCGGCGCCGTTGAGGGGAACGAAGGTCGCCGGCATCGTGAGGACGCCCGCCTTACGGGCGAACTCGTAGGGGACGGGGCTGGCGAACAGGCAGACGTCCACCCCCGACCCGAGCCGTACGACCTTGTCCGCCGCCTCCTGCTCGTCGCGGTACGCGGCCGCGACGAGGCGGCTCGGCACCGGAGTGGGGCCGTGGCCCATGAGCATGACCCGCTCGACCAGATCGTGGGGTCCGACGACGCCGATGGTCAGATCGGGGGTCACCGATCCGCCTCGAGGACCGCTCATGTCCGCCCCTCCCGGCGCCGCGGCGCCTCCGGGTGACTTTCGGGCGGCCCCACCCGCCGAAGGTCCTCGTCCGCGGCCGTCGGAACACGGCCCTCACCCAACGCATGACTCATCGCACTGACGCCCCTCATCTGGTCGTCCGCCCCAGCTCCGTGAACTAACACCTCATTGGGCAGATCGCCGGAGGCCCGTGGTATGTGACGGGTCTTAGCGAAATCGGTTAAGAGTGCGTCGAAAAACCACTAGTAGAGGGCGTCCGGTGAGGAGAATATTACTAACCGGTTAGGTCAGCGACGGTCGGGAATGCTGTGATCATTTTGGTCCGTTACGGCCTGAGCCCCGCCACGTTCCCCGGGCCGGAGCAGCGCGGGGAACCTGACGGGGCGTCCTCGTCGTGAGGTCAGGCCAGGCGCTCGATGTCCGCGCCCAGGGCGTTCAGCCGCTCGGCGACGTGCGAGTGGCCGCGGTCCAGGTAGTAGCCGTTCGTGATCGTGGTCTCGCCCTCGGCCACGAGGCCCGCCAGCACCAGCGCGCTCCCCGTGCGCAGGTCGTGGGCGACGACCTCGGCCCCGCGCAGCGGCGTCGCGCCGTTGACCTTGGCCCGGTTGCCGTTCACCTCGATGTCGGCGCCCATCCGCACCAGCTCGTCGGCCAGCTTGAACCGGCCGTCGAAGATGCGCTCGTAGATGTAGCTCGGCCCGTCGGCGAGGCAGGACAGCGCCATGATCGGCGACTGGAGGTCGGTGGCGAAGCCGGGGTACTCGTCGGTGATCACGTTGATCGGCCGCAGCGGCCGGTCGCGGCGGACCCGGAGCACGGCGCCCTCCTGAGAGAACTCCACGCCCATCTGCTCCAGCTTGTCGGCGGCGACGCCGAGGTGCTCGAGCGAGGCGCCGACCAGGCTGATCTCGCCGCCCGTGGCGGCGGCCGCCATCACCAGCACGCCGGCGTCGATGCGGTCGGGCATCACGGTGTGCTGGACCGCGGTGAGACGGTCGACGCCCTCGACGGTGATGAAGCCGGTGCCGCCGCCGGTGATGCGCGCGCCCATGCGCTGCAGGAGCTGGATGACGTCCAGGACCTCGGGCTCCAGGGCGCAGTTCTTGATCAGCGTGGTGCCCTCGGCCAGCGAGGCGGCCATCAGGAGGTTCTCGGTGCCGGTGTGCGAGGGCGTGTCGAGGTAGAGGGTGCCGCCCTGCAGCTGACTGACCTTGACATGGATGCTGCCACGGCCGTCGTCGCTCACCTGCTCGGTGACGGTCGCGCCCATGCGCTTGAAACCGTTGTAGTGGAAGTCCAGGTTGCGGCTGCCGAGGTTGCATCCGCCGACGCCCTCGATCACCGCCTCACCGAGCCGGTGCAGCAACGCCGGGACGAACAGGAACGAGCCACGGAACCGCGAAGCGATCTCTTCGGGCAGGACCGGGCTCGTCAGCTGCGACGCGTCGATCACCAGGGTGCGCTCGGCCTCGTGCAGCTCGGCCTTCGCGCCGATCGCCTGCGCCAGCTCGACCGCGCGTCTCACGTCCTCGATGATCGGTACGTTGCGCAGGACCGTACGTCCCTCGGCCGCCATCAGGGAGGCGCCGATCATCGGCAGGACGGCGTTCTTGGCGCCCTGGACGAACACGGTGCCGTTCAACTCGGCGCCGCCCCGCACGCGGTAACGGACCTCGTGGCCCAAGCTCATATCGCCGGTGCTCCTTTGGCTGCGGTGAAGTTAGACTGCCCGCTCGGTCAGGTCGGCGGGTCACGAGTGCCGCGCGTGTGACACGGGCGGCCCCAGTATTCCATCGGGCGCTCCGCGGCATGACCGAAACTTCCGGTCTGGCGTGGTTGCGCCGATTGGTTAGATGCGGCGGGCCGCAGGTTTGTTCGGGGTCTCGCGGACCTCAGCGACCGGGCTTGCCGATGCGTTCAGCGTTTCACTTGTACGAACCTGAGCCCCGAGCATACCCACGGGTTCGCGTGGTACCCGCCGCCCGGTGCGCCGGATGGGCGGGAGTGATGCGGGTGTGACGCTCGGTGAAGTCGCCCGAGGGCACGTCCGTTATCGGGTGGATCGCGGGGCCGCCGGCTCAGCCGAGCCGGGTGACCTCGACCGCGTCGCCGACGCTGATGGTGCCGAGCGCGCGGGGGACGGCGTTCTGACCGAAGATGACGCCGCGGTCGCCGTCGGGGAAGACGAGGGTCCGGTAGGTCGCCAGGGTGCGCAGCGGCTCGCGGCCCTTGACGGCGGTCTCCTGGTCGGTGGTCGTGATCACGCAGCGGGCGCAGGGCTTGACCAGCTCCAGCTCGACGCCGCCGATCCGCAGGGTGCGCACGGTGTCCTCGCCCCACGCGCCGAGACCTTCGAGCACGATGTTGGGCCGGAAGCGGTTCATCGGCAGCGGCTCGTCGAGGCGGGAGTTCAGCTCCTCCAGGGACTCCACCGAGACGACGAGCAGGGGGAACTCGTCGGCGAACTTCACCGTGCCGCCGACCTTGGTCGGACGCCGGCCGGTGAACCGGACGAGGCGGCACTCGCGGCCGAGCGCGGCGGTGAACCAGCCGGCGGCCTCGTCACCCTGGTCGACGCCCTGGCACGGATTGCCGTGCACCGTGACGTCGAGCACCGGCCCGTCGCCCGACGCCGAGTGGACGAGCGGCCCGTCCGGCCCGGTCCCGGCGAACTCCACGGTCAGCTTCACGCCGTCGTACGACGGGCGCAGCAGCGCCATCCGCGGGACCTCCCGCTGCGACAGGTGCCGCCCGTCCGGGCGGACCAGCATGAACGCCCGGTCGTTCCGGAACCCCTCCGGAAGCACCTCGGCGCCGGTCAGCGGCGTGCCGCCGGCGCTCTTCACGGGATAGACGTTCAGCTCGCGGACCACGACCGTCATGGCGGGGCTCCCTTCTCTCCCCGCCATGATCGCATCCCGGCCTCCGTCAGCTCAGCGCGGCGAGACGCTGGAACACGCCGTCGAGGCGCTCGACGTACCGCTCCGGCCGGCAGACGGCGTCGAGCCGCGCCTCGTCGAGGGTGAGCCCGGCCGCCGCGGCCTGCGCGCGCAGCGTCTCGCGGAACGGCGTCCCGGTCTCCCAGGTCTCCATCGCGGCCCGCTGCACCAGGGGGTACGCCTCGTCATCGCGGGACATCCCGGCGTTGACCAGCTCCAGCAGGACCGCGCTGGTGTAGATCAGGCCGCCGGTCGACTCCAGGTTCGCGCGCATCCGCTCGGCGTCGACGACGAGGCCGGTCACGAGGCGGTGCGTGAGGTTCAGCATGTAGTCGAGCGCGATGGAGGCGTCGGGCAGCGCGATCCGCTCCGTGGAGGAGTGGGAGATGTCCCGCTCGTGCCACAGCGGGATGCCCTCCAGGACCGGGACCACCTGCGCGCGGACGATCCGGGCCAGCCCGGCCAGGCGCTCGGAGATGATGGGATTCTTCTTGTGCGGCATCGCGGAGGAGCCCTTCTGGCCCTTCCCGAACGGCTCCCACAGCTCGCGGACCTCGGTCCGCTGGCCGTGCCGGACCTCCAGCGCGATGGCCTCGCAGACCGTGGCGATGATCGACAGGGCGGAGACCCACTCGCTGATGCCGTCGCGGATCACCACCTGGGTCGACACGTCGGCCGGGGCCAGCCCGAGCTCAGCGGCGACGTACCGCTCGACCTCCGGGTCGATGTTGGAGTAGGTGCCGACGGCGCCGGAGATCGCGCAGACGCCGACGGCCGCGCGGGCGCGGCGCAGCCGGTCGCGGGAGCGCGCCATCGCGAACGCGAAGTCGGCGACCCGGTGCCCCCAGACGTCGGGCTCGCCGTGGATGCCGTGGGTACGGCCGACGCGCAGCGTGTCGCGGTGGGCCAGGCCGTGGTCGCGCAGCGCCGCGACGAGGGCGTCGGCCTTGGCGAGCAGGATGTCGGTCGCCTCGACGAGCTGCACCGCGAGGGCCGTGTCGAGCAGGTCCGAGGACGTCATGCCGAAGTGGACGTACGCCGCGGCCTCGCGGGGCTCGGTGTTGTCGGCCCACGCGGACAGGAACGCGATCACGTCGTGCTGGGTCGTCGCCTCGATCTCGGCGACCCGCTCAGGGGTCGGCGGCGGGGCGGCGCGCACCGGCTCCACGACGTCCGACGGGACGGTGCCCGCCTTGGCGTGTGCCTCGAGCACCAGGGTCTCGACCCGGCACCACAGCTCGTACTTGTGCGCGTCACTCCAGACGCGGCCCATCTCCGGAAGGGTGTAGCGCTCGATCACCCCTCCAGTGTCCCAGGCGTCAGGACAGGCGGCTCACCCAGGACCGCCGGTGCTCCTCCGCTCCGTCAGGAGGGCCGCCACGATGATCAGGACGAGGGCGATGAGCTCCGCCTCGCCGGCCAGCAGGGCGCCCACCGGGATCGCGGCCAGGGACAGCACCGCCGCGCCGACCCGGATCGCCGGAGAGCCGATCCGGAGGATCCGGCGGAAGGCCGCGTCGCCCAGCAGGTACGCGGCGACGCCCGCGCCGAGGGCGACCGCCGGTCCCGTGTGCAGGGCCTCCACCGGGTGGGCCATCGCCTTCTTCACGCCCGCCGCCGCCGCGACGATGCCGAGCATCAGCGGGATGTGCGCGTAGAAGTACGCGTTCATGATCGCGCCGGTCCGGCGTGCGTCGTCCATCCGCGTGAGCGCGGACTCGGCCCGTAGGTCGTCCTCGGCGAAGTAGGGCCACCACAGCGCGGCGGCGAGGGCCAGGCCGAGCACCGCGGCGACCGTCGTACGGGTGTCGAGCGGGTTCTCCGACAGGCCGATCCCGATCGCCACCACCGACTCGCCGAGCGTGATCAGGACCAGCAGGCCGTTCCGCTCGACGATGTGCCCCGCCCGCAACGAGAACCGGCCGCCCGGCCGTATGACGTACGGCGCGGCGATCGGCACGAGCACCGCCGCGATCCACAGCGCGTATGTCGGCGGACCCGACGTCAGCCCCGCGCCGATCACCAGGGCGGCCGCCACCAGGTTCACCGGGAGGACGCGCAGGATCTGCCGGTTGACCTGCGCGTACAGGCCGCCGTGGACGAGCACGACGACGAGGTAGCCCAGCCCCCAGGCGACGCCGCCGCCGTCGAAGGCGCGCGGGGTCGCCAGCGCCATGATCAGGAACCCGGCCATCCCGACCAGCAGCAGGAGCCGCCGCAGCGTGGTCGTCGGCGCGACCGTGTTCGTCAGCCAGGCGTACCCGGAGTAGATCCACCATAGGACGCCGAACAGCGCGACCACCCGCAGCAGCCCCACCGGGGACAGCTCGTGGGCCAGCACCCCGGTGAGCTGCGTGATCGTGAAGACGAAGACCAGGTCGAAGAACAGCTCGACGGTGGTGACCCGGTAGCCGTCCTCCGCCGGGGGCGCCGTCTCGACCGGGCCCCCGGCGTCGGAGATCGCCACGCGCCGGTCAGACCTTGGCGGCGATGTCCGTGCGGTAGTGCGCGCCGCGCAGGCGGATCCGCTCCGCCGCGGCGTACGCCGTCGCGCGGGCCGCGGCCAGGTCCGGGCCGGTGCCGACCACGTCGAGCACCCGCCCGCCGCCGGAGACCGGCAGACCCTTCTCCAGCTTCGTGCCCGCGTGCAGGACGTACGCGCCCTCCACCGCCTCGGCCTCCTCCAGCCCGGCGATGGGATCGCCGACGGTCGGCTTGCCGGGGTAGTTCTCCGCCGCGATGACGACGGTGACCGCCGCGCCCGGCCGCCACTCCAGCGCCGGGGCCGACCCGAGCCCGCCGACCGCGCACGCCTGCAGCAGCGAGCCGAGCGGGGTCGCCAGCCGGTCCAGGACGACCTGGGTCTCCGGGTCGCCGAACCGCGCGTTGAACTCGATCACCCGGACGCCCTTCGACGTCAGCGCGAGCCCGGCGTACAGCACACCGGTGTACGGCGTCTGGCGGCGCCGCATCTCGTCCACGGTCGGCTGGATGACCGTCTGTACGACCTCGTCGACCAGGCCCGCGGGCGCCCAGGGAAGCGGCGTGTAGGCGCCCATGCCGCCGGTGTTCGGGCCCTGGTCGTCGTTGTAGGCCCGCTTGAAATCCTGCGCCGGCAGCAGCGGGACGACCGTCGTGCCGTCGGTCAGCGCGAACAGCGAGACCTCGGGCCCGTCGAGGAACTCCTCGATGACGACCCGCTCGCACTGGGCGGCGTGCCGCGCGGCGATCGCCCGGTCCTCGGTCACGACGACGCCCTTGCCCGCGGCCAGCCCGTCGTCCTTCACGACGTACGGCGGCCCGAACGCGTCGAGCGCGGCGTTCACGCCGTCGGTGCCCTCACAGATCCGTGAGTCGGCGGTCGGGACGCCGGCCGCCGCCATGATCTCCTTGGCGAACGCCTTCGAGCCCTCGATCCTCGCGGCCGCGGCGTCGGGGCCGAAGCACAGCAGCCCGGCCCGGCGCAGGGCGTCGCCCACGCCCGCGACCAGCGGCGCCTCGGGACCGATCACCACGAGCTGTGCCGCCAGGCGCTGCGCGAGCTCGACCACGGCGACCGGATCGGTGGGATCCAGGACATGGTTGTCCGCGAGCGCGCCGGTGCCGGCGTTGCCGGGGGCGCAGTGCAGCGCGGTGACGTCGGGATCTTGGGCAAGGGAGCGGACCAGCGCGTGTTCGCGCCCGCCCGAGCCGAGAACGAGGACTCGCACGTAGGGAAGCCTACCGAGATCTCCTGTTTTCCGGGCTCGTCGGGGAAGCGGCGGCAGGCCGCCGTTGTTGATCTACTTCGGGGACCGGACGCGTGATTTCTGAAGTAATCCGGGAATCCTGTGAACCGGCGGCCGCCGCCGGGCGTCCTTATTACCCGGTGTAACCTCAGAGCCCGTGCTCTGACGCCGACGACCCTAAGGAGGTGGTCGAAATGAGTCCTGGCGATCCTTGCAGTAACGCCGAGCCTCCTCACAGTCCGACCATCTCTACTCGGCGTCCGGCCGCCTCCGGCGCGCGCTCCCCGCTCTGATCACGGGTCGACGCGCGCCGGCGCGCGTGCGGCCGGGCCAGGGAAGGATTCCCCATGGCCATGACCAGGGTTCGCCCCGGACGCGCGACTCGCGTCCTGTTCAAGCCGCTCGCCCGTCCCGGCCGCATCGCGGCCGGTGAGTCGATCAACCAGCGGTCCGCCCTCATCGACTGGGCGGCGTACATCGACGGCAAGCGCGTCGACACCGCCAGTCTCGCCGAGGCCGTCGAGCTCGTACGCGCCCCCGACGACCTCCCGGAGGGCGCCGAGCCGCGCAGCCGCTTCGTCTGGGTCGGCCTGCACGAGCCCGACGCGGCCGAGCTGGAACGGCTGTCGGAGGTGTTCGGCCTGCACCCGCTCGCCGTGGAGGACGCCGTCCACGCCCACCAGCGGCCGAAGCTCGAGCGCTACGACGACGTGCAGTTCATCGTCATGAAGACGGTCGGATACGTCGAGCGCGCCGGCACGGAGACCGTGCGCACCGGCGAAATCATGATCTTCTGCGGGCCCGACTTCGTCGTCACCGTCCGGCACGGCGAGCACGGCGCGCTCGCCCCCGTCCGGCAGCGCCTCGAGGACAACCCCGAGCGCCTCGCCCTCGGACCCGCCGCCGTCCTGCACGCCATCATCGACCGGGTCGTCGACGACTACATCTGCGTCGGCAACGCCGTCCAGCAGGACATCGACGAGGTCGAGGAGAACGTCTTCTCCGCCGACGCCACCAACCAGGCCGAGCGCATCTACCGGTTGAAGCGCGAGGTCATCCAGCTCAAGCGCGCCGTCGGCCCGCTGTCCGGCCCGCTGCGCAACCTCGCGGCCCGCCGGTTCGTCCCCACCGAGATCCGCGAGTACTTCCGCGACGTCGACGACCACCTCGCCCGCGTGCGCGAGCAGGTCGAGTCCTGCGACGAACTGCTCACCCCGATCCTCCAGGCGCACCTGACCCAGGTGACCGTCACCGACAACCACGACATGCGCAAGATCTCCGCGTGGGCGGCGATCCTCGCGATGCCGACGGCGATCACCGGCGTCTACGGCATGAACTTCAAGTACATGCCGGAGCTGCACTGGAAGTACGGCTACCTGATGGCCGTGGGCGTCATCGTGAGCGCCTGTTTCGTCCTCTACAGGGGCTTCCGCCGCAACGGCTGGCTCTGAGCCGGGCCCTGCCGGTCAGCGGCCCAGCACCGTACGGAGGCGGTCGGGGTAGTCGGTGACGATCGCGTCCACGCCGAACGCGATGAGCCGCCGCATCTCGGCCGGATCGTTGACCGTCCACGGGACGACGCGCAGGCCCCGCGCGTGCGCCGCCGCGACCAGTTCCGGGACGACCATGACCCGCTTGGGGGAGATCATGGTCGCCCCGGCGTCGGCCGCGGCGGCGATCAGCCCGCCCGCCGGATCCCGTCCGGCCATCCACGACGCGTCGAGCGTGTCCGGCTCGACCAGCGCGACGCGGTCCCCGCCGGGCAGCAGCTCCCGCGCCACGCCCAGCACCCGCCAGTCGAACGCCAGCAGCCGCACCCGCTCCAGCAGCCCGTACGACTCCAGCACCTTCACGGCCGTGACCGTGATCGTCTCGATGTCCGGCCAGGACGGATCGGTCTTGATCTCGACGGACAGCCGTACGTCGTGCGGCACGACCAGCTCGCACAGCTCCGCCAGCGTCGGCACCTCCGCACCGGGGATCGGCGTCTGCGTCGCCGCGAACCGCTCGTTCCGTATCCCCGCGTCCAGCGTCTTGATCTGCGCGAGCGTGAGCTCCCGGATCGGCCGCCCGACGTAGGGGTACAGCGGGTCGTCCGGCCGGCACGGCCCACGGTCCCGTACGGTCCCGGCGTTCAGCGCCTGGTCGTGGTGGAGCACCGGGACTCCGTCCGCGGTGAGCGCGACGTCCAGCTCCAGCACGTCGACGCCCAGTTCGAGGGTTCTGGCGAACCCCGCGATGGTGTTCTCCGGCCACAGTCCCCGCGCCCCGCGGTGTCCTTGGATCTCCATCCGCCCCAGCGTACGGGCTCTCCTCACGGTCACGGGGCGGCGAGGGCCTCGGTGGGGGACAGCCGGGCTGCGCGGATCGCGGGGTACAGCCCGGCGATCCCGCCGATGACCAGCGTCGCGCCGACCCCGCCGGCCATCGCCCACGGCGGGACGACCGTCGGCCAGCCCTGCGTCACCGCGAACACCGCCGTGATGAGGATGCCCAGCGTCACGCCGCCCACGCCGCCGAGCGCCGCCAGGAGCTGCGACTCGGCGAGGAACTGCAGCCTGACCTGACCGCGCGTCGCGCCCAGGGAGCGTCGCAGGCCGATCTCGGCGCGGCGTTCCAGGACCGAGATCACCATGGTGTTCGCGACGCCGACCCCGCCGACCAGGAGCGCCACCGCGCCCAGGCCGAGGAGGAGCCCGGTGAACGCCTTGTCGCCGGCGTTCTGCGCGGCCAGCGCGTCCGACGGGCGGCTGACCTCCACCGCGGTCGGCGACTCGGGATCGGCGGTGGCGGCGAGCAGGTCCCGCACGTGCGGCACCGCGTCCTTCCGCGCCCGTGTGTAGACGGTGGTGGGGTGGCCGTCGAAGCCGAGCCGCGCGGCCGCGACGTCCCAGCCGACCAACGCGGCCGAGTCCAGCTCCGGCGCGAGCGGCGCGTGGTCCAGGATGCCGACGACCGTGAACCACCGCGAGCCGAGCCAGACCTGGACGTTCGGCTGCGCGACACCCAGCGCGTCCGCGGCGTCGGAGCCGAGTACGACGGCCGGATACCGGCTCGTGGCCGCGTTGAGCCAGGTCCCGGCGGCCATGCTCAGACCGGCCGTACGGGGCAGGTCGAGGCGGCTCGCGAGGACGCTGATGCCGCCGGTCTCCCCCGCGTCGATGTGGTCGTTGCGGTAGACGTTCGTTCCGGGAACCTTGCCGGTGGCGGACGCGGACAGCACGCCGCTCATCCGGCCGATCATCGCCACCGATTCCTCGGGGAGCTCGGCGTCGGAGCCGAAGAAGTCCTTGCCCGGGGCCACGGTGAGCATGTTCGTGCCCAGCCGGTCCAGCGCGGCCTGGAGCTGCGCCCGGCTGGAGGTCGAGATCCCGACCACGCCGACCATCGCGGCGATGCCGATCGCGATCCCCAGCGCGGACAGGAACACTCGCAGCGGGCGGGCGCGCAGCCCCGCCGCGCCGACCCGGACCACGTCCCGTGGGCCCAGCCGTGCCGGCTCGTCCCTTCCCGTCATGGCGCGGCCTCCGCCCGTACCTCGTCCGCGATGACCCGGCCGTCGAGCATGCGGATCTGGCGGGGCAGCGTCGCGGCGATGTCGCGGTCGTGGGTGATCACGATGACCGTGGTGCCGACCGCGGCCAGTTCGCGGAGCAGGTTCATCACGCCGGCGCCGGTGGCGGTGTCCAGCGCGCCGGTCGGCTCGTCGGCCAGCAGGATCGCCGGTTCGCCGACCACCGCGCGGGCGATCGCGACGCGCTGCTTCTCCCCGCCGGACAACTGGTGCGGCCGGTGGCCGAGCCGGTGCGCCAGGCCGACCCGTTCGAGGGCCGAGCGCGCCCGGCGGCGGCGTTCCGCCAGGGGTACGCCGGCGTACAGCAGGCCGTCGGCGACGTTGTCCAGCGCGCCGACCCCGGCGGCGAGGTGGAACTGCTGGAAGACGAACCCGATCCGCCGGGCGCGCAGCGCGGAGAGCCGCCGATCCGGCATCGTCGACACGTCGCGGCCCTCGATGCGCACCGTGCCGGCGCTGGGCCGGTCCAGCGTGCCGATGAGGTGCAGCAGTGTCGACTTGCCGGAGCCGGACGGCCCGACGATCGCGGCCGCCTCACCGGCCCCGACCCGCAGAGACACCCCGTCCAGCGCCGTGACGCCACCCGGGTACTCCTTGCGGACCTCCCGCAGTTCCACGACCGGCTCGCCGACCACGGGCTCGCCGACCACGGGCTCGCTCACTTCGGCACCCCGACGGTCATGCCCTCGGCCAGGCCGGGACCGGAGACCTCCACCTTGCCCTCGGTGAACGCGCCGGTCTCCACGGGGACCGTACGGACGCGGCCGCCCTCGACGACCTGCACGCCGTAGCCGCCGTCGGACTGGGCGAGCAGCGCCTCGATCGGCACGGCGAGGACGTTCGCGTGCCGGCCGCTGGTGAGGTACACCTTCACCGGCGCCTTGTCGTAGGAGCCCAGCGCCCCCTGGTCGTCGACGGTCACGGTGACCGCGACCGTGGTGGGGGCGTCGCCCCGACCCGGCGTGGCGACCTTGCCGACCTTGGTGATCCGGCCCTTGGTCGTTCCGCCGCCGGGGAGTTCGATCGACACCCGGGCGCCCTTCTCCGCCAGCCGCTGGTACTGCACGTCCAGGTCGACGTCCACCTGCCGGGTGGTGCCGGTGTAGGTGAGCACGGGGCCGCTCGCCCGGTCCCCGGTCTGCGCCTTCCGCTCGGCGACCCGGATCTCGCCGGGGGCGGTCACGACCGAGCCGGGCGCGACCCTGCCCGTCTCAGCGAGGCCGAGGTCCTCCTGCCAGCGCTTCACCGCCGCCGCGGTGGCGGCGGTGTAGGTCTTGTCCACCGTGAACCCGGTGTAGCCCAGGGCCTGGAGATTCCGCTCGAACTGCAGGACGTCCCGGCCCTTCGTGCCGTCCGCGAGGGTCCGGTAGAGCGGCAGCGACCCGTACAGCAGCGGCACGGGCCGGTCGTCCACGCGGTAGGCGGACCGGCCGCGCGACACGACGCTGCCGGGCGCGGCCAGCCAGGTCAGGACGCCGTGACCGCCCGCGCCGGTCAGGGTGTGCGTCGTGCCGTACCCGAGCGTGCCGTCCACCTTCTGGGTCTCCACCAGGGTGGTCCGCTCGATCCGCGCCGTCGCGGGCGGCAGGGAGTCGCGCCCGGTGGGTGTGCCGCCACCGCCGCCCAGACCGGCCGCCGCCAGGCCGCCGACGCCGATGAGGACCACACCGACGCCGCTCAGGACCGCGACGCGGATCCTGCTCAATGTCCGCTCCGGGTCAGGGACCGCCCGCCGGGGCCGCCCGACCGGTACTGCGCGCAGGCCTGGTCGGCGTCCTTGAACGCCGGACTGTCCGGGCCGCCCTGACCGGAGGCGCCCTGAGAGCCCTGGCCGCCGTTGCGCTTGATCAGGATGCCGCCGTCGGGGTTCGGGTCGGCCATGTCGACGCCGTGCCGGCGCATGCACCTGGCGTAGGCGCGCAGCTTGGCCAGGTCCTGCGCGCTGGGTTTCTTCGGCTTGCCGCCGTTCGGCCGAAGACGGCCGCACTTGGACTCGGCGGCCTTCAGCGCCGGGTCGTCCATGCCCTTCGCGGCGTTCGGCTCGGCGCTGCCGCGCCGCACCGACATCCGGACCCGACCGTTCCCGTCGGGCTGCGGGTCGGCCATGTCGACGCCGTTGGCCCGCATGCACCGGGCGTAGGCGCGCAGCTTCTCCAGGTCGCTCGCGGCACCGGTCCGGGTGTTCGCCGGCTTGTGCCCGGACCCGCAGGCCGGGAGGCCGAGGAGAAGCGCCGGGGCCAGGACCAGCAGCGGGATCGTCTTTCTTCGCATTCATCGTCTCCGCATGAGTCCGCCGGACGGATCCCGGCGAGTACGGAGAGTCGAGTCCTCGGGCGATAACCCGCGCGTAACCGGTTCCGGTTACGCCGGCGTTATGCGCGATGGCGCACGCTGTGCGGGGACGTTCGTCGAATCAGGTTGGACGGGAAGCGTGCGCGTACTCATCGCCGAGGACGAGCGGATGCTCGCCGATTCGATCGCCGAGGGGCTTCGGGCGGAGGCCCTGGCCGTGGACGTGGCCTACGACGGGGACGCCGCCCTCGAACTCCTCGGCGTCAACGACTACGACGTGCTCGTACTCGACCGCGACCTGCCGGTCGTACACGGGGACGACGTCTGCCGGGCGGTCGTGGAGTCCGGGGCGCACGTGCGGGTGCTGATGCTCACCGCCGCCGTCGCCGTACGGGCGCGGGTGGAGGGCCTCGGGCTCGGCGCGGACGACTATCTGACCAAGCCGTTCGCGTTCGAGGAACTGGTGGCCCGGATCCACGCGCTCGGTCGCCGCGCGCGCCCGGCCGACCCGCCGGCGCTGGAGCGCGCCGGGATCCGGCTCGACCCCGCGCGCCGGGAGGTCTACCGGGACGGGCGCTACGTGCACCTGGCCCGCAAGGAGTTCGGCCTGCTCGCCGAACTGCTGCGCGCGGGCGGGACGGTGGTCTCGGCGGAGCGGCTGCTGGAGAAGGTCTGGGACGAGCACACCGACCCCTTCACCAACACCGTACGGGTGACGATGATGAAGCTCCGCCGCAAGCTCGGCGATCCACCGGTCGTCGAGACCGTCCCGGGAGCGGGGTACCGCATCCGATGACGGCACTCACGCGGCGGCTGCAGCCCACGATCCGTGTCCGGCTCATGCTGGTGTACGGCGGCCTGTTCCTGGTCGGCGGTCTCGTGCTGCTGGCGGTGACCTACCTGCTCGTCAAGAACAACACCCAGGGAACCCAGGCGGCGAGGGTGACCGCCGTCCAGATCGGCGCGTCCGGAACCCCCGTCAAACCGATTCCGGGTAAGTCCACCGCCCAGGTGCTCTACACGGCCGGGCAGGCGAAGGGCATGGTCCTGAAGGCACGGCAGGACTCGGCCCAGCAGGCGCTCGACTCGCTGCTCACCCAGGGCGGCATCGCCCTCGGCGTCGTAGGCGCGGCCGCGCTCGGCCTCGGCTGGTTCTTCGCCGACCGGGCGCTGCGTCCTCTGCACAGGATCACCGATACGGCCCGGCGGGTGGCGCGCAGCCGTGACCTCACCGAGCGGATCACCTACGACGGGCCGCGCGATGACGTGAAAGAGCTGGCCGACACGTTCGACACGATGCTGGAGCGGCTGGCGCGGGCCTTCGAGGCGCAGCGGAGGTTCGTCGACAACGCCTCGCACGAGCTCCGCACGCCGCTGGCCATCAACCGGACCCTCATCGACGTGGCCGTACGCCGTCCCGACGCGAGCGAGGACGTCAAGCGGCTCGGCGAGTCGCTGCTCGTCGTCGGCGACCGGCACGAGCGGCTCATCGAAGGGCTGCTCACCCTCGCGGGCAGCGAGAACATCGTCGTCGACACGTCACCGCTCGACCTCGGCGACGTGGGCGCGCACGTCCTGGACCAGGCCAAGACGGAGACGGACCACCGGGGCCTGACCGTGCACCGCGACCTCGGCCGCGCGCCGACCGAGGGCGACCCGGTCCTCGTGGAACGCCTCGTGCAGAACCTCGTCGAGAACGCGATCCGGTACAACGTCGACGGCGGCGAGGTGTGGCTGTGCACGCGGCGGACCGCGAACGGCGCCGAGGTCATCGTCGCGAACACCGGGCCGGTGGTCTCCGCCTACGAGGTGGAGACGCTGTTCGAGCCGTTCCGGCGGCTGCGGAGCGACCGGGTGCGCTCCGACCGGGGCACCGGCCTCGGCCTGTCCATCGTCCGCGCCATCGCGAGCGCCCACGGCGGCACCGTGACCGCCGTCCCGCGGGCGGGCGGCGGCCTCTCCGTCACCGTGAGGCTCTGAAGATCACTCGCCGCGCCACCAGCGGGCCAGGGCGTTGCTCCGCCGGGGACCGGCGTTGCGCAGCGCCGTCGCCAGGCCGCCGGCGAGGCCCATCTCCTGGTTGCCGGGGGTCGGACGCGGCGGAATGTGGATGGGCGAGAAGCGCACCGGCAGCGAGACCAGGGCGCGCTGGGCGAATCCGGGCCGCCACTCCAGCCGGTCCGCGGGCACGGCCAGCTCCATGTCCGGCAGGGCGTCGAGCACCTTCTCGACGGCGACCGCCGCGATCAGGCGCGCTTCCCCCTGCGCCGGGCACTTGTGCGGACCCGCGCCCCAGGCCAGGTGGGCGCGGTTGCCCGCCCGGTTCGTGGACGCGGCCGCGGGGTCGGTGTTGGCGGCCGCGAAGCCGATGACGACCGGCTGGTCCGCCGGCAGCCGTACGCCGCGCAGGTCGACGTCCTGCGCGGGGTAGCTGATCGCCCAGTTCGCCAGCGGCGGGTCGGCCCACAGGACCTCATCGAGCGCGTCCTCGACGGGCAGGCTGCCACCGGACAGATCCCCGGCGAACCGGTCGTCGGACAGCAGCAGGAACAGCGCGTTGGCGATCAGGTTCTGCTCCGGCTCGGTGACGAGGCCCACGAGCAGGATGATCTGCGCGATCAGCTCGTCGTCGGTCAGCTGGGCCGGGTGGGCGATCAGCCAGGACGTCAGGTCATGGTCCGGCCGGGCCCGCTTGAGCGCGACCAGTTCGGCCACGGCCTTCTCCGCGATCTGGTTGCTGTTCGCCGTGTCGACGTTCTCCACGATGCCCCGCATCCCCGTGACGATGCGTTTTCCGAGGTCGGGCGGGCAGCCGAGGATCTCGTTGAACACCATCAGGGGCAGGAGCAGCGCGTACTCGGCGCGCAGGTCCACCGTGCCCTTCTCGGAGAACCCCCGGATGAGCGTTTCGACGTTGCGCTCGACGGACTCGCGCAGGACGTTCGAGTCGATCCTGGACAGACTGTCGGCGATCGCCGTACGCAGCCGGGCGTGCGCGGCGCCGTCCGACAGGTTGCAGGCCGGCCGATACATCATGAACGGCAGGACCGGGCAGTCGGGCGGGACGCTCTGCTGCCAGCGGCGGGCGTCCTTCGGGAAGGTGACGGGGTCGCGCAGCACCTCGAGGGCGGCGCCGTACGAGATGACGAGGGAGGCCGGAACGCCCGGGGCCAGTTCGACGGGAGCGACCGGACCGTACCGGCGGAGCGCCTCGTAGACGCGCTGAGGGTGGGCCGCGAAGTCCGGACCGTACAGCGGCGTCCGCCCGCCGTGGGCGGGACATCCGGGCGCGGGCGCGAACGCGTCAGAACTCACGGATGCTCCCGTTCTGGACCGCGATGAGGTACTCGACGAGGGTGATCAGCGCGCGGGTCGAGGACGTCCGGTCCCGCGCGTCGCAGAAGATCAGCGGCGTCGAGGGCAGCAGGTCCAGCGCCTCGCGCAGCTCCTCCTCCGCGAAGGCCGGCGCGCCGTCGAACTGGTTGATCGCGACGGCGTACCGGAGCTTCTGCTCCTCGAGGAAGCCCATGATGTCGAAGGACTGCTCCAGCCGCCGGGTGTCCGCCAGCACGAGCGCGCCGAGTGCCCCGCGCGACAGGTCGTGCCACAGCTGGGTGAACCGGTGCTGCCCGGGCGTCCCGAACAGGTACAGCACGAGTTCCTCGCTCAGCGTCAGCCGGCCGAAGTCCATCGCGACGGTGGTCGTCTCCTTGCCGGGTACGCCCGCGAGATCGTCGATCAGGGCGCCGGCCTGCGTCATCCGTTCCTCGGTGCGCAGCGGGCGGATCTCCGACAGCGTGCCGACCAGCGTGGTCTTGCCGACGGCGAAGTGCCCGACGATCAGCAGCTTGACCGAGGTCCGTACGGTGTCGCGTACGTAAGTGCCGTCAGAGACGAGCGCGGAGTCCATCGAGCACCTCCTGGAGAAGCCGGGTCGAGGTCTCGCCGTCGTCCGTACCGCCGACCCGGGTCACGATGTGGCCGCTGTCCACCAGGTCGGACAGCAGGACCTTGGTGACGCTGATGGGGAGCGAGAGATGACCGGCGACCTCGGCCACCGAGAGGGCGCCGCCCCGGCACAGCTCCAGGACCCGGCGCTTCTCCGGGTTGAGGCCGTTCAGGTCCGAGCGCGCGGCCATGACGAGCGTGACGAGGTCGAAGATGTTGCGGGTCGGGCGGGCGCGCCCGCCCGTCACCACGTGCGGCCGTACGAGCGCCCGCTCCCGCCTGGCCGCGCTCACGCGTCCTCCTTCGTCGGAGGAGTGACCGGAGGCGCTGTGCTCATGGCTCGCTCGCTCACGCGGTGACTCCCGGGACCTGTCTCGGCGGAGCGGTCAGCTCCTTGCCCAGGCGCTGGACGAGTTCCTGCAGGCGGAAGGAGATCGCCTCCATGTCGACCCGCTCCGTCGTCGAGACCGCGAGGTACGCGCCGGGACCGGCGGCGACGAGGAAGACGTATCCGTCGTCGAACTCGGTCACGGTCTGCCGCCAGGTGGTACGCGAGTCCCCGCAGAACTCCGCCGACGTGCGGGCCAGCGACTGCAGCCCGGACATCCCGGCCGCGTGGCGTTCGGCGTCGTCACGGCTGATGCGCTTGGAGTACGCCATCAGCAGGCCGTCCGCGGACAGCAGGATGGCGTGCCGGGTCTCCGGCATTTTCAGGGCATCGTCGAGCATCCAGCCGAGCTTGTTGTTCGCGTCCTGCGTCATTCGGCGATATTCCCTTCGGAGTCCGGAGAACCAGTGGCGCGGCCGGCTCGGGTACCGCGCTGCCAGGCGCCCATCCCGGCGGCGATCTCACGCGGCGGGCGGGTGGAGGGCGGCGGCTCGATCGAGGGTGCGGGCTGCTCGCCCGTGTCGGTGACGCGCCGGCGCTTCGGCAGGCCGTTCGCGGTGACCGCGCGCTGCTCCCGCGCCGGCGACGGCACCTGGCCGGACATGCCCGGCGCAGCGGGCATCGCCGGTGCGCTCGGCGCGGGCGGTGCGGTCGGGACGACGGGCGGGGCCGGGAGGGTCGGCGCGCTCGGCGCGGTGGGCAGGGCCGGTGCGGGGCGCTCGGCGCGTACGGGCCGCGGCTCCGTCCACACCGGCTGCTCGGCGCGTCGCGGCTGCGGCTCGCTCCGTGCGGGGGCCGGCTCGGTGTCGAGGTGGGTCAGCAGTTCGCCGGGGAGGAACAGCACGGCGCGCACACCGCCGTACGGCGAGCTGCTGTCGACCGACACCCGGAAGCCGTACCGCGCGGCCAGCACACCGACGACGGCGAAGCCGACCTGCGGCGGGTCGCCGAGCCGGTTGATGTCCACGGAATCCCGCCCGGACAGCAGCCGCTCGGCCCGCTGGATCTCCTCCGCGTCCATGGCGACGCCGGCGTCGTCGATCACGATGGCGACGCCGTTGTGCGCCTGCCGGAAGTTGACCTCGACGGTGGTGTTCGGCTGGGAGTGGCGGGCGGCGTTGTCCAGGAGTTCGGCGACCGCCAGCACGACCGGCTCGACCACGCGGCTGATGACGGCGATGTTCGACTGCGGCTGGACGTCGATGCGCAGGTAGTCGCGGATCCGGGAGGTCGCGCCGCGTACGACGTCGACCAGCGCCGCCGCGGACCTCTGCTGCCCCGGCCACGACCCGCAGAGCACGGCGGTGGCCTGGGCGCGCCGGCCGAGCTGGGCGTTCATGTGGTCGATTCTCATGAGGCCTTCGAGGACGTCCGGGTCGTCGTGGCGCTCCTGCATGGTGGAGATGGCCAGCTGCTGCTCATTGGCGAGGCTCTGCACGGCGCGCATCATGGCCTTCAGGGTGACCTTGGCGGACTGGTCCGCCCGCTCCTTCGCGCGTTCGGCGTAGTCCGTGAACATACTCAGGATCGCCCGAATGCCCTGCTCGGCGCTGGTTCCCGCGAAACTCGGATTGCGCGGGCCGGGCACCGCCACCGGTTTGCCGTAAAGGGACTCCACGAGCGCCGGGGTACGGACGGCGACGAGGTGGCGCAGCTCCTCGTCGCGGACGCGCGCCGTCTCCTCCAGCGTGCCGGCGCGGCGGCGCAGCCGGGAGGAGATCTGCCGCTCCCGTACGAGCAGCACCACGGCGACCAGGAGCCCGGCCGTCAGGCACACGAAGGCGACCGCCGACATGTATCGCTCCTCAGATCCTCGAGGTGGAAAGGGGGGAGGCGAGTGCTCCACATTTCGGGTCAGTACTCATTAAGTCGCAAAGACTACAGCCCGTGATCTTCGCGTACCAGGGCAATACGAAAAAAGACCAGCCCGTTAAAGGTCTGGTCCCGTACGACTTGACGGCCCTGAATGGTCAGGGCCGTCACGTCGGCAAGTCAGATCAGGGAGTGGAGCTGAAGTGTCTGGTCACGGCCGGGACCGACGCCGATGGCGCTGATCTGGGCTCCTGACATCTCCTCCAGCGCCCGGACGTAGTCCTGCGCCTTCTTGGGCAGGTCCTCGAACGTCTTGCACTCGGAGATGTCCTCCTGCCAGCCGTCCAGCTCCTCGTAGATCGGCTTGGCGTGGTGGAACCCGGTCTGCGTCATCGGGAGCTCGTCGCAGCGCTCGCCGTCGATGTCGTAGGCCACGCAGACCGGGATCTTGTCCAGGCCCGACAGCACGTCGAGCTTGGTGAGGAAGTAGTCGGTCACGCCGTTGACGCGCGTGGCGTACCGGGCGATCACCGCGTCGAACCAGCCGCAGCGGCGGTTGCGGCCCGTCGTCACGCCGTACTCGCCGCCGGTCGTGCGCAGCCAGTCGCCCGTCTCGTCGAGCAGCTCGGTGGGGAACGGCCCGGAGCCGACGCGGGTGGTGTACGCCTTCAGGATGCCGATCACCTTGGTGATGCGGGTCGGGCCGACGCCCGAGCCCGCGCACGCCCCGCCCGAGGTCGGGCTGGAGGAGGTCACGAAGGGGTACGTGCCGTGGTCGACGTCGAGGAGCGTGCCCTGGGCGCCCTCCAGGAGGACCAGCTTGTCCTCGTCGAGCGCCTTGTTGATCACGAGTGCGGTGTCGGCGATGTGCGGGCGCAGCCGCTCGCCGTACGCGATGTACTCCTCGATGATCGGGTTGAGCTCGATGGCGCGCCGGTTGTACACCTTGGCGAGGATCTGGTTCTTGTCGCGCAGCGCGAGCTCGAGCTTCTGGCGCAGGATGCCGGGGTCGAGCAGGTCCTGCACCCGGATGCCCATCCGGGCGATCTTGTCGCCGTACGCCGGCCCGATGCCACGACCGGTGGTGCCGATCTGGGCCTTGCCGAGGTACCGCTCGCTCACCTTGTCGAGGGCCTTGTGGTGCGGCATGATCAAGTGGGCGTTCGCCGAGATCAGCAGCCGGTCGCAGCTCACCCCGCGCGCCTGCAGCCCGTCGATCTCCTCCAGCAGCACCCCCGGGTCGATGACCACGCCGTTCCCGATCACGGGGACGACGTCCGGGGAGAGCACCCCTGACGGGAGCAGATGGAGGGCGTAGGACTGGTCGCCGATGACGACGGTGTGCCCCGCGTTGTTACCGCCCTGGTATCGGACGACATAGTCGACGTCGCCGCCGAGAATATCGGTGGCCTTGCCCTTGCCTTCGTCGCCCCACTGGGCGCCGACGAGCACGATGGCCGGCATAGGAGCTCTCTCCCCTGGCATCGACGAAGCCCCTGGCGCAAGCAGCAGCGACAGGGGCTCTTGCGATCAGAGGGTACCCGCCGGATGACCGCGAGGAAAACGGTAGGTGCCGGTCAGGAGGCCAGAACCTCGACCGCCGTGGGGCTGGAGTCCCGCAGGAAGGTCCGGCAGCGCTCCGCCTCGTCGTCCTCGCCGATCGCCGCGGCGGCCCTGGCGAGCGCGTGCAGGGCGCGCAGGAACCCGCGGTTCGGCGCGTGCTCCCAGGGGACCGGGCCGTGGCCCTTCCACCCCGCGCGGCGGAGCGCGTCGAGTCCGCGGTGGTAGCCGGTACGCGCGTAGGCGTACGACTCGATCACGTCGCCCTTCCCGAAGGCGCGGTCGGCGAGCTCGGCCCAGCCGGCCGGGTACGCCGGGAAGCGGGCGACGACCTCGAAGGGGTCGACCCCGGCCTCCAGGGACTGTCGGGCTTCGTCGTTGTCCGGCAGCTCGGTCGGGGCCGGCCCGCCGAGAAGGTTCTGGTGCTCCATGGGGTCATCCTGCCCTTTTCGACGGCGTTCTCCTATTCCACAGGGTGGGAAACTTCGTCGATATTGCTGCTGGGTACGGTTGCGGCATGACCGAAACCACGTTCACCATCGGTGGGGACCTGACCGTAAATCGCCTGGGGTACGGCGCCATGCGCATCACCGGGCCCGGCATCTGGGGTCCTCCGGCCGACCGGGACGAGGCGCTCCGGGTGCTGCGGCGCGCCGTCGAGCTCGGCGTGGACTTCATCGACACCGCCGACTCCTACGGCCCGTACGTCTCGGAGGAGCTGATCCACGAGGCACTGCACCCGTACGACGGTGTGAAGATCGCCACGAAGGCCGGTTTCGTCCGGACGGGCCCGAACGAATGGCATCCGGTCGGCCGGCCGAAGTACCTCCGCCAGCAGGTGCTGATGAGCCTGCGCCGGCTCGGCCTGGAGCGGCTGGACCTGCTCCAGTTGCACCGCATCGACCCGGAGGTCCCCCTCGCCGACCAGCTCGGCGAGCTGCGCGACCTGCAGCAGGAGGGGAAGATCCGGCACATCGGGCTGTCCGAGGTCGGTGTCGAGGAGATCGAGCGGGCCCGGGAGATCGTTCCGATCGTCACCGTGCAGAACCTCTACAACCTGACCAACCGCCGGTCCGAGGACGTCCTGGACTACTGCGAGCGGGAGGGCATCGGGTTCATCCCGTGGTTCCCGCTGGCCGTCGGCGAACTCGCCAAACCGGGCGGGCACCTCGACCAGATCGCCAAGGAGCTGAACGCCACGCCGTCGCAGGTGGCGCTGGCGTGGCTGCTCCGGCGCTCGCCGGTGATGCTGCCGATCCCCGGCACCGGCTCCGTGGAGCATCTCGAGGAGAACATGGGTGCCGCGAACCTCACCCTGACCGACGACCAGTTGGCCGCGCTGTCCGAGCTGTCCTAGCCGTCCTGAAGCGTGATCCGGTAGATCAGCGCGCCGTCCTCGCCGTGGGCGGCGGCCGCGTGCGGCCAGAGGCCGCCGATCGCCGCCCGTGCGGCGTGGTTGTCCACCAGGACGTCGGCGCGTAGCTCGCCGATCCCGCGGGCGCGGGCCAGCCGGGTCAGGCCGGTGACCAGCCGCCGGCCGACGCCCCGGCGCTGCCAGGGGTCCGCGACCATGACCGCGAGGTCCGCGAGCCCCGGCAGGGTCGCGTCGCGCGTGTACTCGGCGATCCCGGCGATCTCGGTGCCCGCGACGGCGACGAGCGCGTCGCGGTCCCAGTGGTCCACCCGGCTCAGCGTCTCCGCGTAGAACGCCGGAATCCGCGGCGTCCCCGCGAAGAACCTGCGGTACAGGCTGAGCGTCGAGAGCCGCATGCCGAGCACCCCCTCCCGGTCGCCGTCCTCGTACGGCCGCACCCCGACGACCGGCATGGAGCCCTCGTCCGGCCGCGCGCCGGCGACCGGAAGGGCGCCGCCGGCAAGGCGCAGGGGTGCTGAACGGGGAATGAGTTTCGTCACGAAACCCATTGCATCATCGGTGAGTTTCATGAAGCAACCCTGTGCTCCGGAAAAGGGCCGGAGGCGCGATGCCGCCTCCGGCCCGCGTGGTCGGTCAGTGGTGCAGGTGACCGAGGTCGAGGACGGCGCCCTTCCCGGGGGCCGTCCCGATGAGGGTGTGCCACGAGGCCGCGGTGTTCCCGCCGTGCGACGGGAGGGCGAACAGCAGCGAGTCCGGAGTGATCGGCTTGTCCGACACGACCGTCCAGTGCAGGTCGAGGTGCCCCGTCCTGCCGTGCTTGAGGACGATCGACTCCTTGCCGGAGCCCGTCGCGTGATGAACCGTCGTACGGACCTTCTGGGCACCGCCCTCCGGGCCGCTCTTCAGGAAGGTCACGCCGGTCAGGCCGTTGCGCAGAACGCAGGTCTTGCCGCGGTTCTTGAAGTTCAGCGTCGCGTACCGCTGGCCCGCCCCGGCGTCGACGTGGCCGAGCTTCACGGTGAGGTTCGCGGCCTTGCAGACGGGTGTGGTGGCGGCGAGGGCAGGCGCGGCCACCGCGATCGAACCGCCCGCGGCGACGACGCCCGCGACGACCGCGGTCCGGATCCGGCGACGGGTCTTGTCTCGCATCGATGCTCCCCGAATTTCGGCGGCCACCCTCTTTCGGGCGCCCGCAATGTCCTGTCAGGGGATGAGATGACGGTCTGATGCGAATCGTTCGCCGATCTCGGGAAGAAAATGATCAAACAGCCGCTTCTCCGGCCTGCTGGACGATCCGGTCCGTCGGCCGGGCACCCGGACCGGGCCGCGGCTCGACGTCGGTGGGGCCCATCGCCGCGCCGCACTCCGAGCAGGTCAGGGCGGGCGTCAGCCGTCCCGTGCAGCCGCGGTGGGTGAGGACGACCGGAGAGCCGTCCTCGGCGTAGTACTGGTCGCCCCACAGCAGCAGGGACATCATCGCCGGCCAGAGCCCCACACCCTTGCGGGTCAGCCGGTACTCGTAGCGATCGGGCCGCTCCTGGTAGCGGTGGCGCCGGAGGATGCCCTCGTCGCACAGGCGGCTCAGCCGGTCCGTCAGGACGTTGCGCGCCACGCCCAGGTCGGCCTGGAAGTCGTCGAACCGGCGGACGCCCTCGAACGCGTCACGGATGATCAGCAGGGTCCAGCGTTCACCGACGATCTCGAGTGCCCGGGCGATGGAGCAGTTCTGGTCGTCGTACGTGCGGTGGAGCACGCCTCCAGCGTAAGTCGCCGGGTTTCGTCAAGCAACGCGAGGACGACCGGCCCCGCCGGGGCGGAGGCCGTCAGTGGTGGAAACTGGGGGCGTCCTCGGGGCCGAACATCGGTCCCGGCTGTCTGCGGAGCCACGGCAGGAGGTTCCGCAGGTCCTCGACCAGGCGGTCGGCCAGATCGAAGGAGAACCCGTTGCGGCACACGATCCGCAGCACCGCGAGGTCCTGTCGGTTAGCCGGGAAGGTGTAGGCTGGCACGAGCCAGCCCGACTCCCGCAGCCGTCGTGACACGTCGAAGACGTCGAACTCGGTCACGTCGTCGGCGACGGTGAAGGCGAACACCGGAAGCCGGTCGCCGCGGGTCAGGAGCCGGAAACAGCCCATCGCCTCGATCTGCTCGGCCAGATACGTCGCCACGTCGCGGCTGTGCTGCTGGACGGCGCGAAAGCCCTCGAAACCGAGCCGCAGGAAGTTGTAGTACTGCGCGACGACCTGCGCACCGGGCCGGGAGAAGTTGAGCGCGAACGTCGGCATGTCGCCGCCCAGGTAGTTGACGCGCTCCACCAGCTCCTCGGGCAGCGCCTCCTGGTCCCGCCACAGCGCCCAGCCGACGCCCGGGTACACCAGCCCGTACTTGTGGCCGGACGTGTTGATGGAGGCGACGCGCGGAAGCCGGAAGTCCCACACGAGCTCCGGGTCCAGGAACGGGGCGATCATGCCACCGGACGCACCGTCCACGTGGACGGGCACGTTCACGCCCGTACGCTCCTCCAGCGTGTCGAGCGCGGCGCAGATCTCGGCCACCGGTTCGTAGCTGCCGTCCATCGTCGAACCCAGGATGGCGACGACACCGATCGTGTTCTCGTCGCACATCTCCACGGCCTGTTCCGCCTCCAGGTGGAACCGGTCGCCCTCCATCGGGACCAGGCGCGCCTCCACCTCCCAGAAGTTGCAGAACTTCTCCCAGCACACCTGGACGTTGGCGCCCATGACGAGGTTCGGCCGGGCGCCCGAGGCGTACCGCTCGGCGTTGCGGTGCATCCAGCGGCGCTTGAGCGCCATGCCGGCCAGCATGCACGCCTCGCTGGATCCGGTGGTGGAGCATCCGATCGCGGCGTCGGGGGCCGGCGCGTTCCACAGGTCGGCGAGGATCGCGACGCAGCGCCGCTCCAGCTCCGCCGTCCGCGGGTACTCGTCCTTGTCGACGATGTTCTTGTCGATGGTGTCGGCCATGAGGGCCGCCGCCTCCGGCTCCATCCACGTGCTCACGAAGGTGGCCAGGTTCAGGCGGGAGTTGCCGTCCAGGATCAGGTCGTCGTGGATGAGCCGGTACGCGGTCACCGGTGGCATCGGGCCGTCCGGCAGCCGGTTGCGTGGCAGGACCGTATCGACACCGGAGACGGGATCCGCCTCGCCGAGCAGGGGGTGGACACGCACCGGCCGTTGCCCGTCCCCGTCGGCATTGTGCAGCGTCACGCCTTCTCCCCTCGACGGACTTGTCGGGGGAGGAAGTGTCGCAGACGGTAGATCAGCGGAAAGTAAGCGCGCGGCCGCGGCGGCGAGTCCGGCGACGCCCTTCCGGCCTCCGAACGGACGGGGACGGCGGCCTTCGCCGGCCGTCCCCGCTCGTTCGCTCCGGGGATCCTTACTTGATCTTGGTGCCCTGGGAGAGGAGGTGCTCGCAGGCCTCGACGACGCGCGCGGCCATGCCCGCCTCGGCGGCCTTGCCGTACGCACGCGGGTCGTAGGCCTTCTTGTTGCCGACCTCGCCGTCGACCTTCAGGACGCCGTCGTAGTTCTTGAACATGTGGTCGGCGACCGGCCGGGTGAAGGCGTACTGCGTGTCGGTGTCGATGTTCATCTTCACCACGCCGTACGACACCGCCTCCCGGATCTCCTCCAGCGTGGAGCCGGAGCCGCCGTGGAAGACCAGGTCGAAGGGCTTCTCCTTGCCATACCGCTCGCCGACGACCTCCTGGATCTCCTTCAGGACCTCCGGCCGCAGCTTCACGTGACCCGGCTTGTAGACGCCGTGCACGTTGCCGAACGTCGCGGCGAGAAGGTAGCGGCCCTTCTCGCCGAGACCCACGGCCTCGACCGTGGCCAGGGCGTCGCCCGGCGTGGTGTAGAGCTTTTCGTTGATCTCGCCGACGACGCCGTCCTCCTCGCCGCCGACGACACCGATCTCCATCTCCATGATCACGCGGGCCTTCGCGCACTCCTCGATGAGCTCGGCCGCGATCTGGAGGTTCTCCTCGAGCGGAACGGCCGAGCCGTCCCACATGTGCGACTGGAACAGCGGCTCCTCACCGCGGGCCACCCGCTCCTGCGAGATCTTGATCAGCGGCTTCATGAAGCCGTCGAGCTTGTTCTTCGGGCAGTGGTCGGTGTGCAGCGCGATCTGGACCGGGTACTTCTCGGCGACCACGCGCGCGTACTCCGCGAGCGCCGTGGCACCCGTCACCATGTCCTTCACGGTGGTGCCGGAGAGGAACTCCGCGCCGCCGGTCGAGACCTGGATGATCCCGTCGCTCTCCGCCTCGGCGAACCCGCGCAGGGCGGCGTTCAGCGTCTGGCTCGAGGTGACGTTGATCGCGGGGTAGGCGAAGCCCTGACGCTTTGCCCGATCGAGCATCTCCGCGTATACCTCAGGGGTTGCGATGGGCATGGCTCTTCCTTCCTTGGGCATGGCTCCCGGCCGGATCGACTCCAGTATCTCGAAATTCACGTGCGGCCCGGACAGGGCACGCCTACCGGTACGCTCAGGCCGTGGCACTCGCCGTGAACATCCTGGATCCCAAGTCCGTCATCGCGACGTTCGGGCTTGTCGGCATCCTCGCCGTAATCTTCGCCGAGACCGGCCTGCTCATCGGGTTCTTCCTGCCCGGTGACACGCTGCTGGTGACCGCGGGCGTCTTCACCACGACGGCCGCCGCCCACCACGCCGGCATCTCGCCCCTTCCGCTCCCGGTGCTCCTGATCGGCGCGCCGATCTGCGCGATCGCGGGGGCACAGGTCGGGCACTTCCTCGGCGCGAGATATGGCCGGAAGCTGTTCGACCGACCCGACTCGCGGCTCTTCCGGCAGGACCACGTCGAGAAGGCCGAGCACTACTTCAACAAGTTCGGCCCGGCCAAGGCCGTCGTGCTCGCCCGCTTCGCCCCGGTCGTACGCACCTTCCTCAACCCGCTCGCCGGGATGCTGGAGATGTCCGCGGGCCGCTTCTTCGTCTTCAACGTCATCGGCGGCGTCGTCTGGACGGAGGCGATCATCCTGCTCGGCCGGTTCCTCGGCGACCGGGTCAAGGGGATCGACAAGTACATCCTCCCCGTCGTGGCCGTGGCCGTGATCCTCTCGGTCATCCCGGTGATCCGCGAGATCATCAGAGGTCCCAAGAAGCCCGGCCAGAACGGCGACGGGCGAAAGACGGCGATGCCATCTGGCCGTCACCGTCGCTGACGGTCCCGGATATCGCTAACCTCCCCCTGTGGGACGTCACCGATCAGACCCCATGGGTCTCGCGCGCATAGCCATCGCGGTCCTCGCCGTCACCTTGGCGCTGGGTCTCGTGATAGTCGGCGGCGTGTCGCTCTGGGGGGCGCTCTCCAAGGACGCGTCCAAGACGGCGTCCTCCACGCCCGAGCCGTCCTCCAGCGCCGCCGCCCCCACCGACGCGGGCAAGTCGAAGCGGAGCGCGCCGAGCGCCCAGTCCGGCAACGAGATCGACGTTCAGTGCCTGGCGTCCCAGTGCCAGATCTATGTCGCCGGTCCGAGCGCCACCGACGTCATCGCTCACGGCGCGCTGAGCCGCGGCGAGCGCCGGCGATACACCGGCACCCGGCTGATCCTGCAGGTCGACGACGCGAGCACGGTCAGCGTCGTCGTCAACGGGCAGCAGCAGCCGAAGGGCCGCCGCGGCCAGCAGCGCACCTACCACGCGCCGGCCAGACAGCAGTAGGGGCGCCCGCCCGGCGCCTCGTGGCACGCTCCAGCCGGATCCCACGACGCCCGAAATCCGGGTACCCCGGTCGGCCGGGGCGGTGACCGCCGCGCCCATCGCCGTCGAGGCCGCTCGCCCCGTGGCCGGCGAGGCCGGCGTCAGCCGAGCCCGAGGTCGTCCAGGGTGAAGACCGAGCGGTACTCCAGCCCCGTCTCGGCGATGCGCGGCCCCGCGCCGCGCTCGACGATGGTGGCCACGCCGACGACCTCGGCGCCGGCCTCGCGCAGCGCCTCGACCGCGGTCAGGACCGAGTTGCCGGTCGTGGAGGTGTCCTCCACGGCGAGCACCCGCCGTCCGGCGACGTCGGGCCCTTCGACGCGCCGCTGCAGCCCGTGCGCCTTGCCCGCCTTGCGGACCACGAACGCGTCCAGCCGCCGGCCGCGCGCGGCGGCGGCGTGCAGCATCGCGGTGGCCACCGGATCGGCGCCGAGCGTCAGCCCGCCGACCGCCTCGTAGCCGAGGTCCTCGGTGAGGTCGAGCATCGCCCGCCCGACGAGCGGCGCGGCGCGCCCGTCGAGGGTCACGCGGCGCAGGTCGACGTAGAAGTCGGCCTCCTGGCCGGACGACAGGACCACCCTGCCGTGGACCACGGCCTTGCTCTTGATCTCGGCCAGGAGATCGTCACGATCCGTCATAGGCAAGACTCTATCCATGGAACCCGGCACCATCGTTCTGCTGCACAGCCCGCTGACCACCGCGTCCGCCTGGGGCGCCCTGGCGGAGGACCTCGGACCGTACGACGTCGTGGTGCCGGAGATCACCGACGATGACCGCCCGCCGTACGCGGGCCGTTACGTCGCCCGCGCGGCGCTGGAGATCACCAGGGCGGGCGTGCGGCCGCCCGTCGTCCTGGTCGGCCACGGCGGCGCCGGCCCGCTCCTGCCGCCGGTCGGCGCCGCCCAGCGCGCGGCGCACCGCCTGGTCGGCGGGTACGTCTTCGTCGACGCGGAGCTCCCACCGCCCGCGGGGTCGAGCCGCCTGGACCAGGCGGAGGCGTTCGGACCGGAGCTCGCGGCGGCGTTGAAGAACGGCGGGCGCCTCCCCGACGAGGAACCGCCCGCCGGGGTGACCCCGCGCCCCCGCGACGAGGAGTTCTTCGCGGAGCCGCTGCCGATGCCGCAGGACTGGCCCGACGCGCCGTGCGGATACCTGCGCACCTCCGAGGCGTACGAGCGGCAGGCCGCGCAGGCGAGGCTGCGCGGCTGGACGGTCGCCGCGAGCCCCGGCGGGCACTTCGCCGCCGTCACCGATCCCGAGGCGACCGCCCGCGCCCTCACCGAGCTGATCGCGGCCCTCTGATCCTGCGGCGGAGGGTCCTCTGCCGCCGGCCGCGGGGAGGTGTCCTCCGCGTCGGCCTCTGAGGGACGCAAAGGTTCCTCGCGGGCCGCCGGGGGGTGCCCTCCGCGTCGGCCTCGGAAGAGGGCGGCGAAGGATCCTCCGTGCAGGCCGCCGAAGCGCCGCGACACGCGGAGCGAGCGCGCCCGAAAGTGCTGTCCGCAAGGGGTGATCACTGTGTCCGTCGGGGGAGAGACGCACGGTGTTCCCCCTGCCTGAAGCGGGTGGTACCGTCGCCCATCGGACGCCCGGGTCCGATGGTCTTTCCAAGTCAGCCATGTCGCGGCAGCGCCCGTCATACAGTGGCGAGCGACCGAGTCAACGCCGACACGCGGAAGGAGCACGGCCGCCCGGGTTCGGGAAGCCACATTTCCCCCATAATCTGCAGGAGCGGCCAATCGCTGGATCGGCCGACGCCGACGACGGACTTCACTACGCTGTAGTGCCCGAGGTCGCTCGCCGGCTCGAAAGCTCACCCGTGGGTCTCTGAAATAGGGTCTCGTGCCGAGAAAGGGGCGGTGTCGCGTGGATCGCTGTGCGCTGTTCGTAGATGCCGGCTATCTGCTGGCCGACGGCGCGATGGCGGTGCACGGAACCCGCCGTCGCGAATCCGTTTCGTGGGACTTCGCGGGCCTGCTGCAGCTCCTCGGCAACCTCGCCCGAGAGCGCACCGGCCTGCCCCTGCTGCGCTGCTACTGGTACGAGGCGACGGTCGAGGGCCGCCGCACGCCGGAGCACGACGCGCTGGCCGACCTCCCGGGCATCAAGCTCCGGCTGTCCCGCATCCGCCCGGGCCGCCGCGAGGGCGTCGACACCGAGATCCACCGTGACCTGATGACGCTCGCCCGCAACGGCGGGGTGGCCGACGCCGTCATCGTCAGCGGCGACGAGGACCTCGCCCAGGTGATCGCCGACGCGCAGGACCTCGGCGTCCGGGTCACGGTCGTCCACGTGGCCGTCGACGGCAACTGGACGATCTCCCGGGTGCTCCGGCAGGAGTGCGACGACCTCATCGAGATCGGCTCCGGTCACCTCCGGCCGTACGTCAACCTGGTGGCCGGTGTGGACACCTCGTCCTCGCCGCTGGCCAACGGCGCGTCGTCGAACGGCTCGGGCGGCGCCCTGACCCCGCTCCGGCCGTCCCCGCAGCACGGCGCCGCGCCGCCGAGCACGCCGATCACCGCGTCGCCGTCGCTCGGTTCCTCCACGAGCAGCAGCACCTCGTCGAGCCTGGGGCGCCACTCCAGCCCCGGCCAGCCGAGCACGCCCACGCCGCCGCTGCGCTCGGCGCCCACGCACTCGGCCCCGACGCCGTCGACGCCCTCGGTGCCGACGGCCGGCTCCCCGGCGACCGGCAACAACAGCGGCCCGCAGTACCCCCAGCAGCCGGTCGGCCCGTACACCGGCCCGCAGCAGATCACCCCGACGCCGGTGCAGCAGTCCACCCCGACCCTGGCCGACGCCGTGAAGGCGGCGCACAAGGAGGGCCAGGAATTCGGCGAGTCGGTGGCCCGCGACGCGCCCGCCCTGTGGCTGGAGGCGGTGCTGGCGCGCAAGCCGCGGATGCCCTCGGACCTGGAGGCGCGACTGCTGCAGGGCTCGTCCCTGCCGATCGACTTCCTGCTGCACGACGAAGTGCGCCACGCGTTGCGACGCGGCTTCTGGGACGCGCTGGAACGCTCGCGGCGCAGCTGAGCACGGTAACGTTCTGTACCGGCCGGGCCGGCCCGGCCCGGTTCTGGTCGAACGATCATCCCAATTGACCAGATTCGCAGCAGGTACGCCGGGTAGCGTCTAGAAGGTGACGCATGTGACCGAAGACGACCTCGATGACCTCGAGTTCGAGACTCTCCGCACCGGTGATCACGCCGCTGCGGCGACACGGTTCATCCAACTGGCCGATACGGTCTCAGGCGGCGTCTCCCGCGCCGGTCTGTTGCTGCGTGCCGGTGAACAGTGGCAGCACGCCGGGGACCACGAGAAGGCCGCGGAGGCGTATCGCGGCGCGCTCGAGGACGGCGGAGAGACCTACGGCGACCCGCGCATCTACCTCGCCGGTGCTCTCTTCGAGCTCCAGCGCACCGACGAGGCCCGGGCACTGATCGACCAGGTGCGCGCCGACAACCCGAAGGACCCGGAGGTCTTCCGCGCCGTCGCCGAACTGCTGCACGAGCAGGGCGACCTGGTCGGCGCGCACGACTGGTCCACCGAGGGCGCGGACATCGCCCGGTCGACCGACCCGGACGCCCTGGAGGGGCTGCTGCGGATCCGCTACCGCTGCCGGCTCGACCTCGGCCGCCCGGAGGACGAGTACGACGCGCTGCTCGACGACCTGCTGAAGAAGACCGACGAGGCGCCCGACGAGCAGTTCCGCTGACCTCGGTTCACCACGGTCCGCCGACCCCGGCTCACCTCGGCCCATGGCTGCTCCGGCTCACGCCTGACGCCGGCGCGCCGGGGGTCCGGCTTCGGCTCACGTCAGCCGGGCCCGGCCGAGCTCGCGGAGGCGGTCCTCGGCGTCGGCGGAGTCCCAGCGGACGGAGGCCGCGCGCCCGTCGACCCGCACGGTCGCCAGCGCGTTGTCGAACCACGGCCCGTCGGTCAGCCGCCAGCGCAGCGGCGGCGTCCGTACCCCGGCGAGCCGCGCCAGCGCCCGTACGGGCAGGTCGCCGAGGCGGCGGCAGGCCGCCTTGTTGACCATCCTGAACCGGCCCACGAGCGGGTTGCGCAGCGGCGAGCACACGACCTGGGAGATCGGCGTCCGGGTGCCCCGCACTCTGGCGAGGTAGGAGAAGTGGACGTCGCCGGAGACGAGCGTGATGCTCGCGGGCGGCTGCGGCCCGTTCGCGACGTCGAGCAGGGTGTTCGCCACCGCACGGAACGACCGCTGGAACGCCGCCCAGTGCTCCAGGTCGGCGCCCTGCCGGAGCCGCTCACCGAGACCCGCCGCCCACCGGCCCCACGCGCCGCCCGCGACCGCCTCGTTCCACGCCTCGATGTCGTGGATCGCGGTCGGCAGCAGGAACGGCAGGGACGTCACGACGATGAGATGGTCGACGTCCGCGCGGCACTGCTCGTCGAGCCAGGCGTGCTCCGCGTCGTCGAGCATGGCCCGCTCGCCGTCGCGCAGCACCCGCCCGCACCGGCTGTCCACCACCACGACCCTCGTCCGTCCGTGGTCGTGGACGTAACTCCACCGGACTCCCGCCGGCTCCCGGTCGGCGCGTTCGGCGAACTCGTCCACGAGCGGGCCCGCGTCGCCGTCGGCGGCGAGGACCTGCCGATAGAGAGGATCGGCGGCGCGCTCCGCCGGGGACAGGTTGCCCAGGTGCTGGTAGACCCAGTACGCGCCGAGCCCGCCGGTGATCCGCTTCCGCCACCAGGGCCGGTCGTGCATATGCCGCCGCCAGGTCTCGGAGGTGTTCCAGTCGTCGCGGATGTCGTGATCGTCGAAGATCATCGAGCTGGGCACCGTGGCCAGCAGCCACCGTACGAGGGGGTCCTCACCCCAGGCGAGCCGGTACAGCTCCGCGTACTCCTCGAAGTCCGCGATCTCGCCGTACGGCGGCTGCTCGATGTCGCGGCGCGCGGCGATGAACCTCCGGATCTCCGGCCCCGTCTCGTCGGCGTACACCTGGTCGCCGATGAGCAGCAGCTCGTCGGGCGGCTCCTCGCCCGCCATGAGCCGCCGTGCGTAGACCGCCAGCAGGTCGAAGCCGTGCGACTCCACCGAGGCGGGCGCGACCCGGCACGATCCGACCGCGAACCGCCGCGCCTCATCGGCCGTACGGGTGCGGATGCGGCCGGGCGGGTCTCCGGCCTCCGGCCACGCCCGCTCGCCGTCGAGCAGTACGTCGTATGGGGCGTCCGAGCCGGGCTGGAGACCCTCGACGTCCACGAGCGCGTAGTGGTGCCCGTGGACGGTGAAGGTCCGAGCGGTGGCATCGAGGACGCGGACCTCGCACGGCCGGTCGGTCTCCACCCACACCGTCGCCGTACGGAGACCGACGTGCCGCAGCATCGGCCCGAGCACAATTCGTGTCATGACTGTACGGACTATCGCGACTCGGCCGCCACGTCCACCAGGGGGCGGCGTCCCACGGCGGTAAGCGGTCGGCCGGACGCCGTTCATCCCGATGTGATCAACTATGCGGCGTACCAGTGAAGTGATCTTCTGTTACCCGAGGGAAAGCTCCCCATGATGCAACGCGTCACCCGTCGTGCCGCTCGCCGTATCGCCACGGTGGTCGCTCCCGTCGCGGTCGTCGGAACCCTGGCGGCCCCCGGAGCCGCGTACGCCGCCACGCCGGCCCCTGCGGCCCGTACGACCGCCACCTGCCCTCCCGCGGCCACGGCGGTCGGCTACAGCGACGCACTGAACAAGGCCGTGTTCGACGGGATCGAGGTCGGCGGACTGTCGGCCATCGCCTACGACCGGCGCACCCGCGGGTACGTGACCGTGGAGGACCACAGCGGCACCCAGCCCGCCCGGCTCTTCTTCTTCCGCGACACCAGCGCGCCCAAGGTCACCGGCATCCTCGGGCTCACCAAGCCGGACGGCACCCCCTACGACGGGAACAACTTCGACGGCGAGGGCGTCGCCGTCCTCCCGAACGGGAACTTCCTGGTCAGCTCGGAGACCGAGCCGTCGGTCCGCGTCTTCGACCGCAAGGGCCGGGAACGCGGCTCGCTCGAGGTCCCGGCGCGCTTCCAGGTCGCCCCGGCCGGTGAGGCGACCGTCAACGCCACCCTCGAGGGGCTCAGCATCTCCCCGGACGGACGTCACGTGTACGCCGCGATGGAGGGCACGCTCAGCGGGGACGCGCCGGCCACCGGCGAGGCCGTCTGGCGGCGCATCCTGGTGTACCGCGCCCACGGCGACGGCTACCGGCTCACCCGCCAGATCGGCTACCGCGTCGACCCCGGCGACCGCATCGCCGACGTCGCCGCGTACGGTGACGGCCGACTGCTGGTCCTCGAAGCGGCCTACGACGCGGCCAAGGGCAACACCATCCGGCTGTACGCCGTGCGCGACGCCGACCGGGCGACGGACGTGAGCAAGGTCGCGAACCTCTCCACCGCGCCGTCCCGCGCCATCGTGCGCAAGGAGCTCGTCTCCGACCTGGTCCACTGCCCGACGCTGGGCGCCACCAGCCCCGAGCCGCAGACCAACCCCCTGCTGGACAACTACGAGGGCCTCCAGGTCGACACCTCCGCCGGCCTCCGCAGGGCCCGGATCCACCTCATCAGCGACGACAACTTCTCCGCCGGCCAGGTGACGCGAGTCCTGACCCTCACCGCCCGCCTGCCCTGACCCACCACCGAAGCGCCGCCGAACCGGGCGGCGCTTCGGTCTCCCCCATGGAGGGGGTCAACGGAGCCTGCCGAAGTACTCCCTGATGTCCGCCGCGAGGACGTCGGGGAGTTCCATGGCGACGAAGTGGTTGCTCGGGGGACGGTTCTCGCCCCAGTGGACGATGTCGTTGTCGCGTTCGGCCAGGCGCCGGATCCCGGGCGGCCCGCTGTAGACGCCTGTGGGAACCGCGGACTGGCCCTTCGGCCAGACGAACCGCGCGCTGTCGTACATGAACCATGAGGACGACCCCGAGGTCCCCGTCAGCCAGTACAAGGTCACGTTGGTCAGCAGCAGGTCACGGTCGATGGCGTCCTCCGGCACGGCCACCGTGTAGGCGAACTCCTTGAACTTCTGCGTCAGCCACGCCAGCAGGGCGACCGGCGAGTCCTGCCACCCGTAGGCGAAGGTCTGCGGGGCGGCGCGCAGCAGCGCGTGATGGTCCACGCCGCCGGCCCACTCGGCCATCTGCCGGAAGATCTCCCGTTCCGCCTCGCTCATCACCGGCAGGTCGTCCTCGGTGGGGACTCCGAGACCGCTGTCGATGTGCACGCCGACGACGTGCTCGGGATCGACCGCCCCCAGTGCCGGGGTGACGTACGCGCCGAGGTCGCCGCCCTGCGCGCCGTACCGGGAGTAACCGAGACGGGCCATCAGCGCCGCCCAGAGCCGGGCGACCCGCGTGACGTCCCAGCCCGTCTCCCGCGGCGCCGCCGAGAACCCGAAGCCGGGGAGCGAGGGCACGACGACGTGGAACGCCTGGCCCGGGTCGCCGCCGTACGCCCCGGGATCGGTCAGCGGGCCGATCAGGTCGACGAACTCGACGAACGAGTTCGGCCAGCCGTGCGTGAGGATCAGCGGGAGCGCGTCCGGGTGCGGTGAGCGTACGTGCAGGAAGTGCACGTCCTGACCGTCGATCGTGGTCATGAACTGCGGGAAGCCGTTCAGTCTCGCCTCATGGGCGCGCCAGTCGTAGCCGTCGCGCCAGTAGGCGGCGAGGTCCTTCAGGTAGGCCACCGGAACTCCACGGCTCCACCCCTCGCCCGGCAGTTGCGCGGGCCAGCGGGTACGGGTCAGGCGCTCGCGCAGGTCGTCCAGGTCGGCCTGCGGCACCTCGATGCGGAACGGCCGGATCTCTTCGCCCATCACGTCTCCTCCGTGGTCGGGTCCGTACGGCGGGGTGCCCGCCGTCGACTTCCACCGACGCTAGACCGCATGTAGGTCGGAATCTGTCCTAGACTCCGGCCGTGACCGCGGCCCGCCTCCTGACGTTGCTGTCCCTGCTGCAGACTCCGCGCGAGTGGCCGGGCAGCGAGCTCGCCGAGCGCATGGGCGTCAGCCCGCGTACGGTCCGGCGCGACGTCGAGCGGCTGCGCGACCTCGGCTATCCGGTCGAGGCCACGATGGGCCCGGCGGGCGGATACCGCCTCGTCGCGGGTACGGCCATGCCACCGTTGCTCGTCGACGACGAGGAGGCGGTGGCCATCGCGGTCGCCCTCAGCACCGCCGCCGCGCATCCCGTCGGTGGCATGGCGGAGGCGTCACTGCGGGCTCTGACCAAACTGGAACAGGTGCTGCCGTCGCGCCTCCGGCACCGCGTGGGCGCACTCAACGCCGCCACCGTCGCGCTGCTGGACGAGGCCGGTCCGAGCATCGACCCGGACGACCTCACGACCGTCGCCGTCGCCGCGGCGAGCCACCGGCGGCTGCGGTTCGCCTACCGGTCCCGCGAGGACCGTGCCCGCGAGAACCGTGCCCGCGAGGATCCCGACGCCGACGCCGACGCCGACCGCCTCGTGGAGCCGTACCGGCTGGTCGCCGCCGGGCGCCGCTGGTACCTCGTCGCGTACGACCTCGGCCGTGAGGACTGGCGCATCTTCCGCATGGACCGGGTCCGGCGACCGCGGCCGACGGGCGTGCCGAACACCCCGCGCCGGCCGCCCGAGGAGGACGCGGCCGCCTACGTCACCCGCAAGCTGCACTCGGTGGTCCCGACCTACCGGGCCCTGGTGACCCTCCACCTGCCGGCCGACGACGCGCCGGCGTCCCGGCTTGGTGCGGTCGAACCGGTCGACGCGCGCACCTGCCGCCTGCGCACCCACGCCGACACGCTCGACTGGCTCGCGCTGCGACTCGCGATGCTCGGCTGCGAGTTCACCGTGCACGAACCGCCGGAACTCATCGAGTACCTGCGATCCCTCGGCGCCCGCGTCCTCCGCGCCACCGGCGACCCGGCGACGTGACGCCGGTCGACGGCCGACCTCGACCGGGCGGTCCGCCGGAGGGACCAGGGGACAGGCGGCGGGCGGGCCAGAGATACGCCGCGGCGGTGAGCATGCCCGCTGTGACGATCATCAGCAGGAGCCGGTAGTCCACGACGGAGACCAGGGCGGCGCCGGCGGCGATGGAGACCGTCTGCGGTCCGGTGACCAGCGTTTCGGCCGCGGTGGAGACCCGGCCGATCAGCGGCCCGGGCGTACGCCGCTGGATGACGGTGGTGAATCCGACGACCGTCGTCGCCTGACCCACGCCGGTGATCACCAGGCCGATGAGGATGACGGGCAGCGACGGGAGGGCGTACAGGCCGTTCCCGAGCCCGACCGCCGCCAGGCCGATCGCGATCGCGGTGAGCTCGCCGACCCTCGCGATGAGCCGGGCGACCCGGAGCCCACCGGCGATGGCGCCGAGTCCCTGCGCCGAGGTGAGCACGCCGACGAACGCGGGCGGCCGGTGCTGGAAAGTCCCGCTAGGGTCAGCAGGCCATCCTGGAAAGGAACGATTGTGTCCGTGCATCCCGCTGTCCAAGCGCTTCTTCAGATCATGCCCGCCGATCACGGGGTGGACGAGCAACTGAATTGGCCGGCGGTCGAGGAGACGTTGGGCGTCCGGCTGCCGAGCGACTACAAGTCGTTCATGGCCACCTACGGCGGTGGGAGCATCGGTGAAGACGGGATGTCCATCTTGCTCCCGCTCCCGGTCGAGTATCCGCAATGGGATCCGGACAGCATCGGCGGCTATACGCCGACTTTGCGCTACATCTGGGAGGACGCGGGCGGGGTACCGGGAGTATCACTGGGATCGGACGCCGTCTTGGCCTGGGGGATTCACACTAACGCCAATGACCTCGGCTGGCTGATGTCCGGCCCGGACCCCGATACATGGCCGGTGGTCGCATTCAGGCGGCACGGCGACCCGTATTGGGCGATGTTCGACTGCGGCATGGTCGACTTCATCAGAAGGCTGATGACGGCCGAGTTCGACGAGTGCCCCCTCAGCGACCTTTCACTTTGGGGCCGCCCATCACCGTTCGTCCACTGGCGCGAACAGCAACGCCGGTGGCTTCAAGGGCTGGACCCGATGACCGGGGAACCTGATCCGATCATCCAGGACTTCCTTAGCCGGCCCAGCCCTTAACCTGATCCACCACTGCGGCAGGCTGGACGCTCGCGCACACCTCCCGCCCACTGAGTCGACGCCGTCGCGATCGCGAACTCCTGCTCGACGTTCCGGCGGGGCGCGTGGGCTCAGCGCATGAACTCGACCTCCGGGTAGGACGGCGAGGGACCATCGAGGATGGGGGCGCTCCGGTGGGCGAGGAAATGCTCGAAGAACGCGGCGGTGTACGCGCGTACCACGATCGGGGCACGGTGGTCGTCGATGTCGCCGAAGTCCAGGCGCCATGCCTCGGCGGGCAGCTGCTGGTCCAGGCCCCACGCGCGGGCGTTGATGGCGAGGTCGGTGAAGCGGTAATGGCCCGAGCCGTCCAGGCGGAGCCAATGGTGCCAGCCGTGTAGCCGCGGCAGGAATACGCTCCAGGTGGGATCCTGATCGGCGCCGTCACCGGGTGCGTGCCAGCCGCTGCCGAACACGAGGAACGGGCGGCGCAGGCCGGTCTCCTGGACCGGACCGATCACCAATCCGTCCAGGTCGACACCGGCGCGGATGCGCTTGTCCTCATGCAGGGCCTCAGCGGTGGTCGAGCCGCCCAGGGAGTGGCCGAACATTCCGACCCGGTGCAGGTCCAGGGCGTCTGCCAGGCCGGTGGGCAGCGGGCGGCGCTCGGCGTCCGGATTTGCCATGTGGGAGATCCGGGAGAGTTGGTCGAGTACGAAGGTCGTGTCGCGGACGCGCACGGCCTGCAGCCGATTCCAGAGGCGATCGTTCTCCTCGTCCGAGCCCCTGGCGCACTGTGCGGCGTCGCCCGTGACGAGTCGGCCGTCGGGGAACTCCACCTCGGCCGCTTCGTGCGTACTGGCCATCGCGGCGACGACGAAGCCGCGACTGGCCAGCTCTTCGTCGATGAACGTCGTGTCGGTTCGGTCCGAGCACCAGCCGGGATAGAACAGGACCACCGGGTGCCGGGTTCCCGCGACCGGGGCGTCGACGTGGCTGTGGGTGGTCGCGGCGGTGATCGCACCCGGCGGTAGATGATGATCGGCCTCGAGCTGGGCGGCCTCCTTGGGCGGCATGTACGGGGCCACCGGGCGGCCCGCGGTGTCCCGTGCGGGATACCACAGTTGCACCATCAGCTCCCGCGGTCGTTTCCCGTCGCCCAGGGGGTCGGTGCGCGAGGCGTCGACGAGATGAAGCGAGGCCGTGCCGACCTGGTGCGGGCCTGTCGGTGGCGGAAGGTACAACGGCGCGGTCGCTTCCTGACGGGAGACCGCTCTGCCATGGAGGCGGGCGGCCTCCGCCGGCGCGGCCCCTGCCGGTGCCGCCGTTGTCAGCGTGGCCACCGCGAGCGCGGCGAGAGTCTTTCGTTTGTGGTCGACGAGCATCGGCACCTCGGGTTCTGGGTGGTGAGCACGAGCCCGGTCTCGGCCGGACTGATGAGGGCGACGCTAGATCGGATTTCTGCACCGGGCGTCCCACCGCGGGCCCGACCTTTCACCGCGGCGCGGTACGTGGGTGCCATCGAGGTGGGCTCGCCGGCCGTCCGCGGCCTGGTCAGGAGAGGGGCAGGGCCCGGTGCGTCGTACTTTGGTACCGGTCCGACCTGCTGATTCGCGCCCAGGGTCGGATGCCGAGGGAGATGGTTCCTCCTAGTGTCGGCGTCGTGATCGAAGTTCGCGGGCCGACCAGGCGGTATGGTCCCGAGGCCGCCGCGGAGGCCCGTACGCCGGCGCCGGCCCGATGGGTCCGCCGGGTCTGCGGATTCGTCCGCGCCGTCGACGCGCGTCACCCGCTGTGGTGGGACGTCGGGCTGCCGGTCGCCCTGGCACTGGTCACGCTGCGTCCCTACCTCGGTGCGTCGTACGTGGGTTGGGCGGTGTGGCTGAGCTTCGTCGCTCCCCTGCCGTGGCGTCGCAGACGCCCCTTCCGGGTGCTGCTCGCCATGGCGGTTCCGGTCGTGCTCTCCCTGGGGGACGGGACCGTGCCGCCCAACGCTCTGGGACTTTGCGTCGCCCTGTACGGAGTGGCCCTGCGTTCGGCGATCTCGCGGGTGACCTTGAGCGGGCTGCTGACCGGCGCGGCCATCGCCGCGGACGTCATGTGGTGGCGGAGCGATGGCCTGGGCCTGCGGATCCTCACCGGCCTCATGCCATGCGCCGCGAGCCTCCTGCTGGGCTTGTTCGTCCGCGTCCGCCGGGAGGAGATCGCCGCGCTGGAGGACAAGGCCACCCTGCTGGAACGACAACGTGATCAGCAGGCCCGTCTCGCGGCGGCGGCCGAGCGGAACGCGGTCGCCCGTGAGATGCACGACATCATCGGTCACAATCTGTCGGTCATCGCCGGCCTCGCGGACGGCGGGAGATTCGCCGCGGCCAAGGCCCCGGACCGGGCCGTACAGGCCTTGGAGGCCATCAGCGACACCAGTCGGCAGGCCCTGGACGAACTGCGGCGCGTGCTGGGCGTCCTCCGAGACGACGATCCGGCGCGGGGGCCGGCTGGTCTGGCGCCGCAGCCCACTCTGGCCGACCTCGACGAACTGCTGGATCGGTTGCGGGACACGGGGCTGACCGTCCGGTACACGACTACGGGAAGCCCGCACGCCCTGTCCGCCGGGCACCAGCTGATGATCTATCGCATGGTGCAGGAATCGCTGACGAACGTCCTCAAGCACGCCGGTCCGGGCTGTGTGACGCGGGTGCGAGTACGGCACGATCCGGAAGGGGTGACGGTCACGGTGACGAACACCGGCGGCCCTGCCGGCACCGAGGCCGGTGGCGCCGGTCAGGGGCTCACGGGGATGCGTGAGCGAGCGGCCCTGTACGACGGCAGGCTGCGGGCGGGACCGCTGCCTGCCGGGGGATGGCACGTCGACCTATGGCTCCCCCGGGAGCGGGACCGGTGATCACCGTAGTGATCGCCGACGATCTGGCGCTGCAGCGATTCGGATTTCGGATGCTGCTCGAGAGCCAGGACGACATGACCGTCGTCGGCGAGGCCACCGGCGGCTCGGAAGCGGTCCGGATGACGGCGGAGCTGGGCCCTGACGTCGTGCTGATGGACGTCCGCATGCCAGGCCTCGACGGCGTCGAGGCGACCCGTCGCATCATCGCGTCCGGCGGCCGCAGCCGCGTCCTCATCCTGACCACGTTCGATCTGGACGAATACGCCTTCGCCGGGCTGCGGGCCGGGGCCAGCGGCTTTCTGGTGAAGGACGCGCTCCCGGACGATCTGCTGTCCGGTATCCGCGCGGTCGCCGACGGGAACGCCGTCGTGGCCCCGGCGCTGACACGGAGGCTCCTTGACCGGTTTGCGCACCGCTTCCCGGTCCCCGGAGCGGCCGGCGAACCCGATCCGCGGCTGCGGTCGCTGACCGAGCGCGAACGCGGCGTTCTCCTCTGCATCGCCCAGGGCTGCACCAACAAGGAGATCGCCGAACGCCTGGTCCTGGCGGAGTCGACGGTCAAGACGCATGTCGGACGCGTCCTGGCCAAGATCGGCGCACGTGACCGGGTGCAGGCCGTGATCTTCGCTTATGACATCGGCCTGGTGACCCCGGAGGGCCGCTGAGCCGCGCCGGAGGCGCGGCCAGGCCATGGATGGCCGAGGGGCCCGGCTTGCGCGCGGGCCCCTCGGTACGACGGACGGTCAGGCGACGGTGACGGCGGGCTTGACGGTGAGGGTGTCGGAGCCGAGGTCGGTATCGACGATGACCTCGTCGCCGTCGCTGATCTCGCCGGACAGGAGCTCCTTGGCGAGCTGGTCGCCGATCGCGCTCTGTACGAGGCGGCGGAGCGGACGGGCGCCGTACGCCGGGTCGTAGCCGGTCAGGGCCAGCCACTCGCGGGCGGCGTCGGTGACGGTGAGCGTCAGGCGCCGGTCGGAGAGGCGGCGGGCCAGCCGGTCGATCTGCAGGTCGACGATCTTCGTGAGCTCCTCGGTCGACAGGGCGTCGAAGACGATGACGTCGTCGAGCCGGTTGAGGAACTCGGGCTTGAAGTTCGCCCGTACCGTCGTCATGACGGCGTCGCGCTTGGCTCCGTTGTCCAGGGTCGGGTCGACCAGGAACTGCGAGCCGAGGTTCGACGTCAGGATCAGGATGACGTTGCGGAAGTCCACCGTACGGCCCTGGCCGTCGGTCAGGCGGCCGTCGTCGAGCACCTGCAGCAGGATGTCGAAGACCTCGGGGTGGGCCTTCTCGACCTCGTCCAGCAGCACGACGCAGTACGGCCGGCGGCGGACCGCCTCGGTGAGCTGGCCGCCCTCCTCGTAGCCGACGTAGCCGGGAGGCGCGCCGACGAGGCGGGCGACCGAGTGCTTCTCGGCGTACTCGCTCATGTCGATGCGGACCATCGCCCGTTCGTCGTCGAACAGGAAGTCGGCGAGCGCCTTGGCCAGCTCCGTCTTGCCGACGCCGGTCGGGCCGAGGAACAGGAACGATCCGGTCGGCCGGTCGGGGTCGGAGACGCCCGCCCGCGCCCGGCGTACGGCATCCGAAACAGCCCTCACGGCATCCGATTGCCCGATGAGGCGGCGGCCGAGCTCGTCCTCCATGCGGAGCAGCTTGCTGGTCTCGCCCTCGAGGAGCCGGCCGACGGGGACGCCGGTCCAGGACGACACGACCTCGGCCACGTCGTCGGCGCCGACCTCCTCCTTGACCATCGTCTCGCGGGTCTCGGCGGCCTCCGACGCCTCGGCGAGCTGCTTCTCCAGGACGGGGATCTCGCCGTACATGAGGCGGGCGGAGGTCTCCAGGTCGCCGTCGCGCTGGGCGCGCTCGGCCTGGCCGCGCAGGTCGTCGATGCGCTTCTTCAGCTCACCGACCTTGTTCAGCCCGGCCTTCTCCCGCTCCCAGCGGCCGTTGAGGGCGCCCAGGCTCTCCTGCTTGTCGGCCAGCTCGGCGCGGAGGCGTTCGAGGCGGCGCTTGGACGCCTCGTCGGACTCCTTCTCCAGAGCCAGCTCCTCCATCTTGAGCCGGTCGACCGAGCGCTGCAGCTCGTCGATCTCGACGGGCCGCGAGTCGATCTCCATACGGAGCCGGGAGGCGGCCTCGTCGACCAGGTCGATGGCCTTGTCCGGCAGGAACCGCGCGGTGATGTACCGGTCGGACAGCGCTGCGGCGGCCACGAGCGCGGCGTCGGAGATTTGCACCTGGTGGTGCGCCTCGTACCGGCCCTTGAGGCCGCGCAGGATCGCGATGGTGTCCTCGACCGTCGGCTCGCCGACGAAGACCTGCTGGAACCGCCGCTCCAGCGCCGGGTCCTTCTCGATCCGCTCGCGGTACTCGTCGAGCGTGGTCGCGCCGATCATCCGCAGCTCGCCGCGGGCCAGCATGGGCTTGAGCATGTTGCCCGCGTCCATGGCGCCTTCGGCGGCGCCCGCGCCGACGACCGTGTGCAGCTCGTCGATGAACGTGACGATCTGGCCGTCGCTCTGCTTGATCTCGTTCAGGACGGCCTTGAGGCGCTCCTCGAACTCGCCGCGGAACTTCGCGCCCGCGACCATCGCGCCCAGATCGAGGGAGACGAGGCGCTTGTTCTTCAGGGTCTCCGGCACGTCGCCGGCGACGATCCGCTGGGCCAGGCCCTCGACGACCGCCGTCTTGCCGACGCCGGGCTCGCCGATGAGGACCGGGTTGTTCTTCGTACGGCGGGACAGCACCTGCACGACGCGGCGGATCTCGGTGTCGCGGCCGATGACCGGGTCGAGCCCGCCGTCGCGGGCCTGCGCGGTCAGGTCGACGCCGTACTTCTCCAGTGCCTGGTAGGTCTCTTCGGGGTTCTCGGTGGTGACGCGCGCGTGGCCGCGGACCTTCTCGAACGCCTCCAGCAGCGCGTCGGGGGTCGCGCCGTTCTCCTTCAGGAGAGTGGCGACGGGGCCGCCGTCGGTGGCCAGGCCGACGAGCAGGTGCTCGGTGGAGACGTACTCGTCCTCGAGCTGCTTGGCGCGGTTGGCGGCGGTGTTGATCACCTTGAGCAGCGGCCGGGAGGTGTCCGGCGCGTTGACGGTGGACCCGGCGGCCTTCGGCAGCGCGGCGACCTGCTCCTCGGCGCGGCGGCGGATGGCCTGGGGGTCCGCGCCGACGGCCTCGAGCAGCGGCGCGGCGATGCCGTCGGACTGGCCGAGCAGCGCGACCAGGAGGTGCACCGGCTCGACCAGGGGGTTCCCCTCGGTCGAGGCCCGCCGGACCGCGACCGAGACGGCCTCTTGGCTCTTCTGGGTCAGCTTGTAATCCACTTATTCCTCCCCCCGAGATCGCCACAGCACCACGCTGGTCTGCCGGATCGGCACGAGGTCCGCTCCAGTGTCAGAACCGTGGCCGTTCTTCAGTTTGACGAGCCGGGCCGCGACGGCGCGCGTGGACTCCAGCTCGTTGCTCAGCTCCTCGACCATCGCCCGGAGGCGTGCCACCTCGGCGCGCAGTGTCTCGGACTCGCGCTGGAGGTCGAGGATGTGCTTGATTCCGGCGAGGTTGATGCCCTCTTCCTGGGACAGCCGCTGGATCTCCCGGAGCATCACGATGTCCCGCATGGAGTAGCGGCGCCCACGTCCGGCCGTACGACCGGGGGACACGAGGCCCATCCGGTCGTACGTGCGGAGGGTCTGCGGGTGCAGCCCCGACAGCTGGGCCGCCACCGAGATGACATAGACCGGGCTGTCGTCGCCGAACGGATCCATGATCGTCACCCCTCTCTCGCCAGGTGCAGCAGCTCGCTGCGCAGGTCGTCCCCGTTGTTGCTCGCGCGGATCTTCTCCAGCGCCTCCCGGGTCGTGTCGTCGATGTGCTCCGGCACGTGCACCTCGACGGTCACCAGCAGGTCGCCCTTGGTGCCGTCGCGGCGCGTCGCGCCCTTGCCGCGGACCCGGAACGTGCGCCCGTTCGGGGTGCCGGCCGGAATCCGCAGGGTGACCGGCTGGCCGCCCAGCACCGGCGCCTTGATCTCCGCGCCGAGGGTGGCCTCGGGGAAGGTCACCGGCACGGTGACGGTCAGGTTGTCCCCGGAGCGGCCGAACACCTTGTGCCCCGTCACGTGCACGACGACGTACAGGTCACCGCTGGGGCCGCCGTTCTCGCCGGGCGCGCCCTTGGCCTTGAGCCGGATGCGCTGGCCGTCGGCGACCCCGGCCGGGATGCGCGCCTGGATCGTGCGGGTGCTCTGCGCCCGCCCGCTGCCGTGGCAGGTGGGGCAGGGGTCGTCGACCACGAGGCCACGGCCGTGGCACTCACGGCAGGGCTCGGAGAAGGCGAACCCGCCGGCGTTGCGGCTCTCCTGCCCCGTGCCCTCACAGCGCGGGCAGACCCGGGGCACCGTGCCGTCCTTGGCCCCGCTGCCCCGGCAGGTCGGGCAGGCTGCTTCGCTGGTGAGCCGCAGCGGCACCGTCTTGCCGTCCAGGGCCTCGCTGAAGGTCAGCGTGACCTCGGTCTCGACGTCGGAGCCGCGGCGCGGCCGCCGGGGGGCCTGCCGGCGGCCGCCGAACAGCCCACCGAAGAGGTCGCCGATCCGCTCACCGGTGCCGGTCGTGCCTCCGGGCGGGTTGCCGAAGAGGTCGCCCAGGTTGACCCCGAAGCCGCCCTGGGCGCCGCTACGCGGCCGGGCACCCCCGAAGAGGCTGCGGGCGTCGTCGTACTCCTTGCGACGCTTCTCGTCCGACAGGACGTCGTACGCCTCGGAGATCTCCTTGAACTTCTCCTCGGAGTCGGCGTCGCCGCGGTTGGCGTCCGGGTGGTACTGACGCGCCAGCTTCCGGTAGGACTTCTTGATCTCGTCCTGCGTCGCGGTCTTCGGAACACCGAGGACCTTGTAGTAGTCCTTCTCGATGAAGTCCTTGGTGCTCACCGGCGTTCCTTACCTCTTTCGCTGTGGGTCTGCTTCGTCTCAGTCCTCGCCGGCCCCGTCGGGCTCGGCCTCGGCCTTCGCGCCGTCGGCCGTGCTCGCCGGCTCCGGCTCCGACTCCGAGGCGGCCTCCTCGGCCGACCCGAGGTCGGCGGTCGGCTCGGCGACGGCCACCCGGGCGGGCCGGAGGGTCCGCTCGCCGATGCGGTACCCCGCCTGCAGGATCTGAACGGCCGTCGGCTCCGCGACCTCGTCGGAGTAGGAGTGCATCAGCGCCTCGTGGACGTTCGGGTCGAAGGGCTCACCGGCCGTCCCGAACGACTCGAGCCCGAGCTTGCCGACGATGCCCTCCAGGGCCTCGGCGACATGCTTGAACCCTCCGGTCAGCTCGTCGTGCTCCCGGGCGCGGCCGATGTCGTCGAGCACCGGCAGCAGCTCGCCCAGCACGTACGCGAGGGCCTGCTCGCGCACGGCCGTACGGTCCCGGTCGACCCGCTTGCGGTAGTTGGAGTACTCCGCCTGCAGCCGCTGAAGGTCGGCCGTGCGCTCGGCGAGTTCCTTCTCCAGCTTGGCGGCCTTGTCGGCGTCCGCGCCGGAGGGCGCTTTCGCGGTGGGGGACTCGGGAGCCGGCGTGTCCGCCGGCTCCCGAACCTCACCGGTCTCGGGATCGATGCGCCGCTTGTCGCGGATCACCGGGCCCTTGCGCTCCTCGGCGTCGTCACGACGCTCCGTCACGCTTCCTCCTCGAGTACCAGCTCGTTCCGGTGTGACGCGGGGAACGCCCCGGTCACGCCGCGCCGCCCTTGGTGTCCTTGTCGTCGTCCACGATCTCGGCGTCGACGACCTCGTCGTCCTTCGCCTGCTCGCCCGCGGCCTGGCCGTCTGCCGGCTGGCCCTCGGCGGTCGCCTGGTTCTGGGCGTACATCGCGGCGCCCATCTTCTGGCTGACCTGGGCGAGCTTCTCGGAGCTGCTGCGGATCGCGTCGACGTCCGTGCCCTCGAGGGCCTTCTTGACCTCGTCCAGCGCCGACTGGACCTCGGTCTTCACGTCGCCCGGGATCTTCTCGTCGTTCTCGCGGAGGAACTTCTCCGTCGAGTAGGCGAGGGTGTCGGCGTTGTTGCGGGTCTCGGTCTCCTCGCGGCGCTTGCGGTCCTCCTCCGCGTACTGCTCGGCCTCGCGCATCATGCGGTCGATGTCGTCCTTGGGCAGGGCCGACCCGCCCGTGATGGTCATCGACTGCTCCTTGCCGGTGCCGAGGTCCTTGGCGGAGACGTTCACGATGCCGTTGGCGTCGATGTCGAACGTGACCTCGATCTGCGGGACACCGCGCGGCGCCGGCGGCAGGCCGGTCAGCTGGAAGGTGCCGAGCTTCTTGTTGTACGCCGCGATCTCGCGCTCGCCCTGGTAGACCTGGATCTCCACGGACGGCTGGTTGTCGTCGGCGGTGGTGAACACCTCGGACCGCTTGGTCGGGATCGTGGTGTTCCGCTCGATGATCTTGGTGAAGATGCCGCCCTTGGTCTCGATGCCCAGGGACAGCGGCGTGACGTCGAGCAGCAGGACGTCCTTGACCTCACCCTTGAGCACACCGGCCTGCAGGGACGCGCCGACCGCGACGACCTCGTCCGGGTTGACGCCCTTGTTGGCCTCCTTGCCGCCGGTCAGCTCCTTGACCAGGTCGGCGACGGCGGGCATACGGGTCGAGCCGCCGACGAGGACGACGTGGTTGATGTCGCCCACGCTGATGCCGGCGTCCTTGACGACCTGCTGGAAGGGGCCCTTGCAGCGGTCGAGCAGGTCCGAGGTCATCTTCTGGAACTCGGCGCGGGTGAGCTTCTCGTCCAGGTGCAGCGGGCCCTCGGACGAGGCCGTGATGTACGGCAGGTTGATGCTCGTCTCCGAGGAGCTGGACAGCTCGATCTTCGCCTTCTCGGCGGCCTCGCGGAGCCGCTGCAGCGCCATCTTGTCCTTGGACAGGTCGACGCCGTGGGCGTTCTTGAACCGGGTGACCAGCCACTCGACGACCTTGTTGTCCCAGTCGTCACCACCGAGGTGGTTGTCACCGCTGGTGGCCTTGACCTCCACCACGCCGTCGCCCACCTCGAGGAGGGAGACGTCGAAGGTGCCGCCACCGAGGTCGAAGACGAGGATGGTGGCCTCGCTCTCCTTCTCCAGGTGGTAGGCGAGCGCCGCCGAGGTCGGCTCGTTGATGATGCGCAGGACGTTGAGACCCGCGATCTGGCCGGCCTCCTTCGTGGCCTGCCGCTGGTGGTCCGAGAAGTACGCCGGAACGGTGATCACCGCGTCGGTGATCTTCTCACCGAGGTAGGCCTCCGCGTCGCGCTTGAGCTTCTGCAGCACGAACGCGCTGATCTGCTGGGGCGTGAAGTCCTTACCGTCGATCGTGGTCTTCCAGTCGGTGCCCATTTCGCGCTTGACCGACCGGATGGTGCGATCGACGTTGGTCACCGCCTGACGCTTGGCGACCTCGCCGACCAGGACCTCGCCGTTCTTGGCGAAGGCGACGACGGACGGCGTGGTCCTCGACCCCTCCGCGTTGGCGATGACGGTGGGCTCGCCACCCTCCAGGATCGCGACGACCGAGTTGGTCGTTCCAAGGTCGATACCGACCGCACGTGCCATGAGTTGGTTCCTCCGACTGTGAGCTTGCTAAGCCGATGAAGCTGAGTCCAGCAGACGCAAGGTTGCCAAACCGCTCTCGTGGTGTCAAATGACTTGAGTCCACCCGACTCAACTTTGCTGACTGGTACAACGAGCGGCGCTCCCCCCTTGTTCCCGTCCCGGGGAGGAGATCCGGGATCTTCGCGGCGAACCGGCCCGCCGGAAGCCCCGGAATCTCAGATGGTGCTCAAACCCCTCTCCGCCGTCCGGGAACTCCGGTAGGGAGATCGGGAGACATAGGGGTGACGGGGGCCCGCGCCGGGTTCCGGCCGGTGGCCGGAAACCCGCGCGAGTTTCGGGCGGGTGGCGGTAACCGGGCGCGAGGCCGACTCATCCGAGATCGGGGACCGCCCGCTCCGGGAGGCGAAGGGGGCCTGACGCGTGATCGACCTGATGCGGGTCGTCGGCGAGACCGACGAGAGCCCTTCGCCGTCCGGGGACCGGGCCGCGTCCTCGCCCGGGCGGCGCTGCGGCCGGTCGGGCGTGGGCGTGGGGGTCCCGCTGGCGCTGGCGGTCACCGGCGCGGCCGTCGCGGTCGCGCTGTCGCTCGGGTCGTCGGCGCCCGCGCCGCGGCCCGAAACGCCGTCCGGCCGCGACATCCTCCTCGCGACGGCCACCGCCGTGGACCGCCGTACGGGCCCGGCCACGGGTCGCTACTGGCGGGTGGTCGAGACCGGCCGCTCCATGCTCCCCGCCGGGCGCAGCGTCGGCGCGGACCCCATCGAGGTCCGCGTGCGGGACGAGATCTGGCTCGCCGGGCCCGGCGGACGGCGGAGCGTCGCGTACCGGCAGTGCCTCGGCACGCGCCCGCTCACCCCGGCGGAGCGGGCCGCGCACCTGGACCGGCCCTCCCGGGCGTGGCCCGCGGACTCCGCGGCGGCGCCGATCTGCGCGGCGGGGTCCGGGCCCGCCGTACGGAACGCCGACCTCACGGCGGCCGCCGACTACCGCCTCGCGGACGTCGCGGTGTCGCCGACCTGGCTGGACCACCTCTCGACCGAGCCCGGCGTCCTGCGCCGGCAGGTCGAGGCGAAGCTCGCGACGGCGCAGCAGGGCGGCCTGGGCGTGTTCGGCCACGTCGTGCTGCCGCAGCTGACGGCCGACCTGCCGCTCCGTCCGGAGATCCGCGCGGCGGTGCTGCGGATGATGGCCGGGCTGCCCGGCGTACGCGCGGCCGGCCCGGTGCGGGACGCGCTCGGCCGTACCGGGGAGGGCGTCGTGATCAGCGGGCTCGGCCTCACGACCACGGAGCTGCGCTGGATCGTCGATCCGCGCGGCGGCGGCGTCCTGGGCGTGCAGGAGGTCGCCACCGGGCGCGGGCGCCGCCCGGCCGGAACGGTGGTCGCCGAGAAGGCGTACGTCTCGGCGGGCTGGACGAACGACGCTCCGCCCGGCGGCTAGGTGTAGATGTAGTAGAGCCCGGAGGGCTGGAGCGCCTTCAGGAGAGCCGAGGCGCGGAGCGTGTGAGTGCCGCCCGTTGGCCGCCACGGGTCGAAGACGGTGATGGTCCTCTTCTTCTGGTCGTAGCCGTACGCGACGATGATGTGCCCGGTCTTGTGGCGCGATCCGATGCCTCTGTTCCAGGGCAGCCGTTCCCACCAGACCGCGACGAGGGGCGCGCGGTGCAGGACGCCGACGTCGTACGACACCTCTCTGAAGAGGTAGGTCGAGCCGCTGCTCGGCCAGGCGTCGAACGTGAGCGAGTACGGGGTGTGGGCGAGGTAGCCCCGGAGGGCGCTCATGGCGTTGTCGCCGGTGGTGCCCTTGGGGTATTTCGTCCTCATCTTCCGCGCCAGCGCGGACTGCCGGACCTTGATGTGGAACGTCGAGAGGCTCATGACGCCGGACGCGGGCGCGCAGTTGTACGACGTCGTCTGGAATTCCCGCGTCATGCGCAGCCGGTGCGACACCGGCGGCACCGGAACGGTCGGAGACGCGCTCGGAGCGGGTGCCGAGGCGCTCGGCGCGGAGGCGGCGGGTGTATCGGCGAGGGCGCGGGCACCGTCGGCCGGACCCCGGTCCCGTGCGGCGCCGGCACCGCACCCGGCGAGAACGACGGCGGTGGCCGCCGCGAGCCCGGCGACCCACCGACCACGCGGCACCCTGCGCAAGTTTGCCCCCATATGACGGATCGGTGGGTGAATGATGGCACGATCCGCCATTCATGGCATTGCTTTTCTTTGACGCTGAAACCCGGAACGCCGGGGCGCGGCGGCGGGCCGCGGAACCGCTCTTAGTGTGGAAAACGGGCATCGCACGGGCATCGCACTCGAGAGAAGGAGTTCCGATGGCCTATGACGATCTGCGCGGCTTCCTGGACACCCTGGAAAGGGAGGGACAGCTGCTGCGCGTCTCCGACGAGGTGCTCCCGGAGCCGGACCTGGCCGCCGCGGCGAACGCCGCCGGGCGGATCGGCGAAGGCGCGCCCGCGCTGTGGTTCGACAACGTCAAGGGGTTCACCGACGCCCGGATCGTGCTGAACGTGCACGGCTCCTGGCCGAACCACGCCCTCGCGCTGGGCCTGCCCAAGAACACCCGGACCAGGGACCAGGTGGAGGAGTTCGCCCGGCGCTGGGACGACTTCCCGGTGACGCCCGAGCGCCGCGAGGACGCCCCGTGGCGGGAGAACACCGTCGAGGGCCCGGACGCCGACCTGTTCCGGGTGCTGCCGCTGTTCCGGCTCAACGACGGTGACGGCGGCTTCTACCTCGACAAGGCGGCCGTCGTCTCCCGCGACCCGGACGACCCGGACGACTTCGGCAAGCAGAACGTCGGCGTCTACCGCATCGAGGTCCTCGGCCCGAACCGGCTGGCGATCCAGCCCGTCCCCGTCCACGACGTGGCCATCCACCTGCGCAAGGCGGAGGAGCGAGGCGAGGACCTGCCGATCGCGATCACGCTCGGGAATGACCCGGTGATCTCCATCGTCGCGGGCATGCCGATGGCCTACGACGAGTCCGAGTACGCGATGGCGGGCGCGCTGCGCGGCGCCCCGGCGCCGATCGCCACCGCGCCGCTGACCGGCTTCGACGTGCCGTGGGGCTCGGAGGTGGTCGTCGAGGGAGTGATCGAGGGGCGTGAGCGGCGGCTGGAGGGGCCGTTCGGGGAGTTCACCGGCCACTACTCCGGCGGCCGCCGGATGCCGGTGATCCGCGTCGACCGCATCTCGTACCGGACGGATCCGATCTTCGAGTCGCTGTACCTCGGCATGCCGTGGACGGAGATCGACTACCTCGTCGGCCCGAACACCTGCGTGCCGGTGCTCAAGCAGCTGCGGGAGGAGTTCCCGGAGGTGCAGGCGGTCAACGCGATGTACACCCACGGCCTCCTGGGGATCATCGCGACGAGGAAGCGGTACGGCGGCTTCGCCAGGGCGGTCGGCATGCGGGCCATGACGACCCCGCACGGACTCGGCTACCTGAAGGTCGTGATCGTCGTCGACGAGGACGTCGACCCGTTCGACCTGCGCCAGGTGATGTGGGCCGTCTCCGCCAAGGTCGACCCGGCGGTCGACGTCATCACCATCCCCAATCTGCCGGTCGTGCCACTGGACCCGGCGTCCTCGCCGCCCGGCATCATCGCCAAGCTGCTCATCGACGCCACGACGCCCGTCTTCCCTGACGACCGGGGCCACTTCGGCACCCCCGTACGGGACCTGCCCGAGACCGGGGAGTGGGTGCGCCGCCTGCAGGCGCTCCGCTCGGAGGAGCTCCCATGACCGCCGTGATCTGCCCGCGCTGCGCGCACGAGACCGTCGACCACGTCGCCACGTCCCCCGTGCCGGGTGTGTGGGACGTGCTGAGCTGCGGGCGCTGCTTCTACATGTGGCGCACGACCGAGCCGGAGCGCCGTACGCGCCGGGACGCCTATCCGGAGTCGTTCCGGCTGACGCCGGAGGCCATCGCCGCCGCGCAGGAGGTCCCCGCGGTCCCCCCGCTGCGCACCGCCCGGTGATCCGGAATAGCCGTCGGCCGTACGACGCGCTGATCCGGGAACCACCGCCGCGCCGCAGAGGGATGGGAATCCGCCGCTGCGGGGGAGAAGAGGTGACCGTCATCCACGCCAATAGATGAGGCACCAGATGAAGGAGCCCCCCATGGTCGCTCCCCCCGACGCCGGACCGGACCTCCCGACCGACGCCTCGGTGATCGAGCGGTCCTGGCAGGACCCGGAGCGATTCGGCGTGATCTTCGACGCGTACTTCGCGGAGATCCATCGGTACGTCGCACGCCGGCTCGACGTCGAGGCGGCCGACGACATCGCGGCGGAGACCTTCCACGTCGCGTTCCGCCGGCGGAAGAGGTTCGACCTGAGCCGGGACAACGCCCGGCCCTGGCTGTACGGCATCGCGACCAACCTCATCGCCAGGCACCGGCGTACGGAGGCGCGACGATTCCGCGCCCTGGCGCGTCTCGGCGACGACGGCCCGGCGGGCGGCCACGAGGACCGGGTCGCGGCCCAGGTGAGCGCGGAGCACGAGCGGAGCCGCCTGGCGCAGGCCGTCGGCGCCCTGTCCGCCGACCAGCGTGACGTGCTCCTGCTCGTCGTCCTGGCCGATCTCACCTACGACGAGGTCGCGCAGGCGCTGGACGTGCCGTACGGCACGGTCGCCTCGCGGTTCAGCAGGGCCCGGGCGAAGCTGCGGAAGGCGCTGGGCGGGGTCGACCCCCTGCACGATCAGGAAGGACCCATCGATGGATGAGCTCCAGGCCGTACGGGAGTTGTTCCCCGAGACCCCGCCGCCGGCCGCCCGAGTGACCGCCCGGGCCCGGCGGCGGGCCACCGGGGCCGCGGGGCGCCGCCTGCCACGCCTGCGCTGGGCGCTGCCCGGCCTCGGCCTGGTCGCCGCGGCGACGGCGGTCGCGCTGGCCGTGGGCTCGGCCGGTTCGGCCGGCGACGGGCCCAAGCGGCCCGTCCCGACCTCCTCACTGCCGCTCGACGGCAGGGCGGTGTTCCTGGCCGCGGCGGAGCAGGCAGAGAGGCAGCCGATGGGCGGCTACTGGTACTGCGATCAGATCTCCGGGCAGTCGTATCTGCTCAAGGCCGGGTACGCCGTCATCGGCGCGCACCTGGAGACCTTCGAGTGGACCGGTGCCGCGAAGGGGAGCGGCGGCCGTTTCTACGGGCGCGACCTGCCCGCGCGACCGGCGACTCCGGAGGACGAGGCCGTCTGGGAACGGGCGGGGGCGCCGACGAGTTTCCGCGTCATGTCCAACGGCCACCCCATGACGTACACCCGGAAGGCGGGCCGTTGGGAGGAGGACAAGGGCGGGCAGCACTCCGGCGGTCGTTTCTTCCTGATGGGCTTCGGTAAGGAGCTGACCACGCAGGAGGTGCTCGCGCTCCCCACCGACTCCCGGACTCTGGCGAAGCGGTTCCTGTCTCCTCCGTCGCCGAGGCGGCCGGGGGCGAAGAGGGGGCCGGCTCCGGTGAGCAACGCGTACAAGCTCCTCAGGGCGGCTGACCTCCTCACGAGCGCGCCACTGCCGCCGAAGGTGGGTGCCGGGTTGATGCGCGCGCTGGTCGCCCAGCCCGGCGTGCACACCATCGCGACGGCGAGCGACGCGCTGGGCCGTCAGGGTGTCGCGCTCGCCGTCGACCAGCCGTCGTGGGGCTGGGACCTGAGGCCCGACGGGACGTTCGTCCGGAAGGACAACGGCTACCGGACCCAGGAACAACTGATCTTCGACAAGAAGACCGGGGCCCTCCTGGCCGAGCAGTCGGTGCTCCTCACGCCCGGGGGCGAGTACCGGAGCCGCAAGCCCGGCTTCGTGATCGACTACTGGCTGATCCGGAGCTACGGCTGGACGGACCGCAGGCCGTCCCCGCCGCCGGCCCTGCCGTTCCGATAGCCGATCACGGCTGGTCGCGTACGCGTCCCGTGCCGCACCGGGGCACGGGACGCTCGTGTCGCCGTGCGGACGGCCCTGAGGGGTCGGGCGAGGATGACCCGAGAAGCTACTGCTCGGTAGACTCCTGGAGTCCCATGTCGATGGCTGTCAGTTGCCGGCCGTACGCTGATTGCCAACGCCGTACCCCAGGAGGACGGAACATTGGTTCTCAGGTTGATCATCGGGCTTGCCGCAACGGTGGTCGCGCTGGTGTTCGCGGTTCGGCGAGTCCTGTTCCTCTACAGGCTCGCGACGAACGGCCAGCCCGCCCCCGACCGCATCGCGCTCGCCAAGGCGAGCATCGGTGAGGACGTCAAGCTCCAGGCCGTCGAGGTCTTCGGGCAGCGCAAGCTGCTCAAGTGGACCGTGCCCGGCGCCGCCCACTTCTTCGTCATGTGGGCGTTCTTCATCCTCGCGACGGTCTACCTCGAGGCGTACGGCGCGCTGTTCTTCGGGCTGGACTTCCACATCCCGCTGGTCGGCAAGTGGAGCGTCCTCGGGTTCCTGCAGGACTTCATCGCGGTGGCGGCGTTCCTCGGCCTGATCGTCTTCACGACCATCCGGGTGAAGAACTCCCCCAAGAAGCTCGACCGCAAGTCCCGGTTCAAGGGCTCGCACCTCGGCGGCGCCTGGTTCACGCTGTTCATGATCTTCAACGTGATCTGGACGATGTTCCTGTTCCGGGGCGCCGGTGTCGCGACGGGCAACTTCCCGTACGGGAACGCGGCGTTCATGTCGCACCTGGTCGGCAACGGCCTCAAGCACCTCGGCCACGGCGCGGACGAGGCACTGGAGTCCGTCGGCCTGCTGCTGCACATCGGCGTCATGCTGGTGTTCCTGCTGTTCGTGCTGAACTCCAAGCACCTGCACATCTTCGTCGCCCCGATCAACGTCCTGTTCAAGCGCCGCCCGGACGGCCTCGGCGCGGTGCAGCCGATGATGAGCGACGGCAAGCCGATCGACTTCGAGGAGGCCGACCCGGACGAGGACACCTTCGGCCGCGGCAAAATCGAGGACTTCACCTGGAAGGGCTACCTCGACTTCGCCTCCTGCACCGAGTGCGGCCGCTGCCAGTCGCAGTGCCCCGCCTGGAACACCGGCAAGCCGCTGTCCCCGAAGACCCTCATCATGGACCTGCGCGACCACGCCCAGGCCAAGGCGCCGTACATCTTCGCCTCCGAGGAGGAGCGGGCGAACCTCCCCGAGGACGTCCTCAAGGAGGCCGGCCGCCCGCTCGTCGGCGGCGCGGACGTGAACGGCGTCATCGACCCCGACGTCCTGTGGTCCTGCACCAACTGCGGCGCCTGCGTCGAGCAGTGCCCGGTGGACATCGAGCACATCGACCACATCGTCGACATGCGCCGCTACCAGGTCATGATCGAGTCGAGCTTCCCGTCCGAGGCCGGCGTGATGCTCAAGAACCTGGAGAACAAGGGCAACCCCTGGGGCATGTCCGAGATGAAGCGCCTCGACTGGATCGAGGAGCTCGACTTCGAGGTCCCGGTCGTCGAGGACAAGATGCCCGAGGACACCGAGTACCTCTTCTGGGTCGGCTGCGCCGGCGCCCTGGAGGACCGCGCGAAGAAGACCACCAAGGCCATCGCCGAGCTGCTGCACATCGCGGGCGTGAAGTTCGCGGTGCTCGGCCCGATGGAGGCCTGCTCCGGTGACCCGGCCCGCCGCCTGGGCATGGAGTTCGTCTTCCAGATGCTCGCCCAGCAGAACGTCGAGACCCTCAACGAGGCGGGCGTCAAGAAGATCGTGGCGTCCTGCCCGCACTGCTTCAACACGCTCGCCAACGAGTACCCGCAGCTCGGCGGCACGTACGAGGTCGTGCACCACACCCAGCTGCTGTCGCATCTGGTGGACACCGGCAAGCTCACGCCGGTCACGCCGATCGAGGAGAAGATCACCTACCACGACCCGTGCTTCCTCGGCCGGCACAACAAGGTGTACGCCCAGCCGCGCGACATCATGGCCCAGGTGCCGGGCGTCCAGACGCAGGAGATGCACCGCTGCAAGGAGCGGGGCTTCTGCTGCGGCGCGGGCGGCGCGCGGATGTGGATGGAGGAGCGCATCGGCAAGCGCATCAACACCGAGCGCGTTGAGGAGGCGCTGGGCACCGACCCGGACACCGTCTCCACGGCCTGCCCGTTCTGCCTCGTCATGCTCGGCGACGCCATCAACGAGAAGAAGAACAGCGGCGGCGCCAAGGAGTCCCTCGAGGTCGTCGACGTCGCACAGCTGCTGATCAAGTCGGTCAAGGGCGAGCCGGAGGCCGAGCCCGCCCCCGCGGCCGCCGAGTAGGCATCCCACCGCACGCCGAGGGCCCGCCACCTGATGATCCGGTGGCGGGCCCTCGATACGTGTGAAGGCATGAATAAAGGCGGTGCCATCTCGGGGGAGCGGGGATGTGAGATGGCACCGCCCTAACGTTCCCAATCAGGTGTGACGAGAGCCACAGGGGCGGACGTCAACCGAACTGATCGGTAACGCGTCGTCCGAAACTATCGGCTTTGCCGTTGGTTGGCCACCGATTGTGGAAAGAATCACGGGCCGTCCCGGCGGAGTCCCCAGGACGGCCCGTGCCCGAACGCCGGGATCGGATCAGGCGGTCAGCCGCTTGACGAACCCCGCATGCTGCTTCTCCCACTCGGCGACGCCCTTGGCCGGCGCGTCCTTGTACTTGTTGATCACCAGATCCTCGAGCGGGAACAGCTCCGCGTCGGACATCTGGAACTTCTTCAGCCAGCCGCTCAGCTCCGGGAAGTCCTTCACGAAGCCCGCCCGGCTGAGGATGTGGGCCTGGTCCGGAGCGCCGAAGGCCTTCTGCGGGTCGGCCAGCGGCTTGATCGGGAACTTGGTGTACGCCCAGTGCGGCTTCCACAGGGTCACCACGATCGGCTGGTTCGTCTGCGCGGAGCGGTTGAGCTCCGCGAGCATCGCCGCCGTGCTGCTCTGCACCAGCTTGTAGTCGCCGAGCCCGTACCCGGGAATCACCTTGTTCTTGACGATCTTCATCTCGCCGGCGCCCGGCTCGATGCCGACGATGCGGCCCTTGTAACGGGCGCTCTGCCCCTTGAGGTCGGCGACGGAGTTCGCCGGGTCGTTCTTCAGCACGGCCAGCTGCATGCTGGCGTTCTTGTACCAGACGCCGATGTCCTGGAGCCGGTCCTTGTACTTGTTGTAGTAGTCGGCGTGCGTCGTCGGCAGCCATGAGTCGAGGTACAGGTCGATGTCGCCCTGGGCGAGCCCGGCGTACATCGGGCCGGCGTCGACCTGCTTGAGGGTGACCTGGTAGCCCTTCTTCTCCAGCTCCGTCTTCCACAGCTGGGTGACGGCGATGTCCTCGTCCCACGGGATGTAGCCGATGGTGATCGGCTTGCCCTTGGCGCCGCCGCCGGAGCCCATGACGCCGAGCGTCGTGGCCAGCAGCGCGAACACCACGACGCCGGACAGGGCGAGCGCGGGCCGCGGGCGGTACCGCAGGACGGACGACACGCCGCCGTGCACGGCCCGCTCGGCGTGCCGCCGCGCGGCCGGTGCCAGGCGCTGCCCGAGGGCGCCGGTCATGCGGTCCAGGATGATCGCCAGCAGCACGACCGCCAGGCCGGACTCGGCACCCGCCCCCAGGTCGTACTGCGTGATCGCGCCGAAGACGTTCGCGCCCAGGCCGGCGGCGCCGACCATGCCCGCGATGACCACCATGGACAGCGACAGCATGATCACCTGGTTGACGCCGGTCATGATGGTCGGCAGCGCCAGCGGCAACTGCACCCGGGTAAGGATCCGCGACGACGGCGTGCCGAACGCCTCGGCCGCCTCGACCATCTCCGTGTCGACCTGCTTGATGCCGAGCTCGGTGAGGCGCACGCCCGGCGGGATCGAGAAGATCATCGTCGCGATGACGCCCGGCACCTCGCCGAGGCCGAAGAACGAGATCGCCGGGATCAGGTACACGAACGCCGGCATCGTCTGCATGAAGTCGAGCACCGGCCGGGCCACCGCGCCGACCGACGGCACCCGCGCGCTGAGGATGCCCAGGGGGATCCCGACGAGGAGAGCGGCGGCGCTGGCGACCAGCACCAGCGCGAGCGTCTGCATGGCCGCGTCCCACTGTCCCAGCGAGTCGATCGCCATGAGGCCCACGAACGTCAGGACGCCCGCGAGCAGGCCGCGCAGCCACCAGCACAGCATCGCGATCAGGGCCGCCAGGGCCAGCGACGGCGGCGCGGTCAGCAGGTGGCCGAGGCCGTGGACGACGCCGCCGACCACGTCACTGATCGCGCCGAAGACCGGGCTGCCATGCTTGGTGAGGAAGTCGACCGCGTCGGTGACCCAGGCGCCGAGGGGGATCCTAGGCATCGGCGGTCACCCCCCGAGCCGGGGATTCCTCTCCGGGGACGGATCCCTCCCCGGGGATGGAGTCCTCCCGTACGACCGGGAAGTCCCCCGTGTTGCCGCCCATGTGACCCAGCGCGGCGAGCAGCGTGACGCGCGGGATCACGCCGATGAGCTTGCCGTTCCCGTCGGTGACGGGCACGGGCAGCGGGCTCTCCGCGCACGGTAGGAACAGGTCCGCCACGGGGGTGTCCGGGTCGACCGGATGCGTACCGCCCTCGACGAGGCCGTCGAGCGTGTTCCGCCCCGCCCGTACGGCCTTGGCCGCGGGCTCGGCGAACACCACGCCGGTCAGCCGCCGGTCACGCGTCACCACGAACGCGAAGGACGTCTGCTGCTCGCGCATGACGCGCACGGCCGCGCGGGGACCACCGTTCGCGTCGACCACCGCGATCGGCTTGTCCATCACCGAGCGTGCGGTGAGCACCCGCGTACGGTCGACGTCGGCGACGAACTGCGCGACGTAGTCGTTGGCGGGATCGGTGAGGATCTCCTCGGCGGTACCGATCTGCATGACGCGGCCGTGCCGGAGCATCGCGACCCGATCGCCGAGCCGCATGGCCTCGTTGAGGTCGTGGGTGATGAAGACGATCGTCTTGCCGAGTTCGCCCTGCAGGTCGAGCAGCAGGTCCTGCATCTCCCGCCGGATCAGTGGGTCCAGCGCGCTGAACGCCTCGTCCATGAGCAGGATGTCCGTCTCGGCGGCCAGCGCGCGGGCGATGCCCACCCGCTGCTGCATCCCGCCCGACAGTTCGTCGGGGTAGCGGTCCTCCCAGCCCGCGAGGCCGACGTGCTCCAGGAACTTCTTGGCCTTCGCCAGCCGTTCTGCTTTTGGAACGTTCCGAACCTCGAGCCCGTACGCCGCGTTCTCCAAGACGGTGCGGTGGGGGAAGAGCGCGAAGTGCTGGAACACCATGCTGACCTTCTCCTGGCGGAGCCGGCGCAGCTCCTTCCCGCCCATGCCGGTGATATCGACACCGTCGATCTCGATGCTGCCGTCCGTCGGCTCCAACAGGCCGTTGAGCATGCGGATCAGCGTCGACTTGCCGGAGCCCGACAGCCCCATCACGACGAAGATCTCGCCCTCGTTCACCTCGAACGAGACGTCTGCGACGGCCGCGGTCACGCCCATCCGACGAATCTCCTCGGGGTCGGCGCCCTGCCGAATCTTGCGAAGGGCCTCAGCCGATCGGCGACCGAAGACCTTTGACACGTGTTGCGCGCGGATTCTGGGCACGTCGTCCTTCCGTCCGGCCGCGCCGCCGTCCAAGGGTCATCGTCCCCGTCGGACCGCGCGGCGATCTGCGCGAACCGCTGGTGCCCGCCCCACCGCGGCTCGCTCTGTACGACCCAGGCGGAGATATGACACATGTCACTCTCCTGGCCGTGAACCGACCGATTGGGTCATGCGTCAAGGCACTTTATCGTCAGGTTAAAGTCGGCGCACGTACGTGTGTGAACCATCACATCGCGCAATGATCGGTTTGACCTGCGAAAACATGGGGAGCGCAGCCCGTCTGGGGGTGCTCCGCGCCGGGCCTGCGCCGCATCGGCCGGAGCGCCGGCGGTGGCTGATGCAAGGTCGCGCGCCGCGAAACGTCGACCGGCCCCTACACGCGGTGGCGTACGGGCCGGGAACCGTCGCCGGCGTCTCACGCCGGCGTGCCGCCAGATCAGATCTGGGTGCGGTGGAAGTTGAGGTAGGACCGCGACGGCGTCGGGCCGCGCTGGTCCTGGTACCGCGACCCGTGCCGCTTCGAGCCGTACGGCTCCTCCACCGGAGAGCTCGTACGGAACAGGCACATCTGCCCGATCTTCATGCCCGGCCACAGCTTGATCGGCAGCGTCGCGACGTTCGACAACTCCAACGTCACATGCCCGGAGAAGCCCGGATCGATCCACCCCGCCGTCGAGTGCGTCAGCAGCCCCAGGCGTCCGAGCGAACTCTTCCCCTCCAGGCGCGCCGCCAGATCGTCCGGCAGGCCGAACACCTCGTACGTCGAGGCGAGCACGAACTCCCCCGGATGCAGGATGAACGGCTGATCCGCGTCGACGTCGACGAGCCTCGTCAGGTCGGGCTGCTCCACCGCCGGGTCGATGTGCGGATACTTGTGGTTCTCGAACACCCGGAAGTAGCGGTCCAGGCGCACGTCGATACTCGACGGCTGAACCATGCCGGGGTCGTACGGATCGATCTTCATCCGCCCGGACTCGATCTCGGTCTTGAGATCACGATCGGAGAGCAGCACGACAAGAAACTACCGGGTGCGGCCGCCCAACACGTAAACGCGCCCCTGATCAGCCGTCTGCCGGCATCCGCGCCGGCCTCCGAGCGCGCGATGGTCCGCCCTGGACCCGAACCGCCGGGCGCGAGGGGTGTGGCTTCCGGTAGCATGTGCGGGCGGTCACCTGAGAAGGCGACTGATGCGGGTGTAGTTCAATGGCAGAACTCCAGCTTCCCAAGCTGGTAGCGCGGGTTCGATTCCCGTCACCCGCTCCAACGACGAAAGCCCAGGCCAGGGAAGAGATTCCCAACCTGGGCTTTGATCTTGGAAGGGCCGGTAACCGGCCGTCGGGCCATTAGCGGGCCATTAGCCGATCCGGGCCAGCACGTCGGCCGTTCCGTCGTCTTCGTCGCCGTCCCCGTCATCGGACCGACGAGCACCCTCAACGAGCGCGTTCAGTCCTTCGGCGATCTTCCGGTCAGCCTGGTTGGACGCGTGCTGATAGATCAGCGCGGCCCGCTCGTTGTCGTGCCCCATGCGCGCCATCAGGTTCCGGAGCGAGACGCCCATGTCGGCCGCCAGCGTGTTCCCGGTGTGCCGGAGATCATGGAAGTGCAGACCGGGAGCGCCCATCGTTCGGACGACATCGACCCAGCGCGTGAGCTTGTTGAAGCCGCTTCGCCGCAGTGGACCGCCCTTGATACCGGTGAAGACCAGGGCGTCATCCCCGCGTTTCGTGTACTTGTCCAGGTGGGCCTTGATGTCCGGGATGATGGCCGCCGGGATGCTCACGGTCCGCCGGCCAGCGCGGGACTTGGGAGGACCGAGGAGCATCTTGCCGTTGTCCTGCTCGGTGTAGGCGAAGCGGACACGGACCGTACCGGCCGCAAGGTCGATGTCCCGCCGCTTGAGCGCGGTCACTTCGCCCCATCGCAGGCTTGCGAACGCGGCCAGGAGCACGAGCGCCCGGAACCGATCGTCATGGGTCGCGTCGGCTTTGCCTTCCATGGTCAGGTCCCAGAGCGCACGGGCCGCAGCCGCCCGAGTCGGGAACGTCTCCGAGTGACGACGCATCACGCCGCCGACTGCTCGGTACCGCAGCCGGTATTCGCCGGAGTCGAGCTTGCGGATGTTGCCTACCGGGCGGACACCCACACGTCCGGCCAGTTCGAAGACCTGGGCCACGGTGAGCACCGGGCGTTCGGCCGCCTGCTCGGTACCGGCACCACGCACCCGGCAGGGGTTACGAGGAAGGATCTTGTCCTCTTCCACTGCGGTCATCAGTACGGCCCGCAGCAGGCGGTAAGCCTTGGCCGCCTGGTTCTCCGAGACACCAGCGGCGAGAAGCTTCGCCCGCCACTCACGGATCATCTGTGTACTGAGCCTGCCGAGCTGCACACCGCCGAGTTGCGGAGCGACGTACTTGCCGAGAAGCCAGCGATACAGATCAACCGTCCGTGGGCGCAGTCCGGCCCGCTGATCGATCCACTTCTCTGCGTAGTCACCAAGTTTGATCTTTGCGCGGTCCGGGTCCGGTCACGTCCAGCGGAGTGGTGTATGAGTTGGCCTTCGCGTGATCCGTTCCTGCAGGTTAAGCGGTGATTGCTTGCGGTGCGGTGTCCTGGTCCGGCGTTTCGCCGCTCAGGAGTCGCAGGCGTGCTTTGGCGAGGAATTCCAGGCCCATGTAGCGGCGGGCTTCGGTCCATTCGTCGGTTTGTTCCATGAGCACTGCGCCGATCAGGCGGATGATCGCGGCCCGGTCGGGGAAGATCCCGACCACGTCGGTGCGGCGGCGGATCTCCTTGTTCAGCCGTTCTTG
>NZ_JAMXMV010000007.1 GCF_024055715.1 Actinoallomurus soli
CTCCCGATGACCGGCCCGACCCGAGGGCCACCGCCTCTCCCGATGACCGGCCCGACCCGAGGGCCACCGCCTCTCCCGATGACCGGCCCGACCCGAGGGTCGCGGCTTCTCCCGGTGGCGGCCCTGCCGCGAGGGCCGCCCGCTCGCCCGCGAGGCCGCCGCCGACCGGCGGCAGGGAGTCGACCATGCCGGCGATGAGCTGCCGGCCGACGGCGATGACGGCAGGCGGGTCGAGGACGAGGCGCAGCGGATCGGCCGCCGCGAGGGCGGCCGTGATCACCTGGAGCCGGTCCAGCGGCAGTGTCTCCTCCGAGAGCCCGGACTGCGCCGCCCGCGCGACCGCCACCGCCTCCGGCCGCGACCGCCACCGTGGGCCCCTGGGTCCGGAGCGTGCCCAGGACGACCCGGAACCTTCGCCGTACCGCCCCGGCTCAGGGCCGGCGGACGACCCGGAGCCTTCGCCGTACCGCTCGGGCCGCGCGCCGGACGGCACGGAGTCCTCGTGCGGCCCCGGGTCCGTGCCGGTCCACAGCCACTCCGCGACGGCCTCGAAGTCGCGGGAGGCGGCCAGGCCGAGGGCGTCGCGCCCCCGGTAGTACGGGCGGTCGTCACTGAGCGCGGTGACGCGCGACTCGATCACCAACTCGCTCGCGCCGGGCGGCCGTCGCGGCCGTCCCCGGCGGGCCAGCTCCTCGACCTCGGCCGGGTCGAACAGGCTGCGCCGGCCGTCCGGCGAACGCCGCCGCCGCAGCACGCCCCGGCTGACGTACGCGTACAGCGTCGCCGGCTTCACGCCCAGGCGCGCGGCCGCCTGGGCCGCGTCCATCCACTCGGCCGCCGTCTCCGTCACGACCGCCACCGTACGCGGGGTTCCGCGGGAAAGGCGATGTCGGATTCCCGCGAGCGTCCGGTGCCCGCGAATTGATAGGAAGAGAGGGTGGACGTCGCGATCGGATCACTGGAGACGCCGCTGGGGCGGCTGGCCTTCGCCTGCACTGCGGAGGGCCTGTGCGGGCTGTCCTTCCGGGACACGCCCCGCGCCCGCGCGCTCCTGCGCGCGGGGCTGCCGCTGGTCGACGCCCCGGCGCGGACGGAGTCCGTGCGGGAGCAGCTGAGCGGCTATTTCACGGGAGACCTGCGGGCGTTCGACCTGCCGATCGACTGGCGCCACACCTCCGGCGCCCAGCGGGAGGTGCTGGAGAAGCTGTACGCCGGCGTGTCCTACGGCGAGACGGTCACCTACGGGCGGCTGGCCGACCTCAGCGGCACGGGTGTGCCCGCGCGGGCCATCGGCTCGATCATGGGCTCCAACCCGATCCCGATCGTCGTGCCGTGTCACCGGGTCGTGGCCTCCGACGGCCTCGGCGGTTACAGCGGCGGCTCCGGCGTCGAGGTGAAGCGCTGGCTGCTCACCATGGAAGGCGCGATCCCCGCCACCCTCGACTGGGACCCGTCCGCCGGGCCGCTCTCCTGAGCCCCGTACACGTCAGTCCGTCCTCGCCCCGAGTGCTTCATAGGTGACGCCGGTCCGTTCCGCCGAGACCTCCCACAGCCGCCGGCCGAGCCCGGGATCGTCCGCGGCGCGCAGGGTCGGTACCCGGTGCGGGGCGCCGCGGCTCTGTCCCGGCCCGCGCGGTCCGTAGCACTGCCCGCCGCGCACGTCGGCGGCGGTCGCCGCGTACAGCGTGGGCTGGGCGCCGGCGGCGTCGGACTGCGCGAGGATCGCGGTGCCCAGCCCCTGGACGAGCCCGCCGATCCTGCTGCCGGCCATCCGCGGCCCGGCCTGCTGCAGGTTGGTCGCGGCGTACCCCGGATGGGCCGCGACGCTGACGAGCCGGCCGCCGGCGCGGCGGTCGAGCTCCTTGGCGAAGACGAGGTTGGCCAGCTTGGACCGGCAGTACGCGGTCCACTTGCCGTAGCGGCGCTCGCCGTCGAGGTCGTCGAAGTCGAGGCGCCCGAGCCGGTGCATCATGCTCGTGACGGTGACGACGCGCGCACCGGGCCGGTCGAGCAGGGCGGGCAGCAGCAGGCCGGTCAGCGCGAAGTGGCCCAGGTGGTTCGTGCCGAACTGCAGCTCGAACCCGTCGGCGGTGGTCCGGTGCGGCAGCGCCATCACGCCCGCGTTGTTGATCAGCAGGTCGAGCCCCTGCTCCCCCTGCTCCTCCGCGAAGGCCCGGACGGAGCCGAGGTCGGCCAGGTCCAGGGAGCCGAGCGTGATGTCGCAGTCCGGCACGGCCGCGCGGACGCGGTCGAGCGCCGCCCGGCCGCGTTCGGCGCTCCGGCAGGCGAGGACCACGGTCGCGCCGTGGCGGGCCAGTTCGAGCACGGTCCGCAGGCCGATCCCGCTGTTGGCGCCCGTGACGATGACGCGTGTCCCGGTGAGGTCCGGGATGTCATCGGTGGTCCACTTGGCCATGACGCCACCTCCACTGGCCGCCCATACTAGAACGTGCTTCGGTTTCCCGGCCGGAACCCCGGCCGATCCCGGACGCCACGGTCGTACGTCCGTTTGACGGCGGGCGGGCCGGTCGATAATTGGATCATGTCGTCGCAGGTCATCGTCCCGCACCGGCCCGGTCCGCTCATCGACCCGCCGGTCCTGGCGGACGGCGGCGGACCGGCCGAAGACCAGGAGAGGGGAATGGGGATCCCCGAGGTGGTGCTCGCGGCCGGCGGCGCCGTCCTGTTCGCCGCGGTCATCGCGGCCGGCCTCCCCGCCTGGCTGAGCGTGGTGGCGGTCGCCTGCCTGGCGCTGGGCCTCGCGCTGCCCGCGCAGGCGGCGGCGCTGCGCGCGGTGCGCCGCCGCCGGCTCCGGCGGCACTCCAGGGCCCTCGACCGCGGCATCCCCCTGGACGTGTCCCATTCCTCGGTGCGCCGTCTCGTCACCGCGTACGAACGGCTCCGGCGCACCGCCGGGCCCGGAATGGCGGTGGACGCGGGCCATCTCGCACTCGTCGAGGCCGCCGTCCTGCTGGGCGGCCGCGCACCGGGCGAGGAGCAGGTCGGCTACGTCCTCCGCCGGGCCGAGGCGGTGTCCGCGCTGGCCGACCGGCTCGCCGACGGACCGGTCCCGCCCGTCGAGCTCGCCGGCCCGGACTCGGTCGCGCGGATCGAGGCGCTGCTGTCCTGAGGCCCCTCGTCCCGGCCCCTGCCGCCGGACCAGGGCTCCCCGGGCCCGCCGCCGCTCAGGGGACGGCGAGGCGTACGGCCTCCTCCGCGTCCGCGGCCCGCGTGACGCCCGGCAGCGGCTCGCCCCGCTCGTCGAGGACCTGCCAGCCGCCCAGCTGCACGACCGGGACGTCGCCCCGGCGCATGGCCAGGGCCAGCTCGGACAGGGTCCCCCACGAACCGCCCACGACGATGACCGCGTCGGCGGAGGCCACGAGCACGGCGTTGCGCGCCTCGCCCATCCCGGTGGCGATCGCCGCGCTCAGCCCCGGCGCGGCGCCCTCCCGGTCGGGCCGGGACAGCACGCCGACGACCAGGCCGCCGGCGGAGCGGACGCCCTCCGTCACCGCCGCCATGACGCCGGTGTACCCGCCGCACAGCACCACGACGCCGCGCTCGGCCAGCAGCCTGCCGACCTCGTGCGCGGCGTCGCGCTCGGCGTCGGTGCAGTCGCGGGGACCGCACACGGCGACCTGGATCAGGACAGGGATCCCTCGATCGCCCCGATCACCTCGTCGGTGTCCGGCTCCATGCGCGGGTCGAACCGCGCCACGACCGTGCCGTCCGGGCCGATGAGGAACTTCTCGAAGTTCCACCGGATGTCGCCGGTGTAGCCGGACGCGTCCGGAACGGTGACGAGCTCGGTGTACAGCGGGTGCCGGTGCTCGCCGTTCACGTCGACCTTCTCGGTGAGCGGGAAGTCGACGCCGTACGTCGTCGAGCAGAACTCGGCGATCTCCTCCGGGCTTCCGGGCTCCTGACCGGCGAACTGGTTGCAGGGCACGCCCAGCACGGTGAACCCGCGGTCGGCGTAGGTCTCCTGCAGCCGCTGAAGTCCCTCGTACTGCGGGGTGAGCCCGCACTTGGAGGCGACGTTCACGATGAGCACGCTCTTTCCGCGGTACTGACCGAGGTCCGCGGGGCCGCCCTCGAGGCGGTCGATGTCCACGTCATAGATCGACACAGTCCGAAATCCTAGTCTTGATTCATGGGCGAGATCCTGGTCGGCACGGCGTCGTGGACGGACAAGACCCTCCTGGAGAGCGGCTGGTACCCGCCGGACGTGAAGACGGCCGAGGATCGCCTGAAGTACTACTCCTCGCGGTTCCCGCTGGTCGAGGTCGACTCCACGTACTACTCGCCTCCGGCCGAGCGGACGGTCGGCTACTGGCGGGACCGCACGCCGGCGGGCTTCACCTTCAACGTCAAGGCCTTCTCGCTGCTGACGCAGCACCCGACCCGGCGGGACGCGCTGTACAAGGAGCTGCGGGAGCGGGTGCCCGACAAGAGGACGGTCTACCTGCGCGACGTCCCCGGCGAGGTGGTGGAGGAGGTGTGGCAGCGGTTCCTCGACGCGCTGTGGCCGCTGCACGAGGCGGGCCGGCTCGGCGCGCTGCTGTTCCAGTTCCCGCAGTGGTTCCCGATCGGCCGGGCGAACAAGGAGTACATCCTCCAGGTGAGGCGCAGGTGCGAGCCGATGCGCGTCTGCGTGGAGTTCCGCAACCGGACCTGGATGAGCGAGGACAACCGGGAGGAGACCCTGGACTTCCTGCGCCGGTACGACGTGCCGTACGTCAGCGTGGACATGCCGCAGGGCCATCCGAGCTCGATCCCGCCGGTGCTCGCCGCGACATCCGGCCTGGCCGTCGTGCGCTTCCACGGTCACTCGGAGAAGTGGACCAGCAAGAACATCTACGAGCGCTTCGGCTACCTGTACTCGGAGCGGGAGCTGAGGGAATGGGCGCCGAAGCTGGAGCGCCTGGCCGAGGACGCCGACACGACGCACGTGCTCCTCAACAACTGCTACCGCGACCACGCCCAGCGCAACGCGGCCCAGTTGGCCGCGCTGCTCGAATCATCTTCGGAACAGCGGCCCTAGCGGTTCGGCAGGTCGCTGACGAAGGTGGACAGTGAGTTGGCCGCGCCGCTGATGCCGCCCAGCGCGCCGTGCACGACGTTCGCCGCGCTGTGCGGCCGGCTGATCAGATAGAACGCCAGGAACGCCAGGCCCCCCCACTTGAAGAACTTCTTCATCGCGAGTCACTCCTCGTATCGAGCGAGATACAAGGAGTAACTTCCCAGCTATCGCGGCGGGCAGCAGCCGGTGCCCGCAAAGCGGTGTCCTCAAACGGCAAAAGTTTCCGCCGGAGCGCCCGCCCCGACGGGCCACCGGGGCGGGACCGTCCGCCCCTCACACCCGACCCGCGACCTGCAAACTTCACGACGGCCAGTATTCATTGAAGTACGGGCCGGGCGCGGCGGGTTGAGCCTCATCCGGCTGGCAGATCCCACAGTTGGACGCCCCGGCTGCCGCTGGCGAGGGTCTTGCCGTCGGGATCGAAGGCGATCGAGTTCACGTCTCCCGGTGCTCTGAAAGCGGAAGTACCGCGCCGGGAGGCGATGTTCCAGAACATGATGTTCCCGCCGCTCCCGCCGTTGCCGCCGGCTCCGGCGACGACGGCTCCCTCGGGGCTGAACGCGACGGTATCCAGGGAGATGAGGTTGGTGGCGACCTGGAACTCGACGGTCCTGGTCCGCGTCGCGACGTTCCAGAGCCCGAGGCTCGACCTGCCCAGCCCCTGGCTGGTCATCGGCCGGCCGGAGGTGCAGGCGAGAGTCTTGCCGTCGGGGCTGAATGCGACCTGGACGATGGAGTTCGAGGTGCCGGCGGTGAAGACGGCCTTGAGGGCATGCGATGCGGCGTCCCACAGCGCTACCTGTCCCCAGAAGGATCCGCTGGCGATGGTGGTTCCGTCGGGGCTGAAGGCCACCGAGAACTGCAGGAGCCGATGCTTTTGATCGTCCAGCCGGTCCAGGAACTTTCCGGTGGCACTGTCCCAGAGGGTGACGACGCCCAGATAACCCGTCGCTGCGAGGATCTTGCCGTCCGGGCTGAAGCAGAGTTGGTCGGTCTTGGCGCCGGGGGCGATGGTCGCGAAGGCCGTGCGGTCGACCGTGTTCCACAGTCGGATCGTGCTGTCCTCGCTGCCGCTGGCGATGGTCTTTCCGTCGTGGCTTATCGCCACCGGGCCCACCGACCTGGTGTGGCCCACCAGCGAGGCGAAGTCGGTCTTGGTGGCGACGTTCCACAGCCTGACCTTCCCGTCGTCGCAGCCGCCGACGAGGATCTTGCCGTCGGCGCTGAACGCCACCGAACCGACCTTGCCGTAGTAGCCGGGGAGGGTGTTGGCGGACGGGGCGGCACTGCCCTGTCCTGTCTTGCCGGCCGGCTTTACTCGCGCGGGACCATCCTGGCTCTGGGACAGCAGTGCGAAGGTCGAGGCCCCGGCGACCACCGCGGCCCCGAGCCCGCCGAGGACCAGAGCGCGCCGGGGCACACCGGATCGCGGCGGTTCCGGCTGGGCAGGTGGGGCTTCCTTGAGGGTCGGGGTGAGTACCGTCTGTGCGGATTGGCGTTGGATTTCACGGAGTCGGCGGGCCACGGTCGGGGCGTCGGGGCGTTGCCGCTGGTCCTTCCTCAGCAGGGAGTTGATCAGGTCGGCCAGTGGCCCAGCGTCGTGCAAGGCAGGTGTCGGGCGGGTGAGGATCCCGGTGATGATGGCGGCAAGGGTCGGGCCTTCAAAGGGAGGGTGGCCTTCGAGTGCGGCGAACAGCGTGGCGCCCAGGGACCACAGGTCGGTTGCGGCGGTGAGCTCCTGTCCTTGCAGTTGTTCGGGCGACATGTACTGCGGAGTGCCCACCACGGTGTGAGTGCCCGTCAGGCGGGTGGTGTCGTCCAGGATGCGGGCGATGCCGAAGTCGGTGATCACCGGGCCTTCCGCGGCCAGCAAGATGTTGCCGGGTTTCAGGTCGCGGTGGATGACACCGGCGGCGTGGGTGTGGGCGAGTGCCTCGGCGACGCCGGCGCCGATCGTGGCCGCTCTCGCCCTGGTCAGGGTCCCCTCGCCGGTAAGGACGGCATCGAGTGAGCGCCCTGGGACGAATTCCATGATGATCCAGGGCGCGCCGTCCTGCTCTACCGCGTCGTAGACGGTGACGATCCCCGGGAAATCAAGCCGGGCGGCGGCCCTGGCCTCGCCGATGGCCCGCCGGGCCAGCTGCTCGCGGTCCGGCTCGGCGAGATCCGCGGACAGCAGTACTTCCTTGACCGCCACCTCGCGACCAAGGAGCTCGTCGTATCCCCGCCACACCCGCCCCATGCCGCCCCGGCCGACCAGCTCCGTCAATCGGTACCGGCCACCCACCAGCCCGCCCGATGCATCACCCACGACCCTGGCCTTCCTCACGAGACGTCACACGAGGCCTGAGGATCATCACTGAAGTACCCACAGACGCACGGCCGTTCCTCCGCTGGCGATGAGGCGTCCGTCCGGACTGAACGTTATCTGTCCCTGTGCCCCGGCGGGGCCGGCGAGCGGAGTGGCCGGCGCCCGGCTCGCGACGTCCCAGAGGCGAATCTGCCTGGTTTCGGGGGTCGTTGCGGCGAGGAGCTTTCCGTCCGGAGAGAACGCCACCGAGTTGATGTCGACGACTTCGCAGGGCAGAGTCGCTACCGCTGCATGGGTGGTGGCGTCCCAGAGACTGACGGCAGCGCTCTTGTCCGGCGCGGAGCAGCAGCTTGCGACGAGCTTGCCGTCGGGACTGAACACGACCGTGTTCACCAGGTGATTGCGGCCGGGCGAGAAGCTGGCGGCGACGGTGCGTCTGGAAACATCGCAGATTTCGATGGTCGGTCCAAAACCGCCGACGGCCAGGTCCTTTCCGTCCGGACTGAACGCGAGCGACAGCACCCCGAGAGGATCAATTTTCGCCGAGACGACGGTATCGATGGATTGGTCGTTCTGGTTTTCGGGATCTTCGACATCCCAGAGGGCGACGGAGACCTGGCCGGTGGACGCCAGGCTCTTGCCGTCCGGGCTGAACGCCACGGCGTAGACCTCGGTATTGGGAGTGAAGGACGCGGTAGCCGTTCGAGTGGCGAGATCCCACACCCGGACGGTGGTGTCGCCGCTGCCGCTGGCGAGGGTCTTCCCGTCCGGGCTGAATGCCACCGAGTTCACGCCCTTGGTATGGCCGATCAGGGGCGCCTGGGCCTGACGGGTCGCCAGGTCCCACATTCGGACCGTGGCGTCGTCGCAGCCGGCGGCGAGGGTTCTTCCGTCGTGGCTGATCGCCACCGAGTTGACGCCGCCCGTGTAGCCGGGGAGGGTGAAAACCTGACCTTTCCTCAGCCCGGCCGTGTCGAAGCCGGCTCCCCTGCCGGTGCCGGACGAGGACGCCAGGAATGCGGCCGTCGTGCCGCCGGCCACCACCGCGGCACCGACTCCGCCGAGGATGAGGGAACGCCGGCTGAGCTGGGGCCGACTTCTGCCGAAGGTGTTTTCCGTGCCGGCCGGGGCGGACACGGTTTGTTCCGCCTGGCGTTGGATTTCGCGGAGTCGGCGGGCCACGGTCTGGGCGTCGGGACGTCGCTGCGGGTCCTTGTCCAGGAGGGTGACGATCAGATCGGCCAATGGTCCGGCGCCGCGCGGGGTGGGGGCCGGGCTGGTGAGGACCGCGGTGATGATGGAGACCAGGGTCGGACCGTCGAAGGGCGGGCGGCCCTCGATCGCGGCGAACAGGGTGGCGCCCAGGGACCACAGGTCGCTTGCGGCGGTGACCTCTTGTCCCTGCAGTTGTTCGGGCGACATGTACTGCGGAGTGCCCACCACGGTATGAGTGCTCGTCAACCGGGTGGTCTCGTCCAGGATGCGGGCGATGCCGAAGTCCGTGATCACCGGGCGGTCTCCGGCCAGCAGTACGTTGTCCGGCTTCAGGTCGCGGTGAACGACACCGGCGGCGTGTGCATGGGCCAGCGCCTCCGCCACGCCCGCGCCGATTGCGGCTGTCCTCGCCCAGGTCAGAACCCCGTCGCGGGTGAGCAGTGCGCCGAGTGAAGGTCCTGGGACGAACTGCATGATGATCCAGGGAACGCTGTCCTGTTCCACCACGTCGTAGACGGTGACGATCCCGAGGAAGTGCAGCCGGGCGGCGGCCCTGGCCTCGCCGATGGCCCGCCGGGCCAGCTGCTCGCGGTCCGGCTCGGCGAGATCCGCGGACAGCAGTACTTCCTTGACCGCCACCTCGCGACGAAGGAACTCGTCGTATCCCCGCCACACCCGCCCCATGCCGCCCCGGCCGACCAGCTCCGTCAATCGGTACCGGCCACCCACCAGCCCGCCCGATGCATCACCCACGATCGCCACCCTAGCCAGGCACCCCCGGCCCGAGAAGGAGAAGAGCGATCAAGCGTCGCGGAAGGCGTCCGCCTTCTCCACCTAGGCGAGGAGTCGGGGTCGATCCGTCGCTGCCGGTCCGCGCAGCAGACTCGAACAACCACCACAGCGGTGCCGCACCGATCCGGCGCCGGGCTTGCGCCGGTCCGCCGGCGCCGGGAGCGGCGACTGGCAGGAGATCACGCAGCCGGGAGTGCACCGTGCCGGTAGCACTCAACTGCACGGCCTTGCGGCCGGCTAGCGGGTCCCGAAGCTCCGGGGTATCTGCCTGTCCTCGCGCAGGTCGCGGAACAGGGTGCCGGCCCGCGCCGTGTCCCAGGTGATGTACTCCCCGACGCCGGCCGCCGAGCCGGTGCCGCCGATGGGGACCGTGGTGGTCAGGCCGTCGCCGCTCGTGATGCCGCGCATGGCCCAGGCGAAGCTCACCAGGTTGTAGAGATGGTCGTCCTGGTCGACCGCGAAGGTGTCCGTGGAGCGCAGCGCGAACGGGACGATCCGGAAGGGGTTGAGGAGCACGCCCGGGCTGGTCGCCTTGTGCACGAGCGCGGCGAGGAACTTGCGCTGGTTCTCGACCCGCTGCAGGTCGGCGCGGGCGAAGGCGCGGCTGCGGACGAAGCCGAGGGCCTCGCCGCCCTTGAGCGTCTGGCAGCCCGGTTTGAGGTCGATGCCGGCCTTGCGGTCCTTCATCTCCTCGGGGATGCACATCCGCACGCCGCCGACCGCGTCGGTCATGCCGACGAACCCGGCGAAGCCGATCTCGGCGTAGTGGTCGATGTGGATCCTGGTGGCCTGCTCCACCGTGCGGACGAGGAGCTTCGGCCCGCCGAAGGCGAAGGCGGCGTTGAGCTTGTTCGAGCCGTGGCCGGGGATCGGCACGTACGAGTCGCGGGGCAGGCTCACCAGCGTCGTGCCGTGGTCGCCGATGTGCAGCAGCATCATCGTGTCGGTGCGGCGTCCCGCGGCCTGGCCCGTCTTGAACTCACTGCGCTGCGCCTTCGACAGTCCCTCGCGGCTGTCGGAACCGACGATGAGCCAGTTGGTGCCCGGCGTGTCCCCCGGACGGCCGGCGTAGTCCTCGAACACGTCGATGCGGTGCAGCCGTGAGTCGAGGTAGAAGTAGCAGCCGACGAGCAGCAACAGGAGAACGAGGAAGGCGATCAGCAGGCGGCGCCCCCAGTGGGCGCGCCGCCGCGGCGTCACGCCGCCTCGGTCGTGCGTTCCCGGCGTGCCGGCGTACGAGGACGCGCCGACCCCTCCGTACTCGGGCCGATTACTCATGGTGGCCACGTTAAGGGGCGCAATCGGGTGCTCGCGTCACCTTCCCGGATGATTCACCCGCCAAGAATCATCATCCTTGCGAGTGCGGTCCGGCCGCCCGTCCTCCTCCGTACGGAGACCGGCGGCCGGGGAGACACGGGGGCGTGGTCGAATAAGGACATGGCGGAAGAGCTGGAGACGCTGTCGTCCAAGGAACTGCACGACCGGGCCATCGAACGCGCGGTGCGGCATCTCGACGTCGGGTTCCTATGGCGGCTGCTGAAGGCGATCCCCGCGGCCGAGGCGGCCGCGGGTCACCAGGACCAGGCCGAGGCGGACGTCTCCCACCTGTCCTCGATCCTCAACGAGTTCGCGCACGCGGGCGACGGCGACGTCGCCGATGCCCTGCGTCCCCTCTACATCGAGTACCTCCGCCGGGCGAAGTCCTGACCCGGACCCTGACCCGATCGATGACCCGTCACTGACCGAATGCGGACACACGGGCTGCATGTGGTCCAGAACGCATCTAGCGTCCCTTCCGGAACCTGAGTGACACGGCGACGGAAGAGCGACCACAGCGGCCGGTGCGCGGAGGTCTCGCGCCCGAGGCCGGCGTTCGGGCAGGAGATCTGCCCGGGATGGGAGCCCCATGACGGGCATCGGGCGACGGGATCTCCTGACGGGCGCGGCCGGTGCCGCGGCGATCGCGGGCATGGGAGTCGGAGCGGCTCCCCCCGCGGAGGGCGCGGCCCCGTCAGGGCCGCCGAAGGAGGAGCCGTCCGGCCGGCCGACGGGCCGCACCGTACGGCTGCGTGAGGGAACGGACCTGGCCGCCCAGGTCTCGCCCGACGGACGGCTCATCGCGATCGACCTCGTCGGCGTGCTGTGGGTCCTGCCGGCCTCCGGCGGCCCCGCGCGCCGGCTGACCGACGACCTGTTCGACATCGCGCAGCCCGAGTGGTCGCCCGACGGGCGGCGGCTCACCTTCCAGGCGTACCGCGACGGCGTGTTCGACGTGTGGGTGATGGACGCCGATGGATCGAACCCGCGCCGCCTGACCGAGGGACCGTACGACCACCGCGAGCCGCGGTTCTCCCCCGACGGCACCCGGATCGCCTTCTCCTCGGACCTGTCCGGGAGTTACGGCATCCACACGCTGCGGCTGGACACGGGGGCCATCAGCCCGGTGACCGACTCGGCGGCGGAGGAGTACGAGCCGGCGTGGTCGCCGGACGGCGCCCGCATCGCCTTCGTGGTCGCGAACACCCGCATCGACGTCGTCGAGGTGGCGACCGGCGCGCGCCGTACGGCCGTGACGGTGCCGTCCGGCCAGGTGATCCACAGCCCGGCCTGGACGCCCGACGGCCGGGACATCGTCTACACCCTCGTCGTGGACGACCGCAGCGAGCTGTGGCGCTCGGGCCGGGCGCTGGTGACCGGCGAGGAGGTCTTCCCGTTCCGGGTGTCCTGGCCGTCGGCGAAGGAGTTCGTCTACACGGCGAACGGCCGGATCCGCCGCCGGTCGCTCGCGGGCGGCCGGCCGCGTGACATCGGCTTCACGGCGCCGGTCACCGTCGTCGCCCCCTCCTACCGCAGGCGGAGGCGCGACTTCGACTCGACGGCGCCGAAGCCCGTCGTGGGCATCGGCAGCCCGGTCCTGTCCCCCGACGGCGGGCAGGTGGCGTTCCGGGCCCTCAACGACATCTACACCATGAAGATCGGCCAGGCGCCGCGGCCGCTCACCCGCGACCACTGGTGGAAGTGCGATCCGGCCTGGTCCCCGGACGGCCGTTACCTGTCCTACTCCACGGACCGTGGTGGCAAGCTCGACATCTGGATCCGGGACCTGCGCACCGGGCGGGACCGCCGGCTGACGAACCTGCCGGGCGGCGCGGCGCTCTCGGGGACCTGGTCCCATGACGGGTCGCACCTGGCGTTCCTCGACCAGACCGGGGCGCTGTACACCGTCGCGGTGGCGTCCGGGGACGTCCAGCGCGTCTACCCGGCGACCTTCGAGCCCGGCCGCCCGACCTGGTCCCCCGACGGGAACGTCATCGCCCTGGCGGCGATCAAGCCGTACTCGGCGCGGTATCGCGAGGGCCTGAGCAAGATCCTCCTCGTCGATCGCCGTACGGGGGCCGGCACCTACGTCGACCCGCTGCCCGACCGCTCGCTCCAGACGCGCGGGGACGACGGGCCGGTGTGGTCGCCCGACGGCACGAAGATGGCGTTCGTCGTCGCCAGCGTGCTCTGGGTGGTCGACGTCCACGCCGACGGCACCCCGGCGGGCGGACCCCGGCAGGTGACCGACGAGGTCACCGACGCCGTGAGCTGGAGCGGCGACTCCTCCGAGCTGCTGTACCTGAACAACGGCCGCCTCCGCGTCGTCTCCGTGGACGGCCGCCGCACCCGTACCGTTCCGGCCCCGCTGACCTGGACCAACACGCGGCCACGCGGCCGCACCGTCGTACGTGCGCGGCGAATGTGGGACGGCAGCGCACGGGGGCTGCGGCACGACGTGGACATCGTCGTCGAGGGGCACCGCATCATCGCCGTCGAGGCGCGGGGGCACGGCCGGGGTGACCGGATCCTCGACGCCGGGGACTCGGTCGTCATCCCCGGCCTGGTCGACATGCACAACCACCGGGAGATGCAGGGGTACGCGTACGGCGACCGCCAAGGGCGGCTCTGGCTCTCTCTGGGCGTCACGACGACCCGCTCGCCGGGCAGCCCGGCGTACCACATGGTCGAGGCCCGCGAGTCGTTCCAGTCCGGCGCCCGCGTCGCACCGCGCTACTTCGCCACCGGAGAGGCCGTCGACGGGCCGCGCATCTTCTACAACTTCATGCGCCCCACCTTCGACGCCCGCCAACTCGCCCTCGAACTCGAACGCGCGGGCGCGCTCGACTACGACCTGATGAAGGCGTACGTGCGGTTGCCGGCGGGATGGCAGCGGGAGGTGATCGAGTGGGCGCACCGGCACGGTGTTCCCGCCACCTCCCACTACCACTATCCGGCGTTCGCCTTCGGCGGGGACGGCATGGAGCACATCGGCGCCACGAACCGGCTGGGCTACTCCCGTACGGTCACCGCGCTCGGCACCGGATACGAAGACGTCATCGAGATCTTCAACGCCTCGGGAGCGGCACGGACGCCGACGCTGTTCGGAGCGGTGACGCTCCTCCGGGAGGACACCTCCCTCGTCACCGACCGACGGGTCAGGACCCTCTACCCGTCATGGGAGTACGCCTCGCTGCAGGCGGCGGTGACGACGGCCAAGACCACCGACCAGACCGTCACCCGGCAGAACCTCGCCCGTCAGGTCGCCCAGGTCGCGGCCATGATCCGGGGCGGCGGACGGGTCATCACCGGCACGGACTCCCCCATCGCCAACACCGCCGTCAGCACCCACCTGAACCTCCGGGCCATGGTGAAGTACGGCCTGACCCCGTACGAGGCGCTGACCACCGCGACGCGGACGCCCGGCGAGGTCCTCGGCGAGCCCCTCGGCCAGATCAAGCCCGGCATGTACGCCGACCTGGTCCTCCTGGGCGGGGACCCCCTCGAGGACATCACGCGGGTCGCCGACGTCCGGCAGGTGATGGTCAACGGGGAGACGCACACGGTCGACGCGTTGCTCGCGCCGTTCGCCGCCACGGAGCAGGCGGCGGCCTCCCCGGCGGGGCGGATGCTTCCGCCCGTCCCGGAGCACCCGTCCAACCGGCGCTACTGGTGGCACGACCCGCACTATCTGGAGGAGAGCAAGCGGTCCTGCTGCATCGACTCCTGACTTTTCGGTCGGCTTTTACGGCCGTTCAAGAATGACCGCACAGCGCGGACGAACACACCTGGCGAACACCCGGTGCACCACGGCCTAACGGTCCTCTTCGGCTCGGACGGGTTCTTCCCAGATACGACCCATCGGTCTAGGATCACTACCGTTTGTCAAATGTTCTGACAAGTCTGGAAACTCCGGTCCAATGGAGCACCGGGAGATCCAGGCTTCACCGAGCAGTCTGACAGGGGAGTCCTTCATGACCGGTGACGACCAGATCAAGAACATCGTTGTCCTGGGAGGCGGCACGGCGGGCTGGATGTCGGCCGCCTACCTGGGAAGGGCCCTCGGGCGATCGGTCAGGATAACGGTGCTCGAAGCACCGGCCATTCCGAGGATCGGGGTGGGCGAGGCCACGATCCCCAATCTGCAGAAGGTGTTCTTCGACTTTCTCGGCCTGTCCGAGGAAGACTGGATGCCGGAATGCAACGCGAGCTACAAGATGGGCATCAGATTCATCAACTGGCGGACGCCCGGCGAGGGTGAGGCCCGGTCTCGGCCGCACGGAAACGGGCGGGACGAGTTCGATCACTCATTCGGACTGCTGCCGGAGCACGACAACCTGCCGCTGTCGCACTACTGGACCTACAAGAAGCTGCGCGGCGCCACCGACGAGCCGTTCGACCGCGCATGCTATGTCCAGCCGGCGATCTTCGACCGGAAACTGTCCCCCCGCCACAGGGACGGCACGAAATGGGCGAGCTACGCGTGGCACTTCGACGCCCAGCTGGTCGCCGACTTCCTGCGCCGGTTCGCCACCAAGGAGCAGGGGGCGGTGCACATCGAGGACAGGTTCACCGACGCTGAGATCGACCAGAACGGGCACATCACCGCGATCAACACTGAGGCCGGCCGCAGGCTCGAAGGCGACCTGTTCATCGACTGCTCAGGGTTCCGGAGCCTTCTCATCAACCAGGTCATGAAGGAACCGTTCCTGGACATGAGCGACCACCTGCTGAACGACCGGGCGGTCGCCACCCAGGTGCCGAACGACGACGAGAACGACGGCATCGAGCCGTACACCTCGGCGATCGCGATGTCCTCGGGCTGGACCTGGAAGATCCCGCTGCTCGGCCGGTTCGGCACCGGCTACGTGTACTCGAGCCGCTTCGCCACGCAGGACGAGGCGACCGAGGAGTTCTGCCGGATGTGGAACCTCGATCCGGAGAAGCATTCGCTCAACCACATCAGGTTCCGGGTCGGCCGGAACCGGCGGGCCTGGGTGAAGAACTGCGTCGGCATCGGCCTGTCCTCCTGCTTCCTTGAGCCGCTGGAGTCCACCGGCATCTACTTCGTGTACGCCGCGCTGTACCAGCTGGTCAGGAACTTCCCGGACAAGCGCTTCGACCCGGTCGTGACGAACCGGTTCAACCGCGAGATCGAGAAGATGTTCGACGACACGCGGGACTTCATCCAGGCCCATTTCAGCTTCGCCCCGCGGAACGACACGCCGTTCTGGCGCGCCTGCAAGGAGCTGGAGCTCGCCGACGACTTCAAGGAGAAGGTCGCGCGGTACAAGGCCGGCCTGGGGGTCGACCTGCCGGTCACCGACGAGAGCAACTACTACGGCAACTTCGAGGCCGAGTTCCGCAACTTCTGGAGCAACGCGAACTACTACTGCGTCTTCACCGGCCTCGACGTCCTGCCGGAGCACTCGACACCCCTCCTGAGCCACCGCCCGGACTCGGTTCAGTCCGCCGAAGCGGTGTTCGCCGAGGTCGCACGCCGGCGGGACGAGCTCCTGGGCACCCTGCCCTCGACCTACGCCTACCTCCGCCACCTCCACGGAAACTGACGGCACGCCGCCCCCGGGCGCGCCTGCCCGGGGCCGGGGCGATGAACGAGGCGCGGAGGGTGATGCGCAGTGACTGAATCATCCGTCTCGATGCCGGATGTCTGCTCACCGCACGAGTTCCGGTCGCTGATGTCGGAATTCCCCAGCGGGGTCGCCATCGTGACCACCCTGGATGACGACGGGCGGCCGTGGGGTATGACGTGCTCGGCGCTGTGCAGTCTCACGACGGCCCCGCCCACACTGCTGGTGTGTCTCCGCGCCGAGAGCCCCACCCTGGACGCCATCCTGCGGCGGGGAACCTTCGCGGTGAACCTCCTGCACGGCGGCTCGCAGTCCGTCGCCGAGCTGTTCAGCTCGAGGATGAGCGTCCCTGAGCGGTTCACGTCCGTGGACTGGTCGACCGGGCCGTCGGGACCGCATCTGACCGGGCACGCGCACGCGATAGCCGACTGCCGGGTCGCTCGCACGGCGGACGGGGGGAGCCATGTGATCCTCTTCGGGAGGGTCGGCTGCGTCACCCAGCACCGGGGACCCGGCCCGTTGCTCTACGGCCGGCGGCGGTATCGCAACTGGCCGGAGTAGGGGCCGCCGCTAGAGATCGAATACATACATGGCTGGAGAATGGCGGACATGTGGCAGACGCTGGGACCGTACCTCGGACTGTGCTTACTGATCACCATCACGCCGGGCCTGGACACCGCCGTGGTCATCCGCAACGTTCTCAAGGGCGGTACGTGGACCGGGCTGGCGACGGCTCTGGGGTGCGCCCTCGGGTTGTTCGTCCACGCGGTCGCGGTGGCTCTCGGCCTGGCGGGGCTGCTGCTGCGCAGCGAGACGACCTTCGAGGCGGTCAAGCTGACCGGAGCCGTGTTCCTCCTGCTTCTCGGCCTTCGCTCCCTGTGGTCGGCGTGGCGAGGAGCCCCGCCGGAGCCGGAGGACGTCGTCGCGGAACGCGCGCCGCGCCGGCTGTCTCCGCGCTCTCCCCTGGCACAGGGGCTGCTGACGAACCTGACGAACCCGAAGGCGTCACTGTTCTTCCTGGCCACCCTCCCCCAGTTCATCCCGGCCGACCGCGCCGGGGCCGCCATGCCGCTGGCCCTGGGGCTGGCGACGATCGCGGTGGCGTTCAGCCTCACCGGGCTGAGCCTGATCGCCCTGGGTCTCGGGAGGGTACGTCGCTGGCTCAACGCGCCGCGGTTCCACCGCGCGCAGGAGGGGATGCTCGGCATGACGCTGGTGGCCCTGGGACTCCGGGTCGCCCTCGAGTAGACGACGAGGACCGAGCGGAGGCGCCCCTGTGACCAGGGGCCCGCCCTGAGGCACGGACCCCTGGTCACAGGTCCTCGGTCAGAGGTACTGGCCGAGGCGCTCGTCCCGGTCGGCGGGGGCGTCGGTCTCCGGGAGGTCCTCCTGCCGGAGCAGCCGGATCTCCTCGTGGTCCGGCGCCTCCTGCCCGGTGATGCGCTGCGCCTGCAGGGCGACGGCGCGGTCCAGGATGTTCCGCATGAGCCGGGCGTTCCCGAACGACTCGCCGCGGGCCGCCGCGCGCAGCCGGGAGCGCACGGCGTCGAGCACGCCCTCGGCGACCTGGAAGCCGGCGTCGGCCGCCATCACCTCGAAGATCGCGACGAGCTCGTCATCGGTGTAGTCCGGGAACCGCAGGACGGTGGGGAAGCGCGAGGCGAGGCCCGGATTGAACTCCAGGAACCGCAGCATCGGCCCTTCGTAGCCCGCCACGATGACGACGAGGTCGGCGCGGTGCTCCTCCATGAGCTTGAGCAGCTCGGCGATCGCCTCGTGCCCGTAGTCGCGTCCGGAGTCGGCGGGCGTCAGGGCGTACGCCTCGTCGATGAACAGCACGCCGCCCAGCGCCCGCTCCACCGCCGCGCGCACCTTCGGCGCGGTCTGCCCGACGTACTCGCCGACGAGGTCGGCGCGGGAGACCTCGACCAGGTGCCCCGACGACAGCAGCCCCAGCTTGACATAGACCGCGGCCAGCAGCCGGGCCATGGTCGTCTTGGCCGTTCCGGGGTTGCCGGTGAACACCATGTGCCGCGTCGGTGAGGCGATCGGGATGCCGGCGTCACGGCGGAGCTGCTCGGCCTTGGCCTCGGCGACGAGCAGGCGCACCTCCTGCTTGACCGCGTCCAGGCCGATCAGCCGCTCGATCTCGGCGAGCGGGTCGCCGGGCAGGTCGATGTGGCCGCCGGCGGCCAGCGTGCCGGGGATGTCCTCGGCGAAGATCTCGTCGAGGGACTCGTCGTCGGTGAGCACGCCGTCGTCGAGGACGCGCCGCGACTGCATGGCCACGGCGCGGTCGAGCAGGTTGATCATCAGGCGGGCGTTCCCGGCGGCCCGGTCACGCGCCCCCGCGTGCACGAGGTCGCGGACCTTGTCGAGCACGCCCTCCCGCAGCGCGAAGCCCGCGTCGGCGGCCTTCGCCTGGAAGATCTCGATCAGCTCGTCCTCGGTGAGGTCCGGGAACCGCAGTTGCTTGGGGAAGAACGCCGCCAGCTCCGAGTCGCTCTTGAGCAGGCCGTTCATCGCGCCCTCGGGCCCGCACAGCACGACGATGAGGTCCTCCGGGTGGGACTGCACGGCGGCCAGCAGGACGTCGATCGCCTCCCGGTTGCGCGGGGAGTCGCCCGGCATGAGGTTGTGCGCGTCGTTGACGGCCAGCACGCCGCCGTGCGCGCGCTCCACCGCCCGGCGCACCCGCGGGCCGCTCTCGCTGACGTACTCGCCGACCAGGTCCGAGCGGTCCACCTCGACGAGGTGGCCGGAGGACAGCACGCCGAGGTCGGCGTAGATGCGGCCGAGGATCCGCGCGACCTTGGACTTGCCCGTACCGGAGTTGCCGGTGAAGACCAGGTGCCTCGGCCTGGCGGCGACCGGCATGCCCGCCTCGCGGCGCATCCGGGCGGCCTCGGCCTCGGCGACGAGCAGGCGCACCTCGTTCTTCACCGACTTCAGGCCCACGCACGCGTCGAGCTCGGCCATCGGGTCGGCGTCGGCGGCGCCGCCGGGGATGACCCGCTGCGGCAGGTCCGCGACCGCGACCTCCGTCTCCCCGCGGGCGGCCGCCGCCGCCACGCACTGCTCGGCGAGGTACTCCACGAGGCGCGCGCCCCGCAGGTTCAGCAGCGGCGGGGTACGGGACAGCAGCACCCCGGCGGTCACCGCGGCCTCCCGCGCGGCGGTCAGGCCGCGCCGTGCGACGGCCCGCCGGAACAGCTCCGCGTAGTCGTCCTCGGCGAACTCCCGGGTGCGGGCCACCCGGAAGTGCTGGTGCAGGGCCGGGTTCGCGTCGAAGATCCGCTCGTCGCCGCCCGTACGGCACGCCGCGACGACGTGCAGTTTCTGGTGGCGTTCGAGGACGCGGCGCAGCTCCTCGGCGAACGCGCCGCCGCACTGCTCGAGGGCGAGGATGCGGTCGAGACCCTCGATGACGAGGACCCGCCCTTCGAGGCACTCGCGCACCCGCGCCAGGAGGTACAGGATCGTGTCGCTGACGTGGAGGTTCGCGAACACCTGATCGGAGACCCAGACGGCCTCGCGCACGTCCCCGCGTTCGGTCAGGGTCTGCTCGATCACCCGGATCGCCGTGCCCTTGCCCGTCGCGTCGGGCCCGCTGAGCAGGAGGCGCACCGGCTGCGCGGACGCGCCGATCCGCAGGACGTCGGCGAGCGTCGTCACGACCTCCGGCTGGCCCACGAGGTCGGCGCCGGTGTCCTCGGCCGCCGTCGCGTTCCGCGCCTCCTCGGCGGGCGGCACGCCGGCGAACCGCGCGGTGAGCGGGTTGACGACCGTACGGGTGCGGAACAGGCGGCGCAGGTCCGTCTGGAAGCCGCGGACCGGCAGCCGGCTCTTCGGGCTGACGGCGCTGTCGGGCAGGCCCTGCGCGCACCCGGTGATCCGCAGGCCCATGTCCAGCCAGGCCCGGCAGGCGTCGGCCTCGCCCGCGACGAGGCCCCGCGCGAGCCAGGACCGCACCTCCGCCTGCCACGGGTCGGCGCGGAAGCCCTCCCGCAGGTGCTGGAAGCGCTCCTGAACGCTCTCGTACCGCTCGACGCCGACGGCGAACGCGAAATCCGCGGGCACCGCCTGCGCGTCGGCCTGCAGGAGCAGCCGGGCCAGCGCGGTCACCAGCGGGTCTCCGCCCGGGACGGCCGCGAGCAGACGCTCGTGCGCGGCGATCCAGCCGGCGCACGCCCAGGTGAGATAGCCGGTCGGCCCGGCCAGCTCCGGCAGCGCGGAGACGGTCTCGTCCGGCAGGTCCGACGCCCATGCCCGCTCCAGCTCGCCGTGCGGCGTGGTCAGGTCGCGGGCCCGTAGCTCCGGGTCCTCCGCGTGCCGGTCGAACAGCGCGATGAGTGCCCGGCGGCGCTCCTCGAGCGGCGTGACGCCCGCGAACACGTCGAGGGACTCGCGGCCGAGGGCGAACATCGTCTCCCGGAGCTCGACGTCGTCACCGGCGTTCTCCACCAGCCACAGGCCGGGCGGCCGCAGCCGGCCGCCCTGGCTGAACCAGGCGACCGGGTCGCGGACCGGCGGCTCGGGCTTGGCCAGGAACTGCGTGAGCAGCTCGTAGTCGATGTCACCGCGCGAGCCGGCCCGGATCGCCGCGGCGCCGAGCAGGAACGTGAGCAGGGACCACAGCTCCGCGCCCGCCGCGGAGGTGCCCGTGGCGTAGAAGTCGCTGAGCCCGCCGGTCAGCGCGCGGGCGCGCTCGTCGGCGTCGAACGCGCGGGCGCGCTCGCGGATCTCGTCGTACAACCCGTCGGGGACACGCCAGGGTCCGTACGAGTACACGTCCAGAACGGGTTCTTCGGTCAGCAGCAGTTCGAGGTGTTCCGGTAGGCGTGGGGGGCTCACGAGGTAGACCTTACGACCGACCGGAGGAAGGCCGCAGCCCTCCGGAGATCCGCCCGGCCGGGACCGCCCGAACGACCCGCCAGCGCCCGCGGCGAAACGCGGCCCGCGTCGAGCCATGAGCCGCGGCGAGCCGTACTCCGTAGCGCACCCTGCTCCGCGGCGCGCCGTCAACCGTTGTGGCTCGTGTCAGCGCTTCCAGCGGGGACGGCCGGACGGGCCGGCCTCCCGGTGCTCCGCCGCGATGCGCAGCGGGCCGGACGGGCGCGGCGGCTGTTCGGGCTCGGGCTCCGCCTCGGCGGGCAGCGACAGGGTGAAGCCGATCTCCGCGGGCCGCCGTTCGAGTGCCTCGAGGTCCTCCACCGGCACCAGGGCCGCGAGCGGCTTGCCGTGCCGGGTCAGGAGGACCCTCTCGCCGGTGTAGCCGACACGGTTGACGAGCTCCGCCAGGTCGGCGCGGGCCTGCGTCACTGGGACCTCTCGTGTCATGCAGCGATTCTATCATTCTGTACGTTCTTGCTATTCTGTACAGAACTCGCCGGCGCAGGAGCGCGCCGGCTCGCGGACACCCGCCACGCGCGCAGGGGGCGTGTGGCAGCGAAGGAGCGCCGATGGACTTCCCGACTCTCGAACCACGCGCACGGGTCACCGAGATTCCGCAGGACATCCACTCCCAGCAGCTCTTCCAGCGGCTGCTCGACCAGCGGATCGTCTTCATCGGCTCGGAGATCGACGACGACCTGGCCAACCGGGTGTGCTCCCAGTTGCTGCTCCTCGCCGCCCAGGACGGGGAGCGCGACATCAAGATCTTCATCAACTCGCCGGGCGGGTCGATGGACGCGATGTTCGCCATGTTCGACGTGATGAGGTACCTGCCGAACGACGTCTCGACGGTCGCGCTGGGCATGGCCGCCTCGGCCGGGCAGTTCCTGCTGACGGCGGGCACGCGCGGCAAGCGCTACGCGCTGCGCAACACGCGGATCATGATGCACCAGCCGTCCGGCGGCATCCGGGGCACCGCCTCCGACATCCGCATCCAGGCCGAGCAGAGCGTGCACATGAAGCACCGCTTCCTGCAGCTCATCGCCGAGCACACCGGCCGGCCGTACGAGCAGATCGAGCACGACGCCGACCGCGACCGCTACTTCACCGCCGAGGAGGCCCGCGAGTACGGCCTCATCGACCACGTCGTCACCAGCGCCGTCGAGGCCGGAGGTGTGGCCCCGTGAGGAACGCAACGGCCCGGTACATCCTGCCGTCCTACGTCGAGCGCACGTCGTACGGGATGAAGGAGAGCAACCCGTACAACAAGCTGTTCGAGGAGCGCATCGTCTTCGTCGGCGCGCCCATCGACGACACCCTCGCCAACGACGTCATCGCGCAGCTCATCGCGCTGGAGGGGATGGACCCGGACCGGGTCATCAGCCTCTACATCAACTCCCCCGGCGGCTCGCTCACCGCGATGACGGCGATCTACGACACGATGCAGTTCGTCAAGCCGCAGATCGAGACGACGTGCATCGGCCAGGCCGCCTCGGCCGCCGCCGTGCTGCTCGCCGCGGGCGCCACCGGCAAGCGCGCCGCGCTCCCGCACTCGCGGATCGTGATCCACCAGCCGAGCACCGAGGGCGGCTACGGCCAGACCAGCGACATGGAGATCCAGGCCAACGAGATCATCCGGCTGCGCGAGCAGCTGGAGACCATCCTGGCCCGGCACACCGGCCGCCCGGCCGAGCAGGTCCGCGCCGACATCGAGCGGGACCGGTACCTCACGGCCGAGGAGGCACGGGAGTACGGCCTGATCGACGAGATCATCACGAGCCGCAAGCCGGGTTAGGTACGTCCGCGTCGAGGATCTCCGTCGTCGGGGCACGGAGATCCTCTACGCGGGCGCGCCGCGCAGGAGGATCGGGGCCGAGGATCCTCGTCGTCGGAGCGGCGAGGATCCTCGGCGCAGAGTCTCAACGGCGCCGGACGGCGCGCAGAACCGTGTCGTGGACGGTGACCTCGTTGCCGTCGGGGTCCGTGGCCGGGCGGGGGCGGGCCTCGGCGGCGACGACGTCCCACCGGCCGGAGTCGAGGCAGGCCACGACGTCCTCGGCGGTGAAGAACAGCTCCGGGAGCGGCGGGCGCCCGACCGTGGTCTCCAGGTCCGACGGGTGATGGCCGACGACGAGCAGCGAGCCGCCCGGCGCGACGGCCGCCGCCATCCGGCGGAAGAACGCCGCGCGCTCCTCCGCCAGGTGGACGTAGTGGGTGGAGACCAGGTCGAATCTCCGCTCGGGCGGTGCCCAGGCGGTCAGGTCGGCCTGCAGCCAGTCGATCCGGCCCGCGGCGCCGGCGTCGAAGGCCTCGGCGTGCTCCCGCGCGCGGCGCAGCGCGGTGGCGGCGAAGTCCACCGCCGTGACCCGCCAGCCGCGGGAGGCGAGCCAGACGGCGTCGGCGCCCTCACCGCACCCCGCGTCCAGGGCCGTGCCGGGCGTGAGGTCCCCGGCCTCCGCGACGAGCTGCGGGTTGGGCCGCCCGCTCCAGACGTGGGTATGGCCGGCGTAACGCTCTTCCCAGAAGTCCTGGCCGAACTGCTCGGACATGGTGGATTCCCCTTCGTTCTTCACAGGCCGTGACGACGGTCGCCCATCGCCTGTTCGCAGAGGCGTGCCTCGGACTCGGCCGAGAAGGGGTCCCGGCGGGCGGCGACCGCCCGACGGGTCTCCTCGGCGATGAGGTCCGCGTTGATCTGGGCTCCGGCCATGGTGCCCGCCGCGGCGGCGGCGCCGACCTGGGCGGCCGGGTCGGCGACGTTCCCGGCGGCCCACACTCCGGGCACGTCGGTACGGCCGGTGGCGTCGGCGGGGAGGTACTGGCCGATCCCCGCCGGATGGTCCGATGGCCGCAGCCCGAGCCCGGCGAGGAAGTCCGCGCGCACCGCGATCCGGGACGCGACCGCGAGCGCCTCGCGCCCGACGACCGTGCCGTCGCTCAGCCGTACTCCCACCAGGCGATCGTCGGCGATCTCCAGCGCGGCGACCTCGCCGGGGACGATCTCGATGCCCCGGGCGGTCAGCTCCTCCGTCTGCTCGCCGGTCGGCGCCACGGTGTGGGAGAAGAACACGACGTCGGCGCTCAGCTGCCGGAACAGCATCGCCTGGTGGACCGACATCGGACCGGTGGCCAGCACGCCGATGGCCTGGTCACGGACCTCCCAGCCGTGGCAGTACGGGCAGTGGACCACGTCCCGGCCCCAACGTTCGCGCAGTCCCGGGACGTCCGGCAGCTCGTCGACCGCGCCCGTGGCGACCAGCAGCCGGCGCGCCCGGACCGCCCGGCCGTCCGTCAGGGTCACCGCGAACCCGTCCTCCTCGCGGGCGACCGCGCCGACCTCGCCGGGCACCACCTGGCCGCCGTACCCGCGGACCTCCGCCCGGCCGCGCTCCAGCAGCTCGGCCGGCGGGATCCCCTCACGGGCCAGCAGCGCGTGCACGCCCGAGGCCGGGGCGTTGCGCGGCGAACCCGCGTCGATCACCAGCACCGACCGCCGCGACCGGGCCAGCGTCACCGCCCCGCTCAGCCCCGCCGCGCCACCGCCGATCACCACCGCGTCATAGTCGTCTCTCAACAGATCGGTCACGTCGACCACCTCCACCGCGAGGATGCGAGATCCTTGGCCGGAATCGCAAACGTTGTTGCGGTTCTGGCAAACTGGTGGCATGGACGACGACCTCGATCAGGCACTCGGGGCGGTCGGGCCCCGGCTACGCGCCCTGCGGCGCCAGCGGGAGACCACGCTCGCGGAGCTGTCGGCGGCGACCGGCATCTCGGTGAGCACCCTGTCCCGGCTGGAGTCCGGGGCCCGCCGGCCGACCCTGGAGCTGCTGCTCCCGCTCGCCAGGGCCCACGGCGTCACGCTCGACGAGCTCGTCGACGCCCCGCCCACCGGCGACCCGCGCATCCACCTGCGGCCGATCGAGCGCAACGGCATGACGCTGCTGCCGCTGACCCGCCGGGCCGGCGGCATCCAGGCGTACAAGACCATCATCCCGGCGGGCAGCCCCCGCCGGGAGCCCGAGCTGCGGACCCACGAGGGCTACGACTGGGTGTACGTCCTCAACGGACGGCTGCGGATCGTCCTCGGCGACCAGGACCTGGTGCTCTCCCCCGGGGAGGCGGCCGAGTTCGACACGCGGGTGCCGCACTGGTTCGGCGCCGCCGACGCCGAGGCGGTCGAGTTCCTCAGCCTCTTCGGCCGGCAGGGCGAACGCGCCCACCTCCGCGCCCGTTCGAAGGGAGGCGGCTCCGCCTAGCCGGCGACGGCGGGCCTGAGCACCTCCTCGCACCACTGGCGGAAGCCGGTCGGAGTCGTGGATCGCGGCGTACGCGGCTGCGCGCGGTACAGACCCCGGTCGACCGCGGCGGCCATGTCGACGAGGCCCTGCGCCCAGGCCTCGCTCACCCCGTTCCGTACGAGAGTGGCCTTGTACGCCTCACCGGAGATCCGCTGGAAGCGGATCGGCCGCCCCAGCACCTCCGACATGATCCGCGCCATGTCGTTCGGCGACAGGTCCTCGGGCCCGAGGACCGGGACGCCGTCCTGCCCGCTCCAGGAGTGGTCGAGCAGGAGCTCGGCCGCGACGGCGGCGATGTCGCGGGTGGCGCACGTCGGGTTCTTCCGGTCCGGGGACAGCGTGAGGAAGAGGGCGCCCTGGTTCTTGAGCGCGCCGACCTGCTGCAGCGTGTTCTCCATGAAGCCGGGCATCTGCAGGGCCCGGTAGTTCGCGCCGGTGCTCTCGATCAGCTCGTCCATGGTGAGTGACGCGGAGATCTGCCCGGCGTTCTGGGCGACGCCGCGGCCCAGGGTCGAGACGCCGACGACCCGCTGCACCCCCCGGCTCTCAATGGCCTCGCAGAACGGCCGGGTGAAGCCGAGGATGTGCCCTTCGACGCTGTCGGCCCGGGGGTCGGGGGGCACGAGCCAGAAGACGGAGTCGGCGCCGTCCAGGGCCGCGGCGAGGACGTCGAGGCGGTTGTGCGAACCCGCCACGACCTCGACCTGCTCGCGCACTCGGGGAGAGAGGCGGGAGGGGTCGCGCGCGATGACACGGACCGGCTCTCCGCCCTCCAGGACGTTGTCGAGGACCTGCCGGCCGATCTGTCCGGTGGGCGTGGTGATGACGATCATTGGCTCTCCAGGAAAGGGGGATCACACGGACGTCCGCGTCCGCGTCCGCGTCGGCGTCGGCGTCGGCGTCGGCGTCGGCGTCGGCGTCGGCGTCGGCGTCGGGTGGAGCGGATCGCGGGACGGCACTGAGCAGTCAATCCGGCCGCGGCGGGAACCTGAAGGATCGATCCGGTCCCCATTGATACTCTGGCGATATGAATGACCTGGAGTCGCGCGAGCTCCGGTACTTCGTCGCGGTCGCCGAAGAGCTGCACTTCGGGCGCGCCGCCCAGCGGCTGGGCATGGCGCAGCCCCCTCTCTCCCGGGCGATCCGCGAGCTGGAGCGCAGGCTGGGCGTACGGCTGCTCGAGCGCACCACCCGTCAGGTGCGCCTCACGGCGGCCGGCGAGGTCCTCCTGCGGGACGCCCGGACCGCCCTCGACGCGATCAGCGCCGCCGGCCGGCGGGCCCGGAACGCCGGGCGGCCCGCACCGCTGCTGCGGCTCGCGCTCAAGGCCGACAACGACGCCGACCTGCTGCCACGGATCCTCTCCGCGTACGAGCGCGAGAGCGCGGCGATCGACGTCGAGCTGGTGCTCGGCGGCCGGGGCGAGCAGGCGCCGGCGCTACGCGACGGGCGGGCCGACGTCGCGCTGCTCGTCAGCCCCTTCGACGACCGCGGCCTGGACGTCGAGCCGCTACTGACCGAACCCCGCCTGGCCGCCCTGGCGGCGAGCGACCCCCTCGCCGTCCGCCCGTCCCTGCGGCTGGCGGACCTCGCCGGGCGGAGCCTCCCGGACGGGACCCTCGTCGGGGAGGGCGGGTCGCCGCGCTCGCGGGTTCACACCGATGAGAGCGCTTCTGCGCGGCCACGGACGGCACCGCGCGAGCTCACGGCCGGAACCCGGCAGCCGCTCTCGGACATCACCCAGATCTTCCGGCTGGTAGAGCTGGGGCGCATGGTCTGCTTCCTTCCGGCCTGGGTGACGCGGCGTTACCCGCTGCCCGGAATCGCCTACCGGCCGGTCGCGGACCTGGAACCGGCCACACTCGCCGTCGCCTGGCCCCGGGACGCACACTCGCCGGCGGTCGCCGCCTTCATCCGCGCCGCCACCTCGGTGATACATCCCGTGGGGTGATCCCCGGCCTGCGCTGCGCCCTGGAGGCGGCATACGCCAGGGATCACCCCACGGACGGCATTGGCCGCCTACGTGGCATCCGTACGCACACCTAAGGTTGATCTCGACAACCTGCAAGCAGCGGCGTTGACTCCGGGCGAATCCACGAAGCTCATCGCCGCCGTCGCCGAGGAGTAGCCCGCCCATGGCCGTCCACGAGGATGAATCGAAGCCGCTCTCATGGCGTAAGAGCCTCCGCAGCGGCGACGCGAGCGATTGTGTCGAGGTCACCGTCGTCGAGTCGGCCGGCCGGTGATGCGCACGCTGACGACCGAGCGGCTCGTTCTGCCGCCCTGGGATGACCGGTTCGAGGAGGACCTGTGCCGGTTGAGCGCTGATCCGCGGATCGCCCGGTACCTCGGGGACGGGCGGCCGTGGGATCGTGCACGCGCCCTGACGCGGCACCGGGAGGTTCTGGCGCACTGGGTCGAGCACGGCTTCGGCTGGCGCGGCATCCTTCTCCGTGACGGGGGTGACGAGCGGACCCTCGGGGTGGCGGCGCTGAACCGTCTCCGCCGGAGCGTGCCGGGAATCGAGGAGCCCGTCATCGAGATCGGATGGTGGGTCGATCCGCGCTACTGGGGAATGGGGCTCGCCACCGAGGCCGCGGCCGCGCTCCGCGACGAGGCGTTCACCGACCACGGCGCCGAGCGGCTCGTCGCGCTGTACCAGCCCGCGAACCACGCCTCCGGCAACGTCATGCGCAAGATCGGCATGTCACGCCACGGTGACACCACCGGCCCGTACGGCGAGGCCGTTCGCGTCTACGTCCTCGACCGCTCCGACTGGGCCGCCGCGCGCTGTTCCTGACCGCGCCGCTGACGGCACGACTGACGAAGCATGACCGTTTTATACCGTCTCTTGACCTTTATGATCGTTCGGCACCATAGTCCCTGAGGTGAGCCTCCTCCCACATCGACTTAACGTCGAGTTTCGCGTGCCTCGTACGCATTGGCGTGCGGGGCCGCGATCGAAGCTGATCAGAGCCGGCCTCGCGCTGGCCGGCGTCGCCGGCCTCGTGGTCGCCGCTTCCTCCCCCGCGACCGCATCCGCGCCCGGGCAGCAGGCCGGCCAACACGCGGTCGAGTCGGGCGACGCCCGGTTCGAGGTCCTCTCCCCCACGCTGATCCGGATGGAGTACGCCGGCGACGGCGCCTTCACCGACGCGGCCACCTTCAACGCCGTGGGACGGGACGCCTTCGGACGGACCCCGTTCACCAAGAAGGTCGAAGACGGCTGGCTGACCATCGACACCGGGCCGGTGAAGCTGCGGTACAAGGTCGGCTCCGGCCCGTTCACCGCGGACAACGTCTCCGTGCGGCTGCGGTCCGGCGACCAGAAGGTGATCGCGCACCCGACCTTCCCCGGAGCGGCCACCTGCGTCGCCGGAACCCTGTGTGAGGGCGAGGGGGCCCTGCTTCAGGGCGGCGTGTCCGTCGCCCGGGACCACACTGGATTCACCGGCACCGGGTTCGCCGCCGGGTTCGAGAGCGTGGGCGGGTCGCTCGCCTACACGCTCGACGTGCCGAAGGACGGCGACTATGACCTGCGCGTGCGCTACGCCAACAACCAGGGCGGCGACGGGAAGATAACGACCCGTACGCTGAGCGCCGCCATCGACGGCGGAACGCCGGCGACGCTGACGATGCCGTCCACCGCGAACTGGGACACCTGGGCGTTCACCTCCGTCCCGGGGCTGCACCTGACCGCCGGCCGGCACACGCTCGTGATCTCCCGGACCGCGAACGACTCGGGCCAGGTGAACATCGACAGCCTGGCGCTGACGGCCCCCGGCGCGCCGTACCCGACGGCGGCGCCACCGGTCGCCTGCGACTACGGCACCGTGTGCGAGGCCGAGGCCGGCACGCTCGCCGGCGGCGCGACACAGGCCGCCGACCACAACGGCCACTCCGGTGACGGGTTCGTCGCGGGGCTGGAGCGGGCGGGTCCGTCCGACACCGTCACCGTGCGGAACGTTCCCGCCGACGGCACCTACTCCCTGCAGGTCCGGTACGCGAACGGCGGCGGAACGCAGCGGACGATCTCGACGGCCGTCAACGGCGGGACCGCCACGACGGCGAATCTCGCCCCGACGGCCGACTGGGACAGCTGGTCGACGGCCGTCATCCCGGTGACCCTGACCAAGGGCACCGACACGATCGCGCTCGGCTGCCCGACGGCGGACAGCTGCCACGTCAACCTCGACACCGTCGCCGTCGCCCCGGCCTCCTCGGCGATCCTGCCGGCGCACAGCCCCCTCGGCGGATACCGGCGCGGCCTCGACGGCGTCAACGGCAGCGCGCTGACCACGCCCGGCCTGCTCTACCGCGACGGGTGGTACCTGCTCGATGACACGCCCTCGGCCATCTTCGACCCGGACACCCGGACCGTGCACGCGCGGCCGGGCCATGACGGCAAGTCCTACCAGGACGGCTACCTGTTCGGGTACGGCCAGGACTACAAGCAGGGCCTGTCGGATTTGAAGACGCTGACCGGACCGTCGATGCTCCTGCCCCGGTGGGCGTACGGCATCTGGTTCTCCGAGTACTACGACTTCACCGCCGCCGAGTACGAGAACGACCTCCTGCCGAAGTTCCGGTCGGAGGGCGTCCCGCTGGACGTCCTGGTCACCGACACGGACTTCAAGGCGCCGACCGCCTGGAACGGCTGGGAGATCAACGACCAGAAGTTCCCCGACCCGGCGGCGTTCTTCGCCTGGGAGCACGCGCAGGGCCTGCACAGCGCGCTGAACATCCACCCGAGCATCCAGAGCGGCGACCCGGCCTACGCGCAGGCGCAGGCCACGGCCAAGAACAAGCTGACGCCCTCGAACTGCCAGGCGCCCTCCGGGCAGACCTGCTACACGTTCGACTGGGGCGACCCGGACCAGCTCGCCGCCTACTTCGGCCTGCACAAGAGCGCCGAGAAGCAGGGCAACGACCTGTGGTGGCTGGACTGGTGCTGTGAGAACTCCCAGTCCTCGCTGGCCGGCGTGACGCCCGACGCGTGGATCAACCAGCAGTACGCCGACGACACCGCCAAGCGCGTCGGGCGGGGCTTCGCCTTCTCCCGGGCGTACGGCTCCCTGCAGGCGGCGGGCTACAGCGGTCAGGCGCCGGTGCCGACGGGCCCGTGGGCGGACAAGCGCACCACGCTCCACTTCACGGGGGACACCACCTCGAGCTGGGACACCCTGAAATTTGAGGTCGGCTACACGCCGGGCGAGTCCGCCGCCACGGGACTGTCGCCGGTCAGCCACGACATCGGCGGGCACAACGGTGGAGCCAAGCTCGCCGACGACCTGTACGTCCGGTGGATGCAGATGGCGGCGTTCCAGCCGATCCTGCGACTGCACAGCAACCACGGCGCCCGGCTGCCGTGGCAGTACGGCGACCAGGCCCGCGTCGCGGCCGACAAGTTCCTCAACCTCCGCGAGAACCTCGTCCCCTACACCTACACGCTGGCCAAGGAGGCCACCGACACCGGCGTCCCCGTCGTCCGGGCCACCTACCTGGAGTACCCGGACCAGCAGGGCGCCTACGACGCAGCGGGACGGGAGTACTTCTACGGCTCGAACGTGCTCGTGGCCCCGGCCACCTCGTCCGGCACGACGGCCACCACGTCGGTGTGGTTCCCGCCGGGACAGTGGACCGACTACTTCACCGGCAAGACCTACACCGGCCCCTCGACCCAGAACGTCACGACGGACTGGAACGCGATGCCGGTGTTCATCAAGGCCGGCGGAATCCTGCCCACACGGACGGACAACGTCACCAACGACGAACAGAACCCGCTGACCAAGGTCACGGTGAACGTCGCCGGCGGCACCGACAGCGTCTTCCGCCTCTACGAGGACGACGGCCACTCCACCGACCCGAACGCCTCGGCCACCACCACGATCCGGTACACCGAACACGGCGGTGACCACAGCCTCCGGATGGCACCGCCCCAGGGCAAGTTCACGGGCCAGGTGACCAAGCGGCAGTGGACGGTCGTCTTCTACGCCGCGACCAAGCCGACGACCGTCCAGGTCGACGGTAAGGCGGCACCCCAGGGCAGCTGGACGTACGACGACGGCAAGGGAACCCTGACGGTCACCCTCCCCGCCCGGACGACCCGCGCCGGAACGACGGTCGACTACCGCTGACCCGGCTGAGTCGATCATTGGCGCCCGCCGCCTTCCCAGGGCGGCGGGCGCCGGTGTTCCGCGCCGTGATCGATCCCCGGGGGAGGGACCCCGTTCTCTTAGGGAAATGGGCGCCATCGGAAGAGGGGAATGGACGGGTGACCGATTTAGACCAGCTATTGACGAATCTGATCATTTGACCCCATAGTCCACAGGTGAGCCTCCTCCCCCATCTGCCTCGTGGCAGAGTGCGCCATCGGCGCATGCATCGGCGCGCCGGAGCCGGGTCCATGGCGATCCGAGCCGGTCTCGCGCTGGCCGGCGTGGCCGGCCTGGTAGTCGCCGCCTCCTCACCCGCGACCGCATCCCCACCAGGACAGCGAGCCGACAAGCACGCGGTCCAGTCGGGCGACGCCCGGTTCGAGGTCCTGTCCCCCACGCTGATCCGGATGGAGTACGCCGGCGACGGCGCCTTCACCGACGCCGCGACGTTCAACGCCGTCGGGCGGGACGGCTTCGGGCACACCCGGTTCACCAAGAAGGTCGAAGACGGCTGGCTGACCATCGACACCGGGCCGGTGAAGCTGCGGTACAAGGTCGGCTCCGGCCCGTTCACCGCGGACAACGTCTCCGTGCAGGTGCGCGCCGCCGACCAGAAGGTGACCGCGCATCCGACCTTCCCCGGAGCGGCCACCTGTGCCACCGACACCCTCTGTGAGGCGGAGCGGGGCCTGCTCCAAGGGGTGAGCGTCGCCTCGGACCACGCGGGGTTCACCGGCACCGGGTTCGCCGCCGGATTCGAGAGCACCGGCGGATCGCTCGCCTACACCCTCGACGTGCCCAAGGACGGCACGTATGACCTGCGCCTGCGCTACGCCAACAGTCAAGGCGGCGACGGGAAGACCACGACCCGTACGCTGAGCGCCGCCATCGACGGCGGAACGCCGGCGACGCTGACGATGCCGACGACCGCGAACTGGGACACCTGGGCGTTCACCTCCGCGCCGGGGCTGCACCTGACCGCCGGCCGGCACACGCTCGTGATCTCCCGGACCGCGAACGACTCGGGCGACGTGAACATCGACAGCCTGGCGGTGACGGCGCCCGGCGCGCCGTACCCGACGGCGGCGCCATCGACCGTCTGCGACTACGGCACCGTGTGCGAGGCCGAGGCCGGCGCGCTCGCCGGCGGCGCGAGGCTCGCCGCGGACCACAACGGCCACTCCGGTGACGGGTTCGTCGCCGGGCTGGAGCGGGCGGGCGCGTCCGACACCGTCACGCTGCAGAACGTCCCCGCCAACGGCTCGTACGGGCTGCAGGTCCGCTACTCGAACGGCGGCGGAACCTCCCGGACCATCTCCACGGCGGTGAACGGCGGAACGGCGACGACGGCGAATCTCGCGCCGACCGCCGACTGGGACAGCTGGTCGACGGCCGTCATTCCGGTGACCCTGACCAAGGGCACCGACACGATCGCGCTCGGCTGCCCGACGGCGGACAGCTGCCACGTCAACCTCGACACCGTCGCCGTCGCCCCGGCCGGAGCGCCGGTGCTGCCGGCGCACAGCCCCCTCGGCGGGTACCGGCGCGGCCTCGACGGCGTCAACGGCAGCGCCGTCACCACGCCCGGCCTGCTCTACCGCGACGGGTGGTACCTGCTCGATGACACGCCCTCGGCCATCTTCGACCCGGAGACCCGCACGGTCCACGCGCGGCCCGGGCACGACGGCAAGCCCTACCAGGACGGCTACCTGTTCGGGTACGGCCAGGACTACAAGCAGGGCCTGTCGGACCTGAAAACGCTGACCGGACCGTCGGAGCTGCTGCCCCGGTGGGCGTACGGCATCTGGTTCTCCGAGTACTACGACTTCACCGCCGCCGAGTACGAGAACGACCTCCTGCCGAAGTTCCGCTCGGAGCGCGTCCCGCTGGACGTCCTGGTCACCGACACGGATTACAAGGCGCCCGCCACCTGGGACGGCTGGCAGATCGACACCAACAAGTTCCCGGACCCGGCGGCGTTCTTCGCCTGGGAGCACGCGCAGGGCCTGCACAGCGCGCTGAACATCCACCCGAGCATCGCAAGCGGCGACCCGCAATACGCGCAGGCGCAGGCCACGGCCAAGGGCAAGCTGGACGTCTCCGGCTGCGGAGCGCCTTCCGGGCAGACCTGCCACGTGTTCGACTGGGGAGACCCGGACCAGCTCTCGGCCTACTTCGACCTGCACAAGAAGATGGAGCAGCAGGGCAACGACCTGTGGTGGCTGGACTGGTGCTGTGACAGCTCCCAGTCGTCGCTGGCGGGCGTCACGCCCGACGCGTGGATCAACCAGCAGTACGCCGACGACACCGCCAAGCGCGTCGGGCGCGGGTTCGCCTTCTCCCGGGCGTACAGCTCCCTGCAGGCCTCGGGTTACAGCGGTCAGGCGCCGGTGCCGACCGGTCCGTGGGCGGACAAGCGCACGACGGTGCACTTCACCGGGGACACCGCCTCCAGCTGGGACACCCTGAAGTTCGAGGTCGGCTACACGCCGGGCGAGTCCGCCGCCACCGGCCTGTCGGCGGTCAGCCACGACATCGGCGGGTTCAACGGCCCGTCCCATCTCGCCGACGACCTGTACGTGCGCTGGGTGCAGATGGCGGCGTTCCAGCCGATCCTGCGGCTGCACAGCAACCACAGTGACCGGCTGCCGTGGCAGTACGGCGACCAGGCCCGCACGGCGGCGGAGAAGTTCCTGAACCTCCGTGAAGACCTCGTCCCGTACACCTACACGCTGGCCAAGGAGGCCACCGACACCGGCGTGCCGGTCGTCCGGGCCACGTACCTGGAGTACCCGGACGAGCAGGGCGCCTACGACGCTTCTGCCCGGGAGTACTTCTACGGCTCGAACGTGCTCGTGGCCCCGGCCACCTCGTCCGGCACGACGGCCACCACGTCGGTGTGGTTCCCGCCGGGACAGTGGACCGACTACTTCACCGGCAAGACCTACACCGGCCCCTCGACCCAGAACGTCACGACGGACTGGAACGCGATGCCGGTGTTCATCAAGGCCGGCGGAATCCTGCCGACGCGGACCGACAACGTCACCAACGACGAACAGAACCCGCTGACCAAGGTCACGGTGAACGTCGCCGGCGGCACCGACAGCGTCTTCCGCCTCTACGAGGACGACGGCCACTCCACCGACCCGAACGCCTCGGCCACCACCACCATCCGCTACACCGAACACGGTGGCGACCACAGCCTCCGGATGGCACCGCCCCAGGGCAGGTTCTCCGGCCAGGTGACCAAGCGGCAGTGGACGGTCGTCTTCTACGCCGCGACCAAGCCGACGGCCGTCCAGGTCGACGGTAAGGCGGCGCCCCAGGGCAGCTGGACGTACGACGACGGCAAGGGGACCCTGACGGTCGCCCTCCCCGCCCGGACGACCCGCGCCGGAACGACGGTCGACTACCGCTGATCCGAGGCGAGCACCGCTCAGATCGATCACTGGCGCCCGCTGCCTGTCGAAAGGCGGCGGGCGCCAGTGCCATCTGCGGTGAGACCTGCCCGGTCAGCAGTTCTGCTTGTAGAGGTACTTGGCGATGTCGGGCTGGTCCACGTTGTCCTTGGTGACCGCCACGAGCTGCGTCTTGATCTGCTTGGTCACCGGCTTCCCGTTCAGGGCGGCGACGGCCTGGTCGATGCCCTGACGGCCGATGTCCAGCGGCTCCTGGCTGATCAGCGCCTGGATCGTGCCGGCGCGCAGGTCCTCGACCTGCTTCGGGCTGGCGTCGAACTCGATCAGCTTCACCGTGCCGGTCTTCTTGGCCTGCTTGAGCGCGGCCCCGGCACCCTCACCGGTGACGAGGTTGGAGGCGAAGATCCCGGCCAGATCCGGGTCCTTCGACAGCTCGCCGTTCATGATCTCGGTGGCCTTGCCCGCGTCGTCGCCGGGGTACTGCTCCGAGACGAGCTTGATGTTCGGATGCTTGGCGATCTCCTCCTTGAAGCCGGTGACCCGGTCGTCGGTCGTCGCGATGCCCTTCTTGGGGGCCAGCACGACGACCTTGCCCTTGTCTCCGATCTGCCCGGCCAGCGTCCGGGCGGCGAGTTGCCCGCCGAGCCGGTTGTCCGAGGAGATCCGCGACAGGCCGAGCGACGGGTCGGACAGGTCGGTGTCCACGAAGATCACCTTGCTGCCGTTGCCGGCGAGCTGGCGGACCGGACCGGCCATCGCGTCCTTGTCGACGGGCGCGATCAGCACGGCCTTGGGCCGGGAGGCGGCGACGGAGGTGACGACCTGCGTCTGCTGGGCGACATCCCACTGCGCGGGCGCCTGAACGCTGAGCTGGACACCCTGCTTGGCCGCCTCGGCCTTCGCTCCGCAGTACATGGAGATGTAGAACGGCTCGTTCGCGATGCCCTGGATCAGGGTGATCTTCTTGGGTCCGCTCGAGCCGCCGGACGAGGAGTCCGAGCAGGCCCCGGTCACGGCGAGCGCGAGCACCGATGCCACGACGATGTACCTGTTCACCACGTGCCTCCCTCTATTCGCGTTCTCGCGCCCGACGGCGCAACTGGTCGAAGTAGACGGCGACGACCAGGACGGCTCCGACCGCCACGTCGAGCCAGAACCGCTGTGCCCCGAGGATGATGAGACCGTTGCGCAGGACGCCGGGGATCAGCACGCCGATCACCGTCCCGCCGATGCCGCCGACGCCGCCGAACAGGCTGGCCCCGCCGATGACGACCGCGGCGATCGCGCCGAGGTTGTCGGAGGTGTGGCTCGCGATCGTCGTGGTGCTGTAGTGCGCCAGGGACAGCACCCCGGCGACCCCGGACAGCAGGCCCGACAGCGCGTACACCTTGATCAGGTGCCGGTCGACCTTGATGCCGACCCGCCGCGACGCCTCGGCGTTGGAGCCGATGGCGTAGGTGTGCCGGCCGAACCGCGACAGCGCGAGCAGCAGCCCGAACAGCACCGCGATCAGGCCCGCGATGACGACCAGCCACGGCACTCCCGCGACGAGCCCGAACCCGATGACGTTGGACAGCTTCGCCGGGATCCGGTTGACGTCGCTTCCGTTCGTGATGACCTGCGCGAGGCCGAGCGACACGCCCAGCGTGCCGAGCGTCGCGATCAGCGGGGGGACCTTCGCCTTGGCGACCAGGAGGCCGTTGACGATCCCCCACCCGAGGCCGCAGCCGACGCCCGCGAGCGCGCCGAGGAGGATCCCGCCCCAGCCCGCCGTCGTGCCGCCCAGGGCCACCATCGTCTTGGCCGCCACGACGCCCGAGAACACCAGGATCGAGCCGACCGACAGGTCGATCCCGGCGGTCACGATGACGTACGTCATGCCGACCGCGAGCACGAGCAGGATCGCCGACTCGGTCAGGACGCCCCGGATGTTGAACGTCGTGGCGAACTCCGCCGGCTTGAGCACCGCGAAGAACAGGAACAGCACCACCAGGACGGCCAGCGTCCACAGCGTGTTGTTGCGCAGCAGCGCCGCGCCCCGTCCCCTGCCCCCGTCCGCCGTGTCGTCGTACGACTCCGTCATGGAGTTCATGCGGCGTCCTCCTGGTCCAGGCCGCCGGTCATGGCGGAGACGAGTTCCTCGACGGTGGTGTCGGCGGCGGTGAGACGGGCGACGCGGCGGCCGAGTCGCAGGACCTCGATCCGGTCGGCGACGGCCAGGACCTCCGGCATGTTGTGGCTGATCAGGATGACGGTGACGCCCCGGTCGCGGACCCGGCGGATCAGGTCGAGGACCTGTTCGCGCTGGACGACGCCGAGGGCCGCCGTCGGCTCGTCCATGAACACCACCTTCGACGCCCAGGCGACGGCCCGCGCGACCGCGACGCACTGACGCTGGCCGCCGGACAACTGCCGGACGGGCGCGGACATGTCCGGCAGCCGGATGCCGAGCTCGTCGAACGCCTCGGCGGCCCTCCGGCGCATCGCACCGCGGTCGAGCAGGCGCAGCGGCGGAAAGCGGGTGATCTCGCGGCCGAGGAAGAGGTTCGCGGCCGCGTCAAGGTCGTGGGCGAGCGCGAGATCCTGGTACACCGTCTCGATGCCGCGCCGCTGCGCGTCCACGGGACCGGCGAACTCCACGGGCCGGCCGTCGAGGAGGATCTCGCCGGCGTCCGGTCGCAGCGCGCCGGACAGCGTCTTGACCAGGGTGCTCTTTCCGGCACCGTTGTCGCCGATCAGGGCGACGACCTCGCCGGGGTGGGCGGTGAAGGCGGCCCCGCGCAGGGCCTGGACGTGGCCGAAGCGCTTGGTGACGCCCCGTGCCTCCAGTAGCGGATCTGTCAACGGTGCACCTTCCCTTGGGTCAGATCGGCGGCGACTCCCCCGAGCCACGGACGATGAGGCGGGTCGGCAGCAGCACGCGCTGCGGCGGCAGGTCCTCGCCGTCCATTCGACGGCACAGCAGTTCGGCGGCGCGGCGGCCCATCTCGGCCGGGTAGTGCGCCACGACGGTGACGGGCGTGGCCAGCATGTCGGCCAGTTCGAAGTCGTCGAAGCCGACGAGGGCGGTGGTCCTGCCGGCCGCCTGGATGGCGCGCAGCGCGCCGATGGTCAGGCGGTTGTTGCCGGCGAACACGGCCGTGGGCGGGTCGCCGAGGGCCAGCAGCTCGGCCGTCGCGGCCTCCGCCCCCGCGACGTCGTGCGGGCCGAGGCGGACGAGTGACTCGTCGACCGGGATGCCGTGGGCCTGGAGCGCCTCGTCGTAGCCGCGGCGGCGCTCGCGTGCGGTGAAGATGCCGGGCAGGTCGGCGAGGCAGGCGATGCGGCGGTGCCCGTGCGCGATGAGGTGCTCGACGGCGGACCGGGCTCCGCCGACGTTGTCGATCAGGACGACGTCGGCCCGGATGGCCTCCTCGGGCGGGCGGTCCATGAAGACCGCCGCGGTGCCCATGTTCAGCTCGGGGATCAGGTAGCGGTGGTCGGCGGCGGAGGGCACGACGAGGAGCCCGTCGACGCGGCGCTCGCACAGGGACCGGATGAGGTGCCGCTCGCGGGCCGGGTCCTCATCGGAACAACCGGAGATGACGAACAGGTCGTGGAGGCGCGCGACCTCCTCCACGCCGCGCGCGATCTGCGAGTAGAAGGGGTTGGCGACGTCCTTGATCACCAGGCCGAGACTGCGGGTGCGCTTCCCGCCGCGCAGGGCGCGCGCGATGTCGTTGCGCCGGAACCCCAGCGCCGAGATGGCCTCGTTGACCTTCTCCGCCGTGTCCGGGCGGACGCCCACCTCGCCGTTGACGACGCGGGAGACGGTCTTGAGACTCACCCCGGCGTGCCGCGCGACGTCCCGCATGGTCGGACGCATGCGCCCCCTTCGATCCAGGCTCGGTCCACTGAGACGACAACGTTGTCATCTCATCCCCCGTAACGCGCGTCAAGAGTAACGCCCGTCAAAGGCCACGGCTGGCCGGGACGAGGCCTGCGGCCGAAGGCACGGACGACCCGACGAGATCATCCGCCGACGGTCGCCGGACGGCTCAGAAGGGCAGCAGGTCCGGCCGCTTGGCGGCGATCCGGTCGCCCGACGACTCGCCCCGCAGCCGCCGCTGGATCCAGGGCAGGAAGTACGTGCGCGCCCACCGCAGGTCGGCCTTCCGTGAGGTCAGCCAGTCGACGGACGGCACGGGCGGCCACGGATCGCGCCAGTCGCCCGTCACGGGCACGCCCAGCGCCTCGCAGGCGGCGAGCCCGACCCGGCGGTGCCCCTCCGGGGACAGGTGCAGCCGGTCCTCGGCCCACGCCCGGGGGTCGAGGAGCTGCCGCATCGACCACAGGTCGACGAGATGGCAGTCGTGCCGGTCCGCGATGGCCCGCAGGTGCAGGTTGAACATCGCGGCCCTGCCGCGGATCCGGCGCAGGACCGGTACGTCACGCGTGTCGAACCCGGTGAAGATCAGCACGTCGGCGCCGGTGGCGCGCAGGCTCCGTACGGCGTCGTTGAACACCACGGCGAGCGCGTCAGGGTCGGCCCCGGGGCGGAGCAGGTCGTTGCCTCCGCCCGCGAACGTGATCAGGTCGGGACGCAGTTCGACCGCGCGGGGCACCTGCTCGTCGACGATCTGCCGGAGCAGCCTGCCGCGCACGGCGAGGTTGGCATAGCGAAGGCCCGGCCCGGCGGCGGCGAGGTGCTCGGCGAGCCGGTCGGCCCAGCCGCGGTATCCCGCGGCCGGGGCCGGGTCTTCCAGACCCTCCGTGAAACTGTCGCCGATGGCGACATAGGAGGTGTACGTCGAGGATTCAGTCACTCCGACCATGATGCAACACGCGGTCATCGGGCCGTCAACCGGCCTAGTGGTTGATGGGCACGCCTCTCGCGCGCATGCTCAGCGCGTGCTCGACGAGCGTGATCAGCGTCATCTTGGTCGACTCGCGGTTCCGGGCGTCGCAGGTGACGATCGGGACGTGCTGCCCGATCGTCAGCGCCTCGCGCACGTCCTCGATCCCGTGGCTGTACACCCCGTCGAAGCCGTTGATGCCGACGACGAACGGCAGCCCGGACTCCTCGAAGTAGTCCACCGCCGGGAAGGCGTCGGCCAGCCGGCGGGTGTCGACCAGCACGACCGCGCCGATCGCGCCCTTCACCAGGTCGTCCCACATGAACCAGAACCGGTGCTGACCGGGCGTGCCGAACAGGTACAGGATGAGTTCCTGGTCGAGGCTGACCCGGCCGAAGTCCATGGCCACGGTCGTGGTCGTCTTGTCCGGCGTGGCGGAAAGGTCGTCGACCCCGGTGCTGGCCGATGTCATCACGGCCTCGGTCGTCAGCGGCATGATCTCTGAGACCGAGCCGACGAAGGTCGTCTTCCCGACGCCGAAGCCACCTCCGACGATGATCTTTACGGAGGTCATGCCGGGCGAAGCGCCCGGACTAGAGCTTGCGAAGTCCAACGAGAACCCTTTCCAGCAGCTGGAGGTCGGGCTGCCCCTCGGTGAAGGGGGACTGGTGCACGCGTACCAGGCCTTCGTGTGTCATGTCAGCGATGAGCACACGTGCGACGCCGAGCGGCAGCCTCAGCAGCGCCGACACCTCCGCCACCGAACGCCAGTTCCGGCACAGATCGAGGATGGCTTTGAATTCAGGAGTGAGGGTGGTGATGTCCCGGCGGGGATAAGGGGCCGCCGAGATCAACGCCTCGATGGGCAGGTCGTACCTGGGTTTCGTACGCCCGCCGGTGACGGCGTACGGCCGCACCAGCGAGCTGCTCTGTCCCGTGTCCGAGGGCTGCTGCGGGGGCGGCCCCGGCGGCGGGTTGTGGTTGGGTCCGGACCCCGGCCCGTGGTACCCGCCGAAGTCCCGGTCTCCGTACCGACCCCCGTCCACCGCTTAACCGATCCCTGGTTCCGCGCGCAACGCCGGAGTGAGCACCCGGCCGACGCGCTCGACGAGCAGTGCCATCTCGTAGGCCACCAATCCCATGTCGCAGTCGGGCGCGGCCAGGACGCCGAGCACCGAGCCGTCACTGATAGCCATCACGAACAGCAGGCCGCGCTCCATCTCCACCAGGGTCTGGGTGACCGCCCCGCCCTCGAAGATTCGCGCCGCCCCCTGCGTGAGGCTGGTCAACCCGGAGGCGATCGCGGCGAGCTGGTCGACGCGGTCGGCCGGGAAGCCTTCGGAATACGCCATCGGCAGGCCGTCGGAGGACACCACGACCGCGTGCGCGACGCGAGGGACGCGCTCGACGAATGTGGTCACCAGCCAACTGAGATCCTGGCGGCTGTTCACTGGTTCTCCCGTTCATCATCTTCGGGCCGGATCGCGGCGCGACCCCTGCGTACGCCCTGCTGGAAGCTGGAGAAACGGTTCCGTACCGTTTCGGCCTCCGGCGGCTGGAAGGCCGGCCGGACCGGTGGCTGCACCGGTTGCTGCATCGACTGCTGAGGCGGTGGCGCCGGCCTCGCCGAGGCGATCGATCCGGGGATCCGGTTGTTGCCCGGCACCCGTTTCGGCAGCCCGGCCGCGGTCTTCCCACCCACCGACGGGGCGCGCACCGTCTCCGCCGCCCGGAAGCCCTCGTCCGCGGGCGAGCTCCACTCCGACGGAGAAGTCGTCGACTCAGATCTGGCCATTGATCCTGTCTTGCGGCGTTGGAACCATTCCGACTGCATTGCCTCGAAGATAGGGGAACGTCCTCCGTTCTGGTCTCCCAAACGACCTTCCTCGCGCATCGAACCGGTCGCCGACGGCCGAGTCGGCTGCCTCGCCGGCGGGAACGGGGGGTTCTGCGGCCTCGACGGACGCGCCGGAGGCGGTCCACCGCCCGGAGTTCCCGACCGGCCGGGAGCCGACGGCGCGGCCCCTCGGCCCGGAGGCGAGGTGTTCGCCGGCTTCCGCTTGGGAAGGGGCGAACCCTGCGGGCCCCGAGGCTGCTCGGACTGACCGTACACCGGCTCGGCGGGCTCGGCGGGCTCGGCCGGACGCCGTTCGGGCTCCCGCCGGCCCCAGGCCGGTTCCGCCGGTTCCGGCTCGTCCCAGACAGGCTGCGCCGACCTGCGCAGCGGCTCGGCCGGGCTCTGCGGCGGGTCGAGGGGGCCGCGCGGCGGCTCGGTGTCCAGCGGCGCGGGTTCGAAGGCGGTACGCCCCGTCTCGGTGCGAGCGCGGGCGGGTTCCCACGGCGTGTCGGGAACCGGGGCCGGGGCGATCGGCTCGGCGCTGCGCGGCAGTTGCCCGCGTACGGCGGGCGCCTCCACCGCGGACGACCTGCGGGGAGCCGTCTCCACCGGCGAGTCGAGACGGCGGGGCGCCGGCGGGTTGCCGTCCTGGATGGCGTTGGCGGGCAGGATGACGAAGGCGGTCAGGCCGCCCGACAGGGCGGCGCGCAGCTCGACCCGGATGCCGTGGCGCTGGGCCAGCCGGCCGACGACGAACAGGCCCATGCGGCGGGAGATCGACACGTCGATCGTCGGCGGGTTGGCCAGCTTCCAGTTGGCCTCTTCCAGCTCCTCCGGCGACATGCCGACGCCGTTGTCGGAGATCTGGAGCATGGCGCCGCCGCCGCTGAGCAGGTGACCCGACACCGCGACCTTGGTGTGCTCGGGCGAGAACGTGGTGGAGTTCTCCACGAGCTCGGCGACGAGGTGCACGAGGTCGTTGACGACCCGGCCGATCACCGAGACGTCGTCCTGGATCCGCAGGGTGACCCGCTCGTACTGCTCGACCTCCGACAGCGACGCGCGGACGATGTCGACCAGCGGCACGGGCTTGTTCCACCGGCGGGTCTGTTCCTGGCCGCCGAGGACGAGGAGGTTCTCTCCGTTGCGCCGCATACGGGTCGCCAGGTGGTCGAGCTTGAACAGCGACTCCAGCCGCGCGGCGTCCTGCTCGCTCTGTTCGAGATCCTCGATCAGCCGCAGCTGGCGCTCGATCAGCGACTGGCTGCGGCGGGACAGGTTGACGAACATCGCGTTGACGTTGCCGCGCAGCAGCGCCTCGTTGGACGCCAGGCGCACGGCCTCGCGGTGGACCTCGTCGAAGGACCGCGCCACCTCACCGATCTCATCGGTGGTGAAGACGTCGATCGGCTCCACGGCGATCGGCTCGTTGCCGGCCTCCGCGTCGCGCAGGCGGCGGACCAGGTCCGGCAGGCGGTGGCCGGCGACCTCGAGGGCGCCCTCGCGGAGCTTGCGGAGCGGCCGGACGAGGGACTGGGCCATGACCAGCGTGACGATGAGGACCAGGATCAGGACGATGGCGATCGCGGCCGAGTTCAGGATCGCCGACCGGAGCGCGTCGGACTGACGATGCTTGCTGCCCGCGATGACCTCGTCGGCCAGCTTCCGCTCCACCTGGCGCATCAGGTCGATCTTGGCCGTCGACGTCTTCAGCCAGTCTCCGGCGTCGTCGGTGGTGTCGGGGTCGAGGTCGAGGTGCTTGGTGCCCTTGCCGCCGAGCCCGAGCGCGATCGCGCGCTGGAGGAGCACCGCCGACTCGTCGACGTCCGGGCCGATGACCGTGTCGTCGTACATCTGGCTCTGCTGGAACGTCGCGGCCTCGCGGAAGGAGGCCAGCTCGCTCTGTTCCCGGGCCTCGGCGGCGGCGAGGGACGAGACGTCGTTGACGGTCAGGGCGCCGTTCAGCGCGGCCGAGTACAACAGCGCCCGCTGCTCGGAGGCCTGCTCCTTCGCGCGGGACACGGCGACGAGCGCACGGACGTCCGCCGTGAGCGTCTCGTCGGCGGCGCCCTGCGCGATGACGTCGTTGAAGGCCAGCAGGTCGTTGATCGACTCGGAGTACACGATGATCACCGAGGCCGCCGGCATCTTGGTCCTGGCCGCGTTGTCGCGCAGGTTGGGGATGGCGTCCAGCCGGTTGCGCATCCGCGTCGCGTTGGCGAGGACCTGAGAGCCGTAGGACCCGTTGAGCTTCGCCGCCAGCCTGCGCACCTGGACGACCGCGGCGTCCGCCTTCGGGTACTGCTCCTGGACCTGAGCGAGCAATGTCGGATTGCGATTGTCCGCGATGTACGCGGCCGTCAGGTCGCGCTCGCTGCTGAGCGCGTGCACGAGGGCGGTGATCTGACTGCCGAGCTCGGCCAGGTTCTCCACCCGGTTGTACGTCTGGGCACGGGAGACGGAGGTGGCGATCCGGAGTCCACCGAAGGCCACGGCGACCACCGTGGGGATCAGGATCAGGGCGATCAGCCGTCGCCGCACACGCCAGTTGCGCAGCCGGAACCTACTGCCGGGCCCACGCGCACCAGCAGACGGGGCGCCGTCCTCCTCCGCCGCCGGAGGCGGCGGAGTGCGGTCACCAGGCTCGTCGTTCGGTTGCATCCGCACTTGGCGTTTACACCCTCTCACGGTAAGGATCCGCGCTGGTAAGAAGCTGGGGGAAAAGGGAGGCGCCGACAAGGGGTACATCGCGTCTGCCATCCAGCGTCCGACATTGCAGCACACTGCGGGGACCGCTCGCAAAGAGATCGAAATACTGCGCCTAGTGTTACTACCGGAGTAACCTCACCGCAGCTCACAGTGACGAACAACTCAGCGATGTGCCATAACGCTTAGTGAGTTGCTATTCATCCTCTGTGATATGCGACTCTCCCCCACCCACTGCGATCGCACTCGACAATGGCGGACGGAAATTCGCCCCGGCCGCGAGACGGCGAAGTCGGCCAGGCCGCGAGACGGCGAAGTCGGCCGGGCCGCGACCTCGTCCGGAGGGCACGGCCGGACCCCACGACCCCCCCGGCCCGCCGCCCCGAGTCGCGCACGGAGCGCCTACGGTGCGTCAACCTCACAAACAGCCCAGAACATGACAATCATGCGTCAATCTCCCTTGACGGATGGTCAAAGGGACCTCTTCTGCCGCCTGCGCACCACTGGGCGTGTGCTGTAACCTCCCCCGTGATCGGGACCAATCGGGCGTCGTCGCCTGACATCGGCTCGTCCTCGGTCCCCGCCCCCCATGCCCCCGCAATCTTCCGCTTCTTCCCCTCCTAAAGGAGCACCATGAGACGGTTCGGGTCTCGCCCCGCCTTCCTCACGAGTCTTCTTCTCACCGCATCCCTCGCCGTGGGCTGCGGTGGCTCAAAGTCGAGCAACGACGACGCCGGCAGCGGCCTTGAGAAGAAGACCATCACCGTCGCCTCGCTTCCCCTCGTCGACGCGGCCGGTCTGCATATCGCCGTCGAGCACAAGTTTTTCGAGGCCGAGGGCCTCAAGGTCAACATCAAGCCTGTCGCGCAAAGCATCCTCGCCCTGCCCGCGCTCAAGACCGGACAGGTCGACGTCATCGCCGGCGGCAACTACGTGACGTTCCTCCAGGCGAATGACACGGGCCAGTTGAAGCTGCGCATCCTCGCCGACGGCGCCGCCCAGGCGCCTCGCTTCATGCAGTTGCTCGTCGCGAAGGACTCGCCCATCAAGCAGCCGAAGGACCTTGAGGGCAAGACCGTCGCGGTCAATATTCCGAACAACATTCAGTCCCTGACCTTCAACGAGGTCCTCAAGGCGAACAACGTCGATCCGACCAAGATCAAGTATGTCAAGGTCGCCTTCCCGGAGATGGGAGCCGCGCTCCAGAAGCACCAGGTCGACGCGGTCCACACCGGCGAGCCCTTCGGCACCGACATCCAGCGCAAGCAGGGCGCGCGGATGGTCCTCGACGGCGGCGGCGCCCCGGTCACCGACCTCCCCGTGAGCGGCTACCTCAGCACGCAGGACTTCGTCAGCAAGTACCCGAAGACCGCCGCCGCCTTCCAGCGGGCCATCGAGAAGGCGCAGCAGCTGGCGTCCAGCGACCGCAAGCAGGTCGAGCAGGTCCTGCCCGGCTACACCAAGGGCATCGACGCCCAGGCCGCCTCGGTCCTCAGCCTGCCCGGGTACCCGACCTCGATGAACCCGACCCGGCTGCAGCGGCTGATCGACCTGATGATCGCGAACAACATGCTCAAGGCCAAGCCGGACCCGAAGACGCTGATCTACAGCCCCTCGAGCAAGTGACCAAGGCAGTATGACAACGCACAACCCGCGATCCCGGCATCTCTCGCGCACCGGCAGGTGGCTGCGGGGGATCGCCGGGCTCGCGATTCTCGTCGCGGCGAGCGAGGTGCTCGGGCGGGCGGGCATCGTCGACAAGACCTACCTCCCCCCGGCCTCGACCATCCTCTCCCGGGCGATCGGCCTCGCGGCCGACCCCGACTTCATGGCGAACGTTCTCGCCACGATCAAGGCATGGGCCCTCGGGCTCGCGATCGCGGTCGGCGCGGGCGTTCTCCTCGGCCTGCTCCTCGGCGGTCTCCCCGTGGTCGGCACCGCCGTCCGCGGGGTCCTGGAGTTCCTCCGGCCGATCCCGTCCGTGGCCCTGATCCCCCTCGTCAGCCTCCTGCTGGGGACGGGCCTCGCCACGGAGACCACCCTCATCGTCTACGCCGCCATCTGGCCGGTGCTCTTCAACACCATCTACGGCCTCCAGGACGTCGACCCGGTCGCCAAGGAGACTCTGCGCACGTTCGGCTTCGGCAAGGTCGCCATCATGTGGCGGGTCTCCCTGCCGGCGGCGGCGCCGTTCATCGCCACCGGAGTGCGGCTGGCGGCCGCGGTCGCGCTGATCCTCGCGGTGGGCACCGAGATCCTGTCGGGCTTCGGGTCGGGCCTCGGCATCTTCATCGGCCAGGCCGAACAGGGCCTCGACGGTGCCAGGGACGTCCTGGCGGGCACCGTCTGGGCCGGAGCGCTCGGCCTCGTCATCAACACCGTGCTGGTGCAGTGCGAACGCCGCCTGTTCCGCTGGCACGCCGCGCAGTCGGGAGGACGCTCATGAGCGCCGCCGTGGCCGGCCGCCGCCCGGGCCGTTACGGCGTGGGCCTGCTGACCGGCATCCTGCACCGCTGGATCGTCCTCGCCGTCGCGGTCGCCTGCTGGGAGGTCGGCACCCGGATCGCGCGAAGCCCGTCCTTCCCTCCGCCGTCGACGATCGTGTCGAAGATGTACCACCTGTGGTTCGCGGGTCCGGCGTCCCACCTGTTCCTGACCTCGGAGGCCACCGGCAACCTCCTGCCCAGCCTGGGCCGGATGGCCGTGGGGCTGGCCGCCTCGATCGTCGCGGGCGTGGGTCTCGGCCTGCTGCTCGGCCGCTCGGAGCGGATGTTCGCCTATCTCGACCCGCTGTTCCAGTTCGCCCGGGTGATCCCGCCACCGACCCTGGCACCGGTCTTCATCGTGCTGTTCAAGCTGGGTTCCCAGATGCAGATCGCGTCGATCATCTTCAGCGCGATCTGGCCGATCCTCCTCAACACGGCGGACGGCGCGCGGTCGGTGGACCAGCTGCAGATGGCCACCGCGCGGGTGTTCCGGCTGTCGTCCACCGATCGCCTGTTCAAGATCATCCTTCCGTCCACGATGCCCAAGATCTTCGCCGGTCTGCGGCTGAGCCTGTCCCTGGCCCTCATCCTGATGGTCTTCTCGGAACTGCTTCCCGGTGCCACGGACGGGATCGGGTTCCTGATGAGCGACGCTCAGAGCCGGTCCGACCTGCCGACCCTGTGGGCGGGCATCGTGCTGCTGGGAATCCTCGGATACCTCCTCAACACCCTGCTGCTGATGGCGGAGCGCCGCGCCCTGGCCGGGCACCGCGCCGCCCGCCGGGTCGACACGACATGAGAGGCATGATGACCGACGGGCTCACCGTACGGGACGCCGTCTTCGGCTTCCTCCGCGACGTCGGGCTGACCACCTTCTTCGGCAACCCCGGCTCGACCGAGCTGCGGATGTTCTCGGGATGGCCGGCCGACTTCCGCTACGTGCTCGGCCTGCAGGAGTCGGTGGCGGTCGCGGTCGCGGCCGGCCACACGCTCGGCACCGGGCGCGCCTCTCTGGTCAGCCTGCACTCCGCCGGCGGAGTGGGGCACTCCCTCGGCGCGGTGTTCAACGCCTACCGTGACCGCGTGCCGGTCCTCATCGTCGCGGGCCAGCAGTCACGCGCCATGCTGCCGACGCGACCCTTCCTGTCGGCGGACGAACCGGCGCTCTTCCCCCGGCCGTACGTGAAGTGGAGCCGGCAGCCCGAGCGCGCCGAGGACGTCCCCGCGGCGTTCGCCGAGGCGTACCACGTCGCGATGACCCCGCCGCGCGGGCCGGTGTTCCTGTCGGTGCCCGAGGACGACTGGGACCGCCCGGCCCGGCCGGTCGAGCCGCGCGAGGTCCGCGCCGGGTTCGTCGGCGAGCCGGCGGCGCTGCGTGAGGTGGCCGAAGCCCTGAACGCCGCCCGCGAGCCGACGATCATCGTCGGCGCCGGCGTCGACGACGACGGCGCGTCGCCGCTCGTCACCGAACTGGCCGAGCGCACCGGCGCGGCCGTCTGGATGGCCCCCTTGTCCGGCCGGTCCGGTTTCCCGGAGGACCACCGGCTCTTCCGCGGCTTCCTGCCGCCGGTCCGCGACCAGCTCGCCCGGGCCCTCGAACCGTACGACGTGATCGTGTCGGTCGGCGCGCCGATCTTCACGTACCACGTGCACACCGAAGGCCCGTACCTCCCGGCCGGCGCGCGGCTGTTCCACCTCGACTGCGACCCCGCGCAGACGGCCTGGGCCCCGGTGGGCACCAGTGTGCTCACCACGATCCGGGCCGGGGTCGCCGCACTGCTGGAACTCGTCGAGAAGGCCGACCGGCCGGCGCCCCCGCCCCTCGTCCGGCCGCCCGTGCCGCCGGTCACGGACCCGATCCAGCCCGCGCTGGCGATCGAGACGCTGCGCGCGCTGCTCCCCGACGACGCGGTCGTCGTCGAGGAGGTCCCCAGCCACCGGGACGACCTGCACGCCCGCCTGCCGATCACCCGGCCGGGCGGGTTCCTCACCACGGGCAGCGGCGCGCTCGGCTGGGGGCTTCCCCTCGCCGTCGGCCGTGCGCTGGCGGGTACGGGACAGCGCGTCGTCTGCGTCGTGGGCGACGGGTCCAGCATGTACTCGATCCAGGCGCTGTGGACGGCCGCGCGTCACCGGGCGCCGGTCACGTTCGTGGTGCTGAACAACCAGGCGTACGAGGCCGTCAAGGCGCTCGGCCGCCGGATCGACATACCGGACGTGCCCGGCACCGACCTGGGCGGCATCGACTTCGTCTCGGTCGCCGCCGGGCTCGGGTGCCCCGGCCGTCGCGTCGAGCGTGCCGACGAGCTGACCGACGCGCTGACGCAGGCCCTCGGCCACGACGGCCCGTTCCTCGTGGACGTGCGGGTGGCCGCCGGCACCTCCTCCGCCTACTCCTCCCCCAACGACTTTCGGACCAGGTGAAAGCCCGTGCTCCAGATCGAGAAGCTCGGTCACTACTACGCCGATCACACGGCCCTGGAAGATGTGAACCTCGAGGTCGCCGAGGGCGAGCTGGTGAGCATCGTCGGGCCGTCCGGCTGCGGAAAGTCGACGCTGCTGCGCTGCATCGCCGGGCTGATCCGGCCCTCGCAGGGCCGGATCACGCTGAACGGCAGAGAGATCACCGACGTGCCCGACAACCTGGCCGTCGTGTTCCAGGACTACAGCCGTTCGCTGCTGCCGTGGCTGACCGTGCGCGACAACGTCGCGCTCCCCCTGCGCCGGCGCGGCAGGTCCAAGTCCGAGCGCCAGGCGGCCGCGCTGGGCGCCCTCCAGGCCGTCGGCCTGGCGGACGCCGCGCACAAGTACCCCTGGCAGCTGTCGGGCGGCATGCAGCAGCGCGTGTCGATCGCCCGCGCCCTCGCCTACCAGCCGGCCCTCCTCCTGATGGACGAGCCGTTCGGCTCGGTCGACGCGCAGACCCGCGAGGACCTGGAGGACCTCGTCCTGCGCGTGCGCAAGGACGGCATGACGATCCTGCTCGTCACGCACGACATCGACGAGAGCGTCTACGTCGGCGACCGGGTCATCGTCCTGGACCGCGCGCCGGGACGGGTCGCCGCCGATCTCGCCGTCGGACTGCCGTCGGCGCGCGACCAGATCAGCACGCGGGAACTCCCGGAGTTCGTGCACATGCGGGCCGAGGTCGGCCGTCTCGTCCGCGGTCAGGCGCCGCCCGGAGCCGTCCTTTGACGCGGACCCCCGCAGGACTCCGATCCGGCCCTCGCCCGCCATCCCGATGGAGAGACACACGTGACCGAAGACTTCCGACCTCGTACGACGGCCGAGCACCTGCTGTGGCTGCTCCACCGGCACGGCGTCGACCACCTCTTCCTCAACCCCGGCACCGACTCGGCCCCGCTGCAGGAGGCGGCGGTCACGCTCGCCGAGGCGGGCGTCGGCATGCCGCAGATCATCCCCTGCACGTTCGAGTCGGTCGCCCTCGCCGCGGCGCACGGATACTGGCAGGTGACCGGGCGCCCGCAGGCGGTGTTCGTCCACGTGGACGTCGGCACGCAGAACCTCGGCGCGATGGTGCACAACGCGATGCGGGACCGGGCCGGGGTCGTCGTCATCGCCGGGAAGACCCCGTACGGGGAGGACCCGGGCTCTCCCGGAGGCCGTTCGCACACGATCCACTGGCAGCAGGACGTGCCCGACCAGGCGGGCGTCGTCCGGGCGTACGCGAAGTGGTCGCTGGAGGTGACCCGCCCGGACGTCCTGCCCCGCGCCATCGGCCGCGCCGTGCAGGTCGCCCGCAGCGGGCGGCCCGGTCCCGCGTACCTCATGGTGTCCCGCGACGTGCTGATGGACCCGCCCGCCACCGAACCCGGACGGACCGGCCGCTACGCCGTGCCGGGCCCGCCCGCCGCGGACGCCGGGACCGTACGGCGGATCGCGGACCTGCTCACCACGGCCGAGCGGCCCCTGCTGATCACCTCGCGGACCGGCCGCCGCCCCGGCGGCTTCGAGGCGGTGACCCGGCTGGCCGAACGCGCCGGAGTCCGCGTCATCGACACGCCGGAGAGCGGATGCCTCAACATCGCCACCTCCCACCCGATGCACGTCCGCTCCGCCGGGGCCGCCCGCCGCGCCGTCGGCGAGGCGGACCTGATCATCGTCGCCGACTGTGACGTCCCGTGGATTCCCAAGTTCGTCCGGCCCGCCGCGGACGCCACGGTCGTCCTGATCGACATGGACCCGGTGAAGGACGACATGCCGCTGTGGACCTTCCCGGTCGACCTGGCCGTCGCCGCGCCCGGGGCGGTGGTCCTCGACCAGGTGACGGCCGCGCTGGGCGACCTCGACCCGGCGGCGAAGTGGCGCGGCGCCGGCCCGGCCGAGGAGCCCGCCGCCTCCGCCGGCGGGGATGACGCGATCGCCGCCCGGGAGGTCTTCGAGGCCCTGAACGCCGTGCTCCGCGCGGACGACATCGTCGTCGAGGAGGCGGTCACCAACGCGGGAACGCTCCACGAGACCCTGGAGCGCAGCCTGCCCGGCACCATGGCCGGAACGGGCAGCCCCGGGCTGGGCTGGGGTCTCGGCGGAGCCGTCGGCGTCAAACTGGCCGCTCCCGGACAGCGCGTGATCACGGTCGTCGGGGACGGCAGCTTCATGTTCGGCGTGCCCACCGCGGCCCTGTGCCTCGCCGCGGAGGCCGGCGCCCCGATCCTCGCCGTCGTGCTCAACAACGACGGCTACAAGGCCAGCAGGATGCCGGTCTTCGAGCTCTTCCCCGAGGGACGCTCCGCCGCGCGGGGCGACGCGGTCGGCACGCGGTTCCAGAGCCCGCCCGACTTCGCCGCGGTGGCCCGCGCGTGCCACGCCCACGGGGAGAGCGTCACGGACCGCGCGGATCTGGTGCCGGCCCTGCAGCGCGCCCTCAAGGCGCTGGAGGCCGGGCGCTCGGCGGTCGTGGACGTGCGCCTGGCGCCGAACTGACCCGGTGTGGTGAGCCGGGGCCGGCCCGGCCGGTCCCGGCCCGCGCTTTCCGGTGACACCTCGCGGCGTAGAAGGAGGATCCTCGTGGACGTGCTCGTCGTAGGCGCGGGCATCGCCGGCCTGACCACGGCGCTGGCGCTGGAGAAGGCCGGCGTGAACGCCCGCGTCGTCGAGGCGGCACCGGCGCTGCGGCCGCTCGGTGTGGGCATCAACCTGCAGCCGCACGCGGTACGGGAGCTGATCGAACTCGGGCTGGGCGGGGAACTGGCGGCCACCGGGATCGAGACCCGCGAGGTGATCACGATGGACCGGTTCGGCAACCGGATCGTCGTCCATCCGCGCGGCCGGCGCGCCGGGTACGACTGGCCGCAGTACTCCATTCACCGCGGGGACCTGCAGATGCTGCTGGCCGACGCGGTGCGGGAGCGCCTCGGCGACGACGCCGTACGGACCGGGCTGGCGTTCGAGGAGTTCGAGGAGGACGCCGACGGCGTCGTGGCGCGGCTGCGCGACCGGGCGAGCGGGGAGGTCGTGACGCTGCGCGCCGACCTGCTCGTGGGCGCGGACGGCATCCACTCCGAGGTCCGGCGGCTGCTGCACCCGGGCGAGGGCGCGCCGCTGTGGAACGGCGTCCGCATGTGGCGCGGTGTCACCGAGGTCGACGAGTTCCTGACCGGCGACACCATGCTGGTGATGGGCTCGCACAACGTCGGCCGCATGGTCCTCTATCCGATCTCTCGGAAGGCGGCCGAGCGCGGTCGCTGCCTGGTGAACTGGGTCGCGGAGGTCCGCGTCTCCGCCGACCCGCACGGCGAGGGCGTCTCGGCGAACTGGACCCGCGAGGGCCGGCTGGAGGACGTGCTCCCCCACTACGCCGACTGGCGCCACGACGGCTTCGACGTTCCCACGCTGCTGGCGGAATCGCGGTTCATCCTCGACTACCCGATGGTCGACCGTGACCCGCTGTCCTCCTGGGGCCGGGGACGGGTGACACTGGCCGGGGACGCCGCCCACCCGATGTACCCGGTGGGCGCCAACGGCGGCTCACAGGCGATCCTGGACGCGCGGGTCCTCGCCCGGGAGCTCGCCTCCTCGGCGACGGACCCGATCGCCGCTCTGCGGTCGTACGAGGAGGCCCGCCTCCCAGAGGCGAACGCGGTCGCGATGGCCTGCCGGAACATGCCGCTGGACAAGATGCTCGACCTGGTCGCCGAGCGTGCGCCCGAGGGGTTCGCCCGGATCGAGGACATCCTCGACGCCGACGAGGTCGCCAGTGTGCGGGGGATCTGGAGGCAGACGACCGACCTGGACGCCGAGGCCCTGAACAAGCGGGAGTCCTGGGACCCGGTCGCCGACTGAGCGACCCGGCCGCCGGAGGATCCGGCCCGGCCGCCGGCAGAAGCGACCCGGCAGAAGCGACCCGGCCGACGCGGCCCGGCCGCCGGAGGATCCGACCGGCCGCCGACCGGCGCGATCCGGACGCCAGAGCAACCGGCCCCGTCCGCCGACCGACACGATCCGGCCGCCGGCCGGGGCGGGGCGTTATTTGGCGTCCGCGTAGCACTCGACCGCGACCGCCTCCATCGGGAAGCGCACCGGGGTGTCGCCGAACACCAGCCGGCGCGCCTCCGCCGCGGAGTCCCGGATCGCGGTGATCACCGCCTCGGCGAGCTCCCGCGGCGCGTGCACGATCACCTCGTCGTGCTGGAAGAAGACCAGCCGGGGAGCGGTGCCGCCGGAGCCCAGCGCGGTCAGCCTGCGGCGCAGCGCCGCCAAGAGGACGAGCGCCCAGTCGGCGGCGCTGGCCTGGACGACGAAGTTGCGCGTGAACCGGCCGCGGCTGCGCACCGCCGACCCGCCACCGTCCTGGACGGCGAGATCGCGCCACTCCGGCGACGGCGGCGGGCAGGTACGGCCCAGCCGCGACCGCACCACGCGCCCCGCCTCCCCGGCGCGGGCAGCCGCCTCCACGTAGTCGTACGCGGCGGGGAACCGGCGGCGCATCACCGCCAGCAGTTGCGGCGCCTCGCCGCTCGTCCCGCCGTACATGGCGGACAGCAGGGCGATCTTGGCCTTGTCGCGGGCGCCGCCGAAGACGCCCGCGAGCGCGGAGTAGAGGTCGTTCTCACCCGCCGCGGCGGCGAACGCCTGGTCCCCGGCGAGCGCGGCCAGCACCCGTGGCTCCAGCTGGGCGGCGTCGGCGACCACGAGGCGCCATCCGGGATCGGCGACGACCGCGCGCCGCAGCACCTTCGGGATCTGCAGTGCTCCCCCGCCGTTCGTCGCCCAGCGCCCGGAGACCACGCCGCCGACGACGTACTCCGGGCGGAACCGGCCGTCGCGCACCCAGGTGTCGGCCCACGACCAGCCGTGCGCGACGTACAGCCGGGCGAGCTCCTTGTACTCCAGCAGCAGCCGGGCGGCCGGATGCTCGACCTGCCGCAGCACGTGCGACCGGGTCGACGAGATCTGCACGCCCGCCTGCGCGAACGCCTTGACGATCTGCGACGGCGAGTCCGGGTTGATCCGGCGGCCCAGCGCCTCGCCGATCAGGTCGGCCAGCCGCTGCAACTCGCGCGGCCGCAGGCCCGGCGCCGGGCGCGGGCCCATGAGGCCGGTGAGCAGCGCGTCGTGGACGTCGGCGCGCCAGGGGAGGCCGTCGTGGCCCATCTCCGCGGCGGCCAGCGCGCCCGCCGACTCGGCGGCGGCGAGCATCCGCAACCCGGTCTCGGCGACCCGTCGCTGCTGCTCGGCGTGGACGGCGACGACGGCGTCGATGTCGTCCGACGGGCCCTCGTCGAACAGCGTCGGCAGGTCACCGGCCGCGACGGGGTCCTCCGGGACGGGGTCTCCCCGCAGGCGGGCCAGGGCCGCCGCGACGGACCGCGGCTCGCCGAAGCGGCCCGCGTGCCCGAGCAGGAGCGTCTCGGTCAGCTCGAGGTCGTGGCAGCGCGCGACGCGGACCCCCGCCCTGAGCAGGCGGGGATAGAGACCGGCGGTCGAGGGCCACACCCAGCGGATGCCGGCGGGCGGGGACGCGGCGTCGCCTCGCGTCGGACCGGGTCGCTCCGGGGCGTCGCCGCCGGGCCGCGCCGGGACGTCGCCTCCGCGCCGGGACGCGACGTCGTCCCCGGCGGCGTCGCCTCGCGCTCCACCGGGGCGGGACGCCATGGCCTCGCGCCGGGCGATGGCGGCGACGAGGTCGGCGACCGGCTCGGCGGGTCCGGCAGGAGTGCCGTCGTCCGCGACCGGCCGCAGCACCCCGCCCTCCCCCACCGCGCCGACTGCGATCCGCATGGGTCGATTCTGCCCGGGCCCACCGACGTTCCGGGCAGGCGGGACCGGGCGGACGGCCGCCGACGAAAACGAGGAAGGCCCTGTGACCAGGGCCTTCCTCTCCGGGACTTCTCTACCTACGGGACTCGTGCGGTGACCCGTCAGGCCGCGAGCGGGACCTGGGCGCCGGCGGGCGCGCCCTCGTAGCGGTCGGCGACCTTGTTCAGCTCGATCTGGTAGTACAGCGTGCCGAAGCCGAAGATGCCGAGCAGGAAGCCCAGACCGCCGCTGCAGGAGGGCTGGAGACCGGCCGCCTGCTGGGCGTTGCGGATGTGCCCGGCCAGCTGGATGTAGGTGATGAGCGGCCAGATGCCGAGCGTGATCCACCCGAACAGCAGCGAGCACAGCGCCGCGCCGGCGCTGACCGAACGGCGACGGTCGAAGTTCGACAGCTCGTTGTGCACCTTGTAGTACCAGACCAGGTTGTAGATGCCGAGGGTGATCAGCGGGAGGCCCAGCCACACGCCGACCGGGTTCCGGCGCTTCATCTGGATGCCCATGAGGGCCGGCTGCCCGTGCTGGGCGGGCACCATCTGCCCGGGTCCCTGCGCCATGCCCTGGTAGCCGGGCTGCCCCTGGTACTGCGGCGTCGCCCCCGCGTACTGCTGGTGCTGCTGAGGGTAGGGGTTGCTCATTGAGGCCTCTCCTGAGGTCGGGGGGTCGCGGCAGAGCGGGAGCCGCCGTTCGTGCATGAGTCAGACGCCGGACACGGCCCACCGGTTCACACGAATAATCGTTATCGCCCGAGATCGATGATCAGTTCGTCCTCGAGCGGCGGATCCAGCTCGTGTTCCCGGCATCCGGTCGCGGCGAAGCAGCGGATCCGCAGGCGTTCCGGCGTGACGTCGAGGCGCAGGAAGCTCTTGAACAGGGGCGGCCGGTTCCAGTCGGACACCGGGGACAGGAACCGCTGGTAGATGCGCCGGACCGGGAGCCGCAGGCGGGACCGCCGATGCGGCCGCGACGGCACCCCGAGCAGCGACGCGACGACCCTGGAACGCCACGTCACCGCCGCCCTGGAGATGTCGCGGTGCGGCGGTATCCCGAGCCGCCGTTCGATCACCGCGGCCGCCTCGTCCTCGGTGAGCTCGAACAACCGCCGCAGCCGGAACCTCCCGCCGTACAGCATGCTGTAGAACGAGAGGCAGTCACCGCGCAGGGGGTAACAGCGGAACTCGTCCTCGGTGACGCCGCCCACGCTCACGCGCGGGATCGTGTGGGTCGCGTGCATGAAGGCGCCGCCGCCACCCGACACGATGTACTGAATCACGCGATCGCCCACCCGCACCGGATACCGCTGGTAGTTGTGGATGTCCCCGCCGATCGCCGCGACGTAGTTGCAGGCCGGGTCGCGGACGATCTCGTCCACGGTCCCGCCGCCCGCGATCGGGCCGGGATGGTGCGCGTCGTCCACGTACAGCGGCTTGCCCGTGATGAGGATCTTCGGCTTCGGCCCCTGGGACACCCGGCGCAGCCAGGCGCCCTGGTCTGCGTCGATGCCGCCGAGGATGCCCGTGTCGATGCCGATGAGACGCAGCGGACCGGCGTCCATCACCCAGTACGGTCCCGGCTGCACCGCGCGCTGCTCCGGCGCGGCCCGCAGGGCCTCCGCCGCGGCGAGACGCTCCTCGTCGGCGACCTCGGGTTCCTTCCAGAACAGCCGCCGCCACCACGCGGCCGAGAACGTCTTGGGCCGGCCGTCCGGGGACAGCGGGGGCGCGCCGCAGAAGACGCGCATGAACCCACCAAGACCGTCGTACCAGTCGTGGTTGCCGGGCACGGCGTAGATCGGGGCGTCGTAGCCCTGGTAAGGGCGGAAGAAGTTGTCCGGGTAGTCGTTGATGCTCCCGGTCGGGTAGATCACGTCGCTCGCGATGATCGCGAACCGGGTGCCCTCGGCGATCCGCTCGAAGCCCGGCACCACGGCGTACTGCGAGGCGTCGCCCTCCCCCGTGTCCCCCAGGACCATGAAGGAGAAGGAGCCCGGATCGTCACGCTCGATCGCGAAGTCCGGCGGTGCTCCCCGCGCCGACTGCTCGCGGACCCAGCGCGCCCGTTCGTCGTCGGTCGGGTCGCCGAACCACCGCGCGAGGACGTCGTTGCGGGCCCGCCAGAGCGTCGCGGGATTGATCCACGACAGGCTCCGCGCCTGGCTGGGCATCAGCGAGGTGTACGTTCCCGGCTCCCGGCACGTCCAGCCGGCACCGGCCGCGGAATCGCGGGAAGAGGGGGGCACCATGGGCACGTTAGCAGCGAAGATCACTCATCGCCGCCGGTTCGGCACATTCCGGCCAGGTCACCGGCGCGAGCCGTCCGTGGCGACACGGCGAGGCGCCACTTGGGCACCGCGCAGGAGGACGGCGGGGTTTTGGGACGGGCCCTCAAGCCCCGGTGCGGCCCGGCGGCTGCGGCTCGACCCGCTCGCGCGGCGGTGGCTCGTCGCCCGCCGGACACGGCTCGGGCCGTCCGTACGGCGCGGCGGGCCGGGCCTCGCAGTGCCCCGGAGTCCCTGGTTCGTACGGCGCGGGAGGCCGTGGCTCGCCTTCCGCCGGAGCGGAGTCGTACCGGCCGGCGGGCCGCGGTTCGTACCGCTCGGCGGGCGGAGGCTCGTACTGCCCGGCGGGCGAGGATTCGTACCGCTCGGCCGGGGGCTCGTCCCGCTCGGCGGGCGGGGGCTCGTACTGGCCGGTCTGCGGCAGCGGCGGCCGGGTCTCCGGGGCCGCGCTCAGCAGTGCCTCGGCCAGCACGGCGATCTGGTCCGACGGGAGCCGGAACGTCCCCTGGCACACGCCGCCGTTCCAGATGCTCAGCACGACGACGCCGGCGTCGGGGTGGCGGCTGAGCCGCAGCGCACGGTCCGCTCCCCGGGAGTCGAAGAACACGTCGCCCTGCCTGGGCAACGGCGTGGCCGCTGACATGGGGCAAGTGTGTCCCGGCGGCCGTCGGCTGTCCAGCCCGCGAACAAAGAGGATGATCTTTCTCACCCGAGACTTGGCCCGCCGAACCCGGCGGCGGGGCCGTGATCGACCCCGCCGCCACGGCCAGCTCAGGCGAACGCGCGCGCGTCGCCGGTGGAGACGATCTCGCGTCCCAGCGGCAGCAGCGACACCGGAATGAGCTTGAAGTTCGCGATGCCGAGAGGAATCCCGATGATGGTGACGCACAGCGCGATCCCGGTGAACAGATGGCCGATGGCCAGCCACAGCCCCGCGACGAAGAACCAGATGACGTTGCCGATCGCCGACATCACCCCCGCGTCGCCCCGCCGGACCACCGTCTTGCCGAACGGCCACAGCGCGTACGCCGCGATCCGGAACGAGGCGATGCCGAAGGGGATCGTGATGATGAGGACGCAGCAGATGATCCCGGCGATGCAGTAGCCGATCGCGAGCCACAGCCCGGCGAGGATCAACCAGATGATGTTGAGGATGGTCCGCATGTCCCCTGTTTCTTCCCGACGGTGACGTCCTGTCCTGACAGTCAGACGTGCTGTCAGACGCGACGGTTCCAGGGCGCTCGGGAGTCGCGGGTCACCGGGGGCGGATCAGGGTGGAGACCTGGGCCGTGTCGTCGTCGGGGACCGGGTCGGGCACGCCGCCGACCGCCGCGATCCGGCTCCGGGCGACGAGCTCACCACGGGCGTCCGGCGGCACCCGGACATCGAACCGCGCGGCCAGCGACCGGCCGGGTTCGAGCCGGCGCACCACCAGCGCGGTCTCACGGGCGCCGGTGTACCCGTCGACGCCCGTGGGCAGCCACGCCCCGGTCCGTACGGTGCCGGGCGGCAGCACGCTGCGCACCGTGATCGGGCCGGGAGTGCCGGGCCCGTGGTTGGTCAGCCGCACCGAGTACGAGAGACGGCCGCCGGGCCGGACGGTGGGCGGCGCGACGATGGACAACTCCAGGTCGGCCGGGCGCGCCGGCCCCTCACCGGAGGGCCGGTCGGCCGGGCGCGGCGAGGACCGGTCGGACGGATGCGGTGAGGACCGGTCGGCCGGGTGGTCCGGCGGAGTCTCCGCCGGACCACCCGTTGGGAGCTCGGCCGGGGACGGAGACGGCTCGCCGGCCGGATCCGGCGCCGGCGCGGGCGGGTGCTCGGCGGGGCGGTCCTCGCCGAGCGGCGCGCGCCGGCCTGGACCCTCGCGCACCGGCCGGCGGTACGGGGCCGTGAGCGGGCCGTGGATCATCGTCTGGGCCTGCGGGGCCGGTCGCGGTGTCCGGCCGGGAGAGGACGCGGCGGTCCTGCGGACGGCCCGGTGGTCCGGCTCGGGCCCGTCCGTGAACGTCCCCGGAAAGCGGTGCCCGACGCGTGCCCAGGGCACGTACCGGGCCGGCAGTCCCCCGGCGGGCCGCCCGTCGTGCCGGGACGCCAGGGCGGCCAGCACCGGCAGGCCCACCGCGATGCCCGCCATCGCGGTCAGCGCGTGTTTCACAGTGATCGCCCCCGAAATCACGGCACACCCGGGACCGTATCGCCGTCGCCTTCTGAGGCCGGTAAACCTCGCGCCAAGTGTCAGGCCGGATCGGCGATCACGTTGAGCGCGCCGGGCAGCACGCGCGCCGTCGCCGGCAGGTCGCCCAGCAGTTCGCCGTCGGCGCCGTACGGGATGTCCCGGTCGGCCTCGACGCGCACCTCCCGGCCCCGCAGCACCTCGACCACCGGCCGGTGGACGTGCGTGCCCTTGGGGAGCTCCCGCATGACGGCGAAGAACAGCCGCTTCGGCGCGTGCCGGATGATGACGACGTCGAGGAGCCCGTCGTCGACCGCCGCGTCGGGCGCGATGTGCAGGCCGTAGCCGTAGAACCCGGAGTTCGCGACGACGACGGTGTAGCCGCGCTCCTCGTGGAGCTCGCCGTCGACGGTGACGCGGTAGGAGACCGGCCGCCAGGTCGCGATGGCGCGCAGCGGGCCGAGGTAGTACGCGAGCGATCCGGGCAGGCGGGTGAGGCGGTTGATGTGGACGTTCGCCACGGAGTCGACCCCGGCGTACACGCTGCCCGCGACGACGCGCGACCCGCCGTCCGGGGTGGTCACCTCGATGGCGTCGATCCGTCTCGGCTCGGCCTCCAGGAGCAGGGCGGCGAGCCGGTCCGGCTCCTCCGGCAGGCCGAGCTGGCGGGCGAAGTCGTTGCCCCGGCCCGCCGGCAGGATGCCGAGCACGCCGTCCGTGCCGGCGAGGGCCCCGGCCAGCCCGCCGACCATGCCGTCACCGCCCGCGGCGACGACCGTGTGGCCCTTGTCCGCCGCGGTCCGCGCGAGCTCGGCCGCGTGCTCGAGGCTGCGGCTGTACTCCACGGTCATCTCCGCGCCGGCCTCGCGCAGCAGCCGCGCGAGCGGGATGAGCCGGGCGGCCGCGTCGCCGCCCGCGGCGGGGTTCACCACGGCGGTGAACGAACGCATCCTGAGCACCCTTCTTCCAGTACCGCGAGTCCGGCCCCGCTTGTGCCGGCCGCGCCCTCGGCCGGATCGTACGGGTCCTCCGCCGGATCGTACGGGTCATCGGCCCGCGGGCGGGACGAGCACGCCGGGGTTGAGGATGCCGGCGGGGTCGAGCCGGTCCTTGACCGCGCGCAGGACGTCGACGCCGAGCGGGCCGATCTCACGGGCGAGCCAGGCGCGGTGGTCGGTGCCGACGCCGTGGTGATGGGTGATGGTTCCGCCGGCCTCGACGATCGCGTCGTTCACGGCGGCCTTCGCGCGCCGCCACCGCCCGACGGGATCGTCGCCCTGGGCGGTGACCACGGTGAAGTACAGCGAGGCCCCGTCCCGGTAGACGTGCGAGATGTGGCACATGACCAGGGACGACGGCAGCTCGCGCGACAGCGTCTGCCGGACGGCGTCGGCGAGACGCGGCAGCGCCGACCAGAAGCCGGCGGTCTCCAGCGTCTCGGCGAAGGCGCCGACGTCGAGGAGGGCGTCGCGGAGGTACGGCGCGGAGAACCGCCCCGCGGCCCAGCTCTCCCCGGGCGCGTCGCCGAGCGGATCCCCGCCGTGCGCGGTCAGGACGGCGTGCGCGCCCGCACGGCGCGCCGCCACGTCGTCCGGGCCGCCCTCGTACCCGCAGACCGCCAGGCAGCCGCCACCGTGCGTTCCGCCGAGCTCGCCGGGCCGGGCCAGGCCGATCACCGTCTCGGTCTCGTCGGACAGCCGGAGCACGGTCGGCATCGGCCCGTCCTGGGCCAGGGCCCGCACCGCGGCGGCGCCCTCCGCGAACGTCGGGAACCGCCAGCCCTCGTACCGGCGCGCCTCCGGCAGGGGACGGATCCGTACGGTCACGTCCGTGATCACGCCGAAGGCGCCCTCGGAGCCGAGCACCAGCTCCCGCAGGTCGGGGCCTGCCGCGGACTTCGGGGCCCGGCCGAGCGTCAGGGTGCCGCGAGGCGTGGCGACGGTCAGCCCGGCCACCATCTCGTCGAACCGGCCGTAGCCCGCCGACGCCTGGCCGGAGGACCGCGTGGCGGCGAACCCGCCGATCGTCGCCCATTCGTACGACTGGGGGTAGTGGCCGAGCGTGAAGCCGCGCTCGGCCAGCAGGCCCTCGGCGCGCGGGGCGCGCAGGCCGGCCTGGAGGGTCGCGGTCCGCGCGACGGTGTCGAGCGCGGTGACCCGGTCCAGGCGCCGCAGGTCGAGGGCCACCACGCCGGCGAACCCCTCCCCCGCCGCGGCGAGACCGCCGACGACCGACGTCCCGCCGCCGAAGGGGACGACCGCGACGCGCTCGCGCGAACACCGGTCCAGGACGGCCAGGACCTGCTCGTGGCCGGCGGGGAGCACGACGGCGTCCGGGGCCGCGCCCGCGTCGCCCGCGCGGATGCGCAGCAGGTCCGGCGTGGACTTGCCGCGGGTGTGCCGGATCCGCGTCTCGTCGTCGGTCAGCACCGCGTCGGGGCCCACGATCTCCGCCAGCGCCCGCACGGCGGGGGCCGGCGCGGGCGGCGCCACCTCCGCGAGCGGCACCGGCGGGACGGGGTCCGGCCGGACGCCGAGCAGCTCCCGCAGCAGCCCCACGACGGAGTCGGGCAGCGGGGCGGCCCGGTCCGGATCGCCCCAGCCGTTCCAGCGCATCGTCGGCACGGCCCCTCCCTTCCTGCGAACTCTGAGGGGATTTACACTGTTACACATGACGTCCATTCGTCACAAGAAGGACGCGATGCTCGACGCCGCCCGTGACTGCGTCCTCGCCGTCGGAGTACGGCGCACGACGCTCACCGACGTCGCGCGGCGCGCCGGCGTTTCCCGCATGACGATCTACCGGCGCTGGCCGGACGTGCGCACCCTCGTCGCCGACCTGATGACCCGTGAGTGGGCGAGCGTCGTCGCCCGCGTCACCCCGCCCGCCGACGGCGCGCCGGTCCGGCCGCAGGCGGTCGAGGCGCTCGTCGCGGGCGTGGCCGCGCTCCGCGGGCACCCGCTGTTCCACAAGATCCTGGAGGTCGACCCCGAGGTCCTCCTGCCGTACCTCCTGCAGCGGCGCGGCACCACCCAGGACGCCATGCTGCGCGCCTTCGAGAAGACCCTGCGCGCCGGGCACCGCGATGGCACCATCCGCGCCGGCGACCCCGCACGGCAGGCCCGCGCCGTCCTGCTCATCGTGCAGTCCTTCGCCATGTCCGGGCACATCGTCGCCGACGGCGCCCCGGCCCTGTCGCCGCAGGCCTTCGACGACGAGCTGCGGCAGATCCTCGACCGGTACCTCGCGCCATGACGGCCTCGACCTCCTCGCTGAACGCCGCCCGGCGGACCCGCGACCTGGCCGCGCTCAGCGCCGGCGAGGTCGTCGACGTCCTGGTCGTCGGGCTCGGGGCGACCGGAGCCGGCGTCGCCCTCGACGCGGCCTCCCGCGGCCTGTCGGTCGCCGCCGTCGACGCGCACGACCTCGCCTTCGGCACCTCCCGGTGGAGCTCGAAGCTCGTGCACGGCGGCCTTCGGTACCTGGCCTCCGGGCAGCTCGGCATCGCCCACGAGAGCGCGGTCGAGCGCGGCGTGCTCATGGCGCGCACCGCCCCGCACCTCGTGCACGCCCTGCCGTTCGTGCTGCCGCTCACGCCGCTGGTCTCCGGTTCGGCGGCGACCCTGTCCATGGCCGGGGTGCGGGCCGGCGACCTGCTCCGGCTCAGCGCGCGCACGCGCCGCGCGGTCCTCCCCCGCCCGCGCCGGCTGTCCGCCGTGGAGACGCTGCGGCTGGTGCCCGCGCTGCGCTCGTACGGGCTGCGCGGCGGCATCCTGTCCTGGGACGGCCAGCTCGCCGACGACGCCCGCCTGGTGACGGCGATCGCGCGGACGGCGGCCGCGCACGGCGCCCGGATCATCACCCGCTGCCGGGCCCTCGCCCTGCGCGGCGACGGCGCGGACGTACGGGACGAGGCGACCGGGGCGGAGCACGTCATCCGGGCCCGCGCCGTGATCAACGCGACCGGGGTGTGGGCCGGGGAGCTCGCCGACGGCGTACGGCTGCGCCCCTCCCGCGGCACCCACCTCGTGCTGCGGGCCGAGACGCTCGGCGCGCCGCTCGCCGGGCTGCACCTGCCCGTTCCGGGGACGACCGGGCGGTTCGCCCTCGTCCTGCCCCAGGACGACGGCCGGGTCTACGTCGGGCTGACGGACGAGCCCGCGGACGCCCCGATCCCGGACGTGCCGCGGCCGACGGAGGCCGAGATCGGATTCCTGCTCGACATCGTCGACTCGGCGCTCGAGGTCCCCGTGCGCCGCGCCGACGTCGTGGGCGCGTTCGCCGGGCTGCGCCCGCTGCTCGCCGGTCCCGGCGGCCGCACCGCCGACCTGTCCCGGCGGCACGCCGTCCTGACCGGCCGGAACGGCGTGGTCACGGTCGTCGGCGGCAAGCTCACCACCTACCGGCGGATGGCCCAGGACGCCGTGGACGCGGCGATCGAGGGACGCGGGCTCACCGCCGGGCCGTGCCGGACGACCCGGCTGCCGCTGGTCGGCGCCGCTCCGGACCTCGGCCGGCTGACCGCGCCGATGCGCCTCGTCCGCCGGTACGGCACCGAGGCCACCGCCGTGGCGGCTCTCGCGGCGGCGGACCCCTCCCTCGCCGAGCCGGTCGCGCCCGGCTCGGCCACCATCGGCGCCGAGCTGGTCTGGGCCGTCCTGCACGAGGGCGCTCTCGACGAGTCCGACCTCCTCGACCGCCGCACCCGCGTCGGCCTCGTCCCCGCCGACCGGCAGGCCGCCCTCCCCACCGCCCGCCGCGCGCTGAGTCACACCCCGAGCGGGACCGGCACGCGCTGACCGTTGCCCCGGGGTGGTCAGGCGCGGGGAAAAGTGGCAACCTAGCGATTGCTTGTTTTTCTTCGCGCGGTGCACCGACGGAGGGCCCGACATGATCGAATTCCACCCCGTGACACGGCACATCGGCGCCGAGGTGACAGGACTCGACCTGCGGAAATCGCCGTCGGACGAAGAGGTCGCGCAGATCCGCCGGGGCCTGCTCGACCACCTGGTCCTGTTCTTCCGCGACCAGGAGATCACCGACGAGCAGCACCTGGCCTTCGCGCGGCGGTTCGGCACGCTGAACGAGCCGCCGATGAAGACGTCGGCCAGCGCCATCCACATCCTGGATCAGAAGGACCCCAAGGGCGAGGGCGGAGACTCCTGGCACAGCGACAACACCTTCATGCCGGTGCCTCCGATGGGGTCGCTGCTGCGCGCGGTGATCCTGCCCGACGTCGGCGGCGACACCCTCTGGGCGAACATGTACCTGGCCTACGAGTCGCTGCCCCGGTCGATCCAGCGGCTGTGCGACGAGCTGGAGGCCGAGCACGACCTGACCATGTCGGTGACGAAGGCCATCGCCAAGGGGCACCGGCTCGACCTGGCGGAGATGCAGCGCCGGTGGCCGCCCGTACGGCATCCGGTGGTGCGCGTCCATCCGGAGACCGGCCGCAAGGCGCTGTTCGTCAACCGCAGCTCGACCACCCGCCTCGTCGGCCTGGACGACCGGGAGAACGAGGCGCTCCTGCCGCTGCTGCAGGACGTCGTCCGGTCACCGGAGTTCCAGGTGCGACTGAAGTGGCGGGTCGGCACGCTGGCCTTCTGGGACAACCGTCCCACTCAGCACTACGCGGTCGCCGACTACACCCAGCGCCGCAAGATGCACCGGGTCACGATCAACGCCCCCGCCGAGATCGACGACGGCGTCCCGAAGGGCCCGCAGCAGGCCTGAGACCCCCGGCTCAGGGTTCCACCGCGGTCGCGTGCGCCGCTCCCGGCGCGAACGGCCGGGACGGTGCGAGCCGGGGCCCCAGGACGGGGGACGGCTCGCCGTCGCCGGCCGGCGCCCGCCGGGCGAGTTCGACCAGGGCGCCGGCCTGGGCCACCGGCGCCCACGCCGCGAGCAGGTTCATGGCGTCGGGGAGGGTCTCGGCGAAGACATGCTCGACGACGTTCCCGGCGTTGCCCTCCAGCTGCAGCAGGAACTGCAGGGGCGGCTTCTCGCGGGAGTAGACCGTCAGCGTCAGCGGGGTGGCGGCGAACCCCTCGTCGCCGATCCGGCACCAGGCCTCGAACCCGAGCCCGGCCATCGCGGCGTACACGTCGCCGCCCTGCGGGTCGCAGGCCGCCATCACCGGGTCCTCGCACTCGATCCACTCGCCGTTGACCAGGCACCATGCGGGGACGGGCTCCATCGCGATCACAGCGTCACGGTAGGACGCCGCCGGGTCACTGGCGAGGACGCCACGCCATGGGCGTTCAGCCGACGCGGGCTCGGGCCGGCCCGCGTTCCCGGCGAACGGCGCACCTCCGGACGGGTCACCGCGTCGGAGGGCCGGCCGCAGGCCCCTCCTCGGGACACCAGGAGGGAGGAACCGCCTCGGGGCGGTCCGTCTCGCCGTTCACGGCGATGGCGGGACGGGGAGCGCCCGGCCCGTCGGCGCGTTCGACCGGCCGGGTGACGCCGGAGCGCCCGGCGTCCGGCGCGCCCCGCTCGGGCGGCCAGAGGTCGATGACGACGCCGCGGCATTCCTTGATCGCTTCGTCCAGAGCGGAGATCGCCTCGTAGATCTTTCGCGCGCCCACCTCGACCTCGACGCGCTCGCGGATGTGCCCCAGCGCGGCGTGCAGGTCCAGGCCGACCTCGAAGAGACGGTGGATGAGCATGTCCACCCGCTCGTACGGCAGGGCGGCCTCGTCGCCGGCCGGCCGGGGCGTCGCGCGGGAAGGGGGCTCCTCGCCGCGCGTGGCCGCCGGGCTCCCGGGGTCCCACCGCCTCTCAGCGCCGTTCACACGCCTCGCCCCCTTCGTACGGTCCGCCGGGGGCGGTACCGCAGATTTGCCCGTTTGCTGGGGGATTGACGGTATTCACATCTCGTACCCACCGAACGACCGGATGCACCTCATCTTTGTGGGTAGGGCTGCCATGAAAGGCCGCTCAAAGGCCCCCTCATCCCTGCGAGGTGGTCGTCGTGGGTTGGAGCCGACAGGGCGTACGGCTGCCCTTCACCGATCGCGCCGAGGCCGGACGCCTGCTCGCGGAGGAACTCGTGCCGCTGGGGCTCGCCGATCCGCTGATCCTCGCCCTGCCCCGCGGGGGCGTACCGGTCGCCCGGGAGATCGCCCGGCGCCTGGACGCGCCGCTCGGCGTCCTGGTGACCCGGAAGATCGGCTGCCCGGGCCAGCCCGAGCTGGGCGTGGGCGCGATCGCCGAGGGCGGGGAACCCGTCTTCGACGCCGACCTGATGCGCCGGGTGGGGCTGACCCGGGCGGATGTGGAGGAGACCGTACGACGCGAGCGCGCCGAACTCGCGCGCCGCGTGGCGGCCTACCGGGGGGACCGGGCGCTGCCATCCGTCAAGGACCGGAACGTCGTGGTCGTCGACGACGGCCTGGCCACGGGCGGTACGGCACGGGCCGCGCTCGCGGCGGTCCGGGCGGGAGAACCCCGGCGGCTCGTGCTCGCCGTACCGGTCGGAGCGGCGCAGACGGTGAAGGCCCTCGCCCGCGACGCCGACGAGGTCGTGGTGCTGGCGGCCCCCTGGACGTTCCGCGCGGTGGGGCAGTGGTACGTGCGCTTCGACCAGTTGTCCGACGACGACGTGCAGAGGCTGCTCTGACGCCCTCCCCGCCGTGACGTGGGAGTTCGCGCAGCCGGAGTGGCCGCCGGCGCGCCGCCGCGGTGGTGTCCCGCGGCGGCCGCCCGGCCTCGTCGGCCAGTCCTCAGCGGTCGTACGTGCGCCTACACTGTTGATCGTGGGCGGACGCGACCTGGACGTGCGGTCGCCGAGCGGGCGGGCGGCCGCACGGATGACGACCGAGACGGCGACCGTGATGGCGCCTGGCACGGGTCATCCGTGCAGCGAGCCGGGCGCACTCGAAGAGGTCGCCCGGCTCTCGGGGGAATGGTCCGCCCGCCGCATGAAGGGGTGAAGCATCTGAGATTTTCGGCGCTCTCGCCGTTCGGCCCGCAGTCGTCGGGCCCTGGTCGCGCGGCCGCGGGTAGCGGGGGAAACGCTACGCGGCGTTGGCGCGACGCATGCGACGGCGACGCTCGGACGCGCGCTCGTCTTCGTTCAGGCCGCCCCATGTGCCGTACTTCTCGGGCCGGGAGACGGCGTAGTCAAGGCATTCGGTGCGCACGGGGCAGCGCATGCACACGGCCTTGGCCTTACGCTCGCGGATCTCACGCTCCGGCTGACGCTCGCCGTCGGGGCCGAAGAACAGGATGAGGTCCTCCCCCCGGCACTCGGCAGCGTCCTGCCAGCCCCAGCTGGGACGGGGGAGGTTTGCCTGCCGACGTACCTGAGCCATAGAACTACCACCTCGTAGCTTGCTGGTGAGCAAATTTCGGTCACGGGCGCTACAGCAGTAAGAAGCGCGCAAAATCTTGCAACGTCTTGAAGCGCCGTGATGTTCCCCGAGAGCCGCCGTGTCCCCTCGGGAACGGCGAATAGGGCCTCGGAGAGGCTACACGAGGGCCGCCCCGTTGAGAAGGGCCAGGTCCCTTTTAACATACGTGGCGAGGTTCTCCGAACACTCCGCGCCGCAGCCGCCGAGGTCCGCCCGCGCGACCCGGACGCGGTATCGCGCCTGGCCGGCGCGTACGACGGCGGTGTCTCCGACCATCGACTCCACCGCGACGCCGCCCACGGCGAGGATCCCGGTGTGCGCCCGCACGAAGTGCTCGGCGGCCTGCACCGGCTCGGGCAGGCCCGCACGTCCACGGTAGCGGTCGAGCACCACTTCTCCGTACCGGTAGGCCGCCGCGGCCGCCACCGCGCGCCGTTCGTCCAGGTCGCCGTAGTACAGACCGTGCGGGAGGCAGACGAGGTTGGCGGCGTAGCGGTCACCGCCGACATGTGTCGTTTCCCACACTTGTGATCCGAAGCGCTCGCGCAGGGCGCGGGCCAGCGGGGCGCCGGTCCGCGCGCAGCAGGCGTTCCGGCGGCCGTGCGCGCAGACGAGCAGAAGCGGATCCGCGACCGGCCCGCCGAACCCGGGAGGCCGCCCGGCCGCCACCGCCGCCAGGTCCAGGCCGGCCAGTTCCTCCGGGCGGGTCAGCTCCCGCCCTTCCAGCCAGGGCGTCACGGGCCGGCCGTCGGGGGCGCCGTCGCCGGAGAAACCGGTGTACACCCACAGCGGAGGCGTCGGGCGTCTCCCACGCGGGGCCCGGATGAACTGGACGCGCACGCCGTGCCGTCCGGCCCGGCGGAGGACGTCGGCGACCGGCCCCGGCACCGCGGTGGCCTCGACGCGTTCGGCCCACGGCCCCGGATGCTCGATCAGCAGCCACGAGCGCGCTCCGGTCGTGGCACTGGCCAGGCACGGGCGCTCCCCCGTGTGACTTCCCGGACAGTGTGCACAGCGGTGGTCCGCCAAGGGGCCCCCTGTCGATCGATCGGCTGCGTCGGAGTCGGCGCCGGTCATGATCAGTGCCGTCGGAATCGGCGCTGGACCGCGGCCGGCGCTGGGTCGTGATCGCTCACGTCCACGTTATTAGGTGAGACTAACCTAACCTCCCTCCGCCCGCTTCGGGGGTAAGGCGGGGAGAAGGCCCTGGTGAAGCCCTGGTTACGCGGACGTGAACTGCCGCACGAAGCCCGAGCCCGTGCCGGATCCGGGGCGTGACCGCCGGTCGCGGCGTTCTAGAGTGTCGGGGTCCGCCCGCCCGGCGATCAACGCGCCGGCGCGGCCGGTGACCACCGACCGGGGACGGCCGCGCGCCGGTCCCCTCGAAGACCCGATGGAGTCGTCATGCGCTTGCCGGCGCTCGCAGCGGGCGCGGCCCTGCTGCTCGCCATGGCCGGCGACGGTACGCGCCCGGCGCCGAAGGCGCCGTCGGCGGCGCCCGCGATCGAGGCCGGCGCCTCGGGCTGCGGCACCGGCCGGGTGCCGCTGCGGCCGGGCCCGCAGGTGCTGCCGCTGCGCAACGACGGCGACACGTCGACGAACGTCACCCTGCTCGACCCTCGGACGGGCGCGGTCTACGCCGAGCTGGAGGGAATGGGCCCCGGGACCGTCCGCTCGCTGCGGATCGCGCTCGGCCCCGGCTCGTACGCCTTCCGCTGCGCGCAGGACGGACCCGCCGACCCGGTCACCGGCCCCGTGACGCGGATCACCGGCGCCGGAGGCGGGACACCGGGGATCGTCCCGGTCTCCGAGAACGACCTGTACGCGCCGACGCGGGCCTACCAGGCGTACGTCTCCACCGGCCTCGACCGCCTGGTCGACAGGACCGACGCCCTGCGGTCCGCCGTCGACGACGGCGACCTCGGCGCGGCACGGGCCGCCTGGACGCCGGCGCACCTGGCGTACGAGCGTCTCGGGGCCGCGTACGGCACGTTCGGCGACTTCGACGGCCGGATCGACGGCCTCCCGGCAGGGCTCCCCGGAGGCGTCCACGACGCGGGTTTCACCGGGTTCCACCGCGTGGAGTACGGCCTGTGGCACGGCGAGTCCGCCGCCTCGCTGGCCGGCGTGACCGACCGGCTCGCCCGCGACGTCCGCGCCCTGCGGTCCTCGTGGGCCGATGAGCGCATGGAGCCCGGCGATCTCCCGCTGCGCGCGCACGAGATCCTGGAGAACACCCTGCAGTTCCAGCTGACCGGTGAGGCCGACCAGGGCAGCGGCACGACGCTGCGGACCGCCGCCGCCAACCTCGAGGGCACCCGGGAGCTCGTCGGCCTGCTCCGCCCGCTGCTGCGCCCCCGCTACACGGGCCTGGCCGCCGTCGACGCGTCGATGGACCGGATGGACGCCCTGCTGAAGGGCCGCTCGTCGGTCGGCGCGCTCTCGCGCATCGACCGCGAGCGCCTGAACGGCGCCGCGGGAGACCTGCTCGAACGCCTCGCCCCGATCGCCACGATCTGCGCCCCCCGTCGTCGCCCCCAGGGAGCGGGATGATGCCCTCCGACCGCCGATCCTTCCTGCGCGGCGCCCTGGCCGCCGGCGTGGCCGGCGCCGTCGCCGGTCCCTCCGCCGCCCGTGCGGCCGGCGCCGTGACCGACTCCGCCGCCGACCGGACCGCGGCGCGTTCGTTCCACGGCGCGCACCAGGCCGGCATCCTCGAGCGGCCGAGGCGGCGGACCGTCGTCGTGTCGTTCGACGTCGTCGCGACGGGTCGCGGCGAGCTCACCGAGCTGTTCCGCACGCTCACCGACCGCGCCCGCGCGCTGACCGCCGGAGGCACGCCCGTGGACGCCGGGATCAGCGCGCCGCCCGCCGACTCGGGGGTGCTCGGGCCCGAGGTGCCCGGCGGCGGGCTGATGATGACGGTCGGGGTCGGCGCGTCCCTGTTCGACGACCGGTACGGACTGGCGGCGCGGAAGCCGCCCGGCCTGACGCCGATGCGGACCTTCCCCAACGACTCGCTCGACCCGGCCTGGTGCCACGGCGACCTGAGCCTGCAGCTGTCGGCCGACGAGGAGGACACGGTCGTGCACGCGCTGCGCGACGTCGCCCGGCACACGCGCGGCGGCATGCAGGTGCGGTGGCGGATCAACGGCTTCGCCAGCCCGCCGCGGCCCAGCGGCACGCCGCGCAACCTCATGGGCTTCAAGGACGGCATCGCCAACCCCGACGCGGCGGACGCACGGGAGATGAGCCGTCTGGTCTGGGCCGCCCCCGGCACGACCGGCCAGGGCCGGCACGCGCCGGAGCCGGCCTGGACGGCCGGCGGCTCGTACGTCGTGATCCGGCTCATCCGGATGCTCGTGGAGTTCTGGGACCGGGTGGGGCTCGCCGAGCAGGAGCAGATGTTCGGCCGGGCGCGGGACACCGGCGCCCCCCTCGACGGGAACCACGAGCTCGACGAGCCCCGGTACACCGCGGACCCGATCGGCAAGGTCATCCCGCTGACGAGCCACATCCGGCTGGCCAACCCGCGCACGCCGCAGACCGCCGACAGCCGGATCCTGCGCCGCAGCTTCAACTACGACCGCGGCGTGGACGCGGTCGGCGACCTCGACATGGGGCTGGTCTTCAGCTGTTACCAGCAGGACATCGCGCGGCAGTTCGAGGCGGTGCAGACCCGGCTGGCGGACGAGCCGCTCACCGACTACATCCGGCCGTTCGGCGGCGGCTACTTCTTCGCCCTGCCCGGCGTCCGTGACGCCTCGGACTTCTTCGCCCGCGCCCTCCTGAGCTGACCGTCGCAGGCCCTAAACGGGTCGAATCGGTCATTCACGGGACAGATGACCCCGAGTTAGATAAAGATCGTCTAAAGAGATTTGAAGTAGCCATGGTGTCCTGTTCACGCACGCGTCACCTTCTGTCAGCGTGATCGTCGTCGCGGCTCGATGAGATCCCGGCTGAGCCGGGGCTCCGTCGGAGGACCGGTGTTTCACAACTTCAGGAGGCAACAGGATGGGTCCCGGAAAGTGGAAGGGCCGACGGTCCGCGGTGATCGCCGGATCGGTGGCCGCGGCCGGAGCGCTCGCGCTGGCCGCGGTGCCGAGCTGGGCGAGCGGCGGGCGGCAGGAAGGCGCCTCGCTGACCGCGGCCGTGACGCAGGTCCGCACCGCCACGCCGATCAAGCACGTCGTCGTGCTCTTCGGTGAGAACATCTCCTTCGACCACTACTTCGGCACGTACCCGAAGGCGGCCAACACCGACGGCACCAAGTTCGTCGCCAAGCGGCACACGCCCCGCGTCGACGGGCTGACGAAGAAGCTGCTCAAGGACAACCCGAACCAGTACAACCCCAAGCGCCTCACTCCCGCCCAGGCGATGACCTGCGACCAGGACCACGGCTACGGGTCCGAGCAGAAGGCCGTCAACGGCGGCAAGATGGACGGCTTCGTCGAGCACACCGAGAAGGACAAGTGCACCGGCCAGCCCGTGCTGTTCGGCGAGCCCGGCCTGGTGATGGACTACTACGACGGCAACACCGTCACCGCGATGTGGAACTACGCCCAGAACTACGCGATGAGCGACAACTCCTGGGACTCGGTCTTCGGGCCGTCCACGCCGGGTGCGCTCAACCTGATCTCGGGCCAGACGCACGGCGGCTACGCCGTCGACCCGGTGACCCACAAGAAGGTCAGCGACGCGTACGTCGTCCAGTCGCCGGACGCGAACGGCGTCGGCACGGTCATCAACGACCCGGACCCGGCGTTCGACGACTGCTCCGGCACCAACCACACGTCCAAGAACAACCTGGCCGTGATGACCGGGCAGAACATCGGTGACCTGCTCAACAAGAACAAGGTCACCTGGGGCTGGTTCCAGGGCGGCTTCCGGCCCACCGGCACCGCGAACGGCTACGCCGTCTGCGGAGCGACGCACCAGAACGTCGGCGGCATCAACGTCACCGACTACAGCCCGCACCACGAGCCGTTCCAGTACTACAAGTCGACGGCCAACGAGAAGCACCTGCCGCCGTCCTCGGTCGCCGCGATCGGCCGCACCGACCAGGCCAACCACCAGTACGACCTGAGCGACTTCGACGCGGCGCTCTCGGCGCACAACCTGCCCGCGGTGAGCTTCCTCAAGGCCGCCGCGTACCAGGACGGCCACGCCGGCTACTCCGACCCGCTCGACGAGCAGCAGTTCATCGTCAACACGATCAACAAGCTGCAGAAGTCGCCCGAGTGGAGCTCCACCGCGGTCGTCCTCGCCTACGACGACTCCGACGGCTGGTACGACCACAAGGCCCCGCGGATCCTCAGTGGCTCCACGGACGCCTCGCAGGACACGACGCTGTGCGGCAAGGCCAAGGTGGCCGGCGGCTACCAGGACCGCTGCGGTCCGAGTCAGCGCCTCCCGCTCCTCGTCGTCTCGCCGTACGCGAAGGTCAACCACGTCGACCACCACTACACCGAGCAGACCTCGGTGCTGAAGTTCATCGAGGACAACTGGGGCGTCGGCCGGATCGGCGACGCGTCGTTCGACCAGCGGGCCGGAAGCCTGAGCGGCATGTTCGACTTCCGCCACCCGCGCGCGGGCCGTCTGTTCCTCGACCCGAAGTCCGGCGCCCCGGCCTTCCACTGAGCGGACGTCTCGCCCTCGGGGCTCCACGACTCCGGTCCCGGAGCCCCGAGTCAACCACCCTGGAAGCCCCCGCCTCGGCGGGGGCTTCCGCCATGTCCGGAGGGCGTCAGGGCTCGCGGCCCTTCGGGCCAGGAGCGAAGGGCGCAAGGGCTCACGGCCCGCCCGGGACCGGGCGGAGGGCGTCAGGGCTCGCGGCCGGGAGCCGGGGCGTCGTCCTCCAGGCGGGCGCGCGAGGTGAACTCGCCGGGCCAGAGCTTGTCGACCTCGGCGTTCAGGGCCGCCCCGATCAGGACGGCCAGCGCGGTGACGTACAGCCAGGCGAGCACGGCGATGGCCGCGCCCAGTGACCCGTACACCGACACCGCAGTCGTGGAGCCGTCCAGGTAGAGCCGCAGCACGAGGCTGCCGAGCCCCCAGATGGCCATGGCCGTGACCCCGCCGGGGATCTCCCGCCACCAGGCCGTCCGTACGGGGACGCTCAGGTGGTAGAGGAGCGCCAGGAAGATGACCGCGACGATGACGAGGATCGGCCAGTAGAGGACACGTACGACCACGGCCCCGGCCGGGACCCAGTGCAGGACCAGGGTCGGCCCCGCGACGAGGACGGGGATGACGACCAGCCCGACGCCGAGTCCCGCGAGGTAGAGGAAGAACGCGCGCAGGCGGGTACGGATCACGCCGCGCACGCCGGACAGGCCGTGCGCGATCGTGATCGTGTCGACGTAGACGTTCAGCGCGCGCGAGCCGGCCCACAGGGAGATGAGGAAGCTGATCGAGACGATCCCGACCTGGCCGCCGCGCAGCACCTCGTCGAGGAGGGGCTCGACGACGGATTTGACGGTCTGTTCGGTGAGCACCGTCTGGGCGCGGTCCAGCACCCATTCGCGGGTCTCCGCGATGGTCGTGGCGCCGAGCAGGTTCCGGAAGTGCCCGAGCAGGCCGATCAGGCCGAGCGCCAGGGGCGGCAGCGACAGGAGGGTGAAGAAGGCCGCCTCGGCGGCCAGCCCGGTCACCCGGTAGCGGAACGCCGAGAGGGTGGTGCCGCGGACGACCTGCCAGACGGCGGAGCGCATCCGTGCGACGGCGGACGACCCGGAAACGCCCGTCGAGGCATCGGAGGCGGTGGTCATGAGGCTCTACCGTAGGGGCTGATACGCCCGGTGTGCGGCATGACGCTCATCTCGCCGATCGCCTCCGGCCGGTCGCCCCGGACCCCGGGCCGGGGCCGGAGATCCCCGTCCGGAGCGGGGATACGAAGGCTCCTCCCTGAGATGACCCCGTCGGAGCGGCGGACGCATCTCCCGGCTGTGACGATCATCACATCTCAGGCGAATCGGCCGGGTGGGCGGCCGTTGCCGGGTGGCCCGGCGAACGCCTGCGCGATGTCCATCCACTCCTTCGCGACCGGTCCGGCGACCGTGAGGCCGACGTCGGCGCGGTTCCGTCGCTGCGTCACGAGCAGGCAGAAGTCCAGCGCCGGGCCGCGTACGACGTCCGCGGCGTCCTCCGGGCCCGCGGTCCAGACGTCGCCGCCGGGAAGGGTGAGCTCGACGCGCACCGGCGCCTGCGGGACCGGCCTGTCGTGGACGACGAAGCTCCACGACAGGGTCCGCACCCCGATCTGGGCGACGTGGCGGAGCCGGTCGGTGGGCTCGCGCCGGACGCCAACGGCGTCCGCGACGTCCTGGCCGTGCGCCCACGTCTCCATCAGGCGCGCCGTCGCGAAGGAGGCCGCGCCCATGTCAGGGCCGTACCAGGGGATCCGGGCCTTCGGATCGAGGACCGTCAGCGCCTCGATCATGCGGCCCCGGGCCGTACGGAACCACTCCAGGACCTCGTCGCCGGGCATGGAGCGCCGCTCCTCGACGATCCGGTCGGTGTCGAAGCCCTCCTCCACCAGCCGGCGGACCTCCTCGCGGAAGGCGCCGGGGTCCGTCACGGCGCGGACGGCGGCCTCGTCGAACCAGGCCAGGTGGGTCACCTGGTCGCGTACCGTCCAGCCCTCGGCGGGCGTGGGCAGGTCCCAGGCGTCCGGTCCAAGGAGACGCTCGAGGTCGCCCGTCTCCTCGCGCAGGTCGGTGAGCAGTCGATCCATCGCCACGGCCACGCGCACAGCGTACAGAACGGAGTTCGGTCGCGCCTGCGCCCGGCGCCGGCGATGAGACGGCGCCGAGTGGGCACAATGAACACGTGATCTGCGAAGCGTGTCGTGAGCGGCGGCACGGCGAGTGCCGGGGCGGCACGTGGTGCGACTGCCAGCACCTGCCGCCCGAAGCCGAGACCCCGGAGGAGACCCTTGCGCCCGCCGAGGGCACCGAGCCGGACATCAACTGGCTCCGGCAGGGCTGAGGTGCGGTCGCCCGTCCGCGAGCCGTACGGCCACCGGCCGGCCCGGCCTTACGTCCACGGATCACGTGGCCGCCCGCCGATGGCTTGGTCGCCTGTCCACGGACCAATGCGACGGACGTCCGCATTCCGGACATGGTTGGACAGTCATCGAACCACATGTCATCATCGAGACATGGCTGCTGCGGATCCGTTGCTGGTTATGCGCCGGCACGTCGACTATCTCCGCGTGGGCAGCGCGATCTGTCGCTGACACCTGACCACCGCCACTGCCTCACGGGCGCGCGGTATGCCGGTGTCATTCCCCACAGCTCAGCGTTGAGCCAGCAGTGCGATCTGCCGGCGTGCTTCGCGTCCCCCACGACCACGGAGGACGCGCACGATGCCATCCCGTACGCAGCGGAAACGAGGCGAGGGCCAATGGGCCCTGGGCTACCGTGAACCGCTCAACAAGAACGAAGAGAGCAAGAAGAACGACGACGGCCTGAACGTCCGCCGTCGCATCATCGACATCTACGCCAAGGGCGGCTTCGACTCCATCGACCCCGCGGACCTGCGGGGCCGGTTCCGCTGGTACGGCCTGTACACGCAGCGCCGGCCCGGCATCGACGGCGGCAAGACGGCCGTGCTGGAACCCGAGGAGCTCGACGACCGGTACTTCATGCTGCGCGTCCGCATCGACGGCGGCCGGCTGAACCTCGACCAGCTGCGGACGATCGCCGACGTGTCGTCGAAGTACGCCCGGGGCACCGCGGACATCACCGACCGGCAGAACATCCAGCTGCACTGGGTCGAGATCGAGAACGTCCCGGCCATCTGGGAGGCCCTGGAGGCGGTCGGGCTGCACACCACCGAGGCCTGCGGCGACACGCCGCGCGTCATCCTCGGCTGTCCGCTCGCCGGGATCGACGCCGACGAGGTCATCGACGCGACGCCGCAGCTTCGCGAGATCCACGACCGGTACATCGGCAGCCCGGACTTCTCGAACCTGCCGCGCAAGTTCAAGACGGCGCTGTCCGGCTGCACCGCCCAGTGCACGATCCACGAGATCAACGACATCGCGTTCGTCGGCGTGGTCAACGACGAGGGCGAGGCCGGCTACGACGTCTGGGCGGGCGGCGGCCTGTCCACGAACCCGATGTTCGCCAAGCGGCTGGGCGCGTTCGTCCGCCCGGAACAGGTCCACGAGGTCTGGGCGGGCATCACCGGGATCTTCCGCGACTACGGTTACCGCCGCCTCCGGCACCGCGCGCGGCTCAAGTTCCTGATGAACGACTGGGGCCCGGAGCGGTTCCGCGAGGTCCTGGAGAAGGAGTACCTCGGGTACGCCCTGGCGGACGGGCCGGCACCCGGCGAGCCCCGGGACCGGCGCCGGGATCACGTCGGCATCCACCGGCAGCGCGACGGCCGGTACTACGTCGGCTTCGCGCCGAAGGTCGGCCGGGTCAACGGCGACCTGCTGCACGTCATCGCGGACCTGGCCGAGGAGTACGGCTCCGGCCGGGTGCACACGACGACCGAGCAGAAGATGGTCATCCTGGACGTTCCGGAGGACCGGACCGAGGAGCTGGCCGCCGAGCTGGAGTCGCACGACCTGCGGGTCCGCCCGTCGACGTTCCGGCGCCAGACGATGGCCTGCACCGGCATCGAGTACTGCAAGCTCGCCATCGTCGAGACCAAGCAGCGCGGCATGGACCTGATCGAGGAGCTGGAGCAGCGCCTGCCGGACTTCGACGAGCCGCTGACGATCAACATCAACGGCTGCCCGAACTCCTGCGCCCGCATCCAGACCGCCGACATCGGGCTGAAGGGCCAGTTGGTCACCGACGCGAACGGTGAGCAGGTCGAGGGCTACCAGGTCCACCTGGGCGGCTCGATCGGCGGCGAGTTCGGCAAGAAGATCCGCGGCCTGAAGACCACCGCCGAGGAGCTGCCGGACTACGTGGAGAGGGTGCTGCGCAACTTCCGGAAGGGCAGGAACGACGGCGAGTCCTTCGCCGCCTGGGTGCAGCGTGCCGAGGAAGGTGAGCTGAAGTGACCGAGAGGGCCGTTCCCTTCTACTGCCCCTACTGCGGAGACGAGGACCTGGAGCCGTACGAGAGCGACGGCGGCTGGCACTGCCGCGCCTGCACGCGGGCGTTCCGGCTCCGCTTCGTCGGGCTCGGCGCGCTGAGCTCGGCCGGCGCTCCCCGGCGGGAGGGCTCGGCATGACGCTCCTGTTCGAACGCCCCACCGCCGCGCTCGACCTCACCGACATCGTCGAATCGGCCGCCGACGCGCTCGAGGAGGCGTCCGCCGAGGAGATCGTCCGCTGGTCGATCGCGACCTTCGGCGACCGGATCTGCGTGACGTCGTCCATGAAGGACGCCGTGCTGGTCGACATCGCATCGAAGGTCCGGCCCGGCATCGACGTACTGTTCGTCGACACGGGCTACCACTTCGCCGAGACGATCGGCACCCGCGACGCGGTGGAGGCCGTCTACCCGGTGAACGTGGTGAACGTCACCTCCTCCCGTACGGTCGCCGAGCAGGAGCGCGACCTGGGTCCCCGGTTGTACGGCCGGAACCCGGATCTGTGCTGCCACCTGCGCAAGGTCGAGCCGCTGAACCGCGCGCTGGAGCCGTACCTCGCCTGGATCACCGGGATCCGGCGCGAGGAGACCTCGCACCGGCGCGGCGCGCGCGTCGTCGAGTGGAACGCCGCGCGCGGCAAGGTCAAGGTCAACCCCCTCGCCCGCTGGACCCAGGACGACCTGCACGGCTACATCGAGGAGCACGGCATCCTGGTGAACCCGCTGCAGTACGACGGGTATCCCTCGATCGGCTGCGAGCCCTGCACCAAGCGGGTCGCGCCGGGTGAGGACCCGCGCAGCGGACGCTGGGCCGGCACCGGAAAGACCGAATGCGGCATCAACCTGTGAGAGCCGGGCGACCCGGGGGCGGCGGGGCGGTCCCCCTGGTCGCCGTGGCCCACGGGAGCCGGGACTCGCGGGCGGCGGCGACGGTCGAGGAACTTCTCGATCTTGTGCGCCGTTCCTCGGGGGTGCGGGTCGTGACCTCGTATCTCGACCACGCTCCCCCGGCACCGGGGCAGGTGCTCGGTGGTCTCGTCGGAGAGGGGGCCGACGAGGCCGTCGTGCTCCCTCTCCTCCTCACCGCCGCGTACCACAGCAAGACCGACATTCCCGGGGTGCTGCGCGCGGCCAGGGCGTCTTATCCGCGGCTGAGGCTGCATTACGGCGCCACGCTCGGCCCCCATCCCCTGATGACCGGCGCGCTGGAGCGGCGGCTCGCCGAGGTCGGCGTCCGGCCGGACCCGGAGACGGCCGTCGTGCTCGCCGCGGCCGGCTCCAGCGACCCGGCGGCGAACGCGACGATCGGCCGGATGGCGCGCGGCTGGCGGGGCTGGCGCGCCGTCGTCCCGGCGTACGCCTCCGCGGCCCGTCCCACGCCCGCGGAGGCCGTGCGCGCGCTCTACGCGGCGGGAGCGCGGCGTGTGGTCGTGGCGTCCTATTTCCTGGCCCCGGGCTTCTTCGCGGACAAGGTGCGGGACGAGGCCCTGGCCGCGGGCGCCGTGGCCGTCTCACCGGCTCTGGGCGCCGTCCCGGAGCTGGCGGAGATCACCGCGCAGCGTTACCGGGAGGCCCTCCTCAGCGCCGGTCCCGTCGCGGTCGCGGGCTGAGCGACCCGCGCGCGGGGCCGTCGATCTCTGCGGACGCCGGAAAGCCTTGTGCCGTCAGGCTTCGCGATTGATCGCCATTTCGACGATCTTTATCGAGCCGCGAATTCGATCATTCGAAATCGATCATTAGACGATCTTTTAGCGATCATTTATTCCGGGCCGCCATGTGAGCTATGTCGCAAACATAGGTATTTGGTCGACCGATATTTGTCTGCTATGTTCCCACTAAGTCCAGAGGGACGCCCCCCATGCGCCCCCGGACATCCGCCGGCGGCGGCCGGCCCACCAGCGCAGACGGCGCAGCGCGAAGACGCGTGAGGGCCTCCGTACAGAGCCGAGACGGTTCATATCCAAATCACGCCACTCCCGCGGAGTATCCACTTGTTCCTTATGGAGCGGGAGCGGCAACGTCGAGTCCGTGAGAGTCACGGAGCCGGGGACCCATGAGCAGTCCCGGGGTGAATCGGCACATCCGTCGTGTCGTAGGGCGACTTCCACGCCCGAACCCGTCAGCTAACCCGGTAGGCGTACTGGAAGTAAGGAGTCAGAACTTGTCCGCGAGTCTTCCCTGATCTGAATATCCGGTCGTCGTCCCTCCCCTGGGACCGCACGGCCAGCAGACCCTTGTCTCTTTGTTCGTGCCGTCCGCGCAAGCGGGCGACCCGCTGAATCCGCACCTCGCGGAACCGGGGACCCACCGCACCACTGGGGTGAATCGGCACCTTCGTGCCGTAGGGCAGCTTCCACGCCCGAACCCGTCAGCTAACCCGGTAAGCGGCATGGAAGCCGAAGGAGTACCCCCCGTGTCCCCTCGACACGCCAAACCCCGCTTTACCTCGAAGAAGAAGTGTCTCACCGGCCTCATCGCCGGCGCCGTGACCGCCGGCGCGGCGGCGACGACCGTCGTGACCGCAGGGCCCGCGCTGTCCGCGCAGGCGTCCACCGTGTCCCGTCCGGCCGTCCACCAGGTGGCACAGAAACCCGCACCGGGTACGGGTAAGGCGAAGCACGCCCGCCCCGCGGGCGACGACGCGCACCTCAACGTGCACACCGTCGCCGAGCAGAAGCAGAAGAAACTGCCCACGGCCGCGGACGTCCTGAAGCTCGCCGAGTCCCAGGTGGGTACGACCGAGAACGCCACGGGCGGCAGCAAGTTCAACCAGTGGTTCATGACCACCCCGTACGCCAAGGCCGGCGCCGCCCGCGACGGCGGCTCCGTCAGCGACTACGCCAACGCGTCCTGGTGCGACATGTTCGTCACCTGGGTCGGCGACACGCTGGGCGTCAAGGGCATGGGCGGCGACGCGTTCACCCCCTCCCACGCCAAGTGGTTCATCTCGCAGGGCCGCTGGGGCAGCGTTCCCAAGCCCGGCGCGGTCGTCTTCTTCTCCTGGAGCGGCGGCGGGGTCGACAACATCGATCACGTGGGCCTGGTCGTCAAGGACAACCATGACGGCACCATCCAGACGGTCGAGGGCAACACGGACGACGCCGTGAAGGTCCGGACGCGTAACACCTCCACCGTCGTGGGCTACGGCTACCCGGACTACCCGCAGCAGTAGCCGCCCGTCGGCGCGTGCCGTGCCGCCGCCGGTGACGCGGCACGCGCGACCTCTCCCCTTACCGGACTTCTCTCCGGATCTCTCCAACCCCTTCCCCGGTACCTCCATGCCCTCATCCCCGCATGCCCCCGAAAGGAAAGCGATGATCAGGCTTTCGACCAAGGCCATCGCCAGCGTCGCCGCCGGAGTCACCCTGGCCGGCGCCGGCGTCACGACCGCCCTCGCCTACGGGGGCACCTCGGAGGCGGCGGCGTCGCCCCAGGCGCAGAGCGCCCCCGCGAAGGTCGCACAGCAGGCGCCCGCCCAGGCCGAGAAGCGCGTCCAGAGCGGCGCCCAGGACCGGATGCTCCTGTCGGTCAAGAAGGGCAACGACCCCAAGAAGCAGGCCAAGGCCCCGGCCCTGCCCGCCGGCGTCTCCACCGCGACCTCCTTCTGGGACCCGTCGACGGCGTCGGGCAAGCCGATGGCGTACGAGACGATCGCCAGCCCGTACTGGCCGCTCGGCACCAAGGTGAAGGTCACCTACAACGGCAAGAGCGAGATCGGGATCGTCGAGGACTTCGGCCCGGCGGAGTGGGCGGTCGCCCAGCACAACCCGCCGGCGCTCATCGACCTGTCGGAGAAGATGATGAAGCACCTCACCGGCACCGCGTCCAACTCGATCACGGTCAAGTTCCAGGTGCTTGAGCTGGGCAAGGGCCCGGTCTACCGCCACTCGGGCACCGGCTACGCCACGGCGACCGGCGCCGCTCAGGCCACCGGCAAGGCGTAACCCGCTCCCCCTCGCCTGCCGGCCGGACGGCGCGGGATCCTCTCTCGGGGATCCCGCGCCGTTTCTTCGTGCCCGCTCTTCGTGCCCGCTCTTCGTGCCCGCTCTTCGTGCCCGCTTGCCGGGAAGGAGTGAACTGAGGTTCAATCCTTGTGTGCCGTACCGCCGTACGCCCCGGATCGAGGCCCGGCTCGGCGCCTCACGGGACCGCATCCGCGCCGCCGCGCTCGCGGTCGTGGCCGAGCAGGGTTACGCCGGATGCTCGATCGCCGCCGTCGCCCGGCGCGCGGGCGTGGCGACCGGCAGCGTGTACCGCCATTTCCCGTCGAAGTCCGACCTGGTCGCCGAGGTCTTCCGCGTCGCCTCCCAGCGCGAGGTCGACGCGTTCACCCGCGCCGCGTCACCGGACCGGGCGGCGGCCGAGAGCGTCGCGGCGGTGATCGAGACCTTCGCGGGCCGGGCCCTGCGCGCGCCGCGCATGGCCTACGCGCTCCTCGCCGAGCCGGTGGACCCCTCCGTCGACGCCGAACGCCTGGTGTTCCGCCGGGCATACGCCGCCGTCCTCGCCGAGATCATCAGTCGCGGGATCGCCGCCGGCGAGCTGCCCGACCAGGACGTCGACGTCGGCGCCGCCGCGCTCGTCGGCGCCATCGGCGAGGCCCTCGTCGGACCGCTCGCGGTCGGCGCGGGCCGGCCCGCCGACCCGGATCCGCCCGGCGCCCCGCCCCAGCCCGTCGGCCCGGCCCTGCCCGCCCGTACGGACGCGGCGGCGGACGGACGGGCCCGGGCCCACCTGATCTCCCATCTCATCGCCTTCGCCCAGCGCAGCATTGGAGCGGTCAGTGACAACGCATGAGGTCTTCAACCAGGTCCCCCCGCTGTCCGGCCACGACGTGGCCGACGATCCGGCACTCCTCGACGGGCTCTTCCGCGAGGGCGGCGGCTGGGCGGCCGAGGCCGTCCACGAGCTGGGCCGGCTGGCGGGCACCGAACAGGCACGGGAGTGGGGCCGCCTCGCCAACGAGCACCCGCCGGTGCTGCGCACCCACGACCGGTACGGCCACCGCATCGACGAGGTGGAGTTCCACCCCGCCTGGCACGAGCTGATGCGCGTCGCGGTGAGCCACGGGCTGCACGCGCGCGCCTGGACCGAACGGTCCGGGGCGCACGTCGCCCGCGCCGCCAAGTTCTACGTCTGGCGGGTCGACGCCGGGCACGGCTGCCCGATCTCGATGACCTACGCCGCCGTGCCCGCGCTCCGGCACGCGCCGGAGCTGGCCCGGCGGTACGAGCCGCTGCTGACCTCCGACACGTACGATTTCGGGCTGCGCGACCCGGCCGGCAAGCGCGGCATCCTCGCCGGCATGTCGATGACGGAGAAGCAGGGCGGGTCCGACGTCCGGGCCAACACGACGCGGGCGGTGCCGCAGCCCGACGGCACGTACCTGCTGACCGGCCACAAGTGGTTCACGAGCGCGCCGATGTGCGACGTCTTCCTCGTCCTCGCCCAGGCCCCGGAGGGCCTCACCTGCTTCCTGCTGCCCCGGGTGCTGCCCGACGGCACCCGCAACGCCATCCGCCTGCAGCGCCTCAAGGACAAGCTGGGCAACCGGTCGAACGCGTCCGCCGAGGTCGAGTACGAGGAGGCCGTCGCCTGGCGCGTCGGCGACGAGGGGCGCGGCGTCCGCACGATCATCGAGATGGTCAACATGACCCGGCTCGACTGCGTCATCGGCGCGGCCGCCGGGATGCGCGAGGGCCTCGTCCAGGCGGCCCACCACGCCGCGCACCGGCAGGCGTTCGGCCGGTACCTCATCGACCAGCCGCTGATGCGCAACGTCCTGGCCGACCTGGCCGTCGAGTCCGAGGCGGCGACCGTCCTCATGCTCCGCCTGGCCGGGGCGACCGACCGGGGCGAGACCGCGTTCAAGCGGTTCGGACTCGCCGTGAGCAAGTACTGGGTGTGCAAGCGCTGGCCCGCCCACGCGGCGGAGGCCCTCGAATGCCTCGGCGGCAACGGTTACGTCGAGGACTCCGGCATGCCGCGGCTGTTCCGCGAGTCGCCCCTCAACGGAATCTGGGAGGGCTCGGGCAACGTCTCGGCGCTCGACGTGCTCCGGGCCATGGTCAAGGAGCCGGAGACCGTCGAGGCGTTCTTCGACGAGGTCGGCCTGGCCTCGGGCGCGGACGCCCGGCTGGACGCCGCGGTCGCCGAGGTCAGGGACGCGCTCACCGACGTGGCGACGATCGAGGCCCGTGCCCGGCGGATCGTGGAGCGCCTCGCCCTGGTGCTCCAGGGCTCGCTGCTGGTCCGGCACGGTCATCCGGCCGTCGCCGACGCCTTCTGCGCCTCCCGCCTGGGCGGCGACTGGGGCCGGGCGTTCGGCACCCTGCCGGCCGGCGTCGACTTCGGCGCGATCATCGAACGGGCCCGCCCGAAGACCGGCTGAGCCCCGCGAGTTCACCCACGCTTTGAAGGTCGCCCGGCGGCGACCAGCTCGTTCATCGGCGTCTCCGGTGAAAAGTCTCACAGGGAAGTTCAATGAAACCCTGGAAGGGAGAACGCGACCGAGATCGGAAGGGCGTCATGACGCAGGACGAGATCATTCAGTTCGCAGCCGGCCTGCCGGGGACCGTGGTGGTCACGGCGAGCGAGGAGACGGGGGCTCCGGAGCCGGCCTGGGGTGACACGTTCATCTCCTACGATCCGCGCGGTGACGCGCCCGCCGACCGGTTCCTTCCCTTCGCGACCATCGTGACCAAGGACTACGACGGGTTCGACACCGCCTCGGACCTCGACCGCCCCGGCGTGTTCCGGTTGAACCTCGCCGTCGGCCGCAGGAGGTTCGAGGAGCTGATCGGTCACTCACCGGCGGCGCACGCGGACCACCGCGCCGGCATCGACTTCACGGTGACCGATCGGGTCCTCCCCCACCCCGTGTACGCGGCGCAGGGCTGGGTCTGCGTGCTCAACCCGGGCGAGGCCACCTCCTCACTCGCGCGCACCCTCCTGGAGGAGGCCCGTGCCCGGGCCGCGAGACGACTCGACCGGGCCCGGCCGGGCCCCGCCTGACGGCCGGCCGCTCGCGGTCCCCGGCCGGCGCCGGGGCGGCGCGCACCCGCCGCCCGAGGTCTCATCCGCCGCCGGACGGGGCCCGGAGCCCCGCGCCTCCGGGCCCCGCGTCCATCAGGCGGCGACGACGGCCGGGGTGTAGTGCTGCGCCTCGTCGCCCTCGATGACGTGGCTCTGCGTGCCGTCGACGCCCACGGGGACGTCACCCGCCACGGTCACCCGGTGCAGCCTGCGGGGCTGGTCCCCGTAGTCGTCCGGGGCGTAGTGCTGGGTGATCCGGTTGTCGAACACCACGAGGTCGCCGGGGTTCCACTGGACGCGCAGGATGTTCTCCGGCCGGATGACGTACTCCTGGAGGATGCGCAGGATGTCACGCGACTCCGTGCTGTTCAGCCCGATGATCCGCTGGGCGAACCCGCCGATGAACAGTCCGCGTTCGCCCGTCTCCGGGTGCACCCGCACGACCGGGTGCCCCGTCCGGTACCGCCGGGAGACGAAGGTCTCCCGGTACTCCACGGCCTTCCTGGTGTTCGTACGGGGCAGGACGTAGTCGTAGTCGTTGGTGTGCACGGCCCAGAGGCGGTCGGCGAACTCCCGCAGCTGCTCCGGCAGGTCTCGGTAGGCGGCCGCGGCGTTCGCGATCAGCGTGTTGCCCCCGTACGGCGGCACGACCAGCGCACGGAGCGTGGTGACCTTGGGCGGCGTGCGCACGAACGTCACGTCCGTGTGCCAGTGGTTCGACCGGATGCCCTCCTCCCCGTCGACCGGCAGGATGTTGGGGCTCCCGTCCACGGACGGCACGGTGGGATGGGCGGCGGTCAGCTCGCCGAACCTCGCGGCGAAGCGGATCTGGCCCTCGTCGTCGAGGCCGGTGTTGCGGAACACCAGCGCCTTGTGCTCGAGCAGGGCCGCGTTGAGCTCACGGAAGTCCTCGCCGCCGAGGCGGTCGAGGCCGGCGCCGGTGACCTCCGCGCCGATGCGTCCGCCGACCTTGCGAATGTCGAGGGTGGACATGGGGCACTCCTTCTCTTTCGGGGTTCTCACGAGTTGCGGATGGTGGGGTCGGCGGCGCGCAGCAGCAGGCGCAGCAGGCCGTCGAACGCGAAGCCGAGGACGGCGATGACGATGATCCCGCTGAAGATCAGCGGAGTCTGGAGGTAGTTGCCGGCCTGCAGGATCAGGAAGCCGACCCCTCCGGTGGCGGCGATCATCTCGGCCGCGATGATGCTCGTCCAGGCGCCGCCCATGGCGATCCGCATCCCGGTGATCACGCCGGGGACGGCGGCGCGGAGCCGTACGTGCACCATCGTGTGGAACTGCGAGGCGCCCAGGCTCCGGCTGGCGTTCACCAGCTCGGCCGGGACGGCGTCGAGGGCGCCCAGGGTCGCGATCGTGATGACCGGGACCACGCCGAAGAACAGCAGCGCCACCTTCGACGTCTCGCCGATGCCGAACCAGACGACGAGCAGGGGGATGAACGCGATCGGCGGCAGGGGCCGCACGACCGCGATGATGGGGTCGGCGAGTTCGCGGATCACGCGGACGCCCGACATCGCGGCGCCCAGGACGAGGCCCACGACCGTGCCGAGCCCGAACCCGGCGAGGATCCGGCCGGTACTGATCAGGGCGTCCTCCAGGAGGGTCTTGCCCTGGACCTCCGGATACCGATGGGTGACGTAGTGCCCGAACTCACGGACGGTCTCGGTGACCGACGGCAGGGTCACCGGGTCGCCGATGACCAGCGCCGCGACCTGCCAGACGCCGAGCGCCAGCAGCAGGCCCGTGCCGCCGAACGCCACGCGCCGCCACGAACGCCGTCTCCGCCGTCCCGGCGCGCCGGTCGTCCCGGGCGTCGCCGGCGGCGGGTCCTCCCCGTCGGGCTCCTGCGCGGCGGTCAGGGGCGCCGCGCTCGTGATCTGCTCGCTCATCGCTCCAGCACCTCCCTGATGCGCCGTTTGGCGGTGACGAACTCGAGCGTCTCGGTGTCCTCGTAGACCCGGGGCCGTGGGAGGGGGATGTCGACGACCGCCTTCGTCCGGCCGGGCCTGCCGGACAGCACCGCCACGCGGTCGCCGAGGAGGGTCGCCTCCTCGACGTCATGGGTGACGAACACGATCGTCATCCGGTGCCGCTGCCAGAGCTCCAGCAGGAACCGCTGCATCCCGGCGCGGGTGATGGCGTCGAGCGCCCCGAACGGCTCGTCCATGAGGAGCACGCTCGGGTGGTTGATCAGCACGCGGGCGAACGCCGCCCGGTGGCGCATCCCGCCGGACAGCTCGTGCGGGTGGGCGTCACGGAAGTCCGCCAGCCCGACCGTCTCCAGCAGGGCGTCGGCCTCCTCCCGCACCTCCCGGGTGAGCGCGCCCCTGGCCTTGGGGCCGTACAGGACGTTCTGGCGGGTGGTGAGCCACGGGAAGAGCGTCGGCGTCTGGAACAGCACGCCCCGGTCGGGGCCCGGCCCCCGCACCGGCCGCCCGTCCACGAGCACCTCGCCGGAGTCGGCGGGGACGAAGCCGGCGAGGACGCCCAGCAGCGTGGACTTGCCGCATCCGGAGGGCCCGAGCAGGCAGAGGAACTCCCCCGCCTCGATGTCCAGGCTCACGCCCTCCAGCGCGGCGGTCCGCCTGCGCCGTCCGCGGAAGGTCTTGCCGACGTCACGGAGCCGTATCGCGGACGGCCGTTCGGTGATCCGGGGTTCCGCGACGACCGCGTCCGCCGGCCGGCGTTCCGCGGCCGCCGGCGCGTGCGATGTGCCGGGCCGGCTCACGAGCAGCCTCCGGCCTGTGCCTTGGCCCAGAAGCCCGGGTCGATGTGCGCGGCGATCCGGGCGAGGGACGGAACGGTCTTCGCCCGGCCCTGCGTCACCAGGAACTCTCCGGTGCGCTGGAAGTTGGCGGCCAGCCGGCCGGAGGCCGCCGTGCCGTCCGTTCCCTGGAGCCAGCCGGTCTCCTCGGCCGCCGGGATGTAGGGATAGCTCTTCGTCGCCTCGACGGCGTCGTCGGGCCGCACGCCGAGGAACCGGGCCGCCGGGCGGACGTACTTGGCGGCCTGGTCGCCGTGGACCAGCGTCTGGGCCTGGGAGACCTGGCAGACCAGCTGCTGGACCAGGTCGCGGTTCTTCGCGGCGTACGGCCGGCTGACGGCGAGCAGGTTGACCGCGGCGTATCCGAGCCTGGCGATGTCCGCCGCCGTCGTGAGCACCCGGCCGCCGTGCTTCTTCAAATCGATGAGGAAGGACTGGCTGATGTAGACCGCGTCGATCTTGTGGGCCTTCCAGGCGGCGGCCTCGGCGGCCTCGCCGGCGAAGCTGGCGATCTGCACCCTGCCGGTGAGTCCCTGGCTCTTCAGCCAGCCGCGGAGCTGGAAGTCGAGGGTGGAGCCGACGAGCACGCCGACCTTCCGCAGGTCGGCGTTCGACCTGATCGCGTCGCTGACGACCAGCCCGGACTCGTCGATGCTCTCGGCGAAGACCACCTCCACGTCCGTGCCGGAGGAGAACGCGCCGACGAACGGCGGGTTGCCGACGCCGGAGACCACCGGGAAGGCGCCGGCGCGCAGCTGGGCCATGCCGGCCACGCCGCTGTCGATCGGGCGCAGCTCGATCTTCGCCTTGACGTGCGACGACAGGCCGGGGTCGGCGGCCACGACGGCCTCGGGGCCGGCGACGGCCCCCTGGAAGTATCCGATCTTCAGGGTCGGCGAGTCGGCCGAGCGCGCCTGCGCGGCGCAGCCGGTGCCGGCGAGGGTCAGGGCCAGGACGGCCGAGAGAGATCTTCTGGGCATGAGGGAATGCGCTCCTGTACGGGGGCGGCGCCGTCTTCATGGCGTGCGGCACTCGCCGGACGAGTGCCGTGGGGCACCGTGACGGAGAACGAGCTGCGGGAATGGGGGAACGCGACCGCGGAGCAGGCCGCGTGAGACGGGAACGGCGAGATCGTCAGCCGCGACAGCGGGCTGCGGCGACACGGACCAGGTCGACGTGCCGCCGGCGGGTGAGGGCGGGCCGGACGCGCATGAACTGATCGAAACACGGCGCACCGCACACAGTCAACCTTTCCTACCGGCTTACCATGGAATTGACCGTCTCAACTCTGGGTAAAGATCGGCTGGGAGCGACGGATCGACCTAAGGACCCCCCATGGGCGTACCCCTGCTCGGCGACATCCGTGACCAGGCCGGCGGCCTGGATCGTGATCAGCGCAACGCCTTCCTCGCCGCGTTCCTCGGCTGGATGATGGACGCGTTCGACTACTTCCTCCTCGTCTTCGTGATCACCGAGGTCGCCAAGGACTTCGGCACGTCGGCCGAGAAGGTCACGGTCGCGACCACGCTGACGCTGATCGCCCGGCCGCTCGGCGCGTACCTCTTCGGCCTGTGGGCGGACAAGGCCGGCCGGCGGATCCCGCTGATGGCGGACGTGCTGTTCTACTCCGTCGTCGAGATGATCTCCGGCTTCTCGACCTCGCTGACCATGCTGCTCGCCCTGCGGTTCCTGTACGGCATCGGCATGGGCGGCGAGTGGGGCCTGGGCGTCTCCCTGGCGATGGAGAAGATCCCGCCGGCCAAGCGCGGGTTCTACTCCGGGATGCTCCAGGTCGGATACCCGGCGGGCTACCTGGTGGCCGCGCTCGCGTACTTCGTGATCACGCCGATCTTCGGCTGGCGCGGCCTGTTCGTCTTCGGCGCGGTGCCCGCGCTCATCGCGCTGTACGTGCGGTACCGCGTGGGCGAGTCGGAGGTCTGGGAGCGCACGAACGCGCGGCTGCAGATGACGCGCACGCCCCTGCGCAAGGTCTTCTTCGACCGCAAGGTCCTGGTCCGGTTCTTCTACCTCGTGCTGCTCATGACGGCCTTCAACTTCATGAGCCACGGGACGCAGGACATCTACCCGACCTTCCTGAAGAAGGGCCTGCACCACTCCCCGCACTACGCGGTCGGCATCGCGGTGATCTACAACGTCGGCGCCATCGTCGGAGGCGTCGTGGTCGGCACCCTGTCGCAGCGCTTCGGGCGGCGCCGGGCCATCGTCGGCGCGGCCCTGCTGGCGCTGCTCGTCGTACCGCTGTTCGCCTACTCCAAGAGCGCGGCGCTGCTGGCGGTCAGCGCGTTCCTCATGCAGCTGTTCGTCCAGGGGGCCTGGGGCGTCATCCCGGCGCACCTGACCGAGATGTCGCCGGACGCGATCCGGGGCTTCTACCCCGGCGTCACCTACCAGCTCGGCAACCTCCTCGCCGCGATCAACCTGCCCCTGCAGGAGCGCCTGGCGAGCGGGCACGGCTACCCGTTCTCGTTCGCCGTCGTGATCGCGCCGACGCTGCTCGCCGTGGTCCTGCTGACCGCGTTCGGCCGGGAGGCGCACGGCGTGGAGTTCGGCAACGCTCCGGCGGTCCCCCCGGATCGGGAGCAGGTGGAGGCGGAGCCGGTGGAGGCGGAGCGGACCACCCGCCCGGAGGGCCGGCCTGGCACTGACCTTTCCTGACCTCACATAGAGTGCATCCCTGGCGGATCCGGATGAACATCCTGGTCAGCCACGTACTCGGCATGCGTCGCGCGGCTCGGGGCACCGGATCCCGGTCCTCCCCGGCCGCGCCATTCGCGTCTGGGCCGAGGTACGGCGACAATTCGATGAGGCATGTCCGTGGACACCGAGGAGAGCGATGCAGGAGGTCTGGCCCGGCACCCCGTACCCCCTGGGCGCCACCTGGGACGGGACCGGCACGAACTTCGCGCTGTTCTCTGAGGTGGCGCGGCGGGTCGAGCTGTGCCTGTTCGACGAGGACGGCACCGAGACCCGTTATGCCCTGCCCGAGACCGACGGCTTCGTCTGGCACGGCTACCTTCCCGGCATCGGCCCCGGGCAGCGGTACGGCTACCGCGTGCACGGGCCGTACGAGCCGGCGCTGGGACACCGGTGCAACCCCGCCAAGCTCCTCCTGGACCCGTACGGCAAGGCCGTCGAAGGCGACGTGCGATGGCACGAGTCGGTGTTCTCGTACCGGTTCGCGGCGCCGGCCGAGCTCAACACCGAGGACAGCGCGCCGTACATGCCGAAGAACGTCGTGATCAACCCGTTCTTCGACTGGGGCGAGGACCGGTCACCACGGACGCCGTACCACGAGACGGTCATCTACGAGGCCCACGTCAAGGGCCTGACGCGGCTGCACCCGGACATCCCGGAGGAGCAGCGCGGCACCTACGCCGCGCTCGCCCACCCGGCGATGATCGAGCACCTTCGCCGGCTCGGCGTCACGGCGATCGAGCTGATGCCGGTGCACCAGTTCGTCTCCGAGCACGCCCTGGTGGCGCGCGGGCTGACCAACTACTGGGGCTACAACACGATCGGGTTCCTCGCGCCGCACAACGCCTACTCCTCCTCCGGTGAGCTCGGCGAGCAGGTCCTGGAGTTCAAGGCCATGGTGCGGGCGATGCACGAGGCGGGCATCGAGGTGATCCTCGACGTCGTCTACAACCACACCGCCGAGGGCGACCACCTTGGCCCGACGCTCAGCTTCCGCGGCATCGACAACGCCGCCTACTACCGGCTCCGCGACACCGACAAGCGGTACAACCTCGACTACACCGGCTGCGGCAACAGCCTCAACGCCCGGCACCCGCACGCGCTCCAGCTGATCATGGACTCGCTGCGGTACTGGGTGACCGAGATGCACGTGGACGGTTTCCGGTTCGACCTCGCGTCCGCGCTGGCCCGGGAGTTCCACGACGTCGACCGGCTCTCGGCGTTCTTCGACCTGGTCCAGCAGGACCCCATCGTCTCGCAGGTGAAGCTGATCGCCGAGCCCTGGGACGTCGGTGAGGGCGGCTACCAGGTCGGCAACTTCCCGCCGCTGTGGACGGAGTGGAACGGCAAGTACCGCGACTCGGTCCGGGACTTCTGGCGCGGTCAGCCCGCTCTGCAGGAGTTCGCCTCCCGCCTGACCGGCTCCAGCGACCTGTACGCCGACGACGGCCGCCGCCCGCTGGCCTCGATCAACTTCGTCACCTGCCACGACGGGTTCACCCTGCACGACCTGGTCACCTACGACCGCAAGCACAACGAGGCCAACGGCGAGGACAACCGCGACGGGACCGACGACAACCGCTCCTGGAACCACGGCGTGGAGGGCGAGACGGACGACCCGGCGATCCGGTCGCTGCGCGCCCGCCAGCAGCGCAACCTCATCGCCACGCTGTTCCTGTCGCAGGGCGTGCCGATGCTGTCGCACGGCGACGAGCTGAACCGCACGCAGCACGGCAACAACAACGCCTACTGTCAGGACGACGAGCTGGCCTGGGTGTCCTGGAACGACGACCGGGACCTCGCCGACTTCATCCGTACGGTGTCGGAGCTGCGGAGGGACCACCCGGTCTTCCGGCGGCGGCGGTTCTTCCAGGGGCACACGCACGGCGGCGAGCTGGACGGCCAGCGCGACATCTGCTGGCTCACCCCGTCCGGCACGGAGATGACCGAGGCGGACTGGAACATCGGCTACGCCAAGGCCGTCGCGGTGTACCTCAACGGCGACGCGATCACCGAGCCGGACCCGCGGGGGCGGCGGGTCCGCGACGACTCGTTCCTGCTCCTGTTCAACGCGCACTCCGACGGCATCGTCTTCCACGTCCCGGACGAGCGCTTCGGCGAACGGTGGGAGGTCGTCCTCGACACCGCGGCGCCGGCACCGGCCGACCGCGAGGCGGTCAAGGCCAACGACGACCTGGCGGTCGCCGACCGGGCCCTGGTCCTGCTGCGCCGCGTCCTGCCCGCCTGAGCACGGCCGGGCGCCGCTCGTCATCGCGGGCCGGGGCCACGGCCGGACCACGGGCCGCCGACGCCGGCCCGCGGCCGTCAGGGCTGGCCGCGGGCGGCCCTGATCGCGGTGAGCAGCACCAGCACGAACGTCAGGAGTGCGACCGTGCCGTGCGCGAGCACGCCGATCAGGGGGAAGTGCTGCTCCGCGCCGCGCGCGTGCTTGCCGCCGCGCCCGGTGAGCCAGCGCGTCAGGAGGGTGAAGCCCAGCAACGCCACGACGGCCAGCACGCCGAACGAACTCCACGCGTACGCGACCCGCGCCGTCTGCAGGAACTTCACCCAGGCGCCCAGGGACACCACGGCCAGGGCGGGGTGGCCGAGGACGACCGTCAGCGGGAAGCGGGTGACCTTCGTGCCCTGGCGCCGCAGGCCGCCGTTGGCCAGCCAGACGATCAGCAGGTAGGCGCCCGCGACGGCGGCCAGCAACCACATCACCAATGCGGCGATACCCAAGCCCTTTCCCCCCTCTTGACCCGGCTCTTACCCAAGTGTCACCTCGGCCACACTGCGACAAGAGCGCGGTAACGTCACGAACCGAACGCTGTGCCACCCTGGGTGTCATGCGACGACTCGAACCCGCCGGCCTCGCGGACCTCGCGGAGGCGTACGCCTATCCGGACACCACTCCCTGGCTCCGGGGCAACATGGTCGCCAGCGCCGACGGCGCCGCGACGTTCGAGGGCAAGGCCGGAGGGCTCGGCAACGAGGCCGACCGGCGCCTGCTGTCCCTGCTGCGCGGGCTGGCCGACGTCGTCATCGCCGGCGCGGCGACGGTCCGCGTCGAGGGGTACGGCCCGGTCCACCCCCGCGAGTGGTGGGGCGACATCCGTAAGGGACGGCCGGCGGCGCCGCCACTGGCCATCGTGTCGCGCTCGCTGGAGCTCGACTTCGACGCCCCCGTCTTCACCGAGGCGACCGCCCGCACGATCGTCATCACGTGCGCGTCGGCCCCGGAGGACCGGCGCAGCGGCCTGGAGAAGCACGCCGACGTGATCGTCGCCGGCGAGGAGGAGGTCGACGTGGCGGCCGCGCTCGACGCGCTGGCCGAGCGCGGCCTCACCCGTCAGCTCACCGAGGGCGGCCCACGGCTGCTCGCCCGGTTCGTCGCCGCGGAGCGGCTCGACGAGCTGTGCCTCACCGTCAGTCCGCAGATCACCGCGGGCGACGCGGCCCGGATCGTCAACGGACCGGGACCGGCGTCGACTCCGTACCGTCTCGGGCACGTCCTGGAGGACGAGGACTTCCTGTTCCTCCGCTACACGCGCCGTGACGACCGGGGATCGTCGTAGGCGTGTTCTAGTGTGAGGTCATGGACCTGCCCGTGAGCCCGCCCGTGGCGCCGATGCTGGCCAAGGCCGTCAAGGAGCTGCCCCGCGGGGACGTGCTCTACGAGCCGAAGTGGGACGGGTTCCGGGCGATCGTGTTCCGGGACCGCGACGAGGTGGCGATCTACGGGCGCAACGGCAAGCCGCTGGACCGCTACTTCCCCGAGCTGGTGGAGGGCTTCCGCCGCGAGCTGCCCGAGCGATCCGTCCTCGACGGGGAGATCGTCGTGCGCCGGGGCCACGTCCTCGACTTCGAGGCGCTGCAGCAGCGCATCCACCCCGCCGCCTCGCGGATCAAGCTGCTCTCCGAGGAGACGCCGGCGGGCTTCGTCGCCTTCGACATGCTCGCGCTCGGCGCCGAGTCGCTGCTGGAGACCCCGTTCGGCGACCGGCGCGCCCGGCTCGCCGATGCGCTCGCCGGCGCGAAGCCGCCCGTCCACGTCACCCCCGCCACCGACGCGTACGACGTTGCCCTGCGCTGGTTCGACGAGTTCGAGGGCGCCGGGCTGGACGGCGTGGTCGTCAAGCCGCTGGACGGCGCGTACGAGCCGGACCGGCGGGCGATGTTCAAGGTCAAGCACGAGCGCACCGCCGACTGCGTCGTCGGTGGATTCCGCTGGCACAAGTCCGGGCCGGTCGTCGGCTCGCTTCTCCTCGGCCTGTACGACGGCGACCGGCTCCAGCACGTCGGGGTCTCGGCGTCCTTCCCGATGAAGCGCCGCGAGGAGCTGGTCGCGGAGCTGGAGCCCTACCGGGTCACGGACCTCACCGGGCACCCGTGGGCCGGATGGGCCGAGCAGACCGACGCCCGGGTCGACCGCATGCCGGGGGCGGTCAGCCGCTGGACCGGCAAGAAGGACCTGTCGTGGGTTCCGCTGCGGCCCGCGCTGGTGTGCGAGGTCGCCTACGACCATATGGAGGGCCGCCGGTTCCGGCACACCGCGCGGTTCCGCCGCTGGCGGCCGGATCGCACGCCGGAGTCGTGCGGATACGACCAGCTCGAGGTGCCCGTCGCGTACGACCTGGACGACATCCTCGGCGACTGAGCTCCGGTCTTCTCCCCCGACACCAACCAAGCGTACGCTTGGCGCAGTGCACGGCAGGCGCGGGCGGGCTCCGTCGCGCGCGGGGAGAAGGGGATCGCGATGCGGGAGTTCTCCAACCTGATCGGCGGCGAGCTGCGCCCCGCCGACCGCACGCTCGACTCGGTCGATCCCTCGACCGGGAAGGTCTGGGCGAGGATCCCGCGCAGCACGGCCGGCGACGCGGACGCGGCCGTCGCGGCGGCCCGTGCGGCGTTCCCCGCCTGGTCCGCGCTGCCGGCGGCCGGCCGGGCGCACCTGCTCCGCAAGGTGGCCGGGGTCTTCGCCGCCAACGCGCGGGAGCTGGCCGAGCTGGAGACCCGCGACAACGGCCGCATCATCACCGAGACCGCCAGGCGCGACCTGCCCGGGATGACCTACCTGTGGCAGCTGGCCGCCGCCGAGTGCGGCGTCGCCGTCGAGGGCAAGACCGTCATCCTCGGACCGGGCAGCCTGGGATTCACCCGGCGTGTCCCGTACGGGGTGGTGGTCGGGATCATCCCGTGGAACTCCCCGATCTCGACGTTCTCGGCGAAGGCGGCGTTCGCGCTGGCCGCCGGCAACACCGTCGTCATCAAGCCCGCCGAACAGGCGACCGCGTCCACGCTGCGGCTCGGCGAGCTGCTGCGCGAGGTCCTGCCGCCCGGCGTGCTCAACATCGTGTCCGGGCTCGGCGAGGAGGTCGGCGATGCCCTCGTCCGCCACCCGGGCGTGAACCGGATCAGCCTCACCGGCTCCACGGAGACGGCGCGGATCATCACCCGGGCCAGCACGGACGCCCTCAAGCCCCTCGCCTTCGAGCTCGGCGGCAAGTCCCCCAACATCGTCTTCGCGGACGCCGACCTGGATCGCGCGGCCCTCGGCGTGTCGACGCAGAGCGTCTTCACCGCCAACGCGGGCCAGGTGTGCGTGGCCGGCTCGCGGATCCTCATCGAGCGGCCGGTCTTCGCCGAGATGATCGACCGGATCACCGCGATCGCCCGGGGAATCCGGCTCGGCGACCCGCTGGCGGAGGAGACGACGATGGGGCCGATCGTCTCCTCCGAACAGTTCCAGCGCGTCACGGGCTACCTGGAGATCGCCGCGAAGGAGGGCGCGGAACTGGTCTTCGGCGGGCGCTCCGGTGGCGAGATCGTGGACGAGGCGTACGCGGGCGGCTACTGGGTCGAGCCGACGCTGTTCACGACCGAGGACAACGCGCTGCGCGTCTGCCAGGAGGAGATCTTCGGCCCGGTCGCCGTGGCGCTGCCCTTCGACACCGAGGAGGAGGCGGTCGCGCTCGCCAACGACTCGGCGTACGGCCTGGCGGCGGGCGTGTGGACACGGGACCTCGGCCGCGCGCACCGCATGTGCCGGGACGTCGAGGCCGGCACGGTCTGGGTGAACACCTACCGGAAGATGCCGCCGGGCCTGCCGTTCGAGGGCCTGAAGGACAGCGGCTACGGCCACGACTCGGTGCTCGCGAACACCCGCGAGAAGTCCTGCCTGATCGAGTCGTGAGCCGATCGAGGCTCCGGCCCCGTGCCGTCCGCGGACAGGGCCGTCAGCCGCCCAGCCGGACCGCACGGCGTACGTCGGCGGCGTAGGCCTCGGGCTGTTCCCAGGCCGCGAAGTGTCCGCCGGCGCGGTGTTCCACATACTCGCGGACGTTGAGGAACGCCTCGGCGTAGCTTCGCGGCTCCGGCTTGGTGTCGCGCGGGAACATCGAGAGCACGGTCGGCGTGTCGACCCGGTCGGGAAGGACCACCGGTTCCGCGTAGGTGGCGAAGGAGGTGCCGATCGTGCCGGTGACCCAGTAGGCGGTGACCCAGGTGAGGAGCTCGTCCGTGGTGAAGGCCGACTCGTCGGACCAGGACTCCAGCTTCTCGACGATCCATGCCGCGAGGCCGGCGGGTGAGTCGCCGAGGGCGACGGCGAGCGTGTTCGGCCGCGTCGACTGCTCCGCGATGTACCCGCCCTCGCCGCGGAACCACTGGGCCGCCCGGCCGAGGTAGGCCGCCGCGTCGGGCGCGAGCTTGGCCGGGTCCGCCGTGAGCGCACGCTGCGGGGCGACGTTCGTGAGGTGCAGGGCGGCCACTCTGTCCGGGTGCTCCCCCGCGAGGATCTCCGCGAGGGTGCCGCCCACGTCGCCGCCGGACACCGTGTACCTCGGGTGACCGAGCTCGTCGAGAGCGTCCGCGACGATCCCGGCGATCCGGTTGACCGACATGCCGGGCGTGGTGAGCGGGGCCGCGAACGGGAAGCCCGGCAGCGCGGGAACCACCACGTGCAGGTCCGCGAGCAGAGGGAGGACGCGCTCGAAGCGCAGCACCGAGTCCGGCCAGCCGTGCAGCAGCACGACGACCGGCGCGCCCGGATCCGCGGACCGCTGGTGGATCACGCGCAGGTCGGTGCCGCCCGCCCGCACCGTCACCCAGGGGAACCCGCCGATGCGGCGCTCGTGCACGCCCCAGTCGTACTCGGTCGCCCAGCGTTCGAGCAGGTCGTCAAGGCGGGCGCCGCTGACGCCGCGCGTCCCGTCGTCACTCCACGGGGTCGTGACACGGCGCGTCCGCTGGAGTCGTTCCCGCAAGTCGTCGATCATGTGTACGAGCATACACAAGATGTGTATGCTCGTACACATGACTTCGCGCAACGCGGCGGCCACCAGACAGCGGATCCTGGAACACGCGCGCAGCCAGTTCGCCCGACACGGGTACACGGCGGTCACCGTCAAGGGCGTGGCCGACGCGGCAGGCGTGTCGCCCAACCTCATCACGCGCTACTTCGGCGGCAAGGACGGTCTCTTCCTGGCGGCGACCCGGGTGGAGATCCCGGTCTCGGACTCCTTCGACGGCGAGCGTTCCGCGCTGGGTTCACGCCTCGCGGCGAGCATCGTCCAGCGCTGGTTCGGCGCACCCGGCGACGATCCGCTGCTCGTCCTGCAGCGCGCGTCCGGCGAACGCCCGGAGGCGGCGGAGGCGCTGGCCGCCTTCCTCGACACCAACTCGCTGGAGCCGCTGTACCGCTACCTCCGCGACAGCGGCCTGGACGACGCGAGCGCCCGCAGCCGCGCCGCGGCGATCGACGCCTTCGTGCTCGGCGTCTCGACCCGCCGCCGGGTCCTGCGCTCCGAGCTCGGCGACCCCGCCGAGCTCCAGGCCTGGCTGAGCGCCACCATCCAGCGCCTCGCCGACGGGTGAGGCACGACGGCCGTCGACGGTCGGTTCAGTCGTGGCGGGCCTTGCTCGGCTGGACGCGCTTGGGCTCGCCCGCCATCTTCGGATAGTTCGGCGGATAGGGCATGTCGCCCAGCCCGTGCTCCCGCTCGTCCCGGTCGGCCCACTCCAGCAGCGCCTCCAGGGAGAACGCCCGCTCGTCGATCGCGGCGTGCAGGTCGCCGATCTTCGCGAACCGCTCCGGCATGGTGGCGATCGTGAAGTCCTCCGGATCGACGTCGGGCAGCTCCTCCCAGGTCAGCGGCGCGGATACCGGAGCGTACGGCTTCGGGCGGACGCTGTAGGCGGACGCGATGGTGCGATCACGGGCGTTCTGGTTGAAGTCGACGAAGACCTTCTCGCCGCGCTCCTCCTTCCACCAGTTGGTGGTGACCAGGTCGGGCATCCGGCGCTCGATCTCCCGCCCGAAGGCCAGCGCGCAGCGGCGGACCTCGGTGAAGGTCCAGCGGGGCTCGATCCGTACGTAGACGTGCACGCCGCGCCCGCCGGAGGTCTTCGGGAAGCCGACGAAGCCGAGCTCGCCGAGGATCTCGCGGACGGCCTCCAGGGCGACCTTCTTGGCCTCGGCGAAGCCGGTGCCGGGCTGAGGGTCGAGGTCGATGCGCAGCTCGTCGGGATGGTCGACGTCCCCGCAGCGCACCGGCCACGGGTGGAAGGTGACGGTGCCGAGGTTGGCGCACCAGGCCACGGCCGCGAGCTCGGTGGGGCAGATCTCGTCGGCGTGCCGCCCGCTGGGGAACGCGATCCGGGCCGTCTCGAGCCACTCCGGAGCGTTCTTCGGCACGCGCTTCTGGTAGAAGGCGTCGCCCCGGTTGTCGGCGCGCGTCGCCATCTTCGCGCCCTCGAACACCCCGCCCGGCCAGCGCTCCAGCGTCGTCGGCCGGCGGCGCAGCGCCCGCAGGATGCCGTCGCCGACGGCCAGGTAGTAGTTCACCAGGTCCAGCTTGGTCTCCCCGCGCGCCGGGAAGTAGACCTTGTCCGGATTGGTGATCTTGACGACGCGATCTCCGACCTGGATCTCCACGAAAGGCGATGCCATAACGGCACGGTACATCCGCCCGGTGACAGATCACCGGAATGGCCCGTCCCCGCCGCGGGTTATGCGGGACATGACAGTCATTCGCAAGAGCGAGGAAGAGTGGAAGGTCCAGCTCTCGCCGGAGGAGTTCCACGTCCTGCGCGAGGCGGGCACCGAGCCGCCGTGGTCCGGGGAGTACGTCTCCACCAAGACCGAAGGGGTGTACCGCTGCCGGGCCTGCGGCGCGGAGCTGTTCCGCTCGGACACCAAGTTCGACTCGCACTGCGGCTGGCCGAGCTTCTACCAGCCGACCGAGTCGGACGCGGTCACGCTGCTGCGGGACACCTCGCACGGCATGATCCGCATCGAGGTCCGCTGCGCCCGGTGCGACTCGCACCTGGGCCACGTCTTCGAGGGTGAGGGCTACCCCACCCCGACCGACCAGCGCTACTGCATCAACAGCGTCTCACTGAGCCTGGAGCCGGCCGAGTAGGCCCGTTCGGCGAAAAGCGGAACGCGCCGGCGCGTCACCGCCCCGGCGCATTCCGGCATTCTCAGCGGCGCTTCACGTCGATCCGCTGAAGGTTCTTCCCCGGTACCCATCCGGTCCTGCCGCCGCCCAGCCTCACCTCGAGGTACCCGTGGGAGGACCTGCCCGTTCCGGTGGTCGTCGCGCCGGCGCCGAGGTGGCCGACGATCCGCGACTTCGGGTCGGCCGCCGCCTGAACGGCGAGCTCACGCCCCTTCCGCACGCCGACGACCCGGTAGGTCTGCGACGCCTTGGCGCTCGGAGCGTGTGCGGAGACGGGCCGTACGGCGGCCTCCGCCGTCGCCCCCATGGCCAGGACTCCGCCGGCTCCGATGGTCACGGCGGCGACGACGGTGACGGCCCGGTTGCGCAGATTCATGTCCACTCCCTGGTGTTCGACAGCCCTTTCGGATATCGGCCAAATTAATCGGCCCGTCTGGAAGGACGATGAAGCACGACAAGGAATTGAATGAGATCGATTTCAGAGTGGAATGAGGCAGATTAACGCGGTATGAGAACCGCTGCGCGGCGCGCCGCCCGGTGGGACGGCGCGCCGTGCTCAGCGCAGGACCGACAGCCGGTCGAGGACGCCGAACGGCTGCAGCCCGTAGGCGTAGAAATCGACCGCGTCGGCCGTCGCGGCGACCGACCCGGCCTTGGCCGCCAGGTCGGCCGCCGAGGCGGTGTCCGGCGGGCCCGGGCGCAGCAGGGCGCGCAGCTCGCGGCCCGGCCCGAGGGCGGCGCGGTACGCCTCCAGGTCGGTCGCGACCCGACCGGCGTCCCGCGCGTACGCGGTGACGGCGTAGCCGCCGGCGACCCGCGCGACCGCGGCCGGGTCGATCCCGATCCGCCACGCGTCGGACGCCGAGGGCCCGCCCGACGGGCGGCCGTCCGCGTACCCCTTCACCGCGCCGGTGAGGTCGAGGAAGATCAGCCGAGATCCCTCCGCGGCGACCGCCTCGGCCACCTCGGCGACGAGCGAGGTGATCGTCGCCCGGCGGGCCGTCGCGAACTCCGTGATCGCCGCCGGCAGGCCGGCCTCCGCCTGCCGCGCGCCCCCGCCTTCGAACGCCTCCTCGACCAGGCGCACGGCCTCCTTCCGCGCCGCCTCCGCGCCCTCGACGCGCCGGCAGTCCGGGCAGAAGCACAGGCCGAGGGCGTACTCGGCGACCGGGCCGAGCTCGACGAAGGAGCGTTCGTGGTGATAGCCGTGCCCGAAGAACCCGAAGTGCAGCGACTCGGCGACGACGCCGTCGACGCCGTACCGCGCCATGGAACGGGCCAGGGCGACGGCGTACGCGCGGACGTCGGGGTTGGACGGGCACAGGTCCGCCGGGGCCGCGCGGTCGCCGAAGCAGTTCTCCTGCGTCACGCCGGGGTGCTCCAGGCCGATCGTGGTGTTGTGCAGGAAGACCCCCCACGCGTACAGCGACGCGCCGCGCGAGCGGGTCAGGGCCCGCAGCGAGCGGAGCGGGTCGTCCTCCGCGCCCGCCTGCACGGGCGGCACCAGCCTCCCGAACAGGTCGCCGGGCGGGAAGTGCACGCCGTCGTGGCGGAACGTCACCCGCGACGCGCCGTGCGGGGTGACGTCACGGGCCCGGTGGTAGGCCGCCGCGACGGTCAGCCCGGTACAGCCGTAGCCGACGACCCGGTCGAGGACCGGCGCGGCGCCCTCGCCGCGCACGTCCTCGACGAAGGTGTAGACGGTGGAGTCCATCAGCCCTTGTACGCCACGAAGTCGATCTCGACCAGGATGTTCATCAGGTCCGAGCCGACGGTCGTGCGCACCGGATACGGCTCCGTGAAGTGCTCGCGGTAGACCTCGTCGTAGGCGGCGAAGTCGCGGTGCAGCTCCTGCAGGTGCACGGTCGACTTGACGACGTCGTCGAAGGTCAGGCCCTCCGCGGCGAGGACGGCGGCCAGGTTCTTCAGCACCTGCCGGGTCTGGGTGGCCACGTCGTCGCCGACGACCTGGCCGGTCTCCGGGTCGATCGGGCCCATCCCGGCGGTGAAGAGGAGGTCGCCGGCGACGATCCCGTGCGAGTAGGTCCCGCCCGGCGCGGGGACGTTCTCCGGCTGGACGCGCTTCTTGGAAGGAATGGTCTTCTCCAATCGCTGGTCAGCGCACCACGTCGTCGGTGGCGCGCATGAGGATGAGATCTTCCCGGGAGGGCAGACCCTCCCAGTCTCCCTGGACGGTGACGGCGTACGCGCCCGCGCACGCGCCGGCCGCCAGGCGCTCGGGGATGCGGCGGCCGAGCACTCGCTCGGCGAGGTACGCCGCGGCGAACGCGTCCCCGGCCCCGACCGGGTCGATCGTCTCGACCGGCAGGGCGGGCTCGTCGTACAGGTCGCCGTCGCAGCAGGCGACGGCGCCCAGCGCGCCGCGCTTGACGATCGCCTCGCGCGGGCCGAGGGCGGCCAGGCCGGCCGCGAGCGCGGACGCGTCCGCGCCGCCGGTGACGAGCCGGGCCTCCACCTCGGTCGCGAAGACGACGTCCGACCGCATGACGAGGGGCTTCAGCCGCGCACCGGCCTCCGCCGGCGTCCACAGGGCCCGGCGGAAGTTCAGGTCGAGCGAGACCGGGACGCCCGCGGCGCGCGCGGTGTCGATGGCGGCGTGCACCGCCGCGTGCGCGCCATAGCTGAGGGCGGCGGTGATCCCGGTGACGTGCAGGACGCGGGCCCGGCGGATCAGGTCCTCCGGGACGTCCTGCGGGGAGAGCCGCGATCCGGCGCTGCCGGAACGGTAGTACTGGACCCGCGTGAGCCGGCCGGTCCGGCGCTCCTTGATGAGCAGCGCCGTCGGGGCGGCGGGGTCGACGATGACGTGGCCGACGTCGATGCCCTGGCCGGCCAGTGTCATCTGGATGAGCCGGCCGAACTCGTCCTCACCGACCCGCCCGACCCAGGCGGCGCTGCCGCCGAGGCGGCGGAAGCCGATGGCGACGTTCGACTCGGCGCCGGCGACGCCCAGGTCCAGGCTGCGGGCGTGGCGCAGCGGCCCGACCACCGGACCCTCCAGCCGGGCCAGCGACTCGCCGATGGTGACGAGCTGCGGCCCCTCCACCGATGGCCGCGGCCCGTCCCCCGCCGGCTGCACCGCAGGATGCGGCCCGCTTCCCGCCTGCCGCGGCCCGTCCCCCGCCGGCTGCACCGCAGGATGCGGCCCGCTTCCCGCCTGCGGCGGCCCGTCCCCCGACGTGGCGCTCATCCGCGTGCTCCGGCGACGGCCGCGACGAGGCGGCGGGCCCGGTCGGCCAGGGCGTCCAGCGGCCCTCCGTCGAGCGCGTCGCCGAGGAGGGGCCCGCCGACGCCGACCGCGATGGCGCCGGCCCGGATGTAGTCGCCGGCCACGTCGACGCCGATACCGCCGGTCGGCAGGAGCGGGATGTCGCGGAACGGCCCGCGCAGGTCGCGCAGGTACCCGGGGCCGAACGTACCGGCCGGGAAGACCTTCACGGCGGACGCGCCGAGCTCCCAGGCCGCACCGATCTCGGTGGGCGTGAGCGCGCCCGGATAGTAGGCGATGCCGCGCGCGGCGGCGCGCTCGGCGACCTGCGGCCGCGTGTCGGGCGCGACGACGAAGGACGCGCCCGCGTCGGCGGCGGCGTCGACCTGCTCGGCGGTCAGCACGGTGCCCGCGCCGAGTTCGACGTCGCCGGGCAGCCGGCGACGCGCCGCCCGGAGGGAGTCGATCGCTCCGGGGGTGTTGAGGGTCACCTCCAGGCAGCGCACGCCGGCGGTGGTGAGCGTGTCGAGCACCGCGTCCGTCCGGTCCCCGCTGGTGCCCCGCACGACGGCGACGACGCCGCCGGCGAGCAGCACCGGGCCGGGGCTGACTCGGGTGGTCATGAGGTGTTTCTCTCCTTCGGAGGATGCGGGGTCTCAGAAGTAGGTGCGGATCAGGTCGACGACCGTGCGATCCTCGTCGATCACGGGGATGACCTGCCACTTGTCGAAGGCCGTGCAGGGGTGGGAGATGCCGAAGCACACCAGGTCGCCCGGGGTGAGCCGGACGTCGCCGGTCAGGTAGGCGTGGTGGTCGTTCATCCGCTCGACGACGAGGCCGTCGGCGGGCTCCTCGCTCCCGTCGCGGCGGCGGATCAGGCGCGGCACCGGCAGGCCCTCGTCGTACGGCGCCTCGCGCTTGCCCATGCCGACGAGGGCGAGTCCCTCCTCCGGGGTGGAGGTGACCTGGGCCCAGACCTCCAGCGCCGCGTCGAGCGAGCCGCCGATCCGGGTGTAGGGCGTCTTGACGCGGTAGACGCCGTCGTCGTGACTGACGTACGCGCCGCTGCGCAGGATCGTGCGCAGCCGGTGACCGGGCAGCCACTCGCCGCCGAGCCGGTCGGCGACGACGTCGAAGTAGGCGCTGCCGCCGGCGGTGACGATCACGGTCTCGGGCAGCAGCCCGGCGCGGGACAGCTCCAGCGTCGCGGCGCGCACGTCGTTCAGGTACGCGGTGACGGCGGGCACGCTCGTCAGGCCGCCCTCGTAGGCCGCCACGCCCGCGAGCTCGATGTTCGGGGCGGCGGCGACGGCGCGGGCGACCTCGGTCAGCTCGGCGGCGGTGCGGCAGCCCGTACGCCCGCCGGCGTGCCCGAGCTCGACCAGGACCCGGAAGGACCCGGGCACCGACGCGATCGTCTCGACCCCGGCGACCGAGTCGACGTAGCACAGGAACTCCAGGCCGCGGTCGATCTCCTCGCCGATCCAGCGCAGCGCCACCGGGTCGAGCAGCTCGTTGGCCAGCAGCACCCGGGGCACGCCGAACGTACGGTAGGCCAGCACCTGGTTCGCGGTGGCGGCGGTGATCCCCCAGGCCCCGGCGTCGAACTGCGCCTGGAACAGCGAGGGCGCCATCGTCGTCTTGCCGTGCGGGGCGAACTCCAGCCCGCGCTCCGCGCAGAACGCCGCGAGCCGGTCGATGTTGTGATCGAGGGCCGAGCGCCGGGCCACCATGACCGGCCAGGTGAACGCCCCGCCGAACAGGTGGTGCCGGGCGGCGGCGAAGTCCTCGATCGACTCGGCCGGTCCCGGGTGCCACAGGCCCTTGGTCAGCGCGTCGACCCGCGCGGGCGGGACGGTGAGGCGCACCCCGGCGCCGTCGGCCCGGCCACCGGTCTGCTGGCCGGTCGTCGTCTCGCCGGTTCCGTCCGTCCGGCCGGTGGTCGCCTCGTCGATGCCGTGTTCGCTCACTGGACGTTCCCCTCCGCGGCAGCGCCGTGTCGTGTTGATCCGAGGATCCGTGATATCTCCGCCGCCGTGCGGACCACCAGGGGGCCCACCTCACGGACCCGTACCGGTGTCATCCGGGAGGTCAGGCCCGAGACGCTCAGTGCGGCGACGGCTTGGTCGGTGTGGTCGAAGACGGCCGCGGCGACGCAGCGGACCTCGGGCTCGTTCTCCCGGTCGTCGATGGAGTAGCCGCGCCGGCGGATCCATTCGAGCTCGGCCCGCAGCGCCTTCGGGTCGGTCACGGTCTTCTCGGTGATCGGCGGCATCCCCGCCTCGACGATCAGACGGAACGCGTCCTCGTCGAGCCAGGCGAGGACGGCCTTGCCGACGGCGGTGCAGTAGGCCGGGGCCCGGCTGCCGACCCGGGAGGCCATCCGGACGTTGTGCTCGTTCTCCACCTTGTCGATGTACACGACGTCCGGCGCGTCGTACAGGACCAGGTGACAGGTCTCACGCACGGCGCGCTGGAGCCGGCGCAGCGGTTCGGCGGCGACGGCCCGCACGTCGATGGAGGACAGGTACGCCTGGCCGAGCCGCAGCGAGCCGTGCCCCAGCCGGAACCAGCCGGTCTCGTGGTCGCGGGCGAGCAGGTCCTCCTCCAGCAGCGGCGCGGACAGCCGCAGCACCGTGCTCTTGCTCATGCCGAGGTCCTCCGCGATCCGGGTCAGCGGGACGGGCCGCCCCGCGTTGTCCCGCAGGTACCCCAGCACGGCGAGGGCCCGCCGCAGCGAGGAGGACTGGTTGCGCCCGGCCGGTGTCACGGTCATGTCGTGCTCCCGGGCAGCAGGCCGCGCGCCAGGACGTCGCGCGCCGCGGTCAGGTGCCGGCCACCGCGGGTCAGGGAGATCTCGTGGTGGCCGGGGAAGAGCGCGTCGACCTCCAGCCGGGCAAGCGCCTCCAGGCTGGCGGCGTACTCGGGGACCCGGCAGTCGTGCAGGTTCTGCAGCGAGATCCGGCCGCCGTGGAACACGCAGTCGCCGGAGAACAGCGCCCGATGGTGCGGCGTCCGCAGCAGGTAGCAGGTGTGGCCGTCGGCGTGGCCGGGCGTGGCGATCGCCCGCAGCGTCACGCCGCCGCCGAGGTCGAACTCGTCACCGTCGCGCACGGCCCGGACGCCGGGACAGGGCGGAAAGTCGTATCCGGGCGGGTAGACGCCCGCCGCGCGCCCCTTGTCGACGCTCAGCCCGGCCTCGTCCCCGGCCGCCATCCAGTCGCCGACCGGCGCGCCCGCGTGGATCGGGACGCCGTGGCGGGCCAGCTCGGCGGCGCCGCCGGAATGGTCGGCGTGGCCGTGGGTGAGCAGGACGCGGTCGGGGCGGCCGTGGCGCAGGATCTCCGGCACCGACCGGCCCGCGCCCGCGTCGATCAGCGCGCTGCCGGTCGCGCCGGTGACGAGGTAGACGTGGCAGTCGAGCGGGTCGGTCAGGTCGAAACCCGCCGCTCCGCTGGCCACCAGAGTGACGTGTTCGGTCAGGCGCATGGCGTCCTCCGTACGAGCTCGGTCATGCGCATGGCATCCCCCGTACGACCTCGGTGACGATCTCGGCGGCCAGCGCCACGTCGGCCAGGGCGACCGACTCGGCGGCCGAGTGGGCGTCGCCGACCGAGCCGGGGCCGAACACCACGGACGGGATGCCGGCGTGGGCGATCTTGCTGGCGTCGGTGCCGAACGGCATGCCGCGCACCTCGGCGTCCCGCCCGCGCGCGGTCAGCGCGGCGCGCAGCGTCGCGACGACCGGGCTGTCCGCCGGGGTGTCGAGCGCCAGGTCCACGGTGAAGGGCTCGTCGACCTCGATCGGGCCGAGCGCGGCCAGTTCCGCTCCCTCGCGCCGCCACACGGCGTGCGGGTCCTCGCCCGGCAGGGTGCGCCGGTCGACGTCGATCTCGCAGGTGCCCGGGATCGTGTTCGGGCCCGTGCCGCCCCGTACGCGGGTGACGGCGCGCGTCGCCGCGCCCAGGAGCGGGTGGTCCGGCACGTCCGGGACGGTGTCGTCGAGGTGGGCCAGGACCGGGCCCATCAGCGACACGGCGTTGACGGCCTCGTGCGGGCGCGAGCTGTGGCCGGCCCGGCCCAGGGTGCGGACGGTGTAGCGGACGCAGCCCTTGTGCGCGGTGACCGGCGCCAGGTCCGTGGGCTCGCCCACGATCGCACCGGCGAAGCCGCGGCCGGCCTCGTCCGACAGCAGGGCGAGCACGCCCCGGTAGTGGTGCTCCTCGTCGGCCACCCCGGCCAGGACGACCGTGCACGGCGGCGGCTCGCCGGCGGCGAGCTCGGCGGCGGCCAGCATGAACGCGGCGAGCGGCCCCTTGGCGTCGCAGGCGCCGCGCCCGTACAGCCGGCCGTCGCGGACCTCGCCGGCGTACGGGTCGACCGTCATGCCGTCGGTCTCCACCGTGTCCAGGTGGGACTCCAGCAGGACGGCGCGCGGCGAGCGGCCCGGCACGACCGCGACGACGTTCGGCCGGCCGGGCAGGACCTCGCGGACCGCGGCGGTGATGCCGCGCTCGGCCAGCCAGTCCCGCGCGTACGCGGCGACGGCGGCCTCGGCGGGCCCGTCCCCGTCACGCGGGTTGACGCTCGGCACGGCCACCAGGCCGCGCAGCAGTGACTCTGCGTTCTCCCCCGAGATCGTCATCAGTTCCGCCGTTCTCGCGCGTAGGCCAGGAGCAGGAGGATGATCAGCAGACCCTGGAAGACCTGGCGGATGCCCTCCGACAGGTTCCAGGCGGCCAGCAGGGCCGTGATCAGGGTGAGCAGGAGCGCGCCCGCGATCGTGCCGAGCAGGTGGCCGCGCCCGCCCAGGATGGACGTGCCGCCGAGCACCACCGAGGCGATCGACAGCAGCTGGTACGGGTTGCCCATGGTCAGCGAGCTGGTCCCGGTGAAGCCCAGGAGGACCAGCCCCGCCACGCCCGCCAGCAGGGAGCACACCGCGTACACGGTGAAGGAGGTCGCGGTCAGCGGCACGCCGGAGGCGCGCGAGGCCGGCTCGCTGGTGCCGACGGCGAAGACGTACCGCCCGGTCCGGGACAGGTGCAGCAGCCAGTACGCCGCGGCCGCGATCACGAGCCACAGCACGAACGCCAGCGGGATCCCGGCCACCTTGCCGTTGGCGAGCGAGTCGAGCAGCCCGACGCGGGCCGACTTGGGCGCGCCGTTGGTGTAGACGAGCAGCGCGCCGGAGATGATCGTGCCGGTGGCCAGTGTCATCACCATCGGCGGGACCCGCAGCCAGGTGATCCCGGCGGCGTTGACCACGCCGACGAGGGTGCTGAGGACGAGTGCGACGAGGATCCCGGCGACGGGGCCGTGGCTCGCCGCCGTCTGCGCGCAGACCACCGCGGACAGGGCGACCACTCCGGACACCGACAGGTCGATGCCGCTCATCATCACGACGAGGGTCTGGCCGATCGCGACGATGCCGAGGAACGAGGCCGTCTGGACGAGGTACCGGAAGCTGGAGACGCTGTCGAATCCCTGCGCGAACAGGATCGCCGCGATCCAGACCACGGCGAGCACGCCGAACGCCCAGGCGGCGCGGTTGTCGCGCAGGGCCGCGAGCGGTCGCGCGGTGGTGGATGATGCCGTCGTCACGCCGTCCTCCTCCGGTCGGTCGCGAGGGTCTTCAGGGCGATCGCCGCGATGAGGATCACGCCCTGCAGGATGAGCTGGTAGAAGGGCGACATCCCGGTGAACAGCAGCAGGTTCGTCAGCAGGCCGATGATCAGCGCGCCGAGGATCGTGCCCCGCATCGCGCCGACCCCGCCGAAGAAGCTGACTCCGCCGAGCACCGACGCCGCGATGGAGTTGAGGGTGTAGGGGGTGCCGATGGTCGCGTCGCCCGAGCCCGTCTGGATCGCCAGGCCGATCCCGGCGAGGCCGACGAAGACCCCGGCCAGGGCGTATCCGCCGATCTTGATGGCGCGGGTGTTCAGGCCCCCGGCGTACGCGCCGTGCTCGTTGCCGCCCACGGCGTACAGCGCGGTTCCGAAGCGGGTCAGCTTCCCGAGCTTCCAGAGCACGACGACCACGATGATCGCCACCGCCGGGACGGCGACGCCGTTCCAGCCGTTGTTGTACGCCTTGACCAGGCCGCCCGGCACGTGCCCGCCCGGCTGCGGCAGCACCGCGAGGGTGACGCCGCCCCACAGGAAGGACGCCGCGAGCGTCACGATGATCGGCGGCAGGCCGGCGTAGGCGACCATCGCGCCGTTCACCGCGCCGGCGGCCGCGGCGACGAGCAGCGCGAGCACCGCCGCGAGCACGACGCCGTGGTCGGCGCGCAGCGCGAACACCGCCATCGCCAGCGCCAGCACCGGCCCGAGCGACAGGTCGATGCCGCCGGTCAGCATGACCGTCGTCTGGCCCATCGCCGCCAGGATCAGCGACAGGAACTGCGCCGAGAGGATCGTGATCGACGCGGGCGTCAGCAGCGACGGGTCGTACGCCTGGTAGGCGATGAGCAGGACGACGAGCAGGACGCCCAGCCCCACCGTCTCCAGGTGCTCGGAGATCCGCTCATGCATGGGCCACGCTCCCCGTCACCGAGGCGCGGACCAGCCGCTCCTCCGTCAGGTCGGGGCCGCTCAGCCGGTCGACGACCGTTCCCTCGTACATCACCGCGACCTCGTCGCACAGGCCGACCAGCTCCATCGTGTCCCCGGAGGTGACGAGCACCGCCATGCCCCCGTCGGCCAGTTCCCGGAGCAGGTGGTAGATCTCGCGTTTGGTGCCCACGTCGATGCCGCGCGTGGGCTCGGCCAGCAGCAGGACGCCCGGCCGGGTCGGCAGCCACTTGGCCAGCGCGACCTTCTGCTGGTTGCCGCCGGACAGCCGGCGTACCTGCTGGGCCGGTGAGGACGTCTTGACCCGCAGCCGCCGGATCAGCTCGTCGACGAGGCGGTTCTCCGCGCCGCGCGCGACCGTGGCCAGGCGGGACGCCGGGGCCAGGGTCCGCAGGTTCGGCAGTGCGAGGTTGGCCCGGACGCTCTGCGCCACGTGCACGCCCTCGATCTTGCGGTCCTCCGGGACGTACGCGATGCCGCGCCGGATCGCGTCGCGGGGCGACCGGGACCGGCAGGGCCGGCCGTCCAGTTCGACCGTCCCCGCGTGCCGGGCGAGCCCGCCCAGCGCGCGCAGCACTTCGCGCTGCCCCTGCCCCTGCAGGCCGCCCAGGCCGATGATCCGGCCCGGGGCCAGCTCCAGGTCGACGCCGTGGCAGGCGCCGGGCACCGTCAGGCCGCGGGCGACGAGTCGGGGCCCGGCCTCCGTCGCGGCGGGCCGGTCCGGGAACAGGTTCGACAGCTCCCGGCCGATCATCAGCCGCACGATGTCGTCGTGGTCGGTCTCGGCGCGCTCGCGGGTCGCCGTCACCTGGCCGTCCCGCAGCACCGTGAGCCGGTCGGACATCGCGAACAGCTCGGCCATGCGGTGACTCACCATGATCACCGAGCTGTTCGCCTCCCGCAGTTCCCGCACGACGCGGAACACCGCCTGGACCTGGTCGTCGTCGAGCGCCGAGGTGGCCTCGTCCAGGATCAGCAACCGCGGCCTGCTCACCAGCGCCTTGGCCAGCTCGACGAGCTGCTGCTGACCGAGCGGCAGGCGGCCCGCCTTGGTCCGCGGGTCGACGTCCAGGCCGACCCGCTCCAGCAGGGGGCGGGCGTGCTCGGCCAGGTTCCGGCCCAGGACCAGGCCGCCGCGGGTCGGCCAGGCGCCGAGGAAGATGTTCTCGGCGACGGTCTGGTGCGGGTTGAGGCTGAGCTCCTGGTGGACCGACCCGATCCCGGCGGACCGGGCGCGCTGCGGTGACCAGGCCCGTACGGGCTCGCCGTCCAGGACGATCCGCCCGGAGTCGGGCGTCTGCAGGCCGGTGATCAAGGAGAGCACCGTGCTCTTGCCCGCGCCGTTCTCCCCGACGAGCGCCAGCACCTCGCCGGCGCGGACGTCGAAGGTCACCTCGTGCAGGACCCGGTTGCCCGCGAAGGACTTGCAGACCCCCTCGACGCTCAGCATCACTTTCCGATCAGCTTGTCGATGTCGGACTGCGCGATCGGCTGGATCGGGTAGTAGTCGTCCGACTGGTCGGTCTTGACGTACTGCGCCAGGTTGGCGTCGGTGATCCGGGGCAGCGGGACGGTGACGTTGGTCGGGACGTTCACCCCGTCGCGCTTGGCGACGGCCGCCTCGATCGCGATGACGCCGAGGTAGTTCGGCTGGGCGGTCGACATCGAGGAGAAGCCCTGCTTCTGCTTGCTCTGCCACAGCTTCAGGAAGCCGTTGTAGTTCTCACCGGTGATCGGCACGAGCTTCTTGTTCTGCTTGACGAGCGTCTGCAGCGCGGCGGCCGACAGCGCGCCGCCCTGGGAGAAGACCCCGTTGATCGACGGGTGCGCGGAGTACGCCGACGCGAACGCCTGGGCGGCGGGCGCGAGGTTGTACTCGCTGTGGACGTTCGCCACGATCTTGATGTTCGGGTACTTCTTCAGCGCCTCCTGGGCGCCCTTCCAGCGGTCTTCGCTCACCGCGACGCCGGCCGGGCCGTTGAACGCGATGATCTGGCCCTTGCCGCCGAGCTTGTCGGCCAGCCACTGGGCGGTCATCCGGCCCCATTCGACCTGGTCCGTGCCGACCTTGATGACCTTGTCGCTGGTGACGAGGCTGTCGAAGTTCACGACGGTGATGCCGGCGTTCGCGGCCTGTTCCAGCGCCGGGTTCAGCGCCGTCGAGGAGCCGGCGTCCACGATGATCACGTCGTACTTCTGCTGGATCATCGCGCGGATCTGCGCGATCTGCTGGGACGTGTCGCCGTTGGCGTTGAAGGTCTGGTACGACGCGATCTTCCCGGACTGCTTCAGCTTGTTGACGTCGTCCTGCATCATCTTGGCCGTCTCCTGCATCCAGGAGGGCGTCAGGTAGATGGTCGACCAGCCGACCTTGAGCGCCTTGGTCGCGCCCGCCCTGCCGCCGCCGGCCGTACTCGCGCCGTTGTTGACGCCGCAGGCCGACACCGCGGTGACCGCGCCGAGGGCGGCCACGGTCAGGACGGCTCCTTTGAGTTTGCCGAACATGGGGGGACTCCTTCATGAGGTCCGGGAGGGGGATCGGGAGCGCGCCGCGCAGGCGCGGTGCGGTCAGTTCGGGGTGAGGGCGCGGCCGGGCAGCGCGCCGGTCAGGGCTCCCCCGGCCAGGACGGGCACCCCGCCGACGAGGACGTGGTCGACGCCTTCGGCGGGGGTGCGCGGGGATTCGTAGGTCGAGCGGTCGGTGACCGTACGGGGGTCGAGGACGACGAGGTCGGCCGCGAAGCCGCGGCGGACGAGGCCACGGTCGAGCAGGCGGAACCGGCGCGCGGCGTGCGCGGACATGTGCACCGCCGCCTGTTCCCAGGTCCAGTCGCCGAGCTCGCGCACGTGCCGGGCCAGGAGCCGGGCGAACGCACCCCAGCCGCGCGGGTGTGGGTGGCCGCCCTGGTAGATGGCGTCCGAGCCGGTGGTCTGCGCGGGGTGGCGCAGCAGGGCTCGTACCGACTCCTCGGTGTTGGTCGGCGGCTGCCCGAACACGCACCCGGCCTCCAGGCGGGTCGCCACGAGCAGCTCGCAGCAGAACTCGCCCGGGGAGCGGCCCGCCCGCTCGGCGGCCTCGGGCAGCGTCAGGCCCTCGGCCCAGCGCAGGTCGTCGGCCGGCACGTGCGACAGCGTGATGCGCGGCCACAGGTCGGCCGTCCACTCCCCTTCCAGCCGCCGGCGTACGGCGGGGTCGGCCAGCGCCTCCAGGGTCGCGTCCAGGTCGGCGACGGGAAGCCAGCCGGGCAGGGTGACCAGCGTCAGGGTGCTGGATCCGCGCAGGTAGGGGTAGTTGTCGAAGGTCAGGTCGATGCCCTTCGCCCGCGCGTCGTCCACCATCGCGATCAGGTGGTCGCGGGGGCCGTGGTAGTGGGAGACGTGCGCCGCGACCCCGCCGGCCTCCGCGATCCGGCGCACCTCGGCCATCCCGTCGCCGGCCTTGGCCTCGTACCCCCGCATGTGCGTGACGTACGGCAGGCCGGCCGCGGCGACCGGCGCGCACAGCGCGGCGATCTCGCCGGCCTCGGCGTACGCGCCGGGGAAGTACTCCAGGCCGGTGGACAGGCCCGCCGCGCCCTCCTCCAGGCCGCGTTCGACGTCGCGGAGCATGGCGGCCAGTTCGTCGGCGTCGGGCGCGCGGCGGGCGGCGCCGAGCGCGTTGCGCCGGATCGTCCCGTGCGGGAGCAGGTAGACCGTGTGGAGGGGAAGGCGGCGGTCGTAGCCGGCGAGCAGCTCCGCGACCGTCACCGGGCCGTCGTCGAGGCCGGGGTGCCGGCCGTTGACCGGCGCGAAGTACCGCGAGACGTACGCCAGCGTCGCCGCGCTCGCCGGGGCGAAGGAGACGCCGTCCTGGCCGAGCACGAAGGCGGTGACGCCCTGGCGCAGGGCGGCGAGCTGGACCTCGGGATCGAAGACCGCGGCGTCGCCGTGGACGTGCGTGTCGATGAACCCCGGCATGACGTACCGGCCGGTCGCGTCGATCTCCGTCGCCGCCTGGACCCCGGGCAGCGAGCCGATCTCGGTGATCCGGTCCCCGGAGATCGCGATGTCGGCGCGGAAGGCGGGCGAGCCGGTCCCATCGACCACCCACCCACCACGAATCACCGCATCAGCCATATCTCACCCCTTAGGTAACGAAACCCCCGAAAAGCGGCGTTCGTCCGCATGGCAGGCGACGTTAGGAGCCGGGGAGCCGGGCGCGCCAGATCTGCAACACAGAATTTTGCGATGCAGAACGTGATCTATCGCCGCAGGTCACAGGGGTTTACGAGCGAGCGTAGCGCCCGATTCGACCCGCCGGCCCGGCCCCAAAGGGGCGGTTTCAGACCCCGCGGGCTTACGGCACGCGACCCAGGCGGCAGTCGTCCTTGAGGTCCATCTTGTTGGCGAGGACCGGGTACCCGTCGCGCTCCCGCGCGTGCACGAAGACCACCGGCGCCCGGCCCCGGACCTCGAGGTACGCCGCGCCCGTCCGGCACAGGGCCAGGGCGTCCGGCGAGTTCGCGTCGGTGGCGGGCAGGTCGGTGTAGACGCGCAGGATCGGCGCGGTCCAGATCACCTCGCGCACGTGCCCGGCGGCCCGGGGATCCGCGCTCCGGTAGTACGCGACGGCCGCCGTGTCCCGGGCGTCGTCACGCCCCGCCGGCACGGTCGGCGCCGCGCTGGGCGCCGCCGGTGTCGGCCGTTCCCCCTCGACCACCGGCCGGCCCGGCCGCCGGTGCGGGGCGGACGGGGTGAGCACGACGGCCACCAGCACGAGCCCGGTCGCCCCGCCGAGCAGCAGGCACACCGGGCGTACGACGGAGACCGGCAGCAGCCGGACGAGCATGCCGGGCACACCGGCGCGCGGCCGCACGTGTCGCCCCCTCCGGCCCCCTGATCGAGTCACGCGTGGAATACTCCGCCGCACCGCACCGACCGACCCACTCGATGGCCGATTCTTCGACCGTCCTTGACTCCCCGATGGAAACCCCGCACTTTCCCCTTGTGGACATCGACCGCCTGGACCAGAGCACCAAGGACGACCTGAAGCAGCGAAATCTGTTCCTACGGCAGCGTGGTACGCCCACGGTCGTGGAGATCCGTGTGGCCGACGGCAGTCCCACCGGGCTTCTCATCGGCTGGGCCGAGCAGGTAGAACATCCGTCTTTCCCGGGAACGCTCGCCTGGCGGGACCACGCTCGTCGTGCCACACTGCAGGCCGGCTACTGGCACCGTCGAGTCGACGCCCCGTACGACGGGATGGAGGGGACTGAGACGGAGTCGCTCGAGCTGGCCATCTCAGAGATACTCGACCGCGCTTCGTACGGGGACGTCCTAGCCGCCCATGAGAGGGCATCCGGCAGGGTGGAGACCTACACCGCCACGATCCATGAGGAACAGGCAGAATGGCTGGCCGACTGCGACGAGCCGAAAGGCATGACCCACCGTGGTGGCGGCAAGATCGAACTCACCAACATCGCCGTCGCCTACCTTCGAGGCTCACCACGAAATACGCCGTACGTCGACGCCAGTAACCAGTTCTACTTCGATCGGTGGGAGGACCCCTACCAACTCACGCTCGAACGCACCTGAACCCCGTCACACGAGGTCAGGGCTCGGCAGCTCCGACACACCTTCTTACAGCGCGATGCGCTCGCGGAGCGTGCCGCGCTGGGCGGGCAGTCCGTCCCCGAGGGAGAGACCGAGGATGGGGAATCCGAATCTATCGGGAGCCGTTGCCCAACAGTATTTCGATGAAAGCTATAACCCCTACGAAGATCACGATGAATGCCAGCCCCCCGATAATACATCCAGCGTCTGTCCTCAAGAATTCAGAAAGAGAAGTAGTTCTTTTTGGCTCGTCGACGGGCCTTCTGATCACATCGCCTGCCTCGGCTGAGGCAGGGACGTCATCTGGTCGGGAGGTAGCGACGGTGATCCCTGTCGTAGCCGACAGTTCAACCTCCCCATTGGTCTCCGCCGGTGGGGGGATGCGGCTCGGTCCGACGGCGTGGGCGTGGTCGAGTCGTCGTAGTGCCTGGGCGAGGGCGGCGGCGTTCGGGTACCGCTGTGCGGGGTCCTTGCGCAGCAAGGTCAGTACGAGGTCGTCCCAGGCGGATGGGATGGTCGTGGAGACGGAGCTGGGGGCGGGGGGTTCCTGGGTGAGGTGAGCCGAGAGATAGCCCACGGTGTCGGGGGCCTGGAAGGGCAGTCGGCCTGTGATCAGCTCGAAGAGGAGACAGCCGAGCGCGTACAGATCGCTGCGCGGTTCCGGGAGGCCGCGTGCTTGTTCGGGCGCCATGTAGGGGGGTGTGCCCACGATGAAGCCGGTCTGGGTGATTCGGTCCGCGGTCGCGTAGGGGTCGGCCGCCCTCGCGATGCCGAAGTCGAGGACCTTCACGTTGCCGGACGGCGTGATCAGGATGTTGGACGGCTTGATGTCCCGGTGCATGATTCCGGCGTTGTGCGCGTCAGCGAGGGCGTCACCTATCTGCGCGCCCCATCGGGCCGCGTCCGGCAAGGCGACGGCGCCTCGGCGCAGCATCGCGTCCAGGCCCTCGCCTCGGAGCAGTTCCATTACCAGGAACGGGACCCGTTCGTTTCCCGCGCCGGTCTCGCCGAGGTCGTGGATGGTGACGATGTTGGCATGCTGCAGTTGGGCGGTGATCCGTGCCTCGCGCAGGAATCTGGCGCGCGCCTCGTCGCCGCGGCTTCCGCCACCGGCGAGTAGGGAGATCACCTTGACCGCGACGTTCCGGCCCAGCGTCTCGTCCTGCGCCTCCCATACTTGCCCCATTCCGCCCTCGCCGAGTTGTCGCACCACCCGGTAACGGCCCCCGAGGAGCTGGTCTTGCACTGTTACGCCTCTCCCGTTTCGAACATTCCTGTCCCTCCTGCCGGCGAACCAGCGCGATGGGGATCATGACGCGATCGCGAAGGCGACACACCCAGCATGCGCGGACCGCCGTCGGTGTTCTCGTCGATGTCGAACACCGTGGTGATCCCGGGGTGGTTCAAGGTGGCGAGATCCCGCTCTCCCACCGGAATCGCGCCACCTCGGCCCCGCCGCCCCCCGCTCAGCGAGAGGATCTTGACCGCGACCGGGCGGAGCAGGCGCAGGTCGACGCCCTGCCAGACCTCACCCGTGCCGCCCTGGCCGAGAGGCGCATCCCGTCGATATCGTCCGGCCGACTCCAAACCACTGCGCATCGGCTCTCCTCGGCCTGGAAGGCGCTGGCCAGATGGACATGAATGTTCGCTGGATCAGCATAGGCCCGGCTTCGGCGACGGCGTGGGCGACGCGTTCGGCGGTGAAGGTGCGTTCCATCGCGGCGAACAGGGCCAGGAGTAGAAAGGCGATGCGGCCCATGCCTTCATCGGCGGTGTTGATGGGCAGCGGATCGGCCGGTGACCGTACGCCGATCCCCTCGTCGAACAGGCGATCAGGAAGATGACCCCATGAACATGGGCATCACGTCGATCGACGAATTGGCGAAAGAGCCGCGTCCCCATGGCCAGAACACGGGAACTTACGACTCAGACCGCTTAGTTCTCGGTTTCGGCGAGCCCGCAGGCTGGGCGGGAACCGGATGCCCAGGCGCTGCTCGGTGGCCGCGGTGGTCTGAACGTCGACGGGCTCGGCGCCCAGCCAGTGGGTCTCGATCTGCTCGGCGGTCAGGCGTGGGCGTACGTACTCGTTCGCGGTCCGTACACCTAGGGCAGGGAGGCGACGAGTTCGGAGACGGGCTTGCGGGCGCCGGTGTAGAAGGGGATCTCCTCGCGGACGTGCCGACGGGCCGTCGCGCCGCGCAGGTGGCGCATGAGGTCGACGATACGGTGCAGTTCGTCCGCCTCGAAGGCCAGGATCCACTCGTAGTCGTTCAGCGAGAACGACGCGACCGTGTTGGCCCGCACGTCGGGGTAGCCGCGCGCCATCATCCCGTGCTCGGCGAGCATCGCGCGGCGCTCCTCGTCGGGCAGGAGGTACCACTCGTACGACCGGACGAACGGGTACACGGAGAGGTACGCGCGCGGCTCCTCGTCGGCGAGGAAGGCGGGGATGTGGCTCTTGTTGAACTCGGCCGGGCGGTGCAGGGCCATCACCGACCACACCGGCTCGGAGGCGCGGCCGAGCGCCGTACGGCGGAAGCGGTGGTAGATCTCCTGCAGGTCGTCGGAGCTCGGCGCGTGCCACCAGAACATGTAGTCGGCGTCGGCGCGCAGCCCGGCGACGTCGTACAGGCCGCGGGTCGTGACGTCCTTGGCCGCCGCCTGCTCGAGCAGGTCCTCGACCTCACGGGCGACCGCGGCGCGGTCGGCCTCGGCCAGGTCGCGGGCCCGGAACACCGACCACATGGTGTACCGGATGACCTGGTTGAGCTCCCGTGCCTTCGGTCGGCCCGTCTCTGCGGCACTCACGGTCGCACTCCTCTTCGCTGTTCGGGGGAACGCCCGGGGTCACACGGGCCGGTCGCCGACCGGCTCGGCACCCCGGTTCGATTGTCCCCGACCGTTCAGATGGTCGAGCACCCGGGCCGCCGCGACCCGGGCGGACGCGACGCAGGCGGGAACGCCGACGCCGTCGTAGGCCGCGCCGCAGAGCGCCACGCCGGGCAGTGCGGCGACCGCCGCGCGGATCCGCGCGACCCGGTCGAGGTGCCCGACGGCGTACTGCGGCAGCCCGCCGCCCCATCGGGTGACCCGCGTGTCGATGGGCAGCTCGGTGACCTCGGCGGTGCGGGCCAGCTCGGTCATGGCCGCGGCCGTCAGCTCCTCGTCGGAGCGCTGGAGGGCGAACTCGTCGCCGTACCGGCCGATCGAGCAGCGCGCGACCACCAGGTCGGGTGAGCCGTCGGTGAGGTGCGGCCACTTCGTGGTGCTGAACGTCACGGCCTTGACCTCGCGCGTCTCGACGGCGGGCACGAGGTAGCCGCTGCGGCGCGGCCGCTCGGGGAAGGCCGTGCCGGAGTAGGCCAGCGTGATGATCGCCATACTGGCGTACTCGACGCGGTCGAGCTCGGCCGCCGCGGCCGGGGACTCCTCCTTCAGGAGGCGTCCGGCGGGCCGGGCGGGCACCGCGAGGACGACGGCGTCGACGTCGAGGGCCTCGGGGGCGCGGGCGGGCCCGATCGTCAGCCGCCAGCCGCCGGGCGTACGGGCCAGCTCGCGGACCATCGCCTCGGTGCGCACGTCGGCCCCGAGGTCGGCGAGTCCCGCGGCCAGCGCGCCGGGCAGCGAACCCATGCCGTCGACGAGCGTCGTGAAGACCGGCCCGGGGTCGGCGGGCGCCGCCGCGACGACGGAGCGGGCGGCGTTGATCAGGGACCGGTGGCTGCGGGACGCGGCGGCCAGCCCGCCCATCGTCGCCTCGAACGACAGCTCCTCGACCCGCCCGGCGTAGACCCCGCCGAGCAGCGGCTCCACCAGGCGGTCCACCACCTCGCGGCCGACCCGCGCGCCGACGTAGTCGGCCACCGACACGTCCTCGCCGCGCGGGGTCTCGGGGCGGACCAGGTCGAGCGGCACCCGGGCCAGGCCGGCGGGCGAGAGGACCTGGGAGCGGGCGAGGGCGGTCAGGTCGGCGGGCACGCCCATCACCTGACCGGCGGGCATGGGGTGCAGCGCGCCCCGGCTCCAGATCGCCGAGGACGTGGTGCCGGGGAAGGCGAGCCGCTCGCCGAGCCCGAGCTCGCGGGCGAGCTCCAGGCCCTCGGGGCGGCGCGCGAGCATCGCCTCGGCGCCCTCGTCCACGGCGACGCCCGCGATCTCGCTCACCCGGAGCTTGCCCCCGACGTCCGGCGTCCCCTCCAGGAGGGTGACGCGGACGCCCTTCTTCGCCAGCTCGTACGCGGCGGTCAGCCCGGCGACGCCCCCGCCGACGACGGCGACGCGGCCGCGATGCGACTCATCGGTCATGGCTTCCACGATGGCAGACGGTCCGGGCGATGGGCGTTCAGGGGCGCGTGTCGGCGGTCAGCGCGCCGACTCCTCGTGGACGAAGTCGACGAGCCGGGTCAGCTTGTCGGGGTCGGCCGCGGGCGGCACGCCGTGGCCGAGGTTGAAGACGTGGCCCTCGGCGGTGCGGCCGCGGGCGAGCACGTCGCGGGTGCGCTCGGCGATGACGTCCCAGGGGGCGAACAGGATCGCCGGGTCGAGGTTGCCCTGCAGCGCCTTGCCGGGCCCGACGCGCAGGACCGCCTCGTCGAGGGGCACCCGCCAGTCGACGCCGACGACGTCGGCGCCGGCCTCGCCCATCAGGCCGAGGAGCTCACCCGTGCCGACGCCGAAGTGGATGCGCGGCACATCGTACGGCTCCAGCGCCTCGAAGATCTTGCGGCTGTACGGCAGCACCGACGCCCGGTAGTCCTGCGGGCCGACGGCGCCGGCCCACGAGTCGAACAGCTGGATCGCGCGCGCCCCCGCCTCGACCTGGACCTTCAGGAAGGTCGCGGCGATGTCGGCGAGCCGGTCGAGCAGCCGGGCCCACAGCTCGGGCTCGCCGTACATCATCGCCTTGGTCCGGTCGTGGGTCTTGGACGGACCGCCCTCGATGAGGTACGACGCGAGCGTGAACGGGGCGCCGGCGAACCCGATGAGCGGAGTGCCGCCGAGCTCGCCGGTGAGCGCCCCGACCGCCTCGGTGACGAAGGAGACGTCGCCGGGCTCGAGCGGGCGCAGCCGGTCGACGGCGGCGGCGTCACGGATCGGGTCGGCGATGACCGGGCCGACGCCGGGCTTGAGGTCGAGGTCGACGCCGATCGCCTTGAGCGGCACGACGATGTCGCTGAAGAAGACGGCCGCGTCGACGGCGTAGCGCCGGACGGGCTGCATCGTGATCTCGACGATGAGGTCGGGCCGGGCGCACGCCTCGAGCATGGGGATGCCCGCACGCGCCTCGCGGTACTCCGGCAGGGCGCGGCCCGCCTGGCGCATGAACCACACGGGCGTGTACGGCACCGGCCGGCGGCGGCAGGCGAGCAGGAAGGGGCTCTCCTCGCCCGGCCCCGAGGCGGCCGTGGCGCTGTCTTGCGGCATGACAGTGCTCTCCTGTCTGGCTTCCCGCGGAAGGTCATGGGCTTGAGGCACGCTCTGGATCGTCCCACGAAACGACGAGCCCCGCGCATCGCCCTGTGGACGACCCCGCTGGAACGGTCCCGGACCGGTTCGCGGTCCCGTACGATGTGGTGCCCGCGCGGGCGGCCGGGGAGCGCCGCCGGGGCGTGGCCCTACGTCCGTTATGAGAATCTTCAGGACACGCCGAGCGAGGTCCTGCGAACACGGCGGGGCGCATGCGAACGTGTGAACGCTCCCCCTGCCGAATCGAGGGAGGTCACCGAGAGATGGCCCTCACACGTCATTGTTCCGCCTGTGGCGGCGAACGCCGCTTCGAGCAGCCGCCGTGCGCGGACGACCACGGCGCGGACTGCCCCGAGTGGGCGTGTGCGGACTGCGGCATGGCGATCCTGATCGGCGACGCGCCGGAGGCTCCGGTCACCGCCCGTTCCGAGGCCGCCTGAGGCCCCTGTGCTGATGTGCCCGTCGAAGCGTTCCGAGGTGTGCCCGGTGGATCGGCCGTACGCCCGATGACGGCGCGGAGTGATCCCGCGCCGGGACCGTTCCAACGCGTGCTCGACACCTTGCGCGCCGTCGTCGACGCCGAACCCACGCGACCCGAGCTCCTCATCGAGGACATGCCGGCGCCGCAGCGGCTGGCGCCGTACGCCGCGGCGATCATGGCGACGGTGTACCGCGAGGACGACACCGAGCTCGCCGTCGGCCGCCTCATCGTGCTGTACGACCCCGAGGGGCAGCGCGGCTGGGACGGGGACTTCCGGCTGGTCGCGTACGTGCGCGCCGAGCTGGAGCCGGAGATCGCGGCGGACCCGCTGATCGGCCCGGTCGGGTGGAGCTGGCTGACCGAGGCCCTGGAGGGCCACCGGGCCGGGTACAAGGCCGCGTCGGGGACCATCACCCGCGCGGTGTCGGAGAGCTTCGGGGACAAGGGCGCCGATCCGGCGACGACCGAGCTGGAGCTTCGCGCCTCCTGGTCACCGACGAGTGATGATATTGCTGGGCATATCAGTGCGTGGTGCGATGTTCTATGTCAGGCGGCCGGCTTGCCGCCGGCGGGAGTCACCTCACTGCCGAGTCCAGGAGCTTGAACACATACGGTAGGCGCGTGGAAGTGTCGGAAGCAGAAGTCGTACCCCTCCTCGAACCGCGGGAGGGCATTCCTCCGGTCATCGAGACCCCGGAGGCGCTCAGGGACGCCGTCGAGCGCCTGGCCGCCGGGGACGGCCCGGTCGCAGTGGACGCCGAGCGCGCGTCCGGCTACCGCTATGGCCAGCGGGCCTATCTCGTGCAGCTGCGCCGTTTCGGCGCCGGCACGTTCCTGATCGACCCGGTCCCCTGCTCCGACCTGTCCGCGCTGGACGCCGCGCTGGCCGGCACCGAGATGGTGCTGCACGCGGCCAGCCAGGACCTGCCGTGCCTGGCCGAGCTCGGGCTCGTGCCGCGGCGGCTGTTCGACACCGAGCTCGCCGGCCGGCTGCTCGGCTATCCCCGCGTCGGCCTCGGCACCATGGTGGAGACCGTCCTCGGCTTCACCCTCGAGAAGGGGCACTCGGCGGCCGACTGGTCCAGCCGCCCGCTGCCCGCCGACTGGCTCCGCTACGCCGCGCTCGACGTCGAGCTCCTGGTCGAGCTGCGCGACGCGCTGGAGGTCGAGCTGAAGCAGGCGGGCAAGCTCGAGTGGGCCCTGGAGGAGTTCGCCGCGATCCTGGCCACGCCGCCGAAGGAGCCCCGGCAGGACCCCTGGCGGCGCACCTCCGGCATCCACCGGCTGCGCAGCCGCCGGAGCCTGGCCGTCGTCCGCGAGCTGTGGACGACCCGCGACCGGATCGCCCGGGACCGCGACCTGTCCCCCGGCCGGGTCCTGCCCGACGCCGCGATCGTCGAGGCGGCGCTCGAACTCCCCCGCACGCCGGACGACCTGGCGGCGCTGTCGACGTTCCGGGGGCGCAACACGCGGCGGCACGCGCCGGCCTGGTTTCGCGCCGTGCAGCGCGGCCGTACGCTGCCGGACGCCTCGCTGCCCGAGCACAGCGTCCCCGGCGACGGACCGCCGCCCGCGCACCGCTGGGCCGAGCGCGACCCGGCGGCGGCCGAGCGCCTCAGCACCGTGCGGGCCGTGGTCGCCGCGCTGGCCGACGAGCACACGCTGCCCACGGAGAACCTCCTGCAGCCCGACACCGTACGACGGCTCGCCTGGGATCCGCCCGAGGACGCGACGCCGGAGGCCGTCGGCGTGGTGCTCACCGCCCTCGGGGCGCGGTCCTGGCAGGTCGAGCTGACGGCCACGCCTCTCGCCAAGGCGCTGTGCCGGCTGGCCGCCAAGCGTGAGGCCTGACCCCCGGGCCGCACGCGCCGCGGGCCGGATCGTCACGCGGCGTCTGGTCCTGGACCGCCTCGATCCCGGCTCCGCCCGTGCCCTCGCCGAGGGCGACTGCTCGGGCGTGGTCCCCGCGCGCGGGTGGCCGACGGACGCGACCGCGATCGTCGCCCACCGGGCGGCCACGGACGCCGAGGCGCTCACCTGGCTGATCCAGCGCGAGGGCGCGGTGATCGGGGAATGCGGGCTCAAACACGCGCCGGGCGCCGACGGGATGGTCGAGATCGGCTACGGGCTCGGCGCGCCCTGGCGGTCGCGGGGGTACGGGACGGAGGCGATCCGCGGACTGCTGAGCCGGCTTGAGGAGTCCCCGGCCTACCGCGGGGTGACCGCCGAGGTCCACGAGGGGAATCTCCCGTCCCGGCGGCTCCTGGAGCGGCTCGGGTTCGCCGTCGACGACTTCACGCCGCCGTACGTCTGGTATGCCCGCGCGCTGCGGTGACGGGCTCGGCAGAGCCCGGGGGAAGGGCCGTCAGAGCTGGATGAAGGACAGGCCACGGGCCTGGAGCTTGGGGAGGACCTTCCGCAGCGCCTTGATGGTCTCGGAGCGGTCGCCGCCGCCGTCGTGGCACAGGAGGATGTCGCCGCCCTTGGCGGCCAGCATGCTGCGCCTGATGTGGGCGGTGCCCGGGCGGGCCCAGTCCCTCGGGTCGATGTCCCAGTCGATCGGCACCATGCCGTGCCGGGCCGCCGAGGCGAAGATCGCCCGTGACCACGCCCCGCCGGGCGAGCGGAAGAACCTCGGGGCGACGCCGGTCGCGTCGGCGATCCGTTCGTGCGCCTCGGTGATCTCCTTGTCGACCTTGTGGGACGACATCTCGGCGATCCACAGCGGGTGGTTCATCGTGTGGTTGCAGAGCTGGTGGCCCGCCTGGACGATCCGCTGCGCGAGTTTCGGGTACTGCTTCACCTGGATGCCGATCAGCGAGAACGTCGCCTTCACGTCGTGCTCGGCGAGCACGTCGAGCATCTTCGGCGTCCACTCCGGATGCGGCCCGTCGTCGATGGTCAGCGCGATCGCGTTGGGCGGCGCGTCGGGGAGGATGTCGTGGATCCGGTACACGGCCTCCTTGCGGCGCGGTACGGGCGTCGGCGACGGCGGCGTGGGTGTCGGCGTGGGCGACGGGCTGGTGTTCACGGGCGGGATGACGGCACGGCCCCGCGCCAGCGGGTGCCGGGCACCGGCGGGCGCCCCCGTGACCCGGTCCCCGGCGAGCAGCAGTGCGGCGCTCGCGGCACCGAGGGCGAACATCCGACGACGGGTCATCACGTCCCGAAACTCCACATGTCGAACGCTATGCCGTAACGGCCGTCGGCGGATGTAATTGATCGGATCGAAACAAGGAGCCGGTACCGGGAACGTGACCGATTCAACATTAAATCGGCTTCTGAGTGACATTCCGGGCTTGCGATCGCGGACCCACTCCCCCAAACTCGGGTTAGGTTAGGTTTGCCTAAGACCCCCGGTCGTCCGAAGGAGCGCGTCCCTTGTTGCTCGGCAACTTCCTCATCGGCCTGCGCGAGGGGCTGGAAGCCTCACTCGTCGTCAGCATCCTCATCGCGTACCTGGTCAAGTCGGGCAACCGCCGGGCACTCGTTCCCGTCTGGACCGGCATCGGCGCCGCCATCGCCCTCAGCGTCGCGTTCTGCGTGGTGCTGAGCGTCGCCTCGGGCGAGATGCAGTTCAAGACGCAGGAGACCTTCGGCGGGTTCCTGTCGATCCTCGCGGTCTGCCTGGTGACGTGGATGGTGTTCTGGATGCGCCGGGCCGCGCGGTCCATGAAGGCCGAGCTCGAGGGCAAGCTGGAGGGCGCGCTGTCCCTGGGGACCGGCGCCCTGTTCGCCGTGGCGATCCTCGCGGTCGGGCGGGAGGGGCTGGAGACGGCCCTGTTCCTGTGGACCAACATCAACGCCGCCCAGGACAGCAGCGCCCAGCCGATCGCCGGCGCCGTGCTCGGCCTGCTCACCGCCGCCCTGCTGGGCTACCTGCTCTACCGGGGCGGACTCCGGCTCAACCTCAAGCGCTTCTTCACGATCACCGGCGCGGCGCTGATCGTGGTGGCAGCCGGGGTGTTCGGCTACGGCTTCCACGACCTGCAGGAGGCCGACATCCTGCCGGGCCTCAACTCCTGGGCGTTCCAGCCGCATACCTGGTTCGACGGCATGGGCAGCGCGGGCCAGTGGCTGCAGACCGCCCTCCAGGGCGTCTTCAACCTGACGCCTCAGGTGACCAAGGTCCAGGCCGTGATGTGGGTCCTCTACCTGGTGCCGGTCATGTTCTTCTTCCTGCGCCCGGCCAAGCCCGCCGCTCCCAAGCCGGAGCGGCAGACCGCCCCGGCGCGCGGCTGATCGCCGGCGGTACGCGCACGGACCCCTGGTGGCAGGGCCCGGGTTACCCGTCAGTCGTTACCGACGAGTAACGTAGGGGTAGGAGTACTCAGGAGTGCTCCGCAGGCTCTGTCAGAAGGAGAACCGACCGTGCCCCGTACCGCACGTGACGTGGTCTTCGTCGACGGCGTTCGCACGCCGTTCGGCAAGGCGGGCCCCAAGGGGCTCTACGCCGAGACCCGCGCAGATGATCTCGTCGTCCGCGTGATCCGCGAGTTGCGGAGGCGCAACCCCTCCCTGCCTGCCGACCGCATCGACGAGGTCGCCATCGCCGCGACCACGCAGATCGGCGACCAGGGCCTCACCATCGGCCGCTCGGCCGCCGTGCTCGCCGGACTGCCCAAGAGCGTCCCCGGGTTCGCCATCGACCGCATGTGCGCGGGCGCGATGACCGCCGTCACGACCGTGGCCGGCGGCATCGCCTTCGGCGCGTACGACGTCGCGATCGCCGGCGGCGTCGAGCACATGGGCCGGCATCCGATGGGCGAGGGCGTCGACCCGAACCCGCGGTTCCTCGCCGAGAAGCTCGTCGACCCCTCCGCGCTGATCATGGGGTCCACGGCCGAGAACCTCCACGACCGGTACCCGCATATCACCCGCGAGCGCGCCGACGCGTACGCCCTGCGCAGCCAGCAGAAGGTGGCCGCGGCGTACGAGGCCGGCAAGATCCAGCCGGACCTGGTGCCGATGGCGATCCGCTCGCAGGAGAAGGGCTACGGCCTGGCGACCGCCGACGAGCCGCCGCGCCCGGAGACGACGCTGGAGGGCCTGGCCGGCCTGAAGACGCCGTTCCGGCCGCACGGCCACGTCACGGCGGGCAACGCCGCGGGCCTCAACGACGGCGCCACCGGCTGCATCGTCGCGGCCGAGGACGTCGCCGCCGAGCTGGGCCTCACCGCCAAGATGCGGCTGGTCGACTACGCGTTCGCGGGCGTCGAGCCCGAGGTCATGGGCGTCGGACCCGTCCCGGCCACCGAGAAGCTCCTGGCCCGCAACTCGATCACGATGGACGACATCGGCCTGATCGAGATCAACGAGGCGTTCGCCGTGCAGGTCCTCGCCTTCCTCGACCACTTCAAGATCGCCGACGACGACGCGCGGGTGAACCCCTGGGGCGGCGCCATCGCGCTCGGCCACCCGCTCGCGTCCTCCGGGGTGCGGCTGATGATGCAGCTGGCCCGCCAGTTCGCCGAGCGGCCCGACGTCCGTTTCGGCCTCACCACCATGTGCGTGGGCATGGGCATGGGCGGCACCGTGCTCTGGGAGCGAGTGTGACGCAGCGAGCGCAGCGGTCCGCCGCCCACCGGTCGCAGGCCGTCCCCGCGGCGGCCCGCGGAGCGAGTGAGGAGCGCGAGCGACCCATGAACAGGGAGAACCCGAACTTCGAGGGGGGCAAGTGACCACGGTGCAGACGTGGCGTTCGCTGCTGGACGCCGGGAACGTCGACCACGACGAGGTCGTGACGCACGCGCGCGTACGCGACGTCGAGCTGCCGTACGGCGCGGGCACGATGGCGCTGATCACGCTCGACAACGGGTTCGACCACACCAAGCCGAACACCTTCGGCCCGCGCGGCCTGCTGGAGCTGAACGACGCCCTCGACCAGGTCGCGACGCGCGACGACCTCGTGGCCGTCGGCGTGACCGGCAAGCCGTTCATCTTCGCGGTCGGCGCGGACCTCAAGGGCGTGCAGGCCCTGGAGGGCCGCGAGCAGGCCGAGCTCGTGGCCCGGCTGGGCCACGACGTGTTCCGGCGCCTCGGCGAGCTGAACGTCCCCTCGTTCGCGTTCGTGGGCGGCGCGGCGATGGGCGGCGGCGTCGAGGTGGCGTTGCACTGCACGTACCGCACGATCTCCTCCGGCGTGCCCGCTCTGGCGCTGCCCGAGTGCTTCCTCGGCCTGGTGCCCGGCTGGGGCGGGACGTATCTGCTCCCCCGGCTGATCGGCGCGGAGAAGGCCCTCAAGGTCATCATCGAGAACCCGCTGAACCAGAACAAGATGCTCCGCGGCCCCCAGGCGTACGACCTGGGCATCGCGGACGTGATGTTCGAGCCGGCCGACTTCCTGGAGGAGTCGCTGCGCTGGGCCGCCCGCGTGCTGACCGGCGAGGTGACGGTCGAGCGCGCCGAGGTCGACACTGGCAAGGCGTGGGACGACGCGGTCGCGCAGGCCCGGTGGTTCGCCGAGGGCAAGCTGCACGGCGCGGCCCCGGCGCCGCTGCGGGCGCTGGACCTCGTCGCGGCGACCAAGGACCGGAGCCGCGATGAGGGCTTCGCCGCCGAGGACGAGGCCCTCGCCGACCTCATCATGAGCCCGGAGCTGCGCTCCGGCCTGTACGCCTTCGACCTGGTGCAGAAGCGCGCCAAGCGACCCGCCGGCGCGCCCGACAAGTCCCTCGCGCGGCCGGTGACGAAGGTCGGCGTGGTCGGCGCCGGGCTGATGGCCTCGCAGTTGGCGCTGCTGTTCGCCCGGCGGCTCAACGTCCCGGTCGTGCTCACCGACCTGGACCAGGAGCGTCTCGACAAGGGCGTCGGCTACGTCCACGGCGAGGTCGACAAGCTCCTCGGCAAGGGCCGGATCTCGGCGGACACGGCGTCGCGGCTCAAGGGCCTGGTCACCGGCTCGCTGACCAAGGACGCGTTCGCCGACGCGGACTTCGTCATCGAGGCCGTGTTCGAGGAGATGGGCGTCAAGCAGAAGGTCTTCGCCGAGGTCGAGGCGGTCGTCTCGCCCGAGTGCGTGCTGGCCACCAACACCTCCTCGCTCTCGGTGACCGAGATGGCCGCCAAGCTGAAGCACCCCGAACGGGTCGTCGGATTCCACTTCTTCAACCCGGTCGCCGTCCTGCCGCTGCTGGAGATCGTCCGCGGCGAGCGGACCGACGACGCGGCGCTGGCCACGGCGTTCGCCACCGGCAAGGCGCTGAAGAAGTCCTGCGTGCTGGTCAAGGACGCGCCCGCGTTCGTGGTCAACCGCATCCTGCTGCGGCTGCAGGCGGAGATCCTCAAGACCGTGGAGGAGGGCACGCCGATCGAGGTGGTCGAGCGCTCCACCAACCCGCTCGGCCTGCCGATGTCGCCGTTCGTGCTGATGGGGCTCGTCGGCCCGGCGATCGCGCTGCACGTCGGCGAGACGCTGCACGCGGCGTTCCCCGAGCGGTTCCCGCTGTCGGCGGGCCTGGCCAAGCTGGTCGCGGCGGGCAAGCCCGGCGTCTACCGGCCGGACTTCACCTTCGACCCCGAGGCCGTGGCGCTGTTCGAGGGCGGCACGTCGCCGTCCACGGAGGAGCAGGTCATCGCCCGGGCCCTCGACGGGCTCGCCGAGGAGATCAGGATCATGCTGGACGAGGGCGTCGTCGCCGCGCCCGAGGACATCGACCTGTGCCTGATCCTGGGCGCGGGCTGGCCGTTCCACCTGGGCGGCATCACGCCGTACCTCGACCGCACCGGTATCGCGGAGAAGGTCAACGGAGTTCGCTTCCACTCCTGACGCCTCGATCCGCCACGGGCGCCCCGGCACACCGTGCCGGGGCGCCCGCGCGTGCGCCATCCCCGGCGCGTCGGCAGAATCGGGCCCATGGAGGTCTTCCGATGCGCGGCCTGTGGCACGATCCTCAGTTCGCCTCTGCAGCGGGTCGCCTTTCCTCACCGCGAGACGCGGCCGCCCGGACACGACGTCCACCGCCCGGCCCGGATGACGTACGGCACCTACGCGATCGATCCGGAGCCGTTCCACTACGCCGTGGAGGAGGTCCTCGACGGCGCAGGGAACCTGATCGGCCGGAGGTGGCCGCCCGCTCCGCGGAACACCTACGTGCTGGCGCCCGGGAACACGCGCAACACGCGGTTGATCATCGAGCGGTGCCACACCGGATGCTGGGCCCTGGACGGAGGCGGTGGCCCGAACCTGGCCTGTGACGGCTGTGCGGCACCGGTGGCGACGCGGATCGACGACTGCGGACGCTGGCTGGAGGTACGGCTCGAGCCGGCGGCGGTCACCGTCGGCACTACGTCCGACGGGGTCGCCGAGGGCCGGGACCCGTTCCCGTGGGAGACCGCCGAGGAGGATCGGCTCGGCGTCGCCCCCTCGCCTGAACCGGACGCCACGCTGCCGGACTGGCTGTGGTTCCAGACCCTGGCGTCGTGTGCGGCGCGGATCCTCGTCGCCGCGGACGGGGAGCAAGTCTTCGTGATCGAAGGCGCCGGCGACCTGATCCACGACCTGCTGTCGACCGTGCTGCGGGGCACGTCGCTGGCCGGGATCCCCCGTCGTCTGCCCGCCCCCGCACCCGTCGCCTCCGGGGCACCGCGCGTGGACGGCGCGGCGAACGCCCTCAGGGCCGCGTTGCCGGCCGGTGGGCGGCCGGTCGCCGTCTGCGACCTCGCGGGTCCGGGCCGGCCTTTCACCGACGTCCGCGGGCTCCTCGGCGTACGGCCCGGCGATCCCCTGCCCGGCGGCCTGCGGTTCATCGCGGTGGTCCCCGTCCCGGGCTCGGGTCCCCGGCACCGGTCCGAGACGAGGCGGTGGACGCGGGACCTTCCCTCGCCGGCGGTACGGAGCGTCGGTCTCGACGTCAGAATCTGGTCCTACCTGGTTCACGACCAGACCCAGACCGTTCGATCGCTGTCCCGTACCCGATGGGGTCACCGGGGGCTCGCCGCCGCCGTGCACCGGGAGGAGGATCTCCCGTCGCGTGACCTCCCGCCGGAGGCCCGGTCGTCGATCGGTCCGTGGGAGTTCGCGGAGCAGCTCGACCGGCTGCCCGGACCGCGTGGTCCCCGGCTGCGCGCGCTGGCCCGGGAGCTCCGCGGCGGCTCGTGAAGGCGGCCGGCCGGGGTCAGGGCGTGTGCGTGCCGCAGGCGTGGCGGAGGGCGTCCCAGCCGGCGAGCTTGACCCGCTCCCCGCGGGCGAGCGTACGGGCCAGCTCGATCTCCTCGGCGTCGATGCGGAGCCAGTCGTCGTACGTCACCGCGCGGACGTTGCGCGCCTCCAGCAGCCCCTCGATCGACGGGTGCTCGCGGGCCCGGCCGCCCAGGTCGGCGAGCAGGGCGCGGACCGTCTCGGCGGCGTCGGCCTTGTTCGTGCCGATCACCCCGGTGGGTCCGCGCTTGAGCCAGCCGGCGACGTACTCCCCCGGCATCGGCGCGCCGTCCTCGCCGAGCACCCGCCCGGACTCGTTCGGCACGACGTACGCCCGCGGATCGAACGGCACGCCGGTCAGCGGAACGCTCTGGTAGCCGACCGAGCGCAGCACCATCCCGACCGGCAGCGTCTCGTACGCGCCGGTGCCGACGACCCGGCCCTCGGCGTTCAGCGTGGTGCGCTCCAGGCGCAGGCCCTCGACCCGGTCGGTGCCGAGGATCTCCACGGGCCGCAGCCAGAACCGCAGGTCGAGCCGGCGCGCCCGGCCCTCAAGCGGGCGCCCGACCCAGTCGCGCATGACGGTGACGTTGCCGCGCACGTGCCGGTCGGACTCGGCGAGCGCGGCGCTCGCCGGGTCGAGCTCCAGGTCCTCAGGCCGCACGTGGACCTCGGTGTACGGCAGCGCGCCCAGCTCACGCAGCTCCTTCGTGGTGAACTTGGCCTGCGCCGGACCGCGCCTGCCGATCATGTGGATGTGGCGTACGGCGCTGCCGCCGAGCAGGTCGAGCACCGGCTCGGGCACGTCGGTGGCGCGCAGTTCGTCCGCGGTCTTGGCGAGGATCCGCGCGACGTCGACGGCGACGTTGCCGACCCCGATGACCGCGACCTCGTCGGCGGACAGGTCGACGTCGAGGCCGGCGGCGTCCGGGTGACCGCAGTACCAGTTGACGAAATCGGTCGCGGCGACGCTGCCGGGCAGGTCCTCCCCCGGTACGCCGAGATGCCGGTCGACCATGGCGCCGGTCGCGTAGATCACCGCGTCGTAGCAGGCGAGCAGGTCGTCCCGCGTGACGTCGGCGCCGAACTCCACGCCGCCGAGGAAGCGCACCCCGGGGTGCTCCAGCACCCGCTGCAGGTAGCGCGCGATCGATTTGATCGACGTGTGGTCCGGCGCGACGCCGTACCGTACGAGGCCGTACGGGGTCGGGAGCCGGTCGAAGACGTCGATGAGTACGTTGCCGTCCGCCTGCTTCACCAGGGCCTCGGCGGCGTAGATGCCCGCCGGCCCGGACCCGATGACCGCCACGCGGAGCGGAGGTGTGTCCGCCACCTCGCCATTGTGCGCGCCGGAGGCGGCCGGCGTCAGGACCGGCGGGGCCACATCACCGGGATTCGACCGACGGTTTACCGGCCCTGCTGTGGGCGTACCCGTACGTGAAGTAGATGGCGAAGCCGATGAGCATCCAGACGACGAAGCGGATCCACGTCTCCACGGGCAGGTTCAGCATGAGGTAGACGCAGGCCAGGACGGCCAGGATCGGCACGAGCGGGGACGCCGGGACGCGGAACGACCGCTCCAGGTCCGGCCGGGTGCGCCGCAGAAGCACGACGCCGACCGAGACGACCACGAACGCGAACAGGGTGCCGATGTTGACCAGGTCGGCCAGGGCGGAGAGCGGGACCAGGCCGGCGATCGCCGCGACGACCACGCCGATGATGACGGTCATCCGGGCGGGCGTGCCGTACTTCGGGTGGACCTTGGCGAGCCACGGCGGGAGCAGCCCGTCCCGGCTCATCGCGAAGAACACCCGGCTCTGGCCCAGGATGAGGATCAGCACGACGGTGGTCAGGCCGGCGAGCGCGCCGACGCTGACGATCGTGGCGAACCCGGAGTGGCCGATCGCCTTGAACGCGTCCGCCAGGGGCGCGTCGACGCTCAGCTGCCGGTAGTTCTGGATGCCGACGACGACGAGGGAGACGGCGACGTACAGCGTGGTGCAGATGGCGAGCGAGGCGATGATGCCGACGGGCAGGTCGCGCTGCGGCTTCTTCGTCTCCTCGGCGGCGGTCGCGACGATGTCGAAGCCGATGAAGGCGAAGAAGACGATCGCGGCGCCCGCGAAGACGCCGGCCCAGCCGTACGTGGACGGGACGAAGCCGAAGATGACCTGGATCAGCGGGGTCTTCCCGCCGTGCGCCTCGGGCGTGGGGACGGCCTTCGGGACGAACGGGTGGTAGTTGGCGCCCTTGATGAAGAACAGGCCCGCGACGATCACGAACAGGACCACCGCGATCTTGATCGCGACGATGACGGCGTTGACCCGTGAGGAGACCTTCACGCCGAGGACGAGGACGCCCGTCACGACCAGCACGATCAGCGCGGCCGGGATGTTGAAGGTCGCGTGTTCGCCGGCGACGGAGGAGGGCAGATCCCAGCCGAGGTCGCTGAGGAGCGTTCTGGCGTACCCCGACCAGCCGACCGCCACGGTCGCCGCCGCCAGCGCCAGCTCCAGGACCAGGTCCCAGCCGATGATCCAGGCGGGCAGTTCGCCGAGCGTCGCGAACGAGAACGTGTACGCGGAGCCCGCCACCGGAACGGTCGAGGCGAACTCCGCGTAGCACAGCGCGGCGAGGCCGCAGGCGATGGCCGCGGCGACGAAGGACAGCGCCACCGCGGGCCCGGACTTCTCCTTGGCGACCTCGCCGGTGAGCACGAAGATGCCGGTGCCGATGATGACCCCGACGCCGAAGACGGTCAGGTCCAGTGCGCTCAGGTCCCGACGCAGCCGGTGACCGGGCTCGTCCGTATCTCGAATGGACCGCTCAACCGATTTCGTTCGGAAGACACGCACCAGAGACTCCTTTGCCGCCTTTTTGGCCCTCCTCTACCCAACGTCGGAGAAAATCAACGAACCGCGTCTATCCGTCCTCGGTCAGGACTCGGTCGGTTCGAGGACTTCGTCCCTGGCGGTGGCCGCCGTGATGTCCCGGGCGAGGCCCTGTGGGGTCAGCCCCATGTCGGCGAGGATCTGCGCGCGCTTGGCGTGGTCGAGGAACCGGTCGGGGATGCCGAACGTCCGGACCGGCACGTCCACGTCGGCGTCGCGCAGCGCCCGCGCCACCGCGTCGCCCACGCCGCCGACCCGGCAGTTGTCCTCGACGACCGCGACGACCCGGTGACCGGCGGCCAGAGCGGGCAGCTCCGCGTCCAGCGGCTTGACCCAGCGCGGGTCGACGACCGTGACGCCGATGCCGTGCGCGTCGATGGTCCGGGCGGCCTCGACCGCCACGCCCGCCATGGGGCCCGCCGCGACGATCAGCACGTCCTGCGCGCCCGAGCGTACGAGCACGTCCATCCCGCCGACCCGGTCGACGGCCGCAACGTCCTCGGCCACCGGCCCCTTCGGGAACCGGATGGCCGTCGGCCCGTCGGCGACGCCCACCGCCTCGCGCAGCAGCTCCGTCAGCCGCGCGCCGTCCCGCGGCGCGGCGACGCGCAGGCCCGGCACGACCTGCAGGATCGACATGTCCCACATGCCGTTGTGGCTCGGCCCGTCGTCGCCGGTCACCCCGGCCCGGTCGAGGACGACCGTGACCGGCAGCTTATGCAGCGCGACGTCCATGAGCAGCTGGTCGAACGCGCGGTTGAGGAACGTGGCGTACACCGCGACGACCGGGTGCATGCCACCGAAGGCCAGTCCCGCCGCCGACGTCACCGCGTGCTGCTCGGCGATCCCCACGTCGAACGTGCGCTCGGGGTATGCCTCGGCGAACGCGGCGAGGCCCGTCGGGTGCAGCATCGCCGCGGTGATGGCCACCACGTCGGTACGCTCGGCGCCCAGCGCCACGAGCTCGTCGCTGAAGACGTTCGTCCAGGTGCGGGAGCTCTTGGCGAGCTTGCGCCCCGTCGCCGCGTCGAACAGGCCGGGGGCGTGGAACGCCTCCTCCTCGTCGTTCTCCGCGGGCGCGTAGCCGAAGCCCTTGCGGGTGATGCAGTGCACGATCACCGGCTCGCCGAAGTCCTTGGCCTTGCGCAGCGCGTGCTCCACGGCCTCCTCGTCGTGGCCGTCGATCGGCCCGAGATACTTCAGGCCCAGATCCTCGAACATCGCCTGCGGCTGCAGGATGTCCTTGATCCCCTTCTTGATGCCGTGCAGCGCCTCGTACGCCATCGGCCCCACAACCGGGGTGCGCGGCACCGTGCGCTTGATCAGGTCCAGGGCGTGCTCGTACCCCCGCGTCATTCGCAGGTCCGCGAGGTGACTGGCCAGCCCGCCGATCGTCGGGGAGTAGGACCGGCCGTTGTCGTTGACGACGATGACCACCCGGCGGTCCTTGCCCGCCGCGATGTTGTTCAGCGCCTCCCAGGCCATGCCGCCGGTCAGCGCCCCGTCGCCGATGAACGGCACGACGAACCGGTCGCCCTCGCCGCGCAGCTGGTACGCCTTCGCGAGCCCGTCGGCGTACGACAGGGCGGTGGAGGCGTGGGAGTTCTCGATCACGTCGTGCTCGGACTCGGCCTGGCTCGGGTAGCCGGACAGCCCGCCCGCCTGCCGCAGCGTGCCGAAGTCCTGCCGCCCGGTGAGCAGCTTGTGGACGTACGCCTGGTGGCCCGTGTCGAAGAGGATCCGGTCGCGCGGGGAGTCGAAGACGCGGTGCAGGGCGATGGTGAGCTCGACCACACCGAGGTTCGGGCCGAGGTGACCGCCGTTCTTCGACGTCGACACCGCGGTGACGAGGAGGTCTCGTATCTCGCCGGCGAGCTGCGGAAGCTGCTCCGGAGCCAGGCGCTTGAGGTCCTCGGGCCCTCGGATCGACTCAAGAAGGGTCACGCGGGTCATCTCCTCGTTTTTTCTGCGGATGCTGATTTTAGTGGCCGCTCGACTATGAGACGCGAAGCCCCTGAGCCGAGTTCACGTGGCGCAGCGTAGCGATCGGATATAAAGAGAGTGATGGATGACGAACGAATCGTGCTGCTGGGCGCCGACGGCCATGCCATCGGCACGGCCCCGAAGGCGTCAAGTCACCACGGCGCCACGCCCCTGCACCTCGCGTTCTCGTGCTATCTGACGGACCCGGCGGGGCGCATCCTGATCACTCAACGAGCGCACGACAAGCGAACGTTCCCATCCGTGTGGACCAACAGCTGCTGTGGTCATCCGGCACCCGGCGAGGGCCTGCGCGACGCCGTACGCCGCCGCGTCCGCCTGGAGCTGGGCCTGGAGATCGAGAGCATGACGCTCATTCTCCCGGAGTTCCGCTACCGCGCGACCGCCGCCGACGGCGTGGTCGAATACGAACTGTGCCCGGTGGTCCGCGCCGCCGCAACGGGCGACCTGCGCCTCCACCCCGGCGAGACCGCCGTGGCCGACTGGCGCGACTGGGCGTCCTGCGTGGCGCTGGTGGACGACCCCTCCGCGTCTCCGTGGTATCGCGAGCAGATGGCCCAGCTCATCCCGCTCGGCAAGCCCGCCGACTGGCCCGCCGCGCCCACCTCCCTGCTGCCACCCGCCATCGCCTGGTAGCCGGAGCCCACCGCCCGGCGCCTCGTCCGCCCGTTCTGAGAACCTCGTTGGCACACCCGGCCCCGTCCGCGCTCGACCTTGACACTGATGTGACGGTCTACCGTCCCGTCATCGACTGATCCCCGAAAAGGAGTCGGTGATGCCGGGTGCAGTGATCATCGGCCGCGTCGCCGCGCGGCGGCGGGACGTTCCTGGAAGCGCATTCGAGCCGGACGACATCGCCGGGCACTACTGGCGCCTCCACGCCCAGCCCCGGCGAGAGTGACAGCGGGAGATCGTCCGCTGGGGTCCTGGGAACGGGAGCGAACCGCGGGGACATGAGAGTGCATGCCCCCGCGGACGCTCTCCGTCAGTTCCCGGTCAGGTCGAAGTCGACCCGGACCAGCTGCTGGGAGGTGTCCTCAGGCCGGTAGTAGGTGAAGTACTGGGTCAGGCCGCCCCGGCTGGAGTACTCCGGGTGCGCGAACATCGCGTAGTCCCACAGGGTGTTGGTCGGCAGGCCGGTGAACATCGGCTTGGGCGCGGTCCACGGTCCCCAGGGGGCCGGCGCGGTCTGGTAGCGGCCGACGTTGTCGTAGAAGCCCATGAACGTGTTCAGATAGCCGTGCAGCGCCGGGACGTACTGGATGGTGGAGCCGGCCGCGCCGTTGCCGGCGCCGACGGTCACCGCCGCGTTCGGGTCGGTCGACCATTCCGGGGTGCCGTCGCCGGACCGGCCCGTGTAGTAGCGCCAGGCGAGCCGGTCCTGGATCCGCCCGGCCGGGACCCTGGCCAAGGCGCAGGAGTTCGCGGTGGTGTCGCACCGGCCGTACGTGTAGATCATGCCGTCGTGGAGCACCATCGAGCCGGACGCGAACTCCTTGCCCGGCGCGAACATCAGCGTCGGGTCGTTCCCCTCCGGCACGGCCCCGGTGACCGCCGGGTCGGGGTGCTCGACTTCGATCAGGCTGAGCTGGTGGGTGCGCATGTCCAGCTGGGCGAAGCCGGTGCCGAGGGCGGTGCCGACGAATCCGGACGCGCAGGGCGTGCCGTCCGGCGCCCCCCGGCACAGCTTGCCGTACGAGAAGATGATCCGGTGCCGGGCGGGGTCCGCGACGACCGGGCCGGGCCAGTTCGCGTACACGGTGCCGCAGTACTGGTCCCCGGCCGCGCAGGGCGCGGCATGCGCGTCCTGGAACTTCTTCTCCGCGTCGGTCAGCGGTATCAGCTGCTTCGGCGCGGTCGAGGAGTCCTCGGTGAACGGGTTGTTGGAGTACAGGTCGATGCCGTCGCGAGCGTCGAGGTCGCTCGTGATCGCGCCGGTGTTCGACAGGAAGTCGTCGGGGTCCCGCAGCATGGTGTCGTCGAAGATCCACACGGATTTCCCGGCGTAACCGGCGCTCTGGCCGTTGTCACGCCCGATGACGTGCGAGTTCTGCCGCAGCGGCGGCAGCTGCGCGGTACCGGTCACGGTGAGCAAGCGCACCGGTGGGACGGAGGTGGCGGCCACCGCCGGTGTCGCCGTGAGCGCGGTGGTCAGCGCCGCGGCGGTGCCGACCGCCGCGAGCGTGGAACGGATTCTCATCTACGCGTCTCCCTTGTCGAGGCAGCCTGGACCGGCCGGAGTAGGCCGGCACGAGTGGAGGGGCGGTGCGAGCGGGATGGGCGACCGGACTCAGGAGCCGCTTGCCAGGGCGTTGATCTCCTTCATGGTCTTGGCGACCCCGGCCGCGGTATCGGTCTTACCGGCGATCGCCGGGTTCCAGTCGGCCATCAGGATGTTGGTGGCCTTGGTGGCCCAGCCATCGAGGAACGCAGACTGCACCTTGATGGGGGCGTTCAGTTCGTACTTGATCGTGGCGGCCATGCTCTCCGGCCCGGGGCCCTGGCCGGCGAGCCCTTGGAAGTAGCCGGTCGAGCCGGGCAGGTACGCGATCGGCGCCACCGGGATCTTGCGCATCGTCTCGTTGAAGACGTTCGTCTCCAGGTACGACACCGCCTTCCACACCTGGTCGGGGTCGCCGAGGGTGGCCGGTGAGCAGACGCCGTTGCTCTCGGTGAACTGCACGTTCTTGGTGACCTGGGGCATCGGCGCGTAGCCCCACTCGAAGGAGGGCTTACTGGAGACCATCGTCTGGGCCACCCACTGGCCCCCGAACAGCATCGGTACCGAGCCGTTGGCGAACGCCGGGATCGCGGGGTCGGAGTTGTAGCTGTAGTCGGGGGTGGTGATCTGCCCGGCCTTGATGGCCGTGGCGTACCGCTGGGCGGCCTCCAGCATCTTCGGGTCGGCGGTGACCTGCTTGACGTTGGTGGCGGTCGTCGCCAGTGGCCGCCCGCCGGCCGAGACCGAGTACTGTGACAGCCCGAACGGATTGGTCAGCAGCGGCCACTGGGTGACCAGGCCCTGCTTGGCGCCGTTACGGCCGGTCAGCTTCGCCGCGTCGGCGAACATCTCGTCGTACGTCCAGCCGGCCGCCGGCACCTTGACGTGCGCCTTGTCGAAGAGTGCCTTGTTGTAGAAGACGCCGTACGTGTTGGCCAGCGTCGGTATGCCGTACAGCTTCCCCTTCGCATACCAGGAGTCCAGCGCGCCCGGTGAGAACTTGCTCAGGTCGATGCCCTGGTTCTTCTTGGCGTACGCCGTCCAGTCATAGAGCAGGCCCTGCGCGGCCAGCGTCTGCTCCTCGGTGTTGCTGCACCAGAAGAAGTCCGGGATCTTCTTCGACATGATCAGTGACGCGAGCTTCTGCGCGTAGTCGGCGTTCGGCGCCTCCTGGCGCTTGAGGGTGATGCCCGTCGACGTGGTGAACGCGCCGAACGCGGCGTCCATCGCGTTGTTCGTCTGGACCGTCTCCCAGGACATCCAGGTCACGGTCTTGGCGCCGTGCGAACCACCGCTGGAACCGCATCCGGCACTGGCGAGAAGGGCCGCGGCGACGGCGGCGACGCCGATCCTGTGAATTCTCATGAGAGCCTCCCGGGCCCGCCTGAATGCGGGTCCGCGCGAAAGGTGAAAAAGCGGGGTGAGAGTGCTACTTGGAGTTCATGCCGAGGGCGCCGATGCCCTGCATGAAGTGCCGCTGCGCGAAGAAGAAGAGCAGCAGTGGGGGCAGCATGTACAGCAGATTGGTGGCCATGAAGAGGTTGTACTGAGACGTCGCCTGGCCGGCGCTGTCGCTGACGAACCCTGCCATTCCCAGGGACAGCGTGAAACGATGGGCGCTCTGGAGGTAGACCAGCGGGTTGAGGTAGTCGTTCCAGGACAGCTGGAAGGACAGGATCGCGATGGTGATCCACACCGGCCGCGTCAGGGGGATCATGATCGACCAGAAGATCCGCAGGTGACCGGCACCGTCGATCTTGGCCGCCTCGTCCAGCGAGAAGGGGATGGCCAGGAAGTACTGGCGAGCCAGAAAGACGAAGATCGGAGCGCCGAGGAACGACGGCACGATCAGGGGGACCCAGGTGTCGATCAGCCCGAGGTCGATCCACAGCCGCTGCAGCGGGATCAGCCCGACGATCTGCGGCATGAAGATGCTCGCCGTGAACGCGTAGAACCAGAACTTGCGGCCGCGGAACTTGATGCGGGCCAGGCCGTAGCCGACGAGCATCGAGCTGACCACCGAACCGATCGTCGACAGCACCGTGACGATGACCGTGTTGGCCAGCAGCCGGTAGAAGTCGACCATCTTCGGCCCGTCGACGAAGTTCGACCACTGGAACTCGTGCGGCAGGAACTGCGGCGGTATCCGGTTGACGTCCGGACCGCTCTTGAGCGCGATCGAGAGCATCCACAGCAGCGGCAGCAGCATCGAGACGCCGAGCACCGCGCACAGCAGATACCAGGAGATCCGCGAGGCGCGCAGCGGCACTCGCATCGCCAGGCCCCCGGGACCGGATCGGACCGTCATTTGTCACCCTCCCCGGCGTAGACCCAGATCGAGGAGAACCGCAGAGTGATCGCGGTGACCACCATGACGATCAGGAACAGCATCCAGACCTCAGCCGTCGCGTATCCCAACTGAGGCGTGGACAGGTAGTTCTTGAACCCGTCGGAGTAGATCTTGTACATCAGCACGTCGGTGGTCGTGCCGGGGCCGCCCTTGGTCAGGATGGCGATCTGGTTGAAGGTCTGGAAGGCCGCATTCATCTGCAGGACGACCTGGAGAAGGAGGATCGGCGTGAGCATCGGCAGGGTGATGCGGAAGAAGGTCCGGATCGGTCCCGCGCCGTCGACCTGCGCCGCCTCGTACAGCTCGGCCGGTACGGCCTGGAGCCCCGCCAGAAAGATCATCATCGTGCTGCCGACGCCCCACAGGCCCACCACGACCACGGCCGGCATGGCCATGCGGGTGCTGCCCACCCACATGCTGGTCGGCAGGTGCAGCGTCTTGAGCACCTGGTTGGCGAGGCCGTACTGCGGGTCGTAGACGTACTTCCACAGCGCCATCACCGCGATGGAGGGCAGCACCACCGGCAGGTAGAAGATGGTCCGGAAGATCCGTACGCCGCGCAGAGACCGGTTGACCAACACCGCCAGCGCCAACCCGCCCGCCAGCATCGCCGGCACGGTGATGACGACGAACAGCAGCGTCGCCCGTACCGACGGCCAGAACGTCGGGTCGTGGCCCAGCAGGTATCTGAAGTTCTTCAGGCCGGTCCACTTGGCCGGGGTCAGGCCGTTCCAGTCGGTGAAGGCGTGGTACCCCGAGGTGACCAGCGGATAGACCACCAGAAGGCCCAGCCCGAGGATGCCCGGCAGGATGAACAGGTGGCCGGTGAGGAACGCGCGTACCGCTCCGCTCCGGCGGCGGGCCCGCGTCCGGGCGCCCCGGTCGACGCTCGCGGTCGAGGCGACCCCGGTCGCCGTCACCGGGCCCCTCCCCCGGCCGATCCGACGTGACCGGCCGATCGCACCAGCCGCGCCGCGCCGATCCGGGCGTCGGCCATGCCGTAGAAGCACAGCAGCCCGGTCTCGTGCGGGAGCAGCGCCGTCGGGAAGACGACGTTGTCCACGGTGCCGACGCGCTCCTGCTCCGACTCCGGCGACAGCAACGGCTCCTTGCTGCGCGCGAGGACGTACCCGGGGTCGTCGGCGTCGAGCAACGCCGCGCCGGCCTGGTACACCTGGCCGCCGTCGCCCGTCGGGCCGACGCCGTGATAGACGAGCAGCCAGCCGTCCTGGACGCGGATCGGCGGCGGCCCCGCACCGATCTTCGTCCACTCCCACGGCTGCTCGGGTTTCATGATCTCCCGATGACCGGACAGCACCATCAGCATGCGCGGGTCGGCGCGTGCCGCCTCCAGGTCGATGTAGGAAAGCCAGATCGACAGGCCCTCGCCGTCGTGGCCCGCCGGGGTGTACCGGCCGAGCTCCCGCCCATCGAGCGCCTCCCCCCACATCGGCCGGTGGAGGACGGCCAGCGCGGGGCGGCCGTCCGGGCCGGCGACCGGCTCGGGCAGGATGACGACGTCCTTGTTGCAGACGAGGTTCAGCTCGACGTCCGCGTCGTCGTCGTAGACGTACACCAGCGGGCCGAGCCGGCGCCAGACGATCAGGTCGGCGGAGACCGCCAGGGCGGTACGCGGTCCGAGCGGTCCGTACGCCACGTACGTCATGAGCCAGCGGTCCAGCGCGTCGATCCGGGTCACCCTCGGGTCTTCGACGCCGGCGTGGTCGCTCGCCCGCTCCCAGCTCCGGTCCGGCTTGAGGACCAGCCCCTCCCGGCGTACGCCCGTCGGGACGCCGTCCTCGAAGGTCACCGTGGCACGGGCGATCCTCGAGACGTTGCCGTCGGTCACGATCCGGGGGAACAGCACGATCTCGCCGGCCGGGGTGACGGCGCCGCCCGGGTTGAGGGTGCCCTCGGCCTCGGCCGGGTCGTCGGGGTCCGGGCTCATCACCACGCCCAGCCGCTCGAAGCGGTACGGGACGACGCTCATTCCGCCACCGCCGCGACCGCTTCGGGCTTGGCCAGCGAGTTGGCGAACTCCAGGTGCAGCTCGCGCAGGTGGCCCATGCCGTTCTCGTGGCCGTTGAAGGGCCAGACCTGGATCCGCTTCGGCCCGCCGTACGCGTTGTGGGCCGCGAACACGCTCGACGGCGGGCAGATGGTGTCCATCAGCCCCACGGAGAAGAAGGCCGGTGCCACCGCACGGCTCGCGAAGTGGACTCCGTCGTGGTAGGACACCGTTCGCTCGGCCCGGTCGAGCTTGTCCCGCTGGACCCGCAGGTACTCACGCAGTTCGGAGTAGGGCGCGTCGTCGGTGATGGTGGCGCACCGCATGATGTCGCACAGGAACGGTGCGTCGCTGATCAGCCCGATGACGTCCGGCCGGAGCCCGGCGACCGCCAGGGAGATCCCGCCGCCCTGGCTGCCCCCGGCCACGATGACGCGCTCCGGGTCGACGCCGTCGAACCGGCGCACCGCGTCGACGGCGCGTACGGAATCGGTGAAGACCCGCCGGTAGTAGTAGTCGTTCGGGTCCTCGATGCCCCGGGTCACCAGGCCGCCGGCCTGTGGCGCGCCGGTGCAGCCCAGGTCGGGGGTGTCCGCGCCGACCTGGCCCCGGCAGTCGACGAGCAGATGGGCGTAGCCGGCCGCGCTCCACATGAGCGACTCGGCCGGCTTCCCGCGACCGCCGGTGTACCCGAGGTACTCGACGACGGCGGGCAGCGGCCGGACGCCGTTGCGCGGCACCATCAGCCAGGCGGCGATGCGCTGTCCCGCGTACCCGCCGAACGCCACGTCGTAGACGTCGATGGTGGACAACCGGGTGTCCACCGGCGTGAACCGCGCGTCGAGCGGATGCGCCGCGGCCTCGGCGAGAGTTTCGGACCAGAAGTCGTCGAAGTCGTCAGGCGCCACGGCGGCGGAACGGAATTCGTACAACTCCTGAAGAGGCAGGTCGAACTGCACGGAGATTCCCCTCTCTGGGACTTCCAGATGACAGGGGCGGTGTCGCATGCGTCGCGTTAATCCCGTGTGTCACTGATGTGTCCCGCGTGTTAAACGCTCGCATACGACTAAGCCGATGTCAACGTTGACATTGTGTGGATGTGAAAGGCCTGACGGCCGGTCTCCGAGGAGGCCCTAAGGGCGCTGCCCGGTGGGCACGCCCTGGCCCCGCAGGCGCATGCGGACCGTCAGGATCTCGAACGGGCGCAGGGTGATCCGCACCCCGTCGCCATCGAGATCCGCCGGGCCGGCGTCCCGTTCGAGCAGGTCCACCAGCCGCGCGTCACGCACCGCCTCGGGAGTCGACAAACGCACCCGTGCCCGGTCGCCCAGCGGCTCGTAGAGCCGTACGACCAGGTCTCCCGAGCCGTCGTCGGCGAGCTTCACCGCCTCCACCACGGCCGGGCCGTCCGTCGTCACCAGCGGCGCGACGTCATCCCCGCCGACGACCGTCCGGGGCGGCAGGTTGATCCGGTATCCCTCACGCACCGCGGTGGCGACGTCGGCGCCGCAGACCAGGGAGTACCGGAAGACGTGCTCGCCCTGGTCGGCATGGGGATCGGGGAACTGCTGCGTCCGGGCCAGCGACAGGGCGACCACCGTCGTGGTGCCGCCGTCCGGGCGGACGTGCCGGGTGGCGTCGTAGCCGTACGTCGAGTCGTTGACCAGCGCCACGCCGTAGCTCGGCTCGCCGACGTGCACGAACCGATGCGCGTACACCTCGAACTTCGCCATCTCCCACGACGTGTTCCGGTGCAACGGTCTGCGGACGTGGCCGAACTGGATCTCCGCGGCGACGGTGTCCGCCCGGATGTCCAGCGGGAACACCGCCTTGCACAACCGCTGCGGTACGTGCCAGTCGACCGTGGTCTCGAAGTCGACCCTGCCGGCGCCGGCGGCCAGCCGTACGCGCTGCACGAACCGGCAGCCGTCGTGGGAGCGGACCACGGTGACGACCGGGACGCCGTCGTCGTCCGTCGCGAGATCCACGCTGTCGGCGTCGCGCAGGTCGAGCGCGGCGGCTCGGTAGTGCTCGTCGACGTCCCACGCGTCCGCGCCCACCGGATGGTCGGCGTGCAGGCGCAGCAGGCCGACGTCCGCGCCGGGCGGCACCAGCTCCCGGCCGCCCACCCGGTCGTACACCGAGACGACGGCACCACGCTCGTCGATCTCCGCCCGGACCAGGTCGTTGTCCAGGACGATCCGGCCCGAGTCGGCGCGCCCCGCACGCGGGACCGCGGCCTCCTCCGCCACCGCCGCGCCCAGTGCGGGTACGCCGTCGCGGTCGTGCGGGGCGGCGTTGAACACCAGCCTGCGCCGGCCGGTACCCGCCAGCGCGGCCATCGCCGCCCGCGCCAGGTCCGCGATCCGCCTCTCGAGTACCGCGTAACGCTCGGTCGTCTCCCGGTAGACCCAGGCGATCGACGAGCCGGGGAGGATGTCGTGGAACTGGTACAGCAGCACCTCTTTCCACAAGGCGTCCAGTTCCTCGTACGGGTAGGGGGCCAGGCCCCGGACGGCCGCGGTCGCGCACCACAGTTCCGCCTCGCGCAGCAGGTGCTCGCAGCGCCGGTTGCCGCGCTTGACCGCCGCCTGGGTGGTGTAGGTGCCGCGATGCACCTCCAGGTACAGCTCACCGGCCCAGACCGGCGCGCCGGCCGCCTCGGCCTCCGCCGCGTCGAAGAACTCGGCCGGTGTGCCGATCCGCACCTGGGGCAGTCCTTCGAGGTCGGACAGCCGGGCCGCGTGCTCGAGCATCTCCCGGGTCGGGCCGCCACCGCCGTCGCCCCAGCCGAAGGGGACCAGCGACCGGCTCGTACGGCCTTCGTCGGCGTAGCGATCCCGCGCTCCGGCGAGATCCTTCGCGGACAGGTCGCTGTTGTAGGTGTCCACGGGCGGGAAGTGGGCCAGCACCCGGCTGCCGTCGAGGCCCTCCCACCAGAACGTGCTGTGCGGAAACCGGTTGGTCTGATTCCAGGACAGCTTCTGGGACAGGAAACGGGTCGCTCCGGCGAGCCGGAAGAGCTGCGGCAGCGCCGCCGAATACCCGAACGAGTCGGGCAGCCAGATCTCGTCGGACTCGATGCCGTACTCGTCGAGGAAGAAACGCTTGCCGTGCACCAGTTGGCGCACCATGGCCTCACCGCCGGGCAGGTTCGCGTCCGACTCGACCCACATGCCGCCGACCGGCAGGACGGCACCGTCAGCCACCGCCGCCCGCAGGCGCTCGAACAGCGCCGGCTGGTGCTCTTTCAGCCAGGCGTGCTGCTGGGCCTGGGAGAAGGCGAAGACGAGTTCGGGATGCACGGCGCGAAGCGCGGTGACGTTGGCGACGGTACGGGCGACCTTGCGCACCGTCTCGCGGATCGGCCACAGCCAGGCCGAGTCGATGTGCGCGTGCCCCACCGCGGTCACCTGGTGCGCGGTGGCCGCCGCCGGGCTGCGCAGGACGTCGGCGATCATCTCCCGTGCGGTACGCGCCGACCAGGTCCCGGTCAGCTCGGTCCGGTCCAGGTAGTCCATCATCCCGGTCAGCGCCCGCATCACGGCGTACCGGCGCGGCCAGGCCGCCGGCAGCACGTCCAGCAGGCCGTCGAGCACCTCGACGTCGGCGACCAGCCGGCGGACCTCGTCGTCGACCACGGCGATCTCCGCGCCGCTGAAGCGGTACAGCGGCTCCCGGCCCGCCGTGCGGACGTCGCCCAGGTCGGTCGGCGCCCACGGGTACGGCTGGTGGATCGTCGGGTTCGCCGCCGCCTCGACGAGGAAGTCCACCCGCGTACCGGCCCGCAGCGGCCCGGCGGCCATGCCGACGCCGCCGGACCCGTCCGGATCGATCGGGACATACCGGTTGAGCGGGTGGATGCCCTTGAGCGGCACGCCGTCCGGTGAGTACACCAGGCCCTCGGCGGTGAATCCGGGGCCGACGCCGGTGAACCCGAGATCGACCGTCGCCTCGGCGTGGCGGCCGACCCACTCGGCGGGCAGCGCCGCCGTGCACCGCAGCCAGGTCGTCCCCCACGGCGGGCCCCACCGCTCCCCCGCACCGAACGGCGCGTAGTCCGCGCCCAGCGCGGTCGCGACGTCGACCGGCTCACCGGGCACGTGCCAGGCGGTCACCGCGAGCGGGAGCCGGGCGCCGTACCGGGCCGGCCGCAGCCGGCGCTCCAGGACCCGCCGCAGCCGTCCACGGAAGAGGTCCTCACTCACTCTGGCCTCCGGACGCGAACCGCAGTGTCACGATCTCGAACGGCCGAAGCTCCAGCACGATCGGGCCGCCCGCCCCGAACGACCGGCCATCCGGGCGCGGCTCCTCCAGCAGGTCGGTCTCGACCGCCGGTCCGGGCGTTCGCACGGACACGGTGGCTCGTGCCCGCGCGCCGCGCGACTCGTACAGCCGAACGATCAGATCGCCCGACCGGTCGTCGGCCAGCTTCACCGCCTCGACCACGACCGCCGGGTCGTCCACCACCACCTCGGGCTCGACCGGACCTCCGCCGGACAGGGTGCGCCGGGGCAGGTTCATCCGGTAGCCCGCACGGACGGCCGCGCCGAGGTCGGCCCCGCACACCAGCCCGTACCTGAAACCGTGGGCGCCCTGGTCGGTGTCCGGGTCCGGATACCGGGGCGCGCGCAGCAGGGACAACCGGACCGTCGAGTACGTCCCGCCGCCGGGGTGGAGCGTGCGCGTGACGTCGTGGCCGTAGGTGGAGTCGTTGACCACGGCGGCGCCGTATCCGGGCTCTCCGACGTGGACGAACCGGTGGGCGCATACCTCGAACCGGGCCGCGTCCCAGGTGGTGTTGGCGTGGGTGGGCCTGGTCAGGTGGCCGTACTGGATCTCGGCCGTGGCGCGGTCGGTGTGCACGTCGATGGGGACGGCGACCTTGAGGAACCGGTCGCGCTCGCGCCAGTCCACCTCCACGCCGAACTCGACGGTACGGCTGCCGGGCGCCAGCGTGATCGTCTGCACCGCCGATGACGAGCCGAAGGACCGCCGCACCCGCACCACCGTGCCCTCGACGTTCAGCGACTCGACCGTGGTCAGGTCCTCGACCCGGTTGCGGTAGAACTCGTCGACGTTCCAGGCGTCGAAGGTGTTGGGCCGGTCGGGGTGCAGCTGGAGGAGGTTCGCCGCCGTCCCGGCGGGCACGATCTCCCGGTCGGCGGTCAGGTCGCGTACGGACCTGACCAGTCCCCGCCCGTCGATGCCGACCCGCACCAGGCCGTTGTCGAGCACGATGCGGTCCGGCTCACGGGTCACCGTGACCGGCGCGCCGTCGTCGCCGGTCTCGGCGGCGCCCAGTGCCGGGACTCCGGCCCAGGGGTGCGGCGTCGCGTTGAAGGTGAGCTCCCGGTCGCCCGTGCCGGCGAGCGCACGCTGCGCCGCGTCACGCAGGACCTCCAGCTCCGCGATCACGCGCCGGTACGTCTCGCGGGCCTCGCGGTGCACCCAGGCGATCGAGGAACCGGGCAGGATGTCGTGGAACTGGTGAAGCAGCACCGTCCGCCAGAGCCGCTCCAGTTCCTCGTACGGATAGTCGGCCAGTCCCCGGCGGGCCGCCGTCGCCGCCCACAACTCGACCTCGCGCAGCAGGTGCTCGGAGCGCCGGTTGCCCTGTTTCATCAGGGCCTGGGACGTGTAGGTGCCCCGATGCGACTCCAGGTACAGCTCCCCCACCCAGACGGGTGCGTCGGGGTACTCGGCCTGCGCGGCGGTGAAGAACTCCGCCGGGGTCTGCACCGCCACCTCGGGCGAACCGGCCAGGTCGGCCTGGCGCCGCGCGCGCTCCAGCATCTCGCCGGTGGGGCCGCCCCCGCCGTCGCCGTGCCCGAAGGCCACCAGCGAACGGCCGGCGGCGCCGGTCTCGGTGAACCGCTCGGCCGCGAAGGCCAGATCGGCCGGAACGAGCTCGGCGTTGTAGTTCTCCACCGGCGGGTAGTGCGAGAAGATCCGGGTCCCGTCGATCCCCTCCCACCAGAAGGTGTTGTGCGGGAAGCGGTTGGTCTCGTTGTAGGCCAGCTTCTGAGTCAGGAACCAGTTCATTCCGGCGAGCGTGGCGATCTGCGGCAGCGCGGCGGTGAAGCCGAACGAGTCCGGCAGCCATACCTCGCGGCACGTGATCCCGAACTCTTGGCGGAAGAACCGCTGGCCCTGTACGAACTGGCGGGCGAGCGCCTCGCCGCCGGGCATGTTGGTGTCCGATTCCACCCACATGCCACCGACGGGAACGAAGGTGCCGGCCGTCACCGCCGCGCGGATCCGGGCGAACAGGTCGGGGTGGGCATCGCGGATCCACGCGTACTGCTGGGCCTGAGAACAGGCGAACCGCAGCTCGGGGTACTGCTCGGCGAGGCTCGTCACGTTGGCGAACGTGCGAGCGCACTTGCGGACGGTCTCCCGGATCGGCCACAGCCACGCGGAGTCGATGTGCGCGTGTCCGACCGCGGAGACGCGGTGCGCGCCGTGATCGGCCGGGGCCGCCAGCAACGGCTTGAGCGTCTCGCGGGCCCGCGCCGCGCCGTCCGCGACCTCGCCGGTGTCGAGGTCGTCGAGCATGCGGGCCAGTACGTGAAGGATCTCCCCGCCGCGGGCCGAGTTCTCCGGCAGCGCCCGCGCCAGCCCGAGCAGCACGTCGACGTCGTGGCCGAGCGCCCGTACGGTCTCGTCGATGTGGATCAGTTCGAGTGCGGTCAGAACATAGAGCGGATCGCGCGGCGCCGTGCGTACGTCACCGAGATCGGTGGGCCGGAACGCCTGCTCGATGACGGGCGGGTTCGCCGCCGCCTCCAGGTAGTAGTCGACGACCTCACCGCCGGCGGCCCGCTCCGCGATGAGCAGTTCGGTGTTGTCCGGTTCGATGCCCTTCACCGGAACGCCGTCGGGCCGGTAGACGAGTCCTTCGGCCTGGAAGCCCGGACCGCCGGAGAACCCCAGGTCGGCGCGGAATGCCACCCTGCCGCCGGACCACTCGGCGGGCACCCGCCCGGTCACGTGGAACCAGCTGGTGCCCCACGGCGGCCCCCACCGGTCACCGGCCCGGGCCGGGACGAACTCCCCGGCGATCGCCTCCAGGGCGGGGATCGGCTCACCGGGCAGGTGGTTGACGGTGATCTCCAGCGGCACGCTCGAGATCACGACGGCCGGTCGGATCCGCTCGCGCAACGCCCGCTCGACCCGTTCCTGGGTGAGCATGCGTCTGTCATGCACTCTCGGTACTTCCCTTCGCTACACCACGGTCGACGTGCCGGGCGGCACGGTGGCGCGGCCTTCTCAGCGAAGCACGAGGACGTGAGATGCAAACGGCGATGCGGCAGAGCCCGCAGCCGGTCCGGCACGCCGAACGTGTCACAGGCGAAGCGAAAATGTCAACGTTGACATCCGGAGCGCCGGAGGCGGACCATGACGACGACGGGCTGGTCGAGCGCGCTTCGAAAGGACCTCTGGTCTCACCGGGTCCGGCGGGACCGGACGGGGGCGAAGGCCGGCTGGTCGTGGACGATCAACTTCGCCCGGACGGTGGTCTGTGTCGGTGCGCGCTCCCGGTCGGCCAGCCGGCGGAACAACAGCTCCGCGCCGGCACTGCCGACCCGGAACGGATCGCTGTCGACCACGGATATCCCCAGCTGCGGTGCGAGATCGAAGTGGTCGAAGCCGACCACCTCCGGATGGCATGCCGCGTATCTCGGCGACTGGAGGATGCCGATGGTCATCCGGTTGTTGTCGGCGAACAGCGCGGTGGGCGGGTCGGGAAGAGCGAGGAGTTCCGTCGCCGCGCGCGCGGCGTCGGCCTCGGTGGTCAGGCCCCGACGGACGAGAGCGGCGTCGACCTCGATGCCGGCGTGGCGCAGCGCCTGGCAGTAGCCGAGCCACCGCTTTGGAGCGCCGTAGCCCTGCGGCGGGTGGCCGATGTATCCGATGCGCCGGTGGCCCCGCCCGATCAGGTGCGCGACCGCGTGCCGGGTGCTCGCCGTGTTGGTGGTGATGACGGCGTCGGTGGTGAGACCGAGCGGCGCGGAGTCGATGAACACGATGGCCGAGCCGAACTCCGACTCCTGGGCCAGGTAGCTGAAATCGGTACCCGTCGGAGAGATGATCAAGCCAGCGACCCGCTGGGCCAGGATGGTCTGGATGGACTCACGCTCCACCGCGCTGTCGCCCTGGGAATCCGCGCTGATCACGAGGTGCCCATGGCGCGCGGCGACCGAATGGATGCCTTGCAGCATCGGCGGGAAGAACGGGTTGGCGAGATCGCCGAGCACGACCCCGATGGTCTTCATCGTCTGCCGGGTACTGCGCAGACCGGCGGCGATGTCGTTGCGGCGGAAGCCGAGCCGCGCGGCCTCCGCCAGCACGCGTTCACGGGTCGACTCGCGCACGTTCGGCGCACCGGACAGCGCGCGCGAGACGGTCTTGATGCTGACGCCGAGCACGACCGCGATGTCCTGCATCCGTGGCCTCGGCACGGGCCCCGACCTGGCCTCGTCCCACTCGCCGTCCCCGATGCTCACCCCTGCGATCCTTCCCGCGGCGGACCGGTCCCCGCATGACCCGGCACTCCGCCGGTAGCCGTGTCCGGTCGGCATACTATGCCGAGTCGGCGCGAGAGCACCGATCCCGTGGTGGGGCCTCGGCGGACGTCCTACCCGGCGGCCTCTTTAACCCGGCGGAACTCCTCGGCCAGCGCGGCCGGCGTGTAGTGCGCGTTCAGGCCGGAGGGATTCGGCAGGATCCACAGCGCCGCCTCAGCCAGCCGCTCATCCTGCGGGCCGATCTTCACCTTCGGCCGCCCGAACGCCGCACGGAACGCGGTGACGCCGAGCACCGCGACGATCCGCGGCCGGTGCCGCTCCACGAACTTCTCCAGCAGCGCGCCGCCCTCCCGCAGCTCCTCGGCGGTCAGCTCGGCGGCCTGGGCGGTGGCGCGGGCCGCCAGGTTGGTGATCCCGGCCCCGTAGGAGGGCAGCAGGTCCTGCTCGCTGGGGTGCAGCAGCCGGTCGGTGAAGCCGGAGCGGTGCAGCGCGGGCCAGAACCGGTTGCCCGGCCGCGCGAAGTGCCATCCGGTCGCGGCGGAGTAGAGCCCGGGATTGATCCCGCAGAACAGCACCCCGCCAGGCGGCGGCACGACGTCCGGAATCGTCCGGTCCCGCGCGGCCTCCAGGTCGGCTGCGGTCGGTCGGCTCGTCACCCTCGGACCATACCGGCCGCCCTGCCGGGACCGGCCAGGACCTCGGCGAGGAACGACCCGATCCGCCCGGCCAGCTTCTCCGGCGACTCCTCCGCCATGTGGTGGCCGCAGTCCAGGCCGTTACCGCGCAGGTCGGTCGTCCAGGGGCGCCACACGGCGAGCGGGTCGCCGTACAGCTCCTCCATGTCGTCCTTGCGCCCCCACAGCACGAGCGTGGGGCAGGAGACCCGGCGGCCGGCGGCCCGGTCGGCGTCGTCGTGCGCGCGATCCACGCCGAGTCCGGCGCGGTAGTCCTCCATCATCGCGTGCACGGTCGCCGGATCGTGGATGGCGTTCTGGTAGTCCGCCCACGCCTCGGGCTCCATGTACTCGTCCGTCGCGGTGTACCAGGCGTCCGGATCGGCGCTGATGACCCGCTCCGCCCGCTTCTCGGTCTGCCCGAAGAAGAACCAGTGCCACCAGCTCGCCGCGAACCGCGCGTCACAGCGCGCCAGCGCCTCCCCGATCGGCACCACGTCCATGGCGATCAGCGCCGTGACGGCGCCGGCGTGGTCGAGCGCGGTGCGCAGGGCCACGTAACCGCCCCGATCGTGGCCTGCGACGGCGAACCGCTCGTGCCCGAGCGCCCGCATCAACGCCACGCAGTCACGGGCCATCGCCCGTTTCGAATACGGCGTGTGGTCCGGCGTCGTGGGCGGTTTGGACGACTGCCCATATCCCCGCAGGTCAGGGCAGACGACGGTGAACCGATCGGCGAGCAGGGGCGCGACCCTGTGCCACGTCGCGTGCGTCCGCGGATGCCCGTGCAGCAGCAGAAGCCCCGGCCCGGCCCCGCCGTACCGCACCCGCAGCTCGGCCTCCCCGACGTCCACCCGCTCAAGGTCGAAACCCTCGAAGAACATGGCGGGCGATCTGCCCTATCAGGCACGTCGCAAACTGACCAACCTTGATCACTGGCCGTCACTGCCGCCTAGCAACAGTGGCCACCAGCGATCACGCGCGTCCCGGTGAATCCGACCGCACCACGCCGACCTCGACACACTCGCCGCCGTTACCCCCGCTGTGGCTGCTCTTACGCCACAGGACGACCGTCGATTTCGTAGGACTCACAGGTACGCCTCCCGCGCTCGGCTCAACAGGTCGAGGGACTCGCCCCGGCTCAGAGCCTCACCCATTATCGTCTCGAAATCCACCCCGGCCTTGGAGACCATCTCCTTGCTTCCGGTCAGCTGACCGACGTCACTCGCCTCGGTGTACATCAAGTCGCTCTCCCGCTCGAAACTGAGCAGGATCAAGTTCCCTACCAGCGCTGCGGGCGTGACCCTGTCGAAGGGCATGATCCGCACCTGAATCCTCGGGGACTGAGCGAGGCCGATCAAATGGTCGACCTGATCGACCATGACCTTAGGGCCGCCGACCGGTCGCCGGAGCACGGATTCATCGAGGACGAACCTCGCGATCGGCGGCTTGTCACGGGTGAGAATCGTCTGGCGTTCCAGGCGACCTGCCACCCGAGCCTCCAGGGTCTCCCCCGGCGCGGCCGGGTCCATGAGGCCGCGCATGTAGTACTCGATCTGGAGAAGGCCCGGGACGACCTGCGGCGCGAAGCAACGAATCCCTACTGCTCTGGCTTCGTAACGCACGTAAGCGTCGAAACCCGGCAGCAGGACACGTCGTCGGCCGGAACTGCGCAGGTCCTCGTAGATGCGGTGAAAGAGGCCGTCGTCGCGCTCCCAGCCCTCGGTCTTGAAATAGGTGTCCAGGTCGTACGCCACCTGCTCGGAGACGGTCTTGTCGGTCTTCTCGAGCTTGTAGATCCACTGCGGACTGCAGCCGAGAGCCTCGGCGAGTCGATTCCTGGACAGACTCGCGTGCTCACGCAGGCGGCGTAGCTCCCGGCTGAAGTGGGCGCGTAGAGCGTCGATGTCGGTGTCGTACTGCTGAGCGCTGGACATGCCGACCTCCCGGTTCGGGCTACGGAGAGTGGAGCGGTACACCACTCTGATGCACACCGCTTCACAACCAACCGTAATCATTTGACAGCGGATTGTCATTAGAATCCAGGCGTTGGCGGCTTGAGGCCATCCAGGGCAGAACGTCCTCCAGCATTGACGTCGACATGGACGGGCAAAGGCGGCGAATCGGTCATCGCTCCGGCAACCGCGACGGCAAGGCGACAACGACGGCGAGCAGGCCGATAACACGCTCCCCAGCCCGTACGCCGGATCGGGCGTCATGCACCCCGTCCACAGTGATGACTCACAGTCGCGGATATCCCTGTGTCGCTCAGTGTCTACGGATCTGTCGACACGCTCCGTACACTGCGAGCATGGGGACGGTGACCGTGAGAGTCAGCGCCGACACTCGTGACCGCATCGCCGCGCTGGCGCGCGAGTCCGGCCGGCCTATGTCCGCCGTCATCGACGAGGCGATGCGCGACTATGAACACAAGAGATTCTTCGGAGATCTCAACCGGCAGATCGCCGCGACCAGAGCGGACCCCGAGGCATGGGCCGACCACCAAGCGGAGGCCGCCGTCTTCGACAAGGCCGCCGGTGACGGACTGTCAGATCTCGACGACACCGACTACTCCGCATGGTGAACACCCCGCGACGACGACCACCGAGCGTGGCTGGCGGACCCACGTCGAAGTCGGCACGCACACCGGACTCCGGCAGACGAGCTGGGGGCTGGTCGAGCAGCTGCGCAGCGCTTCCCCAGTCCGGCTGAGACGCCGGATCGGCGAGGTCGATCCGATGACCATGGAGCGGATCTGCGTGATCGTCCGGAGGCTTCTGGAGATGTGAGACGGGCCGCCTCCCTCTCGGGAGGCGGCCCGTTCGCTCGGGTGGTTACTTCTTCAGGAGGGAGCGCAGGACGTACTGCAGGATGCCGCCGTGGCGGTAGTAGTCCGCCTCGCCCGGCGTGTCGATGCGGACGACCGCCTGGAACTCCTTGTCGCCGGCCTTGACCGTGACCTCGCGCGGGGTCTCGCCGCCGTTGAGCGCCTCGATTCCGACGATGTCGAAGGTCTCGTGGCCGGTCAGGCCGAGTGACTCGACCGACTCGCCGTCCTTGAACTGCAGCGGCAGGACGCCCATGCCGATGAGGTTCGAGCGGTGGATGCGCTCGAACGACTCGGCCAGCACGGCGCGGACGCCCAGGAGCGCGGTGCCCTTGGCCGCCCAGTCGCGGGAGGAGCCGGACCCGTACTCCTTGCCGCCCAGCACGATCAGCGGCGTGTTCTCCGCGGCGTACGCCTGCGCGGCGTCGTAGATGGACTGCTGCTCGCCGTCCTTGACGGTGACGCCGCCCTCGGTGCCGGGCGCGAGGAGGTTGCGCAGCCGGATGTTGGCGAACGTGCCGCGGATCATCACCTCGTGGTTGCCGCGCCGGGAACCGTACGAGTTGAAGTCGCGCCGCTCGACGCCGTGCTCGGTCAGGTACCTCCCGGCCGGGCTGTCGGGCTTGATCGCACCGGCCGGCGAGATGTGGTCGGTGGTGACCGAGTCGCCGAGCAGGGCGAGGACCTTGGCGCCGCGGATGTCCCCGACCGGCTCGGGCTTCTCCGCCATGCCGTCGAAGTACGGCGGCTTGCGGACGTAGGTCGAGTCGGCGTCCCACTCGAAGGTGTTGCCGGTCGGCACCGGGAGGGCCTGCCAGCGCTGCTCGCCGGCGAACACGTCGGCGTAGTCGCGGCTGAACATCTCCTGGGCGATCGCCGAGTCGACGACCTCCTGGACCTCCTGCGGCGACGGCCAGATGTCCTTCAGGTACACCGGCTGCCCGTCGGAGCCCGTGCCGATCGGGCCGTTCGCGATGTCGACGTCCATGGAGCCGGCCAGGGCGTACGCGACGACGAGCGGCGGGGAGGCCAGGTAGTTCATCTTGACGTCGGGGTTGATCCGGCCCTCGAAGTTACGGTTGCCGGACAGCACCGAGGTGACGGCCAGGTCGCCCTCGTTGACCGCCTGGCTGATCTCCTCCGGCAGCGGGCCGGAGTTGCCGATGCAGGTGGTGCAGCCGTAGCCGACCAGGTTGAAGCCGAGCTTCTCGAGGTACGGGGTGAGGCCCGCGCGGTCGTAGTAGTCCATGACGACCTTGGAACCCGGGGCGAGGGAGGTCTTGACCCACGGCTTGCGGGACAGGCCCTTCTCGACGGCCTTCTTGGCGAGCAGCGCCGCGCCGATCATGACCGACGGGTTCGAGGTGTTGGTGCAGGAGGTGATCGCGGCGATCACGACCGCACCGTGGTCGAGCTCGAACTCGGCGCCGTCCAGGCTGACGGTGACCGGGTTGCTCGGCCGGCCGGCCGTCGCGTCGGCGGGGCCCTCGTGGGGCCGGTCGCCGTTGGAGCCGTGCGAGATCGCCGGGGAGTCCGAGGCCGGGAAGGACTCGGCGGACGCCTCGTCGGTCGGGCCCTCGACGCCGTCCGGGACGTAGTCGCGGACGGCGGTGCGCCAGGCGGACTTGGCGTCCGACAGCGCGATGCGGTCCTGCGGGCGCTTCGGGCCGGCGATCGAGGGGACCACGGTGGACAGGTCCAGCTCGAGGTACTCGGAGTACTCGGCCTCGCGGGACGGGTCGTGCCAGAGGCCCTGCTCCTTGGCGTACGCCTCGACGAGGTCGACCTGCTCGGCCGGACGGCCGGTGAGCCGCATGTACGAGACGGTCTCCTCGTCGATCGGGAAGATCGCGCAGGTGGAGCCGAACTCCGGGCTCATGTTGCCGATGGTGGCGCGGTTGGCCAGCGGCACGGCTGCGACGCCCTCGCCGTAGAACTCGACGAACTTGCCGACCACACCGTGCTTGCGCAGCATCTCGGTGATCGTGAGCACGAGGTCGGTGGCGGTGGTGCCGGCCGGCAGCTCGCCGGTCAGCTTGAACCCGACGACGCGCGGGATGAGCATCGAGATCGGCTGGCCGAGCATGGCCGCCTCGGCCTCGATGCCGCCGACGCCCCAGCCGAGGACGCCCAGGCCGTTCTGCATCGTGGTGTGGGAGTCGGTGCCGACGCAGGTGTCGGGGTAGGCCAGGCCGTTGCTGTCGAAGACCACGCGGGCCAGGTGCTCGATGTTCACCTGGTGCACGATGCCGGTGCCCGGGGGGACGACCTTGAAGTTGTCGAAGGCGTTCTGGCCCCACTTGAGGAACTGGTAGCGCTCCTTGTTGCGGCCGTACTCGAACTCGACGTTCCGCTCGAAGGCGTCCTCGCGGCCGAAGACGTCGACCTGCACCGAGTGGTCGATCACCATCTCGGCGGGGTTCAAGGGGTTGATCTTCGCCGGGTCGCCGCCGAGGTCCCGGACGGCCTCCCGCATCGTCGCCAGGTCCACGACACACGGAACGCCGGTGAAGTCCTGCATGATCACACGGGCCGGCGTGAACTGGATCTCCTGGTTCGGCTGGGCGTTCGGGTCCCAGGCCGCCAGGGCGCGGATGTGCTCACCCGTGACGTTCGCGCCGTCCTCGGTGCGGAGCAGGTTCTCCAGCAGGACCTTCAGGCTGTACGGGAGGCGCGCCGAACCCTCGACGGCATCCAGCCGGAAGATCTCATAGGACGCCTCGCCGACGCGCAGCGTCTGGCGGCTGCCGAAGCTGTTCAAGTCTTCTCCTCCTCTACGCGCTCCCCGAGCCTGCACGCGCTCACCGAGCGCGGTCACCGCTCGTTCGGCGTACGCGGGGATTCATGGGTGGATACGTCAGGATCCTGCCCCAGCCGCCCGCTTCCGCGCGCACTGAGGCTCGCCTAACTTCGCCGAAATTTCTCTCGACATCAAGGTATCACGAATATCTCGATATCAAGGTATCGACCCTCCCTGCTTGACTCCGAGCGTTTCCGATATATCGTTCGAGTATCGCGAACGCTCACAGATGGTTCTCGGAAGGGAGTACCGAACATGCACAACGCGACATTCGACTCTCCGTGGCAGGCCTGGGCCGCCGCCGGTCGCCGTGGCGGCCGGGGCGGACGTGGCGCGGGCAGGCGCGGCGGCCCGTGGGGTCCGCCCTTCGGCCCGTGGGGCGGCCCGCCGCCCTGGGCCGAAGGCAGGACGAAGGCCCGGCGCGGCGACGTACGCGCGGCGATCCTGGCCCTGCTCGCCGAGGAGCCGCGCAACGGCTACCAGCTCATCCAGACGATCGAGGAGCGGAGCCACGGCGAGTGGCGGCCGAGCCCCGGTGCCGTCTACCCCGCCCTGCAACAGCTCACCGACGAGGGGCTGATCGAGGGCGATGAGGGCGAGGGCCGGAAGACGTTCCGCCTCAGCGAGGCCGGCCGCGCGTACGTCGAGGAGCACCCGGAGGAGGTCAGCGCGCCCTGGGAGGCGATGACCTCGGACGTCCGCGACGACGTACGGGACCTGTTCAAGACGGCGGCCGGCGCCGGCGGGGCCGTGATGCAGATCGTCCGGACGGGCTCGGAGGCCCAGGTCGCCCAGGCCAAGGAGATCCTGGCGGAGACCCGCCGCCGTCTTTACCACCTGCTCGCCGAGGACGAGTGACCCGGCACCGGAGCGAGGACGAAAGTAGGTGAGCCGATGAACGGCGAGCTGCGGATCGGGGACGCGGAGCGGGACGCCGTGGCGTCGGCCCTGCACGAGCACTTCGCGCAGGGCCGGTTGGATCGGGAGGAGCTGGACGAGCGGCTGTCGGCGGCGCTCGCCGCCAAGACCGTCGGCGACCTGCGGCAGGTCACCCGGGACCTGCCCGGGAGCCCGGACCCGGACCCGGTCGCGCCCGTGGCCGAGGCGGGCCGGGCGACCCGGTCCCGCCGGCAGTGGGGCGGCCCGCACTGGGGCGACCCGCGCTGGGACGGTCTCCCCTGGGGCGGGCCGCGGTGGAACGGGCCGCTCGGGGCCGAGCGGTATCGGGACGGGCCGCCGTGGGCCGGGCATCCGGCGGCGGGGCGGATGGCGTACCGGGGGCACCCGCGGTTCGCGCCGCGCGCCGGCGTGTTCCTCGTCGCGTTCCTCGCGGTCGTGGCCCTGACCCGCGGCTGGTTCCTCGTCCCGATGTTCGCCTTCATCTGGTGCGCGATGGCGTTCACCTGGATCCGGCACGGGCGCCGTCGGCACCGCCTGAGCAGGTGACCGCGCCGCGAGCGGACGCCGGATGGCAGGGCCCCGGTGAGGGGCCCCGCCGGAGGCGCGTGGCGGGAGCCCGGTCAGGGGCCCACCCGGAGACGGGTGGCAGGCCCCCGGTCAGGGAAGCCCCGCCGGAGACGGGTGGCGGGCCCCCGGTCAGGGGAGCCCCGCCGGAGACGGGTGGCGGGGTCCTCCCTGAGGGGCCCCCGCCACCCGTGCCGTCACTGGGCCGTGACGGCGAACCGGTCGAACTGCGCGTTGATGTACGAGTCCAGCGCCACGCCCGACTGGCCGTGGCCGTAGGTCGCGTCGGTGACGGCGGCGACCTCCTTGCCGTCGATCAGCGCGCCGACCGCCGTGCCCTGGAAGCGCAGTGCCAGACGGTGCCAGGTGCCGGTGCCCAGGGCGTCGACCGTTCCCTCGGCGAGGGTCCGGGTCGTGCCGTCGCTCTGGATCACGTACAGGGACCACGCGCCGGTGTCGGACACCTTGAAGTGGTAGCCGTTCCAGAGGACCAGGTTGGGCTTCTTACGCGGGTCGTGCTGGCCGTTGATCCGGCCGAGCAGCTCGGCCGAGCCGGACTGCTCGAGCAGGACGTCCGTGCTCGCCTCGTAGTCGGTCCAGGAGGCGTCACCGACCAGGGTGAGCGGTGCCGGCACCTTCGTCCACTTGTTGGGCTGCTGGGTGATGACCTGGCGCAGGCACTTGCCGCGGTCGGATCGGCCGGCGCACTTCGCCACCTCGAACGCGCCCTCCATGTCGGAGAAGTACTTCGGGGTGGCGGTCTTCTTGTAGCCCTCGAAGGAGTCCTCGAACGGCAGCGACAGGGGCTTGGACGCCGGGGTCGCCGGTGCGGTCGCCTCCGGACGGCTCGGGGCGAGGGTGGTCAGCGTGTAGACGCGCCCGGGTTCCACGGTGAGCCGGTAGGAACCGTCGGCGGCGGGCCGCAGGTCGTCGCCGCGGGCGAACCAGGTCGCCGGGTCGGTCGAGGAGACCTGGGTCGACACCACGTGCAGCGGTCCGCCGGGCAGTCCCGCGCCGGGACGCAGGCTGATCGTCTGCGGTCCGGTGGCCTCGGTCGTCTCGATGACCGTGCTGTAGTCGGGACGCTCGTCCGGCGACCGCAGGGTCACGTACGTGCCGCCGCCGTTCAGGTAGCCGCTCGCCGCGTCGATGTACTGCCAGCCGGGACGGGCGAACTGCCCGGTCTGGGCGACGGTCCACAGGGTCGGGCCGAGCTCGTAGTGGCCCGTCCACGGCTCGTTGGCCTTCAGGAACCCGCTGCCCGCGTACTGCACGGTCGGGTACCAGCCGTACGCCGCCGGCCAGTTGATGAACGCCGTCATGCGCCCGTCGACGTACTCATGGTTGATCTCGGCCGCGAGGCGCGTGCCGCCGGTCATGTAGTCGTTCCAGCCGGACTCGCTGGCGAAGATCGGCTTGCCGAGGCTCAGGGCGTCGGCGGAGCTCGAGCAGTGCACCGCGGTGCAGGGGTAGTGGATGCCGACGACGTCGACGGCCGCGTTGAAGGCCGGGTCGTTCTTCAGGTCGGTCGCGATCTGCCAGCCCGCGTTATCGGCGGCGACGAGCTTGACCTTGTCGTACCCCTCGCGCCGCAGCGTGGCCTTCAGGTCGACGTACCACTGGGCGTTCCAGCCCTTCTCGTTCCACCCGCCGAGGTAGTCGATGTCCAGGTGGTGCCTGCGGGCGCAGCCGAGCCAGTCGGTCAGGTAACCGATGTTGTCCTGGGACCAGAATCCGCCCTTGAACCAGCTGGGCGCGCCCCATTCGAGGCCGTAGAACCTGATGTCGGGGTTGCGCTTCTTCGCCTCCTCCATCAGCCACCACTCGTACCCGCGGTCGCAGTTCACCTCCCCTGCGGCGCGTTCGTGGCTCGGCTCGGCGCCGTTGCTGGAGTTGGTGTCGCTGCCGATCTCGACCTTGAGGATGTTCAGCGAGGCGCCGTAGCCGGGCTTGAACAGGTAGTCGAGGATCTGGCGCTGCTCCCGCTTCGGGTAGTCGACGATCAGCCGAGACGTCCCGCCGCCGCCGCTGATCGCGCCGACGCCCTCGTACACGCGGCCGGTGCCGGTGGGGTCGACGGTGATCGTCTGTGGTCGGGTCTGCGTGTCGTCCGCGGTCGCGGGCACGGCCAGGCCGGTCAGCAGTGCCGCCGATAGGGCGAGCGCCGCCATCGGCCCTCGCCGTACCGATCTCCAGAGTCTCATCGGACTCCCTTTCTCATCGTCCCCCGAGCATGGGCGGAAAACGGCGTACGGACGCGCCGGCCAAGGATGTTCGATATCTCGAACCACGTCCGAGGAATGCCGGGACAATGGAAGCCTGAGATGACGATCACGTCAAGATCCGGCACGGAGCGCGATCGATCCGTCGGAGGGACGAAACGCCCGCCGCGGCCTCCCGCCGGCCTGCGGGAGAGTCAGGCGGCGAGGCTGGTGAGGACCCCGATCGGGTCCTCCAGGAGCGGCGCGAAGGCCAGCTCGGCGGCGCCGATCAGCTGGGCGTCCGAGCCCAGCACGGAGGCCGCCATCCGTACCTGCTCGCGCGGTGCCACGAGGGTCGACCGGGCGACGCTCTCCCGTACGACGTCCTCGGTCAGGGCGAACAGCTCCCCGAGCGGCCCGCCGAGCACGACGATGTCGGGGTTGAAGGTGTTGACGAGCATGCCGACGCCGATCCCGAGCCAGCGGGCCACCCGCGCGGCGGCCGCCACGGCCTTGGGTTCTCCGGCGGCGACCTCGGCCAGCACCGCACGGTAGACCTCCAGGCCGCCGCTGGCCGGCCGGCCGGCGGCGATCAGCAGGGACTCCACGCCGGTCTCGGTCTCCAGGCAGCCGACCGAGCCGCACCGGCAGAGCCGTCCGTTCGGATTGACGCGCAGGTGCCCGATCTCGCCGGCGTATCCGCCGCGGCCGCGCAGCGGTCGCCCGCCGACGAGGATGCCGCCGCCCAGGCCGATCTCCCCGGAGATCACGACGACGTGCTCGTAGCCGACGGCGGCGCCGCGCCAGTGCTCGGCGAGCGCGCCGAGGTCGGCGTCGTTGGCGAGGAAGGCCGGCAGGTCGAGCCGCTCCCCCAGCCGGGCGCCGAGGGGCTGGTCGATCCAGCCGAGGTTCGGGGCGAAGCGCAGGAGTCCGTCGTTCAGGCGGACGACGCCGGGAACGGACAGGCCGACGCCGACGCAGCGGGCGCCGTCCGGCGCCGCCTCCCGGAGGAGGCCGGAGGTCTCGACGATCGCGTCGACCGTCGTGTCGAGGTCGCTCCAGTCCCGCCCGGGATCGGCCTCGACCCGGTCGAGCACGCGCCCGCCGAGCCCGACCCGCGCCACCACCATGTGCCGGACGCCGAGGTCGACGGCGAGGACGTAGGAGGCCTCGGGGCGGGGCACCACCTCCAGTGAGGGCCGGCCGGCCCGTCCCCGAGCGCTCGCGGAGCGCTCGAGGACGAGACCCGCGTCGACCAGTTCGCTGACCAGGTCGCCGATGGTGCTCCGGTTGAGCCCCATCTCCGCGGTCAGCTGGGCCCGGGACCGGCATCCGTGCCGGTGCACCTCCGTCAGGATCGCGCCCAGATTGTGACGACGCACGTCGTCCTGGGTCGATCCGCGGATGCGCCGCCGTGTCACCGGGCCGCCCACGGAGCTCAGCGGCCGGTCGCGGAGCGCCGGCGCCGGGCCAGAGCGTCGATGCTCGCGGCGAGCAACAGGAACCCACCCGTGATCAGGTAGTTCGCGTACGCCTTCGCACCCAGCAGGCCGAGACCGTTGTCGATGATCGCGATGACCAGACCACCGAGGATCGCGTCACGCGCCTTGCCCTTGCCGCCGAACAGGCTGGTGCCGCCGATGACGGCGGCGCCGACCGCGTACAGCAGCGTGTTGCCGGCACCGGCGTCCGGGGTGACCGAGTTCAGGCGGGAGGCCGCCACGATGCCGCTGATCGCGGCGAGCAGCGAACCGATCATGAACACGGACATCCGGATGCGGTTGACGTTGATGCCGGCCCGCCGCGCCGCCTCGGCGTTGCCGCCGACCGCGTACACGTGACGGCCGTAGGCGGTCCGGCTCAGGACGAACGTGCAGATGATGAGCAGGACCGCGACCAGGGGCACGCCCCAGGGGATGCCGCCGAAGAACGGCGCCAGCGGGGTGCGCGCACGGTTCAGGTTGAGGATGTACGCGCCGCCCAGGAGCGCGATCGCGACCAGGACGACCTGGACGACGACGAGCGCCAGGGGCTGGTTGGACAGGCCCTTGGAGTTCTGCCGCTGCCAGCGCAGCAGCCTGACGGCGGCGAACAGGAGGACGCAGACGACCGCTATCGTCCAGCCCAGCCAGACCGGCATGTACTTGTTGGCCAGCGCGTAGACGACCTTGTCGTGGACGGGAACGGTCCCGCCCTCGCCGATCAGTTTCAGCGCGATGCCCTGCAGGCCGAGGAACAACGCCAGGGTCACGACGAACGATGGAATGCGCACGATGGCGACCAGCGCGCCGATGGCGGCGCCGATGACCAGACCGGTCACGGCCGCGGCGAGCACCGCGACGTACCAGGGCTGGCCTCCGTCGACCAGGAGCTTGCCCATCACCGCCGCGCACGCGCCGCTCGCGACGCCCGCCGACAGGTCGATCTCGCCGAGGAGCAGGACGAACACCAGGCCCATCGCGAGGATCGTGACGGGCAGCGCCTGCACGAGCAGGTTCGCGATGTTGCCCTTGCTGAGGAACGTCTCCGGGCGCAGCCCGTAGAACAGGATGATCAGGACGACGAGCCCGAACACCGCCGGCAGCGCGCCGAGGTCTCCGGACCGCAGTTTGACGACGTAACCGCTGAGCGCCGAAGACACCGTCTGCTGACGGGTGTCGGCCGAGAAGTCCGAGTCCGCCAGGGTGGCCGTCGCCGCCCGCTTCTCGGGCGCCGGCTCGACCACGTTCGGCTCGGGGGTTTCGGTGGACATGTAAACCTCAGATGCTTTCTGCCGCGGTCGAGGGGGCGAGGCCCAGGTCACCCGAGCGGCCCGTGGTGATCAGCTCGACGACCTGGCTGTGGGTGACCTCGGACCGTTTGACGTCGGCGGCGACGCGGCCGAGGTACAGGCACGTGATCCGGTCCGCCACCTCGAAGACGTCGTTCATGTTGTGCGAGATCAGCACGACGCCGTGGCCGGTCTCCGCGAGACGGCGCACGAGGTCGAGGACCTGCCGGGTCTGCGCGACGCCGAGCGCCGCGGTCGGCTCGTCCAGGATCACGACCTTGGACTCCCACAGCACGGCCTTGGCGATCGCGACGGTCTGCCGCTGGCCGCCGGACAGGCTCGCCACCTGCTGGCGGACCGACTTGACGGTGCGCACCGAGAGCCTGGCCAGCGTCTCGCGGGCGGCCTGCTCCATGCCGGCCTCGTCCAGGACGATGCCCTTCTTGCGCTCCCGGCCGAGGAACATGTTCTGGGCGATGTCGAGGTTGTCGGCCAGGGCGAGGTCCTGGTAGACGATCTCGATCCCGAGGTCGGCGGCGTCGCGGGGGCCGCTGATGCTCACCGGCTTGCCGTTGAACCTCACCTGGCCCGAGTCGATCGGGTGGATGCCGGCGATGCACTTGATCAGCGTGGACTTGCCGGCGCCGTTGTCGCCGACGAGGGCGGTCACCTGTCCGGGGTAGACCGCGAGGTCGATGTCGTGGAGCACATGGATGGCTCCGAAGCTCTTGTTGATCCCCGCCAGCTCGAGGGCCGGGGTTCCGTTGTCAGACAACGCTGCGTACTCCCTAAAAGGCGCGATGGGGCGCCCGGTGACCCGGGCGCCCCTCGTCCCTTACTGAATTCCGGCGGCCTTGCACTTGGCGGCGTAGGCGCCCTTGCAGAGGTCGGCGGCGGTGATGCCGCTGCCGCCGTCGGTGACGACCTGCTTCACGTTGTCCTTGGTGATCAGGACCGGGTTCAGCAGGATCGACGCCACCTGGCGGTGGCCCTGCGGGTCGTTGGAGGTCGCGTTGGTCTGGGGCTTCTGACCCTTCGCCAGCGCGGTGACGACCTGGACGAGGCTGTCGGCCTCCAGCTTGTTCGGCTTGTAGACCGTCATGCACTGGCTGCCGTCGAGGATGTTCTGCAGACCCTGGACGGTCGCGTCCTGACCGGTCACCGGGACGTTGCCGGCGTGGTTCTTCTTGAGGATCGAGATCGCGGCGTTGCCGAGGCCGTCGTTGGCGGCGAGCACACCGTCGACCTTGCCCTTCTGCTGCGTGTAGATCTGCTCGAAGATCGTGGCGGCCTGCTGGTTGTCCCAGTCGGGCACGGCCTGCTCGGCGACCTTGGTGTAGTTGGACACCTTGTCCAGGACCTCGTGCGCGCCCTGCTTGAACAGGGTGGCGTTGTTGTCCGTGGGCGAGCCGTCCAGGTAGACGATGTTCGACTTCTTGTCACCCAGGCACTTCTGCAGGCCCTGGCCCTGGACCCGGCCGACCTGGACGCCGTCGAACGACACGTAGTAGTCGGCGGACCCACCGAGGGTCAGCCGGTCGTAGTCGATCGTCTGGACGCCCTGAGCCTTGGCCTTCTGCTCGATCGCCGCGCCGGAGTTGGAGTCGAGGTTGACGATCGCCAGCATGGTCACGCCGCTGGTGATCATCTGGTCGGCGATCGTCTGCATCCGCTGCTTGTCGCCTTCGGCGTTCTGGATGTCGGCGGGGATGCCGGCGGCCGCGAACTCCTTCTTGAGCACCGGGAGGTCGAAGTTCTCCCAGCGGACGGAGGACTTCGTGTCCGGGAGGATGACGCCGACCTTGGCCTTCGCCTTGGCCGAGCCGCCACCCTTGGAGTCGCTCTTGTTGTCGCTGCCGCCGCAGCCGGCGAGGCCGGCGGTCGCCATGGCCGCGAAAGCGGCGATACAGGCCGTGCGCTTGAAGATCACGTCGACACCTTCTTCGGGGGTCCCCAGGAACGGTTTGTTTGGGCGCACAACGTATTCCGCTGGCCTGAGTTCGTATAGGGGTAGGAAGCCGGAGAAATCCGACGGTTACGACATCGAAATCTTCTCGTCACATAACACTCAGCAGGCATCAAGTCACTCAGAGCAACCGATTCGGCGAAGTCGTTTCCGGGCCCCCATGACGCCGCGCTCCGGAGCGGTCGCCCGATGGACGGGAAACTGTTTTCCCAGGTACGCCGCGGAATGCGAGCCGGGCGCGTGGCCGCCGGGGCGGGGCGGTTAGTGTCGGCATCATGGGTAGCCAGATCGGTGTCACCGGGCTCGCCGTCATGGGCCAGAACCTCGCGCGCAACATCGCGCGGCACGGGTTCCCGGTGGCCGTGCACAACCGAACCGAGAGCCGCACCAAGCAGCTCATCGAGCACCACGGCGACGAGGGCGACTTCACGCCCGCCTACTCCCTGGAGGAGTTCGTCGCCGCGCTGGACCGGCCTCGCCGGATCATCATCATGGTCAAGGCGGGTGCGCCCGTCGACGCCGTGATCAAGGACCTCATCCCGCTCCTCGACGCCGGCGACATCATCATCGACGGCGGGAACTCGCACTACGAGGACACCCGGCGACGCGTCGCCGAGCTCGCCGAGCACGACCTCCACTTCGTCGGCGCCGGGATCTCCGGCGGCGAGGAGGGCGCTCTGAACGGGCCGAGCATCATGCCGGGCGGCCCGCAGGAGGCGTACGCCCCCGTCGAGCCGATCCTCACCGCCATCGCCGCGCAGGTGGACGGCACGCCGTGCTGCGCCTACATCGGCCCGGACGGCGCGGGCCACTACGTGAAGATGGCCCACAACGGCATCGAGTACGCCGACATGCAGCTCATCGCGGAGGCGTACGACCTGCTCACGCACGCCGCCGGGCTGAGCGCCCCGGAGATCGCGCGCGTCTTCGAACAGTGGAACGAGGGCGACCTGGAGTCGTTCCTCATCGAGATCACCGCCAAGGTGCTCGCGCACACCGACGAGACCACCGGCGGGCCGCTCGTCGACGTGATCCTGGACGAGGCCGAGCAGAAGGGCACCGGCCGCTGGACCGCCCAGTCGGCGCTGGAGCTCGGCGTCCCGGTGACCGCGATCACCGAGGCGGTGTTCGCCCGCGCCCTGTCCGCCCGCAAGGACGAGCGGACCAAGGCGTCGAAGATCCTGCCGGGCCCGTCCGCCGGGCAGGCGGGAGACGACTTCGTCGACGCGGTGCGCGACGCGCTCTACGCCTCGAAGGTCGTGGCCTACGCGCAGGGCTTCGAGCAGATCCGCGCCGCGTCGAAGGAGTACGACTGGGACGTCCAGCCGGGCACGCTGGCGACGATCTGGCGCGGCGGCTGCATCATCCGCGCCCGGTTCCTCGACCGGATCAAGGACGCCTACGACCGCGACCCGGAGCTGTCCAACCTCCTCCTGGACGACTACTTCCGCGACGCCGTCGCGGGCGCCCAGGACGCCTGGCGGAAGGTCGTGCGCACGGCGGTGGAGCTGGGCGTTCCCACGCCCGCGTTCTCCTCGGCGCTGGCCTACTACGACGGCTTCCGCCGGGAGCGCGGCCCCGCCTCGCTCCTCCAGGGCCTGCGGGACTTCTTCGGCGCGCACACCTACCGCCGCACCGACCGCGAGGGCGTCTTCCACACGCTGTGGTCCGAGGACGGCCGCGAGGTCTCCGCGGACTGAGCCCGGCCGCGCCGGTCCATCCGGGCCATCCGGTCCATCCGGCCGCAGTGGTCCCTCCGTCCATCCGGCCGCCGGTGTCCGTACGGACGCCGGCGGCCGGTCGCGTGTCAGCGGGCGAACGGGCCGCCCGTGCCGAAGGCGTACGCTGCGAAGCGCTCCCCCATCCGGCGGTACCCGGCGGCGTTCGGGTGCAGCGCGTCGGGCAGGTCGGCGACGTCCGACTCGCCGAACAGCTCACGCCCGTCCAGGTAGTGCAGGTTCGGGTCCGCGGCCGAGCGCTCGCCCACGATCCGGTGCAGGACCTCCCGGATCACCGAGAGGCTCAGGGCGCCCTCGGCGAGCCGCGCCGCGTCGCCCGCCGTGCGGAAACGCACGGTCCCGTCCTCGATGTCGGGGACGGTCGGGCCGGGCAGGTCCTCCACCATCGGGCACAGGATGGGCGAGACGACCAGCAGCGGCGTGTCCGGATGGCCCTCGCGCACGGTGTCGAGGAAGCCGTGGACGGCGGGCTCGAAGGCCCGCAGCCGCATGGTGTCGCCGTTGACGACGTTGATGCCGAGCTTGAGGCTGATCATGTCGGCGGGCAGGTCGCGGATCGTCCGGGCGGTGAACGGATCGAGCATGGCGTTGCCGGCCAGCCCGAGGTTGAGCACGTTCACGTCGGCGGCGTGCGCGGCGACGACCGGCCAGGTGCCGAGGGGGCCGTCGGCCTCCATGCAGTGGCTGATCGAGCTGCCGTGGTGGACCCAGCGCGGCCGGGGATCGGGCTCCGGCGGATGCACCGGCCCGTCCGCGCGCAGCGCGATCAGCTCGACCTGGGCGCTCTGCGGGAGCCAGATCTCGACCTGCTTGCGCCCGGGCGGCAGCGGGCCGAAGCGCACCGTGGCGGGCTGCCCCGGCGTGACGTCCGGAGGCTTGATCCCGGACGGGTCCAGGGCGAGCACGTTGCCGTCGGGCGTGGGAACCCGCTCGGCCGGCACACCGTCCACGACCAGCGCGAAGACGCCGCCGGGGTTCGGCTCGCCGGTGAACGCCAGCGTCTTGGTGGTCAGCACGTCGAGTTCCAGCCCCGTCGCCTCGGTGACGAACACCATCCGGACGCCGGACGGCATGGCCACCACCAGCTCGCAGAACGGGCTCGGGATCTGCGACCTCGTCCAGCTCGGCAGCCGCCGGGGCCGGAGCCCGGCCGCGGTGCGCTCCAGGTCCAGCGCACCGCGGATCTCGACGGGACCATCGAGCAGGGGGACGTCGGCAGGTGGCATTTCGATCGACCTTTCGTTCCGGGGGGAGCGGCCACCACCGAACGTACGGCCCCGGAGACGCCGCGCGGAAGGTCGCGGAGACGTCGCGTCGAAGGTCACAGGAGCACCGCGCGGGAGGACATGGGCGTCCCCGCGCCGAAGGCCACGAGGACGCCGTGCGGGAGGTCGCGCCCGCGACCTCCCGCGCGCGCCCCTGGTCAGAGGCGGGGATCCACCGGCTCGGACTCGAGCGCGAGCACGCCGAACACCGCCTGGTGCACCCGCCAGAGCGGCTCTCCGGCCGCGAGCCGGTCGAGGGCCTCCAGACCGAGGGCGTACTCCCGCATGGCCAGGGACCGCTTGCGGCCCAGCGACCGCTGCCGCAGCCGGTCGAGGTGCTCCGGCTCGGTGTAGTCCGGCCCGTAGATGATCCGCAGGTACTCCCGGCCCCGGCATTTCAGACCCGGCTGTACGAGGCGGCGCTCCCCGTCCGGCCCGGCGTCCGCCGGGCCCGCACCGCCCCCGGCCGGCGGCAGCGGCTTGACGACCATGCCCTCGCCGCCGGCCGCGGTCAGCTCCGTCCACCACGCGACCGCCGCGGCCTCGTCGCCGTTCAGGTCGACGACGTGCGACCGCGTCGGCGCGAACAGCTCCTCGTCGGCGGCGGCCAGCCGGTCGGCGGCCTCCAGGTGCCACAGGTGGTCCCGCTCGGCGTACGAGCGGCCCTCTCCGGCCAGCACCTGGAACGGCGCCAGGCGCAGCCCCTTCAGCCCCTCCGTCGGCCAGCAGTAGCGCGCGTAGGCGTCCCGGAACAGCTCCGCGTTGGCCGAACGGCGCGCGACGCGGTCCCGCAGCGCCGCCACGTCGAGCCCCCGCGCGGCGGCGCGGTCGAGGGCGTCGGCGGCCATCGGCAGGGCGGCGCGGGCCGCCGCGCCGGTCGCGGCGTACTGGGTGCGCAGCAGCTCGACGGCCTTGGCCGACCAGGGCATCAGCTCGCAGTCCAGCACGAGCCACCCGGTCCCGAGGTCGGCGAACAGGCCGCCGGCGGCCGCCCGTACCCGCGCCAGGAACTCCTCGGTCATCGCCGGGTCCGGGAAGAACGCCCGGCCGGTCCGCGTGTAGACCGCCCCGGTCGTGCCGTCGTCGGCCCCGAAGCGGTCGGCGGCGGTCCGCTCGTCGCGGGCGACGACCACGACGGCGCGCGAGCCCATGTGCTTCTCCTCGCACACGACCCGCGCGACGCCCTGCCGCCGGTACGCCTCGAACGCCTCCGCCGGGTGCTCCAGGTACCCCTCCAGCGCGGACGTCGGCGCGGGGGCCATCGTCGGCGGCAGGTACACGAGCCAGCGGGGGTCGACGCCGAACCGGCTCATGACCTCCAGGGCCGGCCAGACGTTCTCGTCGCGGACGCTGACGCGGCCCATGAGCCGGGTCTCGACCGCCTCCCGTACGTCCGTGACGCGCAGTACCCCGGACTCCCGGTGCGAGCCGGGGACCGCCTCGGCCTCCGGGACCAGCGGGCGGACCGGCTCGTACCAGACCCGGTGCGCCGGAACCGAGACGAGGCTCTTCTCGGGGTAGCGCAGGGCCGTCAGCCGGCCGCCGAAGACACAGCCGGTGTCGACGCACAGCGTGTTGTTGATCCACTCCGGCTCGGGCACCGGGGTGTGGCCGTACACGACCATGGCCTCGCCCCGGTAGTCGTTCGCCCACGGGTACCGCACCGGAAGCCCGTACTCGTCCGTCTCCCCGGTCGTCTCGCCGTACAGCGCGAACGACCGTACGCGGCCCGACGCCCGCCCGTGGTAGGCCTCCTTGAGCCCGGCGTGCGCGACGACGAGGCGCCCTGCGTCGAGGACCAGGTGGCTGACGAGGCCGTCCATGAAGGCCAGGGCCGCCTCGCGGAACTCCTCGGGTTCGTTCCCGAGCTGTTCGAGCGACTCGGCGAGCCCGTGGCCGACCGTGACCCTGCGTCCCTTGAGCGCGCGCACGAGCTTGTTCTCGTGGTTGCCGGGGACGCACAGCGCGGTTCCGGCGGCGACCATGCCCATGGCGAGGCGGAGCACGCCGGGGGTGTCCGGTCCCCGGTCGACCAGGTCGCCCAGGAGGACGGCGGTCCGGCCCTCGGGGTGCGCGGCGCCCACCGGGCGGCCGAGCGGGTCGCGCTCGATCACGTAGCCGAGCTCGGCGAGCAGGTCCTCCAGCTCGGCCCGGCAGCCGTGCACGTCGCCGATCAGGTCGAACGGGCCGGTGAGCCGCCGCCGGTCCGACCACGGCTTCTCGTACGTGACGACGGCCCGGTCGATCTCCTCGCCGCGCAGCACGTACGCGCGCTTGAACTCCCGGTGCAGGCCGCGCAGCCCGCGCCGCAGCTCGCGGCGCTGCCGGGGCACGACGTGGTCGGGCAGGTCGCGGTCGGCCCGGGCGGCGTTGCGCTCCATCGCGACGGACTCGGGCACGTCGAGCACGATCGCGACGGCGAGCACGTCATGCTCCTTGGCGATCCGCACCAGCTGCTCGCGCGAGCGCGGCTGCACGTTCGTGGCGTCCACGACCGTGAGCAGGCCGCGCCGCAGGCGCTTGCGCACGATGTAGTGCAGCAGGTCGAAGGCGTCGGCGGTGGCCGACTGGTCGTTCTCGTCGTCCGACACGACGCCCCGGCAGTGGTCCGAGGAGACCACCTGCGTCGGCGCGAAGTGCCGGCGGGCGAAGTGCGACTTGCCGGAGCCCGACACCCCGACCAGCACGACCAGCGCCATCTCCGGGATCCTGAGCTCCGGGACCTCGATCCCCGGACTCCCCAGCTCGGTCATCGTGTGAACACCCCCATCTGGGTCGGCGGGCCGACCTCCGTGTCGTCGTCACCGACCGGGACGTACCGGACCTGGTAGCCGTACGCCCCGGCGACCCGCGCGGCCCACTCACGGAACTCGGCGCGGGTCCACTCGAACCGGTGGTCCGGGTGCCGGAACCCGGTGAGGCCCTCGTAGCGGACGTTGTGCTCGGCGTTCGGTGTGGTGACGACCACGACGCGGGGCCGGGCGTCGCCGAAGACGACGCGCTCGACGGCGGGCAGACGTGGCATGTCCACGTGCTCGATGACCTCCATCAGCACCGCCGCGTCGTACCCGTGGAACCGGTCGTCCGCGTACGTGAGCGCCGCGGTGAAGAGGTCCAGGCGCTCCTCCTGAGCCTGCGGGAGGCGGCCGACCCTGAGCCGCCGCTGGGCGATCATGATGGCGCGCGGCGAGACGTCGGTGCCCGCGACGAAGCGGAAGTACGGGTCCTGCAGCAGCCGGGACAGCAGCCTCCCGGAGCCGCAGCCGAGGTCGATGACCCGCTGCGCCTCCTCGGCCCGCAGCACGTCGAGCACCGCCTGGATCCGGCGCTCGGCCAGCGGCACCGGCGGGGTCGCCGCCTCGGTGCCGGTCTCCGCGTCGCCCGCCTCGGCCGCCGTCGGATCGGACGCGGCCGGTTCCTCGTCGATCGGGTCGCGGTCGAGCGCGTCGTCCGGGCGGTCGTCGGCGTCGGCGAGCCGGGCCAGCGCCGTACGGACCAGGCCCCTGCGGTTCGCGAGGTACCGGCGGGTGATCCGTCCGTGCTCCGGGTGGGCCGCCAGCCAGCCCTCACCCGCCCGGATGAGCTTGTCGACCTCGTCGGGGGCGATCCAGTAGTGCTTCGAATCGTCGAGGACGGGCAGCAGCACGTACACCTGGTTCAGCGCGTCGGACAGCCTCAGCTCGCCCTCGATCGTGAGGGTGACGTACCGGGAGTCGCCCCACTGCGGGAACTCCGGGTCGAGCGGGACCGGCCGCGCCGTCACCCGCCAGCCCAGCGGCTCGAACAGCCGGCGGGCCGCCTCGGGACCGCCCCGGCACGGCAGCGCCGGCAGCGTGATCGCCAGCGGGATCGGCGTGGCCGCCAACTCGGCGCGGTCCCGGCTCGCGCCGCGCATCGCGGTGCGGAAGACGTTCGCCATCGCCGACGCCAGCAGGGACGACGCGGCGTACGGCCGGTCGTTGACGTACTGCCCGAGGGACAGGTCCGGCGTCTTGCGCGCCTTCGCCAGCTTGATCGGGTCGACGTCGAGGAGCAGGGCCGCGGTGCACCGGTCGGGTGACGCGTCGGGGTAGAAGACGTGCGCGGTCCCGAAGGACTGCGCGAACGTCTGCACCCGCTCCGGGTGTTTGACCAGCAGGTACCCGAGGTCGGTGGCCGGGCGCGCGGTCGTCGTGATCGTCAGCAGCACACGGCAGAGTGTCCCGGACGCCCGCCCTGAGCCCTACCGATTTTCCGCGTGAGCGGCGGGCCTCGTCATCGCCAGACCGCGTTCTGCAGGATCCCCGACAGCTCCGGCATCGAGTCCCTGTCGATGATCAGGACCTGCTGCTCCGGCAGATACCACTCGCGCTGCGAGGGGAAGGAGACGTCCCGGTGGGCGCCCGAATCCTCGCGGCAGGTGTAGGTGTACTCGCTGTAGGTCGCGCTGCGCGAGCCGACGGGGCGCGGCTCGGTCGCCACGGCCTTGTCGGGCGTGACGAGCATGGTGTGAGGCAGGCCGGCGCACGGCACGACCCCGCCGTTCGGGTAGTACATGTGGCCGGGCTGATAGCTTCGCTGACCGTACGCGCCGGTGCTGATCTGGTCCGGCCCCATGATCCAGAATCCCGCGCAGTCGCTCTCCAGGAAGTTCGCCCGGGGGCTGCGGCACGACTGGGGCTGGGTCAGTACGTGAGTTCCCGAATCATCGGTGGCGCTGACGGCCCAGCCGGGTCGGAGCGCCAGTCCCAGGTGGCCGAACCACGTGACGTTCGTCGGCGTCGGCGTGGGAGTGGGCGTGGGCGTCGGTTTCCGGGCGCGGCCGGTCCCGGTGTTCCAGGGGACGAGCGTGACGGCGACGGCCACCAGCACTGCCACGACCACCAGCACTCCGGTGCCCGCGAGCAGCGCCGTCCTCCCGGCGGACCGTGGCCGGGGCACGGCCGGACCGCCCGCGGGTCCGTACGGGCCCGTCCCCGGCCCGTACGGACCCGTCCGGGGCATGGTGACGGGCGGCGCCGCGCCCGGCGGGGATCCGGGGGCCCATCGGAGGGTCGGCCCGGCCACTGTCGGCGCCGGGGCCTGCCCGGAGGACGGCAGCGGCTCCTCGCCGAGGAGCCAGGCCAGGGCCTGCCGCGCCGACGGCCGCCGGGCCGGGTCCTTGTCCAGGCAGATCGCCGCGATCTCCCGCAGCGGCCCCTCGAGGTCGCCGAGATCCGGCGGCGCGTGCTGGATCCGGCTCACCACCGCCCCGAGGTGGTCCTGGCCGAACGGGGCACGGCCCGTGGCCGCGTACACGATCGTCCCGCCCCACGCGAACATGTCCGCCGCCTGCCCCGGCGGCTCGTTGCGCAGTTGCTCCGGCGCCATGAACGCCGGGGTGCCGGTGATGTGCCCGCTGATGGTCGCGTCGACGACGTGCGCCACCCCGAAGTCGATCACCCGGGGCCCGTCGGGCCCCATCAGGACGTTGGCCGGCTTGAAATCGCGGTGCACGACCCCCGCCTGGTGGATGGCGACGAGGGCGGTCGCCGTGCCGATCGCCAGCCGCTGGAGCGCCGACCCGCGCAGCGGGGCGCCATCCCCGACCACCTGACGCAGCGACGGGCCGTCGATGAACTCGCTGACGATGTAGGGCACCTCGCCCTCGACGTCGGCCGCGAGGATCCGCGCCGTGCAGAACGGGTCCACCTTCCGCGCGGCGGCCAGTTCCTTGGCGAAGTAACGCCGCTCGCGCGCGTCGCCGGCGGACCGCAGGAGCTTGACGGCCACCCGCTCGCCCGCCGGCGACTCACCGAGGCAGACGACTCCCTGGCCGCCCTCCCCGAGGCGGCCGAGCAGGCGGTACCCGCCGACCTCCGTGGGGTCCTGGGCGGCCAACGGCTGCAGAGAGGGCATGCCGGGATTCTGCCTCAAAAAGGCGATCGCCCGGCATACTCCGATGCCGGGCGATCAGGACGTCAGCCGATCACATCTGGGGAAGGACCTCGCTCGCGATGAGTTCGAGGTGGTCCAGGTCGTCGAGGTCGAGCACCTGGAGGTACATCCGCTGGGCACCGATCTCCCGGAACCGCCCGATCTTCTCCACGACCTCGGACGGGGTCCCGGCCAGGCCGTTCTGGCGCAGCTCGTCGACCTTGCGGCCGATCGCCTCCGCCCGGCGCGCGATCTCCGCGTCGTCCCGCCCGCAGCACACCACCTGTGCGGCGGAGAAGGTCATCGACTGGCAGGACCGGCCGCCCTGCTCACAGGCGGCCCGCACGCGCTCGTACGCGGCCTTGGTCTCGCGCAGGCCGTTGAACGGGACGTTGTACTCGTCGGCGTACCGCGCGGCCAGCCGGGGCGTCCGCTTCGCGCCGACGCCTCCGATGATCACCGGTGGGCGGGGCTGCGCCGGCTTCGGCAGCGCGGGCGAGTCCTCCAGCCGGTAGTACTCGCCGCGGAAGGAGAACGACTTGCCGGTCGGCGTCTCCCACAGCCCCGTCACGATCTGGAGCTGCTCCTCCAGCCGGTCGAAACGCTCCCCCAGGCTCGGGAACGGGATGCCGTACGCGGTGTGCTCCTCTTCGAACCACCCCGTGCCCAGCCCGAGCTCGACGCGTCCTCCGCTCATCTGGTCCACGTTCGCCACGGAGATGGCGAGCGGACCGGGCAACCGGAAGGTCGCGGCGGTCACCAGCGTGCCGAGACGGATCCGCCGGGTCTCCCGGGCCAGTCCGGCCAGGGTGATCCAGGCGTCGGACGGGCCCGGCAGACCGCTGACGTCACCCATCTTCAGGTAATGGTCAGAGCGGAAGAACGCGTCGAAGCCGTACTCCTCGGTGGCCTTGGCGACACGGAGCAGAGTGTCGTAGCTCGCCCCCTGCTGGGGCTCAGTGAAGATCCGCAGAAGCATGGCACCCATCCTTCTACTCCGCAGCCGTCCAATGCACTATTTGGTCTAGACCTCTTCGCCGCGCCGCGTCCGGCCGATCCACACCAGGAGGAGGCCGACGGAGGCGAAACCGAGCGCGGCCAACGCGACCGTCCCGTACGGGAAGCCGGTGTGCGGCAGGCGGCGGACGCCCGGGTTCGGCCGGGCCGGCATCGGCCGGGCGTTGCGGGTGTGGCAGGCGACGCTGTTGTTCGCCGGGTTGTCGTCCGGCGTTCCGGACGCGACCGTGCTGAGGCAGCGGAGCCTGCCGGGGCGGGCGTGCGGCCGGGCCCGCACGGTCAGCCGGAGCTTGCGGGTCCGGCCCGGCGGGATCGCGCCGAGGGGGCAGACGAATCCCGGTCCCTGCGTCAGGCAGTGGCGGCCCTTACCGATCACGATCGGGGTGTCCGCGCCCGCACCGGGCCGCTCCGGCGCGATGCCGGGCCCGATCGGCGCCTCGGCCGGACCGCTGCGATGGATGCCGCTCTCGGCCGGGGCCTCCTTGCCGGGCGCACCCGCGACGCGGGCCGGGGACGGCGCGCCGCACGGCGGAGCGACGGGGCGATCGGTGAGGTCCGCGGCCGGGCCGTTCGGCGCGGAGCCGCACGCCGGGACGTCCTGCCGCCCCGCGCAGGCGCCGCACGCCGGGGCGTTCTGCCGGTCCGTCTGCTGTCCCGCGCAGGCGCCGCAGGCCGGGACGCCCTGCTGCTCCGCCGGCCGCCCCGCGCACGCCCCGCACGCCGGCCTCGCGGCCGGAACGTCCGCCGCGGGAGTGCGCGTCTCCGGCCGATCCGCCGCGGCGCCTTCCGCCGCCGGTCGCCGCACCGCGCAGGCGCCGCACGTCTGCCCGGCCGGTCGCGGCTCCGAGTCAGGCCGCAGCACGTGCGGCCGGTCCACCGTCGCGCCCTGCGCGCCCGGCTGCTGTGCCGCGCACGCGCCGCACGCCGGCTGCCGTCCCTCCGCTCCGCAGCGGGGAGCGGAGGCCGGATGCGCCTGAGCCGCCGCGCACGGCGGGACGGCGGCCGCCTGGCCGTCCGAGGCCGGCCTGTCCTGCGTGGACCCGCAGAGCGGGTCGGTGGGCTTGAGCGGGGCGCTCTTCCCGGCGAGCGGCCGCACGGGATCCGCCGTGGGCGCGCAGGGCCGCGTGCCCGGGTCCTCGGACCGCACGCCCGGATCCGTCGTCAGGGGTTGCGATCCCGGTCCGCTCGGCCACGCGTCCGGGTCGTTCGCCACCGAGCTGCGGACGACCACCGCCTCGGCGGTCACCGGGCCCTCGTTGGTCACGGTGATCTCGTAGGGGACCTCTCCCCCCGGCCGTACGATCTCCGGCAGGTCGTCACCGGTGACCGCCAGGTCGGTGGGCTGCGACGCCGTGACCGGGGGGAAGGCCATCTCCCGCGTCGTGGAGCCCGGCCGGCCGTCCCAGGAGATCCTGGCCGGGCTGGACAGCGTCCGGCCGTTCGGCGTCCTGGGGTCCACCGTCGCGGTGAGGCCGCCGTGCCTGGTCTGCCGGCCGGGGAGGACGCCGATCCGGCAGATGAGATCCCGTCCGTGCCACCCGCACTTCGGCGGCAGGGCGATGATCTTCAGGTCGTGGTTCGGCGTCGTCGTGAGCGTGACGTTCCGCACCGGCGCCGAGCCGGTGTTCGTCACCGAGTACGGCCAGGTGTACGTCCTGCCGGGCACGACGGCGCTCTGCGGCGCCCGGGTGTCGAAGATGATCTTCGGGCGCGGCGGGATCAGCCCCTTCTCGTCGCGTGCTCCCCCCGCCGGACGGTGGTCCCGGCCGGCGGCGTCGTGGTTCCGGTCCGACGATGCCCCGTGCTGCGATGCGGGATCGCGATCACCGTCCGCGAGCTCGTACTCCCGGCCTCCGGGGCGTGCGCCGCGCTCCCGCCCCGCGGCCCGGTGGTCGTGTGCGCGCGCCGATGGGCCGCCCGGCCCGTCGGCGTGCGCGGGTTCATGCGACGTGAGCTGCGGCATGATCGTGAAGCACGAGACGGCCGCCGCCGCCGCGATGCCCCGGGTTCCGGCACGCGTGGCGCGGCCAGAGAAGTCGATCATCGGTGTCCCCCGTGACGTGCTCGGATGCTTTCGACAACGCCCCGTTGTAACGGACCCCCGGATGGCCACCTAGCAGCGTGTCGGCGTGTCGTCACAATACGTGATGGTAAAAACCTAGGCGATCATGCAGAGATCACGACGCGCCCGGACACACGGCGATAGTTTTCGATCACCCCGACTTAGGAGCCGACCGTGCCCGAGAAGAAGGTCACCGCGGCCGCGATCGCCGGTGCCGTCGTGACCATCGTCGTCTGGATCCTGCGCCTCTCCCACGTCGACGTGCCGGCCGAGGTCGCGGCGGCCGCGACCACGCTGTTGTCCGCCGTCGCCGGTTACCTCGCCCCGCACACCCATCGCCCGGACCTGGAGCCGCCGGCGGCGACGCAGCCTCCTCCCGCCACGCGCTGACCGAGGCCCGCCACGCGCTGACCGAGGCCCGCCACGCGCTGGCCGAGGCGCGGCCCCAGGAGGCCGCCGCCCGTCCTCACAGGCCCATGCGGTCCTCGCAGGCCGGGCAGGAGGCTTCGAGGTAGCGCACGGGGAGCTGCTCCTCGTTCCACTCGATCGACGCCAGCACTCCGCAGCCGAAGCACACCGCGCACAGGCCGACGCCGGAGAGGGCCTGCCGTACGGCGACCAGCAGCCGGCTGGGCGGCAGGCCGCGGATGACCTCGTCCACCTCGTCGCGCGTGCAGCGGATGCGGATGTGCCCCGTCCCCTCGCACTGCGGGCAGTCCCCCAGGCGCAGCAGAGCGGGGTCCTTCTGGATGGTGACCAGCTCGCCGCTGCCGATGCACATCTGGCACGGCATCACGATCCCCTGGAACGCACCGTCGCCGATGGTCTCGTCGCTCATGCGCGGTCCCCCCTTCACGGCACCCCGTCCACCGGCCGCTCGGTCCGGGCACCGGATCGACCCGGCCGGACCCTCACCTGCCAGCTTCCTCCACCGAGAGCCTCGGCACCGCCGGTTTTCCGAGGTCACCCACCACTGGAACCGCGCGAACCACCTCTTTCGGGAGAAGCCGACTGGTATTCCAGCGACATTTCGCGATCATGGTTCGGATCTGCGCTGAGACGCCTCAAGATCACGAAGTGTCACTGGAGTACTAGATCGTGTCGAGCGGAAGGTCGTTGGTGCGCGGGCCGAGTGTTCGGACCGCGACGGCCATCACCACCAGCAGCAGGGCGCAGCCGGCGTAGAGGCCGCCGGACCCGACCGCGGACAGCAGCAGGACGGCGCCGAACGGCAGCATCGCGCTGATCAACCGGGACGCGGCGTACGGAATGGCGATGGAGGTGCTGCGGTTCGCGGTGCGGAACAGTTCGGTCTGGTAGATGTGCACGAAGTTGGACTGGATGATGGTGCTGACCGTGGTGGCGATGCCGGCGGCGATCACAACACCGGCGTTGGTGCCGAGGCCGAACACGACGCCGAACACGGCCGCGGCCAGGGTCGACGCGACCACCAGGGCGCGGCGCTCGAACCGCTCGGTCAGCCAGACGGACAACAGGGAGCCCAGCGGGTAGCCAATGGCCGTCAGCGCCGCGTAGGTGAGCGAGTTCGAGAGGTTGAACCCCTTGGACTGTAGGACGATCGGCGCGATCGAGGCGAAGGCGTAGAACCCGACCGGGGTGAAGATCCACATCAGCCACATCAGCAGCGACCGCCTCCGATACCTGCCTGGGTCCTGCCGCACTGGCGCGGGCGCGACGGGGACGGGCTGGTCGACCGGTGCCCCGGTTCGCCGTTCGATCGACGTGAGGATGTCGTCGGCCGCCGCGGTCCTGCCGACAGCGGCCAGCCAGCGGGGCGACTCGGGCAGGCGACGGCGCGCCGACCACACGAGCAGACCGCCGCCGGCCGCCAGCATCGGCAGCCAGCGCCAGCCGGCCATGCCGAGCACGGGCCCGGTGACGAGCTTGGCCAGCACACCGGCCACCGGAACGGCGGTGAGCCCGAGGGTGTAGCTCCACGCGATGTACCGGCCCCGCCACGGCGCGGGCAGCAGCTCGGACAGGTAGATGTCCAACAGCGTCAGCTCGGCGCCCAAGCCGACCCCGGTGAGCATGCGCAGGAGGAGGAACGCCGACAGGTTCGGGGCGAACGCGGTGGCCAGCGACAGGACCGCGTAAGCGACCAGGTTGATCTGGAACAGCGTGCGGCGGCCGAACCGGTCGGCCAGCGGCGCCAGCAGCAGCGACCCCAGCGTCTCCCCCACGAACGCCGATCCGACGACCATTGACTTGTCCACAGTGGTCAGGGACCACTGGGTGCCGAGCAGGACGCCGAAGAAGCTGCCGAGGGCGACTTCGAAGAAGCAGAAGAACGCGCCCAGTCCGATCAGGACGGCCATTCTGCGGTGCCATCGGGATATCGGCAGCCGGTCCATGCGGTCGCCGATCGTCAGTGATGGGAGGTCGGGCCGGTCGGTGTCCGTGTCCCGGTCAGGCATGCCACCCGGCGTGGGCAATGGCTCTGTCATGGGAGACTTCCTGTCAGGTCAGGCGCCGACCGGTTGTTTCGTGACGGTCGGCGGTTCCGGTGCGTTGGTCGGCGGAACACGGAGCAGGCGGGCCAGTCGGTCCGGTAGCCACCAGTTCCAGCGGCCCATGAGCGCCACCAGGGCGGGGACGAGCAGGGTGCGCACCACCAGCGCGTCGACGAGGATGCCGAAGCCCAGGCCGGTGGCGATCATTTCGACGACGACGTCCGGGGCACTGGACAGTGAGCCGAACGAGATGCCGAGGATCACCGCGGCACAGGTGACCAGCCGTCCGGTGCGGGCCAGGGCGCCGACGATCGCGTTATCGGTCGATCCGGTCCGGTCGTACTCCTCGCGCGTCCGGGCGAGAATGAAGACCTCGTAGTCCATGGACAGTCCGAACAGGAACGCGAACGACAGGATCGGGATCCAGTTGCGGATCGAACCGGTCGCGGCGACGCCGTAGAGCAGATGCGAGCCGATGCCGTACTGCCAGAAGACCACGAGGAAGCCGAAGGACGCGCCGAGTGAGACCACATTGAGCACGACCGCCTTGACCGCCAGGACGACCGAGCGGAACTCCCTGGCCAGCAACAGGAACGTGAGGACCGCGATCACCGCGAGAACCAGCGGGAAGTTGCCGTACACCGCCGTGGTGAAGTCGGAGTTCTGTGCCGTGTTGCCGCCGACTTCGACGCCGCCGGGCACGCCCGCGAGGGCGGTGCGCAGCCGTGCGACGGTCGCGACGCCGGCCGACGTGCTGCCCTCGTCGGTCGGGATCACGCTGATCAGCGATTCGCCGCCGTGGCGGAACGACGGCGTCGCCGGTGCGAGAACCGTGTAGACGCCGGGTGTCGCGGCGGCGATGGCCGCAGCGCGGTCGGCGGCGACCGGTCCGCCGTGGGTGAGCAGTTGGATCGGGAAGGTGACCGCGCTGGGCACCCCGCCGGCCTCCAGGTTGTGCAGCGTGACGGCGGGTGACGCGGCGCCGCCGAGTGAGTTGGCGCGTGGCTGGCCGGTGTTCATGACGAGCGCGGGGGCGGCCAGCCCGAGGAGGATGACGAGCCCGGCGATGGCGGCGATCCAGCGGCGGCGCACGATCATCCCGGTCCATCGCTGCCAGCCTCGGCTGAAGGTCGTCGAGCCGCGCCGGACACGGTGCCGGTCCAGCATGGGGCCGCAGGTGGCCAGGAGAACCGGCAGCAGGGTGGTGGCCGCGGTGATCGCGACCAGCGGGATGAGCATGCCGGCCAGACCGAGGCTGCGCAGGAACGACACCGGAAGAATCACCAGCGCGAGCAGTCCGATCGCGACGGTGAGCCCGCTGAGCATGACGGCGCGTCCCGCCGTGGGGCTCGCCGCGATGATCGCCTCCTGATTCGACTTGCCCGCCTCGCGTTCCTCGCGCCAGCGGGTGACCAGCAGCAGCGAGTAGTCGACGACCACGCCCAGCCCCATCACCGCGACCAGGTACTCGGCGAGGAAGCTGACGTCGGTGAATCGCTCCAGGCCGAAGATGAGCAGGAAGGTCGTCAGGATCGACGGAATCGCGATCAGCAGCGGCACGATCGCGATCGCCGAACCGTACACGAACAGCAACACCGCCAGGGCGCCCACCGCGCCGATGACGGTTTCGACCAGGACGCTGGGATTGCCGCCTTTGCTGGGGCCGGTGCTCTGGAGCTGCTCGAATCCGGTGACCGAGACGGTGACACCGGCGGGTGCCGCTGCCTTCAGAGCCGGGTCGATGCGGTCCATGACCCCGGCCCCGGACGGGATGTCGGGGTTGGGCATGTCGAAGACGGCCCAGGTCGTCCGGTGGTCAGCGGAGATCAGTTCGGGGTTGTGGGTGTTCGCGTAGTCGGCGACCGCGAGATGCCCGGCCCGGTTGGCGGCCGCGAAGGTCCGGGCCGCGATGTTCTGGCCGGCCGCGGTGTCCATGCCCGTGCCGGCCGGCAGTGTCAACACGGCGAGCGTGGGCTGCTCGTTGCCGTCGATGCCGAACGTCCGCAACAGGTGCAGGTTGGTGTCGTAACCGGACATCCCCGGCGTCGCGAAGGAGTGGGTCAGCCGGTTGACCGCCGGTCCGGTGGCCAGCGCGCCGACGACGGTGAGCGCCAGCCAGGCCAGCACGATCCAACCTTTGTGGCGCAAACAGAATCGAGTGACTCCATGCATGGGAGGCAGTCTGGCCACCCCTTCCTTACAGAAGGCTTTCACCTGCCTTTTCGTCCCTCTGGCTGGTGGCCATCACCCTGCATGCCGTCCCGCACCGCCTCGAAGCGGTGCGACTCGCCGTCGGTCGGGTGAAAACCGCGTTCAATGACGCACCCGCCGAAGCCGCAGCAGTTCCTCGACACTGAAATCGGCGGACCGAGACCAGGTGACGATGTTCTGCTCCTCTTCGCGAATTTCCTCGGCTTTCGCAAGGATGCCGGGGATCGCTTCGGTCGGGATGTTCAGCACGCCGTGCTCGTCCCCGTGCAGGAGATCACCCGGCCGGACCGTCAGACCGGCGACCGTGACGTCGGTGCCCACGTCGACCAGCCGCATATGAGAACGGGCGACGCACAGGCCGGTGGCGTACACCGAGTAGGGAAATGTACGAAGCTCATTGACATCCCGGACCCGGCCGTTGGTGATCAGACCCTGGATGCGTAGTGCGGCCAGCAGGCTGCCATTGACCTCGCCCAGGAACGCGCCGGCTCCGGCAGGATCGTCGCGGTCTTCCAGGACGACGACGACCGGACCGTCCGTCTCCGCGATCGCGCGGTGCAGTTGGGAGACGGGGATGCCGTCCTCGCCCGCGTCTCGGGCGACCATCCGGGCGGTGACCGCTCGCCCGACCATCGGCGCGGCTCCGGTGACCCGGCGTACAGAGCCGTTGGTGTAGCCCGCGTTGTACGACCGCAGGCGCAACGCGTCCAGTGCGTTGCTCAGCGCCGGGGTGTCCCAGGCGGCGAGCGCCTCGATCAGTTCGGGGCTGGTGGCCGTCATACGGTCGCTCCTTCGGTGTCAGGCGGCATCGGTGATCAGGTCGATGACCAGGTTGAGATGAGGGTCGACGGTCACCGTGCAGTCGGGGCCCACGGCACAGGACGTTTCGCGTTCCTCGAACAGCACCGGGCCCGCGAAGGTCGTGCCGGGCTGGAGCGTGTATCGGTCGTACACGTCGACGTCGAGCACACCGAAGCCGGTGAAGTACACCGCTCGTCGTCCGCGTGCCGCCGCCGTTGGCGACGGCTGGTAGGCCAGGCCGACCTCGGTGGCGGAAAGGCGGGCCGACATTCGCCAGTTGATGAACTCGGGTGTGCCGTCGCGGATGGTGCGGCCGAACACCGACCGGTAGGTCTCCACGAACGCCTGTCGGATGTCGTCTTCGTGGCCAGGGCCGAGCATGCCATCCGGTAGCGCGACAGTGATCTCGAAACCCTGTCCCACGTAGCGCATGTCGGCAGTCCGGGTGATGACCGGATCGGCGGTGGTGGACCGCTGCAGGAGTCGCCGCGCCCGGGTTTCCATGTCCGTGTACAGGGTGGTGACCTTGTCCCAGTCGACGGCGGTCAGCGGGACCGGATATCCACGGACGTCGTCCACGGTCGGGGCGGCCACCAGAAACCCGAACGCCGACATGACACCGGCGCCGGCCGGGACGATGACCCGCGGGATCTTCAGGCTCTTGGCCAGTGCGTAGGCATGCACCGGACCAGCGCCGCCGAACGCCATCAGGGCGTATCGCCCGGGGTCCCGGCCCCTCTCGGCAAGGTGCATGCGGGTGGCGGCCGCCATGTTCTCGATGACCACATCCTGGATGCCCACGACCGCACTTGGCGCGTCGACACCGAGCCGGTCGGCGAGCGCGTGAACGGCGCGCTGCACATCGGGCAAGGTCAGGGCCAGGTCGCCGCCGAGGAAGTGGTCCGGGTCGAGGTATCCGGCCAGCAGGTCCGAGTCGGTGACGGTCGGCTGTCGACCACCCCGCCCGTAGGCGACCGGTCCCGGCACCGAACCGGCGCTGCGCGGTCCCACCTTCAGCAGCCCGAGATCGTCCACGGCGGCGATCGATCCGCCGCCGGCGCCGATCTCGATCATGTCGACCACCGTCATCCGGAGCGGGAGTCCCGAGCCGGGCCGGAACTTCTCCGTTCGGCCGGCCTCGAACTCGTGCTTGATGTGCGGACGTCCGTTCTCGACGAGACACATCTTGGCGGTGGTGCCGCCCATGTCGAAGGAGATGACCCGGGGCTCGTGCGCGGCGGTGGCGAGGAATGCGGCCGCGATCGCCCCGGCCGCAGGCCCCGACTCGAGGAGCCGAACCGGAAACGCCTTGGCCTGGTCGATGGTGGTGATGCCGCCCCCGGACACCATGATGGACAGTTGCCCGGTGAATCCGATGCCGGCGAGTTCGTGCTCCAGTTGGTCGAGGTAGCCGTGCACGATCGGCTGGACGTAGGCGTTGACGCACGCGGTGTTGATGCGTTCGTACTCGCGGATCTCCGGTGCGACATCCGCCGACAGCGTGATCAGCAGATCGGGGAACATCTCGTGCACCAGGTCGCGGGCCCGGATCTCGTGCGCCGGATTCGCGTACGAGTGCAGGAACGCGATGGCCAGCGCGTCTATGCCGGACCCGTGCACCAGGCTGCGGGCGGCCTTGAGCACCGCCTCCTCGTCCAACGGCTTGTGCTCGGTGCCATCCGCCCGCATGCGGCCCGGCACGCCGTGCCGCAGGTGCCGGGGCACGATGGCCGGGGCGGGGCGGGCGTGCAGATCCTCGGCGTCGAAGCGGATCTCGCGCCCCATCTCCAGGATGTCGCGGAACCCTTCGGTGGTGATCAGTCCGACGGTGGCCCCGGTGCGCTCCAGCACGGTGTTGGTGATCAGAGTGGTCCCGTGCACCACACTGTCGACCCGATCGATCGCGGTGCCCGTGTCGGCCAGCAGTTGGCTGATTCCCTCGACGATGGCCCGGTCGGGTGCCTCGGGAGTGGTCAGTCGCTTGCCGATCGCGGTGACGCCGAGCGCCTCGTCGTGCAGGACGAGGTCCGTGAACGTGCCACCGACGTCGACGCCGATTCGTGCGGTCCGGTTCACGTTTCAGGCACCGGCCTTTCTGCTCGTATCACGGCATCCGTGCCGTAGTCGCGGATCGCGGCTTCCTGGGTGATGAACCCTTCACGCAGGTCCGCGGCGATGGCGGCCCGGTCGCGGCCGGCGGGCGGCCCGTACCCTCCTCCGCCGGCGAAGGAGATGGTGAGGCCGCCACCGGGTCGCACCACGGACACCGATTTGAGGGCGCGTACCGCGCCCTCGTCGTCGACGACTCGCGCCACCGCACCCGGCAGCCCGCCGTTGACACCGAGGGCCGGATGCTCCGAACGGTCGCCGAGCAGCACGACCCGCAGCGGAGCGTCGGTCGTGTTCCTGACCTCGATGTCCTGGCCGAGGCCGCCGCGATGAGTGCCGGCCCCACCGGAGTCGGCGCGGAACTCCTTCTTCTCGAACAGCAGCGGCGCGCTGGATTCCAGGGCCTCGATGCTGCCTCCGCCGGAGTTGGTCGGGAACGCGGTGGTGGGCAGGCCGTCATGCGCCGCGCCCGCGCCCATCCCGGCGCTGGCGAACAGCAGCAGCGCGAACGGCTCGCCCGTCGGCGTACGGCCGGAGAACTGCACCCGCAGTGCGGGCGCCCCACCGCTGTCGGCGATCACCCGGTCCGGCAGCACATCGGCCAGGGCGCGATACACGGCGCAGGACAGCAGATGACCGGTCAGATGCCGGGCCAGAACCGGTGCGGGGAAGACGGGGTTGAGGATGGAGCCTTCCGGCGCGGTCACCCTGATCGACCGGTACGAACCGTGGTTGCTGCGGGTGAACGGATCGAGCAGGATCTTCAGTGGATAGATCGAGTACGCGGTCGTGTAGTTGAGTGTGCAGTTGATCGCGTAGTCCACCTGCGGTGAGCTGCCCGTGTAGTCGACCACCATGTCCTCGCCGCGAACGGTCACCGCGCACTCGATGTGGGTGGGCTGTCCGAGGACGCCGTCCGCCTCGGTGACGGATCGGTAGGTCCCGTCGGGGATGGCGGCGATCGCGCGCCGCATGCCGCGGTCCGCGGTCGTGTGCACCGCCGTGGACAGCGCGGCGAAGTCGGCCTGGTCGGTGTCGCGGAGGAATTCCACCGCGCGGCGGCGGCAGACGTCGTTCGCAGCCATCTGGGCTTCGAGGTCGCCCCAGACCTGACCGGATAGCCGGACGTTGCTCAACAGCAGCGTGATGAGCGCGTCATTGCGCGTGCCGGCACGCTGGAGGTGCATGGGTGGGATGAGCAGTCCCTCGGACATCAGGTCGGTGACACCCATGCCAGGATTGCCGCCGATGTCGGGCACGTGGGCCGCGGTGCCGGTGAATCCGACCAGCACGCCACCGTGGAAGATCGGGGTCACCATGGCGATGTCGGGCAGGTGCCCGGTGCCGATCCACGGGTCGTTGGTGATGACGATGTCACCATCGCACCAGGTCTCGACCGGGAATCTCTCCAGCAGACGCCCGGTGAGCACACTCATCAGCGCGGCGAAGGCCGGGATTCCCGCTCGGCATTCGGCGATCGTGCGGCCCGACCGGTTCATCAGCACGACGGTGTAGTCGTTGGACTCGCGGATGATCGTCGAGAACGCCGTGCGCAGCAGGGTCGTCGCCGCCTCATCGGTGACCGAGACCAACCGGCTCCACCACACCTCGAGCTTGATGGGGTCGAACCCGTCAGTCGTCACGGCCGCGGCCCTTCGTGATCAGGTCATCATCTTCCGTGGGCGGTACGACGACGCCGGCCAGCGGGACGTGGTGCTGCCCTGCGTGCATGTCCCGGTCGTGCAGGCCGCCCTGCACCACCGGGCGGGGGAAGGACACCTTGACCACGCACAGGTCGGGAATCCGGAAGATCCGCAGCGACTCCGCGGCGACGTGGTACAGCTCGCTGATCAGTTCGGCGGTGATGAGGGCGTCCGCGATCCGATAGGTCCGGTCGTCGGGCATGAACGCCTCGAGGGTCAGCCAGAACGGGCCGGCGTTCTTCGACCGCACCTCGATCGCGAGCTCGCCCAGCGTGCTGGAATCCGTCATCGAGTCACCTCCGGCATCTCCAGGCGGAACAGTTCGGTCGGCGAATCGGTGTCGACGACGTGGTTGAGCACGAACTCGTAGGCCGCACCCCGGTCGATGTGTGCGGGCGAGGTGGCGAACGCGAAGCTGGGCAGATGGTTCATGGCCGGCGTCGGCAGGTGCAGGAGCAGCGGGTTGGCCAGCTGCGAGATCGCCGTCGCCGTCTGCTGGTCCCGCGCGTTGACCAGCAGCATCACGCCCACCTCCTGGGGCGTGGCCGGCGCCGGGTCCAACTCGCCGAGGACCGCGTTGTAGCCGTACAACCGGATGTCGGCGTCCCACTCCTCGGGCACCAGCCCCAGCACTTGGACGACCCGCTCGGCCAGCAGCTTGCGCAGCAGTCCCGCCCACTCGTCGATGCCGCGCAGCACCTGCGGGTCCCGGATGCCGACGAAGGACACCGTCTCGTATCCGGTGATCGCCGCGCCCTCCAGCTTGACCGTGTACTGCTCGGCCGGCTCGAACCGAGAACCCTCCACACGCACCACACGGTCGTTGACGGGCATGTAGCGCGCCTCGGTCACGTCGATCGTGCCGCCGGGCTCGCGCATCCGGTACGGGTCGGCGGTTTCGTAGAGCATGTGCGCGGCCACGGACATCGGCGTGCACGACGTGTCCAGGTCCAACGGCTCGACAGTGAAGCCGCCGTGGTCGATCCGGGCGAACACGCCGCCGGAGCGCGGGTCGGTGGTGCACAAACCCCCGCACTCGATGATCTTCGCTGCGTGCCAGGTGGGACCGGGTGGCATGCCGCGCATCAGTGGGACGGCCGCGGACACGGCCGTGTCGGTCGCCCGTCCAGCGAGCACCACGTCCGCACCGCCCCGCAGCGCCTGCTCGATGGGCTCATGCCCCATCACGCCGACGATGTGCACACAGCGGTCGAGTGTCGCCCGGTCGAGTTCGATGCTGGGCGGCAGCGGGTGAATGGCACCTCGGTCGAGCGCGGGCAGCAGGGTCTCGGTGCGCTGTTCGCTGAAGATCTTCGCGACGGTCAGGTCCAGTCCTGCCTCCAGGCAGATCCCGTGCACGATGTCGGCGATCCATTCCACGCCCGAGTCGGTTCCCGAGGTGCCGCAGGAGCCGATGACCAGCGGGATGCCCGCGCCACTCGCGGCCGCCAGGAGTAGCCGCAGATCGTGCCTGACGGCGCGCTCCGTGGTCTTCGCCCGCCCGGTACCCAGGTAGTAGGGGCCCGAGTCGGTCGAGCCGCCGTCCACGGCGATGACGTCGGGGCCGAGCGAGAGGCCACGGGTGATGGTGTCGGGATGGAAGCCGGCACCGAGCATGCCGGCGGGCACCAGGATGCCCACGCTGCCGCGCGGTGGACTTGGTTGTCGCGTCATCTGCGGTCTCCCGAGTGGGCTAGTTTTGCTATAGCGTACTTGCTATAGCAAGTATCAGCCTTCGTCAAGCTATATGCCACAGCAACAAGGGCTAGGTTGAGACCATGAGTTCCGAGCGTTCCGACCTGCCGCCGCTGTTCCGCGGCCAGTCCCTGGCCGAACAGGCGTACCAGGCGATCCGCGAGGGCATCGCCACCGGCCTGTTCGGCAGCGGCGAGCGCGTCACCGAACGCGGCCTGGCGGCCCGGTTGCAGGTCAGCCCGACCCCGGTTCGGGAGGCCCTGCGCCGGTTGGAACAGGAGGGGCTGATCGAACGGGTTTCGGCCCGCCAGCTACGCGTGGTCGACCACTCCGCGGAAACGTTGCGCGAACTCATGCTGACGGGTGCCGCGCTGCGCGCGATGGAGGCCCGGTTCGCGACACACAAGATCACCGACGCCGCGCTCGACCGGATGGAACGTCTGATCGACACCCTGGTCAACGAGCGCGACCTGGACAATTCCGAGCGCATGCGGCTTGCTCGCGAATTCGACGCGGAAATCGAGCGCGCGGCCAACAATCCCACGCTGCGCAGCATGATCGTCAGCCTGTCCGTGGTCGGCCAGGAACGGCGAGCGCGGTCCGTGGAGTCCACGGCCACGCACCCCGAGGTGGGCCGGCAACGAATCCGGGACCACCATGACATCCTGGCGGCGCTGCGCAGCCGCGACCCCGACCTGGTCGAACGGGTCTTTCACCAGCACGCCATCGCAGGCGTCGATCTCCTGCTCGACGACCTCGACTGACTGACCGGGTGACTCGGCCCCAACCGGATCGGGCCTTGGCCGGCAACTCGCGCAAGTCCGAACCATGATCGCGAAATGTCACCGGCACACTAGCCGAGGAGGGCGTAGACGGTGGTGGCGTGGGCCGCGACGGCACCGCCGGCGGCCAGCTCGACGTCCGCGAAGGCCAGCGTGCGGCCGATCTTGGTGATCCGCGCCGTGACGACCACGTCGGCGTCCACGACCGGACGCTGGAAGGTGCTGGACTGCTGCACGGTCGTCATCGGCACGTACGCGCCGCGCGCCGCCGCTACGGCGATCACCGTGGCCGTGTCCGCGGCGGCCATCAGCGCCTGGCCGGACAGCGACCCGCCCTCCCGGGCCAGCCTCGGCGACCAGGGCAGGCGCAGCACCGCGACCCGGTCGCCGACCTCCTCGACGACCAGGCCCAGGTCCTGCACCCAGGGCGCGAAGTTCTCCTTCAGGATCGCGTTGCCGTCGGCGGCGCTCAGCGTCATGGCGCCATCATCCCCGACCGGCGGTCTCGGGCAAGCCCCTCGCCGAGGCGCGCACGCGCGCCTCGGCGAGACGCCGGAGTCAGCCCCTGATCAGGGTGGCGACGCACTCCACGTGCTGGGTCATCGGGAAGGCGTCGAACGCGCGCAGCGCGGACAGCGTCCAGCCGTACTCGGAGAAGAACGCCAGGTCGCGGGCCAGGGTGGCCGGATCGCACGAGACGTACGCGATCCGGCGGCCGGCGAGCTCCGCCACGCGCTTGACGACGTCCCGGCCGGCGCCGGTGCGCGGCGGGTCCAGGACGACGAGGTCGGCGCGGTTCAGCGTGGACTTGCCGCGGCCGAACTTGATCTGGTCGAGGACCTGCTCGACCTCGCCGCGTTCCACGGACACGTGCGGGAGGTCGCGGAGGTTGAAGCGGGCGTCGCGGACGGCCTGCCCCTCCGACTCGATCCCGACGACCAGGCCGTCCGAGCCGACGGCCTCGCCGAGCACGCCGGCGAACAGGCCCGCGCCACAGTACAGGTCGACGGCGATGTCGCCCTTCCGGGGCTCCAGCGTGTCCAGGACGGCCGCGGCGAGCGTCTCGGCGGCGCCGGGGTGGACCTGCCAGAATCCGCTGCCGCTGACCTGCCACAGCCGCCCGGCGGCCTCCTCGCGGACGAACGGCGGCTTGTCCTCCCGCTTACCGCTGACGAGGCGTACGGGCGCGTCCATGCGGGGGACGCGGGCCCGGCCCCGGCTGGACAGGACGGCCAGGCGGTCGCCCGTGCCCGCCGACGCGATCGCCTCGACGCCGGTGGCGCCGGGCCAGCGCTTGCGCTCGATACCGAGCGCCTCGACCTGCGGGTGGGCGATCAGGCACTCGTCGATGGGCTCGATCTGGTGGGAGCGGTGCTTGCGAAGGCCGATCACGCCGTCGCGGCGGACCGCGAACTGCACCCGGGTCCGCCAGCCGAGGCCGTCCGGGGCGCCCGGCACCTCCTCGACGACGACGTCGCGCTCGATGCCGGCCAGCCGGCGGAGCTGCTCCTGGACGACCTCGGCCTTCAGCCGCCGCTGCGCGGGCAGGGAGGCGTGCTGCCAGTCGCAGCCGCCGCAGCGGCCCGGGCCGGCGAACGGGCAGGGTGCCTGGACCCGGTCCGGAGACGCCTCCAGGATCTCCACTGCGTCGGCGCGCAGGAAGTTCTTGGTCTCCTGCGTCACCCGGGCACGTACGCGCTCGCCCGGCAGGGTGTGCCGGACGAACACGACGCGCCCGTCGTGCCGGGCCACACACCAGCCGCCGTTGGCGACCGCTCCGATCTGGAGTTCGATCAGCTCAGACGATTCCACCGGCGGCACGGGTCCCCTCCGATTCGACTTCTTGCTCTGGGCCGTACGGGCGGCGTACGGAGCCGGGGGCCGGCGGCTCGAACCGGCCCTTGAGGCGGTCGGACGAGGCGAGCTGCCAGGGCACGCTCGTGACCATCACACCGGGCTGGAACAGCAGGCGCGTCTTCAGTCGGAGCGCGCTCTGGTTGTGCAGCAGGTGCTCCCACCAGCGTCCCACGACGTACTCGGGCAGGAACACGGTGACCACGTCGCGGGGGCTGCGCCGCCGGACGCTCTTGACGTACTCCAGGATGGGCCGCGTGATCTCTCGGTACGGCGAGTCGAGGATCTTCAGCGGCACGGGCAGCTCCTGCGCGTCCCACTCCTCCTGGAGCCGCTGCGACTCCTCGGGGTCCACCGCGACGGTCACCGCCTCCAGCGTCGAGGGGCGCGTGGCCCGCGCGTACGCCAGCGCCCGCATCGTCGGGCGGTGGATCTTGGAGACGAGAACGATGGCGTGGTTGCGGGAGGGCAGCGCGACGTCCTCCCCGGTGACGGCGAGCTCGGCGGCGACCCGGTCGTAGTGCCGCCGGATGCCCCGCATCATGAGGAACAGCACCGACATGGCGACGCAGGCGATCCACGCGCCGAGCAGGAACTTGGTGATCAGCACCACGACCAGCACGATCGCGGTGACGATCCCGCCGAACGTGTTGATGGCCCGCGAGATCTTCATCCGCCGTCGGGCGGCCGGGTCGGTCTCGGTCCGCAGCAGGCGGTTCCAGTGCCGGACCATGCCGGTCTGGCTCACCGTGAAGGAGACGAACACGCCGACGATGTACAGCTGGATCAGCGACGTGACCGAGGCGTCGTACGCGTAGATCAGCACGCCGGCCAGCGCGCCCAGGATGATGATGCCGTTGCTGAACGCCAGCCGGTCGCCGCGGGTGTGCAGCTGGCGGGGCAGGTAGCGGTTCTGCGCGAGCACCGAGCCGAGCACGGGAAAGCCGTTGAAGGCGGTGTTGGCGGCCAGCACGAGGATCAGGGCGGTCATCGTCGTGAGGTACGCGAAGCCCAGCGGGAAGTTGCTGAACACGGTGTGCGCGACCTGCGCGATCACCGGGTCCGGCGAGACCTCCCTGCCCGCCCGGTCCAGGATGCGGGCGCCCATCGCCGGGTCGCCGAACTTGGTCTTCGTGATGTACGCCAGCGCGACGATGCCGCCGAACATGGAGGCCGCGATCACTCCGAGCAGCAGCAGCGTGGCCGCGGCGTTCTTCCCCTTGGGCTTACGGAAGGCGGGCACGCCGTTGCTGATCGCCTCGACGCCGGTCAGCGCCGCGCAGCCGGAGGAGAAGGCGCGCAGCAGCAGGAAGACGAGCGCGAAGCCGCTGACGCCGACCGCCGTGCCGTGGATCGTCATGTCGGCGGTCGCGGCCCGCAGGTGCGCACCGAACGCCATGCGCGTGAAGCCCCAGATCAGCATCAGGAAGACGCCGAACATGAACAGGTAGGTCGGGATGGCGAACGCGACGCCCGACTCCCGGATCCCCCGGAGGTTCATGATCGTCAAGATGGCGACGATGAGGAGCGCGGCGAGGACCTTGTGCGGCTGCAGGAAGTGCAGGAGGGCGGCGAGGTTCTCGATCCCCGAGGACACCGACACCGCGACCGTCAGGACGTAGTCGACCATGAGGGCGCTGGCCACCACGATGCCGGCGTTGCCGCCCAGGTTGGTGGTGGCGACCTCGAAGTCGCCGCCGCCGCTGGTGTAGGCGCGGACGTTCTGGCGGTAGGACGCGACCACGGTGAGCATGATCACGATGACCGCCCCCGCCACCCAGGGCGTGAAGTGGTACGTCGCGAGCCCCGCGAGGCCGAGGGCGATCAGGATCTCCTGCGGGGCGTACGCCACCGACGACAGCGCGTCACTGGCGAACACCGGGAGGGCGATCGTCTTGGGAAGTGTCTGCTCGTGCGCTTGGGCGCTGCGGAGCGCCCGGCCGAGCAGGAGCCTCTTGACGAGGTCTGGAGCCTTCGACACGACAGGTAAGGCTAGTCGTTCCTCCGACCGTGAGATCCCCCTCGCCCGGGGGATGAATGCAAGTGCCGCCCTTAAGACGGGTCAGGAAGTGCTCCGCGCACCCTGGGCTGTGTAGGTTTCATCAGGTCAAGCGGAGCCAAGCGGACGGCACCGGCGCCGGGAAGGACGACCGTGCATATCGTGATCATGGGTTGCGGGCGAGTGGGATCCACCCTCGCCCACATCCTGGAGGACAAAGGCCATACCGTGGCCATCATCGATCAGAGCCCCGAGGCGTTCCGCCGGCTGCGCGGCGGCTTCAAGGGGCGCCGGATCACCGGGTTCGGATTCGACCGCGACGTGCTGGTCGAGGCCGGGATCGAGCAGGCCTCCGCTTTCGTCGCCGTCAGCAGCGGCGACAACTCCAACATCATCTCGGCCCGCGTCGCCCGCGAGACCTTCGGCGTGGAGAACGTCGTCGCGCGGATCTACGACCCCCGGCGGGCCGAGGTCTACCAGCGGCTCGGCATCCCGACCGTCGCGACCGTCCGCTGGACCGCCGACCAGATGATCCGGCGGCTGCTGCCCGAGGGCGTGTCCTCGCTCTGGAGGGACCCGACCGGCGAGGTGGTGCTGGCCGAGGTGCAGTCGGACCCGAAGTGGATCGGCGCCAAGGTCTCGGCGCTGGAGGAGGCCGCCAAGACGCGCGTCGCGTTCCTGTCCCGCATGGGCGAGGCGCTGGTGCCCACCGGCGACACCGTCATCCAGGACGGCGACGTCGTCCACGTGATGGCGGCGTCCTCCGACATCGAACGCATCAACGACGCCGTGTCCCAGCGGCCCGAGCAGAGGGTGGAGTAATGCGGGTCGCCATCGCCGGAGCGGGCGCCGTGGGCCGTTCCATCGCCCAGGAGCTCCTCGAGAACGGCCACGAGGTCCTGCTCATCGACAAGAACCCCCGGTCGATCAAGGTCGAGGCGGTGCCGCGCGCCGAGTGGCTGCTCGCGGACGCCTGCGAGATCGCCTCCCTCGACGACGCGGGCCTGGAGCGCTGCCACGTCGTCGTCGCGGCGAGCGGGGACGACAAGGTCAACCTGGTCGTCTCGCTGCTCGCCAAGACCGAGTACGGCGTCCCCCGCGTCGTCGCACGGATCAACCACCCCAAGAACGAATGGCTCTTCAACGAGTCCTGGGGGGTCGACGTCGCGGTCTCCACGCCCCGCCTGCTGTCCGCGCTGGTCGAGGAGGCCGTCAGCGTCGGCGACCTGGTCCGGCTGATGACCTTCCGGCAGGGTGAGGCGAACCTCGTCGAGCTGACCCTGCCCGAGGACGCCCCGCTCGCCGGTCAGCTGGTCGGCTCGGTGACCTGGCCGCGCGACACCGCGCTCGTGGCGATCCTGCGGGAGGGCCGGGTGCTGGTGCCCAGCCCGGACGACACCCTCGAGGCCGGGGACGAGCTGATGTTCGTCGCCAGCCAGGACGTCGAGGACGAGCTCGGCGACCTGCTGTCGGCGCACTGACCCGCGCCGGGGTCAGGACTCCGAAGCGCCCGTGGCCGTCTCCATCGGGGTACGGCCACGGGCCAGCAGCCAGACCATGGCGGCCAGCGCCGCCACCTGGAGCGGCCAGCCCATCACGACCTTGGCCGCGCCGAGCCAGCCGACGTGCCCCGCCAGGTAGAGGGGGTACTGAACGGCGACCCGCACGAGGCACGGGATCAGCAGCAGCCAGGTGAGCCGGGAGCACAGCCGGACGGTGTCGCGGTCGCGGTGCCAGGCGGTCGGGTCGCCGGTGACCGAACCGATCAGGAACCCGACGACGGGCCACCGGACGACGATCGACAGCAGCATCGCCGCGGCGTAGCCCGCGTTGTAGAGGATGCCGGGCAGGAACGCGTCGGCGGCCTTGCCCGAGCGCAGCGCGAAGAACGCCGCGATCGCGATGCCGAAGACGCTGTTGAGCACGAACTGGACCGTCGAGCGCTGAACCAGGCGCACGGCCAGCAGGACGACGGCGAGCCCGGCCCCGAGGATCAGTGACGCCTTGAGCTCGTGGCTCACGATCCAGGAGACGGTGAAGCCGATCGTCGGGATCGCCGCCTCCACGACGCCGCGCGGGCCGCCGAGCGCCTTGGAGAGCTGCTTGCGGACGGCCTCCTCGACGGTGTCGTACGCGGCCCGCCGCGCCTCGCCGGCGCCCTCCGCGGGCACCTCGGCACCGGGCTCGCCGTGAAGCCCGCCGTGGGCCTCGGCGTCCGCGGCACCGGCCTCGTCCACGGTCCGTCCCGGGCCCGAAGCCCGCACGCCCTCGTCGTCCGCGGCCTCGGCGCGCCGCCGCTCGCTCATGCGGACTCCTCCGTCGGCCTCATGAGCGAGCCGCCGTGCTCGTCGACTCGCCCGCTCATGCCCCTCCCCGCAGTTCGTACCGCGGGTTGAACATCACCTTGCGGCCGTCCTGGACGCTCACCAGGCCCTCCGCGCGCACCAGCCGGCCGGGCTCGATCCCGGCGATGCGCCGCCGGCCGAGCCACACCAGGCTGATCATGTCCGAGCCGTCGTACAGCTCGGCCTCCAGGGCGGGCGCCCCGCCACGCGGTCGGAGAGTCACAGTACGTAGCGTACCCGCCACGCAGGCGCGTCGCCGCGCGGCGCACTTCCTGATCGGAGTGGCGCCCTCCTCGCCGGTGGTCTTCTGCAGCTCCTCGGCCTCGAGCTCCGCCTTGGTCGAGGTCAGGCGGCGCAGGAAGCCGCGCAGACCCCGAGCTCCCTGTGCGCTCTCCTGTGCCGTCCCGGCAGGCACTTCCTCCATGATTCGCAAGCGTAAGCCATCCCCTGACGGAACAGACCACCACTAAGGGTTTACATCACGGCGTACCGGAGCGAACCCGTGTACGTGCGGCAAATTCCGCTCCCTCCGTGTGCCGCGCGAGAGCCGCCTCCGCCGAGCCGAGCTGCCAGGGGACGCTGGTCATCATCACGCCGGGCCGGAACAGCAGGCGCGCCTTGAGGCGCAGGGCACTGTGGTTGTGCAGGAGGTGCTCCCACCAGCGGCCGACGACGTACTCGGGGATGAACACGCAGACGACGTCGCGCGGGCTCCTGGTACGGATCCGGGTGACGTAGTCGAGCACCGGCCCGGTGATGTCGCGGTAGGGAGAATCGAGGATCGTCAGGGGTACGGGGATGTCACGTTCGGCCCACTCGCGCTCGAGCCGGTCGGCCTCCTCCGGGCTCGTCGCCACGCTCAGCGCGGTCAGCGTGTGCGGCCGCGTCGCACGGGCGAAGGCCAGCGCCCGCAGGGTGGGGGTGTGCACCCGTGACACCAGCACGACGGCGTGGATCCGGCTGGGCAGCGGCACGCCCTCCTCCCCCGGCTCCAGCTCGGCCGCGACCCGCCGGTAGTGCCGCTGGATCCCCTTCATCATCAGGAACACCAGCGGCATCGTCACCACGACGATCCACGCGCCGTGCATGAACTTGGTGAGCAGCACGATGACGAGGACGAGCCCGGTGAGCACGGCTCCGACCAGGTTGATCGCGCGGGCGTGGTGGACGGAGCGCCGTCCGGCCGGGTCGGCGAGGCGGCGCAGCTCACCGGTCCAGTGTCTGACCATGCCGCCCTGGCTCAGGGTGAAGGAGACGAACACCCCGATGATGTAGAGCTGGATGAGCCTCGTGGTGCTGGCGCCGAACGCCCAGATCAACGCGCCGGCCAGCAGGGACAGGATCACGATGCCGTTGCTGAACACCAGCCGGTCGCCGCGCCGCGCGAACTGCCGGGGCAGGTACCCGTCGCCGCCGAGGATCGAGGCCAGGATCGGGAAGCCGTTGAACGCGGTGTTGGCGGCCAGCACGAGGATCGCCGCGGTGAAGGCCTGGACCAGGAAGAACAGGATCGACCCGTGCCCGAAGACGGCCGCGCCGAGCTGGGCGATGACCGTTTTCTGTGCGTAGCCGTGCGGCGCGCCGATCAGCTGGGCCGGGTCGCCGGCCAGGTGCACGCGCGCCGTCCGCGCGAGGACCGTGATGCCGGCGAACATGACCACGGCCAGCAGGCCCATGATCGTCAGCGTGGAGGCGGCGTTCCGGCTCTTGGGCGGCTTGAAGTTCGGCACGCCGTTACTGACCGCCTCGACGCCGGTGAGCGCCGTGCATCCCTGCGCGAACGCGCGCATGGCGAGCAGGACGACCGCCGCGCCCGCCGTGCCGTGCACGGCGCGCACCCCGAAGGCGGCCGACTCCGCGGTCGGCGGGTGCCCGGTCGCCACGCGCAGCAGGCCGACGACCAGCATGAGGAGGACGCTCGCGACGAAGCCGTACGTCGGGATCGCGAACGCCGTCCCCGACTCCTTGACCCCGCGCAGGTTCATCACGGCGAGCACCGCGATCAGCGCCAGGGAGATCGCGACCGCGTGGGGGCTCAGCGCCGGGAAGGCGGAGATGACGTTGGCCACGCCGGCCGCGACCGACACCGCGACGGTCATGACGTAGTCGATCAGCAGCGCGCTGGCCGCGACGAGGGAGGCGTTCTCGCCGAGGTTGGCCCGGCTGACCGCGTAGGCCCCGCCGCCGTTGGGATAGGCGTGGCAGGTCTGCCGGTACGAGGCGGTGACGACCAGGAGCAGGAAGACGACGCCCGCCCCCACCCACCAGGAGAGCGCGAACATCGCCAGGCCCCCGAGGCTGAGCGCGAGCAGGATCTCCTCCGTCGCGTACGCGACGGACGACAGGGGGTCGCTGCAGAAGACGGGGAGCGCCAGTTTCTTGGGCAGCAGCGTCTCGCCCAGCTGCCCGGTCCGAAGCGGCCGGCCGACGAGGAAGCGCTTGGGCAGCTGCAACACGGCTTGCTTCACGATTGCCAGCAAACCGGCCCGAGTCCCTCGAAACCCCGCCCCCTAACGGCCTTCTTACGCCCCGGCACCGCTTCTTAACGCCGCCCTAACGCGGCGGATCGGGCGGGGTCAGGGTTCGAAGCGGTAGCCCATGCCGGGTTCGGTGATCAGGTGACGGGGGCGGGAGGGGTCCGGCTCCAGCTTGCGGCGGAGCTGGGCGAGGTAGACGCGCAGGTAGCCGGTCTCGTTCTCGTAGGCCGGGCCCCAGACCTCGCGGAGCAGCTGCTGCTGGGTGACCAGGCGGCCCACGTTGCGCACCAGCACCTCCAGGACGTGCCACTCGGTCGGGGTGAGGCGGACGTCCGCGCCGTCCCGGCCGACCTTCTTGGCGGCCAGGTCCACGGTGAAGTCGTCGGTGACGACCACGGCGGCCTCCTCGGCGGGCGCGGCCCGGCGTACGGCGGCGCGCAGCCGGGCCAGCAGCTCGTCCATGCCGAACGGCTTGGTCACGTAGTCGTCCGCGCCCACGTCGAGCGTCTCGACCTTCTCCTCGGACGCGTGCCGCGCGGACAGCACGATGATCGGCACGCTCGTCCAGCCGCGCAGGCCCTTGATGACCTCCGCGCCCTCCATGTCGGGCAGGCCGAGGTCGAGCACGACGACGTCCGGACGGCGGCGGGCGGCCAGGTCCAGCGCGGTACGCCCGTCGGGCGCGGCGTCGACCTCGTAGCCGCGGGCCCGCAGGTTGATCCGCAGCGCGCGGACGATCTGCGGCTCGTCGTCCACCACGAGCACCCGTGTCACGTCTCCCCCTCGCCGGTCCGTGCCGTGCGCCCGGTCGGCAGCAAGAAGACCATCGTCAGTCCGCCGCCGGGCGTGTCCTCGGCGCGCAGCTCGCCGCCGACGGCCTCGGCGAAGCCGCGCGCCACCGCGAGGCCCAGGCCGACCCCGCTGCCGCGCGGCCGGTCGCCGAGGCGCTGGAACGGCTCGAACATACGCGGCTTGGCGGAGTCGGGGACGCCCGGCCCGCGGTCGGCGACCCGCAGCTCCACCATGCCGTCCTGCTCGCTCGCGGTCACGCGGACCGGCTCCGGGCCGCCGTGCCGTACGGCGTTCTCCACGACGTTGGCCAGGGAGCGCTCCAGGAGCCCCGGATCGGCGACGACCGGCGGCAGGTCCTCCGGTACCTCGATCTTGACCTGGTCGGCGGGGACGTCGGCCAGCGCCGGCTGGATCACCTCGTCGAGGGCGACCCGGCGGGTGAGCGGGTTGACGACGCCGGTCTGCAACCGGCTCATGTCGAGGAGGTTGGCGACCAGGCGGTCGAGGCGGTCGGCCGACTCCTCGATCGTGGCCAGGAGCTCGGCCTCGTCCTCCGGATCCCAGCGCACGTCCGGCGAGCGGAGGCTGCCGACGCTCACCTTGATCGAGGCCAGGGGCGTCCGCAGGTCGTGCGACACGGCGGCCAGCAGCGCGGTGCGGATCCGGTTGCCCTCGGCCAGGCGCCGGGCCTCCTTGGCCTCCTCGGCCAGGCGGCGCCGGTCGAGGGCCGCCGCCGCCTGATAGGCGAAGGCGGCCAGGATGCGACGGTCGGCGGCCGGCAGGACCCGGCCGTCCAGCGCGAGGATCAGGGTGTCGCTGACCTGCACGGTGACGTCGGCGTCCCCCGGACGGGCGCACGGCTCCCGGCCCGCGAAGGCCACGGACGCCCAGCCCTCTCCGGAGCGTTCGAGGAGGCTCACCGACGTCAGCCCGAACGTCTCCCGGACGCGTTCGAGCAGCTGCGGCAGGGCGTCCTCGCCGCGCAGCACGCTGGTGGCGAGCATGCTCAGGGTGGTCGCCTCCGAACGCGCCCGCGCGGCCTGGGCGCTGCGCCGGGCCGCGAGGTCCACGACCGTGGAGACCGCGACGGCCACGGCGACGAACACCAGGAGGGCCAGGGCGTTCTCCAGGTGGGCCACGGTGAGGGTGTGCAACGGCGGCGTGAAGAACCAGTTGAGCAGCAGGAAACCGGCGACGGCGGCCACGATCGCCGGCCAAAGCCCGCCGACGAGCGCCACGCCCACGGCGACCGCGAGGAAGAACAGCAGCTCGGTGGGGAGCCCGAAGCGCCCGTCGAATGACAGCAGGCCGGTGAGCGCCGGCGGGACGAGCAGCGCGAGCAGCCAGCCGGCCGTGCGCCGCCGGCGGCCCAGGGACGTCGGCGGGACGGTCGCCCATCCCCGGCCCTTGCCCGCGTAGGCGTGGGGGACGATGTGCACGTCCACGTCGCCGGACGCGCGGGCGACGGTCGCGCCGACGCCGGGCCCGAGGACGTACTGCCAGCCGCTGCGGCGGCTGGACCCGAGCACGATCTGCGTGGCGTTCGCGGCCCGGGCGAAGTCGATGAGCGCCTTGGGCACGTCGCCGCCGGTGACCTGGTGGTAGGAGCCGCCCAGGCTCTCGACGAGGGCGCGCTGGCGGGCGAGCGCCTCCGGCGACCCGTCGGCGAGTCCGTCCGTGCGGGCGACGTGCACGGCGACCAGGTCGGCCCGGCCGGCGCGGGCGGCGATCCGGGCGGCACGGCGGATCAGCGTGTCGCCCTCCGGGCCGCCGGTCAGCGCGACGATGATCCGCTCCCGCGCCTCCCAGGTCGCGGTGATGCCCTTCTCGTCGCGGTAGCGGGCGAGCGCGTCGTCGACCCGGTCGGCGACCCAGAGCAGGGCGAGCTCGCGCAGCGCGGTGAGGTTCCCCACGCGGAAGTAGCCGGACAGCTCCGCGTCGACCTGATCGGCGTCGTACACGTTGCCGTGGGCGAGGCGGCGGCGCAGCGACTCCGGCGCCATGTCGACGAGCTGGATCTGGTCGGCCCGCCGGACGACCTCGTCGGGCACGGTCTCGCGGGGCCGTACGCCCGTGATGCGCTCGACGACGTCGGTCAGCGACTCCAGGTGCCGCACGTCGACGGTGGACACGACGTCGATGCCCGCGTCGAGGAGCTCCTCGACGTCCCGCCAGCGCCGGTCGTTGCGGGATCCCGGTGCGTTGGCGTGCGCGAGGTCGTCGACCAGGGCGATCCCGGGGCGGCGCGCGAGGATCGCGTCGACGTCCATCTCGGCGCGCACCCGGTCCCCGTCGGCGAACCGGCGGACGGAAACGGCCTCCAGCCCCTCCAGCAGCGCCGCCGTACGGGGCCGGCCGTACGTCTCGGCGTACCCCACGACGAGGTCCGCGCCGCGCTCCAGCCGCCGGTGCGCCTCGTCGAGCATCGCGTACGTCTTGCCCACCCCGGGCGCGGCACCGAGGTAGATCGTGAGCCTGCCCCGCGTCGCCATCCTGTTCAACCCCCTTCCTGCATTGTGTCCCGTATGCCGGGGCGCGAGACGCCGAACCGGCGGGTGACCGGGCCCGCCGGGGCCCTGCCGGGTCAGGACGACCGTCCGTCCCGTACCGCGTCGGCGTGCGCCGCCGGCGCCGGGTCGGCGAGGCCGGCCGGGCCGGGCCGGCACGCGGGCAGCGAGACGACCATCGTCAGGCCGCCGCCCGGGGTGTCCTCGGGGACGAGGGTGCCGCCCATGGCCTCGACCAGCCCGCGCGACAGGGCGAGGCCGAGGCCCAGCCCCGCGCCGGCGCCGCGGTCACCGGCGCGCTGGAAGGGCTGGAAGATCCGGTCGCGGTCGGCCTCGGGAACGCCGGGCCCGCGGTCGATGACCCGCACCTCGACGTGGCCCGCGTGGGCGCTGGCCGTGACCAGCACGGATTCGCCCGGAGGACCGTGGTGCACCGCGTTGGACAGCAGGTTGACCAGCACGCGTTCGAGCAGGACGGGGTCGGCCAGCACCTCCGGCAGCCCGTCCGGCGCCTGGAGCCGTACGCCGGTCGCGCCGAGCTCGTCGATCGCGCACGGGACGATCTCCCCCACGGCGACGGGCTCCCGGTGGACGCCGAGCGCCCCGGACCGCAGGCGGCTCATGTCGAGGAGGTTGGTGACGAGACGGTCGAGCCGTACGAGGGACTCGTCGGCGGTGGCCAGGAGCTCGGCACGTTCCTCGTCGGACCAGGTGACGTCGTCGGTGCGCAGGCTCTCCACGGCGGCCTTGGCGGACGCCAGCGGGGACCGCAGGTCGTGGCCGACCGCGGTGAGCAGCGCGGTCCGGAGCCGGTCCGCCTCCGCCAGCGGACGGGCCTGCTCGGCCTCCTCGGCGAGGCGCTCCTGGCGGAGCGCGACGGCCGCCTGCGCCGCGAACGCCTCGAGGACGCGCCGGTCGGACGCCGAGGGGGTGCGGCCGCGCAGGACGAGGGCCAGGTCCTCCTCGACGGGAACGTCGGCGTCGCCGTCGCCGGGACTGCACGCCGGTTCGTCGCCGACCGCCGCGACCACCCGCCAGCACTCCGGATCGCGCTGCCGGACCGGGGTCAGCGGCGCCTCCGGCCGGCGCTCCAGCAGGGTGACCGACGCGAGGGCGAACGTCACCCGCAGGCGCTCCAGCAGATGCCGCAGCGCGTCCGCGCGGGCGCCGCCCCAGCCGCGGAGCACGCTGCCCGCCAGGTCGGACAGCAGTTCGGCCTCGGCGTGGGCGCGGGCGGCGTCCCGGGTGCGCCGGGCGGCGATCTCGACCACGACGCTGACCGCGACCCCCACGAGGACGTAGCAGGCGAGGGCGAGGACGTTCTCGTGCTCGGCGATCGTGAAGCGGTACAGCGGCGGGGTGAAGTAGTAGTTCAGCAGCAGCGAGCCGACCACCGCGGCGAACAGGGCGGGGTAGACGCCGCCGGCGAGCGCGATGGTGACGACCGCGACGAGGAAGACGAGGATGTCGCTGGGCAGGGAGAGCCGTTCGCGCAGGTTCGCCAGCAGCAGCGTGAGCAGGGGCAGGCCCGCGGCGGCCAGGAGGACCCCGATCGCGTGGCGGCGCGGGGTCAGCCCGCCGGCGCGGCGCGTCGCCGAACGCGGCCGGTTCACCTCCTCGTGGGTGACCATGTGGACGTCGATCGGCCCGGACAGCGCCGTGGTCGTGACGCCGACGCCCCGGGACAGCACCTGGGCGAACCGGCCCCGCCGTGAGGCCCCGAGGACGAGCTGCGTGGCGTTCACCCCGCGGGCGAAGTCCAGCAGGGCCTGCGGGACGTCGTCGCCGACGACCTGGTGGTAGGTGCCGCCCAGGCTCTCGACCAGGGCACGCTGGCGGGCCAGGTGCCCGGGGCCGGCGCCGGTCAGCCCGTCGCCGGTCGTGACGTGGACGGCGAACAGGTCCGCGCCCCTGGCCCGGTCGGCGATCCGCGCCGCACGGCGGATGAGCGTGTCGCCCTCGGGACCGCCGGTGAGGGCGACGACGACCCGTTCGCGCGCCTCCCACGTCGTGTGGATGTCGTGGTCGGCGCGGTACCGGTCGAGCTGGTCGTCCACCTTGTCGGCCAGCCACAGCAGCGCGAGTTCACGCAGCGCGGTGAGGTTGCCGACACGGAAGTAGTTGCCCAGCGCCGCGTCGATCCTGTCGGGGGCGTAGACGTTGCCGTGCGCCATGCGGCGGCGCAGCGCCTCAGCCGTCATGTCCACCAGCTCGACCTGGTCGGCGCGCCGGACGACCTCGTCGGGCAGGGTCTCCCGCTGCGGCACTCCGGTGATCTGCTCGACGACGTCGTTGACCGAGTCGAGATGCTGGATGTTCACCGTCGTGACCACGTCGATGCCGGCATCGAGGATCTCCTCGACGTCCTGCCAGCGCTTGGCGTTCCGGGTGCCGGGCACGTTGGTGTGCGCGAGCTCGTCGATCAGGGCGACCTTCGGGGCGCGGGCGATGACCGCGTCGGTGTCCAGCTCGGTGAAGGTCGTCCCCCGGTACTCCAGCGTCCGGCGGGGGACGATCTCCAGTCCGTCGAGGAGCTCGGCCGTACGGGGCCGGCCGTGGCACTCGACGAAGCCGACCACCACGTCGGTCCCCCGTTCCTTCCGCCGCCGGCCCTCGCCGAGCATGGCGTACGTCTTGCCGACCCCCGGGGCCGCGCCGAGATAGACGCGCAGCCGGCCGCGTGCCATGCCCGTCACCTCCCTTCTCACCCGCGGTACGGGTACTTCCGGTCGAGTTCGAGGTCGAGCCGCAGGACGTTCACCCGCGGCTCGCCGATGAAGCCCAGGGTCCGGCCGTCCTCGTTGTCCCTGATGGCGGCGAGGACCTGGGCCGTGGTGATGCCGCGCGCCCGCGCGACCCGGGGGGCCTGCAGGCGGGCGTACGCCGGGGAGATGTCCGGGTCCAGGCCGCTGCCGCTGCCGGTCACGGCGTCCGCGGGCACCGCCGGCCGGGCCGGGGCGTCGCCCCGTACCGGGACGATCTCCCCCATCGCGTAGTCCTCGCCGGCCTCGGCGCACTCGACGCGCACGCCCTCGTACGCGGCGACGAACGGCCGGGACACGACCCCGCACTGCTCGTTGACGCTGACGACGCGGGCGGGCCGGATCACGTGGCCCGCCCGGTCGCGCGGGCCGATGACCGACAGCACCGCGCCGACGCCGCCCGGCGTGCAGTACGGGCGGGCGCCGCTGACCCCCTCGAGCGCGCCGACCGCCCTGCTGCGCGCGCAGACCAGGGTCAGGAGGGAGTCACGGGCGGTCCTGGCGGCGATCTCCCTCGCCTTGCCGGCCGGGTTCCGCGGGAGGGTGTCGACGACGTCCTCGGGGCCGAGGTTGCTCGCGCCGGTGGACGTCGGGTCGTAGCCGGCTCCGGCGCTGGAGGGACGGCTCTGGACGTACTGGCGCAGCGGGTTCCCGCGCGGATCCGTGAACGCCTGGCCGATGAGGCGGCTGCCGACGACCTCCCCATCGTGTTCGATCAGGGAGCCCTCGGCCCGGCCGTGCAGGCCGGGGAGGAACGCGACGGCCCACACCGCGAGCGGGTAGACGACCCCGGTGATCACGGTCAGGACCAGGAGGGCGCGGACCGCGGCGAGGTGGTGGCGGATGAGGCTTGGCAGGCGCATCACGACATCCCGGGAAGGAACTGAACGAGCAGGTCGACGAACTTGATGCCGATGAACGGCGCGACGACGCCCCCGAGCCCGTACACGCACAGGTTGCGGGACAGCAGCTTCGAGGCGCTGGAGGGGCGGTACTTCACGCCGCGCAGGGCGAGGGGGATCAGCGCGACGATGATGACGGCGTTGAAGATGACGGCGGACAGGACCGCCGACTGCGGGCTGTGCAGCCGCATGACGTTGAGCCGGTCCAGGCCCGGATAGAGCGCCGCGAACATCGCGGGGATGATCGCGAAGTACTTGGCGATGTCGTTGGCGATCGAGAACGTGGTCAGCGCGCCCCGGGTGATCAGCAGTTGCTTGCCGATCTCGACGATCTCGATGAGCTTCGTCGGGTTGGAATCCAGGTCGACCATGTTGCCGGCCTCCTTGGCGGCGGAGGTGCCGGTGTTCATGGCGACTCCGACGTCGGCCTGGGCGAGCGCCGGCGCGTCGTTCGTGCCGTCGCCGGTCATCGCGACGAGCCGGCCGCCCTCCTGCTCCCTCTTGATCAGCGCCATCTTGTCCTCGGGCCTGGCCTCGGCGAGGAAGTCGTCCACGCCGGCCTCGTCCGCGATGGCCCTGGCGGTCAGCGGGTTGTCGCCGGTGATCATGACGGTGCGGATGCCCATGCGGCGCATTTCGGCGAAGCGCTCGCGCATCCCCGCCTTGACGACGTCCTTCAGGTGGATCACGCCGAGCAGCCGGGCGCGGTCCGTCCCGGCTTCCCGGACGACCTCGCCGACGACCAGCGGTGTGCCGCCGGCGGCGGAGATGCCGTCCACGACGCCGGCGACGTCGGTCTCCGGAAGACCGCCGTGGTCGAGCACCCAGGTGAGGACGGCCGCCGCCGCCCCCTTGCGCAGGTGCCGCGTGCCGCCGGGTCCGTCGTCGAGGTCGACGCCGGACATGCGGGTCTGGGCGGTGAACCGGATCCACGTCGCGTGCGCCAGCTCCCCCGGCGAGCGTTCCCGCAGGCCGTACGCGGTCTTGGCGAAGACCACGATCGAGCGTCCCTCCGGGGTCTCGTCGGCGAGGCTGGCCAGCTGTGCCGCGTCCGCGAGCTCCTGCTCGGTCACGCCGTCGATCGGGATGAACTCCGCGGCCTGCCGGTCGCCGAGAGTGATGGTGCCGGTCTTGTCCAGCAGCAGGGTGTCGACGTCGCCGGCCGCCTCGACCGCGCGGCCGCTCATCGCGAGGACGTTGCGCTGGACGAGACGGTCCATGCCGGCGATGCCGATCGCGGACAGCAGCGCGCCGATCGTCGTGGGGATCAGGCAGACGAGCAGGGAGACCATGACGATGCCGGTGACGCCGTGGGCGTTCAGCGCGAGCGAGTCCGGTACGCCTGGTTCATTCGCCTTGGCGAAGATCGCCAGCGGCTGCAGGGTGGCGACGGCCATCACGAAGATGATCGTCAGCGAGGCCAGCAGGATGTTGAGGGCGATCTCATTCGGGGTCTTCTGCCGGTTCGCACCCTCGACCAGGGCGATCATCCTGTCGATGAAACTCTCCCCGGGCCGCTGGGTGATCTTGACGATGATCCGGTCGGACAGCACCTTGGTGCCGCCGGTGACCGCGGACCGGTCACCGCCGGACTCGCGGATGACAGGCGCCGACTCACCGGTGATCGCCGACTCGTCGACGCTGGCGATCCCCTCGACGACGTCCCCGTCGCCGGGGATGATCTGCCCGGCCTCGACGATCACGTGATCACCCTGCCGCAGCGCGGGCGCCGGAACCGGTTCCTCCACCACCGGCCCGCCGGGCGCCCAGCCCACCAGCCGGCGGGCCGTCGTGTCGGTCTTGGCCCGACGGAGCGAGTCGGCCTGGGCCTTCCCACGTCCCTCGGCCACCGCCTCGGCCAGGTTGGCGAAGGTCACCGTCAGCCAGAGCCACGCGACGATCAGCCAGGAGAACCAGCTCGGCCGGCTCACGGCGAGCACGGTGCTCCAGACCGCCCCGATCTCGACGATGAACATGACGGGGTTGCGCCACATCGTGCGCGGATCCAGCTTCCGGACCGCGTCCGGCAGCGACCGGAGCAGCTGTCCGGGGTCGAGCAGGCCGCCCTGGACCCGGCCGCCAGGGGGCGCCGGCGCGTCCGGGGCCGTCCGGGGTGCCTCGGCGAGTCGTACGGACATCAGTGGACTCCTTCGGCCAGCGGCCCGAGGGCGAGTGCGGGGAGGAAGGTCAGGGCGACGAGGACGACCGTCACGCCGGCGACCATGCCGACGAACTGCGGGCGATGGGTGGGGAGCGTGCCCTCCGACACGGGCGTACGGCCCTGGCGCGCGAGGGAACCGGCCAGCGCGAGAACGAAGATCATCGGCAGGAAGCGCCCGAAGGCCATCGCCAGGCCCAGCGCGGTGTCGTAGAAGGGGGTGTTCGCCGTGAGACCCGCGAACGCCGACCCGTTGTTGTTCGAGGCCGAGGTGAAGGCGTACAGCACCTCCGACAGCCCGTGCGCGCCGCGGTTCAGCGTGCCCCCGCGGCCCCAGGTGCCGGCCATCGCCACCGCGGTGCCGGCCAGGACGCAGATGGGCGTGATCAGGAAGTACGCGGCCGCGAACTTGATCTCCCGGCTGCCGATCTTCTTGCCGAGGTACTCGGGGGTACGGCCGACCATCAGCCCCGCGACGAACACGGTGACCACCGCCAGGATCAGCATGCCGTACAGGCCCGAGCCCGTCCCGCCGGGCGCGACCTCGCCCAGCATCATGTCGACCATCGTCATCAGGCCGCCGAGGCTCGTGTAGGAGTCGTGGAAGGAGTTCACCGCGCCGGTCGAGGTCAGCGTGGTGGCGTCCGCGAACGTCGCCGAGTCCGCCACTCCGAATCGCGTCTCGACGCCCTCCATCGAGGAGCCGATCGCGGTCGGCACCGTGCCGTGGTGGGCGAGCTGGAAGAACGAGAGCAGCGTGACGCTGATGACGGCGAGCGTGGCCATCACCGCGACGATCGCCCGGCCCTGGCGGACGCTGCCGACCATCCGCCCGAACGTCCGGGGCAGGCCGAAGGGGATCATCAGCAGCAGGAAGATCTCCAGCCAGTTCGTCCACGCCGTGGGGTTCTCGAACGGGTGGGCGGAGTTGGCGTTGTAGAAGCCGCCGCCGTTGGTGCCGAGCTCCTTGACGGCCTCCTGGCTCGCGACCGGGCCGCCGGTGATCGGCTGCCGGGCGCCGGTGAGCGTCTGGACCGTGTGCGGGTCGTGGAAGTTCTGCACCGCACCGCCGATCACCAGGATGATCGCGGCGACGAAGGCGATGGGCAGCAGGATCCGCAGGGTCCCGCGGACCAGGTCCACCCAGAAGTTGCCGAGACGGTCGGTCCGCTTCCGGGCGAAGCCGCGCACGAGGGCGATGGCCACGGCCATGCCCACGGCGGCGGAGACGAAGTTCTGCACCGCCAGCCCCGCCATCTGCACCAGGTGTCCCATGGTCGACTCACCCGAGTAGGACTGCCAGTTCGTGTTGGTCACGAAGCTGATCGCGGTGTTCCACGCCTGATGCGTCACCACGGGCCTGAATCCCAGGCTCAGCAGCAGGTGGTTCTGCAGGCGCTGCAGGCCGTACAGGAAGAGCACCGAGACCGCCGAGAACGCCAGCACGCCGCGCGCGTACGAGGCCCAGGTCTGCTCGGCCTCCGGATGGACTCCCACCAGCCGGTAGATCACCCGCTCGGGCCGCGCGTGCCGCGTACCGGTGTAGACGCGGTACATGTGGTCCCCCAGCGGCCGGTGGACCACGGCGAGGGCGAGCACGAGAGATCCCGTGAACAGGACCCCCGCGAGCGTCGCGCTCATCAGAAGCGCTCCGGGAACAGCAGGGCGGCCACCAGGAAGACGGACACGAGCACGGCCAGGATCAGCCCGACCAGGTTCTCCGGGCTCACAGGCGCTCGACCGCCTTGACGACCAGGCCGAACAGGGCGAAGACCGCCACCGTCAGCAGCACGTACACCAGATCCGCCATTGCTCCGTTCCTCCGTCGTTCGCGGACCACGCGGAGGCCTCCAGGCGTGTCATCGCGTCCGCCTCCGGCGTTGCCCGACCTCCGATCTGGAGGTCACGCCTGAAGTCAACGCCTGAAATAGGCGGCTATCGCCGCTATTGACGAACCCTTAGCGCCGCTCGTGGGCGCCTTAACGCGCCCCTAACGGCTCAGGAGCGGGTGACGCGCAGGAGGTGCAGCGCGGGATCGGGGAGCTCACGGCCGCGCACCCACACCGCCCGCAGCACCCGTTCCAGCCGCAGCTCGCTCGGCACCTCGACGAGCCGGCCCGCGGCGATCTCGTCGGCGACGACGAGCGCGCTCAGCACGGCCGGGGCCGTGCCGGCGACGGCGGCGGCACGCAGCGGAGCGGTCGCGCCCAGCTCCAGCGCCGGCTCGGCCGCCCCGCCGTACGGCGCGAGCGCCGCCTCGAACGTCTCCCGCGTGCCCGATCCGGCCTCCCGCAGGAGCAGCGGCGTGGCCACCAGCTCCACCGGGCGCAGCGGCCGCCGCCTGCGCGTCCAGGGATGGCCCGGCGCGACGACGACCACGAGACGGTCCCGGCCCACGGCGCGGCTGTGCAGGTCGCGCGGCGCCCCGCGGCCCTCGATGAACCCCACGTCCGCCTCCGCCGTCCGCACCCGCTCGATGACGTGGGTGCTGTTGGTGACGTTCAACTCGACGTGGACGCCGGGCGCGACCTGGCGCAGGGCCACGAGCCAGCCCGGGATCAGGTGCTCGGCGATGGTGAGGCTGGCCGACACGCGGAGCCGGTCCTCCTGGCGCGAACGCAGCGCCGCGACGCCCTCGACCAGCGCGTTCGCCTGGACGAGGACGGCACGCGCCCAGTCGGTGACCACCGAACCGGCCGGCGTGAGCCGGGAACCGCTGGTGGAGCGCATGAGCAGCCGCACGCCGAGCCGGCGTTCCAGCGTGCTCATCCGCGCGCTGGCCGAGGGCTGACTGATGCCCAGGCGGGCGGCGGCCTGGCCGAGGCTGCCGGTCTCCGCGACGGCCACCAGCAGCTCCAGGGCCTCAAGGTCGGGAAGCCGGGAGGTCATAGGCGAACCCTATGACCTGCCAGGGAAATGCCTGCTACTGCGGGGCCCGCGCGGGCCCGAAGCTAGGGATCATGACGATCTGGACGCCACGACGCGCAGGCGCCGCCCACGTAACGCCGGACTTCGAACGCCCCTTGCCCCCCGCCGGCCAAAGCTCCGCCTGGAACGTGGACGCCGCGCGCCCTCCTGCCCCCGCGACGGACCCACCGGACGCCGTAAGACCGAAGGCCCCGGCGGCAGGCGCACCGGATTCCGCACGGGCGACCGGGCCGGGCCCGCTGCGGCAGCGGTGGGCGCTCGCCCCGGGCCCGGTGCGGCGGCGGTGGATGCTCGTGCCGGGCGTCGCCGCCTGTGTCCCGGCCGTCGCGGTGTCGTACGCCGCGCATCGTGCGGTCGGCACGGTGCCCATGCTCACAGCCGCGCTGGTCCTCGGGGTGCTCGCCGTGAACCTCCGGCTGCTGCCCGCCGCGACCCGGCCGGGCCTGCGGTTCGCCGGGACCAGGTTCATGCGGGCGGGCGTAGTGCTGCTGGGACTGCAGGTCTCGTTCGGCGACATCCTCGCCCTGGGCGCGCGGACGATCCTCATGACGGTGGCGGTCCTCGCCGTGACCTTCACCGGTACCCAGTGGCTCGGCCGCAGGCTCGGCCTGTCGAGCCGGCTGTCCCTGCTGGTCGCCGCGGGCTTCTCCATCTGCGGGGCGTCGGCCGTCGCGGCCGTCGACGGCGCGCTCGGCCCGCGGCCGGGCGACGCGGAGGCGGAACGCGAGACCGCGACCGCCGTCGGCCTCGTCACGCTCTGCGGCAGCCTGGCCATCGCCGTGCTGCCGCCCCTCGCCCACCTGCTCGGGCTGTCGCCGTACGACGCGGGGCGCTGGATCGGGGCGAGCGTGCACGACGTGGGCCAGGTCGTCGCGACCGCCACTCTCGCCGGTTCGGCGGCGCTCGTCCCGGCGGTCGCGGTGAAGCTGGTACGGGTCGTCATGCTCGCGCCGATCACGGCCGGTGTCGCGCTGCGGACCCGGCGCGCGGCCCTGCGGGGCGCGGAACGGCACCGGCCCACGCTGCTGCCGCTGTTCGTGCTCGGCTTCCTGGCGACGATGGCGCTGCGTTCGACGGTGACCGTTCCGCCGGACGTGCTGACCACCGCGAGCACCGTACGGGACGTGCTGTTCGCGGCGGCCCTGTTCGGCCTGGGCGCCGCCGTACGCCTGCCGGAGCTCGCCCGGACCGGCCACCGCGCCCTTCTCCTGGGCCTGACCTCCTGGGTGCTGATCGCCGGCGTCTCGTACGCGGGCGTCCTGCTCACCGCCCACTGAGCAGGCGGGCCGGCTGGGGACGAGGGGTCAGTGCGACTCCCGGGCCACCGCGTCGCCCGAGGACCCGATCAGGAAGTCCAGGTCGGCGCCGGTGTCCGCGCCCATGACGGTGTCGACGTACAGCCGCTCCCAGCCGCGCAGGGGGCGGGCCACGCTCTCCAGCAGCGCCGGTGAGGGCTCCCGGCCGTCGAGCTCCTCCTGCGGGATGTCCACGTCGATCCGGCGGTTCTCCACGTCGAGGACGATCGGGTCGCCGGTCCGGACCCGGTCCAGCGGGCCGCCCGCCGCGGCCTCGGGCGAGACGTGCAGGACCACGGTGCCGTACGCGGTGCCGCTCATGCGGCCGTCGCAGACCCGGACCATGTCGCGGACGCCCTTCTTGAGGAGCTTCTCGGGCAGCGGCATGTTCGAGACCTCTGGCATGCCCGGGTAGCCCTTCGGGCCGCAGCCGCGCAGGACGAGCACGGAGTCCTCGTCGACGTCGAGGTGCGGGTCGTCCAGGCGGGCGTGGAGGTCCTCGATCGAGTCGAACACGACCGCCCGGCCCCGGTGGCGCATCAGGTGCGGGGAGGCCGCGGCCGGTTTGATGATCGCGCCGTCGGGCGCGAGGTTGCCGCGCAGCACGGCGATCCCGGCGGCGGGCTGCAACGGCGCCTCACGGGTGCGGATGACCTCCGAGTCCCAGATCTCCGCCTCGCCGAGGTGATCCACGAGGGGCCGCCCGGTGACGGTGAGCGCGGCCGGGTCGAGCAGGTCCCGGACCTGGTCGAGCACGGCGTGCAGGCCGCCCGCGCGGTGGAGGTCCTCCATCAGGAATCGGCCGGCGGGCTGCAGATTCACGAGCAGCGGGACGTCCGCGCCGACCCGGTCGAAGTCGTCCAGGGTGAGGGGGACGCCGAGGCGGCCGGCGATGGCGAGGAGGTGGACGACCGCGTTGGTCGAGCCGCCGAGCGCCGCGAGCGCCACGATCGCGTTCCGGAACGATCCGATCGACAGCACGTCGCTGGGCCGGCGTCCCTCGTGCACCATCTCGACGGCCAGCCGGCCGGTCTCGTGCGCCCGGGCGAGCAGGCGGCTGTCCGGCGCCGGCAGTCCCGCCGTGCCGGGCAGCGTGGTGCCGAGCACCTCGGCGAGCAGGCCCATCGTGGAGGCCGTGCCCATCGTGTTGCAGTGACCCCGGCTGCGGATCATGCAGGACTCGGACTCCAGGAAGTCGCGCTCGGACAGCTGGCCGGCGCGTACCTCCTCGCTGAGGCGCCACACGTCGGTGCCGCAGCCGAGCGGCACACCGCGGAACGTGCCGGACAGCATCGGGCCGCCGGGCACCACGACGGCGGGCAGGTCGACCGAGGCCGCCGCCATCAGCAGCGACGGGATGGTCTTGTCACAGCCGCCGAGCAGGACGACGCCGTCGATCGGGTTGCCGCGCAGCATCTCCTCGGTCGCCATCGCGGCCATGTTCCGCCACAGCATCGCGGTCGGGCGCAGCTGCGTCTCACCGAGGGACACGACGGGGAGATTCAGCGGCACGCCCCCGGCCTCCCACACGCCCTGCTTCACGCTCTCCGCCACCTCGTCCAGGTGACTGTTGCAGGGCGTCAGGTCGGAGGCGGTGTTGGCGATGGCGATCTGCGGACGCCCGTCGAAGGCGTGACCGGGCAGACCCCGGCGCATCCAGGCCCGGTGGATGTAAGCGTTGCGATCCTGACCCGAATACCACTGGGAGCTGCGCAGACCCGGCATTGTTCCATCCCTTCGAACGGCGACCCATGGCATGGAAGCACACGGGGCCGCTCGACGTCACCCTCCGTACGGGTCGTACGCGGGCCGGCGGCGCCGGGCGGTCAGGAGTCCTCCCCCCACAGCCGGCGTACGGTCTCGAAGACCTTCTGGTTGTGGGAGATCTCGACGACGTTGCCGTCCGGGTCCTTCAGCGCGCAGATATAGCCGACCGGGCCGGGCATGTCGCGCGGCTCCCAGTGCAGGCATCCGAGCTCCCGTGCGCGGTCGGCGAGCGCGTCGACGTCCTCGCGCCGCGGCACCTCGATGCCCAGGTGCGCGAACGGGGTGAGCAGCCCCAGCCTGCCGCCCTTGTCCTCGTTGAACGACACGAGGACCAGCACGAACGGCGTCTCGACCTGCTTGTCGTTGGACAGCCACGCGCTCTCACCGGCGGCGTCCTGGAAACGCTCGACGACCACCAGGGGCGTCAGCGTGGTGTAGAACTCGATCGCCCGGTCGAGGTCCCCGGTCGGCAGCGCGACATGCGTCCAGCGGGCCTGCGTCAGAGCCGTCCCCATCGAGTCCTCCCGAACACCGTCGCGGACGTGACCGTCCTCTCAGGCTACGAACCCCACCCGTCCTCGGTCCACGGTCCGGCGGAACCTCAGCGGCGGGGCCCGACGAGCTCGGCCGGATCGAAGCTCAACTCGAACGGCTCCGCGAGCTTCAGGATCTCCCCCGCGTGCGCGTCGGCCATCTCCACATAGCCGGTTCCGCGGAGCTGATAGACCCGGACCCGTGGTAGCCCCGACAACTCCAGCTCCATGTAGAAGGGGATGCCACCCCGGGCGTAGCGCTGAGGCTTCCACGCAGGCTCGAAGCCCGTATTACCGGGGCTGAGGATCTCGGTCACCATCGTCACGTCGGCAGCGTGCATGGACGAGCCGTCATCGGACAGCGCGGCAACCGATCCGACCATGACGTCCGAAATCAGAAGATCGGCGCCGAGCTGGAGATTAACTTCGCGGTTCGCCGCGATCCCGGGCGGGGCCGCGGCGTCGAAGAGCCTCTCCAACTGTTTGGCGGCCCATTGATGCGGTTTCGGGGGCACGGGGGATACCACCGGTCTTCCCTGGATGAGCTCCTGGCGCATGCCGTTCTCCGGCAGGGCCAGTGCCTCCTCGCAGCCCAGGCCGGAACAAGCCCCGGCCCAGGTCTTACACCGGCTCCACAGGCCGACACCGCCGGCCCGGCGGCCAAAATAAGCTCACCACTCGACTCCTCCGCGACCCCCACCGCGTTACCGGCCGCGGGAAGCGGCTGGATGCCGGGGTCTTCGCACAGCAGGGACACGAACCAGCGCCCCGCCGCATCCTGAGACACCATCACCGTCGAGGGCTCGGCGCCCTCGGGCAGCGGCCGCGACCACACGATGTCCAACGGCTCGGTCATCTTTGCCAGCGTCAGCTTCCCATCCCGGAAGCGGAACCCGCTGCGGGTGTATTCGGCGGACGTGCGGGACTTCTTCGCCTTGAACCGCGGATACCCCGCCCGCTTGGCGAAGAAGTTCACGAACGCGGTCTGCCCGATCCCTGCCCTGCAGGGGTCCGATTCCTCCCCGCCCTGGAGGGCGGGGTCTCCTCGGAGGAGCCTGCGCCATCACTGTACGCATCGATGCGATTACAGATCCCGGAAACGCGAAATCCCGCCCCCGGCCAGGTGCCGGGGGCGGGATTCGGGGTTCGATGGTCAGCGGACCTCGGTGATCTCCGGGCCGCGCTCAAAAGGGTTGAACGGGGACCTCTCGTCGCCGCCGTCCTCCTGCACCGGCCCGCCCGCCTGCTGCGCACCGGCCGGCAGGGACAGCGCCAGCAGTTCGCGGGGCGGCATCGGGTCGTCGCCACGGACGACCACGATGTTGGCGAAGATCTCCTCGACGGCCCGGGCCTGCTCCGGGTCCTGCAGGGCGGCGCCCTGCACGACACCGCGCAGGAACCAGCGCGGGCCGTCGACGCCGAGGAAGCGGACCGGCTGCCAGCCGTAGCCCTGCTCCGCGACCTCCGGCGGGACCTGGTCCTTCAGCTCCTCCGGGATGGCGACCGGGACCATGGCGTGCAGCTCGGTGCCGAACGGCCCCTCCGCCTCCTGGGTCTCCCCCTGCGCCTGCTTGATCTCCTCGGCGATCTCCTCGCGGAGCTCGTCCCACAGGCCGCTCTTCTTCGGCGCGGCGAAGGCCTGCAGCTGCAGGCCGCTCTCACCGGTCACGACGGTGACGGCGACGAAATTCCCGCCGACGAGGTTGCCCTGCGCGTCCTGCTCGGCGTCCTCGATGTTGAGCTGGTGCTCGATCCCCTCGGCGATGGGCACCCGGATCGCACCGAAGTCGACGCGCTCGATCTCGGGGATCGAGTCGGCCGCGGCGTCCCAGGGGCCGCCGTGGGACACTGCCGCGCGATCCTGCTCTCCCTCGGACCCGGCCTCTTCGGCCTCGGACTCCTCGGCCGCGACGGTCTCCTCGTCGGTCGGCTCGAGGTTCTTCTCGGGCTCCTCGTCCCGACGACGGCGTCGAAACACGACTCACGCTCCTTCGTTGTGATGTACGGCCGCGTCCGCGGCGCGGCTCCCCACGGCTCCTGCGTACCCGCCCGTGGATCCGAAACCACCGTCTCCGCGCGCCGATCCCGGCAGGACCTGGACCTCATGGAAGACGGCCCGCTCGACACGCTGGATGACCAGTTGCGCGATGCGGTCGCCGCGCGTGAGCCGCACGGTGTGCTCGGTGTCGGTGTTCAGCAGGGTGACCTTGATCTCTCCCCGGTAGCCCGCGTCGACGGTGCCGGGCGCGTTCACGATCGTCACTCCCAATTTAGCCGCCAGCCCGGAACGCGGGTGAACGAAGGCGGCGTAGCCGTCGGGGATGGCGATCGCGATCCCGGTCGGCACGAGCGCGCGGGCCCCGGGCGGCAGCTCGACGTCCACGGTGGTGACCAGGTCGGCCCCCGCGTCGCCCGGATGGGCGTACGACGGCGCGGGCAGGCCGGGATCCAGCCGCTGGATGAGAACGTCCACAGTCAAGGGCTCCACCTCGTCACGATCTGATGGCGGCGCTCGCCTCGGCGCGCGTCACAGGCCGTGACACTACCGCCTGCGCGACCCTGCGCCGGTGAGCGCGGCGCGGCCGGTCACGGCCCCGCCGGGCGGACTCCGCCGGGAGCGCGGCACCACCGGCCCCGCTCCGCCGGGCGGAGGCCGCACGCGCGCCTGGCACGATCGGCCCGGCTCCGCCGGGCCGAGCCGTACGCCGGCGGGTGTGGCGGGTCCGCGCGGCGGCGTTCAGGAGGCGTCCGAGGACCGGTCGTGCGCGTCGTCCTCGGCCTGGGCGTCTCGCGGATCCCCGTGGCCGCCCTGGTCCCCGTCGGAACCGTCCTCCCGCCGGTCGGCGGGGGGATCGGCGGGCTCCTCCGCCGCCGCGGTGGTCCTGCCGTCCGCCGGCGAGTCGCCGGACCGCGCGCCCTCCCTGGCGTCCTTCCGCCACCGGGACAGCAGGCCGGCTCGGGTGGTCCGCTCGGTCGGCTTCGCGTCGTCCTCGCCGCGCAGCGCGGGCCAGGCCCGGTAGATGACGGCCGCCGTGGGGACCGCGACGGCGGCGCCGGGGATGCCGCCGACGACCGCGCCGACCGAGATGGCGATGATGATCGCCAGTGGGTGGAAGCGCACCCATCGGCCGACGACGAGCGGCTGCAGGACGTGGCCTTCGAGCTGCTGCTCGAGGATCAGGATGCCGAGGAAGACCAGGGCGGCGACGAAGCCCTTGAAGCTGAAGACCACGAGGACCGCGAGCGCCCCGGCGACCAGGATCCCGACGATCGGGATGAAGCTTCCGAAGAACACGATCACTGCGAGCGGCGCCACGAGCGGCACGCCCATGATCATCAGGGTCACGGCGATGACGATCGCGTGGATCAGCGCGACGATCACCGTGCCGTGGACGTACTGCGACAGCGTCTCCCAGGCGGCGCGGCCGGCCCGGTCGATGCGGTCGCGGTGCCGCCCGGTCCCGCCGATGAGCCAGCGCCAGATCCCCGGCCCGTCCTTCAGCAGGAAGAACGTCACGAAGAACATGAAGACCAGCGCCGCGAGCAGCTCCCCGGCGACGGTGGCGCCGGTGAAGGCCGTGCTGAGCAGCTTCCCGCGCTGCTGCTGGATCTGGTTGAGCAGCTGGTCCACGGCCGACTGGAGCTGGGAGTTCTTGAGGTGCAGCGGCCCGGTGACCAGCCAGTGCTGGACGTCGGTCGCCGTCCGCTGGATCCGGTTGACCAGGTGCGGGAACTGGTCGTTGGCCTGGATTCCGACGAAGGTGCCCACGCCGCCGAGCACCCCGAGGGCCAGGAGCATCGTCAGCCAGGTCGCGGCGAGCGGCGGCATCCGCCGGGCCAGCCGTCCGGTGACGGGGTACAGCAGGGCGCACAGCAGCAGCGCGATCGCGCACGGCAGCACGACGATGCGCAGTTTGTCGAGGATGCGGGCGACCGCGTAGATCACGACCCCGATGACGATCAGCCGCCAGCAGAACGAGGCCACGGTCGCCAGCGTCCGCGGCACTCCCGGATCCCGATCGCTCACTGTCCTCCTCCGGACGACGCCCTACCCGCACCGCCGTCGCCGACTCTTCATCGAACCGACGTCTTCATGACCCGGCGCGTGCACCGCGAAGAGCGATTGGCCACATTCGGGCATCGCCGCGCCGGTATCTGGTCAACGAGCCCAAATGCTCTTACCTTGTGCTAACCACGACTTTCGGCGGGGCCGGTCGGTCGAACGGGGAAGGGCTGGGTCATGGGGCACAAGGTCGTACATAGGGCATTGGACGGGTACCGATTCTCCATTTCCGGCGATCAGGATCTTACTCTCCCTTTCACCTCCGTGACGCGGTACGCCGTGGACGGAAGGATCTACGAGCTGACCTCCGGTGACCGCAACGCGGCCTCCGCGTGGGCCGAGGATCTCGGCATTCGTCACTTCGACGATGAATTCTCCGTTCAAGGCGGCCGACTTCGCACGACGCGGGTCACCCATTATGACAACCGCGTCGGCCTGGAAGACCACCTTCTCGCCGTGATGTGGCAGGGCCGCAATTATTCGCTGTTCGTCCCCCTGTACAGCGCCCGGGCCGCCGACGCCGTACGCCTTTTCCAGGTCCTGCGGATCACCGAGCACCAGGACGGCATCGCGGTCGCGTCCCGCGATCCCAAGCGCGCGGGCATCGCCGAGCCCGCCGACGTGGCCAAGGAGATCCCCGGGATCGGCCTGCTGGAGATCACCGCGCTGACCAGGACGACCGCGCGGAGGCTCCCGGCGTGGGCGGGCGCGAAGGTGCCGAGCGGTGAGCTCTTCCGCGACACGCTCGACGACGACACGCCGTACTTCCTGCTCGCCACGTCGTCCGCGATGGTGACCGTGCTGCCGCACGAGTCCCGCCAGGCCACGGCGGTGGCGAACCGGCTCGGCGGGCTGCGCGTCGAGACCGTCGCCTGATGGCGGCGATGCTGGCCGGCATGTCGGCCGGGACGGTGGCGTTGATCCTCCTGGCGGGCTTCGCGGGGCATCTGCTGCATCCGCGGGTCCTGCCCGCGGCCTTGACGGCGCACCGCACGGTGCCCGGCCTGTTGATCTGGCCGGTGGCCGTCGCGGTCGGCGCTCTGGAGGGCCTGTTCGGGGCGGTGACCGGGTACGCGCTGCTGGCCGGACGGCCACGGGCGCTGACCATCGGGGCGACCGGCAGCGCCCTGCTGTTCGCGGCCTACGCGCTGTACGGCCTGTACGTCCTGCGCACCCGGCCGGGCCTCGGAAGCGTGCCGTGCGGCTGCTCGGCCGACGACACGCCGATGAGCGGCTGGGTGGCCGGGCGGGCCGCGGCGCTCGCGCTGGCGTCGGTGACGGCCTCGGCCGGGGCGGGCTCGGCCGCCGCCTCCCACGGCGTGCACGTCGCGATCGTGGCCCTGTCGTCCGTAACCTTCGCGGTGCTGCTGTGGTCGCTCCCGCCGGCCATGGCCGACCCCGAAAGGAGCGTCGCCCGATGAGCTTCGAGACCACCGCCCTGCTGGTGACCTGGGTGGCCATCGTCCTGCTCGCCCTCGTGGTGGCCGGGCTGGTCCGGCAGGTGCACCACCTGACCAGGGCGCCGCGCACGCCCGACGTCGGCCTGACCACGGGCATGCCCGCGCCGGACCTCGACCGGCTCGCGCCCGAGCCGGGCCGCCCGACGCTCCTGCTGTTCCTCGGCGCGGAGTGCCCCGCCTGCCACAGCGTCTTCGAGGAGGCGCTGGGCCAGACCCAGGCTCCGCCGACGCGCGCGCTGTTCTTCGACGACGCCCTCGACGTCACCCCGCCGGACAACATGCTCGTCCTGGCCGACCAGGGTGATCTGTTCCAGACCTACCAGGTGCCCGCCACGCCGTACGCCGTGCTCATCGGCGCGGACGGGCGGATCCGGACGGCCGAGCCGGTCGGCTCGGTCCGCGCGCTGCACGCGCTCATCGTGCAGGCCGGCGGCCGGGTCGTCGACTCCGAGGCGCCCGGTGAGCCGGCGCCGCCGATCACCGACGCGGACACCGCATCCGTGTGAGGACAGGACGGGGAGGATGCCCGATGCTCGAACTCGATGACATTCCCATGCTGAGCGGCCCACGGCCCGAGGGCGCCCGGCGGGCCGCCCGGCGGGTTCCGCACGCGACGGCCGAGGGCGTGGCGCGCCGGTCCATGCTGGGCGGAGCGCTGGCCGCCGGCACCACCGTGGGCCTGTCCGCGCTCGGAGTGTTCGCCCCGGCGCGCAAGGCGCTCGCCGCCGGTTACAGCCTGACTCCGGGCTACTACGACATCTACGGCAAGTGCCCGGCGTACGCCGACCCGTTCGACTGCTCTCCGGGCTGCGGGCCGAGCACCGTCCTGTCGAGCGCGTGCCGGACCAGCGGCAAGTACACGGGCTATCACAAGTCCGGGGTCTCCGACCCGGGGCGTTACAAGCTCCGCCCCAACCAGTGCTACGCGGGCAAGTACGACGGCTGGATCTGGGCGTACGCCCACAAGTGCGGAAATTGCACCAAGTCGGTGACCTGGCGCTGCCACGACGGCTGGAAGAAGAGCGCGGCGGGGCACTGGTACAAGACCGTCTGCCGGTGGGCCCTTGCCTGCGCCAAGTGAGGCCCTTCCGGCCGGCCGCCTGCGCCGGGGGCTGACCGAGCCGCTGCTGCCGTTCGCCGCGCTGGCCCTGCTGGCCGTCGCGGCGGCGGCCGCGCAGCAGACGGTGCTGTGCTGGGCGTCGGTCGGCGCGCTGGCGGGCTACTCCCTGTCCGGCTCCGTTTGAACGCGTAACAGCGACTTCGTGCTGTTCTCGCCGGGTCGGCGGGCCAACGTACGGCAGGGCGAGGTCCTGGCCGTCTTCTCCCTCGGGCTGCTCCTCGGGGGCACGCTCAGCGCCACCGTGCTGTGGCTGCTGTCCGGCTTCGCGGCGCCGCTGCCCCGGACGGTGCGGATCGGGGCGATCCTGGTGTTCGCGGTGGCGGGCGTCGCCCGCGAGGCGGGCTGGATCCGCGTGCCGCTCCCCCAGAACGCCCGGCAGATCCCCCGCGAGGTGCTGCAGTACCGCGTCCGGCGGGGCTCGCTACAGTTCGGCTTCGAGCTGGGCACGGGCGTGCGCACGTACGTCTCGGCGAGCGCGCCGTACGTCGTCGCGCTCGGGCTGGTGCTCGCGCACCAGGGGCCGCTCGCGACGATCCTGACCGGCACCGCCTTCGGCGCCGGCCGGGCGGTCACCGCGACCGCCCGGTACGCCAGCCGGAACGACGAGTGGGACGACCGCCGGGTCGCCCGGATGCCGATCCTGACCAACGCGATCGGCGTGGCCGTCCTGGCTGCCCTCGGCCTGCTCTACGTCTGAGGCGCCAGCGTCACGTCGACGACGAAGCCCTCCTGGGGCTCCGCGTCGAGCGTCAGGTCGGCGATCCGCCCGGCGGCCCGCAGGTCGGCCACGGCGAGGCGGGAGACGTTGGCGCCGCGGACCACGGCCCGCTCGACGTCGGCGCGCATCGAGACCTTCGCCGTCGACTTGGCCTTGCGGACCTGCCGGAGCACGTCCGCGGTGGCGGCGAGGACCGCCGCGTCACCGCCCGCCGGGGCCTCGACGACCGGCCAGGCCGCCCGGTGCACCGAGCCGTCCCGCCACCACGACCAGACCTCCTCGGTGACGTAGGGCAGGATCGGCGCGAACAACCGCAGGACCACCGACAGGGCCTCCCGCAGCGCGGCACGGGCGGACACCGCCTCCTGGCCGGGCTCGCCGTCCGGCGCGCCGTAGGCGCGGGCCTTGACCAGCTCCAGGTAGTCGTCGCACAGGTCCCAGAAGAACCGCTCGGTGCGTTCGAGGGCCCGGGTGTAGTCGTACGCCTCGAAGGCGGCCGTGGCCTCGCGGACGGTGTCGGCCAGCGCCGCCAGCATCGCCAGGTCCAGCGGCTCGGTCACGGCCGCGTCCGCCGGGACGTCACCGAGGCCGAGCACGAACTTCGAGGCGTTGAGGATCTTGATGGCCAGCCGGCGGCCGATCTTGATCTGGCCCGTGTCGAACGCCGTGTCCGTGCCGAGCCGCCCGTTGGCCGCCCAGTAGCGCACCGCGTCGGCGCCGTGCTGGACGAGCAGGTCCATCGGCGTGACGACGTTGCCCTTGGACTTGGACATCTTCTTGCGGTCCGGGTCGAGGATCCAGCCGGACAGCGCGGTGTCGGTCCAGGGCAGCGAGTCGTGCTCCAGGTGCGCCCGCACGACCGTGGAGAACAGCCAGGTGCGGATGATGTCGTGCCCCTGGGGCCGCAGGTCGTACGGGAAGACCCGGCCGAAGAGGTCCGGGTCCCGCTCCCAGCCGCCCGCGATCTGCGGCGTCAGCGACGAGGTCGCCCAGGTGTCCATGACGTCCGGGTCGGCCGTGAAGCCGTGCGGCTTGCCGCGCTGGTCCTCGGTGAAGCCCGGCGGGGCGTCCGAGGAGGGGTCGACCGGCAGGGCGTCCTCCGGCGGCGTGATCGGCCGGTCGTGGACGGGCTCGCCGTCGGCGTCGAGGGGGTACCAGACGGGGATCGGCACGCCGAAGAACCGCTGCCGCGAGATCAGCCAGTCGCCGGCCAGTCCCTCGACCCAGTTGTCGTACCGCCCCTTCATGTACGCCGGGTGCCAGGTCAGCTCGGCCCCGCGGGCCAGCAGCCGCTCACGCAGCTCCGGGTCGCGCCCGCCGTTGCGGATGTACCACTGGCGGGTGGTGACGATCTCGAGCGGCTTGGAACCCCTCTCGTAGAACTTGACCGGCCGGGTGACGGGCCGCGGCTCGCCGTCGAGGTCGCCGGAGGCGCGCAGCAGCTCGACGACGCGCTCGCGGGCCGCCTGGGCGGTGAGCCCGGCCAGCTCGGAGTACGGCTCCGGGGCGACGCCGGCGGGCGGCTCGGGCAGGATCCGGCCGTTCCAGTCGATGATCGCGCGCGTGGGCAGCTGCAGCTCCCGCCACCAGATCACGTCGGTCAGGTCGCCGAACGTGCAGATCATCGCGATGCCGGACCCCTTGTCCGGCTCGGCGAGGTGGTGCGCGACGATCGGCACCTCGACGCCGAACAGCGGCGTGCGCGCCGTGGTGCCGAACAGCTCGCGGTAGCGCTCGTCGTCCGGGTGGGCCACCAGCGCGACGCAGGCGGGCAGCAGCTCCGGCCGGGTCGTCTCGATGTAGACCGGGCGTCCCCCGGACCCGTGGAAGCGGAGCCGGTGGAACGCGCCGGGCTGCTCGCGGTCCTCCAGCTCGGCCTGGGCGACCGCGGTGCGGAACGAGACGTCCCACAGCGTCGGGGCCTCGGAGACGTACGCCTCGCCGCGCGCCAGGTTGCGCAGGAACGCCCGCTGGGCGGCGGCGCGGGCGGGCGCGCCGATCGTCGTGTAGAGCAGGGACCAGTCCACCGACAGCCCCACGCGGCGCCAGACGTCCTCGAAGGCCTTCTCGTCCATCCGGGTCAGCCGGTCGCACAGCTCGACGAAGTTGCGCCGGGACACCGGGATCTGCCGGCCGGGCTTGTCCGGAGGTTCGAACGCCGGATCGTAGGGCAGGGACGGGTCGCATCGGACGCCGAAGTAGTTCTGCACACGGCGCTCGGTGGGCAGGCCGTTGTCGTCCCAGCCGATCGGGTAGAAGACCTCGCGGCCGCGCATCCGCTGGAAACGGGCGATCGTGTCGGTATGGGTGTAGGAGAAGACGTGACCGACGTGCAGGGAACCGCTGACCGTGGGCGGAGGCGTGTCGATCGAGTAGATCTCCGAGCGCGCCTTCGACCGGTCGAACCGGTAGGTGCCGCGCTCGTCCCAGAGTACGGCCCACTTCTCCTCGAGACCGTCGAGCGTGGGCTTCTCCGGCGGACGCGGCTTGTCAGTCATGGCGCCAATGGTATTGGCGCCGGCGGCGGAGTCGGTCCTCGTCGGGTGATCGCCTGTGAGAGGGTCGGACGAGCAGAGCCGGAAACCACACCGATAACGCGGAAGAGGGAGAACGCATGCCGGACAAGGGAGAGCTGGGCTGGCGGCTGGTGGCCGGCGCGGCGGCCTTCGGCGCCGGATTCGCGGCCCGGAAGGCGATCACCTTCGGGTGGAAGCGGGCCATGGGCAAGGAGCCCCCGTCCAACCCGGAGTCGCCGGAGGTCGAGCTGAAGGAGGCGATCGCCTGGGCCGTCGTCGTCGGCGTCGGCATGGAGGTCGCGCGGCTGCTGGCCACCCGCGCCGCCGCGAACCGCTGGCACAAGAGCACGGGCGAACTGCCCGCCGCGCTGCGCACGGCGGTGGACAAGGCCAAGAGCGTCGCCTGACCGAGGTCGGTCGCGTCCGGCGCCCCACGGACCTCCGGGGGCGCCGCTCTCACGTTTCGCGGGGACCCGACCGCGAGGGGGATGGAGAGGCCGGATCAGGCCGGGTCGGCCGGGTCGTCGTCGACGACCGACGGGGGCGGGGGAGCGCCGATGGCGCGGCGGAGATCCTTGCGCACGGTGTCGGCCAGCCGCTTGGTGGCCGTGCGGTTGAGCGTGGCGCCGGCGACGGCACCGGTCAGGAAGGGGCCCATCGTGGTCAGGTGCCGGCCGAGCGTGCGCATCAGGCGCTTGCGCAGGCCGGTTCTGGCCGCCAGGCCGAGCGCGGCGGCGACGCTGCCGGGCTGGAGCGGGTCGAACCCCCGCTGCTGGGCCCAGAGCTGCAGGAAGACCGCGCCGCGGGCGGTGCCGCTGCCGGGCACCTGTACGCCGTAGACCTCGTGCAGCTCGGCGAGCAGCTTGATCTCGATCGCGGCGACCACGACGGTCTCCGCCACGATCTGGGCGGGCGCGGACAGCAGGAGCGGCGGCGCGACGAACTCCACCGCCGCCAGCGCGCCTCCGGCCGCGCCGACCGCGGTCGTCGCGTGCTGTGCGGAGCGCACGAGCGAGTCGGCCAGCCGCTCCCCCGTGAGCCCGCGGTGATGGGCGCGAAGGGTCTGCAGGTCGCGTACGGGGATGTGCGGTCCGATCTCCGCGACGACGTCCGTCAGCCAGCGTCCCCGCGCGAGACCCGCGGCCCTCGCCCGGCGCGCGCTCGCCGCCAGCAGGCGCGCGAGCCGGCCGAGCAGACGACCGCGGGTCTCATTGTCGATCTCATCGTCGGACAGCCGGGCGACCAGCTCCGCCATCTCCTGGCCGAGCCGGTCGTCACCGTTCTCCGGGCGGGCGAGCTCTCCCTCGGACACGGGTGAACCCCGGCGTCAGGCGGCGCACTCGCGGCAGATCAGCTGGCCGTTCTTCTCCTCCGCCAGCTGGCTGCGGTGGTGCACGAGGAAGCAACGAGCGCAGGTGAACTCGTCCGCCTGGCGCGGCAGAACGCGGAGGCTCAGCTCCTCGTTCGACAGGTCCGCGCCCGGCAGCTCGGTCACCTCACCGGCGTCCAGGTCCTCGTCGATGACACCCGTGCTCTTGTCCGCCCGGCGCGCCTGCAGCTCCTGCAGGCTGTCCTCGCTGAGGTCATCGTCAGTCTTGCGTGGGCTGTCGTAGTCGGTGGCCATCTTCTGTCTCCATCCCCCTCGGTCCTTAGTTATGCGCCCCGTCGCGCGGGTCTAACGCTCGGGAGGCCCATCTTGTGCCCGATCCGGGCGGGAAATTCTGTCACGGGATTTGACCCCGAACACGCAAGGCGCGTCGTATCACTCCGTGACTCCCCTCACCGCGCTTCCGAGTTGTCCGATGTGGTGTAAATCACACGGCGCATGGTGAAGCGGTGACCGCCCTCCCCCTGAACCGGATGATGACGGCGAACGTCACAGGTAACGCGATATGGTTTCCCGCCTGTACGGACCTGGCGGGTGCACAGGATAAGGGTTGTGGGAAGGGGTCACACATGCCGGATGCCGCTCCCCTGGAGCCGGGCGATCCGGCCGCGCTGGGGCAGTATCGCGTAGTCGGAAGGCTCGGAGAGGGCGGCCAGGGGGCGGTCTTCCTCGGCCGGTCCCCGTCAGGGGACCCAGTGGCGATCAAGCTGCTGCACGAGCAGATGAACTCCGACTCCTCCGCCCGGACGCGGTTCGCGCGCGAGGCCCAGGCGGCCCAGAAGGTCTCGGCCTTCTGCACCGCGCGGGTCCTGGACTATGACCTGAACGGCCGTCCGCCGTACATCATCAGCGAGTTCATCGATGGACCGCCGCTGTACGACGTGGTCCTTCAGGAGGGCCCTTTCGAGGGGGCGGCGCTCGAGCGCCTGGCGATCGGCACGGCGACCGCGCTCGCGGCCATTCACGAGGCCGGCATCGTGCACCGCGATTTCAAGCCGAACAACGTTCTGCTGGCCTCCGACGGCCCGCGGGTGGTCGACTTCGGCATCGCGCGGTCCGTGAACTCCGAGCAGAGTTCGGTGACCGCGACCGGCATGGTCGTCGGCACGCCCGGATACCTCGCCCCGGAGCAGCTCACGGGTGAGCCCCTGACGCCGGCCGTGGACATCTTCGCGTGGGGCGCCACGATGGTCTTCGCGGCGACCGGGCGGTCGCCGTTCGAGGCCGAGACGCTCCCGATCATCATCAACCGGATCCTCAACGAGGAGCCGGACCTGTCCCGGCTGCACGGCACCATGCGCGAGCTGGTCGCCTCCGCCCTGGACAAGAACCCGCGCCGCCGCCCCGCCGCGCACCAGCTCCTGCTGCGCCTGCTCGGCCAGGTCGGCGCGGCGCCCGGCCCGGCGGCCGACCGCAACGACCTGCTCGACAAGGGCACCCAGATCGCCGCGCAGCTGCCGCCGCCTCCGCCGATCGTGACGCCGCCGCCCGCGATGCCGTCCATGGGTCCCGGCCCCTCCACCCCGCCGCCGATGATGCACCCCGGCCCCTCGACGCCGCCGCCGATGATGCATCCCGGTCCGGCGACGCCGAACCCGATGATGCGGCCGGGCCCCCAGACGCCTCCGCCGTGGCAGGGGCAGGGGCGGCCCACGTACCCGCAGGGCGGCGGGTACGTCCCTCCGCCGCCGCGGAAGAAGAGCAACGCCCCGCTCTTCGTCGGCATCGGCTGCGTCGCCGCGCTCCTGCTCGTCATCGGCGTGCCGATCGCGATCGGCGCGGGCCTGATGCACAAGGTCAACACGAGCGGGCTGCCGTCGGGCTTCGACGGCAGCTGGGCCGGCAACGCCACGCCGACGAGCAACCTGGCGTTCGGCACGAGCAAGTCCCACGAGGTCGACCTCTCGCTCTACCGGCTCATCAAGTCGGGCAACGTCCGGTACGAGACCTGCTCGGGCAGCCTGGACAACCCCCAGGTCTCCGACGACGACAAGCAGGTGACGTTCCAGCAGACCCTCACGTCGTACGGGACGGACCAGTGCCTGTCCCCCTCGTACGTGACGCTGACGCTGAACGGCTCGTCGATGACCTGGCGGATGAGCCAGACCGCCGGCGGCGCTCCGCTCGCCACCGGAACCCTCACCAAGCAGTAGGCCGCGAGAAAGGCCCCAGAACCAGTCCCAGGGAGGACGCCCATGCCCGGAAGCCCGCTGCGGGCCGGCGACCCCGAACGCGTGGGGGCGTACGCCCTCACCGGCCGCCTGGGCGAGGGCGGCCAGGGGGCGGTCTATCTCGGCGACGCCCCCGACGGCCGGCAGGTCGCGGTCAAGCTCCTGCACGCGCAGTTCAGCGGGGACGCGAAGGCACGGGCCCGGTTCGCCGGGGAGCTGGCCAGCGCCAAGCGGGTGGCGCCGTTCTGCACGGCCCGGATCCTCGACGCCGACGTGGAGGGCGACACCCCCTACCTCGTCAGCGAGTACATCGACGGGCCGTCGCTGCGCCAGGTCGTCGACGCGGAGGGCCCCCGGTGGGGCGACACGCTGCAGCGCCTGGCGATCGGCACGGTCACCGCGCTGGCGGCGATCCACGAGGCGGGGATCGTCCACCGCGATTTCAAGCCCTCGAACGTGCTGCTCGCCGCCGACGGCCCACGGGTGATCGACTTCGGCATCGCCCGTGCCCTCGACGCCACCGGCACCCTGTCGAGCACGGCGGTGGGCACGCCGTCGTACATGTCGCCCGAGCAGATCTCCGGGCTCGGCGTCGGCCCGGCGACGGACGTGTTCGCGTGGGGCTGCACGATCGTCTTCGCCGCGACGGGCTCGCCGCCGTTCGGCCAGGACTCCATCCCCGCCGTGATGAACCGCATCCTGCACCAGGAGCCCTACCTCGGGATGCTCACCGGGCCGCTCCGGGAGCTCGTCGCGACCTGCCTGGCCAAGGACCCCGGCCGGCGGCCCACCGCCCAGCAGATCCTGCTGCGCCTGCTCAGCCAGGAGGGGGTCGTCCTGCCGGGCGCGGGTGCGCCGGCGCCCACGACCATGCTGCAGGAGGGCGCGCAGGTCGCGGCCGAGGGGGCGCCGTCCGGCGGGGCGGCCGGTCCCGGCCCGTACGCGGCGGCGGGCGACACACCGCCGCCCGGCCCCTATCCCCCGGCGGGCGACACCCCGCCGCCCGGCCCGTACGCCCCGGCGGGCGACACCCCGCCGCCGAATTCGCCGCCCGGGCCCGACACGGCGCCGTACGGCCGTGAGCCGGATACCGCGCCCGGCGGCCCGTACGGCCCGCCGGCGCCGTACGACCCCTACCGGCCCGGCGGTAACCCGTCGCCGTACGCGCCGGCCGGGAACGGCCGGCGGCGGGTCCGGCCCCGTGTCGCCGCGGCCATCGCGGCGGGCGCCATGGTGATGGTCGGCCTCACCGCGATGGGGGTGTACCGGGCGGTCGACGACTACCGCACGCACTCGGGTCCCGGCCCCACGCCCCGCCCGACGGGCCGGCTGGGCGGCGGCTTCCGGATGGCGATGTACGCCCCGGAGTCCATCGACCCGTCCAACGCCGTGCTCACCTCGGACGTGTTCGTGGCCGAGAACCTCTTCACCGGGCTCACCACGATCCAGCCCAACGGCTCGCTCGCCAAGGCGCTGGCGACGGAGATGACGCCGAACGCCGGCTGCACGCAGTGGCACTTCACGATCAAGCAGGGCACCACCTTCACCGACGGGAGCGCCGTCGACGCCGCCGCCTTCGTCCGCGGCTGGAACCGCGCCGCGCGCGGCCAGGGCATGGGCTACCTGATGACCGGCATCCAGGGCTACGCCGACGTCGCGGCCGGGAAGAGCAGCACGATGTCGGGCGTGGTGGCCGAGGGCGCCGCCGGGCTGCGGGTCACGCTGGCCAAGCCCGACTGCGACTTCGCCATGCGGGTGGCCACCCCGCCGTTCGCGCCGGTCCCCCCGTCCGCGGGTGCTCCGACCAACACCACCTTCAACAGCCGGCCGGTCGGGAACGGCCCGTTCAAGGTCGGCCAGTACACCGCGAACCAGCGGCTGAACCTCGTCCGGAACGACTCGTACGCCCTCGCCCGGCCCAAGCTCGACACGGTCGACGTCACCTTCGTCTCCGACCTCGACCAGGCGCTGACGGGCTTCGACGCCGGCCTGTACGACTGGGCCCAGGTCGACGGGGCGACGCCGATCAACAACGCCCGGTCCCGCCACTCCGCGGACCACAAGCTCATCCAGGTCGCCTCGACCACCATGACGTACCTGACGCCGATCACGGATCAGGGGCCGATGAAGTCCAAGGAGGCGCGGCTCGCCGTCTCCTACGCGCTGGACCGCAATGCCCTGGCCGCCACGTTCGGCCCGGGCTACGCCCCGGCCACCTCCCTGGTGCCGCCCGCGGTTCCCGGCGCCTACGTGGGCGGCTGCACCGCCTGCACCTTCAACGCCGGCCAGGCCCAGTCGCTGGCGAGGCAGGCGGGGATGGGGCCGGGCACGAAGGTGACGCTCACGAGCTCCGACCTCGCCTCCTACACGCCGTTCATGACGCTGGTGCAGAGCCAGCTGAAGACCGTGCTGGGCTGGGACGTCCAGGTGCGGCGCCTGCAGACCAGCACCTTCTACAAGGACATGTCCGGCAAGAACCCGCAGGGAATGTACCGGCTGTCCTGGGCCGCCGACTACCCGTCGGCCGAGAACGTCCTGGACGCGCTGCTGTCGAGCGACGCCATCCAGCGCAAGAGCGACGGCTCCACCACCGGCTCGAACTACGCGCGTTACAGCAGTTCGGCCTTTGACGCCGCCATGAACACCGCCCGCGCCACCCTGGACCAGACCCAGCGGACCGAGCGGCTGCACGCGGCGGAGAAGATCGCGCTGGACGACATGGCCATGATCCCGATCTGCTCGCATCCGGTGTACCGGGTCGCCGACACCGCGTCCTTCGCCGGCATGGACCTGGACTACACCGGCTTCCCGGTGCTGACCACGACCGCGCACAAGTGAGGCGCCGCGCGGGTCAGGAGAGCGGCAGCCGCACCGTCACGATCAGGCCGCCGTCCTCGCGCGGCGTGGCGATCACCGTCCCGCCGTGCGCGCCGACCACCGACCGCACGATGGACAGGCCCAGGCCCGCGCCCTTGGACGACTCGACCCGGTCGGTGTTGAGCCGGCGGAACGGCTCGAACAGACTCTGCACCTCATAGGCGGGCACCACCGGCCCGGTGTTCTCCACCTGGCAGGTCGCCCAGCCGTCCAGCACTCCGGTGCGGACGACGACCATCCCGTCGTCGACGTTGTGCCGGATCGCGTTGTCGACGAGGTTCGAGACCAGGTGCTCCAGCAGCACCGGGTCCCCCACCGTCGGCGCCTCGGTGAGCTCCGGCTTGATGTCGATGTCCGGCCGGTCCGCCCGGCCTCCGGTCTTGAGGACCGTGGACGCGACCTCGCCCAGGTCCACCTCGGTACGGGTCGTCAGCTCGCGCTCGCTCCGGGCCAGGAGGAGCAGCCCCTCGATCAGGCGTTCGTGGCGCGCGTTGTTCGCCAGGAGGGTCTTGCCGACCGTCTTCATGTCCTCCGACGCCTCGGGATCGGTGACCGCGACCTCCAGCAGGGTCCGGTTGATGGCGAGCGGCGTGCGCAGTTCGTGCGAGGCGTTGCTGACGAACCGGCGCTGTGTGTCGAACGCCTGGCTGAGGCGGTCGAGCATGGCGTCGAAGGTGTCGGCCAGCTCCTTGATCTCGTCCTCGGGCCCCTGCATGGCGATCCGCTGGTGCAGGGTGCTCTCGGAGAGCTTGCGCGCGGTCGCGGTGACCTTCTGCAGCGGCGCGAGCGCCCGGTCGGCGACGAACCAGCCGAGGGCCAGCGCGATCAGGCCGACGCCGAGCAGCGCGAACGCCGACTGCACGATCAGCCGGTGCTGCACCTCGTCGATGAAGGCCCGCCGGATCGCGTCCGCCTGCTGCTGCGTCAGCCCCGGCTCGGCCGACTGCACGGTGAACGGGAGGCTCTCCAGGATGTTGGTGACCAGGACGTACGCGACCGTCAGCAGCAGGAACCCCGCCGCGAAGAACAGCCCCCCGTACAGCAGCGTGAGCCGCAGCCGCACCGTCAGGCGGCGCGGCAGCGAGCCGGGCGAAGGGATCAAAGACGGTACCCCGCGCCCGGAACGGTCTCGATGACCTGGGGCTCACCGAGTTTCTTGCGGAGCGTCATCATCGTCACCCTCACCACGTTGGTGAACGGATCGATGTTCTCGTCCCAGGCCTTCTCCAGCAGGTGCTCGGCGCTGACGACGGTGCCCTGCGCCCGCATCAGCACCTCCAGGACGGCGAACTCCTTGGGCGTCAGGTCCACCGGGCGGCCGTCGCGCGTGACGGAGCGGCGGGCGGGATCCAGCCGCACGCCGGAGCGCTCGAGGACGGGCGGCAGCGGCGGCGCGGAACGCCGGCCCAGCGCGCGGATCCGGGCGATCAGCTCGGCGAAGGCGAACGGCTTGGCGAGGTAGTCGTCGGCCCCGATCGACAGCCCCTCGACCTTGTCATCCAGCTCCCCCGCCGCGGTCAGCATGAGGACCCGCGCCGTGGCCCCGTCGGCGACGAGGCTCCGGCAGACCTCGTCGCCGTGGACCCGCGGCAGGTCGCGGTCCAGTACGACCACGTCGTAGTCGTTGACGCTGGTCCGCTCCAGCGCGCTGGCGCCGTCGTACGCGACGTCGACGGCCATCGCCTCGCGCCGCAGCCCGGTGGCGATGGTGTCGGCGAGTACGCGCTCATCCTCGACGACCAGGACTCTCACCCGTTTCCACCCCCTGGAAAGCCACGCGCTGGACCGGCAGCATCAGTTATGTCACAGCGCGTGTAAGCCCCTGATAAGCCGCGTCCAGGATATTCGGAGGTTTACCGCGAAGACCGTCTTGGGTAGGGGTGCCTGGCGAACCATTGAAAGGAGACCGCGTGGGCGAGTTGACGGCCACGATCCACCAGCGCCTGTCCGATGCGTACGATTCGCTCCGGACGGCCCGCGACACGGGCGACGATCTCCTGATCGACGCCCAGCAGGCCGAGATCGACGACCTGCGGCGCACCGCCGCGGACCACGGGATCGACCTCCCGCGCTGCGACTGAGCGGTTCAGGCGCAGGCGACTTCGAAGACGTACGGGGGCCCCGCACCGGATCGGTGCGGGGCTCCGCGTACTCGGTGAAACGGACCCTCCGACGGCCCGCGCCGTCGGCGCGCGGCGTCGGCGCGCGGCGTCGCGAAGTCGGCCCACCGCGCCCCGGTGTCGGCCCACGGCGCCACGGCGTCGGCCCACGGCGTCGCGGTGCGGGCGCGCGCCGTCAGTTCGCGGCGCCGGCCTCGTCGAGGAGGTCGTGCAGCGGGCCGAACAGGTCGGGAGCTGCGGCCATCGTGAGGTCGACGCTCGGCGGGCGGCCGTTCAGGCCGCCGACCGACCCGCCGGCCTCCTGGACGATCAGCCCGCCGGCGGCGAAGTCCCAGAGGTGGGGTCCCTGCTCGTAGTAGGCGTCGACCCGGCCCGCGGCCACGGAGCACAGGTCCACGGCCGCCGAACCGCCGCGCCGGATGTCCCGGACCCGGGGCAGCACCTGGCGCAGGGTCTCGGCCTGCCGGGCACGGCGCTCGGCGGCGTATCCGAACCCGGTCGCGACCAGGGCCTGGTCCAGGGAGACCCCGGTGTTGCACCGCAGCCGCCGGGTCGAACCGTCCGCGCGCACCAGATGGGAGCCCCGGCCGCGGGCGGCGGTGTACAACTCGCCGCGGGCGGGCGCCGCGACGACGCCGACCACGACCTCGCCGTCCACCTCGGCGGCGATGCTGACGGCCCAGTCGGGCAGGTCGTACAGGTAGTTGACCGTGCCGTCGATCGGGTCGATGATCCAGCGGACGCCGCTGGATCCGCCGGTCTCACCGCCCTCCTCGCCGAGGAAGGCGTCGCCCGGCCGGGCGGCCCGGATGCGGTCCACGATCAGCCGCTCGGACGCCTTGTCCATCTCGGTGACGACGTCGGTCGAGCTGCTCTTGGTGTACGCCACGCCGAGATCGGCCGGCCGCTTGTCGACGAGCATGACGGCGGCGACCTCCGCCGTGCTGATCGCCAGCTCCAACAGGTCCTGCACGTTCCCCCCTCACGGATTGGGACTGGTACGGCGCCGTGCGCGCCGGTGGGCGCCGGTCGTCAGCCCGCGCGGCGACAGTGGCCCGCGGCGCAGTGGTCCGGGCGCGGCCCGAGGGTCCCCAGCGCGGGGCGTTCGGCGCCGTCGCGCTCCAGAAGCAGTTCGCGGACCATCGCGACGAACCGGGGATGCGTCCCCGGCGTGGCCGCCCGCTCGATCCGCAGGCCCAGGCGGCCGGCGAGCTCCGCCGCCTCGACGTCCAGGTCGTACTTGACCTCCATGTGGTCGGAGACGAACCCGACGGGCACGATGACCGCCGCGCGGACGCCCTTGTCGTGGATCTCGGACAGGTGGTCGAGGACGTCCGGCTCCAGCCACGGCACGCTGGGCGGGCCGCTGCGGCTCTGGTACACCAGGTCCCAGGGCCGGCCCTCCGCCACGATGGCGGAGATGTCGTTCAGCTCGGCGACGTAGTCCTCCCGGCCGGGCTGGGCCAGCGGCACGCTGTGCGCGGTGAAGACCAGGCTCGCGTCGTCCCGTAGCTCGGCGGGCAGCCGGTCCAGGGCGGCCCGGGTGTTCTCGATCATCGGCTCGACGAAGCCGGGGTGGTTGTAGTAGATGCGGAGCTTGTCCAGCTCGGGGGCGTCCCCGACCTCGGCGCGGGCCCGGGCGATGTCCTCCAGGTACTGCCCGCAGCAGGAGTAGCCGCTGTAGGCGGAGGTCACGAACACCGCCGCCCGGCGTACGCCGTCGGCCTTCATCCGCCGCAGCGTGTCGGCGAGGAACGGGTGCCAGTTCCGGTTCCCCCAGTAGACCGGCAGGTCGAGGCCGTTCGCGGCGAAGTCGGCCTCGATGGCGGCCTTGAGGTCGCGGCACTGCTGGTTGATGGGGCTGGCGCCGCCGAAGTGGTGGTAGTGCTCGGCCACGCTTTCGAGGCGGGCCCGCGGGACCCCCCGGCCCCGCGTGACGTTCTCCAGGAACGGCATGACGTCCTCGGGCCCCTCCGGCCCACCGAAGGACAGCAACAGCAGCGCGTCGTACGGCATGTCCACCATCCAACCAGCCGTCCGGCGCCGTCCGGCACGCCCCTATGAGTACCGGCGGGCGTAGGCCTGGGCCAGGGACAGCACGTTGTTCACGTACGCCTGCGAGTGGTTGTAGGCCCAGACCGCCCGGGACAGGCCGCTGCCGCCGCGGCCCGCGCCGCTCGCGCACAGGTACTTCGCCGCCGCGGGCACGGCGTCGTAGGGGTCCATGATGTCGGCCTTGCCGTCGCCGTCGCCGTCGACGCCGTAGATCCGCCAGGTGGCCGGCATGAACTGCATCGGGCCGAGCGCGCCCGCGCTCGACGGGCCGGTGTTGCGCCCGTGGTCGCTCTCGATCTGCCCGATCGCGGCCAGCACGGTCCACGACAGGCCCGGGCAGAGGCGGGCCGACTGCTGGTACAGGGCGAGGTACGTGCCGGGGCGCCCGGCCGACGTCCGCGGCTGCTGCGCGGGCTGTCCCTTCGGCGGCGTCGCGGACTGGTGCAGGTCGATGACCTGGCTGTGCGCGCCGACGAGCTTGCGCAGCCGCGACCCGAGGTCCGTGAGGTCGGCGCCGGGCGCGTTGACGAGGAGGGCGAGGTCGTGGACGAGCCCGATCCGGCGTCCCATCGCGCGGCCGACGAGGACGTTGATGCCGGGCAGCCCGAGCGGGCCGGAGCCGCCCATGGTGACGAACAGCTGGGTGCGGCCGATGACCGGGTACTGCATCGACTCGCGCAGTCCGTACTGCTGCTGGACCTCGTCGGTGACGACGAACCGGTCCTGGGCGAGGGCGTTCCACAGCGCGTCGTTCTTCGCGGTGCCCGGCGGGGTCCAGGCGCGGAACGCCGACGGGTCGACGGCGAACATGTTCACCCGGCCGCCCTGCAGCTGTACGGCCCCGGCGTCGGCGGTGATCACGTCACGTACGTGCTTGACGTGGGACACCTCGCGCAGCCTGGCCGGGGTGACCGTACGGTCGGCGACGACGAGGAAGTCCGGGTCGACGACCCGTTTCAGCGCGGCGGGCTGCTCGGTGCTCGGCACGAGCGTGGTGACGGGCCCGCCCTTGGCACCGTGGCCCGAAACCGGGGTGCCGTCGTCCTTCGGTGTCGTCGTCCTCGGCGCGGCGGTCACGACGTACACCGCGCCGCTGGCGGCCGTCGCGGTGGCCGCCAGCGCGATGGCCGCGACGGCGGCCGGGAGTCCTCTGCGCACGAAACGTCTCATCGCTACTCCCAACGATCGGACCCGGCCGGTGGTTACCGAAGACCCACGAGGACTCGGACGGTAGTTACCCATGGCCTGCGGGGACTCGACAGGTGCGGGCCGACGGACGAGGATCGGGTCGCCGGACCTACCGGACCTGGGCGGAACACTTGCCGGAGCCGGGCAGAACATGAGTAAATCTCGTGTTATGCCCCCCGTCACACCTCAGACCTGGCGAAACTGGGCCGGTAACCAGCGGGCCACGCCCCGCCGCGTGGTCACGCCCCGGTCCGCCGCGGACGTCGCCGCCGCCGTCCAGGCCGCCGCCGGCGCCGGCCTGACCGTCCGGATGACCGGCACCGGGCATTCGTTCACCGACGCCGCCGCGACCGAGGGCCTGCTCCTACGGCCCGAGGGCCTCACGGAGCTGCGATCGGTCGACACCGCCACCGGCCTCGTGACCGCCGAGGCGGGGATGCCGCTCACGGTGTTCAACGAGCAACTCGCCCTGCACGGCCTCGCGCTCGCCAACATGGGGGACATCCAGGAGCAGACCCTGGCCGGGGCGACCCAGACCGCGACGCACGGGACCGGACGTGACGCGGCGGGCCTGGTGTCACAGATCGCCGGCCTCGAACTCGTCCTCGCGGACGGCGGCCTGGTCACCTGCTCCCGCGAGGAGCGGCCCGAGCTGTTCCACGCGGCGCGCGCCGGCCTCGGCGCGCTCGGGATCGTCACCGCGATCACCTGGCAGGCCGTCCCGGCGTTCCTGCTGCAGGCGCGGGAGGAGCCGATGCGGTGGGACGACGTCCTGGAGGGCCTGGAGGAGTTCGCCGCCGGCAACGAGCACTTCGAGTTCTACTGGTTCCCGCACACCGACGGCTGCCTGACCAAGCGCAACAACCGGGTGCCCGGCCCGGCCGAGCCGCTCGGGCGGTTCCGGCACTGGCTGGACGACGAGTTCCTGTCCAACTCGGTGTTCGAGGTCGCCAACCGCGTCGCCCGCCGCCTCCCCGCCGCCATCCCGACGATCAACGGCGTCTCCGCCCGCGCCCTCGGCGCCCGGACGTACACCGACGTGTCGCACAAGGTGTTCACCAGCCCGCGCCGGGTCCGGTTCAAGGAGCAGGAGTACGCGATTCCGCGCGAGGAGCTGGCCGGCGCGCTCCGGGAGATCCGGGCCCTCATCGAACGCCGGGGCTGGCGGATCTCCTTCCCCATCGAGGTGCGCCTGCTGCCGCCGGAGGACGCCTGGCTGTCCATGGCGTACGGGCGGGACAGCGCCTTCATCGCGATCCACGTGTACCACGCGACTCCGCACGAGGAGTACTTCCGCGGCGTGGAGGAGATCCTGACGCCGCTCGGCGGCCGTCCGCACTGGGGGAAGCTGCACACGCGCGACGCCTCGTACCTCGAAGGGGCGTATCCCCGGTTCGGCGACTTCCTCGCGCTGCGTGACCGTCTCGACCCCGAACGCCGTTTCGCCAATCGCTACCTGACCCAGGTTCTCGGCACCTGAAGGCCGTAGACTCCCCCTTGTCGCATCCCGCTCGCCCGGCGTGCGGTTCACCTCCACTCCGACCGGTAATCGCGCAGAACTCCTGGACCGTCAGCAGCCACCGATCCTCCGGCCACCTCCTCCGACACCGACCGCGTGAGCCACGCAAGAGGGACGGCATCACGCGGCAAAGGATCCACAAGAATGGTTAAGCCCCACGCCCCCGCGGCTTTCCAGCAGGCAAGCTGGGACGACACTGCGGGAACTTGACAAGGATCACGTCGCGAGGGCGGCGATGTTCGGACATGCCGGGTACGGTGCTGGCGGGCAGGTGCGTCCTGACGCGAGACTGGTAGGACCGGGGGAAGGGCACGCATGCGCCCCGAGCCGCGTCGGACAGGGCACGAAAGGACACGCATGCAGGAACTGCGCCTCGTCGCGGTCAGCGAGGACGGGTCGTACCTCGTCCTCGCCACCGCGGGACGGGGCACCCGGTTCACGCTGCCGATCGATGATCGGCTGCGTGCCGTGGTCCGTGGACATTTCTCCCGCCTCGGCCAGTACGAGATCGAAGTGGAGAGTCCCTTGCGTCCCAAGGAGATCCAGGCTCGCATCCGCGCTGGAGAGACCGCGGAGGAGATCGCCGAGACGGCCGGCATCCCGGTGGAGCGTGTCCGCTGGTTCGAGGGACCGGTTCTCCAGGAGCGCGAGTACATGGCGCAGCAGGCGCAGCGCGTGCCCATCCGACGGCCCGGAGAGCCCTCGCCCGCCCCGGCCCTCGGCGAGATCGTCGAGGAGCGTCTCGGCCGGCGCGGCATCGACCTGGAAGAGGTCGAGTGGGACTCCCGCAAGTGCGAGGACCTCACGTGGCGGGTCAGCCTCTCCTTCTACTACGACGGCCGTCCCTACTCGGCGGAGTGGGCGTACGACCCGCGCCGCCGCCACATCTCTGCGGTGAACGACGAGGCCGCGCGCCTGTCCTCGCTCGACGTCGAGGAGTCCACCGACGACACGGTCACCCCGTTCCTGCCGCGCCGCGCCATGAAGGTCGTCGGCGACCCCGTCCGTGACCAGCCGCGCGACCAGGCTCCGCCGCCCCCGCCCCCGCCCCTTCCCGTCCCCATGCCGGGCCTGCGGGAGGAGCCGCCGGCCGAGCCGCCGGTCGTCCGCGACATCCCCAAGCCGGCGTCCGACGAGCCGGCCGCGCTCGCCCCGCGTCCGCGTGAGGCGCGCCCGGAGGTCGTCGCCCGGCCGCAGGAGGTCTCCGTCCCGAGGCCCGTCCCGGCCGCCGAGCGCCCCGCTCCCGCGCCGCAGCCGGCCCGGCCCGAGCCGGCCGCCCCGCCCGCCGCCGAGATCCCGGCCGCCGAGGCCCCCGCCGCGCAGGACCCGGCCGAGCCGGAATCGGTCCCGAAGCCCGCCGAGCCGAAGCAGCCGGAGCGCCCCGAGGAGCCCGAGCGTTCGGAACCGGCACCCGCTGCGGCCGAGCCGCCGGCGCCCGAGCCCGCCGCGCCGAAGCCGCCCGCGCCGAGGCCGGCGCCCAAGCCGTTCGAGGCCGAACCGGCCGCCGTGGCCAAGCCCGCCGTGCCGAAACCCGCACCGCCGAAGCCGGCTCCGAAACCCGCCCCGGCGAAGCCGGCCGCACAGAAGCCCGCCGAGAAACCGGCGGAGAAGGTCGCCGACCGCCCGGCGGCGGCCGCGGCCGCGGCCGCGAAGCCGGCCGCGCCGCCCGCTCCGGAGAAGCGCCCGCCGGCGCGGAAGAGGGCACGGAGCAAGCGCGCCTCGGTCCCGTCCTGGGACGAGATCATGTTCGGCGCCCGCCGCCCGGAGTGACCAGGAGGAGGCCCCCGCCGCTCGCCACCGGATCACCGGCCGCGCGCGATGCGCTGGCACCGCGTCTCAGTGCCACGGCAACAGGTTGAGGCACGATCGCCGGGGGATACCGATCCCCGGCGATCACCGTCCCCCGGGGCCTTTCTGCGAAGCACCGACCCACGCAGGCCGACCGACAGACCCGGAAGGAAACGCCGAACCCCGCGACCACCCTCACACCAGGCCCTCCCGCGAAGCCCCATCCACGCAGGCCGACCGACAGGCTCAGGCACGTCGAGCCCTGGCGATCGCTCGTTAGGCGATCCTGTTCTGGCGGTCCTTTGAGGGCCGTCACCTCTCGGCCCGGTGGGTGTACGGCCTGCGATCGGTCAGCTGCTTGACGGCTTGCGACAGTGTTACCGGCCCCGCCGGGACGAGGGCGTCCGGACTGGCATCAGGGAATCGCCCCACGAGGGCCGCGGTAACGAGCTTCCGGCAGGCGTCCTCTCCGCGACAGAGGGGTGTGGTTCTCCTCCCTCTGGAAGGACGCGAATTGCACACGGTCGGTTGGGACTGGGGTAGCCGGACCCATTCGGTGACGGTGCTGGACGCCATGGGCAGCAAGGCGGCTCGGTGGACGCTCCCGCACACTGAGGCCGGGCTCACCCGGCACGCTACGGCGCCTGGCGGACTACGGCGACGCCTGTGGTCTGCGGGTCGCGATCGAGACGAGCAAGGGCCTGGTGGTCGATCGGCTGCTGGCGGCCGGACATCCGATCGTGCCGATCCACCGGGGATGTTCAACGCGATGCGGCCCCGGTGGGGAGCGTCTCGCGCGAAGAGCGACAGCGCCGACAGCTTCATGCTGGCCGACTTGCTGCGCACCGATGGTCATCTCCTGCGGTCGCTGGCACCGACCGAGACGACCACGCTGGAGCTTCAGGCGCTGTCGCGGCAGCGCAGCGATTTGGTCGCGACCCGCACCGGCTTGACGAACCAGCTGCGGGCCCTGCTGGAGGCGCATTGGCCGGGAGCGACCCGGCTGTTCAAGAACATCGATGCGGGGATCTCGCTCGCGTTCTTGGACCGTTTCCCGACCCCGCAGGCCGCCGCGAAACTCACGCCGGCCAAGCTGGACGCCTTCTTGCGCCGTCACGCCTACACCGGCGGCAAGACCGGAGCCGAGCTCCTCGAACGGCTGCGGACTGCGCCCAAGGCCGCCAGCAGGGTCAGCTCCGAGATCGTCACCGTCATGGTGAACACCCAGGTCGGGCAGGTCCGTGCGATTGTCGAGGCCATCAAATCCCTGGAGTCGGCCATCAAGCAGGTCTTGGACGCTCACCCCTACGCCGAACTGTTCCAGGCACTGCCTCGAGTCGGGACGGTGAACCTGGCGCAGATCATCGGCGAGATCGGGCCCATGCCGGAGCGCGGCCTGACCGCTGAGCAGCTCGCGGCCGAGGTCGGCATGGCCCCGGTCACCCGGGCCAGCGGCAAGGTCCACACCGTGGGCTTCCGGCACGCCGCCAGCCGGGCTGCGCGCAAGGCCCTGCACACCTTCGCCGACAACAGCCGCCATGACGATCCGTGGGCCGCTGACCTTTACCAACGCGCTCGTGACCGAGGCAAACGCCATCCCCAGACCGTTCGCATCCTGGGCAGGGGCTGGCTCCGGATCATGCACGCTTGTTCCCGGGACGGCACACCTTACGATCCCGCCATTCACCACTCCCCGCATCGACCCGTGCCCACTGGAACATAGGCTTTCCGGCCATGGCGAATTTCGAGCACGTTAAAGCCTCCTTCTGGGGAGCGGGGACTTACGGGGTTCAACCGCCGTTGACCGATGCCTTGATCCACCAGGCCGAAGAACTCCTCTCGGTGGATCTGCCGCCCGAGTTGCTGGAACTGCTGCGCCTTCGCAACGGCGGCCCTGTCTCCGACGCGTGGAGTGCTTTCCCCACCCAGCGGCCCACCTCCTGGAGCCCCGACCATGTTCCCTTCACCGATCTGCACGGCATCGGTCACGACGGGAACGCAACGACCCTGCTCAACAGCCCATACCTGACCACGGAATGGGACCTGCCGCCCCGGCTGGTGCTGCTCTCCGGCGACGGCCACTACTGGATCGCCCTGGACTACCGCACCCAGCACGAACCATGCGTCACCTGGTTCGATACCGACCTGGAAGCCGAACTGCACCTCGCCGCCGACTTCCGCACCTTCATCGAAGGACTCATGCCAGCCGAAGACCTGGCCGGATGACTCAACGACGGTCAACGAAGAGCTGCCGCGACGCTTCCGGTCCTCGCTACGCTGCGGTCCGGGTCACCTTGCCACCGATGACCCGGCTCCTCAATGTGGCACCTGAACAGCAGAAACCATTGACGACCGCGCCACCAGCTTGACTCAGGGAACTGTCGCATCGGGGCGGTCTGCGAAACCCTGCGCAGAGTCCGGCCGGTGTGAATGCGCGAACTGGAGGCGGTGTAGCAATCGGTGAAGCCGCTGACAGCCTGCCCATTATCGGGACGAACCACCTGGCAGCCCCGGCTTTCACGAGCGCCATGCTCGTTCGGCCGCCGCGCGCCCGCGTCAGGGGGCGTGGAGTCCGTCCTGTTATCCGGCCAAAGGGCTCTTGAACCGGCTCGATCAACGACTGCGACGTCGTTAGTGACGTCCCAGGCCCGGCAAACCGGTCACCGTCCGTCCACAGCGACGCCACCGAGACAGCGGCGACGGCACAGCGACCGCGACGACGGCACTGAGGCCACGGCGACGGCACGGTGGCCACGGCGACGGCACGGTGGCCACGGCGACGGCACGGTGGCGGTTGCGACGGCGATGGCGGCGGCGTCGCCGGGGATATGGACGGGGCGAGCGGGCCCGGCCCGCCGCCGGTCGGCCCCTGCGATCCCACCGAGCCGGCCGACTCACGCAGCGCTCCCCCAACGACGCGACGCAACGCCTTCCAACAGCGCAACGCCTTCCCAACGACGCGGCCGGCTCACGCAGCGCGTTCCCAACGGGCCCCTGGGCCGCAGCGGGCGCCGGCGGCCCGCCGAGGCGCTCCGGCCGGTCGTGCTCGGTGACGGCCTACGGCGTTTCGTCAGGAGAGGCTTGGGTGCCCGCGAAGCCGTGCCGCATGATCCGGAGAAGGCGCCGTGCGTCCTGCGCGCCGGTGGCCGCGATGGCGGTCGCGTTCGTCAGGGCGAGCACGTCGTCCACGGTCAGGCCGACGTTCACGTCACCGCTTCGCTGGGCTCGGACGAGCAATTCCTGGGCCGTGTCCCGCATGGAACGGTGCCACTGGTCGAACAGCACGGAGCGCCGCTCGTCGCTGTGCTCGGTTCCCGCGGACGCCAGGGCGCGTTTGGTCGCGACGTGAACGACGAAGTCGTCCAGCCACGCGAAGAGTGCGTCGGCCGCCGATTCGGCGTCGATCAGGGCGGCGCCCTTCTGGCAGAGCGTCTCCACCTCGTCCGCGTAGACCGCCACGATCAGCTCGCTCCGTGTCGGGAAGTGCCGGTAGAGGGTCGCGTTGCCGACGCCCGCGCGGCGCGCCACCTCGTCCAACGCGACGTCGGGTCCCCTCTCGTCGAAGAGCTCCCTCGCCGCCGTGAGCAGCGCCCGGGCGTTCCGGGCCGCATCCGTCCTCCGTGGCCGTCCTGAGGGAACCGCCTCGCCCGGCTCCGCCATTCTCACGCTCCCTGCTTGCGAAACGGGGAGTTCCCCGTTTACGGTGACGCCAGTCTAACCGGGGAGCTCCCCGGATCGGCGTCGTCCCTGAGCGGTGCGCCTCCCACACCACGCGAAAGAAAGAGATGCCATGGCTCTCACCTGCGAAGACCGCTTCCTCATCGCCGAGCTGATCGCGATGCACGGGCACCTGTGCGACAGCGGAGAGCTGGAACGGCTGGGCGAGGTCTTCACCCCCGACGTCACCTATGACGTCACGGACTTCGGCCAAGCGCCGTTGCGCGGATTGAGCGCGCTCGCCGACGCGGCACGCGCCCTGGGGGACCGCAATCCCGTCGGACACCACGTCACGAACGTCGTCCTCACCGAGCAGGCCGACGGCCGCGTGCACGCGCGGTCCAAGGGGATCGGCATCAACGCCGACGGCACGAGCGGCAGCGTGACCTACGAGGACACCGTCGTGCGCACCGGCCAGGGTTGGCGGATCGACCACCGCACGTTGCTCGCCCGCCGGGCTCCCCTGGGCGGATGACCTCCGGTCGCCAGGGGCGCCGCCGGGCCGGCCTCGTACCGCCGAGGGGACGGCCCCGCCGGTCAGGCGCTCCGCCAGATGGAAATGGCGCGCTTTTCAACTCCTGACCAGGATGAATACTGACAGTTAATAACCGGTACACCGACAGCCCTTGAACTTCCCCAAGATCGGTATTGCATTCGTGGACCGTTCCGATGCACCATGACGAAGGCCCGCTAGACGATCTTGAACGGTGGGTCCGACCGAGTGCCGCATCACGGAGAGGAGTCCACAGCGATGTCGACCGTGACCGCAGACCACCCCCAGCTCGATGCCCTGAACCCATCACTCGACCTCGGTGAATTCATGATCGAGGGCACGACGGGAAGCAGCAAGGCGGGGACTTTGAGCGACTTCAACACCCCGCAGTATTTCTGGGTCTGAGCAGATCGGCGCGTGCACCGCGGGCTTCGGGCCGGCGGTGCACGCGCGACCTGATGGGCGCCCGGATGGGACACCTGCTTCGGAGGCTGACGAGTGACTGAAATGTGGGAGAAGTCGGTCGAGCGTTTCACGGCATACCTACCGAAATCCGTGTCGACCTGGCTGGTGATCATCGATGCCGCCGCCCACGCACGCCTGGCGGCATCGCTGCTGCCCCGGCTCAGCGGCGATGTGCGGGTCCTCCGACTCGGCGAGGTGTCCGTCGACGAGGTACGGGCGGCGGCGGTCGAGTACGTCGACCAGGACCACGTCGGCCTCATCGCCTTCCACGCCCGGAACTATCCCGAGTACCAGGAGGCGCTGGTGCGCTTCGCCGACTGGCCGAGCCGCCGGGTGAAGCTGTGCCTCGAGGTCTGGGACGACAACTTCGCCGCGCTCTTCGCCGAGGAGCCACAGGAGGTGGCCCGCCGATGCGACGGGCTCCGCCGACGGCTGACCGGCGAACGCACGCTCACCTATCGGGCCGCCGACGACGCGACCGAACTGCTCTCCTTCGACTGCGCGCCGGACGACTGGGTCGCCTACAGCGGTCTGGAGGACTACGACTACCTCCTGCCGAGCGGGGAGGTCGCGTGCGTCCCGGAGAGCGCGAACGGCACCCTGCCGGTCGAAGGGTGGATCATCGGGACCATCCCGTTCGGCCGGAAGTACGGCCGGATCCGCCCGGGCGATCTCACCGTCCACATCGCGAACGGCCGGGCGACCGGCGTCACCGGGCGCAACACCGAGCTCTGCCGGGATCTGGAGATGGCCTTCGACCGGCTGCCGGGCGTGCGTTCGATCGGCGAACTGGGGATCGGCCAGTCGAAGGCCGTCACCGAAGCGGCCAGATCACACCGGGCGGCGTTCACCTGGCACGAGCGCAACTACGGAGTGCACATCGGGTTCGGCGCCGAGCTGAGCGAGACCGCCGACCCCGACCAGCGGGCCACCGCTCACCACCTGGACATCGTCCTGTCCCGCGGGCGGCTGACCGGGCAGGCGGGACTGCTGCTGAGCTGGTGACCGCAGCAAGACGGCCGGCCCGGGTGTGGCCGCACGAGACCGCGGACCGGGGCGTGACCGCACGAGACCGCGGACCCGGGTGTGGCCGCCTCAGAGGCGTACGACGACGAGGGCCGTGTCGTCCGCCGCGCCGCCGGCCACGCCGAGGTCCGCGAGGAGCCGGTCGGCCAGTGACTCGGGATCCAGTCCACTGTGCCGGCCGACACTGTCGGCGAGGCGGCGCAGGCCGTCGTCGATGTCCTCGCCACGGCGCTCGATGAGTCCGTCGGTGTAGAGCACGAGGGTGGCACCCGAGGCGTAGTGCTGCTCGGCCTGCGGCCGCGGCTCGCCCGGCGTGCGCAGGCCGCGCGGCGGGTCGGTGGCCTGGTCGAGGAAGTCGACGGTGCCGTCGGGTTGGAGGAGGACCGGCGGCAGGTGACCGGCGCAGCTATAGGTGATCTTCTGTTCGGACCTGTCGATGACGGCCTGGACGGCCGTGCTCGCCAGCGCCCCCTCGACCGAGAGCGCGTACCGCCCGAGCGCCTGCAGGGCCGGGGCGGGTTCGGCGAGGGACTGGACGGCGGTGCTGAGCGCGCTGCGCAGCTGGCCCATGACCCCGGCGGCCGACAGTCCGTGTCCGACGACGTCTCCGACGGCCACCGCGAGCCGCTTCTCGTCCAGCTCGATCAGCTCGTACCAGTCACCGCACACGTGCAGCGAGTCGACCGAGGGCAGGTAGCGCACGGCGACGTCGTCGCGCTGTTCGAGATCGATCGCCGGCAGCATCGCCTGTTGGAGGGTGAGCGCGACCCGCCGCTCGCGCGCGTACGCCCGCCTCAGCTCCTCATTGATCTCGTGGAGCTCCTTGGCGCGGGCGAACAGCTCGGCCTCCATGGCCTGGTACCGCTCGGGGTCCTCCTTGGCGCGATGGGTGACGAACGCGGTCACGTCCTCGGTGCGCACGACGAACAGCATCGCCTCGCCGTCCGAGCCGAGAACGGGACTGGTGATCGTGCTCCAGTACCGCTCCTCGAACTCCCCGGGGCGGCCCGCCACGGGGATGTCGTACTTCATCGGCCCCTGGATGTCCCGCTGCCGCGTGACCGCGGCGCGACGCACGGACGTCTCCAGACTGCGCGAGCCCCGCAGCCCGGCATCATGTTCCGTGGGGAAGGCGTCGAACATGTACCGGCCGACGAGCTCCTCCCTCGTACGCCCGGTGGTGTCGGAGTAGCACTGATTCGCCTCGACGATCACCAGCTCGGGTGTCAGCACCAGACACGGACTCGGAGTCGCCGCGAACAGCGCCTCGTAGTCGATATAGGCGTGAATCTTGGCAGCCGTGACACACCTCCGGGATGGGCGGGATTACCCAGAGTCTACGAGATCCATCCCCATGACCTGCGAAGATGTTCGTTCATCCGAGCTGCACCGACACCATGATCACTGGCCGTCACTGCTCTCTATGGTCAGCGCACGCCAGTGATCTCGCGGTCAGCCCCACTCGCCGACCCCACGGCAGCGACTTCGACGCAGCTGGTGTTCTCCTCGCCGCTGTGCGTCGACTTCCGCCACTCGGCTCGGATCAGGCCCGGTCGATCCATGTCTGCCCCATCGCTCCGACGATCATGCCGATCGATTCATCCGGCGACAATGCCGCCGCTCGCAAGCGATCGTAAGTCAAAGCGATCTCGGCGATCTCTTCCTTCCTGTCGATCAGCCATCCCCCCTGACGGCCTTCCGCGAAGGCGACCGGCGACTGATCGACGAACTCGAAGATGGTGAACGGCCCGGTGGCCCCGGTCAGCTGCGCAGCGGCGAAGGGCAGCACTTGCAAGTTCACGAATGGCAGGCGGGCCAGGTCGACCAGCCGCCGGAGCTGGGCGAGGGTCATCTCGGCGTTGCCGATCGGCTGCTTCACAACCGTCTCGTGCAACACGACCCAGAGCAGCGGCGGGTCGGATCGGTCGAAGAGCGATTGCCGCCCGAGACGTCTCGCGACGCCGAGTCCGATGTCGTCGTCGCTGATCATCGGCCGGTTCGCGCGGATGACCGCCTGTGCATAGTCCTCGGTCTGGAAGAGGCCGGGGATGAGGCTGTTGGCCCAGATGCTGATCTTGTTGGCCTGGGATTCGAGTTCGACGTAGTGCTCGAACCAGCGAGGGGCCGAGCGGACGAGCTCGGCGAGGCGGGTGAGCATGTCGGGCAGGGCGAACAGCGTGTCCGCGCGTTCGGGGAAGCCGTCCGGTGGGTTGCGGCGGGCGGTCTCGACGCTGGCGACGGTGGACAGCGCCCAGCCGAGCTTGTGGGCGAGCTCGTCGAGGGTCCAGCCGTTCCGCTCGCGCAGGCGGCGCACCTCCGCGCCGAAGAACGCGCCGAGCGAGGAGAACGCGTCGAGCTTGCGGGGCGGGGGCATGGGGCACCTCGATCGTGTAACCGGAATCCTTCCGCAGCGTAATCATGTGGCGACAGTCTGTCCCGGTGAAATCAGCAACCCACGGGAGGAAGTCGTGACACGGTGTGCGCTACCGGGAGAGGTCAGCGGGGTGCTGCTGGCCGACGTACGGCTGGTCAACGCCCCGGAGTCGGCGTCGGCGGCGCGGCGGATCGTCAAGGCCGTCACCTGCGTCTGGGGTGCGGCGGCGGTCGCCGACCGCGCCGAGCTGCTCGTCTGCGAGCTGGTCGCCAACGCGACCAGGCACGCCCGTGACCGGCTCGGCACGAACCTGCGCCTGGTCGTCTCACGCGACGCCGAACGGCTGCGCATCGAGGTCCACGACGCCGATCCCGCGCTCCCCCGGATCCGGCACGGCGGGCTGCTGGAGGAGACCGGCCGGGGCCTCCTGCTCGCCGAGACGCTGGCCGACCGGCTCGGCTGGCAGGTGCTGGCGCGGGGCAAGGCCGTCTACGTCGAGCTGATCGCCTGGCCGCCGACGGCGGAAGCGCGCTGACGAGAGCCTTCTCAGACGCCTGTCAGGGGCTATCAGGCGGATGTGCGTGGGATGTCAGGGGTGCCGAGGACAGTGAAGGTCGTACGCACATGGACCTCACGGAAGAAGACCCCCATGACTTACGCGATCCAGGCGGAGGGCCTGGTGAAGCGGTTCGGTGAGACGGTCGCCCTGAACGGCGTGAGCCTCACGGCGCGCGCCGGCACCGTGCTCGGTGTGCTCGGCCCCAACGGGGCGGGCAAGACGACCGCCGTCCGCATCCTCGCCACCCTGCTGCGTCCCGACGAGGGCCGCGCGACCGTCGACGGCCACGACGTCGTACGGGAGGCCCATCAGGTCCGCCAGCTGATCGGGCTGACGGGACAGTACGCGTCGGTCGACGAGATGCTGACCGGCACGGAGAACCTCGTCATGATCGGCCGGCTGCTCGGCCTGCCGCGGTCGGAGGCGAAGGCGCGCGCGGCCGAGCTGCTGGAGCGGTTCGAGCTGTGGGACGCCCGGGACCGCCCGGCCAAGACCTACTCCGGCGGCATGCGCCGCCGGCTCGACCTGGTCGCCAGCCTGGTCGGGCGGCCGTCGGTGCTGTTCCTCGACGAGCCGACCACCGGCCTGGACCCGCACGCGCGCGGCGGGCTGTGGGACACCGTCCGCGGGCTGGTCGACGACGGCGTGACGGTGCTGCTGACCACGCAGTACCTGGAGGAGGCCGACCAACTGGCGGATGAGATCGCGGTGATCGACCGCGGCCAGGTGATCGCCAACGGCACCCCCGACGAGCTCAAGACGCAGGTCGGCGGGCAGGTGCTCCAGGTACGGCCGGTCGACGACCGGGACCGGGAGACGGTCGCCGGCCTGGTCAGCGTCGTGGTCGGCGACGGGATGCAGGTCGAGGGCGACCTGGTGACCGCGCCGGTGACCGACCCGGCCGTGCTGCCGACGATCGTCCGCCGCCTTGACGACGCGGGCGTGCAGGTGGCCGAGCTGTCGCTGCGCAAGTCGACCCTGGACGAGGTCTTCCTCGCCCTGACCGGCCACCGCGCCGAGCCGACCGACACCACCCCCGAACTCGTCACCGAAGGGAGCCGGGCGTGACCGCCTCCACCGTCACCGCACCCCGAACACTGACCCGGCGCGTCAGCCCCACCGCGACCCTGCGGCACACCGCGACGCTGGCCTGGCGCAGCCTGGTCCAGATCAAGCACAACCCGATGGAGCTGATCGACCTCAGCATCCAGCCGATCATGTTCGTGCTGCTGTTCACGTACGTCTTCGGCGGCCAGATGGCCGGTGGCCATCCGGTGCAGTACCTGCAGTTCGCGCTGCCCGGCATCATCGCGCAGAACGCCATGTTCGCCACCATGAACACCGGCTTCCTGCTGAACACCGACCTGACCAAGGGGGTGTTCGACCGGCTGCGCAGCCTGCCCATCGGGCGCATGTCTCCGCTGGCCGGCCGGATCGTCGCCGACACCGTCAAGCAGGCGTGGTCCATGGCGATCCTGATCGCCGTCGGCATGATCATCGGCTTCCGCGTGAAGACCGACGTCGTCCACCTGGGCCTGGCCTTCCTGCTGCTCCTGGTCTTCGCGCTGGCGTTCTCCTGGATCGCCGTACTGATCGGCGTCCTGGTGAGCGAGCCGGACAAGGTGATGATCTTCGGCTTCACGACGGTCTTCCCGCTCAGCTTCACGAGCAGCGCGTTCGCGCGCGTCGACACGATGCCGGGCTGGCTGCAGGCCTGGGTGAAGGTCAACCCCGTGACGCACCTCGCCGACGCCACCCGCGGTCTCATCAACGGCGGCGCCGTCGCCTCCCCGGTCCTGTGGTCCCTGGCGTGGGCCGCGGCCATCGCGGTCGTCTTCGCCCCCCCCGCGGTACGCGCCCTGCGCCGCCGGGTGTGAGGGCCGCACCCACCGCGTACGGGCCCGCCTCCCTGCGGGCCCGTACGCGCGCCCGTACGGGCGAACGGGTACGAGAGCGAGAAGGTCAGGTCGTGCAGAATTCGGCGTTGAGTGCTTGGCGGAGACCGGCGTCGACGGCCTGGTCGTTCGTTGCGTGCAGGGCGTTCGCGGTGACGGTGAGGTGGCGTTGCCGAGTGTGGAAGCTGTAGGTGACGTATCCGGGGATGTGTCCCATGTGACCCCAGACGGCCCCGCAGGGAAGCGTGAGCTTGACGAGTCCGAGACCGTAGTCCAGGCCCGGTCCGGGCACGGTGCGCTGCATCTGGTTCAGCAGTGAGACGGGGAAGAGCCGGCCTTGCAGGAGCAGGGTGAAGAACCGGTTGAGGTCGGCCGCGGTGGAGACGATGGCGCCGGCCGCCCAGGCGTTGGAGGGGTTGAAGCGGGTGATGTCCTCGGGGTGGCCGCGTTCGTCGGTGGTGTAGCCGCGTGGGTGGGTGCCGCCGATGGCCGGGTTGGTGATGGGGAGCCAGGTGTCGGACAGGCGGTGAGGGATGGAGATGCGTCGCCGGAGGGCGTACCCGAGGGGTTGTCCGGTGATTTTCTCGGCGAGCAGGCCCAGGGCGATGTAGCCGGTGTTGGAGTAGTGCCAGGGACCGCCTGGCCGTGAGGTGGGGGGCATGCTCGTGCCGAGGTCGATGAGTTGCCGCGGAGTGTAGGTGGTGCGGGCCAGGCGCCGGAATCCTTCGGGGGTGTCGTCGAAGGAGGCGCTGTAGTCGGCCAGGCCGCTGGTGTGGTCGAGGAGCATCCGTACGGTGATCTGTCCGCCGCGGGGCAGTAGGCCCGGAAGGTAGCGGTCGATCGGCTCATCAAGGCCGAGCTTTCTTTCGCCGATCAGTTGCAGGATGAGCGTCGCGGTGAAGGTCTTGGTGACGCTGCCGATGCGCCAGCGCCCCGTGGCCGGCATCGGTGTGCGGGTCCGCAGGTCGCCGACGCCACTGGCGCCCGCCCAGCGGCCGTCCTCATCACTGGCCTCGGCGAGCGCGCCGGGGGCGCCGGCGGCGACGATCTGGTTCAGTGCCGCCTGGATGGCGGTCCTGCGGGTGGCCGGGGTGGCCTGGACAGGTGTGGGTGCCGATACCGGTAGCAGTGCCGCGAAGAGGACGAGCGGCGCGAACACGAGCCGTTTCATGGCGGTTACTCCTCAAAGGGGAATCCGGCGGGGCTGTGGCTCGGCGGCCTCCGTCTCGCCCCGTGACTGCGTACCGCGCGGGGGAGACGGAGGCCGCCTTACCGTGACGCTCCCATCGCCCGGCGATCAGCTCGCCTTCGCGGGCGTCGTCGCGGGTGGGCAGCGTGGCGTCTCGAAGGTCACGCCGTCGATGAGGTTGCCGAACGCCGGGTTACCGCCCGCGGCCGACACCGACTCGAAGGAGAAACGGGTGACGGTCTGCCCCGGCGGGACGACGTACACCCCGGTGTAGTGGCGCCAGGCGGTGTTGCCGTCGGAGATGTCCGGGGAGGAGGCCCCGGTCGGGGTCTGCGCCACGGTCGAGCCGGGTGCCCCGATGAGCACCCGCATCACGTCGGTGCCCAGACGGCCGCGGTGGTACAGCGACCAGGTCAGCCGTGTTCCCGGCACGGTGGGCAGGTCCTGGTAGAGCGTGGAGACCTGGGTGGCGTTGAGCTCGGCGAACTGCCCGCCGTCGGCCGATGGAACCCCGCTGAAGCCGGTACGCCAGAACTCCAGCTGGTGATCGGTGGCGGTGGTGCGCCAGCCGACGGCCGGATTGGTCGAGGCGTCGGGAAGCAGCTGGTACCCGGTCACGGGTGGCGCTTCGAAACTGCCGTTGACCAGGGTGACGGGCGTGTCGGTGCACGGGACGGTGACGGTGACCTTGGCGGTGCCGGTCCCGCACGCGGTGGTGATGGTGTAGGTGAAGGTGTCGGTGCCGACGAAGCCCGGAGCGGGCGTGTAGACGATGTTGCCGCCGGAGATCGTCGCGGTCCCGGCCCCGGGCCGGCTGACGCTGCTGATCGTCGGTGCGCTCGCGGTGTCGTTGGCCAGGACCGGCACGCTGACGGGCTTGCCCTGGCTGGTCGCGGTGTCGTCGGCGGCCTTGGTCGGCGAGATCGACTGCCCGCTCACGATCTGGATCGGTGGAGCGGGCGTGTTGCTGCCGAGCTGCCCCGGAGCGGAGTTGTTGCTCCAGATCCCGACCGGCCGGATGGTCATGCTGCGCCCGATGGTGCCCTGCCTGACCCGGAACGTGATGACCTGCGGCGGCGCGTCGGCCTTGCCGCCCGGCGACGGAATCGTCAGGGTGGTACCGCTGATGGAGCCGGCCCCCGTCCGACCGACGATGTCGGCGCTGGCCAGCAGGGACGACAGGTCCCACGTGGTGCGGTACTGAGACACCACCCACGGCCACTGAGCCGTGTGGTGCCGCAGCGTGACCGTGAAGGTGCCGCCCGGCGCGATCTGCCCGCCCCACAGGGACGGAGAGGTCGTGACCGACACCGATCCCCTACCCAGCCGCATCCCGATGAGGTTCTTCCAGTAGTAGTCGACGGGATAGGCCGCCCGCCCCGGCCGCACACACGGCGCGTAGACGGCCCGCGTGACCGCGTGCCGCACCCCGGCGGCGGCGTGGGCGTCGGTACCGGCCGCCACCAGCGCCCCACCCGCCGCCACCAGCGCGGACACGGCACAGGCCGACGCGGTCAGCGCGGATCTGGATCGTTGTGACATCAGCGTGAATCTCCGATCTGTCGTGGGACATGCAAGATCGAATCCACCACGATGTTACGTTGAGTGATCACATAATCGCTGTCAGCTTCCGTCGCGGGTCGCACCGCGGATGCCTCTGCCACTGATCATCTGGCGCCGACCATCGCGGCCGGACAGGTCGCGGACTCCGCCGGCGTCTCCCCCTGTTGCCCGGGCTGGACGATGAAGACGGCGCCGATCACCCGCACGGTCAAGCGGGCGGGGTCGCGGCTCCCGGACGGCTCACCGGCCGGTCGGTGATCGGATCGATCCCCAGGCGCTCCGCGACGTCCTCGGCCCGCAGGGCGTGCCCGCGCGCGTACGCCTCCGCGTACCGCTCGTCGCCGATCGCCTCGCGTACGGCGCGCTCGATCCGCGGCGGATCTGCGAGCGACCGGTCCTCGGCCCCGCGGATGCCGACGGAGGCTCCGAGGAGCAGGGCCGCGCCGCCGGGGTCGCCGCTGCGGAGCGCGTGGTCCGCCAGGCCGACGACGGCCTGCCCGATGATCGGGGCGTCGTGCGCCAGCCAGGCGTACCGGAACGCCTGGACGTGCCGGGCCAGCGCCGCGTCGAGATCGCCCTCAAGTCCGAGGATCATGCCGAGCTGGGTGTTGATCATCGAGGCGAACTGCGGCGGCCCGCCCACCCACTCGCCCAGGGTGAGGTCCTCGAGCGCGGCCCGCGCCACGTCGAGGTCGCCGCGGCGTCGTGCCACGTCGGCCGTGTTGAAGCGGACGACGGCGATGTCCATGGGCGAGCCGCGGCGCTCGGCGCCGCGAAGGGCGGCGTCGAGTTCGGCGCGGGCCCTCTCGTCTTCGCCGAGCGCGGCGAAGGCATGGGCGAGGCGGACGCGCAGGTGGCTGGAGTCGTCGAAGCTCCCCAGGTCAAGCGAGTAGCGCAGGGCCTCCTCGATGTAGTCCTTGGCGGACAGCGGATCGCCCCGCCACAGGGTGAGTTCGGCGAGCCCGGTGAGCGTCAGCGACATGCCCCAGCGTTCGCCGAGGGCGCGGAACCGGTCGAGCGCGGCCGTGAAGCTCTCGTCGATCTCCCCTACCCGGCCGAGATTGATCAGCGCGTGCCCGCGCATCGTCTCCGCGGCGGCCCGGAGCCACGGGTCGCGTGCCTCCCGCAGGGCGTCCAGCGCCGTGAGCGCCTCCTCGATGCGGCCGTCGAACATCATGAGGCCCAGCGGAGCGACGCGGAGCATCGGGTGCAGATCGTCCGGCGGGATGGCGGCGCAGGCCGCCATCGCGGAGTCGATCCTGCGCCACACGTCGTCGTCGCGCAGCGTCGGATCGGCGTCGAGCTTTCCCATCAGCCAGTAGATGGTCGCCGCCGCGTACGCGCCGATCGGCCCCCTGCCGGGCACCGCCAGAGCCTCCCCGGCGAGCTGCTGTCCTTCGAGGCGCATCCCGCGCAGCAACCAGAACCAGCCCAGGGCCGCGACGTACCGGAGGGCGAGCGCGGCGTCCTGGATCTCGATCGCCCAGCGCAGCGCCGAGTGGAGGTTGTCGTACTCGGCGGTGAGGCGGTCCAGCCACCGCAGCTGGTCACGGGTGCGCAGCCTGGGCTCGGCCGTCTCGGCCAGCCCGAGGAAGTGGTGCGCGTGCGCGCGGCGGATCCGCTGGGCCTCGCCGGCCTCGGAGAGCCGCTCGGCGCCGTACGCCCGGATCGTCTCCAGGACGCGGTACCGCCCGGTCGCGTCGATCTCGACGAGCGACTTCTCGACCAGGCCGGTGAGCGCGTCGAGCACGTCGCCGCCGCAGACGTCCTCGATGCTCTCCAGGGTCGCGCCGCCCGCGAAGACCGACAGGCGCCGCAGCAGCGTGCGTTCGGGCTCGTCGAGCAGGTCCCAGCTCCAGTCGACGACGGCGCGCAGCGTCTGGTGCCGGGGCAGGGCCGTACGGCTGCCGCCCGTCAGCAGGCGGAACCGGTCGTCGAGGCGGTCCGCGAGCTGCGCGGCGGTCATCGTACGCAGACGGGCGGCGGCCAGTTCGATGGCGAGGGGCATGCCGTCGAGCCGGCGGCAGATGGCCTGGACCGCCGGCAGGTCGGCTGCGGCGTCGAAGCCGGGCCGCACCGCGGTGCCGCGTTCGACGAACAGGCGGACGGCGGGGTAGCCCAGCGTCTCCCGCAATGAGGAGGCCCGGCCGGGTTCGGCGGGAGGCCGGCGCGTCTCCACGGGGTCCTCGGGCGGGAAGGCGAGCGGCGGCACCGGCCACAGGCTCTCACCGATGATGCCCAGCGACTCCCGGCTCGTCGCGAGGACGCGTACGCCGGGGCAGTCGGCGAGCACCCGGTCCACGAGCCGGGCGCACGAGTCGATCAGATGCTCGCAGTTGTCGAGCAGGATCAGCAGCCGCTCGTCCGCCAGCGCGGCGACGAGCCGCTCGACCGGCTCGACGCTGGTCGGCGCCGAGCCGCGCACCCCGGCGGTCAGCGCGGCCTCACGGAGCCCGAGCGTGTGCAGCAGCGCCTGCGGGACCTCCCCCGGGTCCCCGACCCCGGCGAGCTCGATCAGCCAGACGCCGCCCGGCATCCGCTCGGTCAGGCCGGCGGCCGCCTCCACGGCCAACCGGGTCTTGCCCGCTCCCCCGGGCCCGGTGAGGGTGACGAGGCGGTTCTCCTCCAGGAGCTTGCCGACGCGTTCGATCTCCTCCTCGCGGCCGATGAAGCTCGTCAGCCGGGCGGGCAGGTTGTGACGGCCCCGTGACCGGGCCGGGGCCTGCTCGCCGCGCAGCACGGCGAGATGGACGGCGCGCAGGTCCGGCGACGGGTCGACGCCGAGCTCCTCGGCGAGGGTCCGGCGGGCGTCCTCGAAAGTGGCGAGTGCGTCGGCCTGGCGGCCGGCGGCGCACAGGGCCCGCATGTACTGCCCGCGCAGGCGCTCGCGAAGGGGATGCGCGGCGACCAGCGCCTCCAGCTCGGCGGGGTCGGCCCGGCCGAGTGCCAGCAGCGCCTCGGCGTGGTCCTCGACGGCGGCGAGGCGCTGTTCGGCGAGGCGGGAGACGTGGCCACGGGCGAAGTCGGTGTCGGCGACGTCGGCGAGCGGGGTGCCACGCCACAGGCTCAGGGCCTCGGCCAGGGCGTCCGCCGCGCGCGCCGGATCGTCGTGCAGCAGGCGCCGTCCGTGGGCGACGAGCCGGTCGAAGCATCGGATGTCGACCACGTCGTCCTCGACGACCAGCCGGTATCCGGCGGGGCGCGAGTCGATCATCGCGCCGGGCAGGGTTCTGCGCAGCCGGGAGATCAGCGACTGCAGGGCGTTCGGGGCTCCGGCCGGCGGGTCGCCGTCCCACACGCCGGCGACGAGCCGGTCGGCGGTCAAGACCCGGGGAGCCTCCAGGGCCAGCAGGATGAGGAGCGCGCGCAGGCGGGCGCCGCCCACCTCGACCGGGCGTCCGGCGTCATCGGTGACCTCGAGAGGGCCGAGCAGCGAGATCCGCACGGGTCGATCCTCTCCTGTCCGCCCGGGTGAGCGCCGCCACTTTTCCGTCATCGCGAGATATATCTCGATGAGTCTCGCATAAAAACGGCGGGTCGGCTCCCTGCCGACCCGCCGTCGATGCGGAAAGGCGGCCCCCGGCGCCGTGGCCGGCCCGCGGGCACGAATCGGACCGCGGGCCCCGCGGACACGGACCGTACCTGCGGCGCCGTGACCGCGGCCGGCCGAGGGCGGAGGCCCGGATCAGGCGGCGCGGTCCTGCCCGCTGGCCAGCTCGAACTCCGCGCGCGGCCGCTCGATCCCGCCCAGGGACACCGTCTCGCGGCGGAAGAAGAGCGCGAGCGTCCAGTCGGCCACCACGCGCACCTTGCGGTTGACGGTGGGCACCCGCGACAGGTGGTACGTCCGGTGCATGAACCAGGCGGCGAACCCGCGCAGCTTCACGCCGTACACGTGGGCCACGCCCCGGTACAGGCCGAGGCTGGCGACCGACCCGGCGTAGGAGTGGCGGTACGGCTTGCGCTCCTTGCCGCGGAGGGTCGCCACGATGTTGTCGGCGAGCCGCCTGGCCTGGCGTACGGCGTGCTGGGCGTTGGGCGCGCAGTACTCACCGGGCCGGGTCAGATCCGGGACGGCGCCGCAGTCGCCGGCCACGAAGGCGTCGTCGGCGCCCTCGACGGTGAGGTACTCGGTGGCGACGATGCGGCCCTGGCGGTCCAGGGGCAGGTCGGTGGAGCGGTTCAGCGGGTTCGGCTTGACGCCGGCGGTCCACACGAGCGTGCCCGCCTCGAACTCCGTGCCGTCGTCCAGCACGATGTGGCGGTCGACGGCCGACGTGAGACGCGTGTTCAGCCGTACGTCGACGCCCCTGCGGCGCAGCTCCTCGACCGTGTAGCGGCCCATCCGGTCGCCGACCTCCGGCAGGATCCGGTCGCTGGCCTCGACGAGCACCCAGCGCATGTCGTCCGGACGGAGGTCGGGGTGGTACTTCAGCGCGCCGCGCGCCATGTCCTCCAGCTCGGCCAGGGCCTCGACGCCGGCGAAGCCGCCGCCGACGAAGACGAAGGTCAGGGCGCGGCGGCGCACCGCCTCGTCGTCGGTGGAGCCGGCGGCGTCGAGCTGCGCGAGCACGTGGTTGCGCAGGTGGATGGCCTCGGCGACGTTCTTGAACCCGATGCCGTGCTCGGCCAGGCCGGGGATCGGAAGCGTGCGGGAGATCGATCCCGGTGCCATCACCAGGAAGTCGTAGGAGATCTCGGTCGCCGGCCCGGACGCCGGGCGCACCGTCGCCACGTGGTTCGCGTGGTCGACGGAGACGACCCGTCCGTTCAGGACGCGCGCCTTCGGCAGGATCCGCCGCAGCGGGACGACGACGTGGCGGGCCTCGATGTGGCCGGCCGCCACCTCGGGGAGGAACGGCTGGTAGGTCATGAAGGACTGCGGGTCCACGATCGTGATCGTCGCCTCGTCCGACCGCAGTCGCCGCTGCAGGCGCAGCGCGGTGTACATGCCGACGTAGCCGCCGCCGACGATGAGGATGTGGGGAGTGGTCCGGCTCGGGTTCGGGCTCGTGGCCACGGGTTGCTCTCCTCGCTCGATTGTGAATACATTCACAAGCTACCGCATCCGGCCGGGAATGCCAGCGATTAATCGTGTTAAGAAACGCGAAAGTTCGTGTTGCGCCAAACGAACGCGCTGGTTCCGCCGTGAAAACCGCCATGTCTTCCGGTCCGGCCGACCCACGAGGACCCTTCCGGGCCCGATCCCCTGCCGGCTGCTGGCCGGTCGAGACGGCATCGCCCTCCGGACCGCTCTAGTGTGAGCCGCAGCCCGGCGTCGGTCCGGCGCCGCATCGGGGAGCCGCGGCCCCTGATGCGCCGAATGCGCGGACATCCGCCGGGCGCGGCGTACGATCGTCCCCCGGGAGCTGTGTATCGATGATGACCACGTTGTGGCGGCCGGTGTGCCTGGCCGTCGTCGGGCTGCTGTCCCTCACGGGCTGCAGTCTCTTCGGGCAGAACAAACTCGTGCGCGGCAGCGTGCCGGACTCGATCACGGTGACCAGTCCGGCGTTCCGCGACGGCGCGCCGATGCCCGTCCGTTTCGCCTGCCCACAGTACGGCGGCCGGTCCAAGACGCCGCCGCTGCGCTGGTCGGTCGCACAGAACGGCGTCGGCTCCCTCGCGCTCGTCATCGACGACCCGGACTCCCCCAGCGGCGCGTACGTCCACTGGGTGCTGTACAACATCGACGCCACGGCGGCCGAACTCCTGGAGAACACCGTCCCACCGCACGCCGAACAGGCCGTGAACACCGACCAGAAGGTCGGGTACTCCCCGCCCTGCCCACCGAAGGGAGAGGTGCACCGGTACCGCTTCACGCTCTACGCGCTGAAGTCGAAGGTGCCCCTGAAGAACGGCGCCGATCTCGGTGACGCGCTGGCGGCGATCGCCTCCCGTACGATCGCCCGTGGCCGCATGTACGCGATCTTCCGGGGAGCGGTGGTGAAGTCCTGAGGGACGGGCGCCGCTGGTGAGGGCGCTGCGGCGGGAAGGCCCGCATGGGTTGATGGCACCGGCGGGCCCCAGGGCAAGTACTGTGAATGTAGATCTGTGCGAACCGTATGACAAGGGTCATAGCGGTCGGCGACAATCGGTCTAGCTCCTTGGGGGGCCCGGTGCCGGTGATCATGGGAAAAGGTCTCCGCGTCGGCGTCGACCGCTAGACCATGGCGTTGGGTGGTAGCTATGTGGGGTCTGATCGTTGTCCTCGGCTTGGTCGCGGTCGTCATCCTCGTCGGGGTGCTCGTCGCCCTCGGCATGAGGGCGAGCCGCGCCGGAGACGAAGACGACTGGATGTCCGACGAGGAGCAGCCTCGGGGCCGCCGCGCCGGCAGATCCCGAGGCCGCCACGGCGACGGTGACGACGCGGTGGAGGAGTCCTACGGCGGCGGGGACATGCGCGTGGCCGGGGCTCCGATCGGCCAGCAGCACCAGCTGCCCGCCGCGCCGATCGCCGGTCCCGGCGCCGGTCCGGCCCAGCTGCCGGCTCCGGTCCCCGCGACGCCTCAGGGCAGCCGGAACAGCGACGAGATGGACGACGACGAGTACTGGTCGACCATCACCTTCGACAAGCCCAAGTTCCCCTGGCGGCAGGACGCCGGGCAGCCGTCCGAGGCGCGGGGGCAGGACCCCCTGGCCCACCAGGAGGGGGCGCGCCCCGAGCCGACGCCGCTCGCGGGCCCGCAGCCGCAGGGCATGCCCCTCGCCGGCCAGTCCCCGCACGGCGGATCCATCGACTCCCCCGCGCCGCCGACCAGGCCGCAGCCGGCCGTCCCGGCCCTCGACACGCCGTCGACGCCGCCCGGCCCCCTCGACGTCCCGTCGCTCCCGTCCTCGCTGGACATCCCGTCCTCCGACCGGGTCGCCGAGACCGTGGCGGGCGACGAGATCCCCGCCTACGGCTCGACCGACCAGAGCGGCGGCTTCGGCGCACCCGGCTACTCGAGCGAGCCGTCCTACGGCTCGGAGACGCCGTCCTACTCCTCCGAGTCGCCCTCCTACCTGTCCGAGCCGCCCTCCTACCTGTCCGAGTCGCCGACCTACTCCTCCGAGGCGCCGTCGTACGGCTCCGAGTCCCCTTCGTACGGCTCGGAGGCGCCCTCCTACGGTTCAGAGGCGCCGTCCTACGGCTCGGAGGCGACGTCCTACTCCTCCGAGACGCCCTACTCGTCCGAGTCGCCCTCCTACGGCGGCGACCGCCCGTACGGCGACGACCCGCTGAACACCGGCGAGCGCCCGTCGTACGGCTCCGGCTCCCCCGCCGCGCCGACCCCGCCCCCCGCGGCGCCGGCCCCCTCGCCCCTGGGCTCGTCCTCACCGCTCGGCACCCCTTCGATCAGCGGCAGTGACGACGGCCCCGCCGTCCCGTCGGTCGACGAGCTGCTGGCCAAGATCCAGCGCCAGCGCGCCGGAGACGGCGACACGGGGTCGGGAGGCTCCGCGCCGGCCGCGCCGGGCTCCGGATCGCCCGGCTTCGACCCGCTCACCGACCCGCTGGACACCGGGGAGCGCTCCTACCGCTCGACGCCGGGCGGCTCGTCCACCAGCGGAGGCTGGCCTACCGGCTCCTACGGCTCGTCCGACTCCTACAGCGGCGGCGGCTCCGGAGACTCCTACAGCGGCGGCTCCGGAGACTCCTACGGCTCCTCGACGAGCGGCTCGTACGGGTCCGACCCGCTGTCGGGCGGCTACAGCTCCACCGGTGGCTACACCGCGCCCTCCTACGACAGCGGTTACGGCTCCTCCTCGGGCTACGGCGACTCCTCACCGTCCTCGGGCTCGTCGTCGTACGGCTCGGGCTCGACCGGCCAGGACGACCCGCTGGGCGGCGGGTACACCGGCTCGTCGCCGTCGGACTCGTACGGTTCCTACGGCGGTACGTCCACCGGCGGCTACACGGGAACCGGCGGCTACCCGGCGGCCGGCTCCTCCTCCTACGGAGGTCCGGCCCACCCCGGGTCCGGTCAGCCGTCCGACGACGCCAACACGACGCAGGCATATCCGAGCAGCCCGTACGGCACCTCGTACGGCGACCGGAAGACCGACGACAAGCGCCCCGAAGACTGGAACTACGGCGACCATCGCGGAAGCTGAGGCTCGCCGCCCGGGATAAGGAAACGGGCTCCGTGGTTCGTACGAACCACGGAGCCCGTTTCCGTTCGAGGAGGGGTTTCATCCTCCTGGCGGGCGCAACGGGAGAAACGTCCACCGCGGGATATAAGGATCTCTCTCGGATCGCCCGCGAACGCTCGTTCGATTGCAGGGCAACCGTTTGACCGTTCATATCACGCTGCGTGAATCTCTCCTACGCGATCCGTACACGCTCAGCGACACAGGAGGTCAACCATGTCCCTCAGATTCGTCGGAATCGACCCGTTCACCAACGGGGATAACTGCCCCACCGTGTGGGTGGACGAGAAGACCAGCGAGATCGTCATTCAAGGTTGGACCGCGGACCCCGATACTCGGAGGGAATGCCTGGCGACCGGCCCGATACCCGACCACGAGACGGTGCTGCGGCTACCGGCGCGGATGGCACCGATCCTGAAGGAGGCGTGCGATGTCGCCGGAGGTCCCATCGTTCAATGACCTGCTGGCCGAGTGCGACGAGTCGGCCGTCCACCTGGAGATGCGGGACGGCTACACGCCCGGTGATCCCGTCTACCTCGACTGGAGGGCGGGGCTCCGGATCGACGGGCCGGAGCGCTATCCCGAATGGTTCGCGCTCGTGCGGACCACCATCGCCCGCGGTGTCCGGATCCGGCGCGTCCGCATCGTGTCGGAACCCCTGGCGGACTTCATCCGTTTCGAGTACGACGTAACGGGAGGACTTAACGTCGCGGCCGGCGAGCAGGTACGGTGGCTGCCTCGCCGGCAGGCCTCGGACCTGGCGCTGCCGGGCAACGACTTCTGGGTGTTCGACGGCCGGATCGTACGATTCGGCCACTTCGCCGGAGACGGGCACTTCGTCGGCCACGACGTCTGGGAGGATCCTGACGTGGTGAAGCTATGCACCTCCGCCTTCGAGGCGGCGTGGGAACGCGGAGTCGATCACGATGACTATCGCCCCGCCTGAGCGCCCCCGGCCATCACGGGGGACCGCCGCGTCCACGACATCACCGTCCTCGTCCGTCCAGGCGGCCCGCCAGGCCATCGCCGACCGGCTGCGGGAGATCAGGGTCGACGCCGGACTGACCGCCAAGGCACTCGCCGCCGCCGCCGCGTGGGACCGCACCAAGGTCTCCAAGATCGAGCACGCCTCCCGGCCGCCCTCCGCCGACGACATCCGCCGCTGGTGCGCCGTCTGCCAGGCCGAGGACCAGGTTCCCGACCTCGTGGCCTCACTGCGGACCGTCGAGGGCGCCTACGTCGAGTGGCGGCGGCTGCAGCGCACCGGCCTGCGCCGGCTCCAGGAGTCACGCGTTCCGCTGTACGAGCGGACCCGCAGCTTCCGCGTCTACTGCTCCCAGGTCGTGCCGGGGCTGTTCCAGACGCCCGCGTACGCCGGAGCGCTCCTGTCGGCCATCACGACCTTCCACGGCACCCCGAACGACGTCGAGGAGGCGGTGGCCGCCCGGATGTCCCGCTCCCACGTCGTACGGGACGGCGCCCACCGGTTCGCCGTGCTCGTCGAGGAGTCGGTGCTCCGCTACCAGGTCGGCGGCCCCGACACCATGGCCGGGCAGTTGCACCACCTCCTGGACGTCATGGCGCTGCCGTCCGTGTCTCTCGGCGTCATCCCCTTCGACCACGGCGGCCGCCGGATGTGGACGCTGGAGGGCTTCAACGTCTTCGACTCCGTCCAGGTCTCGGTGGAGCTGCTGTCGGCCGCGGTGACGGTCACCACGCCGGGCGAGGTGGACCTGTACGTCAAGGCCTTCACCGAGCTGTCCGCCATGGCGGTCTTCGGCACGGCGGCACGAACGCTCATCACCGCCGCGATCGACGCCCTCGACTGATGTCGACCTGAGCTCGGCACGGCGCGTACCGGGCCGCGGTCCCGTGCAGCACGCGCGACGGCGGACCGGTACGCCCTGAGCGTGTGCCACACTCGGGCACACTTCTCGCACGCGACTGGTCGGCGGCTCTAACGTCGCGGCAGGCGGCCGTACATCCCGCGCGATGAGGAGACGTACATGGGCGAGGAGACCGTCACCGCGTTAGTCGTCCGGCACTTGCGAGAGCTGCGCGGTGCGCTCGATCAGGCCGGTTTCGAGACCACTCTCGACCATCCCCACGGCTCGTCGCCGTACCTCCGGGCGACCAACCGGCACGCGCCTGTCATGTCGGAGACGATCCGGTGCGAACACCACATCGTCGACGGTGACGCGTACTGGTTCTTCTATTCCTGGGGCCAGCCCATCTGCCCCGCCGTCGACAAGCTCTTGGCGGCCCGGGAGATCAGCCGTGTCATCGGAAACCGAGCCCCCGGACGGCCCCATGAGTGAGCGAAGCGAGCGAATCACGAGCACAGCACCTCTGGGCACTCCTCCGACGAAGGAGGACGCATGAGCTATGACCAGGAGCTGTCGGAGTTCCGGCAGATCCTCGACGAGATGCCCGTGGTCGGGCATCTCCGTCGAGACGCCGAGCTCGCCGAGTTGCACCGGCTGATCGGACGTTATCCCGCGGAGGCGCGGGAGATCTGCGCGAAGTACGACGGCGCGTTCGACAAGCCCGCGTGAGTGAGCGTTCCGGCCGCTCACGCGCACGAACCGGGCCGCGGTGGCGGTGACCACGCCCCCGTCACCGCGGCTCGACCCACGTTCGGGACCGGACCCTCGAACGCCGTGAAAGTTTCATCGGTAAAGTTCGGTAAATCGATCTGTCAGGCTAGGATCCGTCGCTAGGTGCGCTCCCACCGTCCGTTCTGTCCCCGCGAGACGGAGAAACGCGCATGCACCACCGAGGTTTCCTCTCCCGCCGGGCGCTCCGCGCCCTGACCCTGCTGTCGGCGGCGGTGTTGTTCCTGGTCCCCTGGGCCGACGCCGCCTTCGCCCACGGTTCGGTCGTCGACCCCGCCTCCCGCAACTACGGCTGCTGGCAGCGCTGGGGAAGCGACTTCCAGGACCCCGCGATGCAGCAGCAGGACCCGATGTGCTGGCAGGCATGGCAGGACAACCCCAACGCCATGTGGAACTGGAACGGTCTCTACCGCAACGGCCTCGGCGGCAACTTCCAGGCGGGCCTGCCGGACGGTCAGCTCTGCAGCGGCGGCCTGACCGAAAGCGGCCGGTACCGCTCCCTGGACGTCCCCGGCGCGTGGAAGATGACCAACATCCACAACACCTTCTCGGTCCACCTGATGGACCAGGCCAGGCACGGCGCCGACTACCTTCTCGTCTACGTCACCCGCCAGGGGTACGACGCCCTCACCCAGCCCCTGCGCTGGAGCGACCTGGAGCTGATCCGCAAGACCGGCAAGTACGCGCCCGGCAGTGACTACATCGTCGACAACCTCAGCGCCCCCGGCCGTACGGGCCGCCACGTCGTCTTCACGATCTGGCAGGCCTCGCACATGGACCAGGCGTTCTTCTTCTGCAGCGACGTGAACTTCAGCTGATCTCCGTTCCCCGGCCGGCGGGCCGGCGCCTCCCGCACCGGCCCGCGGCCGGGGCCCCGGTCCCCGGCCGGCCTGGACCCCGGTCCCCGGCCGGCCTGGACCCCGGTCCCCGGCCGACCTGGACCCGTCCGCGGCCGGCCAGGGTCCGATCCGCGGGCGGCGCCTCCGAAGAGGGGGTCCGTTCCGGCGAGATCCGCCGTAGCATCGCGGATGTGATCCGCACGCCGGGAGATGACGCGAAGCTCCTCGCCCTCAGCGACCTTCATGTCTCCTACTCGGAGAACCGCACGCTCGTCGAGGGCCTGCGCCCGGGTTCCGACGACGACTGGCTGCTCATCGCCGGCGACGTCGGCGAGAAGCTCGACGACATCACCTGGGCGCTCGACACGCTGCGACGGCGGTTCGCGACGGTCGTGTGGGCGCCCGGCAACCACGAGCTGTGGACACGCCGGGACGACCCGTCCGAGTTGCGCGGCGAGGCCAAGTACCTGCGGATCGTCGAGCTGTGCCGGGAGATGGGCGTGCTGACACCGGAGGATCCGTACCCGGTCTGGCGTGGCCCCGGCGGCCCGGCCGTCGTCGCGCCGCTCTTCCTGCTCTACGACTACACGTTCCGCCCCGACGGCGTCACCACCCAGGAGGCCGCGCTCGCGCAGGCGTACAAGGAGGGCGTCGTCTGCACCGACGAGGTGCTCCTGCACCCGGACCCGTACCCCACTCGTGAGGCATGGTGCCGGGCCCGGCTGGCGGTGACCGAAGAGCGCCTGGCGTCGCTGGATCCCGACCTGCCGACCGTCCTGGTGAACCACTATCCCCTCGTCCGGGAACCCACCCGCATCCTCCGATATCCGGTGTTCGCCCAGTGGTGCGGCACCGAGCACACGGCCGACTGGCACCTGCGCTTCCGCGCGGCCGTGGCCGTCTACGGCCACCTGCACATCCCGCGGACCACCTACCACGACGGCGTGCGATTCGAGGAGGTCTCGGTCGGCTACCCCCGGGAGTGGCAGAAACGCCCGGCGCCGCCGGCCCTGCGGCAGATCCTCCCGACGCCGTGATCGAGGAGCTGTTGCCGCCGGAGGCGGTGGGTGAGGAGGCGTTCGAGGACGCGCCCGCCACCACGCTGTTCCCCGAAGAGGCGGCGCTGCTCGGCCGCGCCGTCGACAAACGCCGCAGGGAGTTCACCACCGTACGGGCGTGCGCCCGGGCGGCCTTCGCCCGGCTCGGCGTCGCCCCCGCGCCCCTTCTCCCGGGCGAACGCGGTGCCCCGACCTGGCCCGACGGGATCGTGGGCAGCATGACCCACTGCGACGGCTACCGGGCGTCCGCGGTGGCCCGGGCCCGTGACATCCAGACCATCGGCATCGACGCGGAGCCCAACGGCCCGCTGCCCGACGGCGTCCTGGAACACGTCTCCCGTCCCGAGGAGCGCGCCTGGCTGGCCGACCTGCGCGCCGCCGAACCCGGCGTGCACTGGGACCGCCTGCTGTTCAGCGCGAAGGAGTCGGTCTACAAGGCGTGGTTCCCGCTGACCCGCAGCTGGCTGGACTTCGAGGGCGCGAGCATCACCGTGGACCCCGAGGCCGGCACCTTCACGGCCGCGCTGACCGTCCCTCCCCCGCAGGTCGACGGCCGCCCTTTGAGAGGCTTCACCGGCCGCTGGCTCGTCCGCAAGGGCCTGATCCTCACCGCCATCTCCGTCCCCCACTCCCCCTCCTGACCGGCGGCCGCCTCCTGATCGACCGGCTCGCGTGAGAAACCGTCCGGCTCGACGCCATGTCGCACACCGCCCCGGATGCTCCTGCAACCGCGTAGCGTCGAGCCATGGCGCTACGTCTCCGCGAGAGGCTCGATCCCCAGCCTCGAGACTGGTACAACGACGCGAACGGCACCGCCGCGAACGGCGGATGCAGTGCTCATGGCACTCCGCCGTGCCATGAGCCCATCGTCGCGAGCCTCATCCTGGAGGACTCGGCGAGCGACGACATCCGTTGGGCGGTGTGCCGGCGAGGACTTGAGCCTTTCCTCGACTGACTTCCGGCTCGACGCCGAGGTCGACGTGAAGCGTTGCGCTAATCATTCGTAGGCGTACGGGGAGACGAGCACGCGGGCACCTTACCGGCGGGCCGTGCGTCCGTCGGCGGTCGTCATGCCGGGCCGAGCAGGTCCCAGCGGTTCCCCGCGATGTCGAGGAACACGGCGACCCGCCCGTAGGGCCCCGTACGCGGGGCGGTCACGAACTCGACACCGGCGGCGACCATCCGTTCGTAGGCGGCGGCGAAGTCGTCGACCCGGAGGAAGAAACCGACGCGGCCGGCGACCTGGTCCCCAATGACCGAGGTCTGCCGCTCACCGTCCGCACGAGCGAGCAGGATGCCCGTTTCGGCCCCCGGCGGCCGTACGACCACCCACCGCTTCGGACGGCCGTCATTGGTCAGCGACGGGGAATCCTCGACCAACTCGAAGCCCAGCACGCCGACGAAGAACCCGATCGCCGCGTCGTAATCCTCCACGACCAGCGTCACAAGATCGACTCGCACCTCCCGAGCATACGGACCCGCCCAGGACGCGCGGTGACGGACGAGGCGGCCTCTGGCCGGGTCCTCAGGACGCCGTACGGCCGAATGTGCCCGTACGGGCGACCCGTTGTCCGCGGAGCACGGATCAGCGGGCGTTCTCCGGCTTACGCCGCCTGCGAATCCTTCGAGTCAACCGCCATCCGATCAGGACGAACACGACCAGGAACAGGATGACGAGCGCCGGGACCAGGACCGCGACGAAACTCATCACCAGTGACATCGCGTCTTCCGCCGCGCTCACGAAGGGCGTTCCGACGCCGACCGTGCCGACGTTGATCACGGGACGCACGCCGGCCTTGGTGACGTGAACGCACAGCGCGACGAGGATGCCCAGCGCCCAGCCCACCCAGGGATGATCGACCATCCACCCGGAGTGGTCGATCCGCGCGGCCGCGTCCGAGGCGGCGAAGACGGCACCGCCGGCCGCGGGCCGTACGAAGGTCTGGATCGCGTCGTTGACATGGTCGACGATGGCGACCTTGTCGAGGACGACCTCCGCGGCGAGCAGGACCGCCACGGCCGCGAGCGCCCATCCGTTGCCCATCCACGCGAACTGGTGCGGCAGGGCGATCACGTCGGTGAAGCGGGCGAGCAGGCCGACCACCAGGATCGGGATATAGGCGTTCAGACCGGCCGATGCGGACAGGCCGAGCCCGGTCAACGTCGCGAACATGCCAGATAAGACGTCATCGTTGCGGCGGAAGGTTCCTCCGGGAACCGCCGCCTGTCACGTCACGCCGCCGCCCACGCCACCGCCGCCGGCTGAAGACCCAGGTCAGCCCTCGGCGGCGAGAGCCCGGCCGTGGTTCTCCGCCGCGATGTAGGTCCGCAGGTGCGGGTGACGGCCGCCGACCGCGATGTCCCGCCAGTATCGCTGCAACGCGTTGTTCGTGGCGAAGCCGCTCGGTCCGTGCAGGTCCAGCATCAGCTCCACGGCGGCCCGGCAGTCGCGGGCGGCGTACGACAGGTCTATCTCCAGCCGCGCGCGTTCGGCCGCCGAGACGTCACCCGCGTCGACGGCCTGCGCGGCGGCGAGCACGGTGCGTTCGGCACGGTCGACGAGCAGCGTCGCTTCGGCCAGCCAGTGCCGCGCCGCCGGGGAGTCGCCCATCCGCGCGTACGCCGTCATGAACGGCTTGCGATCCGAGGCGAACAGCGCGTGCACGACGTCGAGCGCGCCGCGTGCCGCGCCGACCACCGGGGCGAGGACCGTGATCCCGTAGAACACCAGGGTGGCGGAAGCCGGCGGCCCGGCCGGGCTCACCCATTCCGCCGGCACCGGCAGATCATGGGCGACGACGGTGTTACTGCCGGTGCCGCGCATGCCGGCGGAGTGCCAGGTCCGTTCGACGGTCAGGTCGGCCATGGGGATCAGCGCGAACGAGTACACGCCGTCGACGATCAACCCGAGTCCGGCCCAGGCCGCGTCCTCGCAGCCGGAGACGTAGGGCCAGCGGCCGTTGATCCGGATGCCGCCCGGCTCGGGCTCTCCGGTGCCGTCCGGCCGGCCCGATCCACAGGCGAGCGCGTCCGGGTCCGCGTGGAAGTCGGCCGGTACCGCGCCGCGGAAGGCGCCGTCGGCGAAGGTCTTGCCGGTCGCGCAGGTACCGGCGATCCAGGCGGTGGACGGGCAGTACCGGCCCACGTCCGCCAGGTGGCGGGCGACGGTGCCGGCGTCGGCCCAGGCCCCGCCGAACCGTTCAGGCGTCCTGAGCGCGAAGCCGCCGTGACGGCGTACCACGCCGAGGCTGTCGGCGGTCGGGCGATCCTGCTGCTCGGTCTTCTCGGCGTTCTCGAGAAGGATGCGGGCCTGGTCGTGAGGAGTGGCGTCGGTTGTCACGTCCATCGACCCAACCAGTCGCGGCCGCCGACGACCATGTCCGATCGGCCCAGACGCATACTCGTACGACCCGTTCCGGGGTGGCGTGCGGCCTACGATCTGTACGTGGACATGATCAGCGAGGTGATCGGTACGGTCCGTGCCGGCAACGCCTACGCTCGCCGGATCGCGGAGTCCGGACCGTGGGGCGCCCGCTACCCCTCTTTCGGGGGCGTCGGGTTCCACCTCGTGCTGAGTGGCACCGGCTGGCTGATCCGGAGGGGCGGCGAGTCGATCCCGTTGCGGCCGGGTGACGTCGTGCTCGTCCCGTACGGCACCGAGCACGGGCTCAGCCACGCGCCGTGCGCACTCGGCACGCTGCCGGTGGCGAGCATGGGCCCCGAGCCTCCGCGCCCCGGCCCGTCCGACTTCGAGTTCCTCTGCGGGTGCTACCGCCTGGACAACAGCAAGATCCATCAGTTCCTCCGTGACCTGCCGGACGTCATCGCGATCTCGCCGGACTACGAACGCCACCCGCAGCTTCGGTCGCTGACGGCCCTGCTCGGCGACGACGTGTCCGAGGCCCGGCCGGGCAACGACGCGACCCGGTCCGCGCTGGTCGACCTCACGCTCGTCCACGCGCTGCGGCACTGGCAGGAGCAGTCCGGCGACGAGCCATGGCCGGGGATCACCGACCCGGGAATCGCCGCGGCGCTGCGCGCGATCCACGACGCGCCGGACGGCCAGTGGACGGTGCAGCGGCTGAGCGAGATCGCGGACATGTCCCGTACGACCTTCGTCCGGCGGTTCACCGACCTGGCCGGCAAACCGCCGGCGACATACCTGACCGACTGGCGCCTCAGCCTCGGCGCCCGCCTGCTGGGCGAGACCTCGGCGACGTTGGCGTCGATCGCCCGGCAGATCGGCTACTCGACCGAGTTCGCGTTCGCGAACGCCTTCCGGCGGGAGTACGGCGTCTCACCGGGCCGATTCCGGCAGAACATGCGGATCGCCCGCTCGATGAAAGATCGGAACTAGGATGGCGCGGTGAACGACGCGCGGATGTACCTGGTGTGCGGGCTGCCCGGAGCCGGAAAGACGACCCGCGCGCGGCAGATCGTCGAGGCCGCGAAGGCCGTGCATCTGAGTCCGGACGAATGGATCGTCGGGCTCGGCATCAGCCTCGTGGATTACGAGTTCCGCTTCAAGCTTCAAGACTGCATGCTCGTGCACGCGGGCGCCATCCTGCGCTGCGGCGCGAGCATCGTCGTCGAGTTCGGCTCCTGGTCGCGCGACGAACGCGAGACCATCCGGCAGGTCGCGGTACGCGAGGGAGCCGTGACGGAGCTCCACTTCGTCGATGCTCCTCTCGACGAGCTCGTGCGGCGAGTGCGAGCGAGGGGCGGCCCGGAGGCCGAAGCGCTCGCCTCTCAGGTGCTGCTCGGCACCTCCGACCGATTCGAGCGCCCGGGCCCGGAGGAGATCGCACGGTTCGATCGATACGTCGGGCCCGACGACCCATGGTCGCCGCACTAGCCGGAGCAGGCCGTCGTCGTCTTCGGTAAGCGCCCAAGAGTGAGGGGCAGCCCGCACACACCCCTGCTGAGTCAACCGTTGATCATCGGGCCTACTGGCACGGGAGAAGAAATGACCGTAAAGGTTAAACTGAGGGTGGCGTTCCTGGCTTTCGCGGCACTGTGGGCGTTGTTCGTCATGAGCGCCGATCTGATATTCGGTAACTGGGCGGGAGCGGCGATACTCGGCCTGGTAGCGGTGATCATCGGCCTGATCACGTGGACGATTATCCGAGATCACACCCGCACGCCGAAGGGCGAATATCCGTCTTCGGAGTGACGATCCGAGGTCGTTGCATTGACTTGGTAGCGCGCGCGTTGCACCGCTTGGAGAGTTACGGCCGCGTTCGAGGGAGAAGGGGCAAGGCGACGGTGCAGGCCTCAGAGATTCCGCGTGCGGTGGCCGCGGCCATGTCCGCCGCCTCATCACTTGGCCTGACAGCCGACGACGCGATCATTCTTCAGGACTCGAACAAGCTGACTCTGCGTCTGCTGCCTTGTGACGTCCTGGCCCGGGTGGCACCTGTGGCGCATCAGGTCGCACGGTTCGAACTCGAGCTTGCTCAGCGGCTCGCCCAGTCCGGGTGCCCGGTGGCCGCTCTCGAGCCTCGAGCGGAGCCACGCGCCTATGAGCGTGATGGCTTCGTGGTCACGCTGTGGACCTACTACGAACCCGTGACACCCCGGGAGGTCTCACCGACCGACTACGCCAATGCGCTCCGGCGACTGCACGCCGGCATGCGCGAGCTCGACGTCCCGACGCCGCACTTCACTACTCGAGTCGAACAGGCTCAACAACTCGTGGCGGACCGCGACCGTACTCCGGCGCTCGCCAGAGCGGACCGGGAGCTGCTCGGCGACACGTTGCGAAGCCTCAGGCGGGTGATCGGCGAGCGCGGCGGCAGTGAGCAGCTGCTGCACGGCGAGCCGCACCCGGGCAACGTGCTCACCACGAAGAACGGCCTGCTGTTCATAGACCTTGAGACGTGTTGCCGGGGGCCGGTCGAATTCGACCTCGCCCATGCGCCCGAAGAAGTCGGCGAGCACTATCCCGGTATCGATCAAGACGTGCTGCGCGAGTGCCGGCTCCTCGTGCTGGCGATGATCACAACGTGGCGCTGGGATCGAGATGATCGACTCCCGAACGGGCGCCGGCTCGGCGCAGAGTGGCTCGGCCAGATCCGAGCAGCGCTCGATCGCAACGGGCCGGATACCCATAACTGACGCGCTGCGCTCCAGGTCAGCGGCGTGGATGACGGACGAGTCGGCCTGTAGGCCGGGTTCTGTGCCTCCGCTCGCGCGGAGCGACGGTCATCCATCTAGGGCCGCCGTTGCCGGCGGCCTCGAGCGGTCTACCCGCAGGCTCGGGCGGGCCGCCCTCGAACGCCTGCGCGGACCCGCGTGGCGGGTCCTTCTTGACCTTGCTCCGGGTGGGGTTTGCCGAGCCGCCCCAGTCACCTGGGGCGCTGGTGGTCTCTTACACCACCGTTTCACCCTTACCTCCGCATGCGGAGGCGGTCTGCTTTCTGTGGCACTTTCCCGCGGGTCGCCCCGGGTCGGCGTTACCGACCACCCTGCCCGGTGGAGCCCGGACCTTCCTCGTCGGAGCGGAACTCCGACGCGACCGTCCGGCCGACTCGTCCGTCGTTCACCGACTTTACCAAAGGCCCGGTTCGGCACCCTGGCGGAGATGGTGAGTGTCGTTGAGGGACCGTACGACGGCGGGGCCGTCGGCGTACCAGTCGACGACCGACAGGGATGCGACGTCCAGGTGCATCCGGTAGAGCGCGGAGGGCGGGGCGTCCAGTGCCAGGCGCAGGAGCGTCTTGATCGGCGTGACGTGCGACACGACGAGGATCTTCTGCTTCCGGAAGCGGACGAGCAGCTTGTCGCGGGCGGTCTGGACGCGCTTGAGGGTGGCCGCGAAGCTCTCGCCGTAGGGAGGCGCGACGGAGGGGTCGGCGAGCCAGGCGTCCAGCTCGGCGGGCCAGCGCTCGCGCACCTCGGCGAAGGTGTAGCCCTCCCAGTCGCCGAAGTCGGTCTCGCGCAGGTCGTCCTCCACGCGGACCGGGACGTCGAGGACCTGGGCGACCTCCTGGGCGGTCTGCCGCGTCCGCTTGAGCGGCGAGGTGACGATCGCGTCGATGCCGCGGCCGGCGAACGCCTCCCCGGCGGCACGGGCCTGGGCCAGGCCCGTGTCGGTCAGGGGGATGTCGCCGACGCCGGCGAACCGCCGCTCCCCGGAGTACGGGGTCTCGCCGTGCCGGAGCAGCAGCGTCGTCGTCGGATCCGTGGTCGGCGGCCCCCAGCCCGTGGTCGCCGTGGGCGGGTCCGGCTCGTCCTCCTCGACGGCGGACGGCGCCCAGGTACGGCCCTCGGCCGCGGCGTCCATGGCCTCGTTGGCGAGCCGGTCGGCGTGCTTGTTGCGCTCCCGGGGGATCCACGTGTAGCGGACCGAACCGAAGCGGGAGGCCAGCCGCTGCGCCTGGAGGGCGAGCGGCTTCATGTCCGGATGCTTGATCTTCCATCGGCCGGACATCTGCTCGACGACGAGCTTGGAGTCCATCCGGACCTCGAGGTCGGCGTCCGGGGCGAGCTCGGACGCGGCCTCCAGACCCGCGATCAGACCGCGGTACTCGGCGACGTTGTTGGTGACCACGCCGAGGGACTCGGCCCGCTCGGCCAGGACCTGGCCCGTGACGGCGTCGCGGACGACGGAGCCGTACCCGGCGGGGCCGGGGTTGCCGCGGGACCCGCCGTCGGCCTCGATGATCAGCTTCACAGGCCGGATTCCGGGGTGCGGACGAGGATCCGGCGGCACTCCTCGCATCGGATGACGTCGTCCTTGGCGGCCGCGCGGATGGCGTTCAGCTCCACGGTGTTGAGCTGCAGGTGGCAGCCCTGGCACTGGCCGCGCAGCAGCGGCGCGGCGGCGACGCCCCGCTGCTGCTCGCGCAGCTTCTCGTACAGCTTGAGCAGATCGCCGGGGATGTCACCGGCGACTCCGGCCCGCGCGGTGCGGACCAGCTCGGCCTCGCCGTCGATCTCCCGGTTGGCGGCGTCGCGGCGCTCGGTGAGCTCGGCCAGGTCCTTCTCGGCCGTCTCCTTGTCCGCCTCGACGGCGCGCAGGCGGTTCTCGGCCTCCTCGCGGCGCTCCATCACCTCCAGGACGATGTCCTCGAGGTCGGCCTGCCGCTTCTGCAGGGACACGATCTCGGACTGGAGGTTCTCCAGGTCGCGGGCCGAGGACACCTGCCCGGAGTCGAGCCGTTTCTGGTCCCGCTCGGCGCGGGCGCGTACCTGGTCGACGTCCTGCTCGGCCTTCTTCTGCTCCCGGTCGATGTCGCTGATCTCGGTCTGCGCGGCGACGAGCGCGTCGCCGACCCCGCCGAGGCGCTCCTCGACCTTCGTGATCTCGGCGAGCTCCGGCAGGGTGCGCCTGCGGTGGGCCAGCCGGTCCAGCCGGGTGTCCAGCTCCTGCAGGTCGAGGAGGCGCATCTGGGCTTCAGGTGCTGCTTTCACGTACTTCCTTCAAGGGATCGAAAGGTCCACGCGTCGGTCACGACGGTGGAGATCCGGGTCTCCACGCCAGTCTGTCGCACCAGGGCCGCCGCGTCGCCGAGCCACGGCCATTCCGTCGCCCAGTGCGCGGCGTCGACGAGTGCGGTACTCCCATCCTCCCGGAACTCCGACGCCGGATGGTGGCGGAGGTCGGCGGTGAGGTAGACGTCGGCTCCCACGGCGCGGGCCGCGCCGAGCAGGGAGTCGCCGGCACCGCCGCAGACCGCCACCGTACGGACCGGCGCCTCCGGGTCGCCGGCGACCCGGAGGCCCGCGGCGGTGGCGGGCAGGCTCTTGGCCGCGGCGTCCGCGAACTCCCGCAGCGTCACGGGTGCGGGCAGCTCACCGACGCGGCCGAGGCCCCGGCGCGGATCGTCGGCGGACGGGCTCAGCGGCCGCAGGGCCCCGGTGAGCCCGACGGCGCGGGCGAGCGCGTCGGAGACGCCGGGGTCGGCGACGTCGGCGTTGGTGTGCGCGGTGTACAGGGCGGCGCCGGCGGTGATCAACCGGTGCACGGCGCGGCCCTTCGGGGTGGTGGCGGGTACCCCGTGTACGGGCCGCAGCAGTAGCGGGTGGTGCGTGACGATCAGGTCGGCGCGCCAGTCCAGGGCCTCGTCGACCACGTCGCCCACCGGGTCCACGGCGAACAGGACACGACGGACTTCGGCGTCCGGGTCGCCGCAGACCAGGCCGACGGCGTCCCAGGACTCCGCCCAGGCGGGATCGTAGCGATCTTCCAGGATCGTGATGATGTCGGCCAGTGTGGTGGGCACCCTCCGCAGGGTACCGCTCAAGGTCGCGGTGACCACGCATTCAAGATCCCGGAAATCGCGCATAACATCGGCGGGGCGCCGGTGCGGAATCATGGCACTCGGCCGATCGTTGGAGGTTGCGTGAAATCACCGTTTCGACGGCGCCGTAGGCGTCCGCGTAAGCGCCCCGCCGCTGCTCCGGAGCCAGAGGTCATCGACTGGCCGAAGGACGGCAACGGTGGTGGTGGCGGCGGCCTGATGTCGGCCATCCGGGGCGACTCCTCGTCCGGAGCCGGGTTCGGGCCCGGGATGTTCGCGGACCTGCAGGCGGCTTTCGGTGGCGCGGGAAAACAGATCCAGCTCGAGGAGCAGGAGAAGGAGAAGACCCGCCGCCACGAGCTGCACACCAACAGCGCCGGCGGGCGTGACGACCTCGACTCCGGCATGATCAGGATCACTAAGCGCCGTGATCCGGAGGAAGAGGAGAAGGAGTAGGCCGAAGCGGTGGTTCTCCCTTCCTGACGACGTGACCGCGAACGTGCCGCCCGGCTGGCCTTCGGGAGTGCATCCGCCGGGCACCGAGAGATTCGAGGACACGGCGGTGGCCTGGCTCTTCGACCTGGTGCCGGCCGAATACCGCCGGTACGGCGTGCTCCGGCGCTATCCGACCGTGCTGTCGCGCATGGCCCGTCTTCACGTCGCAGCCGATCTGGAGGCGGCGAGGGAGGGCTTCCGCACCGCCCGCGCGGAGCTGGCGGACACGGTCCCCGCCCACGCTGTCGAGGCGGTGCTGGAGATCTACCGCCGGGAGGGCACTCGCCTGGCGTCCGTCGCCCGGGCCGTCGGACTCGTCGACGCCGGCCTGCGCGGCGGCTCGTTCACCCCCGGGCTCTGACCGGCGCCCCGGTCCTGAGCGGCGCTTCCGGGGTCTGGCCGGCGCATCAGGCCCTAGCGGCGCTCCCGGGATCTGGCTGGCGCATCAGGCCCTGAGCGGCGCTCCCGGCCCTGCTCGCAGTCCCAGGCCGCCGGGTTCAGTTGGACGCGCGGAAGAGGTGGGCGGCGGCACCCCGGTTCGGCACCCCGAGCTTGTGCAGGATGCGGGAGACGTGGACGCCGACGGTCCGTTCGCTGATGAACAGCGTCTCGGCGATCTGCCGGTTGGTCCGCCCGCTGCTCAGCAGCGCGAGCACCTCGGTCTCCCGCGCGGTGAGCCCGGGGACCGGCTCCTCCACGGGTGCGGGCTCCTCGGCGGCCGGGACGAGATCGAGCCGGGCACGCCGGGCCAGGTTCTCGATCTCCGGCCGCAGCGCGTCGGCGCCGAGGGCGTCGGCGGTGGCCCACGCCGCGCGCAGCGCCTCCACCGCGTCCTCGCGCGGGCCGCGGACGGCCAGGATCGCCTCGGCCTCGCGGGTCCGGCAGTACGCCGCGCGGTAGGTCTCGCCGAGCTCCTCCCAGAGCGCGGTGACGGAACGCCAGAGGGCCGGGTCCGGGTCCGCCGTCCGGGTCGCCTCCGCCTCGGCCTGGAGACCGTACGCCTCCGGTTCCGGCATCTTGGGCATCGCCGCGAGCATCGCGCGGCTCTCCTCCAGGAGCGGCGCCGCGTCGCCGTGCAGCCCCGCCTCCGCCCGGATCCCCGCCGCGCACAGTTCGGGCCCGATCCGGATGAACTCGCTGCCGCGGATGACGTCGAGCCCCGCCCGTACGTGGCCGCGCGCGGCCGTCAGGTCGTGTTCGAGGATCGCCAGGCGGGCCCGGCAGGCGTGGTAGGAGCTGGCCAGGTCGAGGTCGTCGGTCCGGCCGGTGATCTCGGCGAGGGTGGCGAGGTGGCGCCGGGCGCCGTCGGAGTCGCCCCGGCGCAGCTGCAGCTCGGCCATGGCGAGCGTCACGCCCCAGCGCTGCCACGGCGGCGCCTCGATGTCCATGACGTCGTCGACGAGCCGGTCCGCGTCGGACCAGCGCCCGAGGCGGATCAGCGCGGCGAGCGTGTTGCCGGCGGCGCACATGCAGGTCGTCCGGCCGTATCCGAGACGCCGGCAGATGCCCACGCCCTCCATGCCCAGCTCCGCGGCCTTGGCCCAGTCCCCGGCCCACAGCAGCGCCTCGGTGTAGTTGACGTACGCGCGGCCGACCTCCCAGGCGTCCTCGCGCTCCTTGGCGCTGCGCAGTGCCTCGGCCAGTTCGGCGAGACCGTTGGTCATCTCGCCGAGCATGGCGAGGCTGACGCCCATGGTGTTGCGGGCGTGCCCCTCGATGTCGCGGGCGCCGACGGCCGCGGCCGCCTCGACGGCCTCCCGGCAGGACGCGACGGACTCGCGGAAGCGGCACTGGATCATCAGCGCGTGCCCCTGCAGCCCGCGGACGCGGGCGCGTTCGCGGGCCGACGCCTCGGCGGGCAGCAGCGCGATCGCCTTGTCGTACGCCGCGCACGCGGCGGCCAGGTCCCCGGTCACCCAGCGGATCCGGCCGACCAGGGTCCACAGGCCCGCCGCGCGCGTCGGCTCGGCCACCGGATCGACCTCGCCCATCGCCTCCTCGGCGAGCCGGGCGGCGCGATCGACCTCCCCCGCCGCGGTGGCGACCTCGGCGGCGCGGCCCAGGAGTTCGGCGTACGGCATCCCGGTGCGGGCGGCGGCGTCGGGAACCTCCGGCCACAGGCGGAGGGCACGCTCGTAGTGCGCCAGCGCGACGGCCCAGGCGTAGCTGGCCTGTGCGGCGGCGGCCGCGGCCACGAAGCCGCTGAGCGCCCGGTCCGCGTCGCCGGCGGCGTGCCAGTGGCGGGCGAGCTCGGCGGACGGGCCGTATTTCTCCAGCGCCGTGGCGACGGCGCGGTGCAGCCGGCTGCGTTCGCCCGGCAGCAGTTCGGTGTGCAGGGCGTCACGCAGGAGCGCGTGCCGTACGTCGTATCCGTCGTCCGTGACGACGAGCAGCCGGTGGGCGACCGCCTCGTGCAGGGCGTCGTCCAGCGACTCGGGCGGCAGCCCGGTCACCGCGGCGATCAGCTCCTCATCACCGACCCGGCCGATCGCGGCGACGGCGCGCAGCACCCGCCGGGTTTCGGGGGCGAGGCGTTCGACGCGGGTCAGCAGCACCTCGCGGAGGCTGGCGGGCACCTCGTTCGGGGTGGGTCCGGCCGCGACCAGTTCCTCGACGAAGAACGGGTTCCCCTCCGTCCGGGCGAACAGCGCGCCGACCTGGCGGACGGCGGGGCGGATGCCGAGGATGCCGGCCACCTGGGCGGCCACCTCGTCCCGGGAGAGGCCGGACAGCTCGATGCGCTCGGCGCGTCCCGAGCGCTCCAGCTCCAGCACCGTGCCGTGCAGCGGGTGGCCGCGCACCACCTCGTCGCTGCGGTACGTCCCGATGACGAGCAGGCCGGCGCGGCGCAGGTTCGCGCCGAGCAGGGCCAGCAGGTCGGCGGAGGCGGGGTCGATCCAGTGCAGGTCCTCCAGGACCAGGACGGCCGGACGCAGCGCGGCCATCCGCTGGAACAGCCCGAGGGCGAGTTCGTACAGCCGGCCGCGTTCGGCGCCGTCCCGCCGTGCCGGCGGCCGCCCGCACAGCTCGGGCAGCAGGGCGCCGAGCTCGCGCGGCGCCTCGCCGAGGACGTGCCCCAGCTCCTCGGCCGTGAGCTCGTAGGCCAGCGGCCGGAGCGCGGCGACGAACGGCGCGTACGGCGCGGCGCCCTCGGCCAGGTCGAGGCAGCCGCCGGTGAAGACGAGGGCGTCACGGCGCCGTGCGTGCTCGGTGAAGGTCGTGACCAGCCGAGACTTGCCTATCCCGGCGTCGCCTGAGACGAAGAGCAGGACGGACGAACCGTTCTGCGCCTGGGTCAGGGCGGCGTCGAGTCGTTCGAGCTCGGCCGAGCGACCGATGAGCGTGGGACACGAAACCCGCCTTGTCACATGGCGAGTATGTAGTACATAAGCCCTACAGGTGGTTGAAAAGTAAGCAATTATGCTGATGCGCCCGATCGGCCGGGTAATGATCATGAAGCCATCGGCATCGGCATCGGCATCGGCAGTCGACACGGAGGACGCGACGATGGGGACCGCACAGGTCCGTCAGCACCGCGGCACCACCCCCTACACGCGCCTGCGTGAGGAGCAGGTCCGCCCTCTCTACGCCGCGACGCTCGCGGCGCTGGGGCCACAGCCCGGCACCCGCCTGCTGCACGTCGGCTGCGGAACCGGCACGGCCCTGGCCCTCGCCGCCTTCACCGGCGCGGACGTCGCCGGGCTGGACCCCTCCCCGGACCTGCTGACGCACGCGCGCGACCGGCTGCCGGACGTGGACCTGCGCGCCGCCGAGATCACCGAGCTGCCCTACGACCGGGGCTGCTTCGACCAGGTCATGGCGTTCGACGCGATCCAGCACGCGGCCGCGCCCGCGGTGGCCATCGCGGAACTGGCCCGTGTCACCCGGCCGGGCGGCGTCGTCGCCATCGGCCTGTGGCACAACTGGTCGGGCCGCGAGGCGAGCGCCTTCCTCAGCGCCGTACGGGGCCGGGTGCCCACGCCGCCCACGGACGGACCCCCCGTGCACGACCTGTACCGGCTGCGGGAGGTCATGGTGGAGGCGGGGCTCGACGTCTTCGCCAGCGCGGAGGTCACCCACCGGCACGACTTCGCCTCCCTCGACACCGCGTGGGAGTCGATGATGGCCTCGCCGAACATCGCCCGCGCGATCGACGTCATGGGCGTGGAGGCCGCACACGAGATCTTCGTCGCCAACTTCGCGACGATGCAGCGGTCCGACGGCTCCATCCAGCAGGAGCACCTGTACCAGTACGCCCTCGGCCGCGCCACGAGCTGAGCCGCTCCGGTGCCCGCGCCCCATCGGCATGTCGGCCGGTGCGACCGGCGCTATGGTTACCTCTCGCGTGACCGACGGTAAGAGCGGGAGGACGACCAGATGCCCGAGGGTCATCCGCTGCGACCGGGCGATCCCACGCGACTCGGGGCGTACCGGCTCGTGGGACGCCTCGGCGAGGGCACGCAGGGCGTCGTCTACCTCGGCCGCGACGACGCCGGCACGCACGTGGCGATCAAGCTCCTGCACGCCCGCATGGCGGCCCACCCGCACGCGCGCGACCGCTTCGTCCGGGAGCTGGACGCCGCCAAGAAGGTCGCGCGGTTCTGCACCGCGCAGGTCATCGACGCCGACCTCGCCGGCGACCAGCCGTACATCGTCAGCGAGTATGTCGAGGGCCGGTCGCTGCGATCCCAGATCCTCACCGAGGGCCCCCGGTCGGGCGGCGCGCTGGAGCGGCTGGCGATCAGCACGCTGACCGCCCTCGCCGCGATCCACAAGGCCGGGATCGTGCACCGGGATTTCAACCCGCAGAACGTCCTGCTCGGCGAGGACGGCCCGCGGGTCATCGACTTCGGCATCGCCCGCGCCCTCGGGACCACCCGCAGGAACGAGAGCAACACCCTCGGCACGCCCGCGTACATGGCGCCGGAGCAGATCGCGGGCGGCGACATCGGCGCGCCGGTCGACATGTTCGCCTGGGGCTCCACGATCCTGTTCGCCGCGACCGGGCGCCCGCCGTTCGGCAACGACTCGGTGCCCAGGGTGATGGAGCGCATCGTGCGCGGGGACGCGGACCTCGACCCGCTGCCGGAGCCGCTGCGCTCCGTCGTCGCCGCCTGCCTGGCCAAGGATCCGGCGCGCCGCCCCACCGCCCAGGAGGCGCAGGCCGCGCTGCTCGGGCAGGAGCCCGTCGACGCGCCGCCGGCCCCCTCGGCGTTCGAATCCCCGCGCCCGGGCGCTTTCGCCCCCCCGCCTCCGAATCAGACGACTTTCGACCCTCCGCGGCCGGGCCCGTCGACGTCCGAGCCCCTACGACCAGGACCGACGGCGTACGAGCCTCCGCGACCGGGCCCGTCGGCCTTCGGACCGGCGGGACCGAATCAGGATGGTGAGTGGTCCGGCGCGGCCTCCGCCGTGCCGGACGGGGCGGACGCCGGGTCCCGCGTGGGCGCGCCGGCCGGGTCCCGGCGCTCGGCGGCGCGCTGGGCGGTCGGCGCCGGTGCCGCGACGGCCCTGGTGGCGCTCCTGCTCGCCCTGCTGCTCTGGCCCGACGGCGGCGGCGCCGAGGATTCCGGGAAGACCATGGCCGTCGCCACGACGCCGTCGTCACGCCCGTCGTCCCCCGCTTCGGGCACGCCCACGGACGACAGCCTGCGCGGGGGCCGGACCCCGACTCCGACCCCGACCCCCGGCAGGACCAAGAAGAAGAGCTCCGCCCGCCCGAAGGCGCAGGGCTGTCGCGACTACTCCCGCGCGTACGGGCTGCCCGGCGGCGCCGGAACGGTGATCTTCAAGGGCACCGTCTGCCGGACGGCGTACTCCGGGACGTTCGTCCTGGCCGACACGAAGCCGAAGGACGGCTTCGAGGTCTGCGCGCAGCTGCGCGGCCACCTGAAGGGGTCGCCGGGCGGCTTCATCAGCACCCCGCTGATCTCCTCCAAGGGCCATGGCGTGCAGTCGGTCGACAACGGGCCGACGGTGCGGTTCGGGGCCACGACCAAGCGGACCGAGGACTGGGTCCAGTTGAACGCCGGCCGCTGCCGCCGCTCGGGCTCGACCCTCACGTCGTCCTGGCAGACCCACGAGCGGCTCGCCACCGGCTGACTCCGCGCCGCCGGCCGCCGCTCAGCGCTGGTTCATGAGCTCGATGATCCTCATGAATCCGTCCGTGCCGTGCCCCTGGTCGATCACCCGGCGCGTCAGGTCCTGGACCGTCCGCATCACGCCGGCCTCGATGCCGTGGGCCTCGGACGTGTGCACGATGTGGGCGATGGACGACGCCGCCGAGGTGATCGGATTGATCTCGCCGGAGAAGCTCCCGCCGTCGACGTCCTGCGCGAACTGCTCGAAGATCGACGGGAGGAAGGCGCTGATCCCCGTGGCGAACGGCGCCAGCTCCCCCGCGCTGACGCCCTCCGCCCGCGCCACCGCCAGCGCGTGCGCGTAGCCCGCCATCGTGGTCCAGAAGATGTCGAGCAGCGCGATGTCGTACGCGGCCGCCCGGCCGATCTCCTCGCCGAGATGGGTGTGGGTGCCGCCCAGGGCCTCCAGCGTCGGTCCGTGCTGCCGGTAGAGCTCCTCCGGACCGCTGTGGATGAACGCCGCGGCCGGTGTTCCGACGGTGGTGGCCGGAGTCATGATCGCGCCGTCGAGGTAGCCGATGCCGTGCTCGGCCGCCCAGGCGGCGGTGTCCCGGGCGCGATCGGGGGTGTCCGCGGTCAGGTTGACGATCGTGCGTCCCTTCAGCGCGGCGGTCACCGCGTCCTGCCGCAGCACGGCGTCCGCCGCGTCGTAGTTCACCACGCAGATCACGGTCAGCCCGCTCGCGGCGACCGCGGCCTCGGGCGATGGGGCCCCGACCGCGCCGCGTCCGGTCAGCTCCCGGTCCCTGCCCGCCGTCCGGTTCCACACCGTCGTGCGCAGGCCGGCGTCGAGGAAGGCGCCGGCCAGTGCCCGGCCCATCGGCCCGAGGCCGAGTACGGTGACGGCAGAATCCGGGGTGTAAGAGGTCATGATCGACTCCTGGGTCGTATAGGTGGGATGACGATGACGCGCAGCCGTGCTCGGGACACGAATGTCTGCGGAGTGACCGCGGCGATCGCGGTGATCGACGGCAAATGGAAGACGATCCTGCTCTGGCTGCTGGAATCGCGTCCGTACCGTCCCGGTGAACTGCGCCGGCGGCTGCCCGGCCTGACCGAAAAGGTGCTGACTCAGACGCTCCGGGAGATGGAGGCCGACGGTCTCGTCCATCGCGAGGTGCACGATGAGCGGCCGTTGAAGACCGTGTACTCCCTGACGCCTTTCGGCCGTGACCTGTCCGAAGCACTGGCGCCGCTGTCCGACTGGGGCCACCGGCGTCTGGAGAGACTCGCCGGAAGCGAGCCGGTTTCCTGATACACCGCCGTCCCTCCGTGTTCTCTTCTCGGGCCGTCACGCCGGAGAAGAAGACGATCGCCGCCCGGCGTGACGGCACGGAATTTCCACGACCAAGCTTCGGGCCCCCGAATCCCGCCGACAAGTACCCACAAAAAGGTGGGTATCCGCAGCGCCGTTCCGGACGAGGCGCGGGTCACGTGGCGTCAACCGGATGTTGACCGGCCGGTCAACGGCAGGTCTCACCGCCCTCAGCGGCGCGATCTGAACTGAGGGAGTGGATCTAACACGCAGGAGCCTCCTGATCGGCGCGGCCGGGCTGCCGCTGGCCTCCCGGAGAACGGGCGACCCCTTCACGCTGGGCGTGGCATCGGGCGACCCCACGGCCGACGGCATCGTCCTGTGGACCCGCCTGGCGCCCCGGCCGCTCGCCGACGGCGGGCACGGGGGCATGCCGGACCGGGACGTGGACGTCGAGTGGCAACTCGCCGAGGACGAGCGGTTCACCCGCGTCGTACGGTCCGGCACCGCGACCGCGCGGCCGTCGTGGGCGCACAGCGTGCACGTCGAGCCCGCCGGGCTGCAGCCGGGCCGGGAGTACTTCTACCGGTTCCGCACCGGCGGCCACCTCTCACCGACGGGCCGGACGCGGACCGCCCCCGCCCCGGGCACGGCGCCGGACCTGGCGTTCGGCGTGGTGTCGTGCTCCAACTACGAGCAGGGCTACTTCACCGCCTACCGGCGTCTCGCCGAGCAGCAGCCCGACCTCGTGCTGCACCTCGGCGACTACATCTACGAGTACGCGCCGGGCGGCTACCGGAACTCGACCGGGACGATCGTCCGCTCCCACACCGCGCACCACTGCCAGACGCTCGCGCAGTACCGGCTCCGGCACGCGCAGTACAAGACCGACCCGGACCTGCGCGCGCTGCACGCCCTCGCGCCGTGGATCGCCGTCAACGACGACCACGAGGTGGAGAACGACTGGGCGGGCGTCCACCCGGGTACGTCGGGCCGGCCGGGCTTCGCGCAGCGCAAGACGGCGGGCTACCGCGCCTACTACGAGCACATGCCGCTGCGCCGCTCGGCGCTGCCCCGCGGGTCCGTGATACGGCTCTACCGGCGGCTGGCCTGGGGCGACCTGACGACGTTCCACGTTCTGGACACCCGCCAGTACCGGGACGACCAGGCGTGCGACGACGGCCTGCGCGCCGACTGCGCCGCGCGCCTGGCCACCGGTCGGACACTGGTCGGATCCGCCCAGCGGGCCTGGCTCGCCGCCGGGCTCCGCGCCTCCCGGACCCGCTGGAACCTGCTGGCCCAGCAGATCTTCATGGCCCAGCACGACTACCACCTCGGGCCGGGCAGGGAGGTCGTCGTCGACACCTGGGACGGTTACACCGCCGACCGGGACCGGATCCTGGGCGACGTCGTCGCCTCGGGCGCGCGGAACCCGGTCGTCCTGACCGGCGACATCCACTGTCACTACGCGAGCGACCTGCTCGTCGACTTCGACGACCCGGACTCGCGGCGGGTCGGCGTCGAGCTGGTGACCACCTCGGTGACGAGCGACGGCGACGGCTACGACACACCGGCGGCCCGCGCGATCGAACTGGCCGAAAACCCGCACATCGCCTACGCCGACCAGCGCCGCGGCTTCATCGCCGCCCGGCTGACGGCCACCGAGCTGCGGGCCGACTTCCACACGCTCCCGTACGTGACGAGACGGCACGCCCCCAGCACCGTCACGGCGAGCTTCACCGTCGCCGACGGCGCCCTCCGCCTCTCCCGGGCCGCCGCGCCGGCGCGACGCGCTGCCCCGGCCGCCGCGGCCGAAGCACCCCACCGCCCCTGATCACCTTGGCCGAAGCGCCGCCGCCCCTGAGCGTCGCGACCGAAGCACCCTGCCGTCCTGATCACCGCGCTCGAAGCGCCGCCGTCCCCCTGAGCACCGCGACCGAAGCGCCGCGCCGCTCCCTGATCATCGCGGCGCCCGGGAGCGCTCAGGAGACGGCGTAGCCGAGGAGCTCGCCCGCCGTGCCCGCCTGCACGGCGGTCGTCCGGGAGCCTCGCGCTAGGAACGCGGCGCCGCCGAAGCCGCCGGCGCCCGGCGCGCCGATCAGCAGGTCCCGGCCCCGGACCGCCAGGGACCACCCGAACTGGGCGGTCCCCCCGGCCGGGGAGGTGACGACGGTGCCGCGTCTCAGGCCCCGCCGGCGGCGGCCGTCGAGGATCTGCACGACGCCACCGCCCGGAGCGCCGGCCGCGAGGTCGGCCATGCCGTCACCGGTCAGGTCACCGGCCGCCAGCGCGGATCCCAGCCGGTCCTCGGGGCCGGTCCGGCGGAGCGTCCACACGTCCTCTCCCCCGGAGCCGTACAGGACGTGCACCGCGCCCTGCGCGACGTTGTCCGGCATCGCCGTGTCGTCCTCGCCCGGCACCCCGATGGCGAGATCGTCGGTGCCGTCGTGGTCGAAATCGCCGGCGGCCAGCGCCGCGCCGAACTCGTCGTAGCGTTCGGGAACGCCCCGCACTCCGGGGCTGTCCTCGGTGATCAGCCGGGACCGGTGCGCGGCCGGATCGATGACGGTCACCGCGCCCGACGCCTCGATGCCGTCGCCGGGCGCGCCGACGGCGATCTGCATCCGCCGGCCCCGGCCGAAGGCGCCGAACGCGCCGACCGCCAGGGCCGTGCCGAAGCCGTCGGTCGGGCCCGAGGGCTGCCGCACCCAGGAGGTGTGCTGGGTGATCAGGCGGGCGGTGCGCAGACCGCGGGTGAACAGGCCGACCCCGCCGCCGCCCGCGAGGCCGGGGACGCCGACCAGGAGGTCATCCCGGCCGTCGTGGTCCAGGTCCGCCGCCGCAAGGGCGGCACCGAAGCGATCACCTGCCGGCGTACGGCCGAGGCTCCGCACGCTCAGGGTCATGCGCGGGCGCAGGCCGCCGGGTGAGCCGAAGTACACCGCCACGACGCCCGTACCGTCGGCCCCGGGACGCGCCCGCCCCTGGTCGGAGGCCGCCACTGCCAGGTCGTCGCAGTGGTCGCCGTCGAAGTCGCCGACGGCGACCGTGCCGCCGAACCCCGCGCCGGCCTGCGCGGGACTCGGCCGGAGCCAGGCGGGGCGGCCTCCGTAGCGGACGGCGACCGCTCCGGCCCGGCGGCGGCCCTCGCTCGTCGCGTACGGCGCGCCGACGGCCAGGTCACGGACGCCATCCCCGTCGAAGTCCGGGGCGGCCCCGGCGTGGCAGCGTCGGGCCGGTTCGAAGGCCGCGCGGACGACCCGGGCGCCCGGATGCCGGGCGGGGACCGGCACCGTGGCCGCGGCGCAGGTGGGGAGCAGGACGACGGCGATCAGGCTCAGGCGGGCGATGCTCACTCAGGAACGGTGCCCATAGGGTGGAACGACCGGCTTCCGGGCGGATGACCATCCGCTGACTTCTGCCCGTCGGTCCGGCGTCAGCGGTGGAGGGCGCTGCCCTTGAGCCACTTCCGCCACGGCATCTGGTAGAACGACCAGCCGTTGTCCGGCTCGACCTGCCGGTCCGTTCCCGTGGCGATCACCGGGTCGCCGGGCTGGGAGTGCTTGTAATACCAGATGGCGTCCTCGCGGGACTGGCGGATGCAGCCGTGGCTGCAGTTGCGGTTGCCGAGGCAGCCCTCGTCGCCTGGGGTCTGGTGGAGGTACTCACCGGCGTTGGAGACGCGGACGGCGTAGTGGATCAGTTCGCTGTAGTAGCCGGGGTCGCCGGGCCCGCGGCCCGGGGAGGTCATCGTGACGTCCTCGTCCTTCTCCATGTTGAGGTGGATTCCGCTGGTCGTGGTGTACTCGCGGGTCTCCCCGTTGCCCGCGCTGATCGGGATGGTCCGCACCGGCTTGCCGTCCCAGTCGACGCGCATGTGGTGGCCCGCGATGTCGAGGTGGGAGATCTGCGCCCGCCCGATCCGGTACGTCCGGGTGAAGTCCTTGGTGCCGTAGGTGTCGTTCCCGAACGGAACGCCGGTGAGGTGGGCGACGAGCCGCACCGTCTGGTGGGCCGGCCAGAAGAACTTGGGCCGGTAGACGACCTGTTTGCCCTCGTCGAACCAGTGCCACGCTCCCTCGATCGGCTTGTCGGCGATCACCTGGAGCGCCTTCTCGACCGCCGCCCGATCCTTGATCGTCTTGTCGAAGTTCAAGATGATCGGGAGCCCGACGCCGTAGGTCTCCTTCCGCCGGTCCTCCAGGACGGGGTCCTGGGACACCGTCACCGTGCTGGGCGTCCCCGTCGTGCGGAAGCTGCTCACCGCTGTGGACGTCCGTCCGTCGGCGTTCCGTGCGACGGCGTGGACGCTGACGTTCGCCGCCGGTTCGAGCCCCCATCGGGATCGCCACTCCGTACGGTCCCTGCTGAACTCGCCGGAGACCCTCCGTCCGCCGCTGTCGAGCACGACGTCGGCCAGCCGGCCGCTCGTCGCCCGGACCACGACGGGCTTGTCGGGCCGCACGGCCGAGGTGCCGTTGCCCGGTGCGATCATCACGCGGGCCGCCGCGGCGTCCGCCTTGACCTTCTCGGCGCTCTCTCCGGCGGCCCGGTTACCGCCATTGCAACCCGCGGTCATGACCAGGGCGGTCCCCGTGACCGCGCTGAGCGCCAATTGCGTCCGAATGGCATCGACGTGCATGTCCAGCCCTTCCAACGGCCCAGCCGACGGCAAAAATTGATCCCCTACGAGATACCCATCGAGGATCGGGAGAATGCAGCCCACTTCGGCCGTCACCGCTGCGTCAGGGAGGAAAATGGCACGTCGCTGCCCGTTCTGAGCAGTACGCTACGCTGAAGCTTAATGCCGTTTTACCCTCTTGAGGACCTACATTACGTGATATTCACCGGAAATGCCCGATTTTCGTAACTGGCGTCGAAGGCCCTCCGGAACAACTCCAGCGACCGGCGCACCGCCGACTCGACCTTCGCGTGCTCGGCTCCGTCCCGGACGGTCAGCTTGATCAGCTCGAACGCCTCCCGGGGATGCGCGTCGTCGTACTCCGCGTGCTCGGTCAGCCAGCGGAGGGCGGCCGCGTCGTCGCCGTACCTGTCCCGGAACGCGGGCAGGACGAGGCGCGTCCACTCCCCCGTGACCCCCTCGATCGCGTAGTTCACCGCGCCGAACGCCTCGGCCAGACCGCCCCGGTAGCAGACCGACCACAGGTACTCGTACAGCGCGCCGACCTCCGGGCAGGGCCGGTGCGAGACCAGCTCGTCGAAGCCGATGCCGAGCGCGGCCGCCCAGTCGGCGTACCACTGGGCATGGAGGGCCTCGGTCCGGATGTTCCCGATCAGCCAGTCGCGGGCGAGGTGATCCCCCGGAACCTGGCCGAAGGTGGTCTTGGCCAGATAGACGCCCATGTACTTCGGGAACGCCTCGACCACGCAGAAGAAATCAAGCAGAATCCGCCGCCACGCCTCCTCTGGGAACGGCCCATGGACCGTCTCGGTGAAGATCTTCGCCTCGAGCACCGCGGTCCAGTCCGGCCGGAGCGAATCGACCATCGACCGAGCCCAGGCGGGATGCGGTGTCTCGGTCAGTTCGTTCTTCACCATGCGGTGATGGCGGGTCCGGGAGGGAACCTGTGAATGGCCGCCGGCAGTGGTCGCCATGATCCGACTCCTCGCTCGTCCATACGAGTATCGGCGCGTCCTTCACATAGGGTCAATATCTGCGTTCTCATATGATTTCTGAGCGCACTCCCCGCGACCGGAGACCTCGAGTGAAACGCGAACACGCCATCGTCATCGGCGGAAGCATGGCCGGCCTGCTCACCGCCCGCGTCCTGACCGCCCACTTCGAACGGGTCACCCTCATCGACCGCGACCGGTTCCCCGCCGATCCGGTGTTCCGGCCCGGCGTGCCGCAGTCCCGGCACCTGCACGTCCTCTGGACGCGCGGCCTGGAGATCGCCGAGGCGCTGTTCCCCGGTCTGGAGGCCACGTTACGCGCGGCCGGCGCCGAAGAGGTCCGTGTGCCCGCCGACGTCCTCTGGCTCACCTCGGCGGGCTGGCGCGAACGCTTCGACGCGACGCGGCTGCTGACGTTCAGCCGCCCACTGCTCGACCATGCCGTACGGGACCGGCTCACCGGCCCCCCGGACGGCGGGCGCAAACCCGTCGACGTCCTCGACGGGCACCGGGTGACCGGCCTCCTCCCCCGCGGCGGGGACGTCGCCGGGGTGATCCTCGGCGACGACGGCGAACTCCACGCCGACCTGGTCGTCGACGCCACCGGCCGCGGGTCGCGGGCGCCGGAATGGCTCGCCGCACTCGGCCACCCGACGCCGCCGGAGACCCGGGTCGATCCGCTCCTGGGGTACGCCAGCCGCTACTACGCCATACCGCCCGGGTTCGATCCCGGCTGGAAGGCGCTGTACATCCAGGCCGACCCGCCCGCGACCCGGCGCACCGGCGGGCTGTTCCCCCAGGAGGGCGGCCGCTGGATCTGCAGCCTCTCCGGCGCGGGACGCGACTACGGCCCGTCCGAGGAGACCGCGTTCCTGGAGTTCGCCAAGGGGCTGCGCAGCCCCGTCCTGTACAACGCCATCCGCGACGCCGAGCCGCTGACCCCCATCGTCGCCTACCGCCGCACGGCCAACCACCGCCGGCACTACGAGCGGCTGCCGTCCTGGCCGCGGGGCTTCGTCGTCACCGGCGACGCCGCGTGCGCCTTCAACCCCATCTACGGCCAGGGCATGAGCGTCGCCGCCGTCGCGGCCCTGGTCCTCGACCGCTGCCTGCGCGACCCCCGTCCCGGTTTCGAACGGCGCTTCCAGCGCGGCGCCGCCCGCAGCGCCGCCGGTGCATGGCTCGTCGCCACCGGTGAGGACCTGCGTTACCGGGAGACCGAGGCCGCGCCCGTACGGCTGCGGACCCGCGTCATCAACGCGTACGTCGACGAGGTCGTGGCCACCGCCAACGTCGACCGGCGGGTGTGCGAACGCCTGGTCCACGTGCTGGCGCTGATGGCCGCACCGACGTCGCTGTTCGCCCCGGCCGTGCTCGCGCGGGTCGCCGCCCACCGCGTCCGCCGGCCCGCCCCGGTCGCCATGCCCATCCGCCCGACCTGACCCACCGGTCCGGGGGCCAACCGGTCCCGATCCGCCGGCTCCGGCCCCCGCTCGGATCCCGGCTACTCGTGCCCCGGACCTGTTCGGGTCCGGGCCCTGATCCGGTGTCCTTGGCATCGTGCCGGCCCGACGCCGGGCTACCTGTCGGACGGCGGCGGGAAACGGCGGCGGAAACGGTCGAACCGGCCGGGCGCTCCACCGATGTCACGCTCGGGCGGCGCGGGCGGGGACTGCGTACGCGCGGGATCGTTCGCCGGGTCGTCGACGGAGGGATCGGTCTCCGGCCCCGGCGCGGCCCCCTGTGACGCACCCGGCACGCCCGCGCCGCCGGGTGCCCCGGGGGGATTCGCCCCGCCGGAGGTGTACGAGGTGCCGGGGGCACCCGGCGGGCCGGGTAGGCCTGGTCCGCCGGGGAGACCCGGCGACGGGTACGTCGCTCCCGTGTCCGGCGCGGCACCGGCCGGACCGGGCGTGTGGAACGGCGTCCCGCCGTACGCCGATGAGGAGGGCGGGGCTCCCCCCGGAAGGGGCGAGGAGGCACCGGGAGCCGGCCCCGTGCCCGGAAATGTCGGCGGAGCAGGAGGCACCGGCCGCTGACCCGGCGGCGAGGGAAACGGCGCCGGGCCGAGAGGATCGGCCGCCGCCCGGCCGGGGACGCGCGGGTCGTCCGGCGCCTGCGGAGAAAAGCGCGGGTCGGCGGGCAGGCCGCCCGTCGCAAGCGGGTCGGCGGTCGGCCCACCCGTCGCGAGCGGGTCGCTCAGCGGATCCCTCAACCGCCGCCGACCGGTCAACGGATCGCTCGTCCCCCGCCGATCGGCCAACGGGTCACTCGGCGTCTGTGGAGCGGCCGCCGGGGTACCTGGACTGCGCGGATCGGTCAACGGCCCACCCGGGGTCCACCCATCCGCCAACGGATCATTCGGCACCTGCGGACCGGCCGGAGGACCGCCCGGACGGCGAGAATCGGCCGACGGGGCGCCCAGACCACGCGGATCGGTCAACGGCCCACCCGGAATCCGCCCATCGGCCGGCGAGCCACTCGGCACCTGCGGAGCGGCCGACGGGGCCCCCAGACCGAGGGGATCGGTCAACGGCCCGCCCGGGATCCGCCCATCGGCCGCCGGATCGCCGGGTGCCGGGGAGGCGGCGGGCAGATCGCTCGATCTCCGCGGGTCGGCCGATGAGCCGGTCGGCGGCTCGACCACATTGTGCGGCCCGGTCTGTGGCTGGGCCGGAGCGTGCGGACCGGTCTGCGACTCGGCCAGGGCATGCGGACCGGTCTGCGAACCGGCCAAGGGCTGCGGACCGGTCTGCGAACCGGCCGGAGCCTGCGGATCCGCGGCATGCCGCGCGTGCCGCGCCGAGGTCGTGGGTCTCAGGTGGCTTTTCGCGAACTGCTCCACCTGTGCCTTGGCCTCGTCGGCCTCCGCCCGCGCGGCGTCGCGTTCGGCGATCATCGTGGCCAGCGCGGCGCGAAGCTGGCTCAGCATGCTGGACCGTTCCTTGGCCTGCAGCTGGTACTGCGCCAGCTTGGTCCGCGCCTCCTCCAGCTCACGGCGAGCGGACTCGATCTCCTCGGTGAGCCGTGCGGCCTCCTCCACGCGGGGCCGTGCCGTTTCGAGTTCCCCGCGCGAGGTCTCCAGGTCGGCCCGGACCGTCTCCAACTCGCTCCGAGCGCCGTCCAGCTCGGCACGGGCACGGTCCAAATCGGCACGGGCGCTCTCCGCGTCGCCCCGAGCGGTCTCCAACTCGGCGCCAGTGCTCTCCAGATCCCCGCGAGCGCTCTCCAGCTCGGTGCGAGTGCCCTCCAAGTCGCCGCGGACGCTCTCCAGCTCGGTGCGGGCCTCCTCCCGCTCGGCACGGGTGCGTTCGAGCTCGCCGCGGAGCTCCTCGGCCTCGGCCATCGCCGTATCCCGCTGGCCGCTCACCTCGTCGGCGTGCGCGCGTGCCTCCAGGGCCTGCCGGTCGGCTGCGGCCCGTGCCTGTTCGGCGGCCGCACGAGCGCTCTGCGCGAGTTCGGCCGTGGTGCGCATCTTGTTCAGCTCAGACTCGGCGGCTCGGAGCTGCGAGCGCATCTCCTCCACCGCCGCGGCCCGTTTCTGCAGCTCTTTGGCCTCGGCGAGCTCCGCCCGATGGCGCGCGTTCTCGTCGCGGGCCAGGTCCAGTGCCGAGGTCAGTTCGGCGATCCGGTGGGTGAGACGGTCGCGCTCCTCGCGTACGGCCGTGATCGCCTCGGTCGCCGCCTCCGCCGTCCGGGTCGCCTGGTCCCCGATGTCGCGCGCGGCGTCCCGTTCGGTGCGGGCGGCCTCCAATCGCGAGGTCAGCTCGGCGACGGCGGTCTCGGCCCGCTCGGCCCGGCGCCGTACGTCCCCGAGCTGGGCGAGTACCTGTTCGGCGTCCAGCCGGGCCGCCTCGCGGTCCCGCTGCGCCTCGGCGACGGCGGCGGCCGCCTCCGCCCTCGCCTCGGCGATCCGCCGCTCGACTCCCGCGACGCTGAGATCCGCCGTCAGGGACATCGCCAGCAGCTCGGCGACGTCCTCCAGCCGTTCGACCATGTCCCAGGTCCGCGCGACCTGCCCGGCGAGACCCGGGGAGTCCTGGTCGCGGCGGCGCCGCTCGGCCGCCGTCTGGGCGCAGGCGCCGTCGTTGTCGAGGCAGTACCGCACGACGGGTCCCGCCTCGCCCGGCTGCGGGATCGGACGCCCGCAGTAGGCGCAGGGGCGCGTCACGGCGTCACTCCCGTCCGGGGACGGGAAGGGTCGCGTCACGGCGGCGTCGCTCCCGTCCGGGGACGGGAGCGGTCGCATCCCGTCTTGGGAGGGGGGCGGGTCCTTCTGTCTCGCCGAGGCGTCGTCGGCCGGGTGGGCGTCCGGCCCCGGCGCGCCTTGTTCGGCGAGCCGGTCGCTCTCGCCTTCACCTTCGTCCACCGATCCGGAGCCCGTCTCAGGGGTTTCCTCGTCCGCTCGGGAGGTCTCGTCCCGTACGGCGTCCTCCTGCGCGGGAACGGTGTTCCGGGAGTCCTCCGCCGCCGGGGCGGTATCGGCCGAAGCCGGAGCGGCGTCCGTGTCGGCCGCGGAGCGGTCCGTACCGGGCGGGCCGGCAGGGCCCGGGGCGTCGTCGCCGGAGGTCACGGCGGCATCGGGCTCGGGCACGTTGTCGTCCGTCGGGCCGGACACGCTCATCCCCCTTGCGATCCGTGATCGGGATGATCTCAATTGTCAGCCCGAAGACCGTATCTCCCTTCGTCCCCTCCGGGGAACGCAACGGCGAGGTTCGGTGCCCGGAGATGCCGCGACCGGCGCCGTGAAGAAGATTTCGGCCGGCGACTGAGTACGGGTGACCGCCGAACGCCTCGGAAAGGCCGGACATGACAAGGAGCCACGGATGACCGCCGCACACGGCGTCGTCGCCTCACAGGACGAGGACGCCGCGGTGATCGGACGGTCGTGGCACGAGCCTGATCAGTTCAAAGTGATCTACGACAGGTACTTCCCGCAGATCTACCGGTACGTGGCCGGGCGGCTCGGCCGTGACGTCGCCGACGACGTCGCGGCGGAGACCTTCCTCACCGCGTTCCGCAAGCGCGACCGGTTCGACCCGGAGCGCGGCGCCGTACGCCCCTGGCTGTTCGGCATCGCCACCAACCTGGTCGGGCAGTACCGGCGCGACGAGAGCAGGCGCTACGCCGCACTGGCCCGCCTGGGCGGTGACACGGCGGGCGGCGAGCACGAGGAGCGGGTCGCCGCACGGGTCACCGCGGAGGGCGTGCGGCCACGGCTCGCGCAGGCTCTCGCGGCGCTGCCGGAGGGGGACCGCGACGTGCTGCTGCTCGTCGCGCTGGGCGGCCTCGGCTACGAGGAGGCCGCCCAGGCGCTGGAGATTCCCGGGGGCACCGTCGGATCGCGGTTGAGCAGGGCTCGGAAGAAGCTGCGGGAGGCTCTGGGCGGGACCGACCCCACGTCTACGGAGGAGCAGAAGTCCCATGGATGACATCCGCGAGGTCACCGAACTGCTGGAGGAGGGCGACCCGTCGGCGGCGGTGATGGCGATGGGCCGGCGGCGGCTGGACGAGCTGATCCGTCAGGAGCCGGCGAGGGCTCCGCGCGAGGTGCCCGCCGACCGGAGGCGACAGGGGCGCCGCCGGCTCCGCTGGGCCCTGCCCGGGCTCGGGCTGGTCGCCGCCGGAACCGCCGCCGCCGTCGTCCTCACGGGCACGTCGGCTCCGTCGCACGGCCCCCGGCCCGTACCGGCGAAGAGCGAGCAGCGGCTGTCCGGCCGGGAGGTCCTGCTGGCCGCCGCGGTGAGCGCCGGGAAGACGCCGCCGACGACCGGGAGGTACTGGCACATCCGGCGAATCGACATGATCACGATCTCGGGCCGGCGACCCACGGGGAACGTGCTGGAGACCTGGGCCGCCAAGGACGGCTGGTGGTACATGGGCACGGCCGGCCTGGAGAACGGCGGGGGCGCGCTGGACAAGAAGAAGTACAAGGGCGGCAGGTCCTTCGAGCTGGACGACCACATGCTGTCCTTCGACCGGCTCCGGGGGCTGCCGGCCGACCCACAGCGGCTGACGGCCTGGGCGCGCGCGTTCTCCCGCGGGCTCAACTCGGAGTGGCGGCCGAAGGACGTGGAGGATGCGACCACCGGCACACTGGGCGCGCTGCTGTACGCGGTCCCCGTCTCTCCGAGCGTACGCGCGGCCGCCTTCCGGGCACTCGCGCGGCGGCCCGGCGTGACGGCCGGCGGCCGGGTCAAGGACTCCCGGGGACGCGTGGGACAGGCCGTGAAGATCGGGCCGTACGACCTGATCGTCGACCCGAAGACCGCGTTCGTCCTGGAGGAGACGTCGGGGCCGATGGACAAGTTCAAACGGGCGTCGACGGTCTACCTCGAGGTCGGCTGGACCGACGAGAAGCCCCACGTGCCGGCCGCCTCCTGACCGGCGGCGAAGAGTCCCGGTACGCGACGACGGCCGGAGCGGCCCGTGAGAGCCGCTCCGGCCGTCGTCGTTTCCCTCGTCAGCCGACGCTCATGCCGCCCGTCTCGCTCTCCGGCGGGGTGCTGCCGGCGCCGACGACCACCTCGGCGCCCTCGCCGAGCTGGTAGCGGTCGATGGCCTTCTGCAGGATCTCCTGCTTGATCTCACCGCGCCGGGCCAGCCGGGTCAGCACGGCGAGGGTGATGGACGCCGCGTCCACGTGGAAGAAGCGGCGGGCCGCGGCCCGGGTGTCGGAGAACCCGAATCCGTCGGTGCCCAGCGAGGACCAGTCGCCCGGAACCCACGGCGCGATCTGGTCCGGGACGGCGCGCATGAAGTCGCTGACCGCGACGACCGGGCCGGGCTGCCCGTCGAGCGTGCGGGTGACGTACGGGACGCGCTGCTCGCCGTCGGGGTTCAGGAGGTTCCACTCGTCGCAGGCGACGGCCTCGCGGCGCAGCTCGGTCCACGACGTGGCCGACCACACGTCGGCGGCCACGCCCCAGTCCTCGGCGAGCATCCGCTGGGCCTCCAGGGCCCACCGGACCCCGACGCCGGAGGCGAGGATCTGCGCGCCCGGCGCCTCGCCCTCGACCTGTGGCGCCTCGGCGTAGCGGTACAGGCCCTTGAGCAGGCCGCCGACGTCGAGGTCGGCCGGCTCGGCGGGCTGCTGGTACGGCTCGTTGTAGACGGTGAGGTAGTAGAAGACGTCCTCGCCGTTCGGGTGCTCCTCACTGGAGCCGTACATCCGCCGCAGCGCGTCCTTGATGATGTGGGCGAGCTCGAACGCCCAGGCCGGGTCGTAGTAGACGCAGGCCGGGTTGGTCGCGGCGAGGAGCGGCGAGTGACCGTCGTTGTGCTGCAGGCCCTCGCCGGTGAGGGTGGTGCGGCCGGCGGTCGCGCCGAGCAGGAAGCCACGGCTCATCTGGTCGCCCATCGCCCAGATGCTGTCGCCGGTCCGCTGGAACCCGAACATCGAGTAGAAGATGTAGACGGGGATCATGTGCACGCCGTGCGTGGCGTACGCCGTGCCGGCCGCGATGGCGGAGCCGACGGCGCCCGCCTCGCTGATGCCCTCGTGCAGCATCTGGCCCTGCTCGGACTCCTTGTAGGACAGCAGCAGCTTGCGGTCGACCGCCTCGTACGTCTGCCCGTGCGGCGAGTAGATCTTGGCCGACGGGAAGAGCGAGTCCATGCCGAACGTGCGGTACTCGTCCGGGGCGATCGGCACGAAGCGGGCGCCGATGTTCTCGTCCTTGATGAGGTCCTTGAGCAGCCGGACGAACGCCATCGTCGTGGCGACGTTCTGCCTGCCGGAGCCCTTCTTCAGCTCGGCGTACACCGGGTCGCCGGGGAGCTTCAGCGCCTTGGCCCGGTTGAGCCGCTTGGGCAGGTAGCCGCCGAGGGCCATACGGCGCTCCCGCATGTACTGCACCTCGTCGGAGTCCTCGCCCGGGTGGTAGTACGGCGGCAGCTCCGCCTCCAGGGCCGAGTCGGGGATGTCGAGGTACAGCCGGTCGCGGAACTCCTTCAGCTCGGCCTTGGTGAGCTTCTTCATCTGGTGCGTGGCGTTGCGCGCCTCGAAGTCCGGCCCGAGCGTCCAGCCCTTGATCGTGTGGGTGAGGATCACCGTCGGCTGGCCGACGTGCTCACGGGCCGCCTTGAACGCGGCGTACAGCTTGCGGTAGTCGTGCCCGCCGCGCGACAGCTTGCGGATGTCGTCGTCGGACATGTGCTCGACCATCTTGCGCAGCCGCGGGTCGTCGCCGAAGAAGTGCTCGCGGATGTACTCGCCGGTCTCGACGGTGTAGGTCTGGAACTGGCCGTCGGGCGTGGTGTTCATCTTGTTGACGAGCGCGCCGTCGACGTCCTGGGCGAGCAGCGGGTCCCAGTCGCGGCCCCAGATGACCTTGATGACGTTCCATCCGGCGCCACGGAAGAACGACTCCAGCTCCTGGATGATCTTGCCGTTGCCGCGGACCGGCCCGTCCAGCTGCTGCAGGTTGCAGTTGATCACGAAGGTGAGGTTGTCGAGCTCCTCACGGGCGGCGAGGCCGATCGCGCCGAGCGACTCGGGCTCGCCCATCTCGCCGTCGCCGAGGAACGCCCACACGTGCGACCGGGAGGTGTCCTTGATCTTCCGGTTGTAGAGGTAGCGGTTGAACCGGGCCTGGTAGATCGAGTTGATGGCGGTGAGGCCCATGGACACCGTGGGGAACTCCCAGAAGTCCGGCATCAGCCGCGGGTGCGGGTAGGACGACAGCCCGCCGCCCGGGTGGGAGATCTCCTGACGGAACCCGTCGAGCTTGTCCTCGGGCAGCCGGCCCTCGAGGAACGCGCGGGCGTAGATGCCCGGCGCGGCGTGGCCCTGGATGAACACCTGGTCGCCGGACTCGCCGTGGTCCTTGCCACGGAAGAAGTGGTTGAACCCGACCTCGTACAGGGATGCGGCGGAGGCGTAGGTCGCGATGTGGCCGCCGACCGACAGCTCGGGGCGGTTCGCCCGCGACACCATGATCGCGGCGTTCCATCGGATGTAGGCGCGGATACGGCGTTCGACGTACTCGTCACCGGGGAACCAGGGCTCGCGCTCCGGCGGGATCGTGTTGATGTAGTCCGTGCTGCGCAGGCCGGGCACGCCGACCTGCTGCTCGCGGGCCCGCTCCAGCAGCCGCAGCATGAGGTAGCGGGCGCGCGAACGGCCCTCGGTCTTGATGACCGTGTCGAGCGACTCCAGCCACTCCCGGGTCTCATCGGGGTCGATGTCCGGAAGCTGACTGGGGAGGCCGTCGCTGATGATCGAAAAGCGCTGGCGTCCGGAAGCCACGGGTTCCCCTTCGCTTCGTGCCCACCCAGGTCAGGTGATGGATCGTTGTTGTCCCGACCATCGTCGTACGTCAGAACCGTTAACGCATCTCTACCGCCCGGTAACCGGCCGGTACGGCTTCCCATCGGCCTCGGAGCGTACGAGGCTGTGTGGAGAGCCACCGCTCAGGGGATACCCGCGGTCGGGAGGTGAAACGAGGATGGAAGCGGTCGTTGGCGACCGGTTGCACGTCCACGGGAACACCGTCGGGCAGGCCGACCGGACCGGCAAGATCATCGAGGTGCGCGGCTCCTCCGGGGGACCGCCCTATGTGGTCCGCTTCGACGACGGGCACACGGGCCTGGTATATCCGGGGCCGGATGCCGTGATCGAGCCGGAAGAGTAGACATGTACTCATGATGAGCAAAGTGATTAGCGTGGCCACTGGGAGCAAGGAGGCCGTGCACGACATCACCGGCGAATGCCTCAGATTCCTACGGGACATCGGGGCGTCCGACGGATTGCTCAACCTCTTCGTTCCGCACGCGACCGCCGGGGTCGCGCTCATAGAGCTCGGCTCCGGCAGTGATCAAGACCTCTTGTCCGCGTTGGGCGAATTGCTCCCGGCCGACGACCGGTGGGAACACGCACACGGATCCCGCGGTCACGGCCGTTCCCACGTCATGCCGGCGTTCATCGCGCCGTACGCCACGATCCCCGTGATCGATGGAAAACCGGCGCTGGGCACCTGGCAATCGGTGGCTGTGGTCGACCTCAACGTGGACAATGTCGTGCGCAAGGTGCGACTCAGCTTCATCAGCGGGAGTTGAGAGAAGTGGCCGGGTTCGCTCACTTGCGGGTCAGACACTTGCGCACGGGGTGGTCCGCCGTGTGAACTGTCCGGCAATGCCGCACCCGGAGGGGCGGGCGGTGAACAACATGGGCATGGTTGACAATCGCGGCCCACAACACAGGGAGGACGTTCGTGAGCGCGACCGCGGGTCAGGCGCAGAGCAGCCTGGCCGAACGGCTCGGCATCAAGCCGAACCAGGTGGTGCAGGAGATCGGCTACGACGCCGACACCGACGAGGAGCTGCGCAGCTCCATCGAGTCGGTCTCGGGTAACGAGCTGGTCGACGAGGATTACGACGAGGTCGTCGACGTCGTGCTGCTGTGGTGGCGCGAGGACGACGGCGATCTGTTCGACGCCTTGTCCGACGCACTCACCACACTGGCGGACGGCGGCCACATCTGGCTGCTCACGCCGAAGGCGGGGCGCGAAGGCCACGTCGAGCCGAGCGACATCCTGGAGGCCGCCCAGACGGCCGGGCTGTCGCAGACCAGCAGCATCAGCGCGGCCCGTGAGTGGTCGGGCACGCGCCTGGTGACGCCCAAGGCACGGCGTTGACCTTCTCCGCCGAGGAGCGGACCGTGCGAGGAGAGGGCTGAGCGGCGTGCGTGTGAGGCGTGCCGGCCCCGGGGGCTCCCTCGATCCGTCGGGACGACGGGTGACAGACTGACGTACGGCCATACTCGGCGAGGAAGGGTGCTATCACATGACGGTTGAGGTCGGCGATGCCGCGCCGGACTTCGAGCTGAAGGACCAGCACGGCGCTCCCGTGCGCCTGTCGGACTTCCAGGGGAAGAAGACCGTGGTCCTGGTCTTCTATCCGCTGGCGTTCAGCGGCGTGTGCACGGGCGAGCTGTGCGCGATCCGCGACGAGCTCCCCACGCTGGGCGGAGACGACGTGCAGGTCCTGGCGATCTCGGTCGACTCGATGTTCTCGCACCGGGCGTGGGCCGAGCAGGAGAATTACGAGTTCCCGCTGCTGTCGGACTTCTGGCCGCACGGCGCGGTGGCGAAGTCCTACGGGATCTTCGACGAGGAGCGGGGCGTCGCGACGCGCGGCACCTACATCATCGACAAGACCGGCGTCGTGCGGTGGAAGGTGGAGAACGCCATCCCCGACGCCCGTGACCTCGACGAGTACCGCAAGGCGCTCGCCGACATCTCCTAGTCTCCTGCGACCGGGCCCGCGCGGGCCCGGTCCTGGATCACCCCGGAGGCGCCATGCCCTGCTACCGCTGCGGGGCCCGGCAGACGGACCCGGACCACGGCCCCAGTCCCTGGCGACGCGGCGTCCGTTCGGACCGGCAGGTGCTGATCTGCCCCGACTGCCAGCACGGCCGGGACTGGGCCGCGGAGCTCGATCACTGCGCGGCCTGCGGGGCCACCGCGTTGGTCTGCCGTCTCGGCGAGGTCGAGTGCCGTACGTGCGGGCGCGTACGGGCCGTCGAGCGCGCGCCCGAGACACCGGCGTCCTCCGACAGCCCGGGGCTGTCCGAAGAGGTCGCCGCCGCGCTCAGCCGCCTGCTGGGCAACGACCCCGCCACCTGATCCCGGGGAAACCAGGTCCCGCCTCCTGATCCGGGGAGATCACATCCGGCCACCCGACCTCGGGTCAATTCCGGCAATGTGATCAAAACCCTAATGATCGCTTAATTAACGAAATGTCAACCCTCGGTGTGGCATGATCCTTCCGCTCCTGCGACGGGCGCTCGCAGGGCTGAAGGGGAACGAGCGTGGCGGGACGCCCTGCGCGTGCGATCGCGGGTCTGGCGGCCGCGGCGACCTGTGCCGGCATTCTGGGGATGACCGGCCCAGCGCGGGCCGCCGGGCAGCGGACGCCCCCGGTCCAGGCCGGATTCGTCCAGGTCGTCGCCCACCCCGATGACGATCTGCTGTTCATGTCGCCGGACCTGGCGAACGACATCCGGCGCGGGGAAGGCGTCACGACGGTCGTGCTGAGCGCGGGCGAGGGCCACGCCGGAATCGGCGACGCCCACGACCCCCTCACCTACGTCGCGCAACGCCGCCAGGGACTGCACTCCGCGTACGCCGCCATGGCCGGGGTCCCCGACGGCTGGCGGGTCGAGACGGTGCGTTCCGGTCGGGTGAACATCGAGGTGCACACGCTGACCGCGCGCCCGAACGTCCACCTGGCGTTCCTCAGCCTCCCCGACGGCCGCGACCCGCGCGTCCGCGTCGGCAGGCGGGCGATCGCGCAGCTGGAGGCGGACCGCGGCTCGGCCAAGTGCTCGCCGACCGTGACGCCGCCGCTGTCGCCGTACGCCCACTGCTACACCCATGCCGACGTCGTCCACGCCCTGGTGACCCTGTTCACGCTGTACCGTCCCACGGTCGTGCGGACGCAGGACCCCGCACCGGACCGGCGTTACACCGCCGACCACACCGACCACAAGGCGACGGCGAAGTTCGCGACCGAGGCGGTCGCCGCGTACGGCCGACCGGTGGCCCAGGTCGACTACCGCGACTACAACCTCGGCGACACGCCGGTGAACCTCGGCAGGGCCGTGTCGGCCGCCAAGCAGCGCTACTTCGCCGACTACCGGGCGAACGACTACCGGATCAACCCCGAGGCCAGGAACTTCGCCTCCTGGCAGCTTCGGATGCGCTACCGCTGGCCCCGGGGAGCCTCCTGGACGACCCGCGCGGCGGGCGGGCGGCTCCAGGCCTTCGCCGTCCTGTCCGGCCGCCTCTACACGTGGTGGCAGACGCCCACCGGCTGGTCCGGGCCGGCGTCCCTCGGCGGCAGCGGCCTCGCCCCCTCCCTCACCACCGCCGGCGGCCAGGTCTTCGCCCGCCGCGGCGGCGAACTCGTCGCCGCACGCCCCCGCTACGCCGGCGGCAGATGGACGGCGACCTGGACCGATCTCGGCGCCGCGACGGGAACGCCGATCGCCGTGCCCGGCCGTACGGGTCGGCCCGCCGTGTTCGTCCGCGACGCCAAGGGCGGCGTCAGCGTGAGATGCCAGGCCACGGACGGATCGTGGACCTCGTGGCAGGAGCTGCGCGGCCCCGCCGCCGGGACCGCCCGCAGGCGTGCCCCGAAGCGCTCCTCCCCCAGGCCACGGCCGACCGGTTCGCCGTCGGCGTCCACCACCCCTACCCCGACGCCGAGCGCCTCGCCGTCGCGACGGCCTCCCGTCCTGCCCTCCCTGCCGCTGCCCGGCACGAAGACCACCCCGACCCCGAGCGCCACGCCGACGACCCCGCGGACGACGCCGCGCGGCTCGGCCTCCCCCCGGCGGACCGCCACCACCCCGTCTCCCGGGAAGAAGGCCACCACGGCGCCCGCCCGCAAGCGCCCCCACGTGATCCCGCCGACCCGGGACGTTCAGGACGGCATGGACGCCGTGGGCGGCGGCGCCGGGATCGAGCTGTTCGCGCCGACCCGCACCCAGGTGCTGCAGTGGCGGCAGAGCACGGGCTGCTCATTCGTGTACGCGGGCGCGGTCCCCGGCGTACGGCCGAACGGCCCCATCACCGCCACCCGCGACGCCGGCGGCAACCCGACCCTCGTGTACGAGGAGGCCGGTTCGACGGCGATCCGCCAGGCCAAGGAGACCGGCCGGACCTGGAGCGGCCCCGCGACGCCGCTGCGGGCGGTGTTCCACGAGACCGGCGAGGCCCCGGTGCCGACCGGCAGCCGCGTCCCGCCGCCCGCCCTGCCCCTCCCGGCGGTCGGCGTCCCCATGGTCGCCACCGACGGAACGGGGCAGGTGTACGCCGTGGCGCTGGCCGAGGACGGCCGCCTGTACGTCTCGTCCCGCGGCCCCGCCGGCATCTACGGCCCCTGGCGTCCCGTGGCCTGATTCCATTTCGCGAGCAGGGGGATGATCCCGGTAGGCTGTGGCGCGCCAGGGTCGTTTCCCGGCAGCGGGCGCATAGCTCAGTGGTTAGAGCACTGGTCTTACAAACCAGGAGTCGCTGGTTCGAATCCAGCTGTGCCCACCTCTCGGCGATCATGCGAAAACGGCGTCTGACCTGCGATGACAGGGTCAGGCGCCGTTCGCATGACGTCCGACCGTTGGAGCCGTGGAAGCGATGACGCGCATCATCACCGTGATCACTCCGGTGCATCCGCCGAATGCGCCATTCCTGCGTGAGGCGTACGAATCGCTACGAATCCAGGCGCTTCCGGCCGGCTGGGATTGGCAATGGGTCGTCCAGGAGGACGGCGAGAGCGGTCTGGTCGAGTCGGCGCTTCCCGAGGACCCGCGCATCAGCTTCGGCACCACCCGGGCCAGTGGGCCGGCGGTGACCCGTACGACCGCGTTGGCCCGCGCCACCGGAGAGCTCATCCGCAACCTCGACTCCGACGACCGCCTGCTTCCCGGCGCGCTCTTCCGGGACATCGAGCTGCTGGCGGGCCGACCGGAGATCGGCTGGACCGCGTCCCGGGCCCTCGACCTTCTCCCCGACGGATCGACGAAGAGCTGGGAGGCGAACGATCTTCCGGAGGGTGTCGTCGAGCGCGGGACGGTCCTGCGCACCTGGGAAGAGCAGGGGTGGATCCTCCCGTTGGTGCCGGGAACCCTCTGTATGCGGCGTGGCCTCCTGCTGGCGCTCGGCGGGTGGATGGCGCTCGACACCTCCGAGGACACAGGGCTGGTGATCGCGGCGAACGCGGTGGTCGACGGCTACTTCATCGGGGAGCCGAGCATGCTCTACCGCCGGCACCCGCACCAGACCACCGCCCAGGACTTCCACACCGACCCGCGGAGAAGGCAGCGGAAACGCCGGCTCATCATCGAGCGAGCCCAGGCGCTCGCCTCGCTCGGCAACGTCCTTCGCCGCCCGTAGCCGACGCGAAGAAGCGGTGACCTCTCCCGGTCCGTGTCCGATACGCCGCGACGCCTTCGAGCCGTCCCGCCGGCGCATCGCACACCTCTCCCGGTCCGTGACCTCCGGCGCGCGCCGCCGCTCAGCGCGAGATCTCTCTCCCGGCCGTCCTGCTCCCGTAGTGGGCGGCGAGCGTGGAGAACGCCGCCTTCGGCTCCCAGGGCACGCCCGGGAAGGTCCGGTCGCCGCCGTCCTCGACGACCTTCACGATGCCGTACGACGCCAGGTCCAGGTCCTTCCGGGGGTCGCCGCTCCGGTGCGGCAGGTGGTACTGCGCGAAGGTGTGGACGAAGGTGCCGTCCACGCCCTCGGCCTCGAAGATCTCCAGCAGCTCGCGCAGGTGAGCCGCCTGCGCGGCCTCGTCGCGTACGTGGTCGCCGTTCAGACGGCGCGGCATGGCGCCCTCCCACTCGATGACGTCCCAGGCGGCCGAGGACCGGTCGGCCGCGCCGTGATAGGCGGGACAGCCGAACTCGGTGATCACCACGGGCTTGCCCGCCTCGACGAGCGCGCGAACGCTCCCGGCGAACCCGGCCGCGATCTCCTTGGTCCGGTAGAAGTCGATCGAGACGAGGTCGAAGGGCGTCCAGTCCACGCCCTCGAAGTGGACGGACGCGTACGTGACCCTCCCTCCGAAGCGGCGGCGGACCACGTCCACCGCCTTGACGAGGAAGTCGTTCATGCGGCCGGGGAGCGCCGCCAGGGCCGCCCGGTCGGGCCGGGTGAGCAGGGCGTCGATGCGGTCGGTGCAGACGTCGCCCGGCAGGAAGCCCTTCGTGAACAGGCTGAGCTCCGCGCCGGTCACGAGCACGATCTCGGTGCCGTTCCGGCGCAGCCGCTCGGCCCGCTCGGCGCAGTCGGCCAGGACGTCCAGCAACCGGTCGGTCGTCAGGTCACAGGTGAACGGCGAGAACCACACCTCCAGTCCCGCCTCCGCGGCGAGGGTGGCGGCGATCTCCAGCCGCTCCGGGTCACCCCCGGTGACGCGCACGGCGTCGCAGTGCAGGTCCTCCCGGATGACGCGCATCTCCCGGCGGACCACCTCCAGGTCGAACACCTCACGCGTGCTCACTCCGAGGTTGACGAACCCCGTGTCGTAGCCGATGCCGTACCGACGCATTGCCCAGCGCCCTTCTCTCCTCGCGACCTGCGGCCGCACTTTGACTTAGGGTACGAACCGTACCTTATCGCGCTCAATGTAACAGAGGATGGCGGCGCGCGGTAAGGTACGAGCGGTATCGATCCTGCCGAGGAGAGCATGAGCGGCGAGCGGACGGAGCCGGGTACCACCGGGCCATCGAGGCGGCGTGGGGCCGTCCTGGAGGAGGCGATCCTGCGCGCCGCGGCCGACGAGCTCCTCGAGTCGGGCTATCCGGGGCTGACGATGGACCGGGTCGCCAAACGGGCGGGCACCAACAAGAACGCCATCTACCGCCGGTGGCCGAACCGCGCGGCGCTCGGAGTCGCCGCCTACCGCCGGCTGGTCAAGGCGCAGACACAGCCGCCCGACACCGGCACGCTGCGCGGCGACGCGCTGGCGCTGCTGCGCCAGATCAACTGCGACCGGTCATCGCCCACGGGCGAGATCCTCCGGAGCCTGCTGTCCAGCATCGGCGACGAACCCGAACTGCTCGCGGAGCTCCAGAGCCAGGTCGGTGACGGCGGATCCGCCGCCTGGCTGACCATTCTCGGCCGCGCGGTCGCCCGCGGCGAGGCGCCGCCCGAGGCGCTGCACCCGAGGGTCGCCACGGTGGCGCTGACCCTCCTGCGGAACGAGTACGTCACCCAGGGGATCGACAGAATCCCCGACGCGGTCATCACCGAGATCGTCGACGAGGTCTACCTGCCCCTGATCCACGGCCGAGCGACCGGCTGACCCTGGGCCGCGTCCGGCCTCACGCGGTGGCTTCGCCACCGCTGTGGTCAGCTTGCCGTCGCCGTTGACGGATCGACGACCGATTCGCCGGTTTCAGCACGTCAATGGCGACGCCAAGGCGCTTGGACGGGAACGTTCCAGGGGCCGTCTGATGACCTTCCGTAGATCTCCCGTGTTCGCTGGAGCCCGCCGAGGGCGGGTCTACGTCGTGCTGCCGGCACGACGGACATGCCGAGATCGCGGCGTGGTGTCTGGAGACTCAGGCATGGCAGGCGTGGACGGACGGCCACTACCGGGAGGCCGTGACGCTGGCTCAAGGCGCCCAGACCGTCGCACCCGGCGGAAGCTCCGCTCCATCCAAGCGTCCGCGCAGGAGGGACGCGCCTGGCCCCGGCCGGGAGCGGGAGGTGTGTCATCCGGCGCGATGGAGTCCACGGAACACCTGACTCGAAGTCAAAACTGTCCTGAAGTGGACACGGTGTGATCTTTTCGCGGTCGCGGAGCGTCGTAGTGGTCGTGAAGAAGCTATTCGCCGCCACGGCGGTGTCCGTGGCGGTCGCCGCCGTGCCCGCCGTCGCGTACGCACGGGACGGTGGGAAGCTGCCGACCTGCACGGCCACGTTCGTGGACCACCCCGAGAACGCTCCGTCCGCGTGGGCGCTCGACGACTTCACGCGGACGACGACGTTCGCACCCGGGGACACCGACGGGACGTGGAAGGTCCACATCCACGATGAGGGACATTTCACGACGGTCCCCGGGACCACGTCCGACAGCGGTGACCCGATCAAGCTGAAGGTGACGGGGTCGCTCGACGGCGACGGTGACTACACGGTGACGAGCACGGCCGGGCCGAAGTGCGCCGACGCGGAGGATTACAAGGGCACGGACGGTCCCACGACCGCGCAGTGGCCGCTGCACTACTTCGCGGCGGACACGACCGCCAAGACGAGCGACATCGACCCGTGGCGGTGGGTGTACCAGACGTACTGCGAGAAGATGATCGAGGACAGCCGGTACGCCAAGGTGGACGGCCACCTCACCGGCAAGGACTGTCCGACCCCCACGCCGACGCCCACGCCGACGGACACCACTCCGGAGCCGGATCCGTCCTCGGCGGAGCCGGAGCCTTCGGCGAGTGAGACGACGCCGAGCGATGAGACCACGGCGTCGCCGGCGACCGAGGCCCCTGCGGCGTCGCCGGTGAAGAAACAGCCGCACTTCACCGGCTGAGCCCGCGTGGCCGGCGGGTGATCCGTGGCTCCGGTCAGTCGACGCGGAGGGCGGCGGCGAGGAGATCGGTGACGTGCGGGGTCGCGCGGGAGTAGTCGCGAGGCGATGCGATCTCCTCCAGCAGTGACGCGTCGCGGATGCGGTCGATCCGGAAGATCCGGGGTGCGTCGCGGAGCCGGCACCAGCCGATGAGGTGCCAGTCGCGGACGCCGGCGACGAACGCGACCGGTTCGACCTCGCGTTCGGTCCTCGTGCCGTCGCGACCCGCGTAGGCGAACCGTACGACCTTGCGGGTGGCGACCGCCTCCTCGACGACCGCCGCGGCGGGAACGTCCGGGGCGCCGTCGGCGAGAATGAGCGCGCGGATCCGCTCGGCGAGCCGCCGGTCCTCCGGGCTCTCCGCCATGGACATGGCGGAGAGGATCTTGAGCAGGGCGGCGCGGCCGGAGTGGGCGAAGGGCGACGCGCCGTCGCGGCCGACGGCGGTGGCCAGGGCCACGGCCTCGGCCGGGGAGAGGACGACCGGCGGCAGGGTTCCGACGGTGTCGAGGAACCAGCCGGTTCCGGCGGTGTCGGCCTTGATGGGGACGCCGGCCTCCCGCAGGTCCTCGACGTCCCGCTCGACGACCCGCTCATCGACCTTGAGGCGCCGGGCGAGCGACCTGGTGCTGTAGGACCCGGGGGCGCCCGCACGAAGCTCCTCCACCAGGGCGAGCAAGCGGTCGGTACGGGTCACGAAACCGACCGTAGATCATCGATCGCCCGATTCAAGGTGACGCGCCGGTTGGGTCACGGTATCGGCAAAGTCGCCCAGGCCGGCACCACGGGATCGCAATGACGGCCCCGGTGCGGGCCCGGCCGGACGCACCGGAATGATCTGAACCGTTCCCCGAGAGAGAGGCGAAGGACGTTGCTCGCGGTATCGATGGACACGGTGCGGGTGTTCCTGCACGTTCTGGCGGCGACCGTCTGGGTCGGCGGCCAGCTGACCCTGGGCGCGCTCGTTCCCGCCCTGCGCGGCTATGAGGGGGTGACCAAGGTCGCGGCGCGCCGGTTCAACGCGGTGGCGTGGCCCGCGTTCGCGGTGCTCGTCCTCACCGGCGTGTGGAACATCGTCGCTCTGGACCACCCGAGCGACGCCTACCGGATGACGCTGAACGTCAAGATGGTCTTCGTGGTGCTGTCCGGGGTGGCGGCGTTCCTGCACATGCGGTCCACGTCGAAGCGGGGGCTGGCGATCTGGGGCGCCCTCGGTGCGCTGGGCGCGCTGGTCGCGCTGTTCTTCGGCGTCCAGCTCGGCTGAACCCTCCCGAGGCCGGGGGTTATCGTTCGCCCGCCGCCCAGTGGTACGGCGGGCGGCCGTACCGTTCGATGACGCGCCGGCGCAGGCCGGGGTCGTCTCGCGGCACCGGCTCCAGGAAGACCTCGTAGATCTCGGAGTGGCTCACGCGGAGCTCCTCGCCGAGGCGTACGCACGCGCGTTCGACGTCGGCGGCGCCCAGGTCGTCGCGGAAGTCCAGCCGGGCGCAGACGAGCACCTCGCCGGTGCCGACGGTCATGGTCATCAGGTCGACCAGCGCCTCGATCTCCGGCGCGGCCGTGAGGAGGCGTTTCACGCCCTCCAGGATTCGCGGCCGGGCCTGCCGCCCGATGAGCAGGTCGAGGTTGGTCCGCCCGAGGAAGAAGGCCGCCACCGTCAGCACGACGCCGATGAGCAGCGAGGCGACGCCGTCCCACACCCCGGAGCCGGTCACCTGGTGCAGGCCGAGACCGGCGGCGGCGAGGACGAGGCCGATCAGCGCGGCCGAGTCCTCGAACAGCACCGACTTGGTGGTCGGATCGTCGGTGCTGCGCAGGAACGCCAGGAGCGACTGCCCGTCGGCGCGTGCCTCCCGGCGGGTCTGCCGGAACGCCTGCCGCCACGAGATCGACTCCAGCACCGCCGACACGGCCAGCACCAGATAGCCGACGAACGCGTTCTTGTGCTCGGTCTCCCCGCCCAGGATCGCATGCGCGCCCTGGACGAAGGCGAACAGCGCGCCCATGCCGAAGATGCACACGGCCACCAGCAGCGACCAGATGTAGCGCTCGGTGCCGTGCCCGAACGGGTGCCGCCGGTCGGCGGGGCGCTTGCTGCGGCGCAGGGCGGTGAGCAGCAGGATCTCGTTGGTGGTGTCGGCGAATGAGTGCCCCGCCTCCGAGGCCATCGACGCCGATCCGGTGAGCACCGCGGCGACCGTCTTGGCGAGCGCGATGCCGAGGTTGGCGGCGAGCGCGAGGACGACGGTGAGGCGGCTTTCCTGCTGTTGCTGTTCCCCGACCACCCGTTCAGGGTTTCATGGCGCGACTCGCGTTCCGGAACCGGCCGTCCGTCACACCGAGGTCCCGACGCCGAGGACCGCCTCGGCGGCGGTGGCCAGCTGGATGAGCCGTTCGAGCTCGGTCCGGTGGAACGGCGGGGCGGCCACGCGCGCGAGCAGCAGCGTCTGCCGGGACCGGCCGACCGGGACGGACGCGTAGCGGATCCCGTCCTCGCCGGTGAACGCGCGGGCGCCGGACGCGGGGATGACGGGGAGCGTGAGCGGGTCGGGGGCCTGCCAGCTCGCGTGGACGACGATCCCGTCGCGGCCCAGCATCGCGGCCCAGTCGCCTCCGAAGATCTTGGGGACGGCCTCGACGAGCGCGACGACCCCGTTCGGCGGGTTGGCGGCGATCTGGCCGACCACTTCGACGTCGGAGAAGACGCCGGGCGCCTCATGGGTCCGCCAGACGCCGTCGACCTCGACCCCTCGGACCGAGACCAGGGCGTCGCAGAGGACGTCGAGGGACACGCCCTGGGACCACGAGACGGTGATGTCGTCGACCGCCCGGCCTCCGGAACGCTCCAAAACGACGACCTGCACGATGTCGGCACCCGCGGCGCCCAGTGTCCGAGCGACCGTGCCGAGCGAACCAGGACGGTCCGGCAGCCTGAGTCGTATCCGCAAAAGCGGCATACCGCTCACCTCCTGGACGAACAGGCTGCCATAGTCACGTTTCAGACGTGTTGCGGGACGATGTCGGCCCTCATCTCCGGGCGGGCGGGACGCCCGGGTTCGCCGGCCGGCGGGACGCCCGGGTTCGCCGGCGCGGACGTCACCCGCCGGTCCAGGCGAGCAGGTCGTCCGCGGTCATCGTGTTCACGATCCGCGCCGGGTCGACACCGCAGCGGGCGGCCCGCTCGCACCCGTACGGCTGCCAGTCGAGCTGACCCGGGGCGTGCGCGTCGGAGTCGATCGAGAACCGGCAGCCCGCCTCGACGGCCAGCCGCAGCAGGCGCTTCGGCGGGTCGAGGCGCTCCGGCCTGCTGTTGATCTCCACCGCGGTGTCGTTCGCGGCGCACGCGGCGAACACGCGCTCGGCGTCGAACTCCGACTCCGGCCGCTTGTTCCCGCGCCGTCCGCCGCCCTGGACGATCCGCCCGGTGCAGTGCCCGAGCACGTTGACCCGGGGATTCGCGACGGCGGCGAGCATCCGGCGGGTCATGTCGGGGCCCGGCATCCGCAGCTTGGAATGGACGCTGGCCACGACGACGTCCAGCTCGGCCAGCAGCGCCGGGTCCTGGTCGAGCGACCCGTCGTCGAGGATGTCGACCTCGATGCCGGTGAGGACGCGGAACGGCGCGAGCCGTTCGTTCAGCGCGGCCACGATCTTCAGCTGCTCGCGCAGGCGGTCCGGGGACAGGCCGTTCGCGACCTTCAGACGCGGTGAGTGGTCGGTGAGCGCGATGTAGTCGTGGCCGATCCCGATCGCCGCCTCGGCCATCTCCTCGATCGGCGAGCCGCCGTCGGACCAGTCCGAATGGGTGTGCAGGTCGCCGCGGAGCGCCGCGCGCAGGGCGGCGGCCGCCTCGTCGATCGGGGTCCCCTCGGTGGCCTCGAGCCGGCGCAGGTACGTGGGCGTCTCCCCGCGCAGCGCCTCCTCGACGACCAGCGCCGTCACCTTGCCGACGCCGGGCAGCGCGTCGAGGGTGCCGGCCTGCGCCCGGGCGGCCAGCTCGTCGGCGGAGGTCCGCTCCACCGTCTCCGCGGCCCGCCGGAACGCCCGCACCCGGTACGTCGCCTCATGCGACCGTTCCAGCAGGAACGCGATGCGCTTCAACGCCTCGATCGGCTCCATGCCCGACTCCTACCCGCTCCACGGCGACCACCCCCTACCTGGGTAGCATCCGCGAATCGCTCCGAAGGGGTACGAGCCGGGCCCGGACCCGGCCGTACGCTCTGCCCATGGCCGGTGGACGACGCAGAGCGCTCTACGAGTTCCTGCGCCCGGTGCCGGCCGTCCTCATCGGAGGCCGTACCGACCCGCCGGGACCCGGACCTCGCCGGCTGAGGATCGGCTCGGTGCGGGTCCCGCTCGCGCTGGAACCGCCGCTGGCGCTGATCCTGGCTCTCAGCGGATACGCCCAGTTGCAGTCGCCCCACCCCCACTCCGGCGGCCCGACCTCCCCGCTCATCCTGGCGCTGGTGGCCTTCGGCGGCGTGGTCCCGCTCCTGCTGCGCCGCAGCCGCCCGCTGGCCGCCTGGCGGCTGTCCTTCCTGATGATGCTGGTCGCGGCCGTCGTCATCCGTCCGCGCGTGACGCACGGCGCGCCGTACCTGCCGACGCTCGGCGTCGTCTACCTGCTGTGCCTGTACGCGCTGGCGGTGCGCTGCGAGCGCAGGGTGACCGTCCGCGCCATGATCGTCTCGACCCTCGCCTGCACGGTCCTCGATCCGCCGACCAAGGCGTTCGCGCTGCTGTGCGCCGTGCCGCTCCTGCTCGGGTACGCCGTCCGGCTCCGCCGCACCACCAAGCGGGAACTGGCCGAGCAGGAGGCCCGGCACGAGGCGGAGACGGCCGTGCTGCAGGAGCGGCAGCGGATCGCGCGGGAGCTGCACGACGTCGTCGCCCACCACATGTCGGTGATCGCCATTCAGGCGGAGGCCGCGCCGTACAAGGTCGCCGACCCGCCGCCGGAGCTGGCCGAGAGCTTCGCCGACATCCGGTCCAGCGCGCTGGAGGGGCTCACCGAGCTGCGCCGGATCCTCGGCGTGCTGCGCACCGATCCGGCCGCGCAGACCGCGCCGCAGCCGGGTCTGGAACGCCTGGAGGAGGTCATCGCCTCGGCGCGCGCCGGCGGGCTCAGCGTCGAGACGTCCGTGACCGGGGAGCCGCCGATCCTGCCCGGCGGCGTCGGGCTGTCGGCCTACCGGATCCTGCAGGAGTCGCTGAGCAACGCGATGCGGCACGCGCCGGGCGCGTCGGTGCGCGTGGAGATCGCCTACGAGCCGGACCTGCTGCGGCTGCTGGTGCGCAACGGGCCGGGGAGCCGGCCGGACGGTGACGTACGGGCGGGCGGCGGTCACGGCCTGGTCGGCATGCGCGAACGGGCCGCGATGCTCGGCGGCGAGCTCAGCGCGGGTCCCACCCCCGACGGTGGCTTCCTCGTCACCGTGGCCCTCCCGCTGAGTCCGGTGTCCGTGCCATCGACCGACTGAGCATGCCCCCTGAGCGGAACCCCCGGAGAAAGGGACCCATGAGCATCCGCGTACTCATCGCCGACGACCAGGGAATGGTGCGGTCCGGCTTCTCGATCCTGCTGAACGCCCAGCCGGACATCGAGGTGGTCGGCGAGGCCGTCAACGGGGAGGAGGCCGTGCGCAAGACCGCCGACCTGCGGCCCGACGTGGTGCTGATGGACGTCCGGATGCCGGTCCTCGACGGCCTCGCGGCCACCCGCCGGATCACCGGGTGGCCGGACCATCCCGGCGTCCTGGTGCTGACGACGTTCGACCTGGACGACTACGTGTACGAGGCCCTGCGTGCCGGGGCCAGCGGCTTCCTCCTCAAGGACGCCTCGGCTCAGGAACTGTCGGACGCGGTCCGCGTGGTCGCGGCGGGCGAGGCGCTGCTGGCGCCGACCGTGACCCGGCGGCTGATCGCGGAGTTCGCGCGGCTGGGCGCGCCGAAGGCGCCGGACCGCAAGCGGCTGGAGGGCCTGACGGACCGGGAGACCGAGGTGCTCGGCCTGGTCGCGCGCGGTCTGTCCAACGCCGAGATCGCCGAACGCCTCGTCGTCGCCGAGCAGACGGTCAAGACGCACGTCGGCCGCATCCTCATGAAACTGGGACTGCGCGACCGCACCCAGGCCGTGGTCTACGCGTACGAGACCGGACTGGTGCGCCCCGGCGAGTGACCGGCCCGGCCCGGCAGGCCGCCTCCACCCGGCGCGCGACCGGCCCGGCCGACCGGAAAGACAGGTCATCCACCCCCTACCGGGGATGTACGCGGCAAGTGCGGTCTCCGGGGGGACGCGGGCGACAACGGACGATCCGTAGCTTCCTGATCATTCGCTGATCAGGAAGGACGGGCCCGTGAACAAGCGCCGGGCAGCACTCGTCACCCTCGTCGCCGGCGGCGTCATGCTCACGACCGGGGCCGCCGGCGGCCACGCCTCCGTGCCGCCACCGCCCGTACAGCCGCTGCCCGCGCCGACCGAGGGCGCGCTCGCCGCGCGGTACGCCGCGGAGCGGCAGGCGATCGAGACCGCCGCCCGGCGCGATCCACGGCTGGCGCCGCTGGCCTCGCCGGGCCGGACGTTCGTCGCGTTCGACCCACGCGGCCGTGCCGTCGAGGTCGTCGGCGACCTGGCCACGGCGCGGCGCGTGGCGATCCTGGTCCCCGGCTCGGACACCACGCTGCACAGCTTCGACTCCCGGGGCACCGCCTCCCCCGGCGGCGGGGCGCGGGCGGTGCTGGCCGAGGCCCGGCAGATCGACCCGCACGCCCGGCTGGCCGTCATCGCCTGGCTCGGCTACAGCGCCCCGCGCACCATCAGCCTGGACGTCGCGACCACCACCCGCGCCGACCAGGGCGCCCGCGCCCTGCGGCCGCTCGTCGACACCCTGAACGCCCATGGCACCGCGGTGAGCCTGCTGTGCCACAGCTACGGCTCGGTGGTCTGCGGGCGGGCCGCCCATGACGTCGAGGCGGCCGACATCGCGGTCTTCGGCAGCCCGGGGATGGCCGTCTCCTCCGCGGCGGACCTGCGCACCCGGGCGCGGGTGTGGGCGGGACGCGGGTCCGGCGACTGGATGGCGTACGTGCCGAAGGTCCGGGTGCTCGGGCTGGGCTTCGGCGCGGACCCCGTCGGCCGGGGCTTCGGCGCGCGCGTGTTCGCGGCCGGGAACGGCGGCCACAGCGACTACCTCCGGCCGGGCGGGATCGCCCTGCGCAACCTGGCCCTGATCGCCCTCGGCCGCGGCGCGGAGGTGTCCCGTGCCCGCTGAACCCGTCCTCGGCGCTCCCGCCGTGCCCGCGGCCGGACCCGGCCTCCGTCCTCCTGCCGTACCCGATGCCGGACCCGGCCTCCGTGCTCCCGCCGTACCCGATGCCGGACCAGTCCGCGGCGCCGCCCCACCCGGTGCCGGGCCCGCCCGGGCGCCCCGGCGGGGCGAGCGGCCGCGGCGCGGGTCGTTCCGCGCCCTGGCCGGGCGCCTCGACGCGGCCACTCCCGAGCACCGCGACCGGGCCGTGGACGCGCTGCGGGCCTACGCCATCCTCGGGGTCGTCCTCGGACACTGGCTGGTCACCGCGCTCGTCGCCGCGGCGGCTCCGGGCGGCGGACGGACGTGGAGCGCGCGCAGCCCGCTGGCGTTCCTGCCGTCGCTGGCCCCGGTGTCCTGGGCGCTGCAGACGCTCGCGCTGTTCTTCTTCGTCGGCGGGTACTCCGCGGCCAGGAGCCTGCGCCGCCCGCAGAGCACCGGCGCGTGGGTCCGCTCCCGCGTCGTGCGGCTGTGCCGGCCCCCGGCCGTGCTGGTGGCGGCCTGGGCGCCGCTCGCCCTCCTGCTCGCGGCGACCGGGACGGACCCGATGCCGCTGGTCCGTCTCATGTACAGCCCGCTGTGGTTCCTGTGCGTCTTCATCGGCCTGACCGCGCTCACCCCGCTGCTCGTCCGCCGCGGGCCGTACACGGCGGTGGTGGCGGCGGCCGTGGTGTGCGGGGTCGACCTGGTCAGGTTCGGCCTGGGCGGTCCCGCCTGGCTCGGCTGGCTGAACGTTCCCGCCGCGTGGGCGGTGCCGTACCTGCTCGGCATCTCCTGGGCGAACGGCCGGCTCGGCTCGCGGCGTACGGCCCTGGCCCTCCTCGCCGGCGGGGCGGCGGCCGGGGTGGCGCTCGTGGCGTTCGCCGGCTATCCGGCGAGCATGGTCGGCGTGCCGGGCGCGCGGGTGTCCAACCTCAGCCCGCCGACGGCGGTGGCGGTGGCGTTCGGGCTCGCGCAGGTCGGCGCCGCGCTCCTGCTGCGGGACCGGCTGGCGCGCTGGATGCGGCGCCCCATGGCCTGGGCGCCCGTGGCGCTCGTGAACCTGTCGGCGATGACGGTCTTCTGCTGGCACCAGACCTCGTTCATGCTGGTGACCTTGGCGACCAGGCCCTTCGGTAGGCTGCCCGGACTGCACGACGTCCCCGACCACTGGAGCTGGATCGCGGCCCGGATGGCGTGGCTGCCGGCCTTCGCGTCGGTGCTGGCCGTGTGCCTGGCGGTGTTCCGCAGGTTCGAGGGGACGCATGTGACATGTGGTCGGAGGCGCTGCCGACGACGCGCCTGAGGAGTGGGAGGCTGTTCGCGTGCAGAAAGACCTCGACACCCGCGAACAGACCACTGAGCGGCTCGAACAGGCCATGGGGGCGCTGGGCACCGCCGCGACGGCCAGCATGGAGGAGCGCCTCCCGTGGTTCCGCGCGATGTCGGCGGAGTACCGCTCCTGGGTCGGCCTGGTCGCCCAGGCGGGCATCGCCGGGTTCGTCGAGTGGTTCAAGCACGAGGAGAAGATCCGGCCCGCCATCGCCGGTGAGGTGTTCGGCACCGCGCCGCGCGAGCTGATGCGGGCCGTCCGCCTCCAGCAGACCGTCGAGATCGTCCGGGTCGTCATCGACGTCGTCGAGGCGCAGGTGAACGAGCTCGCGGCTCCCGGCGGCGAGACGCAGTTGCGCGAGGCCATCCTGCGCTACACCCGCGAGGTCGCCTTCGGCGCGGCCCAGGTGTACGCGCGGGCGGCGGAGACCCGTGGCGCGTGGGACGCCCGGCTGGAGGCGCTCATCGTCGACGCGCTGCTGCGCGGCGAGGTCGACGAGTCGCTGCACTCGTGGGCCGCCGCGCTCGGCTGGGCGTCGACGTCGGTGGCCGTCATGGCGGGCAACACCCCCGAGGACGAGCCCGAGGCCATCATCGACGACATCCGCATCGCCTCCCGCCGGGCGCGCGTCGACGTGCTCGCGGGGGTGCAGGGCAGCCGCCTCATCGTCATCGTCGGCGGTGTCGAGGACGACCCGCTCGCGGCGGCCAAGCCGTTCACCTCCAAGTTCGGCCCGGGCGCGGTGGTGATCGGGCCGCGCGTCGACGACCTGTACGCCGCCACGATGTCCGCGCGGGCGGCGCTGGCCGGGCTGCGGGCCGTGGCGGGCTGGCCGGACGCACCGCGGCCGGTGTTCGCCGGGGACCTGCTCGCCGAGCGCGCCCTCGACGGCGACCCGGACGCGCGGGCGTTCCTCGTGGAGGAGGTCTACGAACCGCTGCGCGCGGCCGGGGCCCCGCTCCTCGACACGCTGACGACCTACCTGGAGCAGGGCTCATCGCTGGAGGCGACCGCGCGGCTGTTGTTCGTGCACCCCAACACGGTCCGGTACCGCCTGCGCCGGGTCACCGAGCTGACCGGATACGTCCCCGCCGACGGCCGGGCGGCGTTCACTCTCCGCATCGCCCTGGTTCTCGGGCGTTTCGCCGACCGGCCCGCTTCACTGTGACCGACAGCGCGGCGCCTTGTAGAACCCTCACAAGGCTCGCCGCCGGAGATTCGTACCTCACCGCATGAACATGGCGGAGTCCTACAGTGCATGGTTGAGTGCGTGCTCGTCATCGCCGCGCCCGGGCAGGGCGCCCAGACCCCGGGATTCCTCAACGCCTGGCTCGAACTGCCGGGCGTCGCCGACCGTCTCGCATGGTGGTCCGCCGTCACCGGCCTCGACCTGATCCGCTACGGCACCACCGCCGACGCGGACGAGATCCGCGACACCGCCGTCGCGCAGCCTCTCCTGGTCGCCTCCGCGCTCGTGGCGTACGAGGCGCTGGGCATCAAGCCGGACGTGACGGCCGGGCACAGCGTGGGCGAGCTCGCCGCCGCCGCGATCGCCGGTGTCATCTCCCCCGAGTCCGCCATGGTGCTCGTACGGGAGCGGGGCCGGGCGATGGCCGAGGCGGCCGCCGTCACCGAGACCGGCATGACCGCCGTGCTCGGCGGCGACGCCCAGGAGGTCCTCGCGGCCATCGAGAAGCACGGCCTCACCCCGGCGAACGCCAACGGCGCCGGTCAGGTGGTGGCGGCCGGCACGAAAGAGCAGCTGGCCGCGTTCGCGGAGGAGCCGCCCGCCGGCGCGCGGCTGCGTCCGCTGTCGGTGGCCGGAGCCTTCCACACCCATCACATGGCCCCCGCGGTCGACACGCTGCGGCGGATCACCCCGGGCATGCCGGTGGCCGACCCCGTCACCCGGCTGCTCTCCAACCGCGACGGCGCCGTCGTGGACCACGGCCCCGACTTCGTCGCCCGTCTCGTCGAGCAGGTCAGCGCACCGGTGCGCTGGGACTCATGCATGGCGACGATGGCGGACCTCGGCGTCACGGCGATCATCGAACTGCCCCCCGCGGGCACTCTCGTCGGCCTCGCCCGGCGCGCGCTGCCCGGTGTGCAGCCGGTCGCGCTGAAGACGCCCGGCGACCTCGACAAGGCGCGCGCCCTCATCGAGGAGACGCGCGCCGGCGACGACACTTTGGAGAACGCGTGACGTCATTCCAGCTTCGTACCGGCGCCCCCGGGGCGCGCATCCTCGCGTTCGGCCACTACCAGCCGTCGAACGTCGTCACCAACGACGACCTCGCCAAGACGGTGGACACCAACGACGAGTGGATCCAGAGCCGCGTCGGCATCAAGCAGCGCCGCATCGCGGGCCCGGAGGAGTCGGTCGTCGACATGGCCGTCCAGGCCGGCGGCAAGGCCCTGGCCGGCAGCGGCCTGTCCCCGGACGACATCGACCTGGTCATCGTCGCGACCTGCACCCAGGAGGCGCAGATCCCCAACGCGTCGGCGAGCGTGGCCGACCGGCTCGGCATCACCGCGCCCGGGGCGTACGACGTCAACGCGGCCTGCGCGGGCTTCTGCTACGCGCTGTCCAACGCCTCCGACGCGGTCCGCGCCGGCTCCGCGCGCAACGTGCTGGTGGTCGGCGCGGAGAAGCTGTCGCAGTGGGTGGACTGGACGGACCGCTCGACCTGCATCATCTTCGCCGACGGCGCGGGCGCCGCGGTGGTGACCGGCTCCGAGGACGCGGCCGTCGGCCCCGTCGTCTGGGGCAGCGCCGGTGACCTGGCGAGCCGGATCTACATCAAGGACCGGAACAGCTTCCTGTACCAGGAAGGGCAGGCCGTCTTCCGGTGGGCGACGACGGCGCTGCACCCGATCGCGCGGGAGGCGTGCGAGCGCGCGGGCGTCGACCCGTCCGAGCTGGCCGCGTTCATCCCGCACCAGGCGAACCTGCGCATCGTCGAGGCGATCGCGCGTAAGCTCAAGGCCGAGAACGCCATCGTCGCCGACGACATCGTGAACGCCGGCAACACCTCGGCCGCCTCGATCCCCCTGGCGCTGTCCCGCATGATCGAACGCGGTGACGTGCCGTCCGGCGCGCCGGCCCTGCTCATCGGCTTCGGCGCCGGCATGACCTACGCCGCGCAGGTGGTCCGGATCCCGTAGGGCCGGGCCGTACGCGCGTCGTTCCCCTGAACTCCCTTCGAAGCACACATCGCAACAACAGGAAATGGAGAACTACCCCATGGCTGCTCTTTCCGAGAAGGAGATCCTCGACGGCCTCGGCGAGATCATCGAGGAGATCGCGGGCGTCGACCCGTCCGAGGTGACCCCGGACAAGTCCTTCGTCGACGACCTGGACATCGACTCGCTGTCGATGGTCGAGATCGCCGTCGCCGCGCAGGACAAGTTCGGCGTCGAGATCCCCGACGACGAGCTGAAGAACCTCAAGACGGTCAAGGACGTCGTCGTCTACGTGCAGAACAAGGGCGTCTCTGCCTGAAGTCGAGCAGCAAGGGAGAGCGTGACCATATGAGTACCTCCGTCGTCGTGACCGGACTCGGCGCTACTACGCCTCTCGGCGGCGACGTGGCATCGACCTGGTCCGCTCTGCTGGCGGGCCGGTCCGGTGTGAAGCGGCTCACCGCCGAGTGGGCGGAGAGCCTCTCGGTGCGGATCGCGGCTCCGATCGCGGTGGAACCCTCCGAGGTCCTGCCGAGGCATCGGCTGCGCCGGCTGGACCGTTGCCAGCAGTTCGCCCTCATCGCCGCCCGCGAAGCCTGGCTGGACGCCGGCTTCGCGTTCGGCGACGAGGCGGGCTTCCAGGTCGACGGTGACCGGGTCGGCGCAGTCGTCTCGTCGGGGATCGGCGGGATCATCACGACCCTCGACAACTACGACATCCTGAACGAGAAGGGCTGGCAGCGGGTCTCGCCGTTCGCCGTCCCGATGCTGATGCCGAACGGCGGCGCCGGAGTCGTCAGCATCGAGTTCGGGGCGAAGGCCGGCGCACACGCGCTCGCCAGCGCCTGCGCGTCCAGCGCGGAGGCGATCGGCTACGGCATCGACATGATCCGGTCCGGGCGGGCCGACGTCGTCATCGCCGGCGGCACCGAGGCCGCGATCCACCGGCTCAACCTCGCCGCGTTCGGGTCGATGCGCGCGATGTCCACGCGCAATGACGACCCCGACCACGCCTCGCGCCCGTACGACAAGGACCGGGACGGCTTCGTGCTCGGCGAGGGCTCCGGGATCCTCATCCTGGAGTCGGAGGAGCACGCGCGGGCGCGCGGAGCCCGGATCTACGCCATCGCCGCGGGTGTCGGCTACTCCGCCGACGCGGTCGACATCGTGTCGAACGACCCCGAGGGCATGTCGAAGGCGATGGTCCGCGCGCTGGCCGACGCCGGCCTGGAGCCGTCGGACATCGTGCACATCAACGCGCACGGCACGTCCACCCCGGTCGGTGACACCGGCGAGATCAAGGCGATCAAGCTGGCGCTCGGTGACGCCGCCCACCAGGTGGCGATCACCAGCACCAAGTCGATGACCGGCCACCTGCTCGGCGGCACGGGCGCGGTCGAGTCCATCGCCGCGATCCTCGCCCTGCGCGAGGGTCTGGTACCCCCGACCATCAACATCGAGAACCTCGACGACGAGGTCGACCTGGACATCGTGCGAGACGAACCCCGGAAGCTGCCCGGCGGTCCCGCCGCCGCCCTGAACAACTCGTTCGGATTCGGCGGCCACAACGTGACCGTCGCGCTGAGGAGGCATGAGTCGTGACCGTTGTCGACAGCAGGTCCGCCACGCAGACGCCCGAGTCCGCGGCGTCCCCCGAGCCCGTCGCGCCGGACCCGCGTGACCCGCGGGTCCGCCTGGAGGCGCTCTTCGACGAGGGGTCGCTGCGGCTCCTCACCGAGGAGGACACCAGCGGCGCCCTCGCGGGCGTCGGCCGGATCGAGGGCATGCCGGTCGTGGCGTTCGCCAGCGACCCGCGCGTGCAGGGCGGCGCGATGGGCTACGAGGGCTGCGAGGCCATCGTCCACGCCTACGACCACGCGGTACGGGAACGGCTGCCGATCATCGGTCTGTGGCACTCCGGCGGGGCGCGCCTCGCCGAGGGCGTCGAGTCCCTGCACGGCGTCGGCCGCGTCTTCGCGGCCATGACCAAGGCGTCGGGCGTCGTCCCGCAGATCTCGGTCGTGCTCGGCGCCGCCGCCGGCGGTGCCGCGTACGGCCCGGCGCTGACCGACATCGTCATCCTGTCCGAGGGCGGCCGCATCTTCGTGACCGGCCCGGACGTCGTACGGTCGGTCACCGGCGAGGTCGTCGACATGGCGGCCCTCGGCGGGCCGGAGCCGCACAGCAAGCGCAGCGGCGTCGTGCACGTCGTGGCCAAGGACGACACCGAGGCCCTCGTCAAGGCCCGGCGGGTCGCGTCCCTCCTCGGTCACCAGGGCCGCATGCGGACCGAAGAGGTCGAGGAGATCGACCTCGGCGGCGTGCTGCCCGACAACCCCCGCCGCGCGTACGACGTGCACCCGATCATCAACAAGCTGCTCGACGACCCGGCGGAGGCCATCGAGCTGCACCCGAAGTGGGCGCCGAACATCGTCACGACGCTCGGCCGTTTCGGCGGCCGTACCGTCGGCGTCATCGCCAACAACCCGATGCGGCTGGGCGGCTGCCTGGACTCGACGTCGGCGGAGAAGGCGTCGCGGTTCGTGCGGATGTGCGACGCGTTCGGGGTGCCGCTCGTCGTCATCGTGGACGTCCCCGGCTACCTGCCGGGCGTCGGCCAGGAGCATGACGGCGTCGTACGGCGCGGCGCGAAGCTGCTGCACGCCTTCGCGGAGGCGGTCGTGCCGCGCGTCACGCTCGTGACCCGCAAGTCGTACGGCGGCGCGTACATCGCGATGAACTCCCGCGCGCTGGGCGCGACGCGCGTCTTCGCCTGGCCGACCGCGGAGATCGCCGTGATGGGCGCGGTCGCCGCCGTGCGCATCCTGCACCGCCGCAAGCTGGCCGCCGCCCCGGAGGAGGAGCGGCACGCGCTGGAGGAGCAGCTCGCCGCCGAGCACGTGAAGATCGCCGGTGGCGTGGAGCGGGCCCATGACCTCGGCGTGATCGACGAGATCATCGAGCCGGCCAAGACCCGGCGCGCGATCGCGCAGGCCATCGCCGAGGCGACCCCCGCCCGGGGCGCCCACGGCAACATCCCCCTGTAACCCGCGAGGCCCGAGCGCCCCGTCCAGGAACAGACCTGGGCGGGGCGTTCGTCATTCGTACGGCGCCTTGGGGCGTCCTGGATCCAGGCGGCCGCACGAGCCACTCGGCCGGCGTCCCGGCGCACGCTGGAGTGCCCGATTCGATGGCGTTGGTCGGCTTTCGACGAGCGCAGAACAGCAGCAGTCCGTCGCCGAGGCACCGTTTCGCCGCCGCAGCGACCAGGTCGCCGCCGATGTGGCCGCCTCGCCGCCGCGTGAACCAGGTCTCGCCCTGTTCACGCGTCCCATCCCGTCAACATCGACGGCGATGCTGAATACGGTTGATCGTCGCGAGGTGGGCCGGCGCGCCGTCGTCGTGGATCATCGTCTGGATCCGGTCCGGTCGGATGGCGACGACGCTCCATCCGCTGCCAGGGGTGAAAGCCGCTTCCAGGTCCTCCCGGCTGACGGGGTGCGGGCCGGTGTCGGGACCGTCGTCGCTGAAGCACAGGACGTACAGGGTTCCGCCGTGCTCGGTCACCGACGCCAGGCTCGCGACGTACTCCGGCCGCTCGTCGCGATCGAAGGTGTGGAACAGTCCGCAGTCGAGCACGGTGTCGAACCTGCGTCCCAGACCCCCCAGCTCGAACGCGTCGGCGGCGACGAACTCGGCCTCGATCCCCCGGTCCTCGGCCTTCTTACGGGCGATCGCCAGTGCGGTCTCGGCCACGTCGAAACCGAGAACCGGCAGCCCCAGCGAGGCGACGTGAAGCGCATTCTCGCCGGTCCCGCAGCCCGCGTCGAGCACCGTTCCGGCGAACCCGCCCGCGGACGCCACCCGGACGAACGCCGGCTGCGGCCGGCCGATGTCCCACGGCGCGGGGCCGTCGTGGTAGGACGCGTCCCAGGGCCGTCCCGTCATCCGCTCGTGGCTGGTCGGACGCCGGCCGCCGAACGGTCCTCCTGATCGCTCCGACACCTTCACGCTCCCGTGAGTGAATCTCTCACCCGTGGAATCATGCCCGCAGATCGGTCACGGAGATCTCGACGTGGTCCGGTCCGTTTCCACTGTAGGAGCTCTTGTACCAGGTGCTCACTTCCACCACCTCCCCGAGCGCATCGTTTCACCGCCCGCCGGCCGTCAGGCACGATCACTCCACCGCGCGAAGCCGGTCAGCCGTCCGCGAGCCGTACGCCGCGGCGCCATACGGCGCGGATGTTGAGGGTGTCGGAGATGTCGGCCGTGGGGTCACCGTCGACGAGGAGCAGGTCGGCGCGGTGACCGGCCGCGATGCGGCCCCGGTCGCCGAGGCGGAAGCGGCGGGCGGGGACGCTGGTCGCGGCGCGCAGGGCCTCGATGGGGGTCAGGCCCGCCTGGACCAGGTACTGCAGCTCCTGGTGGACGCTGGCACCGTGGGCGAGACCGCCCAGGAAGGGCAGCGGGAACGAGGCGTCGGTTCCGACGATGAGGTCGACGCCCGCGGCGTGCAGCGCCCGAACCGAGTCCAGTACGTCCTCGATGCGCCCCTGCGGGTATCGGTCGAAGCTGCTGCGCAGCGTCGTCAGCCACGCCTCGTCAAGGCGCGTGCCGACGCGCGGGTCGTCCGCCAGGCCCGCGCCGGTGATGCCCATCATCGACGCGTCGAGGACGACGCAGGGCACGACGAACGCCCCCGATTCCGCGATCAGCTCGATGATCTCCGCATCGTGCGGTCGGTCCATGAACAGGTGGACGAGGCCGTCGATGCCGGCCTCGATCGCCATGCGCGTCGCGTCGACGGTGAGCGTGTGCGCGACGGTCAGCATCCCGTGCCGGTGGGCTTCGGCGACGCCGGCGTTCAACGTGGCCTGGTCGAGCATCGGCAGGCCCGGATGGCCCTCGACCGTACCGTCGTCGACCATGAACTTGATGTAGTCCGATCCCGCCGCCACCAGCTTCGGGATGAAGCCCACCGCCTCCTCTGGGGTGGTCGAGAACGGCATCACGACGTCGGCGAAGGCGGAGCGATCGTCCCCTCCCGGGCGGAAGCCCTCGGGGAACAGCTCACTGGGGTGTCCGCCGGGCGGGGTGATGCCGAACCCAGCGGAGCGGACGTCCGCCAGGGAGTCGTCCTCGCCGATGTGGGCCCGGTTGTGCTTCGTCCACCGTCCCTGCATCTCCAGCTCGGTCGTCACCCCGAACCTCAGCGCGTACGCCAGCGCCTGCTCGGAGGTGTGGACATGGGCGTCGAACAGGCCGGGCAGCAGCGTCCCCCCGTTGGCGTCGACGATGTGCGCGCCTGCGGGCACGTCGCCGCCGACGGAGACGATCCGTCCTCCCTCGACCAGGACGGTGCTCTCTGGGAGCACCCGCTCCCCGTCGAAGACGCGCGCGCCGGTGATGGCTGTAGTGCTCACTGGTCCTCGTTCCTTCGAAAGTACATGCTGTTATGCATAAGTATGACTTACCGCATGCACCTTCGTGACTGCAAGCAGGTACCCGCCCTAAGATGTGCGCGTGACGAGCGGTACGGACCCGGAGGACGAGGCCATACTCGACGGCATCGGACCGGCCTTCTCCCGATTGCGACGGCGCGTGCCCACGTCGCGCAGGGACGGGTCCCGCAATCTCATCCTCAACATCGTCAGCGCCGGGGACGGCGAGATGACCGTCGGCGGCGTGGCCGAGGAACTCGGCGTGGACCAGTCGGTGGCGAGCCGCATGGTCTCCGACTGCATAGCGGCCGGATACCTGCTCCGTACGGCCTCGCAGGAGGACGGTCGGCGGACCGTCCTCGAGATCACCCCGGAGGGTGCAGCCGCGCGGGATGGTTTCGCGAAGGCTCAGCGCAAGGCGTTCGAGCAGATCACCGGCGACTGGCCCGTGGAAGAGCGGCTCCAGTTCGCCCGGCTGCTGCTCAGGTACGTGGAGGACGGCGCGCGGCTGCGCCGGCAAGAGCGGGACCGGCTCGCTTAGGCGTGGTCCCGCACCGTGATGCGGAGGCGCGCGATGACGCCCGCAGGTGAGCGAAGCCGCGGTCCCGCCGGCGTTCCGCGGCCGGATCCGTCCGGCGCCGTCGGCGGTGCGGCGGGTGGCGGGTGGCGGGTGCGCCAGGTGGTGCCCCCGCCACCCATCGGTCAGACCGGGAGGAAGAGCGCCTCGAACGGCGGGGCGCCGACGCCGGTGGTGACGTGGCCCCGCCCCTCGGTGTCGGCGGCGAGGACCATGTCACCCGGGCCGAAACGGCGCCGGTCACCGCCGCTGACCTCCACCTCGATCGTCCCGCGCAGCATCACCACCCACTGCTCGCGCGGTGCCGGGTGCGGTGCGCTGTCGAACTCGGCGCTGCGCAGGAACAGCACTCCACCCGCGGATGGCAGGCCGCCGACGGCCATCGGCGGCGTTCCCTCGGCGACGTGCTGCTCGGCGAGGGCGATCTCGTCCTCCTCGAAGGCCGATCCGCCGTCCTCGGTACGGACGATCCTCGTGAAGCGCATCAGCTCGCTCCGATGAACTGGTAGTCGGCGCGGATCCTGCCGTCGTCGTCCAGGGCCAGGACGTCCAGGCCGCCTCCGACGGCCTCACCGCTGCGCGTCGACGTCATCGACCACCGGACGCCGATCACGTTGGACAGCAGGACGCGGGCATCGGCCGCGGCCTCGAAGACGTGCTCGCCCGGTGCGACGAACATCTCGTACGCGCGGGACACCCGGGCGTCCATGGCGGCGTGGCCGCGAACCTCCAACGGCGGCGCGGGGAAGGCCAGGGCCGTGGCGGCCTGGCGGATCTCCTGGGGCGGGTCGACGAGCACCTGGAATCCGTCCTGCGCCCACAGTTCGCGGATCATCGCGCTGCGCGTCGCCGGATCGGGCTCGTTCCACTGGGCGACATAGCGGGCGGCCAGTGCCTTCACATCGAGTTCGTTGCTCACGCAGGGCAGTCTGCGCCACCGACCTGCGCCTTCGCGATTCCCTCAAGGGAATCACGCGTCGCGGCGGCGCGTGCTCGGGCGGGATTCCTCATCCGGTCGGTAGTGGGGGTTGGGGATCCACTCGGCCTGGTCCTGCGGCCGGTCGGGGAAGAAGACCCGGCCGTCGTAAGTGACGCCGGCTCGCATCGGCACGTCGCCCGGAATGCGCAACGCCCCGACGATGTACCGCCGGTCGATGCCGCCGATGAACGTCACCTCGTCCTGTCCGCCACCGATGTCATAACCACCGGGGGCATCGATCACGTACACCCACCGGTCGTCGCCTTCGCGCCTGAACTGCCGCGCGAACTCCATCGCGGTGTCCACCAGTCGAGAGGTGCAGATGAGCTCCGGGTGGGAGGCGTAGCCCCGCTGCGGCATCGCGAAGCCCTCCTCGAAGATCATTTCCGGTCCGCGGCGGTCTCCGCGGAACAGCGCGTTCCGGTCGAGCCGCCAGCCGACCTCCAGCGGCCTCATCGGCTCGCCCCAGTAGTCACCGCTGTCGCCCCAGTAGTGCGGTGCCTCCTCTTCCTCGCGGTACGTCCTGATCCAGCGGTCGAGACCGGGGGCTCTCCGCTGCGCGGCGGCGGTGTAGTCGATCGGACCGGACGGCGGGGAACCCGCCGACAGCGGCCGGCGTTCGACCGGACCGGCGTCGTTCCGCAGGAACCGTGGGCTCGCCGGCACCCGCGGCAGCGCGCGCAGCGCCGACGGCGGCTGCGTGGCCGGGGACGCGGGATGCAGTTCGCCGTCCGCGCGCCGCAGCGCCCGCACCAGCTCGACCAGGTCGCCGTGCCGCCCGCGCACCTCGGCGCCCGCGTGCCGGTGGACAGCGATCAGGTCGGTCACCGAGAGGCCGGGACGGACCTGGCTCGCCAGCCCGCCGAGACGGCCGACGCCACGCGGCAGGCTTCGTTCCCCACCGGGGTCGGTCGCGTGATTCAGCTCGGCCACCGCGCGCACGGTCGGCTCGTCCTTGCCGAGGCCCAGGCTGCCGGCGATCCGGCGGGCGATCAGCAGGTCGGGGCCCAGTTCGCGGTGGGCGCGCCGCAAGGCCGCGAGCACGTCCTCGTAGTCGCCGCGCAGACCGGGGAAGGACTTCTCCTCGGCGTACTTGTACAGCTCGATCATGTCCCGCACGGCCAGATCACGGGCCACACCGCGGGCCAGAGCGTAGAGGACGGCGTCTCCCGGCCGCGGCCCGCGGTACGCCATTCTCTCCTGGGTTCCGATCCCCAGCTCACCGTCGTGTGCCGCGAACTCGAGGTCCCGCTCGGCCGCTCCGGGATCCGGTACCTCGACCCGTTCGAGGGCGCTCACCACCCGGACCGTGTGATCGTCCCGCTCCGGGATCCCGAACGTGTCCCGGGTCGACCGGAACGCCTCGCGTTGCCGATCCAGCCGGAAGCCCGGCAGGTCGTGGCGGGCCAGCGTGAGCAGGTCGGCGAGTTCGGCACGACTGCGCGCGTACGACGGCTCGAAACCCATCTCGAGGGCGCCTTCGTGGAGGTCCAGCAGGTCGGGGACCGTGGCATCGGGCCCGATGACGTCGCGCGCGAGGTCGCGCAGCGGATGGGAGTCACGCGCGGGACCTCGCGCCGGGTCGTACCCCGGATCGCTGAGCACGGTCAGGTCGTGGACCGCGCGTGTCATGCGGCCGTCGGCGTACCAGAGCCCGTAGTGATCCGCGAGGACCCGTGCCGAGGTCCCGCCCCCGGCCGCGGCGGGCAGGCGGACCGGCTCGGGGATGAGACGGGGCTCCTCGCCGCGCAGCCGTTCGATGAGATGCTCCGGCCCGAACATGACGGCTCTGGAATCGCCGTCGACCAGCCGTGCCAGGCGCAGCACCGCCTCCCGGTCGCTCCGCTCACCGAATCCCGCCTCGTGCGCACGCGCGTCGCCGAGCCCGGCCGCGTGAGCGACCTCGACCAAGCGGCGATAGCTGGCCCGCGTCGCCGGGGAGCCCTGAGTGAGGTGGTTCTGGATCATGCCCAGACTCCTCGCCTCGGCGGGGGTCAGCCCGTGCATCCCAGCGGTACGGGCGAGGCCGCGTCCGATCCTCTCGAACGCGTCGTCGACCGGCGGGTCGTAGGCCGAACTCAGGATCTCGACGAGCTCGCCGCGGTCCCGGGCCCGCCACGGTTCGTGCCCCAGCAGGACGGCGTCGTGGTGGAGGTTCAGCAGGTCGATGATCGAGGCGTCCGGTCCGATGACCTCGTGAGCGAGGTCGGTCAGCGGACCGGCGCCCAGCGGGTGTTCTCCGCCCGGGCCGACGATCTCCGTGAGAGCGTGGAAGAAGTGGGCCGCGTCCTGGCCGGAGACCGAGGTCAGACCGTACTGTTCGGCGACCCGCCGCCCCGCGGCCTCGGTGCCGCGGTCCGGTGCCGCCGGGGCGTGCGCCACGGGCTCCGGTGCCGCCGGGCCGTGTCCGTTCTCGTGGCCGGCCGAGCCGTCGTCGTGGCGGAGTTCCCGGGCGGCGCCGCCCCGCTCGGCCGGGTCGGCCTGCCGGGACTGCGCTTCCGCCGGGGCCGGCGCGTGCTCCGGAACCTTCAGCTCGTAGCTGTTGCTGAGCCGCAGGCGGTCGCCGGGGTGCAACGGCGCCCGTGTGTGCGGCTCGATCCGCCGGCCGTTGATGTAGGTGCCGTTGCTGGAGCCGATGTCGCGGACCCACATCCTCCCTTCGTCGTCCACCTCGAGCACCGCGTGCCGGCGGGAGACGGAGGTCGCGCTTCGGGAGTGCGGGTACAGCGGTGATTCGGATGACCGGCCCAGCAGCACCTCGTGCCCGGGCGCGACGCGCAGGACCTCCGAACCTCCGGCGGTGAACACCACCTCGCTCTCGGGCCCGGCGATTCCGGGCGCCCCGAGGGCGTCCCGTTCCGCGCGCCTCCGCACGATCGCGTCGTCCAGGGCGGCGATCTGTGGATCGGGATCGTGATGGTGCAGCACGGCGGCGCCGGCGAACGCATCCCCGTCCCGCTCCATCGCCAGCCGGAGCCGTTCCAGCTCCAGGCGCGCGATCTCCCGATCGAGGGCCTCACGTGTCCCTGCCGATCCGGTCGCGCGACCGGAGTCCGGGGCCGCGCCGGGGGCATCGGACGTGTGGGCCGGCGGCGCGGAGGGTCCCGGTTCCCGGGTCTCCGGTTGACCTGCCGGGCCGTGCGGCCGGTCCGAAAGCTCCTCATCGAGGCGAATCTCGGAGGTCCGCGACGGATCCTTCCGGCCCGCTTCGGAGGTTCCGCCGGGGCGGGATGCCGCACTGGAGCCGCGGTCCGGGGACGACGCGCCGGCGTCCGGCCGGGCCGTCTCCACCGTCGTCGCCGTCGTCGTCCCGGAGGCGGCCTCAGCCTGTACGGTCCCCGGCCGAGCGGCCTCGGGAGCGCCGGAGCGACCGGAGGCGCGGAGCGGATCTTCCCGGTCGGCCGGCCGGCCCGCGGAGGCCAGGCGATCGGCCGCCGGATCGGCCGCCGGATCGGCCGCCGGATCGGCCGCCGGGTCCGGCGTTGTGGGCACGGCCCTGGACGGCCCGTCCGGTCCCGTCCCGGCCGGCTCGGTGGGCTGCCAGAGGGCCTGAGCCTCGTTCCGGACCACGCCGGTGCGATCGTCGTTCGGGGCCGGCTCGGAGGTCGGCGAAATGGCGCCTGGCCCGGTCGGTGTCGTGGGGACGCCGCCGGGTCCGCCGGCCGGTGTGCTGGGAGCCGGGGTCATGGTGGGGGTCGTCGGCCGCACGCTCGCCAAGGTGATGCCGGCGGCTCCGGGCGGGGTGTCGTGGGATCCGGAGTAGGGCATCAGCGGACCCGGCCCTTCCGGTGTCCCGCTTGATCCGTTCGTGCTGATCGCGGGATGGGGAGCGGGGGTGTCGGTCCGAGCGGGAAGCCGACGATGCGCGGTGGCGGAGTCGGGGCCGGCTCCGGCCAGAGAGCCGGTGGATCCGCTGTGGCCGGTCCCGGACGAGGAGGGTGCCGATCCGCCGTGTCCGGTCCCGGCGGAGGTGGCGGGTGCGGTCTCCCCGCGGTCATGGCCGCCGCCGCTGGTGGTGACGGTCGGGTCGGACGAGCCGATGACTTCGCCTCGCAGGTGGAAACCCACCCCGCCGGCTGAGACCTCGGTGTAGTCGTCTCGGGTATTGACGATGCCGTCCGCGGACACCGGCGGGACGTCGGGCCGCCCGCCCTCGTTCCCGGGCCGCCCGCCCTCGTTCCCGGGCCGGTCGCCGTCGCCGGTCGGGGGTTCGCCGCCGGCGGGGTGAGGCGCGCCGGGCAGGTGGATCCCGGCCTGTCCGAGCAGATGCCTGCCGGCCTGCCCGAACGAGCCGAGCCCGGCCATGCCGAACCCGAACTCGGCCGCGTGTTTCCAGTCGGCCCTGCCCTCGACCGCGTACTGGGCGGCGACGTTCCCGGCCGTGCCGGTGAGCCCGTTGAAGGCCAGCTGAGACGACCAGCCCCGGAGCCCGCCCGCGCCCAGCCACTTATCGCTCAACGCCGCGGCCAGGCGATCGATCCGGGCCACCTGCCTGCCGGCCTCGGCCGCACCGGCCGCGTGAGCGGCCCTGGCGCCCAGCGTCCCGGCCACCCCGTGCATCAACCCGCCCGCCAGCGCGCCCTCACCGACCGCCGTGAGGAACTCCCGCCAGCTGAACTCGCCCCGGGCGCCCTGCCCGATCAGATCCAGCACGCCGCTGTACATCACCGCCTTGGCGATCGCCAGCAAGAAGGCCTTGAGCGTCAGCCCTTCCCGCTGGATCGCCGCCAGCGCCTCCGGGATTCCCCCCGGATTCCACACGGAGATGAACAGGACCGCGGCCATGAACGCGAACGACAACGAGAACTGCCACCGCGCTGCCTTCTTCGACGTGATCAGGTGATCGACCGAATCGGCCAGCCGATCGCAGCTGCCGGCCAGCCACAGCAGTCCGCTCTCCTCCCCACCACCCCGCAGCGCCGCGGCGAAGGAGGCGAACCGCTCCACCGCCTCCCCCGCGTTATTGTCCGTCACTCTCCGCGCGTGACCGTCCACCTCATCGGCACATCTCACGCACGCCCGCCCGACGTCCCGCAACGCATCCCGTATCCGCGCCAGGCCCTCCAGGTGCCCATCCGGCCACTGGACGCCCCCGACCAATACCTCGAGCAAGCCGAAGAGCTGGTCATACCAAGGCGGCGCCGGATCCGAAACGGCCCATGAATCCGCCTGATCCTTCAGAACGTACGGATCGTCGACCGACGTCGCTCCCGCGTCGGCCCCCTTCGAGATCGCCGCCCCCACTGTCGCGGCCTCTTCGGCCAACGCGAACACGTGACCGGCCAACCGCAACGACCCACCCGTCGCCTGCAGCAGATTGACCATGTCCGCCAGATCCGCCAACACCGCCCGCCGGGAGACACCGAACCCGGGCGATCCCTCCGCTCCGTTGAAGAAGGCGGCGCCGATATCGTCGCTACCCCACGCTCCCCCGGCCGCGGACAATTCATCACACAGCCAGTCCACTTTGCCCCGCAACGTCTCCGCCGCCCCGGAGACCCCGGCACCCGACGCCGTCCACGTATGCGGGACGGCGACATGGACTCCAGAGGCCACTGCCACCCCTCACCTGTGTTCGATGCGTCGGGCACGCCGACCGCACAGGGGCACCAGGGCAGACCACCGTCGCCGGATTTCAGGGGCGTCCCATGACCGGTCACATGTCGTCAATGGGGCGGGGGCGTGGTCAACCCGGCCGACACGCCGTGTGTGGTCGTTCTCGCCGAGCCATCCGTCATGATAGGAGCCATTCCCCACCAAGATCGACTTCTTCTAGAGAAATGTCGTCCCGGGGCAGGACCATCCGGTTCCGGAACTCCGCCACGCGCTCGGCGGAGAATCGGCGGGCATCCGTGGGGAGCCCCCGCCGTGTTCCCGACCGGCGAGGGCTCCCGATGGAGACGTCAGCCGGCCGCGTGGAGCCAGCGGACGGGGGCGCCGTCGCCGGCCCGGCGGAAGGGCTCGAGCTCGTCGTCCCAGGGCTTGCCGAGGAGGCGGTCGACCTCGTGCTCGAACGTGGCCTTGCCGGCGAGGGCGTTGGCCATGGCGGAGCGAAGGCGGTCCTCAGGCACGTGGATGTCGCCGTTGGCGCCGATGACCGCCGCGAACACGCCCAGGGACGGCGTGAAGCTGTAGCGGACACCGTCGCAGCCCGGACTGGCGTCCTCGGTCGCCTCGAAGCGCAGCAGCCGCCATTGGCGCAGCGCGGAGACGATGCCGGCCGCCGTGCCCGGCTGGCCCTCCCAGCACAGCTCGGCGCGCATCGTGCCCGGCGCCGCGGGCTGATCGCTCCACGGCAGTGACACGGGCACGCCGAGTACACCTGCGGCGGCCCACTCGATATGCGGGCACAGCGCAGGTGGCGCTGAGTGGACGTAAAAAACGCCACGTGCGGACACCGGACCTCCTGGGAACGTTGCGAGGTTCGTCTTCCCCTACGTCCTCGGCGCTCCAGGTAGATGACCGCTTGGTTATTGTGCCTCATCATCACCAGTCGCACCAGCCCGGATCCCCTTCGCGGCCGGGCTCGGAGCGTTTCCTACTCGTTGGTAGGCTCGACGGCCGGGCGCGATCAACAGGCGCCATCGCGTAGTTCGCTGATGACATCCGAGGAGACTGCCGCATGCGAAGAGCCCTGGTCCTGGCCGCGATCGCGGGGCTCGTCGCCGGCTGCGGTGGTGAACACGGCGGCTCGCCCGCCGGGCCGCCGGAAAAGGACGTCCGACTCACCTCTTGTGTGCTTAGCCGAAAACTGCACGCCGGTCTCATCCACGGTGTGATCACGAACACGGCCGGCCGTACGGCCGGCTACGTCGTCCAGGTCGACATCCTCGACGGCGGCGGCAACCCCGTCGACACCGCGCTGCACGCCGAGACGAAGGTCGCGCCGGGCGCGAAGGTCAGGTTCTCCGCCAACGGCGTGCAGACCTACAGCGGGAAGATCACCTGCCGCGTCGCCTCCGTACAGCGAACCCTCCACTGACGAGCACGACTCCGGCGGCGAGCCAGGGCACGTAGTCGCCGAACCGGTCGTACGGGGTACGGCCCCCGGCAGGCGTGATCTCGGCCACCACCGACCCGCGGCGCGAGGTGTCGAACCAGGCGAGCCAGCGTCCCTTCGCGTCGAAGGCGGCCGACACCCCGGTGAGCGCGGCCTGCACGACCGGACGCCCGGTCTCGGCGGCGCGGAGCGCGCCGAGCGACGCGTGCTGCGCCGGAGCCCAGCTGTCCTGAAACGACGAGGTCGCCGACTCGTACACGATGAGCCGCGCGCCGCGCCGCACGACGGCCCGGCTCAAATCCGGGAACGCGGACTCGAAGCACACCAGCGGCCCGAACGTCACGGCGTCCGGGCCACCGCCCGCGCGCATCAGCACCAGGCCCGTACCGGGGAGCCGGTCCTCCTTCGCCGCCTGGCTCACGCGGGCGATCCAGCCGAGCTCCCGGCGCAGCGGGATGTACTCCCCGAACGGCACGAGCAGGTTCTTGACGTACCGGCCCCGGACACCGTCCGGCCCGATGAACACCGCGCTCTTGGCGATGCGCCCGGACGCGTCGCGCGCGTCCTGGTTGACCAGCAGCGGACCGTGCGCCCGCGCGAGGGCCGTCAGCCGCGCCACCAGATCGGGCCGCCGGTCGAGGTCGAACCCGACACTGCTCTCTCCCCAGACGACCAGGTCGACGGCCGGCAGCTCGGACGTGATCCGCTCACCCTCGGCGAACCGGCGGTCCGGGCCGTCGACGACGCCCGGCTGCACCAGGGCGACGCGCAGCGGCCGGCCGGCGGCCGACGACGACGACGTGTACAGGACCGGTCCGGACAACGCCAGGAGCACGGCGAGGATCGCGGCGGGCGCCGACCGGGTGACGAGGGCCATGGCGACCGCGACGTTCACCGCGACGAGGGCGAAGGTCACCAGCCAGACGCCGCCGAGGGAGGCCAGGCTCAGCACCGCCGGATGCCGCCACTGCGTCGCGCCGTACAGCGCCCACGGCCCGCCCAGGGCGTGCCAGGAGCGCGCCCACTCCCCCACGACCCAGGCACTCGGGACCACGACCGCCGCCGCGAGGAGCCGCCCCGGCCGCAGCAGTGCCCACGCGGCGTAGCCCCACCCGGCCCACAGGACGCCGGCGCCGGCGGCCACGAGCACGAGCGCCGGGCCGAGGTCGGGGATCAGCCAGTACAGCGCGGCGGCGAGGAAGCCGGCGCCGAACCACCAGCCGCGGACGGCGGCCTCCCGGCCGGTCGCCGCGGCCCGTACGAGCAGGAGGCCGGGTACGAGCGCGACCCAGGCCAGCCAGTCGAGCCCCGCCCGGGGGAACGCGAGGACCGGCAGCGCCCCGGCGACCAAGGCCGCCAGCCGGGGCCGGGCGCGCGCGCCCCTCGCGGTGGGCGGGCGTTCGTCCGGCGCGGAACCGCTCGGCTCCGCGCGCTCCGCCGCCGTTCTCATCACCCCAGAGTCCCCTCGCGCCGCCCCGGCCACAAGGACCCGCCAGGGCCGGATCCGCTCGCGATCCACGGTGGCCGGGCCCCGGCGGCCGAGGACCGGCCCACCGCCGGGCTCGTACGGAAACACTGAATCGTCCGGCGACGATGAGTAATCACACGGACACGCCGAGAAGGTGCCCCAGTGACCGATCAGGACGCACGGCTCGAACGGCTCCTCAGCCGCCACCGGGACGCGACCGTGGTCGAGGCGCTCCCCGGCCGTCCGGCGCTCGTCCGCCGTGACCAGGTCCTCGTCGCGGCCCGTGACGCGCCGGCGGTCGAGAACGCCGTACGCCGCTGGTACGACGCGCGGCACGACGGGCCGGGAGTGGTCCGCCTGCTGCTGCGCCCCGGCGCGAAGGTGGACGTGTGCGACCTGGCCGCCCGGCTGTCCGCCGGCGCGCCGCACCGGCGGCCGGCCGTCGCGCCCAACCACCTCGTCCACGGGCAGCCGATGTGGTGGAGCGGCCCGGCGGGGGCGCCGCGTCCCGCGCCGGCGTGCGGCGCGCCGGTCGCCGACGCGACGGCCCGCCGTACGGTCACGGTCGCCGTCCTCGACACGGGACTGTCACCGCACCCCTGGTACTCCTCCGCCCCGTGGTACGCCGAGCAGCGCGAGGAGGTCGCCGAGGTCCTGGACGCCGACCTGGACTACACGCTCGACGCGCAGGCCGGGCACGGGACGTTCGTCGCCGGCGTCGTCCTGCGCCGCGCGCCGTCGGCGCGGATCCGCGCCAAGCGCGTGATCGGCGGCGATGGCGTCGGCGACGAGTTCGGCGTCCTGCACGCCCTGGCCTGGCTGGCCGGCTGGGGACGCGCGGAGGTCGTCAACCTGTCCTTCGGATGCCACACGTACGACGACCGCCCCTCGCCCCTGGTCGCCCGCGCCATCGCCGCACTCGGCCGCCGTACGGTCGTCGTGGCGTGCGCGGGCAACCACGCGAGCGACCGGCCGTTCTGGCCCGCCGCCCTGAAGAACGTGATCGCGGTCGCCGCGCTGGACGGCGACGAACGCGCGGCGTTCTCCGACCACGGCCCGTGGGTGGACGCCTGCGCGCCCGGCGTCGACGTCCACAGCTGCTTCGTCCGCTTCGACGGACCCCGGCCGCGCGTCGCCGGGATCGACCCCGACGATTTCACCGGATACGCCGTCTGGAGCGGCACGTCCTTCGCGGCCCCCGCCGTCGCCGGCGCGATCGCCGCGCTCGCCGCCGCCGAGGACCTCCCCGCCCCGGTCGCCGCCGCACGTCTCCTCGACCCGGCGGCCCACCGCGTCCACCCCGGCCTCGGCGTGGTCGTCCCCTGACGTGAAAGGACTTTCACGCGGCCTGCGGACACACAGAGCGATCCGGACTGGTCGGGCCGCCGGCGCCTCGCCGATCACCGGGAGGCGAGGCCGTGGAACCGTGCGCCCCGCCCGGTGCCGGGCTAGCATCCCGGGCGTCTGAGAGCGCTCCCAGCCCGGCCGGACGCCCGGCGTCCGGACGGGTCCCCGTACCCGCTCGCGACCCCCGGAGGTCACCATGAGACGTCGAGCCATCGCGGTCGCCCTGGCGCTGGCCGGCTCGGTCCTCACCCCGGCGATGGCCGGCATCCCGGCGCACGCCGACACCCAGATCTGCGCGCAGTACGGTTCGACCAAGATCCAGAACAACCGGTACGTCGTCCAGAACAACAACTGGGGCGACAGCACGACCCAGTGCATCAACGTCACCAGCACCGGGTTCTCGGTCACCACCGCCAGCCACAACAAGCCGCAGAACGGCGCGCCCGGCGCGTACCCGTCGATCTACGCCGGCTGCCACTACGGGAACTGCTCCACCGGAAGCGGCCTGCCCCTGCGCGCCGACGACAGCCGGTTCAACACGATCCAGACCAGCGTGAGCATGTCCTATCCCGGCTCCGGCGTCTACGACGCCTCGTACGACATCTGGTTCGACCCGACGGCCCGCACGAACGGCCAGAACACCGGCGCGGAGCTGATGGTCTGGCTCAACCACACCGGCTCGGTGCAGCCCGTCGGCTCCAGGGTCGCCACCGTCAGCCTCGCCGGCGGGACCTGGGACGTCTGGTACGGCAACAGCGGCTGGAACGTCGTGTCGTACGTCCGCACCTCCCCGACCTCCTCGGCCTCCTTCCCGGTGCACACCTTCTACGACGACATGGTGCGGCGCGGCTACGCGCAGCGCTCCTGGTACATCACCAGCGTCCAGGCAGGCTTCGAACCGTGGGTCGGCGGCGTGGGCCTCGCCGTGAACAACTTCTCGTACAGCATCGGCTGATCGCTCCACGCGATCTTCGGAGGGACGGCGCCGTCGTGGCGCCGCCCCTCCCCCAACCGATTGTAATCACTCGAACACTTTCCGCTAATATTCCGGCGCGTGGAGTGCAACGAGACCGGCGAACTGGTGAGGCGAGCGCGGGCGGGTGACCCGGCGGCCTGGCGGGCCCTCGTCGACCGTTACTCGCGGCTGCTGTACGCGATCGCGCGCTCGTACGGACTGAGCGGCGCGGACATCGACGACGTCGTGCAGACGACGTGGCTGCGGCTGGTCGAGCGGCTGCCCCGGCTGCGCGACCCGGCACGGGCGGGCGCCTGGCTGGCCGTCACCGCCCGCCGGGAGAGCCAGGCCGTGCTCCGGCGACGCGGTCGCGAACGCCCCCTCACCGGTCACACGCCGACGGTCACCGGGCCGCACCACGCGGTGTTCGGGCGGGAGCTCGCCGGGTCGGTGGCCGCCGCGCTCGACACCGTGCCGCCCCGCTGCCGGGCCCTGCTCGAGCTGTCCATCGCCTCCCCGCGGCTGAGCTACGCGGAGATCTCGACGGCGCTGGGCGTCCCGCTGGGCAGCGTCGGCCCGACCCGCACCCGCTGTCTGCTCCACCTGCGGCGCCGGCTCGGTGTGGCATGACCGACGAGGAGCTGATCGAGCGCCTGCGCGGGGCGTTCCCGCCGGTTCCGGACCGGCTGCGCGCCGTGGGACTGGCCGCGTTCGACTGGCTGCTCCCGGACGCGACGCTGGCGACGCTCGCCTACGACGCGGCGGACGCCCCGGCCGGGGTGCGCGGCGGCGAGCCGCGGACGCTGACGTTCGCCGGACGGGACGTTCGCGTGGAGATCGAGGTCTGCGGGCGGGAGATCGTGGGGCAGCTCGCTCCCGCGGCGGACGCGGAGGTGATCCTCCGGTCGCCCGGCGGCGAGCGCGGCACCCGCACCGACGAGTCCGGCGGTTTCGTCCTGTCGGAGGTCCCGGCCGGCCTGGTCAGCCTGCTGTTCCGGCCGGCCGACGGCACGTCGATCGTGACGAGCTGGATCCATGTCTGACCTCCCGGCCCCCGCGGCGCACGATCCGCGCGGCGGATACGGGACCGCGTCGGACCTGCCGGCGCTCGCGGCACAGGATCCGCGTGGCGGATACGCCACCGCACCGGACCTTCTGGTGCTCGCGGCACAGGACCCGCGCGGCGTGTACGCCGCCGCGTCGGCGCTGCGGAACACCGGCGACCCCGGGCAGCGCGTGCTGGCGCTGCGCGCCCTCGGCCTGGCCGGCAAGGAGCTGGGCCGGCTCGGGGAGGGCATCGCCCACCTGCGCGAGGCCCTGCGCCTCGCCGAGTCGTCACGGCTCGACTACGCCGCCGCCCAGGTGCGGATGAACCTCGTCGGCCTGCTGGCCGCCGGCGGGGACGTCGAGGGCGCGCTGGCCGCGGCCGACGCGGCGGCGCCGGTGCTGACCGGGGCGGACGCCGACCGGTTGCTGGCCAACCGCGCCTACCTCCTCGCCCGAAGCGGGCGCATCCGCGAGGTCGCCCGCATCGCACGGACCTGCGCCGATCCGGAGGTCCTCGTGGGCCTGCGCATCAACACCGGGCTCGCGAAGGCGTACGCCGGACGGCTCGGACGCGGGGAGGCCGACCTGCGGGCGGCGCTCGCGACCGCCGAACGGGCGGGCCTGCGGCACCAGGCGGCGATGGTCCGGCACAACCTCGCGTTCGTCGCCATGCGGCGCGGCGACCTGGCCCGCGCGCTGGCCCTGTACGACGCGGTCGAGCCGGAGCTCGCCGGCGCGGAGGAACGCCTCTGCCAGCTGCGCGTCGACCGGGCCGAGGCGCTCATCGCCGCCCGGTTGCCCGGCGAGGCCCGTGTCCTGCTGGCGGACACCATCGACCGGCTCACGGCCGGCGGCTACCGGTGCGACACCGCCGACGCGCTCCTGCTCCTCGCGCACGCCGAACTGTCCGACGGGGATCCGGAGGCCGCCGCGGCGACCGCCCGGCGGGCACGGGCGGAGTTCGCGGACCGCGCCGGGTGCGCGCTGTCCGCGGAGCTGATCGGGCTGCGCGCCCGCTGGGCCTGCGGCGACCGGTCCGTCTCCCTGCGCGCGGCGGCCGAGCGGGCGGCCGGACGACTGGCGGAGTACGGCTGGGCGTCCGCCTCGGCCGACGCCCGCACGCTGGCGGCCCTCGTCGCCCTCGCGCACGGGGACCCGGACCACGCCGAACACCTCCTCGGCCGGGTCCGGGGTGAGACCGTGAGCGCCCGGGTCGCGGCCCTGCACGCGACCGCGCTGCTCCGGCTCGCCCGCGGCGACCGGCCCGGCGCGTCCGCCGCCGTCCGCGCCGGGCTGCGCGCCGCCGACGAGCACGCCGCCGCGCTCGGCGCGGCCGAGCTGCGCGGGCGCGCCGCCGGCTGGGCGGCGGAGCTGGCCGACCTGGGGCTCCGGCTCGCGACCGGCCCTCGCGCCCTGCTGGTGGCGGCCGAGCGGGCACGGGCGATCGCTGACCGCCCGCCCGCCGTACGACCGCCCCGCGACCGGCGGCTCGCCGCGCTGCTGGCCGAACTACGCCGGGTCAGCGCCGAGGTCCCCGCCCGCCCGGACCTGCAGACCGCCCAGGGCCGGCTGGAGGACGCCGTCCGCGCCCGGTGCCGCCGCCTGTCGGCCAGCCGTGACAGGGTCGCCGGGTGGGGCTGGCTCGTGCCCGCCCTCGCCGAGACGCTGGGCGATCGGATGCTGGCCGAGTACGTACGCGTGGGCGCGGACCTCGTCGCGGTGACCCTGGCGAACGGCCGCTGCCGCCGCCGGTCGCTCGGCCCGTACGACCGGATCCGTGACGACGTGCGGCTGCTGCGCTTCGCCGTCTCCCGGCTGGCCCGCGATCCCGGCAACGCGCCGGCGCGCGCCTCACTCGCGGCCACCGCCGGCCGCCTCCACGCCCGGCTGATCGAGCCGTTGTCCGTCGGAGAGCGGTCGCTGGTCCTCGCCCCGGTGGGAGCTCTGCACGGCCTGCCCTGGGCCGCCCTGCCCTCCCTGACGGACCGCCCGTCGACGGTCGTGCCGTCCGCCGCGGGCTGGCTGCGCGCGATGCGGGCGCCGTCGGACGGCGGGCACGTGGCGCTCATCGCCGGTCCGGATCTCCGGCACGCGGATGAGGAGATCGGCACCGTACGCGCGCGGCATCCGCGCGCACGGGTCCTCACCGGCGCGGCGGCGATCGCCGAGGAGACCCGGTCCGCCCTCGACGGCGCCTCCGTCGCCCATGTCGCCGCGCACGGAGTCTTCCGGTCCGGCAACGCCCTGTTCTCGGGCCTCCGGCTGGCCGACGGCCCACTCTTCACCTACGACCTGGAGCACCTGGACCGGCCGCCGCGCCTGCTGGTGCTGTCCGCCTGCGACGCGGGCCGGGCGGAGATCTACGAGGGCGAGGCGGTCATCGGCATGGTCACCGCCGCCCTGGGGTTCGGCACCGCCACCGTCATCGCCGCCGTCACCCCGGTCGGTGACGCCGCCGCCCGCGACCTCATGGCCGGCTTCCACGAGCGCCTCGCCGCGGACGCGTCCCCCGCCGAGGCCCTCGCCCGCGCCCCGCGATCGGCCGCCGCCCTCGGCTTCGTCTGCTTCGGCGCCGGCCACGCCTGAAGACGACCGGCTGGCGATCCCGGCGGGCAGGCGCTCAGGAGGTCACGGCGCTCCCCGCCCTGCAGGCGATCGCGCAGAGAGATCATGACCCGCCCACGGCCTCACGGCCCTCTCGACGGCCCAGCTCGTTGAGGGACAGGACCTCTGCCATCGGGCCGGACATGCGGCTGCGGCCGCCGAGCGGATGCCCATCAGCAGCCGAGTGGCGGGGAGTTCGGCGGCCCGATGCCGCATACCGCCCCCTGACCAGGGACGGCTGGGCCGCCGCACTCGACGCTCTCACCGAAGGCGAGCCGAGCGCGGTCGCCGTCGAACCGGTGGCAGCGCGTTTGGGCGCGTCTGCCGAGACTTTTGGCGGTCAGGACCACCAAGGGTCTCGGCACAACGGGTCAGGACGTGGTCGGGAGGCTCGCCCGTCGGCATGGTGGATCCGGGCGACGGGCGCTTTTCGCCGGTAGCGTACGACCCGTGACCGACCGCGTCTTCACGCTCGGGGAGGCTCGAGCGCTGCTTCCCGAGGTGCGCCTGCACATCGATGCGATCATCGCCGCCCGCGCCGACCTCGCCGAGCTCGCCTTCGACCTACGGGCGGGCCGGTCGTCGCCGCTGGGCGGCACGCCGGAGCTGAAGGCCTACGAGGCGCGCATCGACGAGGCGATCGGGTGGTTCACGATCCAGGGCATCGAGGTGAAGGGCGTCACACCGGTCCTCGTGGACTTCCCCGCCTACCTGCGCGGGGAGTCGATCCGGCTGTGCCTGCTGGAGACCGAGTCCGCGCTCACCTGGTACCACCGCGCCGACCTCGGCTTCGCCGGGCGCCGTCGCCTGCCTTAGCGGGGACAGGCCTCGCCATCGCCCCGTCGACACGGCTTCACGGCTGTGCCGTGCAGGCCTCCAGCACGCTGTTCAGCACTGACGGGAAGCGCGCCAGAGTCTCTTCACGCAGGGACACGAAGCAGCGGGTTCCGTCCATGCGGTGATACGTCAGTCCCGCCTCCCGGAGCGTCTTCATGTGATGGCTGAGGGTCGAGGGGCCGACGTCGACGTCGAAGTCGCCACGCGGATGCTCTCGGCGATCCGCCAGCACCGCCACGATCCGCAGCCGGACCGGGTCGCCCAGGGCGGAGAGGACCTCGGCGAGCGACACCGTTCGCGGATCGGGGTGGGACAACCGGCGCGCCATGCGCTCAGTGTACATATATCGATATTCGACGAATATCGATATATGCTCCGGGCAGAGCCACCATCCAAGGAGGAACATCATGGATTTCCTCGTCCGTGTCGACGGGTCCCGTGTCTACGAGCTTCCCGCCGATGAGAGCGCGGCACTGATCGAACGGGAGAGGGTCCGGGGGCGTGAGCTCATGGCCGCAGGGGTGATTCGCCAGTTCTGGCGCATCCCGGGCCGTCGCGGCAACATCGGCATCTGGTCGGCCGCCGACGCGGACGAGCTGGAGGCGGCGCTGACCAGCCTGCCGGTCTGGCCGTACGCGGACATCGAGGTCACCCCGCTGGCCCGTCACCCGATGACCGCGATGTCGTGAAACGCGATGCCCGGCCCCGGCGGGCGGCGTGGCGGTGGGTGACCGCGAGCAGCGGGGTCACCCATACGCGCGGATGATGCGTCCGGTGTCCTCGCCTTCGATGCAGTGCAGGTAGTGGCCGACGAGTTCGTCCATCGGCACCGGACGCATACCGGGGAAATGCTCGGCGAAGGCGTCGACGGAGTCGCCGATCATCGTGGGACTGACCACGTTGATCCGCATCCCCCGCGGTAGCTCGATCGCGGCCGACAAGCCGAAGCCGTGCAGGGCGCCGCTGATGACGCCGCCGCCGGTGACGTGCGGCCATGCTCGGTCGGCGAAGATGCCGGAGGTCAGGGTGAAGGAGGCGCCGTCGGCGCAGTGGTGCTGGCCGGTGAGGACCAGATCGGCCTGCCCGAAGAACTTGGCTCGCATGTTCTCACGCAGCGCCTCTGAGGTCAGCGTCGCGAACTCGTCGAGCGCGCCGTGCGCTGCGACGCTCACGACGCCGTCGACCGCACCGACCTCGCGGTACATGGCCTCGATGGTCGAGTGCGAGGTCAGGTCGACGTGGACGTCGCCCGAGGCGCGTCCGGCCACGACGACGTCGTGACCACGCGATCGCAGCGCGGGCACCAAACGTCGTCCGATGGTGCCGGCACCGCCGACGACCACGACCCTCATCGTGCTCTCTCCTTCCGGAACAGGGTTCCTGGCGCGAGGCGTCGTTCGAGGCTCTGTGCCAGCAAGGTGAGCGCGTCGGCGTCGGGTGTGCCGGGACGCGCATGGAACAGACCGATCCGCTGGTCATCGTCGGGCAGGGTGACCGTCTCGTTCGCCAGAGTCACGCGCCCGACGACGGGATGGTCGAGTTCCCGTAGGTAGTACGAACACGTTCGGACGGGGCGCCGCGCCCACATTCGCGCGAACTCCGGGCTGTCGACGACGAGTTGGCCAACGAGTCGTTCGAGCTCCGGGTCGGCCGGGTGCCGCACCACCGCCTGATGCAGGGCCGCGGCTGTGACCTGCGCTTTGGCGTGCCAGTCGCAGTACAACGCGCGGTGGTGCGGGTCGAGGAACAGCATTCGGGCGACGTTCGGCCGGAGCCGCAGGTCGGGGGCGTCGAAGTCGACATGGCCGGCCAGCAGAGCGTGTCCGAGGCGGTTCCACGCGAGGACGTCGGCGCGGTGATCGATCACGATCGCCGGTGTTCCCGGAATGGCGGCGAGCAGTTCACGTACTGAGGGCCGCAGCTTGCTCCTACGGGCACGAGGGCAAGCCGGCCGTCGCGGAGCGGCGAGGATCCGCAGGTGTTCGTGCTCGGCCGGATCGAGCCGCAGCGCTGCGGCCAGCGCGTCGATGACAGCGCCGGAAGCGCTACCACTGACTCCCTGCTCCAGTCGCGTGTAGTAGCCGACGCTGACCCCGGCGAGCTCGGCCAGTTCCTCTCTGCGCAGCCCCGGCACTCGCCGGCGGGTGGCGCCGGGCGTGATACCCGCGGCATCGGGCGTCAGGCGTTCGCGCCGGCTGCGCAGGAAGCCGCCGAGATCGTTCGCTTCTTTGGTGACCACCCGCCCATCGTCGCGCCGATCGCCGACCTTCCGCCTGCCCCGAACACGGATACGTTCGCGGGCCCGCCGTGTGTTACGTGCTTCTCAACGAGCGGATGTCGGATAAGCCCCTTCAGGGCCGGTGGTGGACCGGGGTCCCGCGAAAGCGGAACCCCGGCCGTGACGGCTATGACCCGGCCTGGTCGCCGGCCTCGACGGGGCGGGTGCCGTCGGCGACCCAGTTGGACCAGGAACCGACGTACAGGGCGGCGGGCACGCCGGCGACGGTCAACGCGAGGATCTCGTGGGCGGCCGTCACGCCGGAGCCGCAGTACGCCCCGACCTCGGCGGCGTCGGTGGCGCCCAGCTCGGCGAACCGCTCGCGGAGCAGGTCGGCGGGCAGGAACCGGCCGTCGACCCCGACATTCCCGGTGGTCGGTGCGCTCACCGCACCCGGGATGTGCCCGGCGACCGGGTCGACGGGCTCCACCTCACCGCGGTAGCGCTCCGGCGCCCGGGCGTCGAGCAGAACACCGCCCTTGGCCAGGGCGGCGGCGCCGTCCGCGTCGAGCGCCGGCAGGCCGCCCGGCCGGGCCGTGAAGTCCCCCGGCCGGACCTTCGGCATCTCGTTGGTGACGGGCCGGCCGGCCTCGACCCAGGCGTGGTAGCCGCCGTCGAGCACGCGGACGCGCCGGTGCCCGAAGTAACGGAGGGTCCACCATGCGCGGGCCGCGGAGGTGGAGTCCGCGTCGTCGTACACCACGACGAGGGCGTCATCGCGGACACCCGCCCGCCGCATCGCGTCCTGGAATGCCTGCCGCTCGGGGAGAGGGTGGCGACCGGCCGGGCCGGGCGGCCCCGCGAGGTCGCGATCGAGGTCGACGAAGACCGCTCCCGGCAGGTGGCCCCGCCGGTACGCCTCGATGCCGGGTGGGCCGCCGAGTCGCCAGCGGACGTCGAGCAGGACGACGTCACCACGGAGTTCCCGGACGAGTGACTGGACGTCGATGAGTGGTTGCACGCCGCCAGTCTGACCGGTAATCCCGCCGTCGGCGAGAGGCCGCTCGGCGTTCATCCGGGATCTTTCCGGGACAGCAGCGGGACGAGTTGCTCGGCGCCGACCAGCGACCCGTGCATGCCGACGAGGGTCGACTCGAGCGGCTCCGCCTCGGTCGCCACCAGGGCCACATCGGCGTACGGAACGGCCAGGACGTCGCCGATCCGGGGGGCCAGAGACGCCTCGACCGGCCCGAACAGGCCCTCGGCGATCGCCTCCTCCCGGGACAGCACCCACGCCCGGCCCGCGAGGCGCTCGCGCCAGGCGGCGAGCACGTCAGCGGCGGCCCCGGGCTCGGCGTACACGTGCCGGGCCCGCGCCTCGCCGCCCAGCAGGGCCACGCCCTCCCTCAGCCCGGCCTCGGCGTCGATGTCGATCCGGTCGGTGGGATCGGTCATGCCGTGGTCCGCGGTGACGTAGAAGGCGGCGTCCGGCGGCATCACCTCGGCCAGCCGCCGCGCCAGCAGGTCGACGAAGCCCAGCTGGTAGCGCCAGGCCGCCGACCGGGACCCGTGCACGTGCCCGGTGGCGTCGAGGTCACCGTGGTACACGGTGACGAAGGCGCGCTCGCCCGCGCGGATCGCCTGCTCCGCGCGGGCGACGAGCTGTCCGAGCGCGTCCGCCGTGAGATAGCGGGCGCCCCGGTAGACCGCGCGGGTCAGCCCGCTGTGCTCGAACGCCCGGGCCGAGACGTGACCCGCCGACACGCCCGCCGCGACGGCCCGGTCGTAGATCGTCGGCGCGGCCTGCCAGGTCAGCGGGTCGATCGCGTCGCTCCAGCGAAGGCAGTTGTGCAGCCGTCCCTCCCCCGGGACCGCGACCTGGTAGCCGAACATGCCGTGCCCGCCCGGCGGCCGGCCCGTGCCGAATGAGGCGACGCTGGTCGCGGTCGTCGACGGGAAACCCGCGGTCAGCGGCCGGCCCGGCAGCGAGGAGAGGTACGGCGCGGCGTCCGGGTGCGCCCGCAGCAGCTCCCAGCCGAGGCCGTCGACCAGGAGCACGCAGGCGCGTGGCAGGTCGGGCAGGCCCAGGACGTTCGTCTCGCCCGGCACGCCCAGCGCGGCGAGCACGGACGGCCCCAGGTCGGCCAGGGACTCCCGGCCGTACGCCGGAACGGGCAGGATCATCGGCCCTGCGCGGACGTGACCTCCGACAGCGCCTGCGCGAACGCGAGGACCTGCTCGACCGCGTCGGCGCCGTCCGCGGCCTCGCTCACCCGCAATGACAGATCGTCGGCGGTGAGCGTGCCGGTGTAGCCGTGATCGGCCTCGCAGGACTCGTCGCCGCAGGAGGCCGGCTCCAGATCGATGTGGGCGATGACGCCCCAGCCGATGGTGAGCATCACCTCGGTCGGCGGCACACCGGGGACGTACGAAGCCGGCTCGGGAACGACGCGCGTCACCGCCACCGACTGGACCCGCCCCAGGCGCACCGCCTCCGTCGTCGTGGAGGCGTGCGGGTGCGGCACCGACTCGGTCGGCGGGTGCTCGTCGGTGTGGCACACCAGCAGCCGCGTCGGCGACAGCACCAGGACGGTCACGTGCCGCCGGACCTCCATCGCCGGGTCGAACGTCGCCTCGTGGTGAACGACATAGGAGATGACGGTCTCGTTGCCCAGAAGCGACTCGACCGCATCCGCGACGAGCGCCGGGTAGTAGCCGCTCCGCTCGATCGCGGTGCGCAGCCCCTCAGCCATCGCTCGGGTTTCCCTCATGGCTCCCATCCTGCACTGCCCGGGCGTCACACGCACACCCACGGGTAGAGATGTGGATGACCGAGCGAATCGAGGGAAGCGTGGAGTACACCGCTCTGGTCGTTCCCCCGTAAGAGGAGGAGCCATGACTCGACCACCCGTCCCCCCGCCTCAGCCGGAACCGCCCACACCGCAGCCGCCGATACCCGCCCCCGAACCGCCGGTGCCGCCGCCGCAGCCGCTGCCGGGCCGGCCCACCCCCCGCCCGATCCCCGAACCCGATCCCAGCCCGATCCCGCCGATGCCGGACCCGGCCCCACCACCGACCGACGTCCTCTGAGTACGAGGGGCGTCCGCCTGGCGGCGGACCGTACGTCCGCCCCCCGCGTCATCCCGGCCGCGACCGCCTGACCGTGCCACCGGGACCGGACGGGCGTAGCCGCTGTTCGAACAGGTACGGAGACCGGCACCGGAGCCCTCATCGGCATGCGGGGTTCGCCCGCCCGGCGTCGGCTGCGGCGCGGTGGCGGATCAGGACGGTCTGAGCCGGCGGACGCTGTCCGTGCGCGGGCCCGGGGGTCGGGCCACCCAGAGGCGCGCCGACCGTACGACGGCGCCGGAGGTCCGGGCGACCACCTCGATCTCCAGCCGCGCGACCTCGGGGAGGTCGTCGGACAGCCGGGAGGCCCGGAGCAGGAGGTGCTCCAGAGCGGCCACGTCGACGGGGTCGGCGCCCCGATGCCCCAGGAGCAGCGGCGCGGCACGGATCGCGCGGACCAGCCCCGCGGCCTCGACGTCCGTGAGCGGCGCGAGCCGGTACGCGCGGTCCTCGAGCAGTTCGGCGGTGGGGTCCGCCAGGCCGAACGACACGATCGCCCCGAACGACGGGTCCTCCGCCGTCCTGATCCGTGTCACGATCCCCGCGCCGTCCGCCGGCTCCCCGCCGTCGGCGGGCTCGATGCCGTAGCAGGCGAGGAGTTCGGCCGTCCGCTCCGGGTCGGCCTCCCGGCGGTCCACCGGTGCGGCACCCGCGGGGAGCGTTGTCGCCGGGGCGGCGCCCGGGGCGGCGAGCATCTCCTCGACCAGTGCACGGGCGCGCTCCCGATCGACGCCGGGCAGTTCGGGCACCCGGCCCGGCGGCCGCCGGCGCCGCTCGGCGTACCGGACGGCATAGGCCAGGGCGCGGACGGCGTCCTCCGGCGCGGGATAGGACGGCACGCTGCCGTGCAGCAGGCCCCGCTCGCCGAGATAGGTCGCGATGACGGGCTTGGCGGCGCCCTTCGCCTGCCGGACGATCGCGGCGGCCACCTCCGGGTCCAGGCCGCCTCGTACGGGCGGGGCGAACACCGTGACCACCGCGTCGGCCGTCTCGTCGGCGAGGATCTCGGCCAGCGCCGCCTCGAACTCCGCGGGACCCGCGGCCGGGCCGAGATCCACGGGGGGCAGCGGGTCGAGATCGGCGGCGGTCGCCGCGTCCTGGGCGAGCAGCCCGATGGAGTCGGAGTTGCCGACGATCGCGACGCGGCGGCCGGTCGGCAGGGGCTGGTAGGCCAGGATCTGCGCGACGTCGAAAAGGTCGCCGAGCGTGTCGACCCGTACGACGCCGGCCTGTGCGAACAGGGCGCTGACGGCGTGATCGGGCAGGCTCAGCGCCCGCGCCGCGTGGCCGAGCGGCACGCCCTGGGTCGTACGCCCGCTCTTGACCGCGACGATCGGCTTGGCCCTGCTGATGCGCCGCGCCAGGCGGGTGAACTTGCGCGGGTTCCCGATCGACTCCAGGTAGAGGAGGATCACTTCGGTGGCGGGATCCTCCTCCCAGTACTGCATGAGGTCGTTGCCGGACACGTCGGCGCGGTTGCCCGCCGACACGAACGTCGACAGGCCCAGTCCGCGTTCGGCGGCCCAGCGCAGGATCGTGATGCCCAGCGCGCCCGACTGCGAGAAGAACCCCACCGGCCCGCGGCCGGGCAGGGTCGGAGCCAGCGTGGCGTTGAGCCGCACGCCCGGGTCGCTGTTGGCGATGCCCAGGCAGTTCGGGCCGACGACGCGCATGCCGTTCGCCCGCGCGAGGCGTACGAGGTCGTCCTGGCGGGCGCGGCCCTCGGGCCCGGCCTCGCCGAACCCCGAGGAGACGACGACCAGTCCGTGCACGCCCTTGGCCGCGCACTGCGCCACGACCTCGTTGACGTGCTCGCCGGGCACCGCGACGACGGCCAGGTCGACCGGGTCGGGGATCGCGGCCACCGCCGGGTAGGCGCGGACGCCCGCCACCGCGGGCGCCGTCGGGTTCACCGGGAAGACCGGCCCGGTGAAGTCGCCGCCGAGCAGGTTGCGCAGCACCGTCTGGCCGACGCTGCGCGCCTCGCGGCTGGCGCCGATCACCGCCACCGAGCCCGGGAACAGGAGCCGCTGGATCGACCGGGACTCCGCGCGGTGCTCGCGGGCCGCCATGACCTCACGGGACGTCTCGGTCGGCTCCAGGTCGAGGGTCAGCCGGATCACGCCGTCCTCGAAACGCTGCTGGGCCTCGTACCCGGCCGCGCGGAAGACGGTGGTCATCCGGCGGTTCTCCGGCAGGACGTCGGCGATGAACCTCCGGATGCCGCGTTCGCGGGCCGCCGCCGCGATGTGCTCCAGCAGCACGGTGCCCAGGCCACGGCCCTGCTGGGCGTCCTCGACGAGGAAGGCGACCTCCGCGGTGTCCGCGGATTCGGCTCCGGCCGTGTATCCCGCGACGGCTTTGCGCCAGATGTCCTCACCGGACGCGGACGCGCCACCAGGGGCCGAGGCTCCCCCGGATGCAGACGGTGCGCCGGTGGCGGACGCTTCACCGGACGCGGAAGCACCACTGGACGCAGCTGCCTCACCAAGCGCCGACGCTTCGCCAGGTGCGGACGGCCCGCCCGTGCCGAACGCTCCACCCGATGCGGATGCTTCACCGGACGCGGACGGCCCGCCGGCCCCCGCCGGAGCGCCGCCGGGTGCGCCGGCACCGGTCGCAGCCCCGGCCGCGCCGCCGGGCGCGGTCGGCCGGCGGCCGAGGCGGTCGTAGCGCACCACCGCGACCATCGCGTCGCCGATGGTGGCGATCAGCGCGACCCGGTCGACGTAGTCGACGGTGGTGAAGTGCTCGATCTCACGATCGGTGAGCTGCGGCCTCGGTGAGAAGAAACGGTAGTAGATCGATTCGGGAGAGAGCCGGGCGTAGAACTCGCGCAACAGCTCGGCGTCACCCGCCCTGATCGGGCGCAGGTGCGCCGTCCCTCCGTCGGCGAGGACGACGTCGGCCTCCCAGTGATCGGGGTACGGCACATGTCGAGAGTAGGGGAGATCCCGATTTCGCGCCGGTTCGGGACCCACCCGGGTACCGGGAGCTGTTAGGTTTTTCTCCGGGTCACGCAGGCAGGCCGCCGTACGGGGGGTGGCAGCCGCAGGGAACAGGGTGGTGACGTCATGACGCGCGTGGTCGTGGTCGGCGATCTTATGACCGATGCCGTCGCGCGAGCCGCGTTCCCGCTGGCCAAGGGCGGAGACACGCCGGCCAACGTGACGATGCACGGCGGCGGCTCGGGAGCCAACATCGCGGCCTGGCTGGCCGTCGAGGGCGTCGAGTCCGCGTTCATCGGGCGGCGCGGGGCCGACATCGCGGGACGCAACCGCGACATGGAGCTGATGGGCTACGGCGTCGACGCCCGGCTCGTCATGGATCCGGAGCGCCCCACCGGCACGTGTGTGGTCATGGTCACCCACAAGGGCGACCGGACCATGCTGTCCGACCCCGGCGCGAACGCCGCGCTGCTGCCCGAGGACATCCCGCAGGACCTGTTCGGTCCCGGCGCGCACCTGCACCTGTCCGGGTACTCCCTGCTCAACGAGGGCTCCCGGAAGGCCGCGCTGCACGCGATGCAACTGGCGCAGAAGGCCCAGATGTCCATCACCGTGGACGGCGGCGCCAACTCCCACCTCAAGCGGGCCGGCGCCGAGCCGTTCCTGGAGTGGACCCAGGGCGCCGGGCTGCTGTTCGTCAACGCCTCCCAGGCCGAGGTGCTCACCGGCCGCGACAACCCGGAGCAGGCGGCGAAGGTCCTGACGGCCTGGTACGCCCAGGTCGTCGTCAAGATGGAGGCCGAGGGCGCGCTGTGGTTCAGCAACGGACGCGGCGCCGAGCCGGTCCGGGTGCCCGCCGAGCCGGTCGACGAGATCGCCGACGGCACCGGTGCCGGTGACGCCTTCATCGCCGGGTTCCTGCCGGGCTGGCTGGACGGCAAGCCGCCCGCGGAGAACCTCGCGAACGGCTGCCGCCTCGCCGCCCGCGCGATCAGCCACCTCGGCGCCCGCCCCATCCTTTGAGCCTCAGGCGGTAGGCCCCTGAGGCTCAGGCGGTAGGCCGCCTCTTCGGCAACGCCCGCACGCTCCTGGCCATGGCCGGCGTCACGGCGGCGAGCGTCGGTCGCCTTGGCGCCGGGACCTTCGGTCGCTGTCACGACCAGAAGTCTCGGCACCGACCCAGAAGACCGGCGCTGCCGGCTCAGGTGACGGTGGCCAGGGTGAGCGGGAGGACCGCCGGGACGCCGGTCTCGCGGAGGAGCCGCGCCACGACCGTCACGGTCCAGCCCGTGTCGACCTGATCGTCGACCAGCAGTACGGGACCGGTCAGGGAGCGCACGGCGTCGGGGACGGCGAAGGCGTTCCAGAGCGCGCGGACGCGCTGGGCGCTGTTGTGGCGGCGCGGGCCGGGTCCACCGTCGACGTACGCGATCTCGCCCAGATAGGGCAGCCGGCCGATCCCGGCGATGCGCCGGGCCAGGTCCATGATCATCTGGGGCCGGGTGTTCGAGGCCATGGCCAGCACGCCCGCGGGCCGGTCCGCCCAGTCCCAGGCCGACAGGACCTTCACCACAGCGCCGAAGACCTCGTCGGGCACCGGGCCGTCGGGCGCGCCCTCGGCCAGCAGGTCGCGCAGGCGGTTGCCCCAGCCGATGTCCGTCAGCCGCCCGAGCGCCCGGCCGGGCTCGGCCTGCAGCTCGGCGGGGATGCGCCCGGAGATGCCCTCGGCCTTCATGCCCGTCGGCCACATCCGGCGCGGCGTCAGCTCCACGCCGGGGCGGCTCAGCCGCTCCCGTGCGCGTACGGCCTCCTCCTCGGGGACCTCGGCGGGCAGGTGACGTCCGGTGCAGTTGTCGCAGCGCCCGCACGGCGCGGCCTGCGGATCGTCCAGCTGTCGCCGGAGGAACTCCATGCGGCAGGACTCCGTGGTCAGGTAGTCGAGCATGGCCCGCTGCTCACGCGAACGCTCGGCCGCGACCCGCTCGTAGCGCTCACGGTCGTACGCCCAGGGGATCCCGGTCGCGGTCCAGCCGCCCTTGACGCGGCGTACGGCACCGTCGACGTCGAGCACCTTGAGCATCATCTCCAGGCGGCTGCGCCCCAGGTCGACGCGGGTCTCCAGGGCCGCGGTGGACAGCGTGCCGCCCGCCTCCTCCAGCACGCTCAGCGCCTGGCGTACAACGGGCTCGGGAGGGAAGGCCAGACCGGCGAAGTACGCCCAGATGTCGCGGTCCTCCCTGCCGGGGAGCAGGATCACCTCGGCCCGCTCGACGCCGCGCCCGGCGCGGCCGATCTGCTGGTAGTACGCGACCGGTGACTGCGGGGCGCCCAGGTGCACGATGAACCCGAGGTCGGGCTTGTCGAAGCCCATGCCGAGCGCGCTGGTCGCGACCAGGGCCTTGACCTTGTTGTCGAGCAGGTCCTGCTCGGCCTGCAGGCGCTCGGCCTGCTCGGTCTGCCCGGTGTAGGCGGCGACGGCGTAGCCACGGTCGCGGAGGAACCCGGCGACCTCGTGCGCCGCCGCGACGGTGAGCGTGTAGATGATCCCGGAGCCGGGCAGCGCGTCGAGCCGCCCGGCGAGCCAGGCCAGCCGTTGCTCGGCCCCCGGCAGGCCGACCACCGACAGGCGCAGGCTCTCGCGCTCCAGCGGGCCACGCAGGACGAGGGCCTCCTTGTCCGAACCACCGGTGAGCTGGTCGGCGACGTCCCGCGTGACCCGGGCGTTCGCGGTCGCGGTGGTGGCCAGGACCGGCACGCCGGGCGGCAGGTCGGCCAGCAGGGTGCGCAGCCGCCGGTAGTCGGGCCGGAAGTCATGGCCCCAGTCGGAGATGCAGTGCGCCTCGTCGACGACCACCAGGCCGGCCCCCTCCGCCAGGTCGGGCAGGACCTGGTCGCGAAAGTCGGGGTTGTTCAGCCGCTCCGGGCTGACGAGGAGCACGTCGACGGCACCGGAGCGGACGTCGGCGTAGACCCGCTCCCAGTCCTCCAGGTTGGCCGAGTTGATCGTGGCGGCGTGAATGCCGGCGCGCTCGGCGGCGGCGATCTGGTTGCGCATCAGGGCGAGGAGCGGACTGACGATCACGGTCGGCCCCCCGCCGCGCCGCCGCAGCAGGGCGGTCGCCACGAAGTAGACCGCCGACTTGCCCCACCCGGTGCGCTGCACGACCAGCGCGCGCCGTCGCTCGACGATCAGGGCGCGGATCGCGGCCCACTGATCCTCGCGCAGCCGGGCGTGGTCACCGGCGAGTGAGCGCAGGCACGCCTCGGCGTCCTGGCGCAGGGTCTCTTCGGCCGGGTCGGGACGTGCGTCGTCAGCCATGGGGTCCTGCATACCAGGTCCGAACGACGGCCCGGGCCGGATCGGCCGTGCGAAGTCGCGGCGATCAGGTGAGCTCCGTTCGAATCAGCGGCGTGAACCTCAGGCGGTCAGGTGAGCCCCGGCCGGACCCGCGGCGCGGACCTCGCGCGATCAGCCCACCTCGGTGAGCTCGGGCTGGAGGACGGCGTCGAGCAGGCCGGGGAACCGGCGGTCGAGGTCGTGGCGGCGCAGCGTGAGCATGCGGCGGGCGCCCTCGGTCCGCGAGCGGGTGATGCCGGCCTCGCGGAGGATGCGCAGGTGGTGGGACATGGTGGACTTGCTGACCTCCAGCCCCGCGTCGTGCTGGATCCGACCGCACGCCGACTCCCCGACGCGGGCGAGCGTCCGTACGGTCGCCAGCCGCGCCGGATCGGCCAGGGCGGCGAGCACCTTCGGCAAGGTCAGCTCCTCGACGGGAGGATGGAAGGCCTGATCGCTCACCCGCCGAGCATAATTCACGACGCAGTGAGTTCGAGGGCCGTCGTCATCATCGAGCGGCCCGCCCGCCGCCCGTGCGTCACCGGAGCTCGTGCAGGTCGTCCGATGACAGGTCGGCGACGCGGTCATGGCCGGACAGCCGCAGCGTGAGCTCGAGCTCGGCCAGCAGGCAGCGCAGGACGTGCCGGACGCCGTCCTCGCCGCCGAGCGCCAGGCCGTACACGTACGGGCGGCCCAGCAGGACGGCCTTGGCGCCCAGGGCCAGGGCCTTGAACACGTCCGCGCCCGTCCGTACGCCGCTGTCGAACAGCACCTCGATCTGGTCGCCGACCGCGTGGGCGATGATCGGCAGCGTGTCGAGGGCGGCGACGGCGCCGTCCACCTGGCGCCCGCCGTGGTTGGACACGACGATGCCGTCCATGCCCGCGTCCACCGCGCGGCGGGCGTCGTCGGTCGCCTGGATGCCCTTCAGCGCGATCGGCCCGTCCCAGTGCTCCCGGAGGAACACCAGGTCGTCCCAGGTCAGGCCGGGGTTTCCGAAGACGCCGGCCCAGTGGAGGACCGGGTCGTCCCCGGCCTTGGCGGTGAAGACCGGGTCGGCGAGGTAGTTCTGGATCCCGATGCGGCGCAGGAACGGCAGGTAGGCGTTGTCGAGGTCGCTCGGCCGCCAGGCCAGCGTGAACGTGTCGAGCGTGACAACGAGGGCGGTGTAACCCGCCGCCCGCGCCCGCTGCAGGAAGCTGACCGCCAGCTCGCGGTCGCCGGGCCAGTACAGCTGGTACCAGCGGGGGCCCGCGACCTCGGCGACCTCCTCCAGGGTGTGCGACGCAGCCGTGCTCAGGACCATCGGCACCCCGAGGGCCCGTGCTGCCCGCGCCGCCGCCAACTCTCCCTCCGGGTGGACGATGTTCAGCACGCCGACCGGGCCGAGCAGCACCGGGGCGGGCAGGTCCGTGCCGAGCACGCGCGTGGCCAGGTCGCCCCCCGTCACGCCGCGGAGCATGCGCGGGACGATCCGCCAGTGCCGGAACGCCTCCCGGTTGGCGACCGCGGTGTCGCCCGTGCCCGCCGACCCGGCCACGTAGTCGTACGCCTCGCGCGGCAGCCCCTCCCGGGCCAGCACCTCGAGGCGGGTCAGGTCGGTCGGCAGCGGAGGCCTGACGTCGTTCAGGCCGTTCAGGTAGATCTCGAACTGGAAGTCGGCGTACATGCGGCGCTCCTCCTCGCGACGGACGTCACGTTATCGGGCTCCGTACGGGGGCGCGCGAGGCGTCGCCCCACCACCGGAGGACGCGCAGGTGGCGTTCCCGGTGGCTCTCCTCGGTGAGGTCGTGCAGCCTGGCCTGGAGCATGTCGCGGAGGGCGACGACGCCGAGCACCCGCCCGTCGTCCGGTTCGATGACGGGCGCGCTGGTGATGGAGTGCTCGGCGAACAGGTACGACACCGAGCGCAGGGTGTCGTTCGCGTACACGATCACCGGGTCGGCGACCATGACGTCCGCCACCGTACGCGGGCCGGGTGCCTGGGCGGCGGCTCGCAGCGCCTCGTGGGTGACCACCCCGGTCAGGCGGTCCTCCCCGGTCACCACCGGATACAGGCGCCGCCGGTCCATCCTGGCGGCCGCCTCGGCGACGGGCTCGTCCGCGCGGAACGTCACCGGGTCGGTACGGATGACGTCACGGGCGAAGAAGCCCTCGAGCGGGTCGATGGAGTACTCGCGGGTCAGGTGCAGACCACGCCGGGCGATCTTCTCGGTGAGGACGGACCGGTCGAGGAGGAGCGTCGACAGGGCGTACGCCGCGGTGGCGGCGATGAGCAGGGACAGGCCGGCCGCCCAGGCGTGGGTGAGCTCGAGGGGGAAGATCAGGCCGGTCAGCGGCGAGCGCATCACGCCGCCGACCACGGCGGCCAGGCCCATCAGCGCCCAGAACCCGGGGAACACGTGCGGGAACAGGTGTCCCTCCAGGGCTCCGAGGGCGCCGCCGATCATGAAGACGGGGGCGAGCACGCCGCCGGACGTGCCCGAGCCGAGCGACAACGACCAGATCAGCGTCTTGACCACCAGGATGCCGAGGACGAGGGTCATGGTCGCCCGCCCGGTCAGCAGCCGGCCGATGACGTCGTAGCCGACGCCGAGCGCCCGCGGCTCGATCAGGCCGCCCAGCCCGATGATCGCCCCGCCGATGGCCGGCCACCACATCCAGTGCACCGGGAGCCGGTTGAAGGCGTCCTCGGCCCGGTAGACCATCCAGGTCGCGGCGATCGCCAGCAGCCCGCCCGTGGCGCCGGACGCGAGGCACAGGGCCTGCACGCCCGGGGTCAGGTGGAGACCCGCGGTGGAGACGGGGAAGAGCGGCGCGGTACCGAGCAGGAAGCCCCGCGCGACGGTCGCGACCGACACGGCGCCGACCACGGGCACGAAGCTCCGGGGGCGCCACTCGAAGAGCAGCAGCTCCACGGCCAGGACGACGGCCGCGAGCGGCGAGTTGAAGGTCGCGGCCATGCCGCTGGCCGCCCCCGCGACGAGCAGCGTCTTGCGCTCGTCCGCCGTCAGGTGCAGCGCCTGGGCCAGGATCGAGCCGATCGCCCCGCCCGTCATGATGATCGGGCCCTCCGCGCCGAAGGGCCCGCCGGTGCCGATGCTGACCGCGGCCGACACCGGCTTGAGCACGGCGACGCGCGGGGTCACGCGGCTGCCGCCGGTCAGGATCGCCTCGATCGCCTCCGGCATGCCGTGTCCGCGGATCTTCTCCGAGCCGTACCTCGCCATCAGGCCCACGACGAGACCGCCGGCGATCGGGGCGGACAGGAGCAGCCACCAGGGGTGCGGGTGCAGGCCGGGGGCCAGCAGCCGGGTGCCCGGGTGCCCGGGTGCCCGTAGAAGACCAGGTCGGTGATGAGCGCGACGAGCCGGAGCAGGCCGAGCGCGGCAAGGGCGGCGACCCCGCCCACCGGCAGCGCCCACAGGGTGACGACCAGCATTCTCGGTCCGACGGTGAAGTCACCGAGGGACGGCGGCCGGCGTACCGCTCCGGTCGGCCGTGCGCTCACGTAATCCTCCCCTTTGATGCTGTTCGTTCCTCTGACGCGGACGAATTATTGCACAGGGCAAGGATTTCTCCCGGCAAGGATCCCGGTCGCGGACATGCCGAAAGAGGCGGACAGCGACCAAAGATGTCGTCGGGACGGGCAACAATGTCCTCATGGCACGACGCGGTACGCAGACCCCTCCCCCGCCGGACTTCGAGGAGAACATCGTCGACGTCGACGTCTCCGAGGAGATGCGGGGCAGCTATCTCGAGTACGCCTACTCGGTCATCTACCAGCGGGCGCTTCCGGACGCGCGCGACGGGCTCAAGCCCGTCCAGCGCCGCATCCTCTACTCGATGAACGAGATGGGCCTGCGCCCCGACCGCGGGCACGTCAAGTGCGCCCGCGTCGTCGGCGAGGTCATGGGCAAGCTCCACCCGCACGGCGACAGCGCGATCTACGACGCGCTCGTCCGGCTCGCCCAGCCGTGGGCGATGCGGATGCGCCTCGTCGACGGGCACGGCAACTTCGGCTCCCTCGGCGGCGACGACTCCCCCGCCGCGATGCGGTACACCGAGGCCCGCATGGCCCGCGAGGCCATGCTCATGGTGGACGGCATCGACGAGGAGACGGTCGAGTTCCGGCCCAACTACGACGGCCAGGAGACCGAGCCGGAGGTCCTTCCCGCGGCCTTCCCGAACCTCCTGGTCAACGGCGCCTCCGGCATCGCGGTCGGCATGGCGACCAACATGGCGCCGCACAACCTCACCGAGGTGATCGCCGCCGCCCGCCACCTCATCGACGCCCCCGACGCGTCGCTCGACGAGCTCATGCGCTTCGTTCCCGGCCCCGACCTGCCCACCGGCGGCAAGATCGTCGGCCTGGAGGGCATCCGCGACGCGTACGAGACCGGCCGCGGCACGTTCCGCACCCGCGCCACGGCGCACATCGAGCAGGTCACGCCCCGCCGCAAGGGCATCATCGTCACCGAGCTGCCGTACGCCGTCGGCCCCGAGCGCGTCGTCGCCAAGATCAAGGATCTCGTCAACGCCAAGAAGCTGGCCGGCATCGCGGACCTGAAGGACCTCACCGACCGGCAGCAGGGCCTGCGCCTCGTGATCGAGATCAAGAACGGCTTCCACCCCGAGGCGGTGCTGGAGGAGCTCTACCGCCTCACCCCGATGGAGGAGACGTTCGGCATCAACAACGTCGCGCTGGTCGACGGCCAGCCGCGCACGCTGGGTCTGAAGGACCTGCTCCAGGTGTACGTCGACCACCGCCTCGAGGTCGTACGCCGCCGCAGCATGTTCCGCCGCACCAAGCGCGAGGACCGGCTGCACCTGGTCGACGGCCTCATGATCGCGCTGCTCGACATCGACCACGTCATCCAGGTGATCCGCGAGAGCGACGACTCCGCCGCCGCCAAGGCGCGCCTGATGGAGGTCTTCGAGCTGTCGGAGATCCAGGCGCAGTACATCCTCGACACGCCGCTGCGCCGCCTCACCAAGTACGACCGGCTGGAGCTGGAGAAGGAGAAGAAGCAGCTCACCAAGGAGATCGCCCAGCTCACCGCGATCCTCGAGTCGGAGCGGAAGCTGCGCAAGGTCGTCTCCGACGAGCTCGCCGAGATCGCCAAGACGTACGGCACGCCGCGCCGCACCGTTCTGCTGGAGTCCTCCGGCGAGGCCAAGACCGCCGCGGTGCCGCTGGAGGTCGCCGACGACCCGTGCTTCGTGCTGCTGTCCTCCACCGGCCTGCTCGCCCGGACGATGTCCGCCGAGCCGCTGCCCGCCGACGCCTCGCGGGCGGCCCACGACGTGATCGTCTCCGCCGTCCCCGCGACCGCGCGCGGCCAGATCGGCGCGGTGACCGACGCCGGCCGCCTGATCCGGGTGGACGTCATCGACATCCCGGCCGTGCCGCCCACGGCCGTTGCCCCGACGCTCGCCGGGGGCGCGCCGATCAGCGAGTTCGTCGCCCTGAACCAGGACGAGACGATCGTCGGCCTGGCCTCCCTCGTCGACACCGGCGGCGGCCTGACCCTCGGCACCGAGCAGGGCATCGTCAAGCGCGTCGCGCCCGACTACCCGAAGAACGCCGACGAGTTCGAGGTGATCGGTCTCAAGGAGGGCGACCGGGTCGTCCGCGCCGTCCACCTGGAGTCCGAGGACAGCGACCTGGTCTTCGTCTCCGACGACGCGCAGCTGCTGCGGTTCCCCGCCTCGTCCGTACGCCCGCAGGGCCGCGCCGCCGGCGGCATGGCCGGCATCCGCCTCGGCACCGGCGCCAAGGTGATCTGGTTCGGCGCCCTCGACGGCACCCGCGAGTCGGTCGTCGTCACGGTCGCGGGCAGCTCCACCGCACTGCCCGGCACCCAGACCGGCGCCATCAAGGTCTCCGACTACGCCGACTTCCCGGCGAAGGGCCGTGCCACCGGCGGCGTCCGGGCGCACCGGTTCCTCAAGGGCGAGGACACGCTGCTGTTCGCCTGGGCCGGACCGGTCCCGGCGAAGGCCGCGGGGACGACCGGCAAGGCGATCGACCTGCCCACCGAGCTCGGCCGCCGCGACGGCTCCGGCATCAAGCTGCCCGCGTCGATCGCCGCGATCGGCGGCCCGGTCACCCTCGGCGGCCCGGACGCGACCGCCCAGACCGGGGAGCTGTCCCCGGCCGGAGACGCGTCCCCGAGCGAGGCGGAGCAACCGCCCGCGGAGTGAGGTCTCGCCGTTCCCCGACGGGGGCGGCCCGCCGCGGGCCGCCTCCCCCGGGGCGGCCGCGCCCGCCTCGACGGCCTGCTCGGCCCAGCGCCGCGAGTCCGCGGAGCGCCGCGACGGCACTCTCGTGAGGCACCCGCCCCGTGGGGCTTCCGATCCGTCAGGGCGCCCGGTTCGTCAGCGCAACCGATCCACCGAGAGGTCCGGTTCGTCAGGGCCCCCGGTTCGTCAAGAACCGAGCCGTCAGGGCGTCCGGACATCCCGCCCGGCGCGGACGCGTACCGGACGGGCTCCATGCCTCGGCGGCGGAGCGAGCGGGCGCACCATGCAGACCCGGGGCCAGCGGTCGAGACCGAGCGCGGCCTCCCGTCGGCGAATCGCCCGGAGCGCGGGCGTCAGCTCGGCCTCGGCCAGTCGCCGGAATCCGCAGCGCACGTAGTACGGCGCGTTCCACGGAACGTCCTCGAAGGTCGTCAGGGTGAGCGCGGGCTCCCCGGCGCCCTCGGCCCAGGCGGCCACGTGGTCCAGGAGTGATCGGCCGATGCCCTGCCGCGCGCTCCCGGGATGCACCGACACCTGCTCGACATGCACCCCGGCGTCGATCCGCGCCGCGATGAGGTACGCCACCGGACGATCGCCCGGGTCCGCGGCCACCCACGCCATCCCGGCCTCCTGATACCGGGCGAGCTCGTCGAGCGGAAGAGGCTGGTCCCCCGCGATCTCTGGCATGCCGACGTCACGGAACGACCGACCCGCGGCCACCTCGACGTCCTGAAGGGTCGTGAGCTCGCCGACACGGGCGGCACGGATGCGCATCCGGCCATCATGACCCCCGCGCCGGGAACGGGCATCCGAATATCCGTACGGCACGAACGCCCGGCGGCGCGCCTGTCAGCGGCGGAGCGAGCGGCCGCCGTCCCGCTGCGCGGGGATCTTGGGAGGCTGCACGGTCTCGGCGATGGCCGTCAGCAGGTCGGCCGGTCCGCCCATCACCTCCTCGTAGTGCCAGAAGCGCACGATGCGCTCGGCCACCTCGTTGAGCCGGAACTCGTCGCCCGAGAAACACCCGGCCGCGGCGAGCCGGGTGATGACGGCCGCGTCGTCCGGAAGGTCCGCGGCGTACGCCGCGGCGTCGAGGAGGGCGACCGCGCTGCGCGCGTTCCGCCCGTCATCGCGTGCGTCGGCTCGGTTGAGTCGCCACCAGGCGTGACGACGCAGGCATTCAGCGATCATGCGGGAGTTCCGCATGCGGCCTCCTTGGAAAGCATTCAGTCCGACCAATCGCGCACAGTAGTCGACAAAGGACCCACTGTCACCGTCAATGTCGGCTGACGCCCGGAAACACACCGACCCCTTGCTTTCCGATGAGCCCCTGTTGCCGCTGAGCCCCTCCCGACCCGGCCTTTCACTCCCAGCCGGCCGATCAGCCCGCGTTCCGATCACACGGACCCGCTCGACCACTCGGACCCGCTCGACCGCTTGGACCGGCCGGATCACTCGGGCCGCCCGATCACTCCGGCGAGGCGAGGCCGTTCCGGTAGGCGTACGTCACGGCCTGCGCCCGGTCGCGCAGCCCCGCCTTGGAGAACAGGTTGTTGATGTGCGTCTTCACGGTGGCCTCACTGATGAACAGGTCCCGGGCGATCTCCGCGTTCGACCTGCCCTCGGCGATCAGTGTCAGGACCTCCGCCTCACGCTGGGTCAGGCCGTCCGGCAGGTCGCCCTTGCGGCGCCGCTGCGGTTGCCCGCCCGCGGCGAGTGCGTCGACGAGCCGCCGCTGCACGGACGGGTCCAGCTGCGCCGCGCCGTCCCGCACGGCCTCGATGGCCCGCGCGATCTCCTCCGCGCCGGCGTCCTTCGTCAGATAGCCGCGCGCACCCGCCTGCAGCGCGGCGAACACCGACTCGTCGTCGCTGTACGTCGTCAGCACGACGATCTGCACCGCCGGGTGGGCCGCCTTGATCCGGCGGGTGGCCTCCACCCCGTCGACGCGCGGCATCCGCAGGTCCATGAGCACGACCTCGGGTTCGTGCACGTCGACGAGGCGAACCGCCTCCTCCCCGTCGGCCGCCGACCCGACCACGTCGATGCCCGGCAACAGCCCCAGCAGCAGCACCAGGCCGTCACGGACGACGGTCTGGTCATCGACCACCAGCACGCGCGTCACGGCCGCACTCCCAGCGGCGACCCGAAAATCGGCACCCGGCCGGCCACCGGCGTCACCGCCGCACTCCCGGTCGCATCGGCGACCGGCACCCGCCTGGTCACCGTCACAACGGCACCCTGAGCAGCACTCTGAACCCCTTCTCCTGCGGCCCCGCCTCCAGCGTGCCGCCGATCAACTCCGCGCGCTCGCGCATCCCGACGAGACCGTAGCCGCCTCCGGTGGCCGCGAGCGGGCCGGGCCCCGTACCGCCGGTGTCCCGGACCTCCAGCTCGCACCAGCGGTCGAGATAACGCAGGTCGACGGCGACATCCGCCCCCGGGGCGTGCTTACGGGCGTTGGTCAGCGCCTCCTGGGCCGTACGAATGATCGCCAGGCCCGCCTTCGGTTCCAGCTCGCGCGGCTCCCCCGCGATCGTCACCTCGCAACGGACCTCGGCGATCGCCCGATGCTCGTCGGCGAGTTCCCGCAGCACCTCGCCGGTCGGCGGGATGTCGCCGCGCAGGGTGGCCAGCGCCCGGCGGGTCTCCTCCAGGCCGCTGCGCGCCAGACCGCGGGCACGCTCCACCCGGTCGAGGGCCTCCTCGCTCCTGCCGTTCACGATCAGCAACCGGGCCCCTTCGAGGTGGACGAGCTGCGCCGACAGGGAGTGCGCCAGGATGTCGTGGATCTCCCGGGCGATGTGGGCCCGCTCGGCGAGCACGAGGTTCTGCTGCTCGGTTCGCCGGGCCGCCTCCTGTGCCCTGGCCGCGCGCAGCGACGCGAACAGGCCGACCAGGCCGACGATCGTCCAGATGTCGCTGAGCGGCCGGTGCTGCAGTTCGATGCCGAAGCCGATGCCGAACGCCGCCACGACGACCGTCGGCGCCGACCGGCGGGCAGGGTATTGCGCCGAGACGAATCCGCACGCCGTGAAGAGCAACGCGCTGGCCGGCCTGTGCGGAGCGAGCAGATACAGCACGACGCCCGCGATCGCGCTCGCCGTGTAGAACAGGTGACCGTACGACCGGCCGCGCCGATACGCGACGACGCCCGCGACGAGCGAGAGAATCCCGGCGAACACCCCGATCGTGAGAACGAGGTCCGCGGGCCGCGATCCCAGACCGGGCCGGCTGGGCCCGTGCAGCATCGCGTAACAGAACCAGACGGTTCCCGCCAGGACCGCGACGACCCGGAGCCGCGAACGCTCCAAGCTCTCCCTACCGCCGATCCCCGCGAACACCTGACCTGCCGAGGCGCGCAGGCCGGGCACGAATCGCCCTCCGATCACGGAACAACGCTAACCCGCGCCGGGATGGCGCGCGCCCGCCACATCAGGACGGCGTTCTGGGTGAGCATCCAGGCGGCGACCGACAGGAGGACGGCTCCGCTGCCGGTCCTCACTCCGGCCGCGTAGCCGACCGCCGCCATGCCGCCGCGTACGGCGACGGACAGGAGGAAGACACCGAACGTCGCCCAGGTCCCGCGGCTCCACAGTGCCCCGTCGGGCGCACGCCAGACGCGCATGGTCGCGCCGAGCCCGAGGCCGAGGAGCAGCGCGGCCAGGATCTCTCCTGCCAGCAGGCCGGCGCTGAGCGCCTCGTGGTGGGCGTCGAGGGGGCTTCCCCGGGTCAGGCCGATCACGGCGGCGATCAGCGGCAGTACGAGGAACCTCGACTCGTCGACGCGCCGCGCCGTGAACCGGCGGGCGATCACGAAGACGACGATGGCGACGACGATCAGCCCGTTGAGTAGCTCGTGCATGGCCTCGACGCTACGGATCCGGCGGTCAGGACGGATCGGAGCCGGGTTGGATCCCGGCTCCCTCCACCCGCGGGTGGAGACCCGCCGTCCGGCCCGGCGAAGCTCTCTGGGCATGCGATGGGACACCAGAAGCTGGGCCGTCAAGCGGTCCCGGTCCCGTCCGGCGGGCCAGGTCGATGTCGCGACGTGATTCCTCGCGGATACTGCGTTCTATCAGCAGCACCCGCCAGTGATCACGATGACGAACTTCCGTGCCCGGCCACGCGATGGCTTTGCCCCCGCTGCGGTCACGTTGCCGCCGAGATTGCCGGGTCGACGACCGATGTGTCGGCTTCGGGGCGTCGACAGCGGCGTCAACGTGGCAGATCGATAGCGTCGATTGACTCGGCCTCACGCTCGAAAGCGGGCACGAGGCTCGGCGACCCTGTCCGCGAAACGGCACTCAGCGACGCGAAACGACAGCCCCGACCACCTTCACCGAGCATTCGGTTCGCCCGCCCGGGCGCACGGCACTGAACGGCCTTCCCGCAAGCGTGAGCGAGTCACTCGTCCCTCGAAACGAGCATCGGCCCCCGGGCGGTACCGGCGACCGGTCGTCGGTACCGGGCGCAAAGCGAACGCCGCCCCACCGGACACCGCACCGCTGAACGCGATACCGGCGGACGCGGCACCGCCGGAACGCCCGGCGGGGGCGGCGCGCAGGCCGTCGAAGACGACGGCGAGGGCGCGCGCCCGTACCCCGGCGTCGCCGCCGCACCGCCGGACGCGGCACCGCCGGGTGGTGCCTGACGAGATGCGGCCGGGGTCAGATGTCGATGCGGGAGTCGTCGAGTTCGGCGGCGCCGGCGGCGATGAACTGGCGGCGCGGCGCGACCTCCGACCCCATGAGGAGGGCGAAGATCTTCTCCGCCTCCTCGGCGTCCTCGATGCGGACCCGGCGGAGCATCCGGTGGCGCGGATCCATCGTCGTCTCGGCGAGCTGGTCGGCGTCCATCTCACCGAGGCCCTTGTAGCGCTGGATCGGCTCCTTCCAGCGGATGTTGCGGCGCTCGAACTCGACGAGCTTCTTGCGCAGCTCGGCGTCGGAGTAGGTGTAGACGTGCTTGTCCTGGCCCTTCCTGGGCTTGACCAGCTCGATCCGGTGCAGCGGCGGAACGGCGGCGAAGACCCGGCCGGCCTCGAGCATCGGCCGCATGTAGCGGTGCAGCAGCGTGAGCAGAAGGCACCGAATGTGCGCTCCGTCCACATCCGCGTCGGCCATCAGGATGATCCGCCCATATCGAGCGGAGTCGAGGTCGAAGGTGCGGCCGGAGCCGGCGCCGAGGACCTGGATGATGGAGGCACACTCGGCGTTCTTGAGCATGTCGGCGACGGACGCCTTCTGCACGTTGAGGATCTTGCCGCGGATCGGCAGCAGCGCCTGGAACTCGGAGTCGCGCGCGAGCTTGGCGGTGCCGAGCGCCGAGTCGCCCTCGACGATGAACAGCTCGCTGCGGTCGTCGCTGGTGCGGCAGTCGACCAGCTTGGCGGGGAGCGCGGAGTTCTCCAGGGCACTCTTGCGGCGTTGGTTCTCCCGCTGCTGGCGGGCGGCGATGCGCGCCTTGGAGGCCGCGACGATCTTTTCCAGAACGGCCCGCATCTGCTGCTTCTGGCCGCGCTTGGGACTCTCGAACGCCTCCTTCAGCTCGCGGGAGACGACCTGGGAGACGATGCGGGTGGCGGCCGCGGTGCCGAGGACCTCCTTGGTCTGGCCCTCGAACTGCGGCTCCGGCAGGCGCACCGTGACGACGGCGGTGAGGCCCTCGAGGATGTCGTCCTTGACGACCGGCTCGTCGCCGTTCTTGAGCAGCTTGGTGGCGCGGAGCTCCTCGTTGATGATCTTGACGAGGGCGCGGTCGAAGCCGGTGACGTGCGTACCGTGCTTGGGCGTGGCGATCACGTTGACGAACGACCGGGTGATCGTGTCGTAGCCGGTGCCCCACCGCATGGCGACGTCGACGTCGATGTCGCGCTCGACGTCGGTCGGGGTGAGGTGGCCCTGCTCGTCGAGGACCGGGACCGTCTCGGTGAAGTGGCCGCGGCCCTGGATGCGCAGCACGTCGCAGACCGGCGCGTCGCTCGCGAGGTGGTCGCAGAACTCGCTGATGCCGCCGTCGAAGCGGAACTCGTGGTCGACGGGCTCCTCGCCGCGCTCGTCGCGGACGGTGATGGTCAGGCCGGGCACGAGGAAGGCCGTCTGCCGCATGCGGTCGATGACGGTGTCGCCGGCGATCGCGGCGTCCTTGAGGAAGATCTGGCGGTCGGGCCAGAAGCGCACGCGGGTGCCGGTGATGCGCTTGGCGACCCGCTTGGTCTGGTTCAGCCCCCGCTGCCTGGCGGGCTTCTTGGTGAACTTGGCGTCGGGCCCGTCGCCGGCGAAGTCGCCGGGCAGGCCGCGCTTGAAGCTCATCGCGTGGGTCTGGCCGTCGCGGTCGACCTCGACGTCGAGCCGGGCGGACAGGGCGTTGACCACGGACGCGCCGACGCCGTGCAGACCGCCGGAGGCGGTGTAGGAGATGCCGCCGAACTTGCCGCCCGCGTGCAGCCGGGTCATGACGAGCTCGACACCGGTCAGCCCGGTCTTGGGCTCGACGTCGACCGGGATGCCGCGGCCGTCGTCGCGGACCTCCATCGAGCCGTCGGCGTGCAGGAAGACGTCAATTCGCGAACAGTGACCGCCGAGCGCCTCATCGACGGAGTTGTCGATGATCTCCCACAGGCAGTGCATGAGGCCGCGGCTGTCGGTCGACCCGATGTACATCCCGGGTCGCTTGCGGACGGCCTCGAGACCTTCGAGCACCGACAGGTGCCGCGCGGTGTATCCGTGCGGGTCCTCAGCGGTGATGGTGGCGGCGGTCAACGGCTGTGCTCCTCGGGGGTAGGACGTGCGGGCAGCAGGCTACCCGCCGGGACCGACACTACGCGGACCGGCGCGCCGGTCCGGTGCGCCCTCCACCTTCGGGAGGAGACGGCCGCAGGCCGGTATAGATCGGCGAATCCACCGGTAGGAGGGTGTTCGGCGACCAAAGCGTCCCTAGGGTTCAGCCATGCCCAAAACGATTGTCGCCAACGACCTGCGAAAGCGGTACGGCGACGTGCAAGCGGTCGACGGAGTGACCCTGTCCGTCGAGGAGGGAGAGTTCTTCGGCATCCTCGGGCCGAACGGCGCGGGGAAGACGACGACTCTCGAGATCATCGAGGGACTGCGTCAGGCGGACGGCGGCGAGGTGACGGTGCTCGGCCGGTCGCCGTGGCCTCGCGATCCCGCGCTGCTGCCGAAAATCGGGGTGCAGCTGCAGGCGTCCTCCTTCTTCGAACGGCTGACCGCCCGGGAGCAGCTGCGGACGTTCGGCTCCCTGTACGGGGTGCCGGACCGCAAGGCCGACGCGATGCTGGAGACGGTCGGCCTCACGGAGAAGGCGGACACTCCGGTGGAGAAGCTGTCCGGAGGCCAGGCGCAGCGGCTGTCGATCGCCTGCGCGCTGGTGCACGAGCCGGAGCTGGTCTTCCTCGACGAGCCGACGGCGGCGCTGGACCCCCAGGCGCGCCGCAATCTCTGGGACGTCCTGCGCGCGATCAACACGGAGGGCCGCACGATCGTCCTCACGACCCACTACATGGACGAGGCCGAGACGCTGTGCGATCGGGTCGCGATCATCGATCGAGGCCGGATCCTGCGGAGCGGCCCGCCGGCCGCGCTGGTCCGCGACCTGGACGCCGCGACCCGGATCAGCGTGGCCAGCGGCGTGCTGAGCGAGACCGAGGCGCGTGCGCTGCCGGGCGTGGACGACCTGACCGACGACGGCGTCTCACTCGTCATCGCGACGCGTGACCCCTCCTCCGTCGTGGCGGCGCTGGCCGGCCGTGGCGCGCTGGACGGCGTCCAGATCAAGGGCGCCACCCTCGAAGACGTCTTCCTCGAACTGACCGGGCGGGAGTATCGGGCGTGAGCAGTTTTCAGAGCCTGGCGCGGGCCATGTTCCTCGGGTTCCGGCGGGACCGGGGGGCGCTGTTCTTCACGATCGCCCTGCCCCTGCTGTTCCTGCTGATCATCGGGGGGATCTTCGCCCGGCAGTCCACGCCGAAGTCGAAGGTCCTGGAGATCGGCGCGGTGCCGGTCGTGGACCAGATACCGGCGGAGATGCGGGCGGGGATCGACAAGTCCCTGAAGTTCACGAAGGTGTCCGACCGGGACGCCGCCTTGGAGAAGGTGCGCAAGGGCGACTACGCGGCCGCGATCGAGCAGAGCGGGGACCGGGTGGTGCTGCACTACTCGGCCGCCGACCAGGTCAAGACGGGCACCGTCCAGGGGCAGCTCGACGGCCTGGTGCAGGCCGCGAACCAGGCCGCGTCCGGCAGGCCGCCGAAGTACCGGCTGGAGGGACAGCAGGTCGAGGACAGGTCGCTCAAGCCGATCCAGTACATCACCCCCGGTCTGCTCGGATGGGCGCTCGCCTCGGCCGGCATGTTCGGCGCGTCCACCACACTCGTGACATGGCGGACGAAGGGCCTCCTCCGCCGGTTGCGCCTGTCGCCGGTGCCGATCCGCAGTGTGTTCGCGGCGCGGGTCGCCGTCAGCCTCGGGGTGGCCCTCGTGCAGACGGTGCTGTTCATCGGCGTGGCGACCATGCCCTTCTTCGGGCTGAAGCTCGCGCACTACTGGTGGATGGCGATTCCCATGGTGCTGTGCGGGGTGCTGGCCTTCCTCGCCATCGGGATGCTGATCGGGGCCTGGGCGAAGACGCAGGAGGCGGCGCAGGGGGTCACGCAGATCGTCGTGCTGCCGATGGCCTTCCTCGGTGGATCTTTCTTCAACATCGACGACGCGCCGCGGTGGCTTCGGGTCATCTCGGAGGTCTTCCCGCTGCGTCATTTGAACAGCGGGATGCTGAAGGTCCTCGTACGCGGGGAGGGACCGGCGTCGGTCCTCCCGCAGATGGGCATCCTGTTGGGATTCGCGCTCGTCGCCACGCTGATCGCCGTTCGGGTGTTCCGCTGGGAACAAATCTGACAATCGCCACCACCGTGACCTTTGTCACCTGAGGGGGTATTCCGCTCTGGGCGTACACAGAACCCGCATGGGAACGTCCGCGTCAGGTTAGATGTTGTCCTAAGCGACCGACCCCGAGACGAGGAAGGCGACGTGACTGGAGCTCTTGCCCCAACCAAGCCGCTGACGGCCGTGGACCGCTGCGACCGCTGCGGTGCTCAGGCCTACGTCCGCGCGGTCCTCGCGGGCGGCGGAGAGTTGCTGTTCTGTGCGCACCACGGCCGTAAGTACGGCGAGACGCTTCGTGCGAAGGGCGCTGAGATTCACGACGAAACCGACCGGCTGCTTGAGACCCCTGCACCCCCACCGGAGGACGAACGGTAGGCCAGGCCAGCCGACCCGATAATCCATGAGACGGCGGCCACCCAGCCTGGGGGGCCGCCGTCTCGTTGCGTTCCACCGCCGGGCAGGATCGGCCGGCCGAGGAGGACGCAGCCGATCCCGCCATCCCGCCCGCGCACGGAGTCGGCGGAGGAGGACGATGCCGACCCGCCGCCCCGTCCGCGCGCGGAACCGGCCGACGAAGGAGGACGATGCTGATCCTGCTGCCCCCGTCCGAGGGCAAGGCCGGCGACGGCGACGGGCCGCCGCTGGAGCCGTCCGCGCTGAGCCTTCCCGGGCTGGCCGCCACCCGTGAGCGGGTGCTCGACGCGCTCGACGCCCTGTGCTCCGGCCCGGCGGAGGACGCGCGGCAGGTCCTCGGGCTGTCCGCCGGGCAGTCCGGGGAGATCGCCCGCAACCGCGCGCTGCGCACCGCGGCCACGCTGCCCGCGTCGCGGCTCTACACCGGCGTCCTGTACGACAACCTGGGCCTGCCGAGCCTGGACCCGGAGCGCACCGCACGCTCCGTCCTGATCTTCTCGGCGCTGTGGGGCGCGCTGCGGCCCGCGGACCGCGTCCCCCCGTACCGTCTGTCGATGAGCGTGCGCCTGCCCCCTCTCGGCCCTCTGGCGGCCGTATGGCGCCCGGCGCTGACCGCGGTCCTTCCCGCGGACGGCCTTCTGGTGGACATGCGCTCCGCTCCGTACGCCGCCGCGTGGAAGGCCCCGGCGGTCCGGGTGCGGGTCTTCCGCGAGCGGGAGGGCCGGCGCACGGTGGTCAGCCACATGGCGAAGGCGACCCGCGGGGCGCTCGCCCGTGACCTGCTGGCGAACGGCGCCGACCCGGCGACGCCGGAGGAGCTCCTGAAGACCGTCCTGGACCTCGGCCACGCCGCCGAGCTCAACGGCACGGATCTCGACCTGATCACCCACTGAGGCCGAAGGAGCCGGACGGAGCCGGCCGCCACTCCCCCGGACCGGCCGCCACTGCCCCGGACCGGCCGCCCCCAACGCGAACCGGCCGGACTCCACGCAACGCGGACGGGCCGGTGTCCCATGCCAAGGGCCGACTCCACGCGAAGGGCCGGCCCCATGCACGAGGCGGGCCCCATGCGAAAGGGGTCCGGACGGGAACTTTCGTCCGGACCCCTTTCGTTATGCGATCGTTAGGCGAGACCCCTCAGTCGAGGTAGTCGCGCAGCACCTGAGAACGGGACGGATGCCGCAGCTTCGACATCGTCTTCGACTCGATCTGACGGATCCGCTCGCGGGTCACGCCGTAGACCTTGCCGATCTCGTCGAGGGTCTTCGGCTGGCCGTCGGTCAGGCCGAACCGCATCGAGACCACGCCGGCCTCCCGCTCGCTCAGGGTGTCGAGCACGGAGTGCAGCTGCTCCTGCAGCAGCGTGAAGCTGACCGCGTCGGCGGGCACGATGGCCTCGGAGTCCTCGATCAGGTCACCGAACTCGCTGTCGCCGTCCTCGCCGAGCGGGGTGTGCAGCGAGATCGGCTCCCGGCCGTACTTCTGGACCTCGACGACCTTCTCCGGCGTCATGTCCAGCTCCTTGGCCAGCTCCTCCGGGGTCGGCTCGCGGCCGAGGTCCTGGAGCATCTGACGCTGGACGCGGGCCAGCTTGTTGATGACCTCGACCATGTGGACCGGGATGCGGATCGTGCGCGCCTGGTCGGCCATGGCGCGGGTGATCGCCTGCCGGATCCACCACGTGGCGTACGTGGAGAACTTGTAACCCTTGGTGTAGTCGAACTTCTCGACCGCGCGGATCAGGCCGAGGTTGCCCTCCTGGATCAGGTCCAGGAACAGCATCCCGCGCCCGGTGTAGCGCTTGGCGAGTGAGACGACGAGCCGCAGGTTGGCCTCGAGCAGGTGGTTCTTGGCCCGGCGGCCGTCCTCGGCGATCCACTCGAGGTCCTCGAGCACCTGGAACTCCAGGGTGTGCCGCTCGAGGGCGAGCTTCTCCTCCGCGAACAGGCCGGCCTCGATGCGCTTGGCGAGCTCGACCTCCTGCTCGGCGTTGAGCAGCGGAACCTTGCCGATCTGCTTGAGGTAGTCCTTCACCGGGTCGGCGGTGGCGCCGGCCGCGGCGATCTGCTGCGCGGGAGCGTCCTCGTCGTCGTCTCCGATGACGAAGGAGTCGTCGTCCGACGTGGGCTTCTTGTCGGCGACCGCCGCAGGGGCCTCCTCGGCCTCCGCATCGGCCTCGACGGCGACGTCGGCGTCGTCCCCGGTCTCCAGGTCGGCGTCGTCGGCGACGTCGTCGAGGTCGGTGAGGTCCGCGTCGTCGAGGTCGGTGACCTCGAGGTCGGCGTCGTCGGTGACCTCGTCGGTGTCCTCGGGGTCCTTGGCCGCCTTCTTGGCGACCGGAGCCTCGGACTTCTTCTTGGGCGCTGCCTTCTTGGGCTTGGCCGCGGGCTTGGCCGCGGCGGTCTTCTTGGCACGTGCGGGCCGCGCGGGCACGTCGACGTCGTCCTCGACGACGGCGGTGACGGTGTCCTGTTCCTTGGCGGCGGCGGTGGTCGTCTTGGGCTTCTTGGTCGCGGGCGTCGCGCGCTTGCTGCTGTTGCGCGCGCGCTTAGGCGCCGCGGAGTCGGCAGCGCTCACCATGACGGTCACACCCTCCTTGCTAAGACTCCGCAAGATGCTCGAGGCCTTCGACACGGGAATGTCGGCCTCCTCGAACGCACGGCGCACGTCATCGGCCTCGAGGTAGCCCTGGGAACGCCCACGCTCGATCAATTGCCTGACAACGTGCTCGTGCAGCTCGGACGGCTTGGAGGTCGAACTCGCAGGCGACACAAACACCTCTCGAACGAAACGTGTGGCTATGTTTACCCAGTGCTCTGTCGGGCGCCGGCCCTGCAGGCCCTTTGCGCTGAGCAGCGTACCCCTGCTTCACTGTCGGTTTAGCAGTCTGGCACGCCCGCGTATTCCGCGCGGTGGAGTCCTGCCCGGTGACACCCACCTTAGAGGGCACTGAGCGGTCCTTCGTACGTGCTACGCCGTCTTCGGCGGAACATGTAGGGCAAGTACTGTCACGTCATCATCATGGTCGTACCCGGCCAGCATCCGGTCGACCAAGAAGTCAACGAGTATCTCAGGATCGGCAAGCACCTCCGGTGGGGCGGCGGCGGCGATCGACACGATCTCGTCGAGACCGGCGTCGAGTCCCCGTCTACGGTTCTCCACCAGTCCATCGGAGTAGAACACCACAGTGTTGCCGGGTGGGACCGAAAAACTTGTCTCTTCTCGTTCGGAGGGCCAGCCGAGCGGGGTGCCCGCCTCGGCGGTGCTGACCCGCGGCGGGCCGTCCGGCAGGATCCGCAACGGCGGCAGGTGGCCCGCGTTGCTGATGGAGCCTTCGCCGGTCGCGGGGTCGATGACGGCGTACGCCAGCGTGGTGATCTGCTCCCATCCCTCGGTGGCGCCGAAGAGCCGGTCCAGGCCGCCGATCACCTTCGACGGGCGCGGGTCGTTGAGCGCGAGGGCGCGCAGCGCGTTGCGCACCCGGCCCATGCCGGCCGCGGCCTTGACGCCCTTGCCCATGACGTCGCCGATCACGATCGCCACCCGGCCGTCGCCCAGCGGGAAGGCGTCGTACCAGTCGCCGCCGACCTGCACGTGGCGCGTCGCGGGGTGGTAGCGGGCCGCCAGGCGGATCGGCGGCAGCTGCGGGAGGCGGTCCGGCAGGAGGCTGCGCTGGAGCGCCTCGGCCGTCTTGTGCTCCCGCTCGAACAGCGTCGCCCGCTCGACCGCGAGCGCGCACTGACCGGCCAGGGCCTCGAGGAAGACGCGCTCCTCCTCGGTGATCTCCCGCGGCCGGGTGAAGGAGAACCGCAGCGCGCCGAGGGCACGGCCCGCGGCCAGCAGCGGCAGGCCGACCCACGCGCGCTCGTCGGTGCGCCGGACGAAGTCGGCGATCTCCTCGCCGCGGAGCTGCAGCCGCAGGCTGACGGGGTTCTCGGCGAGGAACGGGCGCCGCTCGCGGACCGCGATCGACATCACGCTGGCGCCGTCGATGCCGATCTCCTCGCGGGCGGGGCCGGGGAGCTCGGGGATGCCGCCGGGCGTGATCATGCGCAGGCGGAGCTTGTCGTCCTCGAGGAGGGCGACGGCGGACCGGTCGGCGCCGATCGCCGAGCGGCCGACCTCGGTGATCACCGAGACGACCTGGTTGACGGTCAGCGCCTCGGCCAGCATGGACGTCGCCTGCTGGAGGCGTGCGGTGCGCAGGGCCGCGGCCGACAGCTGCTCGGTGAGCCGGCCCCGCATCTCCTCGGCCTCGCGCTTGCCGGTGACGTCGGTGTTCGCGCCGACCCACTCGACGATCTCGCCGTCGCGGCGGATCGGCACGGCGCGCACGTCGTAGTTGCGGTAGCCGCCCGCGCGGGTGCGGATGCGGTAGGTGGCCTCGAAGATCCGGTCGTTCGTCACGCAGGAGCGCCAGGTCTCCTCGATGCGCGCCCGGTCCTCGGTGTGGACGGCGCCCAGCCATCCCTCGGTGGCGTACTCCTCGTGCGTCTGGCCGGTGATGGCGCGCCACTCGGGCGCGTCGTCGACGACCTCGCCCGCGGGCGTGGTCACCCAGACGACCTGGGAGCTGGCCTCGACGAGGGAGCGGTAGCGCTCCTCCTTACGGCGGATCGACCGCTCGGCCAGGACGCGGTCGGTGACGTCGACCGCGACCATGACGACCCCGGACACCTCGCCCTCGGCCGTGTGGGTGGGGAACCAGGAGTGCGCCCAGTGCCGGTCGCCGACGGCCAGGTCGACGTCCGAGACCGCGCGGTCCTCCTCGAGGACCTTGCGGGCGGACGCCTCGATGACGCCGCCGAGCTCCCCGGGGACGACCTCGGCGGGCCTGCCGCCCTCCAGGTCGGTGACGCTCACGCCGTGCATGCGCGCCAGCGCGTCGTTGGCCCGCTTGAAGCGCAGGTCGGTGTCGAACAGCGCGAAGCCGATCGGAGCCTCCCGAAGCAACGTGGTGAGCAGCGCCGAATCCGACGCGTCGAGGCCAGAGATCCGGGGCTGCGGCACAGACGTATCGGTGCTCACCGTCGACACCTCCGTCGCGCGCTCGGCCCTACTGCGAGGCATTTCCGCATCACTATGGGTGAATGGGAGCAGGCTAGCGCTCCCGCCTCCATCACAACACCGCTCGGAGTCAGGTTTTCATCATCTCGATGCTTCGGCGCCGACGGAAGCCCCGCCCGGCAACGTTATTCCGGCGGCCGCGCGAACGCGCCCTCCGGTCACCCGCCGGGTACCCGGCACGAGGCCGCGTATCCGGTGGGAAGCATGATGATAGGGGCCGATCGGCATCGGGCGGGCGACATCCCCGATCTCGGCGAGTCCCGTGTCGTACGGGCGGGGCGCTGAACGGTACGCAGGCGCCCTTCCGATGGCGCGTCGCCTTCACGGCACATTTCCCACTTTGACAAGCTTTGTAAATCAGGGGGTCTGAGATCCCGCGTCCGAAGAGTGAGCAACGTCTCCCGGATTCGCGCCGCGGGAGCGGCCCCGGCCTCAGGCGCGCGCCTTGGCGGCGGCCTTCATCTCCTGCTTGTAGGCGCGGACCCGGCCCAGGGACTCCGCGTCGACGATGTCGGCCACCGAGCGGTGCGCGCCGTCGTCGCCGTAGTGGCCGGCGGCCTCGCGCCAGCCCTCCGGCCGTACGCCGAGCCGCTTGCCGAGGAGCGCGACGAAGATCCGGGCCTTTTGGTCGCCGAAGCCGGGCAGCGCGCCGACCCGCTGCAGGAGCTCCCGCCCGGACGCCGCCTCCGTCCAGACGCGCTCGGCCGCGCCGTCGTACCGCTCCAGCACCGCGCGGCTGAGAGCCTGCACACGGCCCGCCATCGCCTTGGGGTACCGGTGGAGGGCGGGCCGTTCGCCGAAGACGGCCACGAGCGCGTCAGGGTCGTAGCGGGCGAGTTCCTCGGCGTCGAGGTCGTGCCCGAGCCGTCGCGTCAGCTCGTACGGCGCGGCGAACGCCCGCTCCAGGGGCACCTGCTGGTCGAGCAGCATGGCGATCAGCAGCGCCAGCGGGCTGCGGTTCAGCAGCGCGTTGGCCTCGGGGTCGATGGGCAGCGAGATCGTCATGGCGTCCTCCCGGAACGTTCGCCCTTCATCCTGCACCCTCCGGGCTCCGCCGGTCACCCGGGGTCACGACGCGGCGACCCGGCGGCGGAGATGTGACGGTTCGCGAACGTGTCGGCCGCCGCGGTTCCGGCTCCGGCACCGGCGGTGCTCGAATAGGGATATGAGCGGCGAAGGAACACCTGTCGGCCGGCGCGTCGTCCTCGGCATGGCCGGCCTCGGAGCCGTGGGCGTGGTGATCGGCGCGCGCGTGCAGAGCGGTGTGAGCCGCGCCTTCGGACCGGTCGGCTCCCGGGTCACCGGGCTGATCCCGGCGGCCGGCGGCTTCCGTTTCTACTCCGTGGTCGACTCCGTACGGCGCGTCGCCCCGGCGGACTACCGGCTCACCGTCGGCGGGCTGGTGGACCACCCGCGGACCTTCCGGTTCGCCGACCTGCAGGCGCTGCCGCAGACCCGGATGACCGACACGTTCCACTGCGTCACCGGTTGGACGGTGCCCGACGTCGCCTGGGCGGGAGTGGCCCTGCCCGACCTCCTGGACGTGGTGGGCGTACGGCCGGGGGCCAGGGGCGTGCGGTTCACCTCGTTCGACGGCGCGTACACCGACACCCTCACGCTGGAGCAGGCGCGCCGGCGCGACGTGATCGTCGCCACGAGCATGCTGGGCGGCCCCGTGAGCCACGAGCACGGGGGGCCGGTGCGGATGTACGTCGCGCCGATGTACGGCTACAAGTCGACCAAGTGGCTCGGCGGGATCGACCTGGTCGACCGGGTCGAACCGGGGTACTGGGAGACGCGCGGCTACGACGTCGACGGCTGGATCGGCCGGTCGAACGGATACACGTCATGACCGAGCGGAGCGAGGGAATCCATGGCGCAGTCCCTCCGGTCACTCCTCCGACGAAGGAGGGTTCATGACCGAGCGGAGCGAGGGAATCGAGAGCGCAGCCCCTCCGGTCACTCCTCCGACGAAGGAGGCTTCATGACCCGGTTCACCCGCGCCGTACGGGGCGTGCACCATGTGACGGCCCTGCTCATGCTCGTCTGCCTGGTCACGGCCGCCATGCTGTACGTGCCGGCGCTGGCCGAGGCGGTCGGCCGCCGCCACCTGATCCGTACGATCCACGTGTTCGCCGGGTACGCGCTGCCGGTGCCCGCGCTGCTCGGATGGGTCTCACGGGCGTTCCGGGACGACGTGCGGCGGCTCGACCGGTTCTCCCCCGACGACTGGCGGTGGCTCCGGGGACGGGACCGGCGGGTGACCGTCGGCGGCCGCGGGATCCATCCGGTCGGCAAGTTCAACGCGGGCCAGAAGCTGAACGCGGCGTTCGTCGCCGGGGCGATCATCGTCATGCTCGGCACCGGGTTGATCCTCGCGTTCCCGCACCCGTGGCCGGACAGCGTGCGCACCGGCGCGACGTTCGTACACGACTGGCTGACCCTGGCCATCTTCGTGGTGGTCCTCGGGCATCTCTGGTACGCCCTCCGGGACCCCGGGGCCCTGTCCGGGATGTTCCTCGGGCACGTCACGCCGGAATGGGCGGCCTGGCATCACCCGGCCTGGCTCGACGAGCAACATCACCATTCGAAGGGAAATTTCGGGCGATCTGGTGAGCTCACCGCCCCCACCGGGAACACCGAGGAGGGCAAGGACGACCTGTCCCCCCGGAGGTCTTGACACTTCTTCGGGGGAGGATCGAGATTGGGCGCGGAGCGGGACGCAGGTGGACTGAGATCGTCTGGTGCGAGAGGTGTCCGCATGACCTCCACGCAGCTGGTCTGGCAGGCCGACGTACGAGATCCGGTGATCGGGAGGCTCCGCCGGGAGTTTCCCTCGATCCCCGCCGACGCCGTGGAGCGGTGCGTTCGCGACGTCCGGCGGCGGGCCCGGCACCTGGGGGTCGACCTGACGCCGAGGCTGGTCGAGGCGGTAGCGCGCGAGCACCTGATGTCGGTGATCAAGTCCGAACCGCCTTCGGGACGCCGACCCGAACCCCTGCCGGGCGAGTAGGGTGAGTGGTCGGACACTGGACCACTAATCCCTCGCGCACCCTCCTCGGGCGCGCTACGGGACGTACTCCGAAAAGGTAGACCGTGAGCGACCTGCGCGAGGTGGGCACCGGGGAGGCCGCATGACACGGCGCCCCACGCCGCCGCCGGACGCCGTGTTCGCCGAGATGCTCCGCGCGGCCCGTGAGCTCCTGGCCGTTCGCAGCCCGCTCGACGCCGAGCTGATCGTCAGCGAGATGCTCGGCGCGTGGTGGGGCAAGCGGCTCGTGCACGACGACGTGGAGAAGGTCATCGGGGAGGCGCTGGTCGACCACGCGGCCACGGCGCGCACGCCCGCGGCGCTGGCCCTGCTCACCGGCATCGCCGCGCTCGGCACGCCGCGTCAGGCCGCCAAGGCCGAGCGGGCGGCGCTGCGGCTCATGGACGCCGGGGTCGCGCGACCCGGCTGGGCCGACCGCGTCGGAAGGGTCGCCTGCGAGGAGTGCCACGTCTCGCGCGACGTCTACGGGGACCAGGACTCGATCGTCTGCATCTACACCTACGGCGGCGAGGAGCGCCACGCGCTGGTGGTCGTGATCGACCACAACGAGCGCGGCATGGTGGTCGACGCGTGGGTGTCCTCGCAGGTGGACAAGCTGCTCGGCTACTGCCGCAAGGAGGCCGAGGAGAGCCCCCTGATGCGGTTCGAGCCGATCGCGCCGGCGGCGGCCCGCGCGCGGCTGGAGCGCGCCCTCGCGGTGACGGACGACACCGAGGACCCGCCGGTCAAGGAGACCTTCGGCAACTACCACGCGTTCGTACGGGCCCGGGTGCGGGCGCTGCCGCCCGGCGGCCGCGTCCCCGTCACGCCCGTCCACGGCCACGACCGCCGGGCCACGATGGCGGCGCAGTTCCTCGCGTCGGACGAGGCCGAGGAGCTCTCGGACCGTTCCGCGGCGAGCCGCTGCGTCGACCGCATCATCGACTACGGCTGCGACCACGACTTCGGCCGTCCGCTGCGGGTCAGCCCGGTCAAGTGCGAGACGTTCCTGCTGCACTGGCTGCCGCGCAAGGTGATGCTGTCACCGGCGGAGCAGGAGGCGATGCCGCACGTGCTCGCCGCGTGGGTGCGCTGGGCGAGCCGGCGGACCGGGCTGCCCGAGGAGGGCGTCCGGCAGACCCTCGACAAGGTCTGGGACATCACCGGGAAGTTCGCCGAGGCGTACCGCGATCCGACGACGTTCGGGCTCGACCGGGAGCTGGTGGAGCGGCTGCTGCCGGACGGCGACCTGGAGGCCCTCGCCCGGCGGGCGTTCGCGTTCCCCTTCCTGACCGGCGGCAACGCCGACATCGACCTGACCCGCCTGAACCCCTCCGTCGACGCGGACCGGCGCCTGCTGCTGGCGTTCGAGCACCCGGACGCCGACCCGGCGCACATTGAGGCCCACCTCCGGGTCGCCGCCCGGATCTGGGACGGCGACCCGCCGCAGCTGTGGACGGTCGCCGAGCGCCTGCTGGACCGCGGGCACGACCGCCACTCGATCCTGCACCGGTTCATGGCGATCCTCCGGGAGACCGGCGGCGATCCCCGCGCGCTGCGCGCCGCCCTCCTCGCGCTGCGCGACGCCCCCGACCTGTCCTAGCCGACCCGTCCGTTCCCGGCCGCCCTGGCGGCCGGGAACGGACGGCGGGACCGCGCGGTAAACGGCGTGCAGTGGGCATGAAGCTGCCATGACGACCATGGATCAACCCGCGATCCTCACCCCCTCTCAGGCCCGTGAGGTGTTCCGGACCGGCGAGACGCCGGTGACCACGAGCGGCTGGTGCCGGGGCTACGTCCAGGCGAACCTCCTCGCCGTCCCCCGCGACCTGGCCTTCGAGGCCCTGCTGTTCGCGGTGCGGAACCCGGCGGCCTGCCCGCTCCTGGAGATCACCGACCCCGGCGACCCGTACGCCCGCGAGGTCGCCGCCGCCGACCTGCGGACCGACCTGCCCGCCTACCGGATCTACCAGGACGGCGTGCTCGTCGCCGAGACGCCCGATGTCACCGAGTACTGGCGGGACGACCTCGTCGCGTTCCTCATCGGGTGCAGCTTCACGTTCGAGACGGCGCTCGCCACGGCGGGCGTGCCGCTCCGCCACGTCGAGCAGGGCCGGAACGTCCCGATGTACGTCACGTCGCGGGAGTGCCGGCCCGCCGGCCGGCTGGCCGGGCCGCTGGTCGTGTCGATGCGGCCGGTCCCCGCCGCCCTGGTCGACGTCGCGGTCGAGGTGACCGCGCGGTACCCGGCGATGCACGGCGCTCCGGTGCACATCGGCGACCCCGCGGAACTCGGCATCGCGGACCTCGCGCGCCCCCAGTTCGGCGATAGCGTTGAGTTCGAGACCGGTGACGTCCCGGTCTTCTGGGCCTGCGGTGTGACGCCGCAGGCCGCGGTGATGGCGAGCGCCCCGCCGTTCGCGATCACCCACGCGCCGGGACGGATGCTGATCACGGACCGTACCGAGGAGACCTTGGTTACATGATCGATCTCAACGCCGACCTCGGGGAGGGGCTCGGCCCCTGGCGCCTCGGCGACGATCTCGCCCTGCTGTCCATCGTGAGCAGCGCCAACGTGGCGTGCGGGTTCCACGCCGGCGACCCGGTGATCATGCGTCGTACGTGCGCGGCCGCGGTGGAGCGCGGCGTGGTCATCGGAGCCCAGGTGTCCTACCGCGACCTGTCCGGATTCGGCCGCCGGGAGATGGACGTCGCCCCGGAGGAGCTCACGGCCGAGGTGCTCTACCAGATCGCCGCGCTCGACGGCATCGCACGGGCCGAGGGCGACCGGGTCCGCTACGTGAAACCGCACGGCGCCCTGTACAACCGGATCGTCCGCGACCCGGTGCAGGCCGAGGCCGTGGCCGCCGCGGTCGAGGCGTACGACCCGGCGCTGCCCGTGCTGACCCTCCCCGGATCGAAGCTGCACCAGGTGACGGACCTGACGATCGTCAACGAGTGCTTCGCCGACCGCGCCTACACCCCCGCCGGCACGCTCGTCTCCCGCCGGGAGCCCGGCGCGGTGATCGAGGACGTGGCGCAGGTGACCGAGCGGGCGCTGCGGATGGCCGTCGAGGGCGTGGTCGAGGCCACCGACGGCACCCGGATCCGGGTCGACGCCCGGTCGATCTGCGTGCACGGCGACACTCCCGGCGCCGTCGAACTCGCGAAGGCGGTCCGCCGGGCCATCGAGGAGGCCGGCGTCCCGCTGAAGGCGTTCGCGTGAAGGTCCGGCGCGTCGGCGACGCGGCGCTACTGATCGAGACCGAGGCGCCGCACCGCGTGCACGCCGCCGTGCGCCGGCTCGCGCTGCCGGAGGTCGTGGGCGTCGTGCCGGGGGCACGGACGGTGCTGGTCACGGTCAGGCCGGGCACCGACGTGGGGCGCCTCGGGCCGCTGCTCGACGACCTGCCGCTCCCGGAGATCGACGAGGTCGCCGCGGACCCGGTGTGCTTCCCGGTCGTCTACGACGGCGCGGACCTGGACGAGGTCGCCGGGCTGACCGGGCTGTCCCGCGACGAGGTGGTCGCGCGGCACGCGAGCGCCGAGTACGTCGTCGCCTACCTCGGGTTCTCACCGGGTTTCGGGTACCTCACCGGGCTGGACGAGGCCCTGCACGTGCCCCGCCGGGACTCCCCGCGCACGGCGGTGCCCGCCGGCTCGGTCGCGATCGCGGGCCCGTACGGCGCGGTGTATCCGACGCCGTCACCGGGAGGCTGGCGGCTGCTCGGACGTACGACGATCACGCTCTGGGACGTCGAGCGGGACCCGCCGTCGCTGCTGCAGCCCGGCACCCGCGTCCGGTTCGCCGCCGAGCGGGCCCGGGTCCGGGCGGTGCCCCCGGCCGGGTCCGGGCCGAAGGGGACCGAGGTGACGCGATGACGATCGAGGTGGTCCGCCCCGGCCCGCTCTGCACGGTGCAGGACCTGGGCCGTCCCGGGTACGCCCACCTCGGTGTGCCGCACTCCGGGGCGGCCGACGCCGCGAGCCTGCGGCTGGCCAATCGCCTGGTCGGCAACCCGGAGGACGCCGCCGGCGTGGAGCTGACCTTCGGCGGCGCGGCGCTGCGGTTCCACGCGCCGGCGTGGATCGCGGTCACCGGCGCGCCGGTACGGGTGAGCCCCGGCGCGATGAACGCCCCCTGCCACGTCCCGGCCGGCACCACGGTGGAGTTCGGCGTCCCGTCCGCAGGGGTCCGCACGTACGTCGCGATCCGGGGCGGCGTGGACGTCCCGCCCGTTCTGGGCAGCCGCTCGACGGACCTGCTGTCCGGGCTGGGTCCCGACCCGCTGGCGGCCGGGGACCGGCTGGCCGTGGGACGCGCGTCCGAGCCGATCACCGTGGACTGCGCGCCCGGCTACGAGCCCGAGGACGAACCGGTCCTGCGGGTGCTGCCGGGGCCGCGCGACGACTGGTTCGAGAGCCTCGAACCGCTGATCCGGGGCGGCTACGAGGTCAGCTCGCACAGCAACCGGATCGGGGTCCGCCTGGAGGGGCGGCCCCTCGTACGGCGGCGGGACGGCGAGCTGCCGAGCGAGGGGATGGTCATCGGGGCGCTGCAGGTGCCGCCGAACGGGCTGCCGATCATCTTCCTCGCCGACCACCCGACGACCGGCGGCTATCCGGTCGCGGCGGTGCTGACGACGGCCGACCTCGGCCGGGCCGCCCAGCTCCGTCCGGGCCAGCGGGTCCGGTTCCGCCTCCTCGCCGGTCTCTGAGCCGCGCTCCGCCTCCTCACTCACTCAGCGGTCGTGCGGGTCAGTCGCGGGGAGACGCCGCCGGACGGGCGCCGCGGACGTCCCAGTCGTTCTCTCCGATGACGATCCCGTCCTTACCGTCGACGATCATCTCGCGGTCCGCCAGGGTGCGGAGGCAGTCCCGTACGGTGTCCTCGTCCATGCCGGTGGCCGCGGCGACGTCGCCGACGCTCATCGGCCGCCGTACGGTGGCGAGCGCCTCGTACACGATCATCTGGTCCTCGGTCAGCGCCTGGACGTCGCGACCGGCCAGCGCGGGGTCCGGCCCGCTCGCCCGCGGCGCGCCCTCCTGGTTCAGGGCCTCCGGATCACGGTGCGCCGTCCGTCCGCCTTCGTGCCCGTTCATGAGAGGCCTCCTGATCGCTCGGGTCGCTGACGACATGTCCGGGTGCCCGCCGGGCGCCGTCTCAAACCTCACCCAAAGCTGTTCGCCGCAGGTGAGGGAGGCCGATTCGTGGGCATGGGCCTGGATCGGACGCATTCGACGGACGATGGAGACAGCGATGACACACCCGCATCCGGATCCCGATCCGTACTCGGAGTTCGAGGAGGAGGGGATCCCCGACCTGGAGGACTCCTACCCTGAGCGGCAGTGGGCGGAGGATCCGCAGCGCGCGCCGGTCCCACGGGACGAGCCCGTCGCTCTCGAGGAGTTCGGGACCACCGCCGAGGAGCAGCGGGAGGGCGAGTCCCTGGACCGGCGGTTGCGCAGAGAGCAGCCCGACCCGGCGCTCGGCGCTCGGCGCCGGGGCGAGGACTGGCCGGACTCGGACGAGCGCGAGTTCGACCCCGTCCGTGAGGAGGAGGTGCCCCGCCGCGCGGGCCGGCTGGTCGAACCGGACGAGGGCGTCCGCACCGACACCGAGAAGGACGCGATCGCCACGGACGTCGGCCCCGACCAGGCCGGTTTCTCACCCGAGGAGCAGGCCATGCGCGTCGAGGACGAGGGTCCCTGAGCCTGCCTCCGGCCGTCTCTCCTCCCGCCGCGCCGAGGGACACAGCGGGCGCGGCGGGGGTGGGACATTGGGCCCGTCGATCACGCTTAGCAGATCGCTGAACGGACATGGCTCCCTGTGACCGGTCGTTCGAATGACCCTCGGAGGGACGTCATGACAACGCCTGACGACAAGGACCGCCAGCTCGACCACGTCCGCGTCAACCCGAACCACGGCTCGCGGCTGACGACCGACCAGGGGATCCCGGTCGACGACACCGACAACTCGCTTCAGGCGGGCGAGCGGGGTCCCACGCTCATGGAGGATTTCCACTTCCGTGAGAAGCTCACCCACTTCGATCACGAGCGGATCCCGGAGCGCGTCGTACACGCCCGGGGCTCGGGGGCCTACGGGTACTTCGAGGTGACGGATCCGCTCACCGAGTACACGACCGCGGAGTTCCTCCGCGACACCTCGCTGCGCACGCCGGTGTTCGTGCGCTTCTCGACCGTCGGCGGCTCGCGGGGGTCGGCCGACACGGTGCGCGACGTCCGCGGGTTCGCGACGAAGTTCTACACCCGGCAGGGCAACTTCGACCTCGTCGGCAACAACATGCCGGTGTTCTTCATCCAGGACGGGATCAAGTTCCCCGACTTCGTGCACGCGGTCAAGCCGGAGCCGCACAACGAGATCCCGCAGGCCTCCTCGGCCCATGACACCCTGTGGGACTTCGTGCAGCTGCAGCCCGAGACGACGCACATGATGATGTGGCTGATGTCGGACCGGGCGCTGCCGCGCAGTTTCCGGATGATGCAGGGCTTCGGCGTGCACACCTTCCGTCTGGTCAACGAGGAAGGCGTCGGCACGTTCGTGAAGTTCCACTGGAAGCCGAAGCTCGGCACGCACTCGCTGGTGTGGGACGAGACGCAGAAGATCGCCGGCAAGGATCCGGACTTCAACCGCCGTGACCTGTGGGAGGCGATCGAGGCCGGGCACTTCCCCGCGTGGGAGCTCGGCGTGCAGCTCGTGCCCGAGGAACGCGAACACGACTTCGACTTCGACCTGCTCGACGCCACGAAGATCATTCCGGAGGAGGAGGTGCCCGTACGCCCGGTCGGGCGGCTGGTGCTCGACCGCAATCCGGACAACTTCTTCGCCGAGACCGAGCAGGTGGCCTTCCACCTGGGCAACGTCGTCCCGGGCATCGACTTCACCAACGATCCGCTGCTGCAGGCGCGGCTGTTCTCCTACCTCGACACGCAGCTGATCCGCCTCGGCGGGCCGAACTTCACCCAGCTGCCGGTGAACCGGCCGGTCGCCGAGGTGCGCAACCACCAGCGCGACGGCTACCACCAGTCGGTGGTCCACACCGGCCGGGCCGCCTACCATCCGAACTCGCTCGGCGGCGGCTGCCCGGCCGTGGTCCCGGAGGGCGCGTTCACGCACTACCAGGAGCGCGTCGACGGCAACAAGATCCGCAAGCGGAGCCAGAGCTTCGCCGACCACTACTCCCAGGCGACCCTGTTCTGGAACAGCATGTCCGACTGGGAGAAGGAGCACATCATCGCGGCGTTCCGCTTCGAGCTGGGGAAGGTGGAGCACCGGAACATCAGGCAGGGCGTCGTGGCCAACCTGAACAACGTCGACCACTACCTGGCCGTCGCGGTCGCGGAGGGCGTCGGGGCCGAGCCGCCCGCGCAGCCGGCCACCCCGAACCATGGGCGCAGTTCTCCCGCGCTGAGCCAGGCAGGCGCCCCGCGTGACTCGGTCGAGACCCGCAAGATCGCGATCCTGGTCGCCGACGGCGTGGACACCGCCGACGTGCGGGCGCTCCAGGAGGCGCTCTCGGCGGTCGGCGCGATTCCCGAGGTACTGGCCGGGCGGGACGGCGTCGTCGAAGGCTCCGAAGGGCCGGTCGAGGTGACGCGGGCCCTGCCGACCGTCGGCTCGGTGCTGTACGACGCGGTCGTGGTCCCCGGCGGGAAGGAGTCGGTGACGGCGCTGGAGGCCGACGGCAGCGCCGTGCAGTTCGTCGCGGAGGCGTTCAAGCACGGCAAGGCGATCGGGGCCGTCGGGGACGGGATGCGCCTGCTGTCGAGCGCCCGGCTGAACGGAGTGAACGACCACGGCGAGGCCCTGACCGCCGACCAGGGCGTCGTGATGCAGTCGGCGTCCGGCGTGACCGGGGAGTTCATCGAGCAGTTCGTCATGGCGGTGGCGGCGCACCGGCACACCAACCGCGACCTCGCCCCCGTCCCGGCCTGACCGACCGCGACCTCGCCCCCGTCCCGGCCTGATCCGGCCGCGGAACGAACCGCGTTGGGCCGCGCCCACCGGGCGCGGCCCTTCGTGTTCGCCGGGGACCGTCGCGTCCGCTACGCGGTCGCGCCGACGGTGTCGTCGGTCGCGCACTCCACGTCGTCGGGACCGCCGAGGCAGTACACCGCGTAGGCGCGCTCGATGACCGGCAGGGCGGCGTTCCGTACGGGGATCCCGCCCGGCGTGATCCCCTTCTCCACGCCGCGGTGGGCGTGGCCGTGCACGGCGAGGTCGATCCCCGCTCCGTCGATCACCTCGGCGAGCAGGTAGCTGCCGAGGAAGGGGTAGATCTCGAGGGGCTCGCCGTTGAGGGTGTCCTTCACCGGCGCGTAGTGGGTGAGGGCCACCCGCGCGTCCGCGTCCAGCGCGCCGAGCGCCTCGCCGAGCCGGGCGGCGGTGGCCTTCGTGTGCCGGATGAACGCCTTCATCTCCGGCTCGCCGAAGTCGGAGCCGCAGCGGCCGGCGAACCCGCCGCCGAAGCCCTTGGCGCCGGCGACGCCGAGGCGCCGGCCGTGGCAGTCGATCACCGTGGACTCGCCCTCGAGGACGGTGATCCCCGCGTCCTGCAGCGCCTTGGTGATCTCGGTCTCCTCGTCGGAGTGGTAGTCGTGGTTGCCGAGCACCGTGATGACGGGGACGCCGATGTCGCGGAGCTCGTCCGCGGCAATGCGTCCCTCCTCGGCCGTGCCGTGCTGGGTCAGATCACCGGCGACGAGCAGGATGTCGGCGTCGTCGGCGATTCCGGTCAGTCGGTTGCGGTACAGGCCGCGCACATCCTCGCCGACGTGGATGTCGCCGACCGCGGCCACGCGAATCATGAGGGCGTTTCCTCCGTTTTCGGGGGGCGGATCTCAACAACGGTCACATCGTTGGAGATCCGTCTTCCGCCGGCCGCCTCCCGGGCGACCGTCTCGATGAGTTCCCGCCTCCGGGGAGTCGCCACCTGGCCGCGCAGGAAGACGACATCACCGCGGACGTCGACCTGGATGCCGAGCTCGACCGTGCGGGCGTCCTCGGCGAGGCGGCTCTTGATGCGGGCGGCGAGGTAGTGGGGCGGGTCGCTGGGCGTCATCCGTCACTCCTCTCGTACGGCGGCCCGTACTCCATCACGTGCAGGCGGTGCAGCAGCGTCAGATAGGCGTAGGCGTACGGGGAGTCCGCCGTCTCGGCGATCACCCGCGGCCAGTCGATCTGCTCGCGCAGCGCCCGCGATACCGGTAGGTATCCCCCGAAGTCACTCGCCTTCTCGTCGAACGCGAGAAGGCGCAGAATCGTCATGTCGGTGGCGGTCAGCACCGGCATGGCGACCGCCTCGACGTGCATCTCCTCGGCGCGGGAGAGCAGGGCGGCGTCCACGGCCCGTCCCGACGGCCGGAAGATCAAATCGACCGTCCGGCCGTCGTCGTAGACCTTGGCCAGCCATGCCTCGGGAATCTCGGCGCGTCGCATCCCCACGGACTCCAGCGCCGCGAGCGCGACGTCGACCTCCTCCTCCGGAAGGACGAAGTCGACGTCGTGGGTCGACGGCGCGGCGCCGCGCGCGTAGGCCGCGTATCCGCCGGCCAGCGCGAACTTGACACCGCTGCCGGTCAGCGCGGCCGCGGCCTTCCTGAGGGTCTCCAGCAGCTCTCCCGGCGCGGCCTCGACGTCAGCCATCGCGCAGGCACCTCCGGGCGTCGCTCGGCATGCTCAGTCGCCGCGTCCGGTGACGGCGTCGCGGACCCGGTCGGCCGCGGCGACCGCGGGTCCGGCCGCCTTGAGGATGCCGGGCTTGGGCGGCGTGTGCGGGTGCGGCCGGGTCGGGGCCAGCTTCTTGCCGTCCTCCAGCTTGGTGCCCAGCTCGTCCGCCTCCTCGGCGCTGAGCACGCCGCGCAGCGGCACCCAGACCTGCTCCTCCTCGTAGGCGATGTGCTCGCGCCCGTCCGCGGTGAACTTGCTCAGGAGCTCCTCGAACTTGGGGTCGTCCCCCTTGAGGTCCTTCAGCTCGTCCAGGACGTACTTGGCCTTCTGCTCCTGGTCGGTGGCCTCGTCGGCGAGGCGGTCGCCGTCCGGCAGCTTGTCGCGGACCGTCGGCCAGAAGTACTCCTCCTCGACCGCCTCGTGCTTGGACTCCTCGATGACCAGCTGTTCGACCAGCTTCTCCCGGACCTTCAGCTGATCGGGGCTCGCCCCGGTCGCGGCCGTCGGCCCCTTCTCGAGCTCGGCGAGCGCCTTCTTTACCTCTTCGTGGTCCTTGCGAAGCACGTCGAATACGTTCGACATGGTTCCTCCCCTAGGTAGCCGACGCGCCCTCCCTGCCCGCGAGGTGGGGTTCAAAACCGCCGTTCGAGGGCCGCTCGGCGGGGTCGCCGGAGGCCGAGGATTCGATGATCCTGCGCCGGGTAGTCGATCGGTTACTTCTTCGAGGGGAGGTCGATCGGTGAGCCGCGTCACCGTCGTGATCGCCACCAGGAACAGGCGATCGGAGCTGCTGCGCACCCTCGAACGGCTGGAGGCCCTACCGGACCGGCCGGTCGTCGTGGTGGTCGACAACGGGTCCGGGGACGGTACCGCGACGGCGGTGACGGACCGCCATCCCGCCGTACGGGTCGTGCCGCTGGGCCGCAACCGGGGCGCCGCCGCCCGGAACGTCGGCGTCCACTTGGCCCGCACGCCGTACGTCGCGTTCAGCGACGACGACTCGTGGTGGGAGCCGGGGGCGCTGACCCGGGCCGCCGAGCTGTTCGACGCCCACCCGCGCCTCGGCCTGATCGCGGCCCGCACCCTGGTCGGGCCGGACCGCGAGCCCGACCCGATCAACGCGGCGATGGCCGAGTCGCCGCTGCCGCCCGATCCCGGTCTGCCCGGTCCGCCCGTCCTCGGCTTCCTGGCCTGCGCCTCGATCGTCCGGCGACAGGCGTTCCTGGACGTCGGCGGGTTCTCGTCCCTGCTGTTCTTCGTCGGGGAGGAGCGCCTGCTGTCCTACGACCTGGCCGCCGCCGGGTGGGGCCTATGTCACGTCCCGGAGATCGTCGCGGTCCACGAGCCGTCGACGAACCGCCCGCCGTCCCACCGGCGCCGCCGCAGCGAGCTGCGCAACACCGTCCTCACGGCCTGGATGCGCCGCCCCGGCCTCGTCGCGGTCAGGGAGACCGCACGGCTCGGAGCGCGGGCCCTGCGCGACGGCGACTCGCGGGCGGCCCTCGCGGGCGCCGCCGTGCGCCTGCCCTCGGCGCTCGCGGCGCGGCGGCCCGTCCCGGCGACCGTCGAGGGCGGCATCCGCCGGCTGGCCGGGGAGACGCCGTGAGACCGGACCCGAGGATCACCGTCGTCATCATCACCCGCGATCGCCGCCCCGAGCTACTGCGGACCCTGGACCTGCTGACCCTGCTCCCCGAGCGCCCGCCGATCACCGTCGTCGACAACGCCTCCTCCGACGGCACCCCGGACGCCGTCGCCGAGGCGTACCCGCGGGTCCGGCTGATCCGGGCCGCGCGCAACCTGGGCGCCGTCGGGCGCAACCTCGCCGTCGCGGAGGTGACCACCCCGTACGTCGCGTTCTGCGACGACGACACGTGGTGGGAGCCAGGCGCCTTGGCCCGCGCGGCGGACCTGCTGGACCGGTATCCGCGGCTGGCGACGGTCACCGGCCTGATCCTGGTCGAACCGGACCGGGGAGAGGACCCGATCACCCCGGAGCTGCGGCACTCGCCGGTGCCCGCCCCGTCCTGGATGCCGGGTCCCGCCCTGATGAGCATCATGGCCGGGGCGTCGATGATCCGCGTGGAGGCGTTCCGCGAGGTCGGCGGGTTCTCGCCGCGGCTCGTGCTGGGCGGCGAGGAGGAGCTGTTCTGCATGGACCTGGCCGCACGGGGCTGGTGGATGTGCTGGGCCGAGGACGTCGTCGTGCACCACGCCGCGTCCGCCGCCCGCGATCCCCGCGAACGCCGCCGGGTCGGCATCCGCAACACCCTCTGGACCACCTGGCTACGCCGCCCGCTCCCCTCGGCCGCCCGCAGGACGCTCACCGTGCTCCGTACGGTCCCCCGGGACCGTACGACCCTGTCCGCGGTGGCCGAGGCGGTCACCGGCCTGCCCTGGGTGCTCCGGGAACGCCGCCCGGTCCCCGACCACGTCGAACGCAACCTGCGCCTGCTGGCGGAACCCCAGCGCCGCTCCCCCGCCCGCCGCTACGTCGGCTGACCACGCCGTGACCGCGGGGTACGGGTTCCCGTACCCCGGATCCGGATGGAAGCACGATCGTGCGGGCCGCCGTGTTCCGGCCAGGCTTGCGCCATGCCCTTCTCGAAACCGCACGGCCGCCGTGACGGCGGCCGCCCTGAAGCCGGCGGCCGCCCTGGACACGACGGCCACCCTGAACCCGGCGGCAGCCCCGGACACGACGGTCCCCGTTCCGCCGCCTCGCCGTACCGCCCCGGCGCCGCTTCGCCCCCCGACGGCAGGGAGGACGCGGGTCCGGGCGACCGCGCGGCGGCTCGGTGCGACGACCTGCACCGCCGCTACGGCAGGGGCGCGAACGCCGTCCACGCGCTGCGCGGCGTGACCATCGCCTTCGCGCCGGGGACGTTCACGGCCGTGATGGGGCCCTCCGGATCGGGCAAGACGACCCTGCTGCACTGCGTCGCGGGCATGGACCGGCCGACCTCCGGCACCGTCTGGTGGGGACGGACCGAGGTGTCCCGGCTGCGGGAACGCCGGCTGGCCGAACTACGCCGCTCCGAGGTCGGGTTCGTCTTCCAATCGTTCAACCTGATGCCCGCCATGACCGTCGAGCAGAACGTGACGCTGCCGGGCCGGCTGGCCGGACGGCCGCCCGAGCGGGCGGCGGTGCGCGAGGCGCTGCGGCAGGTGGGGCTCGCCGGCCGCGAACGGCACCGCCCAGGGCAACTGTCAGGCGGCCAGCAGCAGCGGGTCGCCATCGCGCGGGCCCTGGTGGCCCGCCCAGAGGTGGTGTTCGCCGACGAGCCCACGGGTGCCCTCGACCGGCGGACCGGTATGGAGATCCTGTCGCTGCTGCGCGCCGGCGTCGACGGGCAGGGGCGGACCTGCGTCATGGTGACGCACGATCCGGTCGCCGCCGGCTACGCCGACCGCGTCGTGGTGCTGGCCGACGGCGTCATCGTCGATGACCTGGACCGCCCGTCGGCGGCGGTCGTCTCCGAGCGCCTGAGCCGGCTGGGAGGCTGACGTGCTACGGCTCGCGTTCGGGCAGATCCGGACCCGGCCGGCGACGTTCGCCGGACTCGCCACGGCCCTGTTCATGGCGGTGACCGCGATCACCCTGTTCGGCTCGCTGATCGCCGCGAGCGTCGTCTCTCCTCCGGCGCACGGGAGTCAGCCCGGTCTCGTGGTCATCGGCGGCGCGTTCGGGGAGATCGCCATGCTGGTCGCCCTGTTCGTGGTGGTCAACACCCTCGGCTTCGCGATCCGTCAGCAGCACCGGGACCTGGCGCTCCTGCGTACCGTGGCGGCCACTCCCGGGCAGGTCCGCGGGCTGGTGCGCCGGCAGGTACTGATCGTCGTCTCCCTCGTCAGCCCGGCCGGCTGGGCGGCCGGGACGCTGGGCGCGCACCGTTTCCTCGCCGCCCTGGTGGCGCGCGACCTGGTGCCGGCCGGAAGCCGGATCCCGTTCACTCCGGTGCCGGCCGCGGCCGGCTCCGTGCTCTCGCTCGGACTCGGGACGCTGGCGGCCGTGGTCGCCGCCCGCCCGGTCTGCCGCATCACCCCGGCCGTCGCGCTCGGGGAGAGCGTCGGCGGCGACCGCCGGGCCGACCCGATCCGTACGCCGGTCGGCCTCCTCGCGCTCGCCGGCGGCGGCGTTCTCTGCCTCGCGATCGCCCGGCAGCCCCCGGACAAGGCCGGGCAGGGCGCGCTGCTGGCCACGCTGGTCTTCCTGGTGGCGGTCGCGCTCCTCGGGCCGCTGTTCACCGTGGCCGTCGTCACGGTCCTCGGCCTGCCCCTGCGGGCGGTCGCGCCCCGCTCGGGCCGGCTCGCCGACGCGAACCTGCGCGGGTACGCCGCCCGGCTGTCGTCGGCCGTGGTCCCCCTGGCGTTGCTGACCTCGCTGGCGTGCGTGTTCCTGTCCCTCGGCGATACGGTCAGGGACGCCTCCCGCCATCTCGCAGGAACGGAACTGGCCTCGGTGACCTCCGCCGCCGACATCTGGCTCCGCCAGGTCGAGCTGATCATCCTCGTCTGCTTCGGCGGCGTGTCGACGGTCAACACCCTGGCGGCGCTGACCGCCGCGCGGCGCCGTGAGTTCGCCCTGCTGACCCTGGTCGGCGCGACCCGCCGGCAGCTCGTCTCGATGCTCTGCGCCGAGTGCCTGCTGATCACGGCGGTGGGCACCCTCACCGGCACGGCCGTCGCGGGGGCCACCGTGACCTCCTTCAGCGTGACCCTTCCGGGCTCGCCGCTTCCGTCGATGGACCCGGGCGGCTACGGAAGGATCGCGGTGGGCGTGGCGGTGCTGGCCGCGCTGGGCATCCTCCTCACCGGGCTGCGCGCGACCTCGGGGCCGGCCACGGAGACGGTCGCTGGTCAGCGTGGCTGAGAACGCCCGGCGCGCGAGACGGCTCCGGCCCCGCCCGCCTCGGCCCGTCGTGCGTCCCGGCGAGGTCCTCTTCGCCGTCGCGGGGCTTCCGGCGGCCGTCGCCGGCGCCGGCTACGTCCTCGCCACGCTCTACGCGGGCGCGCTGCTGGCGGTGACCCTGGTCGGGCTTCCTCTCGTCGCGGCGGGCCTGCGGGGCGCCCGGGTGCTCGGCGCGCTGCACCGCCGGGCCGTCGCCCGGCTCCTCGGGGAGCAGATCCCCGGCCCCGAGCCGGTGCCGCACGTGCCCGGCGTGCTCGGCTGGATCCGCGCCGGGCTCACCGACCCGGCCGGCTGGCGGGCACTGCTGTACCTGATCCTCCGCCTCCCGGCCGGTCTGGTGGCCTTCCTGGCCTCGGCGGTGCTGCCGGCCGCCGCGCTCTGGTCGATCGGTTTTCCCGTGCTGGCCCGTGCGCTCCCCCCGGCCGATCGGACCGTCCCCTGGTGGGCGGAGGTGGCAGGCCCGCCGCTCGGACTCGTCCTGCTGGCGACCGTCCCCGCCGCCGTTCGGGGCGGGAGCGGGCTGAACCGCCGGCTGGCCCGGCTCCTGCTCGGCCCGACGGCCGGGCAGCGGCGGATGCGCGCGCTCGAACGGTCGCGGCACGCACTGGCCGCCGAGAGCACCGAGGCACTGCGTTCGATCGAGCGTGATCTGCACGATGGAACGCAGGCCGAACTGGTCGCCATCGCCATGACCCTCTCGCTGGCCGACGACGCGCTCGGCGAACGCCCTGATCTGGCCCTGGACCGGCTGTCCGCGCTTCTCGGCCGGGCGCGGTCCCAGACCGACGACGCCATCGCGGGCCTACGGCGGATCACCCGGGGCATCAACCCGGTGCCGCTCGACGCGGGGCTCGCCGCAGCCCTTCCGTCCCTGGCCGCGAGCAGTCCGGTCCCCGCCGACCTGCGCCTGGACCTGCGGGAACGCCCGGACCCGGCGATCGAGCGCGTGGTGTACTTCTGCGCGGCCGAGCTCCTGACCAACGTTGCCAGGCACAGCGGAGCGGATTCCGCCGTCGTTGAGGTCACCGCCGCTCACGGACGGGTCCGGCTGGTGGTGCGCGACGAAGGGCGTGGCGGCGCGTTCCCGGGCGGCGGCAGTGGGCTGACCGGTCTGGGCCGTCGGGCGGAGGCCGTGGGCGGCACCCTCCGGATCACCAGCCCCGACGGCGGTCCCACGGCCATCGTCGCCGACCTGCCGGCCCGGATGTGAGCCGGACGCGAGCCCCCGTCCGGTCACCCGGGGCCGGGCTCCGTCGCCGGAGGAACGTCCCGGTCCGCGCGGGTCACGCGCCGCTTCCGGTCTCCGTGAGATAGGTGAGCACCGCCTTCACCCGGCGGTTGTCGGCCTCGGCGGGGTGCAGGCCGAACTTCATGAAGATCGCGGCCGCGTGCTTCTCCACCGCCCGCTCCGTGACGACCAGGCGCTGGGCGATGGACCGGTTGGAGTGCCCCTGCGCCATCAGGTCGAGCACCTCCCGCTCCCGCGGGGTCAGCGCGTCGATGCGGCTCCGCCGCGTACCGCCTCTCAGCAGCCCGGTCACGATCTCCGGGTCGAGCACCGTGCCGCCCGTCGCCACGCGGTGCAGCGCGTCGACCAGCTCGGACGTACGGGCCACCCGCTCCTTGAGCAGGTATCCCACTCCGGCGGCGCCGGCCGACAGCAGCCGCTCCGCCAGGACCGCCTCCACGTGCTGGGAGAACACGAGGATGCCGACCTCCGGCCGGAGCCTCCGGAGGTCGAGGGCGGCACGGATGCCCTCGTCGGTGTGGGTGGGCGGCATCCGGATGTCCACGACGGCGACGTCGGGGCCGTGCTCGGCGACCGCCGCGAGCAGGTCCTCGGCGGTACCGACCGCCGCGGCCACCGCGCATCCCCGCGCCGACAACAGCTCCACCATGCCCTCGCGCAGTACGACCGAGTCCTCGGCCAGAACCACCCGCAGCGAACGTTCCACCATGACCGTCATCATGCCGCCGTCCGGAGCCCGCCGCCGGAGCGCGGTCCTGGAGGCGCGTACGTGGCCGTGGCCTTAGACGGCCGTATCCGGCAGCGGGCCCGTCCGGGGACGGTCGCGGAGCCAACACCACCGGCGAAGTCTCAGACCGGCCGGGCGTGGAGGGCCGGGCCGGGAGAGGGGATGCCGGCCAGGCGAAGGAGGAGGGCGGGGACGTCCGTGGCGTGGACGGGGTCGCGGACGGCGGTGGGGTCGGAGCAGAGCAGGACGGGACCGTCGTCGGGCGTCGGGGGGAGCAGGCCGTGGGAGCCGCGTACGCCGGACGGGTCCAGCGGCACGACGTTCATCGTGTAGCGCAGGCCGAGCCGCCGGCGCACGAGCGCCTTCAGGGCGCGGGCCCGGCCGGCCCGGTCCCACAGCAGTTCGGCCGGGTCGTAGCCGGGCTTGCGGTGGATCTCCACGCATCGTGCGAAGTCGGGGGCACGGTCGTCGTCCAGCCAGTGGTAATAGGTGAACCACGCGTCCGGCTCCGCCAGGGCGACCAGTTCGCCGGAGCGTTCGTGGTCCAGGCCGTGCGCCGCCCGGCCGGCGTGGTCGAGGACCTCCGCGACGCCGGGCAGGCCCGTGACCAGGTCGTGGGCGGCGGGGCGGTCCGAAGGGTCACGGACGTACACGTGGGCGATCTGGTGGTCGGCCACGGCGAACGCGCGCGAACTCCAGGGGTCGAGATACTCCATCCCGGCCTGCGTGTGCACGCGCAGCAGGCCGGCGCGGCGCAGCGCCCGGTTCAGGTCGACGGGGCGGCGTACGGCTGTGATCCCGTACTCGCTCAGCACCACGACCGTCACGCCCGCGCGTCGGGCGTCGTCCAGCAGCGGGGCGAGCACGTCGTCGGCCGCGCGGGCGGCGGCGATCGCCTCGGGGCCGTCCGGCCCGTACCGCTGCAGGTCGTAGTCCAGATGCGGGACGTACACCAGGGTCAGATCCTGGGCAGGCATGATCAGCCGTGCGGCCTCGACGATCCAACGTGAGGAGCGGATGGACGCCGCCGGACCCCAGTAGTGGAACAGGGGGAACGGCCCGAGCGACGCGGTGAGCCGGTCGTGCAGCTCCGGCGGCCTCGTGTAGCAGTCGGGCGACTTGCGGCCGTCCGCGTGGTAGATCGGCCGTGGCGTGACGGTCACGTCCGTGGTCGCGCCCATGGCGTACCACCAGCACACGTTGGCCGCGCGGTACCCCGGAACGGCCCGCCGGGCGGTCTCCCAGATCCTCTCACCGTGGACCAGGCGGTTGTGCTGGCGCCACAGCAGCACGTCGCCGAGGTCACGGAAGTACCAGCCGTTGCCGACGATCCCGTGCCCGCTCGGCGGCAGCCCGGTGAGGAGGCTCGCCTGTACGGAGCAGGTGACGGCGGGCAGCACCGGGGTCAGCGCCGCGTGAGAGCCGGCGCCGGCCAGGGCGCGCAGGTTCGGCATGTGCGGCAGCAGCCGTGGCGTCAGCCCGGCGACGTCGAGCACGAGCAGGGGCGTGGTCATCCGGCCGGCACCGTCAGACCACGCTCGACGAGGGCGTCGCGTACCCAGGCCAGTTCCCTGGCGATCCCCGCCGCGAGGTCCGCGTCGTCGCCCGGGCGCGCCTCGGCGGGAAGGACCCCCCACGTGTAGGTCTCCACCTCGACGTGGTCGGTGAGCGTACGGTCCCCGAACAGCGCGTCGAGGCAGGTCAGCAGCTCGGTGCTCGTGGCGCTCAGCGGCGGGCGGGGCCGGGCGTGCAGCGGCAGGTGAAAGTGCACACGCCACGGCCCACGGCCATCCAGCGGCCGGGGACCGTCGAGCGCGTCCGCGAGATCGTCCCAGTCGCCGCCCCGGCAGCCGTCCCCGTCCCGGTCGCCGATCCGGCCATCGGTCCACTCGCGGGTCTGGTGCAGGAAGCGGTCCTCGGCGAACGCGGCGAGGGCGGCGCGAGTGTCCGGATCACCAGGACGCTCGGCGTGCAGGGCCGCGGACGCCTGGAGTTTGACGATCGAGAGACCGGCGGCCGCGATCCGGTCGGAGGCGGCCGCCGGATCCTCGGCGGCGACGGCCAGATGGCAGGCGTCCAGGCACACGCCGAGCCATCGGGTGTCGACGCCGGACAGGAGTACGGCCGCCTGTTCGGTCGTCTCGACCACGCAGCCCGGTTCGGGCTCCATGCCCACGCGTACCGGGCGGCCCGAGAGCGCGGCGATCTGGGAGAGTCCCTCGGTGAGCCGGTTCAGGTTCGCCAGCGCGGCGCTGTGCTGCCGCCGCGACCACGGCGTCCGCCAGGCGAACGGCAGCGTGGAGACGCTCCCCCGGGCCGCGTCGTCGGGCATCAGCCGCGCGAGGACGGCTGCCAGGTCCAACGTGTAGCCGAGCCGCTCCGGCCGTGACCAGTCGGGCCGGTAGACGGCGTGTTTGACGCGGGCCGCGTGGAACCCTCCGTAGGGGAAGCCGTTCAGCGTCACGACCTCCAGGCCGTGCCGGTCCAGGGCGGTGCGCAGCCGGTCGACGGCGCGCGGATCGGCGGCCAGCTTCGCGGCGGCGCGGTGCGCCAGCCACAGGCCGAGGCCGAGCCTGGACACACCGAGCCGCTGCCGCACGGGCACGGCGAAGCGGCGCAGCTGGCCGAGAACTCCGTCCAGGTCCTCGGCCGGATGGACGTTCGTGCAGTAGGCCAGGTGCACCGTGCGGCCCTGCCGGTCCAGCAGCCGCACCGCTCAGTCCTCCGGTTCGCCGCGCAGGACCGAGTTCCCGCCGTACGTGTCCGGTCCGTCGGCCGGCTCGGGGTCGTCGAGGAAGAGCCGCCCGCTCTGCCCGTAGAACCGGGCGGGGTTGCGCCAGAGGACCTGGTCCACGGCGTCGTCGTCGAAACCGGCCGCGAGCATCGCCTCGGCCGTCGACCGGGTCGCGAGCGGATCGCTGCGTCCCCAGTCGGCGGCGGAGTTCACGAGCATCCGGTCCGTGCCGTACTCGCGGAGGATCGAGACCATTCGGCGCTCGTCCATCTTCGTCTCCGGGTAGATGGAGAAGCCCATCCAGGCGCCGGTGTCGCGGACGAGGCCGGCGGTCGGCTCGTTCAGGTGGTCGAGCACCACGCGCTCCAGGGGAATGCCGGAGGACCGCAGGAGGTCCAGCGACCGGCGCGTCCCGGTGACCTTGTCGCGGTGCGGGGTGTGCACCAGCACCGGGAGGTCGTTTGCCAGCGCCAGCTCCACCTGCCGGCCGAAGGCCTTCTCCTCCTCGACGGTCATGGCGTCGAAGCCGACCTCTCCGACCGCCACGACGCCGTCCTTGGCGAGGTAGCGCGGCAGCAGGTCCAGCACCCTGGCACAGCGCGGGTCGTTGGCCTCCCTCGGATTCAGCGCGAGCGCGCAATGATGCCGGATCCCGAACCGGCCGGCGCGGTACGGTTCCCAGCCGACCAGCGCGTCGAAGTAGTCCACGAACGTCCCGACGCTCGTACGCGGCTGGCCCTGCCAGAACGCGGGCTCGACGACCGCCCGCACGCCGGCGGCGCGCATCGCCTCGTAGTCCTGCGTGGTCCGCGAGGACATGTGAATGTGCGGGTCGATGATGCGCATCAGGCCTCCGGTCGGACGCGGGAAGGGCGGACGGTGCCGCGGCCCGCATCGGCCTGCGCGGGGTCCGCGAGGCCGAGCGGCCGGGGATCGGCGGCGGACGGCTCGGCCGACGGCGCGGAACCGGCGGGCGGCTCGGCCGACGGCCCGGAGCCGGCGGGCGCGCCGGGGAACCGGTCGAGGACGAGCCACGTGTCGGCGGGGACGTCCCGGCCCGCGGCGACCCGTTCGCGGGCGAAGTCGGCGAACATGCGGGCGAGTTCGGCGTCCGCGCGTTCGCCGAGCCCGGCGACGGCGGCGAGCGGCACCCCGGTGAACAGGCACTTGAGGACACCGTCGCGCCAGGCGGCGTCGTCGAGCCGGCGGGCGTACGGGCCGAGCGCCGCCACGACCAGCCGTACGTCATCGCAGCGCAGCGCCTCCCGGACGACGGGAACGAGCCGGTCCCCCACCCCGTCCGGCCGGTCCGGCTCGTCCAGGCGCGGGAGGCCCCGCAGGACACCGCGTCTCTCGGCCGCGTCACCGCAGCGGTACAGGGCGGTGACCTCGGCCGCGAGCGCCGCGCCGGTCATCGGCAGCGCACCGAGCAGGACGCCGCGCGCCGCGTCGTCGATCCGTCCGTGGACCAGCCCCTCCGGGTCACCGGGGCACAGCGGCGCCCGGCCGCAGTGCCGTCCGGCAGCGGGGAACAGCTCGCGGACGCGCTCCGGCCGGTCGGCGACGGCGGCGCACGCCCCACGCAGCCAGGCACGGCCCGCCGCTCCGATGCGCGACCACACCTCGTCGGCGCCGGCGCCGTCCGTCGCACCGCCCGCCCCGTCGCGCGGCGCGCCACCCGGCACGCCGGCCGCCCCACCGTCCGTCCCGGCGCCCGCCCCACCGTCCGTCCCGGCGCCCGGCGCGCCGTCCGTCCCGCGGCCCGGCACGTCTACCGCCCCGCCGGCGCGGTCTCGGCCTGGGCGAGCGCCGCACGCAGGAACCGCAGCGACCGGGCGGCGACGGCCGGGGCGTCGTGGGAGTGCCGGGGCAGTTCGACCGCGATCAGGCCGGAGTAGCGGGCCACCACGAGTTCCCGCAGCACGGGCGGGAAGTCCACCTCTCCGGTACCGAACTCCAGGTGCTCGTGGACGCTCCGGCGCATGTCGTCGATCTGGACGTGCGCCAGCAGGGGCGCGGCGCGGCGGACGCAGGCGTCGGCCGGTTCGGTCTCGTTGCAGCGGCAGTGCCCGACGTCCAGGGTGAGCCGCAGCGCGGGCGGCTCGCCGAGGCGGCGCCACAGGTCGAAGGCGCCGTCGAGGGTGCCCACGAGCATGCCGGGCTCCGGCTCGAACGCCAGCGTCACCCCGCGGCGTTCGGCCATCGCGACGACCTGCGCGCAGCGGGCGACCAGGCGTTCCCAGCCGACCTCGGGCGGCAGGCCGGGCGGAAGCGCCCCGGACCACAGCGACACCGCCTCGGCCCCCAGCTCGGCGGCGATGTCCACCGCCCGCCGCAGCAGGTCGAGCCGCGGCTCGGGGTGATCGGACAGCAGCGTCGGCTGGTGCTTGTGCCGCGGGTCGAGCAGGTAGCGCGCGCCGGTCTCCACGACGACGCCGAGGCCGAGGACGTCGAGCCGGCGGGCGAGCGTCGCGGCGCGCCGCCGCAGATCCGGGAGGAACGGGTCGAGGTGGTGGTGGTCGAGGGTGATCGCGACCCCGTCGTACCCGAGGTCGGCGAGGACGGCGATCGCGTCGTCGAGCCGGTGCCCGGCAAAGCCGTTGGTGCCGTACGCGAACCGCGGGGAGGCGCCCGTCATGTCGTCGCCATCCTCTGGGCTGCCGTGCGGCCCACCAGATAGAGGGACGCGACGGCGAGGGACGCGCGCCCGGCGCCCGCCCGGGCCAGCAGCGCCGCCTGCAGCGGGATCAGGCCGAGGACGCCGCGACCGACCGCCTGGCGGACGGCCGCCGGAGCGCGCGAGCGGGCGGCCCGCAGGTACCCGGGCGCCACGGCGGCGGCATGCGCCCCGGCCAGCGCCACGGCCAGCGTCGCCGTCGCCCGGGAGCCGCTGCGGGCGATCCCGCGCCGGGCGGATGCGCCCGAGGCGAGCCCGTCCTTCGCGGATCCGCGCGCTGCCGGTCCGGTGGAGAACCCGCCGCCCGAGGCGAGCCCACCCGGCGCGGACCCGGTGGAGAACCCGCCGCCCGAGGCGAGCCCACCCGGCGCGGACCCGGCGGGGAACCCGCCACCCGAGGCGAGTGCCGCCGCGAGGGCGGCGCTGACGGCGAGGGCGGCGGCGGGAGCCGCGATGCCGGTGCCGTGCACCTCGCCGCGGCTGAGGGCCGTCAGCGCCAGCGTGTGCGCTCCGACGGCCGCGGCCTGCGAAGACGCCTGCCGCGCGCCTCCGGCGCCCGCGCCGACCAGCACGTTGAGCGCCCGCGCGGCCGCCATGCCGAACGGGCCGGCGGCGGTCCGCTTCAGCACCAGGTCGTAGGTCCAAGCGGTCGCGGCCACCGCCGCGGCCGGGATCAGCGTGTCGCGGCCGCCGCCCGCCAGCGCGCCCGCCAGCCCGGCGCAGGTCAGCGCGCCGGCGAGGCCCAGCGCCCGCCCCGGGCCGATCCGGCCGGAGGGGACGGGGCGCTCGGGGCGTTCCACGGCGTCGATCGCCCGGTCGGCCCAGTCGTTCAGCGCCATCCCGCCGCAGTACAGGAACACCGACGCGACCGGCAGCCAGGCGGTCCGGCGGCCATGGGGGAAACCGGTCGCCGCCGCGCCGGCGAGGACGTCGCCGGGCACCGTGCAGGCCGCCGGCAGCCGTACCAGCTCGGCGGCGTCGCGCAGCGCGGTCAGCACGCCGGACCCCGCGGCCCGCGCCGGCAGGGCGTCGCGGAACGGGCCGAGCGCACCGGTCGGCCACACCGCCGTGCGTCCAGGCGTGATGTCCATAGGTCCCCCCGTTCCCGGCCCCGGGCGTACCCGTGGCGTCCTCGCCGGAAACGGCGCGCCGCGCCGGGCGGACGCCGCGCCGTGAGCGTCTACGCGGCCGCCCCAACAGGCGTGATGACCTGGTCAAATCCGATTCCGGGCGGGTTCTCGCGCGCGGCGGCCCGGGTACGCCACGCGCCATGTCGGTACACACCGCTCCGGCGGCCCCGGGGACCCTGGAACGGCTCCCGACCCTGGTCCGGCCGAAGGTCGACCCGGGCGACGTCGTCGTCCCCGACGGATACGCCGTCGACGCCTGCGTCGTGGGGCTGTCCTTCCCGACGGGCATGGGATTCGCCGACGACGGCAGCCTGTTCATCCTCGAAGGCGGCAGCACCTGGCCGACCCGGCCGTACCTGCCGGCGCGCATCCTGCGGTTCCATCCCGGGGAAGGCAGGGTCGAGCAGTTCGCCACGGAGGTCCTCGGCGGCCCGCGCGGCGTGGCGTACCGGGACGGCGCGATCTACGTGAGCGTCAAGGGCGGTTACTTCACCCACATCGACCGGTACGACCTGGAGACCGCGGAGCGCGAGGTCGTCGTCGACGGGCTGCCGAACGGCGGGTGGCACGAGCCCGGCGGCCCGGTGTTCGGCCCCGACGGGCTGATGTACTTCGCCCAGGGCTCGGTCTCCCAGAACGGCGTCGCGCTGCCGCAGGGGTTCACGGTCGACCTGGCCAAGCATCCGAAGGCCCACGACGTTCCGGGGCAGGACGTGACGCTCACCGGCAACGACGTGTGGAGCCGCGATCCGATCGCGCCGTTCCCGTTCCTGACGCGCACCGCCGCGTTCAAGCCGTTCGGGGAGCCGTCGACGCCGGGCGAGGTGGTGCGGGGAGAGCTGAAGTGCAGTTCGGGGCTGTGGAGGTCGCGGCCGGACGGTTCGGGGCTGGAACTGCTGGCCTGGGGGCTGCGCAACCCGTACGGCATGGCGTTCGGCGAGGACGGCGAGCTGTACGTCTCCGACAATGAATACGAGGAGAAGGGCGAACGCGCGGTCGCCATGGACCCGGACCGGATCTGGCGGATCGGCACCGTCTCCCAGCCGCACGGTTCGGTCGACAAGCCCGAGTGGTACGGATTCCCGGACTTCGCCGGGGACGGCCTGCCGGTGTGGCACGAGAAGCACCTGCCCACGAAGGGTCAGAAGGCCCTGCCCCTCATCCAGGACCCGCCGCCCATGGCGGGGCCGGCCGTGTACCTGGCGCCGCCGCACTCCTGCATGACCAAGATGGACTTCTGCCGCTCGGACGAGTTCGGGCACCGCGGCCTGCTGTTCCAGTGCCAGTGGGGGACGCTCGCCCCGCTCAACTCCCCGCGCCCGGAGGACCTCACCCACGGGTTCAACGTCACCTGCGTGGACGTCACGAGCGGCGAGGCGTTCCCGTTCGCGCACAATCCGGAGCCCGGCCCGGCGTCCCACCATCCGGGGCGTGGCGGGATCGAACGGCCGGTCGACTGCAAGTTCGGCCCCGACGGCCGGAGCCTGTACGTGCTCGACTTCGGCGCGGTCAAGGTGACCGACGGTTACCTCCTGGCCTATGGGCACACGGGCGTCCTGTGGCGCATCACCCGACGATGAGGAGGTCACGATGAGCAGCACGGCCGGCCCCGTCCTCGTCGAGCTGGACGAGGAGTTCTGGTCGGGCCGGCTCGACCGGGTCGCCACGTGGCTCGGCAACGTGGTGATGACCCAGTCGACGTTCCACCGCATGGCCGGGGACACCGCCGAGAAGATCACCGAGCCGCACATCAGGGAGTACCTCCTCGAGATCTCCGAGGCCGCGGGAGAGCACGAGGCCGCGATCGGCGAGCTGTACCGGATCATCGACCGGGAGCCGCCCACCGGCCGGCGGTTCAGTGCGGCCGTGATGGCCCGCGTCCAGCAGGCGATGGGCCAGCTCATCGGCAAGGCCGGCGGGGCGCCGGGAGACGAGTGGAACCACCTGCGCCAGCTGCTGCTGGTCAACCTGGACGCGATCGGCGCGTTCGCCACCGCGCAGCAGCTGGGGCTGGCGCTGGGCCTGAACGAGTTCGCCGAGAGCATCTTCCCGATCGTGCGGGAGAAGGAGAAGCACCAGCTGCTCATCCAGGAGTACATGTTGGAGATGGGCCCGCAGGCGATCCTCTACAAGGGCGACATCTGATGACCCGGCCGCGATCGGACGACGACCGGATCGCGGACATCTGGGGACCGCGCACGCCGTACGCCGCCGGGGAACGCTGGCCGGTCCGGGTGGACCGGTTCGTTCCCGGCCTGGCCGACGAGGACGTCGACCGGTGGGTGCCGTCCGCCTGCGTGCTGTGCTCCAACTGCTGCGGCATGGACATCGCGGTCAAGGACGGCCGGATCGCCGGTGTCCGCGGCAGGGCCGTCGACCGGATCAACCACGGCCGGCTCGGCCCGAAGGGCCTCTACGGCTGGCAGGCGAACAACTCCCCCGACCGCCTCACCCGCCCGCTCGTACGCCGCCGCGGCCGCCTGGTCGAGACCGACTGGGACACCGCGATGAACCTCGTCGCCGAGCGGTCGCGGCGGGCCCTGGACCGGCACGGGCGGCTGGGCCTGGGCTTCTACAACACCGGCCAGCTGTTCCTGGAGGAGTACTACACCCTCGCCGTGATCGCCCGCGCCGGCCTCGGCACCCCCCACCTGGACGGCAACACCCGGCTGTGCACGGCGACCGCGGAGTGGGCCCTGGTCGAGACCTTCGGCAGCGACGGGAACCCCGGCTCGTACACCGACATCGACACCTGCGACACCCTGCTGCTCGTCGGCCACAACGTCGCCGAGACCCAGACCGTGCTGTGGATGCGCATGCTGGACCGGCTGCGCGGCCCGGACCGGCCCCGGCTCGTCGTCATCGACCCGCGGCTCACCCCGGTCGCGCGGGAGGCCGACGTCCACCTGGCCATCCGGCCCGGAACCAACGTGATGATCCTGAACGCGATCCTGCACGAGCTGATCGCGCGGGACCGGGTCGACCACGAGTGGGTCGCCCGCCACACCGTCGGCTTCGACGCCCTGGCCGACGTCGTACGCGACCACCCGCCCGAGCGCGCCGCCGAGGTCTGCGGGGTCGAGGCGGCGGACATCCGCGAGGCCGCCCGGATCATCGGGGCCGGGCGGCGGCTCGTGTCCACGGCGCTGCAGGGCGTCTACCAGTCCCACCAGGCCACCGCGGCGGCCGTGCAGATCAACAACATCAACCTCATCCGCGGCATGATCGGCAGGCCGGGCTGCACGGTCTTCCAGATGAACGGGCAGCCGACGGCGCAGAACACCCGCGAGACCGGCGCCAACGGCAGCCTGACCGCGTTCCTCAACTTCCAGAACGACGAGCACGTCGAGTCGCTCGCCCGGCACTGGAACGTCCGCCCCATCGACATCCCGCACTGGTGGGAGCCCACCCACGCCATGGAGATCTTCCGGTTCTGCGAGCAGGGCTCGATCCGCTTCCTGTGGGTGCTCTGCACGAACCCGGCGGTGTCGCTCCCGGAACTGCACCGCATCCGGTCGATCCTGGACCAGAAGCGGCTGTTCCTCGTCGTCCAGGACGCGTTCCTCACCGAGACCGCCGAGCTCGCCGACGTGGTGCTCCCCGCGGCGATGTGGGGCGAGAAGACCGGTACGTACACCAACGCCGACCGCACCGTTCACCTGTCCGACAAGGCGGTCGAGCCGCCCGGCGAGGCGCGGGCGGACCTGGACATCCTCCTCGACTACGCCCGGCGGATGGACCTCCGCGACAAGGACGGCGCCCCGCTGGTGAAGTGGAGCACCCCCGAGGAGGCGTTCGGGCACTTCGCGGCGGTGTCCCGGGACCGGCCCTGCGACTACTCCGGACTGTCCTACGCGAAGCTGCGCGACCGCGACGGCATCTCCTGGCCGTGCAACGAGCGGTTCCCCGACGGCCGGGAGCGCCTGTACACCGACGGCGTCTTCGGCACCGGCGCGGACTACTGTGAGAGCTTCGGCCACGACCTGGAGACCGGGGCGGCGAACGAGCCGGACGAGTACCGGGCGCACGACCCGGCCGGCCGGGCGATCATCAAGGCGGCGCACTACAAGCCGCCGCACGAGCCGGTCGACGAGGACTATCCGCTGCAGCTGTCCACCGGCCGCACCGTCTACCACTGGCACACGCGGACCAAGACCGGCCGGGCCGGGCAGCTCCAGGACGCGGCCCCACGGGTCTGGGTGGAGCTCAACCCCGACGACGCCCGGTCGCTGGGCGTGGCCGAAGGGGACCTCGTACGGGTCGAGTCCCGGCGCGGCATCGTGCACGGACCCGCCCGGCTGACCGGCATCCGGCCGGGCGCGGTGTTCGTGCCGTTCCACTACGGCTACTGGGACCGGCGGGAGGCCGGGCCGCGCACGGCGGCCAACGAGGTCACCCGGACGGAGTGGGACCCGGTGTCCAAACAGCCGATCTTCAAGGTCACCGCCGTACGGGTCGTGCGGGTCGCCGGGAGACGCGCGCCCGCACCGGCGCCCGAGGCCGGACGCGTCCCGGCGGCCGGGGCGCACACCGTGGAAGGGCGGACGCCGTGAACAAGGTCGGCCTGCTGCTCGATCAGCTGCACCGGGCCGAGACGAGGCTCGGCGCGGAGTTCCGGCGGGTCGCCGGCCGGGAGGCCGCCGACCAGGAGGTCTACTACGTCTGCCGGGACCTCGCCCGGCAGTGCGACGAGCGCGCCGCCGCGATCCGCCGGCTCGGCACGCGGTACGGCAGGTCGATCGCGGCGCCGTCCGGCCCCGGCCCCCTGCGGACCGCTCTGACCGAGCTGCGCCGCCGGGCCTCCTGCCTGCTCGGCCGGCAGCGGATCTCTGGGCTGCTCCTGCTGCGCGACCTGCGCGCGCTGTTCCTGGCCGCGCAGGCGGCGAACGTCGCCTGGATCGCCGTCGGCCAGCTCGCGCAGGCGCTGAAGGACGGGGAGATGCTGACCCTGGTGAACGGCCTGCACAAGGAGAACCTCACCCAGATCAAGTGGATCAAGTCGAAGGTGCGCGAGGCCTCTCCCCAGGCCCTGCTGACCTGATGACGGCGAGGCCCTGAGCCCCGGTCAGGCCGCCGGCTGGCGGAGGGCCGTCAGGGCGGCGAGGACCTCGTCGACGGTGATCCGGAGCAGGCGCGGGTCGGTCTCGGTGCCGTGGGCGTTCCCCGGACGGCCGCCGCTGCCGTGCCACAGGGCGACGTGCGGGCCGTCCTCCGGCGGGCCCCACAGCGCCGGGGAGACCGGGCCGAACAACGTCACGGACGGCACGCCGTACGCGGTCGCCAGGTGGGACAGGCCGGTGTCGTTGCTCACGACGACGGCCGCGTCCGCGACCAGCGCCGCCAGGCCCTCCAGGCCGGTCGTCCCGGCCAGCACCGCCCCGGCGGGCAGCCCCGCGCGGCCGGCGACGGCCGCCGCGAGGTCGCGTTCCCCGGCGGTCCCGGTGATCACCACGGGGTGCCCCTCGGCGGCCAGCGCACGGGCGACGGCCGCGAAGCGGTCGGGCGGCCAGCGGCGGGCGGGGTAGGCGGCGCCCGGGTGCACGACGGCCGCCCGGCGGACCGGCGGCTCCTCCACCGGGGCGCGCAGGCGCAGGTCGCCCGGGTCGGCCGGGATCCCCCACCGCCCGACGAGGCGGCACCATCGGACGACCTCATGCTCGTCGTCGTCCCACCACGGGCCGTCGACGCCCGGGGCGGTCGGGGAGGCGTACATCATCCGCAGCCGGGCGCGGGTCGCGTCGATCAGCGCATGGCTGGCGGGCCCGTTGCCGTGCAGGTCCACCGCGACCTCCGGCGGCGGGCCCTGCCACGGAATCGGCCGCAGCTCACCGGTCGGCAGGAGCCGGTCGATCGCCCCGGTCAGCGCCACCAGGGGCCGCAGCGCCGCCGGGGCCGCCAGGACGGTCTCGGCGCCGGCGTACGCCCGGCGCAGCGCACGGTAGGCGGGCACACCGGTGAGGAAGTCGCCCAGGCCGAGGGCGCGCAGCATCAGGACGGCCGTCAACGGGTCACCTCGGCCAGGATCTCCTCCCAGTCGGCGAGGAAGCGCCCCAGGCCGTAGCGCTCCAGCGCGGCGGCGCGGGCGGCCTTGCCGAGCCGGACGGCCTCCTCAGGGTCGGCCAACAGCCGCCGCAGGCCCTCGCGGAGCCGGTCGGGACGGGTGGAGACGATCCCCGCCTCGCGCGGCACCGCCTCGACGACCTCGGTGGTGGCCAGCGCCACGACCGGCATGCCCAGGTGCATGGCCTCCAGCAGCGACAGGCCCAGCGAGGTCCACCGGATCGGATGCAGGTAGACGCGCCGCCGGGCCAGCTCCTCGTGCATGCGCTCCTGCGGCAGGTCCTCGTGCGCTCGGGCGTCGGGCAGGCCGAGCCGGCCGGGCAGGTCCCGGACCTTCATCCCGAAGACGTCCAGGCCGACGCCGTCGCCGAAGTACGGCAGCAGGTCGGTGCCGACGTACCGGCCGCGCCGCAGCGGCTCGTTGACCACCACGGCGGCCCGCTCGATCTCGCCGGTCCACTGCGGGCCCGGGTCGACGATGCCGTGCTCGACGACGGCGGTCGGGGTGCGCCCGTTGTCCCACATCAGCCGGTTGAAGTGGGTGACGTGGACGAGGAGGATCTCCGGCCGGTCGGCCATCGGGTGGCGGGTCAGCGGAACCTCGCCCCACGGCGCGTCGTGCTCGACGTACATGGCGGGCACGTCCACCCCGGGGCGGCGGCCCAGCCACGCCTCGACCAGTTTCTCCTCGTGGGGCCGCTGGAGGACGACCACGTCGATCTCCTCGTCGCGGAGCCGCTCCGGCGGCACCTCGACGGCGTTCGCCGGCCACTCCCACGTACGGGCCCGGCCGAGGCCGTCCGGCCCGCGGTCCGGCGTCACGGGCAGCACGTACGTGTGCGGCCCCTGGACGAAGGCGGTCGCCCACGACCCGTGGACGTGCCAGATCAGCACCCTCATCGGCTCACCTCGATGGCCAGTTTCTCGACGGAGTCGGCGACCTCCTGGGCCGTGACCTCCGACAGGCAGGGATGTCCGTCAATGGGGCACTCGCGTGCCCGCGTGTCACGGCAGGCGGCGTCCTGGTCGCCGAGCAGGACGTACGGCACGCCATAGGGCGCCCACCGCGCGGCCGGGACGACGGGCGCGAACAGCGACACGACCGGCGTCCGCACGGCGGCGGCCAGGTGCGCCGGACCGGTGTTGCCGACGACGACCACGGCCGCCCCGGCGAGGACGGCGGCGAGTTCGGCCATTCCGGTACGGCCGCCCAGGTCGACGCCGGCCCTCCCCGCGACGCGCGCCGTCAGGTCGCGCTCGCCGGCGGTGCCGGTGACGAGGGTCCGCCACCCCCGCCCGGTCAGCTCCTCCACGGCCTCGGCGCAGCGCCGGGCGGGCCACGCCCGCGCCGGGACCGACGCGCCCGGGTGGAGGACGACGTACCGGTCCTCGCCGGTCAGGTGCCGCACGTCGGGCAGCGGCGCCCGTACGGCGAGGCGCCCGTCGTCCCCGGGCGGCAGCGCGAACCCTGCCGCGCGGGCCAGCGACAGGCCGCGCTCGGCCTCCGGGACGTCGTCGTCCAGCCGGTGCCGTACGTCCAGCAGCGCGCCCGGGTAGTCGACGCTGATCGCGGCCGTCCGCGCGACGCCGGCGAGCCGCAGCAACAGCGCCGTCGGCAGCGGCGACTGGTGGAAGGACGTCAGGATCAGCGCCTCGTCGAACCGGCCGTCGGCCAGCCGGTCCACGAGCGCGTCGATCTCGCCGCGGTGGACCGGCGGCGGCCGGAGATCGACCCAGGGGGCGCGCCACACGACGACCTCGTCGACGCCGGGCAGCAGCCTCGCCGCCGCCTCGCCATGCGGCCCCACCAGCATGGTGACGCGCGCGGAGTGCGCGGCGACGGCGCGGACGGCCGGCCCGGCCAGCAGCACGTCGCCGGCGTTGTCCAGGCGGACCACGAGCGAACGCCGCTCCGCCCCTCCGTCACTCATGCCACACCACCGCACCCGTACCGCCCGCGAGCGCGTACCGGACGGCCTCCGCCGGTCCGGCCGCCCGGCGTACGCCGACGGTCTCCTCCGGCCGGGTCTGCGGCGCCGGGATCAGGACGCTGCGCGCCCCGGCGGCCCGCGCCGCCGCGACGTCGGCGCCGATGTCCCCCACGACCAGGCACTCCTCGGGGGCGACGCCGAGGTCGGCCGCCGCCCGCACCACCAGGCCGGGGGCCGGCTTACGGCAGTCGCAACCGTCGTCCGCGCCGTGCGGGCACTGCTGCCACGTGTCGAACGGGCCGAGCAGCTCGGTCACCCGCGCGTTGACCTTCGCGACCTCGGCCTCGGTGGCCAGGCCGCGGGCGATCGCGGACTGGTTCGTGACGACGCCGACGCGCAGCCCGGAGCGCCGGGCGAGGTCCAGGGCCTCCTTCGCGCCGGGCATCGGCTCGACCTTGTCGGGGTCCCCGTTGTACGGGACGTCGTGGATCAGCGTGCCGTCCCGGTCGAACAGCACGGCCTTCACCGGCGGCGGCCACGGGGCGGCGGACCGCGCCGCGGCGAGGCCGCGCAGCCAGTGCCAGGTGGCCACCGGCGGGATCGCCAGGCTCGTCGCCGTCATCACCGCGACCTCGCGCGGCGTGCGGGGACCGGGCGTGACGCGCGCGGCCGCGAACTCCGCGACGCCGACGAGGGCGCCGGCCGCCGCGGTCAGCGCGAGACGCCTGCGCCCGGTGGCGGCCAGGCCCGCCGCGGCGAGCCCGGCGGCCGTGATCGCCAGGTGCCGGGGCCGCCGTCCGCGGATCTCCCCGGCGCGCTCGTACCAGTCCGGGCCGTGCAGGGCGCGCATCAGCGCGTCGTCGGCGTTGCCGGCCTGGGTGCGGACGCTGATCCAGGGCGAGGCCGGGCGCACGGGGTGGGTGGTGGTGCGTTCGCCGCGCTCCATCAGCCAGCCGACCTCCAGGACGCGCAGCGCGATGTCGGCGTCCTCGCGGAACGCGCGGGGGAAGCGCTCGTCGAAGCCGCCGCACTCCACGAGGGCCTCGCGGCGGTAGGCCAGGTCCGCGGTGATCCACCGGGCCTCGGCCAGCCCGGCGGTCCCCCGCTCCCAGTCCGTCGGGCGCCGGCCCGCGGGCAGCGGCACCCGGATCCGGCCCTGCACGCCGCCGACACGCGCCGGCCGTTCCGCCAGGTCGGCGACGAGGCGGGACCGCCAGTCCGGGCCCACCCGTACGTCGTCGTCCAGGAACACCACCCACGGGGCGGACGTGCGCCGCCAGCCGAGGTTGCGCGCCGCCGCCGGTCCACGCCCGCCGGCGGCGACCACCTGGGTCAGGGGAAGGAGCGGTTCGGGGACCGTGATCGGCGTGCCGCCCTCGGCGGAGCGCCGGTCGTCGACCAGGACGATCTCCGCGGGGAGCGGCCCGGACGCCGTGGCCAGCGCCTCGAGGCAGGCGTCCAGGCAGGGCCGCACGAGCGTGGGGATCACGACGGCGTACGTGACGCCGGTCTCCTCCGTGCTCGCGGCGCGGGCCTCCGCCGGGTTCTCCAGGCCGGCGCTCACGGGCGCCGCCTCACCACGAACGGGCCGATGGCGAGCAGGTCGATCGGGGTGGCGCCGAAGCACTCCAGGACGTCCTTGATGTCATCGACGATCGGCCGCCCGGCGGTGTTGAGGCTGGTGTTGACCAGCACCGGCAGGCCCGTGCGCCGTTCGAAGGCGGTCAGCAGCGCGGCGACGCGCGGTTCCCGTTCCGGGTCGACGGTCTGGACGCGCGCCGTGCCGTCCACGTGGACGACGGCCGGGATGCGGTCCTGCCACTGCGGCGCGACGTCGTGCACGAACAGCATGTACGGGCTGGGGAGCGGGCCCCGGGCGAAGATCTCCGGGGCGCGCTCCAGCAGCACCATCGGGGCGACCGGCCGGAACTGCTCGCGGCCCTTGACGTCGTTGAGGCGTTCGAGGTTCGCCTTGCGGCCGGGGTGGGCGAGCAGCGAACGGTGCCCGAGGGCGCGCGGACCGTACTCGGCCCGGCCCTGGAACCAGGCGACGATGCCGTCGCCCGCGAGGACCTCCGCGACCGTGTCGGCCAGGTCGGCGGGCCGCTCGTAGGGCAGCCGCGCGGTGCGCAGCGCCCGCTCGATCTCCTCGTCCGTGAACCCGCGGCCGAGGTCCGCGCCGGGCATGGGCTCCAGGGGCTCCCCCTCGGTGGCGGCCACGTGCAGGGCGGCGCCGAGCGCGGTGCCCGCGTCCCCGGCGGCGGGCTGCACCCAGACCTTCTCGAACGGGCCCTCCCGGTGCAGGACGGTGTTGGCGACGCAGTTCAGCGCGGTTCCGCCGGCCATGGTGAGGATCCGGTCGCCGGTGCGCTCGTGCAGCCAGCGCGCGAGGTCGAGGAGGACCTCCTCGAGGCGGCGCTGCACGCTGGCGGCCAGGTCGGCGTGCGCGCTCGTCCAGTCCTCGTCGGCCCGGCGGCGCGGTGCGAGCTCCTCCCAGTCGATCGGCTCGGTGACGAACCCGCCGTCGTCGGTGGCCCGGACGGCGGCGCGCAGCCGATCGAGGAAGCGCGGCTTGCCGTACGACGCGAGCGCCATGACCTTGTACTCGTCGGAGGAGCGCAGGAAGCCCAGGTGGGAGGTGAGGTCCTCGTACATCAGGCCGAGCGAGTGCGGGAGCCGCTGGCCGGCCAGGACCTCCAGCCTCCCGCCGTCGTACCGGCCCGACAGGTGGGAGGCCCGCTCGCCGCGGCCGTCGCACACGAGAACGCTGCGCGGCTCGGCGGTGGAGACCGCCAGCCCTCCGGAGGCGGCGTGGGCGACGTGGTGCGGCACGAACCGGACCTTGTCCCGGTCCAGGCCCGGCAGCGCGTCGGCGATGAAGCCCGGCGCCTCCTTCGCGTACATCGTGCGCAGGTGGTCCCAGGTGTCGTCGATGCCCATCTCCTCGGGCGGGAGCACGAGTGACGGGTCGTAGGAGTAGCCGACCAGGTCGATCTGGTCGGGCGTCAGCCCCGCCTGCCGCAGGCACCATCGGGCAGCCTCCACCGGCTGTTCCCACGCCGAGAAGGGCACGGGCCGTTTGCCGTGCTTACGGCGGCTGAACCGCTCCTCCTCCGCGGCGGCCACCACGCGCCCGTCGACGACGAGCGCCGCCGCCGGGTCGTGAAAGATGGCGTTGATGCCGAGCACTCGCACAGAGTCCCCCTCGTCCGCATTCGTTCCCGCAGGTCGGTGCCCTGGAGCCCGGGCGGTAAACCGTGCCTGTCAGTTCCATTGCCCGACGCATCCCGAGTAGGCGTCCGGACGGTAATGGTTTGTTAAGGCTTCTGAGAGCGGGTAACTGGCCCTCAGCGGCGTCTTGGACGCGGCTGAGGGCCACCTCACGGTGCGTTTCCGCAGTTACACAAGGCGTCGCAGGATTTGCCACGAACTGGACGAAGTCCCACTTCAGGACGTCGATCAGGTCTTTGCTGCGACGAGTCAGTGTTTGAGACAGCCCTCCTCGGCAACGGCGACCGGTAGGCCCGCTGATAAAGGAGTGACTCTTGAACATCGACATGGTCTCGGAGCACGCCAGTCCGCTAGCGACGCTGGGGGGCGCTGATGCCGGAGGCCAGAACGTCCATGTGAGGGCGCTCGCCGTCGCGCTGGCGGAGCGTGGTCACGAGGTGGTCGTTCACACCCGTCGCGACGACGCCGACCTGCCGGACTCGGTGCCGTTCGCGCCCGGGGTGAGGGTCGAACACGTGCCGGCGGGCCCGCCGCGTCCGATCCCCAAGGACGACCTGCTGCCGTACATGGCCGACTTCGCGGCGCGCCTGGGACGGCGGTGGCTGAGCAGACCCCCCGACATCGTCCACGCCCACTTCTGGATGAGCGGGCTCGCCGCCCTCGGCGGCGCCCGTGAGCACGGCGTGCCGGTGGTGCAGACGTTCCACGCCCTCGGCCGGGTCAAGCGCCGCTACCAGCGGGACGCCGACACGAGCCCGCCCGGGCGGGTGCGCCTGGAGGGCCAGGTCGGGCGCGAGGCCACCGCGGTGGTCGCGACCTGCACCGACGAGGTACGGGAGCTGGGCGCGTACGGCGTGCCGCCGGACCGCGTCTTCGTCGTGCCCTGCGGGGTCGACACCGAGCGCTTCCACCCTGAGGGCCCCGTGGCCGAGCGCGGCGGCGCACGGCCGCGCGTCCTGACGGTCGGCCGGCTGGTCCCCCGCAAGGGCGTGGACACCCTCATCGAGGCGATGCGCCGGGTCCCGGGCGCGGAACTGCTGATCGCGGGCGGCCCGGAGCACTCCGGACTGCGCGACGACCCGGAGGCGCGCCGGCTGATGGGCCTAGCGGAGGAGCACGGCGTGGCCGACCGCGTCGTCTTCCTGGGCCGGGTCGCGCACGACGCGATCCCGGCGCTGGTCCGCTCGGCGGACGTCGTCGTCTCCGTCCCCTGGTACGAACCGTTCGGCATCGTCCCGATCGAGGCGATGGCCTGCGGTGTGCCGGTCGTCGCCTCGTCGGTGGGCGGGCACCTCGACACCGTCCTCGACGGCGTCACCGGGCTGCGTGTGCCGCCCCGGCGACCGGACGAGCTGGCCGCGAGCCTGCGCCGGCTGCTCGGTGACTCCGGCCTCCGGCGTTCCCTGGGCCGCGCGGCGGCCGAGCACGCACTCGGCCGCTACCCGTGGACACAGGTAGCGGCCGAGACCGAGGCCGTCTACGAACGTGTGATCGCAACGGCGTGCGAACGGCCGGCCTTCGTCGCGGAAGGAGCACGGTCTTGACTTCTCTCCCGGCTGAAGCCGAGCGATTCAGCCCTCGCGGGCTGAGCTCTCTGCTTCACCGCCCATTGCCGACCCGGCTAACCGGCACGGGACGGAGTGCCGCCCATCGGTCTTACACAGGCTCCACAGACCTGACATCCCGCCAGCCCAGCGGTAGACCCAGCGGGCTTGGTCATCACCTGCCGGGCAGTGCTCACGTTAGCGCTCATCCGCAGGCCCGGCGGAAGGTCATGGAAATCCGTCTAGGCGGATTCCCGGTCCTTGCCCTGCTCTGCCGGGGTCCGGTTCCTTCCCCGCCTGTAGGCGGGGGTCTCCTCGGAGGTATGTGATGACTGCTGACGCACATCTCACCGCGCTCGAAGAAGCGCTGCGGCGATTCCAGGCCCAGACCCCCCGCCTCGAGAGCTGGGGGCGGCGATTGGCCACCGTCCTGGAGGGCGGCGGACGCCTGCTCGCCTGCGGGAACGGCGGCAGCGCCGAACAGGCCCAGCACCTCACCGCCGAGCTCGTCGGCCGGTACCAGACCGAGCGGCGGCCGTTCGCGGCGATCCCGCTGCACACCGACATCTCGGCGCTGACCGCGATCGGCAACGACTACGGCACCGAGGAGATGTTCGCCCGGCAGGTCCGGGCCCACGGCCGGCCCGGCGACGTGCTGATCTGCCTGTCCACCAGCGGCAGCAGCCGCAACGTCATCGCCGCCGCCAAGGCCGCCACCGAAGTCGGCGCACACGCCTGGGCGCTCACCGGCCCCGGCCCGAATCTCCTCGCGGGGGTCTGCGCCGAGGCGATCACCGTGGAGGCACCGTCGACCGCCACCGTCCAGGAGGTGCACCTCGCCGCCATCCACATGTTGTGCGCCGCGGTGGACGCGGTGGTGTGCGGGACCGGCGACGGCGCGATGGCCCGCGGGACCGGTGACGGCGCCCGCCGCGTGATGGACGTGGGCCGCGAAGCCGAGGAGACCGTATGAGGGGCGGCCCGCTGGTCGTCGTCGGCGACGTCCTGCTCGACGTCGACCTCGAGGGGTCCGCCGAACGACTGACCCCGGACGCCCCCGTTCCCGTCGTCGACTGCCGGCGCGAGCATCACCGCGCGGGCGGCGCCGGCCTGGCCGCGACCCTGGCCGCCCGCCTGACCGGGCGGGACGTCGTCGTGGTCACCGCGCTCGGCGACGACCGGTCCGGGCGGCGCGTCCGCGACCTTCTCGCCCGGCACGTCGAGGTCGTCCCCCTCCCGATGCGGGGCACGACGCCCACCAAGATCCGCGTCCGCGCCGCCGGGCAGTCGCTCGTCCGGCTCGACACTGGCGACGGGCGCGCGGCCGACGGACCGGTCGACCCGCGGGTCGCGACCGTGCTGGAGGGGGCCGGCGCCGTCCTGGTCTCCGACTACGGGCGCGGCGTGACCGCCCACCCCGAGCTACGGCGGCTGCTGGCGGCCCTGTCCGGTCGCACGCCGATCGTGTGGGACCCGCATCCGCGCGGGGCCGCACCGCTCCCCCGTACCCGTCTCGTGACGCCGAACCGCGCCGAGGCCCGCGCCTTCGCCGGCGACGAGCCGACCGCCGGTGACGGGGGGTTCGCCCAGGCTTCGCGGGACGCCGCCACGCTGGTGGAACGCTGGCAGGTGGGCGGCGTCGCCGTGACCCTCGGCGACCGTGGCGCGCTGCTGTCGGTCGGCGACGGGGTTCCGTTCGTCGCCCCCGCCCCGGAGACCGGGATCACCGACCGGGCCGACACCTGCGGCGCGGGCGACTCCTTCGCGGCCGCCGCCGCCCACGTGCTGCGCGGGGGCGGACTCGTCACCGAGGCGGTGACCGAGGCGGTGCGGTACGCGAGCGCGTTCGTCGCCGCCGGTGGCGCCGGCGCCGTCTTGGGCACCGATGCGGCTCCGGCGGCTCCGGAGCCGCCCGCCGCGCCGGCCGACGGCGAGCCCTGGGAGGTCGTCGAGCGGGTCCGCGGGCGCGGCGGCCGGGTCGTGGCGACCGGCGGTTGCTTCGACCTGCTGCACGCCGGTCACGTCACCATGCTGCGGGAGGCCCGCCGCCTCGGCGACTGCCTGGTGGTCTGCATCAACTCGGACGCGTCCGTACGGGCGCTGAAGGGGCCCGACCGGCCGGTGGTGACGGCGAGCGACCGCGCCCGTGTCCTGTCGGCGCTGGAGTGCGTCGACGCGGTCGCGGTCTTCGACGAGCTGACGCCCGTCGACGTGCTGGAGCGCCTGCGCCCGGACGTGTGGGTCAAGGGCGCCGACTACTCGGGCGGCGACCTGGTGGAGGCGGACGTCGTCCGCCGCCACGGCGGAGAGGTCGTCCTCCTTCCCTATCTCGATGGTCGTTCGACGAGCCGTCTGGTCGCGCGGGTCCGCGAGACGGCGAGCACTCTCGGAGGTGAGACCCGATGACGGAACGGGCGGTGGTCACCGGCGGGGCGGGGTTCCTCGGCTCGCACCTCTGCGAACGCCTCCTCGCACAGGGCGCGTCGGTCATCTGCATGGACAACTTCCTGACCGGCTCCCCGCAGAACGTCGCCCACCTGATGGGCCGTCCCGGGTTCCGGCTCATCGAGTGCGACGTCACCGGCTTCGTCCACGTGCCCGGCGACGTCGACCTGGTGCTGCACTTCGCGTCGGCGGCCTCTCCCATCGACTACCTGAAGCTCCCGCTGGAGACGCTCAAGGTCGGCGGGCTCGGCACGCTGCACGCGCTCGGCCTGGCGCGGGAGAAGGGCGCGCGGTTCATCCTGGCCTCGACGAGCGAGGTGTACGGCGACCCGCTGCGGCACCCGCAACGCGAGGACTACTGGGGCAACGTCAACCCGGTCGGGCCGCGCAGCGTGTACGACGAGGCCAAGCGCTACGGCGAGGCGCTGACGACCGCGTACCGCAACAGCCGCGACGTGAACACCGGCATCGTCCGGATCTTCAACACGTACGGCCCGCGGATGCGCCCGCACGACGGCCGGGCGATCCCGACGTTCATGCGCCAGGCGCTGCTCGGCGAGCCCCTCACGGTCGCCGGCGACGGTAGCCAGACCCGGTCGATCTGCTACGTCGACGACACGGTGAACGGCATCCTCGCCCTGGCCCGCAGCGATCTTCCCGGGCCGGTCAACATCGGCAACCCGGAGGAGATGACGATCCTGGAGCTCGCGGAGGCCATCCGCGACCTGGCCGGATCCGACTCGCCGATCGAGTTCGTCGACCGGCCCGTCGACGATCCCGGCGTGCGCCGCCCGGACACCACCCTGGCCCGCGAACGCCTCGGCTGGCGGCCCGCCGTGCCGCGCGACGCCGGCCTGCGCCGGACGCTTCAGTGGTTCGCGGCCGAGCTCGGCGTCGAGGCGTCCGCGCGCGCCACCGGGACGTGAGAACCGGTGCGGCCACACGCGACGAGGCCGGTGCGGATCTTCCGCACCGGCCTCGTCGCGGTCTGCCTGGTTCGAGTCGCGCCGGGTGTCATTCCTGCCGGGGGGCCTCGTCGCGGCGGTTCACCTGGGCGGGGCTGCCGGCGACCACGCCGCCCGTGTTGTCGCCGCGCTTGGTGCCCTGGCCACGCGCGCCGCTCTGGGTCGGGTTCCGGGACGCGCGGATCACCATGAAGATCCACGTCATGATCACGAGTACGGCCGCGATGCAGCCGACGATCCCCAGCACGCCGACGCTCGTCACATGGCCGAGTGGGTTGTGAGTCGCCCCGATATAGGCGACCTGGTGGTACGGCATGGCGTTCCCTCCTCGTCGGTCCCCTACCCTCGCCGCCGATCTCACACCTTTCGGGCGGGCGGACTTACGGTCAGGTGAGTTCGGGCAGGACCTGCTCGGCGTAGAAGGAGAAGAACTCCTCCTGGTCCGGGCCGATCTGGTTGACGTAGACCTCGTCGTAGCCCGCGTCGACGTACGCGCGGACCGCCTGGATGTGCCGCTCCGGGTCCGGGCCGCAGGGCAGGTTCTCTTCGATCATCTCCTCGGTGACGACCTGCGACAGCTCCTCGAAGTGCCGCGGCAGCGGCAGCAGCTGGGCGGCCTCGCCGGGGAGCTGCTCGTTCGGCCACAGCCGGTGCGCGGTCTTGCGGGCGCTCGCGGCGTCCCGGCCCCAGCAGACCTTCAGGCCGCCCTGCGCCGGCTTGCCCGCACCCCCGGCCGACCGGAAGGTCTCCAGCAGGTCCCGGTCCGGCATGGTGCACACGAACCCATCGGCGATCCGCCCCGCGAGCGTCGCGGCCTTGTCCCCGAAACCGGACATGTAGATCGGCGGCGGCTCGTCGGGAAGGGTGTACAGCCGGGCCGTGTCGACGTTGTAGTGCCGCCCGTGGTGGCTGACGAGCCTCCCGGTCCACAGCTCCCGCATCACCTCGACGGCCTCTTCGAGCATCTCCTGGCGTTCCTCGGCCGGGGGCCAGCGCGACTCGACGATGTGCTCGTTCAGCGCCTCCCCGGTGCCCACGCCGAGCACGAACCGGCCGTCGGTGAGGACGGCGCTGGTCGCGGCGGCCTGCGCGACGATCGCCGGCGGCGTACGGACCAGCGGGCAGGTCACCGCCGTCGTGATCGGCAGCGAGGTGACCTGGGACAGGGCGCCGATGACCGACCACACGAACGGGCTCTGCCCCTGCTCGTCGAGCCACGGATGGTAGTGGTCGGAGATCCACAGGGCCTCGAAGCCCGCCTGCTCGGCCAGCTTCGCCTGCCGGACCAGTTCTTTCGGCGAGTGCTCTTCACACGAGAGGAAGTATCCGAATTTGGCCATGCTCCCCCGATTCCCCGGCCACGCCGTCGAAACCCGCGGGCGGGACGGCGCCCCCGGCGGACCGCCGCGTCACTCGGCGCGCAGGGCCTCGGCGATGGGACGCCGGCCGGACAGCCGGGCGGGCAGGGCGGTGAGCAGGGCGACCGCGACGATCGTCCCGGGGATCACGGCGGGCAGCCAGGCGTACGGGATCGCGTTCCCGCCCGGAACGCCCGCGGCGGCCCGGGCGCCGGCGTAGACGACGAGCCCCAGCGGGATCCCCAGCGCGCCGGCGAGGGCCGCCGGGAAGAGCTGTGCCGCCGACAGTCCCGCCGTCACCTGGCCCGGTGTCGCGCCGAGGGCGCGGACGAGCGCGCCCGGCCGCCGGGCGTCGACCGAACCGGCCCACGCGATCAGTACCGCGTTGACCGCCGCGAGGAGCAGGAGCGCGAGCGTCATGATGAGCACGACGTCGTTCACCTGCCGGGTCACCGGGTTCTCCGCCCCCGGCACGAACATCGGGCCGGTGGCCCCGGCGTCCTTACGGGCGATGTCGCCGTGCAGGGCGATCGCCGCGACCACCATCGCCGCGGTGACCGCCAGGCTGGCCAGCGCGAGCGCGGACCGGCGCGGCCGCCGGGCCGCCAGCCGCAGGCCGATCAGCAGCGGCACGGGGAGCCGGGCGGACAGCCGGATCAGCCCCGCCGAACGCCGTGGCGCGCGCGCCGGACCGGCCAGGGCGCGCACGGTGCTCATCCTGGTCCCCCGGACGGCGGGGACCACGGTCGCCACCCCGGTCACCAGCACCGCGACGGCCAGGACCAGGACGGCGGTCCCGGCGGTCAGGCCGGGACGGTGCCCCCCGATCAGTCCCGCGCTCGGCCGCGCCAGGAGCGGCGCGGCCGCCCGGCCGGCGACCAGGCCGACGGCGGAGGCGGCCACCGCCAGGACGACGTACTCGGCGAGCAGCACGGCCGCGACGATCCGGGGCGTCGCCCCCACGGCCTTGAGCAGGCCGACGCGCCGCGTCTGGTCGGCGAGACGCCCGCCCACGAGGACGGTGACGCAGGCGACCGCGAGCAGGGCGAGCGCCCAGGTCCCGACCATGAGCGCCCGGTCGACGAGGTGCAGTTCGGCGGTCGCGTACGCGCCCATGTCCTGCCAGGTGCGGACGCCCCGGTGGGCGGTGGCGAACGCGGGGGCGGCGGCGGGGTCCGCCAGGCGGAGCGGCATCACGTGGGAGGTCACCGGCCGGCCGAGCCGGCGAAGGTCGGCCCTGGTGGCCCAGACCAGCCCCGGGGTGCTGGAGGGATAGGGGACCCGGCCGGCCGTCACGGCGACGCCCGCGACGGTCAGGCGGCGGCCCGCGATGGTCAGCGCGTCGCCGGGCCGTACCTTCAGGGCGGTGGCGAAGGCGCGTTCGACGACGACCCCGCCGCGGCGCGCCCACGTCCCAGAGGTCAGCCGCGGCCGGTCGACGGGCCCGCCGGCGCCGTCGCGGCCCTGCACGACGGCGGCGACGCGGACGTCCCGGACCCGCAGGTCGTCGACGGAGACCATGGCGTACGGCCCGGCCGAGGCGGTCACGCCGGGGGCGTGCGCGAGCGCGGCGAGGTCCGCGGCGCGCTCGGACGTCGCCACGGCGTCGGGCCCGGCAGTCGCCGCGCGCGTGCGCTCCCAGGGCCGGTCGGCCGCGCCGCCGACCGTACGGCCGAGGGCGAGCGTGGTCGTGGTCGCCGCGAGCGCGATCAGCAGGATCAGCGCCTCGGCCCGCCGGCGGCGCAGGTCGCGCAGCGCCAGCCGGGCCACCAGTACGAGAGCGCCCATCAGCCCTCCAGCCCCGCGAACGCGCCGAGCCCGCCGCCGGCGCCGGTCAGGTTCGTCCGGCCGACGAGCGCGCCGTCCCGCATGGTGATCACGCGGTCGGCGGTGGCCGCGACCCGTGCGTCGTGCGTGACCAGCAGCAGCGTCTGGCCCTCGGCCCGCAGGGCGGCGAACAACCGCAGCACCTCGGTGGTCGCGGCGCTGTCGAGGTTGCCGGTGGGCTCGTCGGCCAGCACGATCCGCGGGCGGCCGATCAGGGCGCGGGCGACCGCGACCCGCTGCCGCTGCCCGCCGGACAGCGCCGCGGGCAGATGCGCCGCCCGCTCCGCAAGGCCGACCCGCTCCAGCAGCGCGGCGGCGTGCCGCCGCGCGACGCGGGGGCTCACGCCGGCGAGCAGGGCGGGCAGCTCGACGTTCTCCCGCGCGGTGAGCTCGTCCACGAGCTCGAACGCCTGGAACACGAATCCGATCGCGTGCCGGCGCAGGCGTGCGAGCTCGGTCTCCGACATGCGGTCGATCCGCCGGTCGTCCAGCCACAGCTCCCCGCCCGTCGGCCGTTCGAGGCCGCCGAGCAGGTGGAGCAGCGTCGACTTGCCGCATCCGCTCGGCCCCACGACGGCCACGGTCTCGCCGGCCTCCACGTCCAGGTCGACGTGGTCGACCGCGCGGACCAGCCCCGTTCCCCTGCCGTACTCCTTGCGCAGCCCGCGAGCCCGCAGTGTCACCATGGTCAGCCCTTCCGCTCCCAGTACCGGGCGCAGGCGTCGAGCCAGCGCAGGTCGGCCTCCAGCCGCAGGGTGACGCCCTCGATGAGCAGCGCCGCCGCCGAGCCGTCCGGCTCGTTCAGGGCGGCGCGCTGGACGTCGGCCAGCCGGCGCAGCAGTTCACCGCGCTGGGCCTCCACGAGGTCCACCGGGTCGGCGAGCCGGGCCGCCGCGGCGGCGACCAGCTTCAGGTGGAACTCGCTCGGTCGGCCCCAGGTCAGGTCCGTGAGCCAGGCGCCGACGCGCTCGCGGCCCTCGGCCGTCAGCGCGTACACCTTCCGGTCGGGCCGGTGGGCCTGGCCGACGTGCTCGGCCGTGACCAGGCCGGCCTTCTCCAGCCGGGTGAGGGTGACGTAGACCTGCCCGGCGTTGAGCGCGTCCCCCATCGGGCCGAGGGCCTCCTGAAGCCGGGCCCGCAGCTCGTAGCCGTGGGACGGCTCCTTGGCCAGCAGCGCCAGCACGACGTCCTGCACGAGTGATCACCTCTAACGGTTAGCCATATAGATAACGGCTAGCCATCAGAGACGCAAGCGGGAACTCATGAGTCCGCCCCGGCGGTCGCCCGCCCCCGCGATGGCGGCCGCCGGGGCGTGCGGTCAGCTCGCGGCCTGGACCTTCTTCGCGATCTTCGCCGCCATGGTGACCGCGGCGGCGCCCTTGTCCGCGTGGCTGGAGCTGTACAGCGTGGTCACGACCGCGTCGCCGACCCGGACGGCCGCCAGGGTCATGCCGCCCTCCCAGGTGGGGGACGTCTCGACGGCCTTGAGGCCCTCGTCACCCGCGCCGTGCAGGATGACGGTCCGCAGCCTGACCTTGACCGGCGTGCCGCCCGACCGGTCGGTGAACGTCGCGCAGTGGGCGAACACCTTGCGCAGTTTCGCCATCACCTGGCGCGCGCCGTCGCCCTTGTAGGTGTCGATCTCCTGCGCGATCTGCTGGCTCTGCGAGGCGTCGCCGTAGTCGTTCTGCGCGAAGGCCGCGCCGTTGAGGTTCGCGACCCGGATCCAGGAGGTCTGGCCGAGCACCTCGCAGGCCTTCGCGGCCGGAACGGGGCTGTTGGCGACCTGCATGTGCCCGTCGCCGGTGTCCCGCGAGCCGTCGGGGCTGAGGTGGAAGCCCTTCGGCATCGCCGTGGCCGGCAGCAGGAGGGTCTTCAGGGTGGAGCCCTTCAGCGCCTTCGTCCCGGCCGCCGCCGTCGGCGCGGAAGAGGCCTTGGAACCGGCCGAGTCGTCCTTACCGCCGCCGCTCTGGCAGCCGCCCACCGCGAGAACGGCGGCCGAGGCGGCGGCGAGGACGGCGCCGGTCCGGACACCACGGGCAGGGGGGATCTTCATCTCCGGTCTCCAGGCTGGAAGTAGTTGATCATGCTCACCCGGAGCCTGATGGTTCCGGCGATCGCCAAGAAAAGCACATGTGAATCCAATTAACAACTGAGACGGGTGTGGTCGACTGTTCGATCGGAGGGCGGTAACGTGATCACGTGGCGGCCGTACGCCGGGTCGCGTGCTGGACCGTGAAGGGAACGACGCACCGTGCAGGACGAGGCAACCGTCAGCGCCGCGGACATCGCCCGGCTGGCGGGCGTCGGCCGGGCGGCCGTGAGCAACTGGCGCCGCCGGCATCCCGACTTCCCCCAGCCCGTCGGGGGCACCCCGACCAGTCCCGTCTTCGCGCTCGCCGACGTCGAGGCGTGGCTGCGCGACCAGCACAAACTCGACGAGCTCCCGCTGGAGGAACGGGTCTGGCAACGGCTGCGGGCCGAGGCCCCCGACGATCTGCGCGTCGCCGAGGTCCTGGCCGACGCGGGCGAGCTGCTCCTGGACCACCATGCGGCCGGCGCCCCGCCTGCCGGGCGATCCCCGGAGCCGCTGAGCGCCGAGACGGCCCGGGCGGTGACCGAACTCGCCGCCGCCCGTGGCCCGGTCGCGGCGTTCGAGTTCCTCTTCGGCCGCTACCGGGAGACGCAGGCCCGCCGTGTCTCGGCCACTCCCCCGGAGATCCCCGCGCTGATGGCGGCCCTCGCCGGCGACGCCCGTACCGTCCTCGACCCCGCCTGCGGCACCGGTGATCTCCTCCTCGCCATGCTGGGCGACTCCGGCGAGCCGCGCCGTCTCCTGGGCCAGGACGCCGACGGGGACGTCACCCGGCTCGCCGCCGTCCGGCTGACCCTCCTCGGCGCGGACCCCGGCGTCCGGGAGGGCGACTCGCTGCGAGAGGACGCGTTCCCCGGTGTCCTGGCCGACGCCGTGCTGTGCGATCCGCCCTTCCACGAGCGCGCGTGGGGGCACGAGGAGCTCAGGACGGACCCGCGCTGGGAGTACGGCCTGCCGCCGCGCCTGGAGCCGGAGCTGGCGTGGGTGCAGCACGCCCTCGCGCATCTCGGGCCGGGCGGGCGCGCGGTGGTCCTCATGCCCGCCGTCGCGGCCGGACGCCGTTCGGGCCGCCGCATCCGGGCCGAACTGCTCCGCAAGGGAGCGCTGCGCGCCGTGGCCGGCCTGTCCGCGACCCACCACCTCTGGATGCTGCGGCCTCCCGAGGACACTCCCCCGGCGACCGTCCTGATGATCGACAGCGCCGACCCGGAGACGGTCGTCGCCACGTGGCGGCGGCACGCGAACGACCCCGGCCACGACGAACCGGGCGTCAGCCGGGCCGTTCCCGTCATCGACCTGCTGGACGAGGAGGTCGACCTCACGCCGTCCCGCCACATCTCACCCGCCCGGACCGACCACACCGCCGAGCGCTTCACGGCGACCCACGACCGCCTGGCCGCGACGCTCGGCAAGGCCGGCCGCCTCGTACCGGCGCTGTCCCCCGCGGCCGAGCGCCGCGAGGCCCGGTCGGTCCCCCTGTCGGAGCTCGCCCGCATCGGGTACCTGACGATCCACCAGGCGCCGATGCGCGGGGACACCGAGGACGGCGGCGACGATCCGCCCCTGCTCACCGCCGAGGACGTCGCCGAGGGCCGCGCCCCGACGGGCCGGGCCGCGCGCGGCGACACCCGCTGGATCCCCATCCAGGCCGGCGACGTGCTGGTCGCCGCGGTCGCCCGGAGGTTCGTCGTACGGGTCGCCGAGACCGGCGGACCGCTGCTCGGGCCGCAGCTGAGCCTCCTGCGCGTCGACCCCCGGCACCTGGACCCGCACTTCATCGCGGGCGTCCTGCGCAGCTCCGCGAACGCCCGGACGTCCATCGTCCAGTCCACCGGGACGATCGGCCGCGCCGACATCCGGCGCGCGCAGGTGCCCCGGCTGCCGCTGGAGGACCAGCGCCGGTACGGCGCCGCGTTCCGCCGCATGGCCGAGTTCGAGTCGGCCCTGCGCTCCACCGTCGCCATGGGCACCGAACTGGCGCAACTCCTGGCCGACGGTGTCGCCGAAGGCACCCTCGCTCCCCCGAACGAGACATCTCCCCCCGCGAACCCGTAGGGTTCGGGCGTCGATCACCACGGCGAGGGGACGGGACGTTGGGGCCGCACACGGTGCTGGCCGGGCGCTACGAGCTGCTGAGCCCGCTCGGCCGCGGCGGCATGGGCCAGGTCTGGGAGGGCGAGGACCGGCGGCTGAAACGCCCGGTGGCCGTCAAGCTCCTCACCGACGACGCCCTGGCCGGCCACACCGACCCGGACGAACTCGCCCGCCGGTTCGCCCGCGAGGCCGCCGTCACCGCCGGGCTGCGGACCCCCGGCGTCCCCGCCGTCTACGACGCCGGCACCTACGAGGACGGGCTGTTCCTCGTCCTCGAGCTCGTCAAGGGCCGTACACTCGGCGACCTCATGGCCGAGGAGGGGCCGCTCCCGGTCGCCTGGGCCGCCGGGATCGCGGCGCAGGTCACCGCCGTGCTGGCCGCCGCCCACCAGGGCGGCCTCGTCCACCGGGACGTGAAACCACAGAACCTCATGCTCACCGGCGACGGCGCCGTCAAGGTGCTCGACTTCGGCGTGGCCGCGCTCGTCGACCAGTCCACGATCTCCCGCATCACCCGGACCGGGCAGCCCGTCGGCACACTCGCCTACATGGCGCCCGAACAGCTGCACGGCCGGCCGGTGACGGCGCGCACGGATCTGTACGCGCTCGGGTGCGTCCTGTACGAGATGCTCGCCGGCCACCGCGTCTTCACGGCCGGCTCCCCGGCCGAGCTGATGCACCTCCTGCTCGAACAGGCTCCCGCCCCGCTGCACCGCGACGACCTGCCGCCGGACCTGAACGCCCTGCTCCGGCAGTTGCTGGAGAAGGACCCGGCGCGGCGGCCCGCGGACGCCCGGGAGACGTACGACCGCTTGATGCCCCACGTCGGCCCGCCGGGCCCGCTCGGGGACATCGATCTGACGGGCGGCCGGCAGAGCGGCACGCACCTGTACTCCCGCGCCCTCGTCCGGCTGACCGGCCCCCACGACCGGCCGCCGGTGATCGCCCCCCGGCCCACCTCCGCCGATCAGCCGATCCACAGGTCCTGGCCGGCGGCCCACTCCCACCCCTCCCACGCCGCGCCGTCATCGCACGCCGCGCCATCCCAGGCCGCGGCATCACACGGCACACCGTCGGCACACGCCGTGCCGTCGGCCGGGGTGCCGGCGGTGGGCGGCGGCTCCTGGCAGCCGGGCGGCGTGTCCGTCATGGGCGCGCCGGACCTCGGCGGTCCGCTGCCCGCCTACGGACCCCAGCCGGTCAGCGGGTGGCCGGATCCCCGAATGGCGGCCGGACCGCCGACGATGGATCCTCCGCGTGGATACGGCTGGAAGGTGCTGCACAGTCTCTGGATGCTGCCCACCCTGCTGCTGGGCCTGGGCACCTGGCTGTCGTTCGCCTACATCGCCGCCCGGCACCGGCGGCCGGCGTGGCTCGTCGCCGCCGCGATCTACCTCACCCTGACGGTCGTCGCCTTCGCGCTCATCGGCAGCGCGCCCCAGGACAAGGACACCCCGGCCTCGACGACGGGCATGGTGCTCTGGCTGCTCTCATGGCCCGCCGGAATCATCCACGCCCTCTGGGTCAACATCACGACCCGCCTGCGCCTGCGCGCCCAGCGCGACCGTCCGGCCTGACACCGAGCCCCGGCCCGACCGCCGGACGTGGGGTGACGCCTCTTCGGCCGCAAGAGGGGATCCTCAGCTCAGCTCGATGGCCTCACCCGCCTGGACTCGGTCGCCGAGGTCGGCCAGGTGCCGGGCGACGCCAGGGCAGGTGTGCACGGTCAGGTCCGGGTTCTCGCCCACCGCCGCACGCAGGCGATCAGCGTCGAGGTGGTCGAAGTGCTCATGGGTCACGAGAACGGCGTCCACACCGGTCAGAACCTCCGGCTCGGGCGTCATTCCCCCGGGATCGATGACGAGTGACCGGCCGTCCTTCTCGATGCGCACGCAGGCATGTCCGTACTTGACGAGCTTCATACGTCGATTCTGCGCTGTCGATCCATGCCCGGGTTCGATGATCGCTGAAAGCCGACCGAGCTTCGAAATGTTTCGAGTCGTCGCCTATTGAGCTCGAGATTTCATCGATTTTCACGCGATCACCACCTCGCCCATCTCTCAGACAGCCCAGGTCACCTGGCATGCAGGATAACGCGCCGTTCACGGACTTCCTGAAATCTTTCGAAATCTATCGTTGACGCGCTCTTAACACCGGCGCATACTCGCTCATCGATCGGCAGTTGCCGCCGTCAGAGCCGCCGCTTCGGCGGTTCCGGCGGCGGGTCGACGGCCGAGCCCTCGCCAGCGTTCATGAGGAGGAAACGCGCACATGAACGACGCCCCCGCACACCGCAAGATCCGCAGACGCGGCCGCACCAGATCGCTCGTCCGCACCGCCTGTGCCGTCGTACTCGCGGCGGCCGCCGCGATCATGCCCGGCACCGCGTACGCCGACACGACCATCACCTCCAGCCAGACCGGCAACGACGGCGGCTACTACTACTCGTTCTGGACCGACGGTGGCGGCTCGAGCTCGATGACCCTGAAGGGCGGCGGCAGCTACAGCACCCAATGGAGCAACGTCGGCAACTTCGTCGCCGGCAAGGGCTGGAGCACCGGCGGACGGCGCGCGGTGAACTACTCCGGCAGCTTCAACCCCTCCGGGAACGCCTACCTGTCCCTGTACGGGTGGACCACCAACCCGCTGGTGGAGTACTACATCGTCGACAACTACGGGTCCTACCGGCCCACCGGCACCTACAAGGGCACCGTCACCAGCGACGGCGGCACCTACGACATCTACGAGACCACCCGCTACAACGCCCCGTCCATCATCGGCACCGCGACCTTCAACCAGTACTGGAGCGTCCGGCAGTCCCGGAGGACCGGCGGCACCATCACCACCGGCAACCACTTCGACGCCTGGGCCAGCCACGGCATGAACCTGGGCACCTTCAACTACATGATCCTCGCCACCGAGGGCTACCAGAGCAGCGGCAACTCCAACATCACCGTCGGTGACTCCGGCAGCGGCGGTGGAGGCGGTGGTGGTGGAGGCGGTGGTGGCGGTGGCACCGGCGGGTGCACCGCGACGCTGTCGGCCGGCCAGTCCTGGAGCGACCGCTACAACCTCAACGTCGCGGTCTCCGGCTCCAGCAACTGGACCGTCACCGTCAACGTCCCCTCACCCGAAAAGGTCATGGCCACCTGGAACATCAACGCCGGCTACCCCAACGCCCAAACCCTCGTCGCCACCCCCAACGGCAGCGGCAACAACTGGGGCATGACCATCCAGAAGAACGGCAGCACCACCTGGCCCAGCGTCTCCTGCAGTTCGAGCTGACCAGGGTTTGAAGGAGTCACTCGGATGCGCATCAGACCGCTCCTGTCGAAACGCTCCCTGGTCACCGCCCTGGCCACGGCCGCGATGACCGTGGCGAGCACGGTCGCCGTCACGGGCGCCACCGTCCCGGCGCACGCCGCGACCTGCAACGGGTACGTCGGACTCACCTTCGATGACGGCCCCTCCAACGACCACACCCCTGCCATCCTCAGCGCTCTACGGCAGAACGGTCTGCGGGCCACGATGTTCAACGAGGGCCAGTACGCCGCCGCCTACCCGTCCCAGGTCCAGGCCGAGGTGAACGCCGGCATGTGGGTGGGGAACCACAGCTACACCCACCCGCACCTGATCCAGGAGAGCCAGTCGCAGATCGACTCGGAGGTCTCCCGGACTCAGCAGGCCATCGCCAACGCGGGCGGCGGCACCCCGAAGCTGTTCCGCCCGCCCTACGGTGAGACCAACTCGACCCTGCAATCGGTCGAGGCCAAGTACGGCCTGACCCAGATCATCTGGGACGTCGACTCCCAGGACTGGAACGGCGCCAGCACCGACGCCATCGTGCAGGCCAACTCCCGGCTCACCAACGGCCAGATCATCCTCATGCACGAGTGGCCCGCCAACACGCTCGCCGCCATCCCGCGCATCGCGCAGATGCTGGCGAGCAAGGGCCTGTGCGCCGGCATGATCTCCCCGCAGACCGGCCGCGCCGTCGCCCCTGACGGCGACGGCTCCGGAGGCGGTGGAGGCGGTGGTGGTGGCGGTGGCACCGGCGGGTGCACCGCGACGCTGTCGGCCGGCCAGTCCTGGAGCGACCGCTACAACCTCAACGTCGCGGTCTCCGGCTCCAGCAACTGGACCGTCACCGTCAACGTCCCCT
>NZ_JAMXMV010000008.1 GCF_024055715.1 Actinoallomurus soli
GAGGAGTGTCGTCCCTCCGGGCTCGAGAGTCCTCGGCGCCGACGCCTCCGGTCAGCCCTTCACCGTCAGCAGCGGCCGGAGCTCGGCCACCGGATCGGCGACGCCCGCGCGGCTCAGGCTGGAGACCACCGGGCCGACGTCCTTGTAGACCCAGGGCGCCTCCTGCTTGAGGTCACGGCGCCACGCGGCCATCACGTCCGGCCGGCGGGTGACGGCCGGGTCGCGGTGGTCGAGCGGCGTCACGACCCGGAACTCCCGCAGGAAGGCGTCCAGGTCGGCGTCGTTCCCGCGTGAGGCGGCGCCACGGGGAACGCGACGGCCCGCGCCGTGGCAGGCGCTCGCCAGCGTCCGCGGGTTCCCGTGCCCGCGCAGGACGTGGCTGGCCGCCCCCATCGAGCCGGGCACGATGACGGGCTCGCCCCACAGGGCGTACGGCCCGCCGGCCGCCTCGGCGTACCCGCCGGCCGGCGTAGCGCCCTTCCGGTGCACCACATGGTCATCGCCGTCCGGCCACAGCAGGTTGTGCGGAGCGTCGTAGATCACCTGGCCCGACACCTCCCCGCACTCCGCGGCGAGCCCGGCCCGCATCATCAGGGCGAGGAAGAACCGGTTGCCCACCGCGAAGTTCGCCGCGTTGCCGAACGCGTCGAGGTAGCGCCGCCGTGCCTCCTCCGAGCGCTCGTCGAGCAGCAGCGGCAGGATTCCGTTGTCCGGCAGCGGGACGCCGCCCGGCCACATCCGTCTCGCCTGTTCCAGGCCCGTTCCGTTCGCCTGGTGGCCGAGCGACAGGGAGCCGCTGTGCACCATCAGCACCACCTGGCCGGCCGACAGGCCCCAGGCGTACGCGGCCTGCCGATCGTGCACGGCCGCGACGTACTGCAGCTCCGCGAAGTGGTTCCCGCCGCCGACGCTGCCGATGATGCTGTCGTAGCTGGTGCCGCCCGCACTCTCGATCCAGTCCCGGAACGCGGCCGCGGTCGTGGTCGGATACCGCGCCGCGTGCAGCCGCCCGGGATCGGCGTCGCCCGGCCGCAGAGCCGACCAGACCCCGTCGGCGGGCGGGCTCCCGGCGTTCAGCAGGCCGGGCAGGCCGTCGCGCAGCAGTGCCTCGCGCTGCAGACCGGACAGGGCGATCCGCCGCCCGCCCTCGAAGAACAGGTGCCGGAGCCGCCGTTCGACGGCGTCCAGGTGCGGGCGTACCCGGTCGACGGTCAGCGAGGTCGTCTCCAGCCGCATTCCGCAGTTGACGTCGTTGCCGACCGCCTGCGGGATCAGCGCGCCGCGGGTCCGCAGCACGGTGCCGATCGGGATGCCCGCCCCTTTGTGCAGGTCGGGGGTGAGCGCGACCCGGTCGATGGCCGCCCCGGGATGCCCGGTCGCCGCCGCGAGCCGCTCCAGGGTGCCGGCGGTCTCCAGCACGGTGAGGATCTCGTCGACCGCGCTGGACTCGATCGGAACGTCCGGGCCCGCGCAGAGGTCGACGGGGATGTCCCACGGGTTGGGCAGGGTGAGCCAGTGGTCGTCCACGCGGACGAACCGCGGGTCGGGGGAGGGCGAAGCGGCGCCGCGCCGCTTGATGGTCGTCATGGAGGCCTTCCTGGTGGCCGCTGAGGTGAGGGCATGGGTCGATGTCGCCGCCATCTCGAGTCGATGGCGCACGGGACGGTCGCCGGACTCCTCCGGCGACGTGCTCCCCGGGTTCAGCAGCCGCGAGGTGGAACCAGGTTAACGATCACGATCGACGCGGTCGACCGGATATCCCGCCGTTCCGGCGGGGGCGTGGCCGGAGAGGCGGCGGGTGAGTTCGGCGGCGGCCTCACGGACGCGGGCGGCGAGGTCCGGCCACTCCTCCTCGTCGTGGGTCTCGCGGCGGAAGGTCACGGCCATCGCGGCGGCCGGGCGGCCGACGTGGTCGAAGCTGCACGCGGCGATGCTGGCGAAGCCCTCGGTCACGTGGCCGTCCTCGACGGCCCAGCCGCGCCGCGCGTCCTCGGCGAGCGCCCGGCGCAGCTCGCGCAGCGACCGCGGCCCGGCGCCGGTCCGGGTCACGAACTCGCCGGGGAACAGCGCGCGGACCTGCGCGGCCGGAAGGTGCGCCAGCATCGACCGGCCGCTCGCGGTGAGGTACGCCGGGAGCCGTACGCCCACGTCGGTGACGAGCGTGGCATGGTGCCGGGGCTGCTCCTTCAGCAGGTACAGCGTCTCGGCGCCGTGCAGCACGCCGAGCTGGCCGATCTCCCCGAGCCGGTCGACGAGGCGTACGAGGAGGGGGCGGGCGAGCCGTTCGAGCGGGCCCTGCCGCAGGTACGCCGAGCCGATCTCGAACGCCGTCACGCCCAGGCCCCACAGCCGGTCCTCCGGGAGGTAGGTGACGAAGCCGTCCTCGGCCATGGCGGTGAGCAGGTGGTAGGTGCTCGACCTCGGCAGGGACAGCTCGCGGGCGATGGCGGACGCGGCGAGCGGCCGGGCCGAGGACGCCAGCAGGCGGAGGACGGCCAGCGCGCGCCGCGCCGCGGGCACCTGCTCGGCCGCCATCCTCGCCCCCCTCCTCCTAAGAGTCTCGCATCTCAGACACCACCGTCGTCCCCCGGTCCCCCTCACGCGGACCGGTCGAGTGCAATGGGCGTATGGAAACGACGAGTGATGCGTGTGTCGAGGTCGGAGTGGGTCCGCTCGCCTTCGACCAGGTCGTGGCCGTCGCCCGGCACGGTGCGCGGGTCGCGCTGACCGAGGAGGCGCTCAAGGCGATCGCCGCGGCACGGGCGCACGTCGACGAGCTCGCCGCCCGGCCGACGCCCGCGTACGGCATCTCCACCGGGTTCGGCGCGCTGGCCACCCGGCACATCCATGAGGACCTGCGGGCCAAGCTCCAGCTGAACATCGTCCGCTCGCACGCCGCCGGCTCCGGAGCGGAGGTGGAGGCCGAGGTCGTCCGGGCGATGATGCTGCTGCGGCTGAGCACGCTCGCCACCGGCCGTACCGGAGTGCGGCCCGTGACCGCCGAGACCCTCGCCGCGCTCCTCAACGCCCGGATCACGCCCGTCGTGTACGAGTACGGCAGCCTCGGCTGCTCCGGCGACCTGGCGCCGCTCTCGCACGTCGCTCTCGCGCTGATCGGCGAGGGCGAGGTCCGTGACGCCGAGGGACGGCTGCGACCTGCCGCCGAGGCGCTGGCCGAGGCCGGGATCGAACCTCTCAGCCTCGTCGCCAAGGAGGGCCTCGCCCTGCTGAACGGCACCGACGGCATGCTCGGCATGCTCGTGCTGGCCATCGAGGACCTGCGCCGCGTGCTCAAGGCCGCGGACGTCGCCGCCGCGATGAGCGTCGAGGCGCAGCTCGGCACCGACCGGGTGTTCGCCGCCGACCTGCAGGAGCTGCGGCCGCATCCGGGTCAGGCCGTGAGCGCCGCGAACCTCCGGGCGTTGCTCGCCGACTCGGCGATCATGGAGTCGCACCGGGGCCCGGACTGCACGCGCGTGCAGGACGCGTACTCGCTGCGCTGCTCGCCGCAGGTGCACGGCGCCGCCCGCGACACTCTGGAGTACGCCGCCCTCGTCGCCTCCCGCGAACTGGCCTCGGCGGTCGACAACCCCGTCGTGCTGCCCGACGGGCGGGTCGAGTCGAACGGCAACTTCCACGGCGCGCCCGTCGCGTACGTCCTGGACTTCCTGGCCATCCCGGTCGCCGACGTCGCCTCGATCTCCGAACGCCGTACCGACCGGATGCTCGACCCCGCCCGCTCGCACGGGCTGCCCGCGTTCCTCGCGGACGACCCGGGCGTGGACTCCGGGCACATGATCGCGCAGTACACCCAGGCGGGCATCGTCTCGGAGCTGAAGCGGCTCGCCGTCCCGGCGAGCGCCGACTCGATCCCCAGCTCCGCCATGCAGGAGGACCACGTCTCGATGGGCTGGAGCGGGGCCCGCAAGCTGCGGCGGGCCGTCGACGGCCTGACCCGCGTCGTCGCCATCGAGATCCTCACCGCCGCCCGGGCACTGAACCTGCGGGCGCCGCTGCGGCCCGGCCCCGCGACCGGCGCGGTCGTCGCCGCCCTGCGCACCCGGGTGCCCGCGCCCGGCCCCGACCGCTACCTGGCACCCGAGATCGCCGCCGCCGTGGACCTGGTCCGCGACGGCTCCCTCGTCGCCGCCGCCGAAACCGTCACCGGCCCGCTGGCCTGAGCAAGGAGAACACGATGGGTCCTCGTCCCGTACGCGCGCCGCGCGGCACGACGCTGAGCGCCAAGGGCTGGCAGCAGGAGGCCGCCCTGCGCATGCTGATGAACAACCTCGATCCGGAGGTCGCCGAGCACCCCGACGAGCTGATCGTCTACGGCGGGTCCGGGCGGGCGGCGCGCTCGTGGGACGCGTTCGACGCGATGGTCCGCTCGCTGCGCTCCCTGGAGGCCGACGAGACGCTGCTCGTCCAGTCCGGCAAGCCGGTCGGCGTCATGCGCACCCACGAGTGGGCGCCGCGCGTGCTCATCGCCAACTCCAACCTCGTCCCGCAGTGGGCGAACTGGGAGGAGTTCCGGCGGCTGGAGGCGCTCGGGCTCACGATGTACGGCCAGATGACGGCCGGGTCGTGGATCTACATCGGCACGCAGGGCATCCTGCAGGGCACGTACGAGACGTTCGCGGCCGTCGCCGCCAAGCTCAGCCGGCGGAGCTTCGGCAAAGGGGAGAGCAGCGGCGGCTCCCTCGCCGGCACGATCACGCTGACCGCCGGGCTCGGCGGCATGGGCGGCGCTCAGCCGCTCGCCGTCACGATGAACGGCGGCGTCGCGATCTGCGTCGAGTGCGACCCCTCCCGCATCGACCGGCGCGTCGAGCACCGGTACTGCGACGTGCGCGTCGACGACCTCGACGAGGCGCTGCGCCTGGCCGTCGAGGCCCGCGACGCCCGCCGCCCGCTGTCCATCGGCCTGCTCGGCAACGCCGCCGACATCGTGCCGAAGCTGCTGGAGATGGGCGCGCCGATCGACATCGTCACGGACCAGACCTCGGCGCACGACCCGCTGACGTACCTGCCGCGCGGCGTCGCGTTCGAGGACATGGCCGACGCGCGCGCCAAGGACCCGGAGGGCTTCACCATCCGGGCCCGCGAGTCGATGGCCGCGCACGTCGAGGCGATGGTCGGCTTCCAGGACGCCGGCGCGGAGGTCTTCGACTACGGCAACTCGATCCGCGGCGAGGCGCAGCTCGCCGGGTACACGCGCGCGTTCGACTTCCCGGGCTTCGTCCCCGCCTACATCCGGCCGCTGTTCTGCGAGGGCAAGGGCCCGTTCCGCTGGGCGGCGCTGTCCGGCGACCCGAAGGACATCGCCCGTACGGACCAGGCGATCCTCGACCTGTTCCCGGAGAACGAGCAGCTCGCCCGCTGGATCCGGATGGCGGGGGAGAAGGTCCACTTCCAGGGCCTGCCCGCGCGGATCTGCTGGCTCGGCTACGGCGAGCGCGACCGCGCCGGCCTGGAGTTCAACAAGCTCGTCGAGACCGGCGAGATCAGCGCGCCGATCGTCATCGGCCGCGACCACCTCGACTCCGGCAGCGTCGCCTCGCCGTACCGCGAGACCGAGGGCATGGCCGACGGCTCCGACGCGATCGCCGACTGGCCGCTGCTGAACGCCCTGGTCAACGCCTCCTCCGGCGCCTCCTGGGTGTCGATCCACCACGGCGGCGGTGTCGGCATCGGCCGGTCCATCCACGCCGGGCAGGTGTCGGTGGCCGACGGCACGCCGCTCGCGGCTCAGAAGCTGGAGCGGGTGCTGACCAACGACCCGGGCATGGGCGTCATCCGGCACGTCGACGCCGGCTACGACCGCGCCACCGAGGTCGCGGCCGAGCGCGGCGTCCGCGTCCCGATGAACGAGCAGTAGACCGGTGTTCCCGCCGCTCCGCCCGCTGCCCGTGGGCGGAGCGGCGCCCGCGTGAGGAGAGGCGATGGGCTACGAAGAGATGTGGCGGGACCTGCTGCCGATCGGGCGGGTCTCCGGCGGCGGCCACCGGCGGTACTCCTGGACGGCCGCGGACCGGGAGTGCCGCGCCTGGTTCGCCGAGGAGGCGGGCCGGCGCGGCCTGACCCTGGAGGAGGACCGCAACGGCAACCTCTTCGCCTGGTGGGACGTTCCCGGTGAGCGACGGGACGCCGTGCTGACCGGCAGCCACCTGGACTCCGTGCCGGACGGCGGCGCGTTCGACGGGCCGCTCGGCGTCGTGTCGGCCCTCGCCGCGATCGACCTGCTGCGCGAGCGCGGCGTGACCCCGGCCCGGCCGCTCGGCGTCGCCGTCTTCGCCGAGGAGGAGGGCGCCCGGTTCGGCGTCGCCTGCCTGGGCTCGCGCCTGCTGACCGGCGCCATCGACCCGGTACGGGCCCGGGGCCTGCGGGACGCCGACGGGGTCACCTGGGCCGACGCGATGGCCGCCGACGGCCGCGACCCGGAGGCGATCGGGCCCGACCCCGACCTGCTCACCGGCATCGGCTGCTTCGTCGAACTCCACGTCGAACAGGGCCGGGCCCTGGAGGTGCCCGTCGGGGTGGCGAGCGCGATCTGGCCGCACGGCCGCTGGCGGTTCGACTTCACCGGCCAGGGCAACCACGCCGGGACCACGCTGCTGCGGGACCGCCGGGACCCGATGCTGCCGTTCGCGCACACGATCCTGGCCGCCCGCGACGCCGCGGCCCGGCACGAGGCGGTCGCGACGATGGGCAAGGTCCACGTCACCCCGAACGGCGTCAACGCCATTCCGTCCCTCGTCCGGGCCTGGCTCGACACCCGCGCGCCCGACGACGCGGCCGTACGCGCGACGGTCGCCGAGATCCGCGCCGCCGCGGAGAAGGTCGCCGGCGAGCACGGTGTCGAGGTCGCGCTCGCCGAGGAGTCCTACACCCAGGTCGTGGACTTCCACGCCGGGCTGCGCGACCGGCTCGCCGCGACGCTCGGCGGCGCGCCGGTCCTGCCGACCGGCGCGGGGCACGACGCGGGGATCTTGTCCGCGCACGTCCCGACGGCGATGCTGTTCGTGCGCAACCCCACCGGCGTCTCGCACGCCCCCGAGGAACACGCCGAGACCGGCGACTGCCTCGCCGGCGTCGAGGCGCTCGCCGCCGTCCTGGAGGACCTGCTCACCCGATGAAACTGCACGCCGAACACGCCTGGCTCGGTGACCGCGTCGCGGCCGACGTCCTCATCGAGATCGCGGGGGAGCGGTTCGCCCGGATCACCCCCGGCGTGCCGGCCCCGCCGGACGCCGAACGCCTGCCCGGCCTGACCCTGCCCGGCCTGGCCAACGTGCACTCCCACGCCTTCCACCGCGCCCTGCGCGGGCGGGTGCAGGCCGGCCGGGGCACGTTCTGGACCTGGCGCACCCACATGTACGAGGTGGCGGCACGGCTCGACCCGGACTCCTACCTCGCGCTGGCCCGCGCCGTCTACGCCGAGATGGCCCTGGCCGGGATCAGCTGCGTCGGCGAGTTCCACTACGTCCACCACGGCCCGGGCGGCACCCCGTACGCCGACCCGAACGCCTTCGGCGAGGCGCTTTTGCAGGCCGCGCGCGAGGCCGGCATCCGGATCACGCTGCTCGACGCCTGCTACCTGACCGGCGGCATCGGCAAGGACCTGGAGGGGCCGCAGCTGCGGTTCGGCGACGGCACCGCCGACGCCTGGGCCGACCGGGTCTCGGAACTGCGCGCGGACGGCCATGCCCGGATCGGCGCGGCCATCCACTCCGTACGCGCCGTCCCCGGCGACCAGCTCCGGACCGTCGCCCAGTGGGCCCGGCAGCGCCGCGCCCCGCTCCACGTCCACCTGTCCGAGCAGCCCGCCGAGAACGAGGCGTGCCTGGAGACGTACGGCATGACGCCGACGCAGCTGCTGGCCGACAAGCGGGCGCTCGGCGGCCGGACCATCGCCGTCCACGCCACCCACCTGACCGCAGAGGACATCGGCCTGCTCGGCGCCAGCCAGAGCGGCGTGTGCATGTGCCCGACCACCGAACGCGATCTCGCCGACGGCATCGGCCCCGCCCGCGACCTGGTCGGCGCCGGATCGCCGCTCTCCCTCGGCTCCGACCAGCACGCGGTGATCGACCTGTTCGAGGAGGCCCGCGCCGTCGAGCTCGACGAGCGGCTCCGCACCCGCAGGCGCGGCCACTGGACCGCCGGGGAGCTCTTGGCCGCGGCGACCTGCAACGGCCACTCGGCGCTCGGCTGGTCCGAGGCGGGCCGCATCGAACCCGGCTCGTACGCCGACCTGGTCACCGTGGACCTGAACTCCGTACGACTCGCCGGCGCCGCCCCCGACCACCTCGCCGAGTCCGCCGTCTTCGCCGCCTCACCCGCCGACGTCCGCCACGTCGTCGTCTCGGGAAAGCAGATCGTCCGCGACGGTCGCCACCTGCTGATCGACGACGTCCCCGCCGCCCTCTCCCAGGCGATCACGGCCGTGACCGCCTGACGGATGTCGGGGTCCCCGACGGGGTCGGGGACGCGCTCGGCTGCTCGGGTAATTCCTTCCCCATTGAGCCGTTCGCTCTCGCCCAAATCTCATGCGGGGTGTCACCGGCAGGGTTTTCCGGGGAACCGCCCGGGCAGGTACAGACTTCGATCGCATGATATGGACGACACTCCATTGTCACGAACGGTCCTATGGGCATGCATGCGAAGTCGGCTTTCCGGAAGAAGCCGCGATCGCCCGTTCGCGTACTCGGCGGGGCGGTGACGTTGTCCGTGCTCGGCCTGACGGTGATCGATGCCGGATCGTCGCATGCCGTGTCGCGGGATTCCGGCGCCGCGCGCCGGTCTCTTCCATCCGCGCCCGGGCTTCATATTCTGCGGGACCGGCCGGGGACGGCGCCGTGGATGATATTGATAACTCCGCAGAGTCTGCCCCCGGGGCCGCGGGACGGTAACGAGATCCTCGACGGACAGGGACGGCCGGTCTGGTTCAGGCGGGTCCCGGCCCGGCATTTCATGACCGACCTGCGCGTTCAACGCTATCGGGGGCGGCCGGTGCTGACCTGGTTGCAGGGCACGCTCAAGGGCGATCCCACTGTTTTCGATTATCACGGCACCGGATACATCGCCGATGCGCATTATCACGTCATCGCCAGGCTCGGGCATCTCGCCGATCCGCACGAATTGCAGATCACTCCGAGGAACACCGCCCTGCTCATCGACGCCGGGCGTCGGCGAATGGACCTGTCACCGGTCGGCGGCGCCCGGAACGACACCGTCCGCGACGGGATCCTCAAGGAGGTCGACGTCAGGACCGGCCGGACCCTGTGGCGCTGGAGCGGCGTGGACCACATACCGATCACCGAGTACTACCGTCACAGGATCAAGCCGCGAGAGCCCCGTCCTTTCGACTACCTGCACCTCAATTCGGTCGAGGAGGGCCGCGACGGCAACCTGCTCGTCTCGGCCATGAGCACGTGCACCCTCTATGAAGTCGACCGGCGGACCGGACGCATCATCTGGCGGCTGGGCGGGCGTGACAGCACGTTCCGGCTCGGACCCGGCGTGCGGTTCTGCGGGCAGCACGACGCGCACTGGGCCGGTGAGAACCTGATCAGAGTCTTCGACAACGGAACCCTCCGGAAGCGGCACGCGGCGCGCGTCGCCTGGATCGAACTCGATCCCGTGGCCAGGACGGCCACGCTCGTCAGGCAGATCGTGCAGCCCCAGCACAGGTCCGTCGCCATCCAGGGCAACGCTCAGGAACTGCCGAACGGCGACACCGCGGTGGGCTGGGGCTCGGAGGGCCGGATCTCGGAGTTCGCCCCTGACGGGAGGAGCCTGTTCGATGCCGCGCTCCCCAGAGGCATGATCACCTACCGGATGTACCGGATGCCGTGGAACGGCCGGCCGAACACACCACCGACCGTGATGACGCGGGGCGGCACCGTGCACGCGGTCTGGAACGGCGCGACGGGCGTCGCTCGCTGGCGCGTCCTCGCCGGTCCGACGCCGAAGGCCGTGAAACCGGTCGCGGAGGCGGCGTGGAACGGCCTGGACACGGCCATCGCGCTGCCCGGCGCCTCGGCCTCGGCGCCGTACCTCCAGGTCCAGGCGCTGGACGCCCGCGGCAGGGTGCTCGGCATCGGCATTCGTGGCAGGCGGTGATGTCCCCCGCGCGGATCACCCGGATCGCGTTCACCTCCCCTCCTTTGATCAGCATGAAGGAGTTCGCCGAGTTCTTCGCCGACGACGCCGGCGGCCAGAACGTCGTGGACATGGTCCGCAACGCGGCGATAGAGACCAAGGGGATGGCGGTCAACCCGCTCGCCGACGACCCGCGCGGCTGGGGAACCGCGCGTCGCATGCAGGTCAGCCTGGCGATGGCCCGGAGCCTCGGGCTGGAGGCGGTTCGCCGGGCGCTGGCCGATGACGGCCTGCGGCCCGACGACGTCGGTCTCCTGGTCACGGCCACCACCACGACCCACTCCACCCCGGGCCTGGACGCGCTGATCACCCAGGTGGGGATGCGGCCTGACACCGAGTTCCAGTCGCTCGGCCCGATGGGCTGCTACGCCGCGCTCCCCGCGCTGGCCACGGTCCGGAACTGGGTCGAGATCCACGGCCGCCCGGCGGTGCTCGTCTGTACCGACCTCTTCTCGCCGTACCTGCCGCCGCCGCCGTACGACAAAGAGCAGGCCGTAGTGCTCACGATCTTCGGGGACGGCGCCGCCGCGGTCGTGGTGCGCCCGGGAAGGGAGCACGTCAGGGGACTGGACATCCTCGACACCGAGACGTTCTACGCACCCGAGTTCGCCGACGACCTGCAGATTCACGTCGGCGATGGTGGTATGCGCGTTCGTCTCGCCCCGACCATGCCCGACGTCACCGCGGCGGCCGTCGCCGGTCCGACCGACCGCCTGCTCGGCCGGTTCGGCCTCTCCCGCGCGGACGTACGGTGGTGGGCGCTCCACCCCGGAGGACGCCGGATCATCGATCGGGTGGCCGAGGAACTGGCACTGCCGGCGGCCTCGGTGGACGCCTCACGCGCGGTGATGCGGGAGTACGGCAACACCGCCGCACCGGCCGTCATCGGTGTACTCGGGCACCTCCAGGATTCCCGCCCGCTCGCACCCGGAGACCACGGCGTCGCGCTGGCGTTCGGGCCGGGCGCCACCATCTGGGCCGTCCTCCTCCGCGGCGCCTGAGACGCACGACCGGACTCTCCTGGGGGAAGGAGTCGCCATGCTGGAGGTCATCGGCGCCGGCTTCGGCCGTACCGGCACGCTCTCCTTGAAGATGGCGCTGGAACGGCTCGGTTTCGCTCCCTGCCACCACATGCTCAAGCTGCTCGATAAGCCGGATGAGGTCCGGCTGTGGCGGATGGCGGCCCGTGGCGAGGCCGTGGACTGGGACGAGGTGTATCGCGGATACCGCGCGACCGTGGACTGGCCGGGCGCACGGTTCTGGCGCGAGCTGGCGGAGCGTTATCCGGCGGCGAAGGTCATCCTCACCATCCGTGACCCGGAATGCTGGTACGAAAGCGTCCTCGGCACCATTCACCGCGCCGCGATGGACGACTCGCCTCCCGACTCACCCATTCTGGCCGAGATGCGCGTCATGGTCCGTGAGGTCGTATGGGACGGGGTGTTCGAGGGGCGTTTCACGGACCGCGAGCACTCATTGCGGATCTTCGACGACCATATCGAGGCCGTACGCGGGCGACTGCCCGGCGACCGGCTGCTGATCTTCGAAGTGGCTCAGGGCTGGGAGCCGCTCTGCGAATTCCTCGGCAGGCCGGTGCCGGACGCGCCGTTTCCCCACCGCAACCGCCGGGAGGACTTCGACTCCCTGATGCGAGAGCACGGCGGGACCGGCGCGGACGCGCCCGGTTCGGGTTAGACCGGCCGCCTGGTCGCGTTCCCGTCGGCGCGATCGGCGGATCGGCGGAGTACGTGACGGAGCTCGTCGGTGTGCTGCCGGGCGAGTTCGGGCCGGCCCCGGTAACGCACCTGGATGTTGTGGAACAACGCGATCCGCCAGATCCCCGACTGCTGCTGGGCGACCAGCGACTGGACGGTGTTGGCGGCCGGATCCAGCACGGTCCGTCCTGGCGGGATCATGCCGGCGATGGCGCGCAGCAGGACCACCTCATCGCTCAGCGGCCGGACCTCATGCACCTTGAACACGTACGACGGAAGGGCGTCGTCCACGAAGATCGGGGTCAGGTGCTCCACGATCCGGGGGCCGGGAACGTGGCCGCCGTCGTATTCGATCAGCGCGCCGTCGGGGGCGAACAGCGCCGCGTACCCCTGGGCATCGCGTCGGTTCCACGCGGCGAGCAGGTCCTCGTACAGCGCTCGCACGGCGGCTTCGGGAGGCTTCACCTGGTCAGTGGTCTCCGCTTCGTCGGAACGTGAAACTCCACCCGGTCAATCATTCCGTAATGGCGGGTCATCCTTTGGAAAAGCACGGTAATCACCTGACTCGGGCGCTGCCTTTCCATGCGGTGATGGGTTTCAGTGGCGGGTTGGCGGGCATTTTGTCCCGAGAAGACGCATCTCGACAGCTTTTTTGGGTGGAGGGCGTAGATGAACCTCACCATGTCAAGCGATTGTCGGGAGAGGTTCCTCGCGGACCTGCACGTGGGCGTGCTCGGGGTGACCGATCCGCGAGGAACGTCCGCCCCTCTGCTCGTGCCGGTCTGGTACGGCTATGAGCCCGGCGGCGTGGTCACCGTCCTGACGGCCCGGAGCTCGACCAAGGCCGAATTGATCAGGCGGGCCCGGCGGTTCAGCCTCTGCGCGCAGAGCGAGTCCCCTCCTTACCGCTATGTCAGCGTCGAGGGGCCTGTCGTCGCCGTGGAGGACGGCTTGAACAGGGCCGAGTGGGAGGCGATCGCCCACCGCTACCTCGACCGGGACACCGCCGTCGCCTATCTCGCGGCGAACCGACACCAACTCGAGGAGTACATGACCTTTCGGATGCGTCCCCAGCGGTGGAGGACGGCCGACTTCACCGCCTTCGCGCGGCAGTTTCAGCCGACCGAGTAATCGGTGGTCGCGCGTCGTGTCAATCATCGGTAAAGGAGTTCGGCATGTCGGTTCAGCGCTGCCGGGCCGATTCCGCGCTGACAGAGTGGAACGACACCGCGACCGACTATCCGCGGAACAGTTGCCTGCACGGGTTGTTCGACGCGCGGGCGGTCGAAGAGGCCGACGTGGTGGCCGCGGTGCACGCAGGGCGCCGGCTGACCTTCGGCGAGCTGCGGGACCGCTCCGACGCCTTGGCCGCGCGCCTGCGTGACGCGGGCGTACGGCAGGGGGACCGGGTGGCGGTCTGCGGGGGGCGCTCGCTGGACGCTCTGGTCGCCGTCCTGGGGGTGTTGAAGACCGGCGCCGCCTACGTCCCGCTCGATGACACGATGCCACCCGCGCGGCTGCGCGCCCTGGCCGAGGACGCGGGGGTGCAGACGGCGGTGGTCCTGCCGGGCGCGACGTGCCGGGTGCGCCGGCTGCGCGCCCGGGTCGACCTGTCCGACGACGCGGTCCCCGCGCCGGTCGACGGGCAACCGCCCGTGGAGTCGGCGCCGCTCGACTGCGCCTACGTGATGGCCACCTCGGGCTCGTCCGGCCGGTCCAAGGCGGTGGGGGTCCCGCACCGCGGCGTGGTCCGGCTCGCCTACGCCGACGTCGCGGGGTCACGGCCGGGCCCCGGCGACCGGGTGCTCCACGCCTACGAGCTGTCCTCCGACGCGTCCACGATCGAGATCTGGTCGGCCCTGCTCAACGGGGCCTGCCTCGTGCTGGTCGGCCGGGAGGACCTGCTGTCCCCCGCCGCGCTTCACCGGCGGCTGCGCTCTGAGCGGGTGACCGTGGCGTACCTGACCACGGGCGTGCTGCACAACGTGGCGCGGACCATGCCCGAGGCGCTGCGGTGCCTGCGGTTCGTCTCGGCGGGAGGCGAGGCGATGGACCCGGCCCTGGCCCATGCGGTCCAGGCGGCCTGTCCGGACACGACCCTGGTCAACTTCTACGGGCCGACCGAGAACAGCGTCGTGTCCACCGCCCACGTGGTCCGCGACCTGCCGCCCGGAGCCGACGACGTGCCCATCGGCCGCCCGCTGGCCAACTCCACCTGCCACGTGGTGCGGCCGGACGGCACTCCGGCCGAGGTCGGCGAGCAGGGTGAACTCCTCGTCGGGGGAGACGGGCTGGCGCTGGGCTACCTCGGCGACCCGGAGCTGACGGCCGAGCGTTTCATCGACGATCTCCGCACACCGGGCACGCGTCTGTACCGCACGGGCGACCGGGTGTCCTGGCTCCCCGACGGCGCGCTTCGCTATCACGGCCGGATGGACCGGCAGGTCAAGCTGCGCGGTCACCGCATCGAACTGGAGGAGGTGGAGACCAGGCTGCGGGCGCACCGTACCGTCGGCGAGGCCGTCGCCGAGGTGGTCCGCGACGCCGCGGACACCGAGCACCTGATCGGCTACGTCACACCGGCCGGCCCCGGGGGAACGGTGTCGCCGGCGCAACTGCGCCGATACCTGGCCGACTGGCTGCCGGCCCCGGCCCTGCCGTCTCGGCTGGTCGTCCTGCAACGCCTTCCCCTCACCTCCGCCGGCAAGATCGACAGAGGGCGCCTGGCGGCGGAGGCGGCCGAGGACATCAGGGCCGGGCCGGGATCCGCGCCGTGCGCCGTGACCGGCCCGGCCGACGTCCTCGCCGAGATCTGGCAGCACACGCTGCGTGTCCGTCCCACGCCCGTCGACGATTTCTTCGCCCTCGGCGGTGACTCCCTGCTGGCCGCCGAGGTCGTCGCCCGCACCCTGGCCGCACTCGGCATGGACGCCCGGCATGGCAGCGAACTGATCCGCCGGCTGCTGGGGAGGCCGACCCTCGCCGGCTACGCCGAGGCGGTCGACGAGGTTCGCCGCACCGACGCGCCGGCCCCCGGGACGATGGACTTCGAAGCCGAGGCGGTCCTGGGTTTCGACCTCCCGCCGCGGCAGGGCCCCGCGCCACGCTGGGCCGAACCCCGGCACACCCTGGTCACCGGGGCCACCGGCTTCGTCGGCGCCTTCCTGGTCGACCGGCTGCTGCGGTCGACCTCGGCCACGGTGCACTGCCCGATCCGAGCACGTGACGCGCGACGCGCGAGGCAACGGCTGGCGGCCAACCTCGCCCGCTTCGGCCTCGCCCCACCAGGGGTGACCGAACGGGTGGCGTGCTTCCCCGCGGATCTCGCCGCGCCCCGGCTCGGACTGTCCGCCGAGCACGCGGCCGAGCTCTCCGGAGCCCTGGACCTGGTGTTCCACGCCGGCGCCGAGGTCAACTTCCTGTACCCCTACGCGCAACTGCGCGCGGCGAACGTGGACGGGACGCGGTCGGTGATCAGGCTGGCGGCTCCCCGCCGGGTCCCGGTGCACTTCCTGTCCACCATCGCGGTGATCGCCGGCTTCGGGACGGCCGGGGTGGAGCGCGTCGACGAGGACCTGCCCCTCGCGCACGCGGACCGGCTGACGATGGGGTACGCCGAGAGCAAGTGGGTCGCCGAGCGCGTGCTCCGGCAGGCCGCCGCCCTGGGGCTCCCGGTGGCCGTGTACCGGCCCTACGAGATCACCGGTGACCGGCACAACGGGGCGTGCAACACCGAGACCGCGATCTGCTCGCTGTTCAAGACCATCGCCGAGACCGGCCTCGCGCCGGACGTGCCACTGCCGATGGACTTCGTCCCCGTCGACTACCTGGCCGACGCCGTCGTGCACCTCGCGACCAGCCGTCCCGCCGCCTGGCGGGTCTATCACCTGACCAACCCCCGGCCCGCCCGGCTGGCGGACATGCTCGACCGCATGCGCGCGGCCGGCTGCGACATCACCACGCTGCCCTATCCGCGATGGGTGGCCGAACTGGTGCGGCACATCGCCGAGCACCCGACCAGCCCGACCGCCCCCTTCCTGTCGCTGTGCGTCGACCGCAGCAACAAGACCGACATCTCGGTCAAGGAGATGTACTTCGAGGGCACCTTCCCGTCGCTGGGACGTGACAACGTCGACCGTGATCTCGCCGGCAGCGGCCTGCACTGTCCGCCGGTCGACCGGGCGCTGCTCGACCGGTACCTCGCGTACTTCCTCTCGACCGGATACATCCCGCGTCTGCGGCAGGGCGGGGGCGACCGCCTGGCGGCCGGAAGGGGGACGAGATGACCGCGAGGGGAACACCGTCCGACCACGCGTCGCCGGCCGGGAGGACGGCGGACCGGGAACGGCCGCCGGTCATGGACTTCCCGCTCGGACCGCCGGGGACGATGGGGCCGATCGAGGAGTACGGACGGCTGCGGCGGGAATGCCCGGTCGCGAGGGTCCGCACGCCGATGGGCGCCACCGCCTGGTACGTCACTCGTTACGCCGACGTCAGGGCACTGCTCGCGGACGCCCGGCTGGTCAGGCCGACCATCAACGCCTGGCCCGTCCGCCCTGAGGACCTCCCGGAGCCGGGTCCCGGCCTGACGACCATGATGGAGCTGGACGGCCCCCGGCACGCCGCGTTGCGCAGGGCGCTGGCCGACGAGTTCGCGGTCCACACCGTGGAGGGTCGTCTGGGACGTGTCCGGGCGCTGGCCGAGGGGCTGCTCGACGACATCGAGACCGGTGGCCGGCCGGCCGACCTCGCCGCCGACTTCGCCGAACCGTTCCCGCTGCTGGTGATGTGCGACCTGGTGGGCATTCCCTACGAGGACAGGGACTACTTCCTGCCCATGGCCGACGTCGCACTCGGCGCGCTGGTGACCCTCGACGAAGGACGCGAGGTCACGCACGCGCTGCGCGGCTACATCGCCGAGCTGATCGCACGGAAACGGCGCCGGCCCGGGGATGACGTGCTCACCCGGCTGGTGCGCCGATGCGACCAGGGCGAACTCGACCGGGAGGAGGTGATCTGTTTCGGCCTGTCCATGCTCATGGCCGGCTACCGGACCTGCACCATGTTCCTGGCCGACGCGATCCTCGTCCTGCTGACGCGGCCCGGCCGGTTCGCCCGTCTCCGCGACGACCGCGGGATGATGCCGCGGGCGGTGGAGGAACTCCTGCGCTACCTGCCGGTGATGAACGGCGTCGTCGTCCTGCAGGCGACCCGGGACATCGACCTGCACGGACGCGCGATCCACGCCGGTGAGGCCGTGCTGCCGGTGCTCGCCGCCGCCAACCGGGACGGCTCCGTCTTCCCCGACGCCGATCGACTCGACCTGCGGCGGGATCCCAACCCGCACCTCACCTTCGGCCAGGGCGCTCACTACTGCATCGGCGTGCACCTGGCCCGCGCCGAACTCGCGGTGGCGCTCGACTCCCTCCTCGACCGCTTCCCGGGCCTGCGCCTGGCCGTCGACGAGAGCGAACTGCCGTGGGAGGACGAGTCACCGGCCAAGTCACCGCTGGCCATACCGGTCGAATGGTGAGGTCGATGAGCGGGCTCGACGGGTCGAGCGGATCACTGCGCGTTCTCTGGCGCTACGTGCATGACATGCGGCGGTTCCTCGCCGTGATGATGGTGCTCGAACTGGTGGGGAACGCGGCCGCGCTGTCCCAGCCCTTGATCGCACGCTGGGTCCTGGACGAACTGAAGGCCGGCGGCAGCCTGTCCCGGCCGCTGATGGTCCTCGGCGGGCTCGCCGTCATCGGGATGACGTTGTCGGGCGCCTGCACGTTGTTCCTCGGCCGGGGCGCCCTGCGGCTCGTGACGAATCTGCGGTGCGCCCTGGTGCGGCGCGTGCTGGGCGGCAGCGTGGCCACGGTCGAGCGCAGGCCGGTCGGCGACGTCCTCTCCCGCATCGGCACCGACACCACTCTGCTGGGGGACACGGTCGGCGACGCCCTCGTACGCTCCGCCGCCACCCCGGTGGTCGTGCTGGCGGCGCTCGTGCTGATGGGCACCATCGACGTGCTCATGCTCGGGGTGGTCGTCGGGGTACTCGTGATCACCGCTCTGGGAGAGATGATCGCGGGACAGCGGATCAGAGAGGCCACCGAACGCACCCAGGGACGCGTCGCCGCGATGACCTCGTCGATGCAGCGGGCGCTGATCGCATTCCGTACCGTCAAGGCGTCGGGCACCGAACAGGCGGAGTCGGACCACGCCTGCGCCGAGGCCGAGGCCGCCTTCCGGGCCGGAAGGCGGGCGGTGCGCGTCGAGGCGTTCCTCGGGATGCTCACCGCGGTCTCGGTCGACGTGACCTTCCTGGCGGTGCTCGCCGTCGGCGGCGCGCGGGTCGCGTCCGGCGGTATCGGCGTCGGCGACCTGGTCGCGTTCCTGCTCTACGTGATGTTCCTCGGGGAGCCGATCGATTCGCTGGCCTTCACCATCCCCCAGATCGCCCAGGGCCTGGCGGCCGTCCGGCGGATCGAGGCACTGCGTTCCCTGCCCGCGGAGGCGGAGGAACTGCCCTCCAGGGGCCGCGGCAGCGGGCGGGTCACCCGGACCGGTTCGAACGGCGGACCGGCTCCCGAGGTGCGGTTCGACGGGGTGTGGTTCGGCTACGACGACCGGCCCGTGCTCCGCGATGTGAGCTTCGCGGCACGCCGCGGCCTCACCGTGCTCGTCGGACCGTCCGGCGCGGGCAAGACGACCCTGCTCGGCCTCATCCTGCGATTCGCCGACGTGGACCGGGGCCGGGTCCTGCTCGACGCGGTCGACGTGCGGGAACTGGAACGTGACAAGCTGCGGCGGCGGCTCGCCTACGTGCAGCAGGAGGCCGCGCTGCTCGGCGAGACCGTGCGGGAGGCGATGCTGTACGGCGTGCCGAGTCCGAGCTCGGCCGACGTGCGAGGCGCGCTCCGCGCCGTGGCCCTGGACGACTGGGCGGGCTCCCTGCCGAAGGGCCTGGACACGCCGGTGGGGGAACGCGGGGTGGCGATCTCCGGGGGGCAGCGGCAACGGCTGGCGGTCGCCCGGGCGCTGCTGCGCGGCGCGGACGTGCTGCTGCTGGACGAGGCCACCTCTCAGCTGGACGCGGTCAGCGAGCGCACGCTCCTGGAGTCGTTGGCGCGAGAGGCGCAGAGCCGGGTGGTCCTGGCCGCCACCCATCGGGTGTCGGTCGCCGCCAAGGCGGATCAGATCGTGCTGCTCATCGAGGGCGGCGTACGAGCCGTCGGACGGCATGCGGCGCTGCTGAGATCCGATCCCGTCTACCGTGAGCTGGCCTCCGCTCCGTCGTGGGCGTCGGAGGCCGGAACCGAGCCATAGATCCGCGCGGGCGTCCGCCGCGCGAGCGAGACGGCGGGCGGTGCGCGCGGTGACTGCGGGCGGCCCGGCCGTCTCGTATCTCAGACGGTGTCCGCCTCCCGCCACCGGGGGTCTCTCGGTGGGGGTGCCATGCTGGCGGGAGAGGGAGGCGGGCGTGAGCATTCTGATCACGAACATCGGAGAGCTGGTCGGGGCCGACGCGGAGCGGTGGGTGATCGAGGACGCCGCGCTGGTCATCGACGGTGACCGGATCGGCTGGGCCGGCCCGGTGGCCGCCGCGCCGGCCGCGGACGAGGTCGTCGACGCCGGCGGGCGGGCGGTGCTGCCCGGGTTCGTCGACTCCCACGCCCATCTGGTGTTCGCGGGGGAGCGGGCGGAGGAGTTCGCCGCGCGGATGAGCGGCCGGCCGTACGCCGCCGGCGGCATCCGCACGACGGTCGCGAAGACCCGGGCCGCCTCCGACGACGAGCTGCGGGCCGGCGTACGGCGGCTGGTGGCGGAGATGGTCCGGCAGGGGACCACCACGATCGAGTGCAAGTCGGGGTACGGGCTGACCGTCGCCGACGAGGAGCGCGCGGTGCGCATCGCCGCCGAGCTGGTCGACGAGGTCACCTACCTGGGCGCGCACGTCGTCCCGAACGGGACGGACGCCGCCGACTACGTCCGGCTGGTCGCCGGGGAGATGCTCGAGGCGTGCGCGCCGTACGCGCGGTGGATCGACGTGTTCTGCGAACGAGGGGCGTTCGACGCCGACCAGACCCGGGAGATCCTGGCGGCGGGCAGGGCCGCCGGGCTGATCCCGCGCCTGCACGCCAACCAGCTCGGCCACGGTCCGGGCGTCCGGCTCGCGGTGGAGTACGACGCCGCGTCGGCCGACCACTGCACGTTCCTGTCGGACGAGGACGTGGCCGCGCTGGCGGACTCGGAGACGGTCGCGACCCTGCTGCCCGGCGTGGAGTTCTCCACTCGCCAGCCGTACCCCGACGCCCGCCGTCTCATCGACGCCGGCGCGAAGGTCGCGCTGGCGACCGACTGCAATCCGGGGTCCTGCTACACCTCGAGCATGGCGTTCTGCGTGGCCCTCGCGGTGCGGGAGATGCGCATGACGCCGGAGGAGGCGGTACGGGCGGCCACCGAAGGCGGCGCGCGAGCCCTGCGACGGACCGATGTGGGGCACCTGCGGCCCGGTGCGCGGGCCGATGTACTCCTGCTCGACGCTCCCTCGCACATCCATCTGGCCTACCGGCCGGGAGTGCCGCAGGTCGCGCGGGTATGGCGGTCCGGACTACCCGCCTGACAATTCAGAAATGGCCTACGTCAATTATCTTAATAATTGATCTTGTCGTGTAACCTGTTACTGACACGGCCCGAGGTGGCCACGCCACGATGCGGGATTGACTGTTAACACTTCGTCATCCACTCTTGAGGGGATCGCCCCCAGCCCCTCGGGAGCCTCCTGATGTACCTGCGTGGCCACCTACTGCCTGAAGTACGCCTCTCACGGTCAGTCGCCGGTGATCTGTTGCACTGAGCCGGGGTACCAAAAGGATTTCACCGCGCCCGGGGAATCGTCGGTTCGGTGGAATCGAAATGCCAAGAGGCGGAAATGATACGCGTTCTCATCGTGGAGAATACAAACCTGGTCCGTGGTGGGCTCGTCGCCCTGCTCAACGCACAGCCCGATATGACGGTCGGCGCCGCGTTAGAGTCCGCGGACAAGGCACTGCCCACCGCCCTGGAGACCGACCCCGACGTCGCCCTCATCGGCACGGGGTTAGCGGGGGGAGACCGCTTCGCGGTCGCGCGCGCCTTGCACGACGAACTGCCCTCCTGCGGGATCCTGATCATGGCCGACCGCCGTCGGCCGGGCGATCTGCGGCGTGCGGTGGCCGCCGGGGTGATGGGCTACCTCCTCATCGACACACCCCCGGAGGACCTCGCCGACGCCGTCCGGTGCGTCGCGCAGGGCGAGCGCGTCATCGACGCGGAACTGGCCTTCGCCGCCCTCGAGACCGTTGAAAGCCCCCTCACCGGCCGTGAACTGGACGTCCTGCGGCTGGCCGCGCAGGGAGCGTCATCCGCTGAGATCGCGAACCACCTCTTCCTGTCGGTCCGCACCGTCCGGAACCACATGTCGCGCATCATCGGCAAGATAGGGGCGCGCAACCGGGTCGACGCCATCCGTATCGCCGACGACGCGGGCTGGCTCTGAGCCGACGCCGTCCGTCTCGCCGACGACGCGGGCCGGCTTTGAGCCGACGCCGTCCGTCTCGGCGGCGACACGCTCTGGTACGACGCCATCCGCGTCGGCGGCGACGCGGACCGGCGCCGGGCCGTCCGCCGCCCAGTGTCCGTGCAGGGCGCGGTACGGCTCGCAGCGGACGAGCAGGTCCTCGTGGCCGCCGAGCCAGGCCCGCGTGCCGTCGAGCATGAGCACGCGGCGGGCGCGCCGCGCCGAGGTCATCCGGTGCGCGATGACGATGAGGGAGCCGGGCCGGGCGGCGAAGGCCGCTTCGGCGCGCTCCTCTGCCGTGGCGTCGAGATGGCAGGTGGCCTCGTCCAGCAGGACGAGCCGCGCCGGGGACAGGTAAGCGCGGGTCAGCGCGATGAGCTGGCGTTCCCCGGCGGACAGCGCGGCCGGGTCGACCTCCGCGTCGTACCCGCCGAGGCGTTCGGCCAGGGCGGTCAGGCCGACGGCGTCCGCGGCGGCGTCGAGCTCGTCGCCGCCCGGCGCCTCGATGTCCCCGCGCAGGTAGCACAGGTTGTCCCGCAGCGTGCCGCCGAAGACGTACGCCTCCTGCGGGATGAGCGCGCGGTACTCCGGAGCGACCTCCGGGGCGGGCGTGCCGCCCAGGAGCACGGTGCCGCGCGCGGGCCTGAGCAGCCCGGCGACGAGCAGGGCCAGCGTCGACTTGCCGATGCCGCTCGGCCCGACGATCGCGAGGTGGTCGCCGTCGGGCACCGACAGGGACAGGTCGTCGATCACAGGCTCGGCGTCCGGCCCGTACGCGAAGGTCACCCCGGACAGCCGCAGGTCGCCGCCGCCTCCGGTCGGGCGCGGCACGGCGGGGACCTCACCGGCCTCGATCAGGCGGGCGAGGGTCACCGCCAGGCGCAGTCCGCTGCCGCCCAGTCCCCGGACGGCGGTGTGCAGCGCCGGGGCGAGGCCCTGCAGGACGTACGTGAGCGCGCCGAGCACCGCGCCCGGCGTCGCGCCGTGCCGCAGCAGCCACGGCGCGGCGGCGACGATCGCCAGGAGCGGCAGGCGCCCGCCGACGGCGAGGGCGATCGTGCGGGCGGCGGCGAGTCTCGCCACCGACCGGGCGGCCGCGGCCTGAGCGTCGATCAGCCGCCCGACCTCGGCGGCCCTGGCGTCCTCGGTGCCGCAGGCGGTGATGTCACGGAGTCCCGCGGCGAGGCCGGTCGCGGACGCGGCGATCCGCTCCTCGGCGAGGATGAGCTCCCGCTGACGGGTCATCGCCCGCGACACGATGCCGAGGAACAGGCCGAGTCCCACCGCGACCGGTGGGACCACGAGGAGCAGCGTCACCGGCATGAGGGCCGTCAGTCCGGCCAGCGCGCTCGCCAGGGTGAACACGAATCCGCTGACCAGCAGCAGCACGCCCGAGAACGTGTCGCGTACGATCTCGACGTGCTGGGTGAGCCGGGCGACGGCCGCCTCGCCCGGGCGGCCGGTGCGGACGGCCTCGTTGACGGCGCTGCCGACGACCCGGCGGACCAGCGCGTCGCGGAACGGCTCGACGATCCCGGCGAGCGGCCGGTACGTCCCCGCGCTGCCGACCGCCCCGACGGCCGCGGTCACCGCCATCGCGGCGAGCCAGGCCAGCCCCGTCGCCATGCGGTGGGCCAGGAACGCGTCCGTCGCGCCCGCGACGGACCGGCCGAAGAGCAGGACGGGCGCGGCCTCGACCACCGACCACATCCCCAGCAGCGCCGCCTCGCGCGGATGGCGCCGCAGGGTGGTGACCAGCACCCGCGTGCCGGTGAGACGCGTGCGCCGCCGGAAGGTCACCGGAACACCTCCCGGTACTCCGGGTCGGCCCACAGTTCCCGGTGCGGTGCGCAGGCGCGGATCCGCCCTCCGTCGAGCCAGGCGACCAGGTCCGCCCGGGCCGCGGTCGCGGCCCGGTGCGCGATGATCAGGCGAGTGCGTGGATCGCGGGTGAGGGTCTCGCCGATCTGCACCTCGGTGACGGTGTCGAGGCTGGAGGTCGCGTCGTCGAGGACCAGCAGCCGCCCGGGATGGGCGAACGCGCGGGCCAGGCCGAGTCGTTGCAGCTCACCGCCGGACAGCGGAGCGGAGTCCGGAGGGGTCGAGTAACCGGCGGGCAGGCGGCGGATGAACCCGTCCGCCCGCGCCGCGCGGGCCGCCGGGACGGCCTCCCCGCCGATGGCCTCGGCGATCGTCGCGCCGAACAGGGAGGGCCGGGCGAACGCGTAGCCGACCGCGCTCCGCAGCGCCGCGTGGCTCAGGTCCCGCAGCGGTACGCCGTCCAGCAGGACCTCGCCGGCGTCCGGCTCGGCGAGGCGGCCGGCCAGCGCGGCCAGCACCGACTTGCCCGATCCGGACCGGCCGACGACGGCGACGGCACGGCCGCCGGGGACGGTGAGATCCAGACGCTCGATCGCCGGGGCGGCCGACACCCCGCGGAACTCCAGGCACCCGGGCCCCTCGGGAGGCGAGGCGGTGCCGTACGCGGGCGGCTCCCGGTCGAGCACCGGGAGCAGGCGGGCGGCCCCGGCGCGGGCGCGGGCCAGCCGGCCGAGCTGGACGATCACCGGGCCGACGTCCGCGCCGAGCCCGGCGTACTGGGTGGCGGCCAGCAGGCCGCCCGGGGTCAGCCGCCCGGCCGCCAGTTCGTACCCCGCGACGGCCAGGACCGCGAGCTGCAGCAGCGGGACGGCGAGGGTGCCCCTTCCCGCGGTCGCCGCCTGCACCCGCCAGGTCCGGTGCCCGTACTCGGCGAGTTCGGGGAGGGGCTGGAGGATCCGGGCGGTCTCGCGGTCGGCCGTTCCGGCGGCCGCGACCGTCCGGTTGCCGGCCAGGGCCTCGACGAGCCGGCCGGCGATCGTGCCCTGGACGGCCAGGTAGCGGCCGACGACGGCGGAGGTGTCCCGGACGAACGCGTTCAGCACCGCGATGATGAGCGGCAGGCCCACCGCGAACGCCAGCGCCAGCCAGGGGTCGATCAGCAGGAGGGCGATCATTCCGCCGACCGGGGGCAGGACGGCGGTGACCGTGAGGACGAGGGCGGACGGGGCGAGGCCGGTGTCGGTGGTGGCCGTGACGGCCCGGCTGGTCATGTCGCCCGCCGCGAGGCCGGGCGGCCCGGCCGAGGGGCCGAGGGACAGCAGGCGGCGTACGAAGCGGTGCCGCATCCGTGCGGTCGCGGCCGCCGCGCTGGTCCCGATCGCGAGTTCGGTGAGGACGTCCCCGGTCATGGCCGCGGCCACCAGGGCGGCGTAGACGAGAGGCCAGGTGGACGTCCCGCCGTCGTGCAGAACGCCGTCCACGGTGCGGCCGAGGACGGCCGGCAGGAGCGTCTCCGCTCCCGCCCGCAGCAAAGAGGTGACGGCGAGCAGGCTCGCCCAGACGCCGCCGTCGCGGATCGCCCGAATCACGAGCCCACTCGCCGTCATCGGTCTCCCTGCCCGCATGGCCCGAGCCATGGCTCCCGGTGCCATGCGTATTTCATTAGAGGCAGAGCGTGATGCTGTTGGAGCTGTGGCACAGCAGGCTCAGGCTGCTGTTGGCCTCGCCGCCACCACCCGGGGTGGACTCCATGCCCTGCATGTCGAGAAGCGTCATCGTGATTCACCTCCTCACCGTGTCCGTGTCTCCGACACCCGCGAGGGTTCTCGCGGGTGGCTCTGGTGCCGCGAGGAACGGCAGGTGGACCGGCCGGTCGTGCAGTGCCGCGCCGAGCGCGAGCAGGACGCCGGCGGTCCCGGTGCCCAGGTCCATCGAGAGCCGCAGCAGGTTCTCCCCGATGAACGCCAGGCCGTCCTCGTACGAGAGGGCGTGCCACGCCAGGTCGCGGATGTGCGCCGCCATCCGGGGATCGCCCTGCCGGGCGAGGTGGAGCAGCATCCCCGCGCGGCCGCCGAACAGCCCGGCCTGGGCGTAGTAGACCGACTTGGCGGCGAGCCGGATCCCCTCACGGGCCTCGCGGAACCGCTCGTCCTCGCGGTGCGCGAGGTAGTCGTCGATCACCAGGCCGATTCCGACGCTGCCCCGGCCGAGGTACGGCAGGATCCGCGACCCGTCTTCGACGTGCAGCGCGCCCTCCTTGTCGGTCACGCATCGCCGGAGGTCGAGCCGGATGGCCGCCGCGGCGAGGTCGAGGAGGTTCGGGTCGCCGGTGTGCTCGTAGAACCGGATGAACATCAGGGCGGGGCCCGCCATGCCGCGCAGCAGGCCCGGTCGTGCGGGGGCCTCCGTCGCCGCCAGGACCTGGTCGGCGACGATCTCGGCCGCCTTCGCCGCCGCGTCGCGCAGGGCCGGGGCCTCCAGCGGGCCGGCCAGCCGCTCCAGCGTGAGCGCGACGCCCGGCAGCCCGCCGTACAGGTCGGTGCCGAGACGCTCCCACCGCTCGCCGAGACAGAGATCGACGACCTTGCCCGCGGCCTCCAGGTGACCGAGGTGCGCGAGGGTGAACGCGGCGCCGTACAGGCCGTCGTACAGGCCGAGGCCGCTGCCGGGTTCCGGGTTCGTCGCGTGCCGGATCAGCCAGTCCGTGTGCTCGACCGGGCAGCCGGTGACGTCCAGGGCGTACAGGACGCCCGCCGCGCCGTAGGCCAGGCCGAGCGCGCCGCCGCCGAACTGCTGGATGTCGCCGGGGAAGAGCCGGTCGTCCCGCTCGGGCGTCGCGCTGGCGAGGATCGCCCTGCTCAGTGCCGAGCGCGCGTCCTCCCAGCCGGCCGGGTCGGGCCGCAGGGAGGGGCGTACTCCGACGAGCCGGGTTCCCGTGGCCGCGTCGCGGGAGATCTCCTCGACGGCCGACTCCAGGTACCCCTCGGGCAGGGCGAACCATTCGCCGATCACGTCGGCCAGATGGGCGGCCTTCGTACGGTCGACCTGGAGCATCGTGGTCAGCGGGGCGAACAACGCCAGCTTCAGGCACGCCAGGCAGTACCGGTCGACCGCGGCGCCCCGGCGGTCGGGCGGGGCCAGGAAGCCGGGGTTGGCGAGGATCTGCCGGCCCTCGTCGGTGACCGGCGCCGCCGTCTCGAAGTCGATCAGCGCGACCGTGTCGTCCGGCCGCACCATGATGTTGAACATGTGCAGGTCGTTGAAGACGACGCCACGCGCGTGCACGGCCTCGACGACGCGCTCGGTGCCCTCGTAGATCTTCAGCGCCCACGCCGTGTACTCGGCGATCCGGTCCGGATCGGGTTCCGGGTCGAGGAGCGGGTGACGTTCGGCGAAGAAGGTGTTGAGCGGCCGCCCCTCGACGAACTCCTGGACCAGGAACTCGTGGTCGCCGAGGGTGAAGTAGTCGTGGACCGCGGGCACGCCGTCGACTCCGGCGAGCCGCTGCAGCATCTCGTGCTCCCGGCGGAGCCGGGTGACCGCGTCGGCGCCGCCGGCGGCGAGCCCGGCGTGCGGCCGGCCCTCCTTGAGGATGACGCGCTCCCCGGTCCGGGTGTCCTCGGCGGCGTAGACGCCTCCGCCGTTGGAGAAGTGCAGCGCCTCGGTGACGCGGTACGGCAGGCCGGCCATCGTCACGGCGGCGCGGGCGTCGAGGTGCGGTCGCAGGCAGTCCGGCACGGTGACCCAGTCCGGCACCCGGAAGACCGGATCACGGCGGTCCGGCACGAGCCGGCCGTTCCCGTCCTCGATGGCCGAGACGAGTCGCCCGTCCTCGTCCTTGCAATGGCGTTCCATGAAACCGCCGTAGCGCACATAGAGAGGGCCGTCGCCGATGCGGAGGTCGGTGAGGATGTACGGTCCCGGCTCGCCCGCCAGAATCTCGCCGAGGTCGTCGAGAATCCGCTCGAGTTCGGCCTCGTCGCGGGGGTAGATGGTGACGAGTTTCCCGCTTCCGCCGCGCGGCGCGTATTTCGCGTTGCGCATGAAAAGGACCTCGGAACTGCGCAGGTGCTTGAACGAGATCGTCCTGGGGACGCAGTAGTCACGGACCCGGGTCAGCACGCCTTCGGCGTTATCGTGGCACGCGGAGACGTGGATCTTCCAACCCTGCTGGGGAATGTCCTGGGCCGGCGGAACGTAGATGAGCCATTCATTCCGGCGAACTCGCTGCCACCCTTCGGGGAGGATCTCGTCGGCGATGGCGAAAGCCGGGCGCTCCTGACCGTCCAGGACGTCATAGAAGAGCCTGTCTTTCTGGCAATACAGTTCGTACTGCTTTTCCACCGCTGCGTCCTCTGCTCGGGATGGGCTGGTCGGGTGTTTCCCGGGCGCTACGAGAAGAAAGAATGGCAGGGGGCTCGATGGGTCGCCTAGGGACAAGTGTCACGAATGACCCGTGAACATGTCCTATGGCGACATGGGACTATCAGCCGGGACAAGTCATCCCATGCGGTATCTGTGCAGATAGGTGCCTTTCCGGAGAATGGCTACTCCACGGTATCCCCGCGCGTCCGCGGCGCCGTCCCGGCCGGGAGACCCACGTGCGGGGCGCGGCGCTCCGGCCGGCTCGCCGACCCTGGTGACCCCGTGGCGTACGAGCACGCGCAGCGGGAACACCGGCTGTGTCGAGGCCGCGGTGGCAGTGGTGGGCCGCCTGCCGGCCCTCCGGCCCGCGAGCAGAGAGGCGGATGGACGCCATGCCTGAGACGCCGGGATCCGCGACGGGGGAACCGGAGCGGGGGAAGGCGTCCGCGGCCGGCCGTTCCCAGAGCCCGTTGGAGCGGGTCACCGTGAATCTGACCCCGCGTTCGGCCGCAGCGCTCGACGAGGTGGTCCGGCTGACCCAGGACACCAAGACCGATGTGATCAACCGGGCGCTCCAGGTCTATGCGTTCCTGGAAAAGGTCATGAATGAGGGCGGCGCCGTCTATATCCGGGAAGCCGAATCCACGGACATCGAGCGCCTGAAATTCTTCTGATGCCGGTCACTCGCTCCCCATGCCTTCACGGAGAGAACCGACCCGGGGAGCGTCAGCGGTAGCGGCGGTTGACGCGGATCAGAGGCGGCCGTCCCGCGTCGACGTAGTCGATCGCGAGGACCTCGGCGATGAAGAGGACGTGGTCGCCCGCCGGAACGCGCTGCCGGGTCTCGCACTCCAGGGCGGCCGATCCTCCCTCGATCACCAGTGCGCCCGAATCCGCGCCCCGGTGGTGGGGCTCACCCGCGATGAGCAGCCGGGCGCTCGGCCGGCCCGCCGCCGCGAACCGGCCCGCGATCACGCGCTGGGCCGCGGACAGCACCGTCACGGCCCAGCGGTCGCACCGCTGCAGGACCTCGCCGAGGTACGAGCCGGTGCCGACGCCGATCAGGACCATCGGCGGGTCGAGGGAGACGGAGCCGAACGCGGTCAGCGTCGTACCGATGTCGTCGCGCCCGTCCCGTACGGTCACGACCACGACGCCGGTCGCGAACGCGGCCAGCGCCTCGGTGAACTCGGCCGGCGCCACCTCGCCCACGGTCACCGCGTGGCCGGCACGGACACCCGGCCGGCCACCGTCGGCGCATCCGCCATCAGCGGATCTCCCAGGCACCCGGCAGCATCAGCGGGCCACCGGAGGGCAGGCCCAGACGGGCGGCGACGCCGGTGAGCGGTCCCCACGCGTCGACGCGTGCGCTCGCGGCCGTACGGTCGTCGCTGGACTCGGCCGGGCGCAGGCGGTCGAGCGTCGAGACGCGCGGGTAGGTCCGGATCGGCGCGTCGGTGGCCAGCCCGGCCTTCTTCCGCGCCAGGTCGACGGCGTGGGCCAGGCCGCCGAGCCGGTCGACCAGCCCGCGCTCGTGGGCGTCGGCGCCGGTCCACACCCGTCCCCGTGCCAGCTCGTGCACGCGCTCGGGGGACAGCCCCCGGCCCTCGGCGACCTTGCCGACGAAGTCGTCGTAGACCCGGTCGAGGAACGTGTTGACCCGCGACCACTCCTCGTCGGTGAAGTCGCGCGTCGGCGCGTACATCCGGGCGTGCGCGCCGTGCTCCACGCTGCCGAGCCCGATCCCGAGCCGGTCGAGCAGGTCACCGACGACCGGCTTGCCGATGACGACTCCGATCGAGCCGGTCAGCGTGCCCGGCTGCGCCACGATGACGTCGGCGGGAGCCGCGACGAAGTAGCCGCCCGAGGCCGCGACGTTGCCCATCGACACGATGACGGGCTTGCCGGCCTTGCGGGCGAGGATCACCTCGCGCCAGATCGTGTCCGAGGCGACGTACGAACCGCCGGGACTGTCGATCCGGAACACGATGGCCTTGACCTTGTCGTCCCCGACCGCCGCGCGGAACGCCGCCGCGACGGTGTCCGAGCCGATCGACGCGCTCTGCCCCGGCAGGAGACTGCGGCCGCTACGGCCCAGCCGGATGGGACCGTGCCCCTGGATCAGCGCGACGACGTCCTGCTGGGGGCGGGGAATCCGCTTGCTCACCCCCTGGGCCCGGTTGTACCGCGCGACGTAGCGCAGCCGGGCCTCCGCGCCGGGACCACCGGCCGCGGCGCGTACCTCGGCGTAGACCTCGTCGCGGTAGGCGAGCCGGTCGACCAGCCCCGCCTCGAGGGCCTCGGGGCCCAGGAGCGGCGCCCGGTCGATCAGCTCGCGGACGCGGTCCTCCGGCAGCCCGCGCCCGGCCGCCACGCCCGCGATCAGCTGCTCGCCGATGGAGGAGACGATGCGATCGGACATCTCCCGGTGCTCGGCGGTGTACGAGCGCTCCGTGAAGGTGTTCGCGGCCGTCTTGTACTCGTGCCGCTTGGCGAAGCGCGGCGTGATCCCGGCCTTTTCGAGGGCCTCGTTGAAGAACGGCTCCTCGAGCGCCACGCCGGTCAGCGCGAGGTCCCCGGACGGCTGCAGGTAGATCCGCTCGAACGCGGTCGCCAGGTAGTACGGAACGGTCCCACGGCCCGTCTCGCCGAAGGACTCCGCCCACGCCACCGTCAGCTTCCCCGCGTCACGGAACGCCTGGACGGCCGTGCGAAGCTCTTGGGCCACGGCGAGGCCGAGCCGGTTGCCGCCGATCCGTACGAGCAGGGCCCTGACGCGGGGGTCCGAACGGCCTTTGCGCAGCCCGTCCAGGACGTCCCGCAGGTGCGCCCGGCGCATCGAGATCACCGCGGACACCGGGTCGGCGGGCGGTCCCTCGACGAGCCCGTCGGTCAGGTCCAGTTCGAGTATCAGCGGGGCGGTGCGCCGCTCCCGTGCGTCCTTCAGCAGGTCGACCACTGCTCCGGCATCCACCATGGGCCCAACCCTATGCCGCGTACGGGAGGGCCGGGACGAGTCCCGGTGCGCAGCCGCGAAGGGCAGCCACTCCCGGAGAGGCGGTGAAGGGCCGGCGCTCCCGGAGAGGTGGTGAAGGGCCGGCGCTCCTGGAGAGAGCGCCGGCCCGTACGGATCAGTGAAGGCCGCTGTCGAGGGCGGTCATCAGGGGGCCGGTGTCACCGGACATCTCCCAGATCATCGCGCCGAGCAGGTTCTTGGACTTGATGTAGTCGGTCTTCTTGCCGATCGACCAGGGGTCGTCGAAGGACCACCACTGGCCGTTCGCGCCCGTGTAGCAGTACGTCGCGACGGCCTGTTCGTCGTGGTAGACGGTGCAGCCCGGGACGTTGGCCGCGATGTTCTTGTACCCGCGTGTGCCCGCCTCCTCGGGGAAGTCGCCGGGCGCCGCGCCGTTCGCCGTCTGCCACTCGCCGTTCTTGCCGCCGTCGGCCACCTGCTGCCAGCCCCGGCCGTAGAACGGGATCCCGATGGTGAGCTTCCGGGTGTTCACTCCGGCGTCGGTGTAGACCTTCACGGCCGAGTCGACGCTGAAGTGGGTGGAGTACGGGTCGTCCGGGTCGACGTACAGGTTCGCCTGGTGGCCGGTGCGGTTCGGCTCCCAGGAGTTGTCGCTGCCCGAGCCGTGGAAGTCGTAGCCCTGCACGTTGGCGAAATCGAGGTAGTTGAAGATCGCCGGCAGGTCCCAGCCCGCGTTCACCTTGACCGGGTCGGCGGGGGTGAAGGCGGTCAGCAGGTATCCGCTGCCGAGGGCGTTCAGCTGGCTGCGGAACTCCGCCAGCAGCGCGGTGAGGTTCGCCTTGTCGCTCGGGTCGTAGTGGTTGCCGGGGTGCCCGTCCGGGCTGCCCGGCCACTCCCAGTCGACGTCGATGCCGTCGAACACGCCCGCACCGGTGCCCGGCCCGCCGGTGCCGTCGGACGACGCGGGCAGGTTGCCCTTGATGAACATGTCGATGCAGGAGCTGACGAGCTTCTTACGCCCGGCGTCGGTCTTGGCGGCGTCGGAGAAGAACTTGGAGTACGTCCACCCGCCGATCGACACGAGGACCTTCAGGTTCGGGTACTTCGCCTTCAGCTTCTTGATCTGGTTGAAGTTGCCCTTGAGCTTCTGGTCCCAGGTGTCGCCGACGCCGTCGACGCTGTTGGCCGCCGACACCGAGGCCCCGTAGTCGGCGTACGCGTCACCCGCGCCGGTGCCCTGGTCGGGGTCCTCCGGGTTGGACGTCGTGCCCTTCGTGGTCTCGGCGCAGGTCAGGTTGGTCGGGTCGAGGTTCTCGAACGCGTAGTTGAGCACGGTGAGCTTCCCGGCCGCGCCGTCGGTGTCGAGGTTCTTCATCCAGAAGTTGCGGCCGTAGATGCCCCACTGGGGGTAGTAGCCCACCTTCTGGTAGGTGCCCCCGCCACCGCCGCCGGGCTGCGTCGTGCCGGACACGGTGGCGCTCTTGGCGGACTCGTTCCCCGCCGCGTCCCGCGCGGTCACGGAGTAGGTGTGGCTGCTGCTCGCGGCGAGGCCGCCGATCGTGGCGCTGGTGGAGGTCGTCGTCGCCACCACCGTGGACCCCTCGTACACCCGGTAGCCCGTGACGCCGACGTCGTCGGTGGACGCGGTCCAGGAGAGGCTGATCGAGCTCGACGTCGTGCCGGTCACGCGCAGACCGGTGGGCGCCGTCGGCGGTGAGGTGTCGCCGCCTCCGCCTCCTCCTCCGCTGCCGTCGCACGGCTGCCCGTTGAGCCTGCAGTTGATCGGCGTGGCCGACTCGGGAGCGCCGGTCCAGCCGAAGCTCGCGGAGGCGCCCGGCGCGAGCGTTCCGTTGTACTCCCGGTTGGTGAAGGTGTAGTGGGTGCCGCTCTGGGTCATCAGGGCGTCCCAGTACGCGCCGACCGAGCCGCCGGCGGGCACGTCGAACTCGACCTTCCAGCCGGTGAGCGTCGTGGAGCCGCCGTTGGTGATCGTGTACTTGCCCTGGTAGCCGGTGCCCCAGCCGGAGTCCTTGCTGAAGGTGGCGGTGGGGGCGGTGGCCGCGCGGGCGTACGGGGTCGAGTGGGGCAGGGCGAGGAGGGCCGTCGCCGCGAACGCGACGACGAGCCGGAGGATGATCCGTCTCAAGTTGGCTCCTCAGAGACTGGCGGGAGGAGCACGGCGCCGTACTCACTGAAAAGAAACTTTCTTTTCAGTGCTCGGAAGCTAACTCGGTCGGGAGACGCCGTCAATGCCTGAAAAACCAGTGGTCAGCCGGGTGGTAAGGGTGGTTTTCGTCGGCAGCCGTCCCTACCTGCCCGTTACCCTCACTGGTATGGGCGACGGGGACGGATGGGTGAATTGCGACGCGGGCCACCGGCACTGGGGACGCCACGGCGCGGCCGGCCTGCTCCTGTACCACCTGGCTCCGGAGCCCCATGTGCTCCTCCAGAAACGCGCCCGCCTCTCCATCGGCGGCGGCACCTGGGGCCTCCTCGGCGGCGCGCGGCACAGCCACGAGGACGCGGTCGCCGGTGCGCTGCGCGAGGCCGGGGAGGAGAGCACGCTCGACCCGTCCGTCGTCCGCGTGCACGGCCTCATCGGCGAGTACCACGGCGGCTGGTCGTACGAGACGGTGATCGCGTCCGTCGCCGCGCGGCCCGACGTCCGCCGGGCGTCGTTCGAGACGGCGGCCGTCGCCTGGGTCCACGTCGACCAGGTCCCCGGCAGGAGGCTGTTCCCGGCGTTCGCCGACGGCTGGCCCCGGCTCCGCGCCGCGCTCGTCCGGCCGGTCCTGGTCGTCCACGCCGCCGCCCTCGACGGAGCGGGAACCGACCTCGCCCGGCTCCGTGACCGGCTCGCCGCGCTCGGCCCGGTCCCGAACCTCCCCGGCGCCATCGCCGACTTTTCCTTCCCCGAGATCGTCCTCGCCGCCGAGGACGCCGCCCCCATCGAGGAAGAGGACTCCGCCGTACGAATCATCGCCGTCCGGGACGGCGCGGAGGGGCTCGCGCGGCTCGTCGCGCCGCGGGCTCCGGACGAGCACCGGGTCGTCGTCACCGGCGACCCGGCACTGCGCCGCCGCGCCGAGGCGGCGGGCGCGACGGCCGCCGACCCGGGCTGGCTGCTCGGCCTCCTCTCCTGAGCGCTCCCTCACCAGGGCAGTGGGCCGTTCTCGTCGAAGTAACCGCACGTGGGTCCGTCCTCGCCCAGCAGCGCGAGGTCGATGGCGACCTTGGCACTCTGCGCGGGCGTCCGCAGTCCCCGGTGCTCGTTCAGGTCGGTGGCGGTGTAACCGGGCTCGCAGGCGTTGACCTTGATCGCGGTGTCCCGCAGCTCCTTGCCGTACTGGACCGTGATCGCGTTCAGCGCCGACTTGGACGATGCGTACGCGAGGTAGGGCGGCATCGCCGAGTCCGGGGCCGCGTAGGCGCTGATCGACGCGAGCCCGCTGGACACATTGACGATCCGCCCCGCCGGGGAGCGCCGCAGCAGCGGCAGCAACGCGTTCGTCACGGCCACGACCCCGAACACGTTCGTCTCGTACACGGCACGCATCGCCGGCAGGTCCGTCTCACTCGGTGGCCCGGGAACGGGCCGATCGGTGATTCCGGCGTTGTTCACCAGAATGTCGAGCCGGCCGAAGCGCTCCTCGATCCAGCCCGCCGCCTCGGCGATCGACGACGCGTCCGTGACGTCGACCCGCACGTAGTGGAACTCACCGCCGTCATCCCTCAGTGCGGCGACCGCCTGTTCGCCTCGTGCCCGATCACGGGCGGCCACCAGCACGGCGCAGTCGTGCCGTGCCAGCCCGCGAGCGATCTCGAACCCGATGCCCTTGTTCGCCCCGGTCACCAGGGCCAGTTTCGATGCCATGCGACGATCGAATCTTTTAGAGCGCGCTCGAAGTCAAGCCCGTCGCTTGGGACCGGGGCGCTCGGGAATGGTGGCGCTATGACGGAACAGCACCCGGGCGAGGCGCCCCGGAGACCGGTTCTGATCGTCGACGGGGCGAACGTCGTGGGCGCCACGCCCGACGGCTGGTGGCGCGACCGGGCCGGTGCGGCGACGCGCCTGCGTGACCGGCTCGCCCGTCTCGGCGCGGTGGAGGGACTGCCGGGGGCCGGCTCCGGCACCGTTCAGCCGGAGGTCATCCTGGTCACGGAGGGCGCCGCCCGTGGCGTGCCGGGCGTGCCCGGCGTGCGCGTCGTCGAGGCGCCGGGCAGCGGCGACGACACGATCGCCCGGCTGGCCGCACCCGAGGCGGGAGAGCAGCGCACCGTCGTCACCGCCGACCGCGGGCTGCGACGCCGCGCCGAGGCGGCGGGCGCCTCGGTCGTCGGCCCCACGTGGCTCCTGGACCGCCTGCCCTGACCCCGATCCCACCGAAGACGCGGATCGGTGCCGGTCGGCCGTGTTATTGTCCAACTTGACAATAGGAGGCCCCGGTGACGGCACCACGGCGCAGGCGCCGTTCGCCCGACGAGGCGCGCGAGGAGATCCTCGCCGCGGCGGCGGCGCTGATCGCCGAGCGCGGACCGGACGGTGCCGGCCTCCGGCAGGTGGCCGAGGCGGTCGGCGTCACGCACGGCCTGGTGACGCACTACTTCGGCACCTACGGCGCCCTCGTCCGTGAGGTCCTCCGGCGCGAGAACGCACTGCTGCGCGACCGCGTACGCGAGCGGATCCGGGCCGAGGCGGGCGTGCCGACCGCCACGGGCATGATGGGCGTCCTGTTCGACGCGCTCGCCGACGAACGGTACGTACGCCTGTTCGCCTGGGCCGAACTGCACGCCGACCTGGGCATGGCGGACCAGGGCCTGCGGGAGCTGGTCGACGCCATGGAACGGGGCATCCGCGCGGCACTGCCCGGACCGGAGGTCCCGGGACGGGACCGGATCGAGGCGGTCGTCCTGCTCGGCCTGGCCGCCTCCTACGGCTACGCCATCGGCGGCCGGTCCTGGCTCTCCGCGCTCGGCCACGACCCGGCCGACCCCGCCAGGCAGGCCGCCTTCCGGTCGAGCCTGACGACCGTGCTCGCCGGCTACATGACGGAGGACTCCGGGCTGGTGCCCCGGGACGAGGAGGACCGGTGAACGGCGTGACGTTAGACGTCGCCCTCGCGGTAGGGATCACCGCGCTCGTCATCGTCCTGCAGTTCGCGACGCGGCCGGTGCGGTGGCAGGCCTGGATCTGGGTGCTGCTCTGCGTCGCCCGCGGCCTCGTTCCGCCGGGACCCGCCCGGGCGACCACCGCGGGCATCACCCTGCTCGTCGTCTCGCTGATCGCCTCCGCCTTCTTCGGCGCGTTGCGCGGCCGGACGATGCGGATGTGGCGGGACCGGGACGGCGTCGTCTACCGGCGGGGCGGCGGTGTCACGTTGCTGCTGTGGCTGGCGACGATCGCCACCCGGCTCGTGCTCACCGCGCTGGGGCACGCGGTGTTCGACGAGCCGATCGACCTCGATGCCCTGTGGCTGGGACTCGGTGTGACCCTCGCGGCCCAGCAACTGGTCATGACCCGCCGCGCCGGCCGTCTCCCGCAGCCGGACCCCCGGCCCGCCCGGCCCGCCCGCACCCGCTGACCGCGGGCGAGCGGCACCACGAGTCCATGATGGTCCTCAGACGAGCCGGCCGCCGCCGTCGACGTGCAGCACGGTGCCGGTTCCTCGCCAAGCACCTGGCCGGGCAGGTGAACGAGGGCGGGTCTTTCACCTTCTTCTCCGGGGTGGCCGCCTGGCGGCCCTCTCCCGAGCGGACCGTGATGGCCACGAAACAGGGGACCTATCACCTTGGCGGCGAAGGCCCGCTGGACCGCGGCGAGGTCCAGGTCGGCCAGAGGACCGTTGGCGGGCACCGCGGCCGTCCTCAGCGCCTACAGCCGAATCCGCCCGGACCCCCTCACCGCCGCCTTCGCCGACCTGCTCTCCCGCCAGGTCCGCACGGACGCCGGACTGATCCGGCCCGCACGGCGCTGAGCCCCTTTGTCGCTGCTTTGCGTAGTCGATCAACTACCTCTAGTGTTCGACTCGTGCCCAGTCGTGACCACCAGATGGTGTTGGAGTTGATCCGGGAGCGTCCCGCGCTCGCGGCTGACCTGCTGGATTGCGTGTGCAAGGGGCTGGTGCCGTCGACCGCCCACGCGCGCCTGGAGTCCGCTGACCTCAGCGAGCACAAGCCGGTTTCCTATCACGCCGATGCCGTCGTGACGCTCGGGAGCGATCGCGCGGAGCTTGCCGTCATCGTGGAGGTGCAGCGGCGCCAGGACCCGCAGAAGCGCCTGACCTGGCCGGCGTACGTCGCAACCGCCCGCGCCCGGTTGGGCTGTCCGACCGTGCTCTTTGTGATCTCCCCGAAGCAACGCGTGGCCGGTTGGGCTCGCGAGCCCATCCTGCTCGGTCATCCGGGACTCGTCCTGCGCCCGCTCGTCCTCGGCCCGGACGAGGTCCCGGTCCTCACGGACGGACAGACGGTCCCCGTCCCGGAGCTCGCCGCCCTGTCCGCCGTGGTGCACGGCCCGGGCCCCGACGGTCCCAAGGTCTTTGAAGCATTGCTGCAGTGCATGAAGACCATCGATGCTCAGAGGGCACAGGGTTTAATAGACGAGGTAATCGCCGTGCTTCCTCGGGCGGCTCGGGATCTTCTGGAGGGATTGATGAAGACCGCAACCGGCGAATACAAGAGCGAGTTCTTCCGCAACGCCGTCCGTGAGGGGCGGCGTGAGGGGCGGGTGGAGATCATCCTCGACGTACTGTCCGCCCGGGGAGTCATAGTGCCGGATGAAGCGCGGGCGCGGATCGAACAGTGCGCTGATCTCGATCAGCTCGTGGAGTGGGGGCGGCGGGCGGCCACGGCGGACTCCATCGAGGACGTGCTCGGCTGAGGGCGTCTGTACGCGAGCGGGCCCCGGGACGATCACGTCCCGGGGCCCGTCTCATTCGCGGATCAGCGGAACTGGCGGGGCTGCTTGGGCAGCACGACGTGGGTCGGGCCGCGCCACTTCTGCTGGGCGGAGAAGGACGGCGTCGACAACGAGCCGCCGATGATCACCGGGAGGGTGATCTGGCTGCCGGCCAGGTCGACGGTCACGGCCGCGCCGGTGGCGTCGTCGTCCTGGGTGTCGGCGTCGGTGCCGATGAGGACCAGGGCGAGCCGGTGCCCGGCCTTGAAGCGGTAGTCCTGCGGCAGGGTGTTCCAGCGGACCGTGTAGGTCTTGCCCGGCGTCAGCGGCGACGGGTGGCTGAGTGACGTGCGGTTCTGCGCGTCGAGGTAGCCGCGGGTCACCACGTTGACGTCGGAGGTCACGGTGTCCGTGACGACCTTGTAGTAGCAGGCGTCGTCGGTGGCCGTGCTCTCACCGTGGCAGTCCTGGGTGGTCAGCGTCTTGACGCCCGATCCGGCGCCCAGGTAGTTCACCCGGGTGTCGGTGCCGTAGTCGACGAGCAGCGCGCCGAGGTTCGCCGTGGGCTTGTCGAGCTTGATCTTCAGGCTCACCCGCGGCGTGCCGGACAGCCGTACGTCGGTCTTCAGCGGCGGGGTCGTGTAGGCCAGCCGGTACGGCTTCGCCGTGGTCGGGTCGGACACGGCGTCGTCCTCGGCCTGCTTGGTGTCGCTGTAGGTGCCGACGCCGGTGCCGGCCTTGAGGCCGAGGGAGCCGTCCGCCTGGGGGCGCAGGCTGAGCTGCCGGGTGTGCGGCGCGGGCCAGTCGGACTGGGTGGCCCACTGGTCGGGCCCGACCTCGACGTCCGCGCGCGGCTGCTTCATGATGTCGTTCGGCAGCTTCCAGAGCCAGTGGTCGAACCACTGGTGCAGGGTGTCCACCCAGACGTCGCGGCGGAAGTCGAACGGGTCGACGTGGCCGTACTGCGACAGCCATACCTTGCGGGGCACTCCGCGTTTCGCCAGGGCCGCCCACCAGGTGGAGAACTGGCTGGGCTTGACGTTCAGGTCGTTCAGCCCGTGGACCGCGAAGACGCTGGCGTGCACCCTGCTCGCGTCGGCGATCGGCCCGGTGCGGTAGTTGCGCTCGTTCCAGAAGGCGTTGTAGTTGCCGGTGGCGTCGTCCTGGCCCTGGGTGAGCCGCTGCTGGACGGCGGCGCACTTGGCGGGCGGGTCGGTGTCGACCACCTGCGCGAGGCCGTCCTCCTCGCCCTTGAACCAGATCACGCCGTTCATGCGGCTGTAGTCGTACCAGGAGCTGATCGCGGAGATCGGCACGATGGTGTCCAGACCCTTGACGCCGGTGGCCGCGACGGCGTTGGCGAGAGTCCCGTCGTACGACTTGCCGATCATGCCGGCGTGACCGGTGGACCAGGTGGCCTTGACCGGCCTGCCCTGGGCGTCGAAGGCCTTGGCCCGGCCGCCCAGCCAGTCGATGACGGCCTTGCCGCCGAGCACGTCCGACGCGCCACCGGAGGTGGGGCAGCCGTCGGACTTCGTGGTGCCGTCCATGTCGACCTGCAGGACGGCGTAGCCGCGCGGCACGAAGTAGTTGTCGTAGAACAGCGGGAACTTCGCCGGGTTGCCGTTCGCGTCGTACGTCTTGCGCTCGCCCTCGTTGCCGCGGCCGAGGTTGTCGTAGTACGGGCTCTCGTCGATGATCGAGGGCACCTTCAAGCCGGCGTCGGTCTCCTTCGGCCGGATGATGTCGACCCGGATCAGGTCCTTCTTGCCGTCGCCGTCGGAGTCGACGCTCGACTGCACCCGGACGAACTCCCGGATGGCGTTCTGGTACGAGAAGACGGGCTGGGTGACCCCGTCCGCCACCTTGATCGTCGGCTTCTTCGCCGCGTGGGCGGCGGGCGCCCCGGTCGCCGTGAGGGCGGCCGCGACTGCCATTGAGGCGAGAACTCCTCGCCGTGCTGAGATCCGCACGCGCTACCTCCTGGGGTTGCGCGCGAAATCTCTCGCACCGCGAGGCTCTCCCACAACATCATTGCCACATGTGGCCCGGTGATCATCGCCACTCGCGCGGCACCGGCCGCGCCGTTCCGTCGTGGCCGCGCCACCGGCACGGCCACGACGGTCATTCCGCGCGGGAGCGCGTCACTGCGCAGGGGTCTCCGGGGCGAGCCAGAGGGCGCCGAGCGGAGGCACCCGCAGGCAGGCGGAGGCCGGCAGCCCGTGGCTGGGATCCTCGACCGCCTCGACCGCGCCGAGGTTGCCGACCCCGCTGCCGCCGTACTCGTACGCGTCGGTGTTGACCACCTCGCGCCAGCGGCCCGCGCAGGGCAGGCCGAGCCGGTAGTTCTCGTGTGGGAGGCCGGAGAAGTTGACGACGCAGGCGAGCGGCGAGCCGTTCGGGCCGTACCGCAGGAAGGAGATGACGTTGCCCGCGACGTCGTCGGCGGCGATCCAGCGGAAGCCCGCCGGGTCGGTGTCCATCGTCCACAGCTGGGGCGACGCGGTGTAGGTGTGGTTCAGGTCGCGGACCAGGCGTCGTACGCCGACGTGGAAGTTGTCCTCGGCCTCGTCCAGCAGCCACCAGTCGAGGGAGCGGGACTCGGCCCACTCCGCGCCCTGGCCGAACTCCTGCCCCATGAACAGCAGCTGCTTGCCCGGATGCGCCCACATGAACGCCAGCAGCGCCCGCAGGTTGGCGAACCGCTGCCACTCGTCGCCGGGCATCTTGCCCAGCAGGGAGCCCTTGCCGTGCACGACCTCGTCGTGCGACAGCGGCAGCACGTAGTTCTCCGAGTACGCGTAGACCATCGAGAACGTGATCTCGTGGTGGTGGTAGCCCCGGTAGAGCGGGTCCCGCTCGAGGTAGGCCAGCGTGTCGTGCATCCAGCCCATGTTCCACTTGAACCCGAACCCGAGCCCGCCGAGGTGGGTGGGGCGGGAGACGCCCGGCCAGGCGGTGGACTCCTCGGCGATCGTCACGATGCCGGGGGAGCGCTTGTAGGCGGTGGCGTTCATCTCCTTGAGGAAGTCGATCGCCTCGAGGTTCTCCCGGCCGCCGTAGATGTTCGGCGTCCACTCGCCCTCGGCGCGGGAGTAGTCCAGGTACAGCATCGAGGCGACGGCGTCGACGCGGAGCCCGTCGACGTGGAACTCCTCCAGCCAGTAGTTCGCGTTGGCGACCAGGAAGTTGCGGACCTCGGCGCGGCCGAAGTCGAAGATGAGGGTGCCCCAGTCCTTCTGCTCGCCGCGGCGCGGGTCGGCGTGCTCGTACAGCGGCGTGCCGTCGAAGCGGGCCAGGGCCCACTCGTCCTTGGGGAAGTGGCCCGGCACCCAGTCGATGATCACGCCGATGCCGGCCTGGTGGAGCCGGTCGACGAGGTGGCGGAAGTCGTCGGGGTTCCCGAAGCGGGAGGTGGGGGCGTAGTAGGACGTCACCTGGTAGCCCCAGGAGCCGCCGAACGGGTGCTCGGCCACCGGCAGGAACTCCACGTGCGTGAAGCCCATCTCGGTGACGTAGCCGACCAGCTGGTCGGCGAGTTCGCGGTAGCCGAGGTCGGCGCGCCACGAGCCGAGGTGCACCTCGTACGTGCTCATCGGCGAGTGCAGCGCGTCGTAGGACTTGCGGCGCGTCATCCACTCGTCGTCCTCCCACTCGTAGGAGGAGGTGAAGACCGTGGACGCGGTGGCGGGGGGCCGCTCGGCGTACCGCGCCATCGGGTCGGCCTTGCGCCGCCAGACCCGGTCGGCGCCGAGGAGCTCGAACTTGTAGTTCGTGCCGTCGCCGACGTCCGGGATGAACAGCTCCCAGATGCCCGAGGCGCCGAGCGAGCGCATCGGGTGGGCCCGGCCGTCCCAGTGGTTGAAGTCGCCGATGACCCGTACTCCGCGGGCGTTCGGCGCCCACACCGCGAAGGAGGTGCCCGACACCGGGCCGAAGACCGAGGCGTACGTGCGGGTGTGCGCGCCCAGGACCTTCCACAGCTCCTCGTGCCGGCCCTCGCCGATCAGGTGCAGGTCGAGCTCGCCGAGGGTCGGCAGGTGCCGGTACGGGTCGTCCTGGATCACCTCGGGCCCGTCGTACGCCACCGCCAGCCGGTAGTCCGGCACCGCCTGGGGCTCGTCCCCGGCGAGGGAGGCGTCGGCCGGCAGCGTGACCGCGAAGACGCCCTCGTGCACGTGGCGCATCGGATGCCGGGCACCGTCCGGGAGGACCACCTTGACCGTGGTGGCCAGCGGCCGCAACGCGCGAACGGTGATGCCGTCGCGCCCGGGATGGGCGCCGAGCACGCTGTGGGGGTCGTGATGATCTCCGCCGATCAACCGGTCGATCTCGTCGTTGGTGACCCGCGCCATGACGCTCCTCAGATGTTCTCGTATGCCCACGCTCTCCCTAAGCCTGCCCGACGAGCGTCGGCTAATCCTCGCTGGGTCCGGATCTTCGATCGGCGGAGGACACGGGATGAGCGCGCGCGTCAGGAGGCCAGGTAGCCGGACTCCGGGCGGGTGCTGAGGGCGGCGATCGACCCCAGCGGGATGGGCAGCCAGGAGGGCCGGTTGCGGGCCTCGTACATCACCTCGTAGACGGCCTTGTCGAACTCGAAGGCCCGCAGGATCACCTCGTGCGCGGCCGGGTCGACGCCGCCGGCCTCGGCGTATCCGTGGCAGAAGGCGGCGCGGTTCCGGTCGGCCCACTCCTGGGCGCGGTACTCCAGCTGGTCGCGGTCGCCGCGGAAGGTCTGCCCGTTGACGAGCAGGTGACGGGCCGCGTAGTCGAACGAGCGCAGCATCCCGGCGACGTCGCGGAGCGGGTGGGCGGGCGCCCGGCGCTCCTCCAGAGACTTGACGGGCTCGCCCTCGAAGTCCAGCAGCATCCAGCCCGAGTCGGTCCGCATGACCTGGCCGAGGTGGTAGTCACCGTGGACGCGCTGCACGACGAGGGGCTCGTCGAGCTCGGCCAGCGCGTCGAAGGCGTCGGTGAGCCGTCCGGCGTACGGCCGGAGCTGCGGGACGACCTCACAGGTCTCACAGAGTCGCTCGTGCATCCGCTCGGCGACCGCGCGGACCTCGGCCGGGGTCATCTCACCGGTGCCGAAGGCGTTGGCCATGTCCCGGTGGACGTCGGCGGTCGCCGCGCCGAGCCGTTCGGACTCGGCGGCGAAGTCGCCGCCCACCTCGTCGGCACGCAGGTCGGCCTCGGCGTACAGGTCGCGGACGCTGGTGCCGGCGAGCTGCCAGCCGTCGGTGCCGCTGCGCAGGAACTCCGACATCATCGCGAGCGTGGACAGTGTGCCGCCGAGGTCGCTGGAGAACCAGCCGTACAGCTCGGGGACGTGCTTGCTGCCGGCACGTGCGAGGCCGATGCTGACCTCGAGGTCGGGGTTGATGCCGGGGGTGAGCCGGCGGAAGAGCTTGCAGATGTAGGCGTCGCCGTAGATCAGCGAGGTGTTGCTCTGCTCGGCGGGGCTGGCGAAGCTCGGCAGGTCGGTGTCGATGCCGGTGATGGAGCGGAAGGTCAGCGGGCCGACGTCGACGTTGCCGGCCATGTTCTCCAGCCAGACCCGGGTCAGCAGGGGGTCGTGGACCGCGTCATAGACGCACGATCCGTTGTCGAGCTGCCCGATCGCGGCGTACTTGAGACGGCCGGGCAGCTCGCTGCGAACTCCGAGGGGCACCTGGTACCGGTCGGAGCCCCCCTCCTGGTGCACGGCGATGATCAGATGGTGCAGCGAGGGATCGCCCTCGACGAGCTCGGTGTCGGAGACGACGGATATCCCGTCGATCCTCCGATCTTTGCCCGCGAACCACCGCTGGCGCGGGAGCCAGTTCACCAACAGATCGTCGAGTCGTTCCAACAGCACTGACTATGTCACCTCGCCTGTGCCTCCTGTTTGCACGTCATGGCGCTTCGCCATCACCCCCGGGGCTCGGGGACAGGAGGAACCAGTAGAAACCATGCCCAGGAAGCGTCAGAAGATACGGGAGCTCCCCAATCGTGGGGAATTGCACTCCTCCCATGCACTCGACGGGGTTGGCCCCCTCGAACCGCCGCAGGTCGAGCTCGACCGGCTGCGGGAAGCGCGAGAGGTTGTTGACGCACAACACGCGATCTTGACCGTATTCCCGCACGAACGCCAACACGCTCGGGTTCGACGCGGTCAGCTCGGTGTAGTCGCCGACGCCGAAGACCGGGTGCCGCTTGCGGATCTCGATCATCTTGCGCGTCCAGTGCAGGAGCGACCCGGTGTTGTTCTGCTGCGACTCCACATTGATCGCCTGGTACCCGTAGATCGGGTCCATGATGACCGGGAGGTACAGCCGCGCCGGGTCACAGCTGGAGAAGCCGGCGTTGCGGTCCGGGGTCCACTGCATGGGCGTCCGCACGCCGTCGCGGTCGCCCAGCCAGATGTTGTCGCCCATGCCGATCTCGTCACCGTAGTAGAGAACGGGCGAGCCGGGCAGCGACAGCAGCAGGGCCGTGAACAGCTCCAGCTGGTTGCGGTCGTTGTCCAGGAGCGGCGCCAGGCGCCGGCGGATGCCGATGTTGGCCTTCATCCGCGGGTCCTTGGCGTACTCGGAGTACATGTAGTCGCGCTCTTCGTCCGTCACCATCTCGAGCGTCAGCTCGTCGTGGTTGCGGAGGAAGATGCCCCACTGGGCGTTCTCCGGGATCTTCGGCGTCTGCGCCATGATCTCGGAGATGGGGTAGCGCTGCTCCCGGCGGACCGCCATGAAGATGCGCGGCATGACCGGGAAGTGGAACGCCATGTGGCACTCGTCGCCGCCCGTGGCCGGGTCGCCGAAGTACTCCACGACGTCGGCGGGCCACTGGTTCGCCTCGGCCAGCAGCACCCGGTCGGGGTACAGCCGGTCGACCTCAGCCCGGACCCGCTTGAGGTAGTCGTGGGTCTCCTTGAGGTTCTCGCAGTTGGTGCCCTCCCGCTCGTACAGGTAGGGCACGGCGTCCAGGCGGAACCCGTCGATGCCGAGGTCCAGCCAGAACCGCAGGACCTCCAGCATCGCGTCCTGGACCGCGGGGTTGTCGAAGTTCAGGTCCGGCTGGTGGTTGAAGAACCGGTGCCAGTAGTACTGGCCGCGCACCGGGTCGTACGTCCAGTTCGACGTCTCGGTGTCGACGAAGATGATCCGGGCGTCCTTGTACGCCTCGTCCGTGTCGGACCAGACGTAGAAGTCCCCGAACGGCCCGTCGGGGTCCTCCTGCGACGCCTTGAACCACGGGTGCTGGTCGCTGGTGTGGTTCATGACCAGGTCGGCGATGACGCGGATGCCGCGTTTGTGCGCCTCCTCGACCAGCTCGACGAAGTCGCCGAGGTCGCCGAACTCCGGAAGGATCTTCATGAAGTCGCTGATGTCGTACCCGCCGTCGCGCAGCGGCGACTCGTAGATCGGCAGCAACCAGATGCAGTCGATGCCGAGCCACTGCAGGTAGTCCAGCTTCTGGGTGAGGCCCCGGATGTCACCGGTGCCGTCACCGGTGGAGTCGTAGAACCCCCGGATCAGAACCTCGTAGAAAACGCAGTTCTTGTACCAGTGAGGCTCGTTGGGCGTCTCACGCGTGAACGTGTCGGGAACCGGCTCGACGGGGCCGACTCCGGGTAGGGGATCCAACTGCGTCAACTCTCGCCTCTCGAGACCGTGAAGATGTGGGCAGGCCGGGTGTGGGGGTCAAGGCGTACGTAGTTCGCCTGCCGCCAGCGATACGACTCGCCGGAGAGCTCGTCGGTGACGACGAACTCGTCCGACCAGTCGAGTCCGAGCGCGGGCAGGTCGAGATGGACCGTCGCCTCGCGAACCTGATGTGGGTTGAGATTCACGACGACCAGCACGACGTCTCCGAGGCGATCGGAGCCGTCCGACACGCGTTTGGAGTAGCAGATCAGCTCGGGCTGGTCGACATGGTGGAATCGTAGGTCACGCAGCCTGTGCAACGCAGGATGCGCCCGCCGCACGGAGTTCAGCGTCTCGATGAGCGGCGCCAGGCTGCGTCCCTCACGCTCGGCCGCCTCCCAGTCACGCGGCCGGTACTGGTACTTCTCCGAGTCGCGGTACTCCTCGCTGCCCGGCCGTACGGGGGTGTTCTCGTACAGCTCGTAGCCCGAGTAGACCCCCCACGTCGGCGACAGCGTCGAGGCGAGGACGGCGCGGATCGCGAACGCCGGCGGCCCGCCGTGCTGGAGGTACTCGTGGAGGATGTCCGGCGTGTTGACGAAGAAGTTCGGCCGCATGTAGGCGGCGGCCGCGCCCGACAGCTCCCGGAGGTACTCCTCCAGCTCGTCCTTGCTGTTACGCCAGGTGAAGTAGGTGTACGACTGGTGAAAGCCGATCTTGCCGAGGGTGTGCATCATCGCCGGGCGGGTGAACGCCTCGGCGAGGAACAGCACGTCCGGGTCGGTCGCGGCGATGCTGCCCAGCAGCCGCTCCCAGAACGCCACCGGCTTGGTGTGCGGGTTGTCCACCCGGAAGATCCGCACGCCGTGCGCCATCCAGAGGCGTACGACCCGCTCGACCTCCTCGTAGATCCCCTCGGGGTCGTTGTCGAAGTTCAGCGGGTAGATGTCCTGGTACTTCTTCGGCGGGTTCTCCGCGTAGGCGATGGTCCCGTCGGCGCGCGTGGTGAACCACTCGGGGTGCTTGCCCACCCAGGGATGGTCCGGCGAGCACTGCAGGGCCAGGTCGAGCGCGACCTCCATGCCCAGCTCACGGGTGCGGGCGACGAAGGCGTCGAAGTCCTCGAACGTTCCAAGCTCGGGATGGATGGCGTCGTGGCCGCCGTCCTCCGAGCCGATCGCCCAGGGCGAGCCGGGATCGTGCGGCTCGGCGTGCAGGGTGTTGTTCGGGCCCTTGCGGAACTGCCGGCCGATCGGGTGGACCGGGGGCAGGTAGACGACGTCGAAGCCCATCTCGGCGATCGCCGGGAGCCGCCTCATCGCCGTTCGGAACGTTCCCGACTGCGGTGCCCGGTAGCCCATCGGGTCGTACGTCGCGCCCTCGGACCGGGGGAAGAACTCGTACCAGGATCCGAACAGCGCCCGCTCCCGGTGCACGATCAGCGGATGCCACTCCGAGGTCGTGACGTGATCCCGCAGCGGGTGCTCGTCGAGGACCGCGCGGATCTCCGGTGCCTCCGCCGCCTCGAACCGCGTCATCGGCGGGATCGTCCGGTCCCGGAGCGTACGGGCCAGCGCGGTCAGCGCGGCCCGTTTCTTCGGCACGCCGACCTTCCCCTTGGGCAGGGCGGCCGTCGCCCGCTCGAACAGCCGGGCGCCCTCCTCGAGCATCAGCTCGGTGTCCTGACCGCGCGGGATCTTGATACCGGCGTCGTGGTGCCAGTGTGCGATCGGATCACCCCACGCCTCCACCCGGAAGTGCCACAGCCCGGTCGTGGCCGGGGCCACCCACGCGGCGTACCGGTCGGTGCCGGGGGCGACCTCGGACATGCGGACGAGCGGCCCGACACGGCCCTCCGGATCCCGCAGGACGACGCCGGCGCCGAGCATCTCGTGGCCCTCGCGGAACACGGTGGCGCCGACCTCGAACTCCTCGTCGGGAACGGCCTTGGCGGGCCAGCGTCCGCAGTCGATCACTGGCTGCACGTCGAGAATGGGAATGCGTCCGATCATCGCAGGGGAGCGTACAGACGCGGATCCGCGATCACCCTGTTCTTCGGAAAGCTCTGATCTTTTCTGAGGCTTGCTGCCGCCGGAGGGGGTGGGGGTGCTCGGCGTGGGTTGGCGCATAACGTCTCCGTTGCCGGTTTCGTGGGTGTGAAACAGAGTTCGTCACGCAGGAGTGGTGACTGTGCTGCTGCGTCCGGTAACGCCCGGGATCGCCGCGTTCGGTGACCGCGCGCGCCGACCTCCGTCCGCGCTCGGATTGTTTCATCGCCGCGGGTGAGGCGCCGGGCGCGACGCGTACCCGGTATGCCTCGGCTCGAAGAGGTCGGGGCACCCTCGCCGCCTTGTCGCTCCCATCCTCGCACTCGGGGAACTAGTTCGCATTTCGGACCTAGCCGTGAAGGTTTTCGGCGCCAAGTCGCGGCCAAGATGTGGCTCGCCGGGCGGGTTAAGGTCGCGAGCACCGGTCCGGACCGATTAGTGTCGCCGCACGTGAAGGCGATCCGCAGATTCACCGTCCGCTCCGTCCTGCCCGAGCCGCTCCAGCCGCTCGAGGAGCTCGTACTCAACCTGCGCTGGTCATGGCATCCGGAGACACTCGATCTCTTCGAGTCGGTCGATCCGGACCTGTGGGAGGCGACCCGGCACGACCCGGTGCGCCTGCTCGGCGAGGTCTCGCCCGAGCGGCTGTCCGCTCTCACCGGTGACCGGCGCTTCCTGCGTGCTCTCGGCGACGCCGTCGACGACCTCCGCGAGTACGTCACCGCCCCGCGCTGGTATCAGACGCTCACCGACGCTCCCACGGCGATCGCCTACTTCTCCCCGGAGTACGGCATCGCCGCGGCGCTGCCGCAGTACTCCGGTGGCCTGGGAATTCTCGCCGGTGACCACCTCAAGACCGCCAGCGATCTCGGCGTGCCGATCGTCGGGGTGGGATTGCTGTACCGCCACGGTTACTTCTCCCAGTCCCTGTCGCCGGACGGCTGGCAGCAGGAGCGCTACCCCCCGATCGACCCGGCCGGGCTTCCGCTCACGCTCCTGCGCGAGGCCGACGGCACGCCGGCGCGGGTCGGCGTCGGCCTCCCCGAGGGCCGCACCCTCCACGCCCAGATCTGGGTCGCGAACGTCGGCCGCGTGCCGCTGCTCCTCCTCGACTCCGACGTCGAGGAGAACGACCCGATCGCCCGTGACGTCACCGACCGCCTCTACGGCGGCGGCACCGACCACCGGCTGCTCCAGGAGATGCTGCTCGGCATCGGCGGCGTCCGCGCCATCCGCGTGTACTCCCGCATCACCGGCCACGCCGCCCCCGAGGTGTTCCACACCAACGAGGGCCACGCCGGCTTCCTCGGCCTCGAGCGCATCCGCGAGTACATCGACGACCACGGCCTGACCTTCGACGAGGCCCTCGAGGCCACCCGCGCCGGCACGGTCTTCACGACCCACACCCCGGTCCCGGCCGGCATCGACCGGTTCCCGCGCGAGCTGATCGAGCGCTACTTCGGCGGCTCCAACGAAGAGGGCAGCCTGCCCGCCGACCGCATCCTCGCGCTCGGCGCGGAGTCCTACGAAGAGGGCGACCCGGCCGTCTTCAACATGGCGGTCATGGGCATGCGCCTGGCCCAGCGCGTCAACGGCGTCTCCGAGCTGCACGGCCACGTCAGCCGCGAGATGTTCGGCGGCCTGTGGCCCGGGTTCGACACCGACGAGGTCCCGATCGGCTCGATCACCAACGGCGTCCACGGCTCGACGTGGGTCGCGCCCGAGATCATCGACCTGGCCCGCCGCGAGCTGCCCGACATCGTCGAGCTCGGCCGCGGCTGGGAGGGCGTCGAGAAGGTCTCCGCGGCCGAGATCTGGCGCATCCGCCGCACCCTGCGCGCCCGGCTCGTCGAGGACGCCCGCCGGCGGCTCCGGGAGTCCTGGCGCCAGCGCGGCGCCAGCGAGGCCGAGCTCACCTGGATCGACGACGCCCTCGACCCGGACGTCCTGACGATCGGCTTCGCGCGCCGCGTCCCGTCGTACAAGCGGCTCACCCTGATGCTGCGCGACCCGGAGCGGCTCAAGTCGATCCTGCTCGACCCCGAGCGCCCGGTGCAGATCATCATCGCCGGCAAGGCGCACCCGGCCGACGAGGGCGGCAAGCGGCTGATCCAGGACATCGTCCGGTTCAGCGACGACCCCGCCGTACGGCACCGGATCGTGTTCCTGCCCGACTACGACATGGCGCTCGGTCAGTCGCTCGTCCAGGGCTGCGACGTCTGGATGAACAATCCGCTGCGCCCGCTGGAGGCCTGCGGCACGTCCGGCATGAAGGTCGCCCTCAACGGCGGCCTGAACCTCTCCATCCGCGACGGATGGTGGGACGAGTGGTTCGACGGCAACAACGGCTGGGCGATCCCGTCCGCCGACCGCGCCGACGACCCGGACCGCCGCGATGACATCGAGGCGCAGGCCCTCTACGAGCTGATCGAGGACCACGTCACCACGCTGTTCTACGACCACGCCGGTGAGGGCATGCCGCGCCGCTGGCTGGAGATGGTCAAGCACACGCTGGCCTCCCTCGGCCCGAAGGTGCTCGCCGGGCGCATGCTCCGCGACTACGTCCAGGACCTGTACGCCCCGGCGGCCGCCTCGGCCCGCCGGCTGTCCGCCGACGGCAACGCCGGCGCCAAGGCGCTCGCCACCTGGCGGCACCGGATCGCCAAGGCGTGGCCGTCCGTCTCGGTCGAGCACGTCGAGTCCACCGGCGCGGGCAAGACCCCGCACCTGGGCACGCGCCTGACCGTACGGGCCACGGTCCAGCTCGGCGAGCTGCGTCCGGACGACGTCGCCGTCGAGGTCGCGTACGGCCGGGTCGACGACAACGATGCCCTGGTCGGGCCGTCGTACCTCGAGCTCGACCAGGCCGAGGACCTCGGCGAGAGCCGGTTCCGCTTCACCGGTGAGGTCCCCCTGGACCGGACCGGAGCGTTCGGGTACAGCGTCCGCGTCGTGCCCCGGCACGAGCTGCTGGCCTCCCGCGCGGAGACGGGCCTGATCGCCCTGCCGCCGGCGCCGATCGGCATGACCAACGGCGACCTGCGCTGACCACCACGAACGTCCCCGGACCCGGCAACGGGTTCGGGGACGTTCGCGTCGTCGGGTACTGCGCCGCTGCGGCATCCGCCCCGTACGCCGCCCGGCGAAGCCGTAGGTTGTCCCGATGACGCGATCTCGGACCACACCGCCCCGGCCCGTCGACGTCGCCACGGTGTTCCCGGAGCTGGCCGCCCACCGTCGTACGGCGACGCGCCTGCATCCACGGCCGGGAGACCCCGGCCCCGGGGACAGCTCGGTGGGCGGGCCGCTGCTGTGGCCGGCGGACGAACCCTGGCCGACCTGCGAGCAGTTCCACGTCGGGATGGTGACGACCGAAGGTGTCCGGCTGCGGCGGCGCCTCCTCGAACGGGCCTGGGGCCGCACCAGACGAGGCGAGACCCTGCAGCTCACCGACGAGGAGAAGGCCGAGCTGAAGCGCGCCGAGGACCCGCCGACGGACGAGGACGACGCGAAGGCCGATCCGATGCCGCTGATGGCGCTGGCCCAGCTGTACGCCCGCGACGTCCCCGGACTGACCTGCCCGGAGGGCATGGACCTGCTGCAGGTCCTGTGGTGCCCGCACGAGCACGACGACCACGACCTGTACCTGCCCGCCGTCCACCTGCGCTGGCGCCGCGCGTCCGACGTGACCGCCGTCCTGGCCGACCAGCCGGAGCCCGCGACCGTGGAGTACGACGACTACGTGCCGGAGCCGTGCGTGCTCCATCCCGAAGTGATCACCGAGTACGAGTACGTCGAACTGCTTCCCGAGGACCTGCAGGAGCGGATCAAGGAGTGGGAGGAGGCCACCGGGAACGACTACCGGGGCGAGCTGTCGCTCGCCCTCGGCTGGAAGGTCGGCGGCTTCGCCTCCTGGAGCCTGTCCGGCCCGGAACCCATGGTCTGCGAATGCGGCCGCGCCATGGAGCCACTGCTCACGATCGACACCTGCGAATGGGAGAGCCCGTACGGCGGGAGCTGGCGGCCCGTCGAGGAGCCGGAACATCCCGCCGGCGAGTTCGAGTCCCTGGCCAACCCGAACATGCCCACGTCGATCGTCATCAGCCGCGGCTACGCCCTCTACGCGTTCAGCTGCCCGGCCTCTTTCGACCACCCACTGCGCTTCACGATGCAGTAAGCCCGGTGCCCTCGTCGAGGGACGTCACCTCGACACACGTTTCACCGGTGCCGCTCCGGGACGACTTCCGCCAGATTGCGCTGGTCAGGTCCATTGCTTCGCCACTTCCGCCAGCAGATCGACCGATTGTTTCCCAGGGAGGGCCTCAACGCGCAAAGCCTCCCAGATCCGCTTCATCGTAGCGACGTCCTCGGCAGCGTCGATGATGTCGCCGCTGAAGGTGTCCTCCACGTAGACGGCTTCCCGGCCGTCGAAGCCGAGGATGAGGAAGCCGCCCGCCAGGCCCGGATAGGCGCCCACGCCGCTCGGAACGATCTGGATGACGACGCCCGGCCGCTCGGCGACGGCGAGCAGATGCGCGAGTTGCTCGCGCATCACCTCCGGGCCACCGACGGGCCTGCGGAGCACCGACTCGTCCATGACCGCGACCAGCAGGGGAGCGTCGTCCGCGGTCAGGATCGACTGCCGGTCCAGCCGCGCCTGGACCAGTTCGTCGACGTCCGGATAGTGCCTGCCGGATCGCAGAAGGACTTCTCGCGCGTAGTCGCCGGTCTGCAACAGCCCGGGTACGAGAAGCGGCTGATAGGTGGACAGTGATGACGACCGTCCTTCGATCTCAAGCAACCTCCCGAGCCATTCCGGGGCGTCGCTGGTCACGAGTTCGGTGATCATCCGGGCGAGGATCGCGTCGATCCCGAGCACCTCGATGAGCGGAGGGACGTACTTGGGCTTGGGGATCCGTCGCCCCGACTCCCACGCCGCGACCAGCGACTCGGACGCGTAGATCGCTTTGGCGAGGGCCGCCTGGGTCATTCCCTTCTGCTCGCGTGCCCGACGCAGCTCTTTGGCGATGAAGGCGCGCGGTGTCAGGTGGTTGCCGGTCATTTCTGCCGCACACCTCCATACAAGCGGATGCGTTCCCGTACAGGTCGTTGTGCTGCCTTTGAGTGTTCCACGGACAGGGGGCGGGCGGCATTCTGTTCGAGGAATCGACGGAAGGAATGATCCATGCCGATCAACGACAGAAGTGACGTATACACGCTCGTGACGCGCCTGGCCGAAGAATGCGGGAAAGCGGGTCTTGTCGCCACGGTCATCAGCCCGACTCGGGTCCACGTCAACGCGGGGGTACATTCGCGCCTTGCTGAGACAATTCGGTGTCATCCGGACGCCGACGAGAGGCTGATGTGGTGGTGGAGCTGGGGCGAGCCCATCTGCCCGGCCGCCAGCATCGATCTCGCCGTGCGGCGCATCGCCCACGTCGTCGCTCCGGGCGTTGGAGATCGATGAACGACCTCCAACGCGCGATCAACGACTTCTACGCGACCCTGGACGCGTTACGGTTCCGAGGTGCCTCGCAGGTCGCCGAACTGCAGCAGCTCGAGATTCTGGTCCGGAAATATCCGGAATTCGCGCAACGCTTTTTGGCGGGGCTGGGGCGCCATCATCACAATCCGGAATGATGGCGGCCCCGGGGCACTTTTTTCGTGATGTCCACTCAGTCGTGGTCGTCCGAGCCCCGAGCACTGCCGTATGCACTTTCGCCGGCCTTTGCTCTGCTCACCTCGAGTAGGCACTGGACCGTACCAGGTGCATACCCGAGGTGAGCAGAGCAAAGGCGGAGAGGAGAAGGGACGGTGGGGGTGGGGCGGTGAGCGGACAGGCACGCCTCGTCAGCGCCGTCCATCGCGGAAAGCGAGCCACAACCGATTTCCCCGCCTCAGGGCACACCGCTGACACCGTGGGACGACCATGGCCGCGCTTCATCGGCTGGTATGGCGCGGAATGAGAGACTAATCCGGATCTTCGAGGTCGGGTAGGGCCTCGTAGGCGGGTTTGAGGACGTCGACGAGGTCCCGGCGGCGGACCTTGACCTTGGGCGGGTCGAGGAGACGGAGCAGCAGGGCCGGGGGGACCGGGGGAGCGGGCGGGCGGTCGCGGACGACGGCGGGCGCCCAGAAGTCCTCCATCCGCTCCGCCAGGGGCGTCTCCTCGATGGTCAGCGGGTCGACCTCGGCGGGTTCGAGGCGGCGCAGGCCGGCGAGGAGGTCGTCCTTCGTGCGGCCGTGCCAGGTGAGAATGAGGAACGGGTCGTCGTCGAACGCCTCGGCCAGGAGGTAGAGCACCGCGGCGGTGTGCTTGCACGGGTCGCCCCAGTCCGGGCAGCTGCACATCAGGTGCATGTCCGCCGACGACTGCGGGAACAGCGAGACACCGAAGATGGCGAAGACGTCCTCGATCTCCGGCGGCATCTCCCCGGCCAGCAGCCGCGCCCGGAACACCGCCTGGGAGGCCAGGGCCTGCTCGATCGACTCCCAGACCGCGTCCGGGACCGGGTCGATGCCGATCGACACCTCGTACGGCTCGGGGTCGGAGCCCTGGACGAGGGCGGTCACCTCGTACGCGTCGATCCGCAGCTTCATCACCTGGCCCTTGCGGGCGTACGTGCGGCCCCGCGTGAGCCGGCCACGATCGGCGAAGGACTCCAGGACGTCGATGAAGCGGCGGGACCACCACTGCTCGCCGATGGAGCCGCGCCCGCTCGACTTCGCCTTCAGGCCGTCCTCGACGGGCCGGGCCTTCCCGTAGATCGGCATCAGTCGCTCACCGCCTCGGGGTCGAGCCGCATGATCTCGCGCAGGTCGGCGACGGACAGCTCGGTGAGCCAGCCCTCGCCGGTGCCGACGATGCGCTCGGCCAGGGACTTCTTGCGTTCGATCATCTCATCGACCCGCTCCTCGATCGTGCCGACGCAGATGAACTTGCGGACCTGGACGTTCTTGGTCTGCCCGATGCGGAACGCGCGGTCGGTCGCCTGGTCCTCGACGGCGGGGTTCCACCAGCGGTCGACGTGGACGACGTGGTTGGCCGCGGTGAGGTTCAGCCCGGTGCCGGCCGCCTTCAGCGACAGCAGGAAGATCGCCGGATCGGCGTCCTCCTGGAACCGGCGGATCAGCTCGTCGCGCTGCTTCTTGTTGACGCCGCCGTGCAGCCACAGCACCGGGCGGTCGAGCTTGGCCTCCAGGTGCGGCCGCAGCATCGCGCCGAACTCGGCGTACTGGGTGAAGACGAGCGCCTTCTCACCCTGCTCGACGACCTCGGCGCAAATCTCCTCCAGGCGTTCGAGCTTGCCGGAGCGGCCGTGCAGGCGCGAGCCGTCCTTGAGCAGGTGGACGGGGTGGTTGCAGACCTGCTTGAGCTTGGCCATGGTGGCCAGCACGAGGCCACGCCGCTCCATGCCCTCGCTGCCGCTGATCTGGTCGAGCATGTCCTCGACGGTCGCCTGGTACAGCGACGCCTGCTCCTGCGTCAGATTGCACCAGACCTTGATCTCCTGCTTGTCCGGCAGGTCCGTGATGATCGTCTTGTCGGTCTTCAGGCGGCGCAGGATGAACGGGCCGGTCGCCCGGTGCAGGGCGGCGGCGGCCTCCTCGTCGCCGTGCGCCTCGATCGGCACCGCGAACCGCTCGCGGAAGTACTGGCGCGGTCCGAGCACGCCGGGGTTGGCGAACTCCATGATCGACCACAGCTCGGTCAGATGGTTCTCCACCGGCGTGCCGGTGAGCGCCAGCTTGCTGCGCGCCGGGATGCTCCGGACCGCCCGCGCCTGCCGGGTGCCGCTGTTCTTCAGCGCCTGCGCCTCGTCGCAGACGACGCGGTCCCACTCGATCGCGGCGAGCGCCTCATGGTCCCGCGCGGCGGTGCCGTACGTGGTCAGCACCAGATCGGCCTCGGCCGCCGCCTTCACGAGGTCCTCGCCGCGGTGCCGCCCGCTGCCGTGGTGCACGTAGATCCGCAGCTTCGGCGTGAACCGCGCCGCCTCCCGCTGCCAGTTCCCGATCAGCGACATCGGCCCGATCAACAACGTCGGCCCAGTGGGTCGTTTCGAACGTTCGGCGGTTAGCAGGGCGAGCGTCTGCGCCGTGTTGTGGCAGATCATGCCGGCAGCCACATAGTTATGGTGCTCCGCGACCTCGAAGTCGTAGACCCAGCCTTCGTACTCGACGTCTTCGACCGACAGGACCTTCGCGTAGAAGACCTCTCGGTCTGCACGTTGCTTCAGCCGATCACGGATACCGCTCAGACCTTCCCGGTCGAGCCGTTCGTAACAGGCCGGTGCCTGTGCCGTCCACTTGCTCTTCTTCTTGCCCTGGTAGGCGGCGGCTGCTTCACCGGAGAGCATGGCATTGATCGCCGTGATGGCGGCGGACGCCGTCTTCTTCGACATCTCCTGAGTGCCGGTGAAGTAGACCGTGCCTACGCCGAAGTGCCTCATCGGCAGGCCGGTGACGTGCCGGGCATGTACGAGTAGGTCACAAGCCGGGATGCCCTCGACGTTGGTGTTGTGCTGCGTATCGCACAATAGGTCGAGCTTCTCTTGCTTGGCGGCGTCCGCTATGCCGATGCGGTCTCGGAAGGTTCGCAAGGAAGGGCCGCCGATGATCCCTACGGTGTACGGCCGCTTGATCCCTGTGTCGTTGGTGGCGCTCTTGTACTTGACCGTCGTTCGCATCCAGACGCCATGTCGTCGCAGCATCATGGAGACCTGGTGGAGCATCCAGGATGATGCCGAGGAGACCTCGACCATCTTCATCGACGTTCTGACCGAGCCTTCGGCGGCGAAGTAGTGGCGTAGGAAGAGCGCGGTGGTGGCGTCGTCAGCGGATGTGATGAACTCGGGAATCCTCTTGTGTGCAGAGACTCGCCCCCACCGGTGACCGAGCTCTTCGAGGAAGTAGGCGTAGTCCTTACTCGTGAATCGAAGGTAGGGTGTATTCCCGTTCGTGGGCACCAGGACCGACGGCTTGTTGATCACGAGTCCGTATTTCGTGCCGATCCTCAGCAGCGTATCGTGCAATTCCTTCAGTACGGGCAGCTTCTTCTGAGTAATGGTCCCCGCGTAATGGTCGCCTTCGTATCCTTCGCTGAGCTGCCATGCAAGGAAGGTCGTCAGGTCGGGATCCGCCGGATCACCGGAGACGGTGAGCTTGGCCGGGACGCACACGCGATCCCCGGGGCGAAGCTCTCTTGTCCAGCCGTCGACTCCGAGCAGGTGGTGCCGCCGGGTGATCTTTATTTCGCTACCGTCGTCCAGTAGTACGCGTCGAATCGGCTCCCGAATATGCTGCCGGTACAGACGTGATATCGGGGCCGGGACGATCCTCCCTGCGTCGTCTATCGCGTTTGTCGACAGAGGCTCGGTCGGCGTCGACCATTCGCCTTCACCATCGAACTCGGTTACTCCCGAGAAGCGGGCCCATGCGTCTTTGGCGCTGATGAGTGCGCCATTGATGAGGACCGGTGTCTCTGGCGCCAGGCATTTCCCCAGGCCCATGTCGTCCGCGAGGATTGCGCCGAGGCCGAGGCGGTCGAGGAAGGACAGCCAGGCGAGGCCGCGTTCCTGGTAGGGGCGCAGCGTGCCCTCGAAGTCGTCGGGGGTGCCGATCGGCTCCAGGCGGCGGTCGGCCTCGCCGGAGAACAGGTCGCCGAGCGGGCCGTCGGCGTCGACCTGGAGCAGCGGCAGGGCCTCGTCGCCCGCGTGGATGGCGGCGCGGACGGCCTGGGCCGCGGTCATCTCGCCGGTGCGGCGCTGCTGCAGGAAGTCGAGGGCGGAGGCCAGCTGGCGCTCGTCGAGCTCGACCCACTTGCCGCGCAGCCGTACGAGCGGGGCCTTGAGCCGGGCCAGCTCGGCCAGCTCCTCCTCGGTGATGTCCTCGCCCTCGATCGCCAGGTCCCACCGGAAGTCGACCAGGCTGTCGAGGCCGAAGCCGGAGGAGGTGGCGGCCCCGGCCCCGTCGGTCGCGGTCTTGGCGCGGGTCGTGAGCTTCATGCCGAGCCGTGCCCGGCCCGCCCACTGCGGGAGCTGGACGCCGAATCCGGCGGCGGACAGCAGGGGCGCCGACTCCCGCAGGAACCGGAACGCGCCCTCGGCGTCGGTCGTCACGCTGGTGGGCGTCGCGACCCGGAGCGCCTGGGCGAGGTCCGGGTAGAGGCGCAGCGCGCGGCCCAGGCCGGTGAGCAGGGTCTCCTCGGCGTTCGGCACCGAGGTGACCTCGCCGGTCCAGAGGGCGGCGGCCGGGACGTAGAGGCTGGGGTCGTCGGTGCCCTGCACGGCGAACTCGACCGTCCACGGCCCCTGCACGACGACCTCGCCCTCGGGCGCGGGCGGCTCGACGAGGCGGAAGCAGACGCGGAGGGGACCGTGCGACCGGCGGGCCGCGGCGGCCCAGGCGTCCAGCTCGGCGGCGAGCGCGTCCGGGTCGTCGCCCGGCTCGCGGGACACGGTCGGGTCGGGCCCGGTGAGCGCGGCGGCCCAGCGCTCGGTGAGCGGCAGGCGGTCGGGGACGCGGCCCGTGCGCTCGGGCAGCAGCGGGTGCGGCACGACGCCGCGTACGGCGGCGTCGACGAGGCCGGAGAGCGCGTCAAGCAGGACGTCGGACGCGGCGAGGTCCTCGTCGGCGGCGCGGCAGGCGGGCGGCATCGCGGCGGCCAGCTCGCGAAATCGCGCGGCGTCGTCGCCGGTGATCACCGGCCGCCACCGGGCCGTCAGGTCGCCGTCCTCGCGTACGAGCGTGGGCAGGACCCGGCCCCGGGCGGCGAGGTGGACCGCCTCCTCGGCGACGTGCGCGAAGAACCGCAGGTCCGCGCCGCGTACGACGTCCTCGGAGTCGGTGGCCAGGTGTAGCAGGGTCATGGCGGCGAGCGGGTCGAGCACGAGCGCCGGAATCCGCCAGGGATGCGGCCGGGGCCGTCCGGACGTCGGCTCGCGCGCCAGCTCGGGCGAGGGGAACGGGCCGGTGGCGGAGCCGGGGAGCAGCAGGGTCGGCTCGATCCGAGGCGCGCCGTGCGTCACGGCGGCGTAGGAGGTGCCCTCGAAGTCGGAGGTCGCGAAGGGATGCGGCTTCGGGGAGACGCGGACGCGCGTGGTGAGGGGGAGTGCGGAGTCCTCCGCCCACAGGCACAGGGCACCGCCGTGCCAGGTGGCGTGCGCGACGAGCATGATCGCCTACCCCCCGTGACGGCGCTGCGGACCCGGTGAAGTTACCAAACCCCGCCGACGTTCCCTCCCCTTCCAGCCTGTACTACTCCGTGAGAGGTTCCTCCGGCCTCAACGGCGATGGCCAGGCCAATGCGGGTCGTCCCAGCGGGCCGGACCGCTGAGGCCGAGCAGCCGCACCTTGTGCAGGAGCTCTTCGGCGTCACCGCACGCTCGCAGCCGGGCGGGGGCGTGGGAGACCAGCCAGGCCGTCAGCTGCACACGGGTCCGCTCCTCGTCTTCCCAAGCGTCCCAGGGCAGGTTGTCATCCAGCAGTTCGGACTCCCAGTGCGCGACCGCTTGAAGCAGGTGCCGGTCCGCCACCGGGTGCCGGGTCGCTTCCCACGCGGCGAGCCAGGGGGTGAGCGTGGCGGAGGCCTCAGCGTTCGCGGCGAACACTTCGTAGGCGGGCACGGCGGGATCCGGGTCGGTGAGTGTGTGGGCCCACCAGGCGTCCAGGAACGTCTGCACCGCTGTGGCCTGTGCGGTGGGCCATTGCTGCCACTGGCCGCGGGCCAGACACCGTCCCGCCTCCTCCATGCCGAACCACGGGGTGATGGATCCGTTGACCAGTGCTGAGGCGAATTGCGGCAGGATGCGCCGCAGCACCGCAGGGTGATCGGTCCAGTCCGGCGCCTGCCAGGTACGCCGCAGAAGGTCAGGGTCCAACTCCATGTCCGGCGTCTTCAGTTGCGCCAGCTCTTCCGCGCTGCCCCAATGGCAAGGGCAGTTGTACTCATCGGGCCGGGCGGTCATCCCGGCGAAGGCGGCCGCCAGGTCGTCGAGTGCGGCGTCCAGACGACGTCGGGCAAGTGCCGGGTCAGAGTCGATCATGGGCGTTCGCCTTTGCGGACTCCAGCGGCTGACGCCGACCGAAGATCACGAACTTACCGGTTCCTCTGCTGTCGGCGGGACATATGACGGCACCTCATGCTCTGTGGCCACCAGGGCGGTGCCGTGGAAGCGCAGAGGAGCGCGAACGCTTCGGGGCGAGGGGTCCGCGGGTTCCTGAGCGGATACCGCCCTCGTTAGGCTCGCGACGCAGCGCAGTCGATGAGGGAGGCACCGTGGGCGAGTTCGTACGCGTGGAGGTCGAGGAGGCCGTCGCCACCATCCGGCTGAACCGGCCGAAGGTGAACGCACTGAACGCGCAGGTCGTGGCCGAGCTGGCCGAGGCGGCGCGGGCCGTGGACGCCGACCCGGACGTCCGGGCCGTCGTGCTGTACGGCGGTGAGCGGGCGTTCGTGGCCGGCGCGGACATCAAGGAGATGGCCGAGCTGCCGTACGCCCAGGCCACCGGGCACGCCCGGGCGCTGCAGGACGCCCTGAACGCCGTGGCGCGGATCGGCAAGCCGGTCGTCGCCGCGATCACCGGGTACGCGCTGGGCGGGGGCCTGGAGCTCGCGCTGTGCGCCGACTTCCGCGTCGCGGGGGAGTCGGCGAAGGTGGGCCAGCCGGAGATCCAGCTCGGCGTCATCCCCGGTGCCGGCGGCACCCAGCGGCTGCCCCGGCTGATCGGGCCGTCCCGTGCCAAGGACCTGATCTTCACCGGACGGCACGTCGGCGCCGAGGAGGCTCTGGCGATCGGCCTGGTGGACCGGGTCGTGCCGGACGACCAGGTGTACGCCGCCGCAACCGAGCTGGTCGCGCGGTACGCCACGGGCCCGGCGATCGCGCTGCGCGCCGCCAAGCAGGCGATCGACGCCGGCCTGGAGACCGACCTGGCGACCGGGCTGGAGATCGAGCGGCTGCAGTTCGCGGGCCTGTTCGCCACCGAGGACCAGAAGAACGGCATGCGCAGCTTCATGGAGGAAGGACCCGGGAAGGCCCGCTTCACCGGCCGCTGACGGAACCCGGCGGCCCGGTCGTACGTCACACGATTGTGAACGGGTCAGGAGGCGGGGTGCCCGGCGAGTCGCTGCCGCCCGCGGCGCAGGCGAGGCTCGGGCAGGCCCGCGGGTCCGGCACCTGGACCTCCGGCCTGAACGTGAACGAGTTCGCCGGGCTGCGGTCGGTCGGGTTCGAGCCGGTCGGTCAGGTCATGGGCAGCGCGGTCCACAACCTGGCCTGGTGGTATCGCGCGTCGATCGACTGCGGCTACCGGCGCGCCTTCCTCGGCCCCGGCTCCGCGACGACGATCACGTCGGGGATGCAGGGCGCGTGGAGCGGTTATGGCGCGTACGTCGACACGCTCTACCGGGCCCGGCACACGGCGATGAGCCGGATGGCCGCCGAGTGCGCGGCGCTGGGCGGGGACGGCGTCGTGGCCGTACGGCTGACCGTCGCGCCGTTCCAGGGCTCGGCGCACCATCTGGAGTTCCAGGCGATGGGCACGGCCGTCCGCGCCGCCGGGGGCGTACGCCCGGGCCGGGTGTTCCTGTCCCATGTGAGCGGCCAGGAGTTCGTGAAGCTGATCGAGACCGGCTGGGTGCCCGTGGACCTGGTGATGGGCACCTCGGTCGGCGTCCGCCATGACGACTGGCGGGTCAACTGGTCCACCGGCAGATTCGCGCCCGCGCAGGAGGTGGGCGGCTGGACGGAGCTGGTGTCGGTGACCCGGCACGAGGCCCGCGCGCGCCTGCTGGCCGACGCGGGGCGTACCGGCGCCGACGGGGTCGTCGTCTCCGGGGTCGACCTGCGCGTGAACGAACGTGAGTGCAGGGTGGCCGACAAGCAGCACGACCACGTCGTCGAGACCACGATCCTCGGCACCGCGATCGCCGAGTTCCGCGCTCCGCACCGCCCGATCCGCCCGTTGACGATCATGAGGTTGAGATAGATGACCGATCCCGTCGCTCAGGGAGTTCCCGCCGACGCGATGACCCGGCTCGCCGAGCTGCGCCCGGGGGCGCCCGGTGGGCTGTTCACCAGCGACCTGTCCGTGAACGAGTTCCTGCTCGTCCGGGAGGCCGGGTTCCGTCCGCTCGGGCTGGTGCTGGGCAGCTCGATCTACCACGTCGGCATCCAGGTCGGCCGGTGGAGCAAGAACATGGAGCTGGACCAGCTGTCCGGCGCGATGTACCACGCGCGGGAGCTGGCGATGACCCGCATGGAGGCCGAGGCCGACCAGCTCGGCGCGGACGGCATCGTCGGCGTCCGGCTGCGCGTGGAGTTCCGCGACTTCGGCAGCGACATCGCCGAGTTCATCGCCGTCGGCACCGCGGTCAAGGCCGACGACACCTCTCAGAACTGGCGGAACAACAAGAACCAGCCGTTCACCTCGGACCTGAACGGCCAGGACTTCTGGACCCTGATCCAGGCGGGGTACGCGCCGCTGGGCATGGTGATGGGCACGTGCGTCTACCACGTGGCGCACCGCCGGCTCGGCTCGGTCCTGGGCAGCCTGGGGCAGAACGTTGAGATCCCGGAGTTCACCCAGGCGCTGTACGACGCGCGGGAGCTGGCGATGACCCGCATGCAGGCGGAGGCGCAGGCCCTGCACGCCGAGGGGATCGTCGGGGTCTACCTCGACCAGTTCCACCACCAGTGGGGCGGCCACACGATGGAGTTCTTCGCGATCGGGACGGCCGTACGGCCGCTGCGGGCCGATCACGTCATCGCCAAACCGCAGATGGTGCTCGGGCTGGACCGCTGATTCACTGATGGCCATGGACTTCGACATGGTGGCCGCCGCGCTGCGCCGCGACACCGCCGACCTCGCCACGTACGCCCGCGTGCTGACCGGAACGCTCGCCGACGCGCTGCCGCCCGGCTGCGTGACCGTCGAGCACGAGCGGAGTCTGGGCGACCGGCTGCGGGGGCGTGACGGGCGGCCCCATCGGATCGTCGTCCGGCTCGGCGAGCGCACGCTGTCCCTCACGGCCGCCGCCGGCCGGCCGGTCGGGGAGATCCACCACGAGGTGCGCGGCGTCGTGCTGTCCCGCGACCAGGTGACGCTCGACGTGTGGGTGCGCGCCCTCGCCGAGGAGCTCCTGGCCCAGGCCGAGGCGGACGCCCGTGCCGCCGAGGCGCTCCGCCGCCTGGTGGCCGGCGGCTGACCGGCGAAGGTCCACGCTGTACGGTCGAGGCGCCGTCTTCGTGAAGGGAGTCGTCAGTGCGGGTGTTCGTCTCGGTCGACATGGAGGGCGTGTCCGGGCTCACCGACCCGGATGAGATGCGGGCGGGCGGGCGCGGCTACGAGCGCGGCTGCGAGCTGATGACCGCCGACGCGAACGCCGCGGTGGCCGGGGCGTTCGACGCCGGAGCCGACGAGGTGATCGTCACCGACGCGCACGGAAGCACGAAGAACATCCGCGCCGACCTCATCGACGAGCGGTGTTCGCTGATCCGCGGGCCGTACCGTCCGCTGCGGATGGGGCAGGGGCTCGACACCGGCCATGACGCGGCGATGTTCGTGGGCTACCACGCCCGCGCGGGCGTGCCGCACGGCGTGCTCAACCACACGTGGATGGGTTATGAGATCCAGAACCTCTACCTGAACGGCGAGATCTGCGGCGAGATCCGGCTGATCGCCGCGCTGGCCGGGTCGATGGGCGTGCCGGTCGCGCTCGTGGCGGGCGACGAGGCGGCGTGCGCGGAGGCCCGCGAGGTGCTCGGCGACGTCGAGACGGTCGCGGTGAAGAAGGGCATCGACCGTTACTCCGCGCAGCTCCTGCCGCCCGCCCGCGCCCAGGCCCTGATCCGGGAGGGCGCCGCCCGCGCCCTGCGCGACCTGGACCGCCGCCGCCCGTACACGGTGCCGTCCCCGTACACGCTGGGCATCGACTGGGCGTCCACCGCGATGGCGGAGTCCTGCGCGATGATCCCGGGCGTCAAGCGGCTCGGCCCCCGGTCGGTGGAGTTCACCAGCGACGACTACGCCGAGATCATGGCGGTGCTGGGCATCCTGGCCTCGATCGGCGGAGACGTCGGCTGCACCGGCCGGCACTACGGCTGACGTCGGAGGTCCGGCTGACGCCGGCGGTCCGGGTGCCGTCGGTAGGGTGACGTCCCATGTGGGGACTGTCGCTCGAGCCCGCCCTCGACCGTACGGATCTGCTCGCCGCGCCCGTGGCGGAGGCGATCCGCGCGTGGAAGGGCGAGGACGCCTTCCAGGTGGCCGAGATCGACCCGGAGCTCGCCGACACCGCCGCGTTCTGCGAGCGGTACGGCACTCCGCTCGACACGTCGGCCAACTGCGTGATCGTCTGCGCCAAGCGGGGCGGCGAGGTGCGGCTCGCGGCCTGCGTGGTGCTCGCGACGACGCGCGCCGACGTCAACGGCGTCGTACGGCGCCGGCTCGACGCGCGGAAGGCGTCGTTCGCGCCGCAGGAGCAGGCCGTGACGGAGACGGGCATGGAGTACGGCGGGATCACGCCGTTCGGCCTGCCCGCCGAGTGGCCGGTCCTGGTGGACCGGGCCGTCGTCGAGACCCCGTACGTCGTCGTCGGCAGCGGGGTGCGGCGGTCCAAGCTGATCGTCCCCGGCGCCTCGCTCGCCGCGCTCGGCTCGGCCGAGGTCATCGAGGGCCTCGCCCGCTGACGGACCCGGCGGCGCCTCCGCGCGCCGGGCCCCGGCGGGGCCCAGGGGCCCCGCCCGGTTGACACGATCCGGAACCTCCGGAGCGGGTTCGGCGTCAAACCCTGCATGAACGCGACGGGAGTTGCGCCGCTGGGCTCGTACGAGCTGCTGGAACGGGTCGGCGAGGGGGCCACGTCCGTGGTGTACCGCGCCACGGACCGGTTCGGGCGGACGGTCGCGGTGAAGGAGCCGCGGCGCGAGTTCGCGCACGACCCGGGCGTCCGCCGCCGCCTGGCCCGTGAGGCCCGGGCGATGGCGCGGGTGCGCAGCCCGTACGTCGCCGAGGTCTTCGACGCCTGCCTGGACGGCGACCGTCCCCACCTCGTCACCGAGTTCGTCGCGGGCGTGCCGCTGCGCGACCTGGTGACGACGTACGGGCCGTTGTGGGAGGAGGCGCTGTACGGCTTCGCGGAGCGGTTCGCGCGGGGCCTGGCGGCGGTGCACGGGGCCGGGGTGCTGCACCGGGACCTCAAGCCCGGCAACGTCATGGTGCTCGGCGGCGTACCCAAGATCATCGACTTCGGGATCGCGCGGGAGGCGGGGACCGAGGAGGTCACCCAGCCGGGCGTGCTGACCGGGACGCCGGGTTACGTCGCGCCCGAGCTGATCGACGGCGGTCGTTGCAGTGAGGCGTCCGACGTCTTCTCGTGGGCCGCGACGGTCGCGTTCGCGGCGACGGGCCGCCCGCCGTTCGGGACGGGGTCGCTGCACGGCGTCTGCTTCCGGGTGCTGCGCGGGGCCGCCGACCTGGACGGCGTGCCCGAGCCGCTGCTGCCGCTGCTACGCCGTGCCCTGTCCCGCGACCCGGCCGAGCGCCCGACCGCGGCCTGCCTGGCGGGCCGTCTGACCGAGCGGCGGCCGGTTCCCGCGTGGTGACCGGTTCCGCCGGGAAGGCCGTGAGGTGACACATGCCCAGGTATCGTGACGCATCTATGGAGGGGGTCGAGACGTCCGGCGAGAGCATCGGCCGATACCGCCTGATCGAGAAGATCGGGGAAGGCGGTATGGGGGTCGTGCACCTCGCCACCGACCCCTTCGGCCGCAAGGTCGCCGTGAAGGTCCTGCGGCCCGGGGTCGCGTCGGACCAGACGGCCCTGCGCCGGCTCGCCCGCGAGGTCGACTCCATGCGCCGGGTGCACAGCCCGCACGTCGCGGAGATCGTCGACGCGGACGTGACGGCCGAGCCGCCCTACGTCGTCACCCAGTTCGTTCCCGGCCGGACCCTGGAGCAGGCGGTCCGCGACGACGGCCCGCTGCGCGGCGACGCGCTGCAGCGGCTGGCGACGGGGCTGGCCTCCGCGCTGGCCGCCATCCACGACGCCGGCATCGTGCACCGGGACCTGAAGCCCGGCAACGTCATGTTCCTGGAGAACGGCGAGCCGGTCGTCATCGACTTCGGCATCGCGCAGGGCGTCGACGCGACGCGGCTGACCGCGACCGGCCTCGTGATCGGCACCCCCGGCTACCTCGCCCCGGAGATCATCGAGGGTGAGGACGCCGGCGCGCCCGCGGACGTCCACGCCTGGGCCGGCACGATCGCGTACGCCGCGACGGGGCGGGCGCCGTTCGGCGGCGGCACGTTCGAGTCGATCTTCTACAAGATCATGGAGGGCCGCCCGGACCTGGACGGCGTGCCCGAGGCGCTGCTCCCGGTCGTCCGGGCGGCGATGGCACGCAACCCGGCCGAGCGGCCGACCGCACACGCCCTCGTCGAGCTGACCCGGCGCATCGACGTCAACAGCACCCGGCTGGACCCGCCGTCGTCCCAGACCAAACGGCTCACCGCCGTCTCGTCCCCGCCGGCACCGGCGCCGGCCCGCCCGCGCGACTTCGTCGGGCAGCTTCCTCCGGCGCCGCCGCCTCCGCCCCCACAGCAGTACGCGCGTTCCCCGTACGGCGCGCCGGGGCCGCAGCAGGGCTCGCCGGGGTACGCACCGCGCCCGCCGAAGCCGCCGCGGCCCGATGAACCGAAGCCGTACGGCGTCTACCGGTTCCTGAGCCTGCTGCTCCTCGTCGCCGCGATCGGGCTGTCCCTGGTGACGCCCACGCTGGCGCTCATCGTCGTGCTCGCCGTGCTGCTCGTCCTGCGGACCGCCGACCGCGGCCACAAGGAGCTCACGTCCAAGCGCACCCGGCGCGGACCGCGCTCGGGCGACCTGGTCGCGGTCATCGCCAAGTCACCGTTCACGGCGGTGCGCGCGGCGCTGGGAATGCTGCTGGTCAGCCCACTGGCGATCATGGCCGGGGTCATCGTGCTGCTCATCGGGCTGGCCGCCAAGACCGCGCTGACGATCCCGCACGCGGTCGCGCTGGGCACCGCGGCGTTCGTGATCGTGCAGTGCCTGGGGCCCGGCAGCGAGCCCCCGCGCCGTCAGCTCGCGCGGTTCTGGGGAGCCGTGCTGCCGAGGCGGAACCAGGCCCTGATCGCGCTGGCGGTCATCGGATTCGTCGTCTTCCTGCTCGTGTCGTTCGCGCTCAGCCAGACGCCGGACCTGCGGCCCTTCGAGGCCCGGTCGCTCACGCACAACCTCGCCCACCTCCGCTCCGGCATCCGGAGTCTGCTCGGCGGCTGACCGGAGGCGACCCCTGCCCAGAGCCAACGCCTGACCAGGGGCGGCGCCCGACAGAGGAAGATCGAACGATGCCAGTGGAGGACGTCCCGGTGGACAAGGTCGGCCCCTACCGACTCGTCGCGGCCCTCGGCGAGGGCGGCATGGGCGTGGTCCACCGGGCGGTCGACGACGCCGGCCGCGAGGTGGCCCTCAAGGTCGTGCGCGCCGAGTACGCCGAGGACCTGACCTTCCGGCGGCGGCTGGCCCGCGAGGTCGACACGATGCGGCGGGTGCGCAGCCCGTACGTCGCCGAGGTCCTCGACGCCGACGTCGCCGCCGAACGCCCCTACATCGTCACCCGCTTCATCGACGGCCACCCGCTCGACGGTGTGGTCCGCGCGGCCGGGCCGCTGTCCGGCGGGCCGCTGGCACGCGTGGCGATCGGCCTGGCCGAGGCCGTGGCCGCCATCCACGAGGCGGGCGTCGTCCACCGGGACCTCAAGCCGAACAACGTCATGATGGTCGACGGCGCCCCGGTGGTCATCGACTTCGGCATCGCGCACGCGGCGGACGCGACGCGGCTCACCCGGACCGGCCTGGTCGTCGGCACCCCGGGATACCTCGGGCCGGAGATCCTCGACGGCCGGCCGCCGGGCCCCGCCGTCGACGTGTACGGCTGGGCGGCGACCGTCGCGTTCGCCGCGACCGGCCGCGCGCCGTTCGGCGGCGGTTCGCTGGAGGCGGTGCTGGCCCGGATCCTGTCCGGCAACCCCGACCTCGACGGCGTGCCGCCGGCCCTCGAACCGCTGCTGCGCGCGACCCTCGCCCGCGAACCGGAGGCCCGGCCGCCGGCGGCGGAGCTCGCGGGCCTGGTCCGCGCGCTCGACCTGGGCGCCCCGCCGCCCATCGCCGCGACGGCCCTCGGCCCGGCCGTCGACGCCGCCGGCACCGTCGGCGCGCCACCGGACTCCCGGCCTCCCGGTCCCGCCGGCGCGCCACCGGACTCCCGGCCCTCCGGCTCCACGGGACGGCCGGTGGATTCCCGGTCGGGCGGCACCGGCGCGCCGGCGGACTCCCGGTCCTCCGGTGGCACCGGCGCACCGTCGGGCTCCCGGGTCTCCGGCTCCGCCGGGGCGGGACCGGACTCCTCGGCCTCCGGCCCCGGCGCGGCGACGCGCGTTCCCGAGCCGCAGGCGAGCCCGGCGTCCGGGCCGGTCCCGGCCTCTCCCGGCGGGGCCCCGCCCCGCCAGGCGCCGCGGGTGGCGCTCGGCTGGTACAAGCTGCTCGCCTACCTGGCCATCGTCACGGCCGTGGCGGCCTGTGCCGTGGTCCCGATCGTCGGCCTGCCCCTCGTGGTGGCGGCCGTCTGGTACCTGCGGGCGGGGGACTCGGCCGTCCGGTCCCGCCGGGTGCCCGTACGCGGCGCCCAGGACCTCGTGCTGGCGCCCTTCCGCGTGCCTGGGTCGCTGGGCCGGTCCACCGCGGCGCTGGTGCCCGCGCTGCTGTACGCGGCGGTTGCGGCGGCGGTGACCGGCGGGGCGCTGGTCGCCTGGACCGCCTGGCACGACGTGGACTGGCCGGACGCCGTCCTGCGGTGGAGCGCGGCGGTGTTCGCGGCGATGACGCTCGCCGGGCCCGGCGTGATGGGGCCGCGCCGCCAGGCGGTCCGGCTGCTGTCGGCGCTGGCCCGGAGCCGGGCGCAGGCCGCGTCGGTGGGCCTCTGCCTCGCCGGGATCACCGCGCTCGCGGTCGCGGCGGGGTGGCTGCTCCGCCCTCGGTGGTGGCCGATCGGTGACCGGGCCGGCGCCATCGTTGATCTCACGGACACGATCGCCGGGCTCCTGCACCGGTGACGCGCGAGGTGTCCCCGCTCGGGGCGCCATGCGCCCTCCGGATGTGCGCGGCGCGTCGGCCGCGTCGCGCGGAATGGACCCCCGCGGCGCGGTAGTGTGGCACCGCCTTCGACGTCCGCCCGATGCGGGACCCCAGCGACTTTTTCCGAGGAGGGAACGGCGTTTCTCGCCGGCCAGGCGGCCGGGATGCGCGCCGCGCGCCGATGACGTGGGATGAGACATCCGGCGTGGTCTCCGACCCGCCTCGGGAGGGCGGGGAGACCGTCGACGCCATCGTCGAGGGCTGGTCACGGCTCCTCACGTACCTCGTCGTCGCCAGTGTGTTCGGGATCGCCGTCATCACGCCGTTCTTCGGGCTCCTGCTGGCGCTGGCGGGCGCGTCGTACCTGCGGGCCGGGCAGTTCCACGCGCGAAAACACCCCGCCACCCCGCTGCGGCTGACGGTCGGCCCGCTGACCGCGCCGCTGGATCTCGTCCGCGGTGCCGTCGGGACGCTGCTGACCGTGCCCTACGCCGCGGTGTTCGCCGTCCTGGTGCCGATGGTGATCATGGCGGCGGCGGCCGCCGACGTCCGGGTCGCCCCGCTGGTCGCGGCCGCCTGGGGCGCCGGGGCCGCGGCGTACGTCCTGCTGGCCGCGCCGGGCGTCCGGGCGCCGCGCCGGCACCTCCAGCAGGTCTTCACCGTGCTCGCATACGGCCCGCGCCGGATCGCGGTCATCGGAGCGCTCCTGTGCGCGGTGACGCTCGCCGTCCTGGCCGGCGCGATCGTCCTGCGGCCGAGCTTCGCCCCCATGTACGAACTGGAGAACTCCATCGCCCAGGAGCTCTCGCGATTCCAGGACTCCATCCAGCAGCGCGTGTCGTGACCGGGGACCGGCCGGGCCGGGCATTTACGATCTTGCGGTAGCCCGTCGACCGCGGAATCCCCCCATGACGTCCCTGCGCGAGAGTCTCGGCCCCTACCGGCTCCTGGAGGAGATCGGCGTCGGTGGCATGGGCGAGGTGCATCTCGCGCTGGCACCGGACGGCAGCACGGTCGCGGTCAAGATCCTGCATCCCGCCGTCGCCCGCGACCCGCTCGCCCGCCGCCGCCTCGAACGCGAGGTCGCGACGATGCGCCGGGTCCGCAGCGCGTACGTCGCCGAGGTGGTCGACGCGGACTTCACCGGACGCCGTCCGTACGTCGTCACGAGGTACGTCCAGGGCCGCTCCCTCGACCTGCGGGTACGCCGCGAGGGCCCGCTCCGCGGCGCGGCGCTGCCGACGGTGGCGCGCGGGCTGGCCCGCGCGCTGCACGTGATCCACGCTGCCGGGGTCGTGCACCGCGACCTCAAACCCGCCAACGTGATCATCGTCGACCGCGATCCGGTCGTCATCGACTTCGGTCTCGCGCACGTCCTGGACGCGACCCGGCTGACGCGTACGGGCATGGCGATCGGCACGCCCGGCTACCTGGCGCCGGAGATCCTCGACGGGGAGCGGGCCGGGCCGGCCGCCGACGTCTTCTCCTGGGCCGGGACGGTCGCGTTCGCGGCCACCGGCCGCCCGCCGTACGGGCCGGGGCCCGCGCAGGCGATCTTCTCCCGCGTGCTGCGGGGAAGGCACGACCTCCGCGGCGTCCCGGGCGAGCTGCGGGCGATGCTCGAGGCCGCGCTGGCGATCGACCCGGAGGCGCGCCCCGGCACCGGCGACCTCCTGGAGGCGTTCGCCGCCCTGCGGAACCGCTCACGGCCGGCGGCACGCGGCCCTCGGGCGGTCCCCGCCCCGGACGCTCCGCCGGCGCGGGACCTCCGCGCCGCGGCCGGCGTTCCGGGGGAGCGAGACGCTTCCGCCGCGCCCGACGCTTCACCGGACGCCCTGGACCTCCCGGACGCGCCGGATGTTCCGGAGGTGGGCGGTGCTCCGGGAGCCGACGGTGTTCCGCCGGGGGAGCGGCCCGTCGAGCCGGATGCCGGAGAGCGGCGCCGCGGCCTGCCGATGCGCCTGCTGCGCGGGGCGGCGGGGCTCGCCGTGCCGGCGGCCTGCTATGCCCTGCCGGTCCTGGCCGTCGCGACGATCCTGTCGGCCTGCGCCGCCGGCTACACGTGGGACGCCGTGGCCCGCGCCCGCAGCCGGACGGCGGCACGGGTCGGCCGGCTCGCCCGTCTCGGCTCGGTGCTCGCCGCGCTCGTCGCGGTTCCGGCGCAGACGGTGGTCCGGCTGATGGCGCTGGTCGTCGCGATGGTCGTGGGGTACGGCGCGGTGCTGGGGATCACCTGGTGGTCGGTCGTGCCGCGCGAGCGGGCCCTGGCGCTGCCCCTCGGGGTGCTCATGGTGGTGGCGGCGGTCGTGCGCGCACGCTACGGCGGTGAGCGCCGCGCGGCCCGGCTGGTCCTGGCGGTCCTGGCCGCAGGAGCGCTGGCGCTGGCGGTGGTGGGGATCCCGTTTCCGGCGTGGTGGCCGTTCACCGCACCGTGAACGGGGTGGACGGACTTTTGCACAGTCGCTACCCGTGGGTAACATCGGGGGCGACACGAGGGGACGCCCCGGAGCCGAACCACCTTCGGGTGTTTGGCAGGCTTAGGGCGTCCAACGCGTCAGCCCGCGTCGCCCGCAGGGACGGCGCCCGTCGTGCCGGAGGAGCGCGTAGATGAAGTGTGCAGGGAGGGCGGACACCATATGAACATCGTCGTCTGCGTGAAGCAGGTCCCCGACACGGCGACCGAACGCAAGCTGCGGTCCGACGACAAGACCCTCGACCGTGAGGCGGCCGACGGCGTCATCAACGAGCTCGACGAGTACGCCGTCGAGGAGGCCCTGACCATCAAGGAGGCCCACGGCGGTGAGGTGACCGTTCTCACCATGGGCCCGGAGAAGGCCTCGGAGTCGATCCGCAAGGCCCTGGCCATGGGCGCCGACAAGGCCGTCCACGTGTCGGATGAGGCGCTGCACGGCTCGGACGCGCTGTCGACCTCGTACGCGCTCGCGCAGGTGCTCAAGAAGGTCGGCTTCGACATCGTCATCCTCGGCGCGGAGTCGACCGACGCCCGTACCGGGCTGCTGGCCTCGATGCTGTCCGAGCGGCTCGGCGTCCCCCAGGTGACGCTGGCGAACAAGGTCGAGATCGACGGGTCCTCGCTCACGGCGCAGCGGCTCACCGACTACGGCTTCGACCGCGTCGAGGCGAGCCTGCCCGCCGTGGTCAGCGTCGTCGAGAAGATCAACGAGCCGCGCTACCCCTCGTTCAAGGGGATCATGGCGGCGAAGAAGAAGCCGGTCGAGAAGCTCGCCGTCGCCGACGCCGAGATCGACGCCGCCAAGGTCGGGCTCGCCGGGGCCTCGACCGAGGTCGTCGACTTCGCCGACGCGCCACCGCGCGAGAAGGGCCAGATCGTCAAGGACGAGGGCGACGGCGGCGTGAAGGTCGCCGAGTTCCTCGCGTCCAAGAAGTTCATCTGAGAGGCGGGGAAATGGCGGAGATTCTCGTCCTCGTCGACCATGTCGACGGAGAGGTCAAGAAGGTCACCTTCGAGCTGCTGACGCTCGCGCGCCGGCACGGCGACGCCGCGGCGGTATGGGTCGGCCCGGGCTACGAGGGCGCCAAGGACAAGCTCGCGGAGTACGGCGCGGCCAAGGTCTACGTCGCCGCCGACGAGGAGCTGACCTCCTACGTCGTCGCGCCGAAGGCCGAGCTGCTGGCTCAGCTCGTCGCCGAGAAGTCCCCGGCCGCGGTCCTCGTCGCCGCGACGGGCGAGGGCAAGGAGATCGCGGGGCGTCTCGCGGTCAAGACCGAGTCCGGCGTGCTCACCGATGTCGTCGACGTCGCGGACGGGTTCGTCGGCGAGCACTCGATCTTCGGTGGCGCGATCGTCTCGCACGCCAAGGTGACGAAGGGCACGCCGATCATCGCGGTCCGCCCCAACTCCACGGCCCCCGAGGCCGCGCCGTCGACGCCCGCCGAGGAGCAGGTGTCGGTGACGCTGTCCGACGCGGCCAAGGCCGCCAAGGTCGTCGAGAAGGTCGTCCAGGAGAAGGGCGAGCGCCCGGAGCTGACCGAGGCCGCGATCGTGGTCTCCGGCGGCCGGGGCGTCGGCGGCGCCGACAACTTCAAGCTCATCGAGGAGCTGGCCGACTCGCTCGGCGCGGCCGTCGGCGCCTCGCGCGCCGCGACCGACGCCGGCTGGTACCCCCACACCTTCCAGGTGGGCCAGACCGGCAAGACGGTGTCGCCGCAGCTGTACATCGCGGTGGGCATCTCCGGTGCCATCCAGCACCGGGCCGGCATGCAGACCTCCAAGACGATCGTCGCGATCAACAAGGACCCGGACGCGCCGATCTTCGAGCTGGTCGACTACGGCATCGTCGGTGACCTGTTCCAGGTCGCCCCGCAGCTGACCGAGGAGATCACCAAGCGCAAGTGACCTCGCGCGCGACGACGCCCCGGCGGATCCATCGCCGGGGCGTCGTCGTGCCCGGGGAGCGTCAGCGCGCGGTCGGGGTGGGTACGGGCGCCCCCGGCGACGGCGGGCCCTCGTGCACCTGGCGGGTCGGGCCGACCCACAGCATGACCTGGCCCTGCGCCCACGGGTCGGCGTCGTGCACGAACCAGCCCGGCTTCACCTTCGCCGGTGGCACGCCGTACCGGTAGGGCCGGTTGTCGCCGTTCGCCGCCACGTACCGGTACTGCGGCACGGTGACGTGCCGCTTCTTCAGCATCGCGAGGACCTCGGCGACCGTGCGGCCGCGGTACGTCAGCCCGTGCATCACCTCGCCCGGCGCGTCGGCCGGGGCGGTGGAGGAGTACTGCTCGCCGGGCCGCGCCGCCCGCCCGAACACCTCCATCGAGTGCGCCTTGTAGCCGAGCGGGATCTTCAAGCCGACGGGGCAGTCGCCGCCGCCCCCGGTGCGGCACCTGCCTCGCGCCGAGATCACCTTGATCGCGTCGCCCTCCGACTCCGCCATCACCACGGTGCCGACGATCGACGGTGACACCGGGACCAGCCGCAGGTCGATGTTCATGCCGTGCGCGGCGAACTCCTTCCGGTACCGCGCCGGATCGGCGAGCGGGTCCTTGACCTTGACGATCAGGTACCGGCCCTGGGTGGAGAAGGTCAGCGCCGCCAGCTGGACCCTCGGGGCGCCGCTGCGCGTCGTCTGCGGTGTCTGCCTCCGCGGGGCCGGTGAACCGGACAGCACGGACGCGGCGACGACGGACGCGGCGACCGCCGCGCCGGCCAGCGGCAGGCCGATGACCAGGGCCCGGCGGCGCCGTGCCGGACGTCCCTCCGGCACGGCGGTGGACATGATCCGATCGGCCAGGTCGCTTCTCGTCCCGGGGCTCACCCTGCGGGCCGCCTCCTCGTCCGTGACGGGCGCGAGCCGCCCGATCAGCTCGTCGTGCCTCATGCGTGCTCTCCCTTCGCGACGCGCGCTCGGTGGTGGTGGGTGTCCGCGCGGGTCTCACGGGCCTCCCCGGCTTCCCGGGCCTCCTGGTCCGCGAGCGCGCGGGCGAACCGCTTGCGCGCCCGGTGGAGCCGGATCCGTACGGCGTTGCGCGAGCAGCCGAGCACCGTGGCGATCTCCCCGGCGTCCAGGCCCTCCCAGCCGACCAGCGACAACAGCTCCCGGTCGTCCTCGGACAGGCCGCGGAACGCCTCCGCGACGGCGCCGGACCCCTGGTCCTCGGCGGGACGGATCACGGGTCCCAGCTCGGCCCGCAGCCGGTCACCGAGCGCGCTGCGCCGCCGTTCACCCCGGCGGTGGTTGGCGAGGACCCGCCTGGCCACGCCGTACAGCCAGGGACGTGCCCCGCCCCCGGCGGGCACGTCGTCGAGGCGCCGCCAGGCGATCAGGAAGGTCTCGGCGAGGATGTCCGCGGCGTCGTGCCCGTTCTCCGCGCGGCGCATGACGTATCCGAGGACCGGGTCATGACAGGCCGCGTAGATCTCCGCGAATCTTCGCCTTCTCTCGTCGAGAGGTTCCAAGCCCCTCTCCTCTCGGTCGGTGGCCCGCGCGAGTGCGCTCACCTACAGACCTGTCCGGCCGACCCGTACCATTTCGCGAAATGATCACCTATGTCCGGGCAGCGCGCCGGTCCTGGGCGGAGCCGCGCCGGGATCCGTACTGGCTCGCGGGCGCCTTCCTCCTCGCGTACGCGGCGCTGTCGCTCGCGCGGTACCGCCGCATGGAGACGCTGTCCTGGGATCTGGGGATCTTCGAGCAGGCCGTCCGGGGCTACGCGCACCTGCGCGCCCCGATCGCCGACATCAAGGGCCCCGGCGCGAACGTCCTCGGCGATCACTTCAGCCCGATCGTCGCGCTGCTGGCGCCGCCGTACCGGATCTTCCCGACACCGGTCACGCTGCTCGTCGCCCAGGCCGCGCTGTTCGCGTTCGCCATCGTCCCGATCACGCGGGTCGCCGCGCATCTCCTGGGCCGCCGGCCGGGCCTGGCGATCGGCGCCGCCTACGGACTGTCCTGGGGCGTCCAGCGCGCGGTGCAGTTCGACTTCCATGAGATCGCGTTCGCCATGCCGCTGCTCGCCCTCTCGCTGGAGGCGGTGCTGCGCGGGCGGTGGTGGGCGGCGATGGCGTGGGCGCTCCCGCTCGTCCTCGTCAAGGAGGACATGGGGCTCACGGCCGCCGCGATCGGCTGCGTGGTCGCCCTGCGGGCACGGCGGGATCCCGCGCGCTCCCGTGTCGTCCCCTGCGCGGTCGCGCTGGTCGCCTTCGGCGTGGCGTCGACCGTCCTCGCCCTCCTCGTGGTGATCCCGGCGTTCAACGGCGGCGGCTACGGGTACTGGCAGAAGCTGACCGGTCACGGCGTGCACGGCGCCCGCCACGTGCCGCCCGGCATCGCGATCCGCACCGTGCTGTGGACCCTGGTGCCCACGAGCGGCCTGTACGCGCTGCGGTCCCCGCTCGTCCTCGTCGCCGTGCCGACGCTGGGCTGGCGCCTCGTCTCCCAGGACGAGCACTACTGGGGGATCCACTGGCACTACAGCGCCGTGCTGATGCCGGTGGTGCTCCTCGCGCTCGTGGACGCGGTCGCGCGGACCCGTGCCCGCACGGACGGGCCGCGCTGGACGCGGGCGTACGCGGCCCGGCTCCCGGCCGCCGTCGCGGTCGCCGCGCTCGCGCTCACGACGACCCTTCCCCTCGGGGCGCTCCTGCACTGGGGGACGTACCGGGTGGACGCCCGGACCGTCGCGGTGAAGAGACTGCTCCGGAAGATCCCGGACGGCGCGACCGTCGAGTGCGACGTCGCGCCGATCAGCCGGCTGACCCGCCGCACGACCGTCTACTGGATCGGCGACGCCAAGGGCGTGACCCCGGACTACCTCACGTTCCGCCTGCGGTCGCTGCCCAGTGGGGATCCCCTCGGCTTCGCGCACGCCCTCCACCCCACCGCACACTACCGCGAGGTCGCCCGGGCCGGGGGCTACGTCGTCCTCGCCCGGGAGCAGGGGAGCGGAGCCCTGTGGACGGGGTCCTGAGAACGGCGGGCACCCGCCGGACGCGGATCCACGCGTACGACGTCCCCCTGAATCAGCACCAAATCTGACGTTTCGGTTGACGCGTGATGACGGATCGGAGCAGGCTTCCCCGAGTCGTTTTCGATCTTGGGGGAATCGTCGAATGTTCGACCGACGTCGCGTGATCGGTGCGGGGGCCGTGCTGGCGGCCGCCATCGGCACCGGAGCCGTTCTCGCGCAGCAGCACCCGTCCTCGCCCACCGTGGGACTCCAGGCGGCCTCCGCGCCGACCCGGCAGGCGGCGTTCGCCGCCGCGGCGAAGCGGTACAAGGTGCCGGTGAGCGTCCTGCTCGGGGTCTCCTACCTGGAATCGCGGTGGGACGCCAACGAGGGCCTGCCCAGCACGAGCGGCGGGTACGGCCCCATGCACCTCACCCAGGTCGCCGCCGCGCCCGGGGGCGGGGCGGAGCAGGGGGACGGCGACGACCGCGCCGCCTCGGCGGCGCCGAAGGCGGCCGCGGCCCCGGATGAGCAGACGATCCCGGTGGCCGCCCGGCTGACGGGGATCGACGCGGGCAGGCTCCGTACCGACCCGGCCGCCAACATCCAGGGCGGCGCGGCCCTGCTCGCGAAGTACCAGCGGGACGCGGGCGGGCCGCTCGCCGCCGACCCGGCGCGGTGGTACGCCGCCGTGACCCGCTACGGGGGGAGCGGGTGGTTCGCCGACCAGGTCTTCTCGGTGATCCGCTCCGGCGAGTCCCGGACCACCGACGACGGGCGGCAGGTCACCCTGACGGCCGATCCGAAGGCCGTACCGGCGGGCGCGGCCACGCGGACCGCCGCGAGCGCCGCCGCCGCGACCGACTGCCCGGCGAGCCTGAAGTGCGAGTGGATCCCCGCGCCGTACAAGCAGCTCGACCCGAAGGACCCGTCGAAGTTCGGCAACCACGACGTGGCCGACCGCCCGGCGAAGCAGAAGATCGACTACATCGTCATCCACGACACCGAGTCGTCGTACGCCTCGGCCGTGAAGTCCGTCAAGGACCCGGCCTACCTGGGCTGGCACTTCACGATCCGCTCGAAGGACGGGCACGTCGCCCAGCACGTGCGGGTCAAGGACGTCGGCCGGCACGCCGGAAACTGGTACATCAACTCCAAGTCGATCGGCGTCGAGCACGAGGGCTATGTCGCCAAGGGCACGTGGTACACCGAGGCGATGTACCGGGCCTCGGCGACGCTGGTCCGCCACCTGGCCGCGACCTACGGCGTCCCGCTGGACCGGGGGCACATCCTCGGCCATGACAACGTGCCCGCCCGGGTCATGGACACCGTGTCCCAGATGCACCAGGACCCCGGCCCGTACTGGGACTGGGCGCACTACTTCAGCCTGCTCGGCAAGCCGCTCAAGGGCTCGGCGAGCCTCCACGGCCGGGTGATGATCCTGCCGAGCTACGCCGAGAACAAGGTCACCTACACCGGCTGCGACGCCGCGCACCCGAGCGCCAAGTGCCCGGCGCACGGCGGCGCGTCGATCATGCTGCGCACGAAGCCGAGCTCGACGGCCCCGCTGGTCAAGGACATCGGCGCGCACCCGAGCACGGGCGGGAAGGCGACGACGAGCGTCTACGACCACTCCGCCCGCGCGTCGACCGGCCAGATCTACGCCGTCGCGGAGAAGAAGGGCTCGTGGGTGGCGATCTGGTACCTCGGGCAGAAGGCGTGGTTCTACAACTCCACGAGCAAGCGCCGGGCGGTCGCGGCCCCCGGTCTGGTCGCCACCCCGAAGACGTCGTCGGCCAAGATCTGGGGGATGGCCTACCCGGAGGAGTTCCCCGCCGGGGTCACCCCGCCGTCGGACAAGAAGGCCGCGCCGCTGAAGTACAGCGTCGCCAAGGGCCAGAAGTACGCCGTCATCGGCAGCGAGACCGGTGAGTACTTCCACTCGGTGACGTACGACCCCGCCAAGCACATCGTGGTCACCGGCCCGCAGAAGTACTACGAGATCCAGTTCGGCCACCGCGCCTACTTCGTCAAGGCCGAGGACGTGACGGTCTCCACCGTCTCCTAGCGGACGGCGAACGCGGCACCGCCGTGGCCACTGGAGCCACGGCGGTGCCGCGCTCACTCAGTGCCGCCGCGCCCTCGCCGCCGGGCTCTCGTGCCAGAGTCGGTCCAGCGCCGTCACGGCGTAGACGTGGTCCCTGCCGGGCTCGGCGGTCGGGTCGGTGAAGGACGTTCCGCCGGTCACGGCGATCCGCGAGGCGTCGCCGGCGCCGCACCGGGCGGCGGCCGGGCCGTCGAACCGGTACACCGCGTACCGCGCCGCGCCCGCGACGGGCCGCCAGGTCACGGTGGAGCCCGTCACGGCGGGATGCGGCCGCTGCGGGGCGTGCCCGCCGAGCCTCGGCATCAGCGGGACCAGCGCCGGGCGGGCGTAGTGGTCGGCGACCATCCGGCTCACCCCGCCGATCCGGTCGGCGTCCATGTCCTTGGCGCTGAAGTGGATGTCCCCGGCCACCTGCGGGTAGCCCCGGTCGAACGTCAGATGCCGGGACAGCTCTGCCGGGTCCTGCCACGGCGCGGCCTGCCCCGCGGCGCCCTCACGGTAGTCGGCCTGGCCGATGTAGAGCTGCACGCCGGTGCCGTCGACCTGCCGGGCCCACCAGGGGACGAGCTTGGCGTAGTCGGCCACGGTGAACCCGATGTACCAGTAGATCTGCGGAGCGAGGTAGTCGATCCACCGCTTCTTCACCCAGCCGCGGGTGTCGGCCGAGATCGCGGTGTAGGACTCCAGGCCGTTCGTGTCCGAGCCTTCGGGGTCGGAGCTCTTGTTGCGCCAGATGCCGAACGGGCTCACGCCGAACTTCACCCACGGCTTGAGGGCGTGGATCCGGCGGTCCATCTCCCGTACGAGCAGGTCGATGTTGTGCCGCCGCCAGGTGGCCTTGTCCGGGGACCCGGAGCCGTACTCGGCGTACGTCGCGTCGTCGGGGAAGTCGGCGGTGCCGCTCGGGTAGGGGTAGAAGTAGTCGTCGAAGTGGACGCCGTCGATGTCGTAGCGGCGTACCGCGTCGAGCATCGCCCGCTCCACGAAGCGGCGGACGGCGGGGATCCCGGGGTCGTAGTAGAGCTTGCCGGCGTAGGGGTGCACCCAGTCCGGGTGGCGCCGGGCCGGATGGTTCGGGGACAGCAGGCTCGGATCGGCCTTCATCGACACCCGGTACGGGTTCATCCAGGCGTGGAACTCCAGGCCGCGCGCGTGCGCCTCCCGTACGAGAAAGGCGAGCGGGTCGTATCCCGGGTCCTTGCCCTGCGTCCCGGTCAGGTACTGCGACCACGGCTCGTACGGCGAGGGCCAGAACGCGTCGGCGGTCGGCCGCACCTGGACGAACACCGCGTTCAGGTGGCGGGCCACGGCGTTGTCCAGCAGCCGGCGGTACTCCGCCTGCTGCCGGGCGACGGACAGGCCGGGCGCGGACGGCCAGTCGATGTTGGTGACGGAGGCGATCCACACGCCCCGCAGCTGCCGGCCGGCGGTGGCCGGGGCGGGGCAGGAGGCGGTACGGGCGCCGGCGGGAGTGGTGAGCGGCCCGGCGGCGAGTGCGCCGCCGAGCAGCGTGGCGGTGGCGAGAGACAGGACACGGCGAAGGATCATGAAGCTCTCTCCTCAGGCTCTGGAAGAGAACTTACGATCATCGGCTAGGAGATGTAAATCATTCACCGTGCCCGTCGTGTCGGCCGTGCGCGTCCTACGGCCTGGGGCCTGATCGGCGGGCGGCCCGCCGCGCCGGGCCGCGTGCCGTCAGGCCGCGAGACGTACGGTCTCGGGCTCCGCGTCCGGCTCCGGCTCGGCCGTCAGGACCATGAAGCGGCGTGCCGGGACGAACCGCGCGCTGGCCGCGATCAGCAGCGCGAGGACGACCGCGAGGCCCAGCCCGACCCGCAGCGAGGCCGCGTCCGCCAGGAACCCGATCACCACGGGCCCCAGGACGAGGCCGCCGTACCCGATCGCGCTCACCTGGCCGACCGCCGCGGCGGACCGGCCGGGCACGATCGAGCCGGCCACCGAGATCGTCGTCGGTACCACGGTGCAGACCATCAGCCCGGCGAGCCCGAATCCGACCAGCGCGAACGGCGTCGCCGGGGCGAGGACGACGACCGAGACGGCGACCGCCGTGCCCAGTCCCGCGTACGTCAGCAGCCGGCGCGTGCCCAGCCGGGCGCGGACGCGGTCGCCGACGAGCCGGCCGGCGAGCATGGCGGCCTCGAACAGCGGGTAGGCCAGGGCGGCGACCGACTGGGTGGCGCCGAGTTCACGGTTGAGGAACAGCCCGCTCCAGTCCGCGATCGTGCCCTCCATCATGAAGGCGACGAACGCCAGCGCGCCGATGAGGTAGACGACGAGCGGCAGCCGCGCGCGGCCCCGGCCCGCGGAGGCGGGCGCCCTGTCGTCGATGTACGTGCGGCCCACGACGACGATCGGAGCGAGAGCGATGATCGCCCCGCCGACGAGCGTCTCGCCGAACGACAGCCCGGCCGAGGCGCTGAAGGAGCCGATCAGGCCCCCGGAGATGGCGCCGGCGCACCATCCGGCGTGCATCCCGTTCATGATCGGTCGCCCGTAGGAACGTTCCACGGCGCTGCCCTGGGCGTTCATCCCGATGTCGGTCAGGCCGAACGTCATGCCGAACAGCGCGACCGCGGCGAACAGCAGCGGCCGGGTGGGCGCCAGGCCGATCAGCGCCACGCTGACCGCCGTCAGCGGTGCCGCGATCCGCAGGACGGCCGTGCCGCCCAGCCGCGCCATGACGCCGCGCAGCCCCTGCATCGCGATGATCGCGCCGATCCCCCAGACGAGGATGGCCGTCCCGACGTCGCCCTCGCTCATCCCGAACTTGTCCGCGAGGGCCGGCGTCCGTGACACCCAGACTCCGCAGAGCATGCCGGCCAGGGCGAACGTCAGCACGGTGCCCAGGCGGGCCCGGACGAGGACGCGAGACGTCATGATTTCACCTCTCTCTTTTTTGCCGTGGTGCGCACGGAAGGACCGGCGCCCGCGGTGGGCGCCGGTGTGGTCGTGGTGGGCCGGCCGGTGTGGTCCGGCCGTGGTGGTCGGCTCGCTAAAGCGTGTCGAGCAGCCGTTCGCGCAGCGTCTCCAGCTGCGCCTCGTCATAGAGGCCGGGGTCGTGCATCACGACCTCCCACAGCCCCTCGGCCGCCAGTCGCGCGATCTGGGCGGCGACCGGATCCGGGTCGTCGGCAGGGTCCCGGTCGTGCCAGCGGTGCATCGCCTCGCGAATCTGGGCGAGCAGGGCCGGGTCGGCCGCCGCCGCGCTGACCGTCGCCCATCGTCGGAGCAGCCGCGACTGGTCGCGGTCCATGACGACGGCGAAGTTCGCCTCGACGAAGGCCCGCGTGTACGAGCCGGGGCCGCCCGTCTCGTACGAGGCGATCAGCGCGTCGAACTCCTCGACCAGCCGCTCCACCAGCCCTCTGATCAGGGCCTCCTTGTTCGGGAAGTGGTAGAGGAGCCCGCCCTTGCTGACCTGGGCGCGCTCGGCGACCGCGGACAGCGTGAGCGCCTGGGTGCCCTGCTCGCACAGCAGGGCCTCGGCGGCATCGAGAAGAGCATCGCGTTTCATAACACTCGTACTATACCGTCCGGACGGTACAGTTATTCCCCGATACCGACAGACCGGGCGATGAGTGACGCGACGTCCAGCGCCGCGGCGTCGTCCAGGGGGGCGTTCCGGAATAGCAGGCGGTACCAGAGCACGCCGTAGACCACGTCGTGCAGCAGACCGAGATCCGTGCCGGCGGGAATCTCGCCGCGCGCCACGGCCTGGTCCAGGACGGTGTTCAGGGCGGACCGGCGGCCGGCGAGGAAGTGATCGCGGAAGGTCTCGGCGAAGCCCGGATCGAGCAGCGACTGGGCCAGCAGGCCCTTCAGTATCGGCCCTTCCGACTCCTGCATCCCGTACGTCCGGCGGAGGAAGGCGGTCAGGTCGGCTTCGAGCGCGCCTTCGTCGGGGATCGGGATGCCCTCCGCCGCCACGGCGAGCAGCGCGTCCAGCGCGACCTCCGCCTTGGACCGCCACCAGCGGTAGATCGTCTGCTTGCCGACCCCGGCCCGCGCCGCGATCCCCTCCATCGTCAGCTCGCCGTAGCCGCGCTCCAGGAGCTCGTCGTGCGTCGCCTTGAGGATCGCCTGCCGGGCCGCCTCGCTGCGCGGGCGGCCGGGGCGCCGGGTGCCGTCGGCCATACCCCCACTTTACAAGACGGTGCGTCTCGGATTAAATTACGAGACGAAGCGTCTAGAAACTTGGAGACATTGATGCGCGTCGTCGTGCTGGGCGGTACGTCGGGTGTCGGACTGGCGATCGCCGAGAGCTGTGCCGCGAACGGTGACGAGGTGCTCGTGACCGGGCGCGACCCGGAGAAGCTGAAGGCCGCCGCGGCGAAGGTCGCCGTGGCCGAGGCCGTGGACGGGCGGTCGGCGGAGGACGTCCGGGCGTTCTTCGCGCGGCACGGCCGGTTCGACCACCTGGTGCTCGCGCTGAGCGGCGCGAGCGGCGGGGGCCCGTTGCGGGACCTGAGGATGGACGATCTGCGGGCCGGTTTCGAGGGCAAGGTCTTCCCGCACCTCATCGCCGCGCAGGCGGCCCTCGACACGATCGCCGAGGAGGGGTCGATCACGTTCATCACCTCCACCAGCGCCCAGGGCTCCATGCCCGGCACGGCGGGCCTGGCGGCGATCAACGGGGCGCTGGAGCGGGCCGTGCCGCCGCTGGCCGCCGAGCTCGCGCCGATCCGCGTCAACGCGGTCTCGCCCGGCGTGATCGACACGCCGTGGTGGTCCTTCCTGCCCGAGGAGCAGCGGCGCGAGCAGTTCGCGGCCTACGCCGAGCAGACGCCCGTCCGCCGGGTCGGCCGCCCCCAGGACGTCGCCGACGCGGTTCGCTACCTGATGGGCGCCGGCTTCGTCACGGGTCGGGTGCTCATCTGCGACGGCGGCCTGACCCTGTAGCCTCGCGGCCCGCCACCGCACGGCGTCCGCCCGCACCGCACGGGCGTCCTCGTCGTGGGTGTCCGTCCGCGCCGCCCCGAAGCGTCCGGACCCGCCGCCGTGGCCCGACGGCGGCGGCGCGGATAGGCTGAGGCCGCCATGGTGTACCTGGATCACGCGGCGACCACGCCGATGCTGCCCGAGGCGATCGAGGCGATGACCGCGGAGCTCGCGCGCATCGGCAACCCCTCCTCGCTGCACGCCTCCGGCCGCCGGGCCCGGCGCGTCGTCGAGGAGTCGCGGGAGGTCATCGCCGAGTCGCTGGGCGCACGGCCGAGCGAGGTCGTCTTCACCAGCGGCGGCACGGAGGCCGACAACCTCGCGCTCAAGGGCATCTTCTGGACCCGCCGGGGCGCCGATCCGGCCCGGACCCGCGTGCTGGTCAGCGCCATCGAGCACCACGCCGTTCTCGACTCGGCACAGTGGCTCGCCGACCACCAGGGGGCGAGCGTCGAGTACCTGCCGGTCGACGCCGACGGCCGGGTCCGGCCCGACGTCCTGCGCGCCGCCGTCGACCGCGACCCCGCCACGGTCGCGGTCGTCAGCGTCATGTGGGCCAACAACGAGGTCGGCACCGTCCAGCCGATCGCCGAGCTGGCCGCGATCGCCCGCGAGCACGGCATCCCGTTCCACAGCGACGCCGTTCAGGCGGTCGCGCAGCTCCCCGTCGCCTTCGCCACGGACGCGATGACCGTCACCGGGCACAAGATCGGCGGCCCGGTCGGCGCCGGCGCCCTGCTGCTCGCCAAGGGCCTCGACCCCGTTCCCGTCCTGCACGGCGGCGGCCAGGAGCGCGACGTGCGGTCCGGCACCCTGGACGCCGCCGCGATCGCCGGGTTCGCCGCCGCGATGCACGTCGCGGTCTCCCGGCGGGCCGCCGAGGCGGAGCGCCTGGCGAAGCTCCGCGACGACCTCATCGACCGCGTCCGCAAGGCCGTACCCGACGTCGTGCTCAACGGCGACCCCGAGGACCGGCTCCCCGGCAACGCCCACCTGTCCTTCCCCGGCTGCGAGGGCGACGCCCTGCTGATGCTGCTCGACGCCCGGGAGGTCGAGTGCTCGACCGGGTCGGCGTGCTCGGCGGGCGTCGCCGAACCCAGTCACGTGCTCCTCGCGATGGGCGCCGACCTGCCGCGGGCGCGCGGCTCGCTGCGGTTCTCCCTCGGCCACACGAGCACGCAGGCCGACGTCGACGCCGTCGCCGAGGCCATCGCCCCCGTCGTCGAGCGCGCCCGCCGCGCCGGCGCCGCCTGACCCGTTCGAGCGGCTCCGCCGCCTGATCCGTTCGAGCGCCCGCCCGTGTGACCCGTTCGGGCGCCCGCCCGCGGGACCCCGCCGGGCGCGCCCGCACGGGCGGCGCGGCCCCCTCAGCCCGCGGGCCAGCCGCACTCCGAGCAGAACTTCGCGTCACCGAGCTGATTACCGCAGTTCGTGCAGTACTTCTTCAGCGCCGTCGGCGCGGCGGCCATGGGAGTGCCGCAGTTCCGGCAGAACTTCCCGCCGCCCGACTCCTGATGACAGTGGTGGCACAGCCCGGTCGCCTGCTGTTGGTACTCGACGCCCCTCGTCCAGTCCTGCGCCGCGATCCTGTCGCGCACCTGGTCGACCTGGGCCGCCGCCTGCATTCCCGCGATCTCCTGGTCGAGCCGCGGCGCGCACGTCGCGCAGAGCCCGCGTTCGGCGTTCCAGCAGATCTGGTCGCAGACCCACTGCCCGCAGCGGTGGCACTGGGTGAAGTGCGGCTTCATCTGCTCGACGGCCTTGGCGAGCGCCTTGTCCCGCGTCGAGCCGCGGGTGCCGCTGCGCAGCCACTGGGCGTCGAAGCCCAGGTTGGCTGCCTTGCTGCCGACCTCACCGCCGAGCAGGTCACCGCCCATCTGCAGCAGCCGCCCGCCGAAGCCCGTCACCGAGTGCTGGAACGGCGAGGTGTAGCCGTTGCCGCAGCGCTTGCAGAAGAACTCGAACTGGTACCCCTCGTTCGTCGAGCGGTCCTGGTAGTTGTCGGTGAAGAACACCATGTCGGCCATGTGCGCCCCCTCGGCGGCAGGTTCCCCCGGTGGATACCTGACTTACTGGGACGCATCGGCCCGCGCTCGCGTCGCCGACGGCGATGGCCGGGTTCGGCCAGAACCTTACGGCTGGTACGGCTCCAGGACCTGCCACGCCGGGTCCGGCTGGGACGAGACCTTGGCCCGGCCCTCCGACCAGCCCGCCGCCAGCTGGTCGAGCTCGGCGACCGCGCCGGAGTCCGGATCGGCGTACAGGTGGAACACCCGCCGTCCGTCGCCGCTCTCGTACGCCGCCAGGACGACCCGCCCGCCCATCGCCTCGATCGCCTTCTCGAAGTCCCGGAGCGCCGACGCCGAGGGCTCGACCGGGAGCCGGTCCGGGTTCGCGTGGGCGTACGGCAGCGTCACCGCGACGTACAGGTCGCACAGCGGGTGGTCCTGCCGGTGCAGCGGGAAGCGTACGGCCACCCGCGCCGCGTGGCCCAGCGGCGTACGGCCCTCGCCGGTCAGCCATGCCGGCTCGCGGAAGGGGGCCGCGATCTGCTCGACCACCGCGGACAGCATCGATGGCGGCAGCGCGTCCATCGGCTCCTCGGTGACGGCCACGACGTTGCCGATCCACCGCGCGACGTCGTCCTCGCCCAGCGCCCAGTCCAGCACGCGGTACGTGAGGGTGAGCTGCGTCTCCTCCGGCACGAACAGGAAGTCGGGGTGATAGGCGGTGACGTCGACGCGGGCCCGCCGGGTGTCCGCGCGCAGGCCCAGCCGCACGTAGCTCAGGTCGAACTCGTGCTCTTCGAGCTGCAGCTTGCCCTCCAGCATGGCCGGGTCGGCGGCCCGCGCCGGGCGGTACTCCCAGCCGTCGTCCGGGGCCGCCTGATACCAGCGCTCCGCGATCCCGCGCAGCTCGCCGACCCCGCCGCCGCTCACGGTCAGGCTCGGCCCGGGGCCGATCTCCCACTCGAGATCGGGATGCATCGCCTCGATGCGCGTGGCCAGCTGCTGGGCGAGGTCGTCGGGAACGCCGTCGTTCAGCCGTTCCCGTGCCTCCGGCCACCACTCCCAGAACCGGGCGATGGCTGGGTCGGACGAAGGCGTCCCTGGAGAGCGTCGGAAGATTCCCATGGTGCGGCCAATCGTACGGCCGGCAGTGACCTCTCCAGCCTATTCAGGCCCGATTCCCCACCCGGATCTCACGACCCGGACGCCCGGCGAAAATCGCCCACAGTGACCGGCCGTACACGAAGCGACTTGACAGGCGCGCCGCTGTAGGAGAACCTAGTGACCACTAGCCGACCTCATCGGGGTCTGGAAGTGAAGCCGGGAACCCCCGCACAGCCGGGAGCCCGGCTTCGCGCATTTCTCCTGGGATTACGTCACCTCGATCAGACTCGTGTGAGGTGCGTACCACCTCGACCAGTTGTCCTTGCCCTCCACGAGATCGCGCCGCCAGGCCGCCGCCGCGGCGTCGGCCTTCCAAAGGCCGGGGGCCGCCGAGGCCGGCGCCTGGTCGACGGGGAGAGCGAGATCCAGGAAGCCGCCGTCGCGCAGCCGCCCGATCGTGCGGGCGTCCCTTGCCCGGAGCTTCGCGTCCTCGCGCTGCTCCAGCAAGATGCCGCCCGCAGCCTCCTTGGCCGCAAGATGGGGGAGGAACTCCCAGAGGATCTTGGCCCGTATTCGCTCTCGCGACTTGGGGTCGGCGTATCCCGACGTCCAGCCCACGGCGAAGCGCGTGCCGCGCAGGCTCGCGAGCGCGGCGGCCAGTTCGTGTTTGCGGTGCCGGTCTCTGATCCGCGACAGGTGTAGCCGCCGGTGCCCCTTGGAGTCGACGTCCTCGTCGCGCAGGAGAGCGTGAAGCACCGCTTCGGACTGGGCGAGCTGCGCGCTTTCGATGATCGCCGCCGCGACGAGGTAGAGGCCGGGCCGGGCGAGCGTCGGCTCGGCGTCGGCCTCGTCCAGGTATGCAAAGGATCCCACGCGGCGCACCATAGAGGACGCCGGAACGCTCTGTGTGTGGATCGCTACAGATCGCAGCCAAGATTGGCTGTTCATTCCGATAAGTCGTTAATCGTGGCTGAGCGGTCGGTGGGTGGGAGCGCGTACCCTCGTGTGGGTCATGACTCTTCGCGTACTCGCCGCCATGTCGGGCGGTGTCGACTCCGCCGTGGCCGCCGCCCGTGCCGCCGAGGCCGGTCACGAGGTGACCGGCGTGCACCTCGCGCTCTCGTCCAACCCGCAGTCGTACCGCACCGGCGCGCGGGGGTGCTGCACGCTGGAGGACGCCCGCGACGCTCGCCGGGCGGCCGACGTGATCGGCATTCCCTTCTACGTGTGGGACATGGCCGAGCGGTTCGACCGCGACGTCGTCCAGGACTTCGTCGCCGAGTACGCCGCGGGCCGGACGCCCAACCCGTGCCTGCGCTGCAACGAGAAGATCAAGTTCCAGGCGCTGCTGGACAAGGCGCTGGCGCTCGGCTTCGACGCGGTCTGCACCGGCCACCACGCCCGGCTGGCCGACGGGGTGCTGCGCCGCAGCGTCGACCTCGGCAAGGACCAGTCCTACGTCCTGGCGGTCTGCACGCGCGAGCAGTTGGCGCACGCGATGTTCCCCCTCGGCGACACCACCAAGGCGGAGGTGCGCCGGGAGGCCGAGCGGCGCGGGCTGGCGGTCGCCGACAAGCCGGACAGCCACGACATCTGCTTCATCGCCGACGGTGACACGCAGCGCTTCCTCGCCGACCGGATCGGCGCGGAGAAGGGCCCGATCGTCGACACGTCGGGCGAGGTCCTCGGCGAGCACGACGGCGCGTACGCCTACACGATCGGCCAGCGCAAGGGCCTGCGGCTCGGCCGCCCGGCGCCCGACGGCCGGCCGCGCTACGTCCTCGACATCTCGCCGGTGACCAACACGGTGACGGTCGGCCCGCGCGAGGCCCTCGACGTCCACGAGATCCACGGTGAACGCCCGGTCTGGCTGGGCGAGCCGCTCGCCGCGCCGCACGACTGCCAGGTGCAGCTGCGGGCGCACGGCGAGGTGTACGACTGCACGGCGACGCCGGACGGGGACGTGCTGCGGATCGCGCTGCGCACCCCGGCGCGCGGGGTGGCCAAGGGCCAGGCGGCCGTGCTGTACGACGGCGACCGGGTGCTGGGCTCCGCGACGATCGCGGCGACGTTCGCGGCGAGCGCCGTACGGGCCGGCGCCTGAGAGGTCTCAGGGGCGCTGCCGGGCCGTTCGCACGATGCGTTCGAGCGCGGCGGCGTGGGCCGCGAACGCCTCGTGTCCGTGGTCGGTGAGCCGGACGAGCGTCCGGCGCGCGGCGCCGGAGCGTTCCTTGCGGACGGCCACGTACCCGGCGTTCTCCAGGGCCGTGATCTGCTTGGAGAGGGCCGAGTCGCTCGTGCCGATCGTCTCGCGGAGGAACCGGAACTCCACCCACTCGGCCGGGGCGAGGAGGGCCACGATCGACAGCCTCGCCGGCACGTGGAGGAACTCGTCGAAACCTTCCTCCATCATCGCTCCCGGCGGAGCGTCGCCTTCATCGCCCGGTTCAGCCACGGCGTCATCAGGGCCCAGGTCAGCGCCATGGCGACCGCGCTGATGGTCGAGGGGTACGGCAAGTCCGCCAGCGAGGCGACGACGTACAGCCCGATGAAGACGGTGATCATGGCCCCCATCATCGACAGCACGAGCAGCGCCGACTTGTTCGTGTAGCGAGAGCGGCGCAGTCGCGCCCTGCGCGACCGGTTGGAGATCACGCTCAGGATGAGGAGCAGCGCGATACCGGCGGCCTGATAGGGCAGGCTCCGGGAGACGTAGTCGGGGACGGCGCTCACGACGCACAGCAAGAGGGCCACGCTGACGAGGTACCACCGGGGCACCGGCCCGAGGGCGGCCTCGGTCGTCTGGTCCTCGCGGTTCCGGATCTCGCGCAGGGCGTCTTCTGGAGTCATGCTTCCTCCCGTACAGCTCACTTTCCTCTCAGGAAAGTAGCACGTGCTTTCCTGAGAGGAAAGTAGGTGTGGCGGCCCGCCTCCGCCGCGCCGGCCGCGTTAGGGTCGGCAGAATGAGATTCGGTGTTTCGACCTTCGTGACCGATGAGGGCATCGCGCCTGCCGACCTCGGCCGGGCGCTGGAGGAGCGCGGGTTCGCGTCGCTGTTCGTCGCCGAGCACACCCACATCCCGGTGAGCCGCGAGACGCCGTACCCGGGCGGCGGGGACCTGCCGCGCATCTACTACCGCACGCTCGACCCGATCGTCGCCCTGACGGCGGCGGCCGTCGTCACCGAGCGGCTCACGCTGGGCACCGGGATCGCGCTGATCCCGCAGCGCGACCCGATCGTGTTCGCCAAGGAGGTCGCCTCGCTCGACTTCATCTCCGGCGGCCGGACCGCGCTCGGCATCGGCGGCGGCTGGAACCGCGAGGAGATGCGCGACCACGGCACCGAGCCGAAGACCCGGATGGCCCTCATGCGCGAGCGGGTCCTCGCCATGAAGGAGATCTGGGCGAACGACGAGGCGGAGTTCCACGGCGAGCACGTCGACTTCGACCCGATGTTCTCCTGGCCCAAGCCGGTACGAACGCCGCCGGTCCTGGTCGGCGGCTGGGGGCCGAAGACGTTCGACCGGGTCCTGGACTACGGCGACGGGTGGATGCCGATCGCCGAGGACCCCGCCCGCATCGCCGAGGGCGTCAGGGAGCTTCGCGAGCGCGCCGGACGCCGCATCCCGGTCACGGTGTACGCCGCTCCCGCGAAGAAAGAGGCCGTGGACGCGCTGATCGCCGCCGAGGTCGACGAGATCCTGCTGTACCTGCCGACCAAGCCCGCCGACGAGACCCTGAGCCGCCTCGACAGGATGGCCGAGCTCATCGCCTGACGGTCAGCCGAGCGCCTGACGGAACCGGTCGCCGAGGCCCGTCAGGCGGTCGACCGGCTCGTTGGCGAAGACCAGCCGCAGGTACCGGCTCCCACTGGGACCCCAGCCGTCCATGGGCGTGGCCGCCACCTTCGCCCGGTCGAACAGGTGCCGGGACAGGTCGGCCGGGCCGAGCCCCAGCGGTTCGGTGTCGATGAGCAGCGACCAGCCGCCGTGCGGCCGGACGACCGGGTACGCGGCGAGTTCCCGCAGCACCGTGTCGCAGCGCCGTCCCCACTCGGCGGTGGCGGCGGCCACGTCGGCGTCGGCGTCCGGCGCGTCCAGCGCGGCGGCGACGGCGTCCTGGGCGAGGCCGACCTGGCAGACGACGTTCGTCAGGCCGACCAGCCGGATGTCGGCGAGGATGTCGGCCGGGCCGACGACCCAGCCGACCCGCCAGCCGATCATCCGCAGCTCCTTGGAGGCCGACCCGACGGTGATGGTCCGTCGCGCCAGCCCCTCGTGGGACGCCGGGTGGCTCGGCGGCCGGCCGTCGAACCGGATGCGCTCCATCGCCGCGTTGTAGATCAGCCAGGCGCCGTGGCGCTCGCAGGCGTCCGCGAGCGCCGCCCAGTGGCGGTCGTCGAGCACGAGACCGGTCGGCATGGCCGGGCCCATCATCAGGACCGCCGCCGTACGCGGGCCGACGGCGGCCGCGAGCCGCTCCGGATCCACGGACCAGCCCTCCGCCGTGGCCTCGCCCGGAACGAAGCGCGTCACCCCGCCCGCGAGGCGCACCCGGTTCACCAATCCGGCGTAGATGGGGTCGCACAGCACGACCTCCTGCCCCGGCTCGACCGTCGCCAGCAGGGTGTTGAGGACGCCGTTCAGCCCGCCGACCACGCTGACGCACTCGGTGGCCGGGTCGTACGCGCGCCCGGCGATCCGGCCCACGTGCGCGGCGGCCGCCGTCCGGAGCGATCGGTGCCCCTGAAACGGCAGGTAGCTGTTGGCCGCGTCGTCGTCGATGGCCGCGCGGGTCACGGCGAGCGCGACGGCGGGCGGCCGCAGGTCGGTGTCGAGGTTCTCCAGCCGCAGGAACTCCGGGTCGGCGACGGCGTCGGCGGCGTCTCCGATGACGTCCACGCCGATCCCGGGAATGTCGCGGAGCCTGGTGACGGTCATGGGCGACCTCCGTTCGCTATGTCGGTACGGGCATACCACTATGCTGATACGCATGGACGTTGGGCAAGTGGTCGGCGGCAATCTGCGGAGGCTGCGCACCGCGGCGGGCATCTCCCTGGCGGATCTCGCCGCCGCGGGCGGGATCGGCAAGACGACGCTGCACGGCATCGAGCTGGGCCAGGCCAACCCGACGCTGAGCACGCTGTGGGCGCTGGCCACCGCGCTGAAGGTGCCGCTCGGCGAGCTGCTCGAAGCACCCGCCTCGGCCGTCGAGGTCGTACGGTCGACGGACGGCCGGCCCCGGGTCGAGGGCGACGCCGTCGGCGCCCGCCTGCTCCATCGCATCCGGATTCGCGGCACCGTCGAGGTGTACGACATCGAGGTCGCCGAGGCGGAGCAGCACTCGGACGCCCACCTGCCCGGCGTGGAGGAGTGCCTCGTCGTGACGGAGGGCGGCGTCACGATCGGCCCCGTGGACGCGGTGGCGGAGCTGGAGGCGGGCGACTCCATCCGCTTCGACGCGGCCCGGCCGCACATCTACCAGGGACGCGGCCCGCACAACCGCGCCGTCCTCCTGATGCTGCACCCCGAGCCCTGACCGGCGGTCCGGGGGCCGGGCCATCACGCCTGCCCCCGGCCGGGTCCCTCGCTGGGCCGACGCCCTCCCTTCCACGGGGGAGGTGCGGGTACGGGGCCGCTTGCGATCGTGAAGGCGTGACACACAGACACCTGTCCGCACGAGGGACACGGCTGAGCACCGCCGTCACTGCCACGCCCGGGGGGCACCCCGCTCGACGCCTCATGGCACGGCTGCACGGCCGGACGGCGGCCGGGGTTCCCCGATGGGCGGTGTGGGCGGCGTACGCGACGACGCTGACCGTGCTGCCCTCGTGCGTCTGGAGGATTGCGGCGATCAGCTTCCACGCCCCGCTGCTCGAACGGAGCACGGAGCCCGCCCCGGGCCATGGTCCCGTGGTTTTCGGGGGCGTCTGGTACGTCGTCGCGCTCAGCGTCGTCAGCGAGGCGCTGGCCTATCTCGCCTTCGGGCTGGTCGGCGAATGGGGTGAGAGGATCCCGCACCGGATCCCCGTCCTGGGCGGCCGGCGGGTGCCGATCCTCGCCGCCGTGATCCCGGCGGGTCTCGGCGCCGTCGCGCTACTGATCTTCCCGTACGCCCTGGTCATGGCCGGACTCGGCCGGATGATCGACGGCGCTCACCGCAGCGGCCTGGTCGTGCACGGATGGCAGTCCGTCGCGTTCGTCGTCGCGTACGGCCCGCTCGCGGCCTGGGGGCCGCTGCTCGGCCTGCTGACCGTGCACTACTACCGTCGCCGCCGGAACCGCGCGGCTCATCCGGGCGTTGACGTCGTGAAGCGCGCCCAGACGACCTTGCCGCCGTCGGCGCCGGGGTGATGTCCCCAGGCGGTGGACAGCGCCTCGACGATGAACAGGCCGCGCCCGGTCTCGGCGACGAAGTCGGGTCGCCGCGGCTGCGGCCGTCCGGGCGCGTCGTCCCACACCTGGAGTTCCACGGTGTCGGTGCTCCAGTGCCACTCGATGAGGGCGTGGATCGAGCCCGCCCCGGCGCGCAGTGCGTTGGTCACCGACTCGGTGACGGCCGTCTGCAGGTCGTCGGCGACGCCGGTCAGGTTCCACCGGGCCAGCACCTTCGCCGCCCACTCCCGCGCCTCGCCCGGTGCGGTCGGCGCGGGAGGCAACTGCCGGAAGGCGAAGAGCCGTTCATCCGGTGGAGATTCCCGCTCGGTCATGGTCGTCCCGCCTTCTCGTCGGAGATCGTGCGCGTTGCGCAGTCGTTCTGTAACAATGACCTCACGCTGAGTTACAGGGAAGATTCAATTCGACCTTCGAACCCCCCGGAGGCAGCGATGACCGCAGCCGAGAACCTCGACCCCGACGAGTCCCTCTGGAATGCCATCGCCTTTCATCTGCGGTACGAGCGCCAGAAGCGTGGAATGTCGCAGACCGAGGTCGGCAACATCATCGGCGTCAACAAACATGGGGTTTCAAACGCCGAAGCGGGCCGCAACAAGGTCACCAGCGCCCAGGCCGCCCGCCTCGACAAGGCCTGGGACACCGGCGGCCTCTTCTTGAGACTCCGCCGCTTCGCCCGCCTCAGCCACAACCCCGACTGGCCCGCCCGCGTCGACCGATACCAACGCGATTCCGACCAGCTCAAGATCTTCTACAACAGTTTCGTCCCGCTTCCTTTCCAGACGGAGGACTACGCCCGCGGACTTCTATCCGCTGGCCACAGCGCAGGACTGATCGATGACCTCGAGGCTGCCCTTCTGCGACGAATGGCCCACCAGGCGGCGATCCTGGAACGCCGCCCTCAGCCGCCGCTCATCTGGGCCGTCCTGGACGAGGCCGCATTACGGCCAATGGGGGGCCCGGCAGTCATGAAGGCCCAGTTCGAGCACCTGATTCATTGCAGCAGGCTGCCGCATGTTTCTTTGCGTATCGTCCCCCTCACGGCTGCTCCGCATATCGGCATCGACGGCTGGTTCTGGTTCTTCGAGCTTCCCGGCCGGCGTCTGGCTGCATTCGCCGGGACGACCCTCGATGTCGGCCGAGTGATCGACGACCCCGCAGAGGCCGTCAGCGTGGCCATCCGATTCGACCGGCTCGCCGCACAGGCGTTGAATGAGGATCAGACCCGTGACCTCTTGTTGAGGATGGCTGAGGACCTATGACGGCTTGGCGTAAGAGCAGTTACACCACCGGAGGCGGGGGCGCGACCGAATGCGTCGAAGTGGCGATCCTCCCGAGCGCTGACGAGGCTGTAGATGTCGGTCAGTCGTCGGCTTTGGTGAGGGAGCGGATCGAGGGGCGCAGGATTTCGACGATCTGATCCGGGTCGGCGTCGGCCAGGTGGTCCAGTTTGATCAGGTGCCGGCCGACGGCGACGCCGATGAGGACCGCGCTGACCACGGCGGCGCGCAGGTCGGCCTGGTCGTCGGGGATGGCCTCGCTGATCCGCCCCCAGTGGTCGTGGGACGCGGCCCGTACCTCATGGGCTGCCTCGGGGTGGGTGAGCATCGACCGTAGGACGGCCAACGACTCGACGGGTTCGTCCGCGAGTGAACTGCGGAGAAGATCGAGTAGTTGCTCGGCCACCTGTTCCGGTGTGCCGCCGCGGATCGGGGGAGTCCCGCGCTCGGTGGCCCGTGCGAAGAGTTTCTCCTTGCTGCCGAAGTAGTGCATGACCAGGCCCGGGTCCACTTCGGCGGCCGTCGCCACGGCGCGGATCGTGGTCCGGTCATAGCCGGTCTCGGCGAACAGTCGGCGAGCCTGCGCCAGGATCCGCGCCTCGGTGTTGCGCCGCTGCTCGGCTCTGGTGCTCACGCGGTGATTCTACGGGCGTTGAATCGCGGGCAATTTCGTTCTACAGTCGTTGAATGAGTTGTTCAACGATTGTTCAATGGAGGTGCGAGGTGGAAGGTCCGCTAGAGGTGCTGGAGCGCCGGCGGCGTGCGCTCCTCGACGGAGACATGGAGGCGTTCGCCGGTCTCTTCGCGGAGGACGGCGTGCTGGAGATGCCGTTCGTCGTCGACGGCCTCCCCTCGCGGCTGGAGGGCCGGGAGGCGATCCGGGAGTTCTCGACGAGCGCCGGCGGGATCCCGTTCGAGGTCGTCGAGCTCCGCACCGTACAGGTCCACCAGACGTCGGACCCCGAGGTGGTGATCCTCGAACTGGTCAGCGTCGCGCGGCTCACCACCACGGGAGAGACGTTCGAGGTGCCCTGCATCCAGGTCTTCCGGATCCGCGACGGCCGGATCGTCCTCTTCCGCGACTACGTGGGCGCGAACGCGCTCCCGGACGTGACCGCCGCCTGAATCCACTGGTGCGATGACCACGAACGTTCGCCGGATCGGATGAGAGTCCCGGCGCTGTCCTGGGCCGGCGCTGCCGGCCGTACGGACCACGGGAGCGGGTGGGTCCGTCATTGGCCCTGTCGCCTCGGCAGGGATTCGTTCCTGCTGGGGCGACAGCGTCGGATCGCTTGGGGGCGGCCCCGGGAGGGGCCGGCCGGGCGCCACCGGACCCGGTCAACGTCTGCGATCACCGCACTGGCTTGATCAGGAGTCGGGCGGATCCGCCAGCCGCTTCAGCCGGGTCCAACCGGCCCAGCCACGTTCGCGCATCAGGTCCAGCATCCGCTGCGCCCGCGGGTCGGACTCGAGGGCGAGCGCGTCCAGGAGGTCGAACGACAGCTCGTCGTTCGCCATCTCGCCGAGGTCGATCTCACCGGAGGCGTATGCCTGCTCGGCCATGCCGGCCATGATGTCGGCGGCTTCTCGCAGACGCGGGTCGTCGTCGCCCGCGTCGCTTTCGATGATCTCCGACAGGACCTTGTAGAGCCGTACGACTCGCGGATCATCGAGCTGGGCGAGTTTTCCGGGCATGAACTCGTGGACGAGATCGGGCCAGCGAGCCACGATCAGGATCCATCCGTCCCGCTCGGCCTCCACCATCCGCTCTGACACCCCGATCTCCCGGAGCCGGTCCAGGTAGAAGACCACCTCCGGTGGGAGCGCCAGACTGTCTCCGGCGGCGAGCTGCGCGATCTGCCTTCGGCTGGTCTGAAGCCGTTCGATCTCGTCGCGCAGGCGGCTGTCGATCCTCTGGACGGCTTCGGCGAAGGTCGCTTCGTCGGCTTCGAGCATCTGACCGATCTGCGACAGTGGCACGCCGGCGTCGGCGAGGATATGGATCTTGATGAGGGTCACGACGGCCTTCGCGCCGTACCGCCGGTAACCCGAGGCGTCCCGCTCCGGCTCGGGCAGCAGGCCGATCTGGTGGTAATGCCGCACCGCTCGCGCCGTGACGCCGGCGTACGCCGCCAGTTGACCGATCGTCAGCATGCCGTGATCCTGCCTCAACTCGCCCGGACCGGGTCGGCGCCGGCTCAGGAGATCCTGCGACGGTAGGAGATGCCCGCGACCACGTAGGCGACGACGAGGATGCCGACGCACCAGGCGAGGGCGGTCCAGAGGCCGGCGCCGACCGGATGCCGGCCGAACAGGTCGCGGATCGTGTTCACGATCGGCGTGACCGGCTGGTGGTCGGCGAACCAGCGCACCGGGCCGGGCATCGTGTCGGTGGGCACGAACGCGGAACTGACGAACGGCAGGAACATGAGCGGGTAGGCGAATGCGCTCGCACCGGACACGGTGTTCGCAGTGAGGCCCGGGATGACGGCGATCCACGTCAGCGCGAGGGTGAACAGGATCAGGATGCCGGCGACCGCGAGCCAGGCTCCCACGCCCGCTCCGGTGCGGAAGCCCATGAGGAGGGCGACGCCGACGACGATCGTCAGCGAGATGAGGTTGGCGATCAGCGAGGTCAGCACGTGCGCCCACAGCACGCCGGAGCGGGCGATCGGCATGGAGTGGAAGCGTTCGAAGATGCCGGCCTGCATGTCGGTGAAGAGCCGGAACGCGGTGTAGGAGATGCCCGACGCGATCGTGATGAGCAGGATGCCGGGCAGCATGTAGGACACGTAGGCGCCCGACCCGTGCCGGATCGCGCCGCCGAACACGTAGACGAACATCAGCATCATGGCGATCGGGACGATCGCGGTGGTGATGATGGTGTCCACGCTGCGGGTGACGTGCTTGAGGGAACGCCCGGTGAGGACGGCGGTGTCGCCGAAGAAGTGCGTGGTCATCGGTCTTCGCCGCTCTCGCCGGCGGCGCCGTGCTCGTCGTGCTTCCCGTTCTCGCCGATGACGGCGAAGAAGACGTCCTCCAGAGTGGGCTGCTTCTCGACGTACTCGACCTCGGCGGGCGGCAGGAGCCTCCTCAGCTCGTCGAGGGTGCCGTCGACGATGATCCGGCCCTCGTGCAGGATCGCGATCCGGTCCGCGAGCTCTTCCGCCTCATTGAGGTACTGGGTCGTCAGCAGCACCGTCGTGCCGTCCTCGGCGAGTTTCTTCACCGTCCGCCACACCTCGACGCGCGCCTGCGGGTCCAGCCCGGTCGTCGGCTCGTCGAGGAAGATCACCGGCGGGTCGCCGATGAGGCTCATCGCGATGTCCAGGCGGCGACGCATGCCACCCGAGTACGTCGACACCCTCCGCGTGGCCGCGTCGGTCAGCGCGAAACGCCGCAGCAGCGTGTCCGCCACTGCGCCGGGATCCTTGAGATGCCGCAGCCTCGCCACCAGCACCAGGTTCTCCCGCCCGGTGAGGATCTCGTCCACGGCGGTGAACTGCCCGGTGAGATTGAAGGACTCCCGGACCTTCGCCGGCTGCCTGGCGACGTCGAAGCCGTTCACGGTGACCGTGCCCGCGTCCGCCTTCAGCAGCGTGGACAGGATTCTGACAACCGTGGTCTTGCCCGCCCCGTTCGAGCCGAGCAGGGCGAAGATGCCGCCGCGTTCCACGTCGAAGTCCACGCCGCGCAGCACCCGCAGTTCCTTGTACGACTTCTCCAGGCCCTGCACGTGGATCGCAGGTCCCTGGACCTGATCAATCGTTGACGGGACGCTCATGACAGCGAGCATGAAGGGTTGCCGCAGCGTCAAGGTCAAGACCACGATGCAGAGTCGATTCTCCACGGCCGATCGACGAGGAGGCGGCGCACCGGCCGGAGTGCCCAGGCGGTCGGCGGCCGAAGATCCACTGGCCAGCCTCTAGGCTTCTGCTGTGCCTGATCTTCCGTGGACCATCGGGACCGCGACCGGTGTCGGTTCCCATCCGGGTGACGATCCCGCCGAGGCGCTGCGGGTCGTCCTCGGTGAGCTTCCCAACCTGCCGTACCTCCCGGAACTGCCCGCGCGCGGCCCCGGCGCGGACATGATCGGACGCACCGCCGGGCTGCTCGTCGAACTGGCCGTCGCGCTCCAACCGTCCGGATGGAGGTTCGCCGACCGGCCGGGCCGGGACACCACCCGGGCCCGCAGCATGCTCGCCCAGGACCTCGACGCGCTGGAAGAGCAGGCGGGGGAGTACGAGGGGCCGTTCAAGATCCAGATGACCGGGCCGTGGACCCTCGCCGCCTCGATCGAGCTCAGGCACGGCGACCGGGCGCTCCGCGACCCCGGCGCCGTACGCGACCTGACCGCCTCGCTCGCCGAGGGCGTCGCCGCGCACGTCGCGGAGGTGCGGCGCAGGCTGCCGCGCGCCACGATCCTGCTGCAGTTCGACGAGCCCGGCCTGCCCGGCGTCCTCGCCGGAACCGTGCCCACCGCGAGCGGCTTCTCCCGGCTCCCCGCCGTCGAGGCTCCGGTGGCGGAGGACGGTCTGCGCCGGGTGATCGAGGCGACCGACGCCTTCCCGATCGTCCACTGCTGCGCGCCGCGCGCCCCGTACGGCCTGCTGCGCGCCGCCGGAGCGAAGGCGATCTCGGTCGACGCCGCGTTGCTGCGCGGGGCGGACGAGGACGCGATCGGCGAGGCCGTCGAGGCGGGCACCGGCTTCCTCCTGGGCATCGTCCCCGGTACGGACAAGCCGCTGCCCACGCCGAAGGCGTCGCTCACCCGGGTCCAGGAGCTGTGGCGGCGGCTCGGCTTCTCGCCGCGCGTCCTCGCCGAGGGCGTCGCCGTCACCCCCGCCTGCGGCCTGGCCGGAGCGAGCCCCGGCTACGTACGCGCCGCGCTGAAGCACTGCCGCGAGGCGGCTCGGGTTCTGCACGAGACCGCCGAAGCCTGATCCTGCCCTTTCGTGCCTGTTCGGGGGGCTGATCACCTGATAGGCCCCCATGGGCCATGAATGATCAATATCGTCTGATCATCTTCGGCGACGAAGGTCCGGCAGGGTCACAGCAGAGCAGGGAGGAGCAGCTGCCATGGCGCGGTTGCGAGCGGCGGAGCAGGACGAGGGCGGCTCTGCCGCCAAGCGGAGTACGAGCGGTTCCGCCGCCGGACGAGCCAAGAGCAGGCCCGCCGCAGCGCGGAAGAAGACCGGTTCGGCGTCCGTGCGGAAGGAGAGCGGTTCCGCAGCCGGGCGGAGGGAGACCGGCTCCGCGGCCGGGCGGAAGGGGACCGGTTCGGCGGCCGGGCGGAAGAAGGCCGAGTCTGCGGAGGCGCGAAGGAAGAGGCGGCCGGCCACCGCAAGGAAGAAGAGCCGGCGCGGCGCGGCGGGGCCTCTGCCGCGCATGGCGCTCGCCGCGGCCGGCGTGCTCGGCGCGATCGGAGTTCTCGCCCTCGCGGGCTGGCTGGTGACCTTCCCGCTCGACGACTTCCGCTACTCGTCCGGGATGGCCGGGACCCCGGGCACGTTCACGGCCGCTCAGTGTCACAAGACCGGAACCGGCAAGGGCACGCGCGTCTGCACCGGGACGTTCGTGGCGGCGCACGGCGGCTTCGTCGATCCGTCCGCTCGGATCCGCGGCGCTCGGGTCGACGTCGGCAAGCCCGCGCAGCTGCGCCGCAGATCCGACGGCGGTTACGTCCAGCCCGGACCGAGGAGCGCCGGAATGAACCTGGCGGCCGCCTTCGGGATCGTGAGTCTCGCCGCGTTCCTGCTCGTGGTGCTCTGCGTGTCGCCGAACGGGGTCTCGGCGGGCGGCTACAAGCGGCTGCGGAAGAACCCTCCTCCCTGGGGAACGCTGCTGTCCGTCCTCGTCCCGGTGTTCGGAACCGCCCTGGGCCTGGCCGCCCTGTGCGCCCTGATCGGCTTCCTGCTCTCGCTGATCTTCTGAGGCGCCGGTCAGCCGGCCGCGGTTCCGACCACTCGGTGCGGAGTGATGCGGATGACGATGCGGACGATCTCCGGGGGCAGCTCCAGGTACTCCTGGCCGGCGCCGGCGCCCTCGTAGTGCTCGGCCAGTTCGATGGCCAGCCGCCTTCCGACGTCCTCGGTGATCTCGGCCGTGCCGCGCACCTCGGCGTACTGCAGCGGGTCGTTCCGGTCGAAGACGGTCAGGCTGGCGCGAGGGTCGCGGAGAAGGTTGCTCTCCTTGCGCCGTCCGGCCGCGCTGGGAATGATCAGGTCGTCTCCGTCCCGGCCGACCCAGACGACCGAGGTCTGCGGGCTGCCGTCGGGGTTGATCGTCCCCAGGACGGCCGGGTTCACGTCGTCGAGCAGTTGGCGCACGGTCTCGTTGAGCATGGTCATGCAGCCAACGTACGGGTGTCCCGCGCGCAGTGCCGCGTGATTTCTCCCGCCGTGTCGGAGACCCGCCATGGCCTCTTCCGCCGTCGTCGGGGGCGTGAGCATCGTCGACCCCGGAGGCTCACAAGGTCCGCGCAAAGAGCCGTGCCGGACATCGAGGCGCAGGTCAAAGTGTCAGTGGCACGCGAGACACTATGAGCAGTGGTAGTCGCTAGGCAGGGAGAGACACGTGGCGACAGGCGCACCCGACGCGGTTCGGCAGCGGCACGCGGAGCTGGCTCAGGAGCTCGACGAGGCCAACTACCGCTACTACGTCCTCGACTCCCCGACGATCAGCGACGCGGAGTACGACCGGTTGATGCGGGAGATCCAGGCGCTGGAGAAGGATCATCCCGAGCTCGTCACGCCGGACTCGCCGACGCAGAAGGTCGGCGCGCCGATCACGACCGACTTCGCGACGGTCGAGCACATCGAGCGGATGCAGAGCCTCGACAACGCGTTCAGCACCGATGACCTGTCGGCGTGGCTGACGCGGGCCGAGAAGGAGGTCGGCTCCGTGGCCAACTTCCTGTGCGAGCTGAAGATCGATGGGCTGGCGGTCAACCTGACGTACGAGAACGGCCGGCTCGTACGGGGCGCGACGCGCGGCGACGGGCGTGAGGGCGAGGACGTCACCAACAACATCCGGACGATCGAGGCGGTGCCGCTCCAGTTGGAGGGCGACGACGTTCCGGAGCTGCTGGAGGTGCGCGGCGAGGTCTACCTCCCGGTCGAGGCGTTCGAGAAGCTCAACGAGGGGCTGGTCGAGGCGGGCAAGGCGCCGTTCGCCAACCCGCGCAACGCGGCCGCCGGGTCGCTGCGGCAGAAGGACCCGCGGGTCACGGCGCACCGCCCGCTGAGCATGATCATTCACGGGTTCGGCGCGTGGCGCGGCGGGAGGCAGCCGGACAGCCAGTCGGACTCCTACGAGATCATGCGGTCGTTCGGCCTGCCGGTGAGCGATCGGGTCAGGGTCGTCGACGGCCTCGACGACGTCCGTGCGTTCATCGAGTACTACGGCGAGCACCGGCACGAGCCCGCGTACGAGATCGACGGCGTCGTGGTCAAGGTCGACCAGCTCGCGCTGCAGCGGCGGCTCGGGTCGACGAGCCGGTGGCCGCGCTGGGCGATCGCGTTCAAGTACCCGCCGGAGGAGGTCAACACCAAGCTCCTCGACATCAGGGTCGGCGTGGGCCGCACCGGGCGGGTGACGCCGTACGGCGTGATGGAGCCGATCAAGGTGGCGGGCTCGACGGTCGCGTACGCCACGCTGCACAACGCCGACGAGGTCAAGCGCAAGGGCGTGCAGATCGGCGACACGGTCATCCTGCGCAAGGCGGGCGACGTCATCCCGGAGATCGTTGGGCCGGTGGCCGGCCTGCGCGACGGCACCGAGCGGGAGTTCGTGATGCCGAGCCGGTGCCCCGAGTGCGGCACCGAGCTGCGCGCGCAGAAGGAGGGTGACGTCGACATCCGCTGCCCGAACGCCCGGAAGTGCCCCGCGCAGCTCCGTGAGCGCCTCTACTTCGTGGCCGGCCGGGGCGCCCTCGACATCGAGGCGCTCGGCTACGTCGCGGCGACCGCGCTCACCCAGCCGCTGGAGCCGGAGGACCCGCCGGTCAAGAACGAGGGCGACCTGTTCCACCTGACCGTCGAGCAGCTGCTGCCGATCAAGTCGGTGGTCCGCGAGCAGCGCACCGGCCTGCCGAGGATCGACGACAAGACGGGCAAGGAGAAGGTCGTCACCTTCTTCGCGAACAAGTCCGGTGAGCCGAAGAAGACGGTCGAGAAGCTCTTCGAGGAGCTGGAGAAGGCCAAGCAGCAGCCGCTGTGGCGGGTGCTGGTGGCGCTGTCGATCCGGCACGTCGGGCCGACGGCCGCCCAGGCGCTGGCGCGGGAGTTCCGCTCGCTCGACCGCATCGCCGCCGCGTCGGAGGAGGAGCTGACGGCGGTCGAGGACGTCGGGCCGACCATCGCCGCGTCGGTCAAGGAGTGGTTCGGCGTCGACTGGCACCGCGAGATCGTCGAGAAGTGGCGTGCGGCGGGCGTCCGGATGGAGGACGAGGGCGCGGAGGAGGGCCCCCGGCCGCTGGAGGGCGTCACCGTCGTCATCACCGGGTCGCTGGAGGGTTTCAGCCGCGACTCCGCGACCGAGGCCGTGCAGAACCTCGGCGGCAAGGTGTCCAGCTCGGTGTCGAAGAAGACCGGGTTCGTCGTCTTCGGCGAGAGCCCGGGATCGAAGTACGACAAGGCGGTCAAGCTCGGTGTCCCGCTGCTCGATGAGGCGGGTTTCCAGGTGCTGCTGGAGAAGGGGCCGGATGCGGCCAAGGAAATCGCGACCGTCGGGGAGGAGTGAAACCTCAAGACTCTGTTCATGCTGACCTGCGAGGCGATACTGTACGGTATCGATTGATTACCGAGGGGTCGCTCAGCGGTCGGGCGCAGGCGTAACGCAACGTGCGCAATCGGTTCCGCGAAGTTGCTCGGACGTCGTAGTCTCCCCTCAGCACTACTTGTGTCCGTCCAAACACCATCGCCTCCCCCCAAAGCGCAAGGTTTGGGTGTAACCCCCCGAGGACGTGATGAAGGACCCGAATAACACGCGGGACACCGTCCCCCGGCGTGGCTCCCCGCTGTGGAGCTACGTCGTCTGTGTCACGGTGGTCGGCGTCGCGGCCCTTGCCACTTCGTTCGCCGGCCTGAGCGGCGGCGACCTTCGGACGCTGGTCGGCGGCCCGCTCTTCTGGATCCTGGCCTTCCTGATCGTGTGCGGAGAGCTCAAGCCGATCATCACGCCGGGCTCCACCGAGACCACCGGCGCGACGGTCTCCACGACCTTCACCTTCGCCACCATGATCTACGCCGGCCTGCCGACCGCGCTGCTCCTGCACGCCGTCGCCACGGTGGCGACCGGCACGCTGCGCCGCCGCGCCCTGCACCGCACGGCCTTCAACGTCGGGCAGTACACCCTCAGCTTCGTCGCGGCGGGGCTGGTGCTGCTGACGGCCGGCATCTCGGCGTCGCCGACGCACCCGTGGACGCCGCGGGCCCTCGACCTGCCGACGATGCTGCTCGCCGGGGTGGCGTACTTCGTCGTCAATCTCGTGCTCGTCAACACCGCGATCGCGCTGCACGAGCGCACCTCCGTGCTCAAGACCATGCGCTGGAACCTCGGCCTGCAGCTCCTCGTGCACAGCGCGCTGCTCGGGCTGGCGCCGCTGGTGGTCGTGGCCATGAGCTGGTCGGCGGCGTTCGTCCCGCTGTTCGTCCTGCCGTTCATCGCGGTCTACATCAACGCCTCGGTGTCGGTCAGCCGTGAGTACCAGGCCCTGCACGACGCCCTCACCGGCCTGCCCAACCGCAAGCTCCTCATCGTGCGCACGGAGGAGGCGCTCGCGCAGGCGCGTCACCAGGCCGAGCGCGCCGTGGCCGCGCGGGGCCGGGACCACGAGCCGCCCCGGCGGGTCGGGCTGTTCCTCCTCGACCTCGACCGGTTCAAGGAGGTCAACGACACGCTGGGGCACCCGACCGGCGACCGTCTCCTGCAGCTCGTCGCGCACCGTCTCACCCACAGCGTGCGGCCCGGTGACCTGGTCGCGAGGCTCGGCGGCGACGAGTTCGCGGTGCTGCTGCCCACCGTGCGTGACGCACGCGGGGCCCGCGAGGTCGCGGCGCGGCTACGGGCGGCGCTGAACGAACCGGTGCGTCTCGACGGGATGTCGTTCGACCTGGAGGCCAGTGTCGGCATCGCCCTGCACCCCGACCACGCGCCCGACTTCGAGCTGCTGATGCAGCGCGCCGACGTCGCGATGTACGTGGCGAAGGAAAACCGCACCGGGGTAGAGATCTATTCACCGGATCGGGATCGCAACTCGCCCGAACGCCTCGGCCGGCAGGGGCAACTGCGCCGCGCGATCGACCGCTGCGAGCTGGAGCTGTTCTTCCAGCCCAAGCTGTTCCTCGGCAACGGCCGCCCGGTCGGCATGGAGGCGCTGCTGCGCTGGCGGCACCCGCAGAAGGGCCTGCTCACCCCCGAGCAGTTCCTGCCGATCGCCGAGCAGACCTACCTCATGCGCGGCATCACCGACTTCGTGGTCGACGCCGCGCTGACCCAGGTCGCCCGCTGGTGGAAGGCCGGGCTCCGCGTCCAGGTCGCCATCAACGCCTCCGGCCGTGACCTGCTCGACTCGGCGCTCACCGAGATGATCGCATCGGGCCTGCTCCGGCACGAGGTGCCGCCGCAGGCCCTGCAGCTGGAGATCACCGAGCGGATCCTGATGAACGAGCCCGCCTACGCCGCCGACACCGTCGAGGCGCTGGCCGCGCTGGGCATCCCGCTCAGCCTGGACGACTTCGGCACCGGATACTCCTCGCTCGTGCGGCTGAAGAGCCTGCCGGTCGAGGAGATCAAGATCGATTCCTCCTTCGTCAGCCGGCTCCGCGAGGCGGGCGACGACGCGATCATCGTCCGGTCGATCATCGATCTGGCCCGCACGCTCGGCCTCCGCTCGGTCGCCGAAGGCGTCGAGAACGCCGAGACCGAGGACCTCCTGCGCAACCTCGGCTGCGACGCCGGCCAGGGCTACCACTTCCAGCCGCCGATGACCGCGGCGGAGGCGACCGACTGGCTGCGCGAGCACGTCACGAAACTCCAGGCCCCCGAGGGTGCGGCACTCTGACCGCGTCTCTGGCGGGCACACGGAGGATCGCCGGGCACCGTGCCCGCCGCCTCCGCCACCGCACGGCCGAGGGGCGCCGATGACGCCGCCCTCCGCCGAACCACCTGGTCGGCTCCTGATCCGGCCCGGATGACGGCTCCTTGATCACCGCTGTGTAAACCGCCCGTTAACCGGTCGTGGCCGCTTTCGCCCGCCCTCTAGGATGGCTGGGAACCCATCGATCGCAGAAACGGTTTCGACATGCTTAACGAGCACGCCGCCCATGGCTCCGCCGCCGCGGGCCAGGCCCGCGGCGGCGGAGCCATCACCCGCGATGAGGTCGCGCACCTCGCCCGGCTGTCCCGGCTGGCGCTGCGCGAGGACGAGCTCGACCACCTCGCCACCCAGCTCGACGACATCATCTCCGCGGTCGCGCGCGTCCAGGAGGTCGCCGCCGAGGACATCCCGCCGACCTCGCACGCGCTGCCGCTGACCAACGTCTTCCGCGCCGACGAGGTGCGGCCCTCGCTCACGCCCGACCAGGCGCTGTCCGGCGCGCCCGCCGCCGACGAGCAGCGTTTCAAGGTTCCGCGGATTCTCGACGAGGAGGCGTGAGCATGAGCGAACACGACGCAGCGAGCGGGGTGGCCGGCCGTACTGTGCCCCTTGGCGCGCCTCCGGCACGACGAAGGCCGTCCGCGGAGCGAGTGAGGAGCGTGAGCGACCAATGAGCGCGGAGCTGATCAAGAAGACCGCGGCCGAGCTGGCCGGGCTGATCTCCTCCGGCGAGGCGTCGGCGGTCGAGGTCGCCCAGGCGCACCTCGACCGGATCGCCGCCGTCGAGGACTCCGTCAAGGCGTTCACGCACATCGACCCGGAGGCGGCCCTCGCGCAGGCCCGTACGGTCGACGAGCGCCGCGCGGCGGGGGAGACGCTCGGCCCGCTGGCCGGCGTGCCGATCGCGCACAAGGACGTCTTCACGACGACGGACATGCCGACGACCGCCTCCTCCAAGATCCTGGAGGGGTGGCGCCCGCCGTACGACGCGACCGTCACGCGGCGGCTGCGCGAGGCCGGGCTGGTCATCCTCGGCAAGACCAACATGGACGAGTTCGCGATGGGCTCCTCGACGGAGAACAGCGCGTTCGGCCCCACCCACAACCCGTGGGACCTGAACAAGATCCCCGGCGGGTCGTCCGGCGGGTCCTCGGCGGCCGTCGCCGCGTACGAGGCGCCTCTGGCGACCGGCACCGACACCGGCGGCTCGATCCGCCAGCCCGCCGCGGTCACCGGCCTCGTCGGCATGAAGCCGACCTACGGCGGGTCCTCCCGGTACGGCCTGATCGCGTTCGCGTCCTCCCTGGACACGCCGGGCCCGCTGGCCCGTACGGTCCTGGACGCCGCGCTGCTGCACGAGGCGTTCTCCGGGCACGACCCGATGGACTCCACGTCGATCGACCAGCCGGTGCCGCCCGTCGTCGAGGCGGCGCGCCGCGGCGAGGTCGGCGGCCTGCGGATCGGCGTCGTCAAGGAGTTCGGCGGCGAGGGCTACCAGCCGGGCGTGCTGGCGCGGTTCCACGAGGCCGTCGAGCTGCTCGAGTCGCTCGGCGCCAAGGTCGTCGAGGTGTCCTGCCCGCACTTCACGTACGCGCTGCCGGCGTACTACCTGATCGCGCCGTCGGAGTGCTCGTCCAACCTGGCCCGGTTCGACGGCATGCGCTACGGCCTGCGCGTCGGCGACGACCAGACCCGCTCGGCCGAGGAGGTCATGGCGCTCACCCGCGCCGAGGGCTTCGGGCCGGAGGTCAAGCGCCGGATCATGCTCGGCACCTACGCCCTGTCCAGCGGCTACTACGACGCCTACTACGGCAAGGCCCAGCAGGTGCGCACGCTGATCGCCCGTGACTTCGACGCCGCGTTCGAGCAGGTCGACGTGCTGGTCTCGCCGACGACGCCGACGACCGCGTTCCCGATCGGCGAGCGCGCCGACGATCCGATGGCGATGTACCTCGCCGACCTGTGCACGATCCCGTCCAACCTCGCCGGCAACGCCGCGATCTCGGTGCCGTGCGGCCTGGCGGACGAGGACTCCCTGCCGGTCGGCCTGCAGATCATGGCGCCGGTCCTCGCCGACGACCGCGTCTACCGCGTCGGCGCCGCCGTCGAGCGGGCCCTGCAGGACCGCTGGGGCGGCCCGCTCCTGGCCAAGGCCCCCGAACTGTAGGGGGGAGGAACGGCGGCATGATCACCCGCATCGAGATCGACGGCTTCAAGTCCTTCTCGGACTTCAGCCTGGACCTGCCGCCGTTCCTCGCCGTCATCGGCACCAACGCCAGCGGCAAGTCCAACCTCGTCGAGGCGCTGACGTTCTTCGCGCTCGCGGCCACGGAAGGGCTCGACGATGCGGTCGCGGCCGTACGCGGTGACGCGCGTGGACTGTTCCGGCAGCGCGGGGACGGATCTCGCTGCGAAAAGATCCGATTCGCCGCCGAATTCGTTTTCCAGCCCTCGCCCCCTTGGCGTGACGCTCTACCGAGTCGCTGGCGGTACGAGATGGAGCTCTCGTGGGGAACACCGCCCGGCCGGCTGGAAGGTCTGGTTGCGGGCGCCCAACGCCTCATCGCGCTGGACCCTCGGGCGGATACGTGGCCGGTCAGGTTCGGCGCGGCTGAAAAGTGGCAGGAAGCGTATCTCTCTTACGAGGCGCGGCCCAGAGTGATCGAAGGGCGCGCCGCCCCAGCCGCACGAGAGTCGTCCGCCCTTTCCCTGCTGCTTTCGTATCGGGGCGAGGATCCCGCGGACGATGAGATCGTCGGTAGGGTCGAAACGGAACTCCTCTACATTCGGACTCTCCATCTCGAGGCCGGCGCGCTTCGTGCGTCCAGCGAGATGGGTGGCCCGGAGTTCATGGACGTGCACGGACGCCACCTGCCGAACTTCCTTCGCTGGTTGAGCCTGGGGACGGGAGACGAGAACCGGCCCCTCGGGGTGGTCGCCGATATCGAGACGCATCTTGTCGGACTGGTTCGTGAGGTCAGCGGGTTCGAGATCGTCGAGGACGAGCGACGAAGAGACGTCAGGCTGGAATTCTCCTCCCCGTACACCGGCCCGGTCGGCGCGGAGTTCGCTTCTGACGGGACTCTCCGGATGCTCGCTATCTTGGCGGCTCTGCATGATCCGCGAGCTGCCCTAGTGGCGGTGGAAGAACCGGAGAACGGCGTGTTCCCCGAACGCCTGCGGCATCTCCTGGCATTGGTCCAGGAATTGGTGAGCGATATCCGAGCGGATCCCAACGATGAGCTACGGCCCGGCGCCTTCCAGCTCGCGTCGCTCAGGCAGGCTTTGGTGACGAGTCATTCACCGGTGATCCTTGACGTGGTCGAGCGAGACCGGATCGTCTTTCTCGACACGACGACCCTCCTGGAAGGCGGAGTGGCGAGCCACGTGACGCGGGTGCGTTGGATCCGCGAGCCAGGTGGCCCGGTGACCGGCTCCGGCGAGCGCTGGGCGCGGATCACCGATTCCGAGCTTCGCCGCTTTCGGGCCGGAGTCGAGGAACCGGTCTGATGCGTAGCCTTAGCTGTGTCCTCGTACGAGAGGGGCCGTCCGACGACTGGTTCCTTCCGGTGGTGCTGCAGCGCGCTCTGCAGGACATGTGCCGGGAGTTCTTCCCGTCCTGTGGCGAGGTCCAGGAGATCCGATCCCTGCCCGAGGCCGGCAACCAGCACCCGGATTCCGTGGTGCGGGCGATCGAGGCGGAGCTCGGGACATTCGATGTCGCGCTGTACCACCACGATGGGGCTCCGCCGGCCATATCCGACCCAGTGATCAAGCGGATGCAAGGAGCCTGGCAGGAGGCCGGATTCCAGGAGCCGCTCGTCCCCGTGGTGCCGGTCCGCGAGACCGAGGCGTGGCTATTGGCCGACCCGGAGGCGATCAGGTCCGTGCTGCGCGTCCGCAAGCTTCCTGAGCTCGGATTCGGACCGGAACGGGTGCACTCCGTGCCTCGGCCGAAGGAGGAGTTCGAGGCCATCGTCCGGCAGGTCGCCGGCCGGAAGGCCGTCGGTGAGCATGGCATACGCGACTATGTGATCCGGGTCGGCGCGACGGTCCAGATCGATGTACTGCGAAGGGTTCCCGCCTTCAGAGACTGGTGGGACGAGATGATAGAAGCACTGGAGAGGCTGGGATACCAGCATGGCTGACACGACGACGCTCGTGCCGTACGACGAGGCGCTGGCGAAATACGAGCCGGTGCTGGGCATCGAGACCCACATCGAGCTGGGCACGAAGACGAAGATGTTCTGCGGGTGCGCGACCGAGTTCGGCGCGGAGCCGAACACCCAGGTCTGTCCCGTCTGCCTGGGCCTGCCCGGGTCGCTGCCGGTGACGAATCGCTCGGCGATCGAGGGCATCATCAAGATCGGCCTGGCGCTGAACTGCACGATCGTCGAGTGGTGCCGCTTCGCCCGGAAGAACTACTTCTATCCGGACATGCCGAAGGACTTCCAGATCTCGCAGTACGACGAGCCGCTCTGCGTCGACGGGTACCTCGAGGTCGAGGTCGAGGGGGAGACGTACCGCATCGAGATCGAGCGGGTCCACATGGAGGAGGACACCGGCAAGTCGCTGCACGTCGGCGGCGCCACCGGCCGGATCCACGGGGCCGACTTCTCCCTCGTCGACTACAACCGGGCCGGCATCCCGCTCGTCGAGATCGTGACCAAGCCGATCGTCGCGACGGGTGACAAGGCGCCGCTGGTCGCGCGGGCGTACGCCACCGAGCTGCGCGAGCTCGTCCGCGCGGTCGGCGTCTCGGACGTGCGCATGGAGCAGGGCTCGATGCGCTGCGACGTCAACGTCTCGCTGATGCCCAAGGGCGCGTCCGAGTGGGGCACCCGCACCGAGACCAAGAACGTCAACTCGCTGCGCTCCGTCGAGCGCGCCGTCCGGTTCGAGATCGAGCGGCAGGCCGGCGTCCTGGACGCGGGCGGCAAGGTGATCCAGGAGACGCGGCACTTCCAGGAGGCCACCGGGACGACGACGAGCGGGCGCAGCAAGGAGGAGGCGCAGGACTACCGCTACTTCCCCGAGCCCGATCTGGTGCCGATGGCGCCGTCGCGCGAGTGGGTCGAGCAGCTGCGCGCCTCGCTGCCGGAGCTGCCCGCCGCCCGCCGCCGCCGCGTACAGGGCGAGTGGGGCGTCGCCGACAAGGAGCTGCAGGACATCGTCAACGCCGGCGCGCTCGACCTGATCGAGGAGACGGTGCGCGAGGGCGCCGAGCCGGCCGCGGCCCGTAAGTGGTGGATGAACGAACTGTCCCGGCGGGCCACCGAGCAGGGCGTCGACCTGGCCTCGCTGCCGGTGACCCCGGCCGACGTGGCGCGGGTCGGCGCGCTGGTCGCCGAGGGCAGCATCAACGACAAGCTGGCCCGGCAGGTCTTCGACGGCGTGCTCGCCGGCGAGGGCACGCCGGACGAGGTCGTCGAGAAGCGCGGCCTGAAGGTCGTCAGCGACGAGGGCCAGCTCGGTTCGGTCATCGACGAGGTCATCGCCGCCAATCCCGACATCGCGGACAAGGTTCGCGGCGGCAAGGTCGCGGCGGCGGGGGCGCTGGTCGGCGCGGTCATGAAGGCCACGCGCGGCCAGGCCGACGCCGGCCGGGCCCGTGAGCTGATCATCGAGAAACTCACGAGCTGACGGCCGAACCGGCCAGCAGGCAGAGTGCGACCCGGCCGGACCGAAGCGAACCGGCGGGACGATGCGAACCGGCCGGAGGCCGGAGAACGACGGCGGCCCCGCACCCTCACGGGTGCGGGGCGGCCCCCCCCCCCCCGGGGGGGGGGGCCGCCGCGGTCTAGCGATCTCTACTGTCAGGCAACCCGGACGACGAAGGTCGTCGAGGCCACCCCGTCGTTGGAGTGGACGGTCGCGGTGACGGTCGCCACGCCGGATCCGACGGTGCGGATGACGCGGTCACCTTCGACGCCGACGACCTGCGGGTTGTCGCTGCGGTAGGTCACCCGCATCCCCGCGGGCAGCGGCGTGCTCTGGCCCTTGGTGATGTAGCCGTAGATGCTCTCGTCCTTCATCGACACCGTGAGCTGCGGGTCGATCGTGGTGCCCTTGTCGAAGGTCACCCGCTGGACGATGCCCTGGGCGGCGTCCCCGGCCTGGGCCGGCTTGGCGGTGACGACCGCCGGCGACGGCTTGAGCGTGCCGTCGATCTGGACGTCGGCCTTCGCCGCCACATCCCCGCTGGAGTTGCCGACACGCAGCTCGTACGTGCCCGGGTCGACGACGTAGCGGTTCGACGACTCGTCGAAGAACGCGAGCTTGGACGCCGGGAAGGTCAGGCGGACCGTCTTGCTGCGGTGCGGGTCCACGTTGACCTTGTCGAACGCCTCCAGCCGCTGGGCCGGACGCTCCTTGCTCGCGGGCTCGAACGGCGTGCTCGCGTACAGCTGCGGCACCGTGGTGCCCCGCGTGTCACCGTTGTTGGTGACCTTCACGGTCGCGTGGACCGTGCCGTTCGCGTCCACCTTCTTCTCGACGTTCAGGTCCGAGTAGGAGAACCGCGTGTAGCTGAGGCCGTACCCGAACGGGTACGAGACGTCCCCGTTGAAGTACATGTAGGTGCGACCGTGGGTGGTGGAGGTGGGCCGGATGGTGTAGTCGCCGATCGCGGGGAGCTGGCTCTGGTCCTTGTACCAGGTGAACGGCAGCCGCCCGCTCGGGTCGGTGTTGCCGAGCAGCACGTTCGCGAGCGCGGCGCCCTGCTCCTCGCCGTTGTAGGAGCTCCAGATCATCGCCGGCACCTGCGACTGGAAGCTGTTGGTGTCGACCTGACCGACGGTCTCCATGTACGCGATGGTGCGGGGGTTGCGGGCCGCGACCTGGCTGATCAGCGACGCCTGCGCGCCGGGCAGCGCCAGCGTGGTGCGGTCGACGTCCTCACGGGAGTTGCTGGAGTTCGTGCCCGCGACGATGACGACCGCGTCGTACTGGTCGGCCGCCGCGACGGACGCCGCGTCGACGGTGCTCTGACCGTTGCCGGTGACGCCGGGGTAGTAGTCGACCGTGGCGTCCGGGTTGATCTTCTGGATCGCGGCCTTGATGCCCTGGTAGGGGTTGACCTGCTTGGCCACACCGGACGGGCCCTCATAGGTGGCGTAGCCGCCGAGGAAGAGCGAGGACGGGTTGGCGTAGGCGCCCATGACCGCGATCTTGTAGGAGCCCTTGGCGGGCACCTTCAGCGGCAGCAGGCTGTCCTTCGCGCCGGCGACCGGGTCGTTCTTCAACAGCACGAGGCTCTGCTCGGCCGCCTGCTGCGCGAGCGCGATCCGCTCCGGGGTCTGGGTGACGGCCTTGTTGGCGTCGGAGTTGACCCACGGCGTCCCACCGAGGCGGGCGCGGGCGTCGCGGACCCACGGCACCTGGTCTTCCTGGTCGAACTCACCGGTCTCGATGCGCGCGGTGAACAGCCGGACGAGGGAGACGTCGACGTCGTTCTCGTTGAAGACGCCGGTCTGGGTGGTGATGTGCTTGGCGACCGCGTCGGGGACGGTGTTCCCGTAGTTGGACGCGTCGTGGTAGCCGCCGTTGCAGTCCAGGTCCTCACCCGCGGTGATGGCGTAGGCCGTCCGGCCGTACTGGTCCAGCGGGGCGGACGCGCCCGGCGGCTGCCAGTGGTGGCCGCCCTGGATCTCGTACACCGCGTCGCAGTCGGAGGTGAAGTACCCGCCGAAGCCCCACGTCTGCCGGGCCAGCGTGTCCATCAGCTGGACGCTCGCGGCGGCCGGGACGCCGTTGACCCGGTTGTACGAGCTCATGATCGAGCCCGGGCGGGCGCTCTCGATGATGTCGCGGAACTGGGCGGTGTAGTACTCCCGCAGCGTCCGCTGGTCCATGTCGGACGTGCCGGTGCGGCGGTTGTACTCGCTGTTGTTGGCGGCGAAGTGCTTGAGCGTGGCCACCGCCTTGAGGTAGCCGTTCGCCGACTCCGGCAGCCTGCCGTTCTCGTCCTGACCCTGCAGGCCGTTGACGTACTGGCCGGCGAGGGCGGCGGTCAGGTTCGGGTCCTCGCTCCACGTCTCGTCGTTGCGGCCCCAGCGAGGGTCGCGGCCGAGGTTGACGGTGGGGGAGTAGAAGTCGAGGTTCTCCTTGTTGTTCGGCATCACCTCGCGCGCCTCGTCACCGATGGCGCTCGCGACCTTGTGGACCAGGTCGGGGTTCCAGGTGCTGCCCATCGCCAGGTCGACCGGGTAGGACGTCGTGTTCGTGGCGGGCGGCGGGTTCGACGTGCTGCCGGTGATCGCGGCGACGCCGTGCGACGCCTCGTTCCACCAGCCCCACTGCGCGATACCCAGCCGGGGGAGCGCCGGCGCGATGTTGCTGTTCATCTGCTGGGCCTTCTCGGCCAGCGTCATACGGCCCACCAGGTCCGCCGCGCGCTCGACGGGCGTGTAGTGGGGGTTGAGGTAGATCGGCGTGTTGTCGTCCGCCGACGCGGCGGGCAGGCCGGTCGCGACGGCCGCGAACAGGGCCGCCCCTGTCGCGAGCAGCGCGAGTGGTCTTCTTCTCACAGAGATACTCCCAGGACGCACGTGGCGTGTCACGACCGTTCACGCTCTGGTCACTGACACTTGTTGCGGGACTGTAGGAACGGCGGTTTGTCAGCGTCAAGGACTAAATAACGGCCAAAAACGGCCAACATTAATCCGGAGCCCGTACGAATCCCGTACGAATCTGTACTCTGACCGCCATGTCGGAAGCTCCAGGCTCACTCACCTCTCTCCGGTCGCGGAACCGCCTGCTCGTCGTGGAGACCGTGCAGCGCCGCGGCAGGATCAGCAGGGTCGGCATCGCCCGGGCCACGGGCCTCTCGCGCACCACGGTCTCGAGCCTCGTCGCGGACCTGCTCGCCGAGGGCGTCCTCACCGAGGCCGACGGCACCGGACGCCGCGCCTCGCCCGGCGGCGGACGCCCCGCCACCCCGCTCACCCTCAATCCGGAGGGCGGCGGTGTCCTCGGCGTCCACCTGCGCCACGCCGGGATCCGGGTGCTGTTCGCCGACCTGTCCGGCGGGGTGCTCGGCGAGCGGTACCACGAGATCGACGTCGATCACCGGCCGGACGACGCGCTGGCCTACGTCGCCGACGCCGCGCTCGATCTGGTGGCGGCCGGGGGCCACGACGCCGGCCGCGTCTTCGGCATGGGGGTCGCGGTCTCCGCCCCGATCCGGTCGCGGTCGCACACGCTGCGGACCTCTTCGGTGCTGGCCGACTGGACCGGCGTCGACATCGCCGCGCGCCTGGAGGCGCGCGTCGGCATGCCGGTCCACGTGGGCAACGACGCGAACCTCGGCGCGCTCGCCGAGTGGACCTTCGGCGCGGGCCAGGGCGCCGACGACCTGATCTACGTGATGCTGTCCGACGGTGTCGGCGCGGGGCTCATCCTGGGCGGGGAACTGTACGAGGGGGCCACCGGATCGGCCGGCGAGCTCGGGCACATCCCCGTGGTCGACGGCGGCTACGTCTGCCGCTGCGGCAACCGGGGCTGCCTGGAGACGGTGGTCGGCCTGCGCGCGCTCACCTCGACCTTCGCGCACACGCGCGGACCGGACACCACGATCGCCGACGTGGTGGCGCTGCTCGCGGCCGACGACCCCGGCGCGCAGCGGGTCACCGCCGACGCCGGGCGCATGGTCGGCCGCGCCCTGGTCGGCATCTGCGCCATGCTCGAACCACGCCGCGTGGTGATCGGTGGCGAGGTCGCGGCGGTCGGCCGGCCCCTGCTGGAGGGCGTCCGTGACATGCTCGCCCGGCAGCTGCCTCCGCCGATCGGCCAGGAGGTCACCGTCACCGCCGGCCGCCTCGGCGACCGCGCCGAGGCGCTGGGCGCGATCGCGCTCGCCACCCAGAGCACGTCGGCGCACCTGCTGACCCGCTGACCTGCTGACCCCGGCCCCGAGCGGGACTTCTCCGCCCCGGGCCGGCCCGCCGGTTCCGGGCCGGAAGTCCGCTGGGACATCCCGGATCCGGCTCCGCCGGAGCGGCCTCTACGATCGGTCTGGGCGTTCAGGGAGGCGGCAGGATGAAGGTCTGGGTTCCGGACAAGGAGATGGCGGAGGCGCTGGCGGGCATCGCCGGAGCGGAGCCCGAGGTCTACCCGGGAGGAGACGATCTTCCCGGTGATCCGGCCGAGGTGGAGTTCTACGTCCCGCCGTTCGTCCCGACGCCGCAGAGCCGCGCGATCCTGGACCGGATGCGCGGGCTGAAGGTCCTCCAGCTGCAGGTGGCGGGCGTGGACGCCTTCCTGCCGCACGTCCCGCCGGGCGCCGTGCTCTGCAACGGCCGGGGAGTGCACGACGCGAGCACCGCGGAGTGGACGGTCGGGGCGATCCTCGCCGCGCAGCACGACTTCCCGCGCTTCGCCGACGCCCAGCGGGAGGGCCGCTGGGACTGGCACATGACCGACGCGCTCGCCGACCGCACCGTGCTGATCGTCGGGTACGGCTCGGTGGGCGCGGCGATCGAGCGGCGCCTGCTCCCGTTCGAGACCGAGGTCGTCCGGGTGGCGCGAACGGCGAGGGACGGCGTCCACCCGGTGGACGCGCTGCCGGAGCTGCTGCCCCGGGCCGACGTCGTGGTGCTGATCGTGCCGTTCACCGAGGAGACGACCGGCCTGGTCGACGCCGGCTTCCTCGCGCGGATGAAGGACGGCGCCCTGCTCGTGAACGCCGCCCGGGGCGCGGTGGTGGACACCGAAGCGCTGGTCGCGGAGCTGTCCCGGGGGCGGCTGCGCGCCGTGCTGGACGTCACCGACCCGGAGCCCCTGCCCGCGGGTCATCCCCTCTGGTCCGCGCCGGGGGTCTTCATCACTCCGCACGTCGGCGGCTCGACGCCGGCGTCGCGGCGACGCGCCGTCGCCCTCGTCCGCCGGCAGCTCGAACGTTACGTACGGGCCGAAACCCTAGAAAATGTCATCACCGGGGCCTACTGAATTCCGTAAAGGCTGCCCTTCCGGGCTTTTGCCGTTTCGAACGGAGCGCGGACCGGCGCTTTGCCGATTCGGGCGGTCGCGCGGAGAAAGCGGCCTGAAGCGCTCAGTGTCCGATTACGCAACGTCGCGAGTTGTCGCCGGGTGGACGCCCAGCCTCAATCGCTCCGTGACCTACGGACCGTACATTGAGCATCGAGGCTGACCAGAGTGACCGCCGCGCGGGCGCCGCCGGAGACCCCGGCACGTCCGCGTCCGGTGCGACCCACATCGGTGACGTCCCGTTCGCGGGTCGTCACCCTTACCGGCTGACACGGCATTCGACAGACAGGTTTACGGCGCACCGGAGACGGCCACGAGTCGTCACCCGAAAAGTCATGCGTTCGGCACCCGGCGCACCCGGTGCTCCGGAAGAATCTGATCAAGACTTAGAGAGCGAGTAAGTGATGACCGGCGAGCGGACCGAGCGGCGGCGCTGGGGGATACCGGCGGCCGCGCGGCCGTTCTACCCCATGCTCGCGCTCGCCGTCATCCACGCGGTCGCGTTCCTGTCCGGCCGGGGGATCGACCGGGCCTGGCTCACCGCCTGGGCCGCGGCGACCGCGTCGACCTCCCTGCTGTTCGCCATGTGGCGGGCGCCGCAGACCCCCGCCGGCAAGGTCGGCCGGGACACCTGGCGGTGGTTCGGCGTCGCAGGAATGGCCTGGTCCGCCGGTGCGGCGGTCCAGGCGATCTCCCGGATCGTCTTCAGCCGGTCCGCGGTGGCGGTCTCCCCGGCCGACCTGTTCTTCCTGATCGCACTCGGCGCGATGACGGCGGGCTTCGTCATGCCCATCGGCCTGCCGCGCAGCGCCCGTCCCTGGCTGCGCTACCTCGCCGACACGTACGTCTGCGCCTGCGCCCTGTTCGTGGTCGCCTGGGTGGCCGTGTTCGATCACCTGTACCGGCTGTCCGGTGAGGGCTGGGCGGACTTCCTCATCGAGCTGCGGTATCCCCTGCTCGACGCCGTGCTGGTCTGCGGGCTGCTGCCGATGGCGGTCGGCACGGTGCGCGGGTACCGCCGCTCCGCCATCGTCGCCTACTGCGCGCTCGCCGTCCTCACCGCGGCCGACGTCCTGTACGTCGTGGGCCGGCTCAACGGCCGCGGGCCGTACGACACCGCCGCCGACCTGGCGCACCTGGCCGGGCTGCTCTTCCTCGGCGCGGCTCCGTGGGTGCTGCGCCGGTGGCACGGCGACGCGACCCGGCGACGGCTGGTCGGGCCCGGCATCGCGCCGACCGCCACGGCCGCCGCCGCGGCGATCTTCGTGGCCGGGCACACGCTGACCGGCGCGCAGGGCCTGCGGCCGGTCGTCCCGATCATCGCGGGCTCCGCCGTCCTCGTCGTCCTGGCCCGCCTCGGCGAGCTCGTCCACGACAACGACCGGCTGCGGCGCGCCGCGCGGACCAGCGAGAAGCACTTCCGCGCGCTGACCGAGAGCATCAACGACGTCGTCGTCATCTGCGACCTCGGCGGCGTCATCGAGTACGTCAGCGCCGGCGCCCAGCCGTCGTACCACTACCCCGCCGAGGAGCTGCTCGGCCGGTCAGTGACCGAGCTCATCCACCCCGAGGACCTGCCGAAGGTCGTCGGAGCGGTGCGCCGGCTGCTCCGGGAGAAGGGCGACGACGTCGCCCGCCTCGCGTGCCGGGTCCGCGCCCCCGACGGCACCTGGCTGCCCACCGAGAGCACGATCTGCCGGTACGGCTCCTCGGGCGGCGGGGCCGCGGACCGGCTCCTGGTCACCGTACGGGACTTCAGCGAGCAGGCCGCGCTGCAGCGGCAGGTCACCCACCTGACGTTCCACGACGGGCTCACCGGCCTCCCGAACCGCGCCTACTTCGAAGAACGCGCCCGCGAGGTCGTGGAGCGGTCCCACGGCACGGTCGCGGTCATCTTCGTCGACCTCGACGGCTTCACCGCCGTGAACGACTCGATCGGCCACGCTGGCGGTGACCAGGTGCTGGCGCAGGCCGCCCGCCGCCTGCGAGCCGGGGTCCCGGCCGACGACACGGTCGCCCGCTGGGGGAGCGACGAGTTCGCCGTGCTCGTGGAGAACGCCACCGAGGTCCAGGCCGTCGTCGACCTCGGCGAGCGGCTCGTGCGGACGCTGGCGGGCGAGCCGTACCGCGTCGGCGACCGCAGCATCGTGCTGACCGCGAGCGTCGGGGTCGCCTTCACCGAGGACGGCATCGGCGGGCTCGAGCTCATCCGCAACGCCGACGTCGCGCTGTCCCGCGCCAAGGACCTCGGCGGAGGCCGGGTCGAGGTGTTCGCCGCCAAGATGCACGCCGACGTCGTACGCCGGCTCGAGCTCGGCGGCGAGTTGCAGCGTGCCCTCACCGAGCAGCGGTTCACGGTGGAGTTCCAGCCGGTGGTCGAGCTCGCCACGTCACGGGTCACGGGCGTCGAGGCGCTCGTGCGCTGGTGGCGGGACGGGGAGTTCGTGCCGCCCGAGGAGTTCATCGGCACCGCCGAGGAGTCGGGCCTGATGATCCCGCTCGGCAACTGGGTGCTGCGCGAGGCGTGCTCCCAGGTGGCCCGCTGGCGCGCGTCCGGCTGGGACATCGGGCTGTCGATCAACCTTCGGCCGCGCGAGATCGCCGCGCCGCGGTTCGTCGAGTCGGTGGCGACCGCCCTCGACGACAGCGGCCTGTGCCCCGGGATGCTCACCCTCGAGGTCGAGGAGGAGGTCCTCGTCGACGGCGGCGACGAGCTGATCGCCCGGCTGTCCGCGCTGCGCGACCTCGGGGTGCGGCTGGCCATCGACGACTTCGGCACCGGCTACGCCTCGCTGGCCTTCCTCCGGCAGCTGCCGGTCGACGTCATCAAGATCGACCCGTCGTTCGTCGCCGGCCTCGGCCGGGACGAGACCCTGACGCTGCTGACCCGCACGATCGTCCGGGTCGGCCGCGACCTCGGGCTGAGCGTCGTGGCCGAGGGCATCGAGCGGCCCGAGCAGCTCGTGCTCCTGAAGGAGATGGGCTGCCCGCGCGGTCAGGGATTCCTGGTCGCCCGCCCGATGGCGGCCCAGGGGGTCGAGGCGCTCGTGCGGACGAACCCGCGCGGCGAGGCGTCCATCCCGCTCCACGGCTCCGCTCTTTCCGCAGGCTGATCGCCGATCATCCCGAGAGCCACCGCGCCACATCCGCGTTGGTAGAAATCCTTCCTTTTGATCACGGTTCTGGAAAGATCTTGTCTCCGCTCGGGTCCTCTGCGATCGTTACCGCGACTTCACCCCGTAGCGCGGAGGCTGCCGATGAGCCTGCGAGGTCGTACCCTCGTCGCGGCGACCGTGGTCCTGGCCGGTCTTGGCACCGGACAGGCCCACGCCCAGCAACACGCACGTCCTGCCCCCACCACCCGCCAGCAGGTCTACGCCCAGGCGGCGCAGGCCTACCACGTCCCCGAGAACCTGCTGCTCGCCGTGTCGTACCTGGAGTCCCGCTGGGACGCCAACCAGGGGCGGCCGAGCATGAGCGGCGGCTTCGGGCCCATGCACCTCGTCGACGGCACACTCGTCCCGGCCGGTGAGCACCTCGCCGGCGGTCAGGAGGACCCCCGCGGCGACACGGCGCGTCCGGCCCTGCACCCCACGGCGCCGGCGACCTCCGCGCAGCAGACCGCGCGGACCGAGCAGACGCTGCAGGACGCGGCCCGCATCACCGGTGACGCGCCGAGCGAGCTGCGCACCGACCCCGCCGCCAACATCCGGGGCGGCGCCGCGCTGCTCGCGCGCTACCAGCAGGACTCGGGCGCGTCGCCGAGCGCCGACCCGGCCGCCTGGTACGCGGCCACCGTCCGGTACGGCGGCGGCGACTGGTTCGCCGGCCAGGTCTACGACCTAATCCGTACGGGCGCCTCGCGGACGACCGATGACGGGCAGCAGGTCACCCTGGCCGCCGACCCGGCCGTACAAAACCCGTCGAAGGCCGCCAACGACCCCGAGACCGAGTGCCCGAAGGACCTCGGCTGTGAGTGGGTCCCCGCGCCGTACCAGCTCCTCGACCCGAACGACCAGACGAACTACGGCAACCACGACCTGGGCGACCGGCCGAAGAGCCAGAAGATCGACTACATCGTCATCCACGACACCGAAGGCTCCTACGACACCAGCATCAACCTGGTGAAGGACCCGACCTACCTGGGCTGGAACTACACCATCCGGTCCGCCGACGGGCACGTCGCCCAGCACCTCAAGGCCAAGGACGTCGGCTGGCACGCCGGCAACTGGTACATCAACGCCAAGTCCATCGGCGTCGAGCACGAGGGCTTCCTGGCCCAGGGCGGCACCTGGTACACCGAGGCGATGTACCGCAGCTCGTCGGAGCTGGTGCGCTACCTCGCCCGGAGGTTCCAGATCCCGCTGGACCGGGCGCACATCCTCGGCCACGACAACGTTCCGGGGACCACCCCGGGCGGCGTGTCCGGCATGCACGAGGACCCCGGCCCGTACTGGGACTGGGCGCACTACTTCGACCTGCTGCACCGGCCGCTGCACGCCACCGCCGGGAAGAACTCCGGCGAGGTGATGATCCTCCCCGACTACGACGAGAACGTCGTCCCGTACACCGGCTGCGACGACAAGAACCCGTCGGCGCTCTGCCCGCCGCACGGCGGCGGCTCGATCATGCTGCACACGGAGCCCCGTGACGACGCGCCGCTGGTCAAGGACATCGGCAAGCACCCGACGACCGGCGGGACCGCGACGATGAGCGTGTACGACCACAGCGCCCGCGCGGCCACCGGCCAGAAGTTCGCCGTCGCGGACCGGCAGGGCGACTGGACGGCGATCTGGTACCTCGGCCAGAAGGCGTGGTTCCACAACCCGCCGAAGCAGCGGACGGCCGTCGGCGTTCACGGCCTGGTCGCCGTGGCCAAGCCGGGCGCGACCTCGGTCCCGGTCTACGGCCGCGCGTACCCGGAGCCGGCGGCCTACCCGGCCGGCGTGCCGGTCCAGAGCCTCACGCCCATGCAGTACACCTTCGCCGCGGGCCAGGCGTACGCCGTCGTCGGCTCCGAGCGCGGGGAGTACTACTACTCCAACACCTACGACCGGGCGGGCTCGACGGTCGTCAGGGGCGAGCTGAAGTACTACGAGATCCAGTTCGGCCACCGGGTCTACTTCGTCAAGGCCGACGACGTGGACCTGAAGCCGGTCCGGTAACGAGCCTCAGATCCGCGCCCACTCCGGAAGCCAGCCCTCTTCGGGCCCCGGGGTGGGCGCGGCCGCGTCCCGCAGGTGGTCGCGCAGCGTTCCCAGCGCGGGGTGGCGATTGACCGAGTGCCACGCGAGCGACCACGGGTAGATGGGCGCCGGGCGGCGGATCGGGATCCGCCGCAGCTCGGGACGCGCGGACCACGCGATGCGCATCCGGGGGCCGATGAAGGTCGTCAGGGTCGCCGAGTCGGTGATCGTGTCGAGCAGGTGCTCCATCCCGAAATCGGGCCCGGTCGCGTCGATGCGGAGCCCGAAGTCCTCGGCCATCGCCTCGTAGTAGTCGCCCCATTCGGTGCCGACGACGATGCCGGGCACCCACACCCGGTGCGCCGTGAGATCGGCCAGGCGGATCTCGGGGGCGGTGGCGAGCGGGTTCCGGTGTCCCACCAGGAGCTCCAGCGGCTCGTCGTACGCGCGCCGATGGGAGATCGCGGCCGGCAGGGAGCGGGGGTCGCGGACACAGCAGAAGGCCGCGTCGATCGTGCCGTCGAGCAGCGCGCCGAAGGCGGCCTGCGCACCCCCGAGACCGACGAGGTCGATCTCCACCTCCGGGTGCCGCCGGTGGAAGTCCAGCACGATGGCGGCCGAGGCCAGGCGCCGCTCGAGAACGTCGACGCGGAGCGCGCGGCGGCCCGGCCGGACGGACTCAACGGCGCCGCGCACCGCCAGGAGCACCGCCTTGGCGTGCGGCAGGAAGGCCCGGCCGTCCAGGGTCAGCTCCGCTCCGTGCCCGCCCCGCGTGAACAGGGGAACACCGAGGTACCGCTCCAGCGCGGCGATCCGCTTGGACACGGCCTGCTGAGTCACGCGGAGCTCGGCGGCCGCGTCCTGGAACCGGCCGTACTCGGCGATGAGGACGAACGCCCGGACCGCTTCGAGGTTCACCAGCGGAGCGTACAACCGGCGGTTGTGGGGCCGCCCGCCCGGTTGTTTGTGGCCGGGCCGCCGGCGGGTGTTGGATCGCTGACGGTCGACGGGCGGTCTGCGGAGAGGGGAGCACGGGATGGCGCGGGGCGAGGGGCTGGGACGGGACTTCGCGTGGCTGTGGCGCGCCTTCGCGGTCAGCACGCTGGGCACGTGGCTCGCGTTCGACGCGCTCCCGATCCTCGCGGTCCGGGTCGTCCACGCCAGCGCCGCGCAGGTGTCCCTCCTCGCCGCGGCCGGCGCGGTGGCCGCGGCGGCACTCGCCCTCCCGCTGGGCCCGTGGGTGGAGTACCGGCCGAAGCGGCGGCTGATGATCCGCGCGGACCTGCTGCGCTTCGTCGCGATGCTCAGCGTGCCGATCGGGTACGCGACGGGGACGCTGTCCTATCTGCAGTTGATCGTCGTGACCGTGGTCGTCGCCGTGGCCGACGTCGTCTTCACCGCGGCGGCCGGCGCGAACCTCAAGTCGCTGGTGGGCCGGCCGCACCTGCTGGAGGCCAACCGCCGCTTCGAGACCGTCACCTGGGTCTCGACGGCCATCGGCCCCCCGGCGGGCGGAGCGCTCATCGGGGCGCTCGGGCCCGTCGTGACGATCCTCCTCGACGCGGTCAGCTACCTGCTGTCCGCGCTGGGGATCCGCGCCATCGCCCGGACCGAGCCCGCGCCTCCCGTCCGGGCGGAGAGCGGCTCGCGCCTGGCCGACATCGGCGAGGGCTGGCGGGCGATCGCCGCCGACCGGGAACTGCGGCTGCTGTTCGCCAATGGCATGCTGGCCGGGGGACTGATCATGGCCACGGCCCCGCTGCTGATGTATCTCATGCTGCACGACCTCGGGTTCAGCACGCTTCAGTACGGGCTCGCGTTCGGCGTGCCCTGCCTGGGCGGCATCCTGGGCGCGCGGCTGTCCGGGCCCCTGGTCCGCCGGTACGGGCAGCGGAGGATCCTGCTCGTCTTCGGTGTCGGGAGGGTCCTCTGGCTCGCCGGGCTCGCCTTCACGGGGCGTGGCACGGCCGGTCTCCTCGTCGTGATGGCGACGGAGCTGGGGATCATCACGTGCATGGGGGTCTACAACCCCGTCATGGCCACGCGCCGCCTTGAGCGGACCGCCGACGACAAGACGGCCCGGGTCCTCACCACCTGGAGGGTCGGCTCCCGCGCGTCCATCGCCGGGATGACGGCCCTGTGGGGCGCCCTGGCTGGCCTCACGAGCGCCCGTACCGCCATCGCCGTGGCCGGCGTCCTGCTGATCGCGACGTCGTTCCTCCTGCCGTGGCGTACGGGGGAGGACGCGCCCCGCGGCGGGGAGGAGCACGGCCCGGCGGAGGTCGCGGACACGGCTCCGGAGGCGGCCGACGTCGGATCCGCCTGACCGGGCCCGCGGCCCTCAGCGGTCCTCGGTGTTCCTCTCGATGACCAGGTCGGCGATCTCCGCCAAGAGGGTGATCTGGCCGGGGGTGAGGTGGTCGAGGAAGAAGCGCCGGACGTCCTCCACATGCCGCGGGGCGGCGGCCGTGATCGCCTCTCGGCCCGCGGCGGTGACCACCACGTACGCCCCGCGCCTGTCGTCCGCGCACTCCTCGCGGGCGACCAGGCCGCGCTTCACCATGCGCGCGAGGTGGTGTGACACGCGGCTCTTCTCCCAGCCCAGGACGCGGGACAGCTCCTGGATGCGCAGCCGGCCGTCGGGCGTCCGGGTCAGCTCGGCCAGCACCGTGTAATCGGTGGCGGACAGCCCGAACCCGGTCTGCATCGAATGCCCGGCCCGGCTGACCAGCAGATCGCTCATCCTCAGGAGGCCGCGCCACGCCCGTTCCTCGGTCGCCGTCAGCCAGCGGGTCTCCGTGCTCATGAGACCACCGTACGGGGAAGTTGACGTGTCACGCTTCACTTCCGGAGCAAACGGCGACCACCGCCGTGTGAGCGAGGCCGGTCCCCGCCAGGCGTGCGAGGTCATCCGGGCCGCGGTGGGCCGGGCGGGCCGGATGTCGGCCGGCCCGGCCGCTGCCGTTCAGACCTGGGCGGCGCCGCCGTCGACGTAGAGCTCGGTGCCGGTGACGAAGCTGCTCTCGGACGAGGCGAGGAAGACGGCCACGGAGGCGACCTCCTCCGGCCGGCCCATGCGGCCCAGCGGCACGGTGCCCGCCAGCTGGTCCCGGAGCTGCGCGGCCTGCTCGTCGTCGGGGGCGAGCCCGTCGACGCCCGGGGTCGCGATCGGTCCCGGCGCGATGGAGTTGACGCGGATGCCGCGGCCCTTGAGCTCGTTGGCCCAGGTGCGGGCGAAGGACCGGATCGCCGCCTTGGACGCGCCGTAGACGCCGAACGCCTCGCTGCCCGCCGTCGCCGCGATGGAGCCGGTCAGGATGACCGACGCGCCGTCGTTCAGCAGCGGGAGCGCCTTCTGGACGGTGAACAGCACTCCCTTGACGTTCGTGCCGAACGTCGCGTCGAAGTGCTCCTCGGTGACCTCTTCGAGCGTCTTGAACTCACCGCCGCCGGCGTTGGCGAACAGGACGTCGATGCGCAGCCCCTGGTCGGCGAGGGTCGCGTAGAGGCTGTCGAGGTCCGCCAGGTCGGAGCTGTCGGCCTGGACCGCGGTCACCGATCCGCCGATGGCGGCGGCGGCCTCGTCCAGGGTCTCCTTGCGGCGTCCGGTGATGACGACGCGGGCGCCCTCCTGTGCGAACCGCCGGGCCGCGGCCAGTCCGATGCCGCTGGTGCCGCCCGTGACGACGGCGGTCTTTCCGTCGAGCTGTCCCATGGTTCTCTCCTGTTCGGGTTCGCCAACCCGGGTGGGTTGTTCAAGCTTCAACTAAGTTACCGCAACTAGGTGACGTGTCAACCAATTCCGCCGCAGAGAAAATGTGCAGCTCATACTGTTCAGGCTGAACTGGACAGTTTGGGCTGAAGGTTTTACCGTGGTCGGCATGGCAGAGATCGATCCGGCCGTCTCCGAATCGGCCGTCCGCGCGGCGCGCGAGGTCCGCGTGGTGGTCGGCCGCCTGCGCCGGCGGTTCCGGGAGACCTACGACACGGAGGGGCTGACGCCGTCGCAGACGTCCGCGCTGAGCAGGCTGAGCAAGGCCGGACCGGCGTCGGCGAGCGACCTGGCAGCCGCCGAACGCGTACGGCCGCAGTCGATGGCCGCCACGCTCGCGGTGCTGGAGGAGCGCGGCCTGATCCAGCGGCGGCGCGACCCCGGCGACGGCCGCCGGCAACTGCTCTCGGTGAGCGAGACCGGGCAGGCGTATCTGGAGGACAAGCGCCGCGCGGGCGAGGAGTGGCTGGCCCGCGCCCTCGAAGACGACTACACCGAGGGCGAACGACAGACCATCATCGAGGCGCTGGCCCTGCTGGACCGGCTGACGCACCGATGAGGGCGGAGGCCGAACGCTCCCGCCGTGCCGGGAGCGAGGCGGGGGAGGCCTTCGACCGCAGGCTGCTCGCCCCGATGATCCTCGGCGCGGTGCTCAACCCGATCAACTCCTCGATCGTCTCGGTCGCGCTGGTGCCGATCGGCGCCGCGTTCGGGGCGCCGCCCTCCCAGACGGCCTGGCTGGTCTCCGCGCTGTACCTCGCGACCTCGATCGGTCAGCCGGTGGTCGGGCGGCTGATCGACCTGTACGGGCCGCGTCGGCTGTTCCTCGCGGGCACCTCCCTGGTGGGGATCGCGGGGCTGGTCGGCCTCCTCGCCCCGAACCTGGGCGTGCTCGTGGTCGCGCGGGTGCTGCTCGGCTTCGGGACCTGCGCGGGCTATCCCGCCGCGATGCACCTCATCCGCAGTGAGGCGGAGCGTACCGGCAGGGGCAGCCCCGCCGGCGTGCTGACGGTGATCGCGGTCAGCACCCAGACCGTCGCCGTCATCGGTCCCACCCTGGGCGGACTGCTGATCGCGGTGGGCGGCTGGCGGACCACCTTCGCCGTCAACATCCCGCTCGCGGTGGCCGGCCTGGTCGTCGGCTCGCTGCGCCTGCCGAGGACACCCCTGCCCGAGCGGACTACCAGGGAGCGGCCGACGGCCCGGCTGGACCTGCCGGGGATGGCCCTGTTCGCCGTGACGCTGGTCGCGCTGCTGCTCTTCTTGATGAAGCCCGGAGCCGGTCACTGGTACCTCCCGGCGCTCGCCGTCGTGGCGGCGGCCGGTTTCGCCCTGCGGGAGTCGCGCGCGGCCGAGCCGTTCATCGACCTGGGCGTCCTCGGGGGCAACGTGCCCCTGCTGCTGACCTACGCCCGCGCGCTCCTCGCGTACGTCGTGTCCTACTCCTTCCTCTACGGCTACACGCAGTGGCTGGAGGACGGGCGTGGGCTGTCCGCGTCACAGGCCGGGCTGGCGCAGCTGCCGCTGTTCCTGACCGGCATCCTGGTCTCGACCCTGACCGGGCGGCACAAGGAGATCCGCGGCAAGCTCCTCGTGGGCGCGACCGGCCAGATCGCGGCCTGCGCGTTGCTCCTGCTGCTCCACCGGGGAAGCGCGGTGTGGCTGCTCGTCGCCGTGGCCATCGTCTGCGGCGTTCCCCAGGGGCTGAACAGCCTCGCCCTGCAGAACTCGGTGTACCACCAGGCCGACCCGGCGCGGATCGGCTCGTCCGCCGGGCTGCTGCGCACCTTCAGCTACCTGGGCGCGATGGTCTCCTCCGCCGCCTGCGGCGCCTTCTTCTCCCACCGCGCCGACACGGGCGGCCTGCACCACCTGGCCTGGTTCATGCTCGCCGCCGGGGCCGCGTTCCTGGCGGTCACCGTGACCGACCGCTCGCTGCGCCGGATCGGCAAGGACGACGACGAAACCTCCCTCCGGCCCGGAACGACCCGGGCCTGATCACCTACCAGAAATGGGAAAAAAATGACGGAGAACACCGCCCTGCTCGTCATGGACGTCCAGCAGGGGATCGTGAGCCGCGTATCGGACCCCGCCTACCTGCCGCGCGTGGTCCGCGCGATCGACGCGGCCCGCGCGGCCGGCATCCCCGTGATGCACGTCGTGATCGGCTTCCGCTCCGGCCATCCGGAGACGACCGAGCGGAACAAGGCGTTCGGGGCCCTGCCCGCGGGCGCCTTCACGCCCGAGGACCCCGGCGCGGCCGTCCACCCGGACATCGAGCCGCGGCCGGAGGACATCGTGATCACCAAGAAGCGGGTCAGCGCCTTCGCCGGCAGCGACCTCGAGATGGTCCTGCGCGCCCGCGGGATCGAGCATCTGGTCCTGGCGGGCATCGCCACCAGCGGCGTCGTCCTGTCGACGCTGCGTCAGGCCGCCGACCTCGACTACCGGCTCACCGTCCTCGCGGACGGCTGCCTCGATGGCGACCCCGAGGTGCACCGGGTCCTCACCGAGAAGGTCTTCCCCCGTCAGGCGGACGTGGTCTCCGTCGAGGAGTGGGTGTCGGCCCTGGCGTGACGCCGCCGCAGGCCGCCGGTCACGCGCTGGGCGTGGCCGGCGGCCACCGTGCGCGAAGCACCGGGTTGATCTCGTATAGTGAGACATACCGTCCAGGGATTTGACGCGGGCCGGGAAACCCACCATGGTTGACACCATGAACCGCAACCTGATTCTCGTACTTGGTCGGCGCGCAAGCTGACCGAGTAGATCGCTTGCGCGCTCCCCTCGACCGCCATCCGGCGCGAGGGGTTTTTTGTTGGCCATAACCCCGGCCCCGCGCACCGCGTCCCGGACGGCACCGCCCGCCCGGCACGCTCAGGGGCAGAGCCCAGCGCTCAAGACCACAAGGATGAAGCAGATGACCGAACGGATGACCGGATCCCAGGCGCTCATCAGAGCCCTGGAGGAGGTCGGCGTCGACACCGTCTTCGGGATCCCCGGCGGAGCCATCCTCCCCGCGTACGACCCCCTCTTCGACTCGCAGAAGATCCGCCACATCCTTGTACGGCACGAGCAGGGCGCCGGCCACGCCGCTCAGGGGTACGCGCAGGCGACGGGCAGGGTGGGCGTGTGCATGGCGACCAGCGGCCCCGGGGCGACGAACCTCGTGACGCCGATCGCCGACGCGTACATGGACTCGGTGCCGATCGTCGCGATCACCGGCCAGGTCGCGAGCGGCGCGATCGGCACGGACGCCTTCCAGGAGGCGGACATCTCCGGCATCACGATGCCGATCACCAAACACAACTTCCTGGTCACCGACCCGTCCGAGATCGGCCGTACGATCGCCGAGGCGTTCCACATCGCCTCGACCGGCCGGCCGGGCCCCGTCCTCGTCGACATCTCCAAGGACGCGCTGCAGAACGAGACCGACTTCACCTGGCCGCAGCCGATGCAGCTGCCCGGCTACCGGCCGGTGACGCGGCCGCACGCCAAGCAGGTGCGCGAGGCCGCCCGCCTGCTCGTCGAGGCCAAGCGGCCGGTGCTGTACGTCGGCGGTGGAGTGCTCAAGGCAGGGGCCGCCGACGAGCTGCGCGCCCTCGCCGAGCTGACCGGCGCCCCGGTGGTGACCACGCTGATGGCCAAGGGCGCGCTGCCCGACAGCCACCCGCTGCACATGGGCATGCCCGGCATGCACGGCAGCGTCGGCGCGGTGGGCGCGCTGCAGCGTTCGGACCTGCTGGTCACGCTGGGCGCGCGGTTCGACGACCGGGTCACCGGCCGGGTGGACAGCTTCGCCCCCGGGGCGAAGGTCGTGCACGCCGACATCGACCCGGCCGAGATCTCCAAGAACCGCCACGCCGACGTGCCGATCGTCGGTGACGCCCGCGACGTCCTCACCGACCTGGTCAACGCCGTGCGCGCCGAGCACGCGGCGGGCCGCAAGGGCGACTACGAGGACTGGTGGCGCCAGCTCAACGCCTGGCGCGAGACGTACCCGCTGGGCTACGACCAGCCGGAGGACGGCAGCCTGGCGCCGCAGTACGTCATCGAGCGCATCGGCAAGGTCGTCGGCCCGGACGCGCTGTACGTCGCCGGGGTGGGCCAGCACCAGATGTGGACCGCGCAGTTCATCGGCTACGAGAACCCCGGATCGTTCATCAACTCCGGCGGGCTCGGCACGATGGGCTACGCCGTGCCGGCCGCGATGGGCGCCAAGCAGGGCCGGCCCGACACCCCGGTCTGGGCGATCGACGGCGACGGCTGCTTCCAGATGACCAACCAGGAGCTGGCCACCTGCGCCATCGAGGGCATCCCGGTCAAGGTCGCCGTCATCAACAACGGCAACCTCGGCATGATCCGCCAGTGGCAGACCCTGTTCTACGACGGGCGCTACTCCAACAGCGACCTGCAGTCCCGGCGGATCCCCGACTTCGTCAAGCTCGCGGAGGCGTACGGCTGCGTCGGGCTGCGCTGCGACAACGCCGCCGACGTGGACGCCACGATCGCCAAGGCCATGGAGATCAACGACGTCCCGGTCGTGATCGACTTCGTGGTCCACCAGGACGCGATGGTCTGGCCGATGGTGGCGGCCGGCACCGGCAACGACGAGATCAAGATCGCCCGGGACATGGCGCCCGACTGGGAGAACGGTGACTGACTGACATGAGCAGGCACACGCTTTCGGTGCTGGTCGAGAACAAGCCCGGCATTCTCGCCCGGGTCGCCTCGCTGTTCTCCCGGCGCGGATTCAACATCGACTCCCTCGCCGTCGGCACGACCGAGCATCCGGACATCTCCCGGATGACGATCGTCGTCAACGTCGAGGAGCTCCCGCTGGAGCAGGTGACCAAGCAGCTGAACAAGCTGGTCAACGTCATTAAGATCGTCGAGCTGGACCCCTCGGCGTCGGTGCAGCGCGAGTTGGTGCTGATCAAGGTTCGCGCCGACTCCGAGACCCGCTCGCAGGTTCTGGAGACGGTCCAGCTCTTCCGCGCGAAGGTCGTCGACGTGGCCACGGACGCGGTCACGGTCGAGGCCACCGGCAGCAGGGACAAACTGGAGGCTCTGATTCGGGTCCTGGAGCCGTTCGGTATCAAGGAACTGGTGCAGTCGGGCATGGTGGCCATCGGCCGTGGCGCCCGCTCCATCACCGACCGCTCGTTGCGCGCCATCGAGCGCAGCGCGTGAGATCTAGAGAGGCAAGATCAAGTGGCTGAGATCTTCTACGACAACGACGCCGACCTGAGCGTCATCCAGGGCCGCCACGTCGCGGTGCTCGGATACGGCAGCCAGGGGCACGCGCACGCGCTCTCGCTCCGCGACTCCGGCGTCGACGTGCGCGTCGGCCTGCCGAAGGACTCCAAGAGCCGGGAGAAGGCCGAGAACGACGGCCTGCGCGTCGTCACGCCCGAGGAGGCCTGTGAGGAGGCCGACCTCACGATGGTGCTGATCCCGGACCACCTGCAGCGGCAGGTGTACGCCGACGCGATCGCGCCGTCCCTCGTCGAGGGCGACGCCCTGTTCTTCGGGCACGGTCTCAACATCCGCTACGGCCTCATCGAGCCGCCGGAGGGCGTCGACGTGGCCATGGTCGCGCCGAAGGGCCCGGGCCACCTCGTGCGCCGCCAGTACACCGAGGGCCGCGGCGTGCCGGTGCTCGTCGCCGTCGAGCGCGACGCCAGCGGCAACGCCTGGCCGCTCACCCTCTCGTACGCGAAGGCCATCGGCGGCACCCGTCCGGGCGCGCTGAAGACGACCTTCAAGGAGGAGACCGAGACCGACCTGTTCGGCGAGCAGGCCGTGCTGTGCGGCGGCGTCTCCGAGCTCATCAAGGCGGGCTTCCAGACCCTCGTCGACGCCGGCTACCAGCCCGAGGCCGCCTACTTCGAGTGCCTGCACGAGATGAAGCTCATCGTCGACCTCATGTACGAGGGCGGCCTGTCGAAGATGCGCTGGTCGATCTCTGACACCGCGGAGTTCGGCGACTACACCCGCGGCCCGCGCATCATCACCGACGAGACCCGCGAGGAGATGCGCAAGATCCTCAAGGAGATCCAGGACGGCACCTTCACCAAGGAGCTCGTGGAGGAGTTCGACGCCGGCCGGCCGAACTTCCTCAAGCGCCGCGAGGAGGAGCAGAACTCCCCGATCGAGCAGACCGGCGCCAAGCTCCGCCCGATGATGTCCTGGCTGCAGGACTGATCCACCGGACCGGCTGAACCTCGCCCCGGCGTGTGCGACCGCACCGCCGGGGCGACGTCGTCCGGGGGCGCGAAAGTCGGCAACCGCCGGAACCTCGGGCTTGGTCAATAGCACTTCGTAAGTCAGTGCTACGAATGCCGGTTCGGGGCGCGCCTCAACCTCATTTCGGCACAGACCGGCGGCGGGAAGGAGGATACTTACGGCGGTAAATGGGCGGTTTCGACGCCGGTGGTCGTGGGTGCCCGGAACCGTGCCCTGAGGCGCGAGAGCGGGACGGGCTCATGCGTAAGACATCTTTAGGACCCTCGAAGACCGAACACCACGAACGCCGGGCCGAGATCGACCCGACCGACTTCATCCCCCTCCTGGCCACCGACTTCGGCGGCATCTACCAGGTCTACCTCGCCGCCTCCGACGAGCGGCTGAAGATGCTGCGGCTGGCGATGAGCCTGCTCGCCGCGCCGTTCGCCGCGGTGGTCGCGCTGACCAGCGCCAAGGTTCTCGACCCGGCCGCGCTGACGTCCTGGCACCGCATCCCCGCGTACGTCTTCGCCCTCACGGCGATCTTCGGGGCGATGGGCGTCCTGCCGTACCTCCGCCTCATCGAGGCGACGTCCCGGCACCTGCGCACCGCGCGGGCGGTGAACAACTTCCGGCTGCTCTACGTCGAGGAGCTCCGCGACCACTTCAGCCAGGTCGGCTGGGCCCCGAACCTGCCGGTCGACCCCGCCTACCCGGAGGCGTTCGCGCCGACCTCCAGCTCCGGCCTCACCGCCATCGGGCTCGCGATCGTCGACGCAGCGTACATCTCGATCGGGCTGCTCGGGCTGTCGGGCGCACGGCCGACCATGATCGTCGTGACGGTCTGGATCGCGGTCACCGCCACGCTGCTGTTCCTCATCTACCACGTCCGCCTCGGCGCGGCCCGCCGGCGGCAGGGCCCGGCCAACCCGTACGGCTTCCCGTCGGTGGAGTCCTGAGGTGGAACGCTGGCACACGTGCGGCGAGGCGTGGATCGGCCTGATGCGGCACGTCTGGACGACGGGAGTGGCGGGCCTGGACGACCGGGGCCCGGTCATCGAGGCGCCGCCGCGGCTGTTCGAGATAGCGACGCTCGGCTGGGACGACCCGATCGTCCGCGCGTACGGCGACGCCGAGGCCGTCGCCCGCTACACCGCCAAGTTCACCCGGACGGACGTCGTGCCTCCCTTCAAGTACAGCTACGGGGCGCGGCTGCGCGACCTGCTCGGCGTGGACCAGATCGACTGGGTGATCGAGCTGCTGCGGGTCCGTCCGTGGACCAAGAGCGGGTGGATCTCCCTCACGGTCCCCGGCGAGCGGCAGGACGCCGTGCCGTGCCTCGCCGCCCTGGCGTTCCGCGTACGGTCCTCGCGCCTGTCGATGACCGCGACGTTCCGCTCGCAGAACGCCTTCACGAGCTATCTGAACTACCTGCCGCTGCGCGCGGTGCAGGTGGAGGTCGCCGGGGCGGTCGGCCTCCCCGCCGGGACGATGCGGGTCTTCGTCGACGTGCCGCACGTGTACATTGCCGACACCGGCGCCGTCACCGCCGTTCTGGCGCGGACCGCCATGCGCGGCGCCGCCTGAGCGAGCGCGGTCAGCGGCAGTCGTCCGGCGCGGGATCGCCGTGGAGGCGCGCCCTGATCCAGGCGTTCAGATCCGGGGCCGCCGAGGGCACGACGTTGTGGTAGGCGTGCGGGTAGAGCCGGTAGGCGATGACGCCGCCACGGCCGCACATCCGCCCGATGGCGGCCTTGGTCACCCCGGGCGGGATGATCGGGTCGCGCCCGCCCTGCAGGATGAGGACGGGGACGGCCCGGGGGAGCGCGCCGACGCTGTCGGCGGCCAGGCCGGTGGACCAGGGCGGTGTCGTGCGCGGATCCCGGGTGAAGACCTTGCCCGCGGACAGCTTGGAGTACGCCTCGATCACCTCGTCGTCACATCCCTTCTCCAGGACGCCCAGCCGGGCCCGGCCGGCGGCGGTCATGATCGACTCCAGCCGGGCCGACGGGTCGGCCGCGCTGTACCCGGCGGCCACCTCGACGAGCCGCCCGGTGCCGTAGTCGAGGTCCGTGACATGGCGCGCCAGCGCGGGCAGGTCGATGGGCGGTGACGCCGCCGCCACGCCGACGAGGCGGAGGCCGGGCGCGTAGGACGACGCGACCTCACCGGCGAACAGCGCCGCGTGCGCCCCCTGCGAGTGGCCGAAGACCACGACCGACCTGCCCAGGGCGGCGCCCGGCAGGCGGGCGGCGGCACGGACCGCGTCCAGGACGGAGTGCGCCTCGCTCTTCCCGACCAGGTAGGGATGGGGCCCGGGAGTGCCCAGGCCCTCGTAGTCGGTCGCGACGATCGCGTCGCCCGCCGCCAGCAGCGCGCGACCGTCCTCGATCCCGCCGATCGGGTCCGGGTCGGTGGACGGCGCGCAGGAGTCGCCCAGTCCCGTCGTCCCATGGGCCCACGCGACGACGGGCCGTCCTCCGGCCGGCGGCGCGCCCCCCGGGACGAACACCGAGCCGGACACGGCGATGTCCCGGCCCGCCGTGTCGCGCGAGTGGTAGAGGATGCGCCAGGCGCGCGCTCCCGCCGGCGCGGCGACCGATTCGCTGCGGATGAGGGTGCCGGGCGCTCGCCGCGGCAGGGGCACCGGCGGGCGGTAGAACGCCCAGGCGGGGCGCGGGTGCGGGCTCGCCTCGCCCGCGTCGGGATCCGTACCGGAACCGGAGCACCCGGTGAGCAGGATCGCTCCGGCGGCCCCGATGGAGATCAACCGTTTCATGCGTGACGACGCTAGGAGCGGCGCGGACGTCTGTCCTCGTGCCGGCGGCCGATCAGTGCCTCACCCGTTCGACGACCCGCCCGACCGGCGGACGGACCCCGGCTGCCCCGGATCCCCACGGCACGGCAGGCCGGCGGTGGGCGGCACGGCGGCGCCGGAACCCGTACGACACGGCCGCCCCGTCGTCGAATGGACGACCTCCGGTTCAGCCCGCCGGGGGAGGACCGCGCGGCCGTGACTGCCTACGGTCGGTGCCATGCAGGTGATCCGATGCGAGGGACTGACGAAGCGGTACGGCGACACCGTCGCGGTCGACCGGCTGGACCTGACGATCGGGGGCGGTCAGGTCTTCGGCTTCCTGGGGCCGAACGGCTCGGGCAAGACCACGACGATGCGCATGCTGCTCGGCCTCATCACGCCGACGGCCGGGCGGGCCTGGGTGAACGACCGGCCGCTCCCGGATCCGGACGGCCTGGCCCGGATCGGCGCGATGATCGAGGAGCCGGCGTTCCATCCGTGGCTGACCGGACGGCGCGCCCTCGACGTTCTCGCCCTGCACGGGCCGCCGCCGCGACGCCGTGACGCCGTGGCGGCGGCCCTGGACCGGGTCGGTCTGTCCTCCGTCGCGGACCGGAAGGTCAAGGGGTACTCCCAGGGGATGCGGCAGCGGCTGGGACTGGCGGCGGCGCTGCTGCGCGACCCGGCGCTGCTCGTGCTGGACGAGCCGACGAACGGCATGGACCCGGCCGGCATCCGGGAGTTCCGTGCCCTGCTGCGCGCTCTGGCCGACGACGGCACGACGGTGTTCCTGTCCAGTCACCTGCTCGCCGAGGTGGAGCAGGTCTGCGATCGGGTGGCGGTGATGAACCGGGGGCGCCTGGTCGAGGAGGGACCGGTCGCCGAGCTGGCCACGGTACGACGGCGGGTGCGGGTCGTCCTCGACGAGGGCGATCGGGATCGTGCCCGGGAGGTCCTGGCGGGGCGGCGGGCCCGTGTCGACGGCCCGGGGACGCTGCTGGTCGAGGAGGCCGACGGCCGTGAGGTCAACGAGGCTCTCGGCCGCGCCGGCGTGTGGGCCCGGGAGATCCTCGTCGAACGACCCGGCTTGGAAGAGGCGTTCCTGACCCTCACCGCGACCGAGGAGGACGACCGTGCGATCCCTGCGCGCTGAGTTGCGCAAGCTGAACCGGCCACTGCTGTACGGCGTCGCGTTCGCGGTCATGCTGTTCTGCGTTCTGCTGGCGGTGGGCGGCGCGTCCAACGCCGCGAAGAACGCCGCCGACGCCGGACGCGTGCCGTCCTCGTGCACCGAGTTGAGGATGCCGGAGGGACCGGCGTGCGAGGCCACGAAGGTGAGCGTCCGCGCGCGGGCGGCGCTCGACCGCGTTCGGCGGCTGCAGGACGCGAAGCGGACCGCGGCGCAGCTCGACCCGGCGGCCGCCGGCGCGGAGGCGGCCGGGCTCATGGCCTCGCTCCCCGGCGTGCTGGCCGTCGCCCTGCTCGCCGGCGGCCATGTCGGAGGCGAGTGGTCCGGACGGACCCTGAAGACCGTGCTCACCCACTGCGGCCGCCGCGAGCGGGTGCTCGCGGCGAAGCTGGTGAGCCTGTGGCTGGCCGCGGTGGGCCTCATCGCGGCGTGCTGGGCGGCGCTCGCCGTGGCCGGCCCGATCCTCGTACGGGCGTACCATCTGCCGTCCCCGCACGCCTCGGCGGCCGACGAGCTGCGGCACTCGGCAGGGCAGGTCGGGCGGGCACTGGCGGTCGTCGCGGTGTTCGCCGTGATCGGGGTGCTCGCCGCCGTCGTCACGCGCGGCTCCATCGGCACGATGGCCGCCACGGCCGGGATCTTCGTGACGGCGCTGGCGCTGGCCGGGCTGCCGGGCACCGCGCGCTGGACGCCCGCCACCTGGGTTCAGGAGTGGATGGGCTTCGCGGCCGGGCTCGGGTCGGTCACCACGCTGCCGGACAACTTCTGGTCGCGGTTCATCCCCGCGACCGGCTCTCCGCCGGGGCCGTCGGCCGGCCTGGCCGGCCTCGCGGCCACCGCCCTCGTCGGCGTGCTCGCGGCCGTCGTGCTCTTCCGCCGGTCCGACGTGGGCTGATGAGATCGTGATGGGACCGGCGAGCGGGAGGAACCGGCCCTGCCTGCCGGGGACGTGTGGGCGCGCCGGGTGGACTGGGAGGAGCCGGTCATGTCGGCTGGGGACGTGACGCCGTGCCGGGGGCCGAGCTGGAGGGACCCGGCCGTGCCCCGTGGGGTCCTGACGCCGCGCCGGGTCGACGCCGCCGTCGCGGCGGGCCTGTTCGCCTGGGGCGCGCCGGACGTCCCGTGGTGGTGGAAGCCGGCCTCGCACGTTCCGGTGACGCCCGTGGTGCTCGGCTACCTGGGCCTGGAGCTGGCGGCCTCCGTCCCGTTCCTGTGGCGACGGCGCGCCCCGGTGCCCGTCCTGCTGGCCACGAGCGGCGTGCTCGCGGTCCGTGCGGCCCTGCACCAGCACGCGATCGCGGCCTTCGCCGCGGTGCTGGTCGCCGCGTACGGGGTCGGCGCGTACGGCGTGCAGACGCGGAGACACGCACGGTGGCTCGGCTGGCTCGGACTGATCGCCGGAGCGGTCGTCGGCGTCATGGTCAACCTCCACCGCGTCGCAGGGGTGCCGTTCGCGCTGCTCGGCGCGGCCTTCCTCGCCGGGGACGCGGCGACCGCGCGCCGGGCCGAGGCCGCGCTCGCCGTGGAGGCCGCGCACCTGACCGAGCGCACCCGCATCGCCCGTGAGCTGCACGACGTCCTCGTGCACCAGCTCTCGGCGATCACCGTCCAGGCCGGTGCCGCCCGCCTGACCGGCTCCGCCCCGGCCGAGACGCTCGGCACGGTCGAGCGGCTCGCCCGCGAGGCGCTGAACGAGCTGAACCACCTGCTCGGCACGCTCCGGCGGGAGGACGAGAAGGGCGGCCCCCGGCGTCCGGTTCCCTCTCTGGCCGAGATCGGCGCGCTGATCGCGATGGCACGGGACGCCGGTGTCCCCGCGGACCTGGAGGTGACCGGCAGGGCGCGCGAGCTCAGTCCCGGCCTGCAGCTGTCGGCGTACCGCATCGTCCAGGAGTCGCTCACGAACGTCGCCCGGCACGCGCCCGGCGCCGCGACCCGGGTGACGCTGCGCTACCTCGACGACCGCCTCGCCGTCGAGATCACCAACGGGCCGCCGGGCCGGGGACGCCGCGGCGGCCGGTCGGCGTCCGGCGGCCGGGGCCTGCTCGGCATGCGCGAGCGCGCGGAGTCGCTGGGCGGGGATCTGCGCGCCTCGGCCACGGACCGGGGGTTTCGGGTGACCGCGGCGCTTCCGTACGGCGCGTGGAAGGGCGGATCATGACGGCGAGCGCGCCGATCAGCGTGCTGATCGCCGACGACCAGGCGCTCGTGCGCGCGGGTCTCGTCGCGTTGGTGGGCGCACAGGCGGATCTCACCGTGGTCGCCGAGGCGGCCGACGGCGCGGAGGCGGTGGCGCGCGCCCGCGAGGTCCACCCCGACGTCGTGCTGATGGACATCAGGATGCCCGTGCTGGACGGCCTGGCGGCGACCCGCCGGATCCTCACCGGATCGGCCGGCCCCGCGCCGCGCGTCGTCGTCCTGACCACCTACGACCTGGACGAGTACGTCTACGACGCGCTGTGCGCGGGGGCCTGCGGGTTCCTGCTGAAGCACGCGCCGCCGGAGGAGCTGCTCCTGGGCGTCCGCGCCGCCGCCGGCGGCGGCGCGCTCATCTCTCCGGCGGTGACGGGGCCGCTGATCGAGGCGTTCACCGGCAGGAGGCGCGCCCGGGCCCGGCCGCCGGTGGCCCTGGCCCGGCTCACCGCCCGCGAACGTGAGGTCTTCGACCTGGTGGTGGAGGGGAGGACGAACACGGAGATCGCCCGGATGCTGTCCATCGCCGAGACGACGGTCAAGACGCATCTCGGGCGCGTTCTGGACAAGCTCGGCCTGCGCGACCGGGTGCACGCCGTGATGTACGCGTACGAGAACGCGCTCGTCCCGCCCGGCACCCGGCGGTGAGGGCCGATCGGTCAGCGCCGGACGACGTCGGCGTTCATGTCGGCGAGGAACTCCTCGCTCTCGGCGTCGGCGACGTGGGCGAACAGACGAGGAAGCCCTGGATGTCGCTGAACGGGATGAGAGCGGCGTCGTCGCTCTCCGGGTCGATCACCATCGCCTGGACCTCGCCGCTGCGGGCGATTTTCGCCGGCCGCTGCCGGGCATCACCACGGTCGTCAGCATCGAGCGGTGGCCGGACCTGGCCCGGCAGGCCCGGCAGAGGCGGGACGGCAGGTGGCCGTCATGACCGTGATCCCCTTCTGCCATGCCCGCCGAGGAAGCCGTCCAGGCCTGAAGGTCAAGCAGCGGAGTCTGCAGATCGGTATCACCGAGGCATGCGCAAGTCCGCTCTCTCGGGATCAGAGGTCAAGCTCGGTAATGCTGTAGGGCGCGGAACTGGCGGCACCATGTGCGGTTTCTGCCGGGCAGGCCGCTGGGTTCGGGCTTGCACACGTACGGGCAGAACATGCTGTTGAGCACCCAGGGAGTGCTGTTCGGGCCGAAGTCCTTTGGCATCGCTGAGGCCTGGGTGATGCCGTAGGCGGCCACGGCCAGTTTCCCGGTGCTGCGGAAGCGCTCCATCTGGTCGGCCAGGAAGTTCTTGTTGTCCGCGTACCACGTGTTGGAGAGTAGGAAGTCGTTCCACTCCTGCTCGTCGAAGGGGCGCTGGGTGGCGTCCTTGATGACCTGCCACACGGGGGTCCCCTTCGCGATGCCGTGGCTGCGGGCGAAGGCAGGGTTCACCGCGTCGCTCATGTGCTGCTTCCAGAGCTGTACCAGGGAGAACTCGGTGGCGAGGAACCTCTGGTCGCTGCGGAGGAACGGCAGCACGTAGTCGAGGTACTTCTTCGCCGCGGCCGGGCCGGGTACGTGCGGGTGGATGTCCACGCCTGCGATGGACGGCGTGTGGGCGGTGAAGGTCATCCAGCGCCGCGTCTGCGCGGTTTCGGCGCCGGGCCGGTAGAGGGCGGTGAGCGCTCCCATGTAGATCTTGGTCTTGCAGTTCGCTCCGAAGTGCTTCTGCCGGTATTGGGCGGTGTGCAGGGCGAGCGCCTCGTAGAAGGTGTTGATACGGGGAGTTTCGCGGTCCGTCTTGCTCGTCTCGAAGAAGGGCTCGTTGCCGATGGTCAGGATGTCGACCTTGCCCATGGTCGCGGCCAGAACCTTGTCCAGCCGTGCCAGGGCGGTCGTCATGGCCGGGCTGCCGGGTGTGGGGATGGGCCTGTTCTGGTACTGGAACTTCGTGGTCAGTACGGTGCCGTAGCCGTGGGCGGCCGCCTGGAGCAACTTAGCGAATCCGGTCTGGGTCGCCGGGTTCCCCTGGTCGGCGTTGGACATCAGATAGAAGCCGCGTATCCAGGTGCCCGAGACCGCCTGCAGCTCGGCGTAGTCGATCTTCTCCAGAGCCTGGTTGACATTGGCGGCGAGTACGCCGGAGGCAGGCGGCGCGCTCACCGTGCCCGGGCTGGAGGAGGAGCCCGCGGCGGGAGAGGAATTGTTCCCGTCCGGGCCGCAGGCCGCCGTTCCCAGGGCCGCCAGCACGGCACCCCCGGACAAGGCAAGCATCTGCCGCCGGGAAGTCTCCCCGCGCTGCCGTCCCCTATCGAATCCCATTTCGCTCCCTCGCATGGGCCTGCCCGCCTCCCGGCTTGTCCGGCTCGTCCGTGCGGCCCCAACAGGTCCGGTTGAACCAGGCCATTACATATTAGGACGACACAATACCTATATCGCTTCTCGCCGAATTTCGGGATCACGGGGACGCAGGAACACCGACCGGTTCCTGGGCCCCAGTGACCGTACCGTCGGCGTTTTCGGTAAAGCGGATGACCAGAAAATGCTTGCGATCGGCTAGCGCAATCACCGAGAACGGCTGCCCATCCTTCAGGCCTGGCGCTTTGAAGTCCACCCGGGATCCAAAGGCCGAACCGAACTGCGGGCAGCGCCGGTGCCGGTCCTTGTCGAACGGGTCACGGCCGTGACCGGTGGGCGTCCTCACCCGTTCGCTGAATTTCCTGTTGTCGGGTCGGGTCTCGGTCCCGATGTTCGCGGTGTACCAGACGCGGAACGGCACGTCCGAGCAGACCGCGATAATGCCGTTCCCTTGAGGATCTGGATCCGTGTTGTTGAGCCTGTTGTTGACGTCGTTGGTGAAGACGGACGCGGCCAGCACGGCAATGCCCCCGAAAATACCGACCCCGGCGGCGATGGCGACGGCGACGAAGGCGAACCGGCGCGTGCGAACAAGCGGGAGCATGACCCTCCAGGTGTGTAGTCGAACCTAAGCCGCTTTGACGGACCAAACCCAGTAGGGCTACGGGGCGACGGCGGAGGGGATGACCCGGCGGGCGGTGCTGTGGCGGAGATCCCATCGGTGGCAGCACTCTTATCGGACACCGCCGAAAGCGATGAGCACGAATGGGAAGACTATGAAGAACGCACTGGCCACGAACCCGAGGATGATGCGCTGCCGTCGGTCCGAGCGCCGGTCAATGCGGGCGGTGGTGGAGGGGGAGTCGGGCAGGTAGATCACCGGGACGGCGAGGCCGATCGGCCGACGCCGGACGCCCGAGCGGGTGGGTTTGCATTCGTGCATATTGCCGTACGCGTCAGCGAAGCTCACCATCGCGAACGTGACCCAGCCGGCGGACTCGCCCGCTCCGGACCATTCCCTCTTGTAGCGGCTCACGGTCCCCTGGACCCGTATGCCCTGTCGCTGCAGCCGGCCCTGGAGCCGCACCTCACGTACCTGGACGACAAGGCACGCCAGCCCCGCCAGTACCGACAGACCCAGGAGTGCCACCGCCGCACCCGCCTTCCGCTCATGGCCAATCAAGGTGTTGCGACGAGAGGGAGAGCGGGACGGTTTGCGGACGTACGCGTGATCGTGATCACCCTCGGCGTCACCGGCAGGATCGGCCAGACATGCCTCCGGCGGGGGTTCTCCGGCTCGGGGATGCCCCCGGCACGCGCCACTGTCGGCCAGGGACCAGGAACTTCGACGAGGTGTTCACCTCGCTGGGCGCGCGGGTGACCCGCACACCGGTCCGCGCACCACGAGCGAACGCGATGGCCGAACGCCGGGTCGCCACCGTACGCCGAGAGTGCACCGACCGGATCCTGATCACAGGTGTCGTGACGGCCTCGCCCGGCGCCGGTGTGCGAGAACTCCTCCAGATGGGATCGCACACCGGCGTCGCCTATGAGGATCACTCGTGCCGGCGGCGGCGCGCTCATCTCTCCGGCGGTGACCGGGCCGCTGATCGAGGCGTTCACCGGCAGGAGGCGCGCCCGGGCCCGGCCGCCGGTGGCCCTGGCCCGGCTCACCGCCCGCGAACGTGAGGTCTTCGACCTGGTGGTGGAGGGGAGGACGAACACGGAGATCGCCCGGATGCTGTCCATCGCCGAGACGACGGTCAAGACGCATCTCGGGCGCGTTCTGGACAAGCTCGGCCTGCGCGACCGGGTGCACGCCGTGATGTACGCGTATGAGAACGCGCTCGTCCCGCCCGGCACCCGGCGGTGAGGGCCGATCGGTCAGCGCCGGACGACGTCGGCGTTCATGTCGGCGAGGAACTCCTCGCTCTCGGCGTCGGCGACGTGGGCGAACACCGGGACGTCGCTGGCCGGCAGCTTTTCCATCGTCGCCTGCAGCAGCTCATTGGCCAGCTGCGGGTCGGCGCCCTCGGAGACCACGACGTGCAGCATGATGCCCTCCACGCCGCTGGGCATCCGGACGTCGGAGATCCAGACCCGCTCGACCGCGGGGTAGTCCGAGAGCCGCTCGGCGACGCCCTCCTTCAGGGGCCCGACCAGCTCGTGCTCGCTGGCGCGGAACGCCACCTCGACGTCCTCGTCGACGCCCATGCCCTGGGTGACGAGGAAGCCCTGGACGTCGCTGAACGGGATGAGAGCGGCGTCGTCGCTCTCCGGGTCGATCACCATCGCCTGGACCTCGCCGCTGCGGGCGATCTCCAGCAGCAGGGCCGCGTCGGCGTGCTGGAACTCCTCGCTCGCGGACTTCTCGCTGTACGCCTCCGGGCGCGTGAAGGCGGCCAGCGCGACGGACTCGTCCTCCAGCTGCCCCACCAGGACCGAGCCGTCGGGGTTCGTCACGATGAGGACCCCGCCGTCGACGAGCGCGCGCAGGATCTCCTCAGGTTCACCGCGCTGAGCGAGCACGTCGGCCAGCTTCGGGTTTCCATTAGCCATACGCCCGACACTAGTGCGTGGGCGATGGCCCATGGGCCGATCCTGGCCACCGGACCGGTTATTCGCCTCGTCTCACTGGCATGTTCACCGGCCGTTACTACCATCGTGTAGGGCGAGGTCACGCCGAGGGCGCTCGGGATCGACGCACGCCCCCACGCCGTGCAGCCACACGTAGGGGGTCCTCGTGAGCAGGCCTGTGGTCCTCATCGCCGAAGAGCTCTCACCCGCCGGTCTGGCGCTCCTGGAGCCGGACTTCGAGATCCGCCGCGTCGACGGCGCCGACCACGACGCGCTGGTCGCCGCGGCCGCCGGCGCGGACGCCCTGATCGTCCGCAGCGCGAGCACGGTCGACGCGGCGGTGTTCGCGGCCGCGCCCCGGCTGCGCGTCGTGGCCCGCGCGGGAGTCGGCCTCGACAACGTCGACGTCGAGGCGGCGACCAGGGCCGGCGTCATGGTCGTGAACGCGCCGACCTCCAACATCGTGACGGCCGCCGAGCACGCGATCGCGCTGCTGCTGGCCACCGCCCGCAACATCCCGCAGGCCCACTCCTCGCTGAAGCGCGGCGAGTGGCGGCGCGCCGCGTACACCGGCGTCGAGCTGCAGGACAAGACGCTCGGCGTGCTCGGGCTGGGCCGCATCGGCGTGCTCGTCGCGCAGCGGCTCGCCGCGTTCGGAATGCGGGTGATCGCCTACGACCCGTACGTCCAGGCGGCCCATGCCGCGCAGCTCGGCGCGCGGCTCGTCCCGCTCGACGAGCTGCTGCGCGACAGCGACTTCATCACCGTCCACCTGCCGAAGACCCCCGAGACGCTCGGCCTGATCGGCGACCGTGAGCTGCGGCTGGTCAAGCCGTCCGTGCGGATCGTCAACGCCGCGCGCGGCGGCATCGTCGACGAGGACGCCCTCGACCTCGCGCTCAAGGAGGGGCGCGTCGCGGGAGCGGGCATCGACGTGTTCCGCACCGAGCCGTGCACGGACAGCCCGCTGTTCCAGCACGACAACGTCGTGGTCACGCCGCACCTCGGGGCGAGCACCCATGAGGCGCAGGAGAAGGCCGGCACCCAGGTGGCGCGCTCGGTACGGCTGGCGCTCGCCGGCGAGTTCGTGCCGGACGCGGTGAACGTACGCGGCGGCGTCGTCGCCGAGGAGGTCAAGCCCGCGCTGCCGCTGGCGGAGAAGCTCGGGCGGATCTTCACCGCGCTCGCCGGCGGCCTGCCCGTGCGCGTCGAGGTCGAGGCGCGCGGGGAGATCGCCGCCCACGACGTGAAGGTCCTGGAGCTGGCCGCGCTGAAGGGCGCGTTCACCGACGTCGTCGAGGAGGCGGTGACGTACGTCAACGCGCCCCTCCTGTCCCGGGCCCGGGGCGTCGAGGTGACGCTGACCGGCGACGAGGAGAGCCCGGACTGGCGCAACCTCCTGACGGTCCGCGGCACGATGCCCGACGGCGTGGTCGTCTCGGTCTCCGGCGCGCTGACCGGGCCGCGCCACGTGGAGCGGATCGTCGAGGTCAACGGCTACGCCATGGAGATCACCCCGGCGGCGCACATGGGCTTCTTCACCTACACCGACCGGCCGGGGATGGTCGGCGTGGTGGGCCGCCTGCTCGGCGACGCGGGCGTCAACATCGCCGGCATGCAGGTGGGGCGGCACGAGAAGGGCGGCCGGGCGCTGATCGCCCTGACCGTCGACTCCGCGCTGACCCCCGAGCTCGTCGACGCGATCGTCGAGGAGATCGGCGCCGAGCAGGGCCGCCGCGTCGACCTCTGACGGGGAGATCCACCGTCAGGGCGGGCGGCGAAGAATCCGCAGGTGGCAGGGGCTCACCCCGGAACGCGTCTTGCGATGTGAGATTCCTGGTCGCGAGGCGAGACACGCCGGGACGCAGCGGGTAGCGTCGGGAAGGTCATGCGGCGCTTCGTGCTCACCCTTCGCCGCCGTGGCGGGGCTTGATCCCGGGCAGGCCGGCGACCCGCCGCGGAGTGTGCCGCCGGCCGTCGGTCCCGCCTGATCCGCTCGCCCTGATGACGATCTTCACGGAGACGATTCCCATGAACGCCACTTCCGCTTGGACCCCAGCCGACGACGCCGCCGAAGAGGCGGTCAGAGCCGTGCAGACCGCGCTGGACCGCCGCGACAACGGCGGCGCCGCAGGCCGCTAGTTCCAGACGGCGCCGGCCTCAGACGGCCCCGACGCCGAGGGCCACCGCGCCGATCAGCGCGGCGTCGTCGACGAACCGCGCGGCCTCGACCGGCGGCGGGAAGGGCACGGCCCGGCCGACCGCCGCGCGTACGGCGGGCAGGAACGCCTCGGTCATCCCGCCGCCCACGACGACGCGTTCGGGATCGAGGAAGGTCGTCAGGTTGGCGACCGCCATCCCGACGGCCGCGGCGGCGTCGTCGAGCAGGGCGGCCACCGCCGGCTCGTCCCGGCGCGCGAACAGCGCCTCCGCGGTGACCCGCTCGCCGAGCAGCGCGGAGCCGCGGGCGGCCAGCCCGCTTCCGGAGGTGTACTCCTCCAGCGGCGCGCGTCCCTCCGCGTATCCCGGCTCGGCCGGTTCGCGCAGCAGGTACCCGATCTCGCCGGCCGCGCCGTGCGTACCGGGCACCACCCGGCCGCCGACCACCACCGCCGCGCCGGTCCCGGTGCCGAAGTTGACGTAGAGGCCGACGTCGGCGCCTTGGAGCCGTCCCCAGCGCAGCTCCGCGGCGGCCGCGGCGTTGACGTCGTTGTCGACGCGGACGGCCGGCACGCCGAGCCCGTCCTGGAGCAGGGCCGGCAGCGGCAGGTCGTCCCAGCCCGGCACGTTCGGCGCGAGGCGCACGCGACCCTCGCGGATCACCCCGAACGTCGACACGCCGGCCGCGGCGAGGCGGCCGGGCGTCTCGGCGATGAGGCCGTGCGCCGCGGCCAGGACCCGGCGCATCACCTCGTCCGCGCCGTCGGCGGCGCGGGTCGGCAGGCGCGTGCCGCGCAGCCGTTCCCCGGTGACGCTCGCCGTCGCGAGCGCCACCTTGGTCCCCCCGAAGTCGATCCCGAGCACGAACTCGCCGACCGACGTCATGCCCGTCGTCATGCGGCGGCCTGCCCCTGGGGCTCGGCGGGCCCGACGAAGGACTCCCTGATCTCCTTCGGCCCGAACGGCCAGGTCCTCTCGGCGCGGGCCCAGAGCAGGTAGGCGATGACGCCGAGGGCCAGCCAGGCGAGGGAGAGCAGGATCGGCTTGGCCCCGGCGGCCTGGTAGATGTAGACCCACCCGGCCAGCGCGACGATGCTCGGCAGCGGGTAGAGCCACATCTTGTACGGCCGGGGCAGGTCCGGCTGCCGCCTGCGCAGCACGGTGAGGGCGACGATCTGCGCGATCGACTGCACGAGCACGAACGCCGTGGTGAGCATGCTGATCACGTCGGTGAGGGTGAACAGCGAGCCGATCGCCGTGATGATGCCCATCGCGTACAGGCCGGCGGTGGGGAAGTGCAGGCGCGGGTGCAGCCGCCCGAACCACGGGAGGAACACCTTGTCGCGCGCCGCGTTGTAGGGCACCCGCGAGCCGCCGAGCAGCCCGGCGAAGACGGACGCGAACGCCGTGATGATGATGCCGACCGTGAAGACCTGCGCGACGCCCTTGCCCCAGGCGCGTTCGAGCACGAGCGAGGCGACCGAGCTGGAGTTCTTGGCCTCCTGCCACGGCACGACGCCGAGCACGCCGACCTGGAGCAGGAAGTACAGCCCCATGATGCCGAGGATCGCGTAGACGATCGAGCGCGGGATGACCCGGCCCGGGTCGCGGACCTCGGCGCCGAGGTAGGCGCTGGTGTTGTAGCCGAGGTAGTCGTAGACCGCGATGACCAGGCCGGCGCCCAGTCCGCTGAAGAACTTCGAGCCCGCGTCATGCGGGAAGCCGAAGGCCACGCTGCCGTGGAAGTGGGTGAACGCCGCGACGATCACGCCGAGCACCGTGACCAGCATGACGACGAAGAAGATCGAGGTGAGCTTGCCGACGTCGTCGATCCGGCGGTAGAGCGCCAGGACCACCAGCACGACGACGCCGACCGCGAAGACGTGCCCGAGTCCCGACAGCCCGTTGCCGTGGACGAGCGCGGGCCACAGGTAACCGGCGTACTGCACGAGCCCGATCGCACCGGTCGACATGATCAGCGGGATGAACAGCACCGCCGACCACACGAACAGGAACGGCATCAGGCGGCCCGTGCGGTACTGGAACGCCTCACGCAGGTAGAGGTACGTGCCGCCGGCGCCGGGCATCGACGCGCCGAGCTCGGCCCAGACGAGGCCGTCCGCGACGACGATGATCGCGCCGATCAGCCAGCCGAACATGGCCTGCGGGCCCTGCAGAGCGCTGACCATGGCGGGGATGGTGACGAACGGCCCGATGCCGCACATCTGGGTCATGTTCACGGTGGTGGCCTGGAACAGTCCGAGGCGTCGTTCGAACCCCGGAGCCGTGGGAGACGACATGACTCCCCACTCCCTTTCGTGGCGCGTTACCGCCTTCTCGCTGGTGAGCGACGTTGCAGAGAATGTAAGAGAGGCTCCCTAACAAAGCAAGCCCAGGGGGACGTGCGACACTTCCGTCAGCGACCCACGGGGAGGGGATGGCGGTGCCCAGCGGCGGGGAGACGGCCAACACGACGAGCGTGTTGCGCATCATGAACGAGCGGGCCGTGTACGAGCGGATCCGCCTGCTCGGCCCGGTCTCACGGCCGCAGCTGGCCGAGGCGACCGGGCTGTCCAAGCCGACGATCTCGCTGGCCCTCGCCGACCTGGAGCGCGCCGAGCTCGTCCGCCCGGTGGGGCACCGGACCGGCAACGCGGGCCGCGCCGCGCTGCTGTACGAGATCCGCCCCGAGGCCGGCTGGGTGATCGGCCTGGACGTCGGCCGCCAGTGGGTGCGCGCCGCCCTCGCCGACCTCGGTGGGGAGATCGCCGTACGGGAGGACGTCCCCGCGGACTCCGGCGACGCCGGCGCGTTGATCGACCAGCTCGGCGAGATCGTCGACAACCTCACGGCCGGGGCCGGAGGGCAGATCACCCACATCGTCCTCGGCACGCCCGGCGTGTACGACGCCGGCAACGAGCGCCTGCACCTCGCGCCGAACATCCCCGGCTGGAACGAACCCGGCGTCACCGCGAAGCTCGCCGAGCGGTTGCCCGCGCCGTTCGCGATCGAGAACGACATCGCCCTGGCCGCGCTCGGCGAGCAGGGCTACGGCCTCGGCGCCGACCTGCGGCACTTCGTCTACGTGTCGATCGGCACCGGCATCGGCATGGGGATCATCGTCGACGGCCGGCTGTACCGCGGCGCGCGCGGCGCCGCCGGGGAGATCGCCTTCCTGCCGATGGGGGAGACCGACCCGCTCGCGCACGCCGCGGACTCCCGGCGGCACGGGATGCTGGAGTCGGTCGCCTCGGCGCCGGCGGTGGTCGCCACCGCGCGGCGGATGGGGATGACCGGCGAGATCACCGCCAAGCGCGTCTTCGACGAGGCGCGCGACGGCGAACCGGCGGCGGTGCGCGCGGTGGCGCGGGAGGCCGACCACGTCGCCCACGCGCTGGCCGGTGTGATCGCCCTGCTCGACCCGGAGCTCATCGTCCTCGGCGGCGGGATCGGCGGGCACGGCGCCGACGTCTTCCTCGGCGAGGTCCGCGACCGGCTGGAGACGATGACCCCGCTGGGCGCGCCGCGCGTCGAGGTGTCGCCGCTGGGCGATGAGGCCGTCGTCCTGGGCGCGCTGGCGACGGGGCTGGCGACCGCCCGCGCGCTGGTGTTCGACCGGGCCATCACCGGCGCGGCCGACCTCCCCGGAACGGTCACGAATCGCCCATAGTTTGAGACGAGTTCTCATGGGATGAGACGAACCGCTAAGGTGCATGCATGGCTTCCCGCAGCATCCGGCTGGCCGTCGTTCCGGGCGACGGCATCGGCCCCGAGGTCGTCGCCGAAGGTCTCAAGGTCCTCGACGCGCTCGGCATGAAGATCGAGCAGACGCCGTACGACCTGGGCGCGACCCGGTGGCACAAGACCGGCGAGACGCTGCCCGACTCCGTGCTGGAGGAGATCCGGCAGCACGACGCGATCCTGCTGGGGGCCGTCGGCGACCCGAGCGTGCCGAGCGGCGTGCTGGAGCGCGGCCTGCTGCTCCGTCTGCGCTTCGAGCTCGACCACTTCGTCAACCTGCGGCCGGTCCGGCTCTACCCGGGCGTCGAGACGCCCCTCGCCGACACCCGGCCCGAGGACATCGACATGCTGGTCGTCCGGGAGGGCACCGAGGGCCCGTACGCCGGGGCCGGCGGCGTCCTCCGCAAAGGCACGCCGCACGAGGTCGCGACGCAGGAGAGCCTCAACACCGCGTTCGGCGTCGAGCGCGTCGTGCGCTACGCCTTCGAGCAGGCGGCCCGCCGCCCGCGCAAGAAGCTCACCCTCGTGCACAAGAACAACGTCCTGGTCTATGCGGGAGACCTCTGGTCGCGTACGGTCGACGCCGTGGCCGCCGAATTCCCCGACATCGACGTCGACTACTCCCACGTCGACGCCGCCACGATGTTCTTCGTCAGCCAGCCGGAGCGCTTCGACGTGATCGTCACCGACAACCTGTTCGGTGACATCATCACCGACCTGGGCGCGGCGGTGGCCGGCGGCATCGGGCTGGCCGCCAGCGGCAACATCAACCCCACCGGCGCGGCGCCGAGCATGTTCGAGCCCGTGCACGGCAGCGCTCCCGACATCGCCGGGCAGGGCAAGGCGGACCCGACCGCCACGATCCTCTCGGTCGCGTTGCTCCTGGACCACCTCGGGCTGACCGACGAGGCGCGCAAGGTCGAGCAGGCCGTCGCCGACGACCTCATCGAGCGTCAGGGCGCCTGGGCCGCGCGTTCGACCCGTGAAGCGGGCGACGACATCGCCGAGCGAGTAGCCGGCTAGGGCGCGCCTCTCCATAAGGAAACCCTCCGGGCGCGCCCCACGGCGCGCCCGTTTTGGGCTGCCGTGCGGTAAGGAGACTTGAACGCGACAAAAGGCGACAATGGGTACGGAGCGGCGACGAGGCCGTACCGCGAGAGGACCTCAGATGAGCATCGACTTCGACATCCGGCTCTCCGACCACCGCGTGTCGGCGGACGAGCGCGAACGACTCCTTGAGAAGCCCGGCTTCGGCCAGGTCTTCACGGACCACATGATCACGATCCGGTGGGACACGGAGCAGGGCTGGCACGACGCGCGCCTCGAGCCGTACGCGCCGCTGACCCTCGACCCGGCGACCGCGGTCTTCCACTACGCCCAGGAGCTGTTCGAGGGCCTGAAGGCCTACCGCCGGGCCGACGGATCGATCGTCGCCTTCCGCCCGTACGCCAACGCCGCCCGCTTCAACGCCTCCTGCGAGCGGATGGCGATGCCGCCGATCCCCGAGGAGACCTTCGTCCGGTCCCTGGAGCTCCTCGTCGACGCCGACCGCGACTGGGTCCCCACCCAGCAGGGCCACAGCCTCTACCTGCGTCCCTTCATCATCGCGACGCAGCGCGGCCTCGGCGTGAACAGCCCGTCCTCGTCGTACCTGTTCATCGTCATCGCCTCGCCCTCGGGCGCCTACTTCACCGGCGGGATCAAGCCGGTCTCGGTGTGGCTGTCGGAGGAGTACACGCGGGCCGCCCCGGGTGGCACCGGCGCCGCCAAGTGCGGCGGCAACTACGCCGCCGCGTTCGTCGCTCAGGCCCAGGCCGTCCAGGAGGGCTGCGACCAGGTCGTGTGGCTCGACGCCAACGAGCACCGCTGGGTCGAGGAGATGGGCGGCATGAACCTCTTCTTCGTGTACGGCTCCGGTGCGGACGCCCGCGTCATGACGCCTTCGCTGACCGGCACGCTGCTGCCCGGCATCACGCGGGACGCGCTCCTCAAGCTCGCCCCCGACCTCGGCGTCCCGGCCTCGGAGGACCGCATCTCCACCGACCAGTGGCGCGAGGGCAACGCCTCCGGGGAGCTGACCGAGGTGTTCGCCTGCGGCACCGCCGCCGTGATCACCCCGGTCGGCCGGGTCAAGAGCGCCAAGGACGAGTGGCTCATCGGCTCCGGCGAGCCCGGCCCGGTCACCATGCGGCTCCGCGAGGAGCTCGTCGGCATCCAGTTCGGCGACCGCCCCGACCCGTACGGCTGGATCCACAAGATCGCCTGACACGAACCCGCGGAGGCGCGTCTCCCGACGGGGACGCGCCCTCGGCCGGGCCGGCCGCCGATGCTCGTGTCCGCCGCGCCGCGCGCTACCGATCCGAGTCCCAGCGAAGGTCCAGCTCGGACCGGTAACCGGCGTGGTCGCCGGACTCGTCCTGTCCCCGGACCGTCGAGCCGGTGACATCCGATGCCCGGCGGACTTCGACCGCCCGGAAGGAGTAGCCGTCCTGATCGGCCTCCTCCCAGGTGAACAGGACGGCGTCCCGAGGGCGCAGCGCGCGGTAGCCGCCCGGGTCGGCGAGGCGGATGGCGGAGAAGTGCGCCCACACCTCGCCGGGCACCTCCGGCGAGGTCAGCACCCCCCAACCCGCTTCGTCGTCCCAGGAGGCGACCTGTCCCCGGACGGACCGTCGCTGCGTCATGCCCATGTGCTTCTCCCGGAGAGCGGCTAGCGGAGACGGCCGGGTCAGCCGGTCAGCCGGCCGGTGTCGATCGTGCGTAGACGTGGTCGTCGCCCCACAGGGGCGGATCCTGCGGCACGACCAGCACGTCCGGCCGGTACCGGTCCACCTGGGGACCGAGGAAGAGCGCGACGTCCTGCCAGATCTCCCAGCCGCGCTCGGTGACGAAGGGCATGAGCTGGAGCAGGAGCCGGAAGATGATCCGAGCGTGATCAGTGGTGGGCACCTCTCTCACCACGATCCGGCCGTCGATGACCTCGACCTTGCGGTCCGGCCAGCGCCGGCTGAGCTCCGCGTAGCGGCGCTCGACCTCGGTGCGTTCGTCGGTGTCCACGTCGATCGGCTTCTCCAGCACGATGGACATGTTCCCATCATCTCCCGTCGTCCAGAACGTAAAGTACGCGACAAGTCACGGAAGGTAGTCGATGGCGATGGTCGCGCGCAGGGGAATCGGCCGATAGTCCGTGTGATTCAGGTCCCCAGGTATGGTGAAACCGCTGGTGGACGAGTTGCGTCTCGGGTGATGAGACGGATGTGTCCGTCGCGGCGGGGATGTGGCAGACTCGGTGCCATCATGCGCAGCAGCCTGGTCATTATCGGCTGGCGCGCCGGCACCTAGACGAGCACTCCGCCGGCGCGCAGACCTCTCACGTCCCGTGAGGGGTCGTTTTGTTTTGCGGCGCCGGCGCACAATCCGGGACTACCAAGGGGATCGACCCATGCGGGATGACGGCTTCCACGTCTACGACACGACGTTGCGCGACGGGGCCCAGCAGGAGGGCCTCAACCTCACCGTGGCGGACAAGCTGATCATCGCGCGCCGCCTCGACGAGCTGGGCGTCGGGTTCATCGAGGGCGGCTGGCCCGGAGCCAATCCCAAGGACACCGAGTTCTTCCGGCTCGCCCGGACGGAGCTCGATCTCAAGCACGCGCAGCTCGCCGCGTTCGGCGCGACCCGCCGGGCCGGCGCGAAGGCCGCCGACGACCCTCTGGTGGCCGCGCTGCGCGAGTCCGGCGCGCCGGTCGTGACCCTTGTCGCCAAGAGCCACGACCGGCACGTCGAGCTGGCCCTCCGCACGACGCTGGAGGAGAACCTCGCGATGATCCGCGACACCGTCTCCCACCTGCGTGCGGAGGGCCAGAGGGTCTTCCTCGACGCCGAGCACTTCTTCGACGGTTACCGGTCGAACCCGGCCTACGCCCTGGAGGTCGTGCGGACCGCCGCCGAGGCCGGTGCGGACGTCATCGCCCTGTGCGACACCAACGGCGGGATGCTGCCCGACGAGCTGGCCGACGTCGTCGCCGCGGTCGCGGCCGAAGGCGCGCGGCTGGGCATCCACTGCCACGACGACAGCGGCTGCGCGGTGGCCAACACCCTCGCGGCCGTGCGCGCCGGGGTGACGCACGTCCAGGGCTGCGCCAACGGGTACGGCGAGCGCAGCGGCAACGCGAACCTCTTCACGGTCGTCGGCAACCTGCAGCTCAAGCGCGGCTACGACCTCGGTGTCGAGCTGCGGGAGATGACGCGGATCGCGCACGCCGTCTCCGAGGTGACCAACGTCGCGCCCAGCTCGCAGCAGCCGTACGTCGGCATGTCGGCGTTCGCTCACAAGGCGGGCCTGCACGCCTCGGCGGTCAAGGTCGACCCGATGCTGTACCAGCACATCGACCCGGAGCTGGTCGGCAACGACATGCGCATGCTGATCTCCAGCATGGCGGGCCGGGCGTCGGTGGAGCTCAAGGGCCGGGAGCTGGGGTACGAGCTGTCCGGCGACAAGGCGCGGCAGGTCGTGGAGCGGGTCAAGGAGCTCGAGTCGGCCGGTTACACCTTCGAGGCGGCGGACGCGTCGTTCGAACTCCTGCTGCGCGAGGAGGCCGACGGGGAGCGCACCCGCTACTTCGAGGTGGAGTCCTGGCGGACGATCGTCGAGCGCCGGCCCGACGGCGTCATGGTCAGCGAGGCGACCGTCAAGCTGCACGCCAAGGGCGAGCGGATCGTCGCGACCGGTGAGGGCAACGGCCCGGTCAACGCCCTGGACCGCGCCCTGCGGCTGGCCCTGGAGCGGATCTACCCGGAGCTGTCCGCCCTGGAGCTCGTCGACTACAAGGTGCGGATCCTGGAGGGTGCGCACGGCACCGACGCGCGCACCCGGGTGCTCATCGAGTCCAGCGACGCCTCCGGCGAGTGGGGCACCGTCGGCGTCGAGGACAACGTCATCGCCGCCTCCTGGGAGGCTCTCGCGGAGTCGGTGACCTACTGCCTCCTGCGCGCCGGATACGGCGCGTCCTGACGCACGGCCGGGCGGGTCACCCCTCCGGGTGACCCGACTCCTGGCTGTCAGGGCCGGAAGTGATCCTTGAGCCACGCGTCGAACTCGGTGGCCACGACCCGCTCGCCGGTCACGCCGTCCGAGTCCGCGGAGCAGAGCCAGCGAACGGGGTCCTCCATGATCGCCGGGTCCAGCAGGGCGTCACGGACCGCCGCGGGGACGTCGTCGGGGATCATCCCGGTGACCGTCGCGCCACCGGGCAGCAGCATGTTGACGGTGACACCGTGATCGGCGAGGTCCGCAGCCATGATCGCGGACAGCGACTCGGCGCCGGCGCGGGACGGCCCGTACGGGACGAAGCCCCGGCGCCGCATGGTCTCGTGGTTCATCGAGATGTTGATGATCTTGCCGTGGCCCTGTTCGACGAAGCGGGGGGCGACGGCGCGGGCGACGAGGAAGTACCCGGTGAGGTTGGTGTCGACGACGTCCCGGAAGCCGTCCGCGGAGACCTCCCAGAAGGGCTGCGGTTCGCTGAGGAAGCGGGGGTTGACGTGTCTCATCCCCAGGCCCGCGTTGTTCACCAGGACGTCCAGCCCGCTCAGCCTCTGGAGCGCCTCCTCGACGCCGCGGCGCACCGACGCCTCGTCGCGCACGTCCATGACGATCCCGTCGATCGAACCGGGGCTTCCGGACAGCGTGGACACGGCTCCGCGTACGCGGTCCGCGTCGCGGCCCGTGATCAGCACGCGGGCGCCGCCGTTGACGAGACCGCGCGCCATCGCCAGGCCGAGACCGCTCGTCCCTCCGGTGATGAGCACCCGAACACCTGCCACATCGGGCATGACGACCTCCTCCGGTGACTGCCGCGGTGGGGACGGGGACCCTCGCGGGTACGCCCGGTTCGCGGGACCTTGCCCGACGTACTCTAGGCTCCGTCGTCACGCAGAGTGCTCTGCCCCCCTGGGCGTCCGTCCGGTCACCGGCTCGCCGTCCTCCGGACCGGCCGGCGGGTCACCCCTTGGGCTCGGCCTGCTCGACCACCTCGAATGACCAGAGTTCGGCGCCGCTCGCGGCCGGGCCGCCGTGCCCATGGCCGTGTCCCTCGGCGGCCCCGCGCTCGGACGCGGCCTGGGCGTGTCCCTCCGCGAACGCCCGGCTCTCCGTCCAGCGCTGGAAGTCCTCCTCGCTGCGCCAGCGCGTGTAGACGAGGTAGCGGTCGGTCCCCTCGACCGGGCGCAGCAGTTCGAAGCCCTCGAAGCCGTCGGCCTCCTCGACGAGCCCGGCGCGACCGGCGAACCGGCGCTCCAGCTCCTCGCGCATGGGCTCGGGCACGGTCAGCACGTTGATCTTCACGACGCTCATGGGGAAATCCTCTCCTGACGCGCCCGCGGCTCCCCGCCAGGGGCACTCCGAAGGCCCCGGCGTGTCGTTGCGGTGTCGCGCGGATGCGCACGTGCCACGAAATGGGAACGTGCCTGTGCACGTGCAAATGAACGGCCGAATAGGGCGTGCATCGGCGGCGGTATGTCTGGATTCCGCCTCTTTGTAAGCCGATATCGTGATCACAATGAGTGGTCACCGTAGAGGTCGGGAACCGTTCGGAATCTAATTCTGTTTAACGCGGATCGCCACAGGTGAGAACCTCATCCTGGCGTCGTCGTCTAGAGGAAGAGACCTTCGGGATACCGAAAAGTCACCCGAGGTTGGAGAATCGGTAGCGGACGAAGGTCATTAAGCGCCAAACTCTCCCCGTACGGCCAGGGTCGTCGCGGCGCAAAAAAGCGACGGCCCCCTGTTGCAGCAGGAGGCCGTCGACTTCGGCAAGTCCGAATCTCAGGAGGTTCGAACGACCATGACTGTACGTGTCTTCGGCCGCAGTGGCCAGAGGAACGACGCGATGGGACCCGGTGAATCCGCGGCTCCGCGCGGTCCGCACTTCTCGCCGCGGACGGGGCTGATCGCCCTGTACGCCCTCGTCACCGCCGTGCTCGCCGGCGTGCTCACCTTCATCGGTGATCACCGGCCCGCGGCGGCGGTGGCGGCGGGCGGAGTCGCCTTCGTCAGCGCCTTCATGTTCTTCGACAAGATCATCGGCGATTGAGAGGTCGCATGCCTTCCAAGCGACGTACGAACTCGCTGCGGTACGACCGGGACGCCGAGCTCCGGCTGATCGCCGAGGCCGGCCACTGGCTGGCGGACGCCGGCCGCCGGCGGCCTGAGGCCGTCAAGTCGATCACGGCGATGCTGGACCGGCAGCAGCGGCTCGCCGCCTGCCGGGCCTTCGACCGGCCGCTCGAGTCCTCGTAGCCCACACCGGCGAGCGCCCGCCCGGACCCGGCCGTGCGGGCGCTCGCGCGTTCTGAACCAACCCGGCCCGCCGATCGTCAGAACCAGAAAGAGAGGGAGGTGGCGCGACGGTGGGTGATCGGGACGGCGAGGAGGTTCTCCCGCACCTGCGGGCGACCGAGGAGATTCCGCGCCCCGCGCGGCCCGTACCGGCGACCGACGTGCAGCTGCGGCCGGTCGTCCCGCCGCCTGAGCCGCCCGCCGCGCCGGCGACCGTACAGGAGAGCGTCCCGGCCTCCTACGACGCGCCCATGACCATCGCCGAGGGTGTCCCCACCTCGTACGACGCGCCGATGACCGTGGCCGAGGGGGCCCCCGCCCGACTCGACGCGCCACCGACCGTGGAGCAGGGCGTCCCCACCCCGCCGCCGGGCCCGTACGGCACGCCGGCGACCGTGGAGGAGCCGCTGCCGTACACGGGGGAGCAGGGCGCCCCCCTTCCGCCGGGCGGCCCGCGGCGGCCGTCGGGCACCTCGTGGCGGTCGCCGGACCCGGCCGGGACCCGCGGACGGGTCTCGCGGAGGCTCGCCCTGATCGTCGGGGGCGCGGCCGTGCTGCTGGCCGCGGTCGGGATCCTGGTCGTGGCGCACGGCACGTCGAGCCGCCCTGCGAAGGCGCCCGCCCCCTGCGGGCACGGGCCGTGCCCGTCCTCGCCGACCCACGTCGCAGCCGCCCCGGCCGCGCAGGTCGCGTACCGCACCGTCGAGCGCGACGCGGGCTACTTCGAGGGCACCGTCACGATCGCCAACCACGGGGACCGGCCGATGCGGTCCTGGACGCTGTCCTTCACGTATCCGGGCGCCGACATCCACAACACCTGGGACGCCGTACTGCAGCGGCGGGGAGCGGAGACGGTCCTCACCGGCACGGCGACGGCCCCGCCGATCGCGCCCGGGGCGTCCCTGCAGGTGCGGTTCGGGGGCTCCGGCACGCCGTCCATGCCGGCCGGCTGCCGTCTCAACGGCGCGCCGTGCGCCTTCGTCGCAGGCTGAGCCGCCGATTGCGGTGACCGGGCCCGGCCGGACCGAGGCCGGGGGCGGGCGCACTGCCGCGGTGTCGATAGCCTCGTATCGTGCGTATCGCGAGGTTCACCAAAGACGGCGGCCTGTCCTTCGGCGTGGTCGAGGACGACGAGACCATCGCCACCATCGCCGCCCACCCGTTCGGCGAGATCCAGCTCACCGGGGAGCGCCAGCCCCTGGCGGACGTGCGGCTGACGGCGCCGATCCTGCCGAGCAAGGTCGTCGCGATCGGCAAGAACTACGCCGAGCACGCCCGTGAGATGGGCGGCGAGCCGCCCGCCGAGCCGGTGATCTTCATGAAGCCGTCCACCGCGGTGATCGGTCACCGCGAGACGATCGCCTACCCGAGCCTGTCCGAGCGGGTCGACTACGAGGGCGAGCTCGCCGTCGTCATCGGCCACCTCTGCCGCGACGTTCCGGCGTCGCGTGCCGCGGACGTCATCCTCGGCTACACCTGCGCCAACGACGTCACGGCGCGCGACCTTCAGCAGCGCGACGGGCAGTGGACGCGGGCGAAGGGCTTCGACACGTTCTGCCCGCTCGGCCCGTGGATCGAGACGGAGCTCGACCCGTCGGACCTGGCCATCACCACCACGGTGAACGGCGAGACCCGGCAGTCGTCCCGTACCAAGCAGCTCCTGCACGGCATCCCCGAGCTGATCGAGTACGTCAGCCGGGTCATGACCCTCCTGCCGGGGGACATCATCCTCACCGGCACCCCGGAGGGCGTGGGGCCGCTGCAGGTCGACGACGAGGTGTCCGTGACGATCGAGAAGATCGGCACGCTCAGCAATACAGTGGTGTCCCGTGACTGACCCTTCTTCCCCGGAGCACGCCTCCGGCACCGTCAGAGTCCGGTTCGCGCCGTCGCCGACCGGAATGTTCCACGTCGGGGGAGCGCGTTCGGCGCTGCACAACTGGGTGTTCGCCCGCCAGCACGGCGGCACGCTCGTGCTGCGCATCGAGGACACCGACGCCTCCCGCAACCGCCCGGAGTGGACCGAGGGGATCATCCGCGCCCTCGCGTGGCTGGGCATCGACGAGGACGAGTACGAAGGGCCGTACTTCCAGTCCGCCAACGCCGACGAGCAGCGCAAGGCCGTCGAGCGGCTGCGCGCGGACGGCCGCGCGTACTTCTGCGACTGCACGCGCGACGACGTGATCGCGCGGACCGGCGACTCCTACCGCGGCTACGACGGCCACTGCCGCGACCGCGGCCTGGAGGCGGGCCCGGGGCGCGCCCTGCGCTTCCGCACCCCGGACGAGGGCGTGACCACCGTCGTCGACCTGATCCGCGGCAAGCCGACGTTCGAGAACGCCAACATCGAGGACTTCGTCATCGCGCGCGGCGACGGCTCGGTGCTGTTCATGCTCGCCAACGTCGTCGACGACATGATCCAGGGCATCACGCACGTCATCCGCGCCGAGGAGCACCTGTCCAACACGCCGAAGCAGCAGCTGCTGTGGGAGGCGCTCGGCGCGCAGCCGCCGATCTGGGCACACGTGCCGGTCGTCGTGAACGAGAAGCGGCAGAAGCTCTCCAAGCGCCGTGACAAGGTCGCGCTGGAGGACTACCAGGCCGAGGGCTTCCTCGCCGAGGCCATGCGCAACTACCTCATGCTCCTGGGCTGGGCGCCGTCCGGCGACCGCGAGATCGTCCCGTGGAGCGTGATCGAGGAGGAGTTCCGGCTCGAGGACGTCAACCCCTCGCCGGCCTTCTTCGACGTCAAGAAGCTGCGCGCGTTCAACGGCGAGTACATCCGGGCGCTGCCGGTCGAGGACTTCATCGAGCGGTGCGAGCCCTGGCTCCGCGAGCCGTACGCCTCGTGGTCGCCCGAGCGGTACGACCCGGCGGTCTTCGCCCGGCTCGCGCCGCTGGCCCAGACGCGTGTCGCGGTGCTGTCGGAGATCACGGCCATGGTCGACTTCGCGTTCCTGGACGAGCCGGTGATCGACGAGGCCTCCTGGAAGAAGGGCATGAAGGAGCCCGCCGCGGACATCCTCCGAGGTGCCCTGGAGGCCTTCCAGGACGCGGAGTGGACGGCCGAGGAGCTCAAGACGCGGGCCGAGGAGATCGGCGCCCGCCACGGCCTCAAGCTCGGCAAGGCCCAGGCCCCGATCCGCGTGGCCGTCACCGGCCGTACGGTCGGCCTGCCGCTGTTCGAGTCGCTTCAGATCATCGGCCGGGACCGCACCCTCGCCCGCGTACGGGCGGCACTCGACCGGCTCTCGGCGGAATAGCCGGACTCCCGACGGGCATGGACGGTCCCGCCACGACCGTCCACGCCCGAGGGAGCGTCATGAGCGACCGGCCCGAGCTGTCCTTGATCGGTTTCGTCCTGGACGCGCCCGACGCCCGCGAGCTCGCCGGCTTCTACCGGCGGCTGCTGGGCTGGGACACCGTCCACGACGATCCCGCGTGGGTGAAGCTGGCCCCGCCGGGCGGCGGACCGAGCGTGTCCTTCCAGACGGCGAAGGAGTACGTCCCGCCGACCTGGCCCACCGAGACGGACCACCAGCAGATGATGGCCCACCTGGACATCCGGGTCCACGACCTGAGCGCCGCCGTCGCGTACGCCCTCGAACAGGGCGCCGTCCTCGCCGAGCACCAGCCTCAGGAACGCGCCCTGGTCTGCCTCGACCCCGCCGGCCACCCGTTCTGCCTGGCCCTGCCCGGTTCCTGACCCCCACGCCTGGGGTGGGGCCCAGCGACCTAGTCTTGATCACCGTCCCCTCTGGGCCGGCCGGCCCGGTACAAGGAGTGCGATGAGCGACCGTCCGAGGTTGAAGCTGACCGGAGTCGTCCTGGACTCGACCGACGCGCGGGAACTCGCCGGCTTCTACCGGCGGCTGCTGGGCTGGGAGGCCGTGGAGGACGAACCCGAGTGGGTGGTGCTGGCGGCGCCCGACGGCGGAGCCGGCCTGTCCTTCCAGACGGACGAGGACTACGTACGGCCCGCATGGCCCGGCGATCGGGGCCACCAGCGGATGATGGCCCACCTCGACATCGCGGTCGACGACCTGGACGCCGCGGTCGCGCACGCCCTCACCCAGGGCGCCGTCCTCGCGGACTACCAGCCCCAGGACCACGTACGCGTCTGCCTCGACCCGGCAGGCCACCCGTTCTGCCTCTACCTGCCGAACTCCTGAGCCTCGGCGCCGAGGATTCTGGCTGCTGTGACGACCAGAAGCCACGGCGCTGAGCCTCGGGGTCAGGTGCGAGAGGTGAGCGTACGGGCCACCAGGGCGACCAGCAGGGCCGGGACGATCAAGTACGCGGTGCGCAGGCCGACCGTGTCGGACAGCCGGGCGAGGAGGAAGGGGGCCCCGCCGATCGCCAGACCGGAGGCCATCGCCGCCCGCGCCGCCGCCTTGTCCGGAGCATGCGGCCAGGCGGCGATCGTACGGCTCACGGTGGTGGGGTAGAGCAGTGCGACGCCCAGCCCGGCGACGGCCAGCCCGACGCCCGCGAGCGGCAGCGTCGGGGCGGCCCAGAACAGCGCGAACCCGGCCGCGGCGACGGCCGTGCAGCCGAGCAGCAGGGTCCGGTGCCCGTGCACCCGCCGGGTGACCGGGACCGCGAGGGAACGCCCGGTGGCCATGCCGACCAGGAACAGCGCCGCGACGGCGGGAGCCAGGCCCGATGAGGCGTGGTGCCAGTCACCGACCGCTGAGGCAGCCCAGAAGACCATGCAGAACTCCACGCTGACCGAGAGCAGCACCTCGATCCACGGACCGATCAGCGCGGCCCTGGAGCCCGCCGGGGCGTCGTCGGGAACGTCGGCGGCGTTCGGCATTGGCACGTTCCAGGAGAGCAGTGCGACGATCGCCAGCAGCACCAGCGGAGCCACCAGGTAGCCGGCCTGCCAGCCGAGACCGGCGGCGAGCGCCCCGGCCACCGCCAGCGGCGCCAGCACGGACACGGCGCTCGCCAGCCCGTTCGCCTCACCGACCGCCGCCGTCGGAGCATGTGGGTGCAGCGCGCCCAGCAGCGCGGGGACCAGCTGAACGAGCAGCGCCCCGCCGATCCCGAGGAGCAGCGCGCCCGCCAGGGTCAGCGACCGTACGGGCGTGGCCAGCAACAGCCCGCCTGCGATCATGCAGACGACCGAGATGCGGAGCGTCACGACCCTGCCGACGCGGCCGACCAGCGGCCCGCCCACCAGGCCGATCAGCAGGAGTCCCGCCGCGAAGAGCGTGGGGTAGAAGGCCACCTGCGCCCGGTCCACCCCGAGGTCGTCCTGCAGCGGCGCCAGCACCGCCCCCATCCCGTTGAGCAGGTAGCTCATACAGCTCAGCACGGCGTACAGCACCCAGGTCGCGGTGTCGCGCGTCAACCCGCCCGTCTGATCCACAAGCGGAGACTATCCGCGTCGGACGCTCCGGAACATGGCCGGACATCGCCCCCTCGGCGAGATCGCTCGCGGCATCCGCCGGCGTCGGATCGCGTTCGCGAGCACTGCGAAGGTCCGCTAGACTTCCTGAGGCGCTGGAGATCGGAAGATCCGCAGGCCAGTGGGGTATGGTGTAATCGGCAGCACGACTGATTCTGGTTCAGTTAGTCTAGGTTCGAGTCCTGGTACCCCAGCAAGTACCTGAGCAGGGCGGGAGTCTCACTGAGGCCCCCGCTTTTGTCGTTCCTGGGGTCGCCTGGGGACGTAGGGAGGAACAGTAGACCATGATCGTGCTCTCAGCGTTCTGATGCCGGCGTTTCGTCGGCTGTCGTAGCCGCGCGCTCGCGTCGGCCGTACGCTACGGCGCTGTGGACCCGGCTTACGGCGAGCTTCCCGCCGACGTCGAGATCTGCAGGCCTGTGACGAGCTAGGTCTGATGCGCCTGCCTGACAGCGTGTGCCAGCGCCTGGGCGATCCCCGTGAGCACTTTGTTCACCAACCGCCGTGCTCATTGTCGGCTGACGGCTCGGGTGATGCCGGCTACCACGGTCGTGGCCAGGATCCAGCCTGCCGCGATCAGTAGATAGGCGAGCCACTGGTAGAGGCCGTGGGGGTTGAACGCCTTCTCCTGGCCGAAGTCGATGATCGGCAGGAGTAGGTCGAGCGTGTAGATCAGGGCGTTGAAATCTGGCGCCTTGCCGGGTTCGACCGGCTGAGGGTGGTGGAGGCCGTAGACGACCGTTCCGGTGAGGAGGAGCGCGAGAAGCCAGGCCATGGCGCGTGTCGGTCGATAGCCGTAGCCGACGGTCACGTCTTGAACGGCGCCCCAGAGCTTGGCGTACCAGGACAGCGTTCTGCGGTGGCGGCGTTGCTTGGCCAGTTGCACGGTGCGTGCGCCGGCGTCGTCACCGATACGCCGGTATGCGGCGGAGAGTTGTTCGTAGGAGTGCGGCACGTAGCCGTCCTCATCGCGCTCCAGCAGCTCCAGTCGCTCGTCGGCGGGAAGCCGTGGACTGAGCGAGCTGAAAGTGAGACCGTCGAGCTTCACGCTGGCAGGCCATACGTCCGGAGTCGCCTCGATCAGGTCGAACTGTGAGCGGCGCAGCCTTACCGAGCCCTCGATGGGTGCCGCGTTGTGCAGCCAGAGCTCGCCGATCGCGCAGCTGCTGGCCCACAATGCCGTTCTTTCAGGGTTGGACAGGCGGGCCTCGATGAGGTCGAGATGTCCGGGGATCTTCGCGCCGCGCAGATCGACCGCTCCGCTGACGCGGAGCCGCGAGGCGCTCAGGTTCGTTCCGACCTTCAGGTTCTCGGCGTCCAAGGCGGTACGGCCTGGCTCGCTCAGTTCGGCCTCGTCCAGGTTGACGGCCCCCGCGACGGTTGCTCCGGCCAGCCTGACCGTTCCGTGCGCCACAAGGTGGGGTCCCCAGACGTCATCGTTGATGGTGGCGTGGTTGAGCTGCAGGACCGGGTTGCGTTCCAAGTCGTCGGAGCGTGCCCGACCGAGGTGCGCTCGGTCGAGGAAGAAAGCGCCGGAGATGCGCGCGCCACCGAGCCGTACTTCGCCGGGGATACGTGAACCGGTGATCCGGAGGACACCGTCAACGCGGATGGTGGCAGCGTCTAGAGCCGGAAGGTAGCACTCGCTGAAGTTGAGCTGGCGGACCGCCATGGCGTACAGGAGCGGAGCGCGTTCGAAGTAGCAGCCCCAAAAGCGAACCGCGTAGGGGACCTCCGCGTACCTCAGATCCAGCTGGCCGGAGATACGTACGCCCGCCAGGCGCAATGCCGCGACCTCCCCGTCAGCGGGGCGGCTGGTGAGAAGGAGCTTTCGGAGCACCTCGGCGCGTACCGTCCGATCGGGACCCCAGGAACGGCCTTCCTCGGCCTTGTCGTTGCCGGCGTCAGGAGACTCGACGCCCCGGCCGCGTGGAAACGCATCCCACACTTCGCGCTCGAAAGGTGTCAGATTGGCGATCCTCATCGGCCGGACCTTCTCGTGACGACGGCTGTCATGTCAACGGATCGACAGCAGACATGGGGGACCTGAAGCGATCACGGCTGCGCGAGTTCACCAGTCTCGACACCTGCCGCCGCGTCGGCGCGGAGTTCCGCCGCCCCTGAGCCACCCGAGGCAGCGCGGATCGCCGTATCCCGGCACCCCTGCGGCCGAGTGCTGTGAAGTCAGGCAGCACGGTGGGTCATCCGAACCATCTGAGACGCCGAGCAGTTGCGAGCTCATGACGCCGCGTGGCCGATACCGCCGGCATGAGGCCGTACGCTCCACCGCATCATTCCTGCCTTCCTCGACCTGCGCTATCACGGGATAGGGCGAAGGTGTGAAGCAACGTGCGGTCGCTCACGGCGTCGGAGTTCTGCTCGGGACCTACGCAGATTGCCTAGTCGGGCGGGACTGTTCGTAGGCTGATTGCCTAAGTCCGTGACTGGAAATCTCCGCACAGTGGACGAGGTCGCTGGAAGCGGATGGTGTGCGAAGGTGTGCACGAGACGAACGTTTGATTCAGAAGGTCTAGGAAGCACTCCGTGTACCGGCCCTACCGTCGGCGGGTGTCAACTTGCCGTGGGCTCCGAAATCGCGCCTAACAATCCGATCGATGGGAATCGAGCCGTGAACCTCAAGCGTATCGCCGTCGTCGCATCCGTCGCACTCTCCGGTGTCGGCCTTTTCGTCGCTCCGGCGCGGGCTGACACGGTGATCAGTGTCTGGGCGAACAGCGAGGCCGGCAGGATCGGCTGTACTGCCGTGGCCTCCTCCTTGGAGGCACGGAAAGAGCAGGCCGAAGGATACCCGGGGAATTGGTATTACTGCGCGCATGCACCCGATGGGTCGTGGGACGTCTACGAACGCTGAGTCGTCCCCGACCGGCCTACAGGGCGCAGGGCATGACCTGTCGTAGCGCCGAGCGCTCGGCGGCCTGAAAGTAGTGCTCAATACAAAGGAGAAATCTCGTGGGAGCTCGTATCAAGGCACTGGTGGGCCTGACCATGGCGGGGCTGGCCGCGTCCACTCTGGTCTCTCCGGCGGCGCACGCGAGTGCCGGATATTTCGAATTCTGCAACGTTCAGGGAAATATCCCCAGCCCGGTCTCCGAGTATGTGGCGTTCCCGTACCACGGATGGTACGCGTCGCCGATCATTACGTCGGGCGTGTCGCAGAGCCCGTGCTGGGTCACCTCGTTCGACGGTGTCGCCAACGATGAGGCTGTGGGCTACCGGTTGGTCAACGGCCAGTGGCTGGCCGTCGCCACGATGTGGTTCAACGACGGCCCCAATTCGGGCCCGTACAGGTTCGAATTCTGAGGTCTCCTGCCGTGGCCATGGCCCGGTCTCGCGATCGCGGACCGGGCCATGGCCTGTCATACGGCGGAGCGCGGGCGGTTGTCCGCGATCCAGGCGTCGATCTGCTCCCACCAGTCGAACAGCCACTGCTCCCGGCCGTCCTCGGGGATCTCCTCGCGCGGAACCCACCACCACCGCGCGCGCAGTGGCCGGTCCAGCGGGATGCTCCGCCAGATGTCCCCGGCGGTCATGAGGTCGTCGACCCCGGTGTGGGCGACGAAGACGACGTCGGCCTGCGGGGCGGCGTCGATCGCCGCGAGCGAGCCGGCCGGCCGCGGCGGCAGGACGTTCGCCATGTTCCGGGCGCGTTCGGCCGCGTCCCGACGGCCCTGCCGGCGTAGCCGGCGGATCGCGCGTACGCGGCGTCGTGGCGTGAAGTTCCCGCCCTCGGGGAAGATCAGCAGCGCGTCGTCGGGGCCGATGCCGGTCGCCAGCCGGCCGATCTCGTCGACGATCCCCTCGCGTGGTGCGGAGCCGTTCGGTGGGACGAAGGCGTTCGGCAGCCGGTTGAGCAGCACGTCGGCCGTGGGGTCGAGCTGCAGGGCGGCCTTCATGACGATCCGGGGCCGCCGCGCGTACACGTTGAGCAGGTAGTGCACGATCAGGATGGAGTCACCCGGCCCGCCGTGCCGGCTGAGCACGATCACGGGCCGTCCGGGAGCCACGCCGAGCGGTTCCTGGATCTCGACCACGAGCCCGAGCGTCCGGGCCGCGACGGCGTCGATGCGGGCGAGCAGCCATCCGCACAACGCGTAGTGCCGCGCCCGTACGGTCTCGGGGCCCCCTCCCGCCAGCCACAGGCCCAGGGACGCCGTGAGCACGGCGCATTCCAGGGCCAGCCAGCAGACCGTGAGGACCGCGACCCGCAGGAACCGGTGGCGGTGGCGGGCGGCCACCACGCCGATGAGCAGCAGCAGCGGCGAGACCGCCACCGCCGCGATCGCGATCGCGAACAGCAATGGGGTCAGGACCAGGCGCCTGACGAACCGCGGAGGCAGCATCGCAGGTCAGAGATCCGACGGATCCGACAGTCTCGACAGGTACGCGCGGCTCGCCTCGTACGCCCGCTCGATGTTCGTCTCGACCCGGGAGGCGTCGCGGTAGCGGAGCTGGGACAGGCCCACGCTCTGGCCGTTCGACCCGGTGGGCAGGAGGTGGACCGTGACGTCGTCCGGCAGTTCGGCCATCTCCTCGGCGAACCGGTGGCGCCGGGCGATCTCGAAGGCGACCAGCCCGACCTGCCAGGGCCTCGTCGGCGCGGTGAGGGGCTTCTCGATGCGGCCCACCTGCAGGACGTACACCGTCCGCGCCCCCTCTCGCAGAGCGCGGCCGATGGGGATGCTGTGCACGAGGCCGCCGTCGTAGAAGTGCTCGTCGCCGATGCGGACCGGCGGGAGGACGCCGGGGACCGCGCACGAGGCCAGCACCGCCGGGACGAGCGGGCCGCGCGTGAACCACCGCGCCTCGGCGCGTTCGATGTTGGCGGCCACACAGTGGAACGGCACGGCCAGGTCCTCGATCCGGTCGGCGGGGATCAGCGCGTCCAGCGCGGTCGCCAGGAGCTCGGTCGAGTGCAGGTGCGTACCGGAACGGATCAGGGTCGACACGCGGCTGAAGAACGAGCCGGCGAACACCGACCCCGCTCCCTTGCCCTGCCACGCCTGGGTCAGCAGGTCGGCGGCCTTCTCCGGGTCGGATGCCACGAACGCCCCGTTGAAGGCGCCGACCGAGGTCCCGACGATCAGGTCCGGCCGGATCCCCGCCTCGGCGAGCGCCCGCAGCATGCCGACCTCATGGGCGCCCAGCAGCCCGCCGCCACCCAGTACGAACGCGGTCTTGGGATCATTCACAGCGTCTCCCTGTCGAGAAGGCCACAGCCAGCGTCGAAAGACGACAGCGAGCCCCTCTTACCCCGATCGAGGCGATCGACGACCTTTGACCCGGTACGTACGAGCCGGGAGGAGCCGGCCACGGGGGAGACGGTCCCGCCGCGGCCGGTACGGAGGTCAGGGCAGGGTCCACTTCTGGTTGGCGCCGCCGTTGCAGTCCCACAGTTCGAGCTGGGTGCCGTTGGTGGTGCTGGACGCGGGATCGTCCAGGCAGCGGCCGGACTGGACGCCCTTGAGCGTGCCGTCCGCCTGCGGCGTCCACTGCTGGTTGGTTCCGCCGTTGCAGTCCCACAGCTCGACCAGGGTGCCGTTGGACGTGCCCTGGCCGGTGACGTCCAGGCACTTGCCGCCCGGCCCGCCGAGCCGCAGCATGCCGTTGCCCCACCACCACGTCTGGGCGGCGCCGCCGTTGCAGTCCCAGATCTGGACGCGGGTGCCGTCGGCGGTCGAGCCTGCGTTGTCGTCGAGGCACATGGCGGTCAGGCCGGACGTGACCGGGCCGAGGTGCTGCTGCCCTGCGGTGCCCGGCGTGAGGGCGAAGTTGTCGAACTGGTCGGTCTGGTAGCCGGTGACGCCGAGGCCCGCCTGGCCGGCGGTGTACGAGGCGTCGGTGGCGCTGCCGACGGTCACGCCGTCCACGGCGGCGGTCAGGGTGGTGTCCTGCAGTTTCAGCGACAGCCGGTGCCACCGGTTCAGCCCGAGCGCCGACGTGGTCCCGCTCGCCAGCGTCGTGAAGTGCCACGACGTGTCGCTCTTCACGATCGACCACGCCCCGCTGTCGGCGACCCGGAAATGGTAGGCGTTCAGGCCGTTGTTGTTGGTCCCCTGGAGGTTGACGCGGCCGAGCAGTTCGACGCTGCCGGACTGTTCCAGCATGGCGTCCGCGGCGACCGTGTAGTTGCCCCACGACCCGTCGCCCATGATCGTGTACGGCGCGGTGTACGACTCGCCGGTCCAGCGGATCGGCGTGGTCGCGGCCATCTGCCGTACGCAGGATCCGGACCGGCCACCGCCGCATGCCACCCGCTGGAACGCGCCGTTCATGTCGGAGAAGTACTTCGGCGAGGTGGTGGTGGCCGCGGTCTCGAAGTCGTCGGAGTACGGCAGGGCCATCGCGGCGGCGGCCGGAGGGGTCGCGGTGCCCTTGCCCTGCCCCGTCGTGGTGGTGAGGGTGTAGACGGTCCCGGGCTGGAGCGTCAGGGAGTACGCCCCGCCCGACGGCGTGACGTCCGCGACGTGCGCGAGCTGGTCGGCGGGGCTGGAGGAGTTCACCTTGGTGGACCAGACGTGGACCTGCCCGGTGGACAGGCCACCCGTCACGGTGAAGGACGCGGTCTGCGCCGCGGTGGCGTCGACCGTCTCGACCACGGTGGTGTAGTCCGTGTTGTTCGTCGACTTGAGCGTCACATAGCTGCCGTTGGCGCGGTCGCCGCCCAGGAAGCCGCTCGCGGAGTCGATGTAGTGCCAGCCGGGCTTGGTGAACTGGGTGGTCTGCGCGGTGACCCAGGTCGTCCTGCCGATGGAGTAGTTCCCCGACCACGGCTGCGCGGCGATCGACATGCCGTCGGTGCTGTAGTGGAGGTTGGGGTACAGGGCGGCGATGACCGGCCAGTTGATGTAGGAGGTCATCCGCCCGTCGATGTAGTCCCGGTTGATGGCACGCGCGACCGCCGGGGCGCCGCCGTCGGTGTCCTCCGAGCCGTTCTCACTCGCCCACAGCGGCTTGCCGAGGCCCTGCGCGGTGGAGGTGCTCGGGCAGGAGGTGAACGCGGTCATATAGCCGCAGGGGTAATGCGTCCCGACGATGTCGACGGCGTTCTTGAACGCCGGGTCGGAGGCCATGGCGTCGGCGACGTCCCACCCGCTGTCGGCCGCGACGACCTTGATCGACCCGTAGCCGTTCGCGGCGAGGGCGGACTTGAGGTTCTCGTACCAGCCGGCGTTCCAGTTGCGTTCGTTCCAGCCGCCGAGGTAGTCGATGCTCAGGTTGTGCTGTTTGGCGCAGCCGAGCCAGGACATCAGGTAGTCGATCATGTCCTGGGACCAGAAGTTCCCGCCGCCGATCCAGCCCGGCGCGCCCCAGGCGAGGCCGTACAGCCTGATGGCGGGGTTGCGGGCCTTGGCCTGCTCGGCCAGCCACCACTCGTACCCCTGGCCGCAGTCGACGGCGCCCCGGGTGTGCTCGTGGCTGGCCTCGGCGCCGTCGGTGGAGTTGGTGTCGCCGCCGATCTCGATCTTCAGCGTCTGCAGCGCGGCGCCGTACCCGGGCTTGAAGAGGTAGTCCAGCAACTGGCTCCGCTGCGGCTCGGGATAGTCGGCCAGCAGGCGGGAGTTCCCGCCGCCGCCGCTGATCGCGCCGACGCCGTCGAAGACCAGGCCGGGCTTGGTGCCGTCCAGGGTGATCGACGTGGCGACCGCGGCGTGGGCGGTACGGGCCGTCGTCACCCCGGCCAGTACGCCCAGCAGCAGGACCAGGACGGCGAAGAGAGGGATGCGAGGCCGTGCTGCGCGGGTCATGCCGACTCCCTTGGGCACCGTCACCGACGACGACCCCTCGGATCCGGCCGTTCGGCACCGACGGCCAGAAGCGGACGCCGGTCCCATCGGTTCGAAAGGTCGATCGGCCGGATGCTACGAAAGGGCTCCGGAGCGGTCAACGGCCGATGGCGAGGGGCCGGGTTCGCCCTGATGAGAGCCGCGTGTCCCGGCCGGCCGCCGTACGTCCTTTCATCGGTTTTCATGGGCACCGCCCGTGGGCCCGGCGGCACGCGTCTCCGTACGGGTGTCCGCACACCGCACCGTGTCGGTGCGTTCGTCGGATTAAGCACATATCGGCAGCTTTGCCGGGATTTGCCAAACGTTCGATTTCTCGCTCCCTTCCGGCCAACCGCGATCTTTAGCGTCCTCTTGCCGAAGATCGAGCCGAGGGAGACGCTCCCCTTGCTGATGATCAAGCTGAGGGAGACGCCATGCACGAAAGCCCCGCGGTCCGGGGTCGCCGAATCAAGAAGTCCTTCGGTGACGTGGTCGCGCTCGACGGTGTCGACCTCGACGTGGCGGCCGGTCAGGTCCACGGTCTGGTCGGTCCGAACGGCGCGGGAAAGACGACCCTCCTCGGTCTGCTCCTGGGCCTGGCGGTCGCCGACGGCGGCGAGCTGGAGATCCTGGGCACCCCGGTCGGCCGGACGCTCGCCGTCCCCGACGGCGTCGCGGGCTTCGTGGACGGGCCGGGCCTCTACCCCTCCCTGACCGCGCGGCAGAACCTCTCGGCCCTGGCCTCACTGCGCGGGTACGACGCGGGCCGGGGCGTCGACGACGCGCTCGAACAGGTCGGGCTCACCGACGTCGCCGACGACCGTATCCGGGGATTCTCCCTCGGGATGCGCCAGCGGCTCGGGCTGGCCGCCGCGCTGCTCACCAGACCGCGCCTGCTGGTCCTCGACGAGCCGGCCAACGGCCTGGACCCCGCCGGCAAGCACCACGTGCACCGCGTCATCACCGGGCTCGCCGCGGACGGGGTCGCGGTGGTCCTGTCCAGCCACCGGATGGACGACCTCGCCGCGCTGTGCTCCGAGGTCACCGTCCTCGCGACCGGGCGGGTCGTCTTCTCCGGGCCGGTGACCAAGCTCGCCGCCGAGAGCGGAGCGCTCGACTACCGGCTGCTCACCTCCGACACGGCGGCCGCCCGCCGGGTGGCACTGGACACGCCGGGGATCCGCGTCCCCTCCGGCGGCGACCGCGTCCAGCGGCCGGACGCCGACGTGCTCGTGGTCCGCGGGGCGGTGCCGGCCGTCGAGGAGCTGGTGGTGCGGCTGGTACGGGCCGAGGTGGCCGTACGGGAGCTGGCGCCCGTCGTCGCGCCGCTCGAGGCCGCGTTCCTGGCCCTGACCGGAGCCGTACCGACCGATGAGGAGGTCTCATGACCACCACCGTCACGCCGCCCGCCGTCGAGGCGCGGCCGGCGCCGGTGCTGCGCGGCTACCGGTTCGAGCTGGTCAAGCTGCTCTCCCAGTGGCGGATCCGCGTGCTGCTGCTCGCCTGCTGGATCGCCCCGGCGGGCTTCGTCGCGGCGGTCAGCCTGCAGAGCGTGCTGCCCGCCGACACGGTCTTCGGCCGCTGGATGCACGCCACCGGCTGGGCGGGGTCGCTCGTCGTGCTGGACTTCTCGCGCAGCTGGGCGCTCCCGCTGCTGACGGCGCTGGTCGCCGGTGACGTCTTCGCGGCCGAGGACCGGCTGGGCACCTGGCGTCACCTCCTCGTGGCGGTCCGCTCGCCGAGACGCATCTTCGTGTCCAAGGGCCTCGCCAGCCTCACCGTGCTCCTGCTGCTGGTGGCGGGGCTGGCCGGATCGAGCATCGCCGGCGGCCTGGCCGCGGTCGGGAACCACCCGCTCGTCGGCCTGGACGGCCATCTGCTCGCCCCGGCGGACGCGGCCGGCACGGTCCTGCTGTCGTGGGCCTGCGTGCTGGCGCCGACGCTGGCGTTCGCCGCGATCGGCCTCCTCGGCTCGGTGGCCCTGGGCCGCTCCACGATGGGGCTGCTGATGCCCGCGCTGCTCGCCTTCGCGCTGCAGCTCGCGCAGCTGCTTCCCCTGCCGGTGGCCGTACGGCTGGCCCTGCCGAGCCACGCCTTCCTCGCCTGGCGCGGCCTCTTCACCGGCCCGGCGCAGACGGGCCCCCTCTTCATCGGCCTCGCGGTGAGCCTGGCGTGGGCGGTCGTCGCGACCGTGGCGGCCTACCACCTGTTCCTGCGCCGTGACTTCACCGATCTGACGTACGACGGATCGGGCCGGCGCGTCCTCGTGGCGGGCGCGCTGCCGCTCGCCGCCCTGGTCCTCCTCACCTTCGCCGTCGTCACCGCGACGACCCCGGCCAAGGGCTCCGGGATCGAGCGGGCCAAGGTCGAGGGCTCGCTCGCCACGGCGTACGCCCACCTCTACCGGATGCAGACGCGGGAGCTCCATCGCCCCGACGTCACCGAGGCCCAGTTGCGGGCCACCGCGTCCTGCGACAAGGGCGGCTCCCGGGTCGCCGACCAGGGACCGGGCAACGACTGGCGGTGTGTCGTGTCCTGGCACCTCCCCGGCGCGACCGCCGTGGGCACCGCCATCTACCAGCTCGACGTCACCGCGGATGGGCGGTACGTCGCCGACGGAGACGGGCCGAAGGAGGTGAACGGCTACTTCCAGGTGCGCACCTCGACCGGGGACGCACCTAACCCCCTGTGGCAGTTCGACGGGAACGTCGACCTGCTCGCGAGCACTTCGAAGGACTGATCCATGCACGTCACCCGCCAGCGCGTCACGAAGAAGGCCCCCAGTGGGCTCTTCGGCCGACGCACCGGCCACCGCATCCGCCTGGTGGCCGCCGGAACCGCAGCTCTCGCCATCGCGAGCGCGAGCATCGCCTACGCCTCCACCGACGTCTTCGGCGGCAACCATGTCGGCTCCACCACCGACGCGGGTCTGCAGCTCGCGAGCGACCAGGCCCTCAACCCGATCGGTGACCGCCTGCTCGTCGACAACGGCAAGCTGCTCGCCTCGACGGTCAGCCCGGACGGCCGGTTCCTCGCGGCGCTCACCAACGACCGCTCGATCGCGCTGACCATCGTCGACCTGAAGAACTACAAGGTGCTGCAGCAGGCCGGGACCGCCTCCACCGCCGGCGTGCGCATCTCCAGCAACAGCGTCGGGCAGGAGGGACCGGCCTACTCACCGGACGGCAAGACCCTCTGGCTGCCGCAGCTCGACGGCTTCAGCCGGTTCCCGGTGAACGACGACGGCACCCTCGGCAAGCCGACGTCCATCCCCATCGCCGCGCAGGGCTCCAAACACGCGATTCCGGCCCAGGCGGTCTTCTCCGCCGACGGCAAGACCGTGTACGTGGCCGTCAACGGCCAGAACCGCGTCGTGGCGATGGACGCGGCGACTGGAACGATCCAGCAGAACTGGAACGTGGGCATCGCGCCGCGGGGCCTCGCGCTCGTCGGCGGCAAGCTCTACGTCAGCAACGAGGGCGGCCGTCAGGCCAAGCCCGGCGAGACGACGATCAACTCCTACGGCACCGACGTGCCCGCCGACCCGAAGACGGGCGCGACGACCACCGGCACCGTCAGCGTGATCGACGTCGCCGACCCGGCCGCCTCGGTCGGCTCCATCGAGGTGGGTCTGCACCCGACCGCGATGCACGCCGCCAGTGGCGCGCTGTTCGTCACCGACACGTTCGGCGACCAGGTCTCGGTCATCGACACGTCCAAGGACAAGGTCGTCCAGACGATCGCCACCCAGCCGTGGCCCGAGGCCAAGGTCGGCTACGCCCCGGACGGCGTGACCCTGACCAAGGACGGCCACCTGCTCGTCACCCTCGGGCGGGCCAACGCGGTCGCCGTCTACCGCTACACCAAGCCGCAGGAGCCGGTCAGCTACGTCGGCCTCCTCCCGACGGACTACTACCCGGAGGAGGTCACCACCGTCGGCGACGACGTGATCGTGACCAACACCCGCGGCATCGGTGAGCGCGGCCCGACGCGCACGATCAGCGAGGGCGCCGGCACCACGCCGGCCACGGGCCACAACACCCACGACTCGACCGGTTCGCTGCTCCGGTTCAAACTGCCGTCCGACCGGGCGATCACCAAGTCCACGGACACGGTCTTCGCGCTGAACGCCTGGGGCAAGCACGACGTCAAGGAGAGCCAGGGCAAGTCACGCAAGGCCGTGCCCGTCCCGAAGCGCCTCGGTGACCCGTCGACCATCAAGCACGTCTTCCTGCTGGTCAAGGAGAACCGCTCCTACGACCAGGTGTTCGGCGACGACACGCGCGGCAACGGCGACCCGACGCTGGCGCAGTTCGGCCAGAAGGTCACCCCGAACCAGCACGCCCTCGCGAAGCAGTTCGGCCTGTACGACAACACCTACGACATCGGCACGAACTCCGCCGAGGGTCACAACTGGCTGATGCAGGCCGACGACCCGGAGTACACCGAGTCCAGCGCCGGCGAGTACGAGCGCAGCTACGACACCGAGGACGACGCGCTCGGCCACCAGCGCTCCGGCTTCATCTGGACCGGCGCCCAGGCCGCCGGCAAGACGGTGCGCAACTTCGGGGAGTTCAACCAGTTCGAGACGATCCCGGCGGGCGCGACCTGGCAGAGCTTCTACTGTGACGCCAAGAACATGGACGCGACCGGCCAGGACACGACCCTGAAGACGGACACCGAGTCGCCGATCCCGTCGCTCAACGCCGTCACGGTGCACGACTACCCGAAGTTCGACACCAACATCCCGGACCAGTACCGGTACGAGATCTGGAAGCGCGACTTCGAGAAGAACGGCCCGGCCAACCTCAACATGTTCTGGCTGTCCAGCGACCACACCGGTGGGGCGCCGAACCCGGTCGCCCAGGTCGCCGACAACGACCTGGCCGTCGGCAAGATCGTGGACACCATCTCGCACAGCAAGTACTGGAAGGACTCCGCGATCTTCGTGATCGAGGACGACACCCAGAACGGCGTCGACCACGTCGACGGCGCCCGCGGCCCCGTGCAGATCATCAGCCCCTACGCCCAGCACGGCACCGTGGACAGCCACTACTACACGCAGATCACCATGATCCGCACCATCGAGCAGATCCTCGGGATCCACCCGATGAACCAGAAGGACAGCGCCGCCACCCCGATGGCCGGAGCCTTCACCACCACGCCCGACTACACGCCGTTCACGGCGGTGCCCAACCAGGTCTCGCTCACCGGCGGCCTGGCCACCCCGCCGGCCTGCGGCAACGACGTCCCCGCCGGGACGACCGCCGCGGCGGCCCGCTCCCTGGCGACGGCGTCGACCATCCCCACCGACATGCGGCACACCGCCGAGCTCTGGACGGCCTGGGAGCAGAAGCAGCAGCTGACCGGCCCGAACGCGATCCCCGACGTGGCCAACCCCCGGCTCATGAGCCACCTCACCTGGTACCAGGTGCACAACTGGAGCACCCCCTACCCGGGCGAGGACAAGATCTACACCCCGGACCAGGTCCCCGGCGGCTACCTGCCGGGCCCGGACGGGAACTGACCCCGGCAGAACCCCTCTCACGACGGCCCGCCGGAATCCCGGCGGGCCGTCCGCCTACCGGCACCACGGGCCAGGGCTGATCTCTAGAGATCGCCTGATCCGGCAGGAGTTTCGTTCTGACCGGTGCCGCGCCGTGGCGCCGTCAGTGGCGTCAGCACTTCGTCCACGATCGCCTGCACCTCTGCCTGGTCGACGGTTCCCTTCTCCAGCGACTCGGCGATGATCAGGCGAGGGCCCACGGACGCCACGCGCGGGGTGACGCACTGGTGGGCCGCCTCACCGCGGTCGGCGGCCGCCTGCAGAACGGCCAGCAGGATCCGCTGGTGCGGGAGGACGACCAGGCGGCGGACCTCATCGAAGATCTCGGGATGGCGGGCTCGCTGAGTCAGCAGGGGGCGCAGCGCTCGGCCTCGCGGCTCGTCCAGGACGCGGGCGAAGCGGCCGAGGAGCGCGATCAGGTCCCCGCGCAGGGAGCCGGTGTCGGGGGCGACGGGGTCGGCGAAGCCGGTGGACGGGTCGGTCAAGGCGGCGATGACCAGCTCCTTGGGAGTGGCCCAGCGGCGGTAGAGGGCCGACTTCCCGGTGCCGGCGAGGGGCGCGATCTTGTCGAAGGAGAGTTCCTCGAAGCTGGTGCACGCCAGTTCCTTCAAGGTGGCCTGGTAGATGGCGCGGGTCAGAGCCTCACCGCGACGCCGGGTGGCGCGGGGAGCGGCGGACCCGGGCGGCTGGGCCGCCGCGGCGGATGCATCGGGAGCGCGCGAGGTGGTGGCCACCCGTCGGTTATAGCCGCCAGGCGAGTGAGCGTCGACCAAGGGGCGGATGTACAGTCACGTTAGTGAACAAATCTGTCCCTTATTTTGGGAGCTTCCCCTGACGATGCCCACCAAGATCGCCCTGACCGATGTCCGGGTCTTCGACGGCCACCGGCTCACCCCTCCGCGCACCGTCGTCATCGATGGCGCGGTGATCGGCACCGACCCCACCGGCGCGCGGCGGATCGATGCCCCTGGCGCGGTGCTCCTGCCCGGCCTGATCGACGCCCACGTCCACCTGCACGGTCCGCAGACGCTGGACACACTGGCCTCCTGGGGCGTCACCACCGGATTGGACATGGCGTGCTGGCCGCACGAGCTCGTCATGTCCCTGCGCGAGGTCACCGGTTCCGCCGACTTCCGCACGGCGGGCCTGCCGGCGATCGGTCCCGTCGGCAACCACGCCCGCATGCCGGGCATGCCGGCCGAGGCCATCATCCTCACTCCCGAAGACGCCCGCAGGCACGTCGCGGCCCGTGCCGCCGAAGGCGTCGACTACATCAAGGGGGTCGCCGAGGCTCCCGGCGATGGCGGACCCACCCCAGAGGCCCTCCACGCCTTGGTCGCCGCCGCCCACGCGCACGGCCTGAAGGCCGTCGTCCACGCGGTCACCGTCGGCGCCTACACCGTCGCCGTCGACTCGGGCGCGGATTTCATCACCCACGCCCCGCTGACCGGCACCATCCGGCCAGAGGACATCGCCGCGATGCGGGCCGGCGACCAGGTCGCCATTCCCACCATCACCATGATGGAAGGCGTCCTGGCGGGCAGGGCCCCCATCGCCGACCTGCTCACCAGCGTGGCCGACCTGCATCGGGCGGGAATCGAGATCCTGGCCGGCACGGACGCCAACACCCAGCCCGGCTCACCCCACTCCGTCCCGCACGGCGAGAGCCTCCACCACGAACTCGAACTCATGGCCCGTGCCGGGATCGGTCCCGTGGACGTCCTGCGCTCGGCGACCGTCCTACCGGCCCGCGCCTTCGGCCTGACCGACCGCGGCGCCGTCGAACCGGGCCTGCGCGCCGACCTCGTCCTCATCGACGGCGACCCGACCACCGACATCACCGCCACCCGCAAGATCCGCGCCATCTGGTGCGCCGGCCACCGGATCACCCCTGCCGCCGGCGCCTGACCACCGGCCGCGCCACCACGGGCAGGACCGGCCCCACCATGCCGACGACCCGCACACCACAAGGGAAGACATGAGCAGCGACATCACCGAGATCACCCAACTCGTACTCCGCGAGCGGCAGGGCCGTGACCGTGGCTGGTGGGACCAGATGCGGTCCTGTTTCGCCGACGACGCGACCGTCCGCCTGAGCTGGTTCCGCGGCAGCGGCGCCGACTTCGTCACCGAGTCCGAGAAGATGGCCCGCCGCGGTGACACCACCGTTCACCGGCTCAGCCCTCCCGTCGTCCACCTCCACGGTGACCGCGCCCTGGTCGAACTGCCCGCCCTCATCGAGATGCGCACCGACCTCGACGGCACCGAGGTCGACCTCGTCTCCGCCGCCCGCCTCTACTACCGCGTCGAACGCCGCGACCGCTGGCTGGTGGTCCAGATCGACCCGGTCTACGAACGCGACACCCTCACCGCCGCCCACCCCGGCGTCCCGTTGTCCGTCGGCCCGCAGGACGTCGCGGCCTACCGGCCTGCCTACCGATTCCTGTCCTACGTGTTGTCCCGCCGCGGCTACACGATCGGCGACGACCTCTATGGAGACGACCGCCCCCAGGAGGCCGCCCGCTTCTACGACGACGCGCGTGCCTGGCTCAACGGCTGACGCTCCTTCGCGGCGGGCCCGAGGCGGGTCATCGGGCATCGTCGGTTCGTTTCGCGACGATCGCCACCGTGGTGTACGGCATCGTGAAGGCGCCTCCGAGCGCGTCGATGGCGGCCCCGACGCTGTCCAGGACCTCGGCCACCTTGTCCGCCGCGAGCCGGGTCAGCGGGCCCTGGGTGGGCAGTTGGTCCAGCCACTCGTCGCGGGTGTAGGTGCGCTCCCACTCGAAGCGCCACTGCTCCGGCTCGCCGAACCCGCCCGCCTCACGGATCCCGTCGCCGACCCTGCCGATGATCGTCTGGTACGCGTCCAGGGCCGATCGCGCCGCCCGCAGGTCGAACGGCGAGTCGGGCGCCACCCGCGCGTACACCGTGGCGAACGCCTCGGCCACTTCCGCCGGGAGGTCGGGCGTGTGCCAGAACGCGGCGAGCAGCCCGCCGGGGCGCAGCGCCTGCGCCGCCTTGGCCGCTCCCGCGACCGGGTCGATCCAGTGCCAGGCGGTCCCGGCCACGACCGCGTCGAAGCGCCGGCCGGCCGGGTCCCACGCCTCCAGGGTCGAGACCTCGGTCTCGACCCCGCTGCGCCGCGCGAACACGGCCATCCGCACGTCGGGCTCGACGCCCAGGACCGTGCAGCCGGCGGCCTGGAACTGCCGGGCCGCGATGCCGGTGCCGCAGCCGACGTCGAGCAGGTCGCGCCCGGGAGCGGCGGCCACGATCCGTTCCACCAGGGCGCCGGGATAGGCGGGCCGGGTCCGGTCGTAGCGCTCGGCGTCCACGCCGAACGACTCCGCGTACTCTCGGGCCTCATGGGGCCGGCGCCGAGGGGAAGGCGTCTGTTCCGAAGGAAGAGTGGGCATGCGCCCACTATGAGTGGGCGATCGCCCACTCGTCAACCGGGCAGAGAGAGGCGGGTTGCGCGGTGCCGACTGGAGTGGCCCTCCGCGACGTTCGTGAGCAGCTGTTCGACGCCGCCGAGCGCATCCTGCTGCGCGATGGGCCGAGCGCGCTGACCAGCCGGGCGGTCACCATCGAGGCGGGTTGCGCCAAGGGGGTCCTGCACCGGCACTTCGCCGACTTCGACGCGTTCCTCGCCGAGCTGGTGCTGGACCGGGCCGACCGGGTGAGCGGTCAGGCGGCCGCCCTGCGCGACTCCGCCGGTACGGGCACCGTCGTCGGCAATCTCGCCGAGGCGCTGACGGAGCTGTTCGGGTCGGTCGCCGTGGCCATCGTCGCCCTCGTCACCTTCCGCGACGAGGTGCGCGCCCGGCTGCGCGAGCGGTGGCCGGTCGGGGTTCCGGTCCTGAGGGAGGCCGGAACGATGATCGCCTCCTATCTCGCCGCCGAGCGTGAGCTCGGCCGCATCGCGGCCGACGCCGAGATCGATGTGCTCGCGCCCACCCTGATCGGCGCCGGGCATCTGCTGTTCGCCGACCGGAAGGGCGTACCCCCGGCGGCCGAAGCCGTCGAGAAGGTCGTGACCACGGTCCTCGCCGGCGTCCTGCGCTAGGGCCTGGTCAGAGGTCGTGTCGGGTGGCCGGCCTGCCGGGGTGGTGGCGGCGGGCGAGCCATAGGGTGAGATCTTTGGCGATCTTGCTGCGGTTGGTCTGGACGGTCAGTTCGTGCTCGCGGTGGCGGGGGTCGCGATATTCGACCTCGTAGCCGCCCTCCTCCAGTCGCGATACCGAGGCGTACCAGGCGGCTTCGGGGTCGGCGGGCGTGATGGTGACGAAGGTGTTCTCGGTGGCGTCGAGGTCTTTCAGCAGCATGAACAGGGCGTCTTCGGACGGGTCGTCAATGTGGTCGCCGTCCTCGGTGTCGGCCACGTAGTAGTCGGCGTCCATCGTTCCTCCGCACGCTCGCCCGGTCGCAGGCCGAGGATCCCATGCAGGCCCGTGCCCCCTGGCCGACCTCTCGCCACGCGAACGGCCGCACGACCAGGGGTCGTGCGGCCGTCGTGCGGTCCGGGTCGGCCGGCCGGCCACCGGACCGGGTGGTCAGCTCCCGGTGGAGATGAGCCGTCTCCAGGTGGCCGGGCCCACGATCCCGTCGACCGTCAGTGCCACCCGCTCCTGGAAGCGGCGCGTGGCGGTGTCGGTGTCCGGGCCGAAGACCCCGTCGACCTGGGCGGCCGTCTTGAGGTCACCGTGCTTCAGCAGCTCCGTCTGGGCCGCCTTGACGACCTCGCCCTGGGCGCCCTCGCGCACGGTGGAGCCGATCGTCGTTCCGTCGGTCAGCCTCTGCCAGGTCGCCGGGCCGGCGATCCCGTCGACGGTCAGCCCCGCGACGCTCTGGAAGCCGCGTACGACGCTGTCCGTGGCCGGCCCGAACTCCCCGTCGGCCGCGAGCGTGCGCCACTGGTCACGAGCGCCGCGCAGCAGGTACTGCAGCGTCGTGACGTTCGGCCCCGTGCCGCCCTGCCGTAGGACCGGCTATGCCGGTTCGGTCATGTGATCCACCTCCCCATGGTGGTTCCCCCGCCGTTCGGCGGGACATAGGGGGAGACGTGCGTCTGACCAGGAGAGTTTCCAGAAGTAAACGGCGAGTCGCCGTTCGGTCAGCGGTTCGTGGCCCTTGCGGAACAGCGGACCAGTGTCGTTCGGCCGCGAGGGCGCCGTTTTGTCGTTGCCGGATGCCAGGATCGCCGCATGTCGCCGAGAACGCTCAGCTCCGTCCTCCCCGCCGGGGACCCCGCGCCGGTCGATGAGCGGCCGGCTCCGGCCGTCCGGATCGTCCCGGCGGAGGACGCGCTGGCCGGACGGCTCGGCCGCACGACCCGTCAGGCGCTGGACCGGATCCGGGAGCAGAGCCATGACTCCCCTCCGACCCTGGATCACTGGGAGCGGCTCGCGGACTCGGCGTACGCCGGGTTCGCGCGGACGGCGCTGGAGGCCGCCGCCGCCCGGGCCGCCGCGATCCAGGCGGGGGACATCCCCTACGTCGCGGACAAGGCGTTCACGCCCGAGGAGGTCGCGGTGCTCGGCCGGGCCTGCCGGGTCGCCCTCCTCCGTGACGAGCCCTGGCTGCCGGAGCTGTTCGAGCGGCTCCTGCCGGCGATCGCCGTCGCCCCCACACCGGCCCGTACGCTCCCGTCGCAGGCGCTGCTGTTCGAGCTGGCCCGGTCGGCGCAGGAGTTCCCGACGCCCGAGGCCGCCGCCGCGCTGCGCGCCGTCCGCGGTGTCGTCCGCCACGCCGGGGTGCCCAAGCAGCTCGACCGCAACCTGAAACGGATCGACGCCGGGCTGAGCGAACGCCCCGAGGTCGCCTTCCGGCTGCCCGACCTCGGGTTCGGCCCGGACGGCGTACGGCGCGTGCCGTTCGGCGAGTACGAGGCGCGGATCACGATCGGTGACGACGTGACGCTGACCTGGCATCGCCCGGACGGGCGGGAGTCGCGCAGCGTGCCCGCGGCGATCCGGCGTGACAGGACCGCCCGGCTGGCGGAGCTGCGCGAGCTGGTCAAACGGACCCGTGCCCATCTCGCCACGCTCACCCGCGCCCTGGAGGCCGCGCTGCTCGGCGAGGCCGGGCAGCCGTACGGCCGGTGGCGCGTGGAGCAGGCGGAGCACCCGATCGGCCGTCCCCTCACCGAGCGCCTGCTCTGGGAGGTCGAGGTCGCTCCCGGGCAGTGGCGCGCCGGCCTGCCGGTGGAAGGCGGCCGCCGCTTCATCGACGCCGCCGGGGAGCCGTGGGCCGCCACGGAGGAGGACGCCGCCATCCGGCTGTGGCACCCGGCCCGCTCCACTCCGGAGGAGATCCGCTCCTGGCGCGACCACCTGACCGAGCGGCAGATCCGGCAACCGTTCGCGCAGGTGTTCCGGGAGATCTACGTGGTCGGCCCGGCGGAGCGGGAGACGCCGGGCTGCTCCACCCGCTACGCCGCGCGCACCCTGCGCTTCAGGGCGCTCTACGCGCTCATGAAGACCCGCGGCTGGGAGCCGGTCATGCTCGGCCCCTGGGACGGCGGGGACGAAGGGGAGGCGACGCGCGTGATCGCCGGTCGCGGCTGGCGCGGGCGCCTGTTCCTGAAGTACGCCGACGCCGCGCGGCACGAGGACCTCGCCACCACCGGCCGGGTCAGGTTCGAGCGCCGTACGGAGGACGGGTGGCGTGCGGCGGCACCGGCGGAGGTGCCCCCCACCGTCTTCAGCGAGTTGATGCGCGACGTGGACCTGCTCGTCGCCGCCGCCTCGACAAGCTGATGCCGGTCCGTCTGGTTTGGCGTCGATGTGATCACCCGGTAGAGTTAGGGACGTCGGAAGGCAGGGACGGACCGGTCCGGACCTGACAGCCGGCAGGGTCCTCCGGATCGCACCGGAAGCGGCCCGCTTCTCATGTAGGGCCCGGGTCCACCGAAACCCGGTTCGTGCAAGAGGAGAACGTCCGCTAAGCTGGGCGTCGCCCGCGAGGGAGACCGAGCGAGTGAGACACGAGGTCCCGTCGTCTAGTGGCCTAGGACGCCGCCCTCTCAAGGCGGTAACGCCGGTTCAAATCCGGTCGGGACTACGCAGGTCGAAGACCTGATCACCCAAGGGTGGTCAGGTCTTCGTCGTTTTCCGGCATTCTCCGAGGGCCGCCCGCGCGGACGCACCTCGGGTGCCCGCCGGTCTCGGCGGCGAGCGAAGCGAACGCCCCGTGAAGTGTCGTCGGTCACAGCGGTGAGCAGGGCGAGTGCGCCTCGGGCCTCGCCGGCCTCGGTGGTGAGCTAGGCGAACGTCCAGCCAGGCGAACGTCCCCTAAGGTGGCGTCGGTCACAGCGGTGAGCAGGGGAACGCGCCTCACGCCTCGTCGATCTCGGCGGTGAGCAGGGCGACGACCTGGTCCTGCGACATCGCCGCGCCCCGGGCCCGTGCGGCGGCGAACGCCTCCGCGCCGAGGAGCTCCCGGCCCCGGGCGGTGACCCGCGCGACGTCGGGGTCCCCCGCCAGGGACAGACCGCGCAGCGCGGCCGCGGACCCGAGGAGAAGGGCGGCCCGCTCACCCTCACCTCCGAGCACCGCCGGTCCGGCGAGGGCCTCGGCGACATGGGCCATGATCCGGGAATCCCTCTGGGGGAGACCGGCGGCGAGCGCCCGGCGGAACCACGCCCCCGCCTCGGCGACATCGCCCGCCGCCTCGGCGACCCGGCCGATCCCGATCAGCGCCATCGCGCGGGAGTGGCGGACGATGAACGCCTCCGCCGTGCACCGGCTCAGCGCGGCCTCGAAGTGACGGCGGGCCTCCGCCAGGTGGCCGCGGAGCCGGGCGACCTCTCCGAGGCCGATCAGCGTCTCCGCGATCTTCTCGACGCCGCCGGACCGGCGGGAGAGGGCGTGGGCGTGCTCGTAGCATTCCCCGGCACCGTCGAGGTCACCGCGGCGGATCAGCATCTCGCCGCGGAGCTGCAGGCAGTCCGCCATGTCCTCGGCCGAGTCGAGCCGCCGGACGTGCTCGTACGCCTCGTCGAGCAGGGCGCGCGCCGTGTCCCAGTCGCCGCGCCACACGGCGAGGCGCGCGCGTTCGCCCAGCATCGCCGACAGTCCCCAGCGATCACCGAACGCGCGGAATCCCGCCTCTCCCCGCGCGAACTCGCCTTCGGCCCCGGCGAGGTCGCCGACGAGGAGATGGCGGTACCCGTAGCCGAAGTGGCGCAGGGCGCGGGACCACGGGTCCCGGCCCATCCGCGCCTCCTGCAACTCGGTGTTGGTCGCGGACGGCCCGGCGTTGAGCGCCCACAGGAGGGTCGACATCGGCCGCAGCGTCGGCCGGTCCGAGCCGAGATCCGCCATGAGCGAGTCGATCCGGCGCCGGTAGTACTCCACGGCCGGATCGTCTCCGCCGCCGTGGAGCGCGAGCATGACGCACAGCGCGTACTCCTCGGCCGCTTCGGGCGGCGGCTCGTCGCCCAGCAGGGCGAGTAGCTCGATGGCCACCGAGGCGCCTTCGCTGCGCAGCCCGCGCAGCCACCAGTAGGCCGACATCGCCGCCAGCATCCGCAGCGCCCCCGCGTGGTCGGTGTGCACCAGCAGGCGGAGCGCCGCCAGCAGGTTGCCGCGCTCGGCGTTCAGACGGGCCAGCCATTCCAGCTGGTCGGCCCGGCGCAGGTGGGGTTCGGCCGACTCCGCCAGTTCGAAGAAGTACGCGGCGTGCGCCGCGCGTGCGCGCTCGGCCTCGCCGGCCTCGGCCAACCGTTCGGCGCAGAACTCACGGATGGTGTCGAGCATGCGGTACCGCCCGCCATCGCCCTCGACGAGGGACTTGTCGGCGAGGTCGGTGAGCAGATCGTCGGCCTCCTCCTCGGCGAGGCCGCAGACCCGCGCCACCGCCTCCGGCGTGGCACCGCCCGCGAACACGGTCAGCCGCCGGGCGACCAGGCGTTCGTCCGCGCCGAGCAGGTCCCAGCTCCACTGCACCACGGCGCGCAGGGTCCGGTGGCGGGGGGCCTTGGTCCGGTCGCCTCGCGACAGCAGCCGGAACCGGTCGTACGGCGCGGCGGGATCGCCCGGCGCCGCCCCGGAGTCCACGCTGTCCCCGCCCGTTCCGGCCCCGCCCGTTCCGATCCCGCCCGTTCCGATCCCGGTCGTTCCGGCCCCGGTCGTTCCGGCCCGGGTCGTTCCGAGGCGGGCGGCGACCTCATCGACGGTCAGCGTGCGCAGCCGGGCGGCGGCCAGTTCGATCGCGAGGGGCAGCCCGTCCAGTGCGGCGCAGATGCGCGCCACCGCGGCGACGGTGGCGGCGTCGAGCTCCAGACCGGGCCGTACGGCGGCCGCCCGGTCCGCGAACAGCCGCGCGGCCGGATAGGCGAGCGCGTCGGCCGGATCCACCTCGGGCGGCGGTGCGGCGAGCGGCGTCAGCGGGCACAGCGCCTCGCCGGTGATGCCGAGGGCCTCGCGGCTGGTCGCCAGCACCCGCAGGCCCGGACAGGCACCGAGCAGCCGGTGCACGAGCCTCGCCGCCTCGTCGATCACGTGCTCGCAGTTGTCCAGGATCAGCAGGAGAGCGCGGTCGGCGATGGCCTCGACGAGCCGTTCCGCCGGATCGGACTGCGCGCCGACGGGGACGGCCATCAGGCCGGCCTCCCGTACGCCCAGCGCGTCGATGACCGCCTGGGCCACCGCGCCGTCCGGGCCCGCGCCGTCCTCCGGGCGGCGCTCGACCGCGGCGAGGTCGACGAACCGGACCTCACCCGGTGCTCGGCCGCCCGCCTCGACCGCCAGGCGGGTCTTGCCGGTTCCGCCGGGGCCGACGAGCGTGACGAGGCGCTCGGCGGCGAGCAGGCCGCCGATGCGGGCCAGCTCGTCCTGACGCCCGACGAAGCTGGTGAGCTGGGCGGCCAGCCCTCCGCGGGCGGCCGTCTCGCGGGACGCGGGCGCTTCCCGGCCGGCCGCTCCTTCCCGTACGGCCGGTTCCTCGGGGTGGACCGCTTCTTCACGGTCGGCCGGCTCTTGACGATCGGCCGGCCGGTCCCGATCGACCGGTTCTTCGCGGGGGCCAGGGGGCCGTTTCCGGGGCGGATGGGCGGTCAGGGACGGGTCGGCCCGGAGGATGGCGAGGTGGACCTGGACGAGCTCCGGTGAGGGATCGGCGCCGAGCTGGTCGGCGAGCGTACGCCGCGCGTCCTCGAACACCGCGAGCGCCTCGGCCTGGCGGCCGCCGCCGTACAGGGCGCGCATGAGCAGGCCGCGCAGGCGCTCCCGCAGAGGATGGGCGGCGACCGGCTCCCGGAGTTCGATCACCAGGTCGCGGTGGTCGCCCAGGGCGAGCAGCGCTTCGGCGTAGTCCTCGAACGTCTCCAGCCGCAGATCTTCGAGCCGGGCGGCCTGCGCCTCGGCGAACGGCGCGGCGGCCATGTCGGCCAGAGCCGGTCCGCGCCACAGGTCGAGGCCCTCGCGCAGGAGCGCTGCGGCACGGCTCGGATCGCCGGCCGTCAGGGCGCGCCGGCCGTCCCGCGCCAGCCGTTCGAAGCGGAGGGCGTCGACCTCGCCGGGATCGACCGCGAGACGGTACCCGGCGGGATGGAACTCGACCAGGTCCCCTGACCCGTCGGCGGTGCCGAGGCCGCGCCGCAGCCGGGACACCTGGGATTGCAGGGCGTTCGGCGCGCCTGCCGGGGGCTCCGCGCCGTACAGGCCGTCGATCAGGCGTTCGACGGTCACCACGTGGCCCGCGTCGAGGAGGAGCAGGGCCAGCAGGGAGCGTACGCGCGGCCCTCCGACCGAGACCGGGGATCCGTCGGAGGCGCGGACCTCCATCGGGCCTAGGACGCGGAATCGCATGCCCCGATTGTGGCGGATCATCGCTGGTGATCAGGTCGACGGCGGAAGCAATGTTGACGAAAATCAATGTTGACCGGTATCGACGACCCTGGCCAGCATCGCGGTATGCCCTTTGACGACCTGGCTCGGCTGTTCGAGGCCGCCCCGTCCCAGTTCGCCACTTCGCCGCTCTACGGCCGCCTCGGCGCGGTCGTCGCGGCGGACGAGCGGCTGTTGGCGATCGCGGCGGAGGCCCGCCCCGGGCAGCTTCCCTCCAACCTGCTGTTCGCCTCCGCGCACTATCTGCTGCTCCGCGATCCCTCGCACGACCTGGCGGCCTGGTATCCCACGACGGGTGCGGCGCGGCCGCCGGAGGACGATCCGGGCCCGGCGTTCACCGACTTCTGCCTTACCCGGCGAGCGGACATCGTCGAGTTGATGCACGGCCGCCTCGTCCAGACGAATGTGGTGAAGCGGGCGACGGCCCTGCGGCTCGGGCTCGCTCGCGTCGCCCGCCTGACCGGCGAGCCCGTCACGGTGATCGAGGTGGGCTGCAGCGCGGGTCTGTTGCTGCGGTTCGACGAGTACCACTACGACTTCGGCGGGCGAACGTGGGGGGAACCCGCCTCACCGGTCGAGATCCGTACCCGCTGGGAGGGCGCCGCGCCGGCGCCGGACCTCGGTCCCCTGCCGGCCATCGCCGATCGGGTGGGCGTGGACCTGCACCCGGTGGACGTCACCGACCCGGACGAGCGGCTCTGGCTCCGCGCGCTGATCTGGCCGGAGAACCGCGCCCAGGCCGACCTCCAGGACGCGGCGCTGCGCGTGGTCGCCGCGGATCCGCCGAGGACCGTCGCCGGGGACGCGGTGGAGGTGCTTCCGCGGCTCGTCGCGGAGGTGCCCGCAGGCACGCCGGTGGTCGTGTTCCATGCCGCGACCCGCCTGCACGTGGCGGCGGACCGGCGCGATCGGTTCGACCAGACGATCGCGGCCGTCGGGCGGACGCACGCGCTGTTCCATCTGTCCCTGGAGGCGGAGCCCGATCTCGCCGGGGTCGCCTTCGCGCTACGCCTGCGACACGGCGACGGCACCGAACGGCTCGCCATCGCCGATGGCCACGTCGAGTGGATCGCCGAGCCGCCGGCCCGGTGACCGCGACGTGGACCGTCGGCCCGGATCACGGTGAAACGGCGGTGAAAGGGGACCGGTCGGGCGGCGGTGAGAGCGGCGTGGCGGTGAGAGCGGCTGGGATCAGGCGATCGAGAATGCGGCCCAGACGGCCTTGCCGCCGCCCAGCAGGGGAGTCCAGCCCCAGGCCCTGCTGATGGCGTCGATGATGTGCAGGCCTCGTCCGGTCTCGGCGACGAAGTCGGGCTCCCGCATCCGCGGGGCCCGGTCCGCCGGGTCGGTGACCATGCACACCAGGTGGCAGCGGTAGCGGACGAGGACGAGCCGGAGGGCCTCTTCGGCGTCGGCGCCGCAGCGCAGGCCGTGGCGGACCGCGTTGGTCACGAGCTCTGACACGACCACGGACGCGTCGTCGTAGAACCGGGCGAGACTCCACTCCGCCAGAGTCGTCTTCGTGACGTGCCGGGCGATCTTCGGTGACTCGGCCTCCGCGGGCAGATTCCGGGTCGCCACCCACGGGCGCTCGGGAACCTGATGCGGGGGGTTGTCGAGACGCGTCAGCCAGTCATCCCAACCTCGGTGGGCGAGGGGGATACCGGTGGTCTCGCGGAGCGGAGACTTGGTCATTGGCGAACCCTGGGGGAAGTCGTGTTCGTCGCGAGGCGCCCGGTGCGCCGCTTCCGCTATCTTGCTCCTCAAGTCGTGCATATGCAAGCACGCTTGCACACTCAAATGCACGTGCATCTGAGCGTGCAACATGGGGGGAGCGGCGCCCGGCCGGCGCCATGAGGCGCGACCGGGCATTCACGACAGAGGCCAGGAGGGGCGAGATGTATCAGGCCTACAACGGAATGTCGGCGGCGCTGCTGCGCGAGGTCAGCTGGCTCAAGAGCAGGGCCAGCAACCCGAGCGGCAACTGCGTCGAGCTGGCGGAGCTGCCCGACGGCGCCATCGCGGTGCGGAACTCCCGCTTCCCGGACGGCCCGGCGCTGCTCTACACCCGCGCCGAGATCGACGCCTTCATCCAGGGAGCCAAGGACGGGGACTTCGACCACATGCTCCTCTGAGGCCACAGCGGACGCGCGGCGTCACATGCCCCTCTGACGGGGCGTGTGTCGCGTTGACCTGAGCACTTTGCAATCAGTGCCTCCGGTGGGACACTGGGCGGATTCCGGTGTCCTGAGGGGAGCGCATGATCGGTTCTGCGCCTGATGGCGAGAAGGCCGTGAGCAGCATGTTCGGTCATCATCGTGGTGGTCCGACGGTGCTGCGTATTGTGCTGGGGGCGCAGTTGCGGCGGTTGCGTGAGGCGCGGGGGATCACGTGTGAGGAGGCCGGTGAGGCGATCCGGGCGTCGCATTCGAAGATCAGCCGGATGGAGTTGGGGCGGGTTCGGTTCCGGTCGCGGGATGTGGCGGATCTGCTGAGTTTGTACGGGGTTGCCGATCAGGAGGAGCGGTCGGCGATGCTGGCGTTGGCGGAGCGGGCGAATGAGGCGGGGTGGTGGCATTCGTACTCCGATATTCTGCCGGGCTGGTTCGAGGTGTACATCGGGTTGGAGGAGGCGGCGTCTCGGATCCGTGCGTATGAGGTGCAGTTCGTTCCTGGGTTGTTGCAGACCGAGGATTATGCGCGTGCGGTGACGTTGCTGGGGCATCCGGATGCGCCGGGGCATGAGGTGGAGCGGCGGGTGGGGTTGCGGATGCGGCGTCAGTCGTTGCTGTCGGGGGAGGATCCGCCGCATTTTTGGGCGGTGGTGGATGAGGCGGCGTTGCGGCGGCCGTTGGGTGGGGTCGCGGTGATGCGGCGGCAGTTGGAGCACCTGATCGAGGTGACGGAGTTGCCGCATGTGACGTTGCAGGTGGTGCCGTTTCATCTGGGGGGTCATGCGGCGGCGGGTGGGCCGTTCAGTATTTTGCGGTTCGCGGAGCCGGATTTGCCGGATGTGGTGTATTTGGAGCAGTTGACCAGTGCGTTGTATTTGGACAAGCGTGAGGATGTGGATGATTATCTGGCGGTGATGGAGCGGTTGTGCATTGACGCCGAGCCCGCCACCCGCATCCGCGACACCCTCGGACGCATCCTCAAGGAGCTCTGACCTCAGGGCTCTGACCTCGAGACTCAGGGCCTGCCCATTCGGATCCCACGGCCGGCGCCGCTCGCGAACGGGCCGTCCGAATACGGGACGAAATGCAGCAAGCCGCCGATCATCAGGGCGGTCGGCTTCAGCGCCCTGCGGCTTTTCCGCCCTGCTCGACGCGGCGGCGCGCGTCCGCCTCCTCGGCGTGACGGCGGGTGTCATCGGCGGTGCGCGCGGCGCGGTCGTACTCCCGCTCGGTGACCTGCGCGTGGCGGTCGGCCTCCACCCGTTCCCCCTCGGCGGCCTTCACCTGTCGCCGCAGCCCTTCGAGGCGCCGCTCCAGCTCTCCGACGTTCCCTTCCAGCTCTTCGAGGCGCCGGTCGGCGGCCGCCACGGCCTCCCGTGCGGCGTCCCGCTCGGACCGCCACTGGGTGAGCGAGCGTTCGGCCTCCTCGGCCCGCTCGGCGGCGGCCCGTGCCTCCTCCGCCAACCGGCGCGCCCGGATGCGGGGGTCCTCTTCCGGCGCGGCGCGCTTCTTGCGCCTTTCCTTCGGCGCCGCGGCTCCCCGGCGCTGCGTCACCGACGGCGCCACGGCCCCCAGCGGGCCGAAGCCGGCGTGGCTCAGCGGGTGTTCCAGCCGCCCGGCCCGTACGGCCTCGGCCGCCGACGGATCCGCGATGGCGGCCTGCAGCGTGTCCTCGACCTCACGGCTCTGGGCCTCGTTGAGCGGCCGGTCCGCCTCCTTCGCCAGCGCCCGCGCCCGGCGCACCAGCCCGTCGACCAGCGTGCCGCGCTCGCGCTCCAGCTCGCCGACGTCCCCGCCGGACGACCACGCCTCGCGCATCCGCTCGCCGAGGTCGAGCAGCGGCTCCACGCCGCCGTCACGGACCAGGTGGTTCACCGCCCACGCCGAGACGGTGGGACGGCGCAGCGCGGTGAGACGCCGGGCGTCCTCGCGCGGCAGCTCGCCGGCCAGCCGCTTGCGCGTGGCGGTGAACTCGGCCGGGGAAACGCCGTAGAGCCGGTCGGCGGCGGTGTCGAAGTCCACCCTTCCATGATTCCCCCTGGAAAAGGCGACACAAGGTGTCCGCTTTCGCTGCCAGCATCCCGGCGACACGACACGACACGAGAGGGGCGAGCATGTCGTTGCAGGGAAGGGTCGCGTTGGTCGCCGGGGGCACCCGCGGGGCGGGGCGTGCGGTCGCGGTCGAGCTCGGCAGGGCGGGGGCGACCGTGTACGTCACCGGCCGGACGACGCGCGAGCGGCGCTCGGAGATGAACCGTCCCGAGACGATCGAGGAGACCGCCGAACTGGTGACGAAGGCGGGTGGCGAGGGCGTCGCCGTCGCGGTGGACCACCTGGAGATCGACCAGGTGCGCGCCCTGGTCGAGCGCATGGACGGGGAGCGTGGACGGCTGGACGTGCTCGTCAACGACGTCTGGGGCGGCGACGTGTACCTCCGGTTCGGCCGACGGCTCTGGGAGCACTCCCTGGAGGAGGGACTGCGGATGCTCCGCCTCGGCATCGACACGCACGCCATCACGAGCCACTGCGCGCTCCCGCTGCTCATCCGCAGGCCCGGCGGCCTGGTCGTCGAGATGACGGACGGGACGGCGGAGTTCAACGCCGCCTACCGCGCCGACGCCGGTTTCTTCTACGACCTGGTCAAGACGTCCGTGCAGCGGATGGCGCTCGCCCAGGCGGAGGAGCTGCGCCCGCACGGCGGCACGGCCGTCGCGGTCACGCCGGGCTGGCTCCGCTCCGAGGCGATGCTGGAGCTGTTCGGCGTCACCGAGGAGACCTGGCGGGACGCCACCGCCGCGGAGCCGCACTTCTGCATCTCCGAGTCGCCGGCGTACGTCGGCCGGGCCGTCGCGGCGCTGGCCGCCGATCCCGGCGTGGCCCGCTGGAGCGGCCGGACGCTGTCGAGCGGGGGACTCGCGGAGGTGTACGGCTTCACGGATGTCGACGGCACCCGGCCGGACGCCTGGCGGTACATCACCGAGGTCCGGGAGGCCGGCCGCCCCGCCGATGACACCGGCTACCGCTGATGCGCCCGCATCCATCCTTACCGACCACCTGATCGACCACCTTGCCGAGCTGGAGGCGAGGCTGGCCGGCGGCCAGCCGATTCCCGACCGGTGGCACGCGTCGGCGGTGACGACCCCGGTCGATCTGGCACCCTTCACCGAGCAGGATCTGGACGAGGCGAGGAGCCGGCTGACCCCGGCTCGCCCGGATCTGGGCCGACCGGCTGAACTCGCTGACGCCGGACCGGCTCGACCGCTCACCGGGCGAAGGGTGGAGCTTCCGGCAGCTCGCCTTTCACGTGGGCGAGGGGGTCTACTACGCCGACGCGGTCGGGGACCTGTCGGCGCTCGGGGTCGACGGCTGATCCCGGGCTTCACCGGAATCGGCGTACAGACGGTGCATCCGCCGGGCGGCGTCCGCGAGGAGGGCCCGCAGCTCGGGGGGCGCCAGGACCTCCGCCTCCGGGCCCAGGCGGAGGATCTGGGAGTAGGCCACCTCGGCGGACTCGACGGGCAGGACGACGGTGACCCGGCCCGCGCCGTCGGGCGGGCTCGCCGACGCCATGGCGTCCGGCAGGGCGGCCGGATCCGCGACGTGCCGTAGCGCCCGCAGGCCCGCCGGGGTCAGCCGGACGGTGACCCGCGCCCTGAGCAGCGAGCGCTCGAACTCCTCCGCCCGCTGGTCCCAGAACGCCGCGAGGTCGAAGCCCTCGTCACGGGCGAACCGCTCGGTCCCGGTCCGTACGTCCTCGAACCGGTCCACCCGATAGACCAGGCACCGATCGCCCGTGCGGCCGACGGCGTACCAGACCCCGGCCTTGAGCACCAGGCCGTACGGCTCGAGGGTGCGCTCGACGACCCGTTCGCCGCGCCGGTAGCGGACTGTCGTGACGCGGTCGTCCCATACGGCACGGGAGAGCTCCGGCAGCAGTGGCGGCCGGTCGGCGTCCCGGAACCACGCGGGGGCGTCGAGGTGGAAGCGCTGCGCGGCGGTGGCGGGGGCGTCGCGCAGCTCGGGCAGCAACGCGGCCGAGACCTTCAGCCGGGCGGCGAGCGCGGCGTCGCCCAGGCCCATGTCGCGGAGCGGGCCGGGCACCCCCGACAGGAACAGCGCCTCGGCCTCGGCCCGGCCCAGTCCGGTCAGCCGGGTGCGGTATCCCTCCAGCAGCCGGTACCCGCCGCCACGGCCGCGGTCGGCGTACACCGGCACGCCCGCCTCCGCGAGCGCCAGCATGTCGCGGGTGATCGTGCGCTCGGAGACCTCGAGCCGCCGGGCGAGCTCCGCGGCGGTCATCGACTCCCGGCCCTGCAGCAGGAGGATCAGGGAGATGAGCCGCGCCGCGCGCATGCCCCGAGGTTAGCGCCCGCCGGTGTGCGCCGAGGGTTCGTGTCGTGACGACGACGAGGATCCTCGGCGCTGAGCGCCGGTCTCCTCGAAGCGGCGGGCCGAGGCGTTCCCCTGGGCCATGCGGCGCAGCGCGAGCAGGACCCGTTCGTACAGGACGTTGGTTGCGATGGCGGCCTGCACGACGGTCTCGCGGTCCTCGGCGACCGACAGCCCGCCGACCTCGTGATCGGCGATGCGCTCGGCGGCCTCGATGTACGGGCGCAGGTCGCGCAGGACGATCGGCAGGCCCAGCCGGCGCAGCGCGACGAACGCCTGCGCGAGCAGGTCGCAGGCCGGCGCGTCGGGCTGCACGCGCCAGCCGAGCTCGGCGACGACCGCGTCGACGTCCTGCCGGGCGGCCCGCCAGTCGGGGTCCTCGGGCTGCGGCTCGGCGCGCGGGCCGAGGGCGCACTGCGTCTCCTCCAGGAGCCGGTGGAGCGCGACGGTGTCGTCGTCCACGGCGGCGACGATCTGCTGGACGGACGCGACGGGCAGGCCGCCGACCTCCCGGAGCGCCTTGATGAGCCGCAGCCGGTGCAGGTGCCGCCCGTCGTATTCCGCCCGGGTCGCCGCGGTGGCCGTGCCCTTCGGGAGAAGGCCCTCCCGGATGTAGTACTTGATCGTCTGAACCGGCAGCCCGCTGCGGTCGCTGAGCTCGGAGATCTTCATTCGCCCCCCTGCCGGGACACTAGCGCCGTACGGCCGCCGGGGAGTCGTGGTTGCGGGTCTCGGTATCCGAGGCTCAGCCGCGGCGCATCGTCTCGGAGATCTTCTCCGCGGCGGCCAGCACGGGCGGGGCGTGCATCCGGCCGGGCGCGCGGGACAGACGCTCTATCGGGCCGGACACCGAGATGGCGGCGATCACGCGGCCGCCGGTGCCGCGGATCGGCGCGGAGACCGAGGCGACGCCCTGCTCGCGCTCACCGACGCTCTGCGCCCACCCGCGGCGGCGTACGGACGCGAGGGTCGTGGCGGTGAACTTCGCGCCGCGCAGCCCCCGGTGCAGGCGGTCGGGCTCCTCCCAGGCCAGCAGGATCTGCGCGGCGGATCCGGCCGTCATCGGCAGGGCGCTGCCGACCGGGACGGTGTCGCGCAGGCCGCTCATCCGCTCGGCCGCCGCGACGCACACGCGGACGTCGCCCTGCCGCCGGTACAGCTGGGCGCTCTCGCCGGTCAGGTCGCGCAGCTGGGTCAGGATCGGCTGGGCGATGGCGAGCAGGCGGTCCTCTCCGGCGGCGGCGGCCAGCTCGGCCAGCCGGGGGCCGAGGATGAACCGGCCCTGCGTGTCGCGGTGGACCATGCGGTGGTGCTCCAGCGCGACGGCGAGCCGGTGGGCGGTGGGCCGGGCCAAGCCGGTGGTCTGCACCAGCTGGGCGAGGGAGGCCGGGCCGGCCTCCAGGGCGTTCAGGACGAGAACCGCTTTGTCCAGCACGCCGACTCCGCTAGAGTTGTCCATGCTTCGATACTGCCGTCTCGGAATCTGAGATGCAAGTCGCGGTCAGAGGAGCTACCGAACCGGAAGAGGTGGAGTGATGGGCCGAACACTCGCGGATAAGGTCTACGACGCGCACGTCGTACGGAGCGCCGAGGGCGAGCCGGACGTCCTCTACATCGATCTCCACCTCGTTCACGAGGTCACCAGCCCGCAGGCCTTCGACGGCCTGCGCATGGCGAACCGCACGGTCCGGCGCCCGGACCTGACGATCGCCACCGAGGACCACAACGTCCCGACCACGGACATCCTCGCGCCGATCGCCGACCCGGTGTCGCGCACCCAGGTCGAGACGCTGCGCAAGAACTGCGCCGAGTTCGGCGTCCGGCTGCACCCGATGGGCGACGCCGGCCAGGGCATCGTGCACGTCATCGGCCCGCAGCTGGGCCTGACCCAGCCGGGCATGACGATCGTCTGCGGCGACTCGCACACCTCGACGCACGGCGCGTTCGGCGCGCTGGCGTTCGGCATCGGCACCAGCGAGGTCGAGCACGTCCTCGCCACGCAGACGCTGTCGCAGCGCAAGCCGAAGATGATGGCCGTCACGGTCAACGGCGAGCTGCCGTACGGCGTGACCGCCAAGGACCTCATCCTGGCGATCATCGCGAGGATCGGCACGGGCGGCGGCCAGGGCCACATCATCGAGTACCGCGGCGAGGCGATCCGGTCGCTGTCGATGGAGGGCCGTATGACGGTCTGCAACATGTCCATCGAGGCGGGCGCGCGGGCCGGCATGATCGCGCCGGACGAGACGACCTTCGCCTACCTCGAGGGCCGCCCGCACGCGCCGTCCGGCGCCGACTGGGAGGCCGCCAAGGAGTACTGGCGGTCGCTGCGCACCGACGACGACGCGGTGTTCGACAAGGAGGTCGTCATCGACGCCTCCGAGCTCACGCCGTTCGTCACCTGGGGCACCAACCCCGGCCAGGGCGCGCCGCTGGCCGCGAGCGTGCCGGAGCCGTCGTCCTTCGCGGACCCGACGCACCGCGCCGCCGCCGAGCGCGCGCTGGAGTACATGGGCCTGACCGCCGGCACCCCGCTGCGGGACGTCACGGTCGACACCGTGTTCGTCGGGTCCTGCACGAACGGCCGGATCGAGGACCTGCGTGCCGCGGCCGAGGTGATCAAGGGCCGCAAGGTCGCCGACGGCGTGCGGATGCTGATCGTGCCCGGCTCCATGAAGGTCAAGGCGCAGGCCGAGGAGGAGGGCCTGAACGAGGTCTTCACCGCCGCGGGCGCCGAGTGGCGCGAGGCGGGCTGCTCGATGTGCCTGGGCATGAACCCCGACCAGCTCAAGCCGGGGGAGCGCAGCGCCTCGACCTCCAACCGCAACTTCGAGGGCCGGCAGGGCAAGGGCGGCCGTACCCACCTGGTCTCGCCCGCCGTCGCCGCCGCCACCGCCGTCACCGGGCGTCTGACCGCCCCGGCCGACCTGTAATTCGGGAGCCAGCCATGGAAGCCTTCACCACGCACACGGGCCGCGCCGTGCCGCTGCGGCGCAGCAACGTCGACACCGACCAGATCATCCCGGCGGTCTGGCTCAAGCAGGTCAGCCGCACCGGCTTCGAGAAGGGCCTGTTCGCCGCCTGGCGCGAGGACCCCGAGTTCGTGCTGAACCGCCCGGAGTACCAGGGCGCGTCGATCCTCGTCGCCGGGCCCGACTTCGGCACCGGCTCCTCCCGCGAGCACGCCGTCTGGGCGCTGCAGCAGTACGGCTTCCGCGCCGTCGTCTCGGCGCGGTTCGGCGACATCTTCCGCAACAACGCCACGAAGATGGGCCTCCTGCCGATCCAGCTCCCCGAGGACGTCGTCGAGGGCATGCAGGACAAGATCGCGGCGAACCCCGCCAAGGAGTTCACCATCGATCTGGAGGCCCGCGAGCTGCGCTGCGACGAGGGCGGCGTGCAGACGTTCGAGATCGACGACTACACCCGCTGGCGGCTGCTGGAGGGCCTGGACGACATCGGCCTGACCCTGCGTCACTCCGACGCCATCGGCGACTACGAGGCCAAGCGGCAGCCCTGGCTCCCCGTGACCGCCTGATCGCACGTCCCCGTACGGTGGAGGGGCCGGCAGCGTACGCTGCCGGCCCCTCCTGCCGTGTGCGCCTGCTCCTCCGGCTCCTGCAGGGCTTCGCCGTCGGCGGCGAATGGAGCGGCTCGGTGATCATCGTGCTGGAGTCCGCTCCCCCGAACCGGCGCGGCTTCTTCAGCGCCTGGCCCAACACCGGCGGCTTCTCCGCCCAGATCCTCATCACGGCGATCTTCGCCTATGTCTACACGCCGCCGGACCACCAGCTGCTCAGCTGGGGCCGGCGAATCCCGCCGGGAGATCGCCTCGATCCTGTCCGGCGGTCTCACCCCGTTCGTCGCCACGGCCCTCGCCGGTTCCGACGGGTCCCGGTGGCCGTTCGTCGCCGGGTACGTGATGGTCGGGGCGCTGATCACCATGCTCGCCGTCTGGAAGGCCCCGGAGTCCTTTCGCCGCGACCTGTCCACCACCGGCGAGACCGTCCGCCGGCGGAAAGACGTCCGCTCGCGGAAAGACGTCCGCCCCCGCGCCGTCTCCGGCGCGGGGGCTCGCCGTCAGCGCATGATCGTCGTCAGTACGTCGGAGCCCAGGCCCAGGAGCAGCTGGGCGTGCAGGCGGTGGTAGATCATGCGGCCCTCGCGGCGGGAGGTGACCAGGCCGACCTGGCGCAGGCGCTTGAGATGTCGGGAGACCTGAGGCTCGGAGATGCCCATCCGGGCGGCCAGCTCTGACGTCGTGATGGGCTCGCCGAGCAGGTGCCGGCACATCTCGAAGCGGCCGGGTTCGGCGATGGCGGCGAGCCGGTCGCGGATCAGGGACTGCGAGACCGCCGGGCGCTGCTCCCAGTCACCGCCCACGAAGTGCACGACGATCGGCAGGCCGGGGTCCAGTTTGAGGATGATGTGCGGCCAGCCGTGCACGGTGGGGACAAGGAAGCAGCCGTGGTCGCTGACCTTGCCGAACGCCGACTGCAGCTTGTCGTAGCGGACACGCGTCGGCCGCTCGGTGACGCTGGCCGTCGGGGTGACCGAGGCCAGGACGGTGGCCAGAGGCTCGCGTCGCAGTTGGCCGCGCACCCGCGCTGCCGTGTCCTTCAGATGCGGACCGACACGCCGCCACTCGGCGTCGAAGAAGGCTTCCGCGCAGCATGTGAGCGTTTCGACCAGTCCGTCGCGGAAAGCCTCGGGGTCGTCGATCAGGGCGCGGGCGAGCTCGCCACGCGAGAAGGAGTGGCGCTCGCTGGCCTTGATGAAAGCCTCCTGCCGGGCGGCGTCCTGCAGGTCGTCGGCACCTTCGAAGGTCGTGCCGCGGATCCCGCTCGCCGCGAGCGAGAGGAACATCCGCTGGTCGCAGCGTGTAAGGGTGTGCAGCTCGGCGGTCAGGTCGCGGTCCAGTGGTCCGCGCAGCGGGAACAGCAGCCGGCAGCGGTATCGCGCCCACAGTGGGGCGTAGTGGTTCAGCCGCTCGACGACGGGCTCGGGGAGCCGCTCCCGCACCGACGCCAGCCACGCCCGCGACTCCGGGTGGTGTTCGGGCTCGGCCAGCGTGTGCAGGCAGGCCAGCAGCTCGGACAGCGGTGAGGCCCCGGCCGTGAAGTGCACGGGCAGGGCCTCATCGACGTCGAGCGTTACCACCACGCCTGCATATTAGGGTGCGGATCGGTACGGCCCCGGGCCACACCCGCAACCCCGATACGGCCCTGGCCCACTCCGGCAGCCGGTTCGGTCCCGGCTCACTCTGGCAGGACGTGCACCGACAGCCACGAGGGGTGGTCCGGGGAGAGGTGGACGGTGTTGACCGCGACCACCCGCCGTCGCTCGGTGGCCTCCGGCCCGCCGGTCCCCGGGTTGACGTCGAAGCGCGGGAAGTTGCTGGAGGACACATCCAGCCTGATCCGGTGCCCCGCCGCGAACAGGTTGCCGGTGTCCGGCGCCGTCACGGTGATCGAATAGACCTCGCCCGGTCGCATCGGCGACGGTTCCGTGTAGGAGTCACGGTACCGGCAGCGGAGGATCCCGTCGGTGAGGTTCATCGCATAGCCGTTGGGATAGTCGTCGTTGGCCGGATGCACGTCGATGAGCCGCACCGTGAAATCGGTGTCCGGCGCGCTCGATGACACCGAGAGCCGCACCTCCACTGGCCCGGCGACCACGATGTCCCGTTCGAGCGCCTCACTCTGGAAGACCAGTACGTCCGGCCGGCTCGCTAGGGGAAGGTAGGGCGGCTCACAACCGAAGGTGTCCTCCGTCGGTGTCTGGTCGAACGCCCCGCCCACCATCACGGGCTCGCCGGAGGTGACCTGCCCGCCGATCGTCGGCACCGGGTTCGCTGGGTCGAAGTCGTACTCCAGCCGGTCATCGACGCCCGCGGTCGGCGGCTCGGTGCTGAGTTCCCCCCGCTGCCGCAGGTACAACCGGAGCGGCGTCGCCTCCGGCGGTGGCCAATCTCCGGCCGCTCGCCAGTGCCCGCCGTGGTCGAGGCGGCCATCGGCGGTGCGCCGTCCGCTGCCGCCGCCCATCACGAAGTACCGGACCGGCGGGTCGACCGGCTCCTCCGGCGGGGCCCCCACGTCATCCGGCTGTACACCGAGGTGCCGGGCGAACCAGCGGGCGCGGAACTCCAGGTAGTCGGCAGCGAGGTTGCCGTCGAGGGTCGCCTCGGGGCCGAAGTCGACGTCCCCGGCGTGGGGGACACTGCGCGCGCCGTGGGTCCACGGCCCGATCACGAGGTGAACGGGGCTGGACTGGACCGCACCGAGCCGCTGATAGTTCTCGACGGCCGTCCGGACATAGGGGTCATACCAGCTCACCATATGGAGACTCGGCACGTCGGGGAACCGATCGTAGTAGCCGCGGCCGAACAGGCCCAGCTGCTGCCAGAACTCGTCGAACGCACCGCGCTCCCACTGGTGCAGCAGGTAGTCCTCGTACTCCGGCGTCGCGCGGAGCGGTGACGCGCCGCGCCGCCACGGCGTGACACGGAACCAGGCACGCAGGTCCTGGGAGCGCAGGGCGGCCGCGACCACCGGGTCGCGCTGGGCGGCGGTGCTGTTCAGCGCGTGCCGGTACGCCCACGTGGCCTGCTTGAGCTCGAAGGCGCCGCCCATGCGGATCCCGGTCTCGTACGCGCTGGCGAACCCGCCGGAGTCGACGAACATCGCCGCGAGGTGGTTCGGAGACAGCGCGGCCAGCGCGGTCTGCGTGTGGGCGGAGTAGGAGACGCCGGTGGTGGCGACCTGACCGTCGCACCAGTCCTGCGCGCCGATCCACTCCACCGTGTCGTAGCCGTCCTCGGCCTCGCCGAGGTACTTCACGAACGTCCCGCCGGAGTCCCCTCGTCCCCGGCAGTCCTGCCGTACGACGTTGAACCCCTGCCGGGCGAAGTAGGCGGCGGACTCGGCCGGCATGATCGGCCGGCCGTCGCGGTCGAGGCCGTCCGACTCGCGGCGGGTCCGCCGTCCGTACGGGGTGCGTTCCAGCAGCACCGGGCGCCGCCGCGGCCGCGGGTCGGCGGTGTAGAGGTCGGCCACCAGCTCGACGCCGTCGCGCATCGGGGTCCGTACGGCCCGCCGCCACACCGAGCCCCCGTCCGGCAGCGGAATCCGATCCGCTGCCGGCTCCGTGTTCACCGATGTCATCTGGCCGGCTCAGCTCCCCAGCTGGCTCTTGAGCGCGGGCCACGTGGCGACGAGGCCGTCCGCCGGTGGTTCGGTGAACCACTTCTTGTAGATTCGCAGAAAGGTGCCGTCGCCGACCATCGCGGTGAGCTGCCCGTCGACCGCCTGGAGGAGCTTGGTGTTCTTCTTCTGCACCGCCATCGACGTCGGGTGGTCGACCGGGGCGGAAAGCGCGATCTTCAGCTTCGTGTACTGCTTGAGGTAGGCCTCGGCGTCCGGGCCGCCGACCACGAAGGCGTCGAGGTTGCCCGACAGCAGCTGCGAAACGGCGGCGTTCTGGTTCGCGAACTGCACCTTCCGGGCACCGGGCATCTTCTGCTCGACGAACGCCTCCTGCACGGCGCCGGTCACCACGCCGACCTTCTTGCCGCGGAAGTCCGTGACCTGGGAAGCGCTCTCGTCCTTCCGGGTGACGACGGCGGTGGTGCTCCAGTACAGCGCCTTGGTGAAGGCGACCTGTTTCTGACGCTCCGCGGTGACGCCGAGCCCGCTCGCGGCCAGGTCGTACTGCCCCGAGGTCAGCCCCTGCAGCGCGGCGGGGACCGTGCTGGCCTTGTAGTTCACCTTGAGCCTGAGCCGCTTGGCGACCTCGTCGGTGATGTCGACGATGTACCCCTGCGGCGCGCCGGCCTTGGATGCGGTCGCGAAGGGGGGCTGGTCGGTGGAGACGGCCGCCTCGATGGTGCCCGCGGTCTCCAGGCCGTACGGGTCGTTCTTCGAGGATCCGCCGCCGCAGGCGGTGAGGGACAGGGCGGCGGCCGCGCCGACCGCGAGCACCCGGATTCTGATCATTGTTCTTCCTTCGGGGGTGGTGGGGGTTCAGAGCACCTGCGCGAGGAATTCGCGGAAGCGGGCGCTCGGCGGGTCGTCCAGCAGTGCGCGGGCCTCGCCGTCCTCGGCGATCAGCCCCTCGTCCATGAAGATCACGCGGTCGGCGGCCTCCCGGGCGAAGCCGATCTCGTGGGTGACGACGACCATGGTCATGCCGGATCCGGCCAGCTCGCGCATGACCGCCAGCACCTCCTTGACCAGCTCGGGGTCGAGTGCGGAGGTCGCCTCGTCGAACAGCATCACCTCGGGCCGCATCGCGAGGCTCCGCGCGATCGCCACCCGCTGCTGCTGCCCGCCGGACAGGTTCGCGGGCCGGTGGCCGGCCAGTTGGCCGAGGCCGAGCCGCTCGAGCTGGGCACGCCCGATCTGCTCCGCCTCCGCCTTGGGGATCCTCTTGACGTGCCGGAGCGCGAGGGTGACGTTGTCCAGCGCGGTGAGGTGGCCGAAGAGGTTGAAGTGCTGGAACACCATGCCGATCCGGGTCCGCGCGGCGTCGATGTCCACGTCCGGGTCCGTGAGGGTCACATCGCCGACGACGATGCTGCCCGCGGTCGGCTTCTCCAGCAGGTTGAGGCACTTGAGCATGGTCGACTTGCCCGACCCCGAGGGGCCGAGGACGCACAGCACCTCGCTGGGCGTCACGTCGAAGGTGACGCCGCGCAGCACCTCGGTGCGGCCGTACGACTTGCGCAGGTCCCGGACACTGATCGCCGGGCTGAAGTGGGCTGGGGCCGGCCGGGAGGTCGGTCGGAGTCGGTCGGTCGGGAAAGGTTCGTCGGGAAAGGCCGGTCGGCCGGGCATCGTCGTCATGCTCATCCTTCCGCGAGCGCCGGCTCGGGCCGCAGGTCCTCCGCGCCCGATCGCACGGGCCGGCCCTCCCGCATCCGCCGGTCCAGCCAGTTGACGAGGTACGTCAGCGGGATGGTGATCGCGAGGTAACAGAGCCCCGCGGCGACGAGCGCGGACGCGTTGTAGCTGGCGGCCTGGCGTTCCTGGGCGATGAAATACAGCTCGCGCTGCCCGGCGCCGAGGCCGAGCAGGTAGACCAGGGAACTCTCCTTGACGTCCACGATGAACTGCCCGGTCAGCGCGGGCAGGACGTTGCGGACACCCTGCGGCACGATGACGAGCCGCATGGTCTTCAGGTAGGACATGCCGAGACTGCGGCCCGCCTGCATCTGCCCGGCGGGCACCGCCTGGATGCCCGCACGGAAGATCTCCGCGCAGTACGCCGCGGAGATCAGGCCGACGGCGACCACCGCGTACCCGAGCGGGCTGCGCCCGAACGGCCGGATGCCCGCCGCCGGTAGGCCCAGGCCGATCAGGCTCACCGTCACGATCGCGGGCAGTCCCCGGAACACGTCCACGTAGATCCGGGCCGGGAGCCGGACCAGTCGCTTACGCGACAGCAGCAGCACCGCCAGCAGCATGCCGCCGGACAGGCCGAAGAGGATCGCGAGCACCGCGATCAGGAGGGTGTTCCGCAGTCCCTCCCCGAGGAGTGAGGGCAGAACGCCGGCTATCTCCGACCAGTCGAAGAAGGTATGGAAGAAGTCGTGCACGGCCACTCCGATCTCATGATTCGCCGTTCGCCCCGGGCGCCGTCGGCGTTTCGCAGCATAGGCGCGGCTCAGGCCGCTGACCGGGACGATTGCGCCTAACCGATAACTGTGATCCTACGAACGGGCGGCCGTCTGAGCCCTGGTGCCCGCCACCGGGGCACACGGCGATCGTGTCCGCCCGCCCTGTCGCCCGGCGCGGGCGCGGTCAGCGGCAGGGGGCGGCCGTCGAGTCGCGGACGACGAGCCGGACGGGAAGGAGTGGCCTGCGGAACCCGTAGTGTTGACGGCCTGAAGTGGGTCGTGGACGTCGATTTGGAACGGTTCTTCGACCGGGTCGACTTCGATGTGCTGATGGCGCGGGGCCGGATCCGGGAGCTGGGCATCCCCGACCGCAACGCGCGGGAGTGGGCGACCAGCAGCAGGGGATACTGGCGGATCGCCGGGTCGCCCGTCCTTCAGGTCCTGCCCAACGAGCACTGGAAAGACCTTGGCCTGATCGGACTCCGCGAGACCTGGCACAGGCTCAAAACCACGGCTTGACGAACCGCCGGATGCGGGCCCGCATGTCCGGTGGTGTGAGAGGAGGGCCGGGCGACCCCGCCCTCCTACTCGATTCGCGACCCCACGGCGTGCCTCCGTGGGAATCAGTGACGAGGTGTGATGATGGCAACACCGTCTGGCCCCGCGTGGGACGACCCGCGTCTCAACGCCCTCGCCCGGCGGCTGCGTGAGGCGCACACGCGGGTGGCCGACCTCCCGGGTGTGCGTAAACCGCGGCTGACCAGGCAACTTCTGCTGATCACCGATCTCGCCAAGCGGGACCCGGCGCTGGCCGTCAAGCGGCTCGAATCCTTCATGATCGAGCTTGATGACGATGAAAACGCATCTTGAATGGCGCTTCTACCTGCGACACAGGCGCAAACACCTGCCATGGGTGATTGTATAGATGCCCTGAGGTCCCCTAGTTTCGAGCGAGCAAGGGGGAAGAGGAGCGAACCCATGAACAAGCGCGAACTCGTCGACGCGATCGCCGATCGAGTCGGCAGCAAGAAAGCGGCGACCGAAGCGGTCGACGCCATCCTGGACACCATTCAGGAGACCGTGGCCAAGGGTGAGAAGGTGGCCATCACCGGTTTTGGATCTTTCGAGAAGGCCGATCGGCCCGCTCGCGAGGCCCGGAACCCGGCGACGGGCGCCACGATCAATGTCCCCGCGACCTCGGTTCCGAAGTTCAAGGCCGGTTCGGATTTCAAGAACCTGGTGGCCGGCGCCAAGAAGGAATAACGGCGTGTCGACGGCGCCCGGCGGAGCCACTCCGCCGGGCGCCGTCGTGGTCCCCGGGGCGCTTCTACGGCAGCGGGAACGTCGACAGTGTGATCACCGTGATGCGGTCGCCTTCGACCGCGAGGTTGACCCGCTGCCCGAACCGCAGCAGCCGCAGGCCGCCGGCCTCGAACGCCGCCGTGTCGAAGGCCATCTCGCTCCCGTCGTCCAGCAGCACGCTGCCGGTCCGCGTCTCGGCGTCGTACGCCTTCACCGTGCCCTGCATGCCGCACAGACTAGAGCGTCCGCGCGGGCAGGCCGGTACCGAGCCGCCGGCGGGCCGCCTGGCCCACGCCGTCGCGCCGCGACCGGCCCGCACGCTGCCTGGATCCCACAGTCGCGCCGTGACCGGCCCGCACGCTGCCTGGATCCCACAGTCGCGCCGTGACCGGCCCGCGCGAGGTCAGTCCGATGGGGCCGACGGGCAGGGAACCGGCAGCAGAGGCGCCACGGACGCCGTCCGCGGGCCCACCCCCAGGACGAGTGCGGCCCGCAGGTCGTCGATCGTGTCGACGTCCTGACGCACGCTGAGGACCTCCTCCAGCGTGAGCTCCCGCGCACCCAGGGACCGGTGCCGGGCGCGGGAGTCCGTTCCGAACGCCGGCGCGAACACCGCACCGGGCCGTGCCGTGTACAGCGTGGTGCCGACCCCGGCGAGGTCGGGCAGGAAGGCGTTCGGCGCGTCCTCGGCGGCCGCCAGGACGAGGTCGAGTTCGGCCGGCCGCAGGGCCGGCAGGTCGGCGGACATCGCGCAGACACCGGCCTCCGGTGCCAGCGACCGCGCCCGCTCGACGCCGTGGACCAGCGCAGGGTTCAGCCCGGCGTCCGGTTCGTCCGGCACGATGTGGGCGCCCAGCGCCTCGAGCGCGGGCGCGGCGACCGGGTCGTCGGTGACCACCACGACCCCCCGGACCCGCGGGCATCGCAGTGCGGCGGATACGGTGTCGGTCGCGATGGCCAGCGCCAGCCGCTCCCGGTGAGGGCCGACGGCGCCGGACAGCCGTGACTTCGCGCGGGCCAGCGGTTTGACCGGCACGACGAGCATCCACATGAGGCGATGGGTACCAGACATCGTGGGTCGACACTACGCGGAAACACCCGCGACACTTGACGACACCCCCGGCACGGCCGGGACGAAGTGAGGAGGAGGGCATGGGTCAATCGCCCGTCTGGCGCGCGATCGTCGTGGGGATCCTGCGGCCGCTGCTGTTCACGCTGTTGAAGCGGGACTGGAAGGGGCAGGACAACGTCCCCCGCAAGGGCGGAGTGATCATCGCCGTCAACCACCTGTCGTGGTCCGACCCGCTGGCCCTCGCCCACTTCATCTACAAGGCCGGCCGCTTCCCGGTGTACCTGGCCAAGGCCGGGGTGTTCAAGGCCCCGGTGATCGGCCGCATCATCCGCCGGACCGGGCAGATCCCGGTCTACCGCGACCGGTCCGACGCGGCGCTGGCGCTCCGGGACGCCGAGAAGGGCCTGCGCGCGGGGGAGTGCGTCATCTTCTACCCGGAGGGCACCTGCACGCGGGACCCGGACCTGTGGCCGATGACCGGCAAGACCGGCGCCGCGCGGATGGCCCTCACCACCGGCGTCCCGGTCATCCCCGTGGCGCACTGGGGCGCGCACATCCTCTGGCCGTACGGCACCAAGAGGTTCCGGCCGTTCCCGCGCAAGACGATGCACGTCATCGCCGGTCCGCCGGTCGACTTGTCGAAGTACGAGGGCCGTCCCCTGGACGCGGAGACGCTGAACGCCGCGACGGCCGACATCATGCGGGCCATCGCCGACCTGCTCGGGGAGCTGCGCGGTGAGCCCGCGCCGGAGAAGCTGTACGACCCACGTGAGGCGGCCCGCGCCAAGCGCGCCGAGAAGCGCGCCGACGCCGACGCCACGGCCGCGGCCGGCGCCGACGCCGCGGCCGGTACCGACGCGGCGGACGCCGCGGACACCGACGGGACCGACACGGGCAAGGAGGCCAAGGCCTCTTGAAGATCGCGGTGCTCGGGGCAGGGTCATGGGGGACCGTCTTCGCCAAGGTGGTGGCCGACGCGGGCGGCGACGTCACGGTGTGGGGGCGCCGCGCGGAGCTGGTCGAGGCGATCAACGACCGGCATGAGAATCCCGACTATCTGCCGGATCTACGGCTCCCGGACCGGCTGACCGCCACCACCGACCCCGCCGAGGCGCTCGCCGGCGCGACCTACGTCATGCTGGCCGTGCCCGCCCAGACGCTCCGGCCGGGGCTGGCGGAGTGGCGGCCGCTGCTGCCCGCCGACGCGGTGCTGGTGAGCCTCATGAAGGGCATCGAGCTCGGCACCTGCAAGCGGATGAGCGAGGTGATCCGCGAGGTGGCCGACGTGCCCGAGGAGCGCGTCGCGGTGATCACGGGCCCGAACCTCGCCCGTGAGATCGCCGCCGAGCAGCCCTCGGCCGCGGCCGTGGCGTGCGTGGACGAGGCGACCGCGCAGAAGCTGCAGCTCGCCTGCATGACGCCGTACTTCCGCGCCTACACGAACTCCGACGTCATCGGCTGCGAGCTCGGCGGCGCCGTGAAGAACGTCATCGCCCTCGCCGTCGGCATCGGGGTCGGCATGGGCATGGGCGACAACGTACGCGCGCTGCTGATGACGCGCGGCCTGGCCGAGATCGCCCGCCTGGGCGCGGCGCTCGGCGCCGACCAGCACACGTTCGCGGGGCTGGCGGGGATGGGCGACCTCGTCGCCACGTGCAGCTCGCCGTTGTCGCGGAACCGCACGTTCGGCGAGAACCTCGGGCGCGGGATGAGCCTGGAGGAGGTCGTCAAGGTCACCCGGCAGACGGCGGAGGGCGTCAAGTCCTGCGACGCGATCCTCGAACTGGCGCGGCGTCACCACGTCGAGATGCCGATCACCGAGGCCATCGTCGCCGTCATGCACGGCGGGCTCAGCCCGGCCGACGCCGGTCGGCTGCTGATGTCGCGCACTCCGAAGCCCGAACGCTACGGCGTCTGATCGCAGGGCACCTCTTTCCCGTCGAGCGGGGAAGAACATCACGAGACGAAATGACGTGTAATGTCGGTGCCCGCGACTGTCGGTGCAGGTGAGAAGAGGTGGATCGATGGGCAGGATCCGGGTCGCCGTCGTCTTCGGCGGGCGTAGTTCGGAGCACGCGATCTCCTGTCTCACCGCGGGCAGCGTGATGGCCGCGATCGACAAGGACCGGTACGAGGTCATCCCCATCGGGATCGCACGCGACGGCCGGTGGGTGCTCGCGTCCGACCAGCGGCTCGCCATCGAGGACGGCAAGCTGCCGGAGGTCGCCGAGGACGGGCTGCCGCTGGCGCTGCCGTTCGACCCGGACAGCCGTGGCCTGGTCGTCGTGGAGCCGGGGCAGGTGCCGCGCACGCTCGGCGACGTCGACGTGGTCCTCCCGCTGCTGCACGGCCCGTACGGTGAGGACGGCACGATTCAGGGCCTCCTCGAACTGGCGGGCGTGCGCTACGTCGGGGCCGGGGTGCTCGCGAGCGCCGCGAGCATGGACAAGGCGTACATGAAGCTGGTCTGGCAGGGCTGCGGGCTGCCCGTCGGCCCGTACGTCGTCGTCAAGGACCGGCAGTGGCGGCGGGAGCGCAAGCAGGTCGTCGACGAGATCAAGGAGCTGGGCTGGCCGGTGTTCGTCAAGCCGGCGCGGGCGGGCTCGAGCATGGGCATCTCCAAGGTCGAGTCGGAGGACGCGCTGGAGGCCGCGGTCGAGGCCGCGCGCGAGCACGACCCGAAGGTGATCGTCGAGGCGGCCGTCCCGGGCCGCGAGATCGAGTGCGGGGTGCTCGAAGGGCTGGACGACGAGCCGGCCGAGGCCAGCCTGCCCGCAGAGGTGCGCGTGGGCTCCGGCCACGACTACTACGACTTCGAGGCCAAGTACCTCGACGACGGCCTCGCGCTCGACATCCCGCCGAAGCTCCCGCCGGCGGTGATCGAAGAGGTCCGGCGGCTGTCGGTGCAGGCGTTCGACGCGCTGGGCTGCGAGGGGCTCGCCCGGGTCGACTTCTTCTACACGCCGGACGGCCGGCTGATCCTCAACGAGATCAACACGATGCCCGGCTGCACGCCCGCCTCGGCGTTCCCCAAGATGTGGGCGGCGACGGGCCTGGACTACCCGGCCCTGGTCGACCGCTGGATCCGCACCGCCCTGGCCCGCCCCCTCGGCCTGCGCTAGCGCCGGTACGGCCCCGGGCGCGCGTCCGGGGCCCGTACGGCGTCGGGCTCAGCAGGTGTTGAGCATGCTGGTCAGCGCGGTCTTCTCCGCGCTCTGCAGGGTCAGGCCGTAGTACCACTTGACCTGGATCCAGGCGCGTGCGTACGTGCACCAGAACGACGTCAGCGACGGCTTCCAGGTGGTCGGGTCCTGATCGCCCTTGGCCTGGTTGACGTTGTCGGTGACGGCCCACAGCTGGGGCTCGTTCAGGTCGTTGGCGAACGCCTGGCGCTGCGCGGTCGTCCACGCCCACGCGCCCGACCGCCAGGCCTCGGCGAGCGGGACCAGGTGGTCGATGTCCACGTCCGAGGCGGCGGTCCAGGTCGCTCCGTCGTACGGGCTGTACCACTTGCCGGAGGTGGCGGCGCAGCTCGAGTCGGTCACGACGTTCGTGCCGTCCCGTTTGAGCACCTCTTCGCGGGTGTTGCAGGTCCCGCTGATGGTGATCCAGTGCGGGAACAGGGAGCGGTCGTAGGTCGACTGGTGGCTCTCGGCGGCGACGGTGAGCGTGGCCAGCCGTGACGCGGCGGTGCTCGCGGAGGGGATGTTGGGCGGGGTGGCGCCCGCCGTTCCGGCGGTGCCGGCCGTCAGCGCGGCGACCAGCGCCAGCGCGCCGGTGACGGCGGCGAAGGCTCGCTTCACGAGCTCTCTCCTTCTGCCCGCTGCTCCGGCCAGGCGGGGGACTGGTCAGATACGGAGCAGTCGACATACGGAGAGTCGCCGAACGCGACAGACGCGGAAATATCATCTGTTGCTTGCTAAGGCTGCTGAGTTCGTAGCAAATCGCCCATGACGCCGCACGGCCTGGGCGAAGGGCCGCCCGCCTCCGCTCGCGCCGGGGGAACGTTCAGCGCCGGCCCCCGCCGCGTACGGCCCGCTGCCGCCCGTACGTCGCGGAGCGTTCACCTCCCTTGTGGATCACCCCGGTGAAGGGCAGTTGACGGGGGTTTAAGCGCGGTGAAACCAGCCCGAAACAGCACCAAGTGCAGGATTGAGGTGTTCCGAGAGCCGGCGAGAGAAGGGACCGACACATTGCTGTTCACGCCCGCCGCCCCGGTCCCGACCGTGCGGGACACGCCCGGTCACGATCGCTGGCATCCCGACCTCCCGCCCGTCGCCGAACTGGTCGCGGGTGGCTCCGTCCGGATGCGGTGCCAGGGCGGCGAGCCGCTGTGCGGCCCGGTCGGAGTGGTCGGCGCGGAGCCCGGCGACCTCCTCATGGTGGAGGTCCTCGGCATCGGCCGTACGGACGGCCGCTCGACCGCCGGAGCGCACCCGGGAATCCTCGGTCTCGCCCCGTCGCACGCGATGCTCCGGGACCCCGCGGGCGATCCGGTCGGCGCGGTCCTCGGCCCCGTCCCGCCGGCCACGGCCGGACACGCCCACGTCGCGGCGTACCGCGACCGGGCCTCGTGCCGGGCCCTCACGTCACGGTCGCAGATCCTGCTGCCCGTGCACGTGCCCGGCGCGCGCATCTCCGTCGGGGACCTGCACTTTCCCGAGCGGGGCCGCTGCCGCACCGCCGGCGGCTGGATCGACCTGCGGGTGCATCTGACCAAGCGGGGAGTCGAACGGTTCCGGGTCACCGAACCGGTGCTCATGCCGCTCACGACCAGTTCCCTGGACGCGACCGTCGCCGGCCTGACCGCCGACGTCGCCTAAGGCTCGCGCGGAGGCGCGAAGGAGGAGGTGAGTGCCTAGCGGATAGCGTTCGGATACCGTCAGGAGGCACCGACGCCGGGGGGAGCGATTCGTCTCCCGCACCCCCCGGCGTTTCCTGTGCGCGGCGCCGGCCCGGTCCGACGACCGGTGACCGCTCTCGTACGCGGCGCCGGCTCGCGAAACGACCCGGTGACCGCTCCTGTGCGCGGCGACCGCGTCAGCCGCTCGCCTGGTCGGTGTCCTGGAAACTTCCCCAGCCGTGCCAGCGGTCGATCTCGATCCAGGCGCTGACCCGGCCGCGGTCCCGCTGCGGATACGGGCGGCCCGTGTACTGCTCGGACAGCCGGTCGATGTCGGCCAGGTCCTCGTCGTCGCGCATCTCGGTCACGCGGCCGATGAGGGACACGTGGGTGTACCAGTCATCGGAGTCGAGCACCGTCAGCGTGACCCGCGGATCGTTCCGGATGTGGTCCAGCCGCTTGCGGCTCTCGTCCATGTTGATCAGGATCCGGCCGTCGTCCCAGAGGTACCAGGTGGCCGTGGAGACCGGCTGCCCGTCGGACCGCACGGTGGCGATGACGGCGGGGTTGGGCTTCTTCAGCATGGCGATCGCGTCCTCGGGAAGCGGCGGCTTCGACATGACGCGTCCTCCTTCCGCGCTGCGCGGCCCACGCCGGCGGGCCACGCCAGATGATCGACGGGATGCACCTCCACGCTGCCACACCCGGCGGCGGCCTCCCGCAGCACCCCTCTCAGGACGCCGGCGGCCGGTCGTCGCCGAGAGCGGCCAGGTGGGCGGTGAGGTCGTCGGCGAACCGGCCGAGGAGACGGCCGAAGGCCTGCCGATCCTCGGGGGACCAGCCGGCGAGGGCGCCGGCGAACCAGCCGAGCATGGTCGTCAGGTAGCGGTCGGCGGCCGCCGCCCCCTCGGTGGTCAACTCGATCAGGCGCGCCCGCTGGTCCTGCGGATCGGTGACCCGGCGGGCCAGCCCGCGCCGCTCCAGCACGTTCATCTGGCGGGTGACGTGCGGCCCCACGACCTGCATGCGTTCGGCGATCTCTCCGACGCGGAGCGGCCGGTCGGCCATGTGCAGGGTCACGAGGATCGTCATCGCCGGCCGGTCGATGGCGATGCCGACACGTTCCATGGTCCGCTCGACCAGGTCGCTGCGCCTCATCACCTGGCCGAGCTGTGTGAGGCGGGGGAGGACCGCCAGCAGATCGATCTCGGCGGCCCCGAAGCCGTCGGCGGATTGCTCGTCGTCCATGAAACCTTCTTTGGATACCTAAGTTAGGTATATAGTCTCGGTGGCGGCGCGGAGATCTGGGGTCATCGCGCCATTGAAAAGGATACCTAAGGTAGCTATATAGTCGTGCGTCCCGGCGTGCGGCTGGGAGGAGCAGAGATGAGCAGCTCGACGAGAGGCACGGTCCTGATCTCCGGAGCCAGCATCGCCGGCCCGGCCCTGGCCTTCTGGCTCGGCCGGTACGGCTTCGACGTCACGGTCGTGGAGAAGGCGGCGGCACTCCGCAGGGGCGGATACCCCATCGACATCCGGGGCACCGCGCTCGAGGTCGTCCGGCGCATGGGGATACTGTCCCGGCTACGGGCCGCCCATGTCGACACCCGCCGGATCACCTTCCTGAACCCCGACGGCAGTCCGATCACCTCCCTCCGGCCCGCCGCCTTGGCCGGCGGCGACGAGAGCAGCGATCTGGAGGTGCGCCGCGGGGATCTCGCCGACGTCCTGTACGACGCGATCCGCGACGACACCGAGTTCCTCTTCGACGACTCCATCGCCGCCCTCGACGATCGCGAGGGGGGAGTGGACGTGACCTTCCGCGGCGGGGGCCGGCGCACCTTCGACCTCGTCATCGGCGCCGACGGCCTGCACTCCAACACCAGGAGCCTGGTCCTCGGCCCGGAGGAGCCGTTCCACCGTTACCTCGGCTACTGCTTCGCGGGATTCACCCTGCCCAACGACCTCGGGCTCTCTCATGAGGGCGTCATCTGGAACGAGCCCGGCAGGGCCGCGGCCCTCTACGCCGTCGGCGACGGCGACGGCGACGAGCTGTTCGGCTTCCTGCCCTTCGCCCGCCCCGAGCCGCCTTTCACCGCCTTCCGCGACCCGGACGCGCAACGCGACCTCGTCACGTCGGTCTACGCCGGCGACCGGTGGGAGATCCCGCGCCTGACCGCGGCGATGCGCACCGCCGACGACCTCTTCTTCGACGTCGTCAGCCAGATCCACCTGCCCCGCTGGTCGGCCGGACGCGTCGCGCTCGTCGGGGACGCCGCGCACGCGCCGTCGTTTCTCACCGGGCAGGGCACGAGCCTCGCACTGGTCGGCGCGTACATGCTCGCCGGTGCGCTGGCCACCGAACCGGACCACACGGCGGCGTTCGCCGCGTACGAGCGATCCACCCGCACGTTCGTCGAGATGAACCAGGCGCTCGTCACCGAGGGGAACGCCGCGCTCTTCCCGAGCACGCCGGAGGCCCTGGCCGCGCGCAACGAGGCGCTGCGCGGGCTCGCCGCCTGCCCGGCGACACCGAACGCCCCGAGCACTCGGCGCTCACCCTGCCCGACCTCGCCGTCGCGCACTGACCGGGGAGCGCAAGAGAACGGCCCGGTCCGCTGCTCGCGGACCGGGCCGTTCGTCGTCTTCGCCGGGGCGACCGCGTCACGCGGCCAGGGGCACGTCCATGCGCTGGGCCATCTCCCGCATGCGGCGCAGGGCGGCCAGCTCCATCTGCCGGACCCGCTCGGCGGACACGCCGAGCCGGCTGGCGATCTCCCGGCGGCTGTGCTCGGTGCCGTCCTCCAGGCCGAACCGTGCCCGCAGCACGGTCGCCTCGCGCGGCTCCAGGCGCTCCAGCATGTCGTCGATGATCTCCAGCTGGACGCCCGCCATGGCCTCGTCCTCGGGGGAGGGCGTCGTCTCGTCCGCCAGCAGGTCGCCGAGCGAGGTCTCCTCGTCCTCGCCGACCACCGCGTCCAGGCTCGCCGGGGTACGGTCCCACTGGTCCAGCTCGCCGATGCGCTCGACCGGCAGGTCCAGCTCGGCGGCCAGCTCCTCGTTGGTCGGCTCCGAACCGGTCAGCAGCACGAGCTCGCGGCGGGCCTTGCGCAGCCGGTTGACGTCGGTGTGCACCGCGCCCGGCAGGCGTACGGACCGCGACGAGTTGGCCAGCGCCCGGCCGATGGCCTGCCGGATCCACCACGTCGCGTAGGTGGAGAACTTGAAACCACGCCGCGGGTCGAAGCCCTCGACCGCCCGGATCAGGCCGATCGTGCCCTCCTGGATCAGGTCGAGCAGGCTCAGGCCGTCTGTCGGGTACCGCCGGGCGACGCTGACGACGAGGCGGAGGTTGGCCAGGATGAAGCGGTCCTTGGCCGCGTCGCCGCGGGCGGCGACCTCTTCCAGCTCCTCGCGGGTCGCGCCGTCCGGCATCGTGCCCTCGTCGAGGTGGTTGTGGGCCAGCAGCCCGGCCTCCATCGCCAGGGCGAGCTCGATCTCCTCTTCGGCGCTCAGCAGCGGCGTGGCGGCGATCTCGTCCAGATAGGCCCCCAGCAGATCGCCGTCGGCCGCCCGCCCCGGGCGCCTGACGCGCCTGCCGTCACTCGTGGTCGCCGCCATGGCCACCTCGCTCTCACATCGAATCCCAAACGGATCAACGCGGATGTGCCCTCTGCTGTTCCGCGATACCCGATTGCGGGCAGCCTCAACATGACAGAGAGCACCCGAGGCGTTGCCACGGGTGCTCTGTGCCATGGTGCGTCATGGCGACCGACGCGAAGGTCTCAGGCGCGGACGGCCTGGATCTCCAGCGTGATGTCGACCTTGTCGCCGAGGAGGGCCTTCTGGCCGCCGGGCAGCGGCACGTTGAACTCGATGCCGTAGTCCTTGCGGTTGATGGAGCCGGTGGCGGTGAAGCCGGCGCGCGTGCCGCCCCACGGGTCCTCGCCGACGCCGTTGAACTCGACCTCGAGGGTGATCGGCTGGGCGATGCCCTTGATCGTGAGCTCACCGTCGAGCAGGTTCGTGTCGCCCTCGACGCGGACGCCCTTGCTCTGGAACGTCATCGCGGGGTGGTTCTCGATGTCGAGGATGTCGGCGGACCGGACGTGGTTGTCACGGTCGGCGTTGCGGGTGTCGATCGACTTGAGCTGGATCTCGGCGGTGGCGGTGGAGGCCGCCACGTCCTCGGCGATCTCGATGGCGCCGGAGAACTCGGTGAAGGAGCCGCGAACCTTGGACATGAGGTGACGGATGCTGAAGGTCACCTCGGAGTGGGTCGGGTCGATGTTCCAGGTCCCCGCGGTGAGGCCCAGCTCGGTGGCGGTAACGCTCATGATGGCTCCTGTGCTTGAATCTTCAACGACTGATGCGGGCCAGTTTAGTTGAAACTTCAACTGAACACAACACCGTTTCAGAGTTTTCAACCCCGCACCGGGCCGGTCTCATCCCGCCCCGCGGCCGACGTCCGCCGGGACGGTCAGAGCGACACCCGCGCCGCCGTCCGGCGGCCTCCCCCCAGGATGCCGTACGCGCAGGGGGCGATGCCCTGCTCAGTAGGCGGTGAGCCCGCCGTCGACCACGAGTTCCGAGCCGGTGACGAACGAGGACTCGTCGCAGGCGAGGAAGAGGAAGGCGGGGGCGATCTCGTCGGCGCGGCCGGCTCGGCGCATCGGGGTGCGTTGGATGTCCGGCTGCTGATCGCCCTGCTCGTCCAGGATGTCCTGGATCATCGGCGTCGCGATCACCCCGGGATGCACGGAGTTGACCCGCACTCCCTGCCGGGCGTACTCGACCGCGGCGGTCTTGCTCAACAGGCGCACCGCGCCCTTGGACGCCTGGTAGGCCGCGGCGGCGCCGCTTCCCACGAGTCCGAGCACCGACGAGGTATTGATCACCGACGCGTTGCCGCTCGCGCGCAGCAGCGGCATCGCCGCCTTCATGCCGAGCCACGTGCCCTTCTGGTTCACGTCGATGACACGGTCCCAGGCCTCCTCCCGCGTGTCCTCGATGCCCGGCCAGTCCACGATGCCGGCGAGGTTCACCAGCACGTTCAGCGCGCCGAAGCGGTCGCGTACGACGCCGATCGCCTTGTCCCACTCCTGTGAAGAGGAGACGTCGAGGCGGACGGCGACGACCTCGGCGCCGCCCGCCTCGATCCGGCGGGCCAGGTCCCGCAGGGGCCCGTCGGCGACATCGGTGATCACCAACCGAGCGCCTTCGCGGGCGAACAGTTCGGCGGTCGCGGCGCCGATGCCGCCGGTCGCGCCGGTGATCAGCGCGACCTTGCCGGCGAGTCGTCGTCCTGTCATGGGAGATCCTCCGGATTCTCGTTCAGCGGCCGTCCGGCCGTGTGCCACCGAGTCTGCGCAGGTCGGCAGGCGGTGACCAGGACGTGCGCTGCCTGGGTGCGGCGCACCCAGGCAGCGCACGGGCAGCACGCGCAACCGCCTCATAGCCTGGCCACATGGACGACAACCACCTGGGAGGATTCCTGCGCGCACGCCGCGCCGGGCTGCAGCCGGAGGAGGTCGGCATGGCGAGCCACGGAACCCGCAGGGTCGCCGGGCTACGCCGCGAGGAGGTCGCCGTCCTGGCGGGAGTGAACACCGACTACTACACCCGCCTGGAACAAGGGCGCGAGCGCCACCCCTCACCGCAGGTGCTCGACGCCCTCAGCCGCGCGCTGCGCCTGGACGTGGAGGCCCGAGCACACCTGTACCGGCTGGCCGGGGCGGCGCAGGGCGACCGGCCCTGCGCCTACGTCGCCGGCCAGGTCAGCCTCGCGCTGCGCCGGCTGATGGACGGCTACCCCAACACTCCGGCGTACGTCATGAACCGGACCCTGGACATCCTCGCCACCAACGCTCTGGCCGACGCCCTCTACGCCCCGTTCGATCCGGCGGACAACCTGGCCCGCATGACCTTCCTCGACCCCGCGGGCCGATCCTTCTACACGGACTGGGACCGGGCGGCCCAGGCCACCGTCGCCAACCTCCGCCAGGCGACCGGCTTCGCCCCGAACGACCCGCGGCTGGCCGAACTCGTCCGTACCCTCACCGATCAGAGTGCGGACTTCGCCCGCCTTTGGAACGCCCACACCGTCCGAGGCAAGACCCGGGACGCCAAGCGCTTCCTGCACCCCGACGTAGGCCCTCTCACGCTCACCTACCAGGCCTTCGACGTACGCGACGCCCCGGGCCAGCAGCTCGTGATCTACCATGCCGAACCGGGCGGTGCCGGCGCCCAGGCCCTGGATCTCCTCGGCTCCATTCACGCGACCCGGCACCGGGCCGAGCCCCGCCCCCACCGCTGATCGGCCGACGCGGGACGTCGACCTGCCGTCTCCACGCTCGGCCGTCAGAGGCCCTCGCGGTCGGGACGATCAGGGGGTGACGCGGGCGAGTGCGCCGATCTCGAGCGCAGTCCACAGCGCGCCGTCGGGGCCCAGGGTGATGCCGTGCGGCTCCGAGTTCGCCGTCGGCAGTTCGTACACGTCGATCCTGCCGTCCGGTGCGGTGGAGCCGACGCGGTTACGGCCCCATTCGGTGAACCACAGCCGGTCGTCGTCGCCGGGGGTGATGGCGTGCGGGCGGGCGGACCGGTCGGGCAGCGGGAACTCCTCGATCAGGCCGTCGGCTCCGATCCGGCCGATCTGGCCGGCGGCGATCTCCACGAACCACGATCCGCCGTCCGGCCCGGCGGCGATGCCGAACGGCCCGCAGTCCGGGGTGGGCGGCGAGAACTCCGTGACGGTGCCGCCGGTCGTGATCCGTCCGATCCGGTGCGCCTGGTACTCGGTGAACCAGAGCGCACCGTCCGGCCCGGTGACGATGATCGTCGGCCCGCACGCCGGATCGAGCCGGTGGCTCGTGGGCTCGGCGCCGGGAACCAGCCGCCCGATCCGGCCACCCTGGACCAGGGTGAACCACAGCGCGCCGTCGGGGCCGGTCGTGATCGCGTACGGGCCTGCGCCCTGGTCGGCGACGACCTGTTCCTCGATGGACACGGCTGTCATCGGCTCTCCTGGGATTCGTTGGTGGTCAGACCGAAGAACTCCTCACCCGCCGGGGCCTGAAGCGCGTCGAAGGCCGCCACGAGTCTCCTCTCCTCCCACTGGAAGTGGGATTCGAGGATGGCGGTCAGCCCGTCGAGCTCCCGCCCCACGTGTTCGGCGTTCTCCGGGGTGAGCGTCGCGAGGAGGGGTTGCAGCCTGTGGAGGATGTCCGCGACCAGCCGGTGATCTCGCCGCAGCTCCTCCAGCACCGGATTCAGCTCGGGGAACTGCTCGCCGAGAATCTGGAACGCGGTGGTGTCCTCGCTGGTGTGGTGCCGGGTCAGCGCTTCGCAGAAGGCCGCGCAGTGTGCCTGGAGCGGCACCGGCGCGGCGCCGCCGGTATGGTCCGCGACCTCGTCGCGGAGCCGCGCCAGCTCGGCGCGGAGCCATTGATGAACCTCGACCAGCTGCCGGCCGAGCGCCCGTGCTCGGTCACCGTACGGCTCGGGGGAGGGCGGGGTCGGCTCAGGGTTCAAGGAGGGCATGCAGCAACTTTCGATCAAGGAGAACAGGCAGAAGGGATCACCGAAACCGGCCGCGCGGCGGGCGGACGGAAATGGTGAATCTGGTGCGGACCGCGGTGGGGGACGTGAGCCCCGGCGTCGTTCAGTGAGAGAGAAGACGTGGACGCATGGCGGTCTCCTTGATCACGGTGCCTCCATGCCGACGCCGTCCACCTGGCGCCGACACGCGGCACGCGGAGTTACCTATCACGGTGCCGGGAGACGGACAACCCTCCGCCTCGGCGCCGGCGGTTCCGCCGGGTGGCGGCCGACGCGCGGCGAGGCGGCCCGGGCCCCCGCGTCGGGCCGCCTCGCCGGGCGGATCAGGCGAAGACCGTGCCCGTCTCGGTGAAGAGCGACTCCAGGACCCGTAGGGCGCGCCACGCCTTCGTCATGCCGAACCGAGCGGAGAACCGTACGACGGCGCGGGCCTCGTCGGGGGTCGCGCCGGCGGCCAGCGCGCGCGTGACGTGGAGGCGGAAGCTCTCGTCGAGCGTCTGGTAGAGCACGTCGACCGTCATCGTCGCGAACGCGCGTTCCCGCACGCTGAGCAGGTTCATGCCCGCGCGCATGCGGGACTGCAGGTCCATGTAGCCGGCGAACGGAGCGTCGAGGTTGCGGACGGCCCGCCGGGCCGGTGCGGGGATCGGGCTCTCCTGGCCGTCGGCGTTCACCTCATGGCCGTGGCCGGTGGGGCCGGTCAGGCCCTGCTCCTGCTCGATGCCGGTCAGCCGGGCGAGGGCGGCCAGCGCCGCCGGATAACCGCTGTCGTACGCGATGAAGCGGAGAAGCTCCCGCAGGTCGTCGGCCGACAGACCGTGCCCCCGCGCCATCGCGACGTGGGTTTCGAACGGCAGCCCGAGGGTCTGCCCGCAGACGTCGGCGACGAGGGACAGCAGGATCTTCTCCCGCGTCGACAGCTCTGGGAGCTCGTCCCAGAGCATGCGGTCGGTCGCGGCGCTCATCTCCGCGAACACCGGGTCCAGCGCCTTCAGCTGTGAGTCGGATGGGAAGCGCATGACGCTCCTTCGATAAGTGAACGGCTGTAGCGCTACGACTGTAGCCTGACGAGCGTCCTCCTACAATGGCGGACCTATGGACGAGATCTCTTCGACGCGAGGCGAGACGGGGGAGGCCCCGAGCGCGCCCAGGGCGCGCACCCGCGGCCGGAACCCCCGTGGCCAGGGCGAACGCCTCCGGGACGAGATCGTGTCGGCCACTCTCCGGCTGCTCGACGAACTCGCCGACGACGAGGCGCTGTCCATGCGGGCGGTGGCACGGGAGGTCGGCGTCGCCGCGACCTCCGTCTACATCCACTTCGAGGACCGGGACGCGCTCGTGTACGCCGCGCTGGAGCGCTGCCACCGCGATCTGGTGCGCGGCCTCGACCGGGCCGAGGCCGCCGCCGGCGACCCGGCCGCCCGGCTGCGCGGCCGGCTGCTCTTCCTCGGTACGTGGGTCGGCGAGCACGCCGGTCTCTACAAGGTCCTCCACGAGAGCACCATCAACCAGCGCATGCACCTGGCGTTCAAGGACGAGCTGGCCGAGCGCACCACCGCCGCCGTCCAGCGCTGCATCGACGCGGGCCTCGCCCCGGCCGACGACGCCACGGCGGTGGCGCTGGACCTCAGGGCGGCCGTCCACGGCGCCGTCTCGATGCGCGTGAACGAGCCCGACCTTCCCTGGCCGCCCCTGCAGGAGCAGATCGACCGCTTCCTCACCAAGCTCGTCGGCATCCGCCCGCTGAAATAGACGATCCCCCGTCCTTGGCTCCGGTGTTCAAGGACGGGGGACGCTTCGGGGGGGCGTTACGCGCTTCGGTCGAGTGTCGCGACTTCGACGCAGTTGCCGCCGTTCTCTCCGCTGCGGCTCGACTTGCGCCAGTCGGTGCTGTTCAGGTCCATCGTTCCTCTGCCGTTCTGCGAATGAACTCGATCGACTCGTTCTGGGGCATGGCGTTTGCCTTGATGGATTCCCATGCCTCTGAGAGGATTGCCAGGTCGTCCCGGCCGCTCGTGACGATTCCTCTCACGGCTGTCTCCACGTAGGCCACGTCGTTCCCGTCGACGGTCGCGATGGTGAAAGCTCCCAGGCTTCGGGGGTTCACCGCCGAGCGTACAACTTGGATCGTGAGCCGGGGAGATGGCGAATCTGCCAGCGCCATCAGCTGGTCGTACATGGCTTTGGCGCCGCCGCGCTCCCGGTAGAACACCGCCTCGTCGAGCACGAAGTGCAGCGCCGGTGGCGTTTCCCGATGCCTGATCGACTGCCGGTCCATCCGCGCCGCGACGGCGGCCTCGTCTCCTTGCAGGAGCGCCCGCGCGTACTCGTCCGTCTGGAGCAGTCCCGGAACGAGGGCGACTTCGAACGATCGGACGAGTGCGGCTCGCCTTTCCTCTTCGAGCCAGGGGCGGAACCAGCCCGGTAGGGACTCGTTGTCGAGTTGGTCGTAGACGGCCATGAGGGCGCCGCGGGGGAGGTTGAGGTTCTCCTCGATGGAGGCGACCTGTTCGCTGCGGGGGCGGAGCTGGCCGGTCTCGAGGTTGCTGAGCCAGCCGTCGGAGTAGCCGAGGCGGTTGGCGAGATCCTTTTGCAGTATTCCGGACGCATCGCGATAAGTGCGTACGAGTCGTCCGAGAGTGACGAGCGTCGGGCTGGTCTGTCGGCCCATGACATCCCTTTCGCCGGATTTTACGGTGCTCCACGCCTCACCGGCGCGCCTTGTGCATATCGGCCCCGTCGGTAAGGCCGTTCTCAGCGTAAACGTCATCGGCCATTGTTGGGAGGGAAATCAGGAACGGAGGAACATTCTCATGCGATGTCGAAGAATCGCGGGGGACATCCGAACCTACTCCGCTACATGGCCATGACGTCGCCGGATGAGCTCAAGCGGTCCGTCGATCGGCTCCGGGAGGTTCTTGAAGCGCTCGGCCCTAGGGGAACGTCGGTCGCGGTCGATCTCACGCTTCTCGACCGCCTCGTACGGCGTTATCCGGCAGCCGCTCGCAGAAGCCTCGAACTGCACGAAAGAAAGGAAGAATCGCGATGATTTCGGGGTCGGATATCGACCGGGAGGACAAGTGGCGGCCGTTCGGTGGCCGGGTGGCCGCCAGGCGGCCGGGAATGCTGCGGTGGGAACGCCGTTTCGCCGGAACACCCGACGAGGTGGGCGCCGCCCGTACGTTCGTGAGCCAGTTGTTCGCCGACGCCCCGTTCGCCGCGAACGCGGCGTGGGTCACCGGGGAGCTGGCCACCAACGCCATCCGCCACTCGGCCTCGGGGCGTCCCGGCGGGACGTTCACGGTCGCCCTGTACCGCTGGCCGACCTTCGGCGAGATCCACGTCATCGACGCCGGTGGGCCGAAGGAACCCCGCCTTCCGCGGCAGGACCCGGTCGGGGCCGCCCTCGCCGACGGGGGTGACCTCCCCGAGAGCGGACTGGGCCTGTACGGGATCGGCGCCCTGGCCGACCGGTACGGCACCTACCGGCACGCGGACGGCAGCCGCGCGGTGTGGGCGCGCCTCCGTTTCGACCGATCCGCCTGAAAGGGCAAGGCGACATCGCCGCCTCCCGTCGCCGTACAGCCGCCGTGGCGGCCACGACCCGGCTCGTCAGCGCCGCTGTTGACCGGCCGAATCGGGCGATTCAGGCGTGAGGCCGTCCGTGACAGCGGCCAGGTGGCGCCGACGGCGGCAAGGCGTCCGCAGGGGCGGCTGGTCGAACAGCAGCAGAGGCAGAGCCTGGCAGAGGTGGTCGGTGATGCGGTGAGATCCGGGACGGCAGTACTCACTTACTGCGGAAGGTGAACATACGCCGCGAGGAGAACGGTTGCGGTTCTCCGACGAAACGGTGCATGCCGACCCCGAAATCCCAGGAGGCATCGGACAACCATTGCCGTTCGAAACCCTGTTCCTCGAACCAGGCGCAGATTTGTGGTACCTGATCGGGGGCTGAGCGACGGCGCGTCCAGATGACGCTACCGCCGGTCTTGCACAGCTCTCGGCATCCGCTGATGGTGCGCTGAATGTCCTCATCGAGGATGTTCCCGAAGACACCACAGGCAAGAACGACGTCTGCCGGCATCATGCCTTTGTATTGGTCGAAGAGCCCGGCGTCGGCCGCAACCACCTCGACTTTGTCCAACCCAGCCGACCGGGCCGTATTTTCCGCGACTGCCACGTTGCGAGGATCCAGCTCCACCAGACGGGCACTGACATCGTGACGGCGAGGGTGATCGGTCAGTACACCCAAGATGTCGTGGCCTTGGCCGGCACACATGCTGATGACCTTGAGGGAACCAGGCCCGGCGTTATCGAGGGCCTCAACTATTCGTGCCTGAACGATGGGCAACCGCTGTGCCAGCCGCGAGCCTGGCTGGTCGTAGTCCTCATGCCAGGTATGCCAGTCCACGCCCGTACTTTACCGCGGTCGCTGCGGCAGCTCCTGAACCACACCTCGGGGATCGCCGATCACCGTAAAAGCTCGCGCAGACATCGGCGACATTGGCACTGGGTGCTGCTCTGCCCGTGGTTTCCGCCGGTTCTTCCAGTGCGACGACGTCCGACTGCGATGCCGCGGTCGGGACGGTCGGCTCGCCCCGGCACCCATCGGCGGCGAACCGTCGGCGGCGAACCGACCCACCTCGTGCTGCCCGACGGCGAGCGGAGTCGCTGCCGCGAATCTTCCGCCAAATCGGTTGTAACCGGAGTCGATCTCCATCCCGTCTTCTGGGGCAAGGGAGCGCGCGCCCCGGCCGGAAGGAAGGTGCGAGATGGAAGAGAGGCTGCGGGAGATGTTCCGTCAAGAGATGTCCGCCGAGCAGGAGCCGCCGCTCGGTGGATTGGTCGAGGGCGCCGTACGCGAAGGCCGGCACCGGCGGCGGCAGCGGAGGGCCTGGCTCACGGCGGGCGTGACCGGAGCGGCGGCGGCCCTGGCCGTCACCGCGTTCGCGGTCATGCCCGGCAACGCCGGCAGGTCGGCCGGGACCACGGCGAGCGCGACGACCGGTGGGTCCACTGGGACGAGCGCGAAGGGGAATACGATCCCGGCTCCTGTGCTGGCGGCCGAGTCGACCTCGACCGTCATCAAGCAGCCGAGTGGCCCGAAGCTGCCGGTCACCGACGCCGCGGCGGTGGAGCAGCTCATCCGGCTGCTCCCGAAGGGCCGGACCAGCGGCTACGCCAAGGGACCGCAGGCAAAGGGCCGGTACGCCTTCGGCCAGGTCTACCTGGACACCGGCAAGGGACCGGGCATGGTCCGGGTCTTCATCTACAAGGGCGGGCTGGGTGCGGAAGCGTGCCGCACCAAGCGCACCGCCCACGACGTGGCCATCCTGAAATCCCTGCGGGATCACATGCTCAAGGGCGAAAAGACCGAGGCGGAGCGCCGGCAGACCGAGCAGTGGTACCAGAAGAGGTTGGCGGACAAGCTGCCCGGCTGCCGCGACCTGCCCGGCGGTGGCCGGGCCCAAGTCACGGCGAACCCCACCGGCAGTGAGGTCGCGGTGGACCACGGCAACGGCGTCACCGTGCAGATCATGACCACCAACTGGCTGGCCTGGAACGGTAAGGAGAACCCGCCCGGGACCGTCGCGCTGACCCCGGCGCAGGCGCTCAAGATCGCCGCAAACCGGGCGTGGGGCGCCAAGATGGATGCCGCGCTCGTCAAGAAGGCCGCCACGGACTACCCGGCCCTGCCCACCGTCAACTGACCGACCGCCGGTACGGCGGGCCGCCTCCCGGCGGCCCGCCGTACCGGGTCGCCCGTGAAGGGACCTCGATGCGCGACGACGACGCGTTCTGCGAATTCGCCGAGGCGGCCGGTGACCGGTTGCGGCGGACGGCCTTCCTGCTCGGCCACGACTGGCATCTCGCCCAGGACCTGACCCAGATCGCCCTCGCCCGGCTGTACGTCAAGTGGCGCCGGGTCGACGACCCGCACGCGTACGCGAAGAAGATCATGTTGCGCGCGTTCCTCGACCACAAACGTCGGCGCAGCACCGACGAGGTCACCACCGCGGAGGTCCCCGAGACGCCCGCCGACGCCGACCAGGGGGACCTGCGTCTCACCCTCCTCACCGCGCTGGGGCACCTGGCGCCGCGTGAGCGGGCGATCGTCGTGCTCCGCTACTGGGAGGACATGAGCGTCCGGGACGTCGCTCGCCTGCTCCGCATGTCAGAAAGCAACGTGAAGGTCCAGAGCATGCGGGCCCTCACGAAACTCCGCACTCTTCTGAACGAGGAGACCGAGGCCGACGCGACGACCGGCCGCTTCTGAGCGCGGCCTGACTACTCCCCGCGGGCCATCACGTCCCTTCCCCCGGCACTCTTTGCTCTGCTCACTCGGGGTATGCACCTGGTCCGGTCCAGTGCATACCCGAGGTGAGCAGAGCAAAGGTCCTGCGGAAAGCATGGGGGCCTGGACGCCCGCCACCGGACGACCGGTGCGGTGGCCGACACGAGATCCGACCGATCGCTCGGAGAACCCGCGCCCTGTGCGCCCCTAGGGTGGGGGAGTGGCCAGGACTGATGAACGCTGGGCGTTGGGCGGCGATCTGAGCGTCGCGAGGATCGGGTACGGCACGATGAAGCTGACCGGGTGGCCGCGCGGCGACCGGCCCGCCCGTGAGACGGCCCTGGCCGTCCTGCGCCGGGCGGTGGAGCTCGGGGTCGACCATCTCGACACCTCGAACTACTACGCGCGCGACGGCGTGGCGGCCAACGAGCTGATCCGCGAGGCACTGTCCCCGTACCCGGACGACCTGGTGATCGTGACGAAGGTGGGGGCGCTGGTCGAGGGTTCGGACATCGCCCTGCCCGCCGAACGGAAGACCGGCCTCACGCCCGACAACCTGCGTCGCGGCGTGGAGGCGAACCTGCGCTCGCTCGGCGTGGACCGCCTGGACGTGGTGAACCTGCGGATGGGTGACCTCGACCGCTCCGAGGCGTCTCTGGCCGGGCCCCTCGAAACGCTGCTCGCGTTGCGCGAGGAGGGCCTGATCCGCCACCTGGGCGTCTCGAACGTCACGGCGGAGGAGTTCGAGCAGGCCCGCGCGATCGCGCCGATCGCCTGCGTCCAGAACCTCTACAACGTCGCGCAGCGGGACGACGACCCGCTCGTCGACGCCTGTGCGGCGGCGGGCATCGCGTACGTGCCCTTCTTCCCGGTCGGCGGGTTCACGCCGGTCACGGCCGGAAGCCTGGAGGCCGTCGCCGCCCGCCACGGGGCGACCGTGCCCCAGGTGGCCCTCGCCTGGCTACTGGCCCGGTCCCCGAACATCCTGCTGATCCCGGGAACGAGCTCGCTGGAGCACCTGGAGGAGAACATCGCCGCCGGCACGCTGAACCTGAGCGCAGAGGACCTCGCCGAGCTCGGCTGAGGGCCCGCTCTCCTCAGGCGTCGTCCCCGGCCCGTACGGGATCGGCCTCGACGACGGACAGTTCGCCCACCGACTCGGACAGGGCGGTACGGGCGTCGTCGCCGATGCCCGCGTCGGTGATGAGCACGTCGGCGTCGCCCAGCCGCGCGATCGTGGACAGGCCGACCGTGCCCCACTTGGTGTGGTCGGCGAGGACCGCGAGGCGTCGTGCCGCGGCCACCATCGCCCGGTCGGTCTCGGCCTCCATGAGGTTCGGCGTGGTGAACCCGGCGCGGGTGCTCATGCCGTGGACGCCCAGCAGCAGCAGATCCACGTTGAGCGACCGGATGGCGCTGACCGCGACCGGGCCGACGAGCGCGTCCGAGGGCGTGCGGATGCCGCCGGTCAGGACGACCGTCTGGTCCGCGCGGGCGGCGCGGTGGAACACGTCGGCGATGCGCACCGAGTTCGTGACCACCGTGAGGTCGGGCACGTCCGTCAGGTGGTGGGCGAGGGTCCACGTGGTGGTGCCGGCGGACACGGCGATGGCCGTGCCGGGGCGTACGAGCCGGGCGGCGCGGCGGGCGATGGCATCCTTCTCCTGCCGCTGGCGCACCGACTTGGCCGCGAAGCCGGGCTCCTCGGTGGACGCGGTGCCGATCGTCGTCGCGCCGCCGTGAACCTTCGCGACGAGCCCGCGCTCGGACAGCACCTCGAGGTCACGGCGGATCGTCATGTCCGAGACGCCGAACTCCCGGACGAGGTCGGCCACGCGGACGCCGCCGCGCTGCTGGACCCGCTCAAGGATCGCCTGCTGCCGCTGCTGGGCCAGCATCGTCCCTCCTTCACGCGGCCGGGTGCCGGAGGCAGCCTCCCGCCGGAACCCGACAGGTGTCAACGCTGTCCGACGGGCCACAAATTTGGATCTTGTTGGTTCGTGTTCGGCGAGGTACCAACGGTCATGCGCACAGTTCGATCTCTGACCTCCGCCGTCACCGCGCTTGCGATGGGGGCCGCCACCGCCGTCGCGCTCGCCCTCTCCTCCGCCCCGCCGGCCGCGGCGCTCGACAACGGCCTGGCCCTGACCCCGCAGATGGGCTTCAACAACTGGAACGCCACCCACTGCGGGGCGGACTTCAACGAGGACATGGTCAAGGGCATCGCCGACCTGTTCGTGTCCTCGGGCCTGAAGGACGCCGGCTACCAGTACGTCAACCTCGACGACTGCTGGGCCGAGCAGAACCGCGACGCGAACGGCGACCTGGTGCCGAACAGGACGCGGTTTCCCAGTGGGATCAGGGCGCTCGCCGACTACGTCCACTCCAAGGGCCTCAAGCTCGGCATCTACAGCAGCGCGGGCACTCTGACCTGCGCGGGCACCATGCCCGGCGCACTCGGCCACGAAGAGCAGGACGCCAGGACGTGGGCGTCGTGGGGCGTCGACTACCTCAAGTACGACAACTGTAACAACCAGGGCGTGGACGCGATCCAGCGCTACACGAAGATGCGCGACGCGCTGAAGGCCACCGGACGGCCGATCCTGTACTCCATCTGCGAGTGGGGTTCCAACCAGCCCTGGCTGTGGGGCAAGGACGTCGGCAACTCCTGGCGCACCACCGGCGACATCTCCGACAGCTACTCCTCGATGCTGTCGATCGTCCACCAGAACATGGCCCTGGCCCAGTACGCCGGGCCCGGGCACTGGAACGATCCCGACATGCTCGAGGTCGGCAACGGCGGCATGACCGGCACCGAGTACCGCTCGCACTTCAGCCTCTGGTCGATCATGGCGGCCCCGCTGCTGATCGGCACCGACCTGCGCAAGGCGTCCGCGGCCACGATGTCCATCCTCGAGAACAAGGAGGTCATCGCCGTCGATCAGGACCGGCTCGGCGTCCAGGGCGCGCCGATCAGCACGGACGGCGGCCGCGACGTCTTCGTCAAGCGGCTGGCCAACGGCGACCGCGCGGTGGCGCTGTTCAACGAGGCCGACTCCCCGCAGCGGATCGCCACCTCCGCGAGCGCCGTGGGCCTCCCCGGCGCCGCCGCGTACACGGTGCGCGACCTGTGGGCGCACACCACCCACGAGACGGCCGGCGTCATCGCCGCGACCGTTCCGGCGCACGGCACGGTGATGTACCGCGTCGCGGCGGACCGGTCCTGGGCGGAGTACCCGCCCGCCGTGGACCTCGGCATCGGCCTGCCGGTGGCCTACCCGGGCGCGCTCCCCATCCTTCAGCCCGGTACGGGCGCCACGGTGACCACCACCGTCGCCAACGCGGGCCGACGGCCCGCGCTCCGTGTGAACGCCACGCTCACCGGCCCCGGCGGCTGGACGGTCCAGGCCACCTCGGCGCGGACCCGCCCGGCCCTGCCGACCGGGAGTTCGCTGACCACGAACTGGACGGTACGGCCCCCGGCCGACGCCGCGCCCGGCACGTACACGCTGACCGCCCGGGCCGGGACCGCCGATGAGACCCTGACCGGTGACGTCCAGGTGACGGTGCGGAAGCTGGACGCGCCGCCGTCCGGCACCTCCTACCTCAGCGACCTGACGTGGGTGCGGGCGGCGAACGGCTGGGGCCCGGTCGAGAAGGACCGCAGCAACGGCGAGACCGGGGACGCCGACGGCAACCCGATCACCATCAACGGCGTGGTCTACCAGAAGGGCCTGGGCGCGCACGCCCCCAGCACCGTCGAGTACTACCTCGCCAAGCGCTGCACGGCGGTGTCCGCCGACGTCGGCGTGGACGACGAGAAGACCCAGAACGGCTCGGTCACCTTCGAGATCTGGGCCGACGGCACCAAGGTCGCCGACAGCGGCCTGCTCACCACGGCCGACCCGGCGAAACACCTGACGGCGGACGTCTCCGGCGCGCAGTTCGTCAGGCTGATCGTCACCGACGGCGGCAACGGCGTCGACAGCGACCACGCCGACTGGGCCGACGCGAAGGTCACCTGCGCCTGACGCTCCCTATCACGCGGGGCGGCCCGCGGGCCGCCCCGCCCGCATTCGGGGCGCTTATCCCGATGCGGTGGGGTAGGCATGTCTCATCGGCGATCTCGGGGAGGAGACACATGCTGGGACTGCCGGACGGCGTCACGGCCTGCCTGTTCGACATGGACGGGGTGCTGACCCGCACCGCCACGGTGCATGCCGCGGCGTGGAAGGAGATGTTCGACGAGTTCCTGCGGGAACGGGAGGGGCCGTCGTTCCGGCCGTTCGACCAGGTCAAGGAGTACGACGAGTACGTCGACGGCAAGCGCCGGGAGGACGGGACCCGGTCGTTCCTGGAATCGCGCGGCATCACGCTGCCCGAGGGCTCGCCGGACGACCCGCCGGGCGCCCCGACGATCGAGGGGCTGAGCAAGCGGAAGAACGAGCTCGTGCTGCGAAAGCTCGCCGAGGACGGCGTCGAGGTGTACCCGGGGTCCGTGCGCTACGTACGGGCCGCCCGCGAGGCGGGCCTGTCCACCGCGGTCGTGTCGTCGAGCGCCAACACCGCGCAGGTCCTGGACGCCGCCGGAATCGCGGACCTGTTCGACGCGCGGGTCGACGGGCTGACGGCCAAGGAGCGGGGCCTGGCGGGCAAGCCCGCGCCCGACATGTTCCTGGCCGGCGCCGAGGCGCTCGGCGTGCCGCCGTCGCGGGCGGTGGTCTTCGAGGACGCCCTGGCCGGTGTCGCGGCCGGGCGCGCGGGCGGCTTCGGGTGCGTCGTGGGCGTCGACCGGATCGGCCAGGCCGCGGCGCTGAAGGAGCACGGCGCGACCATCGTCGTCAAGGACCTGTCCGAGCTGCTGGACCGCGACGGCGAGGGGGAGCGCGCATGATCCGGCAGGCCGCCTACACGGTCGAACCCTGGTGCGTCCGCGAGCAGAGCCTGGACCTGGACACCCTGGCGCAGAGCGAGTCGGTGTTCGCGCTGTCCAACGGCCACATCGGCCTGCGCGGGAACCTGGAGGAGGGCGAGCCGCACGGCCTGCCCGGCACCTACCTGAACTCGGTGTTCGAGCTGCGGCCGCTGCCCTACGCGGAGGCCGGGTACGGCTACCCCGAGTCCGGGCAGACCGTCATCAACATCACCAACGGCAAGGTGATCCGGCTGCTCGTCGAGGACGAGCCGTTCGACGTCCGGTACGGCGAGCTGCACTCCCACGAGCGCGCGCTGGACTTCCGCGCGGGCACGCTGACCCGCGAGGTCGAGTGGAAGTCCCCGGCGGGGGACTCGGTGCGGGTCCGCACGGTCCGGCTGGTCTCCCTGGTGCAGCGCGGCGTCGCCGCGATCCACTACGAGGTCGAGGCGGTGGACCGGCCCGTCCGCATCGTCGTGCAGTCCGAGCTGGTCGCCAACGAGTCCCTGCCCGACCTCGGCAAGGACCCGAGAGTGGCCGGGCGGCTGGAGAATCCGCTGGTCGGCGAGGAGTCGGTGGCCGACAAGGACACCGCGGTCCTCGTACACCGCACCCGCCACAGCGGCCTGCGGGTCGCCGCGGCGATGGGCCATGAGATCGACGGCCCCGAGTGCACGATCACCTCCGACAGCTTCGAGGACGTCTGCCGCTACACGATCGCCACCCGCCTCCAGCCGGGTCAGCGGCTGCGCGTGGTCAAGTACCTGGCCTACGGCTGGTCCAGCCAGCGGTCCCGGCCCGCCGTGCACGACCAGGTGATCGCCGCGCTGGCCGCGGCCAAGATGACCGGCTGGGACGGGCTCGTACGCGAGCAGCGCGCGTTCCTCGACGACTTCTGGGCGGGCGCCGACGTCGAGGTGGAGGGCGACGCCGAGGTCCAGCAGGCCGTACGGTTCGGCCTCTTCCACACGCTCCAGGCGGGCGCCCGCGCCGAGCGCCGCCCCCTCCCCGCCAAGGGCCTGACCGGCCCCGGCTACGACGGTCACACGTTCTGGGACACCGAGACGTTCGTGCTCCCGCTGCTGACCTACACCCGGCCGGAGGCCGCCGCGGACGCCCTCCGCTGGCGGCACGCGACCATCGACCTGGCCAAGGAACGGGCCGAACTGCTCGGGCTGCGGGGCACGGCGTTCCCGTGGCGGACGATCGCCGGGCAGGAGTGCTCCGGCTACTGGCCGGCCGGGACGGCGGCGTTCCACATCAACGCGGACATCGCCGACGCCGTCATCCGCTACACCGACGCCACGGCGGACGAGGACTTCTCCCGCGACGTCGGCCTCGACCTCCTCGTGGAGACCGCGCGCCTGTGGCGCAGCCTCGGTCACCACAACGCGAAGGGGAGGTTCCGCATCGACGGCGTCACCGGCCCCGACGAGTACAGCGCGATCGCGGACAACAACGTCTACACGAACCTCATGGCCCAGCGGAACCTCCGGGCCGCCGCCGACCTCGCCGAGGACTACCCCGAGCAGGCGCGCCGCATGGGCGTCACCGAGGAGGAGACCGCGGACTGGCGGGACGCCGCGAACGCCATCGTCATCCCCTACGACAAGCGGCTCGAGGTGCATCCCCAGAGCGAGGGCTTCACGCACCACGCGCGCTGGGACTTCGAGAACACCCCGCCCGACCACTATCCGCTGCTGCTGCACTATCCGTACTTCGACATCTACCGCAAGCAGGTCGTCAAGCAGGCCGACCTCGTGCTGGCCCTGCACCTGCGCGGCGACGCGTTCACCGAGGAGGAGAAGCTCCGCGACTTCGTCTACTACGAGGGCCTGACCGTCCGGGACTCCTCGCTGTCGGCCTGCACCCAGGCGGTCATGGCCGCCGAGACCGGGCACCTGGAGCTCGCCCACGACTACATCGGCGAGGCCGCGCTGATGGACCTGCGGGACCTGGAGCACAACACCCGCGACGGCCTGCACATCGCCTCCCTCGCCGGGACGTGGACCGCGCTCGTCGCCGGCCTGGGCGGGATGCGGCAGTACACCGCGCGGCTGACCTTCGCGCCGCGGCTGCCTCCCGGGATCTCGCGGCTCGCGTTCCGGATGCGGTTCCGCGGCCGGCGCCTGAAGGTCACCATCGGCCACGACGAGGTGGTGTACGAGCTCCTGGGCGGCGAACCGCTGGAGATCGACCACTACGGGGAGCCCGTCCGGCTCGACGGCGGCGCCGTACGGGTCGGCGTGCCGTCGCTCCCGTCGCGGCCCAGTCCCACGCAGCCGCCCGGCCGCGAGCCCGCCCGCCGCGACAAGACCGTCGCCAGGGGACCGCGCGCCGAGTAGGGGACTCCACGGGCGGGCGGGGACCCGCCCGTGGCACCCGATGCGAAGGCGTGCGATCTGTGTGATCATCCCCACAGGTGTCGGAGGGAGGCCGCGTGGACGTACGTCAGATGCGCTACGTCCTCGCCGTCGCCCAGACCGGGAACGTGCGCCGGGCCGCCCAGCTGCTGAGCGTCGCGCAGCCGACGCTCTCGCAGCAGCTCGGCATCGTCGAGCGCGAGGTGGGCGCGCCGCTGTTCGAGCGCACGGCGCGCGGCATGCACCTGACGCCGGTCGGCGAGGTCTTCGCCGCCCACGCGGAGGAGGTTCTCGGCGTCTTCGACCAGGCGCTCACGGCCGTCTCCGAGGCGGTGGCGGGCGAGTTCGGCGGACTGCGCCTCGCGGTCGCCGACGGGCTGTCCGACGTCGTGCGGGCGATCCTCGGCACGCTGCGCGGTCTCGCCCCCGGGGCGCGCGTGCGGATGACCCGGATGCGCACCGCCGAGCAGGTGGCGCACATCGTCGGGGAGGACGTGCAGGCGGGGCTGGGCTACCGTCCGGTGCCCGCCGCCGACGGCGTCTCCCGCCTGGTCGTCCACCGGGCCCCGGTCCGCGCGCTGCTGCCGCGCGGCCACGCGCTCGCCGCGCGGGAGTCCCTCTCCCTGGCCGACCTCGCCGAAGAACCGCTGATCCTGCCGAGGACCGCCGAGGCGGCGCGCTTCGTCGACCAGTTCGCCGGGCGCGGCCTGCATCCGCGGTTCGGCCCGGCGGCCTTCGGCCACGATCTGGTCCCCCTGCTCGTCGCGGCGGGGGAGGGCTACACCCTGTGCGTACGCGAGGCGGCGCAGGTTCCGGCGGGGCTGGTGTTCCGGCCGATCCTCGAACCCATGCCGCCGATCGAGGTCGTCCTGCTGTGGCGGCGTGACGCCGGAGGCGCCCTGCCCGCGCTGGTCGCGGCCGCGCGGCACCTCACCCTGTAGGCGGGGCGTGCCTCACAGGGTCGCGTCGGAGTTGGCGGGGACGGTGGCCTTGATCGCCGTGGTCAGTTCGTTCAGCACGTCGCCGGGCGGGGTGTACTTGGGCGGCACGGTCACCTCGACGTACGCGTGTCGGCCGACGGCGGTGAAGGTGACCGGGCGGTCCGGCGGCACCGGCAGCCAGTTGATCCCGTTGATCACGGCCAGCTCGGACGTCTTGTGCAGCCCCACCGGACGGGTGACGCCACAGCGCACCACGATGGCCGGCGACCCCCACGCGGTGACGAGGTCCGAGCGCGGGCTGGTCGACCGGCGTTTCAGGCCGTGCAGACGCTGCGGCAGCCGGTCGTGGAAGGCACGGCACAACGACACGATCGACGCCGGCGGCCGGGGCACCGGGACCTCGACATCGCTCGCACCGCACCCCGCCGCGACCACCGACAGCATCGCCACGACCGGGAGCGTCCGCCGCGGCCGCGCCGGCGCCCGCCCCCCCGTCCTGGGGAGACACACGGTGGTGCAGACTTGCGGCGGTGCGGACAACGGGCTCAGATGTGGACGATGGGGCAGGTCAGGGTGCGCGTGATTCCCTCGACCGACTGGATCTGGGCGACGACGAGCTTGCCGAGCTCGTCCACGTTGTTGGCGGTCGCCCGGACGATGACGTCGTACGGTCCGGTGACGTCCTCGGCGAGCGTGACCCCGGTGATCTCGGAGATCGTGCGGGCCACCTCGGCCGCCTTGCCGACCTCGGTCTGGATGAGGATGTAGGCCTGCACCATCACGTCCTCCCTTAAAACGGCCATCAGCCGCAACCGTACCGTGTCTTGATCGGAGGTGGGTCATCAGTATCGGGGAACTCGGCGAGTTCGGGCTGATCGCTCGAATCACCGGACGTCTGGGCCAGGGGCCCGAAGTGGAACTCGGGCCCGGAGACGACGCCGCCGTCGTGCGCGCGCCCGGCGGACGTGTCGTCGCGACGACGGACCTGCTCGTCGAAGGCCGGCACTTCCGCCGCGACTGGTCGCCGCCGTACGACATCGGGCGGAAGGCCGCCGCGCAGAACCTCGCGGACGTCGTGGCGATGGGAGCCCGGCCGACCGCCCTGCTCATCGGGTTCGGGGCTCCGCCGGACACGGCGGTCGACTGGGTCGACGCGCTGTGCGACGGGCTGCGGGACGAGTGCGCGCAGGCCGGCGCGTCCGTCGCCGGAGGCGACGTCGTGCGCGCCGAGACGGTGGTGCTGGGCGTCACCGCGCTCGGTGCCCTGGACGGCCCGGCGCTCACCCGGTCCGGCGCCCGGCCCGGCGACGTCGTCGCGGTGGCCGGCCGGCTCGGGTACGCCGCCGCGGGGGTGGAACTGCTGTCGGAGGGACGGAGGGAGCCGGCCGACCTCGTCGACGCGCACCGGCGCCCCCGGCCGCCGTACGCCACCGCGCTGGGCGCCCGTGAGCTCGGGGCGACGGCGATGCTCGACGTCAGCGACGGCCTCGTCCAGGACCTCGGGCACATCGCGGAGGCGTCCGGGGTGCGGATCGAGATCGACGCGGCGGCCGTGCCGGTGCCGCCCGTGCCGGACGGGCTGCGGCTGGCCCTCACGGGCGGTGACGACCACGCGTTCGCGGCGACCTTTCCGAAGCGGCTGCCGCTGCCCGCCGAATGGCGCACAATCGGGAGGGTGGTCGAGGGAGCCGCCGAGGTCGTCGTGGACGGACGCACTTACGATGCCGGGGGATGGGACCATTTCCGGCTGACCTAGCGGTGAGTTGTCGCAGTTCGCATCGGCGGTCTGGTAGGCATGGGTCGTGTGCTTTTGGTATACATCCCGAGACCGGAGAGGGACGGGATGGGACGACACACCAGGAAGCCGGAGGACGGCCCGCGAGCGGTTCCGGAGGATGACCGCTCAGGCCGGAACCGGAGGCTCGGCAAGGTGCCGCTCCTGCCGACGGTCGCCGGTGTCCTGGCGATCGGTGCGATCGTCTCCGCCGTCAGCACGCAGCAGATCTCACTGAACTTCGCGGGCGGCACGCCGTCGGGCGGCGCGTCGCCGATCGTGACGGTCTCCGGCGGGCCGGAGCACTCCTCCGGCAGGCGCACCGCACGGAACGACGCCTCACAGAGCGGCCGGGTCAGCCGTGGCGCGGCACGCTCCGGCGTCGCCGTCACGGTCCGGACCACCTCCGCGTCGGCGCGCGGCTTCCAGGGCGAGGCGACGATCGTGAACCAGGGCGCCACCGCGATCCGGGGCTGGACGCTCGTCCTGCGGTACGCCCACGCGCGGATCACCGCCGTCACCGGGGGCACCGCCGTCCGCACCGGGACGGTGCTGATCGTCCGCAACCCCGCCGCTCGGCCCGCCATCGCCGCCGGCCGGTCGGCGACCGTGCGGTTCACCGCCACCGGGACCGGAACGGCGCCGTCCGGCTGCACCCTCAACGGGCGTTCCTGCCGACCGTAGAGTTGTCGGCATGACGACACCGCCCCGGGTCCTGACGATCGCCGGCTCCGACTCAGGAGGCGGCGCGGGCATCCAGGCCGACCTGAAGACGATGCTCGCCCTCGGTGTGCACGGAATGAGCGTGATCGCCGCCGTCACCGCGCAGAACTCCCTCGGCGTCCAGGGCTACTGGGAGCTCCCTCCCGAGGCCGTCCGCGCCCAGCTCGACTCGGTCCTGTCCGACATCGGGGCGCAGGCGATCAAGACCGGCATGCTCGCCTCCTCCGTCCTCGTGGAGACCGTCGCCGAGGCGCTGGCCGGCGTCGACGTCCCGCTCGTGGTCGACCCGGTGGGGGTCTCCAAGCACGGCGACGCGCTGCTGGCGCCGGACGCGGTCGGCGCGGTCCGCTCCGCGCTGCTCCCGCTGGCGACCGTCGTCACCCCCAACCTCTGGGAGGTCGAGCAGCTCACCGGCGTCAAGGTCGAGGACGAGGACGGCATGCGCCGGGCCGCCGAGGCGGTCAAGGAGCTCGGCCCGCGGTGGGTGCTGATCAAGGGCGGTCACCTTCCCGGCGCCCCGGTCGACCTGCTGTTCGACGGCACGGAAGAGCACCGGTTCCCCGGCCGGCGGCTCGACAACATGCACACGCACGGCACCGGATGCACGCTCGCGTCGGCCATCGCCTCGTACCTGGCGCACGGCGAGGACGTCGTGACCGCGGTCGGCCGGGCGAAGGAGTACGTCACCGGCGCCATCGAGCACGGCTTCCCGCTGGGCGGCGGCATCGGGCCGGTCGACCACGGGTGGGAGTTCCACCGCGCCGGGCCGGTCGCGCGCTTCTGACGAATGAGGGGGTTCCGCGTGTCACGCGGAACCCCGGTTCTTCCCGGCCTCGATCTCGGCGAGGTGACGGGCGATCAGCAGCCGCAGCCGAAACCGCCGGGCCCCCACGCAGTGGGATAGCCCCAACCGCCGGGGTAGCCCCAACCGGTCGGATAACCCCACCCGCCGGGGTAGCCCCATCCGCTGGAGAAGCCCCAACCCCATCCGTCGCCGCGAATCTGGCCGGCGACGTGGCCGGTGGTGGCGTGGTGCGGTGTGGCCGCGACCGTGTGGTGCGGTGCGGCGGTGATGGTCTGCGCGCCGGCGGCCGGAGCCGCCCCGAGAGCCAGAGCCGTGGCTCCGGCGAAGGCCGCTCCCGAGATGGCGAGAGCCATCCGCTTCCTGTTCCTCATCAAGGACACCTCTTTGCTTGATCGACGGACAGGGCGGGTTGCACACGCTCTCGGCAATTAACCGATATGCGGCGCTATCCACAGTCCAGCCGACCTCGGATCACGCCCAGTATCAACCCATAAATACTCAAAGATTGGGATTTAACCTTCGCTTTGCGAAAGTGCAGCGCGGGCTTGAGCGGTCGCGGTTCGGCGGTCGCCGGGCCGGTCCGCAGGCCCGTCCCGACCCGGTGCGACCAGGCGCTTCGCCCGGCCGCCGTGGTGCGTAAAGGCGGCGGAGATCGTGTCCAAAGGGGGCCGCGCAACGCCCCCGATGTGGGTCAAATAGCGTCGCGTGGAGCTTACGCCGGTTGATTCCCACAAGCGAACGTTGTGCAGTTGAACTCAGAGCGGACCACATAAAAGCGACAATCGTCTGAGCGTCCGGCGGCCCGGGCCCGCCCGAGCGCCGCCGGACGAAAGGCGCGGCGACACGAGGGGCGAGAGGGGGTGTCCTCGATGCGCGGAGCGAAGAAGCCGGCGGTGGCCCTGGCGGGACTGGCCTTCGCCGGAGCCATGGCGTTCGCCGGCGGCACGGCCGGAGCGTCCTCACCTACGACCGTTTCGCATCACGTCGCCGCCGGCCACGGCGGAGACGGCTGTGACAACTGGGGGGACTGCTGGGACACCTGGGGATCCGGCGGCGCCCTGTGGTGAGCCGCCGCGGTGAACCGCGCCGTGGCCGGCCGTGCCGGCGCCGCCCCGCCCGGGGCACGCGCGCCGGTACCGGCGCGATCAGGTCACCGGGACGATCCTCGCGTCGAGGAGGCGGCCCTCGTCGATGTCGAGCAGGCCGATCGTGCCGTGCGGCTGGCGCCGGCGGTCGGTCGGGGAGCCGGGGTTGAAGATGCGCAGTCCCTCGCCGGACTCGTCCAGCGGAATGTGCGAGTGGCCGAAGACGACGAGCCGCGCCTCCGGGAAGCGGTGCCGCATCCGGCGGAGCCGGCCCTTGGCCGGGCCACTGTCGTGGATCACCGCCACCGGAAGCCCGGCCAGTTCCAGCTCCAGGACCTCCGGAGCCCCCCACGCCGCGACGTCCGCGCCGTCGTTGTTGCCGCGCACGGCGCGTACGGGGGCGTAGGCGGCGAGTTCGTCGAGCACGGAGGGCACGCAGACGTCCCCGGCGTGCAGGATGAGGTCGGCGTCCCGGAGGTGCGCGGCCACCGCGGCCGGACAGCCCCGCCATCGCCGGGGAGCGTGGGTGTCGGCGAGCGCCACGACTCTCATGGGGCGCATGATGCCCGGAAGCGACCGGTGCACACCGGTGGCGGGAGCCGCCCGTGACATGCCGACGGCCGGTCCGTGTGTGGAACGGACCGGCCGTCGACGCGTGCCCGGTGAGAGCACGGCTTGTGGGCGCCTATGCGGCGCTCGGAGGGGGTGTCAGCGTGCGACGGGCCGGGTCACCTTGCCGGCCTTGATGCACGACGTGCAGACGTTGATCCGCTTGGTGGTGCGGCCGACGACCGCTCGCACCCGCTGGATGTTCGGGTTCCAGCGGCGCGGGGTGCGGCGGTGCGAGTGAGAGACGCGCATGCCGAACCCCGGCCCCTTGCCGCAGATTTCGCAGACAGAAGCCATGGGATGCGCTCCAAAGTGTTTGGAAGGGAAGCCCGGAGTTCGGGCGCTCGTCAAAAGGGTCCCCGACGGGACCCAGAGCTCAAGACTAGCCGACACTCGCCCGGAGACGCGAATCGACCAGCGCGCACACGCGGCCCGTCGTCCCACGAAGACGCCGAAAGTCTAGAGTTGTCCGTCTGGGAGGTGGCGTGGGCGAGGTTCTCGACGCCGCGGCGGTGCGACGCTGGTGCCGGTTGGCGGCGGACGCGCTGGGCCGTACACGCGCGGGGATCGACGCGCTCAACGTCTTCCCGGTTCCCGACGGCGACACCGGGACCAACCTCCACCTCACGCTCCTCGCGGCGGCGGAACGCCTCGACGGCCTGCCCGGGGACGCGGACGCCGCGATCGCCTGGCGGACCCTCGCCGAGGGCGCGCTCGTGGGCGCCCGCGGCAACTCCGGAGTGATCCTCAGCCAGATGCTGCGCGGCATGGCCGACGTTCTGGGAGCGGGCGGCGGCCTGGACGCGGCCCTGCGGAACGCCGCCGACCTCGCGTACGGCGCCGTGGCCCATCCGGTCGAGGGAACGATGCTCAGCGTCCTGCGCGAGGCGGCGGAGGCGGTCTCCCCCTCGGCCTCGCCCGCAGCCGATCCCGGTGGCACCGCGTGGGTGGAGGCGGCTTCGCTCTCGCCCTCGGTCGACCCCGGCGCCGATCCCGGTGGAGCCGCCTGGGCGGCGGCGGAGCGGGCCCGTGCCGCGCTGCGGCGGACCCCGGATCATCTCGACGTGCTGGCGCGCAACGGCGTGGTCGACGCGGGCGCGGCCGGGCTGTGCGTCGTCCTGGAGACGCTCGCCGCCGTGGTCAGCGGTGACTACCCCGAGACGTACGACGTTCCGCGCCGCAGCCGGCAGCCGCCGGAGGCCGTGCCGCGAACCGCCGAGGGCGGCGCGTACGAGGTGATGTACCTCCTGGACGCCGGTGACGGCGCGGTGGCTGAGCTGCGCGGGGAACTCGACGCCCTCGGCGACTCCCTCGTCGTGGTCGGCGGCGACGGGCTGTGGAACGTCCACGTGCACACCGACGACGCCGGCGCGGCCGTCGAGGCCGGTCTGCGCGCCGGCCGCCCGTACCGGATCCGGGTGACCTACCTCGACGCGGCGGAGGACCGCCCCGCCCGGCGCACCGGCCGGGGCGTCGTCGCCGTGACCGCCGGGGACGGGCTCGCCGCGCTGCTGGAGGAACACGGCGCCCGGGCCGTGCGCCGTGCCTCCGGAGACGTGCCCGGCCTGGCCGAGCTGACCGAGGCGATCGTCGAGGCCGGGAGCGAGGTCGTCGTGCTGCCGGACGACGGCACGGTGCTGGCCGTCGCCGAGGCCGCGGCCCGCCGGGCGCGGGAGGAGGGCGTGCACGCGGCGGTCGTTCCGGCGACGGCGTCGGTGCAGAGCCTGGCGGCGCTCGCGGTCCACGACCCGCTGCGCCGCTTCGAGGACGACGTGATCGCCATGACGCGCGCCGCGGGCGCGACGCGGTCCGGCCGGCTCGAGACCGCACGGAGCGAGGCGGTGACGAGCGCCGGAATGTGCCGGCCCGGCGACGTCCTCGGCCTTGTGGACGGTGACGTCGCGCTCATCGGCGCGGACGCCTCCGCCCTGGCGGCGGGCGTCCTCGACCGCATGCTGTCCCCCGGGAGCGAGCTGGTCACGCTGATCGCCGGCGACGGCGCTCCGGGCGATCTCGCCGACCGGGTGCGCGAGCGTCTGCACGCCGTCCGGCCCGACGTCGAGGTCGCCGTCTACCACGGCGGGCAGGACCGCCATCTCCTCCTCATCGGCGTCGAGTAGGCGCGTACCGGGATCGCCGCCGGGGCGGGTGCGCGCCGCCCTGTCCGGCCGAGCCGGTAGAACAGAGGGAGCCGGGCTGGTAAGAGGAGTGATCCGTGACGACTCTCGACGCGCCGCTGGTGAAAGTGGTGGGTCCCAAGGCGGCCAAGAAGCTGGCCGCGCTGGACCTGCACACGGCCGGCGACCTGCTCCGCCACTATCCGCGCCGCTATGCCCAGCGGGGCGAGCTGACGGACCTGGTCGGCCTGGCCGAGGGCGAGTACGTCACGGTGATGGCGGAGGTCGAGAAGGTCCAGGGCCGCAAGATCACCAGGCGCCCCGGCTACCTCCTCGAGGTGGTCGTGACGGACGGCCGCGGGCGGCTGACCCTCACCTTCTTCGGCACCGGTGCGCGCGTCCCGGAGCGGGAGCTGCCTCCGGGCACGCGCGGCCTGTTCGCCGGAAAGGTCTCGTTCTACCGGAGCGGCAACGGCATCAAGCGGCAGCTCGTCCACCCGGAGTACAAGGCGGTCGACTCCCGTGAGGGCGCCGACGCGGCGCGGGAGTTCGCCGAGGAGCTGATCCCCGTCTACCCGGCCACCAAGGGCCTGACGTCGTGGCAGATCGGCGACTGCGTGCGGATGGCCCTCGACACCGTCGACGTGGGCCCCGACTCCCTGCCGGAGGCCGTACGCCGGCGGCACCGGCTGGTCGGGCTCGCCGAGGCCTACCGCGGCATCCACCGGCCCGCGGACATGGCGGAGGCCGGCCGCGCGCGCAGGCGGCTGAAGTGGGACGAGGCGTTCGTCCTGCAGACCGCCCTCGCCCGGCGGCGGCGGGATGCCTCCGCCCTGCGGGCGACGCCGCGGCCGCCGCGACCGGACGGGCTGCTCGCCGAGTTCGACGGGCGGCTGCCGTTCGAGCTGACGGAGGGCCAGCGGGCCGTGGGCGAGGAGATCGCCGCCGACCTGGCCCGCGAGCACCCCATGCACCGCCTGCTGCAGGGCGACGTCGGCGCGGGCAAGACGATCGTCGGCCTGCGGGCGATGCTGCAGGTCGTCGATGCGGGCGGGCAGGCCGCGCTGCTCGCGCCCACCGAGGTTCTGGCCCAGCAGCATCACCGGTCGATCGTGAGCATGCTCGGGCCGCTCGCCGAGGCGGGCCGGCTCGGCGGGGCCGAGCACGGCACCCGTGTCGCCCTGCTGACCGGCTCCCAGGGGGCGAAGGCGCGGCGTGAGGGCCTGCTCGACGCCGCCTCGGGCGCGGCCGGCATCGTCGTCGGCACCCACGCGCTGCTGCAGGAGCACGTCCAGTTCGCCGACCTGGGGCTCGTCGTGATCGACGAGCAGCACCGGTTCGGCGTCGAACAGCGCGACGCGCTGCGGGAGAAGGCGGCCGGAGGCCGTCCGCACGTCCTCGTCATGACCGCGACGCCGATCCCGCGGACCGTCGCCATGACCGTGTACGGCGACCTGGACACCTCGTCGCTCACCCAGCTGCCCGCCGGGCGGTCCCCGATCGCGACCCACGTCGTCCCCACGGCCAACCGGGCGTACTGGAACCGCGCCTGGGAGCGCATCCGCGAGGAGGTCGCCCAGGGGCGGCAGGCGTACGTCGTCTGTCCCCGCATCGGCGAGGCGGAGGGCGACGAGGGCGACGTGATCGCCGGGGGGCAGGACCCGGACCCGGACCAGGAGCAGGAGCAGGAGGGCCGCCGGCCGCCCCTGGCCGTGCTCGACGTCGCGCCGAAGCTCTCCGGGGGACCGCTGAAGGACCTGCGGATCGGGGTCCTGCACGGCCGCCTGCACCCGGACGACAAGGACGCCGTCATGCGGCGGTTCGCCGCCGGGGAGGTCGACGTCCTCGTCGCCACGACGGTCATCGAGGTCGGCGTCGACGTGCCCAACTCCACGGTGATGGTGATCCTGGACGCCGACCGGTTCGGGGTCTCGCAGCTGCACCAGCTGCGCGGCCGGGTCGGCCGCGGCAGGCACGCCGGGCTGTGCCTGCTCGTCACGGACGCGGACGAGGGCTCCAAGGCCCGCGAGCGCCTCGACGCGGTCGCCTCCACCCTCGACGGGTTCGAGCTGTCCCGGCTCGACCTCGAACAGCGCCGGGAGGGCGACGTCCTGGGCGCGAGCCAGTCCGGGCGGCGCTCCAGCCTCCGGCTGCTGACCCTCCTGCGGGACGAGGAGATCATCAAGGCGGCGCGCACCGAGGCCGCGGCCCTCGTCGACCAGGACCCGGAGCTGGCGGACCACCCGGCCCTCGCGGCGGAGCTGGCGGCCCTGATCGACGAGGAGCGCGCCGAGTACCTCGAGAAGACCTGAGGCGCGCCGGCTCGCGGGCAGGCCCGTGAATTCGCGGGCGGGCGATATCCCTACTATCTCGGTTGACAAACTAGGGAGACTGGTTCAGGCTGGAAGCGTGTACCGGAGAGCTCCGTTGATCGTGCGGCTCCACGTCGACCTGCGGCGACAGGCCAGCGCCCTGTGTCCCCCGAGCTGAGCCCCCATCACCGGGCCGCGCCCGCCGCGGCCGCGCCGCGCGCACGGTAGGCCGTGTCCTCCGACGCGTCCCGGCGCCCGTCAGACGACTCTCCGGAGGATCACATGACCGTCATCGACCTGCCGGTGCACTCGCCGGCGCTGCGCGCGGAGCAGCAGGCCGGCAACACCCTCGCCCGTGCGCTCGGCGACCGGGACGCCCGCGTCCGCCGGGCCGCCGCCGGCGCCCTCATCGACGAGCAGGAGGTCCTGGTCGGCGAGGAGGGCGTGCGGGCCCTCGTCCAGGCCGCCGACACCGGCGCCGACTCCTACGTGCGCGCGGTCGCGGCGGAGCTCGTGCGCGCCATGCGGGCCGCCGCCTGGGACATCTACGCCGGCGCCCTGCGCCGCGAGGACCCCGGCCGCGCCGAGACCATCCGCGGGTTCCTCCTGCTGAGGGCCGCCGCCGAGCTCGCCGAGATCGCCCTGGCCGACCCGTCCTGGCGTATCCGTGAACGCGCGGTCGCCGCCCTCGGCTCGCTCGGTCCCCGGGCCGCGATCGGCCCGCTGAGCAGCGTGCTCGAGGACGAGGACGAGGTCGTCGCCGTCCGCCTGGCGGCCGTGCGGGCGCTGGCCCCGTGGGCGCCCGACCGCCACTACGCACGGACGGCCCTGACGGCCGCGCTGAAGGACGCGGACCCGGGCATCCGCGCCGAGGCCCGCTGGGCCCTGGCCACCCCGCCCTACCGTCCTTGACCGCGCGGACGACGCGCCGGGCGGGTCGTGGCCGCGATCTCCCGTCTGTGGTTACTCTCCCGCAGTGGAGCAGAAGCGCGACTTTCCGGTCCCCGTCGCCGCCGCGCCCGCCTACCTGATCGCCGTCCTGGCCGCAGTCTCGGGCGTCGGCGCCCTCTTCGTGCTCGTCCTCGTGGGATACCTCCTGGTCGCGATGCGACGGATCTCGGAGGAGGCCGCGGCCGGTGCCGTCTTCGTGATCTTTCCGGCCCTCGGTCTGGGCCTGCTCGCCTCCGCGGTCGGCATGGCGTTCCTCGCCCGCGCGGAGTTCCGGCTGCTGCGCACTCCGCCCGTCTTCACGGCCGAGGGCGTACGGCTGCGGGTCTTCGCCCGGCGCGGCTACGACGTGTTCGTCCCCTGGGACCGGGTGACGCGGCTACGGATCGCGGAGAAGGGCGCCCGGCCGTACCTCCTGGTGGACGTCGCCGACACGGAGGACCTGACGCACGGGGACCCGGGCCGGGCCGAGCGGCTGCGGCGGACGGCCGAACGCTTCGAGGGCGCGGCGGTCGCGTACGCGCTGCGCGGCGCGCTGATCGGCACCCGGGACCTGGGCGCGGTCGTCGACCGCCTCAGCGGGGGGACCGTCGCCCTCGACCACTGAGCCGCGCCGGCCGGGCGATGGGCAGACTGGGGGAGTGACCCGACTCATCGCAGGAACGGCCGGCGGGCGGCGCATCTCCGTCCCCTCCGGCCGCGACACCCGGCCGACCAGCGACCGCGCCCGCGAGGGGCTGTTCGCCACCGTCCACTCGCTGCTCGGCGACCTCGCCGGCCTGCGGGCGGCCGACCTGTTCGCCGGGTCCGGAGCGGTGGGGCTGGAGGCGCTGTCGCGCGGCGCGGCCCACGTCCTGCTCGTCGAGTCGGCGCCGCGCGCGGCCAAAGTGATCAAGGCGAACATCGCCGCCCTCGGCCTGCCCGGCGCCGAACTGGTGACCGACCGCGTCGAGCGGGTGCTGCGGCAGCCGCCCCCGGAGCCGTACGACCTCGTCTTCGCGGATCCGCCGTACGCCGTGACCGGCGAGGCGGTCACCCGGATGCTGGAGGACCTGCGCGACAACGGCTGGCTGGCCCCGGACGCCCTGGTGGCGGTCGAACGCGCGACCCGCGACGAGCCGGTGCGCTGGCCGCCCGGGTACGAGGAGAGCAGGGCCCGCCGCTACGGCGAAGGGACGCTTTGGTACGGTCACGCCGCAGGTCACTGACGGCTCCTCAGCGAAGGGTGCTCACCTCGTGCGCCGTGTTGTCTGTCCGGGCTCGTACGACCCCGTCACCAATGGCCACCTCGACATCATCAGCCGGGCGTCGCGGCTGTACGACGAGGTCGTCGTCGCGGTCCTCATCAACATCTCCAAGAAGAGCCTCTTCACCGTCGACGAACGCGTCGAGATGATCGCCGAGGTGACGAAGCAGTACGGGAACGTGGTGGTGGAGAAGTTCCACGGGCTCACCGTCGACTTCTGCCGCGAGCGGGACATCCCCGTCATCGTGCGCGGTCTGCGGGCGGTCAGCGACTTCGACTACGAGCTGCAGATCGCCCAGATGAACCATCAGCTGGCCGGGGTCGAGACGATGTTCATGGCCACCAATCCGCTGTACTCCTTCCTGTCCTCCAGCCTGGTCAAGGAGATCGCGCAGTACGGCGGGGACGTCTCCGGGCTGGTGCCCGAGCCGGTCCAGCAGCGTCTCATCCGGCGGTTCTCCGAGTCCTGAACGCGTGCGGAGCCGCCCGGTCCGCCGGGCTCTCAGGGACCTCCGAGTTGGGAGAACGCCCCGCACGTTGGTAACCTTGCCAATCGACCTTGTACGACGGCGGTGATTGCGCCATGCCTCACGGAAGCAGGAAACACCTGACCCGCATCGATCCCCGGGCCCCGTTCGTGATCGACACGACGACGCTGGGCCGCAGACCGGGATCGATGCGCGAGGATTCCAGGACCGTGCCGGCTCCGGCGGATCTCGGCGTCGAGATGGTCGGTGTCCCCGAGGGCGCCGACGTCGAGCTGGACTTCCGGCTCGAGGCGGTGATGGAGGGCGTGCTCGTCTCGGGCACGGCGCGGGCACCTCTCACGGGAGAGTGCGCGCGCTGCCTGGAGCCGGTCACCTCGTCGATCGAGGTGGACTTCCAGGAGCTCTACGTCTACTCCGACACTCGCTCCGGCGAGAGCGCGGGAGAGGACGAGCGCCGTCTCGAGGGAGATCTCATCGATCTCGAGCCGGTGGTCCGGGACGCGATGGTGCTCGCACTGCCGCTGTCCCCGCTGTGCCAGGACGACTGTCCCGGCCTGTGCTCGGAGTGCGGGGTGCGGCTGGCCGACGCCGAGCCGGACCACCACCACGAGGCCGTCGACCCCCGGTGGGCGGCATTGCAGGGCATGTTGGATCAACGACAAGAAGACCAGGAGGGCTGACGTGGCCGTACCTAAGCGTAAGAAGTCGCGCAGCAACACGCGGCACCGTCGCTCGCAGTGGAAGACCCAGGCGCCGACGCTCGTGCGCTGCCCGCAGTGCCGCGACGAGAAGCTGCCGCACACCGCGTGCCCGACCTGCGGCACCTACAACCGCCGCCAGGTCGTCGACGTGGCCTGAGTGACGTTCCGCGGGGGCGGCTCAGCCGCCGCCCCCGGCTCGTCTCGCGATGAAGACTCGCCCGAGGCCGTGGCGGACGCCGGAGACATCCGGCGTGCGCCTCGCCCTCGCGGAACCTTCCTCGGAGGAAGCACCGTGAGTTTCCCGCCCGCCATGGTCCTCGTCATGGGGGCCGCAGCATGAAGACCGACAATTCGGCGTCCGACCGAGGCCCGCTGGTGGCGGCCCTGGGCGTCAGCCCGGACCCGGCGCTCCTCGAACGCGCCCTCACGCACCGCTCCTTCGCCTACGAGAACGGCGGCCTGCCGACCAACGAACGGCTGGAGTTCCTCGGCGACTCGGTGCTCGGCCTGATCGTCACCGACACCCTCTTCCGCAACCATCCCGACCTGCCCGAGGGCCAGCTGGCCAAGCTGCGGGCCGCGGTGGTGAACATGCGGGCGCTGGCCGGCGTGGCGCGCACGCTCGGCCTGGGCGCCTACATCCGGCTCGGCCGCGGCGAGGAGGGCACCGGGGGCCGCGACAAGTCCTCGATCCTGGCCGACACCCTCGAGGCGCTCATCGGGGCCGTCTACCTCGACGCGGGGCTGAAGGCGGCCGCCGAGCTGGTCCACCGGCTGTTCGACCCGTTGATCACCCGCTCGGCCAGCCTGGGCGCGGGCCTGGACTGGAAGACGTCCCTGCAGGAGCTGACCGCCACGGAGGAGCTCGGGGTGCCCGAGTATCACGTGGAGGAGAGCGGCCCGGACCACCAGAAGACGTTCCGCGCGGCGGTCGTCGTCGGCGGCACGGAGTACGGCCGCGGCGAGGGGCGCAGCAAGAAGGAGGCCGAGCAGCAGGCGGCCGAGGCGGCTTGGCGGACCATCCGCGAGTCCTCGGGCACACAGGACTGACGCGTGCCCGAGCTACCCGAGGTCGAGGTCGTACGGCGGGGCGTGGAGCGCTGGGTCGTCGGCCGTACGGTCCGGACGGCCGAGGTCCTGCACCCGCGGTCGGCGCGCCGCCACACCGAGGGCCCGGCGGACCTGGCCGCGCGGATGACCGGACGGACCATCGCGGCGGCGCGGCGACGCGGCAAGTACCTCTGGCTGCCGGTCGGCGACGACGAGGCGCTGCTGGCCCATCTCGGCATGAGCGGGCAGCTGATCGTCGATGATCCGGACCGGCCGCCGGAGAAGCACCTGCGCGCCCGGTTCACCTTCACCGACGGGGGACCGGACCTGCGCTTCATCGACCAGCGCACCTTCGGCCACCTGATGCTCACGGCCACCGAGGACGGCATCCCCGAGCCGATCACGCATATCGCCCCGGACCCGCTGGAGGACGCCTTCGACGAGGAGGCGTTCCACCGCGCGCTGCGGCGCCGGCGTACGGGGGTGAAGCGCGCGCTCCTCGACCAGACCCTGATCAGCGGCGTCGGCAACATCTATGCCGACGAGGCGCTGTGGCGCGCCAAGCTGCACTGGGCGCGGCCGACCGAGACGCTGACGCGGGCGGAGGTGACGCGCCTGCTGACGGGTGTCCGCGAGGTGATGGCCGCCGCGCTGAAGGCGGGCGGCACCTCCTTCGACAGCCTGTACGTCAACGTGAACGGCGAGAGCGGCTACTTCGAGCGGTCGCTCAACGTCTACGGCCGGCGCGACGAGCCCTGCGCGCGGTGCGGCAGTCCCATTCGCCGCGACGCCTTCATGAACCGCTCCTCCTTCACCTGCCCCACCTGCCAGCCACGCCCCCGCCGCGCCCACTACTGACCTCCGCGGCCGGAGCCGTACGTCCTCGGGCGCGCTCTACGATCGGGGAATGGACGAGCACGTACGGCTGACGGCCTGGGTACGCGGACGGGTCCAGGGCGTCGGCTTCCGGTGGTGGGTGCGCTCCCGCGCTCTGGAACTGGGACTGCTCGGCTCGGCGAGCAACCTGGTCGACGGCCGGGTCGAGGTGATCGCCGAGGGGCCGAGAAAGGCGTGCGAGGACCTTCTGGGTCTCCTCCGGGGCGGAACGACACCGGGGCGTGTGACCGGTGTGTCAGAGCGCTGGACCGAGTCGCGTGGCGGCCTTCGAGGCTTCGTCGAACGGTGATCGGTCTGGGAGGTCTGCTAAACTTGTACGGACAGGTTGTTACGGGTCTGTGACATCTGTCTTGACCGGCTTCCCTGCCGGTGCGACCCTAGTTGTTACGCGCACCTCAAGAAGATTCTCGTGCGCGACCATTCCTGCTGGTCACTCAGCGTGGAGGACCCTTAATCATGGCGAAGGCTCTACTCGGCCACGTCGGCGGTCCCGACCCCCGCATGGTTGCGGAGATGCGGCGCCTGCAGCAACGTGTCCGTGACCTGGAGGCCGAGCTCGTACGGCTCCAGTCCGAAAACGACGCGCTTGCCGCTGTTGCTGACAACGAAGTCATGGCGCTCGCTACCAAGGACCGCGAACCGGCACTGACCTGAGGTCAGCGCCGAGCGCGTAAAAGGGACGTCGACAGACGTCCCTTTTTGTTGGCCGCGTACCGCGTTTTCGGCCGCATTCGACCGGGCCGCGCCCTCACCACGGCACATCCGGCTGCCGGATACCCGGCTTCGGCGCGTGTCGGCCGGTATCGTGCTGATACGGCCGGGGCGCCGGTGACGCCCGGCACGGGTGGTCCACCCGTCGGCGGTGGCAGAAAGGATCGGTGGGCGCTTGTACTTGAAGAGCCTCACGTTGCGGGGTTTCAAGTCCTTCGCGTCCTCGACCACACTGCGCCTCGAGCCGGGGATCACCTGTGTCGTCGGGCCGAACGGCTCGGGCAAGTCCAACGTCGTCGACGCGCTCGCCTGGGTGATGGGCGAGCAGGGCGCCAAGTCGCTGCGCGGCGGCAAGATGGAGGACGTGATCTTCGCGGGCACGTCCTCGCGTCCGCCGCTCGGCCGCGCCGAGGTCGTCCTGACGATCGACAACTCCGACGGCGCGCTGCCCATCGACTACTCCGAGGTCACGATCAGCCGGCTGATGTTCCGGTCGGGCCAGAGCGAGTACTCCATCAACGGCGACCCCTGCCGGCTGCTGGACGTCCAGGAGCTGCTGTCCGACTCCGGCATCGGCCGCGAGATGCACGTCATCATCGGGCAGGGCCAGCTCGACCGGGTCCTGCACTCCGGCCCGGAGGGGCGACGGGCGGTGATCGAGGAGGCCGCGGGCGTCCTCAAGCACCGCAAGCGCAAGGAGAAGGCCCTGCGCAAGCTCAACGCGATGCAGGCCAACCTGACGCGCGTGCAGGACCTCACCACCGAGCTGCGCCGGCAGCTCAAGCCGCTCGGCAGGCAGGCGGAGATCGCCCGGCGGGCGGCGGTCATCCAGTCCGAGCTGCGGGACGCGCGGCTGCGGCTCCTCGCCGACGACCTGGTCACCCTCACGGCGAGGCTGGAGCAGGAGGCGGCCGACGAGGCGACGATCCGCGAGCGCCGTGCGGCCGTCGAGCAGGCGCTGGCCCAGGCACAGCAGCGGGAGGCCGCCCTGGAGGCCGAGGCCGCCGAGCAGGCGCCGGTCCTCGCCCGGGTGCAGGACACCTGGTACCAGCTGTCGTCGCTGCGCGAGCGCCTGCGCGGCGTCGGTGAGCTCGCCGCCGAGCGCCACCGCAACGCCGTGGAGGCCCAGGCGGAGGAGCGCCGGGGCCGCGACCCGGAGGACATGGAGCGTGAGGCGGCGGAGATCCGGGCGCAGGAGGAGGTCCTCGGCGCCCGGCTCGAGGCGGCGCAGGACCTCCTCGCCGAGGCCGTCGACCGGCGCGCCGCCGCCGAGGCCGCGCTGAAGCAGGAGGAGTACCGCCTGCAGGACGCCGCCCGCGCCGCCGCCGACCGCCGCGAGGGGCTGGCCCGGCTGCGCGGCCGGGTCGAGGCGCTGGGCAGCAAGGTGCAGGCCACGGAGGCGGAGATCGGCCGGCTGGCCGAGGCCCTCGCGGACGCGCGGGAGCGCGCGGCGGCGGCCCAGGCCGAGTACGAGTCCCAGGACACCGAGACCGCCGAGGACCCGGAGCTGGCCGCCGAGCACGAGCGCGCCCAGGAGGTCCTGGAGCAGGCCAAGGAGGCCGTCGAGCACGCGCGGGAGGCCGTGGAGGAGCCCCGGCGGCTCCTGAAGGAGGCGCGGGACCGGGTGGCCGCCGCGCGGGGCGCCGACCAGGCGGCGCAGAAGGAGGTCACCGCGCTGCAGGCACGCGTGGAGGCCCTCGACCAGACGATGGGCAGCGCGGCGGACGGCGGGGAGGTCCTGCTCGCCGCCGGCCTCGACGGCGTGCTCGGCACGACCGCGTCCCTGCTGTCGGTCGAGCCGGGCGCCGAGATCGCGATCGCGGCGGCGCTGGGCGCGGCCGCCGAGGCCGTCGCCGTCGCCTCGCTCGACACCGCCGAGGCCGCGCTGACCGTGCTGCGCGCCGAGGACGCCGGGCAGGCCGGTGTCGTCGTCGGCGCCGGACCCGACGGCCACCGCGAGCCGCCCGCCCTCCCGGACGGCGCCCGCCCGGCCGCCGACCTGGTCACCGCCCCGGAGACGCTGCGGGCCGCGATCCGCCACCTGCTGGCGGACGTCGTGATCGTCGAGGACCTGCCCGCCGCGGCCGCGCTCGTACGGTCCCGGCCCGAGCTGCGCGCGGTGACCCGCGACGGGGACCTCCTCGGCGCGCACTGGGCGGTCGGCGGTGGCGGCAAGCGGCAGAGCCTGCTGCAGATGCGGTCCGCCCGCGACGAGGCCGCCGAGCGGCTCGCCGCCGCGGAGGCCAGGGCCGAGGGCACCGCCGTCGCGCTGGAGGACGCCGTCGCGGCCGAGCAGCGGGCCCAGGCCGTGCTGGAGGCCGCCCAGGCGGCGGTCGGCGAGGCCCAGAGCGGCGTGAACCGCGCGCAGGCGGGCCTGGACAAGGTGCGGGCCCGGATGCGGGAGGCGGCCGCCGAGGCCGCCCAGGAGGCCAAGCAGGTGGCCCGGCTGCAGGCCGCCGCCCAGGCCGCCCGGCAGGAGGCCGAGCGCCTCGCCCGGTCCCTGACCGCCGCCGAGGAGGCGCGGGACCGGGACCTGACCGCGGCGGCGGAGCTGCGCGAGCGCCTGGAGATCGCCGAGGCGGAGCCCCTCGACGAGGACGACCAGGACACCGCACGCCGTGACGAGCTGAACGACCGGTGCCAGGAGCTGCGGTCGGCCGAGATGGAGGCGCGGCTGAACGTCCGCACCGCCGAGGAGCGGGTCTCGGCCATCGCGGGCCGGGCCGACGCGCTGGAGCGGGCCGCCGACCGCGAACGCCAGGAACGCGCCCGCGCCGCCGAGCGCCGCCGCCGCCTCGCCCGTGACGCGCGGGTGGCGCAGGCCGTGGGCGTCGGCGTCCAGCGGGCGCTGGCCGGTATCGAGGTCTCGATCGCCGCGGCCGTGGCCGAGCGGGAGACCCACGAGCAGGCGCGTACGGCCCGCGAGGAGGAGCTGAAGGCCGTACGGACCAGCGTGCGCCAGCTCACCGGCGAGCACGAGAAGCTCGTCAACGTCGCGCACGGCAGCGAGGTCGCCCGGGCCGAGCAGCGGCTGCGCCTGCAGCAGTTCGAGGAGCGGGCGATGGAGGAGTTCGGGCTGGAGGTGGCCGTGCTCGTCGCCGAGTACGGCCCCGAGCAGCCGGTGCCCCCGGCCCCGGACGCCCCGGAGGACGCCGCGCCCGAGCCGTACGACCGGGCCAGGCAGGAGAAGCGCGCGAAGCAGGCCGAGCGCCAGTTGGCCCAGCTCGGCAAGGTCAACCCCCTCGCGCTGGAGGAGTTCGCGGCGCTGGAGGAGCGGCACGCGTTCCTGACCTCACAGCTGGAGGACCTGAAGAAGACCCGCCGGGACCTGCTCACCGTCGTCAAGGAGGTCGACGACCGGGTCCAGCAGGTGTTCGCGTCGGCCTACGAGGACGTCGCGCGGGAGTTCGAGGGCGTCTTCTCCCGGCTGTTCCCGGGCGGGGAGGGGCGGCTGTCGCTGACCGACCCGGAGGACCTGCTCACCACCGGGGTCGAGGTGGAGGCGCGGCCGCCGGGCAAGAAGGTCAAGCGCCTGTCGCTGCTGTCCGGCGGCGAGCGCTCGCTCGTGGCCATCGCGTTCCTCGCCTCGATCTTCAAGGCGCGGCCGTCGCCGTTCTACGTGCTCGACGAGGTCGAGGCCGCCCTGGACGACACCAACACCCAGCGGCTGCTCGGCATCTTCGAGGAGCTGCGCGAGTCGTCGCAGCTGATCGTGATCACTCACCAGAAGCGCACGATGGAGGGCGCGGACGCCCTGTACGGCGTCAGCATGCGCGGCGACGGCGTGACCCAGGTCGTCAGCCAGCGCCTCCGGGAGCCCGAGCCGGCCTGACCGATCGATGCCTGTACCGTCCTCACGAGGGCGTGGGTTGGCCTGCGGTGGGATTCTCCGGTCTTGTCGTTGTACGGCCGGTACGGCAAACAATTTGCAGGTTTTGTACCATCTTGTCCCAAATCGCGCTTGGCTTCGCTAGAGTCACGGCCGTCCCACACGGCGCGATTGACACCCTCGGAAAGGTCACCGTGGACCCTCAGCTTCTCAAAGACAACTTCGCCCAGGTCGGCGGCCATGGCATGGACGTGGCCGAGTACTTCTACGCGGACCTGTTCGAGCGCAACCCGCACTACCGCTCCCTGTTCCCGGCGTCGATGAGGCGCCAGCAGGAGGTCCTGCTGGGCGCGCTCAGCCAGATCGTGGCCCTGGTGGACGACCCGGAGCGGCTCGTCCCGTACCTGGAGGAGCTCGGCCGGGCGCACGCCGGGTTCGGCATCCACGCCGAGCACTACCCCGAGGTCGGCGCCAGCCTCGTCGCGACGCTGAAGTACTTCAGCGGCGACGACTGGACCGCCGAGCTGGAGAAGGACTGGGTCGAGGCGTACGGCGTGGTCTCCGACGTCATGATCAAGGCCGCCGGACAGTAGAACGCCGCGGCGACGGATCGCCCGGCTTCAGGAGAATGTGTGGATGCTCAACGACTGAAGGACAACTTCGCGCAGGTGGCGCAGCACGGTGACGCCGTGGCGCTGTTCTTCTACTCCGATCTCTTCCTGCGCAACCCGCGGCTGCGGGAGATGTTCCCCGTCGGCATGAGCCACCAGCGCGACCGGCTGCTGGCCGCGCTCGGACGGATCGTGTCGCAGGTGGACGACCTTCACAACCTGGTTCCGTTCGTGCAGCAGCTCGGCCGGGACCACCGCAAGTACGGAGTGGAGGCCCTGCACTATCCCGAAGTCGGGGCCAGCCTCGTCACCACCCTCCGCTACTTCTCGGGACGCTCGTGGACCGAGGAGCTGGCGCGGGACTGGACGGACGCGTACAACCTGGTCTCGAAGGTCATGCTCGACGCCGCCCAGGAGGACGCCTCGGTGCACCCGTCCTGGTGGAACGGCCAGATCGTCGCGCACGAACGCCGGCGCTTCGACCTGGCGGTGTTCCGGGTCCTTCCCGACCGGCCGTTCGCGTTCCAGCCCGGCCAGTCGGTCTCGCTCGAGGTTCCGGCCCGGATGCGGATGTGGCGCTACTACTCGATGGCCAACGCCCCCCGGCCCGACAACACCCTGGACTTCCACGTCCAGCTGATCGACGGCGGTCCGGTCAGCCCGGTCCTCGTCCGGGCGCTCCGCGTCGGCGACTGGATCAAACTGGGCCCGCCGGTCGGCACGATGACCTTCAACGAGCGGTCCGGACGCGACGTGCTGCTCATCGGCGGCAGCACGGGCCTGGCGCCGCTCAAGGCGATCCTCGAGCAGATCGCCGCGCTGCCCAACCCGCCGCGCGTCCATCTCTTCTTCGGCGCGCGGTACCTCGACGGGCTCTACGACCTGGACGATCTGCAGAAGCGGGCGGCCGGGATGCCGTGGCTCACCGTGATCCCGGCGGTCTCCGACCAGGACCCCGGCCCGGCGGCCGAGCACGGCACGCTGCCCGACGTCGTCGGGCGGTTCGGGATGTGGCAGAACCATGACGCCTATGTGTGCGGCTCGTCCGGGATGATCGACGCGACCGTCGATCGGCTCCTACAGCTCGGGCTGAGCCAAGACCGCATCCGAATCGACAAGTACGCGGACGCTTAAGAGGAGACGAATGACCTCCCCCGAAATCCACGCCGCTCAGCGCCTCACCCCGGCTGAGCTGCAGGCGGTCAACTTCCAGCGCGCTCCGCTCGGCCGCCGGGGATTCGACGAAGAGCAGGTGAGGGCGTTCCTGGGCCAGGTCGAGCAGGAGCTCGTCCGGGTCCTCAACGAGAAGGCGGACCTGGAGAACGAGGTCGGCCGCCTGCGGGAGCGCCTCGCCGGCGGCGGCCCCGACGCCGGCGCGATCCAGCCCGAGGACGCCCACATCCAGGCCGTGCGGATCCTGTCGAACGCGCAGCAGACCGCGGACCAGTACGTCGCGGACGCGCAGCGGTACAGCCGGGAGATCGCCGAGGAGGCCCGGCGCGGCCGGGACGAGATCCTCGCCGACGCCCGGTCCCGCGCCACCCTCGTCCTCGAGGAGGCGCACCGGCAGGCGTCGTACGCCGCGGAGCAGGTCGCCCCGTCGACCGAGCCCATGTCCGGCGACGAGCGCCGGGACCTCGAACGCGAGATCGCCTACCTGCGGACCTTCAGCGACGTCTACCGCACGCACCTGCGCAGCTACCTGGAGGCGCTGCTGCGCAACGTCGAGGAGTGGGAGAAGTCCGAGCGCGACTCCCTCGCCGGCACCCGCGCGGCGCTTCCCCGGATGAGCTGACGGCGGGCCTCCCGCCACGCCGTACGCAAGACTCGGAGAATGTTCTCGGCGCCGATGGGAACGTCGGCGGATGCCCCGGTTCGCCGGGGCGCCTCGGGGATGTTCTCCGAGCCTTCCGCTCGAGCACGCGCGAGGACGACGTGGCCGGGCGGACGGTGACCGGGTAGGGACGGGAGGGGGAACCCGTTCCTTCTGCGAGACTGGGACACGCTATGGAATACGTCATTCTCGCCATCGCCATCGTCGTGCTCGCCGTCGCGACGGGCGTGTTCTTCCTGGTCCGGGGCGCGCGCGGTGCCGCACCGCCGCCGCGCGCACCGGAAGCGCCGAAGGCGCCGGAGGCACCGCGCGGCGGCACGGCCGTCATCGAGGAAGAGGAGGTCGTCGCGCCGCCCACGCGGGCGCCGACCCCCGAAGCACCGCCCGCGCCACCCGCGCCGCCCGAGATCGAGATCCCGCCGCCGTCCGCCGGCCGCCTCATCCGCCTGCGGGCACGGCTGTCCCGATCCCAGAACGCCCTCGGTAAGACCCTTCTCACCCTGTTGTCCCGCGACACGCTCGACGACGACGCGTGGGACGACATCGAGGACACCCTCGTGCAGGCCGACGTCGGCGTCGCGCCCGCCCGGCAGATCGTCGACGACCTGCGGACCAAGGTGAAGGTCTACGGCACCCGCACCCCGGATGAGGTGCGCGGGCTGCTGAAGGACGAGCTCCTCGCCCAGATCGGCAAGGACTGGGACCGTTCGCTGCGGACGCAGCCGCACGGGACCCAGCCCGCGGTGATGCTGGTCGTCGGCGTCAACGGCACCGGCAAGACCACCACCTGCGGCAAGCTCGCACGGGTCCTCGTCGGGGACGGGCGCAGCGTCCTCCTCGGCGCGGCCGACACCTTCCGCGCCGCCGCCGCCGATCAGCTGCAGACCTGGGGCTCCCGGGTCGGCGCCGAGGTGGTGCGCCGGGAGGAGGGCGCCGACCCCGCGAGCGTCGCGTTCGAGGCGGTCAAGAAGGGCATCGAGGACCGCGTCGACACCGTCATCGTCGACACCGCCGGCCGGCTGCACACCAAGACCGGGCTGATGGACGAGCTCGGCAAGGTCAAGCGCGTCGTCGAGAAGCAGGCCGAGGTCGACGAGGTGATCCTCGTCCTGGACGCGACGACCGGGCAGAACGGCCTGCGCCAGGCCCGGGTCTTCGCGGAGGTCGTCAACGTCACCGGCATCGCGCTGACCAAGCTCGACGGCACCGCCAAGGGCGGCATCGTCATCGCGGTCCAGCGGGAGCTCGGCGTCCCGGTCAAGCTCGTCGGCCTCGGCGAAGGTCCCGACGATCTCGCGCCCTTCGACCCCGAGGCCTTCGTCGACGCTATCCTGGGTGGCTGACCGGCCCTTCTTCCGCGACCGGCCACGGCCCACCGGCCCCGGCCGGTCGCGCGGGAACCGATCGATCGGGGGTCCCGGCCGGTCCTGTGAGGACCGGCCGGCCGCCACGGGCGGTCGCCGTCGTCAGGGGCGGTCAGCTCTCCTTGAGGGCGTCGGCGACGGCGGTGCTCAGGTCCAGCCGGGCGCCGCCACGGAACTCCCTCCCGAAGGCCCGGGACCCCAGCGACTCACGGGCGCGCGTCTCGCACTGCTGGTGCGAGCAGGCGTGGTACGGCAGCTGGGTCGGCGAGAAACCCAGCTCGTGCCAGACCCGATCCGCCGCGCCGAGCAGGCGGGCCGCGCGCTCCTGGGCCCCACCGGCCCCCGCGGTCCACGCCAGGACCTCCAGGAACTGGGCGAGCCCCCAACGGTCCTCGATGACGGACCAGGGCGCGGCGACCTGCAGCATCATCGTCTCCGCCCGCCGCCAGTCGCCCTGCTTCCACGCGGCGATCCCGATGGCGAACAACGCGTACGCGCGGAACAACGGCGCGTCCCGGGCGTCGCACAAGGCCATGAGCTCCTCGCCCAGCGCTGCCCCGAGATCCGGATCCCTGGCGACGCAGAACATCGACGCGAGGTAGAGGTTGATCCCGACGGCGTTGAGGTCCCCGGCGTCCCAGTGGCGGAGCCGGGCCTGTTCCAGCAGGGCGAGCCCGCGCCGGTCGTCCCCGGCCGACAGCGCGGCGATGCCGGAGACCGTCGTGGCGAACGCGGCGGCCGTCGCGTCCCCCCTCTCCGCGGCGAGGGTCTGGCATTCCTCGATCCGGGTGACCGCGGCGGGAAGATCACGTTGGTGCAGGGCGAGCAGGGCGTCGGCCCACAGGGCGGTGAGCCGTGCGCGCCCGGGAGCGGGAACGAGCCGCAGTCCTCGTTCCAGCCAGTGCCGTCCCTCGGTGAGGGCCCCGCCGAGCAGCCAGAACCCCCACAGGCCCGAGGCGACCTCCAACCCGGCCGGCGCCGAGACCGGCCGGCCGTAACACGTCTCCATCGCCGCACGGAGGTTCGGCAGTTCGATCTGCAGCGTGTGGAAACGGTCGAGCTGGTCGGAGGTCATCTGGTCGATCCGGCAGCGTTCGACCAGCGACCGGTAGTGGGCGCAGCACCGGCCGCGCAACCGCTTCTCCTCGATGCCGGTCAGATTCTCGCGGCCGTACGCGCGGATGCTGTCCAGCATGCGGTACCGCGTGCCGGCCCGGGAGCACTCGGTGATCAGGATGGACTTGTCCACCAGCCCGGCGATCAGATCGAAGATCTCCTCACGTTCGATCTCCCCGCCGGCGCAGACCTCCTCGGCGGTGTCGAGATCCACCCCGCCCGGGAAGGTCGCCAGGCGTGCCCACAGGTGACGCTCGGCGGAGGAGCACAGGCTACGGCTCCAGTCCATCGTGGCGCGGAGTGTCTGCTGGCGGGGCGGCGCGTCACTGTCACCGCCGGTGAGAACGGCGAAGCGGTCGTCGAGTTCGCCCAGGAGCCGGTTGAGCGGGGTTTTCCTCAGGCGGGTGGCGGCAAGCTCGATCGCCAGCGGGATGCCGTCCAGGCGCTGGGAGATGCGGGCGACGGTGGCGGCATTGGCGGAGGTGACGCTGAAGCCGGGGCACACGGTGACGGCCCGGTCGGTGAAGAGCCGTACCGCCTCGTTCCGGGCGATCGAGCGGGTCGGCGCGTGCTCGTCGGCGACGGGCAGGGAGGCGATCGGCAGCACCTGTTCGCCGAGCACACCGAGCCGGTGACGGCTGGTGGTCATGATCCGCAGACGCGGGGCGGCCCGGAGCAGCCGGTCCACGAGACTCGTGCAGGATTCGAGGAGGTGCTCGCAACCGTCCAGCAGGAGCAGCATCCGCTTGTCGGCGAGGCGCCCGAGGAGGAGCGGCATCGCCTGCCGGTCCATCTCCCGTATCCCCACGGCGGCGGCCACGGTCGGCACGAGGAGGCTGCCCTCCTCGAGCGTGGAGAGTTCCACGATCTGTACACCGTCGGGGAACCAGCCTCGCACGGACTCCGCGGCGCGGAGCGCGAGCCGTGTCTTGCCGACACCGCCGGCACCCGTGAGCGTCAGCAGACGTGTCCGGGGGAGGAGCCGTCTCACCTCGGACAGCTCACGGCCGCGGCCGACGAAGCTCGAGCGGTGAGTACACCGGCGACTCCTGGCCAGTACGTCCTGAGCAGGCATGTCTTCTCGCGGTATGGAGGTCGGTGATCGACGGGATCATCGCGGCCGGCGCCATGGGCTCGTCGATCGCTCGATGCGGGCCCAGGGCCGGATCGAGCGATGGCCTGTGCGGCTCCCGCACTCGAGATCGGGGAGCCTCTTCGTTGAGTTCTGCGGCCCGCGCCGCGATCCGCGCGGGGACTGAATCCGAGTCTACGCAGTGTCGCTCGGCGGGGTCCGTGCCGTGCCCCACCGGCGCCCCGGCGGCCGTGCGGCCGTGCGGCTAAGGTGGCAGGAAGACGGTAGCGGAGGTTCCGCTGCCGCGACGCGGGGACGGCCGTCTCAAGACGCCGTTCCGACCGGGAGAAGGTGGTGGCTCGCGCGAGGTCGCGAGCCTGACACGTGGACGTTACCGGCGTTCCCCCGAAGGACCGGCTTGGACCCGGGCGGGTCACCCACGCGCTGTGGGGGGCCGCTCCCTACCCCGCGGTGATGGCCGACACCGACGGCCTGGTGGTCGAGCTGAACGAGGCCGCCGCTTGTCTGTTCCCGCGCGCGGAGCCGGGCGCGACCCTCGCCGCGACGACGCCCCGGTGGCTCGCGGAGGCGAACCGTACGGCGGAAGGGCTCGGTACCGAGGGCGAACCGGCGTGGGGCCGGGTGGGACGGCGCAGCTTCGAGGCGTACCCGAGCCGCACGCCGGACGGGAACGTGGTGTGGTGGCTGGTCGAGGACACCGCCCGGCGGCTGGCGGAGATCCAGCTGTCCACGGAGCGCGGGCGCACCGCGCTGCTGGCGGACGAGTCGAACGCCCTGCTGTCGACGCTCGACATCGACCGGTGCATGGAGGTCGCGGTACGGCTGGCGGCCGAGCATCTGGCCGACGCGGCCGTGCTCATGCCGCCCGTTCTGGACCGGCGGCTGCCGGCGGCCTTCGCCGTCCGCGGGGGCGAGGTCTACCGGCGCACGGTGCCGGCCGACCCCGCCGACATGGCCGGTCTGAGCGAGGCGCTGCAGGGGTTCCCGCCGGTCCCCTCCCGCTGGATCGATCCCGGCCGGTTGCCGTCGTGGGCCGTGCCGGAGGGCTTCGGCGGACCGGTCGGCGCGGTCGTGGTCACACCGCTGCCCGGGCACGGCATCGCGGAGGGAGCGTTGATCCTCCTGCGCCGCGGCGACGGGCCCGGATTCAGCCGGAACGAGGAGGTCTTCGCCCGGCTGTTCGCGGCACGGGCGGGCGCGGCGCTGTCGGCGGCCCGCGCGTACACCGAGCGGGCGGAGATCAAGACGATCCTCACGCGCGAGCTGCTGCCGCCCCAGCTGCACCGCGTCCACGGCGTGGACATCGCCGGTGGCTACCGCGCGTCGTTGCGCGGCGAACTCGTGGGCGGTGACTTCTACGACGTCCATCCGGGTGAGGACGAGGACGCCGAGTCCCTCGTCGTCCTCGGCGACGTGTGCGGCAAGGGCCTGGAGGCGGCGATCACCACCTTCAAGATCCGCATCACGCTGCGGGCGCTGCTGCCCATGGCGGCCGACCACCTGCGGACGCTCTCGCTGCTCAACAAGGCGCTGCTCACCACGGAATGGGGCCGGTTCGCCACCCTGGTGCTCGCCTCGGCGGTGCGCGCCGGAGACCGGGTGCGGCTGCGGCTGACCAGCGCCGGGCATCCGCCGCCGCTGATCGTGCGGCGCGACGGCGTGGTCGAGGAGGCCGCCACGCGCGGCTCCCTGATCGGGGCCGTATCCGACGTGCACGCGACGACCGCCGGGGTCGAGCTGGCACCGGGGGAGACATGTGTGCTCTACACCGACGGCATCACCGAGGCCCGCGGCGGACCGCTGGGCGACACCCTGTTCGGCGAGCACCGGCTGAAGGACGCGCTGTCCGAGTGCGCCGGGATGCCCGCCGAGGCCGTCGTGGAGCGCGTGCAGATGCTCGCGGCCGAATGGGCCGGTGACCGCGAGCACGACGACATGGCCGTCGTGGCGATCAGCGCGCCGCGCACCGGTCCTTCCGCCGCGGCCGAGCGCCGATCAAGCGCGCCGCGCACCGGTCCTTCCGCCGCGGCCGAGCGCCGATCAAGCGCGCCGCGCACCGGTCCTTCCGCCGCGGCCGAGCGCCGATCAGCCGACGAGGAGACCCGACGATGACCGCTTCAAAGCCGGACCGTATCCGCACGGACGTCCTCTCCACCCGCCTGTGGGACGCCGTTCGTGAAGGCGATGAGTACGCCGCCGCCGACGTCCTGCTGCCGGCGGTGGACGCCGGGCTGAACGCCGAATCCGCGCTGCTCGACGTGATCGCGCCCGTGCAGGAGAAGGTCGGCGCCGAGTGGGCCGCCAACCGGATCAGCGTCGCCCAGGAGCACACCGCGACGGCCATCAACGACCGCGTCATCGCGGCCCTCGCGTACCGCGCGTCCGCGCGCATCCGGCCGCGCCGGGGCCGGGTCACGGTCGCGTGCGCCGAGGGGGAGTGGCACGCCCTGCCCGCCCGCCTGCTGGCCGAGATTTTGCGGCTGCGCGGCTGGCAGGTCGACTTCCTGGGCGCACACGTCCCCGTCGCCAACCTGATCGACCATCTGTACCGCAGGCGCCCCGACGTGCTGGCCCTGTCCTCCTCCATCCCCACCCGCCTGCCCGCCGCGCACCACGCGATCACCGCCTGCCAGGCGGCGGGCGTCCCGGTCATGGTCGGCGGGGCGGCGTTCGGCCCCGGCGGCCGCTACGCCACCCGGCTGCGCGCCGACGGCTGGGCGCCCGAGGGCCGTACCGCGGCGCTCCGTCTCGGCGAGATCGTCGCACGGGCCCACGTCCCGCCGGCGGCCCGCGAGCCCCTGGACGACCTGCCGCACCTGGCCGACCAGGAGTACACCCTGGTCACCCGCAACGTGAACCGCCTGGTCGCCGCGGTCCTCGCCACGCTGCCGGACCGGTTCCCGGACATGGCCGACTACAGCGACCGGCAACACCGGCACACCGCCGAGGAACTCGCCTACGTCACCGAGTGCCTCGGCGCCGCTCTTTACCTGGACGACTCGGACCTGTTCCCCCGCTTGGTCGCCTGGACCGCCGACATCCTCACCGCGCGCGGCGTCCCGGCGCACTCGCTGGGCCCGGCCCTGGACCTGCTGACCGAACAGCTCAAGGACTTTCCCCGCGCCGTCGCCCTGCTGCGCGACGGCCGCGCCGCGCTCCGAGGTGTGCCTTCCGCCCGGCCGTGAGACGCCGCTGAGATCGACGGCGCCGCCGGTTCACGCGACCGGTGCCCGCGGCGCGCCCGGTGCCCATGGCGCGCGCCGGGTCATCGACGGCCTGGGCGGGCCCCGGGAGCGGAGTCGGGAACCTCTTCGTTGAGTTCCGCGACCCACGCGGCGATCTGCGCGCGAGAGGTGAAGCCGAGCTTGCGCAGGATGCGTTCCACATGCCCTTCCGCGGTCCGCTGGGCGACCACGAGGGTGGCGGCGATCTCCTTGTTGCTCATCCCCTTCGCCACCAGCCGGGCGACCTCCGTCTCCCTGCGGGTCAGCGGTGACAGGGTGCGATCGGCGGGGGCGCCCGGCGCGGTCCGGACCTCGGTCTCCCGGAGGGCGTACGCCGTCGTCTCCGCCGCGGAGAAGCCGCGACCCTCCTCGAAGAGCGCGTCGAACCGAGGACCGGCGAGCCGGTCCCGTACCGCCGTCTCGTATCGCTCGCGGTACCCCGCGAGGTACGCGTACGGGGGCCCGCCCAGCGCGCGCCGGATCTCCCGGAGCGCTCCGAGCAGGCGGGCGGCGCGCTCCGGGTCGCCCTCGTCTGCGGCGATCCAGGCGAGGACCTCCACGCACAGCGCCATGCCGAGACGATCGTCGAAGGGCTGTTTCAGGCGGATGGCGTGCTGTTCGAGCTCCGTCGCGCGCTTCAGGTCGCCGCGCCGCCAGACCTCGATCCCGTAGACGGACAGCGCGTAGGAGCGGAACCAGTGGTCCTGTCTGGCCTCGCAGAGCCGCAGGCATTCCTCGAACAGGGCGACGGCCTCCTCCGGACGGCCGAGCAGGGAGTACGCCGTGGCCAGGTACATCGACGAGTTGGCGACGCCCTTCTCGTGCGCCAGTTCGCGATGGCGAGCCAGTGCGTCCTCCAGGATCGCCGCGGCCCCGCTCAGATCGGAGCGGATCAGCGCGGCCAGGCCCGCGACGTAGTCGCACTGGGCCAGGACGACCGGCTCGTCGCGGGCGAGGGCCCGGCTCTCCCGGAGCATCGGCTCGGCGGCCGCGAAGTCGCTCTGGAGGACGGCCAGCCGGGCGGACACGCACAGGGCGGCGGCGCGGGCGGCCGGAGGGGCGGAGTCGGCTCCGAGCAGCTTCTCGAGCCACCGTCGTCCCTCGTGGAGGAGGTCGGCCGCGATCCAGTAGAACAGCAGGCCGGAGGCCATGTCGAGGCCGACGTGGGCCTCTCCGGGCGTGACGAGGCAGTGATCGAGGGCGGCGCGGAGGTTGCCGTGCTCGGTTCGCAGCCGGTTGAACCACGACACCTGGTCGGGTCCGAACCAGTCGTGTTCGGCTCGGGTGATGAGGTCGCGGTAGTGGTCGCGGTGGCGTTGTTGGACTCGGGTGGTGGTGCCGGAGGCGTGGAGGCGTTCTCGGCCGTATTGGCGGATGGTCTCCAGGAGGCGGTAGCGGACGGTGCCGGAGTGTTCTTCGCGGAGGAGGATGGATTTGTCGACGAGTCCGATGACGAGTTCGAGGATGTCGTCGCGTTCGATGCCGTCGCCGGCGCAGACGGTTTCGGCGGCTTCGAGGTCAAGGCCGCCGGAGAAGACGGAGGTGCGTTCCCAGAGGAGGCGTTCGGGTTCGGTGCACAGGCCGTAGCTCCAGTCGATGAGGGCGCGCAGGGTCTGGTGGCGGGGCAGGACGGCGCGGGAGCCGGAGGTCAGGAGGCGGAAGCGGTCGTCGAGGCGGGCGAGGAGCTGGTGGACCGACAGGGCGCGCAGGCGTACGGCGGCCAGTTCGATGGCCAGCGGGAGGCCGTCGAGGCGGTGGCAGATGCGTTCGACGGTGGGGAGGTTGTCCTGGGTGAGGGTGAAGCCGGGGACGACCGCTTCGGCGCGTTCGGCGAACAGCCGCACGGCGTCACCGACGACGACGCCGGAGTGGGAGCCGGCGGCGGCCTGACCGGTCACCGGCAGGCTGGGGACCGAGAGGGTCTGCTCGCCGGCGACGCCGAGGGCCTGGCGGCTGGTGGCCAGGATCCGCAGGCGCGGGCAGGCGCGCAGCAACGCCTCGGCCAGGACCGCGCACTCGCCCACCAGGTGCTCGCAGTTGTCCAGGATGAGCAGCGCCTGGGCGTCCTCGAGGTGGTCGACGAGCACCTGCAGCGGCGGCCGGACCGAACGATCGGGAATCCGCAGGGCCTCGCACACCGCCGGGACCAGCAGGCCCGGATCGTTCAGCGCGGCGAGCTCGACCAGCCACACGCCGTCGGGGAACGCCCGGTGGACGAGTGTGCCCACCCGGGTGGCGAGCCGGGTCTTGCCGACGCCGCCGACCCCGGACAGGGTGACGAGCCGTGACACGGACAGGAGACGTTTGACCTCGGCCACCTCGTGCCGACGCCCCACGAAACTCGTCACCTCGGCCGGGACCCCGTGGATCTGTCCGGGCCGGGTGGTGTCGAAAGCCCCCGTCATACCATCGCCTCGGGACCGGATCCGGCGCGGCCATCGTCGCTCCGGAGGGACGGTCCAGGTCACAGCGTATGTGCGCCCTGCCGGTGAGCCGGCATCCGGGCGCGGCCGCGCCGCCCGCCACGGTGCCCGTGGTGCCGGAGTGACCGGAATGGTGCACATGCCCGGAGCCGCACGAATTCTTGGCCATTTGCAGTGAGGAAACCGAAACACACCTGAAACACCGGCTCGCAGGGTTTCACACCGCCGAAACACTCATGCCCCGTCGGTGAAACCGCGCTGCTCGAAGCTCCAGATCAGTATCGACCAGAGCAGTAACGATCACCTCACCGAAGGGACGACCGCATGCCGCCGGACGTTCTCAAACTGATGAATTCGGGCGACACCGCCTGGCTGCTCGCGAGTGCAGCCCTCGTGCTCCTGATGACCCCCGGCCTCGCGTTCTTCTACGGTGGCATGGTCCGGTCGAAGAGCGTCCTGAACATGCTGATGATGAACTTCGCCACGATCGGCATCGTCAGCGTCCTGTGGGTCTTCTACGGTTACTCCCTCGCGTTCGCCAAGGACGTGGGAAACCACGGGTTCATCGGCGGCCTGGGCAAGGTGGGCCTCAAGGACACCCTGATCTCCGCCTCCGGCACCTCGCCCGAGCTGGCGTTCGTGGCCTTCCAGCTGATGTTCGCCATCATCACGCCGGCTCTGATCAGCGGCGCGGTCGCCGACCGCGTCAAGTTCGGCGGCTGGTGCGTGTTCGTCGCCATCTGGGCGACGGTCGTCTATTTCCCGGTCGCGCACTGGGTGTTCTTCTTCGGTGACACGACGACCACCAAGGACGGCGGTTTCCTCGCCGACCACATCGGCACCCTCGATTTCGCCGGCGGTACCGCGGTCCACATCAACGCCGGTATGGCCGGACTCGCCCTGGCTCTGGTCGTCGGCAAGCGCGTCGGCTGGCCGAAGGAGCCGATGCGGCCGCACAACGTCCCGTTCGTACTGCTCGGTGCCGGTCTGCTGTGGTTCGGCTGGTTCGGGTTCAACGCCGGCTCCGCGCTGGCGGCCAACGCCCAGGCGTCCGTGGCGTTCGTCAACACCCAGGTCGCGACCGCGGCGGCGGCGCTCGGCTGGATCATCACCGAGCGGATCCGGTACGGCAAGCCGACCGCGCTCGGCATGGCGTCCGGCGCCGTTGCCGGCCTCGTCGCGATCACTCCCGCCTGTGCCGCGGTCAACCCGGTGGGCGCCGTCATCCTCGGCGTCATCGCCGGCGCGCTCTGCTCGGTCGCCGTGGGCCTCAAGCACAAACTCGGCTTCGACGACTCGCTCGATGTCGTCGGCGTGCACGCGGTCGGCGGCGCGGCGGGCGCCCTGCTCATCGGCTTCCTCGCCACCCCGACGGTCACCGGCATCCTCACCCCCGCCAAGGGCGACGGCCCGGCCGGCCTGTTCTACGGCGGAGGGCTGTCCCAGCTCGGAAAGCAGGCGATCGGCGTGGTGCTGGTCGCGGTGTACTCCTTCGTCATCACCTGGATCATCGCCAAGATCCTCGACAAGGTGATGGGCCTGCGGGTCAGCGAGGAGGACGAGGTGTCCGGCATCGACCTCGCCGAGCACGCCGAGAGCGCGTACGAGTTCGGCCCCTCCCACGGGTCCGGCGGCGGATCGGGCATCCTGGCATCGCTCACCGTCGATCGCTCCAAGGCGGCCGGTGACAATGGATCGGGCGGCGGCAAGACGCCCGTGGACCCGGGCGAGAAGAAGGTGGAGGCGGAGGCATGAAACTCGTCACCGCGGTGATCAAGCCTTTCAAACTGGACGACGTCAAGGCGGCGCTGGAGACCTTCGGCGTACACGGCCTCACGGTCAGCGAGGCCAGCGGGTACGGCCGCCAGCGCGGCCACACCGAGGTGTACCGCGGCGCGGAGTACAAGGTCGACCTCGTACCCAAGCTCCGTGTCGAGGTCCTCGTCGACGACGAGGACGCCGACGACATCGTCGACGTGATCGTCAAGGCGGCTCAGACCGGCAAGATCGGTGACGGCAAGGTCTGGTCGGTCCCGGTCGACACCGTCGTCCGCGTCCGTACCGGGGAGACCGGGCCGGAGGCGCTGTAAGCGTGGCGGATGTGATCGGGGGAACGCACGGCCCGGTGGGTGGGGTCGCCCTGCCGGGCCGTGCCCTCTCCAGGCCGCGGGCGACCGCCGAGGCCCGCGCCGCGCTCGGGGCGGCGCGGGCCGACCGCGCCCGCGACCTGGACCGCGGCCTGGCCCGCCTGCTCGGCGCCGAGGCCGACGTCGCGCTGGTCGCCGTCGGCAGCCACGGGCGCGAGGAGCTCACCCCGGGCGGCGACCTGGACCTGGTCCTCCTGCACCGGGACCGGTCCGACGTGTCCGCGCTCGCCGATCGCCTCTGGTACCCGATCTGGGACTCCGGGCAGCGCCTCGACCACTCGGTGCGCACTCCCGCGGAGGCACGGGCCGTCGCCCGCGAAGACATGAAGGCCGCGCTGGGCCTGATCTCCGCCCGGCACATCGCCGGCGACCCGGCCCTCACCCGTGGCCTGCGCGAGGTGGTGCTCGCGGACTGGCGTGCGGATGCCCGGCGGCGGCTTCCGGAGTTGCGCGAGATGGCCAGGTCCCGCTGGAGCCGCTACGGAGAACTGGCCTTCCTGCTGGAACCCGACCTGAAGGAATCCCACGGCGGGCTGCGCGACGTCCACGCGATCCAGGCGGTCGCGGCGGCCTGGGTGGCACCCGGCCCGACGGACGCGGTCAAGGCGGCGTACGCTCTCCTGCTCGACGTCCGGCACGCGCTCCATCAGCACACCGGCCGCGGCGGCGACCGTCTCGTCCTGCAGGAGCAGGACGCCGTGGCGGCCGCCCTGGGCCTGCTGGACGCGCACGCCCTGCTGCGCTCGATCGCCGAGGCCGCCCGCACGATCACGTACGCCGGCGACCAGGTGTGGCGGACGGTCGCCCGCCTCTCTTCCCCGCCGGGCCGTCCCGTCCGCAGGCCGCTCGCCGACGGCGTCGTCGAGCAGGACGGGGAGGTCGTCCTGGCGCTGGGCGCCGACCCGCGCAGGGACCCCGTACTCGGCCTCCGCGCCGCCGCGGCTGCCGCGCAGGCGGGACTGCCGCTCGCCACGGCGACCGTCGAACGCCTGGCCGAGGAGATGGCACCGCTTCCCGACCCTTGGCCGCCGGACGCCCGCGACGCGCTCGTGACCCTCCTCGGCGCCGGGCCGCCCGCGGTCGGGGTCTGGGAGGCGCTCGACCAGGCCGGCCTGATCGTCCGGCTCCTGCCCGATTGGGAACGCGTCCGCAACCGGCCCCAGCGCAACCCCGTGCACACCTACACCGTGGACCGGCACCTCGTCGAGACGGCCGCCCGCGCCGCCGCGCACACCCGGGACGTGGCCCGGCCGGACCTCCTGCTGGTCGGCGCCCTGCTGCACGACATCGGCAAGGGCTGGCCCGGCGACCACTCCCGTACGGGCGCGGTCATGGCACGGGACCTCGGCCGGCGCCTCGGCTTCGACGCGGCCGACGTACGGGCGCTGGAGTCGATCGTCCGCCACCATCTCCTGCTGCCGGAGACCGCGACCCGCCGCGACCTCGACGACCCCGTCACGATCGAGACGGTGGCCGAGACCGTCGGGGACCCCGTCGTGCTCGAGACGCTCGCCGCCCTCGCCATCGCGGACGGGCAGGCGACCGGCCCGGCGGCGTGGGGCGCGTGGAAGGCCCGCCTGGTCGCGGAACTGGCCCGCCGTGTCGCCGCGGTGCTCGCCGGAGCGCCGCCGCCCGTCGCGCCCGACCCCGCCCCCGAGCAACTGGCCCTCGCCCGCCACGGCGGCGGCGCCGTACGGGTCGCCGGGTCGCGGATCACGGTGGTCGCGCCAGACCGCCCGGGTCTGCTCTGGCAGGCGGCCGGCGTGCTCGCCCTGCACCGCCTCGCCGTCCGCGGGGCCCGTACGGCGTCCTGGGCCACAGCCGCCGCCGGCGTGGAGGCCACCAGAGCGACCGGCCGCCCGGAGACCGACGCGGCGAGCGGTCGTGCGGAGGCCGATGGAGCGGGCCGTGGCGGCGAAGCCATCGGGGCGGACGGTCGTACGGAGACCGGCGGAGCGCGCGGACCGGCGGGTCGTGCGGAGGCCGATGGAGCGGGCGGTCGTGCGGAGCAGGCGGACACGGCCGTGCTCGAGTTCCTCGCGGTCCCCGAGTACGGCTCCGGCCCCGACCCCGCCGCGCTCGAGGCCGACCTCCGGCGCGTCCTGGCCGGGCGGCTCGACGTCGCGGCCCGGCTGGAGCGCCGCGCCCGGTCGTACCGGCCTCGCAAGGGCGTTCCGGTGCCTCCACCGCGCGTCATCTTCCTCGACGACGCCTCGGACACGGCCACCGTCATCGAGGTGCGCGCCCACGACCGGCCCGGCCTGCTCTGGCGCATCGGGCACGCCCTCGGCTCCTGCGGCGTGCAGGTGCGCGCCGCCCGGGTGGAGACGCTCGGCGCGGAGGCCGTCGACGTCTTCTACGTCGTGGACGACGAGGGGCGCCCGCTCTCCGACCGGGCCCTGCGGGAGACGATCCGCGAGGCCGTCCTCGAGGTGGTCCGTTGAGTCGCTGACCGCAGGATGAAGATCCACGGAACTGGCCGTGCGGCCCATTGACGGTGCCTGCGGTCCGGGTGAGGCTCCAGGGGGTCCAAGATCCCCAGGAGGTCTGCGTGCCCAACGTTTCGCTCATCCGCGCGGCCGTGCCGGTCCTCACCCTCACCCTCGCCGGGGCCGCCGTGACACCCGCCGAAGCCGTGACACCCGCCGGGGCCGCGGCGGCGCCCGCCGGCACGGCCGGCGCGCTCACCGTCGACCGCGGCCACGACCGCACGATCACCTTCCGTACCCGCCGCGACGGCGAGGTGCTCGCCGCCGTCACGGCAGCGGCCCCGGGCGTGTCCTGGGCCGTCAAGGGCCGTGAGTCGGCTGTTCTGTCGCTGTTCGTCGACGGCCGGTACGCCACCGACGACGTGGTTCCCGCGGCCTTCCCGATCAAGCGGGAGTTCGCCCTCGGCCGCCTGCGGGCCGGCCGCCACACGCTGCGGCTCCGGCTGGCCGCCGACCGGTCGCCGGGCCGGAGCGTACGCGTGAGCGGTCTGGCGTTCCGTACGGTCGCGGCCGGGTCGCCGGCGTACACCGACCTGGCGCACGCGCCCGTGCTGTACGGCCGCAACGGCACCGGCGGCACCTCGACCGGCCCCTTCCAGAACGCCGCGACCGACACGCCCCTGGTCGCCTGGCACGAGGACGTTCCCGCCGCGACGCCCGGGCACCGCCTGCTCACGTACTCCTACATCTGGAGCAACGAGGACGGCGGCACGTCCACCCCGCAGCTCATGGCGCGCTGGGGCCGGACGACCGACATCGAGTGGATCTACCAGGTCGAGGTGGACGCGCAGGGCAGGCGGGTGCCCGGCACCGCCGTCTTCCAGGCGCCGAACCACGTCACGCAGCAGTTCGCCGGCACCTACGAGGGCGATCACCCGCTGCTGCAGACCTGCACGCTGAACAACAACATCTGCGACAAGGTCGACGACCCGATGCGGTTCTCGCTGTCGACGGCGCAGGTCCTCGACGCGACCACGGAGGCCCGCGAGCAGATCATGGACCGCAACCCGTGGACGTACTGGGTGGCGGCGGCGGAGGCGCGCCGTGAGGGGAGGGTGGCGGCGGACCCGCCGACGACCTCCCAGACCCTGATCGCCGACCCGCGCGACTATCTCTACCTCGTCGTCCGCAAGCAGACCCTCGACCCGCCCAACGGCACCGACTGGGTCGGGCTGTCCATCGGCGTGCGGCTCAAGGGCGACTCGACCCTGTACCGCTCGGACCACCTGTTCCCCGACCGGTCCATCAACCGGGACCTGCCCGCGGCGACGACCGTTCAGCTTCCGCCCGGGACGACGCCGTCGGACGTGGCCGAGATCGTCGGCATCCGGGTGCCCGCCACGGCGAAGGACACCGGCGCGACGATCAAGGTCCAGGCGATCAACCGGGCGTTCTTCCTCGGCCGGAACGACCTGCCCGGCGCCTCGTTCGTCTCCGGTCCCACGCCCGCGACCCTCACCCCGGACCAGCCGACCGCCGTCCTGTACGACGCCCTGAACTCCGCCCGCTGACGCGCGCCGCCGGGGAGGGCGGGCCGGCCCTCCCCGGCGGCGGTGTCTCAGAAGGGGTCGGTGAGCTCGCCGAGCTTGGAGGTGAGCCGGAGGTTCTCCGAGTAGTCGACCGGAACGGTGATCACCGAGACGGTGTCCTCCTCCAGGGCCTGGCGCAGCGTCGGCAGGAGGGCGTCCGCGGACTCGACGCGGTAGCCGCGGGCCCCGAAGCTCTCGGCGTACTTGACGAAGTCCGGGTTGCCGAACTCGACGTTCGAGTCGTGGCCCATCTCCAGGTCCATCTTCCACTCGATCAGCCCGTACGCCCGGTCCTCCCAGATCAGCACGGTGATCGGGAGCTTCTCGCGGACGGCCGTCTCCAGCTCCTGGGAGTTCATCAGGAACGCCCCGTCGCCGGTGGCGGCCAGGACGTGCCGGTTGGGGTAGGCGAGCTTGGCCGCGAGGGCGCCCGGGACCGCGAAGCCCATCGACGACAGGCCGTTGGAGACGAGCAGCGTGTTGGGCTCGTACGTCGGGTACATCCGCGCCATCCACATCTTCACGGCGCCGGTGTCGGCCAGGACGATGTCCTTGCGGCCCATCGCCTCGCGGATGTCGGTGACGATCCGCCGCGGCGACATGGGGAACCGGTCCTCGTGGCGGCCGCGTTCGAGCTCCTCGTGGAGCATCCGCCGGATCTTCTCGCCGGTGCCACGGGCGTCGAAGCGGCGGCGTACGGCGTCGGTGAGCGCGCGCAGGGAATTGCGGATGTCGCCCTGGATGCCGACCGTGACGGGGTAGTGGTCGTCGACCTCGGCCGGGAACCGGTGAATGTGGATGATCTTCTTGTCGGCGTGCGGGTTGATCTTGACCGGGTCGAACTCCTGAAGCTCGTACCCGACGCAGATCAGCACGTCGGCCTCGTCGAAGCCGAAGTTCACGTAGTCGTGGCGCATGAAGCCGACCGCGCCCAGGGCGTGGTCGTGGTCGTCGGGGAAGACGCCCTTGCCGTTGAAGGTCGTCGCCACCGGGATCCCGAGCCTCTCGGACATGCGGATCAGCTCGTGGCTCGCGCGGTTCCGGGTCGCGCCGTGGCCCGCCAGGATGATCGGCTGCCGGGACATCGCGATGACGTCGGCGGCGCGGGCCACCTGGGACGCGGAGGGCTCCTCCGGGCGCACGATGTTGATCGGCAGCGGCTTGAGGGACGGGTCGACCTGGGCCGACTCGACGTCCTCGGGGATCGCCAGGTACACCGCGCCGGGCCGCTCCGTCTGCGCCACCTTGAACGCCTTGCGCACCATCTCCGGCAGGGCCTCCGGCGTCGGCGCCATGTCGGCCCACTTGGTGATCGGCCGGAACAGCGAGACGAGGTCGATGATCTGGTGCGACTCCTTGTAGATGCGGTCCAGGCCGACCTGCGCGGAGATCGCGACGACCGGGGTGCTGTTCGTGGTCGCGTCGGCCACCCCGAGCTGCAGGTTGATCGCGCCCGGTCCGAGCGTCGCCGACGCGACGCCCGGACGGCCGGTCAGCCGCCCGTACATCTCCGCCATGAACGCGGCGCCCTGCTCGTGGCGTACGAGGACGTATCGGATCGAGGATTCGTTCAGAGCGTCGACGAAGTGGATGTTCTCCTCACCCGGGATGCCGAAGACGTACTCGACGCCCTCCGCCTCCAGGCAGCGGACCAGGAGCCGGGCGGCCTCCACCTGCGAGTCCATGCGGACTTCCTCCCCTTTTCACCGGCATGTTCACCTATCTGGGCCAAGTGCGCCGCTCGGATCGGCATTCCGTGATGTGGCCGATCACACTCCCGGGCCGGCGGGGAAGGCCCGTCGGGCCGCCGGCGGCCTCTGGCAGGACCGCGAACGTCGTGCCAGAGTGATCGGTGGCGGTCGGCACCCGGGGGCCGCCGAGCGGATAGTGTTGAGGGTCGATCCCCGAAGCACCCTAGGACTGGTCCAGACACGTGTTCGAGACGCTTTCCGACCGGCTGACTACGGTCTTCTCCTCGCTGCGCAGCAAGGGCAAGCTGTCCGAGGCCGACATCAACGCGACCGCGCGCGAGATCCGCGTCGCCCTGCTCGAGGCCGACGTGGCGCTGCCCGTCGTCAAGGACTTCATCGCGCAGATCAAAGAGCGGGCCCGCGGCTCGGAGGTCTCGCAGGCGCTGAACCCGGCCCAGCAGGTCGTCAAGATCGTCAACGAGGAGCTCATCAACGTCCTCGGCGGCGAGACGCGCCGCGTGCGGTTCGCCAAGACCCCGCCGACCGTGATCATGCTGGCGGGTCTGCAGGGCTCCGGTAAGACCACCCTCGCCGGCAAGCTCGCGCGCTGGCTGAAGAGCGAGGGGCACGCGCCCCTGCTCGTCGCCGCCGACCTCCAGCGGCCCAACGCCGTCCAGCAGCTGCAGGTGCTCGGCGAGCGGGCGGGCACCGCGGTGTACGCCCCGGAGCCCGGTAACGGCGTCGGCGACCCGGTGGAGGTCTCCCGCCGGTCGATCGAGCACGCCCGCCACGCCCAGCACGACGTGGTCATCATCGACACCGCGGGCCGCCTCGGCATCGACGAGGACATGATGCGCCAGGCGGCCGACATCCGCGACGCGGTCCGCCCCGACGAGATCCTCTTCGTCGTCGACGCGATGATCGGTCAGGACGCCGTGGTCACCGCGCAGGCGTTCCTCGACGGCGTCGGCTTCGACGGCGTGGTGCTGACCAAGCTCGACGGCGACGCCCGTGGTGGCGCGGCCCTCTCGGTCCGGCACATCACCGGCCGGCCGATCATGTTCGCCTCCACCGGTGAGAAGCTCGAGGACTTCGACGTCTTCCACCCGGACCGCATGGCGGGCCGGATCCTCGACATGGGTGACATCCTCACCCTGATCGAGCAGGCCGAGAAGGCGTTCGACGCCGAGCAGGCCGAGAAGATGACCTCGAAGTTCGCTTCGGGGGAGGACTTCAGCCTCGAGGACTTCCTCGAGCAGATGCAGATGATCCGCAAGCTCGGCCCGATCAAGAACCTCCTCGGCATGATGCCGGGCATGGGGCAGATGCGGCAGCAGATCGACCAGATCGACGACCGCGACCTCGACCGGATCGGCGGCATCATCAACTCGATGACGCCCGAGGAGCGGCAGAACCCCAAGATCATCAACGGCTCGCGGCGGGCGCGCATCGCACGCGGCTCCGGCGTGAGCGTCACCGAGGTCAACAACCTCGTCACCCGGTTCTTCGACGCGCAGAAGATGATGCGCCAGGTGGCCGGCGGCATGGGCATCCCCGGCATGCCGGGCACCCGGCGCAAGCAGGCCAAGGCGGCCGCCAAGAAGGGCAAGGGCAAGGGCAAGCAGCGCAGCGGCGATCCGCGCAAGCGCGCCCAGGAGGCGGCGGGCAAGAAGACGCAGCGTGCCGACGGCGCGCCCCAGGGCCTCCCGCCGGGCCTCGGCGGAGGGCTTCCGGGCCAGCTGCCCCCCGGTTTTCAGATGCCGGACCTGTCGAAGCTCCAGGGCAAGAAGAAGTAATCGCCGCGAGCGTGCGGCCCTCCGGGTTCTCGGAAGGCCGCACGTGCGGCCGACGGATGGCCGTACGCCTGTGACCGGCGGAAGGCCGCAGGTACGGTGCCCGGCGGACGGCTGCACACGCATGCCCGGCGGAAGGCCGCAGGTACGGTGCTCGGCGGACGGCCACACTTGCGTGCCCGGCGGGCAGGTCAGTCGCGGCCGAGTTCGCCGTCGACGCGTCGCCAGATGCCCAGCGGGTTCCCGTCGCGCAGTTCGGCGGGCAGCAGTTCCGCGGGCGCGTCCTGGTAGCTGACGGGGCGCAGGAAGCGTTCGATCGCCAGGGTCCCGACCGACGTGGTGGCCGGCGCGGACGTGGCGGGGAACGGCCCGCCGTGCACAACCGCGTGCCCGACCTCGACGCCCGTCGGCCAGCCGTTGAAGATCACCCGCCCGGCGGTCAGCTCCAGCAGCGGCAGCAGCTCGGCGGCCTGCCCGTGATCCTCCGGTGTCGCGTGCACGGTCGCGGTGAGCTGGCCCTCGAGAGCCTCGGCGATCTGCAGGAGCTGGGCGTGGTCCCGCACCCGTACGACGATCGACGCGGCGCCGAAGACCTCGTCCTGGAGCGAACCATCGGCCAGGAAGGCGTCCCCGTCCGTGACGAACAGCGCGGCGCGCCCGCCACAGGCGATCGTCGCGTCGTCGCCGCCGCGCGCCACCTCGGTCACCGCGTCCGTGCCCTCCAGCCGCCGGACCCCGTCGTCGTACGCCTGGCGGATGCCCGCGTTCAGCATCGGCGCCGCCGCCGTCTCCCCGAGCGCCGCGGCCGCCGACGCGACGAACGGGTCCAGTCCGTCGCCCTCGATCGCGAAGACCAGGCCGGGGCTCGTGCACAGCTGGCCGGCCCCCGTGGTCAGGGAGGCGACGTACGCCGGGCCGAGATCCTCGGCCTTCTCCCGGAGCGCGCCTGGCAACAGGAACACCGGGTTCACGCTGGACATCTCCGCGTACACCGGGATCGGCACGGGACGCGCCGCCGCGGCCGCCACCAGTGCCAGGCCGCCCTGCCGGGAGCCGGTGAAGCCGACGGCCCGGATCCGCGGGTCGGTGACCAGCGCCACGCCGAGCTCCCGGCCGCCGTGCAGCAGCGAGAAGGTGCCCTCCGGCAGACCGTGCGCGGCGACCGCCGCCCTGATCGCCCGGCCGACCAGTTCCGAGGTGCCCGGGTGCGCCGGGTGCGCCTTGACGACCACCGGAGCGCCCGCGGCCAGCGCCGACGCCGTGTCACCGCCGGCGACGGAGAAGGCCAGCGGGAAGTTGCTCGCCGCGAACACCGCCACCGGGCCCAGCGGGATCCGCCGCTGCCGCAGGTCGGGCCGGGGCAGCGGGGTCCGGTCCGGAACGGCCGGGTCGACGCGGGCGCCGAGCCAGCCGCCGTCCCGTACGACCCGCGCGAAGAGCCGCAACTGGTTCGTGGTCCGCGCGAGCTCGCCCCTGACCCGGGCCTCCGGGATGCCGGTCTCGGCGGTGACCCGGTCGATCAGCTCCGCGCCGAGCGCGTCGATCCGGTCGGCGATCCCCTCCAGGAACGCGGCGCGGGTCTCCTGATCGGTGTTCCGGTACGTGCCGAACGCGTCCCACGCCAGGGCGGCGGCGCGGTCGACGTCGGCCGCCACGCCGAAACGGTACGCCGGCTCGAGACGCTCGCCGGTCCGCGGATCGACCGCGTGGAACTCCTCACCCGACCCTGGCACGTCCCGCGCGCCGATCAGTTGATCTCCGGTCAGAGCGGACGTCGTGTCATGTACGGTCATCGGCTGAAGCTCACTTTCATCGCAAAAAGGCCGCCAACTCCATCGTTGCGTACCCTTATTCCTGAGCCGCCCACATGGCGGGCCGTGCGCCCGTCATCGGGCGATCGCCGACCGTGACGCGCGGGGGGCTGATCGATTGCCACTTCTCCGTCATCGTCTGGCAGAATGGCAGGCTGGAAAACCGGACCGTGTGGGGCCCTCTCTCACCTGCGCACCGGTGTCCACCCGAGCGGCGGTTCCGGTCCCCACCCGGGGCTGATCCACTCATTTATTTCGAATCTGGAGAACACCACACCCGTGGCAGTCAAGATCAAGCTCAAGCGTCTGGGGAAGATCCGGGCTCCGTACTACCGGATCGTCGTCGCCGACTCCCGCACCAAGCGTGACGGGCGTGCGATCGAGGAGGTCGGCAAGTACCACCCGAAGGAGGAGCCCTCGCTCATCGAGGTCGACTCCGAGCGGGTGCAGTACTGGCTGGGCGTGGGCGCCCAGCCGACCGAGCCGGTCCTGTCGATCCTGAAGATCACCGGCGACTGGCAGAAGTTCAAGGGCGAGCCGGGCGCGGAGGGCACGCTGAAGGTCGCCCAGCCCAAGCCCGACAAGCAGGAGGTCTTCCAGGCCGCCGTCAAGGAGACCCTGGACGACGCCGAGGGCAAGGCGACGACGCCCAAGTCCAAGAAGAAGGCCGAGCCGAAGAAGGCCAAGAGCGAGGCGGAGGAGTCGGCGTCGGCCGAGGAGACCTCCGAAGCCAAGAGCGAGGCCTAAGGTGCTCGAGGAGGCGCTCGAGCATCTGGTCCGCGGAATCGTGGAGCACCCGGACGACGTCCGGGTGCGTGCCCGCCGGCTTCGCAACGGCAGGGTTCTCGAGGTGCGCGTGCACCCCGACGATCTCGGCAAGGTCATCGGCCGGAACGGCCGCACGGCCAAGGCCCTGCGCACGGTGATCGGCGCCCTCGCGGGCGGCCGGTACATCCGCGTCGACCTCCTCGACCTCAACGAGGCCCGATAGTGCTCGCGGTCGGCATCCTCCGCGGGATCGGTACGACCGCCGGCGGAGCGGCTTGATGCTGCTCGCCGTCGGCCGTATCGGCCGGGCCCACGGGGTCCGCGGCGAGGTGAGCGTCGATACGAGCACCGATGACCCCGGCACGCGTTTCGCGCCGGGGTCATCGCTCATCACCGATCCGGCGCGCCTCGGGCCGCTGACCATCGAGTCCGTACGCCCGCACGCCGGCCGCCTCCTCGTACGGTTCGCCGGAGTCGAGGACCGCACGGCCGCGGAGACGCTGCGCGGCACCCTTCTGCTGGTCGACTCCGCGGACATCGCGCCCAGCACCGACCCGGACGAGTTCCACGACCAGGAGCTCATCGGTCTCGTCGCGGTTACGCCCGACGGGACCGAGGTGGGCGAGGTCGTGGACGTCGAGCATCTCGGCCAGGACCTCCTGGTCGTCCGGCGGCCGGGTGGTGACGCGCTCATACCCTTCGTGCGCGCCCTCGTTCCCGAGGTCGACGTGCCCGGGGGGCGGATCGTCATCGACCCCCCGCCCGGCCTGCTGGAATGACGCCCGTCCCGGGCGCTCGCCACTCCGCGTCGCCCGGCGGCCGACGGCCACACGGCCCGATGCCCACGGGCCGGACGGCGTCCCCGGCCTGGACGGACCGTACGGCCTGGGCGGACCGTACGGCCTGGGCGGACCGTACGGCCTGGGCGCCGTCGATCGCCCGTACGGGCAGACTTGATGAAGGACACACGGAGCGCCCATGAGACTCGACATCGTCACGATCTTCCCCGAGTACTTCGCGCCGCTCGACGTCTCCCTCCTGGGCAAGGCGCGACGGCGCGGTGACGTCGACGTCCACGTACACGATCTTCGCGGCTGGGCGCACGACCGTCACCGGACCGTCGACGACACCCCGTACGGCGGCGGCCCCGGCATGGTGATGAAGCCGGAGCCGTGGGGTGAGGCCCTGGACGCCGTCGTACCTCCTCCGTCGAGCGCGCGTCTCGTCGTTCCCACGCCGAGTGGACGCCCCTTCACCCAGGAACTCGCCGTCGAGTACGCCGCTGAGCCCTGGCTCGTCTTCGCGTGCGGTCGCTATGAGGGGATCGACGCCCGCGTCATCGAGGACGCGCGGGAGCGGATGCCGGTCGACGAGGTCAGCATCGGCGACTACGTCCTGGCCGGTGGCGAGGTGGCCGTCCTCGTGATGGTGGAGGCGGTCAGCCGCCTGCTGCCCGGCGTGCTGGGCAACGCCGACTCGGTGACCGACGACTCCTTCGCGCCCGGCCGGATGGAGGCCCTGCTCGAAGGGCCCGTGTACACCAAGCCGGCGACCTGGCGCGGGCGCGACGTCCCCGAGGTGCTGATGTCCGGGAACCACGCCGCGATCGCCCGCTGGCGACGTGATCAGGCGCTGCGGCGCACCGCCGCCAGGCGGCCCGAGCTGATCGGCCGGAACGCGCTGGACGAGGCCGACCGACGGGCCCTCGCGGAGGCCGGTTTTCCGGTTGACGCCGAACGTATGGCACACTGAGACGTCACCCCGGTGTTCGACGCTGGGCGTGTCCAGACTTCCAGAAGATCGCATCGCGCGTCGGCGTCCCTGGCCGCGCGCGTTTCACCACGAGGAACCGCAGTCATGCACACCCTGATCCAGGAGATCGAGAAGGCCGCGATGCGGTCTGACGTACCGGACTTTCGCCCGGGTGACACGCTCAAGGTTCACGTGCGCGTGACCGAGGGCAACCGGAGCCGCATCCAGATCTTCCAGGGTGTGGTGATCCGGCGCCAGGGCGGCGGTGCCCGCGAGACCTTCACCGTCCGCAAGGTGAGCTACGGCGTCGGCGTCGAGCGGACGTTCCCGCTCAACAGCCCGTCCATCGACAAGATCGAGGTCGTCACGCGCGGTGACGTGCGGCGCGCCAAGCTCTACTACCTCCGCGAGCTGCGCGGCAAGGCCGCCCGCATCAAGGAGAAGCGCGACAACTGAGCGGGTTTCGTCCCGCTGTCGGCCCCGGCCCGTCGATCGACGGTTCGGGGCCTTCTTGTCGCCACGGTGGAGATTTCCACGGACGCGGCAGGCGACACGCTGACGTTGGCCGCCACCGAGGCTCACGGGCATTAGGCTTCCCCTGATGACTGACGACGAGCAGGGCCTGCGCGAGCCCGCGGCCACCGCCGGTGACACGCGCCACGACGCTTCGCAGCACGGCCTGGAGGGCGCGCGCTCCGACGACCGGGAGGCGGGGGATCCGCGATCGGCGGCCGGGACGGCCGGCGAGCCGGGATCGTCCGAGCCGGCCGGATCGGCCCGTCCGGCGGCGTCATCCGGGTCTGCGGGACCGGACGAGCCCTCGGGCGGCGAGGCGTCCGATGACGGCAAGCGCTCCCGGAAGAAGAAGCAGGGCTCCTTCTGGAAGGAACTGCCGATCCTGATCGGGGTCGCCCTCGCTCTCGCCATGGTCATCAAGGCGTTCGCGGTCCAGGCGTTCTACATCCCGTCGCAGTCGATGGAGAACACCCTCAAGGTCGGCGATCGGGTCCTGGTCAACAAGATCGTGTACCACACGCGCGACATCAAGCGCGGTGACGTCGTCGTCTTCAACGGCCTGGACTCCTGGGACCCGGAGGTCCAGTATTCCAAGCCGAGCAACCCGGTGACGAAGGTCCTGCACGCCGTCGGGAGCGCCTTCGGAGTCGTTCCGGGGGAGAAGGACTACATCAAGCGGGTCATCGGAGTGCCCGGCGACCACGTGGCCTGCTGCGACGCCCAGGGCCGCGTCACCGTCAACGGTCATCCGCTCGAAGAGACGGGCTACCTCTACACCGATCCGGTCACTCACGAGCAGAACAAGCCGTCCGACACCAAGTTCAAGATCACCGTGCCTGCGGGCCGGCTCTGGGTGATGGGCGACCACCGGGAGGTGTCCTACGACTCCCGCGGGCACCTGGGCGACCCCGGCGGCGGCACGATCCCCGAGAACCGCGTCGTCGGACGGGCGTTCATCGTTGTCTGGCCCGTCACCCGCATCAAGCTGCTGTCGATCCCCCAGACGTTCGGCCAGCCGGGGCTGGCGCTCGCCGACGGCGCACTGCCCGCGGTCCCGCTGGCGATGGGTTTCGCCGGTGCGCTGCCGGTGACGCTGCTGCGCAGGCGCCGTCGCCGTGGCGGCTCGCTCCCCGGCGGACGCCGGCGCCTCCGGCGCGCCGGCCCGAAAACGTCCTAAGGAGTGACCGGTCGCGCCGAGCGCCCGCCGTGCGGGGAGTTCCGCCCCGGCCGGGCCTTTCCGCGACGTACCCTGCCTGATGTGTACATCGATGTCCGAGCCCACCGCCCTCGTGGTCTCACCCCGCGACGGGACGTCGGCATGTACGCCTACGAGCGAGTGGTGGAACGCTGCGGTCTCGGGCCGGTGGCCGGGGTCGACGAGGCCGGCCGGGGCGCCTGCGCCGGGCCGCTGGTCGTGGCCGCCGTGATCCTCGCGCCGGAGCGTCGCCGCCGCGTCGAGGGGCTGGCCGATTCCAAGCTGCTCACCGCCGCGCGCCGGGAGCGTCTGTACGAAGAGATCACGGCCACGGCCGTGGCCTGGCACGCCCTCATCGTGCCACGCGAGGAGATCGACCGGGTGGGCCTGCACCGGTGCAACGTCGCCGGAATGCGACGGGCGCTCGCGGCGTTGAGCGTCGAGCCCGGTTACGTCCTGACGGACGGGTTCCGCGTGCCGGGCCTTTGCGCGCCCGGGCTTCCGGTGCCCAAGGGCGATCGGGTGGCGGCGTGCGTCGCCGCGGCGTCGATCGTCGCCAAGGTGACCCGGGATCGGATCATGATGGAGTTGCACGAGCGTTATCCGATGTACGGCTTCGGCGTTCACAAGGGCTACGTCACTCGTGCCCACGCCGCGGCGTTGGAGGAGTATGGACCTTGTCCTGAACATCGGCTCTCCTTCGTCAACGTGGCCCGGGTGGCCGTGGCGGAGCCGGGACCGGAAATCGATGCCTCAGACGCTGGGGAGATCGATTGGGAGGCGTCACACTATGAGGACACCGCCGACCAGGCGGACGTCGCCTGAGCCGCGGTTCGGGGAGGGAACGCGAGTATGAGCGCAGAAGACCTCGAGAAGTACGAGACCGAGATGGAGCTCCAGCTCTACCGCGAATACCGCGATGTGGTCGGTCTCTTCACGTACGTCGTCGAGACCGAGCGTCGCTTCTATCTCACCAACACCGTTGATCTGCAAGTGCGCAGCACGGACAACGGCGAGACCTTCTTCGAGGTGACGATGCAGGACGCGTGGGTCTGGGACATGTACCGCCCTGCGCGCTTCGTCAAGAATGTTCGGGTTGTGACCTTCAAGGACGTGAACATCGAGGAGCTGGCCAAGAGCGACCTGGAACTGCCCAACGGCTGACATGGCGCCGCAGGCGGGCGGCACACCCGTGCCGCCCGCCTCGCACGACCACCTCCCGGCCGTCACAGGATCACCTATCGCCCGTCCCGTCCGATCAGCGGCCGAGGTCGCGCATGACCGCCTATCGCCGGCCCCGTCCGATGAGCGACCGCAGTCGCGCACGACCACCTATCCCCGGTCCCGCACCGATCGGCCGTTCCGTACGATCATCAACGCCCGTCTCGGCCGATCACCGACCACCATCGAGGACGAGTACCGATCGGCTGTCCCGTGCGATCATCCACCGGTTGTTCTCGTACCGCCTCCGGCCGCCGGCTCGCCGGCATCCGCTCAGCGGTCCGGGGGGCGGCGGCGCAGTCTCCACCCCTTCGCGCATCGCTCGACGAATCCGGCCGCCGACAGGGCACCTAGACCGGCGAGCGCGGTGTCGAGATCGACACCCGCGGCCACCGCGATCCGTGCCGTACCCGCTCCGCCGCGCGCGGGGATCGCCTCGAGGACGTCTCTGGTCACCGGGTCGAGCCGGTCTCGGTCGAGAACGGGCCCCCGTCGCTCCGGCGCGAGGTCGTCACCGATGAGACCGACCATGTCGAGGACCTCCGCGGTGTCGGTGACGCAGACGGCCTCGCCCCACTCCCGCAACAGGACATGGCATCCGGCGGAAGCCGCCGAGGTCACCGGCCCGGGCACCACCATCACGGCGCGACGGAGGTCGCGGGCGTGCCGTGCCGTGCTGATCGCTCCGCTTCGGCGCGCCGCCTCCACCACCACGGTGCCGCGGGTCAGCGCCGCGATCGTGCGGTTGCGCACCAGGAAGCGGCCGCGGGTCGGTGGAGCACCGGGTGGCAGCTCACTGACCAGGAGCCCGTAACGAGCGATCTCCGCGAACAAGCCGGCGTGGGAACTCGGATAGGTCACATCGAACCCGCAGGCGAACACGGCCACGGTCAGGCCGTCCGCCGCGAGCACCCCCCGATGTGACGCCGCGTCGATGCCGAACGCGCCCCCGGACACCACCGTCCATCCCCGCTCGGCCAGCTCGGCGCCCATCTCGGCGGCGACGTTGATCCCATAGGAGGTGGCGGACCGGGAGCCGACCATCGCCACCGATCGCAGACAGCCGAACCGCAGATCCTGATCACCGCGCACCCACAGCGCGTACGGCCGGCGGTCGCCGAGGTCATCGAGCTGGGACGGCCATTCCGCGTCGCCCGGGCAGATGAGCCGTCCCCCCAATGCGTCGCATTCGGCGAGGAGACGCTCCGGGTCGGCGTCGGGCAACCTGGCCCGCCAGGCGGCGAACCGCCGAGCCGCACCGTCCTTGTCGGAACCGGCCGGATCGGTGCCCGGCGGCGAGCCCGAGCGGACGACGTCCAGCGCACCGATCGCTCCCTCCTTCCCGATGAGACGCCCTAAGAGCTCATCACCGGGCTCGGCGATGCGGGTCAGGAGAGCGCGGGCGAGCCGTTCCTCCGCTGAGATCATGGTGCCTCCTCTGGGGACGAGTGGGGATGCGCCCCTCTGGCAAGGGAGAGCGCGACTCCTGAATGGCGAGGGAAGCGCGCCCTCGCGGCGAGGGGGCGCGGCTCTTCGGCGGAGTCGCTCGACGGCCCTTCAGCGCCCCTGCCACAGCCCGAACGCCTCATCGACCTCGCTCTCGGTCGGTGCGTCCTTTCCGGTGAGGTCCGCGAGGGTCCACGCGACCCGCACGACGCGGTCGAGACCACGCGCGCTGAGCCGCCCATCGGCCAATGGCCCGTCGAGCGCCGCGAGCGCCCGATGCGGTGGTGCGAACCGGCGCCGGAGCTCCCGGCCGGGGACGTCGGCGTTGGTGTGCCAGGGGAGGTCGGCCAGCCGTCTGCGAGCCCGGTCGCGAGCGACCAGCACCCGCTCGGCGACCGTCGCGCTCGACTCGGCCAGCTGCAGGTCGTAGCGCAGCTCCGCACGGGTCACCTCTTTCAGCTCCGATTTCAGGTCGATCCGGTCGAGCAGCGGTCCCGACAGTCGGCCCAGGTACCGCTCGCGCATCGTCGGCGGACACTTGCAGTCGCGGGTCTTGGCGGCCGCGCACGGGCAGCGATTCGCCGCCAGCAGCAGCGTGAACCGAGCCGGGAATCGGGCCGTCGCCCCGGACCGGGCGATGACCACCTCCCCCTCCTCCAGCGGCTGGCGTAAGGCATCCAGCACTCCGGCTGCGAATTCGGGGCTCTCGTCCAGGAAGAGAACACCTCGGTGCGCCAGTGACACCGCCCCCGGCTGGATGAGCCGGTTGCTGCCTCCGCCGACCAGAGCGGCCCGCGACGCCGTGTGGTGCGGGGCGCAGAAGGGCGGATGGGTGATCAGAGGCTGTCCGGTCGGGAGGCCGCCCGCCACGGAGTGGATCGCGGTCACCTCCAGGGCGGCGTCGTGGTCGAGCTCCGGTAGCAGGGTGGGCAGGCGCTCGGCCAGCATGGTCTTCCCGCACCCGGGTGGACCGGTGAGCAGGAGATGGTGGCCACCGGCGGCGCTGACCTCGAGCACCTTGCGCGCGTCGGCCTGACCGCGCACGTCGGCCAGGTCGAGATCGCCGCGCCGCGCCCGCGAACGAGCCGCCAGGCCGTTGAATCGCGACGGCGTCGCCTCCTCCTCGGCGGGGTCGTCCTCCATCTCCTCCGGAAGCGGCTGGTCACGGAGCCGGGCCACCAGGGCCCGCAGTGAACGCACCCCGATGATCTGCACGCCGGGAACGAGCGACGCCTCGGCGAGGTTGGCCTTCGGCACGACGACGGTCTCGGCCCCCGCGTCCGCGGCGGCGAGCACCGCGGGCAGCACTCCCGCCACGGGACGAACCCGGCCGTCGAGCCCCAGCTCGCCGACCATCACCGTCCCCGCACAGGCCTCGGCGGGGAACGCGTCCTCCGCGCCCAGCAAGGCCACTGCGATGGCGAGGTCGAAACCGCTGCCGCGTTTCGGCATGCTCGCGGGGAACAGGCTGACCGTGACGTGCCGGTTGGGCCACTGCTCACCGCTGTTGAGGATCGCCGCCCGGACACGGCTGCGCGCCTCATTGAGCGCGGTGTCGGGCAGGCCCACGAGGTGCAGACCCGGAACGCCGCTGGTGATCGCGGCCTCGACGTCGACGAGTGCCCCGTCGACGCCCAGCAGGGCGACGGCACGAGTTCGCGCCAGTGCCATCGTCAGCACACCCCCTTCAGATGGTCGACGGTGAAGCGGCCGGGCCCGTCGGCGAGCAGGCCGATGACATCGATGCGGGCGGTGACATGGCCGACGCCGTGGGCGGCCAGCCAGCGGCCCGCCAGGCGCCGTAGTCGCGCGGCCTTGGCGGGCGTCACCGCCTCGACGGGCGTGCCGAAGGCGATGCTGGAGCGGGTCTTGACCTCGCACACCACCAGCTCGGCGCCGTCGCGGGCCACGATGTCCAGCTCGCCTTCGCCACAGCGCCAGTTGCGGTCGAGGATCCGCCAACCGAGCCGGGCCAGGTGCTCGGCGGCGGCCTGCTCGCCCTGCCTGCCGAGCGTGTCCTTCGCCTGCATGTGCTCACCTCCGACATCGACGGTGCCGGAGCGCGCCCCGCCAGTGTCGGCCGAATCCGGTTCTGTGGATAAGCGGCGCGGCGGTGCGGTCACTTGATTCGCCGTTCCGGGTCGCGCAGGGTGTCCTCCGTACGGTGGGTCGTGCAGCCGGCGCCCGCTTCGGATACGAGGCCGCTTCGCGACCCCGGCTGGGACGAGTCCCCGAGGGAGCGCCATGGGAGCGGACGAGGAGACCGGCGTGACGCCCGCCGACCGGTCCCGATCGGGTCTCGCCGAGTCGCCCGGTGTGAAGAGGGGTGGCGAGCCGGCCGAGCAGCAGTCCCCGGCCGGCCCCGCCGAGAACTTCCCCGCCGACGAGTCCCCTGGGGAGATCGGCACCGAGGGCGGCGAGGTGGTGAGCGGGGAGGACGATGAGGCGGCGAGCGGGGAGAGCGCTGAGGCCCTGCGGACGGAGGGCGGCCAAGGGGCCGGCGCGGACAGTGGTGCGCCGCTGAGCGCCGAGGGCGGCGCGGCGTTGCGTGCGGGGGGCGGCGCGGCGTTGCGTGCGGACGGCGGCGCGGCGGTGAGCGCGGAGAATGGTGCGGCGCTGAGCGCCGAGGACGGTGCGGAGTTCGGTGCGGTGCTCGCCGGATTCGAACGCCACCTGCGGGCCGAACGCGGTCTGTCCGGTCACACCGTCCGGGCCTACCTGGGCGATGTCGCCGATCTCCTGGCGCATGCCCACCGGATGGGCCTGGGAGACCTCGCGGGCCTCGATGTCCGGATGCTCCGTGCCTGGCTGGCCGCACAGCATGCCCTGGGCAGGTCGCGGGCGACGCTGGCCCGCCGTACGGCCTCGGCGCGAGTGTTCACGGCCTACGCACACCGCCGCGGGTTGCTGCCGACCGATCTCGGGGCGTTGCTGGGCATACCGAAGCAGGGAAGGACCCTGCCAAGGGTGCTGCGGCAGGACGAGGCCACCGCACTGCTCGAACGGGTGCCGGCCCGAAGCTCGGGCGACGCGGACGAGGACGCTCCCGTCGCGGGCACGGACGGCGGCGCCGACGCCGTCGCGCTCCGCGACCAGGCCGTGTTCGAACTGCTGTACGGCTCCGGAATCCGGATCGGGGAGTTGTGCGGCCTGGACGTCGATGACATCGACGCCGCGCGCCGTACGATCCGGGTGATCGGCAAGGGGGACAAGGAGCGGACGGTCCCGATGAGCGCGCCCGCCGCCCGGGCGGTCGAGGCGTGGCTGGTGCGGGGCCGCCCCGCCCTCGTGCACGAGCACAGCGGCCCGGCGCTGTTCCTCGGCGCCCGTGGGGGCAGGGTGCATCCCACGGTCGTCCGCCGCGCCCTGCACGACCGGCTCGCGGAACTCGGGCTGCCCGACATGGGCCCGCACGGCCTCCGGCACAGCGCGGCCACCCATCTCCTCGAAGGAGGCGCGGACCTGCGCAGTGTCCAGGAGATCCTCGGACACTCCTCCTTGGCGACGACGCAGATCTACACCCACGTCTCGGCGGAACGGCTGAGGGCCGCCTACCGGCAGGCCCATCCGAGGGCATGACGCCGCCTCCCATTCCCGAGCGACCGTATGTGATCGCTACCCGCCTCTCCGCGATGAGCGATGGCCGGACTGATCGTCCGGTGAACGTCCCGATCACGCTGTGACCTGTGACTCCTTGACCGATTCGCGGCCGGGATCACCGAGTCTTCGGCGCGTGCCGGTCTCGGCCGCCCGGTCGCTCTCCCGGCGATCTCCCGCAAGGCGATCGTCGGCGGTCTGACCAGGTGGCGGTGCCGTCGCCGTAGTGGCGCTCGCTGATCCGGCCGCAGGTCTGATCACGGTGGTGGCGATCGCGCGGAGCACGGCCCGGATGGAGACCCGGCGCCGTCAGCGGGACGAGCGGTCCTCTGGGTGCGGGTGGTGGTGGCGGCGAAGGCGGGTGGGGATCCGGTTCCTCCGCCGGCGGGTGTGGAGTCCGAAGAGAGCGAGCCCCGCTGCTGCCGTGATGGCGACGGGGTCGACGATCGCGCCGATCCCGGTGGTCGCGCCGACCGGTCGCATCGCCGGAGCCGTGCCGACCGGAGTCCTCGACGGGAGAGGGGCGTCCGGTGATGAGGCGGGCGACCGCGCGATCGGCCGGAGAACCGGCTGGCGTTGAGCCTGCTGGGCGGGGCCGGTCGGCGTGCGCGGCCTTCGTCCTTCCCCACCGGTCACGGTGACGTCCGGCGAGGAGTGCCACCAGGGGAGAAGCCGCACGGGGCCGAGACCGAGGAGCGAGAGCGGGTCGAGGTAGGAGTCCCCCCGCAACAGGCCCCAATGCAGGCAGCTCTCCCGCCCACAGTGACCGAGCACCGCTTCCACCACGCCGATCCGGGTGCCCGCGACGACGGTCTGCCCCGTGCGGACGACCGGCCGTACGGGGAGGTAGGTCGTGCGCAGCGTGCCGTGACTGATGGTGAGCACTCCACGTCCGGCCAGGTCGCGGGCGAAGGTGACACGCCCCGCGCCGGCGGCGAAGACCGGTCGGCCGGGAGGCGCGGCGAGGTCGACTCCCCGGTGCCCGGGCTCCCACGGATGAGCGGGCGGGTCGAACCGGCGCAGCACGGGCGTGGGCGGGCGTAACGGCCACTGCCAGCCCGCTTCGCCGGACCTGGGGGGAATGGCCGGCGCGGCCAACCGGACCGGTGTGACCCTCGGAGCGAGGGTGACGTTCGCGGCCCCCGCGATCCGTGCGGCGGCGAGGACGATCGCGGCAGGCGTGACTTGCGCGCCAGTGGGGTTCACCACAGCGGTCGCGACTGGCGCGGTAGGCGAGACGGAGGCGGCGATCGCCACTGCCCGGGTCTTCGCGGCGTCGGCGGCTTGCGCGGCCATGGTGACCGCGGGAGCCGTCATGACGTGCAAGGTCGTCGCGATCGGCGCGGAGATCGGGAGTGGTGCGGCCATCGCGATCGGTGCCGCCGTGACCAGGAGCATTGCGGGCAGGACCATGGGACACAGCATGCTCGGGCCCCTCGCACCCGGGCCAGGGCCCGGATCGAAGCTGTGGAAAACCCTGGGTTCGAGCCGCGGAGTCCACGGCGGGGTGAGCCGCCGGTACACTTGCCTCAACGGTCGCATGACCGAATTCACGCGTCCGCCGGCCACCGATCCGTTGGTGGGGCGGCCCTCTCGGTCCATGACACGCGTCATGGCTGGGGCGCGCACGGACGCAGAACAACCGGGACGTGGCCCAGAGAGCGACTGGGCCGGACAGGAGGACCACGGGCATGGCACCCGTCGTCACCATGAAGCAGCTGCTCGAGAGCGGCGTCCACTTCGGGCACCAGACCCGCCGGTGGAACCCGAAGATGAAGCGTTTCATCTTCACCGAGCGCAACGGCATCTACATCATCGACCTGCAGCAGTCGCTGTCCTACATCGACCGCGCCTTCGACTTCATCAAGGAGACGGTCGCCCACGGCGGCACGATCCTGTTCGTCGGCACGAAGAAGCAGGCGCAGGAGTCGATCGCGGAGCAGGCGCAGCGCGTCGGCATGCCGTTCGTCAACCAGCGCTGGCTGGGCGGCATGCTCACCAACTTCTCCACGGTGCACAAGCGCCTGACGCGTCTGAAGGAGCTCGAGGAGCTCGACTACGACGACGTCGCCGGCTCGGGTATGACGAAGAAGGAGCTTCTCATGCGCAAGCGTGAGAAGGACAAGCTCGAGCGCACCCTCGGCGGTATCCGCGACATGGCCCGCGTGCCGAGCGCGGTGTGGGTCTGCGACACCAAGAAGGAGCACATCGCCGTCAACGAGGCCCGCAAGCTGGGCATCCCGGTGGTGGCGATCCTCGACACCAACTGCGACCCGGACGAGGTCGACTACCCGATTCCGGGCAACGACGACGCCATCCGCAGCGTCAGCCTGCTGACCCGCGTGGTCGCGGACGCCGTGGCCGACGGCCTGATGGCCCGCGCCGGCGCCGCCCCGTCGGGCGAGGAGAAGCCCGCCGCCGTGGGCGCGGAGGAGCCGCTGCCCGAGTGGGAGCGCGAGCTGCTGGAGAGCAAGGGCGAGTCGGGTGAGGCGGCCGAGGCCGCTCCGCAGGCGCAGGCCGAGGCTCCGCAGGCCGAGGCTCCGCAGGCCGAGGCTCCGCAGGCCGAGGCTCCGGAGGCCGCGCCGGCCGAGCAGCCGGAGACCGGCTCGGAATCCTGACGGCCCACGACCGACGACGAGAGAGACAAGACCACAATGGCGAACTTCACCGCCGCCGACGTCAAGAAGCTCCGGGACACGACCGGTTCCGGGATGATGGCCTGTAAGAAGGCGCTCGAAGAGGCCGAGGGCGACTTCGACAAGGCGGTCGAGCTGCTGCGTCTCAAGGGTGCGAAGGACGTCGGCAAGCGCGCCGAGCGCACCGCCGCGAACGGCCTGGTCGCCGAGCACTTCAACGGCTCCGGCGACGGCGCGATCCTCGAGCTCAACTGCGAGACCGACTTCGTCGCCAAGAACGAGGGGTTCATCGCCCTGGCCAACCAGATCGTCGAGTTCGCCGCGCAGAGCGACGCGGCGGACCGCGACGCGCTGCTGGCCGCCGAGATCGAGCCGGGCAAGACCGTTCAGCAGCTGATCGACGAGAACAGCGCCAAGATCGGCGAGAAGCTCGAGCTGGGCCGTTTCGCCCACTTCAAGGGCGCTTACGTCGCCAGCTACCTGCACAAGTCCGACCCGTCGCTGCCGCCGGCGACCGGCGTGCTGGTCGAGCTCGACACCGAGGCCCCCGAGGTGGCCAAGGAGATCGCGCAGCAGATCGCGGCGATGTCTCCGAAGTACCTCACCAACGACGACGTCCCGGCCGACGTCGTCGCCAAGGAGCGGGCGCTCGCCGAGCAGATCACCCGCGACGAGGGCAAGCCCGAGCAGGCGATCCCGAAGATCGTCGAGGGCCGGGTGAAGGCCTACTTCAAGGACTTCGTCCTCGTCGAGCAGCCGTTCGTGAAGGACCCGAAGAAGACGGTCGGTAAGGTCCTCCAGGACGCCGGGGTGAACGTCCAGCGCTTCGCCCGGTTCCGGGTCGGTCAGCTCTGACGATCCGCCCCGAGGACCCGAGCCGCTGAGAGACAACGAAGGAGCCGCCGCCGTGCAGGACAGTAAGACCACCGACACGACGGCGGCTCCGTCGTCCCATGGCTGGAAGCGGGTGCTTCTGAAGCTCTCCGGCGAGGCCTTCGCCGGTGGCGAGGCGCTCGGCATCGACCCGGCGGTCGTACGGCACATCGCCGAGGCGATCGCGGAGGTCGTACGCGAGGGCGTGCAGGTCGCCGTCGTCTGCGGCGGCGGCAACATGTTCCGCGGCGCGCAGATGTCCGCGCAGGGCATGGACCGCGCCCGCAGCGACTACATGGGCATGCTCGGCACCGTGATCAACTGTCTGGCGCTCCAGGACTTCCTCGAGAACAAGCTCGGCCTGGACACGCGGGTGCAGACGGCGATCACGATGGGCCAGGTCGCGGAGCCGTACATCCCGCGCAGGGCCATCCGTCACCTCGAGAAGGGGCGGGTGGTCATCTTCGGTGCCGGCCTCGGCCAGCCGTTCTTCTCCACCGACACGGCCGCGGCGCAGCGGGCGCTGGAGATCAATGCCGACGCCGTGCTGAAGGGCACCCAGGTCGACGGCGTGTACGACTCCGACCCGAAGAAGAATCCGGACGCCTTCCGGTTCGACCGGCTGGAGTACGGCGAGGTCCTCCAGCGCGGTCTGAAGGTCATGGACGCCACCGCGATCAGCCTCTGCATGGACAACGGCCTGCCCATCGTGGTCTTCGACCTGATGGGTCAGGGCAATATCGTGCGGGCCGTCCGCGGTGAGAAGATCGGCACATTGGTAAGTCCGGCGGAGAGCTGAAACGGGAGCCGAAGGTGATCGACGAGATCCTCCTCGAGGCCGAGGACAAGATGGAGAAGGCCGTCACGGTCGCCAAGGATGACTTCAACGGCATCCGTACCGGTCGCGTGACGCCTGCGATGTTCAACAAGATCACGGCGGATTACTACGGGACGCAGACGCCGATCAACCAGCTGGCGTCCTTCACGCTGCCCGAGGCCCGCATGGTGATCGTCCAGCCGTACGACGCGTCGTCGCTGTCCGCGATCGAGAAGGCCATTCGCGAGAGCGACCTCGGTGTCAACCCGGGCAATGACGGGAAGATCATCCGTGTGGTGTTCCCGGAGCTGTCCGAGGAGCGCCGCAAGGAGTTCATCAAGGTGGCCGGGCACAAGGCGGAGGACGCGCGGGTCTCGATCCGCAACATCCGCCGCCACGCCAAGGACGCCCTCGACAAGCTCGCCAAGGCCGGCGACGCGGGCGAGGACGACGTGCGGCGGGCGGAGAAGGAGCTCGACGACTTCACGCACAAGCACGTCGCCAAGATCGACGAGCTGCTCGAGCACAAGAAAGCCGAGCTTCTCGAGGTCTAGTGGGACTCGAGCAGGCCCCCACGCCCGCCCCGGAGATCCCGGAGGTACAGGCGGAAACGGGCAAGAAGCGTAGACCAGGCCGGAACCTCCCCATCGCGGTCGGGGTCGGCCTGGGTCTCGGCGCCGTCGTCCTGGTGTCCCTGTACACCATCAAGGAGATCTTCCTCGGCGTCGTCGTCGTCTTCCTCGGCGTCGCCGCGTGGGAGCTCATCCGCGCCTTCGGCACGCGGAGCATCCGCATCGCGCCGGTCCCGCTCATGGCGGGCGGCCTGGCGATGCTCGTCTGCACCTACGTCTGGGGGACGACCGCGCTGGTCGCGACGTTCGCCCTGACGGTGCTGGCCATCCTGCTGTGGCGGCTGGCGGGGGGCCAGGAGGGGTACGTCCGGGATGCGACGGCGAGCGTGTTCGCCGCCGCGTACGTCCCGTTCCTCGCCGGGTTCGTGGTCCTCATGCTCCACGCGGACGACGGCCCGAACCGCATCATCGTCTTCATCGCGGTCACGATCGCCAGCGACATCGGCGGCTTCTTCGCGGGCTCGTTCCTGGGCTCGCACAAGATGGCCCCCGCGATCAGCCCGAAGAAGACGTGGGAGGGGTTCACCGGCTCGTCGCTGACGTGCATGGTGGTCGGTGGCCTGCTGCTGCCCTGGCTGCTCGACGGAGCCTGGTGGCAGGGCGTCATCGTCGGCGCCGCCGCCGTCTGCTCCGCCACGCTCGGCGACCTCATCGAGTCGATGATCAAGAGGGACCTCGGCATCAAGGACATGGGGACCCTGCTGCCCGAGCACGGCGGCGTCATGGACCGCCTCGACTCACTGCTCGCCACCGTGCCGGTCGTCTGGCTGCTCTTCCAGGCGTTCGTCCCCGCCTGAGCCCTCTTCTCGAATCCTCCGGCCACCGTCGTGGACGGTGGCCGGGGACGGGTGCCGCCCGCCCCGCCGCCGTACCGCTGCCGTCGTCTCGTACGGCCTGGCCGTCGATGTTCTCGGGCGCCCCCGTCGTACGGCCGCCACCGTCTCGGACGGCCTGGTCGTCGAACTCATCCCGCCACCGTCGTACGGTCCGGCCGCCGGTGTCTCGCCCGGGCGGCCGTCGTACGGTCGCGGCGGTCAGTCCTCGCCGACGATCCAGCTGCGGCCCTTCCGGGCCAGCCGTTCGATCAACGCGTCCGGTCCCTCGTCCTTGCCGAACTGCCGCTCCGCCTCGGTGATCGGCACCAGCCACAGCCACTGCACCGGGTCGCCGCCGAACGAGAATCCCTTCATGTCCGGGGCGGCCGGGCCCGCCAGGCGGCCCGGGTCGTCGAGCAGCAGCACGCCCTCCCAGTTCGAGCCGAGCGGGAAGGTCTTCGCCTCGTGGTACCACTTCACGTTGTCCCCTGCGGCGAAGGACGTCACCGCGCGCCACGGGTACTGGGCCAGCCAGGGGAAGATGCTGCCCGCCCGCTGACTGGGCAGGGTCGTGGCCACGGCGAGCTCGATACGGGCGTGATCGCCGACGTTGTCCTCGTACAACTCCACGGTGGGCATCCGCTGGCAGCTCATGCCCACGGTGCTCAGCACCCGGTAGGACCGGTCGTCCAGGGCCGGTCGCTCCGACACTCCGACGATGGGGTGCTCGCCCCCGCCCGATCCGCTCCCCGGCCGGGCGCGCCACTGCCGGCCGACGTCGTGCCAGTAGTACCCGCCCGGCCCGAGACGGCCGAGCAGATGCCCCAGGACCGACTGCTGGAACCCCTCCCAGGCGCCGGCCCCGCTCCGCCACTCCCAGAACGCCTGCGCCTGCAGGATGCGCGGGCCCAGGTCCTCGATCTCATCGTCCAACGCGAACGCGAACGGGCTCTGCCCGAGCGCCTCACGGCTGTAGCCGGGCAGCCCGCGGTCCATGTCCGACCAACCGGGGATCACGCAGAGCGGCTGCCCGTCCTCCAGGACCGCCGCGCCGTCGCCCTCCTCGAACCAGACGATCTCCAGCGACCGCGGATCCGGCGCCGGCCGCCCCTTCGGGTGCTTGGTGTGACCCGACGGCATGGCGGGCACCAGGCCCGCGTTCAGCCGCGCGAGATCGGGGTGGGGAGACGCGTCCTGATGGTTGGCGATCCAGGCCGCGGCCACGGTATGTCCGTCGCTGCGGCGGAGGTACGCCGCCGTCGCGATGTGATCGGACTCGACTTCGAGGACACGGCTTCCGTAGGGGCTGGTGTCACTGATCAGGACACGCGTCTCCTGCGGCGTTCTGCGCAATACCGGCATAGACGGGACTGTAGTGAGTGTGCGGCCCCCGGAGCGGCATTGACAGCGGCATTGACCTTCACGGTCGATCCCGGGGTGGAGGCCGGGCGGCGGCGTACGAAGCGCTGCCCGGCGTCTGCCACACTGGAACGGACATGCCCGCTCAGCTCACCTTCGCCGCTCCGCGCCGGGCGAAGCCACCGCGCCATCTCGCCGATCTGTCCTGGGACGAGCGGCGTGAGGCCGTCGGGGCGCTCGGCGAAAAACCCTTCCGCGCCGACCAGCTCTCGCGTCACTACTTCGGCAGGCTCGCCGACGATCCGGCCGACATGACCGATCTGCCGGCCCCCGTCCGGGATCGTCTCGTCACCGAGCTGATGCCGTCCCTGCTCACGTCGGTGCGTGATCTGACCTGTGACGACGGCGCCACCCGCAAGACGCTGTGGAAGGCGTTCGACGGCACGTTCGTCGAGTCCGTCCTCATGCGCTACCCCGACCGGGTGACCATGTGCGTCTCCTCCCAGGCCGGCTGCGGGATGAACTGCCCGTTCTGCGCGACCGGTCAGGCCGGTCTCACCCGGAACCTGTCGACCGCCGAGATCGTCGAGCAGGTCGTCGCCGGCGCCCGGGCGCTGGACCGCGGTGAGATCAGCGGTGGCCGCGGCCGGGTGAGCAACATCGTCTTCATGGGCATGGGCGAGCCGCTCGCGAACTTCTCCACCATCGTCCGGGCGATCCACCGGTTCAGCGACCCGAGCCCGCGCGGGCTGGGCATCTCCCAGCGCAACATCACGGTCTCCACGGTCGGACTGGTCCCGAAGATCCACCAGCTCGCCGACCTTGACCTCAAGGTGCGTCTCGCGGTCTCGCTGCACGCGCCGGACGACGAGCTGCGCGACGAGCTCGTGCCGATCAACACCCGCTGGAAGGTCGCGGAGGTCCTCGACGCCGCCTGGACGTACGCGGACCGCACCCGGCGCCGGATCTCGATCGAGTACGCCCTCATCCGGGACATCAACGACCAGGCGTGGCGGGCCGACCTGCTCGGGCGGCTCATCAAGAACCACCCGGTGCACGTCAACCTGATCCCGCTCAACCCCACGCCCGGATCGAAGTGGACGGCGTCGCGCCCGTCGGACCAGACGGAGTTCGTCCGTCGTCTGGAGGCCCACGGCGTCCCCGTCACCGTACGCGACACGCGCGGTCAGGAGATCGACGGCGCCTGCGGCCAGCTCGCCGCCAAGACCGTCGAGTAGCCGCCGACCGCCCGGCGGATCGACGACATCGGCCGACGGTCGACGGCCTCGACCGGCGCCGGGCGGAGCGGCTCAGTGCGGCCGCTCGGTGGCGGGTACCGCGGCCAGCAGTCGCCTGGCCTCGGCGGCGAACTCGGCGTCGACCAGCAACTCGTATCGGTCGGCGACCACCGCGCTCGTCGACGCGAACGCCTGGCGGCGCAGCCCGTGCGCGACCCCGGCGAACACCGCACCGAAGATCGCGCCAAGGATGATCGCTGAGACCACCGCGCCGGCGTGCCAGGGGCTGACGATCCAGAACACCAGCCCGATCAGCAGACCGACCCAGGCACCGGAACTCGCGCCGGCCGCCAACGCCTTGCCGACCGTCCAGCGGCCGAGCACCTGCTCTTCCAGCCGTAGCCCGCAGCCGACGATGGTGACGTGCTCCACCGGGAAGTTCCGGTCCGCCAGGATGTCCACGGAGCGCTGTGCCGCCGCGTGGCTCGAGTAGTCGCCGAGCACCACCTTGTTCGGCCCGGCGAGATTCCCTGCCGTCATCTCTAGTCCCCCCGATCCATGTGACGACCTACCTGTCAGATATTCCGCCGACCGTACGTCGCACACCCTTTTTCCGGTTTGCGATGGGTCGTCGATCCGCGTTTCAGGGAGAATGCGGCCATGCCGGACTTCCCGCTCGCCGCCCGCGGTTACCACCGTCATCAAGTGGACGCGTTCGTCGCCCGGATCGAGGGGACGCTCGGCCGTGCCCAGCTGTTCGCGCCGCCGGTCACCGCGGCCGAGGTCGGCGAAGTGCGGTTCGCGATCGTCCTGCGCGGCTACCGGGTCCAGGCGGTCGACGAGCGGCTCGAGGAGTACGTGCGGGAGCTGGAGGTCAGGGAGAACGGCGAGGGGCGGCGGCTGTCCGCGGCCGAGGCGGACCGGCTGATCGGGCTCGTCCGCAACGTACGATTCGTCACCACCCGGCTGAACGAGGGGTACGACGAGCGCGAGGTCGACGACTTCCTGGACCGGCTGATCGCCGACCTGCGCGGGCGCAGGCCCCGGTCGGCCGACGTCCGGGCCGCGCGGTTCACCACGACCCGGCTCCGGCCCGGGTACGCCCAGCCCGACGTGGACGGCTTCCTCGACCACCTCGCAGCCGAGATCGACCGTTTGAGCTAGGCGTGCCCGGTGGACCCACCGGGCACGCGCTAGGCGCGCGTACGGCGCAGGCGGGCGTACAGCGCCGTCGCGAGGACCGCCCAGGCGAGCGTGCGCAGCGCGAACCACGGCAGGGCGCCGGTGAACGCGGACGGCCCGCGCCCGGCCGCTCCCATCCACTCGATCATCGGCACGGTGACGACCCGCAGCGGGCCGAGCCCCAGCAGGAGGTCGGCCACATAGATCCCGAGCAACACGAGGATCGACCGGCCGGGGGAGTGGATGATCGCCCGGCCGGCGAGCGCTCCGAGCGCCGTGGCGGCCAGCGCGGACAGGGGCAGCAGGGCCATCGCCGGCAACAGCTGCGACGTCCGTACGCCGGATCGCGCGGCCTCGACGAGGGGAACGGCGCCGGCGATCAGCGCCAGGCAGACGTTGAAGGCGAACGCCGCGGCGAACCCGCACGCCATCGCCCGCCACCGGCCGATGGCGACCACGCCGATGTGCCGCTGGGCGTCCGGCTCGGTGTCCAGGAGCCCGCGGGCCGCCCAGGCGCAGATCGGGAAGTACAGGGCCGCCAGGTCGCCGATCGCGGTCAGTGCCCCGGACCGGGCCTCCGCCGGAGTGCCGCCGAGCGGGCTCGAGAAGACGATCCCCAGCAGCAGCGCGAGGGCGAGCACCGGAGGCAGGGCGCGCGTGGACCGGGCGTACGCGCTGAGCTGGAACCGCATCGCGGCGATCACCGGAGCCGCGCCTCGTAGCCGTCCGCCTTGAGGCGGCCGACCAGGTCCTCCGCCTGCGAGCGGGGCAGGATCACCTCGACCACCGTGTGCTCCTCGGGCAGGTCCCCTTCGTGGACCGTCTGATCCTCGACCCGCCAGCGCACGACGCCCGGCACGCTTCGCAGGTCGCCCTGGTGGTCGCTGACGATCACGGACGATCCCTCCGCGGCGAGCTCGGCCAGCAGCGCCGGCAGCGCGGCGCGGGTCCGCGCGTCCAGGCCGGCGAACGGCTCGTCGAGCACGAGCAGTCCCGGCGCGGCCAGCAGCGCCTGGATCAGCCCGGCCTTGTGCGCGCTGCCCTTGGACAAATCCGGCAGCCGGGTGTCCAGGAGGCCGCTGAAGCCCAGCCGTTCGGACCACTCCCCGATGCGCGCGGCCGGAACGCCCCGTACGGCGGCCATGTGCCCGAGGTAGGCCCGCGCGGTGAACGGCTGATCCGCCGGGAAGCGTTCCGGCGCGTACCCGACGGACGGCGGCCGGTCGCCGACGCCTCCCCGGACCGGGGGCACGACCCCGGCGACGAGCCGGAGAAGCGTTGATTTGCCCGCTCCATTGCGGCCGTTCACCTCGATGATCCGGCCACGGGGTACGGTCAGCGTCACGTCGCGCAGAACCCATGGAGCGCGGCGGCGGTACCGGAAGGCCACCTGGTTGAATCGCACGGGCCAGGAGCCTATTGCCGGCCGATAAGACGACCGTAAGCGGAAGAATGCCCACCATGGACTGCCTGTTCTGCGAGATCGTGAAAGGGGAGCGGCCCGCTCACGTGGTCCTCGACGACGGCCCCGTCGTCGCGTTCCTGGACACCCGGCCGCTGTTCAAGGGGCACACGCTCCTCGTGCCGCGCACCCACTACGAGACCCTCGCGGACCTGCCGGCCGACCTCCTCGAGCCGCTGTTCGCCGCCGGGCAGCGGCTGTCGGCCGTCATGGAGACCGCGCTCGGCGCGGCGGGCTCGTTCGTCGCGATGAACAACCGGATCAGCCAGAGCGTGCCCCACCTGCACGTCCACGTCGTTCCCCGGAACCGCAAGGACGGGCTGCGCGGGTTCTTCTGGCCGCGGACCAAGTACGACTCCGACGACGAGGCCCGCGCGTACGCGGACCGCATCCGCGGTGCGCTCGGATGATCACGGTGACGCCCGAGACGACCGGCCCGGAGGCGAGCCCGGGGCGTGCCCGGCGCGACGCGATCGTGGTCGGCGCGCTCGTCGTCGCCGCGGCGGCGGTCTACTCGGTCTTCGCACTGGTGCGTTACCACACCTTCCGTACGACGACGTACGACCTGGTGATCTTCGATCAGGCGGTGCGCTCGTACAGCCGGTTCCACCTGCCCACCGCGATCGTCAAGGGCGTTCACAACGGCTTCGGCCCGCACTTCTCCGTGCTCGGCGACCACTTCTCGCCGATCCTCGCCGTCCTGGCGCCGCTGTACTGGATCCACGACGGGCCGCAGACGCTGCTGGTCGCCCAGGCCGTGCTCCTGGCGCTGACGATCGTGCCGCTGTGGAGGTTCACGCGGCGGCGGCTCGGGGCGTGGGGGGCGCACTGCGTCGCGGGCGTGTACGCGCTGGCCTGGCCGGTGGCCGAGACGGTCGCCTTCGACTTCCACGAGATGGCGTTCACGCCCGTGCTGTCCATGCTGATGCTCGAACGGCACGACGCGGGCCGCCGGCGGCAGTGCCTGCTGGCCGCCGGCGCGCTGCTGCTCGTCAAGGAGGACATGGGGCTGCTCGTCGCCGGCTTCGGGCTGTACCTGCTGACCCGGCCGGGGGAGCGGCGCCTGGCGGCCGTCTTCGTGGCCGCCGGTCTCGGCTGGACGTGGCTGGCCTCCCGGGTGCTGATCCCGGCGTTCGGCGGTGCGGCCGACTACTACTGGGCCTACGACGCCCTGGGCCGGGACCTGCCGCACGCCGCCGCGCACGCCCTGACGCATCCGTGGACCGCGCTGAAGCTCCTCGTCACCCCCGGCGTCAAGGCGACCACCATGGCATGGCTCATCCTGCCCCTCCTCCTGGTCCCGCTCGCCTCGCCGATCACCATCGCGGTGCTGCCCCTGCTGGTCGAGCGGATGCTCGCGAACCGCTTCGGGAACTGGTGGGAGCCGAGGTTCCACTACAACGTCGCGCTCACGGCCCTGCTCGTCGCGGCGGGCGTCGACGGCGCCTGCCGGCTGTCCCGGCTGCGCCTGCCCGGCCCACGCGCGCGCCGCCTGAGCCTGCCGCCCGGCCCACGCGCGCGCCGCCTGAGCCTGCCGCCCGGCCCACGCGCGCGCCGTCTCCGCCTCGACCTCCTCTGGCCGGTCGCCGCGCTGCTGGCCGCCGCCGTCGTCGTGCCGCGGTTCGCCTTCAGGAACTTCTTCGACCCGGCGTTCTACCGGCGGGACGCGCACGCCCGCGCCGCCGCCGACGCGGTCGCCGCCGTGCCCCGCGGCGCCCTGGTCGAGGCCGCCAACGTCGTGGGACCGCAGCTGTCCGGCCGGGCACGCGTGCTGCTGTGGGACACCCGCGTCCGCTGGGCGCCGTGGGTGGTCGCGGACACGGCCCGCGCGACGTTCCCCTTCCCGGCCCTGGGGGCGCAGCGCGACCGCGTACGGTACCTGCTCCAGCGGGGGTACACGATGGTGCTGCGCGAGGACGGCTGGGTGGTGCTGCACGACCCGGCCGCGACTCCGGACCTGCGCGCGACCCGCTGAGATCGCGCGAGGCTCAGTCGCCGGTCACGCCGTCGAGCATCTCGCGGAGGATGTCGATGTGCCCGTTGTGACGGGCGGTCTCCTCGATCATGTGGCCGAGCACCCAGCGCAGCGTGACCGTGCCCCGGCGGTGCTTCCCCTGGGCCTCGGCGTCGAGGCTCAGCGACGCGGTGATCTCCCTCGCGCGGGCGCACTGCTCCTCGTACTCGGCGAGCAGGCGGGCCAGCGGCACGTCGTCGACCCGGAACTCCCGGTCCGGGTCCTCCGGGGTCCACGGGGCGTCGTCGGGGCGGTCCAGCATGACGCGCTCGAACCAGGCCCGCTCGACCCAGCGAAGATGGCTGACGAGGCCGGCCACGGTCATCAGCGGAGAGGTGGGCAGGAGCGGGCGGTGGGCGAGTTCGTCCGTGAGGCCGTCGCACTTGAGGTGGACGGTGGCGCGCTGCCAGTCGAGCCAGGCGGTGAGCAGGGTCCGCTCGTCGCCGGCGTTCGGTGTCTCGATGCGATCCATGACCGCCGATCGTCCCTGGGCGGGGGAGGCTCTGTCCACCGGATAAGGGGCGGGCCCCCGGAAGATGCCGCGCTTCCGGGGGCCCGCGAGCGGGGAGGGGGTGGAAAAGATCAGTAGACGTTCACTCCGTACGCCGAGAGCGCCTCGGTGACCGGCTGGAAGAAGGTCGTGCCGCCGGAGGTGCAGTCGCCGCTGCCGCCGGAGGTCAGGCCCAGCGCCGTGCCGCCGGAGTACAGCGGGCCGCCGCTGTCGCCGCCCTCGGCGCAGACCGTGGTCCTGATCAGCCCGCTGACGGTGCCCTCGGAGTAGTTCACCGTCTGGTTGAGCGCGGTCACGGTGCCGGAGTGGATGCCGGTGGTGCTGCCGCGGCGCGTCACCGACTCGCCGACGTACGCGTTGCCGGCCGAGGTGATGTCCACGCTGCCGACCGTGCCCGGGTGCGAGACGCCGCTGGCGTAGGCGACGATCGCGTAGTCGTTGCCCGGGAAGCTGCTGGCCCGGGTGGTGCCGATCAGCGAGGTGTGGCTGGAGTTGCTGTACCACGTGGAGGCGATGTTGCCGCAGTGCCCGGCGGTCAGGAAGTAGTACGTGCTGCCGCTGACGACGTTGAAGCCCAGGGAGCAGCGGTACTGGCCGCCGTAGATCGCGTCACCGCCGGAGATGTCCGTGTGGAAGACGCCGGGCAGGTACTCCATCCGGACGGCGCTGCCGAGCTGCTGCGCCGCGGAGGTGACCTGCACCAGCTTGGACCCGGTGACCGAGCTGTCGACGGACAGCACGACCTGGTCGGTGGTGGGGTCGACGGCCCAGGCCGTCCCGGGCACCTTGGCCGTACGGTCGAGGAAGCCCATGGCCTGCTGGAGCCGGGCGCCGCTGAACGGGACGATCTTCGGTACGGCGCCGGCCTTGCGAACCGCCGAGGCGTCCGACTTGGAGCTGACCGTCACGACGAGCTTCTTCGCGGACCGGTCGAAGTACGCGCCGGCGGAGCGGGAGCCCAGCTTCTGGGCCAGCTTCGTGGCGAGGTGTGACGTATCCGCCTGCGAGACGGCTGCCTGGGCCGACGTCGCGAGCAGGGAGCCGCCGATGAGCGTGGCGGCGGCCGCGACGAGTCCAGCGCGCCGAGGAGCAGTGAATCTCACACGAGCCTCCCTCAGGGGTGGCGGGCGCGCCCCGGTGGCGTGCCCGAGGGACGGCGTGGGCAATGGCGCTCGGCTCACGGGCGGAGGGGGCCGCCCGGGCGGGGTCGAGATCCGATTACCTGGCCTGCGCAGATCTTCACAAACCCAGTCAAAAGCCGCAAGGTCAAACGTTAGTCCAGAATCGGTCAGCCGGGAACATCCGCATACTAGCTGGTATCTGGGCTGCCGAGGAGGTGAGGATCGGCCGTTCGTCATCCACCGCGTCAAGTCACGGGTCAGGGCCGGGCCCATGGGAGAGGGGCCGCGAAGGTCAAGGGAACCTGAGAGTTGGCTGTGAGTCCCAGGGCCGAGCGTGGTAACGGGCCCGGCATGTGAGAGTCTTGGCTAGCAATGGACCATCCGGAATTCACAGCATTTGTCCTGGTCGCAGGCATGATCCTGGCCGCCGTGGCGCACTGGCGCCGCTGGCGGCCGTCGCTGCCCGTCGCTCTGGCGGTCGGCATCGCGCTGCGGCTGATCCTGCTGATCTCCGCGTCGAGCGACTCCTGGCAGCCCGTCGACTACAACGAGGGCTTCCGGGCGGCCGGCCGGGCGATCCTGCACCATCAGGACCCCGTGCTGGCGAGTCAGGGATCGTGGCACTTCCTGCCGATGATCCCGTACTTCTACGCCCTCGTGCTGGCCACCGGCCTGCCATGGGAGATCGCCGGCCGGGTCTGCACCATCATCGCGGACGTCGTGCTGATCGTCCTGGTCGGCCGTCTCGCCGGACGGAAGCACGCCGCGTCGGCGCGGTTCCAGTACGCCTGCAACCCGATCGCCATCATGATCGCCGTCATCCACGGGCAGGTCGAGCCGATCTCCCTGGTCTTCCTCGTCGCCGCGTACATCCTCGCGCAGTCGTCCCGGGCCGGCGCCGAGAAGGGCGGAACCGTCCTGAACGGCGCCTGGGCGGGCGCCCTCTTCGGGTTCGCGCTCTCGGCGAAAAGCTGGCCGATCATCCTGCTCCCGGTGGTCCTCGCGATCCTGCCCACCTGGCGGCAGCGCCTGTACGGGCTGGTCGCCGCCGGCGCCGTCCCCGTGTTCTTCCTCGTGACCCTTCCCCTCGTCGTGAGCTCCAGCTGGTCCAACATGCTGGACGTCGCCCGCTACCTCGGCGAGGTACGCCCCATCGTCGGCGAATGGGGCTGGACCGCCTGGATGACGGGCGGCGACTGGACCCTGGCCCCGACGGCCGCCAAGGTCGGCCAGATCATCCTCTACAGCACCATCGCACTGGTGATGTGGCTGTGGTGGCGGGCCGACCGCATCGACCAGACCTCCGCGATCCTTCTGGCGTTCATGCTGGTCACGCCACGGATGGGCGCGCAGTACCTGATGTGGTTCGTGCCGTTCCTGTGCGCCCGGCCGACCCGGTGGAGCCGGCCCGCGATGGCCCTGGCCGCCGTGTGGGCGGGCGCCGGGTACATCTACCTGACGCAGTTCGACGACAACGGCTGGTGGAAGAACCACGAATGGTGGGCCATGAGCTCGGTGGCGGTCATCGCGCTCCTGGCCCTCGCCATGCCCTGGCAACGCCGCCGGCCGCAACCCGCCGAGGGGATCCTCGTCCCGGAGACCGAGCTCGTCCCCGCGGCGAAGTGACCGCGCCCGGCGGGGCTCGTCGGTTTCCGGCGCGCGCCGGGGCCCGGAATCGGACCGGGTGGGAGCGTGAGCCGGAGCGGGGCCGCTCAGGCGAAGACGGCGGTCACCGTGTGGCCGTGCTCCGGATCGCCGGTCCATCTGACGCGGGTGGCGAGGTCGGCGACGATCGGCAGCCCGCGGCCGTTCTCGGCCAGATCGTCGTCGTGCCGTTTCCGGTGGGGGCCGCTGTCCTCCAGTGAGCCGCCCTGGTCGGTGACGGAGACCGCCAGGCAGCCCTCGCCTCGCCGGACCTCGACGACGAACGTGCCGCCGGGGCGGCCGGAACGGGTGTGGATGAGGGCGTTGCCGGCCAGTTCGGCCACGGCCTGGACCGCGTCGTCGGCCTGCCGGCAGTCCTCCAGGAGGAAGGCCACGAACCGGCGGACGAGCCGTGCCTGATCCGGGCGGCCGGGGAAGGCCCGGCGCCAGCACATCGGGGCGGTGAATGCGGTCGACGTCGTCTCGTGGAGCATGGCGGTCACGGTGGTGCGCCCTCCCGTCGAATGGGCTGAGTACAGGGATCACGCCCGATCTCCCCATGGCCTGGGGAGAACGACACGGGCCCGCCGGGCGGGCCGGGGCGGGGCCGGACCTGCCCGAGTCCGGTGGGCTCAAGCCGCCGGCGACGCGGGGACGCGCCTGCGGCTCACCGCCGTGTCCAAGCCGAGCAACTCCCTCGATCACATCGCGTGTTCGGGTTCTTACGCATAGTGCTTCCCTGCTGCGTGTGCACGCAAGTGGTTCGCTGAGAATTCTCACAATCTACTTTGCAGTAACTATCCGAAATCGATTGCTCGCAGTAAGTGACGTCGTCACACTGGGTACGTGCCGGATCCTTCCCCCACGATCCGCGAACGCCGCATCGCGATCGAGCTGCGCCGTCTTCGCGAACAGACCGGACTGACCCTCGACCAGGCGGCCGAGCGACTGAGCTGGAGCCGCGCCACCCTCGGCCGGATGGAGACCGCCATCCGGCGGATCAAGCCCGTGGAGCTGCAACGGTTACTCAACGTCTACATGGTGGACGGCCGCCGTCGCGACGACCTCGTCGAGCTGGCCCGTGGAGCCCACGAGCGCGGCTGGTGGGATCGTTACACCGACACCCTGCCCGCCGCGTACGCCACCTACATCGCCCTGGAGGCCGAGGCGCGGTCACTGCGCTGCTATGACGCCCTGGTCGTCCACGGCCTGCTGCAGACCGAGGACTACGCGCGGGAGGTCATCCGCGCCGGCCTCATGCAACTCGCCCCCGACTCCGAGGTCGAGCGACGGGTCGAGGTGCGCCTCAACCGGCAGATCCTGCTCACCGAGCGGAAGCCCCCGCTGGATTTGTGGTGCGTCATCGACGAGAACGTCCTGCGTCGCATGATCGGCGGACCGAGCGTCATGCAGACCCAGTACGCCCACCTCGTCGAACTCGCCGAACTCCCCAACGTCACCATCCAGGTCCTGCCGCACGAGGTGGGTGCGCATCCGGGCGCGGCGGGCCCCTTCGCCATCCTGCAGTTCCCGGAGCGCTACATGCCCGACGTGGGCTACATCGAGGCCCTCAGCAGCGCCCTGTACCTCGAGGACGACGCCGACGTCCACGCCTACTCGCTCGTGTTCAACCGACTCGTCGCCGAGGCCATCGGCATCGACGAATCCGCCGCCGTCCTCCGTCGCCTGGCGGCGGAACGACCCTAGGGAAAGGCCCAGATGACCCGGTCCGAGCAGTCCACGACGCCCGTGTGGCGCAAGTCCATCCGCAGCAACGCCTCAGGGGGCTGCGTCGAAGTCACCTGGTTCGAGGGGATGCTCCCCGGCGACCCCGGGGAGAACATCGCTGGAGAGGCCGGCCTTCGGTCGGAGTGAGGCCCCCAGGGCCGCCGACAGGCGGTCCGGGGGGAGGGCGTGGGCGGTGAGGCCGTCGCGGCCGGTCATGGTCTCGGCGGCGAGCAGGGCGTTCACGATGGCCTCCTCGGTCGCCTCGATCGCGCCGTAGAAGAGCGGATCGATGTAGGCGTCCGCGAGGGCCTCGACGGTCAGCACGCGGGGCGGGCGCACGCCCAGCGCGTCCGAGGGCAGCCGCCCGCGGTTGGCCGTCGAGAACGCCAGGAAGCCGTCGCCGCTGGTGTTCTCGCCGGCTCCGCCCGTGCGGGCGACCCCGAGCCCGGCGTGCTGGGCGAGCCGGCGGCACTGGTGGGGCAGCAGCGGCGCGTCCGTCGCGACGATCCCGATGATCGACCCGGCGCCCTCGAACTCCGGGGGGACCGGCCGGGGCACGTCGTCGATCAGGACGGGGACGCCGGCGACGGTGAGCCGCTCGCGCCGCCCGTGGTTCGCCTGGACGAGCACGCCGACCGTCCAGCCGCCGTCGACGACCCGTGAGGCGGTGCCGATCCCGCCCTTGAAACCGTGACAGATCATCCCGGTGCCGCCGCCGACGTTGCCCTCGGCCACCGGGCCGGAGGCCGCGGCGTCGTACGCCTCCCGTACGTGGGCGGCGGTGACGTGCTGGCCGTCGATGTCGTTGAGCACGCCGTCCCACGTCTCGCCCACGACCGGAAGCCCCCACGCTCCCCGGCCCCGCCCGCGCACCTCGATCTCGATGAGCGCGTCGCGCACGACTCCGACGCTGTGACTGTTGGTGAGCGCGATCGGCGTGGTCAGCATGCCGCTCTCGCGGACCCACGCCATGCCGGTCAGCTCGCCGTTGCCGTTGAGCCAGTGATGGCCCGCGTACAGCGGCTCGTCGAAGATCGAGCCCGCGTGCGGCAGGATCACGGTGACACCGGTCCGCACCGGCCCCTCGCCGACGCGGAGGGGTCCCTCACCCCGGACGAGCGTCGTGTGCCCGACGCGTACCCCCGCCACGTCGGTGATCGCGTTGCCGGGCCCCGGTGTGCCGCTGCCGACGAGGACGCCCAGGTCGCGGGCTCTGGTCATGGGAGCCTCCCGGAGGATGCCTGACGTGTCCGATACGCGATCATGACACCGGACGGGCGGAACGCGCGCCGGAGGCCGATACGGCAGCCTCAGGTGCGGTCCTTGCGGAGGGCGTCCAGGGCGAGCAGGGCGACGTGCAGGGACGCGCACGACTCGACGTCCTCCAGGTCCGCGCCGAGCACCCGTTCGATGCGCCGCAGCCGTTCGTACAGCGCGGGCCGGGACAGGTGGGCCCGCTGTGCGGCGAGCACCTTGTTGCGCCCGCTCCCGAGGTAGACGCCGAGCACGTGGACGAGGTCGCTGCCGCGCTGCGCGTCGTAGGTCAGCAGCGGGCCGAGCTCGCGTTCGGTGAACGTCTGCAGCCGCGCGTCCTCGCGGAGCAGGTGCAGCAGGCCGCGGAGCCGCAGGTCGGGCAGACGGTAGAACAGCCGGCCGTCGTTGCGCCCGGCGGCGACGTCGGCGACCTGCTCGGCCTCCAGGAACGACCGGCGGACGTCGCGTACGGACTCGACGGTCGACCCCACGGCCATGACGAACTCCTCCGCGCCGCCGCGCGCCCGCGCGGCGCGGCCGGCCGCCGTACGGTCGCGGCCCGCCGGCGCCGGCCCGCAGTGGTGGGCGCGGAGGCGTTGCGCGACCTCGCACAGGACGTCGTCCTCGACGGCGCGGGAGGGCAGGGAGGCCAGCACGCCGACCCTGGCCTGCGGCGAGCTCTCGTCGAGGGCGCCGACGAGAGCGGACAGGTTCGCCTCGCGGCAGGCCGCGGCCGTCGCCTCGGCCAGGTCGGTGAGCGACGCCGCCGACGCGCCGTTCGCCAGGCCGAGCGCCGGCGGAGGGCCGGACGGGGCCGGCGGGCGGGGGAGCACCACGATGCCGAGCAGGCGACGGCCGGTGAGCGGGACGCCGAGGGCGCGGGCGCGGGCCGCCGCCTCCTGCGGGTCGGCGTACGCGTGCGCGAGGATGCCGCTGATGATCGAACCGTGCGCCTGGCGTTCGAGGCTCTCGGCGTGCCGGTCGAGCAGCCGCCCGAGGGCGAGGGTCGTCGCCGCCCGCTCGATGAGGACGACGTCGCGGGGCGAGGGCGGGTCCATCGAGGTGATGATCAGCCGCCCCCAGTCCTCACCGCGCGCGCCGACGACGGTGACCAGCCACCGGGAGGACTCGTCGTATGCGGTGCGCTCCTCGGGCCGTACGGACCGCGAACGCGTCTCCCAGCCGGTCAGCAGCTCGGCCGGGTCGGAGCCGGCCAGCTCGGCGGCCAGGACCTGGTGGGCGAGGTTCTCCAGAACGACGGGGCGCGCGACGAGGGTGGCCACCTGCCGGACCACCTCGGCCGGCGGCGCGCCGTCGACGGACAGCTGGGTGAAGACCTCGTGCAGCTTCTCCGAGGCGCGCAGCTCGGCCAGCTGCGCGTCGATGATCCGGGCGTGCACCGCCTCGGTGACGTCGACGAACGGCGTCTCCCGCGCCCAGGCGATCAGCGGGAGGCCGTGCTCCTCGGCCGCCGCGACCAGCGCGTCGGGCAGCGTGCGCGCGTACTTGCGGCCGAGCTCGACGATCAGGCCGCTGACGCCGACCTCGGCCAGCTCGGCGACGTACGCGCGCAGGCGCTGCGGGTCGTCCGGCAGCGCGATGCCGGTGGTGAGCACCAGCTCGCCGCCGCGCAGCAGGTGGGCGATGTCGGTGACCTCGGCGGAGTGCACCCAGCGGACGCGGGCGTCGAGGTGGTCCGCGCCGGCGATGATCCGCGGCTCGCCCCGCCGGACCGCGTCGAGCCGCAAGACGTCGGCCAGAGTGGGCAGCACATCTGTGATGCTATGCAAACGCCGACGTGAGGAGGTACCCGATGGAGCGGCTGGACGCCGACGCGATCGACCGCGAGATGGCGACGGTCCCCGGCTGGGAGCTGGCAGAGGACGCGATCGTCAAGACCCTGAAGTTCGCGGACTTCGCGGAGGCGATGGCGTACGTGAACCGTGTCGCGGAGGTCGCCGAGGAGCTGAACCACCATCCGGACATCACGATCCGCTGGAACCGGGTCACCCTGACGCAGAGCACGCACGTCGCGGGCGGTCTGACGGAGTACGACTTCCGGCTCGCCCGTCGCCTCAACGAGCTCTGATCGAGCGAGCGGTCCGGCCGGCCGACAGATTGCCAGTTGTGGCGGGCCGGTGCTGACACTCTGCTGGCTGGTGCGTTCGGGTGGTCAGCGGGAAGACTCGTGTCATGTCGGACTTGCTTGCACGCCATCGCGCGGTCATGCCGAACTGGATGGCCCTCTACTACGACGAGCCGATCGAGATCGTCAGCGGGAAGGGCAGCCGCGTCACCGACGCGGACGGCCACTCCTACCTGGACTTCTTCGCCGGCATCGTGACCAACACGCTCGGCTACGACCTCGCCGAGGTACGTGAGGCCGTCGAGCGGCAACTCCGCACCGGAGTGGTGCACACCTCGACGCTCTACCTGATGCGCGGCCAGGTGGAGCTCGCGGAGAAGATCGCCCGGCTCTCCGGCATCGACGACGCCAAGGTGTTCTTCACCAACTCCGGCACCGAGGCGAACGAGACCGCGCTGCTGCTCGCGACGTACGTCCGCAAGAGCAACCAGATCCTCGCGATGCGGCAGGGCTACCATGGCCGGTCCTTCGGGGCGATCTCGGTCACCAGCAACCGGACGTGGAAGAACAACGCGCTCTCCCCGCTCAGCGTGTACTTCCTGCACGGCGGGGACCGGCACCTCCCGCAGTTCCGCGGCCTGTCGGACGAGGACTACATCAAGGTCTGCGTGGAGGACCTGCGGCACACCCTCGCCACGGTCACGGCGGGCGACGTGGCGGCCGTGATCGCCGAGCCGATCCAGGGCGTCGGCGGCTACACCTGCCCGCCGGACGGGCTCTACGCGGCGTACCAGGAGGTCCTCTCCGAGCAGGGCATCCTGTTCATCGCCGACGAGGTGCAGACCGGCTGGGGCCGGACCGGCCAGAACTTCTGGGGCATCCAGAACCACGGCGTGACGCCGGACATGATGACCTTCGCCAAGGGGCTCGGAAACGGCTTCGCCATCGGCGGCCTCGTCGCGCGCCGCGAGCTGATGGACTCGCTCCACGCGACCGGCCTGTCGACGTTCGGCGGCAACCCGATCTCCACCGCCGCCGCCAACGCGACGCTCGACTACATCCTCGACCACGACCTGCAGGCCAACGCGGCGAAGGTCGGCGGCCAGATCATCGACGGCCTGCGCGAGGCGGCCGCCCGCATGCCGTACGTCACCGAGGTGCGCGGCAAGGGGCTGATGTTCGCGATCGAGCTGACCGAGCCGGAGCTCGCCGCGCGGATGCTGGAGGAGACGAAGGCCCGCGGCCTGCTCATCGGCAAGGGCGGGCTGTACGGCAACACGCTCCGCATGGCGCCGCCGCTCACCCTCACCGAGGACGAGGGCAGGGAAGGCCTCGGCATCCTCGTCGACGCGCTGGAGGCGATCGCGTGAAGCAGATCACGCACTGGATCGGCGGCAAGCGCTGGACCGGGACGGCGGAGCGGCACGGCGACGTCTACGACCCGGCGACCGGGCAGGTGAGCGGCCGGGTGGACCTCGCCTCGGCCGAGGACGTGGACGCGGCCGTCGCGGCCGCGCGCGAGGCGTTCCCCGCCTGGCGGGACGCGTCGCTCACCAAGCGCGCGGGCGTCCTGTTCGCCTTCCGCGAGCTGGTCGCCCGGCACCGCGACGACCTCGCCGCGCTGATCACCTCCGAACACGGCAAGGTACGGGCCGACGCGGCGGGTGAGGTCGCCCGCGGCCTGGAGGTGGTGGAGTTCGCCTGCGGCATCCCCCACCTGCTGAAGGGCGGCTACTCCGAGAACGTCTCCACGCGTGTGGACTCCTACTCCATCCGCCAGCCGCTGGGCGTCGTCGCCGGCATCACGCCGTTCAACTTCCCGGCGATGGTGCCGATGTGGATGTTCCCGATCGCCATCGCCTGTGGGAACACCTTCGTGCTCAAGCCCTCGGAGAAGGACCCGTCGGCCTCGCTGCTCCTCGCCGAACTGTGGCGGGAGGCGGGACTGCCCGACGGCGTCTTCAACGTCGTGCACGGGGACAAGACGGCGGTGGACGCGCTGCTCACCCACCCCGACGTGAGTGCGGTGAGCTTCGTCGGCTCGACCCCGATCGCGCGGTACGTCTACGAGACGGGCACCGCGCACGGCAAGCGGGTGCAGGCCCTCGGCGGCGCGAAGAACCACATGCTCGTGCTGCCCGACGCCGACCTGGACCTGGCCGCCGACGCGGCCGTCTCCGCCGGGTTCGGCTCGGCGGGGGAGCGGTGCATGGCGATCTCGGCGGTCGTCGCGGTCGACCCGGTGGGCGACGAGCTCGTCGCCAAGATCAAGGAGCGGGTGGCGAAGCTGACCGTCGGCCCCGGCGACGACGACCGCTCGGAGATGGGCCCGCTGGTCACCGGGCCGCACCGGGACAAGGTCACGTCCTACCTCGACAGCGGGGTCGCGCAGGGCGCCACGCTGGCCGTCGACGGGCGCGAGCACGAGCTGCCGGACGGGTCCGGATTCTGGCTGGGCCCGACGGTCCTGGACCACGTGACGCCCGAGATGGACTGCTACCGCGATGAGATCTTCGGTCCCGTCCTGTCGATCGTACGGACGGCGTCGTACGAGACCGGCATGGAGCTGATCGCCGCCAACCCGTACGGCAACGGCACCGCCGTCTTCACCAACGACGGGGGCGCGGCCCGGCGGTTCTGCAACGAGGTCGAGGTCGGGATGGTCGGCGTGAACGTCCCGATCCCGGTGCCGATGGCCTACTACTCGTTCGGCGGGTGGAAGGCCTCGCTGTTCGGCGACACGCACATGCACGGCACGGAAGGCGTGCACTTCTACACCCGTGGGAAGGTCGTCACCTCCCGGTGGCTCGATCCCTCGCACGGCGGAGTGAACCTGGGCTTCCCCACCAACGGGTGACCGTCCGGGGACGTGACCGCACCCGCCGAGGCGGGTGCGGTCACGCGTGCCGGTCCACCGGCCGCCGTGCACCGGCCACCCGCCGTGCACCGGCCACCCGCCGTGCGCCGGCCACCCGCCGTGCAGGGGCGACCCGTCGTGCACCGGCCACCCGTCGTGCACCGGCTGCCGTCCGGCGGCGCTCTCCGGCGGTGCCGTCCGGGGCGGCTCGTCCCCGCATGACGTTATTGGGCGAAAAAGCGGCGCATGACCTTTGCCGTACTGGGTGGGAAATTCGGACGAGTGCATCGTGAATTCATTTCACGTGCCAGGGGAGTTCCGGTCGGCTTTAAAACGGCGTCCTGTCACCTGGAGGTCTAAGCGGGGTGGCGGAGGGTGGCCTCCGGCGGCGGGGTGGGTCACCATGGGCGAGGGGTTCGTGTACGGGGGTTACGCAAGATCATCAAAGCGGGGTTCCCGTGTGCCGGACGATCGTGAAAGGTCACGGCGCCGACGGTGGGGTATTGGTTCGCACTAACCCGGCTGTTTGACAGGCAAAACTACAAATACTAGCTGGGCCCCTTGACCTGCTCTGTGGCATACGACACACTCGGTCTTGTCGATAGCTGTTGGCGCAAACTTCAGAAGTTCCCCGGTTGCCAGGGAGCACCCCATGTCTGCCGACGACTCGCCCGACCAGACGCCGTTCTCGCTGCTCGCCGTGTTGGCGGCGCGCTACCCGGAGTGGACGATCTGGTTCGGCGAGGCCACCGGCCACTGGTGGGCGCTGCCCCCGCACGACCGGGAGCCGGGTGTGTTCATCGAGGCTCCGACCGTGAAGGAGTTGGTGGAGTCCATAGAGGCGCTCAAAGCGCGCCCACGAGTCCCCTACCAGAGCGGCGGCCCGTCCCCGGGCGCGGCGCGGAGCAGGCTTCCCGCGGCCTCCAGGCCCGGCGGCCCGTTCCGATGACCCGCCACCCGCGATCGACGCGGCCGCACCGAAGCCGCGGTCTCAGGCGAGCATTTGCCGGTCACGCCGCCTCCCCCTCCAACACCTCCGTGACAGGCGTGACTTGCAGAGGGGCGCTCTCCTGAGGCCGCAGGGAGTCCGGGCAACCGTGTAGCCCCCGGCACGGTTGCCCGGACCTCCACCTCCTACCTCGTGGGTCCGGTCGGCACCGGCGCACCCGAGTCGTTACGCTCGCCGCAGACGTTCGCGATGAGGACAGGAGCGGCATGAGGCGTTCACGACGGCGCACGGCAGCCGTGTGGGCCACCGTGCTGGCCGCCGTGCTCGGCCTGGCCGGCTGCAGCGGTGGAGGCGGCGGTCACCCGGTGAAACAAGAGGTCGTCCGGGCGGCCGACACGGTGGGACCGGGTGAGGGCTCGGTCGCCCTCCTGACCTGGAGCGGCTACGCCGAGGACGGCTCCAACGACCCGCGCGTCGACTGGATCACGCCGTTCCAGAAGAAGACCCGGTGCCGGGTGGACATCAAGTACGCGGCCGATCCGCAGGAGATGCTGCAGCTGATGTCCAAGCCGAACCTCCACTACGACGGCGTCGTGGCGCCGCCGGAGATCGCCGGGCAGCTCGTGGCGGATCGCCAGGTCGTTCCGGTCAACCCCGACCTCATCGACGGGTACAAGGACCTCGAACCCGCCCTCCGCGCGCAGCTGACCAAGGGCGGCAAGCCGTACGGCGTGCCGTTCACCTGGGGAGCGAACCTCCTCATGTACGACCAGCGCGCCGTGCACCCGGCCCCGGACAGCTGGGGCGCGCTGTTCGACCCCGCGGAGGCCAAGAAGTACTCCGGCCGCCTCGTGGTGCGCGACAGCCCGCTGACGCTCGGCGACGTCGCCCTCTACCTCAAGGCCCACCAGCCGAAGCTGCACATCAAGGACCCGTACGCGCTGACTCCCAAGCAGCTCGCCGCGGCCGCGTCCGTGATCAGCAGACAGCACCCGTACGTCAGCACCTACTGGCTCAATCCGTCCGACGCCATCGCCCCGTTCGCCGACGGGCAGGCCGCGCTGGCCCAGGCCTGGCCGTACCAGGTCGACGTGCTCAGCCGGAGCGGTCGCCCGGTCGCCGGAGTGACGCCGCGCGAGGGCGTCACCGGCTGGATGGACGCGTGGATGATCGGCGCCCGGGCGGACCACCCGAACTGCATGTACCAGTGGTTGAACTGGGTGAGCTCTCCCGAGGTGCAGCAGCAGGTGGCCGAGTGGGACGGCGTCGCGCCGGCCAATCCCGAGGCGTGCGGCCACGACCGGTTGCGCCCGCAGTTCTGCAGCGCGTACCACGTCGGCGACCGGGCGTACCTCGACAAGATCGTCTTTTCCCGTACGCCGACGGAGGACTGCGGCGGCGGTGGCGAGAACTGCGCGGATTACGCCGCCTGGACCCGCGCCTGGCAGGCCGCCCGTCGGTGAGCCCGGGGCCGCGCCGGGGTCTCCCCTGAGACGAGGAGACGCGCGCACCCGCGGCGAGAACATGGGCTCCCCGAGACAGGGAGACGCGGTCCCGGAGACGGGCGCGCCCTGAGACGAGGAGACGCGCGCTCGGCCGCCCCCGCCGAGCGCGCGTCTCTCATCGGGCGTCCCGGGCTCCCCCCGGACCCGGGACGCTCCTTTTCCGGTTAGGCCCTGATCTTCGCGCGCCGGCCCCGGGTCTGCTGGACCGGGATCCGCAGCGCCGGGGCGCAGTCGTCGCAGGCGAACACGCGAGAGTCGTCCGGCAGCCGGCCGACGTGGACGCGCGGTCGAGGCCACTTCTTGTGGCAGATCACGCATGCCTCGCCCCAGCACTGCTCGATGGTGAGACCCTTCGGATCGAATGTCGGTGTGGAACGGGCCATGACGTCCCCCCAACTCCTCGGCTCCGTTCGGCCTCCATTTCTATCGGGGTGCTGGTGAGGCGTAAGTGTGAGAAACCACAAGGCGTCGCAAAGCCTCGGCGAATTGCCGGGCGCATACGATTCACCGGGATTAGCGCTGGGTTTTGGTCAGCACTCAACTGTCATGGATGTCGGCCGGAACTCCGATCGGCGTGTCCATCCTCATCCGGGCTGACAGCGGAGCGTGAGCTGTGCGATTCTGCTGACGGTGCGGAAGTATGTGATCATGGGCGTGCCGGGAAGCGGCAAGAGCACTCAGGCCGGCATGCTGGCTCGTGACTTCGACCTGGTGCAGATAAGCGTCGGCGACATCTTCCGATGGCACGTCAAGCAGCACACGAAGATCGGGGCTCAGGTGCGCCGGGTCATGGCGGCCGGGCAACTGGTCGGCGACGACCTCGTCGAGCGGATCGTGCGCGACCGCCTCGAGCAGCACGACTGGAACTACGGCTTCATCATCGACGGGTTCCCACGCAGCCGTCGCCAGGCGGAGTTCTTCCTGGAAAGCTACGACATCGACGGCGTGATCTACCTCGACCTGCCGGACTCGGAGGTCCGCCGCCGGGTTCTGTCGAGGCGGCTCTGCTCTGTATGCGGCATGGACTACAACCTCATCGAGGACCGTCCGAAACGCGCTGGTCGGTGCGACGTCTGCAACGGCGAACTGGTCACCCGCGAAGACGACACTCCCGAGGCGCTCGCGGCCCGTTTGCGCGACTACCACGAGAAGACCGACCCCGTCCTGGACCTGTTCCGGCGCAAGGAGTACATCTTCGTCGTCGACGCCCGCCGCGACCCGGAGACCGTGCAGCGGGAGATCCGCGAGCGGCTCGGTCTCAACGGGCGGCACCCCGCCCGGTCCGCCGAGGACGGTCAGGACCGGATCAGCGAGACGACCGGTTCCGATTGACCTCACGGAGATCGCCGCCTCCGATCGACCTGAGGGAGTCGGCCGGTTCGGATTGACGCGCGTGCGGCCGAGTGCTGGCCTGGGAGCATGACCGACGCCGAGGACCTCGTCCGCCGCGCCCGCGACGACAACCCACCCGGAGGCAACCGCTTCCTCGGCCTCCTGGAGGCGTCGGCGGTGCCGCGCGAGCGGCTGAGCTGGCTGGCGGGGGAGCAGTGGCACATCGTGCGCAGCGACCGCCGCAGCTTCGCCCTCTTCGCCGCGCGGTTCCCGGAGCCGCCGGCGGGCGACCTGTTCCTGGCGCTCGCGGGCGGCGAGGGCACCGCGCTCGGCCTGCTGACGGGGTTCGCCGCCGCGCTCGGCTGGACGGAGGAGGACCTGCGGGCGTACGAGCCGCGCCCCCTCGCCCAGGCCTACCCGGCGTACCTCGCGTGGAGCGCGCTGTCCGGCACGCGCAGCGGCCTCGCCCTCGCGATGCTGGCCAACCTCCAGGAGTGGGGCGCGTACTGCGGGCGCGCGGCGAACGCGCTCACGGCGCGTTACGGCCTCGCCGAGGAGGACGTGGCCTTCTTCCGGTACTTCGCCGTTCCGCCGCCGGGCTTCGCCGAGCAGGCCACCGCCGTCATCGAGCAGGGCCTCGCGGCGGGTGAGGATCCGCGGGAGGCGTTGCGGGCGGCCCGCCTGCTGCACGCCTACGAGTCGGCGTTCTGGACCGCGCTCGCCGAAGGGCTGTGACGTCACGCACCGTCGACGATCCGGCCTTCCGCGACGCCGTGACCGGAACCCTCGCGCGGCTGCCCCGCGACCAGGTCCGGGGCGTCGCGAGTTTCTGGAGCACCGGATCGCTGTGGCAGCGGATGGGGGACAACACCGGCGCGGTGGCCGCGGGGCTGCAGAGCACCGGCCGCATCATCACCAACGCCGCCCTCCTGCTGGCCGTCGTGATCGCCGCCTTCATGACCTCGGGCATCTCCATCACGCTGATCGGTGTGGGCCTGCTCGTCGCCGTGGTGGCCGACGCCACCCTCGTACGGGCGCTGCTCGTGCCCGCGACGATGCGGCTCCTCGGCCGGCCAACTGGTGGCTGCCCAGCCCGCTCCGGCGCCTGCACGCGCGGGTCGCCCTCCGCGAGTCCGCCTGAGCCGACCACCGCGGGCCCGCCGGCCGTCGCCCTCGCCGCGCCCGCCCTCGTCGAGCCCGCTGGGCCCAGCCTGTCTCCCTGCCGAGCCCGCCTCCGGCCGCGCTCGCCGTCGGCCCGGGGCGGGCCGGGGGCGGGTCAGCGGCCGGTGTCGGCGCGCAGCCTCTTCTCGAAGCAGACGCTGCGCAGGGGGTGCGGGCCGAACGGCGCGATGCGAACGTAGCCGCTGTACTCGTACAGGCCGGCGTCGCGCAGGTCGGTGGCCTTGAGGCGCGCGGTCCGGCAGCCGCGCCGCCGGGCGAGGTCCTCGGCCGCTCGCAGCAGCAGCCGGGTCACCCCGAAGCCGCGGTACTCCGGCCGTACGTAGACGTGGCCGACCTCGGCGATCTGATCGGCGGAGCCGCCCCCGGCGCCGACCCAGCGCAACCCGACACAGCCGATCGACGTGGCGCGTTCGCGGGCGACGAGGAAGGTCGTTCCCGGCGCGGCCGGTGAGGGGCGGTCGGTGGCCGCTCCGAATCGGGCGGCCAGCTCGGCGGCCTGCTCGACGTGCAGGCCGGTCACGATCGGGTCGTCGAAGGACGCCTCGACCAGTTCCACGCGGGGGCTGTTGATCATGCCGCGTCAGAGTAGGGAATCCGGCGCTCTGGCGGCGGTGGTTTCGCGTTCACGCCCGCTGGGCCTCCTCGTAGATCCGGTGGACCGCGGCCCCGAAGTAGGGGCCGTACATCGTCGCCGGGTCATCGGAGTACTTGAAGCTGTTGACCGAGGTGACCACGCCGACACCCGTCCTGGCGTCGAACCGGGTGAGCCACGGCCCCCCGCTGGCGCCCTCGGACATGTCGCAGCGCAACCCCTGATCCTGGGTGAGGCGGTGCGCGTCCGGATGGGTCCGCCCGCTGCAGTAGGCCAGCCGCTCGCCGTCGTAGCGTCCGCCCGTGGGGTACCCGAAACCGTAGGCGACGGTGCCCCGCGGCTGGTCGAACGCGATGTTCTGGGCGCCGACCACGTCGGTGACGTGGCGCCCGTCGGCGGTGGCCAGCGCGACCATCGCGACGTCGTGGTTCTCGTCGTGCCGGCCCGACCATGCCTTGGGCGCGAACATGCGCCGGGCGGTGAACGCGCCGTACGGGCGGCGTCCCTGGTCGTATCCGGGCACGTAGATCCAGTTACGGGCCCAGACGCCGGCGGCGTTCTGCACGCAGTGGCCGGCGGTGACGACGAGGTCGTGGTTGGCGCCGTCGACCGTGCCCGCCGAGCACACGTAATCGGCGCCGTCGATGGTGAAGAACACCTTGCCGGTGGTGGCGCGGACCGCGCCGGGTGACGCCCAGGGCGTGCCCGGCCCCTGGGCGGAGCGCCGGTCCGGGGAGAGGGCGCCGGCCACCGCGAGTGGACTTTTCGGGGGCGGGGTGCCGGTCACCGCGAGGGGAGTCGCCGGGGAAAGGGCGCCGGTCGCCGCGACCGGCGCCTCCAGGGGCAGGGCACCGGTCACCGCGAGCGGAGCCTGGGGCGGCCGCCGCAGCACCCGGTCGGGAGGGGTGAGCGCACGGGTCATGCGCTGGACGGTCCAGTACCGCAGGATCGCCGACCGGCTCATGGCGATCACGTGGTCGGACACGCCCGTCACGCCCGGCCCGGACTGGGAGGCTCCGGTGCCGAGCGTGCCGAGGAGGGCGCCGGCGGTGGACACGGCGTAGGTGATGCGCGCGGCCTTGGACATGGGTCGAAAGTCTGCATGACCCCTGGTGGCCGCATGATGACTTGGAGTAAAGCCCCGCCCTCGATCAGGTGTTCTGTGCTTTGTCATAGAGGGCCTTGACGGCGGCGCCGAAGTACGGCCCGAACATCACGTTCGGGTCCGCGTCGTACTTGAAGGAGTTGACCGAGTTCTGGGTGCCGGCGCCGGTCCGGGCGTCGAAGCCGAGGAACCAGGGCCCGCCGCTGGACCCGGCCGTCATATCGCAGGTCAGCCCCACATCATGGCTCTTGGTGTCGTCCTTGGCCCGGCCGCTGCAGTAGACCAGCCTGGACCCGTCGTACGGGGCCTGGGCGGGATAGCCGAAGGCGTACATCCGGCGGCGCCGCGGCTGGTTGAACGCGATGCCCTGCCCGCCGACGACGCTCGTCAGCGTCCGGCCCTCCTGAGGATCGACCGTCGCGGCGCCCACGTCGTAGTCGAGGTCCTCGTGGGCCTCCCACTGCGGGGTGGTGAGGGTCCGCGCCGCCGTCCACTTCCCGTACGGCGCCTGACCGTCGTGGTAGCCGGGGACGAACATCCAGTCGGTGTGCCAGGCGCCGTCGAGCCGGACGCAGTGCCCCGCGGTGATCACCGTGCTCTGGTTGCCGCTGGTCACCGCGTCTCCGGAGCAGGACGCCGGGCGTCCGGCGTACAGGAAGAAGACCCGTCCGATGGTCTGGGCGACCCTGCCGCCGGAGGTCCAGGTCGCTCCGGTGGACGGTGCCGACGCGGCCGTCTCGGCGGGGCGCCCGCCGGGGACCAGCCCGCGCACGGCGGCCAGGGCGACGAGGGTGTCCAGCGGACGGGCCCGGCGCATGCGGGTGGGTGTCCACCACCGCAGGAGCCGCTCCCGGTCCGTACGGGAGTCCGCCATCGGGTGGACGGCCGGTCCGGCTGCGTCCCGGCCTGGGAGGGGGGACAGGCGCGGACGGTCGCCGGGCCGGTCGGTGCGGCCGATGCGGCCGTCGGGCTCGTCGGTGCGGCCGGGAGACCGCTCGCGGAGCCCGAGGCCGGGAACGGCGTCCGACGCGGCGCCGCCGGACACGCCCGGGCCGGGCGGTCCATCGGCGGGGCGCGCGGTGCCCGCCCGGGAGGCGGACGGGGAAAGGGACAGGAGCGCGCCGGTCAGCACGGACACGGCCGCGAGGCGGGGGGACTTCGTCATGACCCTGGTGCCCTTCTGCGGCCGTCATGGGGGACGCGGCCGCGATCGTGAGACGGTCGCCGAACCCTAGCGCGAAGCGTGTTCAGTTGACTACGCATAGAAATCACCACATTCCAGGGCCCGTCCCGGTTTGCGGGTGGGGGTCGCCGACCGGACGCGGGGAACGGGGGACAATGGGGGGCGTGACGCCCGACGACAGCCCGTCCACAGCCGCCCGCCGAGACGTCGTGATCCTCGGCTCCACCGGATCGATCGGCACCCAGGCCATCGACGTGATCCGCCGTAACCCCGACCGCTTCCGCGTGGCCGGGCTGGCCGCCGGCGGAGGCCGGGTCGACCTGCTCGCCCGCCAGGTCCTCGACCTGCGGCCGGATGTGGTCGCCGTCGCCCGGGGCTCGGTGGCCGAGGACCTGCAGCTGGCGCTCTACGCCGAGGCGCAGAAACGGGGCTACTCCGCGGGGGAGTACCGCCTGCCCAGGCTCCTCGCCGGGCCGGGCACGATCGCCGAGGTCGCCGCCTGGCCGTGCGACGTCGTGCTCAACGGCGTGGATGGCGCGGCCGGCCTCCGGCCGACCCTCGCGGCGATCGACGCCGGACGGACCCTCGCGCTGGCCAACAAGGAGTCGCTGATCATCGGCGGCCCGCTCGTCAAGCGCCGGGCCAAGCCGGGCCAGATCGTGCCGGTCGACTCCGAGCACTCCGCGCTGGCCCAGTGCCTGCGCGGCGGCACGCGCGGCGAGCTGCGCCGCCTGGTGGTCACCGCCAGCGGCGGGCCGTTCCGGGGACGGACGCGCGCCGAGCTGGCCGACGTGACACCGGAGCAGGCGCTCGCCCACCCGACCTGGGACATGGGGCCGCTGATCACGGTCAACTCCGCGACGCTGGTCAACAAGGGCCTGGAGGTCATCGAGGCCCATCTGCTGTTCGACGTGCCGTTCGACCGGATCGAGGTGGTGGTGCACCCGCAGTCGATCGTGCACTCGATGGTGGAGTTCGTCGACGGGGCGACGCTCGCCAAGGCGAGCCCGCCGGACATGCGCCTGGCGATCGCCCTCGGCCTGGCGTGGCCCGACCGGCTGCCCGACGTGGCGCCCGCCATCGACTGGACGCGGGCGCAGACGTGGGAGTTCTTCCCGCTCGACGACGAGGCGTTCCCCGCCGTGCGCCTGGCGCGGGAGGTCGGCTCGGCCGGAGGCACGGCCCCGGCCGTCTACAACGGCGCGAACGAGGAGTGCGTCGCCGCCTTTCTCGCCGGAAGGCTGGCGTTCCCGGCGATTGTCGACACGGTCGCGCGGGTAGTGTCCGAGCACATGACCGCTCCGGGCCCTCTGATCAGGGAGGATTCGGACGGCGGGCTCACCGTGGAGGATGTGCTCGCCGCCGATCGGTGGGCGCGGACCCGAGCACGGGAGCTGACGTCTGGTTGACCTATCTGCTCGGAGCGCTGGCCTTCGTCCTCGCGCTGCTCCTGTCGGTGGTGCTGCACGAGGCGGGGCACTTCCTCACGGCCAAGCGCTTCGGCATGAAGGCGACGCAGTTCTTCGTGGGGTTCGGGTCGACGCTGTGGTCGCGCCGCCGGGGCGAGACCGAGTACGGCATCAAGGCCATCCCGCTGGGCGGCTTCGTGAAGATCGTCGGGTACACCCCGCTGGAGGAGATCGACCCCGCCGACGAGGCGCGGGCCTTCCACCGCCGGCCGGCGCTCCAGCGGGCGATCGTGATCGTGGCCGGCGTCGTGGTCAACCTCCTCCTGGCGTTCGCGCTGATGGTCGTCCTCGCGGCGGCGGTGGGCGTCCCGGACGGGGCGAACGCCACCACCGCCGTACGCCGGGTCTCGCCGTGCGTGCCGGTGAGCGGCTCGGCCTGCACGGACCGCGACTCGGTGTCGCCCGCCGCGGTGGCGGGCCTGCGGCCGCGCGACCGCGTCCTGTCCTTCGCCGGAACGCCGGTCCGCGACTGGAACGGCCTGTCCGGCCTGATCCAGCGGACCGCGCCGGGCACGAGCGTGCCGGTGGTCGTCGAACGCCATGGGGCCCGGCGTACGGTGACGGTCCGGATCGGGCGGCTGGACGGTCACGGCTACCTCGGGATCGAGCCGGTGGCGCGCGTCCGTACGCTGGGCCCGGTCGCGTCGGTGCGGTTCGCGGGCCGGTTCACGGGCCAGATGACGGCGGCGATCGGCGGGATCGTCGTCGACATCCCGAAGGCGATCCCCAAGCTGTTCTCCCGCGAGCGCGCGAACACGCCCGGCGGCCAGGCCGGCAGCGTCGTGGGCGGCGCCGAGGCCTCGGGGCAGGTGTTCGCCTCCGGCGAGACCTGGCGCACCAAGCTGGGCATGTTCCTGCTGCTCGTCTCGTCGCTCAACCTCTTCGTCGGCCTGATGAACCTGGTTCCGCTGCTGCCGCTGGACGGAGGTCACCTGGCGGTGGTCTGCTACGAACGGATCAAGGCGTGGGTCTTCCGCGTGCGGGGCCGCCCCGATCCGGGCCCGGTCGACCTCACCAAGCTGATGCCCGTGACGTACGCCTTCGTCGTCCTTCTGGTCGGACTGGGGGTCCTGCTCATCCTCGCCGACCTGATAAATCCTCTCAAACTCCCCCAGTAAGCCCTCGCGTGTGCAGCATCCCCGCCGGTTGCCTAGTCTTGGAACCACTGCCGAGCACCCACTGGAAGGAGGGCGCGGCGCACGGAGCGTGAGCTCCACGCCGCGTGTCCGATGACCGTCGATCTTGGAATTCCGCAGGCCAAACCGAGGCCGCTCGCTCCGCGACGCAAGTCGCGGCAGATCATGGTCGGCAACGTGCCGGTCGGCGGCGACGCGCCGGTGTCGGTCCAGTCGATGACGACCACCCTGACCGCCGACGTCAACGCGACGCTGCAGCAGATCGCCGAGCTGACCGCGGCCGGCTGTCAGATCGTCCGCGTCGCGGTGCCGTCCCAGGACGACGCCGACGCGCTGCCCGCGATCGCCCGCAAGTCTCAGATCCCGGTCATCGCCGACATCCACTTCCAGCCCAAGTACGTCTTCGCGGCGATCGACGCGGGCTGCGCGGCGGTGCGGGTGAACCCGGGCAACATCAAGAAGTTCGACGACAAGGTCGGTGAGATCGCCCGGGCCGCCAAGGACGCGGGCGTCCCCATCCGCATCGGCGTGAACGCCGGGTCGCTGGACAAGCGCCTGCTGGAGAAGTACGGCAAGGCGACCGCCGAGGCGCTGGTGGAGTCCGCGCTGTGGGAGTGCTCCCTGTTCGAGGAGCACGACTTCCGCGACATCAAGATCTCGGTCAAGCACAACGACCCGGTCGTGATGATCAACGCCTACCGCCAGCTCGCGGCCCGCTGCGACTACCCGCTGCACCTCGGCGTGACCGAGGCGGGCCCGGCGTTCCAGGGCACGATCAAGTCGGCGGTGGCCTTCGGCGCGCTGCTGGCCGAGGGCATCGGCGACACCATCCGGGTCTCGCTGTCGGCGCCTCCGGTCGAGGAGGTCAAGGTCGGCATCCAGATCCTGGAGTCGCTGAACCTCCGCGAGCGCGGCCTGGAGATCGTCTCCTGCCCCTCCTGCGGCCGTGCCCAGGTCGACGTCTACTCGCTGGCCGACGAGGTCACCGCGGCGCTGAAGGACTTCCCGGTCCCGCTGCGGGTCGCGGTCATGGGCTGCGTCGTGAACGGCCCGGGTGAGGCGCGCGAGGCCGACCTCGGCGTGGCGTCCGGGAACGGCAAGGGCCAGATCTTCGTGAAGGGCGAGGTCGTCAAGACCGTGCCCGAGTCGCAGATCGTCGAGACCCTCATCGAGGAGGCCGTCCGGATCGCCGAGGAGATGGGCGTCGACGTCACCGGCGACGGTCCCGGCGTCGACGTCGCGGTCTCCTGACACGCCTGACTCAGGTCCCTTTACGGCCCTTCCGGAAATGCTCCGGAAGGGCCGTCATCATTTCTGATTCACAATGATTACCTCGTTCATCACCTAAAGCGGCATTTCCGGAATTTGTCACAATTCGGCATCCTTGATCCCTGACTCTTGATCACCCCACGTGCGACCCGCGCACAATGCCCCGGCATCCACCGAATTGCGGGGCTCAGTGAGGAGCCATGCGGAGGAGGGGACACGTGAGGAAGCTCGTAGTGGTCACGGCCGCGGTCGGCCTGACCCTCAGTGGCATCGGTACGGCGGGAGCCGCAGGCCGTACGGCCGCGCCGACGCCCGCCCCGGCAGGGGAGTCCGCCGGGGCCGTGGCCGCCGGGATCGCCTGGACGCCCTGCCCGGACAACGACCCGATCGAGGGCAGCAAACTTCAGGGCCTGGAGTGCGGCACCCTGAAGGTCCCGCTCGACTACGCCCATCCGCACGGCCGCCAGATCACGCTGGCGCTGACGCGGGCGAAGGCGACCGACACGCAGCACTACCAGGGCATCGTCCTGCTGAACCGCGGCGGCCCCGGCGGGCACGGGCGCGACCTGCCGACCCGGTTCGCCAAGGGCACGTACGGCCTGCCGACGTCGGTCGGCGCGACGTACGACTGGATCGGCTTCGACCCGCGCGCCGTCGGCGCGAGCTCCATCGACGGCAGCGGCAAGGGCATCATCTGCGACCCGTCCTACCAGGCGCCCGGCAAGGCCCGGCCCGACTACACGCCGGCCTCCAAGACCGAGGAGCTGGCCTGGCGGGCCAAGGCGAAGAAGTACGCCCAGGACTGCGGCAAGCGGTACGGCTCCGCGCTGAAGTACCTGACCTCCGCCAACTGGGCGCGCGACATGGACGCGATCCGGGCGGCCCTCGGCCAGCACAAGATCAGCTACTACGGCTGGTCCTACGGCACCTACCTCGGGTCGGTCTACGCGTCGCTGTTCCCGACCCACGTGCGCCGGATGGTCCTGGACAGCGTCGTGCGGCCCAGCGGCGTCTGGTACGACGACAACCTCGACCAGGACGTGGCGTTCCAGAAGCGCTTCGAGACCTTCCTGACCTGGATCGCCAAGTACGACGCGGTCTACCACCTCGGCGCCACGCACGCGGCGGTCAAGGCGAACTACTACAAGATCCGCGCGGAGCTAGCCAAGGACCCGATCGACGGGCAGCTCGGCCCCGACGAACTGGACGACACCGTCCAGGCCGACGCGTACCGCGACTACACCTGGGTCGACCACGCCCAGGCGCTGTCGGACTACTTCGTCAAGCACGACCCGCAGCCGCTGCTCGACCAGTGGGGCGGCTTCCCCACCGACGACTTCCTCACGCAGAACAACTACGCCGTCTACGAGGCCGTGCAGTGCGTCGACCGGCAGTGGCCGACGAACTGGGCGACGTGGGATCGCGACAACTGGCGGCTCTACCGGCAGGGCAATAAGTTCCTGACCTGGGGCAACGCCTGGTACAACGCGCCGTGCGCCTACTGGCCGGTGCCCGGCGGCACCCCGGTGAAGATCCAGGGCAGGAAGGGCCTGCCCCCGATCCTCCTCGTCCAGGCCACGAACGACGCGGCCACGCCCTACCCCGGCGCGGTCGAGATGCACAAGCGGTTCCCGAACTCCCGCCTGCTGGTGGAGAACGGCGGCATCAACCACGGCGTGGCCCTGACCGCGAACGGCGACACCTGCGCCAACACCCTCGTCTCCGCCTACCTGGGCTGGGGCGCGCTGCCGCCGAACAGGCCCGGCGCCGACGCCCGCTGCCAGGCCCCGGCACTGCCGGTGCCGGGCGCGGCTCCCGCCACGGCCACTTCGGCGAAGGCCGACGCGGCGGCGACCCGCGAATAGTGATCACTGAGTAGAGTTCCGAGAGCCCCCGGCCGCCTCGGCCGGGGGCTCTCGCAGTTCGCGGCGGCGCTCGAACCCGGCCGGTCCCGGCCGGTCTTCGCCACGCCCCTCCCGGCCGCGGCCCGGAATCACCACCATCGTGCGTACGCACGACGGGGAGTCCGGCCCCGGACTTCCCGTGTGAAAGGGGTTACGTGAACAAGCTCGCCATCACGACGGCCGTCGCCGGAGCCGGGGTGGTCACCCTGAGCCTCGCGCCGATCACCGCGCAGGCGCGTCCCGCCGGACCCGCCGCCGGGCCGGCCTGGTCGTCGTGCACCGAGGAGAGCCTCGACGGGCTCGAGTGCGCCACCCTCAGCGTGCCGCTGGACCACGCCGCTCCGAACGGCTCGCAGATCACCCTGGCGCTGTCCCGCGCCCGGCACACCGGCACGACCGGCTACCAGGGCGTGCTCCTGGTCAACCCGGGCGGGCCCGGCGGCACCGGCCGCGACTTCGCGCTGCGCGTCGCGAACCATCTCCCCGCCGGCCTGCGGGCCGCCTACGACGTCATCGGGTTCGACCCGCGCGGCGTCGGCGGCAGCAGCCCGTCGCTCAGCTGCGATCCGGGCTACTTCAAGCCGGTACGCCCCGACTACGTGCCGCGTACGCCGTCGCTGGAGTCCGCCTGGCTCGGCCGGTCGGCGGCCTACGCCCAGGCGTGCGGGCGCAAGTACGGCTCGCTGCTGTCGCACCTGACGACCGTCGACGCCGCTCGCGATCTGGACGCCATCCGGGCGGCCCTGGGCGACAAGCAGATCAACTACTACGGCGCCTCGTACGGCACCTACCTCGGCGCGGTGTACGCCACGCTGTTCCCGGCACGCGTGCGCCGCATGGTCCTGGACAGCAGCGTCCGGCCGAGCGGCGTCTGGTACGCCGACAACCTCGACCAGGACCGGGCGTTCGAGGGCAACATCAACGCGCTGTTCGCCTGGATCGCCAGGTACGACGCGGTCTATCACCTGGGCACGACCGAGCAGGCCGTACGGGCCGCCTTCTACACGACCCGCGAGAAGCTGACGGCCGATCCGGCGGGTGGCATCGTGGGCGCCGACGAGCTCGACGACACCTACCTCGTCGCCGGCTACATCGACCTCGGGGCGTACTGGCCCTACCTCGCGAGCGCGCTCGCCCGCTACCGGGCCGGTGACACCGCGGCGCTGGTCGACGCCTACAACCGGTTCGGCGCCACCACCGACGACAACGGCTACGCGGTCTACAACGCCGTCCAGTGCACCGACGTGCGGTGGCCGAGGGACTGGGCGCGGTGGCGCCGGGACAACGGGAGGCTCTACGCCGCAGGTGTCCGGTTCGAGACGTGGGCCAACGCCTGGTACAACGCGCCGTGCGCCTTCTGGCCGGCCAGGGCCGGACGGCCGGTCGACGTCGGCCGTACGCGGGGCCTGCCGCCCGTGCTGCTCTTCCAGGCGACCAATGACGCCGCCACGCCGTACGCCGGCGGGGTCGAGATGAGCCGGCGGCTCGCGGGCTCGCGCCTGGTGATCGAGGACGGCGGGCGTACGCACGGCATCGTGCAGCGCGGCAACGCCTGCGTCGACGAGAAGTTCGACGCCTTCCTCGCGACCGGCGCCCTGCCGGCGGACCGGTCGCACTGCGCGCGCCTGCCCGAGCCGGTGCCGCCGTCCGCGGCCGGGATCCGCCCGCTGACCGCGGACCGGTTCCCGCCGGTCCTCCGCCGTCCTTAGCGGATGACGGCGGCGGGTCCCCGGCGGTGACGGCCGCCGGGGACCCGTCCGCACGGCGGGGATCCGCTTTCGCGGTGCCGCGAACCCGTTTTCGCGGCGGCCGGAACCGGCGCGCCGTCACGATCGAACAACGGTTACAGCAGCCTCTTCCGTCCCTTTTCTCGCACCGGACACAATTCTTCGCATTCCTACCAGTGCGGGCTTCTCACGCGCCCGCACGCAAGGGGGTCATGTGAAGAGACTCGTTGCCATCGCCGCCGCCGCGGGCGTCGGACTGTCCGGCGCGGCGATCACCGTTTCGGCGCAGGCGGAGACGGCCCAGGCGGCCGGCACGATCGCCTGGGTCAAGTGCCCGGCCGACCAGGCGTACCTCGACAAGGCCGAATGCGGCCAGCTGTCGGTACCGCTGGACTACCGGCACCCGAACGGCAAGAAGATCTCGATCGCGGTGTCGCGGCTCGAGCACACCGACACCAAGCACTACAAGGGCGTACTGCTCGCCAACCCCGGCGGCCCCGGCGGCAGCGGCCTGTACCTCGCCGGCGGACTCGCGAGCTGGTTCACCGGCGTCGGCCACCCGGAGGTCCCGGCCGAGTACGACATCATCGGGTTCGACCCGCGCGGCGTCGGGCTGAGCCAGCCGGCGCTGACCTGTGACCCGCACTACTCCGACCCGATCCGGCCGGACTACGTGCCGCACTCGGCGAAGGACGAGGAGAAATGGAAGGCCAGGTCGAAGGCGTACGCCCAGGCCTGCGCCAAGAAGTTCGGCTGGCTGCTGCCGCACCTGCGCACCACCGACGCGGCCCGGGACATCGACTCGATCCGCGCCGCGCTGGGGCAGAGCAAGATCAGCTACTACGGCTTCTCGTACGGCACCTACCTCGGCGCGACGTACGGCACGCTGTTCCCCAAGCGGGTGAAGCGGATGGTCCTCGACGGCAACGTCGACGTCCGCGAGGTCTGGTACGACGCGCAGCTGTCGCAGGACAAGGCGTTCGAGCGCAACATCAAGCTCTTCTTCGGCTGGGTCGCCAAGTACGACTCCCACTACCACCTCGGCAAGAAAGAGGCCGACGTGGAGAAGAAGTACTACAGCATCCGGTCCGCCGCGTTCAGCAAGCCGATCGGCGGCAAGCTCGGCGGTGACGAGCTGGACGACACGGTCCTCAACGCCGGATACAGCGTCGGCTGGTACGAGCCGGTCGCCGACGTTCTCTCGGCGTGGGCCGACAAGGGCGACGCGGACCCGCTCGTCAGCCTCTACACGGACTACATCCAGACCCCCGACGACAACGGCTTCGCGGTGTACAACGCCGTCCAGGCGGCGGACGCCAAGTGGCCCCGGTCCTGGAGCACGTGGCACAAGGACGCCGTCAAGCTCTACGACAAAGAGGGCATCCACTACAACACCTGGCCGAACGTCTGGTTCAACGCGCCGATCGCCTACTGGCCGTTCCAGGGCGGCCCGGCGCTGAAGATCAAGGCCAAGGGCATGTCCACGGCGCTCCTCGTCCAGTCCACGCTGGACGCCGCGACGCCGTACCCCGGCGGCGTGGAGATGCACAAGCTCCTGCCGTCCCGTCTCGTCGCCGAGATCGGCGGCAAGACCCACGCCAACACGCTCAACGGCAACGCCTGCCTCGACGACAAGGTCGCGGCGTACCTGAGCGACGGCACGCTGCCGAAGAACAAGCCGGGCAGCGGACCGGACGCGACCTGCAAGGCGCTCCCGGACCCCGTCCCGGCCGGTGCCGCCGCCATGGCGACCCGGTCGATCGCGCCCAAGGTGCCCGCCCGGCCGCTCATCGGCCGTCCGTGACGCGCGATGACCCGCGGTCCCACTGACCGGGACCCGCACGTGAGGACCCCCGGCTCCGGCCGGGGGTCCTTCCCGTCTCACCGGCCGCCGGGGCGAAGCCGGGCGCGGCATGCCGCACCTGATTACCGATCTTGCCGTGTTCCTCCCGTACCCTTACAACGTGAGCGGAGCGAACGTGTCGACACGCCGGTCCGCCTCCCCACGCTCCGGATCACCCGCCCGGGAGAGAACGTGAGTCCGATGCTGCGCACGTCTCCGGTGCGGCTCCTGGACGACCGCCACCGTGAAGCGGTCCTGGAGATCCTCGACGCCGATCCGGTGTCGAACGTCTTCGTCGGCTCGCGCGTGCACGCCGCCGGCGTCGATTCGGGCCGCCTCGGCGCCGAGCTGTGGGGGTACCACCGCGGCGGCCACCTGACCTCCCTGTGCTACTCCGGCGCGAACCTCGTCCCGGTCGCGGCCGACCGCGAGGCCGCGCGGTCCTTCGCGGACCGGGCACGCTCGCAGGGACGACGCTGCTCGTCGATCGTCGGCCCGGTGCCCGCGGTGACCGAGATGTGGAACACCCTGCGCCCCTTCTGGGGACCGCCCCGCGCGATCCGGGCCGCCCAGCCGGTCATGTCGACGGTGTCGCCGCCGCCCGTCGAACCGGACCCGGCCGTCCGCCGCGTCACCATGAACGACTTCGACGTCCTCTACCCGGCGTGCGTGGCGATGTTCACCGAGGAGGTCGGCGTCTCGCCGCAGGCGGGCGACGGGGGAGTGCTGTACCGCGCCCGCGTGGCCGAGCTGATCCGCTCCCGGCGGGCCTTCGCCCGCATCGAGGACGGCCGCGTGGTGTTCAAGGCCGAGATCGGCGCCGTCACCCCGTACGCCTGCCAGGTCCAGGGCGTCTGGGTCAACCCCGAACTGCGCGGCCGGCGGTACGCCGTGCACGGCATGGCCGCCGTCGTCACCGAGGCCCTGCGCAGCATCGCCCCCGCGGTCACGCTGTACGTCAACGACTTCAACACCCCGGCCCGCGCCACCTACCGCCGCGTCGGCTTCCAGGACGTCGACACCTTCATGTCCGTCATGTTCTAATTCGCCGCCACGACCAGCGGCCGGCAAGCGGCCGACGATTTCCCCATTTTCTGCTGCAGCAATCCGTGCCCGCGTCGACGCGTGCTCAGATCTGGGCTGGCTCGAAATCTGGATGGAGCGAGCCGCGACGGCGACGTCCATCGATGAGGTGTTCGGTTGATCGCCGTCTCACACGGCGGCCTTCAACGATCGATCAGCGGCCTGTCCGTGCTCAGTCGAGGGGGCGCGGCCCCGGCCGATAGCGGGGCTGTCCGGAGAGGGCTGGGCTTGTGTCTTGTGAGCGTGACCCGCGCTCACCATCGTCTTCGTCCTATGAGTGGACCGGCGATCCGGTCGACATCGAGTCCTCGAAGATCTTGGCCGACGAGCGGTGCCCGTCGCGAAGATCAGAATTTCAGCGGTGGGCGTCTGCTTCGATGAGCCATCGTCTGGCCTGGCGGGCCGTATGCAGGCGAATGACGGTCACGTCCGGGTGGCGGGTTGCGCGATCGGCGGTCTGGGCTCTTCTCCCGTCGAACTGGGACCAGGCCCAGCGGATCGGGTGGTCCGCCCGGAGCCAGTCGCGGACGCTCTCCTTGTTGCCGTTCCACAAGGGGCGCCGGTCGACGGCGCGGAGGACCGAACGCCGGATCACCCGCCACATCACCGTGCGGCGCGGCAGGTCGAGCCAGATCACCGTGTCGGCGCGGTCCCAGAGCAGGTCGCCGAGGACGCGGTGGTACTGGTCCTCGGTCACCCAGCGATCCTGATCGCTGAACTCCTTCACGTCGGACTCGAACTCCGGCCGCGGTACCCAGCCGGGTCCGTGGTGCAGGGCGTCCAGCTCGTAGTGGGGGAGTCCGTATCGCTCGGAGAGCCTCCGGGCGAGTGTCGTCTTGCCGGCTCCCGAGATGCCCGCGATCAGCACCCTGTCCATCGGATCGATCCCCGCCTCCCCTGTTCCGACCCCTCGGAGAACGCTACCGACCATGCGGCCGCGCGGTGAGGGCACCCGCGCCGGGGAACCATAGCCGCTGAGTCTCCGGATTGCGGCCGATGGGTGACGACGTGGCGAGGAGGGGGCTTCCCATGAAGATCAGGACGCAGCGGGACGTCGAGGTCGCCGAAATAACGGTAGGTGACGGGCGGCGCGGCAACGCGCTGGCCAGCGCCGACTGGCGGGAGCTCGAGCAGACCTTCCGGCGCCTCGCCCTCGATGCCGAGCTGCGGGTCGTCGTCGTCCGCGGCCAGGGTGGAATGTTCAGCTCCGGGTCGGACGTGCGGGAGTGGGTCGAGGCGGACGTCACGGACGTGGCGGACAGCTTCGCGGCCATGGAGGCGGCGTTGACCGCCATCGAGGATCTTCCCGTCCCGGTCATCGCCCAGGTGGAGGGCGTCGCCGCCGGCGCCGGGTGCCAGCTCGCGCTGGCCTGTGACCTGCAGGTGATGGCGGAGAGCGCGCGGATCGGGATGCCGATCGCGCGGCTCGGCATCCTCGTCAGCCCCGCGTTCGCCGCCCGGCTGGTCGTGCTCGCCGGGCCCGGCGTCGCGCGGGAACTCCTCTACACGGGCCGTCTGGTCTCCGCCGCCGAGGCCATGAGGCTGGGGCTCGCCACCCGTTGCGTGCCGGACGCGGAGCTGGCCACGGCGACCCGCAGGCTGGTGCTGGGCATCACGCGCCATCCGGACGCGGCCGTACGGGCCGCCAAGCACGCGGTCGGGGCCGTGCTCACGCCCGCGTGGGCGGCGGCGAAGGCGCAGGCGGGCGGGCCTCCCGTCGCGTTCGAGGACTTCCAGCGGGGGATCGCGACGTTCCTCCGGGACCCGCGCGCGACCTCTCCCTGACGCGGCTGGCGGCGGCCGAGGACCTCGGTGAGGCCCTCTCGGCGGCCGGGCGCGTCGGGCGGTCTGCGCGTGAGGCGCCTCAACGGCCGGACGTGTCGGGCGGTCTGCGCGTGAGGCGCCTCAACGGCCGGGTGCGCCGGGCGGTCTCCGCGTGAGGCGGCTCAGCGGACGAGGACGTCGAGCAGGCGGTCGAGCTCGGCGGCCGGGTCGGCGGTGAGGCCCGAGTGGACGGGGCCGGGCTGCACGACGGTGCTGCGCGGCGCGGTGAGCCAGCGGAACCGCGAGCCGAGGGACTCGCCGGCGGCCTGGCCCGCCTGCGGTCCGCCGCAGCAGACGCCGTCGACCGCTCCCAGCGCGGCGCGCACCCCGTCGACGTCGAGGTCCGGGGCCAGGGCGCGGAGCCGTACGTCGTCGACGTGGGTGCGGCAGCCGAGGAAGTCCTTGGCCTGGCAGTAGAGGATCACTCCGACGTTCACGGTCTCGCCGCGTTCGACGCGGGGGATCACGCGCAGGATGGCGTACTCGAAGATGTTCATGAGAGCCATTTCGGTCGGGCCGACGGGCGGTGCTCGGTCCGGGGCGTCGCCGGGCGGGCCTCGCCCACCTCGGGCAGCCAGATCTCCGGGGTGGCCGCGCGGGTCCGCAGGTGGGCGACGTAGGCGGCCGCGACCTCGGCAGGGGAGCCGAAGCCGGGCTCGTCGGCCAGCCACTCCTCGGGCACGAGGGCCACGACCTCGCGGAGCAGGTCCTCGGTGACCTTCGGGCCGAGGTCGCGGCCGGCGCGGGCCAGACCGGCGTCGTCGACGAAGGTCGTCAGGACGTGGTCGCTCGCGTCGTACGGCCGGGAGATCAGCTTCTCCGCCGATGCCCAGGCGTGGTGGAAGTACAGGCTGGCGCCGTGGTCGATCAGCCAGACGTCGCCGTGCCAGACCAGGAGATTGGGGTTGCGCCAGCTGCGGTCGACGTTGCCGATCAGCGCGTCGAACCACAGCACGGACGCGGCGAAGTCGGCCTCGGGGGCCCAGGCCAGCGGGTCGAAGCCGAGGGAGCCGGGCAGGTAGTCGACGCCGAGGTTGCGGCCGGGGCTGGCCTTGAGCAGGTCCTGGATGTCCGGGTCGGGCTCGTGACGGGCGATGGCGGGGTCGATGTCCACGGTGACGAGGTCAGGCACCCGGAGCCCGAGCCGTCGGCCCAGCTCACCGGCGATGATCTCCGCGATGAGGGCCTTGCGGCCCTGCCCGGCGCCGTGGAACTTCACGACGTACGTGCCCAGGTCGTCGGCTTCGACGATGGCGGGCAGGGACCCGCCCTCCCGGAGGGGTGTCACGTAGCGCGTGGCGGTGACGTTCGGCAGCACGAGGGCAACCGTACCGGGCGTGTGGCGGCATGCGAGCACGACGTGCGCGCATGCCGGCCCCCGCCGCTGACGCGCACACGCTCCGGTGATCGAGGCAATCGTATGAACGCGCGCGCCGGAGAGATGATGCAGATGTCACACACCGTGTTGACGCGTTGAACAATGCCATATCTAATATATTGCATGCCACCTGAACGGCTCCGTCCTCTCGACCGGTCCCTCCTGCGCGACCAGGCGTACCGCATGCTCCGCGACGCGATCGTCGAGGGCGACCTCGCGCCCGGTGAGATCATTCGCGACGGCGAGCTGGCCGAGCGGGTCGGGCTGTCGCGCACGCCGGTGCGCGAGGCGCTCGCCCGTCTCGCCGACGAGGGGCTCGTCGAGACCAAGCCGCACGCCTACACGCGGGTCACGCCGCTCGTGCTCCGCGACGTACGGGACGCGTACGTCGTCGTCCGGGCCATGCACGAGCTCGCCGTACGCGCGGCGGTGCCGGTTCTGACCGAGCGGCACCTCGAGACGATGCGCGCCGCGAACGCGCGGTTCGCCGCCGCCCTCGACGAGGGGGACGTGCCCGCCGCGCTGGCCGCCGACGACGAGCTGCACGACGTCCCGGTCGCCGCGGCGGGCAACCGCGCGGTGGCCGCGACGATCGAGCGGTACGTGCCGCTGATCCGGCGGCTGGAGCGGCTGCGGTTCGGCTCGCTCCCGGGCCGGCGTTCCATCGCCCTGCACGACCGCCTGATCAACGCCTGCGCCGCGGGCGACACCGAGGCGGCCGCGGCCGCCACCGCCGAGATCTGGGCCACGCTCGGCGACCTTCTGGATGAGGAGACCTCGTGACGACACTGGACGACTTCCCCCGCGAGCGCCTGCTGTTCGGCCCCTCGCCCGTGCATCCGCTGCCCCGGCTGACCGGGTACCTCGGGGGCGGGGCGAGGCTCTGGGCCAAGCGCGAGGACTGCAACTCCGGCCTGGCGTTCGGCGGCAACAAGACGCGCAAGCTGGAGTACCTCGCCGCCGACGCGCTCGCCCAGGGCTGCGACACCCTCGTGTCCATCGGCGGCGTGCAGTCCAACCACACCCGGCAGGTCGCCGCCGTGGCCGCCCGGCTCGGCCTGAAGTGCGTCCTGGTCCAGGAGAGCTGGGTCGACTGGCCCGACGCCGTCTACGACCGGGTCGGCAACATCCTGCTGTCCCGCCTGCTCGGCGCAGACGTACGCCTGGTGGAGGCCGGGTTCGGCATCGAGTTCAAGCAGAGCTGGGAACAGGCCCTGGAGGACGTCCGCGCCCGTGGCGGCCGGCCGTACGCCATTCCGGCGGGCGCGTCGGACCACCGTCTCGGCGGCCTCGGCTTCGCGAACTGGGCGCGCGAGGTGGAAGAGCAGGAGCGGGAGCTCGGCGTCCGCTTCGACACGATCGTCGTCTGCTCGGTGACCGGGAGCACGCAGGCCGGGATGGTCGCGGGCTTCGCGGGCAAGGGTCGCCGGATCATCGGCATCGACGGCTCCGCCAAACCGAAGGAGACCTGGGAGCAGATCGCCCGGATCGCCCGGAACACCGCCGAGCTGATCGGGACGGAGGTCGCCGACGACGAGATCGTCCTCGACGAGCGGTACCACGCCGGGACGTACGGCATCCCGGACGAGCGGACCCTGGAGGCCATGCGGCTGGCCGCGCGGCTGGAGGGGATGATCACCGACCCGGTCTACGAGGGCAAGTCCATGGCCGGAATGGTCGATCTGGTGACGAACGGGGAGATCGAGGCAGGATCCAACGTCCTTTACGCTCATCTCGGAGGGCAACCCGCGCTGAACGGATACAGTGCGCTCTTCCGCTAGCTGATGGGCTGACATCCAGGACGTTCGTGACAATGGGGTCGCGGGTGTGGACCTGGCCGGCGTCGTCTGGACCACTCACCGCTGGAACAACCGGCCAGCACGACGCCCCTGAACATCGCCAATCCGCGCGACCCTGAAGTGAGAACGCTTCAAGAATCCCGAAGTTACGTCACAGACCTGCGGAGCACCCGAAGGAGGAAGAACCCCCTGGCTACGGGGTCAGCGGCTCAGCGGGGCTCAGAGGAACTCACGGGATGTCGCACAATCGAGGACACTCGGCCGTGTCCAGGTAGTCCGTGACGGCCCCGTGAGGGTGTCAGACCTGGCCGTATCCGCCGTCGACCTGGTAGTCGGCGCCGTTGACGTGGGAGGCTGCATCTGAGGCGACGAAGGCGATGACGGCGGCGACCTCTTCCGCGGTACCGGCCCGGGTCATCGGGGTCCCGGTGCCCATCGTGGCGATGAGCGCCTCGCGTTCCTCGGCGGTGGCGGCCAGTCGTGCGATACCGGGCGTGTCCGTCGGGCCCGGGCTCACCACGTTCACTCGGATCCCGCGTGGGGTCAGCTCAAGGGCCCAGGTACGGGCGAGGGCGCGGACCCCGGCCTTGGAGGCCGCGTAGAGACTCCGCCCGCGCGACGCCTTGTGCGCGGCCATCGAGCCGGTGAGGACGATGACGCCACCGTCCGCCAGCAGCGGCAGCGCCTTCTGGACGGTCATGATCGTGCCGGTGATGTTGACGTCGAAGACCGACCTGATGACGTCCTCGGTGATGGTTCCCAGCGGTGCGGTCGCGATCGCCGCCGCGTTGACGACCAGCACGTCCAGCCGGCCGCTGCGCTGCTCCACCTGCGCGAAGAGCCGGTCGAGGTCGTCGGCCGAGCGCGAGTCGGCCCGCACCCCGATGACATCACCCGGTATGTCCGCGGCCGCCGCCGTCAGGGCGTCCTGGTCCCGGCCCGTGATGTAGACGGTGCCGCCCCCTTCGGCGATCTTCCTCGCGGTGACGTGGCCGATACCGGCACTCCCGCCCGTCACGACCGCGACCTTGTTGCGAAATTCGTTGCTCATGGAACTCGTCGTCCGTTCATCTGGGTAGCCGTTCCGAAGGGAACGTCCTGGGGAACACAGGCGGTACGAGCCTGCGCCTTGTGCGGACACCGGTTCCAGAAGCCTGCTGATACTGGTACTGGCAGCACCAAGCCGACGCCTCCCGGCTCTGGCACAGTGGACATGTGCCGACAACCACGAACCGGACCGAACTGCGGGAGTTCCTGCGCTCACGACGCGCGCGGGTCTCACCCGAGGACGTCGGCATACGCCCGGGAGTCCGGCGGCGCACCCCCGGACTGCGCCGCGAGGAGGTCGCCCAGCTGGCCGGTGTCGGCATCACCTGGTACACGTGGCTGGAACAGGGGCGGCCGATCAACGTCAGCTCCCAGGTGCTCGACGCGGTGGCCCGCACGCTGCTTCTGGATGCCGCCGAGCGGGACCACCTCTACCGTCTGGCCGAGGTCCCCCAGCCTCCGGTCACCAGCGATCCGCCGACCGAGCTCCCCGGCCACCTCGACACCGTCCTGGAAGCCCTGGACCCGTTGCCCGCCATGTTGGTCGACGCCCGCACCGACGTGCTGCGCTGGAACCGCGCATACGCCGCCCTGCACCCCGCTCTGGTCAGTGCTCCGCCCGGCAAGCGCAACACCCTCTGGCACCTCTTCGCGGCACCGGAGGGGCAGCACCGCATCGTCAACCGCGACGAGCAGGCGCCCGAGGCCGTGGCAGGGTTCCGCTATCGCTACAGCCAGAACATGGGCGACCCGCAATGGCAGGACTTCGTCACCCGTCTGTGCACCGCCAGCCCGCTGTTCTCCCGGCTCTGGGCCACGCACGACGTCGCTCCACCGCGCCTGTGTGACAAGCGCTACGACGTTACGGGGATCGGCGAAGTGAGCCTGCGTGCCACCGGCATGGAACTGACCGACCACCCCGGTGTCCGCCTCGTCGTCCACACCCCCACCGACAGGCGCAGCCGCGAGAACATCGACCGCCTGCTGCGCCGGGCGACGCACCTGTGACGAATGGACCGAGGCCCGGGTGCGGGCCAAGCCCCACCAGCTGATCCGACAAACTCGGTGGCAAAACGCCTTCAACCGCCTCCAGCACTGCTACGAACGATGCGAGAACGTCATCGACGCATTCTTCGACCTCGCCGACGCCATCATCACCCTGCGTAGCCTGATCCGCCGCGCCTGGACCACTCACCGCTGGAACAACCGGCCAGCACGACGCCCCTGAGCATCGCCAATCCGCGCGGCTCATAAGACAACGTTGTCAACGACGGGTTGATCGCCGTGATCTTCTTGTGATCGGCGGCCTTCCCCGGATGGCCACGGTGGTGGGCGAGAGAGGCGGTGCTGACCTGGTGATCTAAGGGCCGGAACTCCCCCGACGGCTCGGCCGTTGACACTTCGGGTGGACGGACGGTGCCCAGGGCAGGGATGATAACGATGTCTCAACCTGGCGGGCTATGCCGCCAAGCGGCCGTCAACCCGCCGAAATCAGGGTGCGACGAACAGGGCTGAGCGATCTCTGGCAGAAGGGCTCTGGTGGACAAGCAGGACAGGCGGCGCAGGCCGACGATCTCAGACGTGGCGGCCGCCGCCGGAGTCAGCCCGAAGACGGTGTCCCGTGTCATCAACAACGAGCCGGGCGTGCGCGCCGAACTGGCCGATCAAGTGCTCGAGGTGATCAGCAAGCTCGGGTTCCGCCGCAACACCATGGCCAGCTCACTGCGCTCCGGCAGGCAGACCGCGACCATCGGGCTGATCATCGAAGACCTGGCCAACCCGTTCTACTCCACGATCGCGGCGGCGGTGGCCAACGTCGCGCGCACCCACGACACCCAGCTGATCACCGTCAGCTCGGAAGAGGACCCTGACCTCGAGCAACGTCAGTTCCTCCAACTGTGCCAGCGCCGGGTGGACGGCATGATCATCGTGCCCGCCGGCTCGGACCACTCCTACACCCGGTCCGAGGTCGAGATGGGCATGCGGATGGTCTTCCTGGACCGTCCGCCGTCGGGCATCCTGGCCGACAGTGTCGTCATCGACAACGCGGCGGGGGCCCGGGCCGGCATCATGAGCCTGCTCGAGGACGGGCACCGCCGGATCGGGGTCGTCATCGACTCCCCGATCATCTACACCGCGCGCGAACGGCTGGCCGGCGTACGCTCGGCGCTGGCCGACGCGGGCATCCCCTATGACGACGCCCTGGTCGAGGTCGGCGTCACGAATCCCGATGAGGCCGCCCACGCCATCGCCACCATGCTCGACGGCGTCGACCCGCCCACCGCGTTCTTCACCGGCAACAACCGGAGCACCATCGGTGCGATCCAGGAGTTGTACCGCCGTGACAGCGACGCCGCGCTGCTGGGCTTCGACGACTTCGAACTGGCCACACTGATGCCGCGCCCGCTGACCGTGATCGCGTACGACGTGCAGGAACTCGGCCGCGCAGCCGCCCTCCGGCTGTTCGAGCGGATCGGCGGGGACACCTCCTGGCCGTCGGAGACCGTGATTCCCACGCACCTGGTTCAGCGGGGCGTCCAGCTTCTGAAGTCCTGACGCCGGCGCGCGGGACGTGCCGCCGGCGGTCACCCGCGCCCCGGCGAGGGAGCCGCGCGGGCGGCCGGTCAGGGCGAGGGCGGTGGCGTTCGGCATGACCGCACCGGCGCGGGAGGGAGTACCGCCTCGATGAGCGATGCCCCCTCCGTGATCCGGCGCCCTACCGCGCGAAGCGCAGGTCGAGGAAGCGGGCGCGGTTGTTGTTGACGTTCGCGTACAGGTCGTCGATCTTCTGGCTGTTGACGTTGTAGGAGATCACCAGCTCACCGGGGCGGCTCAGCTCCGGGTGCGCGGCGATGTTGTACGGCGCGTAGATGTCGCCGCCGCCCTCGGGGGCGGTGTACACGTCGGTGCGGTTCGTGAACGGACCGACGGGTGTCGGCGCGGTCGCCACGTAGATGTCGTGACCGAGGTAGGCGTCGGAGGTGGTGAGGACGTAGAAGCCGTTCACCTCGGTGACGCTGTACGAGGCCCCGACGTTGTCGGTCACGCGCGCCGACGTGGTCGGGTCGTGCGACCAGCCGGAACCGGTGTAGAACTCCCACGAGCGGTCGACGAGGTGGCCGACGCGGGCCCGCGCGACGTGCATGTGGCCCGACTCGGCGCCGTAGATGTAGATGTAGCCGCCGACGCGCGTCAGCTCGACGCCCCACGACACGTTGCCCTCGTCGTAGCTGTGGGTCACCTTCGCGCTGCCCAGGTCGCGGGAGAAGGAGGCGATGTCGGTCCTGACCCACGCGAAGTTCCACGGCGGCGGGTCGTCCGTGGGGACCTGGGCGTACTCGAACAGACGCAGCTTGCCGCCGTCCATGATGCCGTCGCCGTTCCAGTACCAGACGTCGTTCGTTCCCGAGGGATCCCACGGCGGCGTCGTCGGCGTCTCGCCGACGAGCGACCGCGGTACGTCGTGCGTCCCTCCGGTCAACGTGGTCTCGGGAGGCCCGTCGCGTCCGGCCGTGACGATGGTGTTGTGCACGAAGCCCGCGTCTTTCGGCAGGCTCTCGTCGGCGTTGACCGGGCCGAGGAAGGTGTCGTTGAGGAGCCATGCGACGCGCCCGCCCGGCAGCGTCGCCGAGTACGTGCCGTCCGATGCGGCCCAGCCGCGATGGTTCGTCCAGCCACCACCGCTGTCGCCGAACGCGCGCCAGGCGGCGTTCAGGCGCTCATCAGGGACGACGCTCGTCACCACCGGTGCCTGCCGGGTGCCGGCGCCGTGCCCGGACTGCGTCGGGGTGCTCGCGAGGGCACTCGGCGCGAGGGTGCCGGTACCGAGCACCGCCGCGGCCAGAACGGCCGTCGCCGGCCCCACGCGAGCACGCCGGCGACTGCGTCCGGCGGCTCGGAGGCAATGAGCGGGCCACCTACTACGCGTCATGGAATCGCCTCCTGATTCCTCTCCTCGCTGACATCGTTGTCATCGGTGGACCCGTGTACGGTCCGGGCGGTCAGTGCTGAGCGAGCAGCTCCACCTCGGACAGTCTCAGCGCCTGGCCGTCCGTGGGCGGGTCGAACTCGAACCGTACGTACTGGTAGCTGCCGGTCGCGTCACTCGGCGTGAAGGCCCGCGTCTGCTGGCGCCAGGTGAACTGCTCTCCGCTTCGGCGGTCCACCTCTGTCCAGTGCGTCCCGTCGGTGGAGACGCTGACCTTCCAGCCCGCCGGATCGCCGCCGGTCTGGGCGGTGCTGGTGAGCGTGTACTGGGCGATGGAGTGCGGCTGGTCGAACCGGTAGGTGACGGATGCCGATCCGGCGGCGAAGGTGGTCGCGGTGTTCGAGTCGTTGTCGAACAGTGCGGCCGGGTCGGTGCCGTCGTTCGTCGTGGCCGTTCCCTTCCCCGAACCGGTCTGGTCGGCCGGCGGGTCGGCGACCTTGGACCCCGTGGTCAGCGACGGCGGTGCGGCCGAGGGCGCGGTACCCCAGCTCGAGGGGCGCGGGCCCATCTGCAGATCGATGTGCCCACCGCGGGTCAGGTCGGCGTGCTGGAGATAGGTCTTGTCCCAGCTCTTGCCGTTGATCCGCATCGACTGGACGTAGATGTTCCGGTCGGAGTCGTGGTGCGCGGTGATGGTCAGCGCACGGCCGCCGGCCGGGCGGATGGTGACCCGCTCGTACAGGGGCGATCCGATGGCGAAGGTGGGCGAGCCCTGCTGCAGCGGGTAGATGCCGAGCGCGTTGTCGATGTAGAACGCCGACATCGAACCGTTGTCCTCGTCACCGGGGTAGCCCTGGCCGATCGTGCTGCCGGTGAACAGCCGGCCGAGCGCGTCTCGTACGTGCGCGGCGGCCTTGGCCGGCTGTCCCACGTAGTCGTACATGTAGGGCACGTGCATCGACGGCTGGTCGTTGAAGGCCCACTGCCCGATCTGGTCGTCCCGGGACTCGAACATCTCGTGGTAGGCACCGCCCCAGCCGCCGCCGTACTGCGCGGTCTCCGGGGTGGCGAAGAACTGGTCGAGCTTGGCGGCGAGGCCGGCCCGGCCGCCGTAGAGGTTGGCCAGACCGTTGCCGTCCTCGGGAACGAGGAAGGCGTACGTCCATCCGTCGCCCTCGGTGTAGTCGGTGGAGTTCCAGTCCAGCGGGTTGTAGGTGCCCGGCGCGTGCTCCCAGCTGCCGTCGGCGTTGCGCGGCTGGAAGAAGCCGGTGGACTTGTCGAACAGGTCGACGTAGTGCTGGGCCCGGTCGCGGAAGTACCGGTAGTTGTCCTGGTACTCACGCCGGTGCGGGTCGTCGGCCGCACTGGTCTGGTACAGCTTCAGCGACATCTGGGAGATGCCGTAGTCGGCGATGTAGTCCTCCAGCGAGACCGACGCGCTGGACCCGGTCGTCTGCGGGGTGTAGCCGAGGAAGGTTGAATGCGCCATGTCGGGCCGGCCGGTCAGCCCGGACGACGGGATGGTGGCGTCCTTGACCGCGGCCTCGTACGCGCTGCGGACGTCGAAGTTCGTCACCCCGCGCAGGTAGGCGTCGGCGATGGCCACGTCCGAGCTGGTGCCGCTGAAGCCGAGGTAGCCGGGCGCCGTCCACTGCCCGATCCAGCCGCCGTCCCGGTACTGCTGCACGAATCCGTCGATCATCTCGCCGGTCAGCTTCGGGTAGAGCAGCGCGTCCAGCGACCAGGCGGTCCGGTAGGTGTCCCAGAAACCCTCGTTGGCGTACGGCTTGCCCTTCACCACCGCCGATCCGGTGGTGGTGGGGGTCGCGTGGCCGGTGCCCGAGCGGTACGGGCTGGCGTAGCGGTAGTCGGGGGCGGCCTGGGTGCCGGTGTTCTCGAACAGCTCGTTCGGGTACAGGTTCAGGCGGTAGAGACTGGAGTAGAGGCTGGTGAGCTGGTCCTGGCTCGCGCCCTTCGGCTCGATCACGCCCAGTGCCTCATCCCAGGTCCGCTGCGCCGCGGCGTGCACCTGGTCGAAGCCGGCGTCGCCGACCTCGAGTTCGAGGTTGTGCTTCGCCTGGTCGACGCTGATGAAGGACGTGGCGATCCGCATGGTCAGCCGGTGGTCGGCGCCCAGGTCGAAGCCCGCGTATCCGGAGACGTTCGCCCCGCCGCCGCCGGTCAGCGTGCCGTTACCGGTCATCGGCCGGTCGAAGGTGGCGTAGACGAACATGCGGGGCGCGCCCCAGAACCCCGAGACGTCGGAGTAGCCGCTGACCACGCCATGCGCGCGGTCGATCGTCAGACCGCCGTTGTCGTTGACGTTGTCGAAGATCAGGCTGTTCTGGCCGGAGGGGAAACCGAACCGCATCACGGCGGCGTGATCGGTCGGCGTGATCTCCCCGCGCAGGCCGTTGTCGAAGGTCACGCCGTAGTAGTCGGCGCGAGCCGTCTCATGGTCGTGGCTGAACGCCAGCGCGCGGGCGGCGCGGTCGGCCGTCGCCGGGACGGCGGACGTGGACGGCATCACCTGGAACGTCTGATGATCGGCGACCCAGATGCTGGGCTCGTGGCTGACGGAGAACGCCTGCAGCTCGGGCTCGTTCGCGGCGTTGTTGCCCTTCTGGTACGCGTAGATGATCCCGGTGCTGCCCGCGTCGGTGACCGGAGTCCAGAAGTTGAAGCCGTGCGGGAGCGCGGCGGCCGGGATGTCGTTGCCCCGCGAGTAGTCGCCGGTGGAGTTGGTGCCCCGCGTGGTGATGACGCACGTCGACGGGTGGTGGGCGCAGTCGTTCGCCGGGGGCGCCGGTGCGATGTCGATGTCGTCCAGCCAGCCGGCGAAGTGCCCGGGACCGGACGGGTCGTCGTAGCCGACCAGGACGCGGGTGATGGTCTTGCCGGCCGCGACCCGGCCGATGTCGGCGGCCACCGCGTTCCACTGGTCGGTGTGCAGGACCTTCGCCGCTCCCTGCGCCCGCGGGCTCAGGCCCTTGCCGTTCTGGTCGGTGGCGCCGAGTTCGCTGAGGTAGGTGCCGTCGCTGAAGGCCAGGTCGACCGCGACGTACGTACTCGGGTATCCCAGATCCCTGCCCGTGAACTCCGGGAAGACCTTGTAGGACAACCGGGTGTCGCGGCGTACCGGCAAAGAGACCCGGTAGATCTTGTCGTACGCCGTGCCGTGGCCGGTGAGCTGCCAGCCCGCGTAGTGGAGAGCGTGCGTCCCGGTGAAGCCGACGTGCGTCTTGGCCGTGGGGCTCGACGCCGGGCCGTCCCCGATCGCGGTCGTCATCCCGGCGTCACCCGGCGGCGCCCCGCCCAGTGCCAGTTCGGCGAGCTGGGTGTGACCGTCACCGTGATTGGCGGAGACCGCCAGCCGGTAGTGGGAGTACGCTCCCGCGTGCCGGACGGTGAAGAGTCTCGTCTGCGAGCGCTGACCGAACCGCTGCCTGCTCTCGGTGTCCACCGTCTGCCAGGTCCGGCCGTCGGTCGAGCCCTCCAGCCGCCAGGACTCGGGGTCCCGTTCGGGCCAGTCGGAGGCCGAGGTCATGGCGTAGCCGTCGATCCGGGTGGGTGCGGCGAAGGCCACCGTCAGCGAGGGCGTCCGGCTCGCGGCCTGCCAGCTGCTGCCGACGTCGCCGTCGACGGCACGTTTCGCGCCGTGGTCGGGCAGGACCTCGTCGCTCGCGGTGACCTCCGTCACCGCGGACATCGCCGAGCCGGGCAGCCCGGCGCCGGTGTCGGGGTACACGCCCGCCGTTCGGTGGGCGCCGCGGCCGCTGTCCGAGGTGTTCTGCCAGGTAGGGGCGGGGTCGTTCGGCTCGAACGAGGTCGCGAAGGTGCCGCGTTCGGCGGAAGCCGGCGCGGGCCCGGCCAACGCGCTCTGCGCCGGGAGCAGGGACAGGACGATGCCGGCCAGTGCCGCCAGCGGTACGGGCGCGGGAGGTCGGGAACAGCGCCTGTGGGAGAGGCGACGAGGGGGTCGGGCCACGACCAGGCTCCTTGGCGGGGGAGAGAGACGCTTCGACAGCTCGGGAGTTCGCGAAGAGATCTGACGGCTCGGGGAGCGCGGCCGGCGGTCGACGCTAGGCACGCAGGGGCAATGACAACGTTGACAACAAGGGGACAGTGTCAGACGTGCCGAATTCGCCTGTCAACCCTCCGTCGAGCCCCATCGACGGACATCGGCACCTCGGGTCAGCGTTGGAGTCTTGACGAACGTGCGGCCTGAGGCCAAAACTAGGCGGAGCTTTGACAACGATGTCATGCCATCCGACCTACGTTGCCGTGCCTCCGCGCCACGAGGTCTCCGCACCACGAGCCAAGGAGCGCCGATGCTCGACGACCATGCCGAGGACACCCGCGAGAGAGCGCGGTTGTCGCGCCGCGACATCCTGCGCACGGGGGCCACTGTGCTCGCGAGCGTCAGCCTGTTCGGGGCGTTCGAGGACCGGGCCGTCGCGTCGCCCGCCGCAGCGGGCCAGGCGCCCGCCGGCGACCTGGCGCTCTACCGCCCCGTACAGGTCTCCTCGACCGCTTACGCCCCCACTCCCGGTCACTTCGTCGTCGACCGCATGGCGAGCAGCGGGCCCCGCGGCAGCGGGTGGCGGGCGGCCGACGCCGAGACCCCGCAGTGGGTGGCCGTCGATCTTCAGGCGGCGTGTCAGGTCACCTCGGTCGTCCTCGTCTTCGAGGCGGCCGAGGGCGACGTCGTGTTCAAGCCCGCCGACGACGTCAACCCTCGCGTGAACACGACGGGCTGGGAAGTCCTGTCCAGCTACGCCACCCGCTTCCGCATCGAGGTCTCGCCCGACGGAAAAGCGTGGAAGACGGTCAAAGAGGGCACCACCAAGGCCGGCGGCACCGTCGAGGTGGCCCTCGACCAGCCCGTCACGACGCGGTGGATCCGCATGGTCGGCACCGCGCTGTCCAACCCGAACCCCCTGGGCCTGAACTCCTTCCAGGTCCTCGGCACCGCGCCGGCCAACCGTCCGCGGTCGTCGGGATGGACCGACTGGACGAGCGGCGCCCGGCCGGTCCCCCCGCTCAAGGTCGCGGACGACGGCACCGTGCCGATCGAGTCGGGCTGGAACCTCACCCTCGAAGGATTCGCCGGCACCGGTGACGGATCGCGGCTGTCGTCCCCTGAGGTGGACACCTCGCGCTGGTTGCGGGCACAGGTGCCGGGCACGGTACTGGCCTCCCTGGTGGAGGAGGGCCACCTGCCCGACCCCGTGCGGGGCCTCGACAACCTCCACGTCCCGGAGGCGCTCAGCCGCAACTCCTGGTGGTACCGCCGCGTCTTCGACGTCCCGCATGGTTTCGGCGCCCGCGGCCATGACCACGTCTGGCTGGAACTGGACGGCGTCAACCACCAGGCCGAGATCTGGCTCGACGGCACCAAGGTGGGCGAGCTCGCCCACCCGTCCGCGCGCGGCGCCTTCGACGTCACCGCCCGGCTCCAGAACGGCGGGCGGCACGTGCTGGCCGTCCGCATCGACCCCATGCCCTACCCGGGCAGCCCCGGGGACAAGGGTCCCGACGGCATCCCCTACGCCGACGCCGGCTCCGGCATGATGATGCGCAACGGCCCCACCTACCTGGCGGTGTCCGGCTGGGACTGGATGCCCGCGGTACGCGACCGCGTCATGGGCATCTGGAACCATGTGCGGCTGCGCTCGACAGGCCCGGCCGTCATCGGCGATCCACGGGTGGACACCGTGCTGCCCGATCTGCCGGAACGCTCCCGGGCCGACGTCACCATCACCGTGCCGATCCGTAACGCCTCCGCGAACCGGCGTACGGTGACGGTCCGGGCCCGGCTCGGCGACGTCCGCGTCCGCAAGGACGTCCCGGTCGACGGCGGGAAGATCGCCGACGCGGTCTTCACCCCGGACGAGTTCTCCGCCCTGCGCCTGTCCGACCCGGCCCTGTGGTGGCCCAACGGCTACGGCGATCCCACCCTGCACGACCTGGAGGTCTCCGCCTCGGTCGGCGCCGTCACGAGCGACCGGCGCACCGTACGGACCGGGTTGCGCCACCTGCAGTACGCCTCCGAGAACCCCATCACCTTCGAACCGGGCGCCAACCGCGTCGAGCAGACCGTCGACATCCCGACGCAGCAGGCCCGATACGTCCGTGTGCAAGCGGGCCGTCGCGCCACCGGCTACGGCGTCTCCCTGTGGACGCTGTCCGTCATCGACAGCGCCCAGCCCCAGACCGACCTCGCTCTGCACGGCGACGCCTCCGCCTCTTCCACCGACAATTCCAGCAATCCCGCTTCGGCCGCGGTGGACGGCGACCCCCAGACCCGCTGGTCGTCCGCCTACTCCGACAACCAGTGGATCCAGGTGGACCTGGGCAAGACACGAACCTTCAACCGGATCACCCTGCTCTGGGAGGTCGCGTACGCCCTGACCTTCACCATCCAGGTCTCCGACGACGGTCAGAAGTGGACCGATGTCCAGGCCGTCGACAACCGGCCTCACCAGCTGCAGATCAGCGTCAACGGCGTGAAGATCATGTGCCGTGGCGGCAACTGGGGATGGGACGAACTGCTGCGCCGCATGGGGGGCGGCCGCATGGAGGCCGTGGTCGAGATGCACCGCGACATGAACTTCACGATGATCCGCAACTGGCTCGGCAGCAGCGACCGCGAGGAGTTCTACGCCCGTTGCGACGAGAACGGCCTGCTGGTGTGGAACGACTTCTGGAACGCGTGGTTCCTCGACCCGCCGGACCACGCGCTCTACCTCGACCACGTACGCGACACCGTGCGACGGTACCGATCGCACCCGTGCATCGCGGTGTGGTGCGGCGCCAACGAGGGCACTCCTTCGGGCGAGATCGACGAGGGCGCCAAGACGGCCGTCGCCGAGGAGCATCCCGGCGTGCGTTACGTCAGCAACTCGGCGGCCGGCGTCGTCAGCGGCGGCGGGCCGTACGCCTGGATCGATCCCGCGCAGTACTACTCGCCCCACACTTACGGTGCCGGCACCTTCGGCTTCCACACCGAGATCGGCATCCCGACCGTGTCGGTCGTCGAGAGCATGCGCAACCTGGTGGGCGACGAGGAGGGCTGGCCCATCGGCACGGTGTGGAACTACCACGACTGGTCCACCCGCGGAAACCAGTACCCGCAGAACTACAAGGCGGCGATCGACGAACGCCTGGGCGAGTCGTCCAGCCTGGAGGAGTTCTGCGCCAAGGCGCAGCTGGTCAACTTCGAGTCCATGCGCGCGATGTTCGAGGCGTGGAACGCCAATCTGTGGAAGGACGCCAGCGGCCTGCTGCTGTGGATGTCCAACCCGGCCTGGCACAGCACCGTGTGGCAGACATATGACTACGACCTCGACGTCAACGGCAGCTACTATGGCGCCCGCGCCGGCTGCGAGGCGCACCACGTGCAGGCCGACCCACAGCACTGGAACGTGATCGCGGTCAACCACACCGCCGGCGAACTGCGCGCGGCGGTCGTCGAGGCCGAAGTGCTGGACCTGTCCGGTCGGCGGCTGGCGGCACTTCAACGGCAGACCGTCGACATCGCCGCCTCCTCGACGGCGCCCGCCTTCACCGTCGCCCAGCCGGGCGGTGACGTCCCCCTGCACCTGGTCCGGCTGCGCCTCACGGACGCCGACGGGAAGAAGCTGTCGGAGAACACCTACTGGCGCTGCGCCGAGCCCAAGAATCTCCAGGCGCTGACCAAGCTGTCCGGAGCCGTCTTGCGCCTCACCGGAGGCCACGTCCGCACCGGACGTGACGGCCGCCTGACCACCACGGTGACCGTGCGCAACACCGGCGACGTCGTCGCCCCGATGGTCCGGCTCTCGCTCCGCGACCACCGGTCGGGAACCCGGGTGCTGCCCACCCGATACTCCGACAATTACCTGTGGCTGCTGCCGGGAGAACAGCGGACCGTGACGATCTCCTGTCCACGAGGCGAGCTGTCTCCCGGGCACCTGGAGGTCACGGCGCAGGGCTACGGCACCTCCCGCGTCTCGGATCGCCCAGGACGCTGAGGCCCGGCCGAACGAGGGATCACTCGAGTCCCGGCGCGCCGCGTCCTGGCGGGCGGCGTGCCGGGCCGAGCAGTATCGAGGCAGGATCCAACGTCCTTTACGCTCATCTCGGAGGGCAACCCGCGCTGAACGGATACAGTGCGCTCTTCCGCTGAGAGGCTGACATGCAGGACGTTCGTGACAATGGGGTCGCGGGTGTGGACCTGGCCGGCGTCGACCTGAGTGTGCTGGAGGAGATCCAGCGCCGGGTGCTCTGGCTGGCCGTGCGCATCGTCGACGCGGCCAACCGGGAGCGCAGCACCGGCGATGGCGTGAAGGTCGGCGGGCACCAGGCGTCGAGCGCGTCGCTGGTCACCGCGATGACCGCGCTGTGGTTCGCGCACCTGAACGCCGAGGACCGGGTGAGCGTGAAGCCGCACGCCTCCCCGGTGTTCCACGCGATCAAGTACCTCCTCGGCGACCTCGACCGGTCCTACCTGACGACCCTGCGCGCCCGCGGCGGCCTGCAGTCCTACCCGAGCCGTACGAAGGACCCCGACGACGTCGACTTCTCCACCGGCTCGGTCGGCCTCGGCGCGGCGGCGCCGCTGTTCGCCGCCGCGGTCCGCCGTTACGTCGACGCGCACTGGGGTGACGGGTCCGGGCCGGCGGCGCGGTTCGTCGCGCTGCTGGGCGACGCCGAGCTCGACGAGGGCAACGTCTGGGAGGCCATCGCCGACCCGGCGACCCAGGGCCTCGGCAACGTCATGTGGGTCGTCGACTTCAACCGGCAGTCCCTCGACCGCGTCGTGCCGGGCATGCGGATCGCACAGTGGCGCGGCCAGTTCGAGGCGGCGGGCTGGCACGTCGTCGAGGTGAAGTACGGCCGGCGGCTGCGCGAGGCGCCCGCCGCCGTGCGCTCCTGGATCGACGCGATGCCGAACGAGCACTACCAGGCGCTGTTCGGGCTGACCGGCACGAAGCTGCGCGAGACGTTCCTGGAGGGGGCACCGGCCGAGGTCGCCGCGGCCGTCGCCGGCCTGCCCGACGACGAGCTCGCCGGGCTCGTGCAGGACCTGGGCGGCCACGACCTGGTCGCCATGCTGGAGGCGTACGCCCAGTGCGACGCGGTCACCGACCGGCCCAGCGTCGTGTTCGCGTACACGGTTAAGGGCCACGGCCTGCCGATCGCCGGGAATCCGCGCAACCACTCCGCGCTGCTGACCGGCGAGCAGATCGACGCGCTGCGCACCTCACTGCGGCTGACCGACGACTGGGAGCGGTTCGACCCGGCGACGCCCGAGGGCATCCTGTGCAACCAGCGGCGCGAGGCCCTCCGCCGTACGCCCGCGCCGCGCTCGCTGGGCGTCAAGGTCCCGGCGGCGACCGGGGTGCGCACCTCGCGGCCCGTCTCGACCCAGGACGCCTTCGGGAAGATCCTCGTCGACCTGTCCCGCGCGGAGGAGGTCGCGCCGTACCTCGTCACGACCGCGCCGGACGTGGCGACGTCGACCAACCTCGCCGGGTTCATCAACCGCAAGGGCGTGTTCGCGCCCGCCGAGCAGCGGGCGTGGAGCGTCGACCCGCTGCTGAAGTGGACCGAGGGGCCCACCGGCCAGCACATCGAGCTGGGCATCTCGGAGATGAACCTCTTCCTGCTCCTCGGCCAGCTCGGCCTCGCCGGCGACCTGCACGGGCAGCCGCTGCTGCCGGTCGGCACGGTGTACGACCCGTTCGTCTGCCGGGGGCTGGACGCCTTCATCTACGGCGTCTACTCCGGGGCGCGGTTCGTCGTGGCCGGTACGCCGTCCGGGGTGACGCTCGCGCCGGAGGGCGGGGCGCACCAGTCGACGATCACGGCCTCGATCGGGCTGGAGCTGCCCAACGTCACCTACGTCGAGCCGGCGTACGCCACCGCCCTGGACTGGCTGCTGTGCGACGCGCTCGGCCGGATCGCCGCCGGCCCGGCCGAGACGACCACCGCGGTTCCGGCGGAGGATGGCGCCTACTACTTCCGCCTGACCACACGGCCGCTGGACCAGGCGCCGTTCGAGGGGGCGCGGGAGCGTCTCGGCGACGCGGTGCTGCGCCGCCAGGTGCTCGCCGGGGCGTACGTGCTGCACCGCTCGCAGATCGACGGACCGGCCGTGCAGCTGGCCGCCTCGGGTGCGGTCCTGCCCGAGGCCCTCGCGGCGGCCCGCGAGCTGGAGGAGGAGGGCATCGCCGCCCACGTCGTCGACGTGACCTCGCCGGACCGGCTGTACTCCGCGTGGCAGCGGACCCTGCGGCAGGGCGTACGGACGGCGAGCACGCCGTCCGAGGCGGGCGCGCTGCGGGCGGCGTTCCCGGTCCGCGCACCGATCGTCACGGTGCACGACGCGGCCTCGCACGCCCTGGCCTGGCTCGGCTCGGCGTTCGGCGTGCCGTGCGTGCCGCTCGGCGTCGACCAGTTCGGCCAGTCCGGTTCGATCGCCGAGCTGTACGAGCTGCACGACCTGCTCCCGGGCTCGATCGTGAACGCCGCCCTGGCCGCTCTCGCACTCGGCTGACCACGTACGTCCGCCGGCCCGGTCGACGGGCCGGCAGACAGGGTGGTGCTCAGTGGTTCGTCGGGACGTAGATCGGCTGCGGCACGGTGGGCGCGGCGGCCGTCGGCTCGCCGTGGGACACGCCGGGCAGCCAGGACAGGGCGCGCGGGAGGTACCAGTTCCGCTCGCCGAGCAGCGTCATCACCGCCGGCAGCAGCACCGCCCGTACGATCGTGGCGTCCAGCAGCACGGCGATGGACAGCCCGACGCCCATCTGCTTGAAATCCTGCATCGACAGGGTGCCGAAGACGGCGAAGACCGCCACCATGATCACCGCCGCGCTGGTCACGGCGCCGGCGGTCGCCCGGATGCCCTGCGCCACCGCCGCCGTGGTCGGGACACCGCGGTCGTACGCCTCGCGGATCCGCGACACCACGAAGACGTGGTAGTCCATCGACAGCCCGAACAGCACGACGAAGACGAACAGCGGCAGCCATGCCTCGATGGCGCCGACGCCCTGGGTGCCGACGAGGCTCGCGCCCCATCCGTGCTGGAACATCGCGACCATCACCCCGTACGCCGCGCCGACCGACAGCAGGTTGAGCGCGATGGCCGTGGCGGCGATGGGCACGGAGCGGAACGAGATCAGCATCAGCAGGAACGTGACGCCCAGCACGAACAGGAAGACCGGCACGATGCTGTCGCGCAACTGGGCGTTCCAGTCGGTCGAGAAGGCCAGGGGGCCGCCGACGCGCGCCTCCGCGACCCCGCCGAGCGCCGCGGGCACCAGGCGCTGCCGCAGGGTCGCCAGCGCGTGCCGCGACGTGGCGTCCGAGCCGTTGCCGGCCAGCGGCACGCTGATCGTGGCGACGTTCGCCGCGGCGTGGACCTGCTCGCGGATCGGCTGCCCGAACTCCCCGTTCCGCCGCGCGGCGTTCCGCAGCGACGCGATCGCCTGCCGCACGCGGGGTGCCTGGATGTCGGACGCCTTGACCACGACGAGGGCCGGGTCGTTCCCGCCGGGGAACGCCGCGTTGATGCGCTCGTAGGTCTTGATCAGGGCGGTGTCCTTCGGCACCTGCTGATCGATCCGGAGCTTCTCGGTGTGCATGCCGAGCGCGGGCGCGGCGAGCGCGAGCAGGAACGCCGCGGCCAGCGCGGCGGAGACGCCCGGCCTGGCCAGCACCGGACGCAGGACGGCGTTCCAGAACCGCCCGCTCGACCGCCTGCGGCGCAGGAAGGGGATGCGCCCGAACTCCACCCTGTCGCCCAGCAGCGACAGCAGCGCGGGCAGGACCGTCACCGAGCCGATCACCGCGATGAGCACCACGAGGATCGTCGCGACCGCGAACCCCTCGAAGATCGCCATCCCGGACATGAACATCCCGGCCATCGCCACCATGACCGTCAACCCGGACACCAGGACCGAGCGGCCGGACGTCGCGGCGGCGATGCGCAGCGCGGTCTCCCGGTCCCGTCCGGCGGCCCGCTCCTCGCGCTCACGCCGCAGGTAGAACAGGCAGTAGTCGACGCCGACGGCAAGGCCCATCAGCAGCATCACCGAACTCGCCGAACCGTCCATGTGCATGGCGTGGCTGATCACGGCGAGCAGTCCGTTGGCCGCCAGGAACGCCGTCAGCGCGATGCCCACCGGCACCACGGCGGCCAGCAGCGCGCCGAAGGCGACGAGCAGGATGCCCAGCGCGAGCGGCACGGCGGTCAGCTCCGCCTGGGAGAAGTCCTTGCCCAGCGTCTTGTTGAACCAGCGGTTCCCGGACGCGTCACCGAACTCCTCGACCCGGACCTCAGGGTGCGCGGTACCCGCCCGCGCCACCGCGGCCTGGACGGGCTCCACCCGGTCCGCCGCCGTCTTCGGATCCCCGGCCATGTCGAACTGCACCAGCGCGTCCCGGTGATCACGGGAGATCAGCGGCTCGCGGACGGTCGCCGCCCGCCCGCTGTCCCGGATCGCGCGGGTGACGTCCGGGACCGCCGCGCGGAATCCGTCCGGGGCCGCGCTGTGGATCAGCACCATCTCCGTGGCCGGGCTCGTGATGCCGGCCTCCTCGAGGATGCGGACCGCGCGCCCGGAGTCCCCGGCGCCCTGCTCGCCGTCGGTGAGCTGCCGCTGCCCGGCCATCCCGCCGATGAGCACCGCCGCCACGACGAACACCAACCACCCGATTATCGCCGTCTTCCTGTGGCGGGCACTCCAGCCGCCCAACCGAGCGGCCAGGTTCTCCTCCATCGGCGTTCTCCTTCACCGTCTGACGGGTACGTCTCTTCGCTGAAGACGGTAGGAATCCGGGGATCTCAGCCCCAGCCGGTGGGCACCCGGCTTCCCCGTGGGGGTGACCACCCGTGGACGGTGTCGCTGGCTACACCTTGACCCGACTCGCTGTCCCTATTCTTGACTCATGAGCGCGCAGCCCCAGTTCGACCGCGGCCACACGGACGACCTCGCCGACTTCATCGCCGCCAGTCCCTCGCCCTACCACGCGGTCGCCAGTGCCGCCGAGCGCCTGGAGAAGGCCGGGTTCCGCCAAGTGGCGGAGACCGACCCCTGGACTGGGGAAACGGGTGGACGATACGTCGTACGCGGCGGCGCGATCGTCGCCTGGTACGTCCCGGAGGGGGCGGGTCCGGAGACGCCGTTCCGGATCGTCGGCGCGCACACCGACTCGCCGAACCTCCGGGTCAAGCCGCGACCCGACTTCGCCGCCCATGGTTGGCGTCAGATCGCTGTCGAGATCTATGGGGGGCCGCTCCTCAACAGCTGGCTCGACCGCGACCTCGGCCTGTCCGGCCGGATCGTGCTGCGCGACGCCACCACGCGGCTGATCGCCGTCGACCGCCCGCTCCTGCGGGTGCCGCAGCTGGCCATCCACCTGGACCGGAGCGTCAACGAGAACGGCGTCGTCCTCGACCGGCAGCGGCACGTGCAGCCGATCTGGGGCCTCGGCGACGCCCACGAGGAGACGCTGATCCGGTTCGTCGCCGAAGAGGCCGGGGTGGACGCCGACGACGTCGTCGGCTGGGACCTGATGACCCACGACGTCCAGCCGCCCGCGTACCTCGGCCGGGACCGGGAGCTGCTCGCCGCCGCCCGGCTGGACAACCAGCTGTCGGTGCACGCGGGCACGGCCGCGCTCGCCGCGGCCGCCGGCTCACCCGGCCTGTCCCGCATCCCGGTCCTCGCCGCCTTCGATCACGAGGAGAACGGCAGCCAGTCCGACACCGGCGCGTCGGGCCCGCTGCTCGGCGCCGTCCTCGAACGCTCGGTCTTCGCCCGCGGCGGCTCGTACGACGACAAGGCGCGTGCGTTCGCCGGGACGATCTGCGTCTCCGCCGACACGGGCCACGCCGTCCACCCGAACTACCCCGAACGGCACGATCCGACCCACCGCCCGATGCCGAACGGCGGGCCGATCCTCAAGGTCAACGTCAACCAGCGGTACGCCACCGACGGCATCGGCCGCGGCGTCTTCGCCGCGGCCTGCGACCGGGCGGGCGTGCCCTGTCAGGAGTTCGTCTCCAACAACGCGATGCCGTGCGGGACCACCATCGGCCCCATCACCGCCGCCCGGCACGGGATCAGCACCGTCGACATCGGCGTTCCGATCCTGTCGATGCACTCGGCCCGCGAGCTGTGCGGCGTGGACGACCCGCACCTGCTGGCGAGCGCGCTGAAGGCGTTCCTGGAGGGCTGACCGGGCTCAGCCGGTGACCTTGACGGTCACCGTGGCGGTCGCGACGGCCGCCGGCAGGCGCGTCGTGTCGATCTCCAGGTACTCGCCGTCGTCCTGCCGGCCGTCCGGCAGCGTCTTGGTGTGCAGCGCGAACGGCGGCGCGTCGTTCGTGATCCCGTCGATGCCGAAGTCGCTGTCGTTGCTGATCACGAGGGTACGCCCGCCGTCGGTCGTGGCGACGCCCTCGATCTTGTCGTGCCCGAAGAAGCCGCCCGCCGGGTCCAGGCGGGTGAGCAGGCCGCCCAGGTCGAGGCCGAGGCTCTTGCGGACCGGCGTCACGCCGGCCGAGGCCAGCGCCGCCTGCGCCGTCGCGGTGTCGTCCGCGCCGACGTACGCGTCGATCGTCCGGTGATCGGCGCCGACGAGCAGCCCGCCCTTCGCCGCGTCGTAGCCGGCGCCGGGCACCGACGCCCGCGGCCCGACGTCCGTCGCGCCGGACAGGTCGATCGTGAACAGCCTCTTGTACGCGCCCGGCTCGGGGTTCCCGTCCCGCTCGTCGACGAGGAACCTCGTGCCCGACAGTGCGGTGATCTCGCTGACCGCGCCACTGTTCGTCTTGGGATCGTCGAGCAGGTAGACGTACTCGTGGGTGGCACGGGTGCGCAGGTCGTACGTCACGATGCGCAGCGTCGTCACGTTCTTCGTCTTGGCCGTCAGGTCGGGCTGCTGCAGCGCCGACTGCATGATCCCGACGAGCGTCCTGCCGTCGGGCGTCAGGGTCAGGCCCTCCATGCCCTTGTTCGGCACCCGGTTCGCGAGCTCGCGGGGCAGCGACCCGTCGAACGGCGACAGCCGCTCGATCGCGCGGCCGTCCCGGTCGAAGTGCGTGATGAACGGCCCGTACTCGTCCGACACCCAGAAGGACCCGTCCCGCATCGCGACCAGGCCCTCGGAGTCGTACCCGTTCGCGCTCGGCGCCAGGGTGTTCCCGTCCAGGTCGGTGAGGGTCTCCCCGGTCGTCGCCTGCGGATTGACCCGCCCGTTGTAGGGGGTGCCGTCGGCGGCCCGCAGCGGGATCGTCCGCTCCAGGACGGCCGTGCCGTCCTTCAGCCGGAACCGCCCGATGGCCGGCGTGAAGCCGGGCAGCGGCAGGATCTTCGTGCCGTTCGGGCCGTCGACGTTCGGCCCCCGGTCGGTCAGGCCGTAGAACTCGTCCCGGTGACCCGGCACGGGCGCGAGCGCCGATCCGTACGCGCCGCCGGTGACCTTCACACCGCCGATCGTGGCGAGCGGCGGCAGGTGGGTGGCGTAGAGCCGGACCGCGTCGCTGACGGTGTAGCGGAACGTGTCCGTCCCGGTGAACCCGGCGGCCGGCGTGTAGCGGAAGGAGCCGTCGGGGTTCAGGCTCAGCGACCCGTGCGCCGGGGAGGTGTGCGAGACCAGCGTGACGGGCCGGCCCCGGTCGTTCTGCAAGACGCCGTGCCCGTGGACGGTGAGCGTCCGCCCGGCCCGTACCCGGTAGGCGTCGTCCCGCGCCCTCAGGGCGGGGGCCGTACCGGCGGTCGCGATCCCCGCGCCGGAAAGGGACAGGGCGAGCGTTCCGGCGGCGGTGACCGCGACGGCTCGACGGTTCATGCGAACGTCTCCCACGGAGGTGATACAGATCTGCCAACCGGATTCTGCAGATCACGCATGGCCGTGGGACGCCCCCGAGACGACGCGCCGGTTAACCACCGAGGGTGAGTGCCCACCCGGAAGGCGCCGGGCGGCGTCAGGAGGACGCGGAGGGGCGTCAGCAGGGCGCCGGGAGGCGTCACATGCCGTAGTCCAGCAGGAGGTTCAGCCAGATCTCGCTCGTGGTCGGGAAGGACGGAACGGCGTGCCAGAGCCGGTCGAGAGTGACCTCGCCGGTCACCGCGATGGTCGCTCCGTGGAGGAGGTCAACGGTCGCCGGACCGACGAAGGTGGCGCCGAGCAGCACCCGCCGCTCCTCGTCGACGATCAGTTTCGCCCGGCCGGTGTAGCCCGGGGACTGAAGCCGGGCGCCGATCACCGCCCCCATGTCGGACTCCACGGTACGGACCGGGAAGCCGGCGGCGCGTGCCTGCGACTCGGTGAGCCCGACCGCGCAGACCTGCGGGTCGGTGAAGATGACCTGAGGGGCGCCCCGGTCGTCGGCGGTCCCGCGGAACGCCGGCAGGTCGTCGGGCCGGCCTTCGGCGCGGGCGACGATCACGTCGCCGCAGACGCGGGCCTGGTACTTGCCCATGTGGGTGAGCAGGTCGCGCCCGTTGACGTCTCCGACGGCGTACAGCCAGCCGTCCGGCACTCCCGTCGCCCGCATGCTCGCGTCGACCCGGATCGGGCCGCCGGCATCGAGACCCACCGTCTCCAGCCCGATGTCCTCCACGGTCAGGCGCCGGCCGGTGCCCACCAGGACCTCGTCCGCCTCGATCGAGGCGCCGTCGTCGGTGTGGACGGTCACCGGACCACCCGGAGCGAGGCGTTCGACGCGGACGGGGGTGCGGCCGAAGCGCACGTCGATCCCGGCCGCGGCGAACGACGCGGCCACCAGTTCCCCGGCGAACGCCTCGGTCCTGGTGAGGAGACGGTCCTCACGGACGACGACGGTGGTCTCCACGGCGCCGAGCGAGTGCAGGGCCTGGGACATCTCACAGGCGACGGGGCCGCCGCCGATGACCACGAGCCGTTTGGGCACCTGCTGGACGCTGGTCGCCTCCTGGTTCGTCCACGGACGCGCCTCGCGAAGCCCGGGCACGTCGGGGATGAGGGGATCGCTGCCGGTCGCGACCACGACGGCGTGCCGGGCCCGCAGCCGCCGGACGCCGCCGTCCGGCGTCGTCACCTCCACCCGCCGTGGTCCGGCCAGGCGCCCGTGCCCCCGCACGAACGTCGCCGGCAATCCCTCGAGCCATCCCACGTAGCCGCTGTCGTCGAAGTGGGAGACCACCTCGTCACGGCGGGCCAGCACGGCGGCCGCGTCGATCGGCCCGCTCAGTGCCAGGCCCGGCATCCGATCCACCTCGGCCGCCAGTTCCATCGGCCACAGGAGCGCCTTGCTCGGCACGCACGCGTAGTAGTTGCACTCGCCGCCCACCAGGCGCTTCTCGACGACGACGGCCGTCAGCCCGCCCCGTACGACACGCGCGGCGACCGTCTCGCCGACCGGTCCGGCGCCGACCACGATCACGTCGAAGGAGTCGTCCCCGTCTGTCATGAGATTCTCCGATCGCGGTCGGCGTGGCGGGACCCGCTGTTGGACCTGCCCCGACTCACGGCAACGGACCGGAAACACACCCCCGTGAATCCTTGGCGGAAGGAACGCCGGACGGTCGCGAAGGAGTTCGACGGCCGGGCTCCCGAGCTCACCGCCCTGATCACCGACAGCGACACCCCGCCGGCCCTGCGCCCCATCTTCACGCTGCCGGCCGGGCACCGCTGGGACCGCGTACCGGGGGTGACCCTGCTCGGCGATGCCGCCCACCTCCGGGCGCCGAACGGACGCGGGGCGCCGGCGGCCGGGACGCCGGCGGTGAAGCCGTAGCGGCCGAGCAAAGCGGCCGCCGGCAGAGGGGGTGGACCGCGGTCTCCACCCCCGGTCCTCGGATCCCCACCCGGTGACCGGCCCGGAGGCCGATGGCAGGGCCGGGCGTCGCGGCGAGGGTGGGTGCATGACAGCGAACATCGTGATCATGCAGCTGGCGATCCTGGCCGTGGTGCTCGAGTCCGATCTCGGCCGCCGCAAGATCGGCTGGTTCCGGGTGGGACGGCCGGTCATCGGCGTCGCCCTCATCGTGCCGTTCTTCTTCACCTCGCTGCCCACCGGCGGCAACGACCTGCTGCTGCAGGGCGTCAGCGCGCTGGCCGGGGCGGCGCTCGGGCTTTTCTCCGTCTGCCCGCTGCTGGTGTCCGTCGACTACCACCTCGATTGGCGACGTCGTTGGCCGCGCACCTCGCCCACCTCGGGCAGGCCCGCTGCGGTCAGCCGCTCAGGGGCCGGTTACGCGGCGGTCTGGATCGCCGTGACCGCCGCCCGGTTCGGCTTCGCCTACGGAGCCCAGCACATCTTTCCGGTAGGGCTCGGCGTGTTCATGACCACCCACCACCTGAGCAGCACCGGTCTGACGAACGGCTTCATCTTCCTGTCCGTGAGCATGAGCCTGTTCCGTAGCCTGGGGCTATGGGTACGCGGCCGCCGTGCGCGTCTGGCCCAGGCCGGCCCGGTCGTGGACGCCGCGCATACGACGGGCGTCGCACGGTGATCCTCATACCGCTGCTCACCCTCATCATCCGTACTGTCCGCGCGCTTCGGGCACGCTGTTCAGGCACGCCGTCCCGGGATAATGAGGGTCGATGAGCATCACCAGTAGATTCACCCCGGACGCGGACCATCCCGGGATCGGGCTGAGCGGTATGATCCCCGACCCGCGGGCGCGCGTCGCGGTCATGCTGGTAGGGCTGGGAGTGTCGATCTGGATCAACGTCGTCACGCTCCCCGCCGATCCGGGGATCGTGGCGCCCGTCGCCCTGGCCGTCGCCGCGCTGGCCTGGCTCGCCCTGATCGCCGGCACCCGCGGTGGCCACGTGGCCGCGGTCGCCGCGGTGATGTGCGCGGCCGGGGCGGTGATCGCCGTCACCGATACCAACGGGCTGATCTTCACCGGCGTTGCGGCGAGCATATCCGCCGTCGCATTCGATCCGGTCGCCGCCCTCGTGCTGGCCACCGCCGGTCCCGTCGCCCACTGTCTCGCAGCGATCCCCCATGGGCCGTTTCCCGGGCGCCTGCTGACCACCGCTGCGGTGGCCCTCGCCGGACTGGCGGCCGGTGCGAGCCGACGCGAGACCGAGCAGCGGGCCCGGCGCAGCGCGCTGGTCGCCACGGAACGCCGGCGTGCCGAGCTCGCTCGGGCCCAGGCGGCGCTCACCGGTGAACGCAACCGTCTCGGCCGCGAACTGCATGACGTGCTCGCCCACACCCTCGGCGCCCTGTCGATCCAGCTCACCGCGATCGACACCCTCGCCCGCAACGACGCGCCGCGCGAGAAGCTCATCACACAGATCGAACTCGGCCACGAGCTGGTCAGCAGAGGCCTGGACGAGGCACGCCAGGCGGTCCGCGCGTTGCGCGGCGAGAGTGCACCGCCGGCCGCGCAGCTCGAACGGCTCTGCGAACTCCACCAGGCAGAGCTCGAGCTGGTCGGCAGCCGGCGGGAACTCGATGCCGACATCATGCTCGCGCTTTACCGCCTCACCCAGGAAGCACTGACCAACGCCGCCAAACACGCCCCCGGCTCGCGCGTGAGCGTCCGGGTCGACTTCGGTCCGCAGGACGTGACCGTACAGGTCGGCAACACCAGACCCGCCCCGGACGCGCCCGCAGCGCTGCGCGCGAGCGGCGGCGGGTTCGGGCTCCAGGGCATGAGGGAACGCGTCGAACAGGCGGGCGGCGATCTCCAGGCGGGCCCCACGCCCGATGGCGGTTGGAAGGTCGCCGCACGCATCCCCTACCGACAAGGCAACCGCGGCGACGGGAGCAACCGATGAGCCCTGCACCGATCTCCGTCATCATCGCCGACGACCATCGGGTCGTGCGCGAGGGACTGGTCACCATTCTCGGCGCCGTCGACGGGGTGCACGTCGCCGGGGTGGCCGCGGACGGCGCGCAGGCCGTCGACCTCGCCGTCGAGCATGAGGCCGACGTGGTCTTGATGGACCTTCACATGCCCGGCACCGACGGCGTCGAGGCCACACGCCGGCTGAGGACCGAGCGTCCGGCCACGGCCGTCGTGGTACTCACCACCTACACCGACGACGACTCCATCCTCGCCGCACTCGAGGCCGGCGCCACCGGTTACCTGACCAAGAACGCCTCCGCCGCGGACATCCACCGCGCCATCGAGGCCGCCGTCTCCGGCCACGCCATGCTCGACCCGCTCGCCGCCGCCCGTCTGATCCACGCGAGCCGCCGCAACGACCCAGGCCACCCCGGGAAGGACGCCACCCTCCCCGACGGCCTCACCGAACGGGAGGGCCAGGTGCTCGGCCTGATCGCGCAGGGACTGTCCAACGCCGAGATCGCCGCCAGGCTCTACCTGAGCCGCTCGACGGTGAAGACCCACATCAATCAGATCTTCGCCAAGACCGGCAGCCGCGACCGCCCGCAGGCCATCGTGTACGCGCACCGGCATGGGATCCACGCCGAGGAGGATCCGGCCCAGCGGAACAGGTGACGGGCATGGCCCGTTGGGGCTTCAAGATCAATTCATGGGCCCCTTTGACGCTTCACGCCGCCGCTCGCCCACCGGACCCTGCCCCGCCCCGGTCGCCCGCCATGGCGGCGCGGGAAGCCGCCATCAGCGCCGAGGATCGTCGTCGCTCCCGGCACCGGAACCCTCGGCGCTAAGCCGGCGAAGCCTCAGGCCGCACGGCCGTCATGATGGTTCGACGCAGTCACCGCCGTTGGAGGAGCTGTGGCTCGCCTTGCGCCAGGCGGTGGCGACCTCGACACAGTTGCCGCCGTTGGAAGAGCTACGGCTGGCCTTCCGCCACTTCATTACAGCCATACCGGCTACCCCGCAGCCTTGCGGCTGGTCAGGGCGGCGACTTCTACGCAGTCACCGCCGTTCGGAGAGCTGTAGCGGGACTTGCGCCACTCGGTCACGGTCACAACCGCATCCATCGGTCCTGCCTCACCTTCGATATGAGGTCGACGCTCGCTTGGGCGGGAAGTGCATCCGCGCGAATCGCATCGTACCAGTTGAGGATTTCCGTGATCTCTGATGAATTGCTTGCGACGCGCCCCTCGGCGGCATCATCCAGGTAAATGGCGTCGGGCTCTCCGTCCATCGTTGCGATCACGAAAGGGCCGGACAAGCCAGCCGTTCCGGCCCTCTCCTTCGGCACGACCTGGACGGTGACATGGTTGACCGCTGCCGCCTCGATGAGAGCGGCGAGTTGATCCCGCATGATCTCCTCGCCGCCGACCAGCCGCCAGAGGACGCTCTCATCCACGATCGCCCAAAGCAGCGGTGGGTTGTCGACCGCTAGGAGTTGTTGTCGCTCGATCCGTGCCGCGACCTGTTTCTCCAGCCAGTTGCTCATCGGTGATTCCGGGCCTGCCCTTGAGGATCGTTCGTGCGTAAGCAGGCGTCTGCAGGAGACCGGGGATCACTAGCGGTTGCCAGGACCTGAGAACCTTCGCTTTTCGCTCGATCGAAATCCAGGGTTTGAACCAGGAAGGCGGTGCCGTCCTTTGGTTGGCGCATTTGATCGTTTTCCAGAGGCGGTGGAAGGAGCCGTTCGTCTGGAAGTAGGTGTCGAGGTCCTGGGCGAACGCTTCGGAGGGGGCCTTGTCGGCGAGTTCGACCGCGCCGACCCACTGGCCGGTGCAGCCGAGGGCGTCGGCGAGCTGGCCTTGGGACAGTCCCGCGTCATTGCGGTAGGTGCGGATTTCCAGGCCGAAATGACCGATAAGTGAGTCTGGAGCGAGGTCGCGCTGGGGTCGGGCCATGGAGACCTCCTCGATTCTCAACCTCCGGCCGGCGGTGGAAATCGCTAGAGCGGAGGTGATTTGCGGTTGGTTGTCGTTGGTGGCTGAGCGTAATCGGTCCGCGCGAGTCTGTAACCGGATTTCAGCGAATTCGGAGAGCGAGGGTCGCGCGAAATGGAAATACCACCGCAATGCGCAATGGTCGGGTCGCTCGTCAGGGACCTCGCGCGTTCTCTGGCCGCGCGGGGGCTCGCCGCGGAGGTCGTCGGCGCGAGCATGGTGTGGGCGGTCAACCGGGCGGTCGACGGCGAGGATCCGGTGGGCAGGGCGATGAGTCCGGGTCTGCGGCAGGCGGTCGCGTGCCGGCCGGACGAGGACGGGCGGCTGCTGTGGTGGTGGGTCTGGTCCGGACCCACCCGGGACGCGCCGTCGGAGTACGAGCCTCTCGGCCCCGCGGCCGACGTCGAGGCGGCAGCCGACCGGATCGTCTCGGTCCTGCGCCTGGACGGGGTAAGTCCGGAGGCGACGGCATGACCGCGCCGCCCACGCTCGTCGGCTCATGGCCGTCCGGCGCGCTCTCGGAGATGCAGCTGACGGTGATTCTGCGGCGGCGGTTCCCGGACACCGTGCTGTGGTTCGGTCCCTACACGCGGCACTGGTGGGCGATGCTCCCCGCGCGCGGCCGGCAGGGTCTGGACGACCCGGGCCCGCCATCAACGCCGAGGATCGTCGATGCCCGTGGCCCCGAAACCCTCGGCGCAACCGAACGTATCGGCGATCGACACGTCCGACCCGCCCGCGCTCGCGCCGTCAACGCCGAGGATCGTCGTTGCCCCCGGCACCGAAACCCTCGGCGTTGTCCGGTACGAGGTCGGTCAGCAGACTCTGGACGGCCCTAATGGCGGGGGAGGGCCAGCGGGAGCGGGGGCGTAGAAGCCAGAGTCGCTGGTCGGCGAGGCGGGGAGGCGTGAGCCGTACGAGACGGCCGTCGGCGAGTTCTTCGGCGACGGTGACGGTCGGCAGGAGGGCCAGGCCGAGACCGGCCGCGACGCACCGCTTCACCGTCTCGACGCCGCCGAACCGGGGCTGGGCCACCGGCGTCCCGGCGGCGGCCATCAGGGCGGCGAGGTCGTCGCTGTACGCGCAGCCCTCCTCCAGCAGGAGAACGCCCGCCGCCGCGAGCTCCGCCGGGGTGATCGGGCGGTCGCGGGGGAGGCCGCACGAGGCGGGCGCGACCAGGGACAGCTCGACCCGGCCCAGGTCGACCAGGTCGGCCTGTGGCGTGTCGACGGACGGCTCCAGGAGGAGGGCGAGGTCGGCGCGGCGTTCGGCGATCGCGGCCAGCGCGGTCCGGGTGTCGGCGGGGAACAGCGAGAGGCGGACCTCCGGCAACCGCTCCCGGAACACGGACAGGAGCGGCGCCAGGTGGTAGGCGCACACCGACTCGGGGGCGCAGAGCCGTACGGGACCGGCCGGGCGGGCGGCGTCGGCGGTCAGCTCGGCGAGCATGCGGTCTTCGAGGTCGAGGATCTGCTGGGCGCGTTCGGCGAGCAGCGCGCCCGCGTGGGTGGGGGAGACGCCCCCGGGGTGGCGGTCGAGCAGCGGGGTGCCGGTCAGGCGTTCGAGGGCCTGGACGTGCGTGGTGACCGTCGACTGGACGAACCCGAGCTCGGCGGCGGCCGCCGTGATCCCGCCGGCGCGTACGACCGCGAGGAAGCTGCGGAGCAGGCGTGTGTCCATCGGAGTTCTCGATCCCTCTGATCGATATTCATCGTTGGACGCGATGGTATCCCCGCCCGCAGAATCATGGGCATGACGAACACCGCATCGCAGACCCAGCGCCAGGCGGCCCCGGCGGCCGTCCTCCGGTACACCGCCTTCGACCTGAACGGAGCGGGCGGCAATCCGGCCGGGGTCGTGCTCGACGCGCGGGGGATGGACGAGGCACGGATGCAGGAGATCGCCGCCGAGGTGGGCTACTCGGAGACGGCGTTCCTGACCGAGGAGGGGGCTGGCGAGCGCCGGTACCGGATCCGGTACTTCAGCCCGCTGGCCGAGGTGGCCTTCTGCGGGCACGCGACGATCGCCACGGCCGTCGCGCTGGCCGAGCGCGAGGGCCCGGGAGACGTCGTGTTCCGTACGTCCGCCGGGGAGGTGCCCGTCGAGACCCGCGTCGAGGACGGCCGGATCCTGGCCACTCTGACCAGCGTCGCCCCTGCCGTACGCGCGGTGGACGACGCCGACCTCGCCGCGGCGCTGACCGCACTCCGCTGGGACGCGGCCGAACTCGACCCGGCCCTCCCGCCGCGCATCGCCAGCGCGGGCAACGACCACCTGGTCCTCGCCGCCGGCTCACGCGCCCGGCTCGCGGATCTCGACTACGACTTCGAGGCGCTGGGCGACCTGATGGCCCGCCGGGGCTGGACGACCGTGCAGCTCGTGTGGCGGGAGAGCGAGACCGTCTTTCACGCGCGCGACCCGTTCCCGCCGGGCGGGGTCGTCGAGGACGCCGCGACCGGCGCGGCGGCCGCGGCCTTCGGCGCGTACCTCCGCGCTCTGGACCTCGTCGTGCCCCCCGCCCGCGTCAGGATCGATCAGGGGGAGGACATGGGCCGCCCGAGCCGCCTCCTCGTCGACGTGCCCGCCGGAGCGACCTCGGGCATCCGGGTGAGCGGTACGGGAGCCCCGATCACGGACTGAGCGGATCGGCCGCCCCCGTTCGGCCGTCCCTGTCTGGTTGTTCCGTCCGGCCGCCCGGGGACGGCAGGGGTTTCCCGGGTCAGCAGGACGGCGGTCCCGATCGGCGGCTGAGACTCGGGCCGCCCGGTGCGGGACCCCGTTCGGGCCCGGGGCCCGGGGCGTGGCCGGGACTCCGGGTCGCCGGATGCGAACGGCGGCCCGTGCCTGGGGCGTGGCCGGCGTTCTCAGGTCGCCTGATGCGGATGGGTGCCTGGAGCGAGAGCGCGGTCCGGATCCAGGGCTCGTCGGGCCGTCTGGACCGGGCATTGCGGCGCGCACAGGACGTGACCGGTGGTGGGCGACGGGCCGCAGCAGGCCACCGTCGTGGTGATGACCGGGCCGGCGGCCGCGAGTGGAGCGGTCAGGACCGCCGCCGCGACGGTCAGACCCAGCAGGGTACGGGCGGGACCGAGCGGCCGGGTGCCGGTGATGAGGCGGCGCGCGCGGGCGCCCGTCGCCGTACCGCCGGCGGCCAGCACGGGCGCCGGCGTTCCGATCGGAACGGCCTCGGACAGCGTCAGCAGGCTCTCGGCCACGGTGAGGCGGCCGGTGCGCCTCGCCGCGGCGTCGTCGGCGGCCAACTCGACCAGGAAGGCGATCTGGTCCGTGGCGGCCGTGAAGGCGGGGAGCGGGCCGAACGCCCGGACCAGGGCCCGGCTCGTGGTCAGGGCGAGGTGGTGGCGCTGGCGCAGGTGGGCGCGCTCGTGCGCGAGGACGGCGCTCAGTTGCGCGTCGTCGAGGGCCGCGAGCGCGCCGCTCGTCACGACGATCCGGGAACGGCGGCCGGGGACGCAGTACACGGTCGCGGTCGCGTGGTCGACGACGGTCACGCCGAGCCGGGCGTCGGCGTGACCGACCAGGGTGAGGGCGTCGAGCCGTCGGCCTCGCTCACGGGCGGCGGCGCGGAACTCGGCGAGCAGGCACCATGCGGTACGAGTGGTCAGGGCCAGCGCGGCGACGGCGCCGGCCGCGGCCAGGACGCCCATCTCGGAGAGGGCGTCGGGGGCGCACGGCCAGTGAACGGGCCCGTAGCACCGGCCCGGGGCGACACCGGCCCGGACCGCCGCCGAGGTGGCGGTCAGCCCGGCCAGGACCACCGAGCCGACGATGGACGCCGACATGCCCAGCCAGGCGGCGACGGCGAGGCGGGGAGCGCGCGACGGCCATCCGGCCCGGCGGAGCGCGGCCGTGCCGACGGTCGCCAGCAGCAGGGCGTGTCCCAGGAGGAGCAGTGTGACGGTCATCGCGGCCGCCGGTCGGCGTCCTTGGCGGCGTCGAGCGCGCGGCGGATCTCGGCCATCTCTCCCGGCTCCATCTTCTCCATGAACCGTACGAGGGCGGCGGCACGGTCCTGCGCGGAGTCGAGCGCCTCGGCCACCAGCTGGGCGGTGTAGTCGTCTCGGCTGCCCGCCGGCCAGTAGCGGAAGGCCCGGCCGTGCTTCTCCCGGGCCAGCCAGCCCTTCCGGTAGAGGATCTCCGTCACCGTGAGCACGGTGTTGTAGGCGGGGGTCGGCTCGCGGCTCAGCCGGTCACGGACGTCCCGGACCGTGATCGCCTTGTCGGCCGACCACATCACCTCCATGATCGCCGCCTCGAGCTCCCCGAACCGCGGCATGGGTCCCCTTCCGCCTCTGCTTTCACCTAAGCCGGATAGTACATGTGATCGTCACTCGCCGACCGGGAAGTCGTAGTGGGACGGCACCCGAATGCTCGCGTGCGCCGGTCCGTACACCAGCGCGATCTCCCGGTGGGGTGCCAGTTCGATCGCGGCGGGGTCGCCGGTCTGCCGCTTGCCGTCGACGTAGGCGGTCAGCGTGCGGGTGCCGCCGGCCTTGAGGGCGCCGAGGCCCGTGGCGCTCAACGGGACACCCCATTCGGTGAACAGTTGGCCGAGCGTGTACCGCTTGCCGGTCGTGGGCGCTTCGATGTGCAGCACTCCGGTGGTGTCGTGGGTGTGCAGCTCGGACATGGCGTCGCCGGACGCCGCGATGCCCAGGTCGGCCGGAACCGGCACGGCCTTGCCGTCGACCAGGATGTCCAGGTGCGTGTGGAAGTGCACGGCGGTGCCCTCCATGGGGGCCACGGCCAGGCCTTCCTTCCGGGCGCGGTCGGCCGTGTCGTCCGGGCGGGGCCACGGCGGGCGGGCCGCCGCCGCGCCGTCCGCCGCGGCGGGGGCGGCCGCACCGCCGGGGCTCTTCTTCTCATGGGACGTCGAGGCCCAGACGCCCGCGGCCACCAGGACGGCGGCGACGCCCCCGCCCGCGACCCAGGTCGTGATCCGCCGGCGCCGCCGCCTGCGCTCCTCGGCGGCCCGCTCGGCCGCGAGCCGCTCCCGCGCGCTCCGTCGGCGCGCCGCCTCTCTGTCGCGTCCGTCCGTCTTAGCCATCCCGCGCCTCCTCGACGTAAAACCTAAGCGGCTTAGGTGAAGGGTAGCGCGCTTCGATCCCGTGATCGAGGCTCGGGTCGTACGTCGTGCCGTTCCGGGCGCGAGCGAACGTCCGCGGGGCCCCGGCACGTCCGCGCGGGCTCCGGCACGTCGGCGCGGTGTTCTCGGCGGGCGACGTGCGGCGGGGCGACGTGCGGCGGGGCGACGTGCGGCGGGTGACCTGCGGCGGGGGTTACATCCGGGCGATGACGTCCTCGGCGAAGCGCTCCATCGTGGCGATCTTGAGGGCCAGGCCGGAGCAGCGCCGCTTCTCCTCCTCGGTGGCGAGCCGCCAGGGGGCGGCCATGGTCCCGTCGACGCCCCGGTCCCGCCACTTCCGGTACAGCGACGGGCTCGGCATCGCCGCGATCGGCGCGATGACCCGCAGGTCGCCGAGCTTGCGGCCGTACTCGGCGAGGTGCGCGGACAGGCGTTCGAGCAGCTCGGACAGCCGGTCCTCCGAGTAGATCCGGTTGCCGATCCACCCGTCGGCGAACCGTGCCGTACGGCGCAGCGCCGCGTCGCTGTCCCCGCCGACGTACACCGGGATCGGCTCGGAGGGGACCGGTGCGATGCTCAGCGGCCCGAAGTCGTACCGGTCGCCGTGGTGCTCGACCGGTCCGGCGCGCCACAGCGTCCGCAGGGCCGGCAGCATCTCGTCGAGCCGCCGGCCGCGCGTGTGGAAGTCCTGCCCGGTCTGCCGGAACTCGTCCGCGCACCAGCCGACGCCGACGCCGAACCGTACGCGGTTCGCCGACAGCACCGCCGCGGTCGACACCGCCTTCGCCACCGTGAACAGGTCGCGCGCCGGCGCGACGTAGACGTTCGTGGCGAAGTTCAGCCGGGAGGTCACCGCGGCCATCGCGCCGATGGTGACCCACACGTCCGGCCAGTGCGTGGTCGCGTCGTACGGCGGCTCACCCGTCCGGGAGTACGGGTAGCGGGACGTGAAGTCGGCGTGGAACAGGTGGTCCGAGACGGTCAGGGTGTCGTAGCCCAGCCGCTCGGCCGCCTGTGCCAGCCCGACGTACTCCCCGGCGTCGCAGAACCCGCCGAGCCAGAACTCCATGGCCGCTCAGTCCGCGAACTCGGGGATGACCTTGGTGGCGAACAGTTCGAGGTTCCGCTTGACGGTGTCGAGCGGCAGCACGCCCTGCTGGCCCTGCATGTACAGCCCGAACCATTCGAGGTCCGGCATCCGGTCGAGCATCCGCTGGATGCCGCGCTTGACGTCGTCCGGGCCGCCGAGCAGCGCCATCTCGACCTCGTTCATGCGCTTGAAATCGCCCTTCTCCGGGCTGATGGGGACGTGCTTGTCGTCCTCCTTCTTGCGCATGACCTCCAGGTACCCGAACGGGCCGAAGAAGGCGGCGAAGTCCTTGGGCATGTTCCGGCCGTACGTCTCGATGGCGTCCTCACGCGTGTCCGCCATGCCGACGATCTTGAGGATGCCGGTGTGCTCGCCGAGCTTGTAGTTCTTGCCGCACTTGGCCGACTCCTCCTGGTACAGGCGGGCCTTGGCGGCGTGGTCGTCCGGGTTCGGCGTGAACAGCCACGGCAGGATGCCCTCCTGGGCCGCCCGGATCACGGACCGGTCGCTGATCGTGAACGGCTGCCACAGCTCCGGGTAGGGGTTCTGGTACGGCCGCGGGCACACGGCGACCGAGCGGATCACGCCCTCGTCGTCGATCTCGCCCGGCGCGCCGAACGTCCGCGTCCACTCGGTGGCCGGCCAGCCCTCGATGCCGTCGTACGGGAACGGCACCTCGTAGTCCAGGACGTCGCTCTTGTACTTCACCGTGTCCTGCGTCCACGCCATCTTCATGATCTTCAGGACTTCGCCGAAGACGTCGAAGTTGCGGTTGTCGGACGCCGAGCCGTCGGACCGCGCGGCCGCGGCGTGCCAGCGCTGGCCGAGCACGTTCATCCAGCGGTTCTGGTAGCCGCGGGCGACGCCGAGGCGCAGTCGCCCCTTGGAGAACTGATCGAGCAGCGCGACGTCCTCGGCGGCGCGGATCGGGTCCCAGGCCGGCAGGACGAGGCCGAGCGGCGCCAGCAGGATCCGCTCCGTACGGGCCGCCAGGTCGGTGAGGAACATCAGCGGGTTGACCGAGAACTCCATGCCCTCGGAGTGGAAGTGATGCTCGGTCATCATGAGGGCGTCGAAGCCGACCCGGTCCGCGTGCACCGCGATCTCCCGGACCTCGTGCAGGAGTTTCTGGTACGACTCGGTGTCCCGCCCGATGGGGCGCCTCGCCCTGGCGTTCTCCTCGGCGCTGTAGCCCGACCCCGGAATCTGCGGATTGAGGAAGATGGCGAACTTCACTGCGTAACCCCTTTGATCCATCGGTTCATGACGAGCAGGAATTCCCTGGGGCGTTCCTCATGGAGGCGGTGGCCCGAGCCGGGCCACGTCACGGTCGTCGAGGCGGGATGCCTGAACAGCGACTCCTCCCAGGCGGCCTGGGCCGGGTCGTAACGGAAGGTGAGCACCGGGCACTCGCGGCGCTTGAGGTAGTGGTCGGAGGCCGGCCGGCTGCCGATCTGGTCGTCGCCGGTGAACAGCCCCGCGAACGCCTCGGCCAGCACGTGCGGCGGCATGGCGAGCAGCCGCCGGGCGTGCCACACCTTGATCATGGGCGGCGTGACCGGCGTGTAGCACCACTCGTCGATCCGCAGCGCGGCTCCGGCGTCCGCCCGCAGCGCCCGTACCTGCGCCGGAGCGGCCTCGGAGATCGCGGGTGGATGGCCGTAGCCCGGGTCCACGCAGACGAGCGCCGTGATCCTTTCGGGATGCTCGACCGCGAGGACGCTGACGATCTGGCCGCCCATCGAGTGACCGACCCCGATGACCCGCGGGATGTCGAGGTGGTCCAGCAGCCGCACGAGGTCGGCGGCCATGTCGCGCGGGTGGAACCCGCTCGGCGGCACCGAGGAGTTGCCGTGGCCGCGCAGGTCGACGGCGATGACGCGGCGGCGCGCAGTCAGGTCCGGCAGGTGCCAGGACCATTCCTGGGAGTCCGAGCCCCAGCCGTGCACGAGGAGGAGCGGCGGGTCGCCGGTCCCGTCGTCGGTGTAGAACAGCCGAACGTCGCCTCCCGGCCGGCCCGGATCCGCGAGGTCCGCGAACGGCATGGCGCCCCTCTCCGTCGTGCTGCCGGCTGTGCCCGAACAAGCGCACGCTACATCAATCTACAATTACCGAGCAATCGCTTGGTCGAATAACCTTCGGAGGGCGTATGAGGCTCGGCGTCACGATGTTCGCCACGGACCGGGCGATGGCCGTCCCCGAACTCGCCGTGGAGGCCGAGAGGCGCGGGTTCGCCTCCCTCTACCTGCCCGAGCACACGCACATCCCCGTGAGCCGCACCACCCCGCCGCCGACCGGCGACGCGGCCCTGCCGGAGGAGTACGCGCGGACGCTCGATCCGCTCATCGCCCTGGCCGCCGCCGCGTCGGTCACCTCGCGGATCGTCCTGGGCACCGGCGTCTCGCTCATCGCCGAGCGGGAGCCGATCGTCACCGCCAAGGCGGTCGCGACCCTCGACAACCTCAGCGGCGGCCGGGTCGCCCTCGGCGTCGGCTTCGGCTGGAACCGCGAGGAGGCCGCCGACCACGGAGTGCGCTGGGAGACCCGCCGCGCCCGCGCCCGCGAACACGTCCTCGCCATGCGCGCCCTGTGGGAACGCGAGGAGGCGTCGTACGAGGGGGAGTTCGTGCGCTTCACCCCGTCATGGGCCTGGCCCAAACCGGCCCGGCGCATCCCGGTCCTGCTCGGCGGCGCGCCGGGACCGACGCTGTTCCGCCACATCGCGGAGTACGGCGACGGCTGGCTGCCCATCGGCGGCGCCGGCGTCCGCGAGGCGCTGCCCGCCCTGCGCGACGCCTGCGCCCGCGTCGGCCGCGCCCCGGTCCCGGTCATCCCGTTCGGCACCGAGCCGACCCCGGGCAAGCTCGACTACTACGCCTCCCTCGGCATCGAGGAGGTCGTCCTCCGCCTCCCCGCGGGCCCGAGGGACGAGGTCCTCCCGATCCTCGACGCCTATGCCGACACCTACCTGTCGATCCACCTCGGCCGGACGCGGGTAACGCGTCGCGGATCACGGCTTCCGTGATCACAGATCCTCGCCGGATGGAGACTGCGGCCTGGATCTTCATCACCGACCCCGACTTCAGGATCAAGGCCGAGCGGGTGCTCGGCTTGTACGCCCGCGCCTGGCAGAGCGTCCAGCTCGACACGGGCGAGTACGTCATCAGCGCGGGCCCGAAGACCTCCATTCAGGCCCGCTGCCGCTGTCACCCCACCCTCGCCCCGGGCCAGGCGAGAGCGATGCGCGTCAACCACACCTACGGACGCGGCGGCGCCTGCTCCAGCGAAGGAGCCGGCCGAGGTTCGGACGATGACGTCGGCGGCGGCCAGGTCGGTGCCGACGTCGCGCAGCCCGGTGAGAACGCCGATCTACCAGCAGATGCCGACCATTCCGCCGCCGCTGAGGACGAGTGCGATGTGGCCATGAGGATCTGCATTTCGCGGATGATGGTGGTTTGTCCGGGCTCGGGTCGGCGTCGGGTGTCAGAGGTTGACGACGACGGCCTTGGTTTCGGTGTAGGCGTCGATGACGTCGGTGCCGTGCTCGCGTCCGATGCCGGACTGCTTCATGCCGCCGAAGGGCAGTGGGCCGGTGCTCATGTCGTTGACCGTGTTGACCCATACCGTGCCGGCCTGCAGGCGCTCGGCCATGGTGTGGGCGCGGGAGAGGTTGGTGGTGTAAATGCTGGCGGCCAGGCCGTAGGGGGAGTCGTTGGCGATGTGTACGGCTTGCTCGTCGTCGTGAAAGGGCATCAGCAGGGCTACGGGCCCGAAGATCTCTTCCTGGGCGATGCGGGAGGCGTTGTCCAGGCCGGTGACCAGGGTGGGGCCGACGAACAGGTCCTTGTCCCCGAAAGGACCGGTGCCGGCGATGGTGCCGCCGAGTTGCCGGGCGAGGCCGATGTAGCCGGTGACCTTCTCGTAGTGGCCGCGTGAGGCGAGCGGGCCCATCGCGGTGGCCGGGTGGAAGGGGTCGCCGAGGGTGTAGGCGGCCATCCTCTCGGTGAGAAGTCGGGTGAATGGCTCGCGTACGTTCTCGTGGACCAGGATGCGGGTGCCGGCGACGCATCCTTGTCCGCTGCCGGCGCAGAACGCCATTGCGGCCGCTGTGGCCGCGTCGTTGAGGTCGGCGTCATCCAGGACGATGAACGGGGATTTACCGCCCAGTTCGAGGGTGACGCGTTTGAGGGTGGTGGCGGAGGCTTGCAGCACGTGCTTGCCCACGGCTGTCGAGCCGGTGAAGCTGATCTTGTCCACGCCGGGGTGGGTGATCAGGAGTTCCCCGGTGCTGTGCCCGGGCCCGGTCACCACGTTCAGCACACCGTCGGGCAAGTCGGTGTGCTGGGTGATCAGTTCGGCGATCCGCAGCAGGCTCAGTGATGTCTGCTCGGAGGGCTTGGCCACCACGGTGTTGCCGGTGGCCAGGGCCGGGGCGATCTTGTAGCCCATCTGCAGCACCGGGCCGTTCCAACCGGCGATGGCGGCGACCACGCCCAGCGGCCTGCGGGTGGTGTACTTCAGTTGCGAGGGTGCGGAGGGGGCGGTGGCACCGTAGATGCGGGTGGGCCAGCCGGCGTAGTGCCGGAACACCTCCACGGTGTGCGCCACCATGTAGCCGGTGCCGGCCAGCGGTCCGCCCATCTCCAGCGAGTCGAGGGTGGCCAGCTCCTGCGCATGGGCCTCGATCACATCAGCGATCTGATACAGGATCCGGCTGCGCCGCTCGGGCGTGATGCCGGACCACTGCGGCGAGGCGAAGGCCCGCCGTGCGGCCGCGACCGCGGCATCGACATCCTGCGGCCCGGCCACGGCGATCGTGGTCAGCTCCTGTTCGGTCATCGGGTCGATGCTGGCGATGCGCTCACCCTGCTGCGCGGGCTGCTCACGGCCATCGATGAAGACGCCGTGCGGCATCTCCAGGAAGGGGGGAGCCGGCCGGGGCGTGGTCAGAGTCAATGGGGAGGACATGGTGGTGGCGTACTTCTCTCTGGGTGCGGGCGTGAGCGATCGGCTGTGCAGGCCGCTCAGGCGTTCTTGCGGTCGCCGGCGGCAGTCATCCGGTCGATCATCTGGGTCATCTGCTTGCGGGTCATCAGGTGCCGCCCCAGGGCGGCCATCAGGCGGTTGCGTCGCCCGGCGGCCACGCTGGGCGGCGGGTTGGTGCGGTCCAGGGCCCTGAACACGTCGGCCACCACCTCACGTGGTTCCTGCAGCTTCTGCCCGCCCGTGGCCGCAGTGGTACCGGCGACGTCGAAGAACTCCGTGGCGGTCGCTCCGGGCGACAGTGCGATGACCTTCAGACCGGTGCCGCGGGATTCCGCCCACAGCGCCTCCGTCAGGCTCAACACGAACGCCTTCGTCGCGCCGTAGACCGCCATCCGCGGGGTGGCCTGATACGCGGCCATGCTGGCGACGTTGATGAGGACGCCGTCGCCGCGCTCACGCAGCGGGCCGATGAAGGCGCGGGTGATGTCCACGACCGCGGCCACGTCCAGCGCGATCTCCTGCCGGATCCGCTCCGGGTCCTCCTCGTGGAAGGGCCCGTAGGTGGCGAAGCCGGCGTTGTTGACCAAGCTGGTGACCTGAAGGCCGCGGCGCTGGAGCTCGGCCGCGAGCTTCGCCCCCGCGCGGTCATCCGCCAGGTTCTGTGCGACCGTGTGCACGGCGACCTGGTGCCGGTCCGAAAGTTCGGCCGCCAGCGTCTTGAGCCGGTCCTCGCGGCGGGCGACCAGCACCAGGTCCGAGCCTCTCGCGGCCAGCTGTCGGGCGAACTCCGCGCCCAGCCCGGCACTGGCCCCGGTGATCAGAGTCAGCTGCCCCCGGTACGTCATGGGTGCCATCTCGATACCTCACTTTCAGATCCCGAATGTCCGTTTAGTCTGTCTCGGCCAACCTGTCAGTCATTGACTATAAGGCAATGTAGGACTGAGTGGCAGTTGCGGTAGGCTGGTGGCATGAAGCAGGGTGCAGGTGCGACGTCGGTGTGGGATCGCTCGCGGCGGATGGTCAGCCGGGAGATCTTCGAGACGGCGATCCGGCTGTTCACCACCCAGGGCTACGAGGAGACGACGACCGAGCAGATCGCCCGCGAGGTCGGGATCTCCCAGCGCACTCTGTTCCGCTACTTCGGCACCAAAGAAGACCTCGTCTGCGGAGATCAGGAGGCCATCGGCGCGCTGCTCAAGAAGACCGTCGAAGAGCAGTCGGTCGATGTCTCGGTCTGGGATGCGCTGCGCACCGGGTTCGCCACGATCGTCACGGCCAACCACTCCCTGGAGGAGACGCTCACCGTCTCGGCCCTGATCTTCCGCACCCCCGCCCTGCGCGCCCGCTACGAGCAAAAGCGCATCCGCTGGCAGTACGACCTGATGCCCGTGGTCCGCGACCGGCTCATAGCGCAGGGACGGAAGGGGCTGCTCGCCGATCACGAGGCCCGCACCGTCATCGCCGTCTCCTTCGCCTGCTCCGATGCGGCAACCGGTACCTGGATCGCCAGCAACGGCGAAGCCGATCTCGCCGAGCTCTACGACCAGGCCCTGGCCCTCACGCGCGCCGCCCCCTGAGCGCCGCCGCGGCGTATCCCGCCCGACGGCCGGCGTGCCAGAGCGCGAGCAGCAGCGCTTCCTTTCATCACTCCGGGAGCGTGAACGCCTCGGTGATGCCGCCGTCCAGGGGGCGCCGCGCAGTGATGAATCCCGCGTCGTCACCAGCGGCGAACGCTCCAGGATGAGCCGCTGGTTGGCGGTGTCGATCGGCCCGAACAGCACCGTCCGCGCCTGGCAGGGGCGTCCAGTTCGACACGGGCGAGTACGTCATCAGCGCGGATCCGTTGCTGGGCGCTGAGGACCCAGTCCTTCAGCCCACGGGAGCGATCCTCGGCGGTGAGTTGGAGCCGGAGGAGACCGACCGGCGTCTAAGGCGTCATACTCCGCGATAACGCGCGTCGGGCTGTCTCGGGAGGGCTTCGCATGGCACTGGAGGCCGTGGCCGTCGCCGTCGGCAAGGCGCTGGGCCGGCACCTGGCTCAGACCTGGCTGACCGGGCGGTCCGCCGAGCAGGAGCGGGCCCGGGACCTCGTCGACCTGCTGCAGACGCGGTTCCCCGACCGGATCGTGCGCCGTCGGTTCGAGCGGCAGATCGACGACATCGCCGACCAGGTCGCCGAGCGGCTGCTCACGATGTGCGGGCACGAGTACGGCGGACTGCGCGAGAACGACAAGGCCGCCGCGCTGGCCGAGGTCGCGCAGACCCTCGCCGGCGCCGACCTGTCCGACCGTGCGCTGCTGGCGACCGACCTGGACCCGGCGCGCCTCGCCGCCCACGTACGGGCCGGGCTGCCGCGTCGCGGGCTCGACGGGCAGCTCGGGGAGGCCGGGGCGCGGCTGTACGACGTGGTGCTGGACGAGTGCTGCGACTGCTTCGCCCGCATCGTCCAGCAGCTGCCGCAGTTCGGCCCCAGGGCGTCCACCGAGACGCTGGCGCGGCTGACGGCCGTCGCGGACCAGGTGTCGCTGCTGCTGGCGCGTCTCCCGGTCCGCACGCTCGACGCGCCGGAGGGAACGGCCACCGACGAGGCGTTCCGGCGGCGCTACCTCGAACACGTCAGCACGACCTTGGACGTCCTGGAGCTGTTCGGCGTACGGGTCGAGCGCTACCGCCCCCGTACGACGCTGAGCGTCGCGTACATCAGCCTCAGCGTGTCCACGGAAGAGGAGCAGGCCAAGAGCTCCCGCAGGTCCGCCGCTCCCGGCATGCCGGACATCGGCGAGTGGCGCAGAGACGAGCCGCAGCCGGGAGAGGCGACACTGCGCGTCGAGACGGCGCTGGGGCGCGCGCCGCTGACGCTGATCCGCGGTGAGGCGGGCTCGGGCAAGAGCACCCTGCTGCGCTGGCTGGCGATCTCCGCCGCGCGGGGCGCCTTCACCGGAGACCTCGCGGACTGGAACGGCTGCGTGCCCTTCCTGATCAAGCTGCGCAGCCACACCGGCGGGACGCTCCCGTCGCCCGAACGCTTCCTCGAAGGCGTCGCCGACCCGATCGCCGGGCTGATGCCGGCTGGCTGGGTGCACCGGGTGCTCGGCAGCGGCCGGGCGCTGCTGATGGTCGACGGCGTGGACGAGCTGCCGGGCGCGCGCCGCCGGGCCGTACGGCCATGGCTCAGCGGGCTGCTCGCGGCGTACCCGGGGCTGCGGGTCGTCGTCACCTCCCGGCCCGCGGCGGCGAGCGCCGACTGGCTGGCGGGGGAGGGGTTCGCCACCGCCCTGCTGGAGCGGATGACCCCGGCGGACGTCAAGGAGCTGGTCCGGCACTGGCACGAGGCCGTACGCGATGCGGGTGACCTGCCCTGCGCTCCCGAACACCTGCCCGGCTTCGAAGCGGCGCTGCTGGCGCGGCTGGAGTCGGCGCCGCACTTGCGCGCCCTCGCCGGCAGCCCGCTGCTCGCCGCGATGCTGTGCGCGCTCAACCTCGACCGGGAGAAGCAACTGCCGCGCGACCGGATGGGCCTGTACGCGGCGGCGCTGGAACTGCTGCTCGAACGCCGCGACGTCGAACGGCAGATCGCGGTCGACGACGCCGTCGTTCTCGAACGCGCCCAGAAGATGCTCATCCTGCAGGACCTGGCCTGGCGGCTGTCGATCACTGGGCGGACCGAACTGCCCAAGGACGCGGTCGTCCGCTGGATCGGCACCAGGCTCGCGACGATGCCGAGCGCGCCCACTGACGCGGAGGCGGTGCTCGACCACCTGCTGGAGCGCAGCGGCGTGCTCCGCGAGCCGGTCGCCGGGCGGATCGACTTCGTCCACCGCACCGTGCAGGAGTACCTGACGGCCAAGCAGTTCGCCGACGACGGCGACCTCGAACCGCTGCTCGCCCAGGCCCACAAGGACCAGTGGCGCGAGACGACCATCATGGCGGCGGGTCACGCCAACGCCCCGCAACGCGCCGAACTGCTCGGCGGCCTGTTCCGCCGGATCGAGACCGAGCCGCGCCACGCCCGGCGGCTCAAACTGCTCGTCGCCGGCTGCCTGGAGACCCTTCCCGCCATCCCGGCCGAGTTGAGAAGCGCCTTCGACGCCTGTCTCGACGACCTCGTCCCGCCCCGCGACCTGGCCTCGGCACGCTCTCTGTCGAGCGTCGGCGAGACGATCCTCGACCGCCTCCCCAAGAAGCTCGACGACCTTACGCCCGCCGCCGCGCGAGCCGTCGTCCGTACCGCCTGGCTGGTGAACGGCCCACGCGCTTTCGACCTGCTGGTCGGCTACCGCACGGACACGCGGAAGCTCGTGCAGGAGGAGCTGATCAGGGCCTGGGACTACTTCGACCCGGACGACTACGCCCGTCGGGTTCTCGCCGGCGCCCCATTGATCGGCGGCCATCTCCCCGTGACGGCACGGCGCTTGCTCCCCGCCGTCCAGCACATCACGCACCTCGGCTCCGTATTCTTCTCCGGCGGTCGCGACGTGGTCGATCTGGGACCGTTGACCGCTTGCGCGGAGAGTCTGCACACGCTGAACGTCGTCGCCCCGTCGGGTGTGGCAGACCTTGCGCCGCTACGTCGACTCCCGCGGCTGACGCAGTTGTGGCTGACAATGCCCGGACTGAGGGGCGTGGAGTTCGTGAGGGACCTTCCTCAACTGGAGTCGCTGTACCTCGACGATCTGATCGATGTCCGTGATATCTCCGCCCTCCGTTCGCAGCGCTCACTCAAGGACCTCAGCCTCATCGGCTGTCGTTCGCTGAGTGATCTCGATGCTCTGCCTCCATTGGACGGTCTCGTCGAGCTGACCATCACCGGCTCATGCCTGAGGGAACTGCGCGATCTGGTGGGGCGTGCACCGAAGCTGCGGTCGCTCACCCTCAATGAGTCCCAGCGGGCGATCGACCTCAGCCCGCTCACCGGCATGGCTCTGACGAGCCTCGGCCTGTGGGCCTGCCGAGAGATCACCGATTTCGCCCCTCTCGCGCAGTTGACCGGACTGACCTTTCTGGACCTCGAGGGCACGGTGATCAACGACCTCACCCCACTCGCCCCGCTCGCCGAGTTGGAGACGGTCTGGTTGCGCGAGTGCTCCGAGGTCACCGACCTGGCTCCGCTGAAGGGGCTGAGTAAGCTGCGACGTCTCTACATCAGGGGAGTCGCGCCAGGCGTGGATCTTGCGCCGCTGGCCGGACTTCGGCGGGTGACCGTCTACATCGATCACGGGCAGGACGTGCGGAACGGGCATCTGCTCGGGCGGCGGCTGCAGGTGGGCTGATCAGTCGAAGACGATGACGGAGCGGGCGACCGCGCCGGAGCGTACGTGGGCGATCGCGTCGTTGATCTTGTCGAGGGGTACGCGTTCGCTGACGAGGCCCTCCAGGTTGAGGCGGCCGCGGCGGTGCAGGTCGGCGAGGAGGGGGAGGTCGCGGCGGGGCACGGCGTCGCCGCCCTGGGTGCCCATCAGACGCCGTGAGGCGAACAGCGCCTGCGGAGGGACCGGCAGCGGCCGTCCGGCGGGCGGGCTGCCGACCATCACCGTGGTGCCGCCCGGCTGCGTCGCCGCGAACGTCCTGGCGAGCACGTCGACGTTGCCGGTGACGTCGAAGGCGTAGTCGGTGCCGCCGCGTACGATCTCGCCGACCTGGGCGGGCAGGTCGTCGGCGAGGAGCGTGTGCGTCGCGCCGAACTCCTCGGCGAGCGCGAGCTTGGCCGGCACGACGTCGGCCGCGATGATCGTCGTGGCGCCCGCGAGGACCGCGCCCTGGATGACGTTGAGGCCGACGCCGCCGCAGCCGACGACCAGGACGCTCGATCCCATCTCGACCCGGGCGGTGTTCAGGACGGCGCCGACGCCGGTGACGACGGCGCAGGCGGTCAGGGCGAGCAGGTCGAGCGGCGCCTCGGCGCGTACCTTGACGCAGGCCGCCTCGCCGACCACCGCGTACTCCGCGAACGACCCGATCCCGATCATGGGCCGGGCGGGGACGCCGTCGACCGACAGCCGGGTGGTGCCGTCGCCCATCAGGCCCGTGATCGCGTTGAGCCGGGCGCGGCCGGAGCACAGGTGGACGCGGCCGCGCGAGCAGTTGCGGCAGCGTCCGCACGGGCCGTTCATCGCGATGACGACGTGGTCGCCCGGCCGTACGCTCGTGACGCCCGGACCCACCTCGGCCACCACGCCCGCGCTCTCGTGGCCGAGCACCAGCGGCGGCTGCCCTGCGACCGGGCTGTGGCCGTCGAGGGCCTTGAGGTCCGAGCCGCAGACCCCCGACGCGGCGATCCGCACGAGGACCTCGCCGCTCCGGGGCGGCTGCACCCGTATCTCGGTCAACTCCATCGGGGCGCCGAACTCCCGGACCACGGCCGCGCGTGCCATCCGTTCTCCCGCCATGGAGGGGACGGTAACACCAAGCATTTGCTTGGTCGAGTGACCGGGGAAGGGCCGCCGGTTAGAATCCAGCTCGGTGGCGAGGCGGGGAGGCGGGGTACCCCGCCGACGAGGGAGGCCGTGTGAGTGAGCGGAGCGAGCGAGCCATGAGCACGGCACCTTCGATCATTCCGCCGACGAGGGGGGCCGCATGACCGGGGCCTGGGCGGCCATGCAGCGGGTGTTCGAAGAGCGGGATCGGCAGGACGTCGACGAGGTGCGCATCGCGGGCCTCGCCGAACTGGCCGCGCGCGTGCGGGAGCTGTCGGAGCTGGTCGTCCTGACCCGCGCCGGCCAGGATGAGGTCGCCGCCGTCGCCGGCGAGGTCGAGGCGCTGACCCGGCGGCTCGCCGAGGCGGGCCGGGGTGTTCCGCCGGGCGCCCGGGTGGACGAGGGCGGGGTCGTCCGCCAGATCGGCAGCCCGGTCACCGGCGAGCTGAACGTCCTCGCCCCGCCGATCGAGATCGGAGTGCTGCCCGACGGCACGGCGCGCAGCGAGTTCACCCTCGGCGTGCTGTACGAGGGGCCTCCCGGATTCGTCCACGGCGGCGTGTCGGCGATGGTCCTCGACCACCTGTCCGGCGTGGCCGCGTCCGCCAACGGCACGCCCGGCATGACGGCCGGGCTGGACCTGCGTTACCGGCGGCCCACGCCGCTCCACGTTCCCCTGGTCGCCGAGGCGAAGGCGGTCCGGGTGGACGGTCGCAAGACGTTCGTCGAGAGCCGCATTCTGGGGCCGGACGGGCAGGTCACCGCGGAGGCGACCGCGGTGTTCATCATGCCGTCGCGCTGAAGAGGCGGATGCCTCAGTGCCTCAGAGGCGGGTGCTCAGCGCGGCGGGCTGAACGACGGGCCGCCGCCCGGCCGGCCGGGCTCGGTGTACGCCTCGAGTTCGGCGGCCATGCCGAAGAGCTCCAGCCCCTGCCGGCTCAGGTTGTGGCTCAGCGTGTCCATGATCGTCAAAGTGACGTGCAGGAAGACGTCCGGCGCGAGCCGGCGGACCTCGTCGGCGTACACCCGATAAGACTCGGGATTGCCGGTGAGCGCGGCGAACACCCCGGTGCGGACCCGCTGGCTCATCGACCGCCACACCTGCTCCTGCTCGGGGGTGGCGCCCCTGCGCCAGGGGCCGTCGTAGTCGAGGGTACGGACCAGGTCGCCCGCGGGCTCGCCCGCGCGCAGGTCCCACAGCACCGCCCAGAAGGCGATCAGCCAGTTCATGCCGGTGAGGACCCGCAGCGGGTCGGTGTCCAGCGCGCCGAAGAGCTCCGCCTGCGGCCCGGCGTCCGCGCGGAACGCCAGGCCCTCGAGCCGGACGATGTCGTCCATGGCCAGCAGATCGGGCGGCGGACGGCGCAGCACCGTCGTGCGCCCGGACACGAGATCGCGCAACTCGACCATGTCGGCCTCGGCTAGGCGCGACCACGTGTACGACCCCGGCACGATCACATCGTAGGACGCGATCACGACGATGGGGATGCCGTCGCCCTCACGTGAACAACTGACCGCCGTTCACGTCGAGGGTCGCGCCGGTGATCGCCCTGGCCCGGTCGCTCGCCAGGAAGATGACGGCACGGGCGACGTCCTCTTCGGTCGCGATCCGCCGGAGCGCCATGCGGCCCACGTCGTGGTCGTGTATCGCCTGGAACGTCGTGCCCTCGTCCCGCGCGCGTCTCCATCCATGCCGTGAGCGCGTCGCTCGCGATCCAGCCCGGCGCGACGCAGTTGACCCGGATGCCCAGCGGGCCGAACTCGTCGGCAAGGCAGTGGGACAGCAGGTGCACGCCCGCCTTCCCGGTGGCGTAGTCGCTGCGGCCGGCGTAGCCGCTCCGGCTCGACAGGGAGGTCACGTTCACGATGGACCCGCCGCCGCCCTCGACCATGTACGGGGCGAGGTACCGGCACGCCGGCAGGGTGCCGTACGTCGCCGTCTCCACCGCCGAGCGCCGGAGCTCGAGATAGGCGGGGTCCATGTCGAGGACGTTCTTGCGGTGGGTTCCGGGGAAGGCCGCGTTGACCAGCACGTCGATCCGGCCGAACCGCTCGGCGGTCGTCCGGGCGAGGGCCCGCACCTGGTCGGCGTCCCGTACGTCCGCGGCGACCGCGAGCGCTCCGGTCTCGGCCGCGGTCCGCTCCAGAGCGGCCCGGGACCGGGCGGAGACCACGACCCGCGCGCCCTCCTCGACCATCAGCCCGGCGAGCGTACGGCCCAGGCCCGGACCGGCCCCGGTGATGACGGCGACCTTTTCGGACAGCACGGGACCTCCCGAGGTGTTGCGACGCGGCATCATACCAAGCGATCGCTAGCTTGGTATAGATGGCCGAATCTGGAGGAATTGGAGGATTCTCGCGCGAGAGGCCGCCGGGTAAACGTTCCGCGCCTTCCGTGATTCCTCCGGACGTCGTGTTACCGTCTGGCCTGGGGGAGGCCTGATCTTCATCGGCATTGTTCGTGGAAGGCGCTTCACGGCGTTCTCGGAATTCCGGTGCACGACGAAATGCCGCGTTGTGGGAGAATGGTGAGTCAATGCGTAATCCTCGGATGAACGCCGCGGTTCTCCCTTCCTTGAAAACGGTGCCGGCCGCGGTCGCCGTCGGATCCCTGGGCGTCATCGTCGCCGCGGCCGTCTCGTCGCTCGCCGCCGTGAGCGCCGCGTCGGCGCGCGGCGCGTCCTCTTCGCTCAGACCGGACGCCGATGCGCCGGGGCCGGGGGTCCCGGCGGCGGTCCGCGGAGCCCGCCGGGCCGTACCGCGCGCCGTCGCCCCGCGGGGTCCGCGACCGGGACCGCGGCCCGCCGCGGGCCCTTCCGTGACCCCGGTGGCCTCGCCCGCCGCGACCGTCACCGTGACCGTGACGGCGTCACCTACCGCGACCGCCTCGCGTACCGTGACGGCGTCACCTACCGCGACGGCGTCACCTACCGCGACGGCGTCACCTACCGCGACGGCCTCGGCCACGGCGACGGCCTCGCACACCGCGACGGCCTCGGCGTCGCCCGCCGTCAGCCCGACGCCGAAGTCCGACGGCATCACCGTCTCGATCGGTGCGACGCCCACCGCCTCGGCCTCGCCGTCGGCCGCGGCCTCGGCCTCACCGACGCCGACGGCCTTCCCGAGGCCGCGCCGTCCGTTTCTGTTGCCCCTGCGGGCACGCTGCGATCCTCGCGTCTTCTTCCGCCTCCGGTACACCAAGCCGGTCGACCTGTTCGTACCCAACTCCTATTTCATCGACGGCCCCGGTGGTGACATCCAGGTCTGGCTCAGGCGCGTGCACACGGTCAGGCTCCACGTCGAACTCGAAAAGGAGGCGGGCGTCGACACCACCATCCAGAACTTCCTCGCCCGGGTCAGAAAGGATCTGCACCCTGAGGTCGAAGAGGAACATTCCATTGAGGCCGGGCATCAGTACACCGTTCACGTCACCAAGGGAATGATCGGGCATGTTCGTTATCGAGTGTTCGGGCTGAGAATCGGTTTCGAGGAGTGGAAGATCTACCACGACTGCGGCCGGCTTCTGATCAACTCGGGTACCGCGGTCTTCCCGACGATCCGTGAGGGCTGGAAGTTCTGGGAGACGAAGACCTGGCCGGCCGCGCTCGGCGGCCGCGGTCGTCGCGGTGCCGGCGGCGGTGCCGGTGGCGGCGGCGGTGCCGGTGCCTATGGTGGCGGGCGGGGGCTGGGCCGTGTCGGCGGCGTGATAGCGAACCGGACACTGAGAGGCCGCCGTACGACGAACCTGGAGCGCCTGATCACCTCGGGGCCTCGCGGGCCGCTGCGCCGGCACGGCGCGAAATCCCCGAGCGAGACCGCGGGCAGCCGGCGCTGACCTCCGCCCGGCGGCGGGCCCCGGCCGCTCCGCCATCCCCCGGCCGCTCTGCGCGACCCCCGGCCGCTTCACGCGCCCCGGCGGTCGCGGTCACCGTTGACAGCCGCCCGGCCGCTTTCTAGGCTTCACCAAGCGGTCGCTAGGTTGGTTGGAGGTCGGGGTGACGGCACTGGCCACGGACATCGGCGGCACCTTCACCGACGTGGTCCTCGTCGCGGACGGCCGCCTCCACGTCGCCAAGACGCTCACGACCCCGGACGACCCGACGGAGGGACTGCTGCGCGGCGTCCGCCGGGTGCTCGCCGACGCGGGCGTCGCGCCCGCCTCGGTCGACCGGTTCACGCACGCGACGACGCTCGCCACGAACGTCATCCTCGAACGCCGGGGCGCCGCCGTCGCGTTCGTCACGACGCGCGGATTCCGGTCGATGCTCGCGCTCGGCCGCCAGGCGCGCGTCGAGGAGGAGCGGTACGACCTGGCGTACTCGCCGGGGGAGCCGCCGGTGCCGCCGACCCGCACCTTCGAGGTGCCCGAACGCCTGGCCGCCGACGGAACCGTCCTGACCCCGCTGGACGAGGACGCCGCCCTGCGGGTCGCCGAGCGCGTCGCGGACCTCGGCGTCGCCGCCGTGGCGATCTGCCTGCTCCACTCCCACGCGAACGACGCGCACGAGAGACGGCTCGCGGCCATCCTCGCCGACCGGCTCCCCGCCGGCACCCCCGTCGTGACCTCCTCGGAGGTGTGGCCGGAGCTCGGCGAGTACGAACGGGCGACGACCACGCTGATGTCCGCGTACGTCGGTCCCGTCATGGGCGTCTACCTGCGGCGCCTGCGCGACCGCCTGGCCGAGGTCGGGATCACCGCGCCGGTGCACGTGATGGAGTCGGCGGGCGGGGTGCTGCCGGCGGGGCTCGCCGCCTCCCGTGCCGTCTACACGATCGAGTCCGGTCCGGCGGCCGGAGTGGTCGCGGCGGCCCGCGAGGGCGCCCGGCACGGGCTCGCCGACCTCATCTCCTTCGACATGGGCGGAACGACGGCCAAGGCGGGGCTCGTACGGGACGGGCGCCCCGGCGTCACCCACGAGTTCCAGGTCGGCGGGAAGGGCAGCTTCGGCGGACGGCGGCCGGGCACCGGCGTGCCCATCAAGGTCCCGGCGATCGACCTGGCCGAGGTGGGCTCCGGCGGCGGCTCGATCGCCTGGGTGGAGGCCGGCGGGCTGCGGGTCGGGCCGCGGTCCGCCGGGGCCGCGCCCGGCCCCGCCTGCTACGGGCGGGGCGGCACCCTGCCGACGGTCACCGACGCCGACCTGGTCCTCGGCTACCTCGACCCGGACGGCTTCGGTGACCTCCGCCTCCGCCCCGACCTGGCCGAGGACGCCCTCGCCCGGCACGTCGCCAAGCCGCTCGGCGTCGACGTCGTCGAGGCGGCCGCGGCGGTCCACGACATCGCCGGCGCCCAGATGGGGACCGCCGTGCACGTCGTCACGGTGCGGCGCGGCGTCGACCCGCGCGGGTTCACCCTCGTCGCCCTGGGCGGGGCGGCCCCGACGCATGCCGCCGGCCTCGCGGAGCGCTTCGGGATCCGCCGGGTGCTCGTCCCGGCGCGCTGCGGCGTCGGCTCGGCGGCCGGGCTGCTCCACGCCGACCTGGCGATCGAACGGTCGCGGTCCTTCCTCGCTCCGGCCGCCGCGGCCGACCCGGCGGCGCTGGAGACGGTGCTCGCCGACCTGGAGGCGGCCTGCCGCGCCGATCTCGCCCTCGGCGACGCGCGGCGGGGCCGGGTCACCCGCGCCGCCGGCCTCCGCTTCGCCGGGCAGGCGCACGCGTTCACCGTCGAGCTCCGCCCCGGCCCGGTCACCCGCGAGGTCGTCGACGCCGCGGTGCAGGAGTTCTACGCGCGGTACCGCGCGTCGTACGGCATCGACCTGCACGACCCCGCCGAGCTGACCGTCGCACGGGTGCGCGTGTCCCTGCCCGCGGGGGCGCCGGACCTCCGTGGGACCGAGCCGCCGCGACCGGTGCCGGCCCGCACCCGGCGGGCGTGGTTCGGCGGCGCGTTCCGCGAGGTCCCGGTGCGCGAACGGGCCGCCTGCGTCCCCGGTGAACGGTTCGCCGGCCCGTGCGTGATCACTGAGCCGCAGGCGTCACTGGTCGTGCCGCCCGGCTGGAACGGCGTTCTCGACGACCACGGCGCCGTCTCCCTGGAAAGGGCGGAGGATCCATGAGCGAACGGATCATGAGCACAGCGCCTCCGGTCACGCCTCCAATGGAGGAGGGCTCGTGAACGCGGACCTGACCGCCGAGATCCTCCGGAACGCGCTCCGCGTCGCCGCTGAGGAGGCGAGCATCGTCGTCGTCCGCTCGGCGTACTCCACGTTCATCGTCGAGGGCGCCGACGCGGCCGCCGCGATCCTCGACGCGGACGGGCGCCTGGTCGCGCACTCGCTGTCCACCGCGATCGTGCAGTGCGCGAGCCTGCGCAGCGCCCTCCCGTACGTCATCGACGCCTACCCGCTCGCCGGCATGCGCCCGGGCGACGTCTTCTGCTCCAATGACGTCTACCAGGGCGGGGTGCACGCCAACGACCTCCTGGTCTTCCGCCCGGTCTTCGCCGGCGGGAGCCCGGCCTACTTCACCGGCACGCTCATCCACGTCGCCGATCTGTCGGGCCTGTCCGCGGGCGGGATGGCCAGCGACGCGACCGACGTGTTCCTCGAGGGACTCCAGCTACCGCCGGTGCGGATCGCCACCGCCGCCGGGTGGGACGAGGGCCTCGTCCGGGTGCTCGCGGCCAACAGCCGCACGCCGGAGCGGCTGCTCGGCGACCTGCGGGCGCTGGTCGCCGGGGTCAACGTCGCCGCGCGCCGGGTCGAGACGCTCGCCGCCGAGCAGGACCTCGCGGCCGGGATCGACGGTTATCTCGCCCACACCGAGGCGCGGATGCGCGAGGAGCTCGCGCGGCTGCCGACAGGTACGTACGAGGGGGAGTACGCCGTCGAGGACGGCGACGAGCGGCACCGGGTCCGCGTCGCGGTGACCGTGCGCGGCGAAGGGGTGCTCGTCGACTTCGCGGGCACCGACCCGCAGGTCGCCAAGCCGGTCAACTCGGGGTTCTCCCAGACGCTCGGCGGTGTGATGTACGCGCTGCGCTGCTTCGTCGATCCGGCGCTGCCGATGAACGAGGGCTGCTTCGCGCCGGTCGAGGTGCGGATGCCCGAGGGCAGCCTGGTGAACTGCACGAAGCCGTACCCGGGCGGTGGCCGGTGGGCCACCGTGGCTGCGGCCGAGGAGGCCGTCTTCGCGGCGCTCACGCGGGCGCTGCCCGGCCGTGGCGCGGCCGCCTCCGGCATCCTGCAGGCCTTCAGCATCAGCGGCGCCACGCGGCCGTGGCTGCACATGGCGTTCGAGCTGGGCGGCATGGGGGCGCGGTACGGCCGCGACGGGCCGGACGCGACCGGTGCGCTGTTCGGCGGCGGGCGCAACATCATTCCGCAGGTCGAGCCGATCGAGGCGCGGCTGCCGGTGCGGATCGAGGAGGTCGCGCCGATCCCCGACTCCGGCGGGCGGGGGCGCTGGCGGGGCGGGCTCGGCACCCGTACGGTCATCCGGGTCCTGGAGGACGCGCTCGTCGACACGCGCGGCGACCGGCTGCTCGACCCGCCCGCCGGAGCGGAGGGCGGCGGGCACGGCCGGGCCGGCGGCTACTTCCGCGAGCGTCTCGACGGCGTCCGCGAGCCCCTGCCGCCGAAGGCGACGCGCTCTCCGCTGCGCGCGGGCGAGGCGTTCGTGGTCGAGACGTCCGGCGGCGGTGGCTACGGCGACCCGGCGGAACGTGATCCGGACGCCGTGGCGCGGGATCTGCGCGACGGGAGGGTCACCCGGTGAGATTCGGCGTTCCGCTGGGGCTCGTGCATCCCGGCGTCTGGCGGGACCTGGCGGTCGAGGCCGACCGCCTCGGCTTCGAGTCGGTGTGGATGCCCGAGCACCTCGTCTTCGCCACCGACCTGTCGACCGCCGCCTATCCCGGGACAGCCCGGCCCGGCATCGTGCCGTCCACCCCGCTGTTCGACGCCCCGGCCCACCTGTGCGCGCTCGCCGCCGTGACCGACCGGATCCGGCTCGGCACGGCGGTGTACCTGTTCGCGCTGCGCCACCCGTTCGTGGCCGCGCGGGCGTTCGCGACGCTGGACCACGTCTCCGGCGGGCGCGCTCTCGCGGGCGTCGGAGCCGGATGGTACGCGGGGGAGTGGCGGGCGGCCGGGGTCGACTTCGCGAGCCGGGGACGGCGGCTGGACGAGGCCATCGACGTGGCCCGTCGCCTGTGGACCGAGGACGCCGTCGAGCATCACGGGGAGTTCTTCGGCTTCGACGAGGTCGCCTTCGAGCCCAAGCCGCGCGGCATCCCGATCCTCGCGGGCGGAGAGTCGGCGGCCGCCCTGCGCCGCGCCGCGACCCGGTGCGACGGCTGGATCGGGATGCCGCACACGCTCGAGTCGGTGCGCCCGCTGCTGGACCGGCTGCGCCGCCATCTCGCGGGCCGCGACCGGCCCTTCGAGATCACCGTGCACGCGTACGAGCTGGCCGGGCCGGAGGAGGTCGGCGCGTGGGCCGCGCTGGGCGTGGACCGCCTGATCGTACGGCCCTGGACGCGCACGCGCGAGGCCCTCGACGGGCTGCGGGGTTTCGCCGCGGAGTACGGCATCACCGCTCGTTGAACCGGCGGCGGCGCGGCGGTGTCACCACCTCCACGCCGGAGGGGAGGGCGGGTTCGGCCTCGCTGCCACTCGGGGCCGACCCCGCCGCCGTCTCGTCCGACCGGACGCGCTCGGTCGCGCCGAGACGGTCCCCCGGGACCAGCCCGCGATGGCTGCCGCAGGAGCGCCGGTCTCTATGTCTACTATATCGGTCGGAAATGCAAAGTAAACCCCTCCGTGGTGTCCCGTCTCAGCGGGACGACAGGGCGGCGAGCACCGGCTCGTACATGGCCGTGCGGATCCTGCCGACCGTCGCGCCGTCCTTGGCGGCCAGGGGGGCGGCCATGGCGAGCGCCGTCGGGAGGACCTCGGCCTCCGGGACGTGCCGCTGGACGATGGACGCCTCGCACGCGTCCGGCGCGGCGTAGCGCCGGCCCGTGAGCATGGCCTCGTGCGCGGTGGCCCGTGGCAGGCGAGCCTGGATCAGGGCGGCCATGCCGGGGGTGAAGGAGAGTCCGAGGTCGACCTCGGGCAGGCAGAAGTAGCCGCGGTCGCCGCGCATGACGGCTTGGTCGTGGGTCAGGGCGAGCATGGCGCCGGCGGCGAACGCGTGGCCGTTGAGCGCGGCGACCGTGGGCATCGGCAGGGTGAGGAACCGCGCGAACACCGCGTGGACCCGGTCCAGATAGGGCTCGAACCGATCGGGGTTCTCCGTCAGCCATTCCAGGTCGAGACCGTTCGAGAAGAACTTGCCCGTGCCGGTCGTCACCAGGGCGCACGGGCCCTCGGCGGACTCCAGCTCGCCGAGTGCCTTCTCGAGCTGATCGAGGAAGCCGGGGCTGAAGCGGTTCTCGCCCTCGTCCATGCGAAGGATGCGAACGTCCCCGTCCCGCTGTAGCTCGATCATGTCGCCTCTCCTGTTGCTACCCGTGAGTAACTGCTGGAGTGAGCATCTCATCTCCGTGTCCGTCGCGGCAGGGCCGCCGGGGCACGAGAGCGCGGCGGCGTGCTGTCCCGACCCGGCCGCGACCGACTCGCGCTCGACGGTGTTTCGGTCCCGCGGCGGCGGGCGTGCCCGATAGCCTGGGGGCCAGTCGCGTCCGGCGGGAGCGTTCCCCCGAGCACCCGAGCAGAAGAGGGACGACATGAGCCAGGAGTCCGGATCCGTCGAGATCCTGTTCGTCGACGGCGCAGACGTGCCCATCAAGCACAAGCACGCCGACCGCATGGTGGTCATGCGCGACGCCGCCAGGCCCGACGGCGACGCGCTGTACTACACCCCCGCCGAGTGGGAGGCGTTCATCCTCGGGGTCAAGGACGGCGAGTTCGACGACATGGTCGAGGACGCGCCCAACCCCTCGCAGACCTCCTGACGGGCCTTCTCACCGGCCTGCTCGCCGCGGCGGCCGGTCTCGTCCTGCTCTGGCTCGTCCTGCTGGTCTTCCTCGTGGTGGCCCGCCCCGAGGGCGGCGCCCTCGGCGACGCCGTCAGGCTGCTGCCCGACCTGCTCCGGCTCGTCGGCCGGCTGGCGCGCGACGCCACCCTGCCCGGCGGCGTACGCCTCCGGCTGTGGCTGCTGCTCGCCTACCTGGCGATGCCCATCGACCTGATCCCCGACTTCGTCCCGGTCCTCGGCTACGCCGATGACGCGATCCTGGTGGCGTTCGTGCTGCGCTCGGTGATCCGCCGGGCCGGTCCGGAGGCCGTCGCCCGCCACTGGCCGGGTGGCGAGGAGGGGCTGCGGGCCGTCCGCCGCCTCACGCGGACCTGAGCGGCCCGGTCCTCGTCGGGCGGCGAGCGGCCCGGTCCTCGTCGGGCGGCGTTCAGTCGTCGCGTAGGACCCGCTCGCGCCGGAGCTGGGCGGAGACCCGCCGCGGATCGCCCGGCGGCAGGACCGCCGCCAGCTTCGTGAGCACCTCCAGGTCGTCGTCCGCCGCCTGCGCGTAGCACCACAGCGCGTCGAGGTCCCCCCGGTGCAGCAGCTGCCGGCGCAGCTGTGCGGTCAGCTCGTCCCGCTCCGCCTGCACGGCCGGGGACTCCGAGCGGGGCAGCAGCGGCCCCGGATACAGGCGTACGGCCGCCGTGACGTCGCCGGCCGCCAGCAGCCGCCGTACGGTCAGGAAGTCGGCCTCCACCTCGCAGTCGAGGCGGTACGGCTTGGCCCGGACGATGTTCCCGAGCTGGCCCCGCAGTCGATGGATCTCCGCGCGGAGGGTGACCGGATTGCCCTCGTCGCCGTACAGGTACAGCGACGACTGCTCGCAGGTCAGGCCGTTCGGGTGCAGGGCCAGCAGCGCGAGCAGCTCGGCGTGCCGCAGGGACAGGGGAACGCGGCGGCCGTCGAGGAAGGCGCAGGGCTGTTCGTCGCCGAGCAGCCGCAGGGTGAGCGAGCACCGGTCGTCGGAGCCGGCGGCGCGCAGGAGGTACGCCTGACCCAGCGTCTCCGCCACCGCGGTGCGGCCGTCGGGCAGCGCGACCCTGCCACCCGCCTCCGGAACCACGACCCGCCCGCCGCGCCACCCGTCCGGATCCGCGGCCAGGATCCGCCCGGTCGTCGTCACCAGGGCACGGGTGTCCCCGCGTACGTGCCGGAGGTACCGGGCGCGCAGGCACTCGTCGCGGTGGTTCATCTCCACCGTCAGCCACGCCTCGGCCAGCCGGGCGGCCGCCTCCACGAGCGCGACCACGGCCGGATGCAGCGCGTCGACCGTCGCGCTGATGTCGATGCATCCGATCACCTCGTCGGTGTCCGGGTCGACGACCGGGGCGCCGGCGCAGGACCACGGCTGGAGGACGCGCACGAGGTGCTCGGTGGCCTGGACGTAGGCCGGAGCCCGGGTGCTGAGCGCCGTGCCGATGCCGTTGGTGCCGATGGCCTCCTCCGACCAGCGGAACCCCTCGATCAACCCGACCGCGTCCGCGTGCCGCCGTACGTCGCTCGGGCCCTCGCTCCACAGCACCCGCGCGTCGCCGTCGGTGATCACCATGAGCTGGGTGGTGGCGTCGGCGACGCGGCGCAGCGTGTCGCGCAACTGCGGAAGGTGCCGGTCCAGCGGGTGGGCGGCCCGTACGTCCGCGACCCGCGCGGCGTCGATCACCTGCGGCGCCGCGCTCATGTCCGGGTCGACCCCCGCGTCCAGAGAACGACGCCACGACTCACGGATCAGCGGACGGTCGGTGCGGGCCGGCCCGGCGACGGCCGCCTCGTGCAGCACGGTGGTCCGGAGATCACAGTCCGCGGGGTTGTCGCACACGTGGCTGCTTCGCATGGCGCTTCTCCACTGGGGGCGTGTCTGCCCCGAGCATTGGGGCTGCCGACCCCGGCCGCAAGCGATTCGGCCAAACTGGCGACCTGCGATCATCGCCATGGGTCATCGGGCGGTTGCAACGTGTTTGCAACCCTGCCTCGTCTACCGTACGTTCCGCGACCGCAACGGGGCGTCACCTTTCCGCTCCGGGCCGCGGTCGTCCGTGGCGGTCAGCCCGGACCCGTGAGAGGGGACGGATCCGGTGCCTCCGCGCACGCGCCCGCCGCCGTTGGGCACGCCGGGAGAGGAGCGCCCCGGCGGCGGGCGGCCCATCCCCGGTCGCTCCGGCCAGGGGAAGAACGCTCCGGCGGTGGGCGGTTCACCCTCGGGTCACTCCGGGCGGGGCCCCGCCGCGCCGTACAGCAGGAGGCGGAGCGCCTCCGCCGTACCGGAAGGGTCGCCGGTGGCCAGGCGGCGGACCGCGAGGCCGTAGAGCAGTGCGACCACGGTGGGGGCCTTGACCTCCGGCTCGGGGATGTCCAGGGCCGTCAGGATCGCGGTCGCCAACTGGTCGTACGCCTGCATCGAGCGGACGGCGGCCTCCCGGACCAGCGGGTCGCGGGAGGCGTGCAGGTGGAGTTCGAGGGTGGCGACCTCTTCGGGGCCGTCCGGCAGGTCGGCGATGGCGCGCTCGGTCTCGACGACGGCCTGTTCCGGGCCGATGCCCTCCAGCCGCGCGGCGATCTCGCTGATCCGGTGGATCTCCTCGTCGACGTACCGGCTGAGGGTCTCGCGGAGGAGTTCGGCCTGGCTGGGGAAGTGGTAGGTGAGCGAGCCCAGGGCGACGCCGGCGGCCGTCGCGACGCGCCGGTTGGTGACCGCGCCGACACCGTGCTCGCCGATAAGGCGCAACGTGGCGAGCAGGATGCGTTCTCGTGTGTCTTCCATCGCGGGGCAAGTCTGACGTATCGGGGCCTTCTCCTCGAAGCCCTTCTCGGATTATCGTTCGTTCGAACGAACGAAACCAGTCCCCGGGGGGATCCTGTGATCGAAGGACTCACCGCAGACGCCGCCCGGCTGGCCGGGGGAGAGGTCTCCGCCCGCGAGCTGGTCGAGTACTCCCTGGACCGCATCGAGCACGACGCGCTCGGCGCCTTCCGCGTCACGTGCGCCGAGCAGGCTCTGGAGGAGGCGGACCGGGCCGACCGGTGGCGCGGGCGGGAGCGCCCCCCGCTGCTCGGCGTCCCCGTCGCCATCAAGGACGACACCGACCTGACCGGGCACATCACCCCCTTCGGCTGCCGCGGGAGCCACCGGCCGAAGACCGCCGACAGTGAGGTCGTACGGAAGCTGCGCGCGGCCGGCGCGATCATCGTGGGCAAGACCAACACGAGCGAGCTCGGCCAGTGGCCCACCGGGGAGACCGGCTTCGGGACCGTGCGCAACCCGTGGAACCCCGAGCACACGCCCGGCGGGTCGAGCGCCGGTTCGGCGGCGGCGGTCGCGGCCGGCATGGTCTCCGGCGCGGTCGGCTCCGACGGCGCCGGCTCCCTGCGCATCCCCGCCGCGTGGACCGGGCTGGTCGGCCTCAAGCCGCAGCGCGGCCGCGTCTCCATCTGGCCCTACATCGACTCCTTCTACGGCATCGCGGTCGCCGGCCCCCTGACCCGTACGGTCGAGGATGCCGCCCTGTTGCTGGACGTGCTCACCGGCAACCACCCCGACGACATCCACCGCCCGCCGGCCCCGGCCGAGCCGTACCGGCGCGCCGCCGCGCGCGAGCCCGGACGCCTGCGGATCGCGCTGTCGTTCCGCACGCCGTTCGGCGTGCCGTCGGGGATCGACCCGCAGATCAGGGCCGCGGTGCTGCGCGTCGCGGATGTGCTCGCCGATCTGGGCCACGAGGTCTTCCCCGCCGACCCGGACTACGGCCTGATCGGCCTGAACTTCCTGCCGCGCGGGACCGCGGGGGTCGCCGACTGGCTGGAGACGACCCCCGACGCCGAGCCCGAACCCGCGACCGTCACCGAGGCGTTCCTCGGCCGGCACTTCGGGCGCCGTCTGGTGCCCCTCGCGCGCCGCACCGAACCCCGGATGGCCCGCCGGATCGGCCGGATCTTCGAGCGCGCCGACGTCGTGCTCACCCCGACCACCGCGCGGCTCCCGCTGCGGATCGGCGCGCTCAGCGGCCGCGGCTGGCTGGCGACCGGCCACCTGGCCGCCGGGGCCTGCCCGTTCTGCTGGGCGTGGAACGTCCTCGGCTGGCCCGCTATCGGCGTGCCCGCCGGGCTCAGCACCGACGGCCTGCCCATCGGCGCCCAGTTCCTGGGCCGCGCGAACGACGAGGCCACGCTCCTGTCGCTGGCCGCCCGGCTCGAGGCCGCCGAACGCTGGCCCGACCGCCGCCCCACCGTCGTGGAGAAGAGCGTCGGCGGCGTGGCGTAGCGACGGGAACCCTTGACGCTTCTATGTTCTGTCAAGCGGCCTTCGCAGCCGGTGCTGGGCCGTTTTCGAGGGCCCGGAAGATCCTGCGGGCGAGATAGCGCTTGAGGCAGCGGATGGCTTCGCGGCGGGTTTTGCCTTG
>NZ_JAMXMV010000009.1 GCF_024055715.1 Actinoallomurus soli
CTTCCCGGTTCCTCACCGCTCGAAGGTGCGACGGACCTCCTTCGCGGCGTCCTTGGCCTGCTCGCCGACCTGCTTGGCGCCGCCCTTCATGCGATCCTTGCGCCCCTCGGACTCGAGGTACGGATCGCCGGCTTCCCGGCCCGCCGCCTCTTTGCCCCGGCCCTTCGCCTTCTCCGCCTTGTTCCTCAGCTTGTCCAGGAGACCCATCGGCTTCCCCTTCCGTACGAAGCTGTACGCGGCTGGTCATTCCCCATCGTTGAGGACCTATTCGGCTCCGCGACCTCGGATGACGACTCTGCGTCACACCGTGCTCACGTCGCGGACGGTGATCTTGAAGGGGTAGGCTGGCGGCTCATGGAGGTCCACGATCGGCGGACCGGCCCGCACGGCGAGCTGGTCCTTCGCGGTGACGGCGAGCACTTCGAGATCATCAGCAACGGCGTGTTCCTCATGGACACCCGGGCCGGCGCCTCCGAGCGCCTCCTGGTCCGCGCCGCCCTCGACCGTCTGGCCCGCCCGGCCGAGGTGCTCATCGGCGGGCTGGGAGTGGGCTTCTCCCTCGCCGAGGCCGTGCGCTCGCCGTACACCCGCGGGGTGACCGTCGTGGAGCGGGAGCCGGCGGTGATCGGCTGGCACGCCGGGCCGCTCCGGCCGTACTCCGAGGGCGCCCTCGACGACCCCCGTGTACGCGTCGAGTGCGCCGATCTCCTGACCTGGCTGCGCGCGCCGGGCGAGCCGTACGACGCCATCTGCCTGGACATCGACAACGGCCCGGAATGGACGGTCAGCGAGGGCAACGCCGCACTCTACGGCCCGGAGGGGCTGGACCTGCTGGCCGGCCGGCTGCGGCCCGGCGGTGTCCTCGCGGTCTGGAGCGCCGCCGCCGTCACCGTGTTCGAGGATCGCCTGCGGGAACGGTTCGCGGGCGTGTCCGCGCATCCGGTCGAGGCCGCGCGCGGCGAACCCGACGTCGTCTACCTGGCCTCGATCCGGGCGGCGTAGCGGCGCTCCAGTTCTTCGGCCTCGCCGGTGCCGGGGCGCTCGGCGTCCCGCAGCCGGTCGGCCAGGGACCGCAACCGCAGGTGCCAGGCGGCCAGGGCGGCGGCGCACCGGCCGCGCTCCGCCGCCGGGCCGGTACAGGTGAGCACCACACGGGTGCCCGCCGGATGGCCGCCGGTCAGCCGCCACCGCACGCGCCCGAGGGCGTCGCCGGCCGGCCAGGAGTACTCCAGGACCTCCGGCGCGGCGGTCTCGGTCACCTCGCCCGCCGGCACCGGGCCGACGGTGACCCCGGGCGGCGGGGTGTCGCCGGCGGCGGCCGGGGTGGGCCCGGCGAGCGCCGGCCAGACCTGCTCGATCGGGTGCGGGATGTTCCGCTCGAACCGGATCGTCCAGCCGCCGACGTCCTCGACCAGGCCGCCTTCGTCCAGGCCGAACGCCTCGGCGTACGCGTCGTGCCGCTCGGGGTAGTCCTCCGGTGCCGGCCGCGTGGGGGCGCCCGCGAGGGCCGAGCCGAGCGCGGACAGGCAGGCCTCCCAGCCGGTGGCGAAGCTGCCGGCCATGGGCCGGTCGGTGAAGGTGTGGGTGAAGACGAGGAGGCAGCCCTCGCCGTCGGAGCGCAGTTCCCAGCGGAGCGGGTCCTCATACCAGGTGAAGGCCAGCACGTGCGGCGGATCGAGCTCGGTGATCTCTCCCGAGCCGAGCGGGAGCTCTTCGTACTCCTGGGTGAAGCGGATCTCGCCGCCGAGGCGCAGGTCGATCTCCTCGACCGCCGAGGGGAACCAGTGGGCGAGGTGGACGGGATCGGTCAGGGCGCGCCAGACCTTCTCCACCGGGTGGGCGAGGCGGCGCTCGAACCGCAGGACGCTACGGCCGTCCGCGGTCTCCAGGGTCGGGTTCATGTTTCGTCGGTCTCCATCGTGTCCAGATGCCGTTCCAGTGCGTCGAGCGAGTCGGACCAGAGCCGCCGGTAGGGCGCCAGCCACGCGTCCACCTCGGCCAGCGGCTCGGGGCGCAGCTCGTACCACCTGCGCTGCGCCTCGGGCCGGGCCCTGACGAGGCCCGCCTCACGCAGGACGCGCAGGTGCTTGGAAGTCCCGGGCTGGGTGAGACCGAGCGCCTCGGTCAGCTCCCCGACCAGACGGGGACGCTCGAGCAGGAGGTCCAGGATGCGGCGGCGGGCGGGTTCGGCCAATACGTCGAAGGTCGTGCTCACCCAGGAAACATAACGAGACAGCTATATTCCTGTCAAGGAATACAGCCTCTCGGCCTCCTCGGCGGCGCCGGGGCCCGTACGCTGCGGCAGGTGACCGACTTCGACGCGTACGAACGTGAGCTGTGGGCCGGCCGGGCCGACGCGTACGAGCGCGGCTTCGCCCGGCTGACCGCGCACACGGTCGAGCCGCTGCTGGACGCCGCCGGGGCGCGCACGGGCCGCCGCGTGCTCGACCTGGGCACGGGCCCCGGGATCGTGGCGGCCGCCGCCCTCCGCAGGGGCGCCGTCGTCTCGGCCGTGGACGCCGATCCGCAGATGGCGCGGACGGCGGCGCGCAACGCGCCCGAGGCGGACGTGCGTGTCGCGGTCCTGCCCGTCCTCCCGCACGAGGACGAGGCGTTCGACGCGGTGGCGGGCAACTTCGTCATCAACCACGTGGGCGAGCCCGAGACCGCGCTGCGGGAGGTGCGCCGCGTTCTGCGGCCGGGCGGCCGGGCCGCGCTGACGTGCTGGAGAATGCCCGGCAGCGGCGTGCTCGCGCTCGTCCGCGACGCGATGGACCGGGTCGGCGTCCCGTGGCCGGACGATGTGCCGCCGAGCCCGTTCATGGAGCACGGCAGGCCGGACGCGTTCGGCGACCTGATGGGCCGGGTCTTCGGCGACGTCGCGGTGGAGGAGCTGACCTGGGACTTCGAGTTCGAGCCCGAGGAGTGGTGGCGGACCGGGGCACTGGCCAGGGTCGGCTCGAACGGCGTCGTCCTCGCCCGGCAGGACGCCGCGACGATCGCCCGGGTCAAGGACGCCTACGACGGGCTCCTGAAGCCGTACGCGGCCGGCGACGGACGGGTGCGCGTGCCCGCACACGCCCTGCTGGCCCACGGCACGCGCTGACGCCCGTCCCCCTCAGCCCTGATCCGGGCGGTCGGAGGCGGGCGAAGACTCGGAGACCTGCGAGGGCTCGGAGACCTGCGAGGGCTCGGAGACCTGCGAGGACACCGTGAAGGGCCGCCGCCCGCCGGGAACGCCCTCGGCGGTCCGCCCGTCGACCTCGAAACGGTCGAAGCGGAACGGCACCCCGGACGCGGTCAGGATGTTCGGACCGTCCATGAGCTGGAAGTGGACGTGAGGCTCGCTGGAGTTGCCCGAGTTGCCGCACTCGGCGATCCGCTCCCCCGCGGTGACACGCTGTCCGGCGGTCACCCGGACCGACCCGCGGCGCAGATGGGCCAGCGCCGCGTACACGCCACCCTCCAGCTCGATGACGACGTGGTTGCCCAGCAGCCGACCGGGGCCGAAGATCTCACGGACCATCCCTTCGACCAGCAGGTAGGCGACTCCCAGCGGCGAGTCGCGGCTCCAGTGGTCACGGCCGCGGTCGCGCACGCGCACCACCACACCGTCCGCCGGAGCGAGAACGGGACGGCCGAACCCGGGGAAGGACGCGGGCCGCCGAGCCGGCGGCCAGGCGTGCACGCCCGCCCAGTCCCGTCCGGCGTCCGGATGGTGGACCAGGTCGATCGCGTACGTCTGGCCGTACCCGTGCACGCCGTGGCTGGGCACGCGGTCGGCGGGGCTGTTGACCGGAACCCACCGCCCCCGCACGGGCGGGCTCACCCGCACCGCCTCGCTCTCCGGTGGGCGCAGCCGGACGATGAGCGCGGCGCAGCCGATGACCCAGATGACCGTACCGGCGAGCGACAGCAGGTGAACGTGCCCGAAGCGCGCGATCAGGATCAGAAGAGTGCCGGGCAGCACCAGCGTCCGGCCGATCGCCACGGTCGGCCTTAACGTCCTCGACATGCCGCGTTCCTTTCTCATGGCGGTCTCACCTGCGGGCCGCGAGGAGGAGGGCGAGCAGCGGAACGACCCGCCCGGCCGGGACTGCGTACTCCCCCCGGCCCTCGGCCCGCAGCCAGCCGGCGGCGACGAGCTGCCGCAGGTGGTGGTAGAGCTGTCCGCTCGTGCCGAGCTGCTCGTGCTCGCCCAGCTCGGCGGTGGTACGGGTGCCGAGGAGGATCTCGCGGAGGAGCAGGAGCCGGACCGGGTGGGCCAGCGCGGCCAGCACGGCGGCGCCCTGCGTCCAGTCGGCGGTCAGCAGGTCCTCGGCCGTCCGGCCCTCCTGCCACTCGTAGTGCTCCCCCGTGGGCAGGTCGACGGCGCCGGTGAACAGCACCGCCCCCGGCGCGGGCGCACGGTCCTTGAGCCCCTCCAGCGCCCAGAGGGCCCCGGACTCCGCGGGCGCGCCGGTCGTGTCGGCCGGGGGCGCCCCTTCCAGCCGGGCCACGCGCTCCTCCAGCCGGGCCAGCCGCTCGGCCAGGGACTCCTCGCTCGAATCGTCACGCACACCAACATGATTACGTAAGAACGTAAATACGTCCAACCGTCCGCCGACCCGCGGATTCCCTGCTCTGTCGGCGTCGGTACGGTGTGCCGGGAGCCGAGAGAGGAGCGGGCCGGTGCGGGCGGTGGCGTACGACGGGTTCGGGCGGATGCCGGAGGTTCGGGAGGTGCCCGATCCCGAGCCGCCCCGTGCCGGGGCGGTCATCCGGGTCGAGGCGACCGGGCTGTGCCGCAGCGACTGGCACGGGTGGATGGGTCACGACGCCGACATCACGCGGTTCCCGCACGTGCCCGGGCACGAGCTGGCCGGCGTCGTCGCCGCGGTCGGCCCGGAGGTCACCGGGTGGCGGGCCGGCGACCGGGTGACGGTGCCGTTCGTGTGCGCGTGCGGCCGGTGCGCGGCGTGCGCGGCCGGCGACCAGCAGGTGTGCGAGCGGCAGACGCAGCCCGGGTTCACCCACTGGGGCTCGTTCGCGGAGTACGTCGCGATCGGCGACGCCGACGTCAACCTCGTGGCCCTGCCCGGTGACCTGCCGTACGCGACGGCGGCCGCGCTGGGCTGCCGGTTCGCGACGGCCTTCCGGGCCGTCACCGCGCAGGGGCGCGTCCGGCCGGGCGAGTGGGTGGCGGTGCACGGCTGCGGCGGGGTCGGGCTGTCCGCCGTGATGATCGCGGCGGCCTGCGGCGCGCGGGTCGTCGCGGTCGACGTCTCCCCCACCGCTCTGGAGCTGGCCCGCCGCTTCGGCGCCGCCGCATGCGTCGAGGGTCCCGAAGGGGTGGCCGAGGCCGTCCGCGAGGTCACCGGCGGCGGCGCGCACCTGTCACTGGACGCGCTCGGGAGCCCGGCGACGTGCGCGGCGTCGGTCGAGAGCCTGCGACGCCGCGGACGTCACGTCCAGGTGGGGCTGCTGCCCCCGGCCGCCGGCCCCGCCGTCGTGCCGATGCACCGGGTCATCGCGCTCGAACTGGAGGTCCTCGGCAGCCACGGGATGGCCGCGCACGCGTACGGCCCGATGATGGCCATGGTCGCGGACGGTACACTGCGCCCGGACCTGCTCATCACCCGGACGATCGGCCTGGCCGACACTCCGGCCGCCCTGGCGGCGATGGGCACCGCCCCCGCCGCCGGCGCCACCGTCATCGTTCCCTAGTCCGCTTCGTGCAGGTGGGCGAAGAGCCGGCGCAGCAGCGCGTGCAGCACGACGCGTTCGCCGTCGTCGAGGGGCGCCAGGAGTTCCTCCCGCACCGCCGTCGTCTCGGCGATCAGGTCCGCGAGCGCCGTACGGCCGGCGGCGGTGAGCGTCACCGTGACCCGGCGCCGGTCGGCCGGATCGCGTGCCCGCTCGACGTGGCCCGCCGCGGCCAGTTCGTCGAGGACCTTCACCACGTCACTCGGATCGATCCGCAGCCGGGCGGCGAGGTCGCGTTGTGCCTGCGGGCCGAAGTCCGCCAGTGCCGCCAGGACGGCCATGTGCCAGAGGCGCAGTTCGCGCGCCGAGAGGCGCTCGATGATCCGGCCCCGGGCCGTCTTCCCCACCCGTGACAGCAGGTAGGGGGTCAGCGCCAGCAGGCTGGGCGGTGTCTCCTCCATGTCCGCCCAGTGTAGGGTCTCCACCAATAATGGGTGACCACCTATTAATTGGAGGCGTCATGGACGCGCTGTACCCCCGCCTGCTGGTCGGGCGATTCACCGAGTGCTTCGGGTTCTACGACGCGGTGCTGCCCGAGCTGACCGGCGCGACCCTCGCGCGCGGCGGCGCGGCCGGGCCGTACGCGAGCTGGGACGTCGAAGGCGAGGGGGCGCTCGCGCTGTTCGACCGCGCGGCGATGGCCGCGGCCGCGGGCACCGCGGACCTCCCGGCCGAGGCCCTCGCCCAGGACAGGGCCATGCTCGCCGGCAGGGTCGCCGACGTCGACGCCGGATACGAGTTCTGCCTGCGCCACGGCGCCCGCGCGGTCGCGGCCCCGGCCGACCGGCCGGAGTGGGGACCGAACCTCCGCAACGCCCTGGTCCGCGACCCCGATGGCAACCTGCTGGAACTGCAGTCGTACTGAGCCACCGCGGCCGCCCGGCGGCGCGACTCCGGCCATCCGCCCCGCCAACCGATATGTCGCGATGTTTATGGCGAGATTGGGCGGCTACCCTCCATCCCGGCGACGGATCGATCGGGCCGAAGCTCGCGAATCTCACAGGACCCTGCTGTTTGAACGGGTTCAAATCTCCCGTACAGTGGGGTCTCGTGACCCTCGCTGTTGGACTGCCGGAGCAACTCGCCGTCCGCACCGTCCCCGTGCGCGCGCCGGAGGATCTGCTCGCCCGACTCCCCCACTCGGCCGCCCTGGCCTGGGTACGCCACGGCGACGGGCTGGTCGGCTGGGGCGAGGCCGCACGCGTCGCCGTCCCGCCGGGCGAGGACCGCTTCACCTGGGCGCGGCAGTGGCTCTCGGCACTCTTCGACGCCGCCACGATCGACGACCCGCTCCAGGTGCCGGGCTCCGGGCCGGTCGCCTTCGGCAGCTTCTCCTTCGATCCCCGCTCCGAGGACTCGGTGCTGATCGTGCCGCGGACCGTCCTCGGCCGCCGTGACGGCCAGGCCTGGTACACCACGATCGGCGACCACGCCGACCCGCTGACCCTCCTGCGCCCTCCGGCGCCGCCCGCCGCCGTCCGGTGGGCCGACGGTGACGTCACCGCGCCGCGGCACATGCGGGCCGTGGCCGCCGCCGTCGAGCGCATCCGCGCGGGAGAGCTGTCCAAGGTCGTCCTCGCCCGCGACCTGCTGGCCGTGACCGACGAGCCGATCGACAGCCGGATCCTGCTCCGGCGCCTCGCCGACCGTTTCCCGTCCTGCTACACCTTCGCGTGCGCCGGGCTGGTCGGAGCGACGCCCGAACTGCTGGTCCGGCGCATGGGCGGCCAGGTCGAGTCGCTGGTGCTGGCCGGGACGATCGCCCGCGGCTCGGACGGCGACTCCAGCGCCGCCACCACCCTGTTCGCCTCGGCCAAGGACCGCGAGGAGCACTCCTACGCCGCCGACATGGTCCGCGCCGCGCTGGCCCCGCTATGCCGGGACCTGACGGTGCCCGCCGAGCCGGAGATCCTGCGCCTGTCGAACCTCATCCACCTGGCCACGCCCGTACGCGGCCGGCTCGAGGAGGACCGCTCGGTCCTGGACGTCGTCGGCGCGCTGCACCCGACGCCGGCGGTCGGCGGCACGCCCACCGACACCGCCCTCGACGTGATCCGCGAACTCGAGGCGATGGACCGCGGCCGCTACGCCGGGCCCGTCGGCTGGATCGACGCCCGGGGCGACGGCGAGTGGGGCATCGCCCTGCGATGCGCGCGGATCGAGGGGCGGCGGGCCCGCCTGTACGCCGGCGGCGGCATCGTCGCCGGCTCCGACCCCGCCGCCGAACTCGCCGAGACCCAGACGAAGCTACGCGCCATGCAGTACGCCATCGAGGGCTGACCCCTCAGCCCGCGCGGGACTCCACGAGCGCGCCGATCCCGTCGAGGATCCGGGCGAGACCGAACTCGAAGGCGTACTCGGGACTGAGGGCGGCCTGGTGAGCCTCGCCCGCGGCGGCGCCCACACGCGCGGCCACGGGATACCGGTCGGCCTCGAAGACGTTCGCGAGCAGCGGGGCGTGCGCCGCCCACCATTCCTCGTCCGTCATGCCCGTACGGCTCTGCGCCTCGGCCGCCTCGACCAGCAGGCGGGCCGAGCTCACCGCGTGCTGCAGGACCAGCGTGAGCGCCGAGTCCATCTCCACGTCGGTCAGCCCGATCCCCTCGACGGCGCGCAACTCCTCGTCGTACTTGGCCAGCGCGTTCGGCCCGAGGGCCGGGCGGACCGCCGCGACCTGCAGCATCCAGGGGTGCCGCCGATACAGGGCCCAGTTGACGCGGGCGACCTGTCCCAGCCGCTCCCGCCAGCCGCCGGACGTCTCCGCCCGGCCCGGCCGGTCGCCGTGAACGGCGTCGACCATGAGGTCGATCAGCTCCGCCTTGCCGGGGACGTACGTGTAGAGCGACATGGCGCCAACGCCCAGCCGCTCGGCGACCCGCCGCATCGACAGCGCGGGCAGGCCCTCGGCGTCGGCGACCTCGATGGCGGCCCGCGTGATCTGCTCGATGGTCAGGCGCGGCTTCGGTCCCCTGCGGGGGCGTGCCTGCACGCCCCAGAGCAGCTCCATGGTCCTCGTGGGGTCGCCGCTGCCGCTGTACTCCGTCGTCACCTCGCAATTGTCTCCGACCCGTCTCGACGAGCCGAACTCCGTATGCCGTACGGTATTGTTTCCGCGGTTACTCCGTACGACGTACCGAGTTAAGGGGATGGGATGACCACGACCGACCTGGCCGTCGCCGCCGAAGGACTGCGCAAGCGGTACGGCGACACCGCCGCCCTGGACGGCCTCGATCTCGCGGTGCCCGCCGGCACCGTCCGCGGGCTCCTGGGGCCGAACGGCGCGGGCAAGACGACGACCGTACGGATCCTGGCCACCCTGCTCCGGCCGGACGAAGGGCACGCGACCGTCGCCGGGTTCGACGTGCTCGACCGGCCCGGCGAGGTCCGGCCCCGGATCGGCCTGCTCGGTCAGCGCACGGCGGTGGACGAGATCCTCAGCGGCCGGCAGAACCTGGAGCTGTTCGGGCGGCTGCACCACCTGGGCGCGCGCGCCGCGCGCGCCCGCGCCACCGAACTCCTCGACCGCTTCGGCCTGGGCGACACGGGAGGAAAGCCCGTCGGGCGCTACTCCGGCGGCATGCGCCGGCGCCTCGACCTCGCCGCGGCGCTCATCCTCGCGCCCGCCGTCCTGTTCCTCGACGAACCGACGACCGGGCTGGACCCGCGCGCCCGCCTGGAGATGTGGGACGCCGTCCGCGCACTCGCCCGTGAGGGCACCACCGTGCTGCTCACCACCCACTACCTGGACGAGGCCGACCACCTCGCCGACACCATCTCCGTGGTCGACCACGGCCGGGTCGTCGCGGAGGGCACGCCCGACGAGCTGAAGTCCCGCACCGGAGACGACCGGATCGACGTCGTGGTCCGCGACCCGGCCACGCTGCCGGCCGCCGCCGAGCTCCTGGCCCGCGTCAGCGGGACCACCGCCCACGTCGACCCGGACCTGCGCCGCGCCGGGGCGCCGGTGCGCGACCGCGCCACGGCGCTCACCGGGATCGTCCAGGCGCTGGCCGACGCGGGGATCGACGCCGAGGACATCGCGCTGCGGCGCCCGACCCTCGACGAGGTCTTCCTGCACCTGACGGGACACCGCGCCGGCGAGCCGAACCGGAACGGACAGGAGGTGCCGGCATGACCGTGCACGTCCCCCCGATCCCCCGGACGCCGGCGGCCCGGCTGCGCTGGGCCCTCACCGACGGATGGACGCTGACCCGCCGCGCCCTGACGCACTGGGCGCGCCGACCCGCCCAGGTCGTCGTCGGCCTGCTCTTCCCCGTCATGACGGTGCTGATGTTCCGCTACCTGTTCGGCGGGCAGATGCGGGTGCCCGGAGGCGGCGGCTACGCGGAGTTCCTGCTGCCGGGGATGTACGCGATGACGATGGCGTTCGGGCTGGAGACCACCTTCGCCGCCGTCAGCGGGGACGCGGCCAAGGGCGTCACCGACCGGTTCCGCTCCCTGCCGATGACCTCATCGGCGGTGGTCACCGGCCGTGCGGTCGCCGACCTGCTGAACTCCGCGCTCGCCCTCGCCCTGATGGTCGCCTGCGGGCTCGCGGTCGGCTGGCGCTGGCACGACGGCGCGGGGCGGGCTCTCCTGGCGGTGGGGCTGCTGCTGCTCCTGCGCTTCGCCCTGCTGTGGGCCGGGATCTACCTCGGCCTCGTCGCGGGGAGCCCGGAGCTGCTCGCCGCCGTGCAGATCCTGGTCTGGCCCGTCGGTTTCCTGTCCAACGTCTTCGCCGCGCCGTCCACCATGCCCGGCTGGCTCGGGGCGATCGCCGAGTGGAACCCGCTGTCGGCCACGGTGTCGGCCGCCCGTGAGCTGTTCGGGAACCCCGGCTGGGGCGGCGGATCCTGGGCCGCCCGCCACTCCCTCCTGCTCGCCGTCCTGTGGCCGATGCTCATCACGTTCGTCTTCCTCCCCCTGTCCGTACGGCGGTTCCGGCGGCTGAGCCGCTGACCCGGCGCACCGGCCGGCTTCGGGCCGGCCGGTGGCGCGGGATGCGCACCCCGCCCGTAACCGTGCCGCCGATCAGCGCGCCCCCTCGCGACGTGGAGCGGCCATGCACCCCGGATAGGGTCCAGATCATGAGTGAATGGATCGAACTGGAGGGCGCGGTCAACGTCCGGGACCTGGGCGGCCTGCCCACCGTCGACGGCGGCGCCATCCGCACCGGCGCGCTGCTGCGTTCGGACAACCTGCAGGATCTCACCCCGGCCGACGTCCGCCGCCTGGTGACGGACCACGGTCTGCGCAACGTCGTCGACCTGCGCAGCGACACCGAGGTGAGCCTCACCGGCCCCGGACCATTGACCCGCGAGCCCACCGTCACGATCCACCACCTGTCGCTGTTCAGCGAGGGCGGCCGGTTCACCGACGTCGAGGCCGACACGATCGACACCGACAAGGTGCTGCCCTGGCAGGGCCGTCAGGAGGACGGCCCGGAGACCGACCGCTCCGTCGGCCACTACCTGGGTTACCTCGCCGACCGTCCCGACTCCGTCGTGCGCGCGCTGCGCGTCGTCCCCAGCGGCACGTCGATCGTGCACTGCGCCGCCGGCAAGGACCGCACCGGCGTCGTCACCGCCTTCGCCCTGTCCGTCGCGGGCGTGCCACGCGAGGAGATCGTCGCCGACTACGCGGCGACCGGCGAGCGCCTGGAGGCCATCCTCGCCCGTCTGCGCTCCAGCCCCGTCTACGCCCAGGACCTCGACTCCCGGCCCGCCGACACCCACATGCCGCACCCGCAGACGATGGAGAAGTTCCTCTCCGTCATCGACGAGCACTTCGGCGGCCCGCTCGGCTGGCTCGAACGCCACGGCTGGACGACCACGGACACCATCGCCCTCCGCGCCGCCCTCCGCGACGGGAGTCGATGACTTTCGGACGATCTGGACGCCCGACCCCCCGGAGCATGTCGAGCTGATGGACGGGGCCCTCGTCCCGAGGTCACCGCAGACCAAGTTCCACATGCTGATGGTCGACCTGCTCACGGCCGCGCGGCTCGGCATCCGTCCGCCCGGGGTCAGCGGCCCGTCGTCTACACCTACGAGCTGGATCCGTCCATCCGGGCGTACGTGCCGACGGGCGTCCACCATGGCCGGGTGCGCACGAACATCGGGTTCGAGATCGACCTGGATCTCGACCTCGGCCGGTACCGTCAGCGCCGACCGGACGATCAATGCGGTCGGAAACCGGCCGCATTGCCCCGTACGGTGCCGATCATGGAGATGCTTCGTTCCCCCGGATCGGCGCCTGCCGCCTCCACGCCGGCTGCCCACCGGGTCCTCGGCAGCCGCGCGCTGAACCGGGCGCTGCTCGCCCGCCAGATGCTGCTCGCCCGCGAGACCCTGCCGGCCGTCCGGGCGGTCGAGCGCCTGGTCGCGATGCAGGCCCAGGCTCCGCTCGCGCCGTACGTGGGACTGTGGACCCGGCTGGCGGGGTTTCGGACCGACGACCTCGCCCACCGGATCAACGGCCGCGACGCCGTCCGCATCGCGCTGATCCGCGGAACGATCCACCTGCTCAGCGCGGACGACTGCCGTGAGCTGCGCCCGCTCGTCCAGCCCGTGCTCGACCGCGCCCTCCGGGCCGGTTACGGCCGGCACCTGGCGGGGCTCGACCTCGATGCCGTCGCGGCCGCCGGCCGGGCGCTCGTCGAAGAACGGCCGCGCACGTTCGCCGAGCTCGGCGCGGCGCTCGGCGAACGCCTGCCGGACCGGGACCCCGGCGCGCTCACCGCCGTCGTACGCACCCGGGTGCCGCTCGTGCAGCTGCCGCCCCGCGGCGTCTGGGGCAGGGGCGGGCAGGCCGTGCACACGTCGGCCGAGGCATGGCTGGGCCGGCCCCTGGCGGCGGACCCGTCGCCGGAGGATCTGGTGCTCCGCTACCTCGCCGCGTACGGCCCGGCCTCCGTCAAGGACCTGCAGGCATGGTCGGGCCTGACCCGGCAACGCGAGGTGGTCGACCGGCTCCGGCCCCGCCTGCTGTCCTTCCGCGACGAGCGGGGCACCGAACTGTTCGACCTGCCCGACGCGCCCAGGCCCGCCCCGGAGACGCCGGCTCCCCCGCGTTTCCTCCCCGAGTACGACAACCTGCTCCGGTCGCACGCGGACCGTACCCGCGTCCTCCCGGACGAGCATCGCGGCCGGCTCGCCACCCCGAACGACTCCCCACGGCCGGTGTTCCTCATCGACGGCTTCGTCCACGGCACCTGGCGGATCGTCCGCGAGCGGGACCGCGCGATTCTCGACGTCGAGCCGTACACGCCCCTGGCCGCACGGGACCGTACGGCGCTCCTGGAAGAGGGCGCCCGGCTCCTGGCCTTCGCCGCCGACGGTGCCGACCACGCCATCCGGATCACCGACTCACCGACCTGATGGTTCGCAGTGGCGAACCGATTGCGGACAGGAACCACGAAAAACCGATTGCCTCCGTACGTAACTGCGAACTAGGTTCGCCTGCCATGGGCGAGAGGATCGAGGTGGTGGTCCGCGCGGCGAGCCACCTCGCGCAGTCGGCCGCCACGGATGAGGTGGCGGAGGTGGTGGCCCGGGCGGCGAACAGCCTCGCGCAGCGGATGCGGGCCGAGCGGCCGCGGGACGGGCTGAGCCTGTCGATGGTCAGCGTGCTGTCCCACCTGGACCGGGCCGGGCCTCTGACGCCGGGGACTCTCGCCGAGCTGCAGAGGGTCGAGCCGCAGACGATGACGCGGACGCTGTCGCGGCTGGAGGAGGAGGGCCTGATCGACCGGGTCCCCGATCAGGCCGACCGCAGGCGGCTGCGCATCAGGCTCACCGAGGCGGGGCGGCGGCGCCTGGAGGACCATCTGCGGCCGAGGATCGACTGGCTGGCCCACCGGATGGACAAGCGCCTGACCCCCACGGAGCGGGAGCTGCTGCGGCTGGCCGGCGGGCTGATGGAGTCTCTGGCCTCGTGGGACGACGACCAGGTGGCCGCCCCGTGAGCCCGCCGGCCGCGCTGCGGGACTCACCGCGATACCGCGTCCTGAAGGCCCTGGCCGCCGGCTCGCCCGGCCTGCTGACCGGCGCGGTCGTCTTCATGCTCGCCGAGGGTCTCATCCCCAACCTCGTGCTGATCGCCAGGGGCAGACCGTCGGAGCGATCCCCGCCGCCGTACGGTCCGGGCTGGGCGGGCCCGACGGGGAGGTGCTGCTGTCCCGGCTGACGGTGGCGGGCCTGGTGTACGCCGTGTCGCTGCTACGCGGGCCGGCGGAGGACGTCCTGACCGCGATGGTGCAGGCGAAGATGAGCGCGGTCCAGCAGGAACGCCTGATCGAGGCCGTCTGCGCGCCCGCCGGGATCACGCATCTGGAGGACCCGGACGTGCTCGACCGGCTGGCGTCCGCGCGCGGCGAACTGTCCGCCTACCAGCCCGCCGGAGCCGCGATGACGCTGATCGGGCAGCTCGGCGACCGGCTGTCGGGCGTGGTGGCCTGCGCCGTCCTCGCGGGCTTCCGGTGGTGGCTGGGGCTGGGCCTGTTCGTGATGTGGCTGCTGGTCCGGCGGCCGCTGCAGGCGCTGGTACGGGCGCGCGTCGCGACGTTCCGCAAGGCCACCGAGCCGCTGCGCAGAAGCTGGTACTACCTTCACCTGGCGTTCCGCCCGGCCGCCGCGAAGGAGGTCCGGGTGTTCGGCCTGGGCCCGTGGCTCGTCGGCAACTACCGCGAGCGGAACGCCGAGGCGATGCGGCCCGCCTCCGACGAGATACGGGCGCTGAACGGCCGGATCGCCGCGTCCACCGTGCTGATCCTGGCCGGGTACGGAACCGCCGCCGTCGCCCTGGGCACGGCGGCGTACGACCGTTCGCTGCCGCTCGGCACGCTCGTCACGATGCTGACCATGCTGCCCGCCACGATGCAGGTCGGCGGCCTGACGGCGGCCGACGTCGCCGTCGAGACCATGCTGTCCTCCGTCCCCGACCTGGACGCGCTGACCACCGACCTGCGGCCCGCTCCCCTCCCCGCGGGCGGGGGGAGGTCCGTGGCCGGACGGCCGCACCGCGAGATCCGGTTGGAGGGCGTCTCGTTCCGGTATCCCGGTACCGACCGGAACGTACTCGACGGCCTCGACCTGGTGCTGGAGGCCGGCCGGTCCACGGCCGTCGTCGGCGTCAACGGGGCCGGGAAGAGCACGCTCATCTCGCTGCTGGCGGCCCTGCGCACCCCGACCGAGGGCCGCGTCCTCGTCGACGGCGTCCCCCTGGAGGAGTTCCCGGTACGGGAGTGGCAGCGGCACGTCGCGGCGGTCTTCCAGGACTTCACCCGCCTGCCGCTCACCGCCCGCGAGAACGTCACGATGAGCCTGGGCGGCGAGCCCGCCGACCCGGAGGTCCTGGCGGCGGTGGCGCGCCGCGCCGGCGCCTCCGAGCCGGTCGCGGAGCTGCCGGACGGATGGGACACCATCCTGTCCGCGCAGTACGACGGCGGCCGGGACCTGTCCGGCGGGCAGTGGCAGCGCATCGCCCTCGCGCGGGCGCTGTACGCCGTCGAGCGCGGCGCGGGGGTCCTCATCCTCGACGAGCCGACCGCCCAGCTCGACGTCCGCGCCGAGGCCCGCTTCTACGACCGTTTCCTGACCATCACCGAGGGCGTCACCAGCCTGATCATCTCGCACCGCTTCTCGACGGTCCGCAAGGCGGACCGGATCGCCGTCCTCGACGGCGGCCGCATCACCGAGTACGGCGGCCACGACGAGCTGCTGCGGGCCGGTGGCACCTACGCCGAGATGTTCCGGATCCAGGCCGCTCGTTTCGCACCGAACCGGGAGGCACGCCGGTGAAAGGCACTTCCGCCGTCACGACGCTGATCGGCACGGCCTGGCGGGCGGCGCCCATGACGCTGCTGTGGGCGTTCACGGCGGCCACCGTCGGGGCCGTCGCGTCGGCCGCCTTCCCCCTCGGCTTCCACTACATGGTCGACGGGGCACTCGCCCACCGCTCCGGCGAGGTCACGTTCGGGGTGGCCCTCGTGGCGATCCTCTTCAGCGTGGCGACGACGCTCACCACCTTGTCGGTCACCGGGAACTGGACGCTCACCGACCGCCTCAACCTGTTCGTCTCCGGGCGCATCGCGCTGCTGCTGAGCACCGCGCCCCGGCTGGAGCACTTCGAACACCGGGAGCTGCTGTCGGAGATCGACCAGCTCCGCGACGACCGCCGGAGCCTGGCCGCCGCGCCCCGGCAGCTGCTCCGGGCGTGGCAGGTGGTGATCCGGGGCGGCGCGATCATGCTGCTGCTGGCGACCGTGTACCCGCCCGTCATGCTCATGCCGCTGTTCGGGCTGATCCCCGCGCTCGCCGACCGGCGGGCCGGGCGCGTCCAGGCCCGCACCGGCGACGAACTCGCCCCGACCCGGCGGCTGATCGGCGACCTGTTCACGCTCGCCACCACCGCCGAGACCGCCAAGGAACTCCGGACGTACGGCGTCACCGACGCGCTGGCCGCCCGCCACGCCACGCTCACCGAGGAGGCCCGCCGCCGCGACGTGCGGGGAGCGATCCGCGCCGCGGCGTGGGAGGCCCTGGGCTGGGTCGGGTACGCCGCCGCCTTCGTCGGCGTCATCATCGTGCTCGTGCTGCGCGCCGCGCACGGGCACACCTCCCCCGGCCAGGTCGTCATGGCCGTGAGCCTGATGCGACGGGCCCAGCGCCAGGTCGCCGGCGCCTCCGACACCGCCGGATCCCTCGCCACGGCCGTCCGGACCGCCCGGCGGCTGGCCTGGCTCGAGGACTACGTCGCGGAGGAGACCCGGACGCCCGGCCGGACGCCGGTACCCGACCGCCTCCGTACGGGCATCCGCCTGGAGGGCGTGCGCTTCCGCTACCCGGGAGCGGACGAGGACGTCCTGTCCGACCTCACCGTGGACCTGCCGGCGGGGGCGACCGTCGCGATCGTCGGGGAGAACGGCGCGGGCAAGACCACACTGGTCAAGCTGCTCACCGGCATGTACCGGCCGACCGACGGGCGGATCCTGGCCGACGGCGCCGACCTGGCCGGCCTGTCCCCCGACGAGTGGCGCGCCCGCACCACGGCGGTGTTCCAGGACTTCGTCCGTCCCAACCTCGTCGCCCGGGAGGCGGTCGGCATCGGCGACCTGCCCCGGATCGAGGACGAGCCGGCGGTGCGCTCCGCGCTGGCCGCCGCGGGCGCCGACGGCCTGCCGTCCCGGCTGGCCGACGGCCTCGCCACTCCCCTCGGCCGCTGGTTCACCGGCGGCCAGGAGCTGTCCGGCGGGCAGTGGCAGCGGATCGCGCTCGCCCGCGGCCTGATGCGGGCCGATCCCCTGCTGACCGTCCTGGACGAGCCGACCGCGGCCATGGACCCGGCCGCCGAGGCCGAGCTGTTCACCCGGTTCGCCGCGCTGGCCCGGGCCGGGCGCCGGGCCGGCGGCATCACCCTGCTCGTCTCACACCGGTTCTCCACCGCGCGCACCGCCGACCTGATCATCGTGCTCCAGGACGGCCGGATCACCGAGGCCGGTGACCACGAGACGCTGCTCGCCCGCGGTGGCGGCTACGCCGAGTTGTTCACCCTGCAGGCCAAGGCGTACGAGCCCGGCTGAGCCGCCACGCGCGACCGCGGGCCGGGCCTGGCCGGGGCACGCGCCGAGCCGAACGCGCACCGAAGAGCGGACCGGTCGAGCGGCCACACGCCCCGCGAAGACACGGACCGTCCGAGCAGCCGCAAGCCCCTGCGATGGCGCGGACCGGCCGGACGGCCTTGAAGGAGCCGGCCGGCCGGGCGGCGTCAGGCACCGGGCCGGGTGCCCTAGACGCCGAGGAGCGCCCGGACCGCGTCCTGCGCCGCGTCGCGCATCCGGGCGTGGAACTCGGCGTTGGCCGTGCGGTCGGTGCGCGCCTCGACGATCCGCAGGCCCTCCTTGGCCACGACCTTCGGCAGGTCGCTCAGCGACTCCAGCCGGGCGTACGGGATGCCGTGCGCCGCCGCGATCGAGGCGATGTCCACCTGGTGCGGCGTGGCGAAGACCCGCTCGAACGGCTCGGGGAACGACGCCTGCGGCAGCAGGGAGAAGATCCCGCCGCCGACATTGTTGATCACGATGATGGCCAGGTCGGGCCGCTGGTCCTGCGGTCCGATCACCAGGCCGTTCTGGTCGTGCAGGAACGCCAGGTCGCCCAGCAGGGCGTAGGCGCGGTTGCCGTGCGCCAGCGCCGCGCCCATCGCCGTCGAGATGAGGCCGTCGATGCCGCTCGCCCCGCGGTTGGCGAGGATGCGGATGCCCCGGCGCGGATGCATCGTCTGATCCAGGTCACGGATCGGCATGCTCGCCGCCGCCAGCAGCAGCGAGCCGCCGGGGATCGTCGCGACGAGGTCACGGGCGAGCCGCGGCTCGGTCAGCTCGTCGGTGGAGTCCAGGACCGAGTCCACCGCGTTGCGCGCGATCAGGTCGGCGGTCCGCCAGGACTTCAACCACGAGTCGTCGCCCGACACGACCGGGATCTCCGCCTCCTGCGCCACCTGCGTGGCCGACCGCACCGGATCCGGCCAGCGCGCCAGCGACGGGGAGACCACGACGTGCTGCTCGGCACGGCGCAGGAACGACAGCAGCGGACGGGACAGGCCCGGTTTGCCGAGCGTGACGACGACGTCCGGGTGGTGCCGGTCGACGAACTCCGGGACGCCCAGCAGGAAGTGGTGCGCCGACAGGGCGTGGTCACCGTAGCGGGCGTTGCCGTTCGGCTCGGCCAGCACGGGCCAGCCCGCCATCGACGCCGCCGCGACATAGCGCTTGACGTTCACCGCGCCGTCGCCGACGACGAGGACGCCGCGGCGGGTCGGGGGCACGTGCAGCACCGAGCCGGGCGTCGCCGCGCGCACCTTGGTCCAGGCGCCGTTGACGTCGCCTTCCAGGGGCTCGCACCAGTCCTCGTCCCCATCGGGGATCAGCGGCTCGCGGAACGCGAGGTTCAGGTGGACCGGGCCCGGGTCGGGCTCCAGCGCGGCGTGCCAGGCGCGGCTGGCGAGCGACCGCCAGTACGCCACCATGCCGGGGCGCTCCTCCGGCACGCCGACCTCACAACTCCAGCGCGCCGCCGTGCCGTACAGCTTGACCTGGTCGATCGTCTGGTTGGCACCGGTGTAGCGCATCTCCGGCGGCCGGTCGGCCGTCAGGATCAGCAGCGGCACCCCCGACTCGTGCGCCTCGACGACGGCCGGGTGGAAGTTCGCGGCGGCCGTCCCCGACGTGCAGATCACGGCGACCGGGCGGCCGCTGCGCTTGGCGATGCCCAGCGCCAGGAACGACGCCGACCGCTCGTCGATCCGCACGTGCAGCCGGATCTTCGACTGCTGGTACAGCGCCAGCGCCAGCGGCGCGGACCGTGAGCCGGGGGCCAGCACGGCGTCGGTCATCCCGCAGCGCATCAACTCGTCGACCAGCACGGTCGCCAGCGCGGTCGCCGGGTTCATCGCACGCCCTCGGCATCCGTCACCAGCGGAGCACCGCCCAGCTCACGCTGCGCCTCGGCCGCCCGGCGCCGCCACGCCGCTCCGTCGACCTCGTACCGCCGCAGGGCGTCCTCGTCGACCTCGGGACGGCGAACGTCGATCGCGCCGTCGGTCACCGTGAGCGGGTCGGCCACGACGTCGCCCTCCAGCAGCGAGAGGGTTCCCAGCCCGCAGGCGTACGGCAGTTCGGGCAGCGCGGCGGCCAGCGCGGCGCCCGCGGCGAGCCCGACCGAGGTCTCGACCGCGCTGGAGACGACCACGGGCAGCCCGCACGCCTCGGCCACGCGCAGTGCGGCGCGCACCCCGCCCAGGGGCTGCACCTTGAGCACGACGACGTCGGCGGCCTCAGCGGCCCGGACCCGCAGCGGGTCCTCCGCGCGGCGGATCGACTCGTCGGCGGCGATCGGCGTCTCGACGCGGCGGCGCACGGCGGCGAGCTCGTCCAGCGTCGCGCAGGGCTGCTCGGCGTACTCCAGCTCGCCGAGGAGCCGCAGCATGCGGACGGCGGTGTCGACGTCCCAGGCGCCGTTCGCGTCCACCCGGATCTTTCCGCCGGGGCCGAGCGCGTCGCGGACCGCCTCGACCCGCGCCACGTCGTCCGCCTCGGTCTGCCCGGGCTCGGCGACCTTCACCTTGGCCGTACGGCAGCCGGACGCGCCGGCGATCCGGTGGGCGGTCTCGGCGTCCACCGCCGGAACCGTGACGTTCACCGGGACGCGGGAACGCAACGGCGCCGGCCATCCGTCATGTGCCGCCTCCCGTGCCGCGGCGAGCCAGCGAGCGCACTCCTTCGGGCCGTACTCCGGAAAAGGGGAGAACTCCCCCCATCCGGCGGGGCCTCGCACCAGCATCCCCTCTCGCCGTGTCACCCTGCGGAACCGCGTGCGCATCGGGATGGCGAACACGCGCAATGGCCTGACCCCCCTGTCCAAGAACGCTGTTTCCCGCCTTACCTTAGGGCCGCGCGTTCCCGGCCCGTGCACGGGCCGGTCAGTAATACCAGGGGAAACGGGACCAGTCGGGGGCGCGCTTCTCCAGGAAGGAGTCGCGGCCCTCGGCGGCCTCGTCGGTCATGTACGCGAGCCGGGTCGCCTCACCGGCGAAGACCTGCTGGCCGACCAGCCCGTCGTCGATGAGGTTGAAGGCGTACTTCAGCATCCGCTGTGCGGTCGGGCTCTTGCCGTTGATCTTCCGGGCCCACTCCAGCGCGGTCCGTTCCAGCTCGGCGTGCGGTACGACGGCGTTGACCATGCCCATGCGGTGCGCGGTCTCGGCGTCGTACGTGTCGCCCAGGAAGAAGATCTCCCGCGCGAACTTCTGCCCCACCTGCCGGGCGAGGTACGCCGAGCCGAACCCGCCGTCGAAACTGGCGACGTCCGCGTCGGTCTGCTTGAACCGCGCGTGCTCGCGGCTGGCCAGGGTCAGGTCCGCGACGACGTGCAGGCTGTGCCCGCCGCCGGCCGCCCAGCCGGGGACGACGCAGATCACGACCTTAGGCATGAACCGGATCAGCCGCTGCACCTCCAGGATGTGCAGCCGGCCCGCGCGGGCGGGGTCGATGGTGTCGGCCGTCTCGCCCTCGGCGTACCGGTAGCCGTCCCGGCCGCGGATCCGCTGGTCACCGCCCGAGCAGAACGCCCACCCGCCGTCCTTGGGCGACGGGCCGTTGCCGGTGAGCAGCACGCACCCGACGTCGCTGGACATCCGGGCGTGGTCGAGCGCGCGGTAGAGCTCGTCGACGGTGTTCGGCCGGAACGCGTTGCGCACCTCGGGCCGGTCGAACGCGATGCGCACCGTGCCCTGGTCGACCGCCCGGTGGTACGTGATGTCGGTGAAGTCGAAGCCCTCGACCACCTTCCACGCGTCCGGGTCGAACAGCTCGGAGACCATGCGGTGTTCCTTTCCAGCCCGCCGGCGGCCCGCTGCCTGCCGGCGCCCGCTCTATTCAAGCGCGTCGGCGGTGTGGCCCCGCAGGGGGCGTCCCCGGGACCGTCGTTCCCGAGGCTCGGGGTTCATTGTTCTCCGAGCGCCCGCCTTTACATAGTAATGTGAAGAATCGATCAGGCTAGGCTGGTCGGCGTCATGAGCCGAAGCCTGCACGCCGTCATCCTGCCGCCCGGGCCCCTGCTGTTCCGCCGCCTGGAGGCGGCGCTCGACGGCAGCGGCCCGGCGATCTGTCCCCTCTCCCCCGACCTGCCCGCCCCCGCCCTGACCCGGCTGCTCGACGTCCTCCGCCCCTCCCGGGTGGAGACCGAGGACGGGACACGGCGGTACGACTGCGACGGCGGCTGCGCGCCCGGCCCCGCCGTGGCCGACGAGACGGCCGTGCTGATCGCCACCTCCGGGTCGACCGGTACCCCGAAGGTCGTGGAACTGTCGGCGACCGCGCTGCGGCACTCCGCCTCGGCGACCCTGGCGCGGGTCGCCGCCGAGCCCGGCGACCGCTGGCTGTGCTGCGTGCCGACCAGTCACATCGCCGGCATCCAGGTGCTCGTGCGCTCCCTCGTCGCGGGCACCGACCCGGTGATACACCCGCGCTTCGACGTGTCGCGGGTCGCCGGCGCGGGCGCGGCCCACGTCTCGGTCGTGCCGACCCAGCTCCGCCGCCTCGTCGACGCAGGCGTCGACCTGAGCGGCTTCAGGTCGATCCTGCTCGGCGGGGCGGCGCCGCCGCCCGACCTGGTGGCGACGGCGCGCTCGCGCGGCGGCCGGGTCTTCACGACGTACGGGATGAGCGAGACCTGCGGCGGCTGCGTCTACGACGGCGCGCCCCTCGACGGCGTGTCCGTCGAGATCGGCGCCGACGGGCGCATCCGGCTGGCCGGACCGGTGCTGTTCGGCGGCTACCGGCTGCGGCCCGAGCTGACCGCCGCCGTACGGGACGGCGCCTGGTTCGTCACGCAGGACCTGGGCGTGATCGAGGACGGCCGGCTGCGCGTGCGGGGCCGGGCCGACGACGTCATCGTCACCGGCGGCGAGAAGGTCGTGGCGGGCGAGGTCGCGGCGGTGCTGGCCCGTCATCCCGGCGTACGGGACGTCGCCGTCGTCGGGCGGAGCGACCCCGAGTGGGGCCAGCGCGTGACGGCCGTCGTGGTCCCCGGCGAGGAGCCGCCGGACCTGGAGGAGCTCCGCGCCTGGGTGCGCGCGGAGCTCCCCGCGTACGCGGCGCCGCGTCAGGTCGAACTCGTCGGAGAGCTGCCGATGCTCCCCTCCGGCAAACCCGACCTGGAGCGGCTGCGCCGGGCCTGAGGCGTCCTAGAGCTTGTAGAAGTCCGTGTAGTGGTTCGGCGAGAACCAGGTCGTGCCGGTGCTGCGGTTGACGACGATCCGGTAGGCGTCGCGCGCGGCGCCCTTGGCCCGGGAGTACACGTCGTACTCGTAGTAGGTGGCGCCGCTGGGCAGCTCGCCCTCACGGTTGTAGAACTGCCCGCCGGTGTAGTTGTACTTGCCGTCCGGCCAGGAGTACCAGCCGCTGGACGTCGGGTAGCCCTTGGAGGCCCAGATGGAGTCGGCCGAACGGGCGTCGGCGCAGCGCGAGATCGTGCAGGAGCTGTAGACCGACGCGTCGGCGTGGGTGATGCCGACCACGCCGGCCAGGGACGCGGTCGCCGCGACGGTGACGGCGATCCGGACCGGCCGAGTGGAGCGAGTGCGTTGGCGGGTGTGCACGGAGCCTCCTTGTCAGGGGGACGGACACTCGCCATGATCAGACCTGTCAGGACCTCGATGAAGGCCCGAACCACCAAAAAATGGTGAATTCTTCCACTGATCGGCGTGACTTGACCGGACCGTGGCGCGGCTCAGCGGCCCTGCGGGTCTGGGAGAATCCGTGGTCGTGGTGGTACGCCCTGCATTCGTCCTCTTGGCGTTGATCGCCGCCGCGGGTTGCGCGAGTCAGCGCCACCCGCAGGCGCGGCCGAGCGCCTCCCTGGTGATCCCGACGCCCTCACCCTCCCCCACCGGCAGGCCGCGGCTCGCCCGGCCCGGCGCGGAGTGCGGCCAGGTCACCACCGTGACCGGCGGCCGCGCCACGGTGCAGGTCGTACGCGGACGGACCACCTGCGTCGAGGCGATGCGGGTCTTCGAGAAGTACAACGACCCGGACACTCCCGCGGAGGGCACGGCGGGTCTGGTGGTCATCGGGCACTGGACCTGCGGCACCAAGGGCACGATCACCACCTGCACCTCGAAGATCGCGACGATCCGGACCCATCCGTGATCGCCGCACCCGACGGCCCTCACACCGAGTGAGGTCGGTCACACTCAGCAACGAGCCGTCGGCGAGGCTTCCCGCAGGTGAGGCGGGGGGCTGATAGCCTGTCCGGCCGGCGGGCGAGGGGGACTTTGCCGTACCCGGACGCGTGCACACGTGAAAGTTTTCGCTCTGCGGGAACAACCCGGACGCAATCGCGCGTTTCCGATAGTGCGCGCGCAAGCAGACGACATACGTCCCGTACCGCTAGGACATCGAAGGGAGGGAGGTGTCCTCATGCCGCGAACCGCTGCTGCGACCATGCCCGCAGGGCCGACGCCTTTCGAGGAGCTTCTCGACCGGGGCCGCTCTCAGGGGCACCTCTCACTGGACGAGGTGCGTGCTGCCTTCCACGAAGCCGGCATCACCCCCACCCAGGGTCGCTCCATCATTCGTGAGCTGACCGACGCCGGAGTCCGGCTGGCCAGTGAGGACAAGACCGAGGCCGCGTCCACCAAGAAGGGTACGGCCACTGTCAAGAAGGCCAGGCCCGCCCGCGCCAAGAGCAGGACCGCCGCCAAGGGGAAGGCCGCCAAGGCCGAGACCGAGGCGCCGCAGGCCGAGGCCGCGACCGACCCCGACACCATGGACGTCCCCGCCACCGAGCTCGAGTCCGACGACTACGAGGTCGACGCCCCCACCGACCTGGACGACCAGTCCTCGGTCATGGGCGACTCGGTGCACACCTACCTCAAGGCGATCGGCCGCCGGCAGCTGCTCACGGCGGCGCAGGAGGTCGAGCTCGCCAAGCGCATCGAGGCCGGGCTGTACGCCGAGCACAAGCTGGAGACCGAGACCGGGCTCTCCGAGAGCGACCGCGAGGACCTCGAGCTCGTCGCCGAGGACGGGCGCCGGGCCAAGGCCCACATGCTGGAGGCGAACCTGCGGCTCGTCGTGTCGGTGGCCAAGAAGTACGCCGACCGCGGCCTGTCGCTGCTCGACGTGGTGCAGGAGGGCAACCTCGGCCTGATCCGCGCGGTTGAGAAGTTCGACTACACCAAGGGTTACAAGTTCTCCACGTACGCGATGTGGTGGATCCGGCAGGCCATCCAGCGTGGCTTCGCCGACTCCGCCCGCACGATCCGGCTGCCCGTTCACGTCCTGGAGATGCTGAGCAAGCTCAGCCGGGTCGAACGGGACATGCACCAGCGGCTGGGCCGCGAGCCCACTCCGGAGGAGCTGGCCGTGGAGCTCGACAAGAGCCCCGCCCAGGTCCAGGAGCTGCTGCGGACCAGCCGCCAGCCGATCAGCCTGGACTCGACGATCGGCGAGGACGGCGAGACGCGCATCGGTGACCTCATCGAGGACACCGACAGCCCCGAGGCCTCCGAGCTGGTCGACCGCCAGCTGATGGCCGACCAGCTGCGCCGTGCGCTGTCCGTGCTCTCGCCGCGCGAAGAGAAGATCATGGCGATGCGGTTCGGGCTGTACGACGGCACGCCCCGCACGCTCGACGAGATCGGCAAGCACCTCGGGCTGACCCGTGAGCGGATCCGCCAGCTCGAGAAGGAGTCGCTGTCCAAGCTGCGGCACCCGAGCAACGCCCAGCCGCTGCTCGACTTCGCCAGCTGAGCGGAACGAGCCGACCGCAGGAAGGCCCGCCGGGAGCACCCGCTCCCGGCGGGCCTTCGCCTTTCCCCCTCTAGGGCACGAGCACCGGGCGGCCGCGCAGGCCGCCCTTCTCCAGGAGCCGGTGGGCGGTCGCCGCCTCGGGGAGCGGGAACGTCCCCGCCACCCTCGTCGTGAGCCGCCCGTCGGCCGCGAGCAGCGCCAGCTCGGCCAGACGCGGTCCGTCCGCGCGGATCCACACGTTGACGACCCGGGTGCCGCGCAACGCCGGCGGGGCCGCGCCGCCGACGACGGCCGCGAACGCGCCGCCGCCCCGGACGGCCTCCAGCGCGGGCAGGCCGACGACGGCGGCGTCGAGCGCGGCGTCGACGCCGCCCGGCACGGCCGAGCGGACGGCCGCCGCCAACTCCCGGGTCCGGGGCACGAAGATCTCGGCCCCCAGGCGGCGCACGAGATCCTCGTCCCCCTCCCCCGCGACCGCGACGACGCGGAGCCCGCGCAGCGCGGCCAGTCCGGTGGCGAACCCGCCGACGGCACCGGCCGCGCCCGTGATCAGGATGGTCTGGCCGGCGCGGAGGTCGAGGCGGTCCAGGGCCTGGTCGGCGGTGAGGACGTTCAGCGGGAGCGTGGCCGCCTCCTCCGGGGACAGCCCCGCCGGCGCCGGCGCCACGGCGTCAACGTCGAGGACGACCTGGTCGGCGTGGGTGCCCAGGGGGAGGTCGAGGCGGTCGGACAGCCCGATCACCTCCTCCCCCGGGGCGAACCGTGCCACTCCGGGACCGGTCGCCTCGACCACCCCGGCGACGTCCCAGCCGAGGCCGGTCACCTCGCGCGCCGCCATGATCCCACCCTGGACCAGGAGTCCGGCGCGGGTCGCGACGTCGACGGGGTTGACCGCGGCGGCGCGGACCCGGACGCGCACCTGGCCGGGTCCCGGTTCGGGAACCGGGACCTCGGCGAGCTCCAGGGCCTCCGGGCCCCCGTAAGAACGAACGACGACCGCGCGCATGGCGTAGTCCCTCCTGTGTGCCGGTATCGGGTACACGGGAAACCTACGGATTGCTACTCTCCACTGGGAAGTACGTACCTGGAAGTGCGTAGGACACCCGAGGGAGCGCCATGCCCACGCAGACCGCCGCGCAGCGACGGGCCGAGGCCCGCGCCGCCTACGACGCCTACCTCGCCACCTGCCCCGCCCGCGAGCTGCTGGACCGGATCAGCGACAAGTGGGTCACCCTCATCCTCAACGCGCTGGCCGACGGCCCGCGGCGCTACAGCGACCTGGGCCGGACGATCGCGGGCGTGAGCCAGAAGATGCTCACGCAGACCCTGCGGGCCCTCGAACGGGACGGCCTGGTCACCCGGAGCGTCACCCCGTCCGTGCCGGTCCGCGTCGACTACGAGCTGACCCCGCTCGGCACGAGCCTGCTGCCGATCGTGCGGGCGGTGAAGGATTGGGCGCAGACGCACATCGCGGAGGTGCACGCCGCCCGCGCGTCCTACGACGCGCCGGCCGGCGAGCCGGAGTAGCGGCGCGTCACCGGGCCTCGGCGGGGCGCTGGAAGAACCGCAGCATGTCACGCGCGCCGGACATGAAGACCTTCGTGATGTCCGCGGACTCCCGTGCCGCGACTGCGGCGCGCTCGAACATCGCGGTCTCGTAGTCCTTCAACGCGGCGGCCGGGTCGTCACGCCCGGTGGCCAGGGCGAGGCCGAGCTCGGCGGCGTCGAGCATGGCCATGTTGGCGCCCTGCCCGACGGGCGGCATCAGGTGTGCCGCGTCGCCGAGCAGCGTCACCCCGGGGACGGGCGCCCAGGTCAGGCCGATCGGCAGCATCGTCACCGGGCGGGGCACGAAGCGGTCCTCGCACGCCTCGATCAGCGCGGCACACTGCGGCGCCCAGCCGGTGAAGAACTTCACCAGGGACGGGCGGGCCCGCTCCAGGTCGTCGAAGGGTATGCCGCAGTCGTTCAGCCAGCCCTCCGGAGTGCGGAAGCCGAGGTAGACCCGCACCCCTCCGTCGCCGTTGCGCTGGGCCGACAGGAAGCGACCGGAGCCGAGGACCCAGTAGTTGCCGCGTCCGATCATGGCCGCGAGTTCGGGATGCGTGCGGTCGATGTCCCGGATGCCGCTCTCGACCGCGTTCAGGCCGACGTGGAACGGACAGGCGCCGGTGAGCAGGGGGCGGATACGCGAGCGGCCTCCGTCCGCGCCGACGAGGAGATCGCAGTCGACCGGCTCTCCGTCCGCGAACTGCAGCCGGTGCCCACCGCCGGGCAGGGCGGTGGCGCGCTCGAACACCCGCCCCCACGCGACGGCCTGCTCGGGGAGGGAGTCGATGAGCAGGTCACGTAGGTCGGCGCGGTCGATCTCGGGCCGGTCCAGCGGGGCATCGTCGGGCGTGTCCTGTTGGAGCAGCACGGTGCCGGCCGGGTCCAGCAGGCGCAGATCCTGTCCCTCGCGGCGGGCGACGGCCAGGAACTCCTTCTCCAGCCCGGCCTCGCGGAGGGCGCGCTGTCCGCTCTCGGCGTGCAGGTCGAGCGAGCCGCCCTGGGCGCGGGCGGTCGGGGAGGCGTCGCGCTCGTAGACCACGGCGTCGACGCCGTGGACGTGCAGGACGCGGGCGAGCGTGAGCCCGCCGGGACCGCCTCCGACGATCGCGATGCGGGCTCCGTCAATGGGGACGTTCATGAGGTCTCCGTTCTCCGGTGTCGATACACCGTATCGACCGATACGCCGTATGTGTCAATGGGATGTATCGTGAGATCCGCCGGCGAAGACCCCAGAGGATGACGAGGCGTGATGGCCGTACGACGAGACACCGATGGTGAGTTCACCCCGGTCTGGGAGCGCCCCGAGCCGCCGAGCCGGCCCGCGCCGAGCCCGCTGAGCAGGGACCGGATCGTCGAGGCGGCGATCCGGCTCGCGGACGCCGACGGGCTGGACGCGGTGTCGTTGCGCAAGGTCGCCGCGGCGCTCGACGCCGGTCCGATGCGGCTCTACGGCTACCTGTCCACCAAGACGGAGTTGCTGGACCTCATGGCGGACGCGGTGTACGGCGAGATCGCGCCGCCCGCGCCGGACGGTGATTGGCGCGCGGCGCTGCGATCCCTCGCGCACGGTCTCCGGGAGGCCGCCCTGCGGCACGAGTGGTTCGCCGACCTGCTCGGCGGACGCCCGCCCCTCGGTCCGTGCGCGCTGGCCTACCTGGAGGCGACACTGGCCGCGCTGGACGGCGCCCCGGGCTTCGATGACGTCGACGCCGTCACCCAGGCCGCCCACACGGTGAACGCCTATGTGATCGGGGCGGTGCGAAGCGAGATCGCCGAGTCGCGCACCGAACGCGCCACCGGCCTGGACGAGCGACGATGGCAGGCCGCCAACGGCCCGTACCTCGACCGGCTGCTGGCCACCGGGCGCTATCCCGCGCTGGCCAAGATGGTCGGAGGCGGCCCGCACCCGGACGCGGAGACCGCCTTCGCCACCGGCCTCGATCAGGTACTCGCCGGCATCACCGCCCGATGAGACCGTGAGCGTGCGGCGTCAGGCCGGGACGTTCCCCAGTGGCGGGACGTCCGGCGCGCGTCACCCGGCGCGGGTCGCCGCCCGGCGATCGTGGATCTTCTCCCCGGCGGTCGTGAGGGCCTCGTCGTAGCGGCGGAGGACGACCCGGGCCAGGGCGTCGTGCACGCCCAGCGGCGGTGCGACCGCGTCGGCGCCCGCGGCGAGGAGGCGGTCGTGGAAGTGGCCGGGCGCGAGCAGGTAGGAGGCGACCGCGACGCGGCGGGCGCCCCGGGCCCGCAGGTCCCGGACGACCTCGGCGAGATCGGGTCCCGCCCCGGCCGCCAGGCCGTACGCCACGGGGCGGCGCAGGCGGCGGCCCAGCAGGCGGGCGGCGGAGGCCGCGTCGGCGATTCCCTGGGGGTCGGAGGTGCCGGCCGCGCCCAGCACGACCGCGTCCGCGTGCCGGTCCCGGCCCAGCCGGTCGGCGAGCGCGCCGGCCAGCAGCGGATGCGGCCCCAGGGGCCGGGCGACCGTGGCGGACGGGCCGACGCGGCCGGGGATGTCCACCAGCGTGTGGTAGCCGCGGCCGAGCATCAGCGGGACCGCCACGACCGGCCCGCTCCCGGTGGGAAGCGCGGCGAGGGCGTCTTCCAGGGAGGGCTCGGTGATCTCGGCGTACGACTCGGCGACGGTCAAGCCAGGGCGCAGAGTGCGAAGCCGTTCGAGGAGGGCGCGGATGACGTCGACTCCGGCCGGGTCGCGGGTGCCGTGTCCGACCGCGAGCAGCGTCACACCGCCTCCGGAGCGCCGGTGAGCCGGGCAGGCCCGGGACGGACGGGATCGCAGGCCAGCCGGTAGCCGCGCTTGACCACGGTCTCGACGAGCCCGCCCCGGCCGAGGCCGCGGCGCAGCCGCGCGACCGCCATCTCCACGGCGTGCTCGTCCGGATGCGGGCGGCCCGGGGTCGCGCCGCCCGGCAGCGTCCGGCTCGGCAGCACGGTGCACAGTTCGGCACGGGAGACCACGTGGCCGGGCCGCCGGGCGAGGGCGCGGAGGATCGCCATGGGCGCGGGCGCGATCGGCTTGAGCTGCCCGTCGATGACCACGGCGTGTCCGCGCAGTTCGAGGGCGTGACCGGCCACGGCGACCCGGCTGGACCGCCGGACGGGCAGTTCGGCGGCGAGCGTCCGGACGAGCGCGCCGAGGCGGGCCCGCTCGGGACGTACCGTCGCCACGTCTCGCTCCTCCAGCGGCGCGGCGGTCACCGATCCGACGCACGCGGCGACCACCTGCGTGCGCAGCGCCTCCAGCAGCGGATCCTCGAGGTTGTCGTCGGCCGCGACGGCCAGAGTGGCGGACACCGCCGGGGCGCTCGTGAAGGTGATCGCGTCGATGGTGCCCGCCACCGCCTGCCCGACGAGCCTGCGCAGCGGCGTCGGGTCGTCGGTGCGGGCCCAGCGGTACACCGGGACCTCCACGACGTCGGCGCCCGCGCGCCGCAGCGTGCCGGTGAGGTGCGGCGTCGGATCGCCGTACAGCTGAACGGCGATCCGGCGTCCCCGCAGGTCCTCCTCCAGGAGATGGCGCAGGACCTCGTCGCAGTTCTCCGACTCGGGCGACCACGCCTCGGCCATCCCGGCGGCGCGCACGGCGCCCTTGGCCTTCGGCCCGCGGGCCAGGATGCGCACGTCGCCCAGACGCTTGATCAGGTCGTCCCGCAACCCCCAGCCGTCGGCCGTCTCCAGCCAGGCCCGGAAGCCGATCCCGGTCGTGACGATCACGTCGTCGACCGGGTCCGCGAGGATCTCGCGGGTGGCCGCCAGCAGCTCGGCGTCGTCGGCGAGCGGCACCAGCCGGATCGCGGGGGCGTACACGACGCGCGCGCCCTTGCGCTCCAGCAGCGCCGTCAGCTCCTCGTGCCGCCGCGCCGCCGTGACGCCCACGGTGAATCCGGCCAGGGGCGTGTCCTTCACGACTCGGCCACCTCCACGCGGCGGCCGGCGCGCCGTATCCGGAACACCGGCACGGACACGGCCGGGTCGTCCAGGCAGCGGCCCGTGGTCAGGTCGAACACCTGCTTGTACATCGGGGAGGCCACGGTGGGCAGGCCATCACGGGTTCCGACGATCCCCCAGGCCAGGACGTTCGCGCCGCTGAACGGGTCGTGGCCGGACAGGGCGTGGAGCGCGCCGTCGTAGGTGCGGAAGATCGCGACCTGACGATCGCCGACCAGCGCGCAGACGCCACGCTCGGGCTGCAGGTCGTCATAGTCGCAGACGGTCGTCCACCGGGTCTCGTTCAGCGTGCCGGTGCCCGCGGGCGCCGGCGCAAGGGTCTCGGTCAACGGATTCTCCTCTCACTCCGCCCGCCCGGCGGCTTCCCGCGGGCCGGCGACGCGCGCGCCGGTCAACGGGTCACCTCCACCATCACGGGCTTGATCTGCTCACGTTCGGGCTCGAAGACGATGCTCGGGTCGGGCATGCCGGGCGCGTTGACGAAGGAGACGAAGCGGCGCAGCTTCTCCGGGTCCTCCAGGATCGCCCGCCACTCGTCGGAGTAGCCCGCCACGTGGCGTTCCATGGCCGCGTCGAGCTCGGCGCAGATGCCGAGCCGGTCCTCGACGATGACCTCGCGCAGGTAGTCGAGGCCGCCGTCGAGGTTCTCCAGCCAGGACGCGGTGCGCTGCAGCCGGTCGGCGGTGCGGACGTAGAACATCAGGAACCGGTCGATGTAGCGGATCAGCGTGTCCTCATCCAGGTCCTGCGCGAACAGGTCCGCGTGGCGCGGCCGCATCCCGCCGTTCCCGGCGAGGTAGAGGTTCCACCCGCGCTCCGTGGCGATGACGCCGAAGTCCTTGCTCTGCGCCTCGGCGCACTCGCGGGCGCACCCGGACACCGCCGACTTGATCTTGTGCGGCGCGCGCAGGCCCCGGTAGCGCAGCTCGAGCCGGATGGCGAGGCCGACCGAGTCCTGGACGCCGTAGCGGCACCACGTGGACCCCACGCAGGACTTGACGGTCCGCAGCGCCTTGCCGTACGCGTGGCCGGACTCGAACCCGGCGTCGATCAGCCTCTTCCAGATCTCCGGCAGCTGCTCGACGCGGGCCCCGAACATGTCGATCCGCTGCCCGCCGGTGATCTTCGTGTAAAGCCCGAACTCGCGGGCGACCTCGCCGATGACGATCAGCCTCTCCGGCGTGATCTCCCCGCCCGGGATGCGCGGCACCACCGAGTAGGTGCCGTTCTTCTGCATGTTCGCGAGGAACCGGTCGTTGGTGTCCTGCAGGCCCGCCTGCTCGCCGTCCAGGATGTGGCCGTTGCCGAGGCTGGCCAGGATCGAGGCGACCACCGGCTTGCAGATGTCGCAGCCCCGGCCGCGCCCGTGCTCGGCGATCAGCTGGGAGAAGGTCGCGATCCCGCGCACCCGGACGATGTCGAACAGCTCCGCGCGGCTGTGGTCGAAGTGCTCGCACAGGGCCTTGCTCACCTCGACGCCGGCGGCGGTCAGCTCCGCGTCGAGGATCTTCTTGACGAGCGGCACGCAGCTGCCGCAGCCGGTGCCCGCCCTGGTGCAGGCCTTCACGGCGGGCACGTCGGTCAGCCCGTCCTCGGCGATCGCGGCGCGGATCGTCCCGGCGGTCACGTTGTTGCAGCTGCAGATGACGGTCGCCTCGGGCAGCGCGCCGCCCGCCGCCTCGGTGCCGCCGAACAGCGCCTGCTCGGGCGTCCCGGGCAGCTTCGCGCCGACGTAGGCGCGCAGCGCCGGGTAGGACGAGGCGTCGCCGACCAGGACGCCGCCGAGCAGGGTCTGCGCGTCGTCGCTGACGACGAGGCGCTTGTAGATCCCGGCGACCGGGTCGGTGTAGATCACGTCGAGGGCGTCGGCGGACGGGTCGCCGAAGCTGGCCACGTCCACGCCCATCAGCTTCAGCTGCGTCGACAGGTCCGCGCCGGTGAAGCGCGCCTCCCCGCCCAGCAGCCGGTCGGCGACCACCTCGGCCATCGTGAAGCACGGGCCGACCAGGCCGTAGACCATGCCCCCGACGAGGGCGCACTCGCCGATCGCGAAGACCCGCGGGTCCTCGGTGCGGCAGGCGTCGTCGACGACGATGCCGCCGCGCTCCCCCACCGGCAGGCCGGCGGCGCGGGCGAGGTCGTCGCGCGGGCGGATGCCGGCCGAGAAGACGACCACGCCGGCGTCGATGACGACGTCGCCGGCCAGGCGCACGCCGCCGGGCTCGACGCGTTCGAGGCCGACGCCGGTGTGCACGGTCATGCCCAGGGCCTCGATGTGACGGCGCAGCATCGCGCCGCCGCCCTCGTCGAGCTGGCGGGGCATCAGCCAGGGCGCCACCTCGACGACGTGGGTGTCCAGACCGAGCCCCTGGAGCGCGCGGGCGGCCTCCAGCCCGAGCAGTCCGCCGCCGACGACCACCCCGGCCCGCGGCCTTGACGTAGTAAGGTCGGCGCCGGCCGCGGCGGCGCGCAGCGCGTCGAGGTCCTCGATCGTCCGGTAGACGAAGGCGTGCTCGGCGCCCGGGACCGGGGGCACGAACGGCACCGACCCGGTGGCCAGCACCAGTGCGTCGTACGGCAGGGTCGCCCCCGCGTCCGTACGGACGACGCCGGCGGCGCGGTCGATCGCGGTGACCCGCTCCCCGGTCCGCACGACCACGCTCTCGTCGTGCGGCGGGTAGCCGAGGTCGGCGTCGTCGGTGAGGTAGGACGTCAGCGCGACGCGGTCATAGGCCGCGCGCGGCTCCTCCCCCACCACCGTGATCCGCCACCGGCCGGCGGAGTCGCGCTCCCGCAGGGCCTCGACGAGGCGATGCGCCGCCGGACCGTGGCCGACGACGACAAGACGGCTGGTCATCCGAATTCAGTCCTCCCCGACGCGACTTGACCTCGATCTTGACGACCGGGCGTTTCGCGTCTGCGTCCCGCTTGTTACCGCTGTGCTACAAGCCGCTCACCTACGGCCTGACCTGGTGGGGAACGTCACCTCCTGAGTTCCGAGCCACTCGAGGATCCCTTCGACGGTGTCCCGGCAGCCGCCGCAGCCCGTCGTCGCGCGCGTCATCGTGGCGATGTCGGCGACCTCCCGCGCGCCCTCCTCCCAGCAGGCGCGGATCCGGCCCTTGCTGACGTTGTTGCAGTGACAGACCACCGCGGCGTCCGGAATCCGCACCGGCGTCTCGGTCGGCGTCGCCGGGCTCAGCCCGGTGAACAACAGCCCCAGCCGGTCCGACGGCACCGGGGCGGCCCGGTCGTACAACTGGGTGAGCAGCCCGGCCGTCGTCGTCTCGCCGAGCAGGATCGCGCCGACCAGCCGGTCGTCCCGGATCACGACCTTCTTGTACGTGCCGCGCGTCGGGTCGGCGAAGCGGACGACCTCGGCCTCGTCGTCGCCGAGCGTCGTCTCGCCCATGGCGGCCAGTTCGATCCCCGCGGCCTTGAGCCGGGTGACCTGGCGGGACCCCTCGTAGCGGGCGTCACCGCCGGTGAGCAGGTCGGCGAGGATCCGGGCCTGTTCCCAGGCGGGCGCGACCAGTCCGTACACCGTGCCCTGGTGCTGGGCGCACTCCCCGATCGCGTGGACGTCCGGGTCGTCGATCGAACGGAGCCGGTCGTCGACCACGACGCCGCGGTCCACGGTGAGCCCGGCGGCCCTCGCCAGCCCCGTCTCGGGACGAATGCCGCAGGCGAGCACCACCAGGTCCGCGGGGAGCACCGCCCCGTCGTCCAGCTCGATGCCCGTGACGCGCCCGCTCTCGGCCCGTGCCCCGGTCAGGCGCGCCCCGACGAGCGTACGGACGCCGAGGTCGCCGATGGTGCGCTGCAGCACTCCGCCGGCCTCGGCGTCCAGCTGCCGTTCCATCAGGTGCCCGCCCAGGTGGACGACGGTGACCGGCAGGTCACGGCCCGCCAGCCCGCGCGCCGCCTCCAGGCCGAGCAGCCCGCCGCCGACGACGACCGCGGACCGCGCGCCGCCGGCCAGCCGGATGATCGCCTCGCAGTCGCCGAGCGTGCGGAAGGCGACGACGCCCTCGGCGTCCAGTCCCGGCAGCGGCGGGACGACCGGGGCGCTGCCGGTGGCGAGCACCAGCGTGCCGTACCCGGTGACGGTGCCGTCGGCGCAGGTCACCGTCTTGCGTTCCCGATCGATCGCGACGATCTCCTGCCCGAGGCGGGCGTCGACGCCGTTCGCGGCGTACCACGCCGGGTCGGTCAGGCCGATGTCGCCGGGCGCGGTGACACCGGCCAGGACGTTCGACAGCAGCACCCGGTTGTACGGCTGGGCGGCCTCGGCGCCGAAGACGGTGATCCGCAGGTTCCGGTCGCGGGCCCGCAGCTCGGAGACGAGCCGGGAGCCCGCCATGCCGTTGCCGACGATCACGATGTGTCGGTTCACTTCTTCTCCAGTCGGACGGCGCACACTTTGAACTCCGGCATCCGCGACGTCGGGTCGAGGGCCGGGTTGGTGAGCAGGTTCGCGCGGGCGGGACCGGCCCAGTGGAAGGGCATGAAGACGGTGTCGCGGCGGATCGCCGTGCTGAACCGCGCCTTGGCGACCGCGCCGCCCCGCCGGCTCGTCACGCGGACGTCGTCGCCCTCCTCGATCTCCAGCCGCCCGGCCAGGTCGGGATGGATCTCGACGTACGGCTCCGGGACCGCGTCGAGCAGCGCCCGTACCCGGCGGGTCTGCGCGCCGCTCTGGTAGTGGGCGAGCACCCGCCCGGTCGTCAGGTAGACCGGGTAGTCCGCGCAGACGTCCTCGGCGGGCCCGCGGTGCTCGACCGGCACGAGGCGTGCGCGGCCGTCCGGCGTGGCGAACCGGTCGAGGAAGACGCGCGGGGTGCCGGGGTGGTCCTCCCCCGGGCACGGCCAGAAGACGCCGGTCTCGTCGACGATCCGGTCGTAGGTGATGCCGGAGTAGTCGGCGAGCCCGCCGGCGCTGGCCGCGCGCAGCTCGTCGAACACCTCGGCCGGCTCGGCGCTGAACCGGCCGGGGGCCGCGAGCCGCTCGGCCAGGGCGGCGATGATCTCCAGGTCGGTGCGGACCAGCGGCGGCCGGGGCCGGGCCGCCCGCCGCAGCAGGACCCGGCCCTCCAGGTTGGTGATCGTGCCGGTCTCCTCCGCCCACTGCGCGGTCGGCAGTACGACGTCGGCGCGCACGGCGGTCTCGGACGGCACGAAGTCGGACACCACGAGGAGGTCCAGCGCGTCCAGGCGGCCCTGCACGCGGCCCGCGTCCGGCGCCGACACGACCGGGTTGGAACCGAACAGCAGCAGGGCGCGCGGGCCGCCGGGCGTGCCGAGCGCGTTCAGGAGCTCGGTGGCCGACAGGCCGGGGCCGGGCAGGTCACCGGGGTCGATCCCCCAGACGCGTGCGACGTGCTCGCGCGCGGCCGGGTCGTCGATCTTCCGGTAGCCGGGCAGCTGGTCGGCCTTCTGCCCGTGCTCGCGGCCGCCCTGGCCGTTGCCCTGCCCGGTCAGGCAGCCGAACCCGGAGCCGGGACGTCCGGGCAGGCCGAGCGCCAGGGCGAGGTTGATGAAGGCCGTCACCGTGTCGGTTCCGGTGGCGTGCTGCTCGGCGCCGCGCGCGGTCAGGATCAGCGCGTTCGCGGCCTCTCCCAGCATCCGTACGGCCGCCCGCATCGCCGGCACCGGCACGCCGGTGATGCGCTCGACGCGCTCGGGCCAGTAGCCGTTGATGACGGTGCGGACGGCCTCGAAGCCCTCCGCGCGCTCGTCGAGGTAGGCCTTGTCGATCAGGCCCTCGGTGATCGCCAGGTGCAGCAGCCCGTTGGCGAGGGCCAGGTCCGTACCCGGCGTGACCTGCAGGTGCAGGTCGGCGCGGCGGGCGGTCGCGGTCTCCCGCGGGTCGACGACGATGAGCCGGCCGCCTCGCTCGCGCTGGGCGGTCAGGTGCCGGACGAACGGCGGCATCGTCTCGGCGACGTTGCCGCCGGCCAGCAGGATGGCGTCCGCGGCGGCGACGTCGGTGATCGGCACGGGCAGGCCCCGGTCCAGGCCGAACGCCCGGTTCTGCGCCGCGGCCGCCGACGACATGCAGAAGCGGCCGTTGTAGTCGATGTTGGGCGTGCGCAGCGCGACGCGGGCGAACTTGCCGAGCTGGTACGCCTTCTCGTTGGTCAGCCCGCCCCCGCCGAAGACCGCGACGGCCGAGCGGCCGTACGCCTCCTGGATCCGGCCGAGCTCGGCGGCGATCCGGTCGAGCGCGGCGTCCCAGGAGACGGGCTCCAGCGGGGCGTCCCGGCGGGCGCGCATGAGGGGCACGGTCAGCCGGTCCGGCGTGGTCAGCAACTCCCCGGCCGTCCACCCCTTCTGGCAGAGGGCCCCGCCGTCACCGCCGTTGGCGGGGATGTCCTCGCGCGGCGCGACGGTGGTGCCGGGGCCGACGAGCATCCCGCACTGCAGCGCGCAGTACGGACAGTGGGTGGCTATGGGCGACATGCCTCGATCGTGCGGTTGAGGCGTTTCCCACCGGGGTCCGCGGTGTTACCGGCCCGCTACAAGCCCTTCACGGAGGCCTCTGACCTGCGGTGCGGCTCACAGCGCCCCCGGGGCACGGGTGCGGGGAAGTTATCACCGCCGCATTACGCGACACACACCGAGGAAACGGGCCGCTCCTAGCGTCGGCGCAGCACCCAGCCAGGAGGAGCCCGTATGACCACCATCGAACAACGCCTACCCGGCGCCGGCACGGCCGGCCGCCGGTGGATCGCGGACTGGCGCCCGGAGGACCCGGCCTTCTGGGAGGAGACGGGGGCGAGGGTCGCCCGGCGCAACCTCGCCTTCTCGATCTTCTCCGAGCACATCGGGTTCTCGGTGTGGAGCCTGTGGTCCGTGCTGGTGCTGTTCCTCGGCCCGGCGTACCACGTCGACCCCGCCGGGAAGTTCCTGCTGACGACGGTCCCCACGGCGCTCGGCGCCGCCCTGCGCCTGCCGTACACCTTCGCGATCGCCAGGTTCGGCGGCCGTAACTGGACGATGTTCAGCGCCGCGCTCCTGCTGGTCCCGGCGGTGTCGGCCGCCGTCCTGATCAGGCCGGGCGTCTCCTTCACCACCCTTCTGGTCCTCGCGGCCGTGGCCGGGGTCGGCGGCGGCAACTTCGCCTCCTCGATGGCCAACATCAACGCGTTCTATCCGCAGCGGCTCAAGGGATGGGCGCTCGGGATCAACGCGGGAGGCGGCAACATCGGCGTGGCCGTCGTCCAGCTGGTCGGGCTGGCGGTGCTGGCGACCGCCGGCAGGGACCACCCGCGGCTGGTCGCCGGGATCTACATCCCCTTCATCGTCCTGGCCGCGCTGGGCGCGGCCCTGCGGATGGACAACCTCGCCGGGATGCGCAACGACAAACGGGCCATGCGGGACGTGGTGAAGGACCCGCACAGCTGGATCATGTCACTGCTGTACGTCGGGACGTTCGGATCCTTCATCGGGTTCGGCTTCGCCTTCGGCCAGGTGCTGCAGGTGCAGTTCAAGGCGGACTTCGACACGCCGATCAAGGCCGCGTACCTGACGTTCCTCGGCCCGCTGCTGGGCTCGCTGATCCGGCCCGTCGGGGGCTGGGCGGCGGACCGGCTCGGCGGCGCCAGGGTCACCTTCTGGAACTTCGTGGCGATGGGGATCGGCGCCGCGATCGTCCTCACCGCCTCCGCCGAGCGGTCGCTGCCGCTGTTCCTCACCGGGTTCGTGCTGCTGTTCGTCCTTAGCGGCGTCGGGAACGGCTCGACGTACAAGATGATCCCCGCCATCTTCCGCGCCAAGGCCCCGACGGAGGACGAGGGCCGCCGCCTGTCGAGCGCCCTCATCGGCGTGGCCGGCGCGATCGGGGCGTTCGGCGGCGTCCTGGTCAACCTGGCCTTCCGCCAGTCGTTCCTGACCTACAAGACGGGCGACGGCGCGTACGTCGCCTTCATCGCCTACTACGTGCTCTGCTCCGCCGTGACCTGGGCGGTCTACCTCCGCCGCTCCCCGCGACGGCTGCCGGGCGTCTGACCCGGGTGGTGCCGCCCGGCTCGGCGGGCGGCACCACCCGCCGTCAGAGGGTCGCCGGCAGGCCGAACCGCGGGAACAGCTCCGGGCCGAACGTCGTGATCTCCCTGATCCGGCCGTCCTCGACGCGCAGGACGTCGAACTTGAACGCCCGGTACTCCGAGTCGCCCGGCCGCCGCAGGTAGCTGGCGGCCGTCGGCATCCGGTTGGCCGATGTCGGGAGGAGACGCCAGTCGCCCTCGCGGTCCTCCCCGAAGGCCCGCTCGAGGAGCGGCACGACCGCCGCCAGGCCCTCGTAGCGGTACGGGTACGGCGGCATCGTGACGCGCAGGTCCTCGGCCGCGATGGCGATGGCGGCCGCGGCGTCGCAGCGCTCGTGCGCGTCGATGAAGCGTTCGAGCAGCGCACGCTCGGCACCGCTCAGCTCCCCGGTCGACCACTCGGTACGGCGCTCCGGCAGCCGCCGCTGCATGGTGGCCCGGGCCCGTTGCAGCGCGCTGTTGGTGGCGGCGACGCTCGTACCCAGCAGGTCCGCCGTCTCCGCCGCGGACCTGCCGAGCACGTCGCGGGCGAGGAACGCCGCGCGCTGCCGCGGCGGCAGGGCCTGCAGGGCGGCGACGAACGCCAGCTCGATCGTCTCCCGCTCGACCACGACCGCGTCCGGTCCCTCGTCGGCGGGCGCGGCCGCGTCGAGCCGCGCGTCCGGGTACGGCTGCAGCCACGGCACCTCGGACAGGGTGTCTCCGCGCACCGGCCGGCGGGCGGCGCGCCGGAGCTGGTCGAGGCAGACGTTCGTCGCGATCCGGTAGAGCCACGCGCGGAACAGCGTGCCGCCGTCGAAGCCCTCCCGCCCGCGCCAGGCCCGCAGGAAGGTCTCCTGCACGGCGTCCTCCGCCTCGTCGAACGAGGCCAGCATCCGGTAGCAGTGGACGTGCAGCTCCCGCCGATGCCGCTCGGTGAGCGCGGCGAACGCCGGCTCGTCACCGGCGACGGCCGCGGCGATCTCGTCCTGCCGCACCTCCATGGTCCCGGTCACGCCTCGCCACCGCCCCGGACCTGCTGGAGCAGCCAGCCGTTGCCGTCCGGGTCGCTGAAGGAGGCGAAATTCGCGTAGTCGCGCTCCTCCGCGTCGTGCCCCGGCACCGGTCCGCCCGCCTCGTGGTGGAAGACCTCGCTCACCTCCACCCCGCGCCCGGTGAGTTCGGCGCGCACGGCGTCGATGTCGGTGACCACCAGGTGCAGGCCCTGCACCGCGCCCGCCGTCTCCTTGTTCTTCATCAGCGCGATCGAGCAGGCGGAACCGGGCGGCGTGAGCTGCACCACCCGGAAGTCCTCCCCGGCGCTGAAGTCGACGTCCAGCCGGAAGCCGGCCTCCTCGGCGTAGAAGGCCTTGGCCCGGTCGACGTCCGAGACGGGGACGACGATGAGTTCGAGCTTCATCTCCACGGTGCTTGTCTCCTCGGGTCCGGTCGGCCGATCACCGACGTTCTGGCCATGTAACGCCATCACTCCGACGAACTCATCGGTGCCGCGATGAAGATCTCCGGCCGGGACGATATTTGACCGATCGGTCTGGATCCGACTAGCGTCCGGGGCGTGGCGAGGACGAAGGAGTTCGATCCGGACGCCGTGCTGCAGAAGGCGATGGAGCTGTTCTGGGAGCGCGGATACGAGGCGACGTCGATGGCCGACCTGGTCGAGCATCTCGGCATCGCGCGGGCCAGCATCTACGCCACCTTCGGCGGCAAGCACGACCTCTATCTGAAGGCGTACGAGCGGTACGCCCGGACGCGCGATCTCAATGTCGTCGAGATGCTGTCCCAGCCCGGCCCCGTCCTGCCCGCCGTACGGGCGCTGGTGCGCGCCTACGCGGAGGAGTCGGCGGCCGATCCGCGCCGGCGGGGGTGCATGGTCGTGAACACCGCGGTGGAGCTGGCCGGCCGGGACCCGCAGGCGGCGCGCCGGGTCGACGCGAGCTGGGACACGGTCGAGACCGCCCTGACCTCGGCGCTGACCAGGGCGCGCGCGCAGGGCGAGCTGCCCGCGGACAAGGACCCGCGGGCGCTGGCCCGGTTCCTCCTCGTGCTGCTGCAGGGGATGCGTGTGCTCGGCCGCGCCCACCCGGACCCGGACCGCCTCCGTGACGCCGCCGACCAGGCCTTGGCCGCCCTGACCTGAGCGCCGGTTCCGGTACGGACCGGAGCGCGTCCCCGACTGCGCCGCCGCGGCCCTGGCCGCCCGCGGCTGAAGGTCGGTGCCGGGGATCCTCATGGACGGGACGACGAGGATCCCCGGCGCAGGAGACGGTCAGGCCGTGAAGCCGGCGAAGTAGGCGGCGGCCATGTCCTCCTCGGCGTGGCCCGCCAGGGCGGCGCGGTGGAAGCGGTCGCGGGCGGCCTCCATGACGTCCATCCGGGCCCCGGCGGAGGCACCGGCCGCGCAGATCAGCCGCGTGTCCTTCTCGGCGTTCGTCACGGTGAAGGTCGGCGTGAAGTCGCCGGCGATGATGGCCGCGGCCTTCTGCTGGAACAGCGCGCTGTCCATCGGCCCGGCGCCGACGACGTCACGGAACGCCCGCGGGTCGACCTCCAGGGCCCGCGCCAGGGCGAGGGCCTCGCCGACCCCGGAGACGAGGGTGAGGGCCCAGGTGTTCGTGACGAGCTTGAGCCGGCTGCCCGCGCCGGCGGGGCCGAGCCACAGCGTCCGCTTCCCGACCGCGTCGAAGACCGGGCGCAGGGGCTCCCGTGCGCTCTCCGGCCCGGAGGCGAGCACGATGAGCTCGCCCTGTTCGGCGGGTTGCCGGCTGCCCTGCACCGGAGCGTCGACGAGGACGAGGCCGTGGCGCTCGGCGATCCGGTCGAGATCGTCCAGCGGCTCGAGGCCGACCGTGCTCATCTGCGCCCAGATCTGCCCCTTCCGCAGGCCCGGGGCGGCCTGTTCCATCGCCTGGCGCACGGCCTCGCCGTCGTTCAGCATCGTGATGATCACAGTGGCGCCCTCGACGGCCTCGGCGGGGGTGCCGGCGACCTTCAGCCCGTCGACGGCCTCGGCCTTCGCCCGCGTGCGGTTCCAGCCCCGCAGGTCGATGCCCTGAGCCAGCAGGTTGCGGGCCATCGCCGCGCCCATGATCCCGGTTCCCAGCAGTGCGACGGTCATCGATCCGGCTCCTCTTTCTTGACTGTTCGTTACATATTCCGGGCAGGGAACGGCGCCGAGCGGCCGCGACGTCACGGCAGCACCCCCAGGGCCGTTTCGACGACGCCGGCCAGCCGCCGCCGGTCGGGTCCGGCCTTGGCCATGACGCGCAGCCCCTGGATGGCCGTGATGAAGAAGTCGGCCAGCCCCGGCACGTCGGCGTCCACGGGCAGCTCACCACGGTCGCGGGCCCGGCCGAGCGCGGCCGCGATCGACTCGCGCACCCCGCCGAGCGCGTCGGCGACGATGCGCCCCGAGACGGCGTCGTGCGGGAGCCGCTCGATCGCGGTGTTCGTGACCAGGCAACCGCGCCGGTCGGCGTCCCGGGCCGCCTCGTCGACCAGCGACAGCAGCAGGTCGCGGAGCACCGTGCGGATCGGGACGTCCCTTTCGAGCCGGGCCGTCATCCGCGCCGACGACATCTCGGCATAGCGCCGGAGGGCCGTCTCGTACAGCCCGTCCTTGCTGCCGAACGCCGCGTACAGCGAGCCGCGCCCCAGCCCGGTGGCCTCCACCAGGTCCTGGATCGAGGTGGCCTCGTAGCCGCGGCGCCAGAACAGCTCCATCGCCGACCGGACCACCGCCTCCGTGTCGAACTCCCGCGTCCGTGCCATGCCCGGGACGATAGCCGTATCTGTAACGAGCGGTCAAGAAAGCTCCGGCGGCGCGTCATCCGAGCGGGGATGATCACCTTTCGCTAGCGTTCGGTCACGTTCAGCGACATCTCCGCGCATCGAGGAGGGATTACGGATGAGGTATCCGGATCAGCGGGTCATCGCCGTCGTGCTGGGCGGCCTGCTCGCCGCCGTGACCATGACCGGGTCGGCGCTGGCCGACGCGCATCCGCGCGTTCCCCGGCCCATGATGAGCGCGGCGCTCGCCGCCACGCCGGGACGGGCCGAGGCGGCGCCGATGGTCCCGACCAAGCGGAGCGTCGCGATCGCCCGCGCCCGCACGTGGCTGACCGCCTGGCACGGCGGGCCGGTGCCCTACAGCCAGAGCCGCTACCTGAACGGCTGGCGCACCGACTGCTCCGGATACATCTCCATGGCCTGGAACCTCCAGAACGCGAACGGCGCGCCGCTCAACTACAACACCGACAGCATGCTGCGCGGCGGTCCCGGATTCCCGGGCCCGGTCGTCCACCCGATCGCCTGGGGCGACCTCAAGCCCGGCGACGCGATCGGGTTCCTCGGCGCGGGCAGCGCCGGCGACGCCGGGCACGTGATGCTGTTCGAGGGGTGGGCCGACCCGGCGCACACCGTCTACCGGGTCTACGAGCAGGCCGGCGACGGCGGCACTCACCACCGCACCCACCCGGTCTCCTACAACCACTACAAGCCGTACCGGTACGACAGGATCCTCGAGGGCTGACGCGGGGCCGACGCAGGAGCTGCGGCGCAGCCGTTCCGGGGGCTCTTCAGCGTTGAGGGGGTGACCCTGGCCGGCCGTTCGGCTCGACCAGGGGGACCGGGTCGGCGGTCTCAGGGCTGGATGTTCTCCAGGTCCTCCAGCAGGCTGGGGTGCGTCGGCTGCCACCCGAGGGCGTCGCGGGTGTGGGCGCTGGAGGCCGGCTGGTCCATCGCGAAGATCGGGCCGAACGGGCCGAAGGTCTCCTCCGGCACCGTCTCGACCGGCAGGCCCAGCCGTCGGCCGATGACCGTCGCGATGTCGCGCACCGCGTCGCCCTCGTCGGCCACGGCGTGCCAGGCCGTCCCGGCCGGTGCCGATTCGAGAGCCAGCCGGAACAGGACCGCCGCGTCGAGGGCGTGCACGGCCGGCCAGCGCTGGGTGCCGTCGCCCGGGTAGCCGGCCACTCCGGTGCGGCGCGCCGCATCGGCCAACAGGCCGGCGAATCCGCCCTTGCCCTCGTTGTGGACCGTGCGCGGCATGCGGACCGCCGTGGCGCGCACACCGCGCGAGGCCAGCTCCAGCAGCGCGTTGACCGAGCGGCCGCGACCGCCCACCGGCCCGTCGGTCGGCAGCGGATCGGCCTCGGTGGAGGCGCGGCCCGGTACCCAGGGCGTCCCGGAGACGGTGACGATCGGTCGGCCGCTGCCGGTGAGCTCCTCCCCCAGCGCGGCCATGGCCGCGCCCTCCTCGGTGATGGCCGCCGCGAGCGCGTCGGGGTCGCCGTAGTCGCGTCCGAACGCCAGGGAGATGACGCCGTCGGACTGCGCGACGCCGGCCCGCAGGACGTCGAGGTCGGCCAGTTCGCCGCGCAGCACCTCGGCGCCGGCGTCCTTGAGGGCCTGCTCGGAGCGGTCCGAGCGGGCCAGCGCGAGAACGGTGTGGCCATTGCCGAGCAGTTCGGCGACGACGGCGGATCCGATGGTGCCGGTGCCGCCGGTGACGAAGACGTGCATGAAGGACTCCCCATGAGTGACGGGACTTGTGTCTCATCACCGTAGCAGAGTGATGAGACACATGTCGCATCACTCTGTTAGAGTGACGGCATGGCACGATGGCAACCGGGGGCGCGCGAGCGATTGGTCGTCGCCGCCGTGGATCTCTTCACCGAGCAGGGGTACGACGCCACGACGGTGGCGCAGATCGCCGAGCGCGCCGGAGTCACCAGGAGTACTTTCTTCCGGCACTTCTCCGACAAACGCGAGGTCCTGGTGGCCGGCCAGGAGACCTTGAGTCGGCTCCTGGCCGAGGGGATCGCCGAGGCGCCCGCCGGCGCCAGCCCGCTCGAGGCGGTCGCCGCCGGTCTCCTGCGCGCATCGGGCGAAATGGGACCGGTGAACCGCGAGCTCGGCCCCCGGCTCAGGGCGGCCGTGGCGGCCAGCACCGAGCTGCAGGAACGGGACGCGCTGAAAAGCGTCGGTCTCGCGAGCGCCATGACGGCCGCGCTCGTCGCCCGCGGCGTCCCCGATCCGACCGCGCACCTCGCGGCCGAGCTGGGGGTCCTCGCTTTCAAGCGAGGCTATGCCCAGTGGTCCGAGGCCGATCGCGATGACGGCAGAGGGCTCGCACCCCATGCGCTGGCCGCCCTGGAGGACCTTCGCACGGCGACCACGACACTGGGCTGACCTCTCCACCGCCGACCGGGCATCCCGCCCCCGAGGGGGACTTCGGACATCCGAGCACGCGTCGATCCTGCCCGATTCCGGGCAGGATTCTTGCTTTTCTCATCCTTCGCCCGGAATCATCGGCGATCGTGCCCGATCACCCCCATGACGAGCTCGTCGCCCACCTCAGCCGCACATCGCCGCTGACCCCCGGCGAGGCGGCGCGGGTCGTCGCCGACGTGCTCGCCTACTTCGCCGAGCCCGCCGAGGACTTCGTCCGCCGGCGGCACGCCGAGCTGAAGGCGGCCGGGCTGACCAACGACCGGATCTTCGAACGCATCGCCGCCGAGCTGCCGTCGCGGCGCGTCGCTCCCCCGGAGCTCTCGCTGCGCCAGCTCCGCCGCATCGTCTACGGATGAAGGAGACCTGATGTGCGGAATCGTGGCCTACGTCGGCCCGCGGGACGCCGTCCCGATCCTGACGGAGGGGCTGGCCCGCCTGGAGTACCGGGGCTACGACTCGGCAGGTCTCGCCGTGCTCGGCCGCTCGGGTGACCTGCGCGTGCGCAAGGCCAAAGTACGCGTCGGCGAGCTGGCGGCGGGCCTGCCCGCCCGGTTCAAGGGCGCGCCGGGCATCGGGCACACCCGCTGGGCCACCCACGGCGAGCCGAGCGAGCCGAACGCCCACCCGCACGTCGCCGGGACGATCGCCGTGGTGCACAACGGCATCATCGAGAACGCCGACGAGCTGCGCGCCGAGCTGACCGCCGATGGCGTCGTCCTGGCCTCCGAGACCGACAGCGAGGTGCTCCCCCACCTGATCGCCCGCTCCGGCGAGGCCGAACTGGAGGACGCCGTACGGGAGGCGCTGTCGCGGGTCGTCGGGACGTACGGCATCGCCGTCGTGGACGCCCGCCACCCCGAGACTCTGGTCGTCGCGCGCAACGGCAGCCCGGTCGTGCTGGGCATCGGGGAGAAGGAGATGTTCGCCGCCTCCGACGTCGCCGCGCTGGTGCGCTACACGCGGCAGGTCGTGCACCTCGACGACGGGGAGCTGGCGACCGTACGGGCCGACGGGTTCCGCACCTCGACGCTGGACCGGCGCGCCACCCGCAAGGAGCCCTCCCTGATCGAGGCCGAGGAGGCCGCGTACGACGCCGAGGGCTACGGGCACTTCATGCGCAAGGAGATCCACGAACAGCCCGCCGCCGTCGAGCGGGCGCTGCGCGGCCGCCTGGACCTGCGCTTCCACACCGCGCACCTGGGCGGCCTGAACCTCGACCCGCGCGAGGCACGGGAGATCCGCCGGGTGAAGATCCTCGGCTGCGGCTCCGCGTACTACGCCGGGCAGGTCGGGGCCCAGCTCATCGAGGAGCTCGCCCGGATCCCGGCCGACGCCGAGCCCGCCTCGGAGTTCCGCTACCGCAACCCGGTGGTCGAGGCCGACACCCTCTACGTCGCGGTCAGCCAGTCCGGCGAGACGTACGACACCCTCGCCGCCGTGCAGGAGCTGAGACGCAAGGGCGGCCGGGTCCTGGGCGTCGTGAACGCCGTCGGCAGCGCGATCGCCCGCGAGTGCGACGGCGGCGTCTACCTGCACGCCGGCCCGGAGATCGCGGTGGCCTCGACCAAGGCGTACACCTCGACGGCCGTGGTCTTCGCGCTGATCGCGCTGCACCTGGGGCGCATCCACGACCTGTCCCCCGCCGACGGGCGCCGGATCGCCGAGGGCCTGCGGGCCCTGCCCGCGCAGATCGAGAAGGTCCTCGAGCAGGAGGACCGCATCGCCGGGCTCGCGCGGGAGTTCGCCGCGTACCGCAGCATGCTGTTCGTCGGGCGGGTGCGCGGCTGGCCGGTCGCCCGGGAGGGCGCGCAGAAGCTCAAGGAGGTCTCCTACGTGCACGCCGAGGCGTACCCGGCCAGCGAGCTGAAGCACGGCCCGCTCGCCCTGGTCAGCCCGGAGCTGCCCGCCGTCGCCGTCGTGCCGGACGACGAACTGCTGGACAAGAACCTGTCGACGATCGAGGAGATCCGCGCCCGGCGCGGCCGCGTGCTGACGGTCGGGCACCGCGGCCTCGGCGACCACGCGATCGTCGTTCCGAAGAACGAGCCCGAACTCGACCCGATCCTGTTGACGATCCCGCTGCAGTTGCTGGCCTACCACGCCGCCGTGGCGCTGGGCCACGACGTCGACAAGCCTCGCAACCTGGCCAAGAGCGTGACGGTTGAGTGATGACGCTGCTGACGTTCGCCGGAGTCGCGGCGCTGCTCACACTGGTCCCCGGACCGGACTCGCTCCTCGTGCTGCGGACCGCGATCGCGCAGGGCCGCCGCGCCGCGCTGGTCGCCGCGCTCGGCATCCAGGTGGGCTGCCTGTGGTGGGGCGCCGCGGCCGGCCTGGGCCTGACCGCGGTGCTCGCGGCCTCGCACACGCTGTACACCGTGCTGCGCTGGGTGGGCGCCGCCTACCTGCTGTATCTGGGGGCGGGGCTGTTGCTGCGTCGTGGCCGGGCGGGTGAGGCGGCCGGCGCCTCCGGCCGGAACCGGTTCCTCACCGGGCTGCTGACCAACGCGCTCAACCCGAAGGTCGGGGTCTTCTACCTGTCGCTGCTGCCGCAGTTCGTGCCGGCGGGCGCGCCCGTCCTGCCGTGGAGCCTCCTGCTGACGGGCGTGCACGTCACCGAGGGGGTCCTCTGGTGCGCGCTGCTGGTCGCGCTGGCGGACCGTCTGGGGCGGGTCCTGCGGCCGCCGAGGGTGGGACGGGTGCTCGACCGGGTCGCCGGCACGGCGTTCCTCGGGTTCGCGCTCCGGCTGGCCCTGCGCCCGTGACCCGCCGCCCTCCGAGGCGTGGAGCGGCGGTCCTCAGCGGGTGGCGGTCAGGACGACTCTGCTCAGCTCGGCGTTGGAGGCCGTGTCGCGCAGCTTGCCGATGAGGAGCTCGGCGGCCTCCTGAGGGCCGAGCGCGTGCAGGACGCGGCGCAGCCGGCCGGCGACCTCGAGCTCCGCAGGCGACAGCAGCAGGTCGTCCCGGCGGGTGCTCGAGCCGGTGACCTCGACGGCGGGGAAGATCCGCTTGTCGGCGAGCTCGCGGCTGAGCCGCAGCTCCATGTTGCCGGTCCCCTTGAACTCCTCGAAGAAGACGTCGTCCATGCGGGAGCCGGTCTCGACCAGCACGGACGCGAGGATGGTCAGCGAACCGCCCTCCTCGATGTTGCGGGCCGCGCCGAGGAACCGGCGCGGCGGGTGGATCGCCGTCGTGGCGACGCCGCCGGCGAGGATGCGGCTGCCGGCGGAGGCGCCGAGGTTGTAGGCCCGCCCCAGCCGGGTGATCGAGTCGAGGATGACGACGACGTCCTGTCCGAGTTCGACGAGCCGCTTGGCGCGCTCGATCGCGAGTTCGGCCACGGCGACGTGCTCGGCGGCGGGCCGGTCGAACGTCGAGTGGACGATCTCGGCGTCGACGGACCGCCGCAGGTCGGTGACCTCTTCCGGGCGTTCGTCGACGAGGACCACCATGAGGTGGCATTCGGGATGGTTGACGCGAACGGCCGTGGCGAGTGCCTTCAGCATCATCGTCTTGCCGGCTTTCGGCGGCGCGACGATGAGCCCGCGCTGTCCTTTCCCGATCGGCGCGATCAGGTCGACCACGCGGCCGGCCAGGTCTTTTCCGCCGGTCTCCAGGCGCAGGCGTTCGCTGGGATGGAGCGGTGTCAGATTCGCGAATTCCGGCCGCGTTGCGGCGGTGTCCGGCGGCAGCCCGTTCACGGTGTCGACGCGGACGAGGGCCTGGAACTTCTGACGCCTGTCGTCCGGTCGCGGGCGGCGGGCCGTGCCTTCGATCCGGTCGCCGGGACGCAGTCCGTACCTGCGGACCTGCGCGAGGGAGAGATACGCGTCGGCGGGCCCGGCCAGATAGCCGGACGTCCGGACGAACGCGTGCTTGTCGCCGACGTCCAGGACGCCGGAGACGGGCGTCGCCGGGTTCTCCTGGCCGGCCGGCGCGCGGGACGAGGTGGTGGTGGGTTCGAGGGTGATGGTCATGAAGGGTCCTTTCGGAACGCGGCGCCGTCGACGATGACGGCGCGCGGAGAACGAGGCGGCGCGTCGGGCCGCCGGAGAAATCGCGTACGGCCGAGCGGTACGCGGAAAGACGAGACCGTTTCGGAGAGATCGAGCGTCGCCTGCCGGAAACTCAACGGCGGCGGATGGAACGATGTCCCTGCGGAAGAACGCCGTTTCCGATCGGGCGGAGAATCCCGGCGTCGCACTCAACATATAGCACGGGACGGCCGGTACACCAGTCACCGAATTCCCGGCCACCGGAACCTCGCTCCTCCGGGGGAGGCGCGGCGCGCCGCCGTTCTGGGACGATTTCGGCGTGAAGTTCCTGGTCCGCCCGCTCATCAGCGTGACGACGTACCGCCGCTGGACGTTCCTCCTCGGCGGCACGGCGATCCTGGTGCCGTACCTCCTGATCTATGCCGGTCTGCTGCGGATCACGAACAGGGCCGGACGGCTGGCGCCCGACCAGTTGCTGCAGTCGCTGGTCATGCTGCTCGCCTACATCGGCGTCTCCAGCGCGGTGGCCTTCATCCCCGCCGTGCGCATCCTGTCCCGTACCGCCGTCGAGACGCTGCTGGACGTTCAGCTGCCCGCGGAGACCGTCGAGGGGATGCGCTCGTGGCGGTCGCGCCGGCGCACCGCCGTGTGGTGGGTGCTGCACATCGGCGTGGGCGGCGGCACCGGCCTGGTCGCCGTCGTCGCCGTACCGGTGGTCCTGGTCCTGCTGCGGACGGCGTCCCGCGGGGACAGCCCCGTCCGCGGGCTGCTCGGCGATTCGGCGCTGCTGCTCGCCGGGGTGTCCGTGCTCCTGGGGCTCCTCCTGCCTTTGATCGTCTCCCTCGGAGCGGCCGTCGGAGCGGTGCTGGCCCGGCTGGCGCCGGCGCTGCTCGGCCCATCCCCGGCGGACCGGCTGGTGCAGCTGGAGCGGCGCGCGGAGCAGCTCATCGAGCGCAACCGGCTGGCCCGTGAGCTCCACGACTCCATCGGGCACGCGCTGACCGTCACGACCCTTCAGGCCGGCGCGGCGGTCCGCCTGCTCGACACGGATCCGGAGTTCGCCCGCCGCGCGCTGTCCGCGATCGAGGAGACCGGGCGCACGGCGCTGGAGGACCTCGACCACGTGCTCGGCCTGCTGCGCGAGGACCCGAGTGCCCGGACCCCGCAGCGTACGCTCGCCGATGTGGAGGCGCTGGTGGAGCAGACCCGGTCCGCCGGCGCCGAGGTGCGGGCCGAGGTCGGCGCGACGGACGGCGTACCGGCCGTGGTGTCCCGGGAGGCCTACCGCATCCTGCAGGAGGCGCTCACCAACGTCCTCCGGCACGCCGGCAAGGTCCCGGTCGACGTTCGGATCGAGGTGTGCGCCGACCGGCTCGAGCTCGAGGTGACGAACCCGCTCGGGCCCGCCGCCACACCACGTACGGGCGCCACACCACGGGCGGGTGCCGCGCAACGAGCCGGCGCCACGCCGCGGACCGGCGGCGGCAGCGGCCTGCGCGGCGTCCGGGAGCGCGTCGCACTCCTCGGCGGGCGCTCCACCGCGGGCCTCGACGGCGCGCGGTGGCGAGTGCACGTCACGATTCCGGTCGTCCCCCTCCTGGAGCTCGAACGACGGTGACCGACATCCTCATCGCGGACGACGAGCCGCTGATCCGCACCGGCCTGCGCGCCATCATCGACGCCGAACCGGACCTCACGGTCGTCGGCGAGGCCGCCGACGGCGCCGAAGTGCCGCCGATGGTCCGCGCGCTGCGTCCCGACGTCGTCCTGATGGACGTCCGCATGCCCGCCGTCGACGGCATCCAGGCGACCCGGACGATCCTCGGCGCGGTCCCCGACCCACCGCGGATCCTGGTCGTCACGACGTTCGAGAACGACGACTACGTCTACGAGGCGCTACGCGCCGGCGCGAGCGGCTTCCTGCTCAAACGGGCCCGGCCGCCGGAGATCCTGCAGGCGATCCGCACCGTCGCGCTCAGCGACTCACTGCTGTTCCCGGCGGCGATCCGGGGACTGGCCGCCCGGCACGCGGCGGGCCGCGAGACCGACCGGGTACGGCGGGCGCGGCTCACCGAGCGCGAGGAGCAGGTCCTCACGCTGATGGCCCGTGGCCTGTCGAACGCGGAGATCGCCGCGGACCTCGTCGTGAGCGTGGAGACGGTGAAGACCCACGTCGGGAACCTGCTGGCCAAGCTCGGAGCCCGGGATCGCACCCAGGCGGTGATCGCGGCGTACGAGTCGGGCTTCGTCCGCCCCGCGTAGCCCGTCACACCGTTGAACCGCCCGGGAGGCGGATCTGTTCCCGGCCCGTCCCCGCTGTTCCCGGCCGGCCGGGGAAGGCTCGGTCAGCCGTTCTTGACGGAGGCGGCGTAGACGTCGACGTACTCCTGGCCGGACAGTTTCTGGATCGCCGCGACGATCTCGTCGGTGACCGCCCGTGGGTCGGCGTCCTCGCCGAACCGCAGCGGCTCGCCGAAGCGCACCTCCACCCGCATGATCTTCTTGGGGAACCTGTGCCCCATGGGCTGGACCTTGTCGGTGCCGATGAGGGCGCACGGGACCACCGGCGCGCCCGAGGCGAGGGCCAGCCGGGCCACGCCGGTCTTGCCACGGTAGAGCCGGCCGTCCGGCGAGCGGGTCCCCTCCGGGTAGATGCCGAAGAGCCTGCCCTGCCGCAGCACGCCCAGCGCCGTGTCGAGCGCGTCGGCCGCCTCGGAGCCGCCGCGGCGGTCGACGGGGATCGTGCCGACGCCCCGGAAGAAGGCCGCGATGAGCCGCCCCTTGAGCCCGGTGCCGACGAAGTACTCCTCCTTGCCGATGAAGACCACCTTGCGCGGCGCCATCAGCGGCAGGAACAGGGAGTCGCAGAAGGACAGGTGGTTGGAGGCGAGGATCGCGGCGCCGTCCGGAACCGTGCCGGTCACCTTGGGCCGGAACACGATCCTCAGGAGGGGTCCCAGCAACACGTGCTTGAGGAGCGAGAAGAACACGGCCACCCTTCCACTGACGAGTGCCCGACAGTCTGGCGTCTCCGCCCCGGCCCGTCGTTGCCTACGGGTCACAAGAAACCTTTCACCGTTCTTGTACCGCGCCCTCACTTGACGCACACGCTCTCGGCGCTTCGCCCGCCGGGCCGGGGAGCCGGCGTCCGCGTGCGGCGAGAGCGACCGGCGCGCCGGCGAACGCGAGCGCGGCGCAGACGGCCAGGGCGACGTCGGTCCCGTGGGCCAGGTTCGGCCCGGAGGTGGCCAGGGCGACCACGACGGCGACGCCGATCGAGGCGCCGATGTAGCGGGCCGTGTTGTTCGCGCCGGACCCCATGGCGGTACGGGACGGCGGCACGCTCTCGACGGCCATCCGGGCGAGCGCGGCGTTGAGCAGGCCGCTGCCCGCGCCGCTGACCACCAGGCCGGGGACGAGCCGCCACCATCCCCAGCCGGCGGACAGGCCGATCAGGCCGAGGTCGCCGAGCGCGCACAACGCCAGGCCGGCCGCGATGAGGTGACGGCCCTCGGCGCGGAGGCGGCGGACCTGGAGCGAGACGGCGAACGCGACGCCGGACCACAGAGTCAGCACGGCGCCCGCGAGGAGAGGAGGTGCCCCGAGCACCCGGCCCACGATCGTCGGCAGGTAGCTCATCAGCCCGATCACCGCGACCCCGGTGACGAACGCGCCGCCGGTCGCCACCGCGAAGTCCGGCCGGCGCAACAGCCGCAGGTCCAGCAGCGGCTCGCGGGACCGCGACTCCGCGACCACGAAGGCCGCCAGGAGGATGACGGCGACGGCGCCCAGCGTGAACACTCCCGCCCGAGCCCATCCCCCGCGTCCGAGGGTGATCGCGCCGAGCAACGCCGCGACGCCGGGGCCCAGCGTCAGGATGCCCGGCAGGTCGACGCTGCGCTGTTCCGCGGCCCGTGACTCGCGCAGCACGGAGCCGGCCGTCGCGGCCAGACCGACGGACGCGACCGCCGCGGCGACGTACCAGGCCCGCCAGCCGGCGAGTTCGGCCAGGCCGGCGGATGCCTCGGGTCCCAGCGCGATGCCGAGGCCCAGCATCGCGCCCCACACGCCGGTCGCCCGGGCGCGCTCGGGACCGGGGGGGAAGGCGTGGCCGATGAGCCCCAGCCCGGCCGCCAGCAGGGCCGCGGTCGCGCCGCCCTGCAGCAGCCGGCCGGCGACGAAGGACGCGGTCGTCGGGGCGAGGGCGCACACGACGCTGGAGGCCGCCAGCGTGCCCGCTCCGGCGACGAAGACGCGCTTGCGCCCGTGATCGTCGGCGAGGCCGCCGACCGCGAGCAGCAGCACGGCGGTGCCGAGCGATATGGCGCCGAGGATCCAGGTCTGTCCCGCCGTTCTCGCGTTCAGGTCGCGCGCCATGGCGGCGAGCGTGGAGAAGGTCGCGTTGTAGTTCATCAGCGCGAGCATCGTCGCGGCGGAGACGACGGCGAGGGTCTGTCCCTCCCGCACGCGTTCCCCGACCGGCGCGGTCGTCCGCACGGCCATCACCTCGGTTCATTGATTGAACTAACGGAGGGCCGACTGTAACACGTGAGTTCGGTGAATGAACTAACCTGAGGGCCATGGCCCTAGGCAAGGACTACGAGGCGCAGGACTGCGCGCTCGCCCGCGCCCTCGAACTGCTCGGCGAGCGGTGGACGCTGCTCATCGTCCGGGACGCCTTCTACGGCGTGCGACGCTACGGCGACTTCCTCGCCCATCTGGACATCCCCCGTGCGGTGCTGGCGACGCGCCTGCAGGCCCTCGTCGACGCCGGCGTCCTCGCCCGGCGGCCGTACCAGGAGTCACCGCGACGTCATGAGTACGTGCTCACCGAACGCGGCCGCGGGCTCTGGCCCGCGCTGAACGCGCTCGGCCACTGGGGCGGGGAGCACCTGGCGCCGTTCGGACCCTGCCGGCTCTACACCCATCTCCCCTGCGGCACGCGCGTCGACCGTACGGGCACCTGCCCGGCGTGCGGGCGGTTCGCCCCACCCGAGGAGCTGGAGGTGCGCCCCGGCCCGGGCGCCGACCGGCCGCACCGGGACGACGCGGTCTCGCGGGCGCTCCGGCGGCCGCACCGGATGCTGGAGCCGCTGCTCACCGAGTGAGTCTCCGGCGCGGCACCGCCGTCACTCGGGATGCCAGTCCGGTGACCGCCCGGACGCGCGCAGCACCGCCTCCCACTCGTCGCCCCGGCCCGGCGACGGGAGGTGCGGAACCCCGGTGCGCCAGGCCGCCGCGATGACGTCGGGGCGGCTGGGCCGGTGGTCCTTGTCGAGCGCGCGGGCCAGGTCCCAGGCGTGCAGGTGCCACTCGACGCACACCGCCCCGGCGTAGTCCCCCGCGGTCAGCTTCGTACCCCGGTAGGAGAGGTACGGCTCGTCCCACACGTCCAGCAGCCGGTCGGAGTAGGCCTCGGCGGAGACGGCGAACGCGACGATGTGATCCCGTCCCTCGGCGGGCGGCAGCACGGCCAGCTCGGCGGCGTTCTGCCGCGACAGCTGGCGCATCATGAGGGCGGCCGGGGCGTCCTGGGCGAACAACCGGGACAGCCTGCTGTTCGGGGCGTCGTTGAGGTACTCGTGGAAGTTCTCCGCGACGCAACGCAGGTGACCGGCCAGGTCGATGGCCTCCCACTCCCTGCACGGCGTGGGCACGGACCAGTCGGAGAAGTGCGCGGCAAGCTCACAGATGGCGATGACGCCTTCTCGGCACGCGCCGAGAAGGTCTCGCCGATCAGGCGCCGTGCGCTCCAACTGATCCCCCCGGACAGAGCACTTCCTGCTGGCCCGCATCGCCGTGGCCGGGACGGCCGCTGTTGCCCACGACGACACCTGAGTCGGTAGAGTCTCAGAGTTCATCGGCCCGTGCCACTCCGACCGGGCCGTGTTCACGCTGGTGGGGCACTGCCTTGTACCCGTTGGACGAAATCCGGCGGCGATTTCATGGACAAGTGGCGACGGCGCGAGCGAGTCGCGCCCAGGGTCAAGGTCCCCTATCGACCAGGTCACCACGGCGTGCCGCGCGAGTGGCGTGAGTCCCCGGCGGCGGCCGGTCCGCCCCCGGACCGATCAGGCCTGCGCGAGGGCACCCCGGCGGCGCCCGGTGTCCGGGCGCCGCACGGCCGGTCCCACGTGATGGCGGGACGCCTCAGACGTGGGCGGGCGGGGTCGTCCGCACGGCCAGCTTGTGCGCCTCGCGCAGGGTGCGCAGCCGGTCGACCTCGTTGATGTACGGACGGACGCTCGCCTTGGCCCGCGCCTTGCGGGCGGCGATCTGCGCGGCCCGGCGCTCCTTGGCGTCGCCGTGCTCGTAGGTCTTCGGGCCCATCGCCACGCGCTGGGCCGCCTCCGCGGCGCGAAGCGCGTCGAGCAGCGCGCGGTCGTAGGCGACCGCCAGCGGGCGCAGCTCGTCGAGCGGACGGCCCTCGACCTGAGCGGCGTGGAACTCCCGCTCCGCGTCCTGCGCGGCGGCGAGCCGGTCGCGAAGCTCGCCGGCGAGCTCCTTGTCCGCGGCGTGGTGCTCAGCGACCTCCGGGCTCACCTTGCGACCCAGGACCATGGCGGCTCCCCTTCTTTCCTCGATGCTTCCGAGCCAAGGGTAGACGGTACGGCGCCATGACACGCAGCCGGGATACTCTTCCGGCAGCCGCCTTTACGCAGTAAGGTGCGATCATGTCGCAGCGGGAACCGCTCACGCGCGAGCGCATCATCGAGACCGCGCTCCACCTCATCGACGGTCAGGGCCTGGGCCGGTTGACGATGCGCCGCCTCGGCGACTCGCTGCAGGTCGAGGCGATGGCGATCTACCACCACCTCCCGCACGGCAAGGAACAGCTCCTCGAACAGCTGATCGCCCACGTCGCCGCGCTGCCGGTGCCGCCCGGCGACGGCGAGCCCCGCGACCGGCTGCGCTCCTGGGCCCACGCCTATCGCGGCCGGCTGCTCGAACACGTCGGCGTGATGCCCCTCATCGTCACCCGCCGCAACCCGGGGGCGCTGATGGCGACGACGCTCTCGATCCGGGAACTGCTGCGCGAGGCCGGCCTGCGGGAGGCGGAGGCGTTCGTCGGCGCGCACGTCCTGCTCGGCTACCTGCTCGGCACCGTGGCCCTGGAGGCCCGCGAGCAGGCGTCCGGAACGACCTCCGACGAGGTGGACTCCGACGAACGGTTCACCGCGGGCCTCGACCGCGTCCTGGCCGGTCTCGTCCGGCCGACGGCGCCCTGACCGGCCGCTCCCGGTCGACCGCGCCCTGGCCGCCCTCGTCCGGCCGGCATCGTCCGACGGGCTCGGCCCGGCCGCGCCTCCCCGATCTCCGCCTCGCCTGACGCCGCCTCTGCCGCCGCGCGGCCGTCTCCCGTACGATCATGGGGTCCGAATCCGGTAATCACCCCCTTATACGGAGATTCGGGATGGCCCGCTATACCCGTCTACGGCAGCTCCAGGCCCTCGACCCCGAGCGCGACTACCAGGACATCTATCGGATCAGCGCCGAGTACGAGTTTCCCTGGGACCTCCAGCGGTCCCTGGAGCTGGCGCTCTTCCGCACGTACGCGGTGCCGTCGATCGGCGGCCTGCTCGACCGGACCGGTGAGTTCGCGCGGCGCGGTCAGAAGCGCTACGACGACACCGTCGTCCTGCTGTACGAGATGACGCAGGACGGCGGGCTGGACTCCGAACGCGGCCGCGCCGCGCTCCGCCGCATGAACCGCATCCACGGCCGGTACTCCATCGCGAACGACGACTTCCTGTACGTCCTGTCGACGTTCGTGGTCGTCCCGGTCCGCTGGATGGCGGAGTACGGCTGGCGGCCGTACAGCAGGCACGAGGTACGGGCCACGGTGAACACCTTCCGCCACATCGGCCGGCTCATGGGTCTGAAGGAGATCCCGGAGACCTATGAGGAGTTCGCGGAGTTCCTCGACGGGTACGAGCGCAAGAACTACGCCTACACCCCGGAGAACCACCGGGTGGCGGAGGCGACGATCGCCATCTTCGAGGGCTGGTTCCCCTGGTTCCTGCGCCCGCTCGCCCGCGAGGGCGTGCTGGCGATGACCGACGCGCCGCTCCGTCAGGCCCTCGGCCTGCCGCGCGCATCCCGGATCATCGAGGTCGCCGCGCCCCGTGCGCTCAAGGCGCGGGCGCTGGTCGTACGGCTGCTGCCGCCGCGCCCGTCCTCCCGGCCGAAGAAGCCCTACACCAGGTCCTACCCGGACGGTTACACCCTGCGGGACATCGGCCCCGAGTGGGCCGACGGCCTCGGTCGGCGGACGGCCTGAGACCACCCTCGCGGCCACGACGCCGGCAGACGCGGGAGATCAAACGGTTTCCCATGGATCCCCTTTCTCGGGTTCTTCTGTCCGTGTGACCGGCGGACTCAGTCGCGGCTGTGGGCCGGTTCGGCGGGCAGGCGGCCGGCGAAGTCGAGCAGCAGGGTGCAGAAGGCCTCGGGCCGTTCCAGCGGAGCGAGGTGTCCGGCGTTCGGGATGACGACGACTTCACCCGCGCCGAGCTCGTCGCTCAGGCCCTTTCCGCCTTCGAAGAAGTCCGGCATGTCGAGTTCACCGACGCCGACCAGCGCGGGAACGGTCAGTGCGCGGAGGGCGTTCGCCTCCTTGCTCAGCGGGTCCGCCGCCGGACGCGGCTCACCGTACGCGAGGTGGGCGGTCAGCTGTCTGCGCAGCATGGCGGCGGCATGCGCGCGGACCTCGTCCGGTGCCTTGGCCGACGTCCAGGACTCGACGCCGGCCCGCACGGCGGCTTCGAGGTCATCGGCTTCCAGCGCGGTCCGCTCCCTGTCCCATGCAGTCCGCAGGCGGGAAGACGGCGGCTGGTCGTGCGGCCGGTAGCCGATCAACACCAAGCCCTGCACACGCCGGGGCTCTGTGACCGCGATCTGGAGAGCCACCAGGGCACCGAGCGAGTTTCCGGCGAGGACGAAGCGGTCGATCCCGAGATGGTCGAGTGTGTCCAGCACATCGGCCCAGGGAGCCACCTCGTCGCGCTGGGCCGTGGCGGCGTCGCCGTGGCCGGGCAGATCAAGTGCGATGGCCCGGACACCGGCCTTGGCGAGCAGCGGAAGATGGGCCCGCCACATGGTGCGGTCGGTGGGCCGGGCGTGCAGCAGGACGACCGGCCGGCCCTGGCCGGCCTCGTCGAACGGAAGTATCACGGTTGAGAAGCCTTCTCAGAAGGGACGGATGGTCGACGACCGGGCCGGCGGAGCGGTGACAGCCGGCGGAGCGGTGACAGCCGGCAGGTAACCCCACCAGGGCCACCGCGAACGCGCGCTGGCGACGTAACCGCCCGGCCATCCGAGCTCACGACGATCGTCGGAGGGGCTGGGGTCACGCGGCCGCATCGAGTTCGGCGAGCTCCGCTTCGCTGAGGCGGAGTCGGGACGATGCCAGGTTGTCCTCCAGGTGGGCGACCTTGGACGTGCCGGGAATGGGCAGCATGACCTCCGAACGGGCCAGCAGCCAGGAGAGCGCGACGTTGGACGGAGTGGAGTGGTGCGCGACTGCGATGCGGTCGACCGGACCGCCGGGCCGGGCCAGCTCACCCGCCGCCACAGGCGCCCAGGGGATGAAACCGATGCCATGCCGGGTGCAGTAGTCCAGGACGTCGGCGGAGCCGCGGTCGGTGAGGTTGTAGCGGTTCTGGACCGTGGCGACGTCCGCGATCCTCCGCGCCTGTTCGATCTGGCCGACCGTGACCTGGGACAGTCCGATCGCGACGATCTTGCCCTCGTCCTGGAGGTTCTTCAGTTCCCCGACCTGCTCCTCCAGCGGCACCTTGGGATCGACGCGATGGAGCTGGAACAGGTCGATCTGGTCCAGCCCGAGCCGGCGCAGACTCATCAGCGCCTCCTGACGGAGGTACTCCGGGCGACCGACCGGCGGCCATGCCCTGGGCCCGAGACGCACCAGTTCGCCCCCCTCCCTGATCACATCCGGGCCGTTGCGCGTCAGCCCCGCCTTGGTCGCGATCAGTACGTCCCGCGGGTAGGGATGAACGGCCTCCCGGATGATCTCCTCGCTTATGTAGGGCCCGTAGGAATCGGCGGTGTCGATCAGCTGCACACCGAGTTCGACGGCACGGCGCACGACACGCACGCACTCCTCACGGTCCTCGGGCTCGCCCCACACCCCGAGCCCCGTCAACCGCATGGCGCCGAAGCCCAGGCGAGCGACCTTCTTCCCGGCTATCTCGTAGGTGCCCACGCTGTCAGCAAGGGAAGTATTCATGATCGGGAATCACCTGTCTCCAAAGCGATCTCTTCATCGGGGTCCTCGGAATCAGTGGCCGCCTGCTCGCCCAGGCGGCGCAGCAGGACGAGGCCATCGTGGCTGGCGCTGCCGGGTTCGGCGCTGTAGACGGACAGGTGCTGTCCAGGGGCGCCGGTGACCGCCAGCGCCTCGAAATGCAGGCGCAGCTCCCCCACCCTCGGGTGCAGGAAGTGCTTGTCCTCGCGGGTACGCGGACGCACCTCGTAGCGAGCCCACAGGTTCGCGAACGCCGGACTGCGCAAGGTCAGCTCGCCGACGACCCGCTCGATGCGCTCGTCCACGGGAAACTGTGAGGACGACGCCCGCAGATTGCCCACGGCGATTCGCGACGCGGCGTCCCAGTCACCGTAGAACTCCCTCGCATACGGATCGAGGAAGATCATTCGTAGCAGGTTGTCGTACCGGGCGAACCCGCGATAGAGCTCCCGCGCCATCGCGTTCGCGGCCAGGACGTCCTGCGCCGCGCCGACCACGAAGGCGGGCACATCCCGCATGCCGTCCATCAGCCGCAGCAGCTCCGGGGCGACGGTCGTCGACGTGGACACCGTCGTCCCGAACGCCGGCATGCCGAGCCGGAACAGATGCTCCGCGGTGGCCTCATCGAGCCGCAGTGCGCCGGCGATCGCCCGCAGCACCTGGTCGGACGGATGCCGTTCCCTGCCCTGCTCCAGCCGCATGTAGTAGTCCGTGCTCACTCCTGCGAGCAGCGCCACCTCGTCGCGCCGGAGTCCCGGCACTCGCCGCGGACCGTCGTCGGGCAGGCCGACGTCCTGCGGCCGGACCAGCGCACGTCGGGCACGCAGATAGTCACCGAGACTGTTCTCTCTGTCCACGCCGACGACACTAATGCGGCCCGTCCACCCGGGCGTGGGTGCGCTACACCCACGCGGTCCGAGGGGGCACTCCGGCGTCCGGATCAGCGCTCCTTCCTCCGTTCCACGTCCACGACGCGCCCCGCGCGGTGCGGGGTTCCACCGGCAGGATCGCGTGAACCGGTGACGACGACACGCCCGCCCTTCCGGTCATGACGGTCACGGCGACAGATCGTTGTCTGTACTGAGAGTTGTTCTTTGGCCGATTTGGATGCGGCTGCGGACCGATAAGCCGTAAAGTGATCTCTGTCACGAGGAGTCACTGGGGCCTTCGGAAAACCGCCCGCCCGGGCCATATCGGCGTGCGGGCGAACCGCAGCACACTCGAAGACGTCTTAGTGACATGAGGCAACCGCACCTACGAGTAGTCGAGACCGGAGGCACGCAGATGTGCCCGCACGAGCCGCCATGCCCCTCGGCGACCGCACCAGACCGTGAGGCCGCTCGCACCGTCACCTGCCACCCCGAGCAGGGATGGAGTCTGCTCTGCAACGGGGTCGTGCTGTTCGAGGACACCGGCGAACTGCTCCCCGACGGGGGGATCATCGCGCCGCACCGCCCGACCGACGTTCCGGCCCACACGGCGGCGTGACGCGTTCTCTTCGGGGGACCAGTCAGAAATGACCATCGACCCGGGGGATCTCAGGGCGAGCGGTGCTCCACCGGCGTAGCCACTCCCCCACGACCGCGCCCACCTCGGCGGGCCTCCTGGCCAGATCGTGCCGTTCCCCCGGCAGGACCTGGACGCAGGTGGCGTCCGCGGGGTCCGGGACACCGAACGGATCACGGTCGCCGTTGACGACCACGACCTCCACGCCCGCGGCTCTCAGCTCGTCCGCGCGGGAACGTTCGGGTCTTCCGGGCGGGTGCAGCGGAAACGCGAGCGCGATCACCCCGCGGGCCCCGGCCTTCAGCGCCGTACGGCAGGCGACGCGCGCGCCGTTGCTCCGCCCGCACTGAATCATCGGCACGTCGGGGAATCTCTTCCGCAGCTCGGCGACCACCGCCAGCCAGGCCTCGTCCTGTCGCGGAGCCGAACCGGGGGCGCGCCGCCCGGCGCGGCGGAACGGCTGCAGCACGCGCGCCACGGCCCCGCCGCGCGCGAGCGCCTCATCGCGGACGGCGAGCAGGTCCGGCGCGTCGACCCCGCCGTTCGACCCGTGGGTCATGACCAGGAGGAAGGCCGGATCCGCCGGCTCGTCCAGGGTCACCTCGGCCGGCCCCTGCGGGGTCGCGATGTCCATGCCGGAACCGTACTCCGCGGCCGGCCGGCCCCCGCCACCGAGGTGCGGCGACCGGCCGGAAGGGATGACTTTCCGGTCCCGGCGGGTTGTCGGTCATAGGGTTTCGGACACGGACGAAGGACGATCTCGAGGAGAATCATGGGGGAAGCCGCCGATCGGCAGAAGGTCAAACGCTGGCAGGACCTCCTCGCCAGTGAGCGGGACGCCGCGGCCCTGTACTCCAGCCTCGCGGTCGCCGAGGACGGGGAACGACGCGAGATCCTGGAGGAGCTGGCGAGCGTCGAGCTGAGGCACGCGGCCCACTGGGAGGGCAAGCTGCGCGCGGCCGGGGCGGAGGTGCCCCCGCCCGGACCGCCCAGCATGCGGACGCGGCTGCTCGCCACGGCGGCGCGGCGGCTCTCTCCTCGCGCGGTCCTGCCGATGATCGAGCGCGCCGAGCGCTCCGACGCGGGCCTCTACGACCGCGACCCGGACGCGGCCCCGGGGATGGCCGATGACGAGCGCGGACACGCGCGCACGCTCGCCAAGCTCATCGAGGGCGGAAAGCCCGATCCGCGCGTGCAGATCTCGCGCCGGGAGGGCTGGCACCGCACGGACCGCTCGGGGGCACTGCGGGCCGGCGTGTTCGGGGTCAGCGACGGCCTCGTCTCGAACACCGCCCTGGTCATGGGCTTCGCGGGTTCCGGGTCGTCCCGGACCGCGATCCTGCTCGCGGGAATCGCCGGGCTGCTGGCCGGCTCGTTCTCCATGGCGGCCGGGGAGTACGTCTCCATGTCCAGCCAGCGGGAGATGTTCGAGCGGGAGCTCGCGCTGGAGGCGCAGGAGCTGGAGGAGACGCCGGAGGAGGAGCACGCGGAGCTGGTGCTGCTCTACCGCGCCAAGGGCCTGGACCGCGCCGACGCCGAGCGTCTCGCCGAACGGATCATGAGCGACAGGAAGGTCGCGCTCGACACGCTCGCGCGGGAGGAGCTCGGCCTGGACCCGGACGAGCTGGGCTCCCCGTGGAGCGCGGCGGGCTCCAGCCTGTTCGCGTTCGCGCTGGGCGCGTTCGTCGTTGTCCTGCCCTACCTGATCACGGGGGGTGCCGCCGCGCTGCTGACCGCGATCGGCCTCGCGGTCCTCGCGCTCTTCGGGGTCGGCGCGGGCATCGGCGTCCTCAACGGTCGGCCGGCCGTACGCTCGGGCCTGCGCCAGGTCGTCGTCGGCGGTCTCGCCGCCGGGGTGACGTTCCTGGTGGGCCACCTGATCGGCACGTCCGTGTCCTGACCCCCGCCGCGCGTGGCGTCGCGTCGCTCGGAAAGAATCGGATCATGGCCGAGACCATGAGCGACGAAGAGTGGCGCGACTTCCTGCTGACCGGCACTCGCACCGGCAAGGCGGCCGTGACCAGGACCGACGGCACACCGCACGTCACGCCGATCTGGTTCCTCCTCGACGGGGACGATCTGGTGTTCACGACGGCGGCCTCGGGGACCAAGGGCAAGGCCCTGCGCCGGGATCCCCGCATCTCACTGTGCGTGGACGACGAGATCCCGCCGTACTCCTTCGTCTCCCTGTGGGGCGAGGCGTCCCTGTCCGACGATCTGGACGAGCTGCGCCGGTGGGCGACCGCGCTCGGCGGGCGCTACATGGGACCGGACCGCGCCGAGGAGTACGGCGCCCGCAACGCGGTGCCCGGCGAGCTCCTCGTCCGCGTGCGGATCACCAAGGTCGTCGCCCAGCGCGACATCGCCGACTGACCGCCGGCGTCCGGGGCGGATAGCGGGCCGCCGGTGGGCGACCGACACGGGGCGGATCGAGCGGGCCGCCGGTGGCGGCCGGCGCGATCCGGATCCCGTTCGGCGGGCGGCGGGTTCGCCGAGGCCGCGCCCGCTCCCGGTCAACCGGCGTCGGGCCAGTTCGGGGGCAGGACGGGGACGTCGGAGCCCATGGCCTGGCGCAGTCGCTCGGCGAAGCTGTCCCGCAGCGCACGGCCCCACGGATAGTCCGCCGGGACCTGAACGGCCTCCCCGAGCACGTCGTAGGCCTCGGCGGGCAGGCCGTCCGGGCCCTTGGCGTACCTGGCGGCGATCACGGCGTGCATGTGGTCGAGCGCCCCGAACACCTCGCCGGTGAGGAGGGGCAGCGAGCCGGCGCGCACGGCGGCCTCCACCTCGTCCTCCCACCAGGCGTCCTCCCCGTCGACGGCGAAGGTACGGCGCAGCCGGGCCCGTACGTGCTCGCCGAGCGCCGGGTCGTCGAGGCCGCGCCGCCAGATCTCCTGGGCGGCGTCGTCCCGGCCGCGCAGGGGAAGCGTTCGGGCGAGCAGCTCGATGGCGAGGGGGACGACCTCCGGGTCGGCGTCCTCGCCCGGCGTCACGCTGCCGAACGCGTGGATCGCCTGCTCCAGGTGCGCGATGCCGAGGCTGACCGCGAGCCGGGCGTGCGCCTGCGGGTCGCGGCCCCGGTCGACGAGGTCCAGCGCGCCGGCGAGGACGCGCTGGGCGCGGGCGGGCTCGCCCCAGTCGATCAGGCGCAGCGCCAGGTCGTGCGCGGCGACCGGGGCGTACTCATCGTCGCCGGTCGCGATCACCTGCTCCCACCACTCGCACGCCTGCCGGGCGTCGCCGTCCTCGTCGGCGAGCTGGGCGAGCGCGAGGTACGCGGGCGGCAGGTAGGCGCGGTTGCCGAAGTCGACGAGGGCGCGCCAGGCGTCACGGGCATGGTCGCGCTCGCCGGCCCGCTGCCAGGACAGCGCGAGGTGGTACGCGGCGCGCGCGCCGTACTCCGGGTCCCTGGTGGCGATCGCGAGCCGGTCGGCCTCCCGGGCGCCCTCGTCGTCGCCGCGTCCCTCCAGCACCACCGCCAGGCCCAGCGCCGCCTGCGCCCGCGAGGCCGTGTCACCGGTCTCCAGTACCTGGCGGAACAGCTCCGCGGCGCGGTCCAGGTCACCGCTCTCGGCGTGGTTGCGGGCCTCCTCGAGAGAGGTCGACGGGTCGGCCGTCGCCTCGTCGGGGGTCGCGCTCATCGGGCCCTCCGATCGCACGACGGCCCGTCGGCCGGGATCCGGGGTGATGCCTGGTCGCTCGCACTCATTCTCCGTGCCCTTGGGGGTAGGCGCTGGCCGTGTGGGGACGAGCCTAACCGGGCGGGGGCCGCTCCGTCCCGTCTCGCCGCCGGTGTCGGCCACTCGGGCGGCGGAAGGCGAGAAGGTGAACGGAACGCTCGGCGATCATGAGCACAATCGGGACGAATCGCCCATCCACCTGGGCGCGACCCGATCCCACGTCAGCTTTCCCTCGTCACGTCCAGCGTCTGGATCCTGGGCGGGTCCTGCGGGTTCAGCCGGATCTCGCAGCGCAGCACGCCGCGCGCGCCCCGGACGTCCCAGATGACGTGGGCCGGCGAGTCCGACCGGACGATCTCCTTCGGCTCGGCCGGGTCGAGCAGCGGCCCCACCTCGCCGACCAGGCTCTCGATCCGTGCCCTGCGACGGCCCAGGTCGAGGTCCAGGTCGACGTTGCCGGCGAACCAGGCGGCGGCCGCGTCGGGATCCCACCCCCGCAGGAGCCCCTCGACGGCGGCCCGCGCCTCGGCCGTCTCCGGCCACAGGGCCACGGGCTCCTGCGGGTCGGCCAGGTCCGCGAGGACGGCGCGCAGCGCGGCCGCCGCCGGTACACGGCCCGTGGAGTACCTGGCGTTCGTCAGCACGACGACGCCCAGGCCCGTACGCAGGTGCCAGCGCATGTGCGATCCGAATCCCGGATATCCGCCGCTGTGCGCGACGACCGTTCCCCAGACCGGGTCCTGCTGGATCATCAGGCCGTAGCCGTAGCCCACGGTGACGGGCATCGATCCGTCGCCCGGCCGCCCCGCCGGCCGGGGCGGCGACACAGCCCGGTGCACCTGCTGCATGTCGCGGCGCGAGGCCCGGCGCAGGGGCCCGTCATCCGCGCCGTCACGCGCCGGGAAGGCGTCGGCGAGCCAGCGCATCCACCGGGCGAGGTCCTCGACCGTACTGAACAGCCCGCCGATCGCGGAGAAGACCCCGGGATCGGAGAACGCCTCCGGGTGCCAGCGCCCGTCGAGCCGGGAATGCCCCGTCGCGACGCCGCTCGGCGCGGCGACCGAGGTGTCGAAGCCGGTCGCCGTCAGGCCGAGCGGGCGGAGCAGGCGCCGCTCCACGAACTCGTGGTACGGCGTGCCGGAGGCGGCCTCGATCACGCGGCCGAGGACGGCGTATCCGAGGTTGGAGTACTCGAAGCCGGTGCCCGGGACGCTCACGAAGCGGACACCGCCGGTCAGCAGGCGCCCGAACTCCTCCCGGCTCATCGACTCCTGACGGTCGGCCCACGGGTCGTCGGTGGGCAGGCCGCCTGCCATGGACAGCAGCATCCCCACGGTCACCTGCGGGGAGTCGGTCGTCGGCGGCCGTACCGCGCCGAACTCCGGAACGTACCTGCCGACCGGGTCGTCGAGGCGCACCGCTCCCTCCGCGGCCAGGGTCATGATCGAGGCGGCCGTGAAGCTCTTGGTCATCGACGCGATGCGGAAGGCCGTCGCCGCGTCCGGGCGGTCACCGTCCAGCCGCGCGACGCCGTGACCGGCCGCATGGACGAGGCCTCCGCGGTCGACGATCCCGTACGCGAGCCCCGGCACGTCGCCGTCATCCACCAGCGCGCGGAACAGCGAGTCGACCTCCTCGACCGCTCCGCCGCCCGACGTCCGATGCTCCGCCGTCGTCATCCGCCACTCCCTGCCTCGATCGACGTCCAATCGTCGGCAAGGACATCTATCACGCGGCGCGTCGCCCGGTTCGCACCGGGCCGTCGCGGCTCGGCGCGGCGCTCGACCTGCTCGGGCGGGCTCCGGAGGGCACTCCGCGCTCGCGTGGCCTGGTGTGGCCAGGGCGCTCGGCGGGCGGCATACCGGACGGTTCGCGCGACTAGGGCAGGAGCGTGGTTCTGCCAATCACGCGGACGGCCGGTTGTAGAAAGTTTCCTTTTACTTCGCTGTTGACGACGTAAGTTTCCTTCTTCACGATCGGGGACACCCGGGCAGGCCTGTCACGTCGGAACGAACGAACGGAGACAGAAGATGGGGTGTTCCAACAGCAGCTCTCCCGCCTACGGGGAGATGTCGTGGTTCTGCTGCGGCAGCTCCTGGGGACCCTGCGGGAGCGCGGGCGGTGGGGCCTGCGGCACCTGCAACTCCGGCTCGCACCAGTGCGCGTGGCCGAACACGTCCGACGCCTGCTTCAACATCACCCGGCCCGACCAGTGCGGTGAGGGCCTGGCCCGTCGCACCTGCGGCCACGTGTTCTACGTGACCAGCGTCTGCAGCGGCAAGTGCGTGAGCGTGTCGATCGCCGACTGCGGACCGGACACGAACTCCTTCTGCGGCGAACGGTCCTGCTGCGGGTCGACCTGCTACACCAACCGGATCATCGACCTGACGCCCTCGGCCTACAGCGCCATCGCCGACCTCTCGACCGGGCTGTCCCCCGCCCGTATCGACAGCTGACCGGAGGCCCCCGCCATGCCCCAGCCAGATCGCCGTCGTTTCCTCACCTCCGCCGTGCTCGGCGGTTCCGCCGTCGCCGGGGCCACCGCCCTCGGCTCGCTGGCCCCCGAGGCCGCCTTCGCCGCCGCGCCCAAGATCAAGCTCGACCCGGGCGCCCTCGACCCGAACTTCGCCGAAGGCCGGATCACCGGCATCAGCGGCTCCCTGCTCAAGGCCTCCGGATCCGACCGGACCCTGCACCGCATCCACATCACCGACGGCACCAGCATCTGGAAGCTGCACCCGACGACCTTCGACCAGATCAAGGTGGGTGACGGGTTCTACGCCCGCGGCGTCCGCCTGCCGGACGGCTCGCTGGCCGCAGACGCGATCTGGGTGAACATCGTCAACCTGGACGCGTCGATCGCCGCGATCGAGACCGCGCGCCTCCACCTCGACCACAACGGCAAGCGAGTGATCGGTCACGTGGTCGGCGGCAGGACCGCCGCGGTGTACGGCTCCGCGCCGGCCGTGGCCGACCTGACCCGGCTGCAGGTCGGCAGGCATGTGAAGGTGATCGGCGCCTGGCGGCCCGACACCAACGAGGTGGACATCGCGACCGTCTACTCGGGCGCGTAGCCGGAAGGAGGCGATCTTCCATGGTCGAGTGGCCGGCGTCGGTCCAGCCGTTGTTCGTCGGCGCGACCCTGCTGTGGTCGGGCGGGGTCAAGTGTGCCGGCGCGTCCGCCCGCCGCGCCGCCCAGAGGTCCGCGTTGCGGTCGCTGGTCGGCGAGGCACGGGCGCCGATCGCCCACCGGCTGGTCGGCGCGGCGGAACTGGCGCTGGCCGCCGCTCTGCTGCTGCCTCCGGTCTACGCGGGTGAGGCCGTGGCCGCCGCCGTGCTCGCCACCGGGTTCCTCGCGTACCTCGCGTACGCCCGCGTCGTCGCGCCGGACTCCTCCTGCGGCTGCATGAGCGCGCGCCCCATGCCGGTGACGTGGCGCGGCTTCGCCCGCGCCGCGCTCATCCTGGCGGCGGCGCTGCTCGGCACCCGGGCGGGCCCGTGGTGGGACGCGGCGACCGGTCACCCGTGGGCCGCCGGAACGACACTCCTCGGCGAGGCCGCGGCGCTGGTCGCGCTGTCACCGGAGGCGGACCGGCGGTGGCTGTACCCGCTGCGGCGGCTGCGGGTACGCCTGCGGCACCCGCTCGCCGACCGGTCGTTCGACATGCCCCTGGAGTCCAGTCTCCAGCAGCTCCTGGGCAGCACGGCGTACCGGCAGGTCAGCGGACTGCTGCGATCCGGGCTACGGGAGACCTGGGACGAGGAGGACGTCCGGGTGCTCTGCTACACCGCCGAGTACGAGGGACGGCTCGCCACGGCCGTCTTCGCGGTGCCGCTGCGGCACTACCGGCCCGAGGAGATCCGCGTCGCCCTCGTCGACGAGTCGGCCGAGTCGACGCTGCTGGTCCTCGACGGCGCCTGATCCGCGGCCCGTCCGAGGGCGGGCGCCCTCCGCCCTGCCGGTGAGCGTCACCCGCCCCATGGTGAGCGCCCGCCGCCCCCGCGGGGGGCGCTCACCGGTCCCGGAGCGGGATCGCGGGTCAGCCGCCCGCCATCGCGCCGACGATCAGGAAGGGCTCGGCGCCCTTCGCGACCGGCTCGGGCAGCGGGGTGTCCGGCGGGTCGTGGGAGAGGTCCCGCTCGCACGCGTAATAGCGGACGAACGCCCGGCGCCGGAGGGTGCCGTGGTCGCGGATGGTGCCGCGCAGCACCGGATACCGGTCCTCCAGGGCGTCGAGGACGGAGCCGGGCGTCACCGGCCCGGCGACGTCGAGCCGGACCTCGCCGTCGATCCTGGCGAGGACCTTCAGGTGCGCGGGCAGGACGACACGGATCACGGCAGCGTCTGGACTTCGACGGACAGGACGGCCGGGAGGTCCCGGGCGATCGGCGCCCAGGAGTCCCCGGCGTCGGCCGAGGCGTAGACCTGACCACCGGTGGTGCCGAAGTAGACGCCGCAGGAGTCGAGTGAATCGACCGCCATCGCGTCGCGGAGCACGTTGACGTAGCAGTGCTCCTGCGGCAGCCCCTTCGTCAGGGGCTCCCAGTCACCGCCGCCCGTCCGGCTGCGGTAGACGCGCAGCCGTCCGTCCGGCGGGTAGTGCTCGGAGTCGCTCTTGATCGGCACGACGTAGACGGTGTCCGGCTCGTGGGCGTGCACCGCGATCGGGAAGCCGAAGTCCGACGGCAGGTCGCCGCTGATCTCGTGCCAGGACTCGCCGGCGTCGTCGGTCCGCATGACGTCCCAGTGCTTCTGCATGTACAGGACCTCCGGGCGCGACGGGTGCAGCGCGAGGCGGTGGACGCAGTGGCCGACCTCGGCCTGGGGATCCGGGATGCCGTTGCTGACCAGGCCGCGGTTGATCGGCCGCCAGGTGTCGCCGCCGTCGTCGGTGCGGAACGCGCCTGCGGCGGAGATCGCCACGTACATCCGGCGCGCGTCGGACGGGTCGAGGATGATCGTGTGCAGGCACATGCCGCCCGCTCCCGGCTGCCACGACGAGGCGGAGCCGTGGCGGCGCAGTCCGGGCAGCTCCTCCCAGGTCCCCCCGCCGTCCTCCGACCGGAAGATGGCCGCGTCCTCGGCTCCGGCGTAGACGGTGTCCGGGTCGGCCGGTGAGGGCTCCAGGTGCCAGACGCGCGCGAACTCCCAGGGATGCGGCGTCCCGTCGTACCACTGGTGGGTGCCGGTGGCGCCGTCGTACTCGAACCGGTTGCCCACCGGCCGCCAGGTCCGCCCGCCGTCGTCGGACCGCTGGATCAGCTGCCCGAACCACCCGGAGGACTGGGTGGCGTACAGCCGGGACGGGTCGGCCGGTGAACCCGCCATGTGGTAGATCTCCCAGCCGCCGAAGAAGGGACCGCTGATGTCCCACTCCTCCCGGTGGCCGTCCGAGGTGAGGACGAACGCGCCCTTGCGCGTCCCGACCAGTACCCGTACTCCGCTCACGCGCCGCTCCTCCGGTTTTGGGGGCTTATATGCTCGGTGACCTGCGGAAGTTCAGGTCGCTCACGGTAGACCAGCGGCACGGGGAAAACTCATCGTTCAGATACGTCGGCGCGCCGGAATAAGGGAATCGATGGCGTCCACGGGCTTTTCGGCTGCCCGGTTCTTCCGTCCCTGGCGGGGTAGAGACGGATTCCCTGCTGCACGAGGATCCCCTGCGGGTACGAGGATTCCCTGCCGAACGAGGAGGCCGTGGTTGCGAAGTTTCGGAGTCGAAGAGGAGCTGCTGCTGGTCGCACCGAGCAGCGGGGTCCCGGTCGCGCTCGCCGAGTCCGTCACGCGGGGCGGGGACGAGGACGGGCCGGAGCGTGAGCTGCAGCGGCAGCAGGTCGAGACGGGCACGGACCCGTGTACGACGCTCGACGAGCTGTCGCGCCAGCTACGGGACCGCCGGAACGCCGCCTCCCAGGCCGCCCGGCGGGCCGGCTCGGAGGTGGCCGCGCTCGCGACCTCGCCGCGGGCCGTCACCCCCTCGACCACTCCGGCGGAGCGGTACCTGCGGATGGCCGAGGAGTACGCCCTCACCGCGCAGGAGCAGCTGACGTGCGGCTGCCACGTCCACGTGAGCATCGAGTCCGAGGACGAGGGCGTGGGGGTGCTGGACCGCATCCGCCCGTGGCTGGCGCCGCTGCTCGCGATGACCGGCAACTCCCCCTTCTGGCAGGAGCACGACAGCGGATACGACAGCTATCGCTACCAGGTCTGGGGGCGCTGGCCGTCGGCCGGGCCGACCGAGGCGTTCGGGACGCCCAAGCTCTACCACGAGACCGTACGGTCGATGGTGGAGTCCGGGACGCTGCTGGACGAGGGAATGATCTACTTCGACGCCCGGCTGTCCCGGCACTATCCGACCGTGGAGGTCCGCGTCGCGGACGTGTGCCTGATGGCGGACGACGCCGTGCTGCTCGCCGCGCTCGTCCGGGGGCTGGTGGAGACCGCCGCGCGTGAGTGGCGGTCCGGGCGGCCGCCGGTGCCCGTGCGCACGGAACTCCTTCGCCTCGCGTCCTGGCGGGCGAGCCGGTCCGGGCTGGCCGGCGACCTGATCCATCCGGTGACGCAGCGCCCCGCCCCGGCCGGAGTGGTGGTCCGCGCGCTGATCGAGCACGTCGCCTCGGCCCTCGTCGACACGGGCGACCTGCAGGCCGTGACCGAGCTGGCCGAGCGGCTGCTGGAGCGGGGCAACGGCGCCGCCCTGCAGCGCCGGGTGCACGAGGAGACCGGCGACCTGTCCGCCGTGGTCAACGCCGCCGTGGCCCGTACGCTCGCGGCCTGGTGAGAGGACCGCCCCGGTGCGCGCCGCGCACCGGGGCGTACCGGGCTCAGGACTCGAAGGCCTCCGGCGGCGGGCAGGAGCAGACCAGGTTCCGGTCGCCGTACGCCTGGTCGATGCGGCGCACCGGCGGCCAGTACTTGTTCTCCCGCAGGGACCGCAGCGGGTAGGCGGCGTCCTCCCGGCCGTAGGAGTGCTTCCAGTCCTCCGTCAGCAGCGACGCGGCGGTGTGCGGGGCGTTCTTCAGCGGGTTGTCGTCCGCGTCGTACTCCCCCGTCGCCACCCGCTCGATCTCCCGGCGGATCTGGATCATGGCGTCGCAGAAGCGGTCCAGCTCGGCGAGGTCCTCGCTCTCCGTGGGCTCGATCATCAGGGTGCCCGCGACGGGGAAGGCCAGGGTCGGCGCGTGCAGCCCGTAGTCGATGAGCCGCTTGGCGACGTCCTCCGCCGTGATCTTGGTCTCCTTGGCGATCTTGCGGAGGTCGATGATGCACTCGTGCGCGACCAGGCCGCCCCGGCCGGTGTAGAGGACCGGGTAGTGCTCCGACAGCCGCTTGGCCACGTAGTTGGCGGCCAGCACCGCGGCCCCGGTCGCGTCGCGCAGCCCGTCCGCGCCCATCATCGCGATGTAGGTCCACGAGATCGGCAGGATCCCCGCCGAGCCCCACGGCGCGGCCGCGATCGGTCCGCTGCCCGTCTCGGGACCGGCCTCGGGCCGCAGCGGGTGGTTGGGCAGGAACGGCACCAGGTGCTCGCGCACGCCCACCGGGCCGACGCCCGGGCCGCCGCCGCCGTGCGGGATGCAGAAGGTCTTGTGCAGGTTCAGGTGGGACACGTCCGCGCCGAACTCCCCGAGCCGGGCCAGGCCGACCAGGGCGTTGAGGTTGGCGCCGTCGACGTACACCTGGCCGCCGGCGTCGTGGACGCTCTTGCACACCTCGGTGATCGTCTCCTCGTAGATGCCATGGGTCGAGGGGTACGTCACCATGATCGCCGCGAGCCGGTCACGGTGCTTGTCGATCTTGGCGTGCAGGTCGTCGAGGTCGATGTCGCCGTGGTCGGTGCTCTTGACGACGACCACGCGCATCCCGGCCATCACCGCGCTCGCGGCGTTCGTGCCGTGCGCGGAGGACGGGATCAGGCAGACGTCACGATGGCTCTCGCCGCGGGAGGCGTGATAGCCGTGCACGGCGAGGAGACCGGCCAGCTCGCCCTGGGAGCCGGCGTTCGGCTGCACCGACACCTTCGCGTATCCGGTGATCTCGGCAAGCCACGCCTCCAGCTCCCCGATCAGCGCGACGTAGCCGCGCGCCTGCTCCAGCGGCGCGAACGGGTGGATCTGCGCGAACTCCGGCCAGGTGATCGGCTCCATCTCGGTCGTGGCGTTGAGCTTCATCGTGCAGGAGCCCAGCGGGATCATCGAGCGGTCCAGCGCGATGTCCTTGTCCTGCAGGCGCCGCAGGTAGCGCAGCATCGCCGTCTCCGAGCGGTGCGCGTGGAAGACCGGGTGGTCCAGGTAGCCGCTCTCCCGGCGGAGCGCGGGGGGCAGCGCGGCCTCCGCGGCGACGGACAGGGCCTCCTCCTCGGCCAGGCCGAACGCCCGCCACACCGCGGTCACGTGCCCGCCGGTCGTCGTCTCGTCGCAGGCGACCCCGACGTGGTCGGCGTCCACGAGGCGCAGGTTGACGCCGTGTTCGCGCGCCCGGCGCACGATGTCCCCGGCCCGGCCCGGCACCCGGGCGAGCACGGTGTCGAAGAACGTCTCGTGCACGATCTCGGCGCCGAGCGCCGCGAGCCCGCCCGCGAGGCGGACGGCGTGCCCGTGCACCCGCTCGGCGATGCCGCGCAGCCCCTCCGGACCGTGATAGACGGCGTACATGCTCGCCATGACGGCCAGCAGCACCTGGGCGGTGCAGATGTTGCTCGTGGCCTTCTCCCGGCGGATGTGCTGCTCGCGGGTCTGCAGCGCCAGGCGGTACGCCGGGTCCCCGTCCACATCGAGGGACACGCCGACGAGGCGGCCGGGCAGCTGCCGCTGCAGCCCCTCCCGTACGGCCATGTAACCGGCGTGCGGGCCGCCGAAGCCGTACGGCACGCCGAACCGCTGCGAGGTGCCCACCGCGATGTCCGCGCCGAACTCCCCCGGCGCCCGCAGCAGGGTCAGGGCCAGCAGGTCGGCGGCCACGACCACCTGCGCGCCGCGCTCGTGCGCGGCCTCGGTCACCGGCGCCAGGTCGCGTACGGCGCCGCTCGCCCCGGGGTACTGCAGCAGGACTCCGAAGAACTCCCCGTCCGGCAGGCCCTCGGCCAGGTCGGCGACGAGGACCTCGATGCCCAGCGGCACCGCGCGGGTGCGGACGACCTCGATCGTCTGCGGCAGCGCGTCCGCGTCGACCAGGAAGGTGTCCCCGGCCCTGGCGGCCCGGTGCGCGAGCGTCATCGCCTCGGCCGCCGCGGTCCCCTCGTCCAAGAGGGACGCGTTGGCGACCGGCAGCCCGGTCAGGTCGCTCACGACGGTCTGGAAGTTCAGCAGCGCCTCGAGACGCCCCTGGGAGATCTCCGGCTGGTACGGCGTGTAGGCGGTGTACCAGCCCGGGTTCTCCAGGACGTTACGGAGGATCACCCCGGGGGTCACCGTGCCGTAGTAGCCCAGGCCGATCATCGAGGTCAGGACCTGGTTCTGCGCGGCCAGCTCGCGCAGCCGGGCCAGCGCCTCCACCTCGGACAGGGCCGGAGGCAGGGTGAGGGGCCGGTCGGTGCGGATCGCGGTTGGCACGGCCGCGTCCACGAGGGCTTCGACACTCGGGAAGCCGACGGCCTCGGCCATCGCGGCGCGTTCGGTGGGGGACGGCCCGATGTGCCGATCGACGAAGGGAACCTCGGTCATTGGGGAGCCTCCTGGTGCGGTGGATGCGCAGCCGCCACCGGGCGGGCCGGTGGCCGGTCTCCCCCTCTGTCAGGTGAACCTGAGAGCTTCACCGCGCCGGGGCGCGGCTTGCACCTTCGGTGAGGCCCGGTGTGGAGCACCGGTCCTGCTTTCCAGAGGTGCCTCGCTCATACGGTCCCTTGTGCCTGAGAGGTTCCGGGGAGGGTTGCTCCTTCGGCGCCCCGCACCACGGTGTGCGAGGTCTCTCCCGTACGAGGTCGACGGCCATTCCACCCTACCGGAGGACGAGTCACCCCGTTCCGGTCACGATCATGTACCCCTCCCCCCGGCGCGCATCACCGTGCGACGATGAGCCGTCCCGGCCCCACGCGGAGGAGACCCATGGACGAGACCTGGCGGCTGATCGAGTGTTGTCACGCGTTCGTCTACTTCGCTCCCGAGGCGCGGGACGCCTACGCCGAGGCCGGTCTGACGGGTTTCTGGCGGGGGTACTTCGCCTCACGGGCCGCCGCCCTCGGCACCGCTCCGGCCGAGGTGGTGACGGCGGCGTTCCACAACTTCGCGCCGCGCATGGTGGCCCGCGCGTTCCCGGACGTCTGGCGCCGGTCCTCGCCGGAGGCGGTCCTGACCGCCCGGACCGCCGTCGCCGACCGCGCCCTGCGCCGTCTGGCGGGCGACCTGATCGACGGGCCCTCCGTCGCCGAGGCCGCCGCCCTGGCGGGGCGGGCGGTCGAGGCGGCACCCGTCGCGGGCCGCGTCCTGTTCGCGGCGCACGCGGCGCTCCCCCGGCCGGACGAGCCGCACCTGGCCCTGTGGCACGCCGTGACCGCGCTCCGGGAGTTCCGTGGTGACGGGCACGTCGCCGCCCTGCTCACGGCGGGGCTCGACGGCTGTGAGGCGAACGTCCTGACGGGCGCGCTCGGCCTCACCCCGCCCGAACAGCGTGACCACCGAGGCTGGACGGAGGAGGAGTGGGCGGACGCCGCCGGGCGGCTGCGCGCCCGCGGCCTCCTCGGCGACGACGGCGCGCCCACCCCGGAGGGACGCGCGGAGCGGGAGACGATCGAGGACGTCACCGACCGGCTCGCCCGCCCGCCCCTCGACGCCCTCGGCCCGGACGGCGCGGCCCGGCTGACCGACCTGCTCCGGCCGCTCGCCCGCGGGATCGTCGAGGGCGGCGGCATCCCCTTCCCCAACGCGATGGCCATGCCGCGGCCCGCCGCGTCCGTGTAGTGATCGGGCCCGGGACGCCCATCGAGCGGTTATCGGACACCTCCCGAGCGTCCCGGCCGATGAACTGGGAGGATGCACTGCGTGTCCGTGAACGAATCCCCCGGCGCCGACCGTACGGTACCCGGCAAGTCGCCCCCGTCCACCGGGACGGGGGCCGTGGAAGCGGCGGCCCGGTCACACGACGCCGCCGATGGCATCCGGCCGGCCACCGAGAGCCCGGCGGCCGAGACGACGGCCGACGAGACCACGGCGACCGAGGCCACGGCCCACGAGCGCCCGACGGGCGAGAACCCGGCGGCCGGCCGAGTCCCCGACGAGCCTCCACCGGCCGAGATCCCGGCCGATGAGACGACGGCCGGCGAGACGACGGCCGGCGAGAGCCCGGCCGGCGAGAGCCCGGCCGACGGGGGCGCGGCCGGGAAGGTGCGGGTCGAGGAGCCGTCGCTGCCGCGGCGGATCCGGCGTCCGTCCGACGCCATCCGCTTCCTGCTGACCGTGGGCTTGATCGGGCTCATCCTGGTGCTGGCCCACATCGCGCGGCACACGACGAGCGGGCTGGCCTCCGACATCGCCAGCGGAACCGAGCGGGCACCGCACCTGCTCCTCACCCTCGCCAACCTGGCGTCCGGCATCGGCGTCCTGGCCGTTCCGGTCGCGTTCGGGGTGTCCCGCGTCATCGGCCGTGACGGGCTACGGGTGGTGATCGGCGTCGTCGCCGCGGTGGTCGCGCTCTGCGTCTCCCTCGGCCTGGACTCGTGGATGACCGCGGCGGGCATGCGCGACCTCGCCTGGTATCTGACCTGGAAGCGGCACGGCGGGTGGTTCCCCGGTCCGGCCCACATCGACCTCACGCCCGTCATCGCCTACGTCACCGCGGTCGGCCTGGGCGGCCGGACCCGCTGGCAGCTCGCGACCTGGGGCGTGATCGGCCTGGACGCCGTCGCGTCCCTCACGACCGGCGCGATCACGCCGCTGGCGGTGCTGACGACCTACCTCATCGGCCGCGCCGTCGGCTACGGCACCCTTTACGCGGTCGGCGCCCCCAACATCCGTCCGCCCGGGGACGCCGTCGTGGCCGCGCTGCGGCGCGTCGGGCTGGCTCCGGTCCGCGCCGCGCGCGTCGCCGCCGGCCCTGAGGACACCCGCCGCTACACGGCGGCGCTCGCCGACGGACGGACCATCGACGTCACGGTGCTGGACCGCGACCAGCAGACGGCCGGCCTGCTGTACCGCCTGTGGCGGCGGGCGCGGCTGCGCGGCGAGATGCCACGCCGTACGATCCGGTCGCTGCGCCGCTCGCTGGAGCAGGAGTCTCTGATGTCCTACGCCACGACGGCGGCGGGCGCGGCGACCCCGCGGTTGCTGGCGACGTCGGAGGTGGGCAGTGAGGCCGCCCTGCTCGCCTACGAGCACGTGCCGGGCCGGCTCCTCGCCGACCTGCCGGACGAGGAGCTGACCGACGACCTGCTCGTCGGCGTCTGGACCGAGCTCAAGCGCCTGCAGGACCGCCGCCTCGCGCACCGCCTGCTGGTGAGCGAGAGCATCCTCGTCGACGAGTCCGGGCGGCCGCACCTCGTCGACCTGCGGGGCGGGGAGATCGCCGCCGGCGACCTGGTCCTCCGCGTCGACCTGGCGCAGCTGCTGACCGAGCTGGCGCTGCGCGTCGGCGCCGAGCGGACGGTGCGCACCGCTGCCGCCGTGCTCGGCGCGGACGCCCTCGGCGCGGCGGTGCCGCTGCTGCAGAAGGTCGTGCTCGCCCGCTCGACGAGGAACGCCCTGCGCCGGGACAAGAAGCTGCTGAGCCGGATCCGGGAGCAGATCCGCGTGCTGCGCCCCGAGCTCGTGACGGCGGCCCAGCCGCTGCGGCTCGACCGCTTCCGGCCGCGCACGCTGGTGAGCGTGGTCGCCGGGATGGTCGGCGCGTACCTCCTGCTGTCCCAGCTCGGCAACGTGAACCTCGCCCACCTCGTGACCCACGCCGACTGGCGGTGGTTCGCCGTCGGCGCGCTCGCCTCGGCGGCCAGCTACCTGGCCGCGGCCCTGATGCTGATGGGGTTCGTGCCGGAGCGGCTGCCACTGGGCCGGACGATCCTGGTGCAGCTCGTCGCCTCGTTCATCAAGCTGGTCGCGCCCGCCGCGGTCGGCGGGATCGCGGTGAACACGCGCTACCTCCAGCGGGCGGGCGTGCCGGCCGGCCAGGCGGCCGCGAGCGTCGGCGCCTCACAGCTGACGGGGATGGCCTCCCACATCCTCATGCTGGCGCTCTTCGGCTACATCACGGGCAGCAACTACGGCCCGTCGCTGCCGCCGTCGCGGATCATCATCGTCTCGCTGCTCGGGGCGGCCGTCCTGGCGATCATCCTGTTGTCGGTCGGGCCGCTGCGGCGGCTCGTCGCCGCGCGGATGCGCTCGATGTTCTCCGGGGTGCTGCCGCGCCTGCTGGACGTGCTGCAGTCGCCGAAGAAGCTCGCGACCGGCCTGGGCGGCACGCTCCTGCTCACGGCGGCGTTCGTCGCCTGCCTGGACGCGTCGATCCGGGCCTTCGGCGGCTCGATGAGCCTGACGACCGTCGCGGTGGTGTTCCTGACCGGCAATGCCCTCGGCTCGGCCGCTCCCACGCCGGGCGGGCTCGGTGCCGTGGAGGGCGCGCTGTCGCTGGGACTCACGCTCGCCGGGCTGCCGGCCGGAACGGCGACCTCGGCGGTGCTGCTGTTCCGGCTGCACACCTTCTGGCTGCCCGTCCTGCCCGGCTGGGCATCGCTGTCCTACCTGCAGCGCAAAGAGGCGATCTGACCCTCACCCGGTCCGATCGCCCCTGGCCCGGCCGGAGCCGACCGCACGCCGGTCGCCGGCGGTCAGGGCAGGCCGGTCACGCGTTCGCCGGCGGGAACCGGGTGTCAGGACAGGTCGGGCACGCGTTCGCCGGCGGGAGGCGGGCCGGGCGGGGTGCCGTCCCCGAAGGGCCGGCCGCCCAGCTCCTCCCGCCCGTGCGGCGTCAGCCAGCCGCGCGGATCCGGGCCGACCGCGACGATCCGGGTCGGGTTGATCTCGTGGTGGACGTAGTAGTAGTGCCGCCTGATGTGGTCGAAGTCGACCGTGTCGCCGAAACCTGGGGTTTGGAACAGGTCGCGGGCGTACGCCCACAGGACCGGCAGCTCGGTCAGCTTGCTGCGGTTGCACTTGAAGTGGCCGTGGTAGACGGCGTCGAACCGCACCAGCGTGACGAACAGCCGGATGTCGGCCTCGGTGATCGTGTCGCCGACGAGGTAGCGGCGCGTCTCCAGCCGCTCGGACAGGGCGTCGAGCCGCTCGAACAGCCGCCGGACGTGCCCCTCGTACCCCTCCTGGTCCCGGGAGAAGCCGGCCATGTAGACGCCGTTGTTGACGTCACGGAACACCTCGGCGTTGACGGCGTCGATCTCGTCCCGCAGCCGCTCGGGGTACAGGTCCGGCGCCCCGGGCCGGTGGTGGGCGGTCCACTCGGTGGACAGGTCCAGCGTGATCTGCCCGTAGTCGTTGGTGACGAGCCGCCCGCTGGGCACGTCGACGATCGCCGGGACGCTCACGCCGCCGTCGTAGCCGGGCTCGGCCTTCTCGTACGCCTCGGACAGGAAGCGGATGCCGAGAACCGGGTCACGGTCGTCGGGGTCGAGCGTGAACCGCCAGCTGCGCTCGTCCTGGATCGGGTCGACGACCCCGACGGAGATCGCGTCCTCCAGGCCCAGGAGCCGGCGGACGATCAGCGCGCGGCTGGCCCAGGGGCAGGCGCGGCTGACCACCAGGCGGTACCGGCCGGGCTCCACCGGCCACGGCGAGGAGCCGTCGGCGGTGATGCGGTCGGTGAAGTGGCTCGGCGACCGGGTGAACTCCTTGTCGTCCTGCTGCCGGGTGGGGCTCAAGGCACTCGCTCTCGGTGAGATCGGGGGGATCAGCGGTCCGGGGTCGGCGAGACCGGGATCAGCCGGTCTTGCGCACCCGCCGACGGCGGGCCAGCTCGTCGTGGGGGCTGTCACCGCCCGCGTGCGCGCGTTCGGCCGGCATCTCCGCGAGGCTGCCCTCGACCTCCTGCCACACCCGTCCCAGCGCGATTCCGAACACTCCCTGGCCGCCCTGCACCAGATCGACGACCTCGTCGGGCGACGTGCACTCATAGACGCTCACGCCGTCGCTCATCAAGGTGATCTGCGCCAGGTCGTGCACGCCGCGGTCGCGCAGGTGCTCCACGGCGGTCCGTATCTGCTGCAGGGAGACCCCGGTGTCCAGCAACCGCTTCACGACCTTCAGCACCAGGATGTCGCGGAAGCTGTACAGACGCTGGGACCCCGAACCATGGGCGGAACGCACGCTGGGCACGACCAGCTCCGTGCGCGCCCAGTAGTCGAGCTGGCGGTAGCTGATGCCCGCCGCGGCGCATGCCGTTGGACCGCGGAACCCGACGTCGTCGGGCAGGGGCGACACGCTCCCGCCGAACAGGAGACCTTGCTCCCCGGCGCGTTGAGACGCATCGTGCCTTTCGCGGGCCGCCTTGCCCTCGCCGCTGCTTGCCGCCACGCGGACCTCCGGCTCTATCATCCCGCAGCGATCCACCAAGGGGGTTTGACGGAATTACGCCGCAGGTGTTCAAGCAGCACGGTAGGTCGCGGCCCCTGCAGGGTCAACGTTCGCGGTCGGCGCGTCGCAGCCAACGCAAAACGCTACGACGTCGCCTAAACCCCATATTCATCGCTATCGGCGGCACCTACCCACGTAGTGACGCTCTTGGGGGCACGAATGTTCCCGTGAAGCCGCACAGAACTTTTCCTCCGGGATTACGATCCTGCTACCGAGAGGAACAGCCCAGGCGGGCGCCGGTGAGCGCAAGAGCACGGCGCAATCGCAGGCGGGCGGAGCCCGGTCTCCGCACCATGGCGAGGAGACCTCTCAGACGCGAGGGACGCCGCTCAGGTGGCGCGGCCGAAGTCCTCGGGCGAAATCGTGTCCAGGAACTCCCGGAACTTCTCGACCTCGTCCTCCTGCTCGTCGGGGATCGCCACACCCGCCTCGTCCAGCACGTCCTCGCTGGCGAAGATCGACGCACCGGTGCGCAGCGCGAGGGCGATGGAGTCCGAAGGGCGGGCGCTGACCTCCGCGCCGTTGGAGAAGACCAGGTCGGCGAAGAAGATGCCCTCCCGCAGCGCCGTGATGTTCACCGTCCGCAACTGGACGTCGAACGCCTCCAGCACGTCCCGGAACAGGTCGTGGGTGAGCGGGCGCGCCGGCAGCACCCCCTGCTGGGCGAAGGCGATCGCGGTGGCCTCAACCGCGCCGATCCAGATCGGCAGGTAACGGTCGCCGTCGGTCTCCTTCAGCAGCACGATGGGCTGGTTGGAGGGCATCTCGACCCGTACGCCGACGACCTCCATCTGCTTCACAGCGGCTCCCTGCTGAGACGGCTACCCGAAACCCTTGTAGCCAACGTACACCCGAGTCGCACCGAGCCGGGGAGCGGAGGACGGGTCAGGACGCCGATCTCAGGGATCGAGTCCCTCCCGCAATCCGGTCGAGACCAGGGCGGCGTGCAGCTTCAGCGACAACGCCGCGATCTCACGCGCCGTCTCGGCCGCGCGGTCCCGCGCGCCGGGGCTGCGCTGTCGCATCGCGGGCGCCACCGCGGCCTCGATCAGGCCGACCTCCCGGTCCGCCGCGCTCTTGACCGCGCGCAGGTGCCGCGCCTCGAAGCCGAAGGACCGCAGCGCCGCCGCCGCCCGGGCGATCGTGAGCGCGTCCCGGTCGTAGTGGCCGCCGTCGCGGCGGACGAGACCGAACTCCTCCAGATCGGTCAGTGCGTCCGCGTCGATGCCGGCCGCGTCCATGAGCTGCCGGCGCGTGAGCCGCACCTCGGCGTTCTCCTCCGCCGTGCTGTCGGCCGCGACGAGGCTCCGCGGCGCGCGCCGGCGTCCGGCCAGGGGAGGCGGCTCCAGTCCGCGATCGGCGGCGTCCAGGTGCTCCTTGATGACCCGCAGGGGCAGGTAGTGGTCGCGCTGGGCGGCCAGGATGAACCGGAGCCGCTCGGTGTCCGCCGGGGCGAACTTGCGGTACCCGGACGGCGTCCGTTCCGGCTCGATCAGCCCCTCCGCCTCCAGGAACCGGATCTTCGAGACCGTGATGTCCGGGAACTCGGCGGACAGCAGGCCGAGCACCTCGCCGATCGTCATGTACGCACGGGCCGCGGACGGACTCATCTCCACCCCCGCTCCGACGGCGCACGGCCCCGCGCGCCGTCGCCCGGCGTCCGGGCGCCCGCCCGGCGCCCGTCGCTCACGGCGTCCACGGGCGCGCGTGCTCCGCGCGCCCTCCCGGCCTCGACCACAGCGCCTCCGCCTCCGTCACGGCCCTGCCGCCGGCCGGCCATCGCCCCTTCCCTCGGCGGCGTACTGCGGGTTGGTGAGGAACACCAGCCGGAACTTGCCGATCTGGACCTCGTCACCGCCGGACAGACCGGCCTCGTCGATCCGCTCGCGGTTGACGTAGGTGCCGTTCAGGCTGCCGACGTCGCGTACGGAGAACTGCGCGCCCCTGCGGTAGAACTCGGCATGGCGGCGGGACACGGTGACATCGTCGAGGAAGATGTCGCTCTCGGGGTGACGGCCCGCCGTGGTCCGGTCGCTGTCGAGCAGGAACCTGCTCCCGGCGTTCGGCCCACGCTTCACCACCAGCAGCGCGGTGTCGGGCGGCAGCGCCTCGACCGCCATCTGGTCCGGAGACAGCTCCTCGCCCGGCTCGACGTCCGGGATCGCGCCGAGCGAGATCGTCGACGTCGAGTCTCCCGGCTCGCCCGGAACCGGCGGCGCCGCGCTACGGGAGAGCGGGGTTCCGCACTGCGAGCAGAAGTTGGCATTCTCCGGATTGGCGTGACCACACTGCGTGCAGTAGACGCTCGGCATTTATCGGCTCGGCCTCCTACCTATGGCCTCGGGTGTGCCTCTGGCACCGTACGGTACGGACGTCGAGCACTGAGGGCACCGCCGGCACCGTACCTTCGGTCGGCCTCAGCACACGATCCCCCCTCCAAGCACCGCCGGTCATGGCGCTCTCACTCCCTCGTCCGCCACGTCGGCGGTTGCCGCAACTTACGCGGCAATGACCGAGGGGTCAACCATGACAAGAGTCCTGTCTTCCAACGCTACCTTCGACAGTGATCGTCGGTCCACGCCGCCGCGCTGTGAAGCTCCGGCGCGCGGCCGGCGCCACGGTCTACGGCGACCGTACCGCACGGATCATGATCCGCTGTTCCTGAGCCACGTTCCCCCGCGCGCCGTCATTACGCAGCGTCTGCAGCACGCCGCCCGGAATGTTCAGCGCCGTCGCGAGCGTGTGCGGATCTCCGATCACGAGGAAGACGTACGGCCGCGACAAGATCTGCCCGTCGGCGACGACACCGCCGGACGCCGCGTCGGCGAAGTAGGTGCTGACGCCGACGCGCACGTCGCCGACCTGGATCACCTCGGCTCCCGCGTCGCGCAGTTCCTCCAGCGCGTCGAGGAGGTCCTCCGCCCGCAGCCGGCCCCGCGGGTCGTCGATCGTCAGCCGGATGCCGGGACCCGCCGCCGGCAGCGTCCCGGCGAGCATCCCGTACGTCGCGGCGCGCTTGCGCGCGTCCTCGACCGCGGTCTGGCCCTGCGTGTCGCGTTCGAGGCCGGCCTTGGTGTTCTCCAGATCGCGTATGTCACCGCGCAGCCGCTCCGAACGCTGCGACAGGTCGCCCAGGATGCCCACCAGCTCGTCCTGCCGTGCCGTCGCGAACTTCGTGCTCCGGTCGTTGGACCGGACCTCGGCCGTGACGGCGAACCCGAGCACCGCGCACAGCACCCCGATGAGGAGTCGGCCGGCCGGCCGGCGCCCGCTCTTCCGGCGCGCGGCACCGGCGTCGCTCCGCTCCGGCTCGGGGACGTCCCGCGCCTCCGGCTCACGGGCGCCCCGCCCTCCCGGCTCGCTCATGCTTGAAACAGCTTGCGGCGGATGGCGGCGACGTTGGAGAAGATCCGGATGCCGAGGACGACGACCACGCCCGTGGACAGCTGCGACCCCACGCCGAGCTGGTCGCCGAAGAAGACGATCAGCACGGCGATGATCGTGTTGCTGAGGAACGAGACGACGAACACCTTCTCGTCGAAGACGCCGTCGAGGCGGGCGCGCAGGCCCCCGAACATCGCGTCCAGCGCCGCCACGATCGCGATGGGCAGATACGGCTGCAGCCACAACGGCACGTCGGGATGGAAGAAGAGGCCGAGGGCGATCCCCGCCACCAGGCCGGCCAGGGCGATCACTTCGACGGCACCTCCCCCGCGTAGCGGAGACTGGGGGCCGGTGCGGCGGGGAGTCGCACGCTGTCCTCCTGGTGGATGTCGAAGCGGATGCCGAACGCGGTCTTGAGAGTACGGAACGATCGTGCGGCCGGAGAACCGGCGAACGACCCGTCCAGACGGTCCGGGTCGCCGAGGGCGGTGACGGTGTACGGCCGGGACAGCGGCCGGTAGTCCACGAGGATGGCGTCGCCGGCGAAGCGGATCGCGGTCGTGGCGGCCATCCGCTGCCCGTTCACGGCGATGGCGGTCGCACCGGCCGCCCAGAGCGCGTTGACGAGCCGTTGCATGTCCTGGTCGGAGACCCGGCCGGCCTGCGGGTCCCCGCGGGTGCGCGAGTCGTCCAGGACGACGGTGAGTCCGGCGCCGTGGACGGGGCCCGCCGCGGCGGCCGCGGCCAGCCGATCCATCTCCCGGCGCGCGGCCCGGCCGGCGTCGCTGCGGGCCAGGGCGGCCCTGCGGAGCGTGTCGGTCTGGCCGCGGAGCCGGTCGGCCTGCCGCTGCAGCCCGTCGTCCTCCCCGGTCCGCTGCTCGATCTGGCTGAGGAGGGCCCGGCGCTGGCGCTGGGCGACCGGCTCGCCGCGGCGTACCTGGACGACCGCGACGGCTCCGAGCAGGCCGATGATGAGGGTGCCGGCGAGCAGGCGTGCCCATCGGCCCGCGCGGCCGCGCCGGTCGCCGCTCGCGGCGCGCCGGGCCGCGGCGGCCTCGTAGCCGGGATCGAGGTCCTTGCCGGCCAGCAGGTCGGCGAGCAGCGACATCGAGGCGTCAGGCCGGTTCCAGCGCGTCCCCCGTTCGGTCATCCGGACATTCTCCCAAGAACGCGGTACCGGCCGGACCCTGGGCATCACGCCTGATCGGCGGCGTTTCACAGCGAACTCTTAGGAAACGTGCACAGCCTTCGCAGAAACGGGCGGTGAACTGGTTCCCATGCGCAGCAGGGCAGGGGGAGCTATGGGGGAACAGGCGGGCGCGGTGCCGCTCATGCGGCTGCCGATCAGCGGGTGGGCGGTGCGGATCGGCCGGGCCGCCGCCGATCGCGTCGCGCTCGAGATGTACGAGGGGCTGCGGCTGGCCGACGTCTGCGTGGCGACCCCGGTCTCACTGTCGGTCCTGCGCGGCGCCTGGCGCAGTCCGCGGGGGGCCGCCGGTTGGGCGCTGGCCTGGGGACAGTTGCCCGCGGGAGTGTCCGTGGTGACCGCGGAGTTCACGGGGTCGGGCCGCACCCCGGTCATCAGCCGCGTGCCCGCGGTCGTCATCGAGCGGGCGTACTGGGTGGCGGAGGTCGCCGGGGACTTCGCGGGGGTCACCGTGCACGCCGGGCCGGCGCTGGTGTCCGGCCGGCTCCGCCGCTCCCGCAGCCGCTAGGTGCCGCGCATTCCACGATGACCGTGGGAGTCACTGCCTGACCGAGTTACCGACGTCGGTTCGTTGTGACGTCGATTGAGGGCTTGCGGCGGGAGCGGGGCGATCTGCGACCTTCGCTCGATATCGCCCCGGTGTAATGCCGAACTCCCTTTCGAAGGCGTGGGAGAGTGCGTACGGGCTGCTGTAGCCGACTCGGCCGGCGATGGTGGCCAGGGTTTCCGGGGTGTCGCGCAGCAGAGTGGCGGCGAGCATCACGCGCCACCACGTCAGGTAAGCCATCGGGGGGCGGCCGACCAGGGCGGTGAAACGGCGCGCCAAGGTGGGACGGGAGACGCCCGCCTCCGCGGCCAGGCGGTCGATGGTCCATGGCGCGGCCGGTTCAGAGTGCATCGCCCGCAGGGCGGCGGCCGTGACCGAGTCGCCCAGTGCGGTGGGCCAGGTTCCGCTGGTGGCCTCGGTCATCCAGGAACGGATCATGTAGACGAGGAGGAGATCGAGCAGGCTCGGGAGCGCCACGCAGGAGCCGGGCCGCACCTCGTCCAACTCGCCGCTGAGCAGATCGATCGCCGCCCGGAGTTCGAGGTGGCCGCCTACTCGGCTGGGAAGGTGGACGACCTCGGGCAACTCAGCCATGAGCGGGTGCATGCGGCTGCAGTCGAGCCAGTACTTGCCGCAGAGCAGTTCCGTTCCGTCACGACCAGGCCGGGCCTGCGGCCCTGTCCCCGCCAGCCATTGTTCGAACGGTACCGCCTTCTCCTCCGCGGCCGCCGCATCGATGGGGGAATCGGCGATCACATGGCCTGTGCCATGAGGCAGCAGCACCGCGTCACCCACGCCGAGCGTCACCAGGGCGCCGCCGTCGGTCAGCAGCCGAATGCTTCCCTTCACGACGACGTAGAAGCCCGCGCCGTTGTACGGGTCCAGCCGCGCGCACCAGCTCCCGCTCGCCCGCACCCGGTGAAACCAGGGGTGCCCGAGGTGGGCGGCAGAGATCGCGTCGCTCACCACATCCATTCGCCAAGCTTATCTCCCGCATCATGCATGAGACGGATTCGTATCTTTTCGACCTTGTCGCGTATCGAAAGGATCGTTCGGCGTACCTAGGGTCGAGCGCATGACGAACGAGAACGCAAGTGTGCAGAGCATGGTGCTGGGGGACGTCGAGGTCATCCGGGTCGTGGAATGGCATGAACCGTTCCTGCCCACCTCGGGAATGTTCCCGGCGGTCGCTGCCGAGGTATGGCGGGACAACGCGGACTGGCTGACACCGGACCACTGGGAGCCGGACACCGATCGGGCGGTGCTTGCCCTGCAGACCTGGGTGCTGCGCAGCGGTGGGCGGACCGTCCTGGTCGACACCGGCGCGGGCAACGGGCGCGAGCGACCGGGCATGGGGCCCTTCCACCGGTCTCGAAGTGATCTCCCCGGCCTGCTGGTGAAGGCCGGTGTTCACCCGCAGGATGTGGACGTCGTCGTCAACACCCACCTCCACGTCGATCACGTCGGCTGGAACACCGTCGCCCCAGACGGACAGTGGGTGCCGACATTCCCCAACGCCCAATACCTCATTCCTGCCGCAGACGACTTCCATTACGGTCCGGACAACGCGTACGGCAACGACGCGCAGAAGGCCGACCGCCTGATCTACGAAGACAGCATCGCGCCCATCCACGAGGCCGGACAGGCCGTGCTGTGGGACGGTCTCCATCGCATCGACGACCATCTCATTTTGGAGTCCGCGCCCGGCCACACCCCCGGCTCGTCCGTGCTGCGACTCGCGTCCGGGAGCGACCGGGCGGTTTTCGTCGGAGACCTGCTGCACAGCCCGGTGCAGATCCTCCAGCCCTGCTGCAACAGCAACGCCTGCCTGGTTCCGGAACAAGCGGCGGCCAGCCGCCGCCGGATTCTCGGGCGGGCCGCCGATGAACGGGAACTGCTCGTCCCCGCGCACTTCGGTGGTGCGGGCGCGGTGGAAGTCCGGCGAGAGGGCGATGGATTCGCCCTCGGCGCATGGGCAACGGCCGATCCGAAGAGGACAGCGTCACTCTCCGAGTGATCCTTCGGTCCGGCGTTCCGCTTGAAGCGCGATCGTCGCACCCGGCTCAGCCTGCAGAAATCCACGAGCCATCCCGTACGGAACCACCCGACCTCCCAGCCTGGAGGCCTTCTTCATGACGCACACGTCGACCGACCAGCCGACAACCAGAGCGAGCGGAGCTCTCGTCCCGGTGCTCGCCTTCACGGGCATCGTGGTCTCGGTGATGCAGACCCTGCTGGTCCCGGTGATCAAAGATCTGCCGCAACTGCTGGGCACCGAACCGAGCAACGCGACCTGGGTCATCACCTCGACCCTGCTCTCCGGAGCCGTCGCCACACCGATCATGGGCCGTCTCGGCGACCTCCACGGCAAGCGCAGCATGCTGATCCTCAGCCTCGCGGTGATGGTCATCGGCGCACTCGTCAGCGCCCTCACCAGCGACCTGCTCACGATGATCGCAGGCCGGGCCCTCCAGGGCTTCGCGATGAGCGCGATACCCCTCGGTATCGGCCTGATGCGCGACATGCTCCCCCGCGAGAGGCTGGGCTCGGCGATGGCCCTCATGAGCTCTTCCATGGGCGTCGGCGGCAGCCTCGCCCTGCCCGCCGCGGCCCTGGTCGCCCAGCACACCGACTGGCACGCCCTCTTCTACGGCGCCGCCGGCCTCGGCATCCTCTGCCTCGCCCTCACCCTCCTCGTCGTCCCCGAATCCCCGACCCGCGCGCAGGGCACCTTCGACGTCCTGGGCGCGATCGGGCTGTCCGCCGGTCTGGTCCTCTTCCTGCTCCCGATCACCAAGGGCAACGACTGGGGCTGGACCTCCGGGACCACCCTCGGGCTGTTCGCCGCGGCGGCGGTCGTACTCGTCCTGTGGGCCATGATGGAGCTACGTCTCAAGGCACCGCTGGTGGACCTGCGCACCACGGCCCGCCCCGCGGTACTCTGCACCAACCTCGCCTCGATCATGGTCGGCATCTCCTACCTGGCCGCCTCCCTGGTCCTTCCCCAGCTGCTCCAGCTGCCGAAGGCCACCGGCTACGGCCTCGGTCAGTCGATGGTGGTCGCCGGCCTCCTCGTGGCACCGCTCGGCCTGACCATGATGCTCACGGCTCCCCTCTACGCCCGGCTGGCCGCGAAGTACAGCCCCAAGGTCACCCTGATCCTCGGCATGATGATCATCGCGATCGGCTACGGTGCCGGCCTCGGCCTGATGAGCGCCCCCTGGCAAAGCCTCGTCATCACGGTGATCCTGGGTCCGGGCATCGGCCTCGCCTACTCCTCCCTCCCGGCCCTGATCATCGGCGCTGTCCGCGCCTCGGAGACGGGCGCGGCCAACGGCCTCAACACCCTGATGCGCTCGATCGGCTCCTCAGCCTCCAGCGCCGTCATCGGCATGGTCATCGCCAACACCGCGAACGACGTGAACGGGGTCGCGGTCCCGACCATGCACGGCTTCCGCGTCTCCTTCCTGGTCGCGGCAGGTACGGCCGCGATCGGCCTGCTCATGGCCCTCCTCCTGCCCCGAGCCCGCCCGCCTCATCTCCTCCAGCGGGCGCTCGCTGATCCTGGACCCGGCGCTCGCCCTCGCACCGAAGCAGACGGCGCGCCGGCCTTCGGTGTCAGGGCGTACGGCGGGCGGCGAGGTCCTCGACGGCGCGGGCGACCTGCGACGGGGCGGAGATCAGCGTGAGATGCCGCGCCCCCGGGATCAGGGTCGGGTCCGGGGCGCCGATCCGGCGGGCCGTCTGGGCCGCGGAGTCCTTGGCGAACACGTGGTCCTCGGCGCCGTACACCACCGCCTTGGGCACACCGACCGATCGCAGCCCGGCCAGCCGGCCGGGAGGCAGTCCGGGCACGCCGTACCGCAGCATCCCCCAGATTCCGGCCTCCGCGCCGGCCACCTGGAAGGGCCGGCGCCATTCCTCCACTCCGGCCGCGTCCAGGCGGGGGCAGCCCGGACCGCACTGCGCGGAGTAGATGGTGCGGATGAGCCAGTCGGAGCGAACGCCCAGACGCAGGAGGGTGGTCCGGTAGGGCGGGATGATCAGGTAGCGGGCGGCGGAAGGCGGTCCGGCCCCGGTGCTGAGGGCGTCGCCGTCGAGGAACATCAGGCCCCCGACGCGGTCCGGGGAGCGCATCGCGGCGTCCGCGACGGTCGCGGCACCCGAGGAATGCCCGACCAGCACGGGCCTGCGCAGGCCGAGCGCGTCGATGAAGGCGAGCAGCTGCCGTGTCTGGTGGTCCAGGTCGTACGGCGCGCGCCGCGAGGTGTACCCGGCCCCGTTGAGGTCCAGGGCGTACACCCGGTGGTCGCGGGCGAGGAACTCGGCGACCGGCTGCCAGGTGTCGGCGGACTCGGCCGCCCCGTGCACGAGGACGACCGGCGAGCCGCCGGCGCCCCACGCGCGGTACCGGGTCAGCAGGTCGCCGGTCCGTACGTAGGTGAGCCCGGCGGGCGGGCGGACCCTGTCGGCGGTGGCCGCGTTGTAGATGAAGGAGAACATCGTCGCGACGACGGCGAGAGCGAGCACCGTCAGGCCCAGTCGTCGCCCCCAGCGCCGCCACCACGGCCGCCGCGGCCGGCCGGCGGGGACGGGCGTGTCCCCTCCCGGCGGCTCCGGCGGCGCGCCGGTTCGATCCCGCTCGCCGACGCCCGCCGGCCCTGCCGGTGCGTCGGTCCGGTCGCCCGCGTCCGCCGGTCCCGCCGTGGGGTCGACCGGTCGCGGATCTTCAGTGCGCACCCCGGCGGCGTCCCCGGGGGCGGGGTGGTTCGGGCGCGGTCCGTCCGGAGCCGCGCCGTCGTTCCGATCGGTCATGAGGCATCCTTCGCCGGCCTCATGACCAAGGTGCCGTGCTCGATTGCTTTCCTCGCTTCGCTCGGTCATGAACCGGCGGCCTCCACGACGGCGGCCCACGTCTCCAGGAGCGCCTGGGCGGAGTCCCGGTCGGCGCCCTCGGCCCACAGGTGGGTGACCGCCTCGGCCGGGTCGGGCAGGACGAGCACCCAGCTGGCGTCGTCCTCGATGACGCGGACGCCGTCGGTCGTGTCGATCGGGCGGTCGCCCGCGGCCTCGACGACGTGCCGCATGACGCTGCCCTTGGCCGCCCACGGGGTGGGGACCGACCGTTTCAGCAAGTGTGCCTCCGGGATCCGCTGGTCGATCTGGGAGAGCGTCAGGCGGGTGCGCGCGACCAGGCCGAGCAGCCGGAGGAACGCGGCGACCCCGTCCACCGTGGGGCTGAACTCCGGGATCACGAACCCGCCCCGGCCGTCTCCGGCGAAGATGATGTCGTCGGCCGTCGTCGCCTTCGTCAGCACGTCCTGGGAGGTGGAGGTCCACTCGACCTGCACGCCGTGGAAGCGGCAGACCTGCTCGGCCACCCGCGTGGTGGTGACCGGCAGCGCCACCCGGCCGCCGCGCCGCTCCGCGGCCACGAGGTCGAGGACGACGAGCAGTCCGCGGTCGTCGCTGATCAGCTCGCCGTTCTCGTTGACGAGGCTGATGCGCTCGGCGACGGTGTCGAAGCGCACGCCGAACGCCGCCCGCGAGGAGGACACCAGGTCGCTCAGCCGCTGCAGGTCGCGCATGCGCTCGGCCAGCGTCTCGGTCGGCGACACCTCGTCGAGGCGGTTGTTGACGGTGAGGACCTCGACCCCGATGCGGCCGAGCAGCTGCGGCAGGACCAGCGATCCGGTGCCGCCGGCGCAGTCGATGACGATCTTCAGCTCGGCCTCGCGGACCCCGCGCAGGTCGATGCGGCGCTCCAGGTCGCGCGCGTAGCTCTCGAAGACCCGGGCGGGATAGGTCAGCTCGGCGATCTCGCCGGGGAACGCCCGGCGGTACTCCTGCCGGCTGAACACCCGCTCCAGCTTCCGCTGCGCCGCCTGGGAGAGGTCCGCGCCGTTCTCGTCGAGGAAGAGGATGTCGACTCCCTGCGGGTCGCCCGGGGTCGTACGGATGACGATGCCGCCCGAGCAGTCCTCCCGCGCGGTCTCGTACCGCGCGACCGGGATCGGGCAGGCCTCCAGGTCCTGGACGTTGATGGCGCTGGCGGTGAGCGCGCTCTGCACGGCGCGCTTGAGCGTGCGGGCCGCCCGGGAGGCGTCGCGGGACGCCGTCACGCCCGCGCCCTTCTTCAGCGTGGTGGCGTACGCGCTGGCCAGCCGCACCGCGAGCTCAGGGGTGATCTCGACGTTGACCAGGCCGGACACCCCACGCGGCCCGAAGAGCGTGCGCTGGCCGCGGGACTCCCAGATGACGCTGGTGTTGACGACCGCCCCGGCCTCGATGGTCTTGAACGGGTAGACCTTGACCTCGCTGGAGATGTACGCCTCGGCCTCGATCACGCACTCGTCGCCGATGATGGCGCCCTCTTCGACGCGGGCGGCGGACATGATGTCGGTGTTCTTGCCCACGACACAGCCGCGGAGGTTGGCCAGCGGGCCGACGAAGACGTTGTCGTGGACGATGGCGCGGTGCAGGAACGCGCCCTCCTTGACGACGACGTTGCTGCCGAGCACGGTGAACTCCCGCAGCTCCGCGCCGGCCTCGACCTTGGCGTAGTCGCCGATGTAGAGCGGGCCCTTGAGGATCGCCTCGGGGTCGACCTCCGCGCCCTCGCCGACCCAGACGCCCGGGGACATCTCGAAGCCGTCCAGCTCCGCCTGGATCTTGCCGGACAGCATGTCGGCCTGGGCCTTGAGGTAGCTCTCGTGGGTGCCGACGTCCTCCCAGTAGCCCTCGGCGACGTAGCCGTACAGCGGGGCGCCCTCGGCGAGCAGCTTGGGGAAGACGTCACCGGACCAGTCGACGGACTCGCCCGCCGCGACGTGGTCGAGCACCTCCGGCTCCATCACGTAGATGCCGGTGTTGACGGTGTCGGAGAACACCTGGCCCCACGTGGGCTTCTCCAGGAACCGCTGGATGCGGCCGTCGTCGTCCACGATGATGATGCCGAACTCCAGGGGGTTCGGCACCCGCTTGAGGCCGATGGTGACGAGCGCGCCGTTCTCGCGGTGGAAGCGCACCATGTCGGTCAGATCGATGTCGGTGAGCGCGTCGCCGGAGATGACGAGGAACCGGTCGTCGCGCAGCGCGTCCTGGGCGTTCTTGACGCTGCCGGCGGTACCGAGGGGCATCTCCTCGGTCGCGTAGCTCAGCGCCATGCCGATCTCTTCGCCGTCGCCGAAGTAGTTGCGGACCAGCGCGGCGAGGAACTGGACGGTGACGACCGTCTCGGTGAACCCGTGCCGTTTCAGCAGACGCAGCACGTGCTCCATGATCGGTTTGTTGACCACCGGCAGGAGCGGCTTCGGCTGGTTGGCGGTCATCGGACGCAGGCGGGTGCCCTCCCCGCCCGCCATCACCACGGCCTTCACTGGAGCCACTCCTTCGCGGGTACGCCGATCATGGTAGGGGTTCCGCTCCCTTCAGCTCGCCGGAGCCGCGGTCGGCCAGCACGAGCCGGCGGACCTGGACGGTGTAGAGGACGGCGGCCCACCAGTACAGACCCGTTCCCCAGATCGTGAACGCCCAGCCGACCACCTTCGCGACGGTCGCGTAGGTCCCCGAGTGCGCCCCCAGGAACAGCAACGGGAAGGCATAGAGCAGGCAGAGCGTCGCCGTCTTGCCGACGAAGTGCACCGGGAGGGCGGCGTAGTCGTGCCGCCGCAGGACGGCGAGGGGCAGGGCCATGTACACCTCGCGGCCGACCAGGACGAGCGCCACCCAGAGGGGGACGACGTCCCGGACGACGAGCCCGATGAGCGTCGCGAAGATGTAGAGCCGGTCGGCCGCGGGGTCGAGGAGCGTGCCGAGCTCGCTGGTCTGGTCGAGCATCCGCGCCAGCTTGCCGTCGAGCCAGTCCGACAGTCCCGCGAAGACCAGGATGCCCAGCGCCCACCAGTCCTCCTTGACGAGGACCAGCCACAGAAAGATGGGAACGCCGATCAGACGAGCGAAACTCAATGCGTTAGGCCACGTCCACAGACGGTCGTTCAACGCCCACCTCCCGCTCCCCCACGCTGGTCATGACCTTACCTGTCGGTACCGCCGCGTGCCGTGGCCGGGCCGTGGACGCGGCGCCGAGCCGCCTTCCGCGGCCGCGCAGGCCGGGCGTGTGATCGGCGGATTCATCCGCGGCCGGGCGTGCCGGGGCCCGCGGACCGGCTCGTCCGGGTCCGGCCATCGGCCCGGTCAGGGCTGGCCCGGAGCCGGACGGCATGTTATTCCGGCCCGCACGCGCGGGCCGGGGGCGGTCAGACCCGGCCGGCCGGCTCGCCCTCCGGGCGCTCCGGGCCGGGTCCGCGATCGCCCGCGCCGGCGGGCGCGGGCGGCCGCATCCGTGCGATCTCCACACAGCAGCCGCTGGGATTGCTGTACCTGCTCTTGCGCCAGTCTCGATCCGGCGACGGGACGTCCGGGCCTGTCCGCAGCACTGTGATCCCTTCCACGGCGCCGCCCGCGGATCATCCTCCGGCGGGCCGTGGATCGGCTTGGTGATCCGCGTCGAGGGGCGCGGCCGGCGCCCGATCATGCGCATCATATCCCGGCATGTGCACAATGCACATGCCCGGGAATCCACGAGGTCGGCGGACGGCGCGGGCGGCTACCAGCGGTGGTGCACCTGCGGGCGGATCCGGCGGTCGTAGAGATCGCGCACGGAGTCGAGCGTCGGCTCCGGCAGCGGCTCCATGCCGGCCGCGGCGCAGTTGGCGCGGACCTGGTCGGGGTTGCGCGCGCCCGGGATGACCGTGGTGACGCCGGGCTGCTGGATGATCCACCGGAGTGCCGTCTGCGCGGGGGTGGCCCCCGGCGCCGCCAGCGCCGCGAACTCCGCCGCCGCGTCGACTCCGGTGTCGTAGTCCACGCCCGAGAACGTCTCGCCGACGTCGAACGCCTCCCCGCGCCGGTTGAACGTCCGGTGGTCCGCGGGGCCGAACTGCGTGTCGTGGCGGTAGCGGCCCGACAGCAGGCCCGAGGCCAGCGGCACGCGCGCGATGATCCCGACGCCCGCCTCGGCGGCGGCCGGCAGCACCCGCTCCAGGGGCTTCTGCCGGAAGGCGTTCAGGATGATCTGAACGCTGGCCGTGCCCGGCCGGGCGATCGCGGTGAGCGCCTCGTCGCACGTCTCGACGCTGACGCCGTACGCGGCGATCCGTCCCTCGTCGACGAGGGTGTCCAGGGCGTCGAACACCTCGTCGCGGGAGTAGACCGGCGTCGGCGGGCAGTGCAGCTGGACGAGGTCGAGGGTGTCGACCCCGAGGTTGGCGCGCGACCGGTCGGTCCAGGCGCGGAAGTTGTCGAGGGTGTACTCGGCGGGGTCGAGCGGGGCCCGGCGCCCCATCTTCGTCGCGACGAACAGACCGGGGTGATCGCGCAGGAAGCGGCCGATGATCTGCTCGCTCCGCCCGTCGCCGTAGACGTCGGCCGTGTCGAGGAACGTGACCCCGGACTCGACCGCCGCCTCGAGGACGGCGACGGCGTCCTTCTCCTCCACCTGCCCCCAGTCGGCCCCCAGCTGCCAGGTGCCGAGCCCGATGACCGACGCGCGCCGGCCGATCCTGTCGATGAGACGTTCCTCCATGACAGGCCATTATCGGGTCCGCCCCGCCGTGCGCCGCGACCGGGCCCGTGAACCGATGGGGCGCTGGACGCCGGTGTCTCGTCACCCGCGGCGTCCAGCGCCCTTGTCACCGGCCCCGGATGCGCGAGAGGCCGGGCTGAGGAGAGGCTGGATCTACTGGGGCGGATCGACGTGCCTCTCCATCCACGGTCCCGGGAACGGCGGGCTGGGCGGTGCGATTCATTTTGGGAAGATCCACTAAGGATCGGCACACCCGCCTGTCACCGGAACACTTTCGACGGTAACCCCGCAGGTCAGCACAGGGGAAGAAGCTCCACCTTCACAGAAAATGACAACGGATGTCCGATTCGGTGACCAAGAGACCGCGTCCGCCCGGCGCCGCGGGGCGGCGCCCCGGGTCTTCCGCCCGGGTCCGCGTCACCGGAGAGATGGCGGTGGTCGTGGTGGTACCGGTCGTCACGCGCCGCGGCCGATCAGCGAGCCGAGGCAGGGGGCTCGGGGAGTGCGGTCGGGGTGATCCGCCACCCGGTGGGAACGATCTCCCGTGCTGCGGTGATGAAGTCGGCAGCGGCCTGTTCGGCGTCAGGTCCCTCGAAGAAGAAGATGGTGTAGCGGTCGTTGTGCTCGGTGACGGGGGCGGCCGCGTGTGTGCGGGCCAGTTCCGGCAGCACAGTGTCGATCAGGTCGGCCTGTCGGTCGTCATGGGGCCCGCGGTGGTTCACGGTGACGGGGTGGGTGTTGTGGGAGCCCTTGCGGACGTCCATCGAGACGGCGAGGGTCTCCTCTTCCAGGGTGTACTTGGGAGAGCGGAACCGCATGGCATACGGTCCGGGCCGCGGGAGGCCGTGCCGTTCCAGCTCGGCGAGGACACGCTCCCGGCACCCTGGCGCGGCGCCGATGGAGCCGGCGCCGGGGTCGATGCTGAAGAGGGTCATGACGACCGGGCCCGTGGCGTACGGCTGTTTCCGCATGGCGTACGTCAGATGGCGCCCTTCTGGCGGAGCGCTGCTCTTCAGCACCAGGCGGAGTCGATAAGTCATCAACACGGTACGCCCGGTGTTCACATGTTCGGTGTAGATCAGGCCGGCGATGTCGTCCCAGGGGATCCGGCGGCGGCGCCACGGCCGGATGATGGTGACGGCGGTGTCATCGAACCGCACCGCCACCAGCCAGGCCATCTGCACCGCATGAAGCAGGAGCGGGGTAGCGAGGATGCACAGGAGCCGCCCGCCCGGGGAGTGCAGCAGGCCCAGCCCGGAGGCCAGGCCGATCCCGAGGGGGAGACCGGCGAGCCATGCCACGGCCAGAGGCAGTCTGTGCTCTGGTACCAGCGGATACAGGCGAACGGTCGTCGATTCCGGCATTGACCCCACCGCCCCGTCGTTTCAGGTCATTCTCGGACCGTCGATCGGCTGCGGCAAGGCGATCGGCCGCGGCAAGGTGATCGGCCGCGGCGTCACACGCTCGCGAGCGCGATGGCCGTCCAGTGCTCGAATCGGGAGTACCCGTCGGCGATGTCCTGGGTCTCCGGAACGGGCATGTTCAGGATCATGTCGGCGGCGTCCAGGAGGTCCCAGTAGGGATGGCGGCCGTCCGGCCCGGCGATCCGCTGGTAGAAGGCGAGGAACCGCTCGGCGACCTCGAGGCCGTACTCGACGGCCAGGCTGATCCGCATCCGGGCCAGGTCGACGCCGTACGGGCCCCGGCAGCCGGTCGTCCAGTCGACGATCCCGGTCAGCCGGTCCCCGGACCACATGATCTGCCCCGGGTGGAAGTCGCGGTGGATGAACCCGGCGGGCGTCTCCGGGGCGGGCCCGGAGATCACCTCGAACACTCGCTGCCAGAGCTCGGGGCTGCCCGACCAGGCGGGCGGGCGGCGCTCCCCGTGGACGGCGGGGTCGTGGTACGGCGCGTAGGCGCGCAGGTCCGCCTCCGGCTGCACCTCGTGGACCCGGGTGAGGGCCTGGGCCATGCCGACCAGGTAGGCGTCCATGTCCCAGGGCCGCACCGCGTGCCGGCCCGGAACCCGTGTCACGAGGAGCGCGGGGACGTCGCAGAGCCGGCCGTACGGGTCGGCGGCGAGCAGGCGCGGCGCCGGCACCTCCGTGTCGTCGAGAAGCTCGAGGACGGCGGCCTCGACGGCCGGGACGTACCAGGGGTCGGTCCGCAGCCGCGCGGTGTCGTGGAACCGGCGGACCACCAGGCGGCGTACGGGGTCGGTGCCGGCGTCGATCGCGTGCAGGGTCGTCGAGCCGGCGCCCATCGAGCGGATCGAGGTGATCCGGCCGCCCACGACGTCACGGACCCACCCCAGGACCGTCTCCGGCGGATGCGGAGATGCCATCTACCGGGTGGAGCCGATCTGAGCCACGGTGACCACCTTAATCGTCCGTCGATTACCCCGGTGTCGCCTGCCCGACACCGTCCGTTCGCCGAGCGCGGCTAGCGTCGCTGCGCCACTTCCGACGACATGAGGCTCAATGGCTAATTCCGATCGCATCTCCGAGGTCTACAAAGGCGAGATCTGGGCCGAAAGCACGCAGCGGGTCGCTCGTGATCGTATCCACTGGCTCGTCGGCCAGGCCACCGGAGAGGTGCTCGACATCGGGTGCTCGCAGGGCATCGCCTCGATCCTGTGCGCGCGGCGCGGGCTGACCGTACTCGGCGTGGACATCCAGGCCGACCGTATCGAGTACGCGAACAAAGAGCGCGACGCCGAGCCGGAGGACGTACGCGGCCGCCTGGAGTTCCGCCTCGCGGACGCGAGCGCGCTGGACCTGCCCGACGCCTCGTTCGACACCGTCATCATGGGCGAGATCGTCGAGCACATCCCGGACGCCTCCCCGTTCCTCAAGGAGGCCGCGCGGGTGCTGCGCCCGGACGGGGTACTGGCCCTGACGACGCCGTTCGGCCTCAGCAAGCACCACGACCACTACGCCACCTTCTACGTGGACTCGCTGGTCCGGCTGCTCGCGCCGTACGTCTCGATCGAGAGCCTCGACATCGTCGACCGGTACCTGCGGGTGCGGGCGCACCCCGGGCCGATGGCCGACCCGGACCGGCTGATCATCGAGTCCCAGCCGCTGATGGAGCGCGCGTTCATCGCGATCCAGGAGGCGATGCAGGACGAGAAGGAGCGGATGCGGCGCTACGACATCGCGATCGCCCGCTACGAGCAGGTCAACGCCCGGATGAAGAACCTCGAGGCGCGCCTGGCCCACCAGTCCTACCGGACCGAGTACGTCACCTGGCAGCTCAAGTCCGCCAAGAACCGCAAGTGGTGGCGGCTGGGCGAGGCGCTGTGGAGCGCCAAGCGGCCCGCGGACGCGCTCAAGCTGCCGAAGAGCGTGGCGAGCGCGCTGAAGCCCCCGCCGCGCCTCGCGGAGCCGAAGCCCGACACGACGACCGGCTCGCCGGACCAGACGGGGCACTACTCGGCGATCGCCATCCCGGAGGTCGCCGTCCCGGACGGGCCGGTCGCGCGGGGCCTGAAGGTCGCGGTGATCCTCGACGTGTTCTCCGCGACGGCGTTCCGGTACGAGTGGCAGCAGATTCAGTTCGGACCGGAGGACTGGCGCGAGGTCCTGGAGCGCGAGCGGCCGGAGTTGCTGTTCGTCGAGTCGGCCTGGCACGGCAACGACGGGCGCTGGGCGACGATGATGAGCGCGGCGGGCGCGCCGAAGCAGCCCGTGCGCGACCTCGTCGCCTGGTGCCGGGCCCAGGGCATCCCGACGGTGTTCTGGAACAAGGAGGACCCGCCGAACTTCGACCGGTTCATCGAGACGGCGAAGCTGTTCGACCGGGTCTTCACCGTCGACGCCGACTGCATCCCGCGCTACGTCGAGGCGCTGGGCCATGACCGGGTCGCGCTGCTGCCGTTCGGCGCGCAGCCGCGGATCCACAACCCGGTGGCCGTGCCGGGCGGGCGGAAGTACGAGGTGGCGTTCGCCGGGACGTACCACTCCAAGAAGTATCCCGAGCGCGCGGCGCAGATGGACACGATCCTCGCCCCGGCCCGCGAGTTCGACCTGCACATCTACAGCCGCATCTCCGACGACCCGGACTTCCAGTTCCCGCCGGAGTACGCCGACCACATCGTCGGGTCGCTGCCGTACGAGAAGATGCTCGCCGCGTACAAGGCGTACAAGATCTTCCTCAACGTCAACTCGGTGACGAGGTCGCCGACGATGTGCGCGCGCCGGGTGTTCGAGCTGTCGGCCTGCGGCACGCCGGTCGTCTCCGGCCACTCGCGGGCCCTGGAGGAGGTCTTCGGCGACCTCGTACGGCTCTCGACCGCCCCGGAGCAGACCACCGAGGCCCTGGTCGAGCTGATGAAGAGTGCGGACCTGCGGGACCGCGTCGGGCACCTGGCCATGCGCGAGGTGTTCGAGAAGCACCTGTACGGGCACCGGGCGGACGCGATCCTGTCGGCGGCGGGCGTGTCCGCGCCCCGCCGGGAGCGTTCGATCTCGGTGATCCTGCCGACCAACCGCCCCGAGCAGATCGACCACGCCATCGAGCAGGTCGCCCGGCAGGTCCACCGGCCGCTGCAGCTCGTCCTGGTCACGCACGGCTTCTCCTCCGACCGGGCCGCGGCCAAGGCGCGGGCCGCCGGGCTGGAGAACGTCGTCGTGCTGTCCGCCGACGCGGGCCTGACGCTCGGCGCGGTGCTGAACCTCGGCATCGACGCGGCCGACGGCGCGTACCTCGCCAAGATGGACGACGACAACCTGTACGGGCCGCACTACCTGAGCGACCTGGCCTACGCCTTCGACTACACGACGGCCGGCCTGGTGGGGAAGGGCGCGCACTACTGCGAGATGCGCACGCACGGGGTGACCCTGCTGCGCTTCCCGCACCTGGAGCACACCGAGGCGGAGCTCATCCAGGGCGGCACGATCCTCGCCGACGGCGACGTCCTGCGGCGGCTGCGGTTCTCCGATCTACCCCGCGCCGTGGACAGCGACCTGCTGCGCCGGGCCCAGGCGGAGGACGTCGGGATCCACTCCGCGGACCGCTTCAACTTCGTCTCCGTGCGCGGCGACCGCGAGGCGCACACCTGGAAGGTCAGCGACGAGGAGTTGATGCGGCACGGCCGGGTCGCGTTCCACGGTCCCGCCGAGGAGCACGTCGTCTTCTGATGCTGGACACCGCCTCCGAGCCGGCCGTCGCGGCGGCGGCCCCGCGCCGCCGCGGCGAGCTCCTGCTGCCCGCGATCCTGCTGGCGGCGTACGCCGTGCTGCTGCTCCTCGACCTGTCGGTGCCGCAGCCGGTGGACCACAGCCGGTACATGGACGCCGCCCGGTCCTTCCCGTCCCGGCCGCCGGACCCGATCTTCGAGCACCAGTACCTGCGGATCGGGCTGACCGCGCCGACCGCGCTGGCCATGAAGGTGTTCGGCTACTCGGAGACGACCTACCACCTGTTCCCGGTCGCGACGGCGCTGCTGCTGTTCGGGTCGGTGTACGCGATCGGGCGCCTGCTGTTCGGCCGGCTCGTCGGCGCCGTGTCGGCGGCGGTCCTCGGCTGCGTCGGGATCGTGGTCGTCGCCGGCACCGAGCTGCTGCCGGACCTGCCCGCCACCGCCCTGTTCACCGCGGCCGTCGCCCTGGCCGTCGCGCTCCGCCGTGGGCTGCTCCGCCACCGCCGGGTCTGGCTCGTCGTGATCGGCGTGCTGCTCGGGTGGAGCTACCTGGTCCGCGAGTTCATCGTGTTCGTCTGGCCGCTGGTCCCCGTGCTGCTGTGGCGGCGGATCGGCCGGTGGGACGCGCTCTGGGCGTTCACTCCGGTGGCGCTGACCGGCGTGGGCGAGACGGCGTTCAACGCGTGGCTGTACGACGACCCGCTGGCCCGCCTGCACGCCGGGTCGGGCCTGGGCGACCTGCCGTCCCGCCCGGAGGTCGCCGAGACCTTCCACAACCTGCCGTTGTGGGTGTACCTGTGGCGGCTGCCGCAGCAGCTCGCGACGCTCCCCGAGGGCCCGGGGCTGCTGCTCCTCCTCGCCCTGACGCTCGGCGCGGGCGCGGTCTGCTCCGTCGGTCTCGTACGGGGATGGCGCGGCGGCGCTCCGGCGGATCCGCCGATACGGCGGGCCGGCGTGTTCGCGCTGTGGATCGTGCTGCTGTGGGTGCCGCTCACGCTGCTCGGCGGCGTCCTGAACCCGGCCCATCCGAAGCTGCGCCTGCAGCTCCTGCGCTACTGGTACCCGGTGTTCCCCGCCTTCGTCCTGGGCGGCGTCGCGGCGCTCTGGCTGCTCGGCCGCGCCGTCCGCCCGCGGGCGCGGGCGGCCGCTCCGGCGGTCGTCTGCTGCGTCGCGCTCATCACGGCGGGGCTCGCCGTGTTCGGCCGGCCGGGCGCGCCCGGCTGGGCGGGCTCGCCGCGCGTGTCGTCGGACGCGCTGCCGGAGTTCCGGTCCTGGCTGGCCCGCTCCGGCGCCCGTACGGTCTGGGCGGACACGAAGCTGTACCGCGTTCTGCCGATCTACTTCGTGACCCGGACCGGCCACCGGGTGTGGCGCGGCCGCCTGCGGCCGTTGACGAACGCGGGACAGCCGGCGGTGGGCGACTACGTCGTGGCCTACAGCGTCGGCAGCGACGCCTGCCCGCGCTGCGGCGACGCCGCGAAGGCCGCCCTGCCCGGAATCCCGTCGACCTGGCGTCCCGTCCTCACCAGCCACGACCACCTGCTGCACGTCTGGCAAGTCCACTGACCCGCTCAGCGGCATGAGAGCGTGTCGGGGTTCGCCCGGGTCAGGGCGGATCGGACCCACGATCTTGTTCCTGCTCGGCGACCGCGTCGATGTCGGCGAGGCCGCGCAGGTTCGCCAGCGGGCGGCTCATCCGGTGGTTGCGGCCCAGGAGCTCGGCGTTGCGGTGCAGGAACCACCAGTACCCCGCGGTGAAGGGGCAGGCGTCGTCGCCCAGCCGGCGCCTGGGATCGTACGGGCACCGTGCGCAGAAGTCGCTCATCCGGTCGATGTAGGCCCCGCCGGCGGCGTACGGTTTGGTGGCGATCTTCCCGCCGTCCGCGTGCAGCGCCATACCGACGACGTTGGGCACCATGACCCAGTCGTAGCCGTCGACGAAGCACCGGTGGAACCAGTCGGTCACCTCGGCCGGCCGCCAGCCGCGCTGCAGCGCGTAGTTGCCGAGCACGATCAGCCGGGGAATGTGATGCACCCAGCCGTGGTCGCGTACCTCGGCGAGGACGGTGGCCAGGCAGCGCGCGTCGACCGCGTCGGCGTCGAGTTCGGCGAACCAGCGTGGCATCGCGCGGCGGGCCGACAGGTGGTCGTGGTGACGGTAGCCGGGGCCCAGGTGCCAGTACACATGCCAGACGTACTCCCGCCAGCCGAGGATCTGCCGGACGAACCCCTCGACCGCGGCCGGCGGGGCCCACCCGCGACGGTAGGCGTCCTCGGCGGCGTGCACGCATTCCAGCGGGTCCAGCAGCCCGAGGTTCAGTGAGGCCGACAGCAGGCTGTGCGCCATGACCGGGTCATCGGCCAGCATCGCGTCTTCGTATCTCCCGAACTCCCGGAGCCGGCCGCGGACGAACACGCCCAGTGCCGCCAGGGCCTCGTCCCTGGTCGCCGGGAACTCCCGTGGCCCGTCGTTGCCCACGAACGCCACGTCGCCGTCCCGCGCCCAGGCGTCGAGGTCCGAGCGCACCCGCGCGTCGATGTCGTCCTCGCGAGGCCGCCACGGCGCGGGTACGTCCAGCCGCGCCGCGTTCCGGGGCGGGGGCTCGCGGTTGTCGGCGTCGAAGTTCCACCGCCCGCCGGTCGGCTCGCCGTCGGGCTCCATCAGCACTCCGAGCCGCTTCCGCGTCCGGCGGTAGAAGTCCTCCAGCAACAGCCGCCTTCCCGCCCTGCCCTCGGCCCAGGCCGCGAACTCCTCCGCCGAGGTGGCGAAGCCCCGCGCCGGCAGCACCTCGACGTCGTCGAGGGACCGTACGAACGCGTCGGCGGCATGCGAGGTCGGCCGGCAGACCGTCACCGGCTCGTCCAGGCGCCCCAGCGCCTCCCGATAAGTGTCGGTCCGGATGAACCGGGCCTGATCGCCCAGCTCGGAGGCGCGGTGGCGTAGCGCGGACAGCACCAGGTGCGCCTTGCGCCGGTGGAATCGCCGTCGCCGCAGCACCGCCCGCGACTCCACCAGCAGCACCGGCTGATCCGGCGTGTCCAGAAAATGCGGACCGAGCTGATCAGCGAAGAGCCAACGCCTCACCGAGGCCACCCTCCGACCTCCGGCGAGACGCCCGCTCGCCCGCGATCTCGCCGCCGATCACCAACGAACGGATCTCGCCGCGGCATGCTCCCCCGGCCACCGCAAGCCGTCCATGAAACCCCCCGACCAGAACCAGTACCCACAGCGATCGGCATGACAGCGCGTGACCTGATGCAATGTGCGCCGGCGCGGGTCCAAATCCAGACCTGCCGCATACGGCCTGCGGCATGACAGGACGTTGGCTTCAGTAGGGGCGGTGCCGGGTGCCGGCATGTCGACGACCGGCGGGGCGACGATGCCCCGCAGGCTCAGTGCCGCAGGTGTTTCGCCTGGAGAGGAAGCGCTGCCCTCGGTCGCCGGACCGATGCCAGGATGACCGCATGGCGGACATTCTCCAGTTCCAGCGAAATCCCATCCCCGCACCGGATCGTGAGCCGGAGCCGCTATGGCGCGAGGTGCTCGGCCGAACCCTGCGCGCGGCCAGGGAGGAGCAGGGTGGGCGCCTCATCGACATCGCGGAGCGGGCCGGTATCTCGCCCCAGTACCTGTCCGAGATCGAACGCGGTCGCAAGGAGCCGTCGAGCGAGATGATCGCCGCGGTCACCGGTGCGCTCGGCATCGGCCTGGCCGACCTGCTCGCCGGCATCGCGGGCGATGTCCGGCGACGCCGCAGCACGAGTCCCACGGTCGGGCGCCGTCCCGCAGGACCCGTGCTCATGGCCGCATGAGACCGTGGTCAGATTCGGTGGTCGATGACCTGGTCCGCTAGCCCGTAGCTGACGGCGCTCGCCGCGTCGAACACGCGGTCCCGGTCGGTATCGTGCCGCAACCGCGCGACATCGTGACCAGTGTGCTTCGAAAGGATCTCCTCCAGCTGCGTGCGCACCCGTATCACCTCGTCCGCCTGGAGAATGAGGTCCGGGATGGCGCCGCGGCCCTGCGCTGCGGGCTGATGCAGTACCACCCGGGCGTGGGGCAACACGGAACGGCGGCCGGCACCGCCGGCAGCCAGCAGCACCGCGCCGGCCGCGACCGCTTGACCGACGCACGTCGTCGCCACCGGCGCCTTGATGTAGCGCATGGTGTCGTACAGTGCGAGCATCGCTGACGGGTCGCCGCCCTCGGAGTTGATGTACAGGTTGATCTCCCGCTCCGGGTCGTCCGCCTCCAGGTACAGCAACTGGGCGATCAACGCGTTCGCCACGCCGGAGTCGATCGCGGTGCCGAGGTAGACGATCCGCTCCGCCAGCAGGTGCGAGTAGACGTCCATGATCCGCTCGCCCCCCGCGACCCGCGTGATGACGTTGGGGATGGTGTATGTGCTCACGCGCGGACTCCTGTCGCCGAGCCGAGTCCCAGCGTGTGCGGCCGCACGGGCACGACCTGGCTCAGATCGTTGACGATGTGGTCGATGAAGCCGTACTCGCGGGCCTGCTCGGTGGTGAACCAGCGGTCGTGCAGCGAGTCAGCGAAGATCCGGTCGATCGGCTGGCCGGTGTCCTCCGCGATGAGGCCGAGCACCGTGTCCCGAGTGTGCCGCAGGTCGTCGGCCTGTACCTCCACCTCGACGGCCGATCCGCCGATCCCCGCCGAGCCCTGGTGCATCAGGATGCGGGCGTGAGGTAGGGCGAAGCGTTTGCCCGGTGTGCCCGCAGACAGCAGGAACTGCCCCGCACTGCACGCCAGTCCCAGCGCGAGGGTGGCCACGTCGCACGGTACGAGCCGCATCACGTCGCGGATGGCCAGCATCGCCGGGACGGAGCCGCCCGGCGAGTGGATCCACAACGCGATGTCCTTCCCGGGATCCTCGCTCGCGAGGGAGAGTAGCTGTGTCGCAAGCACCGTCCCGTTGTCGTCGTCGAGCGCGCCGTCGAGGACCAGTATCCGCTGGCTGAAGAACCGTTCTCGGAGCCGGTGGTCGAACAGCGGCTGCTTCTCATCGTTCGTCATGCCCCGACCATGCCGCCTACGCGGCGCCGGCCGCCGGTTTCGCTGCTGTGAGCAGATCAGCCCTCAGCAGGCCAGGTATTCAGACGGGCACCTGTCGGGTGCTGCTGCAGGCCAGCCGGATCGATGAGCGCATCGGCACGATGGTGCAGCGGCTGGCGCGGCGGTGGTCACACTGGAGGATCGTCATTCGATCACGCGGCACGTACGTAACATCTCCCGTGCGATCAGCGGCAGATGAGTGAGTTCTGGGGGCGCGGGGATGTACTCGCGCGCCCGGCTCTCCCAGGCCGAGTTGGCGGGATCCGCTGATTCAATCAGACAGCGGTTCAGCAGGTTGGGCCGCTGCGGCCGCGGCCACTACTTCTGGTGTGAGAGCGGCGCGTAGTCGGGTGCCGGTATCGAGGAACCAGTCGATATAGCTGTCCGCCTGAGTTGTATCAGTGACCTGGCCGGGTCGATACATCGCGATTCTGCTAGCTTGCCGAGTCGGCATGTCTTCCCAGCTCAGCATTTCCCCTACAGCGGCCTCGATCTTTGCACGGTAGGTCTGCAGGGCTTGGAATATCGCGGTGTTCAGCGCCCTATCGCCGTTGTCGATGTAGAGCTCGGTGCGGATGCGGCCATCACCGGTGAAGTTGACTCCGAGGGAGGCTCCTTTGACCGGGCAGGGCATGATCATCCAGTTCACGTTCTGCGGCACTCGTGCTCGGGTCCACAAGGGTCGTTCGGCGTGAACCCGATCCAGGAACTTCGTCCAGAACTGCCGGTACAGCTCCCCCTTGCCTGAACCACCACTCTCCACCTTGGCCGCAGCCGCCAGGTGAGCGTGCCAGTCATTGGGCTGAGCGGCAAGCGTGAACAGCGGCGCCGGCGGGGAGGACCCGATGCGTGCCAACCCGATTTCGACGCCGAAGAACCTGGCGTTGCTGCCCGCCAGCCCGTTAAGCCAGTCCAGTGCCTGGCGGTGTTCCTCGCGGAAGGCGGTTGCCATCCACACGATGGTCGCAGCGTCAGTACCGGCCGCATAGGTGAGGATCTGACCGAGGTGAGTGTGGTCAGTACCGGCAAGCTGATTCTCAACGATCAGAACACAGTCGTTGGTCAGGTCCCGGCCGATGAGGTCCAACGCGAACCCGCCAACCGGATACTCGGCGCTGGTCAGTTCCAGATCGATGCCCAGGACTTCCGCCAGGGCGTCCTTGTTCGTCAGAAGCCAGGGCGTGAAATCGTGAGCCTCATGCATCCAGACGCTTCGCGGGTCAACCCGCTTCAACCGGCCAAGCTCATCCATAACGTCACCTCGCACTCGCGGCGTCCCCCACGCAGTATCCCAAGCGGCGGGCGCTGGAGAAGACGCAACCAGAACATCCGCTTTTCGGCAGAAGCGAGTATTGCTCACAATCGCACTGCACCATCGCGCGGTCGGCGGCATGAGCAGACATCGGCAGCTGACCCTGGGTACGGAGCGACGGACGCACCGATGAGTCGGGGCGTGATGAAGGTCGGTATCAGTGATCAGTCCGGACGAACCGAGGGAGGAACTGCCATGGCGAAATTCGTGACCATCGGGTACGGCGACCAGGAAGGTTACAACCGCACCGACGCGGCGGTCCGCGACCGGGCGCACGCGCACGACACTCACTTGCGTGCGGTTGGAACCGCTATGGGGATCGCCGGCTTACCCGTACAGGTGCGAAACCATGACGGTGCCGGTACGACCGTGGAAAACGGATCGTTCATGTCGGCGGCTCTCCCGGTCGCCGGGTTCGCGATCATCGAAGCGGCAACGCCGGAGGAAGCCATCCGACTCGCGTCAAGGACTCCCTGCGCGGTCGCACACGGTGTTGTCGAGGTCTGGCCGTTGCGGGACTGAGGCGACCGGTATGGACATGACGGCCGCTCACATTGCCGGAAGTGGCCGACGACCGCGGCAGATCATCTCTTCCCCGTAGCCTCGGTCAGACGGCAGCGGCTACACCGTATCGATGGATCCGGGCGCCGAGCCGCGATGAGTTCCCCTCCGCCGCATGGTCTCCACAGAGGACCCCTCATCCATCGGCACGAAAGCAGGTAGGTCATGGCCAAGATGCTCTATTCGGTCAGCATGTCGCTGGACGGCTTCATCGCCGGTCCGGGCGGTGACATGTCCTGGCTGACGCCGTACATCGGACCGAACCCGATGGTCGAGGAGTTCATCGCGCGGATCGGCGCCCTCCTCGTCGGGAAACGCACCTTCGGCGGCGACGACCCGCACCGGGGCACGGAGAAGGAGGGCAAGCCGTTCGGCGGCGGCTGGGAGGGCCCGCAGTTCGTGCTCACCCACCACGCCCCGGCCGATCCCGTGCCCGGCGTCACCTTCGTCGACGACCTTCACAAGGGGGTCGCGGCGGCCAAGGAGGCCGCCGGCGACAAGTACGTCAACATCCTCGGCGCCGAGGTCGCCCGGCAGTGTCTCACCGCCGGGCTGGTCGACGAGCTCCTCATCTTCATCGCGCCCGTCCTGCTCGGCGACGGCGTCCGCCTGTTCGACCACGCCGGCGGCCACGAGATCAAGCTCGAACGCCTGCGCCAGAGCGAGGTGCCGCTCGCCACGAACCTATGGTTCCGCGTGGTCCGCTGAGCTCCGCCGCCACGCCGCGCAGCGCTGGACGTAGGCCGGGAGATGCCGGGCCGCGAACTCCTGAGGGGACCATTCGCCGGCTCCGGCCTCGGCCGTGGCGATCCAGACGTAGCTCCATGCCGCGCGGCCGTCGATGAGCGTGATGCGCGTCCGCTCGTACGCCGGGCCCTCGAACGTGTCGAGGGCCCGCCACTCCTCCATGGTCAGCCCCGTCAGCAGGAACCCGTGGACGGTGGCCTCGCCGGGCACCAGCCCGGGATAGGCGCGCCCGGGCAGGACCGCGGCACGCCACCCGCGGGCCCCGGCCGGCCGGCGCTCCGGAACGCGGCCGAGCAGGGCTGCGAGAAGCTCGGGGAACTGAAGGGTTCCGTAGACGAACAGACCGTCCTCGCCCACCGCCCGGCGGCCGGGCCCGGCCGGTCCAGGAGCCGGCGACCAGGCCGGATCACGCATGCCCCACCTCCGGGACCACCGTAACGGGTCCCGTCGGGATCGTGCCCCTTCAGTCGGGATCGTCCCCCGTGCCCGCCGGGCGGACACCGTTTGGCCGGGCCGGTGCCGGGATAGGCCACTACAGAGGGTGAGTGCGGTCACGGATCGGTACCGCCGGTCGAGTGCTGACGGAGGAGACGATGGCGAGAGTCGGTCGGTCCCTTGTGACGGCCGCCGTCCTGGGCAGCGGGATCAGCAACGCCCTGGCGGACTTGAACCGCACGCACGTCTTCAACCCGTGCTGGCCGCCGCACGCCCGCTTCCACGCCGCGTCGGCGGTCACGACCAACGCGGGTTGGTCGCTGACCTCGCTGTGGCTGCTGTGGCGCCGGGGAACACCGGGTGAGCGGAGGCTCGCGCTGAAGGTCGCCGCCCTGCACCCGATCCTCGCCTATGGGCCTTTCTTCATCGCGGAGGCGCTGCCGGGGTCGGAGGCCGAGGACCGGCCCGGGCAGATACCGCGCGTCGCCGGAGTGCCGGTCAACCTCTTCGTGGCCGGCGTCGCGTCGGGCCTCTCGGCCCTGGGCTACCTCCTGGCCCGTCGCGAGGCCGAGGAGCGGCCCGTCACCCACGCCGCCGACCTCCATGCCGACGCCACGGCCGAACCTGTGGGCAGCGGGCGGACGAGCCGGTGACCGGCTCACGCTCCGCCCTCTGAACCGGACGAGCAGGGACGGCTCGGACGCTGCGGCGACGGGTGTCCGAGACGTCTGTGCGCACGAACCGGCCGGAACCACCGGTGGCGGGGTCTGAGAAGTTCTACTCTGCTCCGCGAGCGGCCGCGCCGGGATGCTGATCACATGATCGACACGAGGCTCCCGCCGAACACGACGGCGCGGACGGTCACCGGGGTCCTGCTGGTCCTGCTCACCCTCGGATGGATCGGCGGCACGGTCGCGCTGTTCCTCGCGGCGCTCGATCCGATGACCTGTTTCGAGGGGTGCCAGGTCACCGAGCAGCAGAGTCTTCACTCCGACCATCTCCTGATCGCCTCGGTCGGCTGTGCGCTCGTGCTGCCCATCGCGGCCGTCGTCCTCAGCGTGGCGACCCGGCGGCGGGTCGCGGCCGTCGTCTTCCTCATCGTCGGGGTGCTGCCGGGCATCGCCTACGGCCTCACGGCCGGCATGGGCGCCGCGCGCGACATCCACCGGATCCAGCTTCGTCACCCCGCACCCCTGCCGTCGGGCTACTGCCCCTGCTACAGCGGTGGCTCATGCGACTGCCCGGGCGGCTGAGGCCGCAGACGGCACCCGGGCGGGCCGCCCTCCGGAGGGTGCTGGCTAGGCTTGGCAGGGTAACGATCACTCGAGCACGGTGGGGGCGCAGGCAGCGATGGGATATGTCGCCGATCCGGCCATGGTGGAGCGCGCCCGCGCGCTGCTGGCGGAGCACCCGGTGGTGGACGGTCACAACGACCTTCCGTGGGCGCTGCGCGAGCAGGTCGGCTACGACCTGGACCGCCGTGACGTCGCGCTCGACCAGAAGGAGTTCCTGCACACCGACCTGCCGCGGCTGCGCGCCGGCGGCGTGGGCGCGCAGTTCTGGTCCGTGTACGTCCCGTCGAGCCTGGCGGGCGACGCGGCGGTCAGCGCCACGCTGGAGCAGATCGACTGCGTGCGGGCGCTGGTCGAGCGGTACCCGGACGATCTGCGGCTCGCCCGTACCGCCGACGAGGTGGAGGCGGCCCGCGCCGATGGGCGCATCGCGTCGCTGCTCGGCGCGGAGGGCGGGCACTCGATCGCGTGCTCGCTGGCGACCCTGCGCGCGTTGTACGAACTCGGCGTCCGCTACATGACCCTCACGCACAACGACAACACCCCGTGGGCCGACTCGGCCACCGACGAGCCCGTCGCGCACGGCCTCACCGCCTTCGGCGAGGAGGTCGTGCGGGAGATGAACCGCCTCGGGATGCTGGTGGACCTGTCTCACGTGGCGGCCGACACGATGCGGGACGCGCTGCGGGTGAGCCGGGCACCGGTGATCTTCTCGCACTCCTCCTCGCGGGCGGTCTGCGACCATCCGCGCAACATCCCCGACGACGTGCTGGAGCGGCTGCCCGCCAACGGCGGGGTCGCCATGGCCACGTTCGTGCCGAAGTTCGTGCTGCCCGAGGCCATCGCGTGGACGCGGGCGGCCGACGAGCACCTGCGGGCCCGGGGCATCGATCCGCTCGCCACCACGCCGGAGGCCAAGGAGGCGCGGCGGGCGTACGAGGCCGACCACCCTCAGCCGGTCGCGACGGCCGCCACCGTGGCCGACCACCTGGACCACATGCGCGAGGTGGCGGGGATCGACCACCTCGGTCTCGGCGGCGACTATGACGGCTGCCCGTTCCTGCCCGCCGGGCTGGAGGACGTCTCCGGATACCCGAACCTGATCGCCGAACTGCTCGGGCGCGGCTGGAGCGAGGCCGACCTCGCCAAGCTGACCTGGCAGAACGCCCTGCGCGTGCTGCGCGACGCCGAGGCGGTGGCCCGTGACCTGCGCGCCACCGAACGGCCGTCGATCCTGCGGATCGAGGACGCCGCACCGGCCACCGACGCCGCAGGCTGAGCCCCCTCAGGCCGCACCGGCCACGGACGCTACGGGCCGAGCCCTGAGGCCGCACCGGTCGCGGCCCGACAGACCGAGCTCCGTGATGCCGCGCCGGTCCCGGCCCGGCGCGGGCAGCCCGGATCCCGACCGCTCCGGGCGCCGTGCGGTGAGACCCCGCCGGCCGGTCAGGCGTCGGATGGCGTGATGCCGTCGAGGATCTCGGCGGCGCGGGCGCGGGCCGGCTCGCCGTAGCGGTGGGCCAGGGAGTGGAAGACCTGCTCGGCGCGGACCGCGGGCCAGTCGGCGGGCAGGTGCTCGGCGGGCAGGTGGGGGTCGCGGCGTACGAGGTCGAGCCAGTCGGTGTGCAGCAGCAGCTGCCGGGCGAGGACGTCGGCCTCGGCGGCGGGCTCCGGCCGGTCCCAGCGGGACAGGAACTCCTGGTAGCGCCGGGCGATGCCGGGCACGTCGAAGGCCGCCTCGATCAGCCGGGCGGCGTCGGTGGGCTCCACGGCGACGCCCTGGAACGCCTTGAGGTGCGCGTCGAGGCCGAGCCCGTCGACCAGCGCGGCCACGTCGACCCGGCCGGGTGCCGCCCACATGCCGCTCTGCAGCGGCCCGAACCCGCCCCACAGCAGGCGGGAGCGCAGGTCGTGCCGCTCGCGCCGCCAGGAGTCGGGCAGGGAGAACCCGACGACGGTCCAGGTGCCGTCCCACCCCCGGTTGACCGCACCGGTCTGCCATACGCGGCGGTGACCGTCCCGTAGCACCTCGACGGCGCGGGCCGTGAGGCCGAAGTACATCTTGCGCCCGCGCCGGTGGCGTTCGAGGAGGTCGCGGCGGACCATCCGGGTGAGCGTCGAGCGGACGGCGTCCTCCCCCACCCCGACGCGGGCGAGGACGTCGATGATGCTGGCGGACGACAGCGCGACCGGGCGGTCCAGGACGTGGATGCCGAAGAAGCTGAGCATCAGCGACTGAGGGCGGGGGACGCTCTCCGCCGCGTCACCTCCGTCGAGGGCGGCGACCGAGGACGTGTCGGGCTCGACCTGATCGATACGGGTCACCAGGACAGCGTAGGCGCTCGGCACCCGGGCGCGGAGCCGCTCAGGGTAATCATTGGGCAAGTTATTGACGACGGTCGAATATCTGCCTAGTTTGGGCGATGCCAGACACCCTCCCGGCTCCGCTGGAAAGGAAACCCATGGATCTCACCGGCAAGGTCGCCGTCGTCACCGGCGCCGGCCGTGGTCTCGGCCTCGCCTATGCCTCCGCCCTCGCCGCCGCCGGCGCGGCCGTCGTGGTGAACGACGTGGACGGCGAGGCCGCCGAGGCGGCGGTCAAGGGGATCACCGAGGCCGGCGGCCGCGCGGTCGCCGAGGTGCGCCCGGTCGGCACCACGGAGACCGCGGAGGCGCTGGTCGCCCGCGCCGTGGAGGAGTTCGGCCGGCTGGACGCGATGGTCACCAACGCCGGCGTGCTGCGCGACCGGGTGCTGTGGAAGATGTCGGACGAGGACTTCGACACCGTGATCCAGGTGCACCTGCGCGGGACGTTCACCTGCGCCCGCGCGGCGGCGATCCGCATGCGGGAACAGGGCGAGGGCGGCCGCGTCATCGTGGCGGGCTCCCCCGCCGGACAGCGCGGCAACTTCGGGCAGACCAACTACGCCGCCGCGAAGGCCGGCATCGCCGCGATGGTGCGCACCTGGGCGATGGAGCTGGCCAGGGCCGGGATCACCGTGAACGCGGTCATCCCGAACGCGGCCACCGCGATGACCCGGACGATCCCGGCGTTCGCCCCGTACGTCGAGGCGTACGAGAACGACGGCACCCCCCTGCCGGACGCGCTGCGCAAGGGGTACGCCTTCGGTACGCCTGAGGACTGCGCCGGGCTGGTCGTCTACCTCGCCTCGGACGCGTCCAAGGACGTCACCGGCCAGTGCGTCGGCATCGGCGGCGACAAGCTCTCGCTGTGGTCCCACCCGCAGGAGATCAGCGCCGCGTACGCCGACGGCGGGTGGAGCGGCGACGCCATCGCCGCCGCCTGGCCCGTGTCGATCGGGCAGCAGCCGGAGACGTACGGCATCCCGGCGCCGAAGCTGTGACCGGGAGGGAGACGATCATGATCGACCTGGACGCCGTCACGGCGATCGACATGCACACCCACGCGGAGGTGTCCGAGCGCGGCGACCGCTCGCTGTCCGCCGACCTGGACGCCGCCGCCGGAGCGTACTTCAAGACCGAGCACCGGCACCCGACGCTGACCGAGATCGCCGCGTACTACCGCGAGCGGCGGATGGCCGCCGTGGTGTTCACGGTGGACGCCGAGGCGGCCACCGGTCACCCGCCGGTCCCGAACGAGGAGGTCGCCGAGGCGGCCCGCGCCAATCCGGACGTCATCATCCCCTTCGCCAGCGTCGACCCGGCGCGCGGGAAGGCGGGCGCGCGGCAGGTGCGGCGGCTCGTCGAGGAGTACGGCGTGCGGGGGTTCAAGTTCCACCCCAACGTGCAGGCGTTCCACCCGAACGACCGGCGGGCGTACGTCCTGTACGAGGTCATCGAGGAGCTGGGCGTGCCCGCGGTCTTCCACACCGGGCAGACGGGCATCGGCGCCGGCGCGCCCGGCGGGGGCGGCATCCGGCTGAAGTACTCCAACCCGATGGACGTGGACGACGTCGCCGCCGACTTCCCCGGGCTGACCATCATCCTCGCGCACCCGTCCTTCCCCTGGCAGGACGAGGCGCTGGCGGTCGCCACCCACAAGCCGAAGGTGTACATCGACCTGTCCGGCTGGTCGCCGAAGTACTTCCCGCCGCAACTCGTGCAGTACGCCAACTCGTTGCTGAAGGACAAGGTCCTGTTCGGCTCGGACTACCCGATGATCAGCCCGGATCGCTGGCTGTCGGACTTCGCCAAGCTGCCGATCAAGGACGAGGTCCGTCCCAAGATCCTTAAGGAGAACGCCGCCCGGCTGCTCGGCCTCACCCGGGACTGACCGGGCCGGAGCCGCACCTCCCAGATCCACCGCGCACCCGCTGGGCGAGAGGAGCCCTCCAATGCGCAACCAAGGCATCGGCTCATGGACCGCGCGCCGGGCCCGTAAGACCCCGAAGCGCACGGCCCTGGTCTTCGACGACCGCCGTCTGAGCTACGCCGCGCTGCACGACCGCGCGACACGCCTGGCCCATGTCCTGCGCGACCGGGGCGTACGGCGCGGGGACCGGGTCGCCTATCTGGGCCCGAACCATCCGGCCTACCTGGAGACGCTGTTCGCCGCGGGCGCCCTCGGTGCGGTCTTCGTGCCGCTGAACAGCCGCCTGGCCGACCCGGAGCTCGTCTACCAGCTCCGCGACTCCGGCAGTGCGGTCCTGGTGCACGCCGGCCGCGGGCCGGAGACGCTCCAGGCCGTCCACGACGAGGCCGCGCCCCGGGCGACCCTCGCGGTCGGCGACCCCGTCCACCCGGCCGACCTGCCCTACGACGCGCTGGTCGAGGCGGCGTCCGCCGAGCCGATCGACGAGGAGGTCGGCCTCGGCGACCCCTGCCTGATCATGTACACCTCGGGCACGACCGGCCGGCCGAAGGGCGCCGTGCTCACCCACGGCAACATCACCTGGAACAGCCTCAACGTGCTCGTCGACGTCGACCTGTCCGGCGACGAGGTCATGCTGGTCAGCGCGCCGCTCTTCCACACCGCCGCGCTCAACATGACCTGCCTGCCCACCCTGCTCAAGGGCGGCGCCGTGGTGCTGGAGCGGTCCTTCGACGCGGCGCGGACCCTGGAGCTGATCGCGCGATACCGCGTGACGTGCCTGTTCGGGGTGCCCGCGATGTACGACCGGATCGCCGCCGACCCCGGCTTCGCCGGCGCGGACCTGTCCAGCGTGCGGTCGCTGTTGTGCGGCGGCGCGCCGGTGCCGGCCCGCACCATCCGGACCTACCTCGACCGGGGTCTCGCCTTCGTTCAGGGGTACGGGATGACGGAGGCGTCCCCCGGCGTGCTGCTGCTGGACCGGGCCGACTCCCTGGGCAAGGCGGGCTCCGCCGGCGTCCCGCACTTCTTCACCGACGTACGGCTCGTGGACCCGCTCGGCGACGACGTTCCGCCCGGCCGGCGCGGCGAGGTGCTGGTCAAGGGCCCGAACGTCACGGCCGGGTACTGGGGCCTGCCCCAGGCCACGGTCGAGTCGATCAGCGACGGGTGGTTCCACACCGGCGACGTCGCGGCGGCCGACGAGGACGGGTACGTAACGATCGTCGACCGGCTCAAGGACGTGATCATCTCGGGCGGGGAGAACATCTATCCCGCCGAGGTCGAAGACGCCCTGCTCGAGCACCCCGCGGTGCGGGACTGCGCGGTCATCGGCGTGCCGGACCCCCGCTGGGGCGAGGTCGGCCGGGCCGTCGTCGTCCCGGAGCCGGGCGCCGCCCCCACCGAGGAGGACCTGCTCGCCCACCTGGAGGGCCGGCTGGCCCGCTACAAGATCCCCAAGTCGGTCGTGTTCGCCGACGGCCTGCCGCGCACGCCCAGCGGCAAGCTGCTCAAGCCCGCCATCCGCTCCGCGCACGGCGGCGAGGAGACGGCCGACCGATGACACCCCGACCGGCAACGAAGGAGACCACGTGAGCATCACCGTCAACGGCCTGGAGGAGATCAAGGCCCAGGCCGGCGCCGACCTGGGACACAGCCGGTGGATGGAGATCACCCAGGACCGGGTGAACACCTTCGCCGACGCGACCGACGACCACCAGTGGATCCACGTCGACGAGGAACGGGCCAAGGACGGCCCGTTCGGCGGGACGATCGCCCACGGCTACCTCACCCTGTCCCTGCTCATCCCCCTGTGGAGCGAGTTGCTGGAGGTCACCGGCGTGCGGATGGCCGTGAACCTGGGGCTCAACCGGGTGCGATTCCCCTCTCCCGTCCGGGTCGGCTCGAAGATCCGGGCCCACGGCGCGATCGCCTCGGTCACCGAGGTGAAGGGCGACGGCGTCGAGGTGGTCGTGGACCTCACGGTCGAGATCGACGGCGTCGACCGGCCCGCCTGCGTCGCCCAGGCGGTCTACCGCTTCTACGCCTGATCCGGGTCCCGGCGTGGAACCGGACTCCGGCCGGCCGTCCCCGCCGGACGCCGGCCGGCCCGGCACCGAACGGGCCGGCGCCCCGGGCGCCGACCGGCCCGGCACGCTGAACACCGACCGGCCCGGCACGCCGGACGCCGAGCGATCCGGCACGTCGGTCGCCGACCGGCTTCTCGGCGTCCTCGGCGCGTTCACGGCCGACCGGCCGGCGCTGTCGCTCAGCGACATCGCCCGCCGGGCCGGCCTGCCGCTGCCCACCGCGCACCGGCTCGTGGCCAGGCTCGTCGCCTGGGGCGCCCTGGAGCGCGGCGCCGACGGCCGCTACCACGTCGGGTTGCGGCTGCTGGAGGTCGCCTCGCTGGCCCCGCGCGGCCTCGCCCTGCGCGAGACCGCCATGCCGTACCTCGAGGACCTGTACGAGGCGACGCACGAGAACGTCCACCTCGCCGTCCGCGACGGCCTGGAGGCGGTGTACGTCGAGCGGATCTCGGCACGCTCGGCGGTCCGCGTGCTCAGCCGGGTGGGCGCTCGCTGGCCGCTGCACGCCACCGCGGTGGGCCTGGTGCTGCTGGCGTACGGCGGCCGGGAGCTGCAGGAGGAGGTGTGCTCCGGGCCGCTGCGGGCCTTCACCCCGTACACCGTCGCCGACCCGGCCGTGCTGCGCCGGATGCTCGCCGAGGTCCGGCGCTGCGGCTGCGCGGTGAGCGACCGGCAGATCACCGATGACGCCATCTCTCTGGCGGCCCCCGTCCGCGGAGCGAACGGCGGCGTGATCGCCGCCGTGTCCGTCGTCGTCGGCGTGCAGGACGCCCGCGTCCCCGCGCTGACGGCGACCGTCCAGGTGGCGGCGGGCGGGATCTCCCGGGCGCTCGGCTGGCGGCCGGGGCTGTCCAGGCGCGGCCTTTCACCGGGCCCGCCTTCACCGGGCCTGCCTTGACCGGGTCGGCCTTCACCGGGCCCGCCTTCACCGGGCCCGCCTTCACCGGGCCTGCCTTGACCGGGTCGGCCTTCACCGGGCGAGCCTTTCACTGGGTGAAAGGGGCGTGGCGGCGACGTCTCCCCGAACGCGAATCTGACGCCACCCGCGCCTACCGAGAGAGGGCCCGATGACGTCTTTCGCGAGGAATCAGTGGTACGTCGCCGCGTACGGCCGGGAGGTCGGCCGTGACCTGCTGGCAAGGACGGTGCTCGGTGAGCCGCTCGTGCTGTACCGCACCGAGGCCGGCGAGGTCGTGGCGCTCGCCGACCGTTGCGTGCACCGGCGGTTCCCGCTGTCGGAGAGCCGGCTGGACGGCGACCGGGTCGTCTGCGGCTACCACGGCTTCACGTACGCCCCGGACGGCGGGTGCGTGTACGTCCCGGGTCAGAAGCGGATCCCGCGCACCGCCCGCGTCGCCTCCTACCCCGTCGCCGAGCAGGACTCGTTCGTGTGGGTCTGGATCGGCGACCGGGCGCTCGCCGACGCCGCCGCGATCCCCGGCGCGCCCTGGCTGGCCGATCCGGAGTGGACGACGGTCAGCGGCATGGAGCCGCTGGACGCCCGGTACGGCCTGCTGGTCGACAACCTCCTCGACCTGTCGCACGAGACGTACCTGCACGGCGGCCACATCGGCACGCCGGAGGTGGCCGAGACCCCGATCACCACCGAGGTCGACGAGGAGGCCGGGATCGTCCGGGTCAGCCGGCACATGAACGGCGCCGAGTGCCCGCCGTTCTACTCGAAGTCGACCGGCATCGAGGGGCGGATCGACCGGTGGCAGGACATCGAGTACCACGCGCCATGCCTCTACCTGCTGCACAGCCGGATCGCGCCCGAGGGCGTGGCGCCCGGTCCGGACGGGGACGACGGCGGCGCCTTCCACGTCGAGATCGTCTACGCCATCACTCCGTCCACCGAGAACACGACGTACGACTTCTGGGCCGTCGCCCGGGACTTCGCCCGCGACGACGAGAAGGTCAGCACGTTCCTGCACGATTCCAACCGCGCGGTCATCATGCAGGACGTCGACGCGCTGAACATCCTGGAGAAGGTCATCGCGACCGAGCCCGACGGTTACCAGGAGCTGAGCATCAACATCGACACCGGCGGCCTGGCGGCCCGCCGGATCCTGGCGCGCCTCGCCGCCGGCGAGCAGGCCCCGGCCGGGACCGTCGCGCGATGACCGGGCGGGAGAGGCCGGTCTACCGGGTGCGCTGGCTGCCGGGCACCGACACGCTCCTGGGCACCTGCCACTGCGGCGCCGAGCGGACGGCCGAGGACCCGGTGCCGCTGTGGGAGTGGCTGCTCGCCCACCCCGACGGCCATCGGGCGCCCGGAGACCAGACCGCGCCGCTCGCCACGGCGGCCGTCTGAGCGCACATACGGGGACGCCGCCGCGGGGTGGCGTCCCCCCTTCACCGAGAGAGGCGACACCGATTGTGAACGACGAGACCGAGGTCGTCGTCGCCGGACGGGACCGGGCCGCCGACGGCGTGGTCCGCCTGACCCTGCGCCGCCCCGACGGCGGGCCGCTGCCCGCCTGGGCGCCGGGCGCCCACGTCGACCTGCTGCTCGACGGCGGCGGCCTGATCCGGCAGTACTCGCTGTGCGGATCGCCGGAGGACCGGACGGCCTGGCGGATCGCCGTCCTGCGCGAGCCCGCCGGCCGGGGAGGGTCGGCGTACGTCCACGACCAGCTCCCGGTGGGCGCGCGGCTGCGGGTGCGCGGGCCGCGCGGCAACTTCCCGTTCCGGGCCGCCGAACGCTACCTGTTCATCGCGGGCGGCATCGGCATCACGCCCCTGCTGCCGATGGTGGCGGCCGCCGATCGGGCCGGCGCCCGGTGGCGGCTGCTGTACGGCGGCCGCACCCGCGCGTCGATGGCCTTCCTCGACGAGCTCGCCGGCTACGGCGACGCGGTGAGCGTACGGCCGCAGGACGAGACGGGGCTGCTGGACCTGGACGCGTTCCTGTCCGAACCCGACGACCGGACCCTCGTGTACTGCTGCGGCCCGGAGCCCCTCCTGGCGGCGGTCGAGGAGCGGTGCCGTACCGGGTGGGCGCCGGGCGCCCTCCAGGTCGAGCGCTTCCACCCCAGGGAGACCGGCACGACGGTCGACGCCGCGTTCGAGGTGGTGCTCGCGCGGTCCGGGCGGACGCTCACCGTGCCGGCCGGCGGCAGCGTCCTGGAGACCGTCCGGTCCGCCGGGGTCGAGGTGCTCTACTCCTGCACGGAGGGCACGTGCGGCACCTGTGAGACCGACGTCCTGGAGGGCGAGCCCGACCACCGCGACTCGGTCCTCACCGAGGAGGAGCGGGCGGGCGGCGAGACGATGATGATCTGCGTGTCCCGGTCACGCGGCCCGCGCCTGGTCCTCGACCTGTGAGAATCGGCCCGCCGCGCCGGGACCGGCGGCCCGGTCCTCGGCTCGTGGGGATCAGCCCGCGCCGCCGCGGCCAGCGGCCCGGCCTTCGACTCGTGAGGATCAGCCCGCGCCGCCGCGGCCAGCGGCCCGGCCTTCGACTCGTGAGGATCAGCCTGCGGCGCGGCGCGCCGGGACCGGCGGGTCGGCCGGGCGCCGCGCCGGGTTCCCGAGCTCTCGCCGGTCGCGCTCCCACCGCTCGCACGCCAGGCGGTCCGCGCCGGCGGACAGGAGGGCGACGGCCCCGGCTCCGGCGCACAGCAGGAGCAGCGTACGGCCGCCGAGTCCCGCCATCGCGCCGGCCGCGGCGGACCCGACCGAGGACACCGCGACCTTCAGCCCGGCGCTGGTGACGAACACCTGCGCGCGTGCGGCGGCCGGAGCGTACGCCGTGCGGGCGGTCAGCGTCGCGGTGAAGGACAGCGCGTTGGCGACGCCGATGAGGGCGAAGCCGGCGAGTGCCAGGGGGAATCCGGGCGCCAGCGCGCCCAGGGCGGTCGTCACGGCCAGGACGGCGAACAGCCGGAGCGCGAGCCGTTCGGGCTCTCCGCGCAGCGGGAAGATCGTCACGAGCAGGGAGCCGCCGAGGTTGCCGAGCCCGTACGCGACGGTCAGGGCGGCGCCCGCGCCGGGCCGGCCGGTCAGATGCGGTCCGAGCACGGCCGCGATGACCGGCAGCGCGCCGAGGCCGAGCGCGCCCAGCAGGGTCAGCGTGGTCACCCGCCGCAGGGGCGCCGACCTGACCAGCACGCCCATGCCCGCCAAGACGCCCGGCGCACGGTCCGTGGACGCGTCGGTGGAGCGTTCCAGCGGAAGGGTCGGCGTGAGCGCGGCGGCGAGGGCGGCCGCTCCGCTCAGCCCGAGCATCGCGGTCAGGGGGCCGAACAGCCCCGCGAGTCCGGCGACCGCGGCGGGGCCGGCCGTGCCACCGATGCCGTACGTCAGGGCGTCCCAGCCCTGCGCGCGGCGCCGGGCCGCACCGTCCGCTCCGGACGTGCCCGGCAGCCGGCTGCTCAGCCCGCCGGTGAGGAGGGGGCCGCAGCAGCCGGCGACCGCCACCGCCGCGACCGCCGCCCAGACGGGGGCGTGGCCCAGCAGCAGCGACCCGGTCGCCAGCGCCGCCGCGTAGACCAGGAACGCCGTCGCGAGCACCCGGCGGGCGTCGCGGGCGCGGTCCAGCCGGCGGGCCGTCCAGGGCCCGACCAGGTGTGGCGCGCTCAGCGCGCCCGCCAGGAGGCCGCCGGTCGCGGCGGCCCCGGGGATCCGGAGCCCCGGATCCATGGCGAGAAGGACGAGCCCCACGGCCGCTCCGCCGTCCGCGCCCCGCGCGAGGACCGCCGCCGGCACGTACCGGACCAGTCCCCTGGCGACCTGACCGTCGGTGCGTCCGGCGCTCACGGCCTCATCTCCTCGCGTCACCGTACAGTGTGGTGACGCCACGGTGGCACGGACTCGCGTCACCGGTCAATATGGTGACGTGTTCGCCTTTCTCAGCGGTCGGCCCTGCCTCGACCTCACGACGACGCTCCAGGTCCGCCACCGCACGCCCGTCGAGACCCTGCGGTCCCCCCAGGACGCCCGCGACTGGATCGAACAGGCGGGGCTGGCCGAGGAGGTCGCCGTCGGCGACGACGGCCTCGTCCGGCTCCGGGAGCTGCGCGAGGTGATCCACCGGCTCGCCCGCGCGGCGCTCGGCGCGACCTGCCCCGATCCGGCCGACGTACGGCGGCTCAACGACGCCGCGGCACACCCGCCGACGGTGCCTCGCCTGACCGGCGGCGCCGCACGGCACCGGGGCGACCTCGACCAGGTCCTCTCCACGATCGCCCGGGACGCGATCGACCTGCTGGCCGGACCGTACGCCGGCCGTATCCGCGAGTGCGCGCACGCGGACTGCAGCCGGCTCTTCCTGGACGCCTCCCATGCCGGGCGCCGCCGCTGGTGCGGGATGGCGGCGTGCGGCAACAAGTCCAAGTCGGCCGCCTACCGCCGGCGGACACGCGGCGGCGCGGATCACCAGGCGACGCGGCCGTCCGATGAACATTCGGCACACTCTTGACGACGGAAAAAATACGGCCCTACATTCGAGCCGTTCGCTCATGTGTCCCACGACACATGCCCCCCGAGAACGGAGCGCTTCCGTGCCTCGACGCCTCCTACGCATCCCCACGGCCGTCGCCGCCGCCGCAGCCCTCGGCGCGACCGCCCTGACCGGGACCGCCTCCGCCGCGGCGGCCCCCGCCCCCTCCCACCTGACCGGCACCCTCGCCGACGGCGCCACCTGGATCGCCGACGTGCCGGCCGGCTGGAACGGGACGCTCCTGCTGTTCAGCCATGGTTACGGGCCGACCGTGGCGCAGGACGCCCCGTCCGACGAGGCCCGCACCGCCCTGCTCGGCGAGGGCTACGCGCTCGCCGGCTCCTCGTACGATCCGCACGGCTCCTGGTGGGCGCTGAACAGCGCCGAACGCGACCAGTTCGCCACCCTGGACGCCTTCACCCGCACGGTCGCCCGCCCGTCCCGGACCCTGTCCGTCGGAGAGTCGATGGGCGGGCTGGTCAACGCCCAGATCGCCCGCGACGGGAGAGGCCGCGTGGCCGGCGCCCTCGGGCTCTGCGGGCTGGTGGCCGGCGGGGTCGACCTCGACGACTACCAGTTGGACGCCGAGTACACGATCGCCTCCCTCCTGCTGCCCGGCCAGGACGTGAGGCTCACCGGCTTCGGCAGCGCGGACGAGGCCGCCGCGACGGCGCAGCGGCTGACCGGCGCGGTCACCGCCGCCCAGGCCACCCCTCAGGGACGGGCCCGGATCGCGCTCGCCTCCGCGTACCTCAACCAGAGCGACTGGGCGCCCGGCCAGAACCCGCCCGCCGCCGGCGACGCCGACGGGCAGGAGGCCCAGCAGTACGCCTGGCTCGGCCAGGGGGTGCTCGCGTTCATCGAGAACGGCCGCTGGTCCGTCGAGCAGTCGGCCGGCGGCAACACCTCGGGGAACGCCGGCCTCGACTACGCGGCGCTGCTGCGCGCGTCCGAGCACGCCCCCGAGGTCCGCGCCCTGTACCGCGAGGCCGGCCTGGACCTGCGCACCGACCTCAGCACGCTGACCAGAGGGGCGCACCTGACGGCCGACCCGAAGGCGCGCCGCGCGCTGCGGGAGACCTCCACGGCGGGGCAGCGCCTGGCGGTGCCGCTGCTCGACCTGCACACCACGTCCGACCAGCTCGTCCCCGTCGAGCAGGAGTCCGCGTTCGCCGCGCGGGTCCGGGCGGCCGGTGACCGCACGCTGCTCCGGCAGGCGTACGTCGCCCGTCAGGGTCACTGCGCGTTCACCACCGCCGAGATGGTCGCGGGCGTGCGCGCGATCGACCATCGCGTCGCGACCGGTCGCTGGGACCGGGTCGCCGAACCCGCGTCCCTGCAGCGGGCCGCACAGTCCCTGAACCTCGGCGGCGCCGCCTTCGTCACCTACCGGCCCGGCCGGCTCGTCGGCGTCCGCGCCTCCTGACCCGCGCCGTCCCCTTCCTCCCCCGTCCGCGCTCCTCCCGTCGCCCTCCCATCCGCTCGTCCGCGCGCCTCCGGCCCGCGCCGTTTCCAACCCCTCCGACCTCCGGGAACACCCATGTCGCATCGCGAACCCACGGACCCCGGGCCGGCCAGGCTTCCGCTCGGCACGCTCATCGCCGGCTGCCTCGCCGTCTGTCTCGCCCAGATCGCCCTCGCCATCCCCGCCACCCTGAACGGCCTGTTCCAGGAGGACCTGCACCCGATCGGCTCGCAGCTCACCTGGATCTCCGACGCCTTCCTGCTGCCGGTCACCGTGCTGGAGCTGACCTTCGGCGTTCTCGGCGACCTCTTCGGCCGCAAGCAGTTGCTGGTCGGGGGCTCGCTCCTGATCGTCGTCGGTGAGATCGTCGCCGCCGCGAGCGACGGCGTCCACCTGCTGTGGGCCGGGCAGGCCATCGCCGGGCTCGGCGCGGCCGCGCTCTTCCCGACCTCCCTCGCCATGGTGGCCGCCGGGACCCGCACCCATCAGGCGCGGTCCCGGGCCATCGCCATCTGGGCGGCGTCGCTGTCCACCGGCGGCTTCATCGCCCCGGTGCTCGGCGGCATCACCGGCAACTACGGGTCCTGGCGGTGGGCCTTCGTCGTCGTGACGCTGATCGCCGCCGTCAGTACCCTGGTCAGCCTGCTGCTGGCCGCGAACTCCAGCGCGCCCGAGGGCCGCTCCCTGGACCTGGGCGGCCAGGTCACGATCGGCATCGGCCTGTTCGCGCTGCTGTACGCCGTCATCCAGGGGCCCACCGACGGCTGGGGTTCCGGCCCGGTGGTGACGGCGTTCGTGATCGCCGCGGTCTTCGTCGTGCTGTTCGTCGTCGCCGAGCGCCGGGCCCGCTCTCCCCTGCTGCGGCTCGACCTGTTCAAGAACCGGGCGTTCGCCATCGCGTCGTTCGTGGCCGTGGTCGGCATGTTCAGCTTCCTCGGCACGGCGTACGCGGCGAGCATCCGGCTGGGCCCGATCCAGCACCAGAGCCCGATGCGCTCCTCGGTGGCCTTCCTGCTGCTCAACGGCCTGGCCCTGGTGATGCTCCCCCTCACCTCCCGGCTGCTCGACCGGCTGGCCGGCCGCTGGATCCTCACGATCGGCCTGGCGCTCATGGCGGCCGGCGACTTCACCGCCGCGACCCTGCCCGTCTCCGACCGGGCGCTGACCTCGCTCATCCTGCCGCTGGGCCTGGTGGGCGTCGGCTTCGCGCTGACCGTCTCCTCCATCACCGCGACCGCCGTGAACACGGTGCCGATCCACTACGCCGGCATGGCCAGCGCCGCTACCAGCCTGCTGCGCGACTTCGGGTTCACGCTGGGCCCCGCGGTGATCGGCGCGATCGCGCTCAGCCGGGCCGCGTCACAGTTCACCGCGGACCTGGCCCATTCGACGCTGAGCCCGGCGGTCAAGGCCGCCGCCGGACACGTCGCCGCCGAGGGCGGGCCGCTCGCGGTGAACTCCGTTCCGCCCTCCTCCCCGCCCGGCGGCGCGGGGCCCCTCGCGTTCGACGCCCTCGGGCACGGCTACACGATCGGCTTCGTCGTCTGCGGGGCGGCCGCGCTCGTGTCCTGTCTGCTCGCCCTGGTCGCCCTGCGGGGCGGGGTCCGGGAGGAGGTCACCGAGCAGCCGCCGGCCCAGGAGGCCGCCGCCACCGCCTGACCGACGAACGCCCGTCACCACCTGACCGGCGAACGCCCGTCACCGCCTGACCGGCGAACGCCCGTCATCACCTGATCAACGGCTCGTCCGGCGCCGCCGGGCAGCGGAATCGCCGAGCCGACGGGGCCGTCGCCCACCTGTTCCGGGTGGGCGACGGCCCCGCGCATGAAGGCGGCCGAAACGCGGAATTCACTCATCGAGCGCCTCGTCGTGACACTTCCGTGAACGGGCGTCGGCGCAGGTGACGAGGTGCAACGCGGCCACCGGATCCCGTTACACCGTGGCACTGTACGACGCGCCCAACGGCTCGTAGCGTCAGCCGACATGAGGGCGGGGAGCCCACTCCCTCCCTGCCGTTCACGCTTTCCGATGGGAGAGATCCGATGAGCCCGATCGTGCGCGCGGCCCTGGTCCAGGCGACCTGGACGGGTGACACCGAGACGATGATCGCCAAACACGAGGAGCACGCCCGCGCGGCCGCCGCGCAGGGCGCGAAGATCATCGGCTTCCAGGAGGTCTTCAACGCTCCGTACTTCTGCCAGGTGCAGGATTCCGAGCACTACCGGTGGGCCGAGCCGGTGCCGGACGGCCCGACCGTGCGGCGCATGCGCGAGCTCGCCCGCGAGCTCGGCATGGTGATGGTCGTCCCCGTCTACGAGATCGAACAGTCGGGGTTCTACTACAACACCGCCGCCGTCATCGACGCCGACGGCACCTTCCTCGGCAAGTACCGCAAACACCACATCCCCCAGGTCAAGGGCTTCTGGGAGAAGTTCTACTTCCGGCCCGGAAACCTCGGCTGGCCGGTCTTCGACACGGCCGCCGGCCGCGTCGGCGTCTACATCTGCTACGACCGGCACTTCCCGGAGGGCTGGCGCGCCCTCGGCCTGGCCGGCGCCCAGCTCGTGTACAACCCGTCGGCCACGCACCGGGGCCTGTCGTCGTACCTGTGGAAGCTGGAGCAGCCCGCCGCGGCGGTCGCCAACGAGTACTTCGTCGCCGCGATCAACCGGGTCGGCGTGGAGGAGTACGGGGACAACGACTTCTACGGCACCAGCTACTTCGTCGACCCGCGCGGGCAGTTCGTCGGAGAGGTCGCCTCGGGCAAAGAGGAGGAGCTCGTCGTCCGCGACCTGGACTTCGGCCTGATCGACGAGGTGCGGCAGCAGTGGGCGTTCTACCGGGACCGCCGGCCGGACGCCTACGGCCCGCTGACCGACAAGTGACCCGGAGAGGAGCCGACCGCATGGGGACCACCGTGATCCGCGGCGGACTGGTGATCACCGCCGCCGAGGAGACGAACGCCGACGTCCTCGTCGAGGACGGCCGGGTCACCGCGCTCGCCGCGCACGACAGCGACGTCGCCCGCGTGTGGGCGGAGTCCGCCGGCCGCGTCATCGACGCGACCGGCAGGTACGTCATCCCGGGCGGCGTCGACGCGCACACCCACATGGAGATGCCGTTCGGCGGGACGTACGCCGTCGACACGTTCGAGACCGGCACCCGCGCCGCCGCCTGGGGCGGGACCACCACGATCGTGGACTTCGCCGTGCAGACCGTCGGCGAGTCGCTGCGCGCCGGGCTGGACGCCTGGCACGCCAAGGCCGACGGGAACTGCGCCGTCGACTACGCCTTCCACATGATCCTCTCCGACGTCACCGAGGACACGCTGAAGGAGATGGACGCCCTGGTCGACGAGGGCGTCACCAGCTTCAAGCTCTTCATGGCCTACCCCGGCGTCTTCTACAGCGACGACGGCAAGATCCTGCGCGCCATGCAGCGCGCCGCCGGGAACGGCGGCCTGGTCATGATGCACGCCGAGAACGGCATCGCGATCGACGTGCTGGTCGAGCAGGCCCTGGCCGCCGGCCGTACCGACCCCCGCCACCACGGCGAGGTCCGCCACGCGCTGCTGGAGGCCGAGGCCACGCACCGCGCGATCCAGCTGGCGCGCGTCGCCGGGGCGCCGCTGTACGTCGTGCACGTCTCGGCGATGGAGGCGGTCGCCGAGCTCGCCCAGGCCCGTGACCTGGGCCTGCCCGTCTTCGGGGAGACCTGCCCGCAGTACCTCTTCCTGTCCGCCGACAACCTCGCCGAGCCGGACTTCGAGGGCGCCAAGTACGTCTGCTCCACGCCGCTGCGCCCGAAGGAGCACCAGGCGCACCTGTGGCGGGCGCTGCGGACCGACGACCTGCAAGTCGTCTCCACCGACCACTGCCCGTTCTGCTTCAAGGGCCAGAAGGAGATGGGCCTGGGCGATTTCTCGAAGATCCCCAACGGATTGCCGGGCGTCGAGAACCGCATGGACCTGCTGCACCAGGCGGTGGTCGACGGCCACATCTCGCGGCGCCGCTGGATCGAGATCGCCTGCGCGGCCCCGGCCCGCATGTTCGGCCTGTACCCCCGGAAGGGGACGATCGCGCCGGGCTCGGACGCCGACATCGTGATCTACGATCCGGACGCCGCCCAGGTCATGTCCGCCGAGACCCACCACATGAACGTCGACTACTCGGCGTACGAGGGGCGGACCGTCACGGGCCGGGTCCAGACGGTCCTGTCCCGCGGCGAGGTCGTCGTCGACGACCGTTCCTACACCGGCCGGGCCGGTCACGGCCGCTTCATCGCCCGCGAGACCTGCCGGTACCCCGGTTGAGAAAGGCCGCCTCATGGACTTCGGACTCGTCCTGCAGACCGATCCGCCCGCCTCGGCCGTCATCGAGCTGATGCGCCGCGCCGAGCGATGCGGCTTCACGTACGGCTGGACGTTCGACTCCGCCGTGCTGTGGCAGGAGCCGTTCGTCATTCACAGCCAGATCCTCGCGCGGACCGAGCGCCTGATCGTCGGCCCCATGGTCACCAATCCCGGCACCCGTACCTGGGAGGTCACCGCCTCGACGTTCGCCACGTTGAACTCGATGTTCGGGAACCGGACGATCTGCGGCATCGGCCGGGGCGACTCCGCGATGCGCGTGGCGGGCCGCCGGCCGAACTCCCTGGCCGTGCTCGAGGAGGCGATCCACGTGATCCGGGAGCTCGCCGAGGGGCGTACGGCGGAGGTCGACGGCACGCCCATCCGCATCCCGTGGGTCGAGGAGGGCGCCCGGCTGCCGGTCTGGACGGCGGCGTACGGGCCCAAGGCCCTCGCCCTGACCGGCGCCAAGGCCGACGGCTTCATCCTGCAGCTCGCCGACGTGTACCTCACCGAGTGGATGGTCAAAGCGGTGCGGGACGCCGCGGCCGCCGCCGGCCGCGACCCCGCCGACGTCACGATCTGCGTCGCCGCTCCGGCGTACGTCACCGGCGACGACTCCCCCGAGGCCCTGGCGCACGCGCGGGACCAGTGCCGGTGGTTCGGCGGCATGGTCGGCAACCACGTCGCCGACCTCGTGAGCAGGTACGGCGAGTCGTCCTCCCTGGTGCCCGCGGAGCTGACCGACTACATCAAGGCCCGTCAGGGCTACGACTACGCCCACCACGGCCGTTCGGGCAACCCGGACGCCGCGTTCGTCCCGGACGAGATCGTCGACCGGTTCTGCCTGGTCGGCCCGGCCGAGGCGCACATCGACCGGCTGCGGAGGCTGCGGGCGCTCGGCGTCGACCAGTTCGCCGTCTACGACATGCACGACGCCAAGGAGAGAACGATCGACGCCTACGGCGGGACCGTCATCCCGGCCCTGACCGGCTGACCCGCCCGACCGCCCGGCCGGCACGCCCGAACCGCCCGGCCGGCATGCCCACCCGGCCGGCATGTCCGAAGGCGTGACGGTCCGGGTGGCCACGGCCCGTCACGGCAGGGCCCGGTCGACGATGTCGAGGGCGTCCTCCTTGATCCTCGTGGTCGACTCCTTGGACACGAGCGGGAACGCCTGCCGCAGCTCGCGCCGGCCGACCACCGCGAGCGCGCCTCCGGCGGAGATCAGGCCGCCGCCCACCGTCAGCGCGGCGGCCCACATCGGCAGCCTCCGGGACAGTGCGGCGACCGAACCGGCCACGACCGCGCCCGTTCCGTAGGCGATCAGAGCGCCCCCGCCGCCGAGCAGCACCATCCCGCTCTTGGCACGCCCAGCGTTCTCGACCATCTCCTTACGGACGACCGCCATCTCGTCACGGACCAGGTGGACCGTCTGTGCCGTCACGTCCTGCAGGAGCTCGGACATCGATTCGTCGTCGGCCATCGCCGCCTCCTCACGTGTTTTACCCGAGCGCTACCCGGCACCGATGCGGAGTAACGCGCCCGGCTCGTACGGACGCCGTCCTGCGGGTATGGCCGTGACCAGGAACTCCGGAAGGAGGAGTGACATGTCGCTGTTCCTGGCCCTCATCCTCGTCGCGATAGCCCTCGGCATCTCCGGATGGGTGGTGAAGGGCCTCTTCTTCCTGTTGATCATCGGAATCGTGGTGTTCCTGGCCGACATGATCCTCGGCGGAATCCTGCTCGGCCGGCGCCGCGGCCGGCCCCGCGCCGTACGCTGACGCCGGCCCGCCCGGCGGGGAGCGGCCGGGTCAGTCCTTGCCGTGGTTCTTGCCCTTGCCCTTCGCCCTGCCCTTGGGCTCACCGGCCTTCTCCTTGCCGGGAGGGGCCGGCCGGCGGACGACGGCTCGCGTCCGCTCCGCGGATCCGCCGGTACCGGGGGACGTGGGGCGCGCGGTCCGGCGTGGTGCCGAGGGCGTCGTGAGGGTACGGGCCGCGTAGACCGTGACCGTCGTGCCGACGGCCATCTCCCCGGAGGGGGTGAGCCCGACCACCGTGCCGGAGCTCCGTCCCGGGACCACCTGGTGCCGGACGCTGACCCGCAGGCCCAGCCGCCGCAGCGCCTCCACGACGGAGTCCAGGCGGTGCCCGTAGTAGTCGGTGGGATCGACGGTGACCGTCCGGCGGGGCCGGGCCGACGGCGCGCCGCCGGTCTGCGCGCGTGCCGACCGCACGGCGGACGGGCTGCGCAACGCCCACCCGCTCGCTCCGGTGAGCGCCGCGGCGGCGACCGCTCCGACGCCGAGGAGGAGGGCCCGCCGGTGCGGCGAGGCGGGGACCTCGGCCGTGCCCGCGGCGGTCGACGGCTCATCCTCGGCGGCGAGGACGGGGCCGGGCGGCGCGGCGACCACCGCCGGGTCGTCGCGCAGCCGCCGGGCCCACTCGGCGACGGCGACGGCGTCCGGCCGGGCCGCGGGGTCCTTGGCGGTGAGCGCCTCCACCAGGGCGCGCACGGGCTCGGGGACGCTGTCGGGAAGCGGCGGGACGGGGCGGTCGCGGTGGGCGATGGCGACCGCCAGCGCGTCATCGCCCTGGAACGGCGGCCGCCCGGCCAGGCACTCCCAGGCGATCACGCCCAGGCTGTAAAGGTCGCCGGCGGGTGTCACGCCGTACCCGGCCGCCTGCTCGGGCGCCAGGTACAGCGGGGTGCCGATCACCTCGCCGGTGCGGGTCAGCCGGAGCGTCTCGGGCCCGCGCGCGATGCCGAAATCGGTGATCTTCACACTGCCGTCCGGGCGGATGAGCAGGTTCGCCGGCTTCATGTCGCGATGAACGAGCACGGCCGCGTGGACGCACGCCAGGCCCTCGGCCGCCTGCGCGACGATCTCGACGACGCGGCGAGGCGGCAGCGTGCGCGCACGGGCGAGCACGGCCGACAGCGGCTCCCCGTCGATGAGTTCCATGACGAGGTACGGCCGCTGGTCCTCCCGGCCGTCACCGTAGTCGTAGACCTCCGCGAGGCGCGGGTGGGACAGGGCCGCCAGGTGCCGTGCCTCCAGCCGGAGCCGCTCGCGGTACTCCTCGCTCTCGGCGTGCTCCGGGCGCAACATCTTGACGGCCACCGTGCGGTCGAGCGCGGTGTCCTCCGCCCGCCAGACCTCGCCCACACCCCCGGCCGCCAACCGCTCGCACAACCGGTAACGCTCTCCGACCACTCTCGGCACCACGGTAGGCATGGGACTCCGCCTACCCGTCTCTGTCCGGAAAACACCGATAACCTGCATCACACGTGGTACGCCGGGTTTTCGGTGGCGTGATCAGCGTCCGAGCAGGCCCGTCAGCGCGTCGAGGACCGTGGGCCAGGCGCCGGACAGCGGGTCGATCAGCGCCAGATGGCCGGTGCCGGGAAGCTCGATCCGGGTGCAGGCGTCTCCCGCCGCCCGTGCCGCGTCGGCGTACCGGCGCGACTGCTCGACCGGGACGTCCTCGTCCGCCGTCCCGTGTACCAGCACGGACGGGATCGAGGACGGGAGCAGCGCCAGCGGATCGGCGAGCGCGGCGCGCTCGGGCAGGTCGCCGGCGGGCCCGCCCAGCAGGTCGTCGGCGGCCCCGTCGCTCAGGCCCTGGCGCGAGGCGAGTTCGAGCGCCGCCACCGGCGCCAGCGCGAGCACTCCGCGCAGCGGCGGCGCCGCCGGGAGACGCCAGGGGGCGCACGCGGGAAGGCGCGCCCGTGACGCGGCCCACAGCGCGAGGTGACCGCCCGCCGAGTGGCCCAGCAGCACGACGTCACCGATCCCGCCCGGAACGACTCCGGCCGCGAGCGCGGGAACGGCGTCGACGGCCCGGGCGACGTCGTCGAAGGTGCCCGGCCAGCCGCCGCCGTCCTGCCCCACGCGGCGGTACTCGACCGCGGCGGTGGCGAAGCCGCGGGCGGCGAGGTCGTCGGCCATCGGCCCGGTGTGCGCCCGGTCGTACCGGGCACGCCAGAACCCGCCGTGCACGATGACGACCAGCGGCGCCGCCGCACTCGCGCCGTTCCGGGGGAACCGCAGGTCGGCGACCTGGTCCGGCAGGTCGCCGTACGCGACCGTCGCGTCCGGCGTGGAGGCGCGCCGGGTCAGCACGCCGGACGGCCCCCCGGCAGGCGCGCCGGAGGACACGGCGGAGGACGCGGCGGAACGCGCCCCGGCGGACACGGCGGAAGGCTCGGCCGGACTCGTGCGCCGGCCGCCTCTGATGTCGTTCACCCCTCACCTGTACCGAGGTCACGACCGTCCCGGCAAGCGGAAAGATCATGCGTGCTCAGAATCGGGGAGAGCGTGGAGCTGTGACCGGTGCCCTCCCCGAGAGGGTCCACGGCCGGCGCCGTACGGATTCCGGCCGCCGGCACGGCACCTCGGTGGGCCTGTGAGGGTGGGCATCCCCGGGGACCCGGAATAGTCTCTTGCTCATCGCTACCCGGAGGGGTGAAGGAGACAGGCCGGCGGCTTGAGCGAACAGACACCCACACCTGCCGCGCGGGGGCCGCGGTCCACGGCCGCCCGGCTCACGGTCCGCGACGTCCTGAGCCTGGACCTGGTGGCGACCTGGGGGCCGGAGGTCGTGGCCGGCGCCGCGCACCTGGACCGCCCGGTGCGCTGGCTGCACGTCGCCGAGGCCACGGACGTCGCCGTCATGCTCGCCGGCGGGGAGATGGTGCTGACCACGGGCCTGCTCCTGGCCGGGAACGACCGGGCTCAGGCGGAGTACATCGAGTCGATGCGGCGCGTGGGCGTCGCGGCGGTCGTGCTCGGCCTCGGCCGCGCGTTCCGCACCACGCCCGAACCCATGCGCCGGGCGGCGCAGCGGTGCGGGATGCCGCTGATCGTGCTGCACCGGCCGGCGCCGTTCGTCCGGATGACCGAGGAGGTCCACTCACGGCTCCTCTCCGGCAGGTTCGCCGCTCTCGACCTGTCCGACAACATCCGGTCCTCGCTCACCGCCCTCAACCTGTCCGGGGCCACGCTGCAGCAGTTGCTCGACGAGATCGCGTGCTACAGCGGCTGTCCGGTCGTGCTGGTCAACCTGGCCCAGCGGGTTCTCGCCTCGGCCGGCGACCGGGCCCCGCTGAGCGAACTGCTGCGCGACTGGGACCGCGTCTCCCGGCAGGTCGCCGAGCTCGCGGGAAGCGGGCCGGTGACCGTCGAACCCGACGGGTGGATCGTCGTGGACCTGGAGGCGCGCGGCCGCCGATGGGGGCGGCTGGTCCTCTTCGGGTACGCCGGGTCGGAGGAGTTCGGGCTGCTGCTCGGCGCCCGGGCGGCCGAGGCGCTGGCGATGCACCGCCTGCTGGGCGACCGCGACCGCGGCTGGGAGGAGCAGGCCGCGGAGTCCCTGCTGCTCGACCTGGCCTCCGGAGCCGCCCGGCCCGAGCAGCTCTTCACCCGGGTACGCGCCGCCGGGCTGCCCGTCGACCGCCGGACCTTCGTGCCCTTAGTGGTCCGTGTCCTCGACGACGGCCGTGCCGACGGCGAACGCGGCGACACGCCGGAGCTCGTCGACCGGGCGGTGGCGGAGACGCCGGAGGTGGCGGGGCTGGTCGCCCGGATCGAGCCGGAGGGCACGGCCGCGCTGCTGAGCATCCCCTGCGGCGAGGACGCAGGCGCCGTGCTCCGCCGGGTCGCGCTCCGGGTCCGGGAGGCGCTGGCCCTGCGCGGACGTCGGGCCGTGCTCGGCGCCGGCTTCGCCTGCTCGGTGCTGGACGAGGTCCGCCGGTCGTTCGTCGAGGCGGTCCACGTCGCGGACGCGGCGGTGGCCGCGCCCCCTGACGGGCCGGTCGCCCGGCTGGGAGACGTGCGGCTGCGCGGGCTCGTACGGCTCCTGCGGGACGACCCGGAGCTGCAGGCGTTCATCGAACGCGAGCTCGGCCCGCTGCTGGAGAATCCCTCGCTCCTCGGCGTGCTCCGCACGTACATGGAGACGGGCCGCAACAAGTCCCTGGCCGCGCAGGCGCTCCACGTCAGCCGCCCGACCCTGTACCGCCGGCTGCAGCGCATCGAGGCGCTGCTCGGCATCGACCTGGAGGACTGGGAGCGCCTCACCTCCCTGTACGTCGCGCTCCTCGCCCATGAAGGCCAGACCGGCCCCCGGCCGGTCACACCGCGTTCCGCGCCGGACCGGCCGTAGTTCACCGCGAACCGACCGGGCGGTCATTCGCCCCCGAGCGCGTCGTCCTCGCACGTCGGCGCGGTTTAGGTCGCCCGGGAGGGGGCAGCCCGGACGAGGACGGTACGGGCGGCGTGGCGGTTCATGAGGAGCCCGTCATGAGAGCCACGAACACCGACGAGATCAAGGAAGTCCTCTCCGACATGGACTTCCCCGCGAGCAAGGAAGAGATCGTCGACCACGCCCGCGACAAGGCCGCGGGCACCGAGGCGGAGCGGGCTCTGCGGGCGCTTCCCCTCGGCGAGTACGGCTCCGTCGCGGAGGTGCAGCGGTCGGTACCCCTGGAGCCGGATCCCGATCGAACGGCCTCTGAGCGGAACTACCAGCGCCGGCACCACCGGAAGCCGGGTCTGGCGGAGCACGAGCGCGAGGTGGAACGGCCGCCCGTGGAGGACGAACTGCGCTCCGACCCCGACGAGCGACCTCGCTGACGGCCCGCGCACGAACGGCGGAGCGGTGCTTCGTCACCTCCGGGGAGGTGCCCGGGCAGACACCTGTGGGCGGACGGTCACCACGCCGGCCCGGAAGCGAGAGCCGCCCGATGGCGACGTGTCCCGCTCCCGGGCCGGATCCGCGTCGGGGGTCAGCCGACCTGGAGGTCGACGCAGGAGTAGAAGGCGTTCGCGGTGTCGGCGATGTTCCAGACCGCCAGCAGCTTCACGCGGCCGGACACGTTGCCGAGATCGATGGTGTGCGAGACGGTGCCCGGCGGCTGGGCGTTGTTGCCGCTGACGTCGCCGACCAGCGTGTTGCCGATGTAGTACTGCCAGTCGGTGGTGCGGTGGCGGGCGGTGAACACCCAGGTGAAGGTGACCGTGCGCCCGACCTGCGTCGCGCGCCAGCCCTTGCCGTCGTCGTCGAGTTCGGCGAACCGAGCGTTGCCGCCGCTGCAGCTGTGCAGGCCCTTCGGGCCTTCGACGCTCTGCGGCTCGTACTTGATGTCGCCGCACTGGACGATGCCCTGGGCGCACTGGGCCTGCCGGCTCGGCGGGGAGTCGATGTAGCCGTGGGCGCCGGCGGCGCCGGCGAGCGCCACGATGATCGCCGGGGTGAGAGCGACGCCCGCGGCGGCGGTGACAAGCCTTCTGGTCATGTGAGCTCCTCATGGTCGACGGCCACCCGAGCGGCGGCCGTTGCGGGGACGTACCTGGGCTCGAGGCGTGGCGGAGGCGGGGCACGAGCCGCCATGACGGTCTCCGATGCGCGCCGACTAAAAGGAAACTTTCCTGTTTGCCAGAGTTTGACTCCGCCGTGACCGGCTGTCAATACCCGGGAAACGCGAGGCCGGTCGCGCCGGGAGACCGCCGCGGGCCGACGCATCACCCGGGGGTGTACGGCGAATGTCACCGGCGGATGGATGAATCCCGCGCGCGGGCCACGTAGCTTTTAGGTCGTACGACGAACACGAGACGACCACAACGGCCCTCGTCCCCGTTGGATTGGGGGGTTCACCGGGGACACCTCAACAGGGCCGATATCCAGACGCTCGGAGTCATTCCGGGCCGATGATGGTGAACGTCCGCGAGCGCGCTCTTTTGGGGGAAAGGGCAGGCTCGCGGACGTTCGCGTCTCCGGACGGGAGCGGACGGGCGTCAGGACGCCGGCTGGAAGCTCGCGGCGAACACGTCGAAGTACCGCCGGCTGCGGGACCACTGCGCGGCCGGCGTCGACCAGTACAGCGCGTACGCCCGATGCCCGTTCACGAGGATGTTGCGGTTCAGCACGTGGGTCTTCTCACCGCCGGAGGTGTGCAGGAACTCCAGGTCGGCGGCCTTCTCGAAGTATCCGTGCACGGATTCCAGCCGGATCCGGGTGTACCCGGCGTCGCTACCGCGCCGGTAGGCGTCCTGCTGCCGCCAGTCGGCCAGCGGATCGCTCTTCGGATGGGTCGTCTGGTCGATGAGAAGGTACCGGGACGAGCCGGGGTCGCGTACGTAGACGTAACCGCCGTCATGGCTGACCTTCCAGCCGCGCGGCACACCGATCGAGAAGCCGGAGTCGTCCTCGTAGCGGCGGAAGTCGGCCGGCAGCGCGGTGCCGCCGGGAGACGGGGAGGCGGCCGTCGTCTGCCGTGACCTCGACGGGCTCGCCGAAGCGCTGGACCGGGCCGACGGCGTCGTGAGCGGCGACGCGCTCCGGCCGGTCCCCTTGCCGTTCGTGCCCGTGAGGCCCGCCGCGTGATGGTGTGACCGGTTCAGGAGGACGGTGAGGGCCCCCGCCGCCCCGAGCAGGAGGACGATCGACACGACGGCGGCGGCTCGTCCCCACCGGTGCGCCGGACGTGCCGGCAGGGGTCCGGTCCCTCCGGGCGGCTCCGTGTCCTCTCGGGGCGGCTCCGCGCCGGGCGTCCCGCCGCGGGGCCGTACGGGTGCGGCGTCGCGGGGCCGTTCGTCCTCGGCGGGACGGCCGACCGGCATCTTGTACGGCACCGGCGGCGGGTCCGCCGCGCGGGCACGGGTCTCCGGGTCCGCCGGGGCCGCGGCGCCGGTCTCCTCCCGTGCCGTGACCTCGGTGAGCGCCCGGGCGAGGGCGACGGCGTCGAGGCGGTCGGCCGGATCCTTGCGGAGCAGGCCCTCGATCACGGGCCACAACGCTCCGGCACGTCGCGGGGGATTCGGTGGATCGGTGAGGATCGCGGTGAGGGTGGCCATCACGTTGTCGCGGTGGAAGGGCGTCTCCCCCTCCACGGCCGTGTAGAGCGTGGCGCCGAGCGACCACAGGTCGGAGGCGGGGGTGAGGGGCCTGCCCCGCGCCTGCTCCGGCGACAGGTAGGCGGGAGAGCCGATCAGGACGCCGGACCGGGTCAGCGTCGGCTCCCCCTCCGCGACCGCGATCCCGAAGTCGCCGAGGACCACCCGGCCGTCCGGGGCGATGAGGATGTTTCCGGGCTTGACGTCCCGGTGCAGGACGCCCGCGGCGTGGGCCGCCGACAGCGCCGCCAGCACCTCCAGCCCGATCCGGGCCGCGTCCGCGGGGGCGAAGGGACCGTCCTCGTCGAGGATCCCGCTCAGCGAACGGGCGGACGGGATCAGCTCCATGACGATCCAGGGCCGTTCCTCGGCCTCGACGACGTCGAAGATCCGGACGACCCCCGGATGGCTGAGCCGGGCCGCGGTGCGCGCCTCCCGCATCATGCGGCCGCGCATGGTCTCCTTGTCCCGGGCGCTCAGGTTGGGCGGGAAGACCAGTTCCTTGACGGCGACGTCCCGTCCGAGCAGCTCGTCGCGGGCCCGCCAGACCGCGCCCATGCCGCCGCTCCCGAGGGAATCGGCGACCCGATATCTCTCGCCGAGAAGAGTGCCGTTCGCGGAGGACATGACGCCGGAGATACCCGCGCGTTTTTCACGTAATCCCCTGGCAAAGACGGCGTCGCGGGCGGTACCGCGATCCTCCCGCACACGCCAGCCACTCAGCAGGCTCAGGGGAGCTCAGCGGGCGGCGCAGCTGATGCAGGTGCGCGCCGCCGGGCGCGCGAGGAGGCGCTCCGGAGCGATCGGGCGACCACAGCGTTCGCACATCCCGTAGGTGCCCTCATTGAGGCGTTCGACCGCCCGGTCGAGATCGGCGAGATGGCGGCGCGCCTGGTCGAGCAGGGACTCGACCTGGGAGCGCTCGAAGGCGATGGTCGCGCCCTCCGGATCGTGCTCGTCGTCGACGCCGATCTGGCTGGCGGACTCGACGATGCCCTCCCAGTCGCGGGTCAGCGCCGCGATCTCCTCCAGGACGCTCGCCCGCTCGGCGCGCAGCGTCTGCGCCGGCGAGGACGCGGAGAACGACTCGGTCACCATCCTTACAACCGCACGACCCCCCGCCGGGATTCCCGGCCCCACCGCTTGCTGCAACGCCTGCAAGTGTTTTGCGTGATCTGCGCTATTCTTGCGGCATGTCACGACGACTTGCTGATGTGGCTCGGAAGGCCGGGGTAAGCGAGGCCACCGTCAGCCGGGTGCTCAACGGCAAACCCGGTGTCTCGGCAGCCACCCGCGACAACGTGCTGACCGCGCTCGACGTGCTCGGCTACGAGCGGCCGACCCAGTTGCGGGGCGACCGGGCGCGGCTCGTGGGCCTGGTGCTGCCGGAGTTGCAGAACCCGATCTTCCCGGCGCTGGCCGAGGTGGTCAGCGGCGCCCTGGTGCAGCTGGGTTTCACGCCGGTCCTGTGCACCCGTACGGCGGGCGGGCTGTCCGAGCCGGAGTACGTCAACCTCCTGCTCGACCAGCAGGCGTCCGGCGTGATCTTCGCGGGCGGGATGTTCGCCGAGGCGGACGCCTCCCATGACCACTATCACCTGCTCCGCAAACGCGGCATGCCCGTCGTTCTCGTCAACGCGGCGGTCGCCGACCTCGGATTCCCCGCAGTGGCGACCGACGACGCCGTCGCGATCGAGCAGGCGTACGGGCACCTGCGCTCGCTCGGCCATGAGCGGATCGGCCTCGTCGTCGGCCCGGCGGACCACATGCCGTCTCGCCGCAAGGTGGCGACCTTCGAGCGGCTCGCCGGCGAGGCCGGCCTCCCCTCCGACGGCGAGTTCGTCGAGCGCACGCTGTTCTCGCTGGAGGGCGGCCAGGCGGCGACGTCACGCCTGCTGCGCCGGGAGGTCACGGCCGTGATCTGCGGCAGCGACCCGCTGGCGCTCGGCGCGGTCAAGGCGGTCCGCCGGCAGGGCAAACGCGTGCCCGAGGACGTCTCGGTGGTCGGCTTCGACGACTCGGCGTTCATGAGCTGCGCGGATCCACCGCTGACCACGGTCCGCCAGCCCATCGACGCGATGGGGCGGGCGGTGGTCACCCTCCTCGGCGCCCAGATCGACGGCTCGCAGGCGGCCGACGACGAGTTGCTGTTCGAGCCGGAGCTCGTCGTCCGGGGCTCCACCGGCCCGGTCCGCTGACGGGCACGGCGGTCTCCTCCCCTTTCCAGGCGTCCTCCCGCCTTCGCGGGAGGACGCCTGGCGCGTTCACCGGAGCGACGAGGCGCTGAGCCGCCTTCACAGGAGAAGTCGCCTGTCAACTTTTTTCGATCTTTAGTACGTCTATTGCAGTGGCATGTTGGTCTCTATATCGTTCTCGCACCGGATCCTGCAGTCCCGGTCCCCGGCCCACGGCCTCGCCCGAGGCCAGTCCAGGAGGGAGTCGACGATGAGACCCCGAAGGCTTGCGATCCTGCTGGCGGCAGGGCTCGCCCTGACCGGTACGGCGTGCGGGGGCGGTGACGATTCCAAGAACGACGCCTCGAGCGGGAAGGTGACCATCACGGTCGGCTGCATGCCCGCGAAGAGCCAGCCGATCCAGCGCCGGGAGTGGACGGAGGACGTCGCCGCGTTCGAGAAGCTGCACCCGGACATCACCGTGGTCGGCAAGGACGCCTTCCCCTGCGCCGACCCGAAGACGTTCACGGCCAAGCTCGCGGGCGGCCAGATGGAGGACGTCTTCTACGCCTACTTCACCGACATCCAGAGCGTCATCACGTCCGGTCAGGCCGCCGACATCAGCAAGTACGTCGGCGGCGTCAAGCAGTTCCCCGACATCCAGCCGTCCGTGAAGAAGGTCTTCACCGGTCCCGACGGCAAGATCTACGGCCTGCCCCGGCAGAACTACTCGATGGGCCTGCTCTACAACCGCAACCTGTTCGAACAGGCGGGCCTCGACCCCGACAAGCCCCCCGCGACCTGGGCGGAGCTGCGCGCGGACGCGAAGAAGATCGCGGGTCTGGGCAAGGGCATCGTCGGCTACGCCGACTACAGCGCGGGCAACCAGGGCGGCTGGCACTTCACCACCGAGCTGTACGCCCAGGGCGGCGACGTCGTCACGCCCGACGGGAAGAAGGCCGCGTTCAACAGCCCGCAGGGCCGCGCCGTGCTGCAGAACCTGCAGCAGATGCGCTGGACGGACGACAGCATGGGCTCCAAGCAGCTGCTGCAGCTCGCCGACGTGCAGCAGATGATGGCCGCCGGCCGGCTCGGCATGTACCTGTCGGCCCCGGACAACATCACCGCGCTGGTCGACCAGTTCCAGAGCAAGTACAAGGACTACGGCCTGGCGCCGATCCCCGAGGCGAAGGGCACCCTCCTCGGCGGCGACGGCTACCTGTTCAACGTGAAGGACTCCCCCGCCAAGATCAAGGCGGGCCTGCTGTGGCTGGAGTACTACGCCCTCACGCCGGGCCAGGGACAGCTGAACTACCAGCGGGCCGCGAAGTACGGACGCGCCGTCGGCCTCCCGCAGCCGAACTTCTACACCGGCCAGACCGCGGCCACCGACCACTCGCTGCGCACCGCCGCCGCCAACGTCCCGGTCGCCAACTACAAGCCGTACGAGGACGCGGTCGACCGCATCCCCGGCCGGCTCGAGCCGGCGAACGCGCAGCAGATCTACGCCGTCCTCGACTCGGTCATGTCGGGCGTGCTGACGGACCGCACCATCAACATCGACCAGCTCCTCGCGACGGCACAGAAGAAGGTCGACGGCATCCTCGCCCGATCCAACTGAGCAGGCCACGGCCGGGTGACGACGTGAGGAGAGACCGGTGACCACGACGATCCTGAGGAAGGCCGCACCGCGGCGTTCGACGTCCCGCCCGGCCGGGCCACGCCGGTCCGTGTCCCGGCACGCCGTCCGGCGCGGCCTGTCCGCGTACGGGTTCCTGTGCGGAGCGCTGATCTGCTTCGCACTGTTCTCCTGGTACCCGATCGTGCGGGAGGCGCTGCTCGGCTTCCAGAAGACGAACTTCGTCGGACGGTCCGAGTGGGTCGGCCTGGACAACTTCCGCCGGGTGGCCGGCGACCCGGCGTTCGGCAGTGCCTGGCTGAACACCCTGGAGTTCACCGGGCTGGCCCTGCTCTGCGGCTACGTCCTGCCGTTCGTCACGGCGGTCGTGCTGAACGAGCTGCGCCACGCGCGCGCCTACCTCAGGTTCGTCGTGTACCTGCCCGTCATGCTCCCGCCGGCGGTCGCGGTGCTGCTGTTCAAGTGGTTCTACGACCCCGGTCCCGGACTGTTCAACCAACTGCTGCACGTGGCCCACCTGCCGGGGCTGAACTGGCTGGACTCCACGAGCACCGCGCTGCTGTCCCTCGTCATCGTCTCCACGTGGATGAACATGGGCAGCGGCACGCTCATCTACCTCGCCGCCCTGCAGAGCGTGCAGAGCGAGCTGTACGAGGCGGCGGAGCTGGACGGGGCCGGGCTGCTGCGGCGGGTCTGGCACGTCACGATCCCGCAGACGCGGCTGATCCTGCTGGTCATGCTCCTGCTCCAGGTGATCGCCACCATGCAGGTCTTCGTCGAGCCGTACCTGCTCACCGGCGGCGGGCCGCAGGACGCCACGGTCAGCGTCGTCTACCTGATGTACCTGTACGCGTTCCGCTTCAACAGCTACGGCGGGGGCAGCGCCCTCGGGCTGATGCTGATGGTCGTCCTCATGGTGTTCTCGGCGGTGTATCTGCGGGTCACCCGGGACGGCGGGCGATGAGACGAGGAGGCCGGAGTTGACCGAGCCCACCATCGGGGCGGCCACCACGGCCGCCGGGCGGCGCCACCGGCGGGGGCGCGCCGCGTCCGAGCGGCCGCGCCGGCGCAGCCGGAGGGGCGCCCCCGGCGAGACGCCCGCCCCGCGGACCCTGATCTCGGCCCGCGCGCTCAACACCCCGCGCGGCCGGGTGATCTACTGGATCGTTCTCATCGCCGTGATCGTGCTGTTCACCGCCGTCTTCGTCTTTCCGCTGTACTGGATGGTGACCGGCGCGATGAAGTCCTCCGGCGAGCTGGCGCGAACCCCGCCGACGCTGTTCCCGCGGCACCCCCACCCCGGCGTCTACCGCGACGCGTGGCGGCGGCTGTACCTGGGCAGGTTCCTGCTCAACACGCTCGAGTACGCCGTGGGCGCCTGGCTGTTGCAGCTGGCGGTCTGCGTCCCGGCGGCGTACGCCCTGTCCAAGCTGCGGCCCGTGCTCGGCCGCGCGGTCCTCGGCATGATGCTGGCCACCCTGATGATCCCGTCGACCGTCCTGCTGGTCCCGCTGTACCTGACCGTGCGGGACGTGCCGCTCCTGCACGCCAACCTGCTGAACACGCCGTTCGCGATCTGGTTCCCGGCCGCGGCCAACGCGTTCGGCATCTTCCTGCTCAAGCGGTTCTTCGACTCCATCCCCGGGGAGCTGCTGGAGGCCGCGGCCATCGACGGCGCGTCGTCCTGGCGGATCCTCTGGTCCATCGTCCTGCCGATCTCGCGGCCGATCATCGCGGTCGTGTCGATCTTCGCCGTGGTGGGCGTCTGGAAGGACTTCGTGTGGCCGCTGCTGGTGCTGCCCGACAGCAACCGGATGACGGTGAGCGTGGCGATCTCCTCCCTGTCGGAGCAGACGCCGCAGAACATCCTCATCGCCGCGCTCGTGATCGCGAGCATCCCGGCCGTGGCGGTCTTCCTGCTGTTCCAGCGCCACATCATGGCCGGCCTGACCGCCGGCGGGCTGAAGGGGTGAGACGCGCGGACCACGTCCCACGGCCGGGCCGTCCACCGGACGGCCCGCGGCGCGATCCGTGCCGTTCCGGACCACGCCAGCCCGTACCCGCGCCGACCAACGACATCGAGGGAGATTGATGACCGGCATGGCCGAAAACGTTCCTTCCGGCACCGCCCCGGACTCCGCCGGGTGGTGGCGGGGAGCCGCGATCTACCAGGTCTACCTGCGCAGTTTCGCGGACGGCAACGGGGACGGCATCGGGGACCTGGCGGGGCTGCGAGGGCACCTCGGCCACCTCGCCGACCTGGGCGTCGACGCCCTGTGGCTGAACCCGTGGTATCCCTCGCCGATGGTCGACGGCGGCTACGACGTCGCGGACTACCGGGACATCGACCCGGTCTTCGGCACGCTCGCCGAGGCGGAGAAGCTCATCGAGGAGGCGCACGGGCTCGGGCTCAGGGTCATCATCGACATCGTCCCGAACCACTGCTCCGACCGCCACGCGTGGTTCCAGGAGGCGCTGCGGGCCGAGCCGGGCTCCGCGGCGCGGGAGCGGTTCTGGTTCCGGCCGGGACGCGGCGACGCGCCGCCGAATGACTGGGAGTCCATCTTCGGCGGCCCGGCGTGGACCCGGGTGCCGGACGGTGAGTGGTACCTCCACCTGTTCGCCCCGGAACAGCCCGACTTCAACTGGACCAATCCGGAGGTCCGCGAGGAGTTCCTCGACGTCCTGCGGTTCTGGTTCGACCGGGGAGTGGACGGCATCCGCATCGACTCCGCCGCCGTGCTGGTCAAGGACCCGGACGCGGAGCCGGACGGGCGCGACCCGTACACCGACCGGGACGGCGTGCACGACATCTACCGCGCCTGGCGGCGGACCTCCGACGGATACGGCGACCGCGCGCTGATCGGGGAGCTGTGGCTGCCCGACCAGGACCGCTTCGCCGCCTACCTGGCCCCCGATGAACTGCACACGGCCTTCAACTTCGACTTCCTGGGCTGCCCGTGGGACGCCGCGGCGCTGCGCCGGGTGATCGACACGACCCTGGAGACCCACACGCCGCTCGGCGCGCCGCCGACCTGGGTGCTGTCCAACCACGACGTCACCCGGCCGGTCACGCGGTTCGGCCGGGAGGACACGTCGTTCGACCTGAACGAGCGGCGGCACGGGGCGCCGACGGACCTGCGGCTCGGCCTGCGCCGCTCCCGGGCGGCGGCCCTGCTGGCGATGGCGCTCCCCGGCAGCGTCTACGTCTACCAGGGCGAGGAGCTCGGACTCTGGGAGGTCGAGGACCTGCCCGAGGAGGTGCTGGAGGACCCGATCTGGTTCCGCTCCGGCCGTACCGACCGCGGCCGGGACGGCTGCCGGGTGCCCATCCCGTGGTCCGGTGACGCGCCCGGCCTCGGCTTCGGCGGTGAGCCGTGGCTGCCCCAGCCGGCGGCCTGGCGCGACCTGGCGGTCGAGGCCCAGTCGGGCGACCCGTCCTCGACGCTCGGCCTCTACCGGCGAGGACTGCGGCTGCGGCGGGAACTGCTCGGCTACGGCGGCATGACCTGGCGGCCGATGGGCGAGAACGTCCTGGCGTTCGACCGGGAGAACGGGATCACCTGCGTCGTCAACCTCGGCGCCGGCCCCGTACGCCTGCCGGAGGGCCGGGAGCCACTGCTGGCCAGCGATCCCCTCGAGCGGGGCGAGCTCCCCTCGGACACCGCCGTCTGGCTGCGCTGAACCGGGTGCTCGGGCTCCTCCCCCGCCGACGCCGCTCCGTCTAGGCTGGTAGACGCGCATCGGCGACCGGGGGAGGAGCCGCTGCCATGGACACGACACCGAGCACGTCCGCGAGGCGAGGGCAGACCGGAGCCGGCCGCTACCTTCCGATCTCCGATCACGGGCTGATCGGCGACCTGCGAACGGTGGCCCTGGTCGGCACCGACGGCACCATCGACTGGTACTGCTGCCCGAGGTTCGACGCGCCCAGCGTCTTCGCCGCCATCCTCGACGCCGACCGGGGCGGAGCGTTCGAGCTGGCCGCGATCGCGCCGGCCAGGACCAAGCAGTTCTACTTTCCCGACACGAACGTGCTGATCACCCGGTTCTTCACCGAGGACGGGCTCGGCGAGGTCCAGGACTTCATGCCGGTCTGCGAGACCGGCGAGGCCGACCGGCACCGGCTGATCCGGCGGGTGATGTGCGTACGCGGATCGCTCCCGTTCCGCGCCCGGGTCGCTCCCCGGTTCGGCTACGGCGCGGACCCCCACACCGCGCGGATGCTCGACGACTCGGTGCTCTTCGAGTCCGAGGCGCTCACGCTCGCGCTGACCGCCACAGTGCCGCTCGAGTGCGACGGCGTGGACGTCCACGCCGAGTTCAAGCTCACCGAGGGCCAGGCCGCGGTCTTCGCCCTGGACCAGATCGGCGACACGATCGCGCCGCGTGGCTGTCCGTACACCGAGGCGGAACGGGAATTCACCGCCACGGTCGCCTTCTGGCGGACCTGGCTGTCGTCATCCCGCTATCGCGGCCGATGGCGGGAGATGGTGCACCGCTCGGCGCTGACCCTCAAGCTGCTGACCTACGCCCCCACCGGCGCGATCGTCGCCGCGCCCACCACGAGCCTGCCGGAGCGCCTCGGAGGCGGACGGAACTGGGACTACCGTTACGTCTGGGTCCGTGACGCGGCGTTCGCCGTGTACGCGCTGCTGCGCCTGGGCTTCACCGGAGAGGCCGAGGCGTTGATGGCCTTCCTGCGGCGGCGGACGAACCTGTGCGGTGACGGGCCGTCCGGGCCCTTGCAGATCATGTACGGCATCGACGGGCGTACCGACCTGCCCGAGCGCGAGCTGCCCCATCTGGAAGGTCATCGCGGTTCGGCGCCGGTCCGGGTCGGCAACGCCGCCGCCGACCAGCTGCAGCTCGACATCTACGGTGCTCTGATCGACTCCGTATACCTCTACGACAAGTGGGGGCAGCCGATCTCCAGCGACCACTGGGATGGGGTGTGCGCCGTGGTCGACTGGGTCTGCCGCAACTGGGACCAGCCCGATGAGGGCATCTGGGAGACCCGTTCCGGGCGCCGGAGATTCCTGTACTCGCGGCTGATGTGCTGGGTGGCGATCGAACGGGCCATGCGCACGGCGCGGCGCCGCGGCCTGCCCGGTGAGCTCCCGCAGTGGATGAGATCCAGGGATGAGATCTACCGGCGGATCATGGGGAGCTGCTGGTGTCCTGCCCGGAAGGCGTTCGTCCAGCACGAGGACGGTGACGCGCTCGACGCGGCCGTGCTGATGATGCCGCTGGCCAAGTTCGTCTCCCCCACCGACCCGAAGTGGCTGTCGACGCTGGACGCGCTCACCGCGGATCTGGTGTCCGACTCGCTGGTCTACCGTTACGACCCGCGGATCAGCCCGGACGGCGTCGGGGACGAGGAGGGCACCTTCTCCATCTGCTCCTTCTGGTACGTCGAGGCCCTCGCCCGCGCCGGGCGCGTGGAGGAGGCCCGGCTGGCCTTCGAGAAGATGCTCACCTACGCCAACCACGTCGGCCTGTACGCCGAGGAGATCAGCCACACCGGAGAACAGCAGGGCAATTTCCCGCAGGCGTTCACCCACCTGGCACTGATCAGCGCCGCGTTCAACCTCGACCGCGCACTCGGCTGACCGGCGCCCGCCGCCGGTCTCATCACCCGGCGGCCGCCGGTCGCCGTTCAGCACGCTCACCCACTCTTGACATGCTTACGTCAGTCCTTAAATCATGCCAAAAAATTAGGTCTTTCCCGGAGGTGCCGTGCTACGTCCTCAGGAGACGCCCAGCCGCGAACGTGTCGGTCTCAACGGGCTGTGGGCCTTCGCGCTCGACCCCGGCGACCGGGGGCGCGCCGAGCGGTGGTGGTCCGGCCCGCTGCCCGGCGCGTCGGAGATGCCGGTGCCGGCGAGCTTCAACGACGTGCCGGCCACCCGGGACGCCCACGACCACGTCGGCGACGTGTGGTACCAGCGAGAGGTACGGATCCCGGCCGGGTGGGCGGGCCGGCGGGTCGTGCTGCGGTTCGACGCCGCCGCCCATCGCGCCGTGGTCTGGTGGAACGACGCCGAGGTCGGACGGCACGACGGCGGTTACACGCCGTTCGAGTGCGACCTGACCGGGCACGCCCGCCCGGGCGGGACCGGCCGGGTGACGGTGGTGGTCGACAACCGGCTGACCCCCTCCTCGATCCCGCCCGGGATCGTCGACGTCCTGCCGGACGGGCGCCGCCGCCAGCGGTACTTCCACGACTTCTTCAACTACGCCGGGCTGCACCGCGCCGTCTGGCTCTGCAGCACGCCCCGCTCCTACGTCCGCGACATCACCGTGACCACGGAGGTGACGGGCGCCGACGCCCGGGTCCACTACCGCGTGGACGTCGTGGACGGGCGGGTCGCCGAGGTCGTGCTGCGCGACGCCGACGGCGCCGAGCGAGCGCGGGCGACGACCGCCGCCGGCACGCTCGAGGTGCCGGACGCGACGCTGTGGCGGCCCGGCCACGGGCACCTGCACCGCCTCGAGGTCCGTACGGACGGCGAGGACGCCGACGAGTACGCGCTGCCGGTCGGCATCCGCGAGGTGAAGGTGGACGGCGACCGCTTCCTGATCAACGGCGAGCCGTTCCACTTCCGGGGGTTCGGCAGGCACGAGGACAACCCCGTGCGCGGCAAGGGCCACGACGACGTGCACATGGTGCACGACTTCGCGCTGCTCGACTGGATCGGCGCGAACTCCTTCCGCACCTCGCACTACCCGTACGCCGAGGAGGTGCTGGAGTACGCCGACCGGCACGGCATCGTGGTCATCGACGAGACCCCGGCCGTCGGGCTCAACTTCGAGATCGCGCACACGCTCGTCCCCGGCGATCCCCCGCACATCTGGGCGGCGATCGACGACACCACCCGGGCTGCCCACCTGCGCGCCATCCAGGAACTCGTGGCCCGCGACAAGAACCACCCGAGCGTGGTCATGTGGAGCATCGCCAACGAACCGGACTCGGCCCGGCCCGAGGCGCGCACGTACTTCGAGCCGCTCGTCCGGGCCGCGCGCGAGGCCGACCCGAGCCGGCCCGTCTGCTTCGCCCAGGTCCAGCTGCCCCCGGACAAGGACGTCATGAGCGACCTGTTCGACGTCATCTGCCTCAACCGCTACAACGGCTGGTACGTCGACACCGGCGACCTGGTGACGGCGGAGCGCGAGCTGGAGGCGGAGCTGCGCGAGTGGGTCCGCCTCCACGGCAAGCCGATCATCGTGACCGAGTACGGCGCGGACGCGATCGCCGGCGTGCGCTCGGTCGCGGCGGGCACCTGGACCGAGGACTACCAGGTCGCGCTGCTGGAGACCTTCCACCGGGTCTTCGACCGTGTCGACTCCGTCGTGGGCGAGCACGTCTGGAACTTCGCCGACTTCGCCACCGGGTACGGCGTGAACCGCGCCGATGGCAACAAGAAGGGCGTCTTCACGCGGGACCGCCGGCCTAAGGCGGCCGCCTTCGCCCTGCGCCGCCGCTGGCGGACGGAGGCGGACTGACGGTATGCGCATTCGTGACAATCGCGCGATCATCACGCCCTTGACACGCTTATCTCAGATCTTAAATCATGCCTTAAAATTAGCCTCACGGAGGAAGTGGCATTATGAGCGTGCGGGCCCGTACCGCCTTCGGCGCCGTCCTAGGCGCGACCGTCCTCGCCGTGCTCCCCGGCTGCGGGGGCGGGACCTCCACCGCGCCGAACGGTGGCAACAGCCACCCCAAGACGCTCACCTACTGGGCGAGCAACCAGGGCGCCAGCCTGGAAGACGACAAGGCCAAGCTCACCCCCGAGCTGCAGGCGTTCGAGAAGCAGACCGGCATCAAGGTCAAGCTCGAGGTCGTCCCGTGGTCCGACCTGCTCAACCGCATCCTCGCCGCGACCACCTCCGGGCAGGGCCCCGACGTGATGAACATCGGCAACACCTGGTCGGCGTCGCTGCAGGCGACCGGCGCCCTCCTGCCCTTCACCGACGCCAACTTCGCCAAGATCGGCGGCAAGGACCGGTTCCAGGCTTCGGCGCTCGGCTCGACGGGCGCGGCCGGCAAGCCGCCGACGGCGGTGCCGCTCTACTCCCTGTCGTACGCGCTGTACTACAACAAGAAGCTCTTCGGCCAGGCCGGGATCAGCAAGCCGCCGGCCACCTGGAACGAACTCGTCCAGGACGGCAAGAAGCTGACCACCGGCGGCCACACCGGCCTGGCCATCGAGGGCGCCAGCATCCCGGAGAACACCCACCACGCCTTCGTCTTCGCCAAGCAGCACGGCGGTGACTTCTTCGACGCGCAGGGCAACCCGACCTTCACCGCACCGGGCGTCGCCGAGGGCGTCAAGCAGTACGTCGACTTCGTGGCCGGCGACAAGATCGCCTCGCCGAGCGACGCGGAGTACGCCCAGAACGAGTCCGTCCGCGACTTCGCCTCCGGCAAGGCCGCGATGATCCTCTGGCAGGCCGGCGGCAAGAACTTCCAGAGCCACGGGATGAAGCCCGACGACTACGGCGTCGCGCCGGTTCCCGTCCAGTCCGGCGCGCCCGGACAGGGGCAGAACGTGAACTCCATGGTCGCGGGGATCAACATGGCCGTCTTCAAGAACACCGGCAACCTCGACGGCGCCCTGAAGTTCGTGCAGTTCATGACCAGCGACGCCGAGCAGAAGAAGCTCAACTCCGAGTACGGCTCGATCCCGGCGGTCAAGACCGCCGCGCAGGACCCGGCGTTCGCCACCCCGGAGCAGAACATCCTGCGCACCACCATCGCCACCAGCGCGACGCCGATGCCGCAGGTGCCCAAGGAATCGCAGTTCGAGCAGGTCATCGGTAGTGCGCTGAAGGACCTGCTGGCCGACGCGGCGGCCGGGCGGCCGGTGACGCTGGAGTCGGTGCGCAGCCGGCTCGCCAAGGCCCAGCAGCAGATGTAGCGCGGGTCCACCACTGATGACGACGACCGCGCATCGCGAGGCGCCCCCCGGAGCCCGGGAGACCGGCCCGGGGGCGCCGCGCCGGCGCCCGTTCCGCATCCCCGACCGGGTGCGGCGCGGGGGCCTGCCGTACCTCCTCCTGCTGCCCGCGATCCTCCTCGAGCTCATCGTCCACGTCATCCCGATGGTCCTGGGCGTGGCGATGAGCTTCAAGGAGCTCACCCAGTTCTTCATCCGCGAATGGTGGAAGGCCCCCTGGACCGGGTGGGACAACTACCGCGTCGTGGTGAAGGTGAACGGGCCGATCGGGCACGCCCTGCTGAGCTCCTTCCTCGTCACCTGCGCCTTCACCGTGCTGGCCGTCGGCCTGTCCTGGCTGCTCGGCACGGCCGCGGCCATCCTCATGCAGGACGGCTTCCGCGGCCGGGGGTTCCTGCGGGCGCTGTTCCTCACCCCGTACGCCCTGCCGCTGTACGCCTCGGTGATCGTCTGGGCGTTCATGTTCCAGCACGACAACGGCATCGTGAACCACGTCCTGCACGACCAGCTGCACCTCACCGGCAAGCCGACCTTCTGGCTGCTCGGCGACAACAGCTTCTACTCCCTCGTCATCGTCTCGGTCTGGCGCAACTGGCCGTTCGCCTTCCTCGTCGTCGTCGCCGGCCTGCAGAACATCCCGCGCGAGCTGTACGAGGCCTCGGCGATCGACGGCGCCGGGATCTGGCAGCAGATCCGCCGGATCACGCTGCCGTCCCTGCGCCCGGTCAACCAGGTCCTCGTCCTGGTCCTGTTCCTGTGGACGTTCAACGACTTCTCCACGCCGTACGTGCTGTTCGGCCAGGCGCCACCGGCGGGCGGCGACCTGGTCTCCCTGCACATCTACCAGTCCTCGTTCATCACCTGGAACTTCGGCGAGGGGTCGGCGATGTCGGTGCTGATGCTGCTGTTCCTCGGCCTGGTCACGGCCGTCTACCTGCTGGTCACGTCACGAAGGAGGGGCGCACGTGCCTGACCGCTCACCGATGGCGCCGCCGCGCTCGTTCGTGTGGACCCGGCGCGTCGTCCTGACCCTGCTCACGGTGTTCTCGGCGCTGCCCGTGTACGTCATGCTGAGCAGCTCGCTCAAGCCGCTGCAGGACGTCGCGGGGACGTTCCACTGGTTTCCGGAACGGCTCACCCTCCGCCCGTACATCGACATGTGGCGGACCGTTCCGCTCGCCCACTACTTCGCCAACTCGATCATCGTCTCCGTCGGCGCGACGGTCTGCTCGGTCGTCGTGGCGATCTTCGCGGCGTACGCGGTCAGCCGCTACCGGTTCAAGGGCCGCCGGGTGTTCACCGTCACGGTGCTGTCCACCCAGATGTTCCCCGGCATCCTGTTCCTCCTGCCGCTGTTCCTCATCTACGTCGGTGTCGGCAACGCCACCGGCCTGGCGCTGAGCGGCTCGCGCGGCGGTCTGATCCTGACCTTCCTCACCTTCTCGCTGCCCTTCTCGATCTGGATGCTGGTCGGCTACTTCGACTCCATCCCGGAAGGGCTCGACGAGGCGGCGATGGTGGACGGCTGCGGGCCGCTCGGCGCGCTGTTCCGCGTCGTCATCCCCGCCTCGCTGCCGGGCATCGTCGCGGTGGCGATCTACGCCTTCATGACCGCCTGGAGCGAGGTCCTGTTCGCCTCCGTGATGACCAACGACGCGACCCGCACGCTGGCCGTGGGGCTGCGCGCGTACGCGACCGAGACCGACGTGTACTGGAACCAGGTGATGGCCGCCTCGCTGTTCGTCAGCGTCCCCGTGGTCGCCGGGTTCCTCCTCCTGCAGCGTTACCTGGTCGCCGGGCTCACCGCCGGGGCCGTCAAGTGAACGCCGCCACCACCACAGAAAGGCACTCCGTGGATCACCTCAGCCTGCTCCCCGTGGACTTCGCATGGGGCGTGGCGACCTCCTCCTACCAGATCGAGGGCGCGGTCGACGAGGACGGCCGGTCCCCGTCGATCTGGGACACCTTCAGCCACACCCCGGGGAAGGTGGACGGCGGCGACCACGGCGATGTGGCGTGCGACCACTACCACCGCTGGCCCGAGGACATCGAGATCATGAAGCGGCTCGGCGTGACCGCCTACCGGTTCTCGATCGCCTGGCCCCGCGTCTTCCCCGGCGGGACCGGCCCGGTGAACGCTCCGGGCCTGGCCTTCTACGACCGTCTCGTGGACGCCCTGCTCGACGCGGGCATCACGCCGTTCCCCACGCTCTACCACTGGGACCTGCCCCAGGTGCTGCAGGACGCCGGCGGCTGGACCAACCGCGACACCGCGCGGCACTTCGCCGACTACGCCGCCTGCGTCGCCGGGGCACTCGGCGACCGCGTCAAGGGCTGGGCCACGCTGAACGAGCCCATGTGCGCCGCCTGGATCGGCCACCTCGAAGGCCGGCACGCGCCGGGCCTCACCGACGTCAAGGCGGCGGTGCCCGCGTCGTACCACATGCTGCTCGGCCACGGGCTGGCGTCGCAGGCCCTGCGGGCCACCGTGCCCGGCGTCGAGGTCGGCGTCGTCCACCTGCTCAACCCGGTGGAGCCCGCGAGCGACTCGGCCGCCGACGCCTCCGCGGCGAAGCGCTTCGACGGCCACACGAACCGCTGGTGGCTCGACCCGGTGTTCGGGCGCGGCTTCCCCGCGGACATGATCGAGGTGTACGGCGTCGACCTGCCCGAACAGCCCGGCGACCTGGAGACCATCGGCGCGCCGCTGGACTGGCTGGGCGTCAACTACTACCGGCCGGCCGTCGTCGCGGACGACCCCGACGGCGCCCCGCCGTACGTCCGGGAGACGACGCCGGCCGGCCGCCCGCTCACCGGGCTGGACTGGGTCATCGAGCCCGACGGCCTGGCGGACATCCTGGCCCGGGTCGCCGAGAAATACCGGCCGCCGCGGATGTACGTCACCGAGAACGGCTCGGCGTTCGCGGACACCGTCGAGGGCGGGCGGGTGCACGACCCGGACCGGGCCGCCTACCTGGAAGGGCATCTCGCGGCGTGCGCGGATGCGGTCCGGCGCGGCGCCCCGCTGGCCGGGTACTTCGCCTGGTCGCTGATGGACAACTTCGAATGGGCGGCCGGCTACGCCCCCCGCTTCGGCCTGGTCCACGTCGACTTCGACACGCAGGAGCGGACCGTCAAGGACAGCGGCCTCCGCTACGCCGAACTGATCCGCACCCATCGGGAGCGCACCGGCGCCTGACGTCGCTTCCGCCGGGTCTTCACGGCCCGCGTCCAGACCGCGGCCCTCGCCGGTGTCCGTCTCCCGGCGAGGGCCGCGCCATCGCGAGCCGGGTAGGACCCGGAATCGAGCCGGGCAGGGACGCGGGCTCGCGAACCGGGTACGGACGCGGGACGGCGCCGAAATTCGCGCCACGAGGCACCCGGTCCGGGTTACGTTCGGGGCGTGGCGTGGGGAACCAGGATCGCAACGTTGGCGGCTTTGGCCGCGGGACCCGTACTGATCGCCGTGGGCGTGGCGCTGGGCGCCGGGCCCTTCGCCGACTTCGAGGCGTACGAGCGGGCACCGCTGTGCGGGTCGCCGCCACCGGCCGACACGGGTCACTGCGTCACACGGCTGCCGATGACCGTCATCAAGAAGTCCACGTACACGACCGAGGACCCGGACCCACCGGACCCGCCGCAGTTCCCGCAGCCGCCCCCACCGCCTCCGCCCCCGATGGGGCCGTTCCGGGTGGTCCTCCCGACCGCGGTGAGGCAGCGGGTCGTCGCCGCCTCGCGGACCACCCACTACAAGGTCACCGTGCGCACCGCGGACGGGCGGTACCACGACTTCGAGGTGGAGCACGGCTTCTACAAGGTGGCCGAGACGGGCACCACCGGCACCGCCGACATCTGGCACGGCCGCGTGGTACGGCTGCAGATCGGCACGCACGTCGACGACGAGTGGCCGGACTGGAAGCTGGGCATCCCGGTCTGCATCGTTCTGGCGGGGACGGTCGTGTTCGTCGTCGTGGTGATCCGCCTCATCAGGCGCCGCGTCCGTGAGCGGAGGCGCAGACGGCGCGGCTCCGGCTTTCAGGGCTCCCCATGGGGAGCTTGGTGAGCCTGCCCGCCTCGGCGTGAATCGGACCGGTGGGTGATTCGGGCGGCATCGGCGTAGCGCGCGGCGAGGCGCGCGAACGCGGTGGCCAGCTCCGGCGGGCCGATGACCTCGACGTCGGCGTCGAAACGGCCGATCGCGGCGGCCAGACCGGTCCATGACCAGGAGCCGAGGGTGAGCCGGCAGCGGTCGGGGCCGAGTTCTTCGACGACTCCGTCCCGGGCGAAGGGGGCCACGGCGGTGGCGGGAAGGTCGAGGACGACCTCCCCCCGGCAGGGCCAGTCGGTGGTGGTGCCGTCGGTGCCACGGAAACGGCCGGTGACGAAGGCGGACACGCCGCCGGGGAGCTCGCGCGGGTTGAAGCGCGGGCCGGTGGGCGTGCGCGGGCGGATGCGGTCGACGCGGAAGGTGCGCCAGTCGTCGCGGTCGAGGTCCCAGGCGAGGAGGTACCAGCGGCCCTGCCAGGTGACCAGGTGGTGGGGCTGTGTTCTGCGGGGTCGCTCAGCGGGATCGGTGTGGTCGCGGCCGTAGTCGAAGCGAAGCTCCGCATGGGCGTGGATCGCGTTGCTCAGCTCCGTCAGGAGTCGCGGGTCGCCTGGTGAGGCGTCGTCGTTCTCGGGTGGCTGGACGGCGGTGATCCGGAGCATGTCGACGCGGTGGCGCAGACGGGGCGGCAGGACCTGGCGGATGGTGGCCAGGGCCCGTGTGGCGTCTTCGCCGATCGTGGTGTCGGCGGCCGCGGTCTGGAGCGCAACGGCCAGGGCGACGGCTTGGTCGTCGTCGAACAGCAGGGGCGGCAGCTGCGAGCCGGCCTCCAGGCGATAACCGCCGGAAGGCCCCTTGAAAGCCGCGATCGGATACCCGAGCTCCCGCAGGCGATCCACGTCACGGCGCACCGTGCGCGGGGTGACGTCGAGCCGCTCGGCGAGGTCGTCGCCGGACCAGTCACGGTGCATCTGAAGCAGGGAGAGCAGCGCGAGCAATCGCGACGAGGTCTTCTGCATGGTCCCATTCTGCGCGGAGTACAGGACACAACCTGTCCGCTACCCCGGGAATGGTGGACACCAGAGCCGCCGGGGAGCATCGCCCCTGGTGGTCATGGGTCGCCGCGCCCGTGGGCTCTGTCGGGCCGGTGGCGCACCTCCGTGGAACCGAAGGCAAGGAGCAAGGACATGTCCGTCACCACCACCACTCACCTGAACTTCCGGGGCACCGCGCGTGAGGCGCTCGACTTCTACCAGTCCGTGTTCGGCGGGCGCACCGTCGCCGTCACGTACAAGGACGCCGGCGCCGTGCAGAACGAGAACGAGGCGGACTGGGTGATGTGGGGCGAGGTCGTCGGCGACAACGGCTTCCACGTGATGGCCTACGACGCGCCCTCCCAGCTGCCCTGGAGCCAGGGTGACGACCCGTTCTTCGTGTCCGTACGCGGCGATGACGCCGACGAGATCAGCGCCTTGTGGCGGAAGCTGGCGGAGGGCTCGACGGTGGTGCGCCCCCTGGAGGCGGCGCAGTGGGCGCCGCTGTACGGCATGCTCACCGACCGCTTCGGCGTGACCTGGGTCCTCGACGTCGCCGCTCCGTACAACGGCTGAGCGACCGGCCAGACGCAGAAGAACTCCCCCGGGCCGCCGCGTCCCCGCGGCGGCCCGGGCATGACGAACCGGAAGGGAACGGGTCACCGTGCGAATGCGACAGCTGGGACGTACCGGCATCGAGGTCAGCGCCTACTGCCTGGGCACCATGATGTTCGGGACGGGCAATCCCGACCACGACGACTGCGTGCGCATGATCCACCGGGCGCTCGACGCGGGCATCAACTTCCTCGACACCGCCGACGTGTACGGCTACAGCGCGACCGAGGAGATCGTCGGCAAGGCCCTGAAGGGGCGCCGCGACGAGGTGGTGCTGGCCACCAAGTTCAACGGCCCGATGGGCGAGGGCCCCAACCGCGGGGGCAGCTCACGCCGCTGGATCATGACCGCGGTCGAGGACTCACTGCGACGGTTGCGGACCGACCACATCGACCTCTACCAGATCCACCACCCGGACCCGCACACGGACATCGAGGAGACCCTCTCCGCGCTCTCCGACCTGGTGCGCGCCGGAAAGGTCCGCGCGATCGGCTCCTCCAACCTGCCGGCCTCGCAGATCGTCGAGGCCCAGTGGGTGTCCGAGCGGCGCGGACTGCACCGGCTGCGCACCGAGCAGCCCACCTACTCCATCCTCAACCGCGGCATCGAGCGGGAGGTCCTGCCGGCCTGCCGCCGCTACGGCATGGGCGTCCTCGTGTGGAGCCCGCTGGCCATGGGCCTGCTGACCGGCCGCTACCGCAAGGGCACCGCGCCGAACGACGCCCGCATGCGGTGGGTCCCCCGGCACCTCACCGACGAGAACAAGCTCGACGCCGTCGAACGACTCCTGCCCATCGCCGACGAGGCCGGTGTCTCCCTCACCCACCTGGCCATGGCCTTCGCCGTCGGCCACCCGGACGTCACGTCCGCGATCATCGGCCCGCGCACCATGGAGCACCTGGACGACCTGATCGCGGGTGCGACCGTCACCCTCGGCGACGACGTCCTCGACCGGATCGACGCGATCGTCCCGCCCGGCGCCGATCTCGGCCCCCTGGACGTCTCCTACACCCCGCCCTCCCTCACCCGGCCCGGACTGCGCCGCCGTCCGGTCGGCGAGCGGTCCGCGGCCTGAGCGCCCATGACCGTCCTCAGCGCCCGCGCCCTGGGCCGCGCGACCCTCGCCCGCCAGTACCTGCTCGAGCGCGCGGACACCCCGGCCCGTGACGCCGTGGCGCACCTGTGCGGCCTGCAGGCGCAGGAACCCCAGGAACCGTTCACCGGCCTGTGGTCCCGTCTGCGCGCTTTCAAGCCGGAGGAACTGGACGAGGCGCTGACGGACCGGACGGTCGTCCGTACGCACCTGATGCGCCGCACCGTCCACCTGGTCACCGCCGACGACGCGCTGGCCTGGCGGGCCCGCCATGACGCCATGCTGCGGCAGCGGGTGACGGCCACCTACCGGCGTGAACTCGCGGGCATCGACCTGGACGAGGTGGCCGCGGCCGGGCGCGCGGTCATGGCCGACGGCCGGCCCCGTACCATGGCCGACCTCGTCCGCGCGCTCGAGGACCGCTGGCCCGGCCCGCCGCGCCGGGTCCTGGGCGAGCTCCTCGTCGCGGCCCTCATCCCGATGGTCCAGCTCCCGCCGCGCGGCCTGTGGCACACGACCGCCGGGGTGCGGAACCTGCCCCTGGCCGCCTGGGTCGGGCGTGAGATCGCCCCGCCGTCCGCCGACCCGGGCGATCCGGTCGGGCAGCAACTGGTACGGCGTTACCTCGCCGCCTACGGGCCCGCCGCCACCGCGGACCTCCGCGCCTGGTGCGGTCTCGCCGGTCTTCCCGCCGCCGTCGAGGCCCTCCGTGAGCGGCTCGTCGTCTTCCGCGACGAACGCGGCCGTGAACTTCTCGACCTGCCCGACGCGCCACGCCCGTCTCCGGACACGCCCGCCCCCGTCCGGTTCCTCCCGGCCTTCGACAACGCGATCCTCGGCTACCACGACCGCGGCCGCATCATCGACGACGCCCACCGCGGTCTGTCCGTCGCCGGCCGGCGCGCCGTGCTCGTCGACGGACGCGTCGCCGCCCCCTGGACCGTACGCGACCGGCGGATCCGCGTGACGCCGCTGCGGCCCCTCTCCGTCCCGGAGCGAGAGGCCGTCGGTGAGGAGGCCCACGACCTCGCCGCCTTCCTGGACGAGGGCGTCGACCGCGTCGAGATCACCGCCCATGCCGACCGCTGAGCGCGTGCGTCGGCCGAGGGTCGCCGCGCTCGCGGGCCGCGGCGCGAGCGCGGGAGGGCCCGCGCGGCTGGATGCCGCGCGGGCCCGGAGTGGCAGGGGCCGGCGGGTCAGGGGTAGCTGACCACGTCGACCGGGGTGGTCGCGGTGCCCTGGGCGGCGCCGCCGGTGTTGTTGATGACGTGGTCGATCGTGCCGTTGCCGCCGAGGGACACGGTCAGCAGGTCGTGGAACTTCACGCCGGAGGTGTTCGGCGCCTCGAAGGCGTGCGCCGCGTGGATCGAGGGATCGACGTTGAAGTAGCAGTAGCTGCCGAGACCCCACCCTTCGTGGGTCGTGACGTTCGCCCCCACCTTGTAGGCGGCGTAGCCGTTGGTGGAGCCGTTCATCCAGGCGGCCTGGTTCGGCGGGTCGTACGGCATCTCGTTCTGGAAGAAGAACGTCTTGCCGCGCTCGCCGTTCCAGACGACCTCGTACTTCTGGTAGTGCTCGACGAACAGGCCGTACGCCGTCACGTCGTTGCCGTTGACGATCAGGCCGGTGTCGGCGGTGTTGCTCGTCCAGCCGACGCCGGAGCCGTGATCGGCCCGCCAGGCCCAGATGTGGTCGATGATCGCGTTGTTGCTGTTGACGACCAGGCTGTTGGTGGCCTTGCCCACGCCCGCGCCGCCGATCCGGAAGAACACGTCCTGAATCGAGGTCGGGTCGGCGGAGTGGTCGGCCGTGGACCCGCTCGGCCCGACCTGCAGCAGGTTGGGCGAGTTGGTCGCGCCGGCGTCGAACAGCAGGCCGGCGATCTTCACGCCGTTGACGTCGGCGACGGACATCGGCGTGACGCCGTTCTGCGGCACCAGCGTGGCGTAACCGAGGCCGAGGACGACCGTGTCCGCGCGGGTCACGTTGAGCGTCTGGTCGATGGTGTAGACACCCGGGGTGAACAGCAGGTTGAGACCCTGGGCCAGCGCCTGGTTGAGGGTCGCCGCGCTGTCGGACGGATGGGCGACGTAGAACTGGGTCAGCGGGATCGACGAGCCGGGCGTGCTGCCGCCGCTCCAGGTCGTGCCCTGGGTGTTCTGCCGCAGCGACGGCACGAACACGCGGTACGCGCCGGAGGAGTCGACGTACAGGAACGGCTTCTCCCGCGTCACCGGCGCGTTCGCCACGGTCGTGTACGGCGGGTTCGGGAAGCTCTGCGCCGGTGCGCCCGCGACGCCGGTGAACACCATGTTCCACACGCCGTTCAGCCAGCCGCCGATCTGGCTGTTGCGGGTGAACCACTGCTGCTGGGAGTACGGCTGCACCTGGCCGTCGACCTTGGTGTCGGCGATGTAGCCGCCGCTGGCCCAGCCGTAGCCGGTCGGGGCGAGATTCAGGTCGCCCTTGATGTGCATGCGGCGGAACGGCGCGGCCTGCGAGACCGCCCAGCGGTCGGACCCGCCAGTGGGCTGCACCGCCATGTTCTCCGCGGAGCGCCAGAAGTTCTGGGTGGCGTTCCCGTTCATCCAGCCGGCGTCGACGTTCACCGAGCCGTTGATGGTGACGTCGTCGGGGTTCGCGCCGAGCCCGGCGATGGAGGTGTAGAAGCCGATGTTGGCGTTGACGTTGTAGCTGCCCGGCTTGAACAGCAGCGCGTACCGCTGGCTGCCGAACTGGTTGCTCTCCTGCTGGCTGAACACGCTGTCGAGCCGGCTCTGGATGGTGGCCGACGACATCGACGGGTCGAACACGTACACGTTGGGACCGAGGTCGCCGCCTCCGGGGAGCGTGCCGCCTCCCCCGCTCGCGGTGTGGACGACGAACTCCCAGAGCGAGTAGCCGTAACCGGTGGTGCGGGCGGTGCCGTACATGCGAATGTAGCGGCCGGTGCCGCTGACGTTCAGCGTCTCGGTGCCGCCCTGACCCGTCGTGGTGGAGTAGATGGTGGTCCAGGTGTTCCCGTCGGACGAGGTCTGGATCTGGTACGCCTTGCCGGCGGCCGTCTCCCACTGCAGCACCACCTGGCAGATGGACTGCGAGGAGCCGAGGTCGACCTGAAGCCACTGCGGGTCGCTGAAGGCGCTGGACCAACGGGTGCCGGTGTCGCCGTCGACCGCGTTGGAGGCGGGGGTGCCGGAGTTCTCGGTGGAGGACGCGGTGGCGGGGCGGCCCTGGGCGGCGTTGGCGGTGCCGCAGGTCGCGGCACGCGAGGTCGGCGCGAGGGCGACGAACAGGCCGGTGAGGAGGGCGATGACCGCGGCGATCGAGATCGGCGACTGCCGATGGGACCGGGGTCGGGTCCGGCCACCTGGGACGAAAGCGGGTTTCATGAACGTCTCCCGGTTGCGGGGGCGGGGAGGAGAGGACGCGTGCGGCGCCGTCGGCGCACGCGTCGAGGCGGGGCCCATTGCTACAGGGCTTAATTAATGACGTGATTTAACCTCGGGGGTCGCAGCTCGTCAAGGCCGCGTAACACCCGCCCGCGCGGCTTTTCGAGTGCTTGTTATAAGATCTGAACTAATCGGGGAGGTCGGTATGCGGGAGCACGTCACACCAGAACGACGGCGAGGCACGGTGCGTGACCTCCGTCGCGACAACCGGTCGGTCCTGCTCTGGTCGCTCTACTTCGACCAGCCCTGCACGCGCCAGGAGCTCAGCCGGGCGACCGGCCTGTCCCCCGCGTCGGTCAGCAACGTCGTCCGTGAGCTGATCGAGGAGGGCGTCGTCGCCGAGGCCGGCGCGGTCGACTCCGACGGCGGCCGCCCGCGCGTCCTGCTCCGCATGAACAGCGACTACGGGTACGTCATCGGAGTGGACGTCGGCGAGACCCGCGTCCGCGTCGAGCTGTTCGACCTCGCGATGAACGAGCGCGCCAGGGCCGACTTCCCGCTGGACCCGCGGGAGCACGGCGTCACGACGATCGTCGAGCGCATCCTGGAGGGCCTGTCCGCCGTGCTCTCCGACGCGGACGTCGACGCCTCGTCGGTGCTCGGCGTCGGCATCGGCGTCCCGGGCGTCGTCGAGCAGGGTGACGAGGTGCTCGTGCACGGCCAGACGTACGGCTGGGAGGGCGTCCCCCTGGAGCGCCTGCTGCGCGCCGGGACCGACCTGCCGCTGCACATCGACAACGGCGCCAACACGATGGGCCGCGCCGAGATGTGGTTCGGCGCGGGCCAGGGCGCCCAGCACGCGGTCGTCTGCCTGATCGGCTCGGGCGTCGGCGCGAGCATCATCGCGCACGGCCGGACCCACCGCGGATCCACGTCCAGCGCCGGCGAGTGGGGCCACACCACCATCGTGGTGGGCGGGCGCGGGTGCCGGTGCGGCTCGGCGGGCTGCCTGGAGGCGTACGTCGGCGCCGAGGCCGTCCTGGACCGCTACGGGAGGATCCCCGGCCAGGACGAGGAGTCGGCGCTGGCCGCCCTGCTCGACGCGGCCACCCGAGGGCAGGAGGAGGCCGCGCACGTCCTGGACGAGACCGCGTTGTACCTCGGCGTCGGCCTCGCCGACCTGATCAACCTCTTCAACCCCGAGCGGATCATCCTCGGCGGCTGGGCCGGCCTCCTGCTCGGCGAGCGGCTGCTGCCGGCCATCCGCGACGCCGCCCGGCGCAACTCCCTCAAGCACGCCTTCTCCGAGACGTCGATCGAGCTGGGCCGCCTGGGCCCGGAGGCCGTGGCCCTGGGCGCCGCGACCCTCCCCATCGAACTCTTCCTCAACGGCGCCCCGCTGTCCGTCACGGACCGCCACCGCTCCGCCGGCTGACGAAGGATCAAAAGGCGAGGGGTTCGGACCCGGCCGTCTCCGGCGTCAGGGAGCCGGGCTGACGGCGCTCGCGGCGTTCGCGTCCGAGACCGGCTGCTTCGGGTCCCGCGCCCCGCGCGCCATGCCCGACTCTGGGGTCCGCACCGTGGCTGCGATGCCGGCGCAATCGCGCGCCGAGGGAGCAGGGCACCGCGATCCCTGGCGTCTGCTGTTCCCTGAAGACACCACACGCCGGGATGACGGGCTCGAAGCCCCGTCGACGACCGGGACCGGCGAGCGGCCGACCGGCCGCGCTCTGCCGGTCGGCCACGGGTGGCGCGCAGCGATGACGCCGTGGAACGCGTCATGCCACCGGCCAACGATGTGATTGCCGAGTGAGTGGGAGACGTGTAGCGTCAACTCCAACGTTGTAGTTGTAAACTTAGCCGACGGAGGGCATATGCCGGATTCAGCGTCCGAATCGCGCGTCGTGATCGTCACGGGGGCCGCTCAGGGCATCGGCGCTGCGGCCGCGTGGCGTTTCGCCGAGGACGGCGCCAAAGTCGTGCTCACGGATCTGGCCCCGGACGGCGCGGCCGAGGTCGCGGCGAAGATCGCGGCGGCCCACCCCGGCTCCGACGCCATCGGACTCCACACCGACGTCACCGATCCCTCGGCCTGTGACGAGCTGGTCACCGCCGCCGTCGCACGGCACGGCCGGCTCGACGTGCTGGCCGTGGCCACCGTGGTCGCACCACAGTGGTCACCGCTCAAGGACCTGCCGCCCTCCGAGTGGGACCGGGTCATGGCCGTCAACGCCAAGGGCCCGTTCCTGCTGTCGCGCAGCGCCATTCCCGCGCTCACCGCGCCGGGTGGCAGCATCGTCTACGTCTACTCGGGCCACGCGCAGCTCGGCGCACCGGGCCGGGCCGTCTACAGCGCGTCCAAGGGAGCGCTCGGCTCGATGATCAAGAGCCTCGCACTCGAACTCGCACCCGACCGGATCACGGTCAACGGCGTCGCGCCGCTGCACATCGACGCGCCGCTGAACGACACCAGCCTGAAATCCATGGCGGCCGAAGCCGGGATCACGGTGGAGGAGGCGCGGGCACGGCGGGACAGCGCGATTCCCCTTGGCCGCCCGGCGATGCTGCGAGAGATCGCCGACGCCATGGCCTACCTCACCTCTCCACAAGCCGCCTACATCACCGGAACGATCCTCGACATCAACGGCGGCATCCTGCTGCGGTAGCCCCCAGAGCCCACCGGAACCTGCGTCAACTACAGGTTGACGATTTGCGATCGTCAATCTACGGTTGACGCATGAGTCCACTCGACATCAGCCTCGCCGACCTGATCGCCCGTCTCGATGAGGAACTCCCCGACACCAACGACCTGACCCGCATCAGCGAGGCGCAACTGCGCGCCCAGACCCTGTCCGACCTCGGTGACCAGCTCGTCGGCCACTACGTCGCCAAGGCCAAGCAGGCCGGCGCGTCGTGGAGTGAGATCGGTGACGCCATCGGGGTGTCCAAACAGGCCGCGCAGCAACGCCACGCGCCCAACGCGTTCGAGCGGTTCACCGACCTGAACCGGCACAGCATCGTGCTGGCACAGGAGGCCGCCCGAACGCACAAGCACGACTTCATCGGCACCGAACACGTCCTGCTCGGCCTGCTCGGCGAACAACGGGGTCTGGCGTACGAGGTGCTGATGGCGAAGACCGAGTCGGAGCAACGCATTCGGAACGCGATCGAGGAAGCGATGCCGCCGGCCGGGGAGAAGGCGCCACGGGGTCACATCGCGTTCCGGCCGGAGAGCAAGAAGGTCTTCGAGCAGGCACAGCGCGCGTCGGCCGACCTCGGCCACGACTGGGTCGGCACGGAACACACGCTGCTGGGACTGATCCGCGTCGAGGAGAGCCCGGCCGCGCGGATCCTGCGCGACCTCGGCTTCACGTCGGACGAGCTCCACGAAACGGTCAAGACCGAGATCATCGAACGGTCCGCCGCCCGCGACAAGGAGTAACGAAACGATCAGCCGGCGCAGCGGGCCTGAACGAACTGCCGCTGCGGCCGAGTCAGCGCGATCCCAGCCCGCAACCCTGCTCGGACTCCATGCCGGACGCGGAATGGGATGGCCGTGGCCCTGCTGAGACGGTCACACTGCGGTCATGCCTCTTCCTGCTCCGCATGAGTCGGAGTTGCGCGCGCTGGAACGGAGATACGTCTCCTGGAGCCAGACAGGCCCGCTTCGCCTGCGTTATCTGAAGATCATGGGAGTCAACGCCCTACGGGACGGCGAGCCGCGACGCTCCTTGCTCGTGCAGTCGCTGGCCGAAGACGCGCGACAGATCACCGACGATGAACTCGGCCTCCTCCTCACAAGCGAGTGGCGTGCCCGACTCACCGCCGCCTGGTTGATCGGCCTCGATCACCGAACACAGTTCCGCGACAGGATCGGTTCCCTGCTGCGCGACGGCCCCCTGATGAAGGCCGGCGCCGGTTACTCCCTCGCCCTCGCCCGCTTCGGACAACACTCCGACGCAGCGCTCCTGGCCACGTGCCTTGAGCGCAGGCTGTCGATGCCGGAGCCGTTCTACGAACAGCACTTCGTGATCGGCGCGCTCCTGTATCTGGACGAACGACTCGGAACGGATCATGCGAGGGACATGGTGCGCCGCTCATGGCGACAGCCCGTGACCGGCCAGGAGGTCCGGGAACGGTTCAGGGGCTACGTGAAGCAACTGTGTGCGTTCGCCGACGAATGCATGCTTCGAACATCCGGCGAGCCAGAGTGACCGTCGCACGACTCTTCGGCGCGGCGGCCTACGAGTGATCGTTAAGAGTCGTGGATCGCCGGCTTCGACGTTCTGAGTTGAGCCGCGATGGGGGGCCGCTGGTGGCGCAGGGCGACGAGGCGTTGCCGAGCCGGAGGCGATCAGGCCGTGACGGGCTGTACCTCCTGGGCGGCCCGCGCGTCGTAGTCGTCGCGGGCGTCCAGGACGGCATTGATGTTCTCCTCGGACCAGGCGCGGATCGCGTGCATCAGCGCGGTGACGCTCTCACCCAGCCCGGTGGCCGCGTATTCGACCTTCGGCGGAATCGTCGGGTAGACCGTGCGGGTGACAAAGCCGTCTCGCTCCAGGGCTCAGCCACGAGGAGGCCGCGGCGCTACCGCTCGTCGGCCTGACCGCCTGGCACGCACTGGTGGAGATCGCGCAGCTGCGGCCGGGGCAACGGGCACTGATCCACGGTGCGGGCGGCGGGCTCGGGCACGTCGCGGTGCAGTTGGCCAAGCACCTCGGCGCAGAGGTGATCGGCACGGCGAGCGCGGCCAAGCACGACTTCCTGCGCGGGTTGGGTGCGGACCAACTGATCGATTACCGGACTCAGGACTACACCGAGGTGCTCCGGAACGCACCGGTGGACGCGGTGCTGGAGACCCTGGGCGGCGGAAACGCCGAGCGTTCCTTCGGCGTGCTGCGGCAGGGCGGCGTGCAGGGCCAACTTGCGATCACGGTCTGAAAGGATCGCGTGAGGTGTGATCAGGCAGTGGCGTTCCGGCGGCCGACCCAGGGCTCACGCAGCCGACGGGCGGGTCAGCCGGCGTTCGGCTCCGCGGGCAGCCACCCGAAGTCGTCTGCGGGCTGCCGTGCCGGGGCGAGCCAGCGCAGGTACGGGTCGGCCAGGGCGAGCAGGCTGTCGTCCTGGCGGCCATGGTCCCGCAGGCTGACTCCGACCAGGTAAAGGGTGTTGCGCTTGGCCAGCGGCCCCTGCAAGGCGGGCACGGCCACGTTGGTGGCGGCGACCAGACCGGGGGCTTCGGCGAAAGCCCACGCCACCGGTCGTCGCTGGGCGAGCTCGTCAAGCCGGCTGAGGAAGGCGGCCCTGGACCGGACGCCCAGGTAGCTGAGCAACGACGCGGTGAAGACCACGATGGGCTCGCTGCCGGGCAGGTCGGCGAGCAGCCGGGCGGTGTCGGCGGCGGCGTCGCCGCGCACGACGGGCGGGACCCCGATCGCGACGGCGAGCTCCATGGCTCCTCGCAACGTGGCCAATCCGTCCACGTCTTCGGGCCAGATGAAGGCCTCCAGCCAGGCTCTGTCCACCGGATCGGCCAGCGAGACCGGCCGCATGTCGATGCCGAGTCTGGAGGTGATCTCCGGGAGGGGCCGGCGGAGCGGGTCAGCGGACGTGGCGCCGCGAAGTTCGCACGAGATGACGACAGGTGAGTCCGTTGCCGGGGTCATTTCCCGGCCGCCGATACGGTAGCGATAGCGGTCGAGCAGCAGATTGAGGCCGGCGCTCGCGCCTACCTCCGCGAGGACGACCGGTTCGCCCCAGCGTTCGCTGACATGGCCCAGCGCGAGGCGAAGGGCCGCACAACGGCGGATCTCGTTGGTCTGGGTGGACCCGGTGCGCAGCAGGTGGTCGAGTTCGTCGCCGTGCTCCGCGCAGAACGCGGCGAATGTTGTGATGAGCTGATCGTCGACTGGTCGCCGGCCTCCGTGAATCGGATAATAGGAAGCGAGCGCCGCATCGGGATGCGCGGCCAAGACGGAGTTCACCGCCGCGAACAGCAAGCTGGGTCGGCGCTGGTCGCGCGGTGTCCGCATGAGCAGGGCAAGCAGCTCGTCGTTGCTCGTCACCGCCTTGCTCAGTGCCTCGTACACCAGTGACCGGCCCTGCCCGTGAGCGGCGGAGAAGACACCGAACAGGCGACGTAGATGCTCCGCCTCCACGGCCGTGTCGGCCGGTTGTTCTTCGGACAACCTCATGCACCTCCCTTGGAAGTGGTGCGTCAGCGCTTTCGCCGCTCCAGGAAGGCGGTCATCCGGGCCTGCTTGTCCTCGCTCTCGAACAGCAGGGCCTGGGCCGCCAGATCGAAGGTCGTGGTCGCGGGCCGGGCGCTGCGCAGCGCGAGCTTGGTCAGTTCCAGGGCCCGCCAGGAGCGCTCGGCGATGGTGGCCGCGAGCGCCCTGCCGCGTTCGGGCAGGTCCTCACCGCTGTCGGCGACCTCGTCGACCAGGCCGGCGGCGAGGGCCTCGCGGGCGTCGAGCCGCGCGCCGGCGTACAGCATGCGGCGGGCGGTGGCCAGGCCGACCAGTTGCGGCAGCCGCCAGTTCGCCCCCGCGCCGGCGATGATGCCCAATGAGAGCTCCGGCTGGGCGAACCGCGCGCCCGGCGAGGCGATGCGGAAGTCGCAGGCCAGCGCCAGCTCGCAGCCGCCGCCGAACGCCGGGCCGTCGACGAGCGCGATCGTCGGCCAGCGGTGGGCCTCCAGCCGTTCGAACAGGCCGGCGTTGATGGCCAGCAGCGCCGCGTCGGCGTCGCGCTCGCGCAGTTCGGCGATGTCCGCCCCGGCGGCGAACATGCCGGGCGTGGTCGAGTGCACGATCAGGACGCACGGCTCACGACGGGCCTCGTCGAGCACCGCCGTGAGCTCGGTGACCATCGCCTGGTCGAGCGCGTTGTGCTTGGCGGGCCGGTCGAGGCCGACCCACCACAGGTGATCCTCACGGCGGACCTGGACCAGCGTCACGATGTCACTCCGCTCCCGTCAAAGGCGTTCCGGTCAGGGCGCGGCGGCGCAGCAGCGGGGCGGGCCGGTACCGCGGGTCCCCGTAGACCTCTTGGAGGATGGTCACGATCTCGTGTACGGTCTCGGCGCCCCAGCGGTCCCCCCAGGCGAGCGGGCCGAGTGGGTGGCCGGCACCCAGCCGCATGGCCGTGTCGATGTCGGCGGCGGTGGCGATCCCCCGCTGGAGAGCGTCGGCGGCCAGGTTGACCAGCATCGCGACGGTCCGGGTGACGATGAGGCCGGGCGTGTCGTCGATGACGTGCACGGCCAGGCCGGCGGCCTGCAGCAGGCCGATCGCCTCGTCCAGGGCCTCCTCCGGGCAGTCGTCGCAGGGCGCGACGGCGATCGCGGTGGCGGTGGCGTCGTCCAGCGTACGGTCGACGACGATCACCGCCCGGCCGTGGTCCTCGGCCAGTTCGGTGGCCATCTCGCCGTTGCTGCGGACGAGCAGGGCGCCGCTCGGCAGGACGACCGTGCCGTTCGACAGCCCACCGCTACGGACGTCGATCCCGGCGCGGGTCAGCAGCGGGCGCAGGTCGTCCGCGTCGTTGTCGGTCACCTCTCCGGCCGGTGCCGGGCGGGGCGCGGCCGGGGTCGCCGCGGGCGGCCGCGCGTCCTCGCCGTAGGTGTAGACGCCCCGCCCGCTCTTACGGCCGAGCCGGCCCGCCTCCACCAGGGAGCGCTGCGCCGGGGACGGCGCGAAGCGCGGGTCCTGGGCGAACGCCGCCCACACCGAGCGGGTGACGGCCTCGTTGACGTCGTGGCCGATCAGGTCCATCAGCGCGAACGGCCCCATCGGGAAGCCGCCGGCACCGGTCAGGACGGCGTCGATGGTCTCGGGCGCGGCGGCGCGCTCCTCGTGCAGCCGCCAGGCCTCGGCGTAGTACGGCCGGGCGATCCGGTTGACGATGAACCCCGGCGTCGCGGCGGCGCGGACCACCGTCTTGCCCCACCGCTCGACGAGGGCGGCCGTCCAGTCGGCGAGCTCCGGCGACGTGTCGGCGCCGGCGATCAGCTCGACCAGGCGCATGCGCGGCACCGGGTTGAAGAAGTGCAGGCCGAGGACCCGCTCGGGGTGCTCCAGGCCGGCCGCGATCGCCGTGGGCGACAGGGACGAGGTGTTGCTGGCCAGCACGCACTCCGGGCCGACGGCCGTCTCCAGGTCGGCGAACAGCCGGCGCTTGACCTCCAGGTCCTCGACGATCGCCTCGATCACCAGCCCGGCGGGGGCGAGCGCGGCGGCGGAGTCGACGGCGGTCAGGTCGAGGGCCTCCGGGTCCGCATCGATCTTGCCACGGGCCACGAGCGTCTTCACCCGCTCCCGGATGCCGGACACCGCGCGGTCGGCGGCGCCGGGGACGGCGTCCAGCAGCAGGACCGGGTGGCCGGCCAGCGCGGCGACCTGGGCGATGCCGGTGCCCATGGTGCCCGCGCCGACCACGGCGACGACGTCGTGCATGGTGTTCCTCTCACCCGATCCGGCGCAGGCTCGTACGGTAGCGTGCCGCGTTCTCCTGGTAGAGAGCGACGGCCTCGACGATCCACTTGGCGAGTTCTCCCGGCGCGGGCCGTTCCCTGGCCGGGACGCCCACGGCGATGTGCCCGGCGGAGACGCGGGAGTCCTCGGTGACCAGAGCAGCGGCGCCGACCGCGGCGCCCGGCTCGATGACGGCGCGGTTCAGGACGGTCGACCCGGATCCGATGAGGCAGTCGTCGCCGACCGCGCAGCCCTCCAGGTGGGCGTTGTGGCCGACGACGCAGCGGTCACCGATGAGCGTCGGCCACTCCTCGGTGGTGTGCAGCACGGTGCCGTCCTGGATGGAGGTGGCCGCCCCGACCTCGATGCGCCCGTAGTCGCCGCGCAGCACCGCGGCGGGCCAGACCGAGGCGTGCGGCCCGATCGTCACCGCGCCGATCACGGTCGCGTCCGGATGCACGAACGCGTCCGGGTGGATGTCGGGGGTCAGCCCGCCGAGGGCGTAGATCGCCATCAGGTCTCCGGCTTCAGGTTGTAGACGCGGACGGCGTTGCCGGCCAGCACGAGCGCGGCGGTCTCCTCGTCGGGGCAGAGCGCGGCGATCGCGCGCGCGTTCCTGGCGATTCCCGGCACTCCCGGCCAGTCCGTACCGAAGATCATGCGCCGGGTGAGGCGGTTCCAGTTGTGCTTGGCGTAGTAGTCGCGGAGCCGGGACGGGGGCAGGCCGGACAGCTCGATCCACACGCGCTCGTTGGACAGGGCCATGAAGGCGGCCGCGTCGTACCACCAGCCCCGGCCGCCGTGCGCGAGCGCGACGTTCAGCCGCCGGAAGTCGCGCAGCACGTCGTCGAGCAGGACGGGGTCGGCGAAGCGGTTGGACGAGCCGGGGAACGTGCTGGTCCCACAGTGCACGACCAGCGGGATCCCGGCCGCCTGGCACACCTCGTACGCGGGGTACAGGGCGCGGTCGTTGGCCGCGACGCCCGCGTGGACCGGATGCAGCTTGCAGGCGACCGCGCCGAGGTCGAGCTGGCGCTGCAGCTCCTCGTCGATCGGGTAGTGCAGGTGCGGGTTGATGTTGGCGATCAGCTTGATCCGCGCCGGGTTGTACGCGGTGAGCGGCAGCATGTCCTCGACCGGCTGGTACCCGGTCGCCTTCGGGCTGTACTCGGCGAGCACGAGCGCGACGTCCACGCCCTCGTCGGCCAGGTACGCGTCGAACCGGGCGGGGTCGACCGTGCCGGAGGCGTCGTAGACCCGGTCGAGGATCTCCCGGTCGCCGAAGTCGTGCGCCCACTGCCGCCACGCGGGCTTGAGCGTGGGCAGCCGAGCGGCGTGCAGGTGGACGTCGACCAGGGGCATGCCGTCGAGCATCAGACCGCCTCGCGGGCGGCGGCCGGGTGGGGGTTCGCGGACATCCTCGGTTGCGCGGGCATCGTCGGTTTCGCCGGCACCCTTCCATCCTGGCGGATCGCCGTACGACCAGTGAACCCTGCGGCATTGTGGATCATGACAACGCGGCCTCCTGCTGGGGCCCGGACAGCACACCGGTGGCGTGCGCCCGCAGCTCCACCCGCCGTATCTTGCCGGTCGGGGTGGTCGGCAGCGTCTCGACGAAGAGCACCCGGCGCGGCCGCTTGAACGACGGCAGCCCCGCCCGGCAGAACTCCACGAGCTCCGCCTCCGTCACCTCGGCCGCCGTGACGACGTAGGCGACCGGCTTCTCCAGGCCGTCGGTGTCGATGCCGGCCACGACGATGGCCTGGGCGACCGCCGGGTGCGCCAGCAGCCGGGTCTCCACCTCGGCCGGCGACACCCACATGCCGCTGGCCTTCAGCATGTCGCTCGTACGGCCCTGGCAGGCGTAGTAGCCGTCGGCGTCCCGCACGTACGTGTCGCCGGTGCACAGCCACTCCCCCTGGAAAACCTGCCGGGACGCGGCGTACCGGGACCAGTACCCGGTCGCGGCCGACTCGCCCCGGACGTACAGGGTGCCGGGCGTGCCCTGGGCGACCTCGCGCCCCTCCTCGTCGAGGATGCGCAGCTCGTAGCCGGGCACCGCGCGGCCGGTCGTACCGGGCCGTACGGAGCCCTCCGTGTTGGACAGGAAGATGTGCAGCATCTCGGTCATGCCGATGCCGTCGAGGATGTCGACGCCGAAGTGCCCGGTCCACCGGTGGTAGAGCGCGGCGGGCAGTGGCTCGCCGGCCGACGCCGACAGCCGTACTCCCCCGAGCGCCGTGGGAGGCAGATCGGCGCGGAGCATGTTGGCGAAGAACGTCGGCCCGGCGAAGAACAGCGTCGCGCCGTACGTGCGGGCGCGGTCGGCGAGCAGGTCCGGCCGGGACGGCGCGGGTTCCAGGATCGTCGCGGCGCCCGCCCAGAGGGGGAAAAGCAGCGAGTTGCCCAGGCCGTACGCGAAGAACGCCTTGGCCGCCGACAGGCACCGGTCGCCGGGACGGATGCCGAGGACCTGGGCGCCGTACGTCTCGCACACGACGCGGACCGAGCCGTGGCGGTGCATCGCGGCTTTGGGCGTGCCGGTCGTGCCCGACGTGTAGAGCCAGAACGCCGGGGAGTCGGCCGTGGTCGCGGGGGGCGCGCCGTCCGGTTCGGCGGCGGTCAGGTCCGCGAGCGCGTGCACCGGCAGCGGCACGGTCATCGCGGCGCCTTCCGCGGCGAGGACGCCGGCCAGTTCGGGCGCCGCGGCGGCGGCCTCGGCGGCGACCTCGGTGAACTCCGGCGTCACCGCCAGCAGCCGCGCCCGCGAGTCGCGCAGCAGCTCGGCGAGCCCGTCGGCGTGCAGCATCGTCGACACCGGCACCGGGATGGCGCCGATCCGCAGGGCCGCGAGGAACACCGTGACGAAATCCGGCGAGTCGGACATGAACATCAGCACCCGCTGCTCGGGCAGCAGCCCGATCGCGCGCAGCCCCGCGGCGGTGCGCCGGACGCGTTCGTGCAGCTGAGCGTAGGTCAGCTCGCCGCCCGCGCCGGTCAGCGCCAGGCGGTCGCCGTCCCCTCGCTCCAGGTGGCGGTCGAGCAGGTAGTGGCAGGCGTTGAAGGGTTCGCTCATGGGCTGCCGTCCTGGGGGCTTCAGGCGAGGTGGACGTAGTCGTAGTCGAAGGGCTTGCCGTTGATCCCCTGGCGGGGCGGGGCGATCCAGGCTGCGATCTTGCCACGCTCGTAGACCGGGCGCATGAGCGACCGGACGTAGGTCTTGTCGAGGTCGGTGGGCAGCCACTCGCCCTTGCGCCGGTCCCACTCCTCCTGGGAGACGACCTCGCCGTCGGGGGTGGCCTGGATTCCGGCGAACGCGCCGACCTGCCGGTTGAAGGCGACGCTCGGCAGGTGAAGCCGCTGTGGCAGGCCGGCCTCCTCCAGGATGCGGTTCCACCGGTTGACGCCGCTCTGGCAGTCGGCGATGTACTCGCGCCGCAGGTCGGTGTTGAGGCCGACCAGCGCCGCGACCTCGGTCTGCCCGATCCGGCCGTCGACGACCGCGTCGACCATGATCGAGTCGTCGGTGAGCCGGTGGTCGTCCTTGCGGCGCTCCTCCGACCAGCGGCCCTTGATCCCGGCGGTGAAGTAGTTCGCGACGTTGGTGGAGGTCTCGGAGCCGAACAGGTCCAGCGACACCGAGTAGTGGAAGTTCAGGTACTTCTGGATCATGCGCAGCGGGATGCCGCCGTGCCCGACGACGTCGTCGGTGTCGTGCTCCAGCATCAGCTCCACCGTCCGCCGCACCACCCTGTCGATGCCGGTGGTGCCCACGAACATGTGGTGCGCCTCCTCCTTCAGCATGAACTCGCAGGTCCGCGACAGCGGGTCGAACCCGCTCTCCTTCAGCGTGCCGAGCTGGTACTTGCCGTCCCGGTCGGTGAAGTAGGTGAACATGAAGAACGACAGCCAGTCCGGCGTCTCCTCGTTGAACGCCCCGAGGATGCGCGGGGCGTCCTCGCTGCCGGAGTTGCGGTGCAGCAGTTCCTCGGCCTCCTCGCGGCCCTCCCGGCCGAAGTAGGCGTGCAGGAGGTACACCATCGCCCACAGGTGGCGGCCCTCCTCGACGTTGACCTGGAACAGGTTCCGCAGGTCGTACAGGCTCGGCGCGGTCGCGCCGAGGTTGCGCTGCTGCTCGACCGAGGCGGGCTCGGTGTCGCCCTGGATGACGATGAGGCGCTGCAGCTCCGCGCGGTACTCCCCCGGGACCTTCTGCCAGACCGGCTCGCCCTTGTGCTCGCCGAACGCGATGCGCCGGTCCTGGCGCGGCTCGGCCAGGAAGATGCCCCAGCGGTAGTCGCGCATCGCGACGTGGCCGAAGTGCGCCCAGCCCTCGCGGCCGACGTTGATCGCGGTGCGCAGGTAGACGTCCTCGGTGGGCAGGGTCGGCCCCATCGACTCCCACCAGGACAGGAAGTTCGGCTGCCAGGACTCCAGGGCCCGCTGCAGGCGCCGGTCCTCGCGCAGGTCGACGTTGTTGGGGATCTTCTCGCCGTAGTCGGCGGTCGTCGTCATCGTCAGACTCGCTTCTGGTCGAAGTGGGCGCGCCGCCCGGTGCCGAACCTGCGCAGCGCGCCGTCCGACCCGGAGGCGTTGGGGCGATTGAAGATCCAGTTCTGCCAGGCGGACAGCCGGCCGAAGATCTTGGTCTCCATGGTCTCGGGACCGGCGAAGCGGTAGTTCGCCTCCAGGCCGGTGAGCGCGTCCGGGCTGAATCCGGCCCGCTCCTCGACCGCGATGCGGACCTCCTCGTCCCAGTCGATGTCATCGGGGGTGAAGGTGACCAGGCCGAGCCGCTCGGCGTCCTCGGCCCGCAGCGTCTTGCCCTCCGCGGCCTCGGCGGCGGCCAGCCCCTCGGCGTCGCCGTGGAAGCGGGTGGCCAGGCGGCTCAGGCCGTTGCCCATCGGCAGCGGGCCCAGGTTCATCGGGCCGACGGTGATCGCGGCCGGCTCGGCGCCGGGGTCGACGTCCTCGAACACGCCCAGGAGCTGGAAGGACCGGTCGGCGGCCAGCGCGAGCTCCAGCAGCGAGCCGGCGAAGCAGCTGCCGGGCTCGATGAGCGCGATGAGGCTGCGGCTCGTGACGTCGAGACGCTTCAGCGTGCGCTTCAGGTACAGGACGATCTCGCGGACCAGCCAGTCCTCGGAGTGCTCCAGCAGCAGCGCGTCGTACGCCAGCACCCGGGCCGCGTCGCCCTTCGTACGGAACACCCAGGTGCCGAGCTCGGTCTCGTTGGTGCGCAGGTCCAGGATCAGGTCGTCCAGCTCGCGGGTGAGCGCGAGGGTCCAGAAGTCCGCGCCCTGGGCGTGGACGCCGGCGGCGTCGGCCGGAGCGTCGCCGTCCGGGCCGAGGACGGTGATCTCCACGACGCCGCGCTCCCGGTCGAGGACGGCGTCGACGTACCGGTAGCCGACGCCGTCGCCGGTACGCGTCTTGGCCAGGGGGGTCAGCTCGACGCCCCGCGCGCCCGTGGGCCGGTCCGAGCGCGTCGCGAGGGCCGCGGCGCGCTCGGCGACCGTACGGTCCCAGGCGGTGCGCGGCACGGCCTCGTCCACCAGCCGCCACTGCACGGCCTTCCTGCCGCCGACGCCCTCCGTCTTGGTGGAGAAGTAGTCGGCCAGGTCACGCCGTACGTGCCGCTTGTCGACGACGCGGGTGAGCCCGCCCGTGCCGGGCAGCACGCCGAGCAGCGGCAGCTCGGGCAGCGACACGGCCGAGGAGCGGTCGTCGACCAGCATGATGTGGTCGCAGGCCAGGGCCAGCTCGTAGCCGCCGCCGGAAGCCGTGCCGTTCAGCGCGGCGAGGTAGGTCTGCCCGGAGCCGGCGCTCGCGTCCTCGATGCCGTTGCGGGTCTCGTTGGTGAACTTGCAGAAGTTCACCTTCCAGGAGTGCGAGGAGGCGGCGAGCATGCGGATGTTCGCGCCCGCGCAGAACACCTTCTCCTTGCCCCCGGTGACGACGACCGTACGGACCTCGGGGTGCTCGAAGCGGAGCCGCTGGACCGCGTCGTACAGCTCGATGTCCACGCCCAGGTCGTAGGAGTTGAGCTTCAGCTCGTATCCGGGGACCAGGCCGCCCTGCTCGTCCACGTCCATCGTCAGGGTGGCGACGGGCCCCTCGCAGCTCAGCCGCCAATGTCGGTACCGCGACGGGTCGGTACGGAAGTCGACTCCGCCCGGCGGACCGGGCTCTTCGGCCGCCGGTCTCGGCTGAACGCTGGGCTCTCCGGCCACGCTGCTCATCAGGAGATCCTCCCGCAGAGTTCCAGATTCCAACACTCTACGGATTAATGGAGGAGCGTCAAGGCTAAGTAGAGCTTTCCGGATGGCCGCCGGCTCGGGGCTTGTAAGAAGACGATCAAAGGCGTACAACCCTCCTGGACAGACAACGTTGTCATCAGGGAGAGGTAACCCCCCTTATGCCCTCTCGTCATAACCCCTCACGACGCCGGTTGCGGGCACTCGCGGTCGTCATCGCGGCCGCCGGGACGCTCACGGCCGGCAGCGGCGCGGCGGCCGGGGCCCTGCCCCTGTCCCCGCCGGGCAACGCCGCCGGAGACGCGCTCGTGAGCGATCCCGCGTCCCTGGTCGATCCCCTGATCGGCACGGGCTCCGGAGGCGCCACGGTCGGGCAGGTGGACACATATCCGGGCGCGACGGCGCCGTTCGGCATGGTGTCCTTCAGCCCCGACACCCCCTCCCGGCCCGACGGCGGGGGCTACAACCACGACGACTCCTCCACCACCGGCTTCAGCCTCACCCACATGTCCGGCCCGGGCTGCGGCGCCTTCGGCGACTTCCCGATCCTGCCGACCGTGGGCGCCCTGGAGGACGACCCGGCGAACACCACGGCGGCGTTCCAGCACGGCGACGAGCACGCCGCGCCGGGCTCGTACTCGGTAGGGCTCAACCCGGGCACGCCCACGGCGGTGCACGCCGACCTGGCGGCCACGACCCGTACCGGCATCGCCCGGTTCGCCTATCCCAGTACCACCGCGGCGAACGTGCTGTTCAAGATGGGCGCCGCGCAGTCCGGCAACCAGTCGGCGAGCGTTCAGGTGGTGGGCGACGACACGGTGACGGGCACGGAGACGGCCGGGCAGTTCTGCGGAACGCCGGGCACGTACCCGGTGCACTTCGTCGCCAGGTTCAGCCGGCCGTTCTCCTCGTACGGCACCTGGCACACCGCGCCCACCGGGGACAACGTCTTCACCCAGCCCACCGGCGACCTGTCCTGGAGCTACCACGAGGTGGCGAGCGGCGGAACGACGGCGAGCATCACGCCCGCGCAGACGCCCGACGGGAGCAGCGCGGTCGCCTGGAAGCAGAGCAACGCGCTGGCCAACACCTGGATCGAGACCACTCCCCCGGCGCTGACCCAGGGCGACACCTACCAGGCCAGCGTCACGCTGCAGGGCAGCGGGAACGTCTACCTCAACTTCTACAACGGCCGCCAGGACGTCGGCGGCAAGGCCGTGAACCTCACCTCCACCCCGGTGACCCTGACGGTCGACGCCGCGATCCCGACCGGGTCCATCGGCAGGCCGGTCTTCCAGGTGCGAACGGCGGGCGCCGGCCCGGTCGACCTGCTGGCCTCGGCGGCGTCGCTCCGCAGGGAGGCCGTCGTCAAGACGCCCGGCAGCACGAAGATGAGCACGCACGGCACCGCTGTGCCACGCGTGCCCGCCGGACCCGACGGCAGGCCGGCCGGAAACACCAGGACACCGGTCGCCCCGCGCGGCGTCGAGGCGAAGGGCGCGCAGTCGCGCACCCAGGTCGCGGGCACCGAGGGACTGCAGTCCGGCGCCTGGGTCGGCTTCGACACCACGAAGCGGCAGCAGGTGACGATGAAGGTCGCGCTGTCGTACGTGAGCGAGAAGGACGCCGCCGCCAACCTCGCCGCCGAGAACCCCGGCTGGAACGTCTCCGCGGTCGCCAAGCACACGTACCGGCAGTGGAACGACCTGCTCTCCCGCATCCGCGTCGGCGGCGGCACCGCGGCCCAGCGCAAGGAGTTCTACACCGCGCTGTACCACACCATGCTCGAACCGAGCGTCTTCTCCGACGCCGACGGCGACTACCTCGGCTTCGACGACAAGGTCCACCGGACCGCCCGCGGCACGGCGCAGTACGCGAACTTCTCGGGTTGGGACATCTACCGCTCCGAGATCCCCCTCCTCGCCGTGGTCGCGCCCGAGCAGACGAGCCAGATGATGACCTCACTGCTCAACGACCAGGCGCAGGGCGGCTGGCTGCCCAAGTGGGGATTCGCCAACGACTACACCGACGTCATGAACGGTGACGCCGCCGACGCGCTGATCGCCGAGGCGTACGCCATGGGCGCCCGGCACTTCGACGCCAAGGCCGCGCTGGCCGCCATGGTCAAGGGCGCCACCCAGGTGCCGTCCTCGCCCGCCGAGATGGGCCAGGGCTGGTACGTCGAGCGGCCCCAGCTGTCCTCCTACCAGTCGCTCGGGTACGTCCCGAACACGACGAAGAGCTCCCTGTCCCCCGAGAACAACGGGGCCTCGGAGACCATCGAGTACGCCACCGCGGACTTCGGCATCGCCCAGCTCGCCAAGGCGCTCGGGCAGGACTCGACCTACAAGACGTTCCTGCAGCGGTCGCAGAACTGGACGAACATCTTCAACACCGCCACCGGCTACATCCAGCCGCGTGACGGCGACGGCCAGTTCCCGAAGTTCGATCCCACCACGGACGGGATGGGCAACTTCGGGCAGTCCGGCTTCCAGGAGGGCAACGCCGCCCAGTACACCTGGGCGATCCCGCAGAACATCCACGGCCTGATCACCGCGATGGGCGGCGACCAGGCGGCGATCCAGCGCCTGGACACCTACTTCCAGCAGCTCAACGCCGGCCCCAACCTGCCGTATGAGTGGGCCGGCAACGAGCCCGCCTTCCTCACCCCGTGGATCTACGGTTACGCCGGCGCGCCCTACAAGAGCGAGGAGATCGTCCACCGCCTGCTCACGACGGTCTACTCGGACACCCCCGGCGGGGAGCCCGGCAACGACGACCTCGGCTCCATGAGCTCCTGGTTCGTCTGGTCCAGCCTCGGCATGTACCCGGCGACCCCGGGCACGCCGGTGCTCGCGCTGGGCGCGCCGATCTTCTCCCGGGCCGAGTTCGACCTGCCCGGAGGGCACCGGCTGAAGCTGACCGCGCCGGGCGCCTCGACGACCACCTACGTGCACGGCGTGTCCGTCAACGGGAAGTCCTGGGCGCCGGCCTGGCTGTCCGCGTCCCTGCTCACCGGGGCCGACGCCGCCGCGGGCGGGCGGACCACCACCGAGTTGGCGTTCGACCTGACGTCCACCGCCGACACGTCGTGGGGGGCCGCGGTCGCCGACGCGCCGCCGTCCTACCCGGCCGGACCGCTGACGTTCCCGCCGGGTCGCAAGCCGATCATCCTCACCCCGACCGGACCCAACCTGCTCGGCAGCGCGTCCACCGGCGAGCTGTCCTGGCAGGGACCGGTGCAGAACGGCGTCGGCTCGGTGCCCGGATCCGTCGCCTCCGCCACCACGCCCGAGGGGAAGAGCGCGGTGCACTGGACCGAGACGAACGCCGCGCCCAACACCTGGATCTGGGTCGATCCGGCGTCCGCGCTGCCCGCGGGCCAGAGTTACCAGGCCTCGGTCACCCTCGAAGGCAAGGGAACGGTGTACCTGGACTTCTGGAACGGGCAGCAGGACCTGACCAGTCAGACCGTGCAACTCACCGGCACGCCGCAGACGGTGACCGTCCAGGGCGCGGTCCCGTCGGCGGCGGACACCCACCTCCAGATCCGTACGGGGGACGTCGGCCCGATCGATCTCTACGCCAGCGACGCGTCCCTCCAGGTGCTGACGCAGAAGCAGGACTGACGCACCACCGAGAGCTCGCCCGCCGCTTCCCCGGTTCCTGGGGGGAAGCGGCGGGCGGCCTGAAAATCGGTGAAAGCCCTGTTGCCCGGTTCCGCGACCCGGCTTAGTTTCGCGATGCGCGTCATCGAACGATGTTCGGTATCTCGAACAAGCAGCCGTGGAGGGCCCTATGTCGCGAACCGCACGCCATATCCGGCTGATGGCCGCCGCGGCCCTCGGCCTCGGTTCGATCTTCGCGATGAGCCACCTGCCGGCGAACGCCGCGTCGACCGTGGCGATCAACGGCGGCACGACGTACCAGAAGATCGACGGGTTCGGCGTATCGGAGGCGTTCGGCCAGGCCAACTCCATCCGCAACGCCGCGAGCACGACGCGGCAGCAGGCCCTCGATCTGCTGTTCAGCACGACCAAGGGCGCCGGGTTCAGCATCCTGCGCAGCATCATCCCCTCGGGCAGCGACTCCATCGAGCCGAAGGCCCCCTCCAGCCCCTCGGCCACCCCGGCCTACGTCTGGAACGGCAACGACGACGCCCAGGATCAGGGGCAGGTGTGGCTGGCCAAGCAGGCGAAGGGCTACGGCGTCACGAACTTCTACAACGACGCCTGGAGCGCGCCGGGGTTCATGAAGACCAACGGCAGCGACTCGAACGGCGGCTCGCTGTGCGGCACCCCGGGGGCCTCGTGCGGGTCCGGGGACTGGCGGCAGGCCTACGCGAACTACCTGGTCCAGCACGCGAAGTTCTGGGCCTCGGCCGGGCTGACCCCCTCCGCGGTCGGCTTCGTGAACGAGCCGACCCTCAGCACGAGCTACTCCAGCATGCTGGTGAATCCGACGCAGGCCGCGAGCTTCCTGTCGGTCCTCGGTCCCACGATGAAGGCTTCCGGACTGTCCACCAAGGTCGCGTGCTGTGACGCCCTCGGCTTCAACAACCTCCCCGGCTACGTCAGCGCGGTGCAGGGCAACGCGACCGCGAACGCGGGCGTCGGGCTGTTCACCAGCCACGGCTACTCCGGCGCGCCGACGTCCCCGATCGACACCGGCGGCCGGCCGCTCTGGGAGTCCGAGTGGTCGATCAACGGGAACACCTGGAACACCGCGTGGGACGACGGCAGCCAAGCCTCCGGGCTGACCTGGGCCCAGCAGATCCACACCGGCCTGACCCAGGCGAACCTCAACGCGTTCCTGTACTGGTGGGGCGTCAGCTCCACCAGCCACGACAGCTCCCTGATCGGGCTGACCGGCTCGACGCTGACACCGTCCAAGCGGTACTACGCGCTGGCCGGATACAGCCGGTTCATCCGCCCCGGCGCGACACGCATCGCGGCCACCACCGGGGACGGCAACCTCAAGGTCTCCGCCTACAAGAACACCGACGGCTCCGTCGCCCTCGTGGTCCTCAACACCGGCACGAGCAGCACGTCGGCCACGTACACGCTGAGCAACGCGGGCCTGTCGAGCGGCACCGTGACCCCTTACCTGACCAACGGGAGCAACAGCCTCGCCCCGCAGAGCGCGATCGCCCTGGGCGGAGGCGCGTTCACGGCGACCGTCCCTGCACGGTCCCTCGTCACCTACCAGATCACCGGCACCGACACCGGCACGCCGTCGCCCACCCCGACGCCGACGCCTCCGGCGGGCGGCTGCAAGGTCGGCGCGACGGTGAGCGCGTGGAACACCGGGCTGACCGAGGACCTCACGATCACCAATACCGGCACGACGCCCATCGACGGCTGGACGCTGAAGTTCACCCTCCCCGCCGGGCAGAAGATCACGTCGGGCTGGAACGCGACCTTCACCTCCTCCGGGAGCCAGGTGACCGCCACGAACGCCTCCTACAACGGTTCGCTGGCGCCCGGTGCGTCCATCGGCATCGGCTTCCAGGCCGACCACACCGGTGACACGGCCGCCCCGACGGCGTTCACCCTCAACGGCTCCTCCTGCGAGGTGGCCTGATCGCGCGAACCGCTCTCGGGCGGCCGGCCAGGACGCGTGACACGCTGCGCCGGCGCCGGTCCGATCCGCACACCGTCGCGCATGGCCTGGACCGCCCGGCGGCGGACCTGCGCGCTCCCCCCACGGTCCGCGCGGCGCAGCAGAACAATCACTATTGAGGGCAGGCCTGGTCGACTCCCGAATCACGCATCTTCCCGGTCGTGTCGTAGAAGGTCCAGTCGTACGCGCGGTCCTTGAGAGTGAGCAGCATAACGCCCGGCACGTCGGTGAGACGCACCTGGCTGTGAGCGGCGTGCACGGCGTGGAATCCGTAGAATGTCGAGCCGCCTGTCGCGACCACGAACTCGCGGATTCCGCCGACCTGGTCGAGCACATGATTCGGTGTTTGCGGTGCGAATCTCTCGTAGCCGTGGAAATGCCCGTTCATGACGATGGCGGCATGAGCCGCGTAGAGGTCCTGCCAGAACGGATAGACCTGGGGGGTGGTGTACTCCGCCCTGGGAACCGCGTCCGATGAGGAGAACAGCGGCCGGTGCCAGTAGGCCAGGATGCACCGGTGGGGATGGAGTTTGCGGTAGGCGGTGAGGTGGTCCCGCAGCCACTTCTCCTGCGGCGATCCCGCCTGACAGCCTCCCGCGAACTGGCATTCCGAGTCCAGCGCGATGAAATGCCAGATGGTACCGACATCGAAGGCATAGTAGGGCTTGGCCGCCGAGCCCGCCGCCCCGCCGAAGTACTTGAAGTAACCGGTGGCGTTCTCGTTACCCTTGTACTGTTCGTGATTTCCGAGTGACGGGTGGGTCACGGACTTCAAGGCTCCCCAGCCGCTCTTCGCGTAGCAGTCCGTGAACTCCTTGAACGTCCCGAAGTCGTTGTTCTGGTCGCCGAGTCCGGTGAATTCCAGGGAGGAATGAAGAGCCCTGAGTGACAGGGCGAGTTTGGCCGTGGCGATCGCCTTCGGCGAGGGCGTGTTGAAGCCCAGCCCGCAGGAGGGGATGTCCCCCACCGCGATCATGTAGTTGGGGTCGGACGCGTCCGACCCGTCCTGGGCGGGATCGGCCGCCCGCCCCACGGTCGTCATCCGCGAGCGGGCCATCGCCGGGGCGGCCGCGGGCAGGGCGCTCGCCGTGAGGGCCAGGGGCAGAGCCAGCGCCGCCGGTGCCAGCATCCGTGTCAGCATGAGGATCTCCTTGTCTCATCGCCCGCTGCGCGTGAGCAGCGCCGTCCACCGGTGCGCGTGACCGTGCCGCAGGTGACCGCTCAGACGTGACCGCGCGGAGTTCACGCTCGTGTGGTCCGCGCGGGATCCGAGGTTCCCGGTCAGGGCCGAGTCGTTGGTGTTACCCGCCACCGCGCTGCCTCCCGCCGCTTGCCGATGCCTCGCCTGCTGAGCCCGCCCGTGCCGCTGAGCCTGCCGCTGTCGCTGAGTCTGCCGCTGAGACACGTGTCTCGGCGCGGTGGTCGGCGCGGGACCGGGTGCGGCGACGTTCAGCTTCAGCACGAACGCGTCGGCGATCCCGCCGCCGTACGCGGGCTGCAAGGCCCCGGACGTACGCGGGAAGTCCCTGGAGTCGGTGACGCCGGTGAGGTACGCGCTGCCCGACGTGTCGACCGCGATCCCGTCGCCCTCGTCGTACGCGCCGCCACCGAGGTAGGTCGAGTACACGAGCGCGCCGCCGTCCGGGGCGAGTTCGGTCACGTACGCGTCGCTGTCGCCGCCGTAGTACGCGGCCTGGAACGCTCCGGCGGTCACCGGGAAGTTCCTGGAGCTGGTCGCCCCGGTGACGAAGGTGTCGCCGGAGGCGTCCACCGCGATCCCGTCACCCTGGTCGTCGCCGCTGCCGCCGAGGTAGGTGGAGTAGACGAGCGCGCCGCCGTCCGGGTCGAGCGCGGTCACGAACGCGTCGATGTAGCCGCCGCCGAACGTCGCCTGGACGGCGCCGGACGTGTGCGGATAGTCGGTGGAGTCGGTGGCTCCCGTGACGTAGGCGTTGCCGGAGGAACCCACGGTGATCTCGTAGCCGAGTTCGCTGCCGGTGCCGCCGAGGTAGGTCGAGTAGACCAGTGCGCCGTCGGCCGGGGCGAGCTTGGTCACGAACGCGTCAAGGGCGCCGGCCAACGTGCCCTGGTACGCTCCCGCCGTCGTGGGGAAGTCCGAGGACGCGGTGAGCCCGGTGAGGTAGGCGTTGCCGGAGGCGTCCACCGCGATCCCGTCGGCCTCGGTGTAGTCGCCGCCGCCGAGGTACCTGGAGTAGGCGAGCGTGCCGCCGGTGGGGTCGAGCTTGGTCGCGAACGCGTCGGTGCCCCCGGACATCGGGGGGCCGGTCGTGCGCGGGAAGTCGCCGGAGTAGGTGTACCCGGCGACATACGCGTCGCCGGAGGCGTCCACCCCGATGCCGTCGGCCTGGTCGTTCTCGGTGCCGCCCAGATAGGTGGAGTAGGCGAGCGTGCCGCCGGTGGGATCGAGCTTGGTGACGAAGGCGTCCCCGTTGCCGCGGTAGGTGGTCTGGACGGCGCCGGCCGTGGTCGGGAAGTCGTCGGATTCGGTCTCTCCGGTGACGTAGGCGGCACCGGCGGAGTCCACCGCGATCCCGATGCCGAGGTCTTCGCCGCGGCCGCCGAGGTAGGTCGAGTAGAGCGCTGCCGTCCCCGTCGGGTCCAGCTTGGTCACGAACGCGTCGAAGCCGCCCCTCCGTTGCGGCTGGAACGCCCGGTTGACGGGAAAGTCGGTCGAGTCGGTGTCCCCGATGACGTAGGCGTTACCGGTGGCGTCCACCGCGATCCCGTTGCCCTCGTCGTAGCCGGTACCGCCGAGGTAGGTCGAGTAATCGATCCGAGGGTCGACGATCAACGGTCGGCCGCGGTCGTGATCCCCGATCGCGAAACCGACCTGGTCGGTGCCCGCGAGGGTGAAACGCGCCGCCACCGGCCGCGGACCGCCGTCCACGACCTGGTAGGCGCGGGGTGCCCGCTGTACCACGTCCCCGAGCGCGGTGGGCATCACCAGGTCCCCGCCGCCGGTCAGCCGCGGCCGTCCGCGCAGACCTCCGATCGCGAACCTCACCGTCCCCGGATCGACCCCGGGAGCGACGGTGACGTCGTACTCCAGCCCCTGCCGGGTTCCGTACCAGCGCAGATCGACGCCCCGGTACACGCCCCGCTCGGTCACGTCGCGGTAGGTCGGGATGCCGGTCCGCCAGGCCGCGCGGTCACGACCCCGCAGGTAGTCGACCCGGCCGGCCAGCGGGCTCCCGCCGGTGATCGCAGGGGCCGCTGCGGCGCCGGCCGGCCGGAAGGACAGCACCGCGCTCGCATCGCGTTCAGGGCGCCTCAGGTGCCGTGTCCGCATGGCGTACGCCCGGCCGCCGACCTTCGCGGGCGCGTGCGGCGTCAGCGTGACCACGGTCCGGTCCGCCGTGACGAACACCCCGAATCCAGGGCCATGCGCCAGATACCGGACTCCCGCCGCCGCCTGACCGCGGTTGGGCTCGAACGCCAACGGCAGACGCCCATACGCCGTGGCCACGCGGTCCTTCGCCGTCGCGACCTCGCGACCGGCCGTCGGGCTCACGCCGCTCGTGCCCAGGGCGGGCGCGGGTACCAGGCCCGCCCACAGCAGGCTCCCGGAGGCGGCGATCAGCCCGGCCGTCCACGCCCGCCGCCCGCGGCGACCTCCCGGCCCCCGCTTCACTCTCGCCGTCCTGGCGGCACCACCGCCACGACGAGCGGTTCCATCATCAGCGACGGCATCGGCGAAGCCGCCCGCCTGATCCCCCATCTCGCCCCCCGACGCATTGATCGGACGCACGCTCGGATACGAGCCAGGTGATCATCGCCCGCTCGGCGTCACGCGCCCGCGCCGGACGGCGCCCGCTTGCCGAGACTTGGCCGCCCATGGTGGATTCCCGGGAGAAAGGCGCGGCGGCCGGCAGCGGAGGGGGGATCCCCAGGGAGAACGTGCGGTGGCCCGCGCGGCCCGGTGCCTGCCACCGGTACGGCCATCGGGTCGCGCGGGAACGGGTCACAGCCGGCGGGCGCGGCTGAGGTAGGTCTGGGCGACCACCACGACGGCGAGGAACGCGCCGCTGACGACCTGCTGGTAGGAGGAGGACAGGTCGCCGATCTGGTTGATGAGGTTCTGGATCACGCCGAGGAGGAGGACGCCCGCGATCGTGCCGCTCACCGAGCCGGCGCCGCCGGTCAGCAGCGTGCCGCCGATGACGACCGCGGCGATGACGTCGAGCTCCATGCCGGTGCCGAGGATGGTCACGCCCGACGAGAGGCGTGCGGCGTTCAGCGCGCCGGACAGCCCGGCCAGCATGCCGGACAGCACGTAGACGACGACCTTCGTACGGGCGACCGGGACGCCCATGAGCGCGGCGGCGTCCTCCGCGCCGCCGATGGCGTACACCGCCTGCCCGAAGCCGGTCCGCTGCAGCACCACGCCGCCGATGACGAACAGGACGAGCGTCAGGTAGACGGGGTACCCCAGGCCGAACAGGTGTCCCTGGCCGAGCCGGGCGAGGACCGTGCCGTGCGGGATGAGGTACGTCGTCGCGCCCTCGTGCGAGATGGACAGCAGCAGGCCGCGCGCGCCGAGCAGGCCGGCAAGGGTGACGATGAACGGCGCCAGCCGGACCCGGGCGATCAGCAGGCCCTGCACCAGCCCGACCACGCCGCAGACCGCCAGCGGCACGAGGAGCCCGGCCACCGTCCCCCACCGCACGGCGTACGCGGCCAGGACGCCGCCGAGGGCGAAGACCGAGCCGACCGACAGGTCGATGCCGCCGGTGATGATGACGAACGTCATGCCGAGCGCCACCATCGCGGGGAACGACGAGGTGATGGCGATGTCGCCGAGGTTCTCTCCGGTCGGGAAGCGGGCGAAGGACAGCGAGCCGACCAGGAGCAGGAGGACGAGCACCGCGGTCGCGCCGTGGCGCTGGATCAGGCCGAAGGTGCGGTCGCGCCGGCTCGGCGCGTAGGCGTCCTGGGTGACGGGCGTGTCGGCCGTCGCTTGCTCGGTGGTCATCGTCCGGTCCCTCCCCTCGCCGCGTACACGGCGGCCAGGATGATCACTGCCTGCACCATCTGGGCGACCGAGTCGGGCAGGTTGTGCTTGATCAGCGTCGCCCGGACGAGCTGGATCAGCAGCGCGCCCGCGACGGTTCCCAGGACCCGCACCCGGCCGCCGGTGAGCGGCGTGCCGCCGACCACGACCGCGGTGATCGCCGACAGCTCCATCAGCAGGCCGAGCGACGACGGGTCGCTGGCCTGCAGGCGGGCCGTGGCCAGCACGCCCGCGACCGCGGCGAGCAGGCCGGACAGGACGTAGACCAGCAGGAGGACGCGCCGGACCGGCAGCCCCGACAGGACGCTCGCCGTACGGTTGCCGCCGATCGCGACGAGCTGCCGCCCGAAGGTCGTCCTGCGGACGACGCCCGCCACCAGCACGGTCAGCACGGCCGCGACGACCACGGGCAGCGGGATGCCGACGAGGCTCGACGATCCGAGGTCCAGGAGAGTCGTGTCGTGCACGTCCTTGAGCCGGCCGCCGGCGATGACGAGGGCGAGCCCCCGGCCGCCGACGAACAGGCAGAGGGTGGCGACGATCGGCTGGACGTTGACGAACGCCACGAGCGAGCCGTTCACTAGGCCGACCGCGACGCCGCCCACCAGGGCGACGAGGATCGCCGCGCCGACGCCGTACCCGAGGTAGAGCGGGATGAGCGCGGTGGCCAGCGCCATCACCGAGCCGACCGAAAGGTCCACGCCCTCGGTGCCGATCACCAGCGCCATGCCGAGGGAGACGATGACGACCGGCGCGACCTGGACGAGCTGGGTGCGAAGGTTCTCCGTGCTGATGAAGTGCGGGGTGATCACGATGTTGACGACGATGAGCGCGGCGATCGCCGCGTACACCCCGTAGTTCTGCAGCCAGGCCAGCGTTCGCGCGCCGGCGGGCCGGGGCAGCGCGACGGCGGTGTCGCTCATCCGGCGTTCTCCCGCGTGTGCGCGGCGATCGTGGTCATCACGCCCTCCTCGGTCAGTTCGTCTCCGGTCAGCTCACCGACGACGGCGCCGCCCCGCAAGACCACGACGCGATCCGATCCCTCGACCAGCTCCTCCAGGTCCGAGGAGATCAGCAGGACGGCGAGGCCCGCCTCGGCGAGTTCGTCGACGAGCGCCTGGACCTCCGCCTTGGCGCCGACGTCGATGCCGCGCGTCGGCTCGTCCAGCAGCAGGACCTTCGGCTCGGTCGCCAGCCAGCGGGCCAGCAGGACCTTCTGCTGGTTGCCGCCGGACAGCTCGGCGACCGGCTGGTGCGGGCCGGTCGCCTTGATCCGCAGTCGCTTCATGAAGGTCTCGACGATCCGGTCGATGCGGGCGTCCGAGACGACGCCGGCGCGGGCCAGGCGCGGGAGGGCGGCGAGGGCGATGTTGTCGCGGACCGAGAGCGTCGGCACGATGCCCTCCGCCTTGCGGTCCTCGGGCAGCAGCGCGATCCCCGCCCGTACCGCGGCCGTGGCCGAGCCCCGCCGGACCGGGAGCCCGGCCACGGTGACCCCGCCCGCGTCGAGCGGGAGCACGCCGGCGATGGCCTTCGCCGTCTCGGTACGGCCCGCGCCGAGCAGGCCGCCCAGTCCGACTACCTCGCGGGGCCGGATGGTCAGGGACACGTCGTCGAGCAGGTGCCGGCTGGTCAGCCCGCTCGCCTCCAGGACCGGCCGTCCGGACGCCTCGTGCGCTCCGGAGAACCGCGTGACGCCCTCGGAACGGACCTGGGCGACGTCGCGGCCGAGCATCAGCGAGACGAGGCGGAGCCGGTCCAGGTCCGCGAGGGCGCCCTGATGGACGACGCGGCCGTCGCGCAGGACCGTGACGCCGTCGCAGATCCGGTACAGCTCGTCCAGGCGGTGGCTGACGTAGATCACCGCGATCCCCTGGCCGCGCAGCCGGTCGATGACGCCGAACAGCGTCTCGACCTCGCGAGGTTCGAGGGAGGACGTCGGCTCGTCCATGATGACGACGCGGGCGTCCACCGAGACGGCGCGGGCCAGCGCGACCATCTGCTGGGCGCCCACGCCGAGGGAGCGCAGTGGCAGCCGGACGTCCACCCGCACGCCGTACGACTCGAGCGTCCGGGCGGCCGTCTGGTGCATGCGGCGGGTGTCGATGAGGCCGAGGGCGCGGCGCGGCTCGCGGCCGAGGAGCAGGTTGCGGGCCACGCTGAGGTCGGGGACCAGCCCGATCTCCTGGTGCACCGCCTGGACGCCGGCGCGCTGCGCGTCCAGCGGGTCGGCGAACCCGGCGGTCCGGCCGGCGAGACGCACCTCGCCCTCGTCCGGCCGGTGCACCCCGGTGATCACCTTGATGAGGGTGGACTTGCCCGCGCCGTTCTCGCCGACCAGCGCGTGGACCTCGCCGGGACGCAGGCTGAGGGTCACCCGGTCCAGGGCGAGCACGCCGGTGAAGCGCTTGACGATGTCGCGGGCCTCCAGCAGCGGCGGGTCACCGGCGTTCGCCTGCTCGGGGACGGGATCGGTCATGAGGCCTCCTTCGTCGGCCTCATGACCAAGGTGCTGTGCTCACTGATTCCCTCGCTTCGCTCGGTCATGGGCACCCCCGGTCGTGTCGGAGCATCGATCAGTACGCGGACGCTCGATCAGTACGCGGACGCGACCGACTGCTTGGCGTTGGAGGAGTCGTACTCCCGGTCGGAGATGATGACCTTGTCGGGAATCGGCTCGCCGTTCAGGAACTTGCTCAGCGTCTGGAACGCCAGCGGGCCGAAGCGGGGGTTGGACTCCACGACGGCGTAGATCCAGCCGCTGACGATCTGTGAGACGGCGTTGCGGGTGCCGTCCACCGAGACGATCTTGATGTCACCGGCCTTCTTGCCGGCGCCCTTGAGGGCGGTGACCGCGCCGAGCGCCATCTCGTCGTTCTCCGCGTAGATCGCGTTGACGTCGGGGTGGCTCTGAATCATCTGCTCGGTGACCTGCTGGCCCTTCTCGCGGGCGAAGTCGCCGGTCTGCTCGAAGGTGATCTGGATGCCGGGCGCCTTCTTGGCGATCTCGTCCTTGAAGCCGCCGGTGCGCTCGGTGGTCACGTTGTTGCCGGACGCGCCGAGGAGGATCGCGACCTTGCCCTTGCCGCCCAGGGCCTTGATCATCTGGTCGGCGGCGCGCCGGCCCTGCTCGTAGAAGTCGGACCCGATGAAGGTCACGTAGTCCTTGCAGGCGGTCGCGTTGATCTTCCGGTCGATGGTGATGATCGGGATGTGCTTGGCGGAGGCCTGCTGCAGCACCGGTTCCCAGCCGTCGGAGTTCAGCGGCGCGATGACGAGCGCCTTCGCCCCCTGGGCGATGAGCTGCTGGACGTCGCTGATCTGCTTGCTGAACTGGGACTGCCCGTTGGTGGTCCGAAGGTTCGCGATCCCCTCCTGCTTCGCCTCCGCCTTGATCGAGGCCGTCTCGGCGATGCGGAAGGGGTTGGCCTCCTTCTCGGACTGGGAGAACCCGATGACCGAGCTCTTCGGGTCGAACTTCGCCGCCCCGAACTTGTCGATCGTGCAGGAGGGCGCGGAGCCCGTCGGGGTCTGCACCACCTGCCCGGCCTGGGCGCCCCCGCCCCCGGTCTGCTGGTCCTTCTCGGACTTGGCGCAGCCGGCGGCGACCAGGGCGGTCATCGCGACGATCGTGGTGGTGAGCGTGACCGCGCGGGGGCGGTACGGAGGGACGGTCATGGCTGGTCCTTCCCCAGGCGGAGGCGAGATGCCGGTAATTGACGCACCCCCGATCGAGTTCTGTCAATAGCGATCAGCAACGGTCGGATTTTTCGGTCTGAATCTTGCAGTATCGATCAGAGGCATTCATGCTGTCCTCACCGGTACCGGCCGTCCCAGTGCCCTCCTGGCCTCCGTCCGTTCCGGCGCAGTCGCCTGCCGCGCTGCGCCCCTCCGCCCATCACCCTGATCCAACAGATGGGAGTCTGCCGTGCCCACCCTCCGATCATCCAGCCTCGCCAGGCCCCGCGGCCCGGCGGTCGTCGTCGGCCTCGCGGTCGCGCTCCTGGCCGCCCTCGTCGCGCCCGCCTCGGCACGCGCCGCCGCGCCCGCCCCCGCGACCTGGAAGGCCCAGACGCCGCCCCTGACCACACCGTGGACCGACAAGGTCTCGCCGACCAACGCCCTCCCCGACTACCCCCGGCCCCAGCTGACACGGTCCCAGTGGCAGAACCTCAACGGCGAGTGGGAGTTCGCCCAGGCGACCGCCGGCGAGGCGCCGCCGACCGGCAAGACCCTGGGCGAGCGGATCCTCGTCCCGTACCCGGTCGAGTCGGCGCTGTCCGGCATCAAGCGCCACGTCGACCACATGTGGTACCGCCGGACGTTCACCGTGCCGAAGTCCTGGCACGGCGACCGGCTGCTCCTGCACTTCCAGGCCGTCGACTACCACGCCACCGTCTACGTGAACGGCACGCAGGTCGCCACGCACACGGGCGGCTACGACGGCTTCTCCGCCGACGTCACCGACGCCGTCCGGGGCAAGGGGCCGCAGGAGCTGGTGGTCGGCGTCGACGACCCGACCGACATCGGCACCCAGGCGCTCGGCAAGCAGCGCTCGCCGGGCGACGGCATCTTCTACACCCCGTCCTCCGGGATCTGGCAGACCGTCTGGATGGAGCCGGTCGCCGCGTCGTACGTGTCCCGCCTGGACGCCACGCCGGACCTGGCGAACAAGACGCTGCGCCTCACCGCGCACGTCGCCGGGAACTCGGGGGCGACCGTCGAGGCGACCGCGTACGCCGGGAACCACAAGGTCGGCCGGGCCCTCGGCGCGGCGAACTCCGAGCTGAGCATCCCGATCAGCAAGCCGCACCTGTGGACGCCCGACGACCCGTACCTGTACACGCTGAAGGTCAAGGTCCGGGACGGCCACAAGGTCGTCGACAAGGTCGGCTCCTACTTCGGGATGCGCTCGATCAGCCTCGGCAAGGGCCCCGACGGCAAGGTACGGATGCTGCTGAACGGCAACTTCGTCATGCAGGTCGGCACGCTCGACCAGGGCTTCTGGCCGGATGGCATCTACACCGCGCCGACCGACGAGGCCCTGAAGTTCGACCTGGAGGCGCACAAGCGCCTCGGCTTCAACATGGTCCGCAAGCACGTCAAGGTCGAACCCGACCGGTGGTACTACTGGGCGGACAAGCTCGGGCTCCTCGTGTGGCAGGACATGCCCGCGACGTACGCCGGTCACTCGCCGTCCGCGGCGGTCAAGGCGCAGTTCGAGACCGAGCTGCGCAACCTCGTCGACCAGCACCGCAGCCACCCGTCCATCGTCGTGTGGGTGCCGTTCAACGAGGGCTGGGGCGAGTACGAGCCGGACCGGATCGCCGCGCAGGTCAAGGGCTGGGACCCCAGCCGCCTCGTGGACATCGACAGCGGCACCAACTGCTGTGAGTCGATCCCGAACATCACCTCGGGCGACATCTACGACGACCACACCTACGTCGGCCCCGGCTCGCCGGTCCAGCAGGGCGCGCGGGCCGCGGTCGACGGGGAGTACGGCGGGCTCGGCCTCAAGGTCGACGGCCACATGTGGGACCCCGCCAACGGCTTCGCGTACGAGATGGAGCCCGACTCGGCCACGCTGACCCGGCGCTACACCGAGCTGCAGAACCGCCTGCTCGACGTGGAGAAGCGGTGCGGCGTGTCCGCGTCGGTCTACACCCAGATCACCGACGTCGAGGACGAGCTGAACGGCATCTACACCTACGACCGCCAGGTGCTCAAGCCCGACGCGAACCGGGTCCGCACGGTGAACCAGGCCCTGATCAAGGCGTCCTCCTCGGTCGGCCGGGGCGACGCGACGACCTTCCCGCCCGGCACGCCCGGACTCGACGGCGTCAGCTTCTACCCGCTCGACGAGGGGTCCGGCACGGTCGCCAAGGACGCGGTCGGCGGCCACGACGCGACCCTCGTGAACGGGCCGGCGTGGACGGCCGGGCACTCCGGGTCCGCACTGCAGTTCAACGGTTCCAACCAGTACGCCGACACCGGCGCGGCCCTCCTGGACACGACCGGGAACTACAGCGTGTCCGCCTGGGTGAAGCTGGACCGGCGCGGCGGGTTCGCCACGGCCGTCAGCCAGGACGGTGACGCCAACAGCGCCTTCTACCTGCAGTACTCCGGCCAGGACGACCGGTTCGCGTTCAGCTTCGCCGGGGTGCGGGCGCTCGCGCCGTCCGCCCCGGAGACCGGCCGGTGGTACCACCTCGTCGGGGTCCGCGACGCCGCCACCGGCACGCTGACCCTGTACGTCGACGGGCAGAAGGCCGGCACCGCGGCCGCCTGCCTCGGCGACCGCTCCACCGGGCACACGGTGATCGGCCGCGGCAAGTACGGCGGCAACCCCGTCGACTACTGGCCCGGGGCCCTCGACCAGGTGCACGTCTTCGACCGGGCCCTGTCCGCCGACGACGTCGCCAAGCTCTACCAGTCCGGCAAGTGACGCGACGCGGGAGGGGCCCTCGGGTCCCTCCCGCCTCCCGTGGGAAGGAGAGAGTCGATGGAACGACGGGCGTTCCTCACCCGCGGCCTCGCCGTCACCGGGGGCGTCGCGGCCGCCGGCGTCGGCGCGCGGCCCGCCGACGCGGAGTCCCGTGATCAGATGCGCGTGCGCGTCCTGCCGGCGGTGGAGGCCACCTCGGCGGGCGGGCACTACACGCCGAACCGCGCGCCGCTGCGGCCGGCGCCCTTCCTCAGGCTCCCGCCGGGCAGCGTGCGGCCGAAGGGGTGGCTGCGGCGGCAGCTCGACCTGCAGGTCGAAGGGCTGAACGGCCGCATGCCCGAGGTGTCGGACTACCTGAACTACGACACGAACGGATGGGTCGACCCCGCGAAGGGGGGCTGGGAGGAGCTGCCGTACTGGCTGCGCGGCTTCACCGACCTCGGCCTCGTGACCGGCGACGAGCGCGTGCGGGCCCTGACCCGCCGCTGGGTGGACGGCATCCTGGCCGCGCAGCAGCCCGACGGCTGGTTCGGCCCGGCCGCCCTGCGGACCTCCCTCGAGGGCGGCCCGGACTTCTGGCCGCACATGCCCGTCCTCGACGCGCTCCGCTCGTACGCCGAGGCGACCGGCGACGACCGCGTCACGCCGTTCCTGGCGCGCTACTTCGACTTCCAGAGCCGGCAGCCCGCCGAGGTTTTCCGGCGCGGCTGGGGCGCGTACCGCTGGGGCGACACGATCGACAGCGTGTACTGGGTCTACAACCGGACCGGTGACGACCGGCTCCTCGACCTCGTCCGCAAGATCCACGCAGGCTCCGCCGACTACGTCACCGGCCTGCCGACGTGGCACAACGTGAATCTCGCCCAGGGGTTCCGCGAGCCGCTGCAGTACGGCGTGCTGGCCGGCGACCCGGCGCTGCGCGCGGCGACGTACCGGAACCACGACGTGATCATGGGCACGTACGGGCAGTTCCCCGGCGGCGGGTTCGCCGGGGACGAGAACTGCCGCCCGTACTTCACCGATCCCCGGCAGGGCATGGAGACCTGCGGGTTCGTCGAGCTCATGCACAGCTTCGAGCTGCTGACCCGGATCACCGGAGACCCGGTGTGGGCCGACCGCTGCGAGGACATCGCGGTCAACTCGCTGCCCGCCGCCTTCGACCCCGCGCAGCGCGGCACCCACTACATCACCAGCGCGAACTCGATTCAGCTGGACGACGCCGCCAAGACCCACGGCCAGTTCGACAACGACTTCGCGATGCAGGCGTACAAGCCCGGGGTGCACGACTACCGCTGCTGCCCGCACAACTACGGCATGGGCTGGCCGTACTACGCCGGGGAGCTGTGGCTGGCGACGTACGACGCCGGGCTGTGCGCCTCGATGTACGCCGCGTCCGAGGTGACGGCGAAGGTGGGGGCCGAGGGCACCGACGTCACCGTGACCGAGGAGACCGGGTACCCGTTCGAGGAGACCGTGACGCTGCGGATCTCGACGCCGCGGCCGGTCGAGTTCCCGCTCTACCTGCGGGTTCCCGGCTGGTGCGCGAACCCCGCGCTGCGCGTGAACGGCGCGCCCGTCCCCCTGCGCGCGGCGCCGCCGTGCTACGTCGCCGTCACCCGTACCTGGCGGCACGGGGACCGCGTCGAGCTGCGCCTGCCCATGCGCGCCACCACCCGCACCTGGGAGAAGAACCACGGCGCGGTCTCGGTGGAGTACGGCCCGCTCACCTTCTCCCTCGCCATCGAGGAGCGGTGGCGGCGGTTCGCCGGCACCACGGCGTGGCCGGAGTACGAGGTCACCGCCGGCTCGCCGTGGAATTACGGCCTCGACGGCGGGTCGCTGCACGTGCTGCGGCGATCGGCGCGCGGCAACCCCTTCACCCGGCGGGGAACTCCGCTGGAGATCCGCGCCCGCGCCCGGCGGATCCCCCACTGGCGGGCCGACGACGAGAACGTCATCCGGCCGCTGCAGGACGGCCCGGTCCGGTCGGGCGAGCCCGCCGAGACGGTCACGCTGATCCCGATGGGCGCCGCCCGGCTGCGCCTCACGGCGTTCCCGGCCATCGGCCACGGCCCGGACGCGCGGGAGTGGCGGCTGGTGCCGATCGCCACCGCCTCCCACACGTGGCAGGGGGACACGACGGAGGCGCTGTGCGACGGGATCGAGCCGTCGGCCTCCGGCGACCAGTCGATCCCCCGGTTCACCTGGTGGGACCACCGCGGCGGCGTCGAGTGGGTCCAGTACGACTACCCCGAGCCCGTCACGGCCGCGGCCACCGCCGTCTACTGGTTCGACGACACGGGCCAGGGGCAGTGCCGCGTCCCGGTCTCGTGGCGGCTGCTGTACCGCGACGGCGACACGTGGCTGCCGGTCGAGAACCCCTCGGCGTACGGCACCGCGCGCGACACGTACAACCGCACGACGTTCACTCCGGTACGGGCCACGGCCTTCCGGCTGGAGGCCCACCTCGGCGACGGGGTGTCGGGCGGCATCCTCGAATGGCGGATGGAGGAGGGCTGAGGAGCCGGTCAGCGGTCCGCCGGCGGCGCGCCGCCGGCGGAGGCCATGGCCGTGATGATGCGCTCCTCGGTGATCTCCAGGCCGGTCAGCTCGGCTGCGACCGCGCCGTCGCGCAGCACGACGACGCGGTCGCAGCCGGAGACCAGCTCCTCCAGGTCGGAGGAGATCAGCAGAATGGCCAGGCCGGCGACGGCCAGCTCGTCCAGCAGGTCGCGCAGCTGGGCCTTGGCGCCCACGTCGATGCCGCGGGTCGGCTCGTCCAGCAGCAGGACCTTCGGCTGCATCGCCAGCCAGCGGGCCAGCAGGACCTTCTGCTGGTTGCCGCTGGACAGCTCGGCGACCTTCTGCAGCGGCGACGTCGCCTTGATGCGCAGGCGGCGCATGAAGGTCTCCACGACCTGGTCGATCCGCGCGCCCGAGACGAGCCCGAAGCGGGACAGGCGCGGCAGCGCGGCCAGCGCGATGTTGTCGCGGACCGACAGCGACGGGATGATCCCCTCGACCGCGCGGTTCTCCGGCAGGAGCCCCACCCCCGCGCGGATCGCGCCGGCGATCGAGCGCCGCCGCAGCGGCGCGCCGGCCACGGTGACCTGGCCGGCGTCCAGCGTCAGGGCCCCGGCGATCGCCTTGGCGGTCTCCGTACGACCCGCTCCCAGCAGGCCGCCCAGCCCCAGCACCTCGCCCTCCCGAAGCTCCAGCGACACGTCGGCCAGCGCGTGCCGGCGCGTGAGCCCGGTGGCGCGGAGGTACGGCGGGTCGGCCGGCGCCTCGGCGGCCGCCTCGGGCAGGGCGGGCGACACGCGCGGGAGCCGCCGCCCGAGCATGATCGATACGAGCGCACGCCGCTCCAGTCCCGCGAACGGCCCGCTGTGCACGACCCGGCCGCCGCGCAGCACGGTCAGCCGGTCGCCGAGGCGGTAGAGCTCGTCGAGCCGGTGGCTGACGTACAGCACCGCCCGGCCCTGCTCGCGCTGCTCGGTCACGACGCGGAACAGCGCCTCGATCTGCCGCGGCTCCATCTCGGCGGTCGGCTCGTCGAGGACGAGCACCTCGGCGCCGGCCGTCACCGCGCGGGCCAGGGCCACGAGCGTGCGCGCTCCAGGGTCGAGCGTCGCCAGCGGCCGGCGCACGTCGACCCGCAGCCCGTACGCGGCGAGGAGCTCGGCGGCCCGGTCGTGCATCCGCGCGAGGTCGATCAGGCCGAACCTGCCCCTGGGCTCGGCGCCGGCGAACAGGTTGCGCGCGATGCTCAGCGACGGGATGAGCGCGCTGCCCTGGTGGACCGCCATGACGCCGGCGCGGCGGGCGTCCAGGGGGCTGCCGAAGCGGACCACCTCGCCGTCGCGGCGCAGCCGCCCGGCGTCGGGCCGGTACACCCCGGAGAGGATCTTGACGAGCGTGGACTTGCCCACGCCGTTCTCTCCGGTGAGCGCGTGCACCTCCCCGCGCGCCAGCGTGAGTGAGACATGGTCGAGAGCGACCGTGCCGGGGAACACCTTGAGGATCCCGGCCGCCTCCAGGGCCCTGTCGGTCACGACGCACCTCCCGGTAACGCGCCGGTGTACCGCAGGTAATACCACGCCAGGGCCGTCGATCACCAGAGAGCGGGGACGCATCGTCGCGGTGTTCAGTCCTTGACCCGGCAGGCCGCCGAGGAGTTGCCGCAGCAGTCCCCCTCGTCGCCCGCCTGCGCATCGGAGCCCTGGCACCGGTGCTGACCGCCGCGCCCGCCGGCGCCCGCACCACCCGCTGAAACCGGGCTAGGAACGCGCGCGGGCGGCGATGAGGTCGGTGAACAGGGTCTCCCACTGCCGGGCGACGGTGGCGATGTCGTAGCGTGCGGCGGCCTGGTGAGCGGCCGCGCCCATGGCGTGGCGCCTGGCGGGATCGTCGATGAGTTCGCCCAGGGCATCGGCCAGGGCGTCGGTGTCGCCGGCCGGAACGAGGAGCCCGTCCCGGCCGTGGCTGATGATCTCACGCGGGCCCTGGGGGCAGTCGAAGCTGACGACCGGGACACCGGAGGCGAACGCCTCGATGATGGTCATGCCGAAGCCTTCGAAGGAGGAGGACAGCGCCACGATGGAGGCCTCGGCGAAGGCGGCGTGGATGTCACCGGTCCGGCCCATGAACGCGACCCTGTCGCCCAGGTGGTGGAAGGCGGCGACCCCGCGGAGCCTGGCGAGTTCGGGGCCGGTCCCGTACAGGCGCAGGGTCCAGTCCGGATGGGTCGCCGCGACCTTGGCGAAGGCGTCGATGAGCCGCTCGTAGTGCTTGACTTTGGCCATGCGGCCCGCCGCGGCGATCACCGGGGCGTCCAGGCCGGAGACCGGCTTGGCGCCCGCGGGCAGGGCGTTGGGGATCGACTCGAGCCGCGTGGGAGCGCCTTCGAGGAAGCCGGTGTAGGCGCGCCGGTCGGCCTCGGTGAGGGTCACCAGCGCGTCCAGGCGCGGGTACCAGCGGCGCATGTGCTCCTTCAGGCCCGCGCGGTGCGCGTCCAGGTGGAGGTGCTCCTGGCCGACCACGACGACGTCGCGCGGGGCGAAGCGGGCGGCCAGCAGGTTGAACGCCGGGCGGGTGGTGACCAGCACGTCGGTCTCCAGCCCGTGCAGCGCCCGCCACACCCGGTAGTCACCACGCAGGGTGATCTCCGACCACATCCTCTCGCCGCGGGGCACCAGCCGGCTGTTGTGCCGGCCCAGCCGCGCGTCGAGGCGCCCGGGACGTACTCCCTTGCGCACGTCCATCAGCGTGCGGACGCCGACGCGCTCGTCGATCGGGAAGAACGGATCGGTCCGCCGCCGGTGCAAGGTGATGATCTCGACCTCGTGCCGCATCGCGAGATGGTTGGCCAGGGTGATGGTGGCGCGAATCGTGCCGCCCATTCCGTAGGCGGATCCGAGAAGGAACGTGATCTTCATGTGCGGTGTCTCCAGGGGGGTGGACGTCATGGGGGCGGACCCTCACCTCGTCAGGCGCCGCGGGATGGCGGTGTTCACATCGAGGCGGCGTTCGACCGCCGCGATCAGCCCGAATACTTACTATTGAGATAGTATTACCGCGATAGTACTACTTGATGCGTAGACTGCGGCCGGACGAAGGAGCACACCACGTGAACCACGCGAACGGCGATGGCGCCGTCCCCCGCCGCCCCCCGGGCATGCTGGAAGACGAGGTGCTCGCGGTGCTGTGGGCACTCGGACGGCCGGTGACCCCCGCCGAGGTGCAGCTCGAACTCGGCGACCGGCTGGCCTACACCACGGTGATGTCGACGCTGAGCCGCCTGCACCGCAAGAACCTGGTCACCCGCACGCCGACCGCACGAGGCGGGTACGCCTACGCCCCGACGATGGACGAGGCCGAGCACACCGCCCGCGCGATGACCGAGTTGCTGGACCGCCGCCGCGACCGCGCCGGGACGCTGGCCCGCTTCGTCTCATCGCTGCCGCCGGAGGACGAGGCGCTCCTGCAGCGGCTGCTCCACGCGGAAGGCGGTGACTGACATGGAGCTCATCGTCTACGCGCCGTTCGCGGCCTCGGCGCTGCTGGCCGTCTCGGGACCACGGCTCGCCGCCCGGATGCCACCGGCGACCGGAACCCGCCTGCTGCTGACCGCCGGCCTCGCATGCGCCCTGACATCATTGCTGTCACTCGCCCTCCTGGCCGCCACACTCATCGGACGGCTCCCCCTGGTCGCCGCCGTCGGCGCCTGGTCCGGCGACCGCCTCCGCCACGCCGACCCGGTCTCACCCCTCACGGCGAAAACCGCCATCCTCACCCTGGCGACCATCGCGATCGCGCTCGTGTGGACCGCCGCACGACGCGCCCGCGCCCTTCACCGCGCCCGGCACGCCAGCGCCCGGCTCGGCCCGCGAACCGGCCGCCTCGCCGTCCTCGACCAACCCGCGATCGAAGCGTTCGCCGTCCCCGCCGGCCGCGGACAACAGGGCCGCATCGTGGTGTCCACCGGCATGCTGCGCACCCTGAACGCCGAAGAGCGCCAGGTCCTGCTCGCCCACGAGACCGCCCACCTGGACCACCGGCACCACCGCCACCGGACCCTGGCCGCCCTCATCACGGCCGCCGACCCCCTCCTGGCCCCGCTTCCGGCGGCGATCCACCACCTCACCGAACGCTGGGCCGACGAAGACGCCGCCGCGACCGTCACCGACCGCTCCCTCACCGCCCGCGCCCTGGCCCGCGCCGCCCTCGCCGCCCGCCACGATGAGCGACCATCACCCCGGAGCGCCGTACTGTGCTTCGGCCGCAGCGACGTGCCGGGCCGCGTCCGCGCCCTGCTCGCCGGAACCCCGGCCCGCCGTCCGGTCATCGTCGCCGTGCTGACCGCCGCCCTCACCGCGTGCCTCGTCAGCGCGGCGGAGGCCGGGAACGACACCGCCCACCTGTTCGGCCGTGCCCGCCACGGCTACCACGCCAGACCGCTCGGCATCACCGCCGCCACCACGCACGAGGCACGCCACCTCATCACCGTCCTCGATCACCGCACCGACGGGTCGCGGTGATCACGCGACGGCTCATGCCGTATCGGTCACGTCGCCGATGGCCTGGTCGAGGATGGCCAGACCGAGCGAGATCTCCGCTTCGGTGGCGGTCAGCGGCGGCGCGATCCGGAACACGCCGCCCATGCCCGGCAACTGCACGATGTTCATGTGCAGGCCGAGCTCCAGGCACCGCGTGGTGACAAGAGCGCCGAGCTCGTCGGATCCGCGTCCGCTCGCGCGGTCCGCGACCAGTTCCAGCCCGGCCAGCAGGCCGCGGCCGCGGACGTCTCCGACGACCGGGTGCCGCGCCGCGATGTGCTCCAGGCCGTCGCGCAGGAGGGCGCCGAGTCCGGCGGCGCGTTCGTCCAGCCGGTCACGGATCAGCACGTCGAGGACGGTGTTGCCGACCGCCGCCATGAGCGGGTCGGCGACATGGGTGGTGAAGAACAGGAAGCCGCGGTCATGAGCCTCCTGCTCGATCTCGGCGCTGGTCAGCACGGCGGCGAGGGGGAATCCGGCACCGAGGGTCTTCGACAGCGTCAGGATGTCCGGGACGACGCCGTCCCGCTGGAAGGCGTACCAGGCGCCGGTGCGGCAGAGGCCGGTCTGAGCCTCGTCGAGGATCAGCAGCATGCCGCGCTCGCGGCACTTCTCGTGCAGCGCGGCGAAGTAGCCCTCGGGCGGCTCGATGATCCCGCCGGAGCTGAGGATGGGCTCGACCATGCAGGCGGCGAGGCTGCCGACGGACTGCGCGTCGATCAGCTCGAAGCCGAAGTCCAGCTGCCGCCGCCAGTCGAGCTCACCGTCGGAGGTGGTGAAGTCCGGCCGGTACGCGTTGGGCACGGGGATGGCGAAGTTGCCCGGAGCCGCCGGGCCGTACCCTTTGCGGCCGGCGCTGTAGGTGGCGGACGCCGCGGCCTGCGTCATGCCGTGCCACGAGCGGGCGAAGGAGACGATCTCGTGCTTGCCGGTGACGAGCTTGGCCATCCGGATCGCGGCCTCGTTCGACTCGCCGCCGGTGGTCAGCAGCAGGGCCTTCTCCAGTGGCGCCGGCAGGGTCTCGGCCAGGCGCCGGGCGAGGTCGACGACGGGGCGGCTCAGCATGCCGCTGAACAGGTGGTCGAGCCGGGCCGCCTGCTCCCGCACCGTGGCCACGATCTCCGGGTGCGAGTGGCCGATGATCGCGCTCATCTGGCCCGAGGTGAAGTCGAGGATCTTCCGGCCGTCCTCGGTGTACAGGAAGCTACCGGCGGCGCTCTCGATGATCTCGCGGGTGAACCGGCCCGCCCCGGCGTAGCGGACGAGGTGCCGGTCGGCGTCGGCCCAGAAGGCGGATGAGGACGCGGAGGTCGCAGCGGTCATGTCTCGAGCAGCGGTCATGTCTCGACGCTAGGGGCCCGCCGAGCGCCACGTCCATCTCACAATCCCGGCTTTCCTGTTCGGCGCAGCCGTACAAGAATGTCCCGGTGATCTTCAACCCGTGGCGGCTGCGGCTCCTGATCCAGCTCGACACGCTGGGAACCGTGCGCGCCGTCGCCCAGGCCTTGAACCTGAGCGCGTCGAGCGTGTCCCAGCAGTTGTCCGTGCTCGAGGCCGAGACGCGCACGCAGCTGCTGGAGCGCACCGGGCGGCGGGTGCGGCTCACCCCGGCCGGGCTGATCCTGGCGCGGCGGGCGCGGGAGATCCTCGACCACATGACCGCGGTCGGGGCGGAGCTGCGCAGTCTCGGCGAGGAGCCCGCCGGGCTCGTCCGCCTGGGGGCGTTCCAGAGCGCGCTGCACAGCATGGCCGTCCCGGCGATCGTCCGGCTCGCCGAGGCGTACCCGCACCTCGACGTCGAACTGCTGGAGCTGGAACCGCACGAGAGCATGCCCGCCCTGCGCGTGGGCGACGTCGACGTGATCATCACGACGACGGACTTCGTCGAGCAGCCGCTCGGCCCCGACCTCGACATCGTGCCACTGGCCACCGACCCGATCGTGCTCGTGCTGCCGCCCGGCCATCCGGCGGCGGGGCGTGACCCGGTCGACCTCGCCGCCTTCGCGGACGAGCCGTGGGCGCTCGACAGGCCGCAGTCCTACATGGCGAACCTGGCGATCCGCCTGTGCCGGGAGGCCGGGTTCGAGCCGCGGGTGGTGTGCCGCTTCAGCAATTACCTGATGACCACGCAGCACGTCGAGGCCGGCCTGTCGATCGCGCTGCTGCCCGGCCTGGCCGTCGACCCCCGCTACCGCGTCACCGTCCGCCGGCTCGCCACCCCGGTCACCCGGACCATCACCGCGGCGATCCGCCGCGGTGCACCGCCGCGGGCGGCGGTCAACGTCGTCCTCGACGCGCTACGCCGTGATCCAGGGCATCCGGAGCTGTCATCGCCGGGTCTTCCGGGGAGTTCGTGAAGCCCGGGGACTAGAGACGGGCGACGTGGATCCGCACGCCCCGCGCGCTCAGGTCGTGCAGCTCCTCCGGCGAGGCGTCCTCGCCGGTGACGAGGTGGTCGATGCGCTCGGGCGGAACGGTCTGCACCATGGTGTCCACCCCGACCTTGGTGTGGTCGGCGAGCACCACGACCTCCTCGGCCGCCTCGGCCAGCGCCCGGTCGGTGCCCGCGACCTGCATGTTCGGCGTCGACAGGCCGCGCTCGGCGGTCAGGCCGTTGCCGGAGATGAACACCCGGCGCATCCGCAGCCCGGCCAGCGACCGCTCCGCCGCGCTGCCGATCAGGGCCTGCACCGGGCCGCGCAGCGTGCCGCCGGTCACCACCACCTCGATGCGCGGCGAGGCGGCCAGGGTCTGCGCGACCAGGAGCGAGTTGGTCACCACCGTGAGCTCGGTGTGGCCGGTCAGCCGCTGCGCCAGCGCGTGCGTCGTGGTGCCGGGGCCGATGGCGATGGCGTCGCCGTCCTCGACGAGCGCCGCCGCGAGGTCGGCGATCGCGGCCTTCTCGTCCCCCGCGACCTGGGCCTTCTGCAGGTACGTCGCCTCGCGGGAGAGCTCGCCGGGCAGGGAGGCTCCGCCGTGGTGGCGGTCCAGCAGGCCGTCGGCCTCGAGCGCGCGCACGTCACGGCGCACCGTGACCTCCGACGACTGGACGGCCTCGGCCAGCTGACGCAGCGACAGCGTGCCGTTCGCGCGAAGCAGCTCGAGAATGCGCTTACGGCGTTCGGCGGCGAATACCGGCTTGCGACCGTCCGGCGGCCCCTGGACGTCGCTCACGGTCCCCCCTGTAAGGCGAAAGCTCCCACTCTCTGAGATCGTAGCCATCCGCCGCGCCTACGGCCCACATGATCATCGAGTTCACGGCGTAACGCGGCGGCGGCCCGCCGTCAGCCGCTCCCTCAACCGTACGGCGTCGGCGGCCATGGCCGTCACCAGGACCCCCGGCCCGGCGAGCGGCAGGACGGCCAGGCCCTCCTCCGCGTACGGCTCGGCGTCGGCACCCGTGATCAGCAGGGTTCCGGCGGCCCGCGCGTCGCCGAGCACCGCGCCGCTCGTCGCGTCCTCGCCGATCCGCAGCTCGTGGCGGAGCAGCGGCGTCGCGCCGGCCGTGACGTCCAGCCGGCCGGTGTACCGGCCCGGCGGCTCTCCGTGGCGGCCGAGGACGATCTCCTCCCGCCAGACCAGCTCCGCGCCCTCGTCCAGGGTCACCTCCGCCGTGGCGTGGTGGTCGCAGCCCGCCGCGGCGATCACGGGCTCGGGCGTGACGACGAGCCGTCCCCCGGCCGCGACGTGCGCCCGTACGGCGAGGCGCGAGGCTCCGGCGCCCTCGCGGCCCGGCAGGACGAGGGTGGCCGCGGCCGAGCGGACGCTCAGCCGCGCGCCCGGGCCGACCTCGACGCTCAGTTCCAGGTCGTCGCCGCCGAGCGGTCCCGCGCCCGCGCCCACCACATAGACCGCCCCGCCGGACTCGCGCAGGGCCAGCGGGCCGTCCGACCGCAGCCGCGTGATCCGCGTCCGCCCGCCAGGACCGCGCTCGGCACGCACGGCCGCGCGCGCCCGGAGACCGGCGTACGGGGCCGCGGGGCCGGAGGTCACGCGTCGGCGTGTGCGGCGAGGACGGCGCGCACCCAGCTGACGACCTCCGGGGCGTCCGGGCGCTCCCGCAGCGACGTGAAGGCGACCGGCAGCCCCGCCCGTACGCGCTCGGCGTCGCGGGCCATGACGGTCAGATCCGCACCGACCAGCGGCGCGAGGTCCGTCTTGTTGACCACCAGCAGGTCTGCGGTGGTGACGCCCGGACCGCCCTTGCGAGGGACCTTGTCGCCGCCGGACACGTCGAGGACGAAGATCTGCCGGTCGGCCAGCCCCCGGCTGAACGTCGCGGTGAGGTTGTCGCCGCCGCTCTCCACGATCACGAGGTCGAGCGGGCCGTGCCGATCCTCCAAGGTCTCGACGGCGTCCAGGTTCGCGGAGATGTCGTCGCGGATCGCCGTGTGCGGGCAGCAGCCGGTGCGGACCGCCGCGATCCGGTCCTCGTCCAGTACGGCGTTCCGGCGCAGGAAGTCGGCGTCCTCGGTCGTGTAGATGTCGTTCGTGACCACGGCCAGCGCCGCCTCCTCGCGCAGCAGGCGGCACAGCGCGGCGACCAGGGCCGTCTTGCCGCTGCCGACCGGGCCGCCGATGCCGAGCCGCAGCGCCCGGCGCGGTCGCGGCTCCCGCGGCTCGCGGCCGTCGTGAGGTCCCAATCCCATCCTCCGATCTCAGGATTCGAACAGGCGTGTTCCGGCCCGGTCGTGGAGCTCGGCGAACACGTCCAGCGCGGGCGCGGACGCCGCCGGCAGCCCACCGGCCCGTACGGACGCGGCCGCCTCCGCCGCGACGGCGTCGACGCGCGCGGCGAGCCCCGCCAGCACGCGGTAGACGCCGAGGGGGTCGAGCCCGAGCAGGCGGATCGCCGCCGACGCCGGCACGGTCACCGCGCCGTACGCCGCGATCTGCGCCGCCCGTACCGGCACGCCGCCCGCGGCGGCGACCGCCGCGCCCAGGACGATCGGATGGTGCGGCCCGCCCGCCGCCCCGGCCGGGAGGTCGAGGACGAAGCCGGGCCACAGGCCGCGGGCGACGCGCAGCAGCGCCCGTCCCTGCGCGCGTGAGGCCCGCCGCTGCGCGGGCGACGGCGTACGCGCGTCCGCCTCGGCGTCGAGCCGCTCCCAGCCGTCCGGCGTACGGGCCCGCGGGGCGGCACCGCCCGGCGGCGCGTTCCCTGCGGGCTCCCGCGCGTGGGCGCAGGCGGCCGCCGCCAGGCCCGCCGTGACGAGTCCGGCGGTGGCGAGCCGGCCGCGCAGGAAGGCGGTGAGCGTGGCCAGGTCGTGGACGACGCCGGTCGCGGCGGCGGTCTCCAGGCCGCCGGAGTGCGCGTGCCCTCCGGCGGGCAGCCGCGAGTCGGCGAGCAGCAGGAGCACGGCGTCCATGGGGGCGTTCCCGGAAGCGTCCATCAGAACAGGAAGTACCGGCGGGCCATGGGCAGCTCGGACACCGGAGCGGGCTCGATCTCATTCCCGTCGACACTGACCGTGAACGTGTCCGGGTCGACCCTGATGTCCGGGAGGGCGTCGTTCAGCGGCAGGTCCGCCTTGCCCAGCCGCCGGGTGTCCTTCACCGGGACGAGCGGCCGCCGCACGTCCAGACGCCCGGCCAGGCCGTCCTCGATCGCGGCGGGCGCGACGAAGTGCACCGACGTCGACGGGGCGGCGCTCGCACCCCACATCGGGCGGGGGAACACCGGCTGCGGCGTCGGGATCGAGGCGTTCGCGTCCCCCATCGCGGCCCAGGCGATCATGCCGCCCTTCAGCACGACGAGCGGCCGCACGCCGAAGAACGCCGGGTCCCACAGCACCAGGTCCGCGAGCTTGCCCACCTCCACCGAGCCGACCTCGGCGTCGAGACCGTGCGCGATCGCCGGGCAGATCGTGTACTTGGCGACGTACCGGCGGGCGCGCAGGTTGTCGTCCAGGCCGCCCCGGCGGGTCTTCATCACGTGCGCGGTCTGCCAGGTACGGATGACGGTCTCGCCGATGCGGCCCATCGCCTGGGAGTCCGAGCCGATCATCGAGATCGCGCCGAGGTCGTGCAGGACGTCCTCGGCCGCCATCGTCGTCGGGCGGATCCGCGACTCGGCGAACGCCAGGTCCTCCGGCACCGCCGGGTTCAGGTGGTGGCAGACCATGAGCATGTCGAGGTGCTCGTCGAGCGTGTTGACGGTGTGCGGCCGGGTCGGGTTGGTCGAGGACGGCAGGACGTTCGGATGCGCGGCGACCCGGATGATGTCCGGCGCGTGCCCGCCGCCCGCGCCCTCGGTGTGGTACGCGTGGACGGACCGGCCGTCGATGGCGTTCAGCGTCGACTCCACGTACCCGGCCTCGTTGAGGGTGTCGGAGTGCAGCGCCACCTGCACCCCCGAGGCGTCCGCGACCCGCAGGCACGCGTCGATCGCGGCCGGCGTCGACCCCCAGTCCTCGTGCAGCTTGAACCCCGACGCGCCGCCCCGCAGCGCCTCCCACATGCCCTCCTCGGACACCGTGTTGCCCTTGGCGAGCAGCGCGACGTTGACCGGCCAGGCGTCCATCGCCTCCAGCATCCGGGCGAGGTACCAGGCGCCGGGAGTGACCGTCGTCGCCCTGGTCCCCTCGGCCGGGCCGGTACCGCCCCCGACGAGCGTGGTGACACCGGCGCCGAGGGCCTCCTCGACCAGCTGCGGGCAGACGAGGTGGACGTGCGCGTCGACGGCCCCGGCCGTGAGGATCCGGCCGTTCCCCGCGAGGATCTCCGTGGACGGGCCGATCACCAGATCGGGATGGACCCCGTCCATCGTGTCCGGGTTGCCGGCCTTGCCGAGCGCGGCGATCCGGCCGTCGCGCACGCCGACGTCGGCCTTGACGATGCCCCAGTGGTCCAGCACCACGGCACCGGTGATCACCAGGTCGGGCGCCCCCTCGGCGCGCGTCGCCGTCCCCTGGCCCATCGACTCGCGGATCACCTTGCCGCCGCCGAACACCACCTCGTCCCCGGCCCCGGCGCCCCGGCTCAGATCCTCGGTGACCTCGATGAACAGGTCGGTGTCGGCCAGGCGCACGCGGTCGCCGGCGGTCGGGCCGTACAGCCGGGCGTAGCGGTGGCGGGAGATCTCAGCCACGGCGCAGGCCCGGTACGGCCGCGCGCCCCGCGAGCGGCACCAGCGACACCTCGCGTGCCACGCCTGGTTCGAAGCGCACGGCCGTGCCGGCGGGAATGTCGAGCCGGTGGCCGCGCGCGGCCTCCCGGTCGAAGTCGAGCGCGTCGTTGGCCTGCGCGAAGTGATAGTGCGAGCCGACCTGCACCGGGCGGTCCCCGGTGTTCACCACCCTGATCGTCCGCCGCGGACGCCCGGGGTTCAGGCGCACGGGGCCGTCGCCGAGCACGATCTCACCCGGGACGACGCTCGCCGCGTTCTCCTCCGGGGACGTCACGGGATCGGCCGGTGCACGGTGACGAGCTTCGTGCCGTCGGGGAAGGTCGCCTCGACCTGCACCGACTCCAGCATCTCCGGCACGCCCTCCATGACGTCCTCGCGGGAGAGCACCGTGCGCCCCGCCTCCATGAGCTCGGCGACGGTCCGCCCGTCGCGGGCGCCCTCCAGCACGTACGAGGCGATGACCGCGGTGGCCTCGGGATGGTTGAGCCGCAACCCGCGGGCCCGCCGGTCCCGGGCGAGCCCGGCCGCGACGTGAACGAGCAGCCGCTCCCGCTCATGCGGAGTGATCAGCACACCCGGACGCTAACCCCGTACAGGGCCGGCGACACCGGTCCGCCCGCCGAACCAACGGGAACTTCACTGGATCCAGAGCCGCACCATACGCACCCGCCACCGGCCTCAGCCCGAGTCATTGGTCAGTGGGCCGACCGTTCCGAGGACGCTCTACGGCGCGCCGCCTCCTCGTAGGCCCTCACGGAGCCGCCCCACGGTGCTCGTGATTGCGCGCGCTTTACTTCAGCCGGGCTTTGGTGGCGACTGCGGGCTCCTCGGCCTGGTGCTTGGCCGTGCGGGGGTTTCGGCGACGCGTCATGGTGGTGGAGGCGTCGGCGTCGTGGATGGCGAGAGCGACCGTGATGGCGAGTGCGGCTGCTGCGGCCCCGGCGAGGAAAGCGTCGTGGTAGGCGGTCAGGTGGACGTTCATATGGCCGGCGTTCTCCTGGGTCGGGCCTACGGCGGCGAGTACGGTGCTGAGCAGTGCGACGCCGATGGCGCCTCCGAGCTGCTTGCCGGCGTTGAAGATCGAGGACGCCCGTCCGGTCTGCGCCTTGGTGACGGTGGCCATCGACACGGCCTGGCTGGGGATGAACACGAAAGCCACGCCGAGCCCGAGGCCGAACATGATCAGCCGCACCGGCCACAGGCTGGTGCGTGCGTCCACCTGGGCCATCGCCACCAGTGCGGCCACGATGATCAGCAGTCCGGCCGCCACGATCCGGCGGGGACCGAGGCGCCAGTAGAGCGCGCGGGTCACGATCTGCCCGCCGGCCATGACGCCGATCGCAGAGGGAAAGACGGTCAACCCCGACTTCACTGCGGACAGGCCGAGTGCGTCTTGAAAGAATAGGGCGGCCAGGAACAGCGCGCCGAGGTAAGCGACCGACCCGAGTCCGTACAGACTCGTCGCGCACGCGAACATGCGGTTGCCGAGCAGACGCAGATCGACCAGCGGGTTGGCCACCCGTAGCTCGACGGCGACCATCAGACCGAGCAGCACCACACCGGCGCCGACCGTGGCGAGCACCGGGACGGCCGACCAGCCCTGAGACGGTCCCTCGGAGATGCCGTACATGACCGAACCCAGCCCCAGACCGGACAGCAGCAGACCGGTCACATCCAGACGGCCGGGGTGGGCGGGGATGTGATCGGCGAGTGCCACGCCCCCGAACACGAACGTCACCGCGCCGATCGGCACGTTGACGAAGAACACCAGCCGCCATGACAGGTAGGTCGTGAACACGCCTCCGAGGATCGGGCCGAACGCCGGGGCCAGCGCTGTGACCAGCGCCAGGACGCTGGAGATCCGGACCCGCTCGGCCGGTGGGTAGACCCGGAAGAGCATCGCCAGCCCGACCGGGGTCATCACCGCCCCGCCGACGCCCTGCAAGACCCGGAAGGCGACCAACTCACCGAGACTGCTGGAGACGCCGCACAGCGCCGAGGCGATCGTGAATACGCCCACCGCGCCCAGCAGCGCTCGCCGCCCGCCGATCCGGTCGCCGAGCCAGCCCGAGGCAGGGATGAACACCGCCAGGCTCACCAGGTAGGTGATCGAGACCAGGCCGACGCTGCCGGCGCGGGCGTGCAGGTCGCGGCCCAGGGCCGGTAGGGCGACGTTGACGATCGTGGTGTCCATGACGGCCATGAACATGGCGGCGACGTACACCACCGCCACGACCGGCTTCTGATCCAGGCGAGACTCCATACCCAAAAATGCTAGCACTATCACTGAGGGTCTCAACCATCGATATTGTCAGCCAGTAGTATGGACTAGCATTGGCTATGTGATTACGGCCTCAGACCTTCCCGTCCCGGTCATGGACGACCGACATGACGACCCAGCAGCCGAGGTGTGGCAACGAATCCGAGCGATCAGCCACAACCCGACCGCGATGGCCGCCTTCCACCAGATCACCCAAGAGACCGGGCTGCCACTCGCACCCCTGCGGGCGCTACTCGTCCTCCCCCTGGACGAACCGATCCCGATGCGGCAGCTTGCAAAGCGACTCGGATGCGACAACTCCTACGTGACTTCGCTGGTCGACGCCCTCGAACAACGCGGTCTCGCCGTGCGCCGGCAGCACCCGACCGATCGCCGGATCAAGGTCATCATGCTGACCGACGAAGGACGAGAGCTGACCAAGCGGGCGCAGCTTGCCGATACCACCCCGCCGGACTCCTTCGCCAACCTCAGCCCCACCGAGATCACCACCCTTCGAGACCTCTTGCGCAAGCTCGGCCCGGACCAGACCTGACGACCTCACGACCCGCCGCATATCTCCCGGCCCGGCGGGTCGGTGACGATGCCCTCCTCAGGGCGCGGTGGCCTCGGTGTGCGGCGCGCGTGTGAGTGCGAGGGTGCTTCCGGCCACGCCGATGAGGATGATCGCGACGGCGGCGCTGATCCCGCCCGCGCGGTTCCAGTACACGTCCTTCAGCTCGATCAGCAACGCGGCTTCGTCGATCACCAGGGCCAGCCCGATCCCGAAGGCGAGGCCCATCCAGGTCCGCCAGACGGGAGATCTCTCGACGAGCCCGCATGCGCCGACGGCGATCAACAGCAGAATGCCCCAGATGTAATGGTGAATATGGACGCGACCGACGTGGACGTTGCCCAGGCCCGCGACGTGAACGTGAATTGCCCAGGTCAGCGCGCGCAATCCGGCGAATGTGGCGGTGAATCCCCACCAGGAAAGGATCAGACCACGCCGCGTGGGATGGACGTGCCGCAACCGACGTGAACGCCGAGGCGGGTTTTCGGCTGACCGATCGTCCGGGGAATTCGACGCTTCACCGCTCACCCGACGAGCCTACTGCCGCCGCGACGCATTGAACTGTCGGCGAACCCGCCGCGGCTGTGGCCAGCGCCGGAACCACAGTCCAGCACGACCTGGCGCATCGGCGTGTCCACGGGGGCGACCGCGGTGGCACGTTCGGCCACTCCGTCGCCGTCACCGCCCCGCGTGAGGCCGTCGGGCGGTTGCACTGAGAGTGAACCTCGCAGGTAACGGCAGCAGGAGACTCTCATGTCGGATTTCACTCATCACACCGCGCCGACGCGGTTCGCGGAGGCGGGGGGTGTCTCGTACGGCTATTCGCGCGGGCCGCCGGCCGCGCGTATCCGCCCCTCAGGGGCAACGGCGATTGCCCGAACCGACGGCGTCCGCCCTAGAATCCGTCGAGTGTCACCTCTTCCCACCTGCGACGATCCCGGGAACGGGCCGATCGTCGGGCGGGACCGCGAGCTGGCCCGCTGCCAGGAGCTCCTTTCCGCGGTCGGGCCGGGCGGGCAGGCCGTCCTGATCGAGGGCGAGGCCGGCATCGGCAAGAGCACGCTGGTCGACGCCGTGGTCCGGCTGGCCGCCGTACAGGGCTTCCGCGAGCTGCGCTGTACCGGCGTGCAGAGCGAGACGACGTCCGGCTTCGCAGGCCTCCATGAGCTGTTCCACCCCGTGCTCGATCGCCTCTCCGCGCTCCCGGACCGGCAGCGGCAGGCCCTGGAGGTCGCGCTCGGGCAGGCCGACGGGCCGGCGCCGAGCCGGCTGATGACCGGGCTCGCCGCGCTCGGCCTGCTCGAGGACTACTCGGCCGAGCAGCCCGCGGTCGTCGTGGTCGAGGACGCGCAGTGGCTCGACGCCTCCACCGCCCAGGCCATCGCCTTCGCCGCCCGGCGCCTGTCGAACGCCCGAGTGCTGCTGATCGTGACGATGCGGACCGACGCCGCCGAGCGGGCGATCGAGGCCTCCGAGGCCTCCGAGGGCGCCGCGGCCGGCCTGATCCGGTCGATCCCGCTGACGGAGCTCTCACTCGGCCCGCTCACCGACGAGGAGTCCGAGCGGCTCCTGCGCGAGCAGCGGCCGGAACCCGACGAGGGCACCCGCCGGCTGATCCTCGCCGAGGCCGTCGGCAACCCGCTCGCGCTGACCGAACTCGGCCGGGCGCTCACCGGGCACCCGCCGCCGGGCGGGGTCGCCGGAGACCGGTGGCTGCCGATGACCCGGCGGCTGCAGCAGGCGTTCCTCGCCGGAGCGTCCCGGCTGCCCGAGCGCAGCCGGCGGATGCTGCTGTTCATCGCCGCGGCGCCCGAATCGTCGCTGCGCCAGCTGATGACCGCCGCGGCACGCGCCGGCCTGAGCCTGGACGACCTCGCGCCGATCGAGAACGCCCGCCTCGCCACCGTCGCCGGAGACCAGGTGGTGCTGCGCCATCCGCTCGTCCGCTCCGCCGTCTACGGCGCCGCGTCGTTCGCCGAACGGACCGCCGCCCACCGCGTCCTCGCCGACACCGCCACCGACCCCGACCGCGCCGCGTGGCACGCCGCCGCGGCCGTCCCGGACCACGACGACGCGGTGGCCGCCGCGCTGGAGGCCACCGCGGCCCGGGCCCGCGACCGCAGCGCGCTCGCCGAGGCCGTCGCGGCGTTGCGGCGGGCCGCCGGCCTCTCGTCCTCCGAGACCGACCGTACGCGCCGCCTCGCCGCCGCCGCGGAGATCGCCCGCCAGGCCGGCGACGTGGCGGGCAGCGCGCTGCTGGTCCGTGAGGCCCGGCCGGCGGCGACCGACCCCGACGTGCTCGCCCACCTGGCACTCACCCAGGTCGCCCTGACCAACAGCGCCGCCGTCCCGGGTCACAGCACCGACGACCTGCTCGACCTCGCCGCCCGGCTGGCCGGCCCCCGCGGCGACGGCAACCGGACGCAGCGGCTGCGCGTGCTCGCCACCGCCGCCACCGCGCACTGCGTACACGGCCTGCCCGACGACCTCCGCGCGCGGCTCCGGCAGGCCATCGACGCGGCCGCCGGCGATGACGGCGGTCTTCTCACGCTCGTCGGGCGGGTGCTGCTCTATCCCGCCGAACACGCCGACCAGGCCCGGAGCGAGCTGCCCGGGCTGCTGCGCGTCATCCGGGACGCCTACCTCTCGGACGAGGCCAGGAGGTGGCCCAGCCGCCCGCAGATCATCATCGGCGTCGGGCTCATGGCCGAGGCCGTGCACGACCTGCCGGCCGCGTTGGACTGCTGGAACCTGGGCGTCGAGTACTCCCACCGCACAGGCGCCCCCGGAGACGAGGCCTGGGCCCTGCGCGAGCGCGGCATGATCCGGATCGGTCTCGGGCGGCTGCAGGACGGCCTGGCCGACGCCGAGATGGCCCTGCGGATCGGCGCCGACCTCGGCCTGCGGGTCACCGCGGCGGACGCGGCCATCGCCGCGGCCCGTGCGTACGCCTGGCGCGGCGACAACGCCCGCGCGCTCGCCGCGCTCGACCGCGGCGAAGAACTGGCCGGCGCCGACGGCCCCACCTTCATCAAGGCCCGGGCGAGCTGGGCGGCCGGCCTGGTCGCCCTCAACGAGCGTCGTCACGAGGACGCCTGGGCCGCCCTCAACGCCGCGCGGGCCCACACCTTCACCGGATGGTGGGCGCTCGCCGACCTGGCCGAGGCCGCGGTGCGCACCGGCCGCACCGAGCAGGTGACGCCGCTGCTGGTACGAGCGTCCGAGGAGGCCCCGGCGTTCGCCAGCCCGTACCTCGACAACCTGGTACGGCGCGGCCTGGCGCAGGCCCAGCCGAGCGCCGGCGCCGAGGAGCACTTCGAGGCGGCGCTGGCGACCGCCGGAAACAACCCGGGCACGCTGGAGATCGCCCGCACCCGGCTCGTCTACGGCGAGTGGCTGCGCCGCCGCCGTCGCATCGTCGACGCCCGTGAGCAGCTCGGCGCGGCCCTGCGGGTGTTCGAGGGCGCGGGTGCGTCCCCATGGGCCGAACGCGCCGCGGCGGAGCTGCGCGCCGCCGGTGTCGTCTCCGCCCCGCCGACGGTCACGCGGGAGGCGGGTCGCCGGGCCGTGCCGGACGCGGCGGCCGTGCTCACCGCCCAGGAGCTGCAGATCGCCCGGATGGCCGCCGCGGGCATGACCAACCGGGAGATCGCCGACCGGATCTACCTGTCGCACCGTACGGTCGCGACCCACCTGTACAAGGTCTTTCCGAATCTGGGCGTCAGCAACCGGACCCAACTGCGCGCCGCGCTGGAGCAGGCCGGCGCGGCGTGAAGCCGGCCGCCCGGCCGTTCCGCTCAGTCAAATGTCGGATACCTCCCCGGTGACCGGCCGACGAGCATGGACGGCAGCCGACGACACGTCGGGCCGCGACCTCCGCGAAGGACGAGAATGTCCACTTACCTGTCCGACCAGGCCGAGACGGAATTCGTCGACGGCCCGGAGGGCGAACGGTTCGCCTACCGGCGCTTCGGCCGGCCCGGCACCGTACCGCTGGTCCTGCTGATGCGGCTGCGCGGCACGATGGACCACTGGGACCCGGCGCTGCTCGACCGCCTCGCGGCCGAACGCGAGGTCATCGTCTTCGACAACCGCGGCACCAGCGCCTCGACCGGCGTCGCCCCCGACACCATCGAAGGACTCGCCGACGGCGCGATCGCCTTCCTGCGGTCGCTCGGCCTGGACCAGGTCGACGTGCTGGGCTGGTCGATGGGCGGCATCGTCGCCCAGGGCGTCGCGCTGGGGGCGCCGGACCTGGTACGGCGCCTGATCGTCGCCGGCAGCTCGGCCGGCGGGGTCCCCGACCTGCCACCGCCTCCCGCCAAGGTCAATGAGGTGCTCGCCCACCCGGAGAACGGCGACGAGGACTTCCTCTACCTCTTCTTCCCCAAGACCGAGCAGGCCCGGGCCGCGGGGCTCGCCTCGCTGCGCCGGATCGACCGCCGGCTGACCGGGTCCAAGGCCCAGGTGCAGCCGGAGACCTACCGCGCGCAGCTCACCGCCATCGGCGGCTTCGCGGGTTTCTGGGAGCGCCAGGGGGAGCTGGCCCTGCCGGTGCTCGTCGCGAACGGCGCGCACGACGTGATGATCCACTCGTACGCCACGTACGCCATGTCGCAGCGCCTGCCGAACGCCAAGGTCGTGCTGTACAGCGACGCCGGGCACGGCTTCCTCTTCCAGCACATCGACGACTTCGCGGCCGAGGTCGACCGCTTCCTGGCCTGACGACCGTGCGGGCCCCGTACGGCGGCCGGCGTACGGGGACGCCGCACGGCGACGCGAGGGCGATGCCGCCGTCAGTCGTCGTACTGAACCAGGCAGAACTCGTGGTCCTCCGGGTCGGCCATGACGACGACCACGCCTTCGTCACCGGCCTCGGTTGTGGCGCTGGTCGGTCGTCGAGTCCGGTGATCAGAAATCGATGAGCTCGACGGTCATGGTCGCGAGGTCACCCGCCTCGATGGCTTCGGCTCTGCGGACGGCGCGCTTGATGGGCAGCACGTAACTCCCCCGCGCGCTGTCCGGGAAGATCGAGGTCTTCCAGGTGCTCCCACCGACCGTGACCCGCACCCGCAGCGAACCGAAGCCGCGGCGGACTCCGCCGGCCAGGTCACGGATCTCCTCGGAAGCCTCGACAGGCAGGCTCACGAAGGTCCACGAGTCGGCGCGCCGCGCCTCCCATATCCACAGCTCGGCATCGAAGACGATTACCACGGACTCATCATGCCGCCCGGCTCCGACAGTCCATGGACCCGCCCGTGACTCCGGTGTGTGATCGCCGAGTAGCTCAATGGCGCGCTCGCGTTCTCCTGTGGGAGGCGATCGCGGTCACTTCGGCGTACTCGCCGCCGCTTCCTCCACTGCGGCTGCTCTTGCGCCACTGCGCCACCGACGTCGAGGAGCGGAGAAAGGGCAATTGCGGCAGCAGCATCGATGGGATGGCCTGGGGCCACGGCGGCGACATCGACCGTTACCACACCAGCGACGCCGCCACCGACGACGGCCGCGCCGCGGCGGTCGCCGTCACCCTGCTGCCGGAGAGCGACGGCCCTGTCAAGCGCCTGCTGACCGCCGTCGACGGCGCCCGCTGCGGGTGAGCCTTCTTCCTGTCACAGACTCTGACCGCCGCTGAGTTCGATGCAGCCACCGTTCGCCCAACCGAACGCGGTGGAGAGAAGGGCGGGCACGGCCGCACCGAGGTCGTCCGGGGTCCCTATTCTGCCCAGCGCGATGACGTTGGCGGACAGCTCCTTCACCGCATCGGTGTGCATGATGCCACCGCCGAAATCGCTCTCGGTCGCGCCGCCCCTGAGGGTGTTCACGCGGATCCGGCGATCGGCCAGCTCGACGGCCTGATACCGGGTCAGCACCTCCACTGCTCCCTTGACCGCGGCATAAGCGGATGCGCCGGGAACGACCGCTCTCGTCAACGCGGTGGAGAGGTTCAGAATCCGTCCCCCGTCCGCCAGCAGAGGCAGAAGACGCTGCGTGAGGAAATACGGGGCCTTCAGGTTCACCGCGACCAGTTCGTCGAACTGTTCCTCACTCGTCTCGGCGTACGGCGGGAAGAACCCGATGCCCGCGTTGTTGATCAGATAATTGAACTGCTGTGCCCCCCAGTCGTGCAGCAAACGTGAAACGCTGTCCGCGAAGGCCGGGAAGAGTTCACTGCGCGACAGGTCGAGTTGCAGGAAGGCCAGCCTGCCGCCGTTCTTCGTGACCTGCGCCGCGAACTCCTGCGCCTCGGTGGCGCTGCGGTTGTACGTACCGATGACCCACACACCCGCATCGGTCAGATGGGCGGCCATGCTGCGGCCGAAACCGCGACTTGCTCCGGTGACCAGAGCGATCCTCGAATCGTTCACCCTGGCATCCTGACCGCGCGGCCCGCGGCGATGCCAGCACGTGTCCACTCAGTGGCCGTTCCGAGCCGCGAGCGCCTCGATCGCCTTGCCCGCACGCTGGACATGCGCGGCAAAGTTCTCCGCCCGCACACGGGACGATGTCGCGATCTGCAGCGATGCCCGCTGCCCGCCGGGTAGGGTCAACAACCTCGCGTAGCACGTGAGGCCGTTGATCAGGTCCTGGTCATCGACGGCGGCAGCGAACGGCCGAACACGGGGCGACTGCCGGTGATTCGGATCGAGTACCAATGCCGCAGCCGTCAGGTCGGGCATCTCGATACCGGCGTACGCGTCGATGGGCAGTTCCTCTCGACCGGGGATCATCTCCATCGCCACCAGCGACGTCTCGGTCGGGACGACGAGTGAAACGGTGGCACCGGTCTGATCCCGAAGCGTCTGGATGACACGGTTGACGCTGGTGCGAACGCCCTCGAGCGGTTGCGCCCGGCCGGCGATCCCGAGCAGGTGCGGCGACACCGCCCACCGCCTGTCGGCACGCAACTCGACCGCTTTGCTCCGGCGCAGCTGGCGGAGCAGCCGGTGGACCGTGGACCTGGGTATCGATGTCAACTCGGCCAGACTGGACATCTGACGGTGTTCGTCCGCATCCGGCAGTGCGCGGAGGACACGGAAACCACTCTCGAGAACCTCCCGCCCAGGCCCCTGGCCAGGTGTCATTGCGTGCTCCTTTCGGGCTGATCGGTCCGGCGACTCTCGGTGTCGCCGCAGGCTGCGTCGAGTCGCCCAGCCTTCGGGAGCCGACCGATCCACATGATCGTTGTCCCGTACCTTAGCCAGACCCCATGGTCCGTGGCGGTCACGCAGGTCACAGACACAGACGTGGTTAGGCGCGGCTCGTTTTGAACCGCGCACCGCCTCGGCGACCGCCAGGCGGGCCAGCCCTTGGGAGTGCCGCCGGTTCGGTGGCGACAGCGCCATCGGCCGGATACAGGTCACCGGCGGTCGGGGCACGCCGGGCGCACCGGGTGACGGTCCTCGTGGCCGGCGACCGCTGATTCCCGGACGCCACCTGGCGCCGCACCACACCATCGGCCCCCACCGTCCCGGCCCCGGCCCCGTCCCGGCGAGCCTGCGCTCTGGCCGCCCCGTCCGCCATCCCCATCGGCACCAAGGTCTGCCCGGCGCGCATCGCCCCACCCGGCAGCGGCCGTGATCGCCACCGCGTCCCGGTACGCCTGCGGCAACACCTGCGCCGACGGGGTCAGACGGCGAAGGTGGTCCAGCGGTCGTGGAGGGTGCGGTCGCCGTGGTCGGTCAGGTCGCCCCAGACGCGGAGGCGGGCGAGGCCGCCGTCCGGGTGGAGATCCAGCCGGACGTGGGTCAGCTCGGGGGCGGAGCGCAGCCGGAAGCGGTGGCGACCGTCCGGCTGAACCCTGGTCGGGGGCAGCACCGTGGTCCACTCCCCTGACGTCCGGGTGTTCCGGCCGGAGAGTGCCACCCAGCCGGGGGCGTTGCACTTCAGGTGCGTCGTGTCGATCTCGACCAGCCGCGGCACGCCCGGCGCGGCCAGCTCGACCACCACCCAGTCGTTGCCGTCGTCGCGGCGCCGCGCGGTCTCCCAGCATTCGGCCTGGTCGCGGGGCAGGCCCGGCATCAGGACGTTCTCCGGGCGGGAGTAGAAGAGGTTCGAGCAGCCGGTGACCCGTGCGCCGTTCTCCAGTGCGGCCAGGTCGACCGTGAGGCCGGTGAGCAGGCGCGGGTCCGGGATCACCTCGCCGTGCACCCGGAGCCGCGCGACGCCGCCGTCCGGGAAGATGTTCAGCCGGACGTGGGTGAACCGCCGCGCCGCCTCCACCGCGAACAGGTGCCGCGCGTCCCCGCGCAGCGGGCCGCGCGGCACGATCTCCGTCCAGTGGCGGCCGGTCAGCTCCGCGGCGGACGGGTACCCCTCGGCGGCGCAGGCCTCGACGGACGCGTACGGCGGGAAGTTGCCCCGGAACCAGGCGGTGTCGACGACGACGCCCCGGATCACGCCCGGCAGGCCGAGCCGGACGAGCGCCCAGTCGTGGCCGCGGTCGTCGGTCTCCAGGCCAAGGGCGGACGGCCGCCGCCGGGCCGTCTCCCAGCCGTCGTACACCTGGCCCTTGCACCCGAAGGTCGCCGGCGCGTGCTCGGGCTCCCACGGGTTGATCAGATTCTCCCGCGCCGCGAACGACTCGTCGCTCGCGGCCATCACGGAACCGCCGAGGCTGCGTACCGCCAGGTCCGGGAGCGCGGTGACGTCGGCCACCGGTCACCTCCCCAGCAGGCGCCCGCGCGGCGTGCCGTCGACGGCCTCGCCGCGCAGCCACGTCGTCCGTACGACGCCGGTCAGCCCACGGCCCGCGTACGGCGTGCGGCGGTGCCGGGTCAGCAGCGCCGCCGGGTCGACGGTGAATTCCTCGTCCGGGGCGAAGGCGACCAGGTCGGCGTCGTTGCCGACCGCGATGGCGCCCTTGCCCGGCAGGCCCGCCAGCGCGGCCGGCGCGGCCGACATCCAGCGCGCCACGTCCGTCAGGTCGTGACCGCGCCTCCGGGCCTCGGTCCAGACGGCGGGCAGGCCGAGTTGCAGGGACGAGATGCCGCCCCATGCCTCGTCGAAACCGCCGCGCTTCAGCTCGGGCGGGCACGGCGAGTGGTCCGACACGACGCAGTCGATGACGCCGGTGGCCAGCGCGTGCCAGAGCCCGTTCCGGTTGGCGGCGTCGCGGATCGGCGGGCAGCACTTGAAGTGCGTGGCGCCGGGCCGTACGTCCGCCGCCGTGAGGGTCAGGTAGTGCGGGCAGGTCTCGGCGGTCACGCGTACGCCGGCCGCCCGCGCCCGGGCCAGCGGCTCGGCGCAGCCGGCGGCCGACAGGTGCAGCACGTGCGCCCGTACGCCCGTCGTCTCGGCCAGCCGGATGACCTGCTCGACCGCCTTGGACTCCGCGCTCGGCGGCCGCGAGGCCAGGAAGTCGTCGTACGCGCCGCCGAGCGGGGTGGACAGCGACCCGGGGTCCTCGGCGTGCACGATGACCAGCCCGTCGAACGACGCGACCTCGGCGAACGCCTCCTCCATCTCGGCGTACGACAGCGGCGGGAACTCGGGGACGCCGGAGTCGGCGGTGAAGCACTTGACGCCGAGCACGCCGCCGTCGTGCAGAGCGCGCAGCTCGCGGGTGTTCCCCGGGACCGCGCCGCCCCAGAAGCCGACGTCCGTGAAGCACCGCCCGGCCGCCGCGTCCCGCTTGACGGCCAGCGCGCCGACGGTGGTCACGGGCGGGAGCGAGTTGAGCGGCATGTCCACGATCGCGGTGACCCCGCCCGCCGCCGCGGCGCGGGTCGCGGTCGCGAAGCCCTCCCACTCCGTACGCCCCGGCTCGTTCACGTGGACGTGAGTGTCGACGAGCCCAGGGAGCAGGGCGACCTCGCCGAGGTCGGCCCGCGCACGGGCGGGCGGCGCCTCGTCGTGGCCGGTGACGGCGGCGATCCGCCCGTCCCGTACGGCCACGGCCGCCGGCCGCTCCCCGTCCGGGAGGACGGTACGGCGGGAGCGCACGACCAGGTCGTACTCCCTCATGGGATCTCTCGCCGGTAGGCGGCCCAGCCGCCGCGGTCGGTGATGTCGGTCAGCTGCGGGAAGGACGCCGGCGGGCGGCGGAGCAGCATGGCGAGGGACGCCGTGGCGTCGGCGAGTTCGATCACGCCCAGCTCCAGTTCGGGCGGCTCGGCGGGCAGCAGCCGGTCGCGCAGCACGTCCAGGGGCACGTCGTAGACCTCGCCGGTGATGGGTGCGCCGCCGTGCGCGACCGGGAGGAGCGCGGGGAACCGGTCGGCGACCGAGTACAGGCGGTACCGGGGCGCGGTCGTGGTCGCGGCGACCAGCGGCGCCCCGTCGAGGAGGTGGTGCAGCGGCCCGCCGCGCATCCCCCCGCCGTTCAGGAACATCGGCGGCACAGGTCCTCCGGCCGGATCGGGACCCGGTTCAGCGGGCGGCCGGTGGCGGCGCGAACGGCCGCGACGATGGCGGGGGTCGAGGAGAGGGTGGGGGGTTCGCCGGCGCCGCGCAGGCCGTACGGGGCGCGCGGGTCGGGGCGTTCGAGGATCTCCAGCCGCTGGGGCGGCGTGTCGAGGATCGTGGGGATGAGGTAGTCGGTGAAGGACGGGTTCCGTACGAGGCCGTCCTGGACGACGATCTCCTCCATCAGCGCCAGCCCGAGGCCCTGCGCGGAGCCGCCGTGGATCTGGCCCTCCAGCGACAGCCGGTTCATGATCTTGCCGACGTCCTGGACGGCGGCCAGCTCGACGACCTTGACCAGGCCGAGCTCGACGTCGACGTCCACCACGGCGCGATGGACGCAGAGCGCGAGCTGGACGTGGGTGTCGCCCTGCCCGGTGACCGGGTCCATCGGCACGGTGGGCCGGTGGTGGTACTCGCGGGTGTGCTCGACGGTCCGGTCGCCGAGGACGTCCGCGATGGTGGCGACCGCGCCCGCCGACGCCGACACGACCTTCCCGCCGGCCAGCGACAGGTCGTCCCCGGCGCCGAGCCGGGTGCGGGCCAGGGCGAGGACCTCGTCGCGGACCGCCGCGCAGGCCGCGCGGACCGCGCCGCCGGTCATGTACGACTGGCGCGAGGCGGATGACGACCCCGCGTCGCCGATCCGGTCGTCGGCGGGGGCGACGGTGACCCGGTCGACGCCCAGCTCGGTGCGGGCGATCTGGGCCTGCAGCGTGACCAGGCCCTGACCGACCTCCGCGGCGGCGGTGTGCACGACGACCGTGGGCTCGCCGGCGGCGACCTCCAGCCGTACGCGGGCGGTGGAGTAGTCGTCGAAGCCCTCGGAGAAGCAGATGTTCTTGAGGCCCACGCCGTAGCCGACGCCGCGGACGACGCCCTCGCCGTGGGTGGCCTGGGAGACGCCGCCGGGCAGGTTCCGCAGGTCGGTGCGGTCCGGCGGGGGCGGCAGCGGCATCGCCTCCAGGCGGGTCAGCATCTCGGCGAGCGGGGCGGGCGAGTCGATGACCTGACCGGTGGCCAGCTTCGACCCCTGGCCCGCGGCGTTGATCCGGCGGATCTCCACCGGGCCCAGGCCACAGGCGGCGCCCAGCCGGTCCATCATCGACTCGTAGGCGAAGCACGCCTGCACCGCCCCGAACCCGCGCATCGCGCCGCACGGCGGGTTGTTGGTGTAGACGCCGTACGCGTCGATCTCCAGGTTCGGAATCTCGTACGGGCCGAGGCCGAGGGACGCGGCGTTCGCGACGACGTTGGGCGTGGAGGAGGTGTAGGCGCCGCCGTCGAGGACGATCTCGGCGGTGGCGTAGACGATCCGGCCGTCGCGGGTCGCGCCGTACTCGTAGCGCATCTGCGCGGGATGCCGGTGCACGTGGCCGAAGAACGACTCGTACCGGTTGTAGACGATCCTGACCGGCCGGCCGGTGCGCAGCGCCAGCATGCCCGCGTGGATCTGCATCGACAGGTCCTCGCGGCCGCCGAACGCCCCGCCGACCCCGGCCAGCGTCATCCGGACCTTGTCCTCGGGCAGGCCGAGGCACGGGGCGATCTGCCGGAGGTCGCCCCACAGCCACTGCGTGGCCACGAAGAGGTCGACGCCTCCGTCCTCGGCCGGGACGGCCAGGCCGGACTCCGGGCCGAGGAACGCCTGGTCCTGGATGCCGACGGAGAAGTCCCCGGAGACGACGACCTCCGCCCGCGCGCGGGCGGAGGCGACGTCCCCGACGCGGACGGGCTGGTGGCGGACGATGCCGCCGCGCTCCTGCACCCGGAGCCGGTCGGGGTCGGCGACGACGGCGCGCGCGTCGGTGATCGGCTCCAGGACCTCCCAGTCGATCGCGATCCGCTCCATCGCGCGCCGGGCCGTCTCCGGGTGGTCGGCTGCGACGAGCGCGACCGGCTCGCCCTGGTGGCGGACCTCGCCGATGGCGAGGACGGGCTGGTCGGCGTGGTCGAGCCCGTACAGCCTGCGGCCCGGCACGTCCTCGTGCGTGAGCACCGCCTCCACGCCGGGCACCGCGAGGGCGGGACCGAGATCGATGGCGCGGATCCGGGCGCGCGCGTACGGACTGCGCAGCGTCGCGCCGAACAGCGTCCCGTCGATCCACAGGTCGGAGGCGTAGGCGAACTCGCCGGTGACCTTGAGCGTGCCGTCCGGCCGGAGGGCGCTGTCGCCCACTCCCCCGCGTCCCGGGGCGGCGACGTCCCCGGGCGCGCGCGTCGTCGTCACAGCACCTCCTTGGCCAGCTCCATCAGGCGGCGGTGCGCGCCGGCACCGGCCCGGCCGATCGTGTCCTCCGGAGCGGACACGAGCACGTCGTCCGCCACGACCGTCCGGCCGCCCACGAAGAGCCTCGCGAGCGGCGGCGCCTGACCGTGGACGAGCGCGACGACCGGGTCCTCGACCGCCGCGTGGTAGCCGTCGAGGCGCCAGACGGCGACGTCGGCGAGCTTCCCGGCCTCCAGGGAGCCGATCTCGTCCTGGCGGCCGAGCAGCCGGGCACCGCCGAGGGTGCCGAGCTCCAGGGCCTGCCGGGCGTTCAGCGCGCTCGGGCCGTACCGGGCCCGCTGCAGGTACATCGCCTGCCGGAGCTCGCCGACCAGGGGCACCATCTCGGCCGACGCCGGGCCGTCGACGCCGAGGCCCACCGGGACGCCGGCGCGGAGCAGGTCCCGGACGCGGGCGATGCCCGAGCCGAGGCGCGCGTTCGAGCTGGGGCAGTGTGCCGTGCCGGTCCCCGAGTCGGCCATCATCGCGATGTCGGAGTCGTTCAGGTGCACCGTGTGCGCGAACCACACGTCGCGGCCGAGCCAGCCGACCTGCTCCATGTACGCGACCGGGGTGCGGCCGAAGCGCTCCTGGCAGTACTCCTCCTCATCGAGGGTCTCGGCGAGGTGGGTGTGCAGGCGTACGCCCTCGGCACGTGCCAGACGGGCGGACTCGACCAGCAGATCCTCGCTGACGGAGAACGGCGAGCACGGCGCCACCGCGATCCGCAGCATGGAGGAGAACGAGGGGTCGTGGTAGGCGTCGATCGCGGCGGCGGTGGCGTCGAGGATGTCGTCGAGCGTCTCCACCGCCTCGTCCGGCGGCAGCCCGCCGTCCGACTCCCCCCGGTCCATCGAGCCCCGGCAGGGGTGGAACCGCAGGCCCACGCGGCGGGCGGCGTCGATCTCGGCGGCGAGCAGGTCGCCGCGGCCCTTGGGGAAGAGGTAGTGGTGGTCCGCGACGGTCGTGGCGCCCGACCGGGCCAACCAGGCGAGCCCGGCGGCGGCCGCCCCGCTCACGACCTCGGCGTCCATCCGCGCCCAGGGCCGGTACAGGGCGACCAGCCAGTCGAACAGCGTGTCGCAGGCGGCCATGCCCTGCGAGGCCCACTGGTACAGGTGGTGATGGGTGTTGACCAGTCCGGGGGTGACCAGGCAGCCCCGGGCGTCGATCCGCTCCACCCGTCCGGCGCCGGTAAGGGCGGGCGCCGGTCCGGGGCCGACCGCGGCGATCCGGTCGCCGTCGATCACCAGGTGGCCGTCCGGGATCTCCGCGCCGGTCACCGGGGCGAGGTAAGCGTGGAAGATGACGATCATCGCCTCGCGGCCTTCAGCTCGGCCGCACGTCGTACGGCGTCCAGGATCTTCTCGTACCCGGTACAGCGGCACAGGTTGCCCGCGAGCGCCTCGCGGATCTCCGCGTCCGAGGGCTCGGGCACCCGTGTGATCAGGTCGTCGGCCTGCACGAGCAGGCCCGGCGTGCAGAAGCCGCACTGCACGGCGCCGCACTCGGCGAACGCCCGCTGGACGGGCGCGAGGCCGTCCGCGCCGGCCAGGCCCTCGACCGTCCGCACCCGGCGGCCCTGCGCCTGCCCGGCGGCGACGAGGCACGCGCAGACCGGCAGGCCGTCGAGGTAGACCGTGCAGGAGCCGCACTCGCCCTGTTCACAGGCGTTCTTCGCACCGAGCAGGCCGAGGCGCTCGCGGAGCACGAAGAGCAGGCTCTCGCCCTCCCACACGTCGTCGGCGACCTGCTCGCGGCCGTTGACCGTGAACGTCACGCGCATGCGCCGGCCCCCTTCCGGTGGTCGTTCCAGGCCCAGGTCAGGGTGCGGCGCGCCAGCACGCCGAGCGCGTGCCGCCGGTACTCGGCGGTGCCGCGCACGTCGTCGATCGGGCTCGCCGCCGCGCTGACCAGCTCGGCGAAGCGCCCGGCCACCGCGTCGTCCAGGTCGGCGTCCCAGTCCGCCTCCGCGGCCAGGAACTCCTCGGCCTCGTACGCGCGGCGCGGCGTCGGAGCCGCGGAGCCCAGCCCGGTGCCGACCCGCCGCTCGGCCGGGAACAGCGCGAGCGCGAACGAGCACACCGCGATCACCATCGCATTGCGCGGCCCGATCTTGGAGAAGTACTGCGGGCCCGCGGCCGGAGCCTGACGGAACGCGCGGATCAGCTCGTCGGGCCCGAGCGCGTTGCGCTTCACGCCCGCGTAGAACTCGGCGGCCGGGACCAGCCGGACGCCGCGCGCCGCCGACTCGACCTCGTACACCGCGCCGGCCGCCAGCAGCGGCGGATGGGCGTCGCCGGCCGGGGACGCCGCGCCGAGGTTGCCCCCGACCGTCCCGCGGTTGCGGATCTGCGGCGAGCCGACCGTACGGGCCGCCTGGGCCAGGCCGGGCAGCCGGTCGCCCAGCCCGGTGATCAGACGGGCGTACGACACGCCGGCCCCGACCCGGACGGTCCCGTCGGGCAGTGTCTCCCAGCCGGCCAGCTCACGGACCGCGCCGAGGTCCAAGAGCGCGGCGGGACGGCGCAGGTCGAAGTTCAGCTCGACCATGACGTCGGTGCCGCCCTGGATCGGCAGCGCGTCCGGGCGCTCGGCCCTCGCGGCCAGCGCCTCCTCCCAGCTCTCCGGGCGCAGGAAGTCCATCCGCTACTCCCAGGCGAATCCGGCGTCGGGGGCGTCATCGGCGAGGACGGCGCCCTCGATCAGGCCGTACGGGCGATCGGCGGCGAAGAACACCTCGTTGGCGTTGTCCAGGCCGAAGGGCTCCAGGTCGACCGCGAAGTGGTGCCGGTTCGGCAGGGACAGGCGGATCTCGCAGAGTTCCCCGCACTCCTCCAGTACCCGGCATCCCATCGCGTACAGCGTCTGCTGCAGCGAAAGGCTGTGCGTGCCGGCGAACGCCGCCAGCAGCGCCCGGCGCGCCCGCGCGTACGACGCGCCGAACCCGTCGTGCTCGCCCCGGTGCCGCCAGGAGGCGCGGACCTCGGTGGCGAGGACGCGGTCGCGGGTCGGCCGGAGGGTCGTGTACTCGTCCTCGGCGAAGCCGTGGAACTCCGAGCCGGTGGAGTTCAGGACGGTCAGTCCCGTCAGGCCGGACACGACCGCGACCCGCTCCGACGGCCCGTCGTAGTGCACGACGCAGGTGCGGATCTCACGCCCGGAACGGACGAAGGAATGGCCGGTCCCGCTCGCGCCGGTCCCGCCGGCGCCGGTCGTCCCCGCGCCGGTCGTCCCCGCGCCGGTCGTTCCCGCGCCGGTCCCGCCGGCGCCGTCCCCGGCCGGGATCCGGTCCCACAGGTACTCCTCGACCGCGACCCGCGCGCGGTGGACGCTCGGCCGCGAGTCGACGAAGTGCCGTGCCAGGAGCAGCGCGAACTCCTCGATCTCGGCGATGCCGTGCTTGCGGGCGAAGGCGAAGACCGTGTTCTTCTGGCTGTCGGTGGGCAGGACGGCCGCGTTGTCACCGGTCAGGTGGACCGCGGCCATGTCCCCGGACAGTGCGACGCTGACGTCGCAGTCCTTGATGTGGTGGACGTCGGCGTCCCTGGTGATCCGTACGACGCGGATCTCGGCCTTGCCGTACCGGTTCGGGCCCAGCCGCATCCCTAACTCCCTCGGTAGGTGGAGTAGGCGAACGGGCTGAGCAGCAGGGGGATGTGGTGGTGCCCGCCGGGTCGGGTGATCCGGAACACGACCGTGACCTCGGGATAGAACGCGGAGAGCCCCTCGGTCTCGAAGACGAGCCGGTGGACGCCCGCGCCCGGGTCCGGCCAGTCGCGGAACCGGCCGTCCTCGTCGGTGCGCCCCGCGGCCACCGGCGTCCAGGACCCGTCGGACGCGCGGCTCTCCAGCCGCACCGGCACGCCCGCCGCCGGCCGCCCGGCCGCGGCGTCCAGCACATGAGTGGACAGGGACATCCTCAGCGCCCTCCTTCCGTGGCCAAGGCGGCGAGGCGGAGGTCGACGATCTCGGTCAGCTCGGCGCGGACGACCCGGCGCTCGGTCTCGAAGTCGTTCCTCAGCCGGGCGCGCAGCTCGGCGAGCACTTCGGCGGCGCCGCGCCCGGTGGCACGGATCAAGAACACATGGCCGAACCTCTTCTCGTACGCGAGGTTGCCCTCGAGCAGCGCCCGCCGGACGTCCTCGGTCACCGTGCTCAACCCGGACTGCTCGCCCCGGGACCACCGCGCCACGTCGCCGCCCCCGTCCGCGCGATCGCCGATCCGGGGGTGGGCGGCGAGTGCCTCCAGGACGTCCTCCCAGTCCAGCTCGGCCAGCACGCGGGCGGAGGCCGCCCGCAGCGCCGCCGGATCGTCGTACCGCCCGGCCGCGACCGTACGGGCCCAGCGCCGGGAGGCGCAGCAGGCCAGCAGATCCGCCTCCCGCGGAGCGCACCACCCGGCCTCCATCGCCTCTCCCCTCGCCGTCGCCCGTGCGGCCAGTACACACAGGGAGATCCGGGTAGGTCGAGACGCAGGATCTCCGAAGCCGGGCCGGCCGTCTCCGTGGTCTTCTGTAGGTTTCTCCAGCCTCGGGCACCGGCGCCCGGCCGGTGCCCGGGGATCGCCGATGAAGGGAGCCGGGTCATGCGTCTGCGAACACTGCTCGCCATCCCGGATCTGCGGCTGGAACTGATCACCGGGCACGGCGAACTGGACCGGACCATCCGCTGGGTGGTCACGACCGACCTGAAGGACCCCGGCCGCTATCTGCGCGGTGGCGAGCTGGTGCTGTCCGGGCTCGTGTGGCGCAGGCGGCCCGCCGACACCGAGATCTTCGTACGGGCGCTGGCCCGGGCCCGGGTCTCCGCGCTGGCCGCCTGGGACGCCGTGGCCGCCACGATCCCCGCCGACCTGGTCGACGCCTGCGACCGGCACGGCCTGCCGCTGTTCCGCGTGCCGGAGGACGTCGCGTTCGCGAGCGTGACCGAGCAGGTCATGCGGCGTCTGTCCACCGCACGCGCCGCCGACCTGACCGCCGTACTCGGTCGTCACCGCCGCCTGATGACGGGCGTCGCCGAGGGCGCCGGACTCGGCCCGCTCCTCGACCTGGTCGGCCGCGACCTGGGGATGCGATGCTGGGTGCTGGCACCGCCCGGCCGGTTGGTCGCCGGTCCCCCCGAGCTGCCCGGCGCCCTCTCCCCCGCCGACCTGGTCCGCGGCCTCCTCACCGCGCCCCGCCTGCCGGCCGTGCTGCACGGGCCGGGTCTTTCGCTGTTCGCCGTCCCCCCGGACGCCGCCTCCGCGGCTCCGCCGGGAACCGCCTCGCCCGGCGGAGCCTCCCCGGGGACCGCTTCTTCGGAAGCCGCCGCCTTCCCGGGGACCGTCTCGCCGGGTGTCGCCTCACGGGTCGCCGACTGGCTGATCGTCTGCGAGGGCGACTGGACCGAATGGCCCGCCGAGCGCCGGGCCCTGGCCGCCGAGCTGACCACGATCGTGGCCATCGAGCGGGCACGCTCCGACGATCGCTCGAACGCCGCGAGCCACCTGGCCGGTGAGCTGGTCCGTCTCGTCCTGGCCGGCGCCCCCAACGCCGAGATCAGCCCCCGGCTGCAGCTCACCGGGCTGGACGCCGCCGAGGCCCTCGTCCCGGTCGCCGCCGGCACCGCGGACACGCTGCGCCCCGGCGACCTGCACCGCCTGTTCCGCGAGATCCTTCCCGCCGGGTCGGCCGTGGGCCTGCTCGGCGACGAGATGGTCGCCCTGGTGCCGATCGCCGGGTCCGGCCACGACCTCGCCGGGGAGATCCGGCGGGCGCTCTCGGTCCTGGCCCCCGGTCTCTCCGGCGGGGGCGTCTCGGTGGGCGTCGGAGAGCCGGTCGCCGCCGAGGGGCTGCGCGGCGCCGTCACCGAGGCCCGCCACGCCCGCAGACTGGCCGACGACGGCACCGGCCCGATCCGTGTCGTCGGCCCCGACGCGCTGGCCACGCACGCGCTGCTGCTGGCGAACCTCCCCGACGACGCGCGCGTCACCTTCCGTGAGCGCCTGCTCGGACCGCTCCGCGCGTACGACGAGGCCCACCACGCCGGCCTGATCCGCACGCTGGAGACGTTCCTGCAGGTGTCGGGCTCTTGGACCCGGTGCGCCGACCGGCTGCACCTGCACGTCAACTCGGTCCGCTACCGCATCCGGCGCGTCGAGGAGCTCACCGGACGCGACCTCACCCGCCTGGAGGACCGCGTCGACTTCTTCCTCGCCCTCCGCCTGCGCTGACGCGGCCTACCCCGCCGGCTCCATGACCGTACGGGCGAGGGCGACGGCGGCCTGGCCGAGGCTGATGCCGCCGTCGTTCGGCGGCACGCGATGGTGGACCAGCACGGTGAGGCCCTCGGCCTCCAGGCCGGCGACCGCGCGCTCCAGCACCAGGAGGTTCTGGAAGACCCCGCCGGACAGCGCGACCGTGGTCAGGCCGGTCGCCTCGCGCAGCCGTACGGCGCCGGCGACGACCAGGTCGCCGACCGCGTTGTGGAACCGCGCGGCGATCACCGGCGTGGGCGTGCCGGCGAGCAGGTCCGCCACGACGGCCTGGACGAGCTCGGCACCGGGCACGAGGAACGACGGTCCGCCGTCCTCCGCGTCGTCCAGCCGCACCGGGTAGGCCGAACGCTCACGTGGATCGGCGCGCTGTTCCAGTTCGACGGCGGCCTGGCCCTCGTAGGTGATCCGGTCGCGGACGCCGAGCACGGCGGCGACCGCGTCGAAGAGCCGGCCCATGCTGGAGGTCGGCGGCGCGCCCAGGCCCGCCCGGCCGACCGCGACGACCCGGTCCCAGGCGGCGGCGTTGCGCCGGGCGACGTCCAGGTGGTCCGGCACGCCGTACGCGGCCGCCATCCGCCACGGCTCCCGGATCGCCGTGGCGCCGCCCGGCAGCGGCACCGGCCGCAGGTGCCCGGCCCGCCGGTAACCGGTCAGGTCGGCGAGGAGGAACTCCCCGCCCCACAGTGTGCCGTCCGTCCCGAACCCGGTGCCGTCGAAGGCGACCCCGATCACCGGTCCGGCGTGCTCGTTGTCGGCCAGGCAGGCGGCGACGTGCGCGTGGTGGTGCTGCACGCCGACCAGGGGCAGCTCCCGCTCCTCGGCCCGCTCCACGGCGTACTTGGTGGACAGGTACTCCGGGTGCGGGTCGTGCGCGAGCACCGCCGGCGCGATGCCGAAGAGGCGCTCGAAGTGCTCGACGCCCTCGCGGAACGCGCGGAACGTCTCGTAATTCTCCAGGTCGCCGATGTGGTGCGAGACGAAGGCGCGCCCGCCCTCGGCGAGGCAGAACGTGTTCTTCAGCTCCGCCCCGCAGGCCAGCACCGCCGGACCGCCCGCGGGCACCCGCAGCGGCCGCGGCACGTACCCGCGGGACCGGCGCACCGGCAGCTTCCGGCCGCGGAAGACCCGGACGACCGAGTCGTCGGTGCGCACGTGGATCGGCCGGTCATGGGTGAGGAAGGCGTCGGCGATGTCCCGCAGGCGGGCGAAGGCGTCCCCGTCCCGGTGGGCGATCGGCTCGTCGGAGAGGTTCCCGCTGGTCAGCACCAGCGGTTCGGACACGAGGAGGTGGTGCAGCGGCGTGTACGGCAACATGACCCCGATCGACCGGTTGCCGGGGGCGACGGCCTCGGCGAGCGGCGCGCCGGCCTTCCTCCGTAGCAGCACGATCGGCCGGGCGGTGCTCGTCAGCAACGCCTCCTCGGCGGGCTCGAGGTCGGCGAGGAGGCGCACCGACGGCAGGTCGGGCGCCATGACCGCGAACGGCTTGTCCTCCCGGTGCTTGCGGGCGCGCAGCGCCGCGACTGCGGCCTCGTCGGCGGCCGTCGCGGCGAGGTGGTAGCCGCCCAGGCCCTTCACCGCGAGGGTCCCGCCGCGCCGGAGCAGCCGCCGGGCCTCCCTGACCGGGTCACCGGGCCGCTCGCGGCCGTCGCGGTCCCGCAGGACGAGCCGCGGCCCGCAGGCGGGGCAGCACACCGGCTGGGCGTGGAACCGGCGGTCGGCGGGGTCGTGGTACTCGGCGGCGCAGTCGGCGCACATGGCGAAGCGGGCCATCGTGGTGTTCGGCCGGTCGTACGGCACGTCGGTCACAATCGTGAACCGCGGGCCGCAGGCGGTGCAGTTGACGAACGCGTAGCCGTGCCGCCGGTCCGCGGGGTCCCGCATCTCGCGCAGGCAGTCGGAACAGGTCGCGGAGTCGAACGACACCAGCGCGGTGCGCCGCCCGCCCGCGTCGCTCCCCACGATGGCGAAACCGCCGCCGCCCTCGGCCGGGAGCGGACGGGTCGTGATCCGTTCGATCACCGCCAGCGGCGGCGGGGCGCGCAGCCCGCGCAGGAACCGTTGGACGGCGGCGTCATCGCCCTCGACCTCGATGAACACGCCGCTCGCGTCGTTGCCGACGAGCCCGGCCAGGCCGAGGGTCATCGCCAGGCCGTGCACGAACGGCCGGAACCCGACCCCCTGCACGATCCCCTCGACCCTGATACCGGCCCGAATCCGCACTCCGCGGTTCTCCCCCGGATAGGGCCTGCCGACCCGTCTCGAGTTCTGCTGCGCACCATTCCGTCGGTGCGGCGGCCCTCGCCGACGCATTGTCTCCCGGTAATGCACTGACCGTTTCATGTTTTCGAAACGATCCGTATATTGACCGACGATGAGGGGCGCCGCCCGCGACGGCGGAACGGGCGCGCCTCAGTCCTGACCCGGCGTCGGCTCCTTCACCTTCGTCGCCCAGGCGATGAAACGGGAGATCTGCGGCAGCGACGGCTCGTCCTGCCGGCGGTCCGGCAGGCGGCCGTCGCCGGTGATCGGCGTCAGCCGGGCGACGCGGTTGAACTCGGCCCGCAGCCGCAGCCAGCGGCGGCTGCGCGGCTCGGCGCGCTCGGCGAGCCGTTCCTCCAGCGCGTTCTCCAGCGCGAACTCGACCGCCTGGTTGACGCGGGAGTGGTCGCTGACGCCGTGCCGGAACTGCGCCTCGGGATCGAACGGGCCCGGCATCTTCCGGCGGGCGGCCTCGGGCCGGAGGACGGCCTCCCGCAGCCGGTCGGGGTCGGCCATGTCGGCCCGGTGGTAGAAGAAGTCCGCACGCGCCTCGCGCATGCGGCGGCGCACGGCGTCGTCGAAGAAGTGGCCGGTCACCGCGATGACGGTGAGCCGGCTCGGGCCGTGCCGCCGGATGTGCTCGACGACCGCGACGCCGGGGAACTGGTCGTGTTCCCGGCGGTGGTCGGCCGCGTCGACCAGCACGACGTCGGCGTCGTGCCACAGGTCGGTGACGGTCATCGCCTGGTCGTGGTCGAGGTCGGCGACCAGCCGGACCTGATCGGACGCGGAGAGCACCGCCGCCATGCCGAGACGGTTCACCACGTCGTCGTCGACGATTATCACGCCTTTGCGCTCCGCGCCTGCCTGCGCCATTCCCGCCCCTCACACGCCGGGAGAACCCGCCCGCCATCAATGATGGGGTAAATCGTGGGGAATGACTACTTGATAGTTAATCTGTAATCAGATCCGAACGCCGGTCCGGTCCGCTCCTCCCACGTGGCCCGAGCCGCCGGACGATCAGTCGGCGCCGAGAGCGGCCAGCAGCGCGCCCACCTCGTCCAGGCGGCGTTCGATCTCCGCGGCGATGTCGGCGGGGAGCGACTCACGGACCCCGCCGTACCGGTCCCGCAGCTGCTGGACGGCCTCGGTGGTCAACCGCACGACGAGGCGCCGTCCCCGGCCGAAGCCCTCCTTCACCGCGCCGTTGTGCACGCGTTCCATCTCCGCGCGCAGGTCGGAGGAGTCCGCGGCCATGAGCCGCCGCAGCCCCATCACCATGAAGACCGGGTTGGCCAGCCAGGGAACGGCCATCAGGACCGCGATGAGGGTGAAGTCCCTCGGCATCGCGAGCATGCCGGCGGCGACCGCCATGACGGCGCCGACCGGCACCAGCCCGCGCTGCCATCGCGGCAGGTCGGCCCCGTGCGCGACGAACAGCGGGCCGAACCACTGCAGGAAGAACAGGAACGGCAGCCGCCCGCTGTCCGGACGCATGAACGCCGACGTCAGCACCGCGTCCGCCGCGCCGACGGCCAGACCGGCGAGGACGAGCCGCCGCGCCATCCTCATCGGGTCCTGGCCCGGCCGGGCCAGGCACAGCCAGCAGCCCGCCGTGAGGACCAGCGCGAGCGGCACCGTCGTCCACAGCGGCGCCGCCTCCCACTGCGGCAGCGACTGGACGAGCGTGAGGATGGCGCCCGCGCCGAGGGCGAAGGGCGCGATCTGCAGCGGTCGCGGCCGTGGCGCGCGGTCGGCCGGGATCACCAGCCGCACCGCGCCCACCACGACGATCTGCTCCGCGCCCACCGGCCCCTGGCGCGGCACGTCCACCCGCACCGTGCCGCGGGGCGCGAGCCCCTCGAGCAGCTCCTGCAGGCGCTGCGCCTGGCCCGGCGACAGCAGCAGCGTGCCGGCGCGCGACGCCACCTCCAGCTCCACGTCCGCCGACAGGTCGGGGCTGCGGCTGTTGTACAGCCCCTGCCATCGGGTGAGCGCGACCCCCAGGTACGTGGCCTGCCGTGAACACGCCTCCGCCAGCTCGGCCTTCCAGCCGGAGAACGGGGACGGCCGGGGCGCCGCCTCGTACGCGGCGATCAGCGGGTTCGTGCGGATCAGCAGGTCGACCACCGAGTCGGCGCCCATCGCGACGCTGTTCTGGCCCGAGAGCTCCGCCTGTCCGACCGCCGCCTCGATGGCGTCACGGGCCGATCGCGCCTCACCCCTCCAGCGTGCTCGCAGGACGAACGCCATCAGGACGCCCGCCGCCGCCCAGACGGCCGGCCACAGGTAGACGAGCGGCGCCGGCGGATATCCGGCGAGGCGGAGAGCGATCATCGTCGCCGTGCCGACGACCACGGGCGCCAGCGCGAACCACCGGCCGTACCAGAGCCCCACCTCGAAGGCGAGCGGCGTCGCGACGACCGCGGCGACGTCGGCCGCACCGTGCAGCGCGATCGACCACAGCGCCACGTCGGCGGTGTCGAGGAGCAGCCGGAACGCCAGCCGCCGCGGGCGGGACCGGCCGGAGTACGAGCCCAGCCGCAGGTCGAGCGCGGCGCAGCAGACCGCGGCGAGGACCAGCGGTTTCGGATACCCGTTGTGGATCACCGTCAGCGTCTCGATCAGCCGCGTCACCAGCCGGACGCTGCGGAACACCTGACGGGGGAAGTGCGAGGAGGACCTGGGCACCAGCCGGTCCAGCTCGAGGTCGCGCGGCAGGTCCCAGTCAGCCACCGGCATACCCGCCGACGCGGCGCGGCCGTACGTCATGGGTGGGACGCGAACTCATCATCATCCCTTCTCGCAGCCACGACCGTCAGCCCGGATCGTACGGTCCGCCCGTCCGGTCGGCCACAGGTCTACGCCGGCGGGGCGCGCGTTCCGGACCAGCGGAACGCACTCGGCGCGCGCCTAACCTTCGGATGACGTCTGGTGCCCGGACCGGTGAGGCGGCTTCCCATGAACACCCGGCAATCGCATCCGGACGGCCCTGCGGAGGCGGTCGACCAGTGGGCCTTCGCGGAGGTCGTCGAGGACGGCCCCCGCGGTCGCGGCTCCGCGCCCCGGGTCGGCCCCGCGCTCGCCGCGGCGGCGGCCGCCGCCGTCGTCGTGGTGGGCGCGGCGGTCGTCCCCGCGCTCAAGAAGGGGCCGTTGGGCCCGCCGGCCGCCGGAAGCACGGGCGGGGTCCGGACCGGCGCGAACGTCTCCGCCCCGGCGGCGCCCGGCGGCGGGCAGGCGCAACCCCCGGCCGCCGGGACGCAGGGCGGCGCCACGCCGGGCCGGGTTCCGCTCACCGGCCAGGGCGCGTCGTCCGCCTCGCTCACCTACGCGAACCATGTCATCGTCGGGCCCGGCGCGTCGTGCTGCTGGACGCCCGGGGGAACGTGGTCGGCCGGCGGGCGCGGCGGCTATCCCGCGTACGGCGGCTCGGTGCGCACGTCGGCCGACCCGTCGGCGTGGTTCGAGTGGAACCTCGGCAACCCGGCGGGCGGCAGCCGCTGGGACCAGGTGAAGATCCGGGTGTGGATCCCGCAGACCCAGGCCGGCGCCTGGGTGCGGATCACGGTCACCTCCACGGCCGGCGGCGCGTCGAACGTCACGAGCTTCGACGTCGCCGAGCAGGAGTACCAGGGCTGGTACGAGCTGCCCGCCACGTTCACGCTCGGCACCCCGGACCGGCGCACCGGCTCGGCGTGGGTGCGGATGACCTACCTGCGCCCGTACACCGACCCGGCGGCGGACTCGGCCTGCGCCGACGGCTCCTGCGACCGGATGGCCGCCGCGCAGGCCGAGTTCCTCTGGAGCTGACCGTTACGCCGACCACTGCTTGGCGAGCGCGCCATCGGTCATCAGGTAGTTGTCGTGGATGTTCCCGAGGGCCACGTACAGGTTGCGCAACACCTCGTAGACGGCGTCGGCGGAGTTGTCCCAGTTGTTCTGCGCGTCGTTGTAGGAGATCGACGCGTTGCTGTTCCAGTCGCCCTTCAGCTTCTGCAGGAACTGCTGCAGGTTGTCGTGCTCGGTGACCAGCGCGTTGTGCACGTTGCGGATGTAGTCCGCCGCGTCGGAGATGAGGGGCAGATCGGCGTCGATGGAGCCGATCGCCGGTACGTTCGCCATGAGGGGCCTCCGTTATCCGTTCATCGCCTGGCCGGCCTGCGTGATGCCGAGCAGGTTGTCCTCTTCCATCTCGTTGTAGGCCTTCTGGGAACTGCCGAGGTTGTCGGCGATCGTGTACAGGGCGTCCCGTACCGCCGAGGCGCGGGCGTCCCAGTCGACCATCTGCTGGTCGCAGTAGGCCGAGGCGGCCGGGCTCTTCCAGCCTCCCTTGAGGTTGTCGATGTGAGTGCGCAGGTGCATGAGCTGCTGGTGAATCGAGTCGGCCGCGTCGCGCACGAACTGCGAGGCGCTGACCATCGTGTCGAGGTCGGTCCGCAGCAGGGACGAGCCTCCGGCGTTGCCCTGCGGCGTGGTTCGCAGAGTCATGTCGGTCCTCCGGGTCGAGGTCGGGACGTGTCGGAGCGTATGAGGGCGGTGCGCGCGTTCGGGCGGCCCGGATCGCGCGGTGCCGGGCCGGGCGGTGCCGGGCCGGGCGGTCAGTTCAGGACGCCTCCGACGAGACCCGCGATCCCGCCGAGCACGCCCATGGCGGCGAGCGCGAGCGGAGCGGTGGCCCCGTCGATGAGCGTCCACCACGTCGCGGTCCTGCGCCTGCCGCCGGTGCGCCGGCGGGGTACCGCGCCGAGCAACGCGAGGCCGGTTCCGGCGGCGGTCGCCGCGATCACGGCGGCGCCGCCCCAGCCGTACGAGGCCAGGATCCGCGCGAGTCCCGCCATCGCGGCGAGCCCGGCGAGGCCCGAACCCACCGCGACGGGCAGCGCCTCCCGGGCGTACCGGAACGTCGCCGCCCGGACCGCGAGCGACGCCGCGGTCACGGCGGTGAGCGCGACGGCGAACAGGTTCCCGCTCGCGGCCATCACCACGGCGGCCACGGCCACCGCGGCCGTGCAGCCGTACGTGCCGGAGACCAGCAGCCCACGGGAGCGGCGCGCCAGCGCCTCGACGTCGCCCGGTGCGAGCGCGGCCCGGCGGCTCAGCCGCGCGCTGAGCAGCGCGGGCCCGACCCGCAGCGCGATGGTGACCGCCACCGCGGCGGCGGCCGCCGCCTGAGAAGGGCGTGCCCCGGCGGCGACGGCGGCGGAGGCGGCCGTGAGCACCCCCGCGAACAGCGCCATGCCGGGTACGGCCTCCGGCGCCAGCGGGCCGGCGGCGAGCACGGAGGCGAGCAGCGCCAGTGCCCCGCCGACCGGGCCGGCATGCGGGATGCCGCCGGTGAGGCCGTAGCCCGCGACCGGAGCCATCGCCCATGTTCCCCACACCAGCCCGAGCCGGGGACCCCGGCGCTCGCCATCGCGGCGGAGCAGGTAGGCGACGGTGAGCAGGGCCGCCACGGTGGCGAGCAGCGCCGGCCCGGCCGTCGTGCGGACCTTCGGCAGTACGGCGGCGACGGCCGCGCCGATCCCGAGAAGGCCGGCGGCGAACGTCGCCGCCACGGGTCCTGCGAGGGCCGAGGCGGGTCGTTCCGCCCCGTCGGCCGCCGCGGTCGTCACCGGATCGTCGAACGCCACGACCCTCGGCGAGTCCCACGCGCTGACGTCCACCAGGTGGAGGACCTCGCCGTCGAGCACGGCCTGCTCGGCGAGCGTCGCCGTCAGCGGGAACGGTGTCCGCCCGACCCGGGCGAGGGACCACGCCGCGGGCCGGGCGTCCTCGCTGTCGATCCCGCACAGCTCCGCGACCGCGGGGGTCAGCTCCAGCAGGGGAACGGTGTTCGGCAGCGTCAGGTCGACGCGCTGGCCGCTCACGCGGACGGTGATGGCCGACAGATCTCTGCGCACCGGTGGCGGCTCCCTCGGTCCGGCGCCCGCGTCACCGGGCGTGTCGCCGTCCATTCCCGCACGGCCGGCCGCGCGTTCCGGACGTGCGTTTCGCGCGGGCCGGCCGGACAGAGTCGGCCTGTGCGCGTCCTCTTTCACCGACCCGCCCGCATGGCGGCCCCCGGCCTGCCGGCCGATCCCCTGACGGTGGTCCCGCCTCCGGTGGACCAGGGGCAGTCGCCCGCCGGCTCGTGGTTCCAGATGCTGCTGCCGATGATGAGCGGCTTCAGCGGCCTGATGTTCATGCTCTACAACCCGCGTCCGCTCTACATCGTCGTCGGCGCGACGATGGCGGTCGGCTCCGTCGGGATGAGCGTGGCCATGTTCGTGCAGCAGCGTTCGATGCTGACCCGCAAGGCGAAGCTCGAACGCGAGCAGTACGGGGTGTACCTTCGCGCGCTCGCCCGCCGGGCGGCCGCGCTGGCCGCCGCCCAGGACGCGGCCGCGCGGTTCGTCCACCCCGACCCGGCCGGGTTGTGGGCCGTCTGCGCGGGCCGGGTGAGGGTCTGGGAGCGCCGGCCCGATCACGACGACTTCTGCACCGTGCGCGTCGGCACCGGGACCGTCCCATTGTGCACGCCCCTGACGGTGCAGACCGAGGACGGCCCGTTCGCCCGGCGCGTGCCCGACCTGCAGAGGGCGGTGGAATCACTCGTCGCCCGGCACGGCCGGGTGCGCCACCAGCCGCTCCTCCTCGATCTGCGGGCCACCCCCGTCGTCAGCCTCGTCGGCTCCGCGGAGCGCACCCGCGCGATGGCCGCCCTGATGGTGACGGAGCTGGCGACCTTCTGCGCGCCGGACGACCTGGTCGTCGCCGTGTGTCATCCCCCCGACGCCGCCGGCGCCTGGGAGTTCGTCAAGTGGCTCCCGCACGCCCGGGAGGACGACGCGGTCCTGCTGTTCCCCGATGGCACGAATCTCGCCGAACGGCTGACCGAGGACCTGGAACGGCGCAGGGAACAGTCGCGGCGGCGCACCGGCGTGCTCCTCGACGACCCCACCAGGGCCGAGCCGCCCCGCAGGCTCGTCGTGGTCGTCGACGGGTACACCGCGTCGGCCCCGATCGCCCGCCTGAAGACGATCACCGAGCTCGCCGAACGCGCCGGCGAGCTGGCGGTGAGCGTCGTCTTCTGCACGCCGGCCCGGCGTGACGAACCACCACGGGTGCACGCCCGCGTCGTCGCCGGTGACGATGGGACCATCACCGTCGACGACGCGCTCGAGGGCGTCGCCGACCAGGCGGATCCGGCGATGTGGTCCGCGATCGCACGCCGCCTGTCCCCCCTCCGTCTCGGCGACCCGGGGGGCCGCGCGGTCCTGGCCGAGACCTGCCGGCTGGTGGAGCTGCTCGGGTCCCCCGCCGCGCGGGCGCTGGACGTCGCCGCGATGTGGTCGTCGCTGGCTCCACCGTACGACGTGCTGCGCGTGCCGGTCGGCGTCAACACCGAGGGGCGGCCGGAGGTCCTCGACCTCAAGGAGTCGGCGTTGTCCGGGATGGGACCCCACGGGCTCATCGTCGGCGCGACCGGGTCCGGCAAGAGCGAGCTGTTGCGCACCCTCGTCACCGCGTTGTCCCTCACGCACCCCCCGGACGTGCTGGGCTTCGTGCTGGTCGACTTCAAGGGCGGCGCGGCCTTCGCCGGGCTCGCCGGCCTGCCGCACGTCGCCGGCATGATCACCAACCTCGCCGACGACCTGACCATGGTCGACCGGATGTACCTCGCCCTCTTCGGCGAGCAGCAGCGCCGGCAGAGGCTCCTGCGCGACGCCGGAGACGTCGACAACGTACGGGAGTACCAGCGGCGGCGCGCGGCCGGCCTGCTCGGCCCGGACGCGCCGCCCCTCCCCTACCTGCTGATCGTGGTCGACGAGTTCGGCGAGCTCCTGGCGGGCCGTCCCGACTTCATCAACCTGTTCGTCGCCATCGGACGGCTCGGCCGCAGCCTCGGCATGCATCTCCTGCTGTCCAGCCAGCGGCTGGAGGAGGGGCGGCTGCGGGGCCTGGAGAGCCACCTGTCGTACCGGATCTGCCTGCGGACCTTCAGCTCGGTCGAGAGCACCATGGCGATCGGCACGCCCGACGCCTACCACCTGCCGCCGGTGCCCGGCTCGGCGTACCTGAAGGTCGACACGACGATCTACGAGCGGTTCCGCGCGGCACTCGTCTCCGCGCCCGACGTGTCGCCCGCCGACCGCGCCGACGACACGCCGCGTCCCGCGCTGTTCACCGCGTCGGCGCCGGTTTCGGAACCGGCCGCGCACGAGGACACCGACGCGGTCGATGACGCCTCGCTGCCGACGGAGATGGCGACCGCGGTGAGCCGTATCCGCGCCGTCGGCGCCTCACCTGCCCACCAGGTATGGCTGCCGCCGCTGGAACCGAAGATCCCGCTGTCCCGGCTGCTGCCGCCGCTGCGCCAGGACCCGCGCCGCGGACTCCAGGCCGGGGACCGGGCGGGCGGCGGCCGGATGACCGTACCGCTCGGCGTCCTCGACCTCCCCGAGGCACAGGCCCAGCGGCCGTTCGGCGTCGACTTCACCCGCTGGGCCGGTCACCTGGTCGTCGTCGGCGCCCCGCAGACCGGCAAGAGCACGCTGCTGCGCACTCTTCTGCTGTCCGCGCTCGTCACCCACACGCCGGGCGAACTACACGTCTACGCCATCGACTACGGCGGCGGATCCCTGTTCGCGCTCGCCGGGGCGCCCCACGTCGGAGCGGTCTCCGGACGGCTCGAACCGGAGAAGGTCCGCCGTACGGTCGGCCAGATCTGGAAGCTGGTCGACGAGCGTGAGGAGCGCTTCCGCGAACTGGGCGTGGACTCGCCCGAGACGATGCGCGCCCGCCGGGGCGAGCTCTCGGCCGAGGACTCCGCCGACGTCATCCTGGTCATCGACGGCTGGGGCGCGCTGCGGGGCGAGTTCGAGGACCTGGATGAGCAACTGCTCGACATCGCCGCGCGTGGTCTCCGCGTCGGGGTCCACCTCGTCCTGACGGCGAACCGGTGGATGGAGGTCCGCCCGCAGCTCCGGGACAACATCGGCGGCCGCATGGAACTACGCCTCAACGACCCCGCCGACTCGGAGATCGGCCGCAAGGCCGCCGCGACCCTTCCCCCCGGAGTCCCCGGCCGCGCGCTCAGTCCCGCCGGGGACCACGTGCAGGTGGCCCTGCCGGAGCTGGGATCCTCGGTGGAGGAGGTCGTCAGCGCGATCTCCGCCGCCTGGCCGGGAGCGCCCGCGCCGCGCATCCGGCTGCTGCCCGCCCAGGTCAGCCCGGGTCAGCTGCCCGCGCCGGGCGAGGACCGGGAGCCCGGGGTGCCCATCGGCGTGGACGAGCTGGAGCTGGCCCCGGTGCACCTCGACCTCGGCGGCGCGGACCCGCACTTCCTCGTGCTCGGCGACGCCGAGTCGGGCAAGACGACGTTCCTGCGGTCCTGGTTGTCCGGTCTCCAGGCGCGCCGCACCGCCGAGCAGGCGATGTTCCTGGTCGTCGACTACCGGCGGACCCTCCTCGGCGCCGTACGACCCGAGCAGACGTGGGCCTACTGCGGTGCCGCGCCCGCCGCCGTGGCCGCCGTGAAGGAACTCGCCGAGGGCATCGTCGAGCGCCTGCCGCCCGCCACGCTGACCGCGGCGGAGCTGGCGCGGCGCTCCTGGTGGTCGGGGCCGGAGTTCTACGTCGTCATCGACGACTACGACCTGGTCGCCTCTCCGTCGGGCAACCCGCTGCTGCCGCTGGTCGACCTGCTCGCCCAGGGCCGCGACCTCGGCCTGCACGTCATCCTCGCGCGACGCGTCGGCGGCATGGCGCGCGGCGGCTTCGAACCGCTGCTCGGCCGCCTCCGCGAACTCCGCCAGCCGGGCCTGATCATGTCCGGCGACCCGTCCGAGGGCGCGCTGATCGGCACGTACCGGGCGACCCAGCAGCCCGCCGGCCGCGGCCTGCTCGTCCGCCGCAAGCGGCGTCCCGTCCTCGTGCAGACGGTGCGCGCCCCGGCCGAGGAGCCGGCCGAGTGAGCCGCCGCGCTCATCCGCCTCGACCGTCGTACGCGCCGGCCGTCCCGGTGCGCGTTGGCCCGGTGCGCGTTCGCCCGGTGCGCGTTCGCCCGGTGCGCGTTCGCCCGGTGCGCGTTCGCCCGGTGCGGAACGCGCGGGCCCGCTTCGGAGAATCGACACGTTCTGGTGAGGAGGTGTGGTCGTGACCGACCGAGCGAAGAGTTCGGCTGAGCCGCGGACACCGGACGCGGACGACGAGGGACGGCCGCGCACCGGCTTCGACGACCCTGAGGGCACGGCCGACCGGGCCGGGGGCGGTTCCGCGGCGGGTACGGCCGCCGTCGCGGCGGGCGCGGCGGTAGGCGCCATCGCGGCGCTCGCCGCGGAGGACGAGCGGACCGGCGGTGGGGGACCGCCGGCGCCCGGTCGTTCCGGTGCGGCCTCCGGGGAAGGGGGCGCCGGAGGCCGCGCCGGGAACGCCGGCGGTGGGCGGGTGCTCGGCGTCGGGGCCGCCGCGGGTCTGGGAGCGATCGCGGCGGCGGGCCTGGCGCCGAGCGGCCGCGCCGACGCGCGTCACGCCGCCGGCGGTCACGCGGGATCAGGCCATCCCGCCGCGCGCGGCGTTCATCCCGGCAGAGTCGACGGCGCCCTGCCCACGCCACCGGGAGACCAGGGGTACACACCGGCGCCGGCGACGGACACGCAGGCGGGCACGGCACCGGTGGCCGGCGACCCGACGGCGACGGACACCGCGTCGCACGTGAGCCCTTCCGGGACCACGGCGGGAGCGCAGCCCACCGGGTCCCCCGGCACCGCGAGCCCGCACGGCTCACCGGTGGTCCCCGCGACCGGCCGCCCCGCCCGGAATCTCGGCTCGTCTTCGTCCCGCGGACCGGTGACGAGTGATCCCGGCGGACGCTCATCGGCGGGCTCCCCGGCCGGAGTCCCCGATCCGGCGGACGGGCCCCTGGCCGAAGGGACGCGCCCGGCGGACGGCTCCGGGTCGGCCCCGCTACAGCGGACGCCCGCGACCGGGACGCAGGGATCGGACGAGGCCGGCCGGTCGCAGACGGTCCTGTACGACTCTTCGGGCGCCCCGGTCGCGATGCGCAATTCCGCCGGGCAGGTCGTTCCCCTGGGATCGCAGCCGGCAGTCGGTGTGAACGCACCGGCGACCACGGGAACCGCGCGCACGGGGAAGGGAGACGACGGCGTCCAGCAGACCCAGAGTGGTCAGGGCGGCGCACCGCCGTACGTGCCGAAGACCGATCCCGAGATCGCCCAGTACATGCGCGGTCTCACGCCGGACCAACGGGCGGCGGAGATCCAGCGGGTACTGGACGACCAGAAGATCCATCTTTCGGGCGCCAAGCTGCCCGGCCTGCCGGATGGCTTCTGGGACAAGGACAGCTACACCTATACCGACGAGAACGGCACCACGAAGACGCTCGATGTTCTTTCCGCCGCCGCGACGCTCACGATGCTCGAAGACTCATTCTCCCACTTCAAGACTGACATATCGGCGCTGAGCGATACGGCTGCGAAACTGTCCGCGAAGGGCGACGACATCGACGATCCGGCGATCGCCCTGGCACTGGCGTTCAATGCGGTGGATGGAATGTGGAAGACGCTGTTCGACGATGTGGGCAATGCGTCGGACGAAAGTATCACCAAAGTCCAGAACAACTTCTACGGCTTGAAGACCCTGCTCTTCGGCGGGAACGTCACGAATCCGGCGAACAAGAAGACCGCCATGACCAACGGCAACATCCCGACCGTCGCGAACGCGATACGCGACCAGGCGTCGTCGCTGAATCTGGCCGCGTCACAGTACGTCGAGACCGAGGAGGAGAACCTCTCCCAGTTCGGGATGCACGCGGACGACCCTCGCCCCGCATGGGAGAAGGCCCGTTATGTCAATGGGCAGGATCTGGCGAAGACCGGAAACTTCCCTCCGGGCTTCTTCGATCCGCACAACCCGTCCAGTCCGTACTATCAGCGGTGACCGGCCGTGATCATCACCGGACCGCCCGACCTGAGCTGGATATTCCGTAATATCGCAGATGACGCGCACAACCACGTGCAACCGCTGCGCGCCGCCGCCGCCGCGTGCAGGACGTACGCCGCGAGGATCGAGAACGTCCCCGGCGACTGTGACACGATCCTCGCCACCGGGCTCGCGAACTGGGACGGACCGGCCAAGGACGCGTTCCTTCTGAGTTGGGCGGTCAACTTCACCGGCACGGCCAACGATGGGTACTCACCAGGCTCCTTCAGCCAGCTCAGCAATGAGGCGATCGCGCACGGTACGCCATTGCAGCCGATCCTGCCCGCGCTGCACTCGCAGATCCTCGACACGGCCGACCAACTCGAAGACCTCGCGTCGAAGATCGAACAATATGTGATCGCATGCAAGACCGCGCAGGTCATCGACCTGGGTCTCGCCGTTCTGTCCGTCGTACTCTTCATCTTGACCATTGAGATCGGTGGCGAGGGCGGACTGGTCGCCGGCCTGTTCTCCTACCTCGGCGTGGACGCGGCGGCCACGTATCTCGCCGGGCAACTCGTGGCGTGGGGACTCGGCTGGGTGGTGAGCATCGCCGTCCCGATCGTGACCAACATCGTCATGCCCGCCCTGGAGATGGCCTTCATCAGCGGCATGATCGACCTGGTGTCCCAAGAGGTCAAGAACACGTTCGTCTGGGATCCTTATCGGCAGTCGATCGGTGAACCGCCCGCAGAGGTGAACTGGGTCGAGGTCGCCGACGCCGCGCTGATCGGCGCGGTGTCCGGCGCGGTGATGGGGGGCTTCGGAGGCATCGCCGGCGCGTTGCTGAAGCCGGTCATGCAGAACGCGAGCCCGATCCTCCGGCAAGTGATCACCCGCAGCCTGGGCGCGCTGCTCGGCGGGATCGGCGATGTTCCGGTCCAGCTGACACACATCCTCGGCCCGGAGCATCGGGGCTGGGACTGGGGGGAGTTCGGGTCGAGCGTCGGCGTCGGCGCCTTGCTGGGAGGGCGAATCGGTGACCTTTTCACTCAACGCCCGACCCTGATCATCGATAGTCCCGACGGCGGCACACTGTTCATGGCTCCGGACAAGGGGCTGACGATAGATCCCGACGGTCCCGGCATATCCGTCATCGACCCGGCGGCGGGCGGGCCGGTATCGGCCGACCGGTGGGCGTTCAACGTCATCGACCCTGAGACCGGGCGGATCATCGGCCACGCGTCACCGGGCGCTACCAGCCCGGACGACCCGTCCCTTCGCGTCGTCTACAACGACGGCACCGTGAAGGACTACGCGCTCAACGGGTCGACCGTGCATGTTCTCGCGTCCGAGAAGGTCGGTGTGGTCGATGGCCCGGCGACGTCGGAGAAGACCCCCGACAGCGTTCCGCTCAAGACCGCGTACGACAAGCACATCGCCTATTCGGTCGAGGGCGGGAAGGCGCGTCCTCTGTTCCAGACCGACGCTCTCGGCGACAGGAAGGCCGCCATCAGCGCCTTCGACGGTCAGGGCGACCCTCATCCCGTCGAGGTGCACGAGAAGCTCACCGACGAGATGAAGGTACAGGTCGTCGACAGCACCGGCGGCCGTGATGTCGTCACCACCGTCGAACTCCCCAAGGACGCGTGGGTCGTCTACGACCGGGACGGCAGTGTCATCGCGGCGACCCGTCCCATGAGCAAGGTCTCCTTCGACTCGTCGCCGTCCGGCCTTGGTGGCATGCGTCCGTCTCGGACCGACAGGAGTTCCACCGAGCTGTACATGGCCGGCTCGGACCGGCAGCTCAGACGCCTGGGGTTCATCCGGCGGAACCCGGTCAGCGGACAGTTCGAGTTCTACGGCGATAAGTGGCAGCCCGGCGACTCCGAGGGGCTCTTCACCTTCACCGGCAACGGGTTCGAGGGCATGACTCTTCGGCAGATCCCGGACGGCCTCGGGACCACGACGATCGCCGTCGGCGAGACGCAGCGCTTCTCGTACGGCCGCCTGGGGGAGGTGGAGCCGACGTTTCCCGCCCCGGCGCGCGGGGAGACGGTGGAGACCCCACCGCAGCCGGGCCGAACCGTCGACGCGGACCAGCCCGTCTCCCCCGCCGGCCCGAGGCCCATGCCGGCGTTGCCGGAGGAGACGGGGAACGGCTCGACCGACCAGAACGTCGTCCCCGCCGAATCGGCACCCTCCGGGCAGACGGGAACCGTCACCGAGACGCCGCCGGTGACCCCTACGGCCGACGTTCCCCAGGATCCGGTGAAATCCGCCGTACCGGTGCCGCAGGAACCGGTGAAGAGCACGGGAACGGTGTCCGAGGTACCACGACGGACCGTCGAGTCCATACCGGGCGAGCCTGTGAAGAAGGTGCAGCCGTCCACGGCGCAGACGAACACCCGCGACGGCACCGTCTCGGTCGAGACGCCGCACACCGCGGGGAAGACGCCCGTTCCGCGGCGACAGGCGGCCTCCGTGTCCTCGGATGACCCGCTGACGGCGCTGCACGAGCAGGCCAGCAACATGCTGGACGGGCTCGGCGGCCGACCCGTGCCGGAGACGTACGACCTGCGCTCGGCGCTGGAGAGGTTGCGGGATCTGATCACACGGCTGCCCGACGAGCACCCGCGTAAGCAGGGCCTTCTCGACGCCCTCGATGACATGCTCAACAAGAGGTCGGGGATTCCGGCCGGAAGGAACACCGACCCGCTCATCAGGAACCAGCTCTTCCGACCACTGCTCGAACAGTTGGCCCGACTCGACGCGGGACCTCACGAGCCGCGGCTGCCCGCCCCGGACGGGTTCCGCTTCGACGCGTCGGCCTCCTCCGGAGGCCAGGCGGGTGGCGACGGGCTCGTGCCGAAGCAGGAGGAGTCCGCCGCCGCGGCCCTGCCGAGCATGGAGAAGTCGAGCGAGCCGGCGAACCTTCGGGTCGAGACGATGGTGCCGGGCCTCTGGGAGGAGATCGACCCCGGCCGTACGGCGGTCGGACCGTGGAAGTTCAAGGACTACGGGCCCTATCACAACGGTGACACGGTCTCGATGGCCACCAAGGTGACCAACGGCGAGGTGCCCGGCACGGGGACGTTGATCCGCATCCTCAACACCAGGACGGGCGAGCTCTCCTACAAGAGCGAGGTGCTCAAGTTCCCCGACGGCGCGCACTGGGTGCGGCACGAGCGGGAGATGGTGCCCGGCCGGGGCACGCCGCTGGAGACGTACATCACCATGCGGCAGATGAAGCGGCTGGCGGAGGCCGCGGGCGACCCGGAGCTGTTCACCCGGCCGCATGAGGTGGTCGTGCAGGACATCGCGAACGTCAGGACCATCCTGCGGCTGGCACGGCTCGAGCAGGTGTGGCAGGCGGAGCACCCCGGCCTCCCCTTCGACCGGAACCAGGCGATCGAGGCCACGCACTCGGTGCGGTACGCGAAGAACTCGATCACCCAGAGCGGGGGGAAGGTCACCGCCGTCTGGATCACCGGCGGCAACGCGATGACGGCGGAGGCCCTGATCAGGACCCAGGGATACACGACGGCCGCCGAGCAGGCGAAACTGCTGCAAGCGTACGGCGTCGCACCGGGCGACCAGGTCCTGGCGGATTTCGCGATCCACCTTCAGGTCGAACCGGCCCACCGGCCGCCCCTGGCGAGCGGGGACGCCGGCCCGCTCGAGAATTCGCCCGGCGAGGACGCGCCCGGCGAGGACGCGCCCGGCGAGAAGAATGTGGGCGGCGAAGACGCGCCGCCCACGGAATCCGGCCCGGCCGGCGGCCCCGTCTTCGGCGAAGCGGGATCGGACCCGCTGATCCCGGCGCCCGCCGTGCACCGGGCGGCCCCACCCGGTTCGACGGCCGCGCCGGAGATCGTACGGCCGCGCCATCCGGACAAGAGCAGATTGGTCTACCCGTACGACGGCCTGGTCCACCCGGCCGTCAGGAACGAGGACGTGCCGGCCAGATCGAATGTCAAGGCGCCCGCGGGCGACCACGTGCCAGCGCTGCTGGCCGAGATGTTCGTCGCAGGGGACGACCTGGGGATCGTCGAGGACGAGGTGCGCAACCTGCTTCCCTGGATCCGGGCCTACACGGTCGCGTTCGGCAAAGAGGTGCTCACCTCGCTGAGGGCCGAGCCCGGCGGGACGCGGATCCTGGTGTCCCACAGCGCCGTCGGTGAGAACCCCGCCAACCTCGACGTCGCCGGGCTGGTCAAGGGGTACGAGGAGCCCATCCCGATCCTGCACACGCATACACGGCGGAGCCATGCGGCGCCCAGCACGACCGACCACCACTCCGTGACCGGCCTCCTGCCGTACGGGTTCGTCGCCGGGCCGGTCACGCCGGGTTCGGAGGAATGGGCCTTCGTCCAGTTCGGTCCGGCCCCCACGAAGGCTGCGTATCGACAGAGACCCCTCACCGAATTCTTCTTCGGTAAGCGGTTGAGAAGCGTGCTGGCCGAGCAGCTACGGCGGGCCGCCGAACAGGCCGACCAGCGGATGACCGCGTTGCCCGGCGGTCCGGTGGCCACCGGCGCGGCGCGCGCCCACGCGATCGTCGATGCCGTCGATTACCTCAGTGAGGTGACGACCGGCGGTGCGGCCTTCGCGATGACGAGCCCGCAAGGTTCGGCGTTCGCGGATCTGCTCTTCCAGCTCCTGGACACCCCGGGTGGACCGACCGCGGAACAGGCGGCGCGGCTGGAGAGAGCGGCCTTCCGCTACGCGCGCGGCGAGGCGTTCGCGCCCGACATCGACGCTCTGTCGGCCTTCCGCGCCACGCTGCTCAGCGAGTACGAGGACCTGTGGCCGACGCTGTCCGACCACGAACGGTCCGGCCTGCCCACACCCGCCGATCTCCCCGGCCACGCCGACGAACCGCCGGCCGGCCGCCGGCCATCCGGCCGGAACGGCCCCGCGTTCGGTGAGCCGCACGTGGCACCGCGGCGGCGGCCGGCCCCACAGCGCCTCATCGAATACGGCGGGACGCCGGACGGCCCGGACCGCGAAGCGGAGCTGGACCGGATAGCGACGGCGCTGAAGCTATGGCAGGAGCAGGGTCCAGGCCGCCTGACCGCGAAGGACCGCGACGCGATCCTGGGCTACATCGACGGTCTTCTCACCGACGCGGAGGGGATCGCCGAGGTCAACGGTGCGCTGCGGCCGTTGGCGCAGCGGTTCGAGCATCTCGCGAACTCCCTCCTGGACCTGTTGCACGACACCGGCGCCCTCGGTTCCGTCGAGGTGTCGAAGCCCGGCGTGGATACGAAGGCGTACGACTGGATCCTGACCGCGCGCGATTGGGTGCGTGCCGAGGCCGGCAACTACCGCACGCGCGTGGTGGCGAGGGTTCCGCTGCGGTCTCGCGGTCTTCCCGTGCTGAACGAGAGTGAAAGGGCCCGGCTGGACCGGTTCCTGCGGCGGGCGACGCTCCACTACAAGATGGAGTTCGGTTATCAGCTCGCGATCGACATGGACGCCGGACCAGGCGAGCCGATCTGGTATGTCGTGGTGGTCCGCGGGGGGAGCCACCGTGTCCGGGCTAGCTCGGTGTTCGTCCACGGCCATCCTCAGTTCGACGGCTCGGAGTCGCCGTGGATCCGGCGTCCCTCGGGCGAGGACGGGGACATCGGGGCCCTGCGTGATTCGCCGTACCAGGCCGCGCAGATCGTGCCGGGTGACGCGACCCACGACCGGATCGTCTACTTCCGCTCGGGCAAATACCAGATCCTGCGCGGCGAATCCGTTCAAGTCCCGAAGCTCGTCGATTCCGTACGGGGCGCGGTCAAGACATTGACGCTGTCGAAGGACGTCGGTGCCTGGCTGGAACTGATCGACGAACTGCGCGATCCCAAACGCCCCGCGTCCTGGTCACCGGATCCCTACACGGTCCGCCGGCTGATGAAGCACTTGGACCAGGTCGAGGAGGGCCTGCCGGGCGAGGAGGTGAAGGCCGCCCTGGACCGGCTGGCCGGGGGGAAGAGCACCCCGAGCGACCGCCCCTTGGTCAACGAACTGGTCCGCCACCTCCAGCGACTCGCCCGTCAGACTCAGGGCGAGGCTCGGAGGGCGCGCCTGGAACTCAGCGCGCACTTCCCCTCCTACAACCCGAGGGATCCAGCCGCTCGGCGGAGCATCAAGCCGTACTGGGCCGGCGATGAAGTGTCCGCCCCACACCGGGGGCCGGCGACTCCGGCCCCGGTACCGCCCGACGACGCCGAGCGGTATCAGACACCGCCCACGGCCCCCGCCGGACAGCAGGCGCAGCAGCCCGGAACCGCCGAGCTGAAGGCCGCCGAATGGGCGGTCGAGCAGGCCAGGCAGTTCCGGCAGGCGCAACTGGATCAGATTCGCTATGAGTTCGCCCCGTACCGGGAGGCCCTGGAACGGCTCGATCGGACGCGGTCGCTGCCGGAGGCGGTCCGGTTCGTCCGAGCCCTGCGGGCTCGGTACGAGCAACTGCGCCAGGACGTACGGGCGGCTGCGGCGAAGATGGACGCGGAGCGGCAGGAGGCCCCCGGCGTCGGGCCGCTGCTGCGCAAGGACGCCGAACGCTGGCGGAGGGCGTCTGTCGATTTCTGGGCCGGGCAGGCCCGGGAGAGTGCGGGCGAGCTGGCTCTACTGACGCGGATCGAGCGCCTTACCTCGGTCGAGCCGCTCCCTCCGGAGATGGAGGCACTGCTCCGGGAGTACTCCCGTACGCTGTCGCCCGAGGCCGCGGACGAGCTGGGGTACGCGCTGCGGGTCCACCTCGGCTTCCAGCGGCGGGACCTGGTGAGGCTCCTCACGGAAAGCCGCGACGTCCTGCAGCCCGAACCCGTCAACGAGTCCGCAGCCGTGCTGCGCGACGAACTGCGAAGGGTCAATGACGCGCTGGCCGAGGCGTGGAGGAGCGGCACCGAGCATGACGTGCAGGAACTGGAGGCGGTGGCCGGCTCGCTGGAGCGGCGCCTCAGGAGGGCCGCCACACCGGCGTCCCCGGCCGATCCGCAGCAGACGGTGGCGCGGGCGAAGGAGCTGACGGCACGGACGCGGGCGCCGAGGCTGAAGAACCTCGATGCGCTCACCACCTATCTGCGCATGCGCTTCGAGTCCCCGGTCGAGAACATGGAGGCGCGTAAGAAGCGCCGTGAAGGACTCATCCGCCTGGTGACGGAGCTCATCGACGTCCGTGAGAGGCTCTCCGTCCCGGACCTGACGGGGGCGAACAGGAGGGAGCGGGTCCGGCTCGAGGCACGCCTGGCGCAGGTGCTCGAAGACCTGAGCAGATGGCGTGTCACCGGACCGACGGCCGAGCCGACGCCCCCGGAGACGGTCATGGTGGTGGCCGAGCAACTGATCGACCCGGTCACCGAGAAGCCGATCCCGGGACGCGCGCGGACCGTGCCGATGATGATCGACAACGTCGCCTCCCCGAGCACGTCGAAGAACCCGCTCGCCTGGGCGGGGGCGAAGATCACCCAGATCGGCGAGTCGACCGGCCACTACCGCGTCACCCGGCACTCGCTCAACCCGTACGGCGGGGTACTGCCGGTCACCGGTTTCAACGAGACCCGGTACCGCGTCGAGATGCCGGACGGCAGTGTCCATGACGTCACCGCCCGAGAGGACTTCCAGAAGGTCGAGCTGCGCAGCCCGACGGAGATGCTCCGCTACTCGGGGAGCCTCGCGGGCGGGCCCTTCACCGACCTGTTCGGCACGTTCCCGATCTGGAGCCGGTCCATCGACCTGTTCGACGGGGACCCGAACAAGGGTTACAACATCCTCCTCATCCCTCGCACGTACGCCGCGATGGAGACCGGCCTCCTGCTTCCGGGAAGCGATGACGTCCATCGACTCAACGGCAAGATCGACGTCGACGTGCGGACCGTACGGCCCTCTGCTCATGGCCGGTACGTCCTACCGAAGGCCTGGTCCCACTCCGAGCCCGTGACGTCCAAGGGGTTGATCGCGGACAGCCCCGGACCGAGGATGGCACCCCAACACAAGTACGACCTCGGAGTCGGACTGCTCCTGGTCTTCCCGATCATGTACAAGGGCATTCAGGTCGCCGCGGTCGGCGGGGTACTGCAGTTCCAGTACACGAACGAGAACAAGGCGCAGTTGAAGACGGCAGGGCTGAGCCGTCGCCAAGCGCTGCGAATGCTCGCCGCCGGCCGGTTCGACGAGAAGGAGCACGGCGTCAGCCGGGAGTTCGTTCTGTCCATGTTCTTCTCCATGGGCGGGCAGAACCCCTTCGTACCGCAGCCGAGCCGATTGAGCTCCATCTTCGGTGGGTTCAATCTGTCGGGCGTCCCGCTGGCGTACGTGGCGGGACGGTCGGTCGGCTCGGCACCGGACGTCGTCGACCGGATCCTCATGAAGGCGCCCTGGGTCGGCAGGCGGATACGCGCGAACATGGAGGCCGCCACCCGTGCCGCCCGCACCGAGATCCGCCGCCTGGCGCGTGCGCGAGTCGCCGACGAAGAACGCGCCGAGCTATGGCTTCCCGGTCTGCGGATCGACGGACGCGTGCGCCTGTCCCCGCCCGTTCTCGACCACCTGCGGAAGCTCGCGGACGATGGGCATGCCGTACGGGTGGGGCGCCGCTACGGCACCGCCACCGCCCCTGAGGTGCTGATCGACGGTCGCGAGTACGGTATCCACCGCCCGGAGAGCGGTGACCCGGACCATGCCGCCACCGGGCTCAAGCGGGCGTACGACCGGCTGGTCGCCGCACCGAGCCACATCGAGGAACTGCCCGTCGAAGGCATGATCGTGGACCTGAGTCACGTCCCGGCCTCCGCCAACGTCCAGCAGGTGACCACCCGTCTCAGCGCGCTGGCCGGAACGGCGGGAATGCCCGAAGCGGTCATCATCGTCGGCCCTGGCGGACTGTCCCTGGCCAAGCGGCTCGCCGCCGGCCTGCTGGCCGAGGTCGAGCAGGCCGCAGGCGTGCCGGACGGTCTCGTGGAGTCGCTGAAGGAGATCACCCGAGCGCTGGAGGCTTCCTCCGAGGCCGGGGCGGCGCTCACGGCGAGGGCGCTCACCACTGTCCTGCAGCGGCTGACCGCGGACGCCCAGGGGCGGCCCACGGACCAGGCGTGGTCTCAGAACCGGGACGTGCTGAAGAGCTCGTTGAAGGGCATCGGCACGCTCCGCTCCTCCACTGAGCCGTCACGGCCGGACATCCGAGCCCAGGGCGGTCTGGGCGAGGAGTGGAAGCCCGCCCTCCACTTCGAAAAGCCGCGGCAGGAGCTCGCCCGGGAGCAGGAGTCCGTCCGGACGGAGCCGGACCCGCCGGTCAAGCGGGCGCCCGAGCGGTCCTCGGCCGAGGTCGTGCCGGCCGAGGTCGCCGAGGTCATCCGGAAGGAGGCCGCCAAGCTCGTCGAGCAGGCCCGGCGGCGGATCGCCGAGGCTTCGGCGGACGGATCGATCACTCAGGACCGGGCCGCGGAAGCGGCCGACCTGATCCGCCGGGTCGAGCGCCTCGTCCTGAGCGGTCCGGGAGCGGTCCGGGCGGAGGCGGTCAGGTCACACGCCGACGCCGTCGGCCTGCTGCGCGAGCACTTGGCCGCGCTGCCCTCGCCGCGCTCACGGCTGCGTACCGCCTCCATCGCGTCGGCCCGTACCCGGACCCGGTCCGCCGGGGAGGGCGCACAGGCCGGCGGGCGGCTCCGCACGCGGGCCTACAGGACCAGCGCACCTGAGGACCGCCCTCTCGGGAACGACGTGTCGTCCGCCCCGCAGGGCGAGGGCGTCGATCTGCGGCCACAGCGTACGGTCGACGCGCTGGCCGTCGACTTCACGGATCCGCGCAACGAACGGCCCGCCACGATCGGCGACGTGCGGGTTCTGGGAGGACGTGACTTCGTCACCGGCGCGTCCTTCCGCCGAGGGGCCGAGGTGAGTGCCCTGCCGCTCACGCCCGCGGAGTGGAAATGGGTGCTCACCGTCATGCGGGACCGCCTCTACGACAACCAGGGGCTGGAGCATGGCGTCCTGTACCACCCGGCGACTGACACGGAACCGGCGCAGATCGCCATCGCTTCGGGCGGCCCGGCGGGCATCACACCGCCGCCGGGGTGGCTGGTGCTCATGCACAGCCACCCCTATGGCCAGGCGGCCGGAAACGGTCCCTCCATCTCCGACTTCCTCGCCCTGCAGCACACGCCGTACTCCCATACCTACCTGCTGGAGCATGCTTCGCGAGATCTCGGCCGGCCCGCTCGGATCCACGTCATCCGCCGCGACGGAACCTCCGAAGTGATCGACCAGCGGCAGATCGCGATCCCGGAGATGGACCCGGAGTACGCGGAGGCGCTGTTCGACGCCGAGCATCTCGGCGACGCTCACACGGCCGTCGACACGGCGCTCGACGGCCTGGAGACACGGCCACCCGGCACGCCCGTGTCCGGCGAGCTGTCCAAGCTCCTCCGCAACGCCCTCGCCTACAGCACCGACGTCGGACCACACGACCTCGACGCCGGCATCCTCCGGCGAGTCCGCCTCGGCGGCGGTCCCGACGAGGCGGACCTCCCGGCGATCCACGAACACCTCGATGCCGCCCTGGAGGCCATCCTCCGCGCCGTCGGCGGGAACAGGGCCCGGCTCCGCCTGCTCGACCCCGCGCGCCGCTCCGACACCCTCAACGCCCGCGCCTACCTGCGCTGGCTCTCCCGCCGGGAACGACCGCCGCGGCTCCTCGACGACGCGGTGGGCATCGACGGACGCACCGGCAGGACCACCTACCACGATCAGTTCAAAGCGATCATCCGGCGTGCCGTCAAGGCCGCCGTCGATGACCTGCCCGCAGACGCGACCGCCGCGAAACTGCGGGACGACCTGCTCAACTGGCGCGAGCACGACCTCCTGCTCGACGCCATGCGGCGCGCCGTCCCGGCCGCCGAAGAAGATCTCATCCAGAGGCTCCTGGACGCGCTCGACGCTCACGACCGCATGCGCGACGCCGCCAGGACGGCTGCCGGACGGCCGGAGGCCGGGAAAGGCGATCGATGACCGATCTGTACGGCCGCGAGGCCGCCGATAACGCCGGAAAGCGCACGCTTCGCGTCGAGCGCGGCGTGTGGGACGGGTTCGCGTCGATCGGCGAGGCCCTGGACGCGGCCGTGGACGACGACCTGCTGACGATCGCCCAGGGCACGTACGTGGAGAATCTCACCGTCACCAAGAACGTGACGATCGAGGGTGAGGGCCCGGTCGTCGTGCAGTCGCACCGTGGTGTCACGCTGGCGATGTCGGCCGCGGCCGCCACGGTGCGGGGGCTGACCATCCGGGGCGGCGACGCCGCCGAACCGGCGCTGCGCCTGGACGCCGGTGACAGCCTGATCGATTCGTGCGAGGTCCATGCCGAGCACGCGGGCGGGGTCACCGTCATCGGCGGGGATCCGCTGATCCGCGACTGCCGGGTGACATCGGCGGGCTTCGGCGTCAGCGTGCGTGACGGCGCGCGCGGGCGGGTCGAGCGGTGTGAGATCAGCGGGCGGCGCGGCGGGATCCTCGTCACGAGCGCGGCCGATCCGACCGTGACCGGATGCGCGATCGTCCGCCCCGACGGCAACGGGATCTACGTGACGAGCGGCGGGCACGGCGGCTTCGACGACTGCACGGTGAGCGCGGCCGGGCAGCCGGCGGTGGCCGTCGACCGCGGCGCCGACCCGGTCATGCGGCGTATCAGGATCTCCGGCGGCGACAGCTACGGCTTCTGGATCGATGAGGACGCGACCGGGCTGCTGGAGAACTGTGAGGTACGCGGCACGCGAGGGCACGGCGTCCACGTGACGGGCCGCGCGGATCCGATGGTCCGCTCCCTCACGGTCGAAGGCGCTCAGGGCGCCGGCATCCGGGTGAGCGGCGGCAGGGGCACGTTCGAGGACTGTCTCGTCCGGACCGGTGGCGCCGACGGCGTGGCCGTCGACGCAGGCGGCAGCCCGGCGCTGCGCCGCGTCATCGTCAGCGACGTCGCCGGTCACGGCATCGCGGTCGAGGAGGCGAGCGGTTCGTTCGACGAGTGCGTGGTGTCCCGTAACGGGATCGGCCACGCCGGGATCCGCGTCGGCCGGGGCGCGGCACCCTACTTCCGGCGCTGCACGGTCTCCCACGTTCCCGGCGAGGGCGTCCGCGCGGACCCGGAGGCCGCGGCGGCCCTGGAGGACTGCCTGATCAACGAGACGAAGGGCACGCCGATCGGCGTCCTCGGCGGCACCGACGGCGACGGCCGCTACACCCTGACGCTCGGGGTCGCGGAGCGCACCGCCGCGGCCGGCACCGTCGCGCCGGCCGGCCTCGGCGCGACCTCGGCCACCGTTCCGGCCGCCGAGGGCGGCGGGCGGCGGGACCGGTCCGGGCCGGTCACCGCCGACGATCTCGACGACCTGCTCGCGGAACTCGACGAGCTCATCGGTCTCGCCCGGGCGAAGCAGGAGGTCGGAGACCTCGTCACGTTGACGCTCGTCGCCAAGCAGCGGGAGCGGGCCGGCCTGCCGCCGCCGCCGCTCAGCCGGCACCTGGTGTTCGCCGGCAGCCCCGGCACCGGCAAGACCACCGTGGCACGCATGTACGGGAGGATCCTCGCCGCGCTCGGCGTCCTGGCCAAGGGCCACCTCGTCGAGGTCAGCCGCGTCGACCTGGTCGGGGAGTACGTCGGGCACACCGCGCCCAAGACGCAGGCGGCGTTCGACAAGGCGCGCGGGGGCGTGCTGTTCATCGATGAGGCGTACCTGCTCTCCTCCGGCTCCGACGACTTCGGGCGAGAGGCGATCGGAACGCTGGTCAAGCTGATGGAGGACCACCGCGACGAGGTCATCGTCATCGTCGCCGGCTACCCGGACGAGATGGACCGGTTCCTGGCCGTCAACCCCGGTCTGGCGTCGCGGTTCACCCGCACGATCACCTTCGAGGACTACTCCTCCGAAGAACTCGTCACGATCGTCGGCGAACAGGCCGGGAAGCTGCACTACGAGCTGTCCGAGGACACCGAACAGGTCCTGCTCGACCACTTCGCGGCCATCCCGCGCGACCGTCACTTCGGCAACGGCCGTACGGCACGGGTCGTGCTGGAGGAGATGATCCAGCGGCAGGCGCGGCGGCTGTCGGCGGTGGCCGAACCGACGCGGGACCAGCTCGTCCGGCTCATACCGGAGGACCTCGGCTCCTGACGACGGCCGTCCGCGGGGGTGTGCGAAACGGGTGATCGGAACGCGCACCCGCCGAGACGAGAATTCGGCGCAGACGTTACCGCTCCGCATCATCGATCCTCGCGAGGAGACGGATGGCTGCGCTCGGCCATGACAAGATGCCGGTCCCGCTCCGGCGCCTGTTCGGCGCGGTGACCGGAGGCCCGGCACCGGGCCGCGCGGTCGCCGGCGGCCTGGTGATCACACTGTTGCTGGCGGCGCTCGCGTTCGCCGCCGGCAGAGGCGTCGTCGCGGCCTCGTACCGTACGCGGGCCGGCAACGCGTGGCTGGGGACGACGCCACGCGGGTCGGTGACGCTGGTCGACGGCACGAGCGGGCGCCCGTCCGCGGAGATCGTGCTGCCCGGCACGGCGGGGCACCGGCTGCAGATCAGCCAGGACGGCGACCACATCCTCGTGTACGACCCGAGCACCGGCGTCCTGACGAAGATCGACTCTGGCCGGCTCACCGCGGGCCCGGCCCGCGCCACCGTGCCCGGTGTCCGGCTCGTGGCCGGGCCGAAGGCGGCCTATCTCGTCGACTACGACGCGGGCACGGCGCAGCGCATCGACCTGTCGACGCTGCAGAACGTCGGCCCGTCGATCCGCGTCCCGGGGCGCCTCGGCACCGCGGGGGTGGACGCCCAGGGGACGCTGTGGCTGCCGCGCTCCGACGACGGCACGGTCGTTCCCGTCACCCAGGCGGGCCCGGGCACCCCCGTCGACGTGGGCGGCCGCGGTTCCACCCTCGCGGTGTCGATCGTCAGCGGCCGGCCGGTCGTGGTCGACGCGACGAAGGGCCGGGTCAGCGTGGTCACCGGCACGGGCGTCGCCTGGGCGGCGACGCTGCCCGGAGCGGGTGGTGACGCGTCGCTGCTCGCCCCGGCGACACAGGCCAAGAGCCGCCTTCCGCTGGTCGACGCCGCGGCCGGCAGGCTCTTCGTCGTCGACGTCGACGCGCACGGCGTCCGGTCCGTACCGCTGGACACCGGCGGGAACCCGCACCTCGACGCGCCGGTGGTGCACGGCGACGCCGTCTACGTCCCGGACGAGCACAGCGGCTCGGTGCTGGTCTACTCGATGCGGCACGACCGGTGGGAGCCGTCCTTCCCCATCGGCGGCGCCCCCGGGCAGATCGACACGGTCACGCAGGACGACGCGATCTACTTCAACGACACCCAGGGGTCGCACGCGGTCGTCGTCGGCGGCGACGGCACTCCCCGGCCGGTCGACAAGTACTCCCCCGGCCGGCCCGGAGCGTCCAAGGTCCCATCGGCGCCGACGCTGCCCGGCGACGTTCCGAAGAGCGGTGTCCCGACACGACCGGCGACCGCACCCGGCGCGCCGCCGTCCGCACCGCCGACCGGCCCGAGCAGGATCCCCGGCTCGGGCGGGACTCCCGGCCCCGGCGGGCGTCACCACGGTCGTCAGGGCGTCCCCCCGGCACCCGGCTCGCCGGACGCGACGCCGTCCGAATCGGCACCGCCCCCGCCGGTGACGCCACCGGTGACGCCGCCCACCGGGCCGGTGACGCCCACCGGGCCGGTGACGCCGACCACTCCGCAGGAGACACCCACCACCCCAGAAGAGACGCCGACCACTCCGCAGGAGACGCCGACCACGCCACCGGCGGCGCCCAGGCCGGGCACGCCGCGCGACGTGGCCGCCGCCGCACAGCCGGGCGGCTCGATCCGGGTGTCGTGGAGCCCGCCGGCCGACGCGCCGAAGGACGTCTCCTACACGGTCGCCTACGACGGTGGCGGCGGCTCGTCCGGCAGCGTCCAGACCACGAGCACGACGCTCACGATCGACGCGGCCCGGCTCGTCTTCCTGCGGTCGTACACGTTCACGGTGACGGCGCAGGACTCCGGCGGCGCGTCGGATCCGGCCACGGCGCAGGCCCGGTCGGGCGGCGACGGCAGGTCCTTCAGCGTGGACGTGTCCAAGACGCGGACCGACCCGGTCAATCCCTGCGTCGACCTGCCGAACTGCCGGGCGACGATGCGCCAGGCCCCCACCCACACGAGCGCCGCGACCGGGGAGGCGCCGCAGGGTTCGACCGTCACCGGCTTCTGTTACAAGAGCGGGCAGTCGATCGGCGACGACGACGGCGTCCGCTCGACGGAGTGGGTCCTCATCGAGCACGGCGGCGATCGCGGCTACGTCAGCACGCTGTGGCTCGGTGGCGCGAACGCCTACCAGAGCGTCTGGCCCTGCCCATGACGCCCGCGATCGGACACCGGACCGCCGCGGCCCTCCAGGGGCCGTGGGCGGCGCACCAGTGGAGGAGAGGGATCACCCCATGACGATGACGGCACCGGCGCTTCCCGTTCCCGCCGAGCACTTCGCGCAGGCCTTCGCCGCGGTCGTGGACAACGTCGGACGCGCGATCAAGGGCAAGCGCGAGGTCGTCGAGGCGGCGCTCGTCTGCCTCCTCGCCGAGGGCCATCTGCTCGTCGAGGACGTGCCCGGAGTCGGCAAGACGTCCATCGCGCGGGCGCTCGCGGCCTCGCTCGGCGTGCCCTCCGGGCGGATTCAGTTCACCCCTGACCTGCTCCCCTCGGACGTGACCGGCGTGTCCATCTACGACCAGGCCACGGGGGTGTTCGAGTTCCGGCCCGGCCCGGTGTTCTCCTCGATCGTCGTCGCGGACGAGATCAACCGCGCGTCGCCGAAGACCCAGGCGGCCCTGCTGGAGGTCATGGAGGAACGCCACGTCACGGTCGACGGCGTCGCCCACGACGTACCCCGCCCGTTCATGGTGGTCGCCACCCAGAACCCGGTCGAGATGGACGGCACCTATCCACTGCCCGAGGCGCAGCTCGACCGCTTCACCATGCGGATCTCCGTGGGCTATCCCGGCCACGCCGCCGAGATGGAGGTGCTCAGGGCGCACTGTGAAGGCCGCACGACCGTCGGCGCGTCGGCGCTGACCAGCCCGTCCGCGGTCGGTGAGATGATCGAGGCGGCGCGCCGGGTCCACGTCGGCGACCCGCTCTACGACTACATCGTCCGGCTGATCGCCGGAACGCGTGCGCTGCCCGGCGTGCGTCTCGGGGCCAGCCCCCGGGCCGGGATCGCGCTGCTGCGGGTCGCGCAGGCCCGCGCGGCCGCCGCCGGGCGTGACTACGCGACCCCGCAGGACGTCAAGGCACTGGCCGAACCGGTTCTGGCGCACCGCGTGCTGCTGACCGCCGAGGCGCAGGTCGGCGGCCGTACGCCGCGGGAGGCCGTACACGCGGTGCTCGCCTCGACGCCGGTCCCGGATGGGAGCTGAACCGTGCCGACGCGTCTGGGCGCCGCGATGCTGACGGCAGGACTGTGCTGCCTCATCGGCGGCTATCTGCTCGGCTACCCCCGGCTGGACGTGCTCGGCTGCGCCGCGCTGCTCGCGGTCGCCGCCGCCTGGGCCGCGGTGACCTGGCGTCCCTCGCTGGCGCTGTCCCGTGATCTGCACCCCGCCCACGTCACCCGCGGTGAGACCGCCGTCTGTGTGCTGACGGTGCGCAACACCGGCCGCCTGCCCGCCCCGCGCACGATCGTTCACGACCGGCTCGGGGACCACCGCCTGCCGCTCGAACTCCCGTTCCTGCGGCCCGGCGCCACGACCACGATCACCTACCGGCTGGACACGACCCGGCGGGGCGTCTTCGACGCCGGCCCGCTGCGCTGGGAACGGCGCGACACCCTGGGACTGGCCGCCACGGCCCGCACGACCGGCGACGTACGGCGCGTTCACGTCCACCCGGCCACGCACCCGATGGCGATCGTCCCGTCCGGCCGGGTGCGCAACCCGGAAGGGCCCGTCGCCGACACGGTCCTGGCCGGCGGCGCGACCTTCCACCGGCTCCGCGAGTACGTTCCCGGCGACGACCTGCGGCAGGTGCACTGGAGGTCGAGCGCACGGGCCGGCACGCTCATGGTGCGGGAGAACGTCGACACCAGCCTTCCCGCGACGACCGTCCTGCTGGACGTCCACCCGGACGCCTACGATGACGCCGCCTTCTTCGAGGAGGCCGTCGAGGTCGCCGCGTCCGCGCTGGTCGCCGCCGTACGGCTACGGTTCCCGGCCCGGTGCGTCGCGGGTGACACGACGATCGACGCGCGCGGCGGTGCCCGGGACGTCCTCGACCGGCTGGCCGCGCTGACCGCCGCGGCGGCTCCCCGGCTCCCGCATCTCGCCGACACGCTGCCGCACCGCCGGACCGGCACCGCGCTGATCGCGGTCACCGGGCGGATCGACGCCGCCGACCTGGCCGCGCTGCGCCGCGTCGCGCCCTCCCACGACCGGACGGCGCTGGTGGTCCTGCGCCACGATCCGGCCGCCGCCGGGACATCCGACGGCGGCGCGGCGATCAGGCCGGGAGACGGCGGTACGGGGCCGTCCGTGATCGCCGCCTCGAGCGCCGCCGAGGCGTGCGCCCGCTGGAACACGCTGATCGGAGCCGGACGGTGACCGCCTCGGACGTGGAGCCCGCACCCCCCGTGCCCGGCCCGGAAGTCGCATCCACCGTGCGGGATCCGAGGGCATCCACCGTGCGGGATCCGAGGAACGCCTTCACCACGTCCGGACCGAACGCCTTCACCGCGTCCGGGCCGAACGCCGCGTCCAACGTGCCCGGCCCGGAGGCCGCGTCCCCGGCTCGGTCCCGGGTGGGCGGTCTGATCCCGGTCGTGGCCGCAGCCGTCCTCGCGGCCGTCGGCGGGCTGGCCTTCACGCCGCTCGCCGACGTACGGGCGCTGGCCGTCGTCCCTTTCGCGGCGGTGATCCCCGCGCTGCTCGCGCTCGCGGTCCGGCGCTGGACGCTGCCGGTCGCCGTCGCCGGCTGGTTCGCCGCCGGAGTGCCCCTGGCGCTGGCGTTCGGGACCGGCCCGGCGTCCGTGCCGGACACGATCCGCGGCGGCCTCGTCGACGGATTCCGTACGGCGCTGACGTCCGCCCTGCCGTTGCCGGCCACGCCCGCCGTGCTGTTCTGGATCTTCACGCTGGTCTGGTGGGCCGCCTACTGGGCGACCCGCGCGGCCCGTGTCGGCGGCACACCGGGCCTCGTGCTGCTGCCCCCGGGCCTGGTGCTCCTGACCGGCACCGCGTTCGGGATCGCCGCGCCGGGCCGTGGGCTGCCGGCCGCGCCGCTGTTCGCGGGCACCGCCGTCGTCGTCCTCGCGGCCCGGGGCTGCACCGCACCGCGCCGCGCTCCGGCCCGGGACGGCACGGCGCCGCCGCGCGGGGCGGTCGGGAGCGGCGCGGCGGCCCGCCGGGGGGCGGCCACCGCCGTCACCTCCGTGATCGTCGTGTGCGGTGCCGTCGTCGCGGCCGGGCGCCTGCCGTACGCGGGAGAGCGGCCGGCCTTCGACCCGCGCGCGCTGGTGCACCAGCCCGTGCGCACCGAACGCCAGATCAGCCCGCTCGCACTCGCGGCCCTGTGGGCCGCCGAACCGCCCCGTCCCCTCTTCCGGGTCGACACCGGAACCCCCGTGAACCAGAGGCTGGCGGTCTTCGACGGCTATGACGGACGGGACTGGTCCTCCTCGGCGTCCTACACCCGCGCGGGCACCCGGCTGCCCGATGGCGCCCCGGTCTCCGGGCGGACCCTGCGCGAGACCGTGACGGTGGGCGGCCTGGAACTCGCGTGGCTGCCCGCACCGGACCGTCCGGTCGGCGTCACCGGCGCGCTGGTGGGCGTCGACCGGGCGACGGGCGTGCTGGTGACGGCCGACGGGCGTTCCGCCGACGGCCTGCGTTACACCGTGACCTCCCGGACCCCGTCCCTGTCCGTCGCCCGGGCGGCCGGCGCCGCCCCGGCATCCGGACCCGATCTCGCCGCCGACCTCCGCGTGCCCCCGGACGTGCCGCTGTCGATCGTCCGGGACGCCGACCGCCTGAGCCCGCCCGGCGCCGCGCCGTACCAGCGCCTGCTGGCCCTCCAGGAGCATCTGCGCTCGCGGTACCGCTACGACGTGCGGGCGGCGCCCGGCCGTACCGCCGGTCATCTGCACTTCTTCTACGACAAGAGCCACCGCGGCACGGCCGACCAGTTCGCGACGGTGTTCGCGCTGATGGCGCGCCACCTGGGGATCCCGGCGCGGATCGCCGTGGGCTTCGCGCCGGGACACGCGACCGGACCGGACCGGTACGAGGTGACGACCGGCGACGTGGTCGTCTGGCCCGAGGTCGCGCTGCGCGGCCTCGGATGGGTGCCGTTCTACCCGTTGCCACGGCCCAGCGCCGGGGCCGCGACGGTCGGCCGATCGGTCGGAGAATCCCCCGAACGCGCCGCCCTCGACCGCGCCGTCGCCGCCGCGCCCGCGCGGCACCTCGCCCCGACGGGAACGGCCCGCCCGTCCCCGGCCGGAAAGACCGGGTCCCCCGGCCGTACCGCAGGCTACGCCTGGGCCGTGACCGCCGTTCTGGTCGTCATCGGCATCGGATATCTCACCGCCGGGCGGATCGTACGCGTGTCGGTGCGGCGGCGCCGTCGCTCCGGCGGCCCGTACGAGCAGGTGGTCGGAGCATGGCAGGAGGCGACCGAGCAGCTGGCGAGGCTGCCGGGAATGGCCGGTCTGACGGCTCTGACCACCGATGAGGTCACCGAGCGCGCCATCCGGTCGCTCGGCCGGGAGGCCACCGCCGAACTGGCCGGTCTCGCCGGGCGGCTGTCGGCGGCGGTGTTCTCCCCGCGCCCGCCCGACGCGGCGGACGCCGCGGCGGCGTGGCTGGCGGCCGCCCGCCTGCGGGCGATGGCAGAAGGCCGGATCGGCCACCGGCAGCGGCTCCGCGATTTCACCCGGCCGCCCTGGACGGTGTGGCGGTCCGCGCGGCGGCGCGGCCCGCTTCCAACGGCCCGAATCCCCGTCGACGAGGAGGCGTGATGTTCCGACGATCGAAGCGGGCGGCGGACCCGGGGGTCCCGCCCGGCTACTCCCGTCTCGAGCCGGTGACCACCGGCGAACCGGTCGTGGCCTGGCGCGCCGTTCAGGACGCCACGGGCCTTCCGGTCATGGTCTTCGTCGCCCGAACACCGGAGGACACCGCCCGCTTCCACCGCGTCCTGGCCGCGGTGCCTCCGCATCCCGGCCTCGCGCCGGTGTCCGAGACGGGGCGCACCACGGCCGGACACCCGTACGTCGCCGCCGCCGCTCCCGGTCCGTCGATGCACGACCGCGTCACGGCCTTCGGGCCGCTGCCGGCCGACGAGGCGCGCGGGATCGTGCTGCACGTCGCGACCGGACTCGGGGCCGCGCACCGCGCGGGCGTGGTGCACGGCGACGTCCGTCCCGAGTACGTCCTCCACGACGGGCGGACTCCGGTCCTCACCGGCTTCTGGCCGTCGCCGCCGGCCCGGCGCGGCGTTCCACCGGCGGGTGACGCGCTGGGCCGGGCGTTCGCGCACCTCGCCCCCGAGGTCATCGAAGGCGCCGAGCCGACCGTGGCCTCCGACGTGTACGCGCTCGCGTCCACCCTCTTCACGATGCTCGCCGGGCAGCCGGCGCACTGCACGGCGGCGGGCGGCGGCCTCGCCGTGCTCCTGCAGCACAAGCTCACGAACACGCTGCCGGACCTGCGGCGTCCGGACGTCACCGCCGGCCTGATCTCCGTGCTCCGCCGGGGGATGGCGGCCGACCCCGCCATCCGGTTCGCCTCGGTCGCGGAGTTCGCCGATGCGCTCGACCGCGAGGGCACCAGGGAGATGGCGGTGGCGGGCGCCGCCACCGCGGCCGGATCGGGCACGGCGGCCGCGGGTACCGCGCGGCCCGCGGCAGAATCCGTGGACGAGGCGAGGGCATCGGCGTTCGACGCCTTCTTCGGCACGGCGGACGGCACGGCGCCCGCGCCGGCCGTGATCGACGGGACGACGGTGAGCCCGATCCCGGCCCCGCCGGAAGCGGCGGGAGCGGCGGGGACCGCGCCGGCGAGCGCGGAACCGCCGGCGACCGCCGCGTCCCCGGGCGCAACGGCACCCATAGGCACAACCGCACCATCGGGGGCGGCACCGGCAGGCGGAACGGCGCCCCTGGGCACAATGCCGCCCCCAGGGGAAACCGCACACCCGGGCACAACGGCACCTTCGGGCGCGACGGCGTCCCCGGACACGGCGGTGCCCCCGGCGGCGGCCGGGCTGGACCTGGAGCGGCGCGACGAGCGGCCGTCCGCGCAGCGCGTGCTGCCGATCGCCGCGGTGGCGCTGACCGTCATGGCCGTCGCCGGCGTGATCGGCGTCGTCGGCCATGACCGGGCCCACACCCCGACGCCCGAGCGGACGGCTCCGCGCGGGAACGCTTCCGTGGTTCCGCCGGTGTCCCGGCCCACGGCCACCCAGGAGGCCCGGCCGCCCACGAAGGTGGAGCTGACCCGGTACCAGCCGACCGGGCTGAAGGCCGTGCCGGCGCCGCAGCAGGTCGTCCTGACCTGGTCGCTGCCGGCGGACGCGGAGCGGGACGGCGCCGGGATCGTCATCCGCAGGAACCCGGCGGACGGCGGGGCGGGCATCACCGCGCTGTCCAGGACGGGCGGACGGCTGCCCCACACCAGCGTCGCCGTACCGCTCAACCCCGGTCAGCAGTACTGCTTCCTGGTGGGCGTGCTCCTGCAGCGTGCCGGCGGCGCACCGATGCTCGCCCAGGCGGGGCCCGTCTGCGCCACGCCTCGCTGACGGCCCGGCCTGCGCCCGAACACCGGTCGCCCTCCTCCCGTACGGATCTCCCGGGCGGCCGGCCGGCCGTTCCGGCATGTCGCGCGTCGCGGCGTTAGAGTCCCCACAGACCACCGGAGGTGGACGTGGGAGACCTTCTGGACGCCGCGGTCATACGGCGCTGGTGCCGGCTGGCCGTGGACGCGCTGGGCGAGGCGCGTGCCGAGATCGACTCGCTCAACGTCTTCCCGGTGCCCGACTTCGACACCGGGACCAACCTGCACTCGACCCTGCGAGCGGCGGCCGAGGCGGTCGACCGGTTGCCGGCGGACGCCGGCGCCGCCGCGACGTGGCGAGCGCTCACCTCCGGTGCGCTGATCGGGGCACGGGGCAACTCGGGCGTGATCTTCAGTGCGATCCTGCGGGGCATGGCGGAGGTGCTCGCCGCGGGCGGCGGCCTGAACGAGGCACTGAGCCGTGCCTCGCGGCTCGCGGACGAGGCCGTCACCCGTCCGGTCGAGGGCACGGTGCTCAGTGTTCTGCGCACAGTCGCCGAGGCCTGTCCGCGCACCGGCGAACCCGGTGGTGTCCTTCGCGCGGTGGCCGGCCACGCGCGCGTGGCCTTGAGCGAGACGACGGGCCGCCTCGAGGTGCTGGCGCGTGCCGAAGCCGTCGACGCGGGGGCCCTGGGCCTGTGTGTGGTGCTCGACGCCCTGGCCGCCGCCGTCGAGCCGCCCGCCGGGGCGAGGCGCGCTCGGGGACGTGACCTTTCGTCGCCGGCGGCCGCCGAGAGGGTCGGCTCCGGCCGCCGGGAGGCGCTCTGCCCGGCCGGCCGGGGCGAGGAGGGCCTCGCCGACCACCGTTACGAGATCATGTACCTGATCGACGCGGATGACGGAGCGGTGCCGGGGTTGCGCGCCGAGCTCCGGCGCTTCGGCGACTGCGTCGTGGTGGCCGGGGGCGACGGCGTGTGGACCGTCCACGTGCATGCCGACGACGCCGATCCCGTCGTGGCGGCGGGGATGCGGGCCGGCCGCCCCCGTGACGTCACGGTCACGCCGCTTCACGGCCGCCCGGATCCGGCGCGGTGACCTCGGCGCCGGCGCCCCGGACCGCGTGTGAGCATCGCCGGAGGCGTCGTCTCGTGGGCGGCCGGCGGGCGGCGTAGCGTTCGAGTATGAGCGTCGACGAGGTCCTCATCGAGACGGACGGTCCTTTCGGGATCATCACCATGAACCGCCCGGAGCGGCGCAACGCGCTCTCCCTGTCGCACATGCGGGCGCTGACGGCGGCGTTCCGGCGGGTCGCGGAGACCGACGCGCGCGGGATCGTGCTGGCCGGCAACGGCCCGGTGTTCTCCGCCGGGCACGACTTCGCCGATCTGGCCGGCGCGGACCTCGCCGGAACCCGGGAGCTCCTGCTGGCCTGCCGGGAGTTGATGGACACGATCCACGCGGTGCCGCAGGTGGTGATCGCCCAGGTGCACGGCATGGCGACGGCGGCGGGCTGCCAGCTCGTGGCCGCCTCCGACCTGGCGGTGGCCGCGCGGACCGCGCGGTTCGCCGCCCCCGGGGGGAAGGGCGGCTGGTTCTGCCACACGCCGATGGTGCCCATCGCGCGCACGATCGGGCGCAAGCGGGCCATGGAGATGGCCCTCACCGGAGACGCCATCGACGCCTCCACCGCCCTCGACTGGGGCCTGATCAACCGTGCCGTGCCCGACGAGGAGCTGGAGAAGGCCACCCGGGAACTGCTGGAGCGCGCCACCCAGGGCAGCCCGCGCAGCAAGGCGCTCGGCAAGCAGGCGATGTACGCCCAGCTCGACCGGCCGGAGGCGGACGCGTACACGTACGCGATCGAGGTGATGGCCGCCGCGAGCCAGACCCCCGAGGCGCAGGAGGGCATGCGCGCGTTCCTGGACAAGCGCACGCCCGAGTGGCCGGCGTGAAGGCGCTCCCCCGGCCAGCCCGCCGACCCGACGCTCCGGGCCCCATCGGTCAGCCCGACGCCTCCGGCCGGTCCGTCAGCCCGACGCTCCCGGCCGGTCCGTCAGCCTGACGCTCCGGGCCGGCGTGTCAGCCGACGCGGACCGGCAGCGTACGGGGGCCGCGGACCTGTCCCGCGGCCCACGTCACCGCGTCCGGATCGGCCAGGGTGAACACCGGGATCCGCTCCAGCCAGACCTCGAGGGCGACCCGTAGCTCCATCCGCGCCAGGTGGGAGCCCACGCAACGGTGGACGCCCAGGCCGAACGCGGCATGCCGGTTGACCTCCCGGTCGATGAGGACCTCGTCCGCCCGGTCGAACTGGGCGGGGTCGCGGTTGGCCGCGGGGAACGACAGCAGCACCCAGTCCTCGGCCTTCATGTCGACGCCCTGCCAGTGCATGTCCTCCTTGACCAGCCGGGCCATGGTGACGGGGGCGTACGCGCGCAGGAACTCCTCCATCGCCGTCGGCAGCAGCCCGCGCTCGGCGACGAGACGCTCGCGGTCGGCGGGCGTCCCGGCCAGGTGCCAGAGCGACGCGCCGATCGCGCTCCAGGTCGTGTCGATCCCGGCGATCAGCAGCAGCGCCATCGTCCCCGCCACGTGCGACGGGTCCAGCCTCCGCCCGCCGAGCTCGGCGTTGAGGAGGTACGTCGTCAGGTCGTCGCGGGGGGACTCGACGTGGTCGCGGATCTGCGCGAGGAGGTAGTCGAACAGCCGGTCCATCCGCGCGAGCCGCTCGTCCGGCGGGAGGTTGACGCCTTCGAGCGTGCTCTCGACGAACTCGCGGAACCGCGGCCCCTCCTCCTTCGGGAGGCCGAGCAGGTCGGCGATGACGCGCACGGGGATGTGCTGGGCGTAGTCGCGGGCGGCGTCGACCACGTCCTGGCCGTCGAGCGCGTCGATGAGCGCGTGGCAGTACGCGCGGGTCGCCGGCTCGAGCCGGGAGACGGCGGTCTTGGTGAACGCCGGGAGCAGCAGTCTGCGGGCGTGCTGGTGGAACGGCGGGTCGGAGGAGATCGGGGGCGCGGTGCCGATCGGGGCGATCTCGCGGGGCGGCCGGAAGTTGCTCATGATGATCGACCGGGACGAGAAGCGCTCGGTGTCATAGGCGATGGCCGCGACGTCCTCGTAGCGGGTCGGCAGCCAGCCGCCGCCGAACCGCTCCGTACGGGCGATCGGGCAGCGCCGCCGCAGATCGTCCTGGATCGGGTACGGGTCGGCGGCCCACTCCGGTTCCAGGTGCGAGAAGTCGGTCGCCCAGTCCGAGACCGGACCGGTGACGATCTCGTTCCGCGTGCCGGAAGGCCGTCCGTCCTTGCGCGCGACCCGGAAGTCCTCGGTGAATCGGTCGTCCACCGTCATCTCACGCCCCTTCGGCCAGGCGGATCGCGCGTTCAGGACAGTTGGCGGCCGCGCGCCGCGCCTCCTGCTCCTCCTCCGGCGGCACGGCTCCGTCGCCGAGGACCTTCCCGAAGCCCTCGTCGTCGTCCCCGAACAGTCCGGGGGCGAGGTCGTAACAGCGGCCGTGCCCCTGGCAGCGTCCGGCGTCGATCTGTACCTTCACTGTGCTTCTCCCTCCGGCCGTGGGCGCTCCACGCGGGTGACGGCCTCCGACGATCCCAGCATGCCGTGGCGGCGATCGTGCTCGGTCACGGCCGTGCTCCGGCCGTCCCGATCGTGGAGGGCGGCATGGCCTCCGGGCTCCGGCGGCGCACGACCGCCACACCGCCCTTGGCCGGGGCGTTGGCGACGCCTCGCGAGTGCCGGCGCTCACCCGGCTCGGTGGTCGGCATCAGGGTGAAGTGACGCAGCACGGTGCGCAGGACGACGTTCATCTCCATGGTCGCGAACGCCGCGCCGGGGCAGCGCCGCCGGCCGCCCCCGAACGGGATCCACTGGTAGAGATCCGGCCTGACACCGAGGAAGCGGGACGGATCGAAGGTCAGCGGATCCGGGAACAGGGCCTCGTCCTCGTGCATCAGGGCGACGGCGACCAGCACCGTGCACCCCTCGGGCAGGGTCCACCGTCCGAGCCGGTAGCCGTCGGCCGTCACGTGGCGTCCCACGACGTCGATGACGGGGCGCGTGCGCTGGACCTCGGTGATCGTCGCCTCGCGCAGCGCGCCACCGCCCGCGTCGGCCTCCTCGGCGAGATCCCGCAGGAGGGCGGGGTGGCGCCGGAGCCGTTCGATCGCCCAGGCGAGAGTCGTCGCGGTCGTCTCGTGCCCGGCGACGAGCAGGCTGAGCAGGTGGTCGGCGATCTGGGCACGGCTCATCGGCGAGCCGTCGTCGTAGCGGCTCTGCAGGAGCAGGGCGAGGACGTCGTCGCGCCGGTCGAGGTCCTCTGCCGCCGCCTTGTCGATCAACCGGTCGACGATCGCGTCGTACCGGCGGCGCGCGATCCACAACCGGCCCCACGGGCTCCACCGGCCGAGGTCGGTCTTCGGGATCGGGAGGACGAGCAGCCGGGAGCCGTACGCGACCCACGCCGGGAGCATCTCCCGCAGGTCGGCGAGCTCGTCGCCGTCGGCGCCGAACACCGCGCGCAGGATGGCGTTCAGCGTGATCCGCAGCATCGACGGCAGTGCCGGGAACGCCCGGTCCTCCGGCCAGGTGGCCGTCTCCCGTACGGTCTCGTCCTCGATGGTCCTCTCATGCGCCGCGAGCCGGCGGCCGTGGAACGGGGGGACGAGGAGCCTGCGCTGCTCGCGGTGCTCCTCTCCCGTCAGGGCGAACAGCGAGCCCGGACCGAGGACCCGCCCGAGGTTTGGCCGTACGTTCTCGACGAGGTCGGTGCTCGCGGTGAAGAGCTGCTTGGCCTCGTCGGGATCGCTGATGACCACGGCCCGGCCGAAGATCGGCACGTTGACGGTGAAGGCGTCGCCGTAGCGGGCGCGCATCCGGCGCATTCCGCGCAATCGGGCGGTCAGAACCACCGCGCCCTGCGCGAAACGCGGGAGCGACGGGCCCGGCGGGAGGGTCATGGTCGTCATGGAGGAGCACCCCTCTCGGCGTGGTGAACGGCCGTACCACGCACGGTACGCCGCCGGCGCCGAGATGATCCGGCGGATCCGACCGGCCGGGGGCGGCCCCCGGCAGGGAGCCGGCGGCGCCCCCGGCCGGAGGGGTCACCAGGACGACGGGGCCGGCGGCGCGACGACCGGCGGGTTGTCGTCGCAGGTGATGGTGTTGGGCAGCTCCCAGGGGGCGAGCCAGGGTCCGGTCGTGCCGCCGCCGGAGTTGCCGCCGAGATCCGTCAGCGTGAACTCCGAGCCGGTGGCCGGGAAGTTGAACGACCCGCAGTTGTTGACGCCGACCGCGCCGACGTTGCGGGCGGCGACGTTCTGGAAGGACGCGGACCCGGCCGCGCGGGCGCTGACCACCGAGGTGCCCGTGCCGTCGATCCGCAGGTCCTTGAAGTGGACGTTCGTGATCGAGTACAGGTCCTTGACCGGCCAGTCGCTGACGAACATGACGGCGTTGTAGGTGTTGTCGAGGAGGTGGTCCCCGGTCACCTGGATGTCCGCGTCGATGTTCTTCTCGAGCGCGTAGAACCAGATGGCGCCGAGCCCGATCTTCCAGTTCAGGTCGTACGGGCCGGAGCGGGCCGTGGTGTTGTCCGTGATCGACAGGCGCCCGGTGAAGGCCTCCGCGCCGAAGCGGGATCCGGCGTGGATGGCGCTCCCCTCGCGGATCGGATCGGCGACGAGGTTGCCCGAGACGGTGTTGTCGGCGCCGCCATAGACGGCGACGCCGTTCGCGAGGACCGGTGTCTGCACCGTGTTGTGGTCAAACGTGTCACGGGCGTCGGCGGTCTTCTCCGACCACATGGCGAGGCCGTCGTCGCCGGTGTTGCGCACGAAGTTGCCGGACACCACCGAGTCCGTGACGCCGGTGTGGAAGTTGAGGCCGTCGGCGATCTGGTCGGCGATGACGTTGCCGGTGATCCGCAGGTTGGTCATGGGCCCGTCGAACCACATGCCGACCTTGGTGTGGTGGACGTACAGGCCGTCGATGGTCGAGTCGCTGAGGGCCCCGCCGACGCCGTTCACCTGGTCGGCGTCGATGCGCTCGCGGACGTCGCCCTCGATCGTGAAACCGGAGAGGTGGACGTGGTGGCTGCCGCCGGCCGAGGCGTCCTTGCCGTAGAAGCCGACGCCGGTGTGGACCGAGCCGTCGGGGGCCGGGGTGCTCAGGGAGACCTGGTGTCCCTTGATGATGGTGTACCAACTGCCGGCGCCCTCGATCGTCACGTCGTCGACGATGATGTGGCGGTTCACCTGGTAGGTGCCCGGGGGGACGTAGACCTCGAGCCGCGCGTGCCGGGCGAAGGCGATCGCCTTGTCGAACGCGCCGGCCGAGTCGCGCCGGCCGGAGGGGTCGGCGCCGAACGCCAGAACGTTCGCCGCGGCGGGCACGATGCGCGGCGCGCCGACGAGCTGGGAGTCCAGCAGGTCGACGACCGTCCAGGCCGCGTCGCTCCCGGCGGGCACCGTCAGCCGTACCCTGTCGCCCGCGCGGTAGGTGCGGCCGAGCAGGAGCCGCTGCTCGTCGTAGAAGTGGCTCGGGCGGAACGGCTTGGTGATCGTGGGGGCCGGTGTCGTGGCGTTGGGCACGCAGGAGCACTCGGTGATCCACCAGTCGGGGTGGAGCAGGTCGGCGTTCGGGTCGTTGGAGAACGGATACTGGTTGTACAGCCACGCGTACTGGGAGGTCAGCGTCATGACCTTCCGGTGCGCGCCGTTCACCGTGACGTCGAGCGGCGCGGTGATGCCTCCGCCCGTCGGCGCGTCCGGGATGCTGTAGCGGACGGTGATGGCGTTCGCCCGCCTCGGCAGCGTGAACTCCACGTACCGCCCCGGCGTCAGCGTGACCGCCTTGCGGCCGGACGCCTCCGAGGGCAGCGTGTACGGCGTGCGGTCCGGGCCGATGACCGTGCCGTTCGTACGGGCGTTCTCCGCCTCCTGCTCGGTGAAGCCGACGTCGGCGCCCCGGCCCGCGACGAGGGACGGATCGAGGGCGGCGCGCGTCACCACGGGGGCGGAGGCGTCGCCCGCGCCGGCGACGGCCGTGCCGCCGAGCGCGCCGGTGAACCCGACCGTGGCGGCGGCCACCACCGCGACCACCGCCGCGACGGACCGCGGCGGCCGGCCGTACCGCCGGACGACAGGGCCTGAGATGCTCCGTGACATCGGATGCTCGCTTCTCTGGGGGACTGAAGCAATGGTCGAGGTGGGCGGTCGGACACCGTTTCGGGTGAGGTGACACTAGACCGCCATCGCCCGCCCCACAAGATCCTCCGAGCGATCTTTCTGTCGGCTGTCGATTAAATCCATCGTTCTGCTTGCTTCTTGCAGCCGTGGGCCGCCGGCGTCGCCGGCGGCCCATGACCGCGTCAGCTCAGTTCTCGATCCAGCCGTATCCGGCGGCGAGCGCGATGACCCCGTCCCGGAGTCGCACGATCTGCGCCGCCGTCAGGTCGGGAGCCGCCTGGATGAAGGCTTCGGTGAGTTCGTTGCGGAGTTCCGCGACGGACAGCACCTCGCACGTGCCGTCGACGTCGTGGGACGCTTCGCTCGGCCGTTCCGCCGATCCGGTCCGCGCCGGCACCGCGGTCTGCGGTGCGGCCAGGATCCGCACGTCGTAGCCCTTGCGGCCGCGCTCGCCGTCCTTGATCTCGAACTCGACGCTCGTGCCCGGAGTGAAGGCACGCTTGTCGACGAGAAGGTCGTTCGCGTGGACGAAGACGTCCTCACCGCCGTCGTCGGGCGCCACGAAACCGTACCCGCGCACTTCATCGAACTTGACCACACGTCCTCTGACCACCGCACTCAACCTCACGCCATCCACGAATGTCCGGAATCCCGCTCAAACGCGTTCCCGGGCGTGGCCTGCCGCCACGCGCCCGCGTTCGCCGGTAAAACTAGCGGGCCAACGTGGTGGCGAGCAGCCGCGGGGCGTCCGCGAGCACCAGGCCGGCGGCGCCGAGGACCTCGGCCTGGTCGCCGAGGCTCCCCTGGACCACACGGACGGACTCGGCGGACGGGGCCAGCGCGTAGCGCCGGATGACACGGCCGATCGCCTCGAAAAGGCTCTCCCCGGCGGGTGCGAGATCGCCGCCGACCACGATGAGTTCCGGGTTGAGCAGCGTGACGAGGTTCGCGAGCACCCGGCCGATCTCCTCGGCCGCGTCCTCCAGGGCCCGGATGGCGCCCCGGTCGCCATCCTGGACGAGGGAGAGCAGGTCGGAGACGGTGACGGGGTGGCCCCAGCTGTCCGTGAGAAGCCGGGTGATGGCGTCCGGCCCGGCGACGGTCTCCAGGCAGCCGCGGTTCCCGCAGCGGCACACGCGCCCGTCCGACAGTGACCGGATGTGGCCGATCTCGCCGGCGAGGCCACCGGTTCCGTGCAGGTGCCGGCCACCCGCGATGATCCCGGCGCCGATCCCGGCGGAGAGGCGCACATAGATCATGTCGTCGACGTTGCGGCCCGCGCCGTACTTGCGCTCGGCAAGGGCGCCGGCGTCGGCGTCGTTGGCCAGCCAGGTGGTCAGACCGGTGCGCCGCTCGAGTTCGGCTCCGGGCTGGACGCCGATCCAGCCGGGCATGATCCCGTGCGCCTCCAGGACGCCGCCGGGATCGCGTACCGGGGCCGCGATGTCGATGCCGAGGCCCAGGACGCGGGACCGGTCGATCCCCCTCTCCCGCAGCGCCCGGTGGATCATTTCGGCGGCCAGGTCGAGCGTCTCCCCCGGCGCGTGGTCGACGTCCTTGGCCACGCCGTCGTTCCAGACGGGGGTGCCGCTCAGGTCGCACAGTGCCACCCGCACGTGCTGATGGCCGATGTCAGCCCCGAGGGCGTACGCCGCGGACGCGCACAGGGTCAGGGACTGGGCCGGCCGGCCGGTCGACCGCGCCTGAGCGTCCGGCTCGCTCTCCTCGACCAGGCCGGCCGTCAGCAGGTCGGCGACGACCGAGGAGACGGTGGCCCGGGACAGGCCGGTGACCTGCACGATCTCGGAACGGCTGGTGCTGTCGGCGTCGAAGAGGGCCTGCAGGACCCGGAGCCGGCCCACCTCGCGCAGGTTCAACGGGGTATCGATCACTGGCTCCTCCGGTTTCTTCAAACACAGCCGAATATGGGTGACCTTAGCCGGACATGGCGTTGACTTGTGCTTAATACCGACGTAACCATGGCCTCGCCCTGGTAACCCTCCCGCAACATATGACTGAAGATGGCGTATCGCCGTGCCTGATGACAGGCCGGCCGTTGCGGGAGCCCGGACTCGAAGGGAGGACGACAGGCGACGCCGGCCTTACGGCCCGCGATCCCCCCGCCGATATTCACCAGAGAGGCCCCCGTTGAAACGACACCGCTCCCACCGGCGGCGATCCCTCGTCGCCGCGCTCTGTTCACTCGCCTGCGCCACCACCGTCACCGCGCTCGGTGCGCCGGCCGCCTCCGCCGACGACACTCTCCCCGTCTACCGCGACACGCACTACTCGTTCGAGGAACGCGCCGCGGACCTGGTCTCGCGGATGACGCTCGACGAGAAGGCGGCGCAGCTGCGGACCAACAGCGCACCGGCCATCCCGCGGCTGGGCGTGCAGCAGTACACCTACTGGAGTGAAGGCCAGCACGGCATCAACACGCTCGGCGCGAACACCAATCACGGTTCCGTGGGCGGCATGCCGGCCACCAGCTTCCCGACCAACTTCGCCTCGTCGATGTCGTGGGACCCGAGCCTGATCTATCAGGAGACCACGGCGATCTCCGACGAGGCGCGGGGGTTCCTCGACAAGTCTCTCTGGGGTGTCGCGCCGAACAACATCGGCCCGGACAAGAACGAGTACGGCTCGCTGACGTACTGGGCGCCGACCGTCAACCTGGACCGCGACCCGCGGTGGGGCCGGAATGACGAGGCGTTCGGTGAGGACCCGTACTTCGTCGGGCAGATGGCCGGCGCCTTCGTCAACGGCTACCAGGGCCAGGCGCAGGACGGCAAGGCCCAGACCCCGTACCTGAAGGTCGCGGCCACGGCCAAGCACTACGCCCTGAACGACGTGGAGAACGGCCGTACCGGGATCAGCTCCGACACCGACGACCGGACGCTGCGGGAGTACTACACCGCGCAGTTCCGCGACCTGATCGAGAACGCGCACGTGTCGGGCCTGATGACGTCCTACAACGCCATCAACGGCACGCCGTCGGTCGCCGACACCTACACGACGAACCAGCTCGCCCAGCGGACGTACGGCTTCGGCGGCTACATCACCTCCGACTGCGGCGCGGTCGGCACCACGTGGCAGCTCCCGCTGTCCGGTCACGACTGGGCGCCGCCCGGCTGGGCCACCGACCACAAGTCCACTCCGACCTGGACGAACACCACCACCGGCGCGAAGCTGTCCGGCCCGGCGGGCGGGCAGGCGTACGCGCTGCGCGCGGGCACGGACGTCAACTGCACCGGGTCCGAGGCCACCTCGCAGAACCTCCGCGAGGCCATCCAGGCCGGCGTGCTCAGCGAAGGCGTGGTGGACACCGCGCTGGTCCACCTGTTCACCATCCGCATGGAGACCGGTGAGTTCGACCCGCCGGACAAGAACGCGTACACCAAGATCACCAAGGACGTAATCCAGAGCCCGGAGCACCAGGCGCTGGCGGAGAAGGTCGCCGACAGCGCGCTCGTGCTGCTCAAGAACGACGGGAACCTGCTCCCCGCCGACGGGTCGAAGCTGAACAAGGTCGTCATCCTCGGCGACCTGGCCGGCAAGGTCACGCTCGGCGGCTACTCCGGCGGACCGTCGAAGCAGGTCAGCGCCGTCAAGGGCATCACCGACGCGGTCAAGGCCGCCGACCCGTCCGCGTCCGTGGTGTTCGACGCCGCCGGGACGTCCACGACCGCCAAGAACGACGCCCAGCTGAGCGACGCCACCAAGGCCGACATCAAGGACGCCGACCTCGTCGTCGTCTTCGTCGGCACGGACGCCACCACCGCCGGCGAGGGACATGACCGGTCGAGCCTGGCGATGCCCGGCAACTACCAGTCGCTCATCGACCAGACCGCGGCGCTGGGCAACCGCAAGCTGGCGCTCGTGATCCAGTCCGACGGCCCGGTGAACATCGAGAACGCCAAGGACAAGGTCTCCTCGATCGTGTTCAGCGGCTACAACGGCGAGAGCCAGGGCACCGCGCTGGCCGACGTGCTGCTCGGTAGGCAGAACCCGAGCGGGCACCTCAACTTCACCTGGTACAAGGACGACTCGCAGCTCCCGGCCATGTCCGACTACGACATCACCCCGGGCGGCACCGGCGGCCTCGGCCGTACGTACCAGTACTTCACCGGCACCCCCACCTACCCGTTCGGCTACGGGCAGAGCTACACCACCTTCGCCTACTCCCGTGTCCGGGCGAACACCGCCTCGGCGACCGCGGACGGCAAGGTCACCGTACGGTTCGACGTCACCAACACCGGCAAGGTCGCCGGCGCCACGGTCGCCCAGCTGTACGCCACCACCCCGTTCACCGTCCCCGGCGTCGAGATGCCCAGGAAGCGGCTCGTCGGCTTCAAGAAGACGGCGGTCCTGCGGCCCGGTGAGACCGAGCGCGTCTCCCTCACCGTGAACGTCGCCGACCTGGCGGTCTGGGACGCCCAGGCGATGCGGTCGTACGTGCCGGACGGGACCTACAGGTTCCAGGTCGGTCCCGACTCCGCCGACATCGTCGCCGCGCCGTCGGTGGAGATCACCGGGCGGATCACCCCGAAGGTCCGGTACGTCACGGTGCAGCCCGAGGCCGTGCAGTACAAGGTCGGTGACACCATCGACCTGACCGGCAAGAACCGGTGGATCAAGGACGACACCGACCACAGCAAGGAGCAGCGGAACCTCGACGTGACCGCCGACAACGTCGTCGAAGCCGTCAACAACGACCAGTCCTTCGTCGACCTCGCCCACGCGAAGGTCCACTACGGCAGCAGCGACCCGCACGTCGCCACCGTCGACGACACCGGGCACGTGAAGGTGGTCGGCTCCGGCGTCGCGACCATCAACGTCAAGGTGGGCGGTGTCACCGGCTCCGCCGTCATCACCGCCAGGTACCCCTTCACGGCGACCGCGCCCTCGATCACCGAGCCGGGCGACACCCTCACGGCGACGACCACGTACACGAACTCCGGTTCGAGCACCGTCGACGACGTGACGATGTCGCTCACCGCTCCGGACGGCTGGACGGCACAGCCGACCTCCCCGGCCTCGTTCGGCCAGGTCGCCGGCGGGCAGACGGTGCACACGACCTGGGCGGTCAAGGTACCGGCCGACGCCGAGCGCACCGCCTACACCCTCCAGGCCGGGGTCGCCTACACCGAACACGGCCGCAAGGGCGGCGACGAGGCCGCGGCGAGCGTGGGGATCCCCTTCGCCTCCGTCCCCGGCGCATACGACAACGTCGCGATCACCGATGACGCCGACACCACGAAGGGGAACCTGGACGGCGGAGGCGCCAGCCTGTCCGCCCAGGCGCTCGCCGCGGCGGGCATCACCCCCGGCGGTGCCGTCGCCCACGGCGGGCTCACGTTCACCTGGCCGGACGTGCCCGCCGGCACGCCGGACAATGTGGTCGCGGGCGGCCAGACGATCAAGTACTCCGGCAAGGGGAGCAAGCTCGGCTTCCTCGGGCTGGGCGACTACGGCACCGCCTCGGGCAGCGGGCTGATCACCTACACGGACGGCACCACCCAGCCGTACGCGATCAGCTTCCCCGACTGGTGGTCCGGCGGTGGGGACACCGTCGCGGACCTTCCCTACATCAACAACCAATCCGGCAAGCAGCAGCAGACCGTCCACCTGTACATGGCGAGCGTCGACCTCCAGGCGGGCAAGACCGTGCAGTACGTCACCCTGCCCGACGTCAGCCAGGGGGCGACGAGCGGCAACGTCGCGATGCACGTCTTCGCCATCGCGAGCGACGGATAGAGCACGACCGGCGGACGCCGGGAGGCCGGTGACGATCGTCACCGGCCTCCCGGCCCGTCTCGTCCCGGAGTCAGGCGGCGCGGCCGGTCACCGGGCGCAACCGGAGGTCCGGGCGGCCTCGACCGGTTCGACGTCGTAGAAGCCCAGGCCGTCCAGGTAACGGATGGTGTTGATGTCGCGCATCACGGCCTCCTCCGAGGGACTCATGAGCGTGACGACGACCGGGTACGTCAGGTCGTCGACCGTACGCCGCAGGCGCCCGCGCGGTTTCACGAGGAGATCCATGTCGTGGAAGGTCTCCAGCCCCCGGATCGCCTCCGCGTCGCGGTACCCCCGGAGCGTCCCCTCGTACGGCGACACCATGGCGACCATGGCGCAGAACCGGCGCACCTGGTACGGATCCCCGCAACGGGCGTGGAAGCGGTCCGGCCGGACGTACGCGTCCGCGGTCCATTCGATCTGCGACTCGCCGATCCCCAGTGAGGCGTAGTAGGGGATGTCGCCGCCCGCCATGCGCGCGCCCACCTCGACCAGGCACGGACCGTCCGGAGTCATCCTGACCTCCACGTGCGCCGGGCCGTGGCGTACGCCGAGCGCGTCGAGGACCTTGCCGGCGTACTCGGTGAGGGAGGGCACGACCTTCTCGTCGGAGGCGATGAGGCAGAGCGCGTCGCAGAGGTCGGTGATCCCGTTCGCGTTGATCCGCGTGGTCTTCCACACGTCACAGAGGTGGTGCCGGCCGTCCCTGCTGACCGTGTTCACCATGTACTCCGTGCCGGAGAGGTACTCCTGCGCGACCACGCTCTCGTTGCGCCCGGCGAAGACGTCGCGGGAACCGACGAGGGACCGGTAGGCCCGCACCGACTCCTCCGGAGTGTCGCAGAACGAGACCCCGTCGCCGCCCGCGCTGCGCAGCGGCTTGATGACGATCCGGCCGCCGAGGTCGCGATGCCAGTCCGCGAGCTCGGCCGGGTCCGTGACGAGGAGCTGGCGCGCGCCGCGCAGCCCGGCCTTCTTGATGGTCTCCACCATCAGGAACTTGTCCCGCCGCGCGGCGCTGAGCGCGGTGCCGTTGGTCGGCGTGCCGAGGCGCTCGCTCAGCAGGTCGCCGAACTCCACGCCGACCTCGCCGCCCGGGACGACGGCGACCGGGTCGAAGGCGGCGACGGCCTCCAGCGTCTTGGCGACGTCGCCGTCGTGCACGATGGAGGCGACGTAGTCGTCGAGGTCGACCGGCTCGCCGGCGTACACGGGTGGAGGCTCCGGCGTGCTCTGCACCCGCACGCACCGGTAGCCCAGCTCGCGGAAGCGCGGAGCCAGCAGCCGGGTCGGCGCGTAGGTGTCGACGAGAACGACATGGGGCTGACCACTCATTCATTTCTCCTTGTGCAGTCGCTTCTCGAGCCGCCGCGCCAGATAGCCGAGTGGCAGGGTGATGATCAGATAGCAGAGTCCGGCGACCACGATCGGTGTGGTGTTCGCCGAGGTGGCCGCCAGGTCGCGGCCGAACTTGGCCAGCTCTCGTTCGCTGAGGACGACGCCGAGGAACAGCACGAGCGATGAGTCCTTGAACAACAGCACGAACTCGTTGGTCAGCGGGGGGATCATCATCCGGATCGCCTCCGGGAGGATGATCCATCGCATCGCGGCGGCGTCGGTCATGCCGATGGACTTGGCGGCGTCCACCTGGCCGCGGGGCACCGCCTGGATCCCGGCGCGCACCGTCTCGGCGACGTAGGCGGCGGAGATCAGACCGAGCGCCAGCGCCACCTTGCCGTAGGTCCCGCCGGGGATCTGCACGCCGGGGAAGGCCAGCGGAACGCCGACCCCGACGAAGATGAAGATGAGCAGTGCGGGCAGGCCGCGGAGGATCTCGATGTAGATCAGCGCGACCGCGCGGTACACGCGGATCCGCGAGAGCCGCATGACGGCCAGCACCAGGCCCAGGGACAGGCCGCAGGCGAACCCGCTCAGCGTGTAGATGAGCGTGTTGACGAGCGCGACCGTGAGGATCTGCGGGAAGAGCGAGCGCGCGAGGTCGGGCTGGGCGAACTGCCGGCCCAGCTGCGCCCAGTCCGCCTGGGACAGCAGCGCCAGCAGCCCGGCGAGGATCACGCCGTGCACGGTGTAGCGCACGAGCCGCCGCCCCGGCCGGAGACGCACCGGGTCCCTGGGGGGCAGCGCCGGGTCGGTCACCGCCGGGCCGGTCACCGCGGGGTCGGTCACCGCGCGCCCCGGTAGGGCCCGATCCAGCGCTCGTAGGTGCGGGCGTAGGAGCCGTCGGCCCGCGCCTGGCCGATGGCGGCGTTCACGGCCCGGACGAGCGGGCCGCTGTGCCCCTTGCGGAAGGCGAACCCGTAGCGTTCGCCGGTCCGCAGGTCGGCCACGACGTGGAAGCCGGAGTTCTTCGGGTCCTTGAGCCAGCCGGCCACGACCGGGCTGTCCATGATGATCACGTCCACGTCGCCGGTGCGCAGGCCGTTGAGCAGGGCGTCGGCCAGGTCGTAGGACTTCGGGTCGAAGCCGTGCCCGGTCAGGTACTCCTCGCCGGTCGTGGAGGCCAGCGAACCGATGCGGAGCTTCGCCGCCTTGATCTGGTCGAGGGTCGTGGCCTTGACCTTCGGCCCGGCGAGGAGCGTCTGCGTGGCCTCGAAGTACGGGTCGGAGAAGTCGATGTACTTCTTCCGCTCGTCGGTGATGGTCATGCCGCCGGCGCCGACGTCGCAGCGGCCGGCGTTGAGCTCAGCGCCGGTCTTGATGGTCTCGAACGGCGTGTCGATCACCTGGACCGTCACGCCGAGCCGCTTGGCGGCGAGGTCGAGCATCGCGATGTCGAAGCCGACCACCTTGCCGTTCTCCGTGTACTCGAAGGGCTTGTAGGGGAGCTGTGCGCAAACGGTCAATCGCCCTCGGTGCACGATACGGACACCCCCATCCGCCGTTTTCGCACTACCCGAATTCGTGCTGCAGGCGGCCAGTGATCCGACGATTACGAGCAGACCCAAACGATACGCTGCTGCCACACCCTCGCCCTCCTGTGATAACTAGACGCGGCGCCCTAGAAGCAGGTAGACATTAACAAAGTCATGGTCTTCACACATCTGGCCAAAGTGCGGCGCCATCTCTCGAACGGGGCGGGAGGCCGTTCGCCGGCGCGTGACCGAATGTCCGTATGGGTGGTATATACCGTACCTGCGGTGCTTTTCGTCAATACGCTGGGAAGCTTTTTCGTCCTGCTGCGGCTTTCCACCGCGGTGAGCGACGCCACCGGCTCGGGTCTGCTCGCGGGTGGGGTGCTGAGCGCCCCCTGGCTGCCCGCCCTGATCCTGGCGCCGTTCCTCAACCGCGTCCTGGGCGAGCGCGAGCCGGGGCGCCTCGTGCGGATCGCCGAGGCCACCAGCCTCCTTCTCACCGCGTCGCTCGCCATGCTGCCGGTCTCGGGCACCACGCTGGTCGTCGTCGCGGTGTCCGTCGTGCTCGCCCGCGGTTTCTTCGAGGCGATGACCCGCTCGGCGACCTCCGTCCTGCTACGCCGGATCGTCGACGCGCAGCGGCTGAACCGCGCGAACACGTTCGCCGAGATCGGCAAGCTCGCCGGCACGAGCGCCGGGGCGGCCGTCGCGGGCCCGCTGAGCGGGCCGCTGGGCCTGCACGCCTTCTTCGCCCTGGGCGCGCTCACGTTGTGCGGCTCCCTGCTGCTCGCCGCCACGCTGCCGAAGGCCGGGCCCGGCGCGGGCGAGGAGGGCGCGGCGCAGGAACGGCCGCGCCGCCTGCGGCTTGAGGATCCGGCCCTGCGGCGCCTGTTCTCGCTGTTCATGCTGGTGGCGTTCTGGCAGGGGTTCCACACGGTCGCCGTGAACGTCGTCCCGCGCGACGTGCTCGGCGGCGGGACCTCCCTCGTCGGCGTGTTCGTCGCGCTGTCGGCCGTCGCCATCTTCGCCGGATCGTTCGCGGCGCTGTCGGCGCAGCGGCGCCTCACCCGGATACCGGCGGAGGTCTGGGCGATCGCGCCGATGGCGCCCCTGGCCGCCGCGATCGCGATCGCCCGCGTGGGCCCCACACTGGCCGGATACCTGATCTTCCTGGTCCTCTTCGAGGTCGCCTACGTGGCCTACAACAACCGGCTGCTGGCCCAGGCCCGGCCGGAGGAGGTCCCGGTCGTGGTGACGCTCCGCGCCACGCTGCTGCCCGCCGGCGTCATCGTGTCGATCCTGACCGTCGGCCTGCTGTCGGACCTGGCGGGCCCGCTCGTCGCCGTGCTGGCGGTCGTCGCGGTCACGGTGCTGGTCACGGCGGCGCCGTGGCTCGGCCGTCGCGCCCGCTGACGGCCGCACCGGGGCGGCCGGAGCGGAACGTCCGGAATCGGCCATGGCGCCCCTTGCATGCACTTGCGGTCATGTTCCTCGCGACAGCACTGAATCCCGACATACCTGCACCCTCTCCCCTTCCCGGGTTAGGGATGGCCGTTATTCCGAAATAGGAATGATTTCGGTCCATTGACAGCGGACATCTCACCTCTTACCGTGTCGAAACGTTGGGTGCTGACGTTGCTCGATTCCCGCACCGGAGGCCTACTCGAAGCGATCGATTCCTCTCTCGCCGTACGAGACCGATAGATCCGTCAATCGAGCAGCGTTCATCTGCAATTCCCCAGCCATTCACCGCGCGACCGAATAATCCACGGGCCGATCAGTCCCAGTGTGCCCAGGACGCCCATTCTCCGGTGGATCCGGCTTGCCGATTCGCCGGAAGGTCGTCCTATATCACGACGAGACGGAAAGGAGGTGGAAGACATGACGGACGCTCAGTTCCTGGAGACGCGTGAGGACGAGGAGGTCACCAAGTGGTGAGCCTTCACTGACTCCACGGTGTCATCCGCGGCCATCGCGCCGCGGGTGACACCGCCCCACCCGAGCGGGCCCACTCCACGGAAGGAAAGACGGCGCATGGAGCCAGCGGAGGACCTCTCCGGCGGTGACGTCGGCTCTCTGACGGTCGACGGCAGCAGCGACGAGGCGTACTGGCGCGGCATCGAACGGATCACGGCGGAGCTGGACCGTTCCGCCGACCTCGACCGGCTTTGCGACCTGTCCCGGCGGCACCCGGAGTGGCCGGTGCGCGCCGCGTGCGTGCGGATCCTCGGCGCTCGGTTCGCCGACCGGCCCGCAGCCCAGGAGGCCATCGCGGCCGCCACCCACGACGAGGTGGACTGGGTCGCCTTCACCTCCATCCGGGTGTGCGGCGAGCAGCGCATCGCGCTCGCGGCGCGCGACCTCATCCGGATCTCCGGCTGGCCGAGCAACTTCACGAAGCCGGGGTACGCCCGCAAGCCGGTCGGCTGCGGCGCCGCCTTCACCAAGCGCGCCCTGATCTCCATCTTCGGCAGCGAGGACCCCGACGAGCTGCGCGCGCTGGAGAACGAGCACTTCGGCGAGGTGCTCCGCAAGGCGGCCGAGGTCCGCCCGCGCACCGTCGACGACGTCGTCCTCGTACCGGCCGGTCCGTTCGTCGCGGGAGCGACCGTGAGCGAGATCGGCCCGTTCCAGATGAACGACACCGACAACCCGCTGCGCGCGGCCGAACTGCCCGCCTTCCTCATCGACCGGACCGCGGTCACGAACGAGCGTTACGCGCGCTTCCTCGAGGACATCGGCGACAGCACCGACTTCGACCATCCCGACCAGCCGGAGCGCCCCGACCACCGGCCCGTCCACTGGCACGACCCGCGCTTCAACGCGCCCGGGATGCCGGTCGTCGGCATCGACTGGTACGACGCGTGGGCGTTCGCCAAGTGGGCGGGCGGCCGCCTGCCCAGCGAGGCCCAGTGGGAGAAGGCCGCGCGCGGCACCGACGGGCGGGTCTTCCCCTGGGGGAACGACTGGGACCCCGCGCGCGCCAATTACGTCGAGCGCGCCTTCGAGGCCGAGGTCCACGATCTGGCGGACCTCGAGAGCCTCCTCGTGAAGGTCACGGCGACGGACGTGCCGAAGCGGCCGGTGCTGCCGGCGGACAGCCTGCCGGAGGGCGCCAGCCCGTACGGCCTCCTCCACATGGCGGGCAACGTCTGGGAGATGACCCGCACCAACTTCTTCACCCGGACGGACATGGACCCGTTCTTCCGGCACCTGCGCCCGGTCGAGTTCATGAACCGCCGGGAGGCGTTCTACGTCCTGCGCGGCGGCACGTGGACCTCCCCGCCGGTCTGCCTGACGACCTACTACCGCGGCAAGGACCTGCTGACCGACAAGCACAACGAGATCGGGTTCCGCTGCGTGTACCCGGTGGAGAGCTGACAGGATGCGACTGACCACGTTCGGCCACGCCGCGGTGCTGGTCGAGACGGGATCCGAGCGGATCCTGGTCGATCCCTGGCTGACGCCGAGACTCGACCGCTTCTGGGAGCGCTGGCCCGCCATGCCGGACGGGCTGCTCGACGTCCTGGACGGCGGGGTCGACCACATCGTGTTCAGCCACCACCACTTCGACCACCACCACTTCCCGAGCCTCCGGCTTCTGTCGGACGACCCGGAGGTGGACTTCGACGAGATGCCCGCGCGCGCCGCCGAGACGCACTGCGTCTGGCCCCGGCGTCCCGGCCGGCCGCGGCCGACCGCCTCCGGCCTCGGTCATCAGGCGATCGGCTGGACGCTGCGCCGGCTCGGCTTCACCCGCTCGACGGCCGTCCAGCCGGGCGACACCGTGCAGCTCGGCGACACGCGGCTGCGCACGTCGGTCTCCCGCGTGCCCTTCCCCGAGATGCCCCTTCTCCTGGAGGGCCCCGACGCCACGGTGATGCTCTGCGGCGACGCCATGCTGCACCCCGACACCCAGGCGTGGTTCGCCGGTCCGGACGCCCCCCGCGTCGACGTCGCCCTCATCCCGGCGCACAGCATCGCGCCGCCGGGGGTGCTCACCGAGCGCCGCCCGCTGAGCGGGGTCGAGGACGTGCGGGCGCGGGCGCGCGCCAACTTCGACCGCTGGGTCGCGACCGTCGACGCGGGGCTGACCATCCCGTCCTCGTTCGGATGGCGCGTCGGCGGGGAGAACGGCGAGTTCTCCTGGTGCAACAAGGCGATCTTCCCGTTCACCCCCTGGCAGGCGCTCGAACGGCTGAAGGAGACCGGGCGGCCCGGCGCGCTGTGGGGACCCGGGCAGACGCTGGAGGTCGCCGGCGGGCGGGCCACCCTCTCCGAGAGCCGGTACGACTTCGCCTCCGTCTTCGAGGAGGTGACGCTCGACCCCGACGCGAAGATCCCGGCCTTCTCCCCCGAGCACGACCGTGTCGGCGCCCAGCGGGAGCCCACCGGTGAGCTGGTGGGCCGGCTCATGGACCACCTCGTCGGCACCGAGCTGTGGTACCGCGCGGTGGACGACGGCGACGGCCACGTTCTCAGCGTCACCGAGGACACCGGCACCACCCGGCACTTCGTGCTCGACTTCGCCGGCGGGCGCGTCCTGCCGTTCGGCGGGGAGAGCGACGGCGGCGAGGGGTACACCCGGATCGCCGGCTCCACGCTGCAGGCGCTCTTCGACGCCGAACTGCTGTTCGGCAGCTCGTACGCCCTGTGGGCGAGCAACGACGCGGTGCTGTCCGCCGTCTTCCACGATCCCCGGTGGTACGTCCGGCACGTGAACGCCGCGCTGGCGGGGAGCGGCCGATGACGGCGGACGTGCGCCGCCGGAGCGGCTACACCGTCGTCACGATCGAGCACGAGAGCGCCCTGCTCGCCGGCAACCCCCTCGGCGACCCGCACCGCCGCGAGATCCTGGTGCTCGCCCCGCGGGAGCCGTCGGAGCGCCCATTGCCCGTGGTGTACCTCCTCAGCGGGTACGGCTCGCGCGGGCGCGGCCTCCTCGCCGACCACGTGCTCGGCGACGGGCTCACCGGAATCGTCGGCGGCCTGGTCGACGCGGGACGGCTGCCGCCGTCGTACGTCGTGCTCCCGGACTGCACGACCCGGTACGGCGGCTCGCAGTACCTCGACTCGCCGATGTGCGGGCCCTACCAGCGGTACCTGCTCGACGAGATCGTCCCGGCGGTCGACGAGCGGTTCCCGACCGTGCGGGCGGCACGGGGCCGCGCGGTGATGGGCAAGTCGAGCGGCGGTTACGGAGCCGTCATGGCCGCGGCCCTCCGGCCGGGGGTGTTCGGGCACGTGATCGCGCACACGCCCGACGCGGGCTTCGAGCACTGCTACTTGTCGCTGCTGCCCCGTGTCCTGGACACGCTGCGGGAGCGCGGCGGGATCGGCACGCTGACGGGTCCCGGCTACGAGGGGCCCTTCGACGCCGCGTTCATGGTCGCGATGAGCCTGGTCGCCATGGGCGTCTGCTACGCCCCTGAAGGAGTGTCCGACCCCGCCGCCGCGTTCGTCTGCGATCCGGACACCGGGCGGTTCCGCGACGACGTCTGGAGCGCCTGGCTGTCCCACGACCCGGTGCGTCTCGCCGCCCGGCGGGCGCCGGCGCTCCGGGAACTCGGCTCCTTCTTCCTCGACGTCGGGAGCCGCGACGAGTACGGGATGCGCTGGGGCGTGCGGGCCCTGGACGCGGCGCTGACGGACGCCGGCGTGCCGCACACGTTCGAGGAGCACGGCGGCGGCCATCACGGGATCGAGCACCGGTTCGCGCGGTCCCTGTCCCTGCTCGGGCGGCACTGGAGCGCGTCATGTGCGGAATAGCGGGCTTCGTCAGCCTCGACGGACCGCGCGACCGGGACCGGCTCGCCGCGCTCGGCGCGCGGATGACCGCGGCGCTGCGGCACCGCGGCCCGGACGGCGACGGCGTCCACGTCTCGGCCGACGGCCGGGTCGTGCTCGGCGCCACCCGGCTGGCCGTACGGGACCTCAGCGACGCCGGCGACCAGCCCATGCACAGCCCCGACGGTCAGGTCACGCTCGTCTACAACGGAGAGCTCTACCGCGACCGGAACCCCGCGGGTACTCCGCCATGGCCGCTGCGCGGCGGCTGCGACACCGAGGAGTTCCTGCGGATCGTCTACGAGCGGTCCGAGGCCGCGCTCCCCGGCCTCGACGGCATGTTCGCGGCGGCGTGGCACGACCGGCGCACCGACCGGCTGGTGCTGGCCCGTGACCACTTCGGCGTGAAACCGCTGGTGTGGGCGCGGGTCGACGGCGGGCTCCTGTTCGCCTCGGAGATCGGCGCGCTGCTGGCCTCCGGCCTGCTGGACGCCCGGGTCGAGCCGCTCACGTTCCTGCACCGCGCGTACGTCCGGATGGACGCGGTGGACGACGGAACCTGGATCGCCGGCGTCCACTCGCTGGAGCCCGCGCACACCCTCGTGGTCGACCTGCGCGACGGCTCGGTGCGGCGGCGGCGGTACTGGGCGCCCGTGGCGGCGGAGGAGCCGATCGCGCCGGAGGTCCTGCGGGCGGCGTTCCACGAGGCGGTGGCGATGCGCCGGCCGTCGGACGTCCCGATGGCGGCCGTGGTCAGCGGCGGCGTCGACTCCTCGGCGGTCTTCGGAGCCCTGCGCCGCCTCGACTGCGACGTCGCGCCGTACGTCGTCCGCTACGAGGGCGCCGACGAGGGCCAGAACGAGGACGTGCCCTACGCGGTGGAGGTGGCGCGCCTCGGCGGCCGCGAACCCGTCCTGTGCGACATCCGGGTCGATGACGTCGCCGCGCTCGCCACGCGGCTCGCGCCGCACCTGCAGCGCCCGTTCCTGCACGGCGCCGAGCTCGCGCTGTTCCGCACGTACGAGCGCATCGCCGCGGACCGGCGGACCGTGGTGTTCTCCGGGCACGGCTCCGACGAGCTGTGGGGATACCAGGAGGGCCGCTACTTCCCGATCGCCGATCCGGCGCGCCCGCTCGACACGCACGGCGAGCACTACCTGCGAACCCGCCTCTACCGGGACGAGCGGCCCGGCTGGCACCGCATGCTCGACGCCCTGGCCGGGCAGCTCGGCGTGGCGGAACGGGACATCACCGACCTGGTGTGGGAGCGCACCCTCGCCCCGTACCGCGAGCTGGAGACGCTCGATCCGCACAAGCGCGGCCGTCACCACCTCATGCGCCGGTTCCTCGTCTACGTCAACGAGATGGTGGACGCGTGCTCGTCGGCGTTCTCCCTGGAGGACCGGCCGTCCTTCCAGGACGTCACGCTCGCGGAGATCGCCTTCGGCATGCCCGAGCACGTGAAGAACCGGGAGGGGCCGGGCACGGTCAAGCCCTTCCTCAAGCAGGCGGTGCGGCACCTGCTGCCGGACGGCGTCCTGAACCGGCCGAAGAAGGGGTTCCCGTCACCGGGCGACCCGGCCTTCCGCGACCGGCTCGTCGCCCTGGTCCGCGACACCGGGCTGCCCTACGATCTGCGGCTGGACGGAGCCCTCTTCGACGAACTGGGCATCGGGGAGCTGATGTTCCTGTTCTCGGCCCGCGTCTGGCTCGACGGGCTCCGCGTGCGGCCGGCCGACCCGGCCCCGATTCGAGTCTCTTCCCATCGACAAGGAGGTCAAGGGCGTGTGGAAGCATCGGGCCCTCGCTGACGCCGCGGAACTCCCGGCACGGCCGTCGGCGGTGCCGCCGGAACAGGCACAGGAGTGGTGCAATTTCGTCGTGTGGACCCCCGAACGTCTGCCGGCCGGGTGCGAGCTGCTGACGGGCACCCTCCGTAAGGAGGCTCCGCCGGGCCGGCTCGAGGAGCACCTCTCGGGTCACACTCCGTGGAGCGACAACAACCCCGCCGCCTACCGGTTCGAGATCGCCGGGGACGGCCGGCGGCTGCGGGTCAAGGAGTTCCTGTACGACTGGGCCTTCCCCGCCCTCGACCACCCCTGCCTCTGGGAGAGCCGGACCCACGCGGCTCCGGTCGACGACCGCCACGTCGTGTGGTTCGGCACGGACTATCTGAAGAACGCCGCCGCGTCGGCCCGGCTCGACCGTACGACGGTGGAGCTCTCCGTGCTGTCGGGGACGTTCGCCGAGGAGGAGATCCTCGACCTCTACCGGGCGATGCGGCCGGCCGACCCCGCGGTCGCCGCCGAGTTCGCCGCGACGCCGTTCGCCGCGCTGAGCTACTGGGCGCGCCGCGCGGACGCCGCCGCCGTCAACGTCCCGGTGGGGCTGTGGACCTTCCGCCGCCGGCGCTCGCACGAGAGCCGGTGGTCGACCGGCGCGGAGGCCGAACGCCTCGTCACGGAGCTGGGCCTGCCGCCCGCGCTGGGCGGGCTGGACCTGGACAGCGCGGCACGGTTCGTCGACGACCAGGGCCGCGAGGACGTCGAGGCCGTCTACTCGGGCCGCCCGGAGCGGGGCCGCGAGCTGCGGGTGATCGCCCAGAAGCGCGGCCGGGGCAGCCTGCGCGTCCCGTCCGAGCCTGAGGACCAGCCCGGTGAGCGGGACACCGTCCGCGTCGGCGGCGTCGATGTCCAGCTCGGCTGGATCGACGAGCGGTACGGCCCCTTCCAGGCCGTGTACGCCCACGGCGACGTCGAGGCGACCCTCCTCAGCAGCACCGGGGTCGGCCTGGACCGCGCGTGGTTCCTCGACGCGCTCGCCGCGGCGATGCCCTGACGTCCCCGAGACGAGAAGTCCCGATCCGCTCTACCCGGAGGTGAGACAGGATGACCCCGCGTCCCGGCCTGCTGGACCGGATCGGCGGTGTGGCCGTACGCGGCCGGATCGAGAAGGCGCGGGGACCGTCCCGGGTGCTGTACGACCCGTCGTACGGCACGCCGATCGCCGAGTTCGCCGAGGCGTCCGCCGATGAGGTCGCCGCGGCCGTCGCAGAGGCGGTGCGGGCGTTCCCGGCGTGGGCCGGATGCCATCCGCGGGACCGGCAGGACGTCCTGCTCGCGCTCGCGGACCAGGTCGACCGGGCCACGGACGAGCTCACGGAGCTGGAGGCGCTGAACTCCGGCAAGCCGCTCGCCCAGGCCCGCGGCGAGATGACCTTCGCCGTCCGCACCCTGCGCTATTTCGCCGGCACGCCGATGCGGCCGACCGGCGAGCTCAATCCGTCGGCCGGGGGCACGCTCGCCTACACCGACCGCACCCCGCTCGGCGTCTGCGCGGCGATCGCGCCGTCGAACTACCCGCTGCTCCTGTCGGTCTGGAAGCTCGCCGCGGCGCTGGCGTACGGCAACACCGTCATCCTGAAACCGGCGGAGGAGACGCCGCTGTCGGCGCTGCGGTTCGCGGAGCTGGCGCACGACGCCGGCCTGCCGCCGGGCGTCCTGGCCGTCGTGACGGGCGGTCCGGAGACGGGCCGGCTGCTGTGCCGGCACCCCGACGTGGCGGCGGTCTCCTTCACCGGATCCACCGCCGCGGGCCGCGACGTCGCGGCCCTGTGCGCCGAGGGGATCAAGCCGGTCTCGCTGGAGCTCGGCGGGGTGAGCCCGTTCGTGGTGCTCGCCGACGCGGACCTGGACGCGGCCGCGGCGGCGCTGGTCGAGGGGTTCACCGGCAACACGGGCCAGATGTGCGTGGCCGCCGGGCGGCTCATCGTCGAGAGCCCGGTGCGCGAGGCGTTCGTCGAGCGGGTGGCCCGGGCCGCGGCCGCCAGGCGGATCGGCCCGGCCTTCGACCCCGGCACCGAGCTGGGGCCGCTGGTCAGCGCGGAGGCACGGGACCACTGGGCGCGGCAGGTCGACCGGGCCCTGACGGCCGGCGCACGCGTCGTCGAACCGCGCGGCGCCGAACCGTCCGGCGGCGGCTACTACGTCGCTCCGGTCGTCCTGGACGGCGTGCGCCCGGACATGCCGATCGCCCGGGAGGAGGTCTTCGGGCCGGTGCTCCCGGTCATCGACGCCCCTTCGGCGGACGAGGCGCTCCGGCTCGCCGCCGACACGCGGTTCGGTCTCGCCGCGTCCCTGTGGACCCGCGACCTCCACCAGGCGCACCGCGCCGCCGGAGCCCTCCGTGCCGGGATGGTGTGGATCAACACCTACGGTGACACCGAGGAGCACATCAGCGTGGGCGGCATCGGCCTGTCCGGCTACGGCAGAGAGCTCGGCGAGCACGCGCGGGAGCAGTACACCGCCACCCGGGCCGTCTTCCTGGCGCACGGTTAGGCGGCGGCGTGCACGTCATCGACCTGCGCAGTGACACGAGGACGAGGCCGGACTCCCGGATGCGCGCCGCGATGGCGCGGGCGGAGGTCGGCGACGACAGCTTCGGCGACGATCCGACCGTCGCGGAGCTGGAGGAACGGGTCGCCGACCTGCTCGGCGCCAAGGCGGCGCTGTTCACCGCCGGAGGGACCATGAGCAACCTGCTCGCGGTCCTCACCGGTGCCGGCGCCGGCGGAGGGTCGGTCGTGGCCGGGGCGCAGTCGCACCTGCTCCACCACGAGAACGACGGCGCGCGCGTGCTCGCCCGCGCGCGGATCCACACCGTGCCGGACCCGCACGGCGAGCTCGACGAGGACGCCGTGACCGCCGCGCTGGCCGAGGGGGCCCGCCCGTCCCTCCTCTGGCTCGAGAACACCAGCAACCGGTACGGCGGCAACGCCCTCGACGAGGCGTCCCTGCGCCGGCAGGCCGCTCCGGCCCGGAGCGCCGGAGCCGCGGTGCACCTCGACGGCGCCCGCCTGGCCAACGCCGCCGTCGCCCTCGGCCGCAGCCCCGCGGAGCTGGCCGCCGTCGCCGACACCGTGTCGTTCTCGCTGTGCAAGGGGCTCGGCGCGCCGGCCGGATCCCTGCTGTGCGGTCCGGCCGAGCTGATCCAGGAGGCGCGTTACTTCCGCCGGATGATCGGCGGAACGCTCCATCAGGCCGGGGTGCTGGCGGCCGCCGGCCTGGTCGCGCTGGACCGTCTCCCCGACCTGGCCGAGGACCACCGCCGGGCCGCCGCGCTACGCGCGGCGCTGGCCGGCGTCGCGGGCGTCGAGCCGTCCGCCATCCCCCGGCCGACGAACATGGCGTTGTTCCGGGTCCCCGGCGTCCCCGCCGAGAAGGCGCTCGAACGGCTGGCCGGCGCCGGGGTCCTGGGGCTGCCGATCACCGCCGACCTCGTACGGCTGGTGGTGCACCGCGAGCACTCCGACACCGACATCGAGCGGGCCGCCGAGCGGATCGCCGCGGTCTTTCCCGGAGGGAAGATATGAACCCGATCGACGAACTGCGGACCGAAGGCTACGTCGTCCTGAACGGGCTGGCGGACGCGGCCGGCCTCGGCCGGCTGCGGGCCGTCGTCGCCGGCCTGGAGGCGGCGGCCGCCGAGATGACGCGATCCACCGACGACTTCGTGCTGGAGGCCGAGGGGGTCGGCGGCTGGGTGGCGTGGCAGCAGGGGACCGCCGCGGTGCCCGGCACCCTGCGGTCGGTCAGCCGGGTCCACGTCCACCGGCCCGAGCTCGTCCGGATCGCCGCGGACCTGGGCCTGCCGGGCAAGCACGTGGAACCCGCGGTGGGAACGCCGGTGGAGCTCATCAACACCTTCCTCTGGGCGAAACCGGCGCGGGTGGGCTCGGAGAAGCCGTGGCACCAGGACATGGCCTTCGCCCCCGACGGGTTCACCGACCGGCACGGCAACGTCGTCACCGTGTGGGTGGCGATCGATCCCGCGACACGGGAGAACGGCTGCCTGGAGTTCTACCCCGGCTCGCACCGCGGCGGGCTCCTCCCCCACGTCGGCGACGAGGAGCGCACCGGCGACGGGCCGCGCCTGGAACGCCCGGTCGAGCCGCACATCGACGCGGCCGCGCTACCGGCGGACTCCACGCCCGTACGGGTGCCGCTGGCCCCGGGCTCGGCGGTGATGTTCGACGGCCGGATCGTGCACCGGTCGGCCCCCAACAGCGCGGGGACTCCCCGGCGGGCCATCAGCTTCGTCTACGCGCTCCCGCGCGACGGCAACTGAATCCCGCAGGACGGAGCCGGGCGCCGCTCCCGGCGGTCACTCCGGGGTGACGGCGGTGGCGTGCCCGTCGTAGGGGGCCGGGCCGTCCTGGAGCCCCCCGCTCCGGGCGCGGCCGCCGAGCCGTGCCGGCAGGACGCAGGCCGCGCCCAGGACGGCGAGCCCGACCGTCGAGAGGCCGGAGAGCAGCAGGGTGCCCCCCGAGCCCAGGTCGGCCACCAGCCGCCCTCCCAGCGCCGCGCCGAGCGGGGTCGCCGAGACCAGGATGGCGCTGCGGAACGCGCTCAGGCTCACCAGCTCGTCCGGGGGCGCCTCCCGCTGCATGAGGGTGACCGACAGCGGGCCGTACGGGGCGTAGATCAGCCCGCCCACGGCGAAGCCCGCGATCCCCGCGGCGAGGGTGCCGAACGCCGCCAGGGGGAGCATCGCCAGACCCCAGCCGGCGACGATGGCGAGCGTGGCCGGCCACAGCGGCAGGCGGCGCAGCGCTCCGGTGATCACCGTGCCGGTCACCGCTCCGGCCCCGAACGCGCCCCAGATCCAGCCGAGCGTCGTCGGGTCCCCGCCCAGGTGGTCGGCGACGAACACCGGGACCGCCACCTCGACCGGCCCGTAGAGCAGGTAGAACAGGTAGCTGAGCGCCAGCAGGCCCACCAGCGCGGGACGGTGGGCGAAGGTCCGTACGGTCCGGCGCAGCGGGATCGGCGGCCGGCGGCCCACCGTGCCCCGCACGCGTACGCGTACGACCGTCAGGGTCATGAAGGCGTAGCTGAGCGCGTCGCACAGCAGCACGGCGCCGGGGCCGAGCACCGACGCCACGGCGCCCGCGAGGGGCGGGCCCGCGATGTAGGAGAACTGCTCCTCGCCGGCGATCATCGAGTTGCCCGCCAGGCGGCTCTCCGGCGGCAGGCACTCGGCGACGAAGGTCTGCCGCCCGGCGATGCCCCAGGCGTGCAGCAGTGAGGACGACGCGAGCAGGATGATGTAGGTGGTGGCGTCCAGCAGCCCCGCCCACTGCAGCACCGGGATCAGCGTGAAGACGATCCCGCGCAGCACCGAGTCCAGGAGGATGAGGCTGCGGGCGTCGCGTGAGCTCAGCCAGCGTCCCAGCGCGATCGACCCGATCGCCCCCGGCAGCGAGTAGGCCGCGACGGCGAGCCCGGTCACGGTGGCCCGGTCGGCGGGCGAGGCGAGCCGGATGGCCAGCCAGGCGACGCCCAGCAGGCTCATCCCGTCGCCGATGAAGGAGACCAGGAAGCCGGGCTGCATCCGGCGGAAGTCCCGGTCGGCCAGGCAGCGGGCGTAGCCCTCGGGCACCAGCCGGCGAAGACGCCCGCTCCGCCCGCTCAACGTCATCGGCTGGTGGCCTCCGCCTCGCTCACCGCGCGCCGGAACCCGACCTCCGGGCTCCTGATCATCGGGAGCTTACCGGCTCGGAGTACGGCGGTCGGCAGGGCCGGTGAGGGCGGGCAGGGAGCCGACGAGCGTCTCGCCTCAGCGTCCGGCCGCCGCGGGGCCCGCCACGCCGAAACCCTGGCGAAGGAAGTTCTGCATGGAAGCGGAGTCGTTGGCATGCGGGAATTCCTCAGAGGGCACATCGACCCCCAGATAGGCGCACAGCGGTTCCCAGCCCTGCTTCACGTCGTACACCAGGAGGTTGTCCGCGCCGACATTGCGAATGACCTCCTGGTTGTGCCGGTGGAATACCTCGATCGCGTGCTCCTTGTCGGAGAACCGGCCGTCGAAGAGGCCGCTCCAGGTCATGGTGTCGGTCACGCGGTACGTCCGCGCCGGCCGGGAACCGGCCGGCGGAGGGTTCTCCTCGCTTTTCAGGGCGAATTGGTAGAGCGTGTCGTAGGTGCTCCGATACCAGCGCTCGGCGTCGCGGACCGTGAGGATCATCTTGGCCTCGGGGAACGCCTCCATGAGCTGCCGGTAGTAGATGGCGCTGGGCCCGTCCACGGCGGAGGTGTAGCCGTCGAAGACGGCTTTCCAATCGGGCGGTTGCCCGTCGCAGACGATCTTTTCCCACTGCCCGAGACGCTCTTCGCTGCCCACGATGTCGAACATGTGGTAACACGGCCCGTATCCGAGCCGTTCCAGCGCCACCTTCAGCGAGGTCGTACCCGTCCTGCCCAGCCCCGCGTTGATGAGCTTCAACAAGGCGATGTCCCTTTCCTCGTCCCTTTCGTCCTCAGCTTAGATCGCCCGGTACCTCGCGAGTGGCGACGTTGATGCGATTCCAGAGATTGACCAGTCCGATCTGTATGACCACCGCGCCGAGTTCCTGCTCGGTGTAGTGACGGGCGGCCTCCAGCCAGACCTCGTCCGGCACGGGGTCCTCCGCCCGGTCGCTGATGCGGGTGAGCACTTCGGACAGCGCCAGCGCGGCGCGCTCGGCGTCGCCGAAGCAGGACGCCTCCCGCCACTCCGCCGCCTTGAGCAGACGTTCGTCCGTCTCCCCTTCCGCGAGGCGGATGGGACGCCCGTTGATCTGGCTGACGCGCAGGCGGATGAGGTCGAGCGTTCGCTGCGGCAGGCCGACCTTGCCGATGACCTTGGTGAGTTCGAGAAGGGGGGGCAGGGCGTCGGGAACGACCAGCGACGGGTTGGTCATCCGTGGTGACATGGGTTTCCTCCCGGAAGACGTGTTCAACTGACGGAATGGCGCAGATGAAATCCGGCGGCCCGGCGGTGGCCGGCCGAGACGGGGCGGGGGGTGATGGCGGGGCACCCGGCGACCGCCGCGAGGGGAGGCGGAGGCTCGAGGTCGGGCAGCGCGAGCAGGACGGGCGGGTCGGCCGGCCGGCCGCGGCGCAGGCGCACCGCGGCGCTCGTGACGCTGTCCGCGGTCACCGTCACCGCGTCGCGACCGCCGATGAGCGTGGTCCGGTCGTCCCACGGGTCGGGGCCGACGCCGTCGGCCACTCCGACCGCGTGCACGAACCAGGTGCCTTCGGGAACGTCCGGCAGGTGGTAGCAGGACGGACGGCCGCTGGGCACGTCGACGATGACGGCGGCGGCCGACGGGTGCTGGACGATGGGCGTCCGGAAGGCGCCCACGTACACGCGCGCGTTCCCGTGGCCCTCCGGCAGGCTGATCGTCCCCGCGACCGCGCCGACCCCGGTGCGCGGATCCGGCTGCGGGCCGGGCAGGTCGAATCCCCCGGTCCGCGACAGACGGCGGAACCGGCCGGGAGAGACGCCGACACTCGCCGTGAAATAGTTCGTGAACGAACCCAGGCTGTTATATCCGACCGCGGATGATATGTCGGTTATGCTCATAGAGGTGTTCAGCAGCAGCCGCTTGGCCTGGTGGATGCGGATCGCCGCGAGGAACCGGCAGGGAGTGATTCCGATCGTGTCCCTGAAAAGGCGGGCGAAGTAGAAGCGGCTGAGCAGAGCGCTCTCCGCGATCTCCGTCAGCGACAACGGCTCACTGTAGCGCTCCCAGATACACTCGATCGCCCTTTCAATTGCGCTGTCCATAGTCACCTCACTGCATTCCGTACCGGCCATCAGAGTGGCCCGCGTGCGTCGCGGTCAGGTCGAGCAGCGCTCGGGACGCGCCCGGAGGGCAAGCTACGAGATGGATGCGTCGGGCGATCGGCGCACGCTAAGAGATCGCCGAAGCCCCGCCGTAGGAGAAGAACGCATGACCATGAGCGAACAGCCTTCCGATCCGGTGCCGGAATCCGCGCGGCACGCGGCGACGACCAGAGACCACGTCCGCCGCCTGCTGGAGATCCGCGAGCGGGCGGTCAAAGGGGATGAGCTGGCCACCGAACGCCAGCACGCGAAGGGGAAACTGACCGCCAGACAACGGCTCGAGCACCTGCTCGACAGCGGTTCCTTCACCGAACTCGACCTGTTCCGGCGGCGGACGGCCGGCGCGGGACCCGCGGGACCGTTCACCGACGGGGTCGTCGCCGGCGCCGGCACCGTACACGGCCGCCGGGTCTTCGCCTACGCCCAGGACTTCCGCGTCTTCGGCGGCTCACTCGGCGAGGAGCACGCCGCGAAGATCCACAAGGTGATGGATCTGGCCATCGCCGCCGGCGCCCCGCTCATCGCGCTGAACGACAGCGGCGGCGCGCGCATCCAGGAGGGCGTCACCGCGCTGGCCGGCTACGGCGGGATCTTCCGCCGCAACGTCCGCGCCTCCGGCGTGATCCCTCAGATCAGCATCGTGCTGGGACCGTGCGCCGGCGGCGCGGCGTACTCACCGGCGCTCACCGACTTCACCTTCATGGTCCGCGAGACCTCGCACATGTTCATCACCGGACCGGACGTCATCAAGACCGTGACGGGCGAGTCGGTCACGCACGAGGAGCTGGGCGGCGCACAGGTGCACGCGGCCACCTCCGGCGTCGCGACCTTCGTCTACGACGACGAGGCGGCCTGCCTGGACGACGTCCGCTACCTCCTGTCGCTGCTGCCGTCCAACAGCCACGACCTCTCCCCCCTCTGCGAGACCGGCGACCCGCCGGACCGGCGATGCCCCCGGCTCGCCGACATCGTGCCGGCGAACCCGAAGATCCCCTACGACATCCGCGAGGTGATCACGGAGATCGCGGACGACGGCGAGTTCATGGAGGTCCACGAGCACTGGGCCCAGAACCTCGTCTGCGCGCTGACGCGCCTTGGCGGCCGGACGGTCGGCATCCTGGCCAACCAGCCGGTCGTCCGCGCGGGGGTCCTCGACATCGACGCCTCCCAGAAGGGTGCCCGGTTCGTGCAGATGTGCGACGCGTTCAGCATCCCGCTGGTCACGCTCGTCGACGTGCCCGGCTTCCTGCCCGGCGTGGACCAGGAGCATCAGGGGATCATCAGGCACGGGGCCAAGCTGCTGTACGCGTACTGCAACGCCACCGTCCCGCGGGTGCAGGTGATCCTCCGCAAGGCCTACGGCGGTGCGTACATCGTGATGGACTCGCGGTCCATCGGAGCGGACCTGTCCTTCGCCTGGCCGATCAATGAGATCGCCGTGATGGGCGCCGAAGCCGCGGTCGGAGTGATCTACCGCAAGGAGCTGGCCGCCGCCGACGATCCCGAGGCGCTCAGGTCACAGCTCATCACCGAGTACACCGAAGAACTCATGCACCCGTACTACTCGCCGGAGAGGGGCCTGGTCGACGACGTGATCGATCCCGCGGACACGCGGGTCATGGTCATCCGGGCGCTCGACCTGCTCAGCGAGAAGCGGCCGGAGCTGATGCCGCGCAAGCACGGGAATCCCCCGGCGTGACGCGCTCCCCGGCCCGGAGGCCGGGGAGCCGGTCCGCGTCGTGTCAGGGGTCAGGCCGTCCGCCGGGCGGCTTCGACCAGGTCGGCGTCGCGGTTGACCAGCGCCGCGTACCGGCCGCCGAGGGCGAGCAGCTCGTCATGGGTGCCGCGTTCGGCGATCTGACCGCGCTCCAGCACGATGATCTCGTCGGCGTGCCGGATCGTGGACAGCCGGTGCGCGATCGTGATCGTGGTACGGCCGGCGCTCGCCGCGTCGATCGCCTCCTGCACGGCCCGCTCGGTCTGCGTGTCGAGGGCGCTGGTCGCCTCGTCCAGGACGAGGATGGGCGGGTCGCGCAGGACCGCGCGGGCGATCGCCAGGCGCTGCTTCTCCCCGCCGGAGAACCGGTAGCCGCGCTCCCCGACGACCGTGTCGTAGCCGTCGGGCAGAGACGTCAGGTGGTCGTGGATCTGGGCGACCTTCGCGGCCGCGAACAGCTCCTCATCGGTCGCGTCGGGCTTGGCGAACCGCAGGTTCTCGGCGACCGAGGCGTGGAACAGGTAGGTCTCCTGGGAGACCAGGCCGACCGCGGCGGCGAGCGCGCCGAAGGACATGTCCCGTACGTCCGTGCCGTCGATCGTGACGCGGCCGGACGACACGTCGTACAGCCGCGGGATGAGGTAACTGAGAGTGGTCTTGCCGGACCCGGTCTCGCCGACGATGGCGAGGCTGTGCCCGGCGGGGACGGTCACGTCGATGCCGCTCAGCGCGGGCCGTTCCGCGCCGGCGTAGACGAACCGGACGTCCTGCAGGCGCACGTCCCCGCGCAGGGGGACGGGATCCCTGGGGTGATCCGGCTCGGCGATGTCGACGGGCAGGTCGAGGTACTCGAAGATCCGGCCGAACAGCTCGAGGGAACTCTGGATCTCCACCCCGACGCTCAGGAGCTGGACCGCCGGCCGGAACAGCTGCTGCTGCAGGGTGGTGAACGCGACCAGCGTGCCGAGGGAGATCGCCATGTCGTCGCCGCGGCCGGTCAGCCCGGTCACCCAGTAGATCACCGCGGGCATCGAGGCCAGCACGATGTTGATCATCGACTGGCTCCAGCGGCCCGCCATGCTGGAGCGGACCTCCAGATCGGCGACCTTGCCGGACTCGTCGGCGAAGGCGCCGGTCAGCGATCGGGACCGGCCCATGCTGTGGCCGAGCAGGATGCCGCTCACCGACAGCGACTCCTGCACGATCGAGGCGATCGTGGCGAGTTGCCGCTGACGGTCACGGGTGATGCGACGGCGTTCGGCGCCGATGCGGCGGCTGATCCAGAGGAAGATCGGCATGATCACCATCGACGCGATCGTGAGCCGCCAGTCGAGGACGACCATGGCGATGAGCGTGGCGATCGCGGTGGTCAGGTTGGACACCAGCGTCGTCGCGGTGGTCGTGACCGTGGCCTGCATGCCGCCGATGTCGTTGGCGATGCGCGACTGCACCTCGCCGGTGCGGGTCCGGGTGAAGAAGGCCAGCGACATGCGTTGCAGATGCGAGTAGACCGCGGTGCGCAGGTCGTGCATGACCGACTGGCCGACCTTGGTGGACACGTAGGTCTGCCAGACGCTGAACGCACTGTTGGCGACCGCGACGACGATCATGCCGAGCGCGAGCAGGGTCAGCAGACCCGTCCGCCCCCGGGGCAGGGCCACGTCCATGATCTCGCGGATCATGAACGGGTTGACGAGGGAGACGAGCGATGAGGCGCCGACGAAGATGGCGACGGACAGCAGGCTCCACCGGTACGGGCGGAACAGCCGGAAGATGCGCCGCATCGGCACACGGGGGTCGGCGGTAGTCGATTCGGCGGTAGTCACAGGACCCTACGAGGCTTCCTGCACGGTGAGCTGCGCGTTGACGGCCTCGATCAGGGCTCGAGGGGTGGGCGAGTCGAACAGCGTCGAGTCGTCCAGCGTGATGCCGAACTCCCGCTCGATCCGGCTACCGGTCTCCAGCAGCGCCAGGGACTCATAGCCGAGCTCGATGAACTCGGTGTCCATGGTGCCGACGTCGACGTCGGCGCCGTCACTCTCGCCGGCGGCCTCGTGGAGGATGCGCTTGAGGTCCTGAACGGTGAATTCACCGGATGCCATGCTCGTTCCCTTCGTTCGGTCCGTTCAGTCGGTGGATCGCAGGACGACGGCCGAGTTGAAGCCGCCGTGGCCTCGCGCCAGGACGACGGCCGCGTTCACGGACGCTCGCCGCGGCAACGTCGTCACCAGGTCGAGGTCGTACTCCGGAGAGAGGGTGACGTTCGCCGTCGGCGGGATCACTCCCGTCCGCATGGCCAGGAAGGCAGCGGCGACGTCCAGCGGAGCGGCGCCCGAGCCGAGCCTGCCCGTCATGGTCTTCGGCGCCGTGACCGGGACCCCGCGGCGGCCGAACACCTCGGTGATCGCCGTGGCCTCGACGCGATCGAGCTCCGGGACGGCGGCCGCGTCGGCGAAGACGACGTCGATCTCCCCCGGTGACAGGCCCGCGTCATCGAGCGCGATCTCGATCGCCTTCCGCAGCGCCGGCTCCCGCCCGCTGCCCGGCCTCGGGTCGAACGTGGACCCGTAGCCGCGGATCTCGCCGTAGACGCGGGTCACACCGCGCCGGCGCGCGGCCTCGGCGTCCTCGATGATCAAGAGGGCGCCGCCTTCGCCGGGCACGTGCCCGGCCGCGTCGGTGTCGAAGGGGAGGTAGGCCCGGTCCGGCTGCTCGCTGGTGCTCAGCCTTCCGCCGGCGAGCTGCGCCACCCACCCCCACGGGCAGATCGACGCGTCGACGCCGCCGGAGAGGATCAGGTCGCTGCCCTTGCGGATCAGCCGGCGCGCCTGCGCGATGGCGTCCAGCCCGCCCGCCTGGTCGCTGACGAGCACGCCGCTGGGGCCGCGCATGCCGTTCCGGATCGAGATCTGGCCGGTGTTGACCGCGTAGAACCAGGCGAAGGACTGGTACGCGCTGACGTACTGGCCGCCCTTGCTCCAGAGGTTCTGCAGCTCTCCCTGGCCGAACTCGAAGCCGCCGCAGGAGCTGGCGGTCACCACGCCCATCCCGAACTCGGGCAGGTCCCCCGTGCTCACCCCGGCGTCGGCGAGCGCGTGATCCGCGCCCACCAGGGCGAGCTGGGTCATCCGGTCCGTCTGCGGGATGAGCCTGCTCGGGAGGTGGTCCTCCGCGCTGAACCCGGACACCTCGCCGGCGAGTCGCGCCGGATATCGCTGGGGGTCGAAGCGTGTGATGCGGCCGATGCCGCTCTTACCGCCGCAGGTGGCGGTCCAGTAGTCCTCCGCGCCGAATCCGTTGGGAGAGACGACGCCGATGCCGGTCACGACGGCCCGCGAGGTCATGCCGGGTTCCTCTCGGGACGGGTCAGGACCATCGCGCTCTGGAACCCCCCGAAACCGCTGCCCACCGTCAGGACCGTGTCGGTTCGCCAGTCGCGCGCGGTCAGCGGCACGTAGTCCAGGTCGCACTCGGGGTCGGGCACGTGCAGATTCGCGGTAGGAGGGACCACGTTGTTCTCCATGGCCAGGACCGAGGCCGCGATCTCGATCGAGCCGATCGCGCCGAGCGAGTGGCCGACCATCGACTTGATAGAACTCACGGGCGTACGGCGGGCGTGCTCACCGAGGCTGCGCTTGAAGGCGGCCGTCTCGTGCCGGTCGTTCTGCTTGGTGCCCGAGCCGTGCGCGTTGATGTAGTCGACGTCCTCCGGATCCGCCCGCGCCTCGTCCAGTGCCGCGCGGATCGCCTCGGCCATCTCCCTGCCATCGGGACGCAACCCGGTCATGTGGAAGGCGTTGCACCGGGAGGCGTATCCGGCGATCTCGGCGTACAGGTGGGCGCCACGGCGACGCGCGGACTCCAGCTCCTCCAGGACGAACATCGCGGCGCCCTCACCGAGCACGAAGCCGTTGCGCGTGCGGTCGAAGGGCCGCGAGGCGTGCTCGGGATCGTCGTTGCGCGGCGTGGTCGCCTTGATCGCGTCGAAGCACGCGACGGTGATCGGCGAGATCGGCGCGTCCGTGGCACCGGCGATCATCACATCGGCCGTGCCGTCGCGGATCAGCTCGACCGCGTAGCCGACCGAGTCCAGCCCCGAGGTGCAGCCGGTGGAGACCACGGTGGCCGGCCCCTCGGTACCGGCCGACCAGGCCACCTCGGCCGCGAAGGAGCTCGGCACGAAGTAGTCGTACAAGTGCGGGACGGCGTACTCATGGTCGACGAGGTCGAGCCGGCCGCCGTCGCTGACCACGCGGTACTCCCGGTCCAGGCCCATGGTGGCGCCCACGGCGCTGCCGACGGTCACCCCGGCGCGATGAGGCGCGACGTCGTCCAGGTCCAGGCCGCTGTCGGCCATCGCCTCCCTCGCCGCGACGACGGCGAACTGCGCCGCCCGGTCCATGCGGCGTATCTCCTGCGGCCCGAGACCGTGCTCCCAGGGATCGAAGTCCGCCTCGGCCGCGACCCGGGAACGGAACGGCGACGGATCGAAGAAGGTGATCTCCCTGGTCGACGTCCGGCCTTCGCTGAGGAGGCTCCAGAAGTTCTTGACCCCGATGCCTCCCGGCGCCAGTACCCCGATTCCGGTGATGACCACTCGCCTGCCGGTCACGCGGACTCCCAGCTGTAGAACCTCTTCGCCATGGCGTCCGCCGGCGATCGCCAGGTCGCCGGGTCGTAGGGGTCGATGAAGGGCTTGAGGTCCGCGCTGATCCGAATGAAGCGCGGATCGGTCTTCGCCTCCTCGATGAGCTCCCCGCCGTTCTCGCCGTCGAAGTCCTGGAGGTGGAAGTACAGGCCGTGGAACGAGAAGAGCTGACGTCGCCGCGTGCCCATGCGATGGGGCATGTCGGTCTCGTCGAAAGCGCGGAAGAGCTCGGCCACCTCGGCGCTCGAACGAGGGTCCATCCTGGCCACGATCAAATTGCTGTGCATTGTAGCGCCACCTCGGTCATTCATGGCAGCAACGTGCGCGTACGCCGGGGAAGAGCGCCTCCATTCCGGATGTCAGGGTCAGGCCCCTTGTCGCGGGGTTCGCGCGCCCCCGGCCCACTCCGCCGTCACCTGTCCTAGGACGGGGAACCAGCCATCGCCACTTTGCGCCGCGGCTCTCAAGAGAGAGCCGAGAAAGCGTCGAAGCTCGCTGGAGACCCGGTTCCCGGCGGGCCCCGGCACGGCGGTGGACGATCGTCTGCAGGAAGAATGGCACCGGGCGTTCCGGCGAAGATTTGGGAAATGCCCGGAATAGGGGATCGCCGGCCGTAGGCGCGCGGCCCGGGATGATGCCGAGCGAACCCGGCCAAGCCGACACGAGACCTCAGGGATGCTGGGAAACGTCGGTGGCCCGTGGGACGATTCCCCGTGTGACCAGCAGACCCGACAACGCGCAGCACCTGCGCGACCTCGCACGCCTGCGCCGTGTCCGCGACCGGATCGACCGGGAGTACGCACAGCCGCTGGACGTCGAGGCCCTCGCCCGCGGTGTGAACATGTCGGCAGGGCACCTCAGCCGCCAGTTCCGCGCCGCCTACGGCGAGTCGCCGTACTCCTACCTGATGACGCGGCGCATCGAGCGTGCGATGGCGCTGCTGCGCCGGGGGGACCTGAGCGTCACCGAGGTCTGCTTCGCGGTCGGCTGCTCGTCGCTGGGCACGTTCAGCACCCGCTTCACCGAGCTGGTCGGCATGCCGCCCAGCACCTACCGGCGGCAGGCGACGGGCGCGACGGCCGGGATCCCGGCGTGCGTGGCGCAGCAGGTGACCAGGCCGATCAGAAACCGGGAGGCGCGGCTCACCGAGCCGCAACCGGCGTGACCACCGGGGCCGCGCTCGGCGTCGCGGCCCATGGAGCGGCTCCGTCTCAGGTGGTGGCGAACCCCACCAGGACCCGGGCGAGCATCTCCGTCTCGATCCTGTGCCACGAACCGGGCAGTTCCAGCCCCCAGCCGTTGGGCAACGCGGCCGCGGTCGCACGGGCCGCCGCACGCAGCCAGTCGCCCGTGCCGTCGCTGTTGAGGATCAGCGCCGGCGTCCGGAGAGCGGCGAGACGCTCGGCCGGAACCTGGAAGTCCCCGCAGATCTCCGTGTCGTAAGGGAGGGTGTGGGCGTTCGCCTCGTTCGTCGCCCACAGCGGGCCCTGCCGCCAGTCGGCGATCATCTCGGGCGGGAGGCCCAGGAGTTCGGCGAGGAAGTACTCCGAGGCCTCACCGCGCTCCCCGCCCGCCAGCAGGCCCCGAAGGTGCTCCATGAAGTCGGCCGGGGGCTTCGGATAACCCTCGACCCGGTAATACGGCTCGTGCAGCGCCAGTTTGGTGATCGGTGTGCCGGCCATCGCCGCTTCGAGCGCGAGGTTCGCCCCGATGGATCCGGCGAACACCACCGCCTGGCCGCCGGCCTCGTCGATCACCGCTTCGAGGTCCTCGATCTCCCGCTCGACGGCGTAGGCGGGGGAATCACCGCTCTCCCCCCGGCCGCGGCGGTCGTAGACGTACGTCGTGCAGTGCGGCGCCAGCTCCGGAACCAGGGAGTCGAAGATCGTGTGATCACGGAAAGCGCCGTTGAGGAGCACGATCGGCGGGCCGTCGCCGGCCTTCTCATAAGCGATCGTCGTGCCGTCGCGCGAAACGACCTTGTTCATGACGCTCCCCTCACACCGAATGGATGCATTCGCGTCGCCAATTTCGAGCATGCCGGTTGACGGCCGGTCGAGAATCGGTAACAACCATCGGAGGGTGGCGAGCGTGTTGACTTCTGCGCAGCGAGTAATCGCGGCACTAAAAGCCCAACGAACCGAGACATTATCAGCCGAGCCGACTCGACAGCAAGACACGGAAGTCGCCCCCAAGGCGACCCCTTGATCATTAACGCGCGGCCGTTGCGGCAGAGCGTTTCCGCAGGTGGGGGCACTCATATGCGCAGGTGAGGCCGCTCGACGGGCACGGCGAAACCATCCGGTAAGTGCTCTTGATCACGGCCGGCTCGGACCCAAGAGCCCGTACACAACCCAAACACGGAAATCAACACGCGATCCAGGTGACAAAACTATGACTTTGCCCGGCAGAGTCCCCGGATTAGTCTCTTATGCCCCGCCCGAAGTCCTGGATGCGTCGTTAGGCCACCCCTTTTCGCTATGTGACATTCTCACTGGAAATTTGAGCCGCCCTAGAGGCATGCTCAGCGGGACAGAGATCCGCCTGTTACACGAGGGGTATGAGGAGACGGCATGAACCGGGATCCCAGGCCGCTGAGCATCGGGCTGCTCGGCCCCCTGTCCCTGCGCCTGAACCAGACGCCGGTGAGGACCAGCGCGCCCAAGCAACGTCAGGTCCTGGCGGTGCTCGCGCTGAATGTGGGCCGGGTCGTCACAGTACCGACGCTCATCGAGGAACTCTGGGCAGATTCCCCGCCGCGCAGTTACGCAACGACGTTGCAGACTTACATCTTGCAACTGCGGAACGCGCTCGCTGCCGCGAATTCCGGCAACCCGGACGCACGGCAGATGCTCAGCACCCGCCACAACGGTTATCTGCTTGAGGAAGACGCATGTCGCACGGACGTCGAAGTGTTCGACCGGCATGTACGTGCCGGTCGCGCGGCCGCCGAGGAGGGTGATCATCGCCTCGCGTCCGAGGAGTTCAATCGCGCACTGCAGCTGTGGCGCGGCCCTGCTCTGGTGGACGTACGCATGGGTCGTGTCCTGGAGATCGAGGCGGCGTCGCTGGAGGAGTGCCGGCTCGGCGCGCTCGAGCGGCGCATCGAAGCCGATCTGGCCCTGGGCCGGCACGCCGACCTGCTCGGCGAGCTGACGCTCGTCACGGCCAGGAACCCGATGAACGAGAACCTCTGCGCGTTCTTGATGACCGCTCTGTACCGCGCGGGGCACGTGGGGCGCTCGCTGCAGGCCTTCCACCGCCTCCGCTCCGTCCTGAACCGCGAGCTGGGCGTCGAGCCCTGCGCGAGACTGCAGCGCCTGCAGGCGGCCATCCTGTCGGGGGATCCCGCGCTGGTGCTCCAGGGCTGACGTGATCAGGGCCGGGCGCCGAGCCCGGCCGGACGGGCCCACGGACCTCCCGTCGCCACGGCGTCGACCGAGATCGACGAACGGCGGGAACTCCGTGGGCCTTCTGCCGTCCGCGGCCCGGACGCGCTCTGAGCCGGATCGCCCGAGCGCCGGCCTGTCACCGGAGAACGCGCGAGCGGCGCGCCGCGCCGCCTGAGCCGGATCGAACCGGTGGATCAGGCGGCACCGCGCGCCGCTGCGAATGGAGCACCCGGGCGGAGCCGCGAATGGGGCACCCGGGCGGAGTCGTACGCCGCTAAGGGTTCAGCACCCACGCGGAGTGGTGCTGGGTGAAGCCGATGTGCGGGTAGTAGTCCGTCGCCGCGGGTGCCGACAGCAGCACGATCTTGGCCTGCGGCGCCTCTTTACGGGTCGCGTCGATGAGGGCTCTTCCGATGCCGGACCGCTGGTGCTCACGGGCGACCGCTATGTCGGAGAGATACGTCACATAAGAGAAGTCCGAGACGCTCCGCGCGATGCCCACGAGCTCGCCATCGACGCGGCAGGTCACGACCAGGTTGGCGGTCCGCACCATCGCCGCCATGCGTTCGGTGTCCGCGATCGGCCGGCGTTCGCCCAGCCCCGATGACCGGTAGACCTCGAGCACGTCGTTCAGGTCCAGGTCGGCGCCGTTCTCGCGCTTAATGTCCCAGGTCACGCAGGGCTTCCAATCGCTCGAAGATGACGTCATGGTGCGTGAGGAAACGCTCCGGCCGCAGCGGGCCGACGTCGATTCCCTCGGCCCGGAGAAGAGTACCGAGATCCCCGTCGCCGGATATCGCGCCGTTCGCGGCGGCCTGGATCGCCCGGTAGGCCCGTTCGCGCTCCGTACCGCCCTCCAGGAGGTCGGCCAGCACCGCCGAGCTGTACGCCAGGCCGTTGGTCTGGTCGATCGCGGCGCGCATCCGTTCCGGGAAGACCTCGAGCCCCGCCACCAGGTCCGCGGCCGCGGTCGTCTGGTAGTGCGCGACGATCAGCGCGTCCGCCATGGCGACCCGCTCGACGGACGAGTGGGACAGGTCCCGCTCGTGCCAGAGCGCCACGTTCTCCAGCATCGTTCCCGCGTACCCGCGCAGCAGCCGGGCCAGCCCGCAGAGGCGCTCGCTGGTCGTCGGGTTGCGCTTGTGCGGCATGGCGCTCGACCCCTGGTAGGCGGCCGTCCGGCTCTCCTCCACCTCGCGCACCTCACTGCGCGACAACAGCCGCACCTCGGTGGCGATCTGCTCGATGCAGGCGCCGAGCGTCGCCACCGCCTGCAGGAGCTGGGCGTGCCGGTCGCGGGCCACGACCTGGCTCGGCGCGGGCTCGACACCGAGGCCGAGTTCGGCGCACACGTACTTCTCGACGAAGGGGTCGATCAGCGCGTACGTCCCGACGGAGCCGGAGATCGTGCCCACCGCGACCTCCGCGCGGGCGGTCTCCAGCCGGCGTACGGAGCGGTCGATCGCGAAGGCGAACCCGGCGAGCTTGTGGCCGAACGTCGTGGGCTCCGCGTGCATCCCGTGCGTACGCCCGATGCAGACCGTGTCCCAGTGCTTCACGGCCTTGTCCACCAGCACGCCGCGAAGCCGGGCCGCCGCCTGGAGCAGGAGGTCGCAGGCACGGGCGAGGGTGTGCCCCAGGGCCGTGTCGACCAGGTCATAGCTCGTCATGCCGAGGTGCACCCACCGCGCGGAGTCGTCGGGGATGCCCTCGCAGAAGGCGGCCAGGAAGGAGAGGATCTCGTGGTCGCGCTCGCGCTCGTGCTCGGCCACCCGTGCCGCGGACGGCGCCGGGGCGCGCCGGATGTCGGCCAGCGCGCTCTCGGGGACCCGGCCGAGCAGCGCCTGCGCCTGAGACGCCAGAACCTCCACCTTGGCCCAGGTGGCATAGCGGGCCTGATCAGACCAGAGCTCCACCATTTCGGGCAGTGAATAACGGGAAATCATGATCGCAGTCCCTTCAAAATCATAACTGCCGAGCGCAGGATACAAATGCGGGCGGCGAGGTGTATAGCAGGCCTCCGCCGGAACGCCCCCGACTTCTCCGTGCGTGCTGTCGTTCGACTGCCGATTCTCCCCAGTTGAACGCCCTGAGCCCGACGACTTCCGGATTTACTTATCCGAGCTTGCCGCACCCGGCGCGTTTCTCCGCGTTCGCGACTTGCACCGCATTCCACCGGCGTCATGTAGTTGGGCTGTGTCAGTCTTCACCGCCACGGTAAATAAGCAGCCGATCTGCCGCAGCATTCACGAGACGCGGCAGGCGTTCCTCCAAGGTCGTTCCACGGTCGCCGAGCACGTGCGATCCGTGCTCACCGCCATCCGCGAGACCGACGCGGGGCTCGGCGCCTATGTCGCGGTCGCGGACGATCGCGCGCTGCGGGAGGCGGAGGCGGCCGACCGGCTCATCGCCGGCCTCGGCGCGGCCGCCTTCCGCGACCGGCCGCTCCTCGGGGTCACGCTCTCGGTGAAGGACCTCATCCAGACGCGGGACCTCCCCACCAGGAGAGGGTCGCTTCTGCCGCACCGCCGCGCCGCCGCGGACGCGCCCGCCGTGGCGCGCCTCCGGGCGGCGGGTGCGATCGTCGTGGGGAAGACGGCGACGTCGGAGCACGGGTGGAGCGCGAGCACCGTCAGCAGGGTCGCCGGCCCGACCCGTAATCCCTGGGCGCGCGACCGGTCCGCCGGAGGCTCGAGCGGCGGCTCCGCCGCCGCCGTGGCGGCGGGACTGTGCACGGCGTCGCTCGGCACCGACGGAGCGGGATCCATCCGCATCCCCGCGGCGTTCTGCGGCGTGGTCGGGTTCAAGCCGTCCTTCGGCCGGATCCCGTACGTGCCGCCCTGCGCCGAGCGGCTCTCGCACGTCGGGCCGCTCGCGCGGAGCGTGGCCGACGTCGCCGAACTCACGTCCGTGCTGACCGGGCCGGACCCCCGCGACCCGGACTCGCTGACCGGGCCGCCCGCAGCCGGGACGCGGCCCGCCCCGCTGCGGATCGGCTGGATCGAGTTCCCGCGGACGTCCGACGAGGTGCGCGGGGTGACCGAGGACGTCCTGCCGGCGCTGACCGGGCTGGGGCACCGCGTCGACCGCGTCGACGTCCCCTTCCCCGACCCGTACGCCGCCCTGGTGGACGTCCTCGCGGCGACCGAGGCGAGCGGCACGGCGCCCGAGGACGAAGAGTGGTGCGACGAGGGCAGGCTCGCGGTCGTACGGTACGGGCGCTCCCTGAGCGGCGCCGCGGTCATGCGCGCCGAGGAGACGCGGCTCGCGCTGCGGGCCACGCTGGCCGCGGTGATGGAGGACTACGACCTCCTGGCGATGGCGACCGTTCCGGCCGAGCCGTTCGCCGCCGGCGCGATCGCCCCGCCCTGGGCCGCCGACCCGGAGGACCTGCTCTGGCTCGCGTGGTCGCCCGCCACCTATCCGTTCAACATCACCGGCCAGCCGGCCCTGTCCCTTCCCGCCGGTTTCACCTCCGACGGGCTCCCGGCCGGGCTGCAGCTCGTCGGCCGGGTCGGCGATGACGACCTGGTCCTCTCGGCCGCCGGACGCATCGAGGCGGAACTGGCTCTCACGATGGTGCCTCCCGCCGGGCACCCGAAAGGGGAATGAACATGATCTCCAGGCCATGGTCCCGGTACGGCGACGAGAGCGGCGTCGGGCGCCCCTCGTTCGTGGCCGAGTTCGGGCTCTGGGACGACCGGCAGACCGCCGCGGCCGAGCAGGTCGAGGTGGAGCTGGACGAGGTCGATCTCGTACGGGTCGTGTTCTGCGACCCGCACGGACTGGCCCGCTCCAAGACGGTGCCCGCGAACGTCTTCCGCACGGTGCTGCGCAACGGCATGGACTTCAGCGCCGGGCCGTTCCTCTTCGACACCGGCCACGCCGTCGCCGTCGACTTCCTCGCCGACTCCGGCGTGGGGGTCGGCGAGCTGCTCGGCGCGGGCGACTTCGTGCTCGTCCCGGATCCGCGCACCTTCCAGGTGCTCCCCGGGACCGAGCCGAGGACCGCGTGGGTGCTCGGGAACGAGTACCTGCGCGACGGCTCGCCGCACCCGCTCGCCTCCCGTGACGTCCTGCGGCGTGTCTGCGCCGAGTACGCCAGGCGCGACCTGGCCCCGGTCATCGGCCTCGAGGTCGAGTGGTACCTCACGCGCCTGATGGGCGGGCCGCCCGGCAACGCGGGGAACGGTTTCGGCCTGCAGGGACCCGCCCCGGCGGTCGAGGCGATGAATCCCGGCTACCAGTTCAACCTCGACGCCTACTACGACTCGGTGGCCGAGGTCGCCGACCCGCTGGCCGGGATGCTCATGGCGCTCGGCCTGCCGTTGCGCACGCTCGAGCACGAGTCCGGTCCCGGGCAGCTCGAGACGACCTTCGGCCCGATGCTGGCCCTGGACGCGGCGGACGCGATGCTGCTGTTCCGTACCCAGGTCAAGCGGTTCTGCAGGCGCCGCGGCTTCCACGCGTCCTTCATGACACTGCCGCGCCTGGACGGTTTCGACCCCAGCGGCTGGCACCTGCACCAGTCCGTCACGAGCACGAAGACGAACGCCAACGTGTTCGCGCCGGACGGCGGCGCGCAGGACACCATCTCCTCCGAGGGAGAGGCCTATGTCGAGGGCCTGCTGTCCCGCGCGCGGGAGTTCTGCCTGCTGTCCGTTCCGACCGTGAACGGCTACCGGCGGATGGATCCGCGGTTCACGCTGTCCCCCACGTCGGTCGACTGGCGCTTCGAGGACCGCAGCGCCATGGTCCGGGTGCTCAGCGGTGACAGCTCCACGCACGTCGAGAACCGGATCGGCGAACCGTGCGCGAACCCCTACCTGGCCATCGCCTCCCAGCTCTACGCGGGCCTGGAGGGACTGACCGCCGGCACGCCGGCGAACCGCGCCGCGTATCCGGCGCTGCCGAACTCGCTGCCCGAGGCGCTGGACGCCTTCCGGGAGAGCGGCCGCGCCGAGGAACTGCTCGGAACACCACTGAAGACCTGCCTGACGAAGCTGAAGGAGAGCGAGGCGTCGCGGTTCGGCGAATGGTGCGCAGCCCAGCAGCCGCCCGCGGACGAGGTGACCGAGTGGGAGCACCGCGAGTACTTCGGTGTCTTCTGACCGCAGACGAATCCCTGTTACCTGAATTGAAGGAGAGAAAGTCATGTCACGGTACGAATGGGGAGAGACGAACCCCGCCATCGAAAGGCTCAAGGAGTCCATCGAGCCCGCCCGTCAGAAGGTGATCGGTCATCCGCTGTATCACCAGTTGAACACGATGGACGCGGTGGTCACCTTCATGGAGCACCACGTGTTCGCGGTATGGGACTTCATGTCGCTGCTGAAGTCCCTGCAGCGCAGTCTGACCTGTGTCGAGGTGCCCTGGGTGCCGTCCGGGCCGACCGGCAGCCGCAGGCTCATCAACGACATCGTCCTCGTCGAGGAGAGCGACGAGCTCGGGCAGGGCTTCATCAGCCACTTCGAGCTGTACGTGGAGGGCATGCGGCAGGCGGGCGCCGACACGACCCGCGTCGACGCCTTCCTCGGCCTGCTGCGCGCCGGCCGGCCGGTCCTCTCGGCGATCACGGAGGCGGACGCGCCGAAGCCGGCCGCCGAGTTCGTGGCCAGGACGTGGGACTTCATCGAGAACGCTCCGGTGCACTGTCAGGCCGCGGCGTTCGCGTTCGGGCGCGAGGACCTCATCCCGGACATGTTCGACCAGGTCGCCGCGCTGAACGCGGAGTTCGGCGCGCTGTCGACGTTCGTCGACTACCTCAGGCGGCACATCCAGGTGGACAGCGAAGAGCACACGCCGATGGCGATGCAGATGCTCGCCGACCTGTGCGGCGACGACGACGGCGCATGGGCGCAGTGCGAGGAGACCGTCAACCTCGCGCTCGCGGCCAGGACGAGCCTGTGGGACGGCATTCTCGGCAGGATCCTCGAGCGCTCCCGCTGATCGGACCCGATCTCCCATCCCCCGGGCCCGCACCCCCACGGGCCCGGGGGCGTCGCCAGAAACCAAGGTGAGGACACGACATGCCGTGGGCGAAGGAAACCCCTCCCGCAGCGAACACCGGGCGCGCGGAGCGGATCGCGCACCGATCCCGGAACGAGAACTGGAAGAAGCCGCCGCGTCGCATCGAGGCGTCGGAATGCATCACGTGCGACACGTGCCTGCGTAACTGCCCTCCTGAATTCGGGGCGATATTCGATCGCGGACTGGACGTCGTCATCATTCCTGAACTGTGCTCCGGCTGCCCGGTGTGCGTGATGGTCTGTCCCGTCGACTGCATTTATGTGGATGAGCAATGGACCCCGACCGAGGCCCAGATGTGGGACCACATCGAGCTGACAGCCGAAGGAGAGTCGCGATGACCTTGCCGATCGAACGGGATACCGGGCTGTCCCGTAAGGCCGCGCTGGCGAAGGCGCGGCAGAGCCGCCGGCCCAGCCGGCTCGGCCGGCGGGCCGGGACGGCGGCCGAGCCGGACTACCCGGTGGCCGAGGACGCCGGGTTCCCGGGACTGCTCAAGCGGGTCTGGCGGGAGGCGTCCGCCGCTCCGGACCTGCCCTCCGCCGTGGACACCCTGCTCACCCTCGCCGGGCACGTACCGGCGGACATCCAGCTGCGGGCGCTGCCCGTCGCGGACGAGTGCGCGCTGAAGGTCCTGTTCGGCAGGTCGTGGCGAGGGGACGGCATCGAGGCGGCCCGCGACGCGGAGGTGGTGGGCGACGCCGAGGCGGCCCGCGCCATCGGGGCGGCCGACGATGCCGAGGCGGCGTTCCTCGGCGAGGTCGGGCTCAACACGAGCGGCCGGGTCGTCCTGCGCGTTCCCTCGAAGGGGCCGCTGTCCGGCGCGGAGGAACTCGTGGGCGGCGTGCTGCGCGTGCCGTGGTCCGGCCGTGACCTGGCGGACTACCAGGCCGAGCTCGCCCGCGCCACCGCGCGCTTGCGGGACTCGGTCGCCGACTGCCGCGCGTGGCTGACGGCGGCCGGCCCCGACGGCCGCCGGGACATGCTGGAGACCCTGAAGGAGGCGGCCCGCCGTACGGCGCCCTTCGTGCTGTACTCCGGGGACCGGCAGTACACCAACTTCCGCGACCGGAACACGCTGACCGGGAAGACGCTGTGGCCGGGTCACCCCGACTGCGCGCTGAGCAGTCTGGCGCCGATCCCGCTGGAGCTGTGGTCGGACAGCGACGTGCTGATGGTGACCTGCCTGACGCTGCTGGTGCGTTCGGCCGGCTTCGCCCGGATCGAGGAGGCCAACGGGACACAGCTCACGATCGACCACGTGGCCCACCTCCTGGAGCGGACGCGCCTGGCGTACAACGGCGTGCCCGGCGGTGGGCAGGTCCCGCCCGCGGCCTCGCCCCGGGTGGCGGCGCTCGGTGACCTCGCGGAGGCGGTCGCCCGGCGGCGCCGGGAGATCACCTCGAAGGTTCAGCTCTACCGTGAGATCCATGGTCCGCTGATGCACAAGATCGAGCGCGTCGCCGGCGCTCCCGCCGGCGACGCGCGGCGGCTGGAGGCGGACCTCTGCGCCCGCGTACGCGACCGGTTCCCGGTCACCGGCGACACGCTCGGGGAGCTGGGCGCCGCCATCGCGGCATCACCCGGGTGGCTGGCCGAGCCGCACGGCGAGTTCGGGACGGGCCTGGAGTCCCTGGTCCATGAGACCGTCCGCGCGGCGACCGCGACGTTCGACGCCGACTTCGCGATGAGCCGCGGGATGCGGTCGCTGACGGCGCTCGTCACGGCGCTGCGCGAGCAGGAGTGGGCGGAGATCGCCACCTGGGACCTCCCCCACTTCTTCTGCTGCGTCGTCCCCACGCCCGAGGCCCGGCGGTACTTCGCGGACTCGCCCGCGCAGCTGGCCGACGTCGCCTGGTCGATGTCCGCGCGGATGCAGTACAACTCGTGGCACTTCCTGGTCGGCAATCTGCCGAAGTCCCCCGAGATAGCCGCCCGCGACTACTTCGTCCCGCCCACGATCCCGGACATCGCGTACTACTCCGACCAGCATCACCACGGCCACGTGGCCGCCAAGGTGCGCTTCAGCATCCGCAGCCCGCAGTCGGTGGAGGTGCTGGGCCGGGCGTTCAACGGCTTCGTCGATCTGCGGCTGCTGCGCTGCGAGGGGCTGCCGTTCGACGAACAGGACCTGCTCGCCGCCCATCGCGCCTCGGGCTTCATCGCCAAGGCCACCGGCCTCGCCGCCGCGCTGGCCGCCGAGGGCGCGGACTTCGACATCACGGCGTTCGACACGCAGTGGCACTGGGAGAAGATCGCCCGGTCCCCGCGCTGATCGGAGGTACCGGGACGGACGGACGGCGAGCCCGCCCTCGTCGCACCACCGTTCGCCCGACACCTGACGCCCGACGCCCGACGGAATCGACGCCCGGCCGTGGACCGCCCTGTACGGGCGGGCCCACGACCGGGCGTCGATGGGTGTGGCCGGTCCGGTCAGGCCGTCGCCGGCTGCGGTGCCGACCGGGTGTGGACGACGCGGTAGGTGTTCCAGTCGGTCGCGGTCGTCAGCGCGTTCCGCCGGTCCTGGCTCTTGCGCCGCGCGGCGGGCCGCTCGTCCTCCGCGAGCGCGCGGTACGCGTCGTAGGAGCCCTTGCCGTCCCACTGGGAGTAGACGACCACGAAGTCGTTGTCCGTGCCGATGGCCGCCAGGCCGCTGCCGCCGTCGGGGCCACGGGACCGGATGCCGCGCAGCACGGTCTGCGAGCGGTAACCCGGCACGTCCACCAGCCAGTCGTGGGCCGCTCCGAGGACGCCGATCAGGTCGGTCTGGTCGCGGGGCTCGACCCCGAGGATCTCGATGACCGTGTAGTCGTCGCGGTCCGGGGAGATCTCCGTGACGTCGCCCTGCGCGGGGTGGCGCCGGCTCGACTCCACCTCCGTCTGCATCAGCCGCATGTACGTGGTGATCTGCTGGAACACCGGCACCGTGTGGTGCTTGAACTCGGCGCCGTCGTACCGCGACTCCAGGTCCTGCCGACCGCGCCACTGGATGAAGTTCGCGGTTCCCGCCTTCTCGTGACCCCGGTGCACGGTGCTGGAGATCCAGCCGGGGAAGGCCGCGGTGTCGACGATCGCCCGCATCTCGTTGACCAGCCGGTCCACCCGGTCCGGCGCGTCCGTCTTGAACAGGTTGAGGACCGTCAGGTACCCGTCCTCGGGATTGATGAACGGCATGTTCTCCTCGCTTCTTCCGGTTACCGTGCCTACGGCCGTGCGCCCGCCGCGGCGGGCGTCACGCCGTGGTGACCTTCCTGTGGCCGGCCGAACCAGCGGGTCAGGGCCTCCGGCAGGCCCGTCGCCCCGGCCCCGCCGGAGCCGATCCACGCGATGTAGCCGTCCGGCCGCACCAGCGCGGCCTCGATGTCCGCCAGCGCGCCGTGCGGGCGGGAGGTCGTGGTGACGACGTCGATCCGGTCCGCCCACGGCGCGGCGGCGGCGCGCACCTTCCCGTCGCCGGCCAGGTCGAGGACGACGCCGCGCCCGGCGTTCAGGAGCCGGAAGGCGCGCGCCGTGCCGGACGGCCCGAAGTCGCCCGTGAGCTCGGCGTCCGGCAGCCGCCGGCCGAGCAGCGGGTGGTCGCCCGCCCCGACGTCGTACCGGATGTCCAGGCCGGTGACCATGCCGACCAGCAGCTCCTGGACCTCCTCATAGGCCAGCAGCTCGGTCAGGACGGCCCGCATCGGGTCCATCTCGTCGCCGCTGAGGTACAGGATCCGCTGGGCGAGCGTGTTGACCAGGATGCGGGCCCCGACCGGGTGCCGCTCGGTGTGATAGGTGTCCAGCAGGTCCGCGGGGGCATGACCGTTGATCTCGGCGCCGAGTTTCCAGCCGAGGTTCACGGCGTCGCCCACGCCGGCGCTCATCCCCTGGGCGCCGATCGGCAGGTGGATGTGCGCGGCGTCGCCGAGAAGGAAGACCCGCCCCCGGCGGTACTCCGCCGCCTGGCGGCTCGAATCGGTGGTCCAGCTCGTCCACAGCGGCGTGGCGCCGCTGATGTCCTCGCCGGTCAGCCGGTTCCACGCGGCGGCGATCTCGCCGAAGTCCGGCGCGCCGTCGCCCTGTCGCGTCCCGCCCCGCTCGTGGAGGATCACGCGGTTGATTCCCGGGCCCGTCGGCAGGACCATGACCATTCCGCCCGGTACGCGCTCGCCGGAGAACCGCGGCCGCAGGTCGCAGCCGGCCACGTCGGCGAACCACAGCTCGATGGCCGGATCGCTGCCGGGGAAGTCGACGCCGATCAGCTTGCGGACGGCGCTGCGGGCGCCGTCGCAGCCGGCGACGTACCGGGCGCGCAGGCGTTCGCGGCCCTCCGGCGTGACGACGTCCACCGCGACGCCGTCGTCGTCGGAGGCGAGCCCGGTGACCTCGTGCTCCCGGCGGACCACGGCGCCCTGTTCGGCGGCCCACCCGGCCAGCACCCCCTCGGTGAGGGACTGGGGTTTCCCCCGCGCGCCGTAGGAGCCGCCCTCGACCACCCGGTAGTCGATGGGCAGCCCGCCGAAGTGGCCGAAGGGAATGGTCTGCAGGTCGCCGAAGCGCGGCAGCAGCCCTCGCTGGTCGAACTCCTCGATGGCGCGTGCGGAGAAACCGAGCGCACGCGACTGCCTCGTCGGCTCGGCCAGCCGTTCGAGGACGATGGTACGGACTCCGGCCAGGCCCAGCTCACCCGCGAGCATGAGCCCGGTGGGGCCGGCCCCCACGATGATGACGTCCGCGTCAAAGCCTTGCATCGTCCTTCCCTTCTTCCGCGCGCAGCAGCCTTCCGAGCGCCCGGTCCAGGTCCTCATCTCCGTCGTCGGCCCAGGCGACGTAGCCGTCGGGCCGCAGGAGGAGGGTGGTGATCCCGGGGAGACGGTCCTCGTCAGCGGTCGCGCGAATCGTCGGTACGGCGAATCGGCCGAGGTCGCCGGCGGAGTCCGTGCGGCCGGCGGACTCCCCGCGGCCCGCCGGGCCGGTCAGCCGTACGAGGACGGGCTCGGTGCCCGTGGCCCGTAGCGGACCCGACTCCGTCCGCAGCCGGAGGTTCGGGACGCGCCGCCCGGCCAATGAGGAGCCGGGAGGGCCGTACCGGTCGTCGAGGTTGCCGGCGACCCTGGCCAGGTGGTCACGGACCTGCGGCAGGCCGGTCAGCTCGGCGAGCACCGCGCGCAGCGGCTCGATCTCGGGTCCGCCCAGCAGCAGGAGCTCCTGGGCCGCGACGTGGTCGAGCACCCGTGCCGCGGCGGGATGCCGCTCGTCGTGGTAGCCGTCCAGCAGTTCCGGCGACGCCCAGCCGTTCACCGTCCCGGCGAGCTTCCAGCCCAGGTTGACCGCGTCCTGGAGTCCCACGTTCAGCGCCTGGCCGCCGATCGGCATGTGCCAGTGGGCGGCGTCGCCGGCGAGGAGGACCCGCCCCCGCCGGTAGGAGTCGGCCTGGCCCCTGGCGTTGTCGAAGGAGTCCAGCCAGACGGCGGTCCCGCCGGAGATGTCCTCGCCGGTCACCTTCTCCCAGAGCCGTACGACCTCGGCGAACTCCGGCGGCCCGGTGCGTTCGGCCACTCCCTGGCCCGCCGCGTGCATCATCACCCGGGTGACGCCGTCACGGGTCGCCGCCACCGCGAACCCGGTCGCGAGGCGCTCGAATCTCCGGTCGCGGATCTCGACGCCCGTCAGGTCGGCCCGCAGCAGTTCCTTCGTCGGCGCCGTGGCCGAGACCGGGAACCCGCACAGTTCGCGCACGGTGCTCTGGGCCCCGTCGCACCCCACGACGTACCCTGCCCGGATCCGGACGTGGCCCTCGGGGCCCCGTACGCCGCAGACGACGTGGTCCGGCAGCTCGGTGATCTCGGTCAGCTCGTGCGCCCGCAGCAGTGTCGCGCCCAGCGCCTCGGCGCGCTCGCCGAGGACGGCCTCGGTGCGGTACTGGGGCACCTTCCAGTTGCCCGCGTAGTCGCTGTCCAGGCCGGACAGGTCGAACCCGAGCCCGCCGTAGTGCGACCGCGGCTCGTGCGCGGCCTCGTCGAGCAGCGCGTCGAACCCGCGTTCGTGCAGGAGCTCGGCGGTCAGGGTGCTGAGCTGGCTGGCCCGCGATTCGGTCATCGGGACGGCCAGCCGTTCGACGACGACGACCGGCACCCGGGCCCGGCCGAGCTCACAGGCGAGCAGGAGCCCGACCGGTCCCGCGCCGACGATGACGACCGGCGTGGCCGCCTCGGATCGGGTCACGACGCCGCGCGCTCGCCGCCGGAGCCCTCGGCGTAGGCCTTCGCGGCGCGCAGGGTGGTCATGCTGTTGCCGCTGAGGGCCGTACGCACGAACCGCTGCGCGGTCTCCGCGTCCGCTCCGGCGCCGAGGACCTCGGTGATGCGCTCCGTGTTGATCCGCACCGTGTGCCGCGACGTGACGGACACCCCCGCCCCGTCCCGCTCCTCGATGAGCCAGCGCCCGGTGTGCAGCGTCATCAGCGCGGGCACGACGATCTGCTTGTACACGATGCTCGTGTACGGCCGGCAGACGCGTACGGACCGCGTGGTGTGCACCGATCCGTCCTTCGTCGAGGTGTCCATCTCGAGTATCTGCAGGCCCGGCGTCTCCTCCTCCAGCGACACCCGGGCCACGTGCGGGAGCCGCTGCGACCAGAGCCGCGCCTCGTTGATGAAGTCGTAGACGTCCTTGGCGCTGCCGTCGACCGTCACCGTGTCCTCGAAGGTGATGAGCCGGTCGGGCCCGGTCAGCTCCGCGCTCGTCTTGAGCGCGGCCAGCTCCGACCTGCTGTTCCGCTCGACCGCCTGGTCGATCCACTCCAGATCGGCGGGATCGTCGCTCGCCGCGAAGTAGTCGTGCAGCAGGCGCACGCGGCATTCGGACGCGGAGACGGGTTCCACGATCCACTTCCCGCCCATGCCGCCGACCGGGTACTGGGACCGCTCCTGGCGGAACGAGACGCTCATCTGCTCCGGGTCGTGCTCACGCCTGGACGTCCAGGTCTTGGCGGCGCCGTTCGCGGTCGCCCAGAGCCGGATCAGCTCGGAGTTCCCGTCCCTCTCCACGCACTCGGCGTGCACGGTCGGGGGGAAGATCTCCGGCCACCTGCCGACGTCCGCGATCAGCGCGTACACCCGCTCGGCAGGAGCACTGACGTTGATCTCGTGTTCGGTGTCACGCACCGCGCTCGCAGCCACGATTCCTCTCCTCTGCATTGCCGAAACGTCTAGCGGACGGACGCCAGCGGCTCGGAGTCCCGGATCTCCGGGAACCGCCGTGCCTCGCCGAACCAGCGCCGTAGCGCCTCGGCGAGCGGGCCCGCGCCCGGCGCCGCCCAGGCGACGTAACCGTCGGGGCGGATCAGCACCGACTCCGTCGCGGCGCCGCCCTCCTCCGGGCCCGCCGGGAAGCTCTTCACGCGGACCGTTTCGACGCGGTCGGACCATCCGGCGGCGCACCGGCCGACCTCGCCCGAGTCGTCGGCGGTGACCAGCACGCCCCGCGCCGGGTGGAGCAGGCGCGCGATCCGCTCACTCCCGCCGCCGGCGAGCTCGAGCTCGCGGTCGGCCATCCGCGCGCCCAGCAGCGGATGCCCCTGGTCGTCAACGTCGTAGCGGATGTCGAACCCGCTCACCATGCCGGACAGATGCCGCGCCACCGCCGGGATCGCGACGAGCTCCGTCATGACGGCCCGCAGCGGCTCGACGGACCTGCCGCTGAGGTTGAGCGTCCCCTGGGCGCGCGTGTTCCGGAGCACCCGCTCACCCACGGGGTGCCGCTCACCGTGGTAGGTGTCGAGCAGGCCGTCGGGCGCCCAGCCACGGACCGTCGCGGCCAGCTTCCAGCCGAGGTTGACCGCGTCCTGCACCCCGACGCTCAGTCCCTGACCGCCGGCCGGGAGATGGATGTGCGCGGCGTCCCCCGCCAGCAGCACCCGGCCGCGCCGGTACTCGGTGGCCTGGCGGGTGGCGTCGGTGAAGCTGCTCACCCAGCGCGCCTCCCCGCCGTGGATCGACTCGCCGGTCAGCCGCTGCCAGGCGTCCGCGACGTCGGCGAAGGTCACCTGGCGGTTCCGGTCCGGCGGCGGCGTCCCGTTCTCGCAGACGATGATGCGGTGGTAGCCCTTCTCCAGCGCGGCCGACATGACCATGCCGTTGGGCACCAGCTCACCGATCATCCGCGGCCGGATGTCGCAGCCGGTGACGTCCGCCAGGTACATCTCGCGGGTCGCGTCGGAGCCGGCGAAGTCGAAGCCCACGAGCTCCCGGACCGTGCTCCGCCCACCGTCGCAGCCCACCAGGTAGCGGGCCGAGCACTCGCCATGGCCGTCCGGACCCTCGACGACCGCGGTGACGCCGTCCCCGGTGTCCTCCAGGCCCGTGACCTCGTAGCCGCGGCGCAGCGACACGCCCAGTTCGAGGGCCCAGCCCTCGAGCATCTCCTCCAGCTTGTACTGGGGTACGCCGCGCACTCCGAAGTGCGAGCCCTCGAGCACCCCGTAGTCGATCGGGATGCCGCCGAAGTGACCCTGCCGGGTGATCTCGGCGTTCTCCAGCCGATCGAGGAGCCCGCGCTGGTCGAGGATCTCGGTCGCCCGCGCGGTGAAGCCGATGCCGCGCGACTCCCAGCTGCGCTCGGTCCGCCGCTCGAAGACGGTGACCTCCGCGCCGCCGAGACGCAGTTCACCCGCGAGCATCAGTCCCGTCGGCCCGGCACCGACGATGATCACATCAGTATCCATGTCCTGTCCTCGGCTTCGCGTGGGGGCGTCTGGAGGCCGGTGTCGCTTCCGGGGCTTCAGGCGGGGACCGCTTCGATGATCGAGACCGGCGAGGTGGTGGGGACCGCTCCGACGACCTTCAGGCCCGCCTTGGCGAACAGCTCGGTGTACTCCGGCAGCGTGCGCTCCCTGGCGCCCAGGAGCAGGAGGAGCCACAGGTCGATGATGTTCCCGATGTGCCGCTCGTTGTTCCCGTTCAGCACGTACTCGATGACGAGCACCTTGCCGTCGGAGGCCATCGCCTCACGCACGTTCTTCAGAACCGTGAGGCACTCGGGCTCCTGGAAGTCGTGCAGGATGTGCTTGAGCACGTAGGCGTCCGCGCCCGCCGGCAGCTTGTCGAAGAAGGTGCCGTTCTTGATCGTGACCCGCTCCGCGACGCCGGCCGCCTCGAACACCTGCGGCGCGTCCGCGGTCGAGGACTCGGAGTCGTACAGCACGCCGTGCGAGCGGGGCGCCCGCGAGAGGATCCCCGCCAGGAGGGCCCCGCGCCCGCCGACGACGTCCACGATCGTGCGGAACCGCGAGAAGTCGTACGCCGCCAGCACCGGATCCGTCTCCGGATCCGACATGCTGCGCATTCCCTGGAAGAACACGCCCGCGTACTCGGGGTTCGCCATCAGGAACTCGTACGCGCCCATGCCGCGCAGCTTCGGCATGTTGGCCTCGCCGGTGCGCACGGACTCGAGCAGGTGCCCCCAGTCCTCCCAGAGCAGGGAGTGGCCCAGCAGCATGGCGATGCCGCGCATCGAGTCCGGCGCGTCGTCGCGGAGCGCCTCGGCCATCGGCGTCAGCTCGAACCGGCCGTCCGGCCGGACCGCGAACACCGAATAGCCGGACAGCGTGCGCAGCAGCCGGCGCGTCGCCTCGGGGTCGGTTCCCACCCGCTTGGCTATTTCCTCCGCGGGCAGCGGCCCGTCGCCGAGAACATCCGCTATACCGAGCTTGGCCGCGACAGAGATCGCCTGGGTTATCACCGCGCCTTGAATCAGATCGAGCAACGAGTAAGCGGCGGACTGATCCCGCACCGCAGGCGACGTGGCCATGGTTTCCCTCCTGAATTCCTAGCCGCTGGGTGCCGACGATAGGTCGGCGCGTTTTCGGCCCGCAACTTCGGTTTTGCGGTGACCCTCGTGAACGTTCAACTGAAAAAGCGCGGCAGTCGAACTCGATCGGATCAACCCGCGCTCGACCAGAATTAGTGGAATCACCGCCAGACTGCTGCGACACCGTATTCATGAAAGGAGCAGGCCGAATGACGGACAACGGACAGCAGGTCGCGCTCGTCACCGGCGGGACGAGCGGCATCGGCCTGGCGGTCGCCGAGACCCTCGCGGCTCGCGGCCTCAAGGTCTTCATCTGCGCGCGGAACTCCGAAGCCGTCGAGGAGACGGTCGGCAAGCTCCGGTCGAACGGTCACCAGGCCGACGGCGTGGCCGCGGACGTCCGGCGTCCGCAGGACGTGAAACGCCTCGTGAGCACCGCCGTGGAGCGGTACGGACAGGTCGACGTCCTGGTGAACAACGCCGGCCGCAGCGGCGGCGGCGTGACGGCGGAGATCGAGGACGAGCTCTGGTACGACGTCATCGACACCAACCTGAACAGCGTCTTCCTGATGACCCGCGAGGTGCTCAGGTCCGGGGGACTGCTCGAGCGCGGCTGGGGACGGATCATCAACATCGCGTCGACCGGCGGCAAGCAGGGCGTGGTGCTCGGCGCTCCCTATTCCGCCTCCAAGCACGGCGTCGTCGGGTTCACCAAGGCGCTGGGCCTGGAACTCGCGAAGACGGGTGTCACCGTCAACGCCGTCTGCCCCGGATACGTCGAGACCCCGATGGCGCAGCGGGTGAGGCAGGGCTACGCCGCGCACCACGAGACGACCGAGGAGGCGATCCTCGAGCGCTTCCAGGCGAAGATCCCGCTCGGCCGCTACTCCACCCCCGAGGAGGTCGCCGGCCTCGTCGGTTACCTGGTCACCGACGCTGCCGCGCCCGTGACGGCCCAGGCGATCAACGTCTGCGGCGGCCTCGGGAACTACTGAGGCGCGGCGTTCCCGACGCGAACGACGGACCCCTCATCCGGATCAGCGGTCCTGCTCCGGATGAGGGGTCTTCTTCGCCGAACTCACCCGCCTGGACGCGGCGTCCAGGCGGGTTCTTCGTCTCCAGGCGGGTGCCTCCGCGGTCGGCGCCGCGGCCGAGGTCACCGGGGCGGCTGGGCCTCCGGCGCCGTCCAGTTGTCGCGCAGCCAGTCCTCGAGGGTCGTGAGGTCCGGTCTCATGCTCCGGAGCCGGGGCAGGTCGGCGCGGTAGCCTTCGCGCTCGAACCAGTCGAACATGGTGGCCAGGTCCTCGCGAACCGCACGGAGCCGCTCGATGGGCTGCTCCTTGTACCGGGTCGGGATGCCGGACACCCGCTCGAAGGCCTCGGCCATCCGCGGTCCGGTCAGTTCGTCGCTGGCGATCTCGACCTGCCGGCCGAGCCAGCCGCCCGGGTCGTCGAAGGCGTCCGCGGCGAACGCGCCGATGTCCCTGGTCGCGATCACCTGGACGGCGGTCTCGGGGCGCAGCCACAGCCCCAGGACGAGCTCGCCGTCCACGAGACGTGGACCGATGTCGTGGAAGACGTCGTAGAACATGGTCGGCCGCAGGACGGTCGCCGGCAGGCCGAGCTTCTGGATGTGCTGCTCGATGTTCCACTTGCTCTCGAAGTGCGGTACGCCGGTCGAGCGCTCCGCGCCGCCGACCGAGCTGTAGACCAGGTGGGCCACCCCGGCGTGGGCCGCGGCGTCGGCCACCGCCTTGCCCTGGCGTTCCTCGGCGTCCACCCCGCCGGGCGTCCGGAAGGTCTGGACGCTGAAGACGCCGTGGACCCCTCGCATCGCCGCCCGCAACGACGCCTCGTCCTCCATGTCACCGCGCACGAGCACCGCGCCCGCGTCCGCGAGCGCCCGCGCCGCGGGCGCCCGCGGGTCACGCACCAGAGCGTGCACCGTGTGCCCACGGCGCAGCAGCTCGCGCGCCGTCGCGCCGCCCTGCCGTCCGGTACCGCCCAGCACCAGGATCGTCCCGTCGACCGCCACCGCGTTCCTCCCTGTCCATTCGCTGTCGGAATCCCGTTCTCCGGGGGCTACCACGGGACGATCCCGTCCTCCGACAGGCACGATCCCGACGGTCCCGCGGCGTCCAGCAGCGCCAGCCGGACCGCGATCACGGCTCCCTCGGCGGGAGTCCGTCGTCCTTGATGGTGGTTGATGTCCGTGGCCACCACTCCGGGGTTGGCCGCGTTGACCTTGATCGGCGTCCCCCGCAGCTCCTTCGCGTACGCGACCGTCAGGGCGTTCAGCGCGGTCTTCGAGGACTGATAGGCGATCATGTTGAGGCGCGCGAACGGGGAGGCCGGATCGGAGTTGAGAGCCAGCGATCCCACGTGGCTCGACATGTTCACGACGCGCCCCGCTTCCGAACGGCGCAGGAGCGGCAGCATCGCGTTGGTCACGGACACCACGCCGAAGACGTTGGTCTCGTAGACCTCCCGCAGGTCGTCGGCGGTCGCCTCACTGGGGGTTCCGGTGAAGCCACCGGCGATGCCGGCGTTGTTCACCAGGATGTCCAGGCGGCCGTAGCGCCGTTCGATCTCCGTCGCGGCGTCGGACACGGTGGTCGCGTCCCGCACGTCGATCCGCAACGGCACCGCGGCGATGCCGCGGGCCGCCAGCGAGTCGGCCGCGTGCTTGCCGCGCACCTCGTCCCTGGCGCCGACGAGGACGATGACCCCCCGTTCGCCGAGCTGCCGTGCCACCTCATAGCCGATGCCCTTGTTGGCGCCCGTGATCAGCGCGATCTTCTCGACCGGCACGTCGGGACTCCCTTCCCGTCGCAGGAGGCTCGCCTCAGGCGCGTCTCGTCTCTTCGCGGTGCGTGCCGCGCCTCGGGCGATCCGCCGCGCGCTGCCACGGGTCCGGCAGCCGGCCCGCCGCGCCGGGACGCGCCCACGCTCCGCTCCCCCATGACCGCCGCACCGCCGTTCCAGAGAAAGCGGCATGCGGGTCGCCGAGCGGTCCACCTTCGATGACCAAATTGCCGATGCGGACGATGCCAGGCCGCATATCGATCCTTTCACTTCACGTGATCGCAGGACTCTCGCGTTCACCATGAAGGGCCGTATGTCCCGTCGGCATCTTCGATATTGCCGTGAAAACGGCAGTGTGTTCAAAACGGCGGCGTGTTCAACCGGCGAAATCCACAGTTGAACGAACACCTCTTCGCCCGGCACCTGCATTCCTCATATTGAAGCCGAGCCATGAGGGTGTGTAGTTTGACGCTGCCGATTCTCCAGATACAGCGTGCGGAAGGCCAGAACATGAGAACTGGCGTAATAGTCGTCGGCGCCGGACCGGTCGGTTTGATGCTGGCCGGGGAGCTCCACCTGGGCGGGGTGGACGTCACCGTCTACGACAGACTGACCGCCCCGACCGGGGAATCCCGCGCCCTCGGCTTCAACAGGCGCGCGGCCGAATCGCTGGATCAGCGCGGGCTGCTCCCCCGGCTGGGCGGCTTCCGGTGGGGCCCGATGGGCCACTTCGGCGGCGTCCGTTTCGACCTCGGCATGCTGGACGAGAATCACAGCGGCGTGCTGGGCCTGTCCCAGGCCAGGACCGAGGAGATGCTGGGCGGCCGGCTGGCCGAGCTCGGGGTGCCGGTGCGACGCGGGTACGAGGTGACCGGCCTGCGCGAGACACCGGACGGCGTCGTGGTCGCCTTCGAGGGGCCGGACGGCCCCGGTGAGGACACCGCCGCGTACGTGGTCGGCTGCGACGGTGCGCAGAGCACCGTCCGTACGCTGGCCGGCATCGACGCTCCCGGCCGGGCGGCCACCCGGGGCATGTACACCGCGGAGATCAGCGGGATCGCGCTGCGCCCACGGCCGATCGGCGAGCGCCTTCCCGGCGGCAACATGGTGGTGTGCACTCCCCTGGGAGACGGCCGCTTCCGTATCGTGATCCACGACAGGAGCCTGCCCCCTGACCCCGACCCCGGCGCCCTGACGTTCGGCGAGGTCGCCGACGCGTGGCAGCGGCTCACCGGCGAGTCCATCCACGACGCGCAGGCCCAGTGGCTGTGGGCCTGCGGCAACGCCGCCGGGCTGGCCACCGAGTACCGGCGCGGCCGGGTCCTCCTGGCCGGTGACGCCGCGCACGCGATACCGCCACTGGCGGCGTGGGGGCTGAGCGCGGGTCTGCAGGACGCGGTGAACCTCGGCTGGAAGCTGGCGGCGGTGATCAACGGCTGGGCGCCCGACGGCCTGCTCGACACCTACCACGCCGAACGCCATCCCATCGGACGGCAACTGATCCGCAACGCGCAGGCGGCGTCGATGCTCTACCTCGGTGACGCCGACATGGACCCGATGCGCGAGGTGATGGGCGAGCTGGTGGCGTACAAGGACGCCGCCGGCCACCTGGCCGGGATCGTGAGCGGGCTGGGCATCCGCTACGACATGGGACCCGGCGACCACCCCCTGCTGGGCAAGCGCATGCCACCCGACCAGGAACTCACCCTCACCGACGGCACCCGCACCCGCATCGCCGACCTCCTGCACACCGCACAAGGCCTCCTCATCACCACCACCGGCCAGACCGACCAACCCGCCCACGACCGGACCGACCGCCTCCACACCCTCACCGCCACCTGGGCCCCCGGCCACGACCCCGGACTCGACACCGTCCTCATCCGACCCGACGGCTACATCGCCTGGACCTCCCCCGGCACCGACACCCCCCTCACCGACGCACTCGACCGCTGGTTCGGCACCACCCGCACCACCGTCACCGCGCAGCCGGCCGGCCGTTGACCGGCGGCACAAGACCGAACGGGAGCGTAAGAATGACAAGGGACGTGATAGTCGTCGGCGCGGGCCCGGTCGGGCTGATGATGGCCGGCGAGCTCCGCCTGGGCGGCGTCGAGGTCGTCGTCTACGAGAAGCTGCCCTCCCCGCCACGGGAGTCGCGTGGCGCCAGTTTCACGCGGCGTACCGCCGAGTGCTTCGATCAGCGGGGGCTGCTCGGCAGGCTCGGTGAGACCGAGCCCGCCGACAGTCATTTCGGCGGTGTGCCGATCGACCTCGGCATGTTCGAGGAGAATCACTTCGGCGCCAGGGGGATCTCTCAGTTCCGCACCGAGCGGATGCTGGAGGGCTGGGCGACCGAGCTCGGCGTGCCGATCCTGCGCGGATATGAGGTGACCGGCTTCCGCGAGACGCCGGACGGCGTCGTCGTCGCCTTCGATGGGCCGGACGGGCCCGGTGAGGACACCGCCCGGTATGTGGTGGGCTGCGACGGGGGGCGGAGCACCATCCGCAGGCTGGCCGGCATCGACTTCCCCGGCCCGGAGCCCACGCGCGGGTTCTACACGGCCGATGTGACCGGGATCGAGACCCGTCGCCGGCGCATCGGCGAGAACCTGCCGGGCGGCAGCATGGTCATGGCGATGGACCTGGAGAACGGCGTCACGAGGGTCGTCGTGCATGAGAGGGGCATGCCGCCGCGGGACCGCGACTCGCTCAGCTACACCGAACTCGCGGACGCGTGGCAGCGGCTCACCGGCGAGTCCATCCACCACGGGGAGTGCCGCTGGATCAGCTGCTTCACCGACGCCTCCCGGGTGGCCTCCGAGTACCGGCGCGGCCGGGTGTTCCTCGCGGGCGACGCCACGCACGTGCAGCCTCCGGCCATGGCGCAGGGACTGAGCGTGGGCGTGCAGGACGCGGTGAACCTCGGCTGGAAGCTGGCGGCGGTGATCAACGGCTGGGCGCCCGACGGCCTGCTCGACACCTACCACGCCGAACGCCAGCCGATCGGGCGGCAGTTGGCGCGCAACGCCCGCGCGGCGATCGAACTGCGGCTCACCGGCGAGGAGATGGACCCGATCCGCAGCGTGATGGGCGAGCTGGTGGCGTACAAGGACGCCGCCGGCCACCTGGCCGGGATGCTGAGCGGGCTGGGCATCCGCTACGACATGGGACCCGGCGACCACCCCCTGCTGGGCAAGCGCATGCCACCCGACCAGGAACTCACCCTCACCGACGGCACCCGCACCCGCATCGCCGACCTCCTGCACACCGCACAAGGCCTCCTCATCACCACCACCGGCCAGACCGACCAACCCGCCCACGACCGGACCGACCGCCTCCACACCCTCACCGCCACCTGGGCCCCCGGCCACGACCCCGGACTCGACACCGTCCTCATCCGACCCGACGGCTACATCGCCTGGACCTCCCCCGGAACCGACACCCCCCTCACCGACGCACTCGACCGCTGGTTCGGCACCACCCGCACCACCGTCACCACCGGTCCGGCCTAGGGACGTCCACCCACGCTCGACTGCGGCTAAAGACGGCTTTGCCAGGCTCCTCGGGTGCGGCGCAGAGAGGAGCGAACGCAATGGTTCGTAACAATGGGCAGGCCGTCTTGATCGCAGGCGGCTTCGGTTCTGTCAGACCGGAGCACGACGAATCGGCAACCGACGACGGATTCGATCTGAAGAATTTCGATAAGCTACCGGCACAGGATGTGGCGGTAAGCGCGTTGTCTTCTGGATTGTACCTGCGTCAGGGCGGAATGAATGCCGCTCACGTTCAATTGCTCATCGACGCAGCGGGCTCATCGGAGCTCCCGCCCATCCTCGTTCAGGAGGACGGCTGGCGCGTCATCGACGGGCTGCACAGGCTGGAGGCCGCCCGGCTCCGCGGCGACCACACCATAAAGGCGCGCTTTCTCGACTGCACGGACTCCGAGGCGCTCGTTCTCGCCATGAAGGCGAACAGTTCCCACGGGCTGCCGCTGTCGAGGGCCGACCGCGTCGCCGGGGCCAAGCGGGTCCTGACCGCTCACCCCGACTGGTCCGACCGCGCCCTCGCCGACATCACCGGGCTCAGCGCGAAGACGATCGCGTCGTTGCGCAGCAGGTCGTCGGACGGGACGCGGTCGGGCGGCAAACGCCTCGGCCGCGACGGGAAGCGGCGCCCGGTGACCGCCGGCGAGGGCAGGCGCCGCGCCGCGGAGTACATCAGCGCACATCCGAACGCGCCGCTCAGGCAGGTCGCCAGGGAGACCGACGTGTCACTCGGCACGGTGCACGACGTGAGCGCCCGGCTTCGCCGCGGCGTCAGCCCGGAGCGCAACGGGCACCGGGCGGCGGAGGCGGCGGCCGTGCGCCCGGTCGGCGTGGTCACCGAGACGGTCACCCCGGGGCCGGAGGCCGGCGCCACCCCGCTGCGGCGCAAGAACCACATCGACACCCCGCTCACCTGGGCCGAAGTGGCCGCCAAGGTGGCCAACGACCCGGCCATCCGCTACACCGAGGGCGGTAAGGAGTTCCTTCGGTGGATGGGGTTGCACGCGACCGATCCGGACCGGTGGCGGCAATTCCTTAACGCGATTCCGGCGCACTGGCTCAGCGTCATCGCTCCGATAGCCGAGAGCATCGGCAAGGAATGGAGCATGTTCGCCGAGCGAATCAAGAACAGGCAGGAAACGGTCCGGTAGTCATCCGGAGCGCCGCCGGGGGAACCCCTGCGCGGAAGGCGTCCCCCCGCGGCCGGCCGAGCGTTCACGTGGCCGGGACCGGAATCCTGAGATCACCCGATCCGAGCCCACCCACGCTCGACCGAGATTATTGGAGCCCCATTCAGACTGCTGCGGAGACCGTTCTCACGAAGGAGCAGGCGGAATGGCGGACAACGGACAGGATCGGACAGACGGGGCGCCGCATGTGGTCGTCGTCGGGGGCGGCATCGCGGGGCTGGCGGCGGCGTTCTACCTCAAGGACGAGCCGGTACGGGTGACGGTCCTCGAAGGATCGTCCAGGCTCGGCGGGAAGCTGGCCGTGTCGGAGGTGGCGGGCGTCGCCGTCGACGAGGGCGCGGAGGCGCTGTACGCCCGGCGTCCGAAGACGACCGGGCTGCTGAAGGCGGCCGGGCTCGGCGACCGGATCACGTTGGCGGGCACCAAGGCGGCCGCCGTCTGGACGAGGAACGAGATACGGTCGCTGCCCGGCCGCCAGATCATGGGCGTGCCCGGCGACCTGGACGAGCTCGCCAGAACCGGCATCCTGTCCGCCGACGGGGTGGCCCGGGCACGGGAGGACTCCGAACTGCCTCCGTCCGACCGGAACGGAGACGTCTCCGTCGCCGCGTACGTCGCGGGGCGGCTCGGCCAGGAGGTCGTGGACCGCCTCGTCGACCCGTTCGTCAACGACGTCTACGCCGGCCGCGCGGAGGAGCTGTCGTTCGAGGCCACGCTGACCCCGCTGGCCGTCGCGTCCCGCAGGTACCCGTCGCTCGCCGCCGCGGCCGCCTCGGTGACGCCGCCGCCGGACCCGGCCGAGGAGAAGATGCCACCGGGCATCGCCACCCTCACCGGCGGGCTCGGCACGCTGCCCGACCACCTCGCGGAGGTCGTGCTCGCCGCCTCGCCCGGAGCTGCCGTACGGACGGGGGCCACGGTCACGCAGCTCGCGCGGAGTGAGCGCGGCTGGCGGCTGACCGTGGAGTCCGCCGCCGGCCCGGAGCACATCGACGCGGACGCGGTGGTGATCGCCGTTCCCGCCGGCCCCGCCGGCCGGTTGCTGGCCGGGGTGCCCGGGGCGACGCAGGCCGCCACCGGGCTCGCCGAGATCCCGTACGCCGACACGGCGATCATCACGCTCGCCTACCCCCGCGCGGCGTTCCCCGGCGAGCTCACCGGCCGGAGGCTCAGCGGCTACCGGGTTCCGGTGGTGGACGGGCGTACGGTCAGCGCGGTCACGTTCACGACCGTGAAGTGGCCGCACCTGGCGGGCGAGGTGGAGATCGTACGGTGCCAGGCGGGCCGGATCGGCGACGAGAAGCTGCTGCAGCGCGACGACGCCGACCTCGCCGCGGTGGCGGCGTCCGAGCTCGCCGAGGCCACCGGCGTGGCCGGCGGTCCGGTGGCGACCCGGGTCACGCGGTGGGACGGCTCGCTGCCGCAGTACACGGTCGGCCACCCGGACCGGGTGGCGCGTATCCGCGCCTCCGTGGCGGAGCAGCCCGGCCTCGCGGTCTGCGGCGCCGCGTACGACGGCGTAGGGGTCGGAACGTCCATCGCGACGGCGCGTAAGGCCGCCGACCAGGTCCTCGCCTTCCTGCGAAAGGACGCCGCCGCTCCTGCCGGACGGTGAGATCGAAGGCCGCCGGCGCCGGCTCCCCAGGGTCGTGGGGCCGGCGCCGGCCGACATGAACACGGG